>OY970228.1:0-4760000 GCA_963714075.1 uncultured Planctomycetaceae bacterium
GCGCCAACTGCGGGCGCAGCAGCTGCTGATCCGTTTCCTTTCGGTACTATGCTCGCGTTGAATCTGTCTCTGTCGGACGCGCAGATATACCAGAAGATCGGAAAGAAATGGGCATTGTGTGATGGTCGAACCATCAACAGCACGCATCCACAAGCCTTTACCGAGGCGGACGTAGATCCCTCGCTTTGGAATAAAGAGGTCCCCGATTTGAATGGCCGTCTCCTGCGGGGGACTCAAACGCCGGGCAACGTTGGTAGCGCTTCGGGGTCAGACATGCTGCCGAACCTCGCGCTACAAGATGGCAGCCTTACTGGGCCCATCTCCGACAAAGGCGATAATTCTTGGGCGCCCCACAACCAGCGTTATCGAGTGACGGATGTCTTCGGAAATTTCGAGGATCGGCCCTTCGCGATCGTGACCAACGGGGATGACCCCAACGTAATCAACCGCGGAGGCGGACAGCACCGACACGAAATCGGTGCCAATGTTCAAGGGCAACCATTTGTTCCGAGCAATGTGGCAGTAAGATTCGTTATGAAAGTGATCTAGTTCGCGTCGCACCTTTGCACCATAGCAAGTGGTTATATTCCCCAACTTCCCTGAGGATTCGTTTTGCCAGCTCATGCGTAATCGCGATGACAGACATCGGTGCCCTGGTTGACTCGGGATTACTTGTTGTCCTGGCCGCGAAGCGGCCGGACCTTTTACGCCGCTTGGCAACGGGAGTGCCGCCCCGCGCGGGGCTTGGAAAGGCCCAAGGGGGCGAGACAGTTATAGCCCGGGTCGGAGCGTAGCGCAGGCCCGGGATCTCGATGCCGAATCGATTCGATCGTCTTGAGCCCCCACGGGGTGCGACAACCTCGTTTGCGCGCTCGACGCTGCATCCGCCCCAACGGTTGTCTCGCCCTTTACAGGGCTCTCGCCGATTTTGGGGATCACGAGAACCCAGGCCTGCGCTGCGCTCCGACCTGGGCTTTAGGTGCCTCACCCCTTCAGGGCTCAAGACTCGCGATCCTCCCGCTCTGCGGGTCGTATCTCCGAGTGCCTGAACCCCGATCGGAGTGGCACTCTGTTGGCCACCCGCGTGAGCGCGTGGAATACGAGTTCCCTCTTCCGGCTTAAGCCCCCGAAGCGGGGCGAGAGATAATAACCCAGGGTTTTCAACCCTGGGGGTCGAGCCAGCCGAGTCGATGTCTCTAAGCCTCGGCAGGGGCGACAGAGTCCATTCACAAGCGGCGACGCATCGGTCTCTGTCGCCCCTCGCGGGGCTTGGAAAAAAGGAGGAGGGCGCGTCGGAACCCCGCGTTGAAACGCGGGGCTATTATCTGCCGCCCCTGCCGGGGCTCAGAGGGGCGGAGGAGGAGCGCAAATCCGCCCTCACCCCGCCCCTCTCCGGCTCGACTGTCTTCGACCCTGAGGCTCGGCTCGACTGAGCTCGCCGAAGTCAGACTCGAAGGGAGCTCGCCGAAGTCCATCGGAATGAGAGAGGGTGGCCCCGCCGGGGCTCGGACGGCGTTCCAAAAAACTTTCCGAGTTGTTTCTCGCGCGTGGAAACTCGGGGTTCTGGGACCGCGTTGGCCGTGGTACGATGAATTGATCCGTTCTTGTGGGCGAGCGAAAGCACGACCGAGTGAGTCGTGCTTGTGAGCTGTCATAAGGTGGCAGGTCCTGCCACCTTATTTCCCCATGCGACGGGACACGTTCGTTTAAATGGGACGGGACACGGGACGAGACACTTTCGTTGAATAGGGACCCGACTAGTCCCACCAGTGTTGGAGCAAGGCTGAAGACCTTCTTACAGGAGGAAACAGAGGCAACAGAGTCGGAAGCATCCGAGTTCTCTCCGTTAACTCCGTTGCCTCCTGTGCAACAAAATCCGGTATTCGGAGCGGAGACGCTCGGGACGGGACACATTTGTCTGACCCGAAGGCTAGATTGCGACTCAGCCCGGCGAGAACGTTGGTCAAACTGTTTCCGGTGGGGATCTTATTCCCGCCGGGAACGAAAAATAGATCCCCGCCGGTGATGGGGATCCTTTTTCACTATAGGCAGAAAGGATCCCCGGCGCGCGGCGAGAGCTCTGAATTGGGACGGGACAACTTCAATACGAACTAGTCCAGCCTGTGTCGGGGCAGGCTGAAGACTTTCTTACAGGAGGGAACAGGGGCAACAGAGGTCGGAAGAGTCCGAACTTTCTCTGTTAACTCCGTTGCCTCCTGTTCAACAAATTCCGGCATTCGGGCGGCGACGCTTGGGACGGGACACGTTCACTGAATAGGGGAGTCGACTCGTCCCGGCGCAATGCGGATTGGAACCACGAAGGACTTCGGCGAGCTCCCTTCGAGTCTGACTTCGGCGAGCTCAGTCGAGCCGAGCCTCAGGGTCGAAGACAGTCGAGCCGCACCAAGGACACCAAGAAAGCGAGAACCTGGGTTCGAACCTTGGTGTTCTTCGTGACTTCGTGGTTCAAAACTCCGGTCCGGTTTCTAGTCGACGGGACACGAACCAACGGTGGGACAGACTTCAGGAACGAAACGCGTGCCGACTCATATCAGCTCGCTGCAAAAGACTTATGACGAAACCTGAATTGGGACTCCCTGGGACGGGACACTTTCATGGAATAGGGAGACCCGACTAGTCCCACCGCAATGCGGATTGGAATCCGAACCCTAAACGGGATGGGACGGGACAGAACTGTTCGGACGGGACCGCGGGACTTTGGAGCGCCTGGGGTGGGTCGGGTCACATTTTTTTGATCGGTCCATGACCCACCAGAAACGTGACCCACCCCCGGGACGCGAGATTTGTCGCGGAGTGGCGATCTCTTAGACAGGTTCGATGCGGCCGTCGGCGAACTCGCGCAGGCCCGGGCCGATCGTGTCGGGGGCGGACGAACGCACTTGCAGCCGGACTCGGCTCGAGCCGACCAATCCTTCAATGACGATCGTCGATTGTTGCGCGAGGTCCTGCTCGTTGGGGCCGTTTGGCAAGACTGTCCATTCCACCTCGTCGATGCGGGCAAACTGCTCCAGCAACCGCTTGAGGTCGCAGCGAAAATCGGGGTGCCGCGTTTGGCCATCGGCCTTTCCGCCGACCATTTCGACGGTGCCGAGGTAAAGCGAGACTTCCCAGCCCCCCGCGTTGGGCACGCACTCGTAGCCGACGCGCGCGACTCCCACCAGGGGCTCAAAGGTGCCGGCAGCTTCTTCGACGAGTCCGTTGAGCCAATCGGGACGTTTGTCGCGGTTGGTCCGAAGGGAGCGGTCGGTCTCGATCTGCGCCAAAAGATACTTGGCACCCAGGTGCGAATGACTCATTGCGGCGGTCTCCAGGATCTGCTGGCATACGTAGTCTTCGGGCACAAGCAGATATCGGGAATCGTTCCGCGCTTGCTCAGCCGAAACCCCGTCGAACGCATCTTCCTGAGGCCTGCGGGCATGCGACGCGGCATCTGCCGGCCCTGTCAGTTGCGTAGGGCGCAAACTGTTGGACGGAAAACGCCGCTTCGTCCTTGCGAGGCAAACAACCCGCTGGTAGCCATTCTTCCGCAGGCACTTTCGCGAAATCAAGCCCCCGAACGCGCGTTCCGGGTGCGATCGGCAAAACGTGCCGCGGGAATTCGGCACGGTCGATTCCTCCGGCACTCAGGGAAACGGCCTGCGCGGCTTGGATCGGGAGGTTGCGGCGCTTTATTTGGCCACGAAACTCAAGAGCCGGCCCGGGACGAAGATCACTTTGACGATGGCCTTGCCTGACAAGTATCCGGCCACCGCACTGTCGGCGCGGGCCGCCCCTTCCACCGCGGCCTGGTCGGCGTCGACCGGCACGCGGACTTTTCCGCGGAGCTTGCCGTTTACCTGCACGGGGATCTCGATCTCGCTTTCGGCGATCAGCGATTCGTCGAACGCCGGCCACGGCTCATACGCCAACGTCGACGAGTGTCCCAGGATTTGCCACAGCTCCTCGGCCAAATGCGGCGCGAGCGGGCTCAAGAGCAAGACGAACGGGTCGAGCACCGACCGCGGACGCGGGTCGGCCGGCGAGATCTCGTTCGTGAACTCCATCAGGCGGCTGATGGCCGTATTGAACGACATTTTCTCGAAATCGTCGGTGACCGCTTTGATCGTGCGATGCAGGATGCGGAGCTGCTCCGGCGTTGGGGCGACGTCGCTCACCGAAGATGCGAGCCGCAAGTCGTCGGCCCGCTCGTCGACGATCATCCGCCAAACGCGGGCCAAGAACCGGCTGATCCCCTCGACTCCGCTCATGCTCCAGGGCTTGGTCGCCTCGAGCGGCCCCATGAACATCTCGTACAAGCGGAGCGCATCGGCCCCATAATCGGCGACAACGCTGTCGGGGTTGATGACGTTACCCCGAGACTTCGACATCTTGTACGTTCGTTGCACGACCATCCGCTGGGAGAGCCGATAACCGGGACCTTCTCCCGGCGCGCCGACTCGCCGCACGTAATCGTCGCCTTCCCGCTCCCATTCAGCAGGACTCATCTTCGTCGGGGCGACCGGCTCCTTGGTTTTCGACCAGACTTCGCCGCCCTCGAGTCCGGCCACGACTTCATCGACAGGCACATCGCTACCACTCGCGGTCCGGAACCGCGTGAGTTCGGCCTCTCCCAGAATCATTCCCTGGTTGACCAGCTTTTGAAACGGCTCGGCCGTGCTGACATATCCACGGTCGAAGAGCACCTTGTGCCAGAACCGCGAGTAGAGCAGATGCAGCACAGCGTGTTCGGCGCCGCCGACGTAGAGGTCGACGGGCATCCAATATTGTTCTTTGCCCGGATCGACCAGCCGCTTCTCATTCTTGGAATCGATGAACCTCAAGTAGTACCAGCACGAGCCGGCCCATTGCGGCATGGTGTTCGTTTCGCGCGCGAGGCGAGTGCCGTCCGCATCGGTTTTGTAAAGCCACTCGGCCGGAGCCTTGGCGAGGGGCGGCTCGGGCTTGCCCGAGGGTTTAAAGTCCGACATCTCAGGCAGCGTGAGCGGCAGCTCGCTTTCGGGAACGGCGCGCAAGAGTCCCGTGGGATTCCCTTGTGCATCCAGCTCGTGCCAGATCGGGAAAGGCTCGCCCCAGTAGTGCTGCCGGCTGAACAGCCAGTCGCGCAGCCGGTAATTGACCGCCTCCCGACCCAGTCCCCCGCGAGCCAAATCCGCGGTAATTTTGGTTTTGAACGCGGCTGTGGGCGTACTGTTATAGATGTCGGAATTGATCGCCGTTCCTAACCCCACGAACGGAGTGTTCGGTTGACCGCCGATGGTTGCCGTGAGCGCTGCCTCCTCTCGAGTCGGCTCGTAACCCTGCGGAGGCTGTACGACAGGAATGATCGGCAGTTGGAATCGGACCGCGAACTCCCAGTCCCGCAGATCGTGGGCCGGCACGGCCATGATCGCGCCGGTCCCATAGCTCGCCAACACGTAGTCGGCGATCCAAACCGGAATCTTTTGGCCGTTGACCGGATTGATCGCAAAGGCTCCGGTGAAGACGCCCGTCTTTTCCTTCGCCAGGTCGGTCCGGTCGAGATCGCTCTTGCCGGCCGCCATTCGGCGGTACGCGTCGACCGCTTGTTTTTGCGCGGGAGTCGCGAGCCGCTCAACGAACGGATGCTCAGGCGCCAGCACCATGTAGGTCGCGCCAAACAGCGTGTCTGGGCGGGTCGTGTAGATCCTCAGCACGTCGTCGGTCGGGTCCGCGGTAAATCCGGTAGACGCCCGCTGCTTCTTCCAGTCGGCGGCAGCGCGTTCGAGGTCGCCCGTCCCTGTCCGGCCGATGAAGAAGTCGACCTCGGCTCCCTGGCTGCGGCCGATCCAATTGCGCTGCAGCGTCTTGATCGACTCGCTCCAGTCGAGTTCGTCGAGACCTTCGAGCAGCCGGTCCGCATAGTCCGTAATCCGCAGCATCCATTGCCGCAAGTTGAGCCGCGTGACCGGATGCCCACCGCGCTCACTCTTGCCGTCGATCACCTCTTCGTTGGCCAGCACGGTGCCCAAGGCGGCACACCAATTGACCGGCGCGAGTTGCTGATAAGCGAGGCGATGCTTGTCCTGATAGCGGCGGATTGCTTCCTTTCCCTGGCGGTCGATCTCGGCAGGAATCGGCAACTCGGCAATCGGCCGTCCGCGCCCTTTGCGCGTGCGGTCGTCGGCGCCGACCCAGCTGCAGTCGCGATCGTACCACGTGTCAAACAGGACGAGAAAGATCCACTGCGTCCAACGGAAATAATCCGAATCGGTTGTCGAGAACTCCCGCGCCCAATCGTAGCTGAAGCCGAGCATCTTCAACTGGCGGCGAAACGTATCGATGTTTTTGTAGGTCGTCTCGCGCGGGTGTGTGCCCGTTTTTGCAGCGTGCTGCTCGGCGGGCAGACCGAACGCGTCCCATCCCATCGGGTGCAAGACCTGCCTGCCGCGCATGCGGTTGTAGCGGCAGAGGATGTCGGTTGCCGTGTAACCTTCCGGATGCCCCACGTGCAGGCCGTCCCCCGACGGGTACGGAAACATGTCGAGGACGTAGAGTTTTTTCCGTCCGGGGGCCGCATCGGGCGTGGCAAAGGTCTGGTTTTGGTCCCAATAACTTTGCCATTTGGGCTCGATTCGTTTCGGGTCGTAACGAGGCATTTTCGCCTTTCCGGTGCGGTAAAATCCAAGCGCGTTCAGGATCGTAAGTGTATTGGCCGAAGGGGTTAAATGCGACCGAACTGAATTTGGGCGCTCGGGCCCAATTTTGTCCCAGCAACTGCCATTCGGCCGGCGTAAGCATTATTGATCGTCCAGAAATGGATGACGGAAACGACTCCTCTGAAAGAGACGCGCCGGACCCCCTAGTCGGCGCGTCTTTTTTTCGAACTCGCAGCAAATTTCTCGGAGCGGCCCCCTGAGCTCGCGAAATGCGGCGACGGCAAATCGTCAGCCCCCGATCGATTTGTTAAACTCGCGCGCTGCCAGTTCTCGTCCTTCGCTTGCCAGGTTGCCGACCCGGCGCCCTCGCGATTTGCTCAGGCGCTCTCGACCTCCATGCCCGACTCTTCCGACATCATAAATTGTCTCGAAGCGATCGATCGGGCCGCCGCGTTGCGCCAGATTTCTTCCGAGGCCGTGCGGAATCTCAAGGCCTGGATGACCGGCTCGGCATTCGAGACCTATCGTGGTACCTTGATCGACCTCGTTCGGCAGGGAAAGTTCTCGGTGCTGAACGACCTGTTTTGGGAAGTGATTCCCTTCGGGACGGGCGGACGCCGTGGACGGATGGCCGCGCTCGGAACCGCGACGATCAACGCGCGGACGATTGCCGAGTCGGCTTTCGGCCTGGCGGCCTACCTCCGCAAGGTCAAAGGAGCGGCGGGTGGTCGAGCGGTCGTGGCGTACGACACGCGCCACCGATCGGTCGAGTTCGCACAGCTCACGGCGACGACTCTGGCCGCGACCGGTCTGAAAGTTTTCTTATTCGACGGTCCGCGCGCGACGCCCGAACTGTCTTTCGCCGTGCGGCACTTGAACTGCGACGTCGGCGCGATGATCTCAGCATCGCACAATCCGCCGAGCGATAACGGATTCAAAGCCTACTGGTCGACGGGGGGACAAGTTCTGCCACCGCACGACCGCGGCATTGTCGACTGCGTCGCTGAGGCGGGTGAAATTCCCGCCGTCGACTTTCAAACGGCAGTGGCCAATGGCTCGATCGTGCTCGTCGGTGACGAGATCGATCGTGCCTACGTCTCCGCGGTGGTGGAACTGAGTCTCTCGAAGGCGAGGGGAGCGCACGGCGCTCTTCACGCCACTGCATGGTGTGGGGGAAAGTTCGGTCTTTCGAGTGCTGACCGCGGCTGGGTTTCAACAAGTCGAAATCCTCGAGTCGCAACGAGCGCCCGACGGAGCGTTCCCGAACGTCCCGTTGAATTTGCCCAATCCCGAGCTGCCCAGCGCACTGGGTCCCGCGTGCCGACGGGCCGAGGAAAGCGGAGCTGACCTTGTTTTGGCGACGGACCCAGACGCCGATCGGCTGGGGGTCGCCGTGCGAAGGGCCGACGGCCGTTGTTTGCCGCTGACGGGCAACCAGGTCGGCGTACTGCTCCTCGACTATGTTCTTCGGAAGCGACGCGAGGCGGGCCGACTTGGGTCGGACGATTTCGTGTGCACGACGGTGGTGACCACGCCGATGTTTCGCGCAGTCGGCGAGGCGGCAGGCGTTCGAGTCGTCGACAACCTGCTCGTGGGTTTCAAATACATCGGCAGAACCATCGACGACTTTGGCGCGACAAATTTCCTGTTTGGAGCCGAGGAGTCGCTCGGCTACCTCGCAGGGGATTACTGCCGCGACAAGGACGCGGCGATTGCCGCGCTGTACGTGATGGAGCTGGCCTCCGAGTTGAAATCGGCAGGACGCACTCTCGCGGACGAACTGGACCGGCTTTATGTGAAGCACGGATACTTTGCTGAAGCGCAGCGATCCCTCGGGCTTGCGGGCGCCGAGGGCCGGTCACGGATCGAGGCGCTGCTCGCCGAACTGCAAGACCATCCGCCGGCGGAACTGGCCGGCATTCGGCTGGCGCGTCTACGGGACTATCACAAAAACGAAGTCCGGCGTATTCCGGCAGCAGAGATCACGGGTCTTTTAATGGGCGATCGCGGAGACTTGCTGATTGTCGATTCGGCCGAAGGCCCGCTGGAATTCTCATTCGCGATCCGTCCTTCGGGAACAGAGCCGAAGGTTAAGTTCTACTTTTTCGCTCGCGCCCAACCTGATGCGAGCCAGCCTTTGGCGGCCCTCAAGTCGGCGACCGATACTGCGTTCAGCACGTTCCAAGACGCGGTCATGCGGTGGGCCGGCGAGCGGCTCTCGTCCGCAGCCCACTCAGACCAGAGCGCGAAGACGCCATGAATGGGCGAAAGATCGGCATCTGGCTGATCGGCACGTGGGGGCAGATCGGAACCGCACTTGCAGTCGTGCTCGCCGGTCTGCAGTCGCGAACGATCGCGACCGGCGGGCTCGTGACCGAGCAGCCGGAGTTCGCCGGGCTCGAGCTGGCAGAGTGGTCGCGTTTTGTGCTTGGCGGACACGAGATTCGCAAGACGAGTTCGACCGTCGAAGCGCGGAATCTGTTCATCAAATCGAAGACAGTCACGGCCGAACGTTTAGCTGCGTTGGCGCCCACGATGAGGAACTGGAACCGGAACGTGCGTACCGGCACATTGCTGAATTCTGGTCCCGCAATCGAGAGCCGGGCCAGCACCGCAACACTGAAGACACGCAGCGAACGACCGAGCGCCGCGTTGCAGCGGATCACGGTTGACTTGGAAGAGTTTCGCACTTCGGCCGGCTTGGACCACGTGATCGTCGTTGATGTCGCCTCCGTCGATCCGGGATTTTTGAATTGCGACCGACTCTCCTGCCGTGAGTTGCTCGAATCGCTGGAGCGATCCGATCTTTCGCCGGTCTCCACGAGTGTCCTTTACGCGGTGGCCGCCTTGCAATCAGGTTGCTCGTATGTGAATTGGATGCAGTCGTCTGGCCCGAATCTGCGTGCTCTCGAGGACCTTGCGATCGAGAAATCCGCGCTGCACATGGGCCAAGGGGGACGAACCGACTTGGTCTCGATTGGTTTGTTGAACACGGCGGCTGACGACGATCGGATGCGACTCCGCCAGCGCTCTGCTCGACGTGGTGCGGTTGTGCGAGCGAGAACACCGCCGCGGTGTCTCGGGCGCGATGGCCTTCCTTAGTTCCTTTTTCGAGCGGCCTTTAGGGAATCCGCCTGACGATGTCGCGGTCCAGCGAGCGCTCTTATACGATTGGGCTCGCCGAGTTTCCTCGACCGGGTGAGTGCTCGACTCGGCTCCGACATCGGCGATGTCCAAGAATGCGTTCAAGGAACGGAATACGCCCGTTAAAAATCGCCTCCGCGTTTATCTGCAGCTCATGCGGTTTCCGGCCGTCTTCACGGCCCTCGCGGATATCTTTTTGGGATTCCTGCTCACGCAGGAGGGACTCTCGCCGGCTCGTGATCTGGTAGCCCTCTTGGGCGCATCGTGCGGGTTGTACCTGGCCGGCATGGTCTTCAACGATTTTTTCGACCGAGAGCTTGATGCGCGGGAGCGACCCGGGCGGCCGATTCCATCCGGCCGAATCTCGCCTCGGGCCGCGGTGTTGCTTGCAAGTGGACTGATACTTCTGGGACCTGTGTGCACGGCATTCGTCAGTATTGAAGCGGTCGCGATCTCTCTTCTGCTCGTCGCGCTGATCCTGGCTTACGACGGATATCTCAAACAGATGCCGGCAGGCCCGGTGGCAATGGGTGGCTGTCGCTTTCTGAATGTGATGCTCGGCGCGAGTGCGGCGGCCGGTGGAACCTGGGCGAGTCCCCAGCTCTTTGTGGCCTCAGCGATGGGCATCTATGTGGCCGGGGTGACCTGGTTTGCGAGACAGGAAGCACAGCGAAGTGCGCGAGGTCAGGTTGCCGCAGCCGCGGCGACGTGCCACGCGGGCATTGCCGGCTTGGCCGCGATCGTCGTCACCATGCCGGATTCCGCGGCCATCAATCGCTGGCCGGCCTTAGTGGCGCTCGGGGTGGTGACGATCTGGATCGAGATCCGGATTGTGTCCGCGATCCGGGAGCCTACGCCGCGAAATGTTCAATCGGGCGTAAAGCGAATGCTGCTAACGATTGTGCTGCTGGATGCGACGATGATCTATGCGAAGACGGGTGATCCCATCCTGGCTCTCGCGGTCGGGGCGCTCGTTGTGCCGGCGGCCATCCTCGGCCGTTGGATCTTCATCACCTAGGGGACAAGCGATTCCGACGCGACCCCGACGTGGGTCAAATCGTGCTTCTGAATTAGAACGGGGCCTGGAAGCCGAGTTAGAACGGGGCTTGGAAGCCCATGACCTGGAACCGGCCGATCTCCATCGTCGTGGTCATCTTCACGGCCAGGATGGTGGAATAGGCCAGCATCACTTTTCGGGCGCCATATGTGTCGGGTTTGTCGCGCTCGACGAGCAGCACGCCGCCCGAGATCAGAAAACCGTTAAACGGAATGTGCTCGTTGAAGGTGGTGACGATCATTCCCTCGCGAGGAATCGATTCGGGCCAATTCTCGAACAGCGATCGCCAGTGTTCTGACGGGTCCATGCCGCTCGATCCTCCTTGGACGCGCTCGCTGCAGAGAGGCAGCGCGCTGGCACAATCGATCCGATCACGCTCGAATGACCCCAGGGGGATTTGAACCCCCGTTATCGGATCGAAAATCCGATGTCCTAGACCTGGCTAGACGATGGGGCCGGGAGTCGCCCCACAATTTAAGGACTGGGGCCTGTTTGTCAACTCGCGTGAACAGACTCGGGTTGCGCTCTCGACTCTGCAACGCGAACCGCGACACCGGACGAACGCCGTCTGGGAGCAACCGCGACGGCTGGGAACTTGAACGGACCGGCGGGCAGATTGCAAGCGCGGCCCCACAAATTGCAACGGGCTAAGCATCGCATTGCTTAGCCCGCTAATCGATTCAGAGGATTAAGGCTGCGCTCTCAGCCTTCGGTGCTCGCAACCTTGGGCGGATCCTGTTCACCCGAGTTGTGTTCCGCGTGGATGGCGGCGTGCACTTCACTGCGGTGAATCGGGATTTCCTTCGGTGCCTCAATCCCAAGGCGCACTTTGTCGCCCCGGATCTCGACAATCGTGATGACGATATGCTCGTCGATCACGATGCTTTCGTTTTTCTTGCGCGACAGAACCAACATGGCACGCAGCTCTCCTCAGGTGTTGCCGGTGTCTGTCGCGAGGACCCGTCCTCGCACTAAGACTGCGCACCGCCAATCCTGCCGCTGCGAGCGTCTTCAGCGAGCATCTGGGCCAAACGCACTCGGGCGCTCACTCGCGGTATGAGGATTCTATGCCGCGCATTGCCTCGAAATCAAGCAAATGAAAGCGATAAGGAGCTTACGCGACAATGACTTTCGTCATCATCTGCCACCCGAGTTCGACAATTTGGAGACTTGGCTCTACCGCATAACCCCTTTTTATAAATGGACTTATGTCCCAACAAATCGAACGCCGCGCCGATTGAAGGCCGTCAGCGAAGTCGGAGCGCGAACTCGCAACGTCACCTGGTTTCAGTCTGACCGAACGGGTCGCCAGTCGGACCGCTCGAACAGCCTCTTGCACGGGAACAAAACGAGCGCGCGCCAAGGATGGTTTGGCGGCGATGGCGTTGTGCGCTCAGGTCACTTCAGGCAAAGTTCATTCAAGCGTCTGTCGTCGTCGCCCACGGCGATCGGAATAATCGTTTGAGAGTGCTGTGCCCTGAGCTTCCGGCCTGGTGGGCCGGTCGGCCACTACTTGACCATGTCTTTCAGCGACTTGAGAGGGCGAATGCGGACGACGTTCCGCGCGGGCTTCGCCTTGAACATCATTTCCTGGCCGGTGAACGGATTGATGCCCTTGCGCGGTTTGGTGGCAGGCTTGTGCTGCACGGTGATCTTCATCAGGCCGGGGACGGCGAACACGCCGGGGCCCTTCTTGCCGACGTTGCGGCTGATCAGCCCCGAGAGGCCGTCAAGCACGCTGGCAACCTGCTTTCGCGACAGCCCGCTCTCCTCGGCCAGCGTATTGAGGACTTCGCTCTTGGACATCGGCTTTGCACCGCTCTTCGTTGCCATCGTGCACTCCTGCCATTTTTGAAAGTCGGGGAACGCCGAACCCTTGCGAGCGCTCCAGAAAAGTTTTCGCGTAGTAAACTCTTGCGGAAAACAGTTGTCAACCAACGCGCGCTCGGTTTCCCCCTATTTTTTCAGGTTTTTTCGCATCTGCGCCCCATTCCCACGCTCGGCAGGCGGGCGGATTCCGCTCGCTGCGCGCGAGTCGAGCATGCATTTCGCATTGAGAGACAACGCCGCTGTCATGTCCGTGCGCGTCCAAAGTGGCGATGTCGCGTGCGCTCGCGGGGGCCATGCCCACCGGTGCAATTTGCGGGGGTGCGGATTTTGTAACTATTTGCGTCGTCAGGGAGTTTTGGTTATCCATAAGGGGGCGGACTGCTTCTGAGGAGTCGCTTTCGGGGGCGTTTCTACGGGTCGACGGCATGATACTTGACGAAGCCGGCCGGCTGACTCCGTTGGCGACCATCGCCAATTTCATCCTCATTGTGGAGGATGACGAAGACGAGGCGGCATTCCTCAAGGAGCTGTTGGAGAAGCACAAGTACCGTGTCACGGTCGCCCGCGATGGCGGCCAGGCACAAGCCACATTCGTCATGCGCAAGCCCGACTTTGTGATCTTGGACCTGATCCTCCCCGGGGAGAGCGGCTTCGAGGTTTGTCAAAGACTCAAACAGGCGAATTCGACGATTCCGGTCTTGGTGTTGACTGCCGTCGACATGCCCGAGGCGCGAGCCTTGGCCGAGCGCGTCGGTAGCGATGGCTACCTGACCAAACCGTTCGACCCCGACGAGCTGCTCCGCCAGATCCAGGAAATTGCGCTGAGGAACTGGGAGAAAACGCATAGCGATCAGGGAAAGGACGAGAAGCGAATCCGGTTTTCGTGCCGGTGCGGAAAGCGGTTCAAAGTCAGTCCGATGCACCGCGGGAAAACCTTAAGCTGTCCGGAGTGCGGAGAGCCGGTGACTGTTCCATATCGCGTTTGACGCGGCAGTTTGTGCGGGGGCGCGATGGCGTTGCCGCCGTTTGTACGAGAGCCATTGGGGGCAGCGGATTCGAGGTGCCAGACGAGGAGGGGTACCGGGCGATGATCGAATTGATCGTTCAATCGGGAAAACATCAGGGCAAACGGCTGCACCTTCCCGACGAAGGAGACGTGCTGATCGGGCGCGACGAGAGTTGCCAGATTCGCCTGGCCTCCAGCGAGGTGAGCCGACATCACTGCGTTCTTAAGCCGACGCCCGATGGAATCGTCGCCCGCGATCTCGACAGCCGCAACGGCACGTTTCTCAACGAGACGCTGATGGAGGACGAGACCCTGCTGAAGCCCGGCGATATTCTTCGCGTGGGTCCGATCATGCTGCAGGTGCCGGGCGCGCCTGAGGTCAACGTGCGGGCCTCCGACAATGACATCGCCGAATGGCTTTCCAAAGAGGGAATCAGCGGCAGCAGCGACAGCGGCGAAGCGGCTCCCGGCGACACCACGATCATTCCCAAGCCGGCGGGACTAGATAACACGCCGATCCCCCCGGCGTCTGCGCCGCGCGAGTCTGCGACTCGGCAGTTTCGCTCCGTGGCGGACGAGGCGGCCGACATCATCCGTCGTCATTGGGAGAAGGTGAAGGCCCAGCGCGAACAGGGCTGATCCCTCCTCGGTGAATGTCGTGCGCATCATTGCCGGAGAATTTCGCCGCCGGAAACTGCTCGCCAGCCCGGGGCTCACGACGCGTCCCATCACCGACCGCGTGAAAGAGACGCTGTTTGAGCGGATTGGCGACGAGCTTGTCGACCGGAAGGTGGCCGACATTTTTTCCGGAACCGGGTCGCTCGGCCTGGAGGCGCTCAGCCGCGGCGCGAAGAGCGTCGTATTCATCGAGTCGGATCGGCGCGCCTTCGAGCTGTTGCAGCAGAACGTCGCGGCACTCGGCGTGGAGGATCGCGCGCTTTGCTGGCGGACGGACGCGCTCCGGTCGTCGTTTCATCCGAAAGGGGTCGACCCGTTCCTTCCCTTCGACGCCGTGTTTTTTGATCCGCCCTACCGCCTGGCGATGGAACTGAATCCGGAGACGCCGATGTATCGTGCGCTCTCGCGGCTCGCACGTGACACCGTGACGGCGCCCGACGCTTTGCTTTACTTCCGCGCGCCTGAAGAGACGCAACTAAGCCTTCCGAACTGCTGGACGCTCGCAAAAAGCCTTGCGATCTCGTCGATGGAGATCCACCTCTACCGCAAGGGCGACGGCGGACAGCAGACGGACGTGTCGAGCGACTCTTAGTCAGCCGCTCAGGCGGCTGCCGCGGCGACCGCCTCGATCTGGCCTTCCTTCAATCGCACGATGCGGTGGGCTTGCCGGGCAATCGAATCGTCGTGCGTGACCATCAAGATCGTCAGCTGCTCGCGCTCGTTGAGTCGGGCGAGCAGCTCGGTGATCTCGTGGCCGGTGTGCGAGTCGAGATTGCCGGTCGGTTCGTCGGCCAGCAGGATTTCCGGCCGGGCGACGAGTGCCCGGGCGATGGCCGCCCGCTGCATTTCGCCTCCGGACATCTCCGAGGGCTTGTGCTTCAACCGATGCTCCAGCCCGACGAGATGAATGATCTCGGAGGCCCGCTCGCGAAACTCGCGGCGGCGCTTCCAGAATTCCCACGCCGAGTAGCGGATCATCAGCGGAGCCAGCACATTTTCCAGCAGGCTCAACTCGGGCAGCAGGTGATAGAACTGGAAGATGAAGCCGAACACCCGATTGCGAAGCTGGTCGCGGGTTCGCACGGGCAGATCGTCCATCCGCTGACCTTCAAGCAAGACTTCGCCGACGTCGGGACAGTCGAGCAGTCCCAGCAAGTGCAACAGCGTGCTCTTGCCCGACCCCGACTGGCCGATGATCGAGAGGAACTCGCCCCGCCGCACGTTGACGTTGACGCCGCGCAGCACCGAGACCTTGTGCTGGCCCTTGCGGTACGACTTCTCGACGGCGACTGCCGAGATGTGCGGCCCGACGGCATGTCCCCCTTCGGCGGGCAGCCAGCGCGCCTGGGTCCCGATCGAGGCCTGTGTCCCGATCGAAGCCTGTGCCGAGTGCGGCTTCTGGCTCGTGATCGACGCGGTGGATCCGTGCATCGAACCGGCTACGGCGAACGTCTTCGCAGTCATTGGTTTCCTCTTTAAGGCGTCATTCGTAGCGCAGCGCTTCGACCGGGCGCAACCGGGCCGCTCGACGTGCCGGCAGCACGCTGGCCAACACGGCGATCGCGATCGCCCCGCACGTCACCCAAAAGACCATGTCCGGCTGCACCTTCGTCGGAATTTCCGGGAAATAATAGATCTTGTCGTCAAAGACTTTTCGACCTGTGACCGCCGTGATCACCGATTCGAACTCGTTGATGTAGCGGACAAAAAACAGTCCCAGCAGCACGCCGACCCCGCTGCCGACGACTCCCAACGCCAGGCCATACGACAGAAAGATACTCATCACGCCGCCCGAGCTGGCTCCGAGCGCCTTCAAGATGCCGATGTCGCGCGTCTTCTCGACGACGATCATGAAGAAGATCGCCAGAATGCCGAACCCGGCGACGGCGATGATCAAGAACAACAGGACGTTGAGAATGCCCGTCTCGATCTCGACGGCGGCCAAGAGCGGGCCCTGCTTCTGTTCCCAGGTCTTGATCGTCCAGATGCCCGGCGGGAAGACCGCCTGCAGCCGTTCGATGACGTCGGGCGCATCCGCGAAAGTCCTTGAGCTTGATCTGAATCGACGTGATTCGCCCTACCGTCGGGATCGTTCGGATTGTCAGGGTTGACCATGCTCGCGAACTTTCTGCAGCTCTTCGAGATTGCAGAAGACCAGGTTGGAATCGTACTCGCTCATTCCGCACTTGAAGACGTCGACCACCGTGGCTTCAAAGTCTGCCCGCACGGGGGGCCGTCCGGCATTGACCGTGCTGATCTTCACGTCCTCGCCCGGACGCACCATCTCGATCATGCGCCGCTCGCCGGTTTTCGAATCTTCGTACGGAAAGCGAATCAGCCCCGCGCCGATGTAAATCCGCGCGGGGTACGGATCGTCGTCGTTGACGCGGGATTGCGCCAGACCCGGCGATGGCGTGGGAATGTCCGGACTGTTCTTGAATGGATCAGCGCTCGCCGGCTGCGCGGCCGGTGCGAAGGGGTTGCCGCCTGCGGGCGGTTGAGCGGGCGACTTTGCGGACGCCACTGCTGGAGCCGACGTCTTCAACTTGGCGGTTGCCGCGCCGGACCTTGCCGCGGAGCCAGGACCGCTCGACTCGGTATGGTTGACGGGCGAGACCTTGGGGTGGAACTCGTCCCCTTCGGCGGGCGACTCGCGCGGGCTGTCGAGCCGATCCTCGATCCATTTACGGCGCTGATTGATTTCGTGCCGCCAGGCTTTGGCCTGGGCCGTCAGGTTCCAGGTCGGGGGTTGGTCCAACGATCGCAACGGGTCGCGAATGACTTTCTTGCCGTCCTTGAGCGTGTGATAGCTCTCGAGATACTGGACGAGCGGACCGACGCTCGCCTTTTCTTCCGGTTGGATGCCGATCAGCGTGATGGGCCGGGTCGTCCACTGGCCGCCGAAATTAAAGGTCACCAGCCCCCAAACTTCGACGGTGGCCGTCATGCCGGCGATCTTGTCGCCGCAGACTTTGCGAGCCAGCTCAAATTGCTGGTGGGCATTGGGGTGGCCATCGAGCGAATTGGTCTCGATGACGATGTCGGACAACAGCCCCTGAATGCGGCCCCGCATCTCGGAGGTAAAGCCCTTCATGACGCTGTTGACGACGATCATCGTCGCCACGCCCAGCATCACGCTGACGATCGACGCCATCGCGATGTAGCGGGTCCGCAGGATAGCGCAGGGAGAGAAAGGCCTTGTACATTCGCCAATCCTTTGGCTCGAAGGGGTCTAAATCCGTTTGTCACTGGGGGCGAACCGAAACGGTTCGACCCTGCCACCCTCTTCTGTGTGGGGCGTCAGGTCTCCGGCTTGCAGCAGCGGGAAAAAGATCACGTCGCGAATGCTGTAACTGTCGGTCAACAACATCACCAGCCGGTCGATGCCCAAGCCCATGCCGCCGGCCGCCGGCATGCCGACCTTGAGCGCCCGAATGAAGTCGTGATCCATCCGGGCCATCGACTCTTCCGGCGGCAAGCCGGCCAACTGCGTGCTGAAGAGCTGCTCCTGCAGCCGCGGATCGTTGAGTTCGGTGTAGGCGTTGGCCAGTTCCATGCCCCGCACATACAGCTCGAACCGCTCGGCGATATTCGGATCGCCCGCCTTCCGCTTGGTCAGCGGGCAGAGCGACGCCGGATAATCGATGACGAAGATCGGGCCCTTCGAGGTGCGGCTCGACCAGCGTCTCGAAGACTTCTTGAATCACGACGTCCGGATGCACTCCGCTCGTCTCGATGCCGTGCTTGGCCGGGCGACCTTCTGCACAGCCTCGGCGTCGCGCATCGGGCAGCCGGCATATTGCTCAAACAGCTCGGCGTATTTTCGCCGCGGCCAGGGGGAAGAAAAATCGACCGGCGAGTCACGCCACTGGATGATCGAGCGTCTCGCTCACGGCGCGGACGGCGTTTACGACGATGGCTTCGGTCAGATCCATCATCGTTTCGTAGTTGCCGTAAGCCTGGTACAGCTCGAGCATCGTGAATTCGGGATTGTGCGTGCTGTCGATCCCCTCGTTGCGGAAGACGCGGCCGATCTCGTAGACCCGCTCGATACCGCCGACCATCAGCCGCTTGAGATACAGCTCCAGCGCGATCCGCAGATAAAGCGGAATGTCGAGCGCGTTGTGATGCGTGACGAAAGGGCGGGCCGCGGCTCCGCCGGCGATTGCCTGCAACACGGGGGTTTCGACCTCGAAGATAGTTGTGCTGCCGGAGTGTGTCGCGGATCGACTCGAGGATCTTGGTCCGCTTGAGCATCCGCGGCAAGGACGCCCTCGCTATAGATCAGATCGATATACCGCTGCCGCAGCAGCATCTCGGTGTCGCGCGCGCCGTGAAACTTTTCCGGCGGCTGGGCCAGCGACTTGCCGAGCATCGTCAGCTCTTTGACGAAGACGGTCACCTCGCCGGTGTTGGTCAGGCGCAGCGTGCCGTCGACGCCGATGACGTCGCCCAGGTCGAGGTTCTCGATCAGCTTCCACTGCTCTTCGGAAACGTCGGCCTTGGAGACCATCAACTGAATGCGGCCGGTGGCGTCCTGCAGGTGATAGAACTTGAGCTTTCCCTTGTTGTTGCGGAGCATGAGCCGCCCCGCCACGCGGACCGGTTCGCCGGTGATGCCCGCCTCGGCCGGAGCCTTCGCGCGAGCGGCCGCGATCGCAATGTGGCCGTCGAACCGATGGCCCCACGGATCGAGTCCGAGCGCCTCGATCGCCTCGAGCTTTTTGAGACGTTCCTGCTCGAATCGATCCGGCTTGTGCGGATCGTGAGCTGCCGGGGGGCGCGTTGGCTCATGCGGGGTCCGGCCGACTCGCGGTCGGCCGATAGCGAGAGAGTGTCTGCGCGGTCCATATAGTCCTGGGTCGAACTTGGGGCCGAATCATGTGCCAAAGCGGATTTGGGGTCAATGGGAAACGGGGAGAGGTCTCGCCGAACGGGCGATTATGCTTCGAACGCGGGTTCAGGCCGGCTGTTTTTCAGGTCACAGCCGCCCCGCGCAGTTTCAATTCGAGCTGGGAAACCAAGGAAAACAACAACTCGAGCGAAGCTTCAGCCTCCTCTGAAGTCATCGTCAGGGGCGGGGCCACGCGCAGGACGCAGCCGGCCAGCGGACCGAGGAAGTGGATCCCGTCTCCCCCCGGTTTTCCGAGGTAGCAGGTCTCGACGACCAGGTTGGCGACCTGATTGGCCGTCAAATTGCCGGCGGGGCCGCACTCGATTCCAAACACCATCCCTTCGCCGCGGATTTTTTTGACTACCGACGTTTCCTGCAGCCGCGTCAGTCCGCGGAAGAAAATCTGCGAAATGCCCTGCGCGTGCTTCAGCACGTCGGTCGTTTCAAATTCGTCGAGCGTCGCCAGCACGGCGGCGCAGGAGACCGGATTCGCGCTCCAGGTGTCCGACGCGTCGCCATAATTCAAGCACGCCATGACGTCGCCGCGTCCGACAGCGGCGCTGACCGGAATTCCGTTGCCCAGACCTTTGCCCAGGCAGACGAAATCGGGTTCGAGGCCGTAGCGCTCGAACGCGTACAGCGGGCCGGTCCGGCCGAAGTTCGCTTGCACCTCGTCGAGGATGAACAAGATGTGGTGCTGGCGGCAGAACGCCTGCGAGCAGCTGCATGTAGGCCGCCGGCGGATGGTAGCTGCCGCCTCCCCCCAAATAAGGTTCGGTGATCAGACAGCCGATTCGCGGCCCAAGCTCGTTCCAGAGCGATTCCAGCTCGGATCCGTAGGGGGTTGGAGCAAACGTGTGCTCGTACTTCGAGACGTCGTCGACCTCGGCCATTGGGAAGCTGATGAAGCGGACGCGCGGGTCGCGGTCGTGATCCGTCTCAGTGCCGGTGACCGCGCCGGCAAGGCCCTTTTTTCCGTGGAAGCCGTGCCGCGTGGCAAGAATCACGTCGCGTTTTTCGTCGCGGTGCAGGCAGGCCCAAAGGGCCTTCTGGATGGCTTCTGAGCCCGAAGCGGACCACATCACGCTATTGAGCCGTCGCCCGCCCGGCCGCGACTGAACGCTCTTGATCAGCCGCTCGACGGCTGCGGCTTCGATGGGCGTGATCGCGTTGTAGGCGTTCATCGGCGCGGCCGACGCGTAGTCGCCGCCTTGAGAGAGTGCCGAGGGATCCCAACCGAGATAATCGAAGAACCGCTTGAGCCAGCGTTTCGGATTGTGCCCCAGGTTGGTCACGAGCACGCCCGAAGTGTAGTCGTAGAGCCGGCGACCTTCGGGCGTCCAGTGGAAGCAACCTGCACTCTTGGCAAACACGGCCTGGCTGGGCGTGTACGTCCGCTGAGCGGTGGGCTCGTGCGAGTCGATCGTACGCCGTGCGGCGTTCGAGAGGTCTTCGTCTTCGAATTCGATGGGAGTGTTCATGAAGTAAGCACCCGCGGGCTCACGCCCGCGGCTCGCCACGGTCGCTAGACAGGGTCGCGATAGAGGATTATTGGTTCTGCGGAGCCGGGCCGGTAAAGCACGAGCCCACCCTTTCGATCGTTGACACGCACGACGCAATCGGGTTCGCCGGCAGCCTGCCGTTCGAGGATCGCCTCGAGCGCCTGGACGGCGGCAACCGTCTGCCGATCGGCACTCAAATCGTTGTAACTGAGCCGGGAGATTTCTTCCAATCGAGCGGGTCGATCGGCCGGGCTGCCGCCAAACTCGACATACGCCAGCTCGCGGACGAACCGCTCGATCACCTCGATGCCGTAACCGCGCTGGCTGCGCTGGCCCCAGGGTTCGAGGAATGAGCCGTTGTAGTGATTGTTCATCGTCGTCTTGAGCGCGAACGGCGTTTTCCCTTCGACCGTGCACTCGACGCCGCGTTTGCGGGAGTGGGCGTTCCAAATGCCGTTGTCAAAGCGGAACTGCACTTCCTGTTCGACATAGCCGGGGAAATTGTCCGGCGTCACCCACGACGTGTGGAGATCGAAGGCCGCCTCGCGCCCCGAGTCGTATTCGTAGATCAGCCGCAGCTGGCAACTGTCCCAAGTCGTCCCGTCCTTGGCCCCGACCAGTCCGCGCTGGCCGCTGGCGGTGACGGTTTTGAGTCGACCCGGGAACGTGAAGTCAATCAATTTGATGTAGTGCACGGCGACGTAGGTTCCAGGATTGCGGCCGCGAATCCATTCGGCGAACTGCGACCCCGAGATTTGTTTTGGCTCCAAGAGCGAGCAGTAGCCGTTGTTGACGTGTGAGAGAACCTGGTCGTAGACGAGCGTGCGGAGCTTTTTGTGGTCCGGATCAAGCAGCTTGTGATAAACGACCTTGGCCAGGACTTCTTTGCGACGGGCGATCGCGAGCAATTCATCGAGCTGAGCGAGTGACAGCACCGACGGCTTCTCGATGAGCAGATGAACGCCGGCGTCGAGCACCTGTTTGGCGGCCTCGAAATGGCGATCGTCCGGAGTCGCCACGCAGGCGAAATCGACCCCCGCGGCCAGCAGCGACTCGACCGACCGCGGGCCGGAAAAGTTTTTGATGCCGGCACTCGGAGCCCCCGCCGCACGCAAATAGGCTTCGGCCCGCTTGCCGGTTCGAGACGCCACGGCAACGAGTGGAACCTCAATCGTTCCGAAAGACCGATCGTAAAGCCCGCTGGCCCGTACTTGCTCGAAAAACGGGCGATACGTCTCGTCGAAAATCATTCCCATGCCGACCATTCCGCCGCGCAACCGGCGTTGCGAATCGGGAGAGGGCGGGGATGACGAATCGGCGGATTCGGTAGCGGGTTTCATAGGCTGGCGGTCTCTAACCGAATCATTGTATTGACCGACCGGCGTCGGGGCGATGAGCGGGCGAGTGAGTTGCCGGGTGAGTTAGGAGAGGCAGGCCGCTACAATAATCGCATTGGTGATCGAGGAATCAATCAGCGACAGGCAACCTGTGACTCCATCGCCCTGGCCGCACGTCTCTGCTGAGCGCGTTTGCCGACGAGGCGGCCAATCACAAAACCGCGCTCGAGCAGCTCACGGCCTTGGCGGCGATCGGCCTGTCGCACTACAGCCCGCGATTTGTCGACGTCGAAGGCTCCGGTACGGTGCGGCATGTCGTCGATCTCGGCCCCCTCCGACGCGAAAAGCTCAAGACCCTCCACCGCGAGTTTGGAATCCGGGTCACCAGCATCGGCTCGCGGCTGGGCAAGGTGAAGCTCCGCGACGAGCCCGATCGATCGCACAACAAATTCGTCCCCTTTGCCGACTATCTCAAAGGTGAGGTCGCCGACACGCTGCGAACGGCCCTCGAATTAGAGACAAAGCTGGTCCGCGGCTTTTCCTTTTATCCGCCGCTGGGGGCAGACCCGGCCCCGTACGTTGGGCAGGCGGTCGAGCAGATCGGGGCGATCGTCGAGGCCTGCGCATGCGAGGGACTCGTGTACGGGTTGGAAATCGAGCCCAATCTGGTCGGCTCGACCGGCGAGCTGATGGCCACGCTGGCGACCAAGGTCAACCATCCGAACCTCGTGCTGATCTATGACGGCGGAAACATCGCCTGCCAGAACAAGGACCGCCGTCAGTGCTTCCGCGAGTACGAGGCGATGCGGCCCCACCTCGGCTGGATGCACGTCAAGGATTACCGTATCGATCCGGCGCTCGAATGGACCGGAGTCGTCGACGAGGAGCGGCTGCGGAACTTCGTGCCGGCCAACTGCGGCGACTCGGGCTATCCGGAGGTCCTCCGCGATTTGAAAACGCATCTGCCGCAGCTCGAAGCGCGCATGCAAACGCTGGGTGTCGCCGGCTTCTTCCTCGAAACCGAGCCGCATCTCAAAGGGGGCGGGCAATTCGGCGGTTTCAGCGGGCCCGACGGCATGGGCGTGGCGGTCCGCTCGCTGTGCCGGATTCTGGATGACGTCGGGATCGATTACTCCCTGCGAAACTTCGAGGACATCCGCCACGTCCGCGGGTTTTAGCAAGACTTTCCAATGAAAAGAGCCAAGCGTCCGATGGCGTTCAAATTCAAAGATCTCGAAAACCTGCTGGTTTGCCCCGGCTCGCGGACGCCCCTCATCCAGGACGGCGACTGGCTCGTCTGCCTCAACCCCGATTGCCGGCTGAAGTACGCCATCCGCGACGAGATCCCCATCATGCTCGTCGATGAAGCGGTGAAACTCTCTCACGAAGATTGGGGCATCATCATGCAGCGGCACTCGCGCGACTCGAAGACCGGCCAGGCGATCGGAGCCACTTCATGAGCGACCCCCGCCTGCGACTGCCGTTCGGCTCGGCGGTTCTCTCCTTATTCGTCTTTGGCCACGCTCTGTTGGTCTCCGGCCAGACTCTGCCCACGGCCGACGGGCCGGCAGCCCCGCCGAAATCAGGCGCCGCCGATTCCAAGTCCGAAAAGGCCCGCCGGCCGCCGCGGTACGAAATCCGCGCAGAAGCACGATCGCGACGGCATCGGCAAGTTCTACATCGGGCGCGAGATCGCCCATGTAATGGGCTACCAGGGCATCGACTGGCTCGAGCGGCCCGAGCGCGAGACCGAAGAGCACCTCACCCAGCTCGTCGACGTCCTCAAGCTCACCCCCGGCCAGGTGGTGGCCGACATCGGCGCCGGCAGCGGCGTGATCTCGATCAAAATGGCCGACAAGGTCAAACCCGCCGGCACCGTCCTGGCCGTCGACATCCAGGAAGAAATGCTCAGCGTACTGGCCAAACGCTGCAAACAGCTGGGGATCACCAACGTCACGCCGGTTCGCGGCACCGAGAAATCACCCAACCTCAAGCCGAGCTCGGTCGACCTGGCGATCATGGTCGACGTCTACCACGAGTTCCGCTACCCCTACGAGATGCTCCTGGCCATCTCGAAAGCCCTCAAGGCCGGGGGCCGCGTCGTGTTCGTCGAGTACCGCAAAGAAGACCCCAACGTCCCCATCAAGCTCGTGCACAAGATGACCGAAGCCCAGGTCAAACGCGAGGCCGCCGACCCAGCCCTCGAACTGTCCCACGTCGAG
The DNA here is from genome assembly GCA_963714075.1 of uncultured Planctomycetaceae bacterium. Taxonomy (GTDB): domain Bacteria; phylum Planctomycetota; class Planctomycetia; order Planctomycetales; family Planctomycetaceae; genus DASPSM01. The sequence continues at coordinate 24,306 of OY970228.1, forward strand.
ACGATCGAAGTCCTCCCCTGGCAACACGTGATCATCTTCGAACGCCGCCCTGCCAAGCCGGCGGCGCGTTGAAAAGCACCGACCAGCGTCGGTCTCCAGGGTCGGAACCCAGGTCCTCGCCTTTCTTGGTGTCCTTGTGGCCTTAGTGGCTTGGCGGTTCAAAAAGTCCTCGCCAACAGCCGGAAACGAGGAACAGAGCAAAGGCGGCCCTCACCCCGGCCCCTCTCCCATCAAAATGGGAGAGGGAGAAGGTGGTCGCGATCGAGATCGATCAATGCGACGGGAATCGCGACGTTGAGGCCGTCGGCTTCCAGGCTGAGGTCGTGCTTGCGGCGACCGTCTCGGTCGCTTGTTGCGCGCGGGGCTCGTCGGAGCCGGTCGGCGTCGCGGATTCTGACTGGCTCATCGTGGGCTGCAACTGGTCCTTCGCCTCGCCGGTCAGATACTTCATGAACTTGCGGCTGGCGCGGTTGATGATCACCACCTTGCTGCCGCCCGCTTTGCGGATCGGCCGGATGATGCAGATCACTTCGGCGTCTTCCATAGGAGCGGCCGCAGCGGCGGCTGCCGCTGCCGTGTCTGCGTCGGCCCGAGCCACCGCTTCGTCGCCAAGGGCTTCCGCGGCCGTGCGTTTGGTGCGGGCCTGTTTCAATTGAGCCAGTTCGAGTTCGAGTTTTGCCTGAGCCTGGTCTTCGACGGGAGCGGCCGGTGCGGCAGCAACGTCGACGATCCGGCCGCGGGGCTGTCGCGGTGAGCCGGGGATCAGGTCAGCCAAACCGGCACTTCGGAGGAGCTGATGAATCGGCTTCAGGCCGGCGTAGACGCCTTTGCCTTCGTTGGGGTCGGCATTGGTGCAGACGCCGACCACGTGACCGCTGGTGGTGAAGAGTCCGCCACCGGAGCGGCCTTTCACGGGAACTCCCGTGCATTCGATCGTATCCGGGCCTTCGTAGCGGTTGAGCATGGTGACCCGCAGTCGCTCGATGCTGGGCAGCTCGCCACGGCTGCAGCCGATGCTCAGCAGGGTTTGGCCGCGTGCGACTTTGTTTTCGAGACCGGCGACGGGCGAGGCCGTGACGTTGGACGTGGTTTGCAGCATCAACAGACCGACATCGGCATTCAGATCGAACTTGACGATCACGCCCTTGTAGGTACGGAGGTTCTTGCCCTCGAAGAGATCGACGACGATCCGGCTTTCAGGTTTGACGTCGCGGAGGATGTGCCCGCACGTGAGTACGATGCTCTTGCCGGCCGTGCCGTCGATGACGACGCCCGAGCCGAAATAGACGCCCCCTTCGTCGGTGACGCGAATCCGGGCGCTGGAACTCAGCATCGGCACGCTGCTGGGGTCGGGCGTCGCGTCGGGCTCGCCCGCGTAACGCGGAGCGGCCCCGCGCACGACCGAATCCTGCGCGGCGCTCGACGTCGCGCCGGAGTCGGCTGGGACCTCAGGGCGCGGGTTGCCGCCTGCCGTCGGGTCGTCCCGGTCGCTGCCCCTGTCGGCGAGCATAGTGCCGGTCCCGGACGACGCGCTCGGTCCCGAATTGGGAGCGTCGATTTGCACCAGGTCCGACTTTGTTTTCTTGGAATTGAACGGCGGCAGCGGGAGGTGGAAGTCGTACTTGGGTTTGCTCTCGTCGTCGGCCAGGCGGACGGGCACCGACCGGCTGCTACGTGCGGGGTGGTCCGAAGCGCGGGGCTGGGTGCGTCGGGGCAGTTGCGCGAGCATAGCCCGCAGCTTCGACTCTTCCTGCCAGCCCGTGACTCGCTCCCACTCTTGGCCCCCGACCACCAGCACGAACGTCGGGACGACTTGAATGCCGAAACGCTGCATCATGTCGGGCCGCTCGTCGATGTTGATCTTCACGACCGGATACCCCTCGGCGTGCAGCCGCTCGACGATCGGCATCATCATCTGGCAGGGGCCACAGTGCGTGCTGTAGAAGTCGTAGAGCACGTCTTGGGGAGCGGCGGCCGCGGTGGCCAAACTGAGCATGAGCAGGGACGCGTTCATGAGGGGGCTCCAGAACGCTGCGAGACGCAGCAAATGCGGAATCGCCCAGAAAAGAGGGCCGAGAGGATCGGGACGGCGGCAGAGCCCGCGGGGAGTCGAGACGCGTGAGCCAAGAAACCGGGCGAACAATGTCCGCCGGCGAAGGGCGGTCGGCTGATCCCAATCACAGGATTCCGACGCAACACGAGCCAGGCCTCCCTGCCTGCCTTGTAAAACTTTCAAGCGCGCGGCGCGTTTGTAACAACCGAAAGTCCGCGCTCCCTGCGGGCTCTCTCGGCAGCCATCTGCCGCAAGCTGTTACCACCAAAGACGCTTCGCGTCGCCAACTGCTCCTGGGGCTCTTGGCCCAGTCCGTTCACCCGAGAAGCGTGACGGATCAATGCACGGGCTGTGCCACACCGGCAGGAATTGCCGCTCGAGGCGCTGCGCTTGGTCCAAGGTTCAAGGTCGGAAGAATAAAGAGTGTCCGACGCCGCACCGTTTTGACTTTGGATCTTGGACTTCGCTCCTTCGACTCAGCCGTGCGCTTGACCCGGTCGTGTCCGCTCGGATGTAATGAACAGATACGCACGCCGCACAACCGAAAGCAGACCCGATGGTCGAGCGATCGATTCAGAGCTTGACGCTCCGCGAAATGCTGGTCGAGGCCGAGCGCCTCTGTCGTGAGGTGTCTGAGCACCTCGATCAGTCCTTCATCCCAAAGTGCCTGGACCTGACGCGGCTGGTCCGCCCGATCAACGGCGAACCGCCCGACGTGCGGGCTCTCGAGGATGTGACGCTGCGCACGCAGGCGGCCCGAATCCTTGAGACCGACACCTTTACCGAGAAAATCTTCCAGCAGCTTTCGGAGTATTGCCAGGCGATCGAAGGCGCCGCGGGTAAGATCGCCTCGGAAGGCTAAGGCGCCGCCGGAAGGAGCAGGACCTAACCCCCCACTGCGGCGGGAGTCCTGCGTGCTCGGCGCGGTTGGGGCACTTCGAACCGAGGCAGGTCCCGTTCGTTGCGCACGTCGTTGGGCTGCACGCCGTCCAAGAGAATGTTGGCGATCACCGGGCCGCCGTCCTTCATCGTTACCCAGGCCACGTGGTCGAATTCGCCGTACTCGACGCCGCGCATCTTCGATCCGCCCCCTGTCGTCGCCAGCATGAAATAATCGCGGCCGTGGCGGACGAACTTGGCGTAATTGTGTTCGTGTCCGACGAACACCGTGTACCGCCGATCGCCGGCGGCCAACGCGTCCTCGATGGCGGTCCAACCTTGAGCCACGGAATCGCCCATCGCCTCGCGCCAGACCGGCTTGTGAAAGAAGACAAAGGTCCAGCGGACGTCGGCGTTCTTGGCGAGCGTTTGCCGCAGCCATTCCTGCTGCTCGGGGCCGAAGCGGTAGGTGACCTCCTTGGGCCGAGGCTCTTCCGAATTGAGGATCACGAACAGCACGTTGCGATAGCGGAACGAGTAATAACTGCGGCCGAACTTGCGCTTCCAGTTTTCGCTCATCGGCAGGTTCGACATGTCGTGGTTGCCGGTGCAAAAGAAGAAGGGCATCTGCAGGCGGTCGACATTCGACTCGAACTCGGACCATTCGAGGGCCCATTGCCCCGGGTCCTCGCTGTAACCTTCGATCAGGTCGCCCACCGACATCACGAATTCGGGCTGCAGCAGGTTGATCATCCGCACGGCCCGCGAGAAGACGCCGGGCCGATGACCCCCGGTGCGGTCGGAGACAACCGCGAAGCGGAACGCGTCTGGCCCCTCGTTCAGCTCGAGCTTTGTCCAGGGATTGCGAGCTCCGGAGTCGGCATGCAAGCGCGCGCTCTCCGGCGCAGTGTTTTTCGGGTCGCTAGCCGGGTAGGCGGCAACCAAACCGAGGATGACCGCGGCGATGAATCCGATGGCCAAGCGTTTCACGGTTGCTCTCCTCGAGTCGACCCCCGCTCTGCGCGTCCGGGTCGCGAATCCGCGTTCGGGCAGTTCGGCAGGTGAGAGTTTAGTCAGACCGCACGTCGATTTCATGGCCGGCGCTGGCTCGAGAAATCGATGGCGAATCCGACGCAACGAAGCCTCCAAAGGTCTCGGGAGCGCGGCACGCAAAGCCGTTTGAAATCCGCACATCGCCCGCGGAAGGCTTTCCCTCCGTAATTCCATGTCAATCCGCTGCTTACGACGCTTGACCGCGATTTGACCAGTCTTCGGATCCAGCTAAAATGACCGTTGCCTCGATGCGAATGCGTTTTGTTCGTCAAAGGCCGTGTGGGTCAGGCCCGCCCCGAGGCGTTCGGGAACTGATTTCCTCAGAGAAACGAGGGAGCAATGCTGACGGTAAATGAAACGGATTTCACGCGATTGGAGGAGGCCGCAAAGGTTGCCAGCCGGCACGCTTATTGTCCGTATAGCAACTTTGCGGTCGGCGCCGCGGTCCTGACCGGCGACGGTTCGATCTTCGGCGGCTGCAACATCGAAAATGCATCCCTTGGTTTGACAATCTGCGCCGAACGCAACGCGATCTTTCAAGCGGTGGCTGCTGGGAAGACCGATCTGCGAGCCGTTATGGTCTACACGCCGACTGGAAGTCCAACTGCGCCGTGCGGCGCATGTCGGCAGGTGCTCAACGAGTTTGAGCCCAATGCACCGGTGTGGTGCGTGTGCGACGGCCCCGACGTGATGGAGCTGACAGTGTCGGAGCTGCTCCCGGGCGCGTTCGGACCGTCAAATCTCCGCGACTAAGGACGAGGCCAATTAATGGCCAAGCAGCCAGCACAGCCAGCCGGCGGGAAAGCTGCGGAACATCGCTTCAGCTTCCTGGACAGCATTCGATTGCTGCTTTTGGCGTTTCCCCCATGACTCATGCCTGACTTTTTCGTTTCGCGTTCGTTTGTGCCCAAAGAGAAACCCGCCAGGCAACAGACGACCGGGCACGCGATCAAGGCGTTGCTGGAAATAAATCGGCAGTTGGAAAGTTTACGGCCGCAAGCTCAGATGGTCGCGGCTTATTACCCCATCGAATCGTTAGAAGCCGACGACAAGAGAGCGGAACGAGCTTCCGGATGAAGGGACACCTGTGTGTCGATGTGGATAACTGCGTCGCAGCCACCGACGCTGTGATCCGCGGGCTCATTAGTCGCGTGACCGGCGGACGCGTGAATTTCGTTTATGAAGATATCGGCGAATTCGACTACTACGGGCCCCGTTGCTGCGACGCGAAAGGGAACCGAATCGATGAACGGGTTTGGGATGAAGTTCACGAACTGTTTTCCGATCCCGGCGTCATTTTGACAATCGCGCCGGTCCGGGGAGCGACTGACGCCCTTCGTGTCCTGCAAGAAAACTTCGACCTTCATTTCGTCACGACGCGAAAGCCAAAGACGCGCATCGCAACGATTCAGTGGCTCGACGGGCTCAAGCTGGCTACCTATTGGCTGCATTTCGTGCAACACCGAAAGAAGCACATGATCTGCGGCGGCGTGGCAGCCGCGATCGACGACGATGCGGCCCAGGCAGAACTCTTCCATGGCTGCGGCGTGAGAGCGATCGTGCTCGCCCACCCTTGGAACGAAGGCGCTGGGCACGGAGTTGAACGGCTCGCGGATTGGGACACAGTCGCCCGTGCATTAATTTCATGAATTGAAGTCCACGGGCGCTGACCGAGAATCACGGAGAGTCGACTACGACCCGCTTGCCGCGTACGAACACGGCTTCGACCGAACCGGGAAACGTGAGACCCTCGAACGGCGACCAGCCGCACTTTGTTTTCAGATTCTCCCGCGTGATTTTTGTCGGCCGCGCGAGATTCAGCACGGTCAGCGAGGCCGTGTACCCCGGCTCGATCCGTCCGAAGCGCAGGCCGCCGGCGAAGGGATTCACGAACTGTCCCGGGTTGTCGCTGCAGACGGCGGCGATTCGCTGCGGCGTGAAGCCGCGCTCGACCATCAGCCACGTCACGAAGGGGCCGTACGTGTCGAGGTGCGGCTGGCCGGACGGGCTTTTCGCGGGGTTCCGTTTTTCCTCGAGCGTATGAGGAGCGTGATCGGTGGCGAGATAATCTAGGTCGCCGTTGCGCAGCGCTGCCAGCAGCACCGCACGGTCGGAAAGTCCGCGCAGCGGAGGATTCATTTGCATCCGGCCGCGGTTCTCGTCGGTGATCTGCGTTTCATCAAAGAACAGATGATGGGGAGTGACCTCGCAGGTGACAGCGAGGCCGCGGCGGCGGGCCTCGCGAATCAGCGGCAAGCCCTCGCCGACCGAGTAGTGGCACAGTTTGCCCCGCAGGTCGTATTTCTCGATCATCGCCAGGGCAAACCGCGTGGCCGAAATCTCGCACGCCGGCGGACGTCGACGCTCGTGGGTCGGCTCGCCGCGATGTGCTTCCAGCAGCACCGGATCCTCGCAGTGAAAACTTACGTTGGCACCCCGGTACTGCGCGAGTGCCTGGTCGAGCTGCTCGAGCGACGTAAAATACAGATCACCGACGCTCGGCCCCATGTAGACCTTGTAGGGTACGGCGAACGGCAGCGGATGCGTCTGCGGGCCGATCCCCGCGTAGAGCGTGACGTGGATCGGCACGTTGCGGCTTTTGACCAATTCCTGCTTCGCGCGATACGACGAATCGTCGATCGGCGCGGCCGGGTTGTTCGGCATATCGGCGACGTGCACCACTCCTCCGTTGAGGGCCGCGGCCGACGCCGTCGAAAAGTCTTCCTTGTACGCTTCCTTGCCGCTCGGATCGTCGCGGGCATGGATGTGAATGTCGCCCATGCCGGCAAAGATCAAGCAGTCGTCTCCGAACTCGACGTTTGCCCGCCCCAGTCGCGGCCCGACTTCGACGATCTGCCCGCTTTCGATGCGGATCTGGCCCGGCTCAACGCTCTGAGTGCTCACGAGTCGGCCGGCGATGATCATAGGTGTTCCCGGTCAATTGCCTCTCTTTGCTCGCCAGCATACGCTACATCCGATGCGTGGCAAACCATGCGCATCCATCGTTGACTCCCGCCTCCAACGCCCCGCACGCGGTTCTGATTCCTCCACGAGAAGCCTTCCCATGAAGTCAACCCGCTTGCCCACGCTCGGCCTTGCGATTTTTCTGGCACTGTCGGCCGGCGCCGACTCTTTGCGCAGACTATCAAGGGTTCTGCAGCCCAGACCGCGGCGCCAAGTACCCAAAAGGCTCTCATCGACGACTCGGGGCCGGATATCCGTGACGACCCGCGCTACGGCCGTCTGCGGCTCTTGGGCGATCATTATCACCGTTGGACACCGGCCGGGACCAAAGAGGCCTGGGAGAAACAAGCCCGCGCCATCCGCGAGCGCGTGCTGGTCGCCACCGGCTTGTGGCCCATGCCACCCAAGGAGCCGCTCGCGCCCGTCGTTCACGGGAAGATCGACCGTGGCGACTACACCGTCGAAAAGGTCTTCTTTGCGAGCATGCCCGGGCATTACGTCACGGGCAACTTGTACCGGCCGGCGAAGATCGTCGGCAAAGTTCCGGGCGTCCTGTGCCCGCACGGTCACTGGGCCAACGGTCGGCTGTATGACGCGGGCGACAAAGAAGCCCGGAAGCAGCTCGACCAAAAGGCGGAAAACAACATGTCGGGGGCGCGGTTTCCGCTGCAGGCCCGCATGGTCGGCCTGGCGCGGCTGGGTTGCGTCGTTTTTCATTACGACATGGTGGGCTACGCCGACAACAAACCTCTCGACCACTTTGGCGGCTTGACCGATGCCGAGGCCGAGCTCCGGCTGCAAAGCGAGTGCGGGCTGCAGACCTTCAACTCGATTCGGGCCGTCGATTTTCTGCTGTCGCTCCCTGACGTCGATCCACATCGCATCGGCGTGACGGGGGCGAGCGGTGGCGGGACGCAGACATTTTTGCTCGGAGCCGTCGATCCGCGTCCGACCGTCGCCTTTCCCGCCGTGATGGTCTCGACCAACATGCAAGGCGGTTGCGTCTGCGAGAACGCCGACCTCTTGCGGGTCGGCATCAACAACGTGGCGATTGCCGCCCTGTTTGCCCCCAAGCCGATGGCGATGAGCGCGGCCCACGACTGGACGATCGACATCGAACGCAAGGGGCTGCCCGAGCTGAAGCAGGTGTACGGCCTGTACGGCGAAGCGGACAACGTCTTCGCCAAATGTTTCCCGCAGTTCGGCCACAACTACAACCAGGTCTCTCGCGAGATGATGTACAACTGGTTCAACGCGCATCTCAACCTGGGCCGGCGAACGCCGATTGTTGAGGAGGATTTCTGGCCAATCGACCCAGACAACCTGCGCGTATACGACACGCAGCATCCGCGCCCCGCCGATGCCAAAGACACGCGAGAACTTCGCGAATATCTCACCGGCGTGGCAGAGAAGCAGTTCGCCGAGCTGCTGCCGAAGGACGCGGCAGGAGTCAAGCACTATCAAGACGTGGTGGGAACGGCCGCCCGCGTGATGTTCAACTCCGAGCCCCCCGCCTCCGCCGATTGGCGCGAGAATCCGCTGCATACCACGCGCCTGGACGACGGAACGGAAGTCGTCAAAGGTCGGGCCGTGCGGAGCGACGATAAGACTCAGTTGCCCTGGATGCTGCTGCGCCCGAAGTCGTTCCGCGGCACGGCCGTGTTCTGGTTCGATGGCGAGGGAAAGTCGCATTTGCTCGGGACCGACGGCCAGCCAACCGAGGCAGTTCGCAAGCTGCTCCGCGCCGGCGAGGCGGTCGTCTCGGCCGACCTTTTCTTGACGGGAGAATTCAAAGAGTCGCACCCCCCCGCGAAGCCGCCCCGAGTTAATGAGAAGTACGGCGCCTTCACCTTTGCCTATAACCCGACGGTCGTTTCCAACCGCGTGCACGACATCGTCACGGCGGTCCGGCTGGCGACGAATCACGAAGCGCGAAAGATTCGCCTGGTCGGCACGGGCGAGGCCGGTCCGTGCGTGTTGTTGGCTGCCGGCCTGTTGCACGATCGCATCTCGGACGTGCTGGCCGACGCCCACGGATTGAGTTATCGCACAATTCCGCCCGCGACCGACCCGATGTTCCTGCCGGGCGCGCTCAAATACGGCGGCCTCGGCGGCCTGGCAGCGCTCATCGCTCCCACGCATCTCGACGTTTTCGGCACGGCCAATATTCCCGCCGAGGAACTCGCGCCGCTGTCGGCCGTCTATCATGCCGCGGGCGCTCCGCTGTCGATCGAGGCGCAGCCGTTGACTGACGACGTCGTCGCCGAGCGGCTCAGCCGCACGGAATAATCTGATTCTGCTCGAATGCGGACGGGTGGCACTGGCGGCTTGCCCGAGGGTGTCTTCGTCACACGTTTCACAAGAGAACACTGGCGGACAAGCCGCCAGTGCCACCCAGAATCCACGCGCACCTCTCAGGGGATAGGCCGCCCGGTGCAACGCCATCTTTCGGATTCGGGCTGGAAGACGATCTCCGGTGCGATCGTTTGATCAAAAGTTGTCGCAATTCGATGCGCCGCAAGAACTAATCGTCGAAAATCGGCACTCGCGCAAATTCCGCGTCGTGTAAGATAGAAGAGGGGACTCTAAAGAAGCATTTCGCGATCCGATGCGACCTTGGAAACTGACTCCCGAAGCCTCACAAAGCCAGCGCATGCGACGCAAGGCGGCGACTTTTGCGCGGCACCGGCTGCGCGTTCTCGAACTGCTTGCTGGCAAACCGGACGGGGAGACCGCTCGTCATCTCCGCGACTCGCTGACACTCACCACTTTGAAAGTCAGAGCCGTACTTCGATCCCTGCTCGACGATGGCCTGATCGTCCCCAGCTGGCTCGACAAGCACGAGCGGGAGGAGACAGGGTATCGCATCTGGGGTCCCCACAGATGACAAGACTTTCATCCCCGGCGGGACGGACCAACTTTTTTTGATAGGGGGGCGAAGTTGGTCCAGCGCGCGGAAATCGAGCGCGCTCTCCAATGATCCCGGCTCGAATGCGGATTGCGGCAAGATGGAATGCGGGGTAGTGGGGGCGAGACAATCGCGACGCGTGATTTCCCATGTCAAAAACAGGCATCATTTCGCGCGCAGCCAGCCTGCTAGTTGTGGCCGGGTGGGTATGCCTGGCAGCGCTGGACCAAATTCCACAGAGTGTGCAGCGCACCCTCGGGCTGGCGTTCATCCTGGGTTTGCCGCTGATCTGGTTTTCGGAAACGATCAGCAGCATGACTCTCCCCATCGGTCGCGGACCTAGTTTCGAGACGCCGCCGTTTCTTGTCGCGTTCGCCGGCTGGGTATTCCTGCTCGGAGTTCCCCTGATCGTCGGGTTTTTGTTGAATGACGTCGGCCGCTGAGTCTGTCGCGAGACCGCGCCCTCGGCCCACAGTCGCCGTGCGAAAGAGGGGTCGTCATGCGCGAGTTGGCTGGCCCGCACAAACACCTCTCAGGTGTCACGCTGCTCGGCGCAGGCGGATCGTGTCGCGCGAGAGGCCGCGTTTTGACGCGGAGGCGACGAACTCGAGGAGTTTTTGGCCCGCTTCGCTCGTCACGAGGTCCGTCAGATGCGCGACGATTTCGCTATGCCCGATGCCCAAGCGATAAATGATGCGAAAGGCCGCCTTGATTTCCGTGCGCTCAAGCGCCGAAAGACCGGCTCGCATCAGACCGATGCGATTCTCACCGACAACGTTCCCCTCCTGATCGGTCATGAAATAGGGAGGAACGTCCTGCACAATCTTGGAGAGCCCGCCGACCATCGCCAGCTCGCCGATCCGGACGAATTGATGGATGGCCGCGTTTCCCGAGATCACGGCGCGGCGTCCGACTTGGACATGTCCGGCCAGGAGCGCCCCGCTGATGATCGTGACATCGTCGGCAATCTGGCAGTTGTGGGCCACGTGCGAATTGGTCATCAGCATGCAGCGGTTCCCGACGAGCGTTTGCGTGCCGGGCGCCGTCCCGCGATGAATTGTGGCTCCCTCGCGGATCACACAGTCGTCGCCAATGTTACAGCTCGTTTCGGCGCCGGCGTAGGCGCGATCCTGCGGGAAATCGCCGATCACCGCATGCGAATGGACCCGGCACCGCGCCCCGAGTTGCGTTTTCCCCAAAATCACTGCCGAGGCGCAAATCTCCGAATCCTCGCCGATGGAGACCGGCCCATCGATCACGACATACGGGCCGATTCTTGCCGACGGGTCAATGCGCGCGAGCCGGTCAATGACCGCCGTATGGTGAATCGTCATGCGTCTCCCAGGAGTGTACGGCCCACAGGTGCGAAATCGCACCTGTGGCCGGCAGAGGTGCAAACGAGCGCGGCATTTCAGCCGTTGAGTGAGGAGAAGGCGGCGGATACTCCCCGAACGCATGGTTGTTGTCAATTGCAGCTCACGTGGATGCGGCGCACTGCGACGCGGCCGCGCGACCCTGGCAATCAGCGGCCGCAGCAGTATTTGTGGCCTGCACGGCTGGACTCATCGTCACACGGCTAAACTACAATTCACCAACTGCCCCGCCGATCGTTAAGTAACAATTCAGGTCCCGAACCGGCGATTCCTGAGCCTCAGGTGGACAGATTTCTACGAGTCCGTTTCCGCCTCCTGCGTGCGCGCTTGTACCCACAGGTTCGTACGCGCTTTTCTGACGTGCAGAAACGGAGGCAACGGCCGGCGTTCAACCGAGAATTTCAGGCAGTGAACATTGCGTCAAAAGGCTGTCGCAACCCGAAGCGCGGCAGCAGTTAAGAAGCGTCAAACCCCTCGTGTGCGAATCTGGCATCCTGTAGTATGAAGCGCTGGTTGTATAGGCTGGCCCAAAGCTGCGTGCGGATCCACAAACTGCGTTAAGCAGGAACCGGACCCGAATGACCCGGTCAATCATCCGACGCAGGTCGGCAATGCGATGCCGGGGCTCCGCAGAGGATTCCGCTATGGGTTATTTCCCCTCATTTCTGGGCGAGCACCGGGTTTTGACGCGCCGATTTTTTCTCGGCGCGGGCCTCGGTTCTCTCGCCGCGCTGGGACAACCGAGGTTCCTCCGCGCCGCCAGTCCCCCGTCGAAGCAACGCGGCGAGCGCCAACACCGGTTTGCCAGCTACTTGACGCCTCCCGACGTCTTCGAAGACGTTTCTCGCGGCAAGCCGATCCCCCACACTCTGCCGGACGATCGCAAGCGGGCCGTTGGCTTGACCCGCGAGACGTGGAAGCTCGAAGTCCTGTCCGACCCCGAGCACCCCGTGCGGCTCGGCAAGCCGCTCACCAAGAGCGAGGGGACGGCGATCGACTTTCCGGCACTGATGAAGGTGGCGGAAACGCGGGCGGTGCGGTTTGCCAAGATCATGACTTGCCTCAATCTCGGCTGCCCGCTCGGCATGGGCCTCTGGGAGGGCGTGCCGCTGCGCGAGCTGGTGTGGATGACCGAACCGCACGAAGACCTGCGCCGCGTCTTCTATTACGGCTACCACAACGACAATCCCAAGCAGATGTTTCGCAGCTCGCTGCCGATCGGACGGGTGTTCGACGATTATTTCGATCTGCCCCCCGTCATCGTGTGTTACAAGCTCAACGGCCAATGGTTGACTCCTCGTCGCGGCGGCCCGGTCCGCATCGTTGTGCCCGAGCATTACGGATTCAAATCGATCAAGTGGCTGTCGCACGTCGTCCTGACAAATTTGCCCCACGCCAACGACACCTACGCCGAGCAGGGAAACGACGTCGACAGCCCGATGAAGACCTTCGCCGCGACACTTTCTTATCCGGACGTCGCAAAGGTGGGCGAGAAGATTCCGTTGTCCGGGTACGCACAAGTCGGCATCGCGGGGTTGAGCAGGGTTCAGATTCTGATCGGCCCGGAAGACGACGAGCCGCCGGCCGACGATCCGCACCTGGCGAAAGCCGCCTGGCGCGACGTGGAGATCCTTCCGCCGCCCGCGTCCAAGAGCTGGGGCGGCGGATTGCCCGACGATCGGTTGCCGCTGCCGATCCACGGCTTTGACTCAACGACGGGTCGTCCGTGCGCCTGGCCGATGAAACTGACATGTGCCCACTGGGCCGGCGTGCATGCCGGGCTGCCCGCCGGCCGCTATGCACTGCGTTGCCGCGCGATCGACGAACGGGGCCGTGCTCAGCCGTTGCCTCGCCCTTTTGCCAAGTCGGGCCGCGCCGTCATCGAGTCGCTTGCATTTGTGGTGCGCTGATGGCGACGACTGCAGATGCGAAACAGCGAAAACAAAAATCTAGCGCGATCCCGGCCAAGCCCCCGCATCCGATCCGTCGGGGAATCTTCGAGTTCCTTTTTGCCGCGCCGTTCCCAAGTCTCAACACCTCGCTGGCCGGCTTCGCGCTGTTTGCATCTGTGGGGGCCCTGTTTCTGTTTCTCAGCTATCGCCCACTTTGGCACACCGACCTCTGGGGACATCTGGCCTACGGCCGATGGATTGTCGAACACCGTGCGCTGCCGTCGACTGAGCCCTTGATGCCGCTTTGCCGCGAGGTGCCATTCGTCGACTTTTCGTGGCTGAGCGAAGTGATCGGCTATGCGACCTATCAGTGGAACGGACCGGAGGCGTTGCAGCTGTTGTACGCCGGCGGCGTCACGACCTGCGCAGGTCTTTTGGCCTGGGGAGTTTGGCGGAAGACTCGGTCGAATCTAGCAGCAGCGCTGGCGGCAGGCCTCTACCTGTGGGTTGACTGGAAGCAACTCGCAATTGCGCGCCCTCAACTGGCGGGTTGCGTCTGCTTCATGCTCCTGTTTGTTCTCGCCAGGACGATCCGCCGCGTTGCGTTGCCGATTCCGCGGCTTCGAGTCGGGAAGAACGGGGGCTACGAGCTTACCGCGAGCTTAGTCGAGTCTAAGTTCCCCATTCCTCTTGCGAGCTTGGCGGCGGTGATCCTCTTCGCTGCATGGGCTAACCTGCACGGTTCGTTCTTGGTCGGGCTGGCACTCTTGGCCGCGACTGTCTGCGGACGGGCCGGCGACGTGCTCCGACGGACAGGCAGCCTGCGCGTCGTCTACGACGACCGCGCGGCGCGGCGCGGGGTCGTTCTCCTGGTGATCGCGATGGGCGCGGTCCTGCTGAATTCGTACGGTTGGCGAATCTACTCAGCGGCCTGGCAGCTCGCCGTGAATCCGAATCTTGCCGATCTTGTGGAGTGGAAACCGCTCGGCCTGTGGATGTCGCAGGCCCGTGCCGCTCTGGCCGTCTCGATCGGGCTGCTGGCTGTTTACGCGCTGACGCCGCGACGAATCTCGATTGCCGAGCCGCTCTTGCTTGTGGGACTCGGCGCGGCCGCGGTAACGGCATCGCGGATGATCGTTTGGTGGGGACCGATCGCCGCCTACTATGCGGCGCTGCATGCGGCGGCGATCGCCAAACGTCGACCTGGAACCATTTTCGCGAGAGCACCGCGTCTCAAGCGTGTCTATGCCGTCTGCACGACACGGATGCTGCCGACCAGCTTTCCGGTCTTCGTCATCATGTGTGCCGTCATCCTAACTCCGGTTTTCACGCACGACTTCTTAGGGCGGTCCTTGGGACTTTATCGTGACCGGAATTTTTCCGCGCAGACACCCGTCGCAGCCGGCGAGTATCTGGTCGAGAATCCGCCCCGCGGACAAATCTTCAACACGTTGGAGTGGGGCGACTACCTGCTCTGGGCCGGTCCCCCCGGACTCGAGCTGTTTGTCGCCTCGCACGTCCACCTGGTCCCGCGATCAGTGTGGCAGGACTACGTGCGGATCATCACCCTCGACGACGGCTGGCAGAAGATCCTCAAGCGCTACCGAATCAACACGGCAATCGTCGATGACGATCAGCACGCGGCTTTGGCCGATGCTTTGCGCGGACGCCGCTTGGTCGGTCGCGTACGAAGACGCGCGGGGGCTGATATTCGTCCGGCGTCACCCGCTCTGAGCCGACTTCCGGTCGCGACTAACGAGCGTTGTTGGTCGTGCCGACCGCCGGGAAGAAGAAGTCGTCCGGCCCCTTACACGTGTAGTACGGGTACTGCACGATCGCCCCCGGAGTCGGGTTCGGCGGATAGACGAGCGGACCGTGATCGCAATAGGTGGAGCAGGGGCCCAGATTGCAGTAACCGTAGTGGTCGATATGACATTGGGGGGCGTCGGGCGGGGTGTAGTGCGACCAGAATCGGTGATGGGGCTCGTAGTTGCCCAGGCAGCAGTGCAAGCACGAGCCGTCGATGCATCCGCACTCGGGGCACGGATTCTGAGGAGTGCCGTAGACCGGGCCAGTGGCCGGTGCGGGGCCATTGACCGGTGCCGGGCCGCCCGGAGCTTGCGCCGAACGACGCCGGGGGTCGAACTGCAACCCGCGGAGGCCAGCCCGATCAGGCCGAGACACAGTCCCAAGAGAAGTTTTCCGTTCATCGTTTGGTCTTCCTGAGGGCTGGTTGATGGCAAATGCCGTAGGCCGCCGCGCGAGCGCAACGCCTGTCTTCTTTATCGGCCAAAGAATCCGCAAAATGTGGAGAATCGTTGTCAAAGCCAAGTTTCGTTCGACCGGCAAACTCCCGCGATCTTGCAGAATCGCTCTATTCGCGATAGATTACCGGGACCATTTCGGGACCCGATTAGGTGCCGGTTCAGTGACATAACGGATTGTCTTGTAACGAGTTGGAGAAAGCGGTCTCGATCAGCTTGTGGGCGTCTTTGGGTTGACCAAAGCGCCACGTTCGTGGTCGGGAGTGGTCACGGACCCGGGTCCAGGGTTTCGCTACAACCCAGGTTCCCCACAATGGAGTGACGGGGTGTTCGTTTCAGCATCGACTCACTGCTTCGCGGACCGCACCTTCGAGGAGGCGTGTGCGCTCTTTGTCGAACTCGAATTCGACAAGCTCGAGATTTGGCTCTCCGATGACGGCCCCCATTTAAAGCCGGCCGAAGTCGCCAAGGATCCCGAGCAGTTCTTCGCCCGCTACCGCGAGATAACGCGGCTGACCGCGGTCGGTTTTTGCTTGGCGCATGATGTGCCTGCCGCAACGCTGGCCGGGATCACCAAAGCGGCCAAGATGATGCGCGTCACGCAGATTACGATCCCGGCTTCGCCGCTGGGTACGCCGTTCAATACCGAGGTCGATCGGCTGCGCGAGTTCGTCCGGCTGACGAGCGCGGACGGCATCCGCCTGTCGATCAAAACCGAAGCAGGGCACCTCACCGAAGATCCGCACACGGCGGTCGAGCTCTGCCAGGCAGTCCGCGGGCTGGGACTCACGCTCGACCCCAGCTACTACATGGTCGGAAACAACGCGGGCCGATCGTTCGACCAGGTTTTTCCGTACGTGTATCACACACACTTACGCGACTCGACGTCGCAGAGCCTGCAGGTGCAGGTCGGCCTGGGTGAGCTTGATTACACGCGGCTCATCAATCAGCTCAAGCGACAGGGGTATAGCCGCGCGCTCTCGGTCGACATCCTGCCGTTTCCAGAAAACGCGAACGAGCGGCCGCTCGAGCTGCGCAAGCTGCGAATGCTGCTCGACACGCTGCTCTAGAGAAGCAGAGAAAGAGAACCGGCGGGCTTATCCGCCGCGGCGGGCTGCTCGTTTACTTCTTGAAGTCCGAGGGATTCCCGAACAGACCCCCCGGCGTGCCGCTGCCCGTTCCGCCACGGAGCGGTCCCTTGTGCTTCCGCTGATAGGCCTCGGCGGCGGGCTCGGGGACCGGCTTGGGTTCCTCGGGCTTTGCCTGCAGCGCCTTGAGCGACAGGCTGACCCGTTTCCTCTCCACATCGAGTTCGAGCACCTGCGCCGTGACCACTTGATTTGGTTTGACCACGTCGGACGGGTGGCGAACCCGTTTGTGGTCTAGCTCGCTGACGTGAATCAGTCCCTCGAGCCCCGGCTCGAGCTCCACAAACGCCCCGAAGTCGGCGATCCGCGTCACCTTTCCGGTAACGGCCGTATTGGCAGCATACTTTTCGGCGGCCGTCGTCCACGGGTTCTGGACGAGCTGCTTCATCCCGAGGCTGATCTTTTTCTTCTCGGGATCGAGCGACAGGATTTTGACGTCGACCGTCTGGCCTTCCTTCACCACTTCCGACGGATGCTTCAGGCGGTGCCAGCTCATTTCGCCAATGTGCAAAAAGCCGTCGACGGCACCCAGGTCGACGAAGACGCCGTAATCTTTGACGGTCTTCACCTTTCCTGTAAACGTCTGTCCGGCTTGGGCTGTTTGCCAGAAAGCGCCCTCGGCTTCCTTCCTTTCGATCTGCAGATAAGCACGCCGGCTGACGACCAGGTTCCGCTTCTTCGGATTGACCTCGACGACTTCCACCCGCAGCTTCTGTCCGACGTAGGGCTCCAGCTCGGAGACGAATCCCAACTCGACCTGGCTTGACGGCAAGAAGGCCCGCAGGCCGCTCACCGTCACCTCGAGGCCGCCCTTGTTGGTGCGGTTGACCAGACAATCGACGATCTGACCTTTCGAGAGCGAGTCCCAGTTGCCGGCGATCCGCCGCAGGCCCTTGGGCAGGTTCAGATAGATCAGACCTTCCTCGGCGGCGATGCGGTCGACCAGCACCTCGATGCGTTGCCCAACCTCGGGTTTCTTGCCCGAGACGAATTGCCGCAGCGGCACCATTCCGGGCGAGCGGTACCCCAGGTCAAGAAACACGCCGTCGCCGTGAATGGTTTGGATTTTCCCCGTCAGATGCTGACCTCTTTCGAGCAGCTCTTCCGGGGGCTTCTCTGCCGTGCCTTCCTCGCCTTCGAGGGCCGCGGGGGAGACCGACTCGACCTCGGCGAGCTCACTGCTCGCCATGGCTGCATCGATTTCGGCAGCCAGCGCAGCATCGAGCTGTTGGATCGGGGGAGGCACTTCAATGGTGCCGACGGCTCGGTTTGCGACTGGCCGTTCTGGCGCCTGATGCGATTCGGCTGCCGCCGTTTCGGAAGGAGCTGCTTCGGAACGCACCAGTTCGGAATGCGCTGGTTCGGAACGCTCTGGGGCCGCCGACGTCACCGACTCCGTAGGAGCAGACTCAGCGGCTGGTGCGGCACCCTGCGCGTGCGTCCCGGACGCCGCCGATTCGTCGCCCGCAACGGGATCCTGGTCCGATTCGTTTGTCGGCCCGGCACCGTCCTGACCGACCGCGGTCGATCGTTCCGAGGCGCGGGTGCGACCCCGGCGATAAGCGCCCAGCGGCGAATTCTCGACATCGATGGCGTTGGCCACCTGAGTCGCCGCGGAGGTCTCGGCTCCGCTTTCTGCCTGCTCGACGGCGGCAGTCATTTGGGCGTGTTCTCTATCGAGCGGCTCGCGGACTGCCTCAGCCTGCGAGGGTTTGTTTTCGTCGCTCATCACGAACTCATTCTGCCTGCGATCGCCATTGCGCCAGGGCTCTACAATTTTTGATGACACGCGGCAGAAAACCGCCATGGATCGGGCGCTCTGCAACGGTTTCAAGCGCGCGAAGGGACTCGCGGGAATCCGCGGCGGCGAGCCTTCGCGAACGCCCCGGTCCCGCACACAATTCGCTTGCGAAACCGTCGACGAACGCAAAATGACCGCGCCCGAATAAGATAGTCGATGCCTCCGTAATACGCCACTGCGTAATGCCCTCTGCACGCGCGGAACACCACGCGTCCGCTGGCGGGCCGACGCCATCGCCGCAATAATCGATCTCAGAGATTGTCACACATCGCACCTCCCCTCATCGACTCAAAAATCTGATGACCGCTGGACTCCGTCAGACCGAACCCGCCAAATACGTTCGCAACCCCGAATTGTTGTCGGCGGCCAGCAGCCGCTTGTTGATCGTCGATGTGCAGGAGAAGCTCCTGCCGCCGATTCCCAACGCCTCGCAGCTGGTGCACAACTGTCGGCGGCTGCTCGACGGAGCGAAAGTTCTCGCCGTCCCCGTTTTCGGGACCGAACAATATCCACAAGGGTTGGGCCCGATGACCGCGGAACTCGCCGCTCGCATGGGCCCGCGTCTCGACAAGGTGATTTTCAGCTGCGCCCGGCCCTCGCGTGGGGTCAGGCGAGCGACGTCGCTGACGATCGCGAACAGGTCGTCGTGGGCGGCATGGAGACGCACGTCTGCGTGATGCAGACGGTGCTCGACTTGATTGCCGGAGGCTTCCGCGTGTATGTGCCGGTTGACGCCGTCGGCAGCCGCGGCGAGCTTGACTCGCGAATTGCACTCGAGCGGATGGCCGCTTCGGGCGCGACCCTCACCACCGTGGAATCGGTGTTGTTCGAGTGGTGCGAAAAGGCAGGCACGCCCCAGTTCAAACAGATCCAAAAGTTGATCATCGAGGGTTGAGCGTTGTCGTCCGAGAAAACTGCCGCCGCATCTGAGAAAAGTGCCGGCATCGCTTCCTCCATCCCGCCTGCCCTTTGCCCGCCGCGCCGTGTGCTGATGGGTCCTGGGCCGAGCGATGTTTCGCCGCGCGTCCTCGCGGCGCTGGCCGCTCCGACCGTCGGGCATCTCGATCCCTATTTTTTGCGGATCATGGACGAAACGCAGAAAATGCTGCGGGCCGTTTTTCAAACAACCAACGAGCTGACGCTGGCCGTCAGCGGCACGGGGAGCGCGGGGATGGAGACCTGCGTCGTCAACCTCATCGAGCCGGGCGACCGGATGCTGGTCTGCGTCAACGGCGTCTTTGGCGGGCGCATGGCCGACGTTGCCGAGCGGGCGGGGGCACAAGTCACGCGGCTCGAGCGCCCGTTCGGTGAAGTCTTCACGAAGGACGAAATTGCCGAGGCCGTCGAGCGCGTCCGGCCCAAGGTGGTCGGCATTGTGCATGCCGAAACGTCGACCGGCGCCCGTCAGCCTCTCGAGGGGCTCGCCCCGATCGTGCATGACAACCAAGGCCTGCTGCTGGTCGACTGCGTGACGTCGCTGGGGGGCCTTCCAGTTGCAGTCGATCAGTACGAGCTCGACGCAGTGTATAGCGGAACGCAAAAGTGTTTGAGTTGCCCGCCCGGCCTGTCACCGGTGACCTTCAGCCCGCGGGCCGTTGCCGCCCTCGACAAACGGTCTGTCAAGGTCAAGAGTTGGTATCTCGATTTGACGATGGTGCGCA
The DNA here is from genome assembly GCA_963714075.1 of uncultured Planctomycetaceae bacterium. Lineage (GTDB taxonomy): Bacteria > Planctomycetota > Planctomycetia > Planctomycetales > Planctomycetaceae > DASPSM01. The sequence goes on from OY970228.1 coordinate 44,302, forward strand.
GCTATTGGGGGCAGGATCGCGCGTACCATCACACGGCCCCGATCAATATGAATTTCGGGCTGCATGAGGCCCTGCGAATTGTGCTTGAAGAGGGCTTGCAGGCGCGGTTCGCGCGGCATCTGCGCAATCACGCGGCCCTCAAAGCTGGTCTCAAGGCCCTCGGCGTAAATTATGCCGTCACCGAGCCGCACCAATTACCGATGCTCAACGCCGTGCTGATTCCCAGCGGCGTCGATGACGGGGCAGTTCGTAAGCAGCTCTTGAGCGAGTTCGGCATCGAGATCGGCGGCGGGCTGGGTCCGCTCAAAGGCAAGACGTGGCGGATCGGATTGATGGGCGAAACGAGCACAGAGTCCAACGTACTGTTGTTCCTCGCGGCCCTCGAGCGCTGCCTGGCGACGGCGGGCCAAAAGATTTCAGGCGGCGCGGGAGTCGCCGCGGCCAATGCAAACTATGGGAGTTCGGTCGCGCAAAAATAAACCCACGGACGGCGGTCCGTGGGCATCCAATCGATGTTCGAGCGATGTTCGCGCGGCAAACCACTCACAACGTGTCGAGAATAAACGCGTGGCCGGCGTGCCAGGGGTGCGGCTCAGGGTAAAAGTTGTGCCAGGCCGTGTTGTACACGGGGATCTGGCGGGCCGGCGGATAGCGGTAGTACATATGGTCGTACTGAATCGGCTTTTGAAAGTTCGACGGGTAGTAGACGTACGGGTAGTAGTAAAACCGCTGCCAGTCGCTGGGCTGCCCTTCATTGGCCGCGGTCGCGCGCTGCGGCGACAGGCTAATTACGATGACCAGCATCAAGCCCACGATCAACGAACCAAGCGTTACGCGAATCCGCATGGATTCGTCTCCTTATCGACGTTCGACGTCCTGGCTTCGCGCGCGTCGCGAACAGCCGTGAAGCAGCCCCGGATCGCGGGCAATGGCCGAACCGGCCGCCCCTCCGGGCATCTTGCTCCTTCATCGGCTTTTCGGCCGCCCGAATAACAGGAAACTTCCGCACAAACGACACGACCGGCCGAGTCCGCCCGATGCGAGTTGTCCCGTCTGCCCAGATTCAGCCAGACCATGCGGGCGCGAATGCAGCAAATGCGTCGCGCGCGAATTTGTTCCGGCGGAGCCGCCGGTTTGTGGACGGGCTGTTGGCAGCGGCGATCGCCGTTGTCGCTCCTTCCCGCTGTGCGGCCTGCCGGCGCGAACTCTCTTTTCGAGGTCTTTACGAACTCCTCCCGCGGCTTTGCTCGGGCTGTCGCGACGCGGCCATCGGTCCGACGGGCGAACGGTGTCGGCGCTGTGCGGCTCCGGTCGGACCCTTTCTCGATACGCAAAAGGGGTGCTTCCTCTGCCGCCGCGATCGCTTTCATTTCGAGTCGGTGGTCCGGCTCGGTATTTATGAGAACGAGCTGCGCGAGATGTGTCTGGCTGCCAAGCGGCCGGGGGGCGAAGAGCTGGCGGCGGCGCTTGGCGAGACGTTGTGGGCCGAGCAAGGGCTGGCCCTATTGGCCGCGCAATCGGAGCTGGTCGTTTCGATCCCGCACCACTGGAGCGAGTCGCTTCTCAGTGCGCCAAAGGTGCCCGAAACGCTGGCGAGCGTGCTTTCAGGCCGCTTGCGGGTGCGTTTGGCCACACCTATACTCGCGAAAGTACGCCGCACTCCGAAACAGTCGAGCCTGCCCTCGACTCAGCGCCGCGTGAATCTGCGGAGCGCATTCCGCGTGCCGCGGCGATTTGCCGCGCATGTCGCGGGCCGCCGAATCCTGCTGGTCGACGACGTGCTCACAACCGGGGCGACCGCGAACTCAGCCGCGCGAGCCCTGCTCGACGCGAACGCGGCGAGCGTTCGCGTAGCGGTCATCGCACGAGGCGTTGGACTGAAGCCGGCGGCCGGACGGGCCGGCACGAGTCGTTGATTCATGGAAATGCCTACTCCCGCGGATCCGCCCGGCGCGACTGACGCTGCCGAAAGGCCGACGACTCCTCCGCCAAAAAAAGCGACGCCGACGCAGTTTTTTCTCAAGGGGCTGGCGATCGTCCTGCCCCCGATCCTCACGCTGGTGATCCTGGTTTGGATTGGCCAGATGATCTACGGCTATGTCGTGAACCCGGTCACGACGGGCGTGCGGTTCGTGATTGCCGAGGTCATCGATAAATCGCGGCCGACGTCCGACTTCGTCTCCGCGCCCGGTCTGCCGCCGCTCGAGTATTGCGGCAACGATTACCGACTGCCCGAGGACCAAGCCCAGCAACTCTCCAACGAATTCGAGTCTGGGGCGCAAAAGAAACGGGGGCGACTTGCATGCGGCTTTGGCCGAGCAGGCCTACGTTCCCTTCGGAGAGCGATCGGTCCCCTACGCCGACTTTCGGGAGGTGGCATCGAGGATGCGGCCGGCGGACTGGCCAGCCACCGCGACGGGCCTCTACATGGAGCTCGTCACTTTTCGCTACTTCAAGAGCCTCGGTTCGCTCAGCGCATTGGCAACGGCGCTCACCATCATCGGGCTCTATTTCCTGGGCCGATTCGTGACGGCCCGAATGGGCCAGTGGCTGCTCAGCCGCTTTGAGACGCTGGTCCTCGCGCGGCTGCCGATCATCAGCAGCATCTATTCCTCGGTGAAACAGGTGACCGACTTTTTCTTCTCCGAGCGGGCCGTGGCGTACAATCGTGTCGTGGCCGTCGAGTTTCCTCGCCGCGGAATCTGGACGATTGGATTTGCAATGGGAGAGAGCTTAATGGAGATGACGCTGGCGGCGGGCGAACCGATGGTCAGCATCATGATTCCGGCGGCCCCCATGCCGATGACCGGCTGGGTGGTGACCGTGCCCAAGAGCGCGATCATCGACTTGAACATGACGCTCGACCAGGCCTTTCAGTATTTTCTGTCATGCGGGGTGCTCGTTCCCGAACACCAGCGGTCGACCCCCGAATTGCTCCACCGCGAGCTGGCCCGGCGCCTCGCCAATTCGTTCGGCGCCCCCGGGACTTTGGGCCCTGGCTCCCCCGCGGACGGAGGCCGGATGGGCATGAATCCAGCTATGTTCGACGAAACGAGGCCGCCGCTCTCCCCGCTCGACGGCCGCGCGACTGACGGCCGCACAGCCGCGGCCGGAGCTGCGAACGCGGGGCCCGGCACTCCCTTTTCCGCTCCATCGCCGCCGGGCACTCCGCCCCGTGGTGACGAGGCCAAGCCGTCGTGAGCCGCGCGACCCTGAGAATCGCCACGCGCGCCAGCCGCTTGGCGCTGTGGCAGGCACAATTCGTCGCCGATCACCTGCATGCGCTTGCCCCCGGTTTCGACGTGCAGTTGGTGCACATTACGACGACGGGCGATCAGGTCACCGGCGCGCCGTTAGCACGATTGGGCGGCGAGGGAGTTTTTACCCGCGAGATTCAGCAGGCGGTTCTCGACGGTCGAGCCGACATCGCGGTGCACAGCTTAAAGGACCTGCCGACCGTCCCGGTGCCCGGAATTCAACTGGCGGCCGTTCCCTTGCGTGCGTCCCCTTGGGATGCCTTGGTGATGCCCCGCGAATCGTCGCAGCCGGGCGCCGAGCTGCGCGATCTGCCTCGAGGGGCGCGCATTGGGACCGGCAGTCTGCGACGCCGCGCCCAGATTTTTCATGTGCGGCCTGATCTGCAGTTTCTGGAAGTGCGCGGCAACGTCGACACTCGGCTCCGCAAGCTCGACGAGGGATCCTACGACGCGCTCATTCTCGCGGAGGCCGGACTCGATCGATTAGGACTCGCCGATCGCGTCTCTGCCCGCCTGATGCCGCCCGACGTCTTTCCAGCCGTCGGCCAAGGAGCACTAGGCCTTGAGTGCCGAAGTGACGATCAGCAGACCGCGGACCTTCTCGCGCAGCTGGCTGACATGCCCACCTTTGCCGCGGTGAGGGCCGAGCGTCAGGTCTTGAACCGGCTGCGCGCCGGCTGCCACGCACCGGTTGGCGTCGCAGTGACGATCAACGCCGATGCGATGAGCCTCGAGGCTGTCGTGCTCAGCCGTGACGGAAGGCAGAGACTTTACTCCCAGCGTTCCGGGCAGTTGGCCCAAGCGATCGGGCTCGGAGAAACGGTCGCCGATGATTTGCTGCGACAGGGCGCGGCGCCGCTGATCGAACAGGCCGCCCTAAGCTAGCCCAGGGGTGAGCAGACGCGTCCCCAGCGAACGCTACGGTCGCGCGATAGCGGACGCGCTGTCGATCGGCTCGACCACGGTCGATCCCGTGTTCGATGGATCGTTCGCCGTGACGGTCCTCGAATTGCGTTCCGGGTAGTCGGAGACCGAATAGTACACATCAGAGGGGAGACCGTTCCCCTCATTCAGGCGACTCAATTGATCCGGAGACATCCGATACCAGATGTTGCTCGGCGTCCATTTTTCCATGGTTTCGCTGCTCGGCAACATGTCGGCACATCCGCTCAGCGTGAGAATCATCGCCGCGGCACACCCGGCGAGAACGGAACGAGAGCGTGTCAGTTGATGCTGCAGCTCCATCGCAGAAACTCCTTCCGCCGCGCGGCACGCACAGCAGAAAGCACGTGAGGAAAGGAACGCTAGACCGGGAAAGAGGGAGGGGCCGAATTCTAACTGGGCTCGCAGAACGAACAAGACAAGTTTGTCATCGGAAGCGTCTCATCATCGGCAGATTTTGCCGATTTCCGCCGACAAACCGCATCAGGCGAGCGGTCCGCCGCGGCGGATCACCCCGCGGGTTCTTCGCAGCGCAAAATCACCAGATCGTGAGCGAACTGCGGAACAGCTCGGCCAATTCTTCCGGACCCGCAGGCCGTGGCGAGAGCTTGGTCACGCGATGCTGCGGCAGCGTCCCCTCGACGAGGGCCGGAATGTCTGCTTCCGAATAACCCACCGCTTTGAGTCCGTTGGGCATTTCGGTCGCTTCCATGAATTGAATCACGCGATCGGCGAGCACAACCCCGGCATCTTCCAGCGGCACTTCGTCGACGTCCGCCGCCCCGAGCGCCTGGGCTGCGCAGATGACGCTCGGGACAGGCCGACGCTGTGAAACGGACGACTGCCGGCGTGTGCAGAATCACCGACATTCCATGCGGGATCAAGGCGTGGTCGACGCGATAACCCGGCGGTCGGAACGAGCGGACCATTCCAGCCACGGGGTACGACATGCCGTGGGGCAAATGGACTCCGGCGTTGCCGAAACCGAGCCCGGCGATTGCCGAAGCCAACAGCATGTTGCTGCGAGCTTCGGAGTCGGACGGATCGTCGACGGCGCGCTCGAGAAATTCGTCGACCAGTTCCAACGCCCGCAAGGCCCACAGGTCGCTGACCGGATTGCAGCCTTGGTAGGCGGGCCGCTCGAGCGGACGAGCCGGCCTCGGGCGCGACGTGTATGGAATCGCCGTGTACGATTCGAGTGCGTGACTTAACACGTCGAGGCCAGCCGACGCGGCCACCGCCGCCGGCTGAGTCCGCGTGTTGTCCGAATCGACGATGCCCAGCGTCGGTTTTAGGTAACGATGGGCGATCCCTGTCTTCGCTCGCTGCGCGATGAAATCAAAAATCGCGACGCCGGTCGTCTCGCTGCCCGTTCCGGCCGTCGTGGGGATGGCGATCAGCGGTTTGAGCGGACTGGGGATGGGCAGCCCGCGTCCGATCGGGGCGTTGACGAAATCGAAGAAGTCGGCCGCGTGCGTCGAGTAAAGGTTGGCCGCCTTTGCCGTGTCGATCGTACTGCCGCCGCCGACCGCCACGAACGAGTCGAAATTCCCGCCGCGGGCAGCGGCCGCTGCCTCCTGAAAGCTGGCGTCGGTCGGCTCGACGACGACGTCATCGAAGACCGCAAAGTCGATGCGCGCCGCCTTGAGCGACGAGATCACCGTTTCGCCGGTTTGCGAATCGCGCAAAGCGGGGTCGATGACCACCATCGTCCGCCGCGCGGCGAGGTCGACTAAATCGTCGCCCACTTCCCGCGTGATGCCGGCGCCAAAGCGGATATTGGCGGCCGCAAACTGAAAGGCCGTGTCGTGCGTGGCCATGGGCTCTTCTCTTCGGGAGGGCGAAGCTCCTGCTGAGCCTCTTGATTTTTCCGCGTTTTTTCCGTTGGTGCGGCTCGGCGGGAGCCTCGCCCTCCCGAATGCTCCTCTTTCCTTCCCTAATCCCAAGTCAACGAATGAATTTCACCCTGGTACGGCCACTCTTCCGCATGAGCGACCAATCTGTGGCGGACCGGATTGTTTCGAACGTAATCCCACTTTTCATCGTAGCTTTGCCACGTGCGGAGCCGCGTGTCCCAATGATCGGTCTGCCAGGGGCGGGCCGGAATGTCGAGTGATGCCGCTTGCCGGATTCGCTTTGTAAAGGCGGACTTCCAGAATTGAATCCAGTTCGATCGACGTTTGCGAAGGCGCCGAGAAGAGATGGATGTGATCCGGCATGATCACGTACCGGCCTACGAGCCAAGCGTGCGCCTCCTTCCACGCATGCTGAAGCACGCCGTGGACGATCGCATTTGCGAGCCATGGCTGGCGGTGTTTCGTGCACACCGTGACGAACACGATCGCAGGATCGATGATCAGGACCCCATGCGCCGGATGCTCGCGCGATGGGATTTCGTCCTGCTCGTGGCTCACTCGGTCGACCCCTCGAGGCTCTTTGGATGAAGCTCCTGCTGAGCCTCTTATTTTTCCGCGTCTTTTCTGCGTTGCGGCTCGGCGGGAGCCTCGCCCTCCCGAAGACATCACTTGCCGAGCCACGCTCCTGCCGTCCGGTTCAGCGCGTCGTCATCGTTCGACTTGAGCGCCGCGAACCGCTGGGCGTTGCGGCGGGCAGCGATTCGCAGGTAACAGAGCCCGGTTTGCAGCTCTTTTTGCCGCGTCGCTTCGTCGATCTTGTCGTTCGAGAGCAGGCTCGTGAGACGCGAGTAAACGCAGCTCATGTGAAACAGCTCCGTCCCCAGATCGCCGATTCGCCCTTGGACGAACTCGTGATCGATGATGCTTTCGCGATACTTGATGAGGGCGCCGTTGCACGCCCGAGCGAATCGCGCGATCTGCTTCGACAAGGTTCCGGCCGGCGACTGCAGCACGCTGTGCTTCACCGGGATTGCCGGCGCGGTTTTCCAGAGGCTGACGGCGCGCCACGGTCGTTTGAGGATTTCCTGCAGCTCTTTGCCGACGTTGCGCAGGCCCACCATGCAGTTGAAGCAGCGAAGGACGTCGTTGGCCCCTTCGCCGATGAGGTTGAGCCGCGCGTCGCGCATCATTCGCTCCCACGGCCGGTCGGTGAAGAAGCCGGCCCCGCCGTGGATTTGCAGCGTGTCGTTGACGATCCGCCAGAGCGAATCGCTGGCGAAGAGCTTGATCATCGAGGTCTCGAGCATGTAGTCCTCGGCGCCCGTGTCGATGAGCGCGGCCGTGTGATAAGTCGCGCTTTCCATCGCGTAGGCCTCGGCGGCCGCCAGGGCGATCTTTTCGCGCACCAGCTCAAATTGGGCGAGGGTTTGCCCGAACTGCCGGCGCTCGTTGGCGTACCGCACCGCTTCCTGCACGCAGAATTTGGCCGAGCCGGTGCAACTTGCCCCGAAGGTGGTGCGGCCGAAATCGAGCACAGTGAGGGCCAGCCGCAGGCCCTTGCCGATCTGGCCGAGGATGTTTTCCTTCGGCACGAACATGTTGTTGAACGCCAGGCGTCCGGTGGCCGTCCCGCGGATGCCGACTTTGTCCATCCGCTCTTCCAGCACTTCGAAGCCCTGCATGTCGGGCGTGACGATGAAGGCGGTGACCTTGCCATCCGGCTCTTTGGGATCGGGCGTGCGGGCCATCACGGTCAGCATGCCGGAGATCGCGCCGTTGGTGATGTAGCGCTTGCCGCCGTTGAGCGTGTAGCCGCGTCCGTCGGGCGTCGGAGTCGCGGTCGTGCGGACGTTGGAGGCATCCGAGCCGGCCTCGACTTCGGTGAGCGCGAAGGCCGCCAGGGTTTCGCCCGTGCAGCAGGGGGGCAGCCAGCGTTCCTTTTGCTCCTTTGTGCCAAACAGTTCGATCGACCGCAGGCCGATCGAATGGTGCGCGTTGACGAACACGGTCGTCCCGCCGCAATGCGCGCCGATCACCTCCATGACGCGGCAGTATTGCTGCTGCGAGAATCCGCGGCCGCCGTACTGCGGCGAAACGCACATGCCCAACACGCCGATGCGGCCCAGTCCCTGCACAACTTCGTCGGGGATTCGCGATTCGCGGTCGATGCGGGGCGCGTCGATGTGATCACGACAGTACGCGCGAACCTCGTTCACCGCTTCGCGCGTCGCAGTTTCGAGTTCCGGCGGCAGCGACGGATACGGAAAGATCGACTCGGACCGAAAGCGGCCGAAAAACAGATCCTTGGCAAATCCCGCTTTTTGCGGGCCCGAAAAGAGCAGCTCTTCGGCCTGTTCAATCTGCTTGCGACGCAGTTCGTGTTCGGCAACGGACATCGAATATCTCCTCGAGGCACATTCGAGATAAACAGTGTTTAGAAAACGGACGACGAAGCTCGGCTGAGCCTCCGGTCCCTAGATTGATTTGACCGATTTCTGGTCCCAAGGAATTCTAGCAAGATGACCGCCTGGACAGCAGTTCCAGAATCGTTTTGGCAGCCCTGGCCTGGACGGTCCGGCTGTTCCCTCGGGGATTCGCCTGGAGTAGGGTATTGGACAGTTCACCCCCGAAGGAACGCACCGATGGCCGACTTCATTTATTGCCTCAATTCGAGCACGATCCGCCCGACGCCCATCTTGGACAAAATCCGCATTGCCGGCGAGACCGGCTACAAGGCCATCGAGCTTTGGCACGACGACATCGACGCCCATCTGCAGAAGGGGGGCACACTGGCCGAGATTCGGTGGGCATTGGCGGATAACGGGCTCACGGTGCCGACCACGATCTATTTAAAAGGCTGGTTCGAGACAACCGGGCCAGAACACGTCCGCGAACTCGAGGAATGCAAGCGGCGGATGCATCAGGCGGCGGAGCTGGGAGCGATCCACGTCATCGCCGGTCCCCCCGGCGGTCGAGCGGACCACGATCAGGGAGCCCGCAATTATCGGGAGCTTTTGGAAATCGGCCGCAAGATCGGCGTGAAGCCGGCGATGGAATACCTCGGCTTTGTCGAGGACATCAACACGATCGAGGCGGCGGCCGAAATCATCGCCAAATCCGACCATCCCGACGCCACCATCGTCCACGATCCGTTCCACATCTTTCGCGGCGGCGGCTCGTTCGAGTCGCTGACCAAACTGCCGGCCGAGCGGATCGCCATTTGCCATTTCAACGACACCCCTACGAGCCCGCCTCGCGCCGAGCAGCACGACAAAGACCGCGTGATGCCGGGCCGCGGCCACCTTGATTTGCGCCGCATGCTGCAACTGCTCAAGCAAGTCGGCTACAACCGCTGGTTGTCCCTGGAGCTGTTCCGCGAAGACCTGTGGTCGCAGGACCCGCGGAAAGTGGCTCGCGAGGGCCTGGAGGCGATGCGATCGGTGGCCGAAAGTGCCTGACGAGCCGCCAAATCCCGACGCTTGACCGACATCCTCAACCGGCTAGAATCACGGGACGCATCACCAAAACCGGGTGATGCGACTCGTTTTTGCCGGCGTCGGCCACTAAAGGCCGAAATGGCCGGCAGCATTTTTTGGGGCCGTGGCGCAATTGGTTAGCGCACCGGACTGTCGATCCGGGGGTTGCGGGTTCGAATCCCGTCGGCCTCGCTCTTTTCGCTCGTTGTCAGCAGATGGCAGCGGGCGATTTCTTTTCCCGTCTGTTGAACTCGGGACGCCGCTCGTTGGACCAACGGTCATCCGCCCTTGGCGGCGTCCTTGCCAGGGAATGACAGGAATTGCTTTCACCGGTCAGGCTTTGGTGCAAGCACTGGCGCAAGCGGCGAAAGATGACAACTGTCGGTTCCTATCGCTTTCGCCGACCGACTCGTGCGATGGCTTTCCCGGTCGAGCGGAAGCGCGCGTCGATCCTTTAGTGTCGGTCAGGTTCTGCCGCGAGGTCACTGACAGCCAGGCAGCCTACCTTAGGTCTGGTGCTGCGCACTGTCTGGCCGTCCCGTCAGAGTCACCGCTGGACCTAATGATCCTGCCTGCGCCCTCCATCTTGTGCGAAAGGATTGGCGGCGCGGCTCTGAAAAAGATATTTCCGTCGCCGTTCTTACTGTGAATCTTCTTGTAGCCCCGATTTCTCAAAAACGCCGAGCCGGGTCCATCCAGCTTGAGGATCTCGATCGATTTAATGTCGTCGCAGACTGTCAACGACCCGCCACCGTTCTTCCGCACAATCTTGACGTTGCCAAAGTTCCGAAGGATGAGACTACCGGGGCCGTTTATTTCTGCGATTTCGACGTCCTGCTCGGCGCCCCAAATGACCCAATCGCCCTCGCCCTCGACCCGCTTGATGCGATGACTTTCGGTTGTGACTTCGGTGCAGGAGCCACCTGGGCCACTGTATTCGTCATCCTCTGCGTGCGCCGCTGGTGCCGCCATAAAAGTCAGGACTGAAAGACTCAAACCAATCCCAATCACCGACTCCAGACGAGTTCGCCCTGTTTCTCGCTTCATGATGCAATCCTCTCAGATGTTGCTCGAATACACCCAAATCAGGAATGACGTAACCCAACTCCAGCCAGCTCACGCGCGGGAGGGCACAGAAGTTTTTTTCGATTCGGCGAGGGAGGGAACCCCAGCGAACAAACCGCCTAGCCCTTCGGCCGCCGTCGGGTGAGTGAAGATCGCGTCCCGCAGCGCGGGATACGGGATCCCGCCGATCATGGCGGTCTGGACGACGGCCATCATCTCGCTCCCTTCGGCACCGAACACAGTAAACCCAAGAATACGGTCGTCGTCCCCGATCAGCGCCTTTGCGAACCCTCGTTTCTCCGACAGCGTGTATGTGCGCAGCACAGCCGCCATCGGCTGTTTGACCAATCGATAGGAAATGCTCTTCGCCTTGGCCTCGTTTTCCGTCAGGCCGACGTGGGCCAGCTCCGGGTCGATAAACAAACAATAGGGAATGAGGCGACCGCGCGTGGTGCGGTTGCCACCATCGAGACTGCTCAGCACAACTCGAAAGTCGTCCTCGCCCACGTGCGTGAACATAGGACTGCCGGCACAGTCGCCCGTTGCCCAAACGTCGGCGGCGGTAGTTTCGAGTCGCTCGTTGACTCGAATGAAGCCGCGCGCATCTAACTCGACACCCGTCTTGACCAGGTCGATTCGATCGGTGTTTGGTGTTCGCCCGGCCGCTACGAGAATGTCGGACGCTTCCAGGGTCCTTTCCGACGCTCCCACGCGCACCCGAATTTTGAGGCCCGCTCCCGAACGGCCCGCGACCTCCACGATCTCCGACTGCAACAAGACCTCGATGCCGTCGTCGCGCATCAGCTCTTCGACCGCAGTCGCGATGTCGGCATCTTCTCGATCGAGCAATTGCTTCGCCCGCTGAATGATCGTGACGCGGCTGCCGAAGCGGCGCATCGCCTGGGCGAATTCCAGACCAACATATCCGCCACCTAAGACGACGAGATGTTCTGGAACCCGCTCAAGGTTGAGAGCATCGACATGTGTCATCGGCTCGGCGGAAGCGAGTCCCGGCACCGGCGGGATCGAGGCGCGCGTGCCGAGACAAAGGATCACGCGGTCACCGCGGAGCTGTCGCGAGCCGCCGGCGTTGAGGGCCACTTCGACGATCTTCGTATCGATAAAGCGAGCTTCGCCCATCACCAACTCGGCTCCACTGGCTTTGTAGTTTTCGAGATGCATGGCGACGAGGTCGTCGACCATCTTCCGTTTGCGGCGAGCGACGCCGACCATATCCACCCGGACCTGCCCCGCGGTGACACCCAGGCCGGTCTTCGGAGCGACGAGGGAGATCGCTTTGGCGCTGTAGACGACATTCTTGCTGGGCAGACAGGCCACGTTCGGACAGGATCCGCCGATCATCGAGCGTTCCACGACGACCGTTTTTTGGCCTCTCTTGGCCAGAGTCCACGCTAAAAGCTTGCCCCCCGCTCCGCTGCCGATCACGAGATTTTGACAATTTTCGACGGTCATCGGGTCGCTCCTTATTCCCTAACTGCGTTTGCGTGTTCTTTTGCTGCTGAATATCCGCGGCGCGGGAGGAGTCGATCGGGGTCATCCCAACCCAACGAGGTGGGTGTTTCCAACCAACCATCAATCCCGGCTCACGATCGCGGCAGCACGCGATGCCGCTCCAGATACAAGCCAGCCTAACTCCGTGACGACTGAAGGGCGAGGGTTCATTCCCGCCCCTGACCAAGGACTCGCTCGATGTCCCGCTTTCGTTCTCCGGTCGAGGGGACTTGAAGTCCGTCGGCAGAAACCGCAATCTAGCCGGACTAGGCTGAAAGACCCCTGCTGGAGCCGAAATGATGGCGGAGCCGAGCGACGCGATCCGAGAGTTTGCATCCCCTCCGGGCGATGCCGACAGCCAGGTCCATGAAAGCCAACCGGGCACTCGCACGGCTGCCGTTCATCAGCCCTACGTTCCCGACAAGGTCTCGATGCCCGAGTTTACGATTCAGGCCGTGCTCGCCGGAGCGCTGCTGGGAATCGTCTTCGGGGCGTCGTCGCTGTATCTCGTGCTTCGCGTCGGACTGACCGTCTCGGCATCGATCCCGGTGGCCGTCTTGTCGATCACCCTCTTCCGCGCCTTCAGCAAAATCTTCGGCTTCCGCCCCGCGACCATCCTCGAGAACAACATCACGCAAACGGCGGGATCGGCCGGCGAGTCGATTGCCTTTGGCGTCGGCGTCACCATGCCGGCGCTGATGCTGCTCGGGTACGAAATGGACGTTCTGCGAGTATTGGTCGTTTCCGTCCTTGGCGGTTTACTCGGCATTCTGATGATGATCCCGCTCCGACGGGCCTTCATCGTCAACATGCACGGGAAACCGGGGCAGCCCAATACACTGCTTTACCCCGAAGGTACGGCGTGCGCCGAGGTGCTGATCTCTGGCGAGAAAGGGGGCGCGAGCGGCCGCACCGTGTTTGTCGGTTTCGGGATCGCATTTTTGGTGAAACTGGCAATTGAGGGAATGACGCTCTTGCGATTGACGGTGAATGTCCCCCTCAGCTTCTTCAACCGTGTCGCCGTGATTGCCACTGACATGGCCCCCGAGTTGCTCGGAGTGGGCTATGTGATCGGCGTGCGGATTGCCTCGGTCATGATGGCAGGGGCCGTGATTGGAAATCTGGTGATTGTGCCTGCGATCGCCACGTTCGGCGACCAGGTGCCGACCGCGATATCTCCCGGCACCAAGCCGATCAGCGCGATGGACCTGGCCGACATCCAAAAGAACTATCTGCGCTTCATCGGCGCCGGCTGCGTCACGGCGGCCGGCATCATCAGCATGATCCGGACGCTGCCCCTCGTTTTGCGCTCCTTTGGATCCAGCCTCGGCAAGCTGCGGGGCTCCGGCGGCGTGAGCCGGATCTCGCGAACCGATCGCGATCTCTCCGGCAAGGCTGTCCTTATCGGCTCGGCGGGACTGCTCGCTTTGCTCGCCGTGTTTCTGGTCCGCGAACTGACGGCCGCCGGTGTCAGCGGTGCGCGTAATCAAAGGAGTGCTCGGAGCCGGACTCGTGCTGATCTTCGGCTTCTTGTTCGTCACCGTCTCATCCCGCTTAACGGGCGAGATCGGTTCTTCGTCGAATCCGATCTCGGGAATGACGGTGGCTACGCTCGCATTGACCTGCTTGATTTTCCTCATGCTGCACATGACGAGTCCGGTCGAGAGCGTTGTGGCCCTCTCGATCGGCGGCGTGGTTTGCATCGCGGCCTCGAACGGCGGCACGACTTCCCAGGACTTGAAGACCGGCTACCTCGTCGGCGCCACGCCCATCTATCAACAGTGGGCCATCATCATCGGCGCGCTTACGTCCGCCCTGGTGATTGGCTACATCCTGCTCGTCTTCAACCAGGCTGGAACGGTCTACAGCAGGAAGGACTTGCCGAACGTCGTGCTCTCTGCTGCTGATTACGACGCGCTCACGGATCGTGAGATATTCGAGGGCACGGAATATCGCGTTTGGAGACCGCAGGACGTCAAAGACGTACTACCGGGGAAATACTTGATCGACGAAAGCCATAAGCCCGCCGTACTTGTGGATCCCGCAATCACGGGCCGGCTCAAGAAGCGAGACGATGACAGTGACGTGAAGATGAAATTCCCCGCCCCGAAGACCCAAGTCATCGGCATCATTATCAACGGCGTGTTGCAGCAGAAACTCAATTGGGGTCTGATTTTAATCGGCGCGATGTTGTCGATCGGCCTCGAGCTCTGCGGCGTGGGATCGCTCGCCTTCGCGGTTGGCGTCTATATCCCCATGCAATACACGACGCCGATCTTCCTGGGTGGAATCATCCGCTACGCAGTGGAACGGCTGACCGCGAAGCCTGCGTCACCGGCACAGGACGAAGCCACCGCGATCGCCGAGTCGGAAACGGGTCCCGGCGTGCTTCTGTCGTCGGGCTACATCGCTGGCGGCACTCTGGCTGGCGTGCTGATTGCCTTCCTGGAACTGCCCTTCTTCGAGTCGATCAAGAAGACAATGGACTTCAGCCAGAAGTCGGCGACAGCGGGGGGAGAGCCGGAACCGTTTCTCTCGCTGCTTGCCGGTCGATTCGACTTTGTTGGCTCGGTGATTGTCTTCGGGGCTCTGATGCTCTTTCTGCTTTTGGTCGGAGCAAACAAGCTGCTCCGGCAGCCGCCCTCTGACTTCGTCGGGGAATCGCAACGTGATGACGCCCTGGGCTGAGGAAACCCGTGCGATCCTGACGGATTCGAATGCCCTGCTGAGCGACGACGTCAACACCCTCCCGCTCACGGGCAAGATTTTCTCGACGCCCGGCGGCTCAAGACCTAGTCCGCGCGGCATCGCTTCGGAGCGCATCACGAAAGGAGTTTCGCCATGCCGGTCGATCTGAAGCTGGCCTGCCGAATGGCGAAGGCCAGCGATGTCTGTTACTCAATCGGCTCGCCCGGAGGGCTGACGTCTTGTCCGTTTTACAACGACGTTGGCTTCACCGCCCCACCCCGATCGTTTACCGCCGACATGATCAACGCCGCGCTCGTGGGGGCCACGGCGAGCGAAATTATCCTGTCTTTTCGAGGGACACTCCCCATCGATCTCGCCGATTGGAATGACTTCATCGAGAGCGTCGATGATTGGGTTCACGACGGGGAAGCCGTACTCGTCAAGGTGCCTTACGCTCCGGGATTGGTCCATCAGGGATTTTCGGCATCCCTCGAGACTCTGTGGGCGAGCACGGTCGCCGCAGTTCGTCAACTGACGGTTACCCAACTGCCGGTGGTGGTCACCGGGCACAGCAAAGGGGGCGCCCTCGCGACGCTGGCGGCGATGCGACTGCGAAGCGAAGGCGTAACCACGCCAATCGGCGTCTACACCTTCGGCTCTCCTCGTGTCGGTGACACGCCATTCTCAAATTCGTACAACGCCGTGATCAGCCAATGGCGATTCGAGAATACCAACGATTTGGTGCCGCACCTGCCTCCCGCGGCCCAGCTGCTCGACTTCCTCGGCGAGGTGGACTCACGGCTGAGTGGACTCACAGCGTACGCTTATCTGCACGCGGGAACGCTCGAATATCTTGGGTCGAACGGGAAATGTACCGAGGGAAATCCAAAGAATTCGCTCGATATTCTCGGGCAGCGGATGCGCAGCTTTGCCGCCTTGCTTCTCACCGGTCAGATTAAACAGGTCGCGACCGATCACTCGCTCGAGAATCAGTACATCCCGAAGATTTGCGCGCTGGCGGCACAAACCCCATCGTGACGCAAGACCGTGCGGGCCGCCTTTACGCGACCTCGGTAACTGGATTCGGCGACACGCGGCCCATGGCATCGCGGGACACTTCTTCTTCGACGTCCCAATGGCCTGGGTCTCGCGGCTGTTCGATGCGACCCAGGTAGTGGTCGGCGGCGCGGCGGCACCACCATTGCAAAGCGACTGCAATGCCCAAGTAGAAAGAGAAATGCGCGACCGTTGCGCCGGGAGATGTCTCCCAGGAGGAGGGGGATCCTCTCCCTGGCAAACCGTACCCCGCCGAGTTCTGCACGGCGACGATCATGTCGACCGGACTCAACGCGCGGATCAGACTCGCCAAAACGCCTCCCTCGATGTTCAGATATCGCAATAGCGGCAGAGCCAGCGTCAGCCCGCCCGCCCAAATGGCGACGACCGCGACGGCGCCCACGATCGCCGTCAACTGGTTGGGAAAACGCAGCCCGATGGCCAGGGCGGTCCAGCGGATCACCGTGAGATAGGTGACAACCGTCAGCGCCGAAAGGACGACGTAATCCCACGGTCCCCGCGAGTACCACCATTTTTCGAATAGAAATACTGTGGCAAACGGCACCAGAAGGATCGCGGTCAGCCGGCGCACGCCCGATAGTTTTTCGGCAAGGATCCGCTTCGCGGAAAGGGGAGTCGTCAAGAGCACGCTCAAGGTCTGGTGCGATCGCTCCTCCGAAATCACGCTGGCTGCATGAACGGCCACGAGCGCCGCTGCTGCGATCCACAGCATGTCCAACAGGGCTTTGAGCCCTTCGTCGCCAGCACTGTCCGTTCCCGGGGAGAAGCGGATCCATTGGATGCAAAACAGGATTGGAAATTCGAGCGCGACGAGAACGCGAAAGAGGTAACGAAATGTGCCGAGCGACTTTTTCCGGGTTTCGCGCCAGCGGATGGGGGCCCGCTTCGGCAAGAACCCCGTGTCGCGGACGAGCACCACTCCTCCTGTGAGCACGTTCATTTGTTCAAAGACCTTGTCGAGCCATCGAAAGAACTCGAGCAGATAGTTCCGCGATTGGACAAACGCGCGATCGACCAAAACGCCGGCCGCCCAGGCCAGGCACAGCCAGACCGTGATCGCATCAAAGATGATCCCGCCCAAACTCGGGGGCGCAAAGAACGTGGTTGAGTCGCTCGCCAGGAACCACCCGAAGCGCACGCCCAGGAACACCAGATAGGTCATCACGAGAGCTTGGGCCGTCGTTTGGAAGTACGCCGAACAAAGAATCGCGAGCGCGCCCAATTGCAGGCAGGCGACCAACAGTCCGAACATCCCCGCCACCAATTCTTCGGGGGTCACCCCGCCAAACGTGTACGTGATCGCCAACAAAGGGAAAGACAAGCACACAAAGCTCAAAATCGAGGCGGTCCGCGCGGCAAACTTCTGCAAAATGATCTGGCGCGGCGTCAACGTCGTGACCAACAACAGCGCGAGCGTGTCCCGCTGCTTCTCGCCGGCAACGGCTTCTGCCGTGATGATCGGCACCAGCGCGTAGAGGACGGCAAGCTGGATGCTGATGAGCCAGGAAAAATGATCGGCCCCGCGCCCCAGCGACTGTCCCGCGTCGGCCGAGACGCCGATATTTCCGTAAAACAGCGTGCAGGCGAAGACGAACAACACCAGCCCGTAGACAAAACGGAAGACATAGGTCCGCTTCCGCGAGGCCCGCTCGAGCAGATCCTTCGTCAGGATCGGCAGGCGCATGGTTTTGAATCGGAATTTCATCCGCGTATCCCGAGACCGGCATCTCTCAGGCGGTCGTCCCCGCCGTCAACTTCATGAAGGCCGTTTCCAGTTCCATCGCTTCGGGCTGAAACATCCGCACCCGCGCGCGAACGCGCGAATGTGATCGAGCAGATCCTCCGGCGGAAGCGACTCGGCTCGCACGCGAATCGAGAGACGATCGGACTGAACATCGACCGCCTCGACTCCGTTGATTCCCCGGACGTGCGCGGCCAACTCCTCCGACAGGTCGACGACTTGCACGTGCACGAGCTGCATCAACCCGAGCCGCCGGTAGATTTCCTCGAGTGAGCCTTCGGTGATCAGGCGGCCCGCCTCGAGAATGCCGATCCGCGTACACAACTGCGACAGCTCGTGCAGGATGTGGCTGGAGATCAGGATCGTCTTGCCCATCCGGGAGAGTTCCTTGAGGATCTCGCGGACTTCGATCCGAGCGCGCGGGTCGAGACCGCTGGCGGGCTCGTCGAGCAGCAACAGCTCCGGATCGTGCAGCAGGACGCGCGCCAGGCCGAGCCGCTGCTTCATCCCGCGCGACAGGCCGTCGACTTGGGCGTCGATCTTGGACCTGAGGTCGGTGAGCGTCAGCACGTCGTCGACAAGCCGATCGCGACGCACTTCCAGCGTGTCGTAAGCGGCCGCGAAGAAATGCAGGTACTCGCGGACCGTCAAACCCTCGTAGAGGCCAAAGGCATCGGGCATGTAGCCGATTTTGCGCCGGATCTTCATCGGGTCAGAGCGGACTTCGATCCCGTCGACCCGCACCGTTCCGCCGCTGGGATGTTGCAAAGTCGCGAGAATGCGAATCGTCGAGGACTTGCCCGCGCCATTGGGGCCGATGAAGCCAAACACCTCGCCGCGCGGAATCTGGAACGAGATGCCCCGCACCGCGACGAAGCTTCCGTACTTCACCCACAGGTGCCGGATATCGACCATCGGTCGGGGAGCTTGGACTTTTTCGGTCATCGGTCATGTTCCGTTTGCATGCTAGACTTCGGTCGCATCATCCGGCGGTAGACGATCAGTTCGTCGCCCTGTCGCGTGGCAAATTGCAACAGCCAATCGTCGGGTCGCGCCGGGTCGGCGACCGCCAGGTCTTCCAAGTCGCCGGCGCCATTGGGGGCGACGTGGGAGACGATCGAAAACAGGCCGGAGTCCATTCGCCGCGACAGGCTTGCCATCACGTCGGCCCACCCCTGCGGCGTGGACTCGCGCAGTTCCGATTCTCCCGAACGGGACACAAATTGGCGCGAAGCACTCTCGAGCAACATTTCACAGCCGGGAAGGGCGCCGCGCAGCGTCTCGTGCAGTGTTTGCCGTCCGCTCGCCGCCGCCAGGTCAAGCACGTCGAGATCGGACCAGGCGACGCTTGGAATGGTGACATCCGCACCGGGCCGGGTCAGGCGGTGCATGCTCGGCGACCATTGCCGCGAAAGTCGCGTGACTGTGAATTGTGACGGCAGCGTTCCGGCGTAATCGATCGCCTGGAACGATTTCAATCGATCTCGGTCCAACTCATCCTCGTCGATTGCCCAAGTGGCCGCCGCACCCGGGTACGATTGCTCTTTTGGACGTCGTGGTGCTGCCGGCTGGATGTCGGTGACCGCGAAGATTCCGCTGTGCACTTCGCTGGAAAGCGGCCGGGACTCCGCCGTCAGGACATGCTCGATTCGCGAGGTTCGCCGCGGTTTGCCGTCGGCTCCCAGATCGACGATCACCAACTCGGTTCGGTGATCGGCTCGGCCGGTATAGCCCTCGGCAATCCAGACCGTGGCGGCTGTGAACAGCAAACACGTGGTGGGAAACACAATCCAACTGAACCACCGGCGACGCAGCAAGCCATGGAGAAAATAGTCGCCCGGTGCGACCGCCAGCAAAAACAGGGACAAGATCAGGATGACGACGCCGAAAGGCATAATCCGAACGGCGCGAGGAAAGAGCATCTGTCGCAGTACATCGGCTCGTGCAAACTCGATCGGCTCCAGCGGGCTGTTCCGGAGGCTGTACTTCGGCTCCTTTGGCGGCGTCCAAGTTCCCGCCTGGAGGATGGTGGCTGTCTGGTCGCCGCGGACGTTCCAGACAAAGCAGACGGCGCGAGTCCAAGCCGGCTCCTTGATGTCGTGAAAAGTGCCGTCCTCGTTGAATTGCGGCACCGCCGGCAAAATCAGAGCCCGTCCAAAACCGAAGCGGCATTTCATCCACCGGCGTTTCGAGCCAGTCAGGTCTCCCTGAAGGTGTCCAAAGCGATCCAGCACGAAAACGGGCGCGTCTGGCTCGCAACCCGTGAGGCGCTCGAGAAAGAGCTTGTGCGCGGGGGTCAAGACTCCGCTCGGAACGACGACGGCTCGGCCCCCCTGCTCAATCCACTCGGCGACCGCCTCGAGTTGACGCGCCGAGAGCCGGCTGAAACCCTCCTCGGCAAGCAGCAAGAGGTCATACGGATAGAGCCCGATCGCTTGCGCCGGCATGTCGCGCAGCTCGAGATCGACGGGCACGGTCACCAAATCGGCCCGGCGCAAATCGGATTGAGAAGGCCGAAACAGATCGAGCCGCAGATGGCCGGCCAGGCGCGCGACGGGTCCTTTACCCAGATTTGGGACGGCGATTAGAAATTGACGGCGGCCCTTCAGTGGAACTAACAGGTCGTGAGTTCCGAGGTTTAAAGTTCCTTTTGTGGATCGGAACGTCACTCGGCAGGCAAACCCGGCCGCATTGTGGCGAGCGTGCATCGGCGGGAGCACCAGGCGAAACGCGCTGTCACCATTTGGGATCACGATCGGGTCGCCGTGCAGCCGCACGCAGACTTCGTTGTCATCGACGAATTCAAAATCAAGCTCGCCGTTGAGCACGTCGGTGAAGGTGGAATTCAAGAGGCAATTGATGGCGAACGGGGAGTCGGACCGCATGGCGGGGTTGGCCGAGTCCAAACGGAACGTGAGCCGCGCGCCTCCGGCCGGCGGTGTTTCAGCCTGCGCGAGCGTCGGGCACGCAAATAACCCAAGTGCGACCAGGAACCGAACCGGGTGGATTCGGGACACGACGTTCGCTCCCTCTCGATGTTGCCTCAGGCGACCGGATCTCCGCGCATCCCTTAGACGCGCCGACGTGCCATTGCATTCCTAAGATTAAGACGCGCGGCTTGATTTCGTTTGTCTGAACGAAACCGGTTCAAACGGCTTGAATTTCAGGCATAGAGCTCGGCACCCGGCAAAAATCGCGGCGGCTTGCGGATCTTCGTCGCTTGCTCGAAGGAGTACGCCAGTTTGAGCAGCGTCGCTTCGCTCCAGGCCCGGCCGAAAAACAGCAGACCGATGGGCAGCCCGAAGATGAAACCCGCGGGCACGGTGATGCTCGGGTAGCCGGAAACGGCGGCCGCGGTCGACGCTTCGCCGCGCCAGCGATCGCCCACCACCAGGTCGGTGAGACAGGCCGGGCTGAGCGTCGGGGCGACGAAGGCATCGAGCTTGTGCTTGTCCATGATCGCGTCGATCCCCTCGGTGCGCGCCAGCCGGCGGCAACGCGCCAGCGCCTCTTGATATTCGTAGCTCGAAAGTGGACCCTTCTTCACCGACTTCTCGAACAGGTCTTGTCCAAAGTAGGGCATCTCGCGTTTCTTGTGCTTTTCGTTGAATTCGATCACGTCTTTCAACGAGCGGACGGGCGCGCTCTTGCCCAAGCGGGCAAAGTAGGCGGCCAGCCCGGCCTTGAGTTCGTACATGAACACCGTCTGTTCCGACTCGCCGACTTTGTCCATGTTGGGAATGTCGGCGGGATCGACGAGCGTTGCTCCTTCGTGCTTGAGCGCATCGAGCGAGTGGCTCAACACCGCGTCGACCGTGTCGTCAAAGCCAAAGTAATTGCGGGCCACGCCGATCCGCGCTCCCTTGAGCCCGCGCGGATCGAGCGCCTTGGTGTAGTCGGCGAGCGCCTTCCGCTTTTCGTCGGTGGTGGCTTTGTCGGTTGGGTCGCTCGCCGCAAGGGCGCCCAGCAGGATGGCCACGTCGCGAACGGTCCGGCACATCGGGCCGGCGGTGTCCTGTGACTGCGAAATCGGGATCACACCCGTCCGACTCACGAGGCCGACGGTCGGCTTCATGCCCACGATGCCGTTGGCCGAAGACGGGGCGACGACCGAGCCGTCGGTCTCGGTGCCGACTGCGATCGCACAAAGGTTGGCGGCGACAGCCGCACCCGATCCGGAGCTGGATCCGCACGGGTTGCGATCGAGCGCGTAGGGATTTTTGGTCTGCCCGCCGCGGCCGCTCCAGCCGCTGGTGGAGTAGCTGCAACGGATGTTGGCCCACTCACTGAGATTGGTCTTCCCCAAGATGACGGCACCCGCGTCGCGCAAGCGCCGAACGAGAAACGCATCCTCAGGTGGTCGGGCATCCACAAGCGCCAGCGAGCCGGCAGTGGTGTGCATGCGGTCCGCGGTGTCGATGTTGTCTTTGATGAGCACCGGGATGCCGTGCAGCGGGCTGCGAGCTCCTTTCGCCTTACGTTCCTTGTCGAGCGTCTCTGCGATTTCCAGAGCATCGGGATTGAATTCGATCACGCTGTTGAGCGCCGGCCCCTTTTGGTCAACGGCCTCAATGCGAAGCTGATATTTTCTGACGAGCGAACGAGCAGTTTCTTTGCCCGACTTCATTGCCTGCTGCAGGTCGTCAATGGTCAGCTCGTTCAGCTCGAACGGCTCGACCTTGCTGGTCGCTTTGCTCTCAGCCCCGGTCGCAGGCGTGGCTGGATCGACCGTCAAGGCGGCAGCAGCCGCTCCGAGCAAACTCGCTTGAAGAAATTGTCGCCGGTCGGATTGCATAGCTTCGGATCCCGTCATTGGCGCCGATCAGGGTGTAGAAACAGCAGCGGGAAAGGCACTGGGCCATCATCCACCGGTGCGGTAGTGGCTGTCAAATCTTTTGCGCGGGCTTGGAGGACGGGTTCGCAATCGCGTCCAGTCTGTACGGCAACAGCGATTCCGCTCAGATCTCCTCGAATTGCGCCAAAAAGTGCCGCAGCGCCGGCGGCTCCGAGATGATTCGTAAACCTCGCAGCTTGTCACGCTGTTGAAAGACCTCGATCGTCGCTTCGACCACGTAATCCATATGCGATTGCGTGTAGGCGCGACGGGGAAAGGCCAGGCGAACCAATTCCAGCGCCGGGCTTGCGTGGCCGCCTCCGCCAAACATCACCGATCCGATTTCCACGCCGCGAATGCCGGCATGGCGATACAGCGCGACGACCAGCGCCTGACCGGGAAACTGCGAGGGCGGGATGCGAGGGCAAAAGGCGGACGCGTCGATGTACACCGCGTGCCCTCCCGGCGGCTCAATGATCTGAATGCCCGCCGCCAGAAGTCGTTCACCAACGTACTCGGCGCTGCGAATGCGATAGCGAAGATAATCCTCGTCCAAGACTTCTTGAAATCCCTGGGCCATCGCTTCCAAATCGCGACCGGCCAGGCCGCCGTACGTGACGTAACCCTCAGTGAGAATCAGCAAGTTGCTGGCCTGCTCAAACAGGGCCTGGTTGCGCAAGAGGAGCACGCCCCCGATGTTCACCAGGCCGTCCTTCTTGGCACTGATGGTGGCCCCGTCGGCCAGGTCGAACATGTCCCGCACGATCGCGTCGACCGGCCGGTCGTGTTGACCGCTTTCTCGCTGATTGATGAACCAGGCGTTTTCCGCAAACCGGCACGCGTCGAGAAACAGAGGAATCTGAAACCGATCGCAGACCTTACGAATGGCTCGCAGATTTTCCAGGCTCACCGGCTGGCCGCCGAAATTGTTGCTGGTAACCGTGCACATCACGAGAGGAATATTGGGCGGGCCGACCCGCTCGATCAGCGCTTCGAGTGCGGCCACGTCCATGTTGCCCTTGAATGGGTGCCGCAGGCGCGGGTTGCGGGCCTCAGGAATCGGCAGATCGACGGCCTCGGCTCCGGAATGTTCGATGTTGGCCCGCGTCGTATCGAAATGGGCATTGTTGGGGACGACGCGTGCGGCCCCGCCCACCAGCTCGAACAAAATGCGCTCGCTCGCGCGCCCCTGGTGCGTCGGCAGGATGTGCTCGAAGCCGGTGATCTTTCGCAAGACACTTTCAAAGCGGAAAAAACTGGGCGAGCCGGCGTAGCTCTCGTCGCCGGCCATCACGCCCGCCCACTGCAGGCTGCTCATGGCCCCGGTGCCGCTATCGGTGAGCAAATCGATCAGCACATCTTCGGCCGGAATCAAAAACATGTTGAAACCGGCCTTCCGCACGATCGCCTCGCGCTCGTCGCGCGTGCGCATATGCAGGGGTTCGACAACCTTGATCCGGAATGGCTCGATGATGGTTTTCATACGATTGGATTTTCGCCTGGACCAGCAACTGCGGTTCGGTGCTGGCAGACATTATTGCGTGCGCGAGAGCCGGAGAGCAGGCATGCGGCGGGAAAATCGTGGCATGGGACCGCGGACATCTTTGTTGCCGGCGCAGTTCCACGAGTGCCGCACGCGGGCCGATCGAGACGAGAGCTTACCGACGCTTCCGGATCGCAGCGAGCCGGGCGCTGCGCCTAACGGCCCGCCGCCTTCGTGAGTTCATCCTTGATCGCGGGCGTCATATGCGGGACGTGATAGAGCGGGTCGAGCGTCACCGCAGTAACGCGAGCAGGCGCCGGCAGGGAAACCTCCGTCTGGACTCCGCGGACTTCTACTTCGTGCGTTGCCGGGTCGTGACCCGCGAACTCGACGTACAGCGGCATAGTGAGCTGATAGGTCGGTTCGCTCTGGCGGATCGTGCAGCGCAACTTGTCCTGCTCCTGGACCCATTTTAGGGAGAGAACCGGGGCGCCCGTGCGAGTGAACCATTGGTCGTAAAACCAGCCAAGGTCTTTTCCCCCCGCGTCCTGGACCGCCTGAGTAAAGTCGTGCCACGATAGGGTTCCGAACGCGTGCTGCTCGGTGACCTTATGAAGTGCTTGTCGAAACCGATCCGGGCCGATCGTGCGCGCCAGCAGATGGTAGACGAGAAATCCTTTGCTATCGGCGAGGTTATGGGAGACCAGGCTCGGGGAAGGGAGATCGTCCAGGGCGTGATCGGATCCCTTGGCCCACATCTGCAGTGCACCGCGACCGCATTGCATATTCGAATAGCCCGGGTAACCGGTCCATCGATAGCGGGCGGCCGCCTTTGGGCCCTCGATCTCCTCCACGCAGCGCAAGGAGCCGTATTGCGCCATAGCCTCGTCCAGCATGTAGGCGCCCTTCCCTCCAGCATGTTTGACCAGGTTGCCCCACCACTGGTGACTGAGTTCGTGACCGAACAGCGCCAGGTTAAACCCTCCCCGAAGCGAGGCGGTCGTGACGAACATGAAACCCTCGACCGACGCCCCGCTGAAACCCGACATCTCCGATTGAGGCGATGGCGTCTCTACGATGGCAAACTCTTTGCCGTAGGGATAAGGCCCAAACTCGCCGACGAGTACGTCCAACACCTTTCCGAGACCCTCCACCATTTTCTTCGCGAATGGCCGGTCCCGCAGCAGGTACACCGTCGTGGGCACTTTCCCTTCATGGCGTCGGACGATGTACTTGCCGATCGCAAACGAATACATCGACGGCTCTATCACGGTGAACTCGAATATCGACGCGGCGCCCTGATCGCCGGTTTTCACCGGGTTTCCGGTCGCCTTGACGATCCATCCCTTGGGGACCTCGAAGCGAAGTGAGCCCGTGCTTCGGCCAGAATCGAATTGGGGATACCACGCGCTGTTGGGACCGCCGGCGAAGCAGCCCGCGGACCCCAGGTAGAAGACGAAGCTTTGCTTCTTGCCTCCGGCGTAGGAGAACTTCAACGAAATGTCCGAGTCGGCCGGAAATGGGTGCTGCGGTCGCACGGTCCATTCGGTGTCTTGGCCGGGCTGAGGCGCGGCCTTCGCGCGCACATCCGCCGCCCCCACGCACGCCTGCGGAAACAAGAATTCGATGCGGAGGTCGCTCATGTCTGCCCTGAGCGAGAAGGCCACCGATTCGCGGGCGGTCTTGGCCGCCGGCAAGCGCACGGTGCCCGACGCCTCCAGCCGCCGCTGAGCGGGTTGAACCTTGATGACCAGGTCGCACTGAGCATCCGAGCTTTGCGCATCTTCCGCTGAGACCGCCGGCTGAACCGCGGTCCCGCAGGCAAGCAGGGACAACACAACAAGCAGCTGCTTCATGTCGGAATGTCTCAGGAGCGCAGAATCAGGTTGTCGAAGAGGCGCGGTTCGCGGACCGGTCCGGACCCTCGTCTTGCCACGCGGTATCCCGAAGCTTAGCCGAATGCGGCCGGCAGTCTTGTATCGGGCAAGCGCGCTTGGCCCGGGCTAGCGCTGCCGCGCGATGTTCCGATACTGGGACGGAGTCATGCCCGTGAGGGACCGGAAGCTCTTGCAGAAGTGGCTCTGGTCGGAGAAGCCGGCGGCCAGCGCGATTTCGACCAAGGGAGCCTCGGAAGCGGCAACCTGCTGGCAGACAAATTCCAGGCGAAGTTTGCGGACGTAGTCGCCCACGGAACAGCGACAGTGACGCCGGAACACGCGCGCCAGGTGGAGCGGATGGATGCCGGCGTCTAGGGCGATTTGCGTCAACGACAAGCGCTCGGCGAATCGATCGTGCAGCTGGTCGATGACCCGGCAGAGCCACCGAGGGGGAGCGGGATTCCGACGACCGCGCGCGTGCCGGGACGCCTCGACGAGAATCTCCAAGGCCAGGCCTTCGACCGCCAAGCGCGAAAGATCATCCGGATTCAGAAATTCGGCATAAATGCGCCGCGCAATCCAGGCCGCCCGTCCGCCTTGCACGTGGTCGGTGCGAGTCAGGACACGGTAGCGCTCGTCCATCCGTTCGAGCCATCGAGGAGTGAGGGCGACGTTGAAAATGTGTCCGCCGACGTCATCGAACTGGTCGGAATGCGTCTCCCCCGCCGGGTGGAACACGACGCTTCCCGGTGAATAGCTCCGACTGTTGTTGCCATAGCGTTCCGTGTAACTGCCCCGCAAGACGATGCAGAAGTAAGCCAGTTCGTGCGAATGCCTGGGCACTCGCAAGTGGGGCTCATAGACCGAATCCGTCAGGACAAATTCGCCAACGTCTTGCCTTTGTTCTTGTCCAAAGGACGACCCGTGAGAGGACTTCAGACGCATGGATAAGGCTCGCTGCCAGACCCGGTGTTCGAACACTGCGAGGCAACCTCACGGTCCATCGTATCAGACGCGTGAAGCAGCTTTGATTCTTGGCACAACCCGCGGATGGGCAAAATCTCGAAATTGACTTTAACCTTTTCGCGTTTTCCTCGTCTTGTTGGGTAGACTGCGGACAACATTGCTGCCGCCGAGTTCCACGATTGCCGCGACCAACGCTCATCCCTCAAGCCCTTGAAGGTGATCGGTGCGCGAATGGCTGGCCGAGCATGTCCCGCACGTGTACCGCCTCGCGCTGCGCTCACGGGAGATCGCCATCGCGCGGAGGATTCTGACTCAGGAGACGTTTCTGCGTGCCTGGAAGAGCCGCTCGCAACTCAAGGACAACCGGGCCGAGCGGGTCTGGCTGTTCCGCATCGCCGCCAATATCTGGAAAGACGAGCTGCGGCAAAGCCGGGTCCGGAGCGCCCTGTGGTCGCCTCAGCCGGAAGACGCGCCCGACCCGGAACCGACGCCCGAGGGGTGCAGCGAATTGCGTGAGAGCCTCGAGCGAACCCTCGGCCTGCTCAACAGCCTGCCCGTGCAACAACGCACCGTCCTGTACCTGGTCGCGGTTGAAGGGCTTGCGGCAGGCGAGGTGGCCAATGTTTTGGAAATCAGCATGAACGCCGTGAAGGTCAATCTCAGCCTGGCCCGCAAGCGAATGCGCGAGCAAACGGAAAAGACGGCGATCAACTCCGACCTTCGATCGGGAACGACAAGCACCGATGAATGACCTGACCGACGACTTTGTTCTTTGTGATTCACTCGACGATTACCTGGCGGGCGACTTGCCCGCGGAGCGGCGGTCGGCGTTCGACCAGCATCTCGCGACCTGCGAGTCTTGTCGCCTCGCGGTGAACGAATGGCAAACGCTCTGCCGCGCTTTGGAGACGGCGACGGGCGAACTGGAAAACCCGAGTCCTTCGCTTTTGGAACGCCTTCAGGCCGGGGCCGCGGTCCCGACGCCGCCCGCTAGTTCCGACTTGCAGAAGTGGCCCGACTTGCAGAAGTGGAAGGTCGCAGCCCTGGTCTTGGCTTCGCTTGTCGCGGCCCTGTTCTTTGCCTCCATCCTGCAGCCGCGTCCCCCGCACCACGAATTGGCAAAAGCGCCACTGAGCCGACCGGAACTTTCCAAGCCGACCGGGGCGAAAACGCCGGTGCGGCCGAAGGTCGAATTTTCCGACGACGTGATCGGCGTGCCGATCGACATTGGAGAGCCGAATGTCACCGTGGTGTGGCTCTATCCGACTGTACCGGCCGTGGGCCACACGAATTGAGCCCGACCTTCAGCCGCCCCAACTTCCCTCAAACTTGCGGGAGCAAACCGATGAATCTCCGCCGAATGACGTTGTCCCTGATCTTGTGCATGTGCGGCTTGACGATATCCGCATTCGGCCAGCAGAGCCCGAAGCACGGGCCGACCGAGGAAGAAAAGTCGCGCGCACAGACCGCAGCGTCGGATGAGCCGACGCTCTATATGTTTCCATTGCATGACGTCCAGGCGGAATTGGCGCTGCGGATGATCCAGAGCGTGCTGGTCAAAAAGGCGGATGATGCGCCGGCAAACGCGCATCAAGTTGCGCCGCGCTTCGCCGTGGACACCCGCATGAACCGAATCCTTGCCTTCGTCGACCGGCCTACGAAGAACGCGATCGCGGCGCTGCTTCTGAAATTGGATCAGCCCGTCGAGCGTGATAGCGCCGAACCAAAACTGGTGGCCCTCAAACTCCATTTTGCCAGCCCGAGCGAAGTTCGGGCGGCGATAAACCAACTCTCGTTGAACGAAAACGGCATCAACAGTTACGCGGATGAGCGGACAAAGACTTTCTTTGCCAGCGGTCCCGAAGATGGACTCGCTCGATTGAAGGCCCTGGTGGGGAAGCTCGACGTGGCGCCGCCGACGCCTCGGCCGCGCGAAGGCGTTTCGCTGCGAATCGTCTGGCTGGTGGACAAGTCGCTGGCGGGCGCCGACGCGGCGGCCGTTCCGACCGAGTGGAGTGCGCCGCTCGAGCGACTGCGGAAGCAAGTCGGTTTCGGCGAGCTGCGGATGGCAACGCAGATGGTCGTCGGTTTCGATCCGGTTGATGGGGCGCAATTCGAGTCGACCGCGTTGGTGAAGTTCCAACAGCCATGCGTGCTGGAGGCTTCGCGTCGAATGAGTCAAAAAGGGCCCGGTGAGCCCCAGCTGCGGCTGCAGCTCTCCGCGAAAACTCTGCCGCAAGCCAATCACGAAGGCAAACTGAAAGAACTCTGTAAGCTGGACACGACCTGCTCCGGCGCGCTGCAGTGGCAGCCCATGATCGTCGGAATGACGACCGTTGGGTCGCAGCCCTCAGTGTTTGTGATCCAGTTCTTGCCCAATTAGGTCAACGTCCCGCGCGGCTCTCGGGTTGTCGGCACGAGCCATTTGATGACCGACGGCGCCCGCGGCCAGCGCAATCCCATGGCCCACACGTTGCATCGAATCACGCTCGCAAAGAAGAGGTGACCTTTCGCTCGGCATCTGCCACAAGAGTCTGCAAGTGCTCCATCCGCTTGCGGAAGGTTTCCTCGAAGGTATTTTGCGCCGCAAAGTCCAGGGCCCGCCGTGACATCGTGGCCAACGATGGGCGGTCGGCATGCAGCCGAGCGAGCGCGTCCGCCAAGGACGAAACGTCATCCATCCGCACGCCGACTCCCGCGGGAACCCGCCGCAACAGGCCGGCGAGCGCTTCGTTGTCGTAACCGATCACGGGCACGCCGCACGACATCGTTTCAATGTAAGTACAAGAGGGATCGCCTTGCCGGTGGCAGCAGACGAAGGCATCAACCTCTCGTTTCACGAGCGGAAGCAGCTCGTTGGCGAAATCGAGGACGCCGGGCATGCGGACGCAGTCTTCCAGCCCCAGCGAGCGAATCTGTTGCCGCATGCCGTCGGCCAGCACTCCGTCGCCGCAGAGGGTCATCTCGAACGGCACCTGGCGGCGTTTGAGTTCACGGGCGACGAGCGGCAGATGGTCGGCTCCCTTCATGCGGATGAATCGGCCGGAAAATGCCAGACGAAGCGGGCGGCCGCTTTTCAGATACTCCAACCGCCGGACCAGTTCGTCGGGCGAGATCAGCATGCGGCGCTCGACGCGGCCATCAAAGAACAATAGCGAATTGGCACAGATCGGCTGATACGCGTCGTAGGTCGGCGTGCCGTTGCACTGCACGCCGGCGGCCAGCCGCAGGCCCGCCCGAATCTTGCGCTCCTGTCCGTATTCCCAGAATCTCCGCCGGGCCCGGACGAGTGGATTCGAGACCTCGGCGCCGAGAATCTGCAGGCGCGTCTGGAGCGTGTATTCGGAAACGTACACGCAGGGCACGCCGACTTGTCGGCACCACTCGGCCGCGTCGTTGAGCAGGTAGTAAACCGTTGCCAGCACGATGCCGGCGCCCGCCAACTCCGGCTTCAATTGTGCGGCCTCGAACGGCACAACCTTCACCGAGACGCCGACCTCACGCGGGTCAATGCGGACCGAGTCGAGATTGTTGGTCGTTGCATCGATCGGCGGCAGGATGACTTCGACCGGGCCATCCCAGTGCCTCGCCATCTCGGCCACGCCGTCGAGGAACTTGCGCGTGATTGTGATTTGTCCATCCGCGTGCGGAACGGCTCCAATCGACGGCAGAATGACGAGCGACTTTGCCGGGCCACGCCGCGTGACGGTCGAGCGATCAGCTTCAGACATCGAGTTCCGCGGTCCTTGTGTTCAGCTTCCAGGCAGGAGCCTTCGCTCGATCTCTTCGGCCGTCAGCCCGACGATTAGCACTTCTTTGCGAGGACTGCGGTGACCATGAATGATACGCACGCTGGCCGGAGCGGTTTGCAGCGCTTCCGCCAACAGTTCGATCACGGCCTTGTTCGCCGCGCCCCCTTCGGCCGCCGCGATGACGGTAATCTTGAGCCCATCGGCGTATTCGCCGACAATTCTCTGCCGCGAAGAGCCCGGCACAACTTTGACAGCCAGCCCAAATCCGTCCGATTTCGAGATGAGTCGCATGCGGGCGCGTCGATTCGTCAGGTGTGCCGTGGCTCGCCGAACGAACGGCGAATCCAGAAGCGGACGCGTCGGCACCGCGTGAATATCGTATCCCGAGGCCTGTGCGCCGTAAAATCAGCGTGCGAAAACTGCCGGCTTTGCGGGGAACCGATCGTTGCTTGCCCGATGGGATCGTTGTAATTTGAGCGTCCCGCGTGCAGCGGTGTCGTGAGCCATCCTTCCCAAGAACAACGACTCAATGTCGCAGCTACAGCGTCCGTCACTCGGCACTTTCTCCGCAAGCAACCTGCGGAGCGACCTCACCGCCGGTCTGGTCGTGTTCTTGGCGGCGCTCCCTTTGTGTTTGGGCGTCGCCCTGGCCTCGAAAGCGCCGGACGTAGATGTTCCGCTCTTTGCTGGCGTACTGGCGGGTATCGTCGGCGGCCTCGTAGTGGGAGTTTTGAGCGGCTCGCACACGAGCGTGAGCGGACCATCCCCGGGATTGTC
Source organism: uncultured Planctomycetaceae bacterium (assembly GCA_963714075.1). Lineage (GTDB taxonomy): Bacteria > Planctomycetota > Planctomycetia > Planctomycetales > Planctomycetaceae > DASPSM01. Next base: position 75,605 of record OY970228.1, read on the forward strand.
GGCCATCGTGGTCGCGCAGCTGATCGCTCTTGGTTCCTTCGACACTTTCCTGCTGGCAGTCGTCCTCGCGGGCCTGGTCCAGATCGCTCTGGGTGTGGCTCGAGCAGGGTTCGTCGCGGCCTTCTTTCCATCGAGTGTAATCAAGGGCCTGCTGGCCGCGATCGGTCTGCTCCTCATCTTCAAGCAGACGCCCCACATGCTCGGCTGGGATGCCGACCCCGAAGGCGAAATGTCCTTCTACCAACCCGCCGATAGCGAGAATACGTTCTCCGATCTCTGGAAAGTCCTGTTCCGGTTCCAGCCGGGTGCTGCCGTAGTCGGGCTCGGATCGTTGTCGATCTTGATTGCGTGGGAGCGGTCGAAGTTGCTCAAGAAGCTGCCCGTTCCGGCACCGCTGGCCGTTGTACTCTTCGGACTTGCCGGCAACCTGCTGCTGCAGCGGGTCGGCGGATCTTGGCTGATCCAGTCCACGCATCTGGTTCAAGTGCCGGTCGCTGCGAAACTCACGGAATTCTTCGGCTTTTTGCAGTCGCCCGACTTCTCGCAATGGTTGAACCCCGCCGTCTACACGGCCGGTTTGACGATCGCGGCGGTCGCATCGCTCGAGACGCTGTTGAATCTGGAGGCCGTCGACAAAATCGATCCCCAACAGCGCAGTTCGCCGCCCAGTCGGGAACTGTGGGTGCAGGGCATCGGCAACGTGATGTGCGGCCTGATTGGCGGATTGCCGATCAGCTCGGCGATCGTGCGTAGCTCGGTGAATGTCAATTCGGGCAGCAAGACCAAACTCTCGACGATCGTGCATGGTGTGCTGCTCTTGGGCTGCGTGCTGTTGATCCCCAGTTTCCTCAACGCCATTCCCCTCTCCTGCCTGGCGGCGATTCTGCTGATCACCGGCACCAAACTGGCCCGGCCTGCACTCTTCAAGCAGATGTGGAGCGAGGGACGCTATCAGTTCCTGCCCTTCGTCCTGACCGTGGTCGCGATCATCTTCACCAACCTCCTCACCGGGGTCCTAATCGGTCTGGCTGCCGGATTAGGCTTTATCCTGATCAGCAATCTGCGCCAGCCGATCCGCCGCTTCGAGGAAAAACATCTTGGCGGGGACGTGCTGCACGTCTCGCTCGCCAACCAGGTCAGTTTTCTGAACCGCGCCGCTTTGTCCAAAATTTTCGACGACGTGCCGCCGGGAGGCCACGTCCTGCTCGATGCCGTCGACACCGATTACATCGACCCCGACATCCTCGACCTGATCCGCGACTTCCGCGAGAAGACGGCACCGGCGCGCGGTGTCGAAGTGAGCGTCGTCGGCTTCCGCGAGCAGTATCAGATCGCCGATCAAGTGCAGTACGTCGACTACTCGACGCGCGAACTGCAGAGCCAAATCACTCCCCAGCAAGTCCTCGAGGTCCTCAAAGTCGGCAACGAGCGCTTCCGCAGCGGCAAGCGCCTGACGCGCGACCTCGTCGGCCAGGTCCGCGCCACCGCCGCCGGGCAGCATCCGCTGGCCGTCGTGCTGAGCTGCATCGACTCGCGCAGCCCCGCCGAATTGATTTTCGACCTGGGCCTGGGTGACATCTTCAGCGTCCGCATCGCCGGCAACGTGGTCAGCGCCTATGTGCTGGGCAGCATGGAATACGCCTGTGCGGTCGCCGGGGCCAAGCTGATCCTCGTCCTCGGCCACACCCGCTGCGGCGCGGTGACCACGGCGGTCAAGACGGCCCGCCTGACAGAGCCGCTCGACAAGGTCACCGGCTGCCAGCACATCGAGCCAATCCTGCGAGACATTCAGGCAGCCATCGGTTCCAACGCCACCCGCGACTATGACCAACTGCCGACACCCGAACAGAACTCGCTCGTCGACAACGTGGCCCGCGCCAACGTCCTCCACACAGTGGCTGCGATCGCCCAGCAGAGCCAAACGCTGAGCGCCCTCGTCGACCAGGGGCGAATCCTGATCGTGGGTGCAATGTACGATGTTGCCTCAGGCGCGATCGAAATCTTGTCCGACGCCCGGTGATCCGCCCGGCGACTGCGAATCAGTCCCGTCCCCCTCTTGCCCCCCACTTCCAGTCCGCTGGGCTCCCGAGTCCCTGTCCGCGCGGTGGGTCAACTTTCTGGTGGGTCAACTTGAACTTCCCCAGGTTTCGTGGGCGCGGGTGATGGGTTGTTCCGTGCAGGCAATGCCCTTGGAGGAGTTGCCTTCGTCGGAGCCGGTCGTCGGTCGCTCACCCTCGGTGGCGACTGACGGCTGGCGGAGACGATGGCGACTCCGGACGTTGCCTTTGTGGGTGAGGTTCGAGGGAGCATCAAGCCGCTTCCTCGAACCTCGTCGGACTCTGGTAGCCGATCGCCGAATGCCTCCGCACCCGGTTGTAAAAGACTTCGATGTACTCGAACAGGCTCTGCCGCGCTTCCTCGCGCGTGGCGTACCGCTCTTGGTGCACCAACTCCTTCTTCAGCGTCGCAAAAAAACTCTCCATCGGCGCGTTGTCCCAGCAATTCCCCTTGCGGCTCATACTGCACGTGATCCCACGCGACGCCAGCAGCCGTTGATAACTTCCGCTGGCATATTGGCTGCCACGATCCGAATGCGCCAGAAGTTCCACCATCGGCAGCTGCCGGCCGATCGCCATCCGCAAGGCCTCGTTCACCAACTCGCTCGTCAGCCGCTCTCCCAGCGACCAGCCCACGACCTTCCGCGAGTACAAATCCTCCACCGCCGCCAGGTACAACCAGCCTTCGTCGGTCCACACGTACGTGATATCCGAGACCCATTTCTCGTTGGGACCACGCGCCTCGAATTGTCGATCCAACACGTTTGGGGCCACCGGCAGCCGATGATTCGAGTCGGTCGTGTGCCGGAACTTTCGGGCCGTCGTCGCTCGCAACCCGCTCTGCCTCATCAATCGCGCCACCGTGTTCTCGCTCACCCGATGTCCCTGCGCCACGAGCTCCCGCTGCATCCGCGGACTCCCGTAACTCCGCTTGTGCCTCTGGCCATGGATCTCCCGCATCGCTTCCAACAGCTGCTCCTGACGCTGCCGGCGCCGGCTCACCGATCGCTTCCGCCAGGCGTAAAACCCACTGCGAGCCACACCCAGCACCGAGCACAGCACGCTCAGCGGCCACACCCTCCGATGTTCCCGGATAAACCCGTACCTCACTTCTTCTCGTTCGCGAAGAAGGCCGCCGCTTTTTTTAAAATGTCACGCTCCATCAACAGCCGCTTATTCTCCGCACGCAGACGCTCCAGCTCCGCACGCTCGTCGCCGGGAAGTGAACCTGGGGATGGACCCGCGTTGCCGCCCTCCGCCCGCCGCTTCCACTTGCCCAACAGATTCTCGGGAATCCCCAAACTCCGCGCCGCTTCCGCGATCTTGTAACCCTCCTGCGTCACCAGTTTGATCGCTTCTTGCTTAAACTCTTCCGTGTACGTCCGATACTTCCGACTCATCTCTGGGCCTCCTCTTTGAAGAGATTACACTCTTCTCTGAGCGCCCACGATTCCTGGGGAACTCCATGAACGAAAGTGTCCCGACCCACCTCCCCCCGATCCGTGAAAGTGTCCCGTCCCAGCGGTCGTTCCCCTAAGTCGTTTTGCGAACTAGCATTAAAGTGGGACAAGTTGTCGTTCGGTGAAGTTGTCCCACCAATCAACGATCGTGTCCCGTCCCAGCGGACTTGTCCCGTCCCGTGATCGCGTCCCGGCGGTAGAGCCTGTGGCCAGAGCGCCAGGGATCCTTGTCTCCCAATACAAAAAAGGATCCCCACCCCGCCGGGACCCCGCCGGGGACGAAATTTTTTGTCCCCGCCGGGTATCTCGTCCCCGGCGGCGGGGCCGCGCGGACCCTGAACCGCTCCGCACCGAAAGAAAAGGGGGATCCCGTCATTTTACCAAGCCAGATTGCGGTCGCCGAGCCCGAGTTTCCATGCGCGTGGAAACAACTTCTAAAATTCTTGCCGCCAAGCCCGCGACTCGCACCGCAGCCCATCCCCCTTCGGCCTACTAAAGCTCGGCCCCCCCGCCCTCGTCATCGTGGACTGCGACGAATACCGGCGGCTGCGCCAGGGAATCCTCAGGCGTAGGGGTGGTCGGTTAATAAGGTGGCAGGAGCTGCCACCTTTTGCGAGGGGGTCAGTGCAACAGAGGGGGCGATAGAAAATCGCCCAAACTTTCAATTTCCACCTCAGGTTTGGTGAGAGCAGCGCGAATTCGACGCAAGTTCTATCGCGACCGCTCGTTGACTGGCCATCGATGCTTGAGCACAATGCCCTCCGTGCGAATTCCTTTCGTTCTCAAGATCGTGATCTCTCTAGTGACTGTGGTTTCGCCGTGAGTCCTCACCCTCCGCGCCGCGGCGCCTACGGCTTCGACGCACCCTACGCTCCAATCTTGATGGCTCTCGGCGGCGCCGCCCTGCTCGCCCTCTGCCTGTGGCGGTTGTGGGACGGTGAGGGTGCGGAAGGGATGCCGAATCGAATTTCCGTTCTCGCCCCGGGCTTTGCCGGGCTCTGGCTGTTTCTCAACGCCGGCTTCTACACCTACACCACCCGCGCGGGCAAGTTTGCCGTCTGGGCCGAGCTGCTCGATCGGCTCGAGCTCAAAGGAGACGAGCGGCTGCTCGACGTCGGCTGCGGCCGCGGCGCGGTACTCTTGATGGCCGCCCAGCGCCTGCCCCGCGGACGGGCCGTCGGCGTCGACGTCTGGAGCGCCACGGATCAATCGGGCAATGCCGAAGAGGTCACGCGCAAAAACGCGGCCCTCGAGGGCGTGGCCGAGCGATTCGAGTTGCACACTGCCGACATGCGCCGGCTCCCCTTCGACGACGGCTCGTTCGACGTGGTAGTCAGCTCGCTGGCGATTCACAACGTGCCCGGTGCGGGCGAGCGTGCGAAGGCGCTCCGCGAAGCGGCCCGAGTGCTCAAGCCAGGCGGCAAGCTGGCGATCGCCGACATCCGCCACACGCGCACGTACGCCCGCGAGCTCGAGGCCTGCGGCCTGAAGATCACCGAACGCCGATCGCTCGGCTATCGCTTCTGGTACGGCGCCGGCCCCTGGGCGGCAACCCGCCTGGTCGGGGCGACCAAGCCAGATAAGGCTTAGTCCCGGTCACGTGAGCACGCGAACTGCAAGCAAGACATGCCCACGCCGACCCGTGGGACATGCCACCCCGCCGCGGTGAACGCTTGTTGAGGATCCCATCGCGATTGATAATGCGTCTGGCGACTCATCGGCGGTAGCAGGATCGATAATCTCAGAACGCCGGATACGGTCTCCACGACAACCCGATATTCGGTCAAGTGTCCATTCGGCAACGAGACCAGATGCACTCGGACGACGACCAACTCATGCGACGGATCCAGGAAGGGGAATTCTCCTTCTTCGAGGTTCTCGTCGAACGCTACAGGCCCGCGCTACTCCGGGTCGCAAGCGGAATGCTCAATGATGCGGCACTGGCCGAAGACGTCGTCCAAGAGACGTTTCTGGCCGTCTTTGCGTCTCGCCACACGTTTAATCCTGCATTTCGCTTTCGGACGTGGCTCTGGACGATTCTGCTGAATCTTTGCCGCGCAGAGCGAAAGCGCCTCAATCGCCGACCACAGGTCGTGTCCCGCTCGACACTCGACACGAGCGATCGCGCGAACATCGCCGATCCGTCTACGTCTGAAACGGCATTAGCGGCCCTGCTCATCCGCGAACGCGGCGCGCAATTGCAAGGGTTTCTGAACGAGTTGCCTGACGCTCAAGCTGACGCGATTCGTCTCCGCTTTTTCGCCGGCCTAAAGTACGAAGAAATTGCCCAGTCCATGGGCGTGAGCTTAGGCGGCGCGAAGTTACGGGTGCGCAGTGGGCTCCGCAAACTGTCCGAGCGACTTCTCGGAGACGAGGAGAGATCCAATGAACTGTGACGATGCATTCGATGCGCTGACCGATCCCGCGTGGGCGGACACAACCGAACTCGCGGAACATCTTCTAAACTGTCCCCGCTGCCGAGAACTTAAACAGGTGCTCGAGCCTGCTCTCTCCTTGTTATGTGGGGATCTGCCGGCCGAGCCGGCGATGCCAGGCGCACTGCCGAACGAAGGACGAGGAACCGACGCCGTTGCCTCGCAGAAGTCGTTTCTGAGCGTCGAAGCGATCGGCGTGGCGGAAGCAGCGGCCGCTCGATTGGCGTCACAAAGCGCGCCCAGAGGCAGTCGCCCGGTCGTTCGCTCGCCAGGGCACCAAATCAGCGGCAGGGCCCTGCAGGGTCTCATATGCGCCGCGCTAGGGGGGCTGGCTGTCTTTTGCATCGGGCTATGGGTTGGGAAATCCGAGGTTGCACCCCAACCGCAGCTTGCGCCCGGCGTGATTCCAGCCGGCGCGTGCACGAGAAACGCCGTCCCGCAGAAAGCGACGCGACCGCGCGAAAACGCGCGAGCTGTCATCCTTTCGTGCGTCGCTTGCCATTTGCGAGATCATCAACCGCGCATCGAGCTCCCGACATCTCTCTTTCAGTCCCCTCAACGCACGGCCGGACGTGTTCTACTCGCGTGTGACCAGACCGAAGTCGGGAAAGACCACGGGCCAATTTCAAACACCGATTGTCTGGCAGCGGGCCGCCGACTTGGCGACGGGAACGCCTGATTTCTTTGAGACAAGCCGTGGACCACTCGGGGACGGTGCCGAGCGCCCTGTCAATTCTTTTCTTTGGTTCAGTCGCCCTTAAGCGGTGACGAGCCGACGGGCCGCAGTTCGCGGCGATCCGAACGAACCTGTTCGCTCGGGTTGTAGTCCGGTGACGGTTACGGCAATCGCGTCGAGGCGGGAACGCTGCAGGCGGGCCTGGCGGCAGGCTTCTGCGAGCTCGGGGAACATCTCGCCGGTGATTCGCTGTTCGGCCAGTGACTGAGCGAGAGTTTCGATTTCCCCGGAAAGATGGCGCCTGAGGCGGCGGCAGAACGACATCACGAAGAGCCACGACCACAGCACGAAGAACAGGCCGGCCGAGATGTAGAAGCTGGTGCCGATCAGGTCGGCGTTGCCGACGAGCGAGTCGTAGAAGAAATTCTTGCCGACGCGGACGAGGACGAAGAGGGGATAGATCGCGAAGAGCATCTCGTAGCAGAGTCGAACGAACCAGCCCGAGTCGCGGGCCACGATGCCGTCGATGATCTGGTCGATCCGCCGGCTGGCGTCGGAGAGGAATTCTTCCTCGACTTGCAGGGCCTGTTTGCGGAGCGTTTGCAGCGAGCCCGATTGAACGAGGGCTGAATCGAACCCGCTCGATTTGGCGTAGCCGGCGATCAGGACCTGGGCCTCGCGGAGGATGTTGTCGTCGGCACTCGTGGCGGGGAGCCGCTCGAGTCGGCCTTCGGCGGCCTGCTCTTGCTGGCGCGCCCGGAACCAGCGAAAGCCTTGGACCGCTCCGACCAAGGCGATCTGGGCCGACGACCGGGCCCGCAACAGCGTGAGCGAGGCGATCAGTCCGCCCATCGCGTTATACAGTCGCAGGATCGAGGAGAACGGACTGAAACCCCACAACTGCGTCACTGACGCGAGCAGTCGGCGTTCCCAGAGGGCGCTGCTGCGTTTCAATTCGCGCGTCAAGTTGTCGGCCAGCGAACGCACGAGTCGCGCGTGCTGGTTTTCGAGGGCCGCTTCGAGCTGGTCGAGTTCGGGATCGTAATCGCGAAGCGTGTTGCGGCAGTGGTCGACCGCCGAGTGGACGAGATCGATCAAGTTGGCTCGGCGGACTTGGACGCGGTGGGCGGCAGAGAGTTGCGTAGTGAGAACTTGCTGCAAGCGCGCGAGGTCGCCCGATGGCCGAGCTCCCTCCTGTTGTTCCTTGAGTCCCCGCAATGAGTCGACGAAGAAGACCTCGGGAACGTCGTAATGCGTGCCGAGGTGGCGCCGCCAGTCGTCGCGAATGTCCTGGTCGAGTTCGGCGTGCGTCTGCACAAAGAGCAGCCGGCAGCCGTTGGAGGCCAGGCCCAATTCGTCGGCCACGCGGCCCGAGCGGTATTTTTGCTGCGTGGAGGTGTAGATCAGCACATCGCAGTGGGGCAGGAGCTGGTGCAGCCGCTGGAGATTGCTCCCCTTGGCGTCATCCTCGGAAGTATCGGGGTCGGGGCAATCGATCAGCACGATGTCTTGCAACAGCGGCGCATCGACCCGGCTGACGTCGAAGTCGTCGATCGGAAAGCCCAGCGCACTCAGGTCGGCATTGGGGTGCACGATCAACAGCGGACGGGTGGTCGTCGGCCGCTGTCGGCCCGTGCGGGCGCATTCGCGGCCGATGATCGCGTTGACGAGCGTGCTCTTGCCCGTCCCCGTGCCGCCAAACGTGGCCACGACTAGCGGAGCTTCGAGCCGAACGCGGAGCGAGTCGACGCGCGAGAGCACGCGCTTCAAGAGAGCGCGGGAAGATCGCAGCGGCTCCCACGCGGTTTCTTCCGCCGTCCAGCGCGTCAGGCGCTCGACGATTTCGTCGACCTGCGAGAGGGCTTCGAGCTGGGCAAGTTCTGGTGTGGTCATGCTGATGGGATTCTATCGCGTCGGCTGTGTGTATTCGTCGCCGCCGTTTTGCCGCGGCTCTAAGTGTTCAGCGCGGGCGACGCCTTGGTGACGTCCGCCAGCTGTTTGTCCAGTCGCGCGGCGGCTTGCGCGAGGTTTCGATACGCTTCGCCGTGGATCACTTCCGCGGCCGCCTGCAGTTCGCCGGGGACCGCGCCGAAAACTTGTTCGTTCAAACGTTTGAGCAGCCAATCGACGCGACGCTTGGTAAACGCGGTTTGCAGCCGGCGGAAACGCGTTTCGAGCAGGTTGGCGCCGCCCGAGAGCATCGCGTCGCCTCCCGCCGCCGCGACGGTTCCGGTCGCGAGGTCGGCAGCGATGGGCGTCAGGCCATGGACCACCAGTTCGTGAGCCGGCCCCAACCCGATCGTGAAAAAGGCGACGCTCGTGAGCGGACGGATCGCGGCCGACAAGTTCGTCAGTTGACGATAGAGGTTGTACGCGTCGGGATTTCCCTCCTTGAAGGCCTGCATCTCGGAATCGACGGCCAGGATCAGCTCCTTGCCGATATCGACTCGCTCTTGATCGAGGCGCAGTTGCTCCAAGAGCTGCTCGCGCGACTTGCCCGACAGCATCCGCTCGAGGAAGGGCTTGAGCAGCGGATTGGCGGACTCCGAGAGCCAGGTGAGCCGGTCGTAAAGGCCCGCGATCACTTTGAGGATCGCCCCCCATTCGTTTTGGCGATATTGCTCGAGCCGGCTGATCGTCGGGCCGCGCAGCTTTTCGCCGGCGAACCGAAGGGGAAAGATGATCCCCTTGCCGACGGTGTCATAAAACTCGTGCACGCGCCGGGCCAGCCCGTGTTGCCGCTGCCGCCACCAGGCGCGAATTTCCGCGACCAAGAGCGAAGTCGAGATCGACGGCCAATCGTTGACTTTGATCACGCTTTCCGATGAGAGCCACCGGGCCGCCGACTCGAACGCCCCGCTGCGGCGTTTCGACTTCGCGCAAAAAGGCGGGCAGTCCCGAGTCGTCGGACATCAAATGGGTGAGCGCGCCCGAGAGCGTGCTCAGCTTGATCTCGGCAAATTTCAGTTGCGACAAGTCGTGCGCGAGATTGGCCGGCGAGGCAGACGCGTCGGTCGTGCACGTCGAGCCGTTGACCTTCCACGACTGCGGCAGTTTTTCAAAGAACGGCAGGCGGCCTTCTTCGGCGGCCCGACGATCGTTGGGGGCGACGTAAACCAGTCGCGGCGAGACGCCCGTCTCGCGGCAAAACGTGTCGAGCCAGAGCGGCCAGTACGGATCGTCGTCAGGAAGCTGGCACTGATTAAAGATGACAAGCACCAGCTTGCCTTCCTCGGCCGCCTTGCGGAAATACTGCTTGACGGCTGCGTCGTTGTACTTCTGCTGCGTGAGGACGGCGATCAACACGTCGGCGACGCGGCGGATCCCGTCGGCCCGCTTCCAATTGATCTGCACGTCGCTGTCGATGTCGGGCGTGTCGAGGATCAAGAGATTGGGGGGCGTGTCGGCGACTGCTCGCCAATAGACCTGGTCGTCGGGAGTGTCGGCGAGAGCGTCGCTGGCGCTCGTCCAAGGGCGCAGATTGAACTCGGGAAAAATCGCCGGCAGTTCGTGCGACTCGGCGAACCCCGTCGGGACGACGCACACGGGATTTCGAGTGCCCGAAGCCAGCGGACTGCTCGCGCTCAAAGGACTGTCGGCGATGTGATTGAAAATGACGCTCTTGCCGATGTTGGTCCCGCCGACGACCGCCACCACGAGGTAAGCGTCGGCGCCGAGCTGAGGCGCGAGTTTTTCGCGCAGGAGCCGGTACCATTCCCGCCCCTCGAGCGCGGGAAGCCCCAACTGCGCGACAGCCGGCGCGAGCTGGGCGGCAGCTGCTTCGATCGCGCGAACGCTCGTTCCGCACTCGCGCAGCAGTTCGCCCGGCGGCGCTTCATCGGCGTGGCGGCCGGTCGCGTTTGGGATGGGGACTGTCGTTCTCGATTGAGCGATGATCGGGTCCTTATGTCCGGGGCCGATTTCAGAAGAGCCGCCGGCCCACTTCGCAGAACCGGTCCGGTTCGAAGCTGCGTAGCGAGAAGGACTTCGCCCGCAGGGGACCGATCTTCTGGCGCAGAGGCATCTTATTGACAGTATATCCCGGCCGACCTAGAGTGAGCGAGACAGTCGCGACGCCGTGCCGCCGCTTCATTACGATCGCAACTCAAACCGCGGCAGACACTTCGGGCGATTAGCTCAGTTGGTTAGAGCGCTACGTTTACACCGTAGAAGTCGGGGGTTCGAGTCCCTCATCGCCCATTGTTTCACTGCACGTAGCACCACACAGAGCCACATCTCCACGAATATCCGAGTTATCTTGGCTCTCGGTTCCTCCCGCATGTGGTGCCGCGTGGGCTTGCGTCGACGTATAGTGCACCGGATTCCGCACCGCCTTTGCGAACTGCCCCACGGTCATCTGAAGGTAGTGCTTCCGCGCGACCTTTTCTGAATTGCCGATCCAAGCACAGACCACGTGTGAGGAGAAAGATTCTTCAAGCTCAGGCTGCCGCGTCGCGCAAGTTGTGGAACAGTTTCGGCCACGGTTCCAAGCCGGCTCGGCGGATGGTGCGAATCAACGGCGTCCGCAGGTTCTTGTCCGCGCTCCTGTAGCGGGCAATGATCCATTCGGCACCAGCCGGCTCAAGCGCCCGACGCTTTCAAGCAATTGGTCGAGTATCTCGTCGGTATGACCGGAGCCACTGCGTCGGCGATTGACCAACTGAATCGCGAATCGCAAGGAATCTGATGTCTTGTGCTGGCTGATGGTTGGCGTAAGCCACAACAAAAGGGTCCATTCAAAGAACTTGAAATCCTGAGCCGTTGTCGGGCCCCGTGTCCCCACTCGACGACTGTCAGTATCATGACAAGTGTTCGGAGGGACTGCATGGAGCATCGGGATTACTTTGTTACGGCATTAAGGAGCCTGCTTGAGGAGGGGCGCGTGGTGCTGAAAACGCCTCTCGTTCCCACTGCATTGGAGCTGCGCCGGCCGAAGGCGTGCTGATCGAGTTCGAACAGCGATTCCGTCTGGAAATGCCGGGAGAGGCTCCGGCGCTTTCGATGTCGGCTGCCCTGTGGGGGGCCGAGATGACTTATCTCGCCTGCCAGTGCCTGGCCTTTCGCGAGATCGACGAAGCCGAGGTGAACAGTAGGCTGTCGCGGCCGTTTGTCGCACCTCGGAACGCGTCGGTCCATTATTCCGTCGACCTGACATTTCGAATGCTCCCGGATTTGTATCAACGGGCGCGATCCGCGTCGCGAAATGATCCCCTGGTCAATCGCCTCCTGGAGTGGGCCGACGCCTGGCCCCTCTCTTCCGTGGGGATCCCCGAGACGACGCGAGAAAACGCCCCAGCCGATCGGAAACAGATTGAAACGATTCTGGAAGATTCGAGTTTAAGAACGCTCTATATCGACCGCATCATCGCCCGGAAGGATCTGAGTCGATTGAGTGACCCTCGCGTCCGCGAGTTGGTTACCGCGGCGATTGGATTGCATGAGCAGCTGGCGCCGGAATTATTGGCGGCAGCGAACGCGTCGAAGCACCAAGCAGAGGCATCATGAACGACGTTCAAAACGCGATACTGGCCAACTTGTCGCGGAGGATCAACGATGAAGTGTTGCGGCCCCTGAAGGATGCCTTCGTCGCGAAGGATGAAATCATCGACCTGATGGGGGTCTGCCTGGTCGGCGGGGAAAACCTGTTTATCCTCGGCCCGCCGGGCACGGCCAAGAGCGCACTCGTTCAGGGATTGTCGCGGCGCTTAGACGGTCGCGTGTTCGACTATTTGCTCACACGCTTCACCGAGCCGAACGAATTGTTCGGACCGTTCGACATCCGCAAGCTGCGCGAAGGCGAGCTCGTCACGAACACCGAGGGGATGCTGCCGGAGGCGTCGCTCGTCTTTCTGGACGAGCTGCTCAACGCGAACAGCGCCATCCTGAACAGTTTGCTGTTGGTGTTAAACGAGCGTGTATTTCGCCGGGGGCGCGAGACGAGGCGGCTGCCGACGTTGATGGTCGTCGGCGCGAGCAACCGACTCCCTGAAGACGACGCGCTGCGAGCCCTTTTTGATCGATTCCTGCTGCGCGTGCGTTGCGACAACGTGGGCCAGGAGCAGCTCAACGAAGTGCTGACGGCCGGTTGGAAATTGGACATCGAGCGACAGCACCAGATTCCGACCGTGTCAGTCGATGATGTCCTGCAAATGCAGTCGCTCTTGGCCGTCGTCGATTTCTCGCAGGTCCGCGCCGTCTACTTGGAGCTCGTGCACCGCCTGCGGCACGCGGGAATCTCGATCTCCGACCGCCGCGCCGTGAAGTTACAACGACTGCAAGCCGCCAGCTCCTTGCTCTGCGGCCGATTTGTCGTTTCGCCGACTGACCTGTGGATCTTGCGCTATATCTGGGACACCGAAGAGCAACAGGAAGTGATTGCGACCATCGTGCAGGACGCGGTGAACCGGCATCTGGAGAACGAGATCGTTCGGCATCCGCGAGCGCAAGGCAACGAAGTCCCCAACGCCGAAGAGTTGGCACGGGATCTGGAACGACTCGATGCGCGCATCAACGGCGGCGATCTCAGCCAGACGACCCGAGTCTATTTGCGCGACCAGCTGGGTGTGCTCACCGGCCGGGTCCCGTGGGTCGCCGATTCGCAACAGCGATCGTTTCTGGAAGAGAAGCTCGAACGGCTCTGGGAGCGCATCGGCAGGCCGGAATGACGGAGATTTATGCTCTGCAGCTTCCGATCGCCGACGCGCCGCAGGTGGGATCGCTGCGGACGAACCGTGCCTTGGAGGTTTGCGAAGAGCGCGACCGAATCTGGCTGCGGACGGCCGATCCTACCGAGTCGCTGCGACGGAAGTTGCGAGGTCTTCCCAGCGCCTTGATGTTCGCAGTGAGTACTGATGGTCAGCTCTACCGCGTCGGCTCTCGTGTTCCGCGCGGACACCTCCCAGGCGGTCCGTGGATGCAACTCTCGACGTGGCTTGACGTGCGGCTGCCGACCGCGGCGCTGCCCGCTCGACTGCCAAACCGCATTCCGATTCGCCTCGTGGGCGATACCGTCTACCGCGAATCCAATCTGCTGCTGACGTCGTTGGCAACGTGGACTTCCTATGGCGTGACCACGCCGCAAGTGCGGCTGGACCAGTGGCATTTCGCGGTCTCCGCCAAGGAGGAGGTCCTCGTCCGCGGAATACCGCTCCCGCCGCTGCCGGGAACCCGACTCGTCGAGGAGCAGGGAGTCGCTGTTCCCAGCGGATGGCATTGGTCGCCGGCCGTCGACGCCGATGTGCTGCGCCGGATGTTCAAGCTGTCTTCAAACGACCTCCTGTTGTGGACTGCCCAAGGCCGGCGCGAGCGGATCGGGTCGGACCAGTTCGTGAGGGCGACGCGGTCGGCGATTCGCCTGTCGGGCAGAGGGCGGAGCGATGGCCAGTGATTTGAACGTCATTCGAGCGTATCTCGTCCCGCGCTCGACCTCGTTTTGGAAGTGGTCGCTCGACGGCGAGGCAATTGTCGGCCTCGCCGGTCATACGATCGCATTTCGTCGCGAACTCGAACTCGTACTGATGCGGCAACTTTCAACCGGCCTGCCGCCGCTTGGACCGATTGTGCTCTTGTTGGCGGCTTGTCGGGACTCGTGGTCGGAAATCTCCAAGGAATTGGGAAGCTTTGAGGAGCTGCTCGGTCAACTCGAATCGCTTAGCGAAACGCAGAGCCCAGGAGCAAACGCCCTGGCCAAATCGATTCGCAAATCTCTGACGAACCTGAATCAGGTTTACGCGCTGCCCGACGACCTGCGGACAAATTCGGACGCGAAGGCCGAACTCGTAGCGGCCACTCTGGAGGCGCTACACGAGCGGACGACGCCGGAACTGGCCGCCGAGATCGTGGCCGCGCTCGATGCCGGTCTGCCCGCCGAGTTCTTGCAGCCGGATTTCGAACCATCTCCAACGATGGCCTCCCTCTTCAACGCCTCCCTGTTCAACGATTTGAAAGTCTTCAGTGGGGCATGGAGGGCGTTGGACGCCGACGCCCTGCGCTTGAGGCTGGCAATCGGACTCGATCGCGAGGTGATTCCCACCGAGGTCGAAGAGCCGTTGGCGAAGCGAGTTCGCAAGTTGCTCGACCGACTCAAGGACGACCGGGAATTCTCGGGCATGGTTCGCCTCGCCCGAAACTTGATGGCCATCGTCCACTTGCCGCGGCCCCTCGACGTCCCGGATGAAATGCCCGTCGGAGGCGTCTCCGATATTTCGCAACGGGGAACTCTCGACCGACTGTTGATCAGCGAGCTGGCGCAGGACGATCAAATGCTGATGCTGCGCCTGGCCATGAACGAAGCGCTGTATCTGCGGCGGGAGACGCCTCCGGCAAACCCGCCCCGCAGTCGCGTCATCGTGCTCGACAGCGGGCTGCGCCTTTGGGGAGTGCCACGCGTCTTCGCCACATCGGTGGCTTTGTCGCTCGCCGCGCTGACCGAGGCAACCATCGACCTCTGCGTCCTGCGGCCCGAGGGCGACCGCCTGCGATCCGTCGACCTGGCGACGCGTCAGGGCTTGATCGATCACATGAAAGTTCTCCGACCCGAATCACACCCCGCGCGGGCGCTGGCCAATTTGGATCACCATCTCGTGAAAACCAGTGGGGAAGTCGACGCGATTCTGATCACGAGCGATGAGGTCGCCGCCGACTCCGAGTTTCGCCGCGAAATGGCCGGGTGGAACCCGGAGATTGCGTTTCTCCTGACCGTTTCTCGCAATGGCGGGTTTCGGTTGATGCAGCGAACCGTCCACGGCACGACCGTATTGCGTGAAGCCAAGCTCGATCTCGAAAAGCTGCTGGCTCCGACCATCCGGCCAACCACTCCTTTGATCGATCCAAAACGTACTGCTGATCTCCCAGCCATTCTGCGCATCAGTCCGTTTCCCTTGCGCTTGTCGCACCACCCCTCGCCGCAACAGAGCTGGTGGCTGCAACCGCCGGGCGTCCTATCCGTAACGAACGACCGAAGACTCATGTACTGGGTCAGGCCCTTCCTCGGTGCCATGCAACTAACGGACCGGCTTCCCGCGCGGCAAGTCATCTGGTGTCGGGGAACCGTCGAAGACGGTCGAACCCAGTTCATCGTCGGCGACACCGGACGACCGCGACTCTGGCTCGTCAACGCAAACCTGCAGCAGCACGACTGTCAGGTCGCTGGCCTTGCGACAACCCTCTCGCCAGTTCGATGTATCTGCGACCACGCGGGAATGTTGTTCGTTGTCCACAAGCGCCAGCTCGACCTCGTCGACATGTATTCGGGAAATCGGCTGCAGGGGCATCCCATTCCCGGCGGATTTCGTTGGATTCATTCGCGGTTCTTTCGCGCCGGATGCCTGGTACGCCCTCTCGTACGACGGGAGTTCGGCCCGGTTCGAGAAAGTCGTCTCGTACAGCGAGTTTGCCGATTGGCTGCGCCTGATTGCGATGTTTGACGTCAAGGGAGTGCAGGGGCCGGTGGGCGTGTGCCGCGGCGATGGTTCTCTTTTCTTCACGGCGGACCGCAAGCAGGTCCCTTTGAAGCGTTCGCTGCAAAATGTCACGCGGGTCCGTCAGATCGCGCGTGACGGTCGCAGGTTCCGCGTTGATTACTGCGTTGAAAAAAATCGTCCCGAATTGGCAATGACGGCGCTGATCCACACGCTCGATCAAACCTTGCAGGGCGTGCCTGACGACCCGCGGTTGGCTCTCGAACCGAGCTTGTGGGAGATTGCCCGCCCGCGCAATCTTCGCACCCATTTTCGCTCCGTGGGTGCCGTCCCCGGCGCTCTATTCCTGGAAACCCGACGCGGTCAGGTTGTCTGTTTGCGGTTTAGCATGAAACATGAGGGTTTCGCTCTGCTGCCCCTTCCATCCGTCGACCCGGCTCGCCCACGGACGCAGCCTTTTGCGCCGCTGCACGGGATCACTCCGGGAGTGGGCTATCGCCTGGCAGTCGCGACATTTCCCGACGGAAGCAAGGTGTATCTCGATTCCCGCGGACTCCTGCACTTGAAGAGCTCCGACCGCCAAATTCCCGAAGCGACGTTCGTGATGCAAGACGATGATGCGGCCGGTTGGTGTGCGGACGGACGCATGTGGGGCAAGTCCTACTTCCTGGGCTCACCCCCCGCGTTTCCGGCTTATCAGATTCAGGAGTCCGTCTTGACTCCGTTCACGCGCGGATTGTCATGACCGTCGAGCAATTGCGAATTCGATTCACGACCGCCCGCTTGCGCGAGCCACAAGCCTGGTTTATTCCCGGGTCACTCGCGGAGAATTGGCTCAGCGAAATCGTCGCATGGGGTGTTCCGCACTCCGCGATCTGCCTTCGACTTGTCCCGCGCTCGCTCAGCGACCGCACTCCAATCGGCAGTCTCGTCACGGTCAACGGCAAGGCGTCACCGCGCGTTTCCGGTCGCTGTCAGCCTTACGGATGTCTCGCGGAAAGGCTCTTTTTGCCGGTTGAGGCGCGGCTGGAACCCGCGGTCGAGGAATTTGAACTGCGCGATCTCTTCGCTTCGGACGCAACCTACGTCTGGCATCCAGTCGTCGGTTTGATTCAGTTCGGCCGCGAGGATTGGCTTTCCGTCGGCGATCTGCTGGAACAATTGCCCGAGACAGAGGCCGATTGGGACAGGGCCGATCCCGGGACGATGCGGAGCCGCTGTCTGATGTCCGTGGAGGTCGATCGTCCACTCAGCGTCGAGTCGATTCTGGGGGCTGCGCGGCGACATCGGCAGCCGATCGGAGGCGCTCGACGAGTTGCCGGCCACCTCGGGAGAGGGCTTCGGCGCCTCATTGCGGCAGATTGCCGCCCTGCCGCTTCTGGCAATCGGCCCGGCGATCGACTGGATTGCCTCGAAGCTGCCGGCACTGCCAAAAGCATTCCACGCCAACTGGCTCGACGGGTTGAACCAGTGGTTGTCGACAGCCTTCTCGTCAGAGTGGCAATCGGCGCGAGAGCGGGAACTGCGGCGACTGATGGAGATGCTGAAGAATGAGCCGGATCAAGGTTTGCAGTATGCGCTGCCTTTGGACGGAGCCGGGGTGCCGGGGCGCGGATTCGCGCGGCCGACCGCCCGATTGATCCGCCGCCTGGTCGATTTCAGGCTCTGGTCGCGCGGCGGCCCGGCGGACCCATGGGTGGTGACGCCTGCCATACGCCACGAACTGGCAGCCCGCTATCGTGAACTGGCCGATCGCGAAATTCGTCTGGGCCGCCATCGTCGAGCCGCCTACATCTATGCAAATCTCTTGGGTGACTGGGCTGAATCGGCCGCGGCATTGAAAGCCGGCGGCTACTACCGAGAAGCGGCGACCCTCTATCAGGAGCGACTGCACCGTCCCCTCGACGCTGCCCTGTGTCTGGAGGAAGACGGCGCTTGGAATGAAGCAATCAGCCTCTATGAAAAACTGAACGCCTACGAAAAGGTCGGCCAACTTTATCGCAAGCTCGAACAGCACGAAAACGCGGAGACGGCCTACCGCAGCGCCGTGGTTCGGCACCTACGGCAAGGCGATCGACTTGCCGCAGCACGATTGTTAGAGAGCGAACTCCGACAGATGGAGCAAGCGCTCGCGGCGCTGCGCGGCGGCTGGCCCGACTCGCCTCAAGCCAGCGGCTGCCTAGTGGCGGAGTTCAGCCTGCTGGGACGTCTCGGTCAACACGCAGCCGCCCACGGGCGAATCTCAGAGTTCCGCGACCGGCCGCTCAGATCCGAACACGCGGTGCTTCTGGCCGGGTTGCTGGCACGGACGGCGCAGGATTATCCGGATGCAGACGTGCGTTCTGTCGCGGGTGACGCGACTCGGATCGTCGTCTCACGGCGACTGATCGAAATGGAAAGTGCCAAGCTTCCGCCCGACCGTCGACTGCTTGAAGCGATTGAAAAGCTGGCGCCGGAAGATCGCCTGCTGGAACGAGACTGCGCGCGGTTTTCCCGCGAAGCAGAATTCCGCTTCGCACCGGCGCCGACGACGAAAGTAACTCGGCGAATCGCCGCGAAAACGCGTCCGCCCGAGTTGCTTCACACCGCGAAACTGACGCCGGCGCTCGATTGGCTTTGCGGAACCGGCACCAACGAGCATTTCTTTGCCGCAGGCTATAGGCACAAGAAAATGATTCTCGAGTGCCGGAGCTGGAGTGAGATTTACAACCTGCCGCGTACCGTGTCTTGGGACGCTCCGGCGGCCAACCGCCACCCAATTCTCCTGGCACCATGTCCGTTCGATCGCCATGAAATGTGGATTCATGTGAGAGGCTCCGCGCCATTGTTGCCGCGCGAGTTCGTCGTGTCGGACTTGGATCGGAAGCGTCTGTCCATTCGTACTCCACCCTGGTCCAACCACGAAACGGTCGCGCTCGGCCGCGCCGAACAGGGAGTTTCATGGGCGGTCTCTGCTGGAAGAAGCCTTGTCGCGAGTGCATTCGCGTCTGACGGGACCCCGCTTTTTTCCCGCGAAATCCCGACGGATGATTTCACGCCGCCGCTATCTCAGTCGGTTCCCCTGCATGCGCGCGCCGAAGGCGTCTTTTTTGCGATCGGCAATCACTTGATGAGCGTCGACGGAAGACAACGCGTCAATTCGACCGAGTTTGACGAGCCGATCATCGCTCTCGGCGGTTCGCCCGCGCATACTCGCCTGCGGCTCGCCCTGAGCTTCGTCCGCGGCGGCGTCGTGCTCTGGAAAGACTCGTCGAGCGTGCGTCGGTTTGGCGACGACTTGTCGCAGCCACGCGCCGCATTCACGATCTCTGGGCATCTGGTCGCAGTCGACGCCAGCCGGATCGAAATTTACCGACTCGATCGCCACGAGTTGAAGCTCGAATCGACCGGCGCCAGCCCGGGACAACCTCTGGCCGTGATGCGCGTGAGAGTGAACGAATTTGCGATCCTTGACGCGACTGCGCTCCTAAGCGTGTATCGAATTTCCAATTGACGCCGTCAAAAAACATGCGTGTCCGCCGAGCGCATAGCTGAAAGGCCCTGGTGTCGACCCCCTGTCCCGATTCAACACGCCGGCCGCCACCGCTTACATCGACGGATCGTGATGTTTGCACTGACCGTGAGTCGCAAAACGTTCGATTTACGCCGCACTCCGAAGAGACGTTTCTCATCGGCCGTCGCGCCCGGCGCGACTCCGCGATAGAGTTGGCTCTCGACCCGATCCGCGGCCGCAAGGACTTCAAGAAGCTGGTGGAGCAGCTCGAAGGCTCCGAGAACGTCGGGACGACGGGGTTGAACTCGAATCGGATAACGTTCCTTTGATGCGCTGCCGTTCAAACCGCTTTGACGGTCATCATTCAGGCGAGAGGATTCCCACAAAACGCTTGAGTTCTCGGCACGAAGATCGTGCGTCAAAAAACGTACGAGAATCCGGGACGAGCCAGGGCGGGGCTCTCATCTATCGGTCGTTTTTTTGGCATGTACTGGAAAGGCTCGCGATCAGGGAGTGCGGTAGGTGGGCCAAACGAATTCGACAATCTCTTGGATGCTTGTGCGGCGAGAAGATTCTGATCACGTGGCCTGATCTAGTACGTTTAGTTAGCCCACTCGACAGCTCGTCTCGGCGGTGACTGACGGCAAGCCGACTCCTGCCGACGTGGTGAGCAAGATCCGCGTTGTGATCAAAGACGGCAAGCACTCGGTCTTTTTCAAGGATCAGGTCCTCACGAACCAAATCCCTTTCAACGTTGACGTGACGCGCACGCCGAACGAGGCAACCGACACGCTGCCAGACGGCAAGCAGATCAAGGGCATCTACAAGCTCGACGGCCATACGCTCATGAGCTGTGTGGCCAAACCGGGCAAGGGGCGTCCCACGGAATTTGCCTCCAAGCCCGGAACGGGTCACACGCTGCGAATATTCAAGCGCGCAAGCCGTAAAATTGCCTGCCGGAGTCCGTCAACCTTCGGGTTAGAACCGAATTTCCGTGCCCAGATTCAGGCCTTGCGCCCAGAATGTCGTTTGATTTGCGCTGAAGGCCGGCCGTGCCGGATCCGTGGCCGGGGCAGCGATCGGCGGGTTGGCTTGCTGCACCAGCGATGTGCGGAACAGGTTCACGCCGCCGTCGATCTGGTCGCCGGGGCGGGCCACGTCGCTGATGTACAGGAAGTCGTAACCGACGAACACCCGGAACCACGTGTTGACCGCGTAGCCGACGCTCAAATTGACCTCGGGCACCACAGCAAAGTGGTCGGAGTCGTGGCCGCCCAGGTTGCTGAGCTGCGTGAAGGCGCCGCCCGCGTAATTGATCGGAGCGGCCAGGACGGGAGTGGCCAGGTTCGTTTGCGTTCCACCGTTGATATCGGTGCGTTCGACCGTGTCGCCGAGGGCGAGTTTGAAATCGGCGCGGTAGTAGAAACCGCCCCGCCAGCCGCCGCGGCCGTCGTCCGGCGAGCTTTCAAAGCGGATGCCGAGCAATCCGCCGTAGAAGCTATTGGCTGTACTGAACGTGTCAAATGTGTTGAACACGACATTGGCGTGGGCCTGGGCATTGGTTTGGTTGGTCTGCGTGTAATCCAGATCCTCATACAGGTCGAGCCACTTAAAACCGAACAGGAAATCCCAACGGGTCCGTCCCCCCTGCGTGATATTGAATAGCCCGTAGGCGTCGGCGCCTTGCAGGCGGCTCGTGAGGTTCAGATTGTCGTGCGTGATCAGGTTCCCGTTCAATCCACCGGGAACGGCAAAGAGCGTGGCCAGGGCGGGCAGCATCGCGCTTGGGCCCGGCGTCCCGCCGTGAAAGGCGCCTGTCACGTCGAAGAACGGAGTCTGCAGGGTGGGCGCCCCGGCTCCTCCCAGCGTGACCTCGCTCTGACTCTCACTCACGGTTCCCAAGTAAAAGTACGTGCCTTCCAACCCCATGGTATGTTCGCGGTCGAACCAAAATCCGATCGTTCCTTTAACGCCCTGCCGAGTGCCCAGGTCGATGTCTCCACCGCCAATGACAACCGAAGTGCCCGCGCCGCCGACTGCGCCAGGGACGGGAGTCCCGCCAGTCGGAGTGCCGGGCGCAACGCTGGTCGCCAGCGGTGTCGGATTGGGGCTGGACTTCGTCCACCACAACAAATACTCGGCTCGCGCCCAAACTCGTTCGCAGTCACACGGATTGCAGCCGTCGAAGCCACTGCCGTTGAGCGAGTAGGAATCTCCCGAGGGTGGTCCGTACACCGGAGCCATCGGCGCTCCGTATCCTGGACTGGGAGCGGGCCCCATGAGGGGTTGCTCCAACGAAACGGGCCCAGTCGGGGCTGTCATCACGGGAACCGGCGCGCCGGTCCCAGCGACCGGACCCTGGGCTAACGCCGCGCTGGCGCCAGCCAATACCATGGCGACGGAGGCGAGCAATCCTTTGCTCATCGGCCTTCCCTTCAAATTGCTGATTTCTGGCCCGTCCGATCTCAAAGATGCTTGCTTCGGGCGCGAGCGAAACGAGTCGGCGGGTCGAACCGGCGCTCCGGCCGATCCGCGTCCCATGCTCAGAATCGCGGCCCAATGCCGTCCCCTGACGGCAGGTGTCAAGCCATCGGGTTCTATCGACGTGCCGTAGCGCGGGCAGTGAAAGCAACTTAAGTCAGTTGATAAACTCTCCTAGATTACGCGGTTTGACGGCCTGTAGGGGAATTGTCGAAATTGCGGCAAACCCCGAAGCAAACGGTATTTCTGCTTTTGCGCAGCGTAGGGCCTCGGGCGTCCGCCGGTTGATTGGCTCCTTCGCGCTGTAAGTTGAGCTTCGCCAATTGTGAGAGAATCAGTGGCCGACGCGCTTTTGAGTCCTATCAAGATGAGACGCTCCATGAAATCCGATCGCCAGCTTCGTGTCCGTCAGTTCAATCCGCGCCGTTTCTGCATGCTGACGCTGGTAACGCTGACGGCCGCTATCGGCCCCCTCTTTTTGACAACGCAGACCTTTGCGTCCGATGACTCCGGTATCAAGCCTCTTCGTGCGCTGCTCGTGCTCGGCGGCTGCTGCCATGATTACGAAGCGCAGAAGGACATTCTCAAGAAAGGCATCTCCGAGCGGGCTCGCGTGGAAGTCGTCATCGCATACGATCCGGACACGACGACGAAGCATCTCAATCCCGTTTACAACAACCCCGACTGGGCTGCTGGCTACGACGTCGTCATTCACGACGAATGCAGCTCAGATGTCAAAGACCTTGCCCTGATCGAGCGCATTCTGGCTCCGCATCGGGCCGGACTGCCCGCGGTCGTTCTGCATTGCGGCATGCACAGTTACCGCAGCGAAGGCTGGCCCAAATCGACCCCCTGGTTCGATTTCACCGGCCTGCAAACCACGAAGCACGCGGCCCAGGAACCGATCGCCGTCACTTTCCTCCCGTCCGACAGCCCGATCACGCACGGCCTCGCAAATTGGCAGACGACCAAGGAAGAGTTGTACAACAACTTCACCGGCAAACTGCTCGACACGGCCGCGCCCCTGGCCGGCGGCAAGCAAACCACCTACGACCGCCGACGCCGGCCAACGACTTCCGAGTTTGTTGTCGTTTGGACCAACAACTACCACGGCACGACAAAAGTCTTCGCGACGACGCTGGGCCACAACAACCAGACCGTTTCCGACCCCCGCTATCTGGACCTGGTGACCCGCGGCCTGCTCTGGTCATGCGGCAAGCTGAATGCCCAGTACTTGAAGTAGTCGCACGGGCTCGCTTGTTATCTCGATTCATTTCCGCTCGAGTCGATCGAGCAGGCTGAGCACCCTCCTCGCTTTGCGAGTCCGGAGTTGCCGCCAATTTGCGGTCTCTTTGCCCGCGCTCCTGTCGCTCAAAAAAGCCCATTCCGGATTTGGTCGCGTGTGGTCCGCTTGGGCTCGTAGCCACGCCGACGCAAATTCCTGGTACGTCGGGGCGATTCCTTTGCTCCAGAACTCCCGCGCGAGGATTCGCGCGAGCGCTCCGTGCTTGAATTTTCCCCCGGTGAGTTTTTCGAGCAGGGGGACCATGCCATTCCGCTTCGGGTCGTATTGCCCGTAAAACAGCCGGTCAGGCGCTTTGATTTTCGCGGGAGGCTCATCGAAGCAGACGACGCTTGCGGGAAAGCAGGTGGCGGCCGGGATCGTCCCCGTTTTCAGATACTGGCGAAGGCGATCGAGAACCACGCCCTTTCGATCTTCGTCGCGAGTCTGCCGCCGGCCCCTCTCGCGGGTCTCAATCCAGATTACGTAAGGGATGTCGTGCTTCTTGCACAACGTCTTGATCTCACCCATGTTGAGATAGTTCATATCCGCCAACAGCTCGCGCTGTTCGGCTTGGCTCAGCTTGGACAAGAGAGACGCCATGCGGAAACCAGGGGCAATGCCCCTCTGACAAACGTGTCCGGGGCGGATTCGCTTCAGCCCGAAATTGTTCTTAGCTCACATGCCAACTTCGGTCCTGCAAAACTCGTGATCCGGGCCGGAAATTGGGTCGGTACGGTTGCCCCTATACTAAGTGAGAGTGTACCGACCCAATTTGGCGCGAACGCACTGATCATTTCAACGCGAGAGTTGAGGCGGGTCCGGCGGGTCTGCCGCGGGTCCGCATTCAGCGAAAGCGTCCGGACCGGATTTTGATCAGATCCTGTACAGCCGCTGGGACGATAACGCGAGCCCACCTCTATCAGAAGAAAGTGTCCCGTCCCGTCGAGCCAAAAGTTTTAGGTCCGTCGGGACAACTTGGCCCAGCGCACCTCGGGGGCCATTTTCGCCCTCAATAAGGTGGCAGCTCCTGCCACCTTATCAGATGTGTACGAATTCCATGCTCCGCAGATTGCAATTTCCGTCGACGTCATTTTTTCTACGTCCCTGAAGCTCGGAGGTAAATCATCGAGTCACAAGGGTAGATCCCACCAGCCCCTTCCGATGATTTCCCATCGACCTCGGTTCCTGTACTCTGAATGTGGCCACTCGACCGACATGGGCCTGGACGGATTTGGCAAGATTCTCTGCACCCAGTTCTTCCTTGGAGGAGGAGCCCATGCGTTGCCAAGTGTTGCTTGGTCGCAAGTTGCTGATCTGCGGTTGTGCATTCGCCTGGAGTTTAGCGCCACAAGCTGCGGTTCGGGGCGATCTCCTTGAAGACCCCCCTTCGGCGGCGAAATCAGACAAGAATCCAAAAGCGGCCGAGCGCCAACCTGTCGCCCAACCCGAGCGCTACAAACTGACACTCGTGAAATGGACCGACAAACGCGTCGCCACGCGTGGGAAAGGCGGGACCGTTTACCGAATCAGCGCGTCGCCCGACGGAAAGCATGTGTTATTGGGGGGCGACACCGCTGCCCCTCTCGCGATGCTTTGGAACCTCGAGACGGGAGACATGGATCGCTACTTTGACATTTTCGACATGGGGCAAGACGGGAGCCCGGTCGGAGTGGCAATCGGTCCCGATGGAAATAAGGCGGCGTTGTCCACGTCACGCAACAAACTTTATCTGGTCGAACTCAAGCATCGAAACGTGCTCAACCGCGTCGAAGGGTACGAGTTCGCGTTCGAAATCAAATATTCGCCGGACGCAAAGCATCTGGTGTTATTCGAGTCGACCGGCGATTTGACTTTTGTTGACTCGAACACGGGACTCGAGGAGTTTCGACTCAGCGGGCATCGAAAGGGAGGCAACAACCTGGCCTTTAGCCCAGATGGCAAGCGACTCGCCTCAGCGTCCGCCGACATGACTGCCCGAATTTGGAGCGTCGCCGATCGCAAACAGATTCATCGCTTGGAGCACGAGACCTGGGTCTGGAGCGTCGCCTGGTCACCCGATGGGAAATTGGTCGCGACGGGAAGCGGCGGTCCGATCGCAGGTGAGCCGGCGTTTCAAAACTACGTCAAGAACGACGACAACAACATTCGCCTGTGGGACCCCGCGACCGGCAAGCTGCTCCTGACGCTCAGCGGTCATACGGACCGCATCCAAGGAATTCAATTTGTGCAGGGCGGCAAGCGCCTCGTTTCGGGAAGCCACGACGCCTCGCTACGACTTTGGGACGTCGCGACAGGGAAAGAGCTGGCGAAATACGAGGGGAAGTGCGCGATCTATTGCGTCGCGATTGCCGGCAAAGACGACACGATCATCGCCAGCGGGGGGTCAACTCACGAAGCGAACGGCCACTGGAAGCATGTGCCCCAAGAACGGGTCCGAGTGTTCAAGATCGAAGCGGTGAAGTGAGACGTCGCGAAGTTGACTGCTTCACCAAGGTGGCGGGGTCGGAACTTCACATAGGAACCGCCAGAGGTTGATTTATTTTATGTTTTCTTTGGGGACCCAACCTTCAAGGCCTCGTGCGGTACGACACCACAACCAGTCACTCTCCTCAAATTGCACGAGCAGCTTTTCTCCTTCGCTCACGGTGAGTTCCGTCGCGTTGTAGTCCCTCAGAAGGATGCAGGCGTTCCCTTCGACCCTCACATAGTTCTCCGGCACCCATCCTTTTGTTCCGTCTGCGGCCGTGCACCAGAGCCATTCGGGCCACTTATTCTTGTGCCTCTCAGAATTGCGCGGGTCGCTCCGGTCAAAATCGAGAGCGTCCCCGGCTCGGAGGATGAGAGGATTCGGATGAGCTGATGTGTAGGCCTTCACAACACTCACAGCGCGTGGGCTCGACGATGACGAAGTGCCTTGGAGTGGTTGAGTCATTCGTCAAGATCTTTCGAGCTACGAACGGCACATCGCGGGGCGACAGTCGACGATTCGATCAACGCGTTTCGGCCTTTGTCTGTTCCGTCGATCGAACGAGCATCACGTTTTGTTCGTACTCCTTCCCCCAGACCGTGCCTTGGACGGCCCGGACCTCGACCTGTTTGGTTAACGGAGCAAAACCCGGATACCTGACAGTAAGCCGATAAGGCCCAGGTTCGGTCATGAACGTGATTTGGGTCGACTGGATTGACTGAGGCTTTACCTGTCCGTTGGGGCCCGTCAAGGTCACCTCGCAACCCGGAAGCGGCAAACCCTCGAGCGCGTACGGCTTCACGCTGAGGAAGCCGATTCGAGATTGAGCAGGGCTCGAAAGCGACGTCAAGGAGATTGATTTCTTCTGTCCCTCGGCCAACGAGAAAGTTGCCAGCGGCGCGGCATTGATGTTGGGCTGCGGGGTCAGGCGATATTCGCCGGCCGGCAATTCGTCGATTCCAAAACTACCATCCGGCTTGATGTCCATGAACGCGTCCTGCCGATTGTCTTTGCTCAGCAAGTACAGGTAACGGTTTGGCTCGGGTGGAAGATCCTTGACATGGCCTAGTAGCGAGGCGGTCCCCTTCCGGAAGTCGATTGACATCGACTTGTCGCCGGGGCCTGTGATTTCGACGGTCTGCCGCGTCCCGAGTTTTCGCGGCCGGTTGAGGCTCACCTCGTACTTCCCGAGTGGCAGATCGCGAAACACAAAGGGATCGTTCTTGTTTTGTCGGGGCGCGGCGGAGCTGGGATGGCCAGAGAGCCAGACACTAACCCTTTCTGTTGCGTTAGGGTTGGGGTCGGCCTCGGGACCATGCACCAAGAGTGTCGCCGTCACGACTTCGATCGTGCCGAAGGGGTCGTTCGATGTTTCGATCCGCAAGGGCTTGACGCGAACCCAGTGCTCGCGCGGCTGGACTCCCACGGAGTAATAGAGGTATCGTTCACCCGGCGGAATGCCACGGAACGCAAAGTTGCCTTCGGCGTCGGTCATCGCATAGGCCATCATTTCTCCCTGGCGATACTCGTCCGAAAGCATGACCTTGGTGTTGGCCAGTGGAGTGCGGCTAACGACGAGCCGGCCCGTGACTTTCTTGATCCCGCCGAAATCGACCCGCGTCGTCTTGCCGGCCGCGGGAAGCACCGCCAGGCGGACGACCCCCAAAGAGCTCCATTGGTTGCCTCGCGAGATGTAAATCAATGTTTCGGGCAGATGCGCAACCTCGTAATCTCCGGCGTCGTCTGATACGCCAGCCGCGAATTCATTGCTTCCCTCGAAGTCGTGGTAGTCGCTGCTGCGAAAATGCAGTGGCACGCCCGCAGCGGGGCGACCGAACTGGTCGAAGACGCGGCCGCGAACCGTGCCGCCGCGCTTCATCGTGATCGTCAGGGGAGTTTGCACAGCACCCTCTTTGAGTTCCAAATCCCGAACTTCTGCAAAAACGAACTCGGGATGCAGCGCCCGGATGGTCTCTTTGCCCGGGCTCAAGTGATCGAAGCGAAATCGACCGTCCGCTGTTGCCACGCCGGCACCGGATGACAATTTCGCGGCCGAGACGGGGAGCACCTTGCCGAATTGCGAACGCGCGAGCAGAGTGGCCCCATTGATCGGGTGCCCGGTTTCGTCGACGACCATTCCGGAGAGGCTCACGCCCGTCGAGAGCTGGATCCGCAATTCCTTGCCCAGGTCAGTGTCGGTGTTGGCCGGCTCACTCTTGCTGATCGCGTACCCATCGGCCGAAGCTTCAACCACGTAAACTCCGGGGCCGGGGATCTCGACTGTGAAAGCTCCCTTGGCGTCGGCCACGAGTTGCCATTCCCGATTGGGCTCGTAGTTCGGTCCGCGCAGGTATCGAGTCTTCAACAAGCGGATCCGCAGGTTCTTGAGAGGCTGATTGTCGCCGACACCCGCGACCAGGCCCTTAAGGAGCGTCGGCCCGCGCACGGTCAATTCCAGGTCGATATTCTTCGTCCCGACCGCGAACGGACCAAGCTGCTTGGACTCAATCTCGCGTGAATCGATTGTGAGCGTATAGCGCCGTCCGGCAGCGGCCCAATCTTGAACGTGTTATCGTCGTGTTGAGCCCAGTGGCCACCGGTCAGAGGACCGACCGCGGGGGCGTTGGCGTTGATCCAGAATCCCTGTTTCGGACGGCGGCCGTCTTTGAATCGGATCCGCCCCTCGATAAACCCCATCGTGCCCAGCGAAGGAAAGTCGGTCTTGATCGCCAGAGTGTCCTTGCGGCTAAACAGGTCCACATCGCTCAGGTAATCCCTGCTCGAGGAGCTGCCACCGCCATGCGGGACAGAAACGCCGATCTTGTACGTGCCCGGCCCAATGTGCTTAAGCTCGAACGAACCGTCGGCTTGGATCTGTTCTGGCGATGGGAAGGAACCGAAGTCCCACCAGCTCGGCAAGGCCCGGATGTGGCATCCGAACGCAGGTTTGCCGTCGGAGCACACGACCGTTCCGCGAACCGATTTGCCCGCAGTGAGGGTGACTTTGCGCTCAACGATGGTCTTGGGATCGTCGAGCTTCACGTCCAGAAACTCGAACGCAAAGTCGTTGTTGTGGAAGCCGAAGCGAGAGATTAGCTGCGACGGAGGCATTCCCCCGACCGTGACTTTGCCCTCTTTGTTCGTTTGCCGAAACTGCCCGTCGGAGCGTCCCGGCCGATAGATCGTCACTTTGGGAATCGGACGATCGTCCTCGTCGACGACGGTCAGATGCAATCGGCACGCCGGCTTGAGCACAAAGTCGCGCGTCACGGTCTTGGGCGGGTCGAGGGGGATATTCAGGTTCTCGTCCCGCCAATCCGAGAGACTGACGCAACGTTCGCTGAAGATCTGGAGGCGGTAGACGCCCGCGCTTTCCACTCGGTCGATCGCGTACGAGCCGTCGGCCTGGGATTTCGCGACGTAACCCCGGCCACCGTCCTTGGGAAAGATTTGAAGTTGGGCGTCGGCGACTGGCGCGCCCTTCTCGTCGGTGATCCGACCGACTAGAGAACTGGGCAACCGCGGTGGCCGGGCCCGGCGGGCCGGCCTGTTCGTTTTCGCTGGTGGCTGGGCCGCGGGCGGATCCGCCGCGAAGCACGTCGGGCAGTCAACGAGCGGCACGAGGGCAATCAGGCCCGCACAAACGAAAGCGACGCCGGAAAACGCAACTCGCCGCGACAGCATGGGCAGTCTCCCGAAGGGCGGCCGAACGCTTTCGGACGATTATACAGCGGGCGCTGGTGGTTTGGCGCGCCTGCGGTCGATCGTTGTCTCCGACCGCTCGACCACCTTCGGAATACCGCGAACGTGATCTGCTGATCGCGCTTAGCCCGATGTCGGCACCACAAGCACGCTGATATTCGAAGGCTGCTCGTGTGTGTGGTACACGCGCTCGGTGGCTTTGTGGTACTCGGACTCTTTTGCCGAGTAGATGTCCGTGAAGACCTGCGGATTGCGGTCGATGACGGGGAAATAGCTCGACTGCACCTGCACCATCAAGCGATGCCCGCTGCGGAAGGTGTGCAGCACGTCGTTGAGCGCGAACTTCACCGGGGTTGGCTTGTTCGGCGCGAAGGGCTGCGGCTTCTCATAACTGTCGCGGAACTTGCCGCGCATCATCTCGACGCGGACGAGTTGCTGATACCCCCCCATGCTGATGCGAGTCGGGTTGGGATCCGGATCAGGGTAATCGTTGGGATAGACGTCGATCAGCTTGACGACCCAATCCGAGTCGGTCCCCGAGGTCGAAACGATCAGGTTTGCCTGGACGGGCCCGGCGACCGTCAGGTCTTCTTCCAGAACGGGCGTCTGATACGTCAGCACGTCGCTTCGATGCGAGGCAAATCGCTGGTCGGCCGTCATGTAGTCCCGCGCAACCGTGTTGGTGATTCGCTCGATATAAGGGACGGGGTGGGCCGGGTCGCTCACGTATTCGTCCGACTCCTTGTCCGAATTGTGCGGGCCAGCGGCGGGCAGCGTCTCGGTGAGTTTGCCGCCTTCCTGGAAATAGTACGACTTCGGCTTGACCCCCTTCGGCGGCCAGGTGGGATAATTCCGCCAGACGTTCGTGCCGGTCTCGAAGACCCAGGCCTCGGTCTGATCGAGCTTCCCTTTGCCTTTCAGATAGTACTCGAAGAACGGGAACTCGATGTGCTCGCTGTAGTACTCGGCCGTCTTGTCGTTGAAGTTGACGTCGCCGAGCTTCGATCCGTCGCCCCGCGCCCAACCACCGTGGATCCAGGGACCCATCACGAGCCGATTGGTCGTTTCCGGCGACTGATGCTCGACGTGCTGATAGACCTGGATCGCTCCCCAAAGGTCCTCGCAGTCGTACCAGCCGCCAACGGTCATCACGGCCGGCTTGACGTGTTTCAGATACTGAAGAATGTCGCGGGCCTTCCACCAGTCGTCGTAGGTCGGGTGGTCCGCAAGATCCTTTAAGAATCCGGTTCCGCCTCGAGCCTGACGCTCCGCAATGGTCTTGAGCGGACCGAGCGTCAGGTAATAGTTGTAGGCGTCGGGATGGCCGCCACCGCGCCCCGGTCTCGCCGTGGTCCGGTTGGCGGTTCCACGTTGAGGACGGTCAAAAAACTCGAGGAAGCTGATGCTGTCCGCCAGGATGAACGCGCCGTTGTGATGATAGTCGTCGCCGATGAACCAGTCGGTGACCGGCGCCTGCGGCGAAACGGCCTTGAGCGCCGGATGCGTGTCGAGCAAGCCGCACGTTGAATAAAACCCGGGATAGGAGATCCCCATCAGACCGACGTTGCCGTTGTTGTTCGGCACGTGCTTGACGAGCCAGTCGATGGTGTCAAAGGTGTCGCTGGACTCGTCGAACTCTTTGCCCTTTTTGTGCGGGTTGTAGGGGCGGATGTTGACGAACCGGCCCTCGGACGCGTGGCAGCCGCGAACGTCCTGGAAGACGAAGATGTAGCCCGACTTGTCGTAGCGGGTCGATTGCCCGAGGCGAGCCCGATACTGGTCCTCTCCGTAGGGTCGCACGCTGTAGGGCGTGCGGGTCATCAGCATCGGATATTTCTGCGTCTGATCTTTCGGGACGTAGACCGACGTGAAGAGCTTGACGCCGTCCCGCATCGGGATCTTGAATTCGTACTTCGTGTAGTGGGCCTTGGTCTCGGCGACTTGAGCCGGGTCGACCGCCGGCCCTTGCCCAAGGACGACTTGTTGGCAAAGCAGGCCCGTCAGCAGCAGAATGGCGAGCGCGGCGGCTCGGGAAGCGAAAAACAGCCGATTCGGAGTCATTTTGGGCTCTCTGGCAGGTGTGTCAAAGGTGTGAATGACTTCAAGGAAGCCCTGTAATATAGCAAAGCCTTGGGGCATTTGGGTCATTTGAGCCATCCACGCTGGATTGGAAAACCGTAATGAAACTGTTCTTGGCGGCGGCGGTGCTGATCGGTCTTTGCGATTCGATCGCGCGTGCCCAGTGGCAACTGCAGGCCATCCGTTCTGACGCAAATCTTCGCGGACTGTGTGCGGTGAGCGCCAAGGTGGCCTGGGTCAGCGGCACGAAAGGGACCTACGGACGAACTACGGACGGCGGCAAAACCTGGGACGCCGCGATAGTGCCCGGCGCGGAAAAACTCGACTTCCGCGACGTGGAAGCCTTCGGAGACACCACGGCCTACTTGCTAAGCGCCGGCCCGGGGCAAGATTCTCGCATCTACAAAACCGTCGACGGCGGCCGCACTTGGATCCCGCAATTCAAGAACTCCGAGCGAGATGCCTTCTTTGACGCGCTGGCATTCTGGGACGAACGGAACGGTATCGCTCTGAGCGATCCAGTGAAGGGGCAGTTTCCGTTGATCTTCACAGAAAACGGCGGAGCGACCTGGAAACCTCTCGCGGCAACAAACCTGCCGCCGGCCCTGCCGAACGAAGGCTGCTTCGCCGCCAGCGGCACCTGTCTCGTCACGCACGGCCCGAGTGACGTTTGGTTCGGCACGGGAGGAGCGCAAACCTCGCGAGTCTTTCATTCCCGGGATCGAGGCCGGCATTGGACGGTCAGCAGCACCCCGATTCGCGCGGGCACTCCTTCCGCCGGCATTTTCTCAATCGCTTTTCGCGATGCGAATCACGGGATGATCGTCGGCGGCGACTATCGAAAGCCCAACGACCCGGGCCCCAACGCGGCGATCACGGCGGACGGCGGCCAGACCTGGAAACTGCTCGATAGAACGTTTGGCTATCGCTCAGCGGTCGCGTGGGCGAAGGATCGGTGGGTCGCTGTGGGAACATCGGGTTCTGACTCTTCCCAGGACGATGGCGCGACCTGGAAGCCGCTTGACCACCAGAACTACAACAGCGTGGCATTTACCCCGACGGGCGAAGGCTGGGCAGTCGGACCGAAGGGCCGAATTGCGAAGTTCGGAAACTAGCGGCGAGGAACGACGCATCTGGTCGCCGGCACGTTTGTTGCGAAATAACCCCTCGCTGAACGGGTCGTGGCCCGCGCGCGAAGGACATTGACCCGTCCGCTGTCTGGTAATAAACTTTGGCACAGACGGCGGTTACGTTTTTCCGGCTGCGTCCGATCTGCGGATCGCCCGGGGCTCTTCTGCGTTCCCCGATCCTCTTTTTGACGTAGCGGGCAAACGCCGCTGCCATTGTGACAGTTAGGGTGTCTCGGTCATGGACTTTCTCGATCGCATCGGCGACTGGTTCGAGGTCTTCACGGGGTGGATCGAGCGGTTTATCACGGCCATTTTTGGGTCGTCAAACCGCCGCCGCATCCGCAAATTCGGCTTTGACCGCGACGAGAGGCGAGGCACGTCGAAGATCGTCTCCGGCTCGCTGCTCGACCAGATCAATTCGCATGAAGCCGAGTGGCAAAAACTGTCCGACGAGGAGCTGAAAGAGACGGCGTCGAAGCTCCGCGCCCGGTTGGCCGACGGTGAAACACTCGACGAGATTCTGCCCGACGCCTTTGCCGCAGTCCGCGAAGCGGGTCGCCGCTTTCTCAAGATGCGGCACTACGACGTGCAGATGATCGGCGGTTACTTCCTGCACAAAGGAATGATCGCCGAAATGGTGACCGGCGAAGGTAAGACGCTGGTGGCGACGCTCCCGGCCTTTTTGAACGGGTTGGTCGGCTCCGTGCACGTCGTGACCGTCAACGACTATTTGGCCCGCCGCGACATGGAATGGATGGGTCCGCTCTATCTCGGTCTGGGGCTCACGGTCGGTGCCATTCAGGCGAACATGGATTCCGAAGAGCGGAAAGTCGCTTACGCGAGCGACATCACCTACGGGACCAACAACGAGTTCGGTTTCGACTATCTCCGCGACAACATGAAGCCGGCGAAAGAAATTCAGGTCCAGCGCGAGCTGAGTTTCGCGATCGTCGACGAAATCGACAACATCCTCATTGACAAGGCGCGGACCCCGCTGATCATTTCGGGCTTCGCCCACGACGACACGTCGAAGTACCCCAAGGCCGACCGCATCGCTCGCCAGTTACAGAAGGGCGTGCATTTCGAGGTGAAAGAGAAGGAGCACACGTGCAACCTCACGGACGCAGGCGTCCGCGAGGCCGAAAAACTGGCCGGCGTCGAGAGCTTTTACACCGCCGGCAACATGGAATGGCCGCACCTGATCGATAACGCCCTCAAGGCCCACTACCTCTACAAGCGGGACGTGAATTACGTCGTCGAGCAGGGGACGGTGATCATCGTCGACGAGTTCACCGGCGCAAGATGGAGGGACGCCAATGGAGCGACGGGCTGCATCAGGCGGTCGAGGCCAAAGAGGGTGTGACGATCAAGGCCGAGACGCAAACGTTGGCCACGATCACGCTGCAGAACTACTTCAAGCTTTATAAGCGGCTGTGCGGCATGACCGGCACGGCGATGACCGAGGCCAGCGAATTCTGGAAGACCTATAAGCTCGACGTGGTGACCATTCCCACGAACAAGCCGCTTCGCCGCGTCAATTACATGGACGTGATCTACAAGAGCGAGCGCGAGAAGTGGGACGCGGTCGTCAACGAAATTCGCGAAGTCCACGAGACGGGGCGGCCGATCCTCGTCGGCACCGTGTCGATCGAGAAGTCCGAGCTGCTCAGCGAAAAGATCAGTCGCCACGGCATCAAGCACTCCGTGCTCAACGCCAAGTATCACGAGCGCGAAGCGGAATTCATCGCCCAAGCCGGCCGGCAATCGGCCGTGACCATTGCCACCAACATGGCAGGCCGCGGCACCGACATTATTCTGGGCGGCAACCCTGAATACCTCGCGTGGGACCAGCTACGCCATCAGTACACGTCCCGCCTGGACGTCCCGAAAGTCGTCTGGGACGACTTGACTGCCAAGATCGGCAAAGAAGAAGGGATGGTCGACGAGGGACGCAGGGTCGCGGAGCTGGGCGGACTGCACGTGGTCGGCACCGAGCGGCACGAGGCGCGGCGGATCGACCTGCAGCTTCGCGGACGCAGCGGTCGGCAGGGTGACCCGGGATCGAGCCGCTTCTTCCTCTCGCTCGAAGACGACCTGATGCGGATCTTCGCCGGCGAGTTTGTGAAGAACATTCTCACGCGGCTCGGCATGCAAGAGGGCGAAGCCATCGAGAGCCGAATGGTGAACCGCCAGATCGAGGGGCGCAGAAAAAAGTCGAAGAGCGCCACGCCGACATGCGAAAGCACCTGCTCGAATACGACGAGGTGATGGACGAGCAGCGGAAGCAGGTCTACAGCTATCGCCAGCGAATTCTGGACGGCGGCAACTGCCGGCAGTTGATCCTCGACATGATCGACAAGCAGATCCGGCTGATGGTGCCGAAGCTGCTCGACCCGAACTATCGCTGGGAGACGATCGCGGGCTGGGCCTCGCACGCGATGGGAATCGAGGTCGATGCGCGCTCGGTCGACGGGATGGATCGTCAGCGGCTCGAGCAATATTTGATCGACGAGGCGGGCCGGCAAGCCGAGGCCGACATCACCGAGAAAATCGAGGAAGACCTGCCCAGTGAAGCCGAGGATTCCGCCGACTGGAACTGGCTGGCCCTCTCGCGTTGGGTCAACGTCCGTTACGGCCTGAACACCAACGATCGCGAGCTGAAGAAGATCGGCCGCGATGCCTTGCTTGGCGATCTGCTTCCGCGGGCTCAGGAGTCGATTGCCCGCTTCGATTTCACGCCTGTCGACGTCCTGCTCGATCCGCAGTTCGGGCCGAAGTCGGTCTGTGGCTGGCTGCACCAGCAGTTGACGCTCGAGATGCGGCCCGAAGACTTCACCGAGCTGAACAGCTCCGAAGACGCGGTTGAGCTGGTCCGTCGCAAGATCGACGACCTCTATCGCGAGAAGGAAATCGAGTTCCCCGTCGCTGTCGGCATGACGAACTTCATGGCCGAGGGGCCGGGGGGCGGTGGTGAGCGATACAACCGCGAGGGCTTAGTCCGCTGGGCCAACGAGCGATTTCAGGCGTCGCTGCCGGTCGACGATTTCAAGAATCGTCCGCGCTCCGAAATCGAAGGTGTGTTGCGGGAAACCAGCCAAAAGTTCTTCGTCAATGGCGAGGTTCTCGACAAGGCCGACGAGTACCTGAGTAAGGCCGCGGCGCATCGAAATGGAGACGGGCAGCGCAACGGACACGTCGTCCAGGCGTCGCCGGGCCGCACCGAGGCGCTCACGGAACTGGCTCACTGGGCCAGCCAGGATTACCACCTGAATTTGGACGCGAAAGAGCTCGAGCCCCTCGATGAGGAAGCGGCCAAGAACCGCGTGCTGCAGGCCTACGACGCCCGTTATCGTCCTGAGCTGGCGCAGACCGAGCGGGCCCTGATCCTCGAGATCCTCGACACCGCGTGGAAGGACCATCTCTATTTCATGGATCACCTCCGCGCGGGGATCGGCCTGGTCGGCTACGCACAGCTTGACCCCAAGGTCGAGTACAAGCGCGAGGGGCGAAAGACCTTCCTGGCAATGTGGGACCGAGTCGACCAACAGGTGACGTCGGCCATCTTCCGCATCGAGAAGGAAAGTCCGGCGTTTGTCGGCTCGCTCTGGGAAATCACCGCAGTCAACCACGCAGAAGCCGCTCCGATGACCAGCGAGGGCGAGATGACCGAGTCCTCGAGCGGACGCAGCCCGGATGCGCCGGTCATCGAGCCGATCCATAACCGTCAGCCAAAAGTCGGCCGAAACGACCCGTGCCCCTGCGGCAGCGGCAAGAAATATAAGAAGTGCCACGGAGCCGGC
This sequence comes from uncultured Planctomycetaceae bacterium, assembly GCA_963714075.1. GTDB lineage: Bacteria > Planctomycetota > Planctomycetia > Planctomycetales > Planctomycetaceae > DASPSM01. The sequence continues at coordinate 112,089 of OY970228.1, forward strand.
GAGTAACGAAAGCGGGAGGGCAAAGCTCCTGCTGAGCCTCTTCGAAATGCAGCTCGGCGGTCCGCCGGGGGCGGATCGCACTTCCAAGGAAACGACGAACGAGCCGGGAAAGGACGCCCGCTCAATGCCCTGGTTGCTGAATCTCACTTATTTGACCCTGCTGGCGGCGCTTTCTCCGATGCTCCTCTGGCGGATCGTCGTCCGCCGCAAATACCGCACGGGTTGGCGCGAAAAGCTCTTGGGGCATGTGCCGCGGCGGGCGGGGGATCGGCCCTGCCTTTGGTTTCACGCGGTCAGCGTCGGCGAAGTGCTGCTGCTCGAGCCGGTCCTTAAGGAGCTGCGCTCGCGTTTGCCGACCGTCGAGTTTGTGATCTCGACAACTACGCCCACCGGGCGTTCCGTGGCGGAAGCGAAATTCCCCGGCGACGTAATCTGCCATTTTCCGCTCGACTTTTCCTGGGCGGTCCGCGGAGCGATGGCCCGCCTCCGCCCGACGGCCATCGTCCTGGTCGAGCTCGAGCTTTGGCCCAACTTCATTCTTCACGCGCGCCAGAGCGGCATCCCGGTCGCCCTGATCAACGGTCGCCTCAGTGAGCGAAGTCTGCGCGGCTACCGCTGGCTGCGACCGCTGTTCGCCAGATTGCTTGGCAGCCTGCGCGCGATCGCCGTGCAAAACTCGACCTACGCCGAGCGGTTCGCCGAACTCGGCGCGCCCCGCCAGCGTCTCTCGATCACGGGCTCGATCAAGTTCGACCGAGTGACGGCCGACCGCAACAATCCCAAGACGGCCGAGTTGCGGGCTGCGTTTGGAATTGCCGAGACCGATCAAGTGTTTGTCGCCGGCAGCACGCAAGAAACCGAGGAGTCCGCCGCGATCGACGCGTACCTGGCCCTCCGCGAACGTTTTCCGACTCTGCGTTTGATCCTGGTGCCGCGACACAAGGAGCGTTTTGACGAGGTGGCCTCGCTGGTCGAGTCGCGCGGGTTACCGCTTTGCCGCCGCACGGAGGTGTCTCGTAGCGATTCGCCGACAGGGGTGGGCCGTCCGGTGCTCTTGCTCGACACCTTGGGCGAGCTGGCCGCGTGCTGGGGATTGGCCGACGTGGCGTTCGTCGGCGGCAGCCTCACGAATCGCGGGGGGCAAAACATGATCGAGCCGGCAGGCTATGGGGCGGCTGTTCTCTTCGGGCCGAACACGCAGAACTTTCGAGATGTCGTCGAGCTGCTGCTCTCGGCGGACGCGGCACGCGTGGTGCGAAATGGCGAGGAGCTGACGACCGCCATCGCCGAGTGTCTGGCGCACCCCGAGCGGGCGCGGGAGCGGGGCGCCCGGGCCCAAAAACTCGTCCTCACCCAGCAGGGGGCGACGCTGCGGACCCTCGACATCCTTGCGTCCTTGCCAGGCCTCTCACCGGTGGCCACTCGGCATGCCGACGCAGCAACCGCGGCTTGACTCAATCGCTTCTGGAGCCGTTCAGCGAGCTACCCGAACCGCCGAGTCAGGCGTTATCATTCCCATCCAGGATGCGGAGCGTCAGGAATTCGCTGAAAACATGGAGGGACGGCAAGATGCTTAGCGAGAGGGAGCCAGAGCAATTTGTCGAGCGCTATCGCGGTCTGATCGCTCAATTGGAAGTCGCGACGCACGACGCACACAGGGCAGAGGTCGAGCACGCAGCAAGGCGGCTACGTGACCGCTGGCGCGAGTGGCAGGGCGAAGACTCTTTGCACGAAATGGCGTTCGGCGAGCCCTGAACGGTAACGAGGCCCACCGAAGCAGCCCGTCCGCGACGCACGTTGACTGTCTCGTGACGGCGTAACGCCGGGGCCTGACACGTCTTGAGGCACGGTCTCAGCTTCCCGACTCGCGAGTGGGAAACCGGCCAAGAACACCAATATTTATTGTTGGATGTGGCTAGGGGGGTTAGAATGATGCGTCCGCGATTGCGCGCCCGATCATGGCCGAGATCGTCCAGCAGCCGGCGAAAACGTTGGACCGAAGGCGTCGTCCGGAAAATTTGATCCATCTTCTAACCAGCCGACTGTTGAGTGCGGAGCGAGGTTCATGTCGAAGTTCTTGTTCAGCAGCGAATCCGTCAGCATGGGGCATCCCGACAAGGTCTGTGACCAGATCTCGGACGGAATTCTCGATGCCCTCATTGCTCAGGATCCGATGTCCCGCGTCGCCTGTGAGACGCTCTGCACGACCGACCAGGTCGTGCTGGCCGGCGAGATCACCTCGCGGGCCAAAATCGACTTCACTGAAATCGCGAGGAAGGTCGTTCACGACATCGGCTACAACGGCGAGGACGAGGGCTTCAACGCCAACACCTGCAAGGTCTGCACCACGATCCACAGCCAATCGGGCGATATCGCCATGGGCGTCGACCGCGACGGGGCCGGCGACCAGGGGCTGATGTTCGGCTACGCCTGCCGTCAAACCGACGAGCTGATGCCGCTGCCCATCGCGCTGGCTCACCGCATTCTCGAAAAGTTGACCGAAGCCCGCTACAAGAAAGAAGTCGACTGGCTGCGGCCCGACAGCAAGAGCCAGGTGACGGTCGAGTTCGAGGGGCGAAAGCCCGTCGGCATCACGGCCATCGTCGTTTCGACCCAGCACTCGGAAAAAGTCGAACAGTCCGAGATCGCCGAGTTCATCCGCAAGAAGATCATTTCGCGGGCCGTGCCCGAGCATCTGCTCACTCGCGATACGAAATACCACATCAACCCGACTGGCCGCTTCGTGATTGGCGGGCCGCACGGCGACTGCGGGCTCACGGGCCGCAAGATCATCGTCGATACCTACGGCGGTTGGGGACGCCACGGCGGCGGGGCCTTCAGCGGCAAGGATCCGACAAAGGTCGATCGCTCGGCCGCTTACATGGCCCGGCACGTCGCCAAAAACGTCGTCGCCTCGGGCCTGGCGGACGAGTGCGAAATGCAGATCGCTTACGCCATCGGCGTGGCCGAACCGGTCGGCATCTGCGTCGACACGAACGGCACCGGCAAGCTGCCCGAAGAGCGGATCGCCGCGGCCGTCCGCGAGATCTTCCCGCTGACGCCCAAGGGCATCATCGAGTACCTCAAGCTGCGCCGGCCCATCTTCCGCAAGACGGCCTCCGGCGGACATTTTGGCCGGAACGACCCGGAATTCAGTTGGGAAAAGACGGACCGTGCCGCCGACCTGAGCAAGGCGGCCGGGCTCTGATTCCGCGGAAGAGCGATCCGCCCTCGGACCGCCGAGCTGAATTGATTTCGACCGCGTTTCAGAAGAAGCTCAGCGGGAGCTTCGCCCTCACAAAAATCGGCAAGGATGCCATCGCATGTCAGCAGCAAACGGTCGCATAGAACGGCTGCGACAGCCGGACGATTTTCGCAAGGTCTTCGCGCTCGCCATACAGACCGTCCTCGTGCTGATGACGGTCGTGGTGCTTTCGCGCCGGATGAGTGGCGCGTTCCACGGGTCGATCGCGCCGGCGGTTCCCTGCCTGGTTGCCACGATCGCGGCTTTTTTTTCACTCGCTTCACTCGCCCTGCAAATCACGGCACCGTCGATCGCGTCCACACGCAAATGGATGGTCGCGACGACGACGGCGGTGTTGCCCCCTGTGGTGCTCGGCGCGGCACTGTGGATGGTCCCCTCAGCAGTTGTCGGCGGCTACCTCGCCGCGCTGGCGACGGCGTCCGTGTTGTGCGCCGTTGCGATCACGGATTCGGCTAGCGGTTTCGCTTTCATGAACCGGCTGCAATCCGCTTTATTCCAAGGTCAGGTGACTCAGCAATGGGTGGCACTGGACCTCGGCAAGCTCAGTCGGGTCGCGGCTTGTCCGCCAGCGTCGCACTCGCGCGTATCGAACGAGCCCACTGGCGGACAAGCCGCCAGTGCCACCCCGCCGAGGTCCAGTGCCACCCCGCAGATTCCGCTCGCCGATCTGACTGCTGACGAAGAATCCGTAGCGATCCCCGACGAAGAAAGCGAGTCAGACCAATCGATCGTGCAATGGATGACGCGTCGGCGGCTGCCCGACGGTGGCGAGGTCATCGAGGGGGCCGTGAGGATCGACTTGGATCCGGCCGAGAAGGTCGGTGTCGCGCATTTGTCGTTTGTGCCTCCACTCGCCTGCGATCCGCAAAGCCGAGTGCCATCTGCTCTGCGATTTCGGTGGGCGGGTGCGCATCACGGCGGCCAGGTCGTACGGATTGCGGATTGAAGCCCGCCAATCGGGCGAACTGACTCTCGCGACCACAATCAACGTGGCCTTTAGCGCCCAGGCGCCGCCGGCCGCGAGTCACGCGGCCGCGGCGTAAGGTGCTTGGCGGCCGGCTCAGTTCGTCACAGGAGGCTCGATCAGGTACGTCTTGTCGTCGAGCCGGACGAGGATCGGGCCATCCAGGGAGAGATACTTGGCGAAGCGGCCGTTGTTGCGGGACGCCAGCGCGAAGTAGGCGTCGCTGAATTGCTCGACGCGAGTTGGATTTTTCTCGGTCTCTTCCGTCAGTTCGGCGTCGCGCCAGCGATTGTTCTTCCAGTAGAAGGTTTTGTCCCCGACCGTTTGCACCGCTGGTCTGCTCGAGCCCTCCGATGCTCTCTGCGTTTGAGAGTGGGCGTTCCGCCGGCCCCCGTGGCTGGGTGCTGAGCGTCGTTCCTCTGGAAGGGAATCCCTATCGCCAGTGCTGACGCCCCCACCAAGCCCACCTCCGCCGAAGCCACCGGCTCCGCCTCCTCCCATGGCGCCACCGAAGCCGCGACCTCCGCCGCCACCACCGATACCTCCCCCTCCGCTTCCGCCTTGGGCACCTCTAAAACCTTCTGCTTTACTACTATCTTGTCCTCTCAGGGCGTTCCCACCGTTACGGAAGCCGCCCAGATCGAAGCCTCCGCCGCCAAGTCCGCGACCCATGCCCCCGAGTCCTCCTCCGAAACTCGACTGAGTTGGCGCTTGATCGGCGGCCCTGGTTTTTCTCTTGAACTCACGCTGCTCGAAGCCCGAGGCTCCGTCGGTCGCTTGCAGTTGATCGAGCGACTCGCCCGCACGGATCCCCAGATTGTGGCGGTCCGCCAAATCGACGCGCTCGTCGGCCAGGAACGAAGTGTACGGCGTCATGATGCCGTGCTTGAGTGAGAGGTGCACCAGCTCGTCGGTCAGTTCTTTGTTCTTGCCGTTGAGGTCGATTTCGTCGATCAGCTCGCCGATCCGCCGCGTCGCCCAGACTTTTTCGACAAAAGCATTGGCGTCGGGAACCGAATGGCCTGCCAGGTCTGCGGTCAATGTGAAGGCTTGCCGCTTGCCCGCCAGGTCGCCCGAGAGCGTGAGCTTGACCGAGCCAGATTCGCGGTACCGGCCAACCCACACGAGCTGCTCGCCCGCGAACAGGTCAGTCAGGTTGCGAGGATACGTCCGCGAGATGGACGGGGCCGCCAGGGCCGCGGGCTTGTCGAACTCGAACTTCACATCCACGTTCGTCAACAAGGGGGAACCGATCGTCGTCGAGAGCGCGGAGACGTAGGTCTCAATATCTTCGTTGGGCCGCACGTAGGCCGATTGCCCGTTAAAGGCCCGCGACAGGCGGTCGAGCAGACGGCCGTTGACGTCGAAGCCGATCCCCAGATTGAAGATCCGCGCGTGGACTCGGTCGACACCCCGGGCGTTCGAAACGATTGTCCTCTCGCTTCGCTCGCCGACGGTCGGCACGCCGTCGGTGAGAAACAGGACGTAGCTCGGCCGCTTGTCGTCGGTGAGCATGCCCAGCGCCGTTTCGAGCGCCTCGTCGATGTTCGTGCCGCCGCCCGCGTTGATGTTGTTGTCCGCAAACCCGGTTGCCGCCTTGATGGTTTCGGGGGTCACCGGCTGTAGCGTGGGGCGAAAGGCCTCGATGTCCGAATCGTAGGCGATGACGTTGAACTTGTCGGCCGGGTTGAGCTGGCCCAAGAAGAACTTCACCGCCTGCCTCGCCTGCTCGATCTTCTGGCCGGCCATGCTGCCAGAGCGATCGACGACGATCACGGCCGTCTTCGGAATCGCCGCGGCTTGCCGAACCTTCAGATCCGGACTCGCCAAGAGCAGGAAGTAGCCGTCTTCTCTCTCGTTCGGCCGATAGCTGATCAGGTTCATGCCCACGGCCCCGGCGTGCGTGCCGTAAAGCACGCGCAGATCGTCGGGCAAAGTCACGTTACTCAGGGTCAGCTTCCCGATCGCGTGATGCTCGTCGGGACGTTCGATCGTGACCGAGTGCGTCGGACTATAGACGCTTTTGAGTGCATCAGTTGTTTCCAGCCTGAGGCTGACGCTGAGCGTGTCGATCGCGTGGTTGGCGTGCTTGAGAGTCCCCAGCGGCAAAAGCAGATCGACCAGGCCAGCCGACTTTTTCAACAACTGCGTGTAGCGGATCTCGACCGTGCGGTCGGTGTGGGGCGGAATGGGAAAGACCCGGGTTTGGTAGATGCCGGCGCCCAGATACTCGAGCAGGGCCGGGTCACGCTGCCGCCGCACGATGTCTTCGTAAATGCGGCGAGCTTCCTCTTTGGGGAGCAAGCGGCCGGGCAATTCCTTTCCGTCGTAAAGCAGTGTTAGATCGCTGATGGCCGCACCTTCGGGAATCGGAAACACGACCTGCGCCTCGACGTCGTTCGAGCCGGTGTTTTGAAACACCTGCGACATGCGGATTTTGGCGGCCTGATCGTGGACGACTGCCTGCACGTCTACGGAGCGAATTCTGTACGATGAGAAAACGGGCCGCGGAACCGGTCGGATAGGACGAGGAAAGGGCCGAGAGATCGGAGTGACATCGCCCCTGCCGGGAACCAGGAATTGGGCCGTCGCCAGACTCGGCAGACCCGCGAAGACAACGGCGAAGACACTGACAGCCAATAAGGTCACAGCCAGACGAATGGTGCGCGCGCTCATATTGCGATCCTTTGCCCCAAAGGTGCGTTCGCGCCCGGTTCAGCAGATTCTGCCCGCTGCCCACTTCGACGCGAGTGCCCTCCGAAAAGTTCCACGAAGCGACGGAACTCAGCCAGAGAAAAAAACGCGACCAGGAAGGACCGCCGCTGTGTGGGTCAACGAACGCACATCTTCGAGATTTCCTTGCGGCGCTTTATTCGGTTCGGCCCTGCTTGTCGGGCTCTCTGCTTCCTTGCTCTTGGCTGACGAGCCGGCGCGAACTGTCGATCCGCGCGCGTCGACGCAGGTCGCGATTCCGTTGGGTGCCGGGCTCAAAGGGTTGCAGGTTCAGATGATCGACGATGCGCTCGCGCTGGGCATCAAGCATGCGGCTCTCAATGTCAGCCTGACGTCGCTCATCGATCTGGATGCCCATGCCGACAGCTTTGGCTGGAAGAGCGGCGGCCGCACGTTCTTTTTCTTGCGCGGGGCCGTCGAAAGCATTCCGGTCCTGCCGCTCAGTCGGGCGGATGTGCGCGTTTACTTGATCCTACTATCGACGGTGACGGCTGAGCCTCGGCTGAGTCGAATCGTGCGGCCGGCGGCGGCTCGCGAAGCGCCCAACGGAATGACCGGCTTCAACGTCTCGGATCCGGAAGGCGAACGGTACTTCCAAGCGTGCGTCGAGTTCCTCGCGGATCGCTTTTCGCGAAAGGACGCACGCTTCGGCCGCGTGGACGGCTACATCATTGGCAATGAGCTCAACGCGCACTACGAGTGGTACAACATCGGCCCGGCGACAATGTCACAGGTTGCCGCGCAGTACTCTGCAGGCCGTGCGGATCGCACAGACTGCCGCTCGCCGTTCGTCGAAGGATGCTCGCGTCTATATTTCGCTCGAGCACCATTGGACGGCGCGGAACAATGCCGACCCGCTGCGCGCGTGCTCCGGTCGCGACCTGCTCGACGAACTCAATCGCCTGTCGAAAGCCCAGGGGGACTTCGATTGGCACATCGCCTTTCACCCCTATCCAGAGAATCTGCGCGACCCCAGAACGTGGCGCGACAAAACGGCTCTCCCGCGGGCCGATACGCCGAAAATCACGTTCAAGAATCTCGAGCAGTTGACCCGTTATATGCGCCGGCCGGAGATGCTCTGCCAGGGCCGGCCGCGGCGCGTGATCCTTTCCGAGCAGGGTTTTGACACGCCCGCCACGCCGGAGGGGCAGGCCGTGCAGGCCGCTGGATTTTGCTATGCCTGGATGAAGGTTTCGCGACTCGCGGGGATCGACGCTTTCATTCTGCACCGGCATGTCGACAATGCGCAAGAGGGCGGACTCAACCTGGGCCTTTGGACCCGCCAGCCGGGCACCGACGCCACGCCCGCGGCCAAGAAGCGAATTTACGAAGTCTTTCGCGCGGCCGGCACGTCCGAGTGGGAGCCCGCCTTCCGATTCGCTCTGCCCATCATCGGCATCAAATCCTGGGACGAGGTCACGGTCGGAACCGATCAGGAAACGAGGTGACATCATGCACGATGTGGCCGAACGCATCCGCCGGCGCGAGTTTATGGGGAGACTGTCTGTCGGCGCCCTCGGCTTGTCAGCCGCTAGCTCGGACCTGTTTGCGCAGGAGAAACAAAAAAAGCCGGACGGCCAGCGGCGACTCATGACATTTGTCTACAAACGAGTCGGCAACCTCGAAATTCAGGCGGATGTCTATCGACCCGCCGGGGACGCGCCCTGCCCCGTGCTGCTGTGGATTCATGGCGGTGCCCTGATCATGGGGGACCGCGGTGGGGTCGATCGGCGACTGCGGTCGCCCTTCTTGCAGGCCGGCTACGCAATTGTGTCGATCGATTACCGCCTCGCGCCGGAGACAAAGCTTCCGCAAATCATTGAGGACCTTCGCGACGCCTACACCTGGCTGCACGACCAGGGGCCCAAGCTGTTCAACGTCGACACGAGCCGCATCGCCGTCGCCGGAGGCTCGGCCGGCGGATATCTGACGCTGATGACCGGCTTCTGCGTCAAGCCGCGACCGGCGTCCCTGATTTCCCTGTGGGGTTACGGCGACATTGCCGGCGACTGGTACATCAAGCCCAGCGAGTTCTATCGCAGGCAGCCGCTGGTGACCAAGGACGAGGCCTGGAAAGGCGTGAGTGGTCCGCCGGTGACGAGCCGCGCCCGCGGCGACAAGGGACCCGGGCGATTTTATCTCTATTGCCGACAGCAGGGACTGTGGACGACAAACGTCGCCGGGATCGATCCGCGCACGCAGGACGCGGCGCTCACTCCGTTTTGCCCCGCGCGGAACGTCACAGCGGAGTATCCCCCGACGATCCTGATCCACGGCACGCGCGACACCGACGTGCCGTTCGAACAATCAGCAGAGATGGACAAAGAGCTGACGCGTGCCGGCGTCGAGCACAAACTGATTAGCATCCCCAACGCTGGACACGGAGTCGGCGACGGCGACCCGAAACTGGTCACCTCGGCGTTCGCTGAAGCACTGAAGTTTGTCGAGCACTACGTGCGCCGCTCAACCTGACGCGTCTTCATCGGAAACGGGACGGGGACGCTGATTAACCCCGGCGAGCGTTCCGCCGCGGCGGATCAGTCCGATGGTGCTTTGCCTCGAACGCTCATGCGAAGCACCCGACAGCTGACGCTGTCGGCTCGCCTTGGCGTAAATCGCTCGCCAGCAGTTATTTCCCCTTCGCGACGGAACCCGCCGATCCAGCTTCCGTAGCCGCGCGCGGTTTCGCTTCGGGCGTGGACTGCGGCGGTTCGAGGTTCGGACCGGCGTTGTGCCAGGCTTCCATCACCGCGTCGATCGCGTCGAGTTTGGCCTGGCGGAAGTGCGGGACGGTTTGGATTTCATCGGTGACCAGCAGACAGCGGTCGTCGGCCGCGTTGTAGGCGGGCCACTCAGGAAGCCCCTCGCGGTTTGGATTGCCCGTCGCGGCAAATTGCATCCAGTAGCCGATCATCGCGTCGCGAACCTTCAGGTCGGCAGGCGAGTGTTCCTTACCCAACTGCAAATTGTCAAACACGAAGGCGATCTCCGACCCGTGGTGGGCGCCCAGCATTTTGCCAAGCGCTCCAGAGGCCACGTGTGAGAAGTTGTAAAGGTACGCCGGGGCGTGCGCGTGCTCGTAATTCCGCGCCACGAAACGGGGCGAATCGACGAACGAAAAGTCGCCCATCAGTTCGGTCACAGACTTTTTGGCCTGCGCCGGCGGATACAACTCCTTGAACGTCGCGGCGAACTTGGATCCGAAGTCACGATCGAGAATGGCGTCAAACGCCTCGGCATCCGCGGGCAGCTTCGACACGAGCGTAAACATCGATCCCTCGTTGCCGTTGGCCCCCACAATCAGCGGCACGGCGTTGAGGGTGCCCTGCTGGAACATCGTCATCGGATCGTCGGGGAGCACATAGCCGTCGACGACTGGCGCCAGTCGCATTCCCGTCGCGCGGAAGTTGATCATCCGCGAGCCGTCGAGGCCGGGGACCGAGTTGAGCAGCACATCGACCGGCAGCGCCCGCAGATCAGCGAGCTGCCCCGGCCCATCCTTTACGCCACATCTTTTCGCGAACTCGACCCCCTGCTCTTCGGCCGCCTGCCGCCCGTAGGCCGACTTCTTCAACTGGGCGAAGTTGAGGGTACCGCCACTTTCGGGAATGGCACGCTGAAAGAACCCCTTGGCCAGCGGAGAGAGCAACAGCGAATAGACGCTGTTTCCGCCCGCCGATTCGCCAAAAACCGTCACGCGCTGAGGATCGCCGCCGAAGGCCGCGATATTCCGCTGCACCCAGCGAAGAGCCTCGATCTGATCAAGCAGACCATAGTTGCCTGAAACGCCCTTCTCCGATTCAGCGCTCAACGCCGGATGCGCGAGAAAGCCGAGGGCTCCGAGCCGGTAGTTCATGCCGACGACCACGACGCCGCGCCGCGAAAGATTCGTCGCCTCGTAGAGCGGTTGCGAATCGGCGCCGAAGGTGTAACCACCCCCGTGAACCCAAACCATGACCGGCAGCTTTTCGGCCGAGCGGCGGGCGGGAGTCCAAACGTTGAGGTAAAGGCAATCCTCGCTGGTCTTGGCACCGAGACTCATGCCCGGGAAAGAGTTCAGAAGCGGACTGATGACTTGCGGGGCCGCCGTTCCGAACTTCGCGCATTCGCGGACTCCTTCCCAGGACTTGGCAGGCTGGGGGGGACGCCACCGCAAGTCGCCCAAGGGAGGCGCCGCGTAAGGGATACCCCGAAACACAACCACATCGCCCGAGTCGCTCGCCGCCACGCCCTGCAACAATCCCGTGTCGATCTTGACCGGCTCTCCGGCAGCCTTGGGAGGGTTGGTCGCTGAGGCGTCCGTAGGCTTTGTCGGTTCATAGGCCCTGACGGTCGCAGCTGCCAGCAGGCTGACACTCAACGCCGAGCACAGCAGATTCGCGCGGAAAACGATTCGTGACCCGGAACGATTACGGGCGGCAGCGCACGCCATGGTTCAATCTCCATTGAATCAGACGGGAGTTGATGACGATTCAGGAGCAGACAGGCGCGGTCATCTTCGCACACTGGGGGCCGACATTCCAGGGGGTGCGCCGAATGGCTAGCGGCACGATCGCAGGCGCGCTATGCTCACGCTGCTCCCTCCCCGAATCCCCCGCCTTCGCCCACCAAAGGGATCTGCGGAATGCTGCAGATCGGCTCGAACTCTCCATCGCGGCGTGACTTTCTCAAAGTCGGCAGCCTGGCGCTCGGCGGCCTGACTCTGCCGCAGTTGCTCGGTGCGCGGGTCGAGGCGGCGAGCCAAAAACTCCCCATCACGGACAAGTCGGTGGTGTTCGTGTTCATGCAGGGGGGACCGAGTCAGATCGAGACTTTTGATCCCAAGATGACGGCCCCGCTCGGGATCCGCAGCGTGAACGGAGAGATCGCAACGTCGCTGCCGGGCGTCACATTCGGGTCGGCCTTTCCCAACCTAGCCGCGCGGGCTCACGAGCTGGCGATCGTGCGTTCGTTCACGACCGGCGATGCGAATCACGACATCAAGCCGATTGTGTGCAAAGCGACCGCCGGAGCGAATCTCGGGTCGCACTATGCGCGCGTCGCCGGAACCAATCGGCCAATTACCGGCATGCCGACCAATGTCGCGGTCTATCCGCAGGCGGTCGATCCGTCGACCCGAGCGCCATTCAAGACGTTTGGCGATTTCGAGTCGACCGGCACCTTAGGAAGCGCGTACTCTCCCTTTGCGCCCAGCGGCGGAGGTGAATTGAAGAAAGATCTTCATTTGGGGCTGCCGCTCGCTCGCCTCGACGATCGACGGCGATTGCTGACCGGGTTGGATCGCATTCGGCGGTCGATCGATTCCGCGGGAATGATGGACGGACTCGATAGTCTGAGGCAGCAGGCGTTCGACACGGTGATCGGCGGGGTGGCCGACGCGTTCAACCTGTCGAACGAGTCGCCGGCGACCATCGCCCGTTACGACACGGCGCCGCTCGTGAGACCGGATCACATCGATCCAAAATGGCACAATCACCTGCTGTACGAGGACAACGCCAAGGCGCTCGGCAAGCTGATGCTTTTGGCGCGGCGGCTCTGCGAACGCGGCTGCGGATTCGTGACTGTGACGACGAATTTCGTGTGGGACATGCACGCCGACGTCAACAACGCCGGCATGGAAGAGGGGATGCGCTATTTGGGCCTGCCGTTTGACCACGCAATCTCCGCGTTCCTCGATGATGTTGCCGAGCGAGGTCTGAGCGACAAAATCCTGCTCGTTTGCTGCGGCGAGATGGGCCGCACGCCGCGACTCAACGCGCGCGGCGGTCGCGATCATTGGGGCAATCTGGCACCGCTTTTGTTGGCCGGCGGGGGATTGAAGATGGGGCAGGTGATCGGCCAGTCGACGCGCGACGCCGGCCAACCGCTGAGCGAGCCAGTGACCATTCCGCATCTGGTGGCGACCGTTTTGCATTCGGTGCTGGATGTGGGCGAGCTGCGCATTGCTCGCGGCATCCCGCGCGACGTGCTCCGCGCGGCGACGGGCGAGACGATTCCCGGTCTCGTGTGACGCACGCCACTCGCAAAGAATGCGGAAAAGTCCCCTTACTGCGAGACCGGGATTTGGAGAGCCGCGCACGCAGTAAGCGACTTCGTCAGAAACCAAGAACCGCTTACTGCGTGCGCGGCTCCTAAGAAACAGTCCACCCGACGAAGATGTGGCTACTTCAAATTCTCGAAGAATCGGACGTATTCGGCCTCGAGGGACTTCAAGTTGCCGAAGGCCTTGCGGAAATCGGCGACCCGTTCGTCGTCCGCATAAACGAGCAGCGGATTGCGGGCGACGAGACTTTTGAGATAGCGTCCGTACGAACCGTGCCGCGTCTCGGCCAGAAAGAACGTCAGGGCCCAACCCTCGGCGTACGCGTCGAGCGTCGCCGAAGCGTACAGGTCGTCGGTGGCGACAAAATCTTTCAACGAGTGCGGGCGGCGACGGGACTTCAAGTAATTCTCGAACCACAGATAACGGCTGCGGTTGATTCGCGTCATCGCCGCGGCGCTCTTTGAATCGTGGATTCCAGGAGCCTCGAACATCGTCGCCAGACCCTCGATCACCCATTTCGGCGTTTGCCCGATCCGCGAATGCAGCCCCGTGTTGAACGCGACCTGGTGCGTTGTTTCGTGCACGATCGTGCTGTGCAGATCCCCCTCGACGGTGGCGTCGAATCGCACCGGCGTCGACACACGGGCGCTGTCCCGCCTGCCACCGCTCGGCAGCAGAGTTCGAGAATCGTCGCGGTGATCAAAGACCGAAGCGAGTGTCTCGGGGCGGACCGGCCGCGCGGCCGCCAGTCCCGCATCGTCTTGATCGAACAGTGCGATCCGGTTGGTGAGTCGCATGTAATACCCCAACATTCCCGCAGGCGGCTCGATTTTGTCCTTGCGGCAGTAACGCACGAACGCGTCCCGATCGGGAAAGACGATCACCACCAGCGGAAACTCCGGCTCGCTGATCTTGAATCCGCGGACCGAAAAATAGCGACGAAACGTCCGATACGTGTCCTCGCAGACTTCCCCGATCCGCCGGTTATTTTGCTCGGCACAGATCAGGAAGTGCCCGGTCCCCTCGATGCGAAAATGCTTGGGAAGCTGGCGGCGGAGCTGATCTCGCAGCTCGGCGGACGAGAATTCGTGGAAGTGCTCGGCGATGGTGCGCACCGATTCGACGTGGCTGATCTCGAAAGGCCAAAGCTGGCCGTCGCGGCCCATCAGCCAGCAGGCGTCGTGACTCTTGGCCTCGAGCCGGCCCTCGAACTGTTTTCCGTTTTGGGTCAGCTCCAACAGACTGGGGGTGGCTGCCACTGCTACCTGCGGTCCCAGCCAGACGGCACCAGCGCACAGGACCGCTCGGACGATCCAACTAATTTCTGAAAAAGCCCGAAGGCGGGACCGGCCTGACGAACTGCGAAATGCGCGCATGGATGCCCCTTGGTCTTAGACCGCATTGCCTCTGCAAATATAGGTCTCCCCCGAGGCGCGGTCCGGAGCGGGGCGTGTTCCGTTGCGTGTCGGCAGCATAGACTGAAGACGGGCGGCCTGTTCGACAACATGCGACGGTCGGGCCGAATCGCACCACTACTCCAATCGTCGCGGAGTTTGCTGATGGATTCCGTTTGGATCGATTATTCCGGATTGCGGACGTTGTGATGCGTTTTCGCCGCGCCGGCTGGCACTGGCCATTGGTCTCGCATTTTGTGTCGCGAAGCCGACGTGGCCGGACGATCGGCCAAGCGCAGCCGATTCTCAAACGGTTCGCCAGATTCAGCGCCTGATCGACCAACTAGACGCCGACACGCGCAGCGAACGAGTCAAAGCGCAGAATGCCTTGCTGAAGCTGGGCCCGTCGATCCTGCCCCTCTTGCCAGAGGATCGGGCGATTGCGAGTGCGGCCGCGCGCCAGTCGTTGCAAGAGATCCGCCTGCGACTGCAACGCGAAGCTGGGCTGGCATCGCTCTTGCCCTCGAGAGTGACGCTGAAGGGGACCTATTCACTGCGGAGCGTACTGGAACAAATCGCATTGCAAACCGGCAATGAATTCGACACCCACGCTCTGGGTGACCCGCTCTTGGAACGCCGGGTCACCGTTGATTTCCGTTCACGCGCGTTTTGGAGCGCGTGCGACGCGGTCGTCTCGAACGTCGGCCTCGAATACGGCACGGCTTCCGGTCGGCGCTTGGACCTGGTTCGCGCGGCTCGTGGCTCCGTGGAACGTCCCTTGGCTGTCGCTGATGATGGGGCGTTTCGCATCGCGGTGGCTTCGGCGAGCATCCGGCCGTCTGTCGCGAGCCGCGCCGGCTACGCACTACACGTCAGTTGGAGCCTGGCGGCCGAGCCCAGGCTGCGGCCGCTGTTCGCAGCCATCGCCGGGCGCGATTTACACGCCCAAACAACGGATACGATCGCCAGCCCACCGCGCTCCGAGTCGGCGGGCGGGTCGCAGCGAGCGCTCACGGTGTTTCGACCAGTCAGCCCCGCGGCAAAGCTCGAACTGTCGATGAACGAAGGTCAGGAGCCGCTGCGGCTCGAAACGCAGTTCGACTTTCCGGTGACAGCAACGTCGACGCCCAGAATCGATTTCGGCGGATCGTTCGCGGTCGAAATGGCCGCGGCGCCCGTACAGATCGCGTTCGACGATCTTGTCACGCCCGATCAGCCAGCAAAACGGGTCGGCAGTGTCGCCGTGCGGCTTAGGCAGGTCGAAATCCCCGTAAGCGGAAAGGTGGGCCAGGGACGGGTGGATCTCAATGTGGTCTACGATGAGCGCGGTCCGGCGTTCGAATCGTATCGCGCGTGGATGTATCACAACGAAGTGTGGCTCGAAACCAAGAGCGGACGCCGGATCCTTCCGCGACCGCTCGTGGCGACGCAGCGCGAGGCTGACGGTGGGATTGCCGTCGAGTACAATTTCGCCGGTGTGACCGGAACACCCGCGGACTATCGCCTGGTGTACGTCGCACCCACGCTCGTCACCCGATCGCCCGTGCAGTTTCAACTGCGGAATCTCCCGACAACTCGTGCGGGTCAACCAGGAGCCCAGCCATGAACGCTCGCGACGCCGTTAAATCCACGTATGCCCTGCCGGACATGATTCTCCGGTCTTATCTCGATGGGCTGACGGATGCAGATTTGCTCGTGCGTCCGGTGCCCAAGGCCAATCACATCGCCTGGCAGTTGGGCCACTTGATCAGTGCCGATTGTGAGTTCGTCGAAGGTCTTTGCCCCGGACTGGCACCAAAGCTACCGGAGGGATTTCAAGCCAAGCATAAGAAGGAAACGGCTGAAAGCGACAATCCGAAAGACTTCTACAAGAAGGACGAATACCTCAAGGTCTACGACCAGGTTCGGGCCGCGGCGCTCAAGATGGTCGATACGGTCAGCGAGAGCGACTACGACAAACCCTCGCCGGAGAAGTTTCGCAGCTACTGCCCGACCGTGGCTTCGGTGTTGATGATGTCGCCGTCGCACTGGCTGATGCACGTCGGGCAGTGGGCTGTCGTCCGCCGCAAGCTCGGCAAGCCGCCGCTGTTTTGAGCACATCGGCTCACCAAATCAAATTTCGGACTTTGAACAGGAGGCAACAGAGGTATTGAGATTTCCCGGCTTTCGATTTTCTCTGTTTCCTCCGTTAACTCTTGTTCAATACGTCTTTGCATTTCTCTTGGATGCCTCACCATGCCGACCTTGGTCGACAAGCCGGCGAGCGTCGTGGCTGCCGGCGATCCGCCGAAGCAAATCACCGAATTCTTCGGTCGCGTCTCGACGCGCGAACCGGCAGTCAGCGTGGCGCGGATGATCTCGCCAGCCGGATGGAAGGAGCCGGGCCAACGGCCCGAGTTTCTGGAAATCACCGTAGTGCTGCGGGGCGCTCCGTGTGGAGCACGAAGCGGGCGCGCTCGAAGTGCGGGCCGGCCAGGCCGTGGTAACGCGGCCCGGCGAATGGATCCGCTACAGCACGCCCGATCCGGGCGGAGCGGAATACGTGGCGGTCTGTCTGCCGGCGTTTTCTCCGGAGACGGTCCACCGAGATCCGTCCTAGACGCTATCGGGAGAGCGAAGCTCCTGCTGAGTCGCCTTTGGTCTTGCCAAAGCAAGCGGCTCGGCGGGAGCCTCGCTCTCCCCGAACTCTGACGACGCTACTTCGCGTCTTTGCGAGTGAGCGTTGAGCTCATCGCCTGGCCCGGCTTACCGTCGGTGAAGACGACGAACGTCGCCTTAATCGTCTTATCGTTGGCGACCTTCATGTAGCCTTCGTGGACGTGCATGTCGACCTTCGGGTCGAAGTTCGTGCCGCCTTTGAACACGAACTTGATTTCGCCCGGCTTGTTCGTCTTCTGGAACTTCATCACGGGCGCGTTGTGCAGTGCGCAATAGTGTGTGAGCAACAGGTCGTTGCCGTCCATGTGGTAGACGCTGACCATCTCGCTCGGGTCATTCGGAAAGATCGTCTCGACGACCGAGCTTCCCGCTCCCGAAACGCGGAAGGTGCTCAGCGGCGATTTGGTGCCGTAATCGTGGCTGCCGCCCGTCCGCTGCCAGGTCCCGTTCATCGACTTGAGGAACTCGAAAGCCGATTCGGCGTCGTAAACGACCGACTCGGGATTGGTGATCGTTTTATGTTCGGACTTCGCGTCCGCCGCGCGAGCCGCCACCGTGAACGTAGCGACGCACGCGAACGCCGAAAGCCAAGCCATCGCTTTTTTCATAATTTTCTCCTCTGGTTGTGAAATGGCGACTGAGGGTTGTCGAATGCCTCTGAGAGGCCAATGAGAACAGACGGATCGCCGCATTATAGCGAGCTTTTGTCCAGTGCGGGACTGAATGCGCATTCCTCTGCAGGGGCCAGGACAAGTGCAAGTCAAATAGTGTCCAGTTAGTCCTGGCGAGCGGCCGGCGCACTGGGCACCAGACTTTGGGGTGCAAAACCGTTCGGGAAAATAACTTGCGCCGCGAGGTTGAAGCGGCCTCTAGTGGGCGCCTGATCCTCGTTAACCGCCGCCGTGTCGAGCCTACAATTCCGCCGACATTGCGAGGAAAGGAAACCGCCGTGACAAACAATCGAATCTTCTCGCTGCTTGCCGGTTCCGATCAGACGCCGGGGAGTACGCCCGACCAGAATCCGCCCGCAACAAAGGCCTCCGCACCGGAGGCATCTCCGCGGGACGCCGACCTGCTCGACGCCTATTCACAGGCCGTGATCAACGTGGCCCAAAGCGTCGGGCCGACGGTGATCGCCGTCGCGGCTCGTAGCGACGAGCGGGGCGGAATGGGATCGGGCTTTCTCGTCACGCCCGACGGATACGCGGTCACGAACAGCCACGTAGTCCACGGGCGCCACTCGTTCACGGCGACCACCGAGGAGGGCGATAAAATTCCCGCCGATCTGGTCGGCGATGATCCGTCCACCGACCTGGCTCTGTTGCGGCTGGTCGCCCGAGATCTCCCCTACGCAACCTTCGGAGATTCCCAGGCGCTGCAGGTCGGCCAACTGGTGATTGCCATGGGCAACCCGTTCGGATTTCGCTCAACGGTCTCGACCGGCGTCGTCAGCGCGGTCGGCCGGGCGATGCGCGGCGAATCCGGCCGGCTGATTGAAAACGTCGTCCAACACACCGCCCCGCTCAACCCCGGCAACTCGGGAGGGCCGCTGGTCGATTCCCGCGGCCGCGTCGTAGGCATCAACACGGCTGTGATTGCGATGGCGCAGGGTCTCGGCTTTTCGATTCCGTCGACTACGGCCGCCTGGGTCGTCGGCGAATTGGCCTCTCACGGCCGGGTGCGCCGTTTGTCGCTCGGCGTCACCGTGACGGTGACCCAATTGGCACGCCGGCTGGTGCGCGAACTTGACTTGCTGTCGGATACGGCGGTCGAGGTGATCGAAGTGCTGCCGCGAGGGCCTTCCGATTTGGCGGGGCTGCGTCCGCATGACATTATTGTTGCCGCGAATGACCGGATTATTGCCGGCGTCGACGATTTGCACCGCGTTCTGTCGGGACGACTTGCTTCGGTGGGCCAGTTCCAGTCGTCTAATTCCGAGCGGAATCCCGAAACCGCGGGACTCGAGCTGACGGTAATTCGGGAGGAGCGCGCGCAGAAAGTTCACGTGGCTCCTCGTTATTCTGAATCCTGAACAACAGGGACAACAATGGGGCGGGTGGGTCGAACTGCTTCGGTTCGCTCTCAGGTCGTAGATCCTGGGGGCTCGCTGTGCTCGACCCCAGCCACCGCAGTCGAGAATCAAGAAATCATCCAAGCTCTCGCGGAGAGTCCGATGCGAGTCCAAAACCTGGCGGCGCCTGATTTGAATTGGGAAGAGCGGCTTAGCGCCGTCATGGAAATGATGCGCGAGATGAGCAAGCAGACCGATCCGCAGCTCATGGTGCAGCAATACGCGGCACGCATGAAGCGGTTTCGCCGGATCGATCGGTCCATCTCGCTCAGCCGACGCGATTTGGAGCCGCCGCTCGTCAAGATCACGCGCTCGACTGCGTGGGAAGATAGCGTCAATCCCTGGAAGGAGCCGGAAAAGCTGCCGCTCATCAAGGGAGGCATTCTGAGCGAGCTGATCTACGGCGACGAGCCGCGGATCATTGAAGATTTCTCGGTGTCGCCCGACGATCCGGCCGCCCGCTACCTAGACGGTTTCTCGTCGCTGGTGGCGATTCCCCTTTTGGACCAGGGGGTGGCCCTCAACATGGTGGTTCACCTCCGCCGCGAGTCGGGCACATTCGACCCTGAGCTCCTGCCCGAGCATGTCTGGACGGCCAACCTGTTTGGCCGGGCGACGAATTCGCTCGTGCTCGCCGACAAGGTGAAGACGGCCTACGAAGAGATCGACCGCGAGATGAAGGCAGTCGCCGCGATCCAGCGGTCACTGCTCCCCGCCAAGCTGCCCGAAGTGCCGTCGCTCCACCTGGCGGCCAACTACGAGACGGCCCGCCGCGCCGGCGGCGACTATTACGACTTCATCCCCCTCGGTCAGGGGTTGCTAGGAATCTTGATTGCCGACGTCAGCGGCCACGGCACGCCGGCCGCCGTGATGATGGCCGTCATGCACAGCATTGTTCACAACTATCCAAACGACCCGGCTCCGCCCAGCGAGCTGTTGACGTTCCTGAATCAAAAACTGCTGGCCCACTATGTCGGCGTGAACGGGACGTTCGTGACGGCCTTTTACGGGATCTACGACCCGAAGACGCGGCGATTGACCTACTCGTCGGCGGGCCACAATCCGCCGCGGATGCGACGCTGCGGCCGCAAGACGGTGGAGGCGCTGGACGGAGCCCAACAGGTTCCGCTCGGCGTGCTCGATGATCCGCAATTCGTCTCGCACACCGAACAGCTCGAGCCGGGCGACCAGATCGTGTTCTACACCGACGGTATCACCGAGGCCGCCAGCCCAGACGGCGAACTGTTTGGCACAGACCGGCTCGACCGGGCACTTGCCGCCTGTGGTGCGGAGCCGGCAGAGATTGTCGACCGGATTCTAAAACAGGTCGAAATGCACACGGGCGGCACGCCGGCCCGCGACGACCGGACGCTGGTGGTCGCGCGAGTGGTTTGAAGGCCGGATCGACTCACTTTTGCTTGTCGGTTTGAGGAACGATCGGCACTTCCTTCTGTTCGGCTCGATTGCGCCGCTCCTGAAGGAGGCCAATGGCCGCATTTGCCGCCTCGGCTGCCTTCGTGCCAGAGTCCCGTGCGGAGATTGTTTGTAGGACTTCGATGGCTTCAGTCGCCCTATTCCAACCGTCGTACTCCTTTGCCAGAGCCTTATCCTCAGCGTCGAGTTGTTTGACTTCTCCTTCCAACGCCGCAATTTCGCGATTGAGCTCAGATTCTTTTAATAGCTCTGCCTTTTGCATCTCCAACTTAATAAAGCGCTGCCGACTGGCGTTAAGTTTGCTGACGTCGGTCGACCCGTCGATGGCGCGAAGGCCATGCGGCACGCGATTGCTATCCACGGCCACGCCAGAAACGATGTTGACCTCGCGGGCTCGTTGAAATGCTCGTGCGTTCCGCTCTCGGGTTGTTCGGGCAAACAACCACGCCCCCGCGGACACGACGATGACCAGTGCAGCGACAATCAGAAGGGTCCGCTTCATCGAGTTCCTCCTTGAAAGGTTGCATTCCGCCGTCGAACGAATCGTGCAGGCGGCCGGCGCGGATCGTACCCCTTCCCGAACCGCGATGTCAAATTGGGAGCTTCAGGCCAAGACCTGCCGAATGATCTGTGCGTCGTTCGTCGGGCCGATCAGCCGCTGGTCGAGGCCCTGGAACGGGAACGTCAGGTGGTGGGCGTCGAGCCCCAAGAGAGAGAGGACGGTGGCCTGCAGGTCGTGGACCGTCACCTTGTCCTTGGTGATGAAATATCCGAGGTCGTCGGTCTCGCCGAGCGTCGTGCCCCCCCTGATGCCGCCGCCGGCCAGCCACATCGAGAAGCAGTGCGGATGATGGTCGCGGCCCAGCAGCTTTGAGCCGCCGCGGGCTTCATTCATCGAGGTGCGGCCGAACTCGCCGCTCCAGATCACCAGCGTTTCGTCTAACAGTCCGCTCGACTTGAGATCCCGCAACAACGCGGCAATCGGCCGATCGATCTCGCGGCACTTCTTGGGAAGGCCGGTGATTAAGTCGTTATCGCGGGCTGTGCCGTGCATGTCCCAGCCCCAATCGAAGAGCTGCACGTAGCGCACGCCGCGCTCGACCAGCCGGCGGGCCAGGAGGCAATTGTTGGCGAAGGCCGTCACGCCAGGCCGCGTGCCGTAGGCTTCGTGGACCTGAGCGGGCTCGCGGGAGATGTCCATCACGTCGGGGACGGAGATCTGCATGCGGTAGGCCAGCTCGTACTGGCTGATACGCGTGAGCGTTTCCGGGTCGCCAAACTCCGCCAGCTCGATTCGGTTGAGTTTACCCAGCGCATCGAGGCTTCGGCGTCGGACGTCGCGAGTCATTCCGGGCGGATCGCTCACATACAGAATCGGATCCCCCGACGTCCGGCACTGTACACCCTGAAAGACCGAGGGCAAAAACCCACTGCCCCACACGCTCTTGCCCGCGCTCGGGTCGCTGTCGCCGCTCACGAGCACGACGAAGCCCGGCAGATCCTGGTTCTCCGAGCCGAGTCCGTATGTCACCCATGAGCCCATCGACGCGCTGCCAAACCGCGACGAGCCAGTGTGCAGCAAGAGCTCGGCCGGCGCGTGGTTGAACTGATCGGTCCACATCGACCGGATGAGGGCGATCTCGTCGATCTGGCTGCCGATCTGGGGCAACAGCTCGCTCATCACCGTCCCGCACTCGCCATGGGGGCGAAAGCGATACGGAGTGCCGAGTAAGTTCGGATGCCCCTTGATGAACGGAAACCGCTGCCCCTTCATCAGCTCGTCCGGACAGGGCTGCATGTTGAACTCGACCAGCTTGGGCTTGTAGTCGAACAAGTCCTGCTGGGGCGGCGATCCGGACATGTGCAGGTAGATGACGGCCCGGGCCTTCGCCTTGGCTACGGGGAGACGAGCGGCCAGCGCATTGTCGACAGCGCCCGACACAGCACCCCTCGCCGGGCGCGCGGCGCCGAACAAACTCGATAGTGCCAGCGCTCCCAGTCCGATCTGCGACTGCCGCAAGAAGTGCCGACGCGTCAGCAATCGCACACGCGCCAGCCGGGCTTCTTCGAGTAGCGATTCGTGAGATTTCATCGTTGCGGAACCAAATCAGCTCGCGAGGCTTCAAGGACTACATTAGAGCCGCGACCGCGAGGCAGCGGGGTGTGACGCGACGGTCTATAGCCCGCTTGCTGACGCGCGCGGCTCCAAAATCTTCTTCGTCCGAGATTCACCGGTCACTCTCAACCTTTTGTCAACACCCCATCGAGATTCAAAAGCACGTTGGCAACGACCGTCCAAGCGGCCAGATCGGCGGTATCCAAGTCAGTGGGCACCTTGCCCTCCGCACCGCTTGCCAGTTGGCGCGCTGCTTTCAGATCCGCCTGATAGTGTCGCCTCTCATCGAGCAGCAACGACTCGAGTTCGGCAACCTGCTCGGGCTTGGGCGGGCGCGCCAGGCACAAACGCAACGCATACTGGCAGCGTTCGTGCGGCGAGTGTCCGCCTTCCACCATGATGCGCCGCGAGAGGGCCTGGGCCGCTTCAACGTAAACCGGGTCGTTGAGCGTCACGAAGGCCTGCAGGGGCGTGTTGGTCCGTATTCGGCGAACCGAGCAAACCTCCCGGCTCGGTGCGTCGAACGTGGTCATCGACGGATAGGGAATCGTTCGCCGCCAGAACGTGTAGAGTCCGCGGCGATGGGCCTCGGAACCGCTGCTGGTCGACCACGTGCGGTCGCTGCCGTTGAAGGCGGCCCGCCAAAGTCCGTCGGGCTGAGGCGGAAAAACGGAGGGTCCCTTCATCTTCTGGCTCAAAAGCCCGGAGAGCGCCAGCGCCTGGTCGCGGACCATCTCGGCTTCCAATCGAAACCGCGGCGCCCGTCCGTAGAGGCGATTGCCCGGATCCTTTTGTACGGCGTCCGGCGTTTCGCGGCTCGATTGCCGATACGTGGCTGAAGTCACGAGCAGGCGAATGAGCGCCTTGGTATCCCAACCACGCTCTTGAAATTCGACGGCCAGATAGTCGAGCAGCTCGGGATGGCTCGGCGGACGGCCCTGCGTGCCGAAGTCTTCCTCGGTCTCGACGATTCCCTGCCCGAAGATCTGCGACCAGATGCGATTGACCGCCACGCGGGCCGTGAGAGGATTGTTCCGATCGACGAGCCAACGGGCCATTGCCAGGCGGTCGGCCGGGCCCTCTTTGGGAAGCGAGCCAAAAAACGCGGGCACCCCCGGGCCGACAGACTCTGCGGGAACGAGAAAATTGCCTTTGACCATGACGTGCGTCTGCCGCTGCTTATCGCGCGGCAGTTCGCGCATCACGGGCACGCTGGGATCCCGAGGCCTCGAGCGGACCAGCTTGGCGATCTTTGCGGCAAGCTTGGGATCCTTTTTCGATGAGGCCCGCTTCTTGAGCGCGGCAATCTGCGCCTCGATCGCCTCGCGCTGCCGGGCCGCTTCCGCTGAGGGAAACGCCAACGTGGGCGATTCGTCGGGCTGGTCGTTATCGGCCGTCTGATTGAAAATCGCGAAGAACTGATAGTACTCGGCCTGCGTGATCGGATCGAATTTGTGGCTATGGCACTTCGCGCAGCCGATGGTGAGCCCCATCCACACGTCCATCGTGGTGTCGACCCGGTCTTTGACGGCCGCCACACGGAATTCTTCGTCGTCGGTGCCGCCTTCGGTATTGGTCATCGTGTTGCGATTGAAGGCGGTCGCGATCAGTTGCTTTTCGGTCGGATGCGGCAACAGGTCGCCTGCGAGCTGCTCGGTCGTGAACTGATCGAACGGCATGTCGGCGTTGAACGCGTCGATCACCCAATCGCGGTACAGCCAGATCGTCCGCAACGGGTCAGAGGCGTAACCCGCTGAGTCTGCGTACCGGGCCAGGTCGAGCCAGGGACGGGCCCACCGCTCGCCGAACGCCGGATCGGCCAGCATCCGGTCGACCAGGCGTTCGTAGCGGGCGCCGTCGGCGTCGTGCACGAATCTGTCGACCTCTTCCGGAGTTGGCGGCAGGCCGCGCAGGTCAAGACTCAGCCGGCGGATTAGGACGTAGGGATCGGCCGGCGGCGAGGGATCGAGCCCTGCCGTGCTGAGTTTCTCGGCAATAAACAAATCAACCGGATTGGCAGGCCACTCCGTTCGACCGGCAATCGCCGTCAGCCGCGGCAGTTTTGGCCGGACAGGTTTTTCGAACGACCAGTGACGGCTGTAGCGCGCCCCTTGTGCGATCCATTGTGCGAGGATCTGCGTTTGATCCTTGGTGAGCGAGCTGTTGGCGTCCGCTGGCGGCATCCGCTCGTCGGCCCCTTTCGCAGTGATGCGGCGAACGAGTTCGCTGCGATCGGCCTGGCCCGGCACGATGGCCGTCTTTCCGTCTGCGAGCGGTTTGACTGCGTTCTCGCGCACATCGAGTCGCAATCCCGCTTCGCGATGCTTCTCATCGGACCCGTGACACGCGAAGCAGTTCTTTGCGAGAATGGGCCGTACGTCGCGGTTGAAGTCGACTGAGCGTGAGGCGCCGGGAGTCCCCGGATCGGCCAGCGCCCGCCCGGCGGCGCCGACTGCGGCAAATGCCAGCAGCGGCGGCAAGATCAGCGGGGTGAGCGACCGGCAGACGTACATGGTGGGCCTCAAACCGGCGGGGACCGACCCTTCCACTCTACCAAATTGAGGCGGCGGATACCGGCCAGCCGGGAGACTTCGGGAACCGGGCCGGCTTATACTCCGCCTGCGGCGGACTCGCCGATTGCCGTCAGGTCGGATGGAGTGATTGTGCCGTCGTGCAGTGCGGAGGCGATCAGCACGCCGTCGATCCCCGCGCGATCCAGGGTGCGCAAATCCTCGATGCCACGCACACCGCCGCCAGTGAGAATTGTCACGGCGGGGAAGGTGCGACGCATTTGTTTGCACAGGCCCAAAGTCGGAACGCCGCCCCCGGTTCCGACGCGTGCAATGTCGAGCACGATGAGCTCGGTGCACCCGGCCTCAATCGCACATCTTGCGACCTCAAAGGGCTCGCTCGGCCACGCGGATCCGTTCGAGAGAATCTTGCCATCCCGAAGATCCAGACTGAACATGATCCGCCCGGAACCATACTGCCGGACTAGCTCCGTCAGTTCTCTCGGACCTTCCAACGTCTCCAGCCCAGCCACGACCTGATCGACGCCGCAGTCGAAGATCGGGCCCGCGTCCTGACTGCGTCGGATTCCTGCGTCGACCAGCAGGGAAAATCGAGCCGCACACAGCGCCTGCAAGATGGACCAATTCGGCTCGCCGTTCAAAATTGCGTCTAAGTCGGCCACGTAGAACTGCGAATAACCAAAGGTGCTGCGGATCGCGGTCGCGACCGAAACCGGGTCACTGCCCTCGACGAGCCGAGTTTGCAGGGGGCGGTATTGATCGCGTCGACCGGCCACGCCGCGCACCACTTGAGAGCCAAGCAGATCGAGGACGGGAACGATTCGCATGACGCTGTTTTGAATTCGAAGCTGTGTAGGAACCGATGTGATAAACGTAACTTCTAGGATGAAGTAGAATAACTCCGAGGGTTGGAATGGTCACTTCGCAGCCAATCGCCCCTGCCGCAGATGCGGTCGCTCCGCCGTCAATCTGGCGGCGAGTGTCGTACGTGGGGCTGCGGCTCCTCGTTCCCATTCCGCAGGGAAAAGGTTTCCGGTCAAAGCTCGCGTGGATCGGGCGACGGGTCGTTTACTGGTACCTTATTATTCTGGTCATGCTCGCTTTCTTTCAGCGTTACCTCATCTATCAGCCCACTCGTGCCGACGCGATCGACCCGCAGCTGAGCGGATTCGAGCCCGGCCGGGTCGAAGCGGTCAGCGTCCCAACTGCGGACGGATTGCAACTCAACGGCTGGTTGGTGCGTGCGTTTCCGACTTCGCGCGACGCGAATCACAACGGCTCGACGCCGCATCCGGTCGTGATCTATTTCCCGGGCAACGCCGGGCACCGCGGCTATCGGGCCATCGAGCTCGATCAGCTCTCACGGCTCGGTGCGGACGCCTATCTGATCGATTACCGCGGCTACGGCGACAATCCCGGTAAGCCGACGGAAGAAAACTTCGCCGCAGACGCCCAAGCCGTTTGGAAATTCGTCACGACGACGCGCCAAGTCAAGCCCTCGCAAGTCGTGTTGCTCGGCGAATCGCTGGGCGGAGGTGTGGCCACCCGGCTCGCCTCGGAGCTGTCGGCGGCCGGAACTCCGCCAAGTGGGCTGATTTTGCGTTCGACTTTCTCGAGCCTGGTCGACGCGGCCTCGTATCACTACCCCTGGCTGCCGGTGGGAATGTTCTTGATCGATCGCTTTCCGTCCGCCGAGCGAATCGCAAAAGTCACGTGTCCGGTGCTCGTCCTCCACGGCAATGTGGACACGATCGTCCCTTTCGAATCGGGAAAGCGGCTCTTCGACGCGGCCCCCGCCGTCTCAGCCGGCTCGGTTGCTAAGCAGTTTGTGGTGTTGCCGGGGGCCGGACACAACGACATTCAATACGCGGCTCGCGAGCCGTATCGGGTCGCGATCAAACAGTTTCTCGACCGAATGCAGCCGTCTCAGAGGCCCGTCGAGTCTGCGGCCGGACACTGATCACAAACTCTTCCCAGCGACCCCTACGCACGAGTCAGAGGCTCATTCGCCGATCTGAGCGGGCTCGCTCTTCAGGCAGCGATGGATTTGGCGGACGGCCTGCCTCAGTCGCTGGCTGTTCTCGACGATCGCCAGCCGCAGATAGCCTTCGCCCTCATCGCCGAATCCACGTCCCGGGCTGACGGCGACGCCCCCTTTGTCCAAGAGCATCAGCGAGAAATCGATCGAGCCCATGCGGGCCCAGGGTTCGGGGATTTTGGCCCAGACGAACATGCCCGCCTTCGGCACCTCGAGCTCCCATCCGCCGCGCTGCAACCCTTCGCAAAGGACGTCCCGCCGCTGCTGATACTCGGCCGCGACGCTTTCGACGGCCGCGTCGCAATGACGCATGGCGACAATGGCGGCGATTTGGATCGGCTGGAAGATGCCGTAGTCGTAATAGCCCTTGATCGTGGCCAGCGCCCGGACCATTTCTGCGTTGCCGCTGCAGAAACCGATCCGCCAACCCGCCATGCTGTAGCCTTTGCTCATCGTCGTAAATTCGACGCCGACGTCGATTGCCCCTGGAGTCGCCAGAAAGCTGGGAGCCTGATACCCCTCGAAGCAGATGTCGGCGTACGCGAAATCGCTGATGACGAGGAAGCCGTACTTCTTGGCGAGCGCGACGAGATCGACATAGAAGTCCGGCTCAACGACAGTCGTGCTGGGATTGTGCGGAAAGTTGACGACCACCAGCTTGGGCTTGGGATAAAGGTGCTCGCACGTGTAGGCGACGTTGTGCAGGAATCGCTCGGGATTGCGAACGTCGAGCGCGATGACGTTTCCCGAGGCGAGCATCACGGCATAGACGTGGATGGGGAACGAAGGGGCTGGCACGATGGCCGTGTCGCCCGGCCCGAGCAGGGCCAGGCACATGTGGCTGAAACCCTCCTTCGAGCCAATGCAAGCGATCACCTCACTGTCGGGTGCGAGCCGCACGCCGTATTTCTTCCAATAGCGGGCCGACACTTCTTTGCGGAGATTCTCGATGCCGTTGGAGACGGAGTAGCGGTGGTTGCGCGAATCGGCAAGCGCTTCGGAGAGTTTTTCGACGATCAGCGGATCGGGCGCATCGGTGGGATTGCCCATCCCCAGGTCGATCACATCGACCCCCGCCACGCGCTTTTGATACTTCAGCTTATTGATCTTGCCGAACATGTAGGGCGGCAACCGGTTGACGCGGTCGGCCACCTTGATTCGGAACGGCTTGTCCTCGAAGGGGACTTCATTTTCGCTGCGCATGCGGTACTTCGGATGGTTTAGGGTTCGCGGCGTGACCGGGCGGCTCGGAGCGAATGAGAGCCTTGCATTGCGGACACCGCTGATTCTAGCAGAGTTCGTCGCCCCGACAAAAAAAGCAGCATTATCAAAAGCGGGCGGCGTGCCGTCCTTGGGGAGAGCACGCCGCCTTGAAATTCACTCGCGAGTCTCGACTCGCCGAGACCCTCGCAGTCGAAGTTATTGGCCGTCGGTCTGATCGGCGGTGCGATTGATTGTGCCGACCCGCGTGCGATAGCCATTTGCCGGCGTCACGCGCTCGCGACCTTCGGAGGTGGCGCCCGTCTGCTGAACTCCCCGCGTCGAGGTGTTGGCCAGGAAGTTGTCGACCTGTGCGTCTTTCTTGAGCTTCTCGAAGACCTTCGCAACGGCGACCTGGGTCTTCTCTTCTTGGAGCTGCTTGAGCACTTCCTGGCGGATGCCCGGATCGTCGATGCTCTTGACGATCGGCACCGTGTGCCCTTCGCACAGCAGGATGGCGTAGCGCGGCGCTTCGGGCGTGCTGACGTCGATGATTCCGGAAATCTCGTTGTCTTTGAGCTTGAACGCTTCGCGCTCGAAATTTTCATTTCCGCCGGCATACCGGCGAATTGGTTGGATCTGCCCGTCGAGCGACTTGCTGGTCGGATCGATCGACTTCTCGCGGGCGATCTTGCCGAAGTTCTGCGGATCGTCTTTCACGAGCTTCCAGGCTTCCTGGGCCCGGTGCAGCTTGTCGCACAGAATCATCCGCGCCTTGACGCGCTCGCCGTAATCGCGGACGAAGATCTGCTGCATCTCTTCTTCGGACACCTGGACCTCCTGGCCGGCCAGCCGCTTGAGGGCGAGCATGGGCCAGATGACGTCCTGGTAGTACTGCATCGGCTTGAGATGCCGTTCGGTCTCGATGACGCGGAGCCAGTTCTGCGGATCGATGTCGAATTTCTTGGCGATTTTTACGACTTCGGCCCGAACCTCGTCCTCGCGAATTTCAATCCCCTGCTTCGTGCAGGCCTGGTGGATGATCGTGCGATTAATGAAGCTTTCGAGGACCTCGCCGCCGTAGCGCTGCATGCATTCGGCCGCGATCATGTCGTAGGAAATCAGCTCGCCGTTGACGCGCGCCAGCGGTTGCCGGGCCACGCTGGGGCTCATCGAGGCGCGGCCGGTTACGTCAGGCTGGTTTTCTCCGGCGGCGCCTTCGCGGGGTCGCAGCACTTGGAAGGCCACCGCGCCCCCGATCACGACGATCGCCGTTCCCGCAGCGATCCAGGCCGCTTTCGCGCGCTTGGGGCGCGGATTGTCAGACACATTTGTGAGGGTCGAATCGCTCATCGCACCTGTACTCCGGAATGCAGGGTATTGTCCGCAGCCTCCATGCCGCCGACGATTGAGCGGTCGGTTGCGAGGGGGCGGGACTATAAGACAGGTGCGAAAACCGGTCAAGTTGTTTTAGACGGGCCGGTCGGGCTGGAACCGCAGGCGCTCACCAAGGCGCTTCCATCAGGTCGACGATTTGCCGAGCCATGCTGTTCATCGCCTGTTGTGTCGCGGTCGTCAGCGACTGCCCCACTTCGGGGGACATCGTGCCGGTCGAGAACAAATGCGAGATTTCCGGATCCAACGACACCTGCTGCCGCGCCAGAATTCGCCCGGTGCGCAGGTCTTCCCAGATCACGTCGACCGCGAATTGGACCTGCAGCGAGCGAGGGTCGTTGTCGGCCGTCGTCCCGAGCACCGTTTTGCGAATGCTCTTGATTTTCATCGTCAGCTTGGTGTCGGCCGCGTCGTTCTTGGCAATGCGAAACGGGGTCCGCCCTTTGATCTGGTCGAGCACCGCTTCGGTCAACTGAAACTCGTACCCCCGGCGGAAGTCGTCGGAAGTGGCGATCGGAACGTACACCGAGCGCACGTTTCCTTGAAACGCATTGCCGATGGTGTAGCCGCAGCCGCTGGCGCAAAACAGGGCGGCGCAGACAATGCTCGAAAGCGCAAGCATCCGCGGGCCGGCTGCGCTGCGATTCGCAAATCGGACGTTCGGCGTTCGAAACCTCATGCGGGTTTACTACGGGGTTTGACCAAAATCATGAGTCACGGGGGGGGCCGGTTTGGGCGGCGCGACCGGATCCTCGAACACGCCGGGCGCGTCGCCGACCGCCGCTTTGCCCGCTTTGCCCGGTTTGGGCGTTTCCTCATACTTGCCCAGCGCCGGCAGGTCCATCTTGTCTTCTGGCTTGATCTTCGCGAGTTGCTCGCGTGCCTTAACCGCGTAATCGCTGTTGGGATATTTCCTGATGACCTCTTTGCACCAAACCGCCACCCCCTTGGGCTGGTTTTTGGCAATCCGATACTTGACCTCGGCCCACAATTGGGCGGCTTCCGCCAGCTCGATTTTCTTGAGTTCCTCGAGCATCCGTTCGTGATCGGGCCGGTGGGGATACAGGCGGAGCGTGGCCTCCTTGAGCTTCTTGGCCTCCCGCAGCGGCGTCGGGTCGTATTCGGGACCTTGGTACTCCATCAACTTGACGTAGGCGCCCAGCACGTAGGCGTTTTCCACGTGCGGACTCCTGTTGAACTCTTTGCGAATCAGCTCATACAAGTGGTCGGCTTCCGTGTAGTCCCCTTTGCGCAGGTAGTAGCTGGCCGAAAGCATGATCGCGTCGTCGGCCAGCGGACCAGTCGGATCGTTCAGCCAGATCGATTTGAGAGCCTCGAGAGCCCGACCCTCGGTGTCGAACGTGGGCCGTGTGCTGTCCGACAAATTGGGCAAAATTGGAATCCGGTAGGTCCACTCGGTCGGCTCTTGCCAGGCCGTCTGCGGCGGCGGGTTCTTTCCCGGATCGTCGAAATTGACCGGCTTCACGTCTGAGGCCGTAATGTTATCGGGATATTTCAGCCAGATGCGGGCGACCTCAAACTTGCGGCGACTGATTTCGTCGAGGTGCCGCGTCGCCGAAAACTCCTTGATGCACAGGTCGTACTTGTCCTGGGCTTTGGCGTAGTTTTTCTGGAAAAAGAGACATTCGCCCGTCATGAAGAGGGCGTCTTCGCGAATCGGATAGACGGCGAATTTTTCGGCCGTCTCCTTCCAAAAGACCTGTTCGGCCTCGACGAATCGCTTCTGTTTGAAGAGCTCCTCGCCCTTCTTGTAGGCCGCCATGGCTTCCGGCGGATTCATGAGCTGACGCTTCTTGTTCTTTTCGCCGTCTTTAAAGCCAGCGGCGATGGCAAAGCGCTCGAGCGGCCCGTGGATGTCGTCGGTGCTCGTCAACTGTTGCAGTTGCTCTTCGTCCTTCTTCGAGAGGGCCGAAGCGTCGATCCCGGGAATCTGGCAGCCGGCCAGAACCACGCAGACGCTGATCGCGCCGCAGCGCGGTTACGCGTCGCGGCCCAGCATCCGTGCGGCCGGCGAACAAGTGTGCAAATCGTCATCCGTGACTGCTTTTTGAGGAAAGGAAGCGATGAACTCGGGGGAAGGGAGATGAGATTCCGCGTTCGCTTTCTTCAATTTGAATTCAAGCAGATCGCTCTCAGTCGAGATCAAGGGGCTCAAGCAGAAATGTAGCGGAGCATTTTGGGGGGATGTCCCAGCGCGTGAGAGACGGCGGCCGTCACCACTTCCCGCGCTTCTTGGAACTGTCGGGGTGAAAGGGCCAGGCGGTCGGCGACCGCC
The DNA here is from genome assembly GCA_963714075.1 of uncultured Planctomycetaceae bacterium. GTDB lineage: Bacteria > Planctomycetota > Planctomycetia > Planctomycetales > Planctomycetaceae > DASPSM01. The sequence goes on from OY970228.1 coordinate 144,227, forward strand.
TCCGATTCTTCGGCCAGCCGGCGCAATACGGCCGCCGTTCCCGCCGAAATGCGAATTCGAGCCGTGGACTCCTTTCCACAATTTGGACACACCAGACCGCCCTGCGCAACCGAAAAGAGCCAGGTCCCTCCGCTGTCTGCCGCCTTCCCGCATCCGACGCAGACGTCGAAGGCGGGAAGCTGGCCGATTTCGCGCAGAGTCGCCAGCTCGAAACGCAGGATTGTGATTTTCGGATCCGCCTCCTGAAATCGGGCGAGGGTTTCGATCGATTCGCGAAACAGTCGCGGGTGCGGGTCGATTTCGGCCGTCAGTCCGGAGAGAAGCTCGGCGACGTAATAGCCTCCGTAGAAGCGAATGAGCTCCCGGCCTTGCGGCTTGAACCGAGATATGAGCCGGGCTTCCGTCAATATGTCCAGACCACCGGACGATTTGCGGAGGAACACTATCTCACACACGGAAAGCAGGTCAAGAGCAGCATCGAAGGGCCCTTTAAGCCGTTTACCCCCCTTCGCCAAAGCCGATATTCGACCGAAATCGTGAGTGAAGAACGTGACCACCCGACTCGTCTCGCTGAAGTCAGCCAGCCGAATCACAAGGGCTTCGGTCTTCTCCGCCGGCATCAAGCAGGTCCGTTTTCGAGTTCACGTGGCGCCACTTCAGTGGCTGGGTCGGCGCCTTCGCGACTCGACTGAGCTCGCCGAAGTCCGCCCCGAGGAATCATAGTTGGACCTTCTCTCGCGCGGGAGCGGGGCAGGGATCCCTTATCTTCGAAGGCCGCCATCTTCCGAACTCCTCGGCGCGGGGGTCGGGTCACCGATTTCGTGGGTCACGCACCTATCAAAAGAATGTGACCCGACCCAACCCCGTCAAGCAAGAAGTCCCGTCCCACGTCCCGTCCCAATTCAGGTTTCGTCGCAAAGGCGAACTGGCTAGGAACTTGTCCTCCGAGTCGACCTTCGAATGCCGTCCCACTGTTTGAGTCCCGTCCCGAGTTTGTGTCCCGTCCCATCGGCGGTGCAGCCCCGATCGATCGCAATCCGCGCGGCTTGCCGGGGATCTTTTCCCCGGCGCGCGGATCCGATCGCTCGCTGTTATCGCTCTGGGTGTGGTCAACTTTCCCGTAGTCAACTACCTACTAAAAGTAGGCGACAGCATACTTGACTCACCAGACCCCAAGGGGTGGAGAGTACGAGTTGCGTTGCTGAAGACATGTCAGAGGAATCGAAAGATCGCGTTTAGAAAAATCACCGTCCAGAACACGCTTACCGCACAGATAAACGCGGCGAACGGTGCTGCGAGTCCGATTGCCAGAGAAATCCAGAGGCGCACAAACGGTAGGCTGCATCCCACTCCTAAAAAAAACGTGCCGACCGTCAAAACTTGCAATGCAAAGTCGTCTTCTTCGTTCGACCTTGGGTTTCTTGTCTCCAGGTAGACACCAGCGACAAATACGGACAAGCCCGAACAAAGGATCGCGAGCGCGATAGAGACCCTGACCAAGCTGATTCGTCCCTTCCCAGCCGGCTTGTCAGTCATCGTTATTTGCCCTTCCGCGCCTCTTCTTGCTCCGCTCGCTCGACGGACTCTTTGGGCACCTCAGCGGCTGGCAGGGAAGTTGAGCGAGTCCCGGCCGAGCGCTGGCGCGGATGGGTCTTCTCGTAGTTCGCGATATCGCGATCAACGGTATCGACGATGTGGCCGGGGCCCGCCTGAGAAAGTGGGTCGTCGGGGTGCCGCCCGCTCGTATCGATCTCTTTGGACCGCTCCTTGGCTAGTGCGCGCATTCTGGATTCGGCATGGTCTCGAAAATTGGCGCTGATGCAGACCAGATGGAAGGCCCGCTCGTGTCCATAGAAGACGAAATACAGCATCGAATGCTGGGATTTGATCGGCTCGCCGCAGACGATGCAACGATTCGGCGGGGCGTCGGTTGTGGCCAGCAGCAGCGTCGCCAATCCGAGCGCTCCTGAAAGCGACGCGGCAACAACGAGGATTGCCTTTCTGGACTTCATGCCGTCATTCTAGCGGCGGATTATGGCGACGGCTCTGGCCTTTTGAGGAATGGCGGCCAAGCACAAGTATCCCGCTACGACCAGGAAGACAGCTCCGATTACCAATCGGGATCTGCTTGTGCGTGCAACGAGCAACCTACACCACGGGTCATTCAAATACGACCCGCAGCCAATGCCGCCACCGCAGAGCACGACACGCAATGTCCCTAAGCTCGCGTTCAACCGGGCATTGCACTGGGATTGTTCGAGTTCAAATACGCGACCGATTTCAAATTAGGACACTACCTCCCGTCCCAATTCAGGTTTCGTCGCAAACGCTAATTGGCTAGGTATTTGTTCTCTGCGTGGACCTTCGGGTGCCGTCCCACTGTTCGAGTCCCGTCCCGTCCCAGTCCCGTCCCATCGGAGGTGCCGCTTCGACCGGTCCGAAATCCGCGCGGCGCACGGGGATCCTTTCCTCCTATTGAAAAAAGGATCCCCACCCCGGCGCGCGGATCCAATCGCTCGCCGTCATCGCGCTGGGTGTGGTCAACTACTTTGTGTGGTCAACTACCTATTAAAAGTAGGTAACCACACCACACCCCCTTCGGATGACATTTCGTTAACGTCGCTCAACATCGCGGCAAGGCGCGGTCCGCGTGCCTCCCCGGGCGCACCATAACTGTTGGCCACGAGCGACAATGCCCTTCCTTCATCCTACGGTCAAAAGTGCAGTTCGCGAAGACCGAGTTTCTACGCGCTCATAAACAACTTCAAAAGTTTTTCGCCGGGCTGTCCAAAGGTGGGACCCTAGCGGCGAACTTAAATAAGGTGGCAGGAGCTGCCACCTTATTTAAGCCGTCTTCCACCCTCTCCCATTCCGATGGACTTCGGCGAGCTCAGTCGAGCCGGAGAGGGCCGGGGTGAGGGCTCTATTTGGGTACAATCACCTGTTGTCGCAAGCGCGGATAAGCCAGGGATCGTCAATGCCAGACACTCAGAGCCGCGACCGTGAGGGAGCGGGGGAACCCGCGGGGGACGGTTCGAAAACACCGCTTTCCTGGAATGCAAAACGCGCGTGCAACCCCACGGCTCTCCATGCGGATGACGTTCCCGCCGCGTATCTGATCACGTTCACCTGTCACGGCACTTGGGTCCGAGGCGATAAGCGCGGAGCGGTCGATCGTCATCACAACCAGCCCGGAACGGATGTGCTGGCCGCTGATACGAATCGTGTGAACGGAGATCGGGAGCGATCGACACAACCAGCCTATGAGCTGGATGAAACTCGACGGGAACTCGTCCTGAAAGCTCTCCGCGAGGTTTGCCAGCACCGGCAATGGCCGCTCTTGGCCGTCCATGTGCGAACAAATCACGTGCATGCAGTCGTTGCGGCTTCCGCATTACCCGAGCGGATTATGAACGACTTCAAAGCCTACAGCACTCGAGCGCTGAATCGCAGCGGCCTGGACAATCGCGACGCAAAGCGGTGGACCCGCCATGGCAGTACGCGGAGGCTCTGGAGGCAACGAGATGTCGAGGCTGCCATCCGATATGTGATTGACGGGCAAGGCGATCCGATGGCAGTCTTCGTCGATCGATCCGCGGTCGTGAAACTTGAGAATGAGCTTGAAGCCGCCACGAGGGAGCGACTCGCACAAACCGACGGCCAGCTGCCAAAGCTTGTCCCGCCCGGGTAAGCGAACGTCGGTCCGATTAGGTGCGGGCGTAATAGCCCGCTTGCTGACGCGCGCGGCTCTGAAGGCCACGAGGTTGGTGCGGGGCGGTCATTTGGCCGCAGGGGCCGCGGTGCCTAAAATTAGGAACTGACCGGAGGCGTCGGTCGGCTGGCAAAGGGGGGAACCATGAAGGGTCCGGGAATGCGGTTGGACCTGGACGTTCGACGGGTCTGGGAATGTCCCGAATGTCATCGGCAGTTGCGGTCAGAGGGGAACGCGACGTCGCGCGTGTGTGGTTGCACTCGCGAGGGCGTGTCGATGCGGTTGATCGAACTGCCCCGCCCGAAACCAACTGTCCGCGTCCCCGACCCCTCTCGCTCTGAGGCCGACGAAACGGAATTGGCCGACTTCCCCACCGACATTCCCGTCCATCCGCCGGTCAAACCCGTGCCGCCGGCCAATCCTGACGATCCTGACTTTCCTCGCGTGAGCTGGAACCGGGAACCCGCTCAGGACGAGCCGCCCCCGGCGGAACCGGCTGACTGAGGCTGGAAACGCCGGCGGGTTTTTGCTGCGATGGGCGGCAGACGCTGCCCTGAGTTCTTTTGGCCCTGAGTTCTTTTGCCTGTCAGCCGCGCTCGGTTCGTCAGCGTGGCTGCGATTCGTGATCGGAGTTTCGGTTTCGCACTTATGCCTGCTTCCGACATCATCATCCGCGGAGCCCGCGAGCATAATCTGCGAAATATCAACCTCCGGCTCCCGCGCAACCGGCTGATTTGCATGACCGGCGTGAGCGGCTCGGGGAAGAGCTCGCTCGCGTTCGACACGCTGTATGCCGAAGGGCAGCGGCGATACGTCGAATCGCTTTCGAGCTACGCCCGCCAGTTCCTGGGTCAGATGCCCAAGCCGGAAGTCGATTCGGTCAGCGGCCTGGCGCCGTCAATTTCCATCCAGCAGAAGGCCAGCGGCCGCAATCCCCGCAGCACAGTCGGCACGATCACCGAGATCTACGATTACCTTCGCGTGCTGTTCGCCCGCGTGGGGACCGGGTACTGCGCGAATTGCGGCCGGCAGATCACCGCCCAGACCGTCGAGCAGATCATCGAGCACGTGTCCCGCATTCCGCAGGGGACGCGGATTCAACTTCTGGCTCCGGTCATTCAGCAGCAGAAGGGGGAATATCAGGACCTCTTCGAGGACTTGCGGCGGCAAGGCTATTTGCGGGCCCGAGTCGACGGCCGGACCGTTCAGCTTTCCGACAACCTGCGGCTCGATCGGCAAATGCGGCACACGATCGAAGTCGTCGTCGACCGCCTCGTTGCCGGTGAAGTCTCCCGCACGCGGCTGACCGATTCGGTCGAAACGGCCCTCAAACTGTCGAACGGGACCCTGGTCGTCACGCAAGAGTCTCCGGGCGAGCGCAACGGCGGTCAACGCGGGCCACGGCCCAGCGAAGCGGGCGAACCGGTCGTCACCGAGAATCGCTACAGCTCCCAATACGCCTGCACGCACTGCGGCATCAGCTACGAACCGCCGACGCCGCAGCTCTTCAGCTTCAACAGCCCGCTCGGAATGTGCCCCAAGTGCAACGGCCTGGGCGTGCGGCACGACTTTTTGCTCGATCGGCTGATTCCGGACGATTCAAAGAGCCTGTGGCAGGGGGCCGTTGATGTGCTCGGGCCGATCGGCAAGATCGGTCGCTGGCGCAGACACATTTATAAAGGTGTCGCCAACTCGATCGAAAAGGATCTGGGCCTGCTCGAGGACTCGTTGCTGAAAACGCCGTGGCGCGACCTGCCGTCCGAGGCGCAGAAGCAATTTCTGCAGGGAACCGGCGATCGACACATCACCTATTCGTGGCGCTACTCGGGCGGAGTCTGGAAGCACGGCGGCACCTACAGCGGCCTGATTGCCGATCTCTTGGAAAGCTACCGCAAGGCGAAGAACATCATGCGCCGCCGGCAGCTCGAGAAGTATATGGAGATCGTTCCCTGCACCGACTGCCAGGGGACGCGGCTCAACCCGCAGGCCCGCAGCGTGCGGATCGCCTCCAGCAGCGAATCGTTCCTCGCCGGCGCCCGAAGCGCGCGACTCTGCTCAGCCTGCCGGAAGTTTGTGCTCTGAGCATTCGCGACGCGTTCGCCTTTTTTCAATCGCTCGATTTGGACGAAACGCGGCAACTGATCGCGGCCGAGGCGCTCAAGGAAATCCGCGGCCGGCTCGGATTCCTACTGCGTTGCGGGCTCGACTATCTCACGCTCGAACGCAGCGCCCCGACGCTCTCCGGCGGCGAGACGCAGCGGATTCGCCTGGCCGCCCAGATCGGCTGCGGCCTGGTCGGCGTCGTCTACATCCTCGACGAGCCGTCGATCGGCCTGCATCCCCGCGACAACGCGCTACTGTTGGACAGCCTCAAGAATCTGCGCGACCAGGGGAACACTGTGATCGTCGTCGAGCACGACGAGGAAACGATGCGGGCCGCCGACCACGTCGTCGATTTCGGGCCGGGACCGGGCGTGCGCGGCGGTGAGGTCGTGGCGCAGGGAACCGTCGACGATCTCCGCAAAGAGCCGAAGAGCCTTACCGGGAAATACCTTTCCGGCGACCTGGTGATTCCGATTCCGGCCGAGCGGCGGCCGCAAGGCAAAAAAACGCTCAAAGTCGTCGGAGCGCGGCACAACAACCTGCGCAATCTCGACGTCGCGTTTCCGCTCGAGAATTTCATCTGTGTGACGGGGGTCAGCGGCTCGGGCAAAAGCTCGCTGGTCAACGACATTCTGTGGGAAGCCCTCAACCGCGACTTGAACAAGGGAAAAGGACACCCCGGGGCGCATTCTAAAATCACGGGGCTCGACCATCTCGACAAGGCCATCGACATCGACCAGTCGCCGATCGGCCGCACGCCCCGCTCGAACCCGGCCACGTACGTCAAACTGTTCGACCTGATCCGCGACCTGTTCGCGCAGCTCCCCGAATCGAAGATGCGGGGCTTCAAGCCGGGGCGGTTCAGCTTCAACGTCGCCGACGGCCGTTGCGAGGCGTGTGAAGGTCGAGGAGCCAATCGCCTGGAGATGGATTTCTTGGCCGACGTCTGGGTGACCTGCCCCGTTTGTCAGGGGCGTCGCTTCAAACGCGAAACGCTCGAGGTTCGCTACAAGGGGGCGACGATCGCCGAGATTCTCGAGATGGACGTGCAGGAGGCGCTCGAGCATTTCAAAAATATTCCGAACATCACCGCCTTGTTGCAGACGTTGCACGACGTCGGTCTCGACTACATCAAGCTGGGGCAGCCGTCACCTACGTTGTCCGGCGGCGAGGCCCAGCGGATCAAGCTGGCCCGAGAGCTCGGCAAGCGCTCCACCGGCCGCACCTTGTATCTGCTCGATGAGCCGACGACCGGGCTGCACTTCGCCGACATCCAGAAGCTGCTGGAGGTGCTGCACGGATTCGTCGCCGCCGGGAATACGGTCGTCGTCGTCGAGCACAATCTCGACGTCATCAAGACGGCCGACTGGGTCATCGACCTGGGCCCCGACGGGGGTTCGGGCGGCGGACAGATCGTCATCGCGGGAACGCCCGAGGAGGTCGCGGCCTGTCCTGATTCGTACACCGGGCAGGCGCTGCGAGAAGTTTTGCCCTCGATGCGTCTGACGGTGGCTGCGACTCCGAAAGCGGCCGGCAAGAAAGGCAAGGCCGCGGGGATTGCTGCCGCGTCGGTCCCCGCCGGTCGCTGGCAATTCGCCGACGAGACCGACGGCAACGGGCAAAACGGCGGGTCGACCAACGAAATCGTGATCCGCGGGGCCGCCCAGCACAACTTGCAGCACGTCGACGTCCGCGTGCCGCGCGAAAAGATGAGCGTCTTTTGCGGACCCAGCGGCAGCGGCAAGTCGTCTCTGGCGATGGACACGCTCTACGCGGAAGGGCAAAGGCGATACGTCGAATCGCTCTCAGCGTACGCCCGTCAGTTCCTCGGACAGATGCCCAAACCCAAGGTCGATCACATTCACGGCCTGTCGCCGGCGATTGCAATTGAGCAAAAGGCCTCCGGCCACACGCCCCGCTCGACCGTCGGCACCGTCACCGAAATTTACGACTACCTGCGAATTCTTTACGCGCGGCTCGGCAAGCTCTACTGCCCCGATTGCGGCATTCCCGTCGAGACGCAGACCTCCGACGAAATCGTCGACAAGCTGCTCGCCCTTCCTGCGGGGAGGCGACTGGTCCTCATGGCGCCGCAGGAGGTCACCGTCGGGCAGAGTTACGACACGCTCTGGCAGCGCGTGCAGCTCCAGGGATTTTTGCGGGTGCGGATCGACGGCAAGATCTATCGGCTGGAAGACGTGCCGCAGATTGATCGCCGCCGCAAGCACGCCGTCGAGATCGTGATCGATCGCATCGCCGTCGATCCCAAGGCCCGCTCGCGGATCGCCGGGTCGATCGAGACGGCCCTCGACTTGGGGCGCGGGACGATTCACGTCGCCCGGGTCGACGACGCACTTCCCGACGAGGAATGGATCGTCGAACGCTACAGCCTGCACTTCGCCTGTCACCAGTGCGGCCGCAGTTTCGAGGAGCTGACGCCCAACAGTTTCTCGTTCAACAGCCCGCTCGGCTGGTGCCCGTCGTGCGAAGGGCTGGGTACGGAGCAGGGGACCAATCTCGCGGCGCTGATCGCCGACGGGAAGCGGTCGCTGTCTGCCGGGGCGATCGCCGCGTGGCCGAATCCCGAACAGAATCCAATCTTCGCGAAAATGCTCGAAGCATGGGCACGGCAGTTCAAGATTCCGCTCGACGTGCCGTTCGAGCGACTCGAACCGGCCCAACAGCGGCTCGTCCTGCACGGAACCGGCGATCGCTGGATCACCGTCGGCAAGAAGTCGGACTGGAAGTTTCAATACAAGGGTCTGTTCCCCGCGATCGAAGAGTCGTCCCGCGTTTCGTATGCATACCGCCAAAAGGTGCACGAGCTGGTTGGGGAAGTTCCCTGCTCATGGTGCGGAGGCAGCCGATTGCGGGCCGATGCGGCCGCCGTGCGGTTCCTCGACCGGACGATTCACCAGCTCTGTTCGTTGCCGCTCAACGAGTCGCTGGCATTTCTCAAGGGGATTCCACTTTCGGCCGCGCAGAAGAAAGTCGCCGGCGACCTGCTCAACGAGGCCACCAGTCGGTTAGGGTTCCTGGTCGACGTCGGCCTCGAATATCTCACGCTCGCCCGGCCGTTGCCGACGCTTTCGGGAGGAGAGACGCAGCGCATCCGCCTGGCCGGCCAGATCGGCCGCGCTCTGACCGGCGTGCTCTACGTGCTCGACGAGCCGACGATCGGCCTGCACCCGCGCGATAATGACCGTCTGCTCGAAGCGCTCCGGCGGCTGCGAGACTTGGGCAACACGGTCGTGATGGTCGAGCACGATCGCGAAGTGATTTCCGCCGCCGACCGATTGTATGACTTCGGCCCGGGAGCGGGCCGCTTCGGCGGAACGATCACGGCCGAAGGCACTCCTGCCGCCGTCTCGAAATCTTCCACATCGCTCACGGGGCAATATCTCTCGGGACGCAAGGAGATTCCCATCCCCGCGACTCGGCGGATGCGGCCATCATGCGAAGGTGAGGAAACGCCTGCGGGCGGATGGATCGGGCTCCGCGGCGCACGTCTCAACAATCTCCGCGGCGTCGATTTGTACATCCCGCTCGGCACGTTCGTCTGCGTGACGGGCGTGTCGGGTTCGGGCAAGAGTTCGCTGATCGAGGACACACTCGCGCGGGCCGTTTCCAAAAAACTCAATCGCGCGGGCGAAACCCCCGGCCCGTATGACGAGCTGTCGGGTCTCGAGCAAATCAACAAGGTGATCGTCGTCGATCAGCAGCCGCTGGGGAATACGCCGGCGTCCAACCCGGCGACTTATACGGGCGTGTTCGACTCGATCCGCGAGCTGTTTGCCCGACTGCCGGAGGCCAAGGTCCGCGGCTACCGCCCGGCACGGTTCAGCTTCAATCGGCCCGGCGGCCGTTGCGACGATTGCGAGGGGAACGGCCAGAAATGCATCCAGATGCACTTTTTGCCCGACGTGTGGGTCGAGTGCGAGACGTGCCGCGGTAAGCGCTATAACCGCGAGACTCTGGCGGTCAAATATCGCGGCCGCTCGATTGCCGACGTGCTCGAAATGCCGATCGGGCAGGCCCTCGAGCTGTTTGAAAACATTCCACGCATCCGCCGCTACCTGGCGACGCTGTGCGCGATCGGCCTCGATTATCTCACGCTCGGGCAGCCCGCGCCGACGCTTTCCGGCGGCGAGGCTCAGCGCGTGAAGCTAGCGGCCGAGCTGGCCCGTCCCGACACGGGCCAGACGCTCTACATTCTCGACGAGCCGACGACCGGGCTGCACTTCGACGACATCGACAAGCTGCTCAAGGTACTCAACAGCCTCGTCGAGCAGGGGAACACGGTGGTCGTGATCGAGCACAATCTCGACGTGATCAAGACGGCCGACTGGATTGTGGACGTCGGGCCCGATGCCGGAGATGCAGGCGGACGGATCGTGGCCTTCGGCACGCCCGAAGAAATCGTCGCCCGCGCCAAGGAGCTGAAAAAGTCCAACGGAAAAAATGGCAGCGGCGCGCTTCGCTCGTACACGGGGGAGTTCCTGGCGCCGGTCCTGAAAGCGGGGACTCGTTCTGAACGAGACCTCTTCAGCGCCGCCGAGGCGGAAGCCAAGCGTGAAGGCGATCTCGATCTGCGCGACGTCGGCCGCGAATCGAAGATGCCGTGGCAGACGGACGGCCGCCGCTGGCATACCGTCGACCACGTCGCCCACAACGGCAAGCCGCCGCGGTGGGAAGCGGCCGCGCTTGAAAAGGTCGTCGACTGGATCGAAGCCCGGCCCGGATTTGCGCCCGCCGACTGGAATGACCGCTCCGTGGTGGAAATCACCGGGAAGGAGCGAACGGGAGCCTGGTTTCTGCACGCGCTGACCGGCGACGAATGGCTGCTCACGCTGCGCTTCCGCGTTCCCAAGAAGACGTTCGAGCAGGACCGCCTGCAGCAGCAACTGGCTCTCAAGTCGCTCGACGATCTCGACGAGCTGCCCGTTTACGGCCGATCCGATCGGGTACGGGTCCGCAACGTGAAGGGCTCCTGGCAGGAAGTCGCCGTCACCGTCCACTGGCTGCGCGAGATCGAGACGCCCGCCTTCGACAAGTTCCTGGAGAAAGCGGCCGACGCGTTCCTCGGCGCAGTCAGTCGCAAGAAACTGAATCCGGCCGACCTCACTCCTTGGAAGGTGCTGGGCCGCAAATGGCACGTGTCGCGCAAGGGCTTCCCGAGCGGCAAACGCATCCGCTGGGAGCCGGATCTGCTCGAACGGCTCTTCGATTTGTTGCAGACAGTGGCTCCGCAGGCGGAAATCGACTGGGGCAACAAGCAGGTCGTGTACTTCCGCCGCAAAAACTCCGACGCCGTGTGGGCGGCCGTGCATACCAAACGGCGGCACGGCGTCGATCTGTCGCTTTACAACGAATCGGGCCGCGTGGCCCTCGGCCGGATCACTGAGCTGGGACGCGAGAGGGAGATCTCCACGACCGGCAACGGCCGCGATCAAATCAGCATCCGCTTCGATAACGCCGAGCAGGTGGTCACCCAGTCGCTCGCAAGTTTCGTCAAAGAGCACGCGGGGATGTGACGCGATTGCCGAGTTGCACGCGCGCGAGCTCTTTCTTCGGAGCCGCGCGCGTCAGCAAGCGGGTTATAACGCCCGCGGTCAATAGCCCGCTCCCTCATCAACATATTCAATCTCGGTTGTAAGTCCTTGAGAGAGGCGTCGGTTGCACTGGTGATCGTGGAAGCCCTCTGCCACGTTCAGTTTCCCAAGCCGACGGCTCTGCCGTCGGTTCCGGAACGACAGCGAAGCTGTCGGCTTGGGAAAAGTGTGCGTCGAAACGAACGTCCAGCGCTGAGTTCTTCAATCGACGCTGCACCAATGTTTTGCGCCCGAGATGCAATAAGTTCTCACGGTCGCGGCTCGAAGAGTCAGCTGCCGATATAGCGCGAGTAGACTCCCCGCGCAATGCCTAGGTCATCCGTTCCCTTGATGATTGCACGCCCATCGCGAAAGACGGTGAGCTCAAACGGGCTCCCGTGCGGCGAGAGTCGCAGCAAGTACTCATTGCGTTGGATTTCGCCGGAGCTTTCGAGTCGTGCGGCCAACTCGTCGAGCGCAAGTTGGCCTCGCTCGGTCGGCGAGACCTGGACGGCATTGCGGCCGCATAAGACGCTTGTTCGCGAGCCCATTTGTCCAGAGAGCCAAATCCGCTCCCCGCGCCTGCAGGCCGGGCAATCGGCCCGTTCGCGAAGGTCGGCCACATTGAGTTGCCGCAGCGTACCGTCCCAAACGTCGACATAACTCAGGGTTCGCGAAACTTTCTCGGGCTGGCCGGAAAGAATCTTCAAGGCGGCCACCGCTTCGAGCGAGGCGACGACCTGGACCGCCGGCCCAAGAATTCCCGCCGTGTCGCACGTTTCGGTGCTTCCCGCGTCGGGCACGCGTTCGATCAGGCACCGCAGGCAGGCCGACTGTCCGGGAAAGATCGGCATCACCTGGCCGTGGCTGCCGATCACCCCTGCGTAAATCCACGGGATGCCCGTTTCGAGCGCGGCGTCGTTGATCAAAAAACGCAGCTCGAAATTGTCCGAGCCGTCGAGAATCAGGTCGGATCCTTCGATCAGCGAGAGAACATTCGTGTGATCGACGTCGGCCACGACTGCTTCAATCGTCACGCTGCTGTTGATTCGCCGTAACTTTTCGGCGGCCGCGACGGCCTTGGGGAGCCGTTCGGCCACGTCGGATTCATCAAAGAGCACCTGACGCTGCAGGTTGCTGAGTTCGACGAAATCACGATCGACGATTCTTAGGCGGCCCACGCCGGCGCGGACCAGCGTCTCGGCGAGCACGCTGCCGAGCGCTCCACAGCCGCACAAAACCGCGCGGCTCGCGAGCAACCGGCGCTGGCCAGCTTCGCCGATTTCGCTGAAGAGAACCTGCTTGCTGTAACGCTCGAGATCCATTCCGACACCAGGCGAGCGACCCGGCGTGAGCGGGCGGATGCCTCGGAACGAGGAGAATCAAATCCGAAGAACCGGCGGGCTGATCCGCCCCCGCGGACCGCTCGCCTCATCGCTCAAGTGAGTCGCTACGACTCTTAAGCCTATCCGAGCGCAGTTGCTGGAACCACTTGGGTCCGTCGATTTGTTCGGGCAAATCGAATGTACGGATCGGCTGAGCACTCTCCTCGGCCAGACGCAGACTTTCCGGAAAGTTGGCCGGCTCGTCGGTGGTGCGGACGATCTTTGCACCCAGTCGAGAGAGCTTCGATTCGAGCCGCTCGTAGCCGCGGTCCAGATGGTAGATGCGGCGGATGACCGTTGTGCCGGAGGCAGCCAGACCGGCAAGCACAAGTGCCGCGCTCGCCCTGAGGTCGCAGGCCATCACGCAAGCCCCGCTCAGCCGCTCGACCCCGTCGATCACCGCGCTATTTCCCTCGCGGCGAATCCGAGCGCCCATGCGGACGAGTTCCGGCGCGTGCATGAATCGGTCGGGAAAGATTTTGTCGGTGACCACGCTCACGCCGGGAACGGTCGCCAAAAGGGCGGTCAACTGGGCCTGCAGATCGGTCGGCAGGCCGGGATACGGAAGTGCCACGCAGTCCACCGGACGCAACGGCAGGTCGCCTCGGACCTCGACGGTGTCTCTGCCCGACCTCGATCGATACTCCGATTTGCCGCAACTTGTCCAGCACGTTTGTCAATTGGTCGGTGCAGACGTCGGTGAGCATGACGTGCCCACGAGTAATCGCGGCCGCGATCATCAAGGTCGCCGCTTCGATGCGATCGGGAATCACGGTGTGCTCGGCGGCCGTGAGACGCCGCACGCCTTCGACGCGGAGGACTGATGTCCCCAGCCCGCTGATTCGGGCGCCCATGGCATTGAGCAGCTTGCCGAGGTCAACCACTTCGGGTTCGCAGGCTGCCGACTCGATCGTGCTTTCTCCGTCCGCGAGGGCTGCTGCAATCATCACGTTGCAGGTGCCGGTCACGGTGCTGCCAAGTGGACCCCGCAAATCGACGTGTGCACCGCGTAAGCGTTTGGCCGTGGCGACCACATAGCCGCGCACGATGGAGATCTCGGCACCCAGCGCGCGCAGCCCCTTGAGATGCAGCTCGATGGGCCGGTCGCCGATGTTGCAGCCGCCGGGGAGCGAGACGCAGGCCCGTCCGCGCCGGGCGAGCAACGGTCCGAGGACACAAAAGCCGGCCCGCATGCGCCGCACCAGTTCGTAGTCGGCAACGTGAGGTTGTTCGTCAACAACTTCGAGGGTCAGGGCATCCTCGGCATCACGACGAACCTGCGTGCCGAGCGTCTGCAAGAGGAGCGACAGCGTGTCGACGTCGACCAGGCGCGGGACGCCACGCAAGACCGTTTTGCCTTCCGCGGCGAGTGCCGCGGCCATCAAAGGGAGGCGCGGAGTTCTTTGCGCCGCTGACGGCCACCGTGCCGGCCAGCGGCACGCCTCCCTCGATCACGAACATGTCCATCCCTGGACCTCTGAATTGCGGCAACGAAGGCGATCGGGTGAGTCAGGCGGCCCGCGCGACTTGATCGGCGGAAATCGAATCGAGCTCCACTACGATCGGTCCGCTCATTGCCTCCTCGATTCCAGCTAACGCGTCGGCCACCAGGCGTCCGTCCATCAGGCGATGGTCGTAAGCCAGAGTGACACGACTTTTGCCGTTCGAGTCGATCGGGCCATAGGTGGCATTGGTGGTGAGAAATGCCGGCGGATGCTGAATTTCGGCCCCCTGCGCCGCAATCGTCGTCAGGAAAAATGTGCCGCTGCGGCGGACGCGATTCGGACCGCCGACGGTCAGCGTCCACGACCACAAGAAACGACGCAACGGCGTCGGAAAGCCGCTGAGCTGATACTGCCAGGGGAAGGTTGTCTCGACCGGATCATGCAGATAGTGTTCGAGGCACTCTTGCAACCGCACGAGTGGTTTCGCCTCGGGCGAGCTGAAGCGGCTCCAGAAGAGCCAGGGCTCGCCGCAGAAGTCGCGATGCGTGGCCACCATCGCCACGCTCGTGGGGTGTTGATAAACGTGCGGCCAGGGCCAGCGCTGATACGTCTGCCGAAGCACGGGCATTCGGGCCGCCACCAGGCCGAAGGCCTTGATGAAAATCATCGACCAGGAGATTCGCACGGGGCAGCGCTCGCGGGCCTCGGCGACAGCGCGGAAATCGCACAGTCGATCGTGCGCGCAGGTCGGAACTTTCGCGCGGTAATGCAAGACGTCGATTACCAGCCGACGGCTGCGGGGAATAGGCATCCGCCGTGGCCGTTCGGCCGCAAGCTCGGCAAAACTCGGAATCGTGCGGTCCATCGCGACGCGAAGTATAGGCGCAACGGTACAACGGTCAAGGCGTTGTGGCTGCGCGCCCAAGAACTAGCGGCCGAAATACGTGCGGTCGCGCGACTCGAAGCCAGTGTAATCGAGCAGATCGTAGAGTTCGGCCCGAGTTTGCATGCGGTCGAGAAAACCCTTCTGCGACCCGTCGTGTGCCAACTGGGCCAAGGCTTCTTCGACTGCTTTCATGGCGACGCGAAGCATGGTCACGGGGAACAAGACGGCTGCGTAGCCAAGCGTGGCCAATTCGGCGGCCGAGAGGAGCGGGCTTTTGCCGAACTCGGTGATGTTGGCCAGCAGCGGAACCTTGAGCGCACTGGCGACTCGGCCGAATTCGTCGGGCGACTCGAGGGCTTCGGGAAAGATCATGTCCGCGCCGGCCTCGACATAAGCCTGCGCACGCTCGATGGCAGCTTCGATACCTTCGCTCGCTCGGCCATCGGTCCGGGCGATGATCACAAAACTCGGATCGCGACGGGCGGCAACGGCCGCCTTCAACTTGCCCACCATCTCGGCCGTCGACACCAGCGTTTTGCCGCTCAGATGCCCACACCGCTTGGGCATCTGCTGGTCCTCCAGATGCAACCCGGCGAGACCCGCCGAGTCAAACAGAGCGACGGTGCGTTCGACCGCGAGCGCCTCACCGAAGCCGGTGTCAGCGTCGGAAATCACGGGGATCGAAACGGCTGATGCGAGATAACGCCCCTGCTCGGCAACCTCCGTCTGAGTGACGAGGCCGACATCGGGCATAGCGGCCAGGCTGGCAGACAGCGCGGCCCCCGACTGATACGCGGCCCGGAACCCGGCTCGCTCGGCCAGTCGCGCCGTCAGCGCGTTGAAAACGCCCGGGATCATCAGGGGGGGTTGTTTCAACGCGTCGCGAAAGCGCTTGCCAGGGGAGTCCGTTGCGGGCTTCGTGCTTCGTGCTTCCTTCGTCATTCGTGCTTCGTCATTCGGGCTTTGTGCCGTCACGTGCGTGCCAGCGGCCGATATTTGATCCGATGCGGCTGATCGGCTTCATCGCCCAAGCGCTCGTGCCGCTGGATCTCGTACATCTGATAGTTGCCCTCGAACCAGACGACGCGGCTGTCCCCCTCGAAGGCCAGAATGTGCGTGGCCGTGCGGTCGAGGAACCAGCGGTCGTGGCTCGAGACCATCACGCAGCCGCCGAAGTTCTGAACCGCCTCTTCGAGGGCACGCAGCGTATCGACGTCGAGATCGTTGGTCGGTTCATCCAACAGGAGCACGTTGCCGCCGGTGCGCAACAGCTTCGCCAGGTGAATGCGGTTGCGCTCGCCGCCGGACAGCTCGCGGACGAACTTTTGCTGGTCGGGGCCCTTGAAGTTGAAGCGGCCGACATACGCGCGCGAGTGGATCCGCGACTTGCCAATCTCAATGAAATCGCGGCCGCCGGAGACTTCTTCGTAGACGGTCTTGTTGGGATCGAGCGCGTCGCGCGACTGGTCGACGTAGGACAAGAACACTCCCTCGCCGATTCGCAACTGGCCGCTGTCCACCTTTTCCAGCCCCATGATCATCTTGAACAGCGTCGTCTTGCCGGCCCCGTTGGGTCCGATCACGCCGACGATGCCGCCCCGCGGCAAGTCGAAGTTGAGACCTTCAAACAGCAGCGTGTCGCCGAAAGCTTTCGAGACGTTTTCGGCCCGCACGACCAGCTCGCCGAGCGGAGGGCCCGGGGCGATCTGAATATCGGCGGCGTCCTCGCGAGCGTCGTATTGTTGGGAAGCCAGCTCGTTATAGCGTTCGAGACGCGCCTTGTTCTTCGTCGAGCGGGCCCTTGGGCTCGTCCGCACCCACTCGAGTTCCCGCTTCAGTTCCTTTTGCCGCTTCGACTCGCGCTTCTCATCGATGGCCAGCCGCGCCTGCTTCTGTTCCAGCCAGCCGGAGTAATTTCCTTCATACGGATAGCCGCGGCCCCGATCCATTTCGAGGATCCAGCCGGCGACATTGTCGAGGAAGTACCGGTCGTGCGTAATGGCGACAACCGTGCCGGTGAAATCGTGCAGAAACCGTTCGAGCCAGGCCACGGACTCGGCGTCGAGATGGTTCGTCGGTTCGTCCAAGAGCAGCAGGTCGGGACTCTGCAACAGGATTCGGCACAGACCGACGCGCCGTTTCTCTCCGCCGGAGAGATGGGCGATTTTCGCCTCGCCCGGCGGGAGCCGCATGGCGTCGGCCGCGACCTCGAGCGTGCGGTCGAGCTCCCACAAATTGGCGGCGTCGATCTTGTCCTGCACGCGGGCCTGCTCGTCGAGGAGCTTTTCCATTTCCTCGGGCGACAGGTCTTCGGCCAGCTTCATGTTGATTTCGTTGTAGCGATCGAGAATGGCCCGCGATTCGGAGACCGCGTCTTGAATGCACTCGTCGACCGTGGTCCACGTCTCCAGCCGCGGCTCCTGGGGAAAGTAGCCGATTCGAATGCCCTTGGCCGGTCGGGCCGTCCCCATGAAGTCCTTATCTTCCCCCGCCATGATGCGCAAGAGGGTGCTTTTGCCCGCGCCGTTGTCGCCGATGACGCCGATCTTGGCGCCGGGAAAGAAGGCCAGCCAGATGTTGGAGAGAACCTCCTTCTGCTCGTAAATCCTTGTCAGAGCTTCGATTGCGAATATGTACTGCTGGGACACGGGGGCATCGACTCCAATGGGCGGCCAAATGAGCGTCGGCCGGCTCGCCTGGCGGCTGGCCACGTTATGTGCCGCACATTTTAGGTGCCGCCCCGCGCAACGGAAAGGCGAGCGGTCCGCCGCGGCGGATCAGCCCGCCGGTTCTTCAGCCCGGCAGTTCTTGCGAGGCGCGGTCCATCGCCTCGAGAAACCGTCCAATCAGCCAGTCGGCCTCTTCGAGTCCGACCGACACGCGCACCAGGTATCGCGAAATCCCGCAGCGCTCGACAGATTCCAGCTCGTTGTAGTGAGCCAGGATCGTGTACGGACAGCAGAGGGAAAAGCTCGTCCCCAGATTGGGACCTTTGGCAATTCGCAAGGCATCGAAAAATCGCGGAGCCATGCGCTCGGCATTCTTGAGCAGAAGAGAAAACAAGCCGCCATAACCGCCACCCGGCCGAAGCAAGGCCCGGTAGTTTTCGTAATCGCGATACTTCGGATAGTCAATTCGCTCCACGAGAGGATGTGCGCGGAGTGCGTCACACAGTCGCTCGGCCGTCTGGTTAATCCTGCGAGCACGTTCGGCGCAATCGCGTGAATTGCGCTCGAGAACGGCCGCGTCTTCCGCGTCGAGGAGATCTTCGTATTCCTCCGCCAGGGCCTCGCGCAACTGCCCGGCCCCGGGGCGGCCCGGATTGACCATCAGCGACCCGGCGATCACGTCGCCGGCTCCGGAAAAGAATTTCGTCAGGCTGCAGGTCACGATGTCGGCGACGGGCAGCACGTCGACATTCACAAGCGCGCCGAGCGTGTCATCGACGAGGACGGGAAAATCGTGCTGTCGGGCCAGGGCGTCGATGGCCCTCAAGTCCGCGCTCGCCAGCAGTGGATTGCCCGGAAACTCGCAGAAGAGTCCCAGCAACCGCTCGCTCGCCGCGATCTGTCCCAATTGAGCGAGTTCCGCCGCATCGCCGCGCGGAAAAAAGTAAACGCCGACGCCGCACCGCTCTTGCACCTTGAGCGAATCGACATACGGAAATCCGAACTGCACGCTTTTGGCCGCCGGTCGCAGTCGCTGAAAGGCGCGAAAGGCCGTCTCGATGGCTGCCATTCCGGATGGGAAGAGCCACACATCGGCCGCAGTGACGTCCATCAATTTCGCGACACGCTCGCGAATCGCCGTTTTTTCCCGCACTCCGTCGGTCGACAAGGGCCGTTTCGCCAAGACCCGTTCGGCCACTCGCGAAGAGACGATCTGCCCCGTGTGCTGCCAGTAGGCTCTCATCTCGTTGCGTGCAGCAGAGTCGGCGCGAACGCAAAAGAGCGAGGTCCCGCCGATCGGATCAATGCGTGCGTCGACGCCCTTGTGCTTGCGAACGAACTGCACGCAGCGTTCGGCCACGCGGCGCGACGGAAAAACAAAGCAAGATTCGCCGCTCGCGGCAAACTGTTCCTCACAGGTTCGGAAAAGGTCCTGGACGTCCGGATGGAGAAAAAACCTGGGATATCCGCAGCGCATGCGTCCGACGACCCGTGCTTCGCCCTGCTCGTAGCCGACATTGTCCGCCCACGTCGGCAGGCAGACCGAGACCGCGTGACGAGCGGCAGGAATCGGCTTCCCGAGATCCTCGGGGCGACAGGGAACGTCATTCGACGGCGGGTTCATGCACGAAACCAAGAGGGAAACGAGAGGCCAGCACTCAGTCTGTCAAAGATGCAGGAAATCGTCGAGGGGCCGTGTAGATCGCACTCAGGCGGAGATTTCGATTGCCCGCCCCTCTACAATTGGTGGAAGCATTGGCGGCGAATATGGGAAATTGGGTGGCACTGGCGGCTTGTCAGCCAGTGTACTCTTCCCGCGTTGAACCAAGACACTGGCGGGCAAGCCGCCAGTGCCACCCAAGAGCCTGCGACGAATCCATGGACTACTTCGGTTTCCATCCGATCATCGAAACCTGGTTTGATTCCAGGTTTGCCGGGCCGACTGATGCTCAAGCGGCTGGCTGGCCGGCGATCGTGGTCGGCGAGCACACCCTGATCGCGGCACCCACCGGTAGCGGCAAAACGTTGGCCGCTTTTCTTGCCTGCATCGATCGGCTGCTCAAGCGGTCGTTGGAGGGCGAGTTGGGTGAGGGCGTCCGCGTTGTTTACGTCTCGCCGTTGCGGGCCCTCTCCAATGACATGCACCGCAACCTCGAAGTTCCCTTGGCGGAAATCGAGGCGCAGGCCGCCGCGATGGGCTATCCGCCGCTGGGCATTCGGGCCGGACTGCGAACGGGAGACACCACCTCATCCCAGCGGGCCGCACTGGTCCGTCGACCCCCGCAGATTTTGGTGACGACCCCCGAGTCACTCTATTTGATGGTGACGGCCGCGAGGAGCCGGGAAACGCTGCGAAACGTCGAGACCGTGATCGTCGACGAAATTCACGCGATGGTCGGCAACAAGCGCGGCTCCCACCTGTCCCTCACTATCGAGCGGCTCGAGTCTCTCGTAGGACGTCCGTTGCAGCGCATCGGCCTGTCAGCCACACAAAAACCGATCGAGCGGACGGCCCGCTTCTTGGTCGGCGCCGGCAGCGCAGAGGCCGCCGAGGCGCACGCCTCGCCCCCGTGCCGCATTCTCGACGTTGGACATACGCGAACGCTGGATTTGGCAGTCGAGATCCCGCGGACGGAACTTGGGGCCGTCTGCATGCACGAGCAGTGGGCAGAGATTAACGAGCGCTTGTGCGAGCTGATCCGGGAGCATCGAACGACGCTGATCTTCGTCAACACGCGGCGGCTGGCCGAGCGGCTGACGCACCAGCTGGCCGAAAAGCTCGGCGAGGGGCAGGTCGAAACCCATCACGGCTCTGTCGCCGCGGATAAGCGGCTGTTGACCGAGCGAAAACTCAAATCGGGTGAACTCAAGACCGTCGTGGCGACCGCCTCGCTGGAGCTTGGCATCGATATTGGCTACATCGACCTGGTCGTGCAGATCGGTTCGCCTCGCTCGATCGCCACTTTCTTGCAGCGGATCGGGCGATCGGGCCATTCGCTCGGACTGACTCCCAAGGGACGGCTGTTTGCCCTCACCCGCGACGAACTGGGCGAATCGCTCGCCCTGTTACGGGCCGTGCGATGCGGACTGTTGGACAGCGTGGCGATGCCCCAGGCGCCGCTGGACGTCCTGGCACAGCAGATCGTGGCCGAGGCGGCCGCCCAGGACTGGGACGTCGACGAGCTATTTGCCCTGATGCGTCGAGCCGAGCCGTATAAGAATCTCGCGCGCAGCGACTTTGATCGCACGATCGAATATCTCTCGGAGGGAATCGCCCGCGACACGGGCCGCGGTCGGGTCTATCTGCATCACGACCACGTCGGCCGGCGGATCAAGGCTCGCAAAGGCGCGCGGCTGGCCGCCATCGCCAATGCGGGGGCGATTCCGGAAGTGGGTTCGTATCGAGTCGTCGCCGAGCCCGAGGAAACCGTGGTCGGTACGCTCGATGAAGACTTCGCGGTCGAGAGCATGCGGGGCGACGTCTTTTTGCTGGGGAACACGTCCTGGCAGATCCTGAACGTCCGCGGTGGGGAGGTTCACGTCGTCGACGCGCGGGGAGCGGCTCCGACCATTCCGTTCTGGCTGGGTGAGGCGCCCGGGCGAACGCTCGAACTGTCGTGGGAGGTGTCGCGGTTCCGGGAGGATCTCGAGCCGCGCCTGAACGATCCTCCCGACGCGGAGCGCTGGGTGGTCGCCGAGACCGGCTGCTCTGCGGAGGCGGCCCGCCAATTCGTCGCCTACGCTTCCGCGCAAAAGGCGGCGATCGGTCTGTTGCCCACCTGTCGCCGCATCGTTTTCGAGCGGTTCTTCGACGAGACCGGTGGAATGCAACTCGTCGTGCACGCTCCGTTCGGCGGCGCCGTGAATCGCGCCTGGGGCTTCGCGATGCGGAAGCGGTTCTGCCGCTCGTTCGATTTCGAGCTGCAGGCGACGGCCGACGACGATGGGTATATGTTGTCGATCGGTCCGCAGCACAGCTTTCCGATCGAAAGCCTGTTTCCTGTCGTCACCGCCGACAACCTGCGCGAACTGTGCGAACAGGCCGTCCTGCGGATTCCGATGTTCCAGGTCCGCTGGCGCTGGAACGTCACGCGCGCGCTGCAGGTGCTGCGTCGTCGCGGGGCGAAGAAGGTTCCGCCGGCGCTGCAGCGGTTTCGGGCCGACGACCTGTTGTCGGCCGTTTTCCCCCGGCTCACCGGCTGCCAGGAGCACAACACGGGCGAGATTGAGCTACCCGATCATCCGCTCGCTCGGCAGACCATGGAAGATTGTCTGCACGAGCCGCTCGACATCGACGGGCTCACCGAAATTCTGCGGGCGGTCGAACGGGGTGAGATCACGTACGTCGCCCGCGACACGCGCGAGCCGTCGCCGTTTGCCGCCGAGCTACTTAACGCGATGCCCTACGCCTTTCTGGATGGGGGCGAAATCCAGGAGCGCCGTGCGCGGGCCGCGTCAGCGCCGCGCGGTCTGTCGCTCGAGGCCGTTCGCGATTTGGGTCGGCTCGACGCGGGAGCGATCGAGCAGGTCGTGCGTGAATCGCAGCCCTTCGTTCGCGACGCCGATGAGCTGCACGATCTGCTTCTGAGCCGAATCTTGCTGCCCGTCGACGAGGGGGCTGAATGGGAGCCCTTTTTCGAGGAACTGTCAGCACAGCGTCGAGCTGCCAAACTGAGTCTTCCTGACGGGCGAACAGCCTGGATTCCCGCCGAACGACTGCCGGCCGTCCGAGCCGTCTTTCCCGACACACCCATCGAGCCAGCAATCGAGGCCCCCGCGACCGTGCGGCACGATTGGACGTCGGTCGAAGCTCGCGTCGCTGCCCTGCGTGGCTTGATGGAAACTTGCGGCCCGACCACGGCTTCGAGCGTCGCGCAGCGGATGTCGATCACGTTAGGGCAAGCCGAAGCGTCGCTCGAAGCGCTCGAGGGAGAGGGAGTCGTTCTGCGCGGCCGATTCACTCCGGCGGGGCACGGTCGGGAGGGCGAAGTTCAATGCGTGATTCTGGGACAGCGCCAGGACGCCCCCTCACCCCCGACCCCTCTCCCGCGAGGGGAGAGGGGAGAGGATTCGCGCACAACGTCTAGTTTTCCAAGTAGTGACAATGCCAGCACTCTTTCCCCCCTCGCCCCTTGCGGGAGAGGGGTCGGGGGTGAGGGGGACCACGATGTGGCCCAGAACGCGTCCCCGACGGAGATTGAATGGTGCCATCGTCGGCTGCTGGCTCGGATTCATCGGCTGACGATCGATGGCCTGCGCAAGCAGATTGAGCCTGTCGACGTGGCGACCTACTGGCGATTCCTGGCCGGACATCACGGACTGTTGCCCGATACTCGCAAGCACGCTGCCAACGGGCTCTTCGACGTCATCGCCATGCTGCAGGGGATCGACGCGCCGACCGTGGCCTGGGAGCGAGATCTGCTCCCGGCACGGATTTCCGCTTATCAGCCGCAGTGGCTCGACGACTTGTGTCTGACAGGCGACGTTGGCTGGGGACGGCTGTATCCGTCGCCCATCAACCTCGACCGCAGTCGCCCGATGGCTGCCATCACGCGATTGGCGCCGATTTCGATTTATTTGCGGCCAGACCTGGAATGGCTGGCGGCCACACGCCCGCCGGAAATCTCGACGGAGCAACTCAGCAGTCCGGCCCAGCAGGTTCTCGAGCTGTTGGCCGCTCAGGGTGCGATGTTCGCGGCCGACCTGGCCCGGCTGACTCAAATGCTTCCCTCGCAGATCGAAGACGTGCTGGGCGAGCTGGTGACGCGCGGTTTGCTGACCGCCGACGGATTCGGTGGCTTGCGGCAACTCGTTGGAAATCGCTCGCACTCGACGCGCGCGGCCCGGCATCGCCGACGTCCGGGACTTACGAGGAAGCGGATGGGCGGCGGCGCCGGACGCTGGTCACTGTGGCGACCGCCGACACCGACGAGCGAATCCGCGTTGGAAACAAACGCCGGCCGCGAGCACGTGGTCGAGCAATGGGCCTGGCAACTGCTTCGTCGCTGGGGCGTGATCTTTCGAGATTTGCTCGTTCGCGAGCCCGGAGCGCCCCGCTGGTACGAGCTTTTGCAAGTTTATCGGCGACTCGAGGCCCGTGGGGAGATCCGCGGCGGTCGGTTCATAGCAGGCGTGGCGGGCGAGCAGTTCGGCACCGCCGACACCGTCGGGCAACTGCGAGCGCTCCGCGACAAGCCGGCGCCCAGACAGTTAACAATCGTGTCCGCGGCCGATCCGCTCAATCTCGTGGGCATCGTGACCGAACATCCGCGCGTGCCGAGCTTCGCCTCGAACCGCGTTGCTTATGTCGACGGAGTGCCGATCGCCGCGCTCAAGGCGGACGAGACCACCTGGTTCTCCCGACCGGAGGAAGAGTTGGTTGAGGCGATTTGCGTGGCTTTCGGCCGGCCGCCCGACCGCTCGCCTTTGCCGACGTTGAGCGACGCAATGGTCTGACGCCATGGGAACGCCGCCCCCACTCTGGAGCCGTTCAACGGACTTGATCCTCGAGAGGGTGATCGTGTGGGGTGTTGTCGTGCTGCTCGTCGGCTTTCTGATCCTCATAGTCCTTCCACCCGTGACTGACAGGGGACGACCCTACCGTCGCACCGAGTGCAAAAACCACCTCAAGCAGTTGGCACTCGCGATGCACAACTACCACGATAAGTACGGCTCGTTCCCGCCGGCGTATATCGCGGATAAAAACGGTCGGCCGATGCACAGTTGGCGAGTCCTGCTCCTCCCGTTTCTGGAGTTCGGCCCTCTGTACGACCAGTACCGCTTCGATGAGCCGTGGAACGGGCGGCATAACCGCGAGTTGGCTGCACTGCCGATCCAGTTGTTTCACTGTCCGGCCGACACGGGTACGAAGACCGACTCGAGCTACTTCGTGGTCGTCGGGCCAAAGACCATCTTCCCTGGCGCTTCGTCGATAAAGATCGCGGACATCACGGACGGCACCTCGAACACGATTCTCTTGGTTGAAGCGGTCGACTCGGGGATCAACTGGCTCGAGCCGCGGGACATGAGCTACGAAGAGGCCCTTCGCGGCATCAATCCCAAAACGGGCTGGGGCATCTCAAGTCGCCACGATGGGGGAGCACAGGTGGCGTTTGCCGACGGAAGCTCACCGTTGCTCCCCGATGACACGCCCCTCGAAAAACTGCGGCTGTTCTTGGAACGCAATGACGGCCAACCGGTTTCTCGGCAGTAGCCCAGCGGGTCCAACCATATGCCAGAGGAGCGGCGTTTGTGCCTAGGCCCGGTGAACGAGTATCACTTCGGGCCGGTTTGAGTTGACGATCGGGAATCGTTGACGTTCCAAAACCCGTTCTCCGACGATTCCGCGGCCGATCTTCCATTCGACGGGCTCCAGCCGAAGCGGGTGCGCAGGTTGGTTCGGACGTCCGAGATGTGATCCGCGATCATCGTGCGGAAACTCTTGGTGATCGACGTCCCCTCGATCTGGCAGTAGGTCAGATTCTCGGCGTGGGACAGCTTGTAAGCGGCGTCATCCGTGATCTTGCAATTGACGCAGCTCAAACCGCGCAAATGGGGTAGGCCGGCCAGCGCCATGACGCCGCGGTCGGTCACTTTTGTGTCGTCGAGGCGAATGTATTCCAAATTGGTCATGGCGGCCAAATGCCGCGCTCCCTCATCGCTGATCGGGCACTGTTTGAGGTCGAGCGCCCTGAGGTGCCACTGAGACTGAAGGGTTTGCAGTCCGCGGTCGGTCACCTGCGTGCCGGCCAGATGGAGCGTCTCCAGGTTCGTGAATTGTGAGAGAGTTTCCACCGCCGCGTCAGTCAGTTTTGTCTTTGTGAGATTCATGCCCCGCAAGCGCTTGAGGCCCGCCAATCGCTCGAGTGCCGCGTCATCGACCGCCGAATCGCTCAGATCGAGCCATTGCAATTGATCGTGAGCCTGCAATTGCTCGAGGGCGTCGGCCGACAAATTGCATCCCCCAAGCCACAGGTTTTTGAGCCCTCTAAAGGGCGAGAGGTAAGACAGCATCCAGCCGTCGGCCGGCATCCAGCCGCGCGGATGAATCGAAAGGTCCGTCACCGTATTCCCAGTCGTCCGAAAAGCGGCAACGTCGAAGCCCCACAACAATTGGCACGCCGCTCGATAAACGCGAATCTCTTGAGCGTTGCGAGGCTCGGGCGGCGTCACGTCCGCCAGTCTCCGCAAGCTGAAATCGGAATCGACGACGTAAGCAAATAAGGGCACCGCACTGCGCAGTGCCGACATCCTGTCCGACGTGAGTTTGCAGCCGTGCACGTGGAGTTGCTGCAAGTGCGGCAGCGGATGGTCCTTCAATGAGTCGGCCAGATGACTCGTCACGGGTGACCGGTTCAGCACGATGGTCTGCAACGCGGGGCAATCGCACAGATACCGCAGGCCGCTGCCGGTCACCGACGTCCCGCAGAGATCCAACCGCGTCAGCTTCGGCAGATGACTCAGAGCTTGGAGATCCTCATCGGCGACCGGCATGTCGCACAGGGACAGCCAGCGCAATTCGTTGAGGTCGGCCAAAAACTGCAGTCGGGTCTGGGGCAGGCTGTATCCGCTGATCTCCAGCAACATGAGCCGCTTGAGTCGTTCGATCTTGGCCAACCCTTCTCCCGACAGCGTACGCGCGTTGAGCGCGGCGCGCTCCTCGTCGGAAAGGTCGCTCAATTCATCGGAGGACAACGTCGACGAATGCCGAAGCCGCAGGAGACTCAGGCCCCGGCAGCGTTTGACAAGAAAATTGATGTCGTCATCCGAAACAGGAATGCCGCAGAGATCGACGCCCCAGGTCGGCGTCAACGCGGCAACCATCCCGACGGTCGAGAGCCCCTTCGGCACGACGCGCAGCGAGAGCAGCGTGTAGCGCTTGGGGTCGATGCTGGGCCACGCCAATTCGGCCGAGCCGGGTCCAATCCATTCGACAATCTGCAGGCTCTTGCCTGCCGGACGCACCGTCAGTGAGCCCCGCTTGGCGGTGACGATCTGCTCGTCGGCAGCGACGGGCCGCGGCGAAGTGATCGCGAGCGGCGTCGCCAAGCAGAGTGCCGCGCAGGCTCCCCACCACGCGCGTGTGCGAACGGACGCAAAATCGGCGGCAAAGACCCCCATGTCTACCCCCCCAATCGCTTCGTGGCAGCCTCGCCCGGCCGGCGAGCGCTCGACGCAGTATCCATCCGAATCGCTCGATTCGCAACGGCAATCGCATCGCAGAGTCGGAAGACCAAGGCTCGACCCCGTCCTCGTGATCGGGCGCGCTTGAGCGAATTGCGGTCACGGAGTTTCCCCTGGCAATGCGGCACCGGGACGGTCCTATCACACCCGTGCTGTATAATGCGGCCGTCAAGCGGACACCATTGAGGGGAAGGAGACTTCCGTGTGGGGCGTCGAGTTGGCCGTCATGTCGCTGATGGTGTTGGTCAATGCCGTCTTTGCCGCCTACGAAATTGCTTTGGCATCTGTCCCGATCACCCGCCTGCAGCTCCTCTTCCGCGAGAACCGCCATGGAGCCTCGGCCGCGCTCTCGATGAAGCAATCGATGGAGGGAAGCCTTGCCGTGATCCAGCTCGGCGTCGCCCTGGTGGGGGCCATTGCGGCGGCGACTGCCGGCGCGGGCGCTGAGGAACAGATCGCGCCCGCCTTGCGCCGGGCTGGTCTTTCGTCCGGGCTGGCCGAGTTCATTTCGCTCATCTTTGTCGTCATTCCGCTGACGGCTTTTATCATCGTCGTTGGCGAGTTGGCTCCCAAGCTGTTCGCCTTGCGTCATCGCGAATGGGTCTGCCTGAAGTTGTCGCCCTGGCTGCGCTGGCTGTCGATCGCATTGCGGCCGGCGGTCTGGGTCTTGGAAACGTCCGCCACGGCGCTGGCAGATTGGGGAGAGCGACTTTGGAAGCCGAGGCTTCATCCGCACGCGACGAATGAGTCCGCCGAACTCCAGGAGCTGCGAGCGATCGCCAGTCTGGCGAGGACGGCCCGGCTGATCGGGGCCCGAGAGGAAAACATCATCCTGGGGGCGGCTCGGCTCTCGAGTCGGAAGGTGAAGGAAATCGTGCTGCCGGCCGAGCACATCGGGATGCTCAACGTGACCGACTCGATTGCCGAGTGTCTCGTGGCCGCTCACCTGGACATGCACACGCGTTTCCCCGTGACCGAGCGTCCGGGCGATCCACAGTCGATTATCGGTTACGTGAACTTCAAAGACATTGTCGCGTCGATGCGGCTCAGCCCGCACGAGCACTCTCTGCGGGGCATCATTCGCGCGATTCCAAGTCTTTCGGAGGACGTTCCGATCGCCAGCGCCCTCGAAAGCCTGATGCGTGGCCGAGTTCACATCGCGCTGGTCCGAGACCGCGCCGGAAGAGCCGTCGGAATGATCACCCTCGAAGACATCCTCGAGGAATTAATCGGCGACATTCAGGACGAGTACGACCTGCTCCCGATGCACGTCGTGCCGTCGGGAGCCGGATGGGTTGCCGGCGGCGGCAACAGCCTCTCCCATCTGCGAGAGCTGACAGGCATCGATCTGTCTCAAGATCTACCGCCCCAGGGAGCCGTCAACTTGAACAGTTGGATCGCGGGGCACCTCGGCAAACCGGCACGAGGTGGCGAAGTTGTGGAACGAAACGGCCTGCGGATCGTCGTCCGCAAAGTGCGGCGGAATCAGGTTCTCGAGGCGCAGGTGAGCCGCCGTGCCCCAGCTCCGCCTCCCGTCTCCCCTTCCGCGGCGTCGACGTCGTCTTGAGCCGAGGGCGGGCGGGGCCTCGATTCGAATCCAAAGAGCGTGGCGGCCTGCCGATACGCCCCGGAGATCTGACCCCTGGTGCCTGGTGCACAGATATGTTAAGTCTATAATGTCAAATTTTTAGCAGTGATTCTCGAACGGTCCGTTGTTGAATAAGAATCCATGCGTAATGATGGCGGGGAGCCTTTGACGGAGGACCGGATGGAAGACTCCGCGGGACGGCGCGAAAACCCGCCTGAGATTTCGACGCAACCGACCGGTTTTGTTGACACGGTTTAATAAACAGTGTTAAATTTAAACTATGGCTAGGCCCACGCTCACCGAGTCTGAAGTCGAGTGTGTTCGCGAAAGGGTTTGCGAGGCCGCGCGGGCTGTTCTCGACGCAGGGCCTCGAGAATGTCGGACTGCGAACGATTGCCTCCGAGGTCGGTCTCACGGGGGCGGCCCTGTATCGCTACTTCCCGCAGGGGCGAGACGAGATCGTCGCCGCCGTTCGGGCGAGGGCCTTCCGAGAGCTCGCCGACTTGTCGGAATTGGCGATTGCCCTGCCGGGCACTTCGTTGGAACGCTTTCGGGCCGTGGCGCAGGCTTATGTCACTTTCGCGCATAACGACACGGTGTCGTACCGGATGTTGTTCAGCCTGATGCAAACGGGAGACTTTCCTGAACTGCGGAAAGAGGCCCGACGGGCACGCGACATTCTGTTTCAGGCGGCCCAGGACGCGGCGCATAGCCAGGAACCGAATGAAGAAGGGCGTGTGTTGGCACACGTGGCCTGGGCGGCGATCCACGGCGCCGTCATGTTGGATACGTCGGAGATGCTTCAAATGGGCGTCGATATCAAGCAGCTCGTGGACGGCATTGCCCGGGCCCTTTCCCACCTGAGCGGACCTGCCAAGGCCATCGCCTAGCGTCACGAGCGTCGCGGCTTCGAGCCCCTCGTGCCGTGTCGTAAAGGAAAGTTGTCGCCAATGGCAACGATCTCGGAAACCGATGTGCTGGGCGCACTCAACGAAATCGAAGACCCGGAGATGCCGGTCATTTCCATCGTCGAGCTCGGAATTGTGCGCGATGTCAAAATTAACGGCGACCACGCTGAGGTGACTCTCGCACCGACCTTTTCGGGTTGTCCGGCTCTTTCCACGATTACCGAAAGCGTGGGCAACAAGATGCAGGCGATCGGCTTTGTCGACGTCGACGTCAAGCTCGCCTTCGATCCTCCCTGGTCGACCGATTGTATCTCCGAGCCCGGCCGACAGAAACTGAAACGGATGGGAATCGCACCGCCCGAAATGCACGGAGGCGATGTGCTGACAGTCTTGGAACTGCCCACGGAGTGTCCCTATTGCGGCTCCCGCAATACGACGCGACGCAACAGCTTTGGGCCGACGCCGTGCCGGGCAATCTATTTTTGCAACAATTGCATTCAACCGTTCGAGCGGGTCAAGCCTCTGTAAGTTGCGGGGATCCTAGGTCGCAATTCACGAATTCGCCTGTCGCTGATCGACGACTCAACGCGCTAAGGGTCAAACGATGAGCTATCAAACCATTCTCTGCGAGCTGAGCGATTCCGTTCTGAAAGTGACGCTAAATCGCCCTGACAAACTCAACGCGCTGACCGACGTGATGCTGCAAGAGTTACATGCCGCATTCGCGAAGGCGGCCGGCGACAAAGCGACGCGCTGCGTGCTTTTGACCGGTGCGGGAAAAGGCTTTTGCCCAGGCCAGGATTTGGCCAACGTCCAGGAAATGAGTCGCGGAGGAAAGCCGGCGTACGGCGAGCACATTCGCAGCAACTACAACCCGCTGATTCTGGCGATGGCTCGGCTTTCCAAGCCGATCGTGGCCGCAATCAACGGAGTGGCGGCGGGCGCCGGGATGAGCCTGGCGATGGCCTGCGATGTGCGGATTGCGTCCGAAAAGGCTTCATTTTTGCAGGCGTTCGTCAATATCGGTTTGGTGCCGGACAGCGGATCGACGTGGTTCTTACCGCGGCTGATCGGCCGGCAACGGGCACTCGAGCTGATGCTCTCTGGCCGGAAGCTGTCGGCCGCCGAAGCACTCGAATGGGGACTGGTCAATCAAGTCGTCTCTCCGGAACAACTGATGGAAGAGGCGACAAAGGTTGCAGCCCGATACGCGGCCGCACCGACCTATGCGATCGGCCAGATCAAGAGAAATATCGACTTTGCGGAGTCGCATTCGCTGGAAGAGACGCTGGCCCTCGAGGCCAAGTCACAAGCGGAGTGCGGTTTGAGCGCAGATCATC
The DNA here is from genome assembly GCA_963714075.1 of uncultured Planctomycetaceae bacterium. Lineage (GTDB taxonomy): Bacteria > Planctomycetota > Planctomycetia > Planctomycetales > Planctomycetaceae > DASPSM01. Next base: position 175,037 of record OY970228.1, read on the forward strand.
AGGAAGGAATTCAAGCCTTCCTCGAGAAGCGCACTCCGGTCTACAAGGGAGAATAGTCGTGGACGAGCAAGCGCGAGGGGCCGCCTTCGAAGCGCGAATTGCCCGAGGCGAAACGATTGAGCCCGGCGACTGGATGCCGGACGAGTATCGGCGCCAACTCCTGCGGATGATGTCGCAGCACGCGCACAGCGAAATCGTCGGCATGCTGCCCGAGGGGGAGTGGATCACTCGGGCTCCGTCCCTCAAGCGCAAGCTCGTACTATTGGCCAAGGTGCAGGACGAGGGAGGCCACGGACAATACCTCTACGACGCGGCCGAATCGCTGGGAGCGACTCGCGAAGAAATGATCGAGGCGCTCCACTCGGGGAAAGCGAAATACGCGAACGTTTTCAATTACCCGGTCCCGTCGTGGGCGGACGTGGGCATGATCGGCTGGCTCGTCGATCAGGCCGCCATCTTGAACCAGTCAATGCTGGCCAAGTGCTCCTATGGCCCTTATGCCCGTGCCATGCTGCGCATCTGCAGCGAGGAGACTTTCCACAAAAAGCAGGGACAAGAGCTGGTGATCATGCTGGCTCGCGGCACTCCCGAGCAACACGCCATGGCGCAAGAGGCCCTCAACCGTTGGTGGTGGCCGACGCTCATGCAGTTCGGCTATCCCGACGCCGAATCGCCCCACACGGAGAAGCTGAAACGCTGGGGCGTGAAAACGAAGACGAACGACGAGCTGCGCGAGCAATTTATCCGGGAGATCGTTCCCGAGCTGCGCCTCTTGGGCTTGGAGCCCCCCGATCCCGAGCTGAGATTCGATGAAGCGACCGGACGCTGGGTGCATGGTCCGATCGACTTTGACGAGTTGAAGCGGGTCGTGAACGGGGACGGGCCGTGCAATAAGGCTCGACTGGGAGCCCGCATCAAAGCACATGCAGACGGAGCCTGGGTGCGCGAGGCCATGCTCGCTTACGACAGACGGCAAAAGCACGAACGCGAGTTGAGTGACGCGCACGTATGACCGACACGCAATGGCCCGTTTACGAGGTTTTCGAGCGGCCGGCAATCGGCCGTCCCATGCGGGCTGCGGGTTCGGTGCACGCCGCCGACGCGGAAATGGCCCAGCAAAATGCCTGGGCCGTCTACGGTCGGAGACCGACGGCCGTCGCGCTGTGGGTCGTCCCGCGATGCCGGGTGCTGATGATCACGCGCGAGGAGTTTTGCTCATCTTCGCCAGCCCTCGATGAGGCGGCCGCGGCTGCGCCCACTGCACCGCAGGCGTACTGCGTGTTTCGCAGATCTGGCTCGAAAATCGCCTACGAGGAGGCCCCGGTCGTTGTCGCCGCCTGCGCACAACGGGCCCTGGCTCAGGCCGTCGCGCAGTTTAATGGCGAAGACTGGCAGGCCTGCTGGGTCTTTCCGGTCGCAGCCATCACTTCCAGCGAATCGACGCACGGGGAATGCTCGTTCGCGCCGCAACAATACAAATGGTTCCGCGACCACAAGTCATTTCCAGTGGGCGCCCTGCTTCGCGACGCACGAGAACACGCGGAGGAGAACGACGGTGACGATGCTTGATGCCGGGCAGCGCGCGGCGCTCGACTCCAAGCTCCTCCGCCTGGGGGACGACGAGTTCATTCTCGGCCACCGCAATTCCGAGTGGACAGGTCACGGCCCGATTCTGGAAGAAGACATCGCCTTCGCGAACTTGGCGCTCGACGAGCTAGGTCACGGCATCCTCTGGTATCGTACCCTGGCGAGCCTCCGTGACGAGGACCCCGATACCTATCCGGACAAGTTGGTCTACCAGCGAACGGCGCGCGAGTTCCAAAATGCGGACGTCGTCGCGCTGCCTCACACCGACTGGGCGTTCAGCATGCTGCGCCAGTTCCTGTTCGACCTCTACGAGTCGATCCACGTCCCGGCTCTTGCGGCGAGCCGTTATCAGCCCGTCGCGGAGGTGGCTGCAAAGATCAAACAAGAAGAGGTCTATCACCTCTACCACACAAAGGCCTGGGTGCAGCGACTTGGCTTGGGAACGGTCGAAAGCCACGGCCGAATGCAAGCCGCACTCGACCAACTCTGGACGCCGATTCATCAGCTCTTCGCCAAGGGACCCGACGAATCGCTACTCGTCGATGCGGGCATCACACCGGATCTGCGACGCATGCACGCTGAATGGAATGACACGGTCGTGCCGTTTCTCGAGGCGTGCTCGCTTGTCGTGCCGGGCAACGTAGTCGTGCCCATAATGCGACAATCCGCCGATTCCGAGCGGATGGAGGCCCTGATCGCCGAACTCCAACAGGTGTCGAAAATGGCACCCGGCGCTGTGTGGTAGCCGAGCATCCTGCGCTTAGAAGGCAAAAACAATGACAGCGATCACTCTGAAGAACTACGCGGAAGACCGTTGGGTAGCAGGATCGAGCGAACTTGCTGAACTGCGTTCGGCCGTCACCGGTGACGTGGTCGCGCTCACCTCTTCGCGCGGGCTCGATTTCGCCCGCATGGCTCGCTTCGCCCGCGAGCAGGGGGGCCCGGCGCTGCGGAACCTCACGTTCCACCAGCGGGCCGGCATGCTCAAAGCTCTGGCGGAAGCGCTCACCGCGCGCAAGCAAGAACTCTATGAACTCAGCTACGACACGGGTGCGACCAAGGGCGACACGTGGATCGACGTCGACGGCGGCATTGGCACGTTCGCCGTCTATCAATCGAAGGGCCGCCGCGAGCTGCCGAATAGTCAGATCTTGATCGACGGCAACGTCGAAGGCCTGTCGAAGGGCGGCACGTTTCAGGGCTTGCACGTCTTCACGTCGTTGCAGGGCGTGGCTGTCCACATCAACGCTTTTAATTTCCCCGTGTGGGGGATGCTGGAGAAGCTTGCGCCACGTTTCTTGCCGGCCTCCCCGCGATTGTTAAGCCCGCCAGTGCTACGGCCTGGCTCGCAGAAGCCGCAGTCCGGATCATGATCGAGGCCCACGTGCTGCCGAAGGGTGCGCTGCAGCTTGTGGCTGGTTCGCTCGGCGATCTGTTCGAGCATCTCACCTGCCAGGACGTCGTTTCCTTCACCGGCTCCGCAGAAACGGCCCTAAAGCTGCAAAGTCATCCGGCAATTGCTCGCGAGAGCGTCAGATTTGTCGCCGAACGAGACTCGCTCAACGCCTCGGTGCTGGGCCCCGACGCCAAACCCGACTCGCCCGAATTCGATCTCTTCATCAAAGAAGTGGCGAAGGAAATGAGCGTGAAGGCGGGGCAAAAGTGCACGGCCATCCGCCGCGCTCTCATTCCCGCTTCGCTGGTCGACGCGGCCCAGGACGCGCTCGAAGCGCGGCTCGACAAGATTACCGTCGGCAATCCGCGCGACGAGGCGACGCGGATGGGGGCGCTGGTGAGCCTTGCTCAGCGAGACGCCGTCCGCGCGAAAATCCAAGAACTCGCCAGCGAAGCCACAATCGTCTACGGCGATCCCGCCCAAGTCAAAGTCAGCGGCGCCGACGCTCAGAAGGGCGCCTTTATCTCCCCGATCCTTTTGCGCTGCGAGCACCCGTGGGAGGGGCGGGCCGTGCACGACGTCGAAGCCTTCGGCCCCGTCTCAACGCTGATGCCCTATAAGGACGGCGCCGACGCGATCGCGCTGGCCAATCGGGGCAAGGGTTCGCTCGTGATGAGCGTCTTCACGTATGACACCGATTTCGCCCGCGAGGTCGTGCTGGGCTCGGGTGCTTTCCACGGGCGGATCGCCGTCATCGACCGCGACAGCGCCAAGGAATCGACTGGTCACGGCTCCCCCATGCCGCACATGGTGCACGGCGGACCGGGCCGCGCCGGCGGCGGCGAGGAACTGGGCGGCATTCGCGGCGTCACGCACTACATGCAGCGGACGGCCCTGCAGGGCAGCCCCCGCGTGTTGAGCGCCATCACCGAGCGATACATTTCCGGAACTCCCGCCCAGGCTGCCGAGCAGCACCCGTTCCGCCTCAAGTTCCACGAATTGCCGATCGGCTATCAACTGAAAACCAAGCCGCGCGAAATCACGATGGACGACATCGAGCATTTCGCCCGCTTCACCGGCGACACGTTCTACGCCCATCTTGACGAAGAGGCGGCCCGCGCCAATCCGCTTTTCGGCGGCCGGGTCGCGCACGGCTATCTCATCCTCTCCTTCGCGGCCGGCCTGTTCGTCGATCCGGCGCCGGGACCGGTGCTGGCCAATTACGGGCTCGACAACCTGCGTTTCGTCAAACCGGTGAAGCCGGGCGAATCGATTCAAGTCGCCCTCACGGTGAAGGAAAAAACCCTTCGCAAGCCACACCAGGGAGAGGTCCGCTGGGACGTCGTGGTAACCAACGGCGCGGGGGAACCCGTCGCGGTCTACGACCTGTTGACGATGAACGCCGCCTAGCGATTTGGGGCAGGCTGCCTCGCGATAGCTTCTGGTGCTCAGTGGGAGACGCCTCGGCGACGCTCATCCAATCCCTGCAGACGGCTGCTGCCTTTCCGCACCCCGTCACGTCGATCGAACTTCACGAAACGCATATCTCCTGGGTCCTGTTGACCGGGCCGTTCGCCTACAAGATCAAGAAGCCGCTCAACCTGGGGTTTGTCGATTTCACCTCTCTCTCCCGCCGCAGATTTTTCTGCGAGGAGGAGCTGCGCCTCAACCGCCGCCTGGCCCCCGACCTCTACCTCGACGTGCTGCCGATTTGTGGCACCGACCGCTCTCCGCGAATTGGGGGAACAGGCACGCCGCTGGAATGGTGCGTGCGAATGCGGCAGTTCGACCAGGATTGCCTGCTGACTCGGATCGTCAGACGCGGTCCCCTCGACCCCTGGCAGATCGATGCGTTGGCGCGGCAGATCGCCGAGTTCCACGCGAAGATTCCGGTGGCCGCAACTGAGAGTCGGTTTGGCACTCCGGCCGCGGTCGCCGAGCCGATTCGCGCCAACTTTGAACATCTCGATCGGCTCGATTCTCCGGCCGAACGCGACCTCGTCCGGCGGCTACTCCAATGGTGCGAGCGGCAACTGCAACGCCAAGAACAGGTGCTTGCGGCCCGCAAGAGCGGCGGCTTTATACGCGAGTGCCACGGCGACATGCATCTGGGGAACATGATTCTGGATAAAGAAAACATCACGATTTTTGACTGCATCGAATTCAATGAGTCGCTGCGCTGGATCGATGTGATGAGCGAACTGGCCTTCTGCACAATGGATCTCGAAGATCACGGCCGGACCGATTTCGCCTGGCGGTTCCTCAACGCGGTGCTCGAGTGGTCTGGCGATTACGCCGGACTTCGGGTGTTCCCGTTGTATTTCACGTATCGCGCTCTGGTGCGGGCTAAAGTTGCTCAGATCCGCCGGAATCAGACGTCGCTTTCCGCGGAGGAAATCGAGCAAGCGTCGAGCGCCGTGTCGAATTACTTGAATCTGGCGGGCCGTTCGCTCGAGGGCAGACCGCGATTTTTGGCGATTACGCATGGGCTCTCGGGCAGCGGCAAAACGCAGGGCACGCAATCGCTTCTCGAACGCTCAGGCGCGGTCCGGCTGCGTTCCGATGTCGAACGCAAGCGGCTCGCTGGTTTAGGACCGCTCGACCACACCGGTTCCGAGCTGGCGAGCGGCCTTTATTCGCCCGAATTCAGCCGGAAAACGTTTGCGCGGCTCGCCGATCTCGGCGCGGCGATCGTTGATGCCGGATTTCCGATTATTCTAGACGCGACGTTTTTGAGGCGAGCGGAACGCGAGCAGTTTCGGAGCTTGGCAGAGTCTCTCGGGATTCCGTTCGTGATCCTCGACTTTCCGGCCGACGAAGCGACGTGTCGGGAAAGAATCCGCCAGCGGATGCGGGAAAAAGCCGATGCGTCCGAGGCGACGGAACAGGTCCTGGACCGACAATTGCGACTGCGTGAGCCACTCACCGAGCAAGAGCAGCGCCTCGCCGTGAGATTCGATCCTGAGCGCCCCCAGACGATCGAAGCCCTGATTGCCCGGCTTACCCGGACGGGATGAACAGTTGCCCGTGATGTGCGACGGCACCGTGCTCGGCATGCTGGGCCGCGAAGACGTAAGCAACTTCTTGCGAACGCTGTACGAGGTCGCGAACTAATTGTCCGTCGACTGTGCCGGAATCCGACTCGCTCAGCCGCGCGGCCATCTCTCTCGCCGAAAATGCTGTTTGCGCTCCGAGCAGCGTGGTAGACTGGCTCCGCACCCCCTCTCACTGACTTTGGCCCCACGCTTCTACGATCACGAAAGAAAGCGACATGAGCGATGGCACCGGCACTCGAAACAGGAGAGAATTCTTGACCGGATCCGTGATTGCCGGAAGTGCCGCCGTGGCGTCCGCAGTGGTCGCCGGCGACGCGCTAGCGGCGGACAAGCCGACTGATAAGTCCACTCCGGCCACAATCGCGCTCTTGCCGACGCCGGCCCAAATGCAAGATTTCATCGCGCTTCCCGACGACCATCCGATCGTGATGGTCAATCTGCTCAAGTTCAAACCTAACGGCGGGCAGGCGGAGTACGCCAAATACGCGGCCGGCATTCAGCCCATCCTCGATAAGATCGGCGCGAAGGTCTTGTTTGCCGGCAAGTCGGAGTACTGCCTGATCGGCAAGGCCGACTGGGACATGGTTGCGCTGGTGCAGTATCCGCACAAAAAAACGCTTTTTCAGATGTCGATGTCCCCCGAGTATCGGGCGATCCATCATCACCGCGAAGCCGGCCTGGCTGGGCAGATCAATTATTGCGTCGCTCAGATCCCGGCTAAGGCTGAATCACTCAGCGGAGCCCCCGGCCACGACGAAGTTCGACCTGGCGTGTTGCGCACGCCTGACGAGCGGTTTGCTCACCTGCCCGAGTTTAAGTTCGAGCCGCACTACCATGAGGTGGGCGGTTACCGCATTCACTATCTCGACGAAGGACCGCGCGACGGGCAGCCGATCTTGCTGCTGCATGGCGAGCCGACGTGGTGTTACCTCTATCGCAAGATGATTCCGCCGCTCACCGCGGCCGGCTATCGATGCATTGTGCCCGACCTGGTCGGTTTCGGCCGCTCGGACAAGCCCGCTGACAAAGCGGTTCACACTTATAAATTTCATGTCGACGAAATTGCCGACCTCGTGGCGGCGCTCGAACTCAAGCACTGCACGTTCTTTGGCCAAGATTGGGGCGGCCTGATCGGGCTTAGGGCCGTTACCGAAAACGAAGGACGATTCTCGAGAATCGTGATCTCGAATACCGGTCTGCCGACTGGGGAAGAACCGATGACCGCCGCGTTCTTGATGTGGAAGCGCATGTCCGAGCAGATGCTTGAGTCTGGCGACATGCCCGTGGGGACACTCGTCGCGACGAGTTCTCGAACGCCCGGCCTGAAAGACGCGTACGACGCGCCGTTCCCGCACAAGCGATTCAAGGCAGGCCCGCTGATGATGCCGCAGCTTGTGCCCGTTTCGCCCAACGATCCCGCCAAGGACGCGAACAAGAGAGCCTGGCAAGTGCTGCGGGAATGGAAGAAGCCGTTTCTGACCGCTTTCGGCGATCATGACCCGATCACCGGCGGCGGCGACAAACGCTTTCAAAAAGAGGTGCCCGGCGCGCAGGGCCAGCCCCACACGATCATCAAAGGGGCCGGCCATTTTATTCAAGAAACGCACGGGCCCGAGCTGGCGCAGGTCATCATCGACTGGATCGCCAAGTCCCCAGCGACAGCCTGAGGAAATGATCCGCGATGGTTTGCGGATTTCGCGGCCATTCTATGAACCGAAGTCTGTGTGCACGGAGAGCGCGTCGAATCTAACGACCTCAAAAAGTTGAGATATTCGGATGCGACTCCTACCCAGTTCCCGTGCGCTCGGCGTAACTGCGTTCGTGTGGCGTTTGTCGTTGGCCGTGGTCTTGTTGACTGCTGTGCAGTCGGCCGGCATCACACTCGCCGCGGATCCGTCCGGCAAACTTCCCTCCGACCCACCGCCATTCAAAGGGGTCATCGGGCGGACCATCAAGGATTCCAAGCCGGCCTATCCCGAGCCGGTCCGGGCGCCGAAAGACGCTCCCAATGTCGTGATCATCATGACCGACGACACGGGTTTCGGTCATGCCAGCACGTTCGGCGGTCCCATTCCGACTCCCACGCTCGGCCGCCTCGCGAAAAATGGACTTCGCTACAATCGCTTTCACACGACGGCCCTTTGCTCGCCGACCCGCGCCGCCCTTCTGAGCGGCCGCAACCATCACTCGATGGGCTCGGGCATGGTGGAAGAGTTCGCCACCGGTTTCCCGGGCTACAACTCGCTGTTGCCGGCGAACGCCGCGCTGATGTCGGAAGTTCTCAAGGGGAACGGCTACAGCACAGCCGCGTTCGGAAAATGGCACAACACGCCGAATTGGGAGTCCGGGCCGACCGGACCTTTCGATCACTGGCCCACGAATCTCGGCTTTCAATACTTTTACGGCTTCCTGGGGGGCGACACGAATCAGTGGTCGCCCGGCCTCGTCGAAAACACCAAACGGATCGAGCCCCCGTACGAACCGACTTATCACTTCATGACCGACATGACGAACCGGGCCATCGACTGGGTTCGCGTGCAGAAGACAACGCAGCCGAACAAGCCTTTCTTCGTCTACTTCGCCCCGGGTGCGACGCATGCCCCGCATCACGCTCCCAAGAGTTGGATCGACCGCTTCAGGGGCCGATTCGACCAGGGTTGGGACAAAGTGCGCGAAGAGACATTCGCTCGCCAAAAGCAACTCGGCGTCATTCCCCCCGACACCATCCTCACGCCGCGGCACAAATCGATTCCGGCCTGGGACTCGCTAAGTGCCGACGACAAACGCCTCTACGCCCGCATGCAGGAAGTCTTTGCCGGCTACCTGGCCTACACCGACAGCGAGATCGGCCGATTGATCGACGCCGTCGAACAACTGGGAGAACTCGACAACACGCTCGTCCTTTACATCGTCGGAGATAACGGCGCGAGCCCCGAAGGGGGAGTGACGGGAACCGACAATGAAGGCCGACGCTTCAACGGAATTGTCGACACCGCCGAGTCGAGCCGAAAGCTGATCGATCAGCTCGGCGGCCCGATGGCTTACAACAACTACCCCGTGGGCTGGGCTTACGCGGGCAGCACGCCGTTCAAATGGACGAAGCAGATCGCCTCGCACTTCGGCGGCACGCGGAATCCGATGGTCATCTCCTGGCCCAAGCGCATTAAGGACAAAGGGGGCTTACGCACCCAATTTCACCATGTCGTCGACATCGCGCCGACCATCTACGAAGCCGTCGGCATTCGACCGCCGGCCGAAGTCAACGGAATTGCGCAGAAGCCGATCGAGGGGGTGAGCCTGGCCTATACCTTTGACCATCCCGAGGCCAAAGGTCGGCGCCTGACGCAGTACTTCGAGATGGTGGGAAGCCGGGCCATTTACCACGATGGCTGGGTGGCAGCGGCGTTTCATGGCCGCATTCCTTGGTTGGCATTTCCACTGGGCGCGGGGCTGGACGTCGACGATGAGCCGTGGGAACTGTACAACATCGAAGACGACTTCAGCGAAGCCAAGGATCTGGCCAAGGTCAATCCGAAAAAGCTGCGCGAGCTGCAGGCCTTGTTTTGGATCGAAGCGGCCAAGTATCAGGTTTTGCCGATCGACGATCGCACGGCCGCACGATTACTCGCAAATCCGCAGCCGCAAGTGGCCCCCGGCCGCACGAAGGCCACGTTCTATCCGGGAATTCTCCTAACGGAAGCCGTGGCTCCAAATACGAAGAACCGATCGTACGCGATCACCGCCTACGTCGATCTCCAAAAACCGGGAGCCGAAGGCGTGCTCGTTGCACAAGGGGGCCGCTTCGGCGGCTACACGCTGTACATCAAGAACGGCAAGCTGATCTGGCACTTCAACTTCCTGAACTCCACCCGCTACACGATTACGTCGAACGTTGAGGTGCCGCTCGGAAAGTCGCAGTTGCGATACGAATTCACGGCCGCGGGGGACGCGAACGGCAGCGGCACGGGCAAGCTGTTCATCAACGACCAGCAAGTCGGCGAGGGGCAGATCGGCCGGACGCCGCGAGGCGTCCTCTCGCTCGACGAAACTTTCAACGTCGGCATGGACATCGCCACACCCGTCTCCGAAGACTACCAGTCCCCATTCCGATTCACCGGCGGGCTCGAGAAAGTAACCGTCGACCTGAAGTGACGCCGCAATCTGTCGTGGCCGTCCCGGGATCCTGGCTGTGGGCGGCGGGGACGCTTGAGTGATGACCGGTTCCTCAAGATCTGGTTGTCCTCGGTCGGCTCACGCGCTCCCGCTCTTGTTCTACGTACTTGAGCAGGTTCCGCGCCAACGGGTTTTCGATCTGCAACACGCTTGTATCGAGCTCCACGTTGAGAAATTGCAGCCTGAGAACGTCGCCTTCTGGGCCGTACAAAGGAGCCACGCCGCTAAAGAAGAAGCCATCCTCTTCGATCGCCTCGCAGACTTCTGTTGTTCCGGATTGCGCTAAGGGCAACTCGAGATAAATGACCTCGATTTGTCGAGCGTCGCAAAGATCACGCCGAGCATCGCGGATTTTGTCGATCGTGTCCTTACCGACACGGCGAACCATGATGACGGCCCGTTGCAGCTCTTCATGGTGATCGATCGCGAGTTCGCCGGTGTCCGCGACCGCCGGTGAGCCTTGCGCTTCAAATCGGACGCCGAACTGCTCGTAGATTTCCCTGCAAATGTCTCTGATGACGCGATGGGAGATGAATCTGGGTGCTCTCGACCGTCCGTAGATATTTGAAATAAAAGACGACGCTCATTCGCTGCGAAAGTGCCTCTGGCATATTGCGAAACTTGCGCGGCGTGCGACCCAGGCTGACGCCGCACGGCCTTTCGCCGAATCGCTCGACAGCCTTCTGGCTGAAGAGGTGGTTCGTCACCGTTCGTCCAAAGATGCCGTTCAAGCCGAGGCGACCGGCTTCTTGTTCCAACAAGATCCGCATCTTCTCCAGGAGATGCTGATGTTGATGCTCGGGCACGACCATCGCCTCTCCCGATTCCGCGACCCGTGACTTCTGATCGGGACGCTCCAAGGCATAGTGGCCGACGATCTGGTTCGCACTGTCTAAGGCAACGACCGAAACCAACTGGCCCGATTCATTGAGGGCGACGATCTGCTCGGGGTGGTAGAGCTCGGTGTGAATGATGTAACTGTCGCCATACACTCGTCGAACGCAAGCACAGACTCCTTGCGCGTCGCCGGCACACAACCGACGGACGAGATATTCGGTGGAAATCGTTTCCATTTCGGTCCTTGGGATACTGGTGCTCGAAGACCGCGGACGCGCACCGTGCCATCTTAGGCGGCGTTGGGCAAAAGAGGAATTTGCCTCGCCGGCGCGCCTCGAAGAGCGCTGCTGCGCGGGGGCGCATCGGCAAGGCGCTGCGAGTCACCCGTTCAGAGTGATTGCAATAATTCGAACGGGAGAACCGTCTTAGCTGTTCAGAGTCTCCAAGGCAGCAGCGAATCCGGCCCACTGAGGGTCGGTGCTCTCGTCGCTGCCGGAGCCAGGATTCGAGGACGAGATCGCGACGGCCGTCTGCGGGCTCGTCGTGGGGCCCGCCTGGCTGGCTGCGCCCGACCCGACCGTGATGGCGATGCTGGCGGAGGCAGTAAGGCCGTTGCCAGTGTCGTCATAGGAGAGGCTGATCGACGCGGAACCGGAATAGCCGCTCGTCGGGGTGAACGTCAGGTTCTTGAGGGCATTGTTAAGGTTCGTCAGCGTGCCGCTGATCGTCATCGCAGCGGAGTTGTTGGCACCAGAACCAAACGTGATTCCGGTCGTCGATCCGAGCTTGAGCTTTCCGTTCGTCGACGAGAGCGTGACCTGCTCGAGCCCGCTGCCGGCGTTGATGTCGGCGACGCTGATCAGGTTGCTGTTGGTCTTCGAGAAGACTAGTGATCCATTCACAGCCACGGTGGCCGTCGCCGGTGCCGTGAACGCGGGAGGCGTGACGATGACGGTCAAAGCAACGCTAGTCGAGGCCGAGAGACTGTCCCCGGGATCGGTCACCGAGATGGCCAGCGAATCCGAGCCCGAGTAACCGGTCGTCGGCTTGTAGGTGAGGCCGTTGAGGGCGGTCTCGAGACTAGTCACCGTTCCCGTCACGGTCATGGACGCGGAGTTATTGGCCCCCGCAGTGGTCGTCAAGCCCGACAACGCGCCCATCTTGAGCGTCCCGTGCGCGACCGAGAGGGTGAGTGTCTCGGTTTTGCTGGTGCCGGCATTGGCGTCGCTAAACGAGATCGGATTGCCGTTGGCCGTCGAAAAGACCTGCGAGCCGTTCTCATTGAGTGAAGCCGACGCGGGAGCGGTCAGCACGGGTGCCACGGCCGGGGAAACGGTCAGGGCCACGCTGGTCGAAGCCGACTGCCCGTCCCCAGCATTCGACATCGAGATCGACAGTGTGTCGGAACCGGAATAACCGCTTGTCGGCTTATAGGTCAGACCGCTGATGGCCTTGTTGAGATTGGCCAGGGTTGCGGCGATGGAGAACGAAGCCGTGCCGTTCTTCCCGGACTTGAAAGTCAATCCCGGAGTGGACCCCAGGGTGAGCGTTCCGTTGGTCACAGACAGCGTGAGGACATCGCCGGTGACGTCATTCGGGTCTGCGACTGTGATCGCGTTGCCGTTGGTCGTCGAGAAGCTGACCGACAGGTTTTCGCCGAGCGTGGTCGACGTGGGAGCAGTGATCGTGGGCGGACTCAGAGCATTGATGGCGAGGGCCACACTGGTCGAACTCGACTGCTTGTCCCCCGGATCCGACACCGAAATGGCAAGCGAATCCGATCCCCAATAGGCGGCAGTCGGTTTATAGGTCAATCCGGCCAGAGCGGCACTCAGATTGGCGACAGTTCCGGTCACGGTGATCGAAGCCGTGTTATTTTTCCCGCTCGTATACGTCAAGCCGGTTGTGGATCTAAGCGTGAGTATCCCATGACCAACCGACAGGCTGAGCGACTCGGTCTTGCTCGTGCCGGCATTGACGTCGGTGAACGAGATGGCGTTGCTATTGGCCGACGAGAAGACCAGCGAGCTGTTCTCGTTCAGCGACGCCGTTGTTGGAGCCGTGATGGTGGGGGGCAGGATGTTGACCGTCAACGCCACGCTGGTCGACGCCGACAGCTCGTCTCCCGCGTCGGCAACCGAGATGGCCAGAGAATCCGATCCGATATAACCCGATTTCGGCTGATAGGTCAGACCGTTCAAGGCCGCATCGAGATTGGTCACGGTTCCACTTACGGTGAACGATGCGGTGCCGTTGGTGCCGGTAAACGTCAGCCCGGAAATCGAGGGCAAGGTCAGCGTCGCATTTGAGACGGAGAGCGTCAGCGAATCGGGATTGCTGCCGGCGCCGGCATCGGTGACGGAGATTGCGTTGCTGTTGGCCGTCGAGAAGACCAGGGAGCCGTCTTCGCTCAGCGAGCCGGTTGCCGGAGCTGTGATCGCGGGCGGGGCGAGGGCGTTTACGGTTAGGGCCACGCCGGTCGACGTCGACAGGTTGTCGGCCGCATCGGTGACCGAGATCGACAAGGTATCCGATCCGACGTAGAGCGCGGTCGGCTGATAAACGAGACCGTTGAGGGCGTTGTCCAGATCGGCCACGGTTCCCGTCACCGTGAACAAAGCCGTGCCGTTGGTCCCGGTGGTAAACGTCAATCCGGACGTGCTCGCTAGCGTGAGCGTCCCGTTCGTGACTGAGAGAGTCAACGAATCAGCACCTGCGCCCGCGGCGGTGTCCGTGAAGGAAATCGCGTTGTTGTTGCCCGTTGAGAAGACGAGCGACCCGTTCTCGCTCAGTGAACCCGTGGTCGGAGCGGTGAGTGTGGGAGGCGCATTGATCGTGAGCGCCACAGTCGTCGAAGCGCTCACATTCGCCAAGGGGTCGGAAAGGAGAACCGACAAAGAGTCGGAGCCCGTATAGCCCATGTTCGGCGAATACGTCATCCCGGAAACGGCCGCCTGAATGTCACCGATCGTTCCCGAAACGGTCATCGTACCCGAGCCGTTCGCCCCCGATGTGAAGGTCAGGTCGTTTGTCGATCCCAGTGTCAGGCTGCCGTCGTTGACCGAGAGCGTTAGCGAGTCGATGTTGGTGCCGGCAATCTGGTCCGTCAGCGTGACCGCATTGGGCCCGGAAAAATCGAGCTGGGTGTTTTCGTTCGTCGCGGCGGCCGACGGACCCGACGCGGTCGGCGACCAATTGATGTTCGAGTTCGCGAGGTCTGGAACGAGCAGGTTGGCGACTGGCGTACCCAAACCGCTCACCAGGTCGTATCCAGGCGCAGCATTGTAGGTGCCGTTTCCGCCCACGGTGATATCGTGGAAATCGGAGCTGGAAAGGTTGTAGAGCGTTGGTAGGGTCTGTGTCAGACCGTTGAGACTTGGCTCACCGTTGAGGGCGCGCCCTTGATTGGCGATGGTGACGAGCGCGGCTGTCAAGGGCGTGGCGAGGCTGGTGCCGCCGACCTGGTACCACCCACCTGAATAGGTATCGAGGACGTAAACTCCTGTGTCCGGGTCGGCGTCCATCGAGACGTCGGGCACGTTTCGAGACGTGGTGCTCGAGCCGTTGATGCCGTTCAGGCCGTCCTGATAGGCCGGGAGTGACTCGTATTGGCTAATCCCGCCACCCGTGCCGTAGCCGTTATTGTTGTTCCACACCGATTCGGAGATGTAGGTGCCGTCTTGTTGAATCTGAAGCGAGGTGCCCCCCACGGCAACGACATCGGGCGAGAAGGCGGGATAGATTGCCGGCGAATCCCAGTCTCCCGTTGCCGCTAAGAAGGTGACGCCCCCCGTACGCCCCGTCGGTGTCAGGACGAATGGGTCTTCTGATTGTTCACCTTGAAACTCGTCCTCGCCCCAGCTCATCGAAACGACGGAGACAGCCGGGTTGGCGGCAGCCGTCGCCACCGCCTGGTCCATGTCGGGGTCGTTGTTGGTGTTGGATTCGTACAGGATGATGTTCGCTTGCGGCGCGATCGAGTGGGCCCACTCGACGTCGAGCGACTCTTCGAGATCCCAGCCCTGACCGTCGGTCGTTGGCAGCGACGTGCCGCCCGTCTGATTCAACACTTGAAATGTTGGTCCGCCGGCGACGTTGAATTGCGGCAAGTTAAATTGAGTGCTGAAATTCGCAGCATCCGTCACGATGTTGGGGTCGTTATAGGCGTCGACAATCGCGATCGTCTGGCCCGCACCATTGCCCGTGACTCCGTTGAATGAAATCAAGTTCACGCCGTAGGCCGTCGTCACTTGCGAGGGCGTATAAGGAGCGGACGCTACCGACGTGGTCGGCGTGATGCTGTGGCCAGGGGCAGGAACACGACCTGCGACGACAATGGCGGGCTCATAGGCGGCAACCGCCGATAGCATTTGTCGGCCTTCCAGGATCTCGACGCTCGGCCCACAGCAGACCGGTTGCTGAACAGATCTCGAATCGTGCCGATTTCGCCGGCGGGAAGTCCCACGTCCGTAGGTGTTTCCACGCAAATTCGCGCGAACGAAACGACGATTCGGAAACAGCATGCTGTTGCTCCCAACGGCTGATTGCGCAAGTGGATCGGGCCAAGACGGCAGGAAGAACGGACGCGACTCGAAGTGCCGGCCCAGGCACCGGACTATAGTGAGAACACCTAGCCCAAATCGGTCGTAACGGCCCAGTTTGGCGAGCGGCGCGACCGATATCAACTCACGAAACGATGGAAATTCCGTGAAGTTTGATCGCGGAAGGACAACCGATTGAAATCATGAGAACATCTGTTCAAGGGATGAGAAGTTCCATCGCGGCCAGGAGTCCAGCCCACTGAGTCTGGGTCTCCGGCGGCGTGGAATTGTCTCCATCGAACGTGCCGCCCGAATCAGACCTGGCTTGGCCGCCAACCACGGGGCTGAATTCCTGACGGGTCGAAACGGGGGTCACCACTACCACGGCCCCTCGACTCGCCCGACCGTTGCGGCTAACCGTGACGGAAATGCTGGCAGAGCCCGTCAGACCGTCTCCCTCGTCGGTGTATTTGAGGGAGATCGACGCAGAACCGGTGTAGCGGCTTGTCGGCGTAAAGGTCAGACCGTTGAGGGCCGCGTTAAGATTCGTCAGCGTGCCGCTGATCGTCATCGAAGCCGATCGATTGGAGCCTGAAACAATCTTGATGCCGCTCGTGGTTCCCAATTTGAGCGTTCCGTGAGTCGCCGTCAGCGTCAGCTGCTGAGTAGCAGTGCCGGCACTCGCATCGGTCACGGTGATCGACTTTGAGAAGACCAGCGATCCGTTCTCAGCCACCGAGGCGGTCGCCGGAGCCGTAATCGTCGGCGCGAGGGTCGCGTTGACGGTCAATGCGACGCTGTCGGACGCCGACAGTCCGTCTCCCGGATCTGTCACGGAGACCGACAGTGAGTCGGATCCCGAGTAGCCGGCAGTCGGTTTATAGGTCAGACCGTTGAGGGCCGCGTCGAGATTGGTGACGGTCCCACTCACGGTCACCGACGCCGACCCATTGGCACCAGCCGTAATCGTCAACCCCGACGTTGACGCCAGCGTAAGGGTTCCGTGGGTGACGGAGAGCGTGAGCGAATCGCTACTGCTGCCGGCACTGGAATCGGCGACCGAAATTGCGTTGCCGTTGGCCGTCGAGAAAGCCAGCGACCCGTTCTCGTTCAGCGAGCCGGCTGCCGGAGCCGTGATGGTGGGCGGGCTGGCCGCTGTGATGCTGAGACCGACACTGTCTGAAGCCGACAGACTATCGCCGGAATCCGCGAGCGAAATGGCCAGCGAGTCGGATCCCACGTAGCCGGCGGTCGGCTGATAGGTCAGACCGTTGAGAACAGCATTCAGATTGGTAACGGTTCCGGTAACGGTGAAGGAAGCCGAGCCATTGCTGGTGCCGGGCGCAAACGTCAACCCAGACGTGGTTGCCAGCGTGAGGGTCCCGTGGGTGACAGTCAGCGTCAGTGAATCGCTGTTACTGCCGGCACTGGCATCGGCAATCGTGATCGCGTTGCCATTGGACGTCGAGAAGACCAACGATCCATTCTCGCTGAGCGAAGCGTTCGCGGGAGCAGTGATCGTGGGCGGGCTGGGAGCGCTCACAGTCAGGGCGACGCTCGCCGATGCCGACAGGCTGTCTCCCGGGTCGGTGATCGAAACCGACAAAGAGTCGGAGCCCGTGTAACCGGCGGTCGGCGTATAAACGAGCCCGTTGAGCGCAGCATCGAGATTGGAAACGGTCCCGCTCACTGTGAACGAAGCTGTACCGTTGCTGCCCGTGATAGTCAGGCCGGACGTGGACGCCAGAGTCAAAGTACCGTGGGAGACCGAAAGCGTCAGCGAATCGGCATTGGTGCCGGCGCTCGCATCGGCGACGCTGATTGCATTGCCATTGCTCGACGAGAATGTCAGCGAACCATTCTCCGTCAAGCTGGCGGTCGAGGGAGCACTCACCGTCGGGGGTTGGGTCGATCCGTAACCCGCCAGCGCGGGGACGAGCAGATTGGCAATCGGCGTGCCCAGGCCCGTCACCAGATCGTAGCCCGGACCGGCCGAATACGTGCCGTTGCTGCCGCTTGTGATGTCGTTGAAGTCGGACTTGGGAAGACTGTAGAGGGTTGGCAGCGTTTGAGTAGCGCCATTGAGCGACGATTCGCCCAGCAGCGATCGCCCTTGATCGGCGATCGAAATCAATCCTGCCCACATGGGGGTTGCCAGACTGGTTCCGCCGACCTGAAACCATCCGCCGTCGAAACTGTCCAGCACATACACACCGCTGTTGGGATCGGCGTCCATCGCGACGTCGGGCACATTGCGGTGCGTGGTGCTGGCGCCGTTGACGCCGTCGAGCGCGCTCTGATAGCTGGGGTTCGACTCGTAGAGGCTGATGCCGCCGCCCCCGTCGGCCCAGGCGCTTTCGCCGAGGTATTGACCGCTACTGTTGATGTCCAGAGTCGTGCCCCCCACGGCGACAACGTCGGGAGAGAATGCGGGATAACCGGAGGGACTCCCGCTATCGCCGGTGGCCGCCAGGAACGTAACACCCTGATGGCCGTTGGGAGTGACGAAATTGGAATCGAGCCCTGTTTCAGAAGAAGATTCGCCGCCCGACCAGCTCATCGAGACGACCGAGACTCCGGTGTAGCCGGCTGCCGTGTCGACCGCCGCGAACAGGTTCGCATCGGAATTGGAATTCGCTTCGAACAGAATGATGTTGGCTTCCGGAGCGATCGAGTGGGCCCACTCGACATCGAGCGCTTCTTCGATATCCCACCCACCGGGCGAAGCATTGGCCGGCAACGAAGTTCCACCGGTCTGATTCAGCACCTTCAATGTCGGTCCGCCACTGGCGTTGAACTGCTGCAAGCCCCACTGGCTGCTGAAACTGTTGGCGTCGGAGATGATGTCCGGATCGTTGTACGCGTCGACGATGGCAATCGTCTGGCCGGCCCCATTACCGACCGTGCCGTTAAAAGAGATCGCGTTGACGCCGTAGGCCGCGTCCATCTGAGCCGGATCGATCGGCGCCACGCCGGGTGAAACGGCGGGCTTAACGCCGGCTGCCGCACGCCCAGTGATCACAAAGGTCGGCGTCGCCACGGCCGAGAGCATCTGCCGGCTCTCGAGCGATTCGACAGCCGGTCCACAGCAGATCGGTGATTGAATAAACGACGAATTGCGTCGATTTCGCCGATGTCGACGTTGCGAAGGGGCGTCGCTTGCGAGCTTTGAAAAAATCAGAAGTCGTTTTGAGAACAACATCCTGAAAGCCTCCAAGATTGCGGAATGCGGCGTCGAAGATGTCGAAGAAAAAAAGAGCTCGCGGGTGCCCAGCCCACGCACCCGTGAAGTGAGAAGAAGCCCACTCTATCGCGTGAGCCGTGGGAATCAGTTTCGCTCACCGCAGATTGGATTTCAACGCAGATTGGATTTCGACTCCGCAATCTTGCAAGATCGGGTGCCCGGACGCGGCGGCGATTTCCGACCAGAGCGATACCCTCTTAGCCAATCAACACTTCGACTGCTGCCGAAACCCCCTGCCATTGAGCTTCGGCGTCGGGTGGCGTCGAGCTGTTGTTGGTCGTTGTGTTGGTCGCTGCGTTGGTCGTTGCCGAAGTCACTGGAGCGGTCGAGGTCACTGCAGCGGTCACAGCGCCACCGCCGGTCGAACCGCTGACCGAGCTGCTCTGGACGACCGCGGGTGACGACGAAGGGCTCGTGGGCGGCGGGCTTACGGGCGTGCCCATGCCGAGCTTAGTCGCCCCTTTAAGGACGGTGATGTTAATCGTGGCCGTGCCGATCAGGCCGTTGCCCAGGTCGGTATAGGAAAGGACAACCGTCGCGGTCCCGATCGCTGCCGGCGTGAACTTGAGACCGCTGAGTGCGGCATTGAGGTTCGCCAGCGTGCCGTTGATTGTCATCGACGCCGATTTGTTTGCACCGTTCGCAAACGTGATTCCGCTGGTGCTCCCTAACGTCAGCGTTCCGTCCGTGGTCGCCAGCGTGAGCGGTTCGACGGCACTGCCGGCATTAATGTCGGCGATGCTGACAGCGTTATTGTTGGCGCTCGAGAAGGTCAGGGATGAGGTGACGGTCACCGAGGCCGTCGTCGGTGCGGTGATCGCCGGGGGGCTGACGGCGATGGTCAGGGCGACGCTCGAGGAAGCCGAGAGGCCATCGCCCGTGGCCGTATCCCTTAGCGAAATGGCCAGGGAATCGGTACCGGAGTAGCCGGTCGTAGGTTTATAGATCAGTCCGTTGAGGGCCGCGTTGAGATTAGCCACGGATCCGGTCACGGTGATCGAGGCGGAGCCGTTGGCGCCTGAATTGATCATCAAGCCCGAGGTGGTCGCCAGGGTCACTGTGCCTTGAGCGACGGAGAGCGTCAACGAGTCGGCGCTGCTCCCGGGGCCCGTATCGGCGAGCGTAATCGCGTTCTGGTTGGCCGAAGAGAAGACCAGGGACGCGTTCAGAACCACTGAGGCCCCCAAGGGAGCCGAGATCGAAGGCGGGCTGAAAGCGGTAACGGACAGAGTCACGCTGGTCGAAGCCGACTCGTTATCGCCGGAATCGCTGATCGAAAGTGCCAGAGCATCGGCGCCCGAATAATTGGCTGTCGGTCGATACGTGAGCCCATTAATCGCCGCATTCAAATTGGCCACGGTTCCTGAGACGGTGAAGGAAGCTGTACCATTGGACCCCGTGATCGTCACTCCACTGGTGGTGGCCAGCGTGAGCGTGCCGTTCCCAACCGAGAGCATCAGCGAATCGCCGTTGCTTCCGGCGACCGAATCCCCAAGCGTGATCGCATTACCGTTGGCCGTTGAGAAGACGACGGAGGTGTTTTCCACCAGCGAAGCCGCTCG
This sequence comes from uncultured Planctomycetaceae bacterium, assembly GCA_963714075.1. Taxonomy (GTDB): domain Bacteria; phylum Planctomycetota; class Planctomycetia; order Planctomycetales; family Planctomycetaceae; genus DASPSM01. The sequence goes on from OY970228.1 coordinate 195,433, forward strand.
GGGAGCGGCGATCGAGGGGGCGGCGAGCGGGTTGACGGTGATCGCCACATTGGTCGCGCCCGACAGGTTATCTCCCGGATCCGAGAGGGAGACCCCCAAAGTATCGGAACCAAAGTAACCAACAGTCGGCTGATAGGTGAGGCCAACGAGATCCGCGTTGAGACTGTTCACGGGTCCGCTCACCGTGAATGAAGCCGAACCATTGGTGCCCGTGACGGTCAATCCGGCCGTGCTGGCCAAAGTCAATGTCCCGTGCGAGACGGAAAGCTTGAGCGAATCCGTGGCGGTGGGGAAGGCATCGGCGATCGAGATGAGGTTGCTCCCGGAGAAGACGAACGACGAATTTTCTGTGACCGCGGCCGTTCGGGGTGCGGTGATCGAAGGCGCCTGCGCACTGACCGTCAAGCCGACACTCGCGGAGCCAGACTTGCCGTCTGCCGAATCGGAGAGCAGGATCGCCAGCGAATCTGATCCGGCGAAGTTGGCGGTCGGCTGGTAGGTCACGGCGGTCAGGGCCGTGCTGAGGTTGCTCAGCGTGCCTTTCACCGTAAACGAGGCGGCGCCGTTGCTGCCGGACGTAAAGATCAATCCCGTGGTCGAGGCCAGCGTCAGCGTCCCGTGGGAAACGGTCATCGTCAGCGTATCGGCATTTCCGCCGGCTCCGTTATCGGCGACCGAAATCGCGTTGGCGTTGCCCGAAGTAAAGACGAGCGTTCCATTCTCGGCAACGGTGGCCGTTGGAGGCGCCCCGATCGTGGGAGCGGCCAGCGCGTTGACCGTGAGGGGCACGGTGGTAGTGCCACTCAGGCCGTCTCCCGGATCGAAGAGCGACGTCACCAGCGAGTCGCCGCCAACGTAGTTCGTGCTCGGCTGATAAGTCAGGCCGTTGAGGCCCGCGGTCAGGTTGCCGAGCGTACCCGTCACGATGAACGAGCTGGAGCCGTTGGAACCTGTAAATGTCAGGCCTGTCGTCGATCCCAGCGTGATGATTCCATGCGACACCGAGAGGGTCAACGAGTCGGGATTGCCCCCGGCCGATTGATCGGCAACCGAAATTTCATTGTTGCTGACGGAGGAGAATGTGAGCGACGTGTTTTCCGTCAGACTCCCGCTCGTTGGAGCGAGTACGGTTGGGATGGCGTCAATGTTCAGGATCACCCCGGTCGAGGACGCCTTGTGGTTCCCGACATTTGTGATCGAAGCGGCGAGCGAATCGGAACCGAAGTAGTTCAACGTCGGCTGATAGGTCAGGCCGTTAAGCGCCGTGCTGAGATTGCTCAAAGTTCCTGAAACGGTGAACGAGGACGTGCCGTTATTGCCGTTCGTGATGGTCAGCCCGGTCGTCGTCGACAGCGTCAATGTGCCGTGGTCCACCGAGAGCGCCACCGAGTCACCATCCGTGTTGATATCGTTGATGGAGATTGCGTTGCCGTTGCCCGTGGAGAATATCAGCGAGGTGTTCTCGTCTACGGTGACCACTCCGGGGCCTGCGATCGTTGGTGCCAGGGCATTGATGCTGATTGACACGTTCGACGAGCCCGTCAATCCGTCGGCCGGATTGTTCAGCGAGACGACTAATGTATCTGTTTTCTCGAAATCGAGATTTGGCTGATAAACGAGACCATTGAGGACCGCGTTCAGATTGTCGATGGTGCCGGTCACAGTCATCGAACCGGAGCCGTTGGCACCACCCGTGATGTTCACGCCGGTCGTGGAACCCAACGTCAGGATTCCATGCGACACCGAGAGGGTTAACGCCTCGAAAGCGCCGTCGGCAAAGAGATCGGCAACGGTGAGCTGGTTGTTGTTGGCGGAGGAGAATGTCAGCGTGCTATTCTCGGTCACCGTTACGTTTGACGGAACGCTCACCGTGGGAGCGCTCTCCACCGTGATCGAGACGGCGGCGGTCCCGGTGAGGCTGTCGGTCGAGTCTTCGTCGGAAAGCCTCAGCGTGTCTCCGCCGCTGTAGGCCGCCGTCGGCGTATAGACCAGGGTGGCGAGGTCAGCGTTGAGGGTTGAGAGGGGACCGCTGAGGCTCACCGACGCAGTGCCGCTGCCGGAGGCCGTGAGGCCCGTGGTCGTGAGGACAAGCGTGCCGTGGCTCACGCTCAGGGTCATCTGCTCGCTAGTCCCGCTGATATCGGTGACGGTGATCAGATTCACGCCGGCAAAGGGCAGCGTGCCGTTTATGGGGACCGCGACAGGCGCCGGCACCGAAATCGACGGCGCGACAGGACTCACCGTGATGGCAACGCTGCCGATTCCACTAAGGCTGTCGCCCGTGTCCGTGTCGGAGAGGTTTAACGAGTCGGAGCCGTTGTAGCCGTTTGTCGGCGTGTAAGTCAGCGTGGCCAGAGCGTTGTTGAGGTTTGAGAGCGATCCCGAGAGCGTGACGGTGCCCGTGCCGAGACCGGTGACGCCCAGACCGGTCGTCGTGCTTAAGTTGAGCGTGCCGTGGCCCACCGACAGGCGCGCCTGCTCGGCTGTCCCGAATCCGTCGGACAAGCTGATGGTGTTGTTGCCGGTAAAATTCAGGACGCTGTTTTCATTGACGCTCACGGCGTTGGGTGCCGCGAACGCGGGTGCCTGCGAGAAGACATTCGAGGCGATCCCGTCTGCGATGACTGTGAGCGTAAACGGATCGTTGCCGAGCGCCGTCGGCATGGTGACAGTCACCGTCTCCGAATCGGTGCCCGTTGCGACGCCAGTCAAAGTCCAATTTGAGGTCGTCGCATAAAGAACATGCCCATTGCTGGTGTCGGTCACCTGCACGATGGGGTAGTTTTCCGCCATTTGGTTGTCGTCGCCATAAGCGGCCCCTTCATCGAGGCCGTTGAGCTGCTCGCCGGTCAGCGTATAGCTGCCGTTGCCGTTGTTCGTAAAGCTCGTGACCACCGGCTTCCAGGAATTCTGCGGGCTGCCGCTTGTGGGCGTGTAGATCGCCAACTGGTTATTGTCGTCGGTCAGCAAGAGCTGCCCGGTCGGCAGGATGAGGAACGTATTGATAAAGCTGTTATTGGGGCTGAGATTCGGATCGATAGTCGATGCCGGCGAGATGTTAGTCCACACGTCTGCCGTCGGGTTGAGGTCATAGATGTAGGTCGGGGGAGGGAATTGTTCGTCGCCCGTATTGTCAATGTAGACCGCGGGTGACAGCGCCAGCACCACATCGCCGTTGGGCAGGACTGCGCCGGGTGCGTCTCCCGTAGTCAATTGGGTGAGCACGCCGTTGATCATGACGGAGGGCATCTGCGGGCCCTGCGTCCATGTGTCGTTGCTTGGATTGAAGAAGGCAGTCGTGCCATTCGTGCCCGTGAAGAGCGCACGACCATCCGGCAGCAGCAGTGCCGGCCCCAACTCAAATCCCGTCGCGGCGGTCGACAGGAGCGGGATCGTGCCATTGGTCGTACTGGCGTCAGACCAGGTATTTGTGCTTGGGTTATAGAGTTCCGCCTCAAATTTGTTGTCGTTGATGCTGGACCAGAGGTCATAGGCGAGAATGTCGCCGTTGGCCAACTTCACCCAGGATTCTTCGTCGCTTTGGTCGTTGCGGATTTTCGTCGGGCCGGTAGTCCACGCGTTTGTCGCGGGATCGTAAATCTCCGTGCCGCTGTTAGCGATGTTGCCGACGAGGATGTTGCCGTCGGGCAAGAGCTCGCTCGGCTCATCGCCGACGCTGGACTGCGGACTGCTAGCGACGCTCTTCCAAGTATTGGTTGCGAAATTGTAAATCTCGGCGCTATTCGAGAATGGGTTGTCGGTCGCATACTCGCCGCCCACGACGAACACGTTGTCGTTCTGGAGTACATCCGATGCGAAATAAAGACGTCCGACATTCATCGAGCCCGCCACCGTCCAGGTCCCGTTGACGTAGCTGCCGCTGCTATTGGGCGTGACCAGATACCAACTGGCAGATGGGCCGTCGCCGCCGCCTCCATGCACAAGGAGTTGGCCGTTTGGAAGCAAAAGACTTAACTGGCCCGCGTCGCCGTCCGGGAGAAAGTTCGACATGGCCGTCCAGTTTCCAGTCACGGGAGGCACGATGGTCAGCGCCACGGTGGCCGATGCGGACAGGTTGTTTCCCGGGTCGGTGATCGACAGCGAGAGCGAGTCCGTTCCCAGGTAGCCGGTCGTGGACGTATAGGTCAGACCGCTCAAGCCTGCATTCAAATTTGCGATCGTTCCGCTGACTGTGAATGACGCCGAATCGTTGGTGCCGGTCGTGAAGGTCAGCCCGGTCGTGGAGGCGAGCGTCAGTGTTCCGTTTGACACTGAGAGTGCGAGCGAATCAGCATTGCTGCCGGCATCCACATCCGAGACGCTGATTGCGTTGGAATTTGCCGACGAGAACGTGAGCGAGCCATTTTCCGTCACACCGGCGCTCGACGGCGCGCTGATCGTTGGAGGTTGATTCGCCGGGGGGCTCACCAACCCGGGGATCAGCAGATTGGCTACCGGCGTGCCGATACCGCTGACCAGGTCGTAGCCCGGGCCGGCCGAGTACGTGCCATTGTTGCCGACGGTGACATCGTGGAAGTCGGTGGCCGGCAGGCTGTAAAGCATCGGCAAGGTTTGAGTGGCACCATTCAGGGTGCCCTCTCCTGCCAGAACGCGGCCCTGGTCGGCAATCGCAATCATGCCCCCCCACAGCGGGGAAGCGAGACTGGTCCCCCCAATCTGTAAGTAGCCCCCTTCAAAACTGTCGTACACGTCGACGCCCGTCTCGGGATCGGCATCCGCAGAGACGTCGGGATTGTTGCGAAACTTCGTGCTCGCGCCGTTGACGCCATTGAGGTTGGCTTGATAACTGGGGATCGACTCATAAAGGCTGGGGCCGCCGGCGGTCGCTCCGTCATCGATGGAGAGGTCATTCCAGACCGTCTCCGAGACCCAGGTTCCGCCGGTTTGAATCTGGAGACTGGTGCCCCCGACGGCGACGACATTGGGAGAAGCGCAGGATACCCAGACGGGGAGCCACTATCCCCAGTGGAGGCAAGGAACGTGATTCCCTGGTGGCCAGCCGGCGTGGTGAAAATACTGTCCTGCTGCAATTCGGTGGAGTCCTCGGAGGTGCCCCAGCTATTTGAAATCACTGAGACCGCAGGGTTGGCAACGGCCGACTGCTCGGTTGTCTCCAGGTCGGTGTTAAGGTTCGAGTTGGCCTCGTACAAGATCACGTTTGCTTCCGGCGCGATGGAGTGGACCCACTGCACGTCGAGTGATTCCTCGATGTCCCATTGATCAACGTCGTTACCGGTTGGAAGCGTCGATGTCCCGCTTTCACCCAGGACCGTCAGGGTCGGGCCGCCCGTCTGATTGAATTGCGGCAAATTGAAGTGGGTGTCGAAAGTAGCCGTGTCGGTGAAGATGCCCGGGTCGTTGTACGCGTCGACGATGGCGATCGTCTCGCCCTTCCCGTTACCCGCGATCCCGGTGAAGGAGATGTTGTCATTGAGGGCGGCACCGGTCGAGATGCCGTAGGCCGTTTGCATCTGCAGCGGCGTGTAGGGCGCCGGCGCGTTGTCGGGTCCGTCATTGGGTGTGTCGGCCGGCGTTGGGTTCGACCCAAGACGCGCGGCGATCACAAAGTTCGTGTGGGCCACAGACGAGGAGGAGGTAGTGGCGGCAACATCCGCGACGGGGGGGAGTGCGGCCGAAAGCATCTGCCGGCCCTCGAGCTCTTCGACGCTCGGACCGCAGCAGACGGTTCGAGGACTGAACACCGAGTCCTGTTGAGTGCGCCGACGCGAATGTCTTTTTCGGCTGACAGGCTTGCGGGAATAGGAGCGCGAAATCGTAAGCCGTCGGGGGAAGAACATCCTCGGACTCCTGCAACAGGTGCGCAGTTTTTCTGGCGTAGAAAGAAATAAGGGACACCCGACGGAGCGGAAGCGGCGCCCGCCTCGATCGAGAGATAAGCTCTGAAGGACTTTGCGAAGAGGGAGAGTTTGGTTGTCGGTGTTAAATTAGCTGTTCTGGGGATTGGACATTAATTCTGCGGGAGAATCAAGCCCCGAAATCCCTAGCCCCGGTTAGAATTTACCCAGCTACTTGACAACCCCCTCGCGCTAGATATTCCGCCAGTAGAGAAACGCCGCTGGCTAATTCCCCGTCGTCAGCACGACGCGAAATCGGGCCTTGCCGCTCATCATCCGTTCGTAGGCTTCGTTGACGCGCTCGAGCGGCAGGACTTCGTTCATCGACCGAACGCCGGTAAGTGAGCTGAAGCGCAGCGCGTCCTGCGAATCGATCGACACGCCGGAGTACCAGCCCTTCACCGATCGACAGCCAGTGAGCAGGAACAACGGATTGACTTCGAGCGATCCAACCGCTCCGATGAGTAACATCGTTCCGTTGACGGCCAACCCGCCCACGACGGAAGCCATGGCCTCGCTGCTCGTCGCCGTGGCGAGAATCGCCTTGGCACCGCCCAAGCGGGCGAGTTCGGCCGCCGGGTCCTGAGCCTGGTTGTCGATGTAATGCGACGCGCCCATCTTGCGGGCCAGCGGCTCCTTGTCTTTTCCTCGCGCGATGGCCACGGTTTTAAAGCCCATCTTGGCGGCGTATTGCACGCCCAGATGACCGAGCCCCCCCAGACCCAGAACGGCGACCACGTCGCCCGGGCCGGCTCCGCTGTGCCGCAGAGCGTTGAACGTCGTGACGCCGGCGCACAAGAGCGGAGCCGCGTCGATCTCCGAGAGTTCCTTCGGCATGCGAGCCAGCGCCGACGATTGAGCGGTCATGTAGTCGGCATAGCCCCCGTCGGACGTAATCCCCGTGACGCGGGTGGCTGTCTGGCAAGCAAAGAAGTCGCCGCGGCGGCACGCGTCGCAATAGCCGCAATAGCCGCCGTTCCAACCGACGCCGACCCGCTCGCCGACGGTCCAACCGGCGACGCCGGGGCCGACGGCGTCGATCACTCCGACGACCTCGTGCCCGGGCACTCGCGGGTATTCGATCCCCGGCCAGAGGCCTTCCTTGATCAGCGAATCGCTATGGCAGACGCCACAAGCCTGAACTTTGATGCGCACAGTACCGGCGCTCGGCTCGGGAACGTCTCGCTCGACAATTTCAAAGGGCCCTTTCGGCTTGCTGACTTGCACGGCGCGCATCTTTGGCATTGGATCGTTCCTTCTTGACGGTGTCGATCGAGAATTCTCAGGGGCAATTGTACCGCTGTTTCAATTCGATCAAGAGGCTAACCGTGTCGGGGCAACCCTGCTTCTGAACCTCAGCGGCCCTTGAGCTTAATGGAGCGGCCGTGCTTTTCTGACCATTCGTGCAGGGCGTCGATGACCGGTTTGAGCGTTCGGCCGAGGCCCGTGAGAGAATACTCCACCTTTGGCGGGACCTGCGCGTAGACCTTGCGATGGATCAGGCCGCAATCGGCCAGCTCTCGCAGCTGACGCGTGAGCGTTCGATGAGAGACGCCCTCCAAGGAGCGATGCAGTTCGCTGAATCGCTTCGTCCCGTCAAAGAGCGCACGCAGGAGGAGCAGCTTCCAGCGTCCCTCGAGGACGGTGAGCGCCGTTTCCGCCGGGCAGGTTACGGCCTTTTTCGGCATAAGTATCTCCGAAGATACTGTCTTACAGAAAAGTGCATTCTTGCCAATCTCATTGTACACCCCAAAATGGAGACATCCAAAATGAACTAGAGACCAAGCGGCGTGGGGCACCACGAAAATAGGACGCGTGACCCGATGCTGAAAATTCGACCCGCCTCCCAGCGAGGCCGCACGCAGATCGACTGGCTCGACAGCCGTCACACGTTCTCTTTCGGGGACTATTACGAGCCCGGCGAGATGGGCTTTCGTTCGCTGCGCGTCATCAACGACGATCGCGTGGCACCCAACGCCGGTTTCGGCACACACGGCCACCGCGACATGGAAATCATCACTTATGTGCTCGACGGCGAATTGGAACATCGCGACAGTCTGGGCACAGGAGACGTCATTCGTCGGGGCGATGTACAGCGGATGACTGCTGGAACCGGGATTCGGCACAGCGAATTCAACCCGTCGAAGACCAAACCGGTCCACTTTTTGCAAATTTGGGTGCTGCCTGAGCGCCCCGGTCTCCCGCCTTCTTACGCGCAGAAGACTTTTGCCGAATCAGAGAAGCGCGGCCGGCTGCGATTAATCGCAGCTCCCGATGGGCGCGACGGCGCGCTGAGCATTCATCAAGACGTCGAACTCTTTGCCGCCGTCTTGGACGCGAACGAAAGCGTCGCGCACGAGCTGCAAAATGGACGCTGCGCATGGCTGCAGGTCGCGCGCGGCCAGGTCGAACTGAACGGCCAACCAGTCGCCGAGGGCGACGGAGTCGCCGTGGTCGATGAAAATCGCCTCGAGCTGAAGGCACGAGGCAACGCGGAGGTCTTGCTCTTCGACCTCGCATGAAACGGAACACGTTGCCATTTCGCGTCTATTTGGATACTCACGAGCGTGACGGCCTCATCAGTCGCCCGCGACGATTAGCGTCTTCAAGGAGAATCTCATGCCGGCACCACAGAACACGAACTCGATTCAGGACGGAATAAGACACTCCCCGGACGGAGGCATGGCGCTGCTCAATGCAGCCGACACAGTCCTGCTCTTGCTCGATCACCAATCGGGACTGTTTCAAACCGTGAAGGACATCAGTGTTGCTGAGCTGCGCGCCAACACGAGCGCTCTCGCAAAACTGGCGTCCCTACTAAAAATCCCGGTGATCACAACCGCTTCGGAACCGAACGGTCCCAACGGCCCCATCATGCCCGAGATCCAGCAAAATGCGCCGCATGCGGTCTATGTCCCGCGCAAGGGCGAAGTCAACGCGTGGGACAACGAACTTTTTGTCAAAACCGTGCGTGAGACCGGAAAGTCCACCCTCATCATTGGCGGTGTGTGGACCAGCGTTTGCGTTATGTTTCCCGCCCTCGATGCAAAAGCGGCTGGATTCAAGGTCTATACCGTGATGGATGCATCGGGCGATCCGAGCGAAATGGTCTCGCGAACGACCTTAGCTCGCTTTTCACAAGCCGGCGTCATCCCGACGAGCGCAAATGCCGTTATCTGCGAACTCCACCGAACGTGGAATCGGCCCGACGCCGCCGAAATCGCAAAGGTCTATACGATGGTGTCGCCCAACTACGGAGCTGTCATGGAAAGCTTTCAGAAGGCCCAGGAAGTCGCCAAAGCAGGGAGCAAATGAACGCGGCGAACATCGTTCTCTGGACGTGACCGAAGCACTTGTCATCGAGGAGACTTCATGGACGCCGATCTGATCCTTCACAACGGCAAGATCACCACCCTCGATCCGAAGAAACCCGAGGTTGAATCGCTGGCTGTTGAAAATGGCCGCGTGGCTAAGGTGGGAATGAACTCCGACATCCTCGCCAGCCGCGGCCCCAACACGCGGGTTGTCGACCTCGGCGGACGCCGGGTGATTCCCGGGCTCAACGATTCGCATCTGCACCTCATTCGCGGTGGACTCAATTTCAATATGGAGCTGCGTTGGGACGGCGTGCCGTCGCTCGCGGACGCGCTGCGGATGCTCAAAGACCAGGCGCGACGCACGCCGCCGCCGCACTGGGTGCGGGTGGTCGGCGGGTGGACCGAGTTTCAATTCGCCGAGCGGCGCATGCCGACGCTCGACGAGATCAACGACGCCTCGCCGGACACGCCGGTCTTCGTGCTGCATCTTTACGATCGTGCCCTGCTCAACGGAGCAGCCCTCCGCGCGTGTGGCTATTCCAAAGACACTCCCAACCCTCCGGGCGGCGAAATCCAGCGCGACAAGCAAGGCAATCCGACCGGCCTGCTGATCGCGCGTCCCAACGCGATGATCTTGTACGCGACTCTCGCCAAGGGCCCAAAACTTCCGCCCGAGCAGCAGATGAACTCGACGCGTCACTTCATGCGCGAATTGAACCGTCTGGGGCTCACGAGCGCGATCGACGCGGGGGGCGGATTCCAGAATTATCCCGACGACTACAAAGTCGTCGAAGACCTTCACCAGCGGGGCGAGTTGACGGTGCGGCTCGCATACAACCTCTTCACGCAACGCCCCAAGCAGGAACTCGACGACTTTGCCAAGTGGGTCAAGATGACCAAGCCCGGCGCCGGTTCCGATTTTTATCGGATGAACGGCGCGGGCGAGATGCTGACATTTTCAGCGGCCGACTTCGAGGATTTTCTCGAGCCCCGTCCCGACCTGCCCGCTGCACTCGAGCAGGAATTGACGCAGGTCGTGCGATTGCTCGCCCAACATCGCTGGCCGTTCCGCCTGCATGCCACCTATGACGAGTCGATCAGCCGGTTTCTCGACGTATTTGAGCGCGTGAATGCCGAGATTCCGTTCGCCGGATTGCGCTGGTTCTTCGATCATGCGGAGACGATTACTGAGCAAAATCTCGAGCGCGTGCGGGCGCTGGGAGGCGGCATCGCCATCCAGCATCGCATGGCCTACCAGGGGGAGTATTTCATCGATCGCTACGGAGCCGAGGCCGCGAGCCACACGCCGCCCGTCGCACAGATGCTCAAGATGGGGCTCCCGGTCGGGGCGGGAACCGATGCCACTCGGGTCGCCAGCTACAACCCCTGGGTCTCACTTTACTGGCTGGTCTCCGGTAAAACGGTCGGCGGAAAGACGCTCTATCCGCAGGCGAATCGATTGGATCGGACCGAGGCGCTGCGTCGCTACACGCAGGGAAGTGCGTGGTTTTCCGGTGAAGAGACGAAGAAGGGTGCCCTCATGCCCGGTCAGTTGGCCGATCTTGCCGTTTTGTCTGCCGACTATTTCGCCGTTCCGGAAAACGAAATCAAGTCCATCGAATCAGTGCTGACGATTGTCGACGGCAAGGCGGTCTACGCTGCTACCGAGTTCTCGTCGCTGGCGCCGCCACCCCTACCCGTTTTGCCCGAGAGGTCGCCGGTGAAGGCGTTCGGTGGATATTACCGATCAGGCTCCGAACAACCGGTCGCCCGTCGGACCTCCGCAATCTTGCAATCTTGCTGCGACGGACTCTTGCGCGCCGTGCTGGGCTCGGGCAATCCCTGGGAACCGCGGCCGTTCCAGGGAATCGGGTGCGACTGCTTTGCTTTCTGAGCGGGACGTGCACCTCGCCCGCTCAACAAGATCTCGATCTCGTCAACGCAAAGACCAACAGGGGACCCAAGATGAGCATCAGAAATTGGCTGCTCGCCAGTGTCGTGGTTGTTGCTTCGACGGCAGCTCGTGCCGCCGAACCTCAGACGGTTAAGGAAGTGTCGTTCGCAGCGCCCAACGACGTGACGATGAAGCTTCGCATGGAGGGGCCCTACACGGCAGACGTCCCGCTGCAAGTCGTTTGTTACTTCAAGTACACCCCTGAAGGCGCCAAACGCATGACGGGCGCCCCGGTCGAGCTCGACAAGGAACTCGGCGGAGTGATCGGCGCCTTGCGCGAGCGGGGGGAATTCGTCGGAGACGAATTGGAAACGCTTTTCATTATTCCACCGGCGGGATCGATCAAGGCGAAGGGCCTGCTGCTGATCGGACTCGGGAACGAAAGCGGCCTTTCGATCGACGTGATGGAGCGGGTCGGTAAAGTCGCTGTGCGCGAAGCGTCGCGACTGGGAGTGAGCCGCGTGGCATTTGCTCCGCTGATTCGCGACCAGGGGAACTCCACCCTCGACACCGGCGAGGTGGAGCGCGCTGTGATCCGCGGCGTGTTGCTCGCCTACGACACAGAGAAGCGCCTGCAAAAACAGGGACTGGCAAAACCCTTCACCCTCGAGGAGTGGGAAGCCGAAGCGGGCGCTGCCTTTTTCGACACCACCAAGACCGGCCTGCAAGAGGGGATCGAGGAAGCAAAAAAAGCCATCGCTCAGCGTCCGACGCAGCCTTACGGCGTTGCCAAGTAAAGGGTCTACGAGAGACCGAAGGGGATCGCTCAGACGATTGTCGGCGGGTCGAGCGTGCGGTGTTCGTCGTCGACCCGCGGCCAGTCGAGCACGAAGCGGCAACCAAAGCCCGGCTTTGTCTCGACGATCACATCACCCCCGTGCTCGCGAAGGATCTTTTGGCTGACGGCCAGGCCCAATCCCGTGCCGCGAGCCCCTTTGGTCGACTCGAAGATGTTGAAGATCTTGGCCAGATGCTCCTCGGGAATCCCTGGTCCGTTGTCGGTCACGGCCACAAAAATCACGTCGGCTGACGCGTCGTGCCCCGTCTCGACAATCACGTGGCCCCCTTCGATCCCTTCAACGGCGTCGATGGCGTTGGTCACGACGTTGAGCACGGCCCGGTGGATCCCCTCCGGGTCGTACGTCGCGGTCGGCAGCTCGTCCATGAGGCGGACTTCCAGACGCACGCGACAGTCGGCGGCCCGCGCCTGCATCAGCTCGCAGACCTCAGCCACGGTCTGATTGAGCGCCGCAACCTTCATCACGGGCTGGCGCTCTTTGCTGAAGGTCAACATGTCCATCACGAGCTGGTAGATCTTGTTTTGATTCTTTTCGACGATACCCCAACCCTGCTGCACGTGCCCTTCATTGTGTTCCTTGAGGCCCAGGTCGATCAGGTAACTCCCGCCGCGAATACCCTGGAGAATATTCTTGATGTGATGGCTGAGCATGGCGATCGTCTGGCCCATCGCCGCCAATCGCTCGGCTTTGAGTAGCGCCTCCTGGTAGCGACTGTTCTCGATCGCCAGCGCCGCCTGGCTGCCGATGGCGACCAAGAGCCGCAACTGCTCCTCCGAAAACTTGTGGGTCACGCCGCCGTCGAGGACGACGCGCTCGGGCGGAGTGGTCGTGTCAACGTAAATCACGCCGAGCACGTCGTACCGACCCTGCATGGGGACGCACATCGCTTCGCGAATGCCTGCCTGCAGGATGCTTTGTCCGGGAACGAACCGCCGATCGGTCCGCGCGTCGGACGTGCGCACGCCTTGTCCCTTCTTCAGCACGTAATCGACGATGCTGCGGGAGACCGGCATTCGCGCACTCTGGTCGGCCCGCCTTCCGTAGCTGACAACTCTGGGAATGCTCTGGCCAGTTTCCGGCTCGGTAACGAGCATACAGCCGCGGTCGGCGCCGACGACGCCGATCGTCAAGTTGAGAATCCGCTGCATGAGTTGATCGAGTGAGATTGCCGGGCTCACCGCCTCTTCCGCAATACGATAAATCGCCTGCAGGTTCGACAACTCTTGTGCAGGGCTTGGCGTGCCCGCGTGCGCCGTTTGTTCCGAAAGGCTCTTGCCTGCCTCCTGTCCCAGCTCGCCGACAATGCTGGCCTGATCGTCTGCGTTCGGCCGACTGACGAGATCGATGCGGTCGGCCGCCTCTCTGCCGGACAGCTCGGCCGTCGACTGATGAAAGAGGAGCACCGTTCCGCCGAGCTGCACCTGATCGCCGTCATGCAGCTCCTTCATGCGCACGGGAGCGCCGTTGACGTACGTGCCGTTGGCGCTGCCGCGGTCCTTGACGACGAAGGCACCGTCGACGAACTGAATCACCGCGTGTTGGCGCGAGGCCTCATGGTCGCCGACGCGAATTTCGTTGCGCAGCCCGCGACCGATTCCGACGGGCTTCTCGCCAAGTTCGAAGCGGGAGCCCTGATCGGCCCCGCGGATCACGAGGAGCGTCGCCTTTGCCGGCCTGGTTCTCTCGTCCGTTGCCACGACGACTCGACCTGGTTGCAACCGGTCCGTGCGCCGGGCGGCTCCGTATTCCGCACTCCGGCCCGCAGGATTGTTGCCACCATCATAGCAACGGCCACAATCTCAGGTCCAAAGTCCGAGGTCCAAAGTCGAGACAGGCGCGCAAAGCCTTCTAGACTTTAGACCTTGGGCTTGGGGCTTTGGATTCGGACGCGTCTCGCGTCCGCTCAGTCGGCCGCCGCCAGCAGTCGCTCGATGGTGCGAATCAACTCGCCGTACTGGAAAGGCTGCTCGAGGTAGTGTTCCCCGGATGAGGCCCCACAGGCGTCGTTGATTTTCGTCGCGCCGATTACGATCCGCGGCACGTTTTGCCAGCCAGCCGGTGCGGCGGCAGGAGCCGGATCCTCGTCGAGATGCAGCACCATTACGCTTGGCCGACGCTTGGTGGCCAGTTCATCGCTCGCCGCGCTGCGAATTCGATCGACCGAGAGGCCCCGCGGCTCGAGCACCGCTCTCAGAACCTCTTCCGTCTCCGAAAGACCGTCGACGACGAGAACGCGCTGCTTGGCCGTCACGGGTTTCCTCGGACAATCCGTCGGTCTTTCGCGAATCGCGAAAGGCGTCATTGTGATTGTGTCGCGAGTCAGGGTGAGAGTCGGAGTTCGTTCGTGGGGCGGGAGAATATCGCGATCACGAAAGCGTGTCAAAAGCAAAATCGAGCTTGCGCGGACCGCGACGGGAGGATCAATAATTGAGAAAATCCCGAGGATTTTCGCGATTTTTCCGCGCGGCCGACTGTAAAAATTACAACGGTCTGCCGCGGGGAGATCCGACTGACGATGGTGTGCTATTTCGGCGCCATACGAATCGCGCCGTCGAGGCGGATCGTTTCACCGTTGAGCATCTCGTTCTCAACGATGTGCGCGGCCAGAGCAGCGAATTCGTCGGCCCGCCCGAGCCGCGAGGGGAAGGGGATCTGCTGGCCCAGCGACTTGCGGATCTCTTCCGACAGTTGCCCGAGCATCGGTGTCTCGAAGATGCCCGGGGCAATTGTCATCACGCGAATGCCGAAACGCGAGAGATCCCGCGCGACGGGGAGCGTCATTCCGACCACGCCACCCTTCGACGCGCTGTAGGCCGCCTGCCCGATTTGTCCGTCGAACGCGGCGACCGAGGCGGTGTTGACGATCACGCCGCGCTCGCCGACGGCAGACGGTTCCCCCTTCGCCATCGCCGCGGCCGCGACGGCGATCATGTTGAATGTGCCGATCAGGTTGACGTTAATCACGCGCGAGAACGACTCCAGCCGGTGCGGTCCCTCCTTTCCGACGGTCCGTTCGGCCAACGCGATCCCCGCACAGTTGACCAAGCCGTGGACGCCGCCGAACTCGCGAACGGCCGTCTCGACACAGCGTTCGGCGGACGCCCGGTTGGTCACGTCGGTTTCAACGAAGCGGGCCTTGGAGCCGAGTTCGGAGGCGAGTGCCTCGCCCGCGGCTTTTTGCACATCGGCAATCACGACCCGCCCGCCGCCCGCGACGAATCGCCGCGCAGGCGGCTCCCAGGCCCGATCCGCCGCCGGTGACGAGGAACGCATGATCGGCGATTTGCATGATTGAGATCCGCTGTGTGTCAAATCCGTTCGATGATCGTGGCGGTCGCCATGCCGTGTCCGATGCACATCACCTGCAGGCCGGTCTTCCCACCGGTTGCCTCGAGCCCGACGAGCATCTTGGCCATCAACCCGCCGCCAGTCGCGCCGAGCGGGTGACCATGCGCGATCGCGCCTCCCCAGGGATTAACGCGTTCCATGCGCGGCTTCAGCTCGCGAGCCCAAGACAGTACTACTGTCGCGAAGGCCTCGTTGATCTCGATCCAGTCGAGATCGTGGATCGTCATCTTCGCCCGCTCGAGCGCTTTCCGCGTTGCCGGGATGACCCCGGTGAGCTGCAGCATCGGATCATCGCCGACAGCAACCTTGGCGAGGAATTTCGCCCGCGGCTTGAAACCGTCGGCGCGGGCTGCCTCGCGATCCCCGACCAGAATTGCCGACGCACCGTCAGAAATCTGGCTGGAGTTGCCCGCGGTCACCACACCGTTCCCGTTCGGTCGGAAGACGGTCGCGAGCGACTTCATCTTGGCCATATCGAGTTTGTCGCGGACGCCTTCGTCGCGCTTCAACTCGATCGGTTTTCCGTCGGCGTCGATCCCCGGCGTCGGCAGGATCTCCTTATTCCATCCAGCGGCCGCGGCGGCGCTGGCTTTGCGGTGGCTCTCGGCCGAGTACTGGTCGACTTCGTCTCGAGTGATCTTCCATTTCTCGGCGATTCTCTCGGCGCTTTCGCCTTGATGAATCAACTCGTATTTTTGCAGGACCTCCGGGTTCAGCTTTTCGTAACCACCGCCGATGTCGGCAAACATTGGCACGCGGGTCATACTCTCGATGCCCGCGCCAACGGCATATCGCGCGTCCCCAGCGCCGACCTCTTGAGCCGCGAAGTGCACGGCCTGCTGGCTCGATCCGCACATCCGATTGAGCGTGACGGCGGGCACCGAAACGGGGAACCCCGCTAGCAGCACGCCTAAGCGACCGACGTTCGCACCTTGCTCGCCCACTTGTTGCACGGCGCCAGTCACGACGTCTTCGATCTTGGCCGGATCAATCCCCGCCTTCTTGGCCAAGCCGCGAAGAGCGTGCGCGAGAAGCACATCCGGACGCGTTTCGCGGAATGCGCCGTTTCGCTTGCCAAACGGAGTCCGCACCGCTTCGAGGATCACAGGTTCAGCCATTTTTATTTCCTTCCCAGCTCACGACAGAATTCACGGACGAACGGCGACAATCGGCAAGTCACGAGTGGCCGCCCACGCTTCCCACTCGTCCGCCCTTTGGCGTCCGAACGCGGTTCCCAATGCTTCGTGCGTGAACGATTCGACACCCAATTCGACTCTGAGTCGCTCGGCAAAATGCGGCTCAAGGGCCGCAACAGCAATCCACCCATCGGTCGCCCGATAAAGATTGTATCCGGGCCAGCCCGCTCCGAGCAGCCCAGCGGGACGCGTCAGTCCGTACTGATACGGCAAGGCAAACCGCGCAGCGGCTTCTGCCAGACTGACTTGCGCATAGGCCGCTTCAGCTCGCCGCTCGCGCGCAAGAGGAGTGAGACAGCGGCCGACACGGCTTCCTCCGCCCCTCCAAGGTCGGCGATCAGGGCCCGCGGCATTTCCGGCGGAGAAACCAAACCAAGCGTCGCCTGATAAGTGAGATCGTGGCCGGGTTGATTCTCATCTGGGGGAGCGTGTCCGATGATTGCCACCTGGCACAGTCGCGGAAACTGCCGATGGACCTCACTCCACGAGAGCCCCAGTCGCTCCAGCGCGGCGGGGCGAGAAGAAGTCAAAAGCAGGTCCGACTGGGCGAGAATCGGATTGAGTCGCTCACGATCCGACGTCACCTTCAAATCAAGTCGCAGCACCGTGACGTGCTCGTGCAGCGCCCGGTACCACTCCGGACAGCCCCGCGAGAGCGGATCGCCGTCGGGGGGCTCAATCTTGGTCGCGCTGGCGCCCAAATCTCGCAAGCGGCCCGCCGCAACGGGTCCCGGAAGATTGATCGCCAATGTGACGATCGAGAGACCGGCGAGCGGCTGGAAATCGCGTGAAGAGGGGTCCGGCATGACGGCCTTAGGGGGAGGACGAAGCTCCTGCTGAGCCGGCATTCCTATGAGTCAGACCGCGGCTCGGCAGGAGCCTCACCCTCCCGATTCGATCAAAGCTCATCCGGCGCGGCCAACCAAGGAGTGATTGCCTGCTTCGCCGAAAAGAGTTCCGACGGCGTGAAGTAGATTTCGATCTCGCGCTTGGCGGCGTCCGGTCCGTCGCTGCCGTGCATTAGATTCATCTGTCGGCTGATTCCGTAGTCGCCGCGGATCGTTCCGGGCGGCGCTTGGCGACCATTGGTCGGACCCATCAAACCGCGGACGACCGCGATGGCGTCCGGTCCTTCCGCGACGATTGCTACGACCGGACCGGACGTGATGAACTTCTCGACCAGCGGATAAAACGGCTTGTTGACGTGCTCGGCGTAATGCCGCCGGGAGAATTCGGGCGTGACTTGCAGTAATTTCAAGCCGACGATCGCGAGGCCCTTGTCTTCGATGCGGCTGATGAGGCGGCCAGCCAGCCGGCGCTCCATGGCATCCGGCTTGATCAGGATAAGAGTCCGCTCGCTGGGCATGGATTGATTCCGTGGTTATCGACCAGCCAGCGCGGGTTCTTCGCGCATCAGGTCAAGAAATTCCTGGAAGAGATAATTGCTGTCGTGCGGGCCGGCCGAGGCTTCCGGATGATATTGGACGCTGAAAGCTGGATAGTCCCGATGCCGAAGGCCCTCGACCGTTTGATCGTTCAGGTTGATGTGCGTGATCTCCACGCGGTCGGAAAACGACGAGGCGTCGAGAGCGAATCCGTGGTTCTGGCTGGTGATTTCGACGCGGTTCGCGCGGCGATTGAGCACCGGCTGGTTGGCGCCGCGATGGCCGAACTTCAGCTTATAAATGGTGCCGCCACAAGCCATTCCCAAGAGCTGATGTCCCAGACAGATCCCAAAGATCGGTTTTTTCCCCAGCAGCCGCTTGATCGTTTCGACTGCATATTCGAGAGGTCGCGGATCGCCCGGCCCATTGGAGAGAAACACTCCGTCGGGGTTCAGCGCGAGAATTTCTTCAGCCGTGCTTGTGCCTGGAACGACCGTAACGCGGCAGCCGAGCGATCGCAGGTGCCGCGGGATGTTCCACTTCATTCCGTAGTCGATGGCGACGACATGCAGCGGACAATCCGGAGCCACCGCCTGCGAGGCCGGGTGAGCCGACTTGCCGTTTTGCGGTCGAAACCCGACGCCCAAGGCGGACAGCTCGCGCTGCCATTCGGACGAGCGATCGGGCATGACTTCACGAATGAGATCTTGGCCGACCAGCTCGGGGCTACTTTGGGCTTTTCGGACGAGTGAGGCATCGTCGAGATCGGTCGTCGAGAGAACGCCGGTCATCGCCCCGTGAACCCGTATCCGCCGCACGAGGGCCCGCGTGTCGATTCCTTCCAAACCAATGACCCCGGCCTCACGGAGGTACTCGTCGAGGGTTTTTTGCGCACGGAAGTTGCTTGGTTCGCGGCACAGCTCTCGGACGATAAAGCCCCGTAGCGACAGCCCGCGGCTCTCGACGTCCTCGGGATTGACGCCATAGTTGCCGATCAGCGGGTACGTCATCGTGACGATTTGCCCGCAATACGAGGGGTCGGTGAGAATTTCCTGATAGCCGGTCATGCTCGTATTGAACACGACCTCGCCGAAAACTTCGCCCTGCGCGCCAAAAGCCGATCCGGTGTAGACGGTACCGTCAGCGAGCGCAAGTTTAGCGGGGAAAGGCATGCGTTTTCTTGTAGCAGAGGCCTGAATCAAAGGAAAGCGCGGTGGGCTCACGTCCGCCTGGACTCGTACTCACGCACTTCAGCCACCCCGGCATCCCTAGCCGTAGCCGCGGGGATTCTGGCCTTGGACTTTGGACCCGGAACCTTGAGCTCTAGTCCTAGTGCTCGTGCGTGACCACGAACTCGTCGAAGCGGATTTGGCCCTTCGCCGCGTCGCCGATGCTCTGCAAGAGCTGCTCCATCAGGCGGCGGAAGCGCGATTGTCGCACCGAATAAAAGTTATGCTTGCCGTCGCGTCGGGCCTTGATCAATCCGGCCACCCTCAGCAAGGCGAGGTGATGGCTGACAGCGGGCTGGCTCTGGCCGAGACGGTCGCAGAGTGCGGTGACATGCAGCTCGCCCTCGCGGGTGAGGTACACGAGAATTCGCAGACGCGTTTCGTCGGACAGGAGCTTGAAGACCTGCACGAGCTCTTTTTCAAGCTCGCTCGACAGCTCGGGAAATCGCTGCTCGGTGGGCTGAGTTGAGTGGTCTGCAGCGTGAACGGCCGAATCGCGTTCGGTCTCGGTCACCGGGATTTCAATTAGATTAGTGCTCATCGGTTCTTTCGGACTCTCTTTCGCAGGCTCTTCGCGGCCGTCCCGTCGGGCATGCTGGGCCGGTCGAGAATTGTCTGCCAACGGTGCAATCCTTTCGTCAGCCGTGGCCTAAAGGCGAACGCCCCCAAGCTCTCGGCGGCTTCCCACGACGGAAGCCGACTCAGCTTCAGTCCTTGAAATCCCGAGTCAAATAACCAGATGCACGTCGCGAAAACGAACGACTCCGTTTGATTCGATTGAAGTGCCGCCGGACGCCGCGTGCCGCCCAGAGCGAATGAACCCGGGACGAAACACCGCTTCCACGTCAATGCGAAAACCGGAACCGACGGACTGGTCCAAAGACAATTTGGTCGAAACGACCGAAAGACAGGATCAACGAGGGATGCAGAATCCCGCGCCAGACGCACAGCGAGAAGGCAACAGCACTCTTGGTCCGCGCGTCTGGGGCCTATTATGGCAGTCCGGAAATCGATCGTCAATGACGGTCAAACCATTTTGACGCTACCGATTCGGGCCGAAACCGGGCGGAAATCCGGCAAAAGCGGCACTGACCTTCACGCTCGAAAAACCGGCCTCGCCGGCGCTTCCCTCAGCCGCCGCACAAGCCGCCCGGGGCTTTACGAGATAAGATTCACACTGGTCTAGTTGGAGTTTCGCCCCGGGCGCACAGCCTGGGATTTATGGGTAATCGAGGATGATGGACACGCAGCTCCGTCTGGAGATCCTTCCGCAGCCGGATCATTTGACGTGCGGCCCCACCTGCCTGCACGCCGTATACCGCTTTTTTGGAGATCCGATTTCGCTGACCCAGGTGATCGATGAGATTCCGCAGCTCGAGGATGGAGGAACGCTGGCCGTCGTCATGGCGTGCCACGCTCTGAAGCGGGGTTTCCACGCCACGATCATCACCTATAACGTCCAAGTGTTCGATCCGACCTGGTTCAAGCCAGGCGCCCCTCCGCTCGCCGAGCGGTTGAAGGCCCAACGCGACGCTGCCGATTCCACCCGAGTCCAATTGGCCTCCAGTGAATATCTGGACTTTCTCCACCTGGGCGGTAAACTTCGCATGGAAGATCTGACCAGCGAGCTGATCCGGAGGTTTCTGAAGAATTCGACGCCGATTCTCACCGGTTTGAGCGCCACGTATCTGTATCGCGCGAAACGCGAACTGGGACGGGACTCGGTTCCGGACGACGTGCGCGGGTTCCCGGTCGGTCACTTTGTCGTGCTCTGCGGCTACGATCAGTCGAACCGCACGGTGCTGCTGGCTGATCCGCTTCAGCCCAACCCACTCGCCACCGAGCAGACCTATTCCCTCGAAATCGACCGCGTGAAAAACGCCATCCTGCTGGGGATTGTCACGCACGACGCCAATCTGCTGATCATCGAGCCACGGACGAATCGCAAGCGAGTACCGAGTGCGGATTCTCATCATCGCGAATAGCCATAAGGAATGGCCGTTTCGCATCCCCGACGTTGATGTTGTGGACGCCCGGGCGTACCTCACGCAGCCCGAGTTCAGCGAGGGGCGTGGCGTCAAAGTCTTCAATCTCTGCCGCTCGTACCGCTACCAGACGGTCGGCTACTACGTCTCGCTTCTGGCCGAGGCGCGGGGCCACAAGCCGCTTCCGAGCATCACCACGCTGCAGGATCTGCGCTCGCAGGCCATGATGCGGATGGTCTCCGAAGAGCTGGAGGATCTGATCCAGCATAGCCTGGGCCCCATTCAGTCCGAGCGATTCACGCTGAGCATCTACTTCGGTCGCAACCTGGCCAAGCGTTACGAGCGGCTGAGTCTTCATCTGTTCAACCTGTTTCAGTCGCCCCTCCTGCGGGTGCAGTTCAAGCGCTATAAGAAGTGGCAGATCCGCAATGTCGCCACCATCGCGGCCAGCGATGTTCCGGAAGGGCACTGGCCCTTCGTGCTGGAAGTGGCTCGGCAATACTTTGAAGGCCGCCGCGGCGCCCAGCGCAAACGGGCGCGGATGCGTTATGACCTGGCCATTCTGCACGACCCGGATGAAGCCGAGCCGCCGTCCGAGCCCGACGCTCTCAAAAAATTCATCCGGGCGGCCGAGAACCTGGGCGTGCGGGCCGAGCTGATTACCCGGGACGACTACGCGCGGATAGCCGAGTTCGACGCGCTCTTCATCCGCGAAACGACCTCAGTCAACCATCACACCTATCGCTTCGCCCGCCGCGCCTCGAGCGAAGGTCTCATCGTCATCGACGATCCCGAATCGATCGTCCGCTGCACGAATAAGGTTTACCTGGCCGAACTCCTCAGCCGACACGATATTCCGACACCCAAAACGATTGTGATCCATCGCGACAATGCTGCGCATTGCGCTCGAGAGCTGGGATTTCCCTTGGTGCTCAAGCGGCCGGACAGTTCATTTTCCCGTGGCGTGGTCAAGGTCGCCTCGCAGTCGGAGCTGAACGCCCAGCTCGCACAGCTCTTCGAGGATTCCGACCTGCTCGTCGCGCAGGAATTCTTGCCCACGACGTTCGACTGGCGGATTGGCATCCTCAACCGCAAACCGATGTACGCCTGCAAGTACTTCATGGCCGCGGATCACTGGCAGATCGTCCGCACTGATGCCAACGGCGACAGCCGCTATGGAAAATCGGAAACGATCCCCGTCGAGCTGGCGCCGCGGCGGGCGGTCGGCGCGGCCCTGAAGGCGGCCAATCTGATCGGCGACGGCCTGTATGGCGTCGACGTCAAGGAATCGAACAAGAAGTTCTACGTCATCGAAGTGAATGACAATCCCAACGTCGACGTGGGCGTCGAAGACGCGGTGCTCCGCGACGAGCTGTACAACCGCGTCATGGAACTCTTCCTCGACCGCATCGAACGCAGCAAGGCGGGGATTGCCGCCACATGAGCTCTGCCGAAACCCTGCAGCTGTTTCAGGCGTTCGGTGTCGAGCTGGAGTACATGATCGTCGACGCGCGGTCGCTGGACGTACGGCCGATTACGGACCGCGTGATCGAAGCGGTGGCCGGCGAAATCACGTCCGACTTCGTCGCGGGTGAAATCAGCTGGTCGAACGAGCTGACCGCGCACGTGATCGAGCTGAAAACGAGCGAGCCGGCCGGAGCCTTCCACCCGCTGCCCCAGGCCTTTCAGGACAGCGTCGGGCGCATTAATTCGGTGCTCGCGCCGATGGGCGCACGGCTGATGCCCTCCGCGATGCATCCCTGGATGGATCCGCATCGCGAACTGGTGCTTTGGCCGCACGACAATAGCACGATCTACGAGGCCTTTAACCGTGTCTTTGATTGTCGGGGACACGGTTGGGCCAACCTGCAGGCTGTCCATTTGAATCTGCCGTTCAGTGGCGATGAGCAGTTTGCCCGGCTGCACGCGGCGATCCGTGTCCTGTTACCAATTCTCCCGGCGCTGGCCGCCAGTTCGCCCTTCATGGACGGGCGCCCTTCCGGTCTCTTGGACTCGCGGCTTGCCGTGTACGAGCAAAATTGCCGCCGGATCCCCGCGGCGACCGGACGCGTCGTTCCCGAACCCGTGTTTTCTTCGGCCGAATATCACCGGCTGATTCTCGAACCTCTTTATGCTGATGTCGCGCCCTTCGACGCAGAGGGTGTGCTTCAAGAAGAATGGCTCAACGCGCGCGGCGCGATCGCCCGCTTCGAGCGCAGCGCCATCGAGATTCGCGTGCTCGATGTCCAAGAGTGCCCGCAGGCTGACGTGGCAATCTGCGCCCTGATCGCCGACGTGCTCGAAGGTCTGACAAGCGGCCGCTGGGTCGACCCGGCCCATCTCGAGGCATGGGACACTGAGAGACTCTACAGTTTGCTGCAAGCCACGATCCGCGACGCCGATCTCGCCGTGATTAGTGCCGCCGAGTATCCGCGTCTATTCGGCATGCGCGGCCGAGGGAACATCACGGCGGCCGACGTCTGGAAACATCTCGCCGAGGCCGTCGGTCCCGACGCTCGTTCGCGACACGCGAACCTTCGGCACGCGGTCAAAACTCTCCTGAAACGGGGACCGTTGGCTCGGCAGATTCTGACGGCCGTAGGGCGCGAACCGTCACGAGAGCGGATTGCGGCTGTCTATCGACAACTGTGCGATTGCCTCGCGGCCGGAAGGATTTTCGCAGGCGTTGAATGACTTTCTCATCGTAACGTGCGAACACGGGGGGAACCGCGTCCCCGCGGCTTATGCCGGCCTGTTCCGTCCCCATCGACGGCTCTTAGAGAGCCACCGCGGTTATGACCCCGGTTCGCTCGAGCTGGCGCGGGCCTGCGCCCGCCGACTGCAAGCGCCGCTACATTTCGCCACCGTCACTCGGCTGCTCGTGGAACTCAACCGTTCGACCGGACACAGGGCGCTCTTCTCCGCGGTTACGAAATCGCTGCCGCAAGTCGAGCGCGAGGCACTGATCAGGAACTACTATCTTCCCTATCGTCAGAGCGTCGAAGCCGAGATCGCACGGGCAATCGAGAAGGGTGGCCGCGCGGTTCATTTTTCCATGCATACGTTCACGCCGAAGCTCGACGGCAAGGTACGTCGGGCCGACATCGGTCTGCTTTACGATCCCAGGCGTCCCGGCGAAGCCGTCGCGTGTGCGTCGATTCGACAACGTCTTCTGTTGCGGCGTCCCGAGCTGCTCATCCGCATGAACTATCCCTACCAGGGAAAAGCAGACGGATTTACGACGGCGCTCCGCAAGAAGTGGTCAGCCGACTCGTACGTTGGCATCGAAATCGAGGTGAATCAAAAGTGGCCGCTCGGCGATCGACGTGCCTGGCGGCAACTGATCCGTGACCTGGCCAGGGCGGTCGACTCGGTTGTGCGCGAACGATCGGCGCTCAGTGTCCGAAGCCGATAAACTTGTGCCATGAAGGTAAAGGGCCGGCCCGAAGACTTTCGCGTCGAGGAACTCGCGGAAGCGCGCTGTGACGGCGGGGCTTTCGCTCTGTACCGGCTGACCAAGCAATCCCTGGGAACGCCCGAGGCAATCGACGCGATCTGCCGCGCCTGGCGACTGCGACGAGAAGCGGTCGGCATCGGCGGGCTCAAAGATCGTCATGCCGTCACTCAGCAGTTTATCTCAATTGAGAATGGTCCCCGCCGCCCGCTCGCGCAGAAAAGTTTCTCGCTCGAGTATCTCGGTCAAACCTCGCGAGAGTTCACCTCGAAGGACATCCGTGCCAACCGCTTCGAGATTGTGCTTCGCGATCTGCAGCCGAACGACGCCGAACGCATTGTCCAGGAATTGCCGGGCGTCACAGCCGACGGCGCGCCGAATTATTTCGACGACCAGCGCTTTGGATCTGTCGGCGAGTCGGGTGACTTTGTGGCACGTCCCTGGTGCCTTGGGGACTACGAGCGGGCGTTATGGCTGGCGATCGCCGAAGCCAACGAGCACGACCGCGGCGACGCGCGCGACGAAAAACGCGTTTTCCGTGACCAGTGGGGAGATTGGCCGGCCTGTCGCCGGAGTGCCGTGCGGCCGATCAGCCGCGCCGTGTTCGAGCGACTCTGCCGACAGCCAGGCGATTTTCGCGGAGCTTTCGTCCGCATTCCTCAGCCCGACCGTCGCATGTATCTGGCCGCCTTCCAAAGCGCGCTGTGGAACCGCGTTCTTGCGGAGACAATTCGGGGTGCAGTCGACGCCGCCCAACTCTTCACGGTCGAAATCGGTCGCGAGCGATTGCCGTTTTATCGAACCGTGCGACCGCCAGCCGCCGTTGAGGCCCTCTCCAGCCCGTTGCCCCTTCCGTCAGCCCGCGAGCGCCACGAATTGGGTCCGCGAACTGAATGCTACGAGCGGGTGGCAGCGGAGTTCGGCCTCGAGTGCCGCACGCTCCGCGTGAAATTCCCGCGCGACAGCTTTTTCTCAGCCGGCAGCCGCGCGGCCGTCTTTCGTCCCCAATCGCTGGTCTATACGACCGGCCCGGACGAATTGGTCAGAGTCGGCACCTCGCGAACCAAATTGACGCTTCGCTTTGACCTGCCGCCGGGATCTTATGCCACCATTCTGATTAAACGAGTGACCGAGGCGCCTCGACTTCCGCCCGTCGCCGCGAGTTTGTAACATAACTCCCCCGCCGAGTTGCTTTCGGCCAATCCGTTTGCCGACCAAGTCGGCTTGAATTCGAACGTCCGAGAAGCCCGCGCCATGAAACTCACGAAGAAACAGAAGCGAAAATTCCGTCGGCGCGCCCGGCTCCGGCAAGCCTTGCGGGCGGCCCGCAAGAAGAGCTGATCTCACGGCGAAGGCAATTCGCCCAGTTGCCGGAGCAGCTCCAGCGAATAGATGCCCGAGCTGTGCCCGTCGCTGAAGGCGATGGCGTAGGCGTAATTTCCCGCCGGCCGCATCGAAACGGGTGCTAGCGGCTGCGCCTCGGCCGCGGAGAGGACCGCCAGCAGGGGCTGCGGCTTGGGAGGCTTGGCCCGGTCGACCCGGCAGCTCGCACAGGGACAAGACTCGCGCAGCGTCCGCCACGGGATTCGCTGGGTCACATCGTCACTCCACTCAATCTGGAGGGCGTCCCCAGCGTTCTTCAGCGTCCGTGGCGTCGGCGTCATATTCCTTCTCCAGTCCGATTCGGCCATCTCCGGATGGACACATCATTATATGCGGCAAGTCCTTGCGTCCAGCCAGGCTCCGATCGATTCCCGATGTCGAGAATTTTGACACATTTAATTGTCAAATTGCCGCCTTCCCCCTAAGATTGAGTGCCCAAAGAGATTGCAGGTGTCGAGCTTAGGTGTGTCTTCGCGCACAATTTTGATGCGGCTTTCCATTCAACCTGGTGATCGACAGTTCCTAGAGCGTCTCCACGAAATGGGTGGCGGGACGATCCAGGATATCTGTCGCGAGCTGGGAGTGACCGCTACTGCGGTTCGGCATCGGTTAGTCCGCCTCCAGGAAGGCGGGTTGGTCTCGCGTGAGCTCGTGCCGTCCAAGCGCGGCCGACCTCACCATGTTTATCGCGTGACGCGAGACGCGCTCTGCGAAATGGGTGACAACTACGCGGAGTTGGCTCAAATCTTGTGGCGTGAGATACGAAACATCGAAGAGCCAGCCGTCCGTGAGCGGTTGGCGAGCCGCGTGGAAAACGCTCTCGTCGAACAGATCCGCAAGGTCTCGCCGACCGCTCCGCTGGAAGTGCGGTTGTCGGAGTTGGCGACCGCTCTGCGCGAGCGGGGTTTTCAGGTCGAGTCGGATCACAGCGGACTGTTGCCGGTGCTGCGCGAAAACAGCTGCCCCTATTATGAGCTGGCTTCCGAAGATCCGGGCATCTGCGAGTTGGAGCAGGCTGTGTTTCGCAAGGTGCTCAACGCCGACGTTCGCCTCACGCAGTGCTGCCTCAACGGACACTCGTGCTGCGAGTTTCAGACAGGTGAGTTTCAAACGGGCGAACCGGCCCTCGCGACGAGCGCCTCGTCAGGCGGCGGAATTGATTGAATTGTGAATCGACCTTGCTACAGTTGATGGACTTTTTTGCGGTCAAGACGGTGGGGAATCTCGGAGACAGGACGCGATCATGACTTGGATCGACGGGCGATTTGAAGAAAACGTCATCACCACCACGCTCGAGCAGGCCATGAACTGGGCCAAGCAATCGAGCGTGTGGCCGATGACTTTCGGACTGGCCTGCTGTGCGATCGAAATGATGGCGACGGGTGCAAGCCGCTTCGATCTCGATCGCTTCGGCGCGGGTGCGTTTCGCGCCACTCCGCGGCAAGCTGACCTGATGATCGTGGCCGGCACCGTGACCTACAAGATGGCCAGCCGCGTGCGCCGGCTGTATGAACAAATGCCCGATCCGAAATACGTCATCGCGATGGGCGCCTGCACAGTCGGTGGCGGACCGTATTTCAAGTACGGCTACCACGTCGTGAAAGGAGTCGACTTGGTGGTGCCGGTCGATGTTTACGTGCCCGGTTGCCCGCCGCGACCCGAAGCGCTGCTTGAGGGCGTGATGCGGATCCAGGACAAGATCAAGGCCCAAAAGATCACGAAGGGAACGCCGACCGTGCTGCCGGTGCCTCACCACAGCGGTTACGCGGCGGTTTCCGATCTGGTCGAGGTTTGAACAATTTTGCGAGGCCCGGCTTCGGCGCTTTGAAGCCGGGCGCTCAGATACAGCAAGAGACGACGGAAAAGTTGGGGAGTTAAGTCGAGCACCATGACTCAGTCGTTGCGAATTTCGGATCTGCATGTCTCTGTTGAGGATCTGCCAATTCTCAACGGGGTCGATTTAGAGATCCGCACGGGCGAAATCCACGCGCTGATGGGACCGAACGGCTCGGGCAAGAGCACACTCGCGTATGCTCTGGCGGGGCACCCGAAATATCAGATCACCCGTGGCAAGGTTGAAATCGACGGCACCGATCTGCTGGCCCTCGACCCGAACGAGCGGGCCCGGCTCGGCCTGTTTCTGGCGTTTCAATATCCGGTCACGATTCCGGGCGTCAAAGTGGCCGACTTCCTGCGTCACGCAGTCACCAACGTCCGCACTCCCAACCGCAAGGAGGGGGAAGGACTGATCGCGATGCGAGAGTTTCGCAAGGAGCTGCGAAGCCGCATGCAGGAGTTGGGCATCGAGCCGGAATTCGCTCGCCGCTATCTCAACGACGGATTTTCCGGCGGCGAGAAGAAGCGGATGGAAATCCTCCAGCTGGCCATGCTCAAGCCCAAGTTCGCAGTGTTGGATGAGACCGACAGCGGACTCGACAGCGACGCGGTGCGCGTCGTGAGCGAGGGACTGGCTCGCCTGGCCGGTCCCGAAATGGGCGTTCTGATCATCACGCACCACGAACGCTTGTTGGAATTCAACAAGCCGCATCGCACCCACGTGATGCTTGCCGGCCGGATCGTCGAAACGGGCGACGCCGCCCTCGCGCACGAACTGCACGCTAGCGGTTACGGAGCCGTCCGTGAGCGTCATCCCGACGCGGCCGAGCAGGAAAAGGCGGCCCTGGAAAAAACTGTGGCGAAGACCGCCGGCGACAAGCCGACCCAACCAGAGACTGAAATGGCGGCTTCCTAAGCGAGCGAAATTAAACGGGGCCGCGAGGCTCCGGGAGAAACAGTTGTGGCAACCGATTTGAAAACCGACGTGGGTGTTGGCGACTATCAGTACGGATTTCACGATCCGACTGATCAGTACGTCTTTAAGAGCCGCAAGGGGATCGACGAGCAGATCGTTCGCCAAATCTCCGAAATGAAGAGCGAGCCGGCCTGGATGACCGAGTTCCGGCTCGAGGCGCTCAAGATCTTCTTCCAGAAGCCGATGCCGACCTGGGGCGGCAACCTCGGCGATCTCAATTTCCAGGACATCTTCTACTTCGTGCGGGCCTCCGAAGGACAGGAGCGCGACTGGAGCGACGTCCCCGAAGACATCCGCAAGACGTACGACCGCCTGGGAATCCCTGAAGCCGAGAAAAAGTATCTGGCCGGCGTCAAAGCGCAATACGAATCGGAAGTCGTCTACGGGAGCTTGAAGGAAGACCTGGCCAATAAGGGCGTGATCTTCACCGACACCGACTCGGCGCTCAAGGATCATCCCGAATTGTTCCGCGAGTACTTCGCGACGATCATTCCGTCGTCCGACAACAAGTTCGCCGCGCTCAACTCGGCCGTCTGGTCGGGGGGCTCGTTCATCTACGTGCCCAAGGGCGTGCACATCGACTTTCCACTGCAGGCCTATTTCCGCATCAACTCGGAAAACATGGGCCAGTTCGAGCGAACGCTGATCATCGTCGACGAGGGAGCCTCGGTGCACTACGTCGAAGGCTGCACGGCTCCGACGTACAGCTCCGAGAGTCTGCACTCGGCCGTCGTCGAAATCATCGTCAAACGGAACGCCCGCTGTCGCTATACGACGATTCAGAACTGGTCGAGCAACGTCTATAACCTCGTCACCAAGCGAGCCGTCGCTTACGCTGACTCGGTGATGGAATGGGTCGACGGCAACTTGGGCTCGAAGCTCACCATGAAGTACCCGGCCATCTACCTGATGGAGCCGGGCGCTCGGGGTGAGACTCTGTCGATCGCCTTCGCGGGCAAAGGCCAGCACCAGGACGCCGGTGCGAAGATGGTGCACTGTGCACCGCATACGTCGAGTCGCATCGTCTCCAAGAGCATCTCGAAGTCCGGCGGCCGCGCGAGCTATCGCGGGCTGGTGAAGGTCAACCGCGGCGCGAAGGAATGCAAGTCGAACGTCGTGTGCGACGCTTTGATCCTCGATCACGCGAGCCGCAGCGATACGTATCCGTACATCGAAGTCGAAGAGGACCAGGTCGCGATCGAGCACGAAGCCAGCGTCTCGAAGATCGCCGAGGAGCAGCTCTTTTACCTGATGAGCCGCGGCCTCTCGGAGGCAGAAGCCTCATCGATGATCGTCACCGGGTTCATCGAGCCGCTCGTCAAAGAGCTGCCGATGGAATATGCCGTCGAGATGAACCGGCTGATCGAGCTGCAGATGGAAGGCTCGGTCGGCTGACCGAATCGGGAGGGCGAAGCTCCCGCTGAGCCGTTTTTCCTTATCGAAGACAATGGCTCGGCGGGAGCCTCGCCCTCCCAGCTTTGAGCGATCTTAACTTTTACATAGCCCATGCCCGCACCGTCGACAGTCTCGCCCACATCCGCCACCGAGCGGCGTCCGAAGTTATTCGATCGCGATGCCTTCGACGCGTTCTTGAAGACGCGCGATGAGCCGGGCTGGATCACCGACTTGCGACGGAAGGCCTTCGACCTCTACGGCCAAAAACTCGAGGCGCCGCTCGATCCGGAAGAATTCAAGCGGATCGACCTGCGGGCTTTCCGGGCCGACGACTACCGAATTCTGCCCGCTCCCTCTGCGACCGCAGAGTTCGCGACGCTGCTTGCCGACCGTGCCCGCTTCGTGGGGGGAGTGGCCCACGTGAATGGCCGGGCCACTCGTGCCGCGCTTGACGAAAAGTTTGCGCGTCAGGGAGTGCTCTTCGGGGACTTAGCGACACTCGCGCGAGATCATCGAGACATCTTCGAGTCGCGGCTGATGACTCGCGCGGTCCGACCGGAGACTGACCGTTTCTCGGCCTGGCATGCGGCTTTCTGGACCGGTGGCACGGTGCTTTACGTTCCGCGCCGGGTGCAGATCGAGGAGCCGCTCCATAGTTTGATCGGCCTTTCAGAACCGGGCGCGGCCGACTTCAGCCATACGCTCGTCATCCTCGAGGAAGACTCGTCCGCCACACTGCTCGAAGAAACGGCTTCGGCGCACGCGGATGCCACGGGTCTGCATGTGGGCGCCGTCGAGTTGTTACTCGGCCCGCAGTCTTCACTGCGATACGTACAACTGCAAAACTGGAGTCCGCGGACGTATCACTTCGCCCACCAGGCGGGACACGTCGAGCGGAGCGCACGCCTGCAGTGGACGGTCGGCGGCTTGGGCGCCCGGCTGGCCCACATCCACCAGCATGTTTCGCTCGACGGGCCGGGGGCTGAAGCTCAGGTCAACGGCGTAACCTTCGCGACCGATCGCCAGCACATCTCGTACTACACGCAGCAGACGCATCGCGCCCCGAGCACGACGAGCGACCTGCTCTATAAAGAAGTCCTCCGCGACAAGGCCCGCGTCACCTGGCGAGGGATGATCAAGGTCGAAAAAGCCGCCCAAAAGACCGACGGCTACCAGCGCAGCGACGCACTCTTATTGAGTTCGACCGCACGCTGCGATTCGATCCCGGGTCTCGAAATCGAGGCAGACGACGTCCGTTGCACGCACGGCGCGACGGCCGGCCGCGTCGACGAAGAGCAGATTTTTTACTGCATGTGCCGCGGCCTGTCGCGATTCGAGGCCATGCACATGATCGTCGAGGGATTTTTCCATTCGATCTACGATCGCATCCCGGTCGAGGCCGTCCGCGAGACCTTAAGCAAAACGGTCGAACGCAAGCTGGGAATCGGCCGATAATGACCGTTCGCAAATCTGCCCCGGCCGTAGGGTGGGACAAGTCCTCCGCAGGAGGATGCCGGCCCACCATTGCCTTGATGCAGCCAAACAGAATTAGGACTGGTGGGCCATCGGCCCGAAGCGGGCCTCGTCCCACCCTACAAATGCCGCCGCGCCCACATCACAACTACGGGCGATGACTTCAGATGTCCGACTTCGAGGAAGTGGCCCGCGTCGACGAGATTCCCTCCCGGGGGTCGCAGGTCGGTCATCATCGACGAAACGCCCGCCCTCTTGATACGCGTTGGCGATAATTTCTACGCCATCGAAGACGTCTGCACCCACGACGGCCAGCCCCTCACCGACGGCCCGCTGCAAGGGTGCGAAATCACCTGCCCCCGCCACGGAGCCCGCTTCGACATCCGCACCGGCAAACCGCTCTGCATGCCAGCCACTGAACCGGTGCGGACGTTCGAGATTGAGGTACGCGGGAATGCTGTGTTCGCACGGCCTCGGGACTGAGCTTCCCTGCCTTCGCGCGATTGCTTCTCATGCGCCGAAGCCGTGTTTCGCGCGATGTTGAGCCAAATACTCGACTGTCTTTGGGCTTGGCTGTTTTCTTAAAGTCGCTCTGTCGATCCCGAAGATTCTGCGCTCAATCGCATTCATAGACGAGGAGGCGATTAGTCTTCCAGAAGACTCGAAAGAGATTAAACCTGTATCAAACAGCGCATCGATGCTTGCAATTAATGGAAGGCCATTGTGAGGGTCGAGTCGCTCAGCGTTGCTGGAGTCGCGCCACGGCTTAATGTGTGATGCTCGGATTGCTCTGTCTGTCACCGAACCCGTGACCGCGCAGCGATTATCCCACAGACGAAACACTTGAGTTCGGAAATCACCCTGCCCAAGTCGTGCTGCTACCAAGGTCTCCCTCGTCGTCGAGTCAATGGATTTCTGTTTCGCAATTTCGTCGAGATCCATAAGAAGTGCGCCGGACTCTCGGCCACCCATATCCTCGCGCTCCTGGAGACCGTTAGCGATTTGTCGCCACTTTGCAAGAATTACCGCAAGGCTGCGGCGTTTACCTTTTCCGAGACTTTCGTAGTACGAGAGGTGTTGGTCTACAGCGGATACCGCTCTTTTGAGAGTGCCGAGACCGTAGTCGCGATGAATCATCTTGAGGAAATGCTCGGTCGCGAAGTCGTTGTTCGTGCGCTTATAAACTTCCCCCTCAAGCATGTGTCCAATGTTCTTGATCGTATGACTCGCAGAGCTGGGGTCGAGTCCAAACCGCCGATGCAATTCCTCGATTCCTGCGCTCATACTGATCCTGCGCTCGCGAATGCGTTTCGCAATGACGTAAGCGGCGATCATCGCCTCGTTCGCAATCTTCATGGCAGTTGAACTTCGGGGAGCCGGAATCAGGGGTCGGCCCGATATCGCGTAAACGCTCGCATTGTGTGGAGAAATGGGCGGCTGAGGTTGGCGTGTTCACCACCCCAGAAGCCCGCGGTCCGGTCAGACCGGCACAGGTCGAGCCAGCCTACTAACCAATTTTGCCGAGGTTTTGTCGCTGCCGCCTTACTTGCGGCGAGTCATAAGACACTCGTAGACTCTTGCGTTTAGCTTACATGTGAAGGCTCGCTATGAAGATCTTTATAAGCTGGTCGGGCGACCAAGGAAAATGCATTGCGGAAGGCCTTGATAAACTCATCAGGCGTGTCATTCAATCGGTCAAGCCATGGGTTTCATCGAAAGGAATCGCGCCAGGAGAATGGTGGCGCACAAAGTTATTTGAAGCGCTGAATGAATGCGAAGCTGGAATTGTCTGCCTCACTCCTCACGCGCTTGAGGCGCCATGGCTTCACTATGAGGCAGGTGCCCTTGTGCAAAAGTTCAAAGAGCCGAACAGCGTAAAGATTTGGACATACCTTTTTGGCGTCGGCCGAGAACAAGTCAAGGGGCCGCTCGCGGAAGTTCAGCACTCGTTTGCGACTCGCGACGACACACGGCGCATGCTGCTTTCGATTAAGAAATTTGCTGAGCCCGACCTTGAAGATGACGTATTTGAAGATTCGTTTAACGGTGTATGGAACCAAATGGAGCGAGTCTTTGAAGAAGTCAAGCAGCTGGCGCCAATCACAGAGCCTGCTCAGCCAAATCCGGATGCGGAGCGGGATTTAATCTTGAAGGAGATTCTGCGATCTCAAGTCGATGTGCGATCCAAGGTAGATGCAGTGTTGGCTGCACAAGCAACGGACGCGCGCAAAATCATTCGGTCAATTAGCGCACGTGAAGAAGATCGAGTCGTCCTGACACAGAAAGACCGAGACGCGCTGGAAAAGATGCTGCTCGACGTGGTCTACAAAGAACACCAAAGGCGCGTCGTTGCCGAGAAGCGTTCAAGGGAGTCATTGCCACGGGAACTCGTTGAAGCGCGGGAGGACGAGCCTCCTGAGGACGACATACCGTTCCATGAGGCCCCACCCGATGATGACGTTCCTTTTTGAAAGGCATAAACGCCAAGAAAAGGTTCGCTTCGCGATCCCCTCACACTCGTGCATCGTTACGCCGCGGATCTGCTGGAGATTGTTGTACTCGCAAATCAAGCCGGCTCTCGTGGCGGGCCCATACCCCCCGCCTTCGCCGCATACGAGACCTTCGACCATCGCCACGCCCAGAAGAGTCGGTTGGCCCCCCAGAGGCCGACGATGGCCGCGACAATCGGCAGGACCCACTCGAGGATGCGGTTGGAGGAGCGCTCGATGATGCCGGTCTTGGGGACGTAGATGGGGTTGCCGTCGGGACCGATGACAATCTCGCCTTTGTCGCCCAAGAGGTCGTCCTTGTAGCGGACAAAGAGAGCGAGGCCGGCGGCGCCGAGCACCGTCTTCGGGTGCTGTTCGATGAATTGGGCCACGCGTTTCAGGATTCCGGTTTTTTCCGCGGCGGGCAATGCGGCGATGGTTTTCGTCTCGGCCGATCTTGCGAGTTGAATGATGGCGTCCGTGTTGTACCGCTCGCTCGCCTTGACGCCCGCTAGGCCCAGTTTGTCCACAACCTCGACTCCGACGCCGGGATGTTTGGCGGCCGCTTCCAGCGCGCTCGGAGCCAGCTCGTCGCCAATTCGCTCCAAGACCGCCCGCTCTTCTGGCGCAAGAGTGCCCGCAGAGCGCTGGGGGCCAGTTCGGGAGACACTCGTTCGGCCAACGTCGTCAGCCGGGGAGCGACTTTGGCCGTTCGAATCGCGTCGAGCCCGTACGACTTAGTGAGTTGAACCAGGGTTTTGACCCCTTCTTCGCCCGACTCTTTGGCGACTTGATCGAAAACTTCCCGGACGGCCGTTTCTCCGCCGAATTCCGTCAGTTCCTTGGTCATCGCTT
Organism: uncultured Planctomycetaceae bacterium; assembly: GCA_963714075.1. Classification (GTDB taxonomy): domain Bacteria; phylum Planctomycetota; class Planctomycetia; order Planctomycetales; family Planctomycetaceae; genus DASPSM01. The sequence continues at coordinate 230,384 of OY970228.1, forward strand.
TGGCGCCTTGGCGTTCCGCCTGGCCGGCGAAGAATTCAACCGCTTCCTTGGCCGCGGCACGCACCAGCGTTCCCTCTTGCGCGTAAATCACAGATCTTGGAGTCGCGATCAACAGCGTCACGCCGAGCGACACAATCCAAACGGGGGAGGGGGAGCGTCTCATGGCTTGGTCTCACTCGTGCTGGTCGCACTCACATGTCACCGCGTTTGAGGATTTGTCCAGTATTTTCGCCCGCGACACCATTGGTATCTACACAATTCTTGCCTGCTTCTTACCCGCTCCGTCGGAGTTCCGGGAGGATTTGAGTGGCGATTTGGCGGATTTGATTGGGAGTGTATTCATCCAAGACCTGGAGCATGACGAGCAGCACATGGAGGCCAGCGAGAAGGGCGGAGGTCGTGACCGGGCGCGACCGCTTCATCTGCCGGCCACTCAGTCGAACGATGAATGTTTGGCAGCTTTTGGCGGCCGGGGTCGTTTGAGCTTCCAGTTGCCAGGCGACGACACAGGCCATGCAGGCCACCAGCAGTCGCCGGGCGATGGCGCCTGCCGACTCCTGCTGCCACGATTCCAATTGCAACCCTGCAGACTTCAGCAGCTTATGGAACGATTCAATTCGCCAGCGCCAGTAATACCACAAGGCAATGTCCGATCCGGGTACCTCGTCCGGGACATTCGTCAGCAGCCACCATTGCGCCAGCAAATGATTGTTGGCACCGCGGACCTGAGCAACGACCAGTCGCAGATCCAGACGAGCCCCGTACTCGCGGCGTCTTTTGCCCTTAGAGCCCCTGTGCCAGGCAGGCCCCGAGAGCACCACGCTCGCCTGGGCGATCGACAATTTGCCGCCTTTTCCGCGGACTTGGACGTCACGTGTCACCTGGAAAACCCGTTCTTTCCGCAGGATTTCCACAATCTCGGAGAGCAGGAGCGAACGCCCCCGGTACTCCACCCGCCGGTCATCCCCGCGGACCAGGAACAGATGCCCCTTCTGCTCCCACTGACGGAAGTGATGCACCGAATCCGCTTCGCGGTCGATCACATGGACCAGCCGCTGCCGGATGTTCCAACAACGACTGGCTTGCATCGTCGGGAGCAATTGCGCCAAGTGGGGCAGCGACCGCTGAGGACGGCCGGAGCCGGTGGAATGCCGTCCGTCGGATGCCAGGAGGCTGAGTTCCATGGGAGCCAAGGGACTTCCCGTCGACGCATCGACAAGCAGTGCGGTCATCAGTTCATAGCCGCGATCCAGCGAGTTGCTCAACTGGAGCTGATCCGTCTTCGAGATATGGCCCTCGTAATCGACCTTCGACCAGTCGTGCACCAACAACGCGTAATCGGAAGCGCTCTGGCCGATCGCTCGACAACCCAACTCACGCAAAGGTTCCGCCAGAGCCGGCAAGCTCACCCGCGAATTTCGAAAAAAACCGCCACGCCGCCTGCGTCGCAGCGAACGAATTACCGACCGCAGGCAAGCCTCGAATGCCAGCCGCCAGCTGAGTTGCTGCGTTCATATGTTGCATCACAAGCCGCACATACCGCTTCTGCAACCGCACGTCCATGTGGGGAAGAGGCACACCATCCAGGCCCTTTTACTCAAAACTGAAAAATGTGTAGATACCAATGCCCGCGACACCGCGACACTTGGGTTTGAGTCGCTCTAGAGCGCATTGAGCGCAGCCTGGCTTTGAATTGCGTGGAACTTGTCGGCTGCCGTGTGTAGCGATTCGCGCAAACCGGCACGGGCGGGCTGGTCAGCAGTCGCCGCGACGCCGTTAATCATATCCCGCTCGAGGTTGTCCAGGTACGTTGTCAATTGCTCGGTCAAATTCGCTTTGAACCTGTCAGTCACCCACCAATCGACGACTGCGCCAACGGCCAGGCCGGCACCGACCCCGATCACGGCGCCGAGCGGACCTCCGAGCCATCCTGCCGCCCCGCCCAGCGTCGCGCCGCCTGCTGTGGAGGATCCCCCCGCAGCGGCGGCTTCGACGCCGGCCGCGACCGCTTGGGTCGCCACGAAACGAACAATGATCTGAGCGACCAACTGCTCGGCAGCGAATCCCGCGACGCCGTTCGCGAGCAAGTTTACCGTTGCGTTCACCAGTGAACCCGTGGCGTCGGCCTCGACGCGCTTGCCGATGAACTCGTCGAATTCTTTTTGGAACGATGCCAGGTCGGGCCGCGGAAAGTCCAGGTTCATGTCAGCCGTAGTGAGCGCGACGCTCATATCGGCAAGCATCCGATTGCGTGTAGCGGCGACGTCGTCCTTAAATTCGCTCAGGCTGGCGGCGACGGCCTTTTGAAGCTCGTCTTGCGCCAGGATGTGGTACTCGAACTTATTGATCATGTAGTTTTTGACTTGTTCGGATTCCGCGTCGTCCGCCGCCTTCCAAAAGTTCGTCCACTTGTCCCGCGAGAGCCGCCGCATGATGCCAAAGCGCGTCCGCCACGACGCCACATCATCGACGAAACCGGGGATGCCAGAGCGGAAGCGGTCAAATTCCTGATGCAGCCGATCCAAGGCCTTGTCGGCGCTCGCGCGGTTCTTGGCGTTCGCCTTATCGAGCAAAGGGATCAGCTCGCGCCGGTAGAATTCGTCTCGCGAAATCCCGCGAGAGACGACCTGCGGGGGCGTCGGCGCTGGGCTTGCCGGTGCGGCATTAGGCTCTGTCCACGGGTGGAGCATGAGCCCCCATGCCGCGAGCACCGCTGCCGCGGAAATCAGGGCAAGAGCACCGGTCGTGACTCGAAAGCGGGAGGAGGATCGAACGGTCGTCATGGGCTCCGGTCCTCTCAGCGAAATCCTCTCGGCATCAAGTGCCGGGCGACGACTTCCGCTTGGAATCTTGTGGGCAATCGTTAGAGGTGATTCTGGCCGTGGCGAAGCCGCTAGCGGAAATTGTAGAACGAAGGGCTGTCATTCGGACAGGTGTCGGCTGATCACCAGGAGATCCGCAATGGAACGCGCAGTCGGAGTCGGCGGCATATTCTTCAGGGCTAACGACCCGGTCGCCTTGGCGGACTGGTATCGCGAGCACTTGGGCATTCCGGTCGAGGCGGGGCAGACATTTGGGTCCTTGAAGTCGCTTGGCTCCGACGAGATGACCGTCTGGGCGACATTTCCGGCCGACACGCCGTATTTCGGCACGCCGTCGCCATTCATGGTCAACTACCGCGTGCGCGATCTCGACGCCATGCTGGCTCAGCTGCGGGCGGCCGGCGCGAAAGTCGACGACAAGGTCGAGGACTACGATTACGGTCGCTTCGGCTGGGCGACCGATCCGGAAGGAAATCGTTTCGAGCTGTGGCAGCCGTTGCCGTGAACCCGCGGGCGAGTTGCGGTTGTCAACCCCGGTCTGGCAGCGCGATGAACTTGCGCTCCTTGGGTCCCGTGTAGTTCGAGCGGGGGCGAATCAGGCGGTTGTTTTCCGATTGCTCGATCACGTGGCGCAGCCCAGCCGACGACACGGCTGGCGACGAAGAGCGGCGTGTAGAGTTCCACCGGCAGTCCCATGTAGTGGTAGAGCCGGGCGCTCGGCCAATCGAGATTCGGCGGCAGACCTTTCTCGGCGCGCACGTGCGATTCGATCGTGTCGGCGATCTGCTCGAGATCGTTCGACCCGCTCTCCTCGGCCAGCTTGCGGCAGTGCTGGCGCAGAATCACGGCCCGCGGATCACCGTCTTTGTAAACGCGATGGCCAAAACCCATGATCCGCCGCTTCTTCGCCAGCGCGTCGCGGACCCACTCTTCGGCGACTTCCGGCGAGGCGACTTCGTTCAGCACCTCGATCACGCGCTCGTTCGCCCCGCCATGCAGGGGACCTTTGAGGGCGCCGATCGCGGCGGTAATCGCCGAATAAATGTCCGACTGCGTCGAGGCGACGACTCGCGCGGTGAAGGTTGAGGCGTTGAATTCGTGCTCGGCGTAGAGGATCAGCGACACGTCCATCGCCTGCTCGTGGGCGGGAGAGGGCTCCTTGCCCGTGATCAGGTAGAGCAGGTTTCCCGAAAAGCCGAGTTCCGGGTTGGGAGTCATCAGTGGCAATCCGCGGGCACCGCGGTGCCGAGCGCCGATCAGCACGGGAATCCGCGCGAGCATGCGAATGGCTTTGGCCCGGTTGGCGTCGACCCCTTCATCGGCAAGCTGGGGATCGAAATGGGCCAGGGCGCTCACCCCCGTGCGGAGCACGTCCATCGCGGGCACGTGCAGCGGAATGTGGGCGATAAATTCCAGGATCGACGGGTCGACGTCTTCGGATTCCGACAGCACCGACTGAAAATCGGCCAGCTCCTCCTGCGAGGGCAAGTCGTCGTACAAGAGCAGGTAGGCGACTTCGAGAAACGATCCCTGCTGGGCCAATTCTTCGATCGCATACCCGCGGTAGGTCAGCCCGCCTTCAACTGTCGAAACGGCGGTCTCGCCGGCAATCACTCCTTCGAGGCCGGGAAAATAGCGTTCGTTGCTCATCAAAGACGTCCCCGAAACAGCAACCTGGCAGCCGCGATCAACCGGCCGCAGCCGCGTGCGACGCGATTCTAACCGAACTCGCCCGCGAAATCCGCCAACAGAATACTAAGGGCGAAGCACGAAAGCCCAATAACGCAGGGCCGACGGAATGACCCGACTTCGAGGTAAGACGCTGATCCTTGGCGTTCGGATCTCGATTAATAATGGGGCGGCCGTTCCTCCTCGGGGTCTCGCGTCTCCGGCGGCGCCGAACTTTCGCGATCGAGCCTCCACTCGAGCCGTTCGACGACGACTCGCAGTGCCTCGAGCGCCCGATGCTGGGTGACGAGAGATTCGTTCAGCTGTTCGACGTCGTGCTCGAGTTGCATGATCGCCGTTTCAAGCCGCACGAGACGGTCGTCGGGAAAATTGCCGGGTTGCATGGAAGTATCTCGGGAGCAAGCGGTTTTAAGGGTTCGGCGCGATTTTCTTGGCGTCGGTTTTCCTTCCGAGCGGTCGATTGAGCATAATCAATAGTCTGGCAATTGGACGGAAGATCCACGGGCTTCTACAAGGCGCCACTTCGGATGAAATCTGTTCTACGACCATCTCGAGCACACTGCGGCCTGATTGCGCTGGCAACGGCGCTTTTGCAAGTTTCGCTCCCCTCCCGCGCGGCGCCGAGGATTGGCGATTTTCCGTGAAGTTCCCGGAGAGCGTGCACAAGGGGCCGTACACCGGCCGGGTGTATATCTTCTTCAATAGTGGGAGCGAGCCGCGGCACGACTCGGGTTGGTTCTCGCCCGGACAATTCATCGCCCGCGACGTGCAGGACTGGAAGCCCGACGACGCATTGGAGTTCGCGAGCTCAGACAAATCCATCCTCGCCTACCCGCAGCCGCTCGCGAAACTGAAGCTCGCCAAACAGTCGGCGCAGGCCGTCGTCCGCTTCAATCCGTTCGAGCGAGAGGTCGGTACCGGGCCGGGGAACGGCTACAGCCAGGTGATCAAGACCGCGGAGCCGTCGGTAAAGCCGCCCGTGTTGGTCGTCGATCATCTCGTGGCTCCCAAGCGATTCGTCGAGACCGAGACCCGCAAAGAGTTCTTCGCCCACTCGAAGCTGCTCTCCGATTTTTACGGGCGCGACGTTTCGCTGAGTGCGGCCGTGTTTTTGCCAAAGAATTATCGGAGCGATTCGACGGCCCGCTATCCGACGCTGTTCATCATTCCCGGCTTCGGCGGGACGCACTACGTCACCCGCTCGCAGCGGTTCGTGGAGGAATCGGGGGGCGTGGAGTTTATCCGCGTGGTGCTCGAGCCGAGCTGCCCGCTGGGCCATCACGTTTTCGCCGACTCGGCAAACAACGGGCCGGTGGGCCAGGCGCTCGTGACCGAGTTCTTGCCCGCGTTCGATCGGGCCTTCCGCACTGTCGCCGATCCGCGGGCGCGATTTTTGACAGGTCATTCGTCCGGCGGTTGGAGTTCGCTTTGGGTGCAGATCAGCCACCCCGAGGATTTCGCCGGAACGTGGAGCACATCGCCCGACCCGGTCGATTTTCGCGACTTCCAGCAAATCGACATTTATCAACCCGGCACGAACATGTACGTCGATTCGCAGAAAAACGAGCGCCCGTTGGCGAGATTCGGTCTGCAGCCCGTGCTTTATTATCGGAACTTCTGCGAAATGGAAGATGTGCTCGGACCCGGCGGGCAGCTGATGAGCTTCGAGGCCGTCTTTGGACCCAGCGCCCCGGCCGCCGACGGTTCCCAAGTGACGAGCGGCATTCGGCGCCCGCAACCGCTCTGGGACCGTAAAACCGGAGCGATCGATCCGGCTATCGCGAAGGCCTGGGAGTCCTACGACATTCATCTCGTGTTGGAGAGAAACTGGGATCACCTGGCGCCCAAGCTCGCCGGCAAGCTGCACGTCTTTATGGGGACCGAAGACACGTTCTATCTCGAAGGCGCGGCCCGGCTGCTGAAACAGGCGCTGGAAAAACTGAAGAGCGACGCGGTCGTCGAATTGATCCCCGGCAAGAACCACATGAATCTGCTCGACCGGAAACTCAGCGACCGCATTCAGAAGGAAATGGCCGCGTCGTACCTGGCGTCCTTCCCGAACGCGAAACGCATCGACCACAAAGCCGCCGCCAAAGCCCCGAAAAAGCCTTGGAAGCCAGACTGGGATAAGGCGGTCGGCAGCGCCAACAAACAGCGGAATCCGCAACCTGAGGCAACACCTCTTGACCTTCTGGGGCGATTGGTCAAGTAGCTGCGTGCGAATGTGCCTCTGCGAGCGGGAAGCCCGGCAGTTCGCCGCATCTTGCAGCAACCGCGCGTAGTGGTGGCGCCGTCGCGGACCGCCGAAGCCGCGAAATTCAACAAATTCCTGGTTGCGAGCGATCGGTCAGCCCGTTTAATCTGTTCAACCGTCAAACTCATTTCACATTCTCCGTTCTATCGGAGCAAGAATGCGGCTCGACTGTTGGTACGCCGGCCTGTTCCGTTCTTTCCCCCCGAGCCGTCGATCGAACGGTTCGCGCAATCGCGAACGGCGCTTCTCCTCCCGGCGTCGCCGCTGGGGCGTTGTTTCCGCCAGTGCGCGGATCGAGGTGCTCGAAGACCGGGCCCTCTTGAGCGGGACACCGGGGGGCGGGACGCCGGGCGGCAATTCGACGCTGCCGACGCTGACCCCGTCTCAGATCACGGCGCTCGACACATACGTCGCCGCTCCCGATTCGTCGTACACGTTCTCGCTCAACAGCACGCTGACTGGTCCGGGCTACACCGATTACGTCATTAACATGATCTCGCAGACCTGGACCCCATCGCCGGGCGATTCGCAAGTCTGGCAGCATTGGGTGCAGATCATCGTGCCGACGACCGTGAGCACACACACGGCCGTGCTCAATATCGGCGGAGGAACAAACTCGGCGACGGCGCCCACCTCGCCTGATTCGCTGAGCCTGACCACCGCGACGACCCTCAACGCGATCACCGTCTTTCTGCCGACGGTCCCCAATGAACCGGTGACATTCCCGGCACAGGGCGAGACGACACCCCTCACCGAGGACCAGATCGTTGCCTACACGTTCGAGCAATTCTTGGACGGCAACGGCCAGGATTGGCCTCTGCTTTTGCCCATGGTGAAAAGCGCGGTGCGCGCGATGGACACGACTCAGTCGTTCGTGTCGAGCCAGTCGGGTGGGACGTTCTCCGTCGACAACTTCATCGTCACCGGCGCGTCCAAACGCGGCTGGACGACCTGGCTGACACCGGCCGTCGACACGCGCGTAGTTGCCATCGTCCCCTATGTCTTCGACGGCTTGAACCTTGCGGACCAGGTCGAAAGCCAGCTCGATACGTACGTCGGCGTCACGCAAAACACCGTGAACGGCGACTCGACGGCGGTGGAAGATTACACCGGCGACGGCGTGTTCAATTTTCTTGGCACGCCTCAGATGAGTTCGCTGCTCTCAATCGTCGACCCGAACGACTACGTCGACCGCTCGACCTACGACATTCCGAAATACCTCGTCGATTCAACGGGGGACCAGTTCTTCGTACCGGGAGCCCAGTTCTACTTCAGCAATCTGCCGGGCGAGAATTATCTGCGCTATGTCCCCAATACCGACCACTCGCTCGACAACGATGCTTACGTCGGCGGGATTGACTTTGAAAAGGCTCTGCTCGACGGAGCCTCGCTGCCGCAGTTCACCTGGAACGTCAGCAATTCGGGAACGACGATCACATTGAACTCGGTCACCACGCCGTCCTCAGTGACCATGTGGCAGGCGACCAACACGACCAACCGCGACTTCCGGCTCGAGACATTCGGCGCCAACTGGACCAGCTCGACTCTGACGGACCAGGGCGGAGGGACTTACGTCGCGCAGGTCACCCCGCCGACGACCGGGGCGACCGACTTCTTCATTCAGATGCAGTACACCGTCGACGGGATGACGCTGACTTTCACCACGCAGATCAGCACGACCCCCCTGTTGACTCCGACCATTATGGCCACAGATTCAACCGGCACCTTCAACGGCAATCCGTTCGCGGCAACGGCAACCGCGACGGGGCCTGCCGGACTGCCGGTGCCGGGCAGCTTCACGTTCAGTTACTACACGGGCAACGGCACGAGCGGACCGGCGTTGCCCGGAGCCCCCACTTCGCCCGGCATTTACACGGCCGTCGCGTCGTTCACCAGCGCGGATCCTGATTACACGAACGGCCCAAGTTCGCCGGTCCATTTCCAGATTTTCCAGGCCACGCCGGTCATCACTTTCACGAACACGGGCACTCCCGAGGTCTACAACGGTGGTCCGTTCCCGGCGACCGCGACCATCGCCGGCATCGTGCCCGGTGTCGACAACACTCCTGGTAGCAGTCTGGAAGGCGTCCCCCTGACGTTCACCTACTATACGGGCACGAACTTCACCGGAACTCCGCTGCCGGGGCCACCGAGCACCGCCGGTGAGTTCACCGCGCTCGCCTCCTTCGCCGGAAGTCAGGACTACTCCCCCCTTGGTGCCGGCCACTCGTATTTCATTTTCCAAGCCACGCCTACGATTGCCGTGAGCAACCCCAGCGACACCTTCAATGGCAGCCCTGCTATAGCGACCGCCACGATCGCCGGAGTCGTCCCCGGCGTCGATAACACACCCGGTAGCAGCCTCGAAGGCGTTTCCCTCATCTTGAGTTACTTCGCAGGCACGAGTATTTCTGGCACGCCCCTGCCCGGGCCGCCGACTATTGCGGGGCAGTACACGGTGCTGGCTTCGTTCGCGGGAAGCCAGGATTATGAGGCCCTGGGCAAGGGCGTCGCGTTCGTCATCTCGCAAGCGACGCCGACGATTACAGTGTCCGACCTGGGCGGGACGTATGACGGGAATCCGTTTCCCGCGACAGGGACAATCGCCGGGGTCGTGGCGGGTGTGGACAACACGCCGGGACCCACCCTCGAAGGCGTTCCTCTGACCTTCGTCTACTTCCTGGGAATTGCTTTCGAGAGCCCGGCGTTGCCTGGCCCACCGACGGACGCTGGTCAATACAGCGTTGCCGCTTTATTCGCCGGAAGTCAGGATTACACGGCCAACGGTCAGGAAACGGGGTTCGTCATCTCGCAGGCGACGCCCACCGTCGTCGCCAGCGATGCCGGCGGCAACTTCGACGGCAACCCGTTTCCGGCCACGGCAACTGTCACCGGCGTGGGCGGTGTCACGGTCGAAGGCAACTTCTCGTTCGTTTATTTCCCGGGAAACACCACCACCGGCACTCCGTCCGCTGCTGCCCCGAGCGCCCCCGGCACATACACGGTGGTCGCGTCATTCCTGAGCGGCGATCCGAATTACGTTTCAGATACAACCAGCTTACCGGTTGTCTTCCCAATCAATCCCCTGCCCGTGCTCGACGCGCCTTCGGCCGAGAGCCTGAATCAGAACGGCTCGTTCGCGTTTTTGGGACCCAACGCCATCAGCGTGACCGACGCGGCCGGAAGTGGAAACAACAACGAAACGGTCACCTTGAATGTCTCCGACGGCACGGTCACGCTCAACTCTGCGGGCGTGTCGACCATGGGCGATGGAACAGGATCGCTCTCGGTCAGTGGCTCGCTCTCGGCATTGAATACGGCACTGGCAAGCCTGGTTTACGCGCCCACGTCCGGCTTCAACGGTTCCGACGCGCTGAAACTCACCGTCCTCGACACGACCGACCAGGCGCAAGGGAGTCCCGCGCAGGTCGCGCTCACCATCAATCCGCTGCCGCCGACAATCACGGCCCCGCTCACTGCGTCCGTCAATGAGAACGCCAGTAGCTTCGCCTTCACCGGTAGCACCGCGATCAGCGTCACTGATCCGAGCGGCACAGCCGAGCAACTGACTCTCACGGTTAGTCATGGAACGCTGTCGCTGGGAACGGCCACCGGCTTGACGGTCACGGGCAACGGCACCGCGTCGGTCACGTTGAGCGGGACGCTGGCCAGCCTCAACAGCGATCTTCCGAGCCTGACCTATACGCCGACGACCGGCTACGCCGGCGACGCCACACTGGCTCTCTCGGACAAAGACACGGCCGACAGCCTCACGGGGACGGCGAGCGTCGCCATCACGGTCCTCGCGCCGCTGGGAGTCAACGCGCCGGCCACCGCCTCGGTGAACGAGAATACGTCGCTCGTCTTTTCGAGCGCGGGCGGCAATCCGATCACAATCACGGACCCCAGCGCGGGCGGTAGCGTCGAACAGCTCACGCTCTCCGTCACCCACGGAACCCTAACCTTGACGACGACGACGGGGCTCTCTTTCACGTCGGGGTCCAACAATTCGGCGTCGATGACGGTGACGGGAACGTTGACAAACCTCAACGCGGCCCTGAACGGCCTGCAGTTCACGCCCACAACCGGTTATTCGGGTCCTGCTTCGTTGGCCGTGACGTTCAAGGACCTGGGCAACAATCAAAGCGCTTCTGCAACCGTCGCACTTACCGTGGTTGCTCCCCCGGTGACGGTGAATCTTTTGACCTTTTTGCCGATTGTCGTTCCCGGCGAGCCGGTCCCCTTCATCATCTGGGCGAGCGACACGACTCCCGCTGCGCGGTCCGGGCCGTTCAAAATCAATATCTCGTTCGGCGACGGCAACTCAGCGACGTTCACGGCAGGCATTCTCCCGATCCTGGTAAACCATATCTATCGGCAGGACGGCACCTTTACAGTCACCGTGACCGCGACCGATCAATTCGGCAACACCAGCCTGCCGGCAACCGTGGTCATTCGAGTGATCTCGCTCCGAATCGGGTTCAATCCGTTCAACCCCAATCAGACGGCCCTCATTATCGGGGAGACCCCCGGCAATTCGTACAGCATTGGCGCCGCGGCGAACGGAGGGATTGCCGTAACGATCGACGGCGTCTCGCAGGGAGTGTTCAACGTGAGCGGCCCGGTTATCGTCCTGGGACAACAGGGCAAGCCAAGTTTCGCGCTCAGCACTCGGGGTTCGCTGGTGGAAACGCCGACAGTCGACAGCCTCGAGTCCAATTTGGACAGCGAAGCCCTCCAATGGGCTGGGTTGTCGGCGGCGACCGAGATCTTGAACGAATAGCCGGCGGCCGTGTAACAGAGGACAGTGGCAACGGCCATATTGCTCCGCGATGCGGCACGCGCCGACGGACATAGGCGTAAAGCGGGTACCAGTAGGTCTGGCAGAGTGACTCGAGCGCTTGCCTCGAGTCGGGCGAAGAGCGACGGCCGGCCGCCAGCACGATGCTCCAACGGGTCGCCGCGAACTGGCGGTCACTCTTCAGGCTGGAACTGGTCCGCGGCCTTTCTTTTGCCATTCCCCGCGTCGTAAGGGCACCCCGGGCGCCGTTCCATCGAATTGTCCGGGTGGCCAATGAGAAGAGGGGCGCCCAGCCCCACGAAAATTTCGCGAGTTGTTTCCACGCCCGTGGAAAAACGGGCTCGCTTGAAAATCAAAACCGTGGACAATGGAAAGAGGGGCATCTTGTAGAGCAATGACGCGGACAACGGCGCGGTCAGGATCTGGCCGGTTGGGCATCTTTTCCTCTGGGAACAAGAGCTTCGCCCCCCGTCGCGCCGTGCTTGGCAGCCGACTTCGGGGTCCGCGGTTCGTTCAAATTTTTGAACGGTGTTCACAAATGGGAGAATCGGTCGGGGGATCGGGACGGTTGCCTGGAGACGGGACAACTCTCTTGGGACGGGATTGGTGTTGGCGGGACGGGACTGCTGTGGTGGGACGGGACTGGTGTGGTCGGACGGGACTGGTGTGGTCGGACGGGACTGCTGTGGTCGGACGGGACTGCTGTGGTCGGACGGGACTGGTGTGGCGGGATGGGACTAGTGCGGTGGGACGGGACTGATGTGGTGGGACGGGACACCTTTCATGGGACGGGACACTTTCGGCGGAACCGGCACCCACTCGTGAGCAGCGTTGAAAAAGATTCGACCGGACTAAACCCCTTCAGGAAAAAGATTTGCGACGAGAATAAAGCACTTGAGCAGGACCGAGCCTGGAGTCGCGTGGGGTTCATCGACGGTCTATTATCCGCTTCCAGGCGGGTGTAAGGTCATCCGCGGACGCATTCAGACCTGCGAGGTGGCATGTTTGTGAGGTGCTATGCCTAAGCCTGGGCGGATCGAGCTTCGCGGCAGCACGGCACTCGTCACCGGAGGCTCGGCCGGAATCGGGCTGGCCGTTGCGCGGCGACTGGCACAGGCCGGGGCGAATCTGGTGCTTGCCGCTCGGCGTCCGGAACCGCTGGAATCGGCGGCTGCTGCGTTGCGCGCGTCGGGGGTCAAAGCGATTGCGGTACCGACCGACGTTGCCCGTCTCGAGGCGCTCGAAGCGCTGGTCGACCGGGCGATTCGCGAATTCGGCACGATCGACGTGCTGGTGAACAACGCCGGCGTCGAGGCCTTTTGCCCCTACGAAGAGCTGCCGCTGGACCGCATCGCCGATACGATTGCCACCAATCTTACGTCGGCCCTGCTGCTCACGCGGCTCGTGATCCCGCATATGCTAACGGCGGGTCGCGGACACGTGGTGAACATGGCATCGACGGCGGGCAAGTTCGGCCCGGCTTTTGGGGCGGCGTACGGGACCACGAAGGCCGGACTCATCAACTTCACGCAGGCCTTGCGGGCCGAGTACCACGGCCGCGGCGTTTCCGCGTCGGCAATTTGTCCGGGTTTCACCGTGCAGGGAGGAATTTACGATCGCATGCGCGAAAAATCGGGACGTCGGTCCCCATTTTTTGTCGGCTCGACGACCGTGGACCGCGTAGCCGAGGCTGTCGTGCGTGCGGTCGAACGCGACAAGGCCGAGCTGATCGTGAACTGGCCCCCGCAGCGGCCCTTGAGCGCATTTGTGGCGCTCTTTCCGACGCTCGGCGGCGCGCTGGTACGCTCGGCCTCAGTGAGATTCCTCAGACGCGTGGCGCAGACGAGTTCTCGCGAATGAACCGATTCGTTCGCAAGGATCACGCGACGCGGCGCCCGGCCTCGTCCTGGCGCCGGATTTCAAGCTCCAAGTTGCGAATCTGCGTGTGGAGTGATTCGACTTCGCGCTCTTTCTCGCCGAGCGCGTCTTGGAGCTTGGCGAGCTGTTTGCGCGGGTTACGCAGCAGTTTGCGTTCGACGACCGAGGCCACCACCATGCCCCGCTGCGCCCTCACGACCGATCCCCGCAGCCGGTACAGGCGAGTGAACCGCCCGATCTGGTTGAGCCTCGCGAGGCGGGCCAGTCGCAGGGATCGCAAAAATGCGACCAGCGGCAGCACGATCACCAGGATATCGATCCAGTGTTTCAAGCAGTATTTCAGCTTGCGGTCGACGACCGAGATCATCACCACAAATTCCAGGGCAAACGCGGTCCAGATCAGCGCCTCGCCAACCCGCGTCGCAAAACGGACCGCGGGCAGTTGCGCCCAGGCGAGTGCTGCCGAAAGCTTGCTTCCGGCCGGCGGAGTTGGGGCCGCGACCGGCTGGGCCGACGGTTTCACGACGGCGTCGTGCAGATGATGCACGAGCGGATGATGCTCGGGCTGGTAATAGTCCAGCGCCAACAGGGGAATCACGCACAGCGCGATCAGAATCATCGGAACGTTGAGCGTTCGATCCATGCGATCGGCCAGATCGCGATTGACGAGGGTCCAGCCCAGCCGGGGCAGCCAAATCCGCTCGCCCGTCGAGGCGTCGCGGGCCCCCAGCCTCAGCGGCGGGCAGAGGCAATAGGCCAGGTGCTGCTTCCATCGCTGGCTGCGGGCCAAGGCGTGAGCCAGGGCCTCGAGCACAAACACGGGCCAGATCAGGGCCAGGCCGATGTGGCAGGCAAACAGCAGCGGCGCGAACATCTTGCCGTGCGAGAAATGGATCTCGCCGGCCAGCAACAAGAGCACGCAGATCGACGCCACGAACATCGGCAGCGGCGTGTCGCGATCGAGTCGCCGGCAGAGCGCGGTCGCCATCGGGAAGAGTCCACCACGAAATTGACAGCAATCCGGCAAGAAGGCGGCGGATTCTCGGCGGAGGGGCCGATTCGATCAAGGCCTAAATCGGCTGGAAGAGAAGCGGGACGCAAGCCTGCCCGGCGGAAATCCGTCTCAGCCGCTCTTGGCCCGCAGCGACTTGGGGATCGGCGGGTCGGCCGCGAGAGGCAGCGACACCCGGCGCCCCGTCCAGGAAGACTTGTAGATGGCGAGAATGATCTCCACGCTCTTGCGCCCCTCCTCGCCGTCGACCATTGGCTTGCGGCCCTTCTTGATCGCCGTGACGAAGTCCTGGATCTGCTTTTGATGACCGACGAACGAGATGGCCGACGGGTCGCTGGCCCCGCCGGTGCCACCGGTTTTCTGCGCGAACTTCTTGCGGATGGCGGCATCCTTCGCATTCGATTTCTCGAAGCTCCAAAGCAGGATGTCGTCCTGCTCGGCGATGACGGAACCCTGCGTGCCGTGGATTTCGGTCTTTTTCAGCAGGCCGGGATACGCGCTCGTGGTTGCTTCGATCACACCCAGAGCCCCGTTGGCAAAACGCAGGGCGGCGACACCGACGTCTTCGACTTCGATCCGCTCGTGGGCCAGCGTCGCGGTCACGCCGGTGACTTCGGCGACGTCGCCCAGGAACCAATAGAGCAAGTCGACGTTGTGGATGGCCTGATTCATGTAGGCTCCGCCGCCGTCGAGCGCCCAGGTGCCGCGCCATCCGCCGCTGTCGTAGTACTGCTGCGTCCGCCACCATTTGACGTAGGTGTCCGCGAGCGTGAGCTTGCCGAATCGCCCCTGCGTGATGGCCTCTTTCAGAGCCAGATTGGCTTCGCTGAACCGCGAAGGAAAAATCGCGCACAGCATGACTTTGTTTTTGCGGCAGGCGTCGATAATCGCGTCGCACCGCTTGAGCGTGATCTCGAGCGGCTTCTCGACGATCAAGTGCTTGCCGGCGTTTGCCGCGGCCACCGCGGGATCCCGGTGCGAACCGCTGGGCGTGCAGATCGTGACGATCTCGACGGCCGGCTCGGCGCAGAGTTCTCTCACGCTTTTGTAGACTCGGCATTTGTTGGCTGCCGCAAATCGCTCGGCGGAGGCCGGCACGCTGTCGGTGCAGGCGACGATTTTCGCCCCGCGGATATGCTCGATCGCCTTCGCGTGGAAATTGGCGATCATCCCGCAGCCGACGATTCCAAATCCGACTTTCATGATGACTCTCAGTGGTGAATAGCTGTCAGGAGTGTGGTCTGTCTTGGGTGGCTGGGGTCGAACCGCTTCGGTTCGCCCCCAGTGAGTTCGATTCTGGGGGCTCGCTGCGCTCGACCCCAGCCACCCGTCAAGATTTCAAGGTTGTTTTTCTAGCACAGTTGGCGGCCGCCCGAAACGATCGGCAGATTGTCGCCCGCCGTCGCTCAGCGAATCCAGCCTCCGCCGAGCACTCGGTCGTCGTCATACAACACGACCGCCTGCCCGGGCGTGATGCCGAATTGCGGTTCGGCAAATTGCACGCGGATCCGCTCGTCGTCGACGCGGACTTCGGCCTCGGCCGCTTCGTGTCGGTAGCGAATCTGGGCCCGGCAGCGAAAACTTGCGGGGACCTGTGGGACGAGCCAGTTGGGCCGATCGGCCTCGAGTTCCTGCCGCGCCAATTCCTCGTGCGTGCCCAAGACAACCCGTCGCGTCGACGTCTCGATCGCCACGACGAAGCGCGGCGACCCGAACGCAACTCCGAGACCGCGGCGCTGACCGATAGTGAAATGATGGCAGCCGTCGTGCCGGCCGAGCACCGTCCCCGCCGCGTCGACGAATTCGCCCGAGAGGTCGTCGTCGAGTCCGCGATATTTGCGGATAAAGCCCGCGTAATCGTTGTCGGGGATGAAGCAGATTTCCTGGCTATCCGGTTTGTCGGCCACGCGCAATCCGGCTTCGCGCCAGCTCGCGGATGGCCGGCTTATCGAAGCCCCCGACGGGAAAGATGATCCGATCGAGCAGTTCTCGCGAGATGCCGAAGAGCACGTACGATTGGTCTTTCGAACCGTCCACTCCGCGCACCAACGCGGGCCGGTCTTCGCCGTCGGCGTCTCGCAATTGGGCATAGTGCCCGGTCGCGATGGCGTCGGCATCCACCTTTTGGGCAAATTCCCAGAGCTTGCCGAACTTCAGCCAGTTGTTGCACATCACGCACGGGTTGGGCGTGCGGCCGCTCAGGTACTCGTCGGCAAAGTAGTCCTTGATCCGTCCGAACGCGTCCTGAAAGTTGAGCGCGTAGAACGGGATATCGAGCAGATCGGCCACGCGACGGGCGTCGGCCGCGTCGGAGGCGCTGCAACAGCCCTGCCTGTGCGAGGCTTTGCCACGCACGCTGTGCGGCTCGGTGCCGACACTGTTCGCCGAAATAATTGGAAGCGAAGGACCGGCCGTCGCGCAAACGGCCTCTTCGGTCGCGCCCGACCGCATAAACAGTCCGATGACGTCGTATCCTTGGCGCTTGAGGAGAACGGCGGCGGCGGAGCTGTCAACGCCACCGCTCATTGCCAGGACCACGCGCCGAGTCATCGCCGTCGATTGCCTTTTTTTGCGACTACAGGTCGCCCATCGGCGCAGGATCGTCCGAGGCCGTGTTCCAATCGTTCCAGATCCGCCAGTACTCGGGGAGCTCGCCGCCGTAGGTCTCAACAGCCAGGTCGTACGCGTCACCCAAGCGCATCTGGTCCATCGATTCGAGCGTTCGCCCGTTGCGGTCGGCCAACTCGCGCATCGCCGCGATCAGCACGGGAGCCGCACTCTTGCGATTAAACAAATGCTCGGCTGCTTCTCCCATGCGGCTTAGCTTAGCAAATTGGCCGACAAGGAGGCGACGCAGTGGCCGTCGTAGGGTGGGACGAGGCCCGCTTCGGGCCGATGGCCCACCGTTTCGCGCGGGGCGTAGTCGACGGAGTGTGAACGAGCAGAATGGTGGGCCGGCGTCCGCCTCTGGCGGACTTGTCCCACCCTACAAACCACGGCTGGCGCAGACGCCACTCGCGCGAGCGTGACGCGCTCCGGCTGCAGGACGCCGTCGGCCAACAGGGCTTCGACGAGTTGGCGGGCGAGGGGGCCGGCCGCTTTGCTGCCCGAGCCGGCGTGTTCGAGCACAACAGCGAAGGCCACACGCGGGTTGGCCGCCGGGGCGTAGCCCGCGAACCAGGCGTGATCGGCCTGACCCTTGCCTGCCTGGGCGGTTCCCGTCTTACCGGCGATGGCGATGTCCTTGGTGCGGACGCTGTTATAGGCTGTGCCGGACGGATCGGACACGGTCTTTGTGAGCGCAGTTCGGATTCGCGCGAGCGTTCCCTCCGAAAGACCGGGGATCGGCACGCGGCGGGAGAGGCCGCTTGCGGAGTCGTCGTCGGCCAATCGCGGTCCCGATTTGCGAGCCACAAACGGCGTCACCAGGTCGCCGCCATTGGCGATCGCTGCCATCAATCGGGCGATCTGCAGCGGCGTCGTCGTGAGGCTCGACTGGCCGATGGCGAGGGTTCGCGTGTCACCTCGGTGCCAACGACTGGTGACCGATTTTCCGGGGTCGCCGTGGTCCGACGCGTCCGGATCGGGGAGGCTGCCCGATTTCTCGAAGGGGAGATCGATGCCGCTCGCGCTCCCGATGCCAAATCGTCGCGCCCAATCGACGATCGGTTGCGGGCCGATGCGGTCGGCCGCGTGGAAAAAATAAACGTTGCAAGAACGGCTGAGGGCCTGGCTCAGATCGACCGGTCCGTGACCGACTTTCTGCTGCACATAAATCGGGCAGCGGAAGCGATTCGGCTGGTCGAGATAACCGAGGCACTCGAAGCGTTCATCCGGATCCACTTTTCCGCTTTGAAGCAGCGCGACGGCCGATAGCGCTTTGAAAACAGACCCGGGCGGAAGCGCCGCTTGAATGGCGCGATGAAACAGCGGCCGCCGCGGATCCTCTTGGAGCCCTTTCCAAGTCATCGGATCCGGGACGCCTGTCGAACCGAAATCGAACCGCGGGGCCGATGCCATTACGAACACGGCGCCGCTCTGAACGTCGAGCGCCACAACCGCACCCCCAGTCGGAACGTGCGCGTCGGCCGCTTTTGGATCGCTCTCTGGCCGGGCGTTCAACGCTGCGTCGAGCAATCGCTCCATCTTCGTCTGAACGACCGTGTTCAACGTCAGTTCGATACTTCCGCCAGGACGCGGCGAGCGGATTGTTTCCTCGCGCACGATTTCGCCGTACCGGTTTCGAGTGATCCGCCGCAGGCCACGAAGTCCACGCAAATGCGAGTCATACGCTGCCTCGACACCGCCGCGTCCGATGCGATCCCCGGGCCGGTAATCAAGTGGATCTTCGCCGGATGGTGCGTTCGACGATTCTCTATTCTCAGCTCGACGTAAGCTGAGCGCTGGGTTACCCAGCTCGGCAGCCGTGGCGGGGACGCGAGCACCGACCACGTGCGGCGCAAACGCAGTGTCGTAATAGACACGCCGAGACAGGCAACCGACACGCACGCCGGGAAACCAGCGGGGATGCGCCTCGATCTGTGCCCGAATCTCCAGAGGCACGTCCTGAATGATGGGATGATAGTCGAGCGTCTCGCGGGCAATGATCGGTTCGTCTGCCTCACGCCGCGGCGGAGTTGTCAGGGCCGCGGTGAAAAGCTTCCAGACCCGTCGCATTCCCACGCCGTCGGCGTCTGGAACGACGGGTTCAGCGGACACCTCGTTTTCGCGCGCGGCCTGGTGTTCCGCGAGTCGAGCTGCAATCCGCTCGACGCGCTGTTGGATCGCGGCCCGTTTCTCGGAAAGGGATTTGGGCGACAAGCCGGACAGCTCCGACAGGCGTGTCCACAGAGCGTCGCGGCGGGCGAGGATTTTTTGCCTCTGCGCCTCGACGATCACCCGATTACGGCGCTCGGCGCGGGAGAGCCCCGACAGAGCCTGTTTGGTCAACCAGTGCTCGTTCGGCGGATCTTCGAGCCACCGATAGTGCACGCTGATGTTGAAGCGCTCCACGTCTTCGGCGAGCACGCGTCCCTCGCTCGCGTAGATTCGGCCGTCGATGCTGGGGATCGCCTCGAGACTCTCGGTCGTGGTCTCGAACGCGGCAATGTAGTCGTCAGCCAGGAAGCACTGAAGCTGGACGAGCCGCGCCGCCTCTGCAACCAGCGGCACCGCGAAAGCGATAAACAGCCAGACCAGGCGGCTGCTGCCAGCCGCGTTCCGGTCGCCGAATTGACCGGCATCGAAGCGCGGTCGGGCGTTGGTTGGCTTGGCAAAGATGTTCGTGACGCGATTGTCCATTGCGGTCAATCCCCGCCTGCCGCGCGACCGATCGCCGGTGCAAAGGGGCGAAGTGATCGCGCCGACCGCGGACCTCGCGACAGAAATTGTCCGGCGAGCCACAGACAACTCAGCAGCGTCGTGGTTGCCATCGCCGAAAGGGCCGCTTCGAGGGCCGCCGCCGCTGGCCGAAATGTCCCGCCCAGCGACGACACGGCGATGATCCGCAAGAGCATTTCGGCGGCGAACAGGATGGCTGCCCAAGCTGCGACGCGCCGAAGCCAGGAGTCCTCGGTCCGGCCGAGGGCGATCGATCCCAAAGCAGCCAACAGGGAAAAGCAGGCGACCCGCGCTCCCAATTGCGGTCCGGCCAGGCAGTCGAAGATCAGCCCAAGGAGGCCGCAGCAGATTACGGCCGGCGCACCAGGGCACAAGGAAACGCAAATAGCCAAAGGCGCCAGCTGCAGATTTGGGCGGGCTGCAAAGCCGGCAAACGCTTGATCGACGACCGGTTGCAATAACACGGCCGCCGCCAGGAACATCGCTGTCAAAAAATATCTCATGGGTGACGATAATCTCATGGTCAATTCACGTTTCGCCCCGACGGGCTATTCAGCCAACGTTTTTCCCGCAGGCCGACTGAACTTGAGCACCGCGACCGTCTTCAGATCGCCGACGCGGACAGCGGGGCGCACCGAAATGTCCCAATTGCGGCCGGCCTCCTCGACTCGCACGACCCGGCCGTAGTAAAGCGGAATAGGAAACCGACGGTCGCGATCGCTGGTGTAAATTTCGTCTCCGACGCGCACCGACTGCGTGGTGGGAACGTCAGTTAGCTTCAGCAACTCGGTGCCCTGACCGATGAGAATGCCCTCAGCGCCAAACGAGCCCCCCTGATCGCTGGGCCGGATGATCTGGGCAAGACCGCGATACCGCGGATCGGTAATCGGCTCGAGCGCACTGGTCCAGTGTCCAACCGATGCGACTCGTCCGACAACGCAACGGCCGATCAACACATCCAACTCTGGCTCAACGCCCGCTTCGGAACCCTGGTCGAGGCGGGGCGCAGCATCGTCGAGCACCACGTCGGATTCCGCGATTCCCTGCGAG
Source organism: uncultured Planctomycetaceae bacterium (assembly GCA_963714075.1). Lineage (GTDB taxonomy): Bacteria > Planctomycetota > Planctomycetia > Planctomycetales > Planctomycetaceae > DASPSM01. The sequence continues at coordinate 251,230 of OY970228.1, forward strand.
TGGCCGGAGCCCAAAAATTGCTCGGCGGCAACCGATTGTGCTCCTCGGCTGATGACGGCGGCCCGCACGACAGTCGCTAGATCGCGCGAACTTTGAACCGGGGCCGGCACGGGCGACACGCCGTATTTTTCCGACAGGCTGAGTTCCTCACGCAACCGGGCATTTTCCAACCGCAGACTACGACAGACCTGCTCGAGCGCAGCGAGTCGCGAATTGTTCTCATCAGGCGCGTTCGTCGACACTTTGGGCCCCGCGCCGGACGTCAACTGCGAGTATCGCGCGAGCGCCAAGTCGCGGCTTTTTTCGTAGTGAACGAGCACGCAAGCCTGGCCGGGCGTGACGACGTCGAGCACGACGCTTCGCAGATTCCGTTGCACGCGGGCAGCGGACAGAAACAGCATCACCGCGACGGCGACCACCGCGGCCGCGGCCAGCAGCGTCGATTGGGTGCGGGAGTGGCGGCGCATGGAGGATTCAAACATCGCGATCAGAGGTCTCGAGACTGTCCCGCCAGTGCGCGAGGTGCTCGAGGCAAATGGCCGCTCCGCGGGCGACCGTCGTGAGCGGATCGTCGGCGACGCGGACGGGAATTCCGAGCTGCTCGTTGAGATAAGTCGAAAGCCCCCGCACCAACGCTCCGCCGCCGGTCAGCACCAGACCCGTATCGGCCAGGTCGGCGACCAGCTCGGGCTTGCAGTGTTCAATCACCGACTTGATGCAGTTGAGGATCGCCTCGACCGGGGAACGCAGCGATTCTCGAATTTCTTCGCTGGTGACCACCGCTTTGCGGGGCACTCCGCTGATCGTGTCGAGGCCGCTGACTTCCTTGGATAACTCCTGCTCGAGGGGGAACGCGCTGCCGATTTCGATTTTGACGTGCTCGGCGGTCTGGAGGCCGATCTTGAGCGAGAAATGGCGCTTGAGATAGTCGACGATCGCCTCGTCCATCTCGTCGCCGGCGATGCGAATCGACCGGCTGACGACGACGTCGGCCAGACTGAGGATCGCGACGTCGGTCGTTCCGCCCCCGATGTCGCAGACCATGCTGGCCAAGGGTTCTGAAATCGGCAGCCCGGCCCCAATTCCCGCAGCCTTCGATTCTTCGAGCAGGTAGACGCGGCCGGCCCCGGCCCGCTCGGCACTGTTGAAGACGGCGCGTTTTTCGACCGGCGTGATCCCGCCGGGGACGGCGATCACCACGCGGGGCCTCAAGCCCCCCGATTGGCGGCTGGCCTTGCGGATAAAGTACCGCAGCATGGCTTCGCACAGCTCGAAGTCGGTGATCACGCCGTCCTTGAGCGGTCGAACGGCCGTGATCGAATCGGGAGTGCGGCCGAGCATCTGCTTGGCAAGCTTACCGACGGCCGTCCCTTTCCCCAAAACTCGCCGGCTGCCCTTCTGCAGAGCGACGACCGACGGTTCGTCCACGATCACCCCGCGGCCTTGGACGGCGATGAGGGTGTTCGCCGTGCCCAGGTCGATCGCGAGATCGGGGCAGAGCCAATTGCGCAGTCGGTTCAGCATCCGTGCTGCTCGCGCGGGTGGCCGGGAAGCGGGTTCGTTTCAGAGGGGGCCGGAAGTGGCTTTAAGGTCTTGCAGTCGGAGGATTTGTATCTCGAAAGGCATAATCCTGCAAGACGGCGCGAACAAGGGCCGTTCTGTCGCCCGGCGGCTTCAGAGTCTGATCCAGCTTTGCAGGCGTACCTTAGAGGTAGGCGTCCAGCTGAAACTTCAGGAACAGGATGCCCACGATCAGCGCGCCGACGGAGAACAACAGGAGTCCCACGTAGACATCCAGAGTGGGAGGCGGGCCCTCTGCGCGGGCCTTTTTCTTAGAGCTTCGTGGTGACATCGTCCCCTTTCTGGATTTGTCCGTTTTTGGTCGATTGAACCACAACTCCGACGGCCGTTCTGTAATCGACATAATCGAGGCGGATTTTGCCCAGATATTTACCTTTGCCGTCCGCGCGATAGACAAAAAGTTCGTGCCCCTTCGCCAGGCCGGAGTCGCTGCCCAGGCTGATCTCGATAAGATCGGACCCGTTTCGGCCGCCTTTCTTGGTGCTGAGCACGACGCCATTCACGATCGGCGCGGGCTCGGCCAGTCCGGCGACTTCCCTCGGATCAGAGTCGAATCCCTTGATGCGGATGAATTTTTGCAGGATCGCGTAATCGTTGAGCAGCTTGTTGTGCTTCTCGGTCATCGCCTTGCTCTGCTGCTCGAGGTTCACGATCTTGTCCGCGTACTGGTGCGCGAGCGTAATCTGTTCATCGCGCGTCTTGTGCAGTTCGGCGTTGATCTGCCGCATGCTGACTGCCTCATCGCGGCGGGCTCGGGACTCTTCGCCGGCGATCTTCGCCTCGGCCCGGATGTTTTCCAGCTCGGTCCGCGTTTGCGTCAGTTGCCGTTGCAGTTGCGTGACTTGCACCTTGGCGGCATCGGCGGCGCCCTGAGATCGGTCGGCCGCATCTTTGAGCGCTTTTTCGGTGGCGACCGCCTTGTCCTTGTCCTTTTGACTGAGCGACTTGGCATCAGTCAATTGCTTCGTCGTCGTGGCGAGCGACTTTTCCGCGGTGTCGGCCTTCTTCTTCCAGTTGGTCTGCACGGATCCGACGCCGGCCGCAAAGGCCATTAGCAGAATGCTAAAAGCGATCTGCGCGACAACGAGGACCTTTCCGACAGTCGACATCACCTGCTCCTAACTCGGCCCGATTACTGAATTTCAGGGGCTGCAAAGATCAGTTGGTTTTGGCTCTTGATGGTTTCGACCACGGCCGCGAATTCACTGCGGTGCGCTGCCGATCGCTTCGCGAAGCTGCTTGTTGCGACTTTCGAGGTTGGCAATGACGCCATCCAAGCGCACGATCTGGTCGCGCAGTTTGCGTTCCAATTCTTCGGACCGAAAGTGATCGGTGCGGATTTCGGCCAGCTCCCGCGTCAGCCGAAAAACGTCCTCCCGACGCTTGGTTGCTTCGGTGCGAATCGCCTGGGCATCCTGCGAACGCTTGACGACCTCTCCCGACAGGTCGAGGATTTTTGTGTTGAGATCCTGAAGCTGCTTGTTCAGTTGCGCGACTCGCGCCTGCATCGCCTTGGTGTCGGTTTCGTTGAGTGTTTTGGCCTCGGCAAGCTTCTTCTTATAGGCCGCAGTTGGGACGGCGAGACTCTCGATTTCGGCCTTTCGTCTACTCTCCAGATCCTCACGCGCGGCCAGGATGGCAGAGGCGCGAACGGTCGGTGACTTAACAGTTAAGACCTTACCCGTGGCCCGGTCGGTGGCTTTCCACTTGCCGTCGTCGCCTTTGGAGATCTGGTAGCCGGGAAGAGCGGCTGCCTCGGCATCCCAATTCGGCCCCCCCATCATCGAAACCCAGGCAAAGCCCAGGAAGGCGAATGAAGCGCCGACCGCAAAGACTACGAGGCACTTAGCGAACTTTGTCATGAGCGCTGCTGTTTCCGGCCCGGAGATGCGATTTTCGCCAAAAGCCCGACGCCCGCTGTTAACGTCTCGTGTGCCTCGCCAGGTCCCAACACGAGTCGTTTCGGTGACGTCCTCCTGAGCCGTTCATGCCGCAGCCTGCAGCAGCCGAAAGATCAGTGCCTGTGGGTTGGATCTCAGCCCAATCGAGTGGTTGTGAGTGAATGTTCTGGGGAACCTTGCGAGATCTCGGGGAATAAGTCGATTATAGGCGGCGCAAAAACAAGGTGTCAAACAAAATGCGTCCAGAGTCGCCTGCGATCAGCATCGCCCGCCGTTGGTGACAGTTCGCTCGAAAAATTAGGGCCGTCGCGTTCGGGGGAGGCCCCTTGCGACTCGTGTTCCGATAATCGCGATTTTTCCACGTCCCTGCGCCCGGCAGAGCCAGCCACCCTGTTCCGGGCAGGACGAGCCGGTTTTGACGATTTTGCAAGCGGGCTGTTGCATCATAACTACGTTCACTACATGATAGAGGCGTTTTTCGTCCTAATTCCGCTCGTCATCTGTTCTTCTCTCGTGGCCGCACGGAATCGACGGCCTTCGGCGCGCGGGCCAATTCGCGCAATTGTCCGTAGATTTACTAATACGTGGAGATGCAGCCGTGAGTGCAGGCGAGACCTACTACCGGTTTGAATCCCTCAACGGCTGCTTGACGATCACACTGCTTCCCGAGTTGAACGACAAGCAGTGGGCCGACATTGAACGGGTCGGGACAGAAATCGTCGACCGCATCAGCGCGGCCCCCACTCCCAAGGTGCTCGTCGATCTGACTCCGCTGAGCTACATGGGAAGCGCCATGGTGGCGCTCATCGTGCGGCTCTATAAGACTGTCAACAGCCGCGGCGGCAAGATGGTCGTCGTCAATCAGCACGAGCTGGTGTTTGAAGTTCTCAAGCTCGCCGGGCTGACGAAGCTGTGGACGATCGTCCCCAATCGGCAAGAGGCCTTTACCTCCCTGGGGGTCAAAGCGACCGCACCCTCCGCGACCGGCGGCGGGTTGCAAACCGGCGGGATGGGGCTCGTGGCCGCGGGAGTCATCGGAACGGTCGGCACGCTCGTGGGGCTTGCTCTGCAGTTCGCACCGAGCCAGCCCATGCCTCCCAAATACGCGATGTTTATCGAAATCGCCTTTGCGTTTCTCGGTTTGGGAGCCGGGATGTTCCTGCTGAATCAAGCGGGAAACCGGCGCAACCTCGGCATCGCCTTTTTGGCTATCTGTGTGCTCGCCGTACTCGGAGGCATTGTTGCGGCGCCGCAAGAGGCGGCCGCAAAGGGACCGGCTGCCGGATCAAAGACGACGAGTGCGCCCCCTGAAGCTAAAGCCACCGAGGCGCCGGCCGCTCCCGCCGCCAACACACCGGCTCCGACAGTCGCGGCGACGCCGGTCAGCGCCCCCGCAACGACCGATAAAACAGCATCTGACAATAGCCCAGCCATAACGAAACCCGGAAAATTCGGCGGCGTCGGAAGGGGTAAATGATTACGGGCTACGCAGGCTCTCACGCGCCACCTTCTTTTGCGAAGCGCGCCGCGTTTCGGTTGATGATTCTCCGGCAAGAAGCCGTTGTTATTCTTCGAACACAATCTAAGACGCGCCACACCCACGAGACCGTGAAAGGAATCCCATGAGTGCCACGTCCGAGAAGTCCGGAATTCGTCAGAAGGCGTTGCAGGAAGAGCTCAGAGAGCTCGTCGACGTTGTCGGCCCGGGGCCGCTCGTCGACTTGCTGCTGGAGCGGGCCTTCCAGCTTCAGGCGACCGACATCCATCTCGATCCGGGCGAAACGGGCCTTCGCGTTCGGCTGCGGGTTGACGGCCTGTTGCACGACGTTGCCAAGCTGCCGTCCGAGATGACGTCACACGTCATTTCGCGCGTGAAGCTCATGGCAAACATGGACATCACAGAGCGCCGACTCTCACAGGACGGGCACATCGCCAATTCCGTCCTCAAACAGCAGCGCGATATCCGCGTCGGCAGCGGACCGACGATCTATGGCGAACGGCTGGTGCTGCGGCTCATGCCCGACGCCACCCAGCTCACGCGAATTGAGGATCTCGGCTTCGACGAGGCGCAAATCGCCCAATTGCGAAAGGCACTGTCCGCGCCCTATGGCATGATCTTGAGTGTAGGACCTGTCGGATCGGGCAAGAGCACGACGATGTATGCCTGCCTCGACTCGCTCAACGACAAGACCAAGAGCCTGTGCACGATCGAAGACCCGGTCGAACGGCGATGCGAAGGAGTCAATCAGATTCAGGTCGACTCGCGAATCGAGTTTGGCTTCGTCGAGGCGTTGCGCGGCGTGTTGCGGCAAGACCCGAACGTGATGATGGTGGGCGAAATCCGCGACCCCGAGACGGCCCATATCGCCTGCCGTGCCGGCCTGACGGGCGTCACGGTGCTCAGCACGCTGCACGCGAACGACACCGCGTCAACCATTGATGTGTTCCGCGAATTTGGCGTGCCGCCCATGTTCATTGCCGACAGCCTCGTCGGCATCATTTCCCAGCGCCTTGTGCGCAAGGTTTGTCCCAAGTGCCGTCAGACGAGTCATCCCGATGCGGCGATGTCCGAATTCCTCGGTCTCGACGCCGAGCAAGCAGCCAAGACCGAAATCATGAAGGGGACGGGCTGCGACCAGTGCTTCCACACGGGCTACATGGGGCGCACCGGCGTATTCGAGTTGATGACGATGGACGACTCGCTGCGCGATGCCGTCCTCAAGGGCCGCTCGCACGTGCAGCTCCTTGACCTGGCCAAGGCGAAGGGGATGCAGACGCTCGAATCCGCCGCCAAAAAGAAGGTCCTCGACAAGGTGACGACGATCGAGGAAATCCACCGCGTGCTAACCGCCTTCAGCAGCTAACGCGGTCGCAGCAATCGCCGAACAGCTCGTCCTTAGAGTGAGTGGGTCTACGCCCCCCGAGCGCTCGAAGCGCCCTCAGCATCGGCGATTAAACTCTACGATTGCGCGGCCTTCGAAAAGCAACATGCCCGACCGGTGGAAGAAGCGGCATCCGTGCCGAACAAGCCATCCTTGGTGCCTGAACGCTTGTCGCAATCACGGAGCAAATTGGGGTGAGTGAGGTAAGCACTTCTCCGCTTGGGAAATCCCGGTCGGGCATGTGTGCTTCGATCCGTCAATGTTCTCAAAGAGTGAATAGCAGATCCTGTTCGAGCGTCGCGTTTGGACTCTCGCTCGCGCTTATTGCGAAAGCGTGCGGAACAATTGGCCGAAATCCGGCATCTCTTGTCGCAGCACGTCAAGCCACGCGGCCGGATTCCAAATCTCGACACAGATCACGGCGCCGACCAGCATCACGTCCTGATTGGCGGCGACGCCGAGAAACTCTCGAAACGGCTCGGGTAGAAGCAACCGCGAGCGGTTGGCCAGCCGGACCCGAGTGTGCCGCGTCGACAGCAGCCGTCCGAAGCGCTGCACGTCGGTCCAGCGCTCTTCCATGCGACCCGCTTCGATTTTTTTGCGGATCAGCTCGATGCCGTCGTCGAGTCGCGTTTGCCAATCAGTGCCCCGCCACAGGCTCAGGCACCCGGCCCGCTCCTTGGCCAGAATGCACCATCCCTCGGCGTCAGCCACCGCGGCGGAGAATTCGTTTGGCAGGGAGAGCCGGCTGCGTTCGTCGAGCGTTCGCTTGTGTTCGCCCGTGATGAAAGCAGTCTCGGCCATCGGAAGTTCTCAGACGAAGGGCGCGGAATTCCGCGATAGACTTGCGGTTCCCGGGCCGAACAATTGCGGCTGAGCCTCCGGGCTGCTCTCGCAAGCTTCATCCTAGAGGGATCGAATCCCACATTCAACAGGTTGTTAAAGAACATTTTGGGTCTGAAACCCACAAACCAGACAGCGGCCAGCATATCCAGACTATTGCCGGACCGCAAACGTGCCGCGCCCGTTTTTAGAAAAAAAGAAGCAGAAAGCGGCAAGCCCGATCGATCGGCAGCCGATCAGCCGAACACTTGCTTGAGTCGCTCGCGGACTTCCGCTGAAGAAAGCCGTGTGGACGCCGCTTCGACGATCTTTTGCACAAGCGGATCCAGCTCGATCCCCAGGCGATCCTGAAACAGGGCCGCGACTTCGTCGGGCAAAAATCGCGTGCGCTGGGCGAAACCGTACTCGTCCCCGCGACGGCGGTTCGCAAAGTAATACCGCTGCGGATAGCAGACAAACAAGCGGTCGCGGGCCCTCGTCAGCGCGACGTAGAACAGCCGCCGCTCTTCCTCAATTTCCTCCTGCGACGTGGTCGCCATGTCGGAGGGGATGTTTCCGTCGGCTGCGTGGATCACGAAGACCGAATCCCATTCGAGCCCTTTGGCCGAATGGATCGTGCTCAGGATCACGTAGTCCTCGTCGAGCAAGGGATCGGCCGCGAGCTCTTGCGTCGACGTCGGCGGGTCGAGCGTGATGTCGGCAAGAAACTCAGTCCGATCGGAAAAGCGGCCGGCCACGATCTCGAGCTGCTCGAGGTCACGCAGACGGGCTTGCGCGTGGTCCAACTTTTGTTCCAAGAGCGGCGCGTAGAGCGTGCGGACTCGATGGACCTGGCTGGCGAGCGGAACCGTCTGCGCGTCAGACGACGAGAGGCCGATCATCATTTCGACGAGCGCGTTCCAGGTCTCCCCCGCCTGGCTGGGGGGCGAAAAGTCCTTCCACACACGAAAATCGCCCCGCGCATCGCCGAGTCTACCCAGCAGTTGGGTCGCCTTCTTGGGCCCAATGCCCGGGATCAGCTGCAACATGCGGGCGCCGGCCAACGTGTCGCGCGGATTTTCGGCCAAGCGCAGAAAAGACAACAGATCCTTGACGTGCGCCGTCTCGACGAACCGCAAGCCGCCGTATTTCTGAAACGGGATGTTTCGCCGCGCAAGCTCCAGCTCGAGGTCGAGGCTATGATGCCCCGCGCGGAACAAGATGGCCTGGTGCTTGAGCGGCGTGCCCCCTTCCCGCGAGCGGAGCACCTGCGCCACCACGAACTGCGTCTGCTCGGCCTCGTCCTGACAGTGCACCAGCTCTGGCAAGAGGCCCTGCTTGCGGTCGGTCCAGAGGTTCTTGCGAAAGCCCTCCTGGGCTTGGGCCATGACCGCGTTGGTTGCATCCAAAATCGGTTGCGTGCTGCGGTAATTTCGCTCGAGCGCCAGCACCGTCGCGCCGGGAAACTGGGCGGGAAAGTCCAGAATGTTGCGCACGCTCGCCGCGCGGAACGAGTAGATCGATTGCGCATCGTCCCCGACGACGGTGAGCCCTTGTCCGCTGGGTGCGAGGCCTTTCAGAATCTCGGCCTGCAGAGCATTGGTGTCTTGATACTCGTCGACCAGAATGGCGTCGAACCGCGAGCGGATGACTTCCGCGGTCTCGGGCTTCTCGAAGAGCGCGTGCCAGTAAAGCAGCAAGTCGTCGTAATCGAGCACGGCTAGCGACTCTTTACGATCGACGTACGCGTGGAAGAGCCCCTTCAGCGCATCGATGTGCTGGCGGCACCATGGGAAGGCCGTCTCGGCCACCTCAGCGAGCGGCTTGCGGCAGTTGACGCAGCGACTGTAGATATCGAGGCATGTCCCCTTGAGGGGAAATCGGGTTTTCGAGTCACCCAGTCCCTGAGCGGAGCGCTCCTCCTGCATCAGGTCTTCGGAATCGCCCCGATCGAGAATTGTGAAGGCTCGTGGCAATCCGACAGAGTCGCAGTGCAGCCGCAGGAGCCGACTGGCGACGGCGTGAAACGTGCCGCCCCAAATCCGACGGGCGACCGATCCCGGATTGATCGCGCGTCCCAGTTTCTGGCTCGATCGCTCAAGAATCTGATCGACGCGGCGCAGCATCTCGGCCGCGGCGCGTCGGGTAAACGTCAAGAGCAGGATGCGACCCGGATCGGTGCCCGTGGCAATCAGCCAGGCAACGCGGTGCGCCAGCGTAGCCGTTTTTCCGGTACCGGCCCCCGCAATGATCAACAGGGGCTCGCGCGGATGTCCCGCCGCCGCCCGCTGCTGCTCATTGAGTTCGGCCAGAAGTGAGTCGAGGCTTGGCGTGGGGAGCATCCTTGCGATTGTCGCTCACATTTCCCGCCGGTCAAATCCAAAGCGCAACCGTCGTGTATAATGACGCCTCGAATCCCCTTTCGGGAAGGGCGAGGCCCGGATGAGCGACCGAAACCTTCCGATCGAGATTGATTGCCACACCGTCAAAGCAAGGCTCGATGCGGGCGACCGGCTGGTTTTGCTCGACTGCCGCGAGCGGAACGAATACGACTTCGTGCGGCTCGAATCAGCCCGTTTGGTTCCGATGAGTGAGCTGTCGCAACGAGTCGTCGAATTGGACGAACTTCGCGACGCGGAAATGATCGTGTATTGCCATCACGGCGTCCGCAGCCGACAGGTCGCCAACTGGCTCCGCGGACAGGGCTTCGCCCACGTGCAAAGTCTCGCCGGCGGCATTGACCGGTGGGCACAGGAAATCGACGGGACGCTGCCCCGGTATTGACGGCAGATCGGGCCTTCCGGCGCAAGCACGGGCGCACTCAATCACGACCGTTGGTGCTGTTCTCGTCGAAAGCGAGCGACGAATTCTCGCGAGATGTGCTCTCGATCGGCACTCCCGAGAACAGGTAGACTCCGCCGTTGCAGCTTGTGTCAGCGATCGCGCACGCGAACTGTTTGCCATCGGGTGAGGCCGCAAGAGACCAGTACTGGGCGCCGGATGCGGCCTCAACCGGGATCGGTAGAGTGAACAGCCGAGTGTGCCGCCGGACATCCCAAAGTTGCATGGCTTTTTGCTCTTGCGAGACTACGATCAAGAGCCGTCCGTTGGACAAAAACGCCAGTGGCCCGACGGTCCGCCCGAGGTCCGACAAAAATGCCTGCTCCTTGGCAGTGCGTGTGTCCCAAAGCTCGACGCCTCCCACCGAGCCAATCGCCAGCAGGTTGTTGGGGGCGAATGTGAGATAGCCACATCCATCCCGCAGCCCGATCCGCGTGGGCAGCACTTCTCCCTTTGACACGTCGCACAGTGCGGTCTGGCCGCAATTTTTCGGAGCAATCGCCAGAAGACTTCCGTCGAGTGAAGCCGCGAAACCGTTGTTGTGCACGCCGGCCGTGGCGAAACAGGCATCCTCGAGCGCGCGGGTTTTCGCACCCGTGTGTGCATCGATCGTCTGAATCGACCACTTCTTGTTCGATTCCTCCAGAACAAGCAGGGAACCGCTGCCGTCGAACGCGACCGCGTTGGCGACGCCGCCTCCTGTGAGCGGGATCCGCAAGCGGCTTTCGCCGGTCTGCGCGTTGTAAATCTCGACTTTGCCAGCAGTGCCGACGACCAGTTCTTTTCCGTCGCGGGAAAAGCACGCCGCCCGCGCGCTGAGGCCGCTGAACTCGTGAGCGATCGAGGGGCGCGTCGGCGACGGGTTCCAGATCTGCAAACCGTCGCCACCCTTTGCCGATTGCCTCGCAATTGCCAGTAATTTTCCATCGGGAGAGAAGGCGAGAGGAGCCGTCAATTTTTGCGGATCGTTTTTGGTGACCAAGGTCCATTGGGGCTTGATCGATGCATCCCAGATCTCAACAACTCCGTCGCGGGCGGACGTGACAAGTCGACTTCCGTCCGGCGAATAGGCGACGCACCACAGTCCCACGGGAACAACCTTGCCGGTCTCGTCCGTGCGATAACGGAGGGGCGCTGCGCTCCATCCCTTGCGGCTGCCGAGATCCCAAAGCCGCAGAGACGCCGCGACCATCGCAGGAAGCAAGTTGCCTGCCATCGGGAGAGAAGGCGATCGACTCGATCTGCCCCAAATGCTCGGATAAGGTGGCGTAACGTCCGCCGGTGTGAACGTCATCGATTTCGATTGTCCCGCTTCCGCCGCAAGCCACCAGGTCGCCGAACGGGCTGAGCGCCGCGCATTGACCCTCTGTGGTCTGCCGCTCCGAGCGGAAGCCCATTTCGGGCATTTCCCAAAGGCGAACGGCGTTGTCGTTTCCGATCGACGCCAGCAGATGTCCGCTCATGCCCCAGGTCAGCGACTGAATGCGCTTGGTATGAGCGGCCTTGGTTTTGCGTGCGCTTCTCGTCGAGAGATCCCAAAGTTTGAGCACGCCTTGATGGTCGCCGGAAACCAGAGTGTCCCCCAGCGGGCTGAAGCGGACCGCCACGACCTCGCTCTGGTGGCCAGAGAGCGTAAACAGCTCTTTTCCCGTGGCGGCGTCCCAAACTTTGACGCTGTGATCATCGCTTGCTGTCGCCAGCCAGCGCTGATCGGGAGAGAAATCGACCCAGTTCACTTCGTCCGTGTGGCCCGAGCAGACGCAAACGCGTTCCCGTGTGTTTGCGTTCCATACGCAGGCGGTCCCATCCTTTCCGGCCGTCGCGAACCGGGTGCCGTCCCGGGAAAACGCGACAAAGTGAACGTCGCTGGGGTGCGCGCGGAACGACGCGACCTGGGGCAACATTCCCACCGCTTCGGCGGGATGACAGAGCCGCCAGGCATAATGCCAGTCGAACCCGCGGCGGTCGACTTCTCCCGGCTTGGGAATGTGACGCGCGAAGAGCGCCGTCATTTCCTCGCCGACATTGGGATTGTCTCGCAGGCGCTCTGCGTTTTCATGCCACAGATTGAAAGCGCTGTGGACGTCGGTGCTCAATGCCGTTTCGCCGCCGCCCGTCGGGAAGGCGACCCCCGCGTCCGGGCTCGCCTTCGGCGCGCGAACGTAGAGTGCCAGTGAAACCATCACCAAGATCCACCCAGTCAGAGTGAACGCAATCTGAATCGATCGCCGCGGCATCGGGATCGATTTGACCAAGGATTTTAGAGAATTTTTTCGCGGCGCTCGGACCGGCTCGCCGACCAGGAACCGACGAAGGTCGTCCGCCAGCTCGGCTGCTGTGGCATATCGCTGGGCCGTCGATTTTTCGAGACACTTCAGACAAATCGCGTCGAGCGCCGCGGGCACATCCCGACGCGTCACACGCACCGAGACCGGCGGGTCGATCAAAAGTTGTTTCAACACTTCAGCCGAGGAAACCCCCTCGAACGGCGGATGTCCCGTGAGCATCTCGTACAAAATTGCGCCGAGTGAGTAGACGTCGGACTGCGGTCCCAGCTCAGAGGCTGTGCCGACGGCCTGCTCGGGCGGCATGTAAGCGGCGGTGCCCAACACCATTCCCGTGCGCGTCCCCGTGATATCGCCCTCGGCTGTAAACGCCTTACAAATGCCGAAATCACCGAGTTTCGGCGTGTAGGGAAATAACTTTGAAATTCCCGACGTGGCCGGGTCGTCCGATCCCTCCGCGCCATCATCGAGGCTTGTCCCAACCCGAGGTTTCAGCAGGACGTTGGCCGGCTTGAGATCCCGATGCAGCACTCCCTGTTGATGGGCGTGCTCGAGCCCGCGGGCCAGCGCCAACATGACCGACGCCGCGACTTCCGCCGTCATCTCAGCGGGGTGGTCCTTGAGCCACGCTGCCAGCGAGGGGCCGTTACAAAGTTCCTGGGCGATGTAGCAGACCGTCGCCTCGAAGCCGGCGTCGAAGACCTTGATGATGTTGGGATGGTCGAGGGCCGCGACGACCTGAGCTTCGCCGACAAAACGCCGCCGCATTTCCTTCGAGCGCAAGACCTCTGGTCGCGGCAGCTTCAACGCAACGGGTCGGCGCAGGATCCGGTCGTTGGCGCGGAAGACGACCCCATGCCCTCCTCGACCGATCTCGTCGAGGATCTCGAACCGCCGGATCTTAAGGGCGGCAAGTCTCACATCACCGGCGTTCTCGATGCCGGGAAACGGGAAGGTTCGAGTATCGCGGGAGCTGCCCTGCAGGGAGGGCTCGGTACCGTGATCTCTCGACTTCGCTTCAGTGCGTTTCGAAGTCGTCACACGCGCTCGTCCCGGAGTAAAAACGGAACGGAGATGGATGAAAAGCGCAGCGGCGAGTATGAGCGTCGCTCGATCGCAGGTCAATTGGGGTAAACACGGTACTTAAGCCAATAGCCTGTTTAGGTTATGCCGCGCCGGTCCCACGGGGTCTTGACTAAAAGGCGTTAGATTTACTCCGCCGAAAGGGAACCGGTTCGGGCAATCTGGCCCGTCGCGGCTAGCCCAAGGCCGCCTGCAGGATCAGAACCGCTCCGATCGCGAGCAGGCCCATGTACACATAACGGAAAAAGTGATCTCCGCGCAGACGATGATTGATCGCGCGGCCGATGTAGATCGCCGCCAACACTCCCGGCAACGAATACACAAGGTAGCGGGTCACTTCGGGCAACCACAAGCCCACCACCACATAGCCTAATAACCCCACCAGACTGGCTGGCAGAAAATATCCCTGCAGCGTGGCGCGAAAGTGCTGAGGTGACCAACGGCGCAGCGAGCCGTAGATCACGAGCGGAGGAGCGTTCATCCCGTAGGCTCCGCCCAGAACGCCGGAGCAAAAGCCCGAGACGAGCAGCCAGAGCGGATGGTCCTTTTCCAGGTGCAACCGCATGCGGAACGTCAGCGAGTAGAGCGAGAATCCGGCGATGACCCCGCCGAGAATCATTTTCACGACGTGGTCGTTGACGCGCGTAATCAGGAGCAGCCCCAGCGGAATTCCAAACATCGCGGCAAGAACCAGGCCCGCAGCGCTTCGGATCTCGATCTTCCGCCAATCCTGGGCGACGATGATCCCCGCGATGACGACCGACACGGCCACAGCAAGCGGGGCGGCGACCGCCACGGGAAGTCGTAGCGAAAGCAGCGGCACGGCAATCAGCGCCTCGCCAAAACCAAACGAGGAGCGAATCAGCGTCGCGAAGAAAATCACCGCGATCACATGCACTGTCGTCGCATCAATCACTCGGCACGGCTCCCTGCGCTCGCCGCGAGGCGACCACGCTTAGACGGCCGCGTTGCGGGCCGATTTTGCGACGAGGTCGATGAATCGTGGATAGGCGTCATTCCACGCCGCCGTCGTGCGCGGCTCGTACGTTTTGAGGGCACTCGATTCGCGGACGACCTGGCGGAGATCGGCCAGGGATTTCAGCTCCCCCGCGGAACGGGCCTGAATTAGCACGTTGCCCAAGACAGTGGCTTCGACCGGGCCGGCGACGACCGGGCGGCCGCAGGCGTCCGCGGTCAATTGATTGAGCGATTCGTTCTGGCAGCCGCCGCCGACGATGTGCAGGACTTCGATCCGCGTGCCGGTCAGTTCTTCGAGCCACTCGAGCACCATTCGGTACTTGAACGCCAGGCTCTCAAGCGCGCAGCGGATCAGCTCTCCTTCTGCCTGGGGCACCGGTTCGCCGTAGTCGCCACACCATTTTTGAATCGCCGCGGCCATGTCGTCCGGATTGAGAAACGCGCGATCGTCCGGATTCACAAGCGATCGCAACGGACGAGCCTGGCTGGCGAGGCGAGTCAGCTCGGCATAGTCGTAACTCTTTCCCCGCCGTTCAAAGGCCCGCTTGCATTCCTGCACGAGCCACAGGCCCATGATGTTCTTCAGCAGCCGGTAGGTGCGATCGATGCCCCCCTCGTTGGTGATGTTGAGCTCGAGTGCCCGCTCGCTCAGTGCCGCCTGCTGCACTTCCACTCCCAGAAGCGACCACGTGCCCGAGCTGATGTAGGCCCAAGTGGGCGTGCCGGTCAGTTGAGTCGGGACCGCAGCCACCGCAGACCCCGTGTCATGAGTCGCCGGAGCGACGACTTCGATCCGCTTGAGTCCCGTGCGGGCGGACAATCCTTCGCGGAGCTTGCCAAGCCGCGTCCCGGGGGGAACCACTTCGGCAAAAATGCCGGCAGGCAGTCCAAATCGGGCGAGCAGGTCGAAGGCCCACCGGTTTTCTGTCGCATGAAAGCACTGCGTCGTGGTGGCGTTCGTGAATTCGATCACGCGGCTTCCGCAGAGACACCAGTGAAAGAAGTCGGGCATCAAGAGGAGTCGCTCAGCCGCGGCGAGCAGGTCTGGATTCGATTGTTGGAAGGCCAGGAGCTGAATGAGCGTATTGAATTCCATGAACTGCAATCCGGTCTGCGCGAAGATCTCGCGCTTGGGCACGCGACCGAAGGCTTGAGGGAGGATGCCGGCTGTCCGCGAATCGCGATAGTGAAACGGCTGGGCCACAATCTCGCCATTCTTGGCCAATAGCACGTAGTCGACGCCCCAGGTATCGACGCCGACCGAGACGATGCGATCGCCGAACTGCGCGGCGGCCCGCGTCAGTCCGTCCTGAATCTCGGACCAAAGTCGCAGGACGTCCCAACGCAGCGTCGTACCGAGCGAGACGGCTCCGTTCGGAAAGCGGTGAACCTGTTCGAGGCGCACGCGCCGACCGTCGAACAGCCCGGCCATCACACGGCCACTTTCGGCTCCGAGATCGACACCGAGGTAGCAGGCTTCAGCCATCTATTTCTTGCCAAGCTTGCGTTGCTGAGCGAAGAATTCCTGCAACAAGGCTCGCGATTCGTCCTTGAGTAATCCGCCAATCACGACTGCCTGGTGATTGAGCCGGACGTCGCTGGTCAATTGAAACAGCGTGTGGCAGGCCCCCGCCTTGGGATCGGCGGCCCCGTAGTAGACTTGCGGAAGTCGGGCTTGAACGATGGCCCCGGCGCACATCGGGCACGGCTCGAGCGTGACGTAGAGCGTGCAATCCAAGAGCCGCCAGGAGCCGAGCGCTTCCGCGGCCTGAGTGATGGCGATCATTTCAGCATGAGCGGTCGGATCGTTGAGGCTCTCGCGCTGATTACCGGCTGCGGCAATGATTCGGTCCTCGTGGACGATCACCGCTCCGATCGGCACCTCGCCTGACTCGAAGGCGGTCCGCGCCTCGGCGAGGGCGGCTTGCATCCAACGCTCGTGCGGCTGCAATGGGTTCGAGAGAAGATCGTATTGCATGGATTGCCGCATTCATTCTAACGCGCGTACCAGACGATCAGCCGTTCGAGGTCGGCGTCATGGGTCAACAGCCGCACGCGCCGCCGCGAGGAGCGGCTGCCCAAGACTGGCGAGTAGCCGTGATGATGATCGGCGATCGCCAGGGCCTGGCTGACGTCGTCGGTGGTGAGACTTGTGCGAGAATCGCTCGCTGCCAGCCAACGACCGAGCCAAAGTACGACGGGAAAGACGAGTGCGAGGCTGTAAAACCCTTCTACGAAGGGGACGTCGTAGTAAGCGGGGCCGCAGAAGTGCAGACCTTGGATTTTCACACGGAAGTAACGTGTGAGGATGGATTCCGCTTCGCCGCTCAGCCCACCAAACGGTTCGTCGAGTGTTGCGAACGGGACTTCACGGAACCCAGGCTGCAGCGGCACCGCCTTTCCGCTTCCGCGCGAAGGTCAGGGCCGCTTTGAGCAAGCGCAGTCGGCCGCGCCAGCCCCGCGCGGCCTCCTCGAACGTGTCGCGCCGCGCGTAGTGTGCGGTCAGCATCCGAAACTGCAGCCGGCCGGCTCGGCTTGGAAGCTCGAAATCCTTTGAATCGGTCGGCTGACTGCGTGCCGCGCCCGAGATGAGCTGCAGAAATTCGGTCAGGCGGCTTCCCTGGATCGCGTCGAATTTCGCCTCTCCGATCGTCCGGGCCAGCGACAGAGCCTGCAGCAGACGTGAGGTCAGCGGAGTGGCCGGCTGCGCGATGATTTCGTCGATCGCGCCGACGAAGCGCAGAAAGTCGGACCAGTCGACCCGCGAGCGCGGAGAGATTTGAGGTGGGCGGATCCTCTCGGCATGGGGCGGCACGACCTGACTCGCCAGCGCCTTTAATGCGTCCAACTGCTTGCCGACCGGCGTTCCGCGATTGGCGACGGCCGAGGGACAACTAAAGCGCAGACTGACTGCGACTTTCGGCCCGCCCGGATGAAAGACGTACGGATAAAGCTGACAGGGAAGCGGCTTGGCCTGTTCGCCAAACTTCGCGTGAATGCGGCACAACCCTTGGTCGTTCAAAAAGACACACGCACCATCCGCGCGATGGGCGAGCCGATAGCGCCTCTTCCAAGGCGGCCCTGCGAACCAGACGACGGGGGCTTGATCCGCGGGGATGCCGTCGGCCGCAGTCCAGCCTTGTTCCCGAATACGCTGCCGCTCGGCTTCGGTGATTTCGATCAGATGTTGACGGCAGCAACCGCCGCAATTGTGACAGCTCCAGTTCTGAACGATCGGCAATTGGAGCGGAGGGGAGGCCATAGGGACAACAAGAATCGCGAATCGAGATTGCGAACAAGGAATGGACGTCAGCGCGCGAGGCTCAGTGCCGCCGTGCCGCGCTCCGTTCGGCGTGCTCGGCCGGAGTTTTTTCGGATCGCTCAAAGACGAGGGGATGGTCGGAATTACTGTCGGCCACGCGTAGGGCGATTTTTCCGTTGAGCACGTCCCGCAACAATTCGCCGCAAACTTCGGCTCGCCAACCCTGCAGGATCCGCGGCGGCTGCCCTTTGCCTCCCGACTGGTGCCAGCGCACCAGGTCCCGCAGGTCGGCGGACGTGCCGACGAGCGATTTGGCGACGTTCAGGGCCGTGCACTGATTCATGAGCGCGATTCCCAGCAGTTGGCCGACGACGTGCTCATCGGAGTCGGCTTCCAAGCCGGCCGGGCGGGGAGGCGGAGGCAATTCGTCTTCCGGGATCGCCAAGGCCCGTTCCACTCCTGCGAGGATTTGCTCGGCAGAGCGGCGCAGATCGCCTCGATTCATGTCGCGCGTGGCAAACAGGTCATCGATCGTTTTGGGCTGCCGGCGCGCCAGTTCGAGAATCAAGTCGTCCCGAAGAATCCGCCGCGGGGGCCGGTTCCGATGTCCGGCCTCGGCTTCGCGCCACAGCGACAACTCGCGGACGACCGCCATCTCGCGGGGCGACAGCTTGTGCAGTTTGGGAAGCCGGTGCCACGCCTCGCGCACGTGTTCGGCCGCGATCTCGTCAACCATTCGCCGGAACTCGGCGTGCGCCCAGTCCAATCGTCCAAGCCGCGACAGCGAGGCCCGCTGCTTCTCCCAAATCGCCAGCACGTATTTCACGTCTTCCAGGGCGTATTGGATCTGGGCCTTGGTCAGCGGCCGCTGGTCCCAGTTTGTGCGGGTCTCTTTGCCATGAATCCGCTTGTCGAGGACGCGGCTGACGAGCGTTGCGTAGCCCAATGGGTAACTTCGGCTCCGCAGCCCCTCGGCCAACTGCACGTCGACAAAGTTGCGGGGCGGCCGTCCGGCGAAGTGCAGGCAAAAGCGGATTTCCGCTTGCCCTCCGTGCGTGATGACCGTCGTCTCGTCGTCGGCCATCAGCTCCCACCAGGCCGACAGGTCCTTGATCGCGAGTGGGTCGACGGCTGCCAGCCGCTCTGACGTCGCGAACTGCAGCAAGCACAGGTGCGGATGGTACGTGTGTTCGGAGATGAACTCGGTATCGAATGCGACGGTACCGGCTTCGCGGATGTGCTGGCAAAGCTCGGCGAATTGATCGGCGTCGGCGATCAGCGGAACGGTCATTCCTCGGCACTCATTGCCGCCAGGCGGCGCAGCAGGAGGCGACCGAACACGAAAACGCCTCGCTGGCCGCCTGATCGAACTATTGCATGCGCCGGGACTTACCGCAAGTGCCGAAAACTGCAAGCCACCGGGGGGGTCACGGAAGTCCACCTTCGCCACTCACCCTGCCTGGGGCCGAAACAGGGGACTTTTGGCCAGGTGCAATCGATTGGCCCAGAACTTCGCCAGTACGCTCAAAGTCGACAGGCCATAGACAACGCTGCGGCGAAAATTGATGCTCGATGCCTCGTCGAAATAGCGGACGGGAACCGGGATATCCCCTAACTTGAAGCCGAAATGCACGGCTTGGGCGAGGAATTCGCTGTCGAAGACAAAGTCATCGCTGTTTCGCTCGTAGGGAATCGTTTCGAGCACCTCGCGGCGGTAGGCGCGAAAGCCGCTGTGAAAATCGCCCAGGTTCTGGCCCAGGGCCATGTTCTCCATGATCGTGAGCCAGCGGTTAAACACGTACTTGTAGGTCGGCATGCCGCCGTCGAGAGCCTCTTTGCGGGTGCGGATCCGCGAGCCGAGCACGACGTCGCAAATCCCCAGCCGCAGGATTTCGACGGCAATCGGAATCACGCGGCTGTCGTATTGATAGTCGGGGTGGATCATCACGACGAACTCGGCACCCAAGTCGCGGGCTTGCCGGTAGCAAGTTTTCTGGTTGCCGCCGTAGCCCCGGTTTTGCGGGTGCTCGATGACGGTCAAACCCATCTCGCGGGCGACCTGAACCGTGTTGTCGCGGCTGCAATCGTCGACCACCACGATCTGGTCGACGGCCCCGGCCGGAATGTCTTCCACGGTGCGCCGCAGCGTGCGCTCCGCGTTATACGCCGGCATCACCGCAATCGTTTTGCCGGCATGGGGGATGCCCCGGTTGTGGATGTCGGCGGCGGGCATGACGGACTGCATTCCGCGGTCTCTAGGCGGCGAACTTTGTGAGATGAGAAATAAAGTTCGTACGATTTTCGTCGCGCCGCCACGGCAACACAAGTGCGGCGGCGAGCAGGCATTCAGGATGCCACGCTTGAGCCGCTGCCGTCTTGTCCGTAAATCGCAAACAACTTCAGCCCGCTACGACAGCCCCGGCACAGATGACCTGATTGCGGCCGGAATCTTTTGCCTGGTAGAGGGCTGCATCGGCGAGCGAGATCAATTCCTCCGCCGTCCGCGTGTGATCCGGAACGACGGCCAGGCCGATGCTTACGGTTACGTTGATTTGCCCCTGCTGCGAATGAATCGGTAGGACCTCGACGCTCGAACGGATCGTTTCGGCGACCCAAGTCGCGTCGCCGGCCGAAACCCCCGGCAACAGCACGGCAAACTCCTCGCCTCCAAAGCGGGCGGCCAGGCCCGACGTCCGCGTGCTCAGCCGCGAGACGGTCTCCTTCAGGACTCGCGAGACGCTCCGGAGCACTTCGTCGCCCACCAGGTGTCCGTAGCGATCATTGACCGCCTTGAATCGGTCGATGTCGACCATCAGCAGAGCGCACTTGGTGCCCTGCGCATTGGCGGATCGAAGCGCGGCGGCCAGCTCATTGTCGAACGTCCGGCGATTGGAAAGATCGGTCAGCGGATCGTGCCTGGCGTGCCACTCAGAAACCGCCTGATGCAGTACTCGCAGCAACGTCTCCGACAGATAGCGGGCGGCCCAGGCCAAAAGCTGCGGACGCACATTCTCGAAGGGCTCTTTGGCTTGCCGCGTGAGGCAAAGTGCTCCGGCAATTCCGTTGGGGCTGATGACGGGCGCGATAATCGCCGCGCCGATCAGCGAGTTCACGCCCATTCGTGCCAGCTCAGCGCCGAAGAGTGCTTCTGGACTTTTGCGGGCGATAGCCGCCTCGGCCAGGATGGCCTCGAATTCCGCGTGACGCCGGGAGATGCTCGCCGCCAGCGGATCGCCGCAACGGCAGAGCGGCTTATACGAGCCGCGGCCGTCGGGAGTGATCAGGAACAGCACGGCACGCTCGGCACCGGTCATTTCGCGAAGGCGATCGACGAAGGCTTCGACCATGTCGAGCGGCGATGCGTGCTTCTGGTCGGTTACCGCCCGCAGCTCCATGATCTCATTGATCGATTGTAGTTGCTGATCGCGGACCTCGATTTCCGTCGAGCGGCGAACGATTCCCGACAGGCTCCGCATCAGTCGTCGGGCCAGCTCGATTTGTTCTTCCAGCGGAATGCCGGGCGGAATCAGGGACGTCGTGACGATCACGCCGGCGAGAGATTCGGAGTCGCCGATCCCGGCGATAAAGAGTCGGTCGAACCGCTGGCGATCAGCCGGCGTCGAGGCTCTCGAACAGCCGCGTCCCAGTGAGATCATTTCGGCGGAAGGCGGCGACCCCTTCGCTGCCTACCCGCTTGAGCAATTCCGGATCGACGACCAAGGCGTTGCGCGACTGTTCCGAAAGGCCCACCGCGTGACGAATCGACTGATCGGCAAGCGCCAGCGGAACGTACGCGGCAAAACCATCGCCGCCGCCGACCAGCCGGCCGATCAGTTGTTCGAGTGTCCGGTCGAGATCGAGCTCGCCGGTGAATTCACGGAGAATCTGATTCTCCAGCGACGTCAGCGTGCGGTCTCGGCTGACTGACCGTAGGTCCTTCTGGACGTCGTCAATCTGCCGGCAGAGCCGATCCTTCACCTCGCGGGATCTCTGGCTGCTAAAGAGATTGAACATGTACTGCAAGGCGCAGATCAGCACCATGGCGACGAGATAGCCGCCGGACACCGCCCGGTCGCAGAACTGGAACAGATAGTCGATCGCTGTGGCGAGCGGCTCCATGAAAAGCTCCGGGGATTCGGCGGAATAATGGGGGCTGAAAAGATGGCACAGCGGAAACGCCGGCCCTGTTTGTGAAGGCTAGCTCACGGACGTTGCGACGGGCTGCTGCGATCGGCCATTCAGCCTTGGCGAGCCGCTTCTCTCCTCGCTGCGGGTCAGGCCGTGACCATTCCGGGTCTGCCGCGCTTGCGGAACAATCCGCGGGCAGCGGATAATCCGCTGAATGAACCAGTCTCTTCCCAATCGCGCGGCGCGAATGACCGGTCCGAGAATCGTGATCGGCCTGTTGCTTTTTGGCAGCATCGCCGCCCGGGCGGCTCCCCGCTCAAACCACGGGGAAGAAGTCCGACGACGCAAAAGCCGGATGGACGTCGCTCTTTGACGGCCAAACGCTCAAGGGCTGGAAATCGACCGAATTCGGAGGCGAAGGAACCGTCGAGGTCAAAGACGGGGCCATCTTGTTGGGTGTCGGGAACGATCTCACCGGCGTCAATTACGAGCGTCCCACTCCTCACCGCAACTACGAGGTCTCGCTCGAGGCTCAGTCGCGTCGACGGTTCGGATTTCTTCTGCGGACTGACGTTCCCGGTCAAAAACGATCCGTGCAGCTTGATCATCGGCGGCTGGGGCGGCGGCGTCTGCGGCCTCTCCAGCATCGACGGGCTGGATGCCTCGGAAAACTCCACAACCAAATATCGCGAATTCGAGAACGGCCGCTGGTACACGATTCGGCTCCGCGTCACCGACGCGAAGATCGAGGCCTGGATCGACAAAGTGCAGATCGTCGACCCAGGCCCTGGCCGGCAAGAAGATTTCCGATCCGCAGCGAAGTTGAAGCGTCGCGGCCGTTCGGCATCGCCTCGTATCGCACGCTGGCCGCCTTGCGGAATATCCGGCTGCGCGAGTTGAAGTGAGGGCGTTGAGAATCGGCGTTGAATGTGGTCTCTTCGGTCACGGCGGACGAATCGACTCGCAGGGAAGGAGTGAGCATGCCCCGGACCTGGCGGTTTCTGCCGCACGATCCCGCCCTGGTGGGGCAGGTCGCTTCTGAGCTGCACGTCTCGCCTTTGATGGCGCAGGTGCTGATCGCTCGCGGACTGCGGCACGAGGCGCCGCACTTCCTCAACTCCCGCTTGTCGGCGCTGCACGAGCCGGAGCTGCTGCCGGGGCTGGCCGACGCGGCCGATCGGATCGTGTCGGCCATCCGGGCGGGTCGGCGAATCACGATCTATGGCGACTACGACGTCGACGGCGTGACGGCGACCGCCCTCTTGTGGCACTGCATCACGCTGGCCGGCGGGCGGGTCGACTATTACATTCCGTCCCGCATCGAAGAGGGCTACGGCATCAACTGCGAGGCGCTGCGGCAATTGCATCAGGAAGATCCGCAACGGCTGGTCGTCAGCGTCGATTGCGGCATCACCAGCATCGCCGAGGCTCTGCTCGCCCGCGAGCTGGGGCTGGAACTGATCATCACCGATCATCATCAGGCCGGCACTTCGCTGCCGGAGGCGACGTTGCCTGGTCCATCCGCGGCTTCCCGGCGGACAGTTATCCCGTTCGGCGAACTGTGCGGCGTGGGCGTCGCGTTCAAGCTGGCCTGGGGCATCTGCCAGCGGCTGGGCGACGGCAAGCGGGCTTCGCCGGTAATGCGCGAATTTCTGATCGGCGCGATGGGCCTGGCCGCGATCGGCACCATTGCCGACGTCGTCCCGCTCCGCGGCGAGAACCGCCTGCTGGTGAAATTCGGCTTGAAGAGTCTGCGCGAGCGGGCCACTTCCCGGGTTGAAGGCGCTGCTCAAAGTGGCCCAACTCGAACGAGAGTCGTCGATCGAGGCGGATGATATCGCCTTTGCGATCGCGCCGAGAATCAACGCGGCCGGCCGGCTGGGGCAGGCGCGCTTGGCCGTCGAGCTGTTAACGACCGACAAGCCCGAGCGGGCCGCCATGCTGGCCTCGCACCTCGACGAACTGAACAAGAGCCGCCGGGCGGTCGAGCTGAAAATCTTCAAGGAAGCCCGCGAGCTGATCGCCGGCCGATCCGGATTGGCACGAGGCGCCCGCCGTCGTGCTCGCCGCCGACACCTGGCATCCCGGCGTGATCGGCATCGTCGCCAGCCGCGTCGTCGAGCACTTTTCGCGGCCGGCGATTCTGATCGCGTTCAACGGACAGGCCGCAACCGGGCAGGGTTCGGGTCGCTCGCACGGGCGATTCGACCTGCACGCGGCCCTCTCCGCCTGCTCGACGCATCTGATCTCGTTCGGCGGACACCAGGCGGCGGCCGGCCTCAAGATCTCCAAGGACCGGATCGACGCCTTTCGCGACGACTTTTGCCGCTACGTCTCGGACAACTATTCCACGGGCCCGCGAGACTCCGAGCTTGAGATCGACGCCGAAGTGCGGCTGGCCGACGTCACGCCGCGGGCCGTCAAGGAACTCGACCTGCTCAGCCCGTTCGGCGAGGACAACCCGCGCCCCGTTTTCGCGACGACGCGCGTCGAGCTGGCCGAACCGCCGCGAAAGATGGGGGAGGGGGAGCGGCATTTGTCGCTGCGCGTGCGGCAGCACAACACGACGCTCCGCGCCGATTGCCTTCGCCCGGGCCGACTGGGCCGAGCCGATCGCACAATTGGGCCGTGCGTTTTCGATCAGCTTATGCCCCTTGCATCAACCGGTTTGGCGGCCACGAGCGGGTGGAGCTGCAACTCATCGACTGGCAGCCCGACACATCTGCACAGCCTGCCGAGCCGGCCAAACCGATGGAGTCGGTCCCGTTTTGAGCAGCATCCCGGAGCTCGCGCGGGAATTGCGGGAAACGCTCGAGCGGCGGGGGATCACCGATCCTCGCGTGCTCGACGCCATCGAAGAGACGCGCCGCGACTTGTTCGTTCCCGAGTCGCTTCGGTACGCCGCCTACGAGGACGACGCACTTCCCATCGGCGAAGGACAGACGATCAGCCAGCCGTACATCGTCGCGCTGATGACGCAGGAGCTGCAGCTCGACGGGCGACGAAACCGTGCTCGAAATCGGCACCGGGCAGCGGCTATCAGGCGGCGATCCTCGCCCGGCTGACGCGCGCGTGGTGACGATCGAACGGCTCGAGCGGCTCTCGGAACAGGCCCGCCGGGTCCTGTCCGAGTTGGGCGTCAGCAACGTCGAATTCGTTGTCGGCGACGGCACACTCGGAAATCCCGCCCGTGGACCCTATGATCGGGTGATCGTCACCGCGAGCGCTCCGGCTATTCCAGAACCACTTTACGAGCAACTCAAACCCGGGGGACTGATTGTCGCTCCGGTTGGCGACGAGTCATCGCAGGAACTGGTGGTCTTGGAAAAGATGCCGGCCGGTCCCAGGTTCACGCCCCTGTGCGGTTGCCGATTCGTCAAGCTGATCGGGAAGGCGGGATGGGCACCGGCGGAATGAACCTTTTATGCCGCCGGGCCCGATCGCCCCGCCGAATTGGAACTCGATCTCAAACGCAAACGCGATTTCAGACGTACAAGTTGACGGCCCCGGTTCGTCGGGCACACCCGCCGTTCTAACCAGCCGTCTGTTCCTCCTCGACCACAGGCTTGCCTCATGTCGCTTGAACTGACGCAACGTCCTCAAGACGTATCGGGAGCCGGACGGCAACATCCTGACTGTGCTCGACATCGAGCGATTTCAGATCGCGTCGGCCGAGCAGGTCGTGCTGGTCGGAGCCAGCGGCGGCGGGAAGACGTCGCTCCTTAACATCATTTCGGGCATCAGCACGCCCGACCGCGGCACGGTCAAAGTCGACGGCAACGAGATCACCCGCTTCCCGAAGTCGCCCGCGACCGGTTTCGGGCCGAGCGGATTGGCTTCGTCTTTCAAACATTTAATCTGCTCCCCGCGTTCAGCGCACTCGAGAACGTGTTGCTTGGGGATGAGCTTTTCCGGCAAGCGGGTCGATTCCAAGCGGGCCCTGCAGCTGCTTGGAGCGCGTCGGCTTGGGCCACCGCACCACGCACCGGCCGCCGCAACTTTCGGTGGGCGAGCAGCAGCGGGTCGCCGTCGCGCGGGCGCTGGCCAACCAGCCGTCGCTGCTCTTGGCCGACGAGCCGACCGCCAACGTCGACGTCAAGAACCAGGACCTGATCCTGGACCTGATTCGCGAGGCGTGTGCCGAATCGAAGGTGGCGCTGCTTGATGGTCACGCACTCGCCCGAGGTCGCGTCCCGGTTCCCGCGAGTCGACCGGCTGGAGAACTTCAACCGCGCCGCGTTAACGACGGGGGCCGCTCGATGAATCTGTTCTCGATCGCCTGGAAGAGCATCCGGCAGCGGTTTCTCTCGTCGTCGCTGACGGCGTTCAGCGTCGCGCTCGGCGTGATGCTGATGGTGGCCGTGCTGGTGATCTACGGCATCATGGACCGCATGTTCAGCCAGCAATCCATCGCTTACGACTTGATCGTCGGCCCCAAGGGAAGCGATATGCAGCTGGTGCTCAACACGGTCTACCGCGTGAGCGCTCCGCTGCAGAACCTGCCCTACCTCTACTACGAGGAACTCAAAAAAGATCCGCGTGTCGAGCTGGCCGTCCCGTTCTGCCTGGGCGACACAACCGAAAAAGGGGGCTTCCCGATCGTCGGCACCACCGAGGAGTACTTCGAGCACCCGTATACGCCGGGCGAGAAGTTCCAGACTCAGGGGCGACAGCCTTCACGAGTTCGTTCGACGCGATCATCGGCTCCGAAGTCGCCCGCGTGAATGGCTGGGATATCGCCGCCGCTGGCAAGCCGGCCACGCAGTTTCAACTCGTCCATGGCGGGGCCGAATCGCACAAGCACGAGGAGAAGTTCACCGTCGTGGGCGTTCTCGCCCCGACCGGCACGCCCAACGACAAAACCGTGTTCATTCACTTGAACGGCTTTTACGCGATCAGCGGGCACGACGCGCCCCTCAAGGAAGCCGTCAAACGCTGGCACGAGTTCAGCGGCAAGGGGACCAGCGATTCGGAAATCAACGCAGCCGCTGCCGAGTGGGCGCAGAAGTGCGGCATCCCCATCGAGGAGCCGCCGCACAAGCCGGGCGAGCACCATCACCACCACAAGGCGTGCGACGTCCAAAAAGAAGTGACGGCCATTCTCGTCAACATGAAGAGCGTGTCCTTGGCCGCCATGTTCAACGGCGAAATGAAGCGCGGCTACAAGGTGCAGGCCGTCAATCCGATCATCCCCATGCAGCAGCTGATGAGCAGCATCCTGGGCAATGTGCGGACCGTGCTGGTCGTGCATGACCGCGCTCATCATCGTCGTCTCGGGCGTCGGCATCTTCGTGAGCATCTACAACTCGATGTCCGACCGCCGCAAAGAAATCGCCATCATGCGGGCCCTGGGCGCGCAGCGCCGCACGGTGTTTGCGATCATCCTGGCCGAATCGATCCTGCTCTGCTTCGGCGGCGGAATCCTGGGCATCCTGCTGGGCCACGGCCTAGTCTTCGCCGCGGCTCCCGTCGTGCAGCAGCAAACCGGCCTGTTGATCAATCCCTTCGCGTTCGAGCGGATTGAATTCGTGCTTCTGCCGGCACTGATCGCGCTGGCGTCGCTGATCGGCATCGTCCCCGGGCTCTCCGCCTACCGCACCGACGTCGCTCGGGCGCTGGCCGACTGAGCGGCTGGTGCCGACTAGGCGAAAACGCGTGTCAAATTGGCTCGCGTCTTGACAACTTGGTGAATCGCCTCAATTTGTTCGTCGCTCAAGCCATCGTAGACAGCGGTCCAGCCCTCCAGGCTCTGCGCGGGCCGGGTCTTATCGCTCTTCGGCGCCTCGTCCTCAAGATCGTTTTCCATACCTCGATCGTAGCAGATCGGCTGTAGGGGCGATCCTACTGTTGCGCCGTCGCCACTCCGAGTGGCCGGGGCGCTCCGCTTTGCGGAAGCCCCGGACTTTCGCCGCACGAATGCTTGACGTGAATCTGACGTCCATGGAACGGAGGCTTCCGCTGACGCTGGGGCGCCCCCGCCACCCGTCGGGAAACCAAGCAATCGAATGATTTCACGTTCGAATGTTTCGGTTCTCTGACACGTGAGCTGCTGTTCGTGATTACTGCAGCGAAGTCTCCACCACCGTCAGCTCAATCCGCCCCAACACGCGAATCAGCGGCAGGAAGGCAGTCGTGGGGGTGGGGCCCTTGTCGGAGAAGCTCGATTCGGCCAGCTTGATGTGGGCCGCTCCGATGCCCGCTTCGCCGTTGCCCAACGTCGCGTCGAGCGGTACCCAATGGTCGCCGAGCAGGGCTTCCGTCCACATGTGTCCGCCAAAAGAAGACAGCGGCTCGATATAGACCAGCCCGACCACGATCTTCGACGGAATGTTGCGAGCCCTGCAGCATGGCGGCCAAGAGGACCGCGTGCTCGGTGCAATCGCCTTGCAGCGTCCGGGCGACCTCGCCCGCGGAGGCTAGCGCCGTCGAAAAGTCCTTCTTTTGCACCTCGTGGTCGACGTACTTCTCCATCGCGATGGCGATCTTTGACGGCTCGACCAGGTAACGGGCCGCCCGATCGACATGATTCAAGACTTCGCGGTCGTTCGACTGCAGAAACTGCGAGGGCTCGAGGTATTGCCGGTCGAATGCGAATGCTGCGATTACTTGTCGTGGGCCGCACGCAGTGGACGGTGATCTCGCATTCGTCGGGCCCCGTGCGGATTACCTTTTGATTCGCGTCCATGGGGAAGAAGGGGGTCGGATCCTCGCCCTTCATCTTAATGCGATAGACGGCCCGGGTCGTGAAATGGGCCCGTGGAATGGCCGTCGTTCTGACGAGCGTGTTGACGGCAATGTCGAGCCCTTCGCCGGCGATCTCCTTGACGGCGACTTCGGCGGGGACGGTGTAGGTCGTCAATGTCTGACCGAGCATTTCCGTCGTCGAGACGACCGGATCGCCGTGCTCGTCGAGATACACCTCGACCGGCGATTGAGGCATGACCGATTCGACCATATTGACCCTAAGGAGCGAGCGGCGTCGGCCATCGAGCCCCGCCACCGATTCTCGCCGCATCGCGCGAAACCGCACGTCGGAAAGTTGCATCTGGTCCGGCATGAAGACCCGCAGGTTGACCGCGTCGCCCGGCTTGAACGGGTGCACGCGCGGATAACGATCGACGTACGCCGTCGATTTAGTGGCCGCCTGCCAGGGGAGCGAAAACTCGTGCGGCGTCCCCGCGACCGTGCTCTCTCCGACCAGGAGACTGCCGCGGACGCGGCCGACGGTGCGCGTCGGCGCAGCCGGCGGGTTCTTGACTTCGTAGATAAATGACACGAGTTCGCCGCCGGGGAGTTCTTCCTCTTCCTCCCGCGTCTCGATTTGGAGAGTTTGCCCAAAGCGTTTGATCGTGAGGTGCGTCTCGGCATCGGTCTTGATAAGCGGTTTGCCGTCGATCTGCACGGGCCGCGAGAGCGTGTGCGAATAGCCGATGCGATTTTTGCCGAGGTAGGTGACCTGCCAAATGTCGCTCGTACCGGCGGGCGGAGCAGCCTGTGTGGCTGCCGACGCTCGGGGTCTACGCGGTGGGTCGGCTCGGAGAACCGTGCCCGTTGCGAGAGCCAACGCAACGACAAGACAGGCCAAAATCCGTTTCATCGTTCACCCTAATGCCTTTCCACGCAATCCCACGACAGCGGCTCGCCGCTGACGATGGCGCGAGCCGCTCGCTTACCCAGAGACTTTCGGCAGTTCCTTCGGCGGCAGGCCGTGCCCGGGCCGAATCGAACGCACGTTTTGTTCGGTGAATGGCTCGCCGGCGGCGATATCGGCGACGGCAAACAGCGAGCGGCGGAAGACGCGGCTCTTTGCCTCCGCGGGGCTCAATCCGTAATGCACGCTGCCGAGCGCCGCTTCCGCCACGCGGATGGCCCGCACCATTTCGGCAAACTCCGCCGGCTCGAGCGAAAAAGCACTGTCGGGCCCCGGCGTTTTGCGCGAAAGCGTAAAGTGTTTTTCGATCAGGCAGGCCCCGAGCGAAACGGCCACCACCGGACACGCGATGCCCAGCGTATGGTCCGAAAGGCCGACCGGGCAATTGAAGGTCGATGCCAGATGACCAATCGTGCGCAGATTGGCTTCCTCGGCCGGGGCGGGGTAGGAACTCGTGCATTTGAGCAGCACCAGCTCGCGGCAGCCGGCCTCTCGCAGCGCGGCGATCGCGTCTGTGATTTCCTCGAGCGTCGCCATGCCAGTCGAAAGGATCACCGGCCGTTGCGTGGCCGCGACCTTTCGCAACAAGGCCAGGTCGACCAGCTCGAACGAAGCGATCTTGTGTGCGGGCGGATTGAACTGTTCCAGAAAATCGACCGCCGCTTGCGTCGAATGGTGTCGAAAAGCAATCCATCCCCAGCCGCCCCGCCTCAGCGAACAGATCGGCGTGCCATTCCCAGGGCGTGGCGGCCTCTTGGTACAAATCGTACAGCGTGCGGCCATCCCAAAGCGTGCCGCCGCTGATGCGAAACTCCGTCCGGTCGGAGCGAATGGTCAGCGTGTCGGCGGTGTACGTTTGCAGTTTGACGGCATCAGCCCCCGCGGTGTGCGCGGCGCGGACCAGCTCGATAGCCACTTCCAGGCAGCCCGAATGATTCGCGGAAAGCTCAGCGACGACGTACACCGGGTGCCCCGGGCCGACTTGGTGCTTGCCAAAGTGCAGAACTTGCGGCGCCGAAGCAAGTTCTCGAGGTGCGTTGGTGGTCATCAACTGAAGTTGTACTTGGCAAACTGCGGTGTTACGAGACCGCTTTCACGCCGGGCCTTGCGAGCGTCGCCATTCGGCGCCGGCCTTCTCCAGATGTTCGATGGGTGTGTCCCACCCTCGCGCTAGCAGATGGGCGACTCTTTCGCGGTCGGCGACGCGATGAAAAGAGCCGGCCCCCGTCTGCTTGACCGCGTGGCAGGTTCCCGCACGAATCCGGCTCCAATGCTCGGCAAAAAGTTGGGCGATCTCCGCCTGAAGCCGTGCGTAACTGGTGCGGAGCGTCTCGCCCGCCTCAAATTCGACCAGCTTCTGCGCGATGATGTCGCCAGTGTCGACACCCGCATCGAGGTAGTGGATCGAGACGCCTTTCGGGGTTTTCTCGATGAAGCTCCACAAGTTGGGATCGGCCCCGCGATTCCAGGGGAGGTACGCGATGTGCAAATTCACGGCCCGTCGCGGGAACCGATCGAGCACGTTTTGCCGAATGATGTGCCGATAACCGTGGGCGACCAGAAAGTCGGCGGGCGTCCGATCGAAAAACATCTCGTCGAGCGGGTCCAGCGTTTGCGCGACATCGGCCTCGGTCGATTTGAGAAAATCGAGCACGAGCGAGTCCGGCGGTCCGAGAAACAGAACGCTCATGCCTCGCTCCCCTCTCCGCAAAGGACTTCTACGACTCGCGTTGCTCCCTGACCGTCGACAAGTGCCTGGAATCTCTTCGCGCATTCGGCACGGATCGAGGGGTTCTCGACTACCGCCGCAATGACGGACGCGACGCCGTGCGCCGTGTGGACGGATGACTCATCGATCCAAACGGCGGCGCCCATCGAGTCGAGGGCCGCTGCAATCGCCCGTTGGTTTTCGGCCGTGATGACGAGCAACATCGGCACGCCAAGAAAGCCGAGTTCGTAAACGGAACTTCCCGCAGCCGTGATCGCGAGGTCGCACGTGGCCATAATCTTGCGCACGTCGGGTGGGGCGACGTGCAGCACCAGCTTCGGCATCTTGTCGCCGCCCCCGGGAGCCTGACTCTTAAACTTCTCGCACGTCTCGCGAAGGCTGTGAAGATGCGGATTGGCCGGGCCGACCAGCACATGAATCGTGCAATCAGGCGGAAGGCAACTACGGGAAATCCGAATCAGCCGCGATGTGTCATTTTTCTGGTCTGCTCCGCCGAGCGTGATCAAGAAATTGGAGATCAACTGGCCGCCACCTCGTGCGGCGGGTCGCGGCTGCGCGCGGAACTCGCGCCGCAGCAGGACATACTGACAGCCCAGTAAGTGCCGTGCGCCAGTCGTCCGACGCGCATACATCGCCGCTGAAACCCCAGCGTTTTGGTTCAGAAGCATGTCCACGTGATAGCGTTCGTGCCGCAAATCGTCATCGATGAATAGCAACCGCCAGCGCGCGTCACGCAATGCCATCTGGTAGCTCGGCCCGAAATCGTACCCGTCGAGGACCAGCCATTGCGGGTGAACGACGTTGGCGATGCGCAATGTCTCTTGCACGTCGTTCGCCTCGCGCAAACTAGCCGGCGCAGACTCAAAGCGATAGAGATCGCAGCGCTCCGTCGATAGTCGCTGAACTAGCGAATCAGGCAAATCCGCACACGCGAAGGCGACCTTTCCACCCGCGTCCTGCCAGGCTTGGGCCAGCGCGAGGCAGCGCATCACGTGTCCCGTGCCGATGACCGAATCCGCGTCGGCTCGGATCAAGAGCGTGCCGGGAGTGGCAGACGGATTCTGCAGGATGTGTTCCTTGAGCCGCAAATGTCCGACTCAAGCACCCTGGGGCTCACGCCCCAGGCTCGCCGGGCTAGTCACTTGGCGAGCCGCCAGCGTCAGCTGGCGGGTGCTTCGCATTTTCCCAACACTTAATGCGGTTTCTGCGCGATGTGTCGATTGACATCGACCCAATCTGGATGTTGATCCAAAAGGTTCAGCACGTCGAGCCAGCCAAAATCAGCGTTCTGAAAGCGTGAATAGATCCGGCGCATCAATTCGTAGTCCTCTGGCGTATCGACCGACCAGCGGTGCCAGGCGGTCTCTGGCTTGTCGGATTCGACAAGCGCGATCCGAAAGCGTTCGGGGTGTCGGTACAAAAATGGCGTCACATGCTCGCGCCCTGTCGCTTCGTGGTCCTCCCGCCACGCGGCCGATAATGCGGCGAAAGTGAACACCTCGACATCGAGCCCGCGTGGAAAGGTCCGTCGCGGATTGATATTGCTCGCGTAGTCGACGGTGCCGTCCAATCGCTTCACGACGGTGTCGATGATCCCAGGGTCGATTAGCGGACAATCAGACGTGATCCGCACGATCAGATCGGCTCCGTCGACGACCGCAGCTTGATAGTAGCGGTCGAGCACGTCGTCACGGCTGCCGCGCGAGACGGTCCATCCGCGCGAGCGGCAGAGTTCGACGATGGGCTCGTCCTCTGACTCGACCGTCGTCGCCACAAGCACGCGATCGATGGCGCGGGCCCGCCGCGTGCGTTCGACGACCCGCGCCAGCATCGGCTCGCCGGCCAAATCGAGCAGGACTTTTCCCGGGAGCCGGGTGCTCGACAAGCGAGCTTGGATGATGGCGGTGGTCATATTTGTGGCGAGCGGTCCGCCGCTGGCGGAGCAGCCCGCCGGTTCTTCTGGTGGATCGCGATCTCGGACCTCATCGCGTAGGGGGCGACGCGGCGACGACCTTTCGCAGAGCCCGGCAGACGTCGTCGACATCACGGTCGGTCATCGTCGCGAAGAGGGGCAAAGTCAGCACTTCCTCGAACGCGGCCTCGGCATTCGGGCACTGCCCCCGTCGCGTTTCGAATCTTTCGCGGTAAAACGGATGCAAATGCACGGGAATGTAGTGCACGTTCACGCCGATCCCTTCCGCTCGCAGCGCGGCAAAAACGGCATCCCGCGTCCAGCCCAGTTCGGCCGCTCGGCAGCGGACCACGAACAAGTGGTAAGCGTGGGTCCGTTCGGGCAATAGCATCAGCGGCACGAATTCCGGCAAGTCGCTCAGCAGTTCGCGGTAGCGAGTCGCCAATTCATTCCTTCGTCGCACCCAGCCCTCGAGCTTGGGCAACTGGCTCAAACCGAGCGCGCAGCCGATATCGCTCAACCGGTAATTGAAGCCCAGCGTCTGCATTTCGTAGGCCCACTCACCGTGCGCCTGCCGATAGTGATGATCGGTCGTGATGCCGTGAGTGCGAAAGATCCGCATCTGCCGGGCGAAGTCGGCGTCTTCGGTGGTGATCATGCCTCCCTCGCCGGTCGTGACGTGCTTGACCGGGTGGAAGCTGAATGCGTTCAAGTCGGCGAGCGTCCCGACCTTGCGGCCGCGGTACGATCCGCCCAGCGCGTGGCACGCGTCGGAGACGAGCGGCAAAGCGTGCTTGGCGGCCAACGCCCGCAGCGAGTCGTACTCGGCGGCTTGCCCCGCGTAATCGACGGCAACGATCGCCTGCGTGCGCTCGGTGAGACAACGGCCGGCAGTCTCGGCCGTGATGAGCAGCGTGTCGGGGTCGACGTCCGCAAAGACGGGCGTCCCCCCCAGATAGACCACGGCGTTCGCGGTCGCGGCAAAAGTGATGCTGGGGACGATCACCTCATCACCGGGCCCGATTCCCAAGGCGTGCATGGCCGCGTGCAGAGCGGCTGTCCCGCTGTTGACTGCGACCGCCTCGCGGGCCCCCACAGCGAGGGCAAAAGCCTGCTCGAACTCGGCGACCTTCGGGCCGGTCGTCAACCAGTCGGATTTCAGTACGGCCGCCACCGCCGCGCGATCGTCGTCGTCGATCGTCTGGCGGCCGTAGGGGAGATAAGACTCGCGAACCGGCTGGCCCCCGCGGATCGCCAACTCGCCTTCGCGCGCCTGTGTGGGGTGAGACGTCGTCATGAGGCAATGCCTTCGTCTCGTCGGTGCCAACCGTTTCGGTCGAAAGCGACCGACGTCGACAATGCTGCGGGCGTGCCGCATGACTGCTGGTAAACGCCAACGCGGCTAACCCGCAGAATTCGGTCGTGACTGGTCATGATTGGACCGACTCGTCCTTCAACAGCGCTCGCAGGTCGTCGAGTCCCAGCCATTCGGTGTTGTGATGGCTGCTGTATGTGTAGCCGTCGGGGAGCGGCTGACCCTTGTGGCCGACTTTGTCGGTCCACCAAGGATGATGCGGCTGGATGACGAACATTCGGTCGCACTCCAGCGTTTGCCGCGACTCGTCTTCGGAGATCAGCACCTCGTGCAGCTTCTCACCGGGGCGAATGCCGATCTGCTCCACGCGGCAATCCCCCGCGACCGCTTTGGCCAGGTCGCCGATATTCATGCTGGGGATCTTGGGAACGAAGATCTCGCCGCCGTGCATCTGCGGCAGCACAGAAAGCACGAATTGCACGGCCTGGTCGAGCGTGAGCCAAAAGCGGGTCATCCGCGGATCGGTGATCGTGATTTTTCCGGTGGCTCGCTGTTCCAAGAAGACGGGGATCACACTGCCGCGACTGCCCACGACGTTTCCATAACGGACGCAGGCGAAGCGGGTCCCCTCGGCTCCGGCGTAGGCATTCCCCTGCACAAACAGTTTTTCGGCGCACAGCTTTGTCGCGCCATACAGGTTGACCGGGTTGACCGCCTTGTCGGTGCTAAGGGCCAGGACGCGTTTGACGCCCCGATCGATGGCCGCCTCGATAATGTTGCGAGCGCCCATCACATTGGTGAGCACCGCCTCGAAGGGATTGTATTCGCACGCCGGCACCTGCTTGAGAGCCGCCGCGTGAATGACGACGTCGACTCCCTGCATGGCCCGCCGCAACCGATCGACGTCTCGCACGTCGCCCAGGAAAAAGCGGACGGCTGGATGGTTGAAGTTCACCCCGGCCGCACCTTGGCGCATCTCATGCTGCTTCAGCTCGTCCCGGCTGAAGATGATCAGCCGGCGCGGGCGATAATCGCGGAGCACAGTCTCCGCAAACCGGCGGCCGAACGACCCGGTGCCTCCGGTGATGAGGATCGATTTGTCTGTTAAGTCGAGCCCGTCAGCCACTTCGACAACCTCAGCTTTTCAAATCACGTCGGCAAACGAGTCTTCGACGTGCCGGAAATAATACAGTCCCACGAGGCAGACCGCGCCGTTGACCACGAAGGAAATGAGCACACGGCCGGCCGCGATCGGGGTCCCGAGGATGGTCGCGCGAAAAAAGTCGATCGGCACCGTCATCGGATTCAAACGCGCCAGCCAGCCGGCCCGCGACGCCGCGCTGCCCGAACTCAAAGAGCCGCGCACGTCAGTAAGCGGTTTTTGATCTGCAGAGGCTGCCGTAACCGACGTATCGGCGGGTGCACCGGAGGCCGGCGCGTCGCGATTTAAATAAATCGCGGGCGTGGCCAGCATCCAAATCGGCAACAGAAACACGACCGCGTGGCGGAAATCCCGGTAGGACACCGTCAGGGCCGCGATCAAGGTGCCGATGCCGACGGCCGCCAGCGTGAGGAGGACGACCGCCAGCGGCAACAAAACAACGCCGGCTCCCGGCAGAATTCCGTACCAGACCATCAGCGCCAGCAGAACCACAAACGAGATTCCCAAA
This sequence comes from uncultured Planctomycetaceae bacterium, assembly GCA_963714075.1. GTDB lineage: Bacteria > Planctomycetota > Planctomycetia > Planctomycetales > Planctomycetaceae > DASPSM01. The sequence continues at coordinate 287,270 of OY970228.1, forward strand.
TCGACCAACGCAGCGGCCACCGCCGCCAGAGGAATCGCCAGCCGCGGGAAGTAGACCTTCGTAACGAGTCCTTCCGAACCGATCACACTGTTGGCGGCCGTACTGACGGCAGTCTGAAAAAAGTACCAGGGCACCAAGCCCGACAACACGAAAACCGAATTCGGAAACTGCCCGGCTGTCCGCGGGACAAAGATCACGAACACAGCCATCGTCAGCACCGGCTGAATGATGGCCCATAACACGCCCAGCACCGTCTGCTTGTAGCGGACGCGGATATTGCGCTGCGTAAGCTGCGCAATCAGATCGCGGCACTTCCACAGCTCGCCCAGGTCGAGCGAGGGGCAACCCGACTGGGGCGTAATCTGTGTTTCGGGCAACGGGGGCAGGTCCGGCATGGACGAATGCGGATCGACGACCGAAGTCGCGCTCGAAACGCCGGGCATAAATGTCGCCGTCGCCGAAACCTCGGATTCGCGCACTGCGCGCGTCTGTTCTGGCATGACTCCGATTCTAGCAGGCCCCGGAAAGCGCAAACAACGCGGGTTCCGGATGTTGCGGATCGGTTCTAAGAGTGGCGTGCAAAGGCTGCCGCGTGTTCCGGCGAATCTCGGAACCAAAAAAGGCTGCGTACTGTAGACGCGGCCCTTGCGGCCGGATAACTCGCCGGTTTCAAGCTGGCCCGGCTCATTTGTCCGGGTGGGCGAGCCCTTCCCGAAGCTTCTCGATCCGCGCACGGTCGCGTTTGACCAGAGCGATATCGGCTTGCCGCGGGGAATTTGTCGGAAGGGCCGCTTCTGCTTCGTGAATCAGGCTGCGGGCCGAATCCTTGTTGCCCAGTTTGAGGCTGCACTCGGCCGCGTCAAGAAGGACAAAGGTGTCTTTGGGAATCGATTGCAAAAGCTCCTCGAACAGCGGGAGCGCCTCGCCGTAGCGGCCTGCTCGCTTCAGCAGCCGGGCCGAAATCGCGGTCGCGGTGAGCCATCGATCAGTCCCCATCTTGGCCTCCTGGCGACAGTCGCGCCACGCCCGGAACGCCACATCGTCCGAAACTCCGGTTCGATTGGTGAGCATTTGCGCCTTCCAGGCCAAGAGCCGCAGTTTCTGCTCGGACGACTTCGCCTCGCGAATCCGCTGATCGTAACGAGACCGGCCCTCGTCGATGCGTCCCAGGTTGAACAGGTTAAACGCTTCGCGCTCAAGCAGCCATTCCCGTTCGTCCGGCGACCGATCACCGGCGGCTAGGAGTGCTCGCGCGTCGGCGAGCGCGGCCGCAAATTGGTTGTTCCATTCGAGATAGATGTGACGAGCTGTCTGCAGCCGCCAGCGGACAGCCGGCGTGGCGCGCTCCATCAGACGTGCATCGAGAAACTCAATGGCGTGCTTGAAGTCCTGCTTCCGTTTGAACTCGTTGAGCTTCTGGAAGATCGACTCGTCCATTGCCAGGCGAGCGTCCCGTTCCTTGCGGCGCGTCTCGTAGACAATTCGCGCGGGACTGTCGGCGGGCTCCAGCTTTTGAATCTCGGCTACGACTGTGGGATAAAACGTCAGGAGCGGATCGTTACCGCGCTCCTCGAACGTTCCCAAATGGCCTGCGACGGCTTGCAAACCCGCGTGCAGCAACTCGGCCCGCTCGTGTCCGCTGGCGGCTTGAGCCGCCGCGAATTTCTGATCGCGCACGGCACGGGGGGCTCGCGCCTCTTCGATCAGGGCGAGCGACTTCTGCACGCCGAAGCCGGTCGTGTAGCCGGTGGAAATGCCGTACGCAACGCCGTCCGCATCCGCCAAAACGACGGTCGGCACGCCGGGCGCCAAATACCGCTTTTGCAAGTCCCGCTCGACGCTCTCGCGCTTCTTCTCGGCCGCCGAGTCTCCATAGTTGAAGTCCAACTCGACGAACACGAACGGCTTGGCCGTCTTGTGGATAAATTCCGACTGCCGGAACACCTCGCGGTCCAACAGCTCGCAGTTCGCACACCATCCGTGCCCGGTCAGCACGAGAAACAGATCCTTCTTCTCCTCGCGGGCTTTTTTCAAACCCAGTTCGTAGTCGCGAATCCATTTGGGGCCCGTCGCCGGGCGATGGCGAGGGTCGTTGTCACCCCCGCGCGACGGCTGGAGAGTTGCAAGCAGGACCACCAACCCAACGACAATCCGCCACATCGAGCACCCCATGATCCGCCTGTTTTCGGTTTTCGTTTCGCCCCAGAAGCCGAGATAATGGAGGGTTCCAAACCGAGAATTTGTCTAACGGTGCCTTGTCCGGGAACGCTTCGCGGCATGCTGGGCAAACGCTTGCCGGCTCTCGTTCGGGGGTCGGCATTTGGAGGACGTTCGCATGTCAAAACTCCTCGATTTCTATCGGGACCAAGGCACGGACACCGAAGGGCGGCTCGCTGGGCGAATTGTGGGGTTGGAACGACGACGAACTGGAAGAGGTCCACGACTTCATCCAGTGGATGTTTCCGCTACCCGAGCCGAGCCGCTTCAATCCCGACGCCCCTTTGTTGACGGGCGACGACATTGCCGCATTCCGGAGCGATGAGTTGCTTCAGTCCCGGCTCCGCACGTCGTTCGAGAGAATTTTGCGGTTTCTTGGATTCTCGTGGGCCGAGGATGGAAGCGTGGTAGAAGGGCCAAACTTCGCCGAGCGCGTCCCCGAAATCTGGGCCTATCCGAATCACAACTGGTTGCGGATCACCCGCATCCTGCGAAGCCTCTGCCTGCTGGGACTCAAAAGTGAGGCCCATTCGCTCTTCCAGCGACTCGAGGCCCTGTACAGCGAACGCCGGTTTCCGATCACGGCGGACACCTTCGGCTATTGGGAAGCTGCCGTTCGCTGCGGTGAGTAACGGGATGCGGGGTGAGCCGCCGCCGCTGATCCGACCCAAGCTAGCTCCCGAGCGCCTGACGGAGGTCAGCAACCAGATCCTCTGGATGCTCGATGCCGATCGACAGGCGGACCGTCTTCTCGGTGATGCCGGCTGCCTCGCGCGCCTCGCGTGACATCGAGGCGTGGCTCATCGTAACCGGAAACGCCATTAGCGATTCGACGCCGCCGAGCGATTCGGCCAGCGCGAAGAGTTTCGTGCCATAGAGGACGCGCTCCGCGGCCGCTCTGCCGCCCCGGACGTCAAAGCTGACCATGCCGCCAAAACCCTTTTGCTGGCGGCGGGCCAGCTCGTGGTGCGGGTGGCTGGAAAGGCCGGGGTAGTAGACGCGCTCGACGGCCGGATGTTCGGAGAGCATCTTGGCGACGGCCATCGCTCCTCGCTCGTGGGCCTGCATGCGGGGGGCGAGCGTTTTGACGCCGCGAAGCACGAGCCAGGCGTCGAACGGCGAACAGGCCACCCCCAGCGCGTTGACAACGTAGGCGATCCGCTCGGCGTGCGCCGGCTGCCGAGTGACGACGCATCCGCCGACCACGTCGGAGTGGCCGTTCAAGTATTTCGTCGTTGAGTGCACGACCACGTCGACTCCCAGCTCGAGCGGACGCTGCAAATAGGGGGAGAGAAACGTGTTGTCGGCAATCGTCACGGCGTTCGCCTCGCGGGCAATCACGGTGAGGCCGGCGATATCCACGACGTTCAACAAGGGATTGCTCGGCGTTTCGATCCAGATCCCTTTGGTCGCGGGGGTGAGCGCCTTGCGGACGTTGCCCAGGTCGCGCATGTCGACGAACGAGAATCGAAAGCCCCACTTGGCGTAGACGTCGTCAAACAGCCGATACGTGCCGCCGTAGATGTCGTGGCCCGCGATGATATGGTCGCCCGGCTGGAAGAGATGCACCGCCGAAGTGATCGCCGACATGCCGGTCGAGGTTGCCTTGCAGTCGATGCCCCCTTCGAGCGAGGCGATGTTTTCTTCGAGCGCCTTTCGCGTCGGATTACCGCTGCGTGTGTAGTCATAGCCGCGATTGGTGGTGAGGTCGTCCCACGCGAAGGTCGACGTGGGATAAATCGGCGTGATGACGCCTTTGTAAGCCGGGTCCTTGTCGACGCCGACGTGGACACTGCGAGTTTCAAAATGCATAGATTCAGCCGCCGGTTGAAAGCGAACGGGAGAGACGTTCAAACAGAATTCTTCGCACCAAGTCACTAAGACACAAAGAGACACAAGGGGCTTAAGGGTTCGGATTTCTTTGAGCCTTGGTGCCTTTGTGGTGGATGAACGATCACCATCAAAGACTAACAAAAAACACCGACGGCAAGTCGCCGCCGGTGCATACTCGTGTCTTTCGCGTCGCGATTAGCCGCGGGCGTATTCGAATAGCGGAGTCGACAAGTAGCGTTCGCCCGAGTCGGGAAGGATCACGACCAGCACTTTGCCTTCCGATTCGGGCTGGGCCGCCACTTTGAGGGCGGCGGCCATCGCAGCTCCGCAGCTGATGCCGGAGATAATCCCCTCTTCCTTCGCCAGCCGTGGGGCCATCTCGAAGGCCTCTTCGTCGCTCACCTTGACGACTTCATCAACGAGCTTCATGTCGAGCACCTGCGGCACAAAGCCCGCGCCGATTCCCTGGATGCGGTGCTTGCCCGGCGCGCCTCCTGAAAGCACCGGGCTGTTGACCGGCTCGACGGCGACCGATTTCAGCGGGTGGTTCTTCTCACCCTTGATGTAGCGGCTGACACCGGTGATCGTGCCGCCCGTGCCGACGCCCGAGATCAAGATGTCGACCTTTCCCTCGGTATCGTTCCAAATCTCGGGCCCGGTGGTGCGAAAGTGAATTTCCGGATTGGCAGGATTGTTGAACTGCTGCGGAATGAAGAAGTTCGGATCCTTGGCCAGCTCTTCGGCCTTCGCGATCGCCCCTTTCATTCCCTCGGCACCGGGCGTGAGAATCAGCGTGGCGCCGAACGCTTTGAGCATCATCCGGCGTTCCATCGACATGGTGTCGGGCATGGTGAGCGTCAGCGGATAGCCCTTCGCTGCGCAGACGTAGGCCAGCGCGATGCCCGTGTTGCCGCTGGTCGGCTCGACGACCTGCATGCCGGCTTTCAGCTTCCCCTTTTTCTCGGCGTCCCAGATCATCGCGGCGCCGATGCGGTCCTTGACGCTGTAGCCCGGACCACGGCCCTCGATCTTGGCGAGGATGGTCGCTTTGAGCCCTTTGGAGATGCGGTTGATCTTCACGAGCGGTGTGCGACCGATCGATTCGGGATTGTCCTTGAAGATCGGCATGGTCGGCGTTTCCTTCTGGAACAGGTGAATCGGAACAGAGGGCGGGCGAGCCGTTGGGCAGGTGACGAAATCAACTGCTCGACTCTAGCGGGGTTGATTGCTCAATGAGCGGCGAGCCACCCCTCGCTCCCGCATTATCGAAGATCGACAACGCGCCTGCAATGTCGCCTGTCGCGCCGGCGCGGGCTCATCGTGCCGAATCCCGTTGCTAAATCCCGCAGCGCCGCGGTCGACATTTCGCACAGCCGACTCTTAAGGAGCCGCGCACGAAGTAAGCGGTGGATCGGCCTTTGACTGGAGTTTCAAAGAGACGACCCAAAGCACCCGTCGGATCCAGAATGAAAAGATCGCTCACTGATGCTGCACTCGACGAGACACCTTTCGCCAGCCGGTCGAGTCCGAAATCATCCAGAAGTGATAAACGGTTTTCTTCCCGTGACGCATGACTGCTCGAATCCAGGGGTAGCCGAGATAATCGAGTTGGTACACACGCGAAGGCCGCGTCCGCTTAATCACTCTCTTCATGAAGGTCATGTCCTCGCGTGGAACAACGTAGGCCGGGCGCAGACCACTCGGTGGGGATGGAGACAAATCGAACACAGTCGCCGACTTTGAGCAATTTAGGGTCTGGCATTTACACCGTGGCCTTCGATGATTCGCTCGACAGGCGCCTCTCATGCGGCTTGCCGTTCATCGGTTCACGCGGCCGCGCAGCGCCGCCTGCATCCGGGGGTCGGACTGAATTTTCTTTGCCGCCAGCTGACGATTGACGACCTCATCGTGCCACTGCGGGTTGAATTTGGCCCCTGCTCGGACCAGCAGCGAGACCACGTCGTAGTATTTCTCGCGATCGGGCTTATCCGCGGAATTACTCCATTCGTGCAGGCCCCAATCCAGGGGCGTGCCGTCATGACGCTTGTCTTTGACGTCGACGGGCGCGCCGTGTTCCAGCAACAGCCTGACGATGTCGACGTGCCCCCCGTAGGCAGCCCAATGCAAGCCGGTTTCACCGCCGTGTTGATTCAGCCTGGCATCCACCTCCATGCCTCTTCGCAACAGGAAGTCGACAACATCGGTGCGGCCGAATTCGCAGGCCCAGGCAAATCCGGCGTTCATCTGGGTCTGCGTCGCTGGCGGCTTGAGGCTCCCGTCATCCTCAAAGAAGCTCTTGACGACGTCGAGCCGGCCGACGCCGGCGGCTCCTTCGAGGTCTAACCGGGCGCCGCGACGAGCCAGGAACTCGGCCGCCTGCCCGCGTCCGTTGTGGAGGCAGCCGTTGATCGCGCTGCCTCCGTCCGGGGCGTCCATTGCCGCACCCTGCTCGATCAATAGCTCCAACAGCGCCAGTTGCACTCCGGCGACTTCCGGATGATAACTCGTCGCCGTCAACCCGAGCGTTGTCGATCGGCCTCCATACGCGTCCGACTCCGCATTGACATCGGCACCGGCTTTCAGCAGCAGCCGCGTGATCTCGACAATGTTCTGCGGCGTCTTCTGTCGGAAGTCCTCGACGCCGTTTGCCGAGACATAGTGGAGCAGGGTCGAGCGATGTTCCCGCGTCGAACAAGCGCGCACCAGTGCGGGATTTTCGCTCAGCAGTGTTTCGAGCGCCGCCAGGTCGCCGTTGACGATCGCGTCGACCGCCTCCTCGAATGCCGAGACGGGCGAACGAGCACGGGCCAACCCTTCCAGGTGCCTGGCAAACTTCGACCAACTCGCGAAGCCGTGTTCACGGGCGAGGACAAACTGTGCCCGGGTGAGCGTGCAAGCGCCGCGCGGCGGTTGATCGGCGGCGATCAGGTGCTTCGCGATTCGATCGAACGCGCGCTGGATGAGGTAACCGATCTCGGCCGCTGTGTAGGGGCGATGCTCGTCGCGAGGAAGCCTGACGAGCGACTCGATCCACTCCGCCACCCAGGCGCGAAGCGCATCGGGGTCGCCGGCCTTGCAGACTTTGACGAGATCCTTCGCGCGTTTTTTGTATTGCTCGAGGTTGGGACGAGCGGGAAGGGGAAGAGCGTCAGACATACGAATCTCCTTTCACGCAGCGCCTGGAGTCCGCACGATTCAGGCTGAAAGAAGGTTCGTAGCGTGGATTATCTCAAATGGGTGGGCACGGCCCTTTCCGCGGACTGGATGCGCCCGAGCGCTAAACAGTATTGTTACGCGAACCTTCGGCCGGGGGAAAGTCCAAAGGTGAAAACGCGCCGGAGCCGAACCGCTGAGTTTGGCCGGAAGTTACTGGATGTCCCGCATCCACAGGAAGGCGTACCAGCTAGCGGCCCTATCGACCGCGGGGGACCGGTCCCGTGCCCAGTGGACGGGGGCGGAAATCATCTCGAAGGCATAGTCCGCTGAGCGGCTGTTGGCCCGCTGGCAAAGCAAGCACGCCGGCCCAAACAAGAGCGGGTACACGACGAACAGCGCGAGCGCCGTCCAGCCGATGCATCGGAATGCGCTCAACTGCGAGAACTACCGCTTAACGATGCGGGTAATCGCACGTTCGCTGGGCTGGGCGACGGCGTCCTTTCCGGCGATCTCCAGATCGAAGGTCCACTCCGTCTTGCCCGGCTCGGTAATCTCGACGTTAAATTGCGAAGTGTCCGGGTCGTTGTACAGATTCTTCAGCGCATCGGGCGAATTGGACCCTCCGCGAAACGGATTCACCTTGAATGCCGCGAACAGCACCTTGTAGGAACCCACAGGAACGCCGTCGCCCTTCGTGTAGCTCGTGAATTCGAAGTGACCGTCGCTGCCGACTCGAGCCGAAAGGGGAAGCTGCTTTGGCGGCGGGGGATTTTTCGTGTCGTAAAGCATGATCATCAACGATTCGTCGGGTTTGAACCCCGGCGGCAGATGATCGATGGTCACGGTTCCGGAGAACTTGGCGATCTGTCCGCGCGTCGCATTGGCATCGCGCAGGCGATCGTTGAGGGCTTGATCCGCACTTTGCGACGGGCCGCCACAGCCTGCCATCGAGAATGCGAGGGCCGCGCAAGCGCAGCACTCTGCCAGAATACACACGAAGTAGCGCGCCTTCGCTGACATTTCCATCACTCCCACTTCAAAATTCGAGCTCCGGCTGCGGGCCAGCCGTGTCATTCGATGGTTCCGAGCGAGCAGGCCGGGGTCCAAGAACAACCACAGCGACCACCTTTGAAATACGACCCAGTAGAGCAAACCGCAAGAGCCGAGGCTGCACGGGCGCGCCTCAGCTCTTGCGTTTTTTGCCGCGAAATTGAACAACGCTCTAGAAGTTGTCGGTCACCGCAGAACGACCGGCATAGGTGAGCAACCGGCAAAATACGAGCACGCTGATGTTTTCGCTCACCATGTGAGATGAGCCGTCGCACATCGCCAGGCCGCACGTGCCGGGATGGAAGCTGTAGAGTCCCAGCTTGGCCTGGTTGGTGCAGTTCATGAAGCACACGGGCGCCGGGGGAGTCGCGGGCGGTGCGGCGGCCGCGGCCGTCCCGTCAAATGTCGAACCCCAGAGCTGATTCCAACCGTTGTCGACGCAGGCCCAGCATCCGCCGAAGTTGCTGTTGAGCGGCAAGCCCCCCTCGTTGGTGGGCCAGGTGGCAACATTGCCTCCAGCGACTACCGATCCGAGGTTCTTCTTGGCGCCTTTCTGCCAGAGATCGGGACGGCCGGCCAATTCCGCGCAAAAGATCGTGGTCGAGGTGCCGTCGGTAATTTGATCGATTCCCACCGGCTCGGTGCCGGGTCGGATGACCTGCCAGTTCAACACGCCGCGGCGAAACCGGCAGTTTCCGCGTTGGTCGGCTAGCGAGGACTTGGCCTGCGGGTCGGTGGCTCCCGCCACAAAGTCGTAGTAGCTCCTGAGCCCGCAACAGTAGCAGTTGACCGCCGTGTAATCGCTCGCCCCGGCCCAGTATGCCGGGAAGGGAGAGGGAGTGCAGGGGTTCGGGCAGAAACCTTTCGCGAAGCAGTAGGCGAGGCTCTTTTCTTGAAAGGGATTCAGCGAGCGGGGCGACGACGGGCAAATGTACGATGGAACGACCGCAGCCGCTGCTCGCTTCAAGCCCGCACAGCACGCCCCGGAGTTGGTTTGCGTGTAGCAAGTGTTACCCATGAAAGCCGGGGAAAAAGACGTTGTCACCGGCGCGAAGATCGGGGCGTTGAAGCAAATCTTGTTGTAGACAGTTCCCGCTTCGAGATATTGCAACAACCGCTCGCCCCAAACGTGAATGTTCTCGTCGCAGTGGCAGGCCGGGGTAAAGCACGCGAAACAGCACGTGCACAGCTGGCTACCGACCCCACGACCCACCACCATGGTGATCGCCGGCGGGAACATGCTGTTCACGTCGTGGTAGTTGTGGGCGGCCAAAGCAATCTGCTTCAGATTGTTTCGGCACTGAGTCCGACGAGCGGCTTCCCGCGCCGCTTGGACCGCGGGGAGCAAGAGGGCAATCAAGACGGCAATAATGGCAATGACGACCAACAATTCAATCAGCGTAAAACCCTTCGGCCTGCGAAACATCACTGATCCTTTCAATGAAGACAAAACAAAACCGGATCAATCGTCGACCTGGCCCTGCTGTTGACCTGGCAGATCTTCCTTTGAAGCCAGGTCAATCGCATTTAAAGACAACTGCGCATTCTCTCGCGGTTATTCGCAAAACTGCAAACAGATTCTGTTCAAAAAGCCAATCTGCGGTTGAAAACTCGGGGGTCGCGGAAGTTGCCGTCAACTGATTGTCCACCCTGTCGCGCGATTCCCGCCCTCTCGAAGCATTATATGCTAAAAATTTGGCAATTGCGACACCCCGTATTTAACCCGAATCAAACCCGCTCATTTGAAGTCCTGGCAACGTGGCTCTGTTCGGCCCAGGTTCGTCAGGCTGTCACTTCGCGCACACGCAGTGATTCACGTCTGCGAATGGGGCAGCTATGCTGCACAGAGGCGACTTGAGATCCCGCGCCTGACGAGGTCGAAGACATCCTGCAGATGCGATCGTCGAATGCGAAACGACGACCCAAACCCATCGCGGCGCGAAACGCCCCGCCTCCTTCGGATGAATGCAACGTGCGCGCTGAGCAGCTGTCGACCATGAGAGGCACTAATCTAACACCGGGCTGGTCGATCTCGGACCGCTGAATTTTATGAAACAACCTTCATATTGGGCCGCGGCGTTCGCGGCAATCGCGTTGCCCGCCCTGTTCTGGTGGCCTCTGCTCAGCGGGGGCGGGTTCATCGGCGGGGACGTCTACAGTTACTATCTGCCGCAGAAAGTCGTCTACGCCGAACATTTGCTGCACGCGGAGTTGCCCCTCTGGAACGACCGAGCCGGGCAGGGTTACCCGATCGTCGGCGAGAGTCAAACCGGCGCTTTCTATCCGTTGAATGCCCTCTTTTATCGGCTGTTCGCCATCAATTCGGCCTACAACGGCAACCACCTGCTGCACTACGTGCTCGCATTTGTTTTCACCTGGCTGTATGCGCGGGCGATCGGGTTGAGCCCCTGGTCCTCTGGTCTGACCGGGCTTGTGTTCGTTTACGCCTGGTTCCCCTCGCGATGTTGCTGGGAATGGGCCATCGTGGGCGGCGCGTGGATGCCGGCTGCCTTTTGGTGCGTTGAACAATTTTTGAACACACTGCGCGGTCGGTTTTTGTTCGGTGTGGCGGCGGTCCTCACCGTCCAATTGCTGGCGGGACACTTCAATCTGGCGTTCTTGACGATTCTCGCGCTGGTCCCGTATGTCGTGCTTCGAGTCCTTTTTGCCGGACCAAGCGCGCGGCAGGCGTCGACTCGAGTGCGTGCCGCGCGAGTCTTGTTGCCGCTGGCGGCGGTGGCTTGCTCGTTTGGGATGGCAGCCGTGCAGCTCGCCCCGACGTGGGAATTGAAACAGGTCAGCCAGCGCGAGGCACCGGGCCCAAGCCATCGGCTCGAACAGGGCTCGATTCCGTTCTGGTACTGGTCGCAGGCGGTCCGGCCCTGGTATTGGTATGCGGTCGACCGCGACGCCGCGCTTCGCGCGTCGGAAGCCGAGTTGGGCGCCCCAACCAACCAGGTCGAGGCTCAGCTCTACTTCGGGCTGATTCCGCTGGTCCTGGCCCTCGCGGAGATCTTCCCTGCGATTCGCACGCGCGATCGCGTCAGCTTAATTTGGCTGGCTTTGGCAATTCTGGCCCTTTTGTATACGCCCGGATGGTTGCTGGGGGTGACGCGTCACCTTCCCGGTTTCGATTTCTTTCAGGATCCGGGACGTTACGGCGTGATCACCACGCTCGGAGTGGCCGTCCTCGCGGGCAAATCGCTCGATCGGTTGCGGAACTCGGGAGCTTTGTGGCTGGCGCTCGCTCTGTTGATTGGCTTTGTGGGCGCGATGTGGACGGCTTTGAGGCTCACCTCGCAGGCCGAGGATCTCGCCGCCAGCTCCAACTCTTTCAACCCGTTCGTGCTGGGCCGCTTCACGGTCTCTTCGGGATTCGTTGCCGGCGTCATGCTCGTCGGACTGATCGTGCTCTTGCTGGCGATTTTCGGTCCCTACATCCGTCGAACGCCCGAACGATCAGAGCCGCCCGCAATCGGACGCTTCGTGTTCACGGTTTGCGCATTAGTAGTCACGGCGCTCGATCTGTGGCTCGTGAGCCGCGTGGTCACCTACAGCGTGATGGTCGCGGATCCGCCGATCAATCACCTGCCGGAAAGTCCGGTGCGAAAGATCCTGGCTGAGCGTGGCGGGACGGCGCGGGTCTACGCGCCCTTTCCCAACTTGGGAACGGTGCTCGACGCCGCGGCCACGCCTGTTTATTTGACCTTCGGACCGGCCGCTTATGACGATCCCAAGCTCAAGATGCCACCTGATCCCGCCACGGACGCCAGCCCCGCGGTCAAAACGGAAACTCTGCAAAAGCAAGTCGATTGGCTGCGGCGGGCGGGCGTCACGCACGCACTCAGCGTTCTTGGCCCTGGCGAAATGAAACTGCCAGGCCGCCTCGTCTGGAGCGGTTTCGATCCCCTATTCAATCCGGCGATGGCCCGATACGGCGAACCGCTGTACCTCTATCAGTTGGACGGGAGCCGCGGGCGAATTGCCTGGGAACATCCCGACGCTCATCGATCCGCGAAGATCACCGAGCTTCGATCGGACCGCGTCACGGCCCAGACCGATTCAACTGCCGCAGGGAGGCTGATTCTGACCGATCTCATGTATCCCGGCTGGCACGTGACGCTCGACGGCCAGCCGGCCGAGGCGTTGACGGTGGAAGGAATGTTTCGCGGCGTCGACGTTCCGGCAGGGTCTCACACGGTGGTTTGGTCGTATCATCCGGCGTCCCTATACTGGGGTTTGGCCGTCAGCGTCGTCACGTTCGTGTTCCTTGCGGCCTTGGCGCACGTGCGGTACTGGCACCCGCAACGGTTGGCGTTTCTCGATCCGGCACGTCTCTCATGACCGTCCGCGGACTGAAGGTGATGCTCGCCGCGGTCGGCCTCACGCTGTTGTTTTGGTGGCCCCTGGCGCGCGGCGGCGGCCTGGTCGGCGGCGACACCTATCGCTATTTCCTGCCCCAGAAAGTCGTTTACGCCGAGCTGCTGCGTCGCCACGAGCTGCCCGTGTGGAACTGCTGGGTAGGTTTCGGTTATCCAATTCTCGGCGAGAGCCAGACGGGCGTCTTCTATCCGCCCAACCTCGTGTTCTACTCGCTGCTGTCGGTGAACACGGCTTATAACGCGAACTTCCTGCTGCACTACATCCTGGCGTTCGTGTTCACCTGGATGTACGCCCGCGCGATCGGCCTTGCGTCCTGGGGCAGCGGGCTGGCGGCGTTGGTCTACACCTTTGGATGGTTCCCACCGCGAAGCGGTCTCGAATGGGCCATCCTGACGGGGGCATGGCTCCCCGCGGCGCTCTGGTGCTGCGAACGATTTTTGCAAACGCGACGAACGAGGTTTGCTTTCGGTCTCCCGGTCGTCCTGTGTCTGCAACTGCTGGCCGGACATTTCAATCTGGCCTTCCTCACCGTCTTGACGCTGGCCGCGTATGTCCCGCTGCGGCTGTTTTTCGCCAATCGCGACTTGCCCGTTGAGAGCCGCTCGCGCGCCAAATCGCTCTGCGGATTTTCGCTGGCCGCTCTCGCCGCGGCGGGACTCTTGGCCGCCGTCCAGATCGCGCCGACCTGGCAACTCATGCGGCTGAGTCAGCGCGTGGAGCAAGGGCCCGATCACAATCTCAGGTCCGGAGCAATCCCAGTCTGGTATTTGTCGCAAATGGTCCGCCCCTGGTATTGGTACGCCGTCAGCACAGTCACCGTTCGTCAGGCGGCCTTGGATGCGGCTCAGGCCGATCTCGGAGGTCGGACGAATCCGGTCGAGGCCCATCTCTTCGTCGGTCTGGTGCCACTGGTGTTGGCGCTCGTGTGGATCGTGATCGCACTGCGGACGCGCGATCGCCTGAGTCTCGTGTGGGTCGCGTTAGGGACCGCGGCGCTCGTTTACGCCACGGGGCGGCTCGTGCCAATCGGCGAGCACCTCCCGGGGTTCAGCTTTTTTTCGGCTCCCGGCCGCTACGGGCTGATCACGACGCTGGCCGCCGGCCTGCTGGCGGGCAAGGCGCTCGACTGGCTGCGAACCACCAACTCGCTGGTGCTGCAAGTGGAAGTTCTGGTCGCGTTCGTCGCCGCGATGTTCACGGGACTGATGCTGACGACGGAAGGGCAAGACCTGCCCCAGCTCAATGGGACGCCGGACCCCTTCACACTCGGCGGTGTCGCCATCACCGATGGGATGGTCTCGGTACTGCTGCTGGCCGGAGTGCTGGCGGCGCTTGTTATCTGGTTGGGCCGCTTCTTTGCACGCGGGTCGACGCAGAGACTGGCAGTCGACTGCGGGCGTTGGACCTTCACCGCGTGCGCGTTCGTCGCCCCGACGCTCGAGTTCTGGCTCGTGAGCCGAATCGTCGCCGACAGCGACCTCGTCGACGATCCGCCGATTCGGCACCTCGAAGAGAGTCCGGTGCGTCAAATTCTGAGCGCCTGGAATGGCGGAACCGCGCGCTATTCTCGCCCGGCGCGAACCTCCCTTCGGTGCTGGGGGCCGCTGTCACGCCGCCCTACCTCACCTTTGCGCCGGCGGCCTATTTCGATCCGTCGCTGAAGATGCCGCCGAGCGACGATGCGGGCGACATTGTTTTGGGGGACCATGAAACTCTGCGAAGACAAATTGACTGGCTGCGGCGAGCAGGCGTCACGCACGTGCTGTCCTTTGATCCACTTGATGTTTCGCTCTGGCACGTGACGCCAGTCTGGCAAGGCGTCGACCCCCTTTTGAACCCAGCGTTGGCCCGATTTCAGAAACCGCTCTTCCTCTATGAATTGGATGGCACCCGAGGGCGGGTCGCGTGGGCCACATCGGCTGATGGGCAGCGGGCGCGGATCACCGATTATCAGCCAAATCGAGTCGTCATCGAGGCACTTTCGCCTGTCGGCGGCCGACTGATTCTGACCGATTTGATGTACCCCGATTGGACAGTCACGGTCGATGGCAGTGCGGCCGAGCCTCATCTCGTCGAGCGGCAGTATCGAGGCGTCGAGCTTCCCGCCGGCCCGCACACCGTGGTCTGGTCGTACCAACCGCACGTCGTATACTGGGGGATGTTCGTGAGTGCGGCCGCGTGGATCTCGCTTGCGGTCGCGGCTGTTATCTTTTGGCTGCGTTCGCGCGCAGCGCATCCTTTGAATCAGACGGACGGGAAATGAAGGCCGCTTACATCAATCAGACCGGTCCCGTCGAGGTGATTGAGTACGGGGATCTGCCCGACCCCAAGCCCACGCCGACGCAGGTTCTCGTCAAGGTTGGGGCGGTCGACGTCAATCCAATCGAAACGTACATCCGCAGCGGCGCGGTCGCGATGCCGCTCAAGTTTCCCTACATCATCGGCTGCGATCTCGCCGGAACAGTGGTCGAATGCGGAGCCGACGTCCGTGGCTTTAAGCCGGGGGATCGCGTCTGGGGCAGCAACCAGAGTTTGTTCGGGCGGCCCGGAACGTTCGCGGAATTGGCGGCCGTCGACGAACGCTGGCTGTATCCCACGCCGACCGAGCAGCCCGACACCGAGGCGGCCGCCGGGGCGCTCGTCGGAATCACGGCACATATGGGGCTGTTCGAGAATGCCGGCTTGAAGCCGGGCGAAACGCTGTTCGTGAACGGCGGAACGGGCGGAGTCGGCTCGGCGGTCGTGCAGTTGGGGAAGTTTGCAGGCGCACGCGTGATCACGACCGTCGGCTCCGCCGAAAAGAAGAAGCTCTGTGAGAAGTGGGGAGCCGATTTCGTGCTCGACTATCACTCACCGACGCTCGACGAAGAGATTCGCCGCTGCGCGGGGCCGGGCGGGATCGACGTCTGGCTCGAGACGCAGCGAGAACCTACACTCGATCGTACAATTTCGATGATGGCGCCGCGTGGCAGGATCGTGCTGACCGCCGGGCGAACCGCCCGCCCCGAGTTCCCGGTCGGTCCGTTTTACACAAAAGGTTTGCGGCTGGCCGGTTTCGCGATGTTCAATGCGTCTCCAGAAGAACAGCGGGCCTGCGCAAAGACGATCGCCGCGCTTTACGGCCGCGGTGGATGGAAGCCGCACATCGGACAGACTTTTCCCCTGGCTCGCGCGGCCGACGCCCACCGCCTGCAGGAAGAGAACAGTACCCACAAAAAGGGATCGCTCACCGGTAAGATCGTCCTGGTCCCCTAGAGGGCGAACGACGTCCACGAGACGCCTCGGAATACAAGGGAGATCGTCGTCGACGGCAGCCTGCATCAGTCATTTTGCGAAACCGGGATATCGAACATTTCGTAACTCCCTTTGGAGATTGCGCCCATGACAAAAATCAATGTCAATGGCAAAGACCGTGAGTTAAAGGACGTCCCCGGCGAGACTCCGCTCTTGTGGGTGCTCCGTGATCACCTGGGGCTGACCGGGACGAAGTACGGATGTGGAATCTCCGAGTGCGGGGCGTGTACGGTTCATCTCGACGGAGTTGCCGTTCAGTCCTGCGTCACCTCGGTTGCCGACGTGGGGGATTCGAAAGTCGTCACCATTGAGGGGCTCTCGCAACACGGCGACCATCCCGTCCAGAAAGCCTGGATGCAGCACAATGTTCCGCAGTGCGGTTACTGCCAATCGGGCCAGATGATGATGGCGGCCTCGCTTTTGCGCAAGAACCATGATCCCTCCGATAAGGAAATCGAAGCCGAGATGTGGAACATCTGTCGTTGCGGAACCTATTCGCGTATTCGCGCTGCGATCAAAGCTGCCGGAAAGGAATTGCGCAAGTGAACAAGCCCATAGCCGAACTCACACTTCGCGAACTGATCGAGCAGAATCGTCTCGAAACGGAAATCCGCCCGGCTCCGCAGGCGATCCTCAATACAGCGGTTCTCAATGCAGAGGTCGTCGATACGGCGGCCTTCAATCCGGTCACGCGTCGCAGTTTTCTGGCGAGTCTTTCCGCCGGCTCACTCTTGCTGATGTGCCGCGCGGGTCGTGGCGACGCCGCGGAAGTTGCCGACCCCGCCAAAGTGAATGCGGATGCGTTCGCGCCGGATTTATGGGTTTCCATCGCGCCCGATGGCTCGGTCACAATTCTCGCCCATCGATCGGAGATGGGAACAGGAATTCGAACCGGCCTGCCGCGCGTTTTAGCCGACGAGTTGGAGGCCGACTGGTCTCGGGTCGTCATTAAACAGGCGCAAGGGGACAAGCGACTGGGTGATCAAAACACCGACGGCTCCAATAGCATTCGCTTCTTTTTTGACACGATGCGAACCGCCGGCGCCATTGCGAGAACCATGTTGGAGCGGGCCGCGGCACAAGAGTGGAAGGTGGATCCGAACGAATGTTACGCCGAGCTGCATCAGGTCAAACATAAGGGCACCGGCAAAGCGCTCGGGTATGGCGAACTTGTCGCGGTTGCCCGGAAGCTGGAGGTTCCCGCCAAGCGCAGCGTGCAATTCAAGCCGCGTAATAAATGGAGATATATCGGCAAGGACGCGCCCATTACCGACTTAACAAAAATCGTCACCGGCCGCGCGGTTTATGGAATCGACGCCCGCCTGGACAACCAACTGTTCGCTGTCGCGGCACGTCCTCCGGTCGTCGGGGGCAAGGTCAAGGCTCTTGACGATTCGGCTGCCAAAGCGGTGGCGGGCGTAGTCGCGGTCATCAAACTGCCAGGTTTCAAGGGCGCACCGGTCTTTCAACCGCTGGGTGGCGTAGCCGTGTGCGCGACCAGCACGTGGGCCGCGATTCAGGGTCGAGAGGCGCTCAAGATCGAATGGGAGCACGGAGAAAACGCGTCGTATGATTCAGAACAGTTTGCCAAGTCGCTGAAGGAATCTGTCAATCGACCAGGGACCGCTCTGCGTTCTTCGGGAGATGCTGCGACCGCAATTGCCGGCGCAAAAAAGTGATCAAAGCCGATTACTCGGTCCCGCACCTGGCTCACGCCTCAATGGAACCGACTTGCGCCGTGGCGGATGTGCGAACGGACGCCCACGGCAAAGTCACTAAATGCTACCTGCAGGCTGCGACCCAGAACCCGCAAGCGGTCCAACAATCCGTGGGTCCAGCCATGGGCATCCCCAACGACCGGGTCGAAGTCGACGTCACTTTGCTCGGCTCTGGTTTCGGGCGAAAGAGCAAGCCCGATTATTGTGTTGAGGCGGCCTTGCTTTCGCGGGAATTGAAACGGCCCGTTCACATGACTTGGACGCGCGAAGACGATGTGCAGCACGACTACTATCACACCATTTCGGCGATTCACTGCGAAGCGGCGGTCGGCGACAATGGACGCCCGGTTGCGTGGTTGCAACGCGTGGCCTATCCGAGCATCGGTTCCACGTTTTCCAAGGGAGCCGACCGACCTGCCGCGTTTGAAGCCGAGATGGGCCATACGGATTTGCCGTACGACGTTCCCAATTTGCAGTTGGAAGTTTGCCGTGCCAAGGCCCACACGCGGATCGGATGGTTGCGTTCCGTCTGCCACATCCAGCAGAACTTTGCCGTCGGATCGTTCGTCGATGAATTGGCTCACGCCGCCGGCCGCGATCCCCTCGAGTATTTGCTCGATGCTTTGGGTGACGATCGCATGATCGACCTGGCCGCCGCGAAGCTTTCAAATCGCGGCGCGAGCGCCAAAGATTACCCCTACGATGTAGGCCGTTTGAAAAACGTCGTGAGGCGGGCGGCGAAGAACGCCGATTGGGCTCGGCATAAAACTTTGCCAAAAGGGCGTGGCCTGGGCATCGCGTGCTGCCGATCGTTCCTGGGTTACACCGGTCACGTCGTCGAAGTCACGGTCAGCCGGGATGGAAAACTCAGCATCGATCGAGTTTGGTGTTCGATCGACTCCGGGACGATCGTCATCCCCGACCGCGTGGCGGCTCAGGTTCAGGGCGCCGCCGTCATGGCTTGCTCGCACGCCGTCTTTGGGGAACTGACCTTCAAGGAGGGCCGCAGCGTGCAGACGAATTTCGATTCTTTCCACGTCGCCAAAATGAGCGAGGCACCCAAAGAGATCGTCGTCGATATTGTTCCGAGCGAAGCCGCGCCGGCTGGAGTGGGCGAAACGGGTGTTCCATCGACGGCGCCCGCTCTCTGCAACGCGATCTTTGCTGCGACCGGCAAGCGGATCCGAGACCTGCCGATCAAGAATCACAACCTTTCCTGGTCTTAAGGGGAATCGCAACCTCAATTCGAGCTGTCGATCGGCTCGTACTGCCCGCGCAGGTGCACGAGAGCATCGGTCGGGTTCATGTTGAAGAGTGCCCTGCCGCCGGTCCCCCATTGCCCGCGGTGATAGTGAAACAGGGCGGCGGCGTCGCGAACCATGCCGACGGCTTCGAGGCCCTCCATGTCGCCCCCCTCAACGGCTTCGAATCGAATGTTGACGGCAACGAAGGCCGTCAGCATCCCCGATTGGATGTCGCGGCCGAAGGTGACTGAGTCGAGCCAATCGCATTCCAGCCACCGCAGGTCGCGCGGTTTCCCCAGGGACGCGGCGCGTCGAAAAAACTGCGCCTCCAACTGCTCGCGATGCAGACGAAACTCCCGAATAGCCCGTTCGCTGCGGCGCGCGCCAAGCTCGGAGAGGTGACCGCCACCAGGCGGGGGAAACCACGAGACTGCCCCTTTCGACTCGAGAGCGCGAATTCCTAATGGCCGATCCTAGAGGGCATCGGATGTTGGCGGCAAGCGGTGAGGATACCGGGCGCTTGACCGGCGCGCCCGGCGACCGGTATTTTGCCCCGACTCATCACTCGGAATAGAGCAGTTCCGCTTATGCCCCTCCTCGGATCGCATCTCTCGATCGCCGGCGGCTATTACAAAGCGGTGGAAGCCGCGGCCGCCCTCAAGATGGATTGCGTGCAGATCTTCACCAAGAACAACAATCAATGGAAAGGCAAGGCCCTGTCGGGAGAAGACGTGGCGCTGTTTCGCGACGCCATCGAGCGGACGGGCATCCGCATGCCGTGCGGGCACGACAGCTACCTGATCAACCTGGCAAGCCCCAGCGAATCGCTGTGGAAGCAGTCGTTGGATGCGTTCGTCATCGAAATCGAGCGGGCCGAGGCGCTGGGGTTGGTCGGCCTCGTGATTCATCCGGGGAGCCGCGTCGATTCTTCCGAGGAAGAAGGCTTGCGGCGGATCATCCTGGCCATCGACGAGGCG
This sequence comes from uncultured Planctomycetaceae bacterium, assembly GCA_963714075.1. Classification (GTDB taxonomy): domain Bacteria; phylum Planctomycetota; class Planctomycetia; order Planctomycetales; family Planctomycetaceae; genus DASPSM01. The sequence goes on from OY970228.1 coordinate 307,142, forward strand.
TGCAAACGAACCCCGCACGCCAAAGTGCAAATCTGGCTGGAGACCACCGCCGGGCAGGGCTCCTCGCTGGGCCATCGCTTCGAGCACTTGCGCGCGATCCTCGACGGCGTGAAAGAGCGGCACCGGCTGGGCATTTGTATCGACAGCTGCCACGTCTTTGCGGCCGGATATCCGCTCAGTTCCCCTGAGGAATACCGGGCGACGCTCGCACAATTCGACGCCATCGTGGGCCTCGACTGGGTTCGAGCCTTTCATTTAAACGACAGCAAACGAGAGTTTGGCAGCCGAGTCGACCGTCACGAGCACATCGGCAAGGGACACTTGGGGCGCGAAGCATTTCGGAACATTCTCAACGACCCGCGCTTCTCCGCCCTGCCGATGTATCTCGAGACCCGCAAAGGGATCGTGAATGGCCGTTCGCTCGACACGATGAACCTTGCGATGCTGCGACGGCTGATGAAGCCCAAATCGGCGAGCGGCAAAACCGGAAAAGCCCCTAAAGTCTGACACCTTTTGCAAGTCGCGGGCATCCTGCCTCTCCGGACCCATTTCCTCATTGCGAGCCTCAAAGCCGTTTCAACTGCACAATGCAGTTCACGCCCGATCTTCGGAATCGTCGATCAGAAGCCAACGCGGCTCGACAAAGTCGCGTCGGGCCGTCGCCATTTCGAGGAAACGGGTAATGAAATTCAATTCTCGCCTACTGATCAGCGAGCTATTCGCGGCGGCTGCGACGGCGCTTGTTTCCGCAATCTTGATCGCCGGCTGCGCGAGCGGTGAGCGAACGGGCAAGTTCTGGGACAAGGGAGACATCAACTCCTCCGACGCCTATGTGGCCGCCGAAATGGCGCGAGATCAATCGATTGCAGCCAAGGATCAAGCTGCCCCCAGCACAAGCGGAAAGGTGGCCTTCACGAGCGGTGCGCAAGACGGGACAACGGGACACGTTGCCGTTGGGGATTTTCCTGATCCGCCTCCCGTGCCCCTTGGAGCGAACGCGACGCCAGTCTCCTCTGGGAAAGCTGACGCCGGCGGCGCTGCCGCGCTTGGCGCTGCAAAACGCTGGCGCCGCGGTGGCGAGCGCCGAGATTGCCGGCACTGCTGCGGGGGGAAGCATTGTCGCTCCCTATGTGCAAAAACGCTCCCCGAGTGGTCCGCTCGACAACAGCTGCCACGATGGCGAGATCTTGAAACCCAAAACGGTCTCTGCCAAGCAGCTCGATCCGTTTGCTGAGACGGACGCGGAGCCCGTTCTTGGTGCCTAGGAAGGTCGCCCAGCCCTCAGCACCGCCTGCCGCTGCCTTGGTCAATTCTGCGGCAACGGCACCGCCTGCTGCTACGCCGCCTTCCACTGCTCACGCGACACTTCCCAGTGGAAATGCATTTGCCGAAAGCGACAGCGCGCAGACGCCGGTCGTGTCGACCAAGGCCAATACGAACCCGGTCCCGATGGAACTCGTTCCAAGCGAGCAGCCGAGCGCACCGCAACGCCGGCTGCTCCCGCCTCTGCGGCCAGTGTCGAGGCATTCGACCCATCGACTCCACCGCCGATTCCCACCGGCGCGACATCCCCGGTGGGGCCGCCGCCAGCAGCACCCCAGCCGGCGCCGCCACAATCCGCACCGGAGCGCGTGGCGACCGTGATGCCTGCGCCACCCGCGTTCGTGCCGCCAAAGTCTGTGACAATCGCGGCACCGGCGCGTCCTCATGCCGGGATCCGGCTGGGTGACGAAAGTCTCAGCGAGGATCAACCAAGCGCCGCTCGCCCAGACGAGAAACAGCCGGACGAGAAACAGGTCGTCGAGCCGGCGGCTACCGAGCCCGCTCCCGAAGCTCACCCGAACGTCGCGGCCACCCCGTACGAAGCAGACACGCGTCACGAAGTCGACACTCACGGCTGCGTGACGTCCCCGCCGGCACCGGTCGGAAATCCCGCAAGTGTGCCCGCGCCTGCGACACCGTCGCCAGTTCAGGACACCTGGGAGGGCACGAAGGCCTCAAAACCTGAGACGCCCCCGGGTGGACAATCTGCCCCAGTCGCGGCACCCGTCCATGTGGCGGCGGTGGTGCCCGCCCCCGCGGAGCCGAGTCGCGCGGAGCAAGCATCGGCGACACCCGACCTGGTGCCGCTCTTCGCAATACCGCAGCGCGCTGCGACAGTCACCGCAGCGCCAGTCTCCGCAGCGCCGACTAAAACGGTTGCCGCGCGAGAAAGTGTCGCCGCCCCAAAAATTATCGAACAGTCCAAGGATGACGGCGGATCCGAACCGATGATTTTGGATTCCGCGTCGGTTCACGGGCGATACACGGGCAACGACAGCCCGCCACCCGCTCCGGCGCCCAATCCCTTCGACGCCGCACCGGCGAGTTCTCCAGTACCGGCCGCCAAGAAGGCCAATACGTCGATCGAGGGCAAGAGCACTTCCTTCTGGGACGACGCATTCGGTTCCCCGGCGCTGAAGCACACCGTCTCGACTGCGGACTTTTCGGTTCCCGTCCCGCCCTTGCCGCTTGAGGACGACTGCCAATCGATCGGCATCAAGGGGGCATCGTCGGCTCCCGGCGCAGCATTGGCCGCCACAAGGCCCGCGCACGAGGGCGGCAGTTCCCGGTCCCACGCGTGGTTCGTGATCGGAATGGTCGCCGGACTCGCCGTCAGTGCCGTTGTCTGGCGACGCTGGCGAGACCACAGCGACCCACCGAGCGAGCCGCAGCTCGATTGAACCGGGGCTCGGGAACAGCCTGTGCCGGTTATTCCGAGTTTTTCGCTCTGCGGAACGGCACCGCGCGTGCCAGCCACGTTTGACTTCGATCTCGCGCCGAAGGGTGCTGAGAAAACCGCGCCGGTCGCCCGGCTTCGCGCCGGCCGTGCACTATAGTTGTGCGCGGCCGAAGCTGCCCAGCTTCTGAGGCCCAACCCCGCCTGCGCGACAAGCGACTGCTCGAGCGATTTGGAGAGCGAGATGAGTGACGACGATCCTTGGAGCCGCCCGACCTTAAAGGACTTGCAGGAGATCCTCGAGCGGATCGACAAGCCCGAGACCGACAACCGCCGGGACATCGAGCGGCTCGAGCTGGCCGTGCCGGCCGAGGTCGTCACCAGCCGCGGCAACATCGTTGCCGCGATGACGCGCGAGATCAGCCGGACGGGCATCGGCATGTTGCATCGCGGTGCGATCTCGGTGGGTGAAGTCACGGTCAAAATGGCCGGCGACTCGCGCACCTTCGAGTACCGCGTGCTGATCGAGTGGTGCTCGCCCTGCGACAACGGCATGTTCATGAGCGGCGGCCGATTCCTGCCGCGCGGGAAGTAGACAGGCTGTCGCTAGGCGGGCGAGTCGCCCGAATTTCCCGGATCGCTCTGGCGTTTCTCGGGCGGGATGAGCCGGTCGAGAATCCCGTTGACGAATTGCGGCGACTGAGCCGTGCCGAAGCGGCGGGCCAGCTCGATCGTTTCGTCGATCACAACCCGGTGCGGCGTATCTGTGAACAGAAGCTCGTAAGCCCCGAGCCTCAGGGCATTGCGATCCGTCGGAGCCATTCGAGCCAGCGTCCAGTTCTCGGCAGCCGTGCCAATCCGCGCGTCGAGCGCCCCGCGACTTTCGCGAACGCCGGCAAACAATGACCAGGCGAACGCCTGCAGGTCCTCGTCGGGAAGCTGTTCGTGGATCATTTCGCGCACGGAGACCGCGGCTACGTCGGGATTGACGTCGATCTGGTAAAGCATCTGCAGCACGACTTCACGTGCCTTGCTGCGCCGCGTCATCGCCTCACACTCCGCTCAAGCCCGTCCCGGACCGGCCTCAAGGAACCTTCCGGAGCAAATTCACCATTTCGATCGCCGCCAGTGCGCACTCGCTCCCCTTGTTGCCCGCCGTCCCGCCGGCTCGCTGCATGGCCAGCTCCATTGTGGGACAGGTCAACACGCCGAACATCACCGGAACACCGCTGAAAACGGCTGTCTCCATGATCGCTCGCGACACTTGCTGATTGATGTACTCGTGGTGGCTCGTCTCGCCCTGAACAACCGCCCCCAGGCAACAAACGGCCGCAAACCCGCCGCTCCTGGCCAGCCGATCGGCTACGATTGGAATCTCGAACGAGCCGGGAACCCAGGCAACGGTGATCCGCTCATCGGACACTCCGTGATGCTTGAACGTCGCCAGCGCGCCGTCCAGGAGCCGCCGCGTCACCATCTCATTGTACCGCGACACGACGATGGCAAAGGCATCGTCGCCGACGGTTAACTCGCCTTCGATATGCTTTGGCATGCCGCCCAATCTTTCGGAGTGCCAGAGCGCGATTTCGGGACGAGCAAGCCCCTGCTAAGCGGCACCTCGAGCGCCTGAGTGCCGACTCGCCCCTGCGAACTCGGTCGGCGTCGGCGGGTCCACGCCAACTTCCCCAGTCGAACTGCCCCGTGCCCTTTAGCCCAGACTCATGTCAGCCCAGATTCATGCTCATTAGGAACTCTTCGTTCGTCTTGGTCCGCCGCATCCGGTTGACGAGCAGTTCCATCGCCTCGACGGGATTCATGTCATTGAGCACCCGCCTGAGGATCCAGACGCGACGCAACTCTTCCTCGTCCATCAACAGTTCTTCGCGTCGCGTTCCCGACTTGTTGACATCGATAGCCGGCCAAATCCGCTTCTCAACCATGCGGCGATCGAGATGCAACTCGGTGTTGCCGGTCCCTTTGAACTCCTCGAAGATCACCTCATCCATGCGGCTACCGGTGTCGACGAGGGCCGTGGCGATGATTGTCAGGCTGCCCCCCTCCTCGACCGCGCGGGCCGCTCCGAAGAACCGCTTGGGATGCTGCAGAGCGTTCGCGTCGACGCCGCCCGAGAGAATCTTGCCGGAGTGCGGCACCTCGGTGTTCCAGGCGCGAGCCAGTCGAGTGATCGAATCGAGAAAGATCACCACGTCCTGACCGTACTCCACCATCCGCTTGGCTTTTTCGATGACCATCTCGGACACCTGAATGTGCCGGCTGGGCGGTTCATCGAACGTGCTGCTGATCACTTCGCTGTTGCGGCTTTTGACCTGCCGCTCCATTTCGGTGACTTCTTCCGGCCGCTCGTCGATCAACAGGACGATGACGTAAGAGTCCGGATGGGCCTTCAAGGTCGCCTTGGCCAACTGAGAGAGCAGGATAGTCTTACCGGCGCGAGGCGGGGAGACGATCAAACCGCGCTGCCCCATCCCAATCGGCGCGACGATGTCCACGATCCGCGTGCTCAACTCGGTCGGGTCGGTCGACAGCTTCAGACGTTTGGACGGATGCAGCGGGGTCAGGTCGTCGAACGACACACGCTCGGCCAGCGTGTTCGGATCCTGCCCGTTGATGGCTTCGACCCGCAAGAGCGCAAAGTACCGCTCGTTCTCCTTGGGCGGACGGATCTGACCGGCCACCGTCGCCCCAGTCCGCAGGCCGAACCGGCGGATCTGGCTGGGGCTGACATAAATGTCGTCCGGGCACGGCAGGTAGTGATAGTCTGGGCTGCGGAGGAACCCGAAGCCGTCCGGCAGGATCTCAAGGGTCCCTTCGCCGAACATCAGGCCATTCATCTTCGTCCGCTCTTTGAGGATCTTGAAGATGAGGTCCTGTTTCTTGAGGCCCGTGTAGTCGCTGACCTGCTCCTTGCGCCAGCAGCAGCAGTTCCTTCATCGTGAGCCGCTGCAGCTCGGCGATATGGATATCGCTGCGCTTGATTTCCTCGTAACGGTCGTTGCCGGGAAAATCCTCGGCGGCGATGTCATCGGTGGATTCCTCGAATCCGGCACCGTCCTGACCGTCCTGCTCGAAGTTTTCCTGCGCGTCGTCCTGGGGGAGACGCGATCGAGTCAGTTTTGCCATGGCGAGATCTTTCTGAATTGCAAGAAAATCAACATTCGCAAGGAGTGGCGTCGGAAAGCCGATTGGCGGGAACGCGTCCGAGATCTTTGATGAGAAAACAGCCCGAAGGCGTCACGAATGTGCACGGTTCGATTGCAAGGCAGCGCAGATTTGCATCACGACATCTTCAACAGGATTTCTTCCAGCTGACGGCCGGCGGCGTCGACAGAACCAGAATTGTCCACGATGAACTGACTTTGGCTCCGTTTCGATTGCAACGAAGCCTGACTGGATTCCCGACGTTCTGTTTCCGCATCGTCCCAACCGCGAATCTCGCGAAGTCGGGCATAGCGCTCATCGCGGGGCACGTCGATGAACACCACCGCGTGGCATAAATCGTTCCAGCCTGCTTCAAAAAGGACGGCCGCATCCAACAGCACGGCCCGCTGGCCCGCGGCATCGGAAGTTGCAATTCGCTCGGCAATGGTCTCCCTGATACGAGGATGAACGATCCGCTCTAAGTCATCGCGCGCCGAGTGCTCTTCGCGGCCAGAACCGAAAACAACTTGCCCCAGCGCTTTGCGATTGATCTGACCGTCCGCATTGAACACAGGTTCGCCGAACCGTTTCCGGATGGCATCCCGCACCGCAGACTCAGTCAGGACCTCATGTCCGATCTCGTCTCCGTTGATCAGCGACACGTCGTTGTGGCGTGCGGCTACCCAACGGGCGACTGAACTTTTTCCCGAGCCGATCCCCCCGACAATTGCAATCACGGGAATGTGCGTGCGTTCTGACACGAACGAAACGGCGGTAGGTTGGGATGAAGAAACCGACGAATCAACAATCCGTTGCGATTTTGGTTTGCCGTCGTGCGTTCCGATCGCACACAGACAGAGAGAAATGCGGTGAGGAATGCTCTTGCGCCTTTAATCGTCCCTGATCGCGCTGCGTCTGTCAACGATAAAGGGGCAAAATCCGCTGCGCCGTTTCTGCCGGTATTAAGACAATCTGAGCGGCGCATTAAATCCAGACGACACTTGGCAGGACGAGCAACATTGGCTCTCGAAAGACGTCTGCGCAGAGGGTGGCTGGGACCGAACCGTCTTCGGTTCGCCCCCAGACATTGAAGCACCGGGGGCGGACTTCGGCGAGCTCAGTCGGGCCGCGAGGATGCCGACCCCAGCCACCCGACGTTTAACTAGGAACGGACCCCTACTGAGCGTCGCCGTCGTCGATCACCAGGGTGCAGTCCGGCAAGCTGTCAAGAAACTGCCGGCCGTAGGGTTTGCTGCGGACCCGCGGGTCGAGAATGGCGACCTGCCCCGTGTCTCCCTTCCGGCGGATCAGGCGGCCGAAGCCTTGCTTCAGCTTGATCACCGCTTCGGGCACCTGATACTCGATGAACGGATTGCCGCCCCGCTCGCGAATCGCCTCCAGCCGCGCCTCCAACAGCGGATGGTCCGGAACGCTGAACGGCAGCTTGGTGATGATCACATTCTGAAGTGCGTCCCCGGGCACGTCGACTCCCTGCCAAAAACTGTCGGTGCCGAACAGCACACCCGCTCCGTCTTTACGAAACCGTTCCAACATCAGCGAATTCGGCAGGCCGTCGGACTGGCAGTAGAGCGTGTATTGATTTTTCGCGAACCATTTCGCGAGCCGCTCGGCACAGCTTTTCAGCATCCGGTAACTCGTGAAGAGGACGAACGCGCGGCCCTGCGTCTCGGTCACATGCCGCTGGATTCGCTCGCAGACCGCCTGTTCGTACTCGGCGGGATTCACGGACGGATCGGGCATCCCATTTGCCAGGATCAGTTTGGCCTGCCGCTTGAAATCAAACGGGCTGCCGAGCCGGCATTCGACGGCGCCGGCCGCGCCGACACGGTCTTTCACAAACTCGAAGCTCTGCTTGCCAACCGCCAGCGTGGCGCTGGTCAGAATGACCGTCTTCACGCGATCGAACAGCTCGCTCTTGAGCACCGGGCCGACTTCGATCGGTGCGCAGTGCAACTCGGTGCGCGGCCGCTTCCCCTGCCGCACTTCGATCCAATAGACGCAACCGGGCAGCGACTGCTTGAGCCAGGCCGCCAGCGACTGGCCCAGCTCGAGGCAGCGCTGCGACGCGGCGGTCAGCTCGATCGCCTGCTCTTCGTTCGCAATGTTTTTCGCGGCCGACCCCATTGAGGCGGCCAGGTCGGTGAGCGCCGGCGTCACTTTGTTGGCGAGATCGAGCGGCGCACGCAGACGGCCATTCTCATTGCCGTGCTGTTGCTGCCAGTCACGGACGTCTTCCAGCAGGTCACGCACGCCGTGGCGAATGCGGTCGACGAGCCGCTGTGCCTCGACAAGTTTGTGGTGCACGAGCAACCCGCGCTGCGTGTAGTCGTTGTAGAGCTTGTTGAGCAGGTAATCGAATTGGCCGCTGGTCAGCGAAAGTCCCATCCGTTCGCCCGCGACGGCCTCGACCGTGTGGGCCTCATCCAGCACGACCACCTCGTAGTCCGGCAGCAGGCTCACGCCTTCGCGTCGGAGTGCCAGGTCCGAAAAGAACAGCGCGTGGTTGACGACCACGATGTCGGCGTCCCAGATCCGTCGTCGCGCCTGGTAATAAAAGCAGTCGTTGTAAGTGGGGCACTTTTTCCCCAGGCAGTTGCCCCGGTCGCTGGCGACTTCGTCCCAGACGTTCGGCAACGGACGCATCGGCAAATCGCTGCGGGTGCCGTCGGTCGTGCGTCGCGACCAGTCGAGGATTGTCTGCAGTTGATCGAATTCCTCCTCCTGAAAGAAGATCGATTTGGCCCGCTCGACGGCCGCATTCATCCGCCGCAGACTGATGTAGTTCCCCCGCCCCTTCGCCAACACGCACGAAAACTCGACCGGCAGCACCGACCGCAGAAACGGAATATCCCGCGTGACGAGCTGCTCCTGCAGGCTGATCGTGTGCGTGGAGATGACGAGCGGCTTGCGGGGTTTTTCGCCGGTGTGAGAATCGTCGGCGTCCGACGTCACCGCCAGAATGGCCGGCACCAGATAGGCGAAGCTCTTGCCGACCCCCGTCCCTGCCTCGACCAACAGATGTCGCGACTCGGCAATCGCCCGCTCGACGGCCTCCGCCATCTCGAGCTGCTGGGGCCGATGCTCGTAAGACTCCAACCGCCGGGCAATCCGACCGTCGCTGCCAAGCACCGAAGTGGCGTTGAGAGTCAAAGCGAAGACGCTCCATCCGCGGACCGTGTGGCCGATACCGCAAGCAATTCTAATGCTTGCGGGGCGGCCGCACATGGTGCAGGAAGGTGGCCCTCCACATTGGCGCGAAGTCTCGATCCGGCGAGGGATCGCGGCGGACATCAGTCTGCGGACTTCGGATTTTCCTCGGCAGAGTTCGGCTTTTCTAACGGCACCGCGGCCTGCGCCGCGTCACGCTCGCGGCGGAGTTTATCCACCAGCTCTTGTTGCTGACGCAGCTCTTTCGTAACCGGCAGCGCGTCAATCTCGGCGGCGACTTTCCTCGCCGTCGGCGAATCCGGCTGCTTGCAGTCCGCCGCGAACTGAGTGGTGAACTCGCGCACTTTTTGCAGATTGGCCTTCTCGGCGTCGGTATGGTCGTCGGCTCCATCGGGCTCGAAGTCGATGCTGTCTCCGCCCCTGCGCGGGTCGAGATACACGGTATGCAGTCCTTTGATTGTCAGCCCCTGCGGCAGCATCGTGGAAAAGACGTGATAAGCGGCGGCCTGTTCCTGGGACTGGTGGTCCCGCTGGAGCAAATAGAGTTTTCTCTGTTCTTTTCTGAGGGCGATTGAGGCTGTATTCAGGCGTGCGACGAGATCCTCAGCGGGCGTATCCGAAGGAGGCACAGGCGGCGGTTCTTTGGCGCACGAGACGGCCGCGAGGCACAGACAGATGAGCAGGATGCGAGTTTGCATGGTCCGACGTGAGGTGAAACAATGGGCGATGAGCGACTCGAACCAACCCAAAAAACACGCGAAAAAACTCGAACCGCATCCCGGGGCGGTGCAGAATCCGGTGCATTGCCCGCACGGAACGGTCCCAAGGACGCCAAGTTGGCGACGATTATAGACGCATGGGACGGCCTGCCGGAATCGATCAAAGACGGCATCCTGGCAATGACCCGAGCGGTGGCCGGCGGGACCTGACTCTCCGTTCAGTCATCCGATACAAGAGGCATTCGCCTGCGGAGCGGTCATTCAGCGCTGTGACGTCCTCGACTTCATCGAGCCGGAGAGCCGACTGAGGTCGCTTTCCTCGGATGGCCGAAGTTCTGCCCGAGGACTGGTTTGGCCAACTGAAACCTGCAACCCAAGAACCTCCGTCCCGACGAGATTCCGGGAATTTGATTTCCGACATGGGAATCCCCCAATGCGGCGCTCTGGGAATTCCGCGATGGTGCTCGGGGTTGCAAGTAAACCGAAAAAGCAACGATTGTGGGAGTGAGTTCGAAACAAATGATTCCGCACTTTTGGAGCCGCTCTAAGACTGCCATCAGCGATTTCCGCTCGGATCGTCCGCGATTACGGCCGTTTTCAAGTGAAATGCGGCTCAAGGAGCGTCCGCAGTGCTTGGCGGGCTCGATGCAGGCGGGTTTTAATTGTATTGGGAGCGTCACCCAGCATTTTGGCCGTCACTTCGGTGCTGAGCTGCTCGATGTCGCGGAGGAGGAGCACCGTCCGATAGTCGTCAGGCAAGACATCGATACAGCGGCGGACCAACGCCCGCGTCTCGTCGCGTAGCAACCGCTCGTCGGGTCGATGGCGCCAGCCGCGAATCGGTTGCGCGTAATGGCCCGACTCGTCGAACGCCGGCAGCAGGTCCTCGATCGAGCAGGTTTGCCGCCGCGATCGGTAGCGAAGTTTCATCAGGCAGACGTTCACGAGGATGCGGTGCAGCCAGGTGTCCAGCTTCGATTGCCCGGCGAACGTCCCGATGGCCTGGAAGGCGGAAAGGAACGCCTCCTGAACCGCGTCGGCGCAATCTTCATCGCACCGCAGGTACCTGTGCGCGATCGTCAGCATCTTGCCGCCGAACTGCCGCACGAGTGCCTCGCACGCCGCCGGGTCCTTGTCGCGGAGCCGCGCGACGAAAGACGCCTCGTCGCGGGCCTCGTCGGCCCAGGGCTGTTCTGGCATGGTGCCCGGTAATGGCGTTGTGGCAGTCACGATTTGTCCCGATCGCGTCGCGACCGCAGAAGTTCAGTGACGTAAAGTGACGAGGATACGATCTCAACTCCCCGGTCCACGAGTTCGCGAAGCAATTCGACCCCGGCCCGATCAACATAACCGACGCTGGCCAGGTCAAGGCGGTGGTGAGCCGATTTTTCGGCGTCATCGAGAAGCTGGCGGACTTCGCTGACCCACGGCTCGACGAGCTTCCCCTCAAGCTTCAACGTGATGACTGCGTGGTCTCCGTTCGCTTGAGTCACTCGTAGCATGTTCGTCTCTTTCTGAATGATTGGGGCAAGCCATTCGCGAAGCGCATGCCAATCACCCAACGTTTTCGTTTCAAGTGCAGTGTGCGAAAATGATTGCACGGCCTGTGCAGCGACGAGACTCTTGGTTCGCTCAGGCGATTTCGTGGCGGCCACCCACGAAATCTCGAGGCAGCCACGAACATTCGTGGGCGGACTTCGAGGAAGTAGCGTCCAGAAGCGTAACCTTCTGGGACCGTCGAGCATCAAAGCCATACTCGTTGCCGCGTCCACGCAGAGTTCGCAATGCGACTGTGCTCGCTGAGGGAATCTCAACTGTGAATTGCCGGGAAGCGCTGGAACACTTCGGCCAGCACGTGGACGGCGAATTAACGTCGCTCGAGCGTTGGCGGCTGCGGTTGCACCTGTGGATCTGCGGCCATTGCCGCAAGTACTTGCGCTCGTATCAAACGACGGTTGAAGCCGAAAGGGCCGCATTCAAGGCCGACGACGGGGCTTCCCCGGAGGTTCCCGACGAGCTTGTGAAAAGGATTCTCTCGGCCGCCGATGTCTTCCCGCTGTCAGGCGAGGGAAATCCCCCGTCGCCCGCGAAGTAAACGTATCATCGGAGTGGTTGCATGAATCGTCGAACTGGATTTGCCTTTCTGCTCGTGCTCTCCATCGCGTCAATTGCCGCAGCCCAGCAACCTGCGACTCTCAAGGCGCGGCCCCCCGAGCTCGAAGAGCGGCCCGACCAGGATTGGATCAACTCGAAGCCCCTCAAGCTCTCCGAGCTTCGCGGACAAGTTGTCGTGCTCCACTTCTGGACCTTCGGCTGCAGCAACTGCCAACATAACTATCCCACGCTTAAAGCCTGGCAGACGGCGTTCTCCGACAAAGGAGTCACGATCATCGGTGTCCACACACCGGAGACCGATCGCGAGCGACAGATCGAAAATGTACGCAAGAGCGTTGCGAAGAACGGCCTGAAGTATCCGATCGTCTTCGACAAAGATGCCAACATCTGGAAAAATTGGGGCAATCAGTGGTGGCCGTCGACTTACCTCATCGATAAGCAGGGATTTGCTCGCTACCGCTGGGACGGCGAATTCAACTGGAAAAAGGGCAAGGGGGACTCCATCATGCGGAAGAGGATCGAGCAGCTGTTGGCGGAGGAGAGTTCGCCGGCAGGCGAACAGTGATTCGCACTCGTCCGCGCATCGGGGCCAAGCGGGAATCGACCGTTGAGCCCCTTGGCTCTCGGTAACTCCCGCAATAGGCTCGATTGAGCTGGGAGAGTCATCTTGGCCAGCCACAGTCAGGCGCTTGAGCACGATTCGGATTCGCGATCGTCGTCGGGCGCCGAGTTTTCCAGTGCGGATCGGGCGACTCCGCCCGCGGAGGTAGGCGATGCTGCTGCGCTGCAAGCGATTGCCGAGGGGACCTCTCAGAGCACCGGCGCCGAGTTCTTTCGCAAGCTTGTGCAGCATCTGGCCCGTGCGCTGGGGGTCGAGTATGCGATGGTCGCCGAGTTCGCCGGCGAAAGTCGGGTCCGTACGCTGGCCTATTGGAAACAAGGGGTGATCGCCGACAACCTCGAGTACGATCTGCCCGGCACGCCGTGCGAGGATGTTGTCCGTGGAAACCTATGCCATCACCCGAGCGGCGTCGCGCGGAAATTCCCGCAGGACGTACCGCTCACCGAGATGGCGATCGAAAGCTACCTGGGAGTGCCGCTCGTCGCTCGCGACGGCCGCCACCTGGGCCACCTCTGCGTCTTTGATCGGCGATCGATGCCGGCTGAGCCGCAGCAGCTGCTGATTTTCAAGATTTTCGCGGCGCGGGCCGCGGCGGAGCTGGAGCGGCTGCGCATCGAGCACAGCCTGATCGAGAGTGAGCAGCGATACCGGGACCTGTTCGAGGAAGCGCCGATCGCCTATGTCCTCGAGGACGTTGACTCGCGCTTCATCAAGGCCAACCAGGCCGCGATCCGCATCCTGGGCCTCAAACCGGAAGAAGTCGCCGGCACTCTTGGCATGTCGCTGGTCGCGGAGACGCCCGAGAACCAGCGACGGATCCGCGAAGCGCTTGCGTTGGTCGGCCAAGGGGCCAGCGCCGGCGGCTTCGTCGTCGAGCTGCGCCGCAAGGACAACGGCAATCCCGTCTGGGTGCAGTGGTGGTCCAAGCCGGAACCCGACGGAAAGTACACGCGCACCATGATCGTCGATATCACCGAGCGCGTGCTGATGGAGCAGGAGCAAGCCCGCCTCCGGGCGCAGAACCTGTACCTGCAGGAAGAAATCAAGGCGGATCACAACTTCGAGGAAATCGTCGGGCAGAGCGTCCCCCTCCTGCACGTGCTCGAAAACGTTCTCAGAGTGGCTCCGACCGACGCCTCGGTATTGATTTCCGGCGAGACGGGAACCGGGAAGGAGTTGATCGCCCGTGCGATTCACTCCAACAGCAAGCGACGCGACAGGCCGCTCATCAAGGTCAATTGCGCCGCGTTGCCCACCGGTCTGGTTGAAAGCGAGCTTTTTGGCCACGAAAAAGGGGCTTTTACCGGCGCGATCGCTCGGCGCATTGGGCGGTTCGAACTGGCAGACGGCGGGACGATCTTTCTGGACGAGATCGGCGAAATCCCGCTGGAGGTCCAGGTGAAGCTCTTGCGCGTGCTTCAGGAAAGGGAGTTCGACCGCGTGGGCGGGGGCAAAGCGCCCATCTCGGTCGACGTGCGCGTGATTGCCGCGACAAATCGCGATTTGCTGGCCGCGGTTCGCGAGAAGAAGTTTCGCGAGGATCTCTATTATCGGCTCAATGTGTTTCCGCTGCGGCTCCCGCCCCTGCGCGAGCGAAAAGCGGACATTCCCCTCCTCGCGCACTTTCTCGTTAAGAAATTCGCCACGTCGATCGGCAAATCGATCGAACGAATCAGCGCCGAAGCCCTGGAGCGCCTCGACGCTTATGACTGGCCGGGCAACGTTCGCGAGCTCGAAAACGTCATCGAGCGGGCGGTGATTCTTTCCCCGCGTCCGGTCCTCGACATCGACCCGGACGTCTTTGTTCCGCGTGCCGTGGGGTCGCCGTCGGCCGTTGAAGAATCCTCCCAAGCGCTGGAGGAGGTCGAGCGCGCGCACATCTGCAAAGTTCTTGAGGAGACGTCCTGGATTATCGAAGGAACGAAGGGGGCTGCACGCGTGCTCGGTTTGCATCCGAACACTTTGCGCAGCCGGTTGAAAAAGCTTGGAATCGCCCGCCCGCCGCTCGATTCGAGTCCCGACGCGGCTGAGGCGGGACCGGCGCGAGACCTTTGAAGCGAAGTTTTGCATGAAACGGCGGATCGTTTGACCGCCGCTCCGCCGCCGTAAGTTCTTCAGCGCCGGCTAGCTAGACTCGGCTCAATCCGACCATTTTGGCCAGCGTGCGAGCCGTTCGCATCAACGAAGCGCGCGGCAGCGGTCTCTCGGCGCGCTTGATCACAATTACCGTTTGATCATCAGCGTCAGAGTTTTGGCCTCGCCGCCGTTCGATCGCAGCCACGAGTCGTTCGCCGAGTTCCGCAGCATTCGCCGACGCGAGACTCTTCACGAGCGATAGAAGGCCCGTTTCCCCCAGCATGTGGCCCGAGAGGTCCGTCGCTTCGGTAATCGCGTCGGTAAAGAGCAACACGAAGTCACCCTCGTCGAGCTTGATGGCGAGCTGTTCGTACTCCATCGACTCCAAAACGCCCAAGGGCAGATTGGCAAGTCGCTCGAGATGGTACCGCGCTCGCGACGCCTTGAGCGTCGGGCAGGCACCTGCTGATTGCAGATCAAGGTATTCCCATTTTTCGTGTCTGGCCGAATATCGCAGCGGTCGCCCGTGCCCCGCGTTGCAAATGATCAGATGCCTTGTCGGCGCGAAGTACGTCAGCAGCAGCGCGGTTGCAAAGCGGCCGAACTCGACATCGGCGGCGAGCTCTCGATTGAGGGCCCGGGCAAAGCGCGTCTGATCCAGCGTGTTGATGTATTTCCGCATCAGCTTGCGAAGGGCGATTGCGAAGCCGTCCACGGATTCGCCATGTCCGGCGATGTCGGCCAGCGCCAAGCGCGTGACGTAACCGGCGCCGCAGGTGGAAATGTAGTGTACATCGCCGCCCCCCTTTCCGAGTCCAAGCGGCCGGCTGTCGACCCAGATGTCAAGCCCCGGAGCGACGATCGTTTGCCGCTGCGCACGATTGCCGCCGATGATCTCCATGCACTGCATGACGTAAGCCGACTTGTCCACTTTTAATCCTTCGAGTGCTTGAGCCTAGGTCCCTCCGATTTGATGACATCCGGTGTCGGAAGGTTACACGGACGGACGTGCTCACCTTCCACGAGTCGAGGGGCAGCCAGGCAGCTCGACTTGAAATCCGATGACTTATTTCGGTAACGCAGGGCGTCGCCGCGGCATCCAAGCAGAGGCGCCTGCCGCGCGCTCGGATTCTTGGCGGCTGCAGGAAGGGGCAACTTCGTGGACTGCACCGGAGGCGAAACTCGACGTCGCATTCTCATTCTCGGGGGGGGATTCGCGGGCATTTACGCCGCGCAGAGTTTGGAACGCACAATCGCCCGTGACCCAGGCGTCGAAATCACGCTGGTTAACCACGACAACTATTTCCTCTTTACACCGATGTTGCATGAAGTCGCCGGCGGCGAGCTGGCGACTCACTGCATCGTCAACCCGATCCGCAAGCTGCTGCGTCGCGTTAATTTCTTCTGCGGTGATGTTCGGTCAATCGACCTGGACAACAGGCGCGTTCGCGTCACGCACGGCTCATTCTCTCATCCCCACGATTTGGAATACGACCAACTCGTCCTGGCTCTGGGCTCAACGACAGGCTTCTATGGACTGCCTGGCGTCGAGGACCGGGCTTTCACGATGAAGACGTTGGATGACGCAATTCGACTCCGCGACCATTTAATCGCTCAACTCGAGGAAGCCGATTTCGAATGCGTGTCGGAGCTTCGAGAACAGTTATTGACGTTCGTCGTCGCCGGGGGCGGTTTTGCGGGCGTCGAAACAGCCGGCTCGATTAACGATTTCCTGCATGAATCGTTGCGTTTCTACCCGCATTTGAATCGGGAAATGATCCGGGTCGTGCTCATCTCCTCGGGGCCCGAGCTTCTTCCTGAACTCCAAGGTCCGCTTGGACAGTATTCCCAGCGGAAGCTTGCTGAACGTCGCGTCGAAATCGCGACGAACCTCCGCGTCAAATCTGCCCTGGACGACGCAGTCGAACTCAGCGATGGCAGTCGAATTCCGTCGAATACGCTGATATGGACGGTTGGGACATCGGTCCATCCACTCATCAGTTCATTGCCTTGCAAGAAGGAGCATGGCCGGATTGCCGTCAACGAATTCTTCGAGGTCCCCGGATGGCCCGGAGTCTACGCGGTCGGCGATTGCGTGCATCTTGTCGACACGAGGTCCGGGCAACCGCATCCGCCAACTGCACAACATGCTGTGCGCGAAGGAAAAATACTGGCGCGGAACTTGTGCGCCGCGATCAATGGCACGGCGAAACGGCCGTTTCGTTTTTCAACGCTAGGCCAGTTGGCCACGATCGGCAGACGGACAGGCGTCGCCAATATCCTCGGCGTCAATTTCTCGGGTTTCATCGCCTGGTGGTTGTGGCGGACCATTTATCTGGCAAAGCTGCCCCGGTTTGAAAAGAAGATTCGGGTGGCATTGGATTGGACGCTCGATTTGTTCTTCACGAAGGACATCATTCGCCACCATCGCTTGGTCACCCGCCGCACCGAAAGCGACAACAAGAACCCTTCGCATTCTGTCGCGGACGACACTCATCCGGTTAGTCCACCGACGGCCGATCATTCCGGCCGGACGGAATTCTCGCGAAATCTCGTAACTCCTATCGGGATGGATCATCCAACAGGGCAAGAGCGGGAGACGAGACCTTGAGACGCTCGTCCAGCGTTAATGAATCGTCAGTCTCGCGACCGCCTGTTTCAATCGGTTAAACCTCGAACGTGGAGAAAATGATGCGTCGCTTCCTTCTCGGTTTGTCACTTTCAGCTGCCGTTGCGGCCGTCGGATTCGGAATTTCCGGTTGTTCGTCCGAGAGCGGCCCTGGAAAAAAAGAACCCGACAAGATGGGCTCGGGCAAGATGGGTTCCGACAAGATGGGTTCCGACAAGATGGGCTCCGACAAGATGGGCTCCGACAAGATGAGCTCCGACAAGATGGGCTCCGACAAGATGGACAGTGGCAAGTAGCCGTCCCTTCGGGCCACTGCTTCGTCCGTTTCGACAATTCACGGTGATTCCTTCCCTGCGCCTCTTGCCCAGAGAACGACCATGAAACGGTTGGAAGCCAAGCATCCCCGAGTCGTGCGATGGTGCCATTGGATCAATGCGCCGTTGCTGGCTGGCATGATTTGGAGCGGCTTACTCATCTACTGGGCGAACGACGTTTACAGGATCGGTTGGGGTGGCTTTACGCTATTCCATTTTTTCCCAGACTGGTTCTACGGGGCCTTGAACCTGCGATTCCGCCTGGCCGAGGGAATGGCTTGGCACTTTTTCTTGATGTGGTTCTTCGCCGTCAACGGATTGGTCTATGTCGGATACACGTTCCTTTCAGGAGAGTGGCGGTACCTGCTGCCAGACCGCCGATCGTTTCGCGAGGCCATTCAGGTCGTCTTGCACGACCTGAAGCTCGTGAAGACTCTGCCGCCCCAAAAGAGGTTCAACGCAGCGCAGCGCATCGCTTACACAAGCGTCGTGCTCATGGGCGCCGGTTCTTTGACAACCGGACTTGCGATTTACAAGCCCGTGCAATTCGCCTGGATCACTTCGCTGCTTGGCGGATACGAAGCGGCCCGTCTCGAGCACTTCTTGCTGACAATCGGATACGTGTTGTTTTTCGTCGTCCACGTTACTCAGGTTATCAAAGCCGGCTGGAACAACTTTCGAGCGATGGTTACGGGTTTTGAAATCGTTGATGTCCCCGAACCAACCCCAGAAAAGATCTCCCAACTGAGCGGCAGCGCCTAACAATCCCGGCCACCACGGAGAATTGAGAGCGCAGAAGACGGCAACCCCCGTCGATCCAAAGCGATTGCGGGGTTTGGTAATCGGTCCAAGAGGATCGAGGGGGAGAGGACTCGATGGCATTCCCGCCCCGGCACAAGTGCGGTTTCGGAATCAACGAAGTTATCGAGGTTGTTCCCGGTGCGATTGGCTCGGACGGCGCGCCGATCGGCTACACCTTCACGATCGAGGGCAAGCCAGCTGAAAGCGTGCTTCGCTTTCAGGACGGTCGCTACGTCCCGGCGATGCCGCCCAACTCGGCCCGCGCGGACGACGAAACTTCTGCTACCACTGGCACGCCGTCCACTGCCAACGGCATTGCTCCCGAGGCGGCGCTTGCCGCAATTGCCGATCACCTTGAGGCGCTCGCTGCAAGGGCTGCGGACCCAGAGCTCGGCCAGGCCTTCGACCATGTCCGTCACGCCATCGCGCGGCTTAACGAATATCGGCAGCGCGCCGAGCGGCCCAAGCCGGCGAAGGGCGTCGACGCGACTACCGCGCCCATCAGCGACGGACCTGCTCCAGCGGAGCGACAGGCGATCGAGCCGTCAGGCGCAGGAAACCTCGAAAGCGCTTCGAGACAGCATTTCAGCGGCCCCAGCAAACCGCAGGCGCCCCCTGCCATCGCTGAGCAAAGCGCAGCGAACACGCGGCCCGCACCGATTTCTCCGGATCCCGCTCTGAGACAAATGCAGCGGTTGACCCGGCGCGGCTTCGCAACGGGCGCTATCGCCGCGTTGACCGGTGCGGCGGGCTGGGGCTGGCTTCGATCGCGGGCAGCGGCGGACGGAATTCCCTGGCCGCTGCGCCGGATGCTGGAATGGAATCAATCGGTGGCGCAAGGATATTTTCGGCCAACGCGCTTAGCGCCGACGTTCCCGACAACCAGCGCCCGAATGCCGCGAGTCAACGGTCACGTTGGACTCGACGGTCATTTTGATACGAAAACGTGGTCTTTGCACGTCAATAACGCGACGGGCGTAACACCGCTTGAACTGAGCCTTGCCGACATTAAGACATTGCCCCGCGTCGAAATGACCACCGAGCTCAAATGCATCGAGGGCTGGAGCGACCCGGTCCATTGGACGGGCGCGAGACTTGTCGACGTGGCTGCAAAATTCGGAATGGCGAGCCGAACCGGTCTCAAGCTCGATCTTGAGAGAGTCGCATCGGACGCGTTTCGGTATGTGATGTTGTCGACGCCGGATAGCGCGTATTACGTCGGGCTCGACGCTGCGAGCGCCTTTCATCCCCAAACGCTGCTCTGCTACGAGATGAACGGCATGCCGTTGACCCTGGAACATGGAGCGCCGCTGCGACTCGCGATTCCGGTGAAATACGGCATCAAAAACCTCAAACGCATCGGCACCATTCATTTCACCGATGAACGCCCCGCCGACTACTGGGCCGAGCGCGGCTACGACTGGTACGCGGGCCATTAACGATTCACAAGAGCGAATCCGTAGACTTCGGGAAACCAGCATCAGCGATTGCGAGATTGCGGACTCCGACCGGAAATTCCGATGTCCGGCCCCTGGTCCTCGTCCCGCGGAACACCCGGGAATTCCTGGCGTATCCTGAACGGCTCGGCTCGCCGTTCGAGGGCATCGACACCCGCTGATCTTTCGGGAAACTCAAGCCTTTTCCGGATTCGCCGTAAATCGACCGATAAGTGCGCGGTGACGCGCAGAAACTCATCCGTTTTTCGGCACACGCTCTGAGTGCCGAAAAGTCATACGTTTTGGCGGAATCCGGCCCAAGGATGCGAGCGCGGATAAAACGCCCAGAAATCGGCGGCAGAATTCGCACCTTATTTGGTTGTCTTTCGCCTCAACTGATTTGCCTAGCGAGCGCAAGCTCGTCGACAAGATCGCTTGACGGAGCGCTGCGGCTCAGGCTGAGTCGGGAACTCCCCTAACGAACAGGCGGCTTGCGCCCGCACTGCGAATTCAGTGCATTGCTGCGGCCCAACCGCTATTTCTTGGTTGATTTTCGCACCGGGCACGGCCACACTGGCGGACACCTGTTGAGGATCGGGCAAGGCTGCCCACACGGACGATCGTTTCTTCGCCCGATCCTATTCGTTGATCGTAATGTTAGCCCAATTTCATTTTGCGCGAGTGTTCGACAACTCTTGACCTTGTAAGCCCCTTTTGTCGCAGCCGTCGCAACGGGATCCTCCGATCGACGTGCGGAAGGTCATCCTTACTCGCGATCAGCATGGATCGAGAACTGGGAGACTCTGCGAGATGGACCCCAGGAGGTCTTAGATCATCGCCCGCTGGAAAACGAGACTTGGGCGGTTCGCGGGAGCGGCGACCACTCTGCTCGGCTACAACGGTAGGCGAGCAGCGGGGATTCCAGCGCGCGGTCTTGAGCAAGTTGCTGCTAAGTCTTGGGAGCTTGCGCCCGGCGTCGATGAACCTTACACCCCCATTTGCATTTCTGAGTCGCACTTCGGTCGCATCCTCGGTAGCGCACCCCCGTACCAATCCGTCGCCAGTGTCACTGCGGACATCCGCAGAGATCGGCACTACGGCGGCCCCACTCGGGCCTTCTTGCTCCGAGACGCGTTGTTGTTTCGAGAGCACGTGTACTGCGGTCTTTACCGGGGCGACCTGTATTCCACGCTAGGCTGGCGGGCACTCTGGCGAGGGGAAACAGGAGAGCTCGCTCAGTGCATTCTCGCGACGACCTATTCTGGGACTCGGTGGTTCGGACACTTCCTGCATGACGAGCTACCCCTACAGGAGTTGGTTTCAAGCCTGGGGGCGGGAGTTGGACACCTTCGTCCGAGTTATAAACACGAGCCCGGCTGGAGAGCGGCGCTTGGCGTGAAGGCTCCGCCCTCGTATGCGTCGTTGCGCGTGCGTGAACTTGTCTTGATCGACGACTGCGGTCAAAATCCGGCCAAGCGGAGTCGTTACCGGAAGCTTCGCTCTCGAGTGTCGGGCTTTCCGCGGTCACGATCGAATATTCCTGCGACGCAGCCGCTCACCGGGAAGTGAAGACCGCCACATCGTCAATTCCGATGAAGTGGAGGAGCGGCTCGTCCAGGAAGGATTTCACGTGGTCGACACAGGGCACATCACGGTCGACGAGATGCTGAAACGTTGCATGGGAGCATCGATCATCGTGAGCGTTGACGGGTCGCACGCCACACCCTCCTTTTATTTTGGCGGTCGCGGGGCTTGTCTGTTGTTCATTTATCCCCCGAAGCGGGTCAGCGTTCTCCTGCCGCGGTTGGCACAGTTTTATGGCATGATTGGCGCGATGTTCATTGGTGAGCCAGTGAGTCGAAGCGACTCGGAGTTTCGCGTTGACCCAGACGAGCTGATGCGCGAAATTGATGCTTGCGCCCGTGTGCGCAACATGGCGAGCCCTAACCTGGGGCCCATTTGGAGCGCGTTAGACTGCCGCGAGGACCATGGTGGCCCCTGCCGAGCTGACGTCGATGCGAAGATCGAGGTTTAGATACTCGTCGCACGGAGGCCGAACAAGCCCGGTTCCATCCCCAGAAGATCGTCCACAACCGTCGGCGTGTCTATCGGAGCCGTAGGCGGAGAGGACTCGTTGGGTGGACTGCTCACTTCGTTCAAAGTTAAACCAGGAATCAGGGCGCTTATTCCCGGCCGGCTCCATTCAGCAAAGAAAGCATCCGTTTGGGAATGGGTCGCGTCCGTCGCAGGCAATCCCGCTGTCTGCGGACCGAAACTCGAAACGGCAAGGTCCATAGCGGTTCGAGAGACTCCTCCGGGTTCCGCCGCAGGGGTCACCGATGGACTGGGGATGGCGGCCCCCATCGCGGCCGGCGTGTAGATTTCGATCCCGTTGATCATGGCATTGTTCACCACAGACGTGAAGCTGATGGTGATCGTACCCGTCGAAGAGGCGGTGACCGTGAACAATTGCGCCAGGGCGATGTTCTCGCCACCGGCGGCCGACCAGATGTCGAAATTGCTCAGTACCTTCGTGCCGTTGATCGCCACATTAAAGACCCGCGATCCGGCGGCGTTGAAGACGTATTCGACGAAATCCAGTCGCACGATATAGCTAGCGCCGGCCGTTAGGTTGGGGATGGTGTAGGTGAGGTTGCCGTAACGTCCGTGTTGCAGCACGCTCTGAGGCGGCGGGTTGGTAACGCCACTGGTGCTGATGGCTGCTTTGGTGCCCGCGGACACCGTGCCACCACTGAAATCGGTATCGGCAACGAACGAGCCCGAGGCCGGGCCGCCGGCAGAGATGGCCAGGACCAGTGTGCCGGTTTGGGGGGCTTGCGGCGTGGCTGATACCTCGTTCGATTTGCCGCTTTGCAGACTGCCGTTCAGCGCCGTGACGTAGTAGAAGTACTGCGTGCCGTTGGCAGCAGTGCTGTCAGTGAATGTGCTGGCGCTGATGTTAGTCCCGGCGGACAACAGGGTCTCGCCCCCGCTGCTCGTGCCACGGTACACGTCGTAACCTGTGGCGCCGCTTACCGGCGTCCAGCTCAGCGTAACTTGGTTATTGCCGGGGGTAGGCGTCAAGCCGGTGGGTGCCGGCGGAGCGGCCGCCGAGCTCGAGTAAAGCTCAATCCCGTTGATCATGGAATTGTTCACCACCGACGTGAAGGCGATGGTGATCTTACCGGCCGAGGAGGCCGCGGTCGTGAACGATTTGGCCAGGGCGATGTTCTCGCCGCCCGCCGCTGACCAAATATCGAAATTGCTCAGAACCTGCGTGCCGTTAATGGCCACATTGAAGACCCGTGCACCGGCTGCGTTGAAAGCGTATTCGACGAAGTCCAGCCGCACTGTATAGCTGGCGCCGGGCGTTAGATTCGGAATGGTGTATGTCATGTTGCCGTAACGGCCGTGTTGCAGCACGCTTTGAGGCGGCGGATTAGTCACTCCAGTGGTTTTGATGGCTGCCTTCGTACCAGCCGACACGGTGCCGCCGCTGAAATCGGTGTCGGCAACGAATGACCCCGCGGCGGGGCCGCCGGCGGAGATCGCAAGAATGAGCGCACTGGCCTGCGGAGTCGCCGACACTTCGTTGGATCGGGCGCTCTCTCCGAAGGGTGCGACCGAGGGCGTCGCCAAACTTTCCGGATCAACTGACGTGACTTCATAATAGTAGGTCGTGCCGACGGTGACGCCCGTGTCGGCGAACGACGGGGTGGTCAATCCCGTGGCCAGGGGAGTGGCGGCTTCGCCCCCCACACTGGTGCCGCGGTAGACGTTGTACGTCATATCCGTCGCGCCCAACGGCGCCGTCCAAGAGAGTCCCACCTGGCCGGTGCTGGCGGTGGCAGCCAGGTTCGTAATGGCGGGCGACACTGTGTAGAGGTCCGCGCCCGTCCGATCGGCGTTGCCGGAAATATTCCAGGCCTCAATGTGATAGTCGTAATTGGTGCCGGGGGTCAGGTTGCTGTCATCGAAACTGGTGGCGGTAGGCGGCAAGGAGGCGACCTGCGTGAAGGTGCCGCCGACGACTTCGCGAAAGATCTTGTAGACATCGGCGTTGGTGGCGTTGTTGGTCCACGCCAAGTCCACCGTCGTCGCCGTGATCAACGTCGCATGGCCGTTGGAAGGAGTAGCGGGCGGCGCCGGAATGTCCTCCGTCACCGGGTTGGAGAAGGCCGTGGTGACTGATCCATTCAGCGCCTGAACACGATAGAAGTACGTGTTGTCGGCCACGACGGTCGTGTCCGTATATGTTGCCGTGGACCCTGTCGTGGCCGGTGCCGAGAAGTTTGTCACATTTTGAGTGAATGCGGCGTCGGTCGCTCGCTCGATCGTGAAACCGGTCCCAGTCGTGGAATTGGTGTTCCACGT
Source organism: uncultured Planctomycetaceae bacterium (assembly GCA_963714075.1). GTDB lineage: Bacteria > Planctomycetota > Planctomycetia > Planctomycetales > Planctomycetaceae > DASPSM01. The sequence goes on from OY970228.1 coordinate 331,295, forward strand.
GAGTTGCACCTGCGGTCCGTTTTGCGCAGCGCCCACGAGATTGCTGGGAGGGTTGAAGGCGACCGACCCGGGTTGCGCTGCGGCCGACACCTCTGAAGACGGCGCACTTTCCGCAGTCGGGTCTGTCGGGCTGGCCGCGTTTGGGTCGACGCCGGTGACCTTGTAGTAGTAGGTCGTGCCGGGAATGACTGTCCCATCCACGAACGAGGTGCCTGCGATTGCAGTCCACATGGGCGTCGTTCCTTCGCCCCCCGGGGTCGTGGATCGGTAGATGTTGTAGTTGACGGCACCGGCTTCGTTGACCCCCCCCTCCGATCCGTCGTTTGCCCAACTGATCGTGATCTGTCCCGCTCCGGCTGTCGCAGTTACGCCCGTGACCTGGGCCGGCAGAGTGTCCACCGCGATGGTGGTCGCGCCGGAAGGACCATTGGAGTTCAGGGCATCCACCTCGAAGATGTACGGTGAGCCCGCGGTCAGCCCCGTGATGTCGTAGCCGGTCGTGGTGGGCGGCAGTCCGGTCGCGATTACCTGGGAGCTGTTGCTACCCAATTGCTTCAAGATTTTGATACCGGTGGCGTCGGTTGCGACATTGGTCCAGGTCAGATCGACCTCGGTAGTCGTGATGTTCGTCGCTGTCAGATTCGTCGGCGGCGCGGGGGGCGTGACAGTCGAGGTCTGAAAGACGTTGGAAAACGCGGAGACGCCGTCCGCATTGCTCGCCTGAACCTCGTAGTAGTACGTGTTGCCCGGACTGAGCGTGGTGTCGTGGTAGGTCGTCACGGTCGCGCTCACCGAGGCGATCTGGCTGAAGTTGACCCCGTCGGTGGAGCGGTCGATCAAGAAGTTGGTCGCGTTGTTGGCATTATTGGTCCAGCTGATGTCGATCTCGCTGCCGGAGATGACGGTCCCAGTGAGATTGGACGGAGCGGCCGGCAGCGTGGACGCGGTCGGACTGTAGCTCCAGGTGAGGATGTTCTGCACGGCCGTCTCGCCGCCGGTGCCGCCTGTGAACCCGACATAGCCGGTGTTGCTTCCGATCACTTGCGGAATGTTGACAGTGTAGGCCTGGCTGGCAGAGGCATTGGTAGTAGTGTCGGTGATGGTCACGTTGAGCGTCGTGCCGTCGTAGCTCATGACGACCTGGAACACGTCGCCGCTATGCAAATTGATGCCAGTGGTCGACAGGTCGATATCCGGCGTGGTCGGCGAGGCGCCGTCGGTGTACTCGCCCGTGGAGTCGGTGCCTTCGCCGGAGTTGTTATACAGATCGAACTTGACGGCCACGCTTTTTGCGATTCCGGGTGTGCCACCCGGAGCATCCGGTCCATACCCGAGACCGCCGCCCGTCGGGCCGAGAGCCGTGGGTCCATCGCCCTGGATGGTGAACGTAAAACCGTCTGCGTTGGGGGTTGTCAGCTGGAAGGTGAACTGGTTGGAGAACTTCGTGACATCGACCGCGTTGGTCGAGAAAAAGCTGCCAGCTTCGTTCGCTCCGCCATCGGTCAGCTCGGCGCTCGTTCCGTTGATTTTGGCGCTGCCGTTGTAGGTCAGCACGCCGCTGGAATTGGCGAATCCGCTCGAGAATTCCAGAACGCCGGCCTGACTGGTCGTGGTGGCGTTGGCGATATTCGAGAACCCCGACGTTCCCTTGGAATTGAACGCGTCGATCTCAAAATAATACTTGGTCGAGACCTGGAGGCTGCCCACGGCAAACGACGTCGCGCCGGCACTGGCCGTCCCGACCTGGGTGAAATTGGTTCCATCGGTCGATTGCAGGATGTTGTAACCCGTGGCTGAGCTCGGGGATTTGTCGTTGTCGGTCCAGGTTAAATTGATCACGCTGCCGGAAAAGGCGCTGGCAGACAGGTTGCTAGGAGCGGCCGGCGGGGCCGTCGCCTGTTGAAGCAAGCCGTAAACCACTAAAGAGTTGGTGGTGCCGACAAAGACTTCGCCGTCCGCCACGGTCGGCACCGTGAATTTCACGGCCGATCCGAGGGAATCGCGGCTATTGGCCGCCTGGGCACTCGTGTAAATCTCGGAGCCGTAGCCGGCGCTGGCGCTGTAGGCGCGCAGCTGGTTGGTTCCGGGGCCGGCGATGTCCCAGACAATCGCGTTTCCGCCGCTGGAGTTGGTCGAGATGGTCGGCGTGGAACCGGGGAACGGGTAGCTGTCGGTCGACTGAGTGGTGGAGGTGCTGGACATCACGCCGTTGGCGACCGTGAAGGTCCGCGCCTCGTCGCCGTATCCGCCTACGTAGTAAAGCACGCCGTTGTAGAATGTCGGCGTATCGAGCGAGCCGTTGATGGCGCCCGTGGCGGTCTCCTGCACGACATTGTCGGTGCCGGAGTTGCCATCACCCGCCGCATCGCCGCCGTAGCCGCCCATGTCATTGCGGTCGATGAGATAAATGCGGCCTTCCTTGCCCGATCCGACCAGCAGGTCAGGATGCGCCGCGCTTCCAGCCGAGGCTGGCAGCAAGAGTGGCGCGCCGGACCCAAGATCCGTATCGCCGGCGCTGAGATTGCCCTCGTTGATCGGCGTAAAGTAGTCGGCGACGTGCATGCCCCAGCCGTTGATGTTGTTGGTCGCGTCCAGACTGCCAGCGGCGGGCGTGCTGCCGTCGATTTCGAGTTTCAGGAACGTGTCGCCGTAATCGCCCTCGTTGGGAATCATCAGGCTCGAGTTGAAGGGCGAGGGGGTCAGGGTGGTGTCGAAGGTGCCGTTGCCCGTTTCCAAATAAAGATACGTGTTACCGTTGACCGTTTCGTAAGCCAACGTGCCGCCGCTCTGCCAGATGCCATCGTCGCTGCCGTTGGGGTTGGCATTGAAGACGGCCGTGAGCGCGAGTGTCGATTCCGAGTAGCCTAGGATCCAGCCGTGATAAGGACCGTTATCGCCGTGGGACGCAAACGCCAAGTAGATGTTGCCGTTGACCAGAGTGAGACCGGGCCGATCCAACTGACGGAGCGCATCGAATTTCACCACGCCGCCGCTGCTGCCGGCGCCGGTGCCCTCGACACTCGGCCCGCTGACGACAGTGTCGCCGATGGAATCGGCGATCAGGACTTCCTTAGTGATGGCGCCGCTGCCGAGGTTAATCGCGTAGAGGTGGTGCTCGAAGTGCGTTCCATCGCTGGCCACCTCCTGTGACTTGGCCTCGACAAAGATCGTGTTCGTGGTCGGGTCGATCACCGGCGTGGCCGTGATGCCGATCTCCGGCGAGATATCGCCACTGTTTACAGCGCTATTGGGGACAGCCGTGACGGTGCCGCCGTGCTCGGGAGTCAGCAAGGCATCCTGCCAGAGAATCGTGCCGGTGTTGGAATCGATGGCATAGAGGCTATCGTTCTCGGTGGCGACAAAGACGACGTTGTGTGTGCCCTGATTCGCCCCCGTCGTGATGACGACGTTCTCCATGTAGAGCGGCTCGGCGTACACCTGGCCATCGACCGTAGTGGAGAACAGCTTGCCAAAGCTGGTCGAATTGACGTTGGCCGGGGTCAGGACGGTTTCGTTGGAATTGACGCCGGCGCCGATCGTCGAAGGGGGGCTCGAGCCAGGAATGGCCTGGTGATAGGCCGTCACGTTCGCGGAAAGAAGCAAACGCGTTTCGAGTTCTTCCAGCCGAAGCAAGGCTTTGCGGTGCAGGTGTCGCCGGCGGCGAACGCTCGGGCCCGGGGATTTGAACGGATTCCAGCCGATGGACCGACGGTGTGCCAGAGGAAACATCATGGTGAGATTCCTTTGGCCCGAAGACTGGACAGAAAGACGCGCGCCGAACGGGCCGGCGCGATGAAGGCTAGGACATTGGCTGCGGCAGTTCAAGCAACTTGGAGGGTTCTTTTAAAATTTAACGAGTACTTCATCGCGGCGAGGTGGTCGCTGTCGACTCGGAGCCACGCGTCCTCATTGCTGAGCGCGAGAATCCCTTCGCTGTCAGGTAAGTGGCGTCGACGCGGCTGCTCCGACCGGCTGCCTCAACAGAAACACCATGCCGCGAACCGCTTCGAGGCCTTCTCCCAAACGCAGAGTCGACTCGCGGTGGCCGACCGCTTGCAGACCGGACTCCCGCGCAGGGTCGCGATGTACGCTGGAGATTGCGCGTAGCGGCGCGTAGGCAGGAGCCGATACTCTTCACGACCGTCCCACACTTCGATCGTGAAGGCGAATAGGCCGCCTGGACGAAGAGCACTTCGGACTGAGGTGAAGACGTCCCTCAGATCACCGACGTAAATGAAGACGTCGGCGGCAAGAATTAAGTCGTAACTGGCTCCCGGGGCGTTGAGGGCCGCAACGAGATCGCACTCGAGCACCGCGTCGTACACGCGGCGGCCCTCGGGCATCACGCGCCGCGCCGCACGTTCCAGCATGCGGGAAGAGAGGTCGGCGCCGGTAATCGTCCTTGCGACCCTCCTGAACGGCACGCCAGTCATGCCGGTGCCGCACCCCAGGTCCAGCACGTCCCAGGGAAGCGGTCGTCGTTCGCTCAAGGGCACTTCGCCAACGATCTCCGCCAGCAATTGTGGACCAAGGTAGCGGAGCGTCTGAAAGAGGTGCGCATCGAACCGGTCGGCGTAGCCGTCGAAGAGAGGAATGAGGTAGTCGCGTGGGCAGGCCTTCACGTCCCCGTGGGTCTCACCGGCTTGGGCACTCACGGCCGCCAAGTGGTAGGCGATGAAGCCCGAATCGGGTTGCAGACGCAGCGCTTCCCGGAGTGCTCCAACTGCGCCCCTGAAATCGCTGCACTCTTCCAGGCCGAGCCCAAGGTTGCAGTGGCCGGGTGCGTAGTTCGGTGCGAGGGCGATCGTGCGGCGGAGCGCCGCCACTCCGTCGCTACGCCGGCCAAGACGCAGGAGAGCAAGCCCGAGATCCTGATGAGCCCGCGCATCTTCCGGACAGACCTCGACCAACCGCTCCAGCAGTTCTAGAGCTCCGGCGTAGTCACCCGCTGCCTCGCTCTGACAGGCGAGCTTCCGCAGCGTGACGGCATGGTCCGGACCAAGCGGAAGAACCGGCTCATAAATCTGGGACGCCTCGAGGCCTCGCCCGATGCGAGCCGACACCTCCGACATCCCGAGCCTCTCGACGTCGCCGCATGGCGATTTTGAAGGTGATTGGGACAAGGCGAGGCTCTGCGTCGGCGAGTCCTGAGGCGAGATTGGCACGGATGATAGCCGCAATTCCGGCTACACGCCAGACGCCGGCGAGCAGCGGAAAGCTCAAGGATCTTCTTCCAGGCGGATCGTACCCGCGCAGCCGCGCGATCAACGACTTTCACTTTCTCGCGCAATCTTCGCTCCAATCTGATGCCGGAATTTCTGCCGCCACGGTTTTGCGCAGCAAAGGGCTGGGAATTCATGCTCGCGCCGCGATTCCCGAAATCTCAATCGTTTTTCGGGAGCGCCATCAAACCACCGTTTTCTGCGTTGAGCTGCAAGCCCGTCGCTTCGATTTTCTCGGCAGCACTTCGGCGGCAGCGAATGCGATGCAAATCGGATTGAAAACCACCTGTCCGAGAACTCTGACATTGTCAGAGATACGATCAAAAACCCTCAAAATCCTCGGGAATTTGTGGGATCTGTCAGAAACTGTGGAAAGCGTTTAGACTTGCGTAAGCCGTTTCGCCCGCGCGCGTTAGGGCGTTTTCCAGCAAGCGCTTTCTAATCCGTGCGTCCCAGGTTCGAATCCTGGCGGGCGTAATTTTCCCTGCATTTCGACACGTCGTGGCCTGCTGAAACGGCTTCAAGAGGCACGAACAAGCTGCGAGGAATCCGTCGCTCGATGGTGACCGACGCGAGACGCGAGCTGGCGGGATCGACGCAAAGAGATGGGCACGTAAAGGGCTGATCGCACGGCAAAACGGCGTTTTGATTTCCGAGATGAGTTTTTCGGACTCGAATCGCCATCCAAAGTGCGATCCGTGGTCGCCGCGCACGTCGCGATCGAGAAAACGAACGATTGTTGAAACAAGTCGCAATCGCCTTTGCTCCACGTCCCAGCTCAATTGGCCTCGCTGTACCCCCTATCGGGTCCATTGAAGGCCAAGCGTCCCTGTTGCGAAGCCCGTGCAGTGCGCCGTAGGCTGACAGGACAAGCTGAGGTCTGGTTATGGACGCTTCGCGAGCTGATGCATCGGATCCGTCGCCCGCCGCCACGGTGATTGGGTCCGATCCGTTCGAGCAAGTTGGTGCGGTTATCGGACCGTACAAACTGATCGAGCAGATCGGAAAAGGGGGGTTTGGCCTCGTTTTCGTCGCTGAGCAGCAGAAGCCCGTCTGGCGTCGTGTCGCGATCAAAGTCATCAAACCGGGGATGGATACGCATGATGTGATCGCGCGCTTTGAGGCGGAGCGGCAAGCCCTGGCTTTGATGGACCACCCCAACATCGCCCGCGTCTTCGATGCCGGCACAACGGATTCGGGTCGGCCGTACTTCGTCATGGAGTTCGTGCGCGGCGTCGCCATCACGGAATTCTGCGACCAGAACCACCTCACTCCGCGCGAACGGCTCGAGTTGTTCGTGACGGTCTGCCAGGCCGTCCAGCATGCCCACCAGAAAGGAATCATCCATCGCGATCTCAAACCGTCGAATGTGCTGGTCACGGTGCACGACGGAAAGCCCCTGGCTAAGGTGATCGACTTCGGCGTCGCCAAGGCACTCCATCAGCAGTTAACCGATAAGACGATTTACACTCGCGTCGCGCAGATGATCGGCACGCCACTCTACATGAGTCCCGAGCAGGCGCAGTTGACCGGCGTCGACATCGACACGCGCAGCGACATCTATTCGCTCGGGGTGTTGTTGTATGAGCTTCTGACGGGAACGACTCCCTTCGACCGCAAGCGGCTGGCCGAAGCGGCTTACGACGAAGTGATCCGCATTATTCGCGACGAAGAACCGCCCAAGCCGAGCACTCGGCTGAGCCAGTCAGTCGAGTCGCTGCCGGCGATCGCGGCGCAGCGGAAGACAGAGCCGGCCCAATTGTCGAGGATGTTTCGCGGGGATCTCGACTGGATCACGATGAAGGCGATGGAAAAGGATCGCTCTCGGCGCTATGAGACAGCCAACGGGCTGGCCCGCGACATCGAGCGGTATCTCGCCGACGAGGTGGTGGAAGCCCGCCCGCCGAACGCTGGTTATCGTTTGCGGAAATTCGTGCGCAGAAACAAGGGACAAGTGGCCGCCGCGGGCGCCGTGCTCGTGGCGCTGGCGGGCGGACTGGTTGCGGTCATGGCGGTGCAGTCCGCCTCACTTAATCGAGAGACGCGGACGAATGCGGCCTTGGCCACCGCCAACGCCGAGCTGACACGGTCCCGCGCAGCCGTTCAGGCGCGGTACGACCTGGCGGTCGACGCGATCAAGACATTCCACACAGGTGACAGCGAGGAGTTGCTGCTCAGGGAAGAGAGATTCAAGGATCTACGCGACCGGCGCTTGAAAAGCGCCGCAGATTTCTACGCCAAGCTCAGCGGCCTCCTGGGCAATGAAACGGGGATTGCCTCACGGCGCGCCCTGGCACAGTCGAACTTCGAGCTGGCCGAGTTGACCCGCAAGGTTGGCCGCATACAGGACGCGCTCGCCGCGCATCAGGCGGTTCTAGCGATGCGGGAGGCAATGGCGGCCGAGCCCGGAGCCGACCCGGGGGCGAAGGCCGACGTCGGCCGGAGCATGACGGAGGTCGCCGCCTTGCTGGAAGCAACGGGAAAGACCGACGAGGCGCTGGCGACTTATCGCCGAAGCGAATCGTTGCTCGCCGATCTAGAGTCTTCCGATCCCGAGGCCCGCGGCGCATTGGCCGCCTGCCGGACTCGGATGGGACTGCTCATGCATTTCGATGGTCAGTACGCCGGTGCGCTGACTGCCTTGAAGTTGGCGCGAGCGGCCCAGGAGCCCGCCGCGGCGACCCCGGGCGCCTCGAACGACGCCCGGCGTGGCTTGGCAGAAACGGTCACTGAGATCGGCTTTGTGCTCTGGAACATCGGCAAACCGGCCGAGGCAGAGATCGAGTTTCGCACGGCGCTTGGGCTTTACAGCAAACTGTTCAACGAAAACAACGCCGTCTCCGAGTTTCAACGTGGACTGGGGGTGAACCACTTTTATCTGGGTGAAGCACTCTGGGATGAAGGCAAATCGGTCCAAGGGGAAGCCGAGGTACGCACCGCGCTCACCTTTAACGAGAGCGCGGTAAAGGCCAACCCGAGCGTTAACAGAAACAAAAGATCCTTGGCGGTCATCCGAATGCTCCTCGGCGACCTTTTAGCTGCGACTGGCAGGCCGGCGGCAGCGGAGAACGAATATCGAACCTCGCTAGCGATATTGAAGGAGCTCGAGAATGTGGGGGACACGGAGTTGCTGTCAATCATGGCGTCGGACCGCTCGAAGCTCGGCATTCTCCTTTTGCAGATGGGTAAGCCGCAAGACGCCGAAGTCGAGTGCCGCATTGCGGAGACGATCAGCCAGCAGCAAGTCGATAAGAATCGATCAAAAAATGTCTACCACTGGCGCCATGTGGAGGCACTTAACAACCTAGGCGACGTGCTCCGCTCTTCAGGCCGGGCTGCCGAGGCGGCACCGCTTTACGAACGCGCGATCGCTCTCGTCGAACCGCACGTCCAACGCGCCGAGAATCCATACCACTACCTAGACCTTATCCGCTCGACACGGCGACGCGCGATGGCGCTCCGCGGTCTTGATGATTCGGCCACGACCGCCGCGGAAGTTCGGCGTGCGCTGCGGCTGTGCGACACCCTGCCGCCACTGCGGGTTTTCCAATACGAGACGGCTTGCTGCCACGGGGAGCTTGCGAACCTCGCTGGTCGGCCCGGTGCCAAAGTCTCGGCGGCAGAAGCGGAAATCGAAGCCACCGCTGCGATCAAGTGGCTGCGTCAAGCGATCGCGATGGGTTATCGAAACGTCAACGAATTCCGCATCGAGTCGGCCTTCGACTCGCTCCGCGGCCGCGAGGACTTCAAAAAGCTAATGGCCGAGCTAGAACCGAAATCACCCGCCAACCCCCGATAAGAAGCAGTGATCGACGCGCTCTGCTTGGCTAACGATCCATCGCGAAGTTGCCGCGGCCATTGTTCCTCCGGGAATCCCACCCCTTTTTCGCCGACGGCGTCAAACGACCCATTTACGGGAGAACTCCAGGCTCCGCGTTCGCGCATCGCTTCCAAGCACGTAGTCCGGATCCTGATCGCCAGCGAGTCGATCCCCTTCGATCAAGTTTCAGAAGCTCGTCGTTTCGGGACATTGTCGGCTGAGGATCATGCATTAACGGTCCTGCTCGCTCCATTGCGGGCCAGTCGATCCAGGCCTCAAGGCGGTCGACTTCTCCCACCAAGTCCGTCGTTCAGCATCAGAGCTTGCGCCAGGCAGACTTGTCCCGGTCCACCAGTTTAAAATCAACCGGCCCCATACCGAAGATCGCGATGACGGCCGGGTCCGTCGCGTCTTTCTTCACGCCGTCGTAGTGCGGCGTGCGGGCTATCCGCCGGACGAACCCACCGGTCGGCACCGCAACACAATGGTCCGGGTCGAAATCGTTGCCGCTGTTGACCCACCAGGTGCCTGACACCACCACCGACAGGCGGTCCGTCGCGTACGAGTGCGGGGCGCTCATGTAGCCCGGGTACCATTTCATCAGGACGAGGTACGGCCCCGGCTTGTCCAGGCCGCCGTAGAGCGTGGCCATTTCAGCGCTGTGCCCCGGGAGTCCCGGCCATGCGGTCCATTTGATGTCCTTGGGAAGGACGACGCTGGTCTGCTCCGAGTCAATCGGTGAGGCTTCGGCTCGTCCGCCGGAAGCCCCAAACAGGCCGACGAGCGTGCCAAGCAGCACTGTGCGACGACCGAGGTTTGGACCAGCGTCGCTCGCTTGGGCAATGATGGAGTGTTGGCCATCCCGCAAGGGATGCTGGTGGGACATTCCTTGTTCTCCTGTTTGGCGACTCGGGGCCTCGAGTTGTGGCTTGCTCCTCAAAAGCGGCTGACGCTGGCAAGTTCACCTCATTATCGTCCGCCGAGGCCTTGCGTTGACGTAAAGAGCCGCTTACCGCTTCACCGAATTCGCCGTCGCGTCTCACCCGGGCTTTGAGTCGCTGTGCCGGTCATCGGTCGGGTCCGCAAGTGCGGCCTGAATCAGCTTTGCGCGGTCCAAGTCGACGTTTGTCTTCAGCACGGTTCCGCCCAGCCCCCGGATCGCGTCCAGAATTGCGTTTAAGTCTCCTCCTGTGTCGAGAACAAACAGAGCCGAACTCCCTGACTTCATGAGGTTTCTAACTTCCTCGACGAAATCGTCGTTGATGCAAGTTTCTGTGTCGGCGCCACTGGTGAAAGCTCCAACGGCCGCGCTTGTCAGCGGCGGCGCACCCAATGCAAGGCTTGCGAAAAAGGTTGCCAGGCGGCCGTGCGAACTCAAGTGTAGCAGCGGCTCACCGCCGACGGTGAACGACCCGTCGTCGTAGCACACCGCCACGGTCCAGTCGATGAGGACGAGACGGTGCTGTTCCGCGAGCTTGATGATCTGACCGCAGAGCCGATCCGCACTTGAGACGTCGTCATATCCGACAGCCCATAAATGGCCGACATTGGACATTTTAGGTCCTTGGTTGCGACGATCGTCAGGTTCGGGCCATCCGTGCCCGATTGCTGGAGTGATCGATTCGTGGACGAATTATGGACCGAGCTTCATAGCCGGAGGCTCCTGTTTCCGGGCGGCTTCGAGTCGACAGCGGAATGAACGGCGTTCCCGGTTAATGCCGCGTCGACTTTGCGCGGGGCAACAGTTTCGGTTCTCGTCCCTTCAAAGCCATCAAAATCATTTCACTCGCGTCATGCAATAGCCGTCGCAAGGCACCTTACGGTCAGCACTGTGACCGCCGACGCCGCCAAGGACTGGTGGTACGAGAGGCAAGTCGAAGGCAGCCCCTACTGCACGCTTTGTTCGTTCGTTGAAGCCGAAAGGCGTTGAGCACATGATCAAGACGCAGGAGGCGGGCAGTACGGCCAAGTGCTGGAACGCAGAGCGCGTCGGCACCAAATGAAAAAGGCCACTTTGTTCGGGAACAAGTGGCCTCACGTGCCTGCGTGCAGGCTAGCGATATGGTCGTGGCAGGATTCGAACCTGCGACCCCATCGATGTGAGCGATGTGCGCTAACCAACTGCGCTACACGACCTCTGGCCGAATTTTACCGCAGACGATAGGCCATCGGAAGCCCGTTAGGGGTACCTAGCCGCTCGCAAGCCGTTTCAGTTCCCGCTCGAGGCGGCGCATTCCCTCCTCGACCGTTACGAGGGGCTTGTAGTCGAAATCACGCTCGGCGCGGCCGATTTGATAAGAGTGGGAACCGCTAAGCTGCTGGGCGAGAAATCGAGTGATCGGCGGTTCGGAACCGAGACGCAGCACGGCATAGATCGCTTCGAGCGCGCCGCCGAGGGCGTAAGCCGCGCCGCTCGTGATCGACTTGCGAACGGGGGGCAGGCCCGCGAGCGACAGCAGCTCGTTGATCCAGTTCCAAAGATTCACCGGTTCGGGCTCGTTGATGAAGTAGGCCTTGCCAGCGGCAGGCGAGCCGGTCCGCAATGCATCAGCCGCCTGCACGTGGGCGGCCGCCGCGTTTTCGACGTAAGACATCGAGATGACGTTATGCCCCTGGCCGACGCGACGTAAACGCCCCGAGCGTGCCCGGGCGATCAAGCGGGGGACCAGATGATTGTCCCGCGGGCCCCAAATCAGGTGCGGGCGAAGCGCAATCGTCGCCAGTCCGTCGCGACCATTCGCCGCGAGGACCTCTCGTTCAGCGAGTGCTTTCGTGTGCGGATAGTGACACAGATAACGCGACGCATACGGATAGCTTTCGTCGACATTCCGATGATCCGCCCCGTCGTAGATGACGCTGGGAGTGCTGGTGTAGACGAGCCGGGGAACACCACGCTTGCGGCACGCGCCCAGAACGTTCCGAGTTCCGAGCGTATTGGTCTCATAGTAGAGCTTCCACGGGCCCCAGATTCCGGGGATAGCCGCAATGTGGAAAACGGTTTCGATCTCGCGGCAAGCTCGCTCGACGCTTTCCGGATCGCGGACGTCGCCTCTTTGCCATTCCACGCCCAATTCGTCGAGCCGCGGATGGGGACGGCGCGAAAACACCCGCACCGTGTCACCACGAGCAACGAGTTGCTCGGTGACGTAGAGGCCGAGAAATCCCGCGCCGCCGGTCACCAGCGCCTTCATGGCTGCCCGTGCAGCGCGTTGGCAGCCCAGAGAGACAGCCGCTCGCGATTGATCTTGGAATTGTGACGCACGTCCACGGGCAGCGAGCGATGGAACAAGACGGTGTGGACGTCGAGCGTCAGCGGATTGGCCGCTGCCAGATCCCGCAATTCGCCGGCGAATTTCTGCCGATCGGCACTCCGCCAGGGGAACTGCTTCTTGCGAGGTTCCACGATGATCACCGGGGTCTGGTCGTTGTCACGCCCGGGTTCCTGTTTGCGAATCACTCCGACGAGTGCGCTGCGGGCGACGCGCGGGTGTTCATTGAAAATTGCCTCGCACGGCTCGGTGAAGAGCGCTCCCTTGGCGGTCATCACAACGTGTGACTTGCGGCCGCAATACCAGAGCCGGCTTTGATGATCCAAATAACCGACGTCTCCCATACGGTGCCAGAACGGGACCGGCGCCCTGGGATCGTGGTCCTCATGCGGATCGGCGATTTTCGCCTCGGCCTCCGCCTGGGGTCGGCGGACGTAGCTTCGAGTGACGCTGGGTCCCTGCACGATGATCTCGCCGATCTGCCCGGCCGGAAGCTCACGGGCCATCGACATCGTGGCAATCGGCCCGTGGTTAATTTCGATGATTTTGATGCTGACGCCCGGGAACGGCCGCCCGACGCAGGTTCCTGCTCCGGTGCGGGTGCGTTCGGCGGTTTCCTCGAGAATTTCGCGGCTCGAGATCGAGGCGACCGGCAGTGCCTCGGTCGCGCCGTAGGGCGTGTAGACCTCCGCACACGGGCAGCCGGCGTCGGCGGCGCCCGCAGATCGCGCCAATGCGGGAAGCTGCCTGATTGAGCCATCAGCGTGTCGATCGTCCTGGAGCAAATCGGTCAGGCGCTCAAGGAGGCTGACAGGCACCGGGGCGCCTGCCGAAAATGCTCGCCGCAACGATCGCAGGCGCAGCTGATGTTCCTCGCAGTAAGACACCACGCGTTCCCAAAGGGCCGGCGAACCGAACGACTGGGTGACTGTTTGATCCTCGATCGCCTCAATGATCCGCGCAGGATTGGCCCGGGCCGGCTTTGAGGGGTTCATCCGGGGGATGACCGTGGTCGTACCCATCGCGGCGTTAAACAGTCCGAACAGCGGAAACCCCGAAAGATCGACTCCGCCCGGCTGGATTTCAAATTGATCGCGGATCAGATCGACCTGGGCATTGAACATGCCGTGCTCGTAAATGACGCCCTTGGCCGGGCCGGTGCTGCCGCTGGTAAAGATCACTGCGGCCGGATCGGTGGCTTTCACCGCGACTGTCTCAAACGGCTGCCAGGGTGTGCGCGCAGGCGCCGATAGGTGGGTCCGCTCGACAACCAGGGCGTGCCCACAGTCAGGTTGAAGCGGGCCCGGCGGAAGCGCTTGCGATTCGCGATTCGCACCGCGTGCACGATCGGTATGGCGAGAAAACCTTCGGGCTCGACCTCTTCCAGGCAGTCGAGCATGGGAGAGAGTCCCATGCCCGGGTCGATCAACACGATCACGGCCCCCGCCTTGAACGCGGCAAACACCAGCGAGACGAACTCGATTCCGAACCGCACCATCAGCACGAGCCGCGTGCCCGGAACGACGCCCCGCTCGCAGAGCCCGCGAGCGAGTAGATCGCTTTCCCGGTCGAGCTGCCGGAAGGTCACGTGCGAATAGGCCGCCCGGCCCTGCGCATCGCGTCCGGCGACGGCGACGACGGCCCGTGCATCGGGGAATTGCTCGGCGATGGCCTTCAATCGCAGCGCGATGTTCGTCGACGTGGACACGCGATTGCACCGAACTCAAGAGGAAGCGCGGATCAGGATCTCTCCCTTTCCGAGCTCGAGAAAGTCCCCGCAGTATCGCTGATAATCGACGTGGAAACACTCTTCGGGAACAAAAAAGCCAATCTCCCGCAGACGCAGTAGATAAAACCGCAGGAAGACGGGCCGCGAAACGCCCACGGGCTTGAACGTGGGCAGCAATTTCGGCGGAGTGTGTGTGCCGAGCAATGCGATCGTCCCGCGCTTCATGCCGGCCCCTGGCCGAATGCCGACGTCGCCGAACAGCAGCAGCGAGCCGGCAATCAGGTCGAAGCCGACTGCGTCTCCCGCCCGACCGCCGACCACAATCAGGCCGCGGCGCATCGTGTGGCCAATCTCGTCTCCGGCATCGCCGTCAATCAGGATTTCACCGCCGGTCATGCCCCGGCGACCGCCGCGGTACACGGCTCCGACGAGATTGCCCGCTCTGCCGCGAACGTGGATCCGCCCGCCGTGCATTTCGGCACCCACCCAGTCGCTCGCATCGCCGTTCACCACGATTTCACCGCCGCGCATCTCGGCGCCGAGGTGCATGCCGGCATTCCCCTCGACTCGAATTCTCCCTTCCTTCAACTGCGCGCCGATGAGTTTGACCCTCGAGCAGTCGCCTTCCCAGACGATCTCGTTATCCGCCGCGCTGCCGGCGATATCGAAAAACTCGCCGAGCGGAACCTGCGCATTGCCGTATTGGATCGGTGTGCGCCGAACCTCGTCTACCGATTCCCCGCGCACGATGTCGAGCTGGACGCTATCCACCTCCAGCGGAATTGACGTCTGTTGTGTCAGTCGGAGGACCAGCGGCATCGCGCCACTTCTACGGCTTGCCCGAGTGGGACGCAATTGATTCGGAACGCCTCCGTCAGGCCGAACCCGGCCGAATCGGCCAGGGAGCGACCGGTGGTGGTCGCTCTTCAGATCGGGACTACTTCGGAACCGCTAGCTCAACCGAAGTGTCCCGTCCCATCGTTCCTCTGACTGTAAGTCTTATTTGCTCCAGCAGTTAAGGTGGGACGACTTCGTAATTGTGAAGATGTCCCACCCCTAGTTTCGCTCCCGTCCCGCCGATCAATCAGTTCCCTTCCCGTTGAAACAGTCCCGTCCCAACGAATCAGTCCCGTCCCATCGATCGGCCACTGGCCCAAGTCGCGGTCTCAGTGGGGGGTGGGTCAACTACTTGGCGGGTCAACTACCCATTGAAACAAAGTGTCCCGACCCACCGGACAGAAACTGTCCAAGCGGCGCCCCGGACGATTCGAGGCGCGCCCAGTCGGCGGCTTGACGGTGCCGTTCCCGGGTCCACACCCCATCGTAACAGAAAAAACGCAGGCGTCCGAGACCGGGTTTCCACGCCCCTAGAAACAAACTGAAAAATAAACAGAATTTAGCCAACCCCTACCCCCAGCCATTGTCTTAGAGATCCTCCGGTTCGAGCGCGGCGACGTACGGCAGGCTGCGGTGCTCGTCGTTGTAGTCGAGGCCGTAGCCGACCACGAAGACTTCGGGGATTTTGAAGCCGAAATAGTCCGGCGTCCATTCCGTTTCGCGGGGGCGGTCCTTCCAAAGGAGTACGGCGGCGCGAACGCTGGCCGCGTCGGCGCTCTTGAGCTGCTCCACAATGGCCGTTAGCGTGCGGCCCGTGTCGAACACGTCGTCCACGATGAGCACATCGCGGGCGCGAACGTCCGGCAGGAGGTTCAGATCGACCGAGACGTCGGCCCCTGTCGTTGTGCGGCCGGCGTAACTCGACGCTCGGATCATCCCGACGCGCAGGGGCAGTTCGATCGAGCGGATTAAGTCGGACACGAGAACCAGGCTGCCGGTGAGCACGCCGATCACCGTCAGTGGACGGCCGCGATAGTCGTCGGCAATTTTTCGGCCCAGTTGGGCCACTCGCTCCTGAATGTCGGCCGCTTCGATGAGTCGTCTCACTCGCGTTTCCCGTTCCCGTGTGTCGCGGGATTCTAAGAGCCGCCCTCACCCTGCCCTCTCGGGCTCGACTGAGCTCGCGACTCGACTGAGCTCGCCGAAGTCCGCAGTCCATCGGAATAGGAGAGGGTTCTTGAAACACGAATCATGTGCCGCGACGGTTACCGAAAAGCTCGATGTGCAGCCGTGGCGACACCGAATACCCGCGCCGGGCCGCCTCTTCGCGCAACCATTGGGTTTTATCGCGCAGTTCGCCGGCGTCGGTTCCTTGCGGCATCAGGAAGACGCGATCGGCAGCGATGCCGCCGATTTGGGCGACATGCTCGTCCACGTCTTCGACGTCTGCCGGCGAATCGATCACATACTTGAGCTGATAGCGATATTCGCGAGTCATTCGCGCGACGACGTCGGTGCGATCGCGGAGCGCTTCGTGCCGCCGCGACCAGACCGCGTCGGCCGGGGTCGAGTTGGGGCGCTTGGGACTGATCGACATGAGCGCCGCCTGGGCCGGACGATGCACGGTCCCGGCGGTTTCGATCGTCACGAGTCGACCGGAGCGCGTTAGACACTCGGTGAGCGGCACAATGTCGGGCTGCAGCATCGGCTCCCCACCTGTGACGACCACGTGCTGACTGTCACAGGTAAGGATCCGCTCGGCGAGCTTTTGCCACGGCTCGTGCGTCCCCTCGGGCTCCCAAGAAGTGTACGGCGTGTCGCAGAACCAGCAACGCAGGTTGCAACCGGTCGTGCGCACGAAGACCGAGGGCGTGCCTGCAAACTCGCCTTCCCCCTGAATCGATTGAAAAAACTCGGCGATTCTCATCGGTTGATCGCGGCGCAGTAATCGAGCGGATCGGTCAGCCCGGCCTCGGCAAAGCCCTTAAGCCGCAGCTGGCACGAATCGCAGCGGCCGCAGGATCTTCCCGCGGAATCAGGGTCGTAGCAGCTATGCGTCAGCGAATAATCGACTCCGAGCGCGGTCCCCGTGCGGATGATTTCCGCCTTCGTCATCTGAATCAGCGGCGCGTGAATCCGCCAGGTCGACTTGCCCTCGACGCCCGCCTTGGTTCCCAAGTTGGCCATTTGTTCGAAGGCCCTCAGATACTCGGGCCGGCAATCGGGGTAGCCGCTGTAATCGAGCGCGTTGACGCCGATGAAGAGGTCGGAGATGCCAAGCGATTCGGCCCACCCGAGAGCGATCGAGAGGAAAATCGTGTTTCGGGCCGGAACATACGTCACAGGAATGCCGTGCGACATTTCTGCTTCAGCCCGGTCCTTAGGGACGGCCAAGTCGGCCGTGAGCGCCGAGCCGCCGAATGAGCGCAAATTGAGGGGAAACACGATGTGTTGCCGCACCTGCGCCGCGCGGGCCACTCGTCGGGCCGCTTCCAGCTCGAAGGCGTGCCGCTGGCCGTAGTCGAAAGAGAGAGCGTAAGCCTCGTAGCCCTCGCGCTGGGCGATGGCGAGCGCGGTGGCGGAATCGAGCCCGCCGCTCAAGAGCACGACCGCTCGCTTTGGTTCGTTGTGCATGTGCCCGAGTCCGAGGAAATACCGCTCACTCGGAGGCTAACAGGCACAGTCCGACGGTGCAAACTGCGGCAGTGCACGCGGTCTCAGGCCGGGATCGTGGCGACCAAATCGTCCGCGAGCTTTTCTAAGAGTTCGTGCGTTGTTCGAAGGTCGACATGCTCGCGCGGACCGGCATCGGCCCGACGATAGCGGCGAAGCGTAAACACACCCGCCCCTTGCGACTGCAGCAGCACTTCGTAGAACGTGGTTGCGCTGTCCCGCTTGTCGGGCGACTTCGAACGGATCAAGACCTGCCGAGCCTCGATGTCGATCTCGAGCGGCCCGAGCGGCTCCATCAGGTAGGTGATGCGCGCGCACAAATCCTGCGCCCACTTCTTCAGCATGTCGGCGGCTACGCCGTTCAGCTTGGGAACCCGCATGCGGATCTCGCGGCAGGAGCAGCTCATCGAATCGGCGGCCGTCACGTCCACCGCCAGGTCGACTCCATCCGGTCCTGCGACGGCAACGGTTTTCGCACCTTGCCCCAGATGTCCCGCGAGCTTGCGAATTTCGCCGATGAGTTGTTTTCCGCAGGTCATAGTTCGGCCCCTTCCTATCAATTATATCGTCCGATTGGACGGCTATTTCTGTTTCATTTCGTGCTGCGAACCATCAAACGAGATAATGGTCGCCTTGTCGTCGACGATCGTCTCGACGTGTACCGGCCGCAGCCAGAGGCGCTGCAAATTTGCCAGCGTGTCGCGAGCGTAGTCGAGTTTGAGTTCGACGCCCTGGTATTTGTGCTTCAGGAACAGTTCCCCGCGGTTGCGGTAATTGCCGTCGACTACATAGATGAACGGCCGTCCATGATTCGTCAGGCCGTTCAACAGCTGCTGTTTGATCTGTGGAAAATCGCGGGAAACGATCTCGTAGTAGTTCGATTGTTCGTTGTAGGCGAAGGAGAAGAACTTGTGCTTGATGCAGAACTCGGGGGTTAAGAATGAGTCGATGAACGTGATGTCGTTATGGATCCGCCGGACGTCGAAGATCTTTTCCCGGCCCAGACCAAGATTTTTGTCCCACTTTTCCTTGGCGACGAGGTCGTCGCACTCGTCGTACTCGGGGCCGAACTGACCTTTGTTCCAGCGCTCTTCGATGTCGCGGAACAACTCGATCCCGAGCTTGTACGGATTCAGGCGATTGGGACTGGTGGCCATCGTCCCGCTATGGTGGTCGGCATAATCGACGACCTCGGCGTCCGTCAGTCCGTGACGGGTCATGATGGTCGAGTGCCAATAGCTGGCCCATCCCTCGTTCATGATCTTCGTCTGTCCCTGGGGCGCGAAGTAGTACGCCTCGTCGCGGACGATGGCCAGAATGTCTCGCTGCCAATCTTTGAGCGGCGCGTGCTCCAACAGAAACAGCAACACGTCGCGCATCGGCTCTTCGGGAAACGAGCGGTTGTCTTCCTTGTCCTGTTGCTTCTGTTGCCGCTCCTGCGACTGCCGCTTGATCACTTCGGGCGGATTGATGAACGAATCCATGTATCCTTTGGACGGAAATTTCAGGTCGTACTGCGATTCTTCCTCTTTTGCTTTCTTCGCTTCCCGTTCGTTGACCGGCGGCAGCGTGCGCTTGATGTGTGGCGCGTGCGGGTCGATCAGATCTTCCAGCGACAGGCACGCGTCGATGAAGACCTCGACGGCCTCGGACCCGTAACGGTCGCAATAACGATTGACGCGAGCGGCGTGATTGGCCATCTCGTCGAGCATCCGGCGGTTCGTGCGGGCAAACCAGGCGTTGTTCTTGAAGAAGTCGCAGTGCCCGTAGACGTGGGCGATGACCAGCTTCTGGTCGCCCAACGCGTTCGCTCGCAAGAGATAGGCGTAACACGGATCCGTGTTGATCACCATCTCGTAGATTTTCTGCAGGCCGTAGGCGTAGCCCTTGGTCAGCTCGTCGTACTCGGCGCCGAACCGCCAGTGCGGATAGCGGACGGGGAAGCCGCCGAAGGCCGCCAGCATGCTCATTTCTTCGTAGTCGACGACTTCGAAGATTGTGGGGAAGAAATCGAGCCCGTAACTCCGCGCGCGCTCTTCGATGTCATCCTGCGCGGCCCGGATTTCGGCCGGCAGAGCGCGAGCGGCGATTTGGGTCATTATTGGTCCTTTGTCAGACACGCGAAGAGCCGGCGAGCAGCTCAGCTCACTTGCCCGTCCCTAGGAACTCTTTGATCGAATCGTAGATCGCTTCCTTGCCGTCGATCTCCGAGAGGATCAAGTTCTCGAATTTGTCGACGACCTTCCGCAGCTCGCGGATGTAGTCGCCCGAGCCGTAGGGACTTTCGACCTGGCCGTAACAGAACAGGTTGCTGCACGGCAGCAGGTTGCTGGTGAGCGTCTTGAGGCAGCTTTCGTTGTCCTCTCCCCAGTTGTCGCCGTCGGAGAACTGGAAGCAATAAATGTTCCAGTCGGACGGGGGGAAGTCGCGAGTGATAATCTGCCAGGCGACCTGGTAGGCCGACGAGATGCGGGTCCCGCCACTTTCGCGGGTGCGGTAGAACGTATCCTCATCGACCTCGTGAGCAGCCGCGTCGTGCACGATATAGCGCCGCTGTACGCCGTCGTACTGGCGTTTGAGCCAGGTGTCGATCCAGAAGGACTCGATGCGAACGATCTCTTTCTGGTCGTCGGTCATCGAGCCCGACACGTCCATGATGTAGATCACGGCCGCGTTCGATTCGGGCTCGGTGACTGTTTTCCAGGAGCGAAACCGCTCGTCTTCCCGCATGGGAATCACGATTGGCTTCTCGTAGTTGTAGTCGTCGAGCGTGACCTGCCGCTTGAGGGCCCGCTTGAAGGTTCGCTTAAAGTGCCGCAGTGAGTCGGGGCCCGACTGACGGATCGAGGTATAGCGATCCTTGCGGCTTTCGAGCGAGTCTTTGCCCTTCGGCTCGATGCGGGGCAGTTCGAGGGCTTCGCCCAGCATGTCGGCCAGCTCTTCGAGCGAGATTTCAACCTCGCGGATGTGGGCGCCCGGCTGGTCACCCGCCTGGCCCTGGCCGTCGCCGTCCTGGCCCTGCCCCTTGCCAATGGGCTGGCCAACGTCGCCTTCCCCTTGGGCAACTCCACCCGAACCTTTTTGCCCGTGGCGGAAATGCGGGATGTCGATGGCGGGGACGGGAATGCTGACCAGCTCGCGGCCCGTGCGACCGATCATCTCGCCGTGCGTGATGTACTTCCGCAGGTTTTCGCGAACTTTCCCCCGGAGGATTTGCTTGAAGCGGCCGAGGTCTCGATCGATGCTGCGGGTCATCGCCGGCTCATCATGAGTTTGCGAGGTCCAAAGTCATCAGGCGACTTTGGACGAACTACTCAGTCGTTCTTGGTATCACCCCGGGCGAAAATGCTGGCCACGTATTGCAGGACGTCGGTCGCCGACTCTTCGTTGTAGCCGTAGTTGCGAATCAGGCGGCTCTTCACGATATCGATCTTGGCCTGCGTGTCGGCATCGACAACGTTCGAGACCAGGCTGGTCAGCTTGATCGTGTCCTTCTGGTCCTCGAAGAGCTTCATTTCGAGCGCCTTTTGCAGCCGCTCGTTTGTCTTGTAATTGAAGGTCTTGCCGTCGAGCGCCAGGGCGCCGATGTAGTTCATGATCTCGCGGCGGAAATCGTCCTTACGCGTATCGGGGATGTCGATCTTTTCTTCGATCGACCGCATCAGCCGTTCATCGGGTTCTTCCGGCTGGCCGGTGAACTTGTTGCGGACCTTCTCCCGCTGCGTGTAGGCCTTGACGTTGTCGATGTAGTTCGAGCACAGCCGCATCAGGGCTTCCTCATCGGCGGCGATGGCCCGCTGGACCTCGTTCTTGACGATGTCCGTGTATTCGTCCTTGGCCACGCCGATCAATTGCCGGTAGCGCTCGCGGATCTCCTCGCTGTGAATCAGCGAATGGTGCTTGAGGCCCTCTTCCAGCTCGTTCATCACCATGAACGGATTGAGATTGGTCGAGTCGGCATTCGCGACCAGCGCGTTGGAGATCTTGTCCTGCACGTAGCGCGGCGAGATGCCGAGCATACCCTCGCTCTTGGCTTCTTTGCGCAGTTGGGCCACGTTGTCCGACGTGAAGCCGGGCAGGGTCTTGCCGTTGTAGAGCTTCAGCTTCTGCAACAGCGTAAGCCCGGCGTTCTTGGGGTCTTCCAGCCGCGTAAGAACGGCCCACATGGCGGCCATCTCGAGGGTGTGCGGGGCGATGTGCTTGCCGCGGACCCGCTTGGCGTTGTAGTCCTTCTCGTAGATCTTCTGCTCGTCGTTCAACTTCGTGACATACGGGATGTCGATTTTCACCGTGCGGTCGCGAAGGGCCTCCATGAATTCGTTGGACTGCAGCTTGCGATACTCGGGCTCGTTGGTGTGCCCGACGATGACCGTGTCGATGTCGGTCTGGGCGAACTTTTTCGGCTTGATCTTGTGCTCTTGCGAGGCGCCCAAGAGGTCGTAGAGAAACGCGACGTCGAGCTTGAGAACTTCGATAAACTCAATCACACCCCGGTTCGCGACGTTGAATTCGCCGTCGAAATTGAACGCTCGCGGATCGCTCTCGCTGCCGAACTCGGCAATTTTGCGATAATTGATGTCGCCGGTAAGTTCAGTGGAATCCTGGTTTTTTTCGTCCTTCGGCTGGAAGGTGCCGATGCCGATGCGGTCCGGCTCCGAAAGAGTCAGCCGTTTGACGACGATCTGCTCAACGGCCTTTGTCCAGTCGCCGCCGGCCCGCTCGAGGCGTTCCTTGAACGTAAAACGGCACAACGGACACAGCTCACCCACGATCTCAATGCCGTAGTGTTCGCCGTTGGTCAGGTCTTGTTTGTCATTGAGGAAGCGGACTAGCTCGGGTCGGGCTTCCTCGGGCACCAGGTTGAGTGGCTCCTCGTGCATGGGGCACCAGAGAACCGAGCCGTCGTCGTTCTTCCAACCGTAGGTAAACAGCGCGCCATCTTCCGTCCGGCTATAGCGTTCCAATCCGCGCTTCAGCAGGCGCGCAATGGTGCTCTTGGAGCTGCCGACCGGTCCGTGCAACAGCAGAACGCGCCGTTCGCTGCCGTATTTGAGCGCGGCACTTCTAAAGACGTTGACGATTTCCATCAGCGGCCGGGTGAGTCCGAAGATCGCGTCGGCGCCGCCGTTATCGGGATCGTCGAAGAACCGATAGCGGATCCACCCGTCTTTGCTCCCCTCAACCGGCGTTGTGCCGTAAGAGAGGATCATGTCGTACAGCCGCTGATAGGCCGTGCGGGTGACCCTGGGGTTCTTGCGAACGATATCGAGATATTCGTCGAACGAGCCATGCCAGTGCTCCTGGCGATAGCCGTCGAAGTTCTGGGACTTCGAGATACGTTCGAGGACGGCGCGAGCGTCTCCCACGGAACCACTCCTTGTGTTGCCCAAATCTATGCTCGGTCCCCGTTTCCGGCTGTCGGGACCGCGCATTTCAAGGCGCCTCGTCCGACTGGAATGGATTCACAGTCCGCGAGGTGCGCGGTGTGACCATCCCTGGTCCGGTAATCAACTTGTGAGGAAATGGGAACTGGGCGTTAGACGGCTTGAGTCGGCGCGACCCCAAGCCAAAGGGCCACTTCCACGCGGATGCCACATTTTCGGTGAGCACCCTGAATTATCGCAATTCTCGTACCCCTGGCAATATCAATGTCGGTGCATGGAATTGGCGCCTTCTCGATTCTACGCTCTGAATTCGAGGCCTGTTGGGCGCCGCCGCCGCAGGTCGCCGGTTTCGGCCGGTCGGTTCACGATTGGCGCCGTTTTTCGTGACCCCCGCCCGCGAGTCAACTAGAATCAACCTCAAATCGAGACGATTCGATTCGGCTGGCTGTCGACAAGTTGAGGCGCCTTGCCGGTTTTGGTTCCGCCGAGATTGACACGTATGACTCCCCCCGAGGTCTCCGATTCAAGCTGCTCGACCGTTCCGGTTTCGCTCGGGTCGCGCAGCTACGAAATTGTGATCGTCACCGGACAACTGGCCGCGTGGGCCGAGCGGCTCAATCCGTGGATCCGCAACCGTCCGCAGTTTTCCGCGGGTGCCTCATCCCCCGGCAAGGCCTTGATTGTCACTGACGGTCACGTCGGCTCAACCCACGCGAGGTGTGCGGAGGAGAGCCTCAAAAGGGCCGGATGGACGACTGCACGTGTCGAGCTCGAACCCGGAGAACAGTCAAAGACCCTTGACTCGGCAGCCAGGCTCTACGACGCGCTGGCCGAAACGAAGGCCGACCGACGCACGATCATCGTCGCAGTCGGAGGGGGCGTCGTGGGAGACACCGCGGGATTTGCCGCGGCGACCTACGCCCGCGGTCTGCCGTTCGTGCAAGTTCCCACGACGCTCTTGGCACAGGTCGACAGCTCGGTGGGGGGCAAGGTCGGTGTCAATCACACGCGCGGAAAGAATTTGATCGGTGCGTTCCACCAGCCTATCGGTGTTTTTGTTGACACCTCGACCCTCGCCACCCTGGCCGAGCGTGACTACCGCTGCGGGCTGGCCGAGGTCATCAAATATGGCGCAAGCCTCGATCTCGATTTCTTGATGTACCTGGAAGCGCATGTCGACGGCCTCAACACACGCGCCGGATGTCCTCCGTCACGTAATCGCGCGCTGTTGCCAGCTCAAGGCCGGCATCGTCGAGCAGGACGAGCAGGAGCTTACTGGGCTGAGGGCCCTGCTCAATTACGGCCACACGTTCGCTCACGCCTACGAGGCACTCCTGGGGTACGGAACGCTGTTGCACGGCGAAGCCGTCGCCATCGGCATGGTGCACGCGAGCGAGCTCGCTGAGCGGTTGGGTCGCATCGATTCTTCGGTCACGCAAAGGCTCGTGCGATTGCTCCAAGCGGTTCATCTTCCGACTGCTCTTCCTGCTACTCCGCTCGACGTCGAGGCTGCGCTTGATCGCATGCGGCTGGACAAGAAGTCACTCGGTGGAAAACTGCGGTTCGTCTTACCGACCTCGATGGGGCAAGTCGAATTGGTCGACTCCGTTCCCGAAGCGGCGGTGCGGTCCGTGCTCGCTGACATCTTGAAGTTGGAATAGCCAGAGGGCCCGTCATGTCGGATGCGCCGTCAGCCGGCCTCCCGTTTAAGAGCGACGAGCCCGGCGATTCCGACCTGATCGACGCTCTGCGGCTCAATCTGGTTCCCGGCATCGGCCCGCGGCTGCAGCAAACACTCGAGGCAGCTTTTGGTTCGCCGTCCGCCATCCTCCGTGCGAGCCTTGCCGAGCTGCAACAGGTCGACGGCATCGGACCCAAGCTGGCGGCGGCGATCGTCGAGCATCGAAACGCGGACGCCGCGATCCGCGAGATCGAGCGTTGCCGACAGGCCAACATTCAGTTGCTGCGGAAAGCGGCACCCGAATATCCCCGGATGCTCGGGCAGATCTGCGATCCGCCGAGTGTACTCTATTGCCGCGGGCGCCTGGAACCGCGGGACGAGGTGGCCATCGCCATCGTCGGCTCGCGTCGCTGTTCGGTCTACGGCAGGCAGCAGGCGGAGCGATTTGCCGGCGCGCTCGCGAGGGCGGGGGCGACCGTGATCAGCGGGCTGGCTCGCGGGATTGACGCGGCTGCACACCGTGGGGCGCTCGAGGCAGGCGGACGCACGATCGCCGTAGCCGCGACGGGCTTAGCCAAGGTCTATCCACCGGAGCACAGAGAGCTGGCCGCTCAAATCGCTGAGCAGGGCGGTGTCGTCTCCGAGTCTTGTCTGGATCAAGAACCGATTGCCGGACTGTTCCCGCAACGAAACCGGATCATCAGCGGGATGTCATTGGGCGTAATCATTATCGAGGCCACGCGCACCAGTGGAGCGTTGCACACCGCGCGCCACGCGCTGGAGCAGGGGCGAGAAGTCTTTGCTGTGCCGGGACGGATCGACAGCCTGACGAGCGAAGGCTGTCATGACCTGATTCGCGACGGAGTGCCGCTTGTTCGCGGCGTCGACGATGTGCTCGAAGCGCTCGGGCCGCTCCTTTCGCCGGTCAAACGCACGGAGAGCGAGGACGTTCATACGCCGCGCGAACTGACCCTCAGCCAGCAGGAGCGGACGATCCTCAATCTCGTCACAGTCGACCCGCGATTGATCGACGAAGTGGTTCGCGACTCGGCGCTCGAATCATCCCGCGTGCTGGCGACCCTGACGGTGCTGGAGATGAAGCGGCTACTCCGACGGCTCCCGGGGGGCTACGTGATGCGTACGGGGTACTGAATCACAGGCCGCATCAGGGGCCGCTGGGCGATCTTTCGGCCGTCGCCGTGTCGTCAGCGTCGAGCCTGCGAGTCGGTCGGCCGCACGGCAAACGCGTAGAACTCGCACGACGCACCGGGCTTGAAGTCGTTGTCGACACAAATCCAAAGCAGCTTGCGCCCGTCGGTGAGCGACGGCCCCCAGGCGAGCCCTTCTTGTTTTTGTGCGAGTTGCGGGCCGGCCAGGCCGTAACGCGAGTCGAGAATATCGATGAACACTGACTTGTGGACGGGGTTGACGCCTTGGGGCAGCTTCTTGGGAGCTAACGACTCAATGGAGCTGACGTCGCTTGCTCCCGCAAGGTCGATTTTCATGATCTTCTTGAAGGCCGCGCTTTGCCCCTGCCGTCCGTCGCGCTCGATGACCAGGAAGCGGTGATCATCCACGGCCAGCATTTCGCACGTTTTATTGCTTTCGTGTTCCAGTTGGTACAAGAACTCGCGGGTCGTCCCGTCGGCCAGGCTGATCTCCAGCAAGCGGCAGTTGAGTCCCTTGACCTTGCCTTTTTTCGTTCGTTTCGAGTCCTGAAGAAGCGGGAGTTGGATCAGCGCGTAGACCCGTTTGCCATCACGACTGATGGCCAGACTCTCGAAGCCGGCGTTCGTAACGCGACCCGATTTGTTGGCGCTGACTTCTTCTTCCTTGCTGGCGGCCGGGTGTGCGATGGAATATCGGGCCGGCACGTCGAGGGCGCGAATCTGATGTCCGGTTGAGTCGAACTCGAAGATATACGGGCCGTACTCATCGGAGACGAAGACCGAACCCGAAGGACCAAGTCGGATGCCTTCCGGGTCAAAGCGGTGGTTCCCATCGGGGCCTTTCGGATCGAAGGCGGTGGAGACGCCAAGCAGCGGTTTGCCGTCCGTCGCCGTCAGCAGCGTCGTTCCGACCACGCGGGCCGAACCCTTCGAGTTCGAGGCGACGGGAGGTTTGAGTTCAATCATTTGCCAGCGGCAACGGTAGCGGGCGCTGCCGTCTCCCGGTCCTCGGTCCGGCAGCACATAGTAGACATCGTCGCGTCCTGAGTATTCGAGTGCCGACAGGCCCCCGAGCTGATTGTGGGGCACTCCGCCCTGCAGCACGTCCGTCAATCCCGACTTATCAATCGTTCCCGGCGGCAGTTCCACTTTCCCGAGGAACTGGATTTGTTCATCTGCTCGTGCGGGTCGGTCGAGGCCGACGAAGCATCCCACCAACAATCCAGCCGCAAGCAATCGGGCGGCGCTTGAGTTAGAACGCCAAGCTTTGTTCATAACGATGCCTTAAAAAAAGGGCGCACCGGTCGCAGCGACAACCGGCGCGCTGAGCAGAAGCACGTCTTCGATGAACAGAAAGGATTGCGGCCGACGCGAAGCCGCGGGGGGTCGCGATCACAGTTTCAAGGCTTCCCGTGGCCCGGGAGGCCAGTACCTCCCGAGCCAGGGAAAGATTTTTTGTGCACTGCAGTATTAACCAGTTTCGCCTCTGTCCGGCGCGAACTGGCGACTCTGCCGCACCTTAGTTTTACGGTTCGTTGTTAAAGATCACCTGCTGGCCGTCGCGTGCGCAAACCAGGTACAGGAGGACCTGGCCGGCAATGTTCTGATTGATGAACTGAACCGAGCCGTCGCACATGGCCACGCCGGCTGAAGCGGGATGGAAGCTGTAGATTTCGCTGTCGTTGCTGCAGTTGACGATGCAGGGACCGACCTCGGTGATGAAACCAGTCTCATCGAAGCCGTCGATCTTCCAACCCGATGCCGCCGGGTCGGGCCAGGCGTTGCTGGTCAACGCGCTGACCGTGTTGTAGGGCATCGGACCATTCGGCTGTGCCGGGCCGACGAAAAAGTCGCCGTGGGCATTGGAAAATGCCGGCGGCGTGCCGTACTTGGCGTTCAATGCGGCCGGCGTGAGTTGTTGCCCGCTTGCGATGTACGCGTAGGGCCGGCCGGCGCATTCCGCAAACAAGATCGTGTTGCTCAGACCATCGGTGATGCCCTTCAGCGGACAGATGGTCCCCTGCACGATCGATTCCGTACCTGTCAGGGAGGTCATGATCTGGCCGGTCGCGCCGCTGTAATCTGCGGGAGTAGGCTGACTGAAAACGGCAAAGGTCAATGGATTCACGCCCGTCGAGGGCGAGCTGTAGTCGGCAACGGGCACGCCGGGAGTAAACAGGATGTCGACTCGATTAATACCGGGGACCGACGGGCAAACGAACATGGGCATGGGGGTCTGGCTGAAGTTGTTCACATTGATCGGATCGGCCCAAGGAACGTTGGCATCGATCAAGTGCCGCATAGAGCCCTGTTCCATGTAGCCCAAGAGGGCCATCAGGATGCTAGCGTAGCCGTCGCTGCATTTCTCGGCGCCGGTGGAGATCCGGGCTGTACCAACTCACGTCGACCGAGCCGGCCTTCTTGCACTTCGACTTCTTTGCGCCGGTGGGATCGTTCCAATAGACGTTGCCGATGATCTTCGACGGCGGAAATCCTCTGAACACGTCGGCGTAGTTGTGCGCTGCCAGCGCGAGCTGTTTCAAATTGTTCCGGCACTGGGTGCGGCGAGCCGCCTCGCGCGCGGATTGCACCGCCGGCAGCAACAGAGCGATCAGCGTGGCGATGATCGCGATCACCACCAGCAATTCGATCAATGTAAATCCCCGTTTGACCCGTCTCGACATCGACTTCCCCCCTTAAGATTGTGAAAGAAACAAAACCAGTGCCATCAGTTGTGCCGCGAGAGCGACGATCGGCGTGTCGCTTCTTTTGCCGACGACCAGAATTGCCACTGGGACTTTGCGCGCTCCGCCTGCGCGGCTAACCCTGTGATTGCGCGGCGATCTGCGCATCCGTGATGTCCCAGGTCGGAAGGTCGTTGTCGCCTTCTTGGATCTCGGCTCTGAGCTTAGTGATCTTCGGATTTTGATAGATGCGGGGCAGCTTCTCTGGCATGCTGTCCCGCTGTTCCTGCGTGACGACCCCCTCGTCGCCCCCTTTCCAAAACGCGGTCACGCGATATCGGCCCGCGGGAGCACCGTCGTTTCCACTGTACGTTGAAACCGAGAATGTGCCGTCCTCGTTGGTCCGGGCGCGGGGAGGAGTCTTGGCACTCCCCTCCGGCGGTTTGTCGGTCCGGTAGAACACCAAGGTCGCGCCCGCCAGTGGTTCCCCGTTCATTGTCAGCTTTCCCTGAACGGGATAGACCGGCAGCTTGCCTTGGATTTGTGGCATTGCCGTTGAACGCCCGCAGGAAGCGGCGAGGGTCAAGCTGCCCAGCGCAATCGCAACCAGAACGCACGTTCGTCCGATTGGCCCTCGTCGGAAATGTTCCATCACGTCAGTACTCTCCGTTCAAGATCTGCGGTCGCATGACTTGGGTGCACTCGTCCACTAAGATTCGCGCGTGAACTCTATTCGCGAAGACTTTGGGGGCTGTGAGTCCCCGATGCAATCCGCGTTAACACGACGCACGGTCGCTCGTTGCCGACAACCGACGCGCGACTCTGACCCGAATCCCCGTGATCCCGCTCGCGGCGAACCGCGCCCTTGACAAAAAAGCCTGAGCATCCGCTTAGTGCAGGTAGCGTTCGCTTAAGGGAGGCTTAACTGTGGTGCCGAACCTTACAGGGACAACATGTGGTTTTCGTGATGCAAAAATGCAGAATTTATTAATGCTGAAAATCGCCTGAGGGGATCAGGATTCGAAAGAATTGGAAAACTGGGGTAGATAGGTAAATATGTGGTGAGCGATGGCAATGCGCAATCCGTTGAAGGCAGCGGAACCCCGCGCAAATGCGCACCTTCAGTGCGGGAATTAACTTTGGAGGGGCCAGGAGACGGGCGGTTACGCCGAGAACCGTAGTCCGCCAAGTTGGTCCAGGACGGCCTGCAGCGATTCTGGTGAAACGCGAGATTGCGAACCTTCGGCCAGCAACAGGGACAGCTCGCTCAATCGCCGGAGTTCAGCCGGAACGCCCGACGCAGCTGCCACGAGCGCATCGGCGACCCCTACGAACGCATCGCTCGAACGTCCGAAGAATTCGAGGAGGGATTGCACGAACGCGTGGCTGTCCCGTTCGTCCAATGGCGCAAGCTCGATCCGCAGATCATTTTGTTCACGCCATTCCCGCAGAACCATCGGGAACGAGCGGCCGGAAAAGCCAAAAATCCAAGTCTCGGCCAAATCTCGACTGCGGCGCGACGAGAGCCTGCGCACCAAATGCTGACAATCTCGCATGGCTCGATCGAGGTGATCCACTATCACCACGCAGTGTCGACCCGCAAGCGCACGACCGCAGAGAGCGTCGGTCACCTCGCCCCACAAAGTGAGCGCTCGGCCGCGAGCGCGCGATGTGACCTCCAGTCGCTGCGCCAGTCGCTCCAAGAATTGGATTTCGTCCAGTGCAGTGACGTCGATCGAAACCGCCTCGCACCCGGCGGCGCGGCAGTTCTGGGCGAAAACGTCGAGGACGGTCGACTTGCCGGTGCCGCGAGGACCCACAATGATCCCGCAGCGAAGGCCGCTCTCGACAAGGTGCTCAAGTCGCGCCAAGGCTTCTACATGGATTGCGCTCGCGAAGAAGTGCGAAGCGTTGCCGCCCAATAGGCGGGCCGAATCGTTCAGTCCTTCGGCGCAATCGACACGGGGGCCTCCTTGATGGGTCTGGGAGTCGCCTGTTATCAGGTAAGATCGGCAGGTGAGTCGCGCTGAAATGAGGCGCTGAATCCAGAGCTTGGCTGTCGCGGTGATGGTGAATCTTCTCTTAAGATCGACACTGGTAAAATCGACACCGGTAAGTATCGACACTGGGATGACCCCCCGCAGTTCTCGTGAGCGCGGTCTCGCTCGCGGCCAACGGGATATTTCAGAACTGAACGCCCTCGATCCATGCAGCGTCGCCGCACCGGACCAGTCTCGTCTTCACCAGCGTCGTCTTTGCCGGTGCCGCTTCCGCCAGCGCCGCCTTCGCGGGAGCGGCGCGCTCGTTTCTTGGTGTGCGTACTCTTGGTTAGCGGCACGTTTGCGGTCTATTCGCAGGCTTGGAGCTTTTCCTTTATCAATGTCGATGATCCCGCCTATGGTTCCCAAAACCCACGCGTTCACGCGGGGCTCTCTCTCGAGAGTTTGCGGTGGAGTCTCGGCATCCATGATTGCAACTGGATCCCACTGACCTGGCTGTCGCTGATGCTCGACAGCAACATCTCCGGGACCAGCCCGGCCGGCTATCACGTCACCAACGTCGTCCTGCATGCGGCCAACGCGGTGCTTTTGTTCCTGGCCCTGGCCGTCGCCACCGGATACGCGGTGCGGAGCGCCTTCGTGGCGGCGCTGTTTGCGCTTCATCCATTGCACGTCGAATCCGTGGCCTGGGTGGCCGAGCGCAAGGACGTGCTGAGTGTTTTCTTTGGTCTCTTGTCCCTTTGGGCCTACGTGCGCTACACGCAGGTCGGCAAAGCGTGGAGGTATGTCGGATCGCTGCTGCTCTTCGCCTGTAGCCTGCTCTCGAAACCGACGCTGGTTACGCTGCCGTTCGTCTTTTTGCTGCTCGATTATTGGCCTCTCGGCCGGCTCAAGCCCGTCGCAGAACGGTCGGCCGCGCTCACCGCGCGGGGTCGGCAAAGCAAGCGCCGTTCCCCGAGCAGCGAGGAAGTGGTGACCGCGGGGTTCAGCCGCCGCGTGCTTCTCCGCCAACTCGTCGAAAAGTCCCCGTTTTTGGTCGCCGCGGCGGCGTTCTCGGCGATTGCATTATTTGCCCAGTCGCGCGGTGGTGCGATGACGGCGCCGTTTCCTTTTTCAGCGCGCTGGCAGAACGCGGTCTGCGTTTATTTGGCTTACCTCGAGAAGACGGCCTATCCGATCGACCTGGCGGTCTATTACCCGTACGGCGGTTACGACATCCGCTGGATGAGCCTGGCCCTCGCGGCGTCGGTCCTGCTTGCCGTGACCGCCGCGGCGACGGCTTTTGTCCGGCGTTTTCCATTTTTGTTCGTCGGTTGGTTTTGGTACTTGGGCACGCTCATGCCGATGATCGGACTGGTGCAGATCGGCACACAGCAAATGGCGGATCGCTACACCTATTTTCCCTTGATCGGCGTGTTTCTGGGGGTCGTCTGGCTCGCAACGGAACTGGCACCGGCGGGTTTCCTCCGCCAGCGCGTGCTCCCGCTGGCGGGCCTGGCGTGGCTCGGTTTGCTCGCGTCGATCGCATTCAGTCAGGCGAGCTATTGGCACGATAGTGTGACTCTCTTGCGCCACGCGGAGTCCTGCACGCCCGATAATTCGGTAATTCATGAATTCCTCGGATCCGCGCTCTTGGGCGAAAGCTCCCTCGATGAATCCGTGACCGAATATCAAGCCGCAATCCGGCTTGCCGAAGCGTACGCACCCCTGCACAGCGACCTGGCGGCCGTGTATGAACTCCTCGCTCGAAATGATGAAGCGCTCGCAGAATATCGCACGGCAATTTCTCTCGATCCGCGATCTGTGGATGCGCTGAACGGGATCGCTCGCATTCTGATCGAACGCGGACAATTCGACGAAGCTCGGCATCAATTGAAACGCGCACTAGAATTCGACGCCGACAACGCTTTGACGTACGCGAGCCTGGCTACCCTCTCCGTGAAGACCGGCGACTTTGCCGGCGGACTCGCCTATGCTGCGCACGGATTGGAATTGAATCCCGGTCTGTATCTGTGTGACTTGCGGGCCGCACAAGCCCTTCGTGGATTGGGCCGTTTTGACGAAGCCGTCGGGCGACTACAGCGCCTGGCGGAACTTGCCCCGGGGGACGCGCTCGTCAAACAGGAACTCGCACAGACCCTGGAGCAGAAGCGAGGCGCCTCAGCCAAGTAGCTCGAACTCCAACAAGGCAGAATGATGACGGCCCGCTACTACGCTCCCCACTTGACCGATGGTGACTCGTGCGAGCTGGAAGGGGCCGAATTGCATCACCTTTCGCGCGTGATGCGAGCCGCCCTGGGTGAGCAGGTCGTGCTGTTTGACGGAAAGGGGACTGTCGCAGAAGCCGAGATCGTCGAGCTGTCCAAATCCCGCGCCTCGCTTCGCATCTTGAAGCGCACCAGCGAACCCGAAGAAGGAGCGGTTGTGGTGCTGGCGACGGCCGTCCCCAAGGCCGATCGTTTTCGCTGGCTGGTCGAGAAGGCGACTGAGCTGGGGGTGAGCCGGTTGATTCCCTTGCAAACGGCCCAGAGCATCACAGAGCCGGGATCGACGAAACTCGACAAGATGCGCGCGACGGTCATCGAGGCGTGCAAACAGTCTGGCCGCAATCACCTGATGACGATCGATCCTCTCACAGAGTGGCAATCGTTTCTCTCCGAGGCTCCTTTAACTGGCCGTCTGATCGTCGCCGATCCCAGCGGAGCGCCCGGCCCTGCGCTCGGTGAAACAAGGCAAGGCTGCGAAATGAGCCAGAGCCAACGTCCCCTTGTCCTAGTCGTCGGTCCCGAGGGAGGATTAACCGACGCCGAAGTTACTCAGGCGAGGGAGGCAGGCGGTTGCTGTGTCTCGCTCGGACCGCGCATCCTCCGAACTGAGACGGCCGCCATCGCGCTGGCTGCTTTGTATTTGTTGCCGGCACTCGATCCGAGTGGCGCGCCGAGCGAATCCGAGAAGTAACGCATGTCCGCGGCCGTTTCACTCACCAGGCTCGTCAGCGCCTTGGAGTTCGCGGGGCCGGGTGCTGCCGTGCGGATCGATACCTCGACGGGAGAAGTCGTCGAGGCTGCGGGGCCGGCAATCAGGTCGTCCGACCAGGCAGAGCAATATCAAACCATTGCTGTTGAAGTCGATGAGCAGGATTTGGCGCGACGCTTTTGCGAAGCTGTTGCCGATCCGACCGATCGCAAACGCCTTGAAACGGCCCTGTCGAGTTCACAATCGCTCGAGAGCTTCGAAAACGCTCTGTATCGCGTCGGCATCGCGCATCGGTGGTTTCCGTTTCGCGAGCGACAACTCGGCGAGCGGGCGAAGGCCTGCCTCGAAGCGCGGGGAATCCCCTTCGTCGACGATCTCGGCTGATTTCGGCGACCTACCGCCCGAGCGGTGCGTGATTCGGCGAGTGGCCGTTTTGCGGAATCGCTTCTTCTGGATGCGCGCGCGGCGATCCGTTCTGCAGCGTCACGACGGTGCCGTCTTCGTTAAGTCGCTCGGCAATCGCTTTAGGGATGCGGCAGACGAGCTTGACTCGCGAATCGAAATACTCGCGGCTCTTGATTTCGGCCCGCTCCGCCAGGTAGGCGAATAACTTGCCGTTGCCGGCTCCTGTCTCGATTTCGACGTCCGCGTAGCCGTTGGCCAACCGCGCGGCGACTGCCTCGGCCAGACGATCGAGTCCCTGACCCGTGGCCGCGCTAATCGACACCGAGTCGTCAAAACGCCGCCGCAGCACGTCAACGATTCCGCGATCTTCCACGCGATCCATCTTGTTGAGCACGATCAGCGAGTTGGCCGAGTTGACGCCGATCTCTTCGAGCACGCGATTCACCGTATCAATCTGGGCTTCCGCCTCGGGGTCGGCAGCATCGACGACATGAATCAAAAGGTCCGCGTGGCGCGCCTCTTCCAGCGTCGAGCGAAACGAGGCGACCAGATGGTGCGGCAGGTTGCGCACGAAGCCGACCGTGTCGCTCAGCAGCACTTCGCCCCAATGGGGAATGTGCCAGCGGCGCGTGCGGGTATCGAGTGTGGCAAAGAGTTTGTCGGCCACGTAGACGTCGGCGCCCGTCGAGCGCGTTCATCAACGTGCTCTTGCCCGCGTTCGTGTAGCCGACGATCGAGACGGTCAACTGCTCTCGCCGGGCAGAAACGGTCCGCTCGCGCCGCTTCTCCACTTCCGCCAGCCGTTTCTTGAGTTCGGCGATTCGCCTGTCGATCAGCCGGCGGTCGGTTTCGATCTGCTTTTCGCCAGGACCACGGCCCGCTCCGACGCCGCCTTCGATGCGCTCGAGGTGACTCCATCGCTTGCGCAGCCGATTGCGGAAGTATTGGAGCTGGGCCAGCTCGACTTGCAGCCGGGCTTCGTAAGTCCGGGCGCGGGCGGCGAAGATGTCGAGAATCACTTCGCTGCGATCGACGATGATCCGGCCGGTCTCTTTTTCGAGGTTTCGCTCTTGAGAGGGGGTGAGGTCGTTGTCGAAAACGACCAGGTCGGCCCCGCAGACGTCGACCATCTGCTTGAGCTCCTCCAGCTTGCCCTTTCCCAGACAAGTGGCGGGGATCATCTTTCCCCGAACCTGGGTCATGCGGCCCACGACCTTGACGCCGGCCGTCTTCACCAACCCAGCCAACTCGTCGAGAGCATGCTCCCGATGGGACTTTTGCGCGGGGTCCAGGACGCCGACCAGGACCGCCTTGCTTTGCTGGACACGCAAATCTTCGCGTTTTGGATCAGTCAATTGAGCGAAACGACCTCCGCTTGGACCTTGGATTCGCCGCAGGCACGCCGGGGTGACTCCCACTTGGGCGGACAATTTCAGTCTACGGCGAAAAATCAGCGCCGGCAATAAGAGAGTTAGGACGATCGGAAGTAGCGACACACCTGCTTGCCAAGTGGTTCGCGACGCGACCCGGCAATTGGGCCCAAATTGCCCTCGCGTGTCCGATTGCGGGTCAGGCGATACGATGGGCTCTGAATTGGCTAAATTCGCAATAATCTGCGTTTTGCACGCCTGCCTTGTTGATTCAAAGGGAGACGCGTGTGGCATGCTCCTGTGTTGCGCTCGATTGACCTGGCTTGGGGGCTAAGCATGCATCCTCTGTACGAGCGAGCATGCGGACTAACCGAAACGATCATTGCGGCAGCGATTGAGGTGCATCGCAATAAGGGCCCCGGTCTGCTCGAATCGATCTACGAGTGGTGCCTGATCAAGGAATTGGAATTGCGCGGGCTGTCGTGCGCCAACCAGGAGATGGTTCGGGTGAATTACAAGGGA
Organism: uncultured Planctomycetaceae bacterium; assembly: GCA_963714075.1. Taxonomy (GTDB): domain Bacteria; phylum Planctomycetota; class Planctomycetia; order Planctomycetales; family Planctomycetaceae; genus DASPSM01. Next base: position 367,036 of record OY970228.1, read on the forward strand.
TTCATCCGCGAGGAAGCGCTTCGCTTCGACCTGCTCGTGGAAGGTTGCGTGCTAGTCGAGACCAAAGCGGTTCTGGAGATCTTGCCGATCCACAAAGCCCAACTCTTAAGCTACATGAAATTGCTTGACGTGCCGCTGGGTCTTGTCATCAATTTCAACGTGGAGCGTGTAACGGAAGGAATTGCACGACTTATGCTGCCCGGTGCGAATCGATAAAGGTGAAAATGCCAAGAATTTGAACAGGAGGGAACAGAGGTAACAGAGGACACCCAAGGCTTGGGTCTGAGGCATTTTCCTTGGTCCTGTCTTTCCTCTGTTGCCTCTGTTCCCTCCTGTTCAAATCTTTCAGGACTAAGAGAGCTGCAACTGGTAACCAGTTCGAAAGGAAAGAGGCCGAGGCAAGCGGGCCTGCCTCGGCCTTTGATTGGTGTGTCGGCAAGGGGTGCCGAAAGCGGTGGGATGTAGCCCGTCTCCACGGGCCGGTGGGAAAAGTCTCTCTCACTCCTCTTTGCAATCTCGCCGGGCTCTCACCTCCGGCGGTCGTGCGTGCGACTTCTGGGTCTCACTCACGCCTTGGACTAAATGCAGCTTCGGTGCCGATGAGGACAGAAAAATTGTCCCCAGCTCTCATTTTGTCGCAACGTCTTTCGCGAATAGGCGTAAGGAATACTGGGACGCGACGCGCGGTTGTGCGGACGGAATTGCAATTTTTGCAACTCCTACCACACAAGTCCGGTGGCCTTGCAAGTCTGACAATAGAAGCCGGCGAATCGTCGAGGCAGGTCGGCTTCGGTGCCCGCTCGGGAAGGTGTACTTTCAGAAGCGGCGGGGGCTATAATGAGTGTCCCGCCATTGTTGCACCGCGACTGAACTGGGACAGACGTTCAGGTAACGCGGCCCCGCCCAGCTTCACTTTTCCGCCCGCGTGCTTTCGAACCCTGTTCTCTAAAGCCGGGCGCTTTGACATAGTGTCGGTGACGAGACTTCCGCGATGGCCCGTCAGAAGCTGAATCAATCGAGCCAGCCGCTTCTCGTCCGCTCGATCCTGGCGCTGTACGAGTTCTTCGCCTCGCTCAAGCTGGCCGTGGTGCTGATCCTGTCGGTGGCGATCCTCCTGGGCACGGCGACCTTCGTGGAGGCCAACTACGGGACGGCCGCCGTCGGCTTCTTGATCTATCACACTTGGGGCTTCGCCGCCCTCCTGTCGCTGTTGGCGCTCAACATCTTTTGTGCGGCGGCGATTCGATTCCCCTGGAAGAGGCACCAGACCGGCTTTGTGATCACACACATCGGCCTGCTCACCCTGTTGGCCGGTTCGGCGATCAGCGACCGGGGCAGCGTGAATTCCCAGATGCTCGTTTATCTGGGCGATTCCAATCAGCTCGCCATCGATATGGACCAATCAATTCTCAGCGTCAGCAACATTCCCGGACGAGCCGAACAGCTCGACCTGAAATTCCAGCCCGGACCGTTCAACTGGAGCGACCTGGCACCCTGGCCGATCACGCGGCGTGTGAAGTCGTGGTTCGGGCTCGATAATCCCACCCAGACCTGGCAGCACCCGCCGCAGGTCGTCTACAACGACGGCAAGACGAAACTCGAAGTTATCGACTATTACTCACGCAGCACGGTTGTCGGCACCCCCTATCTCAGCCTGAAGTTTTACCAGCCGAGGATCAAGGTCGAGATTCCCGTCGACGTGTCGACTCCCTACGGCAAGCCGTACGCAACAGCGCCCATCGGCCCGATGGGTCTCGGAGAGGTCGTGATGTGGCAGGCGAGCCAGGCCGACTCGCTGGCCGCTTTCAAGGAGTGCAAGCCCGACCGCTCGGTCGAAGGCGACGGCATGGTCGCCTTCTGGTGGAAGGGCGAGACGACCTGCGCGTCGGTGAAGGAACTACAGAAGCTCAAAGAGCAGAAGAAGCGTTTCGAGCTGAACGACGGCCTGACGGTTGAGCTGAGCGCTTACTCCGAATCGGTCGACCTGCAGTCGCTCGTGCATGGCCAGGGAATGGTGCCGGCCGAGCCGGGTGGCGAAGATTTGGGTCCGACCGTCGAGTTGATTGTCTATGAGAAAGTGGCGGGCAAGGAAGACAAGTCGAAAATCCTGCGGTTTGCGGAATTGCCCTACATGCCCGTCGCCAAGCAGCCCGCCGGTTTTCGAGCCGACTTCTATCATCCCTCGGTCAAAGGACGCGTCGAAATCCTCGTGCAAGGAGAAAAACTCGCTTATCGCGCGTGGCAGAAAGCCCTGAAGCGCGTCGTCGCCTCCGGAGATCTCGAGATCGGCCGCACAGTCGAGACCTTTTCGATGGGTGGCAACGCGTCCCCTTCCCTGGGAAGCGGCGAGGGGAAGTCGGTCATGGAGATGACCGCGCTTCGCTATGTCGGGCCGGGCGAGGAAGGGACTGAGCGAATCGGGCCCAATCAGCTCATCGTTCCGCAGCCGTTCGACAAGTCGGACCGCGGACTCTCCAAAGGCGCGCGAATTCGCCTCACGTCGACCGATTCGTCGGGACACACCCAGCAAGACGACTATTGGCTCACCCAGAATCTTCCCGAGCCATGGGAAAGCGCGAAGCGTCGTCAGGTGCACAGGACAGAATTCGGCGGCGACAAGCCGATCCTGACGTCGCTCAACGTGCGCGAGACGAACGTCGGCTTTGCGCTCAAGCTGATCAATTTCGATCTCGAAGTCGATCCCGGCACGAAGATGGCCAGCAACTACACGAGCCATTTGGTGCAAGTCGACGTGCGACACGATCCGGAAGTCGAGCGAAAGCACGAGCGGTTCGATGAGGCAGCGGATCCCGGCCGTAAGCAGGCGGCTCGCGTCGAGCTGGACGACCTGATCACGACGAAGGTCGATGCCCAGCTTCAAAAGCTGAAAGGGAAGTCCGCCGACGAGCAGCAAAAGATTGCCGAAGGCGAACCTGACTTGGCCAATCTCGTCGTGACCATGAATCGGCCGCTCGACTATCCCGATCTTGATGGCCGCCAGTTGCGGTTCTTCCAGGAAAACTACATGGCTCCGGACAAGGAGCGCGGCACGCCCCTCGGATCGGTCTTTCGCGTGAATTACGATCCGGGACGGCCGGTGAAATATCTCGGTTCAGGACTGATCGTGTTTGGGATCTTCCTGATGTTCTACATGCGGGCTTACTTCTTCAAGCGGCCTGCCCCAGGAGCGGTGACATGATCCGAACGGCCGTTTGCCTTGCCGTGTTGCTGTCGGGCGCACAAGTCCCGACCGCCCTAATCGCCGCGGATCCGCCTTCGGCAGGCGCACCGTCTTCCCATCCGTCGGCCGTTGCCGCGACTCGCATTGCGCACCCGGACTTCAACTGGTCAGGCTGGCAGCGGATTCCGGTCTTCAGCGACGGTCGGCTCAAACCGCTCGACAGCCTTGCCGACGAAGTCGTCAATCTGATCACCGGCCGCTCGAAGTGGACTGATCCGGACGCGGAGGAGACGGCGACCAAAGAGCCTCACACATTTTCGGCTCCTGAACTGCTGTATGGCTGGATCACGCGGCCGGACGAGTGGATCGACCGCCCGATCTTCCGCTGCGAGTATCGGCCGCTGCGCGAGAAGCTGAACACCGACAAGATCAAGATCCCGGTCACCGGCACGTTTATCGCCTTGGGGCAGATCCTCGATTGGAAACAATCGGAGGAGACCGGACGGCCCGTCTATTGGTCAAAGGATCTCGAAGAACGGTTGATGGCGCTCGACAAGGCCGGCGCCAAATCGCCCGACAGCGTGGGCGACACCGCCGAAGATCGCGCGATCAACGGCAAAGTGGCCGAGCTTTTTCATCACGTGAAGGCATTTCTCGATCTGCGGCACGGGAACGATATCTATGTCGTGCCCGGTCTCGATCCGCGGGCGCTCACGCGGCAGACCGATCCCGACGAACGGATCCATGCCTGGGTCGCGCTGGGAAGTTTGCTCGAGGCCGACAAATGGAGAAGCGGCGATGACGTGACGATTGCCGCCATTATGGCCGCCGATCGCGACGACTGGCGCGGACCGTGCTCGATCCGCGCCGCGCCGAGCGCTACCCGTCGAGTGATCCGAACCACCCGAAGAACCTGGTTGCGACGCTTCCGCAGCTCACCCAAGCGCAAAACGTCAAAGGCGACCTGCAGGCAGAAATTCGCAATCTGAAAAAGGCCCTCGAGGAGACGCGCACCGCCTACGACGCGAACGACCGGTCTGCATTCGACAGCTCGATGCACGCCTTCGTCGAGCAGCTGCGCCGGCTGGGCAAGGCGCTCGAACAGGCGCGCACACAGATGGTGCCGCCGGAAAGAAACGCCTTCAAATTCGGCTTGGATGACAAGTTGAACGAAATCATCTGGACCCGCTACGAGCCCCTGCCCCTCTTCGAGCCACAGATGCAGTTCTCGGCCTATCCGCCGGTCGGCTCGCTCGAAACCGAGATCACTTACAACAAGTACCAGCCGTTCCGGTCGGCTTGGGCCGTGTTTCTGGTCGCGCTCTGCGTGATTGTGGCCGCCGGAATGCTCAAATCGTCGAAGCTCGTTTATGCCACGGGCCTCGCGATTACGCTCGCGGCCATTTTGTATGCGGCGTGGGGCTTTTCGCTCCGCATCATCATCGCCGGACGACCGCCCGTCACCAACATGTTCGAGACGGTGATTTGGGCTTCGTTCGTCGTTTCTGTGCTCGGCTTCTGGTTCTGCCTTTTGCCGCTGACCTGGCCCGGGTTGAGCTGGGCCTGGCGGCTCTCGGGCTTGCCCGTCCGTCGGCGCGAGAACGATGCCAACTTTCCGCCGCATCTCGAGTTCGATCGACCCAAACCGGAGGACGCGGGGAAGATCTTGAGCGGCGCGATGCTGCCGGTGCAGTGCGTCTCATCGATCGTGCGGCTCTGCGCCTTTGCGGCCACGGTCTGGTTTCTCACGCGCAGCGACACCTCGTTCAGGATCATCAAGCTGACGCCGCCGCTTTTCGGCAAGGCAGTCGCGATGTCGTCGGTGGGGACGTGGCTGGTCGGCATGGCCGTGGTTTGCGGCTGTGCCTGGTTCGGCTCGCGGGCCGCCGTCACGCTGCTTTTGACGCCAATCACGCTTGTTCCCGAGGCGGCCAAGAGCCGGGGCGTTTTGTGGCAACAGACGTTTCAGCGCCGCTATTTCCTCTTGGGAGCGCTGCCCGTCGCCTGCTTCGGGATGATGCTGGCCCACTTCGTCGGCATGACGAGTCCCGAGATCTTCAATCCGCGCGTGGGCTCGATCACCGCCGTTTTGCGAAACAACTACTGGCTGGCGATCCATGTGTTGACGATTGTGTCGAGCTATGGAGCTGGTGGATTAGCCTGGGGACTCGGCAACCTCGCCATGCTGTATTACTTGTTCGGCAAGTATCGGGCTCCCGCCGAAACCGCATCCGCTGCTGCCGGGACATTGCCCAGAGCGGTTGGGCCGCCACAAACACAAAACGGCGGTCCGATCTTCGACCTCGACGCCCACTACGGCGGCGGGGAACCGTCACTCGCCGCGCGTCTCAAGAAGGCGGGCGAAGCGCTCAGGCCGGCTATGCTGCCCCGCACGCTGAAGGCCGGCTTCGAGGACTTGGGCACGGGTGACCAACATCTGACTTCGGCGAGCACGCGACCACCCAAAGAGGTCGCAACGCTGGCCAGCTATACCTACAAAGCCCAACAGGTTGCCGTGCTGCTCTTGGCAGCGGGAACGATCCTGGGCGGCCTGTGGGCCGATGTCTCCTGGGGCCGCTTCTGGGATTGGGATCCGAAAGAAGTCTGGGCTCTGATTTCGCTCTTGGCCTATCTCGTCGTGCTGCACGGACGATTTGCCGGCTGGGTCGGCACCTTCGGCACCAACGTGGGCGGAGTGTTGTGTTTCTCGGCCATTCTCTTCTCGTGGTACGGCGTCAATTTCGTGCTGCCGATGGTCAACGGCTGGCTGCAGGGGACCAACATGCCGACGGAGGTTGGCCTGCACGCGTACGCAGTCGGCTCGGGCGGTTTGGGTTACGTTTCGACAGCCGTCGTGCTCAACCTGCTGCTGGTCGTCGCCGCCTGGGGTCGATACGCGGCGGAGACCACCGACGTACTCTCACGAACGCCCGCTGCGAAAAGCTAGACTCGCGCATCGAGGTGGTGGGCCGTCGGCCCGAAGCGGGCCTAGTCCCACCCTACATTAGATCGCGCCCTCGGCCCGGTTCGACCACCAGGGCAGGCTCACGCCGCCGTCGATCGAGAGCGTGGCGCCGGTCATGTATTCGGCGTCGTCGCTCAGGACGTAGGTGATGGCCTTGCCGATTTCTTCCGGACGTCCCAGACGCTTCCAGGGAAGGTTCTTGCCTCCGGCGGCTAGTTGTTCCTCGGTGAAGAACTTCCGCTCGCCCGGTGTGTCGATCCAGCCGGGATGGACGATGTTGACGCGAATGCGGTATCCAACCAGCTCGATCGCCGCCGTGCGGGCCATGTGATCGATGGCCGCCTTGGCCATGTTGTACGCCATCGCCGTGGGGATGGCGATCACCGCGTGCGGCGAGCTCACCACCACGATCGATCCACCGCGGCCCTGTTTCACCATTTGCTGAGCGCTCGCGCGAACGCCGTAAAAAGCACCCCACATCGAAACGTCGATCGTGCGACGGAAACCCTCCATGTTCGCGTCAAGCATCAGCTCGCGGTCGCTGTAGGCGGCGTTGGAGACGAACAGGTCGAGGCTGCCCAGCTCGCTGGCGGTGCAGGCCACCATCTGCTCGACCGCTTTTTGATCGGCGACGTCAGCCTGGACCAAGAGGGCCTTCACGCCGGCCGCGCGGATTTCGCGGGCCGCCTCTTCGGCCTCCTCGGGATGCGAGCGGAAATTGATCGCCACGTTGGCCCCTTCACGGGCCAGTTCGATCGCACAGGCGCGGCCGATGCCCCGGGAACCCCCGGTGACGAGCGCGTTTCGACCCTTGAACTTCATGATTGGGACACCTCAAGGCAATGGATTGGTTTCGGAGCCGGCCGCTCAACGGATTTCCCGATTCGACGCAGTTTGGACGATTTCGGGATCGGAACGAGTCGTGCTGCGACCGGGCCGAAAATATCTCATCGATTCTTTGACGACCACGCTCCGCGGTGCCATCCGCACAAGCATGGTGATGAGGTAATTCCGCCATCCGGGGATGTAACACTGCTTGCGTTTTTCCAGCGCACGCAGCGCTCCCCGGGCGACCTTCTCCGCCGAGTGCGAGGGCCGCCGCTTCAGCCAGCCGGGCACCCCGGCGACCTCGAACAGCTCGGTGCGGGTCGTTCCGGGACAGACGGCCATCAGACTGACGCCCCGGTCGCGGACCTCGGCCCACAGGGCCTCGGTAAAACTCAGGATATAGCTCTTGCTGGCCGCGTAGGCAGCCATGTAGGCCACGGGCTGAAAAGCCGCGACCGACGAGACGTTGAGGATGGCGCCGTGGCCGCGCGACAGCATTCCGGGCAGGAAGCGGTACGTCAGATCCGTGACGGTCATCACGTTGAGCCGCAACATCTGCTCGATCCGCTCGGCGTCGGTCTTGTCGACCTCGCCGACGACCGCAAAACCGGCGTTGTTCACCAGCAGCTCGACCGTGATCCCCCGTTGGGCGACCTGGTCGAACAGGACGGCGGGCTCCCGCGGGTCGGAGAGGTCGCTGGAAACGACCTCGCAGCGGGCCCGATGCTTGGCATGCAGCTCGGCGGCCAGCTCATTCAGCCGGTCGGTCCGGCGGGCGACGAGCACCAAGTGCATGCCCCGGGCCGCGAGCAGTCGGGCGAATTCGGCACCAATCCCCGACGACGCGCCGGTAACGAGTGCCCAGCGTTCGGCGTATTGATCCAGCAACGCATTCCCCCCGGCGACCGAATCCCCTTCGGCGCAAGGGGAATCGTAACAGAATCCCTCACGAAACCAAAACTTGCGGCTGCCTGAACCCTGGGCCGCTTGGGGCGGGCGGCGCGAGCACTTGATTCCCCTGTACAGCCGCTTGATTCCCCTCTACGCCACTGTCAAAATCAGCGTATTCCCGTCTATCTCTCTCTTGGAAGCAACAACCAATGGCGTTTCTTGAAGGCAACACGATCGGCATCGACCTGGGAACCACCTATTCGGCCCTGGCCCAAGTGAATCCCGAGGGCCAGCCGGTGACGATCCACAACTCTGACGACAAGCCGATTACCCCGTCGGTGGTGCTCCTGGGAGAGGACGGGCACGTGCTCGTCGGCCCGTCGTTCGAGCGAATCTCGATCGAAGACCCCTCGCACATCGTCGAAGCCATCAAGCGGCAGATGGGCAACAAAGATTTCTACATCGTCTATCAGAACAAGCGGCTGACGCCCGAGTTCATCTCCGCCCTGATCATGAAGAAGCTCAAGCAGGACTGCGAAAAGCGGATCGGGACGATCGCCAATGCCGTCATTACGGTCCCGTATTATTTCAACGACATTCGCCGCAAGGCGACGCAGGACGCCGGGCAGATCGCCGGACTCAACGTCGTCGACATTTTGAACGAGCCGACGGCGGCGACGCTGGCTTACGCCTGGACCAAGGGCGAGCTGGGGCGCGGCGACCTCAAGGCCAAGGAAAAAACGATCCTCGTTTACGACTTGGGGGGCGGCACCTTCGACGTCACGGTCGTGCGCTATACGCCGACGAACTTCCGCGTGCTGGCGACCGACGGCGACGTAATGCTCGGCGGCCTCGACTGGACGCAGCGGATCGTCGACCACGTTTGCGAACAGTTCAAACGCAAGTTCGCTGAAGATCCCCGCGAGAACCCCGAGACTCTGCGATCCTTCATCCAAGAGTGCGAAGACGCGAAACGCCAGTTGAGCACCCGCTCGCAAGTGCCGATCAGCCTCTACTACAAGGGAAAGACCCTCACCGTCTCAATGACGCGCAGCGATTTCGAGCGGATGACGGCCGACCTTTTGCAGCGCACCAAGGACACCAGCGAGCTGGTGCTGCAGCAGGCAAAGGTCGATCCGCGCGAGCTGGACGACGTGATCATGGCGGGCGGCTCGACTTACATGCCCGTCGTCGAACAAATGCTCAAGGAAGTTTGCAAGCGGCCGCCGTCTCGCGACCTGATTCCGGAAGAAGCCGTCGCGCAAGGCGCGGCCATTCACGCCGCCATTCTCGAGGCCAAGGAGACGGGAGGCCGCGGCCGACTGGGAAAAGCGGTCGTCGACCGCCTCCGTTCGGTCAACACAACGGACGTCAATTCCCATTCTCTTGGGGTTAAGATTTCCGACCCGATGAATCCGAACCGCAAGAGCAATCACATCATGATCCCCCGGAACACGGCCATCCCTTACGAGGCCACCCAGCGGTTCGTCACAACGTCGCCGAACCAGCAGCGGGTGCACGTGTACGTCCTCGAGGGCGAAGTTGCTGATCCTGAAGCTTGCACCCAGATCGCCGAGTTCCAGATTGTCGGACTTCCTCCGGGGCTGCCCGCCGGCTCGCCGGTCGACGTGACTTACAGCTACGACACCAATGGGCGTATCCAGTGCACGGCGGTTGAGTTGACTGGTAAGAAGGCGGCCAATATCGAAATCATTCGCAGCCAGGGATTGGACGCAAAAGGTGTGGATTCGTTTGAAGCGATCGCCAGAGATTATCACGTCGAATAGTCTCAGCGATCGTCCCTTGGCTGCCGATTCGCCCGTGGCAAGCGCCGCCGCGTGGGTCTGCCTACGATGACGACACTCGACGTCTATAAGGACTGGCTCGGCATCCCCGAGGGGGAGCGTCCTCCGAACCATTACGAGCTTCTGCGGCTCGTCAAGTTCCAGGACGACGTCGAGAAAATCCGCGCGAACTACAAGAAGCTCAACGCGCACGTACGGAAGTACGCCTCCGGGCAGTTTTCCGTCCGCTCGCAGGAACTCTTGAACGAGCTGGCCAAGGCCATGCTCTGCCTCACCGATCCCGCGGCCAAGCGCGAGTATGACGAGAGCCTGGGGCGCGTCTTTCGGGATGAGGGTGGGACCGCGGGTCCGCGCTCCCTCGCCAGAATTCTCGAGGATCGCGGCGTCATCACGCAGCCCCAGGCCAAAGAGGCCGAAAAGTTCGCCGACGCCCGGGGACTGACGCTGCGCGACGCAGTCGTCCAGATGAAACTCACCGACGCGACAACCGCCGCTCAAGCCTTGGCGGAAGAACTGGGGCGCTCGTATCTCGACCTGGCCGACGTCATTCCGGACGACGCCGTGCTTGACAAGCTGCCACGCAGCACTGTCAAGCGGCACTCGATTCTTCCTTTGTTTATCGATGACGATACGTTGCTGGTGGCTTGCGTCAACGAACCGGATCAGGAGCTCGAAGATGAGGTTCGCCTGCGATTCGAGTTGCCGATTCGTCCCGTAATTGCGACGCCCCTGGCGATCAACCAGGGGATCGCCAAGTACTATGCACCCGGCCTGCGCGACGAGTCGGCGGCCGACGAGGCGATCAAGGGCAAGGCACGCAAGGCAGCGGCGAAAAGCCGAGCGAACAAGGCCCGCCAGCGATACAAGGACCTCTCGCCCGAAGAGCAATACGAACGCACGCAGCTCGGGTACATCATCATGTGCTGGGGGGCGGTCGGATCGGTAATCGTCGATCAATTTGTTTTCAAAGGCCGGCTCATTCCGTGGAGCAACACTGGGTTGTTCAGCATTTTTCCCTTCGACCAGTTCCTCTTGAGCTTTTTTGTGCCCGCGATCGTGATCTGGTGGGTCTTCAAGGTCTACTGGAAGTAAAACCTTCCCAGATTGACCCGTCGCACGCGTCCAGCCTCTGCCCGGCGCACCCCGCAGTCCCGACCGAATTTGCCCAGGCGGAACCGCGCACCATTCGACGCGTACGGAGGTCAGGCCGAGGCGCAACAAGTCGCAACCGCCACAATCCTTACAACCGATATCGATAGAGTGTCTTTACGTGTCACAGGCGACTCTGCGAAAGGACTCGCTGCGGTGGAATGCGGATCGTTCCTCGTCAGCCGCAGCTCGGCGCTGCGAGCGATCCTCTGCACCGCGTTCACCCTGAGCGCCGCGGCACTGTTCGCTGACGATGCGCCGATTCTGGGACCACCGCCCGCTCCGGCCGCGACTCCCGCAACTCCGCCCCAAACTGTTCCTCCCACGCTTCCGCCCCCGGCCGATGGCCCGCAGCTAATCGGCCCGCCGGTGTCGGCCCCCAAGTTTCCGCGGCCGGCGACGACGATTCCTCTTGTGCCCGTGCCGCAAGCTCCGGGCAAAACGGCAACGGCGCCGGCTGTGATCGACCCAGCGATGCCTGCGCCGACAATGGTCGACCCCGCAGTGCCCGGCGAGACCCTGCTCAATCCGGACGGCACACCGTTTTCGGGCTCGCTGACCCCCGTCCCCGAGGGGGCCGGAGCTCCGTCGAACCCGGGGCCTCCCCGTTTGCGGATGTCGGAGGCGAAAGAAACCGGCAAGGACATCGGAAAAGATCCCAAACCGATCGACGCAGGCACAAGGGCCATTCCCGCGTCGCTCGTTTTCCGCACGCGCGACATCGTGCGCCCCGACTTGCTCCGCGGAAGGAACTATCGCCTGGCCGACTACACGCCTCTCGTCGACTTCAATTTCCGCTTCGAGATCGAGACTCCTTGGGGCACGATTCCCGCGCATGGAATGGCCATGCTCGATCTGCGGCTCCGCGAACTGTGTTCGCTCGAATACGGCTCGCGCATCGCCGAAAAGAATCCGATGTTCAGCGAGGGTTTCGCCCAGGCGATTTGCCATACGCCGCAGGGAGCCTACATTTTCGCCACTGATCCGATCGGCTCCGTCCGTCGCACGGGGCAAGCGCTCAAGCGGATGGCTCTCTACAAGAAAAGCCCCGGCGGTTGCAAAGCCAATTGCGAACCGCGACGCCGGCTAGCCTGCCTGATCGGCTGCGACCCCGAGACGCGGAACGAACCGCTGGAATGCCTTCTCGACGACATGTCGATCAACGCGTCCGGGGGCTGGCTCACCGTGGAGGTCGGGCTCAACTTCGGACTGCCGGGATTGGGTTTTCTGCCGGCCAACACCGAGTTCAAGAAAATGATGGAGCATCGCTCCACGCTCGAAATCCAGCTCGACCTCGACACCGCACTGACCGAGTTAGGCGTGCCCGAGGCGAGCCGCACGCGATTCTTCGCTTCGCCAAGCTACACCACGACACAGCGAATGGCCTTCGTCTACTATCTCCGCAAACTGATCGGCATCGAAAACCTTGCCTCCCTGGTCGACGGAGCAGCCGATACGCGGGATGAGTCGGAAGCCCTCGCCTCGATCCGCGAGCTGCAACTGATCGCCGACCTGCGCAATACGCGAGAACTGGCGCGAGTGACCTTTATCGGCGTGCCGGTGCTCACGCTCGCCGACGGCACGCAGATCATTGTGACGGTCGCCGACTACCTCGTTGAGACCCCGCGGACCGCACAAATGATCGCCGCGTATCGCAAAACGTTTGCCGACGTCCCGACAAAACTTGCGACCTTCGGCCGCGTCTCCCTAGGCGCCCAAAAGCAATTCGCGGCCGCCGGCATCGAAGTGATCCGCCACAAGCTGGGGCAAGCCGACTCGCCTGCAGCCGGGAAGGAGGCTACGCGAACGGCGTCGGCGATGCCCGGTGCCCTCGCGCCCCCTTCAACTTCAGCAGCCGGTTCACCGCCGGCTACGTCGAGTCCCGCTTTGCCGGCGATTCGCTCTTAGTCAAATCGCGGCCGAGTCGAGGCTGCAGCGGTTGGTCCTGGCGGCGCTCGATCGTCGGTTTCCGCGGTTTCGATCTCTCCGCGTGCGCCCGGGCCCGCATGGTCCAGAGCTCGAGCACAAGAAACAGGAGGACCACGACGGCAAGCGGGACCACCAGGCGGGTCAGAAAACCATTCCACAGCCTTCGCCACACGTCGCGCTTCATGCCGTCATTTTATGGCTGGACCGGCCTTCGTTGAAAGACGACTCACCAAATTCGGACCCCGCGTTCGGTTGGAATCCCTCCAGTCTCCTGAGAAAATGGCCGGATTAGCCCTGATTTCTCTTGGATGCGCCGCGCAATCGCGCACGGCCCGATCAACGGAGTCCCGATGTCTCTGCCGCCACAATTGTCTCCGGATGAGTGCGCACTCTCGCGCCGGCGCTGGCTTGCCGCGAGCGCGGGTCTGGCGGCAGTCACGACCATAGACCGCACCGTCGGTGCGACCGAGCCACAACGAAACGCGACTCGCTCCACCTCCGCCGAGGCGCGATTTCGCTACTGCCTGAACACGGCCACAATTCGCGGCCAAAAGCTCTCGCCGCCGGAACAGATCGACGTCGCCGCCGATGCCGGGTACCAAGGCATCGAGCCCTGGGTGGGGGACCTGAAGGAGCATGCCGACAAAGGCCGGTCGCTCGGGGACTTGGCGAAGCAGATTCGCGATCGAGGGCTGGCCGTCCCCAGCACGATTGCATTCTTTCCGTGGATCGTGGAAGACGCGTCACAGCGCGCGCGGGGACTCGAACAAGCTAAGCGTGAGATGGATTTGGCTTTGCGGATCGGCGCCACTCGAATCGCCGCTCCGCCGGCGGGCGCTCGTGACAACGATCGCATCAGCTTGCAAGCGGCAGCCGAGCGATACCGCGCGCTGCTCGACGTCGGCGTTTCGATGGGCATCGTTCCGCACTTGGAGTTGTGGGGATTTTCCAAAGTGTTTTCTCGGCTGGGCGAAGCCGTGCTGATTGCGATGGAAAGCGGCCATCCGCAAGCTTGTCTGTTGCTGGACATCTTTCACCTCTATAAGGGCGGCTCCGATTTTCGCGAGCTGCGCTTCGTGAGCGGACGCGTGATGCACGTGGTGCACATGAACGACTATCCCGCCCTTCCTCCACGGGCACAGATCAACGACGCGGCGCGTGTCTTCCCCGGCGACGGAGTCGCGCCGCTGTCGCTCGTGCTCCGCACGCTCCACGAAGGCAGCTTCGATGGTTTTTTGTCGCTGGAAGTGTTCAACCGCGATTATTGGCGTCAGGATGCCCATCTGGTCGCGCGCATAGGCATTCAAAAAATGCGCGCCGCGGTGCAGTCAGCGCTAGCCGGGGGCCCTCGCAATTCTTGACGACGTTTGGCGGCATCATTAGCCTATTGGTGCGACCAACCCGCAATCGCGAGAACGGAGGAATGGGATTTGCGGCTTCCACGCCGCATCCCACGCAAGCGCGATGAATGCAGGTTGGGCGCTCAAAAGAGAACCGGTTGAAGAGCCGACAGGACGTTTTCGACACCGGAAGCTTGCCTGCCGTTCGGCGTCCGTCAGCGGGTGGTCAAACCTGCTTTCGATTTTAACAACTCCGGTTGATCGTGTTCCGAGTGCCCACCTGCGGTGCTGGGCGCGATCGGGTTGGTTGCGGTTTGTCCCTGCGGCCGCGACGCGTGCGGAGGGTTTCGCAACGTGTCTGGGCAACCCTGAAATCCGGCGAGTCCGTTTCCTCGTGAATCTTGGCGGGTGACCATGTTCGAACGTCTGGGCCAATTCGTCTCGCGCCAATGGCTGCCCCTTTTGGTCGGCTGGATCCTCGCGCTGGTCGTTTTATGGGTCATCGCGCCCCCTTTGAAGACAGTCATCGAAGATGGCGATTTCAAATTCCTTCCCCAAGACATGCCGAGCGTTCAGGCGGAGAAGCTGTTCAAGACCGCTTTCGAAAACGATCTGCTCAAGAGCAGCATCGTCATCGTCGCCCATCGCGACAATGCGCCCGACGGGCTTACGGACGAGGACAAGGCATACATCGACGAAAAACTGGTGCCGCGCCTGGCCCAGCTTGCCGGCCTGCCCGAATCCGGTAAACGGAGCGATGTGACGGACGAGGCGCCGGCCAACGCCGCCAAAGCAAAGACCGATGCAAAAGGCGCCGCGCTGCGGCCGCCGAGGCCAGCCACTCCGCGGACTCAGGCGGCGAAGAGTCGATCGTCGCCGACATCCGCACTTTCTCCGACAAGGATCTCGGCCCGCTTCTGATCAGTGAAGATCAGAAAGCGACGCTGGTGATCATGGAGCTGACCACGGAGTTCACGCAGCGCAGAAACGATCCGCTGATCAACAAGATCGAAGAGGCAGTCGGAGGGCCGGGCAAGCCCGGCGAGCTGCAGCTCGACAAAGGTTTTCCGCGCGGGCTCGAGCTGTCGTTGAGTGGAGAAGCGACGGTTGGCCGCGACATGCGGCGCGCCGCGCAAAAGAGTGCCGATGCCACTCAGTTCGCGACCGTCTGCCTGGTGATCGTGCTGCTCTTCGCCATTTATCGAGCGCCAATCCTGGCGGTGATCCCGCTCATCACCGTCTTCGTCTCGGTGGAAATCGCCCTCAAACTCCTCTGCATCCTGGCCAGATATCACTATGTCACGCTGTTTGGCGGGATCGAGGTCTACGTGACGGTGGTCTTGTATGGCGCGGGAATCGACTACTGCATGTTCTTGATGGCCCGCTACAAGGAAGAACTCGACAACGGCGCCACATTCGCCGAGGCCATCGCCACATCGGTGAACAAGGTCGGCCACGCGCTGGCGGCAAGCGCCGGCACCGTGATGCTGGGCATCGGCATGATGATCTTCTGCCGCTTTGGAAAATTCCAAGACGCGGGCATCGCGATGTCATCCAGCTTGATCTTCGTGCTGGCTGCCTCGCTCACGATGACTCCCGCCTTGCTGATGCTGGTCGGACGTTGGGCGTTCTGGCCCCGCGTGCAGACCGAGCGCCTCTCGACGGTGCAGGGTTGGGTCTCTCCGACGAGCATGGTCTCGCGACTGCTCGATCGGGACTGGTTCGGCAACATGTGGGGCAAGATCGGTGACGCGCTCCTCAGGCGGCCGGGAACCATCTTCCTCGTGGCCGTGCTGTTCATGACCCCCTTCGCCGTGATCGCCGTGATGTACCAGGACAAGCTCAGCTACGGGCTGCTCACCGAGCTTCCGAAGAACGACCCGTGCGTCGTGGGAGCTGCCGCCGTGCAGGCGCATTTTCCGCCCGGCATCACCGGGCCAGTGACGATCCTCGTGGCCAACCGCGACGCCGACTTCCGCACCGATGCCGAAGAGAACGATAAAAAGCCGGGGTGGCAGCAAATCCAGACGTTCTCCGATTCGCTGATCGAGAAGAAAAAGGACCTGGGGATCGACGACGTCCGCTCGGTGGCCTATCCCCTCGGCATGGCGGAGCGCGTCCAGCCCGACCGGCTTCGACGGCGGGCGATGATCAAGCGGGCCCAGTCGCGCTACGTCAGCGACAAGGGCGGGTACGCGGGTCAGGTCACGCGTGTCGACGTTGTCCTGGCGTACGACCCGTTCTCGCCAGAGAGCATGTCGGGCTTTGACCGCTTGCGAGCGGCGTTGGTTCCTGGCAGCAAAAGCGGCGAGCACCTACCCCTGCTGCCGCCCCAGCTCGATACCGACGCGACCAAATTGGACTACCTCGGCGGCACACCGAGCATCCGCGACCTAAAGACAGTTACCAACGGGGACCAGTGGCGGATCGATATCCTGGTTCCCCTCGTCGTGTTCTTGGTGCTCGTCGTTTTATTACGAAAGATTGCGACGTCGGCCTACCTGATCGTGACCGTGTTTTTCAGTTACCTCGTGACACTGGGCATCACGTTTACAGTCTTCTACCTGTTCGATCGTCACGGGTTCACCGGCCTCGACTGGAAGGTGCCGATGTTCCTGTTCACGATTCTGGTGGCCGTGGGCGAGGACTACAACATTCTGCTGATGGCGCGGATCGAAGAAGAACAAGAGCAGCACGGACCCGTCGACGGCATCGTCGTCGGCCTGCACAAAACGGGCGGCATCATCTCCAGTTGCGGGATCATCATGGCGGGCACGTTCAGTTCGCTGATGTTCGGCTCACTCTGGGGGCTCGCCCAGCTCGGCTTCGCCCTGGCCTTCGGCGTGCTATTGGACACGTTCGTCGTGCGGCCAATCCTCGTGCCGGCCTATCTGATTCTGCTGCACCAAGGATTCTTCGGCAGTCTCGGTCGGTTCCTCGGCGCCAAAACGACGATCGTCACAGACCTGCCTCAGGCAGTCGGTGCGAAGCACTAACGTCGCATGCTCTAGCGCGCTGGGGGCAACACAAGTTCCGGCAAAGACGACGAACGCGAATCCGGCTTTGGCGGATTATCCGCGCCGCGAAACGTGAACACGACCGAAAACTTCGCCCGGTCCGTATGGTTTCGACTCGCCGCGTGAAACGTGCGCGCGTGGAAAAAGAGCACGTCGCCCGGCTCCAACTCGGCCCAGACTGCCTTCTCGATCAGGGCCTGATTTTCCGGCAGCTCGGGTCGCAAAAAGAGGTCTTGGTCAAACCGTCCGCGGTCCAGATGCACGCGATGCGATCCGGGAATCAAGCGGAGGCAGCCGTTCTTGGTCGTCTCCGACGTGAGGGCGAGCCACACGCTGACCAACTCGGGCCGCTCGAAGGACCAGTAGCGAATGTCCTGGTGCCAACCGGTGTCGCTCGAGTGCCGCGGCTCTTTGGTCATGATGCAGTTGTGATGAGCCAAAGGCATCACGACGGCGGGGCCCAGCAGTTGGCGCAGGCGGTTGACGAGCGCCGGGGCCGACGCCCATTCCACGAAGCAAAAATCGCGGGAGAGCGCCTGCTTGAGTCGGCGGACTGTGTGGCCCCCGGCGGCATCCAGTGACTGCGGCGCCCCGGGATAATGCAGCTCCGCCTCATACTCGACGGGCGGAATTTCGCGGCGGAGCCCGTCGCGGGTGATTTCGAGCATGCGGGCGCATGATGCTTCGCTCGCCAGCCGCCGCGCGATCAAGTATCCGTCGCGCTCGAATTGGGCGACCTCTTCCGGCGCGAACGCGTCGCCTGCCGATCGGATCGATTCTTCGCGATTGAGGTCGGTGGCTGCCATCAGAATCCGTCAAAAACGCCCGCTTCGTCGACCCGATTGTGGCTGCGTCTGTCCTATCGTCGTTGACCAAATGGCGATGTGCAAGGTCGGAGATTTTACGGGTTTCCAATTGGTTGGCCGCCCGGGCGCGAGACTTTTCGGCCTGCGTAGGCGGCGCGGCCCCCGTCCAGTGCTCGACTTTTCCGCCGAAGGTGAGCGCGCAGCAATCGCCGCTTTGACCGTTCGTGGCGGCGATTCGCGGTAATCGGACCGCGCGGCGTGCCGCACTTTTTTTCGCGGCTTTATCCCGCAATGACGCAAATCGCTTGGAGCAAGTTCGCGTAAATCGCGCAGGATTGAACGCCGCGGACGAACTGATCCGCGAGATGCCTCTCTCACGACGAAAGGGGACCTGCCGTGCCGAACTATCCTTTGATTCGTTCCTTCCGCGCCGAAGAGCTTGCCGGAAACTACGAGCCGATGCACTGCGACTACCCGGTGGCTCTGATGACCCGCCGGACATTCGCCCTCTCGGCCGACCGCATCCTGCAGTCGCGGGCCAACGCGCCGACTTCGCTCGACGGCGGTCAGTCGTTCCGCTGGGCGAACCGTCCGCCCTGCTGACTAAGGTTCCATCAGTCCGGGCCGCGTGCCGATGTCCAGTGGTTGCGGCGCCGGGGGCACAGTCGCCTGGACAGTCTGCAAGTAGGCGATGAGATCAGCCATATCGCGCTTGGAGACTTTTTTCTCGAGCCCCTCGGGCATCAGGGATTTGCCCGTGTTCGAAAGCTCTTCGAGATTCGACCGTAAGAGCGTGTCGGTGGCCTCCTTTTCGCGCTTGAGCGTGATGCTCGTCGACGTCTGGTCGGCGAGAATCCCGGTGTAGGTCCGGCCGTTGTGGTCGACCGCCACGTACTGCACGAACTGCGGCGGAATGTAGAAATTCGGGTCGAGAATGTGCGTCAACAGGGCCTCGGGCTCGCGGGCGTTCGAAGAGGCGAGACTCGGACCGATCGCGTGACCGACGCGCCCGATCTGGTGACAGATCGAGCACTCTCGCTCGAAGATCTTTTGGCCTGTCGCCACCTCTCCTTTCAGGCGCAGGCACGATTTGTAGTCGGCGATAACGGCGGAACGGGGACTGGCCCCTTGCGAGCCGAGAACGGACTTTGCCAGATCGCGAATCGCGGCACTCTTGTGCTCGAGCAACCGCGTCCGCTGCAGCGGTTGCAGCAGCGATGTGCCTGAGGGTTCGGTCTGTAATCGGTGCAGATAGGCCAACGTCCAGGGCTCCCGCGACAACAGGGCCCGCACGACTTCCGCACGGACGCTCGGAGTGTATTCCTTCCAGTGCTCGAGCAGCTCCTGCGAGATTTCGGAATTGCCGTATTGCGACAGCGCATCCACGGCCATCGACTGAACGCTTTCCGGATTCGCGGGCGAGAGGCGTTGCCGCAGCGTCGAGTCGGAGAATTCTCTCGCGAAACAGCCGAGCAGCCGGACCGCCGAGACTCGATCCTGCTCGGACAAGTGAGCGTCGCCCGCCGACGCTTTGGCCCTCTCGGCCAGCCGTACCAGCATCCGGTCGCCGGGTCTTTCCGATGAACGATCTAGCTGGAGCCGGCCGTTGACCTGTTTGAGCCCGTTGGCAATGCCGAGCACGATCTCAATTTGCAGTGGCGCGTTCTTCGACGCGTCGAGTGCCGCAATGGCGTCCAGCAGCTGCGCGATATCCTCGATCTGGTTGCGCACTCCGGAAATGGACGCCAGTTGAGCCGCCATTTCCTCTCCGCTTCCCGAACTCACAAACTGAGGATCCTGCAAGAGCCGAATCAGAAGTTTGTGAGAGGTGTGGGCAACAGAACTGAGAACCGCCGTGCGGATCCAGCGGTCGTTTCGGTCGCGGCGCGCGAGACAAGCCAGCGCCTCCACCGCGTGTCCCGCATCCGGGCCGTGCACTTCGCCTAGCGAATAAGCCACCTGGTACCGGACCCGGGCGTTCTCGTCGTCGGCCAGCGAGAGCACTCGCTTCAATAGAGTCGGCTCGCGGTCCAGGTATGATTCGGCCAGCCGCACGCCGTGCTCGCGGAGTGCGAAGTGCGAATCCCCGAGCGCGACCTCCAGATCGCCCGCGTCAAGGGCGTCGAGCCCTTTGAGCGTCCAGAGGGCGTTGAGCCGCGCCTGCGGCGTGCGGCCCGAACGGAGCATGTTTTTGAGGAGCGCGACGGCCGACTTATCCTGCCGCTCGAAGAGCAACCGCTCGGCGGTGTCGCGGTGCCAGCCGTTCGGGTCATCCAGCAACTTGACCAGCTTAGCGGTCGTATTGGAATCCAATCGCGGCGGCCCGGGATAGCGAAAGCCGTCCGGTGCGATGCGGTACACGCGGCCGGAATCTCGCCCCGCTTTGAGATCGATGAACTTCAGCACGTCGAACGGGATGTGGATCGACTCCAGGATCTCGCGGCTCATGTCGAGGCAGTAGAGCGTGCCGTCCGGCGCGTTGATGAAGTTGACCGGCCGGAACCAGTTGTCGGACGAGCGGACGAACTCGGTCCCCGGATCGGCCCGGCGCTCTTTGAACGTCACACCGTCGGGCGTCAGCAGCATGCGGTGGACGAGATTGTTCTGGGCGTCGCCGACAATCGCGTTTCCGTAGAAGCTCGGCGGATAGGCGTTGCCGCGATAGATGGTGATCCCCGCGCCCGCGTCGATGACGTGATGGCTGACGCCCGCATTCAGTGGGTTGCGCGTGCTGAGCGCGATCCGCCGGCTGGAGCGAATGTGCCGCCAACGCTCGATGGGGCTGATGCGAAAAATCGGCACGCTCCCGCCGCCGATGTTGGAAACGCCGCGAGCGGCCGGCAGGTACGGATTGCGTTCCAAGTAGTGCGTGTCGAGAACCGCCTGAAGAATCGGCTCCGACTCGTCGCAGAGGAAGCGGTCACCCCAGTCATCGAACGAATTGCCGAACTGAACGGTGCCGACGATCGGCTCGAACTCCTCGGTCACCGGATCAAAACGAAAATCATGACGATCGACCGAGATCGGTTTCTCGTCGGGGCGATTTCCGTGGCGGATCTTCCCGCCGTTGCCGGCCGTCGAGCCATAAATCTTGTGGTCGAGCCCCCACTTGAGGTTGTTCACCATGTATTGCTGGCTCTGCGTGCCGAAGCCGGTGAAGACTTTTCGCTTAATGTCGGCCTTGCCGTCGCAGTCGGTGTCCTTGAAGTACCAGATGTCGGGCGGAGCGGCGACGAACACGCCCCCTTTCCAGCAGGCGACGCCACCCGCCCAGAGCAAGTGCTCGGCGAACACTGTCGCCGTGTCGTAAATGCCGTCGCCGTCGGTATCGCGCAGCAGGCGTACGCAACCGAGCGGCTTGTCTCCCGGCTTCGGGTAGTACGGATAGTCGATCATCTCGGTGACATAGAGGTTGCCGTTCTCGTCGATGGCCCCCGAGATTGGGCTGCGCACGTTCGGCTCCGAGGCGATCAGCTCCATGTGAAAGCCGGGGATCGTCTCGAACGTCTTGAGCGCCTGCTGCGGCGTCTTCGGCGGAACAGGTTTCAAAAAAGTGCGCAGCTCGGAGTCGGTGTGGGTTCGCGCTCCCGGATCTTTGAGTTCGGGCAATTCTTCGGCCGCGATCTTGTGGACGTCTCTGATTGCTGCGCAGGCCGCCTTCTTCGCGGATCTTGAGCAGGATGTCGCGGGAGCGCTCGAAATAATCGACGAGCGCCGTCTTGGTCTCGAACCGCCGACGCTTCTGGTCCCTGAGTTCGACGTCGAGTTTTTTCACCAGCGCATCGAGCGAATCACGGTCGTAGGGAAGCCGGCCGTCAAGCGAAACGTAGACTGGGTTCGTGTGCGCGTCCGCGTTGGGCTTGCCGCCGGGCGAGGTGCCGAAAGCCCGGGCTGCAATCCAGGCCGGTTCGCCCAGATCGATCTTCTTCTCGAATTCGACCCACTTTCCTTCGGCCCGATCTGCGGGAACTTTCCAGGCCGAAATAACCTTCCCGTTAATGATCAGCTTCACCTCACCGACGGGCGCCACTTCGCTACGGACCCGAATCCGAGCGGTCACTGCGTGCGGGCCAGGTCCCGGGATGTCGATTCGCTCGCCGGGCGGCTTTCCGTCAACCTCGAGCAAGAGCAAAGGCCCGGTGGTCACGAAGCTGCGGCCGGCGGACGCGCCTTCAAACCAGGCCCTCATGTTTTGCGGGCCCGGCATACGAACATAGGTGCGGCAATCGGCCAACCAGCGGCACGCCGGGTAGTCACTCGCTCCCAGGCATGGGAAGCGATAGCCAATATTCAGCAACCGATACCAGTCGGTGAGCCCCAGTTCGCGGTAGATGCCGAACTGCAGCAACTCGACGCCGTCAACGTTGCCCTGGATCGCGTCCGCATAAATCGTTGCGTAGGGCAACGATTCGGCGTACCCGCCGTGGCAGTAGAAGGCAAAGCCTCCCTGGTCGCGCGTCTCGCGGGCCAAGAGGCCATAAAGCGGACCGTCGTTGGCGTTGACGCGCTTGTTCCCCAACACCAGATCCTTGCGGAAATACAAGTTGAGGTGACCGTACGAGCTGCGGTACTCCTGGCCCGAGAAGATGTGAAAATCGCCGCGCGACCGCTCGGATCCCGCGCCCAGGCCGCGAAGCTGCGGTGCCGCGAGAGTCTCCATGATGCCCGCGTACGGACCGGCCGGCTCGTTGTACGCCAGGATGCTCCCAAAACGGACGTCCTCGGCCTCCATCAAGTCGAGAATCGTCTGATCGTCGGCGTCGGTCTGCCGCCGGAAATGCAGGTGCGAGTCGCCGGGAAAGTAACCGGACTTCGACAGGGCGACATCATTGGCCAGTTTGAGCTCGATCGACTGCGTCTTCCCGGCCGCCGCCTCTAGGGTCGTAGCTCGCGGCGTGTGCTCCAGCCCTTTCCAGACCTCGACCCGCACGCTTCCTGGCGGAACTTCGACCTCGAAGTCGCCCCAGGAATAAAAGAACCGGCCCAAATAACGGATCGGCGCCTTGCCCTCGCGGTTGCCCAATCCCGTCTTCGGCCACCGGCCGGTCAGTGCGTACGGAGTGAGGTAGTTTTGCTTGGGGTAGTAGAAGTTACCGTCGGCTCCGATCACGTTGACACGACAGAATGTCGGTTCGCCGGTTCGCGCGTCCCGGACGGTGACCTTCAGTCGGCCCGAGTTCGCGGGAGGTTTGAGGATTGCCTGCCCTGGCTGATGAAAGCCGGGAGGTGTGAACACCACCGCCTCTTCGTCCGCGCGGCTCGAACGCACAGCAGCCGTGCCGAAAAACACCGCCAGACCAAAGGTCAGCGACAGAATTCTACGAGCGGTGTTGGGTTGCATCTTCAAGGTTCCAATCGATGTGGCGGCTCTCGTTTGCGAGGGAGGCATGCAAAGGGAGGGGCTGGGGCGTCCCTTCCGGAGCGGATGCGAGGTCGCACGGCTGAATCGCACGGGCGCGAAGCGGCACTCTCCTCTGATATATAGGGCCTCTGATATATAGGGCAATGCCGAGATTTTGTAAGCACTCGCCTTGCGAATGCCGTCAATCGCCACTGCGCACTGGCACATCGCCAGCGAGCGGAATGAAAAGGGGGAACACGCTTGCGGCGGCTCGCGGAGCGAAAGCCGCACCAGGTCCAGGGGCGTGCCCCTGGGTTTTGAGAATTTCGCCCGATACACTTCTCGTTAGCTCCGCGATCCCGCGGATTCACACGCCTGGCCCCTCGTCTCGCCGCGGAGAATGTGAATGTCCGATGTCTCGGAACCACGCAAGCCCGCCTATAAGCGGGTGCTGCTGAAGCTCAGCGGCGAAAGCTTCTGCCGGCGGGGCGACTCGGGCATCAGTATGACCGAAGTGGCGGCGATCTCGGCGGAGATCGCGGGCGTGCATCGCATGGGCGTGCAGCTGGCGATTGTCTGCGGCGGCGGCAACATTCTCCGCGGACGTGAGTTCGCGGCCGTGAGCGCGGCGATCAATCCGCCCACGGCCCATTACATGGGAATGCTGGCCACGGTTATCAACGGACTGGCCCTGCAGGATGCGCTAGAAAAGATCGGAGTCCCGACTCGGCTGCAAACGGCTATCAGAATGGAAGGCGTCGCCGAGCCGTTCATTCGCCGCCGTTGCGTGCGACATCTCGAAAAGGGACGAGTCGTGATCCTCGCGGCGGGAACGGGCAGTCCCTTCGTCACGACCGATACGGCTGCCGCCCTGCGTGCACGGGAGATTGAAGCCGACGTGCTGCTCAAGGCGACGAAAGTCGACGGCATCTATTCGGCCGATCCCGAAAAGAATCCGCACGCCGTCCGCTATTCCGAAATCACGTTTCAAGACGTGCTGCGACAGAACCTCCAGGTGATGGATGCGCAGGCCATCCATCATTGCATGGAGCACGGGATTCCGATCCTCGTGTTCAACTTCCAGCAGAAGGGGAACATCGAGCGCGTGATCGCCGGCGAACGCATCGGCACCCGGGTGATTCCCTCGGCTGGCTGAGACACTCGCGGCCGCTCGACGCGGCAGCAAACGCTCGCTTCCGAACTGCTTTGCAACCGGGTTCCAATTCGGTAATTTGAAGCGCAGCTCAGGCCCTGGGCCGGAAGATTTCCTTCAAGGAACGCCATCATGGATCAGGACGAAATCTTGCTGGATGCCGAAGAACGGATGGAAAAGGCCGTTGCGATGCTGCAGGGGCAGCTGCAGGGGCTCCGCACGGGGCGGGCCACGGCCGGGCTGGTCGATTCGATTCGCGTCGACTATTACGGCTCGCCGACTCCTCTCAAACAGATCGCGAACATCAGCATTCCCGAGCCGCAACAGATTCTGATCCGCCCGTTCGACGCGTCTTCGCTCAGCAACATCGCGAAGGCCATCCAGTCGAGCGACACCGGTTTGTCGCCGAATTCGGATGGACGCGTGATTCGGTTGAACGTGCCCGCGCTCTCCACAGAGCGCCGCCGGCAACTGAGTGGGCGCGTCAAAGAACTGGCCGAAGAGGCTCGCGTCTCGATCCGCAACGTGCGCCGCGACGCGAACAAGCATGCCGATCAGGGGCAGAAGGACAAGAGCCTGACCGAAGACGAATGCGACCAGACGAAGGAGCAGGTGCAGGAGTTGACCAAGAAGTTCGAGGGCAAAGTCAACGACATGGCCGCCGCCAAAGAAAAAGAGGTCATGAACGATTAGCGACGCAAGTCTTCGGGAGGGCGAGGCTCCTGCCGAGCTTCTGCTGGCTGTCGGGAGGTCGTAAAACCGGCTCAGCAGGAGCTTCGCCCTCCCGCCATGTCGGTCACCATCTGGTCGACCGCAAATCTTGCCCATCTTTCGCAGCGATCGGACGCCGAACAACCGCCATTTCCCGTCACGGCTTCGCCCGGCACTCAGCTTCACTCGCGAAGGGTCAGATGCGCGCCGCCAAGGTTTCGCAAGTCGGATCCTCGGGCAGAAACGGAAGCGTTCCTCGCGGCGAGCGGATCATTCGGCGACCGGCGAGTAGGCCCATTCATCGCAAGCAGCCGATGTTGTTCGGTGCAACGGATTGCGCTTGCGTAACGCTTCCTCCGCGAAAGACGAACGAGCAGAGCGGATCGCAAGCGGGAGATGGGCGGACATGGATCGTGCCAAGCCGTTTCGGCGGCTGCTTCCTTTGGGGCTGGTTTCAGTCGCAGGACTGACCGGATGCGCGACGGCTCCCGCGTACCGTCCTGTGGTGACGTCCCAGCCTCCGACTGCTTCGGTCGCCACGGCGGGTCCTGCGGCAAGCGCCGCTCCGGTTGCTGCCAGTCCGGCACCGGGGCCGCCTAGCATCGATGCGCCTGCGAGAACTGCACCGGAACCTCCGGCCGAGTCGCCTGCACAAATCACGACGCCTCCCGCTCCGCCGCCGTCGGCCTACGACCCGGGCGCGAGCGGCGGACCGGCGATCGATGCTCCCGGCACCAGCGGCGTGCAGCCCAACCTGAACGCGCCGATGGGAGTCCTGCAGACGCCCCTTCCCGCTCCACCGACGCCGATTACCGTTCCGAGCGAAACGAGCCAACCACAGACTCCGCTGCAAGCGCCGGCTGACGGTGGACTCCCGGGTCAGCCCTCGGTGTCGGTCAATATCGATGCCGGGCGCGGAAACGCGGCCGCTCCTAACGCCTCGACGCCGAAGCCTGCGGAGAAAAAACGGAAGCCTGCCAAGCCGGCCGATCCGCCTTTGAGTCCGCTGGCGCGGCTGCGCAATCGCTTCCATTCGCTGACGCACCCCTCAAAGCCGGCTCCGAAAACCGAGGACCCGGCGACAACCACCCACGCGACCCACCTGGTGACGGGTTCTCGCGTCCCCTTGCCGACCGCCGACGTCGCCATCAAAGTCCAAACGCCACCCGTTCACGGACTTTATGCATCCGACGACGCGGCAAGCGCCAGCCCTGTGCCGGGGTCCGTGGCAACAGCACCGCCGACACCACCGTCCGGAGAAGCTTCGCAGGCATCCACGGGGATCGAACAATGGCCACACGCTGCGTCTGCGACGGCCCCTAGCCCAAGCACGGCGAGCGCAGAATCGGCCGACGACTTCACGGCGATTTCCGACGAGGAATATCGCGCCACTGTGGCGAAGATCCAAGGCTCGAGCGAGCCGGCGCCGAAGTCCGAATGGCCCGTGCAGCCCGCGACGACCAGTGAGCCCGCATCGCAGGACCAGGCGCAATCGACCCCGCCTGCCCCGCCGCCCGCTCCCCCAGCCCTCGGTAGCACGGCGCCTAGTTCGCCTCCCGGAGAAGCCGGAGCGTGGATGGTGATTCCCCAGGCTCTGCCCAAAGCCGACCGTTTGCGACCGCCGGCCGAACCGAGCCGAGCAGATGCTCCAATCATGGCGGCCAGCGCTCCCGCAGTCGAGACATTGCGCGACCTCGCATCGGGCGCGCCCTCGACAGCCGATTGGTCGCCGGCTGTGTCGCATGGACTCTTGATCGAGCCCGCTTCCAGTCCAAGTCCCGATGGCTCGAATCAAATCGACCCGAGCGCCAATTCCGGGGCGACGTTCAACCCGGGCTGGACATTGCCTCCGGCCTTCTCGCAGGAACCGGACTCGGGGCAACACAACTTGTTTGTGCCGGCAGCTTCGCCACAAGCTGGGAGCGGCCGTTATGCGCAGCCCGCTTGGACGAATTCGCAAAAGAGCCCGCAGCCAAAGCCCGTCGTGCCCCCTGTTTCGCCGGTCGTGTTTCGGCGTGCTCCGGTCGCTCCGCCGACCATCATGAGTCGTCCGGCCGATGCCGCTCACGGCGGGTCGTAGCCGCCCGGGTGAAACGGGTGGCAGCGCAGAATTCGCCAAACGCCGCGAGCACTTCCGGAAAACACGCCGTACTTGCGCACTGCGCCGATGAAATACTCACTGCAGGAGGGATGAAAACGACATCGCGGCCCGATCAGCGGGCGAATCAACAGTTGATAGGCGCGCACCGCCCCGATGAGCAATCTCTCCGGAAGCGACAGCAAAAACCGGGCGGCGCCAGTCATGTCTCGGGCCCATCGTGATCCGCGCCGATCTGCCGTGCCAGACGTGTCACGAGCTTGACCAACGACCGCTGGAAATCGGCCAGTCCGATGGTTTCTGCGTTGGCTCGCTGGGGAATCAGGATCAAATCGAGGTTGCCCGGCAGTTCATGTTGCGACAGGCGAAACGCTTCTCTCAATAATCGCTTGAGAGCCGAACGCCGGACGGCCGGGCCGAGCTTTCGCGAGACGCTCACGCCGAAGCGCGCGTGGTGATGGGCGTTCGGAGCGGCAAAGATCAGCAAGTTCCCATCAGCGGCGCGGAGCCGCTTCTCGTAGATGCTCGCGAAGTCTCGCGAGTTCTTGATTCGCCGATTGCGTGCGATGGCGAACGACTTCACAGCGGAGTCGGCCTTGAGATGTCTGACCCGGGATCGGCATCGTCAGGATGGCGCGACGGGTCAGCGGGAGCAGACCCGGCGGGTGCTGGGGGCAACGGAGGCTTTGTCTTCAAATACCAAAGCGGATCGGGAGCCGTCGGAGGGATCGGCTTGCGCCGCGCCAAGGCCCGGAGCGAGCGTCCCCAGACGATGGTCATCGTCAGTAGCACCACACCGGCGACCAGGATCGCGCACCACAGCCCCAAGGCCGTCATGAACTCGCCACCGATCGGGCGCACGCGACGGGGCACCTCAGGAGCGGACTCTTTTGCACGCTCTGCCTGATCGGTCGTGACCGCCGGCTTCGGCTCGTCCGCAACCGACTCGCGCACCAAGTTCGGATCGGCAGACAGCAACACCGTCGCCAACAGAAACGGCACGGCGACCCGCGGACGGAAGCCCGTGCGGCCCGCCCAGATTCGGCGGGACTCTTTTGGGTCCTGGATGTTCAACGTGTCCCGTCCCGGTAGTGTCCTTATTTGAAACACGGTTTTTCTCGATTGGCACGAAGTTACGGACTATTCGCGCGCAGCGGTCAATGGCTCAGGAAAATGACCTTCAGCACAAAACCAACGGCGAGCCATGCCACAAAGATCAGAATGATCCACATCAAAAACTGTTGGACCCACGTGCGTTTCTTCGGTTCGTCGCTCATGCCGTCATTTCTTGGGTGGCCAGAGCCGCGGCTTCATAAGAACCATGATCCAGATCAGGCAGGCGAGAAACGCGGCGTCGGATGCGATTCGGACAAAGCTCCAAAGCGGCGAATTGGTGTCAATGAGTCCCGCTAAATCAGCTAGGGGGACGCTGGCACTCACCACCAGCAGCCCGAACGCCCAAGCCCACGGCTGCCACGACCACGGCTGTGGTGTCGCTGGTTGGCTCATGTCAGCATTCCTTAGGGGCCGGCGCTCCGTTTGCCTGCCACTGAGATTCGAGGGGGTCGCTCATGCCGTCATTGTAGCGGGGGACTCGGCAAAGCTTTTTCAAATAAGGACGCTACCTCCCGTCCCGGTAGTGTCCTTATTTGAAACACGGTTTTCTCGATTGGCACGGAAGTCTAGCGAATCCCACCTCCCGGATTGGGTTGGGTGTTCAGAGGCGACGATCGGTCGGGCGATCCGGGCTTTCCCCAAAGGAATTCGTCCCAGTGCTCTTCGCAGAGATGCATCATCTCGGGCGAGTCGGCGAATGGGAAGTTGTAGTGCCGTGTGGCGACCTTATCGCAGTCGCGGCACTGACATTTGATTTCATCCTGTTTCTTCGGCCCGTCGCTCATGCCGTCATCGTTTCGCGGCTTGGTCTGGGAGTTCATTTGTTGCGACGGCGCCATCCAATCACGAAACCGGCTGTGCCGCACACGATCACAATGAAGGGCAACGCGAGCGCTCCGAGTGCCCGATGGTTTGCGTTAGGCAGTAGCAGCGGTGCGGCCAGCGCAAATAAGATCAGACCAACCACGGCGAACAGCAGAGCAAACGCGATCGCTTTTAGCACCGGGGACCCCCTGCTTGCATGCCGTCATTGTAGCGGGGGACTCGGCAAACCTTTTTGAAATTAGGACACTAGCTCCCGTCCCGTCCCAATTCAGCTTTCGTCCTAAATTATTTGTATCTAGTAAGTTAGCGTGGGACTACCTTGCCAGAACTCCGGTTGCCGAACTTGTCCCGTCCCGCTCCCGTGAGCCCGTCCCACCCGTGTCCCGTCCCACGAGCCGGAGCCAACTGTCGCCGGACTAAAGTTTCGCACAGGAGGCAACAGACTTCGGCGAGCTCCCTTCAGGGCTGAGCCTCAGGGTCGAAGACACTCGAGTCGAGGTAACGGAGGGGGGAGGATCAACTTAGTCTGACCTCTGTTGCCTCAGTTACCTCCTGTTCAAAAAATCCTGATCCGGGCGTGCCGGGAATCCTTTCTCCCTATAGTGAAAATGGATCCCCATCACCGGCGGGGATCCTTTTTCGTTCCCGCCGGGGATCCTTTCCCGGCGCGCCAATCAGTCCCGTCCGGTCTTTCTCCCTCTCCCGTCCGCCCGGATGGGGAATGGGCCGGGTGAGGGTGTTCCAGTTCGACGGGCTGTGGTCAACTGCTTCGGTGGTCAACTACCCATTAAAATAGGTGACCACACCACACCGTCTTTGGGTGACATTTCATTAATGTCGCCCCGTTTGCGACATTCACCCAGTGCTTGCGAACTTGTGGGCGCGCACCGAGACTCGTTGTCGGTGCCGGAGCGCACCTTCGTCCCTGCGAGGAAAAAATCCCCTATCTCCATTCAGCCACAAAAATGCAAATCTGCCAAGATCAGTTTCTTCGGGCCGAGACCCGCCACCGCGCCGGCACTCAGCCATGGCGCAGCACTCGGCCGACGCCTGGGCTGATGGCTGAAGGCCTCCGGATTCGATCTTCGGTCGGGCCGCGCTTTCCGGCGCGAACTGGCGTCCGGGCGCCGGTTCATGCGACCCGGGAATCGCTGACTTCCGTAACTCTCGTTGCCAAATTCCCGCATTTATCGTAGATGACCGCCGTGCACCGGATCCAGGAGGGCTGTCTGTGAACGGAACTCGAATTCCTCGGTCGGTCGCGGCTTTGATACTCGCAGTCGCGGGTTGGTTGTGGCTACAGGCCTCCTCGGCCGGCGACTCCGCGCCGCGTCCTGCGCGGCCGCCAGGCAAGGACAAGGTCGAGGCGAAAAAGCCCGACGCTCCGACCAAGAGAATCTCGGGGCGTGCCTTCGACCCGCACGGCACGCCCGTCCCAGGGGCAACGCTTTGGTTGACGCGCAATGACGAGCGCGATCGCTACCTTCCGATCCCCGAGGTGCTCGCCGAAGCCCAGTCGTGCGCGGACGGTCGCTTCGATTTGGCGCTCGTTGAATCCGTGCTGAAACAACAAGCCCAGAGTCCTGACGCTGAACTCGAGATCTCGGATCTTCAAGCCTGGCCTCGCCGTGGGTCACACCAGCTTTGTCGGCCTGCCACCCGAGGTGTCGATCAATCTCTTCTTGCAAACCGAGTCTCCGATCCGCTTGATGCTGAAGAATCCGAACGGGAGTCCCTGCTCAGGAGCAACGGTCATTCCGCGCATTGCATGGGCGGCTTACGCGCGGGCGATCCCGCAACCCCTCGGAGAACGGCTACGAGTGCAAAGTGCCGCGGACGGTCGCGTGAGTGTCGGCGGCTTCAGTGGGCGGCTGCTGGGCGTGACAATTGAGAAGCCGGAATTTGGATCGCAAACCCTCGTGCTTCCTGAAGATCTCTCGTCACCGCTCACGGCCACCCTCAATCAAACGGTCGATGCGGAGGCGCGAATTGTCGTTCCGAAAGGGGCCAAGATCGATCTTGCAACGATGAGGCTCGACTTCGAAGTGTCGTCCGAGACGAGGTCGTCTCGGCGCAAAAACAAGCCGGACGCGAGGTGGATACGCCTCTCGGGGGAACTTGGCTGCAGCAGTTTTCAGTTACGCCGGACAGAGAGGGACGATTCAAGATCAAGAAAGTCCTCGAGCACGGCACCGGTCGTTTTCATGGCGCGGCTCGCATTGCGGGTGCAACGGTGGAATTTTTTCCTTACGTGTTTTTTGTCCCCGATCATCCGTCCGCGGGGAAGCAGGGACCCGGTGGCAGCTGGAATATCGAAATCTGCCTCATCAAGGGGATCTGCTGCAGTGCTAGTGTCCTGGATGCGCAAACCAAGAAGCCGATCCCGGGCGTCAAAGTCCTCTTCGTGCCGAAGCGACTGATTGATGCCTCACCCGAGGTCGACACAGAACAATCAGTCACGCAGACCCAACTGCCGGACTGGGCTCGAACCGACGAGCAGGGTCGTGCGCGGATTCAGCTTACTCCCGGTGAAATGTTCTACGTCGAGTGCGAGATACCGGAGGGATACCTTCGTTCCATCGCGAGTCACGACACCGCGGTTCAGTTGCCTGCCGATGGAGAGCGATTCGAGTTCAAGCCATTCGAACTCGTGCGGTCTTGCACGATCAGCGGCAGCGCGACTGACGCCTCCGGGCAGCCGCTCGCTTGCGTCCTCATTCGCGGCAGCTGGCGCGATGAAACGGCCCCCGGCAAAGGACCGGCGGCCGAGACCCTGCATTGGGCGACCACCGATTCCGCGGGGCGCTTCCAGTTTGGAGGTATCGCGGCGGGAACGAAGGTCACCCTATTGTCGGTGCGAGCCGGAGTTCCGCTTAGCGAGCCGGTCACGACGGTCGCAGGCGGTGGTAAGACGTATCAACTCCGGGCCAACGAGAAATGCGTCGCGTTGGCCGGTCGCGTGCTCGGAGAGGACCGCAAGCCACTTTCAGGCGCGCAAATCGTGATCGACGTCGCGGATTCACCCGATCCTTCGCGGAGGTTCCGGGCGACGCTCGACACGAAGGGCTCGTTTCACACACCGGTACAATTTCCGGCGCGGCTGAAATACCGACTGTCGGTCTGTTCGATGCTTGAGACTGTGGCGTCGACAGCATGGATCTGTCCCGCGGAGTCCGGGACGCAATTCCCCGATCTGGTTGTCGATCATGCGAAAGTCAACCTCCACGAGCGCCTGACCGGCAAGGAAATCGTTGCACGAGTGAACGGTCAGCCGATCTTAGCCTCCGAGTTGTTGGAGCGGGCTTTTGTCGACCCGCTGAACTGTGGCCGCAGCCTTTTTTTGGCAAGCGCGGAGCTGGCCGACGGTCGCGCTACGGAGGCGGAATTCCGATCGCTGCAGGACGAGGCGATTAAAAAGTACCTGAGCGAATTCGTAAAAACTCGGCTGCTGACTCAGGCTTACCTGGCCAGACTGGATGCGGAAGAGAGAAAGACAGTCGAGGACGCCGTGGTCAAAGAGTTCGACAAGTATGTCGCACGGCTCAAGGGCGATCTTAAGGCTTCTACCCGCGACGAGGTCGATCGCGGATTGCGCAAACAAGGAACGTCGCTGGCGAGCTTGCAGGCCGAATTCCGTTACCGACTGATCTCAGTCGAGTACTTACGCACGAACTCCCCGGATGACGACCTGGTCTGGAGGCAAGCGCGGGCTTACTACCAGGCTGATCGCGGTCCCTACGCCACTCCGGAGAAAGTTATCTGGCAACTGCTGGAGATCAATTTCGACAAAGGCCGAACGGCGACTGTCCGAACCGACACGAAACAGGCCCCGCCGGGCACCGAGACTCTCACAGATTGGGCAGAACCCAAGAAGAGCGAAACCAAGTTGATCGTGACCGGAAGCGATTTTGACACCGCGGACACCGGCTTGTTCCCACCGGCGAACCGCGACGCAGAATCGAAGCCAAGAACCGAGGCCGCTCCCACCAACGCCGAGAGGCTCGCCGCCGAGGTTAAGGAAACGGAACGCAAGACCGACGAGTTAATTCAATCCGCTGCGGCACTGGGCGAATACATTGGACCGCAAAAAGCCCACAGTCTAATGGGCACGGCACTGGCACAGTTGCACCAAGGAACGCCTTTTGAGGTCGTCGCGAAGAAATTCTCCGACGGCCCGGAAGCGGACCACGGGGGCTGGCAAACGCCGACTAGAGCGGACAGTATCGCGGACGAAAAAACGGCCGCCGCGCTGCGGCAGCTGCCGGAAGGTGCGACGAGCCCCATCATCCGAACCGACCACTCGCTGCGCGTCGTCCGTGTTGTCAGCCGCGTCGCGGCCGGTTTGAAACCTTTCGAGGAGGTCGAACAGTCGATCCGCGGACTGATCCGGCGAGAATTGCAGAGGAAGGCGTTGGACGAGATCTTCTCGCGCGCGTCAATCGAGTTGGTCTACGCGCCGGACGCAGCGATGCTGCTCCAGACTCCTCCACTGCCGGACTCTGAGCCTGGTTCTTAGGTCGGAGCGGCCTTACCACAGTCCCGAGCGCGGCGCCTGCGGCTCGATTGTGGCCAGCTCGCTGTAGAGTTTTTGGGCGGCTTCGCTGGTTTCGTGCGGGATGACGATTTTGACGACGACGAATTGATCGCCCCGCTCGTGCGTCTTGGGATGGGGCACCCCTTTGCCGCGCAGCCGCAGTCGCGTTCCGCTGGAGGTGCCCGGCGGCACCGTTACGTTGACGTGCCCTTCCGACAGCGTGGGAATTTCGACCTTAGTGCCGAGGGCTGCTTCGGACGGGGTGATCGGCACGTCGACCAGCAGGTTGTTGCCCTCACGGTAGAAGTAGGGGTGAGGAGCGACTTGCACTGTTAGCAGCAGGTCGCCGGCCGGTCCACCCGTTGGGCTGGGCTGTCCCTGGCCGGCCAGTCGAATTGTGGTCCCATCCTGGACCCCGGCGGGGATCTTCACGTTGATGCGCTCGGTATTTTCTCCGCGTCGGATTTGGAGTCCGTGATTGCCCCCTTCGGCCGCGACCTGGAAGGGGACAGTGACCTCGAACGTGATGTCCTCGCCCTTGCGCGGTTCGCCGGTCGCATGCGCGTGCCCAAAATGCGCCTCGCCCGACGGGCCCCCACCGGGAAACGGGTGGCGTTCGAAGTGCGCGCCGCCGGCCCCCCCACGAAATCCCTCTGCGCCGCCGCCGAAGAACTGGCCGAGCAGGTCGCTCAGGTCGACGGCGTGGGTGCCGTCCGGGCCGCTGGCCCAGGCCGTGCGGTAAGGACCGCCGCCGCGGCCGCCATCGAAGGCGTGGCCGTAGCGGTCGTATTGGACACGTTTGTCCGCGTCGCCAAGGACAGAATAGGCCTGTTGGACCTTTTTGAACTGGTCGGCAGCGTCTTTATCCCCCGGGCGGACGTCGGGGTGATACTTGCGCGCGAGCTTTTTGTAGGCCTTGCGGATTTCTTCAGCCGAGGCGCCGCGATTGATGCCCAGCGTCTTGTAGTAATCGATTTCTGGCATGGATGAATGCCGCGACCGGCTGCGCGGTGCATCATTGTAGGGAGCGTCGCGCGAGCGATTCAAGAGCCGCCAAACGCCGCCGTCCTTTCGCTTGCGCGGAGCGGTGCCTATCCTTAGAGTTTTGGATCTCGCAGAATCTCCGCGGCAGGTGGTGGCACGTCGGCAGCGGTGCCGGCCACGGTGAGAGTGCATTCTGACCCTCCTGAGCCGAATCCCACGCAACGGACATGAAACTCAGAATTTGAACAGGAGGTAACAGAGGTAACGGAGAAAAGACGATCACGGCTTTGATTTGCTCCGTTGCCTCCGTTCCCTCCTGTTCAAAATCTTTTCTCCTGTGCTCTTCGCATCACTATTATTCGATCAGAGATTCTTTAGAGCTGGACTGCCAACGAATGTTGAAGTTCGCGCTTCGCAACCTGCTGACGCGGCCGATGCGCAGCGCGCTCTCACTGGTGGGGCTGACCGTGGCCATCATGGGAATGATCGGCCTGTTTTCGGTGGCCAAGGGGCTGGACGACCTGGTCGACACCACGTTCAGTCGCATCACGGGCCTCGTGGCGATGCAGCCGGGCGCACCCATCCCGATTTTCTCGCGCCTGCCGGCGGCGTGGGGTCGCGAGATCGCGAAAGTCCCGGGCGTGGCGTTGGTGACGCCGGAAATCTGGGTGCGGGCGAACGTCATCGACGGCAAGATGATCATCAGCCCGCCCCGTTTTCTGTTCGGCATCGACATCCCGACGCGACGGCAACTGACGAACCGCGTTTATCAAAAGGACATCGTCGCCGGCCGCTTTCTCGAAGAGGCCGACAAGGGGACGCTCAACACGGTCATCAGCAAGTCGATCGCGGAGGAATTTCACAAAACGGTCGGCGACACCCTGAATGTCGGCGGCAGCGATTTGAAGATCGTGGGAACCTACAACTGTGGATCCCTGCTGTTGGACATCGCTTTGATTCTGGACATCGACGAGGTGCGGCGGATCACTCGATTCGGCAAGGACTCGGTGTGCGCGTTTTACATCGAGCAAACCGGCGACGTTCCCGATACCGTCCTCGGGCCGCGGATCCAGCAGGAATTCAAAGGGCGCGAGATCGAGCCCTGGCAACCCTCGACGAGCAAAGAACCGATCGCCAGCGGCAACTTCTTGTTTGACCTCCTCATCCGCCTGCTTTCAGGAGTCACTCTTCCGACGGGGGCCGTGAATGGCACCGACCCAATCGGCAAGAGCGCGCTGCCGGCGGTTAATTCGAAAGGGGCGGCGTCTGCTGTCGGAACACTTGGCAGTGCAACGGGGCGGCCTCCGCTATTGCCGATCGAGGTGCGCAGTCCCACCGATTGGGCCAGCCGCTTTCAGGACTTCAGCGCCGACCTCGATTTGTTTCTCGCGATCATGAGCGGGATCGGAGTGACGATTGCCGTCTTGAGCATCGTCAACACCATGCTGATGAGCGTCACCGAGCGGATCATCGAGTTCGGGATTCTCAAGGCGAACGGCTGGTCCCGCTACGACGTGCTGCGGCTGATTACCTCGGAAAGTGCCGTCCTCGGCTTCTTTGGGGGAATCTTTGGCTGCATCGTCGGGTGGATCGGGACGCGCGGAATCAATTCGATCTGGCCCGACCGCATCCACCTCGTCGCCACGCCGGGCCTGCTGCTCTTCGGCCTGGCGTTCAGCACGGTGTTGGGGATTGCCGGCGGCCTTTATCCTGCAATCTGGGCCATGCGCATGATGCCGATGGATGCGATCCGGCGGGGGTGAGATTTTCGATGTCCATCAGTGACAGCACCGGCGGCGGGTCATCGTGGTGGCGGAAGCGATCAATCTTCGCTTTGATTGCGCTTGGAATGGGGTTGGTAGGCTTGCGGGCCTACGTCGACATTTCCGCAGGACGGCACGCGGAAAAAGGTTTGCCCGCGGCGCAGATGACGCTCCAGGCCGTCGAAGAATATGTGACAAAACACAACGGCGCGTGGCCTCGATCGTGGGCCGACCTCGAGCAGACAAGCAACAAGGTCAATGAGGTCTACCGAATGACCGATGGATGCGAGCACGTCGCCGACTTTGTCTGGATTGACTTCAACGCGGATCCCGCTCGGATTGCGAAGCAAACCGAAGACAACTTCGACACGATCGGTTTAGTCGGACTGCAGCACCCCTCCTACCATTTCGCCGTCCCGCCGTTTCTGGAAGCGCTGCGAAAGGCGCGACAACGCGCTCGTTCAACTGAAAAGCCAGCTAGGGGCGGCAAACCATGAGCGCTGGATTGGGTCCGAACGAGAAATCTCGTTCGGCTTGCGATGACGCGCCCCGCAGCGGTTCACCCGGCGACCAGTTCCTTCATCTCTCGCACGGCCCGCTCGAAGCCGACCATCACCGCGCGGGCGACGATACTGTGCCCGATGTTGAGCTCGCTGACGCCAGCGATGCGGGCGACCGGGGTCACGTTGCGATAGGTCAAGCCGTGACCCATGTGCAGCAAAAGGCCGCGCTCGAGCGCCCAGCGGCCGGCGTCGACCAGCTGGGCCAGCTCGCGGTCCTGCTCAGCGGGAGTCTTGGCGTCGGCATAGCGGCCCGTGTGCAGCTCCACCGCCCGAGCGCCCAACTTCTGCGACGCGTCGATTTGTGCCCGATCGGCATCGATGAACAGGCTCACCTCGATCCCTGCCTCGAGCAGCCGCTTGACACACTTGGCGACCCGCTCCCGATTCCCGACGACGTCGAGCCCCCCTTCGGTGGTGACTTCCTCGCGCCGTTCGGGCACGAGCGTCGCCTGGTCCGGATGCACGTCGACGGCAATCTCGGTGATGCTCGGCTCGGCCGCCATCTCCAAATTGAGCTTCACCTGCACGGTTTGTTTCAACACGCGCAGATCGCGGTCTTGGATATGGCGACGATCTTCGCGGAGGTGCAGGGTAATTCCGTCGGCCCCGGCAAGCTCAGCGAGCGCCGCGGCCCAGACCGGGTCCGGCTCGATCGTCCGACGGGCCTGCCGGATCGTGGCAACATGATCGATGTTCACGCCCAAGCGCGGCATTTTTTTGGACTCCCCTCTCAGTTCCTGCGATGCTCGTTCAGTTTATCCGCTTCGACACGCCGGAGCGCTTCTAGGATCGCGTAGGGCAGGCTGTGCCTGCCGCCGATCATCCAGGCGGCTACGATGTCGGCAGGCAGAGCCTGCCCTACGTGAAAGGCGCCTGCTATCCTCATGAAATGATCTCTTCGCAGATAGCAATGGGCGTGATGGTCGCCCTGCTGTGCCTTCACGGGCTCTGGAGGCACCGCTGGTTTTTTGAAAACACGCGAAAGGGGAGACGGCTGGCCCGCTGGTTCGGCGAGACCGGCGGACTGAGAGTGCTCATCGGCTTATTGCTGGCCGGCATGATTTTCGGCGTGCTTTTGGCAAGCGACGTGATTCGACCGCTCCACTGGGCAAAACCATGAGTGCCAAACCCTGAGTGCAAAACCGTGACGTGAACCATGCAGCTTGGACTCATCAACTCCGCGTGGGCCCAGGCCGGACGTGGGACGACCTGGGGCATCAAGAAGACGAAGGAAATCGGCTTCGACTCGATCGATATCTTTGCCGACCCGCTGGAAATCGACATCCGTGAGCGGCGGCTGATCCGCGACGAGTGTCGGCGACAACAATTGCCGATCATTTCGGTCTGCTGCGTGGCGGTCGGTCTTATCGATTTCAACCCGAGCGTGCAGCGTTTTCATGTCGAGCGGGCCCAAGCGTATCTCGATCTCGTCTACGAACTCGAAGCCAAGAATCTGCTGCTCGTGCTGGGCGAGTACATCTGGAACCGCGAAGTCATTCCGCCGGCTGAGCAGTGGCAAACGGCCCTCGACAACTGTCGCCGATTGGCCGACCATGCCCAGTCGCTCGACGTGCAAATCGCGCTGGAGTTGGAGCCATTCCCGCTGTCACTCTTGAACAGCGTCGAACGGATGGCCGCCTTCCTCGACCAGGCCGATCATCCGGCCCTCAAAGCGAACATCGACGTCTCGCATCTCCATCTCGCACACGTCGAGCCGAAAGAGATTCGCAAGCTGCTGGGAAAGGCGATCCACGTGCATCTGTCGGATTGCGACGGCAAGGTGCACGGCGATTTGCCGCCGGGCCGCGGCGTCGTTGATTTCCCGCCGTATCTGCGGGAGATCAAGTCGCTGGGCGTCGAGGGTGCGATTTCGATCGAACTCGAATACTCGCCCGAGCCCGACAGGGTTGAGGAGTGGGTCCGCGAAGCCTATCGCGAAACCGACCGCCTGTTGCAACAGGCCTCGTTGAGGGGATGATTGAGGCCGCGCCGCTCAGACTCGCTGGGGGTCGCCGACGAAGGCCTCGAGTTCGCCCGTCACTCGTTGGACGGCTTCGACAAGCTCCGCGACGGACGAAGCAGGGAACTCGTGAGTCCGGTCGGAGATCTCCAAACGCTCAGCGAGCTCGCCGGCTTGTTTGGCCCCCAACGTGCGGAAGGCGTTTTTGAGGGTGTGGAACACGCGGCGGACTGTCGCATCGTCCTGCCGCAAGAGAGCGTCGTGAAGCTGCGTGACGAGTCTCGGCCATTCCTCGAGGGCCGCCGACACCACCGACAGCAAGAGTTCGCGATCTCCGCCGACGCTGGCCAGGCCCACGTTCCAATCGACAAGGCTTGCACCTGCGGCGTCTTGCTTTTGGGGACCGGTCGATGTGTCTCTGTGCGGCGCGTGCCCAACCTGCGAGTCGGAGAGCGGCACGGCCGTGTCGCTTTCCAGAATGTCGCAGCCGCAATCGGCGGAATCCATCTGAGCGAACTGGGCGATTGTCTTCGACAGCTCGGGAGCTCGCACGGGCTTGGAAATGTAACCATCCATTCCGGCCTGAAGGCAGCGTTCCCGGTCGCCTTTCATCGCGTGGGCCGTCATCGCGATGATCGGCGTGCGCCGGCGACCCTCAGAGTGTTCGGCCTCGCGAATGCGTCGCGTCGCTTCGAACCCGTCCAATTCCGGCATCTGCACGTCCATCAGGATCAAATCGAGATTTC
Source organism: uncultured Planctomycetaceae bacterium (assembly GCA_963714075.1). Lineage (GTDB taxonomy): Bacteria > Planctomycetota > Planctomycetia > Planctomycetales > Planctomycetaceae > DASPSM01. The sequence continues at coordinate 406,741 of OY970228.1, forward strand.
GGTCGGAGAGCGCCCGATCGACCGCTTGCTGGCCGTCGGTCGCGACGACCGTCGTATATCCCCATTTGGAAAGCAGCCCGATCGCCAGCTTTTGATTGGGCACGCTATCTTCGGCGAGCAGGATTCGCAGTGGGCCGCTCGCTGGGGCGGAGGTCGCTTGCTTATCCCCCTCGAAGGCGGGCGCCGCAATCCCCAAGGCTTCCATGACCGCGTCATAAAGCTCCGACTGCTTGACCGGTTTGACGAGCTGAGCGGCAATCCCCAGCTTCTTGCCGAGCGCTGCGTCGCCCGAGCGAGTGGCCGATGTCAGCATCACGAAGACCGTCGATTGCAGGGCTTGATCGCGGCGGCAGCGATCGACAAATTCAAAACCATCGACGACCGGCATGTTGACGTCGGAGAGGACAATGGGGAACGGGCTGCCGAGTTGCGCCGCTTCGCGCAGGAGAACCTGGGCCTCGTCGGCTCCGCTGGCGGAAACGGGCACCATTCCCCAGTTGCGCAGGATTTCGTCGAGAATCCGCCGATTGGTGGCGTTGTCGTCCACAACCAGCACCTTCGTCCCGACGATTTGCATCGGCCCAAACCGGGCCCGGGCCTGCGTCGTCGCTTCGGGAAGCTCGAAGGACGCGGTGAAATGAAACGTGCTGCCGTGGCCGGGCCGGCTTTCGACCCAAATCTTGCCGTTCATCAGCTCGATCAATCGCGAGGTAATCGCCAGCCCGAGCCCTGTGCCGCCGTAACGGCGGGTCATCGAGGCGTCGGCTTGTTCGAAGGCCTTGAAGATCGATTCCAGCTTTTCCTGCGGAATGCCGATGCCCGTGTCGACCACGCTGAATTGCAGCTTCGCGCGGCCGTCCCCGTCGCCGGTCGAATGGACGTCCATCACAACTTCGCCGCGCGGGGTGAATTTGACCGCGTTGCCGACAAGGTTAGTGAGCACTTGCCGCAATCGGACGCGGTCGCCGACGACCGTTTCCGGCGTATCGGGGGCGATGCGACAGGCCAGCTCGATCCCCTGTCCGTGAGCACGGACGGCCAGTGAGCGGACCGTGTCCTCAACCGTTTCCCGCAGATTGAACGGCGCCAATTCCAAATCGAGCTTGCCCGCCTCGATCTTTGAAAAGTCGAGGATGTCGTTGATGATCGCCAACAGCGATTCGGCCGAATCGCGGGCCGTCTCGAGGTGCTGCCGCTGGTCGCGGGTCAGCTCGGTGTCGAGCACCAGGTCGGTCATTCCCAGCACCGCGTTCATCGGCGTGCGGATCTCGTGGCTCATATTCGCCAGGAACGTGCTCTTCGCGCGGCTGGCGGCCTCGGCTTCCTCCATGGCGGTCCGCAGCGCCTGTTCCATCTGCTTGCGCTGGGAGATGTCGATGGCGATGCCGAGAATTGCGGGTTTGCCGTCGTATTCGATCGGAGTCGCCGAGAAATCGACCCACAGTTCGCGGCCGCCCTTGGCGACGAGTCGAATCTCGTAGCGCGATTCGACCTTTTCGCCGCGCTGGCGGGCCACGCTCCGCTCCATCACCTTTTGCCGGAAATCGGGATGGACGTAATCGATAAAGCTGAGATTGAACAGTTCTTCACGGGAATAGCCCATGATCGCCTGGGAGGTGGGATTGACGTAGGCGTGCCCCGTCCCCTGGAAGATGGCCACCATCGCGGGCATGGTATCGGCCATCGTGCGAAAGCGGTGTTCGCTGACTCGCAACGTCTCCTCAGCCTTCTTCCGTTCAGCAACCTCTTTGGCCAGCTCCTCCGGCTTCCGCAGGGCCAGGATCCGCGGGATGACGGGAATCAGCGAAATGACCGCGGCCCAACAAAGCACCGCGGTCAAAAGCTGCAACAGGCCGAGGAAGCGATAGACGGGCCACAGGAACATCAGGGAGTTCATCAGGTGCAGCGTGCCGCCTGCGAACAGAAAACCCTCGAAGACCCAGAACGCGCGCGAGACCCGCGCGTTTTGACGGCGAAGAATGTAATAGTTGAGGGCGATCAGAGTGGTCGTGAATGCGAGCCAGATCGCCAGGGAGGTGGCGACGTGCAGTCCGACCAGCGGACCGTTCCACGAGGGAGAAGTCCCATGGTGGAAGCCGCCGGAGCGAAATAGCGAAGAGAAGAAATCCAGCACGTCGCGTCACCTTGAGGGCAACAGCCCTACAGCATAACCCGAACGTCGGGAGTGCGAAGCGATAATCGGCACGGACGTCCGTTGCTGTGGAATGCTCAGGCGGAATTCGACGCTGAGAAGTAAGAGCCTCTACTCATTCTCTCGTTGAGAGTCGAAACCGGCAAACCTAAGAGACGAATTTTCACGGAACACGCCCCCTTGAGCGGCTCCTGACCCGGTCCCGGCCCCTGACCAATCCTTCGTGAAACGCTATATTCAGCGATGACCAAATGAGGAAACACAGCCGATGAGCGAACACCGCGTCGAGCGCGACTCTATGGGGGACGTCAACGTGCCGGCCCGCGCCTATTATGCGCGCAAACACAGCGCGCGGTCGAAAACTTTCCAATCTCGGGCAGCGGCTTGCCGCCCGAACTAGTCCACGCCCTCGGACTGGTCAAATGGGCAGCGGCCATCGCCAACCGCGACTTGGGCAAGCTCGCTCACACGGGCAAGAACCGCCTCAACGACAAGCAAATCGAAGCACTTTTGTCGGCCGCGCGGGAGGTGGCCGAGGGCAAATTCGACGATCAATTCCCCATCGACGTGTATCAGACGGGTTCGGGCACCTCGAGCAATATGAACGCCAACGAGGTCATCGGCAGCCGGGCTGCCGAGCTGTTGGGCGTCAATCCGTTCGGAGCCGAGAAGCCGATCCATCCCAACGATCACGTCAACATGGGGCAAAGCACAAACGATATGTTTCCCACCGCCATCCACGTGGCCGTCGGCGTGGCGATTCGCAATCAACTTGTCCCTGCGCTGAAACGCCTGGCCGACGCCCTGGCCGACAAGGCCAAAGAATGGGACAAGATCATCAAGATCGGCCGGACGCACCTGGCCGACGCAACTCCGATCAGGTTGGGACAGGAGATCGGAGGGCTGGCTCGCCAGATCGCGCTTTCGGTCGAACGGGCCGAACGGGCGCTGGCTGCCGTTTTGGAGTTGGCCGTCGGCGGAACGGCCGTTGGCACGGGCATCAACACGCATCCCGAATTCGGCCGTCGAGTTTCGGCGGCTTTGGCCAAAGAGACAGGCATCTCCTTCGTCGAAGCGGCGAACCACTTTGAGTCCATGGCCCAACGTGACGGGCTCGTCGAGTGTCACGGCGAACTGAAAACTATTGCCGTCACGCTCTTCAACGTCGCCAACAATATTCGCTGGTTAGGATCGGGGCCGCGTTGCGGTTTCTATGAGCTGAAACTCCCCGACCGGCAGCCGGGGAGCTCGATCATGCCGGGCAAGGTCAACCCGGTGATGTGCGAGAGCATGATGCAGGTGGCCGCCCGCGTGATGGGCAACGATCAGACGATCACGGTCAGCGGCGCGGCGGGCGGGCAATTTCAGCTCAACATCATGATGCCGGTAATGGGGGCCGTCACCCTGGAGAGCACTCGCTTGCTGGCCAACTCCAGCCAGGCGTTCGTCGACTTCTGCGTCCTCGAGATGGAGGCCAATCCCGAAGCGTGCGAAGCGTCGGTCGAAAAAAGCCTGTCGATGGTCACCAGTTTGAATCCGCACATCGGGTACGAAAAGGCGGCCCAATTGGCCAAGGAAGCCTTCAAGACGGGCAAGACGATCCGCGAACTGTGCCTCGAGAAGAAAATTCTGCCGGAAAGCACATTAAACGAGGCGCTCGATCCGTTTGGCATGACCGAGCCGCACGCTTGAAGAACGCCTAGAATTCGGGAGCCGAGGACCGTGGAAAGTCGAACGCCGTCGGATGCCCGCGATCCCGCGATTGCCGTTGATCGTCGCCGCTTCCTGCAATCGGCGCTCGCTGCGGGAACGGCCATTTCCTCGGCACACCTGCTGTCTCGGCCCGCTTCCGCGGCCACGGGCTCAAAGAGTCCTAACGAGCGGCTCGACCTTGCGGTGATCGGGCTCGGGCCTCGGGGCTTGGACAACCTTCGCGAGGTCTCGTCTCAAAACATCGTGGCGCTGTGCGACGTTGACGCCGCCCGGCTGGGCGCAACGGCGGCCAAACATCCGGACGCCCAGAAATTCGACGACTTCCGCCGCGTGCTTGACCTCAAAGGGCTGGACGGGGTCGTGGTGGCGACGCCCGATCACAATCATGCAGTCGTCGTCGTGAACGCGTTGCGGCGCGGGCTTCCCGTCTACAGCGAGAAACCGCTCACGAAGACCGTCCATGAACTGCGAATCCTGCTGGCTGCCGCCGAGGCCGCCAAGGTCCCGACGCAGACGGGCAACCAAATCCACGCCGCTTCGAACTATCGCCGCGCCGTCGACATTGTGCGGGCGGGAGTGCTGGGGCCGATCGGCCGCGTCTACATCTGGCAGAAGACCAGCGTCAAACCGATGAAGCTCGCGAAGAACGCGCACGTGCCTCCGGGCCTCAATTACGACCTGTGGCTGGGACCCGTCGCCTATCGCCCCTTCGATCCGGCCTTCTATCACTTCGACTGGCGCTACTGGTGGGACTTCGGCGGCGGACATCTGGCCGACTTCTGCTGCCACTACATGGACGTTCCGTTCTGGTCGCTCGATCTCAAGTATCCCGAGACCGTGCACGCCTGGGGCAAGAAGACCCACGACGGCGACAACCCGATGCCCGACGCGATGCGCGTCGAGTACAAGTTCCCCGCCCGCGGCAATCAGCCCCCCGTCCACCTCACCTGGTACCAAGGCAAGTACAAGCCCGAGTGGATCGACGTGTACGGCAAAAGCTCGGCCGTGCTGTTCGAGGGCGAGAACGGACGGCTGCTGGTCGACTACAAGACGCGGAAGTTGTTCCTCGAACCGGGACTTGAAGAGCCGAACGTTCCGCAAACCGTTCCCAACTCACCCGGACACCATCAGGAATGGTTCCAAGCCATCCGCGGCGAGGGAAAGACGTCGTCGCCATTCGAATATGGCGGATTGCTGACCGAGGCGGGACACTTGGGGAACGTTTCGTATCGCGTCGGACAGAAAGAGCTTGTCTGGGATTCGGCGGCCGCCCGCGCCACCAACTGTCCCGAGGCCGATCAGTTCCTGCGAGTCGCGTATCGCACCGGCTGGAGTTTGTAAGGCCCCTCAAAGGGTGGCTGAGGTCGAACCGCTTCAGCGAGACTCGGATCGCCTCCCGCGTCAGGCGGTCGCCATTCGCTCGGCCGGCTCTTTGTGCCAGCCTTGGATGACCTGATAGCCGATCGGCACCAAGAGCCGCGTCACCAGCATGTTGGCGGTCAGTCCGCCGATGACTGCGATCGCCAGCGGCTGCTGCATCTGGGCGCCGGGCCCGTGGCCCAGGGCCAACGGAATTAGCCCGCAGATCGCGGTCAGGCTCGTCATCAGAATGGGACGAAACCGCGTGCGGCCGGCAACCAACAGCGCTTCGTGCAGCGGCATTCCACCGGCGCGCAGCTGGCCGATGTATTCGATCAGGATGATCCCGTTCTTGACGTCCAGGCCGATCAAGAGAATCGCGCCCATAAATGAGGAGACGTTGAGCGGCGTCCCGGTGATCCACAGCGCGAACAAAGCAGCGGCGATTGAAATCGGCTGGGCGAGGAAGATCAACAAGGGCAGGATCACGCTCTTGAATTGCAGGCCCAGGAGCAAGAAGACGAGAGCCGACGCCACCACCATGACCGTCAACAGACTGGCGAACGACTCCTGCGTGGCCCGATAGCTGCCCGCCAGTTCCCAGCGATAGCCCGCGGGGAACTGCACGTCGGCCAGCTTGGCGGCGAGCGCCTGGTTCACCCCTGCCAGGTCGGCACCTTCTTTAAGTTCGCCTGTGACCGTAATGACCGGTTGCTGGTTCTCGCGCCATTTCTCGTTGGCGCTGCGACTTCAAGTCGATCGATGCCAGATTCTCCAGAGGAACGAAGTTGAGTCCGCTGGGTACCGGCGCGGCCGCATTCGCGGTGGGAGTGGCGGCCGGAGCCGCGGCCAAGAAGCTGATCGGCAGCTTGCCCAGATCTTTGCGATTGTAGCGCACGGTGTTGGGGTAGCGCACGCGGATCTTGGTCATGCGGTCCTGCTCGGGCAGCGTCGCGGCGACCTGGCCGTAGAGGGCCGCGTTGAGCTGCGCCTCGACGTCCATCTGCGTGAGCCCCAGCCGCGCAGCTTCGGCGCTCTTGGTGCGGACGACGATGTCGGGATTGCCCAACTCCACGTTCGAGTTGACTTCGCCGATGCCGGGAATTTTTTCGGCGATCTGTCCCGCCTTTTCAGCCAGCTCGCGGATCACGTTGAAATCAGGGCCGAAGATTTTGACCTCGATCGGCTTGTCGACGCCGGAGAGATCGTTGATCTGGTCGCGAACCAGCGGGACCAGCTCGAGCTTGGGCGCCAGCTCGGGCACGGCGCCTTTGATCTCTTTTTCGAGGTCGTCCATGATGTCCTGCATTTTTTCTCGTTGGCCGGCCGGCTTGAGGCTGACGAGAATGTCCCCGCGATGCGGCTCCGTAGCATAGAAACCGAGTTCCGCCCCGGTGCGGCGGATATAACCCGCCACGGACTCATTCTTCTGCAGGATGTCTTCGACCCGCCGCACGACTTTGTCGGTCTGGTTCAAGGACGTTCCGACCGGCATCCAGTAGTCGATGACGAACGCCCCTTCGTCCATGTCGGGCATGAAGCCCCATTTGACGTTTGTGGCCAGCCACCACACTGGAAAGACCATCAACAGGGCCAACAGCACGCTCACGCGCGGAAAACGAAGCCCGGCTCGAAGTAGCCCCTCGTAACCATTGGCAAAAATGGCATAGATCGGGCCGGTGGTCGGCATGGCGCGACGAGCCAGGAATCGGGAGGCGAGCACGGGGATGATTGTGAGACTGACTACCATCGAGACCAAGAGCGAAACCGAAAGGGCCAGACTCAACGATTGAAAGAACTGGCCAATTACGCCGCGCACGAATGCCAGCGGCAGGAACACCAGGATCGTTGTGAAGGTCGAACCGATGACGGCGCCGCTGATCTCTTTGCTGGCGCGGTCGATGGCGCCATCCCCAGTCTCGCCGGCGGCCAAATGCCGCGAGATGTTTTCGATGACCACGACGGTGTCGTCGATAATCAGCCCGATCGCGACGGCCAGTCCGCCCAGCGACATCAGGTTGAGCGTGTCGCCCGTGAGGTACAGAAAGACGAACGTGATCAACAAGCTGAGCGGAATGGCGAGCGAGGCAATCAACGTGGCCCGAATGCTTTTGAGGAACAAGAGCAGAATGGCGACGCTGATCAGCGCGCCGTAGAGGATCGCGTCACGCACGTTTTCGACGGCCGTGCGCACCAGGTTCCCTTGATCGTAGACCGGCGTGATCTCGATCCCTGCGGGAGTCGATTTGCGCGCGTCGGCCAGCACGGTATTCAAATCGTTGGAGATGGAGAGCGCGTTGCCGCCCAATTGACGAAAGACCGTCAGCGCAACCGCGTTTTTGCCATCGGAACGGATCGCCTTGGTGCGGTCTTCATGCGAAACAATGACGCGGCCCAGGTCCCGCACGCGCAGCGGCTGGCCGTTCTTCTCGACGATCACCACGCTTTCGAGATCGACCGGGGCGTCGGCGACCGTGTCGGCCAGCACCTGGTACTGCAGGATTCCCTGGTCCAGTCGGCCCACGGCCTTCAGCCGATGCTCGCGGCCGAGCCGGTCGGCTACGTCGGCGATGGAGAGATTCGCGGCGACTAACGTCTTCGGATCGACCTCGACGACGATCTCCCGGATGTCGCCCCCCTGCACCGTCACGTACGAAACATGCGGAATGCGGCTGATGCGGGGCCGCAAATCGTAATAGGCATAGTCGTAGAGAGCCGACGGATCCTTGCCCCCCGTCACGACGAACGAAATGATCGGGAAGATCGACGGCGTTTGCCGCTCGACGATCGTGCTCGTGCCCACAGGCAATTGCGAGCCAAGTTCGGCCATGCGGGCCCGCACGTCGTTCAGCGCCTGGATCATGTTGGTGCCGGGCGAGAAATCGATATTGATTTCGCTCGCTCCGCGCACCGACTTCGACCGCACGCGGATCACGCCGAGCACGATGCTCACCTGCTCCTCGATCGGACGCGTCACGGAGATTTCGACGTCCTTGACCGCCAGGCCCGGCGTCTGTGCGATGACGACGACTCGCGGAAAGGCGACCTCGGGATAGATGCCGCTGGGCATGTGCAGCATGGCCACCACGCCCAGCGCGCTCAGCAAGAGCGACGTCAGCACGATCAGGCCGAAGTAGGGCCGCGCGGCGGCGACCAGGTTGAGCCCGCGGCCCGATTTGACTTCCGGATGACCGTCAACAGCAGGAAGAGCTTCGGACCGTGGCGCCCGGACCGATTCCAAAGGAGGTGCGCTCACTCGTGCGCTCCCGCCTTCGCAGTGCCCTTCGACTCAGCTTTGTCTTTGGATTCTGAAACGCCCTTCGATTCGGCGTTAGCCTTCGATTCGTCCTTGTCCTTTGACTCGCCCTTCTCCTTTGATTCAGCGGCAGCGGGTGGCTCTTGCAGAATTTTGGCCTCCGTGTCATCAGCCACTCCGTAGGCTCCTTCGATGACGACCGGCTCCCCCTCCTTGAGATCGGTCTTGGCCACCGCGACGTTGCCCCCTTCTGTGGCGCCAAGCTCCGGATGCAAGAGCTTGATCTTTCCGTCTCGCACGACCGCCAACAGCGGGCCCTCGCCCTGGTCGAAAATCGCGGCTTCGGGCACGGCGATCTGCGGCTCTTCGTTCTTCAGCACGACGATGGCCTTGACCACCTGGCCCAAACGCAGACGCATGCCTGTGTTTTCCATCAGGATCCGAACGGCGTAATTCCCCGTTTGGGGATCCGCCGCGCTGCCGATGAAGGTCACTTTGCCGCTGACGACGTCCTTCGCATCCGACTCGGACGCGGGATGGGCGCCCTCGGACAAGTCGACGCGCGCCACCATTCCCGGCTGCAGCAAGCGGGTGACTCGGGCCGGAAAATAGACCGTCACGAAGAGCCGCCGAATGTCGATCACCTCGCCCACCGACGTGCCGATCGTCAGCGTCTGGCCGGGGTGACAGTTGAGCGATTCGACGACGCCGGCAATCGGGGCCCGCAGCGTGTGCAGCGCGAGCGTTTCCCGAGAACTGGCGACTGCCTGTTCGGCCATCGCGATTTTGGTCTGACCCTCGGCGACCGCCTCCGGGCGCGGTCCCGACAACATGAGCTTCAACTGCGCCTGGGCGGTCTGCAGCAGCACCTGGGCCTGCTTGAGGGCCACCTCCGCGTCGTGGAATACCTTCGGTGAAACTTCGTTGTGCGGCAAAAGAGGACGCAGACTTTCGATCTGCGCCTGATCATGTTCGACGGCAATTTTTGCCTGCTCGACGGCAAGTTCAGCCGCTTTGGTCTCGACCGGACGCGGCAGCGATTGCAAGAGCTTGAGGGCCGCGATCAGGCTGTCCCGGTTCGCCTCTTTCTCCGCGAGCGTGGCTTTGGCCACCGTCGGGTCGAGTTGCAGAATCGCCTGGTCGGCTTTGACGGTGTCGCCGAGCTTCACCAACAGCCCGTGCACGTGCCCTTCAACCGTAGCCGTCAAGGAGCCGACGCATTCCGGCAGCGGCTCCGTTCGTCCGAGACCGTCGACGGTGATCGCAAACGGCAGGCGCCGGGCCGTCACGCAGCGGACCTCGACATGTCCGGCGATTTTTTCCTCGTCCTTTTCGTCCTTCTTTTCTTCTTTCTTTTCTTCCTTCTGGTCTTTCTTGTCGTCGCCGGCCTCTGCCTTGGCGTCAGAGTGATCGGCGGCCGCTGGCTTCGCCGCGTCGGTCGGCCGGGGCACCTCGCCCAAGAAAGCGGGTCCGCAGCCCACCGCCACAAGCGCCAGCACAGTTCCCGCGACCAGAGATCCGACGCGCAGAATTCCGAAACGGGTGCTTATCGTCAAGGTGCGTCTCACCGCTTTATTAGGAGTTCTTTACTCATTCAGAATATCTCAATCTGGACGCACTGAGGACGAAAAACCGGTGAGTTTTCATTCATCCCAAGCTTACGTTCCAGCGGGTGCCGATGATTGGCGAACGACGCCCTCCCAGCCGAGTGGGAATCGTCCGCGCGCGAAATCGAAGGAATGAGACCGCGCGACGTGCCGCTTTACCGAAGCGGCTCAGGGCTGCATGCGACGATAAAGAAACGCTTAAGAATTGATCGCGTGCGCTGGGTTTCGAGCTGAATTCGGTCTCCAGGGAAGGTGAACCGATGTGTGCTCGCTCATCGGAGCGGATCCTCCGTGTCATCGCGATTCTGGCTGCTGCCCTGGGCGGCTGTCAAACCGCTGGCACGTCGCCGGACAGTTCGCGACTCCCGATCGGCGCAAGTCTGTCCACCGGTGCGATCACGGCCGTTCGCGCCACTCCTGGGCCGTCGCCAGCCGATGCCGATAAAGCGGCGCCGCGAATCGAACTCGCTATGGATTCTGGCGATCGATCGGCCACGGCGTCCGCGACAGAGGACGACTCGGCACAGAAACACCTCGTTGCCGATTTCACCGTCGCCACGACCGTGCCCGCTGCGCCGGGTGCATCGGACTCGAGACCTGCTGCACCGGCGGGCCAAAGTGCTGGCGACTCACTTCCGCAGACGCCATTAGTCGCGAGCGCTCCGCGGCGCCAGTGGGACCCGCAACTGCGGTTGATGCCGGCGCGGTGCCACTCACGCTCGATGCGGCGATTGCCACGTCCTTGGACCGTAATGACGCTCTCGTCACGCTTCGCGCAGGCGAACCCGTCGCCCAAGCAATGTTGGACGTCGCCCAACACTACCCGTTCAACCCCTACATCAAGGCCGAAGTCCTTCCCTACGCGCGCGACCCAATGGGCAACCTGCTGGCTGTCAGAAACTCGGTCTACATTTTGCAGACGCTCGAGCTCGCGCACCAACAGAGGTATCGCGAGGCCAGCGCCACCGCGGCTCTCAACCAGATCCGTTGGAACGTCGTAGCCGCCGAACTGACCACCTTGGCCACGACCGAGAAGCTGTTTTTTACGGCGATTTATCAGCGCGACCTTCGCGATCTCGCACAGCGGGCTGCGAGCCTCAACGAAGAGTTGGCCGCCGACGTCGAGCGTCGCTATAAAGCGGGGCTCGCCAAGCCCGGGGAAGATATCGCCGCCCGCGTTTCCTTGCGGCAAAGCCAAAAGCAAGCGGCCCTTGCCGAGGCGAACTACAAATTCGCGATTTCGGCCCTGGAACGGCAACTGAACATTGTCGGCGATCGGCCATTCGAGTTGGTCGGACGACTCGAAGACTTTCAGTGGTTGCCGATTGACACAGTGGGCTCTGCGCCGGGCGAGGTTCAATCTTCGGGCCAACTCGCAGAGACCCTGGCGGATGAGCGGCCCGACGTGCGTGCGGCCCAGGCTGGCGCCAACGTGGCCCAGTCAAACGCCGATCTGGCGCGGGCGAACACGGTGCAAAACATTCAGTTTGGTCCGTATTACGAACGCGACGAGTTCGAAACCCTGTTCTTCGGGTTCGCGGCCCAGATGAACCTGCCGATTTGGGACTCCGGAAAACCGCTGGCGCGCCAGCGCGAGGCCGAATGCACGCAGCGCGTCATCGGACTCAACGCGCTGCGAATGAGAGCGCGCGTCGAAGTGCAGACGGCCCTCGAGCGCTACCAGCGCGCCAGAATTCTGGCCGAAAAGGAACACTCCAATTTGGTGCAGTCGCTTTCGGGAGACCTGGCCCGCGTCAAACGCCAATTCGACGTCGGCCAGGCAGACATCTTGAACGTATTTTCGACGCAGACAGCCCTGCTGCAGGAACAGAAAGCCTATCTGGACCTGCTCAACGAACTGGCGCAGTCCGCGGCCGATGTGACCTTAACCGCCGGGGTTCCCCCCGCGCGAGTCACCTCGGGACCTCGAACCGAAGCACCGCCCCCTGTTCCTGCTCCCGCCTCGCAGCCCGAAAGCACGAAGCGAACTAACTCCAGCGGCTCCAAGACCTTAAGCGGCCCGGTACGCCCGCCACGCAACCTTCCACAGTGTCCCTCAATTTCTCCAACTTGATTCGCATCCCCTAGTCGCCCGATTTCAACTACACTCGCGGGCCCCTTTTTCTCCGGCGCTAAAAAATCAGGTTCGCGACTGACTCCTGGGCAAGGAAGCCGATGAGTTCCGCGCAACAGCTTCGCGGCTGGAAAACAGTTGTCTCACACAGTGCCTCTGTCACGCCCAATGCCTCGGCGATACACAGTGGCCCGCGCCGCGGCCGCATCGTCTTTCACGCAGACGATTTCGGGATGAACCGGGCGGTGACCGACGGCATCGTGCGCGGCTTCGAGCACGGGCTGATCACGGGGACCTCGCTCTTGGCCAACGCTCCCGATGCAACGCGGGCGATTCGCGAATGGCAACGGCTCCAGCAGGCGCGCGAACTGAGCAGGATTCCGTCGGCCGCCATCCGGCGCGAGCTGAACGAGCCCCACTCCCCCTTTGAGTTGGGCATCCATTTAAATCTGACGCAGGGCCGGCCGCTCACAAGCGGTTACCCGCCCGAGTTACTCGATGGACGAGGCTGCTTCGCTGGAATCGGCCGTCTGTTTGCGTTCCTGCATCGCCGGCGGCCGCGGCACGAGCCGGCCCTGCTCGCCGAGCTTTCGGCCCAGGTGGAATTTCTGCGCGATCATGGACAGCGGCCCACGCATCTCAATGGACATCAGTACGTCGAGCTACTTCCGGGGCTGCGACCGACCGTGCATGAGCTGCTGGTCGAACATCAGATTCCGGTCCTCCGGTTGGCGCGGGAACGCGGATTGTTGCAAAGCACTCTCTTCTACGAATATCGCCCGTCGAATTGGTGCATCGCACACGTGAAGCGGTTCTACGCGGGTCGACTGGAGGAGCAGGCCCGACGTTGGGGAGTCGCCCGGCCGCATGCATACTTCGGCACCAGTCACGCCGGCCGAATCAACCTCGACGTCATGCGCCGCTATCTGCGCTCAGCCGCGGGTTGCGGATTGATTGAGATTGGCGTGCACCCGGCAACCGATTCAAGCCAGGAAGCGGGCGCGAAGTCTGCCGCGCAGGGCAGAGCGCACAACGGCATCGAGGCGCAGCGCGACGACGGTTGGGACGATCCCTTGGCCGCGCTGCGTCCGCAGGAACTCGGGATGTTGACCAGTCCCCTGCTGGTGGAGTTGGTGCAGGAATTCGGTCTGTCGCTGGGCCGCCTGAGCCATTCGTCCGCCGAGCACGCCGCGAAGGCCGCTTGAACTTGCTGTGGCAAAATCAACGTGATGAAAGCAACCGCGACGGAACCAAGCGTGTTGGAAACCAAGACACTGAAGGTCTCCTCCGAAAATCGTCTGACAGGTCTCGCCGCCGGTGCCCGCGTCTTCGTGCGCTGGCTGGTGAGTCCCGTGGGCGCCATGCTCGCGGCCGTCGTGCTGATCGCCCTGTTTCGGTTGGCGACGCTGGGGACTCTCGCGCTCACCGACAACACCGAAGCCCGTTACGCGGAAATCGGCTGGCAGATGTGCCGATCGGGCGATTGGGTGACGCCCCGGCTCTACATGTCCGGCGAGCTGGTTCCCTTTTGGGCCAAGCCGCCGCTTTTTTTCTGGTCGACCGCCTGGTCGTTCGGCGCGTTTCGGCGCCTCGGAGTGGGCAGCCCGCTTTCCGAACTTCTTGTTCGGAGCACTGATGGTCGGGTGTACGATCGCTTTCGGCCGCACACTTTGGGGAGATCGCGTCGGAGCTTTGGCCGGATTGATTCTCGCCTCGTCGGGACTGTTCTTTGTGTTGGCCGGTTCGTGCGTGCTCGACATGGCGCTCGCGGCAAGCGTGAGTGCGGCTCTGATGTTTTTCGCTCTCTTTATCAAAGCGGGGGCCGGCGGGAGAAGTCAGCCTTGGTGGGGCCGCGCCTTCTTTGTGGCTCTTGGTTTCGGATGCCTGGCGAAGGGGCCGGTGGCCGTCGTGCTCGTCGGGCTCTCGCTGGCCGCCTGGATTGCGATGACCAAAGAGTGGCGCGCGTTGCGGAAGCTTCCCTGGTTGACGGGAGTGTTGCTGGCGAGCGCGATCGCAGTTCCGTGGTATGTTCTGGCCGAGCGCGCGACGCCCGGATTCCTGCGATATTTCCTGGTGAACGAACACATTCTCCGCTACGTCCGATCCGATTACGGCGATCTCTACGGCAACGGACGCACGCAGATCTACGGGGCAAGCTGGGTGATGCTGGCGGTGACCTTTCTCCCCTGGTCGCCTTGGTTGATTCGTTGCGGAATTGACCGTTGGCGTCGCCGCGGCGATTCCGCCAGCCCGTCTCCCGACACGTGGGTGCTTCTTGTGTTGTGTTGGGGATTGACGCCGGCTGTCTTTTTCACGCTCTGCCGGCAGATCCTGGTGACCTATATGCTGCCCGGCTTCCCGGGGCTCGCCTTAGCCACGGCTGTGCTGCTCGTGCGCTGGGCCGAGTCGGAGCGGGCGGCCGCCTTGGTGCGCGGACTGCGGATTTTTGCGGCGGGCCTGGGCGGCCTGCTCGCCGTGGCGCTCATCGCCCAGATCGTGCTCGGCTCATTGTCGCCGCTCTTAGCGGCAACACTCGTCGCGGTCGGCCTTTTCGCAGGACTGTTGTTCGCTGGGTTTCGCCGCTCCGATTCCGGCGTACTCTTAACGGCCGTGGGACTGGGCAGCCCCCTGCTCGTTGCCATCTGCACAATCGCTGCGGCGCCGGCCGTCAACGAAGCGTTTTCGACCAAAACGATTTTGGCCTCGGCGGCACGCCTACCCGAAAGCACGGGTCACCCGGTCTTCTTCCCGCTGACAGAAGAGTACTCCGCCGAGTTTTATCAGGAAGCCTTTCTCGGCGGCCAAATCGAACATCAACGCCACAAGGGCCTGACCCTTCTGGTGCAAAAGCTCCAGGACCCGGCCGCCGAGCTGTTCGTCTTCCGCCGCAACGCCTGGGAAGAACTCGAACCCGCCGTCCGCGCCTCGCTCGAGCCGGCAACCGAAACGCTGCACTGGGTGGCCTGCCGCTCGCGCGCGCCTGCTTCGCGCGAAGCCGCCCGCGTCACGCTGAAGAATACGGCGTCGGGGAATTAGGGCCCGGCGAGCCGCCTGCGTAAGCGGGCGGGTGCTTTTCTTATGACGCACTTCCGAGCGGCACAACCCTCTCTGGCACGCAGACCGCAAGGCATGAAGACATGCCCACGCAAAGCCGTGAGAGGTCCGGGAATTCGCGGCAGTATTTTGGCTTGGGTGCCACGGCTGAGCGGCTCAGCCGTGCTCTTCCCGGTAGGTCGTGCTCGTCGGCAACGAACAAGCGTAAGAGCTTTCTGAAGAGCACGGCTGAGCCGAAACGTCTCAGCCGTGGCACCCAATCCAATTCCCGGACGGTCTCACGCAAAGCCGTGGGCATGGCACCCGGCGTCGGGCAACTGAAGCACGCTTTGGGCGATTGCCGCGCGAGTTAGCCGAAGAGTCGCCGGAAGACCGCGCCGGTCCACGGGCTGATTATCGACGCGAGAAGCGGCACCCCGGCCAGGACCGAGTAAATAATGAGGAGCGCCTTGAGCGGGTGAATCTCGCCCTTGCGGTCGTACCATTTCTTCCTGGCGGCCGAACGCGATTCGAAGTCGGGTTCGAGGTGTTTGTCGCTCATGCCGCGAGAGGGGACCGGTTGAATCGAAGAAATCTTGCCGCAACGAGGGAATTATCCGAAGCGGCAACAGTCTTTAAGGACGGGGAGATGCCGTGTCGATCATGTCATTTGCCGCTGCCGCGGCCTTCGCAATTGCCGGGATCGCAATTTCGGTCTACGGCATCGCAAACGAGCACTTCAAGCCGACGGCGATCGGCCTCGTGCTGATCTTCGGCTCGGGCGTCTTCGCCACACTCTGCCTGGCTTCAAGAGGCCGCAGCAAGGAGTGATCAACACAACTCGCACGCACTCCCTCTGGATGAGGATCTCCTTCGTCGAGTCAACGGCAACGCGCCGCTGGCGATTACTTTGTTGTCCGCGTCAGCGCAAAGTAGATGACGTAGAACCACGAGAAAATTCCCGCAAGGATCGCCCACAAGATTGAACGATTGCGGTCCCAGGAACAAACGACGGCGATGACCGAGCCGAGCCCGATCCCCGTCTGCGTTACGATCACTGATTGATCGGCGATCTGAGCCAGTAGCATCGATCGTTCCCCTTAGCGTCCACGGTTCCGCCGGCAAACCCAGACTGCGAAGCCAACAAGCATTCCGGCGATCGAGCAGGGTATTGCGAGCACTCCCATCAGGATGGCGTAGCCGAGCAGGGCCTTCGGGGATGGGTCGCCTTCAAAAGCAAAGCCAAGCGTCAAGAACGCGAACGCGATTGCGCCTCCGACGACGAGGCCCCGCGTGCCCCACTTGGCAATCGGCTCATGCATTGGAGTGATGACAGGTCGCTCGGACTCTTTCAGCCAGCGCTCGACCGCCTTCCACCCCGGCCTGTCCGACAAATCGGTCTCGCTCATGCCGTCATTCTAGCGGCGGATTCGGGCACATCAGAGATCGAGCCGTTGGGGTCGTGGGCGAAAACGCCGGGTGCCATGCCCACGGCTCGGCGTGGGCATGTCTTGCCGTTTGTCGCATTGCTCGCGGCATTCAATGAGATCCGCCACGGGCCTAGGTTTGAAATCTCGAGAAAACTGATCTTGGCAGAATTGAGTTTTTGTGGCTGAATGGAAGTAGCGGCTTTTATGCGAGCGGTTGGGTGCGCGCGGTCGGCGGCGAGCGGGGTCGGTCGGATGACGAGTGGCCCCTCACCCCCTCTCGCGCCTTGCCGGCGTCCGCCGCTCCTGCGGAAACTGCCGGCGCGGACGCAATGCGGGGCGAGGGGGAAGAATCTGCTGGTGGTGAGGATCCTTTTTCACTATAGGGAGAAAAGATCACCAGCAGTTTTCGCGGGCCGACTGCCGACGGTCCAAATCCGGTGCGGACACGTTTCGCAGCCAACAGGAGATCGGAACCGAGCGACGAAACGAAAATGCACCCCTCACTCCGGCCCTCTCCGGCTCGACTGAGCTCGCCGAAGTCCATCGGAATGGGAGAGGGTGAAAGATCGAGACGGGACGGGCCCCGGATGGGACGGGACACCGTTTCTAGAGGGAGCCAGAGAGCAATCCCGACCAAAATTGGGTCGGTACACTCGCACCTGGTATAGGGGGGAAGAGTTGACCCAATTTTTTCCAGCGGTGCCTGGCTCGAGCGGCTGGTGAAACCTTGTCCGGTGGGTCGGTGGGTCGGGACACTTTGTTTCACCAGGTAGTTGACCCAGCAAAGTAGTTGACCCACCTGCGGCGAATCGGTCCGGACATTTTCTCGGGCCGAGGTCCCTGGCTTCACTGCCTGCCGTCTTCCGAGAGGGGCCGAGCCGTGATTTCTTTCCAGTGGCGGATGTCGATTTCGAGCGGGCCTTGGGCGTCGCTGAAACCCCCCTTGCGGCGAGATATTCTTCCAGGCGGCCGATCTTTTGTTCCGGCGTCAATTCGCCCGGATGATCGCTGCCGGGCGCGGCCCCAAATGATGCGCGATCCGCCCGTCGTTCGCAGGGCATAGACCATGTCGTTGGGGTTGGCGTTCGTGTTGGTGTTGTCGGGGGGGACGTTGGGAACTTCGATCGCCCGGAGCTGCAGTTTCTTCCACGACGGTCCGAGAACGTCGGCAATCTTGGCGGCATCCTCAATCGTGCGATCGTGCCAGGTGTTGCCCGCTTCGGTCGGAGGGGTCGAGCGGGCATTAGTGATGACGGGGAATTCATCCTCGGCCGGCGGCAGGTCGGGGGGCGGCAGCAGGACGGCGTGCTTGTCGACGGCAAATCGCTCGGTCGTGGTGACGACGAAGGCCGCCGGCTTGCGGTATTCGAGAACCACCATCACCCGATGCGGAAACTCCTTGCGAACGTTCACCACGTGGTCGACCCAGGGATGCTTTTGGAACGCGGCGGCGATGTCGTCGACCAGCCGCGGGTCCAACGCCGAAAGCTCGTTGGGCAGGCCGCCCTCGCGAACGACTTGGCGCAGGAAGGTCCGCGGCACCCAGGGAGGCACGTCGGTAATGTGGATGTCCTCAGCCTTCACCACGTATTCCGGGCGGTGGGTCAGGTCGGGCAACCACTCGAGCGCCTTGGGAGCCAGAAAGTAAGCGGCGATGCCTGCGATCACCAAGAGCACGATGGCCGGCCCGAGGATCCAGCGCGCAAGCAGGCTGGTCTCTTCTTCCTCCGCGTAGACGACGTCGGAGTCGGAATCCTTCAGGCTCTTTCGGCGTGCCATGCCCGTAACCGATGGGGTCCCTGGAGGATCGACCGGCGGCCATGCGCCGCGATGAGCGAGCGTTCGAGGCTGCGTTCACACAGTTCGCCCAAACCGATTCCGGCGTGGGCGGCCGCCTTGGGCAGCAGACTGTGCTCGGTGAGACCGGGAATCGTATTCACTTCGAGCACCCAAGGCCGGCCTTCTTGATCCAGCCGCAAGTCGACTCGCGCCAATCCCTTGGTGCCGATCGCCAGCGCGGCGCGGCGTCCGGCATCGACCACCGACGCCACCGCGGCGCGGCTTTCGGCAAACTCGAAGCGGTATTCCGTGGCGGGGTCCTCGTATTTGGCGATGAAGTCGAAGAACTCGCGCGGCGTGGAAATCTGAATGAGCGGCAGCGGCTCGTCATCGAACAGCGGCAGCGTCCACTCGGTGCCCGCAACGGCCCGCTCGAAAAGCGCGAACGAGTCATAACGGAAGCAACGCTCGAGAGCCGCGGAAAGAGCGTCGACCGAGCGAACGATGCTCACTCCCAGGCTCGAGCCCTGCGAGTCGGGTTTGACGACGAGCGGAAATCCGATGCGATCGGCCAATTCGCGGCACCGCTGGGCGCCGTCCGACTCGTGCACCAGCACGTAAACAGGCGTCGGCACGCCGCACTGGAAGAAGCGTTCCTTCGAGGCCGACTTACTGAACGCCAACCGCGAGGCTTCGGCTCCGCTGCCCGTGAAGACGACGCCCATGCGATCGAGGACGCCCTGGATGGTCCCATCTTCGCCGTTGCGGCCGTGCAGAGCGAGAAACGCGACGTCGACATCTCGAAACAAGGCGGCTTCAGGGGGAGTGGCGGCGGGGTCGATCAGAGTGACCTCGTGGCCGCGCTGGCGCAGCGCTTCGGCCACGCAACGACCGCTTTCACGGCTGATCGCTCGCTCATCCGAGTCGCCGCCGCAGAGCACGGCGACGCGATACGTTTGCGACTGCGGGAACTTGGTCCTCATACCGACCGCCTCCTTGCGGTCCCTAAGCGAGCTCGAACTCGCTGCAAAATCCGGGCGTCGGGTGGCCCGGCGTTTCGATCGAATTTCGGAGCCGCAACCGTGAGGGAGCGGGGTGTCACGCTCACTTCTGCCCGTAATAGCCCGCTTCCTCACGGTTGCGGCTCGAGAAGCAGATGGTGGGCCTGCGCCCGCTGGCGCGGGCTGGTCCCACCCTACGAGGGGCCGCGAGCGGCATCCTCTTACCAGATTTTGATTTCCAGCTCCAGATCGACCCCGAATTGCTCGGAAACCTTGGAGCGGGCCAGGTCGATCAGACGCAGCACGTCGTCCGACTTGGCGTTGGGATGCGTGACAATGAAATTGGCATGGCGGTCACTGATTTCGGCCTGCCCCACCCGAATGCCCTTCAAACCCGCCTGCTCGATCAGCGAGCCGGCGCTTAAACCCCGCGGGTTCTTGAAGATGCAGCCGGCCGACTGGAACGAGAGAGGCTGCGTCGCCTTTTTCATGATCCAGAGCTTACGCATGCGACGGGTGATTTCCTGGGGATCGCCGGGCTGCAGCGAGAAGGTCCCTTCGAGGATGATCAGCTCATCGATGTTGCTTTCGCGGTATCCGAACCAGAGGTCGTTTCCGCGCCGTGTGGAGAGCTCACCTTTGACACTCATCGCCGTGACGCTGTCGACGAACTGGCCGATGTCGCCGCTACGACCCCCCGCGTTGCCGCGCAGGGCTCCGCCCACCGTGCCGGGAATGCCCGAGAGCGTTTCGAGACCGGCCAGCTCTGCCTTCACCGAGTGCGAGATTAACTGCGAGAGGAGCGCTCCGGCCCCGGCCTGCACGGTCGCTCCGTCGATCGAGATCCGACCGAACGATTCATCGACCAACTGGATGACAGCCCCGCTGACGCCTTCGTCGCGCACGAGCACGTTCGATCCGCCCCCCAACATGCGCACCGGAATCTGCTCCTCGTGGCAATAGCTCACCACTTCGAGCAGCTCGTCGGGATTTCGCGGGCGGACAAGAAACTGCGCGGGACCGCCGATTTTCATCCAGGTGTACGGGCCCAGCGGTTCGTCAAGAAGCGAGATTTCTTTGAAGGCGTCGAGTAAAGGCATGATAAACCTGGTTGATGTCCCCCGCGCCCATCGAAATCACGACGTCGCCCGCGCGGGCTTCATCGTCTACAGTTGCTGCGATCCGGTCAAGGTCGCCACAAAACCGCGCAGGTCGGCCGGCGCGGGTAATCTCGTCCGCCAATTGACGCGCGAGCGAGTCGGTTTCGTCTCCGCTGATCTCCCGCGCAGCGTACACCGGGGCAATCAGAACCTGATCGGCCCGCTCAAAGCTCGCGGCAAACTCCGGCAGCAAGGCCCGCAATCGGGAGACCTGGTGCGGCTGAAACAGGCACCAGAGGCGTCGCAACCCGTAACGCTGGCGGGCTGCCTCGAGAGTCGCCCGCACTTCCGTCGGATGATGGGCGAAGTCGTCGATCCAGGCGATGCCTTTGGGCGTCCCCAACAATTCGAACCGCCGGCGGATTCCGCGAAAGTCCGCCAGCCCGGCCCGAATCTCGGAAAATTCCAAACCGACTGCGTGACACAAGGCGATCGCCGCCAGCGCATTGAGCACGTTGTGTTGCCCGGGCACGCGGAGCGTGAATCGGCCGACGAGGTTTTTGCGATAGATGACGTCAAAAGTCGTTCCGTCGGCAGCGCCCCGTAGATTGTCGGCCTTCCAGGTCGCCGGCGATTCGAGCGAAAACGTTTCGACTCGTGCGGGTGCCGTACTCCGCGCGGTTGGACGAATGGTCTCTATCGCAGTTCGGCAGTCCGAGCGGACCACGAGCAGTCCTTCCGACGGAACTCTCGCTGCAAAATGCCGGAACGCTTCACGAGTTTCCCCCAGGCTGTGGAAATAATCGAAGTGGTCCGGCTCGACATTCAGGATGGCCGCATACGTCGGAGACAGGTCCAGAAAGCTCCGCCGAAATTCGCAGCACTCGGCCACAAACAGGTCTCCCTTCGCCTGCCATCCGCCGGTGCCCAGACCGCTCAATTCGGCGCCGATGCAGGCCGAGGGTTCGCGCCCGGCCGAGCGCAGAGTGACCGCCGTCATCGCGGCCGTAGTGCTCTTGCCGTGTGTGCCGGCGATGCCGATTCCCCGCCGGCTGCGCATCAACTCCCCAAGGACTTGGCTGTACGACCGCTCTGGGATGCCCAGGGCGCGGGCCGCGACGCGCTCCGGATTTTCGGCCGCGACCGCAGCGCTGTAAATCACCAGTTCGGCGCCCCACGGAATATGTTGGGGCGCGTGGCCTTTTTGAACTTTGACGCCCCGTGTCCGCAGCCACTCGACGCAGGGCTCTGACGGATTCCTATCCGAACCACTGATCGACCAGCCCAGGTCGAGCAAGAGCGTCGCCAGCGACTTCATGCCCGAGCCGCAGATGCCGACGAGGTGCGCCGAACGACGATCGCTCGCGCGGGGAGTCTCAAGCGGAAAAGAGACGGCGTCCAAGGTCGGTGACATTCAACGGCTAAAGCGGGCGACTTCACAGTGATCCGTCCGGATCGACGGCGCGAAGTATCGCGAAACGCTCGCCTGAGACAAAGACCAAGTTGGGCCCGTCAGACGCCTCCGTGCGAGGCGCCGCCGTCCGTTGCCAGGCCACAACGAACAGAATCCCAAGCAACCTCCTACCGGAACTCGAATACAGTAAGTCGGTGCTTGTGCGACCGGGCAGGGCTAGAATAGACCCCGAACCAGCCAATCGGGCGTACGAGGCAGATTCGCAGCAGAACCGGGTCCAGGTATGGACAACGGCGAACCGCTGAAAGCGACCCTCAAATTCGAAGGCGATTTGCGATCGTCGGTCGCTGATGCTGCGCCTCCCGAACTGCCCGAAAGAATCGGTCGCTACCGGATCATCAAGTTGCTGGGCAAAGGCGGATTCGGGCTGGTGTATCTGGCTCATGATGACCAACTGAACCGCTCCGTGGCCGTCAAGGTGCCGCACGCAAACCGACTCGCTCGTCCCGAGGACGCCGAGCTTTATCTCACCGAAGCCCGCACCGTTGCCAGCCTCGACCATCCGCACATCGTCCCGGTTCACGACGTAGGAAGCACGGCCGACTTTCCTTTCTTCGTCGTCTCCAAGTACGTCGAGGGGACTGATCTTGCCACGAGGCTCAAGGAGTCTCGGCTGTCTTACCAGCAGGCGGCGGAACTGGTGGCGCCCGTGGCTGAGGCGCTGCACTATGCCCACAAACGAGGGTTTGTCCATCGAGACGTAAAGCCGGGCAACATCCTGATCGACAGTGACGGCAAGCCGTACATCGTCGACTTCGGTTTGGCTCTGCGGGAAGAAAACATCGGCAAAGGGCCGACGTATGCGGGAACGCCTGCCTACATGAGCCCAGAGCAGGCTCGTGGCGAAGGACACCGGGTCGACGGTAGGAGCGACATCTTTGGTCTCGGGATTGTGTTCTATGAACTCCTAGTCGGGCGTCCGCCGTTTCGAGGTGAGACGCAAGCAGAATTGCTGGAACAAATCACGACTCAAGAGCCCCGTCCGCCTCGTCAGTGGGACGACTCGATTCCCAAGGAACTGGAACGGATTTGTTTCAAGGCTTTGGCAAAGCGAGCGTCCGAGCGGTACATGACGGCCAAAGATTTGGCCGACGACCTGCGCCACTTTCTGGCCGAGCAGACCCTCAACCAGCAATCCGGCGATGTGGGGAAAGGCAGCGGCTTGCCTGCGGTCATGCCGGTTCTGCAACCGCCGTCCACGTCGCTCGCATCCAGCCGATCCGGTGCCACCTCGGCCACGGCGACAACGCCCTCATCCGACAGCCAGCCGATCAAGATTGTGCCGAAAGGCTTGCGGTCGTTCGACGCTCACGATGCCGACTTTTTCGTGGAACTGTTGCCGGGGCCACGGGACCGGGAAGGCTTGCCCGACAGTGTCCGCTTCTGGAAGACCCGCATCGAGGCGACCGACCCAGACACCACATTTTCGGTGGGTTTGATCTACGGACCATCGGGATGCGGCAAATCGTCGCTGGTCAAGGCAGGGTTGCTGCCTCGTCTGTCCGAAGGGGTGATCGCTGTTTACGTCGAAGCCACCGCTGAGGAAACAGAGACACGGGTTCTGAATGGTCTGCGGAAGCGCTGCGCTGCTTTGTCGGACAATTTGTTGTTGAAAGAAACAATGGCTGCCTTACGCCGGGGGCACGGAATCCCCGTGGGCAGGAAGGTGCTGATTGTCCTTGACCAGTTCGAGCAATGGCTGCACGCCAGGCGGAACGAAGAGAGCAGCGAATTGATTCAAGCCCTTCGTCAGTGCGACGGTGAGAGGGTCCAGTGCATGGTCATGGTTAGGGATGACTTTTGGATGGCGGTAACTGGATTTCTGGCAGACTTGGACGTTCGACTCGTCGAGGGCCATAACTCGGCCGCTGTGCATCTCTTCGATCTTCGACATGCTGCAAAAGTGTTGGCGGCCTTCGGGCGGGCGTATGGCGTTTTGCCTGAGAGTGCTCGTGAAGCCACGAAGGACGAGAAACAATTCCTCCAGCAGGCCGTGAGTGGCTTGGCGCAGGACGGCAAGGTCGTGTGCGTTCGTCTGGCCCTGTTTGCCGAGATGATGAAGGGCAAGCCGTGGTCGCCTGCGGCACTAACGGAGGTGGGGGGAACCGAAGGCATCGGCGTGACCTTCCTTGAGGAAACTTTCAGTGCGACCACGGCTCCGCCAAAGCACCGTTATCACCAGAAGGCGGCTCGTGCCGTTCTGAAGGCACTACTCCCGGAATCCGGCACGGATATCAAGGGCCACATGCGGTCCCACCAGGAATTGCTGGAAGCATCAGGATACGCAGATCGCCCGAAGGACTTCGACGATTTGATCCACATTTTGGACAGTGAAATCCGGCTGATCACGCCGACCGATCCCGAAGGAAGTGAAGCTGCCGATGAGTCCAAGTCCAAAAGCGAAACGGGTAAGAAATACTACCAGTTGACTCACGATTATCTCGTCCACTCATTGCGGGATTGGCTGACCCGCAAGCAAAAAGAAACTCGACGGGGTCGGGCCGAACTGCGACTTGCCGACCGTGCAGCCCTGTGGAGTGCCAGGCCGGATAACCGACTTCTCCCCTCAATCTGGGAATATCTCAACATTCGGTTGCTGACCGACAGGAGGAAATGGACCACACCGCAACGGAAGATGATGGGTAAGGCTGGGCGAGTTCATGGTCTCCGATCCGGCATCGCTGCGGCCGCGATAATTGTGATCCTCTTCGGTGCTCGGGAAATCAGCGGTCGCTTCGAGGCGGCATCGCTCGTGAAACGACTCGTTGCCGCTGACATCGCCGAAGTGCCCCGCATTGTGCAAGAGTTGGGTGCCTACCGTCGTTGGGCCGACCCACTGCTCCGGCAGGAGGACGCCAATGCACCACAGGGCTCCAATAAAAAACTCGATTTGGATCTGGCGCTCCTGGCCGTGGATCAAGGCAAGATTGCCGAATTGCGGGACGATTTATTGCTGGTGCCGCCGAGTCCGTTTGTCGTGGTGCGGGACAGTCTGTTGCCCTACAAGGACAGCGTGGTCGTGCCGCTGTGGAACGTGGCGTTGGACACGAAACGAGAAGCACCCCAGCGGTTTCAGGCGGCGTGTGCCTTGGCGACATACGCTCCTGCCGATAAGAAGCGATGGCATCTAGTCAACACGTTTGTAGCCGCTCATCTGGTGACGCTGGAGGCATCGGCGCTTGTGGCGTGGCGGGAGTCCCTGCGTCCCGCCAAGGATCAATTGATCATGCCTCTCGCTCTGATTTATCGGGACACAAAACAGAAAGAACAATCTC
Organism: uncultured Planctomycetaceae bacterium; assembly: GCA_963714075.1. Lineage (GTDB taxonomy): Bacteria > Planctomycetota > Planctomycetia > Planctomycetales > Planctomycetaceae > DASPSM01. The sequence continues at coordinate 431,994 of OY970228.1, forward strand.
GTACCTACGCCACGGAGACGCTGGCGGATTACGCCGCCGACCGGCCGGAAGAATTGTTCAACTTGCTGGCCGACGCCGAGCAATTCCAGTTTCCCGTGCTGTTTGACAAGCTGGTTGTGTACAAGGACAAAGCTGTCGCTCTGGCTCACGAGGAACTCGCCAGAAAGCCACCGGAAAAAGCGGGCGAGGAACAGAAAGAACTGCTCGCAATGCGGCAGGCCAACGCCGCAGTAGCGCTCCTTCGGCTGCGAGAGCCGGAAAAAGTCTGGCCGACCCTCAAGTTCAGCCCCGATCCCAGGGTTCGCAGCTACATCATTCATTGGCTCAGCCCGTTGGGAGGCGACCCACAGCCGATCATCCAACGGCTCGATAGCGAGCCCGACGTGACGATTCGCCGGGCCTTGGTGCTCACCCTGGGCGAGTTTACGGACACGCAGTTGTCGGCCGCTCAGCGACAACCGCTGATCGAGAATCTGCTGCTAGTCTACGAGAACGAACCGGATGCGGGACTGCACGGTGCGGAGGAGTGGCTGCTGCGAAAATGGGGGCAAGGCAAGCGGCTGGAAGCCGTGATTGAGAAACTCCACAGCGACGAGAAGCAGTTGCAGGCTCGAAAGTCGAAGGACAAGCGGCAATGGTACGTCAATACGCAGAAGCAGACCTTCGTGACTGTGGATGCCGGTGAGTTTCTGATGGGCTCGCCGAAATCGGAACCCGATCGTATCCCAGATGAATCCCAGCACCGCTGCCGCATTGGACGGCGGTTTGCAATCGCAACGACCGAGGTAACGAAGGAGCAGTTTCGACGATTTCAAACGGCACGGCCTGAGATTGCAAAAGAGCAAACGGACCAGTGGGTGAAGACGGACGACTCGCCGCAGGTGCAGATTTCGTGGTACGCGGCGGCGGCGTACTGCGACTGGCTGAGCGAGCGGGAAGGGATTCCCAAGGAACAATGGTGTTACGAACGCAATAAGCAGGGGAAATATGCTGCAGGAATGAAGGCCAAGGACAAATTCTGGGAATTGACTGGCTATCGGTTGCCCACGGAGGCGGAGTGGGAATTTGCGTGTCGAGCGGGAACACTGGCGAGCCGTTACTACGGGCGGACCAAAAGCCTTTTGGCGCAATACACATGGTATCAGTCGAACGGCCAGAACCGGACATGGCCCATCGGGCGCTTGGAGCCAAATGATCTTGGCTTGTTCGACATGCTGGGGAACGTGTGGGAATGGTGCGTTGACGTGTCCGTAGATTACCCGCAGCAGCCAGACAAGGTTGTCGAGGACATGCCCACGACGCAACCCGTTGAAGCAGCACAACGCCGTGTGTTGCGTGGCGGGGCGTTCAGCGATCGACCGGAGTACGTCCGTTCCGCCTACCGTGGCGACGACCAACCGGGCGACCGTTACTACAATATCGGTTTCCGTCCGGCCAGAACTTTCCCGTGAGGGGCCCTACTGCGTCGCCTCTGGGCTCTTCAGTCCGGATCGACGGCGCGAAGTATCGGGAAACGCTCGCCCGACACAAAGACCAAATTGCGATCGGTCACGGCTCTTTCTTGCGAGGAGCCGCTGTCCGCAACCAGGCCACCATGAACAGAATTCCAAGCACCAGGTCGATGCTGCCGAATCCAACCAGCCTTGCCGGCACACGATCCTTCAGGAACAAGACGCCCACCGCGATCGCAAACGCGAATTTCTCCACCATGCTCGGGATCATCATCAGGCGGTAGCGCGCAGGATCGACCGCCAAACATAAAAAGGCGATTTGCCAAGCCACACCTAGACCGACAAACCCGTAGAAGAACTCCGGATGGGTAATCGCGGGCGGAGTGTCTTGACCGATGCGGTCCTCGAGAAAATAGAACGGCACCAGCAGCACCAGACCGTAGACGCCCGCCATGCCGAAGATCCAACGCGCCATTCTCATCGATGGGTTCCTACGTCTCGATGGCAAGAGCAGGAGCCGAAAGAATATCGGCGGATCAGTGGGCCGACCAGAGAATCGGATCGGCCCCGTCAGTCATCGAGAAAACGGACGAGCCCCGTGCTCAATTCGTACACGCCGCCCGCCAGAATGCCTTCCTCTTCAGCCAGGAGTTTCTTGCAGGCGGGATGGTCTGCCAGTTGGCGCACAGACCATCGGACGTTGGACGCGACCGCGGCTGCGACGCGTTTTTCGATCGGCAGACGCATGTCGAGATTCTTGAGTCCGGGCTCGATGAGACTCAGCAGGCTGCGGACCGTGGGGATCTCGCGGATGTTGGGATCGGCCATCGCCTCGACGGTCGCCGTGACGGCTCCGCAATTTTGGTGTCCAAGGACCACGACGAGGGGCGTTTTAAGATGTTCGAGAGCATAGGCCAGACTGCCCACGACGTCCGGCGCGACCACATTGCCGGCCACTCGAATCACGAACAGATCGCCGAGCCCCTGGTCAAACACCAGTTCGGGCGGCACCCGCGAGTCACTGCAACCGATCAGAGTGGCAATCGGCTTCTGAGCGCCGATCAGGTGCCGTCGCCATTCATTGCTCTGATGGGCGTGCAGGGTTTTCCCCTCCGCGAACCTTCGATTGCCCGCCCTGAGCTTGGCCAAGGCCGTTCTGGCTTCTTCCGACATTACGCGATACGAACCGTGGGCGGCTTGCCCCACCACAGCCGAGAGTGCGGAGGCGCCCGAACCGACGAGGAAATTCCGCCGGCTCACGGACCACGTTTCATCCGTCATCGCGCGGCTTTCTGCAATTTGTGGTGGGAAAACGAAGAGAGACCGACCACGCGACGCCGGTCCATCAGCGTCTCACAACGCTATGTCGGGAACTCCGAACAACCGGAGCAATTGCTCATCATGCCGGGCAGAGGACGGGAGAGTTCACGAAGAGGAACTTGGCCCGTTCTAACGCTGCATGCACGTTGGGGCAGATGTTTTCGGCGCCGATGTGCTGCGCGAAGTTCGACTGCCGGAGCAATGCTGCCGGTTGCGGTTGAGCCCCGCAAACGATCAGGTGACGACCGGACGCGTGCAGTTTGTCCGCAAGTTCCTCGAGCGTCAGCAGCCCGGTGGCATCGATGGCCGTCATGTTCCGCAATCTCAGAATCATAATCGGCGCGAGCGAGTCGACCTCGTCCAGGATTCCCTGCACCTTTTCGGTCGCCCCAAACAGGAACGGTCCGTGGATGCGGAAGACCGTGACATAGTCGGGAATCGCCTTGTCCTGCAGGATGTGCAGACGCCCCTCTTCCACGTACTCGCGGGTGACCCTGGAAACCGTGGTCGTGTGCGTCACCTTGCGAATGTAAAGCCACGCGGCCAGAAGCATTCCCACTTCGACGGCGAGACTCAGATCGGCGAACACGGTGAGTGCGAACGTCACGGCCCAGACGCTGATGTCGGCCCAGGTCATGGAGAGGATCTTGGGGATTTCGCTCCATTCGCCCATGTTGTAGCTGACGACCATCAGGATCGCCGCGAGAACCGCCAGCGGAATGTATTGGGCCAGCGGAGCCGCGAACAAGAGGATGGCGAGCAGTGTGAGCGCATGAATCATTCCGGCGACGGGCGTCTGACCACCGGAACGGATATTCGTGGCCGTGCGGGCGATCGCGCCCGTGGCGGGGATTCCGCCAAACAGCGGCGAGGCGAGGTTCGCCACTCCTTGAGCAACCAATTCCACATTCGGGTCGTGCTGGTCTCCGCTCATGCGGTCCGAGACCACGGCCGACATCAACGACTCGATGGCGCCCAAGAGTGCGACCGTGAAGGCCGGCGAGAGCAGTGCCCCGATCTGATCCACTTGAATTTGCGGGAGGGCAAACGTTGGCAGTCCGCTCGGAATGCCGCCGAACCGCGTGCCGATGGTCTCGAGGGGCAACCGCCAGACCACGACCACGACCGTGGCCGCAACCAGTGCGACGATCGATCCGGGCACTCGCTTCGCGAACCTGCGAAAGAACACGATCACGACGACTGACGCCGCGGCTAACATCAGGGACGCGGGCGAGAAAGTTGGGAAATGGCCGACGACCGCCTGCATCCGGCCGACGAAGTCGCCGGGAACCTTGTCGATCTTGAGGCCAAAAAAATCCTTGATCTGCGTGCTGGCGATTAGGACGGCGATGCCGTTTGTAAATCCGATGGTGACGGGCCGCGGAATGAATTTCACCATCGATCCAAGGCCCGTCAGACCGAGGAGCAGGAGCATCACACCCGCCATCATCGTGCAGACGAGCAATCCGTCGAGGCCGTGCTGGCTGACGATGCCAAACACGACCACGACGTACGCCCCCGTCGGACCGCCGATCTGCGTCTTCGATCCGCCCAAGGCGGAGATCAGGAACCCCGCGACGACTGCCGTGTATAAGCCGGCCTGCGGCGGAACGCCCGAAGAGATCGCAAATGCCATCGCCAACGGCAGGGCCACTAGCCCCACGGTCAATCCGGCGATCAAGTCGGAGAGGAATGTGTCGAAGCGATAGCCGCGAAGGCAGGTGACCGACTTCGGCAGCGGAATTGACGGCATGTTTGCTCGGCCGCGATGCGGCCCTCTTCACGGTTCGAAATGGGCAGACGGGGAATAAGAAAAGAAAGGAGTGGCAGGGATATCTCAATCAGGCGGACGTGTCAATGGGATCCGGAAGCTTGTCACGTCTGACACCCCTTCATTATCGGGACCTGACACAATCGGGCACCGACGTAATCTGTCCTGCGGCAAGCGGCCACTCGGGATCCGTGGTCTTGACCTCGCCGGTAAAAGCAGGACCTCGCACCGCGGTTCGATTTTCTCTTCAAACCGCTTGACCGGCCGCCAAGCCCTGATTACTATTAAACCAAATCTAAATAACCAAATATAATGGACCCACGAGAAAACACGGACTGAAACTGCGGAGCAAAAATGGCACGGCCCAAAGCGACTGAATTGACCGAGCGCGAACTCGAGATCATGCACGTCTTCTGGAAACAGGGTGAACTGACGGCCGGCGACGTGCGCGAGGCGCTGGCTCAAGCGGGGCGTGACCTGGCCTACACGACCGTGGCCACGCTTGTCCGTATTCTTGCAGAAAAGGGGTTCGTCCGGCAAACCAACGACGAGCGTCCCTTTCGGTATTTGCCGGTCCGATCGTTCGACGACGTTTCCGGCCGCCTGTTGGGCGATCTCGTCAAGCGGGTCTTCCGTGGCTCGCGCGAACACCTGCTCGTGCGGTTGACCGAAAACCGCAAGCTGACCGCGAAAGAGCGCGCCCTCCTCGAGAAGATTCTGCGGGAGCAGCAATCATGAACTCACTGACCCAGGTTCTGTTGTGGTGCCCCGTTCAAGTCACCGTGCTGGCCCTCGCGGCTCTCGCCATTTGCACGATCGTAGGGCGCCGTCGACCGGCCGCCGGCGCGCTGGTTGCTGCCGTCGCGCTCGTTTCGGTCGCTTGCCTCACACTAACTGCATTTGTCCCCTGGCCCGCGTGGGCGATCTCGTGGGAGAACGCTCCCTGGGGCCATGCGATCACGGCAAACGACGCACAAGGGGCACGCCCTGACTCGCACGCTCCGATCAACCTTGCGACGCAACAACTCGGCGACGACGAAGGCTCTGAGAAGTCGCTTGTCGGGCGATCGAGCCCGCCGCGCGAACCGTCCGAAACTCTGGTTGACCGAGCGTCGGCCATCGTTTTCGGCGACTGGACCAGGCTGGCCGTCATCTTGTATCTCGCGGGTGTCGCGCTGGTGGCTTTGCGGATCGCGCTAGGACTCCTTGCGGTGCGCGGCTACCGGCGACACTCGCATCCTATCACCGATCGCGCGCTCAACGATCTCGCGGACGTCGTATGTGCCGAGCTGGGTTGCAAAACGGAAATCGAACTACGCGAGAGCACGCGACTCAGCACGCCCGCCACGATCGGTTGGCTGCGCCCGATGCTGCTCCTCCCCGCCGATTGGCGGACATGGACCGGCGACGAGCGCCATGCCGTGCTGGCACACGAGATTGAGCACGTGCGCCGCAACGACTTCGCCTTCTGGATGGTCGCGCAGCTCGGCCTTGCGCTGCATTTCTATCACCCGCTCGTCCACGGGCTGGCGAACCGGCTGCGCTTGCAGCAGGAGCTGGCAGCCGATGCGGCCGCGGCCCGAGTGGTCGGCGGACAACGCAAATACGTGAGCACGCTGGCGGCCATGGCGCTCAGGCAAGCCGATCCGCCGCTCGCCTGGCCGGCCAGCGCATTTATTCCAAACGCCAAAACATTCGTCAGGAGAATCGAGATGCTGCATCGATCGAAATCACTCGGCAGCGATGTTTCGCGCCCCGTCGTGTTCTTAAGCGTGGCGGCCGTCGTTGTGGCGGCGGTGTGTGCCGCGGGGATTCGTGGATCCGTCGCCGGAGAACAAGTCGCTGCGACCGGAAGTACCGGGGAAAACGGCGCCTTTAGCGGAACCGAAGTTGCCTTGAATCAAGCTGCTGAGCCGCCAAAGGCAGACGTTCCTCCGATGAATCCGCTCAGACAACAGGCGTTTAGGGTCCAAACTGTCAATCATCTCAAGCAACTCGCGCTCGCCATGCACAACTACCACGACAAGAACGGCCATTTCCCGCCGGCAGTCGTGATGGGGCCCGACGGGAAAACGCCCCACAGTTGGCGCGTCGAACTCTTGCCCTACTTGGACAAACAGGCGCTCTACGACCACTATCGGCTGGACGAGCCGTGGGACAGTGAGAACAACAAGAAAGTCCTCGAGCAGATTCCTGAGGCATTCACTAGTCCGTTCAACAATGTGAACTCCAACAACAGCGGCTACTACGTCCTCGTCGGTCCCGGCACGGTCTTCGAGGGGCCAGACGGCGTGCGCATCCGCGACATCGTCGACGGAACCAGCAACACGCTGATGATTGTCGAGTCGAAACGCAACATCCCTTGGACGAAGCCCGAAGACATTCCCTTCGATCCGAAAAAACCGCTGCCCGAGTTGGGAGGTTTTGTCAAAGGACAATTCACGGCGGCGCTCGCCGACGGCTCAGTCCACACTTTCAGCAGCGAAAAGGTCAAAGATCAGCTGAAGTTGCTCATCATGCGAAACGACCTGCAGGTCATTGATCTCGCGACACTTGGGCTTGGTGCCAATCGCCCAAACGACCTGCAACCGCCGCCGATCTTTCCAAAGCGGCCCGTCGGCAAAGCTGCCCGCGCGAGGGACAACCTCAAGCAGCTTTTGCTGGCGATGCACAACTATCACGACATCCATCAGCATTTTCCGCCGGCGGTCGTGATGGGACCCGATGGCAAAACCCCGCATAGCTGGCGCGTCGAGCTGCTGCAGACGCTGGGGCCGAATGATGAGCAGTGGCATCGAAACGTCGCTCTCTTCAAGCAATATCACCTGGACGAGCCGTGGGACAGCGAGAACAACAAGAAGGTCCTCGCGCAAATGCCCGAGCAATTCCGCAGCCCCTACGACGACCCGAAATCACTCAACAGCGGCTACTACGCACTGGTCGGCCCCGGCACGATGTTTGACGGCACGGAGGGGATCCAAATCCAGAACGTCACGGACGGCACCAGCAACACGCTGATGATCGTCGAGGCCAAGCGGAACATCCCCTGGACCAAGCCCGAGGACATTCCGTTTGACGCGGAAAAACCTCTGCCGGAGCTCGGCGGCTTTGTCGAGGGAGGATTCAACTGCGCGTTCGCGGATGGGTCCACCCATTCACTCGAAACCGTTCGCGTCAAAGACGATCTCAAGTGGCTGATCATGCGGAATGACGGGCATGTGATTGCCACGCCGTGATACGGCGAGCACCTGGAATTTCTGAGTCACGCCCAATACCGCCGGTCGAGCGTACGGTAGTTGATTGCTTCGCTCAAATGCTCGGCGGAGATGTCTGCGCTGCCGGCCAGGTCGGCGATCGTGCGGCTCACTCTCAGGATTTTGTCGTGGGCTCGGGCTGACAGGCCGAGTTCTTCCATGGCCGTTTTCAGGAGCGATTCCGCGTCCCGCGCCAACCGGCAGTGCTTACGGATTTCCGGCAGGGCCATTTTGCCGTTGGCTTTCGACGTCTCGCCGTGGAAACGCTGGATCTGTCGGTCGCGGGCCGCGACCACTTGCTCGCGCATCTGGGCGCTCGTCGTCCCGCCGCCCGTGTCCGAAAGCTCGCGGAACGGCACCGGCGGAACTTCGACGTGGATATCGATGCGGTCCAGGAGCGGGCCGCTGATTCGACTGAGGTAGCGTTCGATCTGCATCGGAGTGCAATTGCACTGCCGCCGCGGGTCGCCGCGATAGCCGCAGGGGCACGGATTCATCGCGGCCACCAGCACCAAATTCGCAGGGAAAGTCAGGCTGCCCATCGCCCGCGAAATCGTGACGCGGTTTTCTTCCAATGGCTGCCGCAGTACTTCCAGCGTGCGGCGATTGAATTCGGGCAGTTCGTCCAAGAACAAAACGCCGTGATGCGCGAGCGAAATCTCGCCCGGCGCCGGCGTGCTGCCGCCGCCGACCAGTCCGGCTTCGCTGATCGTGTGATGCGGAGCACGAAACGGACGCAAGAACATCAACGATTGGTTGGGCGCGAGCCGCCCAACCGCGCTGTAGATCCGCGTCGTCTCGATGCTCTCCTCCGGGAGCAAATCGGGCAGGATCGTCCCCATGCGTTGGGCCAACAGCGTCTTGCCCGTCCCCGGTGAGCCGATCATCAGCAAGAAGTAGCCGATTGTTCCTACCAGCCGTAAAATGGGGAAAACCATGGCGCTCGCATTCAGCTACATACGGTTCTCGACACCGGAGCAACTCAAAGGGGACTCGCTGCGCCGACAACTCGAATGGTCCGAGGCGTACTGCCGACAGCACAAGCATACCCTGGACACGTCGCTCAAGCTCCGTGATCTGGGTGTTTCGGCCTTCAAGTCCCGGAACAAGGAGAAGGGGGCGCTCTCGGGATTTCTGGCGGCAGTTGAACAGGGACGGGTGAAGCCCGGCTCACTGCTCCTGATCGAGTCACTTGACAGATTGTCACGTGACGAGATCGGCGAAGCCCTCGAACTCTTCCTGGGCATTCTGCGGAAGGGGATCAAGATCGTCACTCGCTTCCCCGAAGACGAGTTTGACAAAACGGCAATCAACGACGTGGCGAAGATCATGACGGCCATCATTTACATGAGCCGTGCGCACGAGGAATCCGCCACGAAGTCGAAGCGACTCACAGAGGCATGGAAGGCCAAGCGGGCGAAGCTCAGCGAGAAGAAACTGACTCGACGTGCTCCCGCTTGGCTCCAGTTGAGCGAGGATCGCACCAAGTTCGTTCCGATCCCTGAGAAGATCGCCCTCGTCAGGCGCATCTTCAAGATGTCTGCTGAAGGCCAGGGCGTCACTCAAATTGTCAAAAGACTTAACGCTGAAGGCGTCCCGTCCCTCGCCCGAGTGCCCCACTGGCAGCATTCCTACGTGATGAAGATCCTCCACAATCGGGCCGTGATCGGCGAGTACCAGCCCTGTGTCGGCCACTGGTCGAGCCGCAAGCCTTTGGGCGATCCGATCCCTGACTACTATCCCGCCGTCATCGACACCGGCCTCTTCTATCGAGTCCAAGAAGGTCTCACCAGACGGGTGACTCATCATGGACGGAAGGGCAAGTTCGTCCGCAATCTGTTCACCGGCCTGATTCGTGATGAGCAGGATGGTTCGACGATGGTTGTGGTGGACAAGGGCGGGCGCTCCTCTGGTCCTGCTCTGGTCTCCACTGCGGCGAGGCGAGGGAGCAAAGGCTCCAAATATGTGAGCTTCCCCTATGCGGTTTTCGAGAATGCCTTTCTGCGCTGGACGGAGGAACTGAAGGTTAAGGACATCATCCCCAGTTCGGCGGACATGACCGCTGTCGAGGAACACTTAGAAGAGGCCAAGGGAACGCTGGCCGACCTCAACCACAAGATCGGGAAGACCAAAACCCGACTGCTCGGGGACGGAGATTTTGATGCTCTGGCCGATGTTCTTCGGACATTGGACAACCGGAAGAAAGAAACCGAAGCCATGATCGAGCGATTGACTACGGAGCTTCAGTCTGAGCGGGACACGTCCCTTGCCAACGCAAAGCACTTGATTCGGGAACTGAATGAAGTCCCGTCTGGCGAACGCAAGGAGGAGTTGCGGACTCGGCTGAAGGCCCGCATTGCGGATTTGGTCGAGAAGATTCGGATGACCGCAAAAGTCCATCGGCCACCCAACGAAAAAGAGGTGCGCATGGCTACCGTCGAAGTCCGGTTTTACGGGGGCAAAACCCGCACCTATGGGCTCGTGGCGAGGAACAAATCCCTCCGCCATCTCCTGGAGATCAGCCCGCCCGAGGGTGGGGCAGTGGTCGGTTCGATCAATGATTCTCGGGAGCGCTGGGGGATCGAGGGAAAATTGCCGAAAGGCTACATTCCGAAGATTTCACCAGCAGAGGGAAGCACGTGGGTCTATGCCTCGCTGGATTGGAGTGAGATCGAAAAGAGGAAGGGTCGCAAAGTTTCGTGAGTACCTGCCAATTGTCAGGCCCATCTCAAGAAACCGCCTCGCCTTCGGGGGCGGTTTTTTGTTTTCCGTTGCCCCTATCTAAGCAGAATGAAGCTCGACCCTGGGGCCACGTCCCTCGATCCGCCGTGGGTTTTTTCCTCCCCCGTTGCGTGCAGGGGATTTCGCTGGCAAGATGATGCGCCTATGGCCCGCCGAAAATCGTCGCTGATCGACACCCGCATCATTTATTGCGGGGACTGTATCGAGCAACTCCCGAAGCTCCCCGAAAAGTGTGTCGATCTCATCTACATCGACCCGCCCTTCAACTCGAATCGAAATTACGAGGTCTTCTGGGGCGAGACAAAGGAGAAGCGGGCGTTCGAGGATCGGCACGCATCGACCGAAGCCTACATCGAATACATGCGGCCCCGATGCGTAGAACTGGTCCGAGTCCTGAAAGACACGGGCAGTCTGTACTACCATTGCGACTGGCACGCCAGCCACTACGTCAAGGTCATGCTCGACCAAATCCTTGGCGAGAACAATTTTCAGAATGAAATTGTCTGGAAACGATCCGATGCCCACAGCGATGCGAAGCAGGGGGCAAAGCACTACGGGCGGGTTCACGACTCGATCTTCTTTTACACGGCAGGCAAGACCTACACGTTCAACTCACTCTACAACCCGTTACCGGAATCGACAAAAGAGAAATGGTACAAGCACGTCGAGGAAGGGACCGGTCGCCGCTACAACATGGCGGACTTGACTGCGGCAAAGCCAGGGGGAGACACGAAGTTCGAGTGGAAGGGGCACCGTCCGCCCGATGGTCGATACTGGGCTTACTCTCGGGAGAAGCTCGAAGAAATGGACAAGCAGGGATTGATCGTTTGCTCATCGAGTGGTCGCCCCTACATGAAGCGGTATCTCGACGAGAGTCGAGGTGTCCCGCTCCAAAGCTGGTGGGACGACATCGATATGCTGCGTGGCATCAGCCGATCTGGCGAGCGCCTTGGATACCCAACCCAGAAACCGATCGCTCTCCTCGATCGCATCATCAAAGTGAGCACCAACGAAAACGATATTGTGTTGGACGCCTTCTGCGGATGTGGAACCGCAGTCGTGTCAGCGGAGCAACTGAAGAGGCAGTGGATCGGAATCGATATTTCGCCAACCGCCTGTCGTGTGATGGCGAAACGTCTGCGGGATGTTTGCAAGTTAGACGAAGACGAAAATAAATGGCGAGCCGGGCGGGGCTTCGTTGTTCGGGATCTTCCTTGGACCGAAGAGAAGCTCCGCAAGATGCCGCCGTTTGAGTTTGAGAACTGGGCTGTCATCGCTCTCGGCGGCATTCCCAACAAGGCGCAGGTAGGCGACATGGGAATTGATGGCAGAATCTATCCGGTCTCCGCTGTACCTGCGAAACGCTCGAAAGAACAGTTGGCGTTTATGGACGTGTGGTATCCGATCCAAGTGAAACAACGGGACAAAGTGGGCAGGCCGGACATTGACTCGTTCGAGGCCGTGATGATGCGAGAGGATCGACAAAAGGGCTTCTTCGTCAGTTTCGACTTCAGCAGAGATGCGATGACGGAGATTGGCGCATTCTTCAAGCGAAGCGGAAAGACCATCGTCGCATTGACGGTCAAGGACATTCTTGACGAACAAATCGCCATGAAGCTGGCTTAGGCTTTCTCCTGAGACCAAAAACGAAAACGCCGTCCTGGAGGATCACTCCCTGACGGCGCTCTCGGCTTAGATCAAATCATTTCTTCGGAGGCGAAGGAGGCGCAGGCAATCGCTCGTTTGACGGGCGAGCGGGCTGCGTTGGAGGGCCGTTGAGCCCCTTGTTCTCGTTCACCGTGGTCGGTGGAGGACTTGGCTTCTGGATTCCCATGATGAACTCACTTTGACGGTGCAGGCGGGGGAGCGGGGCGTTGCTCGCCCGTTGGGACGCTGGTTGGAGGCGGACCTTGGTATCCGCCTCTGTAGTCATTTGTTCCTGGGGCGATGACCTGTTGAGGCGTTGCTGGCTTCCCGGTCAATGGAGTCTTCCCTGACATCGTTCTTCTCCTCAATTCTTCGGGGGAGGTGGAATGGGTTTGGCGGGCGGCACAAACCCGGACTGCTGCATTGTGGTCGGAGGGCCACCGTTGTAACCCTTTTCCGTCCGCACTAATTGCGGCTCGGGACCATTGTATCCTTCCTGTAAGTTTCCCAGAGACCTGCTGAACCTCAGTGAGGTTCACGTTTCTTATTGGTTCGCTCATGAGCTTGCCTCATTTTGTTGGTGGTGGAGGTGGCTGGACGCTCTGCTGAGCTTGTGGGATCGAACCAGCAGGCGGCGGGTCACCATTCCGAGAATAATAGCCCTTGTCGCCCGTTCTGGGAACGACCAACTTACTCTGCTGGGGCGTGGACTTCGGAGTCGGTTTCTGCGGTTGTTTGTCCATCCTTCTGAACTTCTCCCGGTTTTTCGTCGGATTGTTCCTCGATCTTCAACCAGAATTGCTCCAGCTTGGTGAGTTGCTGGTTCATGTCATCGAGTTCTTCCTTCGACGCAGTGACCTCGCTGTCCCATCGTTGGAATTCGACAAGCGTCACCATCTCGACTGGCACGACTAGACGCTCGATATTGTGGAGCAGCACTCGCTTTCGATCCGGCCAAACCCACGCCGCATTTCTAAGAATGAAGTGTCCCGTATCGCAGTGATCCGGGAACTCCTCTGGCCAGCCATATAGTTTTCCCACGAAGCCCTCCTTGAGCGTGTGAACTCGATACTCAAAGACCCAAATTGTCCGGGGCGGATGGTCCCTCAAGAAACGTCTGCGCTTTGGCGTTTCGAGGAAGTGGAGCGGCAGTAAGAGGGCCACTTTCTTCCGAGCGACGTAAAGAGCGTGAGCGGCGAAATAGAGGTTCCTGTTGTTGAGGTAGGGCGGATTCGTGATAACGGAATCGCAACCTCGAACCGTATCGAGGAAATCCACGCCCCTCTCGCCATATCCCAGATCAATTCTCAACTCGCTCGAATACACGTCGAGCCCGTGGGCCTTGAGCACTTTTGAGATGTGCCCCTGACCACAGCAGGGCTCCCAAATCTTGCCGGTGAACTTCTCGACCTTGAGCAACGCTTCTGTGACTGGGGCGGGAGTTGCGTAAAAGTCGTGGGACTTCTCTCGATATTCCTGAGTGGACCTGTTCTTCGGGTAGTACAGCATAGCGGGCCTCATGCAATGCAAAAGAAAATCCCCCGCCTCCGAAATGAGGCGGGGGAACAAACCAAACGAATCACTTGCCGAGATGGATGTCGATCGAGCGTTCTCCTTTCTCGCTGAACCAATCGGCGACTTTGCCGAGCATGAGCTTCACGTTCTTGCGGCCCTTCGGAGTGAAGACCGCCACTCCAGCGACCATCTTGGGTTTTGATCCGAGGGCGGTTTCGAGCGACTCAACAGCCTCCTTGGGGGCCACGACATCGAAACTCACGGGCACACCACCCGAGCGTCGGCGGGCAGCACCCTTGCGCCGATCCAACGACTTCTGCTTGGGCTTGCCGCCGATGGCGATGCGGATGATTTCCGCCGACATCTTCGACTTGAGTTCGTTGGCGATGTTGAGGGCCTTGGCCCACACTTCGGCCGCTTCGCTCTCCACAAATTCGCCCGCCTTGTTCGTGGCCGCTTTGTAGAGTTGTCGAGTCTGGCCTTCATTGAGAGGCCGAACATCGAACTTCTGGACGGCCTGAAGCACCTTGTAGGCGTTGCGGTAGCGGGTCACTGTGGCTGAGTCCCAACCCCAGCGCCGCTTACAGTAACCCGTGAACGCTTCACCGGAGACGTAGGCGTAGAGCCCTTCCTCTTCGATGACGTGGAGGGCCTCCACGATGTCGAAGAACGACTCTTGAGCCTTTTCGATCCGCCCCTCCTGTTCGAGGAGGGCTGACTTTTTGTCGAAGTGGTCGAGGGCCTCCTGCGCCGTTTCGTTTTCCTTTCGGAGATAACCGACAGCATCGAGGACAACTTTCGGAGCTTTGGTTTTCGGTTTCGACTTGGTTGCGACTGTCATGGGAAGCACCTTTGATCCGAGCCATTTTCTGATTGGCCTCAGCACGTTGCCGAAGCGATGGCTGGAGATCCGGTGTCACCCGTTTGGAGACGCTTTTGCCGTGAGGTTACAGGGCGAATCCCCGAACTTTGCGGTAAAGTTGGGGAATGAAAACCGACCCGCATCGAGTGGCCCGAATCCTCAAAGACGGCTTTGCCATTTGGAAGGCGCAACATCGAGACGGGCGTAAATACGCAGTTCAACTCTCGCACTTCTGTCTCGTGAATGACCTCCCGTACAAGCTCGTCAGCAAGTGGATGTCGAAGGGCCTGCGTTATGTGCATCCCGATTCGGAGGGCGAGCTTCGTCGCCTGTGCGCCGTCCTCAATGTGAAGTACGAGGATCTGTGGGAAGCGCCGACTGTCTCGCTGTCGGCCGAGGATGTGGCCGAAGCGATCCGCCTTCTGAGCGAGCTTCAGGCTGTACTACAGAAGTCGCTCGATGGGGTGAGGCCCAAACGGAAGCAATCTCGGGCCAAACCGATTCTGGATCAGTTGGCAAGCGGCTCCATCTCCGTCGAGGAGGCTCAGCGACTACTCGACGAGGCCAAGGCTGACAAACGTCAGACCTGACAATTTGGAAAGCGGGCTCCCCCGAGCGCCCCTCGAAAAAGCCCTAATCTCTAGGGCGATTTCGCACGCTTGACTTTGTAGGAACAATCGGCCATCATTTGAGCATATGATGCGAGCCGGCGGCCGCCACGGTCACCGCCCGCTTGGCCGACTCTTGCCCCTTCACGTCGGCATAGTCGAGTCCGTAGGCGCCGAAGGTGTGGCGAGCGGCGTCCCACTCGAAGCGCGTCGGCGCAACATCGAGCTGCTCGGTATAGAAGCCGACCGCTTCGGCCAGTGTGCCGACCGCGATGATTTCGACCCCGTCGACGACGGCCCCTTCCTGCGCGTTCTCGGCCGGCACGAGCAGGCCGCGTTTTCCCTGTTCGCGGGCCGCCAGCGCCATCGACAGCACGCCCTTCGTCCGCCGCACGGTGCCGTCGAGCGCCAACTCGCCCGTGGCCGCATAACTCTCGAACCGCGTCGAGGCCAGCTGCCCGCTGGCGGCCAGCAGCCCCAGCGCGATGGGCAGATCGAACGACGCAGCCTCCTTGGGCAAATCGGCCGGCGAGAGATTGATGACGATGCGATCGACGGGCCGCTGATACCCGCCGTTGACGAGCGCCCGCTCGATGCGATGCGTGCTCTCCTTGACGGCGGCCTCCGCGAGCCCGACCAGAATCGTCTTCGGCAGCGCCCCCGGCGAAATATCGACTTCGACCTCAACCGGCAGGGCCTCGATCCCAATCAACGAATAAGTGGAAAGCTTGGCGAGCATCGAGAGGCCATCTGCGAGATCCGAGCACCGTGCCGCGAATTTCTCATTCTGGAGGCAACGCGACGGCGACGCAAGAAGGGCGCCAAGCGGGAGTCATTGGAATTCGTAGGACAGGCTGTGCCTGCCGTCGCGCGGTTGGACATCAACATGCGGCAGGCACGGCCTGCGAAGCCGGAGCTTCGGGGAAGTGCGGTCCAAAGCAGAGCTTGGGACCGAGGGCACGATCTCCGACACTGGCGGTCGAAAGCTCCCGCCAGTGGCACCTGGCGATTTTTTCTAGACAGAAATCGCCCGAAAACCCGTCACCAGACGCGGCTGCTAAACTGTTGCAATCTTGGAGCCGCTGTCCATGCCGAGCCGCCGTTCCCGTCCCGCCTTCACCCTCATCGAACTCCTCGTCGTGATCGCGATCATCGCGATCCTGGCGGCTCTGCTTTTGCCCGCGGTGCAGGCGGCTCGGGAGGCCGGGCGGCGGGCGCAGTGTCGGAGTAATCTGCATCAGTTGGGACTGGCGCTGCACAATTATGAGTCGGTCTATGCCGTGTTGCCGCCGTCGATTCAGGTGATCGGCACCGGCAACACGCTGCCGGACAACGGCTGTTGGGGCATCCTGGCACGGCTCTTGCCCTATTTCGAGCAGGCGAACCTGTATCAGAAGTGCAATTTCCGGCTGAACAAGGAAGAGCCGCAGAACGCGGCCGCCATTCAGCAGCCGCTGCCGCTCTATCTCTGTCCGAGCGAGATCCACACCGACGTCTCGGTTCATCCGTATGGGCTGTCGGCCGTAGCGAGCTATGGATTCTGCACCGGTGATTGGTTCGTGTGGGGCGGGTACAAAGGTCCTTGGAATCGGACGGCGTTCGGGCCCGACCGGTCGCTGCGGTTGGCGTCGATCACCGATGGGCTGAGTCAGACGATTTTTTGCTCGGAGGTGAAAACGTATCAGCCGGTCTTCATCTGCGACAACGTCGGCTTGAGCCTGATCAACAATCCCAACAACGTCCCGCCGCCGACGGCCGATCCCGACACGATTGCCCCCGAGTACAATGGCGGCTGTCGGCTGTATCTGTTGGGCCACACCGAGTGGTCCGACGGGAACAGTCACGCGACCGGTTTCACCACGGCCTGGCCGCCGAACAAATTCACGCCGGGCCCGACCGGCGTCGACATGGACTTGAATGGCATCAACGAAGAGGACGGGGGGCCGACCTTTGCGGCCATCACTTCACGCAGCTGGCACTCGCTCGGTGTTCAATCGCTGATGGGGGACGGCAGCGTGCAGTTCTACAGCAGTTCGATCGACGGCAACGTGTGGCGTGCCCTGGGCTCAATCAGCGGCGGCGAATGGTCCGGCTCGGCCGTCAGCGACGGCTCGTAGGTTGCCCAGCGCGAAGTTCCACCAGAGCAAAAGGAAAAAGCGATGTCAGCGACGCACCCGATCTGCGTGATCTTGGCTCTGCTTGGCAGTGCTGCGCTTCGAAGACGTCGAACGAGGCACGGTCGTGTGGAATTTCAAGGACGATGCCCTGGGAAGCATTCCCCGCGGATTTCACGAAGAGGTCGGCAAATGGCGCGTCGCCGAAGCCGACGGCCACAAGGTCCTTGCCCAGAAGGGCGAGAGTCCGGACAAGGTCTTCAACGTCGTGCTCGCAACGAAATACAATCCCGTCAACGTCGATCTGAGCGTCAAATTGCAGGCCGTCGCCGGCAAGCTCGATCAGGGGGGCGGTCTGATCTGGCGCGCGAAGGACAAGAATAACTATTACATCGCTCGCTACAACCCGCTCGAGGACAACTTTCGCGTTTACAAAGTCGAGCACGGCAAGCGAACGATGTTTAAGAATGCCGACATTCTCCACACGCCCGGCCGGCACACGGTGCGCGTCACGATGGAAGGGAAGCACATCGAGTGCTTCTACGACGGCAAGAAATATCTTGAGTGCGACGACGCGACCTTTCCGGATGCCGGAATGATCGGGCTCTGGACCAAGGCTGACGCACAGAGCTACTTTTCCGACCTCCGGCTCAAGTCGAGTCTGTAGCGCCCGGCGCGGCTGCCAAAGCGGCCAGGTCGAGCGAGCCGAGGATTTCCGCCGTCAGCGGTCGCTTGGCGTCAGGAAAGACGAAAGCCGAAAAAAACTCGCGGGCGAGTCGGCCGTTTAAGAGGCGGGCGAGTGACCGCGCTTTCGCTGCCGTGCGGCACGGCAGAAAATAGCAGGTGTCGTCGCAGACGACGGGGCGTCCGCGGACCGGTCCGACCGCGACGAAACGCGGCGTCTTGTAGAAGCCCGACACAACGACTTTCCAAGGGGCGAAGGTGTAGGGTCCGACACCGAAAATCGAAAATTGCGGCTGGTTCCGATAGACGCGGCTCGCGCGCCGGTCGAGCCGCTCGACGTGTTGCAGAAGATATCGCCAGGTCTTGGGAGCGCGGAGGGCGATGGATTCGGTTTCCTGCCCGACGCGGCGTTGCGGAACGAGGACGCCCCGTGTGATCTCACTCCCTCTCCCATCGGAATTTGAGAGGGTTTCGAATCGAGCGCGGGCGACGTCCGAGCTTTTGACGAGCCGAAACAGGTAGTCCTCCTCGAGGTCCACGACGTCGTCCAGACCGTTGACGAGGTTGCCGTTCGCCTGCTCGCGGAACTCGAACACGGCCGCGCAGTCGTGCTTGATTCCCGATCGCCAGCGCGCCTTGCCGCCGAGCAAATGCTTGACGCGATCGTAGGCGCGAACATCCGCAATGAGCCGCCCGTCGCGCCATCCGAACAAACCCTTGCCTTGCTCACTTTCCAGGCTCTCGAACACGCGACAGTCGGGGACGGGAGTCGGACCGCGCGCGCTACGGCAGATGAGCAAACAGGCATCGACTCGAGCTCCGAAATGTCGCAGCGCATCGATCGCCCGAATCTCGCACGACTGAATCGGTAGACCCGTATCCCATGCGCGGGCCAGTACCCGCCGCGCGACGGCCGTTTTGCAGAGCATGGCCAGGGTCGCCCGGCGGCCGGCCACCGCCTCGAGCAGGCGGTAAATCATCCACTCCGAGACATCGAAATTGCTTTTGCCGGTGAGCCCTTCCAGTCCGGAGCGCCCGGGTAAGTTTTGTTTTGGCGGAAGGTTGCCGCTACCCAAAACCCCGAGCGCCGAATTAGTGACCCACGGAGGATTGCCGAGAATCAGCAGCGGTTCAGCAGATTTAGCGACGAGCGCCGGCCAGTTGGTTTGAAAGAAGTCGCCCACGCGGATTTGGCGCTCGGCCGACGACGTCGTCCCAGCGACAGTTCGGCGGGCCGCCGTTACGTAGTGCGAATTGATGTCGCGGCCCAGCGCGAGGCGAAGTCGCGGGAAGCGGTCAAGCGCCGCGACTAGAAACGTCCCTGTCCCGCAGGTCGGTTCGAGCAGTGTCGCGGGCCGTTCGCCCTGCAATACGCGGCAGATCGCGTCCGCGAGCTCGGGCGGCGTCTGAAAGTCGCCGTACTCGACGCGCCGCTTCTTCTCGAGCAATCCCGTCGACATCGGTTCCTTCCTCTGTCATTTGCAGTTCGCGCGCAGCGGTCGGCCTCATGCATGCGGCCGTGCGACCGGCATTGCCGTTGTTTGCGGAATCACCGCTACATCCGGCCCGCAGGGACATATCCGGATCGGGCAGGATGATCGCGTGCGATATCTTCCAGCGGTTTTACCGCTTCTGGGGAAAAAAGCGATCAAGGAATGGCTTTTCCACGTGCCCCGCTTGTTTGTGGGCTATGTTTTTCAAGGCATGCAGGGGCGCCAGGCGCCGTCTTCGCATGCTGCCTACTTGAACAGGGCAACGTCAGCATCGCTGACGCCGAGCCTCAACATTTCAGTCTCTGATCGGCCGGAGCTCTCCGGTCGCCTGACACGACGGGGTAATCTATGCGGCCAATTCGCAAATCGCGAGACCAAACCGCATCGGGACAACTTAACCGGCGCGCAACGGCTTGCGTCGAATTCGCGCTGATTCTGCCGGTGCTGTTGATCTTCGTGCTGGGCCTCTTGGAGATGGGTCGCTTCATCGAGGTGCGGCAGATTCTCACCACGGCGGCCGAAGAGGGCGCCCGACAGGCTTCCGCTGGCCAGATCACCAATGCGCAGGTGGTCAACGTCGTGACGGGTTGCGTGGCGGCGGCGGGACTGCCGACGACGAATCTGACCGTCACGGTTGCCGACCTGACGAATCCGGGGACGGACGTGAGCCAGGCCACGTGCCTGGACAACTTGCAGGTTACGGTGACCATTCCGTTCGCAAATGTGCGGTGGTGCTCGTCGCTGCTCGTCACAAACGCGACGACCCAGGTCGACGCAACCGTGTATTGGGTGTCGTCGCTGCCCGTGAGCTATCCGCAAAACGTGACCGCTCCCGCGGGAAGCTAATCAAGAGGCCGACATGTTGCGATTGCGAATTCGACGTCAACCAATCTGTCAGCGAGTGACCCACAGGGTCGCCCCACGGGGAGCCGCGCGGTGGTGTTCGACACGGCTCCGTTCGACACGGCGCGGGGCCACGGCAGTCGAGGCCGCGATCGTGATGAATGTTTTTCTGCTGTTCATCTTCGCGATCATGGAATTCGGCCATTTCGTGATGGTGAAGCAATTGATGGACAACGCGGCCCGCGACGGCGCGCGGCTGGCGGCCACCGGACAGGGAACCGTCACCACCGCGCAGGTCCAAGCCTTGGTTACCACGGAGCTCGTGAACCAAGCCCCGGCCGGTATGAACATTCAGGTCTTCCAGGCCAACCCGACGACCGGCGCGAACGTTGGTCCGTGGACGAGCGCATCACTCGGACAGCCGATTGCCGTGCAGATCACCGGTCAATATGTGCCGATGGTGGCGCTGGCCAACCTGTTGCCGCTTCCGATCAATGTCTCCTCGGAAGCCATCATTTACAGCGAATTTCCCAACTGATGCCGGTTCCGCGTCGGTGTTTTTGCCAAGGGACAAACCCATGAAAATCCGTCGTCCGTCTAGACCGCAGCAACTCCGCGGCGCCATTCTGCCTTTGACCGCCATCTCGATCATCGGCCTGTGCGGCTTTTTGGCGTTGTCGATCGATCTGGGCATGCTGGCGGTGGCCCGCGCCCAGGTGCAAGACGCCGCCGACGCGGCCGCGATCTGCGGCGCGCGCAGCCTGATCGGGTCGCAGACGAACTATGTGGCGAATTCGACCGCGAGCGCGATCGCTCAGGCCACGCGCAACACGGTCCTGGGAACAAATATCGCGCCCGCCGAGGTCGCGGTTGTCCAGGGGACCTGGCACTACAATTACGCCACGCAGACATTCAGCCCGGAGTTTCCTCCCGGCGCGAACGAGAACTACAACCTGACCCAGGTGACGATCACTCATACCTACAACACGACCTTTGCGGCGGTGATCGGCGTCCCCACGATGACGGTGCACGCCACGTCAACCGCCGCCCACCGCCCGCGCGACGTGGCGATGGTGCTCGACTATTCGGGATCGATGAACAACGAGAGCGATCTCTGGAACTGCGAATCGTACCTCGGGTCGTACCTGAACACGCCGAATAACCCCGACCCGATCTTTCCGCAGTGGGGACCGTACGCCCCGTCGTTCTCGCCGCTGGCAACCCTGCAATGCACCGCGAACAGCAACCTGGTCGGCCTGTGTAACGTCACCGCTCCCGTGGACGGGATTCCGGCGATTGTGACGAACCTGTTCCAGAACAGTCGCGGAGAACCCGCCCAGGCGGCCTTCTCGGCTGCCCCTTCGACCGTGACCTCCACAGCTCCGGCCGGCGACCAGTATCTCCCCAAGAAAAACACGACGACGACAGCGCTGACCTGGTCGCAGATCACCGGCAGCCAAAACACTGCGTTCACTGGCTACGCCGCCCATCAGGGGAACGTGTTCTACGGATATCAGGAGGGACCCGGATACTGGGGTAAGACCTTCTTCATGTGGCCCCCGGATCCCAACGCCGCCAACGATTGGCGCAAGAAATTCTTCTTCCTGAGCAACGGCTCGACTCCCTGCAACAACAATCTCATGCTTTGGAGCTCGAGCGGCGCGTGGAACAACCCAACCGGCAACTATGTCATCAATTACAAGGCAATCCTGAACTGGATCGTTAATACGGGGACGAATCCGTTCCCGTCGCAGCTACGCGCCGGCAACGTGCTGTATTACTCGGCGATTCCCACCGACGTTCCCGCCTCGGCTTACACCTGGTCCAACCTCAACACGGCGATCACCAACCAGGATCAGCGGTTCTGGAAGGAATACATCGACTTCACGCTCGGCGTGTGGAATGACCCGACCGGCACCGTCCAAACGCCGGGCAATCCGTCGTGCAGCTACGGTCCCGACTTCACCGCGGGCACCTCGACCAGCGGGCAGTATGTGACGATTACCGGGCCGGACTCCCTCTACGCCGGCCAGACGTGGATCGGTCCCAACGATAACCCGAAACGACCGCGGCATCGATTCTGGTTTGGGCCGGCCACCATGATTCAATACATGCTCGATACGGGCCTGTTACCGGGCACCGCCCAGGACATTTCGATGATTGCGGCCAAGCTCGGTATCCAGGGCGCCTTGCAAGACATTCAAAACAACCATCCGAACGACCTGGTGTCGTTGATCATGTTCAGCCGTCCGCAGTACTCGGGCGATCCGGCCAACATGGGCCAGTTCAGCCAGCCCCAGGTCTCGCTGACCAGCAACTACAACAACCTGATCAACGCCCTCTGGTATCCGCCCAACAGCGGCACCAACGACGTCCGTCCTTGGGATCCCAACGGGATGCAAACGCCGCGCGCTCACGGCGACTACGACTCCAACACGGCGTCGAGCTATGGGCTGATGCTGGCCTACAACCAGTTCAGCAGCAGCACGACGCTACAAGCGGCCGGTATCGGCGGCTGGGGCCGCAAGGGAGCCGAGAAGCTCGTGGTGTTCGAAACCGACGGCATGGCCAACGTGGCCTCGACCGTCGGCACGGTCAACAACGGGTCCTACAACTCGTATTACAACACGCCTCCCCTCGCAACGATTTCCGTCAGCGGCAATAGTGCCGACACGGACGCCATCAACGTTGCGACGGTGCTGACCTCGCTGAATACCACCAACAGTCCGATCCCGGGTTTCTCGACCACCACGGACAAGGTCACGATTCAGTGCATCGTGTTCGGCGCCATCTTCGAGCCCGACGCTAGCGGGTCCGATCAGTCCGACGCCGTCAGCCTGATGCAGTCGATCTCGACCCTCGGGAATACCGTGTTCCCCAGCTCGTCGACCGACCCGGTGAACGGCTATAAGTGGTGCATCGGCACGCTGGCTCAACGGCAGGCAAAGATGCAAACGGCCTTCACCACCGTGATGGACGACGAGATCTCGATCATCCTTGTGCCGAACGCACCGGGAGTGCCGAACTAGTCGAGTTCATCGGACAACAGCCAAGCGCCCATCGCTGGCAACAACGATGGGCGTTTGTGCGCGCCGGCGCGGCAATCTTCGGAGTGGTCAGTTCGCGGCCGCTCGGGAGTGGGCGTGCATGTGTGAATGGTCCTCGGGCTTGGCTCGAAACAGCGGATGCTGCGGATTGGCGCCCGACGCGACGTAGGCAACCAGGTCCAGAATTTCGTCGCGCGTCAGCTTGTCCAACAGCCCTTTGGGCATGAGCGACGTCTTCGATCGCTGCCGCTCCAGTACGTCGCCCCGCCGAAGGATCGTCGGATCCAACTTGGCCAGCGGATTCTCGATGATCTTGATTGTGTCGGCGTTTTCCTCGAGCACGAGGCCGGAGACCGTTTTGCCGGAGGCGAGCTCGAAGATGTTCGTCTGAAACTTCTCGTTGATCCGCGCCGAGGGGACGAGAATTTCGTTGAGGATGTCCCCGACCTTCCACTTCGGGTCGAGCTTGGTGAGATCCGGGCCGAACACGTTGCCCTTGTTTTCCAACCGGTGGCAGGCGACGCAATTGGCGAGCGTAAACAGCTGCCGCCCGCTGGCGAACTTGCGCCCACCCGAGTGCGACATCTCTTCGACGGGACTGGCCAGATCGGCGTAGGTCCATTCGGTGCGGGGACGGCGATCCCGCAACAGAGCATCGCGCGGCTGGAGCTTCGTTTTTGCCACGTACGCCTCTGGACTGGCCAGATACGCGTCGAGGTCGTCCACGACATACAGGGCCCCGTACATTCGCCGCCAGTGGCCCGGATAGGTGCAGACAAACGGATAGACGCCGGCCGCCGTGGGGGCGTTAAAGCTCAACCGCTGCGTCTCGCGCGGCAGCATCAGCTTGGCGGCCGCGAGGATTTTGGGCGAATCCGGCACGTAGTGTCGGGCCGCAAATGCCGATTCCTGCGCGTGGGCCTCGGCGAGCAGGCCGACTTCCTCGAGCGATCCCGGCTGGGCGATCACGAAGTTATGCGGCATCAGGTCGCTGTTTTGCAGCACGAACTCGACCGGCTTGCCCGCCTGCACCGCGACGACGTCCTGGTCGTAGGACATCCGCTCGAACAGCGTGCCAATCTTGACGACGCGCACGCCCAGCTCGCGCAGTTGGGCTCGCAGCGATTTCGCTTCGGCCGGCGGCAACAAGGTGGAAAGGGCTTCGCACAGCTCGAACTCGTCGAGCACGTCGGGTCGCGTTCGCCGACGGGGCGGCGTCTGCCGGATCTGTTCTAAGAGCACGCTCGCGATCGGTGCGGCTTCCGCCGCGAGCCAGGTATTGCGGGGAATGGTTTGCATCGCGCGAATTGCCGTGATGCGGTCGACGTCATCGCGGATAAACCGGCCGAGTGCGGTGAAGGTGCGGGCTTCCTGACCGCGGATGTGCGTCAAGGCCCGCATCGCCGCGCGTCGAATCTGAAATGCGGCGCCGGCGCGAGCATCGCCTGTCTCGGCCAAAGGCGCGGGAGTCGCGCCGAGCGATTTCGGCAAGGCTGTCAGCAGGGGCTCGATCCGCACGTAGAGGCGAGAGCGGATACCCGGATCCGAGATCAACGGGACCGCGTCGAGGAAATCTTCCAAGCCGCGCGGGCTGGCCAGTGCCCGCGTCCAGGCGGCTTCGGGCGAGCCGTCGCGGTTGACGAGCGTGGCGAATGCCATCTGCCGCAACACGGGCCAATTCGATTTGTCGATGATGCGATGGAGCGGATCTTCCTGCGACGGCATTTTCTTGCTGCGAAGGCCCAGCTCGCGGATCAGGTCAAATACGACGCCGACGTCGGCCCGAGCCGGGTTTACGGACAGGCGTTCGAGCACGTCGGCCAGCACTCGGGGCTCGTCCGTATTTTCGAGCCGTGCCAAGTCCTTGGCTGCGTCGAGCCGCTGCGCGTCGGTCAGCCCCGGCCGGGTGAGGATTTCCGTCAGCACGAGCCGATCGTGAGGCCGCTTGAGCAATTCGTCGTTCGTCAGCCCTTTCAAAAGGTAGCGGGCCCCCGCTGGCGTTTTGAAAGCGATCGTTTGATGCGCGGCTTGGGCAGAGGCCACGAGCGGTGCCAGCGTGCGCATCGTCTCCTTTGAGAGATAATCCAACTCGCGGTCGGTCGGATGCTCCTGCGCCAAGAGCACGACTTCGGCCGCCTCGGGACGCGGCACAAAACTGGCCGCCCAAACGGCCATCAACCGCACGCGAGGGGACTCGTCTTCGGCTGCCGTGCGCAGGAGGTCGAGAATGTTGGGCAGGCGGTCCTGCCAGGCGGCTGCCACGCGGACCGCGGCCGCGCGGGCTTTTTCTGACGGCGAGCTGAGCACCCGGGCCAGCAATTCGGGCTCCACGATGTTGTGACTTTGGAATAGCCACAGCGCCTCGAGCTCGTGGTGCGGTCGCTCGGGATCGCTCGAGTTTTGTCCCAGCTCCTGCAGCCAACTTCTCGCGGCGGCAACCACATCGCTCGTCGGCCGCGCCGACAGCTCGATCCGGGTCCGATACCGGACGCGATTGTCAGGGTCCTTGAGCAAATCGAGCAGTGCGGGGATCGGCTGGCCTGCGACGGCAGCGGGTTTCTCGAGCGGACGGCCCGGCCAGGTCACGCGGTAGACACGGCCGTGCGTGCGGTCGCGACTGGGATCCCGCAAATTGTGCTGCATATGGCCGATGATCGGGTTGTGCCAATCGGTGAAGTAAATCGCACCGTCGGGGCCGATCTCGACGTCGGCCGGGCGAAAATTCTCGTCGCTCGATTTGAGGATCGGTTCGACTTCGCGAGCGCCCAGGCTCGAGTCTTTGTCGCGCAGCCGGTACTGCAGAATGCCCTGAAAGCCGATCACGTTGGCGACCAGCAAGTTGCCGTTCAGCTCCGGCGGAAAATGTCGGCTGGTCAGAATCTCGACGCCCGGGCAGGGCCGCGTGCGCTGCTGGTAGACCTGCGGCGCCGAAGGGTGCTTCTGCGGGAAGTCGAGATGGCTGGAAATCAGCGGGCCGTGATATGGAACGGCGCCGGTTCCGTCGACGACGATGTCTTGTCCCCAGGCGTCGAACACGTGCCCATGCGGGTTCGCAAACGGATACGTGACATAGACGTCAAATTTGCGGGTCCGCGGCTCGTAGCGATAGACGCCCGCGTTGGCGCAGCGGCGCGGAGCGCCCCAAGGCGTTTCCACCTGGGTGTGATGGAAGGTCCCTTCCTGAAAATACAACGCGCCACCCGGATCGAGCGTGAAGCTGTTGGCCGTGTGATGCGTGTCGGCCGTGTCGAGACCGTGGAGTACGCGCTCCTTCACGTCGTAGTGATCGTCGCCGTTCGTGTCCTTGAGGAACAAGATGTCGGGCCCTTGCGCCACAAAGACGCCGCCCCCCCAGAACTCGAAGCCGGTCGGATTCCGCAGATCGCCGGCAAAGACGGTGCACTTGTCAGCCCGGCCGTCTCCGTCGGTGTCCTCAAGAATCAAGAGCTTGTCGTCGACTGGGTCTTTCGGCTTCCAGTGCGGATAGCTGTGCCAGCCAGAGACCCACAAGCGACCCCGCGTGTCGAACGCCATCTGCACGGGGTTGACCAACTCGGGGAACTGCTCCTCGGAAGCGAAGAGGGTGACCTTCATCCCTTTGTGAACGGTCATCTTTTTGATTTCGTCTTCGCCACTTAGGAAGACGTGCTTGCCACCCGGCAGCGGGCCCGGCTTGTTCGTGACGACCGGAATGAACTCGGGGAGATTTGAGTCGTCGGGCTTGATTGCGCTGCCGTGTGCGGCCGCCCAAACCACCTTGTCGCGGTTGGACGTCATGAGATCGACGATCTCGAGTTCGCGCTGCAGCACTTCGTAATTCGTCTGCCCGCCGACGAATCGCAGGAACGCGCGATCGCCGTAGGTCGAATAGCCGTCCGGCGTGCGATAGCGGAGAAACCAGTACCAGTTCTTTTGGTTGATCGCGGCCCGCAAGCTCGCGAGCCGCTGATCGTCGAACGGCGGCGCTTCGCCGAAAAGTGCCTGGTAGGCCACGCCCGCGACATAACGATCTCCCGCATCGTTCAAATGGATGCCATTGATCGTGAGCTTCGGGCCCCGCGGCCGCGAAAACCGCTCGAGCATCGGCGTGAACAGATCGACGAAGGGCACGCCCTCCGCCTGGGCGACCTCGCCCATGGCCGCCGTATAGAGTTTGAGCTGCCGATTGTTCTCGACACCGTCCGGAAGATTGGGATCGCCCAGATTTTCGTGTGGGATCGGAGAGAACAGCACCAACCGCGCGGGCGACTTGCCGTTATAGCGCTGGGAAAGCGTGTGCTTGATAAAACGACGGAGATCCTCCTTGAATTTTTTCAGGCCGGCCGCGCCGGCGAACGACTCGTTGTAGCCGTAAAACGCGAAGATCACGTCGGCGCGCGTGTTGGTAAATTCAAACCGGTTCTGACGGACCGGCGCGCCTGCGTTGAGCTTATTCGGCTGCGGAATCGGGGCGTCGCCAGCAAGCCACTGGTCCTGCGAGCCAAAATCCATCGACCGCATGCGACTGTAGAGGTCGCGATAGCCGTTCACCTCGTCGCCGCCGTAGCCCAGGTTGCGGAACACCAAATCGTTCTGCGGAAAACGGGCGTAAATCAGCGTTTCGAGCCAACCGGAATGCTGCATCCGCTCAGCCAGCGCGTTGCCGATCAGGCAGACATGGTCTCCCTTGCGCAGTTCGAGCGGCGGCGAACCTCCGGCGGATTGCGTGAGTGCGAGTTCAACGATAAGGACAGCGGCCGAAACCACAGTTAAACGCATCAAAAACCTGCGAATGGGGTGAGCGGTCGTTCAGGCGGGCTGTAGGCGCGCGGCAAGGGATGCCGTCCCTCAACCTTAACGAAATGCCCTGCCCTTCGCACGTATGGACGCCGCGGCGATTCACTCGCCGCGGAGCCTCTTCGAAGCCCGCGCCAGCCACGATCGCAAAGCGCCGGGTTCGGCGGGATCCTTCATGAGCGACCGCGTAACGGGCGAGATTGGTACCTGAAATTCCTCGGCACCGAGGAATGTCGCAGCGGCACCGGGATGTTCCATCACGGGAACCAGGTCGGGCGCGGCCGTGCCCGCGAGGACTTCTGCTACACGAGTCGTCACGACCGATTCGGTGGCCGGTCTCTGCGCCACTTGGCCCATGTCTTGATCAGAGGGCGCGAGCCTAGCCGCATCTGTCGGCTCGCCCGTTCCGCCGCCCCCCAACAGCGCGGGGTGGGCGCGCAGCCATTGCCGGTCGGCGTGTTTGAGCAGCCAGCTTCGCAGCAGGCTGCAGACCTCGGCGCTCGTCTGGATGCGTTCGTTCGGATTCTTGGCCAACATTCGATGCACGAGCGACGTCAGGTCGGGGGGCAAGTCGGGACGCTTGCGAGCGAGTGCCACAGGCGTCTCGAACAAATGGCGGACGAGCCGCTCTGAAAGCGTCCCCCCGGAAAACGGGGGTTGCCCGCAGAGGACGAAGTAAAACGTGCAGCCCAGACTGTAAACGTCCGAACGCGCGTCGGCGGTCTTGGCATCAAGCGCCTGCTCGGGGGCGAGAAAATCGGCCGTTCCCAATACGGGTGACTCATCCGACAATATGTCCGAGATCTTCGCCAGTCCCAGGTCGAGAATCTTGACAACTCCCTGCCGATCGACGAGCAAATTGGCCGGCTTGATGTCGCGATGGATGATGCCGGCCTTGTGGGCGTGGGCCAAGCCGTCGGCGGCCTGTCGAATGAGATCGGCCGCGTCGATGGCCGGCAGTGGGCCGTCGCGGGAAACGCGCTCCTCGAAACTTTCCCCCTCGACCAACTCCATGACGAAGAAATGAACGATCGACTTGCCGTCCTTGTCCTGGCCCAGGTCGTAAGCCCGCACAATGTTGGTGTGATCCAACAGGGCGACCGCGCGGGCTTCCTGCTGAAAGCGTGACAGGGCCGTCGACGAGCTGCTCAGGTTCTTCGTGGGCAGAACCTTGATCGCGCAGCGCCGATGCATCAGCGAATGCTCGCCGATGTAGACCGAGTTGTTCGCGCCCCGACCCAACAGCCCCAACAGTCGGTACTTCCCCAGCACGAAGCCGCGCCGCTTGCCACGGAGCAGCATTTCTGCCTGCCATTTCGTCAGCGTCTCATTACGCACGAGGGCCGCGGCAATCTGTTTGGGATCGCGAATGTCAACGCCGTCCTGCGCAAGACCGTCGACGAGCGCATCGGTCTCGCGTTCGTCGACGAGTCCGCTGCGCCGCAGACAGTTCACAAAGTCGTCGACCGCTGGCGTATACTGCATAAACATCCCACCGTGTGCGGTCCGCTCGCTTGCGCAACAGCCGCGTTCATTAGACTAGCACTCGCCGGTGGGCCGAACTAGCGCGATTCATTCGATGGAGCGTGACCTGATTAGGCCGAGCGCTGACAGCGCTTCAGGTGTGGACATGCCTCGAGCGAAATGGGAGGAGACTGCCCCCGAGAAGGCCGAGTCGCCGTCCGCGCGTGGCCGCTCGGCGTTTGGTTCACTCCTCTTGTTCCTGGGAATCGGGCTGTTGGGTCTGTTGCTGATCGATCCCGCAGAGCTGCCCCTCTCGATGCCGCGATCCTGGTATATCGACCGGACGCTCTGGGTAGCCGGCGGATTGATCGCACTCGGTGGGGGCTGGTATCTGCTTCGCGACGACGAGAGTGAGAGGGTCAGCGGCCAGAATGCCAGAGCTCTTGCGGCGGCGAAGCGTCCCTCCCGGTCTTCGGCGGAAGGGCTCGGGATTCCCGGTCCGCGCTTCACGCGGCTTGTGCTCTATACCCGGGCGGGCTGCCATCTTTGCGAGGAGGCCCGGGCGATGCTCGACCGGTACAGCGTCTATCTTCCGCCGATCATGGAAGTCGATATCGACAACGATCCCGACCTGATCGGGCGATTTTCGACCTGCGTGCCTGTCGTCGAGCTGGACGGAAAAGTGCGGTTCCGCGGCCGCGTCAGCGAGCTTTTGCTGCGGCGCCTGATCGCCGCCACGCCGCCGCGGGATACCACCCGTCGGGCCGAAGACTTATAATGCCGAGGCGCACTCGAAGCCGCGAAGGAGTCGCCGGCTTTCCGCCCTTTCGAGGACAGATTTCTCGTGTCCCGTCGTCGTGAAGTGTTTGTCCATCGATCGAACCGAATCTTTCGCAGGGACGCCCGTGTATGAAATTCGACGAATCCAAATCCCCCGCCTCGAAGATCCTGATCGCGGATGACAACGTCCAGAACTGTGAGTTGATCGACGCGTACCTGGCGGACGAGGGATACGAACTGGCGGTCGCGTATGACGGCCAGCAGGCGATGAAACGAGTCGAGGAGTTGCAGCCAGACCTCGTGCTCTTGGACATCATGATGCCCAAGCTGAGCGGCTACGAAGTCTGCCAGTGGATGAAGTCCAATCCGCGGACCAAGGATATTCCCGTGTTGATGGTGACGGCCCTCAATGAGCAAGGAGATATCGAAAAGGCGGTCCGGGCCGGCTGCGATGATTTCTTGACCAAGCCCGTCAACAACCTCGAGCTGAAGACGCGCGTGAAATCGCTGTTGCGCGTGCGCCACTTGACCAACGAGCGGGACCGCCTGCTGGCGTACATGGCCGAGGTCGAGCTGTATCGGCCCCCCGTCCAGGCGCGTTGACGCGCGAAAACTCCAAGCCCATTCCGTAAAGACTGCTCCCGTGTCCGCGATCACCTCCGAACCCAAGTCGGCGCCCAAGGTCCGCCTCAAGCCGCGGCGGGCGCTCCCCTTTTTCGGCCATCATCCCTGGGTGTTTGCCGGGGCGATCGAGCGAGTCGAGGGCGAACCTGCCCCCGGCAGCGAAGTGGCGCTCTATGCCTCCGACGGACAGTTCATCGCCGCCGGACTCTACAATCCGGCCAGCCAAATTCGCGTGCGGCTCTACTCCTGGACAGAAGGAGAGGCCCTCGATGCCGATCTGTGGGCCACTCGCCTGGATTCGGCAATTGCGATGCGGCGATCGATTTACGGCCCTTTCGACGCCGAGAGCGCCTGCCGACTGGTGTTCAGCGAGGCAGACGGATTGTCTGGCCTGGTTGTCGACCGCTACGGCGACTGGCTTTTGGTGCAATTCACGGCGTTGGGTCTTTGGCAACGGCGCGAGGCGATTTTCGATTTGCTGGAGTCGCGACTCAAGCCGCGGGGCATCTGGCTGCGGACCGAAAAAGGAATGCGCGAAAGCGAGAACCTCGAGCTGGCCGACGGACTCGCGCGCGGCGAGGAGCCGCCGCGTCCGCTGTTTGTGGTCGAGAACGGCCTGAGCTTCGGCGTGGACGTCGTGCAGGGACACAAAACAGGTTTCTATCTCGACCAGCGCGAAAATCGCACAGCCGCGGCCCACTACATGGCCGGACATCGTGTGCTCGACCTGTTTTGCTACACCGGAGCATTTGGCATCGCGGCGCTCAAGCGCGGCGGTGCCCGCGCCGTTCACGCGGTGGACGCGTCGGAATCGGCTTTAGCGCTGGCTCGCGCGAATGCCGAGCTGAATGAGGTCTCGAGCGCGATGCAGTTTGAAAAGTCGGACGCCTTTGAGGCACTCGAGCGACTGGCCGCGGCCGGTGAATCCTTCGACAGCGTGATCCTCGATCCGCCCAAGATGACCCGTCATCGGGCCGGAATCGCCAAGGCGCTCCGCGGTTATCACAGCCTGAATGAGCTGGCCGTCCGCGTGCTCAAGCCGGGCGGCCTTCTGGTCACTTGCAGTTGCTCGGGACTGGTCGGCCGCGATGATTTCGTCGCCATGCTTGCAGCCGTGTCGCAGCGCACGGGCCGTCCGGTTCAGGTTCTCGAGTCGCGCGGACAGGCGCCCGATCACCCGATCTCGGTGCACTGCCTCGAGAGCGGTTATCTCAAGTGTTACATCTGCCGGGTCGCCTGACGTGTCGCGCCCCCGTCGCACGCAACCGCGCCGCACGAGATCGCGTGCCCCGAACGGGAACACGTCGCCGCATGAGGCAAGTGTCGAGGGCGATCAATCCCAGCGCCCGCTGACGCCTCGCCCGGCAGAGCAGATCCTGATCGACGCGCTCGGCGAAGTGCCGCTCGGACGGATGCTGTGCACGTCCTTGGGGCGGGCGCAGTTCGCTACTGCCGCGGCACGGGCCGACGCCACATCGCACGTCTGCTGCTCTTTCCTCGATCTTTACGCGCTCGAGCAGGCTCGGTTGCAGCACGCCGACGCCCCGCCGAACCTGCGACTCGAATGTGCGGCCGACTTCCCCGACGGGCCCTTCGACGCGGTTATTTTGCCGGTCTCGACCTCGGGCGAAGCGGAGTTGGTGCGCGACTGGCTGCAGTCGGGCCACGAGCGGCTGCGCGAGGGGGGCACGATGCTCGCGACCACCGATAATCCGAGCGATGTCTGGCTGCACGGCGAGCTGCGAAAGCTGTTCGCAAAAGTCACGCGCCGGACAGGCGAACGCGGCACACTGTTTAAGGCGATCAAAACCGGGCCGCTCAAGAAACTGAAGCACTTCGAGTGCCAGCTCGCGTTCCGTGACGAAGGACGGTTGATCCAAGCAATCAGTCGCCCGGGCGTTTTTAGCCACCGGCAGGTCGACGGCGGCGCGCGAGCCCTGTTGCGGGCGGCCGTCATCGAGGCGGGTCAGCAGGTTTTGGAGCTTGGCTGCGGGTCGGGCGTCGTATCGCTGGCGGCGGCATTCCGCGCACCCGGGGTGCGCGTGCTGGCTGTCGATTCCAATGCGCGGGCCGTCGAGTGCACCAGGCGGGGCGCAACACTCAACGGTCTTTCAAATCTCGACGTGCGACTGAGCACGGCTGAGTCGCAAACGTCAGGTGAGATCCCCGCCGCGGAGTTTGACCTCGTGCTGGCCAATCCGCCCTACTACTCGAATTTCCGGATCGCGGAGATCTTTGCCGGCTGCGCGGCCCGAGCGCTCAAACCCTCGGGCACCGCGTTGTTCGTAACGAAGCGTTCCGACTGGTACATGGAGCAATTGCCGCGGTGGTTCGCCCAGGTCTCGATTGAGCCGTTGGGTAATTATGCGATCGTGCGAGCCCAAGCCCCCCGCGGGCAAGCTCTGACGTAGGGTGGGACCAGCCCGCGCAGCGGGCGCAGGCCCACCATCTCTTGGCGGGAGAAACTGTGGGCCGGCGGCCGCCTTCGGCGTCCTTGTCCCACGCTACTTCGGCAGCGTCGTCACAAACAGCGGCTGGCTGCTGTACGTCGCCTTCATCACGAAGTTGATCGAGACATTGGCCATCACTGAAACCGGCCGTCTTGCGACCGGCTTGGTCGTGGGCTGCGCGGAAGGTGAGATAACCGTGCGTCTCGGTGCCGTTCAGCAAGGTCTTGCTGGCCTTGGTGTCGATGTCGACGCCTGCAGGCAGCGTGTCGCCGAAGATGCGGCCTAAGTGGTTGAACTTGGGGTCGAGCGTCACGTTGTCGGTGAATCCTGGGGCCCGTTCGATCACGACGTCGACTCGCGCCGTCGAGCCCGGTTTGAGCGTGATCGAATCGGTGCTGAGCTTGACCGATCGCAAATCGCCCGGCTCGCCGACCGCGACAGCATGCGATTCGACCGGCATGTGGCCCCGCCCGCCGCCGGGTAGATAAATCTCCTCCATCGGCAAGGCGACCGCGGTGAGCGTGGCAGTCGTGCCGTCGGCGCGCTTGTGCGTCGCCCTGCCCCGCAGCACGATGTTGTCCATCGTCGGTTTGGCATTCGCGGCGGCCGTGAGGATCACGCAGCCATCGCGCTGGCCGGTCGGAATACGGCCGCAAAACGCGGTGACTCCCGGCGGCAGGCCGTCCACCGTGAGCGAGATGTCGCCGTCGAAACCGTTTCTGCGCACTGTGTTCACAAAAATCACGCCGCTCGTGCCGGGTGAGAGCTCGGTCTTATCGGTGTCGAGCGTGAGTTCGAATCGAGGCTCTGCTCGGGTGATTTTCAAGAAGTAGACGAATTCTGGTCCGCCGCGCTGCAGCAGGTCGCGGATTTCAATCGCGTAGGTACCGTCGGCCGGCGGGCTCCAGCCTTCGATCGACGCGTCGGCCGACATGCGGCCCTCTTCCGCCGAATCGTCCCCTTCGAGCAACGTTCGGCCGCGGGAATCGAGAATGCGGATCGCCGAATCGAGCGGCGAACCGGCCCGACGTGAAAAGACCTCGAAGCTCAAAGGCTGGCCGCGCTTGGCCGGGAAGGCAAAGACGTCGCTCTCGCCTTCTTTCAGCAAGCGACCGTTAATTCCAGCGGGTGCGGTCACCGACTGGGCCGTCTTGACCGTATCGTGCAAGCCAGCGACCTCACTGACCAGCGGCACGTCGCTCACCACGACTGACGTCGGGTTCGCGCGTCGATCGCCGAGCGGCAACTGCATTTCGTGCAGCCCGGCCGCCCAATTGGCCGGCACGAGCCACTTGAAGGAGCCGGCCGACGGGAGCTGATAGCCGACGGGAGTGAATGCCGCCGGCTTTCCGGCCGCCACTCCCAAGGGAAAGACGGTGCGCACGAAGGGCCGATCGTTGATTTCTATGCAATACACCCAATCGCGGTCCCCCTTATAGCGGACGTCGCGAATCTCGAGCGTGTAATCACCTGTCCGATCGAATCGCTGAACGAGCAGGGGATCGCCCGCGATGTCGTTATCGGCGACCGCAATCGTCGAACCGTTGGGGCCGCGCAGCGTCAGAATCGGGTCGAGGTGATTTTGCAGATCGTGGATGCGGTCCTCGAGCAGCATGCCGCGGACGCGGAACACGAGCGAGCGTCCGGCCTCGATGTGGAACTTGTAGTAATCGCGATCCTCACCCCGGTCGATGGCTCCGCAGACAGCCGACGGAATGGGAATCGGCTGCGCCTTTTCGATCGAATTGTTGTCCCCGTCGGTCTCCGCCACGACAGGGTCCTGGACGATGACCAACTGTCCCACGGTGCTCGCGCCGTGGCTCGTCGCGACGCGAAAATCGCGAACGCCGGGCATCGCATCGGCATCGGCGCGAAAACGAACAGTCAGGGAATCAACGGCCGATCGGCGTTGCCGACGCGCAACAGAACGGACGGTGCCCGACTTTTTGGACGTCGACACTTTCTGCACCGTCGCCGACTTTTGAGCGGTCGTTAATTTCTTGACCGACTTGTCGGTCGCTGCTTGTTTGGACGAGGAAGCAGCGCCCTTATCGACCGGACTGGCCTTTTTCAGTGAGGCGGTCTTCACCGCCGTCGATCCTTTTGCCGTCGGCGCGCCTTGCACCGTGGCAGCGGCGGGTTTGGACGGCGAATCGATCACCACCTGGCCCGTCACGCCCGAACCGCTGATCAGAATACGATACGACCCTTCCATCGAGTAGCGGGAGTGCACGGTCATCTCAGCCGTGGTGCCCGCCTGAATGGCGACCGGCCGCAAGCTCATCACCATCGGATACGACGTGCCGGCCCCCATTGCCAGACCGGCGACCGGCAGTGTCGCGATTACCGCGAGGGCGGTGCGTCGAATCATTCGGTACCCTTCGGATCGGCGTTGGGTGGCTGGGGACGAACCGCTTCGGTTCGCCCCCAGTGTGTGGAACCTGGGACGGACTTCGGCGAGCTCAGTCGAGCCGCGAAGACGCTGACCCCAGCCACTCGCGATCACACTTCAATGCACGAACAAAAATTCTTTCGAGTTGATGAGGGCCCATTGCAGGTCCTCAAAACATTCCCGCGGGCTCTTGCTCTCTTTGAGGAACCGAGCGACGTTCTGCCGTTCGTCCGACGTCGGATAACGGGACAGAGTGGCCAGGTAAATCTCGTCGACGGTTTTTTCCGGGTTGGTCTTCGCGCCGAGCAGCTGCGCGATCCGCCCACCGGCGGCGCCGATCTTGCCCGTGACGACGTCGCCGTTGAGCGTGTGCAGCGCCTGCGAGAGGCTCTCATCGGGCGAGCGCTCGCATTCGCAGACGCTGGCACGGACCGGCTTGCCGAACGTCTTCAGGAAATAGTCCTGATACTCGGCGTCGGGCAATTCGATGGCTCGCGTTCCCAGCGGCAGGCTGGTGAACTTGGTCGGCGTTCCCGTTGCTTCGTCGACCGCGTCCAAGAGCGCCTCAGCCGACAGCCGCTTGACGTTGAAGTGGCTGTAGAACCGACGGTCGGCCTCGTTCGCCGGCGTGGGTTGGGAATCGAGCTGATACAGTCGCGACGTCATCAACACGCGGAGCAGTTGTTTCAAGTCGAAGCCGCTCGCGACAAAATGTTTGGCCAGCGCGTCCATCAATTCCGGGTTGCTCGGCGGGTTGGTGGCCCGCAGGTCATCGACCGGATCGACCAGTCCCCGTCCCAGCAGGTACGCGGTATAGCGGTTGACGACCGATTTCGCGAAGTACTCGTTCTTGGGCGACGTCAGCCAGCGAGCGAGCGCGGCCCGCCGATCGAGCCGATCGTCGGTTTCCGGCCCATCGAGCGGTTTGGGCTTGAGCACGCGTCCCGTGCGGGGATTGCTCACTTCGCCCCCCGCGCGGACCATCACCACCGACTCGCGGCCGAAGAGTCCGAATTCCTCGCTCGGCTTGCTGCCGACTCGGGCAAAGAACGAGGCGAACGAATAGTAGTCGTCCTGCCCATACTTCTCGAACGGATGATGATGGCACTTGGCGCACCCGAGCCGCACACCCAAGAAGAGCTGGGCCGTGGACTCCGCACAGTCCTGCGGGTTGCTGTTCACGCGGAAAAAGTTGGCCGGACCGACGCTGTAAATCGAACCCTTCGCGGTGACCAGCTCCTTGACGAATCGGTCAAACGGCTTGTTCGATCGGAAGGATTCGCTCAACCAGTTGTGGAAGGCCCACATCCCCTGTTCGCCCAGGTCGTTGCTTTGGTTGCGAATCAGATCGGACCATTTGAGCGTCCACCAGGCGGCATAGGCGTCGTTGTGCACGTCGAGCTGCGGATCGCCGGCCAGGCCCAGCAGGCTGTCGACCAGCCGCGAGCGCTTGGCCGCATCCTTCGACGACAAAAAAGCCCGCGCTTCAGCCAGCGTCGGCTGCGTTCCGATCGCGTCGAAATACGCGCGTCGCAGGAAGGCCGCGTCGCTGCACAGACCGGACGGCTCGATCCCCAATTCGCGGAACTTGGCCGCGGCCAGTTCGTCGACGAAATTCTGGTTTTTCCAGCCCGTCAGCTCGACGTGCGCGGCATACGGGGCCATGAACAGACACGTGGCCGCCTGGCCTTCGTACCGCACGAGGGCCGGCGCTTGGCCCTTGCCGTTAATCGTCACGAGTCCGTCGCGCGTGACGCTCAGGACGCCTTCATCCATGGAGTCAAACTTGGCGAGCGCGGTGACATCGCGGCTCGTGCCGTCGGTGTAGAGCGCCTCGACGCGAAGTTGCTGTTTGGCTCCGGGAACAGAAATGGCGCGCGCGGGGCCGGCGACGATTCGCGTCACCTGCGGATCGGAAGGGTTTGGACCGGGCGCCCCCGAAGCGATCCACGCGACCAGCGTTTGGTATTCGGTCGAGCCGACCTTCATTCTGCGCCCGCCGCCGTGCGGGACCTGGAGCGTCGGCTTCTTCAAAAACAGGCTCTGCTCCGGCTCGAGAAAATTGACTCGTCGCTCGGAACGTTCGCGGACGATGGCCGCATAGTCCTGTGTCGGCTCGTAGCCGAACACCGACAGTTTGAATCCCGCCTTGCCATATTGAGAGGCGTGGCAGGCGCCCATGTTGCAGCCCGCCTTGCTGATGATGGGAACGACGTCCCGGGAGTAACTCACGATGGGCAGGGTCACGATATCCTTCACGACCACCGGCACGCGGACCGACGGCACTGCACCCGACGACACTGCGCTTGACGATTTGAGCGTGACCATGATTTCCGCCGTGCCGTTGCCGACGGCGTAGATCGCTCCCTGCGAATCGACCCGCACGACCCTGCGATCCGAAGAGCTAAAGGTCGGAGCCGCGACGGAAGCCACCAACTGGGCCCGGGCGAACTTGCCAACCAGCTCGACCTGCTTGGGCTCGACGATGAGTCGTTGCGGACGCTCAGCGTCCTGTGCAGAGGCCAGCAGACTGAATCCGACGAGCGCCGCTCCTAACGGAAACTTAAGGAACGAATACGGTCGTAACGGGTTCGCCGATTGCATCGGAAGCTAACTCCGATCGGGCGGGCAGTGAGGCGGGTGGAACCGCGGGTTCCGGGGAAGGCGGGGCATTAGGCTGGATACCACTTATATCGGTGGGATCAGCACACTTGATTATGACCGGATCGCCTGGTCGATGCCAGTATGAGGAACTCCTGCCGCCCGCCTGGCTTACGGTTCCGCGCAAGATCTCGGATCGGCAACCTTTTATTGGTCGATCCCTCCTATTAAAATCAATTTCGCGCAACCTGCCCGCCTACCGACCTGCCAACCCGCCTGCCTTTCGGTCCCACCTGGAGACGGCCATGCTCGATCTGCTTTGCGGTTCCGCGCGAACGTGTGAGGGGATTTCGCGGCGAAGCTTTTTGCGCGTCGGAGCCTTGGCCGGCTTGGGGATGTCGTTGCCAACGTTCTTGCGGGCTAAATCAGCGCAGGCGGCGACGACCTCGCGCGATGTGAATTGCATTCTGATCTGGACGCACGGCGGCACGAGTCATCATGACACGCTCGATCCCAAGCCCAATGCGCCGGTGAGCGTGCGAGGCGAGTTCGGAGCGATCGACACGGCCATCCCCGGCGTGCAGTTTTCCGAAATTTGTCCCAACATGGCGGCCGGGCTCAAGCGGTTCGCCGTCTTGCGCGGCTGGAATCCCAAAAACGGTTCGCACGGCATGGCGGAAGCCTGGATGATGTCGGGCCGTCAATTCAATCAGGCGGTGACTTATCCCTGTTACGGCTCGGTCATCAGCCACGAAAAGGGGTTTCGCAGTGCGTTGCCCCCGTTCGTGCAGCTCGGCGACTACATGGATCACCGTTTCAACGGCGGCAGCGCCGGCATCTTGGGACTGCAGTACAATCCGTTTCAAATGTTGGCCGATCCCAACATGAAAGAGTTGCACGTTCGCGACATCACGCCGCCGGCGGGCATTTCGTCGCAGCGTCTGGGCATTCGCCGCCGCATGCTCGGCGCAATCGACACGCTCGAGCGCCATTCAGAATTGCAGCCGGCCGCGTATCACGCGCTCGACGAGCACTACAAAACGGCTCTCAACATGATCACGGCCCCGGAGACCAAGCGGGCCTTCGAGATTCAAACCGAAGATCCGAAGCTGCGCGACCGCTATGGCCGAACGCGGTTCGGTCAAGGCTGTCTGCTCGCTCGCCGGCTGATCGAAGCGGGCGTTCGCTTCGTGACTGTGACTGATACCGGGTGGGACACCCACCAGAACAATTTCACGTCCCTCAAGAAGAAGCTGATCCCGCCCATCGATCAGGGTCTGCCGCAGTTGGTGACTGACCTGGCCGAGCGGGGCTTGTTGGAAACGACGCTGGTCGTCTGGCTGACCGATTTCGGGCGCACGCCGCAGGTCAACTCGGCTAGCGGCCGCGATCACTGGGCTTCCGCAGGATTCGCCGTGATGGCCGGAGCGGGTGTTCCCGGCGGCGCCGTGCTTGGCGCCACTGATGACGAAGGGGGCAAAGTGCTCCGCGACGAGTATTTTACAGACGACATTGCCGCGACGATTTATGCCAAGCTGGGTCTTCCCGCCGATCTGACTGTCAAATCCCCGGACGGCCGTCCGATCCGCCTGGTCGAAGGCCAGTTGATCAAGG
Organism: uncultured Planctomycetaceae bacterium; assembly: GCA_963714075.1. GTDB lineage: Bacteria > Planctomycetota > Planctomycetia > Planctomycetales > Planctomycetaceae > DASPSM01. Next base: position 472,046 of record OY970228.1, read on the forward strand.
AATGGATGTAGGCGCGCGGCTGGAAAAGTTCCTCCGCATCACCTGAGCAGCCTGCCCGCGCTGCAAAGTGCCCGGCGCAGCAGCCCCTACCCTTCCTTCAATGTCCCTTTGGATCCGGCTCGTGCGCGATCTTAAAGCCCGGCGCGAGACGATCGTTGCCAGTGTTCCGAGCCGGGATTAGCATTCTTCCCGAAGCGGCAGGCCACAGTGCCACTATGTTGATCTGCCGGAAATGATTCGATCGAGTCCGCTCGGTCGGCCAATCGCGGGAATCTCATAAACAGGGACCGTGGACACAATGCACCCTTCGACGAGGATTTCGCGGCGAAAGCTCTTGGGGACGGCTGCTGCTGCCGGCGTGCATCTTTCGCTGAAGCGGTCCGTCTCCGATGCAGCGCAGCGGCCCGGAGCAAGGGAGTTCTTCGACGTCGCCATTGTTGGCGCGGGGCTCGCGGGGTTGACCGCGGCGCGGGCGCTGACGAAATCGGGCATCAAGCGCATGGTCGTCTTCGATGCCCGTGATCGAGTCGGCGGCCGCACGGTCAACCATGACCTCGGCAAGGGCCAGGTTGTGGAGGGAGGCGGGCAGTGGGTTGGTCCGAGTCAAACCGCGATTCTCGATCTTTGCAAGGAACTCGGCGTCGAAACGTTCAAAACCTATTTGAAGGGGAGCCTGGTCTACAAAGCGGGCGGGCTTCGACTCGAAGTGCCTTACGGGGCAGCCGGCGAAGCGACGACCAAACTTCAGAAGAAGATCGACGCGCTGGCGGCCCAGGTGCCGCTCAACGCTCCGTGGCAGGCCAAAAAGACGGCACAATGGGACGCAATGACACTCGAGGATTGGATGCGCGCCGAGGCCGTCAATCCGGAGGAGCGCTCGACCCTCAGCAGCGCGGCGGCACTGACCTTGGGAACGACTCCCCAGCGGCTCTCATTCTTGTACTTCCTGTATTACGTTCATTCAGCCGGCACCTTGCACGATCTGGAGAGCATGGAAGGCGGGGCGCAGGATTCGAGAATCAAAGGCGGCTCGCAGATCCTCTCCTTGAAGATGGCGAAAGAACTCGGCGACCACGTGCGGCTCGGCGAGCCCGTCAAGCGCATTCGTCAGGACGACAAAAGCGTTGTCGTCGAAACCACGAAAGGATCCGTCGAGGCGCGCCAAGTCGTGATGGCACTAATGCCCGGAAGCTGCACCCACATCCGATTCGAACCCGAGCTTCCCGAAGCGCGCCGGCAACTGCAGGCGCGTTGGGTACAGAACGACGGCGGCATCAAAATCAACGTGGTTTACGAAAGGCCTTTTTGGCGCGATCGAGGTCTCAGCGGGATGTCGTTGAGCGATGCCGGGGTGGTTCCCTTCACGATCGACAACTCACCGCCGGAAGGAACGCCGGGGGTCATCGCGATCTTCGCCGACTCCCACCAGCTGGCCAAAGGGCCGTCGGCGCGCAAGCAACAGATCCTAAATGGTCTGGTCGGATTATTCGGCAAAGCCGCAGCCACCCCCATCGCCTTTTACGAAATGGACTGGGGAGCGGAAAAATACACGGCAGGCTGCGTGTCGCCGTTAGAGCCAGGAGTTCTCACGAAATACGGCGCCTCGTTACGGACCAGGATCGGGCGAATCCATTGGGCGGGCACCGAGACGTCTGAAAAATGGACGGGCTACATGGACGGCGCCATTCGATCCGGTTTGTTCGCGGCACGGGAAGTCTCTCGAGAACTCGCGGTTCGATGAGCGGTCCTGCCGCTGAACTCGAGTGCTAAGCCGCTAATTCCGGTTGCCGAGCGCATAATTCCATTGTCGGAAAATGAGATGATGGCCGTAAAAAACTGGTGAAGCCCGGGAAACGTCAGGAGTGCGCCGGAACAGGCGGCCAAGTTCTGACACTTTCTTTTGGCTGGCGGACCCTTTGAGGTTGACGGCATATTGGAAACATAGGTCCCGTTGACTGCGGCGAGCCGTCTCATCCACGGGCGACAGAACAAAGGTTGTGCATCCATGAGAAGAATCGTCGGAACACTTGTAGCGACGGCGCTCGTTTTGAGCGGTCGTTGTGGCGTGATGGCGGGCGGGCCAGACCCCAAGGAAGTGATCGACAAGGCCATCCAGGCGCTCGGAGGCGAGGCCAAGATCGCCCGCGTCGCAGCCAAGGCCATCGAGACGAAGGCGAAAGGGAAACTGAGTTTTTTCGGCAACCTGAGCGACTTCACGACGACGACCACGACCATGGGTCTCAATAGGTTCCGCGAGGAATTCAGAGGCGTCTCCGATGGTGATGAAGTGACGGGCGTCACCATATTGAATGGCGACGAGGCGTGGCGCAACTCGGGGACGCTGCGAACAAACTCCCGGATACCAAACTCGCCAACCAGAAGCGGATTGCCTATCTCGCGATCGTCCCCGCAATCCTCCTTCCGCTGAAGGGCAAGGATTTCCAAATTCAATCGGCCAGGGAAACCAAGGTCGACAATAAGCCGGCGGTCGCAGTCATGATCCTCGGACCGGAGAAAAAGGACTTCGAACTTTTCTTCGATCAGGAAAGCGGCCTGCCGGTCAAGATGCTTGCCGCGATCACCCCCTTCGGGGGGGATCAGTTCATGGAGGAGACGACTTATGGCAACTACAAAGACTTCGGCGGCGTGAAGCGTGCAACCAAGATCGAGCACAAGCGCGACGGCGTGAAGTTCATGGACCTGGAGCTGACCGACGTCAAAGTCTTGGACAAAGTCGATCCCAAGACATTCGCAGAACCCAACTAGCTTCGGGCAGTCGCTAGGAAGCTTGCGGCTCGGCTTGAGCCTTGGACTGTCTAGACAGCACAGAAGGGAGGTCGGGCCAGATTCTTCATTCTGACCGCATAAGGTGGCAGGACCTGCCACCTTACTTGATCGCTTCGCGTATGGGATCATTCGCGAGCCGGTAGGTGTTCCCACAGAACCTATTGGAAATAAAGCACTTATGGCGGCTTGACCATGGGACGGGACAACTTCGTTGAATCGTGTCCCGTGGGTCCGGCTCAGCAGGGGCGTCGTTTGTGTTGCCGCTCGGGGTCCTCAATGTTGCCGGCCGGCGTTCCGATTCCTAAACTGGCCTGTTCGCAAACAGTTGCTCACCGTTTTTATGCCGCGGCGTCGGCAAGCAGGGCGAGACGATGAAAGCTGGAATTCACCCGGACTATAAAGACGCGGTCTTTATCGACACGTCGACAGGCCACAAGTTCTTGTCCCGCACCACGATGACCTCAAAGGAAATGGTCAAGTGGGAGGACGGCAAAGAGTACCCGCTCATTCGCGTGGACATCAGCGCCTACTCGCACCCCTATTTCACCGGGAAGATGAAATACGTCGACGCCGCTGGACGGGTCGAGAAGTTCCAGAAAAAATACAAGTGGCGCAGCGCAAGGGCGCCGAGGGCGAAGCGGCCCCGTAGCGGACCGACTTGTTGGGCGGCTTCTCGCCAGGTTCATGTCCGAGTACGCGCCGGCGGCGGAGACGTCGCGCCGCATTCGCTCGGAACTTGACTGCGTGGCTTAGAATACGCCTCAGAGCCTGTGCACCGACGGATCGTGTGACGCTCGAAGGCCCCTCATCGGTTCGCAAATCGCATGTATCCCAGTCTTGAAACCAAGCTCAAACGCTACGACGAACTGGACCGGATGCTCCAGGATCCGGCGATCTCGGCCGACCCGGCCAAGTTCCTGCCGCTGCAGCGCGAGCAGGGAGGGCTGATCAAGGTCGCTCGGGCCATGCGCCGCTATCACGCCCTTCTGGACGACGTGGCCACCGCACGGATGCTGCTCGACGAAGAAAAAGATCACCAGGCCCGCGAATACGCCAAGGCCGAGCTCGAGCAGCTTCTCGGCGAGCAAAAGTCGCTCGAAGCCGAGCTGGAAGATCTCGCGACCGCCGGCGACTCGGCCACGCGCGGCGCCCTGATTATGGAAATTCGCGCCGGCACCGGCGGCGACGAAGCGGCCCTGTTTGCGGGTGAGCTGTTCGACATGTATAAGCGGTTCGCCGACAAGCGCGGTTGGAAGTACGAAGTTCTCGACTTCAGCCCCACCGAGCTGGGCGGACTGAAGGAAGTTGTCTTCTCGGTGAGCGGCGAAGGGGCCTTTCAGCAGTTGCAGTTCGAGAGCGGGGGCCATCGCGTCCAGCGCGTGCCCGAGACCGAGGCTCAGGGCCGCATTCACACGAGTGCCGCCACCGTCGCCGTGCTGCCTGAAGTTACCGAGGTGGAGGTCGACATCCGCGATCAGGATTTGCAGATCGACACGATGCGCGCCGGCGGCCCGGGCGGCCAAAAGGTCAACAAGACAGAAAGCGCCATCCGCATCACGCACCTGCCGACCGGCATCGTCGTCAAGTGCCAGGATGAAAAGAGCCAGCACAAGAACAAAGCCAAGGCCTTGCGTCAGCTTCGCAGCCGCATCTTCGAGCACAAGCAAAAGCAGGTCGATCAGGAACGTTCGGAGCAGCGGCGTTCGCTCATCGGTGGCGGGGGCCGCAACGAGCGGATTCGCACCTATAATTTTCCGCAGGGACGCGTGACCGATCACCGCATCGGCCTGACGCTGCACAAGATCGATCAGTTCATGCAGGGGAATATCGACGAGTTGGTCGGGGCCTTGGTCGAATTCGATCGGCAGGAACGGCTCAGCGGTGTCGCCGGCGGCGACGGTCATTCGTCGAAATAACCCGCCTCCTTCGACCATCTGCATCACCTTTTTGCTTTGCTCTCAAAAACTCGGTGACCCGGTGAGCGTTATGGCCGAGGAGTGGACCGTCCGGCGAGTTCTGGACTGGACCACGGCCCACCTCAAGCAACACGGCAGCGAGACTCCGCGGCTCGACGCCGAGATCTTGTTGGCTCACGCGCGCGGCTGCCGGCGAATCGAGCTTTATACCCGCTTCGACGAGCCGCTGACTGACGCCCAACGGGCCGTGATGCGCGACCTGGCCAAACGGCGCGCGAAGTCAGAGCCGGTCGCCTACCTCGTCGGCCATCGCGAGTTCTTCAGTCTCGACCTTCGCGTGACGCCGGACGTTTTGATCCCCCGTCCCGATACGGAAACGCTGGTGGTCGAATTGATCGACGCCGCGCGGGCGCTCGAGTCGCCGCGGATTCTCGATCTCGGCACGGGTTCCGGCTGCATCGCGATCGCAGCGGCCGTCAATCTTCCGTCGGCCCACGCCACGGCCACTGATTTGAGCGACGCGGCCTTGGCGGTCGCTCGTGAGAATGCTGAGACGCACTCGGTATTGGATCGCATTCGATTTTTGCAAGGCGACCTGTTTGCGCCGCTGGCCGACGGCGAGCGGTTTGACGTCATTGCCAGCAACGCCCCGTATATCGCAGAGAGCGAGCGAGAAACTCTACAGAATGACGTTCGCCGCTATGAACCGCATGCCGCCCTGTTTGCCGGGCCGACGGGGACAGAGATCTTATTCCGGATCATCGATGGGGCCGCCTCGCGGTTGGCACCAGGGGGCGCGCTGATTCTGGAAATCTCGCCGGAGCAGGCCGGTGCGGTTCGCACGCGCATCGAATCGAGCGGAGCGTATCAAGAGCTCCGCGTCGTGAAGGATGCGGCCGGACTGTTACGCGTGGTCCGCGCCCGAAAGGTCAACTCAGTTGGTTAGCCGATTTCGCCCCCTGGGTGACCAGCCACTCGGCCAAGTCGTTCGCCTCGCTGCGTCGCGCGGCATCCAGAGGCGTCAGCTTGTCGTATCCAATCCAATTGCGATCGGCACCGCGGGCGAGCAAGTATTCGGTTGTCTCGCGCTGCCCGCCGTGGCAGGCGCACCAGAACGCATTCGTGACGTCCTCAGTCGTGGGGAGCGCGTCTCCTGCGAACTGTTGCTCGACGCGGTCGATCAGTCCCAAGGCAGCCGACTGCCAGAGATTGCTCCTTGCCCCACGCTCGATTAGCCGCCGCGCCGCCTGCCATTGGCCGAAGGCAACTGCGTCGGCCAATGCAGTGCCCCCGTCGATCACCGAACCCCCCGCCTCGATGTCTCCCCCATGGTCGAGCAGGGCGTCGAGCACGGCGACGTCGTCGCTGCTGGCCGCCCAGTGCAGCGGCGTCTCCTCGTGGGCTCCGAGAGAACGCGCGTTCACGTCAGCACCAGCCGCAACGAGCGCCGTGACAATCGCCGGCCCGTTCGGGAAGTGGCCGGGCCAGTCGGTGGCGATGTGCAACAGGGTGCGTCCGCCCTTTAAGCCGGTGACGTCGTTCTTACTGCCGACCCTCGCGCGGGCGAGATCCGGGTTCACGCGCAGCAGGTGATAGAGCGTTTCGAGATCGCCGGCTTCAATCGCAGCCCGGACCGCAACCGCCTGGGGATCGTCTCGGGGGAGCGTCAACATCGTCGCATTCCTCGGAAATTATCAGTCACGCGGGCCAGGATTCGCCTTTATGCCAGCGAGAATTCCTCAAGGAGAACAGTACATTTGTTTAGTATTCTGCCGCGACCGGGGTTGACCCAAATCGGCGGAAGACATACCACACCACACATGCAACTTGATTGATGCGTGGCGGCGTGCTCTAATTTGAGCCTCACCCGCCTGGGCGCTCCCACTTGCGTGCCGGCCTCCCATGTCGGTTTCGCGTGGCGCCCCTTACCCCCGCCTTGTTCTTCTGAATGATGTTCTCGACTGGAGGGCCAGCCATGAAAGTCCTGGTTGCCATTCTGGCAATTTCCACTTCAATTGCGGCAGGATCTGCCGTCTACCTGTCCGTTAACCGGACCAAACCAACCGTCGTTCCGGCCGCGGCCACTCAGCCGGTGGCTGCGGTAGCCCAGGCCTCGGCCGGGGCTCGCCGAATGCCGATTGAACGGGCCGAATTCGTCGGCCGATTGTCGGCTGCGTCTGAGGTCGATGTCCAGGCAACTGGGAGCGGCTCTGTGCTCCACGCCCGAGTCGATGCGGGTGACCTGGTGGAAAAGGGCCAAACTCTGATCGAACTGGAGAATCCAACTCTGGAAGAACCGGTCCGACGGGCGCAAATGGCCCTCGACCTGGCCAAGAGCGAACTCGAGACCCAGCAGCAACGGCGGCTGAACGCCGAGCAGCGGCGCGAGGGATTGTTGGGAGCCGCCCTCGCGGGCCGCGGGACGGGCATAGGGTCACTCCGAATGGCCCGCAACGACGAGCAGCAGGCTCGCGCCCGTGTCGCGGAAGCCGAAGCCGCCCTGCAAAGAGCGCGGCTGGCATTGGGCGAGTCTCAGATTGTCGCACCGCTGAGCGGCTACGTAGAAGAGCGGCGAGTGAGCGTGGGCGAGCGAGTCGAGCCTGGAATGACGGTGTTGCGGATTGTCGATGTCTCAACCCTCAAAATGGAAATCAATGCGCCGGAAGGGAATACGTCGCAAACCGTGCCCGCCTCGGCCCGGGAAGCGATGATTACGTTTGACGCAATTCCCGATCGGCAATTTGTGGGCCGCGTTGTCCGCTCCCTCGGCGGAAACTCTCTGCTCGGCCACCCAAATGCGGTGTCGATTGAGGTCTCTAACCCGGACCGGGTCCTGAAGCCGGGAATGTCGGGTCGCGTCCGGCTGGTCTCTGGTTCCTCTGACGAGCCGAGTTTGGCGTCCATGTCCGGCAGATACCGCGCCATTTCCCGACAGTCGCGGGGCATCGCGGACGGTTCGAGCGATGCCGATCTGTTGCGGGAAATGCTTGTGAGCATGAAGGGGCTGGCGACCACGCTGGCCGTGGCGGCCGATGCTCAGACCAAGGAGTTGACGCGTAAGCAAGAAGCCGCCAAGGTGACGGTCGAGGCTACGACTAAATACTTCGGGCTGCTCGAGCGGCAGGTGAGCGACCTGCGTCCAGAAAACGCCTCGCATCACGCCGTCAGCCTGGAGAAAGCCGCCGACGAGATTGATAATCTGCCGATCCTGCACGTCGATGAGGAGTTGCTGGCGTTTGGAGCGGATGTGGCTCAAAGCTTGCGCAATGGCCGAACGCAGGCGCTCAATCAGCCGCTCGCGGTCCTACACTGATGTCACTTTGACGGAGGAGGCGCAAGTCGAGAACAGCGCGGTCCGCACTCAAGGAATGCAAAGAATCGCGGTCGGCCTGGCCAACATGCGCCGGAAGATGACCAAGAAGTACAATCTGGAGTTCCTCGCCAACGCCGCGAACATCCATACCGCATCGGTGTCCAAGCGGCACACTGTGCGACGGTGAGATGCCGACCCGCTGACAGCCGGCGGACTTAACCGGCTGCCCGGGTTGGCGCAAAGGCACAACGATGAGCAACGCCAATCCGGAAGACCGTCTTCGTGATGCGACTCGCGTGGTGCGCGCGGGGTTACCCGCCGCGTCGCAAGGCGCGCCCTTTCTTCCGGGACCCGTGTTCGCTGGGATGTACCATTTCTCCGGGGATCCGGTCACTTCACCGTTCACGTATGGGCGGTTCCACAATCCGACCTGGACGCACTACGAGGAGGCGCTCGCGGAACTCGAAGGAGGACCGGTTGTAGCTTTTGCCTCGGGAATGGCGGCCCTGGCCGCGGTGTTTGGAACGGCCCTCACCGCCGGCGACATCTTGGTGATGCCGGCCGACGGCTACTACACGGGGCGGCTTCTGGCCAAGGGGCATTTTGCGAGCGCGGGCATTCAGATCCGTGAAGTCCCAACGGCGGCCCCTGATGCGGGAGCCCAGCTTCGCGGCGCGAAACTGTTGCTGCTCGAGACGCCCAGTAATCCGGGACTCGATGTTTGCGATATCGCCGCTCTCGTCCGTGCGGCGCGGGAGCAAGGAGTTTTGGTCGCGGTCGACAACACGACGCCCACCGTGCTGGGCCAGCGACCGTTGGCGCTCGGCGCGGATTATTCTTTGGCTGCCGACACGAAGGCACTCTCGGGGCATGCGGATCTGCTGCTCGGGCATGTCGCGTGCCGGGACGCGGACGCAGACCAAAAGTTAAGGACGTGGCGGACGCAGATGGGATCAATTCCCGGACCGATGGAGGTCTGGTTGGCCCACCGCTCGCTGGCGTCGCTCGATGTGCGGCTCGAGAGAATGTCTGCCAACGCGCTGGCGATCGCGCGCCTGCTCGCCGACCGGCGAGAAGTCCTGCGCGTCCGCTACCCAGGTTTGCCCAGCGACCCCGCGCACGCAGTTGCGAAACGGCAAATGAGCCGCTTCGGCCCAGTGGTCAGCTTTGAGCTGGCCAGCCAGGCCAACGCGGAGCAATTCTTCAAGCACTCCAAGCTGGTGTCGGAAGCGACCAGCTTCGGAAGCGTGCGGACTACGGCGGAAAGACGCGCTCGCTGGGTGAACGACCCCTGCCCGCCGGGCTTCATCCGCCTGAGCGCCGGCTGCGAAGACGCCGCCGACTTGCTTGCGGACCTGTCTCAGACTTTGGACGCAGTGTCGCGGATTTGACACGGCTCAAGAGTCGTTCCGCCTCAAAATCGCCCCTAAATCTGCTACAGCCTGCCCAATCGCCTGTCATTTTTGGCGATTTCGAGTTGAGTGCGACGCTCCCCGCAGAACGTAACATATTATTCTGTAGTGGGTTGCGAATCTTATCGCTCAGCCGAGCTTGCGTCGGACGGCACGGCTGTTGCAATTCTTACACCCCGGGGCGCACGACGGAACGCCGCAGTCCTCAGGGCAGATTGAACACTCGAAAGCAAACCAATGATGGGGAAATCGCTATGAAAACTGCAATTCGGGCTCTGGCTCTGTGCGGCATCGTGGGATTCACCATGCTGGCCGGCGATGTGTCCACCGCGAAGGCAGGGCCCTACTGGAACCGACCGGGTTACCGCCATTACTATCCGGGCTACGGAGCTTACGCCTATCCGTACGCATACACTCCGTATGCCACCGCCTATGCGTATCCAGGCTACTACGCTGGGTACTACCCGGGCTCTTACGGCTATGCCTCGCCGGGCGTGTATGTCGGTGGCGGTTATTGGGGCGGCCGCGGTTACTGGGGCCACGGTGGGTATTGGGGTCGCGGAGGGCACTGGCGTCGCTAACTGGCGGCGGCAAGCAGCCAAGAGGCGAGGGGCGACCCTCGCCTTTTTCGTTGGAACCCTCGCCGCTATGACCGCATCATAGAGACTGTGCTCAGTTTCTCTAATCGGAGGAGCCGGCGATGGTGCGCGGACGCCTTGCAGTGCTGGGACTTTGCGGCGTGGTGCTCAGTGTAATGGTTGCCGGGGCGCTGAGGATTCATAACCTCGAGCAGCGTGTGGCGTCACTCGAAAGAGGGCCAGGGCAAATCCCGATCGCCGCATCCACTCCCGTCAGCACCTTGCCGCAAAACCTCATTTGGGCCCCGGAAGGCGGAGCCGCGACGCTGCGATTCCCTGGCGGCAACGGGCTCTTCACCTCCCAATTGCCCAACGGCGCAACTTCCGAACGGAACAACGGCGCATGACATCAACGGAATGACCTACTACGTGATGCCGTTGGCAGACGGCGGCGGCGCGCTGAGCCGGCGTTAGCTCGATTCGGTCATCCCGCAAATCCGCAGAGAACCGCGCCGAAGCGGACAGTTCAGCGCGGATGGGCCGCTCGGTTCGCCGTTGCGTGCGGATGCGCCTTCTCGTACGTCTCCTGCAGCCGGCGGGTGCTGACGTGCGTGTAGATCTGCGTCGTCGTAAGACTCTTGTGACCCAAGAGTTCCTGGACACTTCGCAGATCGGCGCCTCCGTCAAGCAGGTGGGTGGCGAAACTGTGTCGTAGCGTGTGGGGCGTGGTGAGCGTCTCGAGTCCCGCGGTCTTGAGATGTCCGAGCAACAGCCGGCCGATGCTGCGGGTCGTTAACCGCCGACCGTACTTATTCAGAAACAGAGGCGACCGATCGCTCGGATGCGGCTTGCGGACCTCCATCCAGCGATTGAGAGCCCGGACGGAATAGCTACCAAGCGGTGCAATTCGCTCCTTGCGACCTTTACCCAGCACGCGCAGCACGTTGGCGTCCCGGTCCCAGTTGCTGACGTTCAAGCCGACCAGTTCCGCCACCCGCAGCCCTGCCGAATAAATCGTCTCGAGAATCGCCCGATCGCGAAGGCCCATCTCCTTGTTGGCCGGCGGCGTCTCGAGCAGTTTGGCCACCTGCTGCGCCGTCAGAAAGTGCGGCAACTTGCGGCCGGCCCGCGGAGTCCGCAGCGCCTTGGCCGGATTACTCGGCACGATTTGCTCGCGACAGCAATAGCGATAAAACGACCGCAGGCACGCCAGCCGCCGGGCGATGGTCGTCTTGGCGTACTGGCATTCGTGCAGGTAGCTGACGTAGGCGCGCAGGATGCTGACCGTGACTTCGGATGCCTCGGGCACCTGGCCCAGCCGCTCTCGCAGAAAAAGCGTGAAACTTTCGAGATCTTCGGCGTAGGACTTGAGCGTGAGCGGGGCGACGTTTCTCTCGATCCGCAAGAAACGCAGAAACGACTCAATTGCGGACTGCATCGCTCACTCTTGCAGGGCCGAAGCGTACTTGGCGGCGCGCGTTCGGCTTGTTGCGTCTCGCTCAGGTCGGGTCCGGAAAGCGCTGCGGGGTCGCGGTCTGAGTCCGCTGCTCATCACGGAGGCGCCGAACCTTCTGGCTGAGCACCGCGGCGTCGTACCAAGTAAAGCTCAAATCCGTATCGGCGGCGAAACGCCCCATTGTCTGCAGTAAGGCGCGATGGCTTTCATCGTCGTACAAGAAAACGTATCGCTCGGTGCCCTTCACGAGCGCGAGCACGTTCATCCCGCGTTCCACAGAGGTCAGCCTCCCCGATTGACCCGGAACAATTCGGCACTCGCCCCTCGTACGACGAATCGGATGACATCGAGTCGCAGGCGCGCCGTGCGCTCCCGGCGCGGCAGCTCCCGAAGGCGAGACTCCATCCGAAGTCAGGTCTCGGGAGGTCGAAATTGTGCGCGCGGGGAATCGCCTCTTCAGATATCGGCCGGGAGACGGCACCGGCTATCTGTATTTTCGCAACTTGAGAATGAGGCGGTGCTTCCCCTCGCCCCCGTGCAGCGAAAGCATCTCCAAGATCACTCGGTAGGAGCAGAAGCGGATAAAATCCTCGCTCCGATGCAGATATTCCTCCCACCCGCCGCTGCGAAGGTCGCCGTTCAACTCGACGTAATCGCGTAAGGCCGCTACCAAATCTCCGTCGGCACCGTCGAAAATCCGTGTGTAGGACATCAGCGGCAATCGCGGGTCGAGCTGCCACGGTTGAATCGGCTGAGGCGCATTAAAGGGATTGGGTTGCGGCGGGGGAGGTGCCAGGCACGGATTGCGCCCGGCAACTTGGGCGGACCGTTCTCCATCGGCATCGTCGCTGGGGCCGGACCTCCGATTCCCGGAAGCGGCGGCAGAAAGGATGATTCGGGACCGAAGGGTTCACCGAACGTTTCGCCGCGAACGCCCCCCGGAGGTGTCGACTCGCGCGGTCGACAGGGAAGCGGCGGAAGCGGGTGCGGGGGGACTTTCGGCCGCTTGTCGACTGGCTGATCGACGCCGTCTTCGTCCGAAGCGTCGGCACCGTCTTCGTTTCGAGGCACCGGCACGAGCTTCTGATTGTCAGGCGTTACTGGACCTTGTTGGTTCGGATTCGACCCAGTCAGAGACGACGGGATGACTTCCTGTGTGGCATTGGATTCCTGATAGTGGGCGATCTTCGTGAGCTGTCCAGAGGCCTCGGGACCGGACGCCTGCGGCCCGTAAGGCGAGTCCATTCCGATTGCCGGCGATTGGGCGCGCCACACGAATCTCGGGTCGTACCCCAAAGGCGAGTTGAGTGCGAGACTCGGTTCTCCGTAGAGGTTGCGAACGCCCGGCCAACGCTTGAAACAGTTGTACGCCCGCTGCCAGAACGGGGTCTCGGGGGCGCAGCTTTCTTCAACGCGCTTCTGATTCTCATGGTAATTGTCGAGCTGTTGCTTGTCCCAGTCATAAAGCTGCTGACGGGCGGCCGGCTCGGTTTGAATTCCTGGATAAAACGCCCAGGCCCGCGGCGAATACCAATTGATCTGCAATCCGATCCGCGGCGGGTAATACGGCGAATAATCGGTTACGGCCCCGACAACCACGGCGTCGACCCGCAGCACCTTGGCCAGCTTCAGGACGTCGTCGACGTCGTTGAGGTCGACTTTGGCGTCGATCATCGCGGTCTCGGTGACGCCGACCGGAATGACCTCGAATCCTGGCACCTTCTGCAGCTCGGTGGCATAAGCCAGTGCGAATCGCCGCCCGTCCGTGGCCCGCTCGGCACTGAGATTCAGAAAGGGAGCGACCGCCACAGTCGATAGGCCGGGGATCGGATTGGTCACGCCAATCTGCACCATCGCGCAGCCCGGCGCGAGCATCGCTGCCAAAACGACCAATAAGACGGACGGCTTCAAGGTCGCATCCTTGCGGACTCCGAGCGCGAGGTCGGAGTTCCTCGTCAATATCGACACGACCGGAGAAGTCGCTTCAACCAAAAAGCTCTGCGCAAAGACCGCAGCCTCTGCCATGGCCCGCAGGTCTCGCCGATCATCGCCTCGGGTGAAAGCTCAGCGCGAAAGAGCCGCGCACGAAGTAAGCGGTGTCTTCGGTTGCGGGCTAGCCGCGTCATCTTCTCTGCGGCATCCACGCAGCTAGCCTGCAGAAGCCGCCTCCGGCGGACCGCTTACTTCGTGCGCGGCTCTATTGGACCCAACCTCGCCCTCAAGCTTTGGGCGCCACCACGCCCTTCTTGAGGACGATGTTCGCGTAGAGGGCCGAGTCGCTCGTGGCGACCACGCAATAGGCGGCTTCCGCCTTCTCGTAGAACTCGAATCGCTCGACTTGCGTCAGCTCAATCCGCCGGCCCTCGCTCAGCTCCAGTAAACGGCGGAAATCCTTCCAGATCGGCGGCTCGGGGTCCTTGGCGTTTACCGGCTTCATCACGGCCACGGGGTCGTCGACAAATTTGTCGATTGGCAGAAACTTCAGAATGGCTTCCAAGAATCTCCACGACTCCTAACCCATCCGCCCTGACGATCTGTTGGGCCTTGGAATCGCCGGGGAAGTTGCCGTCGGCAATCACGATCTCATCGCCATGCCCCATCTTCATCAAGAGGTGCATCAAGTCCGGGGAGATGACCGGGGGAATGCCTTTGAGCATGACGAACTCCGCAGAAGCGATCGGTGGTTGCGAACTCAGGTGCGATTCATTTTCACAGGACTGGCCCCCTCTTGGCAACGCTTTGGCCATCCTGTTGGCCGATCCATTCCAAGAATGAGTGCCGACTGCCCTGCGGCCGCGCAAACCTTGTAGGCCGGTTCCGAGCCACGCTAGACTGCGCCCAGCGCTTTCGGGCGCTCGAATCTCCAAACGGGCACGAGAAGACAGCATGACCGAACTCTCGATCGAGACATCGCAGGCAACAAGCTGGGAGCGGCTGGCCGAGCGGACGCTTGCGGGACAGCGGCTGTCGCAAAACGACGGATTGGCGATCCTCCGCGCGCCCGATCCCGAATTACCGGCCCTGTTGGCAGCCGCGTTTCGCGTTCGGTTCGCGCATTTTGGCCGGAAAGTCCACCTGTATTACTTGAAGAACGCCAAGAGCGGACTCTGCCCGGAAGACTGCGGCTATTGCTCGCAATCGATCGTCTCGGACTCGGCGATCGACCGTTATCCGCTTCTCAATGAAGCCAAGTTGCTCGAGGGAGCCCGGCAGGCCCACGAGATGCGGGCGCGGACCTATTGCATCGTCGCCTCGGGCCGCGGACCCTCCGACCGTGAAGTCGGGCATGTTGCGTCAGTGGTCGAAAAGATCAAGGATCAGTACGGCCTGCACATCTGCTGTTGCCTTGGCCTCTTGACCTCGGAGCAAGCGCTGACGCTGCGAAGCGCGGGCGTCGATCGCATCAATCACAACCTCAACACGAGCCGCCGCTTTTACGACCAGATCTGCTCCACGCACAGCTTCGACGATCGGCTGGCGACGCTGCGGATCTCTCGCGAAGCGGGGCTCGAGCTGTGTTGCGGACTGATTGTGGGAATGGGCGAGCTCGATGACGACGTGGTCGACGTCGCTCGCGAGCTGCGCGAGATCGGCGTCGAATCGATCCCCGTCAATTTTCTGCATGCGATTCCGGGAACGCCCCTGCAGAACACGCACGTCCTCAACCCGCGGTACTGCCTTAAAGTGTTGTGCCTGATGCGACTGGCCAATCCATCGACCGAGATTCGGATTGCGGGAGGCCGCGAGGTCAATCTTCGATCGCTGCAACCGCTGGGGCTTTATCCGGCGAACTCACTGTTCGTGAGCGACTACCTCACCACCAAGGGGCAGCCGGCCGAGGAAGACTACCGGATGGTCGAGGATCTCGGCTTCGAGGTCGTCGTCGGAGACCACCTCGGAGAACGGCAACACGCCGATTGCGTCAGTCCGTAACCCGCTTGAGCAGACTGTGAAGGCGCTCTCATGGATCTGCTTCCGGCCATCGAACTTGCCGGCTGCAAAGTCACCGTCATGGGTTTGGGACGGTTCGGCGGCGGGCTTGGCGCGGTGCGATTTCTTATCGCACGAGGCGCCTGCGTCACCGTGACCGACCTGCTTTCGGCCGAAGACCTGTCCGAGCCACTTTCGCAATTGGCCGACTGTCCGGTCGAAGCCTATCACCTGGGCGGCCACGTCGACGCGGACTTTTTGGACACGGACGTGGTCGTAGTCAATCCGGCGGTGCCGCCGACAAACCCATTCCTGACAAAGGCGCGCAACGCGGGCGCCCTTTCGACGAGCGAGATGGCGCTCTTCTGGCAGTTCAATCGCAGCCGGACCATCGGAGTCACGGGCAGCAACGGCAAATCGACGACGGCCGCGATGACGCACGCGATCCTACAAGCCGCCGGTTTGACTAGCCGCCTCGGGGGCAACATCGGGAACAGTCTGCTTCCTGAGATCGATGGAATCGGGCCCGACGAATGGTCCGTCCTCGAATTGAGCAGCTTTCAGCTCGACGATCTCGACCGGCTTCCCGCGAGCCCGAATATCGCCGTGGTGACGAATTTCAGCCCGAACCATCTCGATTGGCATGGTTCGCTCTCGGAATATCGTCGGGCAAAGCAGTGTATTCTCCGCTGGCAGACGCCCGACGACGTGGCCATTCTCAACCAGGACGACACCGACGTTCGTGAGTGGCCGACGTTCGGCCGGCGGATGGGCTTCGGCTCTCGGGACGCGGGCAGTGACGGGATCTTCGAGCGCGGCACCGAACATGTCTTGCGAAAGGATGGTTCGCACCAGCGGTTCGGCTTGCGGGAGTGGGTCTCATTGCCGGGACGGCACAATCTCGTGAACGCGATGGGGGCTGCGTGCGCGGCGGTGGCCGCCGGCGCGGACCTCGATGCGGTTCGTCGCGGCCTCGAGAGCTATCGCAGCCTGCCGCATCGCCTCGAGTTCGTGGCCGAGGTAAGTGGTCGTCGCTTCTATAACGACTCGCTGGCGACGACTCCGGAATCGGCCGTCGTTGGGCTGGATGCGTTCACCCAACCGGTGATCCTGCTCGCCGGCGGCTACGACAAGCAAATCGATCTCACGCCGCTGGCCCAGGGAATCGTGCGTCGCGCCAAGGCAGCGGCCCTGATGGGTCAAACCGCCGACCTGCTGGCTTGCCTGTTGGAGGAACAGGCGGCAAAAGACGACGAGCCGCCGACCAAGGAGTGCGGCACCTTCGAGGACGCATTTCGATGGGCGGTCGATCAGTCTGCGCCCGGCGACGTCGTGCTGCTTTCTCCGGGATGCGCAAGCTACGACTGGTTCCGCAATTACGCTGAACGCGGCCGCCGATTCGTCGAATTGGTTGAAGAATATCGCCGCTCGGCGGAGTGCTAATCCGGTGAGAACCGGCCGACTGGCACCGGCCGCTCGCCGTTTGAAGAGGTGCCGCATATACTGGCGCTTCGTTTGAATTCGGCGGCTGGGACGTCATTTTCTAACTCGAACAATGCGCCGGTCGTCGTGCGGGGTGGGCTTTTCTTCCAGGCTGGGTCGTTCATTCGGAGCGCAACTCATGAGACAGCGATCGTTGTTCGGGCTTGTGATTCTGCTGTTTGCGGCGTCCGTCGCCGTCGCCGCGCCGCAGCCAGGGCAGTTTCTCTCCAACGGCGTCAAGATTCACTACATCACAGCAGGTGAAGGCGAACCCGTCGTTTTGATTCATGGGTTCTCGGCCAACGCGATGATGAACTGGGTCATGCCGGGAGTGTTCGCCAACCTCAGTAAACACTATCACGTGATTGCTCTGGACAATCGGGGACATGGCCAAAGCGGCAAGCCGCACGAAATCGAAAAATACGGCCCCGAGATGGTCGAAGACGTCGTGCGCCTGCTGGACCACTTGCACATCGAGAAAGCCCACATCATCGGTTATTCGATGGGCGGGTTCATCACTGAGAAGCTAGTCGTTACGCATCCCGAGCGGGTGATCTGCGCGGTCGTTGGAGGCGCCGGCTGGCGTCGCCACGACGACAACCCCGCTGTGATCGAGGACGTCGCGAAATCGCTCGAAGCGGGAACTGGCATCCTCCCGTTGATGAAGGCGCTCAATCCTCCGGACCGTCCGATGCCGACGGACGAGCAACTCAAGGCGCGCAACCAGCTCCTCATGGCCGCCAACGATCCCAAGGCGCTGGCCGCCTGCATTCGCGGAATGAAGAATCTCGAAATCACGAAGCAGCAGCTCGAGCAAAACAAGGTCCCCGTGCTGGCGATCATCGGCGAGAAAGATCCGCTGAAAGTCGGCGTCGACAACATGACGGGGGTCATGGCCAACTTGAAGATTATTGTGGTTAAGAACGGCGATCATATGAGTACGTTCCAGAGCCCCAAGTTCACTGGGGCCGTGAACGAATTCTTGAGCGCGCACTCGCGACATCCGGCCACCGCCTCGGTCGGAAAGTGAATCCTGATCGTTCTTCTTCGGAGGGCGATCCGCCGTGGCGGACCGAGCCGCTGCCTTTGTCGGGCGCGGCTCTGCAGGAGCTTCGCCTTCCCATTTATCGCGACTCTCGCATTGAATTAGGCCGAACATGCCCTCCGCCGCAGAACGCGCCTTGCGCGCCTGACCGAATTGAAAGGCAAGGAAAGCCCGCCCGGGGCATGGCACACCGTTACCCAGGAACAGATCGACGCTTTCGCGCGGACGACACTCGACGATCAGTTCATTCACACCGACCCCGCACGTGCGGCGCGCGAATCGCCTTTCGGCACCACGATCGCGCACGGCTTTTTCACGCTGTCGCTCGCGTCACACCTCGTCACCACGCATTCCGCGACCGGCGCCCGACCCTTATGAAGGGCGCGCGGTAGGCATCAATTACGGCCTGGATCGGGTCCGTTTTCCGACGCCCGTGCGCGTCAACTCCCGCATCCGGGCCAGGCAAAGCCTCGCCAGCGTCGAACAAAAAGACGAGCGAACGCTGCAAATGATCCACCACATCACGATTGAAATCGAAGGCGAAACCAAGCCCGCCTGCGTTGCCGATTATGTGACCCGCGCAATCTTCGCGTCCTAACGTCGCGGTCGGCGCCCGCCTCCACTGGAGCCTGCACTATGCGCCGCCTCACATTTCTGCTGACGGCCAGCGTCTGCTACGTTTTGGGAGTTTGGTCTGCCCAAGCTCTGCGACCGGGAGCCGGAACAGACGCCGGCTCTGTAGCCACCGCCTGGGGTGGTAAGCCCGCGCCGGGTATTGTCTCTCGAGGAGTTCATCTGGCTATGAATTCGGCCCTCGCCTCCCAAAAACCCAAACCTGACGTGACTGACGGCAAACTGCGGGTGATCTGCTTCGGAGCGCACCCCGACGACTGCGAGATCAAAGCCGGCGGGGCAGCCGCACGTTGGGCGGCGGCCGGCCATCATGTGAAGTTCGTCTCCCTGACCAACGGCGACATCGGACACTGGCGCGAGGCCGGCGGACCGCTCGCGCGGCGACGAAACGCGGAGGTACAGCACGCGGCCGATCTCTTGGGCATCACCACCGAAGTGCTCGACAATCACGACGGCGAATTGTTGCCGACGTTGGAAAACCGCCGGACGGTCACGCGACTGATCCGGGACTGGCGGGCCGACATCGTCATGGGACCGCGCACCAACGATTACCATCCTGACCACCGCTACACGGGGATTCTGGTGCAGGACGCCGCCTACATGGTGGCCGTGCCCTTCTTCTGTCCCGATACGCCACCGCTGTCGCAAAACCCCGTTTTCCTCTATTACTCGGACCATTTTCAGAAGCCCTATCCCTTCCAGGCGGACGTGGTCATCGGCATCGACGCCGTCATCGAGCAGAAGCTCGACGCGCTGGTCGGAATGGAATCGCAGTTCGTCGAGGGAGGCGTCTCCGGCTCGCCCGAGCTGATCGCCGGCGGAGAGCCAAAACTCGAAGAGCGGCGGAAGATCGTCCGCGAGTCGTTCCGCAAGCGCGACCGAGGCGTCGCCGATAAATACCGCGAACAGCTGTCGGCCTGGTACGGAAAGGACGCTGCCGGAAAAATCCAGTCTGCGGAAGCCTTCGAGATCTGCGAATACGGCCGCCAACCGACCAAGGACGACCTGCGGAAGCTGTTTCCGTTTTTTGGCGGGAAGTAGGCGCCGCGGCGCGAGGCCTGGTCGCGCTCTAAGCAACGGCCTGCTCGACTTCTGCGTGGCCTCGCTGGCGGACGCTCAAAGCCACCGCAGACCGGGCGCCGGGCCGTCCGCTCCCGAGCGAGTCCTGACCCATGCGACCAATTTCACGAAAACAGTCGTTTGCGAACGCAGACCATCGACTCGTAGAATCGAACCAGGCTGGGTTTTGGGCTCTCGGGGCAGCCGCGATCCCGAGCGGTTGAGCGCGGTTTTTCTCTCCTCAAATGCGATCGATGGGCAACGTGTCACGGGACCAGTGCGTGGGATTGCGTCGGCGCGCGCCGAGTTCGGCCCGCGGTCGCGCCCTCTTTTCCGCCGTCTCCCTCGTGACCCTTGCCGCGTCGAGCGCGGTTTGCCAGGCAGCTCGCGAAGTCACGATTTACCGCGACGAATTCGGCACGCCCTCCATCTACGCGACGACTGCCGAGGACGCCTGCTACGGATTGGGGTATGCCCAAGCCGAGGACCGCCTCGAAGAACTGCTCACACAGTTTCGTCGCGCCACGGGGACGATGTCAGAGGTATTCGGCCCGGAAGGCCACAACCTGCAGAACGACTATCGCCAGCGGTTGTGGCGGCACGCGGAAATCGCGCGGCAAAAATATCCCGAGCTGAGCGCGAAGACCCGTTCAACCATCGAAGCGTTTCTGGACGGCGTGCGGAGGTATATGTCCGAGCACCCCGACAAAGTTCCGGCCTGGGCGCCGAAGCTCGAACCCTGGATGTGCGTGGCCCTCAGCCGCTACATCATTTGGGGTTGGCCCGAAGGTGAAGCGGGAGGCGACCTGAAGCGCGGCGGCGTCGAGCCGGATCCGATCGAGTACCACGGCTCCAATGAATGGCTGGTCGGGCCGTCCCGCACAAAGGCCAAGGCGCCGATCGCACTCGTCGATCCACACCTGAGCTGGTATGGCCCCTTCCGCTTCTATGAAGTCCGCTTGTACGGCGGCGAGATCGAGTTCTCAGGAATGGCCATCGTCGGTCTGCCTTTGCCTCCCATCGGGCACAGCCGCTATTGTTCCATCGCGATGACCACCGGCGGACCCGATACCTCCGACTGTTATGTCGAAGAAATCAATCCGGCCAACAAGCGGCAATACCGCTACGACGGCAAATGGATCGACATGACGGTCCGCACCGAAGGCGTCCGCGTGAAAGAGGGACAGAAGGTCGTCGAGAAAAAGTTCGAGATCGACGAGACGCGTCACGGCCCGGTCGTCGCCCGCCGCGGCAACAAGGCCTATTGCCTCAAAATCCCCTATTACGACCAGGTGAAGGTTACCGAGCAGCTTTATCGTATGGCGACCGCCAAGAACCTGGCCGAAATGAAACAGGCCCTGGCGCTGCTCCAGCTCATGGAGCAAAACATCATGATCGGCACCGTGCAGGGAGACATCTATTACGTCCGCTATGGTCGCGTGCCGATCCACTCGGCGGGTTTCGACTTCAAGCGGCCCGTCGCGGGCAACACGTCGAAATCGGAGTGGCGGGGCCTCCACAAGTTCGAGGACCTGCTGCAAATCGAGAACCCGCCGCAGGGATACATGCAGAACTGCAACGTCAGCCCCCAGTTCATGACCCGCGGCAAATTAATTGACCCGGACGCGTGGAAGGACCGGGCCGACCTGTTCAACGGCTATTGGAGCCTCGACCATCGCTACGACAATCCGCTGCATCAGCGGGCCGCGATGGTGCTCGATCTCCTGGCTGGGACCTCGCAGATGACGACCGACGCGGCGATCGGCATTGCGCTCAGCCCAGCCGTCTACGGCGCCGACGTCTGGCAGAAGCGGCTCGCGACGGCTTGGGCAGGGGCTGATGCGAAACTGAAGGCCGACAAGCACGCGACCGAGTTGTACACGCTGATCCAGAACTGGAATCGCCGCTGCGATGCCGACGGCACGGGGGCCATCGCCTATTTGTTCTGGAAGGACCAGTTTCCGCCGATCGTCAAAGACTTACGATAAGGCGGGCTTTCCGCCGCCGAAGGAAGTCGACAACGCGATGATCTTGGCAGCGCTCAAAAAGGGGACCGAGCAACTCTTGGCGGCGTTCGGCCGGCTGGACGTGCGCTACGGCGACGTCTATCGAGTTGGCCGCGCCGGCACCGGACGCGATTGGCCGGTGAGCGGCGGATCGGTCGACGGCATGACGACTCCGCGGGCCATCAGTTTCGATTCAATCCACGACAAAAAGAATCCGCACCTGGTGGGCCACGGCGGACAAACCTCGACGCAGGTCGTGTTGTTGACGAACCCACCCAAGTCGTGGACTGTCTTACCGCTGGGCGAAAGCGACGACCCGAAGAGCCCCCACTACGACGATCAGGCCCAAAAGCTCTTCAGCCCGGGCCGCATGAAGCCGGCCTATTTCCTCGACAAGCCGGAACTGCTGAAGCATCTTGGGGGCAAGCCGAAGACGCTCGTGCGCGAGTAATCTAGAGACCAGACGAAGAACCGGCCGGCTGACACTCTGCTCCGGTGGAATCGCCTTTTTGAGCAGAACATGTACGAGCAAACCTGGGATCCAAATCGATACGCTCAGAATGCCCGCTTTGTTGCTGACCTTGGGGCGCCGCTGATCGAGCTGCTGGCTCCGCAGGCCGGCGAGCGAATCCTGGACTTAGGCTGCGGCGACGGTGCGCTGACCGAAAAGTTGGCGGCCTGCGGCTGCGCGGTGGTGGGCGTCGACGGCAGCGCCGAACAGATCGCGGCCGCCCGACAACGCGGGCTCGACGCCCGCGTGATGAATGGGGAGGCGCTCGAGTTTGATCACGAGTTCGATGCTGTCTTCAGCAACGCGGCCCTGCATTGGATGAAACAAACCGACGCAGTGATCGACGGAGTGCGCCGTGCGCTCAAACCGGGCGGGCGGTTCGTCGCCGAGATGGGCGGGGCCGGCTGCGTCGCGAAGGTTCGTGCAGCCCTGACGAGCGCCCTTGCCCGGCGGGGCATTGATGCCGGTCCGCTCGATCCCTGGTATTTTCCGACCGCCGAGGATTACGGCGGGCGACTGCGGGCCCACGGCTTTGCGATCGACTCGATTTCGCTTTTCGATCGGCCGACCGAGCTGCCCGGGCGCTGACGGCCTGGTTGGAGACCTTCGGCGAGCCTTTCACCTCCGCGCTGCCGCCGAGCGGGCGAGAGTCACTGCGCCGCGAAGTGGAAGACGCGTTGCGCCCGACGCTCTGCGGTGCCGACGGCGTTTGGCGGGCCGACTATGTGCGCCTGCGCTTCGCCGCCCGGCTAGCAAAATCGTGAACACGCCAGTTTCGTAGACAAACTTGGGTGCGTTGCCGCTCAATCAGACGGGACTTGTGCTGCGCGGTTCAACCAGATTTCGCCGAGATATTGGGATGACCGATCTCACGAATCCGAGCGTGATTAAGTTCAAAGGATTCTTGTTTTTGTTGCTCGGCATCTTCGCCGCCGCGTTGCTCCTCTGTCTGCATCCGGAATGGCGAGTGGCGCTGCTCTTAGGCGTGGCGATCTGGTCGTTCTGCCGGTTCTATTACTTTGCATTCTACGTTATCGAGAAGTACGTCGATTCGAGATACCGGTTCGCGGGGCTTTCCTTTTTTGTCCGCTACCTGATCGTCCAACGGCGGCAGCTCTGACTTTGCGGTCATTCCGAGTTGAAGACCGCTTACTTCGTGCGCGGCTCCTTCGAGACCGCTTCTCGGGCGTCGCGCGGCAGCGGCAGGTCGTAGTAAAAGATGCGGTTGAGATCGTTCGGACCGCCAGCCTGCTGCTTGTCGATTACCAGCCGATCGCCCACGAGAGTCCGGACCTGGATCGAGCCGTCGGCGTTCGTGACCAAAAACTCGGCCGGATGGACGAAGACGATCGGGAGTTTGTTCTCCTTCGACCTGGCCTGAACGATCAGGTCGTTCCTTTTCGAGCCGAACATCCCGCCTGAGGGGCAGATCAGAAACTCGGCCCCATTCTCGCGAAAGCGACGGACGACGTCGGGATATCTCCGGTCGGCACAGATCAGGATGCCCATCTTTCCAAACGGCGTGTCGTGAACCGTCGAGACCCGACCCGGAGTGTTCCGCGCTCTCTCTTCGTCCATCCGTTGCTTGTGGTATTTCCCCAGCAATGCGCCTCCCGGGCCGATGAGCACGGCCGTATTGAAGCGGTCCTTACCCTCGGTCTCCAGTATTCCGGCGACCAGATAAATCTTGAGTTCGCGCGCCAGGCCCGCAAGGCGCTGGAAATAAAGTCCGCCAGGAATCGGCTCGCCGAGCGCCCGATAGTCCTCTTCCGAGATCGTCCGATCTTCGGCCGAGTAGCCGTCCAGGAAACACTCGGTCGTGACCACAAGCCGCGCGCCATGCCGAGCCGCCTCGCGAATCAGCGGCTCGATGCGACGATAGTTGGCTTCCTTATCGGCGCGAATCCATTTAAGCACGATTCCCGCCACGTGAAGCGCGGCAGGCGGCTTTTTGGTGTCGACCGCAGCAGCCGGGACGCTTCCCCATTTGAGGACAAACGCCAGCCCTGCGAGCAGACTCAGGACGAATCGCCGGCAAGTCATCTGTTGAGTCCCAGGCGAGCGGGTCCACGATGCCCGCAGAAATTCCACTACGCCAACAGCTCGGCCACACAGTTCCCCGGACAATAGACAACTGGACGGCCTTGGGAATCGGCCAGAGTCAGTTCCGCAGGAATGCCGAGGCAATGGTTCACTGTCGCGATCAAATCGACCGGATGGACTGCATTCGAGGCCGGGTAGGCAGCATGACGGTCGGAGGCGCCGTACACCTGCCCTCCCCGAATGCCGGCACCCGCCAGAACCGAGGTAAAGCAATTGGGCCAATGATCGCGGCCGTCGCGCCCGGCCCCCGCGTCACTATTGCGCTGACCGACGCGCGGCGTGCGTCCGAATTCGCCGGTCCAGACCACGAGTGTCTCCTCCAGCAGGCCCCGCGATTGCAGATCATCCAGCAGTGCCGAAAAGGCCTGGTCCGCAGCCGGCATCAATCGCGTCTTGAGGTCACGGAAGTTGCGGCTATGGGTGTCCCAATAGACCGAGACGTTCTTGATCCCATCGCTGGGCCAGAACACGGTGACGAGCGGCACGCCGCGCTCGATCAGTCGGCGGGCCTGCAAAACCGATTGGCCGTGGGGGTTCCGGCCGTATCGGTCGCGCAACGCGTCGGGTTCCTGCGCGAGGTTAAATGCGTCGCCTCCTGACGCCGAGTGTAAGAGCTCGAAGGCGCGGCGATAGTAGTCATCCAGCGTGGCGATATTTGCGCGCGCGCTCGATCGCCCGCCGCTGCGCGTCGATGTGCGACAAAAGAGCCTTACGGTCGTCCAATCGCCTGGCAGAAATCTCGGCAGGCAGGCGGAAGTCGCCGACGCGGTAGTCGTGAGCATTGGGATTGGCGTCGATCACCAAAGGGTCAAAACCCTGACCGAGCCAGCCGGCTGTCTGGCCATGACTTTCCTCGACGAAGCGCGGCACGTCGTTTTCGAGCTTGGGCCGCATCGTGATGTAGGGCGGCAGCGCTCCGCGGCCGCGGCTGAGCTTGGCGAGCACCGACCCGAGCGATGGCCAGTCGTGGCGAAGATCGGCACTCAAGGGCGGCGACGGTTGGCCGGTGAGCAGATTGTGAGTCGCTGTGGTGTGATTCACATCCTCGTGCGTCATCGAACGCACGATCGCCAGCTTGTCGGTGCGGCGAGCCAAGAGCGGAAAGTGCTCGCAAATCTCGATGCCGGGGACCGACGTGGCGATCGGCATGAACTCGCCGCGAACTTCCGCCGGAGCGTGCGGCTTGAGGTCCCACGTGTCTTGATGCGCCGGTCCGCCCCACATGAACAACAGAATGCAGGATTTCGCCCGACCGAACGACCTGCCCGGCAAAGGGGTCGCCGACCGAGCGCTCTCTGCCTGTGCGCGACCGCGCAACAGGGATCCGCAGGACAGGCCGAACAGACTCAGGCCGCCGGCGCGCAGCAAATCGCGGCGGTGCGTTCGGCGACAATCGGAAGCTGTTCATCGTTGGCGGGACCGCGGCGTCATTCGGAAGGGTCGCGCAGGTTTCGGCTGGAGCGGCCATTATCGTCATTTCCAACGTCGGCGTGAAGACGGCCCGGCCGCCCGGCATCAGGGGGCCGCGGGCCCGCGATGTTTGGCCTGCCAGGGGGCGAGCAGCCGCTGCAAGTTGGCGGCCAGGACGTTGGCTGGTTTGACCGCATCGAGCCCGTCGCACAATGTGTAGACACGGTCGCGCGTGGCGAGCGGCTCGTATTCGGGAAAGTCCGAGCCGACGACCATCCGGCGATCGAAGGTCCGCATCAGGAACCGCAAATCGTCGTCTACCGAACTGCCCGCAAACCGGTGAATCGTGAACGACAGATCGAGCATCAAGTTTGCGTGGGCGGCCACGACTTCCGACACGGCCAGGATCTGAGACCCTCCGCCGTGCAGCAGGATGATCTGCGTTTGCGGCGCCGCGACGGCGAGGGCGTCGATGAGGTCTGGGGCATTTCGCGTCGCGCGGCCCGGCTGGCGGAACAGCGTGTCAAGAAACACGATCAGCCCCGCATCCCCCGCCGCCCGCAAAGCGCGGATGACCTTCACGTGGAGCGGATCGTAGCCGTTGAGCCGCGGATGGAGTTTGAGTCCCGCAAAACCCGCCGCCGCCAGTTGCGCCACGGTATCCGCGACTTCGCGCTCGCTGTCGAAAGTCGCCGGATTGAGCGAGCCGATCGGAACGAAGCGTTGGGGATGCCGCCGCGCCGCGTCGAGCACGATTTCGTTGTCGATCACACCGGCGATTGCCACCAGGCAGGCCACGGCCGGATCGCAACGCTCGAGGTCGGCGAGCAACCGCTCGCACCGTGCATCGTGACGAGTCGAGCCGAGCCATGTCCCGTCGGCTGTCACATGTGTCAGCGAGTCGAAGAACGAAACGGCGCCGGACTGAGCCGGACCGCCGCCCGATTCGAGCGGCGCGCCAACGAAAGGATCAGTCGCTGCGGCGCTCCCCGACTTCAACGGGGTTCGTTCAGGTAACGCTTCAGGCATACGGTCTCGAAAGTGTCCCACTTGCGGCGGTCGATGCAGTCGAACCAGATGTCTTCTTGCTCCTCGATCCGGTCGAGCGCGCTCAGGAATTCCTCGGTGAGCGCCGCGGCCGGGACGATCACCGCTCCCGAATCGTCGCAGACGGCGATCGCTCCGTCATAGCGGGCACGGTGCTCGGCGACGATCGCTGGATCGAGCGGCTTGGCGTTTTTTTCGTTAAAGCAACCGACCGGCGTCACTCCCTGCGACCAGATGGGCCAGTTTTCTTTAATGAGGTGCGGAGCGTCGCGCAGGTTGCCGCAAGCGACCAGCGCCGTGGCCTGGCGATAGAGCAGCAGGAACTTGGCGACGAGGTGTCCGTACAAGGCCCGGTCGTCGCAGTCGAAGGCCTCGGTGACGACGACCGACCGCTCCGGCGCGTGACGAAGCTGCTCGTGCAGCTCCCAGTTGCGAGCGTCGTGCGCGTAGGTCCAGAAGATCTTGCCAACCCTGTGATGGCCCCGGTTGAGCGCTGCGACACGGGGAAGCGCCCGGTCTTCTCGAGGCAGTCGGTGACTTCCGCGGTCGAGATGCGGTTCCGCTGAATCTTGTCGATGATGCGATCGCTCAGGTGATGCACGGCTTGTCTCCTCGACGGAATTCAGCATACCAGATCGAGGCTCGTTCCAGCGCACGCCCTCCGCCCCGATCAATCAGACAAGTCCACAATCAGCTCCCGCTCGATCCGCTCGCCCAAATCGACCGCTGCCTCCCGATTGTCGGCCGACACAATCACATAGCCGTTGCGACTACGATCATCCTCCACGGCCGGCACGCGGTCGCCCACGGCCTGATTGAACGCGATCTCCATCACACCGGACACCGACTCCAGCTCCGCCAGGTTCGGAAAGCCGAGAATCCGCCTCCCGGGCGAAAGCCGCAGGAACCGCAATTGCGCGGCCCGCTGGCGCGTGACGATCACCTCGGGCGCCTCGCCTAAGAGAATTGAGATCAGGTTCGGCGTCGGTTCGAAACCGCAGAGTGCCGGCACGATGTGCGACGCAATCCGCGTCCCTCCACCTCGCGCCGCCATTTCGACGAGCCACGGTTCGCCAACTTCGTCGATCAGAAATTCGCCATGCGTGATCCCGAAGGGAATTCCCAGCGCCCGGACGGTCGCCTCGTTCGCCCGAGCGATCCGCTCCGCAACGTGCGGCGGGAAGTCGCCCGGCCAAGTGAGCGTCCGGGCGACACCGGGCAGGTCGGCGTAATGGACTTTGTCCGAGATCGCCAGCGTGGTCGGCCGTCCGTCGACGACGAAGCCCTCGACAGTCGCTTCGGTTCCCCCGACAAACTGCTCGAAGATCGTCTCCCCGATCTGCGATGCGGCTTTTGCACGTTCAAACGCCTCGACGATCTCCGATTCGCTCGCCTGGTCAAGACGACTCACGCCGCGGCTCGATTGGCCGTCAGCCGGTTTGCAAAACACCGGGAGACCGAGCTCCGCGACGGCGCGGAGCGCCTGGTCAGCCCTCCGGCAAATGCGAAAGGCCGGTTGACGGATTCCGGCCGCCTCCGCCCGTTCGCGCATGCGCCCTTTGTGAGTGGCCGCCCGGGCGACGTCGACGGGCAGCCCTTTCAATCCCAGCTCCGCAGCCACCTGCGCCACCAGCGGAACCGCGAAATCGGTCTGCTCGGTCATGACGGCGTCGACCCGACGTTCTCGGCCGATGCGGACCAGTGAGGCCACGTCCTGCAGCGGGACTTGAACGGCTTCGTCCGCGACAAGAAAGCCGGGAGCGTTGTCGGTTCCGTCCGCGCAGATGACAACCAGTCCCATCTGCTGCGCCATGCGGATGACTGGAACCTGCCAGCGTCCGCCGGGCAGGAACAAAAGCCGCGCGCCGCGAAACTGATTTTTCCAGCGGGAATCGATCTCGACGGAACCCGATTCGACGGACAACGATCGCTCCTAGTATGTCAGTGCCTTTCGTCCAAGACTTATCGCTCAATCCCGGTGATTGCAAACCGCCTTCCGGTGGCGATAGACTCGAATCGAGGGGACGGCCGGGACGAATGAGGTCCGCGGCTGGGCCGTTTTGTTCTCCGGCACCGCGTGGAATCGGGTCCGATTCCCGCTTCCGCCCGACCGGGCTGGCTCGTCAATTCCTGGCGGAAGCCCATGCTGATCAGCGTCGTCACGACGTTGTACCGATCGTCGCCGTACCTTGAAGAGTTCTACCGGCGAACGCTGGCAGCCGTGCGCCAGGCGACCTCCGATGTTGACGTCGAGTTCATCTTCGTCGACGACGGCTCGCCCGACGATTCCGCCGCAAAAGCCCGCGAATTTCTCAAACGGCAGACGCCGGCCACGCTGGTCGAGCTTTCGCGGAACTTCGGGCATCATCGGGCCATCTTGACCGGCTTGTCCTTCGCCCGAGGCGACCTTGTCTTTTTGATCGACTGCGACCTTGAAGAGCCGCCAGAGCTGTACGGCGAGATGCTCCGCACGCTCGAGCAGACGCGCCAGACCGCAGAGCCAGCCGACGTCGTGTACGCGGTTCCCCATCACCGCAAAGGGGGAGCATTCGAACGCGTTTCGGGTGAGCTGTTCTACAAGTTGTTCAACCTGCTCTCGAATGTGCGCGTGCCGAACAATTGGATGATTTGCCGGCTGATGACGTCCCGATACGTGCGCGCTCTTCTGGCCCATCACGAACGCGAGCTGTTCTTGGGCGGACTCTTCGGTATCACCGGGTTTCGCCAGGTAGCGATTACGGCGGACAAGATTCATAAGGGCTCGAGTGCCTGGACGCTGCATAAGAAGCTCAAAGTCGCTCTACAGGCGCTCACAGCCTTCAGTGCGCGACCGCTGTGGCTCCTGGCTGGCGTGGGCACGCTGATCTCGACCAGTTCGGCTCTGGCCATCCTCTACATGATCGTCCGCGTGATGGTCTTCGGGATGCCCTATCAGTCGGGATGGGCGTCGACCATGGTGACGATCAGCTTTTTCGGCGGTTTGAACCTGCTGGCGATCGGCGTTGTCGGTCTCTACGTTGCGCAGGTATTCGCGGAGGTGAAGGGCCGCCCGTGCATCGTGAAGGAAGTTCGGGCCAACTTCGAACGAGATGCGGCAGCGCCACCGGCTGTGATGGGGGGCGCACAGGGCAACGGAACCATCGCCGTCAGTTCGACGTCTCTAGAAATCGGGCCTCGGTCATCGCCGGTTGCGGTGTCCCAAAACGGAGGGGACGCGAAGCCAACGGGCACTCAACCCGCCTCGGAACCGCGCCATGCTTGAGGAAGATCGAGCCGACACTCGCGCGCGGTACGCCGCCCGCTATCAGGAGTTCGGCTACGATCCGCGGACACTGGGTTGGCGCAAGGGACGGCAGCGGGTCCGGTTTGCCGCAGCTCTGAACGCCCTCGGCACAAAGTTCGGCAGCCTGCTCGACGTGGGCTGCGGATTTGGCGACTTGTTCGGATATTTGAAAGATCTTGACTGGCAGGGCGACTATCTCGGCCTCGACATCTGCCCCGATCTCTTGGACGAGGGATGCAAACGCTTCGGGCCGCGCGGCGCGCGGTTCGAATGCACCGATCTCTCGAGTGAATCTCTGGCTTTCACCGCCGACGTGGCCGTGGCCTTGGGCGTCTTCAACCATCGCCTCAAGGGAGATAACCTAGACTTCGTCTCACAGATGCTCCACGCCATGTGGGCGCATTCGACTCAGGCCATCGTCGTCGATTTTCTGAGCACGACGGCCGACCGGCCCAAGCCCGAGTTGTTCCATGCCGACGCGGATGTCATCCTGCGGATGGCGCTCGGCTACAGCAAACGCGTGCGCCTGGACCACAGCTACATGCCGTTTGAGTTCCTGGTCGCCATCTGGCATGACGATTCGTATTCGGTGGATTGCCCGGTCTTCGCGCCGTACTTGGACCAAGTGCGGCCGCAGCCCCCCGGCGAGTCCGCCACAGGCGGAGTGTAAGCCGGCCGGTTCTGAAATGTCGCACGCGCCGAATCCTGATCCCAAACGCAACCGAGCCCGCGAACTGGCTCAAGCTCACGTCGCGCGGGGCGACGCGGTTGGCTGGTTCGAGCCGCTCTATGCGGAAGCCCAGGGTAACGCCGATCGCGTCCCTTGGGCGGACCGGAAACCGAATCCGAATCTCATCGAGTGGCTCGACCGGGAATCGATTCGTGGCGAGGGGCGGTCGGCGTTGGTGGTGGGCTGCGGGCTGGGTGATGACGCCGAGCTACTGGCGTCGCGCGGCTTTCGCGTGACCGCGTTCGACGTGGCGCCGTCGGCCGTCGCCTGGTGCCGCCAGCGTTTTCCCACCAGTTCGGTGCGCTACGAAACCGCCGACTTGGTCAATCCGCCGCAAAGCTGGAGCGGCGCCTTCAACTTCGTATTCGAAGCCTATACGCTGCAAGTGCTGCACGCTGCCGCCATGCGGAGTCAGGCGATCAGTCGTCTGGCCGCATTTTCAAGCCCCGGCGGCACGCTGCTGATGATTTGCCGCGGCCGTGACCCGGGCGATCCGGAAGGGCAGATGCCCTGGCCGCTCCTACGCGACGAACTGACTGCACTCGAAAAGTGCGGACTGGTTGAAATCGAGCTCGAGGACTTTTGGGACCAGCACGAAGCGCCGCCCGTCCGACGCTTCCGCGCCCGCTATTCGCGTCCTGCTGGCGCGGCTACGACCGCAGATAATCCGTGACTTCCCGCACCACCTCGGCCTGCTCGTCCTGTGTGATTGTGTAATAAAACGGCAGCCTGATCAGGCGGGCGCTCACAGAGTCGGTCACCGGCAGTTCGCGCGCGTCGCACCGGAGTTTGCGGCCCATCGGAGAGGAATGCAGCGGCACGTAGTGAAACACAGCACCGATCCCGCGCGAGTTCAAGTGAGCCAGCAGCCCGTCCCGCGTAGCAGCGTCGCGGGTGAGTAAATAAAAGAGATGAAAATTTGTCGTGCACTCTGGGGGAACGTAGGGCAACCGCAACAGGCCCTCGGCAGCCAGCGGCTCGAAACTCTGTTGGTAATACTCATAGATCTGGCGGCGGCGGTCCGAGATTGTCTGCATCATTTCAAGCTGGCCGTACAAAAAAGCGCCGATCAGCTCGCAGGGGACGTAGGCCGAGCCGATGTCGACCCAGGTGTACTTGTCGACCTGACCGCGAAAGTATTTCTGCCGGTTGGTTCCTTTGTCGCGGAGAATTTCGGCCCGCTCAATCAGGTCGGGACGATTGACGCAGATCGCCCCCCCCTCGCCCGAGATGAAGTTTTTGGTCTCGTGAAAGCTGTAGCAGCCGAGGTCGCCGATCGAGCCGAGCGCGTTGCCGCGATAAAACGCATTCACCCCTTGAGCTGCGTCTTCCACGACGACCAAGTGATGCTTGTCGGCAATCGACAGGATGCGATCCATCTCGCAGGCCACACCCGCGTAGTGCACGGGGACGATGACTTTCGTTCGTTCGGTGACTGCGGCCTCGATCAGATTTTCGTCGAGACTGAGCGTATCCGCGCGGATGTCTACGAAGACCGGCCGCGCGCCGGCGCGAACGAACGCGCTCGCTGTCGAGACGAACGTGAAAGAGGGCAGGATGACCTCATCACCCGGCTCGAATTCGCAGAGCAAGGCCGCCGTTTCGAGCGCCGCCGTGCAGGAGGGAGTGAGCATCACGCGAGGAATGCTCAGCCGCTGCTCGAGCAGCCGGCAGCACGACTGCGAGAAATGCCCGTCTCCCGCCAGATTGCCCAGCGCGACCGCTTGGGCTATGTAATCCAGCTCGCGCCCTACGAGGAACGGCTTATTGAACGGGATGCGGTATTCCATGCGGAGCCGCAATGCGAACAACTGAGGGAGTCACGTGCCTCGTGCACGCGTACCCGAAATTTTCGGGAGGCGTGACGCCGGATCACTTCTTGCGGGCCAAAGCCCGCTTGACGGCGGTGCCCATGTCAGCCGGACTTTCGGCGACCTCGACACGGGCACTTTTGAGCGCGGCAATTTTTTCGTTGGCAGTGCCGCTTCCGCCGGAGATAATCGCGCCCGCGTGTCCCATCCGCTTGCCGGGAGGGGCTGTCCGGCCCGCGATGAATCCGGCGACGGGTTTGGTCACGTGCTCTTTGATGAACGCGGCGGCCTGCTCTTCGGCGTTACCCCCGATCTCGCCGATCATCAGGATGGCTTCGGTCGCCGGATCCTTTTGAAACAGGTCGAGTAAGTCGATGAACGACGTGCCAACGATCGGGTCGCCACCAATGCCGACAGACGTTGAGAGGCCCAACCCCACGTTGCCGAGCTGCCAAGCCGCCTCGTACGTGAGCGTGCCGCTACGGCTGATAAGTCCGACCGATCCCTCTTTGTGAATGTAGCCGGGCATAATGCCGATCTTGGCGACTCCCGGAGTGATCACCCCCGGGCAGTTGGGGCCGACAAGACGTGAATTCTTGCCCATGAGGCCCCGCTTGGCACGCACCATGTCGAGCACGGGGACGCCTTCGGTGATCGCCACGATGAGTCCGATGCCCGCGTCGGCCGCCTCAAGAATGGCATCGGCACAAAACGGCGGTGGCACAAAAATCAACGAGCAGTTCGCGCCGGTCTTGGCGACTGCCTGCTCGACCGTGTCGAACACTGGAAAGCCGTCGACTTCGGTTCCGCCTTTCCCCGGGGTCACTCCCCCGACCATCGGCGTACCATACGCCCGGCACTGCTGGCTGTGGAACAGCCCGGCCTTGCCAGTAATGCCCTGGCAGATCACTCGCGTGTTTTTGTCAACCAGAATGCTCATGTGTCAAAATTCTCTAAGCACGAATCCGAATGACGACGCCGAAACTCAGGCGCTCAGCGTCGCAACGACCTTCTTGGCTGCGTCGGTCAGGTCGGTGGCCGCGATAATGGGACGGCCACTCTCTGCGAGCATCTTCCGCGCGAGCTCGACGTTCGTGCCTTCCAACCGCACGACGAGCGGCACGTTGAAGCCAACCTTCTCGTACGCGCCCAAGAGCGCGGTGACGATCGTGTCGCACTTCATGATTCCGCCGAAGATGTTCACTAACACTGCGCGGACGTGCTTGTCCGCGAGAATGATGCGGAAGGCCTCGGTGACCTGGTCGACGTTGGCGCCGCCGCCGACGTCGAGAAAATTCGCCGGCTCGCCGCCGTGCAGCTTGATCAAGTCCATCGTGCTCATCGCCAGACCGGCGCCGTTGACCAGGCAGCCGATATTGCCCTCGAGCTTCACATAACTGAGCCCGGCCGCCGCGGCTCGAATTTCCGAGTCGTCCTCCTCGGAGAGGTCACGCAGCGCCTCGAACGGCTTGTGACGGAACATCGCGTTGTCGTCGAAGGTCATTTTGGCGTCGAGGGCCATCAGGTCGCCCGCCTCGGTCACCACGAGTGGATTGATCTCCGTGAGCGAGCAATCGTTGTCGATGAAGAATCGGGCGACTTGCGGCAGAAACTTGTGAGCGCTCTTAATCGCGTTGGCTGTCAGCCCCAACTTGTAACCCAGTTTGGTCACCTGGTAGGCAAAAAGCCCATACCCAGCGTCGATCGGCTCGCGAAGGATTTTTTCGGGAGAACGAGCGGCGACCTCCTCAATCTCGGTCCCGCCTTCCGACGACATGATGAGCACGGGACCGCCGGCGGCCCGATCGACCACCACGCCCAAGTAAAGCTCGCGGGCGATTTTTAGCCCTTCTTCCACCAGCAGCACGTTGACGGTCTTGCCGACCGGGCCGGTTTGCTTGGTGACGAGCGTCCTGCCGAGCATGCGGGCGGCGTTTTGCGCGGCCTCTTCGGCCGTTTTCACCAACACCACGCCGGCCTGCTCGGGATACTCCTTGAATCGTCCCTTGCCGCGTCCGCCCGCGTGAATCTGCGACTTAACGACAGCGATGGCTCCGCCCAAATCGCGAAACGCTTGCGCGGCCGCTTCGGGCGATTCGACGACGAAACCGCGCGGCACGGCGATCTTTGCGGCCGCTAGCAGCTGCTTTCCCTGGTATTCATGGATCTTCATTGATGGGTCTCGTCGCGAGGCGCGCAGTCCGCGGCAGATTCTCGGAGTTGGTATCACGGGAACCGACGCGCACGTGCCGTGCGGGCCGGAAGCAATTGAGCGCGGTTATGATAGCGGCAACCAACTGCGACGGTCCACCGAACGGCCGGAAGAGTGCGCGCGACGTCAGACTCGTTGTCGCCGCGCAGTTCTGGGTCAAGCGGAGGGGAGGCAGTCAGGCCGCTCGCTTGAGAGCGATCGAACCGGCGTCGGGCAGGTTCGCGCTGTAGTCGCCGTTCCAGAAGTAGTCGGCCAGACCGTCGCCGAGCACGCGCCGAACTTCGGTCATCATTGTTCCGACGTCGGGCGCTGTCTTCCACGATTCATCGAGAACTCCGTCCCGATCGAGCGGCCGCAACGGATTGAAACGACCGCAGCCCATGACCGGTCGGCCGTGTCGCGGACAGGCCAGCCACTGCTGTTTATCTTGCTCGATGACGGTGAAATTCCGGCCGCACTTCCCACAGTGTTTGAGGAAATCGCGCGGGTTTGCCGGGGGCATGGGCTCGAGGCCCAGAAACTCGTGGACCTGCGGCAGAGCGCGCTCGTGTTCGCAGCAAAAATATTCGTGGGCCAACAGCAGGCTGGGATAGCGCATCCGCAAGATTTCGTGCGTTTCGAGAATTTCTTGCGTCTCGGAGAGGAGCCTCGCGAAATTCTGCCGGCTGTCGACCCATTCCACGCGGCGCGGCTTATGTCGCCGACGGTACGATTCCCGCGACTGATGCACGCGCACGGGATTGCGCAAGTAGACGATAAACCGGCTGCCGGCGGGGAATTCCGAACGGGGATCCCACAAAACCGGATCGAATTCCTGCATCTTGTTATAGAGGACGACGCGAATCTCATCGATGCGCTTGTCTCTGGCGTCCGTCAGCTCGAAACACCGAGCCTTCGTCGAAGACGGCTGAGATTCGACGCCGGTGTTCGAACTGGTGCTCGTTGACGGCGAAGATCTTGGGGTGATAATGCAGCGCGGCTGCAATGAAGTTCGTTCCGCCTCGCGCCTGCGCGTAGATGCCGGCGAGATTCGGGCGCGGCGTTCGGCGCGCGAGCTGAAAGTCGCGCCACTGTCGAACCAGCCGTGCCCCGATCACGTGTGTCCCTTACGAAAAGTCGGCGACAATTCACCGCGAGCGATGAATGCGGTTCGACCTTACGGCCGATGGCCCACGAATAAACGCGTCCCGTTATCAGAGGAATGTGGAAACAGGAGATGTCGCGCGAAGACACGCAGGTGACCGTCCCAGCGGCACCCGGGACGCTCGTTTCGGGCAGGAGTCTACTCGCGCAAGCCCTTAGCCGCAACGGCAGTTTAGAGAGACCTTAATCACGCCTTGAGGAGCGCCAACTCCGGACGACCGCCTCTGCATCGACCGGTCGGACCCCATCGGGCGGTCCGTCGGCAGCCGAGAAGTGCGCCGCGCGGATCCGCTCATTGAGCGTCTTGAGCGCGACGCGGACTTGGTGTTCGCTGCGCATCGATTGGACGGCCTCAAGCGTCTTTTCGATGTCGCGCCGGGCTTCGAGGATGGGCGGCAGGATCACGAGTCCCTCCTGCCGCAGCTTGTTTTTGATCCACCAGTTCTCGTCGTCCGGGCCGTCCAGATCGGGGATCGGCTTGCCGAAGCCGGGGAGCG
The DNA here is from genome assembly GCA_963714075.1 of uncultured Planctomycetaceae bacterium. Taxonomy (GTDB): domain Bacteria; phylum Planctomycetota; class Planctomycetia; order Planctomycetales; family Planctomycetaceae; genus DASPSM01. Next base: position 508,410 of record OY970228.1, read on the forward strand.
AGTCGAACACGCCGTCGGCCTGCGCCTCGCGGATTTTTCGTTCGACGAACGACTCAAAGGTCTCGGACGAAGGCTTGCGCTCAGTCACTTCTAGAGCCACATCGACCAAACGGACTACTTGACCGATAGGCGACAGATCGTCGTTTGCGTGTAGGGCTTGTTCGGCTCGAGAAGCGTGCTGGGAAACGACGGTCGGTTGGGCGAGTCGGGATAATGTTGACACTCGAGGCAAAAGCCGGTGTAGGCGTTGAATCCGCCGTCGTCCGGTTTTCCCGAGAGTTGATTCCCCGTGTAGAACTGCACGCCTGGCTCGGTCGTCAGGATTTCCAAAACTCGTCCGGATTCCGGATCCTCGACGCGGGCCGCGACCTCTTTGAGCGGCTCCTTGCGCTCATTGAGCGCGTAGCAATGATCGTAGCCTTTGAGTCCCCCGCCCCCGTCAACCTCTTTGAGCCGTGCGCCGATTTTCGTCGGGGACAAGAAATCCATCGCCGAGCCTTGAACCGGTTTCAGTTCGCCCGTCGGGATGAGGGTGTCGTCGACCGGAAGGAAGCGGTCGGCGTTGAGCATCAATGTGTGGTCGAGCACGTCGCGCGTTCCGGCTCCGTGCAGGTTCCAATAGATATGGCTGGTCAAGTTGATCACGGTCGGTGCGGCCGACACCGCGCGATAGTCGATCCGCAGCTCGTTGGTATCGGTGAGCGTATAGATCACCGTCGTCTTCACCGCACCGGGATAGCCTTCTTCTCCATCGCGACTTTCGTACATCAGCTCGACGCCCGCGGATTTCCCATCCGAAGGCGGCGTCACTGGCTTCGAGTGCCAGACGACATGGCTGAACGACTTCACTCCGCCGTGCAGGGTATTGGGCGGATCATTAATCGCCAGCGTGTATTCCTTCCCGTTGAGCTTGAACTTCCCCTTGGCGATCCGGTTGGCGTAGCGGCCGCAAATCGGTCCAAAGTACGGCTGCTTGCTGCTCAAATAACCATCGACCGTCGGGAACCCCAGGGTGATATTGGCGGCCTTCTTGTTGCGATCGGGGAAATCGATCTCGGTGACGGCCGCGCCGTAATCGATGATCGAAACGGCCATCCCCTTGTCGTTCGATAACATGTATCGCGTGATGGGCATGCCATCTTTTGAGTCGCCGAACGGCTCGGATTGAATGCGCACGTGTGGTTCCGGGGGATGCGCGTCAGCCTCGCTTGATTTTTTCGCGGGTGCTGGCGCCGGCGGGGCACCCGTTTCGCAACCGCCGAGTGCCGCGACAAAAATCACCACGATGCACGGACGCAGCCTCTGCATAAGAATCGACCCCGCCAAACCCGCGCAATCCGCGTAACCGGCCAACAGCCGGCACCTTGCCCGCCAACGCTTAGACCATGCGGTATCTTGTGGAACGGGGCGCAGGGTTTCAAGCGTTTCGCATCTTGAGAGACGCGCGCAAGTAGGTGCACCGCAGCGGGCGCCTCATACACGCTGGCGGGATGGGCCCCATTAACACCGCGACGCGGCTGGCCCGCAACAAAACGGCTGGTCGTCGCATCGGGCGGATGCGTAGAATTGCGAAGGTCTTCGGGCGCGGATTGGCGAGATTCGGGCCTCCGTACGCGGATTGTCCCAACGCCGGCAGTTTGGGGTTCGTAGGTCCTTATGGAATGCGAACCCTACAAGCCAGCCGGTCCGACAGGAAGCTGATGTCGGACTCTGAACTCTTCACCAGTAGTCCCCAGCAGGACTCGGCCGGGATTAGTGACGCTCGGCTGGTGGAGGACGCGCGCCGCGGAAACCGGGACGCCTTCGGCACTTTGGTGCAGCGGTACGAGCGCCGGCTGGTCCGCGTGATCCTCCGATTCGTGTCGGATATCGAACTGGCAAAAGACCTTGCGCAGGAGACCTTTCTCCGGGCGTACGTCCGGTTCGATCAGTTTGATCCGTCCCGCCGTTTCGGACCTTGGCTGTTCAGGATCGGCGTGAATTTGACCTTTGACCATCTCCGCCGGCGCCGCCGACGGGGAAAGCTGGCCCTGTTTACCGACTATTGGAGTTCAGGCAACTCGGACCCGCCGGTCGCCGACCCGCGAGGGGATCTGGACACTCGGCAGGAAGTAGAACTCGTTCTGACCCAGGTTCCGGAAAAGTACCGGACGGTTTTGATCCTGCGGGATATGGAAAACTTCTCGACCTCGGAAATCGCCGCCATCCTCAACCGTAAGGAAGCCACGATTCGCTGGCGGCTGGCCGAGGCTCGAAATATGTTTCAACGACTTTGGACCAAACGCCAGGGGACGGCTTCGAGTAATCAAGACAAGCCCGCTGACGACGGTCTGAATGAAAAGTCGAGCAAAGACAAGCCGAGTGAAGAGCAAGGTTAAGTCATGAACTGCAAACAGGCCAAAGAAAAACTCGCACTCTTGATTGGGAACGACCTCGACGCGTCGGCGGTCGGGGAAATCCAAAAGCATCTCGGTCAATGCGCCGGCTGCCGCGAACACTTGCAGCGATTGTCGTCGTGCTTGGAGGTTTTGCAGGTGCCGGTGGCCGGCGATTTTCATGCGGAGGGAGAGAGCCTGTGGCCGCGGATCTCCGTGCGATTGGCCTCTCCGTCTGCGGGTCAGAAGCCGCATCGCTTGAGCGGCTGGGCTCCGACCCTGGCGGTCGCAGCCGCGTGCACAGCCATGTTTTGGGTGGCCTCGTATCAATTCGTGGGTGAGAGTTCCGACCGGTTTTCGAGCCCGTCTCGCCCAATTCTCTCGCAGCCGATCGACCAGCCTCTCAACGAAGCACCGCGCCCGTACGTCCCGGAGACCCGACCGATCAAGGGGGAAGCCGGTCCGTCTCGCCAGCCGGAGCAGCAATCCGGTACAATGCGCTGGATCGATTGACGAAACCGCTCAGCCGCGGGGGCGACTACCCGGTTTCGTCCGAATTCCGGGAGTAGTGTCCGATGCCCTTGTTTGAGTATCGGTGCACGCATTGCCAACACGAGTTTGAAGCGCTCGTTCGCGATCAAGCGTGGCCCGAGTGTCCGGCGTGTGGAGCAGCCAAACCCGAGAAGCTGCTGAGCGCCGTCGCGGCCCGCATTTCCGGCTCGCGATCGCTGCCGATTTCCTCGGCCTGCCCGCCCTCTGATGCACCGCCTTGCGGACCCGGCTGCTGTCGGCTGCGATGATTCGCATCGCTCCCGCCGCCCCGCAGGAGTATGAAGCGGCGCTTGAGCTGCTCTTTGATCGCCTCTCCCCAGACGAACGCCGAATCACCGTCAAGGACGTGCTGCGCTCGCTGACCGGCGGCCGGATCGTGCAACACGGACTGCTAACTGCGTGGAGCGACAAGAAACTCGCGGGGTCGATCTTGTACGCGATTCAACGCGACCGCACGGCATTTGTCTGGCCGCCGCGGATTCGTGGAGAAAAAGAAGTGCGGCTGATCGCAGATGCGCTGGTCGCTGGACTGCGCAGGCGTCGATTCGGCCGGCGCCTGGATTGTCCAAGCGTTGCTCGATCCGGCCGCTCACGACGATGCCGAGGCTCTGGACCGCAACGGCTTCGAGTACCTGACCGATCTCCGGTTTCTGGTCCACATGCTCGCCGGTCCGGCGGCTGACCCGATCGCCGAGAAATCACTCGAGGGAGAGATGGAAATCATCAGGTACGAGCCGGGCGCGCGTGACGATCGATTCGCGCGTCTGCTCGAGCGGACTTACGTCGGCACTCGGGATTGCCCCGAGGTGGGCGGCCGCCGTTCGGGGGCTGATGCGCTCGTCAGCCATCGCATGTCGGGAGATTTTGATCCGTCGCGCTGGTCGCTCTACCGAGTCGCCGGCAAAGACGCGGGCGTTTTACTGTTGAACGCTCATCCAGAGCACTCGGCCTGGGAGGTCGTGTATGTGGGTGTGTCGCACGATTGCCGCGGTTTGGGTCTCGGTCGCCGCATGATGAACGATGCGCTGGCCGCGGCGCAGAGCGCGGGTCAGTCGGCGCTCTTGCTGGCAGTCGACAGTCGAAACGACTACGCGAGCAAGGTTTATGACGAGCTTGGATTCGTCGAGACAGACCGCAAAGGCGTGCACGTCTATTTTCCCGAAAAGAGAGTGCAGCCCGGTGCGCGCAGTTAATCGACAGTCCGTTCACAGTCGGCTTCGCGCTCCAGAAAAATTTTCTGTGAGAACCCAACTTGGTCAGTCCTCGGAAGATTGGTGGCGTCGGCGACGCCGTTGGGCGCCACGCGTGAAGATTTCGAATTGGTTTTCGTTTGACATGAGGCGACCGGCCGATACGATCGGCTTCCTGAGTGAGTGAAGGTGAAGTTCGAGCGGCGGCACGGTGCCCACGGTTCGCTGCTCGAATCTGCTTTTCGCAACGGACCGATCGCGTTTCTTCACCGTCGGCCGCGCGCTGTGCGGCAACGGAGTGCTGTCGTTTGCCGGGGGACCCTCTTTCGAACAGCGAGAGTCTGCGCAGGGAGCAGCCAGACTTCTCGGCGTCTGTTCGATCCTTCTAGGGACTTCCTTCCTGCACCCGGTACGTGCCGGCACAGAAGAGGTGCGCTCATTGGAGGGTGGCATGATGCAGCCCGGCGACACGGCAGTTGCCCGCATTGATCCGCAGCCCGGCGAGATTTTGCAGGAGTTTGAACGACGAATCGGTTCGCGGACTTTCAATCTCTGGGTGCGCGACAACGCGACGATCGAGATCGCGGAAGACCAGGTCACGGTCTGCGTGCATAACAAGTTCTTGTTGAGCTGGCTGCAGCAGCGCTACCGACCGGCGATGATGCAGGCGGTGCAGCTTGTGGTTGGGGACGCTGTTACCGTGCAGTTCCGAGAGCTGCCCGCACTGGCTGTGCAGGAAATTTCCACCGCCCCGCAGCTTGAGGCGACGAGCGCAGGGCCGCTTACGCTGCCTGAGCCGCAGCGTGAATGGACACAATCGGAGCGGCCCGACGGTGCAGCACACGGATCGATGCTGCGGGGATTCGTCGGCCGCAAGAACTCGGCAACAGCACCGAGCGCGCTCGCGGCAATTCCGATTACGAAGATTGCGCTCTCCTGTGCGCGACGGCAAAATTCGCAACCAGGGCAAGATCCCCCCGTTGGTCGTCGCGAGACAGCGCCGAGTGGCGACGATCTCTCTCAACCGGCGACTGCGGGACACGACGGAAGCTCAAGCGAAACACCGCCGGTTTGCGCAAAAGCGTCGGGCGGATCGCCGACTTCCCCGAGACGGCAGCCCAACAATCCGCAATCAACCAGCCAATCTCCTTCCGCACCCGGGTCCGGTCGCCGCTTCGCGGACCTCGGTGATTTCGTCGCGGGTCCGGGAAGCCAATTGGCTCTTACCGCGGCGCTGCAGGTCTGCGAACAACCGGGCGGTTACAACCCGCTCGTGCTGCACGGCGGCGTGGGCATCGGCAAAACCCACCTGTTGGAGGGAATCTATCGCCGCATGCGGGCGCGCTATCCTTCGTTCCGCGTGGTGTTTCTGTCCGCCGAGTCGTTCGCCAACTATTTCACGCAAGCCCTCCGCGACCGCACGTTGGCAAGCTTCCGCCAACGTTTCCGCGGCGTCGACGTCCTCATGATCGACGATGTCGACTTTCTCGACGGGAAACGAGTGATCCAGGAGGAATTCCTGCACACCATCAAGCAGCTCGAATCGCATGGTCGACAGGTCGCGCTCACGGCGGATCGTCATCCGCGATTGTTGACACGATTGAGCGAAGAGCTTGTCACTCGCTTCATGTCGGGGATTGTGTGCCGCCTCGAATCACCCGACGTCGATACGCGGCGGACGATCGTCGCTCGCAAGGCGGCCCGATTGACCGTCCGCATTACCGACGAGGCGATTGAGTTCATCGTGCAGCGGTTTGCGCAGAGCGTCCGCGAGCTTGAGGGGGCGCTCAACTTTCTGGAAAACTACGGCCAAGCGACGGGCAAAACAATCAGCCTGGCGGTCGCCCGCAATGTCCTGGCGGACCTCGATCGTGACTGTACGCGGATCGTCCGTGTCGCAGAGGTCGAGCAGGCTGTCTGCCGCTTATTCTCCATCGGGCCGAACGAACTGCGCTCGCCCCGCCGCAACCGGACGGTCAGCCAACCGCGGATGCTGGCCATGTACCTCGCTCGAAAAATGACGCAGGCCGCCTACACGGAGATCGGCGAACACTTTGGCGGCCGCAATCACAGCACCGTGATGTCGGCAGAGAAACGCGTCCGCACTCTGCTCGAGACCGATGCCACCGTGCGGGCCGGCACGCAGGAGTGGAAACTAGGCGATTTGCTGGCCTCGCTGGAGCAGCAGCTCCTTACGGGTTGAAAAGACTTCGGGAGGGCGAGGCTCCTGCCGAGCCGCATTTCAGTCGGAGGAAGACGGCTCAGCAGGACCTCGCCCTCCCGTTCAAAATCGCGACGGCTTGCTATACTCGACGCGGAGATGCCACGCCGCGATTGTCACCGTCGATTCGGGCTGCTGCGAGCGAACACGATCGCTCTCGGACTGCTCGCGCTCGTCGCTGTGGGTTGCCCGCATTCCGGGGCGCCGGCTCCCGATGAGATTCGGATCGGCCATTTCGCCTCGCTCACGGGGTCTGAGGCAACATTCGGCCAATCGACCGACAACGGCATTCGCCTGGCAGTCGAAGCTCTCAACCAGGCCGGCGGCATTCACGGCAAGAAGATTCGCCTCATCACCTACGATGACCGGGGCGACGCCAAGGAGGCCGGGACGGCCGTCACGCGGTTGATCAATCGCGACCAGGTCGCGGCTGTGCTCGGGGAAGTCGCCTCGGGCCTGTCACTCGCGGGGGCTCCCGTCTGCCAGGAGAACGGGATCCCGATGGTCACGCCCTCCTCGGTCGCTCCCGAAATCACCGCCGTGGGCGACCGCATCTTCCGCGTTTGCTTCATGAACCGCTTCCAGGCCTATGCCTGCGCGAAGTTCGCCCGCGAGAAACTCAAAGCCCAAACTGCCGCCATCCTCTACGATCAAAAACTCCCCTACTCCGTCGGGCTAGCGGACGAATTCGAAAAGCAATTCGCGACGATGGGCGGACGCATTTTGTCGCGCCTCTCTTATCAGGAGGGTGACCAGGATTTCTCGGCCCAACTGACGTCGATTCGTGGCAGCGAGCCAAACATCGTCTTTATCCCCGGGTACTACACAGACGTCGCCAACATCGCCGTCCAGGCCCGCAAGCTGGGAATTCGCGTGCCGCTGGTCGGGGGCGACGGCTGGGATTCGGCCAAGCTGGCAGAGATCGCTGGGGAAGCGATCGACGGTGCCTATTTCTGTTCCCACTACTCTCAGCAGGATCCCCGCCCCCGCGTGCAGGAGTTTCTGAAAAACTATCGAAAGCAATTCGGAATCGCGCCCGATGCGATGGCCGCGCTGGGATTCGATGCGGCGAATATCTTGTTCGCGGCGATTGAAAAGGCACCGACGCAATCGGGCGCCGACATCGCCGCCGCGCTGGCCGCCACCAAAAACTTCGACGGCGTGACCGGCCGCATCTCGATCGATCGCGACCGCAACGCGGTCAAGCCGGCCGTCATCCTGGAAATGAAACACGGCGTCCCGACGCTGGCGGCCACGATCGAACCACCCTCGTCCCCATAACCGCCGCATCGCCCCCCAAATCGGAGTTGACTCAGCCGATGAAAGGCACGAGCCCGCGCTTCGCCGCCTGGTTGGGCACGGCGGCGGTCTTCGTCCATGGCGCTCCTCTCGTCCTGCATGGCGTCGCCCACGCACAGTTGGGGATCTATTTGGAGTCGGTGTTAGCGAACATTTACATCGGCGTTGTTCTTTACGCTGCTCCGGTCGTAGCGGCCTGGCTGCTTTGGACGGGCCGTATTCGACTCGGGGGCTGGCTGCTCGTGGGGTCGATGGTGGGTTCGCTGATTTTCGAGGGCTATCACCACTTTCTGGCGATGAGTCCCGATCACGTCTCGCAGGTCCCCGCCGGTCCCTGGGGCGACACCTTCCGCGTGACCGCGATCGCGTCCGTAATTACCGAGGTTCTGGCCTGCGCGGCGGGCGTCGTGATTCTGAGCACGGACCGGCGCGAAATGAGAGTGCAAACGACGAACGAAATTCCGCTCGAATGAAAACTCACACCATGCGATCGATCGTCGCGCTCGTTGCTTTGATTCTCTTCCTCTTGCCGCTTTGCCCAGCGGCAGAACCGAGTCATCGCGTTACTGACTCTGGCGATCTCGTCCACTGCCAAAACGGCGTGGTGGTCAGCGTGCATCCGCTCGCGTCTCGAGTCGGCGTCGAAACATTGACGCGTGGCGGCACTGCGGTCGATGCGGCCGTCGCCACGGCGTTCGCCCTGGCGGTGACCTGGCCCGGTGCGGGCAACATCGGCGGCGGCGGTTACATGGTGGTTGTGCCGACGTCGGGAAAGGCGGTGCCGGTAGTCGTCGACTTTCGAGAAGTCGCGCCGGCCGCTGCCACAAAAGAAATGTTCGTGAAGCCCGCGGGCCGTTCGGCCCATCGCCGCGTTGGCGTGCCGGGCACTGTCCGCGGCCTGGCGCTCGCGCACGGGCGATTCGGTCGGCTCCCTTGGCGAGACCTGGTGTTGCCGGGCGTCCGACTCGCGCGTGACGGCTTTGTCCTCGACGCGGCCACCGCGGCTTCCCTCAACGAAATCCTTGGAAAATCCGACAGACAGACTTTCTCCGAGCTGCATCGCGTTTACGGAAGGCCGGGCGGAGGAGCGTGGAAACCGGGCGAGCGCCTCGTTCAGCCGGAGCTGGCAGCCACCTTGCAGGAAATCGCAGAGCGCGGGCCCGACGGGTTTTATCTGGGCACCACCGCCGACAAGCTCGCGGCCGAGATGCGCCGCGGCGGCGGATTGATCACGCGCGAAGACCTGGCCGCGTACCGCGCGAAGTTTCGCGAGCCGGTGCGCGGCACCTACCGCGGCTTCGAGATTGTGTCGGTCCCTCCCTCATCCTCCGGCGGCACCACGTTGATCGAGGAGCTCAATATCCTCGAGAACTTTGACCTGCACGCTCAGGGGCGCTGGTCGGCGGAAACGCTGCACCTGATGATTGAAGCCGCGAAACGCGCAGTTTCGAGACCGCGCCTGTTACCTCGGCGATCCCGATCGCGTCACAATCCCCGACAAGCTGACGCAGAAGGATTACGCGCGATCCCTCGCGCGGGGCATCGATTTGCACCGGGCCACCCCGAGCACGCAATTGGCCGGCGACATTCCGATTGCCCAGGAAGCCGCGCACACCACCCACTTTTCAGTGATCGACCGCGAGCGAACGGCCGTGAGCCTTACGTACACGCTCGAAAACCTGTATGGCAGCCGCGTCGTCGTGCCGGGCGCGGGGTTCGTCTTGAACGACGAAATGAACGACTTCGCCTGGCGTCCCGGCGTCACCGATACCAAGGGAAAAATCGGCACTCCCCCCAATCAAATCGCGCCGGGCAAACGCATGCTGAGCTCGATGTGTCCTACGGTCGTGCTCAGGAACGGAAAGCCCTATTTGATTACGGGCAGTCCCGGCGGCAGGACAATCATCAATACCGTGCTTTGCATGATGGTCAATGTGATCGACTTCGGCATGGACCCACGAGCGGCCGTCGATGCGCCGCGTTTGCATCATCAGTGGCTGCCCGATCGCGCGGACGTCGAGCCAGCGCTGGCTCGTCAATATCCTTCCGTGCTGAAACAGCTCGAAGCGATGGGGCACGTCGTGCGGGTGTCGACGGACGAGCAGGGAGACGCCCACTCGATCTGGATCGATCAGCGAACTGGCGGTTTGACCGGCGTGGCAGACAAGCGGGAAAACGGCAGCGCGTCCGGATACTAAGCCGCCACCGGTTTGGCCCAACCAGTCCCGTCCCACTCTTGTCCCCTCGCCCGTCCGCTTCGGATGGGAGAGGGCCGGGGTGAGGGCATTTTCTTCGTTTCCGTCTGGCTGGTCGTAACGTTCGTGTCCCGTCCCATCGTCCCGCGCACCTTCGGAGGCTGCCGGGAACCTCTTCCTCCCTAGTGAAAAAGGGTTCCCATCACCGGCGGGAATCCTTTTTTCGTTCCCGCCGGGGATCTGTTCCCCGGCACGCTTCGCTTCCCGTCCTGACCTTGGACTTTGGACCGCTGACTTTGGACTTTGGACCCGCCTTCGGCGGATCTTCGACCTTGGACTTACCTCGTGTCCCGTCCCAATCTTTCCCCTCGCCCAGTCTGCTGGGAGAGGGCCGGCCTGCGACGAGCTCAGTCGAGTCGGGTGAGGGCACTTTCTTCGTTTTCGTCTGGCCGGTGGTAACGTTCGTGTCCCGTCCCAATCTGTCCCGTCCCAACTTCTCTCCCCTCGCCCCGCGCGCGGGAGAGGGGACGGGGGTGAGGGGGCCTAATCGACAGCTGCCCTTTGGTTAGGGTCCCGTCCCGACCCCTGATCGGGGGTTGGGTCACGAATTTCGTGGGTCACCTTCCTATCAAAAATTCGTGACCCGACCCAACCCCTGGTATTTCCCCCTAGCCACTTCGGATAGGACCAGACCGCCGGGGATCTTCTTCTCTCCTTAGTGAAAAAGGATTCCCATCACCGGCGGGAACGAAATTTCGTTCCCGGCGGGAACGCTATCCCCGGCAAGGGGCAGCAGGCGAACCTTCCTCGCTCGGCGCGCACCAGCGCGCGTCAGAAGAAAGTCTCCTATTTCCATTCAGCCAGAAAACACCGATTCGTACAAGATCAGTTTTCTACGCGCGGAGCACTTTCTCAGAAGCCCTGCAAGGGGCGGCACTCCCATAGCCACGCGGACTTCGGCGAGCTCCCTTCGGGTCTGAGCCTCAGGGTCGAAGACAGTCGAGCCGCGCCAGCCCGTGGAAAGGAATGTCCATGAGATCGAAAGCCCAAGCGGGGCGACAGAGGATTCCCCCTCACCCCCAACCCCTCTCCCGCAAGGGGCGAGGGGAGAAGAGGTAAGCACAACAATTCGTCGAGTGGAACGAACGATGGGCTCGTGCGGCTCGTCGCCGTTTGACCGAATTCCTTCTCCCCTCTCCCCGTCGCGGGAGAGGGGTTGGGAGTGAGGGGGCCTTGGGCCGCGCGGTTGATCGCTTCGCCCGACCTGCCCGCGGAGCCTCGGCAGCCTCCTCTTTGGCCCGTTCAAGATTGAGGGCCAGCAGCTTTTCGAGGATCTGTTCGTCGGTCAGGTTGGCGGGCCAGCCGTAGGCGGCGAAAATTCCCAACAGCTCGACCTCCTTATAGAAGCACTCAGCATGCTTCGCGACTTTCCGAGCGACGGCTACGACCATGTTCACCTTCAGACGTTCGTGCCCGTGAACTTGGCGCTGCCGAGATAACGTTGTGGCATCCTTCCGTCAAACGGACTTCAAGCGACAACAGTTGTGTGAGAGATGCCCGCGCCACAATTAAGGCACTCCCCCCGGCATGACCAACACAAGTCGCGTGAACTGATGAACGACAAGGCGCGTCCATGACAGCAAGTGAACGCGCGTGTCCCTAGTCCTATGGTCCTACGCAAAACGCTACGTGCCGAAGGCACGCAATAGTATTTCCGCTCCTAATCGCATTGGCGTGATAGTATCACTGGACCAACCTCAAAAAGACTGGATTGTTGCGCAGGGCCTCTGTGATTTTGTGGTCTCTGTGTGCGAACGCCATTTCACGTCGCGGATCGTACATAACTTTTATTCCTTGGGACTCGGAATCCGTCATATTGAAGATTGTCCCCCAAATTTGCTGAATCTGCTTGACTGGCGAATCCTTAGTCCTACCGCCCAGTCGGTCAAACGGCACTTGCAAGCGAGCCATATTTTCCGGGTGATAGCCGAACCCCAGAAAAAGAATCGCGTCTGCCTTAGCCATCCGGTCGGCCGCAAGCTGAAGGACTTTCTTGGTGTCCTCGTGTTCGCCGCCTTGATGCAAGACCCTGATTCCCTCGGCAGCCTTCTTGACAGTCGTCGAATTGATGGTGGTCGCGCTATAGGCTCTGCCGCCGGGCTTGTCTTCAAACTCTAACGGCTCTAGGTGGCCGTAGACATGGTGGATGTCCAGCGCCTTAATTACGTCCTCAACCCCCTTTTGCCGGGGAAAATTGCTGGGTAGGTAATGATGTAGGAAGTATTCGAGCGAGCGGTCGTAATTGAAGGTGATAAAGGAAACGGGCAGGTTTGCAACCGCGTCAAGGTCGCGAATGCCGAAAGTCAGTGTGTTAAAGAGGTAGGCGTACCAGTCGTCATCAATCCTGATTTTGTCCTTGTACCCCTTGCTTTTGCCAAAGATGTTGCCGCGCGCCTCGCATTGCATCAACTTTTCGGCGATTGCCCAACGTCCAACCTCTTCGAACGCCTTTTGAGAATCACGCCCTAAGAAAATGTCGATGGACTGCGCCTTTGAGGTTTTCAAGTTCTCTTGCAACTCGTGGAACGCTTGGTTCCCCAACAAAGCAGATTGCTGGGGAAGTTGGTCGTAGGCGATGTCCTCAACCAAGTCGCCAGCTAGGGGATAACCGTAGGGCATGCTTGCGCCAGCACCGAGAACGAAAACCATTGGTCCCTTCATGGCAGAAACAGTATCGGGTCGGTCGCCAATCAGCAAGAAAAAGGCGCACTAAGTTGTGCGCCGAACACGGGCTTTGATGGCTGTCGCTACAGCCGGTGGTTCATTTCTTTACCGGTTACGCGTTAGCGGCGGGCGCATTTGAATGGCTGCCCAATCGGGCCAAAGTCGAACCGCAAATGGATCGTCTCCATTCGGCGCCGCTCAACCAACTCAAGACGATGGGACACGTCGTGCGGCTGGCAACAGAGGCCCAAGGAGACGCCCATTCGATCTGGATCGACCCCAAAACGGGCGACCTCACAGGCGCGGCGGACAAGCGCGAAAACGGCAGCGCGGCCGGGTATTGATTCGGCACAAGTTCTGACGCCGGCACGCTCGCTCAGCTTTTAGCTCAACGCCTGCAAAATTCCCTTGATGTACCCCAGCGCAAACGCGAACGCCTGCAGGCCGTGCGGGTCGTCCGGGTGAGATGGCACGTGGTCGGGCATCAGCATGCCGTCGTAGCCGACGTCTCGCAGGATGCGGGCGATGTCGACCAAGTTGACGTCCCCCTCGTCCGGATAAACTTCGCGAAAGTCGTCCCGGTGTCCGCGGATGTTGCGGAAGTGGATGTTGAAGATCTTCCGTCGCTCGCCAAACTCCCGCACGATCGGGCCAAGTTCGCGGTTCGGGTCGGCCAGCATTTCGGCCACGGTCCCCAGGCAAAAGTTGAGGCCGTGCCAGGGGCTCTCTCGAATCGAGACAAACTTCCGCAGGCCGTCGACTGTTCCCAACACGCGACAGACACCCTGGAAGCCTTGCGGCGAAACGCCCGGGTCGTGCGGATGGCAAGCCGCGCGGATTTTGTGCTCGTTGCACACGGGAATCACCCGCTCGAGAAAGTACTCGATCCGCTCCCACGCCAATTCCTGAGTGACGCGCCCGGCACGCGTCACCGGCGGATTCGGCCGAGCCTCGGACCGCTTCCACGTGCTATACGTCGATCCGCCCCGGCCCGCGGTCGGCCGAGTTCGCAGCACGCCCAGCAGGCTCAGGTTGTACTTGAATGACCCAATGCCCGCTTTGGCGCAAGCTTCGATCATCTTATGGATGTCGGCGATGTCGCGATCGCGCTGTGGGCTTTCGCCGAGCATAATCGCGCCGCGCTTTTCGTGGTCGATGTGACTGGAGGTGAGAAACGGCAGCGCGACCATCTCCATTCGCACGGCATGCTTTTCACACAGATCGCGGGTGCGTTCGACTTCTTCGAGCGTCCAATAACCGCGCTCGTTCGATTTGAGCGGATATCCGCAGATGTGGTCGCAGCCGTGCCGCTTGAAAAACTGCAGCATTTCCGGGGTCGTCGGTCCTTGTTGAGTTCCGACGTGCATCTTGAGCGGCGGGCGAGAAGGGCCGACCGAGCCGGGTGAGGCGCTCGCGGAGGCTTGGCACGCCGCCAGGGCGACGCCGGCGGCCGAGAGAAACTCGCGGCGCTTCATGGCCGCTCCTTTTTCTCCGAGCTGTCGCGTGGGAGATAGGGCGCTGAAAACGAGCTGCTTTGCCCGGGGGGAATGGTCAGCCACTTTCGTTCGGGCTTCAGCAGCCGGGCCAAATAGAGAATCTGCCCGACGTGATACGCGGTGTGCGTGACCGAGCGCAGGCTTGCTTCTCGGACGCTCATCGCCTCGCCGCGGATTGTGATTGTCCGATCGAGATCGAGGTTGGACAGACTCGTGAGCGTGTTTTCGAGCACACTCCAGCCGTTATTCCAGCGGTGCATCAGGGAATCGCGAGAATCGCCCTGAGCGAGTTCAAATTCCGTGTCGCGCTGCCGGTCGGGCTTCTCGCCGTCGGTTGTGAGGAAATCGGTCCAACGCGAGCGGAGGTTGCCGGCGACGTGTTTCACGATCAGCGCGATGGGATTGACCGCGGCGCCCGGCTTGTGAAAGAACGATGCGTCGTCGAGATCGGCCAACGCATCCTCGGCCATTTTTCGATAACGGCGGAACTCCGCGCGAATTTCCGACAGCATGTTGGATCCTCCTCGTCAGCCTCGCACTACGCATCGCCACAAGAGTATCGCCACAAAAGCATTCTTGGTCAGTTCAAGACTGTTTCCAAGTGCTCGTCAGCGGGACGTCTCGAGGGCAGAGCGCCGGACTAAGCCCCCGCCGGCGGACGCAGCATGGCCCACAGCGGGATGGAAGTCGGATTTTCGAGGTGCTCCATCACTCGAAATCCGTGCCGCTCGTAGAGACGGACATTGCCGGTGGTGTGCGTTTCCAGGTAGCAGGGCATTCGCTGCTCGTCGGCGCGAGTGAGCACCGGTGCCATCAGCGCGCTGCCGATGCCTTTTCCTTGATGGGCCGGATCGACGCCGATCGTCGCCAGAAACCAGTGCGGGCCTTTCGCATATTGCTCGTGCAACCGCCGCTGCACGTGATCGAAATCGACCAAACGCTGAAAGCCCGCCCAGCCAAAACCCAACGGCAGTCCCAACATTCCCGATCGCACTTCTCGGGCGAACGTCGGCAGGCCGACGCCGGGCGGCAACCAGCAGCAGGCCCCTTCGAGGCCGGCGCTCACGTGCACTTCGCCGTGACGCAGCGTATCGCGAACGATGCCGCCATAGAGAGTGGCCACTCCCCGCCGTCGTCGCGTCAGCTCGGGGTTCACGTACTGCATGAGCGGGTAATCGAGGAACGCCCGCGTCAGCATCGCGCGCGCCGCGGCGGACTGCCGGCGCTGCATTCGCACAATTTCCAATCCGGTCGTTTGGCTCATCGAAATCCTGCTCCCGGCCGGTCGACCGTTGGGTCGCGACGTCAGGCTGCTGGTGTATCGTACAGTGGCTCCTCGATGCTACCACTCTAGTGGTGCATCTACTGAAAAATGTCGGGCTGAGGGTGGCTGGGGTCGGCGTCTTCGCGGCTCGACTGAGCTCGCCGAAGTCCGCCCCCAGTGCTTCTCTCTCTGGGGGCGAACCGAAGACGGTTCGACCCCAGCCACCCCACATTTTGCGATAGAACAGACCACTAGGAGCGCGGCCGGCGCTGGTCACAAATTGATTTTGCGGTCCAGGGTGGACTGCGTTATCATCCCGCCCGCCGCCGCGAGCCGGAATTCCGATTACGATTCCGAAGAATGATCGAGGTCGATCGGCAAGGTGGACGTCATGCCGGATCATCGAGTCATCGTGGTGAGCATTCCCAAATCGGGCACGTATCTCGCAGCCGAGCTGCTGAAGGCACTGGGCTACCGCTGGACCGGGATGCACCTGGCCGAGACCGCGTACACCGACTACAGAGGCAGCGCCCTCGAGGAAGCCCGCCAGGACCCCGGTCGATTCGTGCGGAGTGAACCGCTCAGCGTCTCGCTGACCCACATTCAATCTGGCCAATTTGCCGTCGGGCATCTCCCCTTCAAAGACGACGTCGTGCAAGCGACCGGCCCGTTCAAGCGTCTCTATTTGACCCGCGATCTCCGCTTGGCCCTGATTTCCTATATGCGGTTTATGCACACCACGGGGCGGCTGGGAGCCAAGCATCTGGCCTGGTATTCGATCCCCGATCTTCGGAAGCGCTGCTACGTCTTTCTGCAAACAAGCGCTCCTTACATGCTCAAGCGGTTTTACGAAGGGATGGTGGGCTGGTCGAATCTCGACGACACCCTGCCCGTTCGCTTCGAGGATCTGACGAATGACGCCGAGCGGGCGACGCGCGTCATCGAGTCGGTCGCGACATTTTTGGGGATCCCGAATTGCGACGCGCCCAGCATTCTTCGTGCGAGCCTGGCGACGGAGACAATCACCAAGTCGGACGGGTTGACACGACTCGACGACTATTGGAGTCCCCAGGCCGAAAAACGGTTCATCGAAATCGGCGGCGCGGATTTGAACGCCCGCCTCGGTTGCTCGCCCGCCGGCCCCGCTTCGATCGTGGCGCCGCGCGACAAGCAGGTTGCGTAAAGTCGCTGGCCATCAAAGCCTTCCCTTTTGCAGATCGCGGGGGGGTTCAAAAGGGTCTTTCAACCTGCTACCGTGCCGGGATCGACGCGCTTCGAGCCATTGTCCCCGGTCGTCGGCCACGGAGGGCTCCTGAAGAGGCCACGCGAAAGCCGTGTTTGAGCGTCTCCGTGCGCGTAAAGAGTGGAAATTCTTCGCGGTGCTGCCGCGCGCGAACCGTCCGCTCGCGATCGTGTGGTGGCTCATCGTTGTGCTGCGGGGCGTACTGCCGGCCGTCTTTGCGATCGCGATGGGCGTGCTCGTGTCGGCGGTCCAGCATAGCGAATCGCTGGTCGCCGGCCTGGCACTCGTCGGCGCCATCTTCGTCCTGCTCCAAATCCTCGCGCCGATTCAACAGGCCGTCGGCGCAAATCTAGGCGATCGCACGGCAGCCTGGCTTTACGACCGGCTGACGGATGCCTGCGTCCGTCCGCCGGGAATGGGGCACCTCGAGAATCCCGAACTCACCAGCGACCTCACCGTCGCACGCGATTTCGACTTGGGCATGACGGGGCCGCCACTTTTTATCTCGATGGATTTCATCGCCAGCGGCCTGGTCGAGATGATTGGCGGACTGGCGTCGGCGGTCGTGCTGGCAGCCTACGCGTGGTGGGCGCCGATTCTGCTCGCGGGAGCCTGGCTGGCGACGCATTGGCTCCTGCGCGAGAGCGCCGTCTGGTTCGATCGCAATACGCCCGAAGTCCGGAGTGCCGAGCGGGACGCCGACTACGCGTATCGCCTGGCCGTCGACCCGCCGGCGAGCAAAGAGCTGCGGCTGTTTGGACTGGCCGGGTGGACGATCGACCGCTTCGTCAACCGCCGAACAAAGCTCTACAAATTGCAGTACGAGGCGACGCGGCTGCGGGAGCGGCCCGTGTTGTGGAGCATGCTGCTGATCGTCGGAGCCAACGTGATCGTTTTCTGGGCACTGGCAGCATCGGCGGTGAACAGGCACCTCGATCTGGGTCATCTGGTGATGTTCGCCCAAAGCGCGATCGGCACCTCCATGATCGCGTTCGGCGGACTCAACTGGGCCTTGGATGGAGCAGCGGCCCCGGTGGCCGCCGTGCTGCGGCTCGAGCCGGAGATGGAACCAGCAGGAAGACTGTCGTCCGGCTCCCGCAAGGCGGACGGACTCCCAACGCGCGGGATCCGCTTCCGCAACGTCACCTTCGGTTACCCGGGATGTGGCCGCGTGCTTGAGGGTTTCGACCTGACGATTCCTGCTGGCACATCGCTGGCCATCGTCGGACAAAACGGAGCCGGGAAGACAACACTCGCCAAACTCCTCTGTCGGCTCTACGACCCTCAAGAGGGTGCGATCGAAGTCGACGGCGTCGACGTCCGCGAGTTTGAGCTGGAGTCCTGGCGGAGGCGGCTGACGGCCGTGTTCCAGGATTTCACTCGCTTCGAGCTGCCGTTGCGTGACAACGTGGCACCGGCGGGCGCGCCCGATGCGGCGATTCAATCGGCCCTCGAATCGGCTGGAGCGGCCAATCTCGCGACTCTCGATACGATCCTGGCTCGCGGCTACGAGGGAGGAACCGAGCTTTCGGGCGGCCAGTGGCAGCGCGTCGCGCTGGCCCGCGCGCTGTGCGCGGTGCAGCTGGGAGCGGGAGTCGTCCTGCTCGATGAACCGACGGCCCAGCTCGATGTCCGCGGAGAGGCCGCGATCTTCGACCGCATTCTGACGGCCAGCCGGAATTGCACCACCATTCTCATTTCGCATCGCTTTTCGACCGTGCGACACGCCGATCGCATTTGCGTGCTGGAGCACGGCAAGGTCGTCGAGCTCGGCACGCATGACGAGCTGATGGCTCTTGGCGGACGCTATCACACGATGTTCGACCTGCAGGCGCAGCGCTTCACGGCCACCGAGGACGAGGAAGGAAAAACCTATGACGTCCTCGCCTGACGGTAAACGGGAGGGCGAGGCTCCTGCCGAGCCTCTTCCTCTTCGGGGCACGGAAAAGACGGCTCAGCGGGAGCTTCGCTCTCCCAATTCGGCTGCTGTCCGGCGTCCCGTGGTGCCCGACGAGTTGCCGCCGGCCCTCTCGTCGATGTGGCGGCTGTGCAAGCTGGGCTATCAGCACGAGCCGGGCTTGCTCTTGGCCGCGTTCCTCCTCGCCTTGCTCTCCGCCCTGCCCGACGCGCTGTTGGCGCTCTGGCTCAAGATGTTGGGCCAAGGCGTGCTCGAAGGGCGAAACGGCCTGGTGTACGCGGCCGCTGTTCTGCTCGGTCTGTCGGCCGCCGCGACCTGGTTCCTCCGCACGGTGAGCACGCGCGTCCAGCGCGGCTTTCGCGACAAAGTCACCATCGCCCTCGAGTCGCATGTGGCCCGCCTGCAGGCGTCGGTCGCGACCATCGCGCATCAGGAGCGGCCCGACTATCTCGACCGGCTCTCCGTCCTGCGCAATCAGGTGTTCGTGCTCGACCACATGTATATGTCGCTCTTCTCGACGTGCGGATGGATCCTGCGGCTGGCCGTCACCGTGGGACTGTTGATGTCGATCCACCCGGCCCTCGCCTTGTTGGCTCTGTTCGCCGTGCCGACGGTCGTCACTTCGACTTGGAGGCCGGCGGTCGAGCGAGCCGCGCAGGAACGCGGCGCGCCGTTCAGCCGCCTGGCCCGACACCTCTTCAACATGGCCACTACGGCGACGCCCGGCAAAGAGGTGCGGCTCACGGGCATCGGCCCGCGTCTGGCGACCGAACGCCGCCGCGCGTGGGAGCGCTGGTACGGCCCGGTGGCGGCAGCCCGCTGGGGAACGGCCGGGTGGCACACGCTGGCCTGGGCGATCTTCGGCGGAGCGTACGTCGGTGCCGTTGTCTTCGTCTCGGTGTTCCTCAAAGCGTCGCCAGGAAACGTGCTGTTGGTGCTGGCGGCCGGGTCGCGTTTGTCAGCCTATATCGGCGCGACCGTTGGCGAGATCGGCTTCCTCCGCGGGATTTGGATGGACGGATCACGGCGGCTCGCCTGGCTCGAGGATTACGCCGCCGCGCTCGTCGCGTCGGCCGACCTGCCCGTCCCCGCCCGGCTGACCCGCGGCATTCGCTTCGAGCACGTCTCGTTCGCTTATCCCGGCACCGAGCGAGTCGTTCTCGACGACGTGACCCTCGAACTTCCTGCCGGAGCAGTCGTCGCCATCGTCGGCGAGAACGGGGCCGGCAAAACAACGTTGGTGAAACTTCTGGGCAAACTGTACGAGCCCAACAGTGGCCGAATCCTGATCGACGACGTCGACCTGGCCCGCCTCCCGGCCGACCAATGGCGCACACGACTCGCCGGCGCCTTCCAAGATTTTTTCAAATTCGAGTTCCGGGCCCGCCAGTCGGTCGGCGTCGGCGATGTGCCGCGAATCGACGACGAGCGCGCGGTCGCGACTGCCGTAACCCGCGCCGGAGCCGACGGCGTCGTGTCGGGTCTCAAAGCGGGCCTCGAGACACAGCTCGGCCCGACTTGGCCCGAGGGGGTCGAAGTCTCCTTTGGACAGTGGCAAAAACTCGCACTGGCCCGCGGCTTCATGCGCGATTCTCCGCTCGTGTTGGTCCTCGACGAACCGACCTCCGCCCTCGACGCCGAAAGCGAGCACGAACTCTTCGAACGCTACGCCGCGGCAGCCCGCGCCACCGTTGCGACCGTGCGCCCGGCCGGCGACGGCGCATCGGCCGATGCCACCCTCAACGCCACCTCCTTCGGCGACACGGGTCGGATCACGATCCTGGTCTCGCACCGTTTTTCCACCGTGCGTATGGCCGATCTGATCGTCGTGTTGGACGGAGCCCACGTCGTCGAAGTTGGCACCCACGACGCACTCATGACCAAGGGCGGCACCTACGCCCAGCTCTACGGCATCCAAGCCGCCGCCTACCGCTAAGGCAGGGGCAACGCCCCTGCATCCGGTGCGGCTGGCGCGTTGCGCGCGTGGGCTTGCCGATCCCGCAGGAACGCGGCTCGAGCCCCTCGCCGAAGCACGACCTCGCCGAAGGTCGGACCCCGGGCGGCCACACGCAAACGGGGAAACACAAGGGAGTGCCGGGCTCATTCGCCGACGTCGATCTCGATGCCCCCCATGAAGCGGGCAGCAACATTGTAGAGCGCCGCGGTGATCACGCCGCCGATGAATCCCATGAGTCCATAAAAGAGGGGCGCGAAGAAAATGGCCGCGATCCCCAGAGCAACCGGCGGGAGCCCCGCGGCGGCTCCCTGTTGGTTGGCGGCGATTGCCGCCCCCACCAAAGAAACGAACGCGAAGACCAAGCCGATCACCAGGCCGAGGCTGGCATAGATCGCTCCGAAGATCTTGCCGACGGAAAGCGGTCCGACACTGCGAATCTTCATGGGAACGACACTCCAAAGCTGGCGGCACAACCGGTCAGGCGCCGCCCAAGATCGGATCGGCAAGGCTGACGGCACTTTCCGAAATACACCCGGCAGGATTTTGTTGAGGCGGAACGCCGGAGACCGCATCGCCGCCAGCGAGCCAGTGCGCGGTGGTCCAACTTCGGCCCCCCTATTACCGGAAAGTGTACCGGCCCGCCGGTCCAAAACGTGTTGGACCGCCGGGTCAACTTGGACCACCGTCCGAAGTAGGCTTGCAGATTGCCTTTGAGCCGATGCGGTTCGTGTTTATTGAGGTGGGACTGCCAGTCGGCGTGCGGTGGACCAACTTGCGGCCCCCTATCAAAAGAAATTGGTCCGGCCCGGCGGACCAAAAAATTGTGGTCCGCCGGACCAATTTGGTCCACCGTCCCGACGGCGTGGGGTGTGACCAGCTCGCGAAGTCCGCCGCGGCGGACCGGCACACCATCTACCTTTAGCCAAGGAGCGCAGCATCGCTTGGGGATCGCCCGAACGGATCGATACCCGCGCGCGACGGAAACGCCGATTTCCATTCAGCCATAAAAACGCGATTCCGCCAAGATCAGTTTTCGAAGCGGATCGCTGCCCAGTCGGCGGCGATGAACTGGACCCGCACACCCGCGAATCTTCGACCTTGGACCACGCCTCCGGCAGATCTTCGACTTTGGACCTTGGCCGAGACTTTTAAGTACACCCGGCAGGATTCGAACCTGCGACCTGCGGTTTAGGAAACCGCCGCTCTATCCTACTGAGCTACGGGTGCGGGAGCCCAAAACTCGCTGCTTGCATCGGGTCGCCCGGACAACGCGTTGTCCGGGCTGCGCAGCAGCAAGAGGCCATTCAATTTAACCGCCAGACAGGTTTGCCGCACAGGGTAGCCGTCAGACTCCAAGACACGGGACGCTCACGCCGGGCACTGTCGAAACACGGTGATTTCCGGCCGCACGTTAAAGCGCACCGCTGAGCAGATAAGTTCGAGTATCCACGACGCGGCTCTCGTGAAAGAAGCCTGGCGCCGCCGCTAGAATGACTGCATGAGCGGCCTGAATCCCTTCGCTGGCATCTTTCCTTTGCCGCCGCCGAATCACGTCGTCCGCCATGCCGAGGTTACCCAGCAGTATCGGTACGTCAAAAGAGACCGATCGAAGTGTGCCGCGCGGGCGGCTGATCTGCGCGACTCAGGGGGATGGACGTCTGCAGCCTCTCGACATCCTCGCGGCTTATTACATCTCCGACCAGACGTCCGAGTCGTATGTTTTCTCGCTGTCGGAGCTCGAAAGTGTGAGAATGGCGATGTTGTACGGACTTCCGACTCCGGACTTCCGAGGCACGATCATCCGGCGAATCGCCGCGATCTGGAAGGAGTTGCAATTGCTCGAGATTTCGGGAATTTGATTTCCGTCATGAGAATCTCGGACTGTGAAGCTCTTGCCGGATGGAGGCCGCAGGTCACCGCCGGCGCAATAGGGGCGAAAGGCAGCTTGCCTCTGGGGTTCGTTGAGCAAAGGATTAGTCCGCAAAGCCGCCTCAACCGCGGTCGCATCGCCATTCCTAGTGCGGAACAGTTGTCCTCGATTGAAGCCGCTCGAGTTTTCCTTTCTCCAGTGGAGTCAAACGCATGCATCGTCGTGAACTGTTTGCCAAAGCGGGAATCCTCGGCATCACGGCCATCGCCGGCCGCGCGTCGGTCGCTACCGGCCACGAGGGAGGCAACGCCGGCAGGTCGCCCTTGGCAGGGCCTCACATGCATTTCTGCGGGATCCATACCGCCAAGAACAATCCCAAGTTTCTGCTCGCCACCCAACACTATTGCGCCGGGCACTCAAGCGCCGGGCATGACGACTTGTTTCAGTGTGTGCTGTTCGATGGCACCGGCGCCAACGCCAAGCTCCTGGGCGTCGAGTATGTCATCAGCGACGCGGCCTACCGCGCCCTTCCCGAGGCCGAAAAGAAATACTGGCATCCGCACACTTACGAGGTGCTGGGCGGCGGGCTCGTCGCTCCGGGAATGCCGGAGGCCGACGAGAAGCAGTTCATGAAGACGCTCCTCACCACGTGGGGCAAGGCCTGGCACACCTGGCCCGACCCTAAGTCCGCCGTCCCGACCGGCGAGCCGCTCTTGATCTGGTCGCTGGGTGGAGACGGCCAGTGCGACGAGGCCGTGATTGCCG
The DNA here is from genome assembly GCA_963714075.1 of uncultured Planctomycetaceae bacterium. Lineage (GTDB taxonomy): Bacteria > Planctomycetota > Planctomycetia > Planctomycetales > Planctomycetaceae > DASPSM01. The sequence continues at coordinate 531,479 of OY970228.1, forward strand.
CTCGCGACAAACAGTTCGGAGTCGACACGGCGGCAATCCGCGCTCGTCGTAGTCGGGAACTCGGACTGCAGGTGCCGCAGGTTCCACGTCCGACGTCGATGGATGACCTCGGTCGGCAGTGGACGGCAACTGGGGACGACCGGCCGAGGAAGATTTAGCCAACACTCGAAGGGTAGGTGTCGACAGCGAGCATCAAAGTCGGCGCCGGGTCCCGAAGAATCGCGATCAAACAAAAAAATTCTGAAAGTAGACTTGAACGAAATCTCGCATGTCGACTGCCAAAGACAATTCCGAATCGATCGGCCGTACGCCGCTGGTGCGAATCAATCGGCTCTCCCAAGGGCTCAAGTGCACGATCCTGGCGAAGGTTGAAGGCCGCAATCCGGCTTATCAAGCTCGAGAAAAAGCACCCCTTGAAGTCGATCGCCGTCGAACCGGCCAATAGCCCGGTGATGTCGGGCGGTCAACCGGGTAAACACCGCATCCAGGGGCTCGGCGCGGGCTTTATCCCGGCGACCCTCGATATGAAGATGGTGGACGAAGTGGTGACAGTCACCGATGATGAATCATTCGAGATGTCGCCGCGGCTGGCGAAGGAGGAAGGAATCATCTCGGGCACCAGCTGCGGAGCCGCGATGGCGGCCGCTCTCAAAGTCGCTGCCCGTCCGGAAAGCGAGGGCAAGGTGATGGTGGTGGTGCTTCCCGATTCCGGCGAGCGCTACCTGTCGACCCCTCTGTTCGAGTATGCCAAGGCGTAGGGTGCAGTCCGTGAGCGATCAAACACGAAACGACGTTCTTGATCATTGGAGCCGGTCCTTCCGGGCTGTTCGCGGCCGCAGAACTTGCGCGTCACAGAGTGAAAGCGCGGCTGATCGAGCAGGACCTTCAACCGCATCGCCAGGCGCGGGCGACCGCAATTCAGCCCGGCACTCTCGAAATCCTCGACAGCGTCGGCCTGCTGCCGCCGTTTCTCGAAGCGTCCGAGCGCGTTCATTGCTCGCGCCTGTATGGGCCCCAAATGTGCGTCGTCGGGTCGATGACTCACGACGGCCTCGGCTGCAGTTGCGAGTTTCAGTGCAGCTTGCCGCAGTACGAGACTCAGCGAATCCTGGAGGAGCATCTCGTCTCGCTCGGTGGCGCGGTCGAGCGTGGAGTCGCCGCGACGCAAGTCGAGAATGATTCCGACGGAGTGGCGGTCCAACTTGCTCACGCGGACGGAAAAGTTGAAACGATCCGGCCGAGAATCGTGATCGGCGCCGGCGGGGCCCATAGCGTCACGCGCCACTCGATGAGTGAGCCGCTCGAGGGGACGACCTACCGCGGCAATTTCCTCGTCGCCGATATTGCCATGCCTGCCCCGTTCCCGCGCCGCGAGGCGGGCGTCATTTGCGGGCCGAACGGACTGCTGTTGCTCGCGCCCTTGCCCGGAGGGCGTTGGATCAGCTTCCAGGACATGGAAGAAAGCATCGATGCCGTCTCGGCCGAGGAAGTGCTCGCGCGGGTCGAGTTGCGCCTCGGCACGAAATATCGGCCGACCGACGTGTCCTGGCACGCCCCGTTTCGAATGCATCGGCGAATCGTCTCGCGCCTGGCAGACGGGCGACGATTTTTGATCGGCGACGCCGCGCACCTTTCGAGTCCGTTCGGGGGGGAAGGACTCAACGCGGGTCTGCATGACGGGCACGACCTCGCTTGGAAGTTGGCACTGGTCCTGCGCGGGTATGCGAGCCGGGCTCTGCTGGACGGTTACATGATCGAGCGGCGGATGGCCGATCACCACGTTTTAGCAGTCTCCGATCAGGTCCATCATTCGATTGTCGACGTCGCAAAAGCCGCTCGAGAGCGGCGCGAGATCGAGCCGGCGGTTGTCGACCCGATCGCAGCGGCGCTCGTGCGCAATTCGCGGGCCATGATTGACGTCGATTACTGGGGAAGTCCACTCGTCGTCGATTACGGATCCGGGGCAGCAACCGCAAAGGGACCGCGTCCCGGACAGTGGTATCCCGATTGGGCCCGGTTTGGCGGGACCTCGCACCGCGTGCTGGTGTTTGGAGAGTCCGCGGAGAGTGATTCATTCGCGAGGACAAAACACCGCTGGTCGGGGCTTGCGGAGTTTGCCCACAATCCCAGCGTCGATCCGGTCCGCGCCGGTCTTCCCGCGGGTGGCGTGGTCTTGATCCGTCCGGACGGCCATATCGGGTTCCGTTTCCCCTCCGCCGACGCGGAAGCATTCGCCGCGCTCGACCGTCATCTTGGGTCGTACCTGACTCCGAACGCCGCCGTCACCGCGGCCTGACCGGCCCCGCAAGCGCCCAGCGCGGCAGCCGCCAGAAAGCGTCGACGCGTCAGCCGCGGACGCCAACGGCGCATGGTTCTTGGCTTGATCGGAGCTGTCGTCTCCGCAGATTGTGTATGCGGCTCAGTCACATGGCCTCGAGGGTCGTCGGAAAATCGCCATAGTATCCGCAGAGAACGGGATGCGCGTCCGATTCGAACCCGCGTGTTGCCAATCCGAACATGCCGATTTGCTCGCTGAAAACGATCTTGTAGCCGTTCTTTCTCCCGGGCTCTTCTTCGAGGACGAGCCAGGCGGTCTCGGTCGAATCCTCGCACACTCCATTTCGCACGCTTCGATTAATGACTTGCATCCTGCGCGGCGGCACAAGGCAGCGGCTCAGGTCCACTCCGTGATAGTTCGGCAGTGACTCGCGTCCTGCGATCTGCCCAAGCACAAGGCCGGAGACGTCTTCAGAGTTCATGGATCGCTGTGACTTGTAGCAGGTCCACGGATTATTCCAGAGTGCTCCGCCGGAAGATGGCCTCTTTGCTATCTTAGACGCGGCCCTCCGTTTTCGCCTTATTCCTTCTCACCGAAGTCATCCCCAGCCTTCGAGACACCATGATCGAGCCCGATGAGGATGACGATTGGTGGAAGCGCGGACACTCGCCGGATGACGATCTCGACGACGAGAACGAAGAGGAGGACTCGGATGGCGAGACGGTGATCCCCTGTCCGCATTGCGGCAAGGACGTCTTCGATGATGCGGAGCAATGCCCGGCCTGCGGCACGTGGCTCGTTGCCGATCGTCGCCCTTTGACTGGCCGGCCGAGTTGGTTTATGGTCCTGGGCGTTGTTGTCGCCCTGCTCGCGATCGCGACTTGGATCGTGTGGTGGCGTTGAAGCGCGCGAACTCAATCGCTGATTCGATCGCAGTGCTCAACCATTTTGCTCAACCGTTCAATTGTGCCGCGACGGCCCGTGCGTAGTCGGCATTGCGAAAGCGCAGTCGGACCACGCCGCGAGAGCGGTCGCCGCCGGCGATTTTTGCAGGGGCCGCCATCCTGCGGGCGACCACGACGCTGACGACAAGCGACACGAGCACCAGGCCGACACTGACGAGGCCGAATTCCAGCCAGTCGAGATTGAACGGGAGCACGACGGCGGCCGTCGCCAGGATTCCGACGGTCACCGCGTTCCACAAGAGGCGTCGATATCGCTGCTGCGCCGAGTGCGCAGTCTGCACAGCGCGGGATTGTGAGCTTCAGTGTCTTCGTGACGTTCATGCGATGTCCGCGGTCGAGCGTTGTCGGTTGCAGGCATCCGCAGCACAGTAGAGGCCAACTGTGTCGCCCGATTTGGAAATCGCACCAGTCCTGACTGGCATCCAGCGCGGGCTGTTCTTGTTTCGCCGGAACGAGCCGCCCGTTTGTGGGGTCTTTGAGCAGAGCAGGCGGCGAGCCGGGTGGCAGCTTTGGCGGGAGCGGATGATCCTGGTTCGGCCGAATGCGACTGCGCAGCCATTTTTGCAGTAGGAACAGTCCGCCACCGGCCGCAAGCAGCCCGGCCGGGATGATCATCGCGTACGGGAGCGCGCCAGGAGCGGTGAGGCCAAAAGTCACTCCCAGAACCACGCCGATGACGCCCCCGGCCGCCGCGATCAGAGCGGCCGAGCGGCCCACGTTGCGGTAGCTTCCGCGTCGAAAGCCGGCGACGAGTTCATCGCTGATCCAATTGCATTTGGGGCAAGGGACGAGTTCCGCTTCCGAGGCCAACCGTCGATCGAGGTCTTTCTGGGCTTTTTGATTGGCCGAACGGGTCGCGCGGTCGACGCCGAGCCCATAGGGAGCCTGCGCCTGCCGACGCCGATGCGAGTGAATTTGTAGAAGTACTCGCAACCACAGCGCGTGCAGGCGACGCGAACAAGGCGCCCGCCCACGCGCTCGGCATTAATGACCTTCGCGTGGTAGTGAACGAACATGTCAGACTCAATTCCTGCGGAAGCCGCCGTTTTCATGCGGATTTTCGCCACGAAGCGGTGCCGACGCGTCCGGGCCGAGAGCACAGCCGTGAGCCACGTAAACGCCGACGATCGCGCCGACGAAGCTGCCCGCGATCAGGTCGCCCACAAAATGATAATTCATTCCAATCAGTCCGATTGCAACTGCCGCGGCGGCCGTCACGCAGATCCATCGCCAGCGCGGAAAGGCGACCCAGACGACCGCGACGATGGCCAACGTGCGGATCATGTGGCCCGACGGGAAACTACCGAACGCCGGACCGCTGTGGAACGGGTGGAATCCATAGGCGCCATTGCCCAACAGCGACGGATTGTCGTGCGTCCACGTGTCCGGCCAGTAGCGGCCGAAACAGAACTTCAAGGACGCTTCGAGTTGCACGGCGATCAACAGGCTGACGCAGGCAGCCAGCAGCGTTAGTTCCCACCGTCGAAAAGGTCCCCAAGCCCGCCGAACCATTAGGGCGACGATCGCAGCCGGCGCCCAAGCCTGCAGGACCGGTGGCGGGGCTTGCACCCAGACTAAGATTCGGAATCGATTCGTGTGGTGATCGGCGACCCAGAATGCGACCGGGCGATCGACGAAGAAATAGCAGAGCGCAACCAGCATCGCGCAACAAACGAGCGCGACGGCCGAACGCACCAGCAGGGTCGTGTAGAAGCTGCGACTTGCCACCGAAGAGTCTTGGTCACAAGTTGACGGTCGCGAATCGGGGTGTCATTCGTCCGGACCGGCCCGGGCATAACCCGTCCGATTCGCCGTGGCAAGAATTGTCTCAAGTCGCGATGTTTGGCGGCAAGCAAACGAGGTGACGCTGCAGTGTGAGCGTGCCCGCCGATCAACCCGGGCCAAGCGTCTCAAGCGGCGGCGCGGCGGGGCCTAGCGGCGCCCGGGCATCGGATTGGCCGGTTGAAACTGGTGGCCGAACTGCTGATTTCCGAATTGTTGTTGAAACTGGAGTGACTTATTGAAATTGAGCCGCTCAGCCATTTTGTTTGGGTCATTCTTGGGGTCGGACCAGTCGATGGTGGGCTCGAATTTGGGGGGATCCCACGGCTTGAGCACCTTCTTTTTCCAGGTGTCGGCCCACAACTTGTTGTTGTCGGGAAGCTTGAAGCTGGCGCCATTCTGCACAAGCACGAACGCGCCGATGCCCAACAAGACGCAGCCGACGAGTAAGGTCACGATCTTGTTAGTCCTGTCAGTTCGCTGGTCCTGCTCCGTCATTTGATTCGATGTGGACATCGTTCAACTCCCGCGGCCCGGCTCAGGAACGCACGACCAAGCAAACGACCTTCGTTGAGCAAAAAATGCGCCTCGAAAAACTATAGATCACAATTTGGCCCGGCGCGGCGCGTTGGATTTTTGGAAATCGCCCCGAACACGTCGAATTGAGAATGATGCATTTCGGCAACGTGCATCCCTCGAATATCCGAGGGCTGTTGCGGTAAAATTTTGCTCGGCGGCGCGGCGGAAACGCGTTTGAATGACTCTCTGCCGAGCCGTCTTAAGGACACCTTCGGATGAAGCAGCCAACCGCGACCCTCTTGAAGACGGGTGCTTGGACAGCGGCGCTCTTTGGCGTGCTGTCGCTCCAATATTTGCCAGATCGGTTTTTTGGCGAACACACCGTCTGCGGACCTTGGGGCTGCGGAGCGCCGCTTCCCGCGCTTTTGGCCTGCCACGGATTTTGGCTGGTGCTTGTCGCGCCCGCGACGGTTTACGCGGCGCGGCGGCTCGCGCCGATCTCTGTTTGGAGACTGGGTGCAGGCCTCGTGGCCCTTGCCGGGATTGGATTCGTTGCGATCGCCGTCTGGCAGGCCGCGACCTGGTGGCAGAGCGTCGACCCATCGCTCCACCGTTATGCTGTCCAGCGCGATTTATTCGTGCTCGCGACGCTGACCGACGTGCCGATTTTGGAAACGCTCGTTGCCGGAGTGACGCTCTGGTGGGCAGGCATCTGGCGGATCGACTCGGCGATTCCGCCGCAGGCCGACTGTCAGCCCGCCGGTGCTGCCGATGAAGGGTCGCTACCCGCGTAGTGACTCCCGTAGAGAGAATTTAAGCACCGTAGGGCTCACGCCCTACGCTCGCCGGGTCTGTTAATAACTCAGACGATTACGGACGGATGATGAACTTGCGAGTGGTGAACCGGGTGGTGTTGACGAGTGTCGTGGTGTGGGCCGCGCACGTTCTCTCGCTGCCAGCCGGCGAGCCAGCGGACGTCGAGCAGGTGCGGATCAATCAGTTGCAGTTCATCGGCACGCACAATAGCTATCATGTCCGCGATCCCGCGAAGCCGAATAAGAACTTTCTTGACTGGAATTACAGCCACGCTCCGCTCGACGTGCAGCTCGAACGTGGCGTCCGCAGCTTCGAGCTCGACTTGCAGTATCGCCAGGGGGAGTTTCAGGTCTTTCACGTGGCGATGCTCGACGAGGGATCGACTTGCCGCACGCTGAAAGAGGGGCTCGAGACGGTCCGCAAATGGTCGGACGCGCATCCGCGGCATTTGCCGATATCGTTCTTGTTCGAGGTCAAGCAGGAAGGGCCGCGGTTCGATTCGACAATCACGATCCCGGACGGGGCGGCTCTCGATCAGCTCGACGGCGTTCTACGTTCGGTCTTCCCGCCCGAGCGCACGATCACGCCCGACGACGTGCGGGGCGGCGCGGCCACGTTGCGGGACGCGGTGCAAAAATCGGGTTGGCCAACGCTCGCCGCGGCTCGGGGCAAGCTGTTCTACATCTTGCATGACGAGAAGAAAGAGCGAGAACTCTACACGCGCGATCATCCCTCGTTGCGGGGCCGCGTGATGTTCGTTCGCTCGGACGAGAGCCGTGAAGATGCGGCCACCTTCGTGATGGACAACCCGCGCGACAACGACATCCCGCGACTGGTGAAAGCCGGTTACTTCATTCGGACGCGGGCCGATTCCGGTCTGCGAACGAAAGGCCCGCGGCCTCTCGCCCGGCGCGACGCGGCATTTGCCAGCGGAGGCGCAGATTGTGAGCACCGATTTCCCCAGCGGCGAAGCGCAGGCGGGGACCGGATTCGTCGTCGAATTTGAGCGCTCGGCCCCCGCGAGGATCAATCCGATCAACGGCCCGGAAGGCCTGCGGGGGCAGACGCTTGGTCGCTGACGGCGTGACTGAACCCAAAACCGGCCCCTGGGCTCCGTTCCGATTCTCCGACTTTCGCAGCCTGTTTTTGGCAGCCTTCAGCTCCACGCTCGCAAGCCGGGCGCTTGCCGTCGTGCTGGGCTACGAAGTCTACGAGCTGACCGGCAATCCGCTGGCGCTGGGAATTCTCGGCCTGGTCGAGGCGATCCCCTCGCTCTCGCTGGCACTTTACGGCGGACATATTGCCGATCGGCACGACCGCCGCAAAATCCTGCGGATCACGCTGGCCGGGCTGATTCTCTGCTGCCTGGCTCTTTCGCTCTTGGGAGCCAGCGATGTCGGAGGGGTGAAGTTGACGCTGCTCTACGGCGTTGTGTTCGTCGCCGGCATTGCCCGCGGATTTGCCGAACCGGCCGCGGCGGCGCTCGAGGCCCAAGTGGTGCCGTGGGAGATCCTGGTCAACTCGTCGACTCTGATGGCCAGTTGCTGGACGACGGCCGCCGTCGTGGGACCGCTGTGGGGAGGCTTTGCCTATCAGCAGTCGGGACCCGCGAAGACCTACCTGGCGATTGGCTGCTTGTACGCGATCTCTTGGGCCGCCATCACGCGAATTACTCCGCGGCCCCGGCCGCCGGCTCCGGAAGGAGAATCCGTCTGGCAGAGCGTGTCTGAGGGAGTGCGATATGTGCTCTCCGATCAGGTGCTCTTGGGATCGATGTCGCTCGATTTGTTTGCCGTGCTGTTTGGCGGGGCCATCGCCCTCTTGCCGGTCTTCGCCCGCGACATTCTGGAGGTCGGCCCGAGCGGACTCGGGATGCTCAACGCGGCGCCGACCGCCGGTGCGCTCGTCACGATGCTGATCGCGAGCCGCCATCCCCCCGTGCGCCATGCGGGCCGCAACCTGATTCTGGCGGTGGCGGGTTTCGGCGTCTCGATGATTGTGTTTGCCTTGTCGCGCTCATTCTGGCTGTCGACGGTGGCCCTCATGTTTAGCGGCGTCTTCGACGGGATGAGCGTCATCATCCGCCGGGCGATCATCCGGCTCTTCTCGCCCGACCGGCTGCGCGGGCGGATCGCCTCGGTGAGCATGATTTTTATCGGCTCATCGAATGAGCTCGGCGCGTTTGAAAGCGGCGTCACGGCGGCCTGGCTGGGAACGGTCCGCTCGGTCTGGATCGGGGGCCTCTTGACGCTCGTTGTCGTGGCAACGGCCGCGCTGCGCGCTCCCAAATTGCGCCGATTGAGTCTCGACCCCGGGCAAGTCGTCCGACGCGACGAAGAGATCGATCGCGAGCTGGATGCGGAGGGCATCGAGAGCGCCGGGTGAGGGGGGACGGTGTCGGAAGAATTCCTGTTCCCCTCTCCCCTTGCGGGAGAGGGGCCGGGGGTGAGGGGTTGTTCGGCGCAGGTCCCCTCACCCCTATCCCCTCTCCCGCAAGGGGAGAGGGGAGGACGCGGATGGTGTCCGCCGCTCGGCCAGACCTCAGATATCGAGGTTGCGGACGTCGAGCGCATGCTTCTCGATGAAGTCGCGGCGGCGCTCGACGTGGTCGCCCATCAGATGCGGAAGATTTCATCCGCGGCGGCCGCGATTTTTTGTAAGTCAACGCTTGTTCGCGTGACCAATTACCTCTGGAATGACGTTTTGCGGATGAGCCGAGTCGGGCTCCCCGGTCATGAAAACCGCGTCCTTAGATCTTCACCAACGAGGACTGGTGGTGAACGTTCTTATTCTTGCGAGGTTTTGATTATGAACGCTCAGCGTTGGACCTTCGCCCTCGTTTCAATTGCGGTGACCTGTTGGATCCATGTGCGGGTCGCGTTTTCGCAGAACCTGACGGATCAACTGGTCGAGAAAGCGGCTCGGCCGCTGGTTGACAATCGAGTCGTCGACGGGTTGTCGGTCGGTTACATCGAAGGCAAACACCAGGGAATTGTGCATTTGGGAAGCTCGAACCGGGCCGCGAAACATCCCGACGACACGACTCTTTACGAGATCGGATCAGTGAGCAAGGTCTTCACGGGGTTGATGCTGGCCGATGCGGTTGTCCGGGGCGAGATTGATCTCAATTCGGCAGCGGACGTTGCCAATGCGGCCGGCATTCGATTGCCGTCGCGGGATGGCCGGTCGATCACGTGGCTTGATCTGAGTACCCACCGGTCGGGGCTGCCACGAATCCCCGGCAATTTACCGCTGACCGATTTGACGAATCCGTATCGTGATTACGATTCAAAAATGGCGGCGGCGTTTCTGAACCATTACAAACTGCCGCGTCGGCCTGGTGAGAAGCAGCAATACTCGAACTTTGGCGCGTCGGTTCTGGGCTACCTGGTCGCGCAGAAGGCTGGCAAGTCCTATCAACAGTTGCTGCGGGAGCGAATCGCGAACCCACTGCAAATGACCGATTGCACCGTTGACCTCAGCGAAGATCAAACGAAGCGGCTCGCCACGCCGCATGCCAAGTTCGGCTCAGCCACACCGCCCTGGACGTTTGCCGACCTGCCGGGCGCCGGCGGCATTCACGCGACGATGCGCGACATGCTGCGCTTCGCGCAGGCTCAATTGACTCCGCCCACCGGGAAACTGGGCGAGGCAATCGAGTTGGCTTGGAAACAACAGCGCGACGCGGACGCTTCGGGTCCGGCAATGGGACTGAACTGGATGATTGCCGGCGATGGTCAGACTCGTTGGCACAATGGTCAGACCGGTGGATCCCATTCGGCAATCTTCATCAATCGTGAGTTTCACTGCGCGGTCGTTGTGTTGTGCAACACGGCCGTACTCAACGGACCCGATCAACTGGCGCTCCGTTTGGTAAGGAAAGCAGCAGGCCAGGAATCAAAGCCGGAACCCAAGGAGACGGCCGACCATGGACCGGGCAAGCTCGCCATTGATGCGACGCTGCGCCACCGGTTGGAGGGTCGGTACCAATTAAACCCCAGCTTTGTTTTCACTGTCCGCGATCGCGATGGGCACTTGATGGTCAGTATTACCAATCAACCCACGCAAGAGGTCTTTCCGGATTCTCCCACTCACTGGTCCTACCATGGCGTCGACGCCACCCTGGAATTCAAACTGCAGAAAACGGGTCCCGCCACAAGCCTGGTGCTCCATCAAAACGGCATTGAGCAGACCGCTCGCCGGATTAAGTGAGCCGTCAACCTGTCGGCGATATCCGCTTCAGGGAATAGTCCGCACTAGGTCGCGCCCTTCGCCCGAGGTCAGACGTCCAGGTCGCGCACGTCCAACGCGTGCTTTTCGATGAAGTCGCGGCGGGGTTCAACGTGGTCGCCCATCAGCACGCGGAAGATTTCATCTGCCCCGGCGGCATCTTCCATCGTCACTTGCAAGAGCGTGCGCTTGGCCGGGTCCATGGTGGTGTCCCACAGGTCCTCGGCATCCATTTCGCCCAGCCCTTTGAAGCGGGTCACCTTGCGGCCGCGCTCGCCGATCTTTCGCAGCTTGGGCAACAGCTCGCGAAGACTGGAAAGCGGCACCGTGGCGTCGTCCTTGTGAATTCGCTGCGGATAAACGGGCTCTCCGTTCTTGTGGCCGGCCGGGACGAAATCTTTGAGCGTGATCCCGTGCGGCCTGAGTGCCGTCAGCGCGCGGTTGATCATCCGCACCTCGTGCAGGTCGACGACCTGCAAGCGCGTGTCGGGATGCGCTTCGGGGTGACCATTTTTGCCGGCCTCGGGCTTGGTGCCGGCAGACACCGTTTCGTCGTCGGCAATCTCGAACTGTTCGCCCCGCTTGGCCTCTTCCTCAGCCAGGAACTTGTCGAGTTGCTCCTTGTCGGCAAACCAGTGTTCCTGCCGACCGACGAACACGCGGTAGCGGGGCAACAGCCCGTCGGCTGACTGATGGTGCGTGACGAGCCAATGCAGCTCGATGCCGCGGCGTTCGAGCGTCTCGAGCGGTTCTTCGAGCTGGCCGATGAGCGCGATCACCTCTTGCAACGGCTTGTCTTTGAATGTGCGCGGCTTCCCGTCCGAGAACTCGAGCTCGGTATCGGCCGAACCGAGCTCGAGAAGTTCGCCATTCATTTCTTCATGCGTCTGCACGTAGCGGACGGTCTTCTTTTGCGTGACCTTGTACAAAGGCGGCTGCGCGATGTAGACGCAGCCCTGCTCGACCAGCTCGCGCAGATGGCGGAAGATAAACGTCAGTAGGAGCGTGCGAATGTGGCTCCCGTCGATGTCGGCGTCGGTCATCAGCACGAGCTTGCCGTAGCGGCGCTTGGTGACGTCCTCGAGCTGGGCCCCGGGGGGCACGCCCACTGCCTTGAAGATGTTGAGGATCTCCTCGTTGTCGAGCACTTTGACCAGCTGCGCCTTCTCGACGTTGAGGATCTTGCCACGTAGCGGCAGGATCGCCTGGATGCTGGCGTCACGGCCCGTGTCGGCCGAACCGCCGGCCGAATCGCCCTCGACAAGATAAAGCTCGGTGAGCGCCAGCTCGCGGCTGCGACAGTCGCGGAGCTTTTCCGGCAGACCGCTCGAGGTGAGCTGCCCCTTGCGGCGGACCATCTCGCGGGCCTTTTTGGCGGCCTCGCGGGCCTCGGCCGCGCGCAGCCCCTTGGCGGCAATCACCTTCGCGGCGGCGGGATTTTCCTCAAAAAACTTGTTGAGCCCGTCGTTGACGACCGAGGTGACGATGCCTTCCACCTCGCTGTTGCCGAGCTTGGTCTTCGTCTGCCCCTCGAACTGCGGATCTGGCAGGCGGACGCAAATCACCGCCGTGAGACCTTCGCGGAAGTCGTCCCCTTGCGGGGCGAAGTCCTTGAACAGGTTCGCGCGCTTGCCGTAGTTGTTGATCGAGCGGGTGAGCGCGCTGCGGAAGCCGCTCAGGTGTGTGCCCCCCTCGAGATTGCCGATGTTGTTGGCAAAGGCTCGGACGTTTTCCGAATATCCGTCGTTGTATTGAAGAGCGACGCGGACCTCGGTCTCGTCGATGCGGCCCTCGATGCGAATCACTTCGCCGGTGAGGGGCGTTTCGGTGCGGTTGAGATGCTTCACGAACTCGACAATGCCGTCCGCGTATTGAAAATCGTCCGACTGCCCCGTCCGTTCGTCGGAGATCAGGATCCGCGCTCCGGGGGTGAGGAAGGCCAGTTCCTGCATGCGCTTGTGCAGCACGTCGTAGCTGAAGCGGGCGTCGGGGAAGATTGTCGGGTCGGGCTTGAAGGTGAGCTTGGTCCCCGTGCGATCGCTCTTGCCAAGCTGCTTGAGGCCGCTCATCATCACGCCGCGGGCAAAGTCCATGGTCCAGACGTGGCCTTCGCGGCGGACCTCGACTTCGAGCCACTCGGACAGCGCGTTGACGGCCGTGATGCCGATGCCGTGGAGACCGCCGGTGCCCGTTTTGTAGCCGCTGGCCCGGTCGAACTTTCCGCCGGCGTGCAATTCGGTGAGGACGACTTCCAGCGCCGAACGATTCCCCATGTCGGGCATGGCGCCAACGGGGATTCCGCGGCCGTCGTCGGTGACGGTGACGCTGCCGTCGGCATTGATGCGGACGACGATCACCGAGGCGGCGCCGTTGACCGCCTCGTCGATGCTGTTGTCGACGACTTCGTACACGAGGTGATGCAGTCCGCGCGGCGTGGTGTCGCCGATGTACATGGCGGGGCGCTTGCGGATCCCCTCGATTCCCTCGAGCACACGAATGTCGCTGGCATCGTATGCCGGGTCGTTGTGGGTCTGCCCCAGCTCGCCCGCATCCCCTTTCGGGGCCGGTTCGGGCGTCGGGTCGTTCTTTTTCGGATCAGAGCTCAAAATATTTCCTCGAAGGGCGGCTCAAGTCGGGTGGCACTGGCGGCTTGTCCGCCAGTGCTGTTTTCGCCCTTTTTCTGAGAGCACACTGGCAGCTTGCTGCCAGTGCCACCCGATTGAACGTTTGGTCGGAGTTTATTCGGTCACTGTGGCGACAGATTTCCCCGCATCACGAATTTGAGGTCGCGAATCTTCAATTCGGGGTGGTCCCGGGAAAAGGTCGCCAGCAAATTCACTTTGTGATAAGCCGCAAGTTCGCTGAGCAGTGGAGAATTTCCCACTGCCACATGGAGCACGCCTCGGCGAATTCCGACGACTCTCGTCCCGCTGGCAACCGATGCTCCCGCGACACTCTCCCAAGCCTCTGCCAGCTGGGCGTTCCCGCGAACGCGGGCCCAACCTCGCAGTGCAATCAAATCCGTGACAGCCTGCGAGAGGCGGTCGGGTAGTCTGGCCCGTCCGTGAGTCATCGATCCCTCAATGCCAGGATTCGTCCGTGGCCTTGCTGCAAGTACGTCGGTGAGCTGTCCGTGTCACCGATCGACCAACATCATCGATCCCTCGATAGCGGCATGACGACGTAGGTGTACGAATCGTCGGTGCGGAATACCGCCGCGCTCTCCGCGTCGATCAACTCCAGGCGGATCGTTTTTTCCGGCTCGAGCACGCGAAGGAAGTCAGCGATGAACCGCGGATCGAACAAGATCGCCAACTCGCTCCCCTCATAACTGATCGGCAACTGAATCACCGACTGCCCAACGTCGGCCGACTTGCTCGTCAGCGTGAGTAAGCCTAAGGCAAACTTGAAGTCGACGCCGCGGCTGTCTTCTTCCGTGACGATCTGGGCCTGGCGGATCGCTGAATAAAACGGGCCCACCACCAGGTCGATGGACTTTTCGGCTTTGTTCGGAATCACATCGCGATATTTCGGGAAACGTCCGTCGACCAAGCGACTGTAAATCGTCGAGCTGCCGACCTTCACCAGCGCCTCATTGGCGTGTACGGCGAGCAGAGCTTCGCTCTCTGCGTCGGGGATGCTGCGCTCGATCAGGGAGAGCGCCTTGGTTGGAATAACCGGAGCCACGTTTTCCGAGCGTGGTCCCTGATTGCGGCAGGCAGTCTCGAACACGGCCAGGCGACGGGTGTCGGTCGCGGCGAAGGTGATCTTGTCGCCGGCCAGCTCGAGCTGCACGCCGCCTAACGCATACCGCGAGCTTTCCGCGTCGGTTGCGAAGGTCGTCCGCTTGATGGCGTCCTTCAGGGACTTGCCGGGGATAGCGGCATAACGATCTTCGTCGAACTCGGCGACGGGCGGAAACTCGCTCGGATCTTGCGCGGAGAGCCGGAACTCACTCTTATCGCTCTTGATCCAGACGGCATCGTCGCTGAGCGAAAGATCGACCGAGTCTTCACTCAGCTCGCGGACGATGGCCGTCACGCGCGCGGCGGGCAACAGCGTCTCGCCTTCCCGTTCGATTTCGACGCCGGGGATTTCATACCGCACGCCGACCTCGGCATCGGTGCCCAAGAGGGTGGCCTTGCCGCCGGCGACCTCCAGCTTGATATTTTTGAGTATTTCTTTCGGGGTTCGAGACGGCACGACGCTGCTGACAACTTGCAGGGCGGCCGCCAATGCCGGACGGTGGCAATGTAGTTTCATGTCCGTGTGACCATCCTAAAATCTTCGCGCAACGGAAGCGGAACGGGGGTCATCAGGAGGTGCGAATTCGCCGCGCGAAACAGGCAATCCGTTCTCTGGATTTCGAATAGGAATTATAGAACTTCGTAGTCGTAGCAGCAACGAAGAAGGCGGTTGAAAACGCCCGGAATCCATAATCATAAATTCTTAATTTGTAATACTTTGCGACGTGAGTTTTCTGGTCTTCGCACCGTGAGCGGCCGGTCGAAAACCGGTTCGCTTCCAGACGAGAAAATGACGGCAATTTGGGCCGTTCTCCGGAGCCATCCGAAGCCTCCCAGAGCGTCCCAAACGCCCGTCGCAAGACCGTCAACCTTTCGGCAGACGATTCACACACCTGGCCGTCCTAAAGAGCCGCGCACGAAGTAAGCGGTCTCGGACGCAACTGACTCTAAAAACACCGCTTACTTCGTGCTCAGTTCCTTCGTCCAGAACTCACCCGCGACGCAGAGTGCGACGTAGCCCCTCGACCTCGCCGGCGAGAGCCGGATCCCGGGCGAGTAAAGTCCGAGTGCGGCGGCAGGCGTGGACGACGGTTGTGTGATTCCTGCGGCCGAAAAACCGCGCGATTTGCGCGGCACTTTGCCCGCTCAATTCACGGGCCAGAAGCATGGCGACCTGGCGCGGCAGCGTCGAGCGCTTGGGGCGACCCCACGATCTCAATTCCGAAACGGGCAATTGAAAGAAGTCGGCGACCGCGCCAGCGATTTTCGAGAGGGTAACATCGCGCGTCGGATGCGAGGAATTCAGATGTGCCCGCATCAAGCAATCGTCGGAATCATTCCGGCCGTTTCGGGCTCGCATCTCGAGGTTGACCAGCGCGGCCGCCAGTTCGCGCGGCGTCCCCGGCCCTTCCTCGGCGAGGAGGGCGGCGGCTTGAGACGACAGCGGAATCTGACGCGATGCCGCCACCTTCGTCGCGAAGCCCAGACGGCTTGTGCGCCCGAGCAACTCCAGCGGCACGCAGAGTCCGCCGCGCAGACGATTGACCAAGCGCGGCAGCATCTTTTCCAGCCCGCCTGGTCGTGTGGCGCAAGTGACCAAAGCCCGGTGCCCGGCTCGCTTTGACTCGTCGAGGATCGCGACGAGCATGCGCTGAGCGGGGATGCGACCTTGAAGTGCCGCCAGATCCTCGAGGATGAGGAGGTCAGCCTCCACATATCTGTCTCTGAAACTCGACGCGATCTTCGCGCGAGAAGGCCTGGCTGAGGGCGGCCAGAAATTCCGCGGCGGTCTCGCACACGATTCGCCGGCGAGGAGTTTTCCGACGAGCCTCGCGGACGCAATGTCGCACGAGATGGGACTTGCCCACGCCGGCCGGACCATACAAATAGACCAGCCAGACCCCGTCATCCTCTCCCGCGCTGAACAGCCGATTGGCGGCCGAGTGCGCGAGTCGATTTTCCTCGAGTAACACCAGCGGCTCACTGGCAGGCGCGGAAGTGCGATCGGAGTTTTGAGGAGATCGGGCCATTCAGCTTGACTGCTCCCGCCGCCGCCCTCTTAAGCCAGGTGTCTGCCGATTGGCTCGGGTTGACGGCCCACGTACGGGGCTCGAGTGCGAGATGCTTGAGCGCCTGCGGACCGCAGCCGGCCAACGACTTGCGCGATGCGCTCCACAGCGTCATCGATCTCGTCTTGGGCACTTTCGAACGACAGGCTGAAGCGAACCGATGATGAGACGACTTCCGGCGGGCAGCCCATCGCCACAAGGGCCGGAGACGGCTCCGTCGAGCCGCTGGCACACGTGCTTCCCAGCGAACAGGAGATGCCGGCCAGATCGAGCGCGACGAACAACGCATCCCCCTCAACGCCCGGGAACGCAATGTTGAGCGTGTTGGGCAACCGGCGGTCGACGGATCCGTTGATCACGACCGGGTTGCAGGCTGTTTGGAGCCCCTGCTCGAGGCGATCGCGGAGCCCGCGCATCCAGGCCTCGCGCTGAGCCTGCTGGGAATGCCACTTTTCCAATGCGACCGCCATGCCGACGGCCAGCGCCACCGGCTCGGTCCCGGCGCGGAGATCAGCCTCTTGATGGCCGCCCAGTTGGCGCGGACGCAGCGTCGTGCCCTCTTTCAGTAACAGAGCTCCAATGCCTCGCGGGCCGTGAAACTTGTGGGCGCCGAGCGCCAACGCGGTCGCTCCGAGCTTGTGGAAATCGACCGAAATTTTTCCGACGGCTTGCACCGCGTCGACGTGCAGCGCGATCCCGTGCTGCCGGCACCGCTCGGCAAGGGGCGAAACGTCCTGCACGACGCCCGTTTCATTGTGCGCCAGAATCAACGTGGCCAGGCCAATCTCGTCCCAGCAAAGTTTCTCGAGTTGTTCGGCGACGACTTGCCCCTCGCGATCGACGTCAAGAAACTGCAGTTTCCAGCCTCGTTCCTGCAGGCGGCCGCACGCTTGGCGGACAGCCGGATGCTCGCCCGCCGTCAGCAGTACGGTCGCAGGTCGTCGCGCAGCAAGTCCGAGGATCGCCAGATTGATCGCTTCGGTCCCACCGCTGGTGAAGAGGACTTCCTTGGGATTGGCGTTGAGGATGGCGGCGATTTTCTCCCGCGCGTCTTCGAGCGCGCGGCGCGCAATGCGCCCTTCCGCGTGACGGCTGCCGGGATTGGCCCAACTCTCCCGCGAATGACGCGCGACGGCCTCGACGACTTCCGGCAAAGGGCGCGTTGTCGAGTTGTGGTCAAGAAAGATGCGGGCCATGCGAAAACTCAGCGAGCGTCGTCACTTGTGCGGGACGCTCGATTGAATGCGGTTGACGATCGCCGTGCCGACCTCGGCAGTCTTTGCCGTGCCGCCGAGGTCCGCCGTGCGCGGTCCGGACTCGGCGAGCAAGCTGGCGACTGCCGTGTTAACGGCCGCTGCCGCCGCGTCGAGTTCGAGATGTTCCAGCATCATACCGGCAGACAGGATCGCAGCAAGCGGATTGGCGATTCCGCGGCCGGCGATGTCGGGGGCCGAGCCGTGCACGGGCTCGAACATGCTCGGATGCCGCCGCGTGGGATCGAGATTGGCGCTAGCGGCCAGACCCATGCTGCCCACCAGAATCGCCGCCAGATCGGTCAAAATGTCTCCGAAGAGATTACTCGCGACCACGACGTCGAACGACTCGGGCCGGCGGACAAATTCCATCACGGCCCGATCGACGAGCAGCGACTCGGTGGCGACGTCTGGAAAATCCTGGGCGGCCGTGGCGAAGACCTCGTCCCACAAAACCATTCCGTAGCCCTGCGCGTTGCTTTTGGTGATCGACGCAATTTTTTTGCGGGGCCGGGAGCGCGCCTTCTCGAACGCCGCGCGGATGATCCGCTCGCAGCCGCGGCGCGTAAAGACCGAGGTTTGGATGGCGACTTCCTCGGCCGTCCCTTGGTACAGACGCCCGCCGATGTTGGCGTATTCGCCTTCCGTGTTCTCGCGAAACACGACGAGATCGATCGAGCCGGGGGCCTTCTTCGCCAGCGGGCTTTCGACGCCCGGATAAAGATACGCCGGCCGCACGCAGACGCATTGATCGAACCGCCGCCGAATCGGCAAAAGCAGTCCGTTGAGCGTCACGTGGTCCTGAACGCGCGGATGCCCCACCGCTCCCAGCAGAATGGCATCGTGCCGGCTAAGCTGGTCGAGAAAATCCGCGGGCGCCATGCGGTTATGGGCGAGGTAATAATCGGTGCCCCACGGATACTCTGTCCACGTGAAGGCAACATGACTGCCTTTAACCGCTGCCTCGACCGCGCGGATCGCCTCGCGGGTGACTTCCGGTCCAATCCCGTCCCCCGCGATGACGGCGATGTCAAAGGTTCGCGGCATGTCGATTTTCCGATTCGAATCGATGAAGAAAGCCCACCGGCGGGCTTCATTAAGAAAGACGTTAGAGGCGGGAAGCGTCAGCCGGCGTCGGGCGTTTCGCGCTTCGATTGCCAGACTGCCCAGGTCAGTCCGACGACGCAGACCAGGATCGCGGTCCAATACAGCGGGTCGGTCGGTTTGGGTGTGACGTTTACGCCCACCGACTTCAGCTTGTTGATCATGTTGGTGTCGTAGGGCAGGATCAGCCCGATGATCAGCAGGCTGACCATGTTCATGACCTTGATCAGCGGATTGATCGCCGGCCCGGCGGTGTCCTTGAGCGGATCGCCCACGGTGTCTCCGGTGATGGCCGCCTTGTGCTTCTCGCTCCCCTTACCCGTATTCTTCTCGAAGTCGACCGGCTCGTCCTCGACCATCTTCTTGGCGTTGTCCCAGGCGCCGCCGGCGTTGGCCATGAAGACGGCCAAGAGCTGACCCGTCACGATCATACCCCCCAGGAAGCCGGCCAGGCCGATCGTTCCGAGCCCGAAGCCAACCAGCACCGGCACCAAAAGCGCCAACAAGCCGGGACCAACAAGTTCCTTTTGAGCGGCAGCCGTGCAGATATCGACGACGCGACCGTAATCGGGCCGCTTCGTGCCTTCCCAGAATCTCCTTGTCGCGGAACTGGGCGCGGCACTCGTTCACGATCAGGAAGGCCGCGCGGCCCACGGCCCGAATCGTCATCGCGCTGAATAGGAACGGCACAGCGCCGCCGATCAGCATGCCGACGAAGAGCGTCGGCGCGGAGATGGTCAGCGCGGAAGAGACCCGCTCGTACACGTCCCCCGTGATGATGACATTTTCGCCCTGTCCGCCCGAACCGACCGAGACGATGAAGCTATTGAACAACGACACGGCCGCGATGACGGCCGAGCCGATGGCGATTCCCTTGGTAATGGCTTTGGTGGTGTTTCCCACCGCATCGAGGTCAGAAAGGATCTGGCGGGCCGCTTTGTAGCGCTCCTCGCCCATTTCCGCCCGGTCGTATCCCATCTCGCCGATGCCGTTGGCGTTGTCGGCAACGGGCCCGAAGACGTCCATCGAGATGGTGTTGCCGGTGAGGGTCAACATCCCGATGCCGCACATCGCCACCCCGAAGGCGACGAAGGTGGCATTTGTCCCCGTATAGACAAGCACGCTGGCGAGAATCGACCCCACGATAATGATGACCGCGGCGACCGTGCTTTCGTAGCCGACGGCAAACCCTTGGATGATGTTGGTGGCGTGACCGGTGGTGCAGTTCCGCGCCAGGCTTTTTACGGGTTCGAACTCCGTCCCCGTGTAGTACTCAGTGCACTTGTTGAGGCAGACTGCCAAAATGATCCCGATCAGGCAGGTCCAAGCGGCCCGCATGTCGAGGCCCGATCCCGACATTCCCAGCGAGGAAATCGTCGGTTGGTCTTTGGCAAGAATCGGCTTGTCGTAATTTTGGACCCACGTCTTGAATTGTTTTTGAACACTGCCGAATTTCTTGGCATCCTGGGCCTCTCGAACTTTGGCTTCCTCGACGAAAGCCGTTCGATCTTTGGCGAATTCTTCCGTCACCCGGAATCCGTCGATCGACTGGGGATACTGCTTGAGATATTGGTCGTCGAACCGCAGGTATCCGAATCCCAGAATGATAAAGCCCACGATGCTGATGACGGACCCGATGATGAAGCCCCGGTTGACGCTGCTCATCGCTTCGCCGACCGAACCCTTGTCGCCGGCCTTCACGCTGTAAGTGCTGATGATGCTGGCGATGACGCCGATCGCCCGCACGAGCAGCGGGAAGATCACACCCTTGTGCCCGAAGCTGGCGATGCCGAGGATCATCGCGGCCACGATGGTCACTTCGTAGCTCTCGAAAATGTCGGCCGCCATACCGGCACAGTCGCCGACGTTGTCCCCCACGTTGTCGGCAATCGTCGCGGCATTGCGGGGATCGTCTTCGGGAATTCCCTTTTCGAGCTTGCCGACGAGGTCGGCCCCGACGTCCGCGGCCTTCGTATAAATTCCGCCGCCGACACGCATGAAGAGGGCCAGCAGCGTTCCGCCGAAGCCAAACCCGAGCAGGGCCTCGTAGGCGTGTTCGCCGTACATTAGAAAGATGATCGACCCGCCCAACAGGCCCAGGCCGTCGGTGAGCATGCCGGTGATCGTTCCCGTGCGGTAGCCGAGTTGCAATGCCTGGCCGAAGCTATGTTGTGCGGCCGCGGCAACGCGCAGGTTTCCGATCGTGGCCAGTCGCATGCCGACAAAGCCGACAGTCGCCGAAAACGTCGAGCCGACAAGAAACGCAATCGCACGACCAATTGCGATTTCGGGGACTGTCCCCGTCAAATTGGCTGCCATGTACAGCAAGATCGTGATCACCACGATCAACACGCCCACCACCCGGAACTGGCGATAGAGATAGGCGTTGGCTCCCTCCCGCACGGCCCGCGCGATTTCCTGCATCCGCGGAGTGCCCTCGGGGGCCTCTCGGACCTGCTTGACCAGCATCAAGGCATAAGCCAAGCCGCCCAGCGCGACAAACACGTTCAGGATCAGCAGGACTTTCTCGTACCCAGCGAAGTCCGTCCCGATGAGCGGATCCCAGAGTTTGAACTTCTCCGTATCCGTTGTGCCAGAACCGGAGGAGGCGGTCGTGGAGGCGAAGTCCTTTGGCGCCTCTCCAGGAGTTATCTGGACCGCCATGGCGGCCAAGCATACGAAGCCCACAAGGGCCAGCACGATTGACGGAACTCGTCGCTTCATCTTTTGCACTCTGTCCGATCTACAGGGGGTCCGAATTACGGGTCTCAGGGTTGTCGCGTCTTATTTTTAAGGCTCGGATCATAGCCGAGTTGACACGTGTTAACTAGCAATCTGGCCGATCCGAGGCAACCGTCCGCAAAGAAAATCTGACCCCCTTGCGGCGGCGGACTTATAATCGAATCTCGACCCGTTTTGCCCCCGGTTTTCGACCCAAAAACGCATGACCGCCCCGCCTCTGGACCGCGAAGAATACATCGAGCAGGCCTACTGTTTTCGGGCGTTTCGCGAACGGCTCGAGGACAACCTCCCGTCGCAGGAAATCCTGCAGGGCCTCTCGGAGGAACTGTTGGCGACGACCAACCTGCCGAAGGCCATCGACTTTCTGCGGGGCGAGATCTTGCACAACGGCCGGCTGAGCCCGGGCATGGCCCGCCTGGGGCACTACTTCACCGCGTTTCAGACCTTCGTCATGTCGCGGGCTGAAGAGGAACGCTCGCGGTTCGACCAGAAGACGGCCCTGCTGGTGCTCGAGCGCGCCGCGGAATACCTGGCCGGGAATCCGACTCCGGCTGGCCTGTTCATTTATCAATTCGAGTGCATCGCCCGCAATCGCCTGGGCTACGACCGGGGCATGAAGGCCATTGCGGACGATCCGTTTTACGATAAGGCGTGGCGCGACTGGATCCTCAAGGTTCGCCTGCGGCTCGGCTCGACCGATTTCAGCCACTTGATCTATTACCGCTCCGAGCAGTACGTCGCAGAGAAACGCAAGCGGAACCCCAAGTACAAGCCCTCCTATTCGATCCTCTTCGGCTTGCAAGAGGGCCGGATCGCCAAGGCCAACCGCGGCAAAGATCCGCTCTACTTGTTCGCCGCCATGCAGCGACAATTGGGTCATCCGGCCGTGCCCCGCGTGCGCGCGGTCGACCCGGGTCCGATCATCCATCCGGCTCTCGAGCAGCGCCTGCAGCGGATCGAAACGCGGCTCAAAATTCTCGACGCGGAGGTCAAAGGCGAGTTCAACCTCAGCGACTACTACGTGAAGCCCGAGGCCATCGAGCCGCCGGCGAAGTGATCCGCCTCCGCGGGCGAACGCGACGAATCCCACGCAGAGCGTGCCGACGTGTGCCGTCAGCTGCGCCCGACGATTGTCACATGCATCGGTCCACGCACGTGAAAGCCGAGTGCCTTATAGAGCGAGATCGCGCTGTTGTCGGCTTTCACGTGCAGGAACGGGACCCTGCCCTCGTCGACGATCAGGGCGATGAGAAAGTTGAGCAGCGCCCGGGCATGGCCCCGGCCGCGAAAAGCCGGATCGGTGCAAACGGCGCTGATCTCGGTGAATCCGGCCGGCTTCAGCCGTTCGCCCGCCATGGCGATCAGCCGCCCCGTCTCCTCCCGGATTCCGAAATAGCGACCCATCTCAATGGTCGCGGGCAGGAACGGTCCGGGCTCGGTGGCCGCGGTCAATGCCAACATTTCGGGGACGTCGTCCTGCCGCAACTCCAGCGGCGAGGATGCCGGAGCGCGCTCCCAACTCGTACAGACCATCTGCTCGAGCGGCAGCGTCCGGATCACGTGCCAGTCGGGCGGGGACTCGATCACATCGGGCGCGCATAATCCGACGGTTTCTTCGGGATTCACCAGGGCCGCCAGGTCGTCGAACGCGGTCGGGCTCTCGAAGGCAGCGAAAGGCGAGACTTCGGCTGCGTATCGAGCCGCGCGACCGCTGAGCCGCGCGATCGACCGATGGGCCGTCGTCAGGGAACTCCAGATGGGGTTGTCGAGGACGCCGACCTCAGCCACGGCTTGTCCCTTTTGAGGTGCGCGACGACAAGCACTTGCGCGAGGCCGCGAGACCGACCGATCGAGTTGTCCCATTTTAGGGGCATTCCAGACACCCGCCCAGGACCGGCGCGGGTCCCTTGCGGGTTCCGCCAAGCCCATCCGTCCTGCGGCACTCCGGGCTTCGCTGCTTCAACCGGATTGCCGACACCGCTATTCTCAAGAGATGGCAAATCACCGTCGGCAAAACCGGGCCGCCGCTAAAGAGGCGCACCAATCACGGATCGGGATCCTCGAGACCTTCGAGAATCCGCACCCGGATCGCGACTACATCATCGAAACCGTGTGTCCGGAATTCACCTCGCTCTGCCCCAAGACGGGCCAGCCCGACTTCGGCACGCTCACAATTACCTACGTGCCCGACCGCCTGTGTTTCGAGCTGAAGTCGCTCAAGCTCTATTTGCAAAGCTATCGCAACGAAGGCGCGTTCTACGAGGACGTGACGAACCGCATTCTGGACGACCTCGTGGCCGCGACGAGGCCCCGTTCAATGAAAATCACGGCCGCCTTCACGCCGCGCGGAGGAATCCGCACCAACGTGCAGGTCGAGTATTCGCCGGCGAACTAGTCGGTTCACTTCGCGAGCTTGTGCTTGGTGAGCACAAGATTGCGCACAGTAAGCCCGGCCTTTGACGCGGTTCGCACCGTAATCGATGAAGGCAAATCGTAACGGCCGACGCGAGTCCAACGGTTCGAGATCGATTCCGTCCGGTCGAGATCGCCGTTCTCGGCTTTCCAATACTGAACTGTGTAAGACTGGGGCAGCTGCTTCCCTTCCGCGTTGCGCACGTCGTCGAGCACGGTGATCGTCATATTGCGGCCGCCCAGATTGCGGTTGACGACCGTAATTCGGTCGTCCAGCACACGGTAGCTCGAGGCGAATTGCCCTCCCTCGAAGATCAAGAGCCGACCAAGCGGGTGCGACGCATCGCGGTCGGCAAACCGCAGAACGGGCGGTCCGCCCTCATTTTTCGGCGGCGCCAAGCGATGGGTCACGATCGAATGCAGTTGGTCCTCGACCCACGACTTCACCGCATTGTCGTCCAGCTCGAGGGACACGTCGCCGGTCGCCGCGATCGTGGTCTTGCCGGAAAACGCCCGGCCGTCGACGCTTCCCGACACTTCGGCCGAAAAGCCGGGAAACTGGTCCCACATTGCCCGTGCCGCGAGAGCACGCTCGAACATCGTAACCGCCTCGGGATCGGCACCGGTTCGAGCCAGCGGCCAGCAAAAAGCCATCGTCGCGAACTCGCGGATTTCGGAATAGGCCTTGCCTTTCCACTCGCCCGGAGTCTTCAAGACCGACTTCGCGTAAACGCAGTAGAACCCGGGCGACGGCGGCTTCCAGACGGCCTTCCCCGCAGAGTCGGCTTTCACCTCTTCGTTGACCAGGTCGTCGTCGACGGTCGTGAATGCGGCTCCGGGGACCGGCTTCCCGTCGCGAAGCAGCGAGAGTGTGACGTGATCACCCCCAAAAGTCGCGTCGATTTCCAGCGGTGTGCCCGCGCGTGGACGCAATGCAGCGACAGCGGTCGCATGTCCGGCGACAGCCTTGGGATAGTATCGCAGGAGAAACGGCACTTCGCGTTTGAGCACGCCGTATTCCAGGAAGCCCGTGACGCTGACAGGCCCGGAAGAGGGCAGCGAGGCGCGCAGGCGATCGGCGCCCTGTCGAACCGTCAGCGGTTGAAACTTCCCGGGGGCGGATTGAACTGTGAGCGTCGCGCCGGCCACTTTGCCGATGAACCGCGGATCGCCGGCGTCGGCCTTCTCGCTGAAGAAGACCTCTACCGTGCGGCCCGCCTCGGCCGGCCCATTGATGCGAATGAATAAGAAATGCGCCCGCGCCGGGCTGCAGGGCGCAAAGAGCGCAGTCAGCACGAGAGCCGTGAGGTGTCGTCGCAGCATGAAGTTTTCTCCGATCGGCCGAGCCGGGATATCGGGCCGGTCGAAAATTCATCGCTGATTCTCAAGATCCGGATCAGAGGCCTTGAGGCTCTCGTAGGTTTGCTGATCGATCAGGTTGATCAACAGCCAGCGATGGCCCCATTGCTGCAAAATGAATCCGGAAAACTTGTCATCCGCTTCCTGGACCGCCTGGGCCATATTATCGACGATCTTCGGGTCCTGGGGGAGTTCGATCAACACCCCGTAAGACAAGTTGGCCTTTTCTGGTGAGAGCATGGCCCATTGCTTGGTCGGAGCCAGTTCCTTGAGCCGCTTCAAAAGCGGGAGCACGACCTCCTGGTCGACGTGCGTCTTTCCGTCGAGATCGAAGAACCGCCCATGCTGTTCGAGAAAGGGAATTGCTTCGCGCTTCTCGTCCTTGTCGAGCATGTCAGTCTGCACATGGCGGTCTGCGAATTCCAGGAGGTCGTTCCGGCAACCGGCGAAACAGCACGTCAAACAGGTCACGAGGCAGACCGTCGCGCACGTAGTCCGGGAAGGTCGAACGACCGGCCGCTTGTTTTTATGGTGCTTCTGCATTGACGCTTTCACCTCCAGATGCCGTGCCGAGGGCCGTGAAAACCGCCGAATCGATGCTCTCGGCGAGGTAAACCACCGACCCGTCGGCCAGCGCGAAGTTGGCGCCGTTTGGATGACGACTGCCGAAGCAGGAGGGGTTCGTCAGGGACGAGTTGATCGGATGATCGGGACTGGGCGAGAGGTAGGGGACGGACCTCAAGTCATATTCGTCGGTGAAGGCCACCTGTCCGCACCAGGCCGAGGTGAACGGCAAGAGCGAGTCGCCGCCGGGTTGGACGACCCGTTCGCCCAGCATCAGCGTGGCCGACGTGCCGTCGGTGATCTCGGCGATCCGCGTCCGAGACATGGCGCTCGAGACTCCTTCCGAGCCGCAGTAGTTCCCCGAGGCGAGCCGGTACGCCGGAGCACCAGCCGGCGTACAGGCGACGCTCTCGGGAGCGGTTTCGGAGGGGCAGCGGAACAGCGGGATCGGCAGCGCGATCAGAGAAAGGTTGGGGCCCTCGCCCGTTTTCGAACCGAAGTTGATCTGCCGATAGAGGGCCGGCAACTCGACGTAGGGCAAAACCATCGCCCCCCAACCCCATCCCGACTGCATCGGGAACGAAGGCCCCATGACAAAGCTGCCCGGGGGGAAGCAACGATTGACGTCGTGGTAAAGGTGGAGTCCCTGGCCCAATTGGCGGAGCCGGCTTCGACAGGCCGTGCGTCGCGCGGCTTCGCGCGAGGCTTGTACGGCGGGAAGCAACAGGGCAATCAGGATTCCAAGAACCGCGATCGAGACGAGCAATTCGAGCAGGGTGAAACCCGCCCTCTGGGCGGCCCGGACAGACATCGGTGGCCCTCCAATGAGTCTGACGCGTGACGATTGCCGGAAGCGGTCGGAGACGACCAGATGCATCGAGCGAGTCAAAATCCGCGGCTCACTCATTTGCGCGCGGCGAAAATCCACACTCGACGCCGGACCCGCCGCGAGCGAAGCAGCGATTGAGCTCTTGCGTTCGCGTCGGGCCAGCGCCTCGTGTGGCGTCACGGACGGCGTAACCTTTGAACTGGTGGCTCAGAGATGGAATGGTTACGGGCCGCGACGAAGAACGGCGGCGAGTCTAGGCCGCCGAAGGTTGGTAACAACCGCTTGCCGTATACCGGCAGGAGCCGCACGGATCGCAGTTGTAGACGCTCGTCTGGCAGCAATAGCAGGGATCCTGCCAGAAGCAGACGTCTTTGTAGCACTGCGATTTGCGGCAGGAATTCCGGATCGTGCTGCGACACGTCGCGGTAAACGTGCACTTCTTTGTGTTGATCACGCAACACAACGTGCACGAATTCCCGCCGATCGTGGTCAGGCAACCGCTCCGATCGATGCCCTGGCAATAGCAACGGCAGTTCTTGGGGCTTTGCGCCAGGCCGGCGGCACCAAAACGGCGGTGAATGCCACGGCCAAGAGGGATGTCCGGAGGTACTGCCAACGTCGGTTTCTCATGACTTCCTTCTCCTTGTGAAGCACTTCCTCAGCATCCCTGCGCCCGATCGAAAGGCCCGCTACATCCTCACGAGCCGAACAGCTTGGAGGACTCATAAGTTACAGATTTTTAACTATCAGTATGTCAATCTTGTAATGTTTCGGAGCGGCCGACGCAATCGTCAAACCATCCAAAAAGGAGATTTTCTGAGGAAAAAAGCCTTGATCGCTCGAGCGACACCGAATGACCGCTCGTAGCGGGCACCCGACAAAATGCCGGGCAGGCGTGACCGTCAATTCCGTGAGCTCGCCCGATGGGGACCGCTATTTCGCAGAGCCGCCACGTGGGCAGGCGCACGCCTGGCTTGGTCGGCGTGGGCGCTTTGAGGCGGGACGCTTTCCAAAGCAGAGCGAGTTGGTCCGTATTGATCCCAATTGTTTCGGATCTGTAATCCGAGTATCGTCGGACCGTCTTCGAGACTCTTCCCGATCGTGTCGTCAGCCTTCGGTCGTGAAAAGTCCATCTTCGCCGTTCCAGTGCATCAGGTTTATTTGAGGAGGGCCTTTCGATGGTTCGCCGTTTTACTCAGTCGATGTTCAGCGCCCGTTCGAGAAACCCGCGCCGCTGGCGATGTTGTTTGCAGCCGGTTGCCGCTCTGGAATCGCTCGAGGATCGCGCGCTCTTGTCGGCAAGCTGCGTGACTTCGTGCGCAGCCGCGTGTGCGCCGACGCGGTGCACGCCGAGCCCGTGTTCCCCGACGGTGGCACTGTGCAAGACCGGCGCGATCTGCTTCTCGATCGAAAAAGTGCTGTGTGCGATCCAGAAGTTCGAGCAGACCCTCTGCCAAAGCTCGAGCGGTAACTGTCAGACCGCTCCGACGTGCGATCCCTGCGAAAAGTCGTGCGACGGCGGGGGAAAAACTTGTGACAGCAACTCGGGCGACCCGTGCCATGCGAGCACCAGTGAGTGCTCGACTCAACCGACGTGTGGCACTTCCGGCGCGGCGGGCTGAAACTGTCGACGCGAAACGTCCGTGCTACCTTTAGGCCGCGAGAGTTCGGTCGTCTGGATTTAGGACGTGGATTCGTCGGTTGCCACCAGCTGACCACCAGCCGTCGTCAGGCCTTTTCGGGCGTTTTGAGGTGGAATTCCCGGGCCGAGAAGAGAATCGCCGCGATTAGAGCGCTGGCTGCGCTGGCCGCCAGAAGCACGATCAGACACGTGCGAACTTGCGGATGAGCCAGAAGCCCGGGATCGGCCTGCACGTCGAATTGCCAGGCCTCGGCCGCAAGGTCGGTCGTGCGTGACGGGTTGTTCGGCAGCGGGGCCAGGAATTGCATACTGCGGTAGGCAATCAGCCGAGTGTAGTAGATGACGGTCGCTAGTCGGATGCTGAAAGGCAGGTTCGCGATCGCGCCTTCAAACAGGGCCGCGTACAGAATCCCGACGACCAGCGCTCGCTTTGTCAGCAAGCTGATCAACCCGAACAGGCAGCAATAGGCAACGACAGCCAAGGAGTGAATCCCGGCCGCCTGCAAAGCCCGCGACGCGGCATCTTTGAAGGTCGTCTCGCTCCCCACGTAGACGGCCGCATAGGTCAGAAACGTCAGCGCCACGACGAGAATCACGGTGGTCGTCAACGTGGCGAACAGCTTCATGCCGTAGAGGGCCCACTTTGGAATCGGCCGAATGAGCAGATAGGTCATCGTCTGCTCTTCCTGCTCGTCGCGCACGATTCCCGAGGCGTAAATCAGCGCCACCAAGGGCAGAATCGCCTGCGGAATGAACATAAAGGCGAAGACGAATTCGAGCATGATGGACGGCACGTCCGGCGCCGTCGCCCGCACGAGGATGACCAGCCCGGCACACAACACGCACATGCCGGCGATGACCATCCAGCGCTTGCCGTGCAGATGCTGCCGCAAGGTTAGAGCGTAGGCCGTCCAGAGCGAAACAAGTCGGGACGAGCCCAACGGACCGCGATCGGGCGCGATGTCAAACGATTGAGGAGGCGAATCCACGACCGCTGCCGGTTTCATTTATTCACCAGGTACTTGAAGACGCTCTCGAGGGAGTCGTCGTCGGAGTAGACCTCCTTGATGGCCATCCCGTCTTCCAGCGAAAGCGCCGGCAAGCGGCTGTAAAACGCGTCGGGCTTGTGCGTTTCGACCATCAATCCCTTTTCCCGCGCCAGCACGCGCACGCCTTCGACGTCGTCCCACTCGAGAATGCGTCCCGCCAATCTGCGGTACTCGTCGCAGATCAGCACGATGTGATGCGGATGCTTGTCGATCAGATCGCGAATGTCGCGAACGTTGCCCTCGGCCACGAGCCGGCCATGATTGAGCAGAATGATGTTGGGCGTCAGCGACTGCACCTCGTGCAACACGTGGCTCGAGACCAGCACGCTTTTCCCTTCGTTCCCCAGCCGTTGGATGATGGTCATCAGGTCGTGCCGGGCGACCGGATCGGTCCCCGTGAGCGGCTCGTCGAGGAACAGGACCCGCGGGTCATGCACGAGGGCCTGCGCCAGTTTCGTACGCTGCCGCATCCCTTTCGAGTAGCCGCGGACGGCACGGCCCTGGTGCTGCGTCATGCCGACGGACTCGATGGTCCGTTCGGTGGCATCACGGGCCGCGGGACGACTCAATCCTGCCAGCCGGGCGGACGTATAAACGAAGTCCCAGCCGGTCATCCATTCGTAAAACGCGTCCTGTTCCGGGCACAGGCCGATCTGCCGATTGATCGACGAGTTGTTCCAGACCGACTGTCCCAGCACGCGAACCCTCCCCTGGCTGGGGTAGAGTTGGCCGGTCGCCAGTTGCAAGAACGTCGACTTGCCGGCGCCGTTGGGACCGAGGAGACCGGTGACTCCGGCCGGAACCCGCAGGGTCAGCTTGTTGATCCCAATGACGTTGCCGTACCACTTGGAGACTTCGTGGAAATCAACGATCGGCTTGGTGTCGGGGATCCGTGTCATCTCAAGCGATCCAGCGAGCGGACGGAGAGGCTCAGGATGAATGCCGAGAGGCCAAAGAGTCCGGCCAGCACGCCGGCCGACCAATACCAGGGATACCGCGGCCCGCTCCACTGCGCGACAAAACGTTTTCGCATCGGAGAAGGCTGCACCTCGCTCAACTTCTCCCAGCAGGCGTCGGTCCCCAGGAGCTGACGACCGATTCGCGACAGGTTGCTCGGTATACGAGACGAGCGGCCTCCAGTCGGTTTTGCTCGCTTCCAGTTGCTGCGTTTCAAACTCTGCGAACTGTGCTTGTTGTTCGTCTCGTATTGCCTGTTGGCGTTTGCGCCGTTCCTCCCGGGTTTCGCCCGCCGGCGCCGATTGCACAACTGCGGCCTGACGAAAATGAGCATTTCGACGTTGCACCTGCTGGGTCGTCTCAAGGACGCCCGACACAATGTTGCTCACGATCCAAATGCTCAGCCAGAACAGGGCGACATAGCGGGAGTTTCGCGACAACGACGACAAAGCGAGGATCAGCATCCCCGCGGACAAGATGATCACCACGCCGTATGCCACGCTGGCCAACAGCAGCCGGTAAGTGTCCTTCACGATGGAGAAATCAAGGCTGAACATCAGGCCAAGCGCGTACGTGAGCAGGCAAGGCACGATGATCGCCAGCCCCAGAAACGCGGCGATTACTCCGAGCTTGCCGGCGAGGTAGTCGATGCGGCGCAGTGGCCGGGACAGATACAAAGGCAGCGCGTTGAAGCGAAGGTCCTGGCTGATCAGGTTGGGCCCGACGAGCACAATCAAAATCATCGACAGGGTCAGCTCGACGGACAGGAAAAAGTTGTAGCAAAGCGTCCAAATCTCGAGGCGGTAATGTCGCGGATCGTCCACGACGCCCGGACTGAGAATCTGGGCGCTGACGAGAAATTGAACGATGGTCGTCACAAGGTCCGACTTGCGCTCCACAAGCCCCCACAGGCATAAGGCTGTCGCCAGACAGACGGCGGGCAACAGGGAAAACAGGAGCACGGCCCGGAACACGCGGCCCTGCATGCCGATCCGCACGCCATGACGCGTGACCGCCAGCCAGCGCCACGCGTGGCCCGACAAATGCCCCTTCCAATGCTGATAGCCTTGATCGAAGATCGGCATCAGGCCTGCTCCAGCGCTTTCAAGAAAACTTCTTCGAGCGTGCTGCGCTGTGGCCGCAGATTGCGAATTTGTGCGCGCTCCTGGGCGGCAACCTCCCACAGCAATTGCTGCGTGCGACCCTCGGGAATCTGCACGAGCAACGAGTCGTCCCGCATCTCGGCACCGCACCCGAGCGCGGACAGGCGCTCGGCAAAGGGACGGGCATCGGCCTTGAGTCGCACCTCGAAGCTGCGGTTGTGCAGCTGTTTGAGCTGCTGAATGTTGCCTTCCGTGAGCAGCTTGCCCTTCCCCAGGACGATGATCTCGTCACACACCGATTCCACGTCCGGCAACAGATGGCTCGAGAACAACAAGCTCATCCCCTTGTTGTGAACCAGGTCCCGCGCCAGCTCGAGCAGGTCTTCGCGGCCGCGCGGATCCATGCCGTTGGTCGGCTCGTCGAGGATCAGGAGTTGCGGATCGTGGACGATGGCGGAGGCCAGCTTGAGCCGCTGCTTCATGCCCGTCGAGTACGATTCGACCTTGCGGTACCGGGCCTCGCCCAGTCCGACATAGTCGAGCACTTCGTGCGATCGCTGCATGGCGTCTTTGGTCGACATGCCGACCAGTTCGCCCGCGTACGTGACGAACTCGACCCCCACCACGTGGGGAAACAGGCATTCATCCTCGGGCACAAAGCCGACAGCCCGCCGGATATCGAGCTGACGGTGACGAAAATCCATCCCCAAAACCTGCCCCGAGCCCCGATCGACGCGGGTGAGCCCCAAGAGCGCACGGATCATGGTCGTCTTGCCAGAGCCGTTCGGCCCCAAAAGCCCGATCGCCCCTGCCGGCGCAGTGACCGATAAATTGTCGAGCGCGACGACCGAGCCGTAGGTCTTCGTCACGCCTTCGAACTGGAACAGCATACTTTTTGCGTTTGGGATTAAGGCTTGATCGCCAGGACCGCGTCCAGCGGGGATGGATTGCGGCTGCCGCGAACGCCGCGGAAGCCGACCTGATGGAGCAGTTCGGCGTACTCCGACAGTGTTCGCTCCTTGCCTTCGGTGCAGACGAGCATGTTGAGCGATTGCATCTGGGCCCAGCTCGGTCCGGATTTGTCGTCGTCGAGCAGCTTCTCCGCCACGAGCACGCCGCCGCCACTCGGCAGCCGCTCGAAGACGCGAGAAAGCAGTCGCAGGATCTTGGCTTCGGTCCAGTCGTGCAGGATGCGTCCCAGGCTGAACAGGTCGGCCGCGGGCAACGGATCCTGAAAAAAGTCGCCGCCCTCAAAACGGATGCGGTCGGCCACGGGCGACGCGCCCACGATTTCCCGGGCGAGCGGCAGGGCTTCGGGCAGGTCGTAAACGGTCGCCGTTAAACCAGGATATTGTTGGCAAGCAGCAATCGCCAGATGGCCCGTTCCCCCGCCCAGGTCAACCAGGTGTTTGAACGGTTTGAGGTCGAAGGTCGCCACCACGAGCGGCGAGCTGATTTGACCGAAGCCGTGCATGCCCATCAGAAACTCGCGCAGCGACTCCTCGGTGCGGTAAAAGGCCGAAAACAGCGGGCCGTCGAGTCCGTAGGTCTGCTTCCAGCGGTTGGTTCCTTCGCGAACGGCGTCTTTCAGGTTGGCCCACATGCTCCACATGACGTCGTTGGAATAGTTCACATAGCCTGTCAGCCGATCGGGACTCTGGCTGCACAAATAGGCCGACGCTTCGGGGGTATTCGCATAATCGGACCCTTTCTTGGCCAACAATTTGAGGCCGACGCAGGCGTCGAGCAGCCGCTCCAAGGCGTCAGCTTTGGCCTGCAACTTGTCCGCTAGGGCATTGACAGACTGGGGCCGCTCAGCGAGAGCGTCGAAGACGCCCAGCGAGACGGCGTCGAACATGGTCTTTGACAGGCGAAACGCGAACAAGAGGGCCAGAACGTTTTGGGGATTGGGCTTGGGAGCATTGTCGGCCATCGACGATTTCCAATCACGCGCCGTTTTTGTTGACGCGAGTTCAATACCACCGCTTCTCGGTCTTGCCGCTCGACGCGTCGACGCCCATTTTCAGAACGGACAGCTCGATCGGTGTTAGCCGGGTAAATAGCTCGACGGTGATCCGCTGGAGTTGAGCGTCGATGGGTTCGATGGTCCGCACGAGCCCGCGGACCTCTTTGTCGAAGCGTTGCACGACGTGGTGCAGCCTAATCTTGATCTGATCCTGCGGATTCAGCCCCGGCGGCCCCTCCAGGACGAGTTGGCTCGTGTCGACCGCGCGCAAGACGGCATCGTAACCGGCGCGCATCATGTCCATCTCGCGGATGACGCGGGCCGTCGTGCTCGCAGTCGGCTTCGGGCCTGCTCCGGGCGCCTTCGGGGACGTGGACTGTTCGGGAGTTTGTTCGGCGTCGCTCACGGCCGGAACTCCTAAATCAGCGTGCAAGAAGGTCGATCTACCGCTTACTTCGTGCGCGGCTCTTAAGACGCAGTAGGCCTGCGTTCTCAGAGAATGAACTTGGTCAGGTCTTCGTTTGCCGTGATCGCTTCGAGCTTGTCTTTGACGTAATCGCCGTCGATCGTAATGGTCTTCTTCGCTGCGTCGGGAGCGGCAAAGCT
This sequence comes from uncultured Planctomycetaceae bacterium, assembly GCA_963714075.1. Lineage (GTDB taxonomy): Bacteria > Planctomycetota > Planctomycetia > Planctomycetales > Planctomycetaceae > DASPSM01. The sequence continues at coordinate 565,470 of OY970228.1, forward strand.
CACGTCCTCGAGCAGTCGCTCCAGCAACGTATAGAGGCGTCGGGCGCCGATGTTTTGGCTGGTCTGGTTGACGTGGTAGGCGATGTCGGCCAACGCCTCCACCCCCTCTTTCTTGAATTTGAGTTTCACGCCGTCGGTTGCGAGTAAGAGTTCATATTGTCGCGTGAGCGAAGTGGCCGGCTCGGTGAGGATCCGCACGAAGTCGTCCCGGGTCAGATCCTTCAGTTCGACGCGAATCGGAAAACGCCCCTGCAGCTCGGGCATGAGGTCAGAGGGTTTTGACTTGTGAAACGCACCGGCGGCAATGAAGAGGATGTGGTCAGTTTTGATCGAGCCGTAGCGCGTCTGCACGGTCGTTCCTTCGACGATCGGCAATAAGTCGCGCTGCACGCCTTGCCGGCTGACGTCGGGGCCGCGCCCGCCCTCCTCGGGCCCCGCGACCTTGTCGATCTCGTCGAGGAACACCACGCCGGACCGCTCGGCCAAACGCAGCGCCTCTTCGTGCACGGCGTCCTTGTCGACCAGCGCTTCGATTTCCTGATCCAACAACACGCGGCGCGCTTCGCGGACCTTGAGCTGGCGCTTGGAGCTTTGCCGGGGCATGATCTTTTCCAGCATGCCCTGCAGGTCCATGTCCATCTGCTCCATGCCCATGTTGGAGAAGATTTGAACCGGCGTACTGCGCTGTTCGACAGAGATCTCGACGGTCTGCTCTTCGAGGTCGCCTGCGCGGAGCTTGTCACGGAATTTTTCTTTGGTCCGCTCCCGGCGTTGGCCGGCCGCTTCACGCTCGGGGCTGTCGCCCTGCCATTCGGTGGAGGGAACGAGCAGGTCGAGTAATCGGTCTTCCACCCGCTCGACGGCATGGCTTTCGACTTCTGCCCGCTTCTTGTTGCGAACGAGGTTGTTGGCAGCCTCGACCAGGTCGCGGATGATGCTCTCGACGTCGCGGCCGTAGTAACCAACCTCGGTGTAGCGTGAGGCTTCGACTTTGACGAACGGAGCACCCATCAGATTGGCCAGCCGGCGGGTGATCTCGGTTTTGCCGACGCCGGTGGGACCGATCATCAGGATGTTCTTCGGAGTGACCTCCTTGCGGACGTCGTCGGACAGTTTCTGCCAGCGCCAGCGGTTTCGCAGCGCGATGGCCACGGCCCGCTTGGCCGCGTCTTGCCCGACGATATGTTTGTCCAACTCGGCCACGATTTCTCGTGGCGTCATTTCGAACACTTCATCTCCTCCACGGCGATGTTCGCGTTGGTATAGACGTCAATTTCCGAGGCGATCACCAGCGACTTGCGGACGATCTCGGACGCTCCGAGCTTGGTGTTCTGAACCAGGCCCCGAGCGGCGGCGAGTGCATAAGTCCCGCCGGAACCGATGCCGATGATGCCGTCGGAGGGCTGCACGACGTCCCCCTGCCCGGTGATCAGCAGGCTGTGCTCGTCGCTGATCACGACCATCATCGCCTCGAGCCGCCTGCAGCATGCGATCGGTCCGCCAGTCGCGGGCAAGCTCTGTCGCGGCCCGCACAATGTTGCCCGGATAGTCCTTGGCTCGGCGCTTCAAAACGCTCGAGCAGGGCAAATGCATCGGCCGTCGAGCCGGCAAAACCAACCAGCACCTTGTTGTCGAGGATCCAGCGGATCTTCCGCGTGTCGGCCTTCATGATGGTGTTGCCGTACGACACCTGGCCGTCGCCGCCCAGCGCAACCTTTCCATTCAGCCTGACGCTGAGGATGGTCGTCGAACGGGCGCGGCCCCGCTCAGCGGGGCCGGCGTTCGCGAGATCGGGACTCGGTCGCTCGGTCATCGGCGACCGGCCGTCATGAGCGCCGATCGTTTCTGGGCGATCAGCGCCAGCAGGCTCTTGAACGGGTCGGCGAATTTCTTTGTGCCTTCCTCCATCAGCACCTCCTCGAGTTTCAAGAAATCGACTTTCTTATCGATTTCATCGAGCACCGACTGCGGCGGAAACTGGTCGATCATTCGCGTAAAGGTCTTGCCCGGCATCGCTTGGACGGCAGCGTTGGTGGCCGGCGGGTTCGTCTCGATGTCGGAGCCGGCAAACGCCGAGACGTACTTGTCCGGCGGATCGTGCTTATCCTTCGTCCCCGTGCTGGCGAAGATGAACTCCTGCTGGTGCGGGAGCTTTTTGTCCTTCCAAAACTCCTGGTTTTCCTTCCATAGCCGCTTCGCGTTGACGATGCCGACCTGCCCCTGCGCGGCGGGCGACAGTTCGGCGACGTGCTCTTTGGTGTAAACGTCGACGCGACTCACGAAGATGCTGTAGACCGACTTGAACCGTTCGAGGGACTTCCGCCGCTGGGCCCCGCGCCAGACATTGTCCCGGGCGATCTTGTACTGCCGATCGGAGAACAAAAGCGTCACATTCAAGGTCACCCCTTCGGCACACAACTGCTCGAGGGCCGCGAGGCCTCCCGGTGTGCCCGGCACTTTGATCATGCGGTTCGTGTGCCCGGCTGACCACTTGCGGCCCAGCTCGACATAGCGGGCCGCCTTTTCGGCGACGGAGAGCTTGCACCCCGGATCTTCCAGCATCGGGTCAAGCTCGAAGCTTACGTAGCCGTTGTTCCCCTTCGTCGACGCGTTGACTTCAGCGAAGACCTCCTGGGCCTGGCGGACAAAGTTGTCGGTCATCAGCCAGGCGACCTCTTCGTCACTCGAGCCTTTTTCCATCAGCTCGGTGAGGTGCTTGTCGAAGCGACCCGTCTTGATGAGGTCGGAAATGATGATCGGATTCGACGTGGCTCCCGTCGCTCCAAAACCCCGGTTGACCTTGATCAGGTCAGGATCGACGCTGTCGAGCCAAAGTTTTGTCCCCGTTGCAATCAGCGATTCCAAGGGTGTCATGGTCCGATCCCTTTCTGTTTTGAGTTCGGTTGGGCTTGCCTCGAGCGCGGCCCGCCGTCTTCCGTTTTCGTCAGCGCCCGTTCTCCTCAGCGTCGCCAGGCTCGGCTACAATTGGCCTGCGAGTGGACCCCTGCGATTTCATTGTAGGAGATTCGACCCGAACGCGCCGGCTGTTTGCCGTCTCAATTTCGTGGCCGAGCGGGCCGCACGAGCGGAGCGAACGCTTACAAGGCCAAATTTTACGGCACGGGGACTTGCGGGTCGAGTTTCGGAGCGGCAATTCAGACGAAAGTGGTTTCGTGGCGATTCACAGCCAGTCACGGCACGAGTTTTACGAAAATCCTCTGATCACCCGTTATGCCTCCCAGGCGATGGGCGGGCTCTGGTCGGCACAGCGAATTCACTCGACGTGGCGCAAGTTGTGGGTGGCGCTCGCCGAAGCCGAACGCGAACTCGGATTACCGATCACCCAGGCGCAAATCGACGAACTGGCGGCCGCGGTCGACGACATCGACTTCGATGTCGCGGCACGCTACGAACGCGAGCTGCGGCATGACGTGATGGCCCATGTCCACACGTATCGCGACCGCTGCCCCGGCGCGGGCGGAATCCTGCATCTAGGCGCAACGAGTGCGTTCGTCACCGACAACACTGAGCTGATTCTGATTCGCGAGAGCCTGCAGCTCGTGCGACGCGGGCTGGTCGCGGTTATCGATGGGCTGGCCCGCTTCGCCGAAAAGTATCGCGACTTGCCCTGCCTAGGACTGACGCACCTCCAGGCGGCCCAGCCCACCACCGTCGGCAAGCGAGCGACCCTTTGGTGTTACGATCTGGTGCTCGACCTGAAAGAAGTCGAGCATCGGCTGGCTTGCCTCAAATTCCGCGGCGCCAAAGGCGACGACCGGCACTCAAGCCGGCTTTCTTTCGCTCTTCGACGGGGACCATTCGAAGGTCGAAGAGCTCGATCGGCACGTCGCCCAGAAGATGGGATTTGCGGCGTCTTATCCGGTCACTGGTCAAACCTACTCGCGGAAAGTCGACGCCCAAGTCTTGGCGGTGCTCGCCGGCATTGGGCAATCCGCGCACAAAGCGGGAACCGATTTGCGAATTCTTCAAAGCCGCAAGGAGATCGAAGAGCCGTTTGAAACGAAACAGATCGGCTCCTCTGTGATGGCGTACAAGCGGAATCCGATGCGCTCAGAGCGGATGTGCGCACTCTCGCGGTTTGCGATCAGTCTCGCGGCGAACGCCGAGAATACGGCCGCGACTCAATGGATGGAACGCACGCTCGACGACAGCGCCAACCGCCGGCTTTCACTCCCGCAGGCGTTCCTGGCAATCGACGCGGTGCTTGCGCTCTACGGCAACATTGTCGGCGGGCTCGTCGTCCATCCGAGGGTGATCGAGCGGAACCTGCGCGAGGAGATCCCTTTTTTGGCGACCGAGGAGATCCTGATGGCCGGCGTGCGCGCCGGCGGCGACCGTCAGGTGCTGCACGAGCGGATCCGAGTTCACAGCCAAGAAGCGGCCCGCCGCATCAAGGACGATGGCGCTGCCCAACGATCTTTTCGAGCGGCTCAAATCGGACCGGGCGTTTGCCGGCGTCGATCTCGAAAGTGCGCTAGACGCCCGCAAGTTCGTCGGACGGGCCCCCGAACAAGTTGACGCGTTCGTGCGCGACGTGATTGTTCCGATTCGCGCGAAGTACTCGGCAGACCTCAAAACGCCCCGAAGCGAGGTGCGGGTCTGATTGACCGCGGCGAAAGATCTTAACGCTTCGACTCTCCTGCTGCGGGCGACACGGAGATGCGATCGTCGACTCTCCAAAGGTAAACCCCCCACTCACCGGGAGACGTTTGTGCGCTGGCTGCGACAGTCTGGCCGTCGGCGATAAATGCGATCGCTCTCACGCCCTCCATCTCGTGGGGAAATGGCAAGGAACACATGACCTTGCCACTCTCGAAGTCGGCCAGCACGATTCCGTCTCTCGATCCGATCGCCAACGTACGTCCATCGAGCGCAAGGGCAACGGCAAAACCCATTACGGAGGTGACGCCGGACACCGTGAACTGGCGGACGACAGCTCCCGTATCGCGGGAGACCACCCCGATGTATCCGCCCTCACCGCGGCCGATGAGGGATCTCCCATCCCTCGTGAAGGCCAAGGAATGAATTAACCGGCCAAATCCGCCGAGCGCGGCAATTCGTTGTTGGTCTCCAAGTCGATACAAGTCGATGCGCGAATTGCGATTTGTGGCCAGCGTCGCCAGGAGATTCTCGTTCGGACATACCGCAAAGGGGGCCGGATAAGTCACGACGGGAATCGTTCGAACAAGCGTCCCAGTTCGAGCATCACGAAATTGAAGCCGACTTTGTGGCGAGCGGCCGCCTTGCTCCTGCGAAACGAGAACGGACGCGTCGGGACTAAAGAAGAGAAAGTCGAGCCCAAACCAGTCGGGGGCGGTTTCAAATCGCAAGGCTCCAGTCTCGGCGTCAACGACGCGGATTCTCTCGCGCGAGTCCTCAGGTCGGCGCTCGCAGTACGCAATCGCGCCGCCGTCAGGCGAGAAGGCGACGCCGTGCAGCTCGCAGCGGGCGTCGCGCGGTGCAATGTGGAGCAGTCGTTTGGGAGATGGAAGCGAGACGTCCCAGACCGCGACTTCGCCGACGTGTTTCCCGTCCTTCTTCGTGGGCTCGGCATCAGCAGCTATGGCGACCCTGCGGCCGTCGGGGGAAAAGGACAAATGGACAGCGGGCGACTCATGGATAACCGGGAGCTGTGTTCGCTGACAACTGCCCCGCGCGGAACAATCCCAAATGACAAGCTTCCCGGTCGAGTCGGTGGTCGCGACCAACTTGCCGCTCGGCGAGACGGCCGCGCACCAGAGCACCGCGGCGGGGGTGCCGAACGGATCCCAGGTCTCACCGGTCGTCAGGTCGACCAGGCTGGCTGTCGATTGATCGCCGACAGTCAGCAGCGACGAATCGTCGGCGCTGAATTGCACGGAGCGGACGTATTGACCCGGGAAGTGTATTTGCGAGACGAATTCGCCGGTGCGGACACTAAAGATCCGCGCGCCGTTCATGTGGCCGACCGCGAGGAACTGTCCGTCATGACTGAAGCCGACCGCGAGCGGATCGTAGACCTTGAACCCGACAAACGGATCAGACGGTGCCGAAGATCGCCGCAAACCCACGGTTGAATCCGCGCCGGCCGTGGCGAGTAGCTTTCCGTCGGGAGAAAAAGTCAGATCATCGATCTTCCTGCCGGAGTGGGCGTGAATTGTCTCGATCAGGTGCGAGGAGGTGCAATCCCAGATCGTCAGCACGCCATCGCGTGCGGAACAGGCGAGCTGTCCGTTCGCCGGATTGAAGGCCACCCCCACAACTTCGCAGTCGTGTTTCCAGAGGGTTTCGCGAAACTCGCCCGTCGAGCCATCCCACAAGCGGACTGTACCGTCCTCGCTGGCTGTCGCCAGAGTTTTTCCGTCCGGCGCGAAAACGACGCAATTGACCTCGTTAGTGTGCCCCGCGAGGTTGAAACGCAGCAGCCCGGTTTCAACGTCCCACACGCGCGCCGTTCCGTCTGCCGAAGCAGTCGCCAGCAGTTTGCCATCGGGGGAAAAGCAGACAAAGTAGGCAGCCGCGCGTGCGCTGCGATCGTGCGCACGACAGAGAACATCGGTGCGACCATCTGTGGATGGGCAATTTGCCACAGATAGTGCCACTCAAAGCCGCGTAGGTCTTCCCGGCCCTCATGCGGAATGTATTTGCCCAGGATCTGGCGGGCCTGGTTTGACATCGCATTCCGGGCCACAACGTCGACTTCTCTGCCGCGAAGAAGCAGCGAGGCCTGGTGAATGTCGTCCGGATAGGTTTGGCGAGTTGCGACGACCTGCCGTGGCGGAGCCACGGCAGGAGCTTGCCAGATCACGATCTCGCTGTTACGCATCCGAATGATGATCACGGCGATGCCAGTGAGTATCGCCAAGGCGAAAAACGCGTTGAGCGGGAGCGCCGCCGACGAGAGCTGACGTCGTCGCAATCGCCGGATGATCCGCGCGACCGGACGCAAGCGCCGCGCGCCGACCGGCTCTCCCTTCAGGAAATGCGCCAAGTCGTCGGCCAGCTCGGCCGCGGAGGGGTAACGATTGGCGGAATTTTTGTCCAAGCACTTGAGGCAGATCGCCTCGACGTCCAGCGAGACGTCGCGCCGCACTTGCGTCAGGGGCAGCGGTTCGTCGGTCAATACCCGCCGCAGCGTGTCGACATCGCTGCGGCCCTCGATCGGTCGCCGACCCGACAGCAACTCGTACAGAATGACTCCCAGCGAATAGACGTCGGCCGGAGGCCCGACCTCGCGCGACCGGCCTTCCGCCTGCTCGGGAGCCATATAGGCCGCCGTTCCCAGCACCGCCTGGCTGGCCGTGACTCCTTCCTCGGATCCGAACAGCTTGGCGATCCCGAAATCCGTCACCCGCGGCACAAAGTTCTCCGTCGCACTCTCGTCGAGGCGACAGCGCCGGAAATCCGCGCGGCCGGCGGCATTAGCAACACGTTCGACGGTTTCAAATCGCGATGCACAATTCCGCACCGGTGAGCATGCGCGACGGCCTCGGCCAGGAGCAGCGTCCACTGGACAGCGGCTCGAATTGGGAGTTTATGGCGAGCGTCCGTTTCTCGCCGCAGCCAGACGTCGAGATTCGGTCCGTCGCACAGCTCCTCGACGATGTACGGCAGTCCGCCCGATTCTCCGAATTCGTAGATCGGAATGATGTTCGGATGGCGCAGGGCGGCCAGAGTCTGGGCCTCGCGAACGAAGCGTTGCTTGGCCTCGCTGGAAAAGAGCGCTTCGGCACGGGCCACCTTCAGCGCGACCAATCGCTCTAACCGCGAATCGCGGGCGCGAAAGACCGTCCCCGCCCCTCCGGATCCGAGCCGTTCCAGGATCTCGAATCGGCCAAACACCGTTCGCGCCAGGCCGGCGGTCGCGCGGACCCAGGTCGTGGCCTCCGACGTCGACCGCGTGGGATCGAACGGCGCGTCCGTGTCCCGACCCGAGGACGAGTGCGATAAAGAAGCTGCGCGTGCGGAGTGCAGGGCCTTGAGCGTCGACACAATCTGGGACGGGGATTCGCCGAACCGCTCGGCGATCTCGCGCTCGAACTCGTCGGTGGGACGGCCCGCGAAGAGCGCGTCATCCATTTCCGACATCAAGTGCTCGAGGGCCGGATCCAAGTCGACGCCGGCGGGTTCCTGGCCGTTCATTGCAGGTTCCTCGTCGCCGCTTGCAGCCGCACGAGCGCCCGGCCCCAAAGCTTGCGCACCGCTTCGGGCGTCCGGTTCAGGCACTCGCCGATCTCGGCGTACGTCTGGCCCTGAAAATAGTGCATTTCGATGACGGTTCGTTCGTCGGGAGGCAATTTGCCGATGGCCGCCCGCAGCTTGTCGCCCAGCTCGCCGGCCGACACCTGGCTGCTCGGGCTGCGATCGTCAACGTCGGACTGCTCTTCGACGTGCGCGGCCTCGCCGGCGGCCCGCGGAATTCGTCGCTCTCGGGCCCGCCTCAGGTCGAGCACGTTGTTGCGCAGGATGTGACGCAACCACGATCGGAACTCGCCTTCGGACGATCCCCGAAAAGCACCGAGATCGCGGAGGGCCTCGAGCTGAGCCGACTGCACGATATCGGACACGGTGAACGTCAAATGGGAGTCGCCGGCGATTTCTTCGTTCGCCAGGGCCCACAGGTAAGCGCGATGCCGCGCCAGCAGCATTCCGATCGCTGCTTGCGAGCCGTTTTTTGCTTCTCTCAACAAGTCGGGCAGGTCGCCTTCCGGCAACGGTTGAGCCGGGCTATCCGGCATGACGGACCGCTTCGCGACCTGAAAAGATGGCATGCCTGTCGATTGTAGAAGGCGGAGCGCGTCGAATCATTGCCAATCCTCGAAGACGCGCGTCGTCCGACGGCCTCCGACCGCGCTTCATCGCCTCCTTAGAGGAAGGCGACGAACCGAGAATGACCGGACGCGCAATTTCGCGGTCCGGCCAAAATTCCCGCTTTTCGAATGTTTGGCCCGATTTGCCGGGAACGGCTGCCCGCGAGGGCGTCTATCTGTCGGCCGAGTCAGCTTTGGAACCTAATCCGCGTCCGCTCGGCGGCTTTCCGTCGCCTTTCTTCTTTGGGGAATTGCGGTTCCAAAAGATCACCGTCCGAGAGTCGACATCGTGAATGGGCTCGACAACACCCTGCGTCTCAGCCCGCAGCAACAAGCGCAATGGGTGGCGAAGCTCCACGACGTGGAATTTCGCGAGCCGGATCTTTCGAGCGACTTGCTCGGCGCCGGCCTGTGGATTGCCTATGCGGTCTTCGCCCTGGTTTGGTTTCACAACGTGGCGCAGCGGCGGACTTTCCGTTGGCTGGCAACCGTGGGCGAAAGAGTCGTGGTCCCGCTAGTCGCGCGCGAAGCGGTGCGCGGCTTGGAGAGACTCAAAGGCCAGCGTCCGCGGGCGCCTATCTTCTCCGAACCGGCGACCGCCCAGACCTAGACGGACCTCGTCACGAGCGGTCACGACACCTTAGCGCCCGCCATCCGTCAGCCGAATAGCTCGTCGACCGGCTTGCCGCCGTCGACGATCTTGAGCGGCCGGCCCAGCGGGCTGATCGACTCGATCCGTGGATTGATGCTCAGCGATTTGCAGACCGTGCAGAACAGATCCGGGATCGTGACCGGGCGGTTCTGGACCATCGTTCCGTCGGTCGAGGATGAGCCGATAACTTGTCCCCCGCGAATTCCGCTGCCGGCGATCGCCGCGTTGAAGACTCGCGGGTAATGGTCACGGCCCGTGCGCGGGTTGATTTTCGGCGTGCGGCCGAATTCGCCCATCCAAACGATCAGCGTTTTGTCGAGCCGGCCGCGTTCCTTGAGGTCCGAAACAAGCGCGGCCAGCCCGGGGTCGACGTCGGCGCTCAGCTTGGCGACTTTGTTGAAGACGTCGTCGTGCGTGTCCCAGCCGCGGCTCTGCACTTCGACGAACGTCACGCCGGCCTCGACCAGCCGGCGGGCCAAGAGGCAGCCCCGGCCGAAATCGCTGTCGCCGTACTTCGCCCGGACGTTTTCCGGCTCTTTGCTGATATCGAAGGCGCTGACGCTCGAGCTCAGGGCCATCTTCGACGCTTTTGTATACAGCCGGCGATGGTTGTCGACGACCGTCTGACCGCCGCGGGCGGCGAAGTCATCTTCGAGCTTGTCGAGCAGGCCGAGCCTTCGCGAATAACGTCCGGCGGCCACCGGAGCCTCGAGGTTGCGCGGCAGCTGGCTGGGGTTGTCGACCACGAAAGGCTCGTAGTCGACGCCCAAATAGCCTGAGCCAATCGTCTGACCGACCGACACGACGGCCGGCAGATCGCGCGTGAGATCGGCCAGTTGTTTGGCAATGTTGGCCGCGAGGCTTGGATGCCGCACGCTGCCGGTCGGCAGATAGCCGGTGTGAAGCTGGTAGGTCGCCCGCTGGTGCTGCCCTTCTTTGTTTGTGACCGAGCGGACGAGCGCGATGTCGTTCATCACCTTAGCGGTCTGGTCCCAGCCGTTGGCGATTTGGATTCCCGAGGCGGCCGTCGAGATCGCCTGCGTTTGTCCGCCGTTTTCGGTGTGGGGCTTGGGGTCGAAGGTCTCGAACTGGCTCGGCCCTCCCTGCATCCACAGGAGGATCATTGCCCGATCCTGCTTACGCAGCTCGTCCGCCTGCAGGCTCATCAACTGGCGGAAGTTCAGAGTGCCGGCCGCGACGGCTCCCGCCGAAACGAACTGCAGGAAGCTGCGGCGAGACAAATCGTAGCGGTTGAGGAACCGCACTTGTTGATGATGAAAGAGGCTCATGACCAAGATCCTTAATTAAGGAGCCCCGCACGCAGTAAGGGGTTTTTGTTGCGGGCTAGCCGCGTCGCGTTTGACTGGCACCGATGCAGCCAGCTTGCTTGGGCCGCCTGCGGTGGACCGCTTACTGCGTGCGCGGCTCCTGAGAAACTGCTGGCGCGCCGCTTTATCGTTTCGACAAGAACTCGCTGGAGTTCATCAGGCTCCACATGACGTCTTCAAACCCCTCGGGGCGATTGCCGACGTCTTTGACGTAATTGAGGCAAACTTTTTCTTCCTTGTCGGATGGTTCGCGGGCCAACGTGAGCACGTAGACTTCGCGGACCGCGTCCTTGTTGTCCGGATATTTGTCGAGGATGGTCGCGAGCCGGGTCTTTCCCTGGGCGTGAATCAGGTTGTTGATCAGTCGCGAGTTCATCATGAACAGGGCCTGCGGCACGTTGCCCGTCAGGTCATCGGAACTGGTCGAGGGGTCATATCCGAACAGAAACGCGAACTGTGCTCGCGGGTTCCGGAGAGGCCGCTTCTTGCCCCCCTGCATTGGACCTTCCGATTCCTTCGGATCGACTCCCTCAATTCCCAGCACCTTGGTGATCGCGTTGAACAACTGGTCCGCCCGCAGTCGCTTGGGCGAGCTCGCCGCGAAAACCGGCGGCGTTTCAACCGAGGGATCTTTCGGTCGAATTTCGCGCTGATAGGTCTCAGTGCGGGCGACGGTGCGGAAGAGCCATTGCACGTCGTACTTGTTGGCGACCCAGGCGTCGGCCAGCAGGTCGAGCACCTCGGGCATCCGTGCTTGACGTTGCGGCCCCATGTCGTCGACCGGCATGTAAAAGCCTTCGCCGACCATCTCGTTCCAGATGCGGTTCACGTAGGCGCGGGAGAACCAGGGATCAGCGTCGGCGGTGAGATACTTGGCCAGAGCGTGCCGCCGCTCTTCATCGGGCAGGCCGGACTTCGGCCGCTTCCCGTTGACGAAGAAGATCGGCTCCATCTTCGTGCCCTTCGAAGAGGGGTTCTTGAGATCGGACATGAAGTGTTCGGCCGTCGGGCGGTTTGGGCCGCCGGGAGGCGGAAGTTCCTTGATGTCCTTGAGCGTCAGGCCGTCCTTCTTGCCCGACTGGGTCAGCAGCCGGTCGAACTGCTTCTCGAACTGAGTATTTTTCACTTCGGCCTTTGTGATCTTGCCGTCGTGATTGCGATCGAAGCGGGCGAATAGCCGCTCCGGATGCTCGAGATAACCGCCGGCGCCGCCACCTTTGCCTTTCCCCTTGCCTCTGCCGTTGGCGGCCGGTTCCTCGTACGAGGCGACCTCGAACTCGCGCGGATCGGTGCTGCCTTTCATGCGACGCACGGTGACGCGCGGAAAGAAGGCGGCCAACTGGTGAAACTGCTGCCTCTTCCATTTATCGGTGGGGTGATCGTGGCAGTTCGCGCACTGAATCTGAATTCCCAAAAAGATGCGGGAAGTCTCGGCAGCGATTTCGTCAGCCTGTCCGGCGTGCGCGAAAATCAGGCCCGTCTCGCCATGCTCATTGATCGGGCCGGAGGCCGTGAGCAGCGCGGTTACGATCTTGTCCCACCCGCGATTCTCACGAATCTGGTCGGACATCCATTTCTCGAAAGTCCCCTCGACAATGCGGGCCCGCATGTCGGTCGCGCGGAGAAAGATCACGTCTCGCCAGTACTGGGCCCAGTTGTGAGCGTAGTCTTCGCTCGCGAGCAGTCGATCGATGACCTTGTCCCGCTTTTGCGGATCGGGCTCGAGACCGAACAACGTCACCTCGCGCGCGCTGGGCACCGTCCCGGCCAGATCGAAATGGATCCGGCGCAAGAAGTCCTCGTCCGAGGTGCGCGGCGCGGGCTGCGTTCCCGATTCGGTCAAGTTCTGAAGAATCAGCTTGTCAACGGCCGCGGCAACCGCCGCGGAGTCCTTGAGATTCACGTTCGGCCGCGGACGATGGGCGGTGGCTTTCGGTGTGGAGGACTCGGACCCCCAAGATTTTTCGCCTTTGGAGGCCTTTTCACTCTTCGCAGCCTCGCCAGAGCTAGTGCTCTTGCTCTTGGCATCGGTCTCGTCTGCTTTGCTCTTCGTCGAAGTTTCGTCCTGCGCGAAGCAGGCGGCGACGCACAAAGTGAGGACCGTGGCGCTGCCAAAACAGACTCGAGCTGCCCAACTCGCCGCCCCATTGCGGGCCGCGCTGGCATGCTGCGTTTGCTTGCGAGCCATAGATCGCTCCCAGTGGACAGACGTTCTAAATTCGATCGCTTGCTCGAAGGTCCGCTAAGCGATTCTATACTCTTTAAACCAGTCCCAGAACCAAAGGTTCCGAGCGCAGTTGCCTAGATGGCGAATTGGTAACAGGCAAACGGTTCCGACAGGGGGTTTTGAGGCCAAAAGTCGTCGTTTGTGCGATTTCGGGGGGCACTCGTTCACCTTTTTCATCGACATCGATCCGTGCGCAACGATCATTTCGTGCGCGAAGTTCGCGCCACCTTCGCTAAGAGAGTCCCATGAGAGTTGCCCTCGTCGGCGCAGCCGGACAATTGGGGACGGGCCTCGCAGCCAACCTGCCCCTGGCAAACTCAATCGTGCCGCTGACGCATTCGGAGATCGAAATAGGCGATCCAGCCAGCGTCGACGACGCGCTCTCTGCGGCCGCGGCTGACTGCGTGATCAATGCCGCGGCCTACAACTTTGTCGATCGCGCGGAGGATGAACCCGATCTCGCCCACGCGGTCAACGCGATCGGTCCGCAGAACCTCGCCCGCTGGTGTGTGCGTCACAAGGCAATGCTGGTGCACGTCAGCACCGATTACGTTTACTCGGGCGACCCTGGACACGCTCCCTACGTCGAGACCGACGCTCCGGCGCCCGCCAGCGCCTATGCCCGGAGCAAGCTTGCCGGCGAAGAGTTCGTGCTGGCCGAATGTCCGTCGCATTTCGTCATCCGCACTTGCGGGCTCTATGGTCGCGCCCAAACAGCCGGAAAGGGAAATTTCGTGCGGACCATGTTGCGGATGGCGTCGGAAGGACGCTCGCTCAAGGTTGTCGACGATCAGCACTGCACACCCAGCTTTGCCACAGATGTGGCTGCCGCGATTTGGAAGCTGCTCGAGACGTCGCGTTTTGGGCTCTATCACGTGACGAACGCCGGCGAGACGACGTGGCACGGTTTTGCCCGCGAGATCTTTCGAGTGGCGGGCCTCAACGTGCAGGTGACGGCAATCCCCTCGCGGGATTTTCCGCAAAAGGCAAAACGACCGGCCTACAGCGTGCTTGACTGCTCGAAACTGGCGGCGACGATCGGGGCCGGGCTGCCGAGCTGGCAAGAACGCGCTGTCCCGCTACGTGCCGCAGATTCTCTCCCAGTTTCCGATCGCGGGCCCCGAGTTTCCGATTGGGGGCAAAGCGTCCGGCGACGCTCAGCGCGAATTACCGAAGCAATAGATCCGCTTGCTCGTGCGCAGGTAAATGTAGCCGTCGACGAGTGCCGGCGTGGCGAACGTGGGCTCTTCCAGATCGGCCGTGGAGATCACCTTGAGCTCGGGCGTCGCGCTCATGATCGTGGCGATGCCGGAAACGTCGACGAGGAACAACTTGCCGTCGCCGATGACGGGCGAGCTGTAGTAATCGTGCGATCCGAGCGCCCGCGTCTGCTTGAGCAGCTTGCCGTCCGCGGCATCGACGCATGACACGATCCCGCCGCTTTTGACCATATACAGCCGGCCGTTGTCGAACACGGGTGAAGGGATGTAGGGCAGGTTCTTGGCATAACGCCAGCGGACGTGCGACGCCGTCGCGTCTCCGCGGGCGCCCGGGGTGATGGCCAGCGTGGCGTTCTTTGCGGAATTGAAGATGTTCCGCGCCCAGTCGTATTCTTTGGCCGTGATGTGGCCGTCCTTATTGCGGTCGATCTGGTCGAAGCGGCTCGACAAGGGACCCGGCGGGATCTCGCTGCGCTCGAGCTGTTTGTTCTTGTTCGCATCGTAGCGCGCGGTCATTTCCTCGAAGGGCTCGGCGACGATGCGATCGGTCTCGTCGCCGCCGGGCGTCCATTCGGTAACAAACAGCGTGCCGTCGCTGCCCACGACCGGCGTCATACTACAAGTGCGGGCCGACCCGTGGACGGTCCACAGCTCGTGGCCGCTTTCAGGACTGTAAGCGCACACGCGCAGTCCGCCTGATACGACGATTTCGTCGACGCCCTGGTTGTCCCAAACAATGGGAGTCGAAAAGCCGCGCGGGAACTCGGATCGGTCGGCCTTCCACACGACCTTGCCGCTCTGTTTGTCGACGGCAATCAGGAACGAATCGAGATCATGATCCTGGTTCAAAATCACCAGGTTGCCCACCAGAATGGGTGAGCTGGCCGCTCCGTAGTTGTTTTTGAAGGGGCCTAGCGGCAGCTTCCACAACAACTTGCCGCAGTGGTCGTAACAAAACAGGCCGCTCGAGCCGAAGAAGCTCACGACGCGCTCGCTGTCGGCGGCCGGGGTCGCCTGCGCGTGGCTGCCGATGTGATGGATCTCTTCGAGATGGTCGTTGTTTGCGTCGCGTTCCCAGAGGATTTTTCCGCTCGAGCGCTCCAGCGCGAGCGTCACCAGATGCTTGTCGCGTTCGGCCGTGAGAAAGACGCGATCGGCCACCACGACGGGGGACGAATGACCCCCCGGAAGCTCGGTCGACCAGATCACGTTCTTGTTCGGACCGATGTCGCGCGGCAGCCGCTCGTTGACGTTCGGCCGGCCGGAACCGTTGGGGCCGCGAAATTGGGACCAGGAATCGGGGCGAGCGGGATCCGCCGCGCCCATTGCCGCGATAAAGACCGCGGCGAGCAAACCGAGTCGCAGCACGTTCCCACCTCTTTTCAATGTTTGATGTGGCATTCCGGCAGCGACTTCTTCAGTTTTTGAATTCCCTCCTCAGTGACTTCGCTCACGTTGCTCAGGTCGAGGGCGCGGAGCGCCGTGAGCCCTTTGAGGTGTTCGAGCCCGGCGTCACTGATCGGCGTGCTGGCCAGATTGAGGCTCTCCAATCGCTTGAGGTCCTCGAGGTTCTTCAGGCTGTCGTCGTTGATCTCGCAGCTATCGAGATTCAACTCGACGAGATCGGTGAGCCCTTTGAGCGAATCCATTCCGGCCGCCGTCATCTGCGTCTTCCAGATTTCCAGCCGGGCCAGTTTTTTCAGGCCGGCCAGCGTCGCCAGTCCCTTGTCGCCGACCTGCGTTTCGCTGATTTCGAGCGTGTCGAGATTCGACATGCCCGCCAGGTGCGCGATGCCCGCGTCGCCCACCAGCGTGTCGCGAAGCATCAGGATCCGCATCTTGGACAGTCCCGCGATATGAGCCAGTCCCTTGTCGCCCACGTGCGTCCGCCGCAGATGCAGGACGTCGATGTTCTTGAGCCCTTCGAGATTGGCCAGGCCGTCGTCGGTGATCAGCGTGTCGTCGAGCTGCAGACTGCGCAGCCGCGTGAGCTTGCCGATCTTTTTGAGGGCCGAATCGCCGAAGTTTGTCCCCGAGAGGCCCAACCCCTCGAGCCGCGGCAGCGCGCTGACGTCGTCGAGGCAGGCCTCGGCGACGCGCGTGTCCTGCAACTTGAGCGCCTTGAGGCTGTCGAGGCCCTTCAAGTTCGCCACGCCGGGATCGCCGATCAGCGTGCGGCGCAGGTCGAGATCCTTGAGCCGCGCCAGTGCGACGAGGTGTTTTAAACCGTCGTCGCGCACGTCCGTCTTGAACAGCTTGAGCAGCTCGAGGTTCACCAGCGGTTTGAGCGCGGCCAGCACCGAGTCGTTGGCCCGCGTCGCTTCGAGCTCCAGCCGTTTGAGCTGCGGGACCTCGCCCAGGTGGGCGAGGCCCTCGGGCGAATAGGAGGGACCTGCCAGGATCACCGTTTTGAGCGCGGGCAGCCCTTTCAGGTGCAACAAGATTTCGTCGGTGCCGTTCTGGTCAGAGAGATCGACCAGCACCACGGAACCGCCCGACGACCGCATCACCGCACCCGCCGCTTTGAGCGCGGCCACGTCCGCCGGATTGTCGGCCTTGGCGGGACTTTCCTCGGCTGGTTCGGCTGCCGCTGCGGACTTGGCCGTCCCCGCAGGTTTGCGTGTCGCACCTTCCGTGCCGGCTTTGGGCAGTGAGGGCTGGCATCCGGCGAGCACGAGCACAGGCATCAAGAGCGCAAACGGCGCGATTGATCGGACGACGGAGCGTCGATCTTGGCGAAAGCACGAACCGAACCGTTGCATGCAGAAACCTGCTTCAAAGAGTCAGAAAGGCATCCGAGGCGGGCGAACGTCGAGCGGCGTGGGAAGCTTCAACGTAGCTGCTGCCCAAGCGAGCCGCAAGCCGTACGCCGTTAAAGAGCCGCGCACGAAGTAAGCGGTTTTCTGGCGGGCCTGTCGCGACAAAAAAGAAAAGAGAAAAGACGAAGACACCGCTTACTTTGTGCGCGGCTCTTGAGTCGGCGGAGCCGTGCGGAACTTGCCCGGCACCCACAGCACGTCGCTCTTCCCTCCGTCGTTGCAAAGCCGCGCCCAGACGAACAGCAAGTCCGACAAGCGATTGAGATAGATCGTCACCTGCGGATTGATCGGGTCCGTCTCGGCCAGCACGAGCACTTTAATCTCCGCACGGCGACACACCGTCCTCGCCAGATGCAAATGGGCCGACACCGACGTTCCCCCGGGCAACACAAAGCTCTTGAGCGGCTCGAGGTGTTCGGTCGCCGCATCGATCCACTGCTCGAGTTGTGCGACTTGCTCGGGTGCCACGCGCAAACGGCCTTCGCCGTCTGGACCGGAAGTGGCCGGGACGCACAGATCCGCGCCGAGATCGAACAGGTCGTTCTGGATGTGCTTCAGCCCAGAGGAGACCGGCTCCGGGGGCCCAGCGGCAAGCACGACACCGATCAGAGAGTTCAGTTCATCGACGGTGCCATACGCGACGATGCGGCTGTCGGTCTTGGCAACTCGGGTACCATCGCCGAGCGACGTTTGGCCTTCATCGCCGCTCTTGGTGTAAATGCGATCGAGATACACCATTCGGCACCGACTCCGTTCACCACGCATTTTTCGGGTGGCACTGGCGGCTTGTCCGCCAGTGTGGCGGACAACTCACTGCTTTCCGGGACGAGACTAGGGCCTCGCTTCCTCGAACATCAGATCAGCCTTGAGGACATCATCGGTCGTTGACTGTCCGCCAAGATTCTCCGCGCGGCCTTCGACCTTTCGAGAAGTGGTCTTTGTCGGAGTCGCCTTCGGCGCAGGCTTCGTCTTTCCCGTCGGCGTTTTTTCCGGCGATGTCTTGCTGGTGGAATCGGCGGGAGCCGTCTTTGGGTCGCCGTTGTTGTCGTCGCCGGAATTCTCCTCGGAATGTTTGTCGTCGGGCGAGATGATGCGTTTGAATTCTGGCAGGCCGTGGAGCGAATCGAGGTCGGAATCCTTTTTCATCCAATCGAGATCCGGAAAGCCGAGCTTTACCGAAAGCTGCAAGTCGGCAATCGCCTTCTTACGAAATTCGTCGGCCTTTTTTTCGCGCTCGGGCGACGCGGGCTGCTTGGCCGTTTGCTCGAGTGCCCGCCCGTAAACGCACGCCGCGTTGTAAGTGAAGATGAAATCGTCATTGAGTTTCGAGCGGGCGTCCTCGATGGTTTTCGTCCCGCTCGCGATGTTGCCTTCCATCACCTCGCAGATCCCCAAGCCACTGACCCCCTCGGCGCTGTAAGGATCGAGCTTCACCGCTTTGGAATAGTCTTTATGCGCCTCGGCCAGCTTCTTGGTCTGCAGCAGGGCGTGACCGCGGCCCGACCAGGCGTCGGCCAACTCGGGATCCAGGTCGATGGCCGCCGTATAGCGCGTAATGGCCTCGTCCCAGTGATCGTTCTGCGCCGACTGGCGTGCGGTGATAAGGGCAGGATAGCCCGGCGAACGCTGCGCTCAAAGTCTGCAGCGCATTGCGCGCCAGCTTACGTTTTCGCACGTTGTCCGAATCCCGCGCTCGGACGAGGGCCAGCTTGGCCTCCGGAGTGCCGAAATTGGCCAGGGCCGCCGTGATGTAGGACCAGGTGGTCGGGTTCGTCGACGAATCGAGGGCATTGACGAGCAACTGCACCGCCTGCGGACTGCCGTCGTTCTGCAGGCCCATGATCGCCGTGCTGATCAGCGAGGAGTCGCCGTGGATCAACGCCTCACCCGCAAAACGGCGGAAGTGCGGCGACTTGAGCAGCTGCAGCGCCGTGAGGGTCGTCCCCTTGTCGCGATCCGAAAAGGTCGGGTATTTGGCCGCCAGCGCCTCGCCAACCGATTGGTCGCCGATTTGGGCCAGCGCATTGATGATCTGCGACCGGCTGCCGGAGGCTCGATCGAGCGCGCCCAACAACAGCGGAATGGCCCGCGGATCCTTGGTGCGATTGAGCAATTCGAACACGCTCGAACTCGGCTGTCCCGTCTTCATCGACTGCAGCGCGTACTCGAGCGCCAACTCCTCGCTCTGGGGATCGCTGCGCTTCGACAACAGTTGAAAGGCCTCTTCGCGAACAGGCGGCGTGCCGCGCGCCAGCGCATCTTTGAGGAGATCCAAGAGCCGCGGATGACCCGTCTCCACCAGCGCTCGCAGGGCTTCCACGGCCACGTCGGGCTCGGGGTCGCCGATGAAGGAATAGATCGTGTCGGCCCACAGCGGACGCGGATACTTGGCCAGCACCCGCACGATCAGCCGCCGCGAGGCCGGGTGCTCTTTTTTCAAAACGTCCAACAGGGCCTGATGAGCGACCGCGTAGCGGGAAGCGGCCAGGCTCTCGATCGCCGCCGAGACCGTCGGCTCGACGTTCTTTCGAGCGTAGAAGAGAAGCTTGTCGATCGCCGCGGGTTCGCCGAAATGTCGCAGCGCCGTGAGCGCCGCGAGCTGCATCTTCACATCTTTGCCGTCGGCAAAACGCAACACGAGCGGCAGGTCCTCGGCCGTCAACCGACTGCCGCCGTCGGCAAGCGCGGCGGGACGCACCAGGGGATGTCCGGTTTCGATCTCGGCGAGCAGCTCGGCCCGCGGCAAGGATTCAATGGCCGACTTGAGGGCGGCCCGCACGGCAAGCGCATCGCGCCGGTGAATCCTCGGCTCGTCGCCGGAGGCGCCCTCGAAATTGTCCGACACGCGATTGGGCAACGACGCCAGGTGCAATTCCCGCAGAGCGGACGGAAACACGGGCAGCTGCGCGTTGTTGTTCTCGCCGCGACCGGCCAGAAATGCCCCCTGCTGCAACCAGCTCAGAATTTGTCCGTCGAGCCGAGGTGCCGAGCGATTGAACCGGATCACCGCCCGCACGCATTTTTGAGCGACCAGGGATTCGAGCGTTCCAACGAGGCTGCCGACGTTGACCGTGTTGAGCTCACCCCCAATGGTCAACAAGGCCAGGCACCCGCGCGGACCGATCCGCTCGACCGTCAGTTTCATCTCGCGGCGGCCCGCCTCGTTAATGTCGATCTCTTGGGCGTTTCCGCCCGCGGCGATGCGTAACACCATTGGCGGAACCTGAGTGCCCGCGGGAAGTCCGCCGAACACGAACCACTTTTCGGCCGACTTGTCGGGCTCGATCGGAAGGTCGACCGTTGGCTGCAACTTCGAGATCACTACGGTGCGGCCGCGGACTTGGAACGCGCTATTCCGCAACCCGCCGACCGGATCCTTCAGCTTGTAGTCGGTCCCGTCGCAGCGCAGCACGACATCCTGCGGCCGGATCGCCACAGGCTTAGAACCGTGATTGGTGATTTTGAGCTGAACCGCCAAGAACCGGGATCCGGCCGGCGGATTGTAGTAGGTGTAGATTGACCCGAGATGCAGCGACTCGATTGCGAGGCTCAATTCCGCGGGCGCCGGCTCACCTGCGACGCTGTGAATTGGGAATGCGGCGAAGAAGCTCGCGGCGGCCACCCAGGCGATCAATCCGCTCAGCGGGCAAACGGAGACTGTTCTCGGGAACGGTCGGCAGGTCGAGATCACACAATTCCCCCGCGGCCACAAATTTTGGATGCCGCACCCGCGCTGTCGGCACAATTGATTCTATCATGCCCCAGCCATTCCGGCTCGGACCGATGCGTCCCAGACGTCGGAAAAGCAGGCCGACAAAGCCGTCTGACCGGCACCGCTAGGCTGGGAGGCGCGACGATGGAATCGTTGCCGCGTCCCCCTTTCCCAAACCGACGGCTCTGCCGTCGTTCCGGATCCGACGGCGGCGCCGTCTGTTTGGGAAAGGTGTGCGCTGCAAGCAAGTCCTCGCGAATCGTTCAGCCGACACTGGAAACTTACGACTCAGATACAAATTCTTGATCAGTGCCCAGTGGTTGACCGCCTGCGTCATAGCCCGCTTACTGACGTGCGCGGCTCCGAAGATATTGAGAGCCCGTCCTTCAGGCGATCACTTCGCCAGCAGCGATTTCGATCCAGGTGCGGAATTCGCCGCCCGGCTCGAGCACACGCCAGCCTGCGTCGATGCCCTGCGGTTCAAGGTTGACCGCGTCGGTCACGCAGGTGTAGGGCTCGAGGCAAAACGCGTCGCGGTTTGGGGGCGTGTAGACGACCAGCTCGCGAAACTCAGCCGGGAATCGTTGTGTGACTTGCAGGCCCGCTGGCTCATCGATAATCGAACATTCGACCGTCGGGGCGTCGCCAAGGTCCGTCAGCACGTCGTCGAGCTTGAGCACGTCGAAATACGCTCCGTCGCGCAAATCCTTGAATTCTGAAATCGGCAAGCGGCGCCCGGTCGGCAGGGAATCGACCAGCTCCCACTCCTGGCTGGCCGGCGCCACGATCAGGCACCCCGACGAGCGGCTTTTCGCGCTCAGCGGCAGCTTGAAATACGGATGCGTTCCGAATCCCCACGGGAGCGGTTCGGCCGACGGATTGACGATCAGAATGTCGGCCCGCAGCGCGGCGCCGCGAATCGCGTAACGCACCTCGATGCGAAAATCGGCCGGCCAGTAAGCCATTCGATCCGGCGCATCACGGCTGAGCTGAAAGACCCCGACCGCCGAGTTGGGCTCCCGCGACGTCACCCGCCAGGGCCGATCGAGGCAGAAGCCGTGGATGGCGTTTGCCGCGTGGAAAGAGGCGTTCGACGCGGCGATTTCATAATCCTTTCCGTTCCACGAATACCGTCCCCCGCGAATCCGGTTCGGAAAGGGAAACAGGATCGGAATGCCGTGCCCGCTGGGCTTTTCGCTGCCACCGGCGAACTGCGGCGAGGCGTCGATGACCGGCACGGTTTCGTCGCCGACTCGAGCCTGGAAATCAAAGCAATTGAAGCCCAAGGCCGGAGCGATCTTGGCCGTGGAACCGCTGCGGCCATCCGAGAGGGAGATCACGTCCATGCCGAATCCTCTGCTGGAGTCCCGGCTTCAGCCGTCCGTTTTGAGCTGGGCCGAAGACCGGCTGAAGCCGGGACTCCAACGATCAGTTCCACTCGGGGTTGCCGCATGGCTGCGGCAGGATGCGGTTGGACTCTTGCACTTTGACCATCAGCTCGTCCCAAACTCGATACGGGTCGTCGCTGAAGATCGCCGCGTCGATCGCGGGCACAGTGTGCCAGTCGCCGCGGGCCAATTCGCCCTCCAGCTGGCCGGCGCCCCAACCGGCACAACCCGAATAAATCCGAAATCTCAAATCGGGGTTTCCGTCGGCCGATGACCGCACGATCTGCTCAAATACCTCCGCGCTGCTGCCGACGTAGACGCCGGGAATCACCGCCGATTCGTTCGAATCGAATTCCAGCGAGTTGTGCACAATGAATAGTGCCGAGGGTTCGACCGGTCCGCCGACGTAAACCAGGTCGTCGGTCTCGGGCAGTTTAAAGTGCTCGGAGAGGGCGTGGGCGACGGTGACAGACGAGGGACGGTTGACCACGAGCCCCATCGCCCCGTCGGAACCGTGTTCCACCATCAGGACCACGGTTTTGTAGAAATTCCGGTCCCGAAGTCGTTTGCCGGCGATCAAATAGTGCCCGCGGAGAGACTCAGACTCAGACATCGCACGCCCACATGGGGTTGGAACGGCGGAAACTCAGCCCCCGAGACGGCTTGCAGCAGCCCCGAGGGCGGGGGAAGCGCAGGCATTATAGGAGTGAGCTGAAGTCCCGGACAAGCAGGTGTTTTCGGACTGCGGCCCGAATCCAGCAGACTTGAATGGCGGGGACCAGTTTCTTCCAAACAAGGCTAGGCACCGGACGTCACGCTTGCGGCGCAAAGCCACCGCTAGCAGACCATCTCGTGGAAAATCGTGGAACATGGAAGCAATGCAACCGTCATGCTCCCCTCTCCCCTTGCGGGACAGGGGTTGGGGGTGAGGGGGTCCCTTGCGCCGCTTTCCACACTGCTTCCGCGACGGACTCCCATTCGTCGAAGATTTCATTGTTCCAATACCGCAGGATTTGGAACCCCTGCGATCGCAACCATTGATCGCGCAGCGCGATCGTACTGGCGCCGTGTTTCCGCGTTATGCTGGCCACCGTCCAACTCGATGATCAGGCGTTTCTCGAGGCATACGAAATCGACAATGTATTTTCCCAGCGGAAGCTGACGGCGGAATTTCAAGCCTTTAAAGCCGCGGCCGCGAAGCCGTCGCCAAAGACATGCCTCCACTTCGGTTGGAAAGCGTCGAAGTTGCCGGGAGCGATCTTGATCGCGAGTCAACGGCTGGCCCCCTCACCCCTAGCCCCTCTCCCGCGAGGGGAGAGGGGAACAAGAATCCTGGCTCTCCCGCGAGGGGGGAACAAGAGTTTTTGGCATCGCGCGATCCTCCGACATCCTCACGAAGAGGCTACACCCTTTGCTGTCTGCCAACGATTCGTCGCGCGCTTTCCCTTGTCGGCCGATGCATCCGGATCTTGCCTCCCAGATTTTGTTTTGCAAGCAGTACTAGACGGTGCCGCACTAGGTCCAGGGGCGTGCCCCTGGTAGGATCGATGCTCTTCGTTGCGAGTGCCTTTCCCGCAATTTTCCGGAGTTCTGCACCATGACGACCATCAATCCCGAGTCGATTGCCGTTGAACGGGTCGCTGCTGACTCGGCGGAGAAAGACCGCGTCCTCAAATTGGCAAACACGCCCGAGGCTCGGGCGGAGCGGGTGAAACTGGCGGCCGCTTACCGTTTCCTGGCACGGGCCGGGCTCGATGACGGCGTGGCCGGGCACATCAGCCTGCGGGTGCCGGGGGCTCCGGAGTACTTTTGGGTCAATCCGTTCGGATTGTTCTTCAACGAGGTGCGGGCCGACAATCTGGTGCTGGTGAATTCGGCCGGTGAGATCGTGGACGGGCATCCGTTGATCAATCTGGCCGGCTTTTGCATTCACTCAGCCATCCATCACGCGCGGCCCGACGTGAACTGCGCGTGCCACACGCACCCGCCGGCGGGCACCGCCTACAGCACTCTGGGCGTTCTGCTGGAGCCGCTCGATCAGACCGGCTGCTCGTTCTTCGAAGATCACGCCGTCTACGACGAGTACACCGGAATCGTGCTCGACGGCGAGC
This sequence comes from uncultured Planctomycetaceae bacterium, assembly GCA_963714075.1. Classification (GTDB taxonomy): domain Bacteria; phylum Planctomycetota; class Planctomycetia; order Planctomycetales; family Planctomycetaceae; genus DASPSM01. The sequence goes on from OY970228.1 coordinate 589,737, forward strand.
AGACCGACGGCATTGTGGAATCGCTCGGCGACAAGCGGGCGCTGATCCTTGCCAATCACGGCCTCTTGACTTGTGCGGGATCGGTGGAGCAGGCGCTGATCGACATGCTCGACCTGGAGCGCACCTGCAAAATCAATTTGACGGCCCTGTCGACGGGTCTGCCTTTGAAAGCCGCTCCGCCGGAGGTCGCGCGCCAATCGCGAGCCGTGCTGACGCAGCCGCGTCGCTATCCGTTTATGTGGTCGGCGATGATTCGGCAACTCGACCGCGTCGAACCGGACTACAATCCGTGGCGCTGAGTCACGCGCGTCACCAGATGTGCCGGAAGTACAGCAGCAAGAGCCCCAAAAAGATTGCGGCGGCGATCAGCCAGAGCGTCGGGTACCGCCACATCGGGTCGCTGGGGTTGTAAGCCATTCCGGTCGGGCACTGATTCCGTCGCGGACGCCGCGGGTATTGTCGCCGTTTCAGCCGACCGCCGATTTGCGCGGCCATTCGCTTTGAAAGGACGAATCGACTTTCGGGTGCGGAATCGTTTCCGACGCAGTTTGCGGATTGATGTTCATGCCGAGTTGAGCCATCCGTTCGCGATGCTGCACGACGATCTTCGAGACCGTGATCACGCAGACGACAATCGCCCAGGCAACGGCCACTCCACCCAACACGGAAATCGTCACGATCCAACTTGTCTCAGAGAATTGTGGCCAGCCTGCTGACTGCATCGTTGGGCCTCCGAGTTGTTGCGATCCTCGATTTGCGACAGTCGCTCGTAAGACCGCCACGCATTCGCCGGTGACTCGCCGCGCTCGCCTCACCAATTATCCGGGCGCTCTTCGCCGCTGCAAGCAAAATCTTATCGCGAATCGAGCGAGGCTGAGCGTTCGCAGGCGCTCGTCGGATGATGGCGAAAGACTTTGTGGCTGCTATGATCAGAATCATTATGATCGCGCAGGCGCAGGGAAACGCCCCCAAGAAGGATCGCGCGCGTCACAACAGCCGATCACATTGATTGCGCAGGAAGCGGACGGAGAACATCGTTGACTACAGTCAAAGCTCGTTGGATGACTTGGGGCGATTTGCCGTGGCTTTCCCGCTCCGAGGCGGGGGGCGGAATCCTGCAGTTGGCCGAACGGCTGCTGGAGGCTTCCCTGGATGCCACCAATCCAACGACCTTTCTGAATCGGCACTTGCCGGAAATCACGACCGAGTTTTCGGCCCAGTGGTGCTCGGTCTACAAACGGGCTCCCCAGTGGACGCGTGTGGCAGAAACGGGCCGTCGCGGATTCGACGAAATCCCCCATCGGCTGCTAGACGAAGTGCTCGACCGGGATGCAGGGTCTTTTCAGGGCGAGGGGTCGTCTGATGGGTGGCGTTTTTTGGCCGCCCCTCTGGGAGCGGCGCGAGCGGGCACCGGTGACGTTCTGCTGATGGCGGGCCGCAGCCTCTCGGAGAGCCTGCTGCCGGCCGTCGTCGCAACCAGTCGCGTGCTGGGCATCTGTCTCGGAATCGTCGAGCGGCATGCCAAAGGATTGCAGCGCGTCGAGCGACTGGCCAGCACCCTCGAAGTGGCGACGGCGTTTTCGCGCATGCGCGAATCGCAACCGCTGCTCGAGCTCGTTGCGACAGCCGCCACACGCATTCTCGGCTGCGAGCGGGCCAGCATCTTTTTGTGGGATCGCTACCACCACGAGCTGGTGGCGCGGCCCGCGCTCGGCATGAACGGCCGAAATCTGCGGCTTGCCCGACACGTCGGGCATCGTGGGTCAGGTCGTGCAGACGGGCAAGTCGATCCGCGTCGACGATGCGTATCGCGATCCGCGCTTCGACAAAAGCGTCGACGTCGCCAGCGGATTCACCACCCGCAACTTGCTCTGCCAGGCGCTCCGCGACGTGGAAGGCAACTTGATCGGCGCGTTTGAAGTCATCAACCGCACTGAGGGCCCCTTTACCGACGACGACGAGGAGACCTTGGCCCAGCTCGGAGTCCCCGCGGCCATCGCACTGCAAAATGCGCGCGAGCGCGAGCAAATGACGCGCAGCATCGAACAGTTGACCGAGCAGGTCACACAGGGCGTGCAGATTATCGGCGAGAGCCCCGCGATCGTCGCGTTGCGCGCGACGGTCGTGCGGCTGGCGGCGACCGATCTGCCGGTGCTGATCCTGGGCGAGAGCGGCACCGGCAAGGAGGTCGTCGCCCAGTCGCTGCATTTTCAGGGGCCGCGAGCCGCGCTGCCCTTTATCGCCGTCAATTGTGCCGCACTCGCAGAGACACTGCTCGAAAGCGAGCTTTTCGGCCATGAAAAGGGGGCTTTTACCGATGCCCGCGAAATGCGGCGCGGCAAGTTTGAGCTGGCTGAAACGGGGACGCTGTTCCTCGACGAAATCGGCGACATGAGTCTCGCCGGGCAGGCGAAACTCTTGCGCGTGCTCGAGCAGAAGGTGATCACTCGCGTCGGCGGCTCGCAAAGTATCCCGATCAATGTGCGGGTCATCGCCGCGACCAACGCGAACCTGGCCGATTTGGTGCGCCAGCGAAAATTTCGCGAGGACCTGTATTACCGCCTCAGCGTCGTGACCCAGATGTTGCCGCCCTTGCGCGACCGTCCGGAAGACGTGATTCCGCTGGCCGAATATTTCTTGAAACAGTTCTGCGCTCGAGCGCGGCGGCCGTCGCTCAAGTTTTCGGCCGACGCGCGGCGGCGGCTGCAATCGCATTCGTGGCCCGGCAACGTCCGCGAGCTGCGCAACCTGATGGAGCGCGTCGTCTACCTCGGCAGCGGGGATAAAGTCGAAGCCGAGGATCTGGCCTTCATTCTCAACCCGGGCCGCGAGGCGGCGCTGGAACCCTCGGGCGACATGTCGCTGGAGATGGCCAGTCGCAAATTCCAGCAAGAGTTCATCCGCCGATCGATCAAGCGCGTGCAAGGGAACATGAGCGAGGCGGCCCGTCTCTTGGGCGTGCATCGCTCGAACCTCTACCGCAAGATGCGCCAACTCGGCATGAACGAAGTCGGCGGCGACGAATGACTCCCCGTGCGCCGAGATTCGACTACGTAAGCCCGAATGACGAAGCCCGAATGACGAAGGAAGCACGAAGCACCAAGCACGAATGCAGGCGTTGAGCTTCGTGCTTTGATCATTCGGTCATTCCTTCGTCATTCGGACTTCGAGCTTAATGCCCCGAGCCCGCCACTCAGCCATGGCGGGCCCAATGCGGGCGTCATCTAGCGTCCGATGCGAATGCCGACGCGCGGCGCGCCGATCCACACTCCGTTGCTCCAATATCCGCAGGCATAGGCCGGCGCCGTCACCACCGGCGTCTCGACCACCGGTGCGGGCGGAACATAGACCGTTGGATACGAGTAGTAGTACGGGCGGCCCCAATACCCGCCGACGACCGGGCGAGCGACGACACGGACGTGCGGCGCGGCCGTGGCAGTTTTGGCGTTGGCAGTGAACATCATGGCGGTTCCGACGATTCCAGCGACCAGCAGCTTTTTGGCGATCATGGCCATTTCCTTTTGTGCTCGTGGGAGGGTCTGGATCGATCGTTTTGATTCCGATGTTTTCGATCCGGAGCTCCTGAAAGGCGAACGCGGTGCCAATCCGCGATTTCGCCGTGTGGATTTGATTTAAGCCCTGTCAGGACTGAAGGATAATGTCCGCAAAAAATACGCGCTCTCCGTGCATTGTCGTCGAGGTGAGCTGTCGCGGCGCGACAATCGCGTCATCAGTATGATAACACGACCCCATCCAAAGCTTCCGGAATTCGGCGGCAGAGTCAGCGGGCCGGTTTAGCAGTTCGTCCACAAATTCCGAAGTTGCTGACGGCAACCAGGCGGAACGCTGTGGGAAAAGACGAGGGTCAGGCGTCGCCCGCGTTTGACCGCGCCGATCCAGCCACGGGAGATCTTCCACTGGTTGAGGATTTCGGCGGCTTGTTGCTGAAAGTCAGCCGTCACTTTGCCCTTCGTGACGCGCACCGATCCCTTGGCGACGCGAATTTTAAACACCGGCTTGGGCGACAGCATGACCCACGCCGCCCAGACGACGCATCCCACGATCAGGAATTCGCTCAGCTCGCGCATGATCCTATAAGCGTACCCCAAGAAAATCCGCCGAGCCAGCACCTGCCGGCCGCAAATCAGGGTGTCGCTACTGGAACGCCGCGTACACGACGACTGCCGTGATTCCCAGAAAGAAAAAGCCGCACGCCGCCAGGCCCGCCTGCATAAAGAGGTTGGGGCGCAAGGGCGGAGGGAGCAGCGTGCGGTTGACGGCCAGCGTATGGAAGGCCGAAAAGCCCAGCGCGACGTTTCCCAACACGGTGGCCAAGATGGCGATCTTGAGAGGGCTCAAAATCGTGAGCGCCACGAGGCCCCAAGCACAATAGAGCGCGAGGATGCCGTAATAGACGTACATCACGGCGTTGCCAGGCCGGTTACGCACCTTCGAGCTGCCGATCCAGATCAAGTCGGTCCACAACCGGGCGATCAGGTCGCCGGCGAAGACCGCGTTCGGCGCGAGGATCACAAAGCCGACAAAGAGCGTGCTGACCCACCAGAACCCGGCGTAGGCGGGAAAGCGGGACGCCAAACCGTCGGCGGTGAGCGCCGCCACACGATCGTCCGAAACCGGCGCGTTGCGGATAAACTCGAGCGACATCATGCAGGGCAGAGCCATGCCGACGAAGCTGCAGGTGCACCAGATGATTTGGTCGCGCCGCACGTGACGCAGCCAACCTCGCCAGCGAACCTGCGATTCGGCGTCCACCACGAACACCTTGCCGACGTGGCTGAGCGAAACGCGGCGTCCGCCGACTGCGCTGGGGATCGCGCCGGTTTTCGCGCCCATGCCCCAGCCCTTGTCGCGCGCGTAGTTCGAGAAGAGCGCGTTGGACAACATGCCCGCGCCGGCGATCGCGGCAAACGCCGCCAAGAGAGGCCAATCGAGAAAGGGAAGCCGCTTATGTTCCCTCCAATAGGGAACGATGCCGACACGCTCGAAGCCTTGGTTCTTTGCCAGGCTCTGGACGAACTGCGCGTCGGGGCCGGTCAGCTCGTCGGGGCGAGAGTGCGTGACCGATCCGTCCGCAGCCCGGCGCGTCACTTTTTCCGCCGACCATAAGCCGTCAGACCCCAGCGCGCCGGTGACCCGCCAGACCGCGCCGCCGTGCGGCGTTTCGACCAGAAAGCGGCCCGGCTGCACAAGCTCGCGGACTTGTGCCAAGAGCCGGCTGCGATCCGCGGCCACAGTTGGAGAAAACGGCTGCTTTAACTCCTGCAATCGCGCGCCGTCCCAGACCCCGAACTTTGTAATCGGATCGGACTGGCTCTCCTCAAAGGTGCCCTTGAGTACGTACGTCGTGTCTCCTTCGCGCATCCGCACGTCGAAATGCGGGCCGGCGATCACCGTGTCTCCCCGCAGGGCGACCTGGCCGAAGCGGAAGAACCCGGTAAAAACCTCCCACGCGTTGCGCGGCGCGATCAGCAAGAGCGAGATCGATACCAGAAAACCAAGCACAATCACGAGCTTGGCCGTCATCATCCGTTCCAGGACGTTGTAAATCTTTCCGCCGAAAATCAGGGGCACGAAAGCCAGCAAAAAGAGCACGTACCCCAGCAACTTGACCAGCCGCGACTCGCTCAAGACGTAGCCGGCCACGTGGATCAGATTGTTCCCGGGCAAATGTCCCAGCAGGGCGGCGGCGAGCGGTACGGCCGCATTCGAGGCCATGAAGGGCCAGATATGCGAGACGCACAGCACCAGGTACACGAACGTCCAAAACTTGGGGCCCGGCGCCAGGCGGAAGAACCCGGCGAAAATCGGCTCGCCGCAGTAGAGCGTGTAGCGCATCACCTCGAGGTTGTAGAACACCTGCGTGACGATGCTTAAGGTCGCCAGCCAAAGGAATGTGCCGCCGAACTGCGCCGACACGGCCGGTCCGAACAACCACTCGCCGGCACCGATTGAGGATCCGGCCAGAAGAATTCCGGGACCGAGCAGCGTCTTCCAGTCGCGCCACGAGTGCCGTGGTGCCGGGTCGAGCGTCGAGACGTTCCACGGAGGCAAGTGCCCCGCCGGAACCGTTGTCTCACTCGGCAGGTTGCTCGTCGAGTCGGCCGCAGACAGCGCAGGGCGCCTGCCGAACCCAGCGGCTCGTGAGCCGGATCGCCTTGCCGGTCGGAGTTCCCAGCGCTCATCGTCCCCTCTCCCCTTGCGGGACAGGGGTCAGGGGTGAGGGGTCCTCTTGCGCCGCTAAGCGTTTTTTAAGGCAGACGAAATCGACGATGTATTTTCCCAGCAAGAGCTGACATCGGAATTTCAGACCGTGGAAAGCGAGGCTCCGAAGCTGCCGCCAGAGAAATGCCTCGGCTTCGGTTGGAAAGCGTCGAAGTTGCCGCGCGCGGTCCCCGTGGCGAGTCAACGGCCGGCCCCTCACCCCTGACCCCTCTCCCGCAAGGGGAGAGGGGAACAAGAATTGTTGGCAGATTTCTTCTGGCTCGATATTAAGGTTGCTGTTGCGGAGCGGGCGTGGCGATCGTGCTCGTGGATTCGTTTGACTGGACTTCGAAATCCATCACCTGCGAGCCCGCTTTGACTTCGCGCTCGAGAGTGGACTTCCCATTGAACTCGGGACGCAATCGTTCTCGCCCGGAGGGATCTTTGGCTTCGATGGTGACCTTATGCATTCCGACATAAGCGCCGTTCACATCCTTCACGTACATCAGCGTGAAGTTGCCGTTGTCGTCCGTAACGCCGAACGAGACTGAGGCCGCCAGGCGTTTCCCATTCTGCCCTTCGCCGTAAATGGGATCCTTCGGCGCAAAGCGGATCGTGGCGTTGGGCAGCGGCTGGCCGCCCAGCGTCACCTTGCCGGATACCTGCCCGAGCGGAGGATAGTTGCCGCGCCCCGTGAGGATCTGGTTCGACAGAAAATACGCGAACCAGCACATGAGCGCGATGACCACCCCGCCCGGAAGGAAGTTGACGAGGAACTCCTTGAGTCCCCCGGCGTAGTCGACCTTCGACGCGTCACTTTTGACCGGCACGTCCTGCCAGTACTCGTCCATCGATTTTTTCGGGACCTTGAGCGTGGCCCCGCAGGACGAGCAGAGCACCTTCATTCCGATTTTTTCATCGGAAACTTTGAGCTTGCGGCCGCAACTACACGAGAAGCGGATCGACATCGGCGCTCCCTGCGCGGCGACTAGCCGACTATTCGACGTTCCAGTTGGTGACCGGCTTGTTGCTGGCGATGCAGCCCAGATTGTTGAACGTGTTCAGGTCGATGTTCTGGCTCAGGGCTCGGCAGCTTCCATCGGCCAGACCGACCTGCATGATGCCCCCCGTGTGGTCGCTTCCCGGAGTGTCGAACGTAAAGGGACGGTTCGGCGGGTTCCGCGTGCTGAACAGCGTGGCGGCACCGCCCCAAGCCCAGCCGTCGCAACTGATCGTTTGGGCGTCCCTCGGATCGAGCACATTGCCAGTGTTAAAGAGATCCGTCCCATTCAATCGTTGCACCTCGCCGATCATGATGACGTTGGAGGTTCCATTCGTGCAGTCGCGAATTCCGAGCGAGCGGTTGACCGAGAACAGCCCCAGGACATTCCCGGTGGGGACGAAGACCTCGACGGGGTTGAGCAGCTCTTGCTGCTGGATCTGCTGTGTGGTCAGCTCAAATGTGCCGATGTCGGTGATCGTCGGCGTGGCAAAAGTATCCTGCGGCATGGGAATCACGGTCGTGAACCAGCCGATGCCCGCGCCGATGCAGCCGCCGTAGTCGTTGCCCCCCCGCGACCACGGGATCGTGCCGGGCTCATAAAAATCGATACGGCGGACGTTGGTGTATTTGGCGGTGTTCATGCTGCCTCGCCGCGTAGGACAGTAGTAGGCGGCGATGTCGGTCTGGGCCGGTTGCGACTGATTGGTCGAGGTCAAAAGCTCGCCGTTGGCCCGTACGTTGAGCTGGAAGTTCCACTCGTTGTAGAGCTGGGTTTGCTCGAGGAAGGGGAGGATTTGCAGCATCCAGCTTGTGCCGTGCAGCCCGAAGCCGCCGATGTTGTTGTTGTTGCCGCCATTCCCGCCGTTCCCTCCGTTGCCGCCGTTTCCGCCATTCCCACCGTTTCCGTTATTTCCGTTGAATCCGTTGGCCGTCAGCGTCGAAGCTTCCGTCGGATCGGAGTGCTGGAAACCGGTCACGTTGACCGAATCGAGGAACAGGACCGCGATCTGGCCGATCGGGAACCGCTGGTTCACGTCGTGATAGTTGTGAAGCGCCAGCCCCATCTGCTTTAAGTTGTTCAGACACTGCGTGCGCCGCGCGGCCTCGCGCGCTTGTTGCACGGCGGGGAGCAGCAGCGAGATGAGAACGGCAATGATCGCGATCACCACCAACAACTCGATCAGCGTGAAACCCTTCAAGGCACGGCGTTGTGACACTGTGCACCTCCTTCGAGGAAGCAGGCGAAGACTCTCGAACGGAAACGGATCCAAGATACGGCGGTCACTCGACGGCGCGAAATATCCGGGCCCCGGAAGTCTTCCTGGGCACCCGGCAACTCTGCCGGCTCGAAACAGCGGGAAGCTGTCGCGACCGGCCACGCCTTCCCCGGCAACGGTTACCCAGTATGCTATCGCGTTCCGGGGAATCCCGTCAAAACAAATCGTCTAGTTTGGGACCGGTCCCTCCTGGTCTAGGGATTAACCCCCCTGTTCGAGAACCCACTGCACGGCGGCGCGGCTCAGCTCCGACCCCGATTTCAGCCCGAGCTTGGCTTTGATCTTCTCCCGATGGCTTTCCACGGTCTTGATGCTCAGGTGCAGTTGTCGGGCGATATCCTTGGTCGCGTGGCCGCGGCCAATCTGCTCGAAGACCTCGAGCTCGCGGTCTGAAAGTGCGTGCACGGGCGACTGCGTGGACGGTGTCTGAGAGGTGGTCATTCTCCGCAGCATGCGGTCGCTCATGGCCGTGCTCAGCCACACGCGGCCCGACAAGACGCAACGAATGGCCTCGATCACCCGCTCCATTCCCTCTTGTTTGTGAACGTATCCGAGGGCCCCCGCGCTGAGCACCCGCTCGGCATACAGCGATTCCTCGAACATCGAGCTGACCAGCATCTTGACGTCCAAATTCTTGGATTTGATGCGCTTGATCAGCTCCAGTCCGCTGCTCTCTTTGAGCGATAAATCGACGATCAGCAAATCGGGCTTTTGGCTCTCGAGCAGACGCATCGCGTCGGTGATGTTCGCCGCTTCCCCACAGACCGTGAGGTCGGGTTCGCAGTCGATGAGCAGTCTCAGCCCGCTGCGAACGAGGGGGTGATCGTCGACGATTAAAATGCGGGCGCGATGAGTGTCAGTTGCGGTGCGTTTCATGATTTCCGAACGGTTTCTGCTCAGGCATAGGAGCCTGGTTCTTGATCTGGCAGACAACGGCCGTTCCGTGGCCCGCCCGGCGGCGAACTTCGAGGGTCGCATCGATCACGCCCGCGCGGTATTGCATGATCCTCAGGCCCATCCCTCCGCCATTCCTCGCGGGGCTCCCCGAGACGATTCCGACGCCGTCGTCTCTGAACAGTAACGCGAATCGTCCCGTTGGACAGCTCCGGACGAACGAGAATCTGTCGCGGCTGCGCGTGCTTGACGGCATTGTTGATCGCTTCCTGCACGATGCGAAAGAGATGCGTCGCCACGACATTATCGTCGATGGAAACGCGATCGTCTCCCTCGACGCGGCAGTCGATGCCGCAACGGGTGCTCGTTTCCGCGGCCAGCTTCTCGAGGGCCGCCATAAAGCCCGCGGCGTCGACCTCGACCGGCACCAAGCCCTGTACGGCCGTGCGGACTTCGCGCAGGGCGCGCTGCACGCCGTCGGCGATCGTCTGGGCGATCCCGGTTTGCGGACTGTTCTCCGCGACGAGTTTTTGGGTGAGTCCCTTGGCCAGGTAGCTTAATCCGGTCAGCTCTTGGCCGAGGCTGTCGTGCAACTCGCGGCCGATTCGTTGCTGCTCGCTGCCGGTGACCTCCAGCACCTCGCGCTCGAGGTTTTTGTGGGCGGTAATGTCGCGAGCGATGATCGAAACACCCCCGCACCGGCCGTTGCTGTCTTCGAGCGGAGAGACCGATTGCGAGACGTGGATCGGACGACCGTCCTTGCGCGTGCGGATAGTTTCCAAGGCATGTTCGGGGGGCGATTCGCCCTCCTGAATTTGCCGGATGATCCTTTGCTCTTCCTCCTCGGATTGGGAGGGGATCAGCGTGCGGCTGTCGCAGTTGACTGCCTCGGATTCGGTGAATCCGAATACGCGCTCGGCCCCGCGGTTCCAACTGGTGATGCGGCCCTCGAAGGTCTGGCTGAAAATCGCATCGTCCGAATCTTGCACGATGGCGGCCAGCCGCGCCCGGGCCTCCTCAGTCCGCGCTTGCTCGCGACGAGCGAGGTTGTAGGTGTAGTACATCAAGAACAGCGAAGTCAGCATCGCCAGGATGCAGGCGAGGACCAGGCTGCCGGTGCTGGCGAACTGAATCGACGTGCCGAAAAGTCCGAACGTGAGTTCCGACTCGTAAAGGCCTTCCTTCGAGCGATAGATCCCAAGCAGCCAGTCACGTCCGATCGCTTGGTTGGGTTCGGAGAGACCCAGGAACGACCCCAACATTTCTTGCCCTGTTGGCGAGCGAAACTCTCCGGTGAACTTGATGGGACTGCGCTCGAGCGCGGAGATCCCCTTCTGTTCCCGAACGCCGAGAATCAGGTTTCGCACGATTGGATTGGATGAGGTGGTGTCCCCGGTTCGCTGCGCGGCGATATTCAAAACGACGTCGCCGGTCTGGTTGTCGACGATGACGAAGTTCTCATCCGGCGCGAGAACCCAGTGCCCGGCCTGCATCCACAGCTCGAGAACCGCCTTGCGAACCTGCTGCTCCCAATTCTGTCGCACGGCCTCGGCGAGGTTGGTATTCGTGGCAGCAATGTCCTTGCGTCCAAGCTCGATGGCGGTGGCCAGCATCCGAACTTCGGTCCGGGTCGTTTGCAGATAACGTTGCTTGGCTTCCTCGCGGCTTTGGAGAAAACTGCTGATCACCACACCCAGCGTGAGCGCGAAGGCCCCCACGCCCATCAGGAAGGCGGCCAGCGGCAGCGATCCCCGCTTGCGAAGCGACCGGCTCGAGAGCACCAGCGACGGTCCGTGAGAGCCTGGCGACGATGGCGCCGTCGCCGGCAAATTTTTTCCGTTGCCGTTCGTCGCGGCCCCATTCTCCGAGGACATGAATAAAACTCGTCGTCGGCGATTCAGGAAGCGGCAGGAACAAGGCCCGTTCCGCGAACGCTCGATCTTCGGGCACCACGGCTGAGGCGCTTCGGCTCAGCGGCTCAGCCCTGCCCGGACCCGCAACGTGACGGGGACTCTTGGCCGCACCTTTCATCATCGTCCCCGTCGGCGGCGCTTGCAACGCCGATCGCCCGGCGGATTCGAGGCGATTAACGCGGACGATGACCTGCCCCGCTTCGACTTGGGCCGGAAATCAGACCTTTCGCAGCAGCGAAACGCGTCCGGTCGGCACCCATTCCACGACGAAGATGTTCCCGCTGTGATCGAAGCACGCGTCGTGCGGATGCACAAAGCGGCCCGCTTGCCAGTCTTTGGGCGTGCCGCGCATCTTGAAGTTGTTCGCCAAGACTTGCTTCGTCCACGCCGGATCGTAGCCCAGGTGCGTGATGACTTTGTTGTCCTGATCAAACAACGACACGCGAGCGTGAAGATCGGGAACCATCATCACGTCGCCGCGCAGGTCGAAGTGCGCGGGAAAGCTGACGTCGTGGACAAATGACAGGTGCTTTCCGTCGAGCGTGAAGTATTGCAGCCGGGCATTGGCGCGGTCGGCGACGACCAGCGTGGGGGTTCGCCCGGGCCGATCGTCGAGCCACAGTCCGTGCGGCGTCTTCATCTTGCCCGGAGCGTCGCCGAAGCCGCCCCAGGTTCGCACCCATTTGGCGTCTTTGTCGTATTGGTGGATGTAATTCGAGCCGTAACCATCGCCGATGTAAAACCCGCCGTCGGGCCCGAAAGCGACGTTGGTCGGGCTGTATTTGTTGTTCCCTGTATAGACGCCCGGCTCTTCCGGCACCCACTTGACCCAGACGTGTTCGCCCTTGAGGGTCGTCTTGGCGACGATGCCGTGCTGCACGTCGCAAAGATAGAGGAACTCCTCGTTCCCCTCTTTGCGAAGATCGATCCCGTGTCCGCCGCGGTGAAACTCCTTGCCGAACGAACGGACGAACTTCCCCTGCGGATCGAAGACGACGATGGCATCCATCGGCGTCTTGGCGTAGTTGCGGTGCTTGATATACACGAGCCCGGCCGCATCGACCGTCACGCCGTGCGTCTCGCCCCAGGTAATGTGGCTGGGCAATTCGCCCCAGGTGTGGCTGACGACCTCATACTGGTGCTCGCCGCTGCCCAGCACGGGCGCTTTGCTCCCCGCTTTATCCGAGGCACGAAGAATCGTCGGCCCGGCGGCCGCAACGACGCTGGCTGCTCCGGCGGTTTTCAAGAACGCGCGTCGGGATGTGGAAGCGGATTCCTTGCGGGGCTGAGTGCTGGCCATGGCGGGCTCGCTGAAAGAGAGACGAAGGCGGGGGAAAGCGCAACGTCACTGATGATATCTCGCAGCCGTCGGCGCTCACAATCAGGGAGCTTCTTACCTTCGGGTGGCACTGGCGGCTCGTCCGCCAATGTCTGATTCGCGCGTTTAGAAAAGCCCACTGGCGGACAAGCCCCCGGTGCCACCCAGCCGACTTACAGGCCGAGGTCGTCCGGCTTCTTGGCAACTTTTGGAGGCGGACTGAGCGGATCGGTGCCGAGAATCATTGGTCCGTCTGTGCTTCGATTGGCGAGGGTTGGCTCTTCGTAGGTCCTCGGCAGATCACCGAATGCCGTCTCCGGATAAAAAATTCCCGGACGCGTGGCAATCGTCGCCAACCCGCCGTCGATCGGAGGTGGGGCTGGATCCATGCCGTAAACCTGGCGTTGGAAGGTGCTGCTGAAGCCAGCGGGCTGATGATAGCTGGGGACGACGCAGCCCGACGCGCCGGCCATCGCCAGCGCCGCTAAAGCCAATCGCCCGAAACGTCCCCTCATCCGGCAATCTCCCCCCAGAGACCGTCTCTTTAGATATCGGCAAAATCGCCGGCGTATGCCCCAATAAAAGAGGGCCATCCGAAACTGGCGGATGGCCCGTAACAACTCGATTTGAGCCGCGCCTCACTTCGCGGACGCGAATCTCTTCGCCACTTCGCCCCAATTCACTACGTTCCAAAACGCGGTCACATAATCAGGACGGCGGTTCTGGTATTTCAGGTAATATGCGTGTTCCCAAACGTCGACCCCGAGAATCGGCGTGCGGCCCTCAGAAAGAGGCGTGTCCTGGTTGGGAGTGCTCTCGACGACGAGCTTCCCCTTGTCGACCGACAGCCAGGCCCAGCCGCTGCCGAACCGCGTCGCCGCCGCCTTGTTGAATTGTTCGCGGAATGTGGGCATGCTGCCGAACGTGCTGGTGATTGCCTGGGCCAAATCGCCGGCCGGATCGCCCCCGGCTTTTGGCCCCATGATCACCCAGAACATGCTGTGGTTGGCGTGCCCGCCGCCGTTATTGCGCACGGCCGTGCGGATGTCCTCGGGAACCGAGGAAAGCTCACGCATTAGCTGGTCGATCGGTTTGTTGGCGAGATTCGGGTACTTCTCGAGCGCCGCGTTGACGTTGTTGATGTAGGCCTGATGGTGCTTCGTGCGGTGGATGTTCATGGTTTGCGCATCGATATGCGGCTCGAGCGCGTTTTCGGGATACGGAAGCTCGGGAAGCGTGTAGGCCATGTCAGATCTCCTTCAACCCTCGTGTGCCGTTGATGCTGAAGACAATGCAGTGCTGAAGACAATGTGGTGCGAAAGACAGTGCAATCGGGCGGCGATCACCGCCGGCCACTTGAGCCGGTCAGTTGCCAGCCAGAGGTATTCTAGCGCTTCTGACCGGTCTCACAACCGTTTGGCAGCCGGCACAAGAAAAGAAACGCGCTCAAAAAAGAAGCGGGCTCAAAAAAAGAACGAGCCACCGAATGCGGTGGCTCGTTCCGTGCGATGGTCGACGTCTGCTCGCTTTGTGACTCGGTCACCTACCCGTTAGGGAGCGGAGGGGACCATGGATATTTGGCCGAGTCCTTAAACGACCTTCGACAGGCCGGCCCTGCGGGAAGCCGGATTGCCGGTGCGGGCGTCCAGAGCGACGCCAACCTCACACTGCGGACCTGGGTCTCTGATCGGAACAGAAAAGAACAGAACAGAAAAGAATCGGACAGAAAAATTCAGAACCGAAGGATTCGAGAGACCAATCCCCGAGGGGATTAGTTCTCCATGTGAAAGGGAGTCTGTGCGTCGGCCAGATCGCGTTCGGTGATCTGGGTCGGCGCCTCCTCGAAGGGGCTTTGAGACTTGCTCGCGTCGGCATTCGGATCGACGCTGTGTCGTTCCTTCGCGGTGCGGAAGCGGCGGCGGGCGGACGATTCGCTGGCGGCCCGCTCGTCGGAATTGGCTTGAGTGTGGGTCTCCGCGACCGTCGCGGCGGTGTTCGAGCCCGCTGAGTTCGAGCGCGCTGAGTTCGAAGCCGTGCAGGCAGCCGGCTGCCAGCCCGCGCTCTGCATCTGCTGACGTCCGTCCTGTCGCAAGGCGGCCGCTCGAGCCGCGTCGATCGGCTCAGCGTTGTCTGAGTCGTCGGCCACTCCGATCGCGGAAGACCTCTGCTCTTCGCCGCGAACGCTCATCGCCCGGCGATCGACGGGAGCCGGAGCGACGAGATCGTCATTTTTGGGAAACGGACGGGCGACGCGGGTGGTGGGCACCGACTCGGCCGGTTCAGACGTGGCGTCGGGGCTCTGCGCACGGACCACCGGTTGACGGCCATGAGCGTCGGCCTGGGCCACCATCCGGCCTCTCGAGTCGGGGATCTCGGGGCTTCCCGCCATCACCCAGTCGCGCCAGCGCTGCTCGAGCGACACCACGTCGGGGAGGCCGTAGTACGTGTGAATCGCATAGTTCCAATCGCGGTCGTAAGCGTCTCTGCAAAAAGTGCAAATAGCGATCTTTCCCTCCCGACTGCACCAGGTAATCGGCCAGCGAGTATCCCTCGGCATACAAGGTCAGCACGCTCTGCATGTCGCTGGGGTATTCCTTCATGGCGATCAATTGCGGAAGGGGAATGCGCTGGGGCGTGTTGAACACTTGCCGCAGCAGCATCAATTGGCGGTGGCGCTCCGACTCGTGCTCGACCAGCGAAGCGGCCCCTTCGTCGGCCCAGCGGGGAAGCGGGCGGCGAAAGTGGCTCGCAAAGATCGTGTGGCTCACCTCGTGCGGAATCACGCTGTCGAGAATCCGCTCGGGCGAACCCTGCACCCGCATGTTCCAGTTGAACACCTGACCGGCGGCGAACGTAAACGTCGTCGCGCCGCCCGCTCCCACCTGGCCCACCTGCGTGATCGTCACCTGACAGGGACGATACCAGCGGGGCAATTCATGCCCCAGCCACTCGTGCGCGAGCTGCGCTCGATAGCGTTCAGCGGTTTCCCCGACTTGCTTGGCAAACTCCGCACTCGGCGCATTGACGACGAAATTCGGCGTCGTGTACGAGTAACCGGCTGCCAGAGAAGACGAGACGGTGAGAAGGAGAAGGGCGGGAACAAACACGGCCAGGCGCAAAAGCCGAGCATCCATGCGAGTATCTCTTCCCTGAGATCGTTTCCCAAACACAGGCGGCGAATTCCATTCGTCCGTCAACCGGCAACTCCGGCCGGTTGGCTATGTCGGGAGCAAAGTTTAAACCATTTGCCCAAAACTCGCACAGAGAAATCTTTAACCAATCGTTCCAAGGTTGTAAGTTTTTCCCCCACAAGAATTTACGAATTCCACCTGCTTGCCTCTCTAGTTCAAGCCGGGACGCCCTTCGCGGGCCATGCCTGTAATTCTTACAAGGCTGCTCACCTCTTCGGCTAAAGTTCGCGGTCGAGGAGCGCCGGGCAACCGGAGTTCCGCCGGCTGGAAAGACTTGCTGTTCCAGCGCTCTGTCGCCCCCGTTCGGGGGCTCCCATTCAGCGGCTCACTGCCCGCTGCCCTGGCCGCGAGCCGCCTTCCACCACACGGTTCCTGGGACCGGTGCGGGTGGGAAGGGATCTTCGCATTTCGGTTTCTCCGCAACGGTGTCCCGTCCCGTCGTTGCGTTTGTGTCCCCAGCGGTATTTGCTGATGTGTCCCGTCCCATGTTCTCGGTCCCGTCCCGTCCCGTGTCCCGTCCCACCTCCGGCGCGGCTTGGGGCAATGCCCCCTCGCCGGGCGCGGCTTCCGGCAAAGGAGCCGCGCACGCAGTCAGCGGTTCTTCCGGCTTGGGATGCGATGCCGGTGCCTCACTCGTCGGCACCTGTCCCCTCCGCTGTTCCAACGTTCGACGCATCTCCTCCAGGTTGAGACAGGTCGAGGTGCCCGAAGCACGGGACTCCTTTTGATCCACAAACTGTCCCGTCCCGACGTCGTACACTTTCTGATCAGCCCGCGACACGCGCTGCGACTTGATCGCCGCCTCAGACAGGTCCACGATCTGCACCCGGCTGTAAGTCACGATCGGCCGCCGCCAGTCGATCTTGTCCGTCGTTTTGACCACGTGCCCCTTCTCGATGAGCCAGTCGAGCAGCCGGTTGATCCGGTCGCCGCTGAAGCCGAGAGTGTCGCGGATGGACCGGGCCGTGCGTCCGTCCGGGTAAGCCGACAAGAACTCGAGCGTGCGCTGGCACTGACAATCGAAGGAGAGTGCGCGGCGGCGCTGGTTGCGGTCTTCGGTGGCCGCGACCCAGCGCTCGTCCGTCAGCGCCTGCAGAGACGTGACCGGGCGGACTGCCGGTTTCCAGGTGCGACCCTTCGGCTCTTGAACCACCCCTTCATCGACATCCAATTCCCACAAGCCATGGTCGCCGGCTCGGCTGCCGGCGCTCAGCCACAACTCGTGATGTCCCGTCCCGGGGTCGTAGGGGCGCCGGCGCGACAGCAAGAGCCATTGGGCCGAGAACTCGGCAAAGCCGCTCCAGGCAATATCATCCAGCGTGGCCGGGTCTCCCAGCTTGCTCGAACGCTTGCAGTGATGCACGACCAGCACCGTGCAGCCGGTCGACTCGCAGAGCTCGGCCAGCGGATGCAGCAGCGAGCCCATGGCAAACAGGTTGCGGCTCTGGTCGCCGCCCAGCGCCAGATAAGCCGGATCGATCACCACGCAGACCGGCTTTTCGTCCTCGACGAGCTGTTTGAGAGCCGCGACGTCGCTGGGCCGGTCGAGCCGGGGCAAGTCGGGCGACAGTTTGAAATTGTCGAGCGAATCGAGCGACAGCCCCCGCTCGGCGCAAATCCGCCGAGCGATCGACTGCAACGCGGCCAATCCCGATTCGCCCGAGAGAAACAGCACCCGCCCCGGCTCGGGCACGGGGAAGCGGCCCAGAAACGGCGTCCCGCTGGCCAAGGAGATTAAGAGGTCAGCCGCGATTGACGTCTTGAGCGACTTGAACGCCCCGAAGATGCCGCCGGGCTGACCGGCCGTCAGCACGCCGGGGATCAGAGAGCGGGTTTCGTATTGGCCCGCGTTGAGCTGAGCCGCGGTCAGCAGCCGGAACCTTTTGGCGGGGGCGCGAGTGTTGGTCGCCTGACCGTTGGCGTGTTGCTCATTCCATGCGGCGCTCTCCCGCACCTGCCGGGTGAGTTCCGCCAGCTCCCGATCCAGATCGGCGAGGAGCTCTTCCTCGCTCGAAAACCACATGTTTTCTCTCGGCAACTTGGCGTGACCGTTTCCGTTCTGGAGACCGTTTCCATTCTGCATGTTGAGACCTTGAGAAAGTGCTAAAGAGGTGTGTTCAGGAAAGGAGCGTGGCTGGGAACGCGCGCAGCGCGGCCCCAGGGTTCAGGCATCTGGGGGCGAACCGAGACGGTTCGACCCCAGCCACCCGCCGCCGTAAGCGGAACCCCAGCCACCCGCGCGCACGCGGAACCGCGCCGCTCGCCCGTCCTCGAGAGGCGAACCGAACCCGCTCACCCGCCTGAAGATGCGGCTGTTCGATCGGGCCGGCGTATAATTCGGAGTGCTCTTCTGATTTTCCCAGATCGGGAACAGGCTGAGAAGACCGTGTTTCTATGCGCGTGTAAACAACTTGGAAAATAGTTACACGGGAGGCGACGGTGGGTGAGTAGATGCCCACCGGGTGGGTGCCACGGCTGAGCTTGCTCAGCCGTGCTCTTTCGGCGGCTAATCATGGTGGGTGACCGGGAGCAGGAGTTCGGCTTCCTTTACGCGTTCGCGAAGACACGGCTGAGCGAGCTCAGCCGTGGCACCCGATCGGGAGGCCTGGCTGAATCTGTTGGCGCCATCAAGATTTCGAGCCCCGTCAGGGGCGACAGAGACCGGGGACTGGCCCTGAACGACCGGTTCGCCGGCCCGTGAGCACGATCAAGCCCAAAACGCGCCCGAGCGGGCGCGGGCGTGCTGTCCTCGTTTGTCGCCACGTTCCCGTGGCGCTGACCTCCCGTGCCAAACGCCAAGAGCCGTGATTCAAACGCAGGCAGTACCGCAGCCCGCGCGCGCACGCGGAACCGCGCCACTCGCCGGCCATCGGGAGGCGAACCGAACCCGCTCACCCGCCTGAAGATGCGGCTGTTCG
This sequence comes from uncultured Planctomycetaceae bacterium, assembly GCA_963714075.1. Taxonomy (GTDB): domain Bacteria; phylum Planctomycetota; class Planctomycetia; order Planctomycetales; family Planctomycetaceae; genus DASPSM01. Next base: position 608,473 of record OY970228.1, read on the forward strand.
ATCGGGCCGGCGTATAATTCGGAGTGCTCTTCTGATTTTCCCAGATCGGGAACAGGCTGAGAAGCCCGTGTTTCTATGCGCGTGTAAACAACTTGGAAAATAGTTGCAGGGGAGGCGACGGTGGTGAGTAGACGGTCACCGGGCGGGTGCCACGGCTGAGCTTGCTCAGCCGTGCTCTTTCGGCGGCTAATCATGGTGGGTGACCGGGAGCAGGAGTTCGGCTTCCTTTACGCGTTCGCGAAGACACGGCTGAGCGAGCTCAGCCGTGGCACCCAATCGGGACGCCTGGCTGAATCTGGTGCCATCAAGATTGCAAGCCCCGTCGGGGGCGACAGAGACCGGGGACTGGCCATGAACGACCGGTTCGCCGACCCGTGAGCACGATCAAGCCCAAAACGCGCCCGAGCGGGCGCGGGCGTGCTGTCCTCGTTTGTCGCCACGTTCCCGTGGCGCTGACCTCCCGTGCCAAACGCCAAGAGCCGTGATTTAAACGCAGGCACTACCCCAGCCCCCCGCGCGCACGCGGAACCGCGCCGCTCGCCCGTCCTCGAGAGGCGAACCGAACCCGCTCACCCGCCTGAAGATGCGGCTGTTCGATCGGGCCGGCGTATAATTCGGAGTGCTCTTCTGATTTTCCCAGATCGCGAACACCCTGAGAAGCCCGTGTTTCTATGCGCGTGTAAACAACTTGGAAAATAGTTACACGGGAGGCGACGGTGGGTGAGTAGATGCCCACCGGGTGGGTGCCACGGCTGAGCTTGCTCAGCCGTGCTCGTTCGGCGGCTAATGCCAGTCGGCAACGAACAAGCGTAAGACCTCTCCAGAAGAGCACCGCTGAGCCGTCTCAGCCGTGGCACCCGAACTGAATACGCCGCCATCGATGAATTGGCGGTCAGCCACCGCTATCTTGTGGGAATGACGAGGCCGCATCGGAAACGTATTAGACACTTTGAGCAGGAACGGCACGTCCACGAGTTGACGTTTTCGTGCGCAGGAAGACGTCCTCTTTTGTCCAATGACACTTGGCGCGGCTGGTTCTGCGAGGGACTAGAGGCCGCATGTGATCGCCAGGCGTTCCTCCTCTTGGCTTACGTGCTGATGCCCGAACATGTGCACCTGCTCGTCTATCCCGTGGCGAACGGCCCGAGAATTGCCAAGCTGCTGGCCGACGTTAAACGCCCTTTTTCGCGTCGCGTCAAACGGCACTTGGCTGAGACTGAAAGTTCGACTTTGGGACGCCTGACAGTTCCTGAGCGATCCGGCGATGCGCATTTCCATGTTTGGCAAGACGGTCCTGGCTACGACCGCAATCTCACGGATCCGAGAGCGATCGTGGCCGCGATCGAGTACCTCCATGCCAATCCGGTGCGTCGTGGCCTCTGTCGCAGTGCAATCGACTGGCCATGGTCCAGCGCGCGTCGATTGCTGACCGATGGCCCGCTCGACGACGTGCCTCGTCTGAGTCGATTTGACGAAAGCCTGCTGAGGGTCGAACCGACACGGCCACGTTAGCAAGACGTTTGGGTGCTCGAGGAGATCCGGGCAATCGATCGCGTGCTCTTTGCCAAAGATATTACGCGTGTTCAATTCCGACGAACGCGACCTACCGGGAAGAGCACGGCTGAGCGGGGCGCTCAGCCGTGGCACCCAATCCGAACACCGCAGAGCTGCGCGCGGTACAATTCGGCTAAGAGAACTGGTCGGCCGAGAGTTGCACCGCGCACCTGGTATCTGATTCGATCGGCCACGCCGAACTCGGGAGTTGCTGACATGTCCGAGCAGCGCCGGTTTGTGACATTGGAGCCGGAAAACAGCGAAATGCCGCTGGAGGGGGTCTGCAGTTGGGTCACGCCGAACCGGTTGTTCTTTGTCCGCAACCACTTCGACGTGCCTGAGATTGACCCCTCGACCTGGAAGCTTCGCTTGGAAGGTTGCGTCGAAGAACCGGCAGAATGGACCGCGGAGGAATTGGCCGCCCTGCCGCAACGCAGCGTGTTCGCCACCGTGGAATGTGCCGGGAACGGGCGGTCGTTCTTGCGGCCGGCCGTGGCGGGGGTCCAATGGGGCGCCGGGGCGATTGGCCACTGCGAGTGGACCGGCGTGCCTGTCCGCGAGTTGTTGGAACGGGCGAAGGTCCGCGCAGGGGCCATCGAAGTGCTGTTCGAGGGCGAGGACCAAGGCACCGAGCCGGACCATCCCGCTTCCATGCACTTCGCCCGCAGCCTGCCGCTCGCGAAGGCGCTCGATCCGGATACGTTGCTCGCCTTCCGCATGAACGGCGAGATCCTGGATCCGAGCCACGGCTTTCCCGTGCGATTGTTCGTGCCGGGCTGGTATGGGGTGGCTTCGGTCAAATGGCTGCAACGCATCGAGGTGCTCGATCGACCATTTGCCGGCTATTTTCAGACTGTCAAATACACGGTGCAGCGTCCCGACTCGAGCGGCGAATTGAAGAAGGTTCCGGTCAGCTCCATCGCGGTGAAGTCGGAAATCATTCGTCCGCAGCCGGGTGCCGTCCTCGGTTTGGGGACCAATCGGTTATTTGGCGTGGCCTGGGCGGGCGAGCAGGCCGTCTCGGCCGTGGAAGTGAGCGTCGACTGCGGGCAGACCTGGAATCGGGCCCGACTGACGAGTCCGCGCGTGCCCTACTCGTGGACCTTGTGGGAGTATCTCTGGGAGGCCTCGGAGCCGGGCAGCTATTCCTTGCTCGCCCGGGCGAGGGCCGAGAGCGGCGAAGTCCAGCCGCTCTCGCACGATCCGCGCAACGGCGGCTATCTGATTCACCATACCCGACCGACGACGGTGCGCGTCGAGCGATCGCGGCGCGTCCACGACCAACCTTCCGACGCCGACCTGGTCGTGTATGACATGAATTCCTACGCCGAGGACAACATGCGCTTTCCGCTCGACCTCGAACTGGAGTTCGCCGGCGGCGAAGGGATTTAATCGAGGGCTTCGAGTGGGCGACATGCTCACGGCTTTGCGTGAGACTGGGAATTCAGAGGGAAAGATTTGCGTTGGGTGCCACGGTTGAGCTTGCTCAACCGTGCTCTTAACGGGTCGGCAGCCGGAAAGAGCACGGCTGAGCCGAAACGTCTCAGCCGTCTCAGCCGTGGCACCCAATCCAATTCCCGGACGGTCTCACTCCGCCGTGGGCATGGCACCCTGATCGGTGGTCGAAGAAATCTCCGCCCGTCGCTTAGATGGCCATCACGGGCGTGGCCGTCCAGGTTCCCGAGCCGGAGATCGTGACGCCGCCGCCCAGGCTGGTGGACGCGATGGTCCAGGTGCCGTTCAGCACGTTGCCGTTGGCTGTCGGGGCGCCGGTGCCAGCGATGGTGACGGTCACCGTGACGCTGTTGTCGACAAAGGTGACGGTGCCGGTGATGTTGCCGTTGTTATCAATGGTGCCCGTGCCGGTTGCCGGGATGCCCGGGGCGGAAAAGCTCACGGTGCCGTTGGAGATCGTCACGTCGACGGTGTTGTTGGTGAGGATACTGCCGGGGACTGGGTCGGTCGTAATGGTGCCGTTGTCGTCGGTCGTCACGTTGCCGGTGGCGGTGCCGGCGTAGGAGCCGTCGAGGACGAGCACGCTTTCCAGCGTGTAGGTGCCGCGGCCCGTCACGAAGATGCCGCCCGGGAGATTGGTCCGGAAAGTCCACACGCCGCTGCCGTTGACGCCATCTTTGCCGCGTCCGGTCGGGCCGGTGGCCGTGACGGTGATTGTCACGCCGTCGTCAACGAAGGTCGAGGTGCTGTTGAGGCGGCCGGTCACGTCGATCGTTCCGCCCGACGAGGTCAATCCCGACCCGCTTGGGAAGCTTGTTGTGACGACGCCGTTGTTAATCACCGCGGTGAACGTTCCGGGGTTGACCGGCTGGGTGGAGATCGAGCCGTTGTTGTTGATTGTCAACGCGCCTTGGTAGGTGCCGACGTAGTTGCCGTTGAAGTTGCTGAGTATTTGCGGGGCGCTGGCCGACCAGTTTCCGCTGCCGGTCGCGGTGACGCCGCCGCCCAGGTTGACCGTAAAGCTCCAGGTGCCGAAGGCGAGGGTCTGAATCGCGTTGACATTGGTGATCGAGCCGGTGACCGAGATGGGAACGGTGCCGCCGTTGTACGGCGCGTTGACGGTGCCGACGATATTCCGATTGATATCGACCGTTCCCGTGCCGTTCCCGGCGGGCGTCGTGAAGGTGACGGCGCCGTTATTGGTCGTCATCGTAAAGGCCGTCGAGCTGACGGGCGTGGTGGTCTTCGATCCGTTGTTATTGACGGTGATTTTGCCCGAGTAGGTGCCGGTGAAGTTGCCGTTGAGAATGGCCAGAGTCGCGGACGAGAGCAGGGTTCGCTCTTCGAGATTTTCGATGGCCGGCCACGACTGCGAAACCAAAGCGCGGGCGCGTGTGCGAGCACGGGGACGGGAACGCAACAGAGCGAGCAACTGCGGCACCATCGTGTCACCTCCGAAGTAAGCGTCTTGTTGAACGGAGAAAAACGCGGGCCCGCAAACGCCCTCGGCGGCGGCTGCAAAAGAGATGTGAGGAGCAGCGCGACCGCGTGGCAGGCGGCATGATAACCAGCGCCGCGCGCGGTTCAAAGGATCGCGGAGGGAAAATTTATGATCAGTTCATCAATCTGATGAATGAGCTGTTCATTTGTTGTCGACCCACCCCGACGCTTGACTCACCCCTGCGAGCGTTGCTTCTCGGAGAAGTAAAACAGAATGTCGAAGTTGTCTGGCGAGTAGCCGCGCAGGCGGAGCAAGAGCGAAACCTGTCCGCGATGATGAACCCCGTGATTGGCCGCGTGCTGCAACAGCTCGCCCAGCGGCAGGGACTGCTTCGGGCCGCCACTCAATGAGAACTCGATCGGACGAGTCAGATCGGCGTCGCCGAGAGTCGACAAAAACCGGCCCACGCGCGACTCTTGCTGATTCCAGGCGTCGATGAGGGAGGCGGCCGTGGGATAGTGGACGGGATCGAGAGCTGGGCCCCGCTCAGGGCAACCGCCGCACCGGCCCAGCCAGCCCCACTCGGCACTCAACATGTGAACCAGCGTGCTCCTGATTGAGCCATGGTCGTCGGCGAGAGGCTGCGCGAACTGTTCCGGCGTCAGTTGGGGCAACAGCGCGAAGAGCCTTTTGTTCGCCCAGTATCCGTAGTCGAAGAGAATCTTGAGATCTTGGACAGTCATGCGATCCTCGCGCGAGTTGCGAAGGTTCACCACAAAGACACGAAGGCACGAAGAAAGACTTGAACAGGAGGTAACGGAGGCAACAGAGAAAGGCGAAATTGAAGTCTTTGAATTACTCTCTGTTAACTCTGTTACCTCCTGTTCAAATCTCTTCGCTTTTCTTCGTGCCTTTGTGGTGAAAAAAAATATTCGGACGGCAGGCACAGCCTGCCTACGAACCGGCGAAACTCACTTCTTGTCAAGCAGCTCGACGGCCTCGAAGCGTTTGCCTTCCAAAAGCTCGAGGCTCGCGCCGCCGCCCGTGCTGACGTGCGTGACCTTGTCGGCGAGGCCCATTTGTTGGACGGCCGCCGCGCTGTCGCCGCCGCCGATAATGCTCGTCGCGTGGCTGTTAGCCACGCCTTCGGCGACGGCTCGCGTGCCGGCGTCAAAGGGGGGCATCTCGAAGACGCCCATCGGACCGTTCCAAATGACCGTCTTGGCCGTGCGGATGGCCTCGGCGAAGAGCTTCGCCGTCTGCGGCCCGATGTCGAGGCCTTCATAGCCGTCTGGAATCTGTCCGGCGGCGACAACCTGCTTCTTGCAGTCGGCGCTGAACGCGTCGCCGCAATGCGTGTCGACGGGGAGCATCAACTTGTTGCCGCCGGCAATGAGCAGCTCGCGGGCGAGCTCGACCTTGTCGGGCTCGATCAGACTCTTGCCGACCTTGCCCCCTTGTGCCAGCGAAAACGTGTACGCCATCGCCCCGCCAATCAGCACGCGGTCACAGATCGGCAGCAGGTTGCGAATCACGTTGATTTTGTCAGAGACTTTGGCCCCGCCGAGGATCGCCAAAAAAGGCCGGTCGGGGTGGGCGATTGTCTCAAATAAATATTGAAGCTCTTTGGCGAGGAGGAAGCCCATCACTTTCGGCTTCGATCCCATCGCCCGGGGCACCGCGACCATCGAGGCGTCGGTGCGGTGGCAGGTGCCGAAGGCGTCGTTGCAATAAATGTCGCCGAGCGATGCCAGCTCGCGGGCAAATTCCGCGTCGCCGGCCTGCTCAGCCGCGTGGAATCGCAGGTTCTCCAACAAGAGCACGCCTCCCGGCTTGAGGGCGGCGGCTTTGCTCTTCGCCTCGTCGCCGATCGCGTCGGCCGCGAAGTCGACCGGCCGGCCTAAGAGCTCGGCGAGCCGCACGGCGACCGGCTTCAGGCTGTATTTCGATTCGAGTCCTTTGCCTTTCGGACGGCCGAGGTGACTCATCAGAATCAGTCTGCCGCCGCGCGACAGCACCGAATCGATCGTCGGTAGCGCCATGCGAATCCGCAGGTCGTCGGTGATCTTCTGCTGGTCATCCAGCGGCACATTGAAATCGACGCGCATCAAGACCGTGCGCTCGCGGACGTCGACGTCAGCAATGGAACGCTTGGGCATGTTCGGACTCTCAGACTCCTAATTCGACGCGCTGTTGAGCTCCCCTCTCCCATCGGAATGGGAGAGGGTGCAATTCGCCCTTACTTCCCGTGCGTCTTCAGCCAGTTCTTGTATTGCGGCGTTTTCACAAAATCGGCGAACGCGCGGACGGCCGTCAAGTCGCCGAACGTGACGCCCAGGGACTCGGCCTTCTTGAGCCACTTGACCGTGTCGGCATAGTCGCGCCGAGCCAGCGAGATATCAATTAACGAGTAGTAGCCTCTGAGCAGGTTCGGATCCTGCGCGATGGCCTCTTGCACCATGTCGCGGGCCGCGTTGAGTTTTCCCTCTCTCAGCAGCACGTTTCCGCGCAGCACCTTGAGATACGGGTCTTTGCCAATGGCCTTGTCGACCCGGTCGATCGATTCGAGAGCTTTGTCGTAGGCCTTGCGGAGGATGTAAGCGTCGACGGAAACCAAATCGATCATCGGATCGTTGGGGTAGCGCTTGCGAAAATCGTCGATCGTCGCCAGGTACTCGGCATCGCTCACCTGTTGCGTCGCCAACAGCCGCATGGTCATCGCGGGCTTCGATTCCTGCACCGAGGCGGGAAGTTCTTTGTAGATGTTGAGCGCCTGCCGCCAGTTCCGCTCGCGGACAGAGCGGCCCAGCTGAGCGAACTCTGGGAAGTGCTCGACGAAGTCCTTTTCCGGCCCCGAAAGTTTTTCGAGGCTGGCGCCCCCCGATTTGTGGGCCAGCGGCAGAAACGACCGCCTGAGATTTTGCGAATACATCTCGCCGATCAGAAAGACGTAGCAATCGACGGCGACCGTTTTGCCGTCTCGCGAACGGCCAAGCACCCAATCGTGATAGTTGAGGGCGCCGTTGGAACTGACGAGGCGAAACAAGACGCGGACTTGTCCCCCTTCGTTATGGATTCGCAGCGCCTTATAGTCGCCCGCGGCCTCGACGGCTGCCATCACCGCGCGGCCGAATCCCGACCGGGGGTTGACCGTCGCCGTTTTCAACCCCTTGGCAAAGTTGGCGCGAAATTCCTTGAGCTGCGGAGAATTGCCCGGCAAGGCCGTCGCCATTGCGACGAGAGCGTCCCAGTCGACCAGCCGATTGAACGTGTCGATATCCTGAACGCGGACGGCGTGCTGCAAGTCGCCGGCCCACTTGGTCGCCTCCGGGGCGGTGATGGGTTTCGCCGCGACTTTGTCGGCAGATTTTGCGCCAGGATTTTGGGCCGGCGGCGCCTGATCAGCCTGGGCGGCCATGACTGCCGTCCCCAGTCGACCCGCCGACCCAGACCGCCAGAGACGTCAGGCCCAAAGCGACGAGTTGAAGGGGCTTTCTCATGAAGGCGACTCGCAGAATGGTTCGAGGGCGATGATGCGGCGAGCGGCTTAAAATTTTGCGCGGGCTATCGGTTTGCGCCGTGCAGCATACCAGAATGACGCCCGGGTGACGCCTCAATCGCGCGGGAGAACTTGGGCGGTTAAGCTGTGCCGCGGCCTGCTCGGTACGTTCTCGCGGACACCCTTTTCGCGGTCTTTCAATTCGGCTACATACACGCATGCGGGGTGGCTGGGGTCGAGCGCAGCGAGCCCCCAGATTCCGCGTCGAATTGCCGGATGTGCTGCTGCAAGTTTAGGTAGGACAAACGAGGAATTTAGAGCCGCGGCTCCAAAATTCAATGTCATTCCCGGACGGTCTCACCCTTTCACGATGAGAGGGGCTCTCGATCTGACGTTTCAGCTAGACGCTCGACGCATGGATAACCTGGTCCGCCGAGAGATCATTGCCGACGCGCGGACGTTCGTGATCAAAATCGGCACCAACGTCCTGTCGCGCGACGATGACACGATCGACGCCGACCGCATCGCCCAGATCGCCGAGCAGATTCACCGCGTGCGCGAGACGGGCCGGCAAGTGGTCGTCGTCTCCAGCGGAGCGATCGGGGCCGGGATGGGCCTGTTGGGGCTAAAAACGCGGCCGACCGATTTGCCTCATCTGCAAGCGGCCGCGGCCGCCGGACAGGCCCATCTCATTCGCCTCTACGACGATTGCCTGCGCAAGCACGGCTACCACGCCGCGCAGGTGCTGCTGACCGCCAACGACTTCAAGAGCCGCACGCGCTATCTCAACGTCCGCAACACGCTGCACACGCTGTTCGAATACAAGGCGGTCCCGATCGTCAATGAAAACGACACGGTGAGCGTGGCGGAGATCAAGTTCGGCGACAACGACCAGCTGGCCGCCATGGTCACCGGACTCTTGACCGAGCCGCTGTTGATCATTCTTTCCATCGTCGATGGCCTGTACGATGGCGACCCGACATCTCCCGCGAGCAAGCTGATTCCGCTCGTCGATCAGTGGAGCGATTCGCTGATGGGACTGGCGGCCCCCGGGCGCAGCCTGCGCGGCATCGGCGGCATGCCCTCGAAACTCGAAGCCGTGCGGACAGCCACGGGAGTCGGCGAGAGCGTGATCATCGCCAACGGCACCCGCCCCAATGTGATCGACGACATCCTCGCCGCCAAAGAGATCGGAACTCTCTTTCTCGCGAAGGGCAAAGACCTGCCGGCCTGGAAGCGGTGGATCGGCTTCACGGTCCGCCCCAAGGGGCGTTTCATCCTCGACGAGGGAGCCCGCCGCGCCGTCGAGACGCAGGGTAAGTCGCTCTTGGCGATCGGCATCACCGCGGTGGAAGGCGAGTTCGCGAAGGGCGAGGTCGTTTCGCTGGTCGACCGCGCGGGCGACGAATTCGCCCGCGGCCTCTCGAACTACAACGCCCACGACGCCCGCGCCATCGCCGGCAAGCGCACCGACGAGATCGTCCAAGCCCTGGGCAGCCTCCCCTACGCGGAAGTCATCCACCGCGACAATCTGGTCGTGACGACGTGACGCTTTTGTGACGCGTGTCTTGGAGCCGCGCGCGTCAGCGCGTAGGGTGGGACAAGCTCGCGCAGCGAGCGCCGGCCCACCATTTCTTCTCGTGTGACGAGCGAGCAATCGGAAAACGGTGGGCCGGCGCCCGCCTCCGGCGGACTTGTCCCACCCTACTTTGCTACCTCGCCTCGCCCCATTCGGGTTCATTCCAAGCAGGAGTCGGATCGGACGCGCCCCAATTGATGTCATACTCGCCCAGGCGCACAAAACGGTGAAACGACGACCACTTCCAGTCTCGCACTCGCGACACGAGATTGTGTTTCCGTGGATTCCAATGAATGTAATCGACGCAGCGCTCGAGATCGGGTTCATCGCGCACGGTATGCTCCCAATATCGCTTTTGCCAAACCCCACGATAGCGCTGCCGAACGCGTGACCAGGATTGCGTCGCCTCGTCGCCGCCGCTTGCGAGCCATGCGTTGGTGAACTCTTCTTTGATGCGCATCCATCTCAGCGGATATCGATCGTCGCCCGACGGCAGCGTCCATACCGAATGCCAATGGTCGGGAAGCAACACGACCGCCACGATTTCGAACGGATAATCGGTCGCGACCGTTTTGAGAGCGCTCCGCAGACAGCGTCTTCCGAGCCGACCGGTCAAAATGGGGCGCCGATCGAGGGCGACGCAGGTGAAGAAATAAGTTCCGCCCGGAACATAGTTCCGCCGATAGCGCGGCATGAGTAGAGGCCCATCGACCGCAGGGTGGGGCAAGGCCGCGAAGTCCGCCGAAGGCGGACCGGCCCACCGATTACTTAAGCCGGTCCAACGATTATTTAATAAGACAAGTGTGCGATTCCAGCCCAGCGGTGGGCCGGCGCCCGCCTCCGGCGGACTTGTCCCACCCTACTCTCGTGGTGCCGGGATCGGCGCGCCGCTTTAGAATGCCGGCATGGCACCCGTCGACGAGCAACAGGAGCCGCCCCCCTCTGGTTCACGACACTTTGCGACGACTCGCTGGAGCATCGTGTTGGCGGCCGGCCGACGCAGCTCGCCGCAATCGTCCGCCGCACTGGCGACTCTTTGCGAGAACTATTGGTACCCGCTCTACGCGTATGTGCGCCGACGCGGGCATCAGGCGGACGAGGCCCAGGACTTCACCCAGGCTTTCTTCGCGCGGCTCTTGGAAAAGAACGATCTCGCCGCGGCCGACCCCGAGCGCGGACGGTTTCGCTCATTCCTGCTGGCGTCGCTGAAGCACTTCCTCGCCAACGAGTGGGACCGCGCGCGGGCCGAGAAACGGGGCGGCGGCCGAGCCGTGCTGTCGATCGACTTTGGGACGGCCGAACAGCGGTATCGCGCGGAGCCGAGCCACGACCTGACGCCGGAAAAAATCTTCGAGCGGCGTTGGGCCTTGGTGCTGCTCGAAAACGTGCTGGCCCGCCTGCACGACGAATCGGCCCAAGCCGGCAAGACGGACAGCTTCGATCGCCTGAAGTGTTTTTTGACAGGCGAGCAGCCGGCGCTCACGTACGGGCAATTGGCCGCTGAATTGAACACCAGCGAAGGCGCCCTGAAGGTCGCCGTCCATCGACTGCGCCGGCGCTATCGCGAATTGCTGCGAGCGGAAATCGAGGAAACGGTCGCCGATCCCGAGGAGATCGATCAGGAAATCCGGGACCTTTTTTCCGCCCTTGGCTCATAATCGCTTCGGAAAATGTGTAACCGTTGGGGCGTTTTGCTTCAGTAAGTAGGGACAGCCCCTATTTCGATCGGGAATTCGGCGATGACTGAATCCAGACGATGTCCGCACTGCGGTGCTGAGCTGCCGATCGACGCACCAGAGGGTCTTTGCCCTCGATGCCTGCTTCAGCAAGGGATCGGAAATGGCAGCGGCACTCCTTCCAGCCGAGCGAACGATCCGACTCTGGCGCCACGAATGACCGATTCGGGTGGCGCCGCGCCGGGTTCTCGTGTCCGCTACTTCGGCGATTACGAGATCCTCGAAGAAATCGCTCGCGGCGGGATGGGAGTCGTCTACAAAGCACGGCAGCTCAGCCTGAACCGGACGGTCGCTCTAAAAATGGTTCTGGCCGGACAGTTGGCCACGCCCGAGGCGCGGCAGCGGTTTCGCATGGAGGCAGAAGCAGCGGCCAACCTACAACATCCCAATATCGTCGCCATTCACGAAGTCGGCGAGCACGAGGGGCAGCAGTACTATTCGATGGATTTTGTCGCTGGAAAGAACCTTGGCGAACTGGTGCGCGAGAACCCACTGCCGGCAGGACAAGCCGCCTCATACGTCAAGACGATTGCCGAAGCGGTCCATTTTGCCCACCAGCGCGGGACTCTGCACCGTGACCTGAAACCGCAAAACGTGTTGATTGACGCCGACGATCGGCCGCGAATCACCGACTTCGGCCTCGCCAAACGGGTCGAGGCTGACAGCGGAGTGACGCGGACCGGCGACGTTGTGGGCAGCCCCAGCTACATGCCTCCGGAGCAGGCCGGATCGCGCCCAGACCGGGTCGGTCCGCACAGCGACGTGTACTCACTCGGCGCAGTCCTTTATGAGCTGCTGACCGGTCGGCCGCCGTTCCGCGGTGCGACGAGCTGGGAGACGATCTGCCAAGTACTCGAGACACCGCCCGTCTCGCTGCGCAAATTGAATCCGGTTGTGCCCCAGGATCTGGAAACGATTTGCCTCAAGTGCCTCGAAAAAGAACCCGAGCGGCGGTACCACTCGACCCAGGAGTTAGCTGCGGAGTTGGACCGGTTTCTCAAGCACGAGCCAATTCAGGCCCGCCCGATCAGCCTGGTGCGTCGCGGCGAGTTTTGGGCGCGCCGGCACCCGTGGGCGATCGCGAGCGTGGCATCGTTCCTGGTGATCGGTCTGGCGTTCGTCTCTTACGGGTTATGGGCGCAGAATCGATTGCTCGTCTGGCGCCAAACGCACCCCGACTACGTCCGCGCCCCCGGACCGTGGACCGAACGACTCGATGTGGTGGACGAAATTGGTTCGTTGCTGTGGATGGTCATTGGATTCGCGTTCGCTTTGACAGTGATGCGGCGAGCCAAGTTCGAGCGAGCCCGCCGGGCCGGCAAACCGGGTAGCCCGGGACCGCCCTTGAATACATCCGCTCAGCTCCCGAGCAGGCGGTGGATGCTCGCGGTCGGAATCCTGAGCGGCGCGGGGATCGTGTACGGGCTCTTCTTCCTCGGAATGATTACGGAGACCTTTGTTTGGGAGGGGCGGCGCAAGTTCAGTGATGTGGGCAATACTTATCTGCTCTTTTGGATGAGCACCACGGCCCTGATGGATGTAATTCGGAATGCTCGCCTGCGCGCGTACGGTTCGAATGACCGCCCGGTGTCGCCCGAAGATGAAAAGGCAATACGCGAGGCGATAGCGGTAGGGGACTTCATCGCTGCGATCAGGTTACACCGCCGCGCATCTGGGGCCTCGCTGCCTGATGCTTACGACTACGTGCATCGCATCGCTCGCGAGTACGAGGCGAAACACCCCGGAGAGATCGCCGCTCGGACCCGGTTGCTGTACGGAGTCAGGCCAAAGCGGCTGATCGTTGGTCTGGTCTTCGAGGTGGCCATTTTGGCGGCCATCCTTTTTTTCCTTGCGGCGCCGGAGCCAGCGCGATGGGCGCTCGAGTTTATCGCCAGCGGCTTTGTGGGGTTCGTACTCGCGTCGATCAATAAGAGGGCATCGAAAAACCGGTGGTTCGCGACCGGCGTGATCGTCTCACCGATCATCATCTCTGCTGAGCTGGCAAGCCGTTTTTGGAGTCCGCAGCACTACCTATTTGGCGCATTCTTCGTCGGGTTGTTCGCGGGTATCTTCTTGTTCAGGGTTGCGTATGCCAGGCGTCCGGTGGTTCAACCAATGAATTCACGAGAGAGTCGACCCACGTCTGCGAGCTGACGAGGCGGGCTCCCCAGGATCACCGTGTCCCTATTTGAATTGGGCGCACCCGCGCAAGCGCTTCAACCGGATCGGCGTTATCGCGAGTTGCGGGCGGAGATCGAGGGAACGGTCGCCGGCCCTCGAGAGATCGACCCGGAAATCCGGGACCTGTTTTTCGCGCTCGGCTCATAATCGTGACGCCCTTTCCTGTGGTGCCGAATTGACGGATTGTTTTAGAATGCCGGCGCTAATCCCCAAAAGACTGCCATGACGTTCGACGCCGGCCTCCTCCTTGCTCTCTGCGCGCCTTTGGCCGGCGTGCTCATGGAATCGCCAACCGCAAAGCCGGCGAACCTCGCCGTGGCCGCGGAGGTGTCGACGTCGTATGTCTCGGGGCACGAAACGCTCACCGCTGTGAATGATGGCGCGATGCCGCGATCGTCCCGCGACACTTCGCACGGCGCGTACGGAAATTGGCCAAGGCGCGGCGTGCAGTGGATGCAGTATTCGTGGACCAAGCCGGTGCATATCAACGGCGTCAGCGTCTTCTGGTACGACGACGCGCGTGGCGTGCGCGTGCCGAAGGCGGTGCGGCTCTTGCAATGGGCCGGCAAGGATTGGGCCGAGATCAAAGCGGCCGACGGTGGGACGCTGCCGCTGAAAAAGGACACGTTCAACACGCTCAAGTTTGCTCCAGTGACGACCGACAAGCTGCGTCTGGAACTGACCGGCAACGGCAAGTCGTCCACCGGCGTGATCGAATGGATCGTCAGCGACGCGGGAGATTCGCCGGCCTTTCCGCCCATCGTCGACGGGCCGGCAGACCGCACAGTGCGGCCGGGGGAAAAGACAGAACTCTCGGCGAGGGTTCGCTCGGCCGGCAGCGGAGACATCACGATTGCCTGGTCGCGCACCAGCGGCGGGCCGGGCGAAGTCACGTTTGACAATCCGCAGGCTGCGTCCACCACAGCCACTTTCACCGCGCCGGGTGAATACGTGCTGCGTGTGACCGCGCGCCAGGGCAGCGAGTCCCGCTCTGCCGAGGTCCGCATCAAGGTCCACTCCGCGCAGCCGCTCGTTGGGCAGAGCGACGTGCTCACCCGTCATTACTTGTTGACGAGTCCGTTCTGGAAAGCGCGCACCAAGGCCCTGATCGTCAACTGGATTCCGCATTGCATCGCGCAAGTCGACAAGCCGGATCTCAAAGAAGGGGGCATCGAGAACCTGGTCGAGGCGGGCAACAAGCTGGCCGGCCGGCCATGGAAGCCGCACCACGGGTATCCGTTCTCCAATGCTTGGGTGCTGAATACGGTCGAGGCGATGTGCGTCGCTCAGGCCCGCGATCCCGACGGCGACGCCGAGGTTTACGGCGCCCAAGCGGCCTTCCGCAAAAAGCTCGACGAATGGATCCCGCTGATCCTGGCCGCCCAGGAGCCCGACGGTTATTTCCAGACGCGGATCACGCTCGGCTACGAGAGGGAGCGATCGCAAGATCCGGTTTCGCGTCGCTGGCGGCCCGCGCTGCGTGGCGAGCACGAAGGTTATGTGGCCGGCTACTTCATCGAAGCGGGCATCGCCCACCACATCGCGACCGGCAGAAAGGACGCCCGCCTGTATAACGCGGCCAAGAAGCTGGCCGACTGTTGGGCCGCCCACATCGGTCCGCCCCCCAAGCAAGAATGGTACGACGGGCACGAGGAGATGGAGCAGGCCCTCTTCCGCCTGGCCGACTACGTCGATCTTGTGGAAGGGGCCGGAGCCGGACATAAGTACGCCGAGTTGGGTCGCTTCCTGCTCGGGTGCCGCGGCAAGCACGGCGGGCAAAACTACGACCAGACCCAGGCTCCCGTCTCGCATCAATATCGCGTCGTCGGACACGCCGTCCGCGCGGCTTACCTCTATTCGGCCATGGCGGCCGCGGCCCGCACGTCGGCCGTGTCGGCCGCGACCCCGACGCGGGCTGACGCGACCTACCTGAGCGCCCTCGATTCGCTGTGGGACAATCTCGTCAATCGCAAGATGTACATCACCGGCGGCATCGGCAGCGGCGAAACCGACGAAGGCTTTGGACACGATTACTCGCTCCCGAACCACGCGTACTGCGAATCGTGCGCGAACGCGGGGATGCTCTTCTTCCAGCACCAGATGAACTTGCTGTACGGCGATTCTCGATATGCCGACATCTCGGAAGACGTCCTCTACAACGCGCTCTTAAGCGACGTCGACCTCGCGGGCCAGAACTTCACTTACACCAACGCCCTCGACACGAGCGAGGGGCGGTACAAATGGCATGTCTGCCCATGCTGCGTGAGCAACATCCCGCGCACGCTGCTCAGCCTGCCGACGTGGACCTACACGCGTCGGGCCGACGGCCTGGCCGTGAACCTGTTCATCGGCGGGACAACGACGATCCCCAACATTGGCGGTACGGACGTGGTCGTCATGCAGGCGACCAACTATCCGTGGGACGGCAAGGTGACGCTGGTGCTCGCTCCCATCAGGCCCAAGGAGTTCTCGCTGCGCCTCCGCGTCCCGTCGCGTGAGGCCTCGGCGCTTTATACGCCGACGCCGGGCGTCGGCGGTATCGAAGCGCTCTCGATCAACGACCAGGCGACGAGGCCGACGATCGAACAGGGCTACGCCGTCATCAAGCGCGCGTGGAAGGTGGGGGATCGAGTAGAGTTCACGTTGCCACTGGCCGTCCAGCGCGTGAAGGCCGACAAAGCGGTGGCGGCCGACCGAGGCCGCGTCGCGCTGCGCTACGGGCCTCTGCTTTACAACTTCGAGAGCGTCGACCAGTCGCTCGATAAGAGGCTCGATCCGAGCGAGAAAATCCACGCGCACTGGATGCCCGATCTGCTCGGCGGCGTAATCGTGCTTCGCGGCTTTTTCGCCGATGGCACTCCGTTCCAGGCCGTCCCCAACTACGCGCCAACAATCGCGGCGGTCGCTCGATCGTGTGGGTGAAGGAATAGCGGACGAAAGCCGCGGCGATCGTCTTAAAGAGCCGCGCACGAAGTAAGCGGTTTCCGTTCTTCCAGCGCGATCAAGGAAAGGACGCGAGCAAAGACCGCTTACTTCGTGCGCGGCTCCTAAAACGCGTCCGTTTCTCCGTCAGTCGCACGAGATTTGCACGCTCGAAGTCTCGAGATCAGGCGTTGCTTGAGAACGGGAGGACGAGTCATGGCGGATCAACATCACGATCAGACGTTACTAATCACCGGCGCCACGGGGCATCAGGGGGGAGCCGTGGTCCGGCAGGCAGTCGAGCGAGGGTTTCACGTGCGGGCCCTTATCCGCAATCCGCAGAAACCGGCCGCGCGGAAACTGGAGAATTTGGGAGTTGCGATCGCACAGGGGGACTTTGACGACCGCGAGTCGCTCGATCGGGCGCTCGAGGGGTGCCACGGCGTGTTCTCAGTCCAAAACTTTCACACCGAGGGTTACGTCGGCGAGGTTCGGCAGGGGAAGGCGATGGCCGACGCGGCCAAGGCGGCCGGCGTGCGACACTTTGTTTACAGCTCGGTCGGCAACGCCAACCGCAACACGGGCATTCCCCACTTCGAATCGAAGTGGGAGATCGAACAGTACCTATCGAGTATTCAAATTCCCCACACCATGCTGCGGCCCGTGTTCTTCTACTTCAATTATGAGGCAATGCGGCCGTCGATCAATCAGGGTGTGCTGGCGATGCCGCTCTCTCCCGAGACGAAACTTTGCCAGGTCTCTGAAGACGATTACGGCCGCATCGTGGCGATGGTCTTCGAGGATCCCGAGACGTTCTTAGGCCGTCAGTTCGACGTCGCCAGCAGCGAGCCGACCCTGCGCGACGTCGTGCAGACCTTCACGCGCGTTCTGGGACGGCCCGTCGAATATCAACACGTCCAGTGGGACGACTTCAAGAAACATTCGGGCGAAGAGCTGGCCCTGATGTTCCATTGGTTTGAAGCCGTCGGCTATCACGTCGATTTCGGCGAACTGTGGCGACGCTTCGGCGACCTCACCGATCTCGAAACGTACCTGCGGCAGCACGAATGGGGAACGGGATCCACCGCGGCGGCATCCGCCCAGTACGCCGTCGGATCGTGAGATTGGGGCGCTTTGTCCACGACAAAAAGTCGGATTCACCCACCAATCGCCACCGGCACCGCGCCCGCATTGTAATCTGCTGGGATGGTGGGCCGGCGCCTCGCTCGTGGCGAGGCTAGTCCCACCCTACGAAACTACTTTGCACGGACCGCCTCGCCGAGTGCCCGCAGGTCGTTGTCGTCAATCTTCAAACCGGCCGCGGCGACATTTTCTTCGAGGTGCTCGACGCTGGAAGTTCCTGGGATCGGCAGCATCACCGGCGATCGCCAAAGCAGCCATGCCAGAGCCACCTGGGAGGGCGTCGCTTTCGATCGCGCGGCCGCCTGATTGATCGGGCTGTCCGGGCGGGCCAGTTGACCGGCAGCCAACGGAAACCAGGGAATAAAACCAATCTTCTGTTTTTCGCAATATTGCAGCACGTCTTCGGATCCACGGTCAGTCAGGCTATAGCGATTCTGCACGCTGACAATCGGCACGATCGTTTGCGCGTGTTGAATCTGCCGCACGTTCACTTCCGAGAGACCGATGTGCTTGATCTTGCCTTCTCGCTGCAGCTCCTTGAGCGTGCCGAGTTGATCTTCAGCCGGAACTTTCGGATCGATGCGATGCAACTGATAAAGGGCGATCTGGTCTAAGCGCAATCGGCGCAGGCTGCCTTCGCAGGCCTCTCTCAGGTGCTCCGGCTTGCCGTTCTCGACCCAACGATTGGGACCCGGCCGGTCGAAACCTCCCTTCGTGGCGATGACCAGATTGGAGGGATAGGGGTACAGGGACTCGGCGATGATCTCTTCACTCACCCTGGGACCGTAGGAATCCGCCGTGTCGATGAAATCAATCCCCAACTCGACGGCTCGGCGCAAAACCCGGATCGCCTTCGCTCGATCTGGCGGCTCGCCCCAAATTCCATCTCCCGTGATTCGCATGGCGCCGAATCCCAACCGGGTGACACCGAGATCATTGCCGATCAGGAATTCGCCGGCTTTGGCGGCCGGCGATTGACGTTGCCGCGTATCGAGTTTGTCGCTCATGGTGCTTTCTCCTTGCGCTGATGAGTCAGATACGATCTCGACACAGACCGGCCCTCAAATTCTAGGCGCCTGTCCTGCGACTCCCCAACCGGGGCAGAATGTCGATCGGAGCCGGGGCGAAACCAGCTTGCCGACGGGCGCGGGAAGAGAGCGGAAAAACACCGCTTACTTCGTGTGCGGCTCTTTTGGCGGAACTTGGACCTTCATCTCCCGCAACAGTTGACAAGCTAGCACGTGATTGGAGTTCTGCCAGTCGTCCGACTGGGCCGCCCGGATCAGGTACTTCTTGGCGTTTTCGAGATCGCCTCGGTTTTTCAGAAAGACGGCAGCAAGGTACTGAAGTACGGACGGATAGAGTTTCTCGGGTGCAGCCTCAGCCTGCAGCTTGTCGAATTCGGCGAGGTTCAGTTGCGGGACCTTTTTTGTCGTCACCGTGTCGCGCATCAAAGCGGCGAGCCGCTTGTAAAAGTCCTGCGTCGGCGCCTCGGTGTAATTGTGCGGAAGAGTGGTGCTCGTAACCTCCGTGAGGAGTCGATCGCGCTCGGCCGTCTTATCGAGTCCATCCGCGATGATCGCCGCCAGGAGTCCGTTGTAGGGATCCTTCCTGTTTTCATAGGCGCCTGCGCGACCACAAGCACTTTATCGGGTTCGTTGGTTAACAGGTAGAAGATTGCGATCCGCACGTAGCCGCGTGAGTAAAGATTGGTCCCCATCCCTTCGAGCTGCTTGCGAACGAATTCATCGGCCGCCGCGACGTCGCCGCGCCCCGTGCGATGGCACCAATACATCCAAGCAGAATCGTTGTAGCGCTCGGCAACCGCGCGGACGAGCTGCTCGGATTTCTTCCATTCGCCCAGCATCTCGTGGCAGCGGGCGGCCGTCAGCATCGACCAGGCGGAATAACATTCGGCCGCGGCGTCGGCATAAGTCGCGGCCTCTCGATAATCGTGTTTGTCGAGAAGGTAGTGCGCGATCTGGTCCTGAATCGAGGCCCGTTCGAGCCCCGAGGGCGGCAGCTCGATCGCTTGATCGAGCGTCTCCTTCCATTTCGCGTCGTTCTTGAGTCCCTTGTAGGCGGCCGCAAGGGATCGGTAAGACGCGTAACTCGGATGAATCTCCACGTGCCGCTTCGCACAGCGCTCCGCGTCGCTCCAGCGTTTGAGTGACAGATAGCGGCTCGTCAGCGCGTGAAGCACGATGGGATCGTCGGCGTAATCGCGCTCGTATTTTTCGACCTCGGTCTTCGCCCGCGGCCAGTCGCGCCTGATCCGCATGGCGATCGCCACAGGCAGCTTGTCGCACAGCCCCCAAGCCCGCGCCATGTTCGGCGCGCCGTATGTGGGATCGTCGGGAGGACCGAACAGATCGACTTTCATGCAGCGCATGTCATCGATGAAAATCGAGTCGCAGTGCTTGCCCGGCACTTCAAACAGAGCATGAAAACGCGGCGACGACGTCATGTTGTACAACCATTGCGTGACCTGGCGGTCCTTCATCGTGAACGCAAACACTTCGAGCTTCTTGGTCAGCGCCTCAACTCCCGCTTCCATCTCCTTCCGATTCACTGTGAAGGCCGATAGATAACCCGCGTACGGATGAGCCTCGCCGAGCGGCCCATAGGTCTCGAGGATGTCGCGGATCGGCACGCCGAGCTGGTTCCCGAAGAAATCGAGCTTGCGCACGCAGTTGCGCGAACTCGATCTCCTCGATCGTCTGTCCCAGAGCCGAGAGCGACGGTTCCCCCGCGTCCGTGGTTCCCGCCTTCTTGAGATCGGCGACGATGCTCTTGTGCAGCGCCACTTCCTGAGCGGGTTCCAGATCGGTGCCCGCCGCGCGAACGCGTTTGGCGACCGACTTTGGCAAGCCAGGGAAATCCAAGAGTTGCTTGCGCAACAGGCCGCTCGTTATGCCAAATGCGGACTCGGCGCCTTCTCTCGCGATTCCAAGCTGGGTCGAGCGCGACAGCATGTCGTAGGCCCGCGGGCAATCGGGGCATTCGCGCAAGAAGTCCTTGATCGCCCGCATCGTCAAATCGTCCAAGTCGCCGAATAAAATCGCCTCGACGTTGAAATAGCGAGCCAGGCGACGCTCGGCCGGCGTTTTGGCGATCTCGAGCATCTTGCGAAGTTTGCCTTCGATGAAAGCCTCCATCACGTTCGCAAAGAAGGGGAGAGGCTTGTCGGTCCCCGCCGCGCTCAGTTTCTTTTTCGCGTCCGCCACCCACCCGGCGGCCACGTTGGGCAATCCGAGCTGCGCGACGACGTAGGCGCTGTGATAAAGCGACCAGGGAGTATCGTTGGTCTCTTTCGACAGTCGCTCTTCGTAAAGCAAAGCCCGCGCGTAATAGACTTTGCACGCGCCGCTAAAGTAGTACTCGGCGAGCGTTCCCAGGTTGGCGTAGCCCACCGCCAAGGCCCCCAGAAGCTCAGGCGACTCGCCGTTCTGACGAATTTCCTGGTGAATCCGGCGCAGGCCGGCCATCACCGAGATCTCATTCCAGGTCCAAAGCAGGTCGTAAGTCTCGCTCGGGATTTGGAAGGACGCTCGGTGAGGCGGCACGCTGCCCTTGAAGCCGGCCTGTACGAGAACGTCCTTCAGCTCCTTTCGCGACCAGATTTCTGCCTTGACCGGGAGAGCCCCCAGTGCCGGATAGTATTCGGGAACATAGACCACGCGCCACAGCACTTTTTCAGGCGCTCCTCGACGCGTCAGAACGCATTCAAGTTTGTCACCCTTGTCGGTGATCGGAGGATCGAGGCTGCGGCAATACAGTTCAAACGGCGCCGATGCCGGGTTCTGTTTTTCGGGGAAGTCCTCACGGAGCATGACATCGCGGGTCGACAGCCCCAATTCGTCGCGGGCCGCCAGCAAGAATGCCTGCCGCACAAGCTCGCGGAGTCCCATTGACGCGATTGCGCCGGCCCCTTTATCGGCCTCCGGTTCGCGCACCGTCAGACAAACCGTCCGTCCGGCCGACGCAACGTCGTCGGCTCGAACTCGAGCGACATTCAACAGGCAGCCAATCAGCAGAAACGAGAATGCAGAGATCCGAAACATGGTGACTCCGAGATGCAGCGGCCCGAGGTGCTCACCGCTTTTGTGAAAACGTCGCGTCGCCTGAATTTTGTTGGACAGAGAGAGATTTCGGGGAGATGCGGAACTCGACCTCACGCCTCCTTGGACTTTTTCGCTGCCGGCGGCTTGGCAGGCTCGACTTTTTTGGGCGTCTCAACCTCGGGGACTTTGACCTTCATTTCCCGCAGTAACTTGCACGCGAGGACGTGATTGATCTGTTCCCAGTCGTCCGACTGCGCAGCGAATCAGATAAGCCTGTGCGGTCTTCAAGTCGCCCCGATTCTTGAGGAAAATCCCGACGAAGTAGGGGAGCGCGGAGGGGTTGAGGCCCGACGCGCTCGGGGCGCCGGGCGCAGGTTCACGGGGCGCCAGGATTTTATCGACCGCGGCCAGATCGAGCGATTTGGCTCCCTTGGGAGGAAGCATCTGCCGGAGTTGCTCGGCCAATTGCTTGAATTGGACCGCGCTGGGCCTGGCGACTCGCGGCTGGCCCTCGATGATCTGTTGGAGCAGCCCGTCGCGAACGGCCGTTTTGCCGAGGCTGTCGGCGACGAGGGCCGCATGGAAGCCCTCGAACGGATCGTGTCCCTTGTCATAGGCCCGCTGGTAGAGCAACAGGGCTTTTTCGGGCTCGTCGGTCAGCAGGTAAAAGTGACCGATGTTGCGGTACTGGGCGCGGGCGAGTGACGTTCCCATCGCCTCGTACTTCGAGCGGGTGAACTCGGTCGCCGCCGGAAGGTCGCCGTGACCGGTGAGCACACACCATTTCAACCAGGCGGTGAACCTGTTGTCGTAGCGCTCCGAAACCGCGCGGACCAACTGCTCAGATTTCTTCCAGTCGCCGAGCATCTCGTGGCAGCGGGCCGCTGTCAGCATCCCCCACGCCGCGTAGCTTTCGGCGGCCGAGTCGGCGTAGACCACCGCCTCCTTCCATTCCCTGCGCTTCATGAGGTCCAAGGCAATGCTGTTTTCGGTGCTCGCTTGCTCGAGTCCGTGCGGCGGCAGCGCGAGCGCCTTCTCCAACGTCTCCCTCCAATGGACCATATCGTTCTTGGCCTTGTAGATATTGGCGAGCAGGTGGCTCTCGCCATATCCGGGGTGCACCGCCGCGAGCCGCTTGGCGCAGGCGCTCGGCGTCGTCGTAGCGCTTCAGCCGGTAGTAGCGATCGGCGAAGGCCTTCATGACCAGGGGGTCGTCGGCGTAAGCGCGCTCGAGGGCGCCGGCCTCGCGCTCGATGTTGGCCCAGTCGCGATTCACGCGCTGGGCCACCGCGGCGGGCAGCTTGTCGCTCGTCTTCGCCAGCATCCCCATGTAGCCGGCGTTCCTCGGGTCGTCTGGGTTGCCGGCGATCCCGGCGCGGATGTCGCGCAAAAGGTCGCTAAAGACGGGATCGCCGTGCTGCGTCGGCACCCGCATCCAATCTTGAGCGCGTGGCGACCGGGTGATGTTGCTCAGCCATTGCAGCATCGGCCGGTGCTTGAAGGTCAGCGCTGCCACATCGACCTTCTTGCTGAGTTCGAGAGCGCTTTGTTCCTTGACCTCGAGTTTCTGCTGAAATGCAGCTAGATAAGCGGCGTACCGATGGCCCGCGCAGAGCGGGCTGAGCTCGTGCACGGTCTCGTCGGTGGGAAGGCCGTACATGTGCTTGTCGAATTCCAATCGTCGCAGAACCTGCGCGAAATCGATCTCTTCGATCATGTGCCCCAGGGCCGACAATGAGGGTTCGTCCCGATCGAGCTGCGGTGCTCCCGCCTGCTTGAGACTTGCGATGATCGCATTGCGAAATTCAGTTTCCGCAGGGAGATCCGTGCCGAACGGGACAGCCGCAATTTGCCTGGCCGTCGGCGCGGGCAGGCCGGGAACGCCGCGCAATCGCTTTCGAAGAAAGACGCCCGTGCGTCCGAGCCCCAAGTAGGAGCCCTCATGCCCGGGTCCCAGTTGGCCCGAGGTCGCAAGCATGTCATAGCCACGAGCAAAGTCGGGGCATTCCTGGAGGAAAGCCTGCACTGCCTCGATTGTCATGTCCTGCAACTCGCCGAATACGACCGCTTGGATCGAGAGATACTTGGCAAGCTGGACTTCGCGTGGCGTCTTGGCTGCCTTCATCATCCGGGGCAGATCCCCCTCGCCGAACGCGTCGAGCACCTCGGTCCAAAACGGGAGCGTCTTCGCGGGGGAAGAGGCCCCCTGTTGCTTCTTGGCGGCCGCGATGTCGTCGGCCGCGAGTTTGTGCAGGCCCACTTGCGTCCGCGCGTAGGCCCGGTGCCAAAGCGCCCAGGGCGATGCGTTCTTGCCGTGCACCAAGCGTTCGGCATACAGCAGCCCGCGCGCGTAGTACGCTTTGAAAGCGGGGCTGTAGTGGTACTCGGTCAGGCTGCCCAAATTCGCGTAACCGATCGCCAACGCTGCCACGAGTTCCGGCGACTCGCCTTTCTCGCGAATTTCCGCGTGCACTCGCCGCAGGCCGGCCAGCACCGAAATTTCATTCCAGCTCCACAAGAGATCGTGAACGGCTTCCGGCACGTCGGCCGAAGCGCGGGCCGCCGGCACGGTCGCTTTCCGGCCGGCCCGCGTCAGCACGTCCTTGAATTCGCCGCGCGAAAACGCCTCGGCCTTTTCCGCGAGTGTGGTGATCGATTTCGGGTCGTCGAGGACGAGATTGATCGTCCAGCGCCCGAGCGGCTTGTCACTGGATCCCGCGGGCCTGAGGACATATTCGACATCGAGATCCTTCTTGGCCGGGGTGACTCCGCAAAACAGCTCGAACGGCGGGCACTTTTCGTCGGGCTTCTCCGGGAAGTCTTCTTGCAAGATCACGTCGCGCGTGGAGAGACCGAGCTCGTCGCGGGCCGCAATGAGAAAGGCCTGTCGCATCAGCTCGCGAGGCAGGAGGCCGGCGGGATAGCTCGGCAAACTTGTGGGGTCGGGTTCGCGCACCGTGAGAAAAACGGCGCACCCGGTCGGACTGTCCTCTGCCCGAGCCGCGCAGGCAATCAACGAGCCACCGATCATCAGAAAGAAAATGCCAATGCTCCGTGACATGACTGCACCCCTGAGTGCGACTGCGTGCGACGCGCGGATTCGAGCGCGCTAGGAAT
This sequence comes from uncultured Planctomycetaceae bacterium, assembly GCA_963714075.1. Taxonomy (GTDB): domain Bacteria; phylum Planctomycetota; class Planctomycetia; order Planctomycetales; family Planctomycetaceae; genus DASPSM01. Next base: position 633,164 of record OY970228.1, read on the forward strand.
CCTTGAGGGCGAAGACTGGCCGGTTCGATCTATCGTGCTCCGACAATGCGGTTCCTGCAACCGTGTCAAAATTTCTAGCAACGAAGAAAGGGAGATGTTACTTGGGGCAGCGACATCACGCGCGAAGGCCGTCAGATCTCAGTTTGTTCAGTGTCCGCTATAATGGCCGCTCGCCAGCAGACATTTCCCTGAAAAACGTTTCCGCGCCGGAGCCGCGCGGACAAGAAGTTTCCTACAACGAGAAGGTCCGTCGCATGAAGGCCGTTGTGTGTCGCGCGTTTGGGCCGCCCGAAAGTCTGACCTTGGAGGACGTGCCCGATCCGCGGCCCGCTGAGGGGCAGGTGCTGATCGACGTCTACGCGGCCGGCCTGAATTTTCCCGACGTGCTGCAGATCGCCGGCAAGTATCAGTTTCAGCCACCGTTTCCCTTCACGCCCGGCGCTGAAGTTGCCGGCGTGGTCGCGGAGGTCGGCCCGGGCGTCGCCGGCGTGAAGAAGGGCGACCGCGTGATGGGAATGACGGGAATTGGCGGGATGGCTGAGCGCGCCGTCGCGGCAGCCGATTCCGTGAACTCGATTCCCGAGGGGATGGATTTCGCGCAAGCATCGGGTTTCGAGCTGGTCTACGGCACTTCGTATTACGCGCTCAAGCAACGGGGCCAGTTGAAGTCGGGCGAAACGCTGCTCGTGCTGGGAGCCAGCGGCGGAGTTGGTCTGGCGGCCGTCGAGATCGGCAAGGCATTCGGCGCACGGGTGATCGCCGCGGCCGGCAGCGACGAAAAACTGCAGGTCGCCAAGAACCACGGAGCCGACGTGCTCGTGAACTACACCCAGGGGACCCTGAAGGACCAAATCAAAGAGCTGACCGGCGGCAAAGGGGCCGACGTCATTTACGATCCCGTTGGCGGCGACCTGTTCGACCAGGCCACGCGATCGATCAACTGGAACGGCCGACTGCTGATCGTCGGCTTCGCCAGCGGGACGATTCCCAAGTTCCCCGTGAACCTGGCGTTGCTCAAGGGCTGCCAGATCGTCGGTGTCTTCTGGGGCGACTTCAAGCGCCGCGAGCCGGAGAACTATCGCCAAAACGTTCGGGAGCTGTGCGATTTGTTTCGTGCGGGCAAGCTCAAGCCGCTGGTCTCGCGCGAGTTTCCACTCGCCGAGTATGCCGACGCGCTCAATCTGTTTGTGAACCGGCAAGCCGTCGGGAAGATTGTGCTGCGAGTTCGAGAGTAGCCACCGTTCGGGATCAAACAATTGCTCCGACAGCTGCTCGCCAATCGTATCGCTAGAATGCGCTGAAAATGCTCCACGTCGAGCTGCAACAGTGCATTTTATCGCAGCGGTGACGTTCATTGTTCCGCACAGAGATGACCTGGATGGGCCGGCTTTTCGACGAAATTCGACGCCTTGTGGCCGATGATCGTTATGTAGTCGGCCAACATGCGTCGGAGCGGCTGGACGAGCGCGGTATCATGGAATGGCAGGCCGTCGTTGGCCTGAATGACGGGCAATTGATCATCGAACGCGCTGACGCCAAGCCGAATCCAGCCATCGAAGTACACGAAAGCCTTCCGGACGGCACCGAATTCAAGGCCGTTTGGTCGCACTTGCGACGAAGCGGTGTCGCCAAATTGGTCACGGTGCATTTCTTTGATGAATGAACAGACATGCAAATTCCCGGCAGACGAGTGAAGCGAACACGGCTCGTTCAAAGCGCGAAATACGTCGTCGCGGTCGAAATTGAAATGGTGATTCCGACCGACGATCGCGGCGAGCCGTGCTTAGAATCGGAAACTGTCCAGCTCCTTCGAGAGATCAAGGAGCATGCCGACAAGGAAGATCTCGACTGGCTGACGAAACGAGGCAAAGTCTACGCCGCAATGCCTTCTAAATGAATGAGTGCGGCCACAAGAATCGGTCCAACGCCTCTGGGCACGTGAAAATGGAGATGTCGCCAGAATCACGTAAACTTGGATACGCTCCCATACTGCCCGGAATTATCTCGGTCTATGCACTTGTCGCGGCCTGGGAGTTTGTGTCGACGCCGTACAAGTCGCCGCACTGATGGCCGCTGGAAGGTGGGCCGGCGCCTCGCCGCGAGGCTTGTCCCACCCTACAAGCTGACATCCACTGCCACAGTCAAAGCGCTGACGATCCTGGCGGTGCGGCGCGCCTTTCACTGCACGGTGCTGTTTGCCATCGTGGGGAAGATCGTGCTGCGCGTGCGAAGTTAGCGGCAGCAATCGGTTGATCGAGCGACTCTGTGCTGGATTTTGCCTTCGGGGTGTGGACAATCACGGAGAGCAAGATCTCCCGCTTTCGCTAGGGCCAGAATATGACCGACGAACGCAACCGAAGACGCTGCCAGCCTTTGCCCGGTGGTCGAGCGATCGTCGTCTCCGCATTGGTCGCGAGCCTGTTTGCGGCAGTTCAGTTGGGCTGTCCGAGAGACGCGCACAGCGCGGACCAAACCGCGACCGATTCCAAAGCGCCCTCGCGCGACAACTTCGACATCCCGTGGCCCACACGCGATCGAGACTCGATCGGCGAACAAATGGATCGGGAGAAACTCGACAAGATCATTCGCGAGCACAACAAGCAGCACGCGCAATGGATGCGGCAGCGTCAGACCTACACCGAGCTGTGCAACAAGCTCAACAAGATCTCGACCAGCCTGCAGAGCTTGCAGAGCCGGGCCGAATCCGTCGGGTACACGATGAATAAGATCCGCGGCATCATCGGAGATCAGAACGCCGACAATGCCGACGTCTTTGCCCCACCCGAAACGCCCCGGTGGAATCAATCGCTCGCCAAAACCTACACGCTGCGAACGGCCGAACTGGGCCGCCTCAACGTCAAAATGACGCGTACAGTGAACAACTTCAACGACACGCTGGGCAAGCTCGACGACAACATCAACAAGCAGAAGCAAACACTGTCGCGCGCGGCCGAGCTGCGAGGCGAATGGGTGCGGATCACGCGGCCGTTCAAGCTCTGGAATAAGCAGGACCTTCCGATTCCGCTCGAGACCTCGACCCGCTGGATTCTCGACAACGAATTCTTCGCGCCCGCCTACCTCTCCCGCTGCATCGCCGAAATCCACCAGAAGAATTATGAGAAGGCGACCGAGGATATCGGGATGGCGATCAAGCGCGACCCGTATTGGGTCGAGCTTTACGCCCTGCAGGCGATCCTCGGGGACCGGGCGGGCCGGCAGGCCGACGTCGACAAATCGTTCAAGGTGATCCGCCGCGTCAAAAAAAAGCCGGCCTTCGTCGAGACCTGCGACGGCATCATCTCGGCGTGGCACAAGAATCTCGACGGCGCAAAAAACAAACTCGGCGCGGCGGCCAAGCACGATCCGTCCGACCCGGCTGCTCCGGGCGAGTTGGCCCTGCTGCTCGTCTCCTACCCGAAGAGCGAGCTGCGCGATCCGGCCGCCGCGGTCGAGGCAGCTACTGCGGCGTGCAAGGCCGCTGCTTGGAACGACTGGTGGTCGCTCGACGTTTTGGCCGTCTCCTATGCGGCCAGCGGAGATTTCGACCGTGCGGTGGCCTGCACGCACCGGGCCAAAGAGGCAGCCCCCGACGACGTTCAACAGTTTCTCGACGAGCGAATCGCCAGTTACAAGAAAAAGCAGGTCCCCTCCGTCGCCGTCGGCGACATCTGAATCGATTTCGATCACGTCGCCAGTCCATAGCGAGGCGCTCTGAGACTTTCGTCGTTCCACGAGGAGCCACCGTGTACTGCCACATTTGGAAATTGAAAAAACAAAAGCCGCTCATCCTGCTGCTGGGTGCCGCGATGCTGCTCACAGGCGCTATAGCCCGAGCCGACCAACCCTGGGTCGTCTACGAGGGGCACGACGGTCCCGGCAAAGGGAAGAAAATCGTCTTCGTGACCGGCGACGAAGAGTATCGCTCCGAGGAAGGGCTGCCGCAGTTGGCGAAGATCCTGGCCGTGCGGCACGGCTTTCACTGCACGGTGCTGTTTGCCATCGATCCGAAGGATGGCACGATCAATCCCAATCAGTCCGACAACATCCCCGGACTCCAGGCTCTCGACTCGGCCGACTTGATGGTGATCTTGGCGCGGTTTCGCGATCTGCCCGACGACCAGATGCAGCACATCGTGAACTACGTCGAATCGGGCCGCCCGATTGTCGCCTTGCGGACAGCCACGCACGCCTTCTCGATGAAAAAGCACAAGACGTTTGCCCGCTACGACTGGCAGAGCAAGGAGTGGGACGGCGGCTTCGGCCGGCAGGTGCTCGGCGAGACTTGGATCAATCACCACGGACAGCACGGCAAACAGAGCACGCTCGGAATTATTCCGGCAGGCGGCCGCGAAAATCATCCCATCCTGCGAGGCATTCACGACGGCGACATCTGGGGCCCGACCGACGTCTACGCAACCCGCGACCGCATGCCGGGCTGCCTGCCGCTGGTGCTCGGCAAAGTGCTTTCCGGAATGCATCCGACCGATCCGCCCGTGCAAGGGCCGCAGAATGATCCCATGATGCCGATCGCCTGGATCAAAATGTTCCAATCCCCGTCGGGCAAAGAGGCCCGGATCTTCACCACGACGATGGGGGCGTCGCAGGATCTCGAGAATGAAGGCCTGCGCCGGCTGCTCGTCAACGCCTGCTATTGGGGCCTCGGAATGGACGACCAAATCGCCGCAAAATCCAACGTCGACCTCGTCGGCCCTTACCATCCGACACCCTTTGGCTTCAACAAATACACGAAGGGGATCAAGCCGTCGGCGCACGAGCTTACTAACTGACGAGCCCGAGCTTGGCCCGGATCTCCGCGACGATAGCGCTCGGTGACTGGTTGATGTCGACGCGGATCGCGTCCTCCGGCGGCTCGAGCGCCTCGAACTGACTGGCCAAGAGCACCGGGTTCATGAAGTGCCCCGTGCGCTCGGCTAAGCGTTGCCGAATCACCTCCGGCGAGCCGAACAAGTAAACGAAACGGACAGCCTCGGGGTCGCAACCGGCGAGGTAGTGCTGGTAGCTGTGCTTCAAGGCCGAACAGGCCAGCACGACGTTTTCGCCCCGCTGGCTGGCTGGCTCAAGGCGGTTACGAATGGCGTCGAGCCAGGGCTTTCGGTCCTCGTCGCTAAGAGGAATTCCCTGCCGCATCTTCTCGACGTTGGCCTTGGGGTGGAAGTCGTCGCCTTCAACGAAGGTCCAACCGAATTGACTGGCCAACAGCTTTCCCACGGTCGATTTGCCCGTGCCGGTGACTCCCATTAAGACAACGATCACTCCAGCTCTCCTTGCGAATCATTCGTCAATCTAGGACATCAACAGGCACGCCGGCAACGCGGCCACCTGTCGCCGCAAAATTGATTCGAGGCTGAGCGCGCTTGGAATTGAAAAACGTCGCAGCCCGGGCGGATAATCAGTTGCTTCGATCAGCCCGGCTGGGCTCGGCCGGTCACCAGCACTCTTGGGAAGTCGCACCTGGAGTTTACAGATGCTGAAAACAGTCTTGGGGATGTCGCTCTTCGTCGGACTCATGGGGTCCACCAGCCTGCGTGCCGCCGACAATGAATTGACGCCCGAAGAGAAAGCGGCCGGCTGGCAGTTGCTGTTCAATGGGCACGATCACACGGGCTGGCGCTGTAACAACGGCCGCCCGGTCGCCTCGCCGATCGAAGACAGCGCGCTGATCACGCAGCACACCGGCGGGTACCTGATCGTTTACGAAAAGGAATTCGGCGACTTCGTGCTCAAGTGCGACGCCAAAATGGAGCCCGTCTGCAACTCGGGAATCTTCTTCCGCGTCGGCAACCTGCACGATCCCGTGCAAACCGGCTTCGAGGTGCAAGTGGCCAACGAGATCGGCACCGACTACCACGACTTCGGCGCAATCTACGATCTCGTGCCGCCCAAGAAGTTCGACAAGCCACTTTCTCCCGACTGGAATTCCATTACCGTCAAGTGCAAGGGGCCGCGGATCGACGTCGAAGTCAACGGGCAGCACGTTGCCGCGCTCGACTGCGACAAGTGGACCACGCCCCACTACAGTCCGGATGGCCGCCGAAACAAGTTCGCCACAGCCGTCAAGGACTTCCCGCGGAAGGGCTATCTCGGATTCCAGGACCACGGTCACAAGGTCTGGTTCAAGAACGTCAAGCTGCTCGATCTCACGGGGAAGTGACGTTGAGTCACGCGAGAAAATCTTGTTCCTCTCTCCCTTCGCGGGAGAGGGGCTAGGGGTGAGGGGGGTCCGGCCGTTGACTCGCGATCGGGACAGTATTGGAACAACGAAGTCTTCGAGGAATGGGAAGCCATCGCGGAAGCGATTTGGAAGGTGGCACAAGAGAGCCCCTCACCCCCGACCCCTCTCCCGCAAGGGGAGAGGGGAGCAAGACGGCGGAGCCGTCTGCCGCAAGGGCAGTCGGGAACATGGAGACTCCGGGCCGAAAACCGCCGATCAGCGACCCAGCGTCGGCTGCGGACGCGGCGTGCAATCGGCGTGATCGACGCACAGCCCCGGCACGCCCCGCTCGAGGGCGGCCCGAAACTCGGCCGGCAGCGGCGTCTTTGTCAGTGTCGTGGCGTCGACCAGGACGTAGACCGTCTCACCGGTCGCCGAGACCTTGGGATCTCCCGCGATGCGAAACTGGGTGGCGATTGTGAAGGACGTATTGCCGAGGTGCTTCGCCCAAATCGAGATTTCGACGGCCTGATCGAACCGCGCGGGGCCTGTCCACTCGACCGACTGCCTGACCACCTGGTAATCGAGCGGGCCTTTGACCAGCGATTCGCCGAAGCCCATCGCCCGCATGAACTCAAACACCGCCAGATCGATGTACAGGCCGTAAATGCCGTTGAAGGCCACCTTTTGCGGATCGCACTCGGCGAATCGCACGCGCAGACGGTACACGAACGGGTTGTCGGCGCTCATGGAAGGCTCTCCGCGTTGGCCGTCCGGGCGGGCCGGACAATGAAGTTCTTGGTCCCTTGAATTGAAGCGAACGGCGACACTTCACACAATTCACGCGGGATTTTCGTAAGCTGGGACAAGGCCGCAGTTCGCGAGATCGCACACAGAAAGACACGAACGACAATGCCCCTCGGATTCCTATTAGCTTTGGCCGGCGTCTGGTCGGCTACAAGTCCTCCCGGCGATTTCGCGATGCCTGTGCCGGTTTTGGCTTTTGCTGACGGTGCGGCGGAGCCGGCGACCAGTGCTCAACCAGAAGAAGAAAACCCGGCACTCATCGATTCCTGGTCGATGCTGTTCGTCTTTGTGCTCTCGGCGTTCATCGGTTTGGGGGTGATCGGCCGCGTCTCGCGGCTTTTGCACACGCCTCTGATGTCGCTGACCAATGCCATCTCGGCGATTGCCATTGTTGGTTCCATCGTCGTGGCGGGCCACGAAAACTATCCCGCGCCGATTCGCATTTTGGGCGCGATCGCCCTGTTCGCCTCGATGACCAATATCGTCAGCGGTTTTCTGATCACCGATCGCATGCTGAAGATGTTTCGGCAAGTCCGCCCATCCGCCCCCTCCGGTCAAACTGGGGGAGGTCCGTCTCCCGGCAGCTCGCCGTCGACCATTTCGCCTGCCTGAGTCCCCCCAGAGAATTCATCAAAGGATGTCGCGGACGCACCGGAAGACTTCATGAGCCCCGCTTTTCTCCACGCCGTCGAGCAGCTCGCTTATCTCGCGGCCACCGTGCTGTTCATTTTTTCGCTGTACTGGATGAACGCACCGAAGACCGCGCGCCGGGCCGTGCAGGCCGGAGTTGCCGGGATGACGCTCGCCGTTTTGGCGACGTGGATCCAGCCGCAGATCGTGCATCACGGATTGATCGTGGTGGCCCTGATTGCCGGAGTGGCTGTCGGCATTCCGCTCTCGAAAGTCTCGCTGACAGCCGTTCCCCAGCGGACGGCGCTGTCGCACGCTTTCGGCGGTTTGGCGGCGGGGCTGGTCGGGGCGGCGAAATTCTACCTGTGGATGGGCGAAGGGCCCGAGGAACTGACGCATTTTCGCATGGCGGCGATTGTTATCGAAGTTATCCTCGGATTCTTGACGCTGACCGGGAGCCTCATGGCTTGCGGCAAGCTACAGGAAGTGCCGTGGATTCCCCAGCGTCCGGTGACCTATCCCTATCAAAATGCCACCAATCTCGGGCTGCTCGCGCTGGCCGCGCTCTTGGGACTTTATCTCATCGCGAATCCGACAGGCGGGTTTGCGATGGTCGCCTTTCCTCTGATGATTCTGCTCGCGCTGGCGTTCGGCGTGCTGCTGGTGATTCCGATCGGCGGGGCCGACATGCCGACCGTAATTTCGATCCTCAACGCGTACGCCGGACTGTCGGCCGTCGCGATGGGCTTCGTGCTCGACAATAAGCTGCTGATCACGGCCGGCTCACTCGACGGGGCGAGCGGCTTCATTTTGTCGATCATCATGTGCCGCGCGATGAATCGGTCGTTCACCAACGTGCTCTTCGGCGGGTTCGGCAAGGTGCAGTCGACCGCCGCCGGAGCCGAGCAGCGGGTTTACAAGGGGGAGACGATCGAAGAGCGCGGCCGACATCCTGGAACAGGCGTCGCTGGTGGTGGTCATTCCCGGCTACGGCATGGCCGTGGCGCAGGCGCAGCATCGCGTCCGGGAGCTTTACGACCTGCTCAAGAAGCGGGGCATTACGGTGAAGTTTGCGATTCATCCGGTCGCCGGCCGGATGCCGGGGCACATGAATGTGCTGCTCGCCGAAGCCGACATTCCTTACAGCGATCTGGTCGAGTTGGAGGAGATCAACCCCGAGATGCCGCAATGCGACGTGGCCCTCGTCATCGGTGCCAACGACGTGGTGAATCCCGCGGCCCGGCAGGATCCGAAGAGCCCGATCTACGGGATGCCGATCATCAACGCGGACCGAGCGAAGACCGTGTTTGCGATCAAACGCAGTAAGAACCCGGGCTTCGCGGGAATCGACAACGAACTGTACTTCAAAGACCAGACCTTCATGCTATTTGGCGATGCCAAGGCCGTGGTCTCGGATCTCGTCAAGCAACTGGGGAACGGGCAGCCGCAGTGAAAGCATGTCGGGGTCTCGGCTGACTCTCGGTGCAAAAACCAAGCACCTGCGCAATGCCGCCGGGGGCGCCTGATGCAGAAGACAAAGATCGTCCTGCTCACTCTCGGAGTGGCGATGTTCTACGGAGTCGTCCACGATGAAATTACTGCTCGGTTGTGCATTGAATACTTCACTCTCGCACATCCGCCCCTTTTCCCGGTCTCTTCTCCGACCCTGCTTGCTTTGTGTTGGGGAGTCGCTGCTACGCTTGGGGTCGGATTGGTGCTCGGGTTTCTCCTCGCGCAGGCATCCCAGTCGCCTGGTCTCCCCGGAATGCCCATTTCGAGCCTCTACCGACCGTTGCTTGTTGTTCTCGGGGTGACCGCAGCCGCGGCGATAATGGCTGGCTGGAGCGGATTCGCGCTCTCTGAGCGCTCCATCCTCGTGCTGACGGAGTTACGCCCGGACGCTTGGGTCGAACTGCTTCCCCGTTCTGAGCAGAATCGCTTCATGGCCGTTTGGTTTGCGCACAGCGCGAGCTATCTGTTCGGGTTCGTGGGCGGCGGGATCTTGATCTTTCGGATCTGGAACCGCAGACAGCGACCGCGGCTCCTCACCATTCTCCCCCAAACCAAGATCGGGGTCGTGCGAGCAGCTTTGGTTGTGGCAGCCCTCGTTGCGATCGTTTGGCTGAGGTTTATCGGGGCGGCACGTTGACCTGAGACCAGGGATCGAGCAGCCGGGGTTGAAGCGCGCGCTCGGGCGCGCTTATGCCGTAGCTTTCTCTTTATCTCTCTGCGTCTTCAGATCCCGAGCCGCCGTCCCCGCCGCGACACCGCTGTTGTCTGCTGTTCCGGGTAATCCGGGCGCCTTGGCCACCGCGGCGTTTATTCCGTTCCCGTTGGTCGGCTCTTCGGCAGGGACTCGCGGCACGACCAGGACGACCATCGACCGGCCTTTGAGCTCGTATTTTTCCGTTTCGACGGCGCCCCCTCCAGTCGCCGGCGACGCGGCCGTGTCCACGAGCACCTGCCACTTCAAATTGCCCTTGGTGGAAGGCAGCGTGAAGGGAATCGCCTCGTAGTGGGCGTTAAGCAACAGAATCAGCGTGTCGCCCACGATCACCTTTCCGTGGTCGTCGACTTCGCCGATGATTTCCCCATCGAGCCGCACGCCGAGGCAGCGGGCAAACCCGGCCTTCCAGGAGTCATCGTCCATCTCCTCCCCTGCCGGATCGAACCACGAGATGTCTTTCACCTCTTCGCGGATGCTGCGTCCGAGGAAGAAATTGCGTCGCTGAAAGACCGGCTGCTCCTGCAAAATGCGAGAGACGGTGCGCACGAATCCCAGGAACTCGCGCTGCTCGTCGTTGAGGTCCCATTTCAGCCACGTCAGCTCGTCGTCGTGGCAATAGGCGTTGTTGTTACCGTTCTGCGTGTGACCCAGCTCGTCCCCCGCGCAAATCATCGGCACGCCGAGGGACAAGATGAGCGTGGTCATCAGGTTCCGCTTCTGCTGCATCCGCAGGGCGTTGATTTTCGGATCGTCGCTCGGGCCTTCGGCCCCGCAGTTCCAGCTCATGTTGTTGTCGGTGCCGTCGCGATTGTCCTCGCCGTTGGCCTCATTGTGTTTTTGGTTGTAGCTCACGAGGTCCTGCAGAGTGAAACCGTCGTGGCACGTGATGAAGTTGATACTGGCCGACGGGCGACGGCCACCGGTTTCGTACAGGTCGCTGCTGCCCGAGAGGCGCGTGGCGAAATCGCACAATAGTCCGCCGTCCCCTTTCCAAAAGCTGCGCATGATGTCGCGAAACTTGCCGTTCCATTCGCTCCAGAGCACGGGAAAGTTGCCGACCTGATAGCCCCCCTCCCCCACGTCCCAAGGCTCGGCGATGAGCTTGACCTGAGAGAGCACCGGGTCCTGATGGATGATTTCGAAGAAGGCCGACAGCTTGTTGACGTCGTGCAGCTCGCGGGCCAGGGTGCTCGCCAAATCGAAGCGGAACCCGTCGACGTGCATGTCGAGCACCCAGTACCGCAGGCTATCCATAATCAGCTGCAGCACGCGGGGATGGCGCATGCTCATCGTGTTGCCGCAGCCGGTGAAATCCATGTAGTACCGCGGGTCCTCCGGCGACAGGCGGTAGTACGAAAAATTGTCGACGCCCCGCATCGAGAGGGTTGGCCCGAGCTGGTTGCCCTCGGCCGTGTGGTTGTAGACGACGTCGAGAATCACCTCGATCCCGGCGGAGTGCAGCGAGCGGACCATCATCTTGAACTGCTGCACCGGCTCCAACTGCGGAGACACGTAACGGGAGTCGGGCGCAAAAAAGCCCAGCGTGTTGTAGCCCCAATAGTTCGAGAGCTTTTTCTCCACCAGGTGCCGCTCGTCGACATGATGGTGCACGGGGAGCAGCTCCACGGCGGTCACGCCCAGGCTGGTCAGGTGATCGATGACCGGCTCGGTACCCAGGCCGGCATAGGTGCCGCGCAGCTCCTCGGGGACCTCGGGATGCAGCTTGGTGAATCCTTTGACGTGCATTTCGTAGATCAAAGACTTGTGTGCGGGGACCTGCGGGGGTTTATCGTCGCCCCAGACGAAGGACGTATCGACGACGCGGGCCAGCGGGGCAAACTCCGCACTGTCGCGCTCGTCGAACGACAAATCGGCTTTGGGATCGCCAAGCTTGTACCCGAACACCTCGTCAGCCCACTTCAAGTTGCGGGCGATGGCCTTGGCGTACGGGTCCAGCAGGATTTTGTTCGGGTTGAAGCGATGACCTTTTTCCGGCTCGTAGGGCCCGTAGACGCGATAGCCGTACACCTGGCCGGGAACGACCTCGGGAAGGTAGCAATGCCAGACGAGGTCGGTATGCTCTTTTAACTCGATTCGTTGGGCTTCCTTCTTGTCGTTGGCATCGTTGAACAGACAGAGCTCGACCTTCGTGGCGTGCTCGCTGAAGATCGCGAAATTGACGCCGGAACCGTTCCAGGTGGCTCCGAGGGGATAAGGTCGACCGGGCCAGATACGCATCGTAGGACTCGCAGTCGCGACAGGGTGCGCGATTTTTCGAGGAAGGAAGGCTTGAGTTCTTTATATTCTTTGGGAACGCCCGCAGCAAACCGCATTCCGAGCGCGAAAGATGACGCGCGGAGGCTCATCGTGGCCGCAATCGGACCCTATATATGCGGCTTTAGAGAGCCGCGCACGAAGTCAGCGGTGTCTTTTCCGCATCGCTTTTCGGACCGCTTACTTCGTGCGCGGCTCTTTGGCACGAATCGTGCATTTTTGGACCAACTCAATCGATGAGACGCCGACACCAGGTCGTCTCACCCCCGGCAGGTTCGAAGGGTGGCTTCGCATTTGAATCGTTCGCAAATCCATTCCTCGCGCAAGTCGGCCCGGACTGCTCGGCACGACCAGCTTGAAAACCGGGCTCGCGGCTTAGGCGCGCAGATCGTCCCGGGCAAGGGTGTCGGCTTTCGCGTTTGGGCTCCCAAGCGGCACTCTGTCGAGCTCGTACTCTGGCGTGATCTTCCGGAGAACGACTGGCAATCTGCGGGACCGTTGTTGCGCAGGCCGCTCCAGCGCGAGGCGGAAGACGGGTATTTTTCGGCGCTGGTCCCCGATGCCGCTGCCGACATGTATTACGGATTTTGCCTGGATGGCGGCTCGCGTGTTTTCCCCGATCCAGCCTCGCGATTTCAGCCGCGTGGCCCGACCGGCCCATCGCAAGTGATCGACCCTCGCGCCTTTGGCTGGACCGACGACGCCTGGAAGGGAATCACCATCGAAGGCCAGGCGATCTACGAGATGCACTTGGGGACGTTCACCCGAGAAGGCACGTGGAGAGCGGCCCAAGAGCGGTTGCCCGACCTGGCCGACTTGGGAATCACGATTGTCGAAACTATGCCGGTCGCCGAATTTCCCGGAAATTTCGGCTGGAGCTACGACGGCGTCTGCTTATTTGCCCCCACTCGCCATTATGGTCGTCCGGACGATTTCCGTCGGTTCGTCGACCGCGCCCACGCCCTCGGCTTGGGGGTGATTCTGGATGTTGTCTACAACCATTTCGGCACTGTCGATTGCACGGTTTCCGAATTTTCCGACGACTACAATTCGCGACGCTATGAAAACGAATGGGGCTGCGCCGGTCAATTTCGACGGAGAGCGCTCGGGCCCGGTGCGCGAGTTCTTTCTGACCAACGTGCGGTACTGGATCGAAGAGTTTCACCTCGACGGGTTCCGCTTCGACGCGACTCAATCGATCTTTGACGCGTCCGAAGTGCACATTTTGACCGCGATGCAGCAAGAGGCGCGGGAAGCCGCCGGTGAGCGTACCGTCATTCTGTTGGCCGAAAACGAGCCCCAGGATGTCAGCCTGCTGAGGCGGGTCGAGGAGGCAGGGCACGGTCTGGATGCATCCTGCAACGACGACTTTCACCATACGGCCCGCGTGCGACTGACCGGACTCACAGAAGCCTACTACGAGGACTATCGGGGCAGCGTCGATGAGCTGCGCTCGTGCCTGCTCGGCGGCTATCTGTTTCAGGGTCAGATGTATCGGCATCAGGGGAAGCGCCGCGGCACGCCGACCCGCGGACTTCCCGCAACCGCCTTCGTCCATTTTCTGCAGAATCACGATCAGATCGCCAACACGGGGCCCGGCCGACGGATTCACCAATTGACCAGCCCCGGACGGCTGCGGGCGATGACTGCGCTCTGGCTCCTCTCGCCGCAGACCCCGATGATCTTTCAGGGACAGGAATTCTGTGCCTCCACGCCGTTCCTCTATTTCGCCGATTTCTCCGGGGAGAATGCGCAGGCCGTGGCAACGGGGCGGGCGAAGTTTCTATCGCAGTTTCCGTCGCTCGACACCGATGAGGCTCGCCGCTCGCTGCCCGATCCGGCCAGCATTTTGACATTTGAACGCAGCCGACTCGACTGGAGCGAGCGCGAACGGCACCACGAGTGGTACGATTTGCACCGCGACCTGTTGCAACTCCGCCGGGATGATCCGATCTTTGCGCGGCAGCGCGCGGATCTGCTGGAGGGGGTCGCGCTGGGGAAGGATTGCCTGGCAGTCCGCTACTTCGACGAACTCGGAGCGGCGAACTCTGATCGGCTGTTGATTGTGAATTTTGGTCAGCAGCTCAGTTATTGGCCCTGTCCGCAACCGCTGTTGGCTCCTCCCGCGGGCCAATCCTGGGAGCTGTTGTGGAGCAGCGAGAGTGTGCGCTACGGTGGACGCGCCACGCCGCCCGTCGAAACCGACAAGGGGTGGCAGATTCCGGCCGAGGCCGCCGTCGTATTGCGGGCCACGGCCGATTTCGAGCCGCCGAAGGCCCCGCAAGCTTGATCGACACAACGGATTCACTCTGCAGGTAAAAGCGAATGGCCCAAGCAATCGAACAATCCGCACAACCGTCGGCGGCCGAGCCGTCGCCCACCGAGGTCTCGCTGAGTCCGGCTCCTCGGCCACGGCCGTTGGGAGACGAGTGGCTGGTCACCAACGGTCTGGGCGGCTATGCCTCCGGCACGATCTCCGGCGCCTGCACACGGCGCTACCACGGCCTGCTGATTGCCTCCCTGCCGATTCCTCTCGGGCGAATGATGATGCTCAATCATCTCTCGGTCGAGATCGTCTTGCCCGACGGACACGTCGGCGAATTGGACCGCGAAGAGCTTCCGGAGGAATCCGAGGCCGACGAGGCCTGGCTGGGCGATTTTCAACTCGAGGCCGGATTGCCGGTCTGGCGGTATGAGGTGGGGGGATATCGGCTCGAAAAGCGCGTGCTGATGCCCCACCTGCAGAACACGGTTTTCGTCTCCTATCGCTTGTTGGAAGGCCCCGGAAAGGCGCGGCTTCGGCTGCGGCCTTCGCTGAATTTTCGCGGGCACGATGATTCCGTCGACTCGGAGATGAAGGGGCCGTACGTGGTGAGCGCGATCGAGAGCCGCTTCGAGATCACCTCACAAGCCGCGCCCCCGCTGAGGCTGCGGATCGTCGCTCCGGAGGCGGGCCTGCTGTTGGACGGCGGTCATTTTCGGCACTTGACCTATCGGCTCGAAAAGGCTCGCGGGTACGCCTATGCAGGCAGCCTGTGGAGTCCGGGTTATTTTCACGCAGTGCTCTCAGCCGGCGAGCAGGCATGCCTCATCGCGTCGACCGAGTCGTGGGACGCGCTTCTTTCCGCCGAACCCGGGCCGGCCCAGACTGCCGAGCTGGAACGTCGCTCCCGTTTGCTCATCCAGCCTTGCCCCGAAGCCCGCAGCGGAACGGCTGGCGATCTCGTCTTGGCAGCCGATCAATTCATTATCCGCCCCTCCGACGCGCGTCGCCGATGCCGCCCAGGCGCAAGCGGCGGGCGACGAAATTCGCAGCGTGATCGCCGGCTATCACTGGTTCACCGATTGGGGCCGCGACACGATGATCAGCCTCGAGGGGCTCGACCCTGGTGACCGGCCGGCACGACCGAGGCTGGCTACATCCTGCGGACCTTCGCCCGCTACGTTCGCGACGGGCTGATTCCCAATCTGTTTCCCGAGGGGCAGCGCGAAGGTCTGTATCACACGGCCGACGCGACGCTCTGGTACTTCCACGCCGTCCAGCGTTACCTGGAAGCGACCGGCGACCAGCACACGCTGCGGCTTCTGTTGCCGATGTTTCGCGACATCGTCGAGCATCACGTCGCGGGAACGCGGTTTGGAATTCATGTCGATCCAGCCGACGGGCTGTTGACGCAGGGCGACCCAAATTTGCCGCTGACTTGGATGGATGCCAAGGTCGGCGATTGGGTCGTCACGCCCCGTCGCGGCAAGGCGGTCGAGATCAATGCACTCTGGTACAACGCGCTGCGGATTCTCGAGAGCTGGTGCCGACAAGCGGACGACCTCGAAGCCGCCACAAAGACCGCCGACCGAGCCGAGACGACCCTTCGGTCGTTCAACGCACGGTTCTGGAATGAGCATCGCGGCTGTCTGTATGACATCGTCGATGGCGAAAAGGGCGACGACCCGGCGCTGCGACCCAATCAGGTGTTTGCGATCTCGCTCGATTATCCCGTGCTTGAGACATCCCGTTGGGAACCGGTCCTGGAAAAGGTGCAGGAGCATCTTTTGACCCCCGTCGGCTTGCGGAGCCTGTCCCCCGACGAGCCGGATTACAAATCGCGATACGACGGCGATCTGCGGTCGCGGGATGCCGCCTATCATCAGGGCACGGTTTGGCCGTGGCTCATCGGCCCGTTTGTCGATGCCTGGCTTCGCGTGCACCCGGGCGATCTGAAAACGGCCCGCGGCTTCCTCGCGGCATTCGAGCCTCATTTGCACTCGGCGTGCATTGGCTCGATCAGCGAGGTCTTCGACGCTCGGGCTCCGTTTTATCCGCGGGGCTGCGTGGCCCAAGCCTGGAGCGTCGCCGAAGTGCTGCGCGCCTGGGTGAAGACCGAACCGAAAGCGTGAGCCCAGGCCCGGGTCGGGCGCGCGCCTTGCAGCACATCAAGTGGTTAAAAACTCTCCTGCGCCCGTGAGGATTGCACGGGCCCGAATGGAAAGACATTCCAACATGACAAACGAAATCAACATCAAAGAGCCTTTGACCGATCAGCTCCGTCGCCTGGAGACGGCTCTCGACACGCCCCCGGTGCCCGGCGAATTACGGACCTGGGCCACGACCCTTCGCAAGACGTTCGATGAGATGGCTCGCGACATCTTGCACCAGATCGACACTGTGCACGTCGAACAGTTTCGCGAAATCGGAGAGCAGAATCCCGACCTGTTGGCCCGCGTCGAGCAACTGCGTGACGAAGACCGAAAGAACCGGGACTGGGGCCGTTCGCTGGCCGTCCAGTTTGCCGAGCTCGAAGCCAACGCGGTCCGTGCGGGCGCCGACGAAAAGCAGGTCATCGAGCAGCAGCAGAAACTCTTGGACGAGGGGTTGCGGTTCGTCATGAATGTCCGGCGGCAAGAGACGGCAATTCGCACGTGGACCGAAGAAGCATTCGACCGGGACACCGGTCTGGCGGATTGATCTCGTCGTAAGAACCGCGCACTCTTAAGAGCCGCGCACGCAGTAAGCGGTTCTCATTCGCGCGAGCAATGCAGAGGACCAAGAACCGCTTACTGCGTGCGCGGCTCCTAAGAATTAAAAAAGCCCGCGCCACTTTTCAGCGGCGCGGGCTTTCGAACGCGCGGGCAATCACCGGGCGGCCGAAGATGAATCGTGTCCGCCCGATTCTGCCCGACGCGGTTTTATGGAAGGTCCCGTCGTGCCAGTCCTCCAGCCGCTAAGCTGATGACGAACAGCACCAGGAACACGATGAACAGGATCTTGGCGATCCCGGCCGCCGCAACGTACACGCCCGTGAAGCCGAGCAACCCGGCGATCAGGGCAATGATCAGAAAGGTCAAGGCGAGCGATAACATTGGAATTCCCCCTGTCGGTAGATCGTTCCGGCTGACCACGCGCCTGCCCTTCCGCCGGGCCTTGCGGGTTTTCCAACGTGGTCAGCGTCTTAATCGATTTTTCTCAGACTGCCTTCCAAGATGCACATGCCGTGCCGGCCGCGCGGTGAAAGCCAGTCCAGCGAGATTCTGCCGGGTTGAGCCCCTTTTTCGATCCCGATTGAGCAATTTCAAGTCGGAATGGGAGCCATGGAATCGCTTGGCTCGGGGGCGCGAATCGGACGATCCTGGGGAGCGGTCCGACCGATCAAGGCATTGAAGGTGGCCGCGTCGAGCGTTTCGCGCTTCAGCAACTCGTTGGCGACGAGCTCGAGCTGATCGCGGTGCTCCTTCAGGATCGCCCGCGCCGAATCGTGAGCATCGTCGAGCAGCTTCTTCACCTCAACATCGATCAGCCGCGCCGTTTCTTCGCTGCAATCGCGCTGCGGCGGAACTCCCGGGGCCGTGGCCAGGTAGCCATCCTGCCGGCCCGCAACGTGAAGCAATCCCACCTGTTCGCTCATGCCGTACATGCAGACCATCTGTCGGGCGAGGGCCGTGGCATGATCGAGGTCGTTTTCGGCCCCCGTGCTGACTTCGTCAAAGGCCTCTTCCTCGGCGGCCCGCCCGCCGAGCATGCCCTTGATGCGGTCGACCAGTTCGGCTCGCGTCATCAGGAATTGCTCTTCGATCGGAAGCTGTAGCGTGTAGCCCAAGGCGGCACGGCCCCGGGGCACCACGCTGATTTTGTGCACCGGGTCGGCATGTTCGCTGTACGCGGCCACCAGAGCATGGCCCACTTCGTGGAAGGCGACGCGACGCTTTTGCTCGGGATCGAGACGGCGGCTCTTCCGCTCGGGGCCGGCAACGACTTTTTCGACCGCGTCCTCGAGATCCTTTTGCGTGATCGTCGAGCCGCCTCGTCGGCGGGCGGCCAGCAGGGCCGCCTCGTTGAGCGCGTTGGCCAGATCGGCCCCGGAAAACCCGGCCGTGGACTGCGCGATTCGCCGCAAGTTGACGTTCGGAGCCAGGCGCTTGTCGCGGGCGTGAACTTTGAGGATGGCCTCGCGGCCGTCGATGTCGGGCGAGTCGACGACCACTTGCCGGTCGAACCGGCCCGGCCGCAACAGGGCTCGATCGAGAATATCCGGCCGATTCGTCGCGCCCAGAATCAGCACGCCGACGTTGGCCTCGAATCCGTCCATCTCGGCCAGCAATTGATTGAGAGTCTGCTCGCGTTCGTCGTTGACCAGCCCGACGTGGACGCTGCGCTGGCCGCCGATGGCGTCGATCTCGTCGATGAAGATGATGCACGGGGCGTGCTTCTTGGCCTGCTCGAACAGGTCGCGGACGCGGGCGGCCCCGACGCCCACGAACATCTCGACAAAGTCGCTGCCGCTGATGCGAGAAGAACGGCACGTGCGCTTCGCCGGCGACGGCCCGGGCCAGCAGCGTCTTGCCGGTGCCCGGCGGGCCGACCAGCAGAATTCCTTTGGGGATTTTTGCTCCGAGCGACTGGTACCGCGACGGATTCTTGAGGAAGTCGACGACCTCCTGCAGCTCGTACTTGGCTTCGTCGCAGCCGGCCACGTCGTCGAAGCTGACGCCGGTGTCTTTGTCGGCAACAGCTTCGCTTTGCTCTTGCCGATGCTCATCACGGTCTGGCCCATCGAGGCCCATCCGCCGCGCGAGGAAGTACCAGATCCCCACGATAAACAGGAGAGGCAGAATCCAGACAAATAAGAAGGTCGCGAGGACGCTCGGGCGCGTCCCTACGAACTTGACGTGATGTGCCTCGAGTTCTTCGACCAGCTTGGGATCCTCGACGCGAATCGTGCGAAACAGGAATGGCTTTTCGGGTTCGTCGGCGGGGGCCGGCGCGGAACTCGTCTTCTGCGGAGGCGGCTCTTTGTGCGCGACTTCCGCCGCCGGCTTTTTAGACGGCTTGGGCGCCGCCGCGGGTGAGGTTTTTTCTTTCTGTGCAGCCGCTGGCTTCTCGGGAGGAGCGGCTTTTTCCGCGGGCGATTTGTTTTCTGCGGGAGCCGCGGCTGCCAACTGCGGCTTCGGCACGATCTTGCCGTCGATCTCGTCCTGCTTGACCTCAGCTTCCTCGACCTGATCGTTCGCCAGATACTGCTTGAACTCGCTGTACGGGATTGTCTTGACCCGCATGCTGGTGAGCATGTCCTGCCAGAACCAAAGCAGCAACAAAGCCAACGGGACGTACCAGATGAAGCTCTGCCATTGCGGCGGCACGCTTGGGCCCGTCGACTTGCTCTTTTGATCCTTCGCCGGAGGCTTGGGTGGCAGCGATTGGGGCTCGTCCATCGAGAGGTTCCTTACGCGAGCAGCACGGCGAGGATCCCGGTGAGGAACACGCCGTCAAACGTCCCTGCCCCGCCGATTGAAAGCACCGGCGCCTGCAGATCGCCCACGATCCCCAAATTGAGCAGGTCCGCCCCGATCAAAGTTCCGAGGCTGCCGGCAATGTAGGCCAAAGCCGGCGCGGCCCTTCGCGAGAGAAGCAAAGCCACCCCGGCGGCCAACAGCGGAGGAATGATCGGGGTGAGCGCGATGCCGACGCCCGGCACCGGATGCGCGAGTTGATGAACGACCACCGTGACGACCGCGACCGCAATCAGGCTCTGCACGAACAGGCGGTTCTTGAGCAGCAGGTAAATGGACAGCGCCGCCGGAATGAGCGCGCCTCCTACGTTGACGGCGATAATCGTATGCGGAGACTCGTGCATGTCCGGCACGACATATTGAACGCCGTAATCGCTGACGGTGTCTTTTTCGATGAGATTCTTGGCCGGCACCTCTGCCACCGGGATGTTCACGTAGCTTCCCGCCAGGGACAGGATCAGAAACAAAAAGATCCACCGCGGCTGGATGCCGATCTTCGCGTACGCATACTCAATGATTCCCAACTGCACGAGCGCCAACAGCACTCCAAAGAGCACGAACAAGAGCAACACGAAGGGAGCGGTCACCGGAAAGTAATGCATGTGGGAAGGGTGCATGGCGTGCTCCCGCTAGGCGCCGAACTTCGGACCTCAAAGGGGCCAGTTCGGGCCGGGATTGAAGGAAGTCTCAGAGGCTGCAAACACAGTACCCGACACCGCCTGTACTGGGAAATCCGCGAGGTCGTCGGGTGGTCGCGGACAGGTCGATCTGCTTTCGGAGAGATCAGTCCCCGGACCCCGAATGCCTCGGTTTGACAAATCCGCTAAACTTTCGCTTGAGCTGTAGGCGTGTGCGCCTGGCGGCTCATCTCGGTCTCACCGCCAGAGTGACCATGGACGATCCTGCGCCAAACCCAGTCTCGCCGAGCAGGGATGCACTTCCTCCAGACGAGACGCCAGGGGATGCGATCGCCCGCCAGACGACGACGCCCGCCGGACGAGCACCCGCCAGTGCGCCTGTCAGCCAGTTGCGTTCGCTGGAAGACGTGCACAACTCGGTCCCTGTCGGCTACCCGGGATTCGCCAAGCGTCTGTTTGCCTTTTTGGGTCCAGCCTACCTGATCAGCGTCGGCTACATGGACCCGGGCAACTGGGCGACGGACATCGAGGGAGGGGCTCGCTTCAGTTACGAGCTGGTCTGGGTTCTCTTGATGTCGAACGCGATGGCCATACTTCTGCAGACGCTCTCGGCTCGTTTGGGAATCGTGTCGGGTCGCGATCTGGCGCAGGCGTGCGGAGAGTCCTATTCCCGTCCGCTCGCCGCCACGCTCTGGATCCTCTGCGAGATCGCGGTCGCCGCCTGCGACCTGGCCGAAGTCATCGGTACGGTGATCGGCTTGAATCTGCTCTTCGGCATCGCGCCGCTGGTCGGGCTGATTATCACCGCGTTCGACACGTTCTTGTTCCTGGCGATTCAGCGGTTGGGCATTCGCAAGACCGAAGCGTTCATCGTCATGCTCGTGGGCACGATCGGGGCGTGCTTTCTGATCGAGTTGGCCCTGGCGCAGCCGGAATGGAAGGCCGTCTTTAAAGGGTTCTTGCCCTATCTGCAGTCATCGCCTCCCTTCGTCTTTAGCAGTCCGCAGGCGCTCTACGTGGCGATCGGCATCCTGGGCGCGACCGTGATGCCGCACAATCTTTATCTCCACTCGGCACTGGTGCAAACGCGGCGGATCGCACCGTCGCCCGAGGGATTTCGCCAGGCCTGCCGCTATAACCTGATCGATTCGTTCGTCGCCCTGAACCTGGCGTTTCTGGTCAACGCGGCCATTCTGATCACGGCGGCTGCCACCTTTTATCGCCATCCCGAACTCTGGGCAGCACATGGCGAGATCCAGCTCCAGGATGCCCACGAACTCTTGCATCGCGTGCTGGGAACGCGGCTGGCACCGATCGCATTTGCGGTCGGACTGCTGGCAGCCGGCCAAAGCTCGACGATGACCGGCACACTGGCCGGCCAGGTGGTGATGGAAGGATTCGTCAATCTCCGCATGCGACCCTGGACTCGGCGGTTGGTCACCCGGCTCTTGGCGATTGTGCCCGCCGTAATCACGGTCGTCGTTTTCGGTGCCAATCAGATGACCAACTTGCTCGTGTTGAGCCAGGTCATTCTGAGTCTGCAGCTGCCGTTCGCGGTTGTGCCGCTCTTGCACTTCACCGGCGAACGGGCGCGGATGGGAGAATTTGCCAACCCGCGTTGGGTGAAAGTCCTGGGCTGGATCGCCACGGCGATCATCATCGGGCTGAACGCGGAACTTCTGGCGAGCACGATTGGCGATTGGATCACCTCTGCGGGATCGCGTGGCATTTGGATCGAGCTCGCCGTCGTGCCGCTGACAGTTGTCCTCGGCGCCCTCCTGGCATGGCTCATCGTGCGGCCCTGGGTCATCAAATATCGAGTCGCTCAAACGGCGGAATCGGCAGGGCGCACGACGGCCCGCGACGTTGCGGCCCGCATCTCGGAACCGATTTATCGCCGCATCGGTGTGGCTTTGGACCACAGCCCCAATGACAACGTCGCTCTCGAACATGCGGCCGCATTGGCCCGCCATCATCACTCCGAGCTGGTTCTGATTCACGTCGTCGAAGGGGTCGGAGGCCAGCTTCACGGCAGTGAATCGCGCGACCTCGAGCGCCAGGGGGACCAGGCCTATCTCGAGCAATTGGCCCGCGCGCTGCGTCAAACGGGAGCCTCGACTCGTGGCGTGCTGCGCTTTGGCAATCCGGCCCGTGAACTCAGCCGGACGGTCGCCGAGGAGAACATTGATCTCCTGGTCCTAGGCAGCCATGGCCACGGAAAAATCGGCGACTGGCTCTTCGGCGAGACGGCGGGGACCGTGCGGCACGCCGTGAAGATTCCGGTGCTCGCCGTGCGCGGTGCCAGTCGGCCCGACAATTCGAGCGGTCCGACGGGGCCGTCCCACTAGTTTTACTCGAGAGTCGCGGCAAAATCGCCACTCGATGGCGCGGTTTCTGCCCCAATGTCGCCGCGGGCGCGCTACTCGGGCCGTTCCGGACGAACTAAAATTCCTAAAGACCATGAAACTGACCGCCAAAATTGTCTCGCTTTGGATGGCTGGCACGCTAATTGTCGTGGCGGCGGGCACCTACTTCGCGATCCGACATGACGTCCGGTTGCTGCGAGAAGATATGCAGGCCGACGCCGTGGAAATTGGCCGCACGCTGGCTCCGCTGATTCAGAGACGCGTGGCGCACGAGCGGCGAAAAGCGGGCGCTCCAGTTGATTGCGGACGCCGATCGTGAAAACCATCAGGTCGACGTTCGGTGGGTGTGGCTCGATGGAGATGGCTCCGAGTCTCAAGCCACGAACCTTTCCGCCGACGATCAACAGTCGATCCGCAAGGGCGGCGCGGTCCTCGTCGAAGATCGCGATGCGACGGGGCGCGGCTTGTTGCACACCTATGTGCCGGTGTCGGTCGATTCAGCGCGTACTGGGGCGATCGAGCTGACAAATTCCTTGGACGGACTTGACCGGCTCTCGCGCGACGCGATCTGCGCTTTGCCGCGATGGGCGCCGTCCTGGTCGTCCTGAGCGCGCTGACGGCCTCGCTCCTGGGCGTCTGGCTCGTTGGCCGCCCGCTGCAGCTGCTAACCGACAAAACTCGCCGCGTTGGCAACGGCGATTTGTCGAACCCCGTGCACCTGGTCCGCCGCGACGAACTCGCCGAACTGGGCCTCGCGCTCAATCTCATGTGCAACCAGCTTGCGGCGGCAAGCGAGCGGCTCCGGAAAGAGACCGAGGCTCGTATTGCCGCTCTCGAGCAATTGCGGCACGCAGATCGCCTGAAAACTGTGGGCCGACTGGCGAGCGGCATGGCGCACGAGTTGGGAACGCCGATGAATGTCGTTTTCGCGCGGGCCGAGCTGATCGGACTCGAGGCCCCCTCGGAAACAGTCATTGCGAGCGTGAAGATCATCAAAGCGCAGATCCAGCTGATGTCTGCCATGATCCGCCAACTGCTCGACTTTGGTCGTCGCGGGCGGGTCCACAAGGAAGCCGTCGATTTGCGGGAGTTAGCCGAACGCACGGTGCAGCTGCTCGACCCGTTGGCGAAGCGTCAGAACATCACGCTCGAATTGCGGTCTGGCGATTCTGAAGTCTTGGCCGAGATTGACGGTCCGCAGATTCAGCAGGTGCTGAGTAATCTCATCGAAAATGCTTTTCACGCGATGCCCAAAGGTGGGACCGTGGCTGTGCGGATCGAGGCGGGGCCGTTTCAATCTGCGGGAGAGGCACGCACGCCTGAAAACGAGTTTGCCCGTTTCGCCGTCGAGGATCAGGGAATTGGAATTCTGCCGGAGCACTTGGAGCACATTTTCGATCCCTTCTTTACCACCAAGGAAGTTGGAAAAGGAACGGGCCTGGGACTGTCGATCGCCCACGGGATCGTGCAAGATCACGGAGGATGGATTGAAGTCACAAGTACACCCAATGTAGGTTCAAAATTCTTAATCTATCTCCGCCGAACCGAGACGCTTCCAATCTCCCAATCGAATGCCCATGATGGTGCCGATCGGCAACCCGAAGATTTTCGCCGGCCGCCGAATGCGGTTGAATCGAAAGAGGCGGCTCCCTCGGCATAACCGGACGATCGGTTTGTCTTTAGACTTCGAGAGTTCTCGGCCCTTTGGCACACGCCTTGCGAGATTAACTTGAGGTCGGAGCGTGTCGCGCTCCTTTTACGCCTACTGACCACCCACGAAACCCGTCTGACTCTCATCTCCGAGTTCTAATGATGACTACCACCGACCCCCTGTTTATCACTCAGTCTGACCCTACACCGGCGCGACCGCCGCACATCTTGCTGGCGGAAGACACAGACGAAATGCGGGCGGTTATCGCCATGCGTCTGCGCCAACAGGGGTATTCGGTAACCGAATGCGCCGACGGGGCCGAGTTGCTTGCTCGGCTGGGGGTTTATCTGCATCCGGAAACGGTTGCAGAGCCGCCCCAGTCACCCAAGTACGACCTCGTGATTTCCGACGTGCGCATGCCGGGGGTGTTCGGCACCAGCATTGTCGAAGGGGCGAGCGAGTGTCCCCTCTTTCCTCCGACAATTTTGATCACCGCTTTTGGCGACGACGAGACGCACGAAAAGGCTCGCCGCGTGGGCGGCAGAAGTCATGGACAAGCCGTTCGACATGACCCAGCTTCTGGAAAAGGTCCGCACGGTGATCGCTGGGCAAGAGCCCAAAGGCCCGACGCAAACACGCCCGGATTAAATCACACGCGGCGCCCCTGGTTAGGACTCGCGGCTGGCCCGAGCGTCTCCGGGAATTGGCGGCAGCATTTTTGGCTTGGGTGCCACGGCTGAGCGCTGCGCTCAGCCGTGCTCTTCCCGCTAGGTCGCGCTCGTCGGAAATGAACAAGCGTAATAGCTTTGGTGAAGAGCACGCCTGAGCCGAAAACGTCTCAGCCGTGGCACCCAACCGAGTTTCCAGATCCCTTGGTTTACCGCTAACGTTTGATTCACGGTTGCTCGACTGCTTGCGGACGCGTCACGAGGCGCGAGGCGGGAAACAGACGGGAACAACTTGGGGTATTACTCGGAGCCGGACCAGCGCCGCTCCGATCACATCGCCGTCGCATTCGACGAGAAACGGCGGTTCGGCATCGATTTCGACGATCGAAGCCCGATATTTTTCGACTGCCGGCTCTGCGTTGAGATTGCCGCTGTAGAGCTTGGGCGTCTTCAAGATCATCTTCCACGCCGGCATTGGCCGGAAGAGGGTCAGCTCGAAACGTCCATCATCGAGCGCGACTTCGCCGCCGAACTTCATCCCGCCCCCCGAATAGGCGCCTTTCGCCACCACCAGGCAGAAGCACTGTCGCTCCAGTTCGCGGCCGTCGAGGCGAATGCGCAACCGCGAAGGGCGAACCCGCATCAGTCCGCTCAGCGTGGGCAACAGGTAACTCGCGGCTCTGGGCCACCGCGGCGACATCATCGCCTTGCGACGAACCACCTCGGCAGCGAAACCGAAGGTCGCCATATTGAGAAAATAGAGGGGCTCGATCGACGACGATGTCGTCAAAGGCTCGACTCGGCCGATATCGACGCGGCACACCGTCGGCTCGAGCACAATCTCTCGCCAATCGCGCCGCGCGCCGTTGGTCAAACCGCGGAAGTAGTCCGATCCCGATCCCGCCCGCGCCACGGCGAGGCACGCATCCGGTTTCACGAGTCTTTCCTGATCAAAGAAACCGTTGAGCGCGGCATTGGCGGTGCCATCGCCGCCGACGGCCACGATTTGTTCGGCTCCGGCGGCCAACGCACTGCGTGATTGTCGGATCGCCTCTTCGCGGTTCTCAGGAAGCAGCGCGTCGAACGAGCCGTCGCGCGCGCGGAAGTATTCCTCCAGACGCTCGATCATCCGTCGCGAGATTCCGGAACCTGACTTGCGATTGATGAGGAATACGCGCTTCACCGCATCAATTCTTTGACCGTGTCGGTGGGTTCTAACACATCGCTGCGGAGGAGCTCTGTCCGATTGTGGGCAGCCAACCAGCTCGCGATCTTTGGTCCCAGGTCACAGTCGGGAGCCAGCAGAAACGCCCCGAGCCGACGGTCGAGAAGATCGTCCAGCCGCTCGACATACTCATGCTCGACGCAGTGTTCGACCTCGGCCCACAAGAACGGCGCTCGCGGGTCGATCGCGCCGGCCAGGTCCGGCGAGTCAATCATGCGTTGCTCGATCGAGTGGGCGCGCGACCCATAACGACTCCACAACTCTTTGAGACGAGGCGACGCATCCGCCGGCAGCGTCTCTTGCGCCGGGTAGCGGCCCAACGGTGGAACAGGGGCGAAGGCTGCGGTCGGCAAAACGTTCGCGTACCAAGCCGTCCACGATGCGTTTCGCCATCGCCCGATACGTCGTCAATTTCCCGCCCGTGACGGCCCAAATTCCGGGAGCCGGATTCAGCAGGCGATCGTCCCGCGACACGGCATCTTCACTCACGCCCTCTTCACTTTCCAGAAGGGGTCTGGCGCCGACGAAGGTCGCGAGGATGTCGCCCGTTGTCAGGCGTGAGTCGGGAAAGTAGCGATTCACTCCGTCCAGAAGATACTCGACGGCGTCCGCACCTACGGGCAGCGAGTCCAAGTCACCCGAATAAAATGTGTCGGTTGTCCCGATCAGCACGTGCTGCCCCCAGGGTACGGCGTAGATCATTCGGCCGTCTGCGGGAATCTCCAGCGTCACCGTGCCCTGCACGGGCAGCCGCTCCCGCGCCACCACGAGATGCACGCCGATGGCCAGCTTGAGCCCGAACTGTTTCGCGACGCCCAGCCGCGATTGCACGACGTCGGCCCAAGGGCCGGCCGCATTGACTATCGACCGGCTGTGCACGGAATAGACCGTGCCGCTGAGCACATCGCGTACGGGCGACACGAAGATTCCCTCCGCGTCTGTCGTGGGCGGAGCGCACAACACGACGTAGTTGACGAGATCGGCCGCGTGTTCCTCGGCCGATTTCAGCGTCTCGATCACCAGCCGAAAATCGAGGCACGCACAGTCGAAATAGGCGACGCCGCCGCGGCAGTCGCGCCGCTCGAGCGCTGGCTCCAACTCGGCCAGCTTGCGTTTGGAGAGAACGCGGAAATGCCCGGCGTTGCGGCCCAGCGACAAAAGCTCGTAAGCCAAGAGGCCAAGTGACAGCATCCAGCGCGGGGTGCGGCTGGTGCGGTAACACGGAATCACAAAGCGAATCGGTCGCACGAGGTGCGGGGCGATCTTCGTCTGGAGCAGCCAGCGCTCGCGACACGCCTCCCACACCAGCCGCCACTGGCGGTACTTGAGATACCGCAAGCCGCCGTGAATCAGCTTGCCAGACTTCGAGCTGGTGCCCGAGGCAAAATCGCCCTTGTCGATCAACAAGCAACGCAGCCCGCGGCTGGCCGCGTCGCGCACCACCCCTGCACCCGTAATTCCACCGCCGACGATCAACACGTCGTACGTCGCCGCCGGCAGACTAGCGAGGATTTCCGCGCGGCGGCGACTCATAGGAGTTTGCCCGGATTCATGATGCCGGCCGGATCGAGCGTCTGCTTCAATTGGGCGAGCATCTTGTGCTCGATCGGCATTCGACCCGTTTGTTCGCGGTGATCCTGGCCGACTCCATGATGATGACTGATGACC
Organism: uncultured Planctomycetaceae bacterium; assembly: GCA_963714075.1. Classification (GTDB taxonomy): domain Bacteria; phylum Planctomycetota; class Planctomycetia; order Planctomycetales; family Planctomycetaceae; genus DASPSM01. The sequence goes on from OY970228.1 coordinate 661,272, forward strand.
GCTCCGTGAGCCTGAATCGCGTCGCCGGCCGCCCGCTTGATGGCGCGCCATTGGCCCAGCGGATCGGATCGCTTCTGACGCCCCAAGAGCGAAAAATAAAGCGACGCGCCGTCGCGGTAGAGATGGGAAACGTGGGTGAAGACGATGATCGGTTCCCCTTCCGCGGCGGCTGCCTGCTCGATGGCCCCGCGGACGGCGGCGTACAACTCGGCCAAGCGCGCCCAGGTTGTCGCCGTCTCGAGCGTGTCGACCAGCAGGTGATTATCCAACAGTTCGTCGCGGAGATAAGGCAGATCGAAGCGTGTCGTCAGCCAGCGCATGCCCAACGTCCGCCCGAGATACACGCAATCGGCATGGCGCAACTGTTCGCGCACGAGCCGGCGCTGTCGAGCGTTTTCGTCATGCGTCCCTTCCAGCCCAACGAGTAATGTCGCCATCGACTGGGGCCGAATGCCCCGACGTTCGAGCCGCCACTCGATGGTCTTTCGCAGGAGTCGCCGCCCAGTGGTTCGTATTCCGGAACCTCCGCCGCGACTGCCCATCGCGAGCGAAGCGGCGGTTTCTTCCTCGTCGGCGACGCGCACGAGCGCTGGGGCCGCGCCGCTTTGAATCAGCTCTCGGGCGGCGGCGACCCCGGTGGGGAAATCCTTAAACGCATACATGAAATAGTCGCGTTCGGCCGGCGCACGACGCACTCGCACCGTCGCTGAGACGATGACACCGTAAACTCCCTCTGAGCCGATGAGCATCTGACCAACGTCGGGACCGTCGGCACGGCGAGGCACGTGAAGTGTTTCGATGGTCCCTTCGGGGGTCACGACCCGCAGGCTTTCGACGAGCTTTTCGATTCCGCCGTAGGCCAGCGAATTCTGTCCGCTCGAGCGTGTGGCGATCCAGCCGCCCAACGTCGAGAACTCGAACGATTGAGGATAGTGCCCCAGCGTCAAGCCCCGCTGACTGAGGTGCGACTCGAGCTCGGGGCCGAAGATTCCCGCCTCGACCGTCGCCGTCTGCGAAACCTCGTCGATCGCGAGCACGCGGTTGAGGAACGCCAGGTCGAGCGTGACGACGACGCGCTGTTCGCCCGCCTCCGGCTCGATCCCGCCGACCACGCTCGTTCCACCGCCGAACGGCACGACCGCGGCCCGCGCCTCCCGGCACCGGGAGAGCACGGCCACGACTTCAGCCTCGCTCCGCGGATAGACGACTGCGTCGGTGGCACGCTCGAGCGTGAGTTGCCGAATGCGCACCGAGATCTTTGTAGCTCTTTCCGATCGAATGCAGCACCCGCTCGCGACGATCGGTGCGGCAATTGTCCGCGCCGACGATCGCCGCCAGGCTGCTGAGCACGGCCTGGTCCGCGCGGCTTTCCGGGAGCCGCAGCGACTCGATTTGAAATTCGTGTCGAGGCTCGAACTGCTCGACGCCCAGTCGCTTGCGCAGGTAATCGCGTGTCGTCGAAGAGTGCGGCAGCTCCTTGCGGATCTGTTCGGATCCCCAACCCCACCATTTCATTTTGAATCGTTGATCGGCGGATTGCATGCGGCTCGGCGCTGGTTTGCGAAGCGTCGTTCACCCTAACAAAGCACCGGCCAGCTTACGCTGGCCGCTCGCCTGGGATCTACGCGCGCGCCCTCGTCGTTCCCGCGGAACATGTCGAAACGGCAAGAAAAGGCTGCGGCGACGCAATGCCTCTTGTCAGCAGGCCGTTGGTCACTTAACCTAGTGTTGTGGCTGGTTTCCGGCATCGAAGCCCGGATTCCGGCAGCTCCTGTCAAAAATTTCACATCGAGACGGCAGCGCTTCGGCAGTTCTCGCTCGGGCGGTGGCCGCGAAAATTTTGAGTCGGAATTACCGGTTTTTCGCTTGTGACGCGAGCTGCGCGCCGAGGAGCCCCGGTAATCGCGTGCTCGATGGCGACGCGAGTTGTCAATCGTCCGCAGAGGGCGAACAAGGTTCGTCGCCTCGGTTGTCGACAGGGATGGAATCCTGTTTCCTAGGCCGAGATTCAGCCGTCCATGAGTGACTTTCCGACTAGCGGCGGATCGTCTGTATCGGGCCCGTCCGGGGTATCGAACGAATCCGGTGTTTTGGGGCCCTCGGGCACATCGAACCCTTCCGGTTTGCAGCCGCCCTTTGTCCAGGGCCCGATTCAATTCGACGGTGCGCACACTGTGGTGAATCCCGAGCGACGCGGGGCTGCGGGCGATTCGAATCCGTCGGCCCGCCCCGAGGATTCGTCGCTTTGGGCGCGCCTCTTCCCGCGAGACGCTCCGCCTGTGGCCGAGGGCATGCCTTCTGCCGTCGGTTGCCGCCTCGGTCATTTCCGCATCGAAGCCACGATTGGAGCGGGCGGAATGGGCGCGGTGTTTCGGGCCGTCGACGAACGCCTCGATCGCATCGTGGCGCTCAAGGTTTTGTCCCCTTCACTCAGTCGCGATACGGGTTCGATTCAGCGGTTCCTCAACGAAGCGCGAGCGGCGGCGCGACTCGACCACGACAACATCGCCCGCGTTTACTACGTCGGCGAGGACCGCGGGCTGAACTTCATCGCGCACGAGTTCGTCACCGGACGCACCGTCCGCGACATCATTCGCGACCACGGAGCCCTCGACCCGCGCGAAGCTGTCAACTACTCGCTGCAGCTTGCCTCGGCCTTGCGACACACGGCAGCGGCCGGCGTCGTGCATCGGGACATCAAACCGTCGAACATCATCATTACGCCGCGCGGGCGGGCCAAGCTTGTGGATCTCGGGTTGGCCAAGAAGGTCGCGTCCGAGTCGTTCGGCGATCTGACGATTGCCGGAACGACGCTGGGAACGTTCGACTACATTTCGCCCGAGCAGGCCAAAGATCCCCGCAACGTCGACGTCCGCAGCGACATTTATTCGCTCGGCTGCACGCTGTATCACATGCTGGCCGGCGAGGCTCCCTATCCTGAAGGGACGGTGCTCCAAAAGCTGCTCGACCATCAGGCGAAGGATGTTCCCGATCCGGCCGCTAAGAATCCGCGCGTCACCCCGCGGCTTTCCGCCGTCGTCCGCCGAATGATGGCGCCCGATCCGCGCGAACGCTACGCCACGCCCGACGAGCTGATCTTGGAACTCTTGCCGATCGCTGCCGAGATGGGGCTGCGCGGCGTCAATCCCGAGGGTCTCGTCTGGACCTCGCACGCTCCGCAGCAAAGATCGTTTGTCGAACGCAATGTCGTCTGGATCGCCGGCATCGCCGTGCTGGCGCTCGTGGCTTTTCTGGTCGACCGGTTTCCGCCAAAACCGCGCGAGCACATTGCGCTTGCCGGGGCGGCGACAGACAAACTGATACCCGAACGGGCCGATCTCCCCGAGGATTCGGCAAAACCGACCGCAGCGGCTTCGAAGCAGCCGCCGACGAAATCGGGGGACAACGAATCTCCCGTCGCTGGGCAGGAGAAATCAGAGACCGCGAGTGAGTCGACATCGAAAGAATCCCGCCCGCCAATTGCTCCCCCTCGACTTTCAGACGATGGAGCCCGACGCGGCGTTCGACGCTCCCGGGAGCATGCCCATTCCCAGTGCCACGAATGGACCGGCGACGGCCCGCACCGAGACTCCGGCGACTGCCACGCCGAAGGCCGAAAAGGCTTCCGGTGCACTGCTTTTGCCTGACGCGCTGACCGCGCCCGCGACCGACACCCATCCTGGGAAAACAGAAACGGCCGCCGCGGAAGGTGCCACGGGTCCGGTGCCCGAAATCTCCATCTCCGACGGCGGGGAATCTCCCACGGTTTACCTCACGCTTGAAGCGGCGGTCACAGACGCCAAAGACGGCAGCAGCATCGAGCTCAAGTTCAACGGGGTCCGCGCGGTCTCAGAAAAGCCGTTTCGCATCTCGGGCAAAAAAGTCACGATTCGCGCGGGCCGCGGCTATCACCCCGTGATCTCGTTCTCGCCACGCGAGCTGCCTGCCACCGGGTTTGAAGGCCGCATGATTACGCTCAACAACGGCCGCCTCGACCTGTTCGATCTCGACGTTCAGGCCACCGTCCCCGACGCCACCAACTCCGACCACTGGTCGCTCTTTGCGTTCACGGGTCCCGATCGGCTGACGTGCCGCAATGTGAATATCACGGTCACCAACCCCGGCAATCGGCAGGCCGAGGTCGTCGATATTTCCTCGAGCACGCCGATGCCGGCGCGCCAGCCCAATCCGATGGGCGCTCCGCCCGAATTCGAGATTGAGCTCGAGCACTGTTTGATCCGCGGGAGCTGCGCCTCTTCGCGGTGCGGACCAACGAGGGCGGACGGATCAACGCGCGCGAGTCGGCCCTGGCCCTGCAAGGGGCCCTGGTCTCGAACCTGGGCGACGAGAATTCGTCCACCGAAATGCGGCGGATCACCCTGCGGATGGAGCACCTTTCGTGCTTTCTCGGCGGCGGCCTGATTCAACTGGACGGAGGCGACGTCCCCCGCACGCTCGTTCCGCTCGATGTGACCGCTGGCAACAACGTGTTTGCCACCAACTCGCAGACTGCGCTCGTCGTGCTGGCCGGTCGAACCAAAGAGGAGGATTTCCCGCGGCTCATCCGCTGGGAGGGAACCCACAATTTCTACGATCGCTTCGCCTCCTACTGGGCAGTCAGCTCGCCCACCGATTCGGCCAATATGCCGCTCAATTTCGAGAGCTGGAAACACCTGCTCGGCGATAGCGAGAACGACTCGAACACGGGCAACATCGGCTGGACACATCCCTGGCAGGGCAAGTCGTTTGCCTCGATTCGCAAGGCCGACTTCGACCTGCCTCCCGACAGCCCGGCCCGCGCCGGCGCGACGGACAACAACGACGTCGGCGCCAACCTCGGGCTGATCCGCCCGTTCCCCGAAGCGCCCGGGACGGCCGCCCTGAACCAGGCAGCCAAAACCGAGCACACGCCTTAGCGATTTTGCTGCTCGCACCTCGCCCGACCGCGGAAGCGTGCCGATCGTCGCTCGTGGCATAAGTTCTTCCGTCGAGTTACGATCGCGGCACTTGTCGAACCCAGTCAGCTTCTAACCACTGGGAAGTTGCCCGAATCAACAACTTGGATGCTAAAGGACCGTAGAGTGCACCGCAAAACCCTCTTCTGGCTGAGCCTGCCCGCAGCCTTGCTCTCGACACTCTTGATTTCTCAAGCAGTCAGCGTCCCGCGGCAAGTCCGTGGCGATGACGCATCGCAAGCTGAGACAAAGCTCGTGCCCGTTGACAAAAGCATGCACGAATTCATGGAGTACTTCTTCCAGCCCACTTATCTGCGGCTGAAGGCATCGATGGCCGCGGCACCGTCGGCGAATGAGGGGTGGAAAGCGATCAAGTCAGACTCTCTGATTCTCGCGGAAGGCGGAAATTTGTTGCTCCTGCGAACGCCTCTTCGAGATCCCGCCAAGTGGAACGAATCCAGCGTCGCCGTTCGCGACTCGGCCGGACAGCTTTACAAGGCGGCCCGAAAAAAAGACTTCGACGCCTGTCGCAAAACCTACGAGCAGATGCTCACCAACTGCAACAGCTGCCACAAGCAGTTTGCCGGCGGAAAGCACATGCTGGCCCCCTAACGAGCGCCTGCGTCGCGGAGACGATCTGCCGATTTCTGCCAGAACTCGACTTCTGTACCGAGATCGTGCTGTTTGCCGAATTCGACGAGCGCTTCATAGCGTTTGACCGGATCCGCGTGGCAAGCCCACCAGATCTTCTGAACACATTCGGGGCAGAGCGACAAAGGTCGGCTGTCCGCTTCCGCCAGATGATTCGAGCCGTTCATCAGGCACTCGTAGGCCGTGCAGTGAGCGATGCCCAGCATGTGTCCGGTTTCGTGTAAGGCAACCTTGAACGTCCGCATGCGCGCTCGTTGCGACTCGGCCTGACTTCCGTCGAGATTGCCGAAACGGGCCAGCGACCAGACGCCCACGCGGTCGGACAAACTGGCCTGACCGAAGACGAAATTCCACCCTTTGCCCGGCCAGAGATCCGAGCTCGTGAGTGCCAGGAGGGCCACGGCGTTGGTCGGTCTCTTGGGTTTGAGCACTTTGTCGAGCACGTAGGTCGTCAGAATCTGCTCTTCGCCCCCCTCAGTCCGGCGAGCCTTCGAGGGAATGACGTCCAACCCAAGCGGCTCGAGAACCTTCGTCGGCACGTCGTAGAAACGTGACAGCAGCTCCGCCGTCTCCCCGATCAGCTTCTTTCGAGCGGGACCGAACTCGCCGATCGGCTGCACATAGATCGTCGTCCGATTATTGGTGGGACGATTCGGATTTGAGCGACGATACTGCGCAAATGTCTGCCCCGGCTCGTGATGGTTGGCCAGCCAGTCGTCCGGACCCGACGGCCTCTTTTTGACGTGCAGCGGAGCAATCTTGCCGGCCGCGGTTCTCAACTGGTCGAGTTTCGGCTCAACAGTCGGATCCGCCACGGCGAGCAGTCCGTACGAGACCACGATGGCGACGCACAGCGACAACCGCAGTGTTCTACCGATGTCCCAATGCCGTGCTAATCTCACGAGTGCTAATTGCCCGGTTCGACAAACGTGACCGCGTGCTCACTTGGAGACTGAATTTCATTGGCTTCGATGAGGGCAGCCTGCGATCTATTCACCGCTTCTGGCCATCAAACTCACTGACGACTTTTCCAGCATCGTCCAAAAATTGAAGGACCGATTTCCCGTCGTTTTGGACGATCAGCCGCAGGCGAGTTTTTCCATTGCCGTCGCAGAGCGATAGTCCACTGGAACCATCGCGAAAACGACCAAGCCTGAGTCGGGGCACGTCGTGGCGATGAGCACCGAAGAACTCCCGCCACGCGGCGTCCCGCTGGCCTTCCGGGAGTTTCGCAATGCGCGCTTCCGCCTGCCGTTTCTCCACGATCGGGTACTCGCCCTGATCGACCATCGTGATCTGGGAGAATTTCTGCTTCCCCTCCTGTCCGGCATCGACGGCCAGAACCTGGTTTTCTTCGTATTGATCGAAGCTGAGGTGGCAGTGGTTTTGAATGCTGCCATCGGGAAGCTGTTCGGCCCCCCAGATCAGACCGCCCTGTTCGGAACCCTCCTCGCTCATGAACAACAGGCCGGCAGCCTCCCGTCGATCCGGTCGAGGAGATTCTTGCTTGTGATACCAGGCTCCGGGGAAATCCGCGCAATTCGAAAGGGTGAGCCGCACCGTGCCGTCCGGCTCAATAATGTTGACGCGACGCGCCGTGATCACGCCGAACGTCGAGTTTTGCCCGAGGTGCCCCGACAGCATGTCGGAGGCGACCGTGACCGTGAAACACAGTGTCAGCAATCCGGAATAAACGACCAAGAAGCGAGAACTCGACAACACCCTCATTTGCCCCTCCCGTTGATTCTTTTGAACCACAAAACGAGCGGTTTCTTCGCTTCGTCGCTCATGCCGTCATTCTAGCGGCGGCGTGGCACCCCGCAGACCCAATCGCTCGCCGTCATCGCGCGGGACCGTTTGTTACAGAAAAAACTGCCGGCTCAGAAAAATCGCCTGGTCGCAAAGAAATCGAAATTTTTTTTCCGCGGCTTGTAACAAACTGGCGCGAACGACGCTCTGACTTTCAATCGGGCTTTCGTGCGTCAATCACGACCCAAAATCCCTTCCGACCGCTTACTCAAAGGAGAGCTCCAACAATGAGCACCGTAACCGCATCGATGCCGCTGTGCGAAACCCCTGAACCGGCTCGCGAATCGATGTCTATCGCCGGCCCAAAGAGTCGCAAGCCGCGCGTCTCGACGGCCTTCGCCACTTGGATTGCCGCCGTCATCATTGGCAGTATCGCCTCGCTCGCCGCCGTCGTCGCCGTGGGCTTCGTGACCGGCGCCATCATGGGAGCGCAAGGGGCGAATGCCGCCCAGATTCAGGCACGCGTCCAAGAGATTTGTCAGCAGCCTCTTCCCGCACTGCTGCTTTCGCTGATTCCGTTCCAACTCGGAATGATCGGTGTCGTCCTCTTCGCCGCGCGGCGGTCGAAGGAGCCGATCAAGCAAGGACTCGGCCTCGTACCGCCGACGGGCCGTGTCTTCGGGCGTTTCAAGCTAGCCACGATGGCCGCCTTCACCCTGTCGACCGCGCTCGCCTCCGCCATCCTCGCCGCCCTGGTTGTCGGTCCGCCTAAGACCGGTAGCCCGGTTGCCGCCGTCATAAACAACGGCTCATGGTGGATGATCACTCTGGTCAGCGTCCTCCTGAGTGTGATCCCCGCACTGGTCGAAGAAACCCTGTTTCGCGGCTACTTGCAGCGGAGGTTCCTGCAGCGCTGGTCGCCGGCCGTGGCCATTAGCGTCACGGCCCTCCTATTCGCTCTGATGCATATGGACTCGTTGCAGCACATCATCGCGGTCGTGCCTCTGGCGTTTGTTAACGGCCTGCTCGCATACCGAACGAATTCGGTGAAGCCGGGCATGCTGGTGCATGCGCTCCATAACACAGGGGCGGTTGCATTCGGAGCGCTCGCAACGGCCTTAACGCCGCACATCGGCCAGGAGGCGGTTGGTCTGGTGCTCTTGGGCACGATCGGGGTGCTGGGCCTGATCGGACTCCCGGCGTTCGTCTCGCTCCTGCGAGGCGCGAAGCCGCAGCCCGCCGTCGAAACACACGACGTCGAAACGCATGCGGCGGCCCAAGTCGTGGAATCGGTGCCGGCGCCGAGTCGTGAATTGAGCCTGCCCAACTACCTAATCGACTCGCGGCTGGCGAGCGCGGCCGTGTGATCCCCCAGCACGAGCCCAGCACGCACCGCATCAGACCGCGGGCACGGCATTGCCTTGTGCCGACCGGCCTCGAGCGCCAGTCGGCACAAGGCCCCAGCGCGTTGTAGCAAAGTGTCCGGCGCCGAAGGGCCCGGCTCTTGAATTTCGTCAGCCGATGACTGCCGGCGTATTAAGACGCTGGGCCAATTCACCATCGCAAACACCAGATTTGGCCCGGGCGAAACATCGCCTCAGCAAACGCCGCAAGCTTCCTCGGCCCTCAACAACCAAGCATCACGCAGAGAGTGTTCGATTCTGCCGATTCACGTGTCACTGCGATATCGGAGAGGTTCCTGGAAATTCTGGAATTCTCCGTAACAATCGCTCCGCTTCTGCGCTTCAGGATTCAAACAGTGATCCGATGGCCGACAAGCCGGTGGAGTTGGCGGCCGAGATGTAAACCAGTCGGGAGACTGCGATGTCAAGAAACGAGATCGCTCGAACGCCCGCGCTTTGGCGAGTGGCAATTGCATTTGTGGCAAGGGCGCTTGTGGTCACGATCATCGCCTTTCTCATCTCGGCTTGTGCGGCGATCGGTTTCGCCGTCGCCTCGGGAATCTAAGCCCATTCGGTCCCCTCCGGGGCCTTTCGAGACCTTGCTCTATGGCGCCATTTACTTGCTGGTCGAAGCCATTTACTTGCTGGTCGAAGACAGTGCGGTTGGCCGCGATCACGATCCTAATGCCGCCTTGCGCATTGATGCCAGCGGTCGCATTGGCGAGGTTTTTGACCGTATTCAGCTTTCCGGATTCGCAGATCGGATTGGTCATCTCCTTCACGTTGTCTTACGTCGCCGTCAGCCCGATTTTCAACACATCTTCGGCCGCGTCGATCGCGTTCTCCCTGGTCCAGGTCGCAGCGCACCAATCGCACCGACGATGGCTCGGACCGAGTTCGGCGCTCATTTCTCGGCGCCTCCCTCCGCAGTGGTCCAGTTTCGCTGTCTCGTAGGCTCCCCTCCACGATCTCATCCCTGCGTGATCGAGCGCGAAGTAGAACACGGGCGTCAAAAAAAATGCCGAAGAATCCCAGTCCCGCGGCGTGCCCGCCGGGCCCCGCCAGGGATCCTTTCCCGCCTCTTGCTCGGACAAAGTGAGTCGGTGTACCGGCCAACCGATCGTGGCCAAGGTTTCGCGAACGACCTCTTTCACGAGGCCGCGAATTTCATCGTTTTCGATGGTAAAATGCATTTGTTCAGAACTCCTCAAGAATCGCAGGCAGCTTTGCAAAGGCCGGAGATATCCTGCCATCAGAATCGAGAAGATCAAAAACGTATGGAGGCGCTTGACCGGTGTGACACACTCAGCATCGACTTACGTCGACGGAGCGAGTTTGGCATCGCTTATAGCCGCTAGGAACGCGAATAGAACGAGTCTCGCCGAATCGACCTCGACGAACTTCTTTGAGACTTTCTGTCGAAGTGTTGGTCCACGGCCCAGGGCACGGCGCGAATAGGTGTGAGGACGCCGACTGGAGACGCGGGAGCGGAACCTGGGTATGCGAGAGGCGAAGTTCTACAGAAATTCTACAGTTCCCCTGCGCTATACCCTACAGAAGGACCACCAAATGCACGGAAACATCGGTTCATTCAGGGGACTCTCAGGCGATGTTTCCCGTGATGTAGCCTTGATGCGAACCTAAAATCCTGTGTCCCGATAGGGACGTGCGGGTTCGAGCCCCGCCTCGGCCAATCGTAAATAGTCCATGTTCAAACAATTATCGACCAAGGCGCGACGTGCTCGAGAAGGCCTGAAGGGTCTCGCTTTCTATGCCTGAGTGGACTCGTGAAGCGGTGAGGGCGCTCGACGCGAAAGACGCTCTTGCCCCGATGCGGAAATTGTTCCATCTCCGCACCGGCGTGCTTTATTTCAACGGGAACTCGCTGGGCTTATTGTCTCAGCCCGCCGAGCGCGCCGTGCGCGAGGTCTTAGAAGTCTGGCAGTCGATCGGCGTAGACGGCTGGTTCAGCGGTTCGCGGGGCTGGCTCGGAATGACGGACAAGATCTCTGCGCAGATCGCGCCGCTGATTGGAGCCGACCCCCGGGAGGTGACCACTGCCAACTCGACCACCGTCAATTTGCACCAACTCTTGGCGACGCTTTATCGGCCCACCGGAACGAAGAGGAAGATCCTCGTCGACGAGACGATCTTTTGTTCCGACTTGTACGCGATTCAGAGCCATCTGCAGCTCAGGGGACTCGATCCCGTCGGCGATCTCGTCATCGTCCCCACCGTCGACGGGGCCCTCTTGTCGGAAGACACTCTGATCCAACAAATGTCCGGCGATGTCGCCTCTGTCGTCTTGCCCTCTGTCGTGTACCACACGGGGCAATTGCTGGATATGCGGAGGCTGATCGAAGAAGCGCACCGCCGCGACATCATCATCGGCTTTGACTGCAGCCACTCGGTCGGCTGCGTTCCGCACGAACTCAGCCGATGGGGGGCCGACTTCGCTTTTTGGGGTGGCTACAAATACTTGAATGGCGGTCCGGGTGCCGTCGGAGGCTTGTACCTGAATCAGCGACATTTCGGTTGCGCCCGGACTTGCAGGGTGGTTTGGCTGCCCCAAGGATCGCCTATTGGAGATGCCGTTTCAGTTCGACCCAGCGGGCGACGCTGAGGCGCTGCGAATCTCAACGCCCTTTGTGCTGAGCATGGCACCCCTGCTTGGCTCGCTGTCGATCATTTCGGAGGCCGGCATCCAAGCCATCCGGGCCAAATCATTGCAGTTGAACAGCGTCCTGATCGACCTGGTCGACTCGCGGTTACAGCACCAGGGCGTCTCGCTGATCACTCCTCGCGAGGATCGACGCCGAGGAGGCCACGTGGCGCTGCGCACCCGAAGGCGGAAACGCTTTGCCGAGAGCTGCACGAACGACAAGTCATCGCAGATTACCGCAAACCCGATCTGTTGCGCCTGTGTCCGAGCCCTTTATATACGTCGTTCGAAGATTGCTTCGAGGTGATTGAACGGCTCGCCTTGATAATCGAAAGCGACGGTCGAGGGTTGCCGGGTAATCGGTGAAAATTATAGAGGGCCGGAGTCGTGGAGATCATCGACATCAGCCTGCCGCTGGACACCAGCTTGGCGGTCTGGCCGGGAGACACCGAGTTCGACTACGAACTCGTATGGAGGCGTTCGGCGGGCGCAACCGTAAACGTGGGATCCGTACGAATGAGTACGCATTGCGGCACTCATATCGATGCTCCCTTTCACTTTGACGACGACGGGAGAAAAATTGATGAATTGTCGCTGGCGACCTTCATCGGGAGAGCGATTGTCATCCACGTGCGCGGCCGTCAGAACATCTCGCGAGGCGATTTGTCGCGAGACTTGCAGGGTGCGACGCGACTGTTGATTCGAACGGATGCGTGGAGCGATCCTCACTCATTTCCCGAAAGAATCCCGGTCATTGATCTTGATGTTCCCGTTTGGCTTGGATCGCAGGGCATCGTGCTGTTGGGCGTCGACCTGCCTTCAGTCGATGCCTTGGACAGCAAAGAGCTCCCGGTTCATCGCGCACTTGCGCGGAATGGTGTGGCGATTCTCGAATCGCTGAACTTGCGGGACGTTGAAGAGGGAGCCTACGACCTCGTCGCGGTGCCTCTAAGAATCGTCGGAGCCGATGCCGCGCCTGTACGCGCCGTTCTCATGCGCTGACGCGATGCGCCGCGCCTATCGGCCATTCGCAACTCGCGGCTCGCGATTTTGGTGTTGCGAGTTGCTTCTTTCGTCCCGGTTGTAGACGATTCGTCGCAGCAGAACGATGCGAAACTCGAACAAAGATGGTCTGATGGACATTGTTCACTATCTCCAGATCGCAATTCTGGCCCTGATCCAGGGCGCGGCCGAATTGCTGCCAGTTTCCAGTTCGGCACACGTCATCCTGGCTGAGCGCGTGATGGGAATGGACCCGTCGCGCCCCGAGCAGGTCTTTCTGCTGGTCATGCTCCACACGGGCACCATGTTCGCAGTTGTGGTCTATTTCTGGCCGCGCTGGCGCCGTCTTTGGAAGCACGACGACGTGAAGTCCGGCGAGCGAGCGTCGGCACGCCAGTTTTTGACAATGGTGATTTTGGCGACCGTTGCGACCGGCGTCGTCGCGTTAGGGCTCAAGTTCGTGATCGAGCGAGTCATCCTCGTCGGTCTCCTCAAATATCCCAAAGGTGAGGTCGAAGAGCTCTTCAAGCACTTGCCGCTGATCGCGGCGAGCCTGGCAGCAGTCGGCGTGCTGATCTTGGCGGCTGGTTCGCGCGAGTCCGTAACTTCGGGCGGTGGTTTGACTGGTCGGTCCGCGACCTGGATCGGCCTGGTGCAGGGCATCTGCGTGCCGTTCCGCGGTTTCTCTCGCTCGGGCGCCACGATTTCAACCGGGCTTTTGTGCGGCGTCTCGCGTACGCTTTCCGAAGACTTTAGCTTTGCGCTGGCCGTCGTTTTGACCCCGCCGGCGCAAGCCTACAGTATCTATAAACTTCTTAAGTCCGATTCCCTGTCGACTCACACGCTTGTCGACCTCCTTGCCCCTGGCTTGCTCGGCATGGTTTTCAGTTTTGCGGCGGGTCTGCTGGCGCTGCGATTCTTGTCGGTGGTCTTGGAGCGGGGCCGATGGAAGTATTTTGGTTTCTACTGCCTGGCGGCTGCTGCCGTGATTTGGGGAGCGGACTTTCTGCTTCCCTCCGCGTAAATTGACGTCGGGTCGCAGTGAACGCGACAGGAGTTGATCCGAGCCGTTTGCTCCTTGCCTTTCCGGTAAAGTGAAGAGTGATGACGACAAGTTTTGTTGGAAGGAACCTGCGGCGGCTGAAAAATGTCCGCGAATATTGCCGTGAGATCGGTGTGCCGGGCACAATCTCGTTGGTGCGACAGAAAGTCGCGCATGTCCCGATCTTTGAGTTGAAAGTCCGAGGGATTAACACTCCGGTCTACTGCCGCGCGCAGGGGTCAGACTTCGCGGTCTTGCGTCAGGTGCTCGGGCACCAGGACGCGGCCATCAAACTCGACCATCCGCCCAGGCTCATTATCGACGCGGGAGCAAATGTCGGATATTCCTCGCTCGTTTTCCTGTCGCACTATCCCACAGCGACAATCGTGGCAATCGAGCCGGACCGGACGAACTCGCGCTGTTTCGCCAAAACTGCGCGTCGTATTCCAAGATTCGCCTACTCGAAGGGGCGGTTTGGCCGCGTTCGAGGACGCTTGCCATTACGAATCCCGACGCCGATCCGTGGGCGTTTCAAGTGAATGAGACAACCTCGGGAGAGCAAGACGATTTGGTGCGTGCCTACACGATCCCGGAAATCATCGACATGCACGGCGGGGGACGCGTCGATCTGCTCAAGCTCGATATCGAAGGGGCCGAATGCGCGCTGTTCACAGAAGGGGCCGAAGATTGGCTCGGCCGCGTCGACGTGATTCTGGTCGAGCTGCACGATCACTTCGTCCCTGGATGTCGTGCTGCGTTTGACGCGCTTCTTAAGAACGTCCCTCATGTTCGGGAGCAGCACGGGGAATACGACTGCGCCCGGCTGCAGCCGTCGCATCAAAGATCCTGACCGGTCATCCGTAGGCCATGTTTGCATGTTGACGCTCCGCGCCCGCTCCCGAGTTCTTCCATCGCTCTTGCTTGCTCTTAATCTGCTCTCGCTTGCCACGACACTTCGAGCTGCCGACGTCAAGCAGGTCGTGTTGGTGAGTGTTGACGGTCTCGCAGCCACCTATCTCGACGATCCCAAGGCTGATCTGCCAACGCTGCGGCAACTGCGAAAACTCGGCGCGTCGGCCGAAGGAATGATCACGTCCTTTCCAAGCGTGACCTGGCCCTCGCACACGTCGCTCATCACGGGGACTCGGCCGCGAACGCATGGCGTGCTGGCGAACACGGTCTTCGACCGGCGCTCGCGGCAACCCGTCGTCTATATCGGCGATCCAGTGTTGACCAAGGAGCAGACCGTTCACGTGCCGACGCTTTACGACGCGGCCCACGCTGCGGGCTTGAAGACGGCTGCGGTGATCTGGCCGGCGACGAACGGCGCCAACAGCCTCGACTGGATGGTCCCCGACGCCGCGCGGAGAGAGCTTCATCAGAAATACACCACGCCGGGGCTCGTTGCCGAACTGAGTGCGGCCGGCATCGATCTCTCGCAACTCGGGAGCTGGGGCTGGCAGAAACAGTACGCGCTGCGTCGCGATCGCCTCTACGCGCAGGCGGCCGGCTACCTCATCGAAAAGAAACAGGTCAATCTGCTCCTCGTCCATTTGATCTCGGCCGATGGAATTCAGCACGCGTTCGGGCCGCAGACGTTCCCGGCGTATCAGGCGGTGGCATTCGAGGACCGGTGCGTGAAGGCGATTTGGGACGCACTCAAGAAATCGCCGCTCGCGGACCGCTCGGCTCTGTTTGTCGTCTCCGATCATGGCTTTGCGCCCTATGACAAGTTGATCCGGCCCAACGTGATCCTCGCACGGCTCGGATTGATCGAGCTGGACAAGTCGAACAACGTCGTGCGGCGCGGAGCCTGGAGTGTCACGACGGGCGGATCAGCCTTCGTCTATCTGTTCGACAAACGGGCGCAGGAGCGGGCTCCCGAAATCCGCGCCGAACTCAAGAAGCTCGACGCCGTCGAGAGCGTGTTGGAACCGGCTGAGTTCGAAAAACTCGGCCTGCCCCGCCCCGAGGAAAACCCCGAGATGGCTCAACTTGTATTGACGACGCGGCCCGGCTTCGAGTTCGACGACGCGACAATCGGCGAGCCGATCGCGGACGCGGGCGGGCACAAAGGATGTCACGGACATCGGGCGGAGCCCCGCTTTATGCAGGCAACCTTCATCGCTTGGGGAGCCGGAATTCGGGCCGGCGCACGACTCAAGATCATTGAAAACATCGACGTCGCGCCGACCATCGCCCATCTGCTGCAAGTTTCGTTGCCCACCGCCGAAGGGCGGGTGATCAACGAGATCCTCGCGCCTTAACTGCTTGCGTTCAGGCGCGCTAACAGACTTCGGCTCGACCCAGGCCTCTCGATCAGGCCGATGGGCCGATCTTGTCGCATCGGCCGATTTCGCCTATCTTTCCCGCCCCATTCTGTAAGCGGGCTGCCGATTCACATCTCGGGTTTCCGATTCCCCCACACGGCCGGCATTCCCCTGAGGCACTGTACGATGCATGATGTTCCCCGCGCTTACAAGATGACTGGCCGCTTGCGCCGCATGAGGCGGCCGCTGGCGCTGATACTTATCGCCACGCTATCGCTGCAAGCTGCATCGTGCGGGACAATCATTCATCCAGAGCGCTGGGGCCAGCCCCGGACAGGTCCGCTCGATCCGTCGATCGTCGTTCTCGACGGACTGGGAGTGCTCCTGTTTGTGATTCCCGGGATCGTGGCGTTCGTGGTCGATTTTTCGACCGGAGCCATTTACCTGCCCGGACCGGCCTACTATCCGTATCCGGCACCACCGCGAGTGATCTATCCGCCTCCCGGCGCGTATCCGCCCCCGGGAGCGTATCCGGTTCCCGCAGCCCCGCCCGGCGGTCCCGCAGCTCCGGTGCCGATGACGCGGATTGACAACGATCCGACCACGCTCAACAAAGAGAAGATCCAGGCGATCGTCCGCGCACAGACGGGCCGCGACATTGATCTCGATGGGCCGGACGTCGGCGTGCAGCGAGTGAAAGACGTCGACGACGCATCGCGCTTGCTGGACGCTGCCCGACAATAATAAGGCCGCACCGGGAGCCGCGAACGCTAGACGTGTCACGGCCAAAGCGCTAGACGCTGTCGCGACGCCGTCCCGCGCGGGACCGAATCTGGCACGCGCCTTTGGGGCGGGCTACCATGAAGATCCGGCGCCACGGGGTTTCTGCGTTCCGGAGCCGTATCGGCTTCCTCTCCGTTCGCCCCGCAATGCGCCGCGGCACCCTCCGCTGCCTGCCACGACACGCGCGTCATGCATTACGTTCCCGACTCGGCCCGCGATTTTCTGCCCGACGACGCGGCGCCCCGCTCGGGCGCCGGACTGTCCGGCGCTAGCTTTCATTATCAGTCCGCGCCAGTCTACCTCTTGACCCTCGTCGTCGGTGTGTTGTTGGCGGCCGATTTGCTGATCGGGCTGTTCGGCGATCCGGCGTGGGCGTCCTACCGATCACCGTTTGGCTATCGACTGGCCTTCCTGGCAGCCATCCTCGGCGGCGGGCGAATTCTTTACCAGACTCTTGATGGGCTGTTTGAAGGACGCGTGGGGGCCGAGCTTGCGCTTTCAATTGCGGCCCTCGCCGCCATCTTGCTCGGCGAGCATATGACTGCCGCCTTGGTGGTCTTTATCGCGCTATGTGGCGAGAGCGTCGAGGGCTACACCCTTGATCGGGCCCAGTCCGCGATCCGACGGATCTTCGATCTTTGCCCCAACGTGGCCCACGTGGTGCGCGGCGGTCGGGAAGTCGATGTTCCAGTGGATCAGGTGCGCGAAGCCGAGACGGTGACGATTCGACCCGGCGAACGCGTGCCGGTCGACGGCACCGTCTTGGCTGGGATCTCGACCGTCGATCAGAGCGCGCTCACCGGGGAAAGCCTGCCCGTCGACAAACAGCAGGGCTCTGAGGTCTTCACCGGCACGCTCAATCAATATGGCTCCCTGAGCGTCGTGGCAAAGAAAGTCGGAGCCGAAACGACGCTGGCGAAAGTTGTCGAGCTCGTCGCTCAGGCGACGCAGCAGAAAACTCCGCTGGAGCGGACGGCCGATCGCCTGGCTCGAGTTTTCCTTCCCTTTGTGCTGGGCGCAGCATTGCTGACACTGTTGGCCTGGTGGTTGATCATGGGCGACTGGCGCGACGCCGTTCGTCCTGCACTTGCGGTCCTGGTGGTTGCCTGCCCGTGCCCGCTGATTCTCGCGACGCCAACCGCGGTTATTGCCGCCATGGCCTGGCTGGCTCGACATGGCGTCGTCGTCAAAGGTTCGGCGGCGCTCGAGAGCCTGGCTGCCGTCGATACGATCGCCTTCGACAAAACTGGAACGCTGACGCGCGGCGAGCTCTCGTTGACTGAAATCGTCGCCTTGCCACCGTGCACGGAAACAGAACTACTTCGGGTCGCGGCGATCGCTGAGCGTCGCAGCGAGCATCTGCTGGCGCGACTGATCGTCCGCGAGGCCGAGTCGCGAAATCTCGTGGTTCCCGGAATCGACGATTTCACTTCGCGCCCTGGCGCCGGAGTCGTGGCTCGAATCCGCGCGACGCTGTTGGGTCCCTGGGCCGACTCACTCCCTGGCGACGATCAACCGGCGACGCTCTGCACTGTCGTTGTCGGCAACCGTGGACTGCTCGATTCGCGACAAATTGCCATCGATTCCGCATTCGATGATCGCCTGTCGCGGATCGAAGAAACCGGTGCGACCACGCTGCTCGTCGCGGTCGATGGTCGATTGCTCGGCGCGATCGGTGTTCGCGATGAACTGCGGGATGAAACTCGCGCCGTCATCGCCGAGTTGAAAGAGGCCGGTGTAAAGTCCTTCCTGTTGCTCACCGGCGATCGCCTGCAAGCGGCCCGGTCGGTGGCAAATGCGCTCGGCGTCTTCGATGAGGTCGCTGCCGGCTTCCTCCCCGCAGACAAGGCTCGCTTGATTGACGATCAAAAGCGGCAGGGGCACCGCGTCGCAATGGTCGGCGACGGTATCAACGACGCACCCGCGCTGGCGGCCGCCGACGTGGGAATCGCGCTGGGCGGTGTGGGAAGCGATATCGCCGCGGAGGCGGGGTCGCTCGTCCTGATGGGCGATCCCTTGCGGCCGTTGCCCGGACTTTTCCGATTGTCCCAAGCACTCGTTCGCAATATCCGCCAAAGCATTCTGGTCTTCGCCTTCGGAATGAACGCCGTGGGCATCTTGCTCTCGTCGATCGGCGTGCTGACTCCGGTGCTCGCCGCGGTTTTCCACGAGCTGGCATCGCTGGCCGTCATGTTGAACGCGACGCGACTCTTGGCCTTCGAGCGCCCGAACGCGCGTATAGCACTCGGCTGGGAACAGTTCGGCCGCGCTGCGGAATGGCTCACCCAAGCGCTTTCGCCCAGTCGCTTGGTGTTTCGACTCATCGAGAACCGGTCGGTCGTGGTCGGATTCTTGGTGCCCATTGCGGTTTTCGTTTGGCTCTTATCTGGCATCGTCAGTATCCGCGACAACGAGCGGGCCTTCGTCACGCGTTTCGGTCGGGCCGACGTCGATTTACCTGCGGGTATTCATTGGCGACTCCCGGCCCCGTTCGAGCGCGTCTACCGCGAGCCTGCGGACAAGCTGCAGACGGTGCAGATCGGATTCCGTGCGACTAATGAACGAACGCGCGAACAGTCGAACGCCGGCCGCGCACCGATCGAATGGACCAGCGAACACAACGAAGCCGGCTTCGAGTCACGTCCGGACGAATCGCTCGTGCTGACGGGCGACGAAGTGCTCGTTGAAATGACGGCCGAGGTGCAGTGGCGAATCGCCGACGTGCGTCAATACGCGCTCGGATCGGTTCGTCCGGCCGAAACGCTACGAACGGTGGCTGAAACCGCGCTGCGAGAAATCGCGGCCGGGCAAACGCTCGACGGAATTCTCACCGAGCGGCGACAATCCATCGAGGAGGAATGTCTCGCGCGGCTGCGCGACCGCATCAAACGTCTGCAGTTGGGAATCGAAGTCACGGAACTCACCCTGCTCGACGTCCATCCGCCGAGGCCGGCAGTTTCGGCGTACCGCGACGTGGCCGACGCGCTTGAGGAAAAGGAACAGCGCGTCAACGAGGCCGAAGCCTATTACGCAAGCCGGCTGCTGAGAGCCGCAGGCGAACGCGCAGTCTCGGTTCTCAACGAGGCGGCCGCCGATTCAACACAGCGGTTCGACAAGACGACGCCGGGCGGCGTGTCGGGGTGGACCTTGACCGAAGCACTCTGGTCGAAGCTCAACCAAGAGACTTCCCCGTCCGGACTCGTACTTTCCGGGGAAGCGGCCAGCGTGCTCTCGGCGGCGCACGAGGCGGCCACTCAAACCACTCAAGCGGCCGGCGGCGAGGCCGATCGATTCAAAGAACTGCTCGGCGCCTATCGCTCACAGCCCGAGCTGACGAGCCGGCACCTGTATTGGCAGGCCGTCACCGATTCGCTCGCCGGGCGAGCAGTCACAATCGTCAGATCCCAAGGCCGGGGGCCATAAGCGGCTGTTTCTCGGCAGCCCCGACGACTTGCGAGGCGGCGTGCTGATCCGCGACGCCGGCTCCGAAGCGTCTCCCGCAAATTCACCATCAAACACAGCACCGGCCGAGCCGCCAATAGGCGAGGCACCGGCTCCCGAGACGCAGCGGGATCGGCCGGCCGACTCGGGTCAACCGAACAACCGGTAACATCACAATCATGATCGATCGCAGCTCGGACGACTTGGCCCGCTCAACTTCGGAGGGAGCGTCGCGTACGGTGCGCGGCACCGCGTTCGCCCGCCGAGTCGGGCTGTTCGCGCTCTGCCTCCTCGGGTTGGGGCTTGGCGCCACGTGCGTGATCTTCGTCGACGAGCGCGAGGCGGTAATCGTCGAGCGATTTGGCCGCATCGTGCGAGTCTACGACCGCCAGGCCGATCGCGGGGCGCACCTCAAACTCCCCTGGCCGATCGACCTCGTCCGTCGCTTCGACCGGCGCGTGCAGCTATTTACGCCTTCGGCTCGCGAGATGTTCACAAGCGACAAGAAGAATGTCACCGTCGACGTCTACGTCTGCTGGAGAATCGCTCCGCCGAACGATAACGCGGCGGTCGAGGAGGCGCCGGCCGATCCGCTCGAGCGGCCCGTGGTTCGCTTTTATCGCGGACTCGGCAGCGGCGGCATCGCCGAAGCCCGACTCGAAAGCCGCATTCGCTCGATCCTGACGACCGCCCTGGGCCAGGTCGAGTTGAGCCACCTGCTCGGAGTGCGCAATTCCGAGCAGGGTCCCGCCAAGAACGAGACCGGCCCGCTTGATCGACTGTCCGATACCGTGCGCAAAGAAACGTTGCGCCGGGCCGGCGAATCGGAATCGCTGCGCGACCGACTGGGAATTGAAATCGTCGACTTGAGGATCACCCGGCTCAATCTACCGCAGGGAAATCAGCAGGCCGTGTTTGAGCGGATGAAGAGCGAACGGAAAAAAATTGCCGACCGCTACCGCTCCGCAGGTCTTGCCGAGAACCAGATGATCAAAAGCCAGGCCGATCGGCAGTACAACGAGCTGCTCGCCAAAACGCGGGCCGATGCCGAGCGGATTCGCGGCGCGGCGGAAGCGGAAGCGGTCCGTGTGCTCAACGCGGCCCATTCGCAGGATCCCGATTTCTACGCCGTGTTGGCTGCGCTCGACGCCTACCGCAAGATCCTCAACGAGCGCACGACACTGGTCCTCTCCGCGTCGAGCAGCATGCTCAAGCTGCTGACCGACGGAATTCCGGAACTCAAACGTCGGCCCGAACCGCCGCCGGGCACCACCGCGCGACCACCACAGGCTGCACCCAAGGGCCACGCGCCTCTTGGCCCCAAGACCGACCCGACAAGTCCTTCCGTCTCGGGAATTTCGGGGGGCGGGCGATGAACCGGCTTTGGACGATCGGCTCCCTGCTCCTGGCCGGCTACCTCTTCACCGGCTTTTATGTCGTGAGGGGGAACGAAAAAGTCGCAGTGCACCGGTTCGGCCGCGTCGTGCGCACTCCGGAGGGCCGTGTTTCACTGGCGGGAAGCGGCTTGCACTACGCACTCCCGTGGCCCTGTTCGGCGATCGAGCGAATCAATTTGAACGAAGTGCGCACCCTCTCGATCGGCATGGCCGAGATCGCCGAGCCTGGCGCGGGCGGTTTTCTCCGCTCGCTCGAGGCGGAGAATCAGTCGCAATTCCTGACGGGCGACAAAAATATCCTGCATCTGCAAATCAACGCCCAGTACCGCGTGGCCGAACCGTCGGTCGAGGACTTCTTGTTTCGCTCAGCCGCGCCCGAACAGCACCTCGAGCGGATCGTCGAGGGCGTGGCTACCGAGCTTTTCGCCCGCAGCGGAGTCGATTTTGTGCATCCCTTGGGCCAGGTCGAGCTCAACGCGCTCTTGACGTCGGGCGTGCGGCGAATTGCCGAGGAGCAACGACTGGGGCTCGAGGTCGATGATGTGGCGATCAATGCCGTCTTTCCACCGATCCTCGTGAAATCGTACTTTCTGGACGTGACGAGCGCCCGGGCCGACAAGATCAATTCGATTAACGAAGCCCTGGCGTACGCGGAGTCCCGCGGTGCCGCGAGCCAAGCCGAGTCCCGCCGCACGCTCGACGAAGCGTCCACTTATCGTCAGCAGACGGTCGAATCGGCCCGCGCTCAGGCGGAGAGTTTCTTGCGGTTGATCGAACAGTTCCGCCGCGAGGAACAGTCGGGTGGGCGGACGTATGTGCAAGCTCGCCAGCTGGCGCTGACTCGTCGCTATTACGAGACGATGCGCGACATCTTGAAAACCGTCGCGACAAAGGTCGTGCTGAATTCCGGCGAGCCGGCCGACCTCACGATTTTTGCGACCCCGCCTTTGCGCACTCCCCCACCCGCCGCACCCCGCCGTTCGGTCCCCAATGAGTCGGAGCGTCCGCCGAACTGACTGCGTCAGGTCCGCGAATCTTGATTCGTTCCGCGCGAAAAACCGACTTTTTCTGACGCCATTCGCTCAAAATTGCCGATTTTTTAGACTATGCGGGCTTATGGGCTGTGCGCGGCGCTTTCGCGGGCCTCCGACCGACCGCCACGCCGACTGCGTGTGTATTCGGCGAGGCTGGCACTGATTGCCGGACTCTGCTTGCCGAGCGACGCTTCGCGCGCAGCCGGACCGACGCCCGCGGCACGGCCGGCGTACTTTGCGATTCTCGGAGAGGTGGCGAGCCCGGGCGTTTATGAGTTGCCGGCCGGCTGCACTTTGGGCCAGCTCGTCCGGTACGCGGGCAGCATCACTCGCGATGCCGACGGCAACGCTCGTGTCTTCCGAGGCGCCCGTCTGGCCGAGCGGCTATTTGTCGCCTCTTCAGAACCCGCCATTTTGTATTCCGGCGATTTGATCGTCATCGATCGCCGCGGAACGGGTCAATCAGCGAACAAGTCTACAAGGCATTCGCAGGTGCAAATTGGAATTCTCAACCTGATCGAGCGACCCGTCGTGATGAGCGTTGCGGGCGACCAGGCGACACTGGTGCGGATTGTCGAGTTCTTACGGCAACCCCCGCAGTTGGTTGAGCAGATCCAAATGGTTGATCCGTCGCGGAAAACTGTTCGTCGGTCTGCCAATCCCGAGCGCGACGCCGACTTTCTGCATTCCGGGATCGTGTTGATCTTTCCCAAATCGAGCGTCCGTTTGGCGTCGCTTCCAACGCTTCCAGAGCCGATCGCGCCGGCCCAGTCTCCCTCGGTCAACGCAGCCGGGCTTCAGGCTCAATCCGAGGAACCGACGCCCCGCTCAGGAACTCACGTCCCGAGCCCCAGCGCCTCTCCGGATGCGATTAGCCGAACTGATCCGAATTTGCCGACGCCGGGCGGGGCGCCGTCTCAAGAATCAATCGAACGACTGATTCACGCGAGCAGGACCTCCCGATCTTCTTCCCGCATTTCCGGCTCCCCGTTCCGAAATGTGGCTCGGAAAGATTGGGAAAGTCAACGCCTTCGAGACGAGGATCGCTCGCACGCACGGTCCAATGTCTTCTTCTTTGTGCTGGCGGGAACGGCCGCCTTGGTAATGATGCTCACCATCGGCTCGATGGGCTCGCGGTGGATCAACGAGGTTCGCTCGCGGGACAGCGATCGACCCTCCACAATTCTTCCCGCCCCTCCGACGCTGTCGCCCCTTGCGGGAGTGAATCGCCCAATCCGCGTCGATGCCAATCAGCCTCAAACGCGGCTAGGAATCGATTTGGCGGTATTCGAGCGAGTAAAAGCTCGTCATACGCAGGGCACGTGCTCCGATTCGGCTCCAAAGGCTGCCTGATCAGCGGTTATCGATCTGACGGTCGTCGCTACGCTCGCCGCCGCGACGTGAAGACACGGGCTGTGCTACGCTAAGCTCGTGGGCGCGACATTGGTTTACTATCTTTGCGTGGCGGTGCTCTTGGTGGCGATGGCCGCCGCTTGGTTCGCAAATGTCTTTGCTCTGCCGGGGAATTGGCTGATCGTCGGGCTCGCGGCGGTCTTCGCCCTCATTTTCCCCGCGTCGCCAGGACGGGGCCTGAGTTGGAAAGCGGTCGGCGTTGCGGCGGCTCTCGCGGTCGTTGGAGAGATCGTCGAATTGGCGGCCGGCGCGGCGGGGGCCAAGCGCTCCGGCGCGAGCCGCCGGGCGATGCTGCTGGCACTGGTGGGCACAATGCTGGGGAGCGTGATTGGTGCGTTCGTCACCGTGCCCATTCCGATCGTCGGGCCGATCGTGGGGGCCGTAGGCGGAGGAGCGCTGGGCGCTTTTGCCGGCGCATACGTGGGGGAGACGGCGCTGGGACGCTCGGCGGAACAGAGTCTCGCCGCCGGCAAAGGCGCCCTGATCGGCCGCCTGCTGGGAACGGCCGGCAAACTCGTGATTGGCGTCGTCCTTTTCGTCGTGATCGCCGTGGACGCCCTGATCTAAAAGAACCATCATCTTTCGGCCGTCGTCGGCGCGCCGCGGGCTGAGATCAAAGGATGCACGATAACTTCGCTCTGATCCTAACGCTGACGGGCGCCTTTACGGCCGCCTTGATTCTCGGATACGCGACCTTTCGCATCGGGCTCTCGCCGATCGTCGGCTATCTGCTGGCGGGGATCGTCGTCGGTCCGAACACGCCGGGGTTCGTCGCTGATACAAACCTCGCGAACGAGCTGGCCGAGGTCGGCGTGATCCTCCTGATGTTCGGCGTCGGCCTGCATTTTCACGTTAAGGATCTGCTCGCCGTGCGGCGCATCGCGGTCCCGGGAGCGCTCGGGCAAATCCTGGTCACGACCTTGGTGGCGGGCGCCGTCGAAATGGCGTTCGGCGGAACACTCCCGGCGGGACTGGTGTTCGGCCTCGCGATTTCGGTCGCCAGCACTGTTGTGCTGCTTCGCGTGCTGGCCGACCAAAATGATCTGCACACGCCGATCGGCCATATCGCCGTCGGCTGGTTGGTCGTCGAAGATCTGGTGACGGTGCTCGTGCTCGTTTTGTTGCCGGTTCTCTTCGGTTCGCAAGCTACGGGGGCGGGCCAGATTGTCGTGTCGCTGTGCCTGTCGGTCTTGAAAATCGCTCTCTTGGTCGCGGCGATACTCTACGTCGGACGGCGGCTGATTCCCTGGCTGCTCGCAAGAATGGCGGCCACCCGTTCGCGCGAGCTCTTCACGCTCACCGTGCTGGTCTTGGCGCTCGGCATCGCCGTGGTTGCGGCGAAACTGTTCGGAGCCTCAATGGCGCTCGGAGCCTTCCTTGCCGGTATTGTCGTGGGGCAGTCGGATTTCAGCCTGCGAGCGGCCTCCGAAGCGATTCCCCTGCGCGACGCGTTTGCCGTGTTGTTCTTTGTCTCGGTGGGCATGCTGTTTCATCCGGGGTATGTGGTCGCCGCCCCCGGGCTGATCGCGGCGACGCTGGCGCTCGTCCTCGTCTTGAAGCCGCTTGTGGCCTTGCTGATCGTTCTGGCGCTCGGCTATCCGTTGCGTTGCGCGATGTCCGTGGGGATTGTGCTCGGGCAGATCGGAGAGTTCTCGTTCATTCTGGCCGAGGTTGGCCGTGGTCTGGGAATCCTGGATGAAAGCGCGACGGACACGTTCGTCGTCGCCGCCATGGTGTCGATCAGCATCAACCCAGTCCTTTATCGCCTCGTCGACAATGTCGAAGCCCGAGCGAAACGCCACCCGGCGCTCTCCAAGTGGGTGGTCGGTCACCGAGGCGTCGCGAGGACGCAAGGCGGTGGGGGGAAGGGAGCGATTGCGGAGATTTCGGCTCAATCCTCGCTGGCTTACCGGGCGGTCGTCGTCGGTTATGGACCGGTCGGCAGCACGGTCGCGAGGCTCCTGCGGGAGAACTCCATCGAACCGACGATCGTCGAATTGAATCTCGAAACATTCCGCCAGCTCCGCGCCAGTGGGACGGCGGCCGTCTACGGCGACGCGACCCGCGCGGAATCACTCAAGGAGGCAGGGATCGAGCAGGCAATCGTGCTCGTGCTCAGCGCTGCAAACCTCGAGGGCAGCGGGGAAATGATCCGTTTGGCCCGCGAATTAAACCCGGGGATTCGCGTGTTTGCTCGCACGAATTACCTGCGCGAAATCGGCGGCCTGAACAAAGCGGGCGCGGATGTGACCTTCGCCGACGAAGGTGAGGTCGCTCTTTCGATGATTGAGCTACTTCTACGACAACTCGGCGCCACGGGGGAACAGATCGACCGCGAACGCGACCGTATCCGCGGTGAACTCTTCGGCGGTCCCTTGTCGGTCGAACCGCTGCTGCCGGAAAAACCGCTGGACGATGCTCTCCCCCCGGATGCGTAACTTCCTAGAACGGATGGTCCAGCCCAAACCAGAATTGCACCGGCGTGTCGTCGTTGACCGTTTTCGCCACGTCGAAGCGGATGATGGTCCGTTCGATCAAACTGAACCAGGCGAGATCGATCCGCAGGCCGACTCCGACGGCGTGGGCAATGGGGCCGCTCTCCTTGCCGTTGAGATACGTGTCGCCGACATCATAAAACGGTGCGCCGTAGATATTCCGCACTCCGACGGCGTGGTCGAGCAGGTCGAGATACGTCCGCTGCACAAGAGGAATCCGCCACTCGGCGCTTCCGATCCAGGCCATGCTCCCCTGGCGCTGCTGAGATCGTAGCCGCGAAGCAGTTCGCCGCCCCCCAGCGTGAAGACCCGGGCATCGTCGGGCTGCGCAGCGGCGCCGTACGCGCGGAACGCGAGGCGTGAATCGCCCAGCCAGCGCAGAAACGGCAACCCCTCGCTGAGCCCCAACAGGTCGCGGACCGTTTTCACGAACGAGGCTTGGGAAAACATTTCCTGAAACGAGTGATGCTCGCCCAGGATTGGCAGTCCGTCCGCGCCCGTGATGTCGAGCGCGAGACCCGCCTCTGGATTCCAATACGGCGTCAAGAGATCGCTGTGGTAATGCACGCCGACGAGCGTCTGATCGTGGAACGGATCCGCTCCGGGAGTCGGGGTGCTCGGCTGCGGCAGCGAATTGCTTTGCATCGCCTCAAAGGCTTCGACGTATTGAAACGGAGGCAGATAGAAACTGCTCCCCGGTAAGAGCACATAGCGCTCAAAGAGGACGCCACGGCTAGCCCGGTCGTGCCCGTTCGTGTCCGAACCCGTAGTCGGGCCATCCTCCCACGTCGTCAGGGCTCGCTCGATGTTTAGGCCGACCTGCATCTCGGGAATCGGCCAGTGGCACCACAGCGCGTCGACACCGGCGACGACGTTGCGGTCGTCGCTGCGATAGGCCACATAGGCTCCCCCGCTGAAGTCCTGCGTCC
Organism: uncultured Planctomycetaceae bacterium; assembly: GCA_963714075.1. Lineage (GTDB taxonomy): Bacteria > Planctomycetota > Planctomycetia > Planctomycetales > Planctomycetaceae > DASPSM01. The sequence continues at coordinate 688,498 of OY970228.1, forward strand.
GATAGGCGCCGATGCGCACTCCGGCCATCGGGGACCGCGTGTACCACGGATCGATATAGGTCGCATCGTAGACCCACGGACCCATGATGATGTTCCAGCGGTCGTAGGCGTTGGTCAGATCGACTTCGTCGAGTTGCGTGTAGAGCGGAGTTAGCCGCCAGCGGACCCGCGGCTTCCAGCTGTTATTCGTCGGATCACGATCGAGCAGCACGGAGTCGGGGTCGACGGCGATCTGCGTCGGCTCGCAAGGCAGCTCGACGTCGACGCGGACGCGATTGTCCGGCAGCACTTCGATGTGCGCGGGCGGATTATCGAGCTGCAGCTCGCGAACCTGCGGCATGATCGGGACGCGAACCTGATAGTTCTCGGTTCCGTCCAGGCTGAAGCCGAGGACCGTCTGCTCGGAGTAGTCTCCTTTTTGCCGGAGCGTCACGGTCACGTGGCAGCGCTCGGGACGCGGGCCGGGTGGCAGCTCTCCTTTGAGAGCCGCAAGCAGTCCGGGATCGTAGTCGAAAGCTTGCCAGCCCGGCCGTTCCCATTTCGCATCACGCACCGACCACTTCTCGATGCGCACGCGCTCGACGCCCCAATCGGTCATGCCCTTGCCATAGAGCCAGTCGTTGAAAAACTCCTCCCACGAGCGGCCCGTGAAGGCTTCGAGTTCGTGCTGGAAGTCGCGGACCCGGAGGATCTGGTACTGATACTTGGCGTAGACGAGGCTCATGAAGTTGAAGAAGTTTTCCTCGCCAAGACGCGCCTCGATCATACCGACGATCTTGCCGCCCCGGTCGTAAGTCATCGCCATCAGCCGCACGAGGTTCTTGAATCGCGGCATGTCCTGTACGGTGGCGGACGCTTCTCCGCGGGCCAGCGAGCCCATCAGCGTCGCGTAGCGATAGTCGTCGCGATGAATGTTGGGCAGCCATTCCAACGCGGTGGGCAACGAGATGAGCTTGTTGTTGCGGCCATATTTGATGTCCATCAGGCGATGGGCGAAATAGACGGCTAGCCCCTCGTCCATCCAGGTTTCGGCATATCCGTTCACGCCGACGACGTTGAACCACCACTGGTGGCAGACCTCGTGCGAGACCAGCTCGTCGACAAAATTGCAGGCCCGGTGCGGCAGGGCGAAGATGCGCTCGTCGATCATCACCAGGCCGCCGCACTGGTTGCCGTTCCAACCAAAGTAGGATTCGCAGATCGTGAAGTCGGGATACGGATAGGGGCCGAACCACGCCTGGTAGGCCGCAATCGCTTCGGACGAAATGCGGATCATCTGCTGGGCATAGAACGCGTGCGGGGGCAACGCAAAGCAATGCAAGCGAACCGCGCCGACCTGCCCCGTGAATTCCTGATAGCAGGCGCTGCAGGTCAGCGAAAAATCCCGAACCCCGACCGCGTGAACTTCGACGATGCGACGACCGTCGCTCGACGGCGTCTCGCTCACGATCGTGCCGGAGCAGGCGAGCTTTTGGTCCCAGGGCAGATCGATGCGGGCCGTGTAGATGCCCGCTTCTTGGAAGAAGGGTTGGTGCCAGGGGATGAAGGGCGTCGGCTGCCACCCCTGATCATCGTAAAAGGCTAGTACGGGCAGCCACTGCGCCAGGAACGTGATTCCTTCCCACTGTCCCCAGCGCCCCTGCCGTTGCGGCAGTCGCAAGTTAAATGTGACTTCGACGGTGACACGCTCATTCTGCCGCACCTCACGAGGAAGGGTGACCTCAAGGGCCGTGTCGTTGTCGGCACGGAAGCAAAATGGGAGCGCGACCGGCGGGACTGAGTTGCGGGGTGTGCCGTCACTCACCAGACAGACCTGTTGAACCTGCAATGGCGGGCCGTGAAGATCGATGGCGTCACTCGGCGCCAGGCGCAGGATCTCAAGCGTTTTGGCAAGCAGTCCAAGGTCCGCCGAGGGGACGGAATAGTGCGCGTGGGCGTTGAACACCAGTTCGGACGACGGTCGCACATGTCGATTGAACCAGGTGACACGCTCACGGACGACGACCTGGTGCTCGACCACATTCAGCTGGATGTCCAGGTCATAGCGCGGCAGCCAGGAGGGAACCTCCGCGAAAGTCGACGCGGGCGCGCTCAACGCCAGCAGCAGTCCCGCCAGCGCGCAGTCAGCGCCGGGAGCAGACGCGTGCTGGCTGGGCACGGATCTGGTCGGTGGAGGAGGGTGAAACCGTCTCCAATCCGGACGACCTTATTTTTGGGCGAGGAATCGGCGCGTCGGATTCGCCAACTCAATCGGCGATCCTGCAGGCGCGGTACCTCGTTGTTCGAAGTGGGTTCAAGAGAATTGAAAGGAGAGCACGACAGACGTTGATCGCGGCGAGACGAGCGGGAGCTAAGTGATTTGGCAGGAAAGGGATGGGAATGATCCGAAAATTCAGTTCCGGTGTCAATCGCCCTCTCACTCTGCGCGGGATAATGGCGTCGAACTTAGTGAACTCATGTGGCGGGGAGCGAGCAAGAATAGGGGGCTGACGAATCTAAAGGGAATTTCAGGTTTGTCGCCTTCTGCTTTATTGGCAGAGAGTTCGGCCGATTCCCAAATCCCGAGTCGGCGATTTAGTCGAGCCTGGACCGCTTGACCTGCCACGAATCCGTCACCTGTTCATCCGTAAGCGGTCCGTCACCTCGAATCCACCATCGCGTGGTTTGCAGATTGCCGAGCGACTTGATTCCGAACAGCAACGTGTCGATCTCGAGGTTCCCATCAACGTGAAACGTGATGAAGTCTCCCGCGTCATTCCCGAAGAATTTCAGTCCCTCAGGCGCTTGGTCGTGCAGGATGGCACTCGACACGTCGACGGGGACCCAACCGACGCCTCGCGCAAAGAACTCGGCCTTCACGTGGGTTTGATAATACGGGTGGTTGAACCAGATCTTGCCGGGCTCGGCAGATTTGGCCCAACGTCCCCAGAGCGTGCGCACCGGGATGTTGTTGAGGCGCAGGATCGATGTGAACAGGACCGACAAGCCGCCGCAATCGGCTCGACCGCTCTTGCACACCGCCGTGGCGTAAAAGTCCTTTTTCCGCGGGGCGTCGTAGTGCATGCCCGCCTTCAAAGCCAGAAACACGCGGCGGGCGAAATGGATTTCGCCTTCGTTCACTTGACGGTCCAAACCTTGCTTCTGGACCCACTCGTGGAACGCGGGTTGGTTGAAGTCAAAGAACCCGCGCTCCGCAAGATACTTTTGGCGCTCTTGCGACGAAAGATCGGCCACTTTGTGCGCGGGGCCCTGTCGGAGCTTGCGCGATCGCAACGTTGCCTGGTACGTCAGTTCGATTTTCATCGAATTGAGGGGGTGCCGCTTGTCGGATCGCACACGGGCCATAACCAGTGATCGGCCCAACTCGCTCTTCTCGTGGGCCAGTTCGCCGGGCGGATCCAGCGTGGTCTTCGTTTTGATTTGGCCCGGAAGCTCCGGCGCCGCGCGGCGAACACGATCCATTCAGTCCCTTTGAGATGGGGATAAGACGCGTCACGGGTCAGCGTGGCCACGACCTTCGCGACCGACTCAACGCTCAGCGTGTAACCCTCGGGCGACGATTGCTCAGCGCGTCCTTCATCCGTCCTTTCCGAGCGGTTCGCGGACTCGGCTCCCAAGCTGGTGCTGACGCACGCCAGAAGGACCAGAACGCCCAGTTCGATAGTGCGTGACTTTAGTGTCACCGTAAGGTTCCAGGGAGAAGCGTCGCAGTGCCGGTCAACCCGCTGCTCCAGCATAGTCTGCAACGATCCCCGAGAGGAACCGCCACTCGGCAACGGCATCAACGCGCCGATCTCAAAAGAGCAACCAAAACAGAAAGCGGGCGACGAACTCGATCGACGCGCTACGAGGCTTAATCAATCGGAAGATTTTGCGGACGACAATTTGCGTGCGACCGCTCGTAAATAAGGAAGCGACACGTCCGTAGCGCTGTTTGGCAACATCGAGCGTTGAGCCGCCCGTAGGAGCTGCCGCAGGTCATCCTCTTTGAAGCGGAGGGCCGTCAGACCGACTGTCGTGCGGCGTCGCGGCGATCGCATTGTGAAATTGATTTCTCCGCGACCGAGCGGTTTGCCATCCGCGGGCACAACCAAGGACCAGTTCCATCGGTCCGCGGAGTTCGATTGATACATCCACTGGTGCCGCAGCGCGCGGTCTCCGTGCGGGTCCCGCACGTTCATCGTAACCCCGGATAGCCAGTCGGGAACTGCGTCAGCTTGCGCGACGGGGCCGGATCGTCGCCAGACGACGAGTGCCGCGTTATCGGCAATTCTCAGCGCCTGCCAGGCCTCCAACTTTGCGTCGCCGCTGGAGCCCGAGCCCGTGGGACTCGTATCGAGCAGGAGGGGTTCGTTTGGCGGTTGCGCGGCATTCGGGCGAGACTGCTTTGTGTCTTCCGGCCCGTTGAAACGAAACAGCTCATCGGCCAGCGGAACGTTGACCGCGATGTCCGTCAGTTCCGTCTCGTGTGCGACCTTGCCGTCGGCTTCCAACTCGTCGCGAACCACACGGACCGGTAGACCGTCGCTCGGATCGATCCAGACTCGGGCGACTATCGTACTCGAACCCAATTGAAATCGTGCTTCATAGAGGTCGCATTGCCGGCCGTTGGCGTTGTCCTTGCCGATTTTTCGATAGGAAGCATCGGGAGGGCCCAGCACGGCGAGTTCGGCTGCGATTTGCCCGATCATCTCCGTCTTTAGCAGGGCATCCAGCGCGCCGACCGGCCGCGAAAACCGGGGTTTGTTGCCGGCTCCGAGAAACCATTCGTGCGCTCCATCGCACAGATCCACACCTTGCAAGATCTCGGTATGGCCGCCCTGCGACGAGATACCCGTGACCGTGTAGCGGAACCTCCCCGGACGCTGGATCAGAAACTCGATCGGCACCCGAGTCGGTGGCTTGTTCGCACCGGAAGTATCACGAACCCATTGCCAGCCGCGAATACTGATCGATTGCACTTGGGCGAGCCGTTGCGGCACGTCGTCGATCCCGTACGCGACATTGCCGGGGCCAGTCGTTCGCCAGGACCAGGCCGCGAACAACGCGATGAGGCCGGCAGCCGCCAGCGCCCACCGTTGCCAAGCCCGCGACGCATGTCTGACCGGCGGGTTTGCGTTGCGTCGAGCGTCCGAAAGGCCCATCAAAACGGCTCGCCGCTGGTCGGCGTTCGTCTGACTCAGCTCTGCATAGCTGAGACGAAGCAGCTCGTCCAACTTACGGTCTTCATTCTGATCGACGTTCATCGACGCTTCTCCAATTCCAGCAGGCGGGCGCGTAGGCGGCCCCGGGCGCGTTCCAAAAGCTTGTAGAACCCGGATTGCGACAAACCCAGAGCGTGCCGAGCGACCTCGGCTGGTTCGCCACAGAGATAGTGAATGTGGACTGCCATCCGCTCGCGTTCCGGCAAGTCGCGGACGACTTCGCGGATCAACAAAACCGTGTCGCCGGCGGCAGCCTGTGTTTTCGGAGCGGCATGGTCGACGAGTGTCGTAAAGCGTTGTCGTCGTCGACCGGCCTGGCGCCGAAATTCTTTTCCCTCGTGACGAGCAATCCCGATAAGCCAGGCGCCGATCCGTTCGGGCCGACGAAGCTGAGCAAGTCGCGTCAGCCCCCGCACAAAGACTTCCTGAACTAACTCGTCCGCCTCTGGCAGGGAGCCAGTCGCATCGAGAAGCACCGCGCGGACGAGCGGGGCGTAGCGGTCGTAGATTTCGCCGGCGGCTTCGCGGTCGCCTCCGAGAATTCGCTTGGCCAGCTCGGCGTCATCTCCCATCAGCTACTCCTGCTTTCGCAGACCTGTCAGGAGTCTAGACGGAGATCAATGCGAGAATTCCATCGAATTCGGGGGTCGCCGGAAACTTCCTCGCGTGCGCGTAATCCGCTGGGTCGGCGCCGCCCAGGGTTTCAGCAAACCAAGGTCAATCGGCGTCCGAGTCCCGCGGCGGGTATTGCGAAAGCTCGATGCTTAATCCAAGCGAGCCTGCGACGCGGATTAAATCCGCGGGAAAGTGATCGGACTGCACTACGACATCGCGGCGCTCGATGCCGAAATCGAGTGTCACCGTTTCGACGCCCGGAAAATTCACAAGACGGCGGATCTCCTCTGCTTCGGCCAACAGAAACTCTGTTGTCTCGGCGATCTGCCTTGTGAATTCGTTGAAAGCAACGTCACTAGCAAGAACATTTATTCCGGATTTTTCGTTCCGCCTCAAGTGGGTGTGGCTTCCGAGAAAACGCGGCTCGCCACGACGAAAAACGCGGCGGGCTGTTAGCGTGCTCCCTGCAAGGAACTCGCCCACGTCGAAATCTTTCCCCGTTACCCGCAATACAGCTGCCATGTTTGATCCGGGTGGCGTTAACGGAAAGCACCCGCCAGCTTACGCTGGCGGCTCGCCCGCGCGAATAACGCATTAACGAGCGTGTTTGCGAAACTCAGGCGGCCGCTTCTCCTGGAAAGCGCGGACGCCTTCGCGCGATTCATCGACGAACGCCGATCGTGGCGAAGGCGAGAACGACTGCTGGTACAGCGTATTGCGCAATTCCAGGTTGATTGCAATTTTGCAATGAGGGTGTGCGTGCAATCTGGTCAGAGTGGCACAACGTTGCCCAAAAGGGAGACCTTTCTCGGCTGTAAAGGAATTTTCACAGATATTGGGATCGAAGAGGGGCGGTCCGATGGAAATAATTCGCGACCGCCCAGGGATTGGGGCCGTTGATCAACTGGGAGCGACAAGAGCGATCCGGGGGGGACATGCTCAAACGCACGGCGCTCGTTTGCGCGATTTGCGCGGGGCCTTGCGCTCATCGTATTCGCTTTTCTGATTGGGCCTGCCGCAGTCAAAAACCGGCCCCCAAGCGGTGCTCCCAATATCGTCCTGATCGTCGCCGATGATCTGGGCTTCTCAGATATCGGTTGCTACGGAGCCGAAATAGCGACGCCCAATTTGGATCAACTGGCCGCCAGAGGGGTGCGCTTCGCGCAGTTCTATAACGCGGCCCGTTGCTCCCCTTCGCGGGCGTCGCTGCTCACGGGGCTGTATCCACATCAGGCTGGCGTGGGTCACCAATTGGAGGATTGGCAGGCCCCGGGCTACACGGCCGGCCTGAATGAGCGATGCGTAACGATTGCCGAGCTGTTGCAGGCCAGCGGCTACAGCACCTACCACGTCGGGAAATGGCACGTCGGCGGGGTCGCTCAAAAGAACGAGCGCAACCACCCGCTGAACCGAGGATTTGATCGGGCTTACGGCACGGGGGCGGGCGGCAACCATTTTACATTAGGGCTCTACGACGATCGAAAATACATGAAGGCTCCCGATGACTTTTACTCGACCGACGCTTTTGCCGATCGAGCGGTCGATTTCATTCGCGACCATCGTCGCCAGCACACCGAGGGGCCCTTCTTTCTGCACCTGTGTTTCACAGCTCCTCATTTCCCACTGCAGGCCCGACCCGACGATATCGAGCGTTACCGAGGAAAGTACGCAAGCGGATGGGATGCACTGCGTCAGCAGCGGTACGCGCGACAGAAAGAACTGGGGGTTATCGACGCACACTGGCCCCTGTCTCCCCGTGACTCGGAGGCGCCTTCGTGGGAGGAAGTGCCGAAGACCGAGCGTGCCGAGCTTGAGCTGCGGATGTCGATCTACGCGGCGATGATCGATTGCCTGGATCGCGGCGTCGGCCGAGTGCTCGACGAAATCCGCCAGTCCGGCTGCGAAGAGAACACGGTCGTCATTTTTGTCTCGGACAACGGCGCCAGCGCAGAGGTGCTAGAACCAGGCGGGGAGGAACGGCCCCCGCAGCCGCCAACGGCGCAGTCGACTACCCAGCCACACCGCAGCCTGGGAGCGGGCTGGGCCAACGCAGCCAACACGCCTTTCCGCGGATACAAGATGTGGCTGCAGGAGGGTGGCATCTCGACTCCGTTGATTATTTCCTGGCCTGGCAAATGGAAGAACGCTGGCTCGATCACGCCGCAAGTCGGACACATAATCGACTTGATGCCGACCTGCCTCGAGTTGGCCCACCTCAAATATCCTCAGGTCTTCGAAGGCCGGGAACTGACACCTCTGGCAGGACGCAGTCTGGTCCCGATCCTGCAAGGCCAATCACCGAGCCCACGCAAGCTGGCCTGGGAGCACGAAGGCAACCGCGCCATTCGCGACGGCGATTTCAAACTGGTCGCAGACTTTCAGGGACCGTGGCAACTGTATGATCTCAAGGCGGATCGCACCGAGACCCGCGATCTTGCGGCCCAACGCCCGGACGACGTTACCCGCTTGAGTGCGATGTGGCAGTCGTGGGCCGATCAAGTCGGAGTCGTGAACTGGCAAACGTTGCCCGGCTCCAGCTATCGCCCTTCTAGTCACTACCGCAAGAAGTCGGAACCGCTGACTCGTTGAGATGACAATCTCGTCGTGCGCCCTCCAACTCATTCACTAGAACTAGCGGCCGCAACTCTCTGCCGGCCGAGCTATCAAGAGCCACACCCGATCGGGTTGTTTCATCCCCCTCGGGCTCAGTATTAATACTGACGTCTTCGCCTAGGCGACCCGGTAGATTGGCTCATTTGCTCGATTTTTTGCGCCAAGCGAAACCTTTAGCCGATACAGGTGTTTAAGAAACGCGATCTTTCTTTGACCGCGCGGATAGTTTCGATCCATTTCGGCACCGGCTGGTGCGAACGCGAAGGTCAGGCATACGAAATCACAGTAGACTTCGCACGGCTGCAGTCCTCCAGGTCGAAATGTCGCTGGAAGGATGATTTGCAGCAATCTGTGTCGCAGAAGTTAGGGAGTCGGAAGAAGCACTCAATGATTCGCTGTGGACGATCAGCGGGGCTCTCCGTTTATGTCGCATGGCTTTCGTGATCCGGGCCGACGATGACGGTCGAATCTCGTGGGTTACAGCACCCAACGAGCGCGGGTTCCATGCGCTCTCAGATCGTGCCAGAGCCGCGGTCTTCCCCACTTACGCGGAAGCAGAGGCCGTAATCCAGGCGCTATCTGATCCGTACGGGCGTATTGGCGTTCATCTCTCCATTGAAGCCGCCGACTAAGGCCGGCGGCTCGTCCGGGCAGCGAACTCGGGGCGGACCAGAAAACCGCGGCAACGCAGATTTCGCAATGCCCCGTGCTCAAGCGCAGCGAAGGCAACGGATTTCGAATCTGCGCTGGATCTTACCGCTCGACCCTGAGGTGATGATCCGCGCCACGAAGCTCTGGCCGACCGAGTGACGGCTCGCGGCGGTGGTCATCTTTCCCGTGAAGACCAGGCCGAGCGCGACCACTACCTCGCCGAAAGCCAGCGGCTCCCAACTTCTCTGGCTCCGGCAATTGCTCCTGGAAGATTACTGCTGTCTAGCGTTATGCCACGTCAAGGCAGGGCAAATCGCCAAGGCGGAACAGGTGAACAACACATCGCCTGCGACATTTTGCTCAACACGTCTTCGCGACTGCCTTCTACCAAGACCTTCTTGTAGTGCTCGAACGACTCGCGCCATGCTGCATCCGGCTCGGATCGCCGTTCCAGGCGGGCAAAGCGTGCATCGGTGGGCTCCGGGCCCCAAACGTGGCAGAACTGGAACCAGCTACCTCGACTGACCGAGGGAAGCAAGCGACGAAAAGCACCGGCGACGTCGTTGATGAAGCGCTCCGCGAAATGTTAATGTTTGTTCGTTTGATCCATCCCAACCCAAGGAGGAACACACCAAAATGGCAAAGCGGCCTGGCTTCAACCTTTCAGAGACGATTCGCGCGTATCGCAAGGCACACCGCGGCGTAAAGGCCATGGATGCCTTCGCAGCCATCAAGAAGTCCCATCCGAATCAGACGATTAACGAGGGCACTTTCAAGTCGACGTTCTACAAGCTTGCGGGCAGCGGGAAGCGCGTCGTTAAGCGACGCAAGCCTGGACGCGTCATCGGAGGCCGCGGAAGCCCCGAACACATCATGCAGGCCGGACTCCATTTTGTTCGACTTGCGGGAAGCGTCGAGGCCGCAAGAGAAAGACTCGTCGGTATCGAGGCGCTGATCGAGACGGCCAAAGAGGTCGACTAAGAGCGGACCCACGAATGGCTTCGCGCAGAGTTGCTTTTGGCTTCGCGCAGAGTTGCTTTTTCGAGTGGACCCAACCTGGTGCGCGGTCCTTATGAGGGCCCGGTGGAACGCCAGGCAATGAATCACGCGACCCATTCACCTTTAATCACGCTTCGCATACCGGGGGACTGGTCGCACCCCGGCAAGCTGGTGGAGCGACTGCCGCCGGGTTTTCGTTTGAGTCCCGAGGCTTTGGCTCTGCCGAACGGCACAAAGATTGATTTCGTCGCCATGGCGCCAGACGATGAGTTTGCCGGGATTTTCGAATCGTCTTGTCGCCGACCTCCCACGCAGAACGAACTTGCGGTCGTGGCCCGCTACAGTGTGAACATCGGGCTGACCGGCCCCGGCGGTTCTCTGGAGTCGGCCTTGACGATGATGCAAGCCGGCGCGGCGATCGTCCGAGCCGGCGGGGCCGGGATCTTTATCGACAATAGCGCCCTGGCCCACGGAGGCGAAACTTGGCTCGAATTGACCGAGGACGGGGGGCCGGAGGCGATCAGCTTCGCATTCGCTTCCATCGTCCGCGGTCGAGAGGAGGTCTACACGATGGGCATGCAGGTGATGGGATTCCCCAATATCCTGATGCGTTCCCGCGACGTCGATGAACGTGGGGAAACGGTCATCGAGATCATTCGCTACATTTGCGGCGGAGGGCGACCGATCGGCGTCGGCCACGTACTTGCGGACGACAAGGGACACCCGCGATTCCAGGTTCTCGCCAAAATGGATGACGAATTCGGAGCCCAAAGCGCGCTGCACAATCCTTTCGGCACCTTGAAGATTGTGGGTGCGAAGAGTATCGCGGAAGATAACTGAATCGTCACCCGCTTTACTCTCTTCGTGCCGTGTTGGGCCTCCGCAAATTCCTCGATACCGGAACTGTTCCGTTTTCCCTGCCCATTCGGGTATGTCGAAATTTATCTCGATGGCCGGGCGACTCTGTTGTCATCTCCCGTTCCTTGTGCGATTCTTGCTGGCGGCGGTCTTGTGCGGCATTCTTGGCCAACATGCCTATGGCCAGGGAGGGTGCCGCTTGCTGCCGCCGGTCCGCTCGGACGATGAGCGGACAAAACGGCTGAAAGAGGCCGACGACCTCAAGGCGCTGGCTGAAAAAGAGTCCGGCCAAAACAGGCTGGACGCCGCTGCCGATGCACTTGGCAAAGCAGTTGCGATCGATCGCGAAGTTTTAGGCCCCATGTCGCTCGAGGTTGCCGACACGTTGGCTTCTCTCGTGTCAATCCACGAGCAGCGCAAGAACTGGGCGGCCGCCAACAAGGCCTGTGAGCAGCTCCTGGCCATCCGCCGCAAGCTCTTGCCCAAAGATCACCCTTCGATCGCCGCATCTCTCATCGAGTTGGGGCTCACGTTGGAGGGCCTCCACGACTATGCATCGGCTAGAAAGTACGATGAGGAGGGCCTGGCCATCCACCGCAGAATTCTTCCCAAAGACGACCCCGAGATCGCGCACAGCCTCTACAATTTGGGTCTTGTGCAGTGGAGGCTGGGTGACGACGTCGCTGCGCAAGAGCCACGAGGAAGCCTTGACGATCCGCCGCAAGTCTCTCCCCAAGGATGCCCCCGAGATCGGATGGAGCCTCTACAATCTGGGCCTCGTCGAGTCGGAACTCGGTGATGCCGCCCCTGCCCGGACGAACTTCCAAGAAGCGTTAGAGATCCGCCGCAGACTTCGGCCTGAGGACGAGCGCGGCATCGCCCAAGCCCTCGACGGTTTGGGCACCGCACAGCAACAGCTTCACGACTATGACGCGGCGCACAAAAGCCATGAAGAAGCGTTGGCAATCTGTCGCAGGTTTCCTCAGAACGACAGCGATCTCGCCATGTGCCTTCGCAAACTGGGATATGCGCAGTGGATGCTCCAGGACTACCCATCAGCCCGTAAGAGTTTCGAGGAGTTGCTGACCATCAGGCGGAGGATCTTGACCAAAGACGACCCGGCCATCGCCGAGAGCCTCAATGACCTGGGAGCCGTGCAGTGGGAACTCCATGACTACATAGCGGCAAAGAAGTGTCACGAAGAGGCTTTGGCCATCCGACGAAAGATATTTCCCAAAGACGATCCTGCGATCGCGCAGAGCCTCGACAATCTGGAACGGGCGCGCGTTCATATCGTCAACCAAAACCGCTGGTACTCCGACGCCGCCGTGCTCGTGCTGATTTTCGGAGGATGTTTGCTGATCCGCCGAGGCACGAAGACCGGGCGGTTGGTGAGACGTCCTCCGCGGGCCAATGGACCCGCGTCTGGTTTATGGGCCCGAATGCGGCAGTCTCGGTTCGCGTGGGGGATGACGATCGTGACGTGTCTCTGGATCGCGCTGGCGATCGTTGCCGCCGAAGCGATGAAGCGTAAACAGCCGGACGACCCGCGTTGGAAGCTTTATCTGGGGTGCCTGGTGATGTTGATGGTCCCGCTCTTCGCAATCGCCGCGTCGCGCCGCTGGGTTGTGTCGTCACGGCCACCGGCTTTTTTCTTAGGCGGGTTCCTGACGATTTGCGCCTACGAGTTGCTCGTGGTTGTCGTCGCTTCAATTCATTTTTGGGCATCGGTGAGCCGCTCCACGAGGAGGCCGGACAAGTGACAGACTTCGCTGTCCTAGGAGGGATCTTCGGCATCCCGGTCGGCTTGATCCGCGCCTTCCCGATGATGCCTAAGCGAACGACAGGCGGGTGATCGGGCGCACGCCGCGCCTGAACCTCAACAACGCTCCCGAGGACAAATACGATGACTCCGGATCCGCACAAGGCCCTCCGCGAACACCTCCTTTCCCTCCTCCGGGGCGGCGGTGCCCACCTCGACTTCGACAAGGCGGTGGCCGACATTCCACCCGACCTTCGCGGCCGCACTGTCCCGCCGGTGCCCCACACCCCCTGGCGGCTCCTGGAACACATGCGCATCGCCCAATGGGACATCTTGGAGTTCAGCCGCAACAAGAAGCACGTCTCGCCGCCCTGGCCGGACGGCTACTGGCCGCGGGGAGACGCGCCGCCCGACGACCGGGCTTGGGACCGGGCGGTGGACGCGTTCCGCATGGACCTGGAGACGATGTGTGTCCTGGTCGCCGACCCGGCGACCGATCTGTTCGCCGCGATCCCGCACGGGGACGGGCAGACTATCCTGCGGGAAGCGCTGTTAGTGGCCGACCACAACGCCTATCACCTCGGGCAATTGGTCTTGGTGCGGCGTCTGCTGGGCTGCTGGCCCGAAGAGAGTTGACCGAGAAGCCCGATCGTTTACCACCTGCGCCCCTGAGCATTGTCTCGCTCAACCGTTTTTCTCTCGCGGCGAGGAAAGAGTTTGGCGGCCGGAGGGGGAAAATGGGCGCGCGAGAGTCCGCTTGGCGTGTCTCTCAGTCACCGCAACAAATAACCCCACGGTCGCGCAGTTTCGCAACCGTGGGGTTTCAAGTGGCGGGGACAGGATTTGAACCTGCGACCTCGAGGTTATGAGCCTCGCGAGCTACCGGGCTGCTCCACCCCGCGTCATGTGGTGGACCTTCATTATACCCGTCTGACTGATCGGGAGAAGCCCGCCGTCAGAATTCGGCGTTTTTCGGCGTCCGGGGGAAGGGAATCACGTCGCGAATGTTGGCCATGCCGGTTATGAGGAGCATCACCCGCTCCAGCCCCAGGCCAAATCCCGAGTGCGGCACCGAGCCGTAGCGACGCAGGTCGAGGTACCACCAATAATCCTTGGGGTCGAGATGGCACTCCTTGAGCCGCTCGACGAGCACGTCGAGACGCTCCTCGCGCTGGCTGCCGCCGATGATTTCGCCGACGCGGGGCACCAGCACGTCCATCGCGCGGACCGTTTTCCCGTCCTCGTTGCAGCGCATGTAAAACGGCTTGATCGTCCGCGGATAGTCGAACAAGATCACCGGTCGCTTAAAGTGTTGCTCGGTGAGATAGCGTTCGTGCTCCGATTGCAGGTCGCGTCCCCAAGCCACGGGAAACTCGAAGGTCTGCCCGCTGGCGGTCAGGATGTCGATCGCCTCGGTGTACGGCAGTCGAACGAACTCGTTTTCGGCAATGTTTTGGAGGTTGGCCAGAACCGTCGGCTCGATTCGCTCGTTGAAAAAGGCGACGTCCTCCGGGCAGTGTTCGAGCACGTCCCGAACCACGGCGCGGATGAAATCTTCCGCCAGCTGCATGTTGTCGTCGAGTTCGTAGAACGGCATCTCCGGCTCGATCATCCAAAACTCGGCGAGGTGACGGGTCGTGTTCGAGTTCTCGGCACGAAACGTGGGCCCAAAGGTGTAGCAGCAGCCGAGCGACGTGGCGAAAATCTCGGCCTCGAGCTGGCCGCTGACGGTGAGCGAAGCCCGCTTGCCAAAGAAATCATTTGCGTAGTCGATCTCCCGCGGTCCGCCTGACGCCGTCGCGCCGGGCGATGAGGGGAGCTTGGCCAGATCGAGCGTGGTGACCTGGAACATCGCACCGGCCCCCTCGCAGTCGCTCGTTGTGATGATGGGCGTCTGGATGTAGAGAAAGCCTCGCGACTGGAAGAAGCGATGGATCGCCGCGCACACTTCATTGCGAACCCGGGCGATCGCGCCAAACGTGTTGGTCCGCGGCCGCAGATGCGCGATCTCCCGCAAGAACTCAAAGCTGTGACGCTTTTTCTGCAGCGGATAAGCCTCGGCGTCGGCAGTGCCCACAATCTTGAGCGACTGGGCGGCCAGCTCGACCCGCTGCCCCTTGCCGGGACTTTCTTTGAGCTCGCCGGCGATGCGAACACTGGCACCCGTCGTTACGTGCTTGATGTTCTCGGCCATACCGGGCACTTCGGCGCCGACGACGATCTGCAAGTTCGCCAGGCAGCTGCCGTCGTTGAGCTCGATAAAGGAAAAGCCCTGCTTCGAGTCACGACGCGTGCGCACCCAGCCCGCGACTTCCATCGGCTGCCCGGGCTGTCCGCTCTTGAGAATTTCGACAATACGGGTCAACGGCATAGCGTGAATCGTGTGAAACCGGGAACCGATCCGCAAGTCTGCCGCGTCAGCGGCAACCGTAGGCCATCTGCAGTCGACTCCGGATGTCCTGCTCAAGCGCGGCGTCGTGGCCCCGCGGGATCCAGCCGGACGGCGTCGATTGGCCGACGACCAGATTCAAATCGCGCTGCAGGGGATAAGTGTCGCGAAACGTCGAATTGCCCGGCGAGTTCGGACTGGGACTGGGCAAATCCTCAATCTCTTTCAGAGCTTCGACGCTCACCAGGTAACCCCCCTCGACCCGCACAAAATGGATCAGCACCTTTCGACGGATCGGCTGGGCCGTGCTTTCCAGGCGATTGTCAAAACCCACCGATTCGCGGTGCCACGGCTCCAGAATTCCCGAGCCGGTTTTGTAATACGTCGCCAGCGTGCCTTCCAACTGGTTCGTCGTGTCGACCTCGAAGTTGTAGTAGTGGAGCACATCCATCGCCCGCTCGTTGACTGCCAATTCCGAATTGGGATCGGTCGCGGCGGCCACGAAGAGCGGGGCCGTCTGCGGGGGAGCACCGGCCACCCAGCCCGGCTGCGTCCCCATCGGAACGCTCGTGCACGACGCGGTCAGCGCGCACAAAATCGAAGCCAACGGCAGCCAATGCTTGAGGGCCATAAAGCAAACGAACGAAGGTCGAGAATCCAACCGAAGGCGAGCCGCAGACCGGCGGCCGACCGAGAAAAGGGGGCGTAGTGTCCCAACATTCCCCAATCCCCTCAAGCCCAGGGGCGTGCCCCTGGACCCGGTGCGGGTCATGTCGGATCCGATCCAAACCGCTTAGCCGCGGCTGGGCTGTCTCGGACTCTGAGGCTTGTCGCAACTGTCTTGGGACCCTTAGGCTCGAACCCGGAAATGAGCTCGCCGAAGTCAGAGCTGGCTGGACAACTCTTGTCCGTGGGTGGGTCACCATTTTGGCGGGTCGTCTACCAACTAAATAGATGACCCGACCCACCCCCTTCTCCGCGAAATCGTCCCGTCCCGTGTCCCGTCCCGCCATCCATAAGCCATAAAACATGTGAGGAGAATGGCTTAGTGGGACGAATCTCGATTTCCGAAATCGTCCCAGCGTCCCGTCCCGATGTCCCGTCCCATCAGAGACGGGCCCGCCTGGGGTCGCGGTTCCCGCTCGGGGAGTCGGTCCTGACTTTGGACCCTGGACAAGAAGTGACAGTCCCCCTGACGCGGATCACAGTTTCTTCATCCGCACGAGGCTTGTGCCCTCTGGCGCGCACCCCTTCATTGAGCTGGACGAAGTCTGACCATCGTCCGCTCGCCAACGAGACGGATCATTCAGTTTCGTCATTCGGATTTTGCGGGGCTTCACGCCTTCAGCATCGTGTCGACTTCGGCCAGCAGCTCTTCGATCGGGAAGGGCTTGGAGAGGAAGACCGAAACGCCGCGGAGGGCGGCACATTCGCGGTGTTTCAATTCATCGGTGGCCGTCATCATGATCACGGGGGTGGCCCGGATCGTGCCGCGAACCATCCGATCGAGGACGTTGATCCCGCTACGTCGGGGCATCACGAGATCCAGGAGCATCAAGTCGGGCCGCACGCGCTCGATTTGCGCCAGAGCTTCGGCACCGTCGCCCGCGACCGAAACGTCGTAGCCGCGCGTCAGAAGAGCGACCCGCACGCTTTCGACCAGTTCGGCATCGTCATCGACAACCAGAACCCGCTTCTTTACAGCCGACATTGCCCGCACATACCCTTCCAGACTCGGGCTCCGGGAGGGGGGCGGAAACCGATTGTCATGGGTTTGCTGTTCTCTGTACTTTGATTCTATACGCCTGTCAGGGCGCTGGCTCGAACGAAATCGGCCTGAATTGGGGGTTCTACGGCGATCCGCCGAAGCAGTCGGCGCGCGAAGCGGGTCAGCAATCGAGTCGGGATCGGGGCAGGCGCGGCTCCCGGAACGCCGATAAATGATGTAGACTGTTCGGGTTCGCGCGCGGTCGGCGCGGCCGCGTGTTCTAGCCCAGACAGGTTCTTTGCCCAAAGCCGGGTCGCGACCGATTGCCGGTCGGGCCGTTCCTCTTCGGGCGTCCGTGGGATCAAGACGAGGCAATTTCGTGTCCGCAACCTCGGTAGTCGGCTTGCAGTGGGGCGACGAGGCCAAGGGAAAGATCGTCGACCTGCTGACCGACGAACACGACATCGTCGTGCGGTATCAGGGGGGCAACAACGCCGGCCATACGGTCGTCTTTAACGGCGACACGTACAAGCTGTCGCTCTTGCCTGCGGGCATTCTGCACCCCAAGGTCGTCTCCGTCATCGCCACCGGCATCGTGCTCGACCCCAAGGCCTTTTTGCTGGAGCTCGATTCGATCATCCAGCGCCGCGGCCCGCTGGTTCCAGGCAGCCTGCTGATCAGCGATCGGGCCCACGTGATCTTTCCGTATCACGTGCTCGAAGAGGCCGTGATGGAGAAGAGCCGCAACAAGGACCCCATCGGCACGACGATGCGCGGCATCGGGACTTGCTACCGCGACAAGGCGGGCCGCTCGCAGGCGATCCGTGTCGGGGATTTATGCCGTCCCGAGTTCCTGCGGAGCCGGTTGACCGACATTGTCGCGCAGAAGAACACGATCCTGACCGCCTTCGATCCGGAGTTCAAACCGCTCGACGCCTCCGCGATTTTCCAGGAGTATTCGGCCTACGCCGACCGCCTGCGTCCCTACGTGACCGACACAACGACTTACCTGCATCGCGCAATTCGCGAAGGGAAGCGGATCCTATTCGAAGGAGCCCAGGGAAGTCTGCTTGATCTCGACCACGGGACGTTTCCGTTCGTCACCAGCTCCAACAGCTCCGGCTGCGGCGTGCACAATGGCAGCGGCGTGTCAGAGCGAGCCATCAGCAAGATGATCGGCGTCGTCAAAGCCTACAGCTCGCGCGTCGGAGGCGGCCCGTTCGTCACCGAACTCCACGATGCGACCGGCGATTACATCCGCGAGGTGGGAAACGAGTACGGAACGGTGACTCGACGTCCGCGGCGCTGCGGCTGGTTCGACGGTGTCGCCGCGGGTTATGGCGCACGCTTGAGCGGCGTCGACTGCATCGCGATTGCCCTCCTGGACGTTCTGAGCGGGCTCGAAGAACTCAAGATCTGCGACGCCTACGAAATCGACGGCAAGCGGACCAGCGACTTTCCGAGCCATGCCGAAGATCTCGCGCGAGCGATCCCGGTCTATCGCACCCTGCCCGGTTGGATGACCGACATCTCCGCCGTTAGGAAGTACCAAGATTTCCCCCCGGCCGCCAAGCGCTATATCGAAGCGGTCGCCGATCTCGTCGGGGCCCCGGTCGAGATCGTTTCGGTTGGCCCGGACCGCGAGCAGACGGTCTTTTGCACCAACGGAGCGGACTCCGTGCGCCGCAAAGCGCCGGTAGCATAGCCCCCGGAGGCTGGTGACGGGTTCTGGGTGGCACTGGCGGTTCCCACTGCGCCGCTCACAAGAGCGTGTTCTGAGTCTCGGGCGGAAGAATGCAATCGGGGTCGTCGTTGCGAGCGTTGTTTACTCGTCGGCTGACCGGCCGAAAATGCATTTCGGCGCTCGGATAGGGCTTGAGCAGCGACTCCAGAGCGGCGGTGTCTTCGATGTGCGGATCGAGCCAGGGGCCGTAGAGATCCGGCGGCAGGATCACAGGCATGCGGTCGTGCAGCTCCCTGAGTCGATCGTTCGCATCGGTCGTGAGAATCGTGCACGACTCGACCGTTTTTTCGTCGGGTCCGCGACACCGCTCCCAGAGCCCGGCGAACGCGAATGGCTGCTCGTCGCGAAGCGTGATCAGAAAGGGCTGTTTTGGCCCTCCCGCGGCGGTCTGCCATTCGTAGAAACCGTCGGCGGGAATCAAACAGCGGCGGCTGCGAAACGCGTGGCGGAACGCCGGGCGAGTGGCAGCGGTTTCGGCTCGCGCATTGATCATCGGAGGTCCGCTCGCCGCTTCGGACCAGGAGGGGAGCAGGCCCCAGCGCAGTTGCACCATCTCGCGCTGCCCGTTGACTTCGCGGACCGCCGCGACTTGCTGCGTGGGGGCAATGTTGTAGCGTGGCGTCAGCTCAAAGCTGCGGGCGACCTCAAAGATCTCGATCAGGTCGGCAGCCGGCGTTCTCAGCGTGAAACGTCCGCACATCGGTGTTTTACGGTTCCTCCGCTGGCGGAACCAGCACGAAAGCAGCAGCCAACTCGGGCGGAATCCGGCGCGGCTGATAGGGCTTGAGTCCGAGAAACACCCAGCCCGTTTCGCCGGTGGTCAGCACGACGCCGTCTTTGCTCCGCACGGTCTTGTACCTCCGCTGGCACGTGACCTTATTGAAGCCGGCGACCCAAGTGTGGACGATGACCGCGTCGCCCGCAAAGGCGGGCTGCAGGTATTCGATCTGGTGTGACCGCACCACGAAGGCGGATTGGATTTCGCGATAGCGTTCCGGCGGCCAGCCGTTGGCCGTCGAGTGACCGACCGCCGCGGCGAGCATCCATCTGAGATAGTTCAGGTTGTTGACGTGCCCCAGCGTGTCGATCTCTTCTGGGAGCACGACGTGCTTGTGAGCGTAGATGGGCACCATCGTCAGCGAGTTTCCTTCTCGATCCAATCGAGGTAAGGCTGGTGACCGGCGTGCACCGGCCAGGCCACGATCGACGGGCAAGCATAACTGTGCAGCCGCTTGACCCGTTCGATCAGCTCGGGAACAAGGCCTTGCTGGGTTTTCGCGATGAGGACCGTTTCGGATGACTGCTCGAGCTCGCCTTCCCACCAATAGACCGACGTCATTGCGGGCAAGATGTTAATGCAAGCGGCCAGCCGCTCTTCGACCAGCGTGCGGCCGATCACGAGTGCCTCCGCCTCGTCCCGTGCGGTCATGTAGACGAAGTAGACCTGCATCCTTGTTCTCCGGTCGTATTGTAGCAACCGCGTAAAGAGTGGCAGCCTGCGGGCCGCGTTTCTTGAATCGCCCGGGCCGTCCGCAGAGCGATGGTCGCCAGCGTCAAGGAGACGCAATTCACTGGCAGGCGTGCAGCGTGGATTTTATAAACAGATGAGGCGCGAAGGACGTAGGAATTTCGGGCGCACTCAGCCCGAAAATGCCCGGCCGAGAGTCCGAGCTGGTTCGGCCAGATTGGCCAGATGGGTTGGAGGAATGAAGGTGCCCCGAGTGTCGAAGAGGGTTTTCCTGGTCGCAGTCGTCTGCGTGGCGCTTGGGTGTGAGCAGGGCGGTACGACGCACGACCCGGCAATTCCGTCGGTGGAAACGACGAACGGACCCCTTCCCGAAAAGGGTCCGGACGAGTACTGGGCAAAATTCGAGACAACGAGGGGGCCGCTCGTCATCGAAGTGCACCGCGCCTGGTCCCCTTACGGGGCTGACCGCTTTTACGAACTGGTCAAAAGCGGGTTCTATGACCGGTGCAAGTTCTTTCGCGTCGCCGGTTTCGTGGTGCAATTCGGGATCAGCGGCGATCCGCACATCAGCGCCAAGTGGCACGAGGCCAACATACCCGACGATACGTACCAACCCCGCGATAAGAATCGTCAATCCAACAAGCGCGGTTACGTGACGTTCGCCAAGACTCAAATGCCGAATTCGCGGACGACGCAAGTCTTCATTAACTGTCTCGATAATTCGCAGCTCGATCGGACGGGATTCACGCCGTTCGGCATCGTGCTCTCGGGAATGGACGCGATCGATTCACTGTATTCCAACTACGGCGAGGAGCCGAGCACCGCCAGCAGCCAGGATCGGATCGAGAAAGAGGGCGACGCCTACCTCAAGGCCGCGTTCCCAAAACTCGATTCCATTAACACGGCAGTGATCCTCACCAGCAAACCGAAGGAGGCTGAGAAGGCCGACGAGTCGAAGAAGCCAGACGAGGCCAAGAAGGCAGAGGAATCTAAGAAAGGCGCCGAGCCCCAACCTAATGCAAGTCCGCCAGCCCCTGCGAAGAAGCCGGCTGGATAAACAGGGCCTTCTTTTCGCCGGGCAGTGTGAAATCGAAGCCGCAATCGCGAAAGAAGGCCTCCGACGAAGTCACGACCATCACTTCAAGGATATTGCGGCTCGTGGCCAGATCGACGCAGGCTTGGACCAGCTGCGAACCGAGTCCTTGTTTTTGCTGATCGGGACTTACGGCCAGGCTGCGAATTTCGGCCAGCTTCTTGGAATAAATCTCCAGCGCGGAAAAGCCCACGATCACGTCGCCCCGTTCCGCCACGAAGCCGGTTGGCACCAGATCGCGAAGCTCCTCGACCGTGCGGCCCAGCAGTTTTCCGGCCGAAACGAACGGCGTAATCAACGCCAGGATCTTCGGCACGTCGTCGGGCCTCGCTGCTCGGATCGACGCATCAGGTTGGAAAGACGTCATGAAAGGCTCGGAGATACAGCTCGGCTCGACAATGCTTTCGGGTCAGTCGATTCGGACGCGGATTCTAGCAGATGCCAAGCGGTCCTGTACCGCGATCGACCGCACAACCGATATTCGCCGCGTACGAGCGTTTGTTAGCGCCTTGTCGGCTTTTCCGTCGTCGCGGACGCTCGTCAATCCTTATCGCTCGCAACGTCTCCGCCAAAACCTGGAGACGTATTTACTTGCGCTTCTGGCGTGGCCGTATTCGGGTCATCTGCTCGTCGGAGAGGCCCCCGGCGAGCGAGGCTGCGCCCGAACGGGCATCCCATTCACCGACGAGCGATTGCTGCGATCCGGTGAGCATCCGTTCCTTGAATCGCTCCGCCCCGCGGTGAAAGTGGCAGGATCAACAGCCGAGAGTACGGCGGGAATCGTCTGGGGCCATTTGTTCGATTGCGGTCTAGTGCCTGCCTTCTGGAATGCCGTTCCCTTCCATCCCCGCTCCGACGCGAAACGCAACCGCGCCCCGACACGGAGCGAAGTTCTCTCCTGCCAGGTGTTCTTGGATCAGATCCTCGGCGTGCTCAAACCCGTCTCAGTCATTGCCGTTGGCCGAACCGCCGAGATCGCCCTGAGGCGACTGCGTCTGGCTAAGTTTGAGTCAGTTCGTCACCCGTCGCACGGCGGCAAACGAGCTTATGTCGCTGGCCTGACTTCGGCAGGTCTTTCGGCGCCTGCTTCGTCCGCGTGGCCGATTCTCGACCAATCGTGAATCGATCAATGGTCTGGACTGCTGGGCGGGACGGGCGGACCGGCAACCTGGACCTGAATCTCGTCTCCCACGACTCGCACCGGATAGCACGCATTGGCGATCTTCGAGCGCGGGTTGTCGAGCCAGGAGCCATCCTTGACCGAGAATCGCCAGGCGTGCCAGGGGCACGTCACCGACACGCCCTCGATGTAACCTTCGGCCAGCGAAGCCCCCATGTGCGGACAAACATCGTTGATCGCCGTGTATTCGCCGTCCACGTTGAAGACGGCCACAACGGTGCCGTCGACCGGAAAGGCCCGTCCCTCGCCGGCTGGGATGTCGCCGACCTTGGCGACAGTTTGAAATTGGTCCATTTCTGCGGAAATGTCTTTCGAGCGAGGAAGGAACGTGCGGAGGGCAGCCCCGTTGGACGTCGATCGCAACGATCGATATTGTAAGCGCACCCCGGCGATCCGTTCGACTGGCCGGACCGTTATACCTGCCGTAACACCCCAATTTGCCCGCTCCGGTCCGGTCTCAGCGTGACCAGACAAGGGCCAGCGACGGCGACACTTGGAGCCTGCGGATGAAACGAAACCCGGTAAAGGCCGCACTCCGGGCGGGCAAGCCGCAAATCGGCACGTGGCTTTCGTTCGGGAACGTGCACTCGACACGCCTGATGGCTCGGGTCGGTTTTGCCTGGCTGACGGTCGATCTCGAACACTCCCCCATCGACTGGAGCGACGCGGCCGTTCTCTTTGGTGCCATCGCCGACGCGGGCTGCGTTCCCTTGGCCCGAGTGCCGCGCGGCGACCACGACCACATCAAGCGCGTGCTCGACGCCGGCGCCTGGGGCATCGTCGTTCCGATGGTCGACACGGTGGAGGAGGCGAAGGCCGCGATCTCCGCCGCCAGATATCCGCCGGTCGGCAATCGCTCGCTGGGCGGATCGCTGCATGCCGTCAACTTCGGCACCACTGCGAGCGAATACTACAAGCGAGCCAACGACGAAATCCTCGTCGTGCTGCAGACCGAGTCGCCGCGAGGCGTCGAAAATGCCGAGGCCATCTACAGCCTGAAGGGCGTCGACGCGGTTTTCGTCGGCCCGAACGACCTGACCGCCCAAATGCGGGATGCGAATGGAAACGATCCCAGCCCCGAGGCCTTGGAGGCGATGCTGCAGCGCGTTCTGGCGATCGGCAAGAAGGTCGGCAGGCCCGTGGGCCTGCATGTGCAGTCGGTCGAAGCCGTGCAGAAGCGGATCGCGGAGGGCTGGCAGTTTCTCGCAATCGGCAGCGAGCTGCGGATGATGGTTGCCGAAGCCCAACGGCTTGTGACCGCCCTCGATCTCAAAGGCGGTTCCGGCGATCTGGCACGCTATTAGCCGTCCGATATCGGATGGCACTGGACTTCGGCGAGCTCAGTCGAGTCGCGGCTTGCCCGCCAGTGTTGTGTGTGCACGCGTCTCGGCAACTCAGGGCACAAGGACAAAGACATCCCGCGGATCCTGCTGGTCTTCGAGTTCGGCACCCTGAACGGCGGCGAGCGCTCGATGCTGGCCGTCCTGCCGCATTTTGTGGGGTCCGATCTCGAGTTCGTGGCGCTGGCCCCGTCGGTCGGACCGCTCGCCGCCGAGTTGACCGCTCTGGGAATTCCAGTGCTGCCTTTCGACGCACGCGACAAAGACGGCGAGCGCCTGGCGCCGCCCCGTTTGTTCGAGGAAATGCGTTCTATCGCGGCTCGGGTTCGACCCGATCTGATCCACGGCAACAGCCTGGCAATGGGCCGCCTCACGGGTCATTTAAGCGCGGACCTGGGAGTGCCGTCGACGGCTCATCTTCGAGACATCGTCGGCCTGACGAAACGGGCCGCCGATCAGCTCAATGCAAACCGGGCGCTCGTAGCAGTCTCTCAAGCCGTCCACGATTTCCACCAGGCACAAGGAGTCGACGCGTCCCGGATGCACGTCGTTTTTAACGGAGTCGACGCGGACCAGTTCCGCAGCCAGCCTTCCCGCGTCGAGCTCAAAGCCGAGCTGCGGCTGCCGCCGGATGCGTTCCTCGTGGCCAACATTGGCCAAATCTGCCTGCGCAAAGGGCAGGACGTATTTGCCAAAGCGGCCGCCCTCGCCGCACCGCGGATGCCGCTGGCCCACTTCCTGTTGCTGGGCGAACGCTATTCCGCGAAGACCGAAACCGCACTCTACGACGAAGCGATCAGTTTCGAGTTTGGGATGGCGGGACTCAAAGACCGCTTCCACCGGCTCGGATATCGATCGGACATCGAACGTCTTCTGGGCGAAATCGATCTGGTCGTTCACTGTGCGCGGCAGGAACCGTTCGGCCGGGTGTTGCTGGAGGCGGCAGCCTCCCAACGCCCGATTATCGCAACAAGCGTTGGCGGAACCGGCGAAATGCTCGTCGACGGTGAATCGGCGATTCTGGTCCCGCCCGACAAGCCCGAGATCCTCGCCGACGCGATGGTGCGTCTGTACGGCAACCCGGAGCTGTCTTCAGGTCTAGCCGCCGCGGCACGAGACCGGGTGATGGCCCGATTTTCAATTGAACATTCGGTACGCGGTTTGGCCGGCGTGTGGCGGACGGCGATGTAGCGATCAGTTCGCGGGCCACTTGAGATGCTTGCTTAGAAAATCGAATGTGCCGCGGCCGTTGATCGTGTGCGGGCCGCTGAAGAATTCGATCTCCGTGCGGTCGCCCAGGCCGAGCTTGTCGTAGAACCGGCGGACTTTGGCGTACTCCCAGGCGACCCATTCGTCGGGGGCCACGCCGTCGTCGTGTCCGCGTTCGACCATGAAGGGCCGCGGGGCCATCAAGTAGGCCAGTTCGGCATAGTTGGCGACGTGCCCCATGTTCCACTCGAACATTTCGTATTCGGGCGTGAAGAGATAGCTGTACTTGTCGGCGTTGGTCGCGTTTTTGCGCACCCACTCGTTGAAGTCGCCCGAGCAGATCGACAGGCAATATTGCGGCAGCATCGTCGGCACACGGACGGCCGTCTTCCCGCCGTACGACAGGCCGTAAAAGGCGATCCGCTGGGGGTCGACGTTGGGTAGCGTCGCCAGCCATTCCACTGTCCGTTGATGTTGCGGGATGATGTAACTAAAGAGCGTTCGGCCGAGCGGATTGCTCTTGCGCTGAATCACGCGAAACCGATCGCCTCCGCGATACGGATTCTGCGGTGCGTACGTGATGAAGCCGCGCTTGGCGAGTTCCGCGGTGAAGGCCTTGTAGTAGGGATAGCCGGCAGCGGTCTTGCTGATCGTATCCATCGGCACGCCTTCGAGGCCGTGCTGACAGACGACGACCGGCCGCTTCTCGCCAGGCTTCATTCCCTTGGGCAGCAAGAGAATGCCGCCGGCGACCACGTCGGGATAGACGTCGATCATCACCTCGTAACCCGTGAACGCCGGTTCGTCGAGAACTTTGCGGCTGCGGACGTTGGGGGGCATGGTCGGGTCGGGGAGCTTGCCGATGAGCGTCCGCCAGACCAATTCGCGATAGTGTTCGGCCGACTTGGCCCACTCCGCTGGGGTCTTGACGTTCGCCTTCGACCAGACTTGATCTCGGACGTGGGCGCTGTCTTCTAAGAGCCGCTGCGTGAAATCGACCAGCTCGTCGAATTGACGATGTTGGCGTTCGTCGGCCTCGGGCAACGTACGGACTGCGTGGGGAATCCCGCCGCTCGGCCCGAGCCGCCCGTTGGCTGACAGGCCGCGAACAAAAACGGTCAACGCGCGGTCGCTGCCCGGCGCTCCGCTTCGGAAAGAACTCTCTACCAAAGACGCTCTGCGGCGCAGGCCGGGCGCGAGCCCTGTCAGGCGGATGAACTCACGTTGCACCGCCCTGACGGGAACAGTCGGGATCTCGCCCGGCGCCGCACCGTTGCGGCCCGAACGGGACGAAGGCGGCCCGTGGATCTCCGGCGCTCGCGCCACCTCGATCACGAGAGCCCGCGGCAGAACAAGCGAAGCGATCTCCGCGTCGCCGAACTCGGTCAAGAGCGACCAGACATTGCGATAGATCGGTTCTCGCCAAAGCTCCTCCCGAGGCCCAAAATAACCGCTGACCCATGTCGATTTGACTCGCGGATCGAGTGCCGCCGAGTAGAGCGCGATCAGCCCTCCTTCGCCGACGCCAACGACGCCGATCGGCACGCTCCGATTCTCGGAGGCAGCCATCTTCTCGAAGAGATCGACCGCTGCCAGCACTTTTTGCACTTCGTAGCCGATGATGTGCCGGCCCAGCTCAAACGCCATGCGATAAATGAATTCGCGATGCGGCTGGTTCGTGAAGTGGATCGCGGGGTTGCCCGACCAGGTGTCGCCGCGGTTAATCAGCGTCGGAACGACGACCTCGATGCCGCTCTCCGCAAGATGGCGGGGGATTTGGGAGAATGGGTTTACGCCTTCCCGCAGGGCCGCGAACTCCTCGGGAGTCCAGTCGGCGTCAGGCAGCGCAATGACGCGGGCGACAGGCGGAGCGTCCGGCTGCAGCAACAATCCCTCCGCGGTGACCCCAGGCAACACGCGCCAGCGGACCGCGTGAACGGTATACGAGGCGCCTCGGGCCAGCTTTGAGGAGGCGGTCGTCGTCGTGATCAGTTCGAAAGCGTCGGGCTTCACCCGCTCGTCAACGACGCCAAGAATCGTTCGCAGCCGCTCGCGGTTTGGCGCGACGCTCTTTTCGTACGCCTCCCGGCTGGAGAAGTCGCGGTGCCAGAACTGGGCCCGCTTTGCGATCGATTCGGCCAGCGCGCGTTCGGCAAACGTGTTGATGCCGTCGACCATCACGACGTCGAGCCGTCGATCGAGAATGAGGGCGCGGTGCCGGGAAGCGTGTCGGCCGCGCGCCCTTTAGTCGGCTCGTGCCGCAGAATTACCGCCAGTACCAGCGCAACCAGAAATCTGCGAACGAATTTCCGCGACTTCATACTAGTTTGGCCTCGCTACGGAGCGACAAACGACTGCTTCACACGAAGCGTGTCAGCCGGCAGCCGTTCGGGATCGGACGGGAAACAATTGAGTGGCCATCTTCGCACGCAAGCCCCCGAACTAACAACATTGAGAACAACGCTGAGAACAACGTCCAGACGCCTTCCCTGCTGTTGCGTGCATTGCCGGGCCTTCTCACAATGAGGCTTCCGAGGCCGTCGACGCGCAGATTGACCCTCGGCACAGAAATCCACCGAAAAGAGAGCGCATGCGTCGCAACCGACTTCGAGAACTTCTAAACGCCGGCCAGCCGACGCTTGGCACGCATTTGCACATTTCCTGGCCGTCGATCGTGGAGCTGGTCGGCCACTCGCGCATGTTCGACTACGTCGAATTCGTGGGGGAATACGCGCCCTACGACCTGTACGCGCTCGAGAACATCGGGCGAGCGATCGATCTGTTCGATCATATGTCGGGCATGATGAAGATCGAACAAGAGCCGCGGACGTACTTGACGATCCGGTCGATCGGCTCGGGGATTCAAAACGTGCTGTTTGCCGATCCGCGGACGGTCGCCGACGTCGAAGCGTGCGTGAAGGCCGTGCGGTCGGAGTCGCCGCACAGTGGCGGGCTGCACGGCGTGGGAATGCGGCGAGACGTCGGTTTCGTGCTCGAAGCGGGAGCGCCGGCTTTCGTTCAGGCGCTGGATGAGACGGTCATCGCCCTGATGATCGAAAAGGCGTCGCTCGTCGAGAACCTCGACGCGGCCCTGTCGGTCAAAGGCATCGACATGGTCCAATTCGGGCCGGCCGACTATTCGATGAGCATCGGCTTGCCCGGGCAGTTCAAGCATCCGAAAGTCAAGGAAGCCGAGCGCTATGTCATCGAGACGGCGCTCAAGAAGGGGCTGCATCCCCGGGCCGAGATTTCGCATCCCGAACAGGCGAAAGAATACCTCGACATGGGGGTGCGCCATTTCTGCATCGGATCGGACGTCGCGATCTTGTATGAGTGGTTTCAACGCAACGGCAAGGAAATGGGCAGCCTGGTCGGACGCAGCCCTAGTACCGAAACCTCGCGCGACTTCCGCGGCGCGGGCAGCGGCGGATACCGCGGCGGAGCTTAGGAGATCTCAAAGATGGAACTGAAGGGATCAGTCACTGTCGTGACGGGCGGCGCGTCGGGCATCGGCCGGGCGCTCTGCCAGCGGTTCGCTCATGAAGGAGCCCGCGGCATCGTGGTTGCCGACATGAATGAAGAGGGCGCGCGAGCCGTCGCGGCCGAGGTGAAAGGCGTCGCCGTTGGGTGCGACGTGGGCGTCGAGGACCAGATCGTCAAGCTGGTGCGTCGCGCCGAGGAGGCGTTTGGCCCCATTGACCTGTTCTGCTCAAACGCAGGCCTGGCAACCAAGGGGGGCGCAGAGGCCTCCGACGCCGATTGGAAGCGGAATTGGGACGTGCACGTGATGTCCCACGTCTACGCGGCCCGCGCGGTTCTGCCCGGCATGTTAAAGCGAGGCAGCGGTTACTTGCTCAATACGGCGTCCGCCGCCGGGTTGCTCACAGAGATGGGTTCGGCCCCGTATTCCGTCACCAAGCACGCGGCCGTCGCCTTCGCGGAATGGCTATCGATTCAGCATCGCGAAGCAGGCATCCGCGTCTCGTGCTTGTGCCCGATGGGCGTGACCACGAACATGCTCGCCGTCGACGATCCACACGTGAATTATCTCAAACTGACCGCGGTGAACCCCGAGAATGTGGCGGAAGAGTGCGTGAAGGCAATTCGCGAAGAGCGCTTCCTGATCCTGCCGCATCCGGAAGTGAAAGAGTTCTATGCGTACCGCGCCAACGACACCGACCGGTGGATGAACGGCATGCGGCGGCTGAACAAGAAGATCGTCGGGCAGTTCTGAGCCGTTGCGCTAGACAGATCGAATCAGAGACAATCGGCGATTGCCAGTTCCTATCTCCTGAGCCCCCGTCAGGGGGCGCGAGACAGTAGAAGTTGGTGTTGGCCATGCGCCGCACGAAACTCATTTGCAGCCGTCGGTTCCCGTAAGCCGTCTGATCTCCTCTGTCGGATTTTGGAGGCATGGCAACGATGTCCAATGGGCGTCGAAAAAATACCCCCAGCCGCCATCAGGCATGCTCTTTCGCTCTCTCCGGAGAAACTTGCCAATGCTTGTCTGTGCAGCCGGCGGGAGCAGTCCACCGGGGTGGCTTCTCACGGTCCTGTTTCTCGGGCTAATGACGCCCGAAACGCTCGTCAGGGAGCCGCAGGCTCCTGAGCAGGCACGATCCGGAGACTACTCGTTCTCCGCGCACAGCTGCTGTCCCGACTTCCAGGGGAGGGAGCGTATTTCATTTCCGGGAGACGAACGTCTCAGGCCCTTTCTCACCGTTCAGGACGCTGCGGGGGGAAGCATGTACCCCGCCTCCGTCCCCTTGCCGAAGAAGATGACCATCACACTCGATTCCAAAGGCGGCGTTTCGCGCACGTTTCACATCGACGTTCCTTCGGTCGAACATCGAAGAGACTACCTGAGGGATCTGTACGTCATCCTGCAGAAGGACGGCACGCCGGTTGCCAAACTCATCTTGGAGCCGCGTCCTGTCGCAGAGCAGCTCGAGTTCAAAGGTCCAGGGAAATTCCACGAATATACGCTGCTCCCGGACGACGCGGATCCGAATTACCGGCAGTACCGGGAGCTGTGCCGCGCGACTTCTGATGGCGATTTCCAGAAGGTCAAACGGCTGCTCGCCAGGGGCGTGGCCGTGGAGTGGGCAGATCCTCATTGGTTGTCGGCTCTTGACTGCGCCCGCGAACCGAAAATGGTCGACCTGTTCCTCCAGGGGGCACGCAACCGGTTGCCCGCGGGGAGCCTGGCAGGAGTGGCGGCGGGTTTCCTTTTCAAGAACGATTGTGCGACGGCCGACCGTGTCGTGCAGGTCCTGCTCAAAGCCCGATCAGAGCGCGACTGGCGCCCCGCTTTGATGTCGGCGGCTGCCGCCGCGAAAACCGATGAGCCGATCCGTTATGTCGTCCAGCGGTTGCACCTCGATCCGAACATGACGTTGTCAAACCCCGGTCAAGGAGCACTTTATTTCGCCGTCATGAACGGCAACGTGCCCGTGACAAAATTTCTCCTCACCGAGAGCAAAGCCGATCCCAACGTCGGTCTTCCGCAGTTCAGCACCCTGGATCGGGCGGAAGAAGCGGAGCACGCGCAGCGACCCCACGCAACCGAAATCGTCAAATTGCTTCGCGAACACGGTGCCCGCGAGTCTGAGCGGGGACCAGAATGGGACGGCCGAGTCCGCTCGCAGCCCGCGCTAATCACTCGATCGAACTGTCCCATTCCGCACCGTCCGCGCCGGCCGTTTGCGCCCCGCTTTGGATTGAAGACGGCGCGGACGCCGGCAATTGTTTCCTTCCGCGCTTGGAATACCACTGGCGGCTCAAAGCCGCCGCCGGTGACACCCAATTTCTCGTCGTTTTGTTGCCGGGAATCCTTTTCTCCCTATAGTGAAAATGGTTCCCATCACCGGCGGGAATCATTTTTCGTTCCCGGCGGGAACCGGTTCCCCACCGACCAGTTTGTAGCCGGCTTCCCAACGATTGCGCTTGAGGATGGGAGCCTGTTTGATGAGGCCGTCTTCGACCAGGCCCTGTAGCAGCTCATTGGCGCGATCGTTCTTCAGAGCCAGGTGCTCGCGGAAGTAGCGCGGAGTCTCGCCCGCCGGCTTGTCGCGAAGCGTCTCCAGGATTCGGCGGCGGTGGCGGGCGTTGATCGCGACCGTCCGCAGGCGACGCTCGTCTTCGGTTTCCTGCGCGAAATTGACGTCGTGTTCAAACTCGGCGTCTCCGGCTGAGCGCAGGGCCGGTTGCCAGATGCGGCCTTGGTCGTTGCCCGGGATTCCTTCATCCACGTCGAGGGCACACAGGCCGTGGTGGCCGGCGCGGCCGCCGGCGGTGAACCAGAGTTCGTGGTGGCCTGTGTCGGGGTCGAAGCGGCGGCGACGGGCGAGTAAGAGCCATTGGGCGGAGAATTCCGCGAAGCCGCTCCAGGCGATGTCGTCGAGAGTGGCCGGGTTGCCGGGGATGATGCGCGTGCGCTTGCAGTGGTGCACGATCAGGATCGCAGAGCCGGTTTCGTCGCAGAGTTCGGCGAGCGGGCGGAGGAGAGAGCCCATGGCGAAGAGGTTGCGGGCGTCTTCGCCGCGGATCGCCAGGTAGGCCGGGTCGATCGCCACGCAGACCGGCTTTTTCCGGCGGACGATCCGCCCGAGGGCCCGGACGTCGTCGGGGCTGTCGAGGTTGGGAAGCTTTGGCGACAGCTTGAAATTGTCGAGCGTCTCGAGCGACAGGCCGCGGGCTGCCGCGATGCGGCGGGCGATCGACTGCAAGGCGGCCAGGCCCGATTCGCCGGAGAGAAACAGCGTGCGGCCCGGATCCGCGACGGGGAAGTGGCCGAGGAACGGCGTGCCGCTGGCGAGCGAAATCAACAGGTCGGCCGTGAGCGACGTCTTGAGCGTTTTGAACGCGCCGAAGATGCCGCCGGGCTGGGCGGCGGTCAGGATGCCGGGGATCAGGTAGCGGGTCTCAAAGCGGCCCGAGTTGAGTTGGGACGCGGTGAAGAAGGGGAACCGCGCGTCGTCCGCGGCGTCCTGAGCGTCGGGTGCAATGACAGGAAAAGAGCCCTCACCCGACTCGACTGAGCTCGTCGCAGGCCGGCACTCTCCTGTCTTGCCGGCGTCCGCCCCGTCTTCAATCCAAAGCGGGGCGGAAACGGCCGGCGCGGACGCAATCGGAGCGGGCGAGGGGGCGGAACGTGTGGTTTCAGACGCAGGTCGTTCAGAAAGAATGGTTTGAGACACGCGGGGCTCTCGAGAGGAAAGAAGGAAGGGAAGCAGGGCGCGCGATCGTCGCCGTCCGCGCCGAGCTAGGGCACATAATTCTGGACCATCCATGATTCTACCAGACCGCGCCCGTGCTCCCGCTCATTTTGGAGCGCGAAAAATTTTCGCGGCACCTCTAAAATCCGCAGCGACGACGGCTTAGAAATTTTGCAGATTTTTGCAGAAAAAAAACGCCGTTGACCGGCGTTTCATTTCGGCGTACCCGTCGCCTAATGAGGCAAACGGCACTCAATGCAGGCGATTGCCCTGCTGGCAATACGTCGCATGCAAAATGTCGAGTGGCTGGGGTGGGTGGCATTGGCGAGGATTTCGAGCCGCGACTGTGAGAACATTTTGCATCTGCGTCGTAAGTCCTTTGAGAGCGAGGCTGGCTGGCGCGATCGATAGTGGAATCATTGCCACGTTCCCCTCCCTAAGCCGACGACTTGTCGTCGGTTCCGGATCCGACGGCAAGCCGTCGGCTTGGGGTGCGGCTCAACTCAAATGTCCGACGCGCAATGTTCAACCCATGTCAAATCAGCGATTTGTGCTCGCGATGCAAAATGTTCGTGAGGGAGCGGGGTCTAACGCGCGCTTCCGCCCGTAATAGCCCGCTCCTTCACGGTCGCGGCTCCAAGATCCGAGCGAATTTCTGGATCCCCTTGGACAAGCACGCGACTCGACTGAGCTCGCCGAAGTCCAGTGCCACCCAAGGCAAGATAGTGGGCCGGCGCTCGCCTTCGGCGAGCTTGTCCCACCCTACGAATCCCGGGGGCGCCGGCTTCGTTACGCCGCCGCGGCGTGGGGGCCTGATAGGTGGTGGCGGGCGGTGATGAGGTGGATGGCCGCCGTCAGGCCGTGCAGGGCTTTGTCGATTTGCTGCGTTTCGTGCAGCACGCGCAGGTTGTCGGAGAGAGATTCCTGCAGCTCCAGCAGCCGGCCTTCGCCGCGGCTGATTTCGTCGAGGGTCTTGAGGAAGGCGGCAAAATCGTCGCGGGCTCCGACGGCCCGCTCGAGCAGGCTCTGGATTTGGGCGAACTGGTTCTCGTGCCGCGAGTCGACCAGGGCGATCGATTGCCGCAGCTGATCGTGCAGGTTGATGTCGTGCGTTTCGTGGCGCTGGTCGAAGCCTTCGAGCACGCGCTGCCAGTTTTGGAATTCGTGCTGCTGCCGGTCGTCGAAGCGCTGGAAGACCGAATCAAGCGCGGCCACCCAGATCTCGATCTGCCGCTGAAGCGTGGAATTGATCGCGGCGAGCGCCTCTTCGTTGGCCGACGTGAGGGCCGACAGGAACGGCGTGATGCTCGGATCTTTGAACTCGAATCGGCGGAGCAGTTCGCGATCGACGAGCCGGTCGACCGAGCGCAGCAGGCTGCGCTCGATCCGCTGGCAGACGAAGAGCGAAAACATCATGGTCATGGCGGCGATCAGCGCGACCGACGTGGTGTTAAAGGCCGTTCCCATTTCTCCGACGACCACGGGCAGCTTTTCGGTCATCTCGTTAAACGAGATTCCGGAGAGCGCGGTGCCGAAGTGAATGACGGTGCCCAAGAACCCGAGCACGGGCGTGACGCCGATCACGAAGCGAATCAACACGTAGGCGGCGTGCGAATTGTCTTCGTCCTGTTCGGAGAGGTACCGCAGGTGTTCGCGATAGTCTTTGGCCGAGCAGCGTTCGGTGACGTATTCGAGCGCCTCGACGAGGCGCCGGCCGACGCGCGACTCGAGCAGCCAGCGCGGCCGGGCGCGGACCTCTTCCAAGAGAGCGTGGGCGTGGGCCATCGGTTCGCGCCCCTGGCGCGGCGGCAGCCACTCCTGGCGAAGGGACAGGATTTCGCGCGGGAACGAGAGCAGCTTGAGCGCGATGTCGATGATGCCCCAGATGAAGACGGCGACGATCACGTATTCGACCGCGTGCTCGGTCGTGTAGTGATACAGGAGCGTCCCGCGCATCGACGGCAGAAAGATGACGACATAAAACGCCGTCGTCGCGATCGCCGCCAGAATGAACGACGGATCGGCATGATTGGGCGCTAGCGATTTGCGTTGCTTGGACATCGAAGCCTCGCGTGAAAACGAGTTCGCTTCAAAATGGGAACTCCGCGCGGGCGGGATTAGACCCCCGTCCGTGGGAGACTGTCAATCCGAGAGTCATGTAAGAGTTGAAACCACCAAGGCACCAAGGGCACCAAGGTAGGAATGAATTGGTTTTGACTTATCCAGAAGTCTCTCTGTTTTCTTGGTGTCCTTGGTGACTTGGTGGTTCAAAATCCGAATGATTCACTACTGCCCAGACGAGCGCGAGCCCTGCGGCGAACCGCTGATTCCCACGCCGAACGGCAACGGCCGCGCGGCGACGGTGAAATTTTCGTGGTGCGCGAATTCCTGCAGCTGCCGGTAGAGCGCGTAACTATCGGGATAAACCCAGAAGGTGATCGTGGTGTCGGCGTCGGCATCCCGCAGGCGGCGGAGATAGTCGCCGTGCGGCTTGACCGCCTCGTCGCCGCTTTCGGTTTCGAGGTCGGGCTCGGCCACCAACTTCCATGAAGAAAGATTGATCGTCACCGACATCCCCTGCCGCAACTCCTCCATCGCAGAAAGCCGACGGGCTTCGAGCAGGTAGTCCATGTGGAAGCCGGCGATGGGTCCGATCTCTCCCCGCTGAATGCCGTTGCGAATCAACTGGTCGCGATTGTGAAGGATCTGCGGTCGCAGGCGCTGGATCAGCTCTTCGATCGGCAAAAAGGCGACCCGGTTATTGAGCAGGCGGAAGTGCAGCTCTTTGCCACTGATGTCGCGCCCCAGTGGCGTGAGCTTGTGCTGAAGCGTCGTCACCTGCGGCTTGACGGCTTCGGCCTTTTGGACGTCGACTTCCAATTGCAAAAGACCGGTCCTCTTGACGGCGAGCTGACTCTCGGTCTGGGCGAGCTGAGTCTTGTCGCGGCCCAACTCGGCCGCCTCGGCGTCGATTGCCTGACGCAGCTCGGAGATGGCCTGCGAGTCGGCCTGCTCGTCGTGGCTGGTCTTTTCGATCTCGGCGGCGGCGGATTGCGCTTGAGAATCGAGAGACGCCAGTTCCGCCTTCAGAGCGTCGGCTTGCTTGAGCAGTGCGGGAGACGGCGGGATCACCAGCGGCTCGGGACGCGGCGGCGCTTTGACGGGCTGTGGGGGGGCAGGCTGCGGAGCTGCTGCTTGCGCGACCTTGGCGGGCTCGGGCTTTACGTGCGTCCGCAGATATTCGGACAGTTTCTCGGCCGTGACCGGGGCCGTTCCCGCTTTGATCCCGGCCACCACAATCAAAATGATCAAAATGCCGACGATGTTCGCGACGATGTCGAGAAACGAGTCGGAGCCGAACTCGATGTCATCAGAAATTCGTCGACGCGACATGCCTGGTGGTCCGTTTAACGCAGAACGTCCGGGTGGCTGGGGTCGAACCGTCTTCGGTTCGCCCCCAGAATCGAACCACTGGGGGCGGCGAAGACGCCGACCCCAGCCACCCTGAGCCTGAAACTTTGCCGGAGATGGAGCACTACTGCACCCACGATTTGAAGGTTTGTCGCGGTGATTCCAGTTCGAGTTGATAGTCGACCGACGAGACGAGGCCGTGCCGTTCGATGGCGGGCCGCAGCCGTTCGTAAGGCAGATTTCCGCCGGGGCTCACGACAAACTTGACGTTCGGCACCCAATACAAATGGTCGGGCGGACGGCCCCAGGTTCGCGCTTCGCGGTCGAGGGCGGGAACGACCAGCGCGGCCAGGCGTCGAGGCGATTCCGCGCGGTTGATCGAAATGGGAGGCTGGCCGCCGACCACAATGGCCCGCGCTCCGATCCAAATCGTGACATCGTGCTCAAAGCCGATGCTCGCCTGCGGACTGGAGTATCCCCAGCGGCGTGTCCCGCCGCTGCGAGGGGGCGCGTCGTAGCTGTCGTGGCTGGAACTCGTGAGGCCCGCGACTTCCGATCCGTCCGCGGAGCCGCCCGACGACTGAGCCGGCTCACCGCCCGAATCGTCGCCGGAACTGGCGCCCGAGGGCGAGCCGCCCGGCAGCGACGACTCGCCTTGAGCGCCCGCGCCCCCGCTTTCCGAAGCCATCTGCGGCGAACCGGGCGATCCCCCGGCCGCTGCTGAAGGCTCGGATTGCCCCGACCCGCCGCCCCCAATTCCCTGCTGACCCGATGCGGGTTGCGAAAGGCCGCTGCCGGCCTGCACGATCGGTGTGGAGGGGAACGATCCGAAATCTGAGGAAGCCTGCGCGGTTGCCTGTGCTGTTTGACTATCCCCTGTTTGTGGCTGCCCCGCTTGCGGGGATCCAGCGCCCCCTGCGGCGAAGCCCAACTCGCCAGCACCTGCGCTCGTCGCCGACGCACCGAGGCTCGCCGCGTCGGACCCGGTGCCGGCACCCGGCGGGGGCAGTAATTCGACGCCCGACTCTGATCCGCTCGCGCCGGATTGTGCGATGGCCCCGGTGCCCGCGCTTCCACCAGCAAGCATTCCCCCCGCGGGTGACGCTGCGAGTGAGCCGCCTGGCTTAAAACCGCCAGCTCCGCTTCGGTCGGCCTCGTTCGGGGAGTTGCCGGTCCCGTCCTTGCCCGGCTCATTGGATTGGCCACCCCCCGCATTCCCGCCGGCAGGACCTGCACCTTGGTTGCCGACTCCACCCGATCCCGGACCAGCTGGACCGATGCCGCCGGGTCCAGCGCCCGCTGCATTTCCACCGGTCGGGCCCCCCGTGCCTGATCCTCCGTTGACCGCCCCTCCGCTCGCTGATCCCCCGCCCCCAAAACCAAGACCCGCCGGGCCGCCACCGCCAGAAGCGACGCTGCCAGAACCGACGCCGCCAGAACCCACACCGCCCGCACCGGGGCTGCCCGTCGTCGTGTTGCCGCTCGCCAGGAGCGAGTCACCGCCGGAGCTTTTCGCCGTCCCCATCGATCCGGTGGAAGCCACGTCAAATGGATCGTCAAAGGGAGACGCCGGCTTGCCCCCCGTCCCGGTGCCGCCAGTCCCGTTGCCGCCTGTCCCAACGCCGCCTGTCCCAACGCCGCCTGTCCCAACGCCGCCTGTCCCGTTGCCCGCTCCTCCGGGCAAGTCGTCGCGCGATCCTCCCGCGCCGCGCGCGACGGCCTGCGAGAATTCAAGCTGCCACTCGTGGCAAACGCATCGCGGAAGACGCTCTCCCGTTTGGCGATCGCTTTGGCGATGGCCTCTCGGCAAGCGGCGACGGCCTGCGCGTCGGGAGGCGGAGCGGCGAGTTTTTGATCTTCGGCGAGCAGTTCGTACCCGAAGGGAGCTCTCATTCGCTCGAGAAGATTGCGGGCCCGGTAATAAGACAGCGTGCCGCTGGGTCGCACGACGATCAGCACATAGGGTTTGGGATCGTCAGGTGCGGAATGCGTCGACCAGTATTCGAGGAGCGCCTCGGCCCCCGCCAAGAGCGGGTTGGCCGCGCTCGTAAACCCGGTGATGTCTGCCGAAGTGAGCGCAATATCTTCCTGCAGGAATTTGATCTGGCTGCCGGAGCATTCGATCACAATCGGGCGGCGGGTCGTGCCCGAGACGCCGTCGTAGGCCACGAACGAGTACTCAGTCGACTCGTGAGCAATGTGATCCCGAATCCTCCGCAGGCGCGAGCCGCGCTTCGCCAGTTCGCTCTCGACCTTGATCCCCTCGGCGGAGAGGTCCTGGACCGAGGCCAGCGTGTGGTCTTTGGCTGCGCAGTTCGGCCAGCTCGCGCTCAAGCTGTTCGCGATTCGCATGCAGCTGTTGGTAGCGCTCTTGCTCTGCCGAAGCGGCACGCTGTGCGTCAGCGGCGGTGCGTCGTTTGTCGTCGGCCTGACTTGAAAGCTCAGCCACGCGGGTCGCGAACTTGGCATTCAGGTCGATCGTTTCACGCGGGGGCGCGACGACCGGTGCCGGGACGGGAATTAAAGCGGGCTTCGCAGCGGGCCGGCTCGACCTTGACGACGTCGCGAGCGACCTCGGTCGCCGCCTTGGCAATCTTTTCCTGCCGGATTTTTGGCGAAACGACCATCAGCACCAGAATCAGCGAACCCATCGTCGACATCAAAACGTCGAGAAAGGCGAAGAGCCCGACCGACGTTTCGGAGACAGAATGGGAGCGCCGCATGGAGCCCGATCCAGATTCGATTGTTCAGCGGTCACAACTAATCGCGGCGCGGTCGGCGCGCTCGAACGCCGCGGCAATAAAGCGAAACGAACGAACGCAGGATTGGCGAATGCCCGGTTGAGGCGGAGACTCTACGAAACGGCGACAAACCCGGCTACGGCAACATCTTCCGGCCGCACCGCCCGCACCTCAGAGCGTCGAAACATTAAGAATCGCACAGGCGCGCGAAGGGAGGCTTATGGGTTAAATCGGCCCCATTCCGAGTCGCGTTCAGTGAATCGTGCGTCGAGAGGCGGTCGCTCAGTTTTAGGAACACCGACAAGGCCCGCGGAACATCCCGTCTTCGCGCGGCGACTTGAGCTACGCGGTCTTCTCGACATTCGCCCCTCGACCCAGCTTGCCAAGTCGGCATGGAGTCTATCATCAGCTCCACGGATTGACGCCGATCACGTCGTCGAGGCATTTGGACGGGGCGGAACTGGAAAGCGTCCGACGAATCGTTGGCAATCAATAAAGGGTGCATCATTCTCGTGAGGATGTCGGAGGATCGCGCGATCCCAAAAACTCTTGTTCCCGCCGCTCCCGGTACAATCGCGGCATGCCCCGAACGCGACGCCCCCGAATCCCGCTGGCAA
The DNA here is from genome assembly GCA_963714075.1 of uncultured Planctomycetaceae bacterium. Lineage (GTDB taxonomy): Bacteria > Planctomycetota > Planctomycetia > Planctomycetales > Planctomycetaceae > DASPSM01. Next base: position 727,317 of record OY970228.1, read on the forward strand.
GCCCATTGACCGCGACTGCCGCCAACCCAGTCCAGCTCTTCACCCAACGGACCAACAGCTACGCGCGCTTCATCCGCGTGGTCCGATACCAGGAGGGTCTCCGAAGTTACTTCCGGCGGTCGCCGCTACTGCGATTCGGGCTTCGCGTGCTTGATGCAGGCTGCGGGACAGGCGCTCTGACATTGGCTCTGCGAGACGCCCTGTTCGAGCGCGGATTCCCTCCGGCTTCGATGCACGGATTCGACCTCACTCCTGCGATGCTCGATCGCTTCCGTCACCGACTCGACGTGCAAGCCATCAATGGTGTGGAACTGGTCCAATGCGATGTGCTCCGGCTCGACGCTCTTCCGGCTGCCTGGAACAACTATGACTTGCTGGTGTCGGCGTCCATGCTCGAATACGTGCCCCGTGAGCGCTTCGTCGCTGCGCTGAGCGGTCTTCGCGGGCTGCTGCGCACGGATGGCCGATTCGTGCTGTTCGTCACAAAGAGCAATTGGCTGATGCGCCCTCTCATTGGTCGCTGGTGGGACAGCCACCTGTACGACGCGGCTGAGCTGACGCGGGCTCTCGGGCAGGCGGGGTTCAGAGGTGCGAAGTTCGGCGCGTTTCCATTCTGGTTTCGGCACCTGACCGCGTGGGGGCACATCGTGGAGGCGATCCCGTGATAGCCACTGAACTCCCGCGCCGATCGACTTTTTGTGCAGCCGTCCGAGTTTTTGTGCAAAACGGCGTTTTTGTGCAAAGCTCTCGCAAGGGGAGAGGGGAGCATGACGGTTGGATTCCTTCCCTGTTCTCCACCATTTTCCACTGAATGATCGACAATCGCAAGTTTTTCCAGTCGAGGTCCGTCGCCGCGAGTGCTTGTGTGCAGAAATTGCGTGTGCCACAATCGGTTGCGTGGAGCGGAAGCGGATTAGGACGGACTCTGAAGAACAGGACTGGAACATGAGCGAAACGACGCGACAGCAGCGAGAAAGGCTCCTCTCTCTCATCCGCCAACGCTCCTATCGCAGCGGCGAGGTCAAACTGGCCTCTGGAAAAATCAGCAACTTCTATTTCGACGGCAAAATGGTCGAGCTGATGCCCGAGGGGGCGCATCTCATCGGCGAAGTCGTGTTCGAGGAAATTGCGGACAAGGGCATCGACGCCATCGGCGGACTTGCGGTCGGAGCGGTCCCGATGGTCACGAGCGTCGTCATCAGTTGTTATCACCACGGGATGAAAAACATCGAGGGCATTTTCGTGCGGTCCGAAGCCAAGGGGCACGGAACTCGCAAGGTCGTCGAAGGCATGCTCAAGCCTGGCGATCGGGTGGCCATCATCGATGACGTGGCAACGACCGGCAACTCGCTCCTGGAAGCGGCTAAGGCCGTCGAGGCTGCGGGCGCCAGCGTCGAACTGGTCCTGGTGATCGTCGACCGCCAGGAGGGAGCCGAGAAACGCTTCCGCGACGCCGGCTATCCGTTTAAGTGGATTTTCACCAAAGACCAGGTCATGGAGGCGGACCACGTCTCTGCGCTCTGACGCGTTCCAGCTTCTTAACGCGACCGGACTGACGGGCGATAACGCGGCCCAAATTGCGTCCATGGCCAAGCGGGAATTCTCTCGCAACGCGGGCCTGGCCGAATTCTTGCTCTTGAGCATCACCCTTCAGATCGGCCAAGTCTGGGGCGACAACGAAGCGCTCCCCGCAGCCCAAGTTGCCAAACTGCAAGCGGGACTACTTGCGCCTCTCAAATCGTGGCTGGCGAACGACCGCTCATTTCGCGACCCGAACAGCATCGCCGCCGTCGTTGAAGCGGTTCGCGATACGCTGCCCTGAGCGAGCCAACGTGCGGTCCGAGCGCCTCCCGGTTACCTCAGGGTGGCTGGGGTCGAACCGTCTTCGGTTCGCCCCCAGAATCGAAGCACTGGGGGCGGACTTCGGCGAACTCAGTCGAGCCGCGAAGACGCCGACCCCAGCCACCCGCAGCCTGATACTTCGCCGTAGACCGAGCGCTACGTCGCCTGTCGCACTTCGGTGACCGAGTGGGGGCCCGGATTGGCTGGCGGCTCTCCCGCAATGTTGAGATTGAATTGGTAATCCGTCTTGCCCGGCGGACTGACCGTGATTTGAAATTCGGAGTTCGACGCGTTCTTGTCGGGGTCGTTGTAGAGGTTGTGCATCAAGTCGGGCGGCTCGAAGTCTCCCAGGCGCCGGGCCATGTTGAATCGCGCAAAGAGGACCACGTACGAACCGGGCGGGACGCCGTCTCCGTGCCGATAACTCGTAAACTCGAATCGGCCCTCGGAATCGCAGATCGCCCGCAACACGCCGCCCTCCGGCTTCTTCGGATCCCAGAGCATCACCAGCGTAAACGGAGCCGGCGCGGCGCCGTCAATGGTGACGACACCCGCCACGGGCGCCACGTCGACCTTCTGCAGGCCGGCGTCTCGAAAGGCCTGTTCTTCTCGGTCAGCCTTCGAACCGCAGCCGATGCAAATCAAGCAACAGATTGCTAACGCCGGTGCCCACTTCCTCGAGTGGCTCGCCGGCACTTGAAATCGAGTCATCATTCCACGACATCCTTCAGGAAAAATCGCGGCCGCGTGGGTCTCAAAGTCTCCCGGTAACCTGACTTTCGAGGCGGCCGATCTCGGGTGCCACGGCTGAGACGTTTCGACTCAGCCGTGCTCTTCACAAAAGTCATCATGCTCGTCGATTCCGAAGGCGGCGACCTTCCGGGAAGAGCACGGCTGAGCCGGCAGCCGCTCAGCCGTGGCACCCAAGGCAAAATACTGCCCCGAATTCCCGGACGCCCTCGTCTTGTCCGCCAGTGTCTTCACGCGTTTCAGGGGAACACCGGCGGACCAGCCGCGACTCGACTGAGCTCGCCGAAGTCCAGTGCCACCCCGAACCCACTGCTTGTCGTGGACGGACCACTAAAACGCGTCGGTGACGGGTTGATGTCCGGCTCGGCTGATCAGTCGGCAAAACACGGTGATGCTCATATTCTCGCTGACCATGTGGGCCGAGCCGTCGGCCATCAACAGTCCGCAGCTGCCTGGATGAAAGCTGTAAAGGCCGCCAGAATTTTCGTTGGAACAGTTCATGATGCAGACCGGCGTGAAGACCGGGGCTTTTTCGACGGGAGCGTTGTTTTCCCCCGTGAAGTCGGTTCCCGAGAGTTCGTTGATGGCATTTTCGATACACGCCCAGCAGCCGCCCCCGTTGTTTCCGACCACTCCCGGAAACCCGGCGAAGGAGGCAAAGAACGTATTTTGAATTGTGGGCGCCACTTTGACGCCGCGGTGCCAGAGATCAGGCAGCCCGGCCAGTTCGCCGGCCAGGATCGTGGTCGACGTGCCGTCGAGCACCGATTCGATCGGGATCCCCAGGGAATGCTCCTCGAGAATGCCGTTGGTGGCTCGTTCAGGGGAACAGGGGTTCGCGAACTTGTAGTAAGCCTGCAGCGAGCCGGTGTATTCGTTGACCGCCGTGTAATCGTTGGCGCCGGCCCAATAGGGGCTGATGATCGTATTGGTGCCGCGCGAAGCCTTCAGCAACAGCGAGAGACAATTGTCGATCGTTCTCTCCAGAAAGGGATTCTGGGTGCGGGGCGACGAGGGACAGACATAGGCGGGGATGACCGCTCCGGCCGGCGCGGTTCCCGGCGACGAGCCGCCGCAGCCCGCGCAACAATGCGTGGAGTTGGGGAAGCACCACACCTGGTGCAGGTCGCCCGCCTTGTTTTTCTCGCAGATGGTGACCGGCGAGTAGATCGGCTGATTCATGCAGATCTGGTGATAGACGGTGCCCCCCTCCATAAACAGCAGCAGATACTCGGCCCAGAAATGCGTATTCGAGCAGTCGACGCCGATTGGAATTTCAGGGCAGCTCCCGTTGTTGTTCACGATCTTGCTGATCGGCCCGGGTCCCGTCATGTTCGACGGCGTAAAGCATTGGTTGATGTCGACGTAGTTGTGCTCGGCGATGCCGATCTGCTTGAGATTGTTGCGGCATTGCGTGCGCCGCGCCGCTTCTCGGGCCGCTTGCACGGCCGGCAGCAAGAGCGCGATCAACACCGCGATGATCGCAATCACAACCAGCAACTCGATCAGGGTGAAACCTCGACGCACTCTCGACATGAGATGGAACTCCCCTTGAGAAAAAGAAAAAAAAGGCACTCAGTCGCGGGCGCTCTTCCCACTTTGCATTCCAAGGAACCAACGAAGAGCCGCACCGACGACGCGTTCCGGCTGGCGCTCGATTGCCGTCCCAAACCCGCGCGCCGCGTTGCCGCGCGCAGTGCTGGTTTTGTGGCATTGAGCGGGAGCTTAAGTTAGCGAAGCCGTGTGTAGATCCGTCAGGCTAATTGATAAAGTTTTCTTGAATAAATGCGAAGTTTTTTGCACCAGTTTTTTAGCAGCACGGCCCCGACCGTCGAGCGATTCAATTGGGGAAAACCCCCATTTGCGAGCCGCACCGCGGAATTTAGCCGCGCGTCCAAAGATGAAATTTTCGAGAACCCAAGCGTCTAGGAAGAAACCCTCAGACGGAGGATTAGCGCACCCCGCACGTCACTCCGTTTTCGTGCCGAACCCGGCCTTGTAGACCCAGTCGATTCGGTCGGGCGAGTTGCCGAGGGCGCGAATGCGAGCGCTGGCGGCGGCCCGCTCAACGCGGTGCGAGATTCAGGCCAGGAGTTGCCGCACGACATTGCCCTGCACGTCGGTGAGCCGGAAGTTGCGGCCCTGGAAGCGGTAGGTCAGCCGCGTGTGATCGAAACCCAAAAGATGCAGGATCGTCGCGTGCAGATCGTGGACGTGCACGCGGTCTTTGATCGCATTGAAACCGAAATCGTCGCTTTCGCCGAGCGTGATGCCCGGCTTCACGCCTCCGCCGGCCAGCCACATCGTGAAGCAGTTCGGATGGTGGTCGCGGCCGTCGTTGCCTCCCTGTACCATCGGCGTGCGGCCGAACTCGCCGCCCCAGACCACGAGCGTGCTGTCGAGCATGCCGCGTTGTTTCAAATCCTTGATCAGGGCCGCACAGGCCTGATCGGTGGCCAGGCAATTCTTCTTGAGGTCGTGCACGAGGTTGCCGTGCTGATCCCACGCTTCGTGAAACAGCTCGACGAATCGCACGCCGCGCTCGACCAGCCGCCGGGCGAGCAGGCAGTTGTTGGCAAACGACGGCTTGCCCGGCTCGGCCCCGTACATTTCGAGGACATGTTTCGGCTCGCGACCCAGGTCCATCAGTTCCGGAGCGCTGGCCTGCATGCGGAAGGCCATCTCGAACGAGTGAATCCGCGTGGCGATCTCCGGGTCGCCCATCCGCGCGAGCCGCATTTGATTGAGCGCCTGGATCGCCTCGAGCGAATCTTCTTGCACGAGCCGATCGACTCCGGGCGGATTCGACAGATAGAGCACGGGATCGCCCGTCCCGCGGAACTGCACCCCCTGATAAACGGTCGGCAGGAAGCCGCTCCCCCAGTTGGAGTTTCCGCCGCTGGGCCCTTTCGTACCGGAGCTGAAGACCACGAAGCCGGGCAAGTCCTGCGACTCGCTTCCCAATCCGTACGTCACCCACGCGCCCAGGCTCGGCCGTCCGAACTGCTGGCTGCCGGTGCTCATCAAAATTTGACCCGGTGCGTGATTGAAGGCGTCGGTGACCATCGACTTGACGATGGCCACCTCGTCGACGACGCCGGCCAGATGGGGCACGATTTCCGATAACTCGGCTCCGCATTGTCCGTGCTGGCGGAACTTGAACCGCGGCCCCAACAGGTTCGAATTGGGATTGATAAAGGCGGCCCGATAGCCCTTGAGCAACTCCGCGGGAGGCAACTGCCCGTCAAACCGCGCCAATTGCGGCTTGTAGTCGAAGAGTTCCAAGTGGCTCGGCGCGCCGGCCATGAAGAGAAAAATGACGCTCTTGGCCTTCGCCGGATAATGCGGCTGGTGCACGGCCAGCGGATTGTTGGACTTCGCGACCGCTGCCGCACCCGCGCGGACTCCGAGCAACTCGGCCAGCGACATCGCCCCCAGCCCGACGCCGCACTGCTGCAAGAACCAGCGGCGCGAGAGCGTCCGCGGATCGCAGTTGCGATAAAGGACGTCTTGGCAGTTCATTTCAGTGGTCCAAAGTCCGAAGTCCAAGCTACAAAGTTGGAAAGCGAAAGCCTAAATCCGAAATTCCGATTTTGAACAGGAGGCAACAGAGGGCACGGAGAAACACGAAAGGCAAGTCGAGTCGGATTGATTCCTCTGCTCTCTGTTGCCTCTGTTATCTCCTGTTCAAAAGACTCTTTTCTTCTTTCTTGGCACTACTCCTTCGTGATTGTCTCGTCGAGATTCAGCAGCACGCGCGACACGGCCGTCCAGGCGGCGAGCTGTTCCTTCGTCGCGCCAACAGGGATCGGAAGCGGATGCTTGGGATCGTCGGCAGTGAGTTCGGCGGCTGCTGTTTGTTCGCCGGTGAAGCGTTTTGTCTCTTTCTTGTAGAGGGCCAAGAGCGTGGATGCCTCTTGGTCGTTCGGCGGCCGCGACAGGCAGCGACGGAATGCATAGGCCAGCTGGTGCGCCGGATCGCCGCCCCCTTCGCGCAGAACCTTGAGCGCGAGCGCTCGAGCGCATTCCAGAAACAGCGGCTCGTTGAGCGTCGTCAGCGCCTGCAGCGGCGTATTGGATCGCGCCCGCCGCACGCACGAGAAGTCGCCATTGGGGGCGTCGAACGTCTGCAGCGCGGGATAGGGCACCGAGCGGTAGCGGAACGTGTACGTCGCGCGGCGATAGCGGCTCGGCCCGTGTTCCTCGAACCAGACCTTCGGGCCGTAGCTTGCCGGCGGCTGAAACAAGAAATCGGGAGCCGGCGGAAAGACGCTCGGGCCGCCCAGCCGTGAATTCAACAGGCCGCTCGATTCGAGCGCAATGTCGCGGACGATTTCGGCATCGACACGGAATCGCGGGCCGCGAGCCAGCAGTCGGTTGTAGGGGTCGCGGGTGTAGTGCTCGGGCGTCACGACAGAGGACTGGCGGTACGTGGCCGACGTCATGATCAGGCGATGCAGCCACTTCTGGCTCCAGCCATGATCCATGAATTCGACGGCCAGCCAATCGAGCAGTTGAGGATGTGACGGGGTCTCGCACTGGGAGCCCAGGTCTTCGCTCGTGCTGACCAGGCCGATGCCGAAATAGCCCTGCCACACGCGATTCACGATGGCTCGGGCCGTCGTCGGCGAGCGGCGATCGGCCAGCCAACGCGCGAACGTCAGCCGCGTGGGCGGTGCGTCGGCCGGAAGCTGATGCAAGAAGCGGGGCACGCCGGGAGAGACCGCACGATCGGGCTTCAGGAAATCGCCCCGCTTGAGCATGTGCGTCATCCGGCCAACTGTGCGGGCGGAGAGCACAAATTGCGACGAGCCTTCGGGATGCTGTTGCCAGAGCGCCTCGATCGCGTCGTTGGCCTCTTTCCACTCGGGAACGGTCGTTCGCCAATAGCTGAAAATCGTCCCGACCTGCGCCGGCGTTCGCTTGGCCGACGGAATCGCCAGCAACTCGCGGACATTTTGCGGGAGCGGGTCGGCCGTCGGGTTAGGCGCATTGGTCACCGACAGGCGGAAGCGGCCCAGATTGTTGGTCTGATTGTCGTCGCTGTTCCAACCGCCGTGATTTTGGCTGAGTGCGAAGGTCAGCACGGTTCCGGAGGGGAATGAGATCGGTTGCTCGGCGACGAAAACCCCCTTCCGCGGCTGGTTGCGACGGTGCGGTCCGTTGTCGATGGACCAGGCAGTCGACTGCTTGTTGTCGATCGCAAATTCGATCGGCCCTGTAACGCGCCGCTTGCCCGACTTGTCGTCGAAGATCTTTTCCAGCGGCCTTTCCGGCGGATTGACGTCGGCCGTGGCCCGCACCAGCTTCACTGACGTCCCTTTCTGTGGGGCGTCGGCCGGAGCGGCTCGCACCGAGAACTCCGAGAGCGCACACGTTCCTTTGATCGATCGACCCGGTCCCTCCAGCGGCAAATTCGGATCGTTCAACAGCTCGAGGCGAAAGCCCGTGATGTTGGGCACGGTCGTCTTGACGGTGAACTCTTCGGTGTTCTTGGTTGGCGCATAGCCTTGGCAGAGGATCGACCCGTCGTCGAGCAAGTAATGCTTCTGTCCGCCGGCAATCAAGTCCTCGGGGGCCGGACGAACGACCGTCCACTCAGGCTGATCGCCACGCACGCGCTCTTCCCAGCGAGCCATTTGCTGCGGCCAGTCGGGCGTGCGGTGACGCAGACCCGCTTCGATCTCGTGGATGCGGCGAAAAATGTCGGCTCGGCGACGCTGCTCGTCGGGCGTGTAGGTGGCGATGTTCGCTTCGTTGTCGTTGTTCAGGAACGCGAAGATGCGGTAGTACTCTTCCTGGGCGAGCGGATCGTACTTGTGGTTATGGCACTGGGCACACTGAATGGTGAGGCCGAGGATGCTCTTGCCGACCGCATCCAGGCGATCGAACATCGCTTCCATTCGGAATTGCTCGGGGTCGACGCCCCCTTCCTCGTTGAGCATCGAATTCCGCAGGAAACCGGTGGCGACGATCTGGTCCTGTGTCGCACCGGGCAGTTCGTCGCCGGCAATCTGCTCGATGATGAACTGGTCGTACGGGAGATCGCGATTGAGGGCATTGGTCACCCAATCGCGGTAGAACCAGACTTGTCGCGACTTGTCCTTCTCGTACCCGTCGGAATCGGCGTAGCGGGCCGCATCGAGCCATTGCCGTCCCCAGCGCTCGCCGAAATGGGGCGAGGCCAACAGCCGGGCCACTTCGCGCTCGTAGGCATCGGGACTGTTGTTTGCGAGAAACGCGTCGACCTCGGCGGGAGTCGGCGGCAAACCAATCGCATCGAGCGATAGCCGCCGCAAGAGTGTGATCTTGTCCGCCTCAGAGGATTGGGGCAGTTTTTCCCGCTCGAGTTTCGCCGCGATGAACGAATCGATCGCGTTGCGGACCTGGTACGCACGATTCGTCTGCGGAACGGTCGGTCGCACGGGGGGCAGGTAGGACCAGTGCTGCGACCACTTTGCCCCTTGCGCGATCCAGCGGCGAATCAGATCGAGCTGCGCCGCAGAGACCCGCTTGCCGGTCTTCGGCGGCGGCATCCGCTCGTCCGGATCGTCAGAGGCCATCCGTCGCAGGGCTTCGCTTTTTCCCGGCTTGAGGGGGACAAAGGGAATCTGTCCGCCGAGTTCGGTAAACAGGCCGTCTTTAGTGTCCAGACGCAGATCGGCCTTGCGCTGCTTGTCATCCGGGCCGTGGCAATCGAAGCAATTTTGCGACAGGATCGGGCGAATGTCCCGGCTAAAGACGATCTCGTCGTCCGCGAGAACCGCTCGCGTCCCGAACTCGACGACCGACGCGGCGGCGCCCAAAAGAACGACCGTCGTGCGGAGTCGGCGGAACGCGTTCATGCGACGGGAACCTGCGCTGGCAAACCCATTCAAAGATTGCGTCTAACGGGCGCGAGTTTGTTCGGCGTGTCCTGGTCGCCTTCCGCGCGAGGGTCAAGCGGGTCGGCGAAGGCGGTTGGGGTGGGTCACTCCAGTATAAGCGGATATCCGGGCCTTCGCGAGGATTCACTGCGCGGCCAAATCTTGCGCGCAAGACCAATACTTTAACGCGGCCCGTCTCTAGTTGACGCTGTTCAATTGACGCTGAACTGCGGCGGCCAGCCGGCGTCTGCGTCGGACCAATCCGCCGAGGCGCATTTGAGCGCCGCGCCGTCGGCCGAGGTCGGTGCGTTCAGTCGTTCCTCAATCAGACGCAGCACGAGCCGGCAGCGCTCCTTCACGTCCGTTTCCGCGAGGACTTGATACGCGACCTGAGACTCGAGCGACATCGCGTCGGCCAGCACATCGCACAAGATCCCCAACGGCACGGATTCCTTGAGCGCCCGACGCAGCACACGATCGACATTGTGCTTGGGAAACAGGCTGCGGAATGCCAACAGCAACCGACGCCGCTGGGCATCGGCCGCCGCGGGGGAAAACGGACTTTCGGGATCGGGCAGCAGCTCGAGCTGGGCGATCCGATACGCCTGCTCGTCTGGCTCTTCCTGAACAATGCGGGCCCGCGAGAGTCCTTGCAGCACGAGATAATAACGGCCGTCTTCGGTCTGCTGATCGGCGGTGATCCGGCCCAGGCAGACCGTGCCGTGAATCGGCGGCGAGCCTGCGGTCGTTATGTGTCCGGGCTTGAGGAGTGCCATGGCGATCAGGCGCTCCCCCTCGAGGGCATCCGCCACCATTTCCCGGTAGCGGGGCTCAAAAATATGCAGCGGTAGCAGCAGGTGCGGGAAATGGACGACGTCGGGCAGGGGAAACAAGGGCGCCGTCCCCGCAAAAGTCGCAAGCTGCTCGCGAACGTCGAACGGCTTGCTCATGTTTGTTCCTCGACTCCATTGAGTTGAATCGTTGGGATTCGCTCTTCGACCAATTCTACGCCAGCCGGATAGGTTTGGGTGGCTTCCAACAGCTCCAGAAAGCAGGTTTTCATGTCCGCATGGAACTTTTGGAGGTCAAGGCCCTGATAAAACGGGCCGTAACGCTCGAGGTTTAACCGGGAAGATTCGTAGAGTTTGCGCGCTCCCCCCAGGTTTTCGTTGCCAAAATGAAACAAGGCAACGGCGGCCTGGATCAGCCCTTGATAGAATTTCTTCTCGTCGCCGAGCGTCTCGGACCAGAGTTCCTCCAGCACCTCGTGACACTCGAAGAATTCTTGCTCGTTGAACAGCCGAATGCCTTCCAGATACTTCTCGGGATACTGGCTCATCCGGCTAGGACTCGATTGGTAAGTGGACGCGCAACAAGTACCTAGTAGGGTTCAATTCACTTAAGCGGCGCTCGCGGAGAGATCTCCGACGCGCCATGCGGAATCTTATCCGGGAACCCGCACGCTGCCCACTGCTGAAGTCCGCCTCCAGGAAGATCGACGATGGCAAAGAGTGCTAAAACCGCCCGCCCGCCAGCCTCCAAACGCTCGGCGGCCGCGTCACGCGCGCAGGCACGCCCCGCGACGAAGAAGCCCTCCAAACGAACGGCGTCGGCTGCGCGACCTGCCTCGACGAAGCGGGCGGGTACCGCCGCCGTTGACTTGCGGCGCAGGCCAAGCAAGTCGTGCGCGCTCTGGCCAAAGCCTATCCGGATGCAACCTGTGCCTTAAAGCATCAGAACGCGTACCAGTTGATCGTGGCGACCATCCTCTCGGCGCAGTGCACCGACGAACGCGTCAATATGGTGACGCCGAGTCTGTTCGCCAAATATCCCGACGTGCGTGCGCTCGCCGCGGCGGACCAGGGCGAGCTCGAGGCGATGATCCGCTCGACCGGGTTCTTCCGGGCGAAGTCGACCAGCCTGCGGGGCATGGCGAAAGCCGTCGTCGAAAACTTTGGCGGCGAGATTCCGCGCACGCTGGACGAGCTCGTCACCCTGCCGGGCGTCGGCCGCAAAACGGCCAACGTTGTGCTCGGAACGGTCTGGGGCATCGCGACCGGCATCGTCGTCGACACGCACGTCAAACGGATCACGAATCTGCTGGGCCTGACGAAGAGCACCAGTCCCGAACAGATCGAGCAAGATCTCATGCAGCTCATCCCCCAATCCGAGTGGGTCAACTTCTCTCACCGGTTGATTCACCACGGGCGACGGATCTGCATCGCGCGCCGCCCGAGGTGCCCCGAGTGTCCGCTACTCGCGTGTTGCCAGCGCGTCGGCCTGCCGCCGCTCAAGTGATTGGTCTCTCGGGGGGGGCGTACGTGCGCCTGCCTTCCGCCCCTTGGGCGAGAGAGAATAGCCCAGCGATTCATCGCTGGGGAAAGGAGATCCTTCATTTCTTGGGTTAAAGTCCCGTCAGGGACGATAGAACAATATTCCCGGCAAGAGGACGGCGAACCTGCCCGGAGGCTCTCCCATGCATTCGTTTGTGAGCTGCCTATTGCATGTCGTGTTCTCGACTAAAGAGCGTCGCCGCATCATCACGCCAGTCCTGCAGGCGCAACTTTGGCCGTACCTGGGTGGCATCGCCCGCAACAACAAAATGAAAGCGTTGAAAATCGGCGGAGTGGAGGATCACGTCCACATCCTAATGTCGCTGCCCGCAACGCTGGATATCGCAAAGGCTGTGCAGCTCTTGAAAGGGAGTTCTTCAAAATGGGTTCACGAGACGTTTCCCGATCAGCAAGCGTTCGAATGGCAAGCCGGCTATGGCGCGTTCAGCATCGGCATCTCGGGCATGGCGGACACGTTGACATACATCGAGAACCAGGCGGAACACCACAAGCGAATCAGCTTCCAAGAGGAGTTGGCATCGATTCTCAAGAAGCACGGAATCGAGTTCGAGCCAGGAATGCTCGACTGACTCAAATCGAACAGCGTCTGTCGCCCCGATGGGGCTTGAAGAAGCACTTTTGCGACATCCAACCCACCCACGGCTGAAGCCGTGGGCTATTGTCGGATGTCCCGGCGGACAAGAGGCTAATTCCAGTCGGCACGGAACTCATCGCCGCGACTGCGCCGTGTGCTCTTGAAAGAGCCGGACGAACTGGTCGAGATCTTCGTCGTTGAGATCCGAGATCGCCCAATAGTTCATTCCCGATCGCTGCCACTCGCGGATGTGAAACCCCTGCCGGCTGAAATCTCGCACGGCCTTGTCGCCGTCGTTCATTGCCGGCCAGGTGAAGACATTGATCGCATGTTTTCCGCGCTGGTAGACGAGGGCGGCAACCGGACGCTCGGCCAGGTAGTCAAGCCGGCCACCGGTGAGCGGGAAACCTTGCGCGGACAAGTCGGGCACCTGCGGCGAGAAATCGAGTTTGTCGCGGAACCAGGGCTTGACCGTGTGACGGTCGGAGGAGACGACGTCGGTCAGGTGATTGACCTGCTGCGACCGGACGTGACTGGCGATCACCCAGTCTTCCAGTCGGCCGCCCGTCGTCGTCGTCGCTCGGGAGAGGAGCACGCCGAGCGTCGCCGAGACCCCGACCAGGAGCAAGATGCCCGCGGCGATGGTGGCCCACATCCAATTCGCACCCCGTGCGATCGGTTGTCGTTCGACGACGGCCGAGGAGGAAGCGGGCGCGACCTGTAGCCGGGCCCGCAGTGTCGCAGGGGCCGCATAATACAGCGATGGAGCCGAGAGCACGGCTCGGAGCGACCGCAGACTTTTCTCCTGCTCGGCGCAGGCGGGACAAGTGCCGAGATGCTCTTCGATCTCGAGGTTGCGGACGAGATCCAATTCGCCATCGGAGTAAGGATGCAACAGGTTTTGGACGTCTTGACAGTTCATTTTCCGTCCTCGCCCACGCACGACGCCAGCCGCCTCTGAAGTTGTTGACGCCCTCGCGACAGTCGCGACATGACGGTGCCCATCGGCAGTTCCGTCAGGCCGGCGATCTCCTGGTAACTCATTCCTTCCAACTCGCGCAGCACAACCACCTCGCGCAAAGGCAGCGGCAATTCTTCCAAGGCCTGCCGCACGCTGACCTGTTCGCTCTTGCGGAGCGCCAATTGTTCCGGATTTGAAGAGTCGTCGCCCCGGTCGTGAATCTCCTCATTGAAGGCAAGAACCCCGTGCCCCCTGTGTTTGGAGAGCCAATCGAAGGCCGCGCGGCGGACTATCCCCAGCAGCCAGGCACGGCCGTTGCCGCCCCGAAAGCTGCTGAAGTACCGCGCAGCACGAAGGTACGCCTCCTGGACCACGTCCTCGGCGGCGTGTTCGTTCTGCGTCAACCAACGGGCCAGGTTGTAGGCAGCATCGAGGTGAGGCAGCGTGACATGCTCAAACTGCCCGCGCTCATCGGCTTCCAAATGCGGGGACCTTTTCGCGGCAAAACGTCCATCGGCCGTCGATCGGGCGACACCCTATCTATCCTACCGTCCGCAGCCTGGATTTATTCCCACGCCGGTTTTTTTCTGAGTCACGGAATATTTCGGCGGCGTGGCCGGTAGGCATGTGGGTGGCCTGCTTCAACCGGAATCCCTGATCTCTAACGCAAGGAAAATCTGATGCGCGACGAAATTCTTCCCCAGAACCCGCCGAACAATCACGAGGACGGGATCGACCGCCGGGGCATGCTCAAGTGCATGGCGTGGGTCGGAACGGGACTGGTGTGGGGCATGTCGGGGGGAATCGCAAAGTCCCGAGTCTTCGGTCAGACCGCAACGGCAAAGCCTACGTTGTCGTTCGTGCAGATCAGCGACAGCCATCTCGGATTTTCCCGCAATCCGAACAAGGACGTTGCCGCCACGCTGAAACAGACGATCGCCCGCATCAATGCTTTGCCTGAGCCGCCCGCATTCGTGCTGCACACCGGTGACATCACGCATCTCGCCAAACCAGAGGAGTTCGACGCGTGCGCCGAGCTGCTCAAGGAGGCGCGAACCGGCGCGGTGTTCTTTGTGCCGGGCGAACATGACTTTGACACCGATGGAAATCAGGAATACCTGAGACGCTACGGCAAAGGCACGTCAGGAAGTGGCTGGTACAGTTTCGACTCGCAAGGCGTCCACTTCATCGGGCTGGTGAACGTGGCAACTTCCAAGTCCGGCAGCAAAGACGGCGGACTGGGCGTCATCGGGCGAGACCAGCTGCGCTGGCTGCAACGGGACGTCGCCGGACTGAGCGAGAGCACACCGATCGTCGTCTTCGCGCACGTTCCCCTGTGGTCGGTGTACGAGAAATGGGGCTGGGCAACCCAGGATTCCGAACAGGCGCTCGCGATCTTGAAGCGGTTCGGTTCGCTCACGGTGCTGAACGGGCACATCCACCAGGTGATGCAGAAAGTCGAAGGCAAGGTCACGTTCCACACCGCTCGGTCGACGGCGTTCCCCCAATCGCAACCGGGCAGGGGAACTCCCGGCCCGATGCGCGATCTGCCCGCCGAGCGACTCAAGTCGACTCTCGGCTTGACCGCCGTGTCCTATGTCGAAAATGCCGGCTCGCTGGCGATCGTCGATTCGACGCTCGGGTGACCGACTTGATCGTCCCCCACGCATTAGGTTGAAGGAATCGGTGCGCAATGAAGACAGGGTGGCTTGCGTTGATCCCGTTTGTCGCTGCGTTCGCAGGACTTGGATTCTGGGTTGGCGGCGCGCACTCGACGCCGAAGGCGGTAAGCGTCGCGGAGGAGGCGCGCGGCGTCTTTAAAGCGAAGTGTGCCGGCTGCCACGGCCCCGATTTGCCGAAACCCAAGGCTAGCTTTGGATATGTCCTCGATCTTGGGCGGGTGGCCGCCAACCGAGAGATGGTGATTCCGGGCCGGCCCGGAGAATCGGAACTGTGGGCGCTGGTCGAGCACGACGAGATGCCGCCGCCTGATTCGCCGCATGGACCCCTGACGGCGGCCCAGAAGGACGCCATCCGAGCCTGGATTGCCGCCGGCGCTCCCGAGTGACGCGCCTCTGAGCGATAAGCGGCAATTCGATTCGACATGAAGGGGCAGGCCTCTCCCATCCCGCTGGTGGGAGAGGTTTTTTTTCTTTCTGACCGGCCGCAAAGCGAGGTTAATTACCGGACAGGTTCTGATCGAACGCTCCCGTTGCAAGCCGATTTTGGGGCCGTTAAGTTGGTTTGGGCCTTAACAAAACCCACTTAATCCCGGGCGTTCGGTTATTCTGATCCCATGATTCTCAGCGGCAACGAAATTCGAGCGCGGCTGAACCGGGATATCGTCATCGATCCCTTCGACGAGAGTCAGCTCAATCCCAACAGCTACAACCTGCGGCTGCACAACGAACTCTTGGCGTACGAGGAAATCGTGCTCGACATGCGCCGGCCGAATCGCTATCGGCGGCATACGATTCCACCCGAAGGGCTGGTGCTCGATCCGAACCGCCTGTACCTGGGCCGCACGCTCGAGCGCACCGAAACGCACAATCTCGTGCCGATGCTCGAGGGCCGCTCGTCCATCGGACGGCTGGGGCTGTTCGTGCACGTGACGGCCGGGTTCGGCGACGTCGGTTTCTGCGGCTATTGGACGCTCGAGATGTTCGCCGTCCATCCGGTGCGGATCTACCCGAGCGTGCAGATCGCCCAGATCTTTTATCACACGGTCGAGGGAGAGGTGACGGAATACCACAGCGACAAGTATCAGAACAATCGCGACATTCAGCCGAGCTTGCTGTTCAAAGAGCTCGAGTCGATCGAAGATCGCCAGATGCGGCTGGCGTTCGGCCAGGAACGGGCCGAGTGAGTGGCGAGCGGCGTCCCGGTCGAGGCGCCAAGCGTCAGGTCGCGGATCGTGCTGGGGGCGGCATCGAAAAGCTGGCCCCGAGTGACCACGCGCCGCGAATCGAAAAAATCATCAGCGGTGGCCAGACCGGAGTCGATCGCGCGGCTCTCGACGTGGCTTTGGCGATGGGCATCGATTGCGGAGGCTGGTGTCCGAAGGGGCGTCGAGCGGAAGACGGCCCGATTGCCGGCCGCTACCCGCTGGCTGAAACCGCATCGCCCGCGTACTCCCAGCGCACGAAACGTAATGTCCGCGACTCCGACGGGACCTTGATTCTTTCTCGGGGCCAGCCCCGCGGAGGAACCCTGCTGACCCAGCGCACCGCCCTCGAGCTTGGCAAACCGTGCCTTTCGATCGACTTGGGCATCCGGCGGCGCTGGCCGAGATCCGCGAGTGGCTGGATCACAATGCGGTGGGTGTCTTGAACGTGGCGGGCCCGCGTGAAAGCCAATCCCCCGGCATCACGCTCGAAGCGACGCGATTACTGCATGAGCTGCTTGCAGGCCGGCGGACTCTGCCGAAAGCCGCCAGGACACGCAAGCGTTGAATCGCGCCGATTAGGGAGCGGTCGTCGTTTCCGCGGTCGGCTTGGCCGTCGGGAGCGTCAAGCGAAACACCGCAGGCTCGCCCGGCTTGGAATCGCAGCAAAGCTGACCCCCACAACCCTCCACGATCGAGCGGCTAATCGGCAGACCAAGCCCCAATCCACTCGACTTGGTCGTAAAGAAGCGATCGAAGATCCGGGGCAAATCGGCGGCGGAAATTCCCGGGCCATTATCGGCGACGACCACCTCCGCGTTTCCATCGGGCTTCATGTGTGTGGAGATGGTGATCTTGGGAGCCTCGATCTCGCAGCCTGACAGAGAATGCACCGCGTTTGAAAGCAGATTGATCAGCACCTGCGTGATCTGCACGCCGTCCGCCTCGACGGGTCGCAGGTCGCGGTCGGGCCGCAGAATGATCGACACGCGGTGCTCCCGCCGCTCGAGGCGGGTAAATTGCAGCGCGTCGGCCACGATTGTATTGAGGTTGACCAGCTCGCGCTCCGGTTCGCGTCGGCGAATGAATTCCCGGATGCGGCGAAGCACCTCGGCGACGCGCATCGATTCGGCCGCGATCTCCCGCAACCGGTCCTTCAGGGCGCCAACCGTCAATTGCCCCTTCTTGAGGCGCCTCAAGCTGCCGTTCGCGTAGTTGGCAATGACGCCCAGCGGTTGGTGGATTTCGTGCGCCATGTCGGCGAGGAGCTCGCCCATCACGCTCAGCCGCGAGGCATGCTCGAGGCGCAATCGGACGTCGCGGACCTGTTCCTCGGCGTTCTTGAGCCTGGTCAGGTCGACGACGAAAAACACGCATTGATCGCCGTCGTTTTCCAAGAGCGCGCCCCCCATGAACACGGGAACTCGCGAACCATCTTTGCGGAAGTATTCTTTTTCCCAGGGAGGAACGCGACCGTCGCGCAGGATTTTTTCGCGGGCGTGGTCGCTCAGGTGCGCCCATTCGGGAGGCGTCATCGTGTCCCAACGTAAGGGAAGATCGGCGCGCGAGTAACCCGTCATTTCGAGAAATGCGTCGTTGGCATCGTTGATGGCTCCGCGGAGGTTGCTGAAAATCACGCCGATCAGATTGGCCTCGAACAGACGCCGGAACCGCACGTTGGTGCGCTCGAGCGCCGTTTCGGCCTGCTTGCGCTGTCCGATCTCGCGCTCGAGGTTCTCGACGGTTCGCGACAGTTCGGCCGTGCGCAGCTGGACGTTTTGCGCCAGTTGGGCTTCGCTCCGCTTGAGCTCGATTTCCGCGAGTTTGCGCTCGGTAATGTCGTCGGCAAGCCCGACCAGCCGATCGGGCTCTCCCTCGGGCCCCTTGATTTGGGAAACGACACTGCGCAGCCAGCGAATTTCGCCGCTGGCCGTCACGATGCGGTATTCCATCTCGACGCGCCCGCGGATCAGGCCCGAGGCGCGGTCTACCACGGTTTCGCGGACGATCTGGCGATCCTCGGGGTGCACCAATTCCGTCCAGCTTTTGAGATCGGTGAACAGGCTCTCGCGAGAATAGCCCGTGACCCGTTCATACGCCGGGCTGACGTAAAACGCGCGGCTCCAGTCGGCGGAAATCAGAAACAAGACTTGTTCCAGCGACTCGACCAGGTCGCGCATTCCGGCGAAGTCACTGTCACAGGCCCGCGCCGCGCCGTTGCCCCCCGCGGAGTCTTTGGACCAGTCGGCCGGCTTGAGCTGCTTGGAAGCCGGCCCTAGGTCGTCGAGGATCGACATGCGTCAATCTCCGTTTGCCATTTCTCGAAAGCATCGGGCCGCGCCGGATCGACCACCGGCAGGTCCCCTGGTGGAAAGAGGTGGGAATACTTGAGCCCCGTCCCAGTATTGTAGAGGACAATCCGCTCGTTGGGCTTAATCCAGCCTTGCTCGGCCAGCCGTAAAGCGGCTGCCCAAACAGCCCCCCCTTCCGGACAGGCGAAGTTGCCCAGGGCCCGCGACATCTCGCGAGTGGCGGCGAGCAACTCGGCGTCCGAAACGGCGATCGCCGTCCCCTGGCTGGCGCGGATTGCCGCGAGCATCAGGAAGTCGCCGATGGCCGCCGGCACACGCAAGCCCGAGGCGACGGTTTGCGCGTTGGGAAAGGCCTCGGCGTGCGGCAGCCCCTGCTCGAAGGCCCGCACGATTGGAGCGCAATGTTCCGCTTGCACGGCAACCATTCGCGGCCGGTGTGAACCGATCCAGCCCAGGCGTTCCATTTCGTCGAACGCCTTCCACATGCCGATCAGCCCGGTTCCGCCCCCGGTCGGGTAGAAGACGACGTCGGGTAGCATCAATCGCCCGGTGGATTCGTCGGCACAATCGAATGCCAGCTCGTAGCCCATCGTCTTTTTGCCCTCGACGCGGAACGGCTCCTTGAGCGTCGACAGGTCGAACCATCCGAATTTGTCGCACGCCTTGCGAATCAGCTTGCCGCAATCGCTGATCAGGCCCTTCACCAGCCCCACGTGGGCCCCGGCCATCACCGCTTCGATCACGTTGGCCGCCGGCGTGTCTTCCGGCACGAGAACAAAACACTCGAGGCCAGCCCGGGCCGCGTAAGCCGCCGCGGCGCCGCCTGCGTTCCCTGCCGAAGGCAGGGCGACGGTCTTTGCTCCCAGCGCTTTCGCACGGGTGATGGCCGCCGACATCCCCCGGGCCTTGAAGCTGCCGGTTGGATTGAGCGACTCGTCCTTTACGAACAACCGGCGGAAATCGGCAAGCGGGCCGCGACCGCGAACCGGTAAGAGCGGCGTCAGACCTTCTCCCAGCGAAACAATTTCCTCTCGGCGATCGATTGGCAGCACCTCGGCAAATTTCCACAACGATCGCTCGGATCGCCCGCGCACCGCGTCGGGCGTAAACGTGCCCGCCAACTTGTCGAGCGCATATTCCGCCAACAAGGGCTTGGCGCAGGCCTCGCAGACGTTTTGCAATCGATCAATCGCGTGGAGCCGCCCGCAGGCGGCGCATTTCAAAGCAGTGTGCACGGCGTGTGATTCCTCCGGTCGATGAGGGGAACCATGATTCTAGCAGCACCCGGGCGTGAATGACTCGATTGCCCCGACGCGATCTTACCAGACGGTCTAGGCACTCATTGGTGATCAGAGCGGGGCTGGTGCTGAGAGTGGTGAAGGAAGAAATCGCTTCCTTGGATCAGTACATTCACCCCAAAGGGGTGACGGTCTTCTGGCCGCCGGCTCGCCAACATTTTGCATCGTGCGCGCAAGTTATTGATTCAACGTCTGTCGAAGAGTCGGCGATGGATCTGGGTTGCCAGCTTCATGAGCCATTTCTGACCTGCCGTTTGACGCGCCAGCGAGCCCAGGCTGCTGTTTGTTCGATTGCCCACAAATCTCATGTGATAAACATAACACTTTTCAAAAAATTTTTGGCATAACGCGTGTTTGGCATTTTTACAGGCGCAAAAAATATTGACGGTTAAATTTTCAGCGGCTCTGATAGGTGCCGTCGGGATTGAACTCCCGTTTGCGTGATGCTGGCTTTGAGTTGTGCGCTGGTCCAGCGCCAGCACCGAGAGTCATCGTCTTTTTGTCAATAAGGGGACTGTCATGCCAAGAAAGAGAAAGTCAGGGTTTACACTGATCGAGCTCTTGGTGGTGATCGCCATCATCGCGGTCTTGATTGCGATTTTGTTGCCCGCAGTGCAGGCAGCGCGCGAGGCTGCTCGCCGCACTCAGTGCCGTAACAACCTCAGGCAAATGGGGATTGCCGAGCACAACTACCACGACGTCGCCAATTCGTTCACGCCCGCGGTGACCTACTCTCCGTTTACGTTTTGGCCCGTTAATTCCGCTTGCGGGAAGTACAAAAAAGGCTGTCCGTACAACATCAACCCCTGCTGCCCCGCCTACCAAGGGCTCTTTATCTTCAACGCGGATTACCATTTCTGGGGCGAAAAGCTGCTTGCGTTCTCAGAATCGAACACGGTCTACAGCCAGATCAACATGAACGTTTGGATGGAGCCGCCGTGCTGCGGATCCGGATTTAACGCGCCGCCTTGCGGCCAGGGGTGTTATTTCAAAAAGTGCGGCATCAACGTGAGTTGCCCGTGCAAGGATCCCTGCTCAGCGAAACGCCCCGGCGCAGCCGTGGTCCCCATGTTCGTTTGCCCTTCTTCTCCACGAATCACAAATCCATTTGTCGAGATCCAGGAATTCCTCTGCCCTGGAGTCGAGCCATGTTTTCCAAAATGCCTTCTCTTCCCGCAGCTCTCGGGCGCCAGCGACTATGCGCCGGGATCGGGTTACGGCCATTGCACAGGGCTGGATTGTGCGTTCAAGCTGCTGAACAACGGGCAGCAGCAAGCGAGCACCCTTGGGCCGTTGAACCTCTACGAACAACAAGTCGGGATCGACAAGATCACTGACGGCACGTCCACGACAATGTTGATTGCCGAGCTGGCTGGCCGGCCCCAGTGGTGGATCCGCGGCAAACGGATGGACGGCGGCCCATGTCCTTACGGTGCCGGAGGCCCCAAGTTCGCGTGGGAAGGCTTCATCCAGAGCAATTATGGAGGCTGCTGGTCATGCTTCCAGAACGGCTATATGGAGATGGAAGGGTCGAACTTCAGTGGCACGTACATCGCGGGGTTCCAACCAACCAGTACGACCGCCCCCTATGGTCCCCCCGTGGCGGCCCCGGGGTCGTCGGTCTGCATGATCAACTGCGTCAACGCCTGGTCGGTCAACTACTACAGCTTCCATCCGGGATCTTGCAATTTCCTGTTTTGCGATGGCTCGGTGCACAGCCTGAGCGAGAACATCAGCATCAATACCTTGGCCCGGCTGATGACGTATCGCGGCAGGGCCGCCGTCACCGATGCTTCGTTCTAGCAAACGTCAGCCCATGACGTTGGACGTTCTGCCGCCGCCGGCCCGCCAAAAGGCGCCCGGCGTGGCGGCAGAACTTTTTTCCGACCCAAGCCCCCATGTCCAGGGAATTGGAGAACTTCGCATGTGTTTCCTAGCGCGCCGCGCGCCGCAACGTTCGCTCATGGGTGTCGCGGCATGCCTTGTCCTTGTGGCCGCCTTCCAGGGCTGTACCGAAAAAAGCAAACTCGACATTGCGGCTGATGAGCAAGCGAAAGAGATCGGATTCAGCGAGCAAAAATTGGCGAAGCTGGTCGGCCGCGTGACGATCGACGGACAACCGCCTGCACAAGACAGGTCCCTGGTGGTGATCTTGAACGATCCCGAGCATCTCGATGCGACTGCCAACGGCAAACGTCCCAAGCTGTTCATCGTTTGCGGCGGGCAGGGGGACTTCGCCGTAATGGCAAAACCGGGTAAGTACATCGTCACCTTTGTGGAACTCCATCAGGCAGAAAACCCACGCGGTGCCAGACCGGTCGGCAGGGGGCTGGGCCCCTCCGGCGCGATGAGCCGGGGGGACCTCCAGCCACCCGACGAGCTCAAGAATCTTTACAACGATCCCGACAAGAACGCGAAAGAAGAGAAGTTCAAACTGGATCTGAAACTTCCGGGCCAGGAAGGTTATCAAGTTGACCTGACTGTTGGAGGGAAGGAACCGGTCGAAACGCCCGGCCCTAATGCGGTGACGCGACTCATGGCTCGCGGATGAAAGCGTCTCGTTGCCGACACCTGTCGCCCCCTTTCGGGGGCTTGTGGGAGACGACAAACCCGATTTCGCACTGGCTCGCGCCAGGGGCCAATCGCTACCCATTCGGGGTTCAGGCAATGTCACGCCACAGGGACACGGGGCACCCGGCAGCCGACCGACGGAGCCGTTCGTCCACGACGCGTCACGCGGAAGCCGGCGGCGCGTCGTCTCGTGGTGGGGGCAACGTCCGGCCGCTGCGATATTCAGCGGCTTCTTGCTCCCATAAAAGGCGGACCCGCTTGAGTCCATACGTGCAAAGCTCAAACTCTTCGCTCAACCGGCGCAGGATCGGAGCCTCTTGATCGTAGGGCTTCTGGTCGAAGGTGCTGGCCAGATAGTAGGAGCGTTTTCCCTGCACGAAGTAATCCACCAGGTGGTCCTGGTGATCGGGAGACTTCATGCGGGACAAGGCCTCGGGATACACGCCTGCCCAGAACAGGGTGAAGTCGCCGATGTGGCGATAGACTTCGCGCTGCGGGTTCGATTGGCGCTCTGCGGCTTCGGCCATCATCTCGGCGACCTCGCTCAGGCGCCTGCCGCGAGGATCGCGGACTTTGAAGATGCCATCCATGCGAATGAAGCGAATCAACAAGTCGACCAGGTAATCGATCAGGGGAGGATCGGCGAGCCCCAAGTCGACCTCGAAGGCGTGTTCGGTGGTAGCGGCGAAAACGCGGCGGAGCGAATCGCCGTCGGCAAAAACTGGCTTCATTGTCACTCCCTAACTGCTCGATTCCTTTCCGCTTGCTTTAGCGCGAATCGCGAGTGGACGGATCTGACAAGCCGATCGACTTCGCGCGAGACGCTTCGTCGACGTCTGCGCATCCAACTCAATTCTAGCGGCAGAACTGACCGCGCGTGGGCTGTCGTCTGCAACTTTTTGGCCAACCCGGTCTGTTTTTGCCGGTCCTCGAGGCCGTGGCCGTCACGTGGTCGCTACTTCCTCGAAGGGCCCCTGAGTCTTCCAAAAGCCGCACAGCAGAATTCCAAACTCGTACAAGATCACCAACGGAATGAACAGGAGCAGCATCGACCCGATGTCGCCCCCCGGGTTGATAATCATCGACCCGACGGCCATCACAAAAATGGCCAGCCGTCGCCGCGTGCGGTAGTCGGTCGCGGTAAAGATGCCGATCCGCTCCAGGAACAGCATCACGAGCGGAAGCTGAAAGCTGAGGCCGAATATCACGGGCAAAAGGATAACAAAAGTCACCCATTCGGAAAGACGAATTGTCGGGACGACGCCCAGCCAGCGGTTGTAGCTGAGCAAAAAATCCAGCAGCAGGGGCAGCGCCAGGAAGAAGCAGAACGTCACGCCGCCCAGGAACAGGCCGATGCTCATCGGCAGATAAACGTGGACGTATCGGCGCTCGTGCGGATAGAGGCCGGCCGCCACAAATTGCCACATCTGGTAAAAAATCCAGGGGCTCGCAAACACAATTCCGCTCACGAGCGACACTTTGATGTACATCATGAAGGCCTCCTGCACGTTGAGCGTGACCGGGTGATGCGATTCTTCGGTCGTCTGGCGGAAGTCCTTGAATTCGTCGGCGGCTAGGGGCAGAGATACGGCCTTCTCCCCTTCGGGCGCCTCGCCGGCCGGGAAGTGCTTTGGATCCGCTTCGTGGAGCACGCGCAACAGATCGCTGGGCTTCACGCGGACATTGATCGTTCTCTGATTGGCCGGCGGCACCGGTTCGGCCGCGGGCGGGTCGTCGCCCGTTTTGCCTTTGCCGAACAACGAGGTGACCTGGCCCCAAAAGCCGGTGACTTCGTCTTCTGTGAACAGCTTGTTGCGCTTGAGTGCCCGATCGATGGGCGTGCGGATCACGTCGACCAAATAGTTGCCCCAGTAGAGCGTGCCGATCATCACGATGACCAGACCGATGACCGCCTTGAAGAGATGCATGCGCAGCGCTTCGAGGTGCTCGCCGAAGGTCATCGTGGTTTCGTCAAACAAGTCTTTGGACATACCGGCATCCTTCGAGCGATCTGGCTCGCGGCCACGCGCGCCGTTCTTCGCGTTTACGGGCAGCCTGCGGCGACAGCGGGCACTCGAAAAAGGCGCAAAGGCCGTCTTTCGACGAGAGGGCGTGGCGGCGAAGTCGCCAGCAGGCGAAACGGGGCGATGCAAGGCAGCACAATCTGTCCGGCCTGCAACCGTAACCACTCGGTTTCGCCCGCACTAAAGCGGCAGGAGAGAGGAGCGGCAAGCTCGGCCTTTATTCTAATCGCAGTGCCCAGACGGTCAACTTCGCGCCTGTTCGACTGGGAGCGCCCCTGCGACCCGGACCCCGGCGTGATGCTAAAAATTTTTGTTCAGCTTGTTCACCCCGCTTGACGGGCTGCCTCGCATGCGATACTGATATTCTCACGGTCGTAAGAATAAGGCCGGCCGTTCGGCGCACGAAGCAAGAGAAACCAAATCATCTGGCCGTCTGGTTCACGCGACGGCCGCATCATCACGGGACGAGAACTCAGCGTAGCTATCGGCCGATCGGTCCTTCTGTCGATCGATCGGAATCGACGTCGATCCCTTTCCAGAGCCGCCGCGACTCAATCTTTCTCCTTTATTGAGGAGTCTCTCTTGAACACCTCGATTTTTTCCCAATCGTCACGCGCCGCCCGCCGGCGTTCGCGTGGGTTTACCTTGATCGAGCTGTTGGTCGTGATCGCAATTATCGCGGTGCTGATCGCGCTGTTGCTGCCGGCCGTGCAAGCGGCTCGCGAAGCGGCCCGCCGCTCCCAGTGCCGCAACAATCTCAAGCAGATTGCCTTGGCCGCGCACAACTATCACGACGTGAACAACACGTTTCCCCCGGCGTTCGATTTGCTGTTGGGAACCCTGTCCAGTGGTGGCGGCGCCGGCGCGTTTTGCCTCTTCTGCCCTGTGAATCCGTGCTGTGGATACTGTCATACCGACGGAAACGTCCATGTTTGGGGCGAGCGGCTGCTCGAGTACCTCGAAGGGACCAACGTTTACCGCAGGATCTGTATGAACGCGCCGATCTTCTCGCCCGTCTGTTTGACCACTCCACCGTTCGGTGGCGGGACCTACACCGCTTTGAACTCAGGTTCCTGCTGTGCGGGACAGACGCGGCCGGCGGCCGCCGTAATTCCAGCCTTTATCTGCCCGTCATCGCCGCGGACCCTGAATCCGTTCCAGGAGAACGGCCTCGTCAGCGAATTCACAGGTGGCTCGATTCCATGCAGCCCCGTGGGACTCAAGCCCTACTGGGCTGGAGCCGACGATTACACGGCGATCAACTGCTACTGCTGCGGCCTGGCCAATGCCTATGACAACCAAACGACTCCCTGCGATCCCCAGGGGCACAAATCGTTCTGCACTCACATGGGATGCAACCGCCGGGCCGGCGTGCTCAACTGGTTGAGCATCCGCAAGGGATTTGGGCCCACGTCGATCGATATGATCACCGATGGCACCTCGACGACGATCTTCTGCGGTGAGCTTGCCGGTCGTCCCGACCTTTGGCAGCGGGGCCTGAAGAAAATTGCGACCTGCGCGTGTCAGGGTGGGAACCTCGTGCCGGTGAATCCCACGGGGTTCCCCGCGCCGCCGGCCAACGCCGGCGGATGCTGGGGCTGCCTCGACAACGCCTACAACCAGATGTATGGCTCAACCTTCACGGGAGGAACGGCCCCGCAAACGGGAACGGCGCCCGTCTGTTTCATTAACTGCACCAACCAGGCCAAGATGAATCTGTACAGCTTCCATCCCGGGTCGGTCGGTCTGGCGATGTGCGACGGCTCGGCCCATATGGTCAGCGAGAATATTGGCACCATCCCGTTTTGCCGAATGATCACGTTCAGCGGCCGCTCGCCGGTGACGGACAGTTCGTTCTAGCATTACGGGTCGTTCTAGCATTACGGGCGGTTCGGGCGCGAGCTCGGAAGCAGAAATCGCGTCCAGGGGCCGCGCTCGAGTGCGGCCCCTGGACTGTTTTTCCCCCTTGGACAGGCAGCGGAAGAATTTGGAGAGACGAGGTCGATGTATGTCGTGGCAAACCGCGTTTCGTGTGCCCGGGGGCTTGTTGGGCCTGCTCCTGTTCAGCCTGATCGCGGGCGGATGCAACCACGGCCCGTCCGAGAGCGAGTCGCTGAAAAAGTCACTCGAGGTCAACGGCGGGTCGGCGCAGACCGTGGTCAACTTTTCGGGCACGGTCACGATCGACAACCAACCCCCCGTGGTCGACCGCCGAAACCCGCTGTTCGTTTTCGCCTACGATCCCAAGAATCCTCCGAAGGGCCGCCAGTCGCCGTTTTCGACGAGGTGCGACAAGAACGGGCACTTCGCATTCAATACCTACGGCACGGGAGACGGATTGCCGGCAGGATCCTACGTGGTCTTGTTCGCACAACCAAAAGCGGAGGGCGGGGATGGGCTCAAAAACCTGTACAATGACCCCGATAAGAATGCCAAAGAAGAGCGATTTCAAATCAACCTGACTTCGCCGGGTAAAACCGATTGGGCATTCGATCTGGCCGTTGCGGGCAAAGACCCGATCACGACGCCGGGGGAGCACGCGGTCATGGCGGACCGAGGAAGAAAAAAACGCGGCTGAGTTGTCCGTGCCATCCGTACCGCTTAGCGGAAGGAGGACGAACATGTCCACACTCGACGGACTTTGCAGCAACTCTGTCCTTTCGGCCGAAGCGCGCGAGACTACGACGAGGACGGCTTCATCGTCGTGCGTGGCGCGTTCAAGGCCGAGGAATCGGCCAGATTGGCCTTCGAGGCCGATCGGCTCCTCGATCGCACGGACCTCATTGACAAGCAGAACCTGCGCTGCCGCTTCCAGGGCAACTGCACCGGCGGCGACTGCGTGTTCGAAACGTTCGACCCCGTCATCGATCTGAGTGCGGCGATTCGGGAGATCGCGCTCGATTCTCGCATCTTGGATCTGTTGGCCGAGATCTACCGAGAAGAGGCGTGCCTGCTTAAGGACAAATTGATCTACAAGCCGCCCGGTGCAATGGGCTATGCCCTGCACCAGGACTACATCGCCTGGCCGTCTTTCCCTCGCAGCTTCCTAACCGTGCTCCTGCCGATCGACGCCACCAATGCCGACAACGGCTGCACCGAAGTGTTTGCCGGGAGGCACCGTCAAGGCGCCCTCTCAGCGGAGGATGGCGACTATCACGAATTGCCCGACGACACGATTCGGGACGCCGAAGGAGTCCTTCTGGAACTCGAACCGGGTGATCTGGCGGTCTTCGGCGGATTCACGCCGCATCGATCGGCGCCCAACCGTTCCAGCGGATGGCGCCGACAGTTGTATCTGAGTTACAACGCCGCCTCCGACGGCGGCAATCAGCGCACGGCACACTATCGCGAGTTTCACCAATTTCTTCGCCGCAAATACTCCGAATACGGACTGACCGACACTTACTTTCTCTGAGCCGTGCTGACTGACGAATGCGAAGCTGGAGAAAGGCTCCTTCCCATGGAAACGGCCATCGAGAAGAAATTAACGACATTTCACGTGTCGCTGAACGTCTCCGATCTCGCGAAGTCGATTGAGTTTTATCAGAAGCTGCTCGGCACTCCCCCGGCCAAGCGCCGGCCCGATTACGCCAAATTCGAGTTAGAGGACCCGCCGCTTGTGCTGTCGCTCGAGCCGTCGGGAGCCTCGGCCGGCGGCGCGCTCAATCACGTCGGGTTTCGGCTGTCGGGCGCCGAGGAACTGGTGGACCTGCAGCGCCGTCTCGAGATCGCCGGTCTCGGCAGCATTCGGGAGGAGGGGGTCGAATGCTGTTATGCCCGGCAAACGAAGTTCTGGATTCAAGATCCGGACAAGACGCTGTGGGAGTTCTACGTTTTGGAGTCCGACAGCGGAGACTGCGCGGGCGACCGGCGACATCCCGAAACGATCGTGCTTACGAGCCGTCCGCAACCGCGGCCGGAAGTTGCAACGGCCAGGTTTGCATCCGCGCTGCCGGCTTCAGACACGCCGGCGACCGCGGATTGGGAACACCGCCTGGGAAGCCCCTTTCCTCAACCGCTCCCGTTTCGAGAGCAATCGCTGAGCGAAATTCGCCTCCGAGGGACATTCAATACGCCCTGCGAGCCCGCGACGCGACGGGCAATG
Organism: uncultured Planctomycetaceae bacterium; assembly: GCA_963714075.1. Taxonomy (GTDB): domain Bacteria; phylum Planctomycetota; class Planctomycetia; order Planctomycetales; family Planctomycetaceae; genus DASPSM01. Next base: position 755,858 of record OY970228.1, read on the forward strand.
CTGGCCGAATGCCTGCGCGTTTTGTCCCCGGGCGGGCGCATGATCCTGCATCATCTGACGTCTGACGCGTCCCTTCCGCCCGGCAGTTTGCCGTTGCCCGGTCCGGCTGCGGTCGTCGAAGAGGTGCCCGTTGACACACAGCTGCTCGCGTGGGTCGAGAGTGCCGGCTTTGCAGACATTCGACTCTTGAAATTCGGCAGCACTCCGTCGTTCACTCTCCAATCGGCGCAATTGCGTGAGACGATCGTGCAGGCTCTTAAGCCGCACAAACCAAGTGAGGAAGGGGTCCTCGTGATGTACAAGGGGCCGTTTCGCGAACTGGTCGACGACGCCGGTCGCGTCTTTCGTCGCGGCGAGCGCGCTTGGATTTCTGATGCGCGCTGGGAACTCATTTGCTCGGGACCCCTCGAGGAGTCATTCGTGCGCTTGCGGTCGGAACGGCCCAACGGGCCAGTTTGATCGAGACTTTTTCGGAGCAGTAGAATTTTGGCGGCACTCTTCGGGACGCCGCCAATTCCTCGGCGGAGAAAACTCGTGCCGCAAGATTCTCTGGAATCGGATCATTGCGCCGAAATGCTGCGGGCTCTTGCCGATCCCGTCCGGCTGCGGATCATCGACGCGCTGCGGGTTGCCCCAAAGTGCGTCAGCGAGCTGTCCGAGTCGTTGCAGCTCGAGGTGGTGACTGTCTCACATCATCTGGGCATCCTGCACTCGGTCGGCCTGCTCGATCGCGAGAAGAAGGGGCGGTTTAAGGTCTACCGGCTGCGTGAAGGGGTCTTGGGCCCTGCCGACGGAGGTCACGGCAAGCAGCACCTCGATTTGGGCTGCTGCCGCTTGGAAATTCCTGCCTCAACAGCCAATGCGAACAATGGCGGCAGCGACACGGGCAACCTGGTGCGTCTGACAAGCCGCACGCGCACCGAATGAGGTTTATTGGGGGACTTCGCCGCCCCCGAATCCCAGAAACTCCATTCCGATCGAGATAATCAGGATCGTCAGCCCGAGCGGAATGTAGACGTAGTTCCCGACCAGGCCGACTACGAGCGGATATTTCGCGTTAGACCAATTGATTGCGCCGTAAATGATCGAGAGCAGCGGCGTCAACAAGAATCCCAGCGGACCGACGAAGGGGAACGCTGCTCCGCCGAAGGTCGTGCTCAATGAGATCGCGCCGAACCAGGCCATACTGTCCAGGAAGGCTTCGTAGAGCAGCCAGAAGTGACCGACGAGGCCGGCGGTAATTCCGACAATCAGCAAGCCGGTGCCCACACCGACCAGAAAGCTCTTGCCCATCAACGCTGCGCCCGCGCCTCCGAAGGCGAAACCAAAGACGCCGGCCAGTCCGAGCCCGGCGAGGACCGTCTGCCACGTCAGCCCCTTCTTGGACTCGAGATCCTCGAGCCTCGCGACCTTGGCCACATACTTGGTCTCGGGCTCCATCGTCTCGAGATCGAGGTAATCGAGAAAATAGCGCGTATACAGGCCGTTGGCACGCATCAATAAGACGGCCGTCGCCCCGAAGAATGCGGCCGCAACGACGAGCAGTGCCGAGGGAATCCAAAACGGGTTCCAATTCAGGTCGACCGGTTTTTTCCCCTGCCACTCCCGCAGCTCCGGGGTAATGACCGCGGTTTTCGGCAAGTCGGCGAGCTCTGCCTGCTTGCTGAAAATATTCGAGTTGACGTTCGAATCGCGGAACAAGTCGACGACCCCGTTCCCCGAAACAAGTGCCCCTCCGGCGATGCACCCGATCGGCACAAGCATCAGTAAAAGCAGGAAGAGGGCCCAGTAGGCGAGCGCCGGAAAAGTCCGAAAGAAGGGCATCGACATCTTATTGAGCAGCCAGCCGCGGGTGGTCACCGGCATCGCCATGTGCGACATGCCGAGCGGGAACAACAGCGAGGCGAAAATCACGGCGGGCACTTCGAGTCCCAGCGCGACGAGCGGGAACTTCAGCACGAGAAAAATCACCGCCAAAATGTGCAGCGGGGCGGCGACGTCGAGAAACCAAAGGATGAACTTAAATCCCAGGGCGGTTCCCAGCAGCTTGTCGAAATGGTACTTGGGAAGCTTCTTCTTCTTGCGCAGCGTGAGATCGATGATCTTCGTGTGCAGATTCCACGCCAGCCCGGGCGGCATCAAGAGCGTGATCGTCGCGAGAAACCACCAGAAGACGCGGACCAGCGGCTTGGCGCACCAGAGAGACATGAAGATGCAAAACACGCCCAAGGTCGTAAAGATCGCGCTGTTGAGGGCCAGGCTGATCGACAGCTTCTTGTTCTTCTTCCAGAACTCGAAGCTGTCGCTGAAAAACTCCTGGTAATACTTCTTGGGATTCGGGCCCTTCCGGTCGCGGTCGGCCTGGTTCTTCGCGCTCAAGGTGCCCGTCACCAGATTGACCTGGCATTCCGGACACTCGGTGTCTTCCACGGAAACTTCGGCGCCGCACTTCGGGCAGATGCGGGTATCCGCGTCCTCGAGTCGCTCGAGATCGAGATTCGCAATCACCATGCTGCTGCTGGGGGGGCGGGGACCCGCCTTCTTGCCAGCCGGTGCGGCGGGCGCGGGAGCTGCAGCTTCGGCCGGCACGCGGACGGCTTTGCCGCACTGCGGGCACTTTACGGCCTTCCCTCGCGCCCGATCCGGCGCATTGATGACGCGCTCGCATCCAGAACAGCGGACTTTGACAGGCATGCAACCCTCACCCCGGCCCCAACCTCCAATTTATCAATTCGAGGATGGTTTGCACGCGTTGATGCCTCCAATTGGCGGCATTCACGCAGGAATTTTATGGGGTGAGAAGAATGCGCGCCGGAAATGAAGTCGCACGCCGTCGAGCCGAGCTCGCCAGAAAAGTCCCCGCCGGCGTCGCTGCCGATCGCATTTCAGACGGGCAGTCCGCCTCAAAACGAGGCGTCAAACATCACGCCGGCCGTTCCCTCGCTTGGATGCACGTAAGGCACGATGTGCACCGCCCGGGAATCGCCGTAAAGAGCCCTGCCCGCGACCGATTTGCCGATCACATAGCCGAGTATCCCGCCAAACACGACGTCCGAAAGATCGTGGTCGCGGGTGTCGATGCGGCTCCAGCCGACCAGACCCGACACGATGTACAGCGGAACGCCGATCCAGTGTCCCTCGTATTCGTCGATGACCGCCGACATGCAGAACCAGCTCCCATCGTGCCAGGACGGGAAGCCGTATTTCCCGCCGTTCCAGGTGTCGCTGGGACGATTCGTGTCGGCGGTGACCTTGATCGCGAGGGTGCTGAGTCCAAAGACCGTGTACGCGCTGATCAGTGAGTTCATCATGTCGTGCCCCCATTGGTCCTGCTCCCAGACCGTGAAGGCATAAACGCCGAAGATGACGGGGATCTGATACTGGACCACGCCGAGATCGCCGAGCGCCTTTGATCCCTCGCCCCATCGGTCGGGATGCTCGGCCGTCCAGTTGCGGACGTCCTGGTCGACGTCGCCGCGAAGGCCCAGCGAGCCACCCAGCCCGACGCCGAGAATGATCAGGTTGTCCCAGTTGTTCACCAGGCCCCACGCATCGTGAGCGACTCGGGGCAGAAAGGCCCACGCGTCGTCATACACGCTGATGCGCGGACAAGGGCAAACATCGATGGGCTGCAGGTCCGAATTGATCGCAGCCGGCTGCTGGCCGGTTTGAGCCGGCGACATCCCGGACTGATTGTCGGGCATGAGCGGCGCGTCTTCGTCCAGCGAAATGGTGGACGATTCGGCCGAAGTCAAAACGATCGTCGGGCGCTCGGGCCGCCACAGGCTCGACTCCCAGCGACCCAAGGCCGCCCAAAAACTCGAGCCAACGCTTCCACGAACGGTACCGAAGGGCTCGTATGCAGCCGTCGATGGGGGTTCGTCGATGGCAACCAGTCCCTGCTGGTAGCCCCCATTCGCAGACCCGACGGGCGCCTCGAGCATTTTGAGAGTGAACGGGGTACTAACCAACGGTCCCGTCGCCAGGTAATGCGATGGGCACCCGGAGTCGAAGATCGGAGAGTCGGGCAAGTCGTCCGCAGCCGGCAGCCGCGGAGCACACCAGCCGACAGCGAGTGCAAACGCTGTCGCAGAGACAATCGCCAACCGGCGAAGAAGAGCCGCTACCGAGGGCGCGGGCGGATTCAAGTTCCAAAGGCGACGGATTGGCCCGAAGCGTGCCATCCTTGGCGCCTCGAAGTCGAAAAGATGCTCGGGTCTTCGCAGCCGTTTGGCCCGCGAGTCCGGAACTACGGCGGGCCAGCAACGGTCCCTGACACGTCTTCTTCGACTGCAAGCTTCGGGACAAAACATCAATTAACATGCAACCGCGTCGCAAGGCGCCAACGTTACTCCAATCACGACCGGTACGTCTTGCCAAGCCGGAAGATCTTGCCGGCACAAGGCCTCGGAACCGATTTCGTTCGGCCGCCAACAGGCTTTAGTGAGATACCTCACAACTCGGAATCGGCGTTGACTGACGTGTCAGCGTCGTCTTGTTTATAGTGGCTGCGTTTCGGCAATCTGGGTATCGCGCCGACTCATTGCCGACGATTTCGACCGGAACGCGGAAACAAAACGCTGCCCGGTTCCGCGAACTCGATCACCAGCACACCCGGGAGGGACGCGTGACGTCCGACGAAAACAGTCTGATCCAAGGACTCGAGCGAAATATCGGCAGCGTCCTGTTGGGAAAGCCGGAGCCGATTCGACTGGCCGTGGTTACCTTGCTGGCCGAAGGGCATCTCCTGATCGAGGACGCTCCGGGCGTCGGCAAAACCTTGCTGGCTAAGGCCATCTCGAAGAGCCTCGCTTGCCGATTCACGCGGCTGCAATTCACGCCCGACATGCTCCCCAGCGACATCCTGGGTTCGAGCGTCTACTTGCCGAATTTGGGAGATTTCGAGTTCCGCCGCGGGCCGATCTTCACGAACATCCTGCTGGCCGACGAAATCAACCGCACCACGCCCCGGACGCAAAGCGCACTCTTGGAGGCGATGAACGAAGGTCAGGTTTCGGTCGAAGGAAGAACCTACACACTCGAACCCCCATTCTTCGTGCTGGCAACGCAGAACCCGCATGAGTACGAAGGGACTTACCCGCTCCCCGAAAACCAGCTCGACCGCTTCACCATCTGCACCGATATCGGGTACCCCGATCGCGCGCACGAGATGCAAATCCTCGAGGCGCACCGGGCGGGCGAGATGGTTGATCGCCTGCAGCCGGTGCTCAGCACCGAACAGCTGAAACGCTTGCAGTTGGCCGCCCGCGAGGTGAAGGTCCATCCGTCGATCAACTCTTACATGCTCGACATCGTGGCCGCCACGCGGACACATGAGGAGCTCGACCTGGGGGTGAGCACCCGGGGAGCCGTCGTGCTGTTCCGCGCGGTGCAGTGCCTGGCCTTCCTCGAAACGCGAAATTTTGTGATTCCCGACGACGTGAAACGCCTGGCCGTGCCCGTGCTGGCGCATCGCATCGTCTGCCGCGGCCTGGTGCGCGAAGGCCAGCGTGACCGTTCGCGAACGGTCATTCGCCAGATCCTGCAAAAGACGCCCGTTCCGGCTTGAGACCGGATCTGAATCGGCGAGGCGCTTGGAAACATGAACGCAGGCGGCTTCCTTGCCGGCTTCGTGGCGATCTATACGGTCGCCGTCGCAATTGTCACGTTCCTTATCCACACGGCGTTCGCATTCGCCCTCGACCGTGATGCCAGAAACGTCAAGCGCGGTGGCAGCAGCCTCGTTCTGGTCGGCCCGTTCGTTTGGGCGTTTGCGACCTTCGTGGGCGGTCCGTTGGTGGCGGTCGCGTATTGGGTTGTCCATCCTTCGGCGCTACGAAGTGACAGAAAATGGCCGCCGAATAACGGCGGCTCCTCCCCCTGAAACCATTCCAGTCGCTCTAGGGGGTTTCAGACACCTCTTGATACAATTCCCTCCGCGCCAACGTCCGGTGGAAGGACCAGGGAAGTCGCGTTTCACTTCGGCCGTCGCGCGACGATTCGGGGGAACGTACGCATGCATTCGCCGAGATTTTTCTTGCGGCATCGGCCGCCTGCCTGGCTCAACCTAGGTCTCGTGCTCGCCGTGGTGGTGGGAGCATTCGGCTTCTCGAACAGCGCTCTGGCCGGTCCCACCGCCGCTCCGCCAAAGCGTCCTACTAATCGCCTGGCGCGAGACCAGTCCCTATCTGCTGTTGCACGCGCACAATCCAGTCGACTGGTACGCCTGGTCGCCCGAGGTCTTTGAGAAGGCCAAGCGGGAAGGCAAACCGATCTTTCTCTCTATCGGCTATAGCAGCTGCCACTGGTGCCACGTGATGGAGAGGCTGGTCTTTGAGAACGAAGACATCGCTCGCGTGATGAACGCCAACTTCGTCAACGTCAAGGTCGATCGCGAAGAGCGGCCCGACGTCGACGACATCTATATGACCGCCTACCTGGTCTACGCACAGGCAGTCGGCTCGGCCGATTCGGGAGGCTGGCCCCTCTCGATGTTCCTGACTCCGGACGGCACGCCGTTCGCGGGAGGAACATACTTTCCTCCGCAGGATCGTCCCGGCCAGCCGGGATTCCCGACGGTGCTGGCGCGCGTGAGCGATGCTTGGCGCACCGACCGAGCCAGCGTCGAAAAGAATGCCGAGCAGATTTGCAACGAAGTGCGGCGGCTCAGCCGTGCCGGTTTCAATCCGACCCCCGTCAAACTCGAGCGCGGGCTCGTGACCGCGACCAACAAGTCGCTGATCGAGTCGCGCGATCCGGAGTTCGGAGGAATCGATTTCGATCCGCATGAGCCCAACATGCCGAAGTTTCCAGAGCCGGCGAAGCTCGAGCTCTTGGAGTTCGCCGCCCGGCATTCGAACGATCAACAGGCCGACGCGGTCGTCACAAACGCGCTCGATCACATCGCGGCCGGGGGAATCGTCGATCACCTGGCTGGCGGTTTCCACCGCTACAGCACCGATCGACGCTGGCACGTCCCTCATTTCGAGAAGATGCTTTACGATCAGGCTCAGCTGGCTGAACTCTTCGCTGAGGTTTACCACCGGACCGGAAAACGCGAGTACCACCGCGTCGCCGAGCAGGCCTTCGGCTTTGTCTTGCGCGAGATGACCGAGCCGGCGGGCGGATTCATCTCGTCGCTCGACGCGCAGACCGACGGAGTCGAGGGGGTCTATTACGTCTGGACACCCGCTGAAGTCGACGCGGCACTGGGGTCTCGCGACGGTAGCTTGTTCCGTCGGGCCTTCGGCCTTGATGAGCCCAAGGAGTTCGAGCCGGGATTCGTGCTGCGCCGCACGGCGTCGGTCGAATCGCTTGGCCACGAGCTGCACGTTCCGCCGGAAGAAATCGAGTCGCGCCTGAACAACGCGCGAGCCCGTCTATTGCTCAAGCGGCAAAGCCGCCGCCCCGTCGCGCGAGACGATAAAGTCCTGGCCGCCTGGAACGGCCTGATGATCCGGGCGCTGGCGCAGCAGCCAGACGCTTGGAAACGACGCCTATCTCCGCGCGGCCGAAAAGGCCGGCAACTTCGTGCTCGAGCAGATGCGCGGCCCGCGGGGCGAACTGTTCCGAACGTATCGCGCCGGGCAGGCAAAGATCCCCGCTTACCTCGAAGATTACGCGTATCTCTCCGAAGGATTTCTCGCACTCTTTACGGCAACGCACGAGCCGCGCTGGCAGCAGGCGGCCCGCGCTCTGACCGACGAACAGATCCGCTTGTTCTGGGACGAGCAATCAAAAGGTTTTTACTTCACGTCGACTGACCACGAGGCGCTGATCGCCCGCACGCGCAATGCGTTCGACGCGGTGCTCCCCTCCGCGAATGCAGTCAGCGTCCGCAACCTGATCCGATTAGCCTCGCTTTGCGGCGAGCCCCGGTATCGAGAGTTGGCGCGCCAGACGCTCGAAGCGTTCGCCCCGGCGCTCGCCAAAGCGCCGCGCTCGCTGCCGGTAATGGCCCTGGCTTTGCAAGAATATCTCGACAATCCTGATTTCCGCGGCAGCCACGTCCGGTCGAAAGCCGACGCCAATCTCGAAGAAACCACCGTGTTGCAGGCATCGGGCGACGACGCGCCGACCAACTCCGTGCCGACCAACCGCAACACGACCGTGACCGCCAAGGCCTATCTCTCCGTCGATAAACTGCCGCCGGGAGGGACTTGCCGGTTCGTCGTCTACGTTGCGATCAGGGATGGCTGGCACATCAACATGAATCGGGTGGCCGCCGACTGGCAGGTGCCGACCGAACTGACGATCGCCTCGAAACAGGGGGTCACCATCGCAAAACTCAGTTACGGCCCCGGCAGAACAACTCAATTGCCGGGCATCCAGGGGCCGATGACCGTTTACGAAAAGGCGGCCGAAATCCGCGGCGTGCTGGCCGTTCCTGCAGAATCAGCGGGCAACCCGGACGACCTGCAATTCCTGCTCAAATACCAGGCCTGCAATGCCAAAGGCGAATGCCTGCCACCGGCAAGGGTGAAGCTGACGGGACGAGTTCAAATCGCCCCGAACCTGCAATCGATTCATGCCGCCAATGCAAACCTCTTTCCGAAGCTGCCGCCGGCTGGCCGCTAGGCCGCCGCAAGAAGCTCTGACGTCCGCTTTGCCATGCTTCGCGTGATCCGCGTGCCCGAGCGCGTTTGGCGATGGACGCGAACCCACCGCCGGCTGACGCTTTGTCTGGCCGCCCTGCTCGCTTTGCTGGCGCTCAATGTCGTCGCGTTCAATCAGGCCTGGTCGATGACGCATTTTTCAGCCTCCGGTGTTAGAACCGCGAACCCAGAGGCTCTTTCGTTTCTCGAAAAGATTCGTGTCGGCGTGATGGGCGTCAGCCTGCCGAAGCCGATCAATGCGATCGACCCCAGCCATGTCGGACTCAGATTCGAAACCGTTCGATTCGGCGGAGCGACGGGGTCCGAACTGGAAGCCTGGCTCATTCCACACAAACAACCCAGGGGCTGCGTGCTCTTCGCGCACGGCTACGGCGCGTGCAAATCCAGCCTCCTCAAAGAGGCGAGTGGAGTGCACCGGCTCGGCTATTCGGCCCTGCTCGTCGACTTTCATGGCAGCGGCGGTTCCGAGGGCCGAGTCACGTCGCTCGGCGTCCGCGAAGCCGACGACGTCGCCGACGCAGTTACGTTCGTGAAAAACAAATCTCCGACATCACCTCTGATTCTCTACGGCCAGTCGATGGGGAGCGCGGCCATTCTGCGGGCGATTGCCGTTCACAGGATCGAGCCGACCGCCGTCATCGTTGAGTGTCCGTTTGACCGCCTGCTCTCGACTGCCGAAAACCGCTTTCACGCAATGGGGCTTCCCCCGTTTCCCGCCGCTCGGCTCCTCATCTTTTGGGGCGGCGTGCAGCGGGGCTTCAACGGCTTCCAGCACAACCCCGTCGATTACGCGCGGCAGGTGCGCTGCCCCGTTTTGTTCTTGCAAGGCGCGAAGGATCCCCGCGTCACGCTCGAGCAAGCCCATGCGGTCTTTGACAATTTGGCGGGAGAGAAATCGTTTGTAGTCTTTCCGACCGCGGGGCACGAGTCGCTGTTAGCCGCCGATGCCGACCTGTGGACCAGATCAGTGTCTCGATTTCTCGGGTCCCTCCGCAACACAGTCACGCCGTAAGACTTCCCATGCGCGCTCGCTAGAGTGGCGCGCCGCGGTACGCATTTAGACAGCATCGGTTGGACCGTCGATAGTGCCATCGTTGCCGCGTTCAGTTTCCCAAGCCGACGGCTCTGCCGTCGTCTTATCCATGACATGCGGAACGACGGCAGAGCCGTCGGTTTGGGAAAAGTGTGCCTCGCCAACAACTCCTTTGTTGACCCATTCATTCGATACGCTCTGAGCGATCTGCGCCACAGACGGCAAATGTTTTCGCGGGCAGGGCTCCGCAAGCATTCCATTCCTTGAATCATCGCCAACCACTGTGAAACAGGTTCCAGCCGCTCTGAAACACGAGCACGTGCAGCCAGACCTCTGACACGACAATCATCATGCAAAGGGCAGTCAGAATTCCGAAGCTCCAGGCCGCCGAATTGCGCTTCGGCGCGAGCGTCGCGATTCCATAGGCCGAAACGATCGCGAAGGGAATCAGCGTGCCGCACATCAGCCGTCCACAGACAAACCCGGGGAAACTGAACAGAGGCGAGGCGCTGCCCATTTTCCCAAAGTCGATCGCCACAGACGAAAGGGCCAGGAACGCAACCGACGCCCAAAAACCCGCCAGCCCGAACAGCAGAAAACCCCGTTGTCGCGCGTCTCGGTTTTTCCAAAGACCCCGCGTCGCGGCGGCGAGCAAGATCAACGTGCCGCAAGAATAGACGCAGTCGACCCAGTAATCGGCAATTGGCTTGCGATACCAGGTGATCTCCCCTCGCCAATAGGTGGCACTCAGCTCAAACCAAAAATCCCTAATTCCCGACAGGCTGAACAGCGGGTGCTCGAACCACTTCGAGAATGGCTTTTGACTGAAGCCCAAAAAAGCGAGTTTGGCCGCCGAGCCAGTGAAATTTCCGAGGGTGATCTTGTTCCAAATCAGCCAGGCCGCCAGCGGCGAGGCGCAGATCGCAAACGTCAGAGCAGCAGCGAGCGGCCGACGCGCTCGGCCAGCGGACCGCAGCAGCAAATACGCGACGGCCAGTAGCGTGACCGCGATCAGCGGCAGATTGGTCATTTTCGTGAGCCCTGTGGCCGCGACGCCAAGACCGGTCAGTGCGGCAGCGCCGAGCACCGACCGCTCGGCACTCATCCACCGCACCAGGCCCAGGCACACCACCCCGAAAGAGAGCGGCGAGAGCACGTCGTCGTTGATGCCGTAGAGCACGTCCTGTGGGATGAACGCCAGAAGCGCCGGCGGTGCCAGCTTGAGAAACGTGCGGTCCGGAAACAGGTCCCGCGCGATGACATGGCCCAGCCACACCGTCGCGGCCAGGACCAGCGCGTTCAGGAACCGCACCCAGTAAAACATCGTGCCGTCCGGCGCCCGCAGCAGCTCGCCCAGCGCGAGCCACGCCCCGGCAATGGCGTAATAAAGCGGCGGCTCCAACATCTCGTGGTTCCGCTCGATCTTTTGCAATTCCAGGTTTCCTTTGACCTGCTCTTCGATCGTGGGACGAACGATCTCTTGTGGCTGCAGGTAGACCTCCGGCGTGCAGAGAAACTCGGGGGACCAATTCGCCGTCCAACGTCTCAGCTCCCTGGCATGCGGCCCGAGCGCCCGGGGAACGACGCCGCGCGAATAGAAGATGGCGACATCGAAGTGATTTCCCTCGTCCATATTGTTGTTGACGGGGAAAGCCGCGCAGAAGACGAGAACTCGGATCGCCGCAAACGCCGCCAGAGCGAGGACGATCAGGAGTTCAGACTTGGGCCGCCACATGCGCAAGTTCCAGAATGCGGAGTTCTCCCTCCGATTCTGCGCGCTCGAAGCCCAAAGTCGAATGATCCGTCGAGACGTCGCGTCAATCCCAACGGAAACGGCCGTTCGCGAAGCCTCAGAACTTCGTCAGCATCGTGTGCATTTCTTCGGCCTGCTCCTTGGTTAACTTGTGCTTTTCGTAGATCGGCTGCAGTTGCTTGAGGAGCTTGACGAAATCATCTTCGGGGAACCCAACGACGTAGTGACCAATGACGGATCGAATCAGCCGGCGGACGGTGACGAAGTTGTTGAGCACGTGAAAATACCGCTTCTGATCGCTCCCCAGTCGACTGCGGAAGGCGTCGGTGATTCCCGGCGGGGTCGTTTCCATGTTGTCGAGCCGGCAGCGAACGTTAAACAAGTCATCCCGCGCCGAGAGCGACTTCAGCGAAAGGTGCCACGCCTTTTCGCACAGCAAATAGTTCCGTCCGTGCCCGCCGCCCATCACATTTCCCAGCGACAAATCGAGCTGCGCCGCCATGTAGCCGAGTTGATGATTGGCGATGGCCGGATGAATGGCCGCCATGTCGACATGCGAATGCGCGGCGCCTCCGCCGCTGTTGCAGGCCAGCGTCAGCAAGACCAGACGTTTGTCGGCCGCCATCAACGCGGCGGCCGGCACAATCGTGGCCGGCACACGAAATTCGATCTGGTCCTTCTCCGTCGCGAGTCGAAACAGGACCGTATCGACGTCCGCGTTCTCGAGCTTGAATGTCGCCGACTTGAGATGCAAAACCTTGACCGGTTTCTCGGGATAGGAGCGGAGCAGGATCCCTCCAACGTTGTCGCTCCCGAACATCTCATCGAACGACGCCACCTGAAAGTTGGAGTTGTACCGGTCTTCCAGCGTCTGCAGGACTGTGCCCGCGCCGAACTGCTCCCCGTCGAAATGCGGGTTGACCGTGTCCTTGATGCGCTTGGCGAAATCCGGTTCTTCCGCGCGTTTTTCGACGCGCTTGGCAGGACCAGGCTTTTCTGCGCGCTTGGCAGGGTCTGGCTCTTCCGCCCGCAGCCCACTCACCACCAACGCAGTCGCGATCGACACGGGCACAAAGACGAGCAGGACGCCGCATTTTGTCAGCCGGTTCAACACGAGCGAGACTCCTTTGCAACGAGTTCTGTCGAGTTTCTTCCGGAGAGGCGCCCGCTCTCTCTGCCCGGTTTATTACGTTGTGCCGATATTCTAGCAGGGTTTCGCCGCCCAATCAGCCAGCTCAGCCAAATCAATGATCGCCCCTTGGCCCGGCGTCATTCGCCCTCAAGCTCGAATTCCAGCCCGTCGGGCAGGAGCGGCCGGAGTTCAGCGTCGTCTTATTTCAGTTACAGTTCGATCGCACTGAGTTCGCCGGCTGCCAGGTCGTGGGCGCGGCCGGTTGCCGTCGCCTTGACCGGATCGGAGAAGACGACGCGCCCGGTTCCGTCGGGATCGGTTTGAATGACCAGGTACGGACCGTCGCCGTAGCAGTGATAGACGGAATACGTGTGGGCTCCGCCGAATTCAACCGCTTCGGTCGGAAAATTGGGGGTCGCGTGACATGTCATGGAAAGCGTTCCGGTTTGGGCGAAGCCCAGGCCAACAAAAGTGCAATTCGCTTCGTGCCGTCATTCTAACAGCAGATTTGGCCCAAAGAAAAACCCGCACAGACGGGGCGTTTTGATGACCAGCGAAACGACCCAATTCTTCCAAGAAATTACGGGCTGGGCCAGATCATTCTCGGCGGATTTCAAATTTAGGTTTCGGCGTTTGGCAGGCGAGAAGGGGCGAAGACTGTAGACTGTCGGCGAACCGTACCCCACTTACCGGAGGCCAAGCGATGAAATCGTTCCGATTCTCAATCCTCGCGTTGTTCTTGCTGGCCGGCGCGACTCTCTTTGTCCTGTTCGAGCGTAGTCCCCTAGAGGCCCAGGGCCGCCCGGCGATTGTTTGGGAACACCAGATTATTCGGATGGGAGCCTCGACCGCTGAACAACAGGATGCGAGGCTGCAAGAGGCGAGCTCCCAAGGATGGGAATGCGTCAGCTTAGCGTTCACCACCAACGGCGGCACCACCAACGGCGTGTACTTCATGCTGAAGCGCCAGAAGGTGGGTCTGTAGGCTGACTCTGTTTGAAACTTTTCAGGCGACACTACGCGACTAGGTACCGGGGGCGTTTGAAACAGGGCTTCTTGCGGTTTGGCGCGGGAGGTCAGTCAAAGTGAGTCGGGGCCACGCTCAGCCACGTATCGACGTAAAGATTGACCAGCCACTGCAGGCCCGTTCGATGGCCGACATTCGTTACAGGCCCGTAAGCACCCTCAAAGAAGCGAGTCCAACCGCCTCTGCGGCCGCCATCTAGTCGCCATCCAATTAGCTTTGCCGGACCGACTGACAACGGGTAGAGCACGAACAACGCGAGCGCCGTCCACCAGATCCACGCCCGCGACCGTTTCTTAGGTTCGTCGCTCACTCTGTCACTTTCGCGGTTTGGAATGGTTCAGCGCATCGCTGCCCCAAAGCAGATGAGCAAGAGCGCGCCCACTAGGGACAAGAGGACGACGACGATCAGAGAAAGAAAAACCAAGCGACCCGGCTGGTTGTTGCTCATGCCGTCACGTTTGGTGATTGGAACGAGAGTTCAGCGAAACTGTCACGCCTTAGGCGTCCGAAGCCATAACACGACAAGAAACGAGAGCCCGAGCGTGCTCGCTGCGATGCCGATCTTCGACAGCACCAGAATCAAGTTCTGCGGAGCCGACGTCGCCTCAAGCGCGCCGGAGAGAACGGTCAGCCATCCGATTGCGGACGCGATCAGCACGACGATCAGCACAGCCCACGGTTGTTTTGCCCGCTCGCTCATGCCGTCATTCTAGCAGCCGATTCGGCGCGAGATCGCGTCGATTCGCTTGGGCACGGGAGTTCAACTCACTGGATATTGACCGTGGTGCCTGGATGGTCCTTCAGACAAAAACCGCTCACGGGAGCTTGTCGAAAAAGAGATAAAGGGCAGCAATCCGGCCGTCCCGGGCAATGATGAAATCGGTCCCGGCGTATTCGGGTGCCTCGCCAGCGCGGCCCGAGACCCATTTGATCCGCCCGCCATTGCCCAATTCCTCGGGCGCGGCAATTGGCTCGTATCGAAAGTCAGGGTGAGTCGCTCTGATCGCGCCCGCGACGCGATCGATCTCGTCGCGGCCACGGTAGACGCCCTTGCTGGGATCGTAGAACACGCAATCATCAGTATAGAGCTCGCCGATGGCCGCGCGACGCCGCGCGGGGTCGTTTTCACCGAAGACGTCGCGTAGATTGCGCGTCAGCAAAGTCGAGATGCTGTTGGACATGGCTTGTCTCCTCTCGGCATCGAGTGCGTCTCGCAAGCAGTGTGGCAACAGATTCCGCAACGATCCAGAGGGAGTAGTGGGGTCGTTTGAAACCGGGTTTTTGCGGTTTGGCACGGGAGTTATCGATAGGCTTGGTTAAAAAATGGGATTGGGCTTCTCTGGAGCCGTGAACGCCCAGACTAAGAACATCGCCCCGTGGATCAGCAGCAAGGCAATCGCAGCAACCCAAGCAAGTCGTTTCATGGGGTTCGGTCGGTCGCTCATGGCGTCACCTCAGCGATTGGCGCCGGAGACTCAGTGGCGCTGAGCCGTCTGCGGCATCTTTCCATTCCGGCCCGGAAAGGGTGCCGGATATTTCAAACTGTCCCACCATGCCCCCACTAGGTAGTGTCCGGGTTTACCGGGTTTGTTGGGTTTGGCACGGGAGTTCAGCGAAGGAGATGGCGGGCGATGTCGGATGCGATCAGGATGCCGAGCGGCAACAGTCCGACGATCACAACCAGCAGGTAATCGCGTCTCGTCCTCGTGCGCCCGCGGGGGATAAAAGCCGTGAGCAGCCAACCGAACGACCAGCCGAAGCAGCCGCCCAAAACCGTCCCAACGATGACGAACGGCCGCGGCATCTCGCGGGCATCAACTGTCCGTCCTTTCGCCCGCAGTATGTCGGCTATCTGCGCCTGTATCTGTGCCTGTTGCTGTACGCGAAAGTGGGTTCCCCAATATTGTCCGAGCATGACGCCAGCGACTCCGCACCAAAAGCCCAACAGACAGCCTAACGCCCATAACGCCGGCTTATTTGGCTTGTCGGTCTTCGGTTCGTCGCTCATGCCGTCATTCGGTTCGCGGTTTGACACGGAATAGGTCGCGAAAGAACGCCTGAACGTCCGACTCCCGCAGCTCCCTTCGCAGCTTATCCCGATCTTTGCTGAGCTGAGTCACTTCTTCTTTAATGTCGCGCAACTGCGAATCGTTTAACTTTAACGTTGCTCGCGCCTTGAACAGCCCCTTCATCCGAGTAGTAAGTTCCCTGGTCTGTTCCATTTTGCGATGCTGCGACGCCATGTAATGTCCGTATAAGCCGACTAAGCCAAGCGGCAACGCAACGAGCGCGATTGTTGCCGCGACCCAAAGGATGGGCTTCCACTTCATGCCGTCATTCTAGCGGCGGATTTCGCCCCAAGCAGCGAAAGGACCGCTGGACTGTTCCCTGCGAAGTCGGTAGTGCCTGCGTTTGAAACACGGTTTTTGGCGATTGGCACGGAAGTTCGTGGTGTTTAGGGGGCCTTCCAGCGACGGCCCTCTGCGTAAGATGCGTCGACAGAGTCCCCAAGCGGCCCCCCAATGGCGGGCACGGCCTGCGCGATCAACTCAAGCGGTAAGTAGATCGCGCGGAAGACTAAACCAGAACCAGGACGATTTTGTCCGGTGGCTCCTGCAATGAAAAATACGGGGAAGACTGAGAGCGGATAGACGACGAAAACCAAGACCCCAGCAATCACCCAACGGCTGAGGCGCGCCATGGATTTATCTTCGTCGTCGCTCATGCCGTCACCGTCTCGCGCTTGGCACCGGAGTCTCAGCGGCGCAGATTGACCGCTTCAAGCTCGTGGAGCAACTGACCGATGTGCAGGGCCTCTTTGAGCCGTTTTGTTCCGGCGATCCTGAATTCCAAATAGGACGCCGTAAGAAGCAGGATGGGGATCAGGATGGACACAAACAGAATGCTGACGATCAACTCTCCGAATCGGCTGCGTGCGTGTTCGTCGCTCATGCCGTCATTCTAGCGGCTGCCGGACCAGCGGCGAGAACCGGGTAGTGTCATCAATTCACATCCGCAGCGAGCCTGCGGGTGGCTCCGTTTGAAACTTTTCAAACGACCCCACTACCCCCCACTAGGTAGTGGGCGCGTTTCCCAACTGAATTCCGGCGGTTGGCACGGAAGTTCAGCGAGTGGCCATCAGGGCACCTCAATCATCCAATTGCCGCTGTGCCACGCATCGGGCGGTCCAAATCGACCGCGGAACCAGCGCAAGGCTCGGCCAACCGGGCCGCCAGCCCGCTGGATCGCAATCATCGGGCGATAAGCGACGTCAAACGTCCCTACAGGAATCCAACCCCGCCAGCACAGCCCCCATGCGGGTCCAAACGACGCTGGGTAGAGCGCCAGCGACAGAACCACACACCAGGCGGCTCGGACGATCCGGCGATTCGAATGCGGCCCCTTTGGTTCGTCGCTCATGCCGTCACCTCAGCGATTGGCACGGGAGTCAGCCCCCGAGCACTGCGAATAAGACTTCAACGACGGCGACGATCCATTCGAGAACGAAGTCAATCATTTCGGTTCTTGCTCATGCCGTCATTCTAGCGGGGGAACCGATTGGCACGAAATTTGCGCACCGGGGTTGAGGAGTCAAGAGTGGCGCGCATCCCGATTGTTTTCATTAGCCCATTACCCCCCATTACCCCCCCACAGGTAGTGGTCGCGTTTGAAAAGCGAATGTGAGCGATTGGCACGGGAGTCCAACGACGGTCAAGCGCGCCGGCCCTTCAGTCCCATTGGGGGCCAACGTCTGAGGCAGAGTCCAAAGGTAATTCCGCCGCCGATTCCCAAGATCGCACTAACGGCCAGAGCGTATGGGAACCCGATGAAGTCGATGGAAACGACGCAGGCGAGTCCGGCGACTGTGCCCCAAATAATGGCAACGATTGCGACGGGCGATGATAAGACCCAGAGCCACCCGATTCGTTTCATGTCTGATTTCCTCGGTTCGTCGCTCATGCCGTCATTCCGTGCGCGTCTCGGTGCGAGAGCTGGCATGTGAAACTTTGCGACGCGATTGGACGCCGAACCAAATCAGAACGGCGCCGAACGCCACGAGCCACCAGGGTCCCCTGTGGACCGTTTGGGACATCACGAGTATTCCGGCCGAGAACGGTACCAGCCAAACAAATCGGCTCATGCCGTCATTCTAGCGGCGGATTCGGCGCAAAGAAAAACCCCCCATCCTTGGGGGGTAAATTACGACCGGGCCGCGTCTATTCTTGCTCTTCGATCTTGTCGAGATCTCCGAATTCGTCAGGACGCCGACGAGCGCGGCCGACTCTAAACCATTCGCCCCTCTTGCTCCTCTCTTCGGCGATTGCCAACAAGCGCAACCCGGGAAGGATCGTGCCGCTCAGTCGGGCAAACTCTTTAGCGAGAGCGTCGACCGCTTCAGCGTTCCATGCAGCGGAATCCCTTCCCAGGGAGAATCGCCCGCAGTTGAGCACAGACGGCTTCCGCCCCTACGTCGAGGCGATCCGCGATCACTTCCGCGGAACCGTGAAACATGGCGTGCTGATAAAAAACTACGTCAACCCGGAAGTGGGCCGTTACGCGCCGCCCGCGCTGATCGGTGCCGAGCGGTTCAACGTCAACGGGATACGCGACCTGGGCACGATATGTACCTCACACGTCGAGCGGAACAACTTGACCATCCGCACGTTTATGAAGCGGTTCACGCGACTCGCGCTGGGCTTCTCAAAGAAGCAAGAGAACCTTGTCGCGGCCACGGCGATCCACGTTGCCGTCTATAATTTCTGCCGTATCCACAGCACGATTCGGTGTACCCCGGCGATGGCTGCCGGTGTCATTGATCGGTTGTGGGGAATGGGCGACTTGTTTGACGCCGTGACTGAGCACGCCGCACAGGTCAAAGCGAAGGCTGCTCGCGACCGTCGGATTCAGCGGCTCATTAACCGATTGCAACGTCCTGAGTAGTTCCACTACAAGCGCGAGTGGGCGCGTTTCAGAGGTATTTCAAACTGTCCCGTCCCACGGTAATGGGCGCGCATCCTGAACGAAAGTTGCGGATTGGCACGGGAGTTCAGCGGCGACGTAGCCGAATCAATCGCTCAAGCAGAAGTCCGCCGATCGCGCCTCCAATAGTGCGAAGCGCCTGGTCCTCGATAACCATCCGCCAAGCCGCGACGGAACTTCGGGTGATCCCGGTGATGACCGGACCCCACATCTCTCCCAAAAGAGCACCCGCGAGCATAAACGTAGCGATTGCGACCGGATGCGACCTTTTAGGTGATTTCCCCGCTTCGTCGCTCATGCCGTCATTCCGTCGCCAGCAATCCGGTCTCTATCGCGTCGCAGGTGTCTTAGCGTTCCGCAGATGCAGGCAAGCGCCGCCCCGTTGATCAAGAGCGCGGACACACGCAGCATGCCGCGATCAGACCGAGCCTGTTCCTCACGGTCTGCCCGCAAGGCAAACGCGCAAACGATCGTGTAGCTCTGCCGTGGCCGTGGCCAATTGCGCACGGAATAGGCGTAGAGCCCGACATCGCCACCGATGGCGAAAGCCAGTGCCAGGACAATTTGAGCAACGAACCTCATGCCGTCATTCTAGCGGCGGATTTGCGAATCAGGCCGAACGGCACGAAATTTGCGCACAGGGGTTGACGAGCGTGCAGTCCGGCTCATAAATTCTTCCCAGTCAGCCGGGTACTCGTACGCAAAAAATTAGGATTCGTGCCGCAAGGCATTCCAGCCGTCCCAGACCCGGCTGACTACCATCTGGGGCGGTTTTTTTATGCGCTTGAAAGGAGTCGAGGAAGGAGCCATGAGCGCAACACATTTAGGGCCAGTGAGGGTCTACGGACGAAGCGGGGACCGAGGGTGCCTTGATACGGATGGATCGCGGTGGATAACATCAAGGAGCACGAAATGCGAGGAAATGACTGGATTCCCCTGGATCTGATCCCGTACGATGCGATGCATCCGTCAGGAATCGGGCGGGCGGAATTCACGATGCGGAAGGGGCTTATCGATCAATTTCGGGCTCGCGGCATCTGGCAAATGGTCATGGCCGCGCTTTTCATCCCTGAAATTCTCGACAGGCCAACGGTAACCTTTCAGGGATTGCAGCGTCCTGAATTGGATCGCGGGTTTTGTTACGCAGGCACACCACAGAATTTAACACCACAGAACTGCACGGTTGACGTGGTTAAGGGCGAGACCTTTGTGATCTTCCTCACGGAGGGATTTCGGATCACGGAGTATGGCTGGGAACAGGAAGATCCGAGCCATCCTGGCTTCCCAATCGGTCACGACGACCCCAACCGCTTTGGGAGAAAATTATGGCAACTGGAGAGGAATTGAACAAGGAGATCGGGCACTGGCTCGCCCATGACCGACAGTCCTCTCGCTTTGATGAAACTCCGATTTATCAGCCAGACGACGATTCCCTGATTTGCTTCATCCGCGATGAGAAATGTTACCGCAAGCGCCTCAATGGCCTTTTGACGCTGTACCTCTCTTCCGCCAATCACGAACTTGTCGGCTGCAAAATTAAAGGAGTCAAGCGAATTCGGCGCATGATGGAAGTGCTGGACATCAGAGAAATCACGGCCGAAGACGACAGCAAATTTAACATCTACTTGTCCTTCGCCGTCGCCCCATTGCTGGAAGAAGAATCCGAGATGTCCCAAGTGCGATCAGGGTTGTCGCGCTTCAATCGAATTCGCGTCAAGAAGGGTACCTTCGCCAAAACGGAATGAACGAGCAGCCACTTGAGAATGGCAACAGCCGCCCCACTTGGGGCGGTTTTTTTTATGCGCGAATCACGGAGGGCGGCCCGTGTTTTGGCTGGCACAGCGGCCTTATAAACCGCCTGAGGGGCTGGCTTACGCCAGTGGGGTCGGAACCCCCGCCCTCCGCTATTTCTTCGTACGCTTTCGCCTCGCGGCCCGCAAGAGGGTTTCTCGGCACCAAGTTATCGGCTTGGCATCGTCGCCCTCCGCTGCGTCCCAAATGGTCTGCTTCTCAGCAGAGGTCAAAGGGATCTTTATGTCGTCGTCGCGCCGATCCTCAGGCGCCTTTGGCGGGCGTCCCATCTTCATGCCGACAAATCATATCCACAAAAATTTGGAAATCAAGCCGATTCCCCATTGAAAGGCGATATTAATTGTGGATATAATAAGTACGTCGATAAGGAAACCCGGCAGTCGCGCAAACGGCTGCCGGGCGGACTACAACCAGACGTTTCCGCCTGATAGTAGCTGACACCTTCATTCTAGCGGATTCGTCGCAGACAAGTGAGCGAATCCGATGGGCGCGTACCTCAGCCGGGAAAAACAGATTCAGGTTTTGCGGCTCTTGTCGGAAGGCAACTCGATTCGTTCGACGGCCCGGCTGACGGGCATTCACAAATGCACGATCATGCGGACGGTCGTGCGCTTTGGAAGCGCCTGCCGCGATTTCCTTGACGAGTCGCTGTCAAATCTCAGCCTGCGACACGTCCAGTGCGATGAGATTTGGACGTTCGTCCGCAAAAAAGAGGGGCACATCCGTGGGCACGAAGCCCGCGACCGCACGATTGGCGATGCCTATCTCTACACGGCCCTGGACACGGACACCAAGCTCTTGGTCACGTTCGCGATCGGCAAGCGCAACAGCGAAGTGACTGCGGCCTTCATCGCAGACCTGGAGAAGCGATTGGTCCGCCAGCCGTCCGCCGACGCCGATGACATCCCGCAAATCTCGACTGACGGTTGGGGACCGTACGCACCGTGCATTGCTCGATCCTTCGGCCGCAGCGTCCGGCACGGCGTGTTGATAAAGCAGTACGTCAATCCCGAGGTTGGCCGCTACGCCCCTCCGGCGCTCATAAAGGCAGAGCGAATCAACGTCCAGGGCATACGCGACCTGGGCACGATATGCACGTCCCACGTTGAGCGGAACAACTTGACGATTCGCACGTTTATGAAGCGGTTCACGCGGTTGGCCCTGGGCTTCTCTAAGAAGCTCGAAAACCTTGCTGCCGCTACCGCGATCCATGTCGCGGTCTATAATTTCTGCCGGATGCACGGCTCGTTGAAATGCACGCCTGCGATGGCTGCGGGGGTCATTGACAGACTGTGGGACATGAACGACCTTTACGATGCGGTGATGGATCGCGCTGAGCGTAAGCGCAGGGCGGCTCGGATTGAACGACTGATCGCGCGACTGCGTAAGGAAAACACCTAGTGGGTGGGCGCGCATCTCAATTATTTTCATTAGCCCATTACCCCGTCCCACTACCCCCCACAAAAGTCTCAGATCCCAACTGTCCATTAATATCGCTACGACCGGCCTATCGTTCTTGACTGTCAGGGGTTGGGACGCCGCGGGGGGTTGGGGTGAGACTACCGATGGCTGGGGAGTTGCGTGTCTGCGAATCTTTTTAAGGCTATTCCGAAATTGAAGTTGCGGCCGGTCGAGCTTCACTAACTTTCTTCATGATTCCTTGACCGAAGGCTTGGCGCGGTTAGAATTTCGCAGCTTTCAAGCGCCGCACGGAGGCGGGTCAAATCTGAACGTCTGTTGACTTGCCCAGCCCAACGACGAAAGCGATCAGTTGGTACTCGGTTGGGCGCAAACGGCTATCGAGTTCTGCTCGGTCTTAGACTTGATTCTGCTTGATCCTGGCACCGACTGAGGCCGGCACCTACGATTCGTCTGCGGCCTCTGAGATCGGTGCCTCGTGGTTTGCGGGAGTTCCTGGCAGGGAGTTGACTGCAGATTGATCCCAGAACCGGCCAGCGCTCGGCCCGAGTTCAAAGGCGTCATCCAACACGGGTCATTCAACACAGCGTCATCAAGCACAGGCGGGGGACAGGCAGTTCGACAAGCTTCAGGGCGAGCACCTTGCTCGCTCGAAGCGGGTCTCCTTGTGACCAGCCGGCAAATCCAGCAGCAACCGGCTTCCCGCATTGCCCCTTCATGGAACTTCTCCCCAGTAATTTCGGGACAAGGCGATAATCTCGGTAGAGGACGACGGGTTTACCACGTTACTGCTTCAGGACATTAGGCGGCACGAATCTGCGGAAGATTCGTACGCCACTTGCAGATTCACTTCAGCACCTTGAAACCGAGGCCCCGCGGGGCTCGCCCGCCAGCAAATCAGGAGTCGCGCGTGTCGTCCGGCGTTGGGTCCGATTTCAAGGAACTTGTCCGCGCTCGCACCGACATCGCGCAACTGGTCGGCGAGCGCGTCGCCTTGCAATCGAGACGCGGCGGCCGCGAGCTGCTCGGCCTGTGCCCGTTTCACGACGATCACAATCCGTCGCTGCGCGTCGATCCCGATCGTCAGTCGTATAAGTGCTGGGCGTGCGGCGAAGGGGGCGACTGCTTCGCCTTCGTGCAGAAGACCGAAAATGTCGGCTTCTATGACGCCCTCGAATTGCTGGCGACGCGGGCCGGTCTCGAGATGCCACGTCGAAGCGGGAGCGACGCCGACGGCAGGTCCGATGGCAAGCCGACTCGGAAAGAACTGTTCGACATCCTCAAGTGGGCCGAGAACGAGTTTTATACGTGTCTCAAAACGTCGTCAGAGGCCTCGGCGGCTCGCGAGTATTTGAAGGCGCGGAATTTCAGCTCCGAGACGATCGAAAAATTCCGGCTCGGTTACGCTCCGCTCGACGGGCAATTCTTACAACGGCGCGGACGCGATCGTTTCAATTCGGCCCAGCTTGCCGCTGTTCGCCTGATCTCTCAGCGTTCCGAAGGTGAGGGATATTACGAATACTTTCGGGGACGCGTCGTGTTTCCCATTCGCGACGCCTCGGCCCGCACCGTTGCGTTTGGGGGACGCGTGGTGCCGGGGGTCGGCTCACCCGTCGCTCCGAAATATCTCAACAGTGCCGACAGCCCGCTGTTCCCAAAGAACAAGGTAGTCTTCGCTTTGGACGTGGCGCGGCCGGCGATTGCCCATCGCGACGCGTGCGTGGTGATGGAAGGGTATGCCGATTGCATCATGGCACACCAGTTCGGGATCTCCCACGCGGTCGCAACACTGGGCACGGCCTTGACTGAAAACCACGTCGGAGTGCTGAAGCGCTTCACCCGCAAGGTGGTGCTCGTCTTCGATGGAGACCAGGCCGGCCGCGACGCCGCGGAGAAGTCGCTGCCCCGCTTTTTGTCCCAGGACGTCGACTTGAGGATCCTGACGCTGACCACCGAGAAGGATCCGGCTGATTTTTTGACAGCCAACGGCGCGGAAGCCTTCAACAAGCTGCTCGATTCGGCCCCCGAGGCCTGGGAATACAAGCTAAAGTTGAGTATCGAGCGCCACGGCTTGGCTTCCGTCGATTCGCGGGAGCGGGTCGTGGCCGAGATGCTGGAACTCTTCCGGCAAGCACCGCGATTCGGCGGATCGGCCCGCGAGAACATCGTTCTCAATCGGCTGGCCTTCCGAGTCGGACTGGCGGAGTCGCGAATCCGCGAGATGCTGGCGGCCAGCCGGCGGAAGTCGGCAGCGCAAGCACCGGTCCAAAAACCACACATCGCAGACGGCAAATCCGGCGGCAAACACGACAGCAAATCCCCAACAGAGTTCAACTCCCCAACGTCCGCAGTGCCGACCAGCGCCCGAGGCAAGCTCGAGCGCGAACTGCTCGAATGCGTGATTTCCGATCCGGCGGCCATCTCTGCCGTGCAGGAAGTCGTCGCGATTGAGGACTTTTCAGACGAAGCCCACCGGCGGTTGTTGGCGTTGTGTTACCGCGTGGCAGATTCGGGCATGTCCCCCTCGTACGAAACTGTAATTGCGGCCACTGAAGAGGCCGACCTCAAGGGCCTGCTCGTCACGCTCGAGGCCACCGCCCGAGCCAAGACAGAGACGCTCGAGCTCGACGGCCCGCAAGCGGCGATTGCTGCGCGGCAAGATTTGCTTGCCACCAGTCTGCGGCTCTGGAAGCGGCGGATCGACGTCCACGCAGCGTCAATCGGGCGCCTCGCTTCCCAGACCGATTCTCCCGGCACGCTCGACGCGGCCCAACTCGATCACCTGCGACGCGCCATGGAAATTCACGGCGAGCGCGCAAGAGCGAACACCACGACCTGAACTGGAGGAATCGCCCGTGCATCGGCTTGACGACAAACTCAACCAACTGATCGCGATCGGCAAGGGGCAGGGTGGCTGGCTGACCTTCAGTCAGGTCAACGACTACCTCCCAGACGAAGCCGTCAATCCCGAGAAGCTCGACACGCTGTTGATGTCGCTCGAAGAGATCGGCATGGAGATCGTCGCCGACGCCAAGCTGCCCTACAAACCGCCCGAAAAGAAGAAGGGCAAGAACGGCCGCAAAGCGAAAGAGGGAGAAGAAAAATCCCGCCGCATCGACGACCCGGTGCGGATGTACCTGACGCAGATGGGCGAAATTCCCTTGCTCACGCGCGATCAGGAAATTTCGCTGGCCAAGAAGATTGAGGTCACCCGCAAGCGGTTCCGCCGGCAGCTTCTGGAATGCGATTACGCCATGAAGGCGGCGATCGACATTCTGTCGAAGGTGAACGTCAGCGAGCTGCCGTTCGATCGCACGATCAAAGTCTCGGTGACGGAAGGACTCGACAAGGGCCAAATCGTCGGCCGGATGCCGCAGAACCTCAAAACGCTCGAATACCTGCGGGCGAAAAACATCGCCGATTTCGAGAAGATCGCCAATCCGGAAACGCCGGACAAAGAGCGCAAATCCGCCCAGCATTCGCTCGCGCTGCGACGACGCAAAATGGTCACGCTGATCGAAGAAATGAGCGTGCGGACCCAACGCTTGCAGCCGGCCATGAAGCGGCTCGCCCAGATCGGTTTTCGCATGACCGAGCTCGAGCAGCAGATCGAGCACCTGAAGAAACTCAAGACGGCCAAGGACGAGCGGGCCAACCTGCAGCGCGAGCTGTACGACCTGATGATGATGACGCTCGAAACACCCGGCAGCCTGCGGGCTCGCCTCGAAAGCATCGAGCACCGATTCGGCAGCTACGAGCACTCGATGCGCGAACTGTCGGGCGGCAACCTGAGGCTCGTCGTCTCGATCGCCAAGAAGTACCGCAACCGCGGCCTGAGCTTCCTCGACCTGATCCAAGAGGGGAACACCGGCCTGATGCGAGCCGTCGACAAGTACGAGTACCGCCGCGGGTACAAGTTCTCGACCTACGCGACGTGGTGGATTCGGCAGGCGATTACGCGGGCGATCGCCGATCAGGCCCGCACGATCCGCATCCCGGTCCACATGATCGAAACGATGTCGAAGCTCCGCAAAGTGAGCAAGAAGCTGCTGCAGGAGAAGGGGCGCGAGCCTACGATCGAGGAAACAGCAGAAGCCGCCGGCGTCAGCCTGGAGGAGACTCGCCGCGTGCTCAAGATCTCGCGGCACCCGATCAGCCTTGATCGGCCCGTCGGCGAGAGCGAGGACAGCTACTTCGGCGACTTCATCGAAGACGGCGGAAGCGAAAGCCCCGTCAATGCCGCCACCCAGGAGATGCTCAAGGACAAGATCGACACCGTCCTGAAGACGCTCACCTACCGCGAGCGCGAAATCATCAAGCTGCGGTATGGCCTGGGCGACGGCTACACCTACACGCTGGAAGAGGTGGGCCGCATCTTCAAGGTCACCCGCGAACGCGTCCGACAGATCGAAGCCAAGGCCGTCCGGAAGCTGCAGCACCCGGTCCGCAGCAAGCAACTCAAGGGGTTCTTGGACTCGCTGGCCGCCAACGCGGCGAACTGAGCGACGCGAGCTCGTAAACGCAAACCGCCGGACAGCCGTCCGGCGGTTTTTTTATTGCCCTGTCTGCAAAGAGCCGCGCACGGAAGTAAGCGGTCTTCGCATTTCGCGCCCAACTTTGCGTGATTCGGCTAAAAGCCGCAAAAGTCGGCGTTTTCAAGCCTTTTTTGACCGATTTACTCCCAGGCTCGCTAACGGCTTCCTTCACGCGCGGCTCCTTCATTCAATAAGCAAGGCTCGGCAACCGGGGGGCCGGCGTGTAGAATGAAAATGTTCCCTCGACTGAAACCTCGGAGCCCAAACGATGAGCGCGGCGACGGCCGGCCTCAAGCGATTACACGAACTTCATATTCGATTGCAGGACATCAACAAACAGCTGGAGCATGGTCCGCGCCAGGTCAAAGCCCGCCAGCAAATTCTCAGCCGCAAACAGGCCGAGGTCGACGCGCTGAAGGCCGAGTTCAAGCAAACGCGGATGCTCGCCGACCAGAAGAACCTGCAGCTCAAAACCAACGAAAGTAAGATCGAGCAACTTCGCGGAAAGTTGAACCAGGCAACCTCCAACCGCGAGTTCGACGTCATCAAGTCGCAGATCGACGCCGACACGATGGCCAACAGCGTTCTCGAGGACGAAATCCTCGAGGTGCTGGAAAAAATCGATCAGCAACAGCAGAAAATCAAGCAGGCCGACGACGAGGCCGCGCAGACGACGGCCGAGATTCGCCGCGTCGCCCAGGAGGTCGAAACGACGGCCCCGAAGCTGCGAGAGCAGGCGGCCGAGCTGCAAGCCGCGCTGTCCGAGGCCGAGAAGATTCTGCCGTCGAACGCGATTACAACGTATCGCCGGCTCGTGCAGGCACACGGCGCCGGGGCGCTGGCGACGGTCGAGAATAGTGCTTGCACGGCCTGCTTCGAGATCCTTTCGGCCAACTACCTGGTTGAGCTCAACACCGGCAAATTCTTGTTTTGCCGAAGCTGCGGGCGCCTGCTCTATCGCCCTGAAGGCGACTGAGGGGCAGTGCGCTCGATCGCGTGATGACAATTGTCAACACGCAGGCGCGCGGTGTTTCCCTTTGACAACGCGGCTCGCGGTGTGCGAAGCGCCCGCGTTTTCAGCCGCTCACGCTTAGCTCTGTTCGCATAACGGCTTGCGACTGAGCGGCCAAAACGACAAAAAGCAGTCCCCGCATTGGCTCGCGCTTTGCGTTCTGTGGTCTCGTGACATCGATGGACGGGGCGACCAGCAACACCGGCCATCGCAGACACATCCGGGCGATCCGCCTGAACCGGCCGTCTTCTCGGCCCGAGACCACCAGGAACCAATCTCGATGGGCTCACGCAAAGATCGGATGAAAATCCGTGAGGAAAACGGTGTCACCATTCTCGACCTTGGACAAGTCGAGATTTGGGACGGGGCTGACCTCGCATTGCTCCGAGACACGTTCGCCCGCAAGTGCGGCCGCAACGGCTGCAAGAGCTTGGGCGTCGATATGTCGAGCGTGAAGTACGTGCCCAGCGGATTTTTCGGCATGCTGTTCGACTGGCACGAGCTGGGCGTTGCGATCCGGCTTTATACACCGCAGCCACGGGTCGCAAACATGCTCTGGTTTCGCCAGTTCTTCGCCGAGCAGACGAAGGGCGCCTATCTGCTGCAAAGCGAACCGAAAGAAATGCTCGCCTTCGACGATTCGTGCGATTGGAACGACGAGGAAGAGGAAGTCTGGGTCGAAGGGCCCCGTCGCTCCGTCGGCGCACTTGGAAACACATGACGCTGTTGGCCTCTCTCTGAACCGATCCGGCGGTCCCTCGACCGCCGGATTTTTTTTCGCCCACGTGCTGTGGCCGGAGCAAAAAGCGGCCGTTACCATCCACTTCGAGCGGCCGGCAGGATTTCCGGGTCGGGGCACAGACCGGCAAGAGCACGCGACGGATTGATTTCTTCAACGGCGTAACAAGAACGGATTCAGCGACGATGAAATCAACGATTCTCGTCACCGGGGGCGCCGGCTACATCGGCTCGCATGCGGCGCGGCAGTTGATTGCGGCCGGGCACCGCGTGGTGGTGGTCGACAACCTCTTCCGAGGACATCGAGCGGCCGTTCCTCAAGAGGCTCGGTTCGCCGAGTTGGAGTTGTCGCAGACCGAGCCGCTCACCCAATTGCTCAAGGATGAAGGCGTCACGGGCGTCATGCATTTCGCGGCCCTGACGTATGTCGGCGAATCGGTCGAACAGCCGCTGTCGTACTACCAGAACAACCTGGCCGGAACCGTGAGTCTGCTGCGGGCCATGGAAGAAGCGGGCGTCAAGCGGCTGGTGTTCAGTTCCACGGCGGCGACTTACGGTATTCCTCCGACATTGCCCATCCTGGAAACGACGCCGCAGCTTCCAATCAATCCCTACGGATGGTCGAAGCGGTTTGTCGAGCAAGTGCTGATCGACAAGGCGGCCGCCCGCCCGGATTTTGCCTGTGTTGGCCTACGTTACTTCAACGTGGCCGGATGTGCCGAAGACGGCAGCATCGGTGAGGACCACGATCCCGAAACGCATTTGATTCCGCTCGTGCTGCAGGCGGCGCTCGGTCGACGCAAGGCCATCACCGTGTTGGGCACCGATTATCCGACGGCAGACGGGACGTGCATTCGCGATTACGTTCACGTGGACGACCTCTGCCGCGCTCACTTGCTGGCTCTTGACCGCATGGTGCCGGGGAATGCGCGGTTCTTCAACGTGGGCATCGGCCGCGGATATTCGGTTCGCGAGGTGATCGATTCAGCTATGCGCGTAACGGGACGAGAAATCCCCGTCGAGCTCGCGGCTCGGCGCGCCGGTGATCCGCCCGAATTGTGGGCCAGCGCCGACCGTTTGCGTAGCGAGCTGGGCTGGTCACCGCGCTTCACGCGGCTCGACGACATCATCGCGACCGCGTGGACGTGGTTCCGCGGGCACCCGCACGGCTACGGGAACGGTCCGCCTCGTAGCGGCCTGGGTTGACTCGCCACGACTAGGTTTGCGAGGACCGACAAAACGTTCTTTGCGCTGCGGCTTGAGGATCATTCGGGTCTTGCCGCTCGCGGGATCGAGTCTCAGACGATCGACTTCCTCGATGTCGAAGTCGACGTTGTCCATCCGCTTTTCGGCGAGAATCGCCCGGAGCTGCTCGCGGATCTCACGGCGGAGGATTTGCTTTTCTTCCTGGCTTCGACCGGCCTCGAAGCGCGCCCGGAACACGAAGGCGGTCCGATCGATCAGTTGGATCTGCCAGGACTTGAGTCCGGGAACCAGAAGCTCGCCAATCAAGCTTGGATGGATGAAGTCTTCGACCCCCTCTCGATTCAAAAAGATCGGGCTGTCTTCCGATCGGCCAACCAGATCGCGGATCTTCGTGAACGGATAACGACCAGAGGAGTTCTTATCCGGAATCAGCACGTCGTCCATCCGATAGCGGATCAACGGCAGCGTGTCATTAAACAGGTTGGTCACACAGGTGCAGTCTTTGTGCAACTCGAAAATCAAATCGTCTTCGAGCAAGTACATGCCGTCCGATCCGGGAAGCGTGAGGGCCATAAACAAATGCTCGCTCGACGCGTACGCGTTGGTCACGGGGACCTGGAAGGTGTTCTGCAAGCCGGCACGGCACCTCGGCCGCAAGGGCTCCGCGCCACTGACGATTACCTTGGGCCCGATCCGCAGGGCACCTTCGTCCTGCGCCTCGGCGAGGCGTTCGAGAATGGCCGCATATCCGGTGAGTGCGTGCGGCTGAAACTGGTTGAGCGCCGCAATGATTTGATCCATCGGCTGGCTGACGTCGTAAGTCCGAACGTCGAAAAACAGCCGATTCGTGCCGTAATTACCCGTTACCAGGAGACTCGCCCCTGCGAAATGGCCCCGCGCGGCCGCCACGAAAGCGACCCGAGTGCGCAGACGCAAGGGGAGCACCCGCAACATCTGGCTGGCTCCCTTGATCCAGGCCTCGTACGAGTAGACCGTGTGCCCGACAGTCCCGGACGTCCCCGAGCTATGCAGCACGTGAAACCGCCCGTCGAGAAGCTCGCCGGGATCGTGTGACTGCGCCAGGAAGCCCTCGATCCGCGCTCGTGAGAGCCGCGGTTCGGTCAGCATCCGATCGAAGTTCTCTGCGACCATTTGCTTGGTCAGGACCGGGAAATCCTGCGCACGGCAGTGGTCGATATCGAGGCCGCGGTCCTGAATGATCGACCGATAGAACGGTGATCGCTCATAGACCAGCCGCACGAGCCCGCGGAATTTCGCGGCCTGCTCGGCCTCAAGTTGCTCTCGCGAAAGGCGCAGCACGCGCGCCCGTTCCCAAATGGCTTGGATCCACTCAATAGGCTCCAATGGCGACATGCGCGGCACGGCTATCCTCCGGAAAAATGCGTCGCAACACCCGTGCCATTGATCGATGTATTTTCGCCGGACCGAGCCGAACGGAACCTAACGTGCCTCGCGCTCAAGTTGGCGCGGTCGCCCGACGAGCACCGGTTCAATTCTTTCATGAAAAGCCGGTGACCCCGGCCGCGCAAAGAGGGCGTCGTATTCGTGGCTGTCGAGTGGACCGGGGATCGGGCAGAGTTCGAGAGCCTTCCGCCACCGGCTGGCACGCACGTCGATCGTGTGCGGAACAAATCCGAAACCCGCGAGCAAGGCGTGCAACTCCTCGCGTGAGTGGCCGGCCCGGCGCAGTTTTGCGTCTGCGATTTCGGTCACGACCATCACGTTAGGGCGCGCGAGGAGGGATTGAATGCCGCGCAGGACCTGGACCTCGTAACCTTCGACGTCAATCTTGATCAGCGTTGGAGTGGCCGGATCGAACGCCGCGACGTACCGATCTGCCGGCTCGGTGCGGACTTCCACGCGCGTCCCTTCGGCCTTTTCGGGAACGAAAGTCCCCAGCAGCATCTCGTCGCGGGGCACGAAGAGCCACTGAACCGATTCGCAATCGGCGACGGCCCGCGGAACGAGCTCGAAGTTCGCGACGCCGTTCATGGCAAAATGTTCCTTGAGCCGCGCGTAGGCCGTGGGATTCGGCTCGAAGGCGACGCCTTTGCCGGTCGGGCCGATCCGGCTGCGGGCCAACAAGGAGGTCAATCCGACGTTGGCACCCACGTCGACGTATTGATCGCCCGGCTGGAGCAACGTCTCCAACACGCGGCTGATGTCGGGCTGGTAGTAGCGGCCGCTGAAATAAGCCCGGCGATCCGACCAGTTCTGCAGGTTGAGTCGCATCAGCAAACGATGCGTTCCGCGGACCGGCTGCTGCAAACCGCGCGGCCAGCGCAGGTCGACGGTCTCATCGGGCGAAAAATCGCCCCCTCCGATCCTCCGATAAAGTCCTTGCCAAATCACGTCGGCACGGCGGACATCGGTCGGGAGCCGCCGCATGAGTCCGGCCAGAAGTTTGAGCGGCAGCGAAAGGTGTTCGTCCGCGATTCCGGTGTGCGAACCGTTGGAACCGATGCTCATCGAAGGCATCTCTGAGTGCGCCGTTGAATTTGTCTTGGCGCACCACGCCCGCCGTTGGGCGCCATCGGGCACCATAGCAACCGGCGTGCGGGAAGCCAAGAATCCCGCCGCGCGGCAGCGGCACCGGGTCCAAAAGCGGGAAGTTTCAAGCGGGCCGGCCGAACCCATTCTGAACCGCCGCTCTCAGTCTTTTACACCCTCCCAGCCGAGCCGTAGACGGTCATTCGGGCGACCGCTAGCATCAGCCCGAGCGGGTGCCTTCAACGTTCTAGCCCGGCCGAGTGGCGGAATCGGCAGACGCACAGGACTTAAAATCCATCGGACAGCCTCAAACCGTATCGCATGGGCTTCGTCGAGCCGCGTGTTTCTCGGGAATTCCACGTCACCGACACCGGAACGGATAGCCCTTCCGGGTCTCCCCGGATGTAAACCCGATGTAAACCATCGCGCCTGCTCTCTGCGCGAGTGGTGCGAAATCCGGTGCAGTCCACAGCGATTTTGCGGAGCAATTCCCACATTCGGCACGAACGCTACCGGCCCGCCAAGTTTGGCGACCTGTCGATGGCCGGCTTTGCGGAAGCCAGCGCTCCGTGGCACTTGCTGTCACGACGTTCGCGCTTATGACCCAGGGTTCGCCAGTCGCCGCATCCCACAATCGCAGCATGACGACGCGGAGATGCACAGATTGCGTTCCGCCGTCGCGTATCGACGCGTTGCAGGGATTGATAGACTCTGGCAGCCAGAACGAAATGTCCCCTCTCAGGGGCTCAGACGATGCAGAAACTCACCGACTACGTGATGACGGCGGAAGCGGCCGAGATCTTCGGCGTGTCGCAGAACACGCTGCGGGGCTGGGCAAGCGACGGCAAGATTCCAATGCACCGGAATCCGGCCAACGGCTAGCGACTGTTTCGACGCAAGAATCTACTGGCGTTTCTGAAGTAAGATCGGAAGTAAGATCGAACGATCAGTTTAAGCCGAAGTAAGCGACGGCGCCAGGATCATCCAAGAAGTTCGCCATGACTGCTCCAGAACGCCAACTTGAAGATCATCTCATCGAGAAACTTCGCGACCTGAAGTACGAATACCGTGCGGACATCCGCGACCGCGCCACGCTGGAGAGAGAATTTCCGCGAAAAGTTCCAAGCGCTCAACCACGTCAGCCTGACCGACGGCGAGTTCCAACGTCTGCTCGACGAAATCGTCACCCCGGACGTCTTCACCGCCGCCCACACGCTCCGCAACCGCAACAGCTTCACCCGCGACGACGGCACCCCGCTCAACTACACGCTCGTCAACATCGACGACTGGTGCAAGAACACCTTCGAGGTCGTCAGCCAGCTCCGCATCAACACCGACAACAGCCACCACCGCTACGACGTCATCCTGCTCATCAACGGCATGCCCGTCGTGCAGATCGAACTCAAGACCCTCGGCATCAACCCCCGCCGCGCCATCGAGCAGATCGTCGAATACAAGAACGACCCCGGCAACGGCTACACGCGCACGCTCCTCTGCTTCGTGCAACTCTTCATCGTCAGCAACCGCGACAGCACCTACTACTTCGCCAACAACAACGCCCGCCACTTCGCCTTCAACGCCGACGAGCGTTTCCTGCCCATCTACCAGCACGCCCGGCCCGACAACTCCAAGGTCAACGGGCTCGACGCCTTCGCCGAAGCCTTCCTCGCCAAGTGCACGCTCGGCCAGATGATCAGCCGCTACATGGTCCTCGTCGCCAGCGAGCAGAAGCTGCTGATGATGCGGCCGTACCAGATCTACGCCGTCAAGAACATCGTCGAGTGCATCGAAAGAACTGCGGCAACGGCTACGTCTGGCACACCACCGGCAGCGGCAAGACGCTCACCAGCTTCAAGGCCTCCACGCTGCTCAAGGCCAACCCGACCATCGACAAGTGCCTCTTCGTCGTCGACCGCAAGGACCTCGACCGCCAGACCCGCGAGGAGTTCAACCGCTTCCAGGAAGGCTGCGTCGAAGAGAACACCAACACCGAGCCCTCGTCCACCGCCTGCTTTCCGACGACGCCGCCGACAAGGTCATCGTCACCACCATCCAGAAGCTCGGCCTCGCGCTCGACGAAAACAGCAAGCGAAACAAGGGCCGGGAAAAGAAGGGCCTGGCGACCTACAAGGACCTCCTCGAACCGCTCCGCGACAAGCGCATGGTCTTCATCTTCGACGAGTGCCACCGCTCGCAGTTCGGCGACAACCACCAGGCCATCAAGGAGTTCTTCCCCAACGCCCAGCTCTTCGGCTTCACCGGCACGCCCATCTTCGAGGAGAACGCCAGCTACAAGCGCATCGAAGGCGACGTCCAGACGCTCAAAACCACGCAAGACCTCTTCCAGAAGGAGCTGCACGCCTACACCATCACCCACGCCATCGAGGACCGCAACGTCCTGCGCTTCCACGTCGACTACTACAAGCCCGAGGAGCAAGGAGCACTCAAGCCCGGCGAAACGCTCGCCAAGACGCGCCGTCGTCGATGCCATCCTCGCCAAGCACGACGCCGCCACCGGCGGCCGCAAGTTCAACGCCCTCCTCGCCACCGCCTCGCATCAACGACGCCATCGAGTACTACGGCCTGTTCGAGCACGCTCCAGACCGAGAAGCAAGCATGGCCGACCCGGAATTCGTCCCGCTCAACATCGCCGCCGTCTTCTCCCCGCCCGCCGATGTCAGCCCCGACGTCAAGCAGATTCAGGAAGACCTGCCCCAGGAACAGGAAGACAACAAGCACGACCCCGAGAGCAAGAAGAAGCGCTCTGCAGACCATCATCGCCGACTACAACGCCCGCTTCGGCACCAACCACCGCATCGACGAGTTCGACCTCTACTACCAGGACGTCCAGAAGCGCATCAAGGACCAGCAGTTCCCCAACTGCCGACCTGCCGAAGAAGGGCCGCGAGAAGCTCGACATCACCATCGTCGTCGACATGCTCCTCACCGGCTTCGACACCAAGTACCTCAACACGCTCTACGTCGACAAGAACCTCAAGCACCACGGCCTGATCCAGGCCTTCAGCCGCACCAACCGCGTGCTCAACGACACCAAGCCCTACGGCCACATCCTCGACTTCCGCGGCCAGCAGGAGGCCGTCGATGCCGCCATCGCCCTCTTCTCCGGCGCGAAGGTCGAACAGGCCCGCGAGATCTGGCTCGTCGACAAGGCCCCCGTCGTCATCGAAAAGCTCAAAGAGGCCAAGACGGCCCTCGACAGCTTCATGCAGTCGCAGGGCCTCGCCGGCAAGCCCGAAGACGTCGCCAACCTCAAGGGCGACGACGCCCGCGCCGCCTTCATCAAGCACTTCAAGGAAGTGCAGCGCCTCCAGACCCAGCTCGACCAGTACACCGACCTCACGCCCGAGCAGGAACAGACGATCGAGACCATCCTGCCCAAGGACGACCTGCACGCCTTCCGCGGCCAATACCTCGAAACCGCCCAGCGGCTGCGGGAACAGCGCGAAAAGCCCGGCGAGAAGACCGACCCCGCCGTCGACCAGCTCGATTTCGAGTTCGTCCTCTTCGCCATCGCCGTGATCGACTACGACTACATCATGAAGCTCATCACCGACTTCCAGGCCAAGGGGCCCGGCAAGGCGACGATGAGCCGCGAGCAGCTCATCGGGCTGATCGCCGCCGACTCCAAGTTCATCGACGAGCGGGACGCGATCACCGAATACGTCCGCGGCCTCAAGGCCGGCGAAGGCCTCGACGAGGCCGCCATCCGCGCCGGCTACCAGCGGTTCAAGGCCGAGAAGCACGCCGCCGAGCTTGCCGCCGCTCGCGCAGAAGCACGGCCTGCCGCCGAGGCGCTCGCAGGCCTTCGTCGACACCATCCTCGCCCGCATGATCTTCGACGGCGAACAGCTCACCGAACTGCTCGCCCCGCTCGACCTCGGCTGGCGTGCCCGCACGGAAAAGGAACTGGCCCTGATGGCCGACCTCGTCCCGCTCCTGAAGAAACGCGCCGGCGGCCGCGACATCTCCGGGCTCAAGGCGTACGAGGAATAAGCGATGGCCAAGGACGACAAACGAACGTTGACGCCGAAGCTGCGGTTTCCGGAGTTTCGGGAGAGACTGGACGAC
The DNA here is from genome assembly GCA_963714075.1 of uncultured Planctomycetaceae bacterium. Lineage (GTDB taxonomy): Bacteria > Planctomycetota > Planctomycetia > Planctomycetales > Planctomycetaceae > DASPSM01. The sequence goes on from OY970228.1 coordinate 791,720, forward strand.
TGGGCAGTTGGTCCGACTTGCCGACGTCGCAGACATCGTGCAATGAGAAGACGACTGGTTTCTAAGCAGACACGATCCAGCGATTATGCTTCAGCGCCGAAACGTTGCTTCCGGATTATGGCGAGGATCACGCACTGCTTCCAAGCTGCCATCGACTGCTTCAGTAACGCGATATCAAGTCGATGATGTGCTAATTTCCAACATTCGACCCTACCTAAAGAAGATTTGGCATCGGCCGACCGCAACGGATTGTCGCATCAAACGACGTCATTCGTGGTACGGGCAATGCAACGCGCTGTCCAAGTCGTATTTGATCTCTGTTCCTGAAAACTGACGCGTACGATTGCCTGATGATCAGTGAACGGCGCACAAGAGGTGCTGAAGATGCCCAGGGGCGACATCGATTCGATGCGCGAGTATCTCAGTCGGCTATCCATCAGCGAACGCGAGCAACAGAAGATCGCCGACTGTCTGACGTCGCTGGACGAGGTGATTGCCGCGCAAGGGCGGAAAGTGGAGGCGCTGAAGGCTCATAAGAAAGGCCTGATGCAGCAGCTTTTCCCCCGCGAAGGCGAAACCCTCCCCCGCCTCCGCTTCCCCGAGTTCCGCAAAGGGCCGACATGGGCACTGCAGAAGATCGGCGCAATGCTCAAAGAGTCGGTTCGTCCAATTGAGATGGATGACGAGCAGGAATACTCACTTGTGACTGTGAAACGCCGCTATGGTGGAGTTGTATCAGCGCAAGCGACTCAAAGGGCGTTCAATAAAGGTTAAATCTCAGTTCATGGTGAAAACGAATGATTTTCTCATTTCAAAAAGGCAGATTGTTCACAACGCTTGTGGGCTTGTGCCACGTGATTTGAGAGGTTCAATAGTCTCAAATGAGTACTCTGTATTGAGGCCGAAACCTGAATGCAATATCGAGTTTTTCAATTACTTCGCCCAGCAGCCGGCCGTTCAGCGCGTCATTCCTTCAGTCGAGCGTGGGTATCGTGATCGAGAAAATGCTTTTCAAGCTCGACTCGTGGTTAAGGCTGGAATTTCTCTTCCCGCAAATTGAAGAGCAAGAGCGAATCGCCGACTGCCTTTCTGCCCTCGACACCCGGATCGCCGCCGAAGCCGAGAAGCTCGACGCCCTCAAGACGCACAAGCAGGGCTTGATGCAGCAACTGTTTCCGTCGCCGGAGAGGGATTGAGCCATGCCCGATATGTCATTTCCCGATCTGCCCGCACTGGCGCAGCACCTCCGTGAGGAACTTAAGACGAAGAAGTTCAGTATTGCTCTACGCCTACAACGGCACGGGCAAGACGCGTCTATCGACCGAGTTCAAGAACCTTGGCAAGAACGGCGACGAGCCGCGACACGCTCTACTTCAACGCCTTCACCGAGGACCTGTTTCAGTGGGACAACGATCTGGCGAACGACCGCGAGCGAGTGCTGAAAGATCAACAAGGACTCACGTTTCTTCGCCGGGTTGGGCGAACTGGAGATGGACAACCGCATCCGCCCGCTGCTGAACCGCTATGCCGACTTCGACTTTCAGGATCGACACGATCGAGTGGGAAGTAAGCTTTTCGCGCGAAGTGCAGAGCGACGGCGAGACTGCGAGATGGTGGACGACATCAAGGTCTCCCGCGGCGAGGAGAACATCTTCATCTGGTGCTTCTTCCTCGCCATCGTCCAACTCGTGCTCGACGAGGCCGAGGCGTACAAATGGGTGAAGTACATCTACATCGACGACCCGATCTCCTCGCTGGATGAAAACAACGCCGTGATGGTGGCGACACCACCTGGCCCAGATGCTGAAGGACTCGCCGAATCGGCTGAGGATGGTGATGTCGACGCATCACGCGCTGTTCTTCAACGTCCTGTGCAACGAGATTGAAGAAGCCGCGCAAGTACTTCCTGACTAGCCAGTCGCAGGCCGGCAGCCAGGTGCATTCACCGTGCGGGACACCGACAGCACGCCATTCTTCCACCACGTGGCTTCGCTGGTCGAGCTGCACGAGGCGCAAAAGTCTGGCGACACTGTACACGCACCACTTCAACATGCTGCGCCGGGTGATGGAGAAGACGGCTAGCTTCCACGGGTACGCGAAACTTGGACGAGTGCATCAAGCCCGAAGACGACGACTCGGACGGGACGTATTCACACGCGAGCTGATCAATCTGCTGAGCCACGGCGACTACTCGCTGTACGAACCGCGCGAGATGATGGACGGAGAACAAGGACGTACTTCCGCGAGGCTTCTGACGCAATTCATCGAAACGCTCCACCCGTTCAACCCGGAACTGTTCCCGAGCTAACGCGGAGTAAGCACTCAATGACCGACGACGACCAAAAACAACTCGGCAAGACCCTCTGGAACATCGCCGACCAATTGCGCGGGGCGATGAACGCGGACGACTTCCGCGACTACATGCTGTCGTTCCTGTTCCTGCGCTACCTCTCGGACAACTACGAGGCAGGCGGCGAAGAAGGAACTCGAGGCAGGACTATCCCGACCCAAATGCCATCGGCAACGGCGGGCGGACGCCGCTGACGGTGTGGTATGCGGACAATCCGCGATGACGTGGCGGCGTTCGAGAAGCAGATGCGCCGCAAGGTGCATTACGTCATCAAGCCCGCGCATCTCTGGACGAGCATCGTCCACCTGGCCCGCACGCAGGACGGCGAACTGCTCAACACGTTGCAGAAGGGCTTCAAGTACATCGAGGAACGAGTCGTTCTAGAGCACTTTCCAGGGGCTGTTCTCGGAGATCAATCTCGGCTCGGACAAGCTGGGCGGAAACTACGATGACCGCAACGCCAAGCTCTGCTCGATCATCACGCGAGATCGCCGAGGGACTGGCGGAGTTCTCCACCGACACCGACACGCTCGGCGACGCCTACGAGTACCTGCATCGGCCAGTTCGCGGCCGGCTCAGGCAAGAAGGCGGGCGAGTTCTACACGCCGCAGCAGATTTCGAGCATCCTCTCCGGCGATCGTCACGCTCGACAGCCAGGAACCGAAGACCGGCACAGCGGAAGAGGCTGGAAAGCGTGTTCGACTTCGCCTGCGGGTCCGGCTCGCTGCTGCTGAACGTGCGGCAGCCGCATGGCGAGCCGGCAGGGACATCGGGAAGATCTACGGCCATGGAAAAGAACATCACGACCTACAACCTGGCGCGCATGAACATGCTGCTGCACGGGGTAAAGGACACGGAGTTCGAAATCTACCACGGCGACACGCTGACCAACGACTGGGACATGCTGCGCGAGACGAACCCGGCAAAGAAGCCAGCAGTTCGACGCGGTGGTGGCCAATCCGCCGTTCAGCTATCGCTGGGAGCCGACCGAAGCGATGGGCGAGGACATGCGGTTCAAGAACACGGGCGTGGCCCCCAAGAGCGCGGCCGACTTCGCGTTCCTGCTGCACGGGTTGCACTACCTGAAGGACGACGGCGTGATGGCGATCATCCTGCCGCACGGCGTGCTGTTCCGCGGCGGCGCGGAAGAGCGCATCCGCACCAAGCTGCTCAAGGACGGGCACATCGACACCGTGATCGGCCTGCCGGCGAACCTGTTCTATTCGACCGGCATCCCGGTCTGCATTCTCGTGCTGAAGAAATGCAAGAAGCCCGACGACGTGCTGTTCATCAACGCGGCCGAGCACTTCGAGAAGGGCAAGCGGCAGAACCAACTGACGGACGAGCACATCGCCAAGATCATCGAGACCTACCAAAAGCGCACCGCCAAGCCGATTGAACGATATTCCCGCCGTGTGGAGATGAAGGAGATCGAAGCGAACGACTTCAACCTGAACATCTCCCGCTACGTCAGCACGGCAGAAGCGGAAGCAGGAGATCGACCTGGCGGCGACGCATCGCGAATTGGTGGAAATCGAGAAGTCGATCAGGGCAGCTACCGCCAGGCATAACAAGTTTCTGAAGGAGCTTGGCCTGCCCCCGTTGCCGTCGAATTAAGTGGATGTGCTGGAAGGAGCCGCCTGGGATCTTCACGATAGAATTTCGCCGGATCGGGTGCTACGGCCGATTGCAAGCGGCCAAGGCTAACGCGGACCGGGCGTGGACGCGGTTTTCCGTTTGTCCCGCGGCCCACCCGGACCGGCCCGAGCCAGACAAACGGTGCTCTATGGCTGGCATGCGCTTCAGCCCCCGCAAGCGTTCCGAGACGCCCGGCAGCGAAGCGGTAGCGATTCGTGAGGCCGTCGTTGAGTTGATCGGCGCCAACCGGCAATTGCTGCAAAACCCCGGCCCTCCCGAATCGTTCGTCAAAGTGAATGAGACTTGGACGAAAACGCGCACTTGGGGGCAGGCGATCGACGATCCGCCAGCCGGTAGGGACTGGTGGCTCCGATTCCGCGATCCTGAGGAGCGGCCCGCGCATGTGCGGCCGTTTCAACTGGTGTTCGCTGCACTGCGGAACCTGGAAAACGTGCTCAAACATTCCAATCATGCGGAAGCCGTGAAGGCACACGCCATTCTCCGCGACATCTTCAACAGCCCCGTCTACGATTGCGAGATGCTCCCGCTTCCACCGGGTAGAATTCTCGACAACCATGTCCGCGGCGTGAAGAGATACAGGTCAATCGACGATGCCTTGTTGGACGATCTGGTTCGCACGTTCTGCGACTCGAATCAGCCGCTGTATACAGCGGCCAGCGGAGACAAGAGAGATGGCGGACGCCCTCCGCAGTGGCTCGAACTTTTCGAGCTGTCCAAGAAGATGAAATTTGAAAACGCCAACGTAACCGCACGAGCGATCTGTAACAAATACAAGCAAGAGCACCCAAGCGATCCGAAGCCCACGACGACGCAACTCCGGGACGCGATACGCTACTGGAAAGCGAAGGAAGCTGCTGTAAGGAACCGAACCGCAGCAAACGAGCATTCGGGCGAGCGAAAAACCCCCGGCGGAAAACGGAGGAAAACTGGCCCACCAAAAAAATCTTGAAATTCTCCGCGACCCTATTTTGCTAGTGTGACCGGCTTTCGGCTGGGAGGCGGAACCCCCCGTGATCGGTTTTCCGTCGACTTCTTGCGCTGCGGCTCCCTTTCGGATAATCGATTCGTCGTGCGAATGACAACGCACGGCGAAGGGAAAGCCGATGACGCAGCAATTCTTCAGTACCGCGGACGTCGCCAAGGTTCTCGGCGTGCCAACATGGCGCATGCGCCGTCTGTTTGAGAGTGGCGACCTTCCCGAACCTGGGCGCTTTGCCGGGCGACGCGCAATTCCGAGCCTAATGGTTCCGGTGATCGTCGATGCGATGCGTATCCGCGGCTGGCTTCCGTCTGAGGAGCCAACGCCGTGCAAGTGAACCTCGACCCGTCCGAGTTTGAACCGCTCATTCGCCAGACCGTCGCCTCGACGATTGCCAAGCTCGACGAAATCCGGGGACCATTCGGCGATCGCTTGGCGTTCAGCGAAGCGGAAGCATCGCGTCTGCTCGGGCTCGAAGAGCATCAATTGCGCGACGAGCGACGGCGCGGCCGGATCAAGGCATCGAGGATCGTCAATCGTGCGATCCGTTACACGCGAGCCGACCTGCTGTCTTATTTGGCCGCGAACCGGATCAACGACTCACGATGACCGCTCTCGAAATTGCTCGACGCTACACGGCCGGCGGCTGGTCCGTCATCCCGATTCCGTTCCGCTCCAAGAAGGCCGTGCTCCCCGGCTGGCCAGCGCTGCGACTTACCGACGCCGACTTGCCGGCACACTTTAACGGAGAGCCACAGAACATCGGCGTACTGTTGGGCGAGCCATCCGGCTGGCGCATCGACGTGGACCTGGACCATCCCCGCGCCGTCGAACTGGCGCCTCAGTATCTTCCCGCGACATCGGCTATCTTCGGTCGCCCGAGCAAACGGCGCTCACACTGGCTGTATCACGTCACGGCTCCCGTTGCTACGAAGAAACACAAGAGCAAGTCGGCCGGTATGATCGTCGAGCTGCGCTCGACCGGTACGCAAACCGTCTTCCCCGGGAGCGTCCACGAAACCGGCGAGTCTATCGAATGGGAAGGCAGCAGGCACGGTGTGCCGGCTGCGGTCGATCCCGCCCTGCTGTGTGAGGCGGTCAAATGCTTGGCGAACGCCGTTCTCGTCGAGGTGGGCGAAAGATCAAAGCCCACGGCTCCACGTCTGACGAATGCCGGGACGAGTGCCGCACGCACGTCCAGCCAAGATCAGGCCGCCCGATGCGTTGCAGCGATGCGGCGTATGAAGATGGCGGACCACAACGATGGCTCAGGACGCTTGCACGCTGCGGCGTGCCGGACCGTCGAGCATGACCTGGACGATTCAACGGCACTGTCTGCAATTCGAGCATACGCTGTCGAACGACCGTTTCCGCGGGACTGGAGCGATGCCGAGATCCTTCAGCGCGTTCGTGACGCCGAAAAGGAATGGCGCGAGGCGGGACGTTGCGAGGACATCGGTACTCGCTGCGGGCGGGGGAGCACGACGACCGCCCCGAGATCGTCGTCACAACAGACGAGCACGACGTCAACGATCAGGCGGTCAGGGCGTTAGCTTGTGATGACGGGATTTTCTCGAGCGCCGGGCGGCTCGTACACGTCGTTCACGACGGGGGAGATTCTCAAGGGATCGAGCGCCCGAGAACGCGCCCGATTGTCGGACCTGCCGCAAGCTGTTTTGCGGGAGCGGCTGGCGCAAACGGCCCGGTTTGTGAAGCACGTCGAGTCGAAGGGCGGCGTCCGCACCGTCGAGGCGCATCCGCCGGACTGGTGCGTCAAGGCAATTCACGCACGGGGCAACTATCCGACGATCCGGCCGCTTGAGGCGGTCACGGAATTCCCCGTTTTGCGTGCCGACGGCTCAATTCTGGACGTGCCGGGTTACGACCCGACGACCGGGCTGATTTATAAGCCGCCGGGGCAAATTCCGCGGATACTCGCAACGCCGAACAGGGCGGAGGCGATAGCGGCCCGAGACGTGCTGTTGGATCTTGTGAGGGACTTCCCATTCGAAAAAGCTGCCCATCGTTCAACGTGGCTGGCGGCCTTCGTCACGGCGCTTGCTCGACGGGCGTTCGGCGGTCCGGCTCCGCTGTTCTTGTTCGACGCGAACGCGGCCGGCAGTGGGAAGACCCTGCTGGCCGAAGTGATTTCATTGATCGTCAACGGACGCGAAATTCCGCGGATGACCAATCCCGGCAGCAACGAAGAATGCCGAAAGCTCATCACGGCTTTGGCGATCTGCGGCGACCCGCTGATTCTGATAGACAACGTGGCCGGGAGCCTTGGATGTCCGAATGGCGGCGCGCGGACTGCTCGAAAAATGCCTTGTGAACTACGCTCATCGCACTGGGTGCCGGTCGGTCATCGCGGTCGTGTCAGGTGCCTACGCAGAGTTGATCAAGAGGGTTGATTGGAGAGCAGCCAACCTCGCCGCTACGTTAGTGGCACCCATTGCTGACAGCGGCTGCGTCGCCCTTCGAGATGTGCCCCCGGCACAAGGGCAAGCCGTCGCGGCTCTGCTCGGCGGCGGCCTGAAAGCGACGTGGCGAAGCTCAAATTCGTTGCCCCTGAGAATTGAGAATCTATGCCGAACAACTTGAAGTTCGTGCAAAGTGCGGACCAGATTCGTGAAAATGTACTTCGCTTCACGAGCGATCTTGCTGAGTACCGTGATCTCGCTGCCGATCTCGTCAAATTGACTGAGTATTGGGTTGTGGATGAGGACGCGAGGAATTTCGCTCCCACCAAATTCGTCGGCATACGAGACATAACATTTCCTCGTTATGCCGCTTTGCGGGAGGAGGCCAACGACCTGCGACACGGTGGTCGACACGGGCGTGCAGGTTTCGCGGGGGGCAGGACCGGCCGAACCGGTCAAGCCATTCAGAAGGTGCTTGGGGGGCAATACGAAGATTCGCCTGAACTCCGCCGCAGCCTGTCAGAGTGGTGCGCCCAGCGATTCGGAAACCTGCGAATTAGGACCAAGACCCAATTTGTGCGATTGCGGCCTGATGGAAAGAGGCCGGCGAAAAGTGGGGCCGATGCCGCGAAGCCCGATGCCAAAGCGCCCCGAAAAGAGCCGATTGAGAAACGAACGCCGACTGTCGTCGACAGATCGCGTCGAGCGCGAAGCGAAGACGAGGAGCAATTAGACATTCACTTCGCTCCGGAACAACTGCGGGAAGACGCGTACACCCGCTGCACCCCGGAACTACTCTTGGAAATCGCCCCGCTGCACAATCGCTTGTCGAACGAAATCGTAAAGTGGCTTAGAAACGCCGGAGCAACGTCAATCCGCGTTGAACACAAACCGGTGGACATTTCATGTAAGCACAGCGGTCAGTCGTGGCTCTTCGAGCTCAGAGACGTGCCACGGGCAGTCGACGCGACATGCATTGCGGGAGGCGCTTGGCCAGATCCTCGAATACGCTTATTACCCGGTGCGGCCGCGGCGCAATCGCCTTGCGATTGTCCTTGATGCCGAACCGACCAAGAGCGACAGAGATTGGTTTCTTCGCCTGGCGGAGGTCGGCCCTACTGTCGAGCTGTTCTGGTTGAAAGGGAAGATCGTTTACTCAGCTAGGCTCAGCGACCACCCGCTGGCAATCCACGCACGCCAGCCTTGAAGCCGGATGGCGGACATAAGCAAGCCATCAATATAGAACCTTGCGGCTCAGAACCAGTGCCGGAAGGCGCGAGAAGAAATTAGAAGGAAAGGCCAGAAACGATGACGACGTTGCAAACAGGTGAGGCCGAACAAAATCCGAAGCGACGGGCACGCAAACGATCAGGAAAAAAAGCGTGGGTTTTCCAGTTTGCTCGACACGTCGAGAAATACGGCAAGAGAGCGAGCTGGTACGTCGGGTGGATCGACCCGCGAGGCAAGCGGCATGCACAATCCTGCGGGCCGGGAGAGCGGGGCCGGACGGTGGCGAATCGCCTGGCCGACAAGCTCCATTCCCAGCTTGTCACCGGCACGTATGAAAGCCGGGAAAAAATGACCTGGAACGAATTCGTCAATCTGTACGAAAGCCGGATTCTTGAGCGAAGCCGAGCGGCGACGTCGGCACTGACGGCGAGGCGATCGCTCTCGACGTTTACAGCCGTGATGAAGCCAACGCGCGTTCGCACGATCGACAGCGGAACCATCGACGATTTCAAGCGAAAGCGACTCGCCGGCGACGGGGAGCGGGCGCCGGTGTCGCCTGCAACCATCAATCGCGAGCTGCGCTACGTGCGGCATGCGCTCAAACGGGCGAAGCGGTGGAAGGTCATCAACGACGTGCCCACATTCGAGTTTGCACGTCACGTCGAGAAGATGCCGACGTTTGTTCCGCCCGAACACTTCGCGGGGATCTACGCGGCTTGCGACGCGGCGAAAAGACCGAAGCGGATTCCGAACGTGGCGGCCGGCGATTGGTGGCGAGCGCTGATCGTTTTCGCCTACATGAGCGGATGGCGCGTCGGACAGTTGCTTGCGTTGAAGTGGTCTGACGTGGATCTCGACGCTGGGACGGCCATCAGCCAAGCGGAGCACAACAAGGGGAAGCGTGATTGCTTCATCCCCCTGCACAAGATCGTCGTTGAGCACCTGCGGAAGATCCAGACGTTTGGCCAGACGCACGTTTTCGCGTGGGACACGAACAGGCGGGCGCTATGGGACTGCTTCGCGGCGATTCAGCAGGCGGCCAAACTTCCAGACGGCAAGCCAATGCCGAAGGGGGGCAAGGGCGGGCACTGGTACGGGTTCCACGACCTGCGACGTGGGTTTGCCACGATGAACGCGGGATCGATGGATCTGTTCCAGTTGCAGGCGTTGATGCAGCACAAGACCCTGACGACGACGAAGCTGTACGTGAACATGGCCAACCGATTGACGAAGGCGGTCGAGGGGCTGTACATTCCCGACGTCGGAAAGCGTGTCTCGACGCCGCAATCCCGTACGGGTTCTCTGTAAACTACATGTAGATCAGCGAACCGGAGGGAGCGGCGAATTGTCGCAAGTCTTTATGCCATACCATTAGGCCGAGTGGCGGAATAGGCAGACGCACAGGACTTAAAATCCTGTGTCCCGATAGGGACGTGCGGGTTCGAGCCCCGCCTCGGCCATTGCCACGGCAAGGACTTACGGCGAATTCGTCGTGAGTCTTTTTTTATGCGCGCGAAGAATCCGGCGCAAATCCGGCGCAGCGTTTGGCTTGTATTGCGTTTGTGCCGATTGCCTTCGCCTTCCCGGCCTCAAGGATTCGTCTGCCTTTTGGGCCACAGGAATCTCCAATCGTTCGCCGTCATCGCGCTGGTGTGGTCATCTAGTTTGTGTGGTCAACTACCTACTAAAAGACCTACTAAAAGTAGGTGACCACACCACACCCCCTTCGGATGACATTTCATTAACGTCGCTCAAAATCGCGGCAAAACGCAGTACGTGCAGCGCCACCGTTGGCCACGAGCGACAACGCTCTTCTTTCATCCTACGGTCAAAAATGCAGTTCGCGAAGACCGAGTTTCTACGCGCTCATAAACTACTTCAAAAGTTTTTGCCTGACCGTCGGAAAGCTCGACACCAAGGGCGACCAATAAGGTGGCAGGTCCTGCCACCTTATTTGAGCGCGTCAGTCACCCTCGGCCGCTCCTGTGGGGAGAGGGAGCCCCTCACCCCCGGCCCCTCTCCTGCGAGGGGAGGGCGCAAGGCGGAAAGCAGTTAGAATAGGGCGATGGGAATCGTGATGATGATGCTCTACGCGCCGCTCTATCCGGTAATTGCAGTGAATGCGTTTGTCCTGTTCATGCGGCTCTGCCGCTACGCAATCCGTGCGGTTACAAACCGCTGGGCGTCACGGCCCACCTGGACCGAAAGAGACGAAGACGAACGCCGCAACCTAATGCGAAGTCCCGACGGCGTGTGACCCCGATTGATCGCTGTGTTTGTCAAGTATAACATTCCGAAGAAAAATGGCCCGTGAGGCGGCCCATTGACAGGCTGTTGCCGTGGATCAAATCGGGCCGCTCGCCAGCATAGCGATCGCTAGCTGAGCCGTGTCCGAAGCTTCCGGACCGCGGCAGCCTTAAGGCTCATGCTGTTCGGTCGACGGGGGCGCCGCGGCGTTACGCTGTCTGCGTTCGGCAAGCCACGAGAGACCGAAGAAGAAGACCGGGGTCAAGAAGATGCCGAAGAGCGTGACGCCGATCATGCCGCTGAAGACGGCTGTGCCGAGCGATTGGCGCATCTCGGCCCCGGCCCCGGTGGCCAGCACCAGTGGCATCACGCCGAAGATAAAGGCGAACGACGTCATGATGATCGGCCGGAAGCGGATTTTGCTTGCCGTCAGGGCCGCCTCGTGCAGCTCCTTACCCTGGAGCCTTTGATCGCGGCCGTATTCGACGATCAAAATCGCGTTCTTGCTCGCCAGGCCGACCAGCACTAACAGGCCGATCTGCACGAAGATGTCGATCGGCAGCCGGGCGATCATCATCCCCGCCACGGCCGCCAGCATGCACAAGGGGACGACAAGAATAACCGCCAGCGGGAGGTTCCAGCTTTCGTATTTCGCGGCGAGCACGAAGTAGACGAGCAGCGTTCCGAGGGCGAAGATCAAGAGCGCGATGTTTCCCGCCTGCACCTCGAGATACGTCGTTTGCGTCCACTCGAAGGGGATGCCCATCTCTTTGGCGATCTGGGTGACGGCGTCGACGATCGTCCCCGAGCTGACTCCGGGGGCGGAGTTCCCATTCACCGAGGCCGAGGCGTACATGTTGTAGCGCATCACCAGCAGAGGTGCGGCCGAATTGCGAACCGCGGCAATCGAGCCCATCGGCACCATCTGCGCCTGGCTCGTTCGCACCTGAAACTGTTTGAGCATGTCGGCTGTCGTGCGAAATTCCGGGGCCGCCTCGACTTGTACTTGCCAGACCAGACCGAACTGATCGAATTGGTTGACGTAGAGCCCCCCCATGTAGACGTTGAGCGTCGTGAAGACGTCCTGGATGGGGATTTGCAGAGCCTGGACCTTGGAGCGGTTGATATCAACGAACAGGCCGGGAGTGGCGGAGCGAAACACCGTGAACGCCCCGGCAAATCGCGGATCGCCGTTGAGCCGCTGCACGAGCGCGTCGGTGTCCTTCTGCAGCTCAGGCAGATCGAAATAGCCGTACTGCTCGGTCTGAAACTGAAAGCCGCCGGCATTGCCCAGTCCGCGAACGGGGGGCGCACGGAAGGCGAGCACGATGGCCCCCTCGACCTCCTGCGCAGCGCGACTGGATCTTTTGGGCGATGGTTTCGTCGTAGCGCTCGTGGCTTTTCCTTTGATCGAAGGGTTCCATGACCACGAACATCGAGCCCAAGTTCGACCCGTTCGTTGACAAGAGGAATGACGTGCCCGAGATCGAGACGGTGTGGGCCACGCCGGGAATTTCTCTGGCAATCTTAGAGATCTTCTCCATGATGACTTCGGTCCGCTGCACCGAAGCCGAGTCGGGCAGCTGCACGTTGACCAGCAGGTACCCCTGGTCCTGTGTGGGAACGAAACCCTTGGGCGCGTAGACCACGCTCCACCAGGTTGCGAAGAGCAGACCGACGTAGACAAGTCCCACGACGGCCGCGCCCCGCATGAACCGGCCAACGATCCACCCGTAAAGGGTGGTCACGTGGTCAAACACTCGGTTGAACGCGCGAAAAATAGTGCCGAGCACGGCGTTGACCGGCCGAATGATCAACCAGCCGATCACGCCCCCGACAATCGCTCCGGGGAGGAACCAGGCCGCTATCAGGCCCAACCAGACGGGCCAGCTTTGCCCTTCGCTCCCGGGAACAGCCAACCCCATTCCGGCGAAAGTCGGGGCGAGCGAATATGTCACGTACCCGCCGATCACGCCGAAGATCCACCAGGGCAGGGCCTCCTTCTTGGGCTCGCCATGCGCGTCGGTTTCTTCCGTGCTGAAGATGAAAACGGCCCGCGAAGGCGTCAACGTGAGCGCGTTGAGGGCCGAGATGATTACGGCCGTGGCGATGGTGACTGCGAACTGCCGATAAAACTGCCCCGTGAGCCCGGGAATGAAAACGCTGGGGATGAAGACCGAGGCCAACACGAGCGTGATGGCGATGATCGGCCCGGTCAGCTCGTCCATCGCCTGGATCGTCGCGGTCCGCGCGTTCAAGCCCGTGCCGATCAGCCGCTCGATGTTTTCCAAAACGACGATCGCATCGTCCACGACGATCCCGATCGCGAGCACCAGGCCAAACAGCGTGAGGTTGTTCAGGCTGAAGCCGAGCACGGCCAGAACGGCAAAGGTGCCGACGAGCGACACCGGGACGTCGATCATCGGCAGGATCATGGCCTTCCAGTCCTGCAGGAAGAACAGGACGACAAGGGCCACGAGGAAGATCGCCTCGATGAGCGTGTGAACGACTTCCTCGATCGACTGCGTGATGAAGGGGGTCGTGTCGTAGACAATCCGGTAGTCGAGCCCCGGCGGAAACCGCGCCTTCAGGTATTCCATTCGGGCTTTGACGAGCTTCGCAACGTCGAGGGCGTTGGAACCGGGGAGTTGAAACACAGCAATGATGCAGGACGGCTCGCCATCCAGGCGGCAGAACTGGTCGTAGCTCTGGGCCCCCATTTCAACTTTGGCGACGTCGCGCACGTGGACGATCGGACTCGACGGATTTCCGCTGGCCGTGGCCTGGCCAGCTTTGAGGATGATGTCTCCGAACTGCCTCTCCGTGTCGAGCCGTCCCAAGGCATCCATCGGAAGCTGAAAGATCTGCCCTGGGGGAACGGGTTGCTGCCCGACGTTGCCCGCCGCCACCTGCACGTTCTGGTTCGTCACGGCATTGACGACGTCGACGGCAGTGAGGCTGCGGCTGGCCAGTTTGTACGGGTCGACCCAGATCCGCATGCTGTAATTGCCGATCCCGACGATCTTGATCTGTCCCACCCCCTTGATGCGGGCCAGCTCGTTCTGAATTTGAATGGTGGCGAAGTTGCTGAGGAACAGAGCGTCATAACGGCGGTCGGGCGAGATGAGGTTGATGCCGAATAGAATATTGGGCGAGGTCTTGAGGACATTGATTCCCTGGAGCTGCACCTGGGCCGGCAACTGGGGCGTGGCCAGCGCAACCCGGTTTTGCACGAGCACCTGCGCCATGTTGACGTCGGTGCCGATCTCGAACGTGACGGTCAGCACATAAGAGCCGTCGTTCGTCGACTGCGACGACATGTAGATCATGCCTTCGACGCCGTTGACCTGCTGCTCCAGTGGCGCGGCGATGGTGTCGGCAACGACCTGGGCATTTGCGCCAGGATAGGCACAGGTGACTTGCACCGTGGGCGGGGTGATCGGAGGGTACATATCGACCGGCAGCGTGAACGCGGCCACGCCGCCGACCAGGATGATGACCAGCGAGAGCACCCAGGCGAAGATCGGCCGATCGATGAAGAAACGGGCAAACATCGGTGTGGCTGTCCTATTCTTGCCCGGACTTTGAGGTCGACTCTTGGGCCTTCACTTGCGGAGAAGACGTCGGGGACTCTGCCGATTCCGCCATCACGGGCATCGGAATCAATTTTGGCGTCACCTTGCCCCCCGGCTGCACATGTTGCATGCCGCTGATCACGACGCGCTCTTTGGGGCCTAAGCCCTTTGCGATCACTTGTAGTTTGTCCTGGATGCCTCCGAGCGTCACATCGCGGCGAACGACCTCGTCCTGATCGTTTAACACGTCGAGGTATTTCAGGTTCTGATTGGTCTGGAGCGCCTCTTGGCTGACGAGCAGACCTTGGAAGGTGGGACTCGTCGGCACGCGCACGCGAACGAACATTCCCGCATCGAAGACGCGCGGGCCGATGGGCGGCTTAGGGTTCCAGAAGATGCCCCGCACCTGCAAAGTTGCCGTCGCCAGGTTGAGCTGATTGTTGACGAAATCGACGTAGGCGATGTGCGGAAACCCCGTTTCGTTCGCCAGCCCGAGGTAGACCTGCCGCAACTGGTCCGCATGGTGCGTCAACTCGTCGATCGCGATCGCCAGCGGACCGCTCTGGAGGACCGACTTAGTCACGGTGGGGCCGGCCCCGGGCTCCGTGGCACTGGGGGTTCCGATTTCCTGCGGCAAGGACGATTTGAACTTGCCTTCGCGGATGAGCTGCTGAATCCGCTCGACGGTCGCCTCGTCGACGTCGAAATAGACGTACATGGGGTCGAGCGAGACCATCGTCGTCAGCCTGGTCTGATCGGCCGTCACCAGGTTGCCGCGTGAAACAAGCGTTTGGCCGAGACGGCCGGAGACGGGAGCGGTGACCTTTGTCCAGCCGAGATTCAGACGGGCGGTTTCGAGGTTTGCCTGTGAGGCGGCCAATGTCGCGGCGGCCTGCTCCTCCTGTGAGCGGTAGGTTTCGACGTCCTGGGCCGTCGCCACTTTCTTTTCGAAGAGCTCCTCGTAGCGAACACGATTCGCCTTGGCCAGGTTGAGAGCGGCCTGGTTCTGTGCGACTTGGGCCTTTGCCTGATCAAACGCCGCCTGGTAAGGCCGCGGGTCGATCTCGTAAAGGACTGTTTTTTCCTTGACCTCGGCCCCTTCAAGAAAATGGATCTTGTCCAGGTATCCGGTGACGCGGGCCGTAATCTGCACCGAGTCAATCGCCGCCGTGCGGCCGGTGTAGTCCTCGTAGTTGGTGACTTCCTTCTCGATGGGATAGGCGACCGTCACCGGCGGCGGGGCGCCTTGCGTCCCGGCTGCGGACTGCCCGCAACCGCTCAGCAGGAGGCCGGTCGAAAGGAAACACAGGGCAGCCCCGAGGCCGGCCCAAGGCGTCGCGAAACTGCGCATAACGACTCTCCAGTTGCCCGCTCATTGAAGCTCGCTAGGGTGCTGACAAGTTCCCGCCCCAAGTAACCGCCGCAGTCTAGCGACCAAGATTATGCGGCCGCGACTCCGCTGACCAGGGGGTCTCTGGCCGAACCGCAGAAGGTCAACCCTTCCTGGCCGGAGACCGGGCACCGCGCGGGGCGACGGTGCCTCGTTCGCAACTCACGCGCCGACTCGCGGTCGGAAAAAAAGAGGAGTCTGCCGGCCCTTTGGCACCCGGTGCAACGGGAATGTCTGCAAACCGCAGATTCGCTGCGCGACTCACAACCCCCCCGTGGTCTTCGGACGCTCACGCGCTTGTTTCGCCGTGGGGGGCTTAGGGCGCTGAAGCAAGGTCTCTAAGACCTTCTTGTTGATGATCAGATCGCTTCGATCGACGTCCGCTTCGAAAGTGCGCTGTAGCGAATGTGCACCGAACCGTCGCTGTTCAGCGCCTCCACCACCCCGTCTGCCCACTGGACGCCGGCACAAATTTTGATGGGCACTCCCCTCGCCAGGGGCGTCACCGCAGTCACTTGAACGTCCGTGTCCGGAATGGGAATCGTCATGGGAAATCTCTGAATGACTCGATTCAAGAATCCCGCATCCTTCACTACCGCGGCATACCTCGCCGCCGCGTCGGGGTCGTTGAGCGACTCGAGGGTCTTCGCCGAAATCGCGAGATCGTCGCGATTGACCGGTCTGAGAAATGGGGAAATTCCTTCGCGAATCTTGACTTTCCCTTCCTTGGCAACGCTGATCACGACCGCGTCTTTCCAACGAATGAAAAAGTGCTTGACAGGAGTGCCGGGGACGAGCGGAGTCTCGTTTTGGACGGGCACATAGTTCTCGGGAAGCTCCGGCTTTCCGTCGGCCATAAGTCTCGGCGGGGCGAAATCACGAGGGGTCACGACATCCGCCAGCTCCCGCACGACGCCATTCCGTCCACGAATCGGGCGCGGAAACGGCGCGAGAGGGGGAACGGCGGGTGCCCCAGCTGCGCCCTGTGCCGAGAGTTGAGCGGCCGGATCGCCAACTCCGGCTTGAGCCTTGGCGGCTGTTGGCTGCGTCTTCTGGGGCAGAAACTGAATGGCCACGACTGCAACGATCATTGCGACGACAATGGCGGCCCAGATCGGATTGATTGCAGCATTCCAAGTGCCGTCATTTTTTCTGCCTTTGCGACGACGGGATTGCGGCTGCCCCGAATCGGAAAACAGCAAGTATACGCCAGCCGACGCGAGGACGAAGGCAAAGACGAGGGCCATGTTTTGCCCAAGTTGCTTTCCCTGTTCGTACGGGGTGCCTCCCGGGGTCGGCTGCGCGAGGAAGAATCGGTTGTAGACGATCAGGGCAGCCCACGCGAAACACGGTAATGCGAGAATTCGCTTCAGCACGTCTGGGCCCTCAACACGCGGCATTCCTTGTGCGCGAGTTCAATTAAGAAAATCGCTCAACGAGCGTCAATCCGATTTATTTTGGGGCCGCATCTCCCTCAAAGCAATTGCTTGTTTGACGGAACGGTGTCCCTAAAGTTCGGCGCGGCCGTCCCGAACTCAAAGCCCCTTTCCGGAGTTTCATTCGAGATTGAGCAGCTTGAGGATATTCTCGAACCGTCCCCAGGGGACATTTTTGAGAGGAATGACGCCGGTGCGCTGGTCCAAGGCCAAGTCGAGGACGTAGATCGTCTCTTCGTAGAGCGTGCGTTTGCCCTCGCGTCGCAATTTGGCAAGCCGCTCTTGCTCCGTGCGGAAACGACGAGCCAGTTCCATCAGGGTCAGGATCCGCATTCCATTCGTTCCGTGCTCGACCTGAACATTGCGGCAATCGGCCCAGTTCTCGAAGAGGATGAGGCTGGACACCGGGATGAGCAGAATTGAGATCGGTTGATGCACGGCCATCCCGGCCGGTTCGCAGCAGGGAGCCATCGCGTACAGATCGTGTTCGAAGGGCGCATTGGCGACCCGGTCGCAGACGAAATTCGTCAGCGTCTCGAGCAGGAACGAGCCTTCTGCCCCGTCCATTGAGATCAGCGTGTCTTTAGGGGTCACTCGAAAAGCACGGCGGGAGAGCTCGCCCGCCAGATGCCCATTGGGAACGACTCGAGAAAGTTCGGCCTGCCCCAGCGGGCGGACGCGAAGCACGCTCGGCACTTTTTTGCCGCCCGCTTCTGTCGCCGTCACGATGTGCTGTTGGATGACGATCGTGTCGCGGGCATCGCCTCGCAGGATGCTCAGGCGCTCTTTACGGCGCTTCCAACGCGCGGCGAACCACGTCACGATGCCGCCGCCGATCGCCCCGATCACCGCCATGATTCCATGGCGACTTAGTTCGTCGAAAAGACCATTCATCGTTGCGACAACCCCTGTGGCCGCGGGAACTGCGGAGTTCGGCGGCCCGTGATCGTGTCAAAGGCCCTTGCCAACAGCAATGCCACTACAATTGATAACGCACGCGTCGTCGATTTGGTTCACGAAGGCAGGGTTTGAGGGCAGCGCCGGCAAGAAAAGCGGGGCGTGGAGCTCGGAGCAAGTGCCATGCGAGAAAGCGCACGCAAGTGGGGCAGGCGTTTGGTTCGGTTAGTGGTCCTCTTGGTGGCCGGATACGGGGCACTGAAGACTGCCGATCTCGTTTGGTTTCGCGCCTTCGTCCCGATCGCGTTCCAGAACGCAAATTGGGTGGGCACCTGGCACACCAATCAGTATGGCCTCTCCGGCCGCAGCAAGCGATCTGTTTCTACGTGCGGCAATTCCCTTCCAACGGCCTGCCGGTCCCCCTACCATTGAGTGCGCAGAAAATCTCCCTTTTTGCCGCTCAAGCGACGAGATCTTCACGCCATGCACATCGCGATCGTGACCGCCGGCGGGGCGGGGATGTTTTGCGGCTCGTGCATGCACGACAACACCTGGCGCGCTCACTCAAGAAGCAAGGGGCGCAGGTCACGCTCGTTCCGACCTATACGCCGCTGCGACTCGATGAGGTCGACGAGAGCACATCCCAGATTTTTTTGGGTGGCATCAACGTCTACCTCGACACTCGCTCGGCGCTGTGGCGCAAGGTGCCGCGCTCGTTGACTCGCTGGCTCGACCGTCCCGCGGTCCTCGATCTGGTGACGCGCTTCGGCATCAGCAACAACGCCAGGCAGTTGGGCGAACTGACGCTGGCGATGCTCGCCGGCGAGGCGGGACCGCAAGTGCGTGAGGTGAATGAGTTGGCTGATTTCCTAGTCAACGTGCTCCGGCCCGACGCCATTTTTTTCAGTAACGCGCTTTTGGTGGGATCGGTGCGCGAATCCGGCGGCGCTTTGCGGGTCGGATTTTCTGCGTGCTGCAGGGGGACGACATCTTCCTGGAGGATCTGCACGAGCCTTATCGGAGCCAGGCTCTGGCCGCCATTCGCGACCGGGCTCGGGACTTCGACGGTTTTTTTGTGCACTCCGCCTATTACCGCGACTTCATGACCGGCTACCTCGGTTTGCCCGCCGAGAAGTTTCACATTGTCCCGTTGGGAATCGATCTTGCCGGACACGATGGAGCCCCGGCGGAGCGCAACGGCGACCCGTTCACGGTCGGCTACTTCGCGCGGATCTGCCCCGAAAAGGGACTGCATCAACTGGTCGAAGCTTTCCGGATTCTCCACAAGCACCATCCCAACACGCGGCTGCGGGCGGCCGGCTACTTAGGCGCGCGCGACCGCGCGTATTTCGAGAACATTCGCGAACAGGCCCGCGATCTCGGCACGGCTTTCGAATACGCAGGCAGTCCGCCGACGCACGACGAAAAAGTCCGCTTTCTCAAATCGCTCGACGTGCTGTCGGTGCCGACCGTCTACCGCGAGCCGAAGGGGATTTACGTGCTCGAGGCGCTCGCCAACGGCATCCCCGTGGTCCAGCCACGGCACGGGGCGTTTCCCGAACTGCTGGAAGCGACGGGAGGCGGGCTACTTGTCGAACCCGGGGATCCGGCAGATCTCGCCCGCGCGCTCGAAGAACTGCTGAAAGATCCCGCCGGCCGCGCTCAACTCGGATGGGGCGGACGAGCCGCCGTCCATTCTCATTACGATGACGTCACGATGGCGCACCGCACGCTCAGCATCTTGGCCAATTCACCGACGGCGGCGGGTCGACCCGTATTATCCGAATCGCACCAGGCGCAGCCGAATCGATCGTGACAGCGCCCAGCCGTTGGTTGATCCGTCGGCGCGAAACGACGATGCCTGGATACGCGGCAGTCCGCGGAGAGACTCGCTCAAGTGCCCGCCGGTAGAAGGGCACGCGCTCAATCTGGTAAAACCGGGGCCGTCAGCGACGGAAATTCCAAACAGGGAGACCTTGCCTAAGCGGGGCCCCGGATCAGACGACCCGAAAGGAACAGGATCGCGATGACCTTGCCGATTACCGGAGTGAGCGCCCGTGAAATTCTGGACAGCCGAGGCAATCCAACCGTCGAGGTCGACGTCGAACTCGAGGACGGCACGGTCGGCCGGGCCGCCGTCCCCAGCGGCGCCAGCACCGGCAAACACGAAGCTCACGAGCTCCGCGACGGCGACGTCAAGAACCGCTTTTTCGGCAAGGGCGTGCGCAAGGCCGTCGCCAACGTGAACGAGACTCTCTCGGAAGTGCTGATCGATCTCGACGTGGCCGACCAAGCGGGCATCGATCAGGCGATGATCGACGCCGACGGGACCGAGAACAAATCGAACCTGGGAGCCAACGCAATCCTCGCCTGCTCGCTGGCCTGTTCCCACGCCGCGGCCCGGGCGAGCTTTCTGCCGCTGTTCCGCTACATCGGCGGCGTAGGGGCGAATCGGTTGCCCGTCCCGATGATGAACATCCTGAACGGCGGCCGCCATGCGGACAACGCGATCGACATTCAGGAATTCATGATCGTGCCCTTGGGCTTTGCGTCGTTTCACGAAGGGCTTCGCGCCGGGGTCGAGGTGTTCCATTCACTCAAATCGGTCCTGGCTGAGAAAAAGCTCAGCACGTCGGTCGGCGATGAGGGGGGTTTTGCACCGATCTCAAAACCACCCAAGAGGCGATCGAGCTGATTCTGAAGGCGATCGAAAAGGCCAAGTACAATCCGGGTGAGCACGTGAAGCTGGCCCTCGACTGTGCCGCGACCGAGTTCTACGACGCAAAGGCGAAGAAATACACGTTGGAGGGGCGCAAGCTCGATTCGGACGGCATGGTCGAGTTCCTCTCCGGGCTGGTCTCCAAATATCCCATCTGCTCGATCGAGGACGGCTGCTCCGAGGACGACTGGGAAGGCTGGAAGCTGCTCTCGGACGCCATCAAATCCAAGTGCCAGCTCGTCGGCGACGACATCTTCGTGACCAACGTCAAGCGGTTGAAGGAAGGCATCGACAAGGGAATCGCCAACAGCATTCTGATCAAGGTCAACCAGATCGGCACGCTCACCGAAACGATCGACTGTGTGCAGATGGCCACCCGCGCCGGCTACACGTCAGTGATCAGCCACCGCTCGGGAGAAACCGAAGACACGACGATCGCCGATCTGGCAGTGGCGCTCGGCACTGGCCAAATCAAGACAGGCTCCGCCAGTCGCACCGACCGCGTGTGCAAATACAACCAATTGCTGCGAATCGAGGAAATCATCGGCCCCACGGCCCGCTACGGGGGCACTCTTTCTTAATTTAAAAGGGCCGCGCACGAAGTAAGCGGTGTTTTGTTGCGGGCTAGCCGCGTCGCGCTTTACCGGCACCCATGCAGCTAGCCTGCATGAGCCGCCTGCGGCGGACCGCTTACTGCGTGCGCGGCTCCTAACACCTCTATCTCAATGACAATCGAACGACCGATCCCTGCCAACGACGGCCCGGCCGAAGCCGGCTTTCGCCCATTCCCTGCACTCGCGTTCTGGTGCAGCCTCTTCATCGCGGCGGCCCTGTTCGCCGTGTTGGCCCTCGCTCCCAAGTTGCGAACGTACCGCGAACTGTCGCTGGAATACGATTCGCTGCATCGCCAGCTCGTTTCCACCGAACGACGCACCGAGTGCCTCGCGAAAGTGGCCGATGCCTTGGAACACGATCCAGACTTTGCCGCCGAGTTGGCGCGGACCAATTTCGACGCGTCTGTCGGAGAGGAACGGATTCCAGTCGGGCCGCAATTGCGCTTGGCCGCCTGGGATTCGGAGCCGACGATTGCCGCCAGCCACGCGTCATCCTCTGTGGCGCTCTTGGACGGGATGCTCTTGAATACACTTTCCGACGACCGCACGGTGCGAGTTTCCCTGCTGGCTGCCGCCGCGCTCCTGGTCTTGGTCTCCTTTGCGTTTTGCGGCGAGAGCACAGCCAATCGCGGTGACAAAGATTCCAGCCGGCCTCGGCTCCACATTCGAGCCTGGCTGGCGGATCGTTATCGCAAGGCGGTGGCCGACTAGTTGCAGCTCCTCGGACGCGCGTCGATGTGGCCGGAACCGGATCAAACGCTGGAACTGCTCAATAACGCTCGCGGCGGCGATCACGAGGCGGTCAGCCGGCTGCTCGAACGCCATCGCGAGTCACTGCGGCGAATGGTGCAGGTGCGGCTCGATCGGGCTGTGGCAGGACGCGTCGACGCCAGCGACATCGTGCAGGACGTGCTGTGGGAAGCCAGCCGCCGGCTGCCCGATTACATTCGCGACGCTAAGATGCCCTTTCATCTTTGGCTGCGGGAGCTGGCCAAGGATCATGTGATCGATGCGCATCGCCGGCACCGCAAAGCCCAGCGACGCAGTGTCGACCGCGAACGACCGCTGGTCGCGGAGTTTCACGACCGCTCGTCACTCGACCTGGCCGCGCAGCTGCGCGATGCCGAGCTGACACCGGCCGCCGCGACGATTCGCAAAGAACTTGAGGCGCGGTTTTTCTCTGCCCTCGATGAACTGGACGAGGAAGACGCCGAGGTCGTCCTCATGCGGCACCACGAGCAACTGTCCAACAGCGAGACGGCCCAGGCCCTCGGCGTCACACCGGCGGCTGCCGGGATGCGCTACCTGCGCGCGCTCCGCCGGCTGCGCGCGATCCTCGGCGAGAGTCCGTCCGAGCGCCCGTAGGGTGGGACAAGGCCCGCCTCGGGCCGCAGGCCCACCATCCGCGCGCTCCGGCCACTAGCTTGGGCACTGGCAGCTGGTGGGCCGGCGCCCGCCTGTGGCGGGCTGGTCCCACCCTACGTGGGATCTCGCGTTTGTCAAACGTTGATCTCGTAGCCCTTGCGCTGTTCGCGCGACTGCCACTTCCGGGCTTCGGCATCGCCGACCATCTGCTCGGTCTTGGGATCCCATTTGATGGTGCGGCCGAGCCGCATGGCGATGTTGGCCAGGTGGCAGGTCGTGAGCGCCCGGTGGTGCGTGTAAACGTCGGAGACCGGCTGCTCGCGAGTTCTGACACACTCGAAGAAGTTTCGCATGTGGTCGCCCGGGCGTTTTCCCTTGTAAAGTTCGGTCAACAGCTGCTGCGGCAACGGATTACTCTTGAGTTCGTTAACCGGTTCGCCGAACAGAGATTGGATGCCGCGGCCGACGTGGAAGCGTCCCTTAGTTCCCTCGAATACGATGCCGTTCCCCTCCGGAATCGAATCTTTGATCACGATCTCGACGCCGTCGGCAAACTCGCAGCGAACCGTGAATTGGGTCGCCGTGTTGTACTGGTTATTGATCGTCGGATAACCGTTTTTGAACGGGACCGGGTGCACGACATGCACCGGCTCGATCGTATGGGGACCGGTGTGGGCCATCTCGTCGCCCGTGATGGCCCACTGGGCGATGTCGACGTGATGGGCGCCCCAGTCGGTCAGCTTTCCGCCCGAGTACTCGTACCACCAGCGAAACTCGTAGTGGCAGCGCGTTTCGAGATCCTTGCCGACCTTTTTCTCCATGTAGTCGACCTTCGGAGCTTGTCCCAGCCACATGTCCCAGTTGAGACCCTGGGGAGCCGGCACGCGCGGTAACGTCTGGCTCGTAGGCGCACCGCCGATATCGCAGATTGCCCGTTTGACTTTGCCAATCCGCCCATCGCGAACCATCGCGACGGCCCGCAAGAAGTTCAGGTGCATCTCGCTGCGCTGCTGCGTGCCGACTTGGAAGACGCGCTTGGTCTCGTCGAGCACCTTGATGATCTGCTTCCCCTCGTCGATCGTGAGGGTCAGCGGCTTTTCGCAGTAGATGTCCTTGCCGGCCTGCATCGCCTCGATCGCCAGCTTCGTGTGCCAATGGTCCGGCGTGACGATCGTGACGACGTCGATGTCCTTGCGATCGAGAATGCGGCGATAGTCGCCGTACACATCCGGCTTAGCGCTGCGACCTTTCTTGGACTGAGTTTTCTCCACGATCTGGCGGCCTTTTTCGGCATGACCCGCGTCGACATCGCAGATAGCCACGCAATCGGCAAACTTCATCGCCCGCGGCCCGTCATCCCCCTCCCAGCGGCTTCCCGTGCCGATGCAGCCCAGTACGTGCCGATTGTTTGGGCCCTGAAAGGCCTTGGCCGGGTTTTCGGCGGTCGCGAACCAGAACGGAGCGGTCGCGGCTGCCGCGGCCGATGTCTTCAAGAAGTCGCGGCGAGTCGGCTGAGAGTGAGTCGAATTGTCGCGCGTCAAAGAGGAATCGAGAGGGAGGTTGCTCACCGGGCGGGCTCCTGTCGGGGTGGGTTGAGGCGGAAACGCGCAGCGCGAAACCGCGTCATCGCCAGTGTAATCAACGCCCGGTGCTGCGGTAAAAGCCGCCGCTCAGTTCCGGCTGCTGCCGAAGATGCGGTAGAGGTAGTAGAGGATTGTCATCAGCGTCGCCAGGGTGGCGGCCACATAAGTCAAGGCCGCCGCGTTGAGCACGCGGTTCACCGCGACTGCTCCGTCCCCATCGACGATCTGGTAGTGGCTCAAGATTCGCTTGGCGCGAGCGCTGGCGTCAAATTCGACCGGCAGGTTGATGAGTTGAAAGACCAGGACCAGGCAGTACAAGGCCACGCCCAGCAGAATCAAATTGACGCCTAGGGCGGGCATCCGCATCATCGCGAGGATGAACCCGACGATAACCAATACTGAGAAGGCTCCACTTCCGAACGTGGCTGCCGGAACCGCGGCATTGCGAACCACCAGGGGCAACCAGTTGTGCGCGTGCTGCAGCGCGTGGCCCGACTCATGCGCGGCGATGCCGACGCATGTCGCGGTCCGGCCGCGGTAGACGTCGCTGCTCAGCCTGAGAACGCGGGTGCGCGGGTCGTAATGATCCGACATCACTCCCGGCACTTCTTCGATCGCAACGTCTTGGCATCCCGCCTCATCGAGGATGTATCGTGCGGCCGCCGCGCCCGAGAGACGGGCGGGAATCTGCATGCCGCTCGCGTAAGCGCGCTTCACCCAGAACTGCGCGATCATCATCAGCAGAAAGGCGGGCGCCAGAAAGACGAAATACATCGGATCGAAGTGAAAAAACATCGGCATCTCCAAACAGCGTTATCCACCCTGAAATACGCTGGGGGGATTTAACTGCTGGGACAATTATAGACCACGCGATCAGGAATTCGACGGACCGATGGCTCGGGCAACGCCCGACAATTTGCCCTAAGTTGCAAATTGCCCGGAGGTTCCAACCGCTGTGGCTTCGCGGCGGGCGTCAACCGAAATACGCGACAGCGTTTTGGAAGACCTTCAGTCCCTCGCCCGGCCCAGAACGGTGAGGGCGACGGGTCCACTGCGGATGCTGCGTGGAATGCAGGAACCGCTCGGGATGCGGCATGAGACCCAGAATGCGGCCAGTCGGGTCGCCCAGGGCGGCGATGTTGGCCGTCGAGCCGTTCGGATTGTCCGGAAACGGCAGCAGGGCGTCGCCGTTCGCACCTGAAACATGCTCAGTCTCGCGGTCTGACGGGTTGGGTCGGTAGCAAAGAGCAATCTGCCCCTGCTCGCGCCAGTTCTGAATGACGTCGGGCGACCGCACCACGATTCGCCCTTCGGCATGGGCGACGGGCAGCTCGATCGTCTCGATGCCGCGCAAAAACACGTTCTTGGACGATTCGACCTCCAAGCACACCCACACGGCCGTGTATTTGCCGTTGAGATTCCAGGTCAGCGTGGCGTCGGGAGGTCGTTCGGCCGGCGGCGGCCACTGCCCGTCGCCGCCCGGCAGGATGCCCGCCTTGAGCAACACTTGAAAACCGTTGCAAATGCCGAGCATCAACTTGTCGGCAGCCAGAAACCGGGCCAGCGCCTCGCCGAGCCGTCCGCTGAGCTGCCGCGAAAAGATCACGCCGGCCCCGATATCGTCGCCGTAACTGAAGCCGCCCGGCACGCACACGATTTGAAAGTCGTCAAGTAGCTCGGGCCGCTCGAGCAGGCGGAAGAGATGCACGCGCTCGGGCACGCCGCCGGCTGTCTCGAACGCGAACGCAGTTTCCACGTCGCAATTCGTGCCGGGCGCTCGCAGAACGCAAACTCGGGGTGCTGGCATTTGTGCTTGAGTTTTAGAGGCGAATGCGCTGGCGGCGTCCCTTCTGCGGATGCTAGTGGCGCCCCGGCGATTCTGCCAGAGTGCGCCCGGCGAGCCGTCGGCGTAAGCCGGCGGGTGCTTTTCTTATCTCTTTTTGATTGCCCGCAGCCGCTGCAAGGAAAGGGGAAAGATCAAAGCACCATCGGGCTGAGGCCCGACGCTCGCCGGGTCTCTACGTTCGCTGCCTTCTCAGGGTGTACGACCCGCGAACGACGCGCTTTATCAGTCGAGCGGACCATTTTGTGTTTGCAGTTGGCGCGGGCCTGCGTCCATAATCGGACCCGACACGACGGCTCGTTCTGCGGCGATTGCGCTGACTGACTGCGGGAGCCATGAGGTCGCCGCTCGCTTCACAACTTCACTTCTCCGGAGTGCGGCATGAAGGGCCTAACGCGGGAAATGGCGGCCGAGTTCTTCGGAACATTCATTCTGGTCGTGTTCGGAACGGCGGTCGACGCTCAAGTGATCCTGAGCAAGCAGCAAAACGGCCAGTACGTGTCGATCAATTTTGGCTGGGGCCTCGGCGTGATGATGGGGATGTACGTCGCCGGCGGCATCTCGGGGGCCCATCTCAATCCGGCGGTCAGCCTGGCTCTGGCCGTTCAGAAGAAATTCGCCTGGGGAAAGGTCATTCCCTATTGGATCATGCAAGTCGCTGGCGCCTTTGCCGCGGCGGCCGTCACATACCTGGTCTATGCGGAAGCCCTTTCGGTGTTCGACAAGGGGGTGCGCACGGTTCCCGGGTATCCCTTGGCAAACCCGACCGCGACGGCCGGCATCTTCGCCACCTATCCAGCCCCGCATTTGAGCACAGTCCCCGGCGGACTGATCGACCAGATTGTGGGGACAGCGCTCTTAATCGCCTGTATTTTCGGGATCACCGACAAGAAGAATATCGGCCTGCCGCCCTATCTAGCGCCGTTGGGCGTGGGGGCGCTCGTCGTGCTGATTGGGATGACATTCGGATTTAACGCCGGATATGCGATCAATCCGGCCCGCGATTTCGGCCCGCGGCTGTTCACTGCGGTTGCAGGCTGGGGCAAAGCTGTCTTCTCAGCCGGCAACAATTGGTGGTGGGTGCCGATTGTGGGCCCACTTGCCGGCGGCGTGCTCGGCGCGTTCCTCTACGACTTCTTCATTCGCCCGCTGGCAAGTCCTCAAGCGATGGACTCGACGCAGCCGTAGTGCGGCTTCAGCCCCGCGGCAGCTCGAAGTCGAGAGAGTCACCCGACGATTTGCCGCGATCGGCGTCGTCGGCTCCGGATTGCGGCCGATTCTCGACAGGTCTCACGACCACGCGAATTCCCTTGACCGCCACAATTTCCACAGGTGTTCCGGCTTCGAGCAGCAGGCCTTCGCTCTCGCCGTGCTGCCGCGTCCCCTCGACTTCGATGAGGCCCCCCGGATTGAGCATTGTGAGCGTCTTCCCGACGTGACCAACGAGCCGCATCAGTTGACGGCTCTCTTCCTGATAGGGAGTGACCTCGTCAAGATCCGGCCCTTCCAGCAACACCTTGCGGCCGAACGCGGTGCGCGGAAGCACGTAGAAGGCCCCGCTGATCGCGGAGGGAATCAAAAACAACAGTGCCGTCACATAGAGCGCGAAGTAGGTGGGACTGGTGTAGAACCAGGCACTCCACGCTGAGGCGATCGAGCCGGCAATGCAGAGCGTGGCAAAGGCGGCGATCAGGCCTGCCGACGGGATGAACACCTCGCAGACGATCAGCGCCACTCCGACGATGAGCAACAAAATGGCGAGGTAACCGGAGTCCATTTTCCCGTCAGATCAATGAGAGAGCATGACGTCCGTCTATCCAGTTTACCGGTGAGCGATGGCCAGGCAATAGACGAGGCGGGATCTCGGCGATCCACCAAGAGCAACTCGCAACTAGAACCCGCGTCTCGCTCATCGACGCGCTCGCCAGCCATCCATGGCTGGTCGAGCGGCTCGCCGACACTTAGTCGCGCTCATTCGATCAATCTGCCTTGGTTGCCTTTTGCTGTTTGATCAGCATGAGAATGGCCTGGTCGAGCTGTGAAAGCCCTTCGTCGGCCTTGATGGGATAGTTCCCGGTCTTGTACTGCACGACCGCACCCTTGGGATCGATCAGCACCCACAAGGGAAGCTTCGCGCCAACGCGCTCCGGATCGCCCAGTCGTTCGAGCGTGCCGTCATCCAGGACCACCCGGTAAGTCAGATTCATGAAGCTCTGCATCTTGCGGACCGAACGCACGGCAGCCGGCGCCTGAGCCGGGTCTGCCAGGCGAGAGTCGATTGCTACCCCATAGACGCGCAGACCCAATTTATTACGCCGGTGGTAGAGGTAATCGAGAAAGCCGACCTGACCGTAGGGTTCCGGCGGGAACGGGTCTCCCTTGTAGTTCCAAAAGTGCAGCAGCACGATCTTGCCGGCAAGCTCGTCAGCCGGGATCGCTTCCCCTTCGAGCGACTTCAAGCGGATCGGCGGAGCCGGCTTGCCGATCATGCGTCGGGCCAGGCTCTCGACGTCGCCCGTGCGGCGCGACTGCGAATTGACGTCGCGCACGATCGCTGCCACGAGGCGCTCGAAGGGTGTGTTCTCGGCCTGTTGCTCGAGCGTTTTGACCTCTTCCGCAACGATTTTGAGCTGGGCGTCACTCAGGTCGGCCGACTGGTCGTCGTCGCCCCGCTTCAATTGTTTCTGCAGTTTGAGCAGACCGTCGAACGGACGCCGGACGCGCGCGAGGGCTTCCTCGGTCAGCGGAACGACCGAATCGAGTTCCATCTTCAACAGGTGAACTTCGCCTTGGCCGATGACGATCCGTCGCTCGGCTTTGACCAGGAGAGGCTGGCTGCCATCGATCCACAACGATTCTTGGGCGCCAAAGTTGTTGGAGACATCGACCCGAAAGCAGTCGCGATTGCTGACTTTTTTCCGACCCGACACGCGGTACTTCCAGGGAGCCGTGTCGTTTTGATTGGGCAGCTCGGCAGCGCGCGGTGCTTCCCAACGAGCCTCATCGGAGAGCCGATCGGCGAACTCAAAATAGGGAAACGGCACCATGAGCACGTAAGACGTACCGTTGTGCTCGTGCAACAGGCGCAGCCGGTTTTTCGCGGGGTGCAACCTGCGATCGGTGGCGACGCTTCCAAATCGGGCCGCCCAGGGCCAGCACCCGCCTCCCTGCTCGTCGAGCACGAATGCCACATCGCGTCCGCCATCGGTGCGCGGGGTTGAAAGACAATACAGATCGAATCGTTTGACCGGCTCGCCGGTGGGTTCGGCGTCGCGCGACGCCTTGGAAAACGTCCCTCGATAGCGAAGCTCGACCGCGCCGGGATCAGCCGGCAGGGCCGCAGAAAAGAGGGTGAGAGCGATCGTCGACAATCCGAGAGCAAACAAGGAGATCTCCAGCTTTTGAGGCCGATGAAGGGTGTATTTTCACAGGCCCCAGCAAGGGCGACAAGTCGCCGCATGTGCATCGAAGGCTTCTCTGAAGGGCGATCCTGCACGCGACTTTCCGTGTCAAGCCTATAGGCCTTCGGCTATACTTTGAAGAAGATTGCGGGGGTGGGACGGTTGGGACCGTCCCGTTTTTGTAGCCAGACGAGAGGGCGAAGCTCCTGCTGAGCCGGTCTTTACCTTCTGGTTAACTTGCGGCTCGGCGGCAGTTTTGGACAAACCCGCCTCGCCCTCCCGGCACGAGGTCCGATCGGTCAATGCGCATTCGAGACATGTATCAAGGCGACCGCTGCGGCGTGTCGTTCGAGATCTTTCCCCCAAGTCGGCCGATGGCGACGAAAGCTTGCTCCGCGCACTTGAGCGACTTGCCCCCTACGCACCGGCTTTCATCTCGTGCACCTACGGCGCGGGCGGAACCACTCGCACGCGAACCATCGACTGGTGCGCGGAGATCCAAAGTCGTTTCGGTCTGACCGCGACGGCTCACTTCACGTGCTTGGGGGGTTCGATTCAAGAAATCGAGGAGTGGCTCGACCTGGCGGCGAAGAGCAACATCCGCAACATCATGGCTCTGCGCGGCGACCCGCCGGTCGGCGAAACTGTCTTTCGCCCAGCACCCGGCGGCTTTCACTACGCGAACGAACTGGTGGCCCACATCCGGCGGCGACACCCGGAAATCGGGATCGGAGTCGCCGGCTACCCCGAAAAACACCAGGAGTGTCCCGACTGCGAGACGGACCTCGCGAATCTCAAACGCAAGGTCGAAGCGGGAGCCGACGCCGTTTTCACGCAGCTCTTTTATTCAAACGAATCGTTTTTCAATTTCCGCGACCGCTACCAGCGGCTGGGAATCAAGGTGCCGCTGATTCCGGGCATCATGCCGATCACCGAGTTTTCGCGGATCAAGCGAATCACAAGCATGTGCGGAGCGACCATCCCGGCGGAACTCGGCAGCCGGCTAGAGGCGGCGCAGGACAAGCTCCAGGCACAGTTCGAGATCGGTGTCGCGCACGCGGTCCGACAGTGTGACGATCTGCTGCGGGCCGGCGTTCCCGGCATCCACTTTTATGTGCTCAATCGTTCCAAGGCGTGTGAAACGATCCTCGATCAACTTGGGATGGCTCCCACCCGCGAGTTCAACTTATCGTAAGCGGACCCCTCACCCCCGACCCCTCTCCCGCAAGGGGCGAGGGGGGAAGGTGTCGCGCGGGCAGCGGAGTATGAAAAGGCGTTATGTCATCACTGGCACGAGAAGACCTCGCGTTCAAATCTTCTCCCCTCTCCCCTCGCGGGAGAGGGGCTGGGGGTGAGGGGGCGCTTGACATCCCAGGGTCGCAAATCGTCCCATAGAATTCTGGTATGTCCGTCTCAACACCCACACCCGCCATCGCCCGCCTTGAGGAGTTGTTGCTCACTCGCATCCTCGTGCTCGACGGTGCGATGGGAACGATGATTCAGGCACACCAGCTCGAAGAGCGGGACTTTCGCGGCACACAGTTCGCCGATCACCCGAAGGAGCTGCGCGGCTGCAACGATCTGTTGAGCCTGACTCGGCCGGACATCATCGAGGACATCCATCGGCAATACTTCGAAGCCGGGGCCGACATCGTCGAGACCAATACGTTCAACTCGACCTCGATCTCGATGGCCGAGTATCGACTCGAGAGTGCGGTCACCGCGATCAATCGGGCCGCCGCGCAGATCGCCCGGCGGGTCGCCGACGAGTTCACCGAACGAAATCCGGACAAGCCGCGATTCGTGGCCGGCAGCATCGGCCCGACGAGTCGGGCCGCTTCGCTCTCGCCCGACGTCAACGATCCGGGCTTCCGCGCGGTCACCTTCGATCAACTTGTGGCCTCCTATCGCGAACAAGCAGAAGCGCTCATCGACGGCGGCGTCGACATCCTGTTTCCCGAAACGACATTTGACACGCTGAATCTCAAGGCGTGCCTCTTCGGCATTTCGCAGATCTTCGAGGATCGCGGGATCACGCTGCCGGTGATGATCTCGGCCACGATCACCGACGCCAGCGGCCGGACTCTGTCGGGACAAACCGTCGAGGCGTTCTGGAATTCGGTCGCACATTTCCCGGCACTGAGCGTCGGACTCAACTGCGCGCTCGGCGCGGACCGGATGCGGCCCTACGTGGAGGAACTGTCGCGGATCGCGCCCTGCTTCCTCAGCTGCCATCCGAATGCCGGCCTGCCGAACGAATTCGGCGGCATACGACGAGTCGCCCGAGTATATGGGGCGCCTTTTGCTGGAGTTTGCCGAAAACGGCTGGCTGAACATCGTCGGCGGCTGCTGCGGCACGACGCCGGCGCACATTCGCGTGATCGCCGACGCGGTGCAGGATCTGCCTCCGCGCCCGCGGCCGCGTGTCGCTGATTATTCGCGGTTCAGCGGGTTGGAGCCCCTCACGCTCCGGCCCGACAGTAATTTCGTGATTGTCGGCGAACGGACCAACGTGACCGGCTCGAAAAAATTCGCGCGGCTCGTTCGCTCCGGCGATTATGACGCCGCTTTAGAGGTGGCCCGCGAGCAGGTTGCCAGTGGAGCCAACGTTCTCGACATCAATATGGATGAGGCCCTGCTCGACGGCGAGAAGGCGATGGCGACCTTTCTCAACCTGATTGCTGCCGAGCCCGACATCGCCCGCGTCCCCGTGATGATCGACAGCTCGAAATGGTCGGTCATCGAGGCGGGCCTGAAGTGCGTGCAGGGCAAGAGCATCGTCAACTCGATCAGCCTGAAAGAGGGCGAGGAATCGTTTCTGCGGCAGGCGCGGCTGGTGCGTCGCTACGGGGCAGCCGCCGTCGTGATGGCCTTCGACGAAGAGGGGCAAGCCGTCACGGTCGACCGTAAGGTCGCGATCGCCAAGCGGGCCTTCGCGCTTCTGACCCAGGAAGTCGGGTTCCCGCCCGAAGACGTGATTTTCGATCCCAACATCCTCACCGTCGGCACGGGAATCGAGGAGCACGCCAACTACGCCGTCGAATACATCGAGGCGCTGCAAGCAGATCAAGCGGGAATGTCCCGGCGCGAAGACCTCTGGCGGCGTGAGCAACGTCTCCTTCTCGTTCCGCGGCAACGAGCCCGTCCGCCGGGCGATGAACGCGGCCTTTTTGTACCACGCGATCCGTGGCGGCCTCGACATGGGGATCGTCAACGCCGGGCAGCTCGATGTCTATGAAGAAATCGACAAGGAACTGCTCGGCCACGTTGAAGACGTCCTCTTCAACCGTCGGCCCGACGCGACCGAGCGGCTGGTGACCTTTGCCGAAACAGTCGTCGCCAAGGACAAAGTCGTCGAGAAAGATGAAGCCTGGCGGAAGGCCCCGATCGAAGAGCGGCTGAGCCATGCGCTCGTCAACGGCATCGTCGACTACATCGAGGTCGACACGGAAGAGGCCCGCGTTGCCCTGGGCCGGCCGCTCAAGGTCATCCAGGGCCCGCTCATGAAAGGGATGGGCGTCGTCGGCGAGCTGTTTGGCTCAGGACGCATGTTCCTGCCGCAAGTCGTCAAAAGCGCCCGCGTGATGAAAAAGGCGGTCGCCTACCTCACGCCTTTCATGGAGGCCGAAAAAGAGCAGTCCGAAGGCCCGCAGCACCGCGGCACCATCATCATGGCCACGGTGAAAGGGGATGTGCACGATATCGGCAAGAACATCGTCGGCGTTGTGCTCCGCTGCAACAACTTCGAGGTGATCGATCTGGGCGTGATGGTCCCGACCGACAAGATTCTCGACGCGGCCGTCGAGCACAAGGCAGACTTCGTCGGCTTGAGCGGACTGATTACGCCGTCGCTCGATGAAATGGTCCACGTCGCCAAGGAGATGCAGCGCCGCGGGATGACGATGCCGCTGTTGATCGGCGGAGCAACCACCAGCGCGAAGCACACGGCCGTGCGGATCGCGCCGGGCTATTCCCAGCCGGTGGTCCACTCGCTCGATGCGTCGGTTTCGGTGCCGGTCGTCGAGAATCTGCTTGATCCGGATAAGCGGGCCGACTTCGTCAAGAAGAACGCCGAGGCGCAGGAGCGGGACCGCTTGCTGTTCGCCGAGCGGCAGCAGAAGACGCTCGTCCCCTACGCGGACGCCTTGGCCCGTCGGTTCGCCACCGACTGGGCCACTGTGCGAATCGATGAGCCGGCGTTTCTCGGGCTGCGCTTCCTCGATCCCGAGCCGCTCGAAGAGCTCGTCCCTTACATCGACTGGTCGCCCTTCTTTCAGACTTGGGAACTGCGCGGCAAGTATCCGAAAATCTTCGACGATCCAAACTGCGGGGCCGAAGCGCGGAAACTCTTCGACGATGCGCAGCGACTTCTGACGCGGATCGTCGCCGAGAAACTCCTCACGGCGCGGGGCGTGTACGGCTTCTGGCCTGCCAACTCAGTGGGCGACGATATTCTCGTCTACTCCGACCCCTCGCGCAGCACGACGATCGCCCGCTTCCCGATGCTGCGTCAGCAATGGGAGCGCAAGGGACAGGCCGACTTCCGCTCGCTGGCGGACTACATCGCGCCTTTGGACAGCGGACGCTTGGATTACCTCGGGGCGTTCGCGGTGACCACCGGCGTCGGCTGCGACGCGCTGGTCGCCGAGTTCGAGGCCCAGAACGACGATTACCTGGCCATCATGACCAAGGCCCTCGCCGACCGGCTAGCCGAGGCCTTTGCCGAGATGCTCCATCGCCAGGCCCGCATCGATTGGGGCTACGGTGCCGAAGAGGAGTTAGCTCAGGACGATCTGCTCGAAGAAAAGTACCGCGGCATCCGCCCGGCGTTCGGCTATCCAGCTTGTCCGGATCACACTGAAAAACGGACGCTTTTCGACCTGCTCGAGGCCGAAGAGCACACGGGCATTCGCCTGACTGAGAGTTTCGCCATGTGGCCGGCCGCCGCCGTCAGCGGGCTCTACTTTGCCCACCCCGAGGCCCGCTATTTCTCGGTCGATCGCATCACGCGCGACCAGGTCGAAAGCTACGCGGCCCGGAAAGGCATGCCGATCTCCGAGACCGAGCGCTGGCTGGGGCCCAACCTGAACTACGAACCGAACTGATCTGGCCGCATAACCGATCTCTGTTACGATTTCATAAGTGAGGCAACCCGGCTGCTTCGATTTGTGTCGAGCCGCTCGCAGATCGCATCACAGGTGACCCGGTCATGTCCGAACTTGACGCCGAAGCGCCCATCGCCGTGGAGGCGCCGCCCCAGGTGAGGCGCCGCACGACCGAACGCGAGAAGGTTGTTCCGAAGACGCAGCCGCCTTACGCCGTCATCGTCGAGAACGACGACCTCCACACCTTCGACTACGTGATCGAAGTGCTGCAGAAAGTTTTCGGCTACGACCTGCAAAAGGCCTTTGTGCTTACATTGCAGGTGCACCAAGCCGGCCAGGCGCTCGTGTGGAGCGGGGCGCTCGAGCTGGCCGAGCTCAAACGCGACCAAATCCGCGGGTTCGGGCCAGACGTCTACGCCATGAAGCCGGTGACGTTTCCCCTCGGCGTGCGGATCGAAAAGCTGCCGGGCTGAGCAGCGTCTTCAAGGAGCCGCGCATGAAGTAAGCGGTTTCTTCGTCTTTGCTAAAATCAAAAGACACCGCTTACTTCGTGCGCGGCTCTTTAGTTACGCCGCCTTGGCGTGTGTTGCCCGCAGCGCGAACCCGGCCAGCTCGCCCAGCACCGAGATCGGCGCCTTCTCGGGGTAGACCAGGCTCTCGTGGCGCACGATCACCGTCTGCTCGAGCGCATACTGCCCGCTGATGCACGCGTGGCTCGTCGTGTCGGTAAAAACGATCCACGACGACCCGGGCGGAAATTCCCAGCGATCCTTGTGGCACAGCCGCTGAAACTCGGCGTTTTCTTTGAGGAAGTGGTGGAACCGCAGCATGAAGCGGTCGTAAGGCGGGCGGTTGACCACCGGCAGTCCGGCCGAGGCCAGCGCGTCGATCGCGACGCCGCGCAACCGATCGATGATTCCGGGCCGCTCGGGCAGTCCGGCCTCGCGGGCGTAGCGGCGGGCCAACGCTTCGAAGGAGTCGCTCGTCACCCAGACGCGGGGCCGTTCGGGATTGATATTCGCAAACACGCGAAGCAACCGGTCGCCGTTGGACGGCCGCGACGGAAAGTTGTCGACGTGAATCAAATCGTTCCGCGACCGTTGCGAGACGTCCCGACCCTGTTCCTCGAGCGGCCGGTAGCTGGCGAAGTCGATCTTCCACGACTGGGCGTAGGACGGGAAGAACGCAGCCAAGAAGGAAACCGCATTCTGCGAAAAAGCCTTCATGACGTCATGCACGCGCGTCCGCTCGGCGCCGACGCGCTGATCGATGCCGGTGAGCCGATCCTGCGCGGGACGGTAGCTGACATTTTTGTGCAGCGTCCCGGCCGTTTGCTTCTGCCCGAGCAGGAACTTTTGGTCCTCGATCGGAAAGGCGAACGGAATGCGGGGAAAATAAAGAATGTCGCCGCACTCCAGCCAGCGGCAGTGCTGATCGCTCGCCGGGGTGCCGGACCGATAGTTGTCGAGCGTGATCCGCGCCATGTGTTCCTCCGCAATTGGGGCGGTTTGGGGGCGGGGATCTTTGCAGTTTTAGCTTCGGAGGGCTAGGCGAATTTTGCTTGGGGTGGCACTGGCGGCTCGTCCGCCAGTGGGCCTTCGCGCGATTAAAAACCACTGGCGGACGAGCCGCCAGTGCCACCCAATCGCGAAAAAGTGCGTCACTCTACAGCGACTTCAGCGGCCCCACCGCGGCCGTCGAGAGCTGGCCGAGCGGATATTTCTTGAGGACCGCATTCACATCGTCGGTGGTGATCGCGCGGTAGGCGTCGAGATCGGCCTGCACCGAGCGGTATTCGTTGCGGTAGACCCAGTTTGAACCCAGCGACGACAGCCGGCCCATCGGCCGTTCGCTGCGGAGCACGATCCGCGAGGCGGCTTTGTTGCGGGCCTGCTCCAATTCCTCTTCGGTCACGCCGCGGGAATTGACGTCGGCGTAGATACCATGCACCCGCTTGAGATTGTCGCGGGCCGACTCGGGGGTCGAGCAGACGTACGTGAGATACGCGCCCGTGCCGTCGTATTCGTTGTAGGAAAGATCGGCCGATTCGGCGAGGCCCGTGTCGACGAGGTCCCAATAGAGCCGGCTGCCCGAGTCGTCGCCGACGACGACCGACATCAGCTCGGCCGCCATCCGCAGCGGGCTGGTGGCCGACGGGGCCGCAGCCATCTGCATCACGTGCTCCTGCGTGAACGCTTCCTTGGCAGTGACTGCGGCTCCCCCTTTGGCCCGCGCTTCGTCGGTCGTGCGGGGCGAGCTGCCGGCCTGCCACTTGCCGCACCACTGATTGGCCAGGCGTAGAATTTCGTTCCAATCGGTGTTGCCCGCGACGGCGACCGTAATGTTTCCGGCGCGGTAATGCTCCCGGTGATAATCGGCCATCTGGTCGCGCTTGAGGTGCGAAATGCTCTCGGTCGTTCCGAGAATGCTTTGGCCCAACGGGTGCCCGTCGAAGTGCGTCTTCATCGCGCTTTCGTAGGCGATGAACGAGGGCTGGTCCTCGTACATGCCGATCTCTTCCAGAATCACCTTTCGTTCGACCTCGAAGTCGCTGTTTCTGAGCGACGGCCGGATCAGGCCGGCCAGCACTTCAAACGCGTCGGGCAGATACTCGGGTAGCACGGCCGCGTAATAGAGGGTGACTTCCTCGCTGGTCGACGCGTTGTAGCGAGCCCCCAGCTCGTCGAAGATGCGGTTGACGTCGTCGGCCGAGTGTTTTTCGTTGCCTTTGAAAGCCATGTGCTCGAGGAAGTGGCTGACGCCGTTGACTTCCATCGACTCGTCGCGAGCGCCGGTCCGCACGAAGAACCCCGCCGCCACCGACTGCACGCTCGGATTGAGTTCGGCGATGACGGTCAGGCCGTTGTCGAGCTTGGCCTCATGAAACTTCACGCGGATCCTCCAGGGCCTGCGGTCCGATGGTGAGAATCGTGAAATCCTCCGCGGGATGCGCGTGGACGCAGTCGAGCACATCCCGGACCGTGAGCGCGTCGATTTTGTCGCGAACTTCGGCCAGCGTGGTGACTCGATTGAGGTGATACCAGTCGCGGGCGATCGAAGAGGAGCGGGCGACCGTCGACTCCTGCTGCATCACGAGAGCGCTTTTCGCTCGCGCCTTACAGCGGGTCAGCTCGTCTTCGCCGATCCCTTTCCCCAACTTCTTCAGCTCGCTGACCGTCACGTCGAGTGTTTCCTGAGCGCGTTCGGCGGTCGTGCCGGCGTAGCAGAAGATCCGTGCTTCGTCACGAAGGCTGGCGAGACTCGCGTGCACCGAGTAACACAAGCCGCGGCGCTCGCGGACTTCGGTAAACAGCCGCGAACTCATGCCGCCGGAGAGCACACTCACGGCCGCCCAAGCGGCGTAATAGTCGGGATCGCGATACGGAATCGAATCGTACGCGATGCCGATGTGCGTCTGCGTCGAGTCGTGAGTGATATGATCCCGCTTGGGGCCGCCAGGCGACGTCTCGAACGTCGGCGCGGGTCGACGTTTCCAGCTGCCGAACAAGTTGCCGATCAGGTCCGAGACTTCTTTAACATCGACATTGCCGGCGATTCCGAAGATCGACTCGTCCGGACGGAAGCACCGTTGATAGTAGGCGGTGATCGACTGAGGCGACAGCACCGGGAGATCGGCCAGCGATCCCTCCGACGGCAAACCCCAGGGAGCATCGAATGCGTGCCGACGCAGCTCGACCATGATCTTCTGCCGCGGCTCGTCTTCGATTGCCATCAGCGATTGCTCGACCCCCGCGCGGGCGGCGTCGAACTGATCCTCAGGCAGCCAGGGTCGCAGGATCATGTCGGCATAGAGCCGCAACGCCTGCGGAAGATTTTCGGCGAGCGTCGCGCCGGTGAAGGTGAGATGGACTGTGCCTACGCCCTCGCTGTGCTGCACGCCGAGGTTGTCAAGCGCAGCCGAGAGCTGCTTGCTGTCGCGATCACCGGCTCCGCGCGGAATCAATTCGCAGAGCACCGAAGCTGAGCCGTTTTGTCCCGGCGGGTCGTACACGCTGCCGGCCGGCACGAGGAACGAGACCGCGGCCGACTGCACATCTTCCATCGGCTCAATGATCAGCGTCAGACCGTTAGAGAGCGTCTGGGTTTCGATGGTCTGATGCTTCATTGCAGGGGTCGGGCCGACTCCATAAGTCCAGGCGAGCGCAACACTTGAAGCGAGGCCGCAGAAAACGCGCAGAACCGAGCGCGGTCCACCTCCGAGTATGATTGCACATCCCCCATGGTGCGACAAGGTGTGCGGCGAAGAGGACGCCAATCGCAATCAACGCTTTTTCGGGGCGATCAGCCAGCCGGTGTCAGTTTTTGGACCCGCGTTTGGTTTTCGATTTTGGGCTCTTGGCCTCGGATTTACCGTCCGGTATGAAGTCGTCCAACGACCCCGTCACTCGGATTGATCGCGTCGCGACGACGTCGCACAGCTGAGGGATGTCGAAGTGCTCGAGAAGCCCAAAGCAAAACAGCTCGGGTGCCTGCTCGAATGTCATGTTCTTTTCGATCACATCCTTGAGAGCGTTCAGAGGTTGATGCAAGTCGAGCTCCCCGATGGCAGTCGCCTCGAGACCAGCGGCGACGAGGGCGATCAGGCCGCTACGAGGGCCGATGGTGACGATCCGCGGCGGCGTTTTATGCTTCTTGTCTAACCACCGCGCGATGGCTGTCAGCTGGCTCGATTCGATGCCCAACGGCCGCTCTCCCACGCTCGAGACGGCGATAGCGAATAAATCGGGGTGCAGCCGAATCTTCGACTCTCCGAAATAAAACAAGTCGACCGCCAGGACGCGCTCTCCATTCTTCAGCAAGCGAGTTACTTCGTCGGCAGCTTTTACGCGCCCACCGTCAGCCAGCACGATGACCGTTCCTTCTGGCGTGACCGGAGCGAGTTCGATCGCCGGGACGGTCCACAGACCGCCGATCCGCAGCCAGTAGTCGGTTTCGTTCCAGGGGCCGACTTTTTCCGCGCCGACGGCCATCTCGGCGAGATCCCAAGTGTGGGCGTGCACCGTGTCGCGCAGCAGAGCGCGCCGCCGCTCTAGCCAGGACGCACGCTCGGCCGGCACGGTCGGAATTGCTGGATCGCGCGTCAGCGTTTCCGCGAGTTGCCGTGCCAACGTGTTGAAATTCAAGTTGTCGGCCGGCACGCCGACTTTCAGCTCGTCGGCCGTTTTGACTTCTTTTTCGGAGGGAATCTCGGTCGCGTTCACGTCGCTGCGGTCCGCGAAAAAGAAATCCTTGAGCATGCCGTAAAATTGCTGCCGGTTATCGAGGCCGTAGTTGTGATTTCCCGGATCGTGATTGACGTGCGTGCGCAGACGGTCCGGTTTGGCATACAGCTGGTAAATGGGTTCCGCCGCGCCGACCAGCGGCGGCAGCGCGTGATCGGCTTTGAAGCAGCAGTTGTCCTTGAAGTTATAGGTCAAAAGCGCCGCCCGCGGAGCCAAGAGGGCTGTCATCTGCGAGTAGTCGACGACAGTCTCCAGGTCGACCGGGTTTTGCTCCGAGTCGCCGAGGTCGGGGCCGAAACGCACGCGCGTCTGCAGGCTGGAGTAACCCGCGACCGGATTGGTCAGCGTCACCCGCGTGTCGAACGCGCTGATGGTGATCGTTTGCCAGCCGCCGCCCGACAATCCTTGCACGGCGACTCGCGCCGGGTCGGCGTGCTCGTGGGCGAGCAGAATATCGAGGCCGCGCGACATCGCCAGATAAAAGGTTGCCACGCCGCTCGTGCCGCACAAATCGATCTGGTTCATGCGGCCGTGGTCGAAGTCGGGGCCGGTCAGCTCGCCCATCCCCAAATACTCCATGTTGAGGACGATCATGCCCCGCTTGGCCTGGTTGATGCAGCGGATCTGTTTGTAGTCGGCGAACTTTCCCTGCTTGTCGTGTCCGTTGACCGCCAATGACACCGGCACCTTTTGTTCTTTGAAGACCGTCGGCTCATAAAGCAGGGCGGGGATCCACAGACCGGGAACGGCCTCGTACCGCAGCTTCTTGATCGTGTAGCCGGGGCCG
This sequence comes from uncultured Planctomycetaceae bacterium, assembly GCA_963714075.1. GTDB lineage: Bacteria > Planctomycetota > Planctomycetia > Planctomycetales > Planctomycetaceae > DASPSM01. The sequence goes on from OY970228.1 coordinate 832,563, forward strand.
CCGGCAATTGTCTCGCCCCAAACGGGCCGCGTGGGCAGCTCCTTCCAACGCGCCGCCTCGCCCCGGAACACGGCCCGCTCGAGCGCCTCGGCGCGAGCCCGCTGGGCATACTGTTCCCACTCGCCGGTCGTGCGGACCTCGGGCATCGGCGGAATCCGGCTGCTGACGAAAGCCTGCACTTCCTCGAGCGGAATAATCGAATCGAGCAAATGCCGATCGAGCGCGTCCCAGACTTCTTTGATCGCTGGGTCCTGCTTGACCCCCTTTTTTTCAGCAGCTCGCTGATGGGCGGCCGAGAACAGGAGTGCCCCCCCGGCTACCGCTGCCACCAGCACGGTCACGCCGCGCCCCATGCCGCACCTCGCGTTGAGATTCGTCGAGCCCAGCTCCGCCGAAAAGACGTCGACGGGATCAGCCAAAAAAATTCAGCCCAAGCCACGACAAGCCTAATCGCAGCCCAAAACGGCCGCAAACAACTGTGGCAGCCGCACCTCGAATGTGCTGGGCCGAGCGCTCTGATCGAAGGTTGCCGCCGGTGCCGCCTTGCCAGACGGCGCGGCCGACGCATATGTTTAGATGTGCCCGTTTGCCGCCTTCGATTTGAACGGCGCGTTCCTCCCTCCTGACCTTCTTGCCATGCTGAAAGGCTGAACTCGAATGGGTCGTCGCACCCCCCTGATTCTGCTTGGTGTCTGTGCTGCTCTTGCGATTGTGTGGGCGGTCCGGCCGTCCGCGTCGCCCATCAAGTCCGCGGTCGCGGCTGCAGATGAGAATCCGCCGATGGCGGGCCCCAAAGGCGAACTCAAGACCGCTCAGCAGAAGGGGAGCTATGCTCTCGGCTACAAAATTGCCGCGAACATTCATCGCCAGCTCGGAGATAGCACGCTCGACCTGGATGCGTTCCTGTTGGGAATGCGCGAGGCACTTTCGGGAAAGGGTAACTCGATGAACGAGGCGGAACGCGAAAAGGCATTCAACGCCTTCCAAAGCGACCTTTCGGTCCGCAAGATCAACGCCGCCAAATCAGTCGCCAGCAAGAACAAAAAGGAAGGCGAAGCCTTTCTTGCGACCAACAAGACGAAGCCCGGCGTAAAGACGCTGCCAAACGGTATTCAATACCTTGTGCTCAAAGAGGGAACCGGCAAGCAGCCGAAAGCCACCGACGAGGTCAAAGTGCACTACCACGGCACGCTGATCGACGGCACTGTGTTCGACAGCTCGGTCAACCGCGGCGAGCCGTTCACGACCCGCCTCGACCAGGTCATCCCGGGTTGGACCGAATCGGTGCAAAAGATGAAGGAAGGCTCGAAGTGGCGGGTCTTCATTCCTTCGGACCTGGCCTACGGCGCCAACGGCCCACCCCAGATCGGCCCCAACGCCACGCTGATCTTCGAGATCGAGCTCTTGGAAGTGAAGTAGGCGATCAGGCTCAATCGGATAGCAAGAAATTCACCAGCCGGGCCGACTGGTAAAGCTCTGGACCGTCGTGGCCCCGTTTTGCGGCGGGCAAGCCTGTGAGCACAACGATCTCTGCATTGCCTCCGAGAGCCGAGTAGCGCCGAGCCAGTTCAGTCGCATTGGCCCCCGTCGACACGAGCGTATCGTGATCGCCGTGAAGGTGCAAAATCTTCACTCCGGCTTCGGCGAGCGGAGCCAGATTGTCGATCGGGTTAAATTCCGCACTGCGACGGGTGAGTTCCTCGAGCGTTAGCCCGTAGCCCAGCCCCTTCGCCGGGAGGGCGACGACATTGGGCAGCGTCGGATAGCTGCGAAAGTCGATCGCCGGACACATTCCCGCGATGCGGTTGACGCACGTTGGATGACGAAACGCCCAACCGTAGGCGATTAAGCCGCCGTGACTGTGCGTGAGGATTCGAGCCCGCCGATTCAAACCGTGCTGGGCGATCAGCTGTTCGTAGAATTCCTGGCAGACAGCCGCAGCGGCCGGGCTGCCGCAGGAAGGCCCGACATCGACGCCCGCCACGTGGAATCCGGCCGCTAGCGCACGCTCGACATAGTAGCGGTGCGCGACTTGGCCGAACCCGTCATTGATTCCCAACCAAAATGGGAATTCCCACACCCAGCGTCTTTGAGCGCCGACCCGCCCAGTCGGCTTGACCAGATAGGCGATGCGGTCACGCACGCGCAGCTCGACTAGCTTTCCGCCGTCGTAGGTCCCGGCAATTTTGGTCGGCACCTTCTCAATGCCGCGATCGGCCGCAGCCTTTGAAGGAGCCCGCTCAGCGTCGCCCCCTGCCGCTCCGACGAAAGGCGGCACGCAGCCGAGCAGAACAACCAGCACGGACCCGTAACGCGCCGCACACGAGCAAAGTCGGCACAGTCGAGAACCGGCCATGTCATTCCCAGTGGTGAGCAGACGTTCCCCGTTAATCCGCGCGGTCGCTACGGCTCTCGCAGTTTTGTTGGAAGCGCAATCGTTCCAAACATTTCGGGTAACAGCCGCCATTCTCCCCGACAGGGGCATTTTGCCGCAACAAAGTCGTAACGTCTTTCGCCGTTTTACGCTTCGAATCCTAGAGGAACCCAATTCACCGGAGACGAGACCATTTAGACCTGGATTTGTGAGTCGAGAGGGGAACAGTCATGTGCACAGCAACCATCACCGCCGAAACGCTGATTGATCGCGGAATCGAGTCAATTCGGATCTCTTCTGCGGCCCTGCTGTTCGCGGGCGCTCTGCTGTTCGTGGGCGCTGTTTCCGTATACGACGGTTACCTGGTGATCCGCACGGGATCGGATATCCGCGAGTTCGAGAAGAACCCGGTGGGGCTGTTCCTGCTCGACCAGAATCACGGCGAACCAACTCTGTTCCTGATCACCAAGGCAGCAGGCACGTCGATCGTTCTGGCGGCTCTGACGGTGCTGTACCGCCGTTCGCAGCGGATCGCCTTTCCCGTGGCTTCCGCGTTGATGCTGTTCCAGGCTGGTCTCCTGGTCTTCCTCGAGCGCGCCTGACTCTCCCGCACTACGTTGGAACGTTCCTGCGCGGCGGTCGGATCAAAATCGCACCTCGCTTCTGAATAAGTCTCGCAACGCCAGCCGCGGTCCGATGCCCCCCTCGCAAATCTTCTTTCGACGAACTTCCCGCCGCGTAACAACTTGCAGTCGTTTTCAATCCGTTCTCCCAGTCCCAGCGTTTTCCTTAGCGAATAGGTTGCGCTGTCCATCGAATTACGCCCAGAAAGCTGAGTGAACGTCACACAACGTGAGGCACCGCCTATTGGGCTAAGTTCGAGATTGGAGGAGGGGCCATGTGCACCGCAACATTTACCACGAGGACGCTCGTCGAGCGCAAATCCGAATTGCGTCGCGTGTTCGAATCGCTGGTTTTTGCTGCCGCCATGCTGTTCGTCGGTGCCGTTTCGGTGTACGACGGTTACCTGGTTGTTCGCACAGGAGACGAGATCCGCCACTTCGAGAAGAACCCCGTCGGGTTATTTCTGATCGAACACAATCATGGCGATCCGACCGTGTTCTTGATGGCCAAGGCAGCGGGGACCGCAGTGGTTTTGGCCGCGTTGACGATGCTCTATCACCGGTCGCAGCGGATCGCTTTTTCCGTCGCTTCCGCGTTAATCCTGTTCCAAGCGGGCCTTTTGGTGTTCCTGGAAAGAGCCGGAGGCTGACGCTGCAATCGCCGACGGCGTGAACCTCCGAGCCACGATCGGAGTCTGTTCTGTCGATGCACGAGAATCCTGCACCCGAGTCTGATCGCCCGGCGGTGACGTCGAGCGAATTTGCGCGGCGTGGCCCCTATTTTCTCTCGACCGAGCCCGACCTCCTCGATGTTTCGCTGATTCACCAGTTTCTCTCGGAGCAGTCGTACTGGGCGCCCGGCATCCCGCGCGAGGTGGTCGAGCGGTCGCTCAAGAACTCGCTCTGCTTCGGTTTGTTTAATGAATCGCAACAGATCGGGTTCGCGCGGGTCGTGACCGACCGGGCGACGTTCGCCTGGCTGGGCGACGTCTTCGTGATCGACGCATTCCGCGGGCAAGGGCTCGGCAAATGGATGATCGAGACGTTACTCACGCATCCCGATCTCCAAGGCCTGCGGCGATGCCTACTGGGCACGCGCGACGCCCACGGCCTCTACACGCAATTCGGTTTCACACCGCTGGCTGATCCGAGCCGCTTCCTGGAAATTCACTGGCCTAACCTCTACCTCAAAGACCCGAGGACGGCTTCCTGACATCCACCGGCAGATCAATCTCGACCGTTTCGCCCGGGCGGACGTTGAACGCGGTGACGCCGGGGCGGGGCGAGATTGTCGGGTCGTTGCTCTCGACGGCGATTGAATACGTCCAACCGGGAATGGCTGCCCGCATCAGGAACGAACTTCCCTCAGTGAACTCGGCGGGGTAGAGCTGATCCTCCGTGCTTCCTTTGGGCTGGCTCCGCAGCACGACCGAGACTCTTTTTGGCTTCGCGGGGAAACGAATCCGTTGTTTCGATTCGGCGTTGATCAAGTGGGCGCGGACGACACCGGCTCGAACGAGTGCCAAGTCGGCGGCGGTTGCCGTTGCATTCGCCGGCAGCGCGCGGATTTTTGCGGCACCCTCCGAGAGGTAGCCCTCAAAAAGCGAGACGATCTGATAGTCGTTCCCGCCGCGCAGCGCAAGGCGGTAGTTGCCTTGTTGGTCGGTGATTGCGCAATTGCTCGATTGCGCTACTCGAAAGTCGCCGCCGCCCCGCCTCCGCGTCCACTCGACATAGACCAGGATCCCCGCCAGAGGTCGGTTCGTCGTCACGTCGATGACGCGCCCGGTGATCGTGCCGGTTTCAGGCAATTGCACGTTCAATTCGCCGGGCAACTCGCGCCCGAATGCATAGATGTGTCCATAATCTGGATGCCAGACGTTCACGGTAAAATTATCCGGCACCTGATGGCCTACTACCGCGTTGCCATCGCGCGAATCGACCTTGAAGCTGCCGGCGTCCTTCGGGCGAGCCCATCCCTTCAAATCGGTGATCTTGTATTCGCCGTTCTTGTCAGTCTTCGCACTGCAAAAGCCGTCAAAGGGCTGTTGCATCGACTGCCGTTCCGTGTAAACCGCGACTCCCTCGATCGGTTCTCCCCTGGAATTGGTGACTCGACCGTGCAGCGTCTGCGCGGGTTCCATAACGAATTTCATCGATCCCGTCGAACCCTCGATGCGCTGGAATGCCGGGAGGCCCTGACGATCGAGAGTGCGGACCACGGACGCGCGCCCCGTCGCCTTCGCCGCGACGGTGCAGAGCCTATCGGCGCTTCCGCTGACGACGCGCGACACATCCGCGAGCGGAACCGCCACTCCGTCAAAGCGGCACGTTCCCGTTGCGTCAGTTTTGTGCGTGGCCTTCACTCGTTCGCGCCGGGTCCACGCGTCGATCTCGTAGCAGGTGACCTCCGCGCCGGCGATCGGCTTTCCGTCGGGCGTTTCGCAGAGAATCGTGACCGTAATCGTCTCGGCATGACGATCGGTGGGCTCCGGCGCGACCGACCGCGCGACGCCTCCCGCCGTCGGTGATTCCTGCGACTGAGCCGTCGCTTCGACCGCGACGAGCAGAAAGCATGAAAGGCAGAGGGAGATGCGCATGCCGCTCCTCCTCGTGATCCTAAGCGCGCGCCCGACACTTTGGCCACTACATACAGGGGCACGCATCGGGTGTCAAAACTTTTCTGGAAACGCAGTATTGACGCAATCCGAATTGCAGGGCAATCCTCGAAACGACGTCTCTCCCCGCGCCGGCTACCCTTCAACACGGGTAAGATGACGATCAGTTGCAGACCAAGCGTCTGCGTCCGTGAGAAGGGAACCGTCGTTTATGGCACAGCTCCTTGCCGAGTCGTATCAGACTGACGCCGCCCGTTGGCGGGCGCTTGTCGAACGTCGCAAAGCGGCCGACGGGCAGTTTTTCGTGGGCGTGAAAACAACCCGCATTTTTTGTCGGCCCTGGTGCCCGTCGCGCCGTCCCCTGCGAAAAAACGTGCTCTTCTTCGATACGCCTCAACTCGCGCTGCGGGCCGGGTTTCGTCCTTGCTTGCGCTGCCGTCCGATGGGCGAAGACCCGCGCGGCCGCCTGGCCGACGTGCTGGTGAAAGCCTGCCGGCTCCTGGAAAGTGATGACGACAGTGTCCGCAGCGCCGAGGTGGCGGCGAAAGTGGGGTTGAGTCCGCATTACTTTCAGCGGTTCTTCAAGCGGCAGACCGGCGTTACGCCGCAACAGTATCGCAACCGCCGGTTGTCCGACCGGGTCAAAGGGCGTCTGGCAGAGTCGGAGACCGTGACGCAAGCGGCACGCGCGGCCGGCTACTCGTCGACGGCCCGTTTCTATGCGCGAGCGGGCAAAGAACTGGGGATGACGGCCCGCGCCGCGAAAGGTCAGGCGAACGGCCAGCTCGTCCACTACGCGGTTCGCGCCTGCTCCTTGGGGAAACTGCTCGTGGCTTGGACCGATCGCGGCGTGTGCGACGTGCGCTTCGGCGAAACGTCCGCTGACCTGGCCGACGGGCTCCGCGAACGATTGAGGCGGGCGACGATCGAGCAAGCGGCGGCCTGCCCGTGGGTCGATGCCGTGCTGAGCCGCGTCGAACGACCGGCACAGCAATCCCTGACGGATCAGATCCCTCTCGACATCCGCGGCACGGCGTTTCAAGAGCGAGTCTGGCAAGAGCTGCGGAAAATCCCGGCGGGCCAGACGCGAACCTACGCGCAACTGGCAGCGGCCTGCGGCAGTCCCGCGGCGGTGCGAGCCGCCGCTCGGGCTTGCGCGACCAATCCCGTGGCCGTTGTCATTCCCTGTCACCGAATCATTCGCACGACCGGGGAACTGGCCGGTTACCGTTGGGGCGTCCAACGCAAGCGAGAGCTGCTGCGTCGGGAGCAGGCAGCGACTCGAGAGACGCAGTCAATCAAAACGAACGGGCGGCGTTCTTGATTTGCGGGCACAGGCGTTGCACGATGGCGTTCGTCCCAACTAAGAGGAGAACGCCCATGAGAGTCAGCGCTCGCAACGTGCTCAAAGGAAAACTCAAGAAACTGGTCGACGGAGCCGTCAATTCCGAGGTGATCATCGAGCTGCCCGGCGGCCAGGAAATCAGCTCGATCATCACCAAGCAGTCGGCCCATGACTTGGGACTGACCGTTGGCAAAACGTGTTACGCAATCATCAAGGCCAGCGAGGTGATCGTCGGCGTGGACTGAATGAGTCCGAAACTAAGCCCGCGCGTCCGCCCGCCTCTGCCGAATTTGATCGATCGCAACAGCCGACACGATCACCACGCCCAAAACGATATCCTGCACGGGATTGGAAAGCCCCAGTTGCGTGCAGCCGCTGTCGATCACGCACATGATGCCGGCTCCTGCCAGGGTTCCGAGGATTGATCCACGGCCTCCGTTGAGACTGGCTCCGCCGATCACGACCGCGGCGATCACCTTCAGTTCGACTCCCAGCCCAGACGTCGGTTGCCCGACCGAAAGGCGGGAGAACTGATAGACGCCGGCGATGCCGAAGAACAGTCCGGCGAGCGAATAGACGGCGATTTTCGTCCAGAACACATTAATTCCGCAGAGCCGGGCCGCCGTCTCGTTCGAGCCTAGCGCGAAGACGTGCCGGCCGAAGACCGTGAAACGCAGGAAGCCCGCCATCACCAAAGCCAGCCCTATTGCGACCCAAACTCCGAGCGGGAAGCCCCAATAGAGCGCATCGGCCCGCACGCTCAGCCAGTTTTGCAGCCACTGCGGAACCTGGGTCGCCGTGTCGGGCCGCAGTGTGGTCTCATGCGCGAGGGCATTGCCGAAGCCCAGGAACGCGCGCATCGTCCCGAGGGTGACGATAAAGGGAACGACCCGCAGCCAGCCGATGAGCGCTCCGTTCACAAACCCGCACGCCGCACCTGTTCCCAGTGCCAGTACGATGGCCGCCGAGGGATTCGATGTGAAAAGCGCCGACTGCATCAGGCCCCAGGCCAAAACGGTGGCCGCTAGCGATTGGGCTGTGCCGGCCGAGAGGTCGATTCCCCCCGCAATGATCACCACCGTCATGCCGAGCGCAGCGACAAAGACTGTGGCCACCGGGGCACTAATGGTCCGGGCATTGCCCGCCGTGAAGAACTGACTGTCGTCGCCGTTCCTCCAGCGGTCCGCGACTGCGAAGACGATGATCACTACCGCCAAGGCAAACAACGGCCCCAATCTGGCGATCAGATGCCACAACAACCACACACCCCGCAGGGTTCTCAAGGGTGGCGGCGGAAGCGGCTCGGGCATGAGGCGGCCGTCAATCTCAGTGTCGTCAATATCCGTGTCGTCAATCTTGGAACTGATCGGGCTTCAGAAGCTGCTGGATGCGAGGTTCCGACATGTTTTCGGGCGTGGCCACGGTCGATCCCGTGTCGATTCGCTTGGGGACTTTTTCGCCCGTGAGATGTTTGTGCATCGACATCACCGCCTCGTAGCCCATCTTCACCGGATCCTGCAGGACGATTCCCTGCACCTTCTTGGCTTCGAGCCCGCGGATCAGTGCGGCGTTGGGGTCGAACGCGATAAAGCACACTTTGCCGTCGAGTTCGGTCTGTTCGAGCGCCCCCAGGCAACCGCTGGCGTTCGGCTCGCAGACCGCGAACAGGCCGTTCACGTCTTTCTTGTATTTGCTGAGGACTTGCGTGCCTTTCGTCAGTGACTCCTCGGGAGTGGTGCCCGAATATTGGTCCGACGACAGGATCACGATCTTTGGAAACTCCTTTTGCATCGTTTCGAGAAAACCCTGCTCGCGTCGCTCGGTGCTTTCGCTTCCGGGGAAATATCTCAGCAGGATGGCGTTGCCATGACCGTGCAGCACTTCACCCATTCGACGGGCTGCGAGAACGCCCCCTTTGTAGTTGTCGGTGGCGACGTAGGTGACGATCTTCGATTCATCCTTCAAGCCGCTGTCGAAGACCAGGACGGGGATCTTTTCTTGCACGGCTTGATCGACGTACTCGACGAGCGCTTGCGAATCGTTCGGGGCCAGGCAAATTCCGTTGACGTGCTTCGTAATGAAACTTTGCATGACCGAGATCTGCCCTTCCCGGTCACTTTCGAGCTGTGAGCCCTTCCAGAAGATGTCCGTGTCGCCGAGTTCGTGAGCCGCCTTGTCCGCGCCGGCGTGGACGGCCCGCCAGAATTCGTGCGTCGTCCCTTTCGGGATGACGGCGATCCGATAACGGGCCCCGCCCGGCTTATCGGCGGTCGATTTGCCGCCCGATTCGCAGCCAGCCAGCGCCAGCAGCATCGCGCAAGCCAAAGCCTTTTTTGAGAATAAGCGCATCCTCACCTCCACAGTCGCACGGCACCGCTCGAGCGCCCGAGTCCGCGAGACGCCTTCGTCGCCACTTCGTCCGAATTCATCACAACCGGCCGGCTCGCGGAAATTCATCCTAACAGCCGCAAAACACCCGGTCCAAGCACGGCAGTCTCACCTCATCGCCGGCACGCTCGCCGCCGCACCCCCAAGCCGCCACTGGTCTTGGGGCAAATTGGAAGTTCCATTACAACACGCCGTTCGTCGACGCCCGCAATTCGGAGCAATTGCCCGACCAGGGAGGCACGGAAGCCATGCCGAAGAGATCCGCACAGCCGATAACGTCGCGCATTCCCGGACTCAGGCTGGCTGGGCGAGTCGCGCTGCGTCTGGCCGACTGGCTGCGCTCGGCGGCGGGAACGTCGTTCTGCGGCGGGTTGCTCGTCGGCCTTTTTGGGGTCGCGCTGAGCCATCAGATGTTCGCCCGGTTTGGCGGCGGGCTGATGACCTCGGGCGGGGCAGCGGCGGCCGTCACGATCGGAGTGCTGGCAGCGACGATCGGACGACGACGCGGCGGACCACTCAGAAGGCCGTCGCTCGTCGCCGCTTTGATTCCCGCCGTCTGGGCCCTGTCGATCAACTGGCTGGCCCAGGGCGTCGAATGGGCGTGTCACTCATTCGACTTGGATGTCTTGGCCTCGCCATGGGGACACTTCGGGGTGGCCTTCGGAGCCGCACTGCTGTTGTTGGGAATACCCGCGGCGTGCGCTGCGCGCGTGGCCTTGCAGAATGCCGCCTTGGACGGTTTTTGGGTCATTGCCGGAGTGGCCGTCGGCTGTCTGACTGCCGCCTACGGTTTCGGCCCGTGGTTCGGCGTGCAATGGGCAGGACTGATTGCGTCCGGCCTGACTGTCGCATGGGTGATCCGCGTTGCGGTCATTCGCTGGAGCGCGGCGACCGTGCAGGATGAGATCGTCGAAGAACCTACGTCCGGTCCCTCAGCACCGGAGTTCGCCCGAATCGTGATCGGTTCATTTGCCGCTGGTCTGACCGCGGCCGCGCTCGCGCGGCTGGTCCAACAACTCATGCCAGGCACCGAAGCCGTCGAATGGACGGTTTGCGCCGGGTTCTTGCTGGGTGTGGCTGCCACCTGGCGGAGCGTTCGCCCCGAGTTCAACGAGCGACGCTCGCCGAGAGCGGCGGTCGTGGTTTTGGTTGCTGCGATCGGATGTGCGTTGCCCGTTTTACTATTCCAGTCCTTGACGGACCTCTTTCTCGCGGCGACGGCAACGTTCTCGAACGTGTCGGTGCTGCTGCTGATCCGCGGGCTCGCGGCGGCGGTGACCTTGTTCGCGGCAGGAGCGCTGTGGGCCGCCGTTGTCGGCCGGCCGGATGGCGAGACCAACAGGCACCCGGCGCTGCTGGTCAGCGCGGCTCCCGCACTGTTGGCCGGCTTGATCGGAGCCCGATGGCTGATGCTGCTGGGCGTGCCGTTGCCGGCGCTGGTGGCCGCGGGCGCATTGTTGCCGGCCACATTTGCCGCGGCTGCCCTGATGCGCGCGGCTGCCGTCCGCGGTCGGCTGATCACGGGCACCGCCTGGACAATCACCGCGGCACTCTTAGCGGTCTGCGTCTTCGCACGCACCTACGAGCCGTCCCGATCGGCCCGACTCTTGTTCGCCACCAACGTCTTCCTGGCGTGGCGCAACGCCACCGAGAGCCGCTTGCTGCCTTTCCTTGACGACAGCCGACTGGCGCTCGAGCGAGAAGGTGAATGCGGCACATATACGGTTTGGAAGCAGCGCGGCATGCAGCTGGCGCTCCGCGAGAGCGGCATTCCCGGCGGTACGTTCTGCCCACGGCCAGAGATTGGTCCGCAGTTTTCCGGAGAAATCGTCCCGTGTGTATTGCCGCTTGCGTTGCACGAAGCTCCGCGGCACATACTGATTTTGGGATTGGGGAGCGGCAGCGGATTGGCCGCCTGCCTGGAATTCCCGGTTGAGGACGTCACTTGCGTCGAGGCCGACCGGGCGCTCGTCGACGTCCTCGAAGCCAAGTTCTGGCCCGCGGCCCAGCCGAATCCACGCAATGACAACCGTGTGCGCGTCCTGTGCGCCGAGCCGAGTCTCGCCCTGCAGGCACGGGGCGGATCTTATGACGTCGTCTATGCGGATTCCGGTCAGTCGGGCGTCTCGCAGGGGACGCCCCATTTCACGCGCGAATTTTACGCCTCCGCGGCCCGGCAACTTTCGGCCGACGGAATCTTCGCCCAGCGCTTTCTGCAAATCGACTTTGGCCCTTGGCCGTTACAGAGTGCGCTGGCGACGTTGAAATCGGTCTTTGCACACGTCACGGCGATCGAGGTCGCGCCGGGTGAGCTGACGCTGCTCGCCACGCAGTCGGAAAAAGGCCTCGATCGACCGGAACTGCTCGAGCGGTTCCAGACGCCCCAAACGCGACGGACGTTGGCCCATCTCGGGTGGGACTGGTCGATCGTGCTGAACCTCGCCGCCTATTCGGGCGAAGGCTGCGACGCCCTCGTCGACAAAGCGCGGCTCAATACCGCCGCCAACGGCCTCTTTGCTTTTCGGCTGCCGCAAGAGACCATGCGTTGGGGACCGAAAAACGAAGAGCTTGCCGCCTTGCTCAGCCCGCATGCCGGCCGCATGGCTCAATGGCCGAACGTCGACGGCAACGACACGGAACTGTTGCGACGGCTCTCGGACGTGATGCGCGAGCACGACTTGATGACGTCGTATCCCGACCAGCCGTGGGCCTATCGCCAGCTGATCAAAGAGGAATTGGAGAAGCATCCCCACACGACGATCGAGGACGGTGAATCCGGCCTCGAACGGCGGTTGGACGCGGTCGATCGCCGGCGGAAGGATTACTTCGCGGCGTTGGGGAAGGCCTCGCAGTCCGTGCGACCGACGCTCGAGATCCTGCATCGCATCGAGGACTTCGCCGAACCGTATGACCCGGTGCTGACCTATTTTCTGCACCACGAGTTGGCCACGTTTTATGGTCGATCTGAGGCGGCTGGCTCGACGGCCCAACTGCAGCACCGGCTGTATACCGTTTATTACAGCGACCCGCGGGACCGCTCGGTGCGCGACGTCGTCGACGCCCTCGACATTCTGAACCGCGAGTCCCAGATCGTCTCTGCCGAAGAGCGCTGGGACTATCTCAACGCCCTGTTGGGATTTTTAGAGACGCGCTGGCTGAACCGCGGCATGGGCAGACCCAAGTCGACACAGATTGTGCTCAACGACCTGGAGCGAAGCATCGACGCGGTGGAGTCCTCGCTCAGCCTGATGGATCGACTGCGGGCGACGGTCGGCGTCGCGGAGTCTGACTGGGCCGCCCGTCGCTCGGTGCTCGAACGCTCGCTGGTGCGACCGCTGCGTTCCTACCGTTCGGACCTGGTTCCCGAATACCGAAAAGAGGCGGAGAAGACCGCCTCCTCGGCATCCGCCGAACCCCATCCGAGCGCGAACTAAGTCGTCCAAGACCCAAACGAGGCGAACGGGGACGGCCCACGAGATGGAGGCCAAGTTCACGCGCTCGCGGACCGCCCCCGCAGTGCACTTTCTTGACCGCCGTCTTGTCGATCATGGAAGTGCCCGCTGCAGCGGTCCATTCGCCTCGGGGCAGTCGAGGGATTCAGCGGCCTCGAAATCCGCGAAAGCCACCACCAAAACCGCCGCCGAACCCTCCTCCGGCGCCCGACACAATAGGCGTATTGGTGTTTTGATTGTTCGAGTTTCGTGCGAGGCTGGCCGTCGAAGTGCCTGTTCCCGACGAGGTTGTGCTCGTGCCCGAGGAGCCGGAACTGCCGGAAGAGCCCGACGAACCGCCGCTGCACTTCCCCGTGCCCGTGCTGCTTGAGGTTGTGCCCGTCGAACCGGTGCTTGTCGTGCCGGTTCCGGCCGTCGTGAATGTGGTCGGGGTGACCGCGCCGGTCGTCGTCGCCTGCGCCAGGAGCTGCGAGATCAGACTCTGAATGAGCGATGTCTCCGCCGCCGTCAGCGTGCCGCCATTGTTGGTTAGCAGATTCTCGAGCGTCTGAATTTGGCCCGAGGTCGTAGTGACTCCGTTGATGAACATCTCCTGTTGAAGTTCTTTTGCGGCGACTCGCTCCTGGGCAGTAAACGGCCGTGTTGACGAATCGTTCGCAGAAACCTGGGCTGATTTCGAGCTGGCGTTCACCGACGACAGGGCTTTGTGGATTTCCGTCTTGTCGAGCTTGCCATTGCCGTTGGAGTCGAACTCGGCCAGAGCCTGTTTCCGCAGGGCCTCGATGGCCGGTCCGCCTCCCTTGCCCGAGAGAGCGCGATTGGCGGCCGCCCGCTCTTTCGAGTCGAGGCGCCCGTTTTGGTTGGTGTCGAACTGATCCAGAACCATGCTGCGGAATTTGCTGGTTTTGGACCTTACGGTGTCGGATTGTGTGGTGCCCGACTTCACGCTGTCAGAGTTCACGTCGAGTTGTGCGGAGCTGCCTTTTTTTTGGCCCGGCGGACAAGCCAGAACGGACCCAGACAGCAACGCAGCAGCGACCGCCGGCGCCCAGAGGTGTGAGAATCGAGGGGACATAAATTCGCCTTCCGCGGCCCGCGGTTGGTCGGTGCTCTGCAAAGTTCCACTAGATTCGTGCGTCATTCAGGGTCTGCCGGGGCGATCGCAACGCGGCATAGAGGACTAAACGCGAAACGGGTGCGCGTATCCACTGGTGAAAACACGAATCGGGCTGCGGAGGCGACCGGCGTGACTTGTCAATGAAGCGCTGCCACGAAGAACAGCCGGGGCATCGGGAAGAGGGTCGTTCCGTTGCGAGGCGGATAGAGCGCTCTCAGCCGGGCTGCGAGCTGCGAGCGGAACTGGTCGGCAGCGACCGCGTCCAATTGCCCGAGTAGGGGCCGCAAGCCGGTTCCCTGAAACCATTCGAGCACGGGGTTCTCGCCGGAGAGCACATGGACATAAGTGGTCTCCCACGCGTTGACGGCGAACCCTAAATCCTGCAGCAAGCGGACGTACCAATCGACTGGCTGCACTGAGCCTCGGTGGAGGCCGACGCCTCGAAGCTGATCGGCCCAACGCGGGTCGGCCGCTGTCTCGTCGATCGCGGCCTGGACGGGACCATCGAAGCGGTTCGGCATCTGCACGGCGAGCGTTCCGCCGGGCGCGAGCCAGCCGGCGAGACGTCGGAGCAACGTCTCGTGATCGGCGATCCAGTGCAGGGCCGCGTTACTCAAAATGAAGTCGACCGGTTGCGCGGGCGACCAGAGAGCAAGATCGGCCTGCAGGAACTCGAGACGGCCCGGAATCTTCAGCGGCTGCGCTTTCGCGAGCATCTCGGGTGAATTGTCGACGCCCAAAACGTGAGCCGCCGGCCAGCGCTCGGCCAGTTGTCGCGTTAGCTTTCCCGGTCCACAACCGAGATCGACGATTTGCCGCGTCTCATGCTCAGCGCGCTCGACTTGCGCAACCAAATCGGCAAACGGCCGCGCGCTCGGCCGCGAACTTGTTGTACTGGTTGGCGTCCCACATCACTTAATGTCGCAAAGCTCCATTCCAACATGTAGACGTTGGCCGTCAGTTTTTGCAATCGTTCGTGAGTGGTGCTGACTAAGAGATGCCGAACCTCTCCAGTCCCCCCGCAGTATTCGTCTTCGCTTCCCCCACCCCGGGTCCACCGTCTTCGTCCGCCGAGATCGGGAAGGGCATTTGGGGCAAAAACGTTCTTGCAAAAACCTGCGCGACGCCAAAGTTGAGATAGCAAACGGACGCATGCAGACGCGACGGGCAGAACCTTGCTCTGCGAGGTTTCTCGCGTCTCTGCAATGAACCGCTGTATTTCTGGGCCAAGTGGATCCGCGGTGGGCCGGTCCGTTCTAGTGAGTAGAGGCAGCTTGCGGGCCTGCGAGTCGTTTTCGCTCGATTCCTACCATCCACCCGCAGCCACGCTCCCCCTCCAGCGGAACTGCGGCGGCAGGCCCGCGATCCATGTCCAACATCCCTCTCGAGCCCGAGGTCACGCCCGAACTCGCCAACCGCGTGATTTACGGCGACAAAGCCGCACTGGCCCAGATCTTTGACGTGTACCGCATGCGGCTGCGTCGGATCGTAAACTTCCGGCTCGACCGCCGCATTTACGGGCGTGTCGATCCGGACGACGTGCTGCAGGAGGCGTACCTCAACGCACAACTGCGCATGAAGTCAATTTTGGCCGACCGGGCCGAAACGCTGTTCATCTGGCTGCGGAAGATACTCAACCAGACGCTGGCAGACGTCCATCGCCGCCACCTGGGGACAAAAAAGCGATCGGCCAAGCGCGACGTCTCGATCCACGGCGGCTGGTCGACTGAATCGACCTCGGCCGCCCTGGCGATCCATCTCGCCGGCACGCTGACTTCGCCGAGTCAGGCCGCGCTGCGGGCCGAACTGGCAGCCCAGATCGACGCGGCGCTGGCGACGCTCAGCCCGGTCGATCGGGAGATCCTCGCCCTGCGGCATTTCGAGGAGCTGAGCAACGGCGAGGCCGCCCAAGTCCTCAACATGACGACGCAGGCCGCGAGTATGCGCTACGTGCGTGCGCTCTCGCGGCTCCGAGAGGTCCTGCCCGCTCCCCAACTCTCCGCGGTGCCGGACACTCAGTAAAACGGACGGAGCCGATCGTCACGATGACGGAAGACGCACAATTCGCGACGGACATTTTTGGTCTGCCGACTGGCCGGCCAACCGACGGCACGCACGGGCGCGATCCGCTCGAGGTGCTCGCCAGCGACTTCGTCGCGGCCCTGCGACAGGGCGAAGAACCGGGGATCGACGCGCTCGCCGCCGCGCACCCCGAGCTTGCTGCCGAAATTCAGGAACTCTTCCCGCTTTTGACCGCCATGGAAGGCTGGAAGACGTATCGCGAGACGACCTCGTACGAGCATCGATCGCTCGACACGTTGCCGGGCGGACAGTTCGGCGATTTTCGGGTCATTCGTGAAATCGGCCGGGGCGGAATGGGAGTGGTCTTCGAGGCGGAAGAATTGAACACGGCCCGCCGCGTAGCAATCAAAGTGCTGCCCTATCTCAAGTCCGACGCGCGTCGGGCCCTTTTCCAGCGCGAGGCCAGCATTGCGGCGCGCTTGTGGCATCCGCATATTGTCCCGGTCTACAGCTTCGGCGAGCACAAGGGACTGTGTTACTACTCGATGCGGCTCGTGCGCGGCGTGGCCCTCAATTGGGTCATCGATCGCCTCTCGAGCAACCACGGCGCGGTGGCGGCAAGTGATGTTTCCCAGGGGTTTGAAAGCCCGGGTGAAGGTGAAAACCCAATGTTAACCGGCGGGCCCTCCGACGCGCCGCCTTCCAATTTTCCGCCAGGCAGGTTGCCGATCGTCGCCTGGCGGATTGCCCGCAACTCGTGGTTCGAGATTGCGCGGATCGGAGCGCAGGTCGCCGATGCGTTGGGCTACGCCCACGCGAACGGGATCGTTCACGGCGACGTCAAGCCGGGCAACTTGCTGCTCGATTCAGCCGCAAACGCCTGGGTCACCGACTTCGGCCTGTCTCGCAACCAGAGTGAGCCGCTCGAGCAGGCGTCGTCCGGAATGGTAGGCACGCTGCGCTATTCGGCGCCGGAGCAATTGTCCGGTCACGCCGACGTGCGCACGGACATTTACGCGTTGGGAGTCACGCTGTTTGAACTGTCGACGCGAAAGCCCGCCTTCGGTTCCGCAGATTTCGCAGCGCTGACCGACCCCCTCCGACGTCCGGAGCTGCCCCGAGCGCGGCAGGCGAACCCGAAGATCCCGCGGGACCTGGAGGCGATTGTCGCGAAGGCGGCAGCCAAGGATCCGGCCGCCCGCTACGATTCGGCAGCGAGTCTTCGCGACGACTTGCTGCGATTCCTTGCAGCCCGACCCGTCCGCGCCCGGGGAGCGGCAGGCTGGTTGCGGTTGCCGTTTTAGTTAGATCTCGATCTTGATCAGCGAGCAGCTCTTCGCGTAGCCGATCGTCCGTTTCACGACTGGGAAAGTGCGGGCCACCGCGAGCGCCAGGCCCATCTCGATCAGGGCCTCGTCCCCGTAGTGGTTGCGAACTCTTTGCCGCAGGGTCTCATCCTCGACTCCCGTGACGACGGATTCGGCAAAGTGGTAAACGTCAGCCAGCGTGGGAGGCAGGCGATCGGGCTGGCGGTCGAGCACCGCGCGCAGAATGTCCTTCGAGACTCCGCCGCGAAGCGACAAGTTGATGCTGATTTGCACGCAGGGACCGCAATCCTCCGAGCGGGCCGCGACCAGATGCGCGACGGCGGACGCGTCGGCCGGCAGGGCGCGTCGATATTGGGCCAATTTGCCGAGCTTGCCGAATTTCATAAAGGCGCGTGGCGAAACGTTGGCCATCCAACGGCAATAGTCAGCCGACACGCCCGTTTGCTTTTCGAATGAGTCGATCCAAGCAAAAATGAACCGCTGCACCAGTCCGCGGGGCCGAATTCCTTGGTTGTGCTGCGTTGGGGCCGATGGCGTGGCAACTGTGGTCGTCATGGCAAGCTCCTTTGCAGTCGAGCCAGTTGGTTCAAGACGGTTGATTCAAGGCACTTGGATTTAAGGCACTGGATTTAAGGCACTGTCACGCGGCCTCCAGACGAGACCACCGTCTGCCCGGTCATAAAACTCGAGCGTTCGCTCAACAGGAAGCAAGCGAGTTGGGCGATCTCCTCCGGACGCCCGAGGCGCCCGAGCGGCGTCTCCTTTTTGATGCGGGCGATTTGATCGGCGTCGAGCACGTGGGCCATTTCCGTTTCGATGAGCCCGGGAGCGATGCAATTGACCCGCACGCCGTGCGGCGCAAACGCGTCGGAACAGCACCGTGCCAGCGCGATCACGCCGGCCTTGGACGACGCGTAATGGATCTGCAGGGCTCGGGGACGCAGGGCGGCGACCGAAGAGATCAATACGATCCGACCAAATCCTCGGCGGATCATTTCGTCTTTGAGGGCAAACACGACGCGGAAGGTCCCGTTGAGATTCGCGTCGATCGTCTCGAACCACCGCTCGTAGGAAAGCTCAGTGTGAGCAGCGATATTGCTGACGGCACCGCAATGCGCCAAAAGATCAATTGGTCCCAGCTCGCGGCGGGTGGCGGTCACGAGCGCGTCGATCTGCGACTGCTGAGTGACGTCGCAGGGACCGCACAGCGACTTTCGGCCAAGCGCGCGGATTTCGGCGATGACCTTTTCAGCCGTCTCGCGGCGGGTGGCATAGCCGATCGCCACGTCGGCACCTTCGCGAGCCAACTGCAAGGCGGTGGCGCGGCCGATCCCTCGCGAGCCGCCCGTTACCAGAGCGACGCGAGTTTCAAATTCTCGGGGCATGTGGGCATCCAGTTTTGCACGATCTTCATCGGCGTATCGCTGAACCTTCGCTCGCTACTTGCATTATAGTAGTCAGACGAGAAGCCGAATTCCGTAGAGCCGAGAGCTGTCTGCATGTCTCACGCGTTTTTCTCAATCGACGAGCTCGCAGAGCGACTGGGCCGCGATCGGCGGGAAGTTGAAAAGCTCGCCAATCGCGGGCGGATCCCGGGACGCAAGGTGGGCGGCACCTGGCAGTTTCATCCGACCGAGATTCGTCACTGGGTCGAGCAGGAAATGCGCGAATACAGCGAGCCGGAGTTGGCCGCGCTCGAAGAGGCCCAGCGCCCGGCAGGGGGCGCCGAAGAGGGGCTCATCGTGACGCGAATGTCGCCCGAGACGGTGCAGGTGCCGCTTTTGGGACGAACCAAACGGTCGGTGCTGGAGAGTCTCGTCGAAGTGGCCGGACGGACCTGGCAAATCTGGGAGCCGTCGACCGTCCTCAACGCGGTGCTCCAACGCGAGGAAATTCATTCGACCGGATTCGAGAACGGTGTTGCCATTCCGCACCCGCGAAACCCGTTGCCCGACGTGCTGGGGCAATCGGTGATCGCGTTCGGCCGGACGCTCTCGGGAATTCCGTTCGGGGCGCCGCGGCGCCAGCTGAGCGATTTGTTTTTTTTGGTGCTCTGCCGCGACTCGCGAACGCATTTGAGCGTCCTGGCGCGACTGGGCCGGATGATCCAATCACCGGGCTTTCTCGACGCGCTGCGGAACGCGGAAATGAGCGAGGCTGCCTATCGCGTGATTGAGCAGGCCGATCAGGCGCTCGGCGGCGAGTGAAATCGCCAAGCGCCGACTAGAAGCGTGGCGGCCGGTCTTGTCCAAAGTGCATGAAGCCGGCGGATTCGCCGACCGTTTCGGCATGGCCCATGTTGAGAGCCGCCAGCGTCTCGTTGATGTCGCGAAGCTCGCGGAGCAGGTCGTTGAGGTCGTGGTCCCCCTGCGCGACAACTCGCGGATCGGGAACCGCTTGAGCCTGCACGTATTCGGCGGCCGCCGGAGCGACTTCGTGGACGGCTTTCTCGGTCGCCGCGGCTGCGGCACGAGAGGAAAGATAAATGTTGAGCGCCCGTTCGAGACTCGTGAGCCAGTCCCCCTTGCGGAACTTGATCTCTTGAACAGTCTCACCCTTGGCCATCCGCAGCAGTGTGTTTTCGAGGCGCACGAGTGGTCCGGCCACGCGGTGCGTGCAACGCACGACATCCCAAACAAGGATGGGTCCGGCGGCGCAGGCCCCGAAGATCAGCAGTCGATTCTGCCACGCGAACGATTCGTAAGACTGCAGGAATGTCGGCTGTACGTCGTCGTCAGCCGACACTCGTGTTCCCTCGAGGTAAGCGACGGCGAACATGCCGTGGAACAGCAGGAGGTTGTAAACGGCCCAGCCGATCGCCAGCCGCTTGACCAGCGTTCCCTGCAACATTCCGCCCAGGTAGATTCTGGTCCGACGCGATTTGATCACACTCATGGATTTCCACGCTGGGAACAAAGAGCCTTGTGTGGACAACGGGTTACCGGCTGTCCGTCAGACCGGTTGCGGTGCACGGACGGCCCGTAACTCGGTCGTCCTGAAACATAGGTCGCGACTGGGCGCCCAAACGTCCTCGGGGCGCCGGACGCCCGACGAGCGGCCCAAAAAGACACACGATTTTTGACGGATCTACAGGCCGTACCGTTATCCTTTCGCGATTGTGACGACTATATCGGTAGAGCCATTGGGGGATCCCCGCATGCCGAACGCGCCGGGATTCGCACTGTGGCGGCCAAACGCACGTGCTTTTCCGTTGCGGCGAATTGAATTACGATGAATTCGAGCTAATGCCTCGGGCCCTCGCTCCCTTCTCGAATGGAATCCGGCCTTCTATGTCCGTGGAGACTAACATCGTCGGCAATGCGTCCGCCGACCAGGCCGGACATGTCACTGAACAGCCGTCGCCATTTTCGTCCGAGGGCTGTCCCAGTCCACTCGGCTGGGCGGAAGTGCTCCAATCCTTCCACGCGGAGAGCGCGGACTGGTCGGTCGAAGTCGAGGGCGGCCTATTGCGGGGGCGAACGCTGGGCCGTGGTCGACCGCTCTATTTCTTAAACGGGATCTCGGGTAACTGCGAGCTGTTCTGCCTGGTGGCCTGGTTGCTGCGGGATGACTTCCGTTGCGTGTTGTTTGATTACCGCAATGCGGGCTCGAAACGGTTGACTGCCAATCGGCTTGTCGACGACCTGATCGCTGTGGCCGATGCGCAGCAAGATCGCGTGTTTTCCATTTTTGCGGCGCCCTTTGGGAGCCTGGTCGCGCTGAGCGCACTGGTGGAATATCCCGAACGCATCGAACGGGCGATCCTGTTGGGCGGGTTTGCCCATCGTCGTTTGAGCCCATTTGAACGCTTACTATGCGGATTTGGTCGTTATCTACCCGGCGACTTGTCCCGGGTTCCGCTACGGAGCACACTTCAGCGCGCCAGCCACCAGCGCGGTTTCCCGCCGTTCGATGCGAGCCGCTGGGATTTCTTCGCCCGGAATACGAGCCAAACGCCTATCCGCGACCTGGCCGAACGAGCCCGGCTGATGGCGACGTTTGACCTGCGGGGTCAATTGCCTCGAATCGAGCGGCCCGTCCGCTTGATCCGCACGGAGCACGAGGGAGCCGTCTTTTCGACGGCAGAGGACGAGCTCGAGCGGGAGCTTCCGCACGTAAGCAGCGACTCAATTCCTCTGGCCGGGCAACTGGCTTATCTCACGCATCCGCACCGCGTGGCGAAAGCCGTGCGATCGTTTCAGGACGAGCCTTCTTCGGAGCCGCGGGCCTCCTGCGAAGCAATCGGACTCGACAATTCGTGCTGCGCGGACCATAAAGATGAATCCCCATGACCGACACTGCGCCTGACAAACTGGATTTGATTGCCGTCGGGCGCACCCCGACGACGTCGAGATTGCCTGCGGCGGCACGCTCGCCAAGCTGGTCAAGCAGGGCTACAAGGTGGGGATCGTCGATCTGACCGACGGCGAGCCGACGCCGCTGAGCCCCGGACCCGAAGTCCGCCTGGCTGAAGCGCGGGAAGCAGCGCGGATTCTGGGGGTGCAGGTGCGGGTCACGCTCGAGCTTCCCAACCGGAAGCTCTTCGACAGCTTCGAGGCGCGGGTCGCTCTGGCCAAGGTCTTTCGGAAATACCGCCCGACGATCGTGATGGGAATTCACGACAAGACGCCGATGGCCTCCCCCGACCATTGGCAGGCGATGCAGATCACCGACGCGGGCATCTTCTATTCGCGGCTGACCAAGTGGGATGACCAATTCGATAATCTTCCGCCGCACACCGTTCGGCACCAACTCTGGTTTCCGCTCGGGTTTCCGCTCGCGCGATCACAGCCGACTTCGCAATTTGTCGTGGATATTTCCGACACGCTCTCGCTAAAATTGGAAGCGATCCGAGCCTACAAGACTCAATTCCCCCCGGCCAAGGAGCGCGTCTATCCGCTGATCGAGAGCTACAACCGGCTCTTCGGACAGAATGCGGGATTCGGAGCCGGCGAACTGTTCTATGCCACGTCTCTCTTGGGTGTGAACGATCTGGTCCATTTCATTTCCGTCCGCGCGCCGGTCCGCACTCCGCTGGAGCGAACCGAGGGATGAGCGCCGACAACCGAATTTTCCTCACGGATGGCGACAAATCCACGAACAGTGCAAAAAGCAAGGTCTAAGAATTGCAGAGCGTGGGACCGGGTCGACTCCGAGCAACTGATCGTCCTACGCCGAGATTCATTTTCGCATGGTAGCCGAAATGCAACTTCGCTGGGGTTTGCGAACCATCACCGGCGATTACCGGGATAACAACGAAGATCGAGGCCTCGCCGACGATCGAGGGCGGTTTTTCATTATTTGCGACGGGATGGGGGGGCAGGCGGCCGGCGAAAAGGCCAGCGAAATGACGGTCAAGCTGGTGTCCGACTACCTGCTCAAGCACCTCGACTTCGACAAAGCCGCCCCCGACAAGGTGCGTCAGACGGTCGATGAGGCGGTGCGCAACGCCAATGGCGAGATCATGGCGCTGGGCGAAGTCGATCCCCACATGTGCAAGATGGGAACGACGATTGTCTTTCTGCTCTGCGTTGGCGGGAAAATCTACGTCGGAGGGGTGGGAGACAGCCCCGCCTTCCGATTGTCCAACGGAAAGATCGAAAAGCTCACCAAGGACCACTCGCTGACCCAGGCGCTGGTCGATGCGGGCACGATCACCCCCGACGAGGCTCGCACCCATCGCTTTAAGAACGTGCTGTGGCGGTACATCGGGACCAAGGAGGGGGGAACCGGGACCGAGCCCAAGGAATTCCCCGTGGCCGCCGGAGATCGCTTTCTGCTGTGCTCCGACGGAGCCGTCGACGGCGTTTCGCTCGACCAGCTTAAGACTCTGCTGGAAAAGTCGTACGATCCGCAGACCGCGGCCGATGCCGTCGTCGAAACCGCCCGAACGGCCGGCTCGCAGGACAATATCACCTCGCTGGTCGTCTTCGTCGGTTGATGCTTTTCGGCAACATGCCGGCACTTCCGCGATACCGCTCATGACCCAATCCTCGTGCGCTCTCGGGTCCAGCCAGCAAGTCGGGTCCTTCCGACCCGTTTCCCGCGTGGTCCCGGGCGAGCCTCGTGCAGGGCATGCAGAAACGCGGTAAGATTGCGAACGCTGGCAGAGTCGGTCAAAATTGCTGAATTAGTGGCTTTGGATGACACTGCCGGGGTCAGTATCTCTCAGCCTGCCAACGTGTAACACTAGGCTTGGTCGGTTGAGTCTGCCGGTTGGGCAGTAGCCGGTGAATCCACGCAAACCTGCGAATACACCTGATTAGTTTGGAGTTGCTCTATGAAATCGGGACTCCGATTTCTCGCGGCGTCGCTGATATTGACCCTCGGTTTTGGGACCTGCGAGCGGGCTGTCGCCCAACGCCCTTCGCTGGCGGCCATCGCCGCGGCAAAGAGTGCCGCGACGAGTGGAGAACATGCAAAATCCAAGCTTGATCTGGTCACGGAGGGAATGAAGACGGCCGGTGAAAATGGCCTCTTCAAGATGTGGTACAACGACCAGCGGCTGTTGATTCTCATCAAGTCGAGCGACTTGGATAAGGAATTCATCGTCCTGACTTCGATCGCCAAGGGCATCAGCCGCAACGACGTCATCGGCGGCATGTACTTGGGCTTCGACGACGATGTCATCTGGGTGTTCAAGAAGGTCGGCGACAACCTGCACGTGTTGCGCCGCAACGTCCGCTTCCTGGCCAACGCGGGCACGCCCGAGGCTGACGCCGTCTCGATGGCCTATAGCGACAGCGTGCTGTATTCGCTGCCCATCGTGACCGACGCGGAAGGTGGCCACCTCGTCGACTTCACCCGCGCCTTCATGAACGACGACCAGATGATCGGCCGTTCGATCGGCGCTCCGGGCCCCCCGTTTCATTTCGTGTCGGACCGCTCGACCTGGGCCAAAGTCAAAGTCTTCAAAGACAATGCCGAGCTGCGCGTCGCCGCCGTCTACAGCGGAATGCAGAATCTGCAGACGGTCATCGATCCCCGCGGCGTGCAAATCCAAGTGCACTACGGGATCAGTCGCCTGCCCGCCACGGACTACAAGCCCCGGAAGGCCGACGACCGCGTGGGCTACTTCCTCACGGTGCGGAAGAACTTCTCGGACAAGGAAGACGACCAGCACTTTGTCCGCTACATCAACCGCTGGAACCTCAAGAAGGAATCGCCTGAAAGCGCCATCTCGGCCCCGGTGAAGCCAATCAAGTTCTATATCGAAGACACCGTTCCCAAGAATCTGCGGCCGTACGTTGCTGAGGGCATTCTCGAGTGGAACAAGGCCTTCGAGAAGCTCGGCTACTATAACGCGATCCACGTCGAGCAGCCCGGCGACTACGAAAAGTACAAAGAAGACATCGATCCGGAAGACATCAATTACAACTTCTTCCGCTGGATCACAGCGGAGGCCGGCTTTGCCATCGGCCCCTCGCGGGTCAACCCGAAGACGGGCGAAATTCTCGATGCGGACATCCTTTTTGACGACAGCTTCCTGCGCTATTGGAAGCAAGAGTACGAAGTGATGACTCCGCAGACCTTGGCCGAGCTGTTCGGGCACTCGACCGCCAAGCTCGCCGACGCGAACAAGCTGTTCGAAGAGGCCCATCAGGCGCTGGAGCACGGGGCGAGTTGCCGGTGCACCTACTGTCGCGGCATGCAGCACCAGATGGGCTTTGCCGCGTCCGCGCTGATGGCCAAGGGTGCGACCGACGACAAAGGAAAGCTGCCCGAGGAGTTCGTCCATCAGGCCCTCAAAGAAGTCGTGATGCACGAAGTGGGACATACGCTGGGCCTGAGGCACAACTTCAAGGCCAGCTCCTGGAAAGACCTCAAGGACCTGAGTGAAAAGTCGAAAGCGCCGGGTCAGGCCACGGTCGCCAGTGTGATGGATTACAGTCCGGCCAACATTTCCCCTGCCGGCACGGCGCAGGGCTACTACTACACGCCGACGATCGGCCCCTACGACTACTGGGCGATCGAGTACGGTTACAAGGAATTCTCAGGGAGCGAATCCGCAGAGTTAGCCAAAGTTGCCGCACGGTGCACTGAGCCGGCCCTGCAATACGCGACCGACGAAGACGTGTTCTTCGGCAGCGATCCGCTGGTCAACCTGTTCGACCTGGGTCGCAATCCGATGGACTTCGCCAACCGCCAAATGAAGCTCAGCAGCGAGCTGATGCCCAAGCTGCTCGAGCGGGCGGTGAAAAAAGGAGAGGGCTATCAGAAGGCGCGACAAGCGTTCAACAAGCTGTTTCAGGAATATTGGCGGACTGCCCAGTATGCGGCCAAGTTCCCCGGCGGCCTGGTCGTCAACCGCGACCACGACGGTGATCCGAACCAGCGGGCGCCCTTTACCATGGTCGACGTCAAACAGCAGCGGGATGGAATGAAGCTGTTGGCCGAGCACGTCTTCAGTGCCCCCAAGTACGATCCCAAGCTGCTCAACTATCTGCCCGCCAGCCATTGGTTGCACTGGGGCATGACCTTTCCGTTTCGTCTCGACTACCCGATTTACGAGACCGTCGGGACGATGCAAGAGTTCATCTTGTTCGACCTGCTCAATTCGCGAACGCTCGCGCGCCTGCACGACAACGAGCTAAAGGTCGTCGGCGATGGCGATCGCTATACGATGGCCGAGCACATGCGGATGCTGGTTGAGGCGATCTTTGCTGAATGGAAAGAGGCTAAGCCGGGCAAGTACACCGATTCGTCACCGTTTATTGTGGGCTTCCGCCGCAACCTGCAGCGGATGGCGCTCAGCGATCTGGCATTTTTCGTGCAGGAATCCTTCAGCGGCCCGGAGGACACGAGGACGCTGGCCCGCATGCATCTGGCCACGCTCGATTCGCAGATCAAGGCCGTTCTTGGACCAGAAGGATCTCAAACTCGACGATTACTCGCGCGCTCACCTGCTTGACTCGCAGAAGAGGATCCATCAGCTGCTTAACGCGCAATTGATCCTCCAATCGGTGGATTGATCGTTCATGAATGGACGCCGGACGGCGATCGGCTTCACGCTGGTGGCGGCCGGGTCCCTCGCGGTTCTGTGGCTCTCGAACCTGCCGCTGGGAGTGCCCGGCGAGTGGGAGTGGGACCGCATCCCGGTCGCGCGCGCCGAATCGCTCGCCGTCGTCCTGGGCTGGCTGTTGGCCGGTCTCGTCGGCGGGCCCTATATTGCCTTGACGCTGATCGGCGCTCGCCGGCTGGAGCGCGCCCTGCGCTGGCAGGTTGCGGGCTGGTTGGGCGGCCTCACGGTCGGCGGATTCGCCTGGTTGTGGGCTGTACAAGACAGCCCCGCAGATCCCGCGTCTGGAATGGCCAAGACCGGTTGGGTGCTCTACAACCACGGCACCGAGGGCTACTTCGAGCAGGCCCGCTACGTCATGCGGGACGTTCCGTCGTATCTGGCCGGGTATGAGCAGGTGATGGCCCAAGGGGATGTGCTGCATTTGGGCACGCATCCGCCCGGGTTGATGCTCTTCCACCGCGCTTGCATCAAGCTGTGCGGTCGCTTTTCGCTGTTGCGAGACTTCTTACTGCGCACGCAGCCCGCATCGTTCCGGGAAGCGCTCGACCAAACCGAGGAGCTGAATCGCGGCTCGCCGCGAGAACTGACTCCGACCGACCGGGCCGCTCTTTGGCTGGCGGCGCTCGTCACGCAGGCGCTGGCAGCCGCCACTTTGATTCCGATTTACCTGCTCGTCGTGCGCGACCATTCGCGCACCGTCGCGTGGCTGACTGCCGCGATCTGGCCGCTCGTTCCCGCGCTGGCCGTGTTTCTGCCGAAGTCGGACGCGGTGCTCCCTTTTCTTGGCGCTCTCTTTCTCTGGGTCTGGCTCGAAGGATTTCGCCTCGGACGGTTGGGCCTGTGCTGCCTGGCGGGCGCGATCCTTTGGCTCTCGATGTTCCTAAGCCTGGCAATTCTTCCAATCGGAGCGGCGGCCGCTCTTCTCACAATCTGGGAAGGCGTGCTTTGCTCGAGGTCGCAACGTTCGGTGGTCGCCCTGCGAGATTGGGCCCTGCGAATGGGCGCGGCGGCGATCGGGTGGGCGATCCCTGTCGTGGTGCTAGCCGCATTCTTCAAGCTCAATCTGCTTCGAGTCTGGAGTTGGAATTACCACAACCACGCCGGCTTCTATCAGCAAAATGTGCGGACGTATTGGCTGTGGCTCATTGCCAATCCGATCGAGTTTGCCTTTGCGCTCGGGGCCCCCCTGGCGCTTGCGGCCATTCTTGGAGTCGGGTTTCAACTCCGATCGGGTTGGCGTCGGCGAGCGGCCGGACCGGCCTGGTGCCTCACCGCCGTCTGGCTGTTGCTGTGGCTTTCCGGAAAAAACATGGGGGAAGCTGCCCGGCTCTGGCTGATCCTCATGCCCTGGCCCGTCTGGCTCGCGGCCGGATATGTCGCAGCGTATTCCGAGACACCGCACTTGGGAACAACCGGCAGACTCTCGAACCGGGCCGTACTCGCGCTGTTGGCAGTCCAGATGATTGTCTGCCTCGGAACGGTCACACGCGTGACCGGATTTCGATGGGTCTGATTCGCGCACTGCGCGCGAGCCGCGGTTCGCGACCTGCCCAGCTGTTCGACCGACTGATTTTCTCGCTTGCAACCCGACCGCTTCATTTGTATGGTTGTATTAATACAAGATCGCATTTGATTCTTGCGATGGCGGAAGACGCGCGTGCAGATTCACATCTCTTCCGGCGACGGCGTGGCGATCTACGTGCAGATCGTCAACCAGGTCAAATACCTGGTCGCATCCGGCCGCCTGACGCCGGGGGCCGAGCTGCCCCCGATTCGCGTGTTGGCCGAACGGTTGCTCATCAACCCCAGCACCGTGGCCCGGGCGTATCGTGAACTCGA
Source organism: uncultured Planctomycetaceae bacterium (assembly GCA_963714075.1). Lineage (GTDB taxonomy): Bacteria > Planctomycetota > Planctomycetia > Planctomycetales > Planctomycetaceae > DASPSM01. The sequence continues at coordinate 860,691 of OY970228.1, forward strand.
GTCCGCCGGCATCGTGGAAAAACGCCGCACCGCCGGAACGTACGTGTCGGACCAGGGCTCGCCGCTGGCCCGCCGGGAACGCATGAAGATTCTCGCCGAGCGCATCGACGCGCTTTTGGCCGAAGCTCGTCAGATGAATATCGCCCTGGAAGACGTCATTAAGCTCATCGAGCAACGTAACGCGGCCATGCAATTGGTCCGCCAATGAAAAATGAGCGATGAAAGCCTGTCAGTGAGGAATAGTCCCATGCACGACCCCCTCCCCTCCGCCGCGCCGCCCATCGTCGACATTCGCCGCGTGACCCGGCAATTCGGCAACAAGACCGCCCTCAATGACCTCTCGCTGACGGTCCCGCGCGGCGGTGTCTTCGGCCTGATCGGCGGCAACGGAGCCGGCAAGACGACCGTCATCAAGCACATCCTGGGGCTGCTCAAGGCGCAAACGGGGACCGTGCGCGTCTTCGGCCTCGACCCGGTCGCCAATCCCGTGGGGACCCTCGGCCGCATCGGCTACCTCTCCGAAAACCGCGAGCTGCCCGACTGGATGTGCGTCTGCGAGCTGATGCGGTACACCCAAGCGTTCTTTCCCAACTGGGATGAGGCTTATGCGGAGGAATTACGGCAGGCCTTCGATCTCGATCCCAAGGCGCGGATCAAAACGCTCTCCCGCGGGCAGCGCGCCTGCGCCGGCCTGCTCGTGGCTCTCGCCCATCGCCCGGAGCTGCTTGTGCTCGATGAGCCCTCCTCCGGCCTGGATCCGGTGGTCCGCCGCGACATCTTGGGGGCCATCATCCGCACCATCGCCGACGAGGGGCGGACCGTGCTCTTCTCGTCACACCTGTTGGATGAAGTCGAGCGCGTCGCCGACCGCGTGGCCATCATCCACCACGGGCGGATCCTGCTCACGGCGCCGATGGAGGAAATCAAAGACACCCACCGCCGCGTGACTTTGCGATTCGGTCAGCCGCTCGATCGGCCCCCCTCGCTGGTGGGGACGTTGTCGTTCGAAGGCCAGGGGCACGAGTGGACCTACATCTGCAGCGGTGAAAGCGGCCAGTTGCGGCGAGCCGCGGAAGCAATCGGCGCCACGGTCGTCGACGACGCGGCCCTGTCGCTCGACGAGATTTTCGTGTCGCGCGTGCTGAACTGAAGTTGGCGGCCCCCCAGAGCAAAGAGACTCGCAATGAGATCCAGGCCCTTGGCCATCGGCTGGGAAATGCTGCACCGCGGTACGCCGTGGGGCGTGATTCTGGCAGCGCTCTTAGCCAACGCGATGCCTGTGTTCCTCTTCGCCTTGCTGCGTCACGAGGAAACGCTCGATCTGGCCGGACCCACCGGCTTGCTCATGCACTTTCTCGTCCTCCTGCTCAACTGGTTGTTTTTCGGGCTGATGGTCGTCGCCATGCTGTCGCCAATGTCGCGGCTCTATACCTATCCCGTCGCGAATTCGACGCTCGTCGGCTGGCACATGCTGCTGGGCATGGGGGCGGTCACACTCGAAATGGCGGCGTTCATCGGCTTAATGAATGCGATTTTTGCTTTGGACTGGCAGCCGTTGGGGCCCGCCCTGTTCGCGGGCGCGGCGTTCGCCGCGTTTCAGGCCTCGTTCTGGCTGACCGAGAAATCGGGCTGGCTCCTCGTGGCCTTGGGCGCGGCCGTGATTCCGTTGTGCCTGTGGTTCAAATCACGCTACGGCCCGCTTTTGGGCCAACCGAGCCACTACTGGACCGAGGTGACGCTTGGCGATGCGGCGGCGCTCGCTGCGGTCTCGATCGGAGCCTACTTCGTCAGCGTCTACGGAGTGTCCCGCAACCGTTGCGGCAGTCCACCCTACTCGATCGGCCTGATCGCCTGGCTCCGGCGCGTGTTCGCCTTCGGACCGCAGACTCAACTCGCGTGGCGAGATCCGCTGCAGGCTCAGCTCTGGTACGAGTGGCGCACGAAGGGGGTCGTCATCCCGGCAACTGTCGGAATCGGCGAGTTCATCGGGGTCGGCATTTGGCTGCTGAAACCCCAGGACGCGAATTACCTCTTTGCGGGATTTATCGTGGGCGGCGCGCTGGTGGCGGTCTCCGGCGCGCTGGGCTTCTTGCATGGCATCGTCGGCCGTCTCGATGGCGACTTTCAGGGCGACTTTCAGATCAGCCAATTCCTGGCGACCCGACCGCTGACCAACACGCAGCTGGCCGGGACGATCCTGCGGACGATGGCCAAAAGCGTCTTCCTGGGGTGGGCCATTTGGGCCCTCTCCTTATTGATCGTCTACGCGGTTGTGCTGGCGCTGCGTGTCAATTTGGGAGTCGAATTCCCCGCGCCGCTCGGCTGGTGGAGCGTGCCCGTCGCACTTCTCGGCGCCTGGACTCTTGGAGGAGTGATGGTGGCGGTCGCACTGACTGGACGGCAGTACGTGGTCGCCGGGTTTCTCGTTGTCGCCGCCGGGTTACCGATCGGTTTGCTCTTCTTCGCGCAAGTGGCGCTCTCCCCCCGGGCTCAAGATTACCTGGCGTTAGGGCTCGCTGCTTTCTGTGGAGTGGCCTTTGTGGTGGGGACGATCGCGGCACTCGTGGCAGCACGCCGACGCGCGCTGGTTACCGGGCCAATGCTGTCCGCGGCAGCCGTCGCCTGGGGAGCCTTGTGCGTCCTGGCCGCGCTGATTTGGCTCCCCTCTTCTGTCGAGAGGCTGGCGGTTTACATCTGCATCACGGGGATCCTGGCTCTCTCGGTTGCGCCGCTGGCGACCGCCCCGCTGGCCCTCGCTTGGAACCGGACGCGGTGATTGGGCAGCGGCGCTTTTACTGAACGAGAACTTCGTCTCGCGCGTGTTGAACTGAGAGCCTGAAGTTGCCAATTACACGAGAGCCCAATCACAAGAGAGCACGGTGAATTGCGATGAGATCCCTACCCTTGGCCATTGGCTGGGAAATGCTGCACCGCGGGCGCTGGGGCCTGATCCTGGCCGCGCTGGGAGCCAACGCCCTGCCCGTGCTGCTCTTCACCGTGCTGCGGTACGACGGAGCCCTCGATCCGGCCGAGCCCAGCGGCATCATCATGCATGCTGTGGTCGTGCAAATAAATCTATTTCTGTTCGGGACCGCCGTCGTGGCTGCGCTGTGGCCGATGTCGCGACTGTATACCTATCCGGTTTCGACGGAGTCCCTCGTCGGCTGGCACCTGCTGCTGGGAATGGCGGCAGTCGCCCTCGAAATGGTCGCGGCGATCGCTTTTTTGAACGCGATCTTCGATCTGGGCTGGCGGCCGTGGGGGCCCGCCCTGTTCGCCGCCGCGGCGTTTGCCGGACTGCAAGCATCCTTGTGGCTGGCTGAGAAATCGGGGTGGTTTCCGGTCGCCTTTGGCCTGGTCGCGATCCCGTTGTGCCTCTGGTTCAAATGGCAGTACGGCCCGCTGATCGGCAACCTCAACCATTACTGGACCGTAGTCACGCTCGGCGATGCGGTGACGCTCGCTGCAATCCCGGTTGGGGCCTACTGCGTCGGTGTCTTCGGAGTCACCCGCAACCGCTGTGGCAGTCCCCCTTTCTCGATCGGGTTGGTGGACTGGCTGCAGCGCCTGTTCGCGATCGGCCCGGAGACTGGCCTGGCGCTGCGGGATCCGCTCTGCGCCCAGCTCTGGTTTGAATGGCGCACGAAAGGGGTCGTCATGCCGGCAATCGTCGGCATGGGCCTGTTCATGGGGGGCGGCATGTGGCTGCTTGCCAGCCGCAACGCGAACGCGCTCTTCGAAGGTCTTATCGCCGGCGGCGCGCTGCTGGTGCTGGCCAGCTTGCTGGGCGGCTTCGTCCTCGGCAACGTCGGCCGGGCCGACTCCGACATTCAGATCGGTCAATTCCTCGCGACACGACCGCTCACCAACACACAGCTGGCCGGCACGATCTTGAAGACGACGGCGAAGAGTGTCTTTCTCGGCTGGGTCATCTGGGCCCTTGCTTTCTTAATCATCTACGCGATTTTGCGGGCGCTGCCGGTCACCTTGCGCGCGGCGCTCCCGGCGCCGCTGGGCTGGTGGTATGTGCCGGTCGCGCTCCTCGGCGCCTGGATCGCGGCGGGCGTCGTGGTCGCGCTTGCGTTGACCGGGCGGCAACACCTGTTGGCCTGGTTTATCTTCGTCGGGGTCACGCTGACCGTCGGTCTGATGGTGTTTTCGAAAACGGTGCTTTCTCCCCAAGCCCAGGATTATTTCGCGCGGGATCGCTGGCTTCTGCGGCTTTATCTTCCTGCTGGGGACGATTTGGGCACTGGTTGCGGCACGGCGACGCGAACTAATCACGGGACAGACGCTGTCCCTGGGAGCCGTTACGTGGGCAGCTCTCTGCATCCTGGCCGTGCTCTTTTGGTCCCCCACCTCCGTGGACCGGCTGGCGATTTACATTCTCATCATTGGGATTCTGGCGGTCAGCCGTCGCGCCGCTGGCGACCGCTCCGTTGGCGCTGGCCTGGAACAGGACCCGCTGATTGGAGGATCTCTGTCTCGCGCGTCCTGAGTTGAGCAATCCCGACGAAGAGTTCCTGACGACGAGAACAAAGAGAAACCGCATGCGATCGATTCCGCTGGCGATCGGTTGGGAAATGCTGCACCGCGGACGGTTGGGCCTGGTTCTGGCCGCGCTCGGAGGCAACGCGCTTCCGGTGTTGTTCCTCGCCGTGATGCGTCATAAAGGAGCGCTCGATCTCCCGGTCGAACCCAGCACACTCATCGCGCACTTTGTCCTTGTCCAACTCAATTTGGTCTCGTTCGGGCTGGCGGTCGTCGCCGTGCTGTCGCCAATGTCGCGGCTCTATACCTATCCCGTCGCGAGTTCGACGCTCGTCGGCTGGCACATGCTGGTGGGGATGGCGGCGGTCACACTCGAAACGCTGGCGGTCATCGGCTTATTGAATGCGATCTTTGATCTGGGCTGGCATCCGTTGGGGCCCGCCCTCTTCGCGGGCGCGGCGTTTGCCGCGCTGCAGGCCTCGTACTGGCTGACCGAGAAATCGGGATGGATTGCGGTGGCCTTCGGCGCCACCGCGATTCCGTTGTGCCTGTGGTTCAAATCACGCAATGGGCCGCTGTTTGGCGACCCAAACCACTACTGGACCGAGGTGACCCTTGGCGATGCGGCGACCCTCGCTGCGATCACGATCGGGGCCTACTTCGTCGGCGTCTACGGAGTGTCCCGCAACCGCTGCGGCAGTCCACCCTACTCGATCGGCCTGATTGACTGGCTCCAGCGCGTGTTCGAGTTCGGCCCGGAGACCCGCCCGGCCTATCGCGACCCGCTCGCGGCGCAGCTCTGGTATGAGTGGCGGACGAAAGGATTCGCCATCCCGCTAATGGCCGGCTTAAGCCTGTTTGTGGGCGTCTTCGCCTGGCTGCTCGCAAGGGGCAGCGCGAACGATCTCGTCGAGGGTTTTGTTGTGGGAGGGGGCGCGATCGTCGCGGTTGTCGGATTTTTGGGGTTCATCTTCGGCAACGTCGGTCGCCTGGACGCCGGCATTCAGATGGAACAATTCCTGGCGACCCGTCCGATCACCAATGTCCAGCTGGCCGGCACGATCTTGAAGACGACGGCCAAGAGCCTCTTTTTCAGTTGGGTCATCTGGGCCCTCGCTTTTGTGATCGTCTACGCGATCTTTTGGGCGCTGGGGGTCACGTTGCAGGCCCCATTTCCAGCGCTGCTCGGCTGGTGGTATCTGCCGGTGGTGCTCCTCGGTGCTTGGACGGTGACAAGCGTCATGGTGGCACTGACACTGACCGGAAGGAACGTCGTCGTCTTGTCCGCGCTCACGCTCGGCGTGGGTCTGACCCTCTTGGCGAACATCGCGCTCTTTCCTCAGACTAGCGACTATTTTACGCGAGGACTCGCTGTCTTCGGCGGAGTCTTCTTGGTGCTGGGGACGATCGGGGCGTTGGTCGTGGCACGCCGACGCGAACTGATCACGGGGCCGACGTTGTCCGCGGCGGTCGTGGCGTGGGTTGCGATGTGCATCCTGGCGGCTCTCTTTTGGCCCCCTTCTTCTCTCGAGCGGCTGACGTTCTACGTCCTGATCGTGGGAGTCTCTGGGGCTCTCCGTCGCCCCGCTGGCGACCGCCCCCCTGGCGCTGGCCTGGAATCGAACTCGCTGACGAGACCCGAGCCGGCCCGGGCCGCGGCGAAGGTCATCGAGTTTTGCGCCTCTGACAGTTGCGTCGACTCTGTCGAATGGCGAAATCTTGCCGCGCCGGCCGCGGCAGCCGACGGCCCTTCGCGTCGCCATGTCGCTCGACCGTTGTCCCAGTGCGGCCGTCCGCCGATACGAACGAAGGCGAATGATCCAAGGGTAACCAGCGACGCGGACAGGTCTTTGATGCGATCACCAATTTGGCGCGTATCCGTCTCTCGCGTGCTCGCCCCGCTGTTCGTGGCGGCCGGCGCGCTCTTGGCCGGCTGCGGAGAGCAGGCGCCGAAGTTCGCGGAACCGCGGGACGTCGGCGATAAGGTGACCGACGCTGATCTCGACAAGTTTTTTCAGGTCATCGACGAGCTGCCCGAAAAAAAGCTGCCGGAAATGCCGGCCCTCTTCAAGAGCCCGCCCGCCTGGGACGAGCAGCGGACCCTTCCCGTCAACGAGCTGGTGCGGGAAGAGTCCGATGAGTTGGAAAAGCTCTGGAACGACGAGCATCTGATCCGTCATCTGGCGAAGGACCGGGCGCTGCAGAAGGCGCTCAGAGACCGGATGTCGCCGGCCCAGTTTGTCGGACTGGTGAAGACCATCGGGGCGGCGCTAGCCCGCAACGCCGTGCGACCCGACCAAGATCTGCGGCTGATCGTCGAGCAGGGGAAGCGGCGGCTTGGCCCGCTCCGCGCTCAAACCCAGCGTTTCAACCAGTTGGAGCCCGACGAGCGGCACGTCGTGCTGACAACAGCCGTCTGGATCACGCGCATCGATCGGGCCCGAAGATTGATGCGAGTGCCGCCGGAAAATCTGGCGCTCGTCAAGTTGCACTACGACCGGCTCAAAGCCATTTTTCCGCAGGAATTCTGGGCGAATCCCTTCGACTCGATCGCCGACCAGATCGAAGAACTGGGAATGTCCTTCTCAGAGCTGCGGCAAACGGGACTCGATGCGGAGATCGACTGGAAGGAAAGCGACGCGATCCGCGGGATGGATTTACCCGATCCGGATCCGCGGGAGATCGCCGTCGTCAGCCCGTCCAAGCCATCCGGCCCGGTTCCCGATCCCGTCCAAAAGTAAACCTTCGCGCTCCGGACAACGAGGCGGCGTGTTGCTCACTGAGCGCTCGACACATCCGGCCTCAGCCGCCGCGCGTCACGAAGATAGACGTGGACCATCTGCTCCTGGGTCTTATTCGTGTTGAGGTGCAGAAGGATGCGGATGCAGCGGCCCATGCTGTTGGGGACCGGAATCTCGCATGTGCACAACAGGGGAACCTGGTTCATTCCCAAGGCCCGGGCGGCTTCGGCCGGGAACGCCGACGTCAGGTCACTGGTCGTCGTGAAGATCGCCGAGGCGACATCCTCGAACGTGCGGATGTCGTTGGTCCGGAAAATCTCCTGGAGCAGCTCGGTTGTTGCGGAAAGCACCTCGGTGGGGGTGTCCGCGGGTACGTTGATCGCGCCTCGAATTCCCCTGACGGGCATGTCTGGTTCCGCAATTTGCGTTTATCCGTTCCCGCTCAAGCGGTTTGCCCAATGTATCAAGAGCGCAAACAGTTCGGGAAGCCGGGGCTGCGCCCGGAATTTGGCGGATTGAGCGGCCTTCCCGGTCGGATCTCCGCCGTCGAATTCTGACATCCGAATGACGACACGTTTCGCATTTCGGACGACAGGGGCTCGCTCGTCGCGTTTTTGCCAACATGCGAAGAATCGGCACTTTTGCCGGGAAACTGGACCTTTCTGCAGCGATCCTTCGCGCGGCATCGACCTTGCGTAAGTGGTTATTCACCACGGTGGGGCAGGCACCTGTGAGTCGGTGACTTCTGCCGGCAGAAACGCCGGGGCCTTTCGTCCATTGCGGAGGGGCAGGCGAGAGGTTCCCGGCGCTTTCATTTCCCATTCCCATTCAAGGACTCCTGCATCTCGCTTCCCACGACGGGCTCATCCTTCACCGGAGGAGTCATGATCCCAGCCATCGGCTATTCGATGTGCGGAACCGACCGACGTCGGCTCCAGACCACCGCTTCCCACGATTCCCTTCCTGCCGCGCTTGAAATTGATTTGGATTGTTCGAACCGCGGCCTCGATTCCGTCCCTGGTCTCGCGAGTGAACGAGTCACCCTGCATGCCGTGTCGCTTCCCGTTGGGTCGGCTGATTGCCGCACCGAGCCCGCGCTGTCTCGACTGACGGAGATCGCGCGAAAAAGCAGTGCCGAAGCCGTCATCGCCCGCCTCGACGCGATGCCCACCGCCACGACCGAGGGGAGCACCGTTTCACGCCCCCGCGCCTGGAAGGCCGAGTCGGCCGACCTCTGCCGCCAGGTCGAGTTCGTTCAATCGCGGCTCGGCGCGATCCCATTTTATCTCGAGTCAAAGGTCGAAGCCGAGTGGTTCACGCGGAACAGTCATGGCAAGCGCGGTGCTGCGCAAAGTTCTCGCCGGGACGGGATGCGGCTGGTTTCTCGACGTGACGGCCCTGTACGTTGAAGCGATGAACTCGGCTCAGGACGCCTGCGATTTGATCGAGGAAGTGCTGCCTGCCGCCGATCATGTGCAACTTCGCCTGACGGGCGTCTTCTTCGACGAGAAGGCGGAACGCTGGGTCGCCAGCGACTCGCATGCGATTCCCGAAGCGGTCTTCGAGCTCTACGCATTCGTGCTGGAAGTGGCATTCGACAAAGTCGACGCCGTCTTCGTGCGGCAGCAGCATGCACAGGCAGAAGGCTTCGACTCGTGCAGCGAGATTCAAACTGTGCGCGAGATTGCCGAAGGAGTCGGCGCGATCGTGTGACCGAACGGCGACACGTCGAGCGACGCAGGCGAGCCGCCAGCGTCAGCTGGCGGGTGCTTTGCTTGCACTTGCAACGTGAGCCCTGGTCAGAAGCGGTGATCGAAGACGAAGCACCATCGGGCTGATCCGCCGCGGCGGAACGCTCGCCGGGGTAACACCGACTGGCAAGCCGTTGATGCGGCGGGTGCTTCATTCCTTCTTTTCGGTCGTCAGCGTGATCGCCGCGACCGAGCCGTTGGTCTCGAGTTTCTTTCCGAACGACAGCTCGACCTTGGTTGTGACGTCGAATCCCGGCACACTGACTGACGGAGGCGAACTGTACCCCGAGCCACCTTTCGTGACCACAAATCGCACGATCTTGCCGCGATCCACTTCCGCGTGGGCGGCCGCCAGCTTCGTCGGCCACATCTCGCCGCGACTGCGTACGTAGCGATAATAATTGGAGACTTCGTCGAGCCGGTCGTTGGTGACCCCGTGAGGGCCGAGCGCATTCAGCAGAGCGTCCTTGTTCTTGCGGACCTGATCGGGAGACGGGCGGCTGCCGGCCGGAGCGGGACGCACATGACTGAACGCCTCTCGAAACACGTCCGAGGACACGCCCAAGGCGGCGGCAATCAGCACCACGGGCCGGCCGCGGTCCCGCCGATCGGTCTCGTGGCCGCCCGAAAATTTCACCGGCACGCGGGTCATGGCACCGTCTCGATCACCTTGTCCCAGCGAAACTGCGCCGGCGCAGCCAGCTAGTGCGGCCGTCATGACGCAGGCAGCGAGCGATTGATTCACGACTGTCCCCGATCTTGCCTTACAGATACTCGTTGATGATGTTTTCCAGCATTTCCTGCCGACCGCTTTCGTTGGCGGCCGCGTTGCCCTTTTCGAGCATGTATTTTTCCAGACTCGCGAAGCTGGCGGTGCCGTTCTCGATCTCTTTGCCGATGCCCGAGTCGTAGCTCTTGTAGCGGTTCTTGACGAAATCGGTCAGCACGCCGTCGGACCGCAGGCGGGCGGCAATCTTCAGGCCGCGGGCGAACGCGTCCATGCCGCCGATGTGGGCATGAAACAAGTCGATCGGCTCGAAACTTTCGCGCCGCACCTTCGCGTCGAAGTTGACGCCCCCGGGCGCCAGTCCCCCCTGCCCCAAAATCACCAGCATGCACTGCGTGGTGAGATAAATATCAGTCGGGAACTGATCCGTGTCCCAGCCGAGCAGCATGTCGCCCGTGTTGGCATCGATGCTGCCGAGCGCGCCTTGAATCGACGCGTAGACCAGCTCGTGCATCATTGTGTGGCCGGCGAGCGTCGCGTGATTCGTCTCGATGTTGAGCTTCACGTGCTCTTTGAGATCGTATTGCCGAATGAAGTTCAGGCACGCCGCCGCATCGAAATCGTACTGGTGCTTGGTTGGCTCCTTCGGTTTGGGCTCGAACAGGAACTGCCCGGCAAAGCCGATCGTTTTGGCGTAATCGACCGCCATGTGCATGAAGCGGGCAAGGTGATCCAGCTCGCGCTTCATGTCGGTGTTGTAAAGGTTCTGGTATCCCTCGCGCCCGCCCCAGAAGACGTAATTGCTGCCGCCCAATTCCTGCGTGGCGGCAATCGCTCGCTTTACTTGGGCCGCCGCGTAGGCAAAGACGTCGGCGTTGCAACTCGTCGCCGCCCCGTGCACGTAGCGCGGGTGCGAAAAGAGGTTGGCCGTCCCCCACAAGAGCTTGATGCCCGTGCGCTGCTGGGCACCTTTAAGGTGCGGCACGATCGCCTCGAAGTTGCGATTGGCCTCGGCCAGCGTCGCCCCGTCGGGTGCAACGTCCCGATCATGAAAGCAATAAAACGGGGCCCCGAGCTTCGAGATGAACTCAAAGGCCGCGTCGACCCGTCGCTTGGCGTTATCCAAAGACTCGCTGCCGTCGTCCCAGGGACGCTGCAGGGTCGGTGCCCCGAACGGATCGGCCCCCGTCGCCCGGAACGTGTGCCAGTAGCAGACGCTGAACCGCAGGTGCTCGCGGAGCGTCTTCCCCTCGACGACCTCGTCAGGGTTGTAGTGCTTGAACGCCAGCGGGTTTTTGCTCTTGGGACCTTCGTAGGCGATCTTGCCGACTTGCGGAAAGTAATCCATGGAGTGTCTTCACCCTGCTGTCAGCGGTTCGAGTGAGGCGCAGCGCATCCGCGCGCGCTCGATCGTTATACCACAGACCGCGGCCCAGAGACGACGCAGCGCGAGCGCCCGCTACAACCCGGAAACGTCCCAGACGAGACACGTCCCGTCGGACATTCCCGCGATCAACCGTCGGCCGTCGGGAGTGAATTCCATCGCGTTCACGCGATTGCACAGCGGTCGGTCAAAGCGTTTGAGCAGCCGACCGCTGTGGATGTCCCACAGTCGGATCGAATGCTTCTCGGGTGACAGGTCTTCTGCGCCGAGTGAGGCGGAGGCGAGGAAGCGTTTGTCGGGAGAAATCGCCAGTTCGCTCCACGTGTTGCCTTCATTTTCGAGGGTGACCTGTCCGATTTGTGTTCCATTCGCGAGATCCCAGAGCGTGGCTCGGTCGGTGCGGAAGCAACTGACAGCGGCCCACGTCCCATCGTCCGCAATCGCAGCCGCCATCACTCGGGGGCGGCCACCGCCGGCCGCTGGGTGCGCCAACTTCCCGGTTGCGACATCCCACGTCGTGATCGCACCTTCATCGCCGACGACGCTGACCCTGCTGCCGTCCGCCGAGAACGCCAGGCTTTTCGGGTAACCTCCAAACTCGATTTGGCGGCGCTCGGCTCCGGTTTTCGCATCGACGATCAGCAGCGTGCGCTGGCGAGGCTCCTCCCGCGCATTAGATTCTGTCGAAGAAGAATTCCCGAAACTTGCTTGTCGCGATTGCGAGCGTATTCCGGTCATTTGAAAGAGCGACTTTCGCCACGTCCGTCCCGGGTCGCAGTTCGAGACGGACGGCGCCGCTCTCGACGTCCCACATCCGAACGATCCCGGTGTACCGCCCGTCGATGTAATTGGGCCCTCCGGCGACGACTGACTTGCCGTCGCGCGAGAAGGCGACTGAGCGCGCCCCGCACGGGTAAGAATCGCCGATCACAAGAGTCCGGAGGGCCTTACCGCTGGCGCCGTCCCAAAGGCGAACCGTTCCGTCACCGCCACCAGCGGTCGCGATCCGCGAGCCATCAGGCGAGCAAGCGAGCCCTTTGACCGAGTCAGCATGGGAATCAGGAAAGTCGAGCTTGCGCCGTCCCGTCGCGGTGTCCCAGAGCGTAAGCGTATGAAGCGGGTGATTTGTGCAGACAAGAAGGCTCGCGTCCGGGGAAAGGGCAAGCCCGTTGTGTGTGACCGCCCATTGGGTGCCCCGTTCGTTGGCAAGTGTCTTGTCGCTGGCCGCGGACGGAAGCCAGAATCCCGGAATCGTCCGGACAACTTTGCCGCTCGACACGTCCCAGAATTTGATCGAATTCGACTGCTTCGAGGCGAGGATGCGGCCGTCACGGGACAAAGCTGCCGCGCAGGCTCCCGTATCAGGGCCGGCCTCGGCGAACTCACGGATGAGCTTGCCGCTCGCGATATCCCACATCCGCACGCAGGGGTCGGACTCGACGTGGTTCGGCTTGCCCGGAACGGGACGGTACTTTGAATTGCCCGCGGAAAAAAGAGTTTTTCCGTCGGGTCCAAACGCGAGACTCACGATCTGGCCATGTGCTTTAACGAACTTCGCCGATTCGATACCCCGTTGGAGGTTGTAGATGTGGATGTCTCTGCGCGTCGTAGGCCAGCAGCTTGCCATCTGGTGAAAAGCCCAACGAGTAGGGGGCGCGATCGAGGCGGATGAGGAGCCGTTGGCGCCCGCTGTTGTCGGCGTCCCACAATCGTACGGCTCCATCGCGTTCCTGACCGGAAGTCACAAAGCTGTGGCCGTCGGGCGCGAATGCCAACGCAATCATCGATGCGCGGTCGTGTCCTTCCGGCGTTTCCCACACTTCCAAGCCGGACGCAACGTCCCAAAGTTGGACTCCCCCACGAAAGCAGGCCGCGGCCAGCCTCGCGCCATTGGGTGAGAAGGCCGCGACAGTCGGCGGATCGGCGACCGGCGCACGAAAAGCTCGAATTAGCCGGCCGGTTTTGACGTCCCACAATCGAATCTCGGGATCCAAGTTGCCGACGGTCGCCAGCGTCCGACCGTCCGGAGAAAATGCCACGCTACGAAGGTCAGCGGAATGTCGCAGACGGGTCGTCCCGAGCCGCAGGATCGCACCAGCCGGCAGTGGATCGCCGTAGAGATCCCGCGCCTCGTCCGCCACCGTCCCCTTACTGGCGCGTTGCTCGGCATTCGTGACGTCTGAGTTTGGGCCCGGTTGCATGACCGCAAGGGTCAGCGACGAGTTTGTGAGGGTGAGGACCGCCGCGGCTGCCAACAACACGGCCAGCGGAATTCGGCTTTTGGGGACACCGCATCCGCTCGCCCCAGCTTGCGGAAAATGGTCCATGGCAGGCTGCTCAGGAGTTATTGAACTGGACTGACGGCAGCTCTTCGCGTTCGATCGTTATACCACAGAGCCTGTTCCAGCGAGGGGCGAACGGCCGGTCCTCGCGCCGGTTCCGTCTGCTTGCGCTGGCTAAGGCTCAGGTCGTCTTCATCAAAAATCTTTGAAGTTGTTTCTGCGCCCATAGAAACACGGGGTTCTGCGACCGGATTTCCTCTGGTTAATCCGAATGACGAAGGAATCACGAAGCCCGAAGGACTAAGTGAATTCCTCCTCCTTCGGGCTTAAGTCATTCAGTCATTCCTTCGTCATTCGTGCTTCGGATTTTCAATTAGCCGGCTTTCTGCGTCGGCTGCGGGCGTAGCGAATTAGACAGCCGCTGGCCTGGGTTTCCGCCGGATTCGCTTTTCCTCCCTTGAGGATCGATTCCACGGCGGGCTCGAGATAGGCGTGCTTGATTTTCGTCGGCTCGACGTTGTCATCGAACGCGCCCATGTAGGCGACCTTCCGGTCCTTGTCGAGCACAAAGAATTCGGGGGTGAACAGCGCCCCATAGGCCTTGCCCATCTTTTGACTCTCGTCGAACAGGTAAGGATACGGAAAGTGCTTGGCGGCCGCGCGCTCTTTCATCCGCGGTAGCAGGTCCTCCTCGACAGTGTTGACGTTGATTGCCACCAAGGCAGCCTTTTGCCCCGGGCCGCAATACTTCTTGGCAAACGCGATGATCCGGTCTTCGTAATCGCTGGCGATCGGGCAGCTGTTGCAGGTGAAGACCACGACCACGATCTCGCGGTCCTGCAGATCGGCCATTGAGTGCCGCTTGCCGTCGACGCCTGGCAAATCCTTCCACGCCGGGGCCGGATCGCCGATGCTCAGGACGGAATTGAATTTCCCGGCCTGCGCGGGAGACGACAGCAGGAATCGATGTCAGCACCGCCAAGGCCATCAGCCAGCGATTCATGGGATTGCCACTCTTCGGCGTGTCTCTTCGGGAGGCAAAAACGAACGTGGCTCAACGATAGTTGCGGTCGCGGAATGGCGTCAAATGAGTCTTAATCCGGACGGCCGGCGGCTTGCAGAATCGAAAGTGTCGCGATGCGTTTCGCACTCCCGGCGGACTTTGTCGAAAAACTGGCCCGATCGGGGCCGAACCGAATTCCTTGGCCCGGAATTGGCGAATTTTGACGTCCGACAGGGCTGTTTGAAGCCCACGTAGATGGTAGAGTAGATCCTGCGGGCCACGCAGCCGGGGAGCGGTACGCGCGGTCGCCATCTCTCGCCGGGACGATCGACCCCTTGGCCGGCTGCCTGCAACGATCGGGATTTAGAGAGCTGAGGATCGACGTCGATGGGGATTCTTCGTGCTTGGCTGCCGGTGGTGGCCGGTTGCCTGGTGTCGGCCTTGGGGCTCGGCCGGGCAGTCGCCGCACCGCCCGAGGAACTGTCGGGCGATAAGAATGCCAAGTTCGTCAAGCTGTATGACGGCAAAGATTTGTCCGGCTGGGAGGTTCAGCACGGGAAACTGAGTGCTTGGAAGGCTAATGGCGATCTCTTGAGTTGCGTTGGCTCGGGAGGGGGCTGGCTTCGCACCGCGCGAATGTACAGCGACTTCGTGTTGCGGCTCGACTATCGCATTCCCAAGGACGGCAATAGCGGGGTCGGTCTGCGTTTTCCCCCGACTGGCGACCCGGCCCACGAAGGGATGGAGATTCAAATCCTCGACGACCCGGCCGAGGTCTACAAGAACATCATCCCCGCCCAGCACACGGGAAGCATTTACTACCAGGCGGAGGCCAAGCAGGGGGCCGCCAAGCCGGCCGGCGAATGGAACCATTACGAAATCACCTGCCTCGGTCCGCACGTGAAGGTCGTGCTCAATGGCCAGGTCGTCACCGACGCGATGATCGACCAGTACAAGCAGGGAAAGGGCGGGCATAAAGCACTGTCCGAGAGGCCGCAAGTCGGTTACGTGGGGCTGCAGAGCCACGAATCGGGGGGCAAATTCGAGCCGATTGACTTTCGAGACATTGAGATCAAGGATTTGACGACCGCCTTGCCGTCGGGTTTGCACTATGTCGACCTGGTCGAGGGCAAGGGCGCGGTGGTTCCCCCAGGAGCCACAGTTGAGGCTCATTACACGGGCTGGCTTGCCGACGGAACCAAGTTTGACAGCAGCCGCGATCGCGGAGAGCCGCTCACGCTTCCACTGTCAAAGGTCATTCCGGGCTGGCGAGCGGGAATTCCGGGGATGAAGGTGGGAGGACGGCGAAAACTCATCATTCCGCCTGAACTCGGTTATGGAACGCGGGGCGCCGGACGGGTCATCCCGCCCAATGCGCTGCTCGTATTCGATGTTGAAGTCCTCAGTCTGCCGGGAAAATAAAATCGATCGGTTCGTGACGACATAGGGAAGTCCATCATCTCAGCGGCAGGGAAAAGCCGGCTTTGAATCGGGGTCGAGGCCGAATATGTCGGTGTCCATCATTGCTTGTCCGTCGTGCAAATCGCTGGTCCTTCCGGATACGGCGCAGTGTCCAAATTGCAATTTCGTCTTCGACGAGAAGCGCGCATTGGTTGAGCCGCCGACAATTGGCCACGTCGAGCCGACCGAAGAGGAAATCCCCTGTCCCGGCTGTAATGAGCTGGTGAAAAAGGGCTTGGTCCGCTGCTGGAACTGCGGGACCTTCATGCAGTCGCACATCGCGGAAACGTACAAGCGAATGCAGATCTCGCCGCCGAAAGTCATTTACAGCGAGCCCAGCGAGGATCGCCCCGACGCTGCGAGATTCTCGGGGACGATGACCGATTCTGGCCGCTTGGTTGACGACGCTCCGCCGCCGGACGCGCCTGCCGGCGAAGCTGACGAAGACTTCGAGTTCACCGGGCAGATGGGAGAAGATCCCGATGAAGGAGACTTCGACCTGGGGACGGCTGAGCCGCCGGCGACCCCGAATGAAATCGTCCAATCCGCACCGGTCTTTGCGCTGAAGAAGGAAGAAGAAGAGGAGCCCAAGGAGACTGCGAAGTCGAAGAAAAAGGGGGCCAAAGCAGCCGCCGCGCCCGAACCCGCGAAGAAAGCGCCCGATTCTCGCCCCGAGTTCGCCAACGAGTTCGAGAACCGCTTCGGCGCCGATGATCCCGCCGCTCACGGTGAAGGGTTGCTTCGCGTGGCTCTGGCCGAGGAAGCTGAGACGGGCAGCCGTAAGCGGCTGCAGAAAGTATCTGAGGGGTCCGTGAAATCAGGCTTTCGCGTCTACTGTCCGAACGGTCATTGCATCGAGGTTCAGGAACGGCACCGCGGCCGCACCGGTCGCTGCCCCCGCTGCCGCGAGGTCTATTTCGTCCCCGCAGGAAACTGGGACGAAGAAAAGGCCATGCAGGACGACGAGGCGAAGAAGTCAGCGGCCATCACGGCGGCCCTCAATGCCGACGATGCCAAGGCCCGCGGCGATCAGGCAGTCGAGATCTCGGCCGGCGAGTACACGCGCTGGATGCTCGACACCCATTTCCACTCCGTCGACCTCACCAAGCTCAAGCTCAAGCCGGGCAGCCTGCTCAAGGATTTTCAAGACGCTGACGTCGCGTTCGCGCCCGATGGAATCCTCGTGGTGCTACTCGCCAAAGGGGGACTGCTGGGCGGCGGCGAAAAGAAGAAACTCGCCACGCGCGACGCGGTCGTCCATCATCTGAGCGAAGGAAAGGCCCGGCAGGAAATCCCCTCTGGTGGGCACTTCTTTTTCGCCGCGGCGCAAGTTCCGCAACTGCGGATCGTGCAGCCGATCGTCTCGGCCGAGCAATCGATGTTCGCCGGTGTGCCGGTGTTCGGCGAGGGTCGGATTGCCGTGCGGCTTCCCAAGCTCGATGAAAGCCCGAATCCCCAATTCCTGTCGTTCGCGCTGTCGGAGTTCCGGCGCTTCTCCAAAATCCTGGAAGAGTTTTACGGACTTCACGGGTTGGGAGCCGAGTGCGGCGTTCCGCTCGAAGACATCTACAGCGATCGCATGTGCCACTTCAGCAATCAGCCCCTGCGAATCCTCGAAAACCTCGAGTTCTACAAGGGCGACCCCGGGTTCAAACTGAAGGTCATCGGCTACAAGTGCGCCGGCTGCGGCCTGGTGGTCAGCGAGGAATCGCGCGAGAAAGAAAAGATCGGCGGCAAAGACGCCAAGAAGATCGCAAAGGCCACCTGCCCGAAGTGCAAAAAGCCCTTCGGCGACCTGCCGCAGTACTCCTTCGACGTCCCCGCTCCCCCGAAGTAGGGTGGGACTAGCCCGCGCAAGCGGCGCCGGCCCACCATCTGCGCCAGCTCGACACGGCGCGCAGAGGCTCAGTTTGCCGAACTATCGCCGCGTTTACGTCCCAGAGCCTGAATGGGGTGAGCCGGCTTAGACGGATGGTGGGCCGGCGCCCGCTTAAGCGAGCTGGTCCCACCCTACGAGCGGCAGCCTACTCGGCCCCGAGTTCGTGGACCAGCACGCGCAGGAACGGCTCGACGTCAGTCACGAGGCCGATCGTCTGAAAGGTGCCGCGGTCGGTCAGTTTGGTGACGGTCGCCGGGTTGATGTCGACGCAGACCACCTTGACCCGCGCGGGCAACAGGTTTCCGACCGCGATCGAGTGCAAGGTCGTGGCGATCATCAGCGCCAGCGTGACCCCCTCGCAGTCCTGCCGCATCCGCCGCTGGGCCTCGAGCACGTCGGTAATCACTTCGGGCAGAGGGCCGTCGTCGCGGATGCTTCCTGCGAGCACAAAAGGCACATTGTTTCGGATGCACTCGAACATGATGCCGCTGGTGAGCACTTCTTGTTCGACCGCGCGGCGGATGCCGCCCAACCTGCGAATGCGATTGATCGACCGCAGATGATGTTCGTGCCCCTCCGCGATCGAGCGGCCGTGCGTCATCGAGATGCCGAGGCTCGTGCCGAAGAGCGACTGCTCGATGTCGTGCGTCGCCAGGGCGTTTCCCGCGAAGAGCACGTTGACAAAGCCGTGCCGGATCAGGTGGCTCATGTAATCGCGACTGCCGGTGTGCACGACGGCGGGGCCGGCAACGACGAGGATCTTTCCCGTGCCGCTGCGGGCGTCGCGCATCGCCGCCGCGACGTCGCGAACGGTGATCCCCTTGGGCTTTTCGCTCGAGACGTTGCTGTTCATGAAGCCGAAGGCGTCGTGTCCCGACGTATCGCGCTCGGTCGGGTGAACCCGCGTCCCGGCGCGCCCCACAACGATCATGTCGCCATGGCGCACGTCGATCATCGGGACACACTCGGCACGCAGGTTCGCGAGATCGACCCGCACGCCGCAATCCATCTCCTGCTTCCCGACCCGCACCCAATTCCCCTTGAGCCGGACTTGCGTGTCCTGATTGGTCGTCGAATAAAACCCTTCGGGGAAGGCGCCGTCCAGGTCCGCCGGAACCAGACGGCAATCTTGTTGATTCAGTGGGACGGCGCCGTGTCGTCCAACCGCCGTGAGCAACCGCTCGAGATGCTCGGGCGTGCCGCCGATCACGCGCAGTTGGGCGTAGCTCGGATCGTTGCGCCGCTGCCCGATGCGGATCTCGCGGATCTCGAATTGTCCGCCCAGGCTCATGATCTCATCGAGCACCTTGGGCAAAATCAGGCTGTCGATGATGTGCCCGACAATCTCCACGTCTTCGACAAACGTGGGCTGACCAGGAACGACGGCAGCTCGGTCGTTCGTCAAGACGGTCGCCGGAGTGTCCATCGGTCCATTCCCTATCGCCGATAGAATTGAAACGGGCTGGCGGTGCGTTTTTTTGCGGCGGATCGGCCGAATTCTATTCGTGCGGCCCGCGACCAGCAATGGCGGTCGACGGCGCCTTGGGCCGAACACGTGGTCCCAAGCCGCGGAAACGCGCTGTCATCCGAACAGACGCCCGTCTATGATAACGCTGCCACGCAGATTCCCAACCACCCTGGTTTTTCGGCTCCGCAGACATTTTGACGAATGATCAATCTAGGCATTGTCGGTCTTGGTCCCGTTTGGGAAAGCCGATACCGACCGGTGCTGGAAAAATTGCAGCACCGGGTGCGGATTCGTGCCGTATTTGATCCGGTCGCCAGCCGCTGCGAGGAAGTGGCCGCCACGCTGAGGGCCGCCCCGTATCAAGGCGTGCTGGCCCTTTTGACGCACGCCGACGTCCGCGGCATTCTGCTATTGGACTCCTCCTGGCACGGCAATGCCGTGATCCACTTCCTGCGGCAAACCCGCAAGCCCGTTTATATCGCCGGAAGTTTGGGCGAGGATTGGGACGAGCTGTCCCGCCTGCGGAGCCTCGTCGAATCCGAGGGGCTGCTCGTGATGCCCGAATTCAGCCGCCGCTTTACGCCGGCCACATGCCGGCTGCACGAGCTGATCGCCACGCGGCTGGGACGTCCGAAGCACATCGCCATCGATGCCATTCACCCGGCGCCCGATTCCACCGATGCGATCCCCGGTCAAAAAGCGGGGACCGACTTTCTCTTGGGGCTGATGGACTGGTGCCGCTACGTCATCCGCCTGACGACGATCCGCCTCGAGGCGCGCCCACTCGATCCGAGTTCCCCTCCGGATCAGCCGCAGCACCACGTGGCCATCGAGTTTGGCGACGGTCGGGAGCACGACGGACTCGCCCGTTCGACCGCCGAACTCGTGGTCCGCCACCATCAGGCGTCGAGCGAAAAGCCCGCCCCCAGTGGTTCTCACCCGTCGTTCACGATCGTGTGCGAGAAGGGGGAAGCGGTCATCGAGGGACCGACGCAGATCCGCTGGAAGCTAACCGACGGCGAAACAGCGACCGAATCGCTGACCGCCGACCGGTCCGAGGTCGAAGTGATGATCGATCACTTCTGCCGGCGACTCGTCGGAGGACTGATTCCAGTCGCCGACATTTCCGACGTGTGCCGCTGCCTGCGCCTGGTGCACGCCACCCGGCAAAGCCTGGCGACGTCGGCCCCAATTCCCCTCAACGGGGAATTCGCCTAGTGCGGCGAGCCTCTTCGGCCCAACGCCCTTCAACGGGCCGCTGCGTCGGGCGCGACTCCGTCGCAATTCGTTTGTGTTCGAGAAAAACGAACGTTTTTAGGACATTCGCGGTTCAATCGCCCCCTGTCGCCCTTGATTCTCCGCGGGAATGCGGACGAAGAATGCGGCCAGAGCGAGCAGGCCCGTCACGATCGCAATAGCGTAAAACATGGATGTGTACGAGGCCGTTAGTGCACGCCCTTCAGCCATCAAATCGGGACCCAAAGCGGACGCGACGACCGTAATGAGCTGGGCCAATCCTTGGATTCTGCCGACGTGTGCCCGACCGAAGACGCTGCCCCAGGCGGCGAAGAAGATCACCGTCACCAGGCCGCCCGCGATGCCGATCCCCGCGGCATAGCACAATAGCGCCGGTTGCGTTGTCACTCGCGGAAAACAAAAGAGGGCGACCGACAGAATCACCAACCCGGAACCGAGGAGCAGACCGATGCGCTCGCGACGGATCAAGGCGCCGCCCACCAGATTCGACACCAGTCCGGTGCCGACCAGAATGGCGAGCACGTTGACGGCCGCTTTGGAATCGAAGCCGTGCTCTTCGAGGATCGACTGATTGAATAAAGTAAGTGCCGACCAGACGAGATTGAATGCCCCTGCTCCCAAAGCAAACACCCAGAATGCAGAGGTGCGGATCGCCTGGCCGAACGTGAAGTCTGAGGTTGCAACGTCGGCAGCGTTGCCGAGCGTGGCCTCGTCGGCGCCTGCACTCTCTTGAGGGGCGCTGCGCGCGAGCAGCAAAGTCAACGGCAGCATGCCGAGCAACAAGCTCCACCCCAGTTGGGCCCAGGCCGCTCGCCAGCCGTATTGCTCGACTGCCCAGCCGAGCCACTCGACACTGCCGATGAACCCGAACGTGAGCAGGATGGCGTAAGCTCCCATGGCGATTCCCAGTCGCCGCCCGCGGAACCATTTGCCGACGGCCGCCATGCTGACGATCGACAGTGCGCTTTGCCCCACGCCCCGCACCAGCACGAGCCAGAGCGTGAGGGCAAACGCGCTCTGGGCCGCAGCCATTCCCACCACAGCCGCGCCCAACACAAAAATGATGCAGGCCGTCGCGATCCGAATTCCGAAACGATCGAGCAGGAAGCCGGCCGGCAGACAGAACGCAGTCCCCAGCAAACAGGTGACGAGGTTGATCCGACCGAACACCGTGCGCTCGATCCCCAGGTCGGCAAGCAGCGGCTCGGTGATGAGTCCCAAGCCGTGCGTGCGCCCGGGCAGCGTGGCCGTCATCGCCAGGGCCGCGAGGACGACCACGACCCAGCCGTAATCGAAGGTGAATCGCCGCGAACGTTGCGGCCGATCGAGGAGCGCCGGGGAGGTCATACCTTTAGAGAATCTCTCGGATTGGCTTGGCCGCAGGATCAACCAGGCGGATCGGTCGGCCCACGTTGGAGAGATTCTGCTTGCGGGGGTCGAGCCCCAGAGCCAGGCAGACCGTCGCCAAGAGATCGGGAGCCGAGACAGGCCGATCGGTGACAGTCATCGCATCGGGGCTCGTGCGCCCTACGACGTGACCGCCGCGAATGCCTCCCCCGCCCACCACCACGCTCCAGGCCTTGGGATAATGATCGCGGCCTTGTCGCGGATTGATGACCGGCGTGCGTCCGAATTCTCCCATCCAGACGACGAGCGTCGACTCCAATCGGCCACGGTCTTTCAAATCCTGCAGCAGCGCGGACCAGGCCTTGTCCAGGACCGAACAAAGCACCTGCACGCGGCTGAAATTGTCGTCGTGCGTGTCCCAACCTCCGAGCGACACCTCGACAAAGGGGACATTTTTCTCGATCAGCCGGCGGGCCATCAGGCAGCCCTGTCCAAACTGCGAGCGGCCGTACCGTTCTTGGACTTCTGCGGGTTCCTCGGAAAGGTCAAATACCTTAGCGGCTGCGGAACTCATCAGGCGAGACGCCTTGGCGTAGGCGTTTCGATGTTCGTCGACTGCGGGACCGCGGCGCTCGGCGAGAAACTTTTCTTCGGCCCGCTGAAGCAAAGCCATGCGCGCCTGGGCTTGGCTGGACGACACCCCCTCGGGCCGTGAAAGGTTGTCGACGACCAGTCGCGCGGGCCGTTCGCTTTCGTCGTTGTCGCGCCCGACAAGCAGCGGCGCGTAATCGGGCCCCAGAAAACCGGCCGGGCTGGTTCCCGCGCCGAAGAGCCCCTGCGGCAAGATGCTGACATAGTTGGGCAAATCGCCCGGTGCCCGGTTCCACTCCTTCGACACGAGCGAGCCGAGGACAGGAAACTGAATCGGACCTTGGGGTAGATAGCCCGTGCGCAGGTTGTCGCGTGCGCGAGTGTGATCTCCTTCGCGCGTCGACATCGATCGAATGACGGCCAGCCGATCGGTCCATTGGGCGACGCCGGGAAGATGTTCGCAAATCGAGATTCCCGGCGCGCGAGTCGCGATCGGTTTGAAGGGGCCGCCGTGAGCGTGTCCGGGCTTCAGATCGAATGTGTCGGTTTGGCTCGGGCCGCCGTTCATCCACAACAGGATGCATGACCGCTTGGAAGTGGCGGCGGGATCCGCAACGGCCGCGAGAGCATTGAGCCAACCGGCCAGTGACGCTCCCAGCAGGCTTCCCGATGTGGCGGTGAGCCAGCGGCGGCGCGTGATCGGCTCGATCGTGGACCATGCCGACATGGTCGTCTCCTTTCGCTGAGTTCCCATCAGTGGTTCCAACGAAACTCGGCCGAGTTGAGCAGCACCCACAGTACGTCCCCCAACTGGCGCGGCCGCTCCGACGGCGCTGTTTCGAGGTGGTCGACCATCATCCGTTTCTCAGCGTCGGTCGGATGACGACTGAGCGTGGCCAGATAGAGCGCGTCGACCTGGCGCTCGAGCGAGCTGGGAAACGCGGCGAGCGTTTGCTTCAGGCGAGGACTGGTTTGCGCGTCGACGGCTTCGTTGACGAGGCTGCCGTTCATTAACGTGAGCGCCTGCGAGACCGAAGTCTTCGGATGGAGCGCGTCCTCATCCGCGCCGAAGGCTTTGATCACTTGCTTGCGAACGGTGTCTCTGGTCGCCCGTCTCCATCTGGCCGGCCTCCTCCGACCATTCGCGTCCGATGGCTTGCGACAGGCTGTCGAAGAACTGGTCTCCCGACATCGGTTTGATTGGCATCGCCGCAAACAGCTCGGGGCGGGACTTGTCGCCCGACTTCCGTCCACTGGTCCGCTGGTAGGCGTCCGACAGGCAGATGGCTCGGTAGAGTCGAGTCAAATCGAATCCCGAGCCTGCGAAGTCATCGGCCAGAGCTTGCAGCAACTCGGGATGCGTCGGCGGATTGGAGTCACGGAAATCGTCGACGGGGGTGACGAGCCCGATCCCCATGAGCTGAGACCAGACACGGTTGACGATCGCCCGCGCGAAGTAGGGATTCTGCCGCGCCGTCAGCCATTCTCCAAAACCGAGCCTTGGCGACTTTTGGCCGTCGCCCCGAACTTGTGTGCCGTCAAGCAGCGAGGCGGGCACCAGTTTGTCGGTGTCGTTCATGCGGATCGTGCGGCGATCGACGGCCTCGGTCAGCGGAGCAAACGGACCGCGACCTCGCCGCTCGAGGCCGGCAAAGAAGGCGGCCTGGCTCCAGAATTGTCGCTGGGTCCAGCGATCGAACGGATGGTCGTGGCACTGCGCGCACTCCATTCGCACTCCCAGAAAGATCCGCACGCAACTGGTGGCGATTTTGGCTGGATCGGCTTGCTTCGAGGCGAGAAACGCCACTGGATTCGCGCGGTGCAGGTCCCGCAGCACGAATTGCGGATTCTGATCGGGCCGACTGATCGGAACCGTCAACAGCTCGCGAACCATCGCGTCGAACCCGGCATTCAGCCGACGCCGTTCGGCCAGCCACTCCTCGAGTCCGGGCTGAAAATAGGCGATCCGTGGGTCGGTGACCGCTTCCGGCAGGAGCAGCGCGCGCCAGACGCGGGCAAAGTGCCGCGCGTGTTGCGGGTCGCTCAGCAAGCGATCGATGAGACGGTTGGTTTTCTCCGCGCGAATCGGTCAGAAATGCCTGCACCTCGGCGGCCGTCGGAATGCGACCAATCAAGTCGAGGCTGAGCCGCCGCAAGATCTCGGCATCGTCGGCCGGGCCGGCGGGCACGACATGGTCTTCGCCGAGTTGCTCCCCAATCCGCCGATCGATCTGCTGCGCGAGAGCCCGCGCAGCCGGATCGGACGTGTCGTTGCTGAAGGTCAGCAGGCTGATTGCTAAAAGCCACGACGACATGTGGCCAACTCCTTTAGCGGGCTTTCGCGGCGGTGGTAGCGGTCTTCGGCGCGGGCGATGGGAGATCGAGGCAGATCACTTCCGCATTGTCCCGCACGAACAGCCTTCCGCCCGCGAGCGCCGGACTGTTGAACGTTCCAAGGCAGACCTTGGCCTTCGCCAGTTCGCGATAGCCTTTCCGCGTTAACTCCGCGAGGGCCAGGTTGCCGCCGTCGTCGAGAATCAGCACCTTGCCCTCGGCCAGTGCCATCACTGCGAAGTGGAAGTAGCCGAGGTTTTCCTTCTTCCAAAGCTCCTTCCCGTCCGCCGGATCGAGGCAGCGCAAATCAGCCCGCGGAAGCGGGGCGAGAGCGTTGGTCACGATGAGCACGGTTCCCTCCGGCCCGACGGTGCCCGTCGAGAAGTAGCCGCTGAGATCCGTTTTACGCCATTTGACCGCTGGCTCGGCGTGCCCCTTTCCGGGCAGGGCGACGGCGAGCGTGCCGCTGTTTTGCGTGGTGCAGAGCAACAGATCGCCCACAACGAACGGCGTCGGTGAGACTCCCGACGGCTCGAAAACGAGGGGCTGCTCCCAGCGGATCGAACCGTCTTTCGGATTGAGCCCTGCGAGTCGCAGGGTCGTCTGCGCGACGATTTGTTCGTCGGCTCCTGGCGTCGCGCTCTGCAACAGAGTCGGCGTCGCGGAACCGGCCGGTTCATCGAGAGCTTTCCAGGCGAGCTTGCCGTCGGCGACGTCGTACGCGGCGACGGCGAAGCCCGCTCCGCCGACTAGTACGATCGCTCGCCCCCGACTCAAAATCGGAGAACTGCAAACGCCGAAGCGCGGCAGCGTCAGCTTGTGCGACTCGTACGGGTTGACCTGCCACAGCCGTTTGCCGCTACGTGCCTCGTAACAGGTCAGCACGCCCGTGATCCCATACGTCACGAGCTTGCCGTCGGTCACGCTGGGCGTGGCTCGGGGACCAGCTCCGAGCTGACTGCGGTACTTGGCTCGCGGATACGAGTCGCGCCATCGCGTCTTGCCCGTCTGGGCGTCGAGCGCAATCACGTCCTCGATGTTCTTGTCGTCATCCGAGGCGTGAACGAAAACGATTCCGTCCGACACGATCGGCGAGCTGAAAGCCTTGCTGACCTTGCGCCGCCAGACGACCCTGGGGCGGCCTCTCCAGGGGGCGACGGCTTCCGAGCTCACCCCGTCGCGCGTCGGCCCCAACCATTGCGGCCAATCAGCCGGTTCGACGCGCTGGGCTGCGAGAACCAAGATGAAACCGATGCACGCGAGGAGGCAGATTCTTCGCATCGACACTGCACCTTGGCGTTCGAGGTCCGAAGATTGCGAGTGACACGCAAGCAAAACCCGCAACACTCTTAGGTTCGTAAGAATATGCTAACGAGCAGAACATCCGGCGCAAACTGTGGCCGTTCAGACCTTCTCGGTGACGGCGTCGTTTGGCTCATCCCGGATTCTCATCCGTTTTTTGACGCACGATTTTCGCACCGAGAACTCAAACATTTTGTGCGAATCGCTCGCGACTGAATGATGGCCTCGAAAGCGAATTTGAATCAGTGCTGCTTCGCTTTTCGACATCCGTCACTTCGTCGTTGGCCGTGAAGTCGACGTCGCGGACTTGGGCCCCTTTTGTCTCTACCGCTGATTTCGTAGCCCCGTCCCGCCAGCTCGATGGCCGGCGTGGTCGAGTCTGGAGCAGCTTCAATGACGAAGGCAGCGTTTGTCCAGGCGTCTCCGCTCCCCTGGCCGGCCTGACAAGACCGAGGATCAGAACTCGGTTAAGCAAAAGTTAAGGTGTGCGCTTTTTATGGCATTGAGTGCTCAAATCGTGGCACTCCCAACTGTCGAGGCAAAATTGCTGAGTTTTTGGCGGTAGATGGTTAATTTCTGGCAATACGATGGCTAAGTTTTAGCACGACGACAGCGACCGACGCGGGCCAATGCCGACTCTCGGCTTGGGAAATGGGCACCTGCGTGGAGTCCGGTATCACGTGCGCCATAAATAGCATCATCAAAAGGAATTGCGCAATTTTTTGTGGATTGGAAACTCCGGACATTTCACTCCGGAAGGAGTCCGGTCGCGCTCGTTTGAGCCTCCGGCCAGGCTAAAATTACAGATTCTTAATGTAGTTATTGTGAGGTATCTCACACATTCAGAAAAAACGTCTGTATCGCCCACTTATTGGGCAGATCCTCGAGTTTTTTTGTTGACAGAAAGAAGTTGATCAATTCTCATGCAGTTCGTCGGCGTGAGGATCGGGTCGGAGGATTTCTGAATTCCTGAAGTGCTTTTCGTTAAGCGTCTTTCATGCAGCCTGGAGTTGGTCGTTTTCTTTCCCAAAAAAGGGGGTCCCGTCAATGAAAAGAAGAGCAGGGTTTACTCTGATTGAGCTTCTGGTCGTGATCGCGATTATCGCGGTCTTAATTGCGCTGTTATTGCCAGCAGTGCAGGCAGCCCGCGAGGCCGCTCGACGTTCGCAATGCCGCAACAATCTCAAGCAAATCGGGCTGTCGGAGCACAATTATCACGACATCTCGAACAAATTCACGCCGGGAATGACCTATCGGTGGGGCCGGTGTCCCTACGCCCCGCCCCCGCCGTGCTTCTGCTACGGGTACATCTGCATCGGTTGCCTGAACCTCCATTTCGCAGAGGAGAAACTGTTACCGTTCTTGGAGGCGAACACGGTCTACCAGAAGATTTGCATGAACAGCCCGATGATGCCTCCGTGTTCTGAGCACCCAGCCCACCAATACAACAAATCTCCCTTTGCCTGTCTTTGGACTCCCTGTACCGGCTGCTTGCCGCCGTACCCCGGGATCAACGTCTCATGTCCTTGCGTGGATCCCTGCGCCGCTAAGCGCCCGGGAGCGGCCGTCATCCCGAGCTTTGTGTGTCCCTCGGCGCCTCGGATTAACAACCCGTTCGTCGAACAAGAGCGATTGAATTGTTGGGCCCTTCCAGCCACGTGCAACGTCTTCCCTTGCGAACTCGTCGGGGCTGCCGACTACGTTCCGAACGGGGGCTACACTTACAAGGTGTCGTGTGGGGCCGTTCTGGGCGGGGGTTGCGCCAACGAAAAATACCTCCCGCTTGGCGGAGCCTATCTCTACCAGAACAATTGCCAACGTGAAGCTTCCGGCGAAGGGCCGATCAGTCTGTGGGAGCCTCAGGGCGTTGGGATCGACCAGGTCATCGATGGAACGTCGACGACGATCATGTTTGCCGAAAACGCCGGCAAGCCCGATCTCTGGATCCGTGGCGTTAAGACCCCGATCGAGACTTGCGGCATTCAAACCCGCTCCAATGGCCAGCCCTGGAATCCAAATTTTAACTACGGCGGCTGCTGGGCTTGTATGGACAACAACTGGATTGTCTTTGACGGGAGTCTTTTCACGGGGTCGGGCGCCGGCCTGTTTGCAACGCCTCCGTCTGTTCCCATCTGCGCCATCAACTGCACAAACCGCGCCTCACGGAACTTTTACTCGTTCCATCCGGGTTCCGCCGGCGTGACGATGTGCGATGGTTCGGCTCGCATGGTTAGCGAGAACCTGAGCATCACGGTGTTGTGTCGCCTGCTCACCTACCGCGGTCATAAGCCCGTGACGGACAGCTCCTTCTAAGCGGACTGCCCGAAATTGTCTGAGCGTTCTGGTATTCGGTCCGAAGCCGGGACGAAACGATTCGTCCCGGCTTTGGGCTTTTTTCAATCAGACTCGAATTGGAGATCGCCGCATGTCCGCCGTCGCGCGCCGCGCGCCCGCTTCCCTGGCGTTGCTCATCCTCGCAGTCGTCGCGCTGGAAGGGTGCAGTCAGAACTCGGCACGTGAGGAAGAGTATTCGAAGAACAATGCCAGAGCCACAGAAAAACCAGCCGTCGGCAAGTTCGCAGGCCATGTCACCGTCGATGGCCTGACTCAGGTGGGTGCGGGCAAGTTGTTCGTCTTCCTGACCGACCCGCAGCATCTGGAGAAATGGACCAATTTGACGACTTGCAAGCAAGATGGAAGCTTTGAGTTTATGACCAATTTTCCAGGGGACGGGGTGCGGGTCGGGAAGTATGTCGTCGGATTTGTGGCACTTCAGCCTCTCGCAAAGGCCAAAGGCGGAGGGCCGGCAGGTGGGCCGAAACCATACCGTGGCCCTGATGGTCTTAAGAATCTCTACAACGACCCGGACAAAAACAAAGACATACAGGAGTTCGTAGTTGAGGTCACACAACCGGGCCGCACGGATTATGAATTCAACTTAACCGTCGCTGGTAAGGAGGCGGCAGTGCCGGGACCTCATGCGGTGAAAGCGGTTTCCGACACTTCGGGGGATTTCTGAGCGTCCGTGGATTCGCAAATCGGTGTCAATGCCGATCTGCTCTCTTTCGTCGACCGAAAATGGCCTGAGTTGCGTTCTGGCTTGTGCTTGCAAGCTGGGTTTCGGCGTTTTTTAACTCCAAGATCATCTACCTTTGTCGGGGAGCAGGACGTGAGGAGCCTTACTGTATTGATCGTCGTTTCGGTCGCATCGGTAGGATTGTGCGCAGAGCCGAAAGACCCGAAGGCGGCCAAGGCATTGAATGGCTGGTGGAAGCCCGACTCCGCGGTGATGGCGGGCAAGGACCTCCCCCGCGAAGAGCTGAAGCCGAGGTATCTTGCGCTTTCCAATGGGAAGTACATGCTCAACCAGGGCGATCAGGTCGATGAAGGAACGTACAAGGTTGACGAATCCGAGAATCCCAAAACGATCTCCTTTGTCGTGACGAAAGGGGACACCAAGGGCAAAACCATGCTGGGCATCTACGAGTTAGACAAAGGCTCGTTGCGGATTCTGCTTTGACGTGAGCGGCAAAACACGCCCGACCAAATTCGAGTCGAAGCCGGACACTCAGTCATTCCTCGCCAGTTATCATCGGCTACCCAGCAGGAATCGGCTGCGCCCTCAAGGTGCGGGCGGCACGCAACAGTAATCAGTGCTTGACGCGGTCAACTCGGCCGTTCTCTCGATCCGCTTCGCCAGCCCGAAATCGGTGACACGCAGTGGGTCAAACGCGTCGATGAGGACAGTGGCGGACTTCAACTCTCGGTGCAGCGGACCATGCTGGTGGGCATACTCGATGGCGTCGGCGATCGTTTTGACGCAGCGCGCGGCTTGTGCGGCTGCGAAGGGTTTCTCCCGCACCAACTGGGCGCGGCTTTTGGCTTCCACGTAGTCCATCGAGAAGTTTTGCTGCCCGGCATGCTGGCGTGCGTCATCGGGACTCGGGATTCGTGACCGCCTGAGGGCCCCCCTCATGCCTCGAAAGCGAAAACCTAAGATGGGACGGCGGGAAAAAAAAGCGAATGAACGCAATACCCAGTTCCTGAGGTTCGGCGTCGGTAAGGCGCGACTGAAGGCATATCAGGCTGCCGCCACTCTCGGATTCAAAGGCAATGTCTTCGATTTCGTTCGCACAGCCTGCGACGACTTGGCCGCCCGACTCGCAGCGACCGAGAAAATGGCCAAGGCAGAACGCACCGCATTCCTCCGCGCCGCGGCTGATGCCTTTGCGGCGCATCTCAAGCGCGAGAATCCGCCGGCCGAGCCGCCCAAAGGCAACGGCACCCCTGGCTGACACGCCGATGACCTCGAGGCCGGAGGGTAGGCGGGCCGCGGCCGGAGCTTGGACGGCAGCCTCACGGATTCGTCACCGTTGGAATCGCCCGCCGATGAGACGGCACCGATCGAGGTCGATCACGCCCTTAAATGAGTGTAAACAGATCGCCCGGGTTTGAGCGCGCTTCAGTGACGAACGCGAAGAGCCCGGTGTCGTTCTTGAGCGACAGCGCAGAGCCTTGATACGGCTTTCTTCTCAATTTGCGCGCTCGGCGTCTTAAGCTCGCCGGATGGCTGAGGTGAGGGTATGGGGGATTACTACCAATTGTGCCCCGCCGATCGTCGCGCGAAGTGAATGCAAAAAAAGGCAGGCTGTCGACGAAATTCGTCGACAGCCCGCCCAATTTCACGAGAAGTCAAACCGCAAAGCGGAACCCTTACGGCTCGCCGACGGCGCCGTTCACCGTCTCGCCACCCTGAATGGTGGCAAGTCCGGTGTAGACTGTCATGTCGATGTTCTCACTGAGGAACTGCACCGAGCCGTCACATAGCAGGAACAGGCCCCCGCCGGGATGATCGCTGCGGTAATTCGAGAGACTTCCGATCTCGGGATTCCCTACCCCGAGTGGCGTCGGGTTGGGTTTGCCAGCACTGTCGTTGCCTTGACCGGTCAAATCGAGGGAGACCGGCGGACCAGATCCCGAGGACCACGTGCTCTGGCACGTGTTGAAGCGACTGGTCACAAATGCCAGGCCGGTCGTGCCCGGAGGCCCGCCCAAGTCAGCAAACGTGTCGGTCACGGGGTTCTTGTTCAATTGTTCCATCATGCAGGCGGCGGCTTCTCCCGTCAGCACGAATTGGGCAGCAACGGAGTTGTTGGTGCTGTTCACGAATTGGTCATTGACGAGTACCTGGACCCACACGGGCTGGGCGCACCCGCTGCGGTCGCGGGGACGCCGAGGGCCGCCAATGCGGGAGGGATTGCAGCCGGCCACCTGGCCGGCGCCAGGCAGTAGCGCGCACGGCAAATCGAGAATTTCGGATTCTGGATCAAGGGAGACATCGCGGCCTCGCCGATGGCGATCGTGCTGCTCGTGCCGTCGGTAATGTCACGAATGCGCGTGGCCGAATTGATATTGAACACGCCGCGCTCAGTCGCCGGAATATTCTGCGTCGTCCAACAAAGCTGGTCGTTGACGCCGTGGCAGAGAGCGTAGTTGAGCGGGACGTCGTAGAGATGCTCGGCCGCGACGCCGGCTCCTGGGAACGCATCCGGGAAGGTGTCGGACGGGCAGCGGTAGAGCCCGCTGGCTCCGGCCGCTTGCAATGCGGTTTGTGTCAGTCCGATGCCGTTGGTTGAAGCCGTGACCGTCTGGGAGTTCACCGCGCGGTTCCACTGATAGGCGTGGGCGAAGGCGGTCTGCTCATCGTACGGCGACAGCGCGACGAATGCGTTGGCCATCGCGTGGGAGTAAATGTTGCCCGGAGGGAGCCCCGGGGTGCCCGGAGGTGCCCCCAATTGCACGGCCCAACTGTTGCCGTACACCGACGCGGCCATGGGGAACATCCGGGAGGTGTCGTGGTAGTTGTGCATGGCAATGCCGAACTGCTTCAGGTTGTTGCGGCATTGGCTGCGGCGAGCCGCTTCGCGCGCCGCTTGGACGGCGGGAAGCAGCAGGGCGATGAGCGTCGCAATGATTGCGATCACCACCAACAGTTCGATCAGAGTGAAACCAGGGCGCCGAGCGCGCTGGAGCCCTAAACTGGTCATCATGAGACTCCTAAAAACGGACTAAAAACAACATGCGGAACGCATACACACTAGAGAAAAGATTTACACATGAGGAAGGATTTACACTGAACGAACGAGCATACTGGCTTCAGTTGGTATTAAGCAACTAGGGGAAACCCTGAAAGATCCATCAGGTAATCCCCTAGGTATAATCACCTATTGTAGGCCCTGCGCGACGGGGGTTGGCATGTCGAAGGCGGTTGACTCGTATCGCCCCGACACCCATCCCGGACCAAGAGAGTGGAAGCCGCCACCGCCGCGCGGATGCCTAGCTGGCAGCTCCGCTCCCACCGTGAGGAAACTGAGGCCCTGGTCTCAGAATTCAGACGTTTTTGGCATGCGCGGCGCGCGCCTCACCGCGGTCTCGGCCACAGAACACACTTCCAACGCCCCGCTAGACGCGGGTCACCAAGCCTGGTGTTCGGCCACCAGGAGACTCGGTCGCCGCCATGACGGGGACATGGGCCGCCCGCCACCAGACCGCGGCTTCCTCCGAACCCCAAGAGGCGGCACACACGCAAGCCGCCAACGCGTCGTCCACCAGCCGGATGTCGGCGAACCGTTCCTCGGGGTCCCGGCGCAGGCATCGTTGGATGACGGCTGCCAGATCGGCGGGGACCTCCGGACGAAGTTCCCGCAACGGCGTTGGTTCTTGTGCCAGTGACGTCAGGACCTGTTCCATCCCCCGACCGCTGAAGGGGGCCTTCCCGCTGAGGAGGAAATAGCCAACCGCGCCCAAACCATAAATGTCGCTTCGGACGTCTGCGACACCCTTGGCTTGCTCGGGAGACATGTACCCCGGCGTACCCATCAGCAGCCCCGGCTGGGTCAACTTGTCGTCGGCGTCTGAGGGCCCGAGGTGTTGCACGATGCCGAAGTCCAGGATCTTCAATACGTCGAACAGACCAGCCTGCTGCGTCAGCATGAGATTGCCGGGCTTGATATCGCGGTGGATCAGTCCCACCGAGTGGGCCTCCGCCAGCGAGGCGCACACCTGTCTCAACAAGTAGACCGCTCGGCCCGGATTCAGTGGTCCACGACGCTCGACCAGCTCGCCCAAATTCAGCCCCTCGACATATTCCATGACGTAGTAAAACGTACCGTCCGGGGCGAGGCCGTAATCGATGATTTCGATCGTGTTCCAATGGGTGAGGCGCGCCATGGCCTGAATCTCGCGGGCGAAGCGCGTGCGGGTCGTCGGGTTGGCGGCGATCTCAGGACGAATGAGCTTGATCGCGTAGGAGCGATTCAACAAACGGTGCTCGGCCAGATACACCTCGCCCATGCCTCCAACCGAAAGCCGGCGCTTGATGCGGTATTTCCCCAAATGCCGCGCGGCGGAGGCCTGCTGACCCAGTGTGGTCAACTTATGCGAGCCGAAGACGGCAATGGCAACGGCCGCGGCCATGACCCTCGCCATCGCAAACAGTTCAAACAGCGGGAAAGCGGAGCGGCGCGACTCGGGCAGGGACAGCCAGGTCGCCGCATAAACCGCGAGCGGGATGACAGCCATCCCCGTCAACATTCTTAACGACCGTCGCCAGTCGTTGGGGATCAGGACCCCATAAATGAAGATGAGGAAAACCCAGTTGAGACAGCTGTGCGACACCAATAACCATTGGTCGCCTGCCTCGAGCGTTCCCCAATACTGCGAGTAGTGCTCGAAGTCCTTCCGCGCGGAGTGGGCGGCATAGGCCGCCAACGCCAAGACTTCGACAACTCGCAGACGCGACAGCGACATCTCACGGTCGCGCACGAGCCACGTGACCAAGGCCGCGTACCAGATCGCCAGGCTCGCATACAGCGCCAGACTGAGATACTCGGCGCGACCATGCGGACTCGCCAGCGCCACGAGAATCATCACGGCGAAGGCGACGGCGCCGATGACCGTGCCGCCCAGCAGACGGCGGTGCACGACACGGGCGAGTTCGTCCGCGAATCGGCGCGACTCTGGATCGAATTGTCGAGCGGGACGGGCCGGCCCCAACGGTGGCGAAACCGGACCTAGGGTGAGCGTGGTCGGCTGCGCGGGCCGTGATTCGCGGACACTTTCGCCCGTTAGGTCGCTGGCTTCCACGTCCCGTCTCCCGCAGATGGTTCGGGAAGGCGCCCCGTTCTTCGACGGGGCGTGCCCGAGACGACTTTACGATCCTGGCGCGCGTCAGGCGATTCGTCAAGACGGCTGTCGTCCATTGGTCGTCGTGAGGCACAGACTTCTTTCAGTCTGTGCGCAGACTTCGGACATTTGAATTCCAGAATGCGAGGCTGCGACTCTGGAGCTCGACACGCTGCGCGAACGCGCGAAGAACGACCGATCAGTGATGCTCCGACAGGCCAGGCGAGGCACGGCCAGATGATGAGAGCAATGTCGTTTACTCCCGCGAAATTCCTCTTTGTGGGGGATCTACTAATGGCCGCCGGCTCACTGTCGGCGTTAGGCTACGGTTCGCAAAACTCCTTTTCGTGAGCCCCCGACCATCTCTGCAGAACTAGGGTGGCCGCGGACTTTTTTCCACGCTCGCCTTGCACGCGCGCCACGACCCACGCCGACAGGCGGATCGCGTCCTCGAAGAGTCTTCGCAGCCGCCAACCCCGGCGAAAACGTTTTCGTGGCGACCAATGCCAAGGCCACGCCTTAACGAGTGTCAGCACCCGATCGTGAGCCGCACGCGCGACCTAACGGTCGCAAAACATGCGACCTCGCGTGGGCACGATGAGCCGGAGCAATTTGGCAAATTGCTCAGTCTCGATGCCTGTGGAAACTGGCGTTAACGAGGACGAATCTATTCCGATCGAGTTGTTATGCCGTTCCAGCTGACACCCGACACTTTCTTCCGCTGTCTGCAACGAAGCGCGCTCGTCAGCGAGGATCGGATCGCCTCTCTTGTTCTCGAACTCGGCAAGGAGGGAGTCGACGTCGGTCAGCCTCAGGCGATCGCGGCAGCGCTCGTGCGCAACGGAACGCTGACTCAATGGCAAGCCAAAGAGCTCCTGCGAGGAAAACACCGCGGCTTCATTCTTGGGAAGTATCGCCTGCTTTCGGTCCTGGCGCACAGCGGAACGAGCACCGTCTATCTTGCCGAACACTCGTTGATGCGGCGCCGCTGTGCGATCAAGCTGCTGCCGAAAACCAACATTCGCGGCCCGGTCGATCTGGCTCGATTCCAACGCGAAACTCGGGTCGTGGCTGGGCTCGAGCACACGAATATCGTCCGCGCCTACGACGTCGATAAGGCGCATGACGGAAAGACCGAAGTCCATCTGTTCGTGATGGAGTTCGTCGATGGAGACAGCCTTCACGCTCGGGTGGCTCAGATGGGGCCAATGCCGCCGCTCGAGGCGGCCAACTACATTCGACAAGCGGCAGACGGTCTGGCTTATGCGCACAGTTGCGGAATCGTCCACGGCAACGTCAAGCCCGCCAATCTCCTGGTCGCCCGCGGTGATGTCATCAAGATCCTCGACCTCGGACTGGCCAAGCTCTTCAACGACGTGACTCCGGCACCGATCGAAAAAGAGCGAGCGTTGGCAACGGCGGAGTTTCTGGCACCGGAGCAGTTTGTCAAAGGCGGCACGGTCGATCGTCGCACCGACATCTACAGCTTGGGGTGCACGTTCTACTTCCTGCTTGCCGGACATCCGCCCTTTTCTGGGGGAACGCCGCGTCAGACTCTCATCAGCCCCTCAACGAAACAGCCCGCTTCGATCCGGGAAATTCGGGATGACGTGCCGGCCGACCTGGTTGAGATTCTGAGTCGGACGATGGCCAGGCAACCCGCCGACCGCTATCGGGCGGCGGATGAGGTTTCGGACGAGTTGCGGAAATCACTCGTGAAACACGCGGATCCAAAATGGCTCCGACAAAACCCGGCCGTGCTGAGCAGTCCCAACGCACTAGAAAGAAGCACGGCCAACGGCTCGATTGATGCCAAGACACCGTCGCCGGCAAGCGCTGCATCATCGGCCGCCGTCCGAACGGGCTCAACGGCGGCGGCAAAGGCCTCGATGCCGTCCGAGAGGAGCACTCCGGCGCCGACTTCGTCCAAGAGCAGACCAACAACCGCGGGAATCAACGTGCTGAAGGCGCTCCCGATCGATCAACACAATTCGTCGGTGATCGACACAGTGATTGGTCGGCGGCGTCGAAAGCCGTGGGCTCTGCGAGTGCGCCCGAAGCTGAGCCTCGAGATCATCGCCTTGGTCCTGACGTCCGCGGTCGCCGTCGTGGGGGCACTGGCTTGGTACGGCTCTCGGGAGAACGACGTTCCGGTGCACACCGTCGAGCAGAAACCCGCCAAGCAGGCGACAGTGCCGCAACCCGCGGCCGCCCCAGCGCCACCCCGTCGGCTGATCGACGGCGACATTCGCGTTGGACCAAGAGGCCATTTCAAGACGATCGGTGAAGCCATCGATTTTGTTCGCGACTCGTATGCGCACGACGTCTTGTTTTCGCCCACGATCGGGAAACCGCGCACCATCAAGGTCGCCGGCTGGCACACGTACCCCGAGAGGATCGACATCGACAACTCCGATTTTCACTTTCCGAAGGCGCTGCGGATCGTCTGCGACGATCCCGTCCCGGCGATTCTCGCCCCTCCCGACCAGCAGCCGGTCGTTCGCCTCCACGGCGTCGAGCGATTCACCTTGGAGGGATTTGAAATCGACGCCACCGGAAAACGACCGGCGATCGAGCTTTCCGGTTACCTCGTTGGCACCAGGCTCCGCAATCTCGAAATCGGCGGGGACTGTGACACGACGATTCTCGTGCGTGGAGCAATGGGCCTCGAACGGCCACAGTCGCGTTGCATTCTGGACCATCTGGTGCTTCGCCGCCGGCGGCCGGGCGGCACCGGCATGCGGTTCGAGCAGGGGATCAATCCCTCGTCCAACCTCACCATCACGGGTTGCCGTTTATTCGGGCCGTTCGAGTCGGCCATTGCGTTCAACGGTCCGGCGGTCGGCGTCGCTGTGCGGGAGTCGATCATCACGCGGGCTTCCGTGGGCATCCTGCTCGAGCGCGACGGACTTGCGGTCAAAGACCTGGCGATCGTGAACAATACGTTTCACAAATTGGATCGGGGAATCGTCTTCCGCGATGCGCCGCCCGGCCCCACCATCGACTTGACTGTTCAGCGGAACCTCTTCGACGCGGTTGCCAACGCCGAGATGTTCGTGGAGCGGGGATCCGATCCGGCCGCGTTCCTGGCACGCTTCGCCAAGGGAGCCATCACCGGGAACTGGACCAGCAGAAAAGTCGACAAGCCTCTACCGGACGGCCAGGTCGATCTCTTTGCCAGTGGCGGGCAGACCGGCGCGGCGTTCAAATTCCAGACGAACGATCAGGACGATGCCCGTTTTTTGACGCCCACGGCCGATGCGCCGCACAAGACGTTGCGGCGCCGTTATTCTTAAGTAGCGGCGGATCCTGTCGCCGAGTCGTGTGAATTCCGCCGGCAGTGGCATTGACCGGAGATTTGTCGGAACCGTTTTGCCCCAGTCGAGCGTGTGCGACCGTGAAGTTGCTGCAACTCCTCAGCGAACTGAAACCGGGAAACATCCGGGCGCTGGTTCGCCGGCGGGCCGCACGGTCTTATTTCGCCTCGACGTGTATGCACCTTGCCGTGCTTGCCCTGCTGTTCGTGGCGCGGCTGCATCTGGTCGCGTCGGCGCCCGAGGTCACGGTCGAAGCGGTTGATACCGGCGACGCGGTCGACGAAAAGGTCCTCGTCGAGTCGACCGGCATGCTGACGACCCAGGTGCAGCCCAGCGATCAAGCGGGCCAGCAACTCGCCGAAGGCGCCGTTGGCGGTCTCTCGTCGGCCGTCTCGGGATCCGGAATCGGTCGGTCCACATCGCGAACGGTCCGCGTCGAAACCGCGTCTCTGCCGGATCGGGTGACGGGACCGAAGCTGCGGCTATCCGTTTTTCCCGGTC
Organism: uncultured Planctomycetaceae bacterium; assembly: GCA_963714075.1. Taxonomy (GTDB): domain Bacteria; phylum Planctomycetota; class Planctomycetia; order Planctomycetales; family Planctomycetaceae; genus DASPSM01. The sequence continues at coordinate 898,711 of OY970228.1, forward strand.
ATTCCGAGGTCCTCAGCCAGGACTACGGCGCGATCGTCGGCAAAGGAGAGCCGGCCGCCCCAGCGGCGAACTACGAGCAGGCGCTGTCGAGAATCGCACAGGAGTTGATTCGTCTAATGCGCGAGGAGCCCGTGCTCGTCGTTTGGCTGTTCGACGAATCGGGAAGCATGCGGGACGATCAGGCCGCGATCCGGCGCGACATTAATAAGGTCTATCAGGAGATCGGCCTGCAGGTTGCCAGCAGTCGCACGGACAAAGTCAAAGCCAAAGGCAAAACGCAGGCCGATCCGCTCGTGTCAGCGGTCGTCGGGTTTGGGGAACACATCCATCCGGTGATTGCCAAACCGACGAGTGATCTTCGCGCCGTGCGGCGAGCGATCGAGGAACTCTCGGTTGATGAATCGGGAATCGAGAACACGGCCGCCGCCCTGCGCGCGTGCCTCGAGGAATATCGCGGAAAGGCAAAACGGCAGAAGCGCCGGCTCGTCTTCATCATTGTCACCGACGAATCGGGGGACGATTGGGATCATCTCGAGGAACTGATCGCCCGCGTGCGTGAGAGCCATTCGCCCGTCTATGTCCTCGGGCGCGAAGCGATCTTCGGATACCCGTGGGCCCACGTGCGCTGGGTCGATCCCGTCTACGGGTTGACCCATTGGCTGCCGATCAGCCGTGGACCCGAGACGGCCCTGCCCGAGTGTCTGCAATGGGACGGCTTGCACGGTCGCGACGACGCGTTTTCCAGCGGCGCGGCACCTTATGAACTCGCGCGGCTGGTGAGCGAATCGGGCGGCATCTATTTCATCCTGCCAGACGACGAGCAGCACTTGAGCGGCGCCGGCGCCAACGAAAAGCGGCGGCTCGAATATCTGCATCTGCTGGAATACCAACCCGACCTGGTGACGCGCCGCGAGTACGAAGAAAACCGCAGCGCGAGTCGCTTGCGGAGCTCCGTCTGGACCGTCATCCGCACGCTCAATCCGCATCTCGATCCCGAGCTCAATCTGCGCGAGTGGAACTACCCCATCGAAAATGCCGCGTTTCAGAAAGTGGGGCACGGCGAATTTCAGAAAGCCGTGCGAGCGATGGTGTTATTGAACCAGGCCGTCAAGCTGCTGGATGACGTGCACCCCGCCCGAGCCGAGGAAGCTTCACAGCGCTGGCGGGCCAATTACGACCTCCTCTGTGCGCAATGCCTCGCATACCGCGTCCGGCTCTTCCAGTTCCTTTTAGCGATCGACCAGCACGTCAAGGCGGCGCCGGCCCCGATGACGCCCAAGAACGAACTGTTGGAACGTGCAGCGCCGGCGTCAGATGCTCCCGCCGGACGACGAGCAGGTCCTGCAGACGAACATCAATCTGAAGGAGCTGAACGCACAGGAAAAGCGGGCCCGGGAACTCTTTCAGCTCGTGTTGACCGAACACGCCGGCACCCCCTGGGCCCGCCGCGCGGAATATGAACTGGGCGTCGGCTTCGGAATGAACTTCGTCGAGGGCTTTGCCGACCCTCGCTACTCAGAGGTCGGCAAGACCATCAAACTGCCCAAGTTCTGATGAACGCGGTGCCTCTCGCCAAGGCCGCCGCCGGCCGCTTGCCCAGGCGACCCGGCGAGCCGCCAGCGTAAGCTGGCGGGTGCTTCAATTCTCGTGGGAATCCTTGCGCCTCGCCTCGGTCCCAAGCTCCCGCTCGGGACCGCACTTCCCCGAAGCTCCGCTTCGGCACCAAATCCAAACTCCGTGCGGCACCCGGAGCCCCCTCACCCGCAGCCCCTCTCCGGCTCGACTGTGCTCGCCGAAGTCCGCAAGGGGCGAGGGGGCAAGAGTATCAACATCCAGGGCAAGTGCACGGGGAAATCGCCACGTGAACCGCAAGGCGCCGCATGCAAATCTCCTCCCCTCTCCCCCATGCGGGAGAGGGGTCGGGGGTGAGGGGCCTTCGGCTCCCCCCCACTTTGGCCTCGGTCCCAAGCTTCCGGTGTCTCCTTCGCAAGCCCACAAGCTCCGACACAGGACAGAAAGCAACGACCAGGTCTGGCGGGGCGCAACCTCCGGAGCAGATCGGGAGAGAGCAGAATCGAGGCAGGAGCCTCGAGCAGGTGCGGTCCCAAGCGGAGCTCGGGACCGAGGAACAACAACCTGCGACAGCGCGTGGGCGCGCCGGCGCGGCATGAGTTCCTGCGGCTGCGAGGGGACTGTCGCTGCCACTCGAAAAGGACTTCCGTCTCCTTTATCGCCCCGGTTCTCTGCCTGCATTGACTGGGAGTGCTCTAATAACTTCACGACACCCTACCGGTACCTTCAATGTGGCAGCTGGACGTTGATTCGTCGTCTGGGGTAACATCTCCCACGCTCCGGATTAACGCGTCAACATTTAGGAGATCGCCATGGGATCGAGCGGAACCAATACATTTACAGATTATCCCGGTAGCAGTGGCGGCCGCCCTGGCGATAAGGGAAGTGGCGGTAAAGGCAGCGGCGGTGGTGGCTCGGGTGGCGGCGGTGGGGGAACTGGCGGCAAGCCCGATAAATGTGATGTAACACTTACTGACCTGGCGCTTGAGGATGTAGCGCTATCTGCGTATTTCACGGAACAAAAAAAACTGCCGCCAGAGAAAACTAAAGTTCGCGTGAAGGACAAGTTGGTGGGCGGGCGCGTCGCAGTGGAAACGGAAGGTGGCGTAGTTATCGGCAATGTGCCGACAGCATACAACTATCTGCGCCAGTGCATTTCGCAGGGGTGGGCGTATAAGGGAAAGGTGTCGTCGTCGTCATCGGGCAAGATACCGAAGGTGCGAGTCGATTTGACGGCGTCGAAATGACGAAACCGCACGTTTGCCTGATTGGTCAATTCATCGTCGACGTCACGTTGCCCGCGCATGGCGATCCGTACAAGTTGCGGGCAGGCGGCATCATGCACGCCGCGCGGGCTCTTTGGGCAATCGATTGCGAATATTCGCTGTGTTACTGCGCTCCGGATTATCTTGCCTCGCAAATCGTCGAAAACGCCAAGCGCTACGGCGCCGCCACTGCGCGTTCGTTCGGCGTCATAACCGGCTCCCCGAACGTGATGCTCATTGGGGAGCCAAAAGAGGTCGGAGATCAAGGTTACGAACTCCTTCTCCGGGACGTGCACCACTGCGTCACCGATGCCGCTGCGGTTCTGGATTGCTTGGAGAGTATGACACCGACGGATGCGCTACTATTCCCAGGCGGCTTCGACCTTCCATCGACTCTGCGGGCGGTTGGATCCACGCCGGTCAACGCATTTGCGGATGCAAGTTTTGATCCGGCCGACGCCAGCATATTTGGGTCGTTGGGGCATCCATTTGAGTCGCTGATTTACTCAACGTCTTCGCGTTATTTCATTGAGCAATACGCAGGAAGGTTCGATACACTGCGCAGCGTTGTTGGGGAGGTACGCCAACAGCGTGATGCTGAAGGAGAATAGGGGAGGGTCTCGCCTTGCTCGTGCCGACTCGATTCTGCATGCGCCAGCCCAAACAAGGCCAATCCAACATTCTGTAGGGGTGGGCGATTGCTTTGACGCAGTCTTCGTCGCGCTTCGGCATTCTCATTCGGAGCAGCAATCACTTGCTTATGCGTCCTGCATCGCAGCTGAGTACGCTAGCACCACCTATCCCGAGGACTTTCGTGATGCCGCCCAGGCTTGGCTAAAGGTTCCCGGCGACGAAGTCGCGCACCTCAGGGGCGTGTCGCTGGCTTGGGAAACACGACCCACAATAAACATTTACGTCGCCGCGCCGGATTTCGAACACGTCGACCGCCGCCAGATTGACGCTCTCGCGGCGGCCCTTAGGTATCACAACTTCACGCCTCGCCTTCCCGTCCGTGAGCATGGACAAATGGGGCTCAACGCAACTGAGGAACGCCGCCAAACGCTCTGCGAGGCAGATCTGCACCTCTTGGCTGAGTGCCAGATCCTTGTCGCTGTCATGCTGTACGATGATCCCGGAACGCTCATCGAAATCGGTATTGCCGCGGAACGCGGGATTCCTGTAATTGTGTACGACCCAAATGCGCGCGCCGAAAACCTAATGCTGACGCAACTGCCTTACCGTGTTTCATCAGATCTCGATGACGTCATTTCAGCGGTGTTCGAGCGAGCGTCAAGAATTATGGCGCAATGAGCGAAACGACCCCAACAGCGGTGCTCCTTGCTTCAGGCGGCATGGACTCCACGACGCTTGCATACTGGCTCAACCGCCGGGGCACTGCCTTTGTTCCAGTCTTCATCAATTACGGCCAGCATTGCGCTGCTACCGAGCGGGAAAGAATCGCCGATGTGCTGCCGAATGCCGTCTTTGGGCAGGTTGTTGAGCTCAACATCGCCGACATATACCGAGGCACTAAGTCACGGTTGATTTCGCAGCCGGACCTTTGGACGGAGGCGGTAACCGGAGACGACCTGTACCTCCCTTACCGAAACCTGCTCCTCCTAGCGACAGGGGCCGCATTTGCTCAATCGCGTGGATACTCGGAAGTCTATGCCGCATTCATCAACAGCAACCACGCGAAAGAGATCGATTGCTCCGCAAAGTTTTTCGAAAGACTCGGAGCGATGCTATCGGACTACGGAACCGTCAGCATTCGGATGCCCTTCCGGGACTATCCGAAACGAACGGTCGCGGAGATCGGACTGGCGTTGGACGCGCCCATTGCGAGCACGTTTTCTTGCCAAGCGGCGTCGCTGGTCCCATGTGGCGCCTGTCCCAACTGTAGAGATCGACTAGCTGCCCTGGAGGGCCTAGCTTGATGAAATCTCTAAAAAGGATGTCAGGATGACGACGCTTGGAAAGAGGGACGTATTGCGCCTCACCAACTTTGTGCGTAATCTTGAGGGCTTTGAGATTCTGCCGCGCGGAGGGGCTTGTTATGCGCACATGGGCGCGACGATTTGCGATGCAATTCTGCAGGCGGGCTTGAACTACCGGACGGTGGTCGGGCCCCGCGTGCAACGACTAATTCACAACTGGCCATCAGCCACCGTTACATCTCGATTCCTTGCGATGGTTTCGTTGCACGGGCTGAACGAAGTATTGAACTGGAATCATCCCGAGAAGCCGACTCGAATCGGACACCTGACGGAGTTTTTGGTAACGCGGGACGTCGAAACCGAGCAGGACCTTGCGCAGTGGTTGATCGTCGAAGCAAACAGTTTGGCGTTGAAGGAGTTGCGTGGAGTTGGGCCGAAAACAATTGACTACCTAAAATCCCTTGTGGGCTTACCAGCGGTCGCCGTCGATCGACACGTCCGAACGTTCGTCGGCATGGCCGGGATCCGATCATCGGGCTACGCCGAAATTAGGGACCTTGTAAGTTCCGCTGCCGATTTGCTTCACGTTGAGCAGCGCGCGCTCGACCACGCCATTTGGGAATATGTCGCTGCGCAGGCGCGAATCGTGCGGCTTCTAGACGGGCAGCGTAGGTCTGACGCGCCCTTCTTCAGGGTCGTCTCGCGGATAATCTTCGCGCAAAAGGTGGCAGCTCCTGCCACCTTATTGACCGACCGCCCCACGCCCGAGGATTCCCCGGCGCAACCGCCGGCATCGGGGGCGATCCTCCGCGACGAGGGGGCCGGGAGTCGGTTAAGGGTTCGCGCGGGGCTCCCGCCAAGAGGAAGATTTGTGAACAGGAGGTAACTGAGGCAACAGAGATCAGCGAAAAATGCTTTCACTCCCCCTCCGTTAACTCGACTCGACTGAGCTGGCCGAAGTCTGTTGCCTCCTGTGGAAACCTTTCGGACGGCTTCACTTCCAGGACTTCGCCGCTGCGGGCACACCGGGTTTCCTTCCTCGGAGAAAGAACTGTGGGCCGGCGTCCGCGGCGGACTTGGCCCACCCTACCCGGCTTGGGGGACCAAAATTTCAGAAGTTGTTTCCACGCGCATGGAAACTCGGGCTCGGCGACCGCCGTCTTTACGGGTAAAATTGCGGGATCCCCTCTTTTTTGGGTGCGGAAGAGGTTCAGGGTCCGCGCGGCGGCCGCCGCCGAGGACCTCTGCCAGGACCAAGATTTTTGAACAGGAGGTAACAGAGATCAGAGAGTGAATGCTTTGCCCCCCTCCGTTACCTCGGTTGCCTCCTGTTCAACTGAAATTTCATTTCTCGGTCAGTTTGTGTCCGCCGGGGATAAAGATCCCCGCCGGGAACGAAAAGAAGATCTGCTGGTGGTGAGGATCCTTTTTCACTAAGGGAAGAAAGGATCCCCACCAGAACGGGACACCACCCGTGGGACGGGCGAATTCCAGAGTTGCCCTCACCCCGGCCCTCCCATCCGAAGCGGACGGGCGAGGGTGCAAGAGTGGGACGGGACTCAAGCGGCGGGACGGGACACGAACGGTGGGACGGGATTCAAACGGTGGGACGGGATTCAAACGGTGGGACGGGACTCAAACGGTGGGACGGGACTCAAACGGTGGGACGGGACTCAAACGGTGGGACGGGACTCAAACGGTGGGACGGGACTCAAACGGTGGGACGGGACTCAAACGGTGGGACGGGACTCAAACGGTGGGACGGGACTCGAACGGTGGGACGGGACTCGAACGGTGGGACGGGACTCGAACGGTGGGACGGGACTCGATTTTGTAGGGGGTGACAAGGCCAGCTTTGTCCGCCTGCGGCGGACGGGCACAGCATGTTTTGTTCCTCGCCAGAGTGGTGGGCCGGCGTCCGCCTGCGGCGGACTTGTCCCACCCTACGAGATTTGGGACGGGACTCGAACTGTGGGACGGGCGAATTCCAGAATTGCCCCTCACCCGACTCGACTGTCTTCGACCCTGAGGCTCGACTCGACTGAGCTCGCCGAAGTCAGACCCGAGGGGAGCTCGCCGAAGTCCGGCCCTCTTCCATCCGAAGCGGACGGGCGAGGGTGAAAGAACGGGACGGGACTCGACTGCGTCCGGCCCTCTCGCCGCGGACTGCGACGGGGCAGAATGCCCGACGCGAAGGCTGGGAGGCCCTGGCGGGCACGATGGGACGCTCGCGCTGGGACAACTTCCCAAAACGCAAAACTGCCCGGCCCAAACCTTTGGCGGCAATCGACTTGCGGAAGAACCAGGTCGGGACGGGACTCGTTCGTCTGAGGGGATTGGGCCTGCGTCGCGTCGCCCTTCCGGCGATTTATGTGATTTAAGTGTGCCAACGGCAAAGACATTGGGCGCGAGGTGCGGTAAGATGGAGGTTCCGAAAACCGGCCAGGATGGGCGGGTTTCCTCCAAACCGGAGTCTGATTATGACCGACAACAGCCGCCCCCTGCCCCTACTTCAAGCCCCCGTTCCGGCCGCCCGGCCGATTTGCCCCGTTTGCGGGACGACCAGCTACTCCCGCCGCGGCATTCATCCTCAGTGCGCGCAACAGCAAGCCGACGGCCGCCGCATGACCAAGCTCAAGGCCGTCAAGCGGCAGACCGAATCGAAAGCCAAGGCCAGCAACCCCTTGGCGCTGCGTCCCTGGCACAAGCGCTGCCCCAAATGCCGCGCGGAGCTGCACATTCGAAAGACGACCTGTGACTGCGGTCACCGGTTCGCCGCAATGCGCAACGGCGGCTGATCGAGGTGGGAGTCTCGTCCCGCAGTCGTCGTCACACAGTCTCTTCCCGCCGTCTCGTCCCACGGCGCGAACCGGTGCCCGAGTCAGCGCCTCTGATCCGGACCGCCAAAACCGTCTGTCGTATTATGCCGCTGACGCTCGCGACCGCTTAGTAGCGTCCGCGTCCGCCACCGTACCCGCCGCGGTCGCGTCCGCCGCCGCCTCCGCCGCCCCCGCGGTCTTCGCGCGGTCGGGCTTCGTTGACTTTGAGTACGCGGCCACCGATCTCTTTGCCATCCAGCGCCGTGATGGCGGCCTGGGCTTCTTGGTCCGTCGACATCTCGACGAAGGCGAAGCCCTTGGATCGCCCCGTTTCACGGTCCATGATGACCTGAGCGGAAACGACCGTCCCGTGCTCCTCGAATAACCTGCGCAGTTCATCCTCGTTTGCGCTGTAAGACAGATTGCCGACGTACATCTTCTTGGCCACGCTGGGCGCCTCCTTTTGAATCACGCACAAGCTCGACCCAACGCGGGTGTCTGCCGTGGCATGAAACGGACTCTTGCCTTGCACGGACGATAAATGTAGAGGGCGACAACCGCAAGCGTAACGCCCCCCTCTTGACCGGGAAACGAAAATTTTCGGGGGTGCCGCATAGGAACGTCAGGAACGCAGGAAGTGCAGTCGCAGCAGATTCAGCGCGATTTTCGCCGCTCTGCTGCGATTGAGAGCCGCATCGCCGAGGAACGTGTAGTCGACGATTCGCGCGACATTGGGGCCGGCCAGACCGACCTCGGAAGTCGGCGCGGGTTGGCCGGGACTGTCCGGGTCGTAGTTCGGAAAGGCGCCGACAAAGATCACAAAGTCCGCTCCCCAATGCTGCCGGCTGCTCTCGAGCGCTGCGCCGATGGTGGCCTGCTTGTCGGGTCCGACGGACGAGCCGACGACCTTCGCGAGTCCTTCGAGCGATGAGGCGACGATGCCGCCGCGATAGGTGCGGTCGTGTTTGGGAACTTCTGTGATGCGACGCGCGAGCAATCCGCCCGTGCCGATCTCCGCGGTGGCGAGCGTGTGTCCGCGCTCTTGCAGCAGGGCCAAAACGACGTGTTCCAGCTCCTCGTCTTCGTCTCCGAACACCAGATCGCCCATTCGCTCGCGAATCGCCGACTTTGCCACTGCGATCTTGGAATCGCAGGCTTCCACCGTCTCTCCGTGGGCGACAATTCGCAGCGTGATCGTGGCCTCGTGCACGGTGATGCCGATCTCCGGATCGCGGCCCCGCGCCGTCAGGTCGCCCAGCATCTCTTCGGCCTGCGATTCGCCCACGCCGAAGCAGTTGATTCGCGCCCGTCGAATGACGCGGTTTCCCGCGGGCAGTCGTGGCACGACTTCCTGGGCAAACATCCGCTTCATCTCGCTGGGAACGCCCGGCAAGGCGGCGAATAAACAGGAGCCCCCCGGCCGCGGAATCCTGGCCCAAATGCCCGGCGCCGTTCCACGCAGGTTCGGAATGGGCTCGGTGCCGGCCGGAAAATGAGCTTGAATTACGTTGCGTTCGGGCATCTCGCGCTTGAATCGTTTGAAGAGCGCGCGGATGAACTCCAGCGAGGCCGTATCGAGCACGAGCTCGACGCCCAGCACTTCGGCCAGCGCCTGACGCGTAAGATCGTCGAGCGTCGGACCGAGCCCGCCAGTGAGGATCGTGATCTGTGACCGAGCGGCCGCGGTCCGAATCACGCCGGCCAGTGCCTCCAGATCGTCGGCGACGGTCGTGTGATACGAAACGGGAATGCCGATGGCCGCCAACTCGAGGCTGAGCCACTGGCTGTTTGTATCGAGCGAAGCACCGGTCGTCAGTTCAGTGCCGACGGAAATCACTTCGGCGTGCATGCGGGTTGCCTGAAAGCGGAAGCGCCAATTCACAGCCGTCCCGGCTCAGGTGGCGACCACGTGTGGCCGCGCACGCTCGCCGGCAAGCACTTCACGATACAGCCCAGCCGTTTGGGCCACCATCCGCGAAGCGGTGAATTCCTCAGTCACAAGCTGCCGCCCTGTCTCGCCCAGTGCTCGGGCTCGCACCGGATCGTTGAGCAGCTCGAGCATGCGTTCGGCCAGGCGAGTGCTGTCGGACGGGGGAACGACGAGGCCGATCTGCGGATTGCGAATGACGCTGCAGACACCGCCGACGCCACTGGCAATCACCGGACGCCCGAGGGCCATCGCCTCGAGCATGATGGTGCCGAGCCCCTGGCGGAGCGAGGGGAGGCAGAAAATATCCATCGCGGACAGGGCTGCCGTGAAGTCGCAACCGCTCGAGAGAAATGTCAGGTTGCGGGAAAGTCCCAATTCGCGGGCGAGCCTACGCAGGTTCTGCTCCTCGGGTCCGGAGCCGGCGAGCAGGAATTCTGTGTCCGGCCGCTCGGCGACGACGCGCTGCGCAGCTCCGAGAAAGAAGACATGTCCCTTTGCGACTTCCAGCGGGCCGGCCGTTCCGATGACCGGCACGCGATCCGGCGAAAGAATCGGAGGGATGCCGGCCGACGGCGCCACCTCCACGCCGGCGTGAATCACGCTCACCAGTTCGGGCCGAAACGCGGCTCGACTCAGCAGCTCCGCACGGATGCTCTGGCTGACGGCAATGATCCTGCGACCCCACCGCCGGTCGAAGCCGTTGTCCCGGTCGTTCGTCCCATGATCATAAGCCGTCAGTACGAAGGGCCGCTTGAGACGCCGTGCGAGCGCCGCTCCCGCCGGGCAGGCAGACCATGACTGAATGTGAATCAGGTCGGGTGGATCGTGGGCCAGCTCGCGCGCGAGCGTTTCGCGCACAACATTGCCCCACACCGGCATCGCCAGCCGCGGATAGACCGAGATCGCCAGGCGCTTCCGGCGGGATGGGGCGATGCAATCGGCGTTCGGCGTGAGGATGCGAGCTTGAATGCCCTCCGCGGCGAGTCCTTCGGCCAGCCGCAACGTGCAGGCGCAAGCGCCGCGAACCTGAAACGGTCCGGCGACTAACAACACATTCAGGGGCTCGTCCATGAGAATCGTCTCGTCCGGCGCGGGCGTCGGCCGACGATGAGGCCGCTTTGTTACCGGCGTCTGAGCCCCTTGGGCGGCCCGAGGATTTCATTGATTACGATCGCCGTGCGCACGCTCGACGCGTTGCGCAACAAGGGCAGGATCGCGCTCGCTTCGGCCGCTGAAGACTTAGATCGCACCTTGTCCGCGACGTTCACCGTCTCGCCCAAGTGTTGGCGCACCGTGCGTTCGACCCCGTTGCCGAGATCGCTTTGCGTCTGAGCGGCCATCCGCGACGAGTCGAGGTATTGCGCCAGATGCGAGCGGATTTGCTTTCCCAGATCCTCCGAGCCGGGCGCCCTGCGCCGAACGATGTCGTCGCCGGGGCGAGCGGGGGGGCCGGCAGGCACGAGGACTGACTTCACCGGTTCGGACTTGGCACGTTCCGACGCGGCCGGACGTACTGTTACCGGCTTGCGCGCCACGTCGATTTTGGGAGTGGGCGGAGTCTTTGCGAGAACAACCTCGCTCGTTCCCCGGTCGCCGAGCGGACGCACTGAGCGCTCGCCCGTCGCGCGCCGCTTGCCGACCTCCTCGAGAAACGCCTCGATCTCGTTGCGGAACGGGTTATCTTTCTTGGGAGGCGCAGGCGGAGTGCTGCTGGCGGTGTTCGCGCGGATCGTCTTCTCGCGGTTCTCGGCGACCTTGCGGAGGATGGAAAGCAGGAGGGTCACCCCCACGAAAATGAGAACCTTAATCATGAGAATTAAGTTCCCAGCGTTCTGGGCCGCCAAGAGGACGGTGTAATCGAAGCCCCTCATCTGAAAATTCCACTGTCTCTGAGAATTACGCTTACACTGTCGACGCGCGGGGGTCGCGCTTCGCTAGTTTGAGCCTTGATCAGGCACGACCTCGGGCGTCGCTGGGGCGTTCCCGGCGATCGCCATTCGCATCCGCGTGTCGGCTTGAACGTTTTTCAGTTCATAATAGTCGAGCAGACCAAGCTTGCCGGTCCGAAACGACTCGGCGACGGCCAGCGGGACCTGTGCTTCGGCTAAAACGACCTTGGCCCGATTTTCCTGAATATGGGCGACTTCTTCCTGTTCGCGAGCCCGCGCCGCCGCTCGACGCTTCTCCGCTTGCGCCTGGGCCACGCGCATGTCGGCTTCCGCCTGGTCAGCCGAGAGCCGCGCCCCGATGTTCTCGCCGATGTCGATATCCGCAATGTCGATCGAGACAATTTCGTAGGCGGTGTGCGCCTCGAGCCCCTGCCCGAGAACCGTCTGGGAAATTCGTTCGGGATTCTCGAGCACGGTTTTGTAGGACTTGGTCGAGCCGATCGCCTGGACGATGCCTTGGCCCACGCGGGCGATCACGGTCTCCTCGGTCGCTCCGCCGACGAGTTGCCGAATGTTCGTGCGGACAGTGACCCGGGCTCGCGCCTTGAGCTGAATTCCATCGCCGGCCACCGCGTCGAGCGTCCCCGCAGAGCGCTTCGGATCGGGACAGTCGATCACTTTCGGATAAACGCTCGTGCGGACGGCCTCGAGCAGATCGCGCCCCGCCAGGTCGATCGCCTGGGCCGTTTGCCAATCGAGATCGATATGGGCCCGGTGCGCGGCAATCAAAGCCCGGATCACGTTCGGCACGTTGCCTCCAGCCAGGTAGTGGGCTTCGAGAGCCCGCGTGGTGATCGGGTAAACGCGAGTCAGACCGGCCTGCACGGCCATGATTTTGCTGCGAACGATGATCGAGGGATTGACCTTGCGAAGCGACATCATCATCAACTGCCAAATGTTGATGTCGGCCCGCGTGAAGATGCATTGGATCCAGAGGGTGAAGTACCGTGCGGCGAACACAAAAAAGATGATCGCCGCGACGACGACAACCAGCCCGCCCACGCCATACAAGGACGAGGGCTCCCAATCTGCCAAGAGCATCACGTTGTTTCCTTCCGGACCGGCCAACTCGGCCAAAAGCCGAAGCGCAAGGCCCGCAAAGACCGTGCGAACAGCGCCTCTTTCTTAGATTATCGAATCACGCCACGGCCACAACAAGCCCAAGGTCGCAGCGGGAGCCACTGCGTACTCCGCAACGACAGGCGTCAGATGCCCTTTCGATAAACGTCCCCCCGGTGCCCGATACGGACAACTAATACGACGAGCCGGTCGTCGGCGATTTGATAAACCACGCGCCAGTCCCCGGCGCGGATGCGATACAGATCGTGTTCCCCTTGCAACTTGATGGCTCCGGGCGGGCGCGGATTGGTTTGAAGTCCCTCTACGCTACGGACGATTCGCTTTTGAAGAGCGTGCGGGAGCTTCCGCAACTGTCGGTCCGCAGCCGGGGCGAATAAGACCTGATAACCGCGACTCGCCACGTCGGGTCACATCCCCAGTCGCTTCTTCACTTCGGACAGCGGCACCGCCTTTTTACCCTTGCGCTTCAGTTCGGCCAGGGCTTTACGAGCGACTTTGCCGTCCTCTCGATCTTCGAGCGCTTGCAGAAGCTTCAGGTCTTCCATCGAGACAATGGCAGCCACGCCCTTGCCCCGCCGCTCGAGCACGACGCGCTCACCTTGATACGCGACGCGATTGAGCACGTCGGCCATGCTATTGCGGATCTCTGCAATTCCAATATTCATTCGCTTTCTCCGGCCGCCCCTCCCAATTTCTTAATACTGACCATTATGTACATTATACGCTTTCAGTCCAATACGGTAAGGACGCCAGGGCTGACCAGCGCCAGTTTGGAACGCACCACCTCCTTCATCCTCGCTTAAGGTGGAGGATCGGATGTTTTCGCAGCGCATAGACAGCATGATTTCGCGGTGGATAATCGGGCAACTCTCAGCGTTCAGCGGCGTCTGAGCAGCTTGAGCATTTCTCGCGCAGTCTCGCGAACCTTACAGGAGCAGGGCGACGAATGATCCACAAATCGATTGGCACGGCGTGCCTTGTTGTCGGCCTTTCGGCTGCCCTGCTCCAAGCCGACGACTGGCCGCAGTTCCGCGGACCGCAAAGCGACGGCGTGGCCGCGACGGCGACTCCGAGCGAGTGGGGACCCGAAAGTAACGTGCAGTGGAAAGTGAAGATTCCCGGTCTCGGATGGTCGTCGCCCATTGTGTGCGGCGACAAGGTGTTCGTGACAACCGCCATCACCGAGAACCAGACCAAGCCTTCGGGCGGTTTCGGCATGCGCGGCGGTGGCGGCCGCCGAGGTGGCTTTGGTGGCGGACGCGGCGGGCCGCCCTTCGGACCGCCGCAGCCCGGCCAGATCCTGCCCCCATTTCTCCAGGACCGGTTGAGTCTTACCGACGACCAAAAGAAGCAGGTCCAGGATCTGCAGAAAGACGTCGACGGCGGACTGGCCAAACTGCTGACGGATGAACAAAAGAAGACGCTCAAGGAGCCACCGGACGAGGAAGGGCCTCCCCGGGGCTTCCGGCGGCCTCAGCCGGGCCAGATCCTGCCGGCGCCCGAGGTCGAGCGGCTGAAGCTGAGCGACGCGCAGAAAAAGCAGCTCGACGATTTGCAGAAAACGACCCGCACCAAGCTCGAGAAGATCTTCAACGACGAACAAAAAGGCCAGCTGCAGGCGATGCGCGAAGGCGGGCCGGGTGGCGGTCCCGGCGGTCGGCGCGGCGGACCAGGAGGGCGCGGCGGCCGGGGCGGACGTGGCATGGGCGAGCGAATCCCGAACTCGATCTATCACTGGCGGGTCGTCTGCCTCGACCGAAACACCGGGAAAGTTCTCTGGACCGAACAAGCGCTCCAGGGAAAGCCGCGGATCGCAATTCAGCAGAGCAACACCTATGCGAGCGAGACGCCGGTCTCCGACGGACACCGGGTCTACGCCTACTTCGGCATGCACGGACTGTATTGCTACGACTTCGCCGGCAAAGAGCTGTGGAAGAAGGATTTTGGTGCGTTCCCGACCGTGATGGGGCAAGGGCCGGCCAGCTCGCCCGTTCTCGACGGCGAGCGCCTGTTTCTGCAAATCGACAATGAAGAAAAATCGTTCCTCGTCGCGCTCAACGCTGAGATGGGCGACGAAATCTGGCGGGTCTCTCGCGACGAGCGGACGAACCATAGCTCGCCCGTCGTTTGGAAGAACAAAGTCCGGACCGAGCTGGTCACCAGCGGCAGCCGCAAGGTGCGCTCGTACGATCCGGCCACGGGCAAAATCCTCTGGGAGCTGGAGATCGGCGGCCGCTGCTACTCGTCGCCGGTCGGAGACGCCGAAATGCTGTACGTCGGCTCGGAACCCGGCATGGGAATGAATGGCGGCGGAGGCGGCGGGCTCTTCGCCGTCAAGGCCGGCGCCACGGGTGATCTCACGCTGAAAGAGCACGAGACGTCAAATGCGGGCATCGCCTGGTCGACGCCGCGTGGCGGACCGGAAAAGGCCTCACCCCTGCTCTACCAGGGTCATCTGTACGTTGTGAAGAACAACGGCGGCGTAATCACCTGCTACGACAAGACCACGGGCAAGCAGTTGTATCGCAAGCGGATCCCCGAAGCGGCCGCGTTTTGGACGTCGCCTTGGGCAGCCGAGGGAAAGATCTTCTGTCTCGACGATGCCGGCACAACGCACGTTCTCGACGCCGGCCCCGAGTTCAAGGTGCTGGGCACAAACAAGCTGAACGAGCAGTTTTGGGCGTCAGCCGCGGTCGCCGACGGCTCGATCTACTTGCGCGGCGTCGACAACCTGTATTGCATCCGCACGAAGGAAAAGAAGTAGTCCCAGAATGCACTAACTCCGCGCAGGTTGGTCGCTGGCTTGAGCGGCGTTGATTGCCCGCAGCCCGTCCGATGGACCGCCGACCTGTGGGATGCTTGCGAACCGCTCCGTGCCCTTGATACGCCGCCCGAGCGTTTTCAGCCAGCCGTAACGCTCGGGGGGCAATGAATGCAGGGGCGTCTGAATCCCCGCGCGGCTTAACTGCGCATAGGACAGGGCAAGCGCCGCCAAATAAGCGTCGTAGATTGCCAACCCGGCGGGGCCCACATCATAGAACTTGAATAGCCGGGCCTGTCGGCCTGGCAACAACCGCAGTCCGTGGAAATGATAAAAGACCGGGTCGAATCGCGTCCCGCTGTCTTGCGCGAAGTGCCGGACGTTCCAGGGAGCGAGCGTTTTTTCGACCTGTCGCACGATGTGCACGCTGTCGCCGAAGAGCTCGGGCCATTGGTCGAGGTAGACCTGGTCGCCGAATTTCCCGTTTTCGTAACGGGCGAAGCACCACTCCAGGCACCGCTCTTGCCACCAACGCATCACCGCTCGGGCGCGCTCGGAACGGTCGAACGTCAGGAATTGCACGCAAAAGCGGCCGCTGTCGTGCGAACGATCGTACTCGGGCGCGTACGCGTGTTCGGTAATCAGCACCTGCTTGCCCGATTGGTCGAGTTCATCGAGCAAGATTCGCGGGTCGGCCAGAAAGAACAGGTCGGCGTCGACGTACGTCGCGCAGAGCGCCGATGGATCGCGATCAAAAACGGCCTTGGCGGTAAACGGCGTCAGCGTCCAACAATATTCCGCCCGCGTGCGGCCCGGCTTGACTGCCAGCAGCTCGGGCGATTCGATCGACGACAGCGGAATGACGGCAACGTCGGGAGGGGCGAGCTGCGCGAGGTGCCGCTCAACGTCTTCGTCAATCGCCACAACCCACAGGCAAAACGGCCGAGTCCGCGCGACGAGCGACTGGTACAGGGCCAGCCCGATCGGCAGAAACGAATCGTCAAACAGCGTGACGAAATGCTCGCGGGGGGCGTCGGCCGGGGCGCGACTCACGTGGTCGTCAGTCACGTCGACCCGCCTTGTGCGCGCGGGCGTCTGGCGCGCGACCATTTGGCGATCACCCCGATCACGCCGTCGACATCGGCATCAGTCAGCTGCGGAAATATCGGCAGGCTCAGAATTTCCTGGCAGAGCCGTTCAGTCTGAGGCAGCTCGCCGAAACTCAACCGCCGATCGCTGTAGCCCGGCTGCAGATGCACCGGAACGGGATAGTGAATGCCGGTCAGAATCGAACGACTCGCCAGAAATTCGCCGAGGCGGTCTCGTTCGGGAGTGCGGATCACGTACTGATGAAAGACATGCTCGACGCCGGCGGCCACTGTGGGCAGTTCGAGACCGAGCGGCGCCAGGCCGGCCGAATAGCGCGCAGCGATCGCGCGGCGGCGCTGATTGTCGGCATCCAATTCCGCCAGCTTGACGCTGAGAATCGCCGCCTGCAGCGGATCGAGACGCGAATTCAGGCCAGGAAACGCGCTGACATATCGTTGCTGCCAGCCGTATTCGCGAAGCGCAAGCAGTCGCTTGTGAAGTTGCGGGTCGTTTGTGGCAACCAGCCCGCCGTCGCCGATGGCGCCGAGATTCTTGGTCGGATAGAAGCTAAAGGCCGCGAGATCGCCGAAGGTCCCCGTCCGGACGCTGCCGATCCGCGCGCCGTGCGACTGCGCAGTCTTCGATGACTCTCAAGCCGTATCGTCGGGCAACGGCGAGAATCGCCGTCATGTCGGCCGGATGCCCGTAGAGATGGACCGGGATCACGGCCGCGATCCGACAGCCGTCAATTTCGCGATGGCTTTTGATCAGCGTTTCGACTGTCTCTGCCGTGATCGTGTACGTCGTCGGGTCGACTTCGATCAATACGGGGCGGGCTCCTGCTTGTTCGATGGCTGCGACGGTGGCGACCGCGGTGTGCGAGGGAGCGATGACCGCCTGTCCGGCGCCGATTTCCAGCGCCCGCAAAGCCAGCTCGATCGCGTCGGTCCCGCTGGCTACGCCAACGCAATGCTTTAGTCCCAGGTACGCTGCGAACTGCTGCTCAAATTTCGCGACCGGTTCGCCGAGAATGTAGCGGCCACTCTCGAGAACTCGGGCGATGGCGGCGTCGATCGCCGACTTTTGCGCCCGGTAGGCGGCGCCTGGGTTGGCCTGGGGAATTGCGGATTCGTCGGTCATCGCGTCAGCGGTAGTGGTCGAGATGGGTGTGGAAGAAATCGAGCGTGCGTTTGAGGCCCTCTCGCAAGGATACGTTCGGCCGCCAGCCCAGCGTCTTGCGAATGAGCGCATCGTCGGCATAGTAATCGCCGATGTCGATCCGCTTGCGGTCGGCCGGGAACTCGCGCTGCTCGAAGTGGCCAACGCCGTTGAGCTCGACGAGCAGCTGCGCCAAGTCGACGAGCGACGTGACTTCCCCCCCGCCCAAGTTGAAGACCTGTCCGGCCGCTTCGGGCCGCACGGCCGCAAGCAATAGGGCCTCGACGCAGTCGTCGACGTAGGTAAAGTCGCGGAGTTGTTGACCGCCCCAGACCTCGAACGGCTTGCCCTCGAGCAGCAAGCGAATCCAGACGCCCACAAATGTTTGCCGCGCGTCCTTGATTCGCATCCGTGGTCCGTAAGTGTTCGTCAGCCGCAGAACGCACGCCGGCAATTCGTACACGTCATGGTACAGACGATGATAAAACTCGCCGGCCAATTTGTTGATGCCGTTGACGTCGACGGGACGCAGGGGATGCCGCTCATTGACGGGCAGCCGTTCGGGCCGGCCGTAGATTTGGCGCGTACTGGCAAACACAATCCGCACGGTCTTATTGAATTGGCGGCACGTTTCCAGGATCGAGAGCTGGGCGCGGCAGTTGATCTCGAGGTCGGTGAAGGGATCCTCCATCGAATCGAGGTGGCTTGTCTGTCCTGCCAGGTTGAACAGGAAATCCTGCCCGGCCAAATGTGTGCGGAGGCTGTAGGGATCGCGAACGTCGGAAATATTGACGCGGACCCGATCTTCCAGACCGTCAATGTTGAAGCGGTTGCCACCGTACTCCGGCACGAGGCTATCGACCAGCGTGACCGCGGCTCCCAGGTCGACGAGTCGCCGCGCGAGGTTTGAGCCGATAAAGCCGAGTCCGCCCGTGATCAGAACCTTCGCCCCCGAGAAGCGGCCGAAGTCAGAATCTGCGGGGCGGCTTTCATTCACGTGCAACTCGCGATCAGCTCGATTCGTCTCTAACTTTGCGCCGGAGGCGGGCCCTTCAACACGCGGCGGGCCATCGACCGCAATCCGCGGAGGCCGATTCGCACGCGGTGTCCCGCCTCGCTCCAGCGCAGTTTCTTACGCATGATTCGCTCGGACTCGCGGGCCAATTCGCCGAACACCGATTCCGAGGTGGCCGCCCCGGCTCGGCGAGCGAAGTCGAGGGCAAATCCGTGCTGATCGCGCGTCGAAGCGATCACCCATCCGAGCAGCCAGTCCCGCTTCGAGAACGGCCCGGTGCCGTGAAACGTATTCAAATAGGTCATCTCGCCCCAGCCGGGCGCGGGCCGCAGAACTGTCGGAAGCAGCCCGGTTCGACCGTCTTCCAAGCGTCCCGCCTCCTCGGGCGACATTCTCAGGGTACCACGGATGTCGAGGTCGCACAGCCAAAACTCGGGCCGATCCATCGCCGCCAGCACGGCCGACAGCTTGTCCTCCCCTTCGTAGGCGTCGATGATCCCTGGCTCGAACTCGACTGCCAGCGTCCGCAGGCACAGCGCCTCACCGAGGCTTTGAAACAGACGTAGATCGGTTCCCTGGGAATCGCTTTTGAACCAGTCAACGCGCGAAACGCCCGCGTCTCGCAACGCCTTTTGCAAACCCACGCAGGGCACGCGCACCGTTCGCTCGACGTCGAACAACCGGGCAAAGCTCCAATTGCCCAGCGCGGCGGCATCCGGCCGCAACCGGCTCGAACAATAGGGAGATCGAGTCAGATGAAATTCCGCTTCGCTCACGTCGTCGGCCGCGGCAGCCGCCGGAACGATGTGCAGGCGGCGGTAGCCCGACGTCTCGGCGTGCACGGCTTGCATGGCCCGCGTATCGGGATCGAAGGCGATGCAAATTGAGTAGCGGGCCAGCGCCCGCCACTTGGCATTGGTGCCTCCCGACGCGCCCACTTCGATCAGCACGGGGGGTTCCGCGGTCAATTCCGGGCCAGACAGGATTCGCTCGATGAGTTCCAAAATCTGTCTCTCAAGCAGAATCGCGACGCTCGAAGATCAGGCCCGTATCCCGGGCGGTCAACCCGTCAACATGAATTGTCCCCGCCAAGGCGCCGAACTCATCCACGAGGTGATACTTCGGCAAGAAATGCCCCAGCACGTGCTCGCGATTGAGAATCCAGGCGGGATAGCTCACGGGAAAACCGTAGATCGACGCCGGCACGCTCTGGACCGTCAGGCGATCGTCCGCCTTCCAGAGAGGAGTACGATCGAGAATCACCTGCGCGAACCGAGCCTCGGCCACCTCGCGAAGCATCGCGTGCGGATCCTCGAGGTAGGGCAGCACCCCCGAGAGGACCGCCACGCCGACCGTCTCAGCTGCCAGGCACGACTGCAAATCGCGGAAAAACCGCAGATGCTCACTCTGAAAATGCTGGATGCCGCAATCGACAAACGCTGGCTGCTCGACCACGTTCCAACGCAAGGACGCGGTTCCCGCGAGCAGCCCCCGGCACTGAAAGTACGTGCTGCCCAGGGCCCCGCCGATATCGGCGACGTTGAGCACGCCGCCATTGTTGAGAGCGGCCCGCAACAGCCCGACGAGCAACGGGTAGGAATGCTCGATCTTGTCGAATAGCACCGAGTCGCGTTCGTAAGCGGCCTCGCCGCGGACGACTTTGAGTTGCGCTTGCTTGACGCGCTCGACGATCGCGGGAACGTCATACCCGTCGGAGTGGCGCCGCGCGTCGTCCCAGGTGGCAAAAGATCCGGAATAGCTCACCGCGCCATTGGGGGAAATACCACGAAGCACCCGACGAAGATGCGGCGGAATCCAGTCAGCCAGCCAGTGCTTCAATTCGGCACTCATCGGAAAATCGACGTCACACCGCTGCCCAGTAACTCGGCGGCGCTCAGAAAACGAGCCAAAATCTACGATAGCCCGCGTGTTTTGCCCCAGCAAGCGGCCCGTTTGCGCGCCTCTTGGAGCACATGCACCTTGATCGCTCGGCGGATAATTCCTGTCCTCATCGTCCGCGGAGGTTGGCAATCTCACGATATGTCTCGCAGCTTGCGGATTTGGCGAAATTTGCGCTGACTTCTCCGTTGAAGTTGTTTGATCACTCTGTATATTGGGCGATTCAGGTGGATTCTATCGATTAGATTGAATTCACTGACGATGCGGACTTGCCGGATTAGCGAGACAGGGACAAGAGCTTACGGGCGGGGCTTGGGTAAGAAGTTGGTGTCACGGGCCAGGGCAGACACCCTTCATTCCGCACGAGGTCGCTGCTGAGCGCAGGTCGCACGGGCACACAGGGCTTACGCGTTTCCACGAACCAAGTTGCTTCAGCTAAGGAGGGGAGTTCGGATGATCAAGTCGAGATGGTTCTGCGGCCTGGCTTTGAGCGCGGCTTTGGCGCTCGCGACGAATCAAGCCGTCGCACGTCACTATCACTCGCACGGCTCTTATGGGAGTTGTGGTTCCTCGGGTGGATCGTACGGTTCTTACGGATCGTCGGGAGGCTCGCATGGTTCCCATGGGTCGAGCGGTGGCTCGTGGGGATCGCATGGCTCCAGCGGCGGAATCTTGGGGATCGCACGGTTCCAGCGGAGGAAGCTCCGGCGGTTCCTACGGCTCCTATGGCAGCTCGGGCGGTCGGATGACGACAAGCGTCGAGACGCCTGGGATGATGACCGCTTCGTCCGACGAGCGCGGACATCTGACGCTGACCGTGCCAGCCGACGCCATTGTTTACCTCTGCGACCAGCCGATGACAATCACCGGGGCGGTCCGCGAGTATGTCATTCCCGGACTCAATCCGGGACGTGAATACCGCTACCCGGTTCGCGTCGAGGTCACACGAGCGGGTCAGTTGTATCGCGCCACGGCGGAGCCGCGGATTCGGGCCGGGCAACAGATGAGTCTTGCCTTCAACGACGCGGCTGCCCGGCAGCCGTCAGCTGTCGCCAGCAAATAACGGCCGCCCTCGGACACTTCGTCCGTCGACCGCTCCTGGCTGAAAGATTCGGGAAGGGAAGCCGCTCTTGGCTTCCCTTCCCTATTTGCTTTTTTTAGTAGCAGTGATGACTGCGCTTCGGCGCGTTGGCAATTGACCGATTGCTGCGGTTAGTTGGCATCGTGCGGGCTCACGGCAGCAGCACGTGTTGAGCCGCGGCAAATGTCTCCAGATCGCCCGCCACTTTCAGTCACCGCGTCGGCCCTGCGATCCCGGGTCCTCCCTTTCATTCGTCGGTGGAGGCGTCCGGCTGGATTCGTGCTGGTCAACGTTTGGCTGGTTTACCACCTCGCGGCGATCGTCTTGGCTCCTTGGTCCGTTCCCCCCGCTTCGCGGTTGGTCCAGAATTCGTGGCGGGCAGTGCGAGCCTACGACCAGATCTTGTTTTTGAATCACGGCTATCACTATTTCGCTCCCGAGCCGGGCAACAGCACGCTCGTCGCCTACGTCCTCGAGATGCCCGACGGATCGCTGCAAACCGGCCGGATTCCCAATCGTGACATACGGCCCCGGTTGTTGTACCACCGCCATTTCATGCTGACTGAGTCTCTGGCTTCCGACGATCTGTCGCCGTCGGTCCGCACAGAGCTCATCCGGGCCATGGCGCGGGAACTCTGTCGCGAACACCACGCGCGGCGAGTGACCTTGTCGCGTGTGACCCACCGACTACCCACCATGGAGTTTGTCCGCGCCGGCGGCGCGCTGGATGATCCGGAAAGTTATACCGAAGAGCCGCTCGGAACATTTTCGTCCGACGAACTGTGACCCGAATGTGATGCACGTTGCTCTGCGCTCTGTTCGCTCGCTCAAGCGACTGATTCCGCCCGCCGTTCGGTGCAACGGCCGCCGAGCGTGGGAAGCGCTCTCTCATCCGTGGCGGCGCTTTTGGTTCGAGCCGGCCGACCCGACTCCGCTGGCCGTGATGCGAATTCTCTTCGGAGGCATGCTGCTCTATACCCACCTGGTTTGGGGACTGAACCTGGAGGGTTTTTTCGGGCCCGAAGGTTGGCAGGGCACGACCTTGGTGCGAGCACTGCAAGCCGATCAGTTCGCCTGGTCATTCTGGTGGTGGACTCCGCAGGCGTTGCACCTGACCGTGCACCTTCTCTGTCTGCTGATTCTGGCGCTTTTCATGCTGGGTGCGTTCACGCCGGTGACGTCAGTGCTCGCGTACCTGATCACGATTTCTTATTCCAGCCGGGCGCCGATGGCCAACTACGGACTCGATCAAATCAACGGGCTCGCAGCCCTGTATCTGGCAATTGGCCCCAGCGGGCAAGCGCTGTCGATCGACCGATTCCGGCAGCGCTTTCGTGCGGCCCGCGAACAATTGGCGGACGGACTCGCGATCGTCATTCCTCCCGTCCAAGCGTCGTCGCGCGCCAATCTGGCCTTACGGTTGATGCAAGTGCATCTGTGCGTGATCTACGTGTTTGCTTGTCTGTCGAAACTGCAGGGTGAGAGCTGGTGGAACGGCACGGCGATCTGGCAGGCGGTCGCAAATCTTGAATACCAGTCGCGCGATGTGACCTGGCTGGCCTGGTATCCCTGGCTCGTCAACCTGCTCACGCACGCCACGATCGCCTGGGAAATGACGTTCTGGGCTCTGGTCTGGCGACCCATGCTGCGGCCATTCGTGCTCTTGGTTGGCACGGCGATTCATCTTGGGATCGGCGCCTTCATGGGCATGTGGACCTTTGGACTGGCGGTAATCTTCGCGTACGTCGCTTTTCTTCCGGGAAAACAAATGTCCGCCATTCTGTGTCGAGCGGTGCAGGGAATCGGCCGGATTCTGCGTTCTTACAATCTCGCGCCGGGCTCCGCTGCGAGCACTCGCGCGCGAGCCGCTTGGTTCGCACTGGGCCTCGACACGAATTCGGATGCTGCGCCGGCGGCAGAACCACTTCTCCCGGTGCCGGGCGAGGTCTCGACGGCGGGCAAAACTCCGTTGCCCGCTGTTGCGGAAGTCGCCGCGCCAACCGAGAGCCGGTCGCTTGCTTCGCAATCGGTGCCCGCTGAAGCCGCGGCCTCGCCTGGCCGTCGCAAAGTCCTCCCCGCGCGGCCATCCCTACTTTTGGTCGAAGGCCGTGTGAAGAGGCAGGCCGACGTGCAGGAGTATTTTCTCAAGCACGGTTTTCGCTGCCACGTCGCATCCGAGCTGCATCAGGCTCGGTCGTTGCTCTCGGTCATCGATTTCGACGCCCTGGTCGTCACCGCGTCTTGGTTTCCCCAGGACGAACTCGTCGATTTCCACGACGGGTTGATCGGCGGCGGTTCATCGCTGCCGGCCAGTGTGTTTCTGGTGGGAGGCGGTCACGGGCAGACTCCTCATCACTTCGAGGAGACGCCCCGACATCGCGTGCTCGTTGGCAGCCTGAGCTTGCGTGAGCTGCGGCTCCTGGTGCTCGAAGTGCTGGGTTTGACCGAGGAATCGCTGCGGTCCCTGACGGCGCGACACGCGCGCTCGAAAAACGGCAATCGCCCAACCATCGCGCCCGACTCCACACCAAAAGTCGAGGCAATCCCGCAGCCGCCCGCGTTGGATGTACCAACTTTGTCCGGCGGAAATGGATCACCCCCATGACGCGAAGTCATTCGTCACGAAATCAGCCAGCGCCCGCTTACTGGGTGGCACTGGCGGCTTGTCCGCCAGTGTCCGGGAGGTGCTTGAGACGAGGATTGGGTGCCATGCCCACGGCTCGGCGTGGGCATGTCTCTCCGTATGGGGCATGCTCACGCAAAGCCGTGAGCATGGCACCCAGGCGTCGTGGACGCTGGTATTCGTCGATTGCCGTCGCCTCTTGGGTTCTTACTCTTCTCGTTTCTGGCTGTGCCGAATCGCCTGAGTCGCCAGAAGTGCTGGTCGCGCGGGGCCATCTGATGGAGAGTCGCGGCAAGCTGGACGACGCGGTCGACGCCTATACCCGGGCTCTCGTTCGGCGACCGGACGATGCCACGATCTACTACGACCGGGGCGTAGCGTTTGGGCGGCTGGGGCGGTGGGACGACGCCGTCGCCGATTACACGCGGGCCATCGAACAGGATCCGGGAATGGCCAGAGCCTACAACAACCGGGCTGCCGCCTATGCTCAGGAACGGCGCTTCGACGCGGCGGTCGCCGATTTCAGCAAGACCATCCAACTCGACTCAAAGAGTGCGCTCGCCTATCGCAACCGCGGCCTGGCCTATCATGACCTGGGACAGATCGCCCCATCGATCGAGGACTACTCGGTGGCGATCCGTCTCGATCCCAACGACTTCGAGAGCCGATTCGAGCGAGGCAACGTGTACCTGGACGCCGGCGACTATCAGAAGGCCGTCGCCGATTACGATCAGGCGATCGCCCTCGACGCCAAGCGAGCCTCGGCCTGGCTCAATCGCGCCGAAGCGCATCGCCGATTGGGACATGCAAAACAATCGCAGGCCGACATCGCCGAAGCGCATCGGCTCGATCCGAACCAGAAACCGACCGAGCTGGCGCACGCCGCTCCCGAGAAGGCTCTCCTTCCCCCCTCGGTGACATCTTCCGATGTGTCGCTGCGGCAGGAGCGAGCAGTCGCCGTCGCCGCCGATTTCCTGAAATCGCGGGGTTACGAAGTCGAGAGGTCGGCAGCGGTCGATCTCTTCCCGCTCGTCGTCCGTAGGGAAAAGGCAGACCAAAAAATCCTGGTGCGCGTGCAATCGCCTCCCGACGGCGAGCCGCTGCGCTTTACTCGCGATGATCTCGACCAGATTGCCCATCGCAGCGAGCCGACCGCACTGGTCGTCGTCGGCAAGATGACTTCGCCCGACGTTCCCGGCCAACCCTTCACTGGCGGCACCGTCATCAAGTTCGTCGAGAACTGGAAAGCGGTCCGCGACAAGCTCGTCCCGGTCGTGTTCGAGTTTCCCCTCCGTGATTTACAATAACGATCGCCGGCCTACCGCTGCCCGCCTAGGACGCGTCATAAGCCTTCTTCAGCCACCCCAGAAGTTCTTTGTTTATCTCCGCCGGCTTTGAAAGGCGCACTCGGTGGCTGACCATGGCATTGAAGCTGCCTGACGCCTCCAGCCGCCCCGTCGGCTCTGTACCCTTCAGGTTGATCCCCACATCCAGGCGTGTCGCCGTGGAAGGCTGAAGAATGGCGAACTGCTTGCTTCGGCGCAGACTGACATACGCCTTCTTGGGCGAAACCTCGACGTCCTTTCCGAAACCCTGAATCTTGGCCAACAACTGGTCGTAAAGGGGGCGCAGCTCGGCCTTGGCTCCGGCATATTGCCCGTCGACCAGAGCCCGTATCACCGGCCGTGTGGCTGTCCGACTGCAAGGCTTGCAAGGCGATCATGTTGGCAAAGCCGTGTGTCAGGCCGTGCTTTTCTTTGAGCAGCGTCATGATTTCCTTGTGCTTGGAGAGCTTGCTGGCGCGGACAATGGCCAGCCATTCTTCGAGTGATTTCCCGGTTTTTCCGGCCAGGCCTGCGATCATGCTGGCTTTCATGGCTTCCGGCGATTTGGCCATCGGCGAACTCTCTTGAAGGATTCGGTCGACATTTCCCAGATGGATTCCCACTCGACGCTGGCGAACGCCGCCGATGCCGAGACTACGCAAATCGGATCGGTGAATCAACGACATTCCGCCTGTAGAGAGCGCCCTTCCGGCGCGGCCGTCTAGGAAGAGCGACGGATCGCGTTGAGGTGTCGAAGAGTTCGGATTCTTTATAAATTCGAGAGATCAGCAGCCCCGCTCAGCGAAACGTACACGATGCAATCCATGCCCAGCGTCGGCTCTCAATCCCGATCCTTCAGAGGAGCTCTGCGCCAGCTCGTCGAAGACGCGCGCTGCGTGGGGCGGGTAGCCCGGGGCGCGTTTCGCTATTCGCGGACGGGCACGACTCCCTCGGAGGCGTACCACAGCCTGATTCATCTCTATTGCCGAACCAACGGCCGCTCGAACGACTTCTTGCACGCGCTGGCCCGGCGCCGCTCTCCACCGGCCGCGCTGCCCCCCGCCCGGGGTGTGCTGGGCGACTTGAGTCCGGCCGACGTCGGCCGCGTGGCGGCCGACATTCGCGAGAACGGGTACATTCGTCCGGCCGAACGGTTGCCCGTCGACGTCTGTCAGCGGTTGTCCGAATTCTCGCTCCACACCGAGGCGACGCTCGCTCCCCCGCGAAATGAGGGGCCGGCGCGGGCGGTCTACGATCCGGCGCGGCCGATCGCGGAGGGATACCGTTTTGATGAAGCGAACCTGATCGAACAGCCCGACGTTCAGCGACTGATGGCGGACCCATCACTTCTGGCCGTTGCGCAGGCCTATTTGGGCTGCTTGCCCGTCTTGAGTTCCGTGTTCATGCTTTGGAGCACTCCAGCCCGTCTGGCGGACAACGCCCGGGAAGAACTCGCGCAGATGTACCACTTCGACATGGACCACTTGAAGTGGCTGAAGTTCTTCTTCTACTTGACTGAGGTGACGCCCGAGCGCGGGCCGCACTGCTTTATCGCGAAGTCGCACCGCACGGGGCACCAGCTGCCGGCCCTCTTGGCCCGCGGATATGTCCGATATCCCGACCAGGAGCTCGAACCCTATTATCCGGCTGCCGACCGCATCGAACTGACCGGTCCGCCCGGGACGCTCTTCGCCGTCGATACGCGCGGCTACCACAAGGGGATCACGCCGCGCACGGGCGACCGGCTGATGCTGCAGCTGGAATTCTGCGACACGCTGTTCGGAGCACCTTACACGCGTCCGGCCTTCCCGAGCGTGTGCATCCCCGAGCTGGAAGCGCGGCGGCGGGAATTCCCGCGTCCCTATTCGCGCTACAAGTGAATCGGCAGGAATTCAATCAGGGACGATTGAGCAGTTCCATGGCGGCCACCAGGCCTTCCCAGTAATTCGGCTCGTCGATCGCAAAGTCCCCGCCTGCGAACACCGACGAGCCCTCCACCACGCCCCGCTCAACTACGCCCGCAGGCGTCGAAGAAGTGCGCCCTTCGGCGGCAGGCTTCGCGGCCGGGGTGGTGACCTTGGTCACCTTGAGCGAGATCGTGCCCGAGCCGCTCAAGTTATCGACCAGATCTTTGACAGTCATTTTGATCGAAGCGGCGCCCGCGTATTTGGCCGTCGGCGTGTAGGTCAGGCCGTCCAATGCGGTCAGGATGCTGTCGAGCGAGCCGACGATCGTCATCGAGGCCTTGTTGTTCCCGCCGGCTGCGAACGACAGGTTGGCCGTCGTCGCCAGCGAGAGAGTGCCATGACCGGCACTGAGCACCAGCTCCACGTTGCCCCCGCCGGCGGCCATCGAGTCGACGATCCCAATCGCATTGGCTCCAACAGTCGAGAAAACGAGCGAGCTGTTTTCGGCCAGTGACGCGGCCGTCGGCGCCGTGAACGCAGGTTTCGAATTCACCGAGACGTTGATCGTGGCCGATCCGGTGAGCTGATCGCCAGGGTCCTCGATCGACAGGCCGATCGAGGCGGCCCCCGCGTAACCGGAAGTCGGCGTGAAGACCAGGCCGTTAAGCGCCTTGTTGAGACTCGTCACCGTTCCCGTGACGGTGACCGAAGCCGAATTGTTCGCGCCGGCCAGCACCTTCAACCCAGTCATCGTGGAAAACTTGACCTTGCCGCGTGCCGCCGTCAGCGTGAGGTCGACGGCGCTCGTGCCAGCGGCCGCATCGGCGACTGTGATCGCGTCCCCTTTGGCAGCCGAAAACGTCAGCGTCGTGTTCTCATTCACCCAGGCGGACGCCGGAGCGACGATCGTCGGCGCTGGCTTGACGGAAATCGCAACCGTGTGCGAAGCGGATAAACTGTCGCCGGGATCGTTGAGCGATATCGAAAGCGAATCGGCGCCGCTGAACCCCGAGGTCGGCGCGTAAACGAGTCCGCTCAACGCAGCGTTCAGGCTGGCGAGCGTGCCGCTCACCGTCATCGACGACGAGCCATTCGCTCCGGATACAATGCTCAGCCCGCTCAGGGAGGCCAGGCGCAGCGTGCCGTCGTTGACTGAAAGAGTGAGCGAGTCGCTGTTGGTGCCGGCCTGCGAGTCCGACAGGGTGATGCCGTCACTGCCGGACGACGAAAACGTGAGCGATCCGTTCTGCGTGACGCTGGCCGACGTTGGGCCGCTGATGCCGGGAGGCGGAGTCGGCTGGGTGACTCCGTACCCCGCCAGCGCAGGCACGAGCAGATTGGCGATCGGCGTGCCGCGGCCCGTCACCAGGTCGTATCCGGGAGTCGCGTTGTAGGTGCCGTTGCCGCCGGTGGTGATGTCGTGGAAGTCGGATTCGGGAAGGCTGTAAAGCGTTGGCAGCGTCTGCGTGGCGCCGTCGAGTGACGATTCTCCCTGCAGGGCGCGACCCTGATCGGCGATCGCCACAAGGCCAGCGAACATCGGGGACGAGAGGCTGGTGCCCCCGACCTGAAACCAGCCGCCGGAATACGAATCGAGGACGTACACACCCGTGTTCGGGTCGGCATCCATCGCGACGTCGGGAACGGTCCGATGCGTCGTGCTGGTGCCGTTGACATTCCCGACTTGGTAGCTCGGTTGCGACTCGAACTGGCTGATGCCGCCTCCGCCGTCGGACCAGGCACTTTCGCCGAGGTAGTTGCCGCTTGAGTCGATGGAAAGCGTCGTCCCGCCCACCGCGACGACGTTCGGGGAGAGGGCCGGATAGCCAGATGGCGATCCACTATCGCCCGTGCTGGCGGTAAAGGTGACGCCCGCGTGTCCCGACGGCGTCGTGAACACCGAGTCGATGGAAGTTTCCCCGGAGAACTCGCCGCCGGCCCAGCTCATCGAAACAACAGAGACGCCCGGCGTCGCGGCGGCCGTGCTCACGGCTTGCAGCAGATCGCCGTACGAATTCGAGTTGGCCTCGAACAGAATCACGTTCGCTTCCGGCGCGATCGAATGGGCCCATTCGACGTCGAGCGACTCTTCCACGTCCCAGCCGTCAACGGCGGAATTTCCCGGGAGTGACGTCCCGCCGTTCTCGTTGATGACTTTAAAAGTCGGGCCGCCGCTCACGTTGAACTGTTGCAACCCGAATTGGCTGTTGAACGTGCTGGCGTCGGCGATGATATCCGGATCGTTGTACGCATCGACAATGGCGATCGTCTGGCCCGCGCCGTTGCCGGTCACTCCGCCGAAAGAGATCTGATTGACCCCGTAGGCCTTTTGCATTTGAGCCGGGGTAATCGGGCCAGAGTTCGCGGGAGTGACGTGTGGTGACGCCCCGCGGCTGGAGCCCGAGGCGATCTCAGCGTGTCCCTCGAGCACGAAGCTCGGCGTGGCGAACAAGGCACTCAGCAGCAGGCGGTCCTCGAGAGATTCGACCAATCCCGCGCAGCCCACCTGCTGCCAGACGCCGGCAGCCCCAAGCCGCCGGCGAGCACCCCGGTTTCCGATTCGCGTGCGGCTGAGTCCATTCGACCGTGCGCTTGGCTCCGAATCTTCCGATCGGGCTGACGTTCTGGGTCGCCAATTCGTCAAGGCGCCGGCGAACCCGATGGAAAATAGCATTGGCAGCCAGTCCTTCACGCAGAGTCCGAAGCGCGCTCTTACCCTGAAAGCCTAGGTCATACCGCTAGCGCGGCATTCCGCCAGATTCAGACAGAGCGGTAATTCGCGAGGTGTGGGAAAAGCGGGTCTTTCGCTGTTGTATTTCGGCAGCGTTGGTCCGGGTATTTCGGCTTGGTTAGGTAGTCCGGAGCGTTCGGAGCAATCGGATTTTTCCAGGACCGTCGGCACAGACGGTCTTGTCCCAACTCGTGTTTTTCATTAAGGTTCCCGCGCACGGCCGCGTCCCCGACGTCCCAAACGCGCGGCCTAACCCCATCGAGACCCACCCCCTCCTCCCCTTTCCAGAGAACCTTCTCGCAGTTGATCGTCAGGCAAGGAAGCCGACATGGGACGGTGCACCGTCATCCGATGGGCATTCGCGGCCGGCGTATTTTGTTGTTGGGGTTGTTCAGCACCGAATAGCTTCAGCCCCTTCGGCTGGATGCAAGGGTCGAGCAGCACTCAAGCCTCCGCCGCCAAAGACCCCTCCAACCCGCTCAAGTCCTCGGATTCGAGCGCGTCTGCATCGGGTTCATCAACGACCGCCAGCGACGGTTCGTCCGCGTCGTCTGACGGCGACAAAGGCGCTCCCGGGGCCGGCTTCAAGACGGCTACGATTGATCCGGCGCTCCGCAAATTGATGACCGACGAGGTGCAGTACGAGCCCGCCGACAAACGGCAGGCGATTCTCGACCAATGGTCGAAATTCGACCCGGCCTTCATTCGCGAACTCGTCGAAAACCACCGCATGGCCCGCGAACTGGCGGAGGGTCATAAAGGCTCCGGCGGCACGGGTTGGGACAGCGGCTCAGCTGTGAAGACCGCCTCGAACGACCAGGCACCCGGTATGCCCGCGTTCGACGACCCCTCAGCACCCAAAGACTCCGTTTTGCGAGAGCACACGCAGGGTCCCAAGACGGTTCAACCCGCGGCTACGTCGGCGCCTGGCGCCGTCAGTCCCTGGGACGACACACCCGCGACGCCGCCGTCGCAAAGTCGGACTGCCGTTGCGTCGTCGGCGTCGACTGCGACACCTCGTCCCGTCGCGCCGGCTCCCACAGCGTCCGTGGCCAAATCCGATGCGTGGGACTTCGATGCGGCTCCGCGCAAGCAAGGTTCTGGCGCTGAGCCGGAAAAGCCAAGTCAGACTGTCGCGGCGACCGAGTCCGCGTTTGCAGACGCTCCGGTCAAATCGCCTGCGACGGCGACGTCAAAAGCGTCCTCCACGCCCAAGGCTGATGCGTTCGCGAGCCTCAATCCAGTCGATACCGATCCGGCTCCTGCGCCAACCCGCCCGCAAACGGCAAACGCTGCCTCGCCCAAAGTCGCATCGGCAGGAGATGTCGCGACGCCGCCCCCGGCCCCGACAGCGCCAAACCCTTTTGGCGACAACCCGTCGTCCCAAGCAGGTGTCGCGCCGCCGGCCAACGTGGTTGCCAATTCGCAACCCTCGGCCCGCGGCACAGGTGCGCCGGTCACTCAGGCTGTCGGCAGTGCGCCTCTCGACGGATCGGGAGTCACTCTGGCCTCGGCGACCAATCCCGCGCCGCCGAACGGAAGCGATTCGGAGCAACCGGTGAAGCTGAGTTTGCCGGTCGACGTTCCAGACGGCCAGGTGGTCTCGGCCTCCGATTCCGGAGCGAACGGGACGCGCGCCTCGCAAGCGTCTGCAACCGGCACCTCGACTCCCGCGCCTCAGCCTGCGACGACGGCTCAGACACAACCGCCCTCCGGTTTGGCGAGCTTGCCCAGCCGATTGTTGGGAGCGATTAACCCGCTGCCCGGAACCGGTGGTTCGCGCAACGTTTCGCTCCCGGCTAATTGGCACGACGAGTTGCAAAAGATCGTGACCGTGGCTGCGACCGAGGCGGGCCAAACGTCCGTCGGCGCGTCCGACGCGGAGAAACTCGCCTACATCCAAAAGCAAGTCAATCTGCGAATGCTGTATCTGCTCTCCGGCCAGCCGGCGCGATCGCTCGAGCCGATTGCCGGACTGGATCCGGCGGATCAGGAATTCTGGCAGGAAGTCTTTTGGGGCATGTCGAGCTATTTTGATCGCAACACCATCGCCGATCCGCGAGACCGCGCGACGCAAACCATCGCGCAACTGCGCCAGGCCGTGCACAAGCTGCAAGAGAAATCGAAGCTCGAGTTGCGGAACGTCGCGTTCTGCAACAAGATCGAAAACTATGGCCGCTACGAGCGGTTCAAACGGGACGAATTCACGGCCGGGCAACCGGTGCTGTTATACGCCGAAGTCGAGAACTTCAAGAGCGAGCCGACCGCGGATGGTCCCTACCGGGCGATCCTCAAATCGACGATCGAGGTCTTTGACAGCGCCGGGAAGCGGGTCGTGAGCATGCCCTTCGCTCCCAACGAGGATCTCTGCGCGAGCCCGCGACGCGACTACTACAACAGCTACGAGTTTTCGATCCCGCAGCAAATCTCGCTCGGGCCGCACACGCTCAAGCTGACGGTCGAGGATCAGCTCAGCCAGAAGGTGGCCTCGTATTCGGTGAACTTCACCGTGAAGTAGCCGGCCGCACGTCGCGGTCGCTGGACTTCAAGAAACGCGAGGGCGACCCCGGCTCGGGGGGCGTAAATGACCGCGCGCAATTCTGGAGTGCGAGTCGCGAGTCGTAATCAATCCACTCAGAACTGGTCGGTGGCACTGGCGGCGTGTCCCAAGACTGTCCCCAGGAGGAGCTGCGTCTCCGTTCCTGTCTGTGTCGCTGAGGAATGGCTGGAGCGGTGTCGAAGCACCACAGAGTTTTCTTTGGGCAAACTCCTGAACGGAGTATAATGCGGTCATGGAATCGATTATCTGCAACGTCAAAGACATCGAAGCCGACAAGCGCATCGCGTTCGAGAGTGTGATCGGTCAGAAGCTCCGCGACAATCAGCAACTCTTCATCCAGGTCATCGACATGGATGCCAAGCAGGATCAAGAGACTCGCCGCAAGGCGCTCGATCGGGCTGCCGAGATCGCCCGCCAGGGTCGAACACATGCTGCCGCACAAGGAGTCAGCGAAGAGGAGATCGACGCGGCCATCGATGATGCGATCCACGAAGTTCGCCGCTCCAAGAACATGATGCGCGTCGTTCTCGATACGAACATCGTGGCGCGTGTCGTGATGTCGCCGCGTGGCCCCGCTTGGGAACTCTTCGACCTCATCCGCTCTGACCACGAGCTGATGGTCTCGCTGGAGATGCTGGCGGAGCTTGCTCGCGTTCTGGCGTACGATCGCGTGCGCAAAATCCACAAACTGGATGACCGAGGCATCGAGGAATTCGTCAAGGGCGTTGCGTCCGGCGCGCACACAGTTCGGCTTCCCGAGTCGCTACCACGTGTCGTTCCGCACGATGCCGATGATGATTTGGTCCTGGCGACGGCCGTCGCTGGACAGGCCGACGTGATCTGCACTCGCAATCGTCATCTCTACCATGAAGACGTGCTGGCCTATTGCACCAGCCATGCGATCAAGGTCATGGACGATCTCGCGTTGCTGACCGCGTTACGACAGCCCTGAAACAGGCATTGAGCAAGGGTCAGGCAGTCGGTAAGTGGTTGCTCAAATGTGCTCCACTGAGTTCGCCACTGCAGTTCACCGATTACGTGGCGGAAAGTTTCGTGGCGGGTAAATTGAAGGCGAGTAAATTGGAGGGGACGGGAGTCGTTTCCGAAGGCCTCCTCTACGCACGCGATCCGAGACGACTCCCGTCTCCGTTAATTTCGACGATCTGCAAACGAGAAATGGGCCGACATGCCAAAAGATCACTGGCAGCGTGGAAGAGACAACGATCACGCACGACGGGCATCCGCTGAGTACGCCGAATTTGGGCGCCTCGTGTCGTATCAGCCCATTGTCGACAAGTTGGAGGTTCAGAAGAAAAAGAGGAAAAAGAAACGAAAAAAGCCGGCGTCTGGGCAACAGCCGACCGTGATCGGTATCGGGAGCTGTGTACTTTGGCGAGGAACCAAGTACTACGTCGTCTCAATGAGCGGTGAATGCATCGGCCTCGCACGGAAAGCCGATGGTCAGGTCGAAACATGGACCAACGATTCGGAGTGCCAACCGCAGTCGTGACCCGGATGCGGCCGCCATTTGGCGCATGACCAAGCTTCAGTTTTGCGCTGTCCCTCACTGCGCTGAGCGACGATTTGTGCAGCGATCTGTCGGTTGTATCCATCCGGCAGCCTGAGGGCGCGACTTCTGGCACCACCCGAACCTGCTGCCCGATCGCCTTGTCTCAGTCGGGTCGCAATCCTGCTGTTTGGCTTCCAAATCGGGATTGTGATTCACCGCGCCGCCACAGAGAATGGGACGCGTGTGCGAGCGAACAGTGATTGGCCCGTGACCACTCACCCAGTTTGCCCAGCCGAGGTGCCTTCTAATGTCCGGATTGAAGGTCGAAGTTCTCAAGAGCGCCTGTCCCCTCGACTGTCCCGATAGCTGCAGTCTCGACGTCACGATTCGGGACGGGCGGGTCGAAGCGCTCGAAGGCAATCATCTTAACCCGCTCACCGCCGGATACATCTGCGGCAAGGTCCGACATTTTTCGGAACTCATGTACGGGGCCGATCGGCTCCTCTATCCCGCCGTGCGGTCGGGCCCGAAAGGGAGCGGCGAGTTCCGACGCGTCAGTTGGAACGAGGCGTTGGATTTCGTTGTCGCCCGGCTCGCCGAGGTTCGCGACCAATTTGGTGGCGAAGCGATTCTTCCGTACTGCTACGGAGGGTCCAACGGCTGGCTGACACAAAACGGCTTGGACGCGCGGTTCTTCCATCGGCTGGGCGCGTCGCGACTGGCCCGCACGCTGTGCGCCATGCCCGCGTCAGTCGCTGCGACCGGGTTGTATGGGAAGATGCCGGGAGTGGCATTTGAGGATTATCCCGGCGCCAGGCTTATCGTGTTGTGGGGCGTCAATCCGGCCGTGACCGGAATCCATTTGGCCCCCTTCCTCAAACAAGCACAGGCCAACGGCGCGAAGTTGGTGGTGGTCGACCCGCGCCGCACGCAGTTCGCGCGGCAGGCCGATCTGCA
The DNA here is from genome assembly GCA_963714075.1 of uncultured Planctomycetaceae bacterium. Lineage (GTDB taxonomy): Bacteria > Planctomycetota > Planctomycetia > Planctomycetales > Planctomycetaceae > DASPSM01. Next base: position 933,879 of record OY970228.1, read on the forward strand.
TCTGCCTTTGCGCCCCGGCACCGATCTGCCCGTGGCGCTGGCGATCATTCGTTGGCTGTTCGAGGCGGACCGGGCCGACGTCGGATTCCTTGTGTCGCATGCCCGAAATTGGGAGCAGCTCCGCGAGCGCAGTCAGGAATGGACGCTGAGCCGAGCGGCGGACGTCGCGGGAGTTCCGGCCGAACAGATCGCCGCCCTGGCCCAACTCTACGCCGACTCGAAACCGGCTGTGATCCGCTGCGGATGGGGCATCGAGCGGAACGTGAACGGCGGCTCGGCGATCGCGGCCGTGTTGGCGCTGCCGTCGGTGGCGGGAAAGTTTGGCGTACCCGGCGGCGGCTACACGCTCAGTCAGGGAGCCGCCTGGGATGTTGACTCGCTCGCCGGCGCGGCTGCCCCGGCCCCCGCCACGCGGATCATCAACATGAACCGGCTGGGCGAAACGCTTCGGCCCGAGTTCCAGCCCGCCGTTCGTGCGCTGTTCGTCTACAACTGCAATCCTATGGCGACAGTTCCCGAGCAGAACAAGATTCGCGAGGGTTTGCTGCGCGAAGACCTGTTCACCGTTGTTCACGAGCAGGTGCTCACCGACACGACCCTCTACGCGGACGTTCTGTTGCCAGCCACGACGTTCCTCGAACACGCCGAGGCTCGACGCAGTTATGGAGCCATGATCGCTCAATTCACGCGGCCTGTCGTCGAACCGGCGGGGGAAGCCCGCGCCAACCATTGGCTCTTTGGCGAGCTTTGTCGCCGCATGGGACTGTCGCGGCCGGGTGATCCGGAAACCGAGGCCGAAATGGTTCAGGCCATCCTGGCGACTTCGGGATCCGCGGCGGAGCTCGCCGAGTCGTTTGCCGCGACCGGTCGGTCCTTACCGCCGTGCGGCGGGCGGCCGGTGCCGTTTGTCGATGTCTTTCCAGGAACCGCGGACCGGCGCATCGACCTTTGTCCCGAGTCGCTCGATCGGGACACTTCCAAAGGCCTTTACACCTATCATTCGATCGCCGCACGCAAAGAATTCCCCCTGACGTTGATCTCGCCCTCGACGTCCAAGGCGATTTCGTCAACGCTCTATCAACTTGTCCGCGACACGGTGCCGGTCGAAATCCACCCCGACGACGCCGGTGAGCGGGGGATCGCCGACGGCGACGTCGTACGGATGTTCAACGATTCGGGCGAGGTGCTCTGCACCGCGAAACTCAACGGCGACTTGCGGCCAGGCGTGGCCTCGCTGCCCAAAGGGCTCTGGGCCCGGCACACGCACAACGGGCAGACTGCCAACGCTCTGGCGCCGGACACGCTCTCGGATCTCGGCGCGGGCGCCTGTTTCAACGACACTCGCGTCCAAATCGAACGGGCCTAAGGCATCGCGGTCGTGGCGAACGAACCGACCTCGCGAGCTGCCGCATCAATGAATACGTCCATTTGCTGACCGATGTAGGTTGCCTGCGAAGGTCCTTCGATGCGGTAGAGTGCCTGCAGGACGCGAGTATCGACACGTTCCGTCGCGTCGCCGCTAAGCGACTTCTTCGGAATCACGAACGGCTCGATCCGCACAAAGGTCAGCGGAAGCCGGGCCCCGCGCTCGCCGCGAACTCGTCCGTAAGCCTTGGCGTGTTGGTTAAAGCGCGGGATATCGTGCTCGTCGATGTCGACGCGCACATGGCGCTGCGCCGAGTCTCCCAGAATCATCAGTGTCTGGCTCGAGGGCGTCGAGACGTACTCTCCGGGACGGATGCTGACCTGCAACACGTCGAATTCCACCGTGTCTCCGCTCGGCGCCGTGACGGTCGGGGCGACGACTCGATGGCGAGAGCGTTCATTCTTCGCCCAATCGAGATCCGCCTGCGCCATCTCGACGGCAGCGCGGGCGACCGACGTGTCGGCCTTCCACGATCCGGCTTTGAGGCGCAGTTCGTCGGCCCGGAATCGATCGAGCTGAGCTTGTGAGGCGTCCAGTTTCAGCTTGGCCTGCACGACCTGTTCCTCGGTCGTGGCCCCTGTCCGCCGGAGTCGTTCGGTGCGGGCATGCGTATCGGAATTCTGTGCCACCGTGGCTTCGGCCTCGCGGCGTTGTGCCTCCAACAGAGGGACGTCCTCGGGGCGCGGCATTGCGACCAGGCGCGCCAGCTGCTCTTGGGCGCTTCGCAGCTTTGACTGCCGGAGGCGAATTTCGGCATCGATCTGCCGCGTGTCGATCTCGAACAGGGGGCTCCCCGGAGCGACCTTATCGCCGACGCGAACAAAGACCCGTGCGACCACGCCCGACAGGTGCGATCCGATCGAGATATTCTCAGTCCGCGGTTCGACGATGCCTGTGCCCGCCACCGTCTGCTCGAAAGCGCTTGTTGGCGGTTCGATGACGGGCTCAGTCTTCGGAATTGGCTGCTGCCGCGCCGTAATGTGCTGCACGGTCAAACCGACCATTGCCAATGCGATGAGGGGGAGCAGAATTGAGCGGCGCATGGTTACGTTCCTCGCCGATATTCAATTGAGGATGTTCGATTCCGGATAATCAATTGAGCAAAGCCGATTGTTCGTTGGACTGTGTTCGTTCCGATTGTGGCAGTTCGACCCGATCGATGCGGCCGTCGGTCATGTGCACGATTCGGTCGCCGAAGCCGAAGACGCGATTGTCGTGCGTGACGACAATCACGGCCCGTCCGGGCTTCACCGTGGTTGCGCGGAGAAGTTCCATGATCTTGCGACCCGACTCGGCGTCGAGCGCCGCGGTCGGCTCATCGCAGACGAGCAGTTTGGGCGAATGGACGAGTGCCCGGGCAATCGCCACTCGCTGCTGCTGTCCTCCTGAAAGTTGCGACGGGAGTTGATGCATCTTGTCTTTAAGTCCGACGGATTCGAGCACGTCTGCCGCGCGAGCGATCGCCAGCGAGCGCTTCCAGCCACAGATGATCAGCGGAATCGCGGCATTTTCAACCGCAGTCAGCGACGGGAGCAGATTGTATTGCTGAAACACAAATCCAATTCGAGTGGCGCGGAACTCGACCAGTGCGCGCCCGACCAGGTCGCGGCGCTCTCGGCCAAGCAGGGCCACGTCCCCCTCCGTCGCATCGAGCAGCCCAGCCATAACGGAAATCAGCGTTGTTTTGCCGCAGCCGCTCGGACCGACTAAGAGGGTCATTTCGCCGTAGGGGATCTCCACGTCGACTCCGCGCAGCGCGCGAACGACGTCGTCGCCGGTCGAATAGTCCTTAGTCACACGCCGGCACCAAACAGCTGGACCTTCGGTGAGTTCGAGCTGCGGCTCGAGAACGGTTGCCATCGACGGCGAACTCATTTGAAGACCATCCCCGGTTCCAGGACCAGCACGCGTCGCAGGCTCAGAATGCTCGCGAGCAAAACGATCACGCCGACCGCGATTCCCGTCACCGCCACGACTTGCCAGGGGAGATACATGCCTCGCAGAGCCACGTTCTGAAGCCGTTCGGTGGTCTCGAAGAATGCGGCCGCCAGGCCAATGCCAATTCCAAAGCCCATCACGCCGACCGCGACGGCTTGCAGCAGCACCATTCCGATCAGTCGGCTGTTGGTGACGCCCATCGCCTTGAGACTGCCGAACTGTTTCAGATTCTCGAGCGTGAAGAGATAAAATGTCTGCCCGGCGATTGCCGCACCGACGACAAATCCCAGACAAACTGTGATGCCAAAATTGACCGGAATTCCCGTGTTGCGCAGGTAGTGGCCCACGTTGAACCAGAGAAACTCGTTCGAAGTCATTGCCTTGAGCGAAGTCTGCTCGGCAATTCGGGAGCAAAGCTGTGCGGGGTCGGTGCCTTTGTTCGCTCCGGCCAACACGAACGAGAGCATGTTGCGTTCATGCGGCGCGTACACCGTGGCTCGGCTGTACCGCGTATAGATCACCGGGAGAGTCGTAAAGGGCGGAGATACGCGGCAGATGCCGGCGACGACGGCGCGGCGATCGTTCATTTGGACGGCCGCTCCCAAGCGCAGCGGCTGATCGGGAAACAACAGCTTGTAGCCGTCCTGGTCGACGATGATCGCGTCGGGCTCTCGCAGCGACTCGGCCGATCCGAGGACCAGCTCGTGCGGCGTTCCGATCAACGTTCCATCATCGACGCCGACTAGAAAAACCTGACGAAATCCGCCGTCCTCGGTGCGGACCACGACCTGGCCCTTGTAAAGTCGAACGGCCCACTCCACTCCGGCAACGCCGCGGACCTGATACAAGCGATTTTCGGGCATTGGCCGGACTTCATCGACATTCAATGTCTGCTTGTCCATGACCCAGACGTCCGCCTCGGTCACGTCGATGATGCGGCTCGACGTCCGCCGCATGAGGCCGACAAAGATCGCCGACTGCTGGGCGATCAGAAGAGAGCCGAAGGCAACGCCGAAGACGATGCCCCAATACTTGGTGCGATCGCCGATCAGCATTCGCCAGGCGAGCCAGTTCACGGCTTCGTCTCCTGATGAGACGCCGGTTGACTCGCAGTCGTCCCTCGGCTCGATCCCGACGCACCGCGGAGCGCAGCCAGGCTGAAGTCGGTGATGTGACGGGTCAGCCGGTCAATGTCCATCAAAGTCGCGTACCCGCCCTCGCCCACCAGGATGCGGCCGACCGGGCGATGGTAACGGTAGAGCAAGCACTGCGCGACGATGCTAAACCCGTGCAAATTGAGATCGAGCGGCGAAATCTCGCTCGGGAGGAGCGGTCGGAGGATCTGCTTCAGCGTTTCGAACATCGGTCCAATAAATGAGCGGACCAGCTCGACGCAGGCCTCGGTCGGCCGCGCCATCTCGCGCATCATCAATTCGAGGTGCCACGATGGGCGAACGTCGTCGAGCATCATTCCCATCATCTGGCGGATGAATGCCTCGAGAACCTGTTCTGGCGGAGCGCCCTCCGGCACTTCGAACTGCGGCGTCTGCCCACCCGTACAATGGGCCAGTTTCACGGCCTCGACGTAGAGCGCCTTTTTGTCGCGGAAATAGTAATTCACCGCGGCGATATTCACGCCCGCTCTGCCACAAATCTCGCGGATCGTGGCTTCCTCCGGCCCTTTTTCGGCGAAGATCTGACCGGCCGCGTCGAGGAGCAGGTCCTTCGGATCCCGTCGAGCGTCCATGAGCGGCAGCCTTACTCAATCGAGTGTTTCAAACGACTGTTTGAATCGATTGTATGAGTGCCGTTCCGGCGTGTCAAGGCGGCTTGGAACCGCCTGGTTTTCGCCAGACGAGAATGCCTCTTCGCCAGCGCAGGCCGTGCTGCGGTTCTATCAACGGGACGTCCTCGGGGCGCACCATCGCGATCAGGCTTCTCGTCCCGGTTTCTGCGGGACGAGTCACTCTCGCCGGAGCAGCCCTCGAAGTCGGGGCTCGAGCTTGTCTGCAGCCGCCCACTTCCATCCAACATGTGGACGAATTCTTGAATTCGCGCGCCGCAGACAATCCATTTAGTCGGCTGGGGGCCGGAGGGCGACCTGGAAAACGTGACGGTCATTAACAGGAAAGGGGCAACGAGCGTCGCGCGTGCCACGCCAGCTGCTGGCTACTTTTTCTTTGTATCGCGGACCAGCGGCGATTCAGCGAGCGTAAAGAGCACAACTTCTTCGCCGGTCGTCGTGCTGATGTCATGGTGTAGCGCCAGCACTTCGACTCCCGTCGTCTCCTTCACCATTGCCTCCAGAAGCGGCCGCGCTGTTTCAATCAGTTGGGTCCGCACCTGTTTCAGGAGATCTCTCCCCTTTTCGGCGGGGAGAACTTTGACCAGGTGTTGTTCGGCTGCCGTCAACACCCCCTGCAGACGGACGACCAGCAGGTCGCCGATCAGGTGCGTACGGATGTCTTTGGGACCCCGACCCATGAAGTCCTGTTCGAAGCGTGAGATCCCTTCGCAGATCGACGCTTCGATTTCACCCTGTGTTTTCATGGATCACAGTAACCGCAGCGAGCGCCTCGCGCACGTCAACATGCGGTTTTGAAGGGGACAGCGGTGCTCGGAGGTCCCATCCGATGATTTTCCGGCCCCGTCATCATATCAATCGTCGTGGAGAGACCACAGACCGATTGATCTTTCATTCGATTGGTCCTAGAATTGGTCGTGTGAGCTGCTTCGCGTGTCTGCAGGCCGCTCGCGATGTTGTCGGCTGACTAGATAAAGGGCGACCCGGCCGTGTCCGGAGGGCCTGTTAACGAGTAAACCGACGTGGTCGAGCCCTTTAGGGGGGCTCAGCCACGTCGGTTTTTTTATTGGGTGATGGAGCACGCCAATTCGCAACGCGGGGGCGGCAAAACGATGGAAAAATGCACTTCAACGATCCCGGCTCAGCCAGCCATTGATCTGGGTGACGACACACTGGTCATTACGTTGGAGGAGGTCGTATCACCAACGGAGAAAACGCCGCCCAGGGCCGTGGCAGACGCCATTCAAATGCGGGAGATTTACCGGCAGTTTATTGCCGACGCTTTGGCCTCGGCGGACAAGCGGTTGCTCGGGTTGGGTCGATCCACTTTGGCGAACGTGCAGGTCGTGACCCTGCGGGCCCGGCCGTCCGGCCGGCGCAGGCGGTTGGGGGCGCCGCTCGCAGTCCGTATAACAGCGAGTATGCCCGGCACTTTCGTCCCGGGTACCGCTCCCTGATGCTCGGCGGCGCGCAGTATTACCTGTACGACACCCTGCCAGACGGCTGCCAAACGGTCTTAGCGAACGGCATTACCTACGATGTGTGCGACGGCGTGTATTACCAGCCTTATATCTACAGAGGGCAAACCGTGTACTTGGTTGTCCCAACGTAAATCGGGTGGGGCTGGTTCTTTGCAGCACGAAAGCAACGCAGAAAGAGATCCCTTGCATTGTGTTTCTTGTGATCTCGGGATAGAATGAAGAATGAATTGTGCGCGGAGCTAAATCAGAGCTTTGGCTCGGCAAAACGTCGTCGGATGACTAGATAAAGGGCGACCCAGCCCAGCTGGGGAGTCCGTTGACGAGTAAACCGACGTGGTCGAACACCTGAGGGTGTTCAGCCACGTCGGTTTTTTTATTTCATCCGTGCAGGGCGGTCGTGACAAACAGGGACGAACGAAATGGACAAGCCCAGCTCAACAATGGCACGTCAAATCGCGGAAGCCGCGAGCGCGTTTCAGGAACAGCGAACGGGCCATGTCCCCCAAGCAGTGTCCGTCGTGCTGAGTAACGACACGCTCGTTATCACGTTGCACGAGGCGCTGTCACCGGCCGAGAAGGTTCTGTCCAAGAGTCCGGCCGGCGCCGCTCAGGTGCAAGAGTTTCATCGACAGTTGTTCGCCAACGACTCCCATTCGCTCAGGCAGGAGATCAAACGAATCACCGGCGTCGATGTGCGAGAGGCGTCCGCGGAAGTCGAAACGACGACGGGCACCGTGGTGCAGGTCTTCACCACCGGCACCATGGTGCAGGTGTTTCTGCTTGCCCACAGCGTGCCTGCGGATACGTGGAACGGGATCGGACGAGACGGTCAGTCATAAAGGGAGTTTGCGATGCTGGTCTTGACCAGAAAAAAGCAGGAATCGATTGCCATCGGAGGTCTGAACGACAGCCAGCCAATGGTCACGGTAACCGTGCTCGACATCATCGGCGGCAGAGTCAGGCTGGGTTTCGAAGGCGATCCAAATGTGTTCATCCATCGTTCGGAACTGTGGGAACGAATCCGCGCGGCAGTGCGCCCGAAAACCTGCAGGAAGGAATCGCGACGACTCAAAGCGAGCCTCCTCCTGCCGTCGGCACGGGAGACCTGTATGGCCGATGAACTGCTCCAGTTATGACCGTGGTTCCAAATGCGCTCACCAGTTGACGACAGGGAAAGTGGTCCGCGGCGACGCAATGGGACCTCCGAAAAAAGGGAACTTCCATGGGACTCATTCTGCTGATCATCGTAGTCCTGCTGCTCCTGGGTGGGCTGCCGACTTGGAATCACTCTCGCAATTGGGGTTACGGCCCCAGCGGCCTTTTGAGTCTGGTGCTGCTGGTCCTCATCGTTCTGATGTTTCTCGGACACGTCCCGAGCGGCCTTTGATTGCAAGATGGTTGTCGTGTCGTGACGCCCCGTATCTCAAGATCGCCGCGGAGACGACGAACAAGTCAGACAATGGTGCCGGTTTCAGAGAGCGACTCACCAAGGACGTAGGCCATGAATTGGGATCAAATCGCGGGCACGTGGAGACGATTCAGGGGCAAAGTCAAAGAAAAGTTGGGCAAGCTTACCGACAGCGACCGGATGACGATTGCCGGGAAGCGGGACCAGTTCGCGGGGGAGCTCCAACAAGAGTACGGCTCTGCAAAAGCACAATCGAACGAACAGTTCGGGCCGGGCGCGCCTGTGCTCATCCCGGTGACGAATCCAACTCTTCCCAGGGACGTTCATGGGAATCGGCGTTGACCTCGCTCGGTGCGAGCACGAATGGGTCTGATCTTTTGGAAAAGGATTGATCGATGAAGAGCGTATTCGCTGGTTTGACGGTCACTGCACTCGTGTTAATGACCGGCTGCACTGAGGGGACTCGCGGCGGGCCGGGGGCGACCGAAGTCACCGCCAACAAACCCATCGTCGGACAGACCGACAACACATTCAGTTTGGATGTGCCACAGATGTCGACCAAGCTGAAGCAAGGGGAGACAAAAGAGCTCGCGATTGATGTCGCGCGGGGAAAGAACTTCAGCGAGGATGTGGAACTCAGGTTCTCGGGCGTGCCCAAGGGAGTGACCGTTGATCCCGCCAGCCCCGTCATCATGCACAGCGACAAGGAAGCGAAAATCACCGTCAAGGTCGCGGACGACGCCGCGCTGGGCGACTTCACGGTCAAGGTGACTGGCCACCCCACCAGCGGGGCCGACGCCACGAACGAGTTCAAGATGACCGTTGCAAAAAAATAAGACTGTGACCGCGGACGGCGTGAAGCGAGACGCCTGCTTCACAGACAACACTGTTTCACGCCGTTCGCTTTTTGATGCCCGACAGTCAGAACACGGGGAGGATCGAGGATTTAATGACTTCGCGAAATGCCATCTTCGTACCGGGATATGGAGTTACAGAGGCAATTCGGTCGATCCGGTTCATTCCCAAGCTCGATTCCATCGGCCAGGAAGAGCCAGTGCCCGCATCCTCGTCGTCGAACTCAGCGACGCTTGAGTTCTGGCAGGGTGACCTTTTCGGCGAACCGACGAAAGAGCTGCTGACCACATTTTCGACGTCTGATCGCATGGCGACCGTCTACGCGGATGGAGAAATGCCCCTCGTTCGGCCGCGCAAAACTGCCGTTGCCATCATTCGTGATGCTCCGGACGTGTATGAAATCGAATTTGAGAGCGAGTTCATCGATCCCCAGGATCGCAAAGTGAGAAGGACAGTCACTTTCGACAATTACGGAACCACGCGTGAGTCTCTGTGCGAGATCAAATCATCGGCACTCCTCAAATCAATCGCGTCCCGTCGCAACAGCAACCTACGGCCACCCGGTTCCGTGGCACGGCCTCTGGCACGCTTTTTCAACCTTCTGACCACGTCGATTTCCCGGTTCTTTAGAGCGCAGCCGAGCGAGACGAGTCTCGCGGCACGACACGACATGCCGGGTGAGGCCGGTGACATGGGCTTGAATCGCACTGCTGCCCGACTTCCGAGTTTCACTTCTCAGTCATTGGACAATTCGGGAGCGTCAAAGGGTCACGGGCGGCCGACTGATCTGGAGGTCAATTCCGCGCGCGGCTGAATAGCCAATCCATTCAAATCGGAGTCCCATCGCCGCAATTCGTCCGACACCAAATCCATATTCTGCTGATCACATCCGCTGATGCGATCGCGCAACAGGAGGCCACAGCAATGGTCCTGCACATACAGGAAGACAGCAAATCAACCGCCAGCGAAGGCGCCGACGCCAAGGATCGACCGAACGCCGGCGCTCGGCGAGCGCTCATTGATGGCCTCAATCACGACCTGGCTGGCGAATACCAGGCCATCGTGATGTACACGCAGTACTCGGCCAAGCTGACGGGTCCGTACCGCAGGGAGCTGCGTGCACTCTTCCAAGCCGAGATTCCGGACGAACAAGGCCACGCGCAGTTTCTGGCCGACAAGATCGCCAATTTGGGGGCGGAGCCGACAACCTTGCCGCGGCTCGTTCCCAACGCCGACGAGCCTAGGGAAATGCTCGAAAACGTGCTGGCGGCAGAAAAACAGGCAATCTGCGATTACGAAAAACGGATTTGCCAGGCCGAAGCGCTCGCGGAGGTCGGCCTCAAAGTGAACCTGGAAAGTCAGGTCTCGGACGAAACGCGGCACAAAGAAGAGATCGAACGCATCCTCGTCGGCTGGCGCTGAGACGGGCCCCACACACTCTTACAGTCGAGACCTTTCATGATCAATTACATTTCGGGCCTGGTCTTCGTCGTGTTGCTTGTGATCGGCGCAGCGATCGCGATTGTGATCGGGCTGGTCAGCCCCATCGTGGCCGTTCCGTTTGCGGTCGTCTGGTTTGTGGCCGCCGTCATTGCCTCGTCGAGCATCAAGCTGGCCGCGCAGTGGGAGCAAGCGCTGGTCTTCCGGCTGGGAAAGTACCACGACACGCGGGGACCCGGACTCTTTTTAATCCTCCCGCTGGTCGATCAGGTGCGGATGATCGACATCCGCATTCGCGCCACGGATATCCCTGCACAGCAGGTGATCACCAAGGACAACGTGCCTGTGACAATCAACGGCGTCTTCTTCTTCAAGGTCGACAACGTTGCTGATGCCGTGATCAAGGTCCAAGACTATCGCTATGCCATCTCGCAGTACGCGCAAACCTCGCTGCGTGACGTGATCGGCCAGATGACCTTGGACCAGCTGCTCGTCGAACGCGAACAGATCGGCAAGGCGATCGAAGCGAACGTCGAGAAGGATATCGAGGGCTGGGGATTGGAAGTCACCGGCATTCGGATCCAGGACATCAACATGCCCGAGGAACTCAAGAAGATGATGTCCCGCCAGGCCTCGGCCGAACGCGAGAAGCGCGCGACCATCACCAAGGCCGAAGGCGATCGCGAAGCGTCAGACAATTTGGCAGCGGCCGCCAAAACGATGGCAGCCAGCCCCGGAGCGATGCAACTGCGAACGTTGCAGACAATCGACGGGTTAGGCCCCACCGCCTCGAATACGGTTGTCCTGGGCATCCCGATCGACGTGATGGACGCGTTGCATTCCTTTACGCGAGCGCGCCACCCTCGCAATGGCCGTCTCGCCCAGTCTTCTGCTGAATCAATCTGAAGGTGTTGTTGGGAAGGTCTCAAAGAGTGCGGCATGCAGAAGAAACTGTCCAAAGACTATTTGTCGGAAGCCGTCAAGGAGATTCTCTTGAGTGTCCCGGATTCGAGCCGTGCCGCGTTGACGAGTGCCGAATGCCAGCGGCGCGTCTGCGAAGAATACGGCGACTTCGAGACCGACATTTTTGGTGTGGCTTGGGCTGAGGCTCGCCGACAGATGAGCTTGATCGACCCGAGTCCTCAGATCGGTGTTAGCCCCCCGTAGAAGACTGACCCTGACTTGGGTCGCGTAGGGTGAGCGTTACTTACTGAACCGTTCGACGCATCTTCAATTCTTGAGGTGATTTATGTTGTGGACTCTCTTACTGATTCTGCTGATCATGTGGGCTTTGGGACTCGGATTCGGCGTTGCCGGCAATCTAATCCACATTCTGTTGGTCATCGCAGTCGTGGTCTTGATCGTCAACCTGATTCAGGGGCGCAGAGCGATCTAACCCGTTGCGAAAGGATTTGAAATGAAACGATTCTTAATCGGCCTCGTCGTCGTCGTGGCATGTGTCGCTGGCGTGGGCCTCTACCGCGGATGGTTTCAAGTCACCGCGGACTCGGCCAACGAGCAGCGCAATGTCACGTTCTCGGCGGACAAGAACAAGATCAAAGAGGACGAGAAAAAAGTTGTCCAAGAAGTCAAGAGCCTGGGAAACCGGGTGAAGAACAAGTCCGACGCACCCGCTGACAAGAGTAAAGATCAATCCGTCCAGGCGAAGCCGCCGCAGGACAAAGAGTGAGCGAGCGCTCCTGGAAGCGGCCCTCGCTTCCAGGGCGTTCCGCGAAATTCTCGAACAGTCGAAAGGACGATGATGACGACAGTCAATGAACCCGAACGAGCAAACCGCGGCGCCGCGACCGGGCGCTCGCCGACACAACAACCCGCAACGGACCGCCTTTGCGAGCAGGCTCGCGAAGTGACGCAAGAGCTTCAGGAAATGGGAAACACGGCCGGCGATGCGGTCCGGGAGAACCTCGGAAAATTGCAGGACGAAGCGTCTGAATGCTACGAGCAGGGACGCGATCAGGCATACAAGGCCCAGCAGACTTTCGAGCAATACATCAAGGATCATCCGCTCAAGTCGATCTTGATCGCCGCCGGCGTCGGGATGTTCCTCGGTCGATTTTGGATCCGTCGCTGACCGTCATCACGGCTTCCCAGTTCGCAGCTCTGCGAACGAGTAGCCGTGGCTTGAAACGCCGTCACCCGGAAGACCTGTCGGAGACCATCGCATGGCGGCTTCTGAGCCCTCCGCAAAACTGTCGGGCATCATAACGCTGGCGTCGATCGCCGTGGTCACGGGGGCTCTGTACCTCGCCAAGGGGGTGCTGGTTCCCTTGACGCTGGCCGTGCTGCTGAGCTTCCTCCTAAGCCCGGTTTGCGATCGGCTCGAGCGTTGGAGGTTCGGCCGGATTCCGGCTGTGCTGGTGACGGCCCTCTTGGCTTTCACAATGTTGGGCGTCGTCGCCTGGATGGCAGTGGTCCAGATGAACAACCTGGGGCCAAAAATGCCTGAGTATCAGGACAATATCCAAGCGAAGTTGCATTCGACGAACGACTATGTCGGCGGGCTGCTCAGTAAGATCACAAGGACAACCGAGGACCATGCCTCGAATCCCTCACCAATGGAGCAGACCGAGGCGCCGCAAAGTCGTGAAGATCGCCCTTACTCGGTTCGCGTGATTACCTCGCCGCCGAGCCCATTGCAGGTCATTACGGGAATGTTCGGCACACTGCTCGACGTGCTGGGCTCGACGGGCATCGTGATTGTGCTTGTCGTGTTCTTCCTGGTCCGTCGCGAGGACTTGCGCGATCGATTCATTCGCCTGGTGGGAAAAGGCGATGTGACGGTGACCACCCAGGCAATCGAAGATGCCGCCACGCGGGTCAGCCGATACCTCTCGATGCAGTTTGTGCTCAACGTGACATTTGGCGTGGCCGTCGCCCTGGGGCTGTACCTGATCGGCGTGCCGAGTGCCATTCTGTGGGGGATTCTGGGAGCGACCTTGAGGTTCATTCCCTACATCGGCGCGTGGATTGCGGCCGCGGTGCCCATCGGCCTGTCGTTGGCCCTCTCCACGGGATGGGTCGCGCCAATGCTCACGGTGGCACTGTTTGCATCTCTCGAGCTCTTCATCGGCAATGTGATGGAACCGTGGCTCTATGGCAAAAACACAGGGGTCTCTCCCGTGGCGGTTCTGGTGGCAGCGGTGTTCTGGACCTGGCTCTGGGGAGCTGTCGGGTTGCTGCTTGCGACTCCATTGACTGTGTGTTTGATGGTGATCGGAAAGTACGTGCCTCAGCTCTCGTTCTTGGACATCCTGCTGGGGAATGAGGAAGTGTTCGAGCCCAAAAAACGGGTTTATCAGCGGCTCCTGGCGGGAGACCAAGAAGAAGCGAACGAGTTGATCGAGGGTTATCTCGAGCAGATGCCGCTGGGCGAAGTCTACGACACCGTACTCATCCCGGCATTGGCCATGGCCGAGACTCATTGGCAGCGCGGAGAGATCAACGAGGACAGGCACAAACTCATCTTCCAAAGCCTGCAGGAGACGGTCGAAGAACTGGGTGAGCGCCAGCAGGACCTGCGGGCGAAAGAAACCGTCCAGGCGACGAAGGAACCGGACGGTGATGCCGGCTCTCTTGTTTCGACCAATGCGTTGAGTCTTCGCATTCTCTGCCTGCCCGCGCGCGACGAAGCGGACGAAATCGCCGGTCGGATGCTCGCGCAGTTATTGGCGGAGAAAGGGTGCGTCGTGGAGGCCGTCTCTGTGGCCGCGCTGGCCAGCGAAATGGTCGATCTTGTCGAGGAGCGCAAAGCCGATGTGGTTTGCATTTCCGCTATGCCTCCCACAGCCGCGGCCCACGCGCGTTACCTTTGCAAGCGCCTTCAGGGGCGATTCCCGGACGCGCATCTGATAGTCGGGTTGTGGAACGCCACAGGCGACTTAAACAAAACGAAAGAGCGCATCGGTTGCGGGGCGACAACAGCTGTTGTCGGGACGTTGGCAGCCGCACAAGAAAAGATCCACGGCCTGCTGCAACCACTGTTGCAGCGGACCGAGCAGCCAAACCCGCAAGATGTCGGTCAAATGGTATTGGAGACGGCGCACCGGTGACACGGGAGACGCTGGACCGGCCCCGAGCAGGCCGACATCGAGCAGCGAACGCTCAATCGCGCCGTCTATTATTCATTGAGACCGATTCATGGGCCTCGAAAACGCAGCGGCGCGAGATCTTACGCCATTCCGGTGACTCCGGCGCGCTTGGCCGGTTCTAATCGCGCGAGTGGCCGGGCAAATCGGATTGGATCAGATGGAATACGCGGTCGAGATGGACTGGCGGATCAAGTTCCAGATGGAACGTTCTTGTAGGGTAAACGGCCGCGGAGAACTTCAATGCCAACGACACAGCAACGTGAGCAAGACAGAGACTTGGAACAGCACAAGAGTGAGACGCTGCAGGCCCTCGTCGAAGAGCAGGTAATCCACCGACTGGGTAAGCCAGTCGGCGTCCGCAACGTGCAAGTGCGAAGGCTCTGGGAGAATCGGTACCGAGTGAATGTCCTCGCCGGTGAGAATGCGGCTTCTGCCAGGATCGTGAGCAGTTATTTCGTCAAGGCAGACGGCGACGGAAACATCGTCGATTCAAACCCAGAGATGACGAAACTGCGTCCAATTCGTTGAGGCGAAATATGTTGGAATTCTGGCGTCGCTTTTGAGGCGTATCGATCGTCGTCGCCCGAGGCCCAGAAAAAGGATGCGGTAGCGTCTCAATCACCTCGGCAATGATCAGTTGGTCTTTATCAGTGAATGGAAAGTCGCTGGTACAATCAGCCAACGGCTGCCCGGGCTGTCGTTGTCCGGTCACGCCATTTCGTCTAAAGAGTCCACCATGCCCAAGAAGAAGCCAAAACCTCGGACGGGTCGCGCACCGAAACGCGCGGGCGAACGGAAAAGCCGTTACGTAACGCTGTCGCTCGGAAAGGCCCGGCTCGATCTCTACATCCGAGCGGCGGCCAAGGGGTTCAAGGGAAATCTCGCGGCCTTCCTCCGCGCTGCCGCTGATGACCTGGCCGCCCGGCTCGGCGCGACCGAGAAACAGCTCAAACGAGAGCGCGACGCATTCCGCAGCGCAGTCGCTGATTCTCCCGAACAGTTCGAGCGCGACAAGTCGTGACAGCACCTGATCCGATGAATCCGCACGTCGAATCCGTTGGCTTTTGTTCGCTCACTCTGGTATAGTAAGAGGGCATCGTCGGATGACTAGATAAAGGGCGACCCAGCCGCGCTGGGGAATCCGTTAGTGAGTAAACCGACGTGGTCGAGCACTTCAGAGTGCTCAGCCACGTCGGTTTTTTTTCGGTCACGCAATACGACCATTCGCAGTTCTGCGAGGAGTCCCCGAACCCATGCCGTACCTGGTAAAAGCAGTCACAACATCGGGCATCGTTACTTGGCTCACACCTCCAGGTGCCGGGGATTGCCGCTCAATTGGGCATCGGTCCCTCGCCGACGTTCTTCCGACGCATGAAGATGCGACAGCGGTGATTGCCCAGATACCGTGGGTCTTTACCGCCGCCGGAATCAGATTCTCGGTCGTGGAGACGTACGAAGAAGATGTAGCGGCACAGATACGCGATTCCTATGCCACCAGGCAGATCCCGACTATGGGGGCTGGTCGTGACAGATTAAAGGGCCAGCTCGTCGCCCATCCTGACAGCCGAAGGGCCCGGCCATGCTCACAACGTCCTGTCCGCAATGCTTCCAGACTTTGACGGGCGCGGATGAGCTGATCGGGAAAACAGTCAAATGCAAGTGTGGCCAATCGTTCGTGCTTCAATCGCCGCTAGATCCCCCACGCCTGATTGAACGTCCTGGCGCTAGAGCAAGTCCTTTCGCCCGTCGATTGTGGCCACGCGTTCGCCTTTGATTGAATTTACGGGCGCCCAACCTTGACGCGAAAGAAGTCCATGCAATTTGTGGTCAAAGCCGGTAAGCCCAATTGGATCGGGGCGACAGGGTGGATCGCACCCATCGGCAGGAATAGATTGCGCGCCGTCGGAGAGCGCGAGCAGGCCCAGGTTTTCGCAAGTTGCGACGAGGCAGTCCGCGCGATTGAGATGCTTTCGCCGTACTTCGCCGCGTCCGGCATACAGTTTTCCATTGAACGGGTCGACGAGCAGTCAAACCCGCAAGCTGTCGGTCAAATGGTATTGGAAACGGCTCACGGGTGACACGGAACACGCTGGACCGCCCCCAACGGAGGCCGACATCCAGCAGCGAACGCTCAATCGCGCCGTCTGTTCAGGAGATCGATTCATGGGCCTCGAAAACGCAGAACACCTTTCGTCCCAGGAGCTGGAAGAGCGATTCGAGTTGCTTGTCGAGAACGTGCGCGAGTACGCGATCTTTCTGGTCGATCCTGAGGGCCGAGTGATGTGCTGGAATCCAGGGGCCGCGCGTCTGTTCGGCTACCAGTCGCACGAGGTTGTGGGGCAGCACTTCTCGCGTTTCTTTTCTGACGAAGACATTCGCCTAGGCCGCCCAGAATACGAGTTAAAGCAGGCGCGAGCGGACGGACACGTTGACAGCGTCTGTTGGCAGGTCCGCAACGACAGGAGCCGGTTTTGGTGTGCCGCAACGATGACGCCTCTGTTCGACGAGACCAAGCACATCAGATCCTTCGCCCGAGTGACGCATGACCTCACCGACACACAGGACCTGGAAGGCCAGCGGAAACGCGCCGACGACCTGGCTGACGCCAACCGCGGCAAAGAAGAGTTCATGGCTTTATTGTCGCACGAGCTGCGCAATCCCCTGGCGCCGATTCTCAACGCTCTGAGCATCCAGCGCGACGTCAAGACGGCTGACCCCATTCTTCAGCAGGCCGGAAGGGTCATTGAGCGCCAAGTCGGACAGATGGTTCGGTTGGTGGACGATCTGTTGGATATTGCCCGCATCACCAAGGGAAAGCTCAGCCTGACCAAGGAACCGGTCGAGCTGCGTGTCATCGTCAACAACGCCGTCGAGGCCGCTCGGTCCTTTAGCGACGCACGCAAGCAGGAATTGTCCGTTTCGCTGCCCACCGAATCGATTTGGGTCGACGGGGATCCGGTGCGCCTCGAGCAGATCTTCGTGAATCTGCTCAACAATGCCGCAAAATACACCGGTCCCGGCGGACTGATTCGGGTCTCAGTCCAGCAAGAGGCGGGCGAAGGCGTCGTCACTCTGCGAGACAACGGCGCTGGGATCTCGCCGGAAATGCTGCCCCGGATCTTCGATTTGTTCACGCAGGTCGATGGCGTGGGCAGCCACTCGCACGGAGGCTTGGGGATCGGCTTGGCCTTGGTGCACACGCTCGTCGAAATGCACAACGGGCGCGTACACGTTTTGAGTGAGGGCCTCGGCAAGGGAAGTGAGTTTACAGTCAGACTGCCGATCGTGAAGAACCCGCCACCGGTAGACTCCCAATCACTTTGGCGTACGGCCACGCCGACCGGCAGGACGTTGCGCATCCTCATCGTCGAAGACGACGTCGATTCGGGCGACATGTTGAGCATGCTGCTGCGGCTGAAGGGGCACGAAGTGTGCGTGGCACGGACCGGGCAAACGGCCTTGGAATTGGCAGCGACCTTTCATCCAAATGTGGTTCTCTGCGACATCGGGCTTCCCGGATTCGACGGATACCAAGTCGCTAGTGGTTTGCGAGACATACCTGCGTGCAAGGACTCAATTCTCTGCGCGCTGACCGGATATACGCCGAGCGAATCTGACCGCAATCGTCTGCCGCAATCGGGATTCGATCACCATTTCATCAAGCCGGTGGCGATCGAGAAGCTGTTGGCGCTCTTCAAAACCCTGGGATCGTAAGGGGTTTACGAATTCGTTTGGCGTTCTGTCTTGCGGTGCGGAAGAAAGGGCCTTGATGACACGAGAGCCACTGGTCGAGGATATCCAAACCTACGCCCAGAACATCGTAGACACGGTACGCGAGCCCCTGCTGATCCTCGACACCACGTTGCGCGTCCGGTCGGCTAATCGCGCCTTCTACCAGGCCTTTCACGTCTCGTCCGAGGAGACCGAGGACCGTCTGATCTACGAGCTGGGCAACGGCCAGTGGGACATCCCCGACCTGCGGACGCTGCTGGAGGACATTGTCCCCAAGAGTTCGGTTTTCGACGATTTCGAGCTCGAGCATACGTTCCCGGTCATCGGGCGCCGGGTGATGCTGCTCAACGCCCGCAAGCTTCAGGCAGGCCATCACGGGGAGCTGCTCGTGCTGGCGATGGAGGACGTGACGGAGCGGCGGCGCTCCGAGGCCGACTTGAAGGCCATCGAAACCTACGCACAAAACATTGTCGACACCGTGCGCGAGCCGCTGTTGATCCTCGACACCACCTTGCGCGTTCGGTCCGCCAACCGCGCTTTTTATCAAACGTTTCACGTCTCTTCCGCGGAAACCGAGAATCGCCTGATTTACGAATTGGGCAACGGCCAATGGGACATCCCCGACTTGCGGACGCTGCTCGAGGATGTGGTGCCCAAAAGCTCTGTCTTCGACGACTTCGAGCTCGAGCACACGTTCCCGGTCATCGGACGGAGGGTGATGCTGCTCAACGCCCGCAAGCTTCAGGCCGGCCATCACGGGGAACTGCTCGTTCTGGCGATGGAGGACGTGACCGGCGCAAGCGGGCGGAAGAAGCGCTGCTCAAAGCCGGAGCGCTGCAAAGCGCGATCTTCAACAGCCCCAACTTCTCGAGCATCGCCACCGACGAGAAGGGCGTCATCCAAATCTTCAACGTCGGCGCCGAGGCCATGTTGGGGTACACGGCCGCGGACGTGATGGACAAGATTACGCCGGCCGACATTTCCGATCCGCAGGAGGTAATTACGCGTGCCAAAGCCTTGAGCGCCCAGCTTGGGACCACGATTACTCCGGGGTTCGAGGCGCTGGTTTTCAAGGCCTCGCGCGGGATCGAGGACATCTACGAATTGACCTACATCCGCAAGGATGGCAGCCGCTTTCCGGCCATCGTGTCGGTGACGGCGCTGCGCGACGCGGAAGGCGGAATCATCGGTTATCTCTTGATCGGTACCGACAATACCGAACGAAAGCAGGTGGAAGCCGAGCGAATGCTCCTGGATCAGCGCGTGCGCGATCAACAGTTCTACACCCGCTCGCTGATTGAATCGAACATCGATGCCCTGATCACCACCGATCCGCGCGGCATCATCACCGACGTGAACAAGCAGATGGAGGCGCTCACCGGATGCACGCGCGACGAGCTGATCGGCGCGCCGTTCAAGGGTTACTTCACCGACTCCGATCGGGCCGAAGCGGGTATCAAGCTCGTGCTGGGCGAAGGCAAGGTCACCGACTACGAACTCACCGCGCGCGCCAGGGACGGCAAGGAAACCGTGGTGTCCTATAACGCGTCGACCTTCCACGACCGCGACCGAAATCTGCAGGGCGTGTTCGCCGCCGCCCGCGATGTCACCGAACGCAAACGCTACGAGCAATCGTTGCAGCAAGCCAACCGCGCCAAGAGCGTCTTCTTGGCGAACATGTCGCACGAAATCCGCACGCCCATGAACGCCATCCTCGGGTTCTCCCAGCTGATGCTCCGCGACCAGGATCTCACCGCGCGGCAAAGCCAGTACCTGGGAACCATCAACCGCAGCGGCGAGCATCTCCTGGCCCTGATCAATGACATCCTGGAAATGTCCAAGATCGAGGCCGGCCGCACGACACTCAATCTCACCACGTTCGACCTGTTCGCGCTGCTCAACGACGTGGAGATGATGTTCCGCCTCCGCACGAATGAGAAAAGGCTGACGTTCTCGGTGGAGATGGTCGGCAGCGTCCCCCAATACATCGTGACCGATATCAATAAGCTGCGGCAGGTCTTCATTAACGTGCTGGGCAACGCAGTCAAGTTTACCGAGCAAGGGGGGATCGCGTTGCGCGTGCGCGCGGACCGCGACGACACAACGCGACCCATTCTCGTGGTCGAAATTGAGGACACGGGCTCGGGCATTTCGCCCGAAGATCAAGAGAAGTTGTTCCGGCATTTCGAGCAAACCAAGTCGGGGCAACAAGCGGCGACCGGAACGGGGCTCGGCCTGGCCATCAGCCGCGAGTTTGTTCGTCTCATGGCTGGCGACATCACCGTGAAAAGCCAGGTGGGCAAAGGCAGCGTTTTCGTGGTTCACCTGCCATTGAAGGAGGGAGAGGCCCAGGCAGTTCAAGTGAAGGAGACGCCCCGGCAGGTCCTGAGGCTGCAGCCCGGGCAGGCAAACTGCCGGGTGCTGATTGCCGACGACGTCGAGGATAACCGCCAGCTGCTGGCCCAGCTTCTCGGTCCCGTCGGATTTGAGATCGGGCTGGCGACCAATGGAGCCGAAGCCGTCCAGGAGTTTGAGAAATGGCGACCCCACCTGATTTTGATGGATTTTCGCATGCCGGTGATGGACGGCCATGAGGCGATTCGGCAGATCCGGGCCATGGCCGGCGGCGAGGAGATCAAGATCATTGCCGTGACTGCCAGTGCGATGGACGAGAACCGACAGGAGCTGCTGAAGATCGGCGCCGATGATTTCATCAGCAAGCCATTCCGGGAAATCGACCTCTTCCAGAAGATTCACGCCCAATTGGGCGTAGAGTTCGTTTACGCCGAGCCGCCTGCCGAACCGGACCCGGAGGAAACAGTCGAGATCACTCCCGAGTCACTGGCGGAGTTGCCCCACGACGTCGTTGACCAGATGCGTGAAGCCATCATCCGGGCCGATCTGGACGATCTGCTGGAACAAATCCGCAAGGTTGAAGACAGCAATCCCCGACTCGCCCAGAAGCTGCGCCGCCTGGCGGAAAGCTTTGAATACCAGAAGCTGCTCGATCTCTTCGACCAGGGAGAACCTGCGGAAAGTTCATTGAGTCCCGCCGTGAGCCTGCCATGAAGGTGAAAAAGCCTGAAACCGATATCGGCCAAACGGCCAGCATCCTGGTGGTGGATGACGCCGCGGCCAATCTCCAGGTGCTCACCGGCATGTTGAAGGACCGCGGCTATAAAGCCCGCCCCGTTCCGAGCGGCAAGCTGGCGCTCCTGGCAGCGCGGAAGGATCCTCCGGATCTGATCCTGTTGGACATCAATATGCCCGAAATGAACGGCTATGAGGTCTGCCAGTGCCTGAAAGCTGAGGAGACTCTGCGGGGAATTCCTGTCATCTTCATCAGCGCCCTCAACGACAATCTCGACAAGGTCAAGGCGTTCGCCGTCGGCGGGGTCGACTACATCACCAAGCCTTTTCAGATGGAAGAATTGCACGCACGCGTCGAAACGCACTTGAAACTCCGACGTCTGCAGGTTGAGGTCGAGGAGACCAACTCGCGGCTCGAAAGGGTCAACAGCCGAATGTCTCGCGACTTGGAGGCGGCGGCAAAGATTCAGAAGACATTTCTGCCGTGCGCTGCCCCTCGAGTCCCGGGCACCGAGTTCGCCTGGTGCTACCAGCCCTGCGACGAACTGGCCGGCGATGGGCTGAACATCATTCCGCTCGGCAACGGCAAGGTCGGCCTCTGCATCCTGGATGTCAGCGGCCATGGCGTGTCGTCGGCCCTGCTGTCGGTCACACTCAGCCGTCTCCTCTCGCCGCCGTCAGAGCCGTCCTCGATCCTGATCCGTGATCGAGCCGTCCTCGATCGACTCGACGTCACGCCCCCGGCCGAAGTTGCCGACCGCCTCAATCGGCTCTTTCCCTTTGACATGGCGACGGAGCAATTCGCGACGCTGATGTATGGAGTCCTGGACGTCGCGACCGGGGATTTCCGTCATGTTTCCGCGGGCCATCCCGGCCCACTTCTACTTCCCACCGATGGGCCCCCGGTGATCCTGGAAAGCCCAGGGTTTCCGATCGGCTTGGCGGAGGAAGCGTACGCCGAACGACATGTCCATCTGGCCGCGGGGGACCGGATGTATCTGTACTCCGATGGCTTGACCGATGCGATGAACGCCGGCGGCGAACGCTTCGGCGAGGTCGGGCTGCTGGAAGCAATCGAGCGATATCGAGCCGAACCGCTTCGAGTTGGGCTCGGGAGCCTGCTGGGGGAGATCGCGCGGTGGCAGGGAGCCGAGAGACCTCAAGACGACATCTCCATCCTGGCGGTCGAGCTCGCGCCCGTGCCGAGTCCGCGCGGGCCAGGCATCCAGCACCGGACGCCTCCCCAAGCAGCCCCGACGGTTGCTGAGCCCGCTCGCCTGTCGGCGCGAGCGTCGACGGGTTCGTGACGGACTGCCTTCGTCGGGACACGCACTGGGGACGCGCGATGTCGCGCTGGACCTCGACGGCGCGAAAGGCGATGTTCAACAAAATCAAAGGCGAATACGGTCCGATCGCCAAGGACCAGGACCTGCTCGACCACCTTGATCCGACGAAATCGTTCGAATTCGAGGTCGGTGGTCAGGGTTGAGCGAGTCAAAAACAGCTCATCGCACTATCAGTGCTGCCACCCGCGCGCACGGCTTGCGTCGTCTCGATTTGTGAAACTCTGGGCCTGCTCGCGGGCTCCGACGGCCTGCAATCCGTTGCTGCCGACAGCGACAATCCAACTCTCCCCACCGACCTTCCGGGGAATCGGCGTTGACCTCACTCGGTGTGAAGGCCCTAGAGGGCGATGGGCGCTCGTTGACTTGGTTTTTTCGCGGCCTTATTCTGGGGTTGCTCACCCCCTCCGATTTCTCGCTGCGTTCTGCCGCGCAAAATCGGCCGTCGCTCGTCGGACAACCTGAGGCAAGGAAACTCGATCATGCGCCGGTCGATGCGTGGCCCCTTTTGCCCGTTCTTGTTCGTCGCTGCTGCCGTAGCGTGCTCACTGGCTGGCTGCGAAGACGCCTCAAAACCCTCGGCTTCCAGCGATTCCAAGGCCGGCAACGGAAAGACCGTCGCGGGCCAGGCCACTGCGGACTCCCCGTCGGCTGGTGCGAAAGACATCAAGCGGATCATCATCCTCGAAAACGACAACTCTCCGTTCTGGGACGCGGCGCGGGCCGGCCTGCAAGATGCGGAGAGTGAGCTGAAGCTTCGGCAGCGTGGCCTGCGGGCCGTGCTTGAAATCAACAATGGCACCCCGGCTGGCCAGGTCGAGAAGCTGCAACAGTTCGGCGCCGAGTCGGACATCGTGGGCATCGGTGTCTCCGCCGTCGATGCCGACAACTCGGCCGTTGCTGACGAGCTGCGGAAGCTCCAGAAGAAGGGCGTGAAGATCGTCACGATCGACTCCGACGTCGATCGGGCCAAGTTTCGCGATTGTCGGTTCGCCTTCATCGGTACCGAGAACCGGATCGGCGGCCATGAGCTGGGTGTCTGTGCCAAGGGGCTGCGTCCGTCGGGAGGCGGCTACGTCACGTTCGTCGGCCGCTCGGGAGCTCAGAATGCCATCGAGCGGATCGAAGGTTTCTATGGGGGGGCTGGGGAGAAGTTCCAAGCGCTCGATCACATGGTCGACGATGTCGACCTGGCCCGGGCGCGCGACAACGTCCGCAACGCGATTCAAAACCATAAGGGCAAGCTGACGACCCTGGTCGGAATCTGGTCGTACAACGCGCCGGCGATCACCGACGTCGTCAAGGAAATGGGCAACCGTAACGAGTTCACGATCGTCGCCTTCGACGCCGAGCCGATTGCCATCGAGGAAATCGGCAAGGGGAACATCGACGCGATGGTCGTGCAGAACCCGTATCAAATGGGCTATCAGGGCGTCCACTTGATGGCGGCCCTCTACGAAAACGATCAGAAGACGGTGAAGGAGCTGCTGCCTCATCAGGGCGAGCCGAACGGCGACATCTATGACACGGGCCTGAAGGTCGTGGTTCCAAACAGCCAGTCGCCGCTCAAGCGGGAGATGTTCGGCCCCAAGACCGAGTTTCTCACGCTCGACGTCTTCAAGACCTGGCTGGATAAGTACCGCCTCAAGGGATCGTAGGACTCATGGTCGATCCCTCCGCGGGCGATCGCGACCCGCTGCGCTTTCTGCGCCGACACGAAACGGCTCTGTTCCTGGCACTGTTGCTGGTGGTCGGTCTGACCACGTTGTTCGACTCGCAGCACAACTATTGGCACAGCCCTTGGACCAACGGCACCCTGCTCTTGCGGCAGACGTCGCTCCTCGGGATCTTCGCCCTGGGATCGGCCGTCGTCATCATCGCCGGCGGGATCGATCTCTCGTCGGGGGCGGTGATCTGCTTCAGCGGCACCATCTGCGCATCTCTGTTGTTGCTGCTGGCCCCCGATCGCATGCGGGGGGGAGAAGTGCTGATTGGATTGCCGGTCATTGCGGTGGCCATCGTCGGCACGTTGATCATCGGGTTTTTGATCGGCAGCCTGCACGCCTGGCTGATCACCGTGGTGCGGCTCCCGCCCTTCATCGCGACGCTGGCGACCTTGGTGGGTCTCAGAAGTTTTGCCTGGGCCATCTGCGGGAGCGTGACGCGGGTGAGTTTCGGCGCGAGTAGCAGCCAAATTCAGGTGTTCGATCCGCGGTTTCGGTATCTGGCGACCTCGATCTGGATCCCGGCTGTCATTTTTGTCGTCTTGGCGATTGGCTCGTGGGTGATGCTCAGTCGGACGGTGCTGGGGCGTCATCTGTATGCGCTCGGCGGCAACGAAGAAGCGGCCCGGCTCAGCGGCGTGCGGACCGATCGGCTCAAGTGGTTCGCGTACTGCTTCAGCGCCGTTCTCTCGTCGGTCACGGGCATCCTTTACATCTGTGAAGTGAGTGTGGCCGACCCGCAGTCGCTCGGCATGGGCTATGAGCTCAATGCGATTGCCGCGGCCGTCGTCGGCGGCTGCAGCCTGCAAGGCGGCGTCGGATCGATCGAAGGGACCGTCCTGGGCACGATCTTTCTGCGGGCCGTCATCGACGGTGTGGCCAAAGTGATCAAGGTGCAATCGAAGGTTTACGAAGGGCTGATTGTCGGCGTCGTTGTCGTCTTGGCCGTCGCCCTTAGCGAGACGGCTCGCTTTCGGGGCCGCAAAGGCTTTTTCGACGGTGCGCTGGGATTGGTGGCGGCTGTCAATCTCTCGCTGTTTGCCGGCGTGATGGCCGCGCTCGTCGGGCCGACGTTGGGCGAAGGCTGGACGACGCTCAACGGAACGGTCCTGGGCATTTGGACGGCCGGATCGCTGTTCGCGATCTTGCTCTTTGTCCGAAGCGGACTGCAGCAAGGGAACCGCCGTTGGATTAGTGCGGTGATCCTCGGATTGGCTGTGATCGTCACCTATTTTTCCCTCGACCGGGGCTTGCCCGCCTACCAGCTCCACACGGCGACCGCCGCCGTGCAAACTGCCGGCGGCAAGATCAGCACGGCAGACAACGGCGAGCTGCGCGTTGATTTCAGCGGCACCGGACTCGATGACGCGGCCCTCAAGCGGCTGGCCGACTCGCTCGCGTCGCTGCATGTCGCGGATTTGTCTTTGGTGGGCACGAGCGTCAGCGACGATGGCTTGGACGCGCTTAGCACCCTGACCTCCCTCAAGCGGATCGACGTCAGCCAGACTCGGGTGACCCGCGCGGGCACTCGCGGACTGGGCCGCGCCCTGCCGGATGTCGACATCACGCAATGAACCTGGGAACCATGCCGGCCGACGCCCCGCTGATCTCGATCGAAAACGTGACGAAGCGCTTCCCGGGCG
The DNA here is from genome assembly GCA_963714075.1 of uncultured Planctomycetaceae bacterium. GTDB lineage: Bacteria > Planctomycetota > Planctomycetia > Planctomycetales > Planctomycetaceae > DASPSM01. Next base: position 959,872 of record OY970228.1, read on the forward strand.
TCGTCGCGCTCGACGGCGTCACGTTCGACGTGCGGGCCGGCGAGTTTCACGCGGTCGTCGGTGAAAACGGGGCTGGCAAGAGCACGTTGATGAAGATTCTTTCCGGCGTCATCCCCGACTTCGAGGGGACGCTGCGGATTGACGGCCAAGAAGTCCGCTTCGCCAACACGCGCAAGGCCGAGGCCGCCGGCATCTCCATTATTCACCAGGAATTGAATCTGGTCGAGGACTTGTCGGCAGCGGCCAATGTCTTTTTGGGACGCGAACGCCGCACGGCCTTGGGCCTTTTGGACGACCGCGCCATGCAGCGAGCGGCCGCCACGCTGTTTGCAGAACTGGAATGCAATATTCGTCCCGACCTGCCGGTGCGCCGGCTCCGCGTCGGCGATCAGCAGCTTGTCGAAATCGCCAAAGCCCTGTCGCAGGACGCGTCGATTCTGATTATGGACGAACCGACGAGCGCGCTGACCGAGTCGGAAGTCGAGCGGCTGTTCCGAATCATCGAACGGCTGCTCGCCCGCGGGGTGACGGTCGTCTACATCTCGCACAAGCTCGACGAGGTCTTCCGCCGTTCGGATCGGATCACCGTTTTGCGCGACGGCCGACACGTGCGGACGATGGCCCGCACCGAGACGAGTCCGCGCGGCCTCACGCATCTGATGGTGGGCCGCGAGATCAGCAGCTTCCATCACGCCGAAGGACGCGCGCCGGGCGAAGTCGTGCTCGAGGTCAGGTCGCTTTCGCTCCCCTGGACGGGCCACGCCCGCGCCTGGCGATTGCGGAATGTCAGCTTTCAGTTGCGGCGAGGAGAAGTGTTGGGCGTCGCCGGACTAATGGGGGCCGGACGCACCGAGCTGCTGGAATGCCTCTTCGGTACGTCTCCCGAGTTTCCCATAGGACAGATCGTGCTAGAGGGAAAAGAGGTGCATTTCGCCTCGCCGGCCGATGCCAAGCGGGCCGGCGTCGCACTCGTCACCGAGGACCGCAAGCGACTGGGCCTGTTTCCGCAGCTCAACGTCCGCGAAAACATCACTGTCTGCATGCTCGAGGAAGCGGCGACGGCCAGCCTGATTTCGGCCCGCAAGGAGCGGCACGCCGCGCGGGAATCGATCGCGCAGTTGAGCATCAAGACGCCGGGCACCGAGGCGGCGATCACTGGCCTCAGCGGCGGAAACCAGCAAAAGGCCATCATTGCCCGCTGGCTGCGCACGCGCCCCAAGGTGCTCTTGTTGGACGATCCGACTCGCGGGGTTGACGTCGGGGCCAAGGCCGAGCTCTACCGCGTGATCGACCGCCTCTGCCGCGAGGGAATTGGAATGATCGTGACTTCGAGCGAACTGCCCGAGTTGATCACGCTCTGCGACCGCATCCTGGTGCTCTGCGAAGGACGTCTCACAGGGACATTCGAGCGCGGCGAGTTCACAGAGCAGGCGCTGATGGAAGCGGCGACGCGACGCGACGTTTGATCAAGAGAAACGCGGCGTCAAAACTGCCTCTCGCGCTCAGCGATGCCGGGAGGATAGGCTCAGCAAGAGCGACCTCTGGTAATCCTGAAAGCTGACCTTCTTGAGCTCGTGGCCCGAAAGCATGCCGTCCCACTGCTGCACGAGGGCCCGGTCGCGCGGGTTCAGCTCCCAATAGATGTGGTGCGTGGCCCGAATCGTCGGCGACTCACCGCCGGCGATCGTAAAATTGACGTCGACCGGGACCAGCTTCGCGTCGCGGAGTGCCGAGTCGAGCGCCAGCCGTTGATCGGGCAGGATTCCTCCCGGCCGCAGAACGTAGTTCAGCCGGCAGATCCAGTCGGCGTAATTCAGATAGACGAAGGCGTGCGTCGGGGTCGGCGCGGCGCGGCCAGAACCTGGTAGGTGAAGAATTTGCTCTTGAGCTGAATTTCGGGCCCGGCACTCGTCTGAACGATCGACTTGTCGAACGTCGGATTGAACTGAAACAGGATTTGCTCGATGGCGCTTTCGTTCGGCTTGCTTTCAGCCTGCAAGACCTGCACGTGGTCGTTGAGCGCGCGACGGGCGATTCCCAGCATGCGATTGATTTCGTCGAGATGAACTTCCGCCACGCGTTTCTGCCGCGTATTCACCAGCGTGAATTGCCCGTGGGCTGGGTCAAAGACGATCAGCTCTCCCATCTGCGGGATGAAGTCGTACGTTTTGTTCGCGTGAAATTGCGTGACGCTTTGCATCAACTCCCGGGGCTCGCCGCGGCCGACCGCGTAAAGCGTCGTCTCGACGTGAAAGTCCTGGGCTGTTGCGCTGGCCGGAAACAGGAAACGGCCCGGTAGCAGAACAGCTGACGCGAGAACTCCAAGGACGAAGAACCGCGACATACGCATAGCATCGATCCTTCCAACAGTCAGGAGGAAGATGAGTTCGCGCCGGAGTCGGTGCGGCACTCGGCAGCCGGACGTGAATGAACGGGAGGGAAAGAGACGTGAGTGAGTGGACGTTAGCCTCGTCAACGCGCGGCAACAAGCCGAGCCGGCCGGAATTGGGCACCGGAAACCCGCCTATTTTCGAGAGATTTCAAAAATCGGCAGAGGCTGCCGATGGAGCGCTTGTCGGTCGGCACCGCCGGCTTTCGTGCGGTGTCGACGGTTATCTTGCGGGACGTTCGACTCTCAGAGCCGCGACCATGAGGGAGCGGGATATGACGCGTGACGAGCAGATCGGCGTCTTATTGTCCCTCGCGTGATAGCCCGCTCCCTCACGAACATTTTGCATTGCGAGCGCAAATCGCTGATTTGACATGGGTTGAACATTGCGCGTCGGACATTTGAGTTGAGCCGCACATTTCCCAAGCCGACGGCTTGCCGTCGGATCCGGAACCGACGACAAGTCGTCGGCTTGGGGAGGGGAACGCGGCAATGATTCCACTATCGATCGCGCCAGCCAGCCTCGCTCTCAAAGGACTCGCGACGCAGATGCAACACGTTCTAACGGTCGCGCGGCTCGAAATCTTCCAGCAAGATCACGTCCGCAGTCCTTCGCCCGCGCGTGCTTGTCCGCGGCTGGACAGCTGCTGTCCCAGCTCGCGGCCGTACGCGAAGAGCGCGGGCGTCCCGCCCGTGTGGACGAAGACGACGCGATCCCGCGATGTCAGGCGGCCGCGGCGCACATCGTCGAGCAAAGCGCACATCGCCTTCCCCGTATAGACCGGGTCGAGCAGGATGCCCTCGGTGCGGGCCAGCAGGCTGATGGCGTCGAAACAAGCCTCCGTCAGTTTCCCGTATCCGGGCGCGATGTAGTCGAGCGTGACGTCGATGTCCGAGGGGGCCAAGCGAGTCTCCAACTCGAGCTTCGCCGCGGCGACATTGGCAATCTCCGCCATGTCGGTCGGAATGTCCCATTCCCAACGGACGTAGGCTACGTTCCGCACCGGGAACTTTTGTCCAAGCGCCCGACAGCCCAGTGTCAGGCCGGCACCCGTCGATCCGGACGACGAAACATAGACCGCGTCGGGCACAAAACCCTCCGCGGCCGACTGCTCGACGATCTCTGCCGCGCATTCCACGTAACTGATCGCTGCCAACGGCGTGACGACCGTGCGGTCCCAGCGGAAAATCTTGCGTCCTTGGGCTTGGAACCGGGCGGCCGCGTCGATGATCCGGCGGTTGAGATCCTTACCCATCCCCGCGTCGACGATCTCGTAGCTGGCGCCGAACAGGTTATCGAGCAGAAAGTTGCCTTCGAGCGGAATGGGCTCGTCGCGCGCCGGTCCGGTCAGCACCAGGTGGCAGTCGAGGCCGGCCTTCGCGCAAGCGGCCGCGGTCTGGCGACAGTTGTTGCTCTGGATGAGGCCGCCCCACACGAACAGGTCGGCCCCTCGCGTCAGCGCCTCGGCCAGCACGAACTCATTGTGCCGGGCCTTGTTGCCGCCGATCGCCAGGCCCGTGCAATCGTCGCGCTTCATGAAAATCGACGGCCCGCCGACCGCCTTCGAGAATCGGGGCAACGGCTCGAGAGGGGTCGGCCGATGCGCAAGCCGATAGCGCGGCTGTTTGTCGACGTGCTGGCGAAGTTCTTTTATGTCCATGGGCCGTTTCTGCAAAGTGTCCCGTCTCAGCGTTCAATAAGGTGGCGAGACCTGCCACCTTATTGCGAGAAACTGTCCCGTTCCACTCCTACGCCGATCTTACGAGCCGGTCAACGGCATTTTTTTTTGTAAAAATTTGCAAAATTTCTAAGCCATCGCCGCAGTGGATTTTAGAGGTGCCGCAATATTTTTCGCGCTCGAAAACAAGCGGGAGCACAAACCAGGTCTAGTAGGATCATGGATGGACCAGAATTGTTGCCCCGATCAAACCCAATCCGGCGCGCGGCAGATGGCGACGATCGCGCGCCCGGCCCCGCTTCCCTCGTTCTTTTCGAGAGCCCCGCGCGTCTCAAACACCGCACCGACATGTCCTACTGGCTGCACCAGCGACTCAGGAACTTTCTCACCTCCGACGCCCCGAACCCCAGCGAGGCCGACAACATGAACGCCATGTAAAAGAAGGGGGGTGTGGTCTGGTCACGAATTTTTTTGATAGGAAGATGACCCACGAAATTGGTGACCCAACCCTCTGCCGAGTCGTCCAGCGCTAACGGAGCGGGACTCAGGACTCGATGGGACGGGACACGGTCTCATCAGCGGTCCACGCAACCCGACCTTCGAGAGGCGAAAAGCTGCCCTCACACCAGGCCCTCACCCATCCGAAGCGGACGGGCGAGGGGGAAAGAGATTGGCCTGTGGGTCAGGACACTTTGTTTCAATAGTGGAGTTCCCCAGGAATCGTGGGCGCTCAGAGAAGAGTGTAATCTCTTCAAAGAGGAGGCCCAGAGATGAGTCGGAAGTATCGGACGTACACGGAAGAGTTTAAGCAAGAAGCGATCAAACTGGTGACGCAGGAGGGTTACAAGATCGCGGAAGCGGCGCGGAGTTTGGGGATTCCCGAGAATCTGTTGGGCAAGTGGAAGCGGCGGGCGGAGGGCGGCAACGCGGGTCCATCCCCAGGTTCACTTCCCGGCGACGAGCGTGCGGAGCTGGAGCGTCTGCGTGCGGAGAATAAGCGGCTGTTGATGGAGCGTGACATTTTAAAAAAAGCGGCGGCCTTCTTCGCGAACGAGAAGAAGTGAGGTACGGGTTTATCCGGGAACATCGGAGGGTGTGGCCGCTGAGCGTGCTGTGCTCGGTGCTGGGTGTGGCTCGCAGTGGGTTTTACGCCTGGCGGAAGCGATCGGTGAGCCGGCGCCGGCAGCGTCAGGAGCAGCTGTTGGAAGCGATGCGGGAGATCCATGGCCAGAGGCACAAGCGGAGTTACGGGAGTCCGCGGATGCAGCGGGAGCTCGTGGCGCAGGGACATCGGGTGAGCGAGAACACGGTGGCGCGATTGATGAGGCAGAGCGGGTTGCGAGCGACGACGGCCCGAAAGTTCCGGCACACGACCGACTCGAATCATCGGCTGCCGGTGGCCCCAAACGTGTTGGATCGACAATTCGAGGCGCGTGGTCCCAACGAGAAATGGGTCTCGGATATCACGTACGTGTGGACCGACGAAGGCTGGTTGTACCTGGCGGCGGTGGAGGATTTGTACTCGCGGAAGGTCGTGGGCTGGTCGCTGGGAGAGCGGCTGACGAGCGAGTTGGTGAACGAGGCCTTGCGGATGGCGATCGGCCGGCAGCTGCCGATGGTGGAACTTCTGGCGCATTCGGATCGTGGCAGCCAATATGCCAGCGGAAGTTATCAACGGCTGCTGGCGTCGCGTGGGATCACGTGCAGTATGAGCCGCAAGGGGAATTGCTGGGACAACGCGCCGATGGAGAGTTTTTTTGCGACGCTGAAGAAGGAGTTGGTGCACCAAGAGCGGTACGCCACGCGCGAGGAAGCGCGGCAGAGCCTGTTCGAGTACATCGAAGTCTTTTACAACCGGGTGCGGAGGCATTCGGCGATCGGCTACCAGAGTCCGACGAGGTTCGAGGAAGCGGCTTGATGCTCCCTCGAACCTCACCCACAAAGGCAACGTCCGGAGTCGCCATCGTCTCCGCCAGCCGTCAGTCGCCACCGAGGGTGAGCGACCGACGACCGGCTCCGACGAAGGCAACTCCTCCAAGGGCATTGCCTGCACGGAACAACCCATCACCCGCGCCCACGAAACCTGGGGAAGTTCATAGATAGTTGACCCACCAAAGTAGTTGACCCACCCCCGCAACACGGGAGCGGGACGGGACACGGGCTTCGGGACGAATCGATCAGTTTGTGTCCGCCGGGGATAGGATCCCCGGCGGGAACGAAAAACGGATCCCCGCCGGTGATGGGGATCCTTTTTCACTAGAGGAAGAAAAGATCCCCGGCAGGACGGGACAGGATCGTGGGACGGGACGCTTTCGCGCAATGCGAGTCGCAATCAGTCCCAGAGGGATTTGAACCACCAAGGCCAGAAGGACACCAAGAGAGGCTGACATCAACAATCAACAGGGTGTCCGCTCTCTGCACCGGCCTGTCGTTGGTGCTCTTGGCGTCTTGGTGGTTAGAAATCCGGTTCGGTCTCCGTCGGGGCGGGACGGGACAGTGAACGGGACGGGGGTCGGGTCACATTTTTTGACGGAATTGCCGCTAGAATGACGGCATGAGTCGCATCGGGTTGTTGATGCAGAGCGGCAACGTCGGCGGACTGCTGGCGGTCAGCCTCGTCACCTGGACCATTGGGATGCAGAGCGAAAATCCGATCATCGGATGGTCGCTCGTGCTTTTCGTGTCCCCAGCTTTCGCGGTTGCTAGCCTCGCGTTGGCAATCTTTCTCTTCCGCAGAGCATGGGGAAGCGCGACGGGACACTGAACGGGACGGGACACGATTTGTAGGGGGTGACAAGGTCGGCTTTGCGGTCGCAGGCACACCAGCTTCGTCGAAGAAATGGAGGGCCGGCACCGGCTTCGCCGGCTTGTCCCGCCCTACGGGACATGGGACGGGACACTTTCGCGGCAAGTGGGTCGGGTCGGGTCACGTTTTTTGATAGGTCGGTGACCCACCAAAATTCGTGACCCGGTGCCGAGGCTCACGAAAGGCCCTCACCCCTGCCCTCACCCAGCCGACTGGGCGAGCGCGAACGACTGGGACGGGACACGGGACTCAAAATTTGCCGTCACCCTTGACCCTCTTCCGTCCGAATGCGGGAGGGTGAGGAGAACTAGCTCTTCAACAGGCCGTTGATCATCGAGATGGCGGCCGGGCCGACGAGGACCACGAAGATGCCGGGGAAGATGAACAGCACCAGCGGGAAGATCATCTTCACGGCCGTTTGCGCGGCACGTTCTTCGGCAATCTGGCGGCGCTTGACGCGCATGCTGTCGGATTGGACGCGAAGTGCCTGGGCGATCGACGAGCCGAACTTGTCAGCCTGAATCAGGATGGCGGCCAGGGCCCGCATGTCGTCGACGCCGGTTCGCACGCCCAGGTCGTGCAAGACCTCGCGCCGCGGACGGCCCATTTGCAGTTGCTTGTTGGCCATATTGAATTCGGAGGTCAGCTCGGGGGCCGAATCGACCAGCTCGTCGCAAACGCGGCGCATGCCCGCGTCGAGACCCAAGCCGGCTTCGACGCAGACGACCAGCAGGTCGAGCGTGTCGGGCAGTTGCAGGAAGATCTTTTCCTGCCGGCCGCGCTTGATGAACGCCAGAAACAGCTCGGGGAGATAAAAGCCCAAACCGGCTCCGACGATGATCGAAGTCCAGCCTTTTTGCGTCAACCCCCAGTGGACGAGGCCGAAGCCGCCGCCCAACACGCAGCCGCCGATCATCATCGCGAACTTGATCGCGAGGAACATCTGGGGTGCGCCGGGCGCGTTGTAACCCGCGTTGGCCAGCCGGCGTTTCAATTCGCTCTGCTCGAGTTCGGTCTTGGGCTGCAGGGCCTTAGACAGGGCCGGGGCCGCCATTTCGACGACCGCGCCCATTCCCGTCTTGCCCGATTGCCCTTCGCGGTTGCGAAGGGTCGGATCGCGCAGCTCTTCGAGCCGCTCGGTGGCCCGCGACGAGCGCGAGGAAAACAGGTTGATCAGCGCCCAAATGCCGAACGTAATGACGCCGAACACTGCCCAGGGCACAAGGTTTGTTAAATCCATTTGAGATCGGTCCTCCGGCCGCAGCCGTTCGATCTTTCCGTCAGATCTTGATGTTGACGATTTTCTTGATCGTAATCGCACCGAGGATTTGCAGGACGACCGCGACGGCGATCATCTTGCGACCCAGCTCCTCGGTGAACAGGAGCATGATGTACGTGGGATTCAGGTAATACACGGCGAAGAACAGGGCGATGGGCAAGGCCATCAGGACGACGCCGCTGATTCGGCCTTCTCCCGTGAGCGCTTGCACCTGACCCATGATCTTGAAGCGTTCGCGGATGATGTAGCCGATCTTGTCGAGGATTTCGGCCATGTCGCCGCCGGCCTGCTTTTGAATCGCGACTGCCGTGACGAAAAACTTGAGGTCCATATTCGGCATTCGCACGAGGATGTTTTTGAGCGATTGTTCGATCGGCACACCCAGGTTCTGTTCCTCGTACGCCTGCCCGAACTCGGTCGAAATCGGGGCCGGCATTTCTTCCACGACCACGTGCAATCCGGACGACAAGCTGTGCCCGGACCGCAGGGCGCGAGCGATCAGCTCGAGAGCGTCGGGAAGTTGCTTGCCGAACTTCTTGAACCGTTTTCTGCGCCGCCACAACAGCCAGATCATCGGCAGCGAGCTGCCCATGAGGGCACCTGCCGGAAGCAAAGGCAGCGGGGCGTGCGTAATGGCCATCCCGGCAAAGCCCATAGCCGCGCAGATCCCCATGATTCCAAAGAAGACCTCCGGTCGGACGGGACAGTCGGCTTGCTGGAACAGCCGGCTCATCCCCTCCAGGCGTTTGAGCAGACCGTTGAGCACGCCGGCCATGCCGGCCCTTCCCTCGCGGAAAAGCTCTTCCTTGACGATGCCTTCGGATTCCATCTCCTTCTTGCGGCCGGTCATCACCGCCAGGCGGTCTTCCGCCTTGGATGAGTTGAACATGCCCGACAGAGCGGCGACGCCGATGATCAGCATCGTGGCGCCCAAGAATGCGGCAAGCGAAATAATCATCGGATTCATGACGACATTCCCAATGGTCGCCGATCGTGGCGGCCGTTCCGAACTTAGATTCCTCTCGCTCGACGAGCGGGACCCGTTGCCTTTAGCGCCCGAGTTGACGTGCGGCGAACAAGTTCGCCGGGAGCCGCACTCCGGCCGATTCCAAGCGAGGCATGAAGGACGGACGCACGCCGGTCGCCGTAAAGTGTCCAAAGGCGCGGCCCGTTTCGTCGATGCCGTCCTGCACGAACAGGAAAATGTCCTGCATGATCACGGTGTCCTGCTCCATGTTGAGCACTTCCGTGATATGGGTGACTTTTCGTGGCCCTCCCTGCAAGCGGTTGGCCTGAATGACCAAATCGACGGCCGAAGCGAACTGGTGCCGCAGTGCCTTGAGCGGAATGTCGATGCCGCCCATGCTGATCATGGTCTCCAAACGGGAGACGGCGTCTCGCGGGGCGTTGGCGTGGATCGTGGTCAGCGAGCCTTCGTGGCCGGTGTTCATGGCCTGAAGCATGTCGAGGGCCTCCGGACCACGGCACTCGCCGATGATGATTCGGTCGGGCCGCATACGCAGGGCGTTTCGCACAAGGTCGGTGGCGTTGACCCGGCCCTTGCCTTCGATATTGGCGGGCCGGGTTTCGAGCCGCAGCACGTGCTCTTGCTGAAGCTGAAGTTCGGCCGCGTCCTCGATCGTGATGACTCGCTGATCGCCCTGAATAAAGCTCGACAGCGTGTTGAGCAGCGTGGTCTTGCCGGAGCCGGTGCCTCCGCTAACGATCATGTTGAGCCGGGCCTTGATCGCCCCTTCCAGGAGCATGACCATCTCGGGGGTGAAGGCGCCGAACCGCAGCAAATCTTCGAGAGTCAGCGGGTTGGAACCGAAACGCCGGATGGTGATCGCCGGGCCGTCGAGCGCCAACGGCGGGATAATCGCGTTGACACGGGAGCCGTCGGGAAGGCGGGCGTCGCACATCGGAGACGTTTCGTCGATGCGCCGCCCGACCTTGGACACGATGCGGTCCAGGATCTGCATCAGGTGGTCGTTGTCGCGAAACGTGATTTTCGAGCGCTGAATCCGCCCGTTCTTTTCCAGGAAGATGTTCTTGGGGCCGTTGATCATGATATCGGCGACGCCGTCCTCTTTGAGCAGCGCCTCGAGCGGCCCGAAGCCGAACGTCTCGTCGAGCACCTCCTCGATGAGCTTTTCGCGCTCCGAGCGGTTGAGCAGCGGATTTTCGGTGTCGCACAAGTGTTCGACGACGAGGCGGATCTCACGTCGCAACGTGTCGCCTTCGAGGTCGCCCAGGCGGGTCAGGTCGAGCTTGTCGACGAGCTTCCCGTGAATCAGCCGCTTCAACTCGTCGAAATCGGTCTGCCCTTGTTCGGCGGTGGGCCGGCCGGTGCGAGGCGGAACGAACTTGGCGTTGACCATCGGATCCGTTACTCCCTGGTTCGATGCGATTTCGCTGTGAGAGTGCCCGAAAAGCCGCGCGGCGGAAACGCGAAATCGGCGCCTTTCCGGCCGCTTGACAACGAAAACGTAGCTCACGATTCCGCAGGCGCGCGCAAAAAACGAAACAGTTGCCCAAAATCAACACGGGCTGACGGGGCGGCCTGTTACGCGAGTAACGACCGTGCGGTCCACAGCATTTGCGCAGGCCGGGCGCTCAATTCGCCGTACGCGTGGGGCGACGACCCAAAGCCGCAGAATGCGGGTTCAATCCCAGCCGGTCAGCGTGAGCTGAAACGTCATCGGCTGCTGGTTGCGTAAGATCTCCGCGTCGACGATATCGCCGGGATTGTAGTGACGCAGGATCTCGATCAGCGAATCGAAATTGGCGACGGTCTGGCCGGCAAATCGCAAGATCACGTCGCCGCTGCGCAGGCCCGCATTCGCGGCTGCCTCGCCCGGCTTGACCGTTGCGATCACGCAGCCCTGCTCCACGGCGGGGCCCAGCGGGTCGAGATGATGTTCGATTCCCAGCTTGGCGGCGGCGCGCACCTGGATCTCGAGCCCGGGGAGCGCCGCTCGCAGTCGCATGATGCCGTTGTCCGTGACCTGCTTTCCCTCGATGCGATAGAGCTGGTGCAGCCGCTTGAGCCGGGCCACTTGCTTGAGCCCCTCGTCTCCCCCCGTCCATTTCGGGCCGATGACCACCATCGTGAGTTCGCCGCGCCCCTTTGTCGCTTCTCGTTGCAGTTCGTTGGGCATCGGTGGCGGGTTAACTCGAGGGTTCCAGAAGAGCAGGGGCGATACGTTTCCAAACAGGGCCTTCCCGTGCAGCCGCGCGATCTCGGCCAGCGCTCTTCGTTCGCGAATCTCGTAGTGCGACTGCAGAGCGACTTCCGCCCGATCGGCAACGGCCGGCCGCCCGGTGCGCTCGAGTTCGTCGAGCGCAAATTCAGCCGCATCGGCTGTCGTCTGAGCCTCTCGCAGGTCGAGCCAGAGATAGGCGCGGATCAGATCATTGAACTCGCACCAGAATTCCTCGGTCGTGCTCTCCTCGACGTCTCCCGCAGAAACGTAAATGGCCTCGAGGATCCCGACCGCTCGGACGGCCGCTTCCAGGCTTCCCTCCTTCGCGACGTCAAGCAAGGCAGCCACGGCCGGCGCTCCGGCGGCCAGCAGCTCTTTCGAGGCGGCTTCGCGCTCCGCAAACCGGGGGCTGTCGAGGCGGACAGTTGCGCCGGTCACTGCATCGTGCGTGATGGCGCGGTCGACCGCAGCAAGTTGTTGGGCGGGCGCGTTCGGCGTTCCGCCCGCTGTTACTGAATTCGTCTCGATCGGCAGGAAGAACCAAGCCGCGGCCGCAGTGGTCCCGAGAAAGAATCGGTACATCCGCATTTCGATCACACTCCGACAGGACTCATTCCGTGAATCGCTGGCCCCATCCAGCACCTGATTAATACTGTGCCGGGACAGCGACGACCCGCACCCCTTCGATCAGGGGTGGCCCATCAGTGACTCCTTCAAGTAACCGGGCTTGTTGGTGGTGATCCCATCGACCCCGGCTTGCTCTAAGCGTTTCGCCTCCTGTACGGAATCGACCGTCCAGGTATAGACACCGAGCCCCGATTGTTTGAGCTTGCTGACAAATTCGCGATCCAGTGCCGGAGAATCGCCAAAATCGATTCCGTCCAACCCCGCGTCTTTGGCCTTTCGGATGAGGGTTGCCAGCTGTGGGGTCCAACGACCCGTCTCCCGATTCCGCTTCAATTCTACGATCCAGTAGCACTTCAGTTGCGGAAGTTCTCGCTTGGCGGCCTGCATCACTTCGTAAGAAAAGCCGATCAAACACGTCTGCTCGGGGCGCTTGTGCGCTGCGTGGATCACCTCAACCAGTCGCGGCACGATTTCCGGACCGCATTTGATCTCGATAAACAGCCGCTTCCCCTCAGGAATCGCAGCCAGGTATTCGGCCAGCGTGGGGATCCGCTCTCCGGCCCACTGCTCACCTTTCCAACGGCCGATATCGAGTTGCTTGAGCTCGGCCAAGGTCTGATCGGCAACCTTGCGATTGCGGCTGCCGAGGCGACGCGTATTGAAATCGTGGATGACCACGATCTGACCGTCTTTGGTGAGATGCACGTCCGTTTCAGACGCGTCAGCGTTTTGTTTCCAGGCGAGGCGGATCGAGGCGAGCGTGTTCTCCGGAGCATCGTGCGACGCCCCGCGATGCCCGATAATCTCCACGGCGTCGCTCCGTGACGGAATGCAGGCGAGCGCAAAGAGTCCGGCCGCGCCGAGTAAACCGATGGTTCGAGTCTGCCCTCTCATCGCGCGACCGCCTTCGCTGAGCGCGACAGGACGCGAAGGACGCCCGTCATGAATTCGGGCAGGTCCGTGGGTTTGCGGCTCGACACAAAATGGCGGTCGACAACCAGCGGGGTGTCTTGCCAGATCGCTCCAGCGTTCACGAGATCGTCCTTGATTCCCGGCGAACCGGTTACCTTGACTCCGTGGTAAACTCCGGCCGAAATCGGGATCCATCCGCCGTGACAGATCGCCGCCACAAGTTTGCCCGCTTCGGCGCACTCGCGTACAAGTGCCAGCGTTCGGGGGTCACGGCGAATTTTATCGGGCATCCAGCCGCCTGGACAGAGAACTCCCTGGAAGTCGGCCGATTCCATGTCGGCGATCGCAGCATCGGCGGCGCACGGATAGCCATGCTTGCCGCGGTACATCTTTCCCGCTTCGGGCCCGGCGACGGTCACGTGTACGCCGGCCTCTTCGAGTCGCAGTTTCGGATACCAGAGTTCGAGGTCTTCGTATTCGTCGGCGACGAAAATCAGAATTCGATTGCCGTCGAGTGGCTTGGCGGTCGACATCAATCTGGCCTCAAATGCGCCCCGTCGCGAAACGGCAGTGCTTGCACGCGCAAATTTGAGCATACTCGATCTTGCTGAGAGTGCAATCTTTTCTCCGACGGCCGCGCGGTCGATTGGCACACTGTGCCCAAAAAAGGGGCACGGCGCGCGAACTCTTAGCGCGGCGGTCGCTCTGGTCCCCGCGCTCCCTAATCGGGCCGATCTATGCGAGAATCAGAGGCGGTGGTCGTCGTTGGCAAGCCAACCGCTCGCGCTCACTTTGAAGCGTCGCAAATGAGGCGCCGATTCGCGTGAAAGCCCAGGGCTGTCCATGATCCAGGTGGTCGTCAACGGAGAACTGCAGGAGATCCCTTCCGGCACCACGGTGGCTGCGCTCCTCGCCCAGTTGCAGATGCAGCCGCGACTCGTGGCTGTCGAGCGCAACCGCGACCTGGTCCCTCGCGGACAACACGCCGTTTGCACGCTCGAGGCAGGCGATCGAGTCGAGATCGTCACGCTGGTCGGAGGCGGCTGAATGGGCGATCAATTATGATGCAGAAATTCGAGAGCACAGACCTTTGAGAGAGACCGTGACCGCCACGCACTGCGAATCTCCGCTCGTCCTCGGCTCGCATACGTTCGAGTCGCGGCTGATTGTCGGCACCGGCAAGTACACCACCTACGAGCTGATGCGCGACTGTCTCGACGCCAGCGGCGCCGAGGTTGTGACTGTGGCGGTGCGGCGCGAGCGGCTGATCGACGCGCAGGGTCGTAGTATCCTCGACTTCATCGATCTGTCGCGATTCACGATTCTGCCGAACACGGCCGGCTGCTTCACTGCTGAAGATGCGGTCCGCGTCGCTCGCCTCGGTCGCGAGATCTTGCAAGGACTGGAAAATCCCGGTGCAGATTGGGTAAAGCTCGAGGTGCTGGCCGATAAAAAGACGTTGCTTCCCGATGCTGTCGCGACCTTGCGGGCAACGGAGCTGCTGGTGAAAGAGGGCTTTCAGGTCCTTTGCTATACGACCGACGATCCTGTTTCCGCTCGACGCTTGAAGGAGGCAGGCGCTACCTCGGTGATGCCGGCAGGCAGCCCGATCGGCAGCGGGCAGGGTGTGCTCAATCCGAACAACATCCGCATCTGCCTCGAATACCTCAAGGAAAACGACCCCAATTATCCCGTCATCATCGACGCCGGCGTTGGCACGGCCAGCGACGTCAGCGTGGCAATGGAACTCGGCTGCGACGGCGTGCTGCTCAATACGGGAATCGCCAGCGCCCGCGACCCGTTGACGATGGCCGAGGCGATGCGGCTCGCGTGCGTCGCCGGTCACAAAGCCTTTCTCGCCGGCCGCATCCCGAAAAAACTCTACGCAACGGCGAGCAGCCCCGAATCCGGGACGATTGTTAGCCCGTAGCGCTATCGATTTGCGGCTCTAACGGTTGCTCCACGTTGAGCGACTTCGCATTTTGTGCTAATTCCGTTTTGGAGCCCGGCGCTCCTCTTCCTTCAACTGAGATAGCCGAATGATCAAAAAAGACAATGCGCATTCCGCGACGACGGACGGTTTGACTATCTCGCCGTCGCTCGATTTGGTGAGCCAAGCCGAGCACGTGCCCGCCGAGTCCTCGCTCGTCGATCGACGCACGGTCCATATCTGTCTCGTGGCGATCGTCCTGGGTGTGATGGCGGCGTTCGTGGCCAAGCTACTGATCCTGCTGATCGACTTCATCACGAACTTCGCGTTCTTCCATCGCATCTCCGCTGCTCCAGCAAGCCCCGCGGACAACACCCTGGGAGTCCTCGCGATCGGAGTGCCAATCGTCGGTGGGTTGATCGTTGGCTTCATGGCGCGCTACGGCTCAAAGGCCATCCGCGGCCACGGCATTCCTGAGGCGATGGAAGGCGTGCTCACCAAAGAGAGCCGTATTCCCGCGCGCCTCACATTTTTGAAGCCGCTGTCGGCCGCAATCTCAATTGGGACAGGCGGTCCGTTCGGCGCGGAAGGTCCCATCATTGCGACGGGAGGCGCCCTCGGGTCGCTGTTCGGGCAGTTCACTTACACCACGCCGTCGGAACGCAAGACCCTGCTGGCCGCCGGAGCCGCGGCGGGAATGGCTGGCACGTTTGGCAGCCCCGTCTCGGCCGTTTTGCTGGCGATCGAGTTATTGCTGTTCGAATTCCGCGCGCGTTCGATCATTCCTGTGGCTCTGGCGAGCGCCGCGGCGGCCGGCATTCGGCTGCTCCTGTTTGGGCACGACCCGATTTTTGCGATGAGCGACCTGTCGCCGGTGCCACTCTCAGCGCTCGCGTTCTACGTCGTTCTGGGAATGGTGCTTGGTCTGGTCGCCGCCGGAATCAATCGCATCCTCTATGCAATCGAAGACACCTTCGATCGACTCCCCATTCACTGGATGTGGTGCCCCGCCCTGGGTGCAGTGGCAGTCGGAGTCATTGGATATTTCTATCCGGACACACTCGGCGTCGGTTACTACAACATCCGATCGATTCTCGACCAAGGGCTGGCAATTCGAGTCGTGATCCTCCTCTGTCTGATGAAGTTTCTCTCCTGGTCGATCTCGCTGGGGAGCGGAACGTCGGGAGGAACGTTGGCGCCGTTACTGACCATCGGCGCGGGGTTCGGGCAAACGCTGGGGGCGGCCGCAATGTGGTGTCTGCCATTCGCGGGCATCGACTTGCGACTGGCGGCGCTCGTAGGAATGGCGGCGACTTTCGCCGGAGCCTCGCGCGCGTTTCTGGCCTCGGCGGTCTTTGCCTTCGAGACGACGTGCCAGCCGCACGGTCTGCTGCCTCTGTTGGCCGGCTGCGCCGCGAGCTATCTCGTCGCCAGCCTGGCGGGCAAGCACTCGATCATGACCGAAAAGATCGCCCGGCGAGGGATCCGGACGCCGGCCGAATATGTTCCCGATCCGCTGGAGCAGATCACCGTCGACGAGATCGTCTCCAAACCGGCAGTGACGCTGTACGCCGACGACACCGTCGCCAAAACCCGCGCCTGGCTGGCCTCAAATGCTGCCGGATCGCGCCATCAGGGCTTTCCAATCGTCGACGGCAGGGGCGTTGTCATCGGAGTGCTGACCCGCAGAGACATGCAGCCCGATTCCGCTGCCGACAGCCAAACGCTCCGCGAATTGGTGATGCGGACTCTAAAGTTTGTCTACGACGATTGCACCGTTCGGCAAGCGGCCGACCACATGGTGAATCACAACATCGGGCGGTTGCCGGTCATCCTCCGCAACGAGCCGACGCGGCTGATCGGCATCGTCACGCGCAGCGACATCCTGTCTGCCTATCGTCGACGCATCAAGCAGGATGAAACGCAGCGTCCCGCGATTCGAGTCTCGCGGCTACCGAAGAAAATCCGGCGACATTCCGGCGAAACTCTTCCGCTAAGAGATAGCGGACGTTTCGGGCAGCAGTGAACGTCTGGTCGGCGGCGAGATTCGTCTGTCTTTGTGCCTGCGTTCGAGGCGAGCGTGCCCACGACGAATCCAGTCCGCAGGCTCTTCCGAGCCCCGGCGCCGCCAGCATAAGAGCTTTGATAGGCACGCGTTGACGCGTTGCCGCTCGCTCATCGACGCCTCGCGGCATCGAGTTTGCATAGTTGTAGGCGAAATCGTCACGCATCCGTCGCACCGTACTGTACGGAAGCCTTCGGAGCGGCCAAATGAAGAAACAAGGATACTCGCATCAGAAATTTGCCACCGATCGCGCGCAACCTCATCTTCTTGACAATCTGCGCTCTGGGGGCAGTGACCCTCGACATCTTCCTCAAACCGCCCGCTCCACCATCGTCGGTCCCGCACCCCGCGTCGAGCGCGGCGCTCCTTCCGACTTGGCTCGACGACTGGCGAATCGCGCAACGCATCGCCAGCGCTGAGGGCAAAGACATCTTGCTGGAGTTCACTCGGCCGGCGGACTTAAGCACCACCGGGACGCCCAGAGCGACATCTTCCGCCAGTGTGGTCGATAGTGACGCATTTCTCCGCCCGATCGGCGGAGCGTTTGTGCTCCTCAGGTTGACTCTGTCTCACGACACGCTGCCCGAAGACGCCGCCCGGTTCAGCACTTGGGCGACGCGACTGTCAGTCACCAAGTTTCCCACATTCGTGCTGTTGGATTCGCACGGCACTCCTTACGCCCGGTCGGAGCTGGTCGCAAAGGGAGCATTTGCCTATTTATGCGAGTTCCAGCGCCTGCGAAAGGTTCGTAAGAAACGCGACCGGCAGCTCGCTCTGGCCGATGCCACAGCTGGCATCGAACGGGCCCATCACCTGGACAGGGCTTTGAATGAAGTCGCTCGGTTCGCCGATACAGAATACGCCGACCTTCAAGAGCGGGTGACCGAGCTCGACCCTCAAAACTCGGCCGGGCTTCGTAGCAAATACGAAACGACCATGACCCATCGCCAGGTCGAATGCGAGGTCAGAGACAGCGTCTTTCCTCTAATCAACGGCGGGAATTACGTTGGGGCAATTGGTCGGCTCAATGCGCTCGTTGCCGGCGCGAAGCCGCCGCGCGATGACCTCCAACGTATCCTCGCGATCAAGGCGGAGCTTCTTTACGGCCTGCACGCAAAAGAAATGTCGACGAAACTGTTAAATGAAGCGATTGCGCTCGACCCGAAAAGCGAATTGGCACGCTGCGCGCGGAACGTGAAGCGTGAGTTGGCTTCGTTAGAGCCGGCCCGGAAAAAGTTCGAAGACATCCAAGCCTGGCGGGCGGATTGACGCCGTCCGGGATGATCAGCCGGGGAATAAACGGCCGCTCACAGGTCTCCTATTTATATGGAGTCTCTGTACAGCGCCCTGGCTGACGTCGTCGTCGTGCTGCACGCCAGCTACGTCGCCTTCGTGATCTTTGGCGAGCTGGCGATTCTCGTCGGCATCTTGCTGCGATGGAACTGGATCCGAAATCGGACGTTTCGGCTCTTACACCTGGCGGCCATCGGCGTGGTGGTTTTCGAATCGTGGTCGGGCATCACGTGTCCGCTGACGACCTGGGAAGACTGGCTGCGATCGCGGGCCGGACAGGCAGTGGAAGAGGGCGACTTCATCGGGCGCTGCGTGCATCAGGCCCTGTTTTACCAGGCCGACCCCCGGATCTTCACACTCATTTACAGCGCGTTTGGCGCGCTTGTCGTTTTGAGCCTGATTCTGTCGCCGCCGCGCTGGAGATCCGCGCGCGCCTACCCGCGAAGAGCAAATAAGAAGAAGCGACCATCTCATCGCGTCTCGTCGAGACGATCTGGGTTCGAGGCGTTCGCTGGCGGCTTCGAGTCGCGAGATGCGTCCGCATCCGTGTCGAAGTCGGCGTGAGTCACTGGATGGCCCGTCGAATCACGCGGTGCTTTCCGCATCTCTGGCGAGACGCCGGACGCGTACTGGATCGTCAGCCCAGGCAGCACTTCTCGCGAGTTGTCGGACATCACCACCTGTCCGCCGCCCGTCGGATCGAAACGCGCCAGCAACCGGATGTGCGTTTCGACTCCGCCCACTTTATCCCAGGCCAGCCAGACATTGTATTCGTGACCTTGTGGCCCCTCGCGGTGCACCCTTCTGAGTTCTTTCGCGGGGAAGACATACTTCTTCGCCGGCCCGCTCCCCTCTTTGCCGTCGGGAGTCTCTTCGAAGGCATAGACAGTGAGAGTTCCGTCGGCGAGGATTCCCTTCGGCGGGATCTCGGGTTTCTTCCACCCGTCTTTATCTTTTTTCTCTTTGTCTTTGTCGGCCGGTTTCGGGTCGGCGGCGAAGAACCGCACTTTGCCTTCAAAGCCCCGCAGCATGCTCTTACCGGATTTCTTCTGGATGTCGTTCTTCCAGGCGACCGTCATTCGGGCGGGCAGAGGTTGGTCGGTCTTTGACCCCGGCCACCGAAGAGTGCCGGCGACGTCGAGCCCCAAGCAGCCGGCCGCACCGACGCCGATGCAAAGGGCAATCAGCGCTGATTTAACCAGCCGAGTCCCACGTTCGTCGAGATGCGTCAGCACAAATCTGTCCGCATGCGGTGGAGATTGTCGATAACTGCACGAGGAGCGGAGTGAAGGGTGCGAACTGTATATCGCAGCACGAATTGCATCAATGTCGCTTCGCGCCCGAATTAAGGGCCAATCTCGCAAACGAAAGTGGCATCTCGGCCCCACTTTCCGCAGTTCGGCCCGAGCAACCGCTGGGAGCTTGCGAACAAACCATAAAAAACCTATGAATTCGGCGGCGGCGGCACGCGGTTGGGCCTAATTCCCCTTCCCGCGGATCACCGCAGCGGATACGATGTTACGTTCACCCTAGACCCGCCAGAACCGTTCGCCCGTTCGTTTTGTGGCGAAGGTCGCGGTGCGGTCAACTCGCCTGCGTGGCTGGCGATTTTGTCGCTGCCGCGGCCGTTTCGGGGCGTGTTGCGGGCCGTCCGTGACCGATTTTCGCATTCGGGGCCCTCCTGTTAGTAGGTTCTGGGCAGATCCCGCAGCCAGTGGCGGCTGTGGCAACGTTGCCCGGTTGGGATGTTTTGAACGTAAGTTGAGTTCCATGAAAAGCCTAGATCGCTATCGCAACATCGGAATCTCCGCCCACATCGACTCGGGGAAGACCACCCTCACGGAGCGGATTCTCTACTACTGCGGCCGAATTCATCGGATGCAGGAGGTCAAGGGAGGCGACGGCGGGGCAACCATGGACTACATGGACCTCGAGCGCGAGCGGGGCATCACCATCACCTCCGCTTCGACCCAGGTCGAGTGGGATGATCATTGCATCAATGTCATCGACACCCCGGGACACGTCGACTTCACGGTCGAGGTCGAGCGCAGTCTACGCGTTCTCGACGGAGCCGTGCTTGTGCTCTGCGCCGTCGGCGGCGTGCAGAGCCAGTCTCTGACCGTCGATCGGCAGATGAAGCGCTATCACGTTCCGCGAATTGCCTTCATCAATAAAGTCGACCGCATCGGTGCCAACCCTGCATCGGTCATCGATCAAATTCAAAAGAAGCTCGGCGTCACGCCGCTGCCTCTGCAGATCCCGATGGGCCTCAGCTCGGAATTTGCCGGCGTCATCGACTTGATCGAGATGCAGGCCGTCTACTTCGACGGCGAGCAGGGAGAGGACGTCCGCCGCGAAGCCATCCCCGCACAATACGCCGAGGAAGCGGCGAAGGCCCGCGCCCACATGCTGGAGACCTTGTCGCTTTATAGCGACGATCTGATGGTCGCGCTGTTGGAAGAGCGACCGGTCACCACGGCCGAGATTCGTCCGATCATTCGCGAGGCCACGCTCTCGCAAGAGCTGACGCCCGTGATGATGGGGACGGCCTTCCGCAACAAGGGCGTGCAGGAGCTTCTCGACGGAGTGATCGCCTACTTGCCGAGCCCTCAGGATCGCAAAATCGAGGCGATCGACCTGTCGGTCAAGCCGGCGGCCGGGGAAGCAGCGACATCGACGGCCCACGGATCCAAGGGCGCGCAAAGCGCTCACCAGTTCACCTGATGATCCGCTCGTCGCCATGGCTTTTAAGACCGTGGTCGAGACGTTCGGGCAGCTCACCTATTTCCGCGTCTATCAGGGCAAGATTCAGAAGGGCGAAAGCTACACGAATCAACGGACCGGCAAGAAGATGCGGTTCGGCCGCTTGGTCCGCATGCATGCCGATCAACGCGAAGACGTTGACGTCGCCGAAGCGGGCGACATCGTCGCCGTCGTCGGGGTCGACTGCGCGTCGGGCGACACGTTTTGCGGTCCGGGGGTCGACGTGGCCCTCGAAAGCATCTTCGTCCCCGAGCCAGTGATCCGCCTGTCGATCGAGCCGATGAAGCGCGACGGAGCCGATCGTCTCTCCAAAGCTCTCGAACGCTTCCGCCGCGAAGATCCGACCTTCCGCGTGATGACCGACCAGGAATCGGGCCAAACCCTGATTGCCGGCATGGGGCAACTGCATCTGGAAGTTTACGTCGAGCGCATCCGGCGCGAATACAAATGCGAGACGCTGATCGGCGAGCCGAAGGTCGCCTATCGCGAATGCCCGACGAAGCCGATCGAATTCAACTTCAAGCACAAGAAGCAGACCGGCGGCTCCGGACAGTATGCACACGTTGTCGGCAAGGTCGAACCGCTCCCCGAGGACGCGACCGAGCCCTACGAGTTCGTTAACGAAGTCACGCAAGGACGCATTCCGAAGGAGTACATCAAGCCGGTCGATGAAGGGTTCAAGCGGGCCCTCGAAAAGGGGCCGCTCTGTGAATGCCCGGTGGTCGGCGTGCGTGCGATTCTGGAAGACGGGACCTATCACGACGTCGACTCGTCCGAAATGGCGTTCAACATCTGCGGCTTCAACTGCATGCGCGACACGCTCAAGAAGACGAAGTTGGCGCTGCAGGAACCGATCATGAAGCTCGAGGTCGAGGTCCCCGAGGAATTTCAGGGACCGGTCACCGGCCACATCTCGAGTAAGCGGGGCATCATTACTCAGACCGAAGTTCGCAACGCGGTCAGCGTAATCCTTGCCGAGGTGCCGTTGGCCACGATGTTCGACTACGCCAACGAGCTGCGCTCGATGACGCAGGGCAAGGGCTCCTTCAGCATGGAGTTCTTCCGCTACAAGCAGGTTCCGGCCAGCTTGCAAGACGACGTCGTGGCTCGCCGCCGCGCGGAAAAAGAAGAACGCCTCGCGATGGCGAACTGAGTGTCCGTCCGCGTGCCGGCGCTTTTTCCGGCCCTGGCGACGCAGACACGCGCGGCTAGAGCGAAACGGGTGTTTCGGAACCTGTGATTCCGCGCGGCCCACGAGTGTTGGCGGCGCAGATCAATCCGGCGATCGGCCGCGCTGCGAACACCAGCACGAGCGACACTGCCAAGGCCACCGCTTCGGCGACGCCGAGGGGGAACAAAGAACTCCGCGCAGTTTCCTGATATTCCGCCAATCGGCGGACGAATTGGGGGACGTACTGCACAAATTCCATCAAACCCAGGAGCACGCAACCAACCTCCAGCGCCGATCGAGGGGAGATTCGCGAAGCCGCCTGATCAAGGCTGCGAAGGCCGACCAGATTGAGGATGGCTCTCGTGAAAATGGCCAAGGTAATTCCGGCGATCAACTGAGCGAACAAAGTGGCGATGAGGGTGGTATTGCTCGCCAGAATGTGGTTCCCTCCCGCGAGCAGAAAAACCGCCTGAACAAACCCGCTTACGAGAAAATAGATTCCAAGCAGTTTGCCGCCGACCAGGAAAAGCTGTTGCATGCTCAGATTCTCCTCGTCGAGAGGTCGTATCAAATTGGCCTTCGCGCGGATGCGGAAACCGGCGACATAACCGCTATGCCGCCATCCCGGGACCGTGAGAGGTCTGCGTGACGCTCGATTGAACCCGACAAGGAAGCCGGCAGAAGATGCCCTGGGCCCCTTCATCAACGGGATCCCGCACCGTCGCTCGCCACTGCGATGGTAGGAAGGAAAAACGCCAGGATGCAAGCCAGCTCGCCTTCCGACTCCGGCAGCTCGCCACGGATGACGCCAGTCGATCCGACGCTGTTTGCCCTGCACAACGGTTCCCGTTACCGCGCGCCGATCGATCTGAAGGTGACGCCGGATTCCGGCCTGCGTTTTCTGGTCGTGGGAGGCTGCCTCGCCGAACCGTTCCCGCAGATCGCGTCGATGATCAACGCCGCGTTTCAAGGCGATTTCATCCTGTTGAACAATTTCGACTCGCTGCCCGATATTCCGCTGGCCCAGGCGTCGGAGTACGACTTTCAAATCATTCACATTCCCTTGCGATCCATCCTCGGCAACGCCTACTTCCGGCTGCCCGACGACAGGGCGCGGCACGAGGAGTTTTTGCAAGAGACGCAGGATTGTCTCGCGCGGTATCTCGCCAACGTCCTGCGGCTCAACGCCGAGCGAAAACTGCTGACGTTCGTACTGGGGTTTCTGGTGCCGCAACAGAATCCGCTTGGACGCTTTCAGCCGCGCTACGATCTGCGAAATGTCATGCACTTTGTCGAGCAGCTCAACATGTTCCTGGCTGCGGAAGTCGCGAAACACGAAAACGTGCACTTTGTCGACGCCGACCAGGTCTCTGCCAGCATCGGCAAAAAGGCCTGCCAGGACGACATGGTTTGGTCATTCACCCACGGAACCACACTCAGCGACGGCGATCACGACCACGACCTGAACCGCATCGAGCCGCCCACGTCGATGCAGCATCATTATGCCGCGAGGTGGCTCGAGTTCTTCGAGGCGGTCCTGCACGAGATCTTTGCGATGCATCGCTCGCTCCGCCAGCAGGACGCGGTCAAGCTGGTCGCGATCGATCTCGACGACACCTTGTGGCGCGGCGTGGCCGCGGAGGGGACGCTCGGAGTGCTGGAAGGCTGGCCGATGGGTTTGATGGAAGCGCTGCTCTTCTTGAAAAAGCGCGGCATCCTGCTGGCGATCGTCAGCAAGAACGACGAGCAGTCCATCGTCTCGAACTGGACGCAGATCGTGCAGGGGCAAATCGCCCTGACTGATTTTGCCGTCCGCAGGATCAACTTCTGCAGCAAGGTCGAGAACCTCATGGAAATTCTGCGAGAACTGAATCTGCGGCCGCAGAACGCCGTGATGATCGACGACAATCCGGTGGAGCGGGCCGCGATCGAGGCGGGGTTGCCCGGCGTGCGGGTGCTGGGCCGGCACCTCTATTATTTGAAGCGGATCCTGCTCTGGTCGCCCGAAACGCAGCCAAGTGTGATCACGCGGGAGTCGAGCCAAAAGTCCGAGATGGTGCGCGGGCAGCTCGAGCGCGAATCGATCCGCAGGCAGCTCTCGCAGGACGAGTTTTTAAAAACGCTCGGCGTCCGCGTGACCCTCTCGATCGTCCGCAGCACGAGAGACCTGCACATGAGCCGGGCGCTCGAGCTGTTCAACAAAACGAATCAGTTCAACACCACGGGAGCACGCTACACGCTCGAGCAATGCCACCAGCGGCACCTGGCGGGCCGCCAACTGTACGTGCTCGAGGCCGAGGATCGATTCACACAATACGGGCTGATCGCCGCTGCGTGGGTGCGTCAGAACTGCATCGATCATCTGGTGATGAGTTGTCGCGCCTTGGGATTGGGCATCGAGGACGCCTTTTTGGCCCACATCGCGAATCAGCTCGCGCAGGAGAAGGCGACAGCGATCTTCGGTCAATTGCGGCCGACGGATGCCAATCTCGCCTGCCGTCCGCTTTACAGCCGAAACGGGTTCACGCAGGTTGCGAACAATCCGGCGCTTTGGTCGCGGTCGCTCGCGACCGCTTTCGCTTTCCCCGCTCACGTTTGCTTCACGGAGGGGCGAGCCGCCGCCTAGCGAACATTGCTCGCCAGAATGCAGTTTCCCGCCCGCGAGCAGAAAAACTGCCTGAACAAACCCGCTCAGAGAAGATAGATTCCAAGGAGTTTGCCGCCGACCAGGAAGAGCTGTTACACAGGAATGATCCCCACGTCGCGGTCGTGCGCAGGAATGCTCCGTGACCATAATGTTATCGTATCAGCATCGGGAATTGGCACGATTCGTGTCTTGCCTCCCGCCAGCATGTTGAACCTTGGACTGACTGCGTCTTGAATATCCGCTTCTTATTCGCAGGTGCAGTGGCTGGATTGCTTCTGACCGCCGGTTGCGCAAATCGCGACCCTTCCCGGGAAAGCACCGGAAGGCCGGCGGCCCCGCAAGCCCCCGCGATCGCGCGGCCGATGGTCGAAATCCTGAGTTGGGACCAAACCCAAAAGCGTCGTGAAGAGTTCCGCGGCAAAGTGGTAGTGCTTGACGTTTGGTCGACGTATTGTGACCCGTGCGTCCGCGAGTTTCCCAACCTGGTCGCTCTGCAGAAACGGTTCGGCGACAAAGTGCGATGCATCTCCTTCGACACCGATTATTCGGGGGCCGCGGCGAACCCGCCGAGTCGTTCCGCAAGCCTGTGCTAGAATTCCTGTCGAAGCACCAGGCGATCGGTCTGCTGAATGTGATCTCGAGCGATCCGAGCGAGGACCTCTACAACAAGATCCACCTCGGCGGCCCGCCGGCGGTCTTCGTTTACGATCAGAGCGGGAAGCTCGCCAAGCGGTTCGACAACAGCCAGGCACCTAAGACTCCCGAGTTCACTTATCAGCGTGACGTCGTGCCGTTCGTCGAAAAACTCTCAGCTGCACCGCGCTAGCCGCAGTTGGTGGCCACGATGAAAATCCTCTTTCTTCACGGCTGGCAATCGATCCCCGGCGGCGTGAAGCCAAGCTATCTCGCCAGTCACGGCCATGACGTCGCTAATCCCGCTTTGCCAGACGAAGATTTCACCGGTGCCGTTCAGATTGCTCAAGCCGAGTTCGACCGGCACCACCCCGATGTGATTGTCGGCTCGAGCCGCGGCGGTGCCGTCGCCCTGACCATTCGGTCGGGCGACACGCCGCTCGTGTTGCTTTGTCCTGCATGGAAGCGCTTTGGCACGGCCAGGACGGTGAAATCAAACACAACGATCCTGCATTCGCGAGCCGACGAAGTGATCCCATTTGCCGACAGTGAAGAACTGGTTCGCAACAGCGGACTGCCACAATCGACGCTCATCGAAATCGGAAGTGATCACCGACTGGCAGACGCCGGGCCGCTTGAAGCAATGTTGAGAGCCTGCGAAGGTCGACCAAAATAGTTCGCGCGCCTGGAGCCGGGGAGAAGGCCCGATGGACAACCCGAAAATTGACACGAGCACAAGCGTGCGGATTCTGAATCGGTACCGTTGACCGATGCACAAAGACGTAGCTTTAGATTGCTTGTGCTTAGGGATCGTGGTCGCCGATCACGTCTGCGAGCCGATATCGCACCTTCCGCAGGCCGGCGAACTCGTCCTCACGTCGCGAACCCACTTGAGCATCGGCGGCTGCGCGGCGAACGTGGCCGTCGATTTGGTTCGCTTGGGGCGCAGGGCCGCAGTGGTCGGGAGGGTTGGCGACGATGCGTTCGGGCGGATCGTGATCGACGCACTGCGTTCCGTCGGCGTGGAGGTGGCCCATGTCGCGAGCTTGCCGGACGAAGCCACGAGCACGTCAATGATCATCAACGTGAGAGGAGAGGATCGCCGCTTCATTCACTCTCCCGGAGCCAACGCACGGCTCGATGGCAACGAGATTTCCTCCGAGTTGCTCGAGCAGACCCGCGCCGTCTACGTGGGGGGTTATGCGCTCAGCGACCAGCCGACACCCGAACGGATCGCCGCCCTGTTCCGCGCAGCTCGCGAACTCGGCGTGAAGACGGTCCTCGATGTCGTCGTTCCTCAGGGCAAGGACTGCTGGCCCTTCCTCGAGCCCGTCTTGCCCTCGACTGACGTCTTTTTACCCAACGACCATGAAGCGCGGTCCATCACCCAGCTCGCCGATCCGGCAGGCCAGGCCGCTGCGTTCCGCCAAGCCGGCGCGCAGACAGTGGTGATTACTTGCGGCGGCCGAGGCTCGGTCATCGCCAGCGCGAACGGCATTTTCCGCGCGGCCGCGTTTCCGGTCGATTTCGTCGACGGCACAGGAAGCGGTGACGCCTTCGCCGCGGGATACATTCACGCGCTCTTGGAAGGATGCGATACGAGCGAATGTGTCCGCGTGGGGAGCGCCTCGGCGCAAGCTGCGTCCGCGCGACGGGGGCAACAACCGGCGTCTTCAACGCCGACGAGCTTTCCGAGTTTCTAAGCTCTCACCCGCTCGATGTGTCGCCCGTCTGACGGTAGCACCACGGTCGCCTAGCGAAGCGCCACGGGGATCACAAGTTTGAGCGCGCTCAATTCGTCCGAGAATGACGCCACTTTCACGTCGACCAAGCCGTGCGTCTTTGCGGCTGCCATGACGTCGGACTCTTTCACGTCGCTCGGGCCTTTTAAACCCTTCCGCCACAACACCCAAATCGCGCCGTCGCTCTTGAGCGAGCGCCGCAGCGTTTTTAGCCGCTCAAGATTCGTTCGCCCGTCAACCCGTACGATGATCACGTCGGATTGCGGTTTGGCTTTGCCGTCGCTCACGGAGCCGGCTCGCTGCCGGAGATCTTCCAGGAACGGCTCGTCATTCAACCCGACGACTGACACGGAGGAGTTGGGTTTGATGCCCAGTTTCTGGAGCAGACTCGGGGGATTCAAAATCTTTTTCGCCAAACGCTCGGACTGGGCGCCGACGTGAAGCACAATTTTGTCGTCGTTCCATCCGATCGTAAGCTGGCCATCTTTTGTGACGGCTTGCCGAACGTCCTTTAGGGGGATCGACAGCTTCAGCTCGTCGCGAAGAGTCAGTGTTTTGGAGTCGAGGTGCAAACTCACCCGGTAGGATGAGCGACGATACTTCGCCTCGGCAGTAATCTCTGTACCCATCTCTCAGTGCCCTCTGGCAACGCTCGCAAGGAAGTGCCCCGCCGCAGACCGAGATTGTAGCACGCCCAAGCTTCGGCGCAGCTGAGCCCAATAAGCGACTTCAGCGGTCTGAAAATCTTTGGATCATCGCGGTGACCCAGGGCATCGGGGACTTCTTCATGGACGGCGTCGGGACGATCCAATGACGCGCCTGTCCTTGTCACGCTTCGCCGATCACAGGCCGCAGAGGGAAGACCTCAACCGAAACCCCCTCACTGAAGACCACATGATCGGGAGGCCGATCGCAGTGCAGGCCGAGGTCGCTCAAGAATGATTGCTCGGCAAAGGTCACCTTGGCTTCGCGGAGCGGGTACGGGACATGATGTACGCGTCCGCGAAGCAGACGATCGTTCTTCTGCGTGTAGAGGATGTAGCGCTCGATGAGGAAATGTTCCAGGGACCCAGGAACCGCACGTCCCGGATCGACGCCGCGATGCAATCGGCTGGAAACGTCACCAATTTCAGCTTCGACGCGGCCGCCCACACCCATCTGTCCCGGCCATAGTCGTTCCGATTCGTAACGTATTCGCATCCCAGAACGGCGGACGCGCATCTTCGAGTGGTGGTAGGCAAGCCCCCATCGAGAGCGCCCGATCCTCGCCGCGAGCGATCCGCCGGCGTCGAGGCTCAGAAACCAGACGCCCGGTCCGCCACCGTCGAGGTGGACGTAGGTCCGCACATTCGTTTCGGGGAAGGCCGACACTCCCGGAACTGGGGGCGACCACCAGGGCGCACCCCCGACATGGAAAAGAGGACCAAGCCGATCCAGGCGCTGCCGTCAAAATAGTCGACGTTCAGCCAATCGGGGACCGACGCACGCGCTTCGGCGGGCGAAACCCGCCAGTGCAAGAAGAGCAGGTTTCGCCAGGTCTGATAACCGGCAATCCGCGTGTCCGGCCGAGCGGTGGGTGCAATGCGATCGATGACGGCCGGGCGAGCGACGACCATCAATGAGGCCCCGCAAAAAGGCATGGCCGCGAGGGGCGATTGCCACCCGCGACCTTTGCCAGCTCAAGAGTCCACATGATCGGTATTGTAGGCCGGATGTGATCTACCAACCGGCCGCTCGATCGACTGGCCCAAAATAATCTGCGATATCGAGCCGCGTTAGTAGCGGGCCGGCATCGCCGTCGTGTTTCGGGCGTCCATCATTGTCGTGGGCGTTACCTGCATCATGGGTGCCGGATTGTACATCGTCGTGGGAGGAGCGGATGACGCGGGGCCAGTCGGACTAGGCACCGGGCCACCCGGTGCGACGTTCGGGACTGGTCCCGGTCCCGGAACCGCGCCGCAACTCGAACAGCCGCCGCCCATACAGCCCGGTGTCATCATCGGCTGTCCATAACCACCGTAGCAACCACCGCCGCATCCACCACATCCACCGCAGCCGCAGCCGCCACCGTCAAACACGGTACCCGGGTCGCAGCAGCCATTGAAGCCACAGGGTGTGCCGCAGCCACCATAACCGCAGCCATAGCCGCCGTAGCCATAACCACATCCGCGACCGCAGCCACTGAACCATTCACAGGGGCAGAGAATGTGATGAATCAGACAACAGATCGGGCTGAGGATGCAACATCCGCACCCTCCACCGCCGCAGCCGTATCCACCACAGCCGCCGTTTACATAGCCTTGACCGCAGCAGCCGTCGCCGCAGGGATTGCCGCACGGGCTGCAGCCACCGCCGCACGGATTCCCGCACGGACTGCAGCCACCACAGCCCCCGCCATAGCCACAGGTGCCGCAGCCACCACCGTAGCCGCAGCCACCGCCGTAGCCGCCGCCTCCCCAGCCGCATCCTCCATACCCACAGCCGCCTCCGCAGCAACCGGAACCACAGCCGCCGCAGGCCATCGGATCGTAATAGGTCTGACAGCAGCAGCAACCGACCAGCGCGGGCATCGCGACTGCAGCGAGCGCGGCCAACAAGATCCGTCTCATGGGTATCGTCCCTGACTAGGCTCGAGGGGAATAGGCCTGACGTGAAGGCATCCTGCCTCTCCTCCCTTTATCGGCTTCAAAATTGGGAAACTTTAGCGGTTTTCGGAGATTTTCTGGAAATGCCGGATCTTCGGAATTGAAGGGATGTTAGGCGTGCACGGATCAATTGGAGCCCAATTTGGAATTGGCAATTTGGGTCCTCCGCACGAAGCGCGCAAAAGAGCGAAACGCCGCCCGCTGTGAATGGGGGTGACCTAGGTTTCCCTTGGACTCCATTTTCCAGGGGAGCTTATGAGCATCGACGACCGCTTGGTGGCAACGTCTCTGTCGGGATCTAGCGATTCAGATCTGGCGACGGCGCTCGAGTCGGCCACAGAAGTCAGAGAGCCGGATGCATTTCGCCCGGCGACGCCCGGCGTCGAAATCGACGTCGAGAACGTAGTCGCACATTTGCGACGAGGCTCGGTTCCCTCGGACCACGACCTACCGGACTTCAGTCTGGAATGCTCCGTAGTGGAGCTCGAACCAGCCGAACGCCATTTGGTCGCCGTCGACGAGTGCCCGGTGTGCGGGGGCGAATGGGCGCGGGCCCGCTTTGGCCTGCCGGGCGCGCGAATGCGGATTGTCGATTGCGCCAGTTGCGGATTGGGCCGATTGCATCCCCGTCCCGCACCCGAACTGATCGAGCGATTCTACCCAGCCAGCTATTACGGAGTCACCGGCGCGAAGTTTGTCCCGCTGGTCGAGGGGCTGGTGAGGCTCGTGGGAGCACGGCACGTCCGGGCGCTATCGCGCAGGCTGCACGCTGGGGCACGCGTGCTCGACGTCGGCTGCGGACGCGGCGTGCTGCTTTCGGCGCTAGCCCGACGTGGATTTGAAGCCCATGGGTTCGAGATGAGTCCGAGCGCTTCAACAGGCGTCGATCCAAGCGCAATCGTCCGGTTCGGAAAGCATCTAGAGGAGGCCGGATACCCGTCGACGTACTTCGACCAGGTGATCGTCTGGCACGTACTCGAGCACGTACCCGACCCGCGTCGTACGCTCGACGAGATTCGTCGCATCTTGAAGCCGGGCGGACGTCTGGTCGTGGCGGTGCCGAATTACAGCAGCCTGCAGGCGCGGTGCTGCGGAGCAGGCTGGTTTCACCTGGACCCGCCACGACACTTGTACCACTTCCCGGCGGCGGGACTGCGGCAACTCTTGGAATCGACCGGTTTTCAAGTTGGCCGAGAGCACCATTTTTCGTTGCGACAAAACCCGTTCGGTTGGGTGCAAAGCGTGCTAAATTGCGTGCCCGAACTGCCGCGAAACGGGCTCTATTCGCTGCTCAAGCGCCGCGACGACCGCGTGCCCATCTGTGACCGCATGGGACGGTTGGTGCTGTATCTGGCGTACTGTCTGGGGATGCCCGCCGCCGCCGTGCAGAGCGTGGTCGACGCGCTCCTGCGCAGAGGCGCCTCGGTTTGCGTCGAGGCCCGATCACGAGTTGATTGACCTGGCGCGCGGTAAATTGAAGAATTCAGGGCTGACCAGCATCGTTCTATCGCGGCGGCCCCCGCCTCCCCCTTTCTGCGAGAGTTCTCGCGGCGGATTCAAAGGCGCAACCGCTTTACGCACGGCGAATGTCAGCAGGGAGAATCGAATGGCAGTCCGAGGACGGCGGGAATCGAAAGCGCGATCGACTCAACCGCAGCACCGCAATGGAGCGCGCCCCGCCCGCGCTGCCTCGCCGCGCCCGGCAAAGCCCAACGGCAAGTTCCCGACCATTGGGGAGTATCTGATCCAGCGGCTGCAGGATTATGGCATTAACGACGTCTTCGGAATTCCGGGCGATTTCGTCCTGCAGTTCTATGCCATGCTCGAAAAGAGCCCCATCCGCGTCGTCGGCACTCGGCGCGAAGACTGCGCCGGCTATGCGGCCGACGGCTATGCCCGTGTCAACGGGATGGGGGCTGTCTGCGTGACGTATTGCGTCGGCGGCCTGAGTCTGGCCAACTCGATTGCCGGGGCGTACGCCGAGAAATCGCCAGTGATCGTCATCAGCGGCGCTCCCGGGATCGACGAACGGCGTTCCGATCCGCTTTTGCACCACCGGGTGCGTGATTTCAACACGCAGCGGGAGGTCTTTGAAAAAATCACGGTGGCCTCGGCTCTGCTCGATGACCCGCTCACCGCCTTTCGCGAGATCGACCGCTGCCTCGAGGCGGCCGACCGCTACAAGCGGCCCGTCTATTTGGAGCTGCCCCGGGATCGCGTGCAAAGCAGAGCACTTTACCCGTATCACCCGCCCGAAGAGAAGCCGGTCAGCGACAAGCAGGCGCTCAAAGAGGCCGTTGAAGATGCGGCGCGGCAGATCAACGCGGCTGAGCGCCCCGTCATTATTGCGGGAGTCGAGATCCACCGCTTTGGCCTGCAGGAAGAAGTGATCCGCCTGGCCGAGCGCAACCAGATCCCGATGTGCGCGACCCTGTTGGGCAAGTCAGTCGTCAGCGAGCGCCACC
Organism: uncultured Planctomycetaceae bacterium; assembly: GCA_963714075.1. Classification (GTDB taxonomy): domain Bacteria; phylum Planctomycetota; class Planctomycetia; order Planctomycetales; family Planctomycetaceae; genus DASPSM01. The sequence continues at coordinate 992,124 of OY970228.1, forward strand.
CGCTCTACTTGGGCGTGTACGAGGGAGCGATGGGGCGAGAATCGGTTCGCCGCTACGTCGAAGAGAGCGATTGCGTCATCCTCTTGGGCACGTTCATGACCGATATCAATTTGGGCATCTATACGGCCCACCTCGATCCGGCCAAGTGCGTCTATGTGACGAGCGAAAAGCTGCGGATTCAGCACCATCACTTTCACGACGTGCTCTTGTCCGATTTCGTCAAGCGGCTCGCCAAAACGGACCTCAAGCCAGGCCGCAAGGCCCCGGTGCAAGACAAGTCGCTCGAAGTCGAGCCGTTTGTGCCGAAGCGCGATACGAAAATCACCATGAAGCGACTCTACCAGCGGATCAACGAGGTGCTGGGGGACAACATGGTGGTGGTGGCCGACGTGGGTGATGCGCTCTTTGCGGCATCGGATTCCACGATCCACCAACGCACCGAGTTCCTGGCGCCGGCCTACTACACGTCGATGGGATTTGGCATGCCCGCGGCGGTGGGCGTGCAGGTCGCCAACCCCAAGCTCCGCCCGATCCTGCTCGTGGGCGACGGAGCCTTTCAGATGACGTGCATGGAGCTTTCGACGGCTCTCTACCTCGGTTTCAACCCGATCGTGATGGTGCTCAACAACAAGGGATACACGACGGAGCGGTTCCTTGAGGACGGCCCCTTCAACGATATTCCGCTCTGGGATTATCACAAGTTGCCGGAACTCTTCCGCGGTGGCCGCGGATTCGAGATCCGAACCGAAGAGGATCTCGATCGGTCCCTGAAAGAGGCGCTCGAGAACAAAGCCAGCTTCAGCCTGCTTAACATTCACCTCGAGCCCACGGACGTTAGCCCGGCTTTGATACGGCTCACCAAGCGGCTGGCAAAGCGGCTATAGGGCGATCTGGCGGACAGCCGCAGCCGGCAGCGATCGGTTGATTGCACGGCAAGCATGGCGTGAAGTCCCTCGCCAAAACGCGAAAACCTTTCGCGAGTCGAGGAGTCCCCATTCCGCGCTTGTGAAGCGCAGCGCGGGAGCTCTTCGACCGCGAAAGGCTGCGTCCCCCCTGACGACAGGCAGGCCAATCACTTAGACCAGCCTGCCGCACGCAAAACTGCTACCAAGTCAATCGGTGAACACTTACGTCTCGCGAGGGGATCGCTGTACGGTCATACGACATGCTCTAAGGACCCGCGCCGGGGGCCGGTGCTGGGGCGGGTCCAGCCTGCGGAGGCGCCGGTGAGCTCACGGCCGGACCGGTTTCCTCCAACTGACCCGCCTTGTACTGCTCAAGCGCGCGCCGCTCGTTAAAGAGCTTGTCTTGCGGCCCAGCAGGGAAATACTGGACGTCATCTTGCAGGTAGTAGGCCGAGGGCAGAGTCTGTCCGCCGACCGTCGTCTGACAGCCCGTGCTGCCGACGACCGTGATCAGGGCCGCTGCGCCGAGACCCAGCCACGAAGCATTCGCAAACTTCAGGGCTTTCATGCAAGACTCCGTTTTTCGGCCTCCCCGAGACGTCGCAGTGGTACGCTTCGCACACCGCCGCGACGCGAGCCGCTTCCTTTCTGACGTTTCTTCGACGCAATCGGGGCACGGGTTCTTGGCACCCATGCCTTTGAATAGATCGGATCGCTACGACCGGAATCTACGGCACAATCGGCGAAATTTGACCCGGTTTGGGAAACTTTTCCGGTACCGGACTTTGGATCGGGGTACGACTGGGCAAGTCAGGAAGAGTCGGTAGGATAGCCAGATTCCCGACATAGCCGAGAAGCCGCCGGGGGAAGCTCCGGCGCGGCGTGGCTCACGTCTTCTTGGGCTGAAAAACTCGCTGCAGTTCCTCGAGTGAGGTTTTGCCTTCTACGACAAGCTTGAGCCCCTCTTGCTGGAGACTGATCTTATTCTCCTTGCGGGCGAGTGCCTTGAAGTCGGCGGGGCCCTTGCCAGCGGCGACCAGCTGCCGCATCCCCTCGGTCATTTCGACGAGTTCGAACATGGCCGTTCGGCCGAGATAGCCGGTGCCGCCGCAGGTGTCGCAGTCAGCGGACTCGACCGGCTCGTTGGGCTTTTCTGGATTGGGCTGGGCCGTAACGGGGGCTCGATAGAGAGTTTTCGTCTCCGGAGGCAGTCCGATCTTTGCCAGCATTTTGGGATTGGGCCGATATGCGAGCCTGCAATCCTTGCAGAGCGTGCGAATCAGCCGCTGGCTCATTGTCGCCGCTAGACCTTCGGCCGCCGCCCGGTCATCGCCTGCGAGCTTCGCGAACTGCGCGATCCCATTGACCGCATCGACGGCCGAAAACTCGGAGATGAAAGTCGTCCGGTTCTGGACCTTGAGCATTAAGCGGGCGGTCTCTGCATTGCGCGGCGGATCGACATAGATGATATCTGCCTCGGACCGGATGAGCCGCTCGAAGAGCACGTCGAGGCTTTCGGTGTCGGTCCGTTCACCCTTGGTCAGATTGGGCAGCTCCCACCCCTGTGTGTCGCCCACGGTGAAGACCGTGTACTGATAGGCGTCGAGACAGCGAAGCACGCCGAAGGTCGTGGTCGAGACTCCGGAACCTGGCCCTCCGCAGACCAAGAAGATGCCCTTTCTTTCCGACGTCAGCTCGCGAATTCGATCTTTGAGCTGGCGGGAGAAACCGACATCTTCGGGAGACTTGGGCGCACAAAGTGAGGTTGCGAATCTTGACGGACAGACGCTCGCCACCGGCTTGCAACGGCGCCGTCTGAACCTGCAGGATGAACTTTGTTCCCGCCAGCTCCGCACGCAGACCGCCCGACTGACTGCGCTGGCGCTGCTGGACATCCAGGCCGGCAAGCAGCTTCATCATCTGCGTGATGGCGTGCCCCTGCGGCTTGGAGAGGCGCCCTCCCGCATGGGCGACGCCGTCAATGATCAGTTGGACAACCGCGCGTTCCCCCTTCGGTTCAATGCGGATCTGCTCGCAACGGCGGCTAACGGCGTCTGTGATGAGTTCCTTGGATGGGATCAGGCCCGCCTGAGCGAGGCGAGCATTGGCGCTGAGATTAGCCTCCTTACCGTTGAGCGCGCCCTGGAAGAGGATAAAGTCGACGTCCTCGACATCGTCGACTTCATCGCCCTCTGCATCGCTGCCCGCTTGCCGTTCACTTTTCTTTTTGCCGAAACCGAAGATCACAAAGCCACCTTGTTGTACGTCAAGTAAGTTCAGAGCAGTCCGTACTGACCCAAAGTCTTTTTGAGTGCCGACATCTGGGCCGAGTCGAGGGCCGTCATTGGCAAGCGCAGCTCTCCCGTGTCGCGACCCAGCATTTGCATAGCCGCCTTGAGCGGAATCGGATTGGTCGCCAGGCCCAGCATATCGCGGCACAGCGGAAAGAGCTTATGGTGCCACTGCTGCGCGGCCGCCAAATCCCCCGCGCGGAAGGCCGTGATCAGGCTCTTCACGTCTCGAGGAATGATGTTGCCGACGACCGAGACCACGCCCCGGCCGCCGATCGCCATGAGAGGCAGCGTGAGGCTGTCGTCGCCGGAGAGGACCGTGAGATCGGTAAGCGCCAGGATTTGCGAAGCCTGATCCATCGAGCCCGTCGACTCTTTGATGGCGACGATAGTCGGAATCTCTGCAATCCGGGCGATCGTTTCCGGCTCGATGTTTTTGGCGGTGCGGCCGGGAATGTTGTAGAGGACAATGGGCAGATCGACGGCTTGGGCCACCGCCTGAAAGTGGCGGAAAAAACCTTCCTGCGTCGGCTTGTTGTAGTAGGGGGCCACCATCAGCGCGGCGTCGGCCCCCGATTTCTTCGCGAACCGCGTCAGGCGAATCGCCTCCGTCGTACTGTTGGAACCTGTGCCCGCCACGACTTTGATCCGGCCGGCGGCCTGTTCGCAGACAACGGCGATCACCCGCTCGTGCTCGTCGTGCGTGAGAGTCGGGCTCTCGCCCGTGGTGCCGACAGGGCTCACGCAGTCTGTGCCGCTCTCGACGTGGAAATCGACCAGTTTGCGCAGACCCGCCTCATCGACCGCGCCGCTTTTGAACGGCGTCACGAGCGCGACGGTGAGCCCGGCAAAACGTTCTCCTCTACTTCCCATGATCGCGTTCTTTCCAGTTGACGCCGGAGAGCTTTGCCAGCGCGAGCTCCAGCGCGTGGGTCCCTAGGCGTCCGTATCCTTGCGATTTGACGGCCACGTACAGTTGGTGAGCGAGGGCCAGGCCGGGAAGTGCCAGCCCCATTCGGCGGGATTCGGCCAACGCGATTCCCATGTCTTTAATGAAGTGTTCGACCAAAAAGCCCGGATCGAAATTGTTGTTCATGATCCGCGGGCCCAGATTATTGAGCGACCAGCTTCCCGCGGCCCCGCTGCCCACTGACTGCAGGACCGTCGGCAAATCGAGCCCCGCTTTGTACCCGTAGAGCAGGGCCTCGCAGACTCCAATCATGTTCGTGGCGATCAGGATCTGGTTGACCATCTTGGTGTGCTGGCCGGAGCCGGGTCCGCCTTGATAAACGATCGTTTTGCCCATCGCCTGGAAACAAGGCGCCAGGCTTTCCGCGACGTCCTTGTCGCCGCCGACCATAATCGACAGCGTGGCATTTTTCGCGCCGACATCTCCTCCCGACACGGGAGCGTCGACGCTGGATACCGATTTTTGTTTCGCAGCTTCGGCGATCTCGACGGCCAGCGACGGATCGCTGGTAGTCATATCGACGAGGAGGTTGCCGCTCTTGGAACCCGCAAGCGCTCCATCCGCCCCCAACATGATCTCGCGCACGTCGCCCGGAAAGCCGACAATCGAAAAGACGACGTCGGACGCGGCCGCAACGGATTTGGGCGTGTCGGCCCACTTGGCGCCTTGCGCCAAAAGCGGTTCGGCTTTGGATTTTGTGCGATTAAAGAGGGTGAGAGCGAAGCCGGCCTTGAGCAAATGGCCGGCCATGGCCGAGCCCATTACTCCCGTGCCAATCCACCCCAGTCGCGTCTTCCCCGCTTCGATTTTGGGCATCGTCACGCACCTACGGCATTCTCACTCGTCGCCCGTGTTTAGGGCCTGGAAAGTTCACTATATCGGTGGCCCGGGTCGAAGTCATCCGATTGTCGACTGGTGGCCGCACGCTCCGGATGCGGTGTTCATGGATTTCGGTTCGACCGTAGGCGCGAGGCGCGACGCTGACGAAATAAGATCCGGTCGGCTTACACCGACCGCTCGCCGGAAGTTACGACTGCCGCTCGCCCAATTCGACGGCGCTTGGCTGTCCTACTAAGATGAAGGGCGGGGATTCGCCGCGTTTCTTCGCTTGGGGCACGTCTCAATCTCGATGCGTCGACTGTTACGATCCGTCCGCGACCGGGCACGCCGGGCCAAAAATGACGTCGGCTGGGCGCTGCGCCGGCGGGCCGTGGCTCGTCAAATCGAGCGTATCCCCCCGACGCCCAATCGCGAAGCTTTGACCGGCGCGACTCTGTTCTTCGTTCCCTATGTGGGCGTGACGCCCATGTTGGCCCAGGCTGCTGTGGTGGGCCGCACGCTGTTGGAGCGAGGACATCGAGTCGTCTTCGCCCGTTGTTACCGATTGTTCGAGCGGTGCCCCGTCATGGACATGCACGGGCTGCCGTACGAAGCCACGGACGAGCAAAAGCTTGAAAGCTGCCTGCGATGCGCCGACAACTCGCTGTCAATGCTCGGCGAGTACGGGTTGCCGACAGTCGACCTGCGGTCGCTCGTCACGCCGGCCATGCGGCAACAGATCGAGCAGGCGCTGGCAGGCGTGCCCGCGGATCTGACGAATTTCGAGTTCGACGGCGTTCTGTTCGGCAAGCTGAGCCTGATGGACGTCGTGCTGGGGCGAAAAATTTCCGATTTCGCCGAAATGACCGAGAGCGACCGCGCCGGTTGGCGGCACTACTTGCGAAGCTGCCTCTTGAGTTATTTGTTGGTCGACCGATGCTGCCAGGAGTTCGGCGTCAGCCGAGTCGTGCATGTGAACGACTACTCGCTGCTGCTGGGGGCGCGGGCCGCGGCGCGCAAGCACGGCGCACCCTGTTACTGCCTCGCGTTTCCCGGCCATCGCAACGTCGATCTGAGCCGTTACCTGACTTTGTCCAACGTCTACAAACCGATCGCCTACCGCCTCTTGTCGCAGTGGCCCGCGTGCCGCGATTTATTCCTCGAGCCGGCGGTCGTCCGTGAAGTGGGCGACGATTTGCTGGTGCGACTGCGGGGAGCCGGATCGTTCATCTATTCGCCAGGGAAAACAGTCGAGCAGACCGATGTGCGCACCAGGCTCGGTCTCTCGACTGAGCGGCGGCTGATCGTCGCTTACACGAGCAGCCTGGATGAAATGCTCGCGTCGCAGATGGTCATGAACGCGACCGACACCAAGATCCCCGATCGTCCGCAGCCCTTTCGCGATCAGATCGACTGGCTGAGCGCCCTCGTGCGTTACGTGGCCCAGAGCGACGACTTGCAGCTGGTCGTGCGGATCCACCCCCGCGAAGGCGCCAACAAGCGCGAGTCGGTCGTCTCGCAGCATCTGGCGAAGTTGAAGCGGGCGTTCTCCGAGCCCTTCCCGAATTGTCGGTTCGTGTGGCCCCAGGATCCGGTTTCGAGCTATGACCTGGGTGAAGCGGCCGACCTCGCGCTGACGAGTTGGAGCACGATCGGACTGGAGCTGGCCCGACTCGGTGTGCCCGTGCTGGTGGCCTTCAACGGGGCGATCGCCGCGATTGCAGAAGACGATTTTCTCGAGTGGGCGCCGACGCCCGCAGCGTATTTCGAAAAGATGCGCGAACTTCTGGACCGTCGAGTCACGGCTGGGCAGATCGCCCGGGCCTTTCGCTGGTATGCGCTCAGTATCTTCGGAGCCACGCTCGACTTCTCCGACGTCGTTCCCGCGAGCAACTTTGCCGGTCTGCCGAAGTACAAGACTCCGCGCGAGGCGGCCGCGCTCGAGCAGATTCTGATCGAGGGCAAGGACGTGTGTGACGTGAACATCGAGCGGCTCCGAGCCGCCCAGACTCCGCACATCGGCGAGCGCGAATCGACCGAGCTTTCGCGACAGCTGCGGCGCATCATTCACTTTCTGATGACAGGCGAAGATCCGCCGCACGACGCTGCGCTGACTGTGTGCGGAACATTGCATGAGAACACCGACGTTGAGAGCGGTTCGGGCGCTGAATTCGACGGCCGAGCACTCGTCTTGGATTTGGACCATGTCGTCTACCATGACGCGGGGCGCACCTATCGGCGGTATTCGCCGATGGTCGCGCGCCTCGGACCTCTCTGCTGTGAGCGGGAGGCACGTCTCGGCGCCGGTGCGCGGCGATGACACGGTTTCTGATCGTTAACGCCGACTATCCCGATTTTCTCAACAAGCTGTATTCCGGGAGCGGGCTCGAGCGGGCCTCTTACCAGGAGCAGATGCAGGCGCGGATCGACAGCCTGTTTGGCGTGTCCGACTTTTATCCGCGGAACCTGGCCGAGCTCGGGCACACCGCGGTCGAGGTCTTCATCAACAACCGCTACCTGCAGGAAACCTGGCGCGAGAGCATGGGGTGAAGATCCCTTCGTGGCCGTCGCCGCGCGTCGTCTTGCGCCGCGGCGTGGTTCCGTGGTTGGTTCTCGATCGCAGCGAATGGATGGCCGCCATCTTGCGCGCACAGGTCGAGGATTTTCGCCCCGACGTCTTGCTGACGCATTCGTTGACCGATTTTCCGACGAAGTTCTGGACATCGATGCGGAGTCACTATCGCGTGCTCGTGGGTCAGATCGCCGCGCCCTTGGCGGAGGACATCGACCTCGGTCCCTTCAATCTGATGCTCTCGTCGCTACCGAACTTCGTCGAGAGGTTTCGTGCCGCGGGCCTGCGAGCCGAGCCGTTTCGCCTGGCATTCGATCCCTCTGTCCTCGCCAGCCTAAAAGAGTCGCTTCGGCCGACTCTGGCGCCGACGGTGGACGTGTCCTTTGTCGGCAGTCTTTCCGCCCACCACCCGGGCCGCCAGGCGTGGCTGGAACAGCTTTGCCGTGAGGTGCCGATTCAGGTCTGGGGGCAAGGGGTCGACTCGCTTCCGGGCGACTCGCCCATCCGCAAGGTTTATTGCGGCCCGGCTTGGGGCATCCAGATGTATCGGGTGCTGGCCCGCTCGCGGATTTCGGTCAACTATCACATCGAGTTATCCGGCTCGTACGCCAACAACATGCGACTCTACGAGACGACGGGGGTCGGCACACTCCTGGTAACCGACTGGAAGCAGAACCTGGACGAGATGTTCGAGCCGGCTGCTGAGGTCGTCGCCTATCGGACCCCGCAGGAATGCGTAGAGAAGATCCGTCACTTGCTGGAGCACGAAGAGGAACGAGCCCGGATCGCAAAAGCCGGCCAGGCCCGCACGCTGCGCGATCACACCTACCGCAGCCGAATGGCCGAATTAGTCACGCTCGTCGAGAAGCTTTTGTAGGGCAGACGGTGACTTGCCCCGGCGCGGGAATGTGTGCCTGTGAGCCGACTCATAGAGTTCTTTGGCCTGACCGATCGGTCGCAAGCGTCAACGTTCGGCTGAGCCTCGCGCTCCCCGGTCGCTCGACCGCGTAAAAGGTCTCGACTCCGCGGCTGAAGACACTGAAATACTGGAATTGATCGACGACTTTGTAGTGCTCACCGGCGGGAGGCTTCGGGTCGTGCACGATGAGGTAATCGGCCTCGGCCCTTTGACGTTCCATCCAGGGGCCGAAAAAATCTGCAAACTCGGTCGTCTCGAGCGGCGGAACGATGCGGGCGTAATCCGCGAAGTGGTGATAGCCGTACCATTCCCAGCCTGCGAAGATCTTCTCGCTGGGCACGCCGCCGGCCTCCAGCCGCGCAGCCAAGGTCCAGACGGCCTGGTTGCGGCAAAGGTCTTCGCGGGTCCAGACAGCCGTTCCCGCGAGGACCAGCAAACAACCTGTAAAGACCGCCAGTCGCTGTTTGAAGAGCACCCGTTCTGTTTGCTTAGCGATCGCGATCGCGCCTAGCGGGAGAAAGATCAGCACGTCCTTGTCGCCGAACACGAAGAAGACCAGCGCCATGAGGAGCGATACAAAGGTCGCCGCGTCCAACAGGCTTTGTTCGAGCCGCGGACGATTGGCGGCGACAAGGTAGCGGCGGGCGAAGAAGTGGGCGAACAGCACGCCGCCGGCAATCGTCAGCACTGTCGCGGGCAGCTCTGCCTTCAGTCCCAAAAGCTTCAAGATCTCAAAAAACCAGGGGAGATAGGGCATTAGCCAGGGGACGCCGATCACCCGCGCTCCGTACGCGACGCTCGCGAGAAGCAAAATCAGCCAGCCGAATAGCTGTGTCGCGAGCCTGACTCGCGACCGGGGCGGGTCGATGCTCGTCGCCGTGGGTTCGGCCTGGGAATCTAAGCCGGATGACTCTGATCGCAGCGAGCGCCAAACAGCCAGAGCCGCAACAAGGGCCACCGGCAGCAGAAACCAGGCGATGTATTCGACCAGCACCGGGATTCGCCAGGGCAAACCTTTGAGGAAGCTACCGCCCCAGAAGAACGCCTTCTGCCGGTGCAAGAGCAATGTCTGCGCCCAATTCGATTGATTCCATCCCTGTTGCAGCTGCCAGAGTGTGGAGATCGTCGGCAGCAGCATGCCGACACCGTACTGTTCCAGTCGTGCGAACCGTCGGCGATCCCAGAGCCAGACCAGAGCCAGTCCGCCGAGGATTGCGATGCCGAACTGCCGGATGAAGATCGTCGCCGACGCGGCCACAGAGGCCGCCAACCACTCGAGCCAGCGCTCGTTGCGCAAGGCCCGTGTGTACAACAGAACCGAGACGATCGTCATTGCCAGGAAGGGCACGTCTGAGAGATAGGTGAGCGAAAGCTTGAACACCAGTGGCGAGGACGCCAGGCAAAGTGTCAGCAAATTCGCCGCACTCCGGCTTAGCCCATGCTCGAGCGCCAATGCGCGAAATGCCACGAGACCGATCACCGACATCACGATCGTTGAGATCCGCAGCGCACCGAACGAATACCCGAAGGGCAGACAGAACAGGGCTCCCCACATCGTTTGAAACGGCATGTTCGGGGCGAGCCATTCGTTGAGACGATACTGCCCCGTGTCGAGAAAGTGCATGACCGTCTCGGAAAACGCCCAATCATCGTCGTAGGGCATCTCGCGAAACGGATTGACGATTGCGACTGCGGCGAGAAACAACACCAACACGACCGTCAGACTGATCCCGCGAGACTCCCCCGCTTCGGGTTCCGCCGCGCGTGGTTGTTCTGCGGCCTGCATGTTCGAGTTGGACTCCCGGAAAAAGATTACGTAGGAACGGTGGCGGCGAGGGACCGCTGGCCTACGGATCTAAATTAAGACCTATCTCGAACCGGCTCAATCGTGAGAGTCGCTAGCCGCCTCGAGGTCGTCGGCTGTGCGCTTGAAGGTTCCAACAGACGCCCGGCAAAGTGGGTCGAGGTCTGGTGAAAAGCGGCGAGATCGTGATGCCAACTCGTGGGAGGCAGAGGGATCACGCGCCCCTGCGCGTAGATCACGTCGCGCATGTCGTCGCCGTTCTCGTGCGAGTAAAACAGCCGTCCGACCTCTTCGCTCAGACGGGCGAGGTATTCGCGACGAAAGCGGTCGTAGCTGATCTCAGAGGTCTCGCGCGGCGTTTCGAGCGGATACTGGCAGGTAATTTCCTTGGTGTAGACCTTTTCCGTGCTGCCGTCCTTTTGCATCTCGAAGACGCTGATCAGCAATTCCGCGCGGCCCTTGTAAAGCTCGTGGGTGTTCTCCTCGAACAGGTTGTACTTGTGCACATCCACGAGGATGATGTGGGTCGCCTTCGTCGCCTCGCCGATCTCCTCCGGCTTATCCCAGTCCTCGTGTTTGTCGAGCCATTCCTGAATCCGGTCCGGATTGATGACTGGGATGTGGTGTTGGTTGAACTGGTGGGCGCAATACTTGGCGATGTCCTTGTCGACGTCGATGAAGTTGAGTCGGACCTCGTCGGGCGCAAAGCAGACGACTGCCACTTTGACGCCTTTGTCGCGAAGCGACTTCTTGGTCATTTTGTCGTAATCAGGCTCGATCGTGGGTGGGCCAGCCAAGAGCAGACCAGCCAACACGACGCCATTGCACCCCGATCCCAAGACCGATAGCAGTCCGACCGCGAGCAGTGCCAATCGGACGCGGCCGATCTCCTTGCGCAACGGCTTGTTCAAATGGGTCGCTGGCGCGGTTGGGCTTGCATGACCCAGCGACACGAATCTGCCTGACAGGCCCTGTGAGGGCTGACGATCGGTGGAGTCCTGGCCGGGGATCACTGCATCTCCTCGGAGCGTGGGTGGTCATAGAAGATCAGCGACAACTGCAGACACACGCGGTCGATGAATTCCTGCTGGAAGTTCTTCGCCGATTTTTTATCGATCGAGATCGGATTGCCTTGGGGGTACTTGGCGTTGAAGTCAGAACTCATCACTTCGACGAGCCGCTTTTCGGCGCCGGTGCCGTCGAGCTTGTAGGCGTGCACGCGGCCTTCAGCCTGTCCCCGCAGCATGTTTGGGCTGTTTTCTTCCTGGCAGTTGAACTTCGAGAGCTCGATGTGGATCACATATTCGGCCTTGAAATGTTCGGCGACGGGCTGCAGATCGTCGAAACGCCCCCCATGTTCGTCGATCCAGCCGGCAACGGCGTTGGGGCTGACAATCTTGGTGATATCATGGGCCTTCAGCCGATGGATCAAGCCTTCCAGAATGTCGAACTCGACGGCCGCATAATCGGCTCGGATTGTTTCGTTGCCCGAGCAGAGCACCAGCACCTTGGCGTTGGCCTTGGCCAGATCGACGTGGGTTGCGTCATGAAACTGAGAATTCTGTTTCAAGTCGCCGAGCAGCATTTTTCCAGTCATCACGACGAGCGAGCACCCTGACAGGGAGAGCAACATCGCAGCCAGCCAGAGCCATGTTCGGGAAGCGCGAAAGAGCCGGCTTCCGCTGACGGGCGACCATTCGCTTCGCGGGGTTGGGGCCATAGTGGTTGTCGCTTTTGGAATTGCGGCGGGCGCGGGAGGACCCCGGCCTAAAGCCATCAGCCGATTGAAATGGAGCGTCGCAGGGAATCGAAAGGTCGAATTCGGGTGAGGAAGACAGGAAGGAAGTTGTTCGAGCGGATGGGAATGGAGAGGAGATGAGATTCAGCGGGAAGGGGTCGATGAGCAGTCTAAACGGCGATTGACGGTCAGACGAATAGGCGAATGATCCATTGAATGGCGGCCAGTGCCGAGATGCTGCCTAAGAGCGCGATTGCCGCCACACCGGGTCTCTGGATCCAGCAGGTGCGCGCGTAAAAGACACTCAACCAGCACCAGGGAACGAGCGCTGCGCAAACCAATCCCAAGAGCAAACCGGCCGCGTTGGCACGGAATGCTTCGGCGAGCTGTCCACGCATGAGGTGGGCAAAGCTGGTCGTCATGCCGCAACTCGGACAAGGAATTCCGAACAGGAGGCGCACGGTGCACGGAGGCAGGCCCAGTTGACGGTGGGTTCCAAAACCGCGCGGATCCGGCTGGAGCGTTGCGGCCAGACAAAAGCCGGCAACTAACCCCAGACTCACTACGCTTAGCAGGGCGCGGCCCCGCCGACGGAGTGGAAATCCAGGCGGCTCAGGATTGGGAATAATCGATGGGGACTTGGGAGGGGAAAGAGAAGGCGGCTTGATATCCGTTTTCACGATGGACGGCAAGAGCATTCTGGCAGTCCGAATCAACGCAGTCCGAATCAACGCGCGCCCGATCAATGCTCGTGCACAATTTTGCCCGTATACGTCTTAGCCCCGATCGCCACCGTCACGCTGCCCTTCAAGTCCTCTTCGTCTTTGATGTTGGCTTTGATCTCGGGGTTGTCGGGCACCTCGAACCGGGAAGACTTGTCGGAGGGATCACCCTTGTCCGCAACTGCCTTGGCGGTAAACGACTTGGGCTGGCCGCCAATCGTCAGTTCCAGTTTGATCTCCTTGGCGTCGATGGGAGCCGCTTTATTGGCACTCGAATCGAGCACATAAAGCGTGATCTTTGACGACTTCGGATCGAAGACGACCTCGGCGTGGTACTCCTCTTCGCCCAGCTCAACCAGATGTCCGCCGTGCGGCCCCTGCTCGTGCTCGTGAGGCTGATCTTTGACGCGAGACCCTTTGGGAACCTCGTGATAGGCCTGGTTGCCGGAATTGCATCCGGCAGAAAGAGCCAAGCCAACACATCCGACCAGTAATAGGCAGCTGCGCATAGTTCCGCCCGTTTCGGCTTCCGGTTTGACGATTCGGCGAATGATGACGGCGATTTGCAGTTGGTCAGATTTTTTAGAGCATAGCCAATCGCCGGCCGCTAAGCGAACTCAGGGCATTGCCAGAGGAAGACACACTCCGGCGCCAGAAGTTTAGGGCGCTTGATTTGGCGGAGGTGAATTCGCGGGCGCTTTCGCGGCAGGCGCCGTTTGCCCCGCGTCAGAACGTTTTGCGGGCGCCGCGGCCGCTTTGGCGGCATTCACTGGGGGTTGATTCGTTTGGGCCTGCGGCTGATCGGTGATCACAAAAAAGATTTGGAACGGCTTCTGCGTAGCGGCGACTTCGTTCGAATCCCGTAATTGCGATCGACCCGCCTGTTTGGCCATTGCCCCTGATCCCGAGCGACCTGAGCCAGATCGCCGCGCCGTTATTGCAGTTTGCCCCTCTTTTGTCGCCTGTCGGTTTGCAACGTCCAGTTTGTCGGCAGGCGCGTTGACCGCGGACGGAAGCTGCGAAGCGACTTGGCCGGTGTCGGTTTTCGAGTTCTGTACTCGGGAATTCGCTGTCGACTGGCGTGCTGTCAGAATTTTGTCGACGGTCGATGCCGGCAGGCTGACGGCCATCTGCGAGCCGGATGCCTTGGGCGTTTGAGCGACGGCTCCCTTGACGATCTGCGTGTTCGCAACGGCTGAGCGGTCGGCGTCTTGCTTTTGGGAGGGAACTGCGCGCCTCGCGTATTCCTCCAGTGTCGTGAAGGAAATCGTGTTGGTCAGTTCGGCGGCCTGGATGTGGCGTTCGTTCTGAAGGTCCTGCAGGACGCCGAGCATTTCGTCTCGCGAGCCCTCCACATAGACGCAGATCATGTCGCCCGCGGCGCTCGGTACGGCCGCCTTCGAGACGTGAGCCGATTTGTCCACGGCAAAATGCTGGCGCATCTGTTTGATTTCATCGACGTTCTGGAGAGTGCGACTGGTGTTGCGTACGAGCAGACTTTGGACGCCGTCAAGCCCCTCGACTTGATTGACGACCGTCAGACGCACGACGGCCACTTGCTGGCCGTCCTGCTGCAAGGCCTCCACGACGTCGCCAACTTTGGCCGTCTTGAGATTGGCCGGCAGCATCAGGGCCAATTCGTGCGCCCTGTCTGATGATTCCGTTGACGGCGGCGCGCCCTTGAGCAAGGGAGCCGCCACCACAGCCGGGGTTGTGGGAGTGGCAGCAGTCGCCACGGATGTCCGGCGGACAGCGTCCGCTTTAGCGTCTGAACTCGTGTGGTGGTTGGAACCGTCCTTCGCTGCGACCGTGGCGAAAGGCGTACTCTCGCTGTGGGCGACCCCTTCTTCTTCGCGGTCGAGAACCGAGGGTCTTACCGGCGAAGTCGAAATTTTGCGGCTTTCCATATCACCGGGCAGACGGCCCGATTCCTGGCGGGCGATCTCGTCGCGAGGAGCCCGCGGCTTGAACGTGCCAAAGATATTTGCAGCGATCAACAAGGCTGCAGCCACTGAGACCGTCACCGCGCCAGCCAACCACCAACGTCGACGCGGAGAGAGCGATTTTTCCGACCCAGTTGCCGCGGACCCCCGCGGCGCTACCGGGTCCAGCGGGATCAGGCTTTCGCGTTCCGCCCGCTGCATCACGGCGGCAGCGAACTCGGGCGGAGCGCCTAGTCGGGGCAGTTCTTGGATTAGCCGCGAAAGCCGCTGGTAATCTTTCACTTCGCGGCTGGCTTCGGGCGAACCTTCGACCAGCGCCTTCGCGGCTGACTCCTCGTTCGGAGTCGCCTCGCGGTCGTGATAGGCCGACAAAAAGTCGTTCGGGTTCGCAGAGCTCATGAAAGACCATCAGCGCAAAGCGGGCACCAAGCGCGCTCGTGGCTGGATCTTAGACGCAATTTCCGCTCCCACAGTTCCAACCTTAAGAGTGGGAAATCGCCAAAAACTTTGGTGCCGCCTGTACTTAGCGTGCCGGAAAATCTCTTAAAACGCAACAACCGGCACCTGATTTTCCGGATAGTCGCCCTGTTTCGCGACCTGCAAGACGGCATCCCTCGGCCGCATTCGTCGCAAAAAAGGGGCCAGTCGACTGCCTGTCCTATCGTCATTTACAGGGGTGAGCCTCGACCGTCGGCCAGTCGACCTCGATTCCCAAACCCGGCCGGTCGGTGATCGAAATCAATGGTCCCCGAATCTCGAGCGGCTCCTTGACCACCGAGATGGCATGGTAGTCGGGCCCCATGATGTCACCCGGATATCGTTCAACGTTGAGATTGCGGCAGGCCACCACGAGGTGGCACATCGCCGCCGATGCAATGTCGAGCTCGAGGTTCGAGCCGATCGTGCAGGCTACGCCGTGCAGACCGGCATAGTCGACGATCCGCTTCGACTTGGCGATCCCGCCGTTCTTTCCCGGATAGACACTGATGACATCGCAGGCCCGGTGGCGGACGCACTCAACCGCATCGGCAAAGTCGAAGCAGATATCGTCGGCCATCACCTGCGGCCGGATCGCCCGGCGGACTTCGGCGAGCGCCTCGAAGTCCCCGCGTGGCGTCGGTTGCTCGAACAAGGCGACGTTGCAACCCTCAATTTGCCGAGCCATAGCGATGGCCGTCTTGGCGTCATATCCACAATTGGCATCAATCACGAGAGCCGGCGCCGGTCCGATCGCCTCGCGCACGACCCGCACGCGCTCGATGTCGAGGGCAACTTCGGTCCCGACTTTCACTTTAATCGTGTCGAAGCCGGCGGCAATCAATTCCTGGGCGCGTTGGCGCGCTCTGTCGGGCTCATAAGCCGCCATCGAAAAGCGGCAGCGCATTGTCGTCGATCGGACCGGGCCGCCGATCAATTCATAGATCGGCTTCCCAAAGTCCTTGCCGCAAATGTCCCAGCATGCCATCTCGAGCGCCGACTTGGCGAACCAATTGTCCTCGGCCGCCTCATCCATCAGAGTGGCCACGGCGTCGATATCAGTCGGATCGATGCCAATCAGGCGGGGCGACAACACGCGGTCGATGAGGGCTTGAGCACCCCAGACCGTTTCTCCGCTCCAGCGCGGCAACACGGTCGCCTCGCCGGCTCCTTCGATCCCAGCATTGGCCGCGACCCGGACGAGAACGTACTGCGACACGTCGTGCACGCCCAGCGCGGAAACCATCCGCCGTTCCGGTTTCAGCGGTATGCTGACGGGAAAGGTGTCGATCCGTGTGATTTTCATGCTGGCCACGACTCCCTAGAATTCATCGTCGCAGTCGACGCGGTTTGATATCACGTTCCGCCGGCCGCGAACCCGATTGAACCACGACGCGACACAACGGTCGAGCGCTTGCCCGGAATAAGCGGTAAATGAAGCGGATTTTTCTCACTCTTGCCATCGTGGGCACTGTGCTCTTGATTCTGGCCTTCGTGCTCGGGCTGGAAATCGGCGATCCCCGGAGCGTTTCGGCGGCAACCCGCCGCTTCATGAGTTACCACTTGCTGATCTCGGTGGCCGCGCTGATTTTCGCCACGCTCGTGCACGCCGTGCTGCTGACGTACTTCATGGGAACCAGTCGCTGGATGGAGGAAGCCCGGCTCGCCTACAAGCTCGACACGCGCTGGAACCAAGAGAACCGACGACTGAAATATCGCGCGATCCCGCTAATGACGGCCTGCCTGGTCGTCCTGATCTTGAATATCCCCCTGGGTGCGATCGCTGTTGATCGCGGGAATTGGACGCTTCCCGGAGGACATGAAGTCTCGCCATCGAGCGTCCACTTCGTGTTCGCCATTCTGACGATCGTCGTCAATCTCGCGGTCAACGCGATTGAATACAAAGCCATCGAGCGCAACAGCGAGCTGATCGGCGAAGTCGTGCAGGAGGTTCGCCGCATTCGGCAGGAGCACGGGCTGCCGACCTAGAAAAGAGCCGCGCAGGAAGTAAGCGGTGTTTTGACTTCCATACGAAGAAGACCGCTTACTGCGTGCGAGGCTCTTAGCGGCGGCCGCGCGATGCGCGATAACCGTATTCGACCGCGAACCAGTTTGCGAAGCGTTCACGATCGACGAATCCGCCGTTGCGGTCGTCGATGGTGTGCCCGATTTCGTGGATCAGAACGTTGTTGAGATAGAAGTCTCGGATCGAGTCCGCGGTCCAGACCAGCTTCCAGCCGCAGCCATCTGGCTGCCACTGTCCACCGTACATGCGGGCCTCGATGAGTTGTTCTGGGCGTGGCGGTCGCACGTAGTGCTCGACCAGCGAGGCCTCGATCGGATAGAGGTAGACGGCCGTGCCCCATTGCATGCCGTAGCAGGGAAACAAAACCCGTTTCCGCGTCATCCGGCTGAATTGCACAATCTCGAGCTTGTTGCGGAACCGCTTCGGAAGTTGGGCGATTCGATTGGCGACTTCTTCGGTCGTCACGGGATGAAGATAGCCTTCGCCGGCTGGCTCGACGACGAATTTGATGTCCTGTCGTCCGACCGGTTCATGCCAGATTTCCGGGGCTCCGAAGCCCTCCGAATAGCTGGTTTCCGGGGCCCGCTGGCGAAATCCGGCCGCCGGACGCAATCCCGTCGTACGCTTGGAGCGCGCGGGGAATACGAGCCTTGGAGACGCTGGACGGCGGTGAGAGCGAGTGGTGCGACGCATGGCCGGAACAGTCCCTGTTGGCGAAGTTCTCTGGATCCATGCTAAGGCCACCCAAAAAACACCCGCAAGGTGTACACCGCAAGTCATAGACAATCGCCAGCTTCTGATTCGTAGGGACGCTTGACAGCTTTTTGGACCCAATACCCAACTTCCCGCGACCTCATTCGGCCTGCTCGGAAGTGGTCAAATGACCACGACTTACGCGTTTGCCGTCGTGGCGGGACCTATTCAGCGCGCGAAACATCGCCCCCGGTTGTACACTACCTATGCGCAAACACTTTATGCCACAGAGGTTTACGCGAAACGGTCGGGTGAACTTTGCTGGCGCGCAGCTGGCCGCAACATCCTCCGGAGACGGAAGAGAGTGCCAGCTTCGGAGGGAAATCTCGCGGCGCTAGTCCGCTGAATCGGACAGATCGGCGGCCGCCTCGACCACGGCTGGGGCGTGCTTGGTGAGCGTGACTTCGTTCCCTGACGCACTGTAGCGGGCTTCATCCATAAAGGTCCGCATGATCAACGTGCCGCGACCAAACACCGTGTCGAAGTCGACGCTCTCTGCGCGACTGTCGGCCGACTGCGGTTCGAAGCCAGGTCCCTCGTCACGAATCGTGATCTCCATTCCGTCGCGTGAAATCGACCACGAGACGAAAGTGCCGCGGTTGCAGTAGGGAGGCTCCGCCATCCGCGTCCGCACCAGTTCCTCGTAGGCGGCTGGATCCGATTGCTGCAGGCGAGAACTGACTTCGAGATTGCCGCGGTAAAGGGCATTGAGCAGCGCCTCTTCCACGGCGAGGCGAATCCGGAGACGATCGAGTTCGTCTCCCAGTCGCACGCAACGGATCGCTTGCTGGAGATAGCCCAAGAGCAGCGGAATTAGGGTCGGGTCGTTGTGCAGGACGAACGACGACTGGTTCTGGACCATGCGGTGCATGAGCCGCGAGAGCGAACGATCTTCTCGCGAGGCCGCCAAAATGCGCTTGGTCGTCGACACGAGGTCGTGGGCGAGAATTCGCTTGGGGACATATCCAGCCGCTCCCTCGCGGAGCGCGGCAACCGCGACCTCCTCGTTGCCGCGGGCCGTCATCAAGACCACAGGTACGAGCGGAAATTCGCTTTTGATCGCGGCGACCAGGCCCAGCCCATCCATTTCGGGCATGATCAGGTCGGTGACAACCAGGTCGGGAATTGATTCCTGAAAGCGATTGATCGCGTCCTTGCCGTCGATCGCGTATTCAACCGACAGGCCGCCAGCCCGCTGCAGCAAGCCGCCCACGAGCTTGCGATCGGTCGCTGAGTCGTCAACGACCAGCACGGAAGCCAAGGTCCGCTCGGAAGGCACGTGGGGCCTCGCATTTCATCGCGGAACGGCAGATCAGAAGGAAAAAAACTGCGATCACTTCCTGGCGCGACTGCGTTTCAGTCTGGGCCGCCCGCACTACCCTGTCAAGACGCCGCCATCGTCGCGGTGGTTCGCTGAGGAGCGCCAGAAAAAAGCCTCATAGAGCCTGCCGACCCACGCTCGACTCAACCAGTGAACGACTCCCACCAGGGCGTGCCGCGCACATGGCAGGTGAGTTCCGCGAGCAGTGGAAGCAGGATCCACCACATCATCCGGAAAAATTCTCGCGAAACGGCACCGCGATCAGCGACCGGTCGCAGGATCTCGTCTCGCCGCAAGAGATTCCACCGAGGCAGCCAGCGCGGCACGCGGCGACAATAGTCGTCGTAAGCGGTGGCAAAGCGGCCGCGCATATAGCGTTCCTCGGCCGGAACAACGTACCAAGCGTAGAGGAACCAGACGAACGCCAGGGCGACTGCGAAAACGGCGCTCTTCAGAAACAGCGCCACGCCGAGCACCATGGCAAAGGTGCCGAGATAAAGAGGATTGCGACAGATGCGATAGGGGCCGTCATCCACAATTGTCTGCTTCTTGCGTCCGCCGATCCAAAGCGTCGCCCAAATCCGCACCAAAGCGCCGCCCGCGAACGCCGCCCAAGCGGCGGAATTCGTGAACCAGACGATGGGCCGGCTTTCCTCGATCCAAGGAGGGGTCATCAGCACCCACGCCCAGGATCCCAGCAGCGCGATCGCCGTGAGCGGAATGCGGTACTGGTAGGCCCTCGAGTTCTTCAAAGAGGGGCGAACGGCCGCCGCTTGCCCCGCATCCGTTTTCACGGGAGTCAAAGTCGTCATGAGAGCGGCACGCCTCCGCAGGGTCGTTGATGTCGAATGGCTCGGGGCCACGCGCAAACGGCGGGAATCGTAGCCGGCAGGTGAAAAACGGCAAAGAGAGGTTCGGAGGCCAACCGATGCCTGACCGCAACGGAGTGCGCTGGAAGGGCTTTTCGCGACTCGATTCAGCGATGTACTATTAGAGCCGCGCGAATTGGGCGAAATTTCAATGATCGGTTTCAGACCGACCACGAGCGGTCGGTCTGGGGGGAGAAGGAGTGACCAATGGCGGCCGACGAAGCGCCGTGGGTCGAGGGTTTGACGATCGGCGCAGCGCCTGCGCCGGACGGCCGAGCAACATCCCGAGATGGATGCGTGCGTCTTTCCGGAGCTCGACTCGTCCCAGCACATGCTGCCGGCCAATTTGCCTCCCGCTGAACGACACCGGCGGGCCTTGCGGGTCTCTTACCGCGCGTTCGATAAACAGGTCGATCGCGTCGCAAAAGGGCTGTTGGCGCTAGGCATCGGCAAGGGGAACCACGTCGCAGTCTGGGCGACGAACTGGCCAAATTGGTTGCTGCTGCAATTTGCGACCGCGCGAATCGGCGCGGTGATGGTGCTGATCAACCCGGCCTATCGCACGCACGAGTTGGCCTACGTGCTCAGGCAGTCCGACGCTGGTGCCTTGTTTTTGATCGACTCTTTCCGCACGTCCGATTACTTCGGCATGTTGAACCAGGCTGTTCCCGAACTCAAAGAGTCAAAACCGGGACAGCTCAAAAGCAGCGAGTTTCCCCTCCTCAAGCACGTCGTTGCGATGAAGCCGGCAACCGCACCGGGCATGTGGTCCTGGGAAGCGTTCCTGCACGCCGGCGAAACGATTACCGATCGTGAGCTCGCGGAGCGAGAGGCGCTGCCCAAGGCAACCGAACCGGTCAACATTCAATATACCTCGGGGACGACCGGCTTCCCGAAGGGGGCCATGCTCACACACCGCAACCTGCTGTTGAACGGCTATTACATCGGAGACTGCCAGAAGATCACTGAATCGGATCGCATCTGCATTCCGGTCCCGTTCTATCACTGTTTCGGGTGCGTGGTCGGCGTGTTGTGCTGCCTGGCTCGTGGGGCTGCGATGATCATCCCCGCGCAGCATTTCGACCCCGAGGCCACGCTGAATGCGATCGAATCCGAGCGGGCGACGACCATCTACGGCGTGCCGACGATGTTCATCGCCCAGCTTGAACACCCCAGCTTCGCGGGCCGCGATTTGAAATCGCTGCGGACGGGCATCATGGCCGGCAGCCCCTGCCCGATCGAGCTGATGAAGCGCGTCGTGGGTGAAATGGGCGTAAGAGAGATGACCATCGCCTACGGGCTGACCGAGACGTCGCCCGTGATTACGCAAACGCGAACTCACGATTCGCTCGAGCTGCGGGTGCAAACGGTCGGACGCCCCCTGCCCGGCTGGGAAGTCAAACTGATCGGCTCGGACGGAACGACGTTAGACGACAACGAGCAGGGAGAACTGTGCGCCCGCGGGCACGGCGTGATGCTTGGCTACTACAAGATGCCCGAAGCGACGGCCGCTGCCATCGATCGCGAACACTGGCTGCATTCGGGCGATCTCGCCGTGCGGCTTTCCAACGGTTGCTATCGCATCACCGGGCGTATCAAGGACATGATTTGCCGCGGGGGCGAAAACATCTATCCGCGCGAAATCGAAGAGTTTCTGTACACGCACCCGTCGGTCGAAAATGTCGCGGTCTTCGGAGTGCCCGATCCCAAATTCGTCGAGAACGTGGCCGCCTGGGTGAAAGTCCGCGACGGGCAACAAGTCACGGAAGAGGATCTTCGCGCCTTCTGCAAGAAGTCGTTGGCGCACTACAAGGTGCCGCGATACGTTCGTCTGGTGAAGGAGTTTCCACAAACGGTCACCGGCAAACTCCAGAAGTTTCGCATGCGCGAAATCATGGTCGAGGAACTCGGCCTCAACCAGGCCGAGACCGCCTGAGCCCGCGCTCGCTCGAACTGCCTCCTCCATCCGAAGATTCCATCACCATGAAACTGGGACAGTTCACCGTCACCACGGTCTCCGGCGGCCGGTTTCGATCCGACGGCGGGACGATGTTCGGCGTCGTCCCGAAAGTGCTCTGGTCGAAGCTGATTCCCGTCGACGCACAGAATTGCATCCCCCAAGCGACCAACTGCGTGCTCGTGCAGACGGGCCGACAAAAGATCCTGATCGACACGGGCTATGGACCCAAGCTTCAGGACAAGGAACGGGCCATCCTGGGAGCCGAGTCGGGCAATCCGATTGTCACCAGCCTCGCCGCGCAGGGAGTCAATCCGGAAGACATCGACGTCGTAATCCTGTCGCACCTGCACTTCGATCACGCAGGAGGCGGCGTCTCGATCGACGGCGACCGGCTCGTGACGACCTTCCCGCGGGCGGAATACGTTGTGCAGAGGCTCGAATGGGAAATCGCGACGGCCGGCTACCCGGAGCTGCGAGCCGCGTATCCGCAGGAAAACATTGCGCCGTTGGAGGCCTCGGGGCAATTGCGGCTCGTGGACGGCGACGTCGACATCGTGTCCGGCATCCACGCGCGCATTACGGGCGGCCATACCGACGGCCAGATGGCCCTCTTCATCTACAGCGGCGGCCAGGCGGCCGTTTATCTGGCGGACGCCTGTCCGACTTGGCGGCACCTGCCCTCGCTGTGGTGCATGTCCTACGACATGGATCTCCTGCAAGCCCGCCGGATCAAGCCCGTGCTTTTAGGCGAGATCGCCGAGCAAGGCTGGTGGGCCCTCTCCGACCACGACCCCGACCACGCCGGCGCCCGGCTCACGACCGATCCCCAGCGAGAATTCGCGGTTTCCGAGGCGGTCGTGGCCTTTTAGATGGGGCGGGCCCGAAACGAGCCCAGAAGGCTCCCTGCAGCAGCCCTTTGGTCAGACGGCCTCTCCAAAGCGAGGGGCGTCAATTATACTTCTCGTTACCTCGAGTCGGGCGAACCTCAAGATGAGGATCGGCCGGATCGGATCCACGCAGGGCGGCGGCACGACGTGCGTCGCCAAGTCGCGAGAATCGCCCTGTTGGGGCGGCCGCGGCGGTCGAATGGAGTCGGGGAGGGAAATGTCGAAAACGCAGCAGAGTGTTCACGAAAAACTGTCGCGGCTAGCAAGCAATTATTGGTGGAGCTGGCAGCCCGAAGTCACACAGATCTTCCGTGAAATCGATCCCGTCCGCTGGTCGCAGGTCGCGCACAACCCGGTTTCGCTGCTTCAAGACTACCCGCCAGACCGACTCGAACAGCGCTGTCGCGAAGAAGTCCTGCACTCGCGAATCAACGGCGCTTACCGCCGCTGGGTCGAGTACATGGACTCGGCCGACACCTGGGGATCGACTCACTCGGGTATTCTCGGCCACCGGCCGGCAGCCTACTTCTCCGCGGAGTTCGGCATCCACGAGTCGCTGCCGATTTACTCCGGCGGCCTGGGCGTGCTCGCCGGCGATCATCTCAAAAGCGCCTCCGATCTGGGCATTCCGCTGGTCGGCGTCGGGCTCTTCTATGTCGAGGGCTATTTTTCGCAGCGGATCGACGAGAACGGCTGGCAGCAAGAGTCCTACACCAAGGTCGACCCGGCCAATATGGCAATTCTGCCCGCCCTCGACCGCGACCGGAATCCGGTGGTTGTCTCTGTCAGTACGCGGACGGGCAAGATTTTCGCTCGCGTCTGGCTGGTCAACGTCGGCCGTGTGCGCCTGTTCCTGCTCGATACCAACGTCCCGCAAAACAAAGACGAGGATCGGCACCTCACAGCCCGACTCTATGGCGGTGACCAGCGGACCCGAATCCGCCAGGAGATCATCCTCGGAATCGGCGGGGCCCGGGCGCTCTCCGCCCTGGGCATTCAGCCCAGCGTAATTCACATGAACGAGGGACACTCGGCCTTCGCGCCGCTTGAGTTCATCCGCGCCCGGATGCGAGAGGACGGCCTGAGTTTCGACGAGGCCCTCCGCGAGACCGCGGCGATGGGCGTCTTCACGACGCACACGCCTGTCCCGGCCGGGCACGACCGTTTTGATGCGGGCCTCGTCGAAGAGCACGTTGGCCCTCTGGGCGACGAGTTAGGGTTGCAACATCACAGTCTGGTCGGATTGGGCCGCGTCGATCCACAGAATCCCCACGAATCGTTTTGCATGACGGTGTTGGCCTTTCGCCTCAGCCGTCACGCCAACGCCGTCTCCAGTTTGCACGGCATCGTCAGTCGGCGGATGTGGGCCAGTCTCTGGCCGTGGCGCAGCGAGGAAGAAATTCCCATCGGCCATATCACCAACGGCGTGCATGTGCCGACTTGGCTTGCCGCGCAGATGCGGGTGCTTTACGACCGCGTGCTGCCGATCAACTGGTACCTTCGCACCGGCGAGCCGCAGGTCTGGGCCGGCTTTGAACAGGTGACGCCGGGCGAGTTGTGGGAGACGCACCAGTCGCTCAAGAACCGGCTGATTGTTTACTCGCGAACGCGGCTGGTCACCCAAGGCGAACGGCGAGGCCTCGACGATCCCATCCTGCAGAGATTGAGCCAAAGCCTGAATCCGGAGGCCTTGACGATTGGTTTCGCCCGCCGGTTCGCCCCCTACAAGCGAGCCGATCTCGTGATGCGCGATATGGATCTGATCGCGAAGATCCTCGCCGACGCCGACCGGCCGGTGCAATTCATCTTCGCCGGCAAGGCCCATCCCGCCGACGATCAGGGAAAGGCCCTCTTGCAGCGGGTCTTTCGCTTGTCGCAAACAGAGCCCTTTGTGGGACGCGTCGTCGTGCTCGAAGACTACGACATCAACTTGGGGCGCCACATCGTGCAGGGAGTCGACGTCTGGCTCAATACGCCGCGGCGTCCGCTCGAAGCCTCGGGCACCAGCGGACAAAAGGTTGTTCTCAATGGAGGCCTCAACTGCTCGATTCTCGACGGGTGGTGGGCCGAAGCCTTCGACGGCAATAACGGCTTCGCGATCGGCAACGGCACCTCGCACGTCGACCAAAGTATTCAGAACGAACGCGACGCGCGCAGCCTGTACGACGTGCTCATCCACGAGGCGATCCCCCTGTTCTACGAGCGGGATGCCGACGATCTGCCACAAAAATGGATCTCGCGCATGAAGCGAGCCGTCCGTACGCTCGGCTGGCGGTTCAACGCCGACCGAATGGTAATGGACTACGTTCGGTGTACGTACGTGCCTGCCGCGGGCGGCCTCTCTTGCGACATGCCGGGAATGGGCAGGTAGCGCGGCGTTCACCCCTCTCGATTGGCAGTATCTGGCGGCAGAAATCACTGCTTGGGCAGAAACTCTGTCGTAAATGCCGCGCGCAGATCGACGGCATCCGCCTTCATCGCCCCAACCTCGACTAGTTGGCTGGCGAGTGTCTGCCACCGCGCAAGCGTCATGTGACCGATCGCGGGCGGACCGGGCAATCCGTCCAGGCAGAGAGGACGCAGCGATTTCACACCATATTCGAGGATCCCCGGCGTCATCTCCGGATTCACCTCGTGCAGGTAACGATTGGTCTCTTGCGGCCGCTCGAGGTAAGTCTGCCAGCCTTTGAGCGATGCGGCGACGAACTTGGCCACAACCTCCGGCTGCCTTGTCAGTGTCTCTCCGCTAGTCAGCAAAACGCTCGTGTAGGGGTTGTAGCCGGTGTCCGCCACAAGCAGGCAATTGACGTTTGCGCCTTTTTCTCGAGCAACGTAGGGCTCGCTGAACACGTACGCCTGCTGCGCGTATTTTGGATCGACGAGGAACTGCGCGATGCTGCCGGAATAAGGCACGAACCGCACATTCGAGAGCGGCACGCGCGCCTTGAGATATTGCACCCAAGAGGCCCCGCTGTTGACCGCCAGGGTGACGTTTGAGATGTCGGCGATTTTCGCGAAACCTGAGTCCGCATGCACCATGATGCCACGCGGACTCTTTTGAATCGGAGCCAAAAGTGCGATCACGTCGGCTTGTTGCGCGCGGCCGAGCAAAATGCGATCGGCATTTTCAACGCCAAAGGCAACCTGGTTTCGGGCCACTCGCTGCAGCACGGCCGAGCTTGCCGCTCCCGGAAGAATCTTCACGTCAAGTCCGGCATCGCGGTAATAGCCGTGCACAAGAGACGCGAAATAGCCTCCGTGCTCGGCCTCGGGAAACCAATTGAGCGCCAGCTCGACGTGGACCGCCTCGGGTTGACGGCTCGCGCTGGACGAAGCGCTCTCCGTTGCGCTTTTCGCACCGGTTGCGTCAGACCCCGTACACCCCGCGAGCACCGTGACGGTCAGCAGCCGCGCGGCCAACGACAGGACAAGCCGCCAGTGCCACCCACCGCCCGCTACGCTGAAAAAGCTCGACCTCACGTCTTTTCGCGTCCCCAGACCTTGGCCAGCTCGATCAGGATGTCGACCGCCTTTTGCATCTCTTCCAGGCACGTCCACTCCAGCGGGCTGTGGGGATTGTGTTGGCCCGAGGAGAGATTGGGCGTGGGCAGCCCGCGCTCGGTGAGCACCGATCCATCTGTCCCGCCGCGGATCTGCGACAGCTCCGGCTCGAGGCCGGCGGCTTTCACCGCGTCGATGGCTTTGGCCAAGGCACGCGGCTCTTTGGGCAGACCGTCCCGCATGTTTCGATACTGCTTGTGGATCTTCACCTCGATGCGCGCACGCGGGTGTTTGGTCCGCAACTCTTCGGCAATCCTTTCGAGCAGCCGCGCGTGATCGGCGAGCGTTGCCGTCTCGAAGTCGCGGAGAATGATCCGCGCCGAGGCCGACGCCACGCCGCCGCTAATTTGATAGGGATGCAAAAATCCGTCGCGGCCGTCGGTCGTCTCGGGGCTGAGCCGGTCGGTCGGCATGCGGCTGATGAAGTCACTCAGAATCCGCACGGCGTTGACCATCGCCCCTTTGCCGATCGACGGATGGGTGTTCACGCCGGTCACTTTGACGATCGCCAGATCGGCGGAGAACGTCTCGCTGTCGATGCGGCCACAGCCTTCGCTGTCGAGCGTGTAGCCACAGACGACGCCGAGCTTGTCGAGATCCACGTGGTCGACGCCGTGACCGACCTCCTCGTCGCAGGTGAAGCAGACGCGGATCGGCCCATGCACGATTTCCGGATGGGCGAGGAGGTGGGCCGCGGCCGTCATGATCACGGCGATCCCCGACTTGTCGTCGGCTCCGAGAAGAGTTGTGCCGTCGGTGGTGATGATCGTGCGGCCGATGAGTTTGGTCAGCGCGGGATTCTCTGCCGCGCGAAGCACGCGGCTGGAGTCGCCCGGCAATACGAGATCGCGTCCATCGTAGTTGGGATGGACGATGGGCTTTACATTTTCGGCCGTGAACTCGGGCGACGTGTCGACGTGCGCAAACCAGGCGATCGCCGCGCGCGGCAGCCGGTCGAGGCCGGCACGGTGGCCGTCACGATCCCGAAATCGTTCATCGCGACGTCGGCGAGGCCGATCTCCTGACACTCTCGCGCAAGCATGCGGCAGAGTTCGAGCTGCTTGGCCGAACTCGGATAACCGGTCGCGCCTTCGACCGCCTGCGTATCGATGCGGGCGTAGCGGGTGAACCGTTCGAGCAGAGTATTCATGAGTCAATCATTCACAGAAGTTAATCGGAGAATGGAAAGAGATTTCAGGCGGCACCCGGATTGAGTCCTCGCTATCATATCGCAGGCTCGGGCTAAGACGAGTCGGGCCTTGGCCACACGTCGCGGCCACATGTCACTGCCAGATGTTACTGCCGCGTTCGGGATGAGGAACTTCCATGCAGCACGTCGCGGTTTCCAACGGGATGCTCAATGTCTATGCGCAAGGCAAGGGCAGCCCGCTCCTCTTTGTGCACGGTTTCCCGCTCAACAATGCGATGTGGCACCTGCAGACGGACCCCTTCTCCAAAAAGTACCGCGTGCTCGTTCCCGACCTGCGGGGTTTCGGCGAGAGCTCGGTTACGCCCGGCACCGTCACCATGGCAGAAATGGCCGACGACCTGCATGGCGTCTTGCACGGCGTTTGGGTCGACAAGCCGGTCGTGTTTTGCGGCTTGTCGATGGGCGGCTACGTCGCCTGGCAGTTCTTTCGCAAATACCGCCCCCAGCTGCGGGCCCTCATCTTGTGCGACACGCGGGCGAACGCCGACACCCCCGAAGCGGCGGCCGGCCGCCACAAGTTCGCCGAAACCGTCCTCGCTAACGGCAGCCAGGCGGCCGCCGAGGCCATGCTGCCCAAGCTGATGTCCCCGAAAACGATGGAACGCTGGCCCGATCTGGTGGCCAATGTCCACTCGATGATGCTCCGCAACAAGCCCGCGGGAGTCGCCGCGGCAGCGCTCGGCATGGCCGCACGTCCCGATTGCACCGACCTTCTGCCACAGATCGACGTGCCGACGCTGCTCATCTGCGGGCAAGACGACCAGGTCACACCGCCGGCCGAGATGCAGAAGATGGCCGAGGCGATCCCGCAGGCTCAATTCGTCCAGATTCCCAACGCCGGGCATCTCTCGCCGCTGGAGAATCCCGACGCGGTCAACGGTGCGATCAATCGCTTCTTGATCTCTCTCGATTCGTGCCCGGCGCCTTAGGTTCGAGCTACGCGCGTCCGCGGTACAATAGTCGCGGAGGACACACGATGGGTAAGCAGCATGCGCCGGGCTTTTTGAAGCTGGTCACCGAGGCAAAAAAGCACGTCAAAGAGTGCACGGTCGGCGACGTGAAAAGTCGGCTGGATCGCAAAGAAAGCTTTCAGCTCGTCGACGTCCGCGAGGAGAGCGAATGGGCCGCCGGCCATCTTCCCGGCGCCATTCACTTAGGCAAGGGCGTGATCGAGCGCGACGTCGAGAAGACGATCCCCGACACGTCCGCGCCGCTCGTCCTCTATTGCGGCGGCGGCTTCCGCTCAGCGCTCGCGGCCAAGAATTTGCAGGAGATGGGCTACACGAACGTGATTTCCATGGACGGTGGTTTCAGCGGCTGGAAGAACGCGGGCCTGCCGATCGTGCACGGGTGACACTCTCGGCGCGATGGAGCTCTTGTTTCGCGCCCTTATTTCGCCGCAATCAGATCGACCGCATCGACGCCGAACGAAAAACCCTTCGACGCGGGGTTCTTGCCGACGCTCGTGATACGGAGCGTGTGCTGGCCGGCGGCAAGCTCATGGGTGCCCAGCTCCAACGAGCCGGCGGGCGAGACGCGGCCGCAGTACAGGTCGAACGCGCCGGGAACGTTTCGACCGTCGAGTGCTGCAGCAATGATGCCGAAGTCGGGCCCGGCGGTCCCAAGCATTCGCACGCGATAGCGGCCCGGGTTGCGAACCTCAAAGCCCAATCGCACGGAACCCTCTTTTTTGGCGTTGCAGAAGAGCTGCTCGCCGTGGCTCCAAAGCTTGGGGCTAAAATCGTTCATTCGCTGGGGCGCTGCCTGGCAGTTCGAGGCCGCCAGCACGCGCATCGATTCACCCTCGTAACGCACGGTGGGCACTTCGGACTGCGGTGCTTCCAGTCGCAGCCACAGCGCGTCGTTGGCGTAGGCCTTCGCGTACGCGTAGGAGATCAGGCCGTAACCTTGCTGTCCCCAGTTCGGACCGTCGCTATTGCGAAACGTGAACGCCCCGCCGCCGGGCTTGCCGGGACTGTCCTCGTAGCCGACGAACACAATGCTATGGCCGTCGAAGACCTGGTTGGGCGCCGGCACGTTGAGCAGTCCAAAACCTTTCAAATCTTTCGGCCAGCGCAGCCCGCAGGCGACCGGGTGTCCGTGGGCCAGGGCTCGCTTGATCTCGACCAGTTGGTGATCGGTGAGCCGGTAGCTGTATTCTGGTCGGCACCGGCTCGCCTTTCGGCTGCACCCAGGGCCACCGCTCAGCAAGTCGGGTTATGCCTTTTCTTCCACGAGTCCACCATGCCTAAGAAGAGGCGAAAGCCTCGAACGGGTCGCCCACTGAAAAGCGCGCGCGAACGTGAAAGCCGTTACGTCACGCTCCCGCTCGGAAAGGCCCGGCTCGATCTGTATAAGGAAGTGGCCGCCAAGGGATTCAAGGGAAATCTCGCCGCCTTCCTTCGCGCTGCGGCTGATGACCTAGCCGCCCGGCTCGGCGCGACCGACAAACAGCTCAAGCGAGAGCGCGACGCATTCCGCAGCGCCGCCGCTGACGCTCCCGAACAGTTCGAGCGCAATGCGCCCGGAACGCACGAGAGGTAGTCGGAGCCCCGCTCAATGTTTCCACGCGAAGGCGAAGGACCGTCGGGCCTTGGCCGCATCAGCGCCCCGCTGAGACGCTCGTCGCGCTATCAGGCAATTCCCTCGGGTGAACAGCTCGGAGATCCACCCAGGGGCGCTGGGGATCTCTAGGCAAGCGTTCTAGCCAGGCGACGAACGTCCCCACGCCAATCGAGACTCGTTGCACCAACAACACCGTGGACGTCTCGGCTCGTGTGAATCGATGGACATCCGTGTCCAACGACGATCTCGGCGGCGCGGGTCGCCGTGACATCCGCGCTCACAATAACGCGAATGAAGTCACCGATGGCCTGATCGGCTCTCGTAACGGCCGGCGAGCAGGAAGCGAGGCACCCTCGCCAAAGGAGTCGAGTCGCCGCCCCGTCACGAATCCATGAGCGCTTTCTGCGACGCCTCAGCCGATGTCGGCTGATCGACCTTGGGTTTCTCAAGGGAATGGCCGTCGCGGTCTATGGTCTCGGGTTCGACGTCCTGCGTTTCAAGCGAGACCGATGCTGTGCCCGATTCTAACTCGATGCGGATGACCATGTCTCCAACTAGGACGGTGTCGCCATTGGCCAAGATGCGCTCGCCGACTCGGGTCTGATCTCTGTTAACGAATCTCTGTTAACGAAGGTTCCGTTCTTGCTCGCCAGATCGCGGATCCTGAGCGTGTATTCGTCCAGCAACAGCACGCAGTGATGCCGGCTGACGGTGTTCGAGGCGAGCACCAAATGACAATCGGTCTCACGGCCGATGATGAATTTGCCGCGAGGAACTTGAAAAGTCTGCCCGTGATGCGGCCCGGAAATGACGGTGAAGAAAGCTTGCATCTTGCAAACTCTGCGTGGGGAGCTGGCCGAACTCGATGCTAGCCACAAGCATAACTCGACGCAACGGGCGAGCTGCCGGACGTTTCCGAGGATGCGTCAAGCCGTCGCCGCTGGCGATACCCACCATGCGGGAGCCGACTGGTGTAGCGTTTTCTGGCGAAACCTGTCCTGAGACTCAACACCGCCAGCCCGACTTCGCGGTTATCCGGAACCGGACGAAGTGCACGGCGATGATGCACCGGGAGGCGATCGCGTTCGTTTGATGGCGACCCTGAAAAACGCTTGCGATTTCGGGAATGCGACCAGGGCAACACGTTGCGAATCGGTGCCGATGCGACGTCGGCTCCGATCCCGGATGTGCCATCGAGCGCGGGGGCTCCACGTCCGATTCATGTCGTCATTTCACAACAGCGTGTCTTTCCCTTGGTCAAGGATTCGTATCCGGAGAGGACGTCGAATAACTCCTCATCAATTGATGTTTGGCGCAAACGGCGAAACGTCTGATTAAGGGTGCCTAACATTTCGTCGATGTTTTGTTCGGCTCGTTGCATGGCGGCCAGTCGGCTCGCGTTTTCGCTCGCCAAGGATTCGGCGGAAGCTTTGAAGAGCGAGACAAAAAGATACTCCGAGACGAGTGCCGACAACGTCTGCTCTCGGCAACCAACCACCTCGGGCAAGTTTTCGGTCGGCCAGGTGAGATGGGCCAGCCTGCGTCTCCATTTCTCATCCAGAGGCAGCAAGTGCTGGCACACGGGCTCATACGTCGCACCGGACTCGGGACGGTTGTGGAACAGGTAAAGGTGAGTGTTCTCGCCATTGCCGTGGTGCGTTTCAGTTTCAAGAAGAATCTGTCCGACAAGCGGCGTAATGGCGTTAACAGAAGTCGGCACGGCGAAAAGTCCTGTCGGCGGGAGACCGGCATCTGTCAGCCGCGCATGAACACGATCGCCGACGGCCCAGACGTTCTTTTCGCCCGGCAGATCGGCGAGTGACGTGGCGACAAATTCCGCCAGCACATCATTGAACTGGCCGACGAGCCCTTGATCCGAGCCGAAGACGATAGCGCTCACCGCCTTAGCCACCGTCCGTACCTCGCCAGCCGGCTCGGACGCGGTCAGCGTCCGCTTTTTCAAGCAGACAACAAGGCCCAGCTCCACGGTGCGGTAATAGTCAGCCAGCGCCAGCACCGACTTCTCGTACTGTCCGATGCTCGAGGCGGCCAGAGCCTTCATCGAGCGGACTACGGATTCCAGATCGCCCGCTCCGCCGATCTTGCGGCGCAAACTCACCAAGGTATCGCTCATGACTGCTTCTTGGCTTCGGGAACGGGTTTTGTCTGAAACGGCGAGATCGCTTTGGCGACGACTTGCAGAATGGCTTTGCGGTCCTCGTCGCTCAATTTGTCGTTCGAGGTAAAACGCTGACGAACCTCGGCAGGGATATTCGCTGCCGACGTTCTCAGAGCTTGTTCGGCATCTTTCACCTTGGCGAGCGGCACACTGTCCAGGAGACCGCCAGTCAGCGCCACCAGCACGACGATCTGATCGGGAACGGACGCCGGTTCGAGTTCCGGTTGCACGAGAATGGCCCGGATGCGTTGGCCATGGTCGATAATCCCGCGGGTGTGTTCATCGAGCCGCGTGCCGAACTTGGCGAAGGATTCCAGCTCTGTGAACTGCGCGTACGCGAGCTTGAGATCGCCCGCCACCGCTCGATAGGCGGCCCATTGTGCCTCACCTCCGACGCGCGAAACGGACTTGCCGACGTCGACGGCGGGAAGGATGCCGAGCTCGAACAGCGTCGGCGAGAGGTAAATTTGGCCGTCCGTGATGGAGATGAGATTCGTCGGAATGTACGCGGAAATGTCCTGCGCCTCGGTCTCCACAATCGGCAGAGCGGTGAGCGAACCGCCGTGCAGGTCGTCGCCAAGATGAGTGGCACGCTCCAGCAGCCGCGAGTGGATATAAAAAATGTCGCCGGGAAATGCCTCGCGACCCGGTGGGCGGCGCAGCAGCAAAGAAAGCTCGCGATAGGCTCGCGCGTGCTGCGTGAGGTCGTCGTAAACGATGAGCACGTCCCGGCCCGCTTCCATAAAATGCTCCGCGATGCTGGTCGCCGCGTAGGGGGCAATGTAGGCGAGCCCGGGCGGGTCGTTGCCTTCCGTTACCACGACGACCGTGTAATCCATTGCGCCTTTTTCGCGGAGGTTGGCGACGACCTTGGCGACCGCGGACGCACGCTGGCCGATGGCGCAATAGACGCACAGCACATTTTGTTCTCGCTGGTTCAGAATGGTGTCGATCGCAATGGCCGACTTGCCGGTTTGCCGGTCGCCGAGTATCAGTTCCCGCTGGCCGCGGCCGATCGGAATGAGAGCATCGATCACGATGAGGCCGGTCTGCAAGGGCACGGTGACCGGAGCGCGGTCCATGATGGGCGGTGCGGGACGTTCGATGGGCAATCGCTGGCTGGAGGCGACTGGGCCTTTGCCATCCAGCGGCCCGCCTAAGGGGTCGATTACGCGGCCGATCAGTCCATCGCCCACCGGCACGTCCATCACGCGACCCGTGCGCTCGACCTCGTCCCCGGTGCGTAGATGTTCGCATTCGCCCAGGAGCACGACGCCGATTTCGTTCTCATCGACGTTGAACGCAATGCCATAGAGATCGCCTGGAAACTTCACTAACTCATCAAAGCCCACGCCCGGAAGACCAGTAACCTTTGCGATCCCGATGGAGACGCTCGCGATCGTTCCCACCTCGCGCGGCGTCAATTGTGGGCTAATGGCGTCCAGCGTCCGGCTGATCCCCGCGAATGCGTGGTCAAAGAGGTAGTGCAGGCTATCCGGTGCGTCGTTCAATGGTCGGCCTTTGATGTCGAGGGCACCGATTCGAGCCCTTGTTGAGGCTCACGCTGCGGCCCGAGCTTGGCGTCGGCCTTTGGCTCGGGTTTGGCGACGGAATTTGACGTCGGCCGCGCGACGACTTTCGGGTCGGGCTGGGCTTTCGCCTCCGCCTCGGGCTTCAACTTTGAGTCCGGATTGGATTCGGGCCCGGTGTCCTTTTGCAGAAGTTCTCTGACACTCTTTTCCAGCGTCGCGAGATAATCCGCGATGCTCCAAGCCACCTTCTGTCCGTCGGTCGAAAGCTCGATGCCGCTGACCAGCTCCGGAGCGGTCTCGAACCGAACGTGAGCTTCCGCGCCGAAGACTTCGTTAATCGCACTTTCGATCGCCTTCCTTTGTGCCGGCGGCAGATCGAGCGCACTGCGCACGCGGGCCGGCTGGCTCGAGGCCTTAAGAGCGGCCACCAACTCCTCCTTCGCCGCGCCGGTCAATGCACTCAGACGGTGAACGAAGACGTCGACCATGCGTTCCTCGAGACTTGTGGTGGCGAGGTCCGCCAGGGTCTTTCGCGAGACGGCAAAGACTTCCTTCTGGGTCCAGCGGGCGATTTCTTGACCCAGGTTAAGTTGTTCGTCACGCAACGCGTCTTGGCGTTTGGCACGCAACGCGTCGGCATCCTTTCGTGCGCCGTCGAGCAGTCGCTGACGTTCGACCTTGGCCTCGTCCTCGGCCTTCTTTAAGAGCGCGGCTCGGGCTTGATCGAAGGCATCGTTTTTGTGCTGAAAGTCGTCGCGCTCCTTCTGCGCTTCGGCCTTCTTCGCCTCGGCTTCCGCAAGTTGGGCCGCAATGCCTTTCTCCCGCTCGTCGATGGCGTGCAGGATGGGCTTGTAGAGGAATCGCTTCAACAACCACACCAGGATGAGGAAGTTGATGGCTTGCGCGACGACGGTGAACCAATCGATTGGCATGGCTCACTTTCCTGCGGATTGAGCAATCACGTGATTCCAGAACGGATTGGCGAAGATCAGAATCATCGAGATCACGAGACAATAGATGGCAATGGATTCGATCATCGCCAGGCCCACAAACAACGTTCGCGTGATGGTGGATGCGGCATCGGGCTGCTGCGCCAGCGACGTCAAGGCCGTCGAGACAGCCCGCCCTTCCCCGAGCGCCGGCGCGATACTCCCCAATGCAATCGTGACGCCGGCGGTGATGATCGAAACGATCCCCATCAGAGTCATGCTGTCCATACGTAGCCTTTCGCTTTTAGTGTGTTTCATCCTTCGCGGGTTCGCGTGGCGGCCGCGATGTAGACGGTGGCGAGAATACTGAAGATGTAGGCCTGCACCATCCCCGTGAGCAGGCCGAGCAGGTTCATGAAGATCGGGAAAATGAGGGGCGTGATCGTCAGCAAGATGGCGACAATCATCGTCCCGCTCATGATGTTGCCGAACAGACGAATGGCCAAGGCAAACGTGCGCGACAGCTCGCTGATGATGTTAAACGGCAGCATGATGACCGTGGGTTTCAGGTAGGATTTGAGGTAGCCGCCGAAGCCTTGCTTCTCGATGCCGAAGAGCTGCACGGCCACAAACACCGAGATCGCGAGCGCCGAAGTCGTCGAGAGCGAACCGGTCGGTGGCTCATACCCCGGGAGAATCGCGCAAAGATTGGACACCGCGATAAACAGAAACAGCGTGCCGATAAAGCCGAGATACTTCTCTGGATGTTGGAGGCCCACCTCTTTGATTTGTCGTTGAATCGTCGTGACCACGATTTCAAGCATGCCCTGCCAGCGCGAGACGGATCCTTCCGTCGCGAGCTTGCGCGTGACCAGCTTCGCCGCAACGGTCATCACGAGCATCAACGCCCAGGTCGTGACGATCGTGCTATTGAGCACGAGAAAGCCGTATCGCCAGAAAACCAGCGCATCGGGACTAAGGCGCAAAGCTGTTCTCCTTTTCCGATCGGATCGGCTCTTCCGCCTGCAATCGTTTCAGCCGCCTGACCACAACGACGCGCGCGATCACAAATCCAAGGAGGCACGCGGCGAGCCTCGACCAATGAGCCTGTGCGACAAAATAGAATCCAGCCAGAACAACGCCAGTTCGCAACAGCACGCTGCCGAGGAACCAGAGCGCCGGCGATTCGGACGAAACTCCTTTCTGGACCGTCCACCACAGGCCGCCGAAGAAAAACGCGCCGAGCGAGGCGCCGACAATGAACGCCAGGGCGAGAAACGGGATGTCATTCATCCTGATTCTCCTGCATTCTGTTGTATTCCGAAGCGACCCAATGCCAGGCGTTGAGACAGCCCATGATTAAACCAATGAGCAGCAGCATCAGCGTCCAGGAAAACCGACTCGGATAGTGCCGATCCACCCAGAGACCGAGCCCCGCTCCCATCAGGGTCGGAACCGTCACCGACCAGCCGATCAGTCCGGACATGCCCAAGCCGAACCAGACGCCCCTGGTGGCTCTGCTCTGCGCCTTCAACTTGCGCGCCGCCTGGGCGCCGACCTGGCGGCTGAAGGTCGTCTCTTCGTTCGCAGTCTCCGCTTTGTGCTCTTCATTCACGTTGAAATTCCATGAGGCGGCGGATGAATCCGCTCTCCATCTTCGCTAAAACGGAGCGAACGCTCTTCTCCTGCTCGTCCAGGTTGAGAAACTCCTGCTTCACCGCCTCGTGAAGTTTGTCGAGGTCCGTCCCGCCGATCGCGTTACGCACCGAGACCAGAACATCACTTCCCGCCTTGACCAGCACACCTTGATCGACGGCCAGATAAACCTCGCCTTCGGCCTCCGTTTCATAGGTCAGAATCCCCGGCGCCAGGGCTGCCGCACAGTCGAGCCGGTGCGGCAAGAGTCCAAACGAGCCCTGAAGCGTCTGGGCCACAATCCGCTGCACGTCCGTCTTCTCGACGAAGATCTGAAAGGGGAGGAGAATCTTGAGGTTAATGGTTGGAGACTCCCTGTTCGACAACCGGTTTGGGCTTTCCGCCCGCTTGCGGCTTAACCGGAATTTTGGGTTTGGGGCTGGGATCAGCAGGGCTCGCCGGCCCGGCGGCCTTCGCCTTTTCCTTGCACTCGTCGATCGCCCCGATCATGTAAAAGGCACTTTCTGGATAGTCTTTGAACTCATCGTTCATGATCCGCTCGCAGCCGTCGAGCGCGTCCTTCAGGCTGACATCCTTTCCCTTGATGCCGCTGAACTGCTCCGTCGCGAAAAACGGCTGGGTTAGAAATCGCTCCAGCCTGCGGGCACGCCCGACGACGTTTCGGTCGTCCGGAGACAGCTGTTCCATTCCGAGCATGGCAATGATGTCCTTGAGTTCTTCGTAGTGTGCCAGCGTCTTCCGGATCTCCTGCGCAAGAAGGTAATGCCGAGCACCGATGATGGTCGGTGTTGCCATTTTGGAATTGGACTGCAGCAGATCGACGGCTGGGTACAGCCCCTCGCTCGCCCGCTTGCGGGAGAGAACGATCGACGCGGAAAGGTGTGAGAACGTGTGCACGGCGGCCGGGTCGGTCAGGTCGTCCGCCGGCACATAGACAGCCTGAATGGAAGTGATGGCACCCGTGTCGGTGTTGGCGATCCGCTCCTCCAATCCCGATAACTCGGTGCCCATCGTCGGCTGATAGCCCAACCGCGACGGCATCTGGCCCATCAATCCGGACACCTCCATGCCCGCCTGGATGAAGCGAAAGATATTGTCGATGAGCAACAGCACGTCGCGGTGCTCGTCATCGCGGAAGTACTCGGCCATCGTGAGCGCGGCCAGGCCCACGCGAAACCGGCGCCCGGCGGCTCGTTCATCTGACCGAACATCATGACCATGTGCGGAAGCACGCCGGCTTCCTTCATATCGTGGTAGAGTTCTTGACCTTCGCGGCAGCGCTCGCCGATGCCGCAAAACATGCTCACTCCCTGCTGATGCCCAACCATGTTGTGAATCATTTCGGTGAGCAACACCGTCTTGCCGACGCCGGCACCCCCAAACAAACCGGCCTTGCCGCCGCGCTCCAGCGGCATCAGCACGTCGATGACCTTAATGCCCGTTTCGAAGACTTCGGATTTGGTTGACCGATTGGCCAAAGGCGGCGGATCCCGATGAATGGACCGCCATTCCACGTCGGTCGGCGCTGGCTGGCGGTCGATGGCGTTTCCGAAGACGTCGAACATTCGCGACAGAATTCCCTTTCCGACCGGCACCTTTAAAGGTCCGCCCGTGTCCTCCACAGCCATGCCCCGAGCAAGACCCTGCGTGGGATGAAGCGCGATCCCTCGGACATGATGTGCATCCAGTTGCATCAACACCTCGATCGCGATCTGCGATTCCTTCCCCGTGCGGAGCAACGAGTAAATCGGCGGTAAGCTGTCTTCGAACCGCACATCAACGACGCTTCCGCGCACCGACATAACCACGCCGTGATTCGATTGCTCAGCTCCTTGAGCGGGCATCGCGGAACGGATCAATTTTGTGTCCATCGCGTTTATCCACTGTGAGCTTAGTTCAGGCACGGCGTCTTCCCGCGTCCTGGCCCCACTTCCAATTGCGGATTTCCGGCAGATCTTGGCCATGTTTCGCGATGTAATGTTTGTGCTCGATGAGCTTGTCTTGAAGCTCCTGCTTGAGATAGGCCCCCCTGGTGCCTGTCTGCGGTAAGCGATCGATTACATCCATCACCAGGTGGAAGCGGTCCAAGTCATTCTGCACCCGCATGTCGAACGCCGTCGTGATCGTGCCCTCTTCCTTGTAGCCCCGGACGTGGAGGTTGCGGTTCGTCCGGCGGTAGGTCAGCCGGTGGACCAGCCAGGGATAACCATGGAAGCCAAAGATGATGTGCTTGTCTTTCGTGAAGAGCGAATCGTAATCCGTTTCGCTCAGCCCGTGCGGGTGTTCGCTCGCGGACTGCAACTTCATGAGATCAACGACGTTGACCACCCGGATTCTCAGATCGGGCAAATGCTGACGCAGAATGGAGACGGCCGCCAAAATCTCCAGCGTGGGTGTGTCGCCGCAGCAGCCCATGACCACGTCCGGCTCCGCGTCCTGGTCGTTGCTCGCCCATTGCCAGATGCCAATGCCCTCCGTGCAATGCACGACGGCGGCATCCATGGTGAGCCATTGCGGGAGAGCGTGTTTACCTGCCACCACCACGTTGACGTAATGCCGGCTGCGCAGGCAGTGATCGAAGACGGACAACAAACAGTTGGCGTCGGGTGGAAG
This sequence comes from uncultured Planctomycetaceae bacterium, assembly GCA_963714075.1. GTDB lineage: Bacteria > Planctomycetota > Planctomycetia > Planctomycetales > Planctomycetaceae > DASPSM01. The sequence goes on from OY970228.1 coordinate 1,031,345, forward strand.
GTAAACGCGAACGATATCGGCCTTCTTGTTGATCACATGGTCTAAGAAGCCCGGGTCCTGGTGCGTAAAGCCGTTGTGATCCTGCTGCCAGACGTGAGAGGCGAGCAGATAATTGAGCGAGGCAATCTTCCGCCGCCAGGGCAATTCCAACGTGACCTTTAACCACTTGGCATGCTGGCTGAACATCGAATCGATGATGCGAATGAAGGCCTCATAACTGTTGAACAGCCCGTGCCGCCCGGTGAGCAGATATCCTTCCAACCAACCTTCGCATTGGTGCTCGCTGAGCATCGAGTCCAGCACGCGTCCGGCCGGCGCGAGGAATTCATCATTCTTTATTTTTCGAGCGTCCCACTGACGATTGGTGACTTCAAAAACCGCGCCCAAGAGATTCGAGAGTGTCTCATCCGGACCGAAGATCCGGAAGTTGCGCTGGTCCTGATTTAGCCTGGCCACGTCTCGCAGAAATTGACCCAGCACGAGCGTGTCTTGGCCTTCGACGGCACCGGGCGACGGCACGTGCACCGCGTGGTCGTGGAAATCTGGCATTCGCAGGTCGCGGAGCAGCAGGCCCCCATTGGCGTGAGGATTGGCACCCATCCGCCGGTCGCCCTGCGGCGCCAGCTCGGCCAATTCCGGCATGAGGCGGCCATTTTCATCGAACAACTCCTCGGCCTTGTAGCTTTTCATCCAGCTTTCGAGCTGTTTGACATGATCGGGATGATCGGAATCCACCAGGAGCGGCACTTGGTGCGCTCGGAACGTGCCTTCGACTGGCAGGCCATCGACGACTTTCGGTCCGGTCCAGCCCTTCGGTGATCTCAGAACGATCATCGGCCAGCGCGGCCGAGTGGTGTCGTTCTCGCTTCGCGCATTCGCCTGGATTTGCCGAATGTCTTCGACGGCCTTGTCCAAGGTGGCGGCCATGAGCTGATGCATGGTTGCCGGATCATCGCCCTCCACGAAGTAGGGCGTCCAACCGCAGCCTCGGAGAAATTGCTCCAACTCCTCGTGCTCGATACGGGCCAGCACGGTCGGGTTGCTGATCTTGTAGCCATTGAGGTGCAGAATCGGCAGCACGGCGCCGTCAGTAATCGGGTCGAGCAACTTGTTGGATTGCCATGCGGTTGCCAGCGGGCCCGTTTCCGCTTCACCGTCGCCAACGACACAGGCGACGATCAAATTGGGATTGTCGAACGCGGCCCCGAAGGCATGACTGAGTGAGTACCCCAGCTCGCCACCCTCGTGAATCGATCCCGGTGTGGTCGGCGCAACGTGGCTAGATATTCCGCCGGGAAATGAGAATTGCTTGAACAGCTTTTTCAGCCCGGGCTCGTCCTGGGTGACGTCCGGATAAACTTCACTCCAGGTGCCTTCGAGGTAAACATTGCCCACGATTGCCGGGCCGCCGTGGCCGGGTCCGGCGATGTAAAACATATCCAGGTCATACTTCTTAATGACCCGGTTCAGATGCACATAGATGAAGTTCTGGCCCGGCGTCGTGCCCCAATGTCCGACCACCAGCGGTTTCACGTGGGCCAGCGTCAGCGGCTCCTTGAGCAACGGATTGTCGTAGAGATAAATCTGACCGACCGACAAGTAGTTGGCGGCGCGCCAGTACGCATTCATTCTTCGCAGCAGATCGGGCGACAACGCATTGGCCCTTTCTGGCATCTTCGTGTCGACGTTCTCCTTAACGCGAGTTTGCACTTTCATACAATGCTCCTTGCCGACGGCTGTTTTGTTTTCATGAAATGTTCCGACGCCGGGTGTTCAGTCCTCGATCAAATCCCAGTCTTCTTGATCACGATTCATTCGCTTTTGATTGGCGTTGTGACTCATTGACACCACTTCCAGCGGCCCCTCCCTAGTCTCACGCTTCTTGAGTGCCTCACTCTTGACCGTTTGAGTTGTGATCGTTTGCACAGGATCTTATCCTCAAGCTCCCGTGGTTTCCCGCTGGAGAGTACGGATCGCCTCTTTCAGGGAATCGCCTCGTTTCTTCGCCGAGTGATACTCTTTGCGAATGTGCTCGATATCCACGGAGGGCGCGGGAAATTTCATCTTCAAACCTTCCAGGTGCTCGACGACGATCCGGGACACGGCGAGGTCTCGGAACCACTTGTGGTCGGCAGGGATGACAAACCACGGTGCATGATCGGTGCTGCAGCGGGAGAGAGCCTCCTCGTAGGCCGCCATGTAATCGTCCCAGAAGCTTCGCTCTTTGTAGTCCGACTCGCTGATCTTCCATTGCTTCGCCGGATCGTCCAACCTGTCCTTGAATCGCTTTAGTTGCTCTTCTTTGGAAATGTGCAGGTAGAACTTGAGGATCTGCGTGTCGCCGTCGGCGAGCTCCTTCTCGAAATCGTTGATCCGGTTGTAGCGGTGGGACCAGACGCCTTTGGGGACCAGGTTGTGCACGCGGACGATCAGCACGTCTTCGTAGTGGGAGCGATTGAAAATCGCCACTTCTCCTCGTGCCGGCGCGGCGGCATGAACCCGCCACAGGAAATCGTGCACAGCTCCCTGGTTGAGGGCTGCTTGAATGCCACCACGCGGCAGCCCTGCGGATTCATCGCACCCAGAACGTGATTGATCGTCCCGTCTTTTCCGCCGCTGTCCATGGCTTGCAGGCAGATCAGGAGCGAGCACCGTCCGTCGGCATAGAGCAGCTCTTGCAGCTCCCGCAGCTTCTTCTGGTAATGCTCGATCTCCTCCGCCGCTTCCTTGTGGCCGTCGTGGCGATCTTTGAACGACGGCTCGATGTCCTTGAGCTTGACCTCGGTTCCAGGCTGCACTTTGAACCGTTCCACGTAGTTCATGTCGCTCCTCTTGTTTCTAGACGCGATGTCAGGCTCTTCGCTGGCGAGACGCTAGACCTTTGTTTCGGGCAGTCGGAGAGTGCCCCTGGCGGCAGGAATTCCGGCACATCCAGGAGCGCCACACCGATCCGGTCGTCGGCCATCCCGTAGTACACATCGAAGCGGTCCGGCAAACCGAGATCGTCGCGCCGGTCGATTCCGGTGGGAAAAACTACGTCGGCGATGGTGCCAACGCGTTCCTGCGGCAACTCTGGCGTCAAGAACGGGCTCTGGCGAGCGGTAGCGGATGATGCTCGGCTGCTTCTCCGAGAGCACAATCACCCCGGCGGAGTAGCGCAAGTTGCGTGTCTTTGCGGTCGGCTCCGTGGTTCCTGTAACGCCGTGGTAGATGACCATCCAACCGTGCCGAGTCAGGACCGGCGGCGTGCCGCCGCCGATTTTAAGCCGCTCCCAGGCAGCCACTGGACTGGCCAGTCGGTGATGCGAAGTGAAGTGGCAAAGGTGATATAAACCACGATTCTTTCTGGCGATTGGGCAGTACGAAATCCAAATACTTTCCCGATGGAGATCCACCGCACGCGCGGCTGGGTGGTGTGCCGTGTCCTCCGGGCGGGTTCCGGGAAAGAGCGGCCGGTGAAGGATCGCCATTGCCGGGTCCCCATCAGGTTCGGGAATGGCCACGGGAAAGATGCTCGCGTCCTTATCGTCCACGCCGTCGAATTCGACGCCTTCATACGGGCAGAACGTCGCAAGTCCCAAGCGCTCCCAATGGAACAGATCCTGCGATACTGCCAGGGCAATTCGTGGGCCTTTGGGTGAAAACGCCGTGTAAGTCATCACGTAGCGCTTAAGGTCCTGTCCATAAGAAATCCGTGGATCCTCACAGCCTCCGCTGCCGTCAGAGCGCCGCTCGTATTCCGCTTCGGGCTCCAGGGCGATGCCGAGCCGTTTCACACCCGTCGGATTTCCGTCGTCATCGAACTTCACTCTCGCGATACCGATCCGCGAATAATTGCCCCGCGCGACCAGCCGTGGAAAAAGGTATAGATCGCCATCAGGACCGCGGACGGCGGCTGGATTCAACACGCCCTCGGCCTCCAGTGGATTGCCGGGCTGGGGTTCCATCACCACGCCGAGGCGCTGCATCTGAAAACCCGACATCGATTCACCTCATCGCGATCACGCTGCCTGCGCACGATTCATGCAAGCGAGGATCGCTTCGATCACCCGCTTCGTCTCACCGGGATCTCTGACTTGGATACAAACAACGCCCGTTCCTCTGGCCGGATGGTCATTTCCGCCGGGGAACAGCGCGTCGCCTATAAAAATCATTTCCTTGATTTCGATGCCCAGGATGTCTCGGAGCTTTCTGATGCCGTATGCCTTGTCGATTCCGCTCTTGGTGATATCAATCGATGTCGCGCCGCCCATGCGGACGGAAAACTCGGGAATCAAAGTGTCAAGGAACGATTTGATCTTCGTCCGCCTGGCAAAGTCCGGGTCCCACTTCCTTTTTTCCTTGAGGGGCGCTTGCTGCCCCAACGCGGAGAAGGTGAATTGACTTCCGCGGTCTTCAATCAGTTTTCCCCACAGACGCCCTGGCTTGAAGTCCGCCAAATCCAGCGCCCGCTTCAGAGCGCTGATGATTGTCTCTTTTTCACCCTCGGTGAAATCCTCGGAATAGATCTCTTGCCACAGTCCTTGATATCGAAAGAACTTTGTTCCGCAGGTCGGAAGCAGAGAGAGATTCTTCAAGCGTTCCTCATGCGGAAGATTGGCGAGCAGTTGTGTTTCGAATTGCGGCCAATTGCCACCGGAAATGACGGCCACTTGGAGGATGCTGAGGAGGCCACGCAGACGCTCCGCCATTTCGTCGTCGAGAGCCGCTTTGCTTTCGGCAAGCGTGCCGTCCAAGTCGAAGACGATCAGCTTTTTCACAGTGGCTCCGGCATTGCGACCTCTAACAGGTTCACCGCGCCGCGCGGCCGAAAAGCACGCGCCCCCACCACCGCCGGCAGGAGCAGCACATCGCCCTTACGAACGGCATGCACTTCGGCGTCGTGTTCAAGTTGTCCCGCGCCGTCGATGCACACGAGGACTCGGGGGGCACCCGCCGCGCCGACGGTGAACGGAGCTTCTCCGCGGATCCGCCATAGCCGGAAATGCGCACAATCAAAGAGCCGCTCGCGCCGCACCGGCGTCGTGCTCTCCACGACCGGCGCCGTCGGACCGATGGCGCCTTGGGAGAAATCAATGCAGGCTAGAGCCTGGTCGACGTGCAGTGCCCGGGGCTGGCCCGTCTTCGCGTCAACCCGGTCCCAGTCGTAGAGGCGAAAAGTCACGTCGCTGTTTTGTTGCACCTCAAACACGACAATGTCCGCCAGCGAGTGGACGGTTCCGGCTTTGATGAAGACGGCGTCACCGGGCCGCGGTGCGAAGCTGGCCAGATGGTCCGCCACCGTCCGGTCCGCGAGCGCTCGCCGCAGTACGTCGGCAGTCGTTCCGGGCCGCAGTCCCGCGTAGATGCGGCCTTTGGGGCCCGTCTCGAGCACGACCCATGCTTCGGTTTTTCCGTTCTCGCCTGACGGCAACAAGTCCGTTCGCCCATCCGCGGGATGCACCTGGACCGAGAGGACGTCGCGCGCGTCGAGGAACTTGAGCAGCAGAGGAAATCGCAGGAAGCGGCCGGCCCATTTTCCCAGCATTTGCTCCGGCGACTGTTCGAGCAATTGCCGGATGGTCGCTCCTTGGAACGGTCCATCGGCCACTCGACTGGCGTGCTCGTCGCGGTCGCTGAGGAGCCAGGCCTCGCCAATCGGCTCATCGTCAGGCGGCGGCGCGGCGAGCAGTTTTGGCAGCCGCCGGCCGCCCCAGAGCCGGTATTGGTAGATCGGCTCAAAACGTAGCGGGTAAAGTGGTATTCGGCTCATAATCGGTCAATTCAAATGGACCGGTGGTGAAGCCAGCTGCGAGACTCGTTCCACCAGTCCAAGCCGGCGAACAACAGCGCGACGAAGCTAAGAACGCTGATGATCGAGCTAGACTTTCGCGCATCCGTCGCAAAACACCTTCCCGCCTTCGTCACACTCGGGCCTCAGGCCGTGAGGGATCTCCTTTCCACAAATGGCACACGTCACGGAGCTTGCCGCCTCATCCACCGCTATGGCTTCGTCGCGATCCATGATGTCCCTGTCCAGTTCGTCCTCGTCTTCCCTCTCTCGATCGTGTTCGTTAGCCATCGATTTCCCTTTCAAGTTTCTGTCCCGATGCAAACAACCCAGCCAGTTGATCCGCTTTCCATTCGTCAATCGTCCTGTCGCCTTGGCCCTTCGACGCGCGCAAGGCAGGGTCGAGATGACATTCTTGAACAGAAGCACCATGCGTCTGCTTCCGATCCATCAACCTTTCACTTGCCCGACTACACAGACGCAGACTCAGATCCATGAGCGACCATCAGGTCAGCACGGATCCACGCTTCGGCCTGCCCGACTTCGCTGCGGTCGAAGTATCGGATCGTGGCGGTGGTAAATGGCTTGCAGAATACCGCCATACCGTGTTCCCACGACTTCTCGCCAACCAGAGCGAGGCGTTCGATGTGCCGGAAGTTTTTCAGATCGAACTTGATGTCCTGCCAGAGGGCACTTCCCGCCCAGCCTTGGAAATCGTGCATCTCAACCAGTATCCGCAGTTTGCCATGTTCTTTGATCAGGCCCTCAACCTTCGGCACGAAATGTTCGTAGTCCTCTTTGGTGAGTTTGCCGTTGAGTTTGATCACCAAAATCTTCCCGCCCGCATCCTGTTGCAGATCGACTGCCATTGTTCGTCTCCTCGTTTGGTTTTTGCTTACCGCTCTTGTGAAACAGAGATATGCCTTACAGGCCGCTTTGAAACGGTTAGTTGGGAATGAATCGCCTCTGTTGTCCTGCGTGTTGCGATTTGCGGTGCAACGGCGGGGATAAAGCTAGCGGCCGTTTCCCCCGACCATCGCAGGTGTTTGCTCCCAATGCGGCCGGGCTTCTCGGATTGGGACTGATCCTTCACGCGCGGAGACGCGTTCTCGATTTTCCCAAACGGAAGTGCGGCCGAACGCGCACCGTCGTCGGGTTGCCTCAGAAACCGCAGCACTCTGGCACGTCTCGTCTGAGACCTGACTCTCGGGTTCACCGTCGGGCGGAATTCGTTCTCGGGCATCGGCCTGACGAATCCGTTCTTCGTCATCGGAGCTTGTTCTTCAGCAGACAGTGCGTTATCGACGATTTCCCGTGGGTTTCTCGGCTTGAGGAACCGGGTTTGGTCGACGACTCACCTGCCAAGGAAACGAAAAAAGCCGACGTGGTCGAACCCCTTATGGGACTTCGACCACGTCGGCTTACTCTTCAACGGACTCCCCGCGGACGGGTCGCCCCTTATCTAGTCATCCGACAAATTCTTGTGAAGACCAGGACTAATTCCCGACCGTCACTTTCCTTTAGTCTACCCTTTTCAGCCCGATAAGGCAAAGTCGCTCACGCGAAGCCTTCCTGCGTAAGTGGTAATGGGTACGTGGAACGGTTTGAGTATTTCGCCGACCACAAGCCTGCTCCGTGCTGGCGATTTCGTTGGATTTCCTTTTCTGACGTCGCCGTTGCGCCGTTTGACAAACGAGCCCGGTCATGCTCGCTCTCTTGCAAGTCTAGCTTCAGGTCAAGCAAGCCGGGGCATTCGCTTCGAGACTGACCAATCTACCAGGTGTTCTGGTCACGACGCCGCCCTAAGCAAGGCCTGCTCACCTCGGCCTGACACGCCTACGCGCCTTCGCCGTTGCAGCACCGCGGGCTCAGGCTATTGTCGCGAAAAACGTTCCTTTTGCGGTTTCCTGTGACCCCGAACGCAATCGAGGCATTAGCCGAGAGTCGCTTTCCGGGATTCTCATGTCAGAAATCAAATTCCCGGAAACTCATGAAACGGGAAGTTTTCGGTACTTCAGCCTACGGTTGTCACGGCGCGTGGGTCGAGGCTGGGGATCGTCGGTACATCCCATGCTCCTCCGAATTGTGGTTGATTCGATAGCCCCGCAGCTTTTCCGAGGCGTTTGAGTTCCTCCACGCGTGTCGAGAACGCTCACTTCAACTTCGTCCGCATCCGCAGGATTCCCTTCAGCGAATAAACGGGAACCATAGTGTCGGTCACACCCGCGATGTCCCGCACCACCACGTAATCCTCGCCGATCTCAACGACAGTGTGCGTGAGCTGCAGTCCTTCCTCGAAAAAGCTGAGGCTGTAGCCCGCCCCCATGTCTTTGAGAGTCACGGGCTGCCCGAGCTTCAGCGATGAGAAAATGCCCTTGGATTTCTTCGGGGGCTCGACAGCGAACGAGGAGGAGAGGGCGAGGGCCGCGACCACGGCAGTGAGTGACATCCAAGTTCGCATCGCATCAGTCCTGGAAAGATCGTTCAAGGGCGTCGGGGCGTTGCTCAGGCACTCGACTTAGCTGGGTGTCACCGGCTTTGACTGGGCAGTCGGGCGGACTGTTCGCCAAGGCGTTCGGTAGTGGGTGCGCCTTGTGTTGCTGGGTCGGTCGGAACCAAGTCAGCTTAGATTGGCGGAAACAGCCAAGCCACGGAATAGGTTGCCGCAAATAAGCCGAAATACAAAATTCCAAACCATCGTGAGAGGGTTTCGGGCCATCGTGTGACGCTCGTTACGGCACATTTGCTTACTAGAATACACAGACAAGCCAAACACAACGTGCCAATAACAACTACGTGGCCGGGGAGCGGTCCGATGTCGGGCAGTGTCGGCATGAAACGCACTAACGCGAAGGCGTGATAGAAAGTAAGTGGAATTGTCAAAACGCATACGGCCTCGTCGAGTCGCAATTTTTTGTCCCCGCTTCTGACTAGGCCCGCCAGAACGGCCGCCGGCGGTAAGAGCAAGACGCCGCAAATAACAAACTCCCAATTGGTCATGCTTCTGCCCGCTTCCCGTCCGGCTTGTCGGTCATCGGATCACCGTGAGTTGGGCGGGGCAGCGGGTCGCATCCTAGACGAAAAGTGCGGTTTGGCACGAGAGTTCAGCGACGTTTGGCGCGGATGAACAGTTCAGTCGCGGCACCAATAAGCGACCCACAGACGATGCAAGCCATTTCGTGGAAAAGGGCGCTCGCCATGTGCTGTCCGTGTCCCTGAATCGGCTGGGAGAATAGCGCACCAGACCCGGCACCGACCAGCATGAACACGGCGAGGCGGACAGGGCGGCCACGACGCAGTTTCGGTTCGTCGCTCATGCCGTCATTCTACCGGCGGATCGCTCAACCCGCTTTGTCGTCGCCCTGAGCGGCGGCCTCATCGACAAATGCGAGTTCCGACAGGTCGAAAATCTGCTTCAGCTTTTTGAACTCGTTCGGCGAGAGCTTCGATCGCAGGCGAATCTCATCTTGATTAAGCACCGAAGTCCCAAATGTGGACCGCACCGAAACGGGCAAGCCACCTGCACAATAACCCCTAGCGCTGCACAAAAACCCCGCTAAAATCGGGGGTTATTGTGCAAAGCTGGGTGTCCCCTAGAGGAATCGCTACGACGCCAGAGCTTCGATGACCCGCCGAACGTCGTCGTCTTTCCTCAAGTCGCATTTCAGAAGATTCCGCCCGTTAAGCTCCTTCTCTCCCGTGACGACGACCAGCCATCGTCGGGCGAAACGTCCTGCCGTCACAATCTGCCCGTCCATGTCGAAGTGGACCTGGAAGCCTCCCTTGAACGGCTCTTTCGTTTTCAGATCAATGAGCGGTTCCACCTTCTGATTTTTGCGAATCGGCACGCAATGGAGGACGAAGGACCGTCGCTTCCCTCCCTCGAAGAAGACTTGAACCAGTGCCGTCCGCTTCATTCCCTCTTTGTTGATGAGGATTCGAATCTCCGAGATGAGCCGTTGAATCCGGCTCTTCAACCGTTGCCGAAATTCTGCAAGAGCTGCTGCCTTCGTCGTCGCAAGCAGCCCGATCAGCTCTTGTGTCTCTGCCAGGGAGAAGTCCTTCGAGGAATGAAGCTCGGCTCGAAGTCGCTCCAGAGCCGCCTCAGTGGACTTCTTCTCCTTGTCGAGCGTGACCAGCAGATCGGAGAGCGTCTCCACGTCGCCCGTTCCCAGAATCTTGGCTTTGACTTTGGCAATCTTGTCGTTGATTTCGACGAGCCGGGCTTCTTTCGCGGAAACTGAGTCTTCGAGTTGCTCCGAGCCAGACGCCGGTAATACGTCCTTGGCTCGCAGCTCCTTCGTCCAAGTGAGGAAGACTGTCTCGAAGACTTCGTAGGGCAAACTGGCGTAATCCGTGCCCTTCCGCTTCATAAGCGAGCCGTATGAGATGAACCGTTTGTCGAAGCCGCCATAAGTCACCGTGAAGCGAGAGCCGTTGCGAGCGTCGATGCAGATGCCTGTGAAGAGATTCGAGACTCCCTCGCCGGCGTTGCCGTTGCAACGCTGTCCTTTGAGACCGGCTTCGCCCTTTTTGGGGCGACCAAAGGCTCTTTTCTCAAACTCTGCCTGAACGCGATAAAAAAGTTCCTCTTCGATCACCGGCGGATAGTATCCCTGGACTGGCTCGCCGGCGGGCTGGCGGTCGCTCTTCGAGCCGTAACCGATGCACGGCTGAAACTCGCCCAGAACGGATTTCGAGCCGAGCAAGAAGGCGAGTCCGGAACGACTCCAAGGCTTTCCCGTAGTCGAGGGGACGCCGTCTTCGCTCAACTTCCTTGCCAGCCGTTGGACGCCGTATCCTTCCGCCGCGAGCCGAAAGACCTTGCGGACAACGGCGACTTTCTCCGGGATGAGTTTCCACGATTTGCGGTCTGCGGAGAGTTTGAGCCAAGCCGGCCCCTTGGCCGTCATCTTCTGATCGGCGAGCCGTTCGCGATTCCTTGCCTTGGCCTTTGCGACTCGCTCCCCTTTGGTCTTACTCTCCTCATGGGCTCGATACGCTAGAGAGTCCAGCAAGACACGCTTGCCCAAATCATTTACGTCTTCCGGTCGAAATTCGTAACGGGGAGTGAGCGTCACGATTGTGAGACCAGCTCGAAGAATCCCCTTGAAGAGTTCAGTCGCTTGGTCGAGCGGCTCGTGGCTCAATCGGTCGGGGCTCTCGATGATGAGCACGCTGCCCTTCGGGATCAGGCCGTCTTCAATCTCGCGGAGAAAGAATGCCAGATTGCCTTTTGTGGCGTTGCGTCCCTTGAAGCCGGACACCCCCTTGTCCGGTTTGAGGGAATCGTCGAGCCGGTACCCGTTTTCTTTGCACCACGCTTCAGCCATCTCCTCTTGTCGTTTGAGGGAGTCGCCTTTTGCTTGCTTGCGACTTGAGAACCGAACATAACTGTAGGCGGTCTTCATTTGGCGTGCCTCAAGTCTCAGTCTACGCCGTTTTTTCCCGTTTGTTCACAAGGGCTTTGCATGAGCGATTGGAAGCGGATCACGCTTAAGGACTTGGAGATGCTGCCTGTCGGCCATCGTCAAAAAATCCCCGAAGATTACTTAGACGCAAACGCCCATATGAACGTGATGTGGTACACGCATCTTTTCTCGTGCGCGCTCGAGGACATTTGGAATCGGGTCGGGCTTACGAGCGAGTATTTTGAGAAGAACCACGCGACCACCTTCGCGCTCGAGGGGCACGTGCGCTACTTCAACGAAGTGCGGGTCGGACAGCACGTGACGGTTCGCACGCGGGTCATCGGCCGGTCTGACAAGCGGTTTCACATCCTGCATTTCATGTCGAACGACGATGCCGGGACGCTGGCCGCGACCATGGAGGCGATCGGCACGCATGTCGACTTCCGAGCGCGGCGGTCGTCGCCCTTTCCGTCGCACATCGCGGCCGCCTTTGATCGGTTGCTGGCCGAGCATTCGCAGTTGCCCTGGCCGGCTCCGCTGTGCGGCGCGATGCATGTTTGAGCGCCCGTCATGGATACGGGATCGATACGGACGAGAAGACACCGCTTACTGCGTGGACGGCTCCTTGGGAAATGACAGCGGAGTCGTCGGCTTGGGAAACGTGGACGCAACAACACTGCCACGTCGCGTAGGCAACTGGGGGCATCTCAACCCAGTGTCCAGCGAAGGGCTGATTAATCGCGAGTTACGAGCGCGACGCACCTCCGCGGCTCGCGAAGCGCAAGCGGCACCGGGTGCAGGGCCGTGGCCCTGCCTTGACGGTTTGCGAAGACTGCGGGGTATAATTGAGGGTTGCGACAAGCGTGGCGTCGAGACCATGCTCGACGCAAAGGGCGTCGACGGCCTGGTCGACGCAAAACGAAACAGCGTCGATGCCGCGTTCGACGCGACGGAACCCGCGAGGAGGGGCGGAAGTCAAATAGCCCCGGCTCTCGGAGGCTTATTCCCATTCTCTCGGCGGAGAACATCACGCAAATGACCGACTCGGACCGTAACGCGGCGATCGATGAGTCGATCGAAAAGCTGAATAAAGCCTACAACGCGATCCGCGACCAGATGGGGAAGGTGATTGTCGGCCAGTCCGAGGTCATTGACCAACTGCTCATCGCCCTCTTCAGCCGCGGCCATTGCCTGCTCGAGGGGGTTCCCGGGCTGGCCAAGACGCTGATGATCAGCACGCTGGCCCGATGTTTGTCGATGACGTTCAGCCGCATTCAGTTCACCCCCGACCTGATGCCGTCCGACATCACCGGCACCGACGTGCTGCAGGAGAACCGCTCGACCGGCACCCGGGAGTTCCGGTTCATCCAGGGGCCGTTGTTCCACAACTTCGTGCTGGCCGACGAAATCAATCGCACCCCGCCCAAGACGCAGGCCGCGCTGCTCGAGGCGATGCAAGAACGCCAGGTCACCGTGGGCCAGATGCGGCACATCCTGGCGGATCCCTTCTTCGTACTGGCCACGCAAAACCCGATCGAACAGGAAGGGACTTACGCCCTGCCCGAGGCTCAGCAGAGACCGCTTCATGTTCAAGGTCTTCGTCCGCTACCCGACCTTTGCGGAAGAGCGGCAGATCGCCAAGCAGACGACGGGGATTGATGTGGATGAGGTCCGCACCGTGTTGAACACGACCGAAGTGCTCGGCCTGCAGCGAATTGTGCGGCAGGTCCCGGTGACCGATCACGTCGTGAATTATGCGCTGGCGCTCGTGCGGCAAACCCGCGTAGGTGAAGAGGGCACGCCGGACTTCGTCCAGGAATGGCTGCGGTGGGGAGCCGGGCCTCGTGCCGTGCAGTATCTGTTGCTGGGAGGCAAAGCGCGGGCCCTATTGAACGGCCGCACCTACGTTTCGACCGACGACGTGGCCTCGCTGGCCGCCCCCGTGTTGCGTCACCGCGTGGTGACGAACTTTTCCGCCGAGAGCGAAGGCGTGACGCCGGACCGCGTGATCGAGCGGCTGGTCGAATCGACTCCTGCCAAAGAAGGCGACCTGACGAGTGACCCGAGACTCCGCAAGATTTTTGCAGCCTGAGCAGATCTCGAGAATCTCGCGGTTGGAAGTGCGTGCCCGCGAGATCGTCGAGGGCTTTCTGTCGGGTTTGCACCGCAGCCCCTATTACGGGCAATCGGTCGAGTTCGTCCAGCACCGCGAATACGTTCCGGGCGACGACTTCCGGCGGATCGACTGGAAAGCCTGGTCGAAGACCGACAAGTACTACATCAAGCAATACGAAGAGGACACCAACCTCCGTACGCTGCTGTTGGTCGACGTCAGCGAATCGATGAACTACGGCAGCGGGGCAATGACCAAATATGATTACGCGTGCACCGTGGCTGCCGCGCTGTCGTACCTGCTGCTGCGGCAGTCTGACGCTGTCGCGCTGACAACGTTCGACAACGCGATCCGCTCGCGCGTCCCTCCGCGCAGCCGGCAGAGCCATTTGCATGCAATCGTCAACGCCTTGCAGACGCAAAAACCGGCCAGCAAGACGGGCTTCGATCGTTTGCTTGCGCAAGTCGCCGAGGAACAATCGCTCAAGGGAATGGTGGTTCTGATCTCGGATCTGTTCGTCGATCCGCAGGTCCTCGATAAGGGTTTAAGCCTGCTCAGGCACCGCGGGCACGACGTGATGGTCTTTCACATCCTCGACGACGAAGAACTCGACTTTGGTTTTTCGGGGACGACGAAATTCGAGGGGCTCGAGGCGGCGGGCGACGTCGTCTGCGACCCGCGGGCCCTGCGAGAGGGTTACCTATCCGCGCTCAACCAATTCTTGGAAACCATCCGCCGCAATTGTTCCCGGCGGCTGATCGACTATCAGACCATCCGCACGAGCGAGCACCTGGATGCCGCGTTGGCCCATTACTTGAATCACCGCATCGGACTGCAAGGTTCCGCGCTGCGCTAGAGGGACACACGTTCGGCGGCGTCGGGGGCAGCCGCACAGGCCACGATTTGGCCGAAGGATTTCGCCCCTCGAGGATTTCGCGCCCGCCACCCGACCTAACCGGAGCGTCATGAGCGACTGGATCGCCCAGCACTTTTTGCACCCGTCCTTCGTGCTGCCTGTGGGAGCGGCGCTGTTGGCGGTGCCGGTGATCATTCACCTGATCAATCGGCTGCGCTTTCGCCGCGTCCGTTTTGCGGCGATGGAATTCTTGCTCAAGAGCCAGCAGCGCAATCGCCGGCGGCTCTTGATCGAGCAACTGCTGTTGCTTTTGCTGCGAATGGCAATCGTCGCGGCGCTCTTGCTCTTAATTTCGCGGCTGGTGCTCGATCCCAGCGCGCTGTGGGCTTTTCGCGGGGGCAAGTCGCATCACGTCGTCCTGCTCGACGACAGCGGATCGATGCGCGACCGCTGGGGCGAGACGTCGGCGTTCAAGGAAGGGCTTTCGATCGTCCGGCGGTTGGTGGCAGAAGGAGCCCGGCGTCCGGGCACGCAGCAATGCACTCTGCTGCTCCTCTCGCATCCCGACCGCCCGCTGTTTCTCAAGCACGATGTGAACAACGCGTTTGCCGTCGAGTTGGAAAATGTGTTCGAGCGCCTGGAATGCAGCCATCAAGCACTCGACCTGGTCACGGGGATCGATGCCGCCGGCAAGCTGCTCGCGCAGGATCCGGGAGCCGTCCGTCATCTGCATGTCATTTCGGACTTTCGCGCATACGACTGGCGCGAGCGGCCCGCGCTGCGAGCGGCCTTCAGCGCTGTCGCCAAGACCGGCACGTCGATCGACTTCGCGCGGACGATCAACGAGCCGCACGACAACCTGGCGATTACCGACTTGGGCGGCGAAATCCGCACGGCTGCGGCCGGCGTCCCGGTCCGATTGAAGGCGACCGTCCGCAATTTTGGCTCGAAGCTCGCGAACAATGTTCGCCTGGGCGTGATGGCCGATGGGAGTCTGTTGCCGCTGGGTGTGGAGATCCAAAAACTCGAGCCGGGGACCGAGCAGTCGCGGGACATCGATGTCAGCTTCAAGAAGGCCGGCAAACACACGGTCGAAGTGCAGCTTCCGGAGGACGCGCTCGCCTCAGACAACCATCGCTATGCGGCCCTCGACATCAGCGTCGCCAACCCAGTGTTGATCGTGGACGGCGATCCGGAAAGCGACGATGGCTCGTACGTGCTCAACGCACTCGCAGCGGACCCGACGATCACCGGCTTCTCCCCGCGCATTGAAAATACCGACTTCTTGACCCGCGAGTCGCTCGACGCGTTCCGCTGCATCTATTTGCTCAACATCCCGCAACTGCGGGCCGACGCCGTCGAACGGCTGGCCGAGTACGTGAAAAAAGGGGGCGGGATCGCCTGGTTCCTCGGTGGAGTCGTTAACACGGGCTTCTATAACGACGAACTTTACACCAAGGCGGGCGGACTGTTCCCCGTGCCACTCGCTCGCACTCCCAAAGTCATGACTCGGCCGGACGTCGAGTCGAACGCGCCCGATCTTTCGTTTGCCAATCGACCGCCGTTTGAGCACTTTTTTGGTCAAGAGAATCCGTTCGTCCACGGCGTCAAAATCAACACGTGGTTTCCCGTCGCTGACAAATGGGTCCGCGACGACAACAAGCGAAAAGACGAAGTCGCGACGATCGCGCACGTCGCGTCGACTGAGCCGATTGCATTCGAACGTCAGTTTGGCAAAGGACACATTCTGGCGTTTCTCACCACTGCCGGTCCGAAGTGGAACGATTGGGGCGTCAACCCGAGCGTGGTGATCTTCCATCTCGAGTTGGCCAAGTACATTGCCCGAGAGAATCAGACGCTCGACCATCGCATTGTCGGCGAGCCGATCGACGTCGCGTTCGACCCAGCCGAATTCTTGGAGACGGTCGAGATTACTGCCCCTGATGCCCACGGCCAGCGCGTAATCCGCGTCAAGGCGACTCGTCCCACAACCGATGCATCGCCCGCCGTCACCAATGGGGCCGCCCATGCCAGCCTTGCTCCCGAGTCGCCCGGAAGCAGTAAGCCCCCCGGAGCCGCAGCGGGCAATAAGACTCCGTCCACCCTACCGGCCGGAACGAAGACATCGCACAGCGCGTCCAATAAGACGGCAGTCCGCGTAACGGCGACGTATGCGGAGACCGATCGCCCCGGCATGTATATGGTGCGTCTGTTCAAAGACCAGTCTGCCGCCCCACAGGAGCGTTGGATTTCGTACAACGTGCCGTTGCAGGAGAGCGATCTCAAAATCGCGACCACGCCCGAGATCCTGGCCCGCTTGTCGAATGACGTTCACGTGCAGATTCACGACCCGGGCGCCTTCCAGTGGATCGAGGGCCATACGCGCTTCGCAGGAGGCTCGAACGCTGCTCCTCGTCTTGCTGGCGGTGCTGCTCGTCGCCGAGCAGCTCTTTGCGCTCCGGCTGAGCTATCATCCGCCCGTCGCGAAGGGAGGGCCGGCGGCATGAGTGCAGGCTTCTCTGCCTCTGGGTGGATGTTGGCGGCTGCTTCGGATGAAGCGCTGCGCACGATCGAATTCGATTGGCCGGGAACGGTGCTCCACTGGGTCGCCGCGATCGGTGTTGTTCTGGCTCTCGTCGCGCTGGCGATTTCCATTTACCGCCGCGACGCTCGCGAGTCTGGGCGTGGCTGGCAGTACGTGCTGACTGGATTGCGACTGGCAGTGATTGCGTCACTGGTGGCAATCGCCATCAATCCGCAAGAACGAACGCGGCAGATCGCCTATCGGCCGTCGCGGGTCGCCGTCCTGATCGACACCTCGCTTTCGATGCGTTTCCCCGAGACCGCAGCCGGACCGAGCGAAGGCGAAGCCAAACGAACCCGCGCCGAATCGGTGCGAGATCTCATGGGACGTTCGTCTCTCATTTCCGATCTCCGCAAGCAACACAACGTCCGCGTTTATACGTTCGACGCGGGACTGACGGGACCCCACGCGGTCTATCCGTCGGTGGCCGAGCGAGTCGAACTGGGCTCGGCCGGGGCAGCCGGAATGGGCCTCACAAACGATGCGGCTGGCGGTGAACAGGAGAATTCAGCCGCACACTCCGAAAGGGAGGGTACCGCCGCGCCAGCGCTCGCGACGAAGGCTTCAAAAGCGACCGTCGATTGGAACGAAGTCGTCCGTCCGCGAGGCTTGGAAACTCGCTTGGGTGAAGCGGTCAACGAGGCGGTCCGCCAGCTGGGTGGGCGAACGCTTTCGGGAATCGTCGTGATCTCCGACGGGAATTCGAACGCGGGAATCGAGCCGTCCACCGCACAAGAGATCGCCAAGAAATCCGACGTGAGGCTGTTTACCGTGGGCGTGGGAAGTGCCGAGCAGCCGGTCAATCTGCAGGTCGTCAGCATCCAGGCGCCGTCGGATGTCCATCTCAACGACCCGTACGACTTCTCAGCGTTCGTGCAAGGTTTCGGTTTGAAGGGACGCACGGCGACCGTCGAATTGCTGGTGCGGCCCGAGGGAGACGAGAAGGCGCAGCCGAAAGTCATCGAGACGCGCGAGATTGTCATTCGGGAAGACGGGTCGCCGATTGAAGTCCGCTTTCGCCAAACTCCGACGGTGGCCGGCGGGTTTGAATACTTCGTGCGCGTGAAGCCACCGGCCGGCGTGCGTGAATTGAGCGACGAAGACAACGAACGCCGCAAGACGGTGAACGTCATCGATCGCAAACTACACGTGCTGTTGATTGCCGGCGGCCCGATGCGGGACTATCGCTTCTTGCACACCATGCTCAACCGCCACTCGTCGATCGACGTCGATGTGTGGCTACAAACGGTCTCCGCCGTCACGGCCGCCCAGGTGAGCCAGGACGCCAAGAAGATTCTCGTCGATTTTCCGCGCACGCCGTCGGAACTGTTCGATTACGACGTCGTCGTGGCGTTCGATCCCGACTGGGCGCGGATTTCCGCCGAGGGGCGCAAGCTGCTCGTCAACTGGGTGAGCGAGCACAGCGGCGGCTTAGTCTTGGTTGCCGGCGATATCTATACGCCGCAACTGGCGTCGGCCGGCAACGAGTTCGATCCGATCAAGGAGCTGTATCCGGTCTTTTTGAGCGCAGCAATTCAGGATCTCTCTCTCGACGCCAAGGCCGATCAGCCCTGGCCGGTGGCCCTTACCGATGCGGGCAAGCAGGCCGGATTTCTGCAGCTGGTCGAGAACTCGTTCGATCCCGCGGCGGCCTGGAAGCAGTTCCCGGGGGTCTACCGCTGCTATCCGACCGGAGGCTCCAAGGCCGGGGCGACCGTTTATGCGAACTTCGCCGACGTCCGCGCGCAAAACGAGCACGGGCAGCCTATTTTGTTTGCGGCGCAGTTCTACGGTTCAGGACGTACCTTTTATATTGGAAGCCCAGAGTTGTGGCGGCTGCGGGCCGTCGATGAGGAGTATTTCGACCGCTTTTGGACAAAAGTCATTCGGGAGGTGGGTCAGGGGCGCCTGCGGCGAGGAACGGCCCGGGGATTGTTGCTCCTGGAGCGAAGCCAATACGCCCTCGGTCAAACGATCCGAGTGCGGGCGAACCTGCTCGATCCGCAACTGCAGCCCTTGGACGCCCCTTCCGTCGAGTTGAACGTCTTCGACCCCCACGGGTTACCTCTGAGCGAGCCGCGGACACTCGTCCGGGATCGGGACCGTCCGGGGCAGTATTGGGCTGACTTTCGGGCTTCGTTGCCGGGCACGTATCGGATTCTCGTCCGGCCGCAGCTCGATGACGAGAAACAGAACCTGTCGGCCAAGATCGACGTGGTGTTGCCGAACCTCGAATTCGATAGCCCCCGCCAGAACGCCAAGCTGCTGTCAGACTTGGCTCGCGAAACGGGTGGCAAATATCTAACGTTGGAGAATGCGGCGGCCGAGTTGCCCGCTCTGCTGCCCGACCGGGGCGAGCGGTTTGCCGTCGATGAGCAGTTGCGTGCCCTGTGGGACCGGCAATGGGTCCTGTATTTGCTAGTTGGGCTGCTTGGCGTGGAATGGTTGACGCGTAAGCTCTTGCGCTTGGCTTGATCGTCATGTCTGAAACCGCATTGCCGAACGCTGCCGATCGTCCCGAGCGGCTCTCCTCGGGAACGGCACGGCCGTTGCGCCCGGCGATCGCGGGTCTCTTGTCTCAGCTCAAGCGCCGGATACGCAGTTACGTGTTGATGGAGGGGACCGCCCTCGTCTTGATCGTGCTGCTTTCCGCATTCTGGCTGACGTTTGGGATCGATTGGGTCTATTTTCGCGCGAGCGGACTCGAGCTGCCCGTCTGGTTTCGCGAGGGAGTGGCGATTTCCGCCCTCGTGCTCGCCGCGGCCGGCGCATTGTTTTGGATCGGCCTCCGCTTGTTTCGACGTTTTCGAGCGCGCGCCCTGGCCCTGGTGCTGGAACGGCGCTTTCCCGAAATGGGGTCGCGGTTGATCACGGCTGTCGAGGCGGCTGAAGCCCGCGGCCGGCAGGAATCGCAGCCGACTGAATCGCATTTGACGGCCGCGATGCTTGAACGCACGATCGATGAGGCGGTCCGCTTGTCGGCATCGCTTCCGATCGAATCGGTCTTCGATCGCACTCCGTTGCGGCGCGCTGACCGCTGCGAGCGTGCTGCTTCTCAGTATCGGTGCGCTGGCCGTGGTCGAACCCCAAGCCTTGGCGCGCTGGGGGCGTGCCTTCGTTGCCCGCGACGCCACCTATTGGGCGCGCGATACCCGCCTGGTCGTGAAGGCCATCGTCCAGCCGGGCGACCGCCTCCGCGAATTTCGCGACGGCCGATTGAAACATCCGCGCGGCGTCGACCTCACCTTGCTCGTGGAAGCGGCGGACGGCTCGGCGGCTCCCGCCAATGTCGAATTGAATTACGTCCTCGATGCGGGCCGCGGCGCCGGTCGCATCGATATGGTGAAAAGCAACGAGAACCAGTTCCGCCACACGCTCTCGGGTCTGTTAGACAGCCTGTCGCTATGGGTCTCCGGGGGTGATTACGTCTCACGCACGCCGCTACGAGTGGAAGTTGTCGAGCCCCCGCGGTTCGACCGCGTGTCGCTCGATTGCGACTATCCTTCCTACACGGGGCTCGACCGCGATACCGAGGGGAAGGTGGGACGCAAGACGGTCGAGGTCGAGGGCTCGCAAGTCTCGCTTCCGGTGGAGACGTCGTTCCTCTTCCACGCACGAGCCAACAAGCCGCTCGTCGCACTGCGCATCGAGACCGATGCGCTGCGCATCAGCCTGTCGCGCCAGGGGGGCCGCATCGCCCGCAAGAATGTCGCGGGAGAACTCGGCCCCGAGCAACTGCTTCTCGCCCCGGCCGAGGAGAATTTTCTCTCGCCGGACGGCCTGAATGCCGCGTTGCCGTTTGTCCTGACCGCCCGCGCCGATCCTAAGAAAGCGAACGACCCTAAGAAGGCCAACGCCACCGGCCAGCGCGTGCCGCCCACCGACAAGGCGCAGGCGGTCAAACCAGAACCCCTCGCCGACTCGATCACGCTGCCGATTGCGATCCCGGCTGATACGCGCCTTCGGATGGAGCTCGAAGACACAGACGACATCCTCAGCGTTGAGCCGATTCGCATTGTGATCAACGGCGTCGTCGACACGCCGCCAGCGATCACGACCGAGCTTCGCGGGATCGGCACGTCGATCACACGTAAAGCGACCATTCCGATCGCCGGCGCCATCAGCGACGACTACGGCGTGGCCAGCGCGCAATTCGATTTTCGCATCGGGAAGGATCAGCCGTGGCGGCCCTTCCCGTTCCGCCGTCCGCCGGCCGGCTCTCCCAAGAACTACTCCCTGCAGCGGGACGAGACGGACAAGACCGAGCGATTCCAGGTGTTGCCGCTGGACCTCAAGATCGGTCAGAAATTGAGTCTGTGCGTGTCTGCCGAAGACGGCGACAACATCAATGGTCCGCACAAGAGCCGCGGTGAGGAGTACGTCTTCCAGATCGTCAGCGACGAGGATCTGCTGGCGATTCTCTATGTCAAGGAGGTCAATCTTCGCGAGCGGTTCGAGCGGATCATCGCGGAGTTGGACACCGTTCAAAAGGATCTGGTCGAGCATCGAGGCCGCGCCGAAGCAAGCGCAGGGTCCGGCGGCGGATCGCGGGGCGGCAAGCCGTCAGCCGAGTCTGAAAGCTTCGGCGATTTGCAGACCGATGTGGCCGTCTGTGCGGTGCGTTCGCTGCACCAAATCCGCAAGAACTCGGTCGAGACGGCCTCGGTCGAAGATTCGTTCCGGGGTTTGCTCGATGAACTCGTGAACAATGCCGTCCACACCCAGCAAATGGTCGAGCGGATCGGCGAGCGGATCGTGCAGCCGCTGCACCAGGCCAACGAAAAGGACTTCCCGGCTGCCGATGAGGCCCTCGGATTGTTTAAACTAGAGGTGGATGCTCAGCGTGACCCGGTCCCGCGGATCGACGCCAGCATTCAGGCAGTGCAGAACGTGGTCTCCCGGTTGAAGTTGGCACTTGCCGAGATGCAGGACTTGGTAAAATTCCACGAGGCCATTGCCCGGCTGCAAAAGCTGATCAAGGACCAGGACCAGATTATCGACGCCACCAAGCAAGAACAGAAGCGGACGCGCCTCAAGGAACTCAAGGGGCTGGAACTCAAATGAACCGCTTTTTGCCGCAGCGAATCTCACGAGAACGTTCCTCGTTAAGCGCTTTCTGGGCGGTTGCACTGTTCGGCACGCTTGCCTCAATCGGGATGTTCGCCCGTTGCGATGTCTCGGCCTTCGCCCAAGACCGGCCCACTTCCGACGCCAAGCCTGCCGACGGCGCCCCGCCGACTGAAGCGGCTCCCAGCGGCGGCCTCGACGAAACCGAAGCCAGTCTCGAGCGTCGCTATCAGCAGTTCGAGCGCACGCTCCTGCAGATGGCCGAATACCTGCGCAAAACCGAACCGGAGCGGGCCGACCTCCTGATCCGAGCGATCGGCCGCAGCAAAGAGAACCGCATCTCGCAGCAGATGGAAGCGATTACGCAGTTGCTCAAGAAGGAGCAGTTTGGCGACGCGATCGGCGACCAGCAGCATCTCGTCGGAGATCTCAAAGGCCTGCTCGAACTGCTGCAAAGCGAGGACCGCCGCCACCAACTCGAGAAGGAGAAAGAGTACTTCGAGCTGTTGCACAAGGAAGTGAGCAAGCTCGCGGCACGCGAGAAAGACTTGCGAAAGGCCACCGAGCGGGGCGGAAATCTCAATCGCCTGGCCGAACGCCAACAGGGTATCGGCAAAGACGCTCAGTCTCTGCTCGACAAAATCGACAAAGAAGACGCCAGCCGCAACGGCCCCGACGGCAAGCCCAAAGGCGACCGTAACTCGAACGGCAAGAATTCGGAAAAGGGCGACAAGAGCCAGAACGGAGACAAGAAATCGGACGCTGATAAGAAGTCCGACGCGGACAAGAAATCCGACGCCGACAAAAAATCAGACGCCGACAAAAAATCAGACGCGGACAAGAACAAGCAGGCCGATGCCTCATCGAAGCGCGCCCAATCGAAAGGCAACTCCAAGGCCGGAGAAAAGAAGGACAAGAGCGGCGAGGGGAAAAACTCGGACTCGAAGGGGGACGACAAAAAGGGCGACGATAAGCAGTCGCCCGACAAATCTCAGGACCAGTCCAAGAAGGACGACAAGTCGCCATCGAAGGACGACAAGCAATCAAAAGCGCAAAAGTCGCAGCAAAAGGGCGACTCTAAGAAATCACAGAAACAGCAGGGGCAAGGTCAACAGAATCAAGGTGAAGAACAGGGAGAGCAAGGCGAACAGCAAGAGGGCTCGCCCTCCGAGGACTCCCAGCCACAGGACCAGACTACCCCAAAAAAGACGCCTGGCCGCAATGAGATCGAGGCGGCCCGCCGCGCAATGCAGCAGGCGGAAGAGGAGCTCAAGCGCCTGCAAGGCAAGAAAGGAATGGAGCGCGAGGAAGAGGCGATCCGTAAGCTTGCCGAGGCGCGAGCTCAGCTCGAAAAGATCCTGCGGCAGCTGCGCGAGGAAGAGCAGCAGATCATTCTCGCCTCGCTCGAGGCGCGGTTTGCCAAGATGCTCTTGATGCAGTTGCAGATTCACGTCGACACGATTTCGCTTAATAAGACGCCGACGAACGCCTGGACGGTCAAGCACTTCGGCCGCTCTCGAGAGCTTTCCGTCGAGGAGGATTCGATCGCGACCGAAGCCGCCAAGGCTTTGACGCTGCTCAAAGAGGAGGGGTCCTCGGTGGCGTTTCCGCAAGGAGTCGAACAGGTGCGCGACGACATGGTGGGCATCGCCCACCGCCTTTCGGGCAACGACGTTGGCGAGTTCACGCAGTCCATGGAACGGGACGTGATCGAGTCGCTCGAAGAAATGGTCACCGCGCTGCAGAACGAAATCGAGAAACGGCAGAAGGAAAATGAGAATCGCAGGCAGCAAAAGGGCCAGCGGGGCCAGAGCGACGATGAAAAAGAGCTTGTCCAGCAACTGGCCGAGCTCAAGATGCTGCGTTCGCTGCAATTCCGCGTGAATCGCCGCACGAAGCAAATCGGGCACTTAATCCGCGGCGAAGAAGCCAGCAACGAGAAACTGTTGAAAGACCTGGCCGCTCTGGCCCGCCGCCAGGCCGAGATTCAGGAAGCCACCTACATCATCGCGACGGGACGAAACCGATGATTCTTGCTCGGGGTGCAATCGCTGTTGGTGCCGTTGTTTTGATCGCGTCGGCGAACCTGGCCGTCGCAGAGGGGACGGACCTCTACGCCCCACGGCCGGCCGACCAGGTGCGGCAGGACTTGTTGAAATGGCTCTCGCGCCACAACGTCACCAACGAAAAGACGGTCTCGAGCATCCTCCAGCTCTGGGCGGCCGGCAACACGCCCGTGCCGCCGCGGCAGGTCTTCGAGCGGCTCATTCAGAGTTTTAGTCTCGCCGACCCGACGGTCCGGCAATTTGTCAACGCATGCCAGCCGGGGGCCTCATTTCGCGCTTTGCCGAAGCCATTCCTGACACAGGACGAATCGGACGAATTCTTGACCGCGCACCTGCGGCTGTTTTACGCTCGCGCGCTGACTCAAGCGCTCTTGTATGACGAGGCGCTTGCGGTTTTTGCGCGAATCGACCCGGCCAAAGTCGTCGACCCGGCGACCTGCTTGTTCTATCGCGCCGTCTGCGAACACCAGTTGCTTCGCAAGAAGGAAGGGCTGGCCACGCTCGACAAACTCCTGCACAAGACCGAAGGAGTGGCCGAACCTTATACGCAGGTCGCCACGCTGATGCAGGACGAACTGTCTTCGCTCGACGATCAGTCGCTGTCGGGAGTGTCGCGCAAGATGCAGGATTCCGAGCGGCGGCTCGACCTGGGGCGAGGCGGCCAGCGGGTGCAGAAGGTCCAGGACGAGATCATCGAGTCGCTCGACGAAATCATCAAAAAGAAGCAGCAGCAGCTCAACCAGCAGCAGTCGCAATCGCAACAGCAGCCGCAAAACAACAGCAATCAGTCGAACCGCCCGGCTGACGATTCGATGCTGAAGGGGGCCACGGCTCCCGGCAACGTCGACCCCAACAAGAAGAAAGGCGCGGGCACCTGGGGCGGGCTTCCGCCCAAAGCAGCCACCGAGGCAGAAAATCGGCTCAATCGCGAGTTTCCCTCGAATTATCGCCGCGCCGTGGAAGAATATTTCAAAAAGCTGGCCACAAAGCCGGCGGGCAAGGAAAAATAGAAGTCGAGGGAACGTTCCCAAATGATCTCGATCGCGCCGAGTGTGCTCGCTTTGGCCGCCGCTTTGAGCGGGGCCGCTGAGCCCGCTCCTGCCGGACTGCAGTTCGAGTTGACCACCCTTTCGGGCCGTCGGCAAGCGGGTGTGCTGACGGAGCTCTCGTCTGACAATGCTTCGCTGACGACCGCAGGCAAGTCCGCGAAATTCCCGCTCTCCGAAGTGCTCGACATCCGTGCGATCGGTCCTAAGGGCGCGACGGCCGCGGCCGATGCGCGGCGGCCGGAACTCGCGCTGAGCGACGGGTCCCACTTCTTTTTTTCGGGTCTCCGCGTGAGCGCGAGTGGCGCCCAAGTCGAAACCGCCAATCTGGGGAAGTTCGCCCTCCCGCTCAACTCGCTGGCGAGTATTCGTTTCACCACGATCGACCCGCAGATCGCCGATGCCTGGCGTGAGCTCGCCGCGCGGGAGCTGACGCGGGACATGCTGGTGATCCGCAAGGGAAACGTCCTCGATCATCTGGACGGCACCGTCGGGTCGATCGACGACGTGGGGATTCACTTCGTGATCGACGGCGAGGACGTGGCGCTCAAGCGCGAGAAGATCTTCGGCGTCGTCTACGCGCGGCGGAATGCCGAGGTGGGTAAACCCGTGTGCGAGGTGACTTCCACGGGCGGCGACTTCGTGAAAGTCCAAAGTGCCCAATGGACCGACGGCCAACTCAAGGCGGGGATCTTGGGCGGGGCACAGGTCTCGATTCCCGGGGACCAAATCGTCACGCTCGACTTCAGCCTGGGGAAGGTGCGCTACCTTTCGCAGCTCGAGCCGAGGGAAGTGAAGTACACCCCGTTCTTCGATCAGGTTTGGACCTATTATCGCGATCGGCCGCGGGATGGCGGCATGCTGCGACTGGGGAATAAGGAGTATGCGCGCGGCCTGTGGATCCATTCGCGCACTTTGCTCAAATATCGGCTGAATGCGGACTATCGCCGCTTTCAGGCGGTGATGGGAATCGATCAGGCGGTCGCGCCCTTGGGCAATGTGCACGTCGTAATTTCTGGTGACGACAAGGTCCTGCATCAGTCCGACGTGCGCGGAACCGATCCTCCGCTCAATCTCGACCTGGATATTGCGGGCGTGCGCGAGCTTGCGATCCTCGTCGACTTCGGCGGAGATCTCGATATCGCCGACCATCTCGACCTCGCCGACGCAAAGGTCATTAAGTAGGCGGAAGGGAATCATGCTGCGGGTCTGTCTGCGGATTGTGCCGGGAATCGCCCTGGCTGGGATCGGCGCGTTGGTCGCGGGACTCGCCTCATCGGCGCACGCAGCCGAAGTCGCTGCCAGCGTCCGCGAGGCAGAAGCTGCGCGGGTAGCCACCGTCGCTCGGATTGCCCCGGCCGTGTTGGCGGTCTTCCAGCGTTCGACGCCCGGCGGCGGCTCCGGCGTGCTGATTACCCATGACGGCTACGCACTCACGAACTTTCACGTCGCGGGCGAGGATCAGTTCTTCAAATGCGGCCTAAACGACGGCAACCTGTACGATGCCGTGCTGGTCGGCGTCGACCCGACGGGCGACGTTGCCCTGCTCAAGCTGCAGGGCCGCGACGATTTTCCGGTCGCCACCTGGGGAGACAGCGATGCGGTGCGCGTGGGTGACTGGGTCTATGTGCTCGGGAACCCGTTTCTGCTCGCGTCCGACTTTCAACCCACCACGACCTACGGGATCGTGAGCGGCGTGCACCGCTATCAGTATCCCGCGAACACGATCCTCGAATACACCGATTGCCTGCAGGTCGACGCGTCGGTCAATCCTGGGAATTCCGGCGGTCCGCTGTTCAACAAAGCGGGCGAATTGATCGGCATCAATGGCCGGATTTCGGTGGCTCAGCGTGGACGAGTCAACGCGGGGGCCGGTTATTCGATCTCGATCAATCAGATCAAGAACTTCCTCGGTTACCTGCACTCCGGGCGAATCGTCGATCACGCCACTTTAGGGGCCACGGTCTCAACCGATTCGCACGGGGCGATTGTCGTCTCGCAAATCCAGGAAGAAGCGGACGCCTACCGCCGCGGATTGCGCGTCGACGACGAACTGGTCGCGTTCGCCGGCCGTCCGATTCGCAGCGTCAACCAGTTCAAGAACATCCTGGGAATCTTTCCCGAAGAGTGGAAGGTGCCGCTCACGTATCGGCGTGACGGGGAAAAGCACGACATTCGCGTACGGCTGCGTCCGCTGCACGGAAGGCGAGAACTGGCCGAAATGATGGTCGCGCCCGAGAAGCCCGCGCAGCGGCCACCCGAGCGATCTCCTGATCAAACCCCGAAACCGGGACCGAAAGACCGACCGCCGCGCGAACGCCGACGAAATCCTCCTCGGGCCCTGCAAATGCCCAAACCGGCCGAAGTCCCGGAGAAACTCAAGGCGCTGTTCGTTCACCGAGCCGGGTTCGCCAACTACTACTTCAATCGTCTCGAACTCGAGCGCGTTCTCCACGGGCTCGATTCGTGGGGCGAATATCCGAACCACTCGAGCTGGACCATCTCGGGGAGGACGGCCGCCGGAGCACCGTTCGAATGTGTGTTGGCCAACGCCTTCGCTTCGCTGGAGACCGGCGGAAAGCCCTATCTCCAGCAGTTCGATCAAGAGCCCCAAGATGAGCCCGCCGGTACGGGCGGCCTGCTGACTGCCCTGAATCAGCTTCGGCTGCTGCTCACCCAGCGCGAGAAAGGCTTCACGGCGCTCGTCTACTTCGGCACCGAGCCCTTGGACGGCGGCAAAGAGACCGTCGACGTGCTGGTCTCCGCGCTGGGAAGCGTCGAAACGCGATGGTACTTCGGCGCGTCGACGGGGGCGCTCGCGGGCTTCGATACGACTCTGCTCGAGGACACCGATCCCTGCGAGGTCCGCATCCGCGATGTCGCACTCTTCGAGGGAATCCACTTCCCGACACAGATGGTGGTTCGCCACGGCGATACGGACTACGCGTTGTTCCGTGTGCTTCACGCCAAGGAACGGAAGTAAGCGATGTCCGTGCGAACTTGCTGTGTGTGGATCAGCCGCGTTTGTGCCTGCGCGTGCTGCGTTTTTCTGGTTCGCGCTGCGTTAGCGCAATCGCCTGCCGAGCGTCCCGCGGCCGCACAGTCGCAGGATGAAGGGCTTGATCGCACGCTGGCCAAAGTCGTCAAGATCTTTGGTTCCGGAGGGATGGGCGGTCTCGAAGGATACGGATCGGGCTTCCTCGTCTCATCGAGCGGCCACGTGGTCACAGTCTGGAGCCACCTGATCGACACCGGCGAAGTGAGCGTCGTGCTCAACGATGGCCGGCGGTTCGTGGCCAAGTTCCTCAAAGGAGACACAAGTCGCGACCTGGCCGTGCTGAAGATCGAGTCGCCCGACGCGGAGCTGCCGTTTTTCGATCTCCACGAGAGTGCCGAAGCGACGCCCGGCACGCGGGTGCTCGCTTACAGCAATATGTTCAAGGTGGCCACCGGTGATGAGCCGGTCTCGGTCGTGCACGGCGTGATTTCGGTGCGCACCCGGCTCAGCGGGCGGCGCGGCGCTATCGAGCGGCCTACGAGGGGCCCGTCTACGTCGTCGACTCGGTGACGAACAACCCCGGCGCGGCCGGCGGTGCGCTCACCACGCTCGACGGTCGCCTGGTCGGAATGCTCGGGCGCGAATTGCTCAACTCGGAAAGCAATACGTGGGTGAACTACGCCGTTCCGATCAGCGAGTTGCGGGGCACGATCGAAGACATCATGGCGGGCCGTGCGCTGCCCCCCTCGAAACCCGCCGACGCCGGCCAGCCCCGTTTTGTCGCGCTCGACTTCGGACTGGTCCTGGTGCCGGACGTCGTCTATCGCACTCCAGCTTATGTCGAGGCGGTGGTTGCCGGCTCAACGTCCGCGAAGGCGGGCATTCATGCGGAAGACCTGATCGTCTTCGTCAACGATGAACTGGTGCAATCGAACCGGTCTTTGAAGACGATTCTGGGCCGGCAGGAGCCGGGCGAGTTGATCCACGTGGTCGTGCGCCGCAAGGAGCAGTTGATGCCGTTGGAGCTGCGGGTCCCCGACCGGGCTGGGAAACAGGAACGCTAGATGTCCACCCGCCCGAGCCTCCGTTTGGTCAGTCGGTTGACCGTTGCTGCCACGCTCGTTGCGACGCTCTTCATGATGTCGGCGCGGGTTTGGGGGGGCTCTTCCGACGGCTCGCTCGACACCCAGGAAGAAGAAGCCTTTCGCCAAGCGGCCCGCGCCGTGGCACCCTCGCTCGTGCGCATTCAAACAATCGGTGGCGTCGACCGCGTCGCAGGAATGCTGGCCGCCACCGCCGCCACGACCGGCGTCATCGTCTCCGAAGACGGCTGGATCGTGTCGAGCGCCTTTAACTTCATCTCCAAGCCAAGCTCGATCCTGGTGCAGTTAGACAAAACGCGTCACTCGGCCAAACTGGTGGCCACCGACCGCATGCGGATGCTGACGCTCCTCAAGGTCGACGCTACGGGGCTCACCCCCTTGCGGTCAAACGCCCACAAGCCGGTGCACGTCGGGCAGTGGGCGATTGCCGTCGGCCGCACGTACGACAGTCCGGAACCGAGTATCGCCGTGGGGATCGTGAGCGCACTCAAGCGCGTTTGGGGCAAGGCCATCCAGACCGATGCCCACGTGTCTCCCGTCAATTACGGCGGCCCGTTGATCGACCTGGCCGGCAACCCGTTGGGAGTCATCGTCCCTCTGTCGCCTCAGGGAAAAGAAGAGACGGCGGGGGTCGAGTGGTACGACTCTGGGATCGGCTTCGCCATTCCCTTTACCGACGTGCTCGATTCGGTCGAACGCCTCAAGAAGGGGAAGGACCTTTATCCCGGGCTGTTGGGAGTCACGGTCAAGGAAGGCGGGGTCGACGACAAGCCGACGATCGACGTCGTGCGGTTTGATTCTCCCGCGGAAAAGGCGGGCTTTAAGGCGGGGGACGTGGTTGCCGAAATCGACGGCCAAACGCTTCGGCGCCACGACGAGCTGAGGCAAGCGCTGGGACACCGCTACGCAGGCGAGAAGGTTCACGTCGTGGTCTTGCGCGGGTCGGACAAGGTTGCCGCGGACCTCGTGCTCGTTGACAAACTGATCCCGTACGAGCCACCGCTCTTGGGAATTCTGCCGCTCCGGCTCGCTTCGCAGCCCCAACAGGGCGTGACCGTGCGGTACGTTTTTCCCCATTCCGCCGCCGAAAAGGCCGGGATTGTCTCGGGCGACCAGATCTGCAAGTGGAACGAGACCGTCATTACGAGCGCCGACCAGTTGGCTGGCTTCGTAAGGCGGGGACGGCCGGGAACGGTCGTTCCGCTGGTAGTCCTTCACGATAAAGCAGAGAAAACTGTTCGCGTGACTCTGACAGGCGATATCGAGGAGATTCCACACGACTTGCCCGCGGCGCCGCCGAGCGCTCCAAAAGAAGCGTCAGGCGCCGCCGGAGCGCCGCCGGAAAACAAAGACGCCGCCAATAAAACCGCCTCGAAGGCGCCAGCCTCGAAAGAGCCGGCGGACAAAGAGCCGGCGAAGGAGGCTGCGGCGGCCGACCAATCGCCCAAAAAGCCCGAAGGTGCAAAAACCGGGCACTTTCGCGACACGCTCTCCGGCGAGACCAAGGCCAGCTATTGGGCCTACGTGCCGGAATCGTATTCGCCGCGGGATGCTTGGGGGCTCGTGATTTGGATCGGGCCCGGCCGCGATTCGATGGAGGCCGCCGTCTTGAATCGCTGGCAAAGTCTCTGCGCCGAGCGGCGGCTCCTGATCGTGGCGCCCCTTCCGGGAGACGGTCCCCAATTCGGCCCCAACGACCTGGTCGGAGCGTGGCGGGTCGTCGAGCACTTTTTGAAAGAGTATCGCATCGATCGCAACCGCATCGTGATCCACAGCTTCGCTCGCGGGGGGGCCTTCGCCTCCGTGCTGGCCTTTGAGAATCACGAACAAGTCCGCGGCCTGGCCCTGGCCTCGAGCGTCTTGCAGGTCCCGCCGCCAGAAGCCCATCCGAGCTACCCGTTTCGGTTTTTCTTCTCGATCGGACAGGCCGATCGCGCGAGTGACATCCTGAACCAGCGTGTTGAGTTTCTCCACGAGATGAAGTTCGCGGTCACGGTTCAAAAGACGGCCGCCCGCGAGCGCGGCTACCTCGACGGCGAAGAAGTCGCCGAGCTGGCTCGCTGGATCGATTCGCTCGATCGCATTTGAGCCGGCGCAGAGGTTCGGCCTTTAGCGGACTTGGTCTCAGCCGCGGCCCAGCACCGCCTCGGTCGCGTCCTTCATGATCGAAGCGATTCGCTCGATTTGCGCCGCACTGATGACGACGGGTGGTGCCAGGCAAAAGACATCCCCGCGAAGACGGCTGAAGAGTCCGCGTTCCTGGGCGGCAGCGTGAATTCGTGAGCCGACCTTCTCTTCCGGCGCGAACTCTTCCTTGGTCGCCTTGTTCTTCACGTACTCGATGCCGCACATGAGGCCCAGGCCGCGCACTTCGCCGACGTGCGGGTGACCGACGAGCGCCTGCTTGAGGGCTTCGAGCAGCAATTGCCCCTTGTCTCGCGCCTGGCTAACGAAATCGTCACGCTCAATACAATCAAGCATCGCCAGCGCCACGGCACAGCCCACCGGGTGCGCGCTATACGTGTAAGCGTGCATCCAGATTTTGTCGGCCGCCTCGAAGACCTGAGCCACCTCGTCGTTGATGCCCACTCCGCCGAAGGGGAAGTAGCCCGAGGTGATCGCTTTGGCGAAACAGATCACATCGGGCTCGACGCCCCAGTGTTCGAGGCCGAACATCTTCCCGGTGCGGCCGAAGCCCGTGATCACTTCATCCGACACAAAGAGCACCGAGTATTTGTCACAGATCTGGCGGATCCGGGGAGAATAGTCGTCCGGCGGGACAATGACCCCGCCGGCCCCTTGCACGGGCTCAGCCAGAAACATCGCCACCGTCTCTGGCCCTTCGCGCAAGATGGCTTTCTCGAGCTCATCGGCCGCAGCGATCCCCGGACTCGCGCCGGCCGGAGACTG
Source organism: uncultured Planctomycetaceae bacterium (assembly GCA_963714075.1). Taxonomy (GTDB): domain Bacteria; phylum Planctomycetota; class Planctomycetia; order Planctomycetales; family Planctomycetaceae; genus DASPSM01. The sequence continues at coordinate 1,063,269 of OY970228.1, forward strand.
ATAGCGGTACGGATAGGGAGACGGGATGTGAATAAACCCCGGCACGCGGGGTTCAAACATCGGCCAATAACTGGCGATGCCCGTGGCGCTCATCGCGGCCAGGGTGACGCCGTGATAGCCCCACTGCCGCGAGATGACTTTGGTTTTTTCGGGCTGGCCTTTGAGTTTCCAATAGTAGCGGGCGACCTTGAAAGCCGTTTCGGTCGATTCGCCTCCGCCGGAAGTGAAAAAGAACCGGTTGATCGACGGATACGTGAGCCCGGCCAGCCGCTCGGCCAATTCGATCGCCCGAGGGTTGGAGCTTCCCGCGTACCCCGAACAATAGGCGAGCGTCTCCATCTGACGGGCCGCGGCCGCCACCAACTCTCGCCGCCCGTGTCCGGCAAAGACGTTCCACAGACCCGCCAGCCCGTCGAGGTACTCTTTGCCGTCGGCGTCCGTCAGGACGGCCCCTTCCCCTTTCACCCACACGTGACCCGCTGCCTGCTGCGTGGAATTGTGCAGGGGATGAAGCAGGTGTGACCGGTCGCGCTCGATGAGGACCGGCTTGCTGCCCGCTTCGGTTGTGCCCCGTTCGGAGGTCTGTGTCATGAGCAGTTCCCCGTTTTCCATCAAAGGCTGGTGCGCGGCGGCAATTTTGCCCGCGTGTTGGCAAGGCCCCTGGTCTCGTCATAACATCAAAGACACGGCATTCCGAGGGGTGAAACGGCGGTATGGATCTGCGGCAGAAAATCGAAGCGGTCATGCGCTCGGTCGGCAAGCAGTATCATAAGGATCTGGTTGACGAGTTTCGCGACGATACGGTGCTGTTGGAAAGCGGACTCGACTCGCTCGATTGCGCGATTGTGATCGGCCGGCTGCAGCAGGAGCTGAAGGTTGATCCGTTCAGCCGGCTCGACGACCCGGCCGCCTACCCCCGAACTTTCGGGGAATTCGTCCGCCTTTACCAGTCAGCGAGCGGTCTGTCCTCTTGACCGTGATCCTACGGGCTTCGCGCGAAACGGTGTTTGTTGTCGAAAAACCCAGTCACGATCGATCGGTTCGTGTCCATTCTTGCCGCGATCGGCATTCGTGCCGGCGACACTCTCCTCGTGCATTCCGATCTCCGCGATCTGGTTCGTCTGGCCGACGCCAACGAACTGGCCGGCCAGAACGATCCGCGCCACTTTCTATTGTGGGCGTTCGATTCGGCTCTAAAGGAGGCGGTCAGCGGTTCGGGCACTGTCTGCGTGCTGGGGACCTATTCCGACTACGCGCGCTTCGCGAGGCCGTTTGATCTCCAGAAGTCCCCACCCGACGCACAGTACGGCGCGTTCAATCGATATGTGTTCGATCAGGGGAGCGCGTACCGCAGCCTCAATCCTCTCGTGGGTTTTTTGGCGAAGGGGGCCAAGGCTGGCTGGATTTGCGAGCACGTCTCTGCCTACGGCTACGGCCCCAACACGCCCTGGGATCGGCTCGTCGCGCTCGACGGAAAAATGCTCTTTTGGGGCGTCGATCTGCGGAACATGACCTTCGTCCATCACGTCGAACAACTGGTCGGAGTGCCGCACCTGTACCACAAATTTTACCCCACGCCGGTTCTTGTCGACGGCCGGCCGATCGATCTGCCGGTCGTCACGAGCGTTCGGTATTTGGATTTCAACATCAGCTACAACTTCAAACGGCTGAGTGACGACCTGGCTGCGGGCGGAGCTTTGAAGTCGTTCCACGAGGTTCCGTTCCTGGCGCATGCGATCGGCTGTCGGGCTGTGTTGTCACATCTCGAACGGGTGCTGGCGGTAGACCCCTATTACTTGTTGTCAGCGCCGCCGGCGTTCGTACCCGGCCGCATTCCGACCGATGGCCCGACGGGGCCGCGCCAGGGCGAAGCCTATTCCGCTTAACGCGACGACAGGGATCCCCTTGTTCCATCTCGATGTCTTCCAAGAGATTCTGAAACTGCGGGTCGGCATCGCGCAGGCCGATAACGGCCGCGCCTTTGAGCTACTCTCGTCGATTTACCCGCTGAAATTGCACTCCTTCGCGAGCGGCGAGGAGCACAACTGCTGGGTGATTCCCGACGATTGGACGGTCGAAAAAGCCCTGATCCGACAAGACGGCCGAACCTTGTTCGACGGCACCGTCCACCCGCTGGCTGTGGTGCAAAACTCGCCGTCGATGAGCGGCAAGTTCTCCAAGGCGCAGCTCGATCAGCACATTTTCACGCGGCCGGCCGTGCCCGAAGCGTACGCCTTCCATTTCCTCAATACCTATCGACCCTGGAATCGCACGTGGGGCTTTTGTGTCCCGCACCACGTTTGGCAGGCTTGGGGGTCGGGAGAGTATGAGGTCGAACTGGCAACCACGAACCGCCCGGGCACGATGCTCGTCGGCGAGGCACACCTGGCCGGCCAAAGCGAGGAGACGATCGTCTTCAACGCTCACACGTGCCATCCTTGCCAGTTCAACGACGACCTGGCCGGCGTTGCCGTGATCCTCGAGTTGTTCCGCTGGCTAAAAGAGCGCTCCCGGCGATTCAGTTATCGAGCCGTGCTGGGTCCGGAGCACTTCGGCACTGTGTTTTATCTCGATCGGATGCCGCGGCCCGAGCGAGATCGGCTCAAGATGGGCCTCTTTATCGAAATGGTTGGAATCGACGCACCGCTCGTGCTGCAGCGGAGCTTCAGCGGAAGGGCCCTCATCGATCGCGTCGCGACCCACGTGCTCAGCGAGAACGACCCTCAGTTGAAGACGGGCGATTTTCGCACCATCGTCGGCAACGACGAAACGGTCTGGGAAGCTCCCGGCATCGAGATTCCGTTCGCGTCGGTCTCGCGCTGTTTTCACCCCGGCTACTATGTCGAATACCATACCAGCGGCGACGATCTCGAGCTGAACCGCGTCGATAAGCTCGAAGAAACGCTCGAGATGCTCAAGCGAATGGTCGAGATTTTTGAAGAGGACTGCACGATCGAGCGGAACTTCGAAGGCCTGATCGCGCTCTCGAATCCGAAGTACTCCTTGTACATTGAACGTCCCGATCCGACGGTCGCGAAGAAATTTTCCGAGGAGGACGTCCTCCTGGGCCGAATTCAGGACGTTCTGCCTCGATATCTCGACGGGTCGCTGACCGTCTTCGAGATTGCCGAGCGTCTGCATGTTCCGTTCAGGGCCCTGCGTCGCTACCTGGGGAAATTTGCGGACAAAGGCCTGATCCGGTTGTCGCCTCGGACGTCGCTTGCGACGGGTCGAACCCAAACCCATTGAGGACCGACTTGGCGAAGACTGCGCGAGCGTCGTCCGGCCATCTGCCGGCGGAAGGGGGACGGCCGCAGCCTGGCCCGGCCGGTGCGCCGCCGTTGCGCGCCGCCATCCTGGGGAGCGCGAATGTTCGCGTGCTGCGGGCGGCCTTTATGGGAGAGGCGGCGGAGTTGCTTCCCGACCGGAAGGTTGAGACGTTGGAGGTTCCCTACGGCCAGCTGCGACAGGAGCTGCTCGACCCGAATTCCTCTCTGCGTCGCTGGCGTCCCGATTTGGCCGTCTTTTGCGATCGCCTGGAGGACCTGGTCGCTCGACCCCGCTTGGACGGAGTGGCGCAGAGCCAGATCGAGACCGCCGTTCGCGAGTATGCCGAACTGCTTGCGGCCTTCCATTCGGCCAACGACGGTTGGGTCATTGTGCATCGCTTTGCCCAATTCAACCGATCGGCCGAAGCCGCCGACGGACAGGCTGCATTTGCGCTGGTCGACGAGATGAACGGCGTCCTGGCCGAGCACTTGGCGACTCTTCCGCAATTGGTCTGGCTCGACGTCGCGGCAGAGGCCGCGGCTGCTCCGCTGGCCGCGTGCGACCCGATGCTTTGGCACCTGGGACGTTTGCCGTTTTCCGAAAGCTTTTCGCAGCGATTGGCCCGCCGTTGGATGGGGCTGACTTTGGCCCTACTGGGCAAAACGGCCCGCGTCGTCGTGCTTGATCTCGACAATACGCTGTGGGGAGGTGTGCTCGGCGAGGACGGGCTCTCTGGAATTCGCATCGGAGGCGATTACCCCGGCAATGCGTATACCACCTTTCAGCGCGCCCTCAAAATGCTGCCGGGGCAGGGGATTGGATTGGCCGTCTGCAGCCGCAACGATCGCGATTTGGCACTCCAGGCTCTGGAAACGCATTCAGCCATGCTGATCCGTCCGGCCGACCTTGTCGCGACGCGCATCGATTGGCGGCCCAAATGGGAGAACGTGCGCGAAATCGCGGAGGAGCTGGGCCTTGGCTTGGAGTCGCTGCTGTTCGTGGACGACAATCCGATCGAGCGCGAGCAGGTTCGCCTCAAGCTACCCGAGGTGAAGATTCTCGACCTTCCCGCGAGCCCCGCCTTCTTCGCCGAGGCTTTGGCCGACTGTCCCTGGTTGGAGTCGGCTGGCCTGACTGCGGAGGATGCAGGCCGCGTCCGCAGTTACCAGACCCAGCAAAAAGTCCGCGACGAGCGGCAGGCCGCAGCCAGCCTCGACGAGTTTTACACTGGGTTAGGCATGCGGCTCTACCTGCAGCCGCTCGAAGATTCAAACCTTGCCCGGGCCGTGCAGCTTTCGCAAAAGACCAACCAGTTCAACACCACGACGCGGCGGTACGATCAGCGGAGTCTGCGACAAATCGTCGCAGAGGGAGGAGACGTGGTGGTCGTCGGGCTCGAAGATCGCCATCTGCAATTTGAGAACATCGGGTTGATCATTTTGCGATCCGATCCGTCCGACACTCAGCGGGGCGTTGTGGACTGCTATTTGCTCTCCTGCCGCATCCTGGGCCGCGGTTTGGAGACGGCTGTGCTGAAATGGGCCGTGCGGCGTGCCGCCCAGAGGGGTTGGACGACCTTGTCGGGGGCGGTCATCGAGACTCCCCGGAACACCCCGGTGCAGAGTGTTTTCGCGGACGCCGGCTTTAACGCCGCGGCTGTGCCGGGCGAGTGGGTGATCCGGACCGATTCCGCCCCAGAAATTCCATCCTGGTTCACAATTCACGATCGGATGCCTTCCGCATGATGCCGCTAGACGATTTGGTTTTTCATCACATCGGAATCGCCTGCGAGCGGATCGAAAACGAGATTCCGCACTACGAGCTGCTCGGTTACCGGCAGGAGGGCGAGATTTTTGAAGACTCGCGCCAAGTGATCCGGGGACTGTTTATGAAAGCCGGGGCAATGCAGATCGAACTGATTGAGCCCCTGCGCCCCGAGTCGCCGGTTTGTACGTTCCTGGCTCGGGGCATCCAGATGTATCACCAGGCGTTTCTCTCGCACAACCTGAGGGCGGCGGTGCGGACATTGGTCGACAAGGGCTCAGTGATCGTGTCGCACCCCAAGCCGGCGGTCGCCTTTGGCGGCCGGCAGGTCTGTTTTCTGCTCTTGCCAAACCGCTTCTTGATTGAGCTGATTGCCACCATTTGATTCGCGTGGCCGGCATTCCAAAAGGTTCGGCTTACTGGTGCGCATTTTCCGCGCCCGACATAATCCAGAGCGGTTTTCAGCTCACGAACCGCTTCAGAATGACGCGTGTCGTCGCTTCGTGGCGTTTTTGATGTGAGTGGCGGCACGTTCGGGGAATCGATCATGTCAAGTTGCGTTCTGGCGTATTCCGGCGGACTCGACACGTCCGTCATTCTCGGCTGGTTGATGGACGAGGGTTACAAGGTCCACTGCGTTTACGTCGATCTGGGTCAGCCCTGCGAGGATCGCGAAGCCATCCTCAAAAAGGCCCGCGACATCGGGGCCGCCTCGGCCCGCATCGTCGACGCTCGCGAGGAACTGTGCCGCGATTTCGCCTTCCCGGTGCTGCAATGGCAGGCCAAGTACGAGGCCGTTTATCTGCTGGGGACGTCGATCGCCCGCCCGCTGATCGCCAAGGCCTGCCTGCAGGCGGCCCGTGACGTCGGGGCCGACGCCTATGCCCACGGCGCGACCGGCAAAGGCAACGACCAGTGCCGCTTCCAGCTCGCCGCCGAGGCCCTCGACCCGGCGGTGAAAATCATCGCCCCGTGGCGGATCGAGAAATTCCGCCAAAAGTTCCCGGGCCGAACTGAGATGATCGCCTACTGCAACGCCAAGAAAATTCCGGTCAAGGCCACGGCCGCAAAGCCCTACAGTTCCGACGAGAACTGTCTGCACATCAGCTACGAAGCGGGAAAGCTCGAAGACCCGAACACCAACGGCTGCGAGATCGTCGAGTTCGGGATGACCGTCTCGCCGCGGAAGGCGCCCGATGCCGTCGAATCGGTGACTGTCGGCTTCGACGCCGGCGTCCCCGTTTCTCTGAACGGCCGCAAACGCTCGCCGTTCGAGATGGTCACGGAACTTAACCAGATCGGCGGCCGCAACGGCGTCGGCCGGATCGACATCGTCGAGAACCGCTTCGTCGGGATGAAGAGCCGCGGTGTCTACGAAGCCCCGGGCATGACAATTCTGTACGAAGCGCAGCGGGCCATCGAACAGCTCACCATGGACCGCGACTTGATGCATCTTCGCGATCGGCTGGCGCCCGAAGTGGCAGAAATGGTCTACTATGGCTACTGGTACGGCGCGAAGATGGACGCACTGATGGCCTTCATCCGCCAAGCCGAGAAGACAGTCACCGGGGAAGCCACGCTCGATCTCTACAAGGGCAACATGACCATCGCGGGCCGCAAGAGCCCCGTGAGTCTTTACGATGAAGCGGTCGCCAGCATGGAGGCCGGGGGCTCGTACAACCAGTCGGACGCCGAGGGATTTTTGCGGATCGTGGGGCTGCCCGGCCGCGTGCAGGGACGGATCACTCCGCGGAAATTCTGAAGGGCCCGCATATGACGGCCGACGCGAATCCCGGCGAGCGGACGGCCGCTTTGTCGGGGCGGCTGTTGGCAATCGGCGACATCCACGGCTGTCACATTGCCTTCGACACGCTGCTTGCGCACCTCGCCATTACGCCGAGCGACACTGTCGTCGTGCTAGGCGACGTGATCGACCGCGGCCCGGGCACGCGGCAAGTGATCGACCGGCTGCTCGAGCTGCGAGAACGCTGCCGGGTGGTCTTTCTGTTGGGCAATCACGAAGAGATGTTCTTGGATTCGCTCACGACCGATGAAGTCCGCGAACCCTGGATGGGCTTCGGCGGGCTCGAAACGCTGATCTCCTACGGCGAGCACGCCGAGGACACCGGCGAGCTGCCTGCGGACCACGTCGCCTTCTTGAAAACGGGGCTCGACTACTTTGACACCGAGTCGACCGTCTTCGTCCACGCCAATCTCGAGCCGGGCCGGTCGCTTTCGGAACAGACCCCCGAGTGGCTGCGCTGGGTGAAACTCACAAAGCACGAACTTCCGCTCCCGAGCGGGCAACGCGTGATCTGCGGGCACTCGGCCCAAAAAGATGGTCAGGTTTGGGTCGGCGATCGATGGGTCTGTATCGACACCTTCGCCTACGGCGGGATGTTTCTGACCGCGCTCGACGTAGGGAACGATCTCGTCTATCAAACCCAGCAGTCCGGCGAATTCCGCGGGCCCACGCCGCTCGTTGCCAGCTCGGAGCAGGGCTGAGTCACTTCAAGTGCAACACGACCATTTTCTCTTCGGTCATCTCGCGGATGGCGTACTTGGGGCCCTCCTTGCCCAGGCCGCTGTCTTTGAGGCCGCCGTAGGGCATCAGGTCGGCCCGCCATTGGCTGGACCAGTTGACGTGCAGGTTACCGCTGTCGACTTCGCGGGCGAATTTCATGGCTCGGTCGAGATCGCGGGTGAAGATGGCCGCCGAGAGGCCGTAACGCGTGTCGTTGGCCAGGCGGATCGCTTCGTCAATGTCCGAAAACGGCGTGAGCGCGACGGCCGGGCCGAAGAGTTCGTCCTTGCTGACGCGCATCTCGGGATGCACCTGGTCGAGAATCGTGGGCTCGTGGAGCGCTCCCTTGCGACCGCCGCCCGTGACGAGCTTCGCGCCGCCGGCGACCGCTTCCTCGATCCACAATTGCACGCGGGCCGCGTCGGCTTCGCGCACGAGCGGCCCCATCTTCGTCCCCTCCACCTGGGGATCGCCCACCTTGATCGCCTCGACTTTGGGTTTGAGGATGTCGAGAAATTCCGGGCCGATCTTTTTTGAGGTGAGAATCCGCTGGGCGGAGATGCAGACCTGGCCGGCGTTCGCAAAGCCGGCGGACGTGATGGCTTCAGCGGCCCGTTCCAAATCGGCGTCGTCCATGACGATCACCGGGCTGTTGCTGCCGAGCTCCATCGTCACCCGCTTGACGCCGGCCATCTTGCAGATGTGTTCGCCGATCTCGTAGCTGCCGGTGAAGCTGATCTTGCGGACGCGAGGGTCGGCGGAGAGCACATCGCCCAGGACTGCGCCGCTGCCGGTGAGACAGGCGATGGCTTCGGGCGGCGTGCCCGCCTCGAGCAGAATCTCCACCAACTTGAGGGCCGAAAGGGGCGTGTCGCTAGCTGGCTTGATGATTACCGCGTTTCCCGCCGCGAGGGCCGGGCCGACTTTGTGACAGACCAGGTTGAGCGGGAAGTTGAACGGCGTGATGGCCGCTACGATGCCGCACGGCACGCGCAGCGTAAAGCCGATCCGCCCGGCCGCACCCGGGGCGGCGTCGAGCGGAACCATCTCGCCGGCGATGCGGCGGGCCTCTTCGGCGGAGACTTCGATCGTCTCGCGCGAGCGACTGGCTTCCAGCCGCCCCTCGGCCAGGATTTTCCCTTCCTCGCGGCTGATGGTCCGCGCGAGTTCGTCCTCGCGGCGCTTCATGATTTCGGCGGCGCGGCGCAGCAGGAGCGAGCGGTCGTAGGCCGGCATTGCCCGCATCTTTTCGGCGCCGCGAACGAGCGTCGCCAGAGCCCGATCGACGTCGGCCGACGTGGCCTTCGGCACGGTATCGATCACCGAGCCGTCGTAGGGATTGGTAACGTCGATTTTTTCCGACCGGTCGACCCACTCCCCTGCGCAAAACATCTTCATGGCTGCACCTGATTCGAGATCCCGGATTCCGCGTGACGGACTGCTGTCAGCTTAGCAGCCGGATTTGCTGCCGAGAATGCGCGCCAATCGCCGGGACCAACGTGTTGCCTCAGACGTGTTCCCTCAATTGCCATTCTTGCGAGGAAAGCCGTTGAGCCAATAGCCGTTGAGCTCGCCGACGATCGCGGCTCGGCCTTTGAGCTGTCGCGACGTCCGCTCGCCGGTGAAGCGGTTGGCGGCACCGTCGAGTTCGACGAGAATCATGTCCCCGAGCGCGCCTTTGTCGGCAATTGCCAGGGCGACCCCCAAGCGGAAGCGATTCTGCGGATAAAGGGGCGCACGGCAGGCGTCGAGCGACCAGCGATCGATCCGCACGAGGCAAAGATCATCCTCGAAGCGCGGTTCCTGAAGATAGTGGCGGATCGACGACGGAAGGTGATCTCGATCGGCCGCCTTGACGAAAACTCGCAATCGTTCGGGTCCCGTGGCGTAAACGGCCCAGCCGGGCCATACGTCGCACAGCCCGAAAGGCTCGGTCAGCGGGAACAGAATCACGAAAGCCACAAGGCGGCGGACCGCCCAGCGCGACCATTCAGATCGGTTGCCACTCGATAAAACGTCAGCCCCCGAATCCGCCGCCGATAGTTCGCCAGCCAGGCCAAAGAGAATCGCGTTCTGCAAAATGAAGTAAACGTTCCAGAACAAGACACCCGGCCTGCTGTTCTCGCCCCAGGGTCCAAGCGCGGCCAACAGCAACAGATGCATCACGATCGAGGCCGGCCAGGCGAGTCTTCGCGATCGGCGCCAGCAAAGACCAACCGCGATCAACAGCTCTGCCGCCGCCACGCCCCCGGCGAGGAGCGTGCGGGCATCAAGGCTTAGCTGGTCGGCGAGGCCAAGGCAGCGCAGGAGCCCCTCGGCAATCTGGCCGCCGCCCGCATCGAAGAACGATCGATCGAGTTTGGAAAGAGCCGAAAACAGATAAATGCTGACGACGAACATTCGAGCCAGCGCGATCGCCTCGGAGGCGGGCATTGCGGCCAACACCATTTGCAACACGACGAGCTGATACACCCAAGGCTGCAGGCGATGCTGGTCCGCCAGCACCAGCACGGCGATCGCCAGAGTCGAAACGGCGACGGCCCTGCGCAACGCAGGGACTTTCGTTGCGAAAATCAGCGCGATCAACAGCGCGATGCCGCATCCCCCGAGGGCCGCCCATTCGAGCCAGGCCGGAATGCCGACAAGCCAGCCGACGAATGGCACGCGGGGAAACTCGCCCCACGGCGACCAGAGCGGCCAGGTTGTCCCAAAAAGCACAAAAAGACTGCCGGCAGCCAGCCGCGAAAGCAAAGAGGCTGCCAGGTCGACTCGACGACGACCGCCCACGAAGGCACCACGAATGTGAAACCACACTTCGGTGTTAGCTCAGAAGTTCGGTCACCACGCGGCACGGTTCGACGCCGGTCAGCTTTGCGTCGAGACCTTGGCTCTTGACGGTGAAGTGCATGTGGTCGATGCCCATTTGCGCGAGCAGCGTGGCGTGGATGTCGTGGACCGACGTGCGATTCTCGGCGGCGTGATAACCGAACTCGTCGGTCGCCCCGTAGGTGAAGCCTCGTTTGAAGCCGCCGCCGGCAAACCACATCGTGAAACCGGCCAGGTGATGATCGCGCCCGCTTCCCTGGGCCATCGGCGTGCGGCCGAATTCCGAGCCGAAGACGACGATCGTGTCGTCCAACATGCCGCGCTGCTTGAGGTCGATCAGCAGGGCCGCCGCGCCGCGATCGACCTCGGCCGCCGTTCCCTTGATGTGCTCTTTCAAAACGCCGTGATGGTCCCAATCGCGGTGATAGAGCTGGATGAACCGCACACCCCGTTCGGCCAGCCGGCGGGCCAGCAGGCAATTGGCGGCAAACGTGCCGTCGCCTCCCTTGGTCCCGTAAAGGTCGAGGATGTGCTTGGGCTCGTTGCGGACATCCATCAGCTCCGGCACGCTGGTCTGCATCTGGAAGGCCATTTCGTACTGGCTGATCCGGGTGGCGATTTCCGGATCGGGCGCGGCGGCGTTGCGGAGGCTGTTGAGGGCCTCGACCGCGTCGACGAAATCTCGCTGGCGTCCGGCGCTGATGCCGGCCGGACTTCGCACATAGAGCACTGGATCGCCCACGCTGTGGAACTCGACGCCCTGGAAGCGGCTCGGAAGGAAGCCCGAGTGCCACTGCCGGGCCGCGATCGGCTGTTTTTGACCGTAATTGCCGGTGGAAACCATGACGACAAAGCCGGGGAGCGACTGGGCGTCGTTGCCCAGCCCGTACCAGAGCCACGACCCCATTGCCGGGCGGCCGGCAACCATCGAGCCCGTGTTCATGAAGGTGTGGGCCGGGTCGTGATTGATGGCGTCGGTGAAGAGCGACCGGACGATGCACAGCTCGTCGGCGCACTTTGAGGCCACCTCAGGCCAGATCACGCTGATCGACTGCCCCGATTCGCCCCATTTGCGAAAGTGGTGCTGCGGCGGGAAGACTCGCAGCTTCGCCCCCTGCAACTGGGCAATCTGCTGCCCCTTGGTGACCGAGGCGGGCATCGGCTCGCCGGCGAGTTTTTCCAGGAGCGGCTTGTGGTCGAACGTGTCGAGATGGCTCATTCCGCCGGCCATGTAGAGCCAGATGATCCGTTTGGCTCTCGGAACGAGATGCGGGTGCGCCAGGCTTCCCGCCCAACGCGCGGCTTTCGCCGTTTCAGCTGCAGCGGCCGCCTTGGGAGCCGACAGCCAGGCGCCGAGCGCCATCGAGCCGAGGCTGACGCCGGCATTCGTCACAAAGGCGCGGCGTCCGATTTGGGAAGGAAGGATCATCGATTGGCGCCCTTCGCCGGCCTCTCTAATTGCGGGTGATTGCCTCGTGCAAGTTGAGCAACGTGCGGCAGACGCTGGTCCATGCGGCCAACGAAGCATGATCAATTCCGGACGGTACCGGATGCTCGCCGATTGCGAGTAGCAGAGCCACCGCCGTCGAATCCTTCGCATATTGTTGCGAATGGTCGGCGAGCAGTTTGGCCAGGACGGCCCGCTCGGCATCTGTCGGCCCACGCGAGACAACCCGCCGGAACGCCCAATCCATGCGTTCGTGTTCGGCAGCGACGCTTGTTGTCAGCGTCAACTCGGCCAGGGCGCGGGCCGCCTCGACAAACTCCGGGTCGTTCATCAGCACGAGCGACTGCAGCGGCGTGTTCGAGCGCGGACGGTCTGCCGTGCACTCTTCGCGGCCCGGAGCGTCGAAGGCGAGCATCGCCGGATGCAGGTATTGCCGCTGCCAGTGAGTGTACAGCGACCGGCGGTAGAGTTGGTCGCCCGTGCCGTTTTGCCATTCGCGCGGCGGAAAGTTGAGGTGGGCCCAATATCCCGGCGGCTGATACGGCTTGACGCTTGGGCCGCCCACTTTTTCAGCCAGCAATCCACTGATCTTGAGGACGCTGTCGCGCACCATTTCGGCCTCGAGGCGAAAACGTCCCTGTCGCGCGAGCCAGCGGTTGTCCGGGTCGATATCGGCAACATCGGCGCGGAGTGCCGACGATTGCCGGTACGTCTCAGACATCACAATCAGCTTGATCGTTTGTTTGACATTCCATCCCGAGTCGATGAACTGCCCGGCCAGCCAATCCAACAGCTTGGGGTGGCTGGGCCAATCACCCTGCGCACCCTGGTCGTCAAGCTTTCGCGACAGGCCCGCGCCAAAGAACAGTTTCCACATGCGGTTGACGAAGACGCGGGCCGTGAGGGGATTTTCTTTCGAGGTCAACCAGCGGGCCAGATCGAGGCGAGTGAGGCGTCCCTCGCGAGGTTTGGGATGCGCCAGAACCTCGGGAAAAGCCGGCTCAACGATGAGTCCAGTTTCGTCCATCCAATTCCCGCGACCCAAAACGCGGATCGTCCGGGGGGTGACGGACACGGTGATCAGGCTGCTCGGAATCTGTGCCGCGAGCTGCTTCGACTCGGACATCAGCGACGCAAGTTTTTTCTTGGCCTCTTCGACCGCGGGTTTTTCGTTCTTTGCCGCCGCCGCCTCGATCACCTTTTGGACGTCGGCGATTTGGCGCGCGAGGCGTCGCTGCTGTTGCTTTTGATCGGGCGTCGGGAGATCAATGTACGAGCCCCATTTGCCGCTGAATTCGGCGCCCGAGTAGAGCCCGCGCTCCTCGATGTCGGCAAAAAACGCCTCCAGCGAATAAAAGTCGCGTTGCGTAAACGGATCGTATTTGTGGTTGTGACACTCGCAGCAGCCGAAAGTCACTCCCAGCCATGCCCCGCTGACGTTGCGAACGCGCTCGGCGATGTACTTGGAGAGATACTCCTTGGGCTGCACGCCCCCTTCCGCGCTCATCATGCCCAGGCGGTTGTAGCCCGAGGCCACCTTGTCTTCGATCGTCGGTTCTGGAATCAGGTCTCCGGCGAGCTGCTCGACGGTGAACCGATCGAAGGGCTTGTTCTCGTTGAAGGACTTGATGACGTAGTCGCGAAACGGCGAGACGCTCATCGCTTGATCGCCGTGATACCCAACGCTGTCGGCGTAGCGGACGAGATCGAGCCACCAGAGGGCCATGCGCTCGCCGAATTCGGGTGAAGCCAGCAAGCGATCGACGGTCAGTTCATAGCCGCGATCACTTTGGTCGGCCACAAAGGCGTCGACCTCTTTGACGGACGGCGGAAGCCCCGTGAGGTCGAAGCGAAGGCGTCGGATGAGAGTGACCGGATCAGCCTCGGTCGAGGGAGTTAAGTGATGCTCCGCCAACCCTTGCAGGATGAACTGGTCGATGGCGTTCTTAGGCTGCAGCCCAGGGTCGACGGCGGGCGGTTGCGGACGGCCGATCGGCAGAAAAGCCCAGTGACCCTCCCATTTGGCTCCCTGCTCGATCCAGCGGCGCAGGATCAGGCGATCGGCGTCGGACAGCCCCTTAGCAAACGCGGGGGGCGGCATGCGCTCGTCGGACGACTCCGAGCTGACTCGCCGCCAGAGTTCGCTGTCGCCGGGTTTACGGGGAGCGACAACGCCGACTTTTCCGGCTGTGCCGAGCAGGCCTTCGCGTATGTCCAGCCGCAGGTCGGCCTTGCGTTTGTTCTTGTCTGGCCCGTGACAGGCAAAGCAGCGGTCCGACAGAATGGGCCGCACATCGCGATTGAACTCGATCACGGCGGGCACCGCGGACTCACCGGGCCGTGATTCTGCGAACGCCTGGCGACTTCCGCAGACTCCAACCGTAAGAATCAGCGATATCAGAACAGCCAGTCGAAAGGATCGAGAGTTCATAGCGGTGCGAACGGGCGCTCGTTCGGTGCTTGGGAGGGATCTCAGGCGGGGGTGCGCCTCACAAGAGGCATCTCCATCCTACTCCACGGACGAGCCCCAGCCCAGCTTCAGGCCGATTCTGTTGGAGCGAACGTCGACGTTTCCAAGCGGGCGGCCAGCTCGGATGTTAGGGCCTTCACCTTAATTGACGATCTTTCACCGAATACCAAGCCAACTCTGGCCAACCTTCGAGAAATGCGGGAGCGGCCCGGTCCCGTTCCGTTCAAGTAGCCGATGGACAGAGAGATTCTTCGCGCGCCGTGGGACGAGCCTTGAAACAAAGGGAGGCGATTCGTGGAGGTCTTGCGCCTCGATTTGGCCAGTGAGTTGCGGCTGCGCCGTTGGGCACGCTTGAACTACGTGTCGCCCGATCGGCGTCCAGCTTCGTGGCATCCGATTGTGCTTGCCGAGATGAGTTGTCGCGACGGCGAATTGGCCGCTCTCGCGGATCCGACGCCGTCCGGCGCGTGCTACGTGCCGCTCGCGCCGACCCCTCCGACCGCTCCTGTCTCCGAGCGCGCCATCCGGTAGCAGTCGGCGAGATCGGGGCGCCACCCAGAAATTTGGGGGGGTGGTGTACTAGCGCGCGTCGCAGCATGAGGATCTCTTGTGACGCATCTGCCGCAAACCGCGAGCGTCAAAGTCGCTCGCTCCCGGTGCGGAATCGCGGCGACTACAATCGGCGTGCGCAAGAAAGTTTTGGCCGGAAAGACTTGTTCAATTTCCGCCTCGGGAGCCGACAACTGTGAGCCGCGACGCCGATCTGGCTTTGGTTCGCGAATACACCAAGAACGAAAACCTCGTCCGGCACATGCTGGCGGTCGAGGCGGCCGTGCGGGCCTATGCCCGCAAGTTCGGTGAGGACGAGGAAAAGTGGGGCTCCACGGGCCTGTTGCACGACTTCGACTATGAACGCTGGCCCGATCCCCCCGACCATCCGCTCAAGGGCTCCGCGATACTCGAAGAGCGCGGCTATCCGGCCGACGTGATCTACGCCATCAAATCGCACGCGGACTATCTCGCCGATTGCCCACGTGTGTCGCAGTTGGACAAGACTTTGTACGCGTGCGACGAACTGTGCGGTTTCATCACCGCCTGTGCTTTGGTGCGTCCCACGCGGCTCGAGGGTCTCGACGCCAAGAGCGTCAAGAAGAAGATGAAGCAGCCCTCCTTCGCCGCGGCGGTCAAACGCGAGGACATCACCCGCGGAGCCACCGATTTGGGCGTCGATCTCGACGAGCACATCGACTTCTGCATTCGCGCAATGCAATCCATAGCGCCCGATTTAGGCCTCGTTGCAGCTTGACTGGCTTGCCCAAAACTTTCGCGCGCCGGCATTTTCTGCCGAACATTTCATGCAAGTCTCCCTTGCCCGTTGATTTGTGAGCCGGGGCCGGGAATCGGTCTGGACACAATCAGACGGATGCCTAGAATTCCGCCCGCCTGAAAGTGGGATCGCAGGCCTGCGCCGTGCGTCTGCGTTCCCCGTTGACCCGATTGCGAAACGGCGCCGTCAAATCCCCCGCTCGAGACCGATCCCCCGTCGTTCTCGTTTCGACGTTCGCAAGGAATTCGACCCATGAACTCCAGTCGCTGGATGTTGCGCCGCTTTGCGCCGCGACCCCGCTCGTGTTTGCCGGCTGCATGTATCCCGGGCCGTATACGTACGGCACTTATCCGGGTTACGGCCCACCGCCGCCCGGATATGCTCCGCCGCCGGGGGGCACGATTGTGACGCCCGGTCCAGGCTTCCCGTCGCCGCAACTTGGCCCAAGCACGGCCCCGCCGCAGACCTGGCAGCCGTCTCCTTCGCCGACGCCGTCTCCGCAGCCGTCACTGGGCCCCCCTTCCACGCCGCCGAGCACGTTTAATGACGGTCCTGCGCCGTTCAACTCGGGCGCTCGCAAGCCGAGCGACATCCCCGTGCCAGCGCCGGTTGAGCGCGATCTCGGCCCGGCACTTGACCCCGCACGACCAGACCCGCGACCGAGCTCGTCGAATACCAATAGTCCGTTCGGCGGCGATGGTTCACAGGGGACGTTTGAGAAAGGCGCCCAGATTACGATTCCGCAGCGGACCGAAGTTGCCGTCCAATCCGTGGGAACGGTTGACCCGCAAACCTTCGAGAGTCCGATTGAGAATGAACGCCACGATCGGGACGGCCTCATTCCCGTCGTGGCCAAGACTGGTATGGACGGTCGCGTCATCAAGGGGAACGATCCCTGCGCTTACGACCGAGACAAGTACAGCTGGCTCCGTGGCATCGTCGAATTCGATTCGCGCGACAAATCCTGGCACATCATGTACTCTCAGCACCCCGATTCGCACGACCGCTACGGTGGAGACATTCGCCTGATCGAGCACCGTAAGTTGAGCACGCTGCGCGAGGGTGACGTGGTCTACGTTGAGGGGAGGATTGACACTCATCACCTCGATTCGCGCGGCAAGCCGCAGTATCGGATCGAAGGCGACCAGATCGAGCGCATCGTTCCGGGTCGCCCCGCGATGCAATCGATGGGCAATTGAGCCGACGCCTCTTTGGTGGGGTTCAAACCCCGTCTTCCGGCTCTCATTTTTTGGGCAGCAGCTCGAAGAGCGGCTCTTCGACGCAACCCCCCGGCGGCGGCACGTGCAAGAGTGCTGCCAGCGTCGGCGCGATGCACGCCGGACTCACGCGGCGATGGAAACGGCCGGCGGGCACGCGGCTCTCCGGCGACGTCTTTCCTTGCTCGAGGACCAAGAGCGGAACGTGCGTGTCGTAGTCCCAGGGACTGCCATGCGTGGCCGCGACATTTCCCTGGATATCGTAAGGCTCCAGGCAGAACAGCACGTCGCCCGAACGACGCGGATGAAATGACCGCCGCAGCGCGTTTTCGAGCGGGCCATTCAATCCGCCGGAGAGAATCTGCTCGCGGGTGATCGCCGCGGCGACGCGAGGCTGAGCGAGGAGCCAATCGCGGGTCAGTCGCTGGGCCTCGGCAAAGATCGCCCCTTTCAAAGCCGGATGATCGCCCCGCAGATAGATCTGACTCTCGAGCACGGCGAGTACGAGGCTTGGCTGTGCCTCCTTTACACCCAGCTTCTCGCGCAGGTGGGCTTCGAGCATTTGATGCGTGCTCCCTGGCCCTTCCTTGCCGTCGAACGTGACGGGGTCACGATGGGCGGCAATTTTCAAGCGGGCCGTACGTTCGGGGATCGGGGCGACGCCGTGGTCGGCCGTCAGCACGAACAACCAGGGACGCTCCCCCATCCGCTCGTTGATGAAGTCGACGAACTCGCCCAACATGTGGTCGGTGCGGTAGGTGATGTCCTCGACTTCCAGGCTTTCCGGACCGAAGATGTGGCCGACGTAATCGTTTGAAGAGAGGTTGATCGCCAGCAAATCGGGGAACTCACCCTGACCGAGCTTTTCGTCGGCAAGGATGAGCCGTGCCGCTTCGAGCGTGATTTCAATCCCGAACGGGGAATACGAGACAAGCCGCACGAAACTTCGAGCCCCCGCGTCCGGCATCTTGTGCGGAAAGCCGGCAGTCATACTGGGAAGTGGCCGCTCGCCGAAATGGTCCTCGGTCGGCGGATGGCGATACCGGCTACGGTCATAGAGCAAGTCCCACGATTTGCCGCCGAAGCGCAGCAGCGCATCCGAAGCATTCCAACTCCGCAGATACGGGGGCAGCTGATCGCGGTAGTAGTCGCTGGTGATCCATTTGCCGTTCTCGCTGACCCAAAACGCGCCTTCGGCGGCATGTCCCGTCATCAGAATCGCCGCCCGATCCTTGATCGCCACGCCGAAAACCTTGGAACGGCCAGCCGTCACGATCTTGAGGCGATCGCCCAGCGTGTCGGCGAGCAGATTCCGCGGCGAGACGGGCAGGTCGCCAGCAGCCGGACCGATCAGACGTGCCTTGGGATCGGAGACGCAATAGATTCTGTTTTCCCGACGCGCGATCGATCCAGCCGTTGTCGACGATGCCGTTGGTCGACGGGTACGCACCCGTTAACTGAACGGAATGGCCCGGGGCGGTCGTTGTCACACCATGGCGGTGGTGACAGTTCGTGAACCAGGCGCCGTTGCGCTCGATGCGTCGGAAGATGCCGCGCTCATCAAAGCCCGCGCGGAATCGTTCCAAGTACTCGTAGGCAAACTGATCGACGCTGACCACGACCACCAGGGTTGGAGTCTGGCCGGTTGACGGCGCGCCGTGCGCACGGGCTAGCGGCGCGAAGCAGACAAGCGAACACAACAGAAGTCTCTTCATGGTGCACCTTGCAGGCAGAATGCGACGCGGCAGTCGCGCCGCACGAGCCGACACGTCGCGTGCGTCAGCGGGACCAGCGCCAGCCGCTTTTGAGCGAGTCGTTGACGACGGCGCCGTCGGGCCACTCGCCGCGAGACAAGGCAACAATGCAGCGCGCCGCCTCGGCCCCCATGTCGGCAATCGACTGCGTGTCGCCGCCCCCCACATGGGGCGTGACGACGACCTGATCCATCTGAAACAACGCATTCTTGGGGTCGGGCGGCTCCTTCTCGAAGACGTCCAGTCCCGCGCCCCCCAAGTGGCCCGATTGCAACGCAGCAATCAGGTCAGCCTCGACGACCAATCCGCCGCGGGCCGTGTTGATGAACAGGCTGCCCGGTTTCATCTTCGCGAAGGCGGCCGCGTTCATCAGCCCCCGCGTCTCCTCAGAGAGCGGACAGTGCAGGCTCACGAAGTCGGATTGCTTCAAAAGCGCCTCGAAGCTCGCCAGCTCGATTCCGTGCTGTTTGACGAACGCGGTGTCGGGCTTCACTTCGTACGCAATCACCTTCATTCCCAGAGCGATACAGCGGACGGCCGTGCTCCGCCCAATGCGCCCCAGGCCCACCAGCCCCATCGTTCGTCCTCGAACGGGCAACAACCGCCGTCGGATCCATTGGCCGGCTCGCATCGTCCGGTCGCTAATCGCAATTTGCCGGGTTACGCCGAATAGCAACGCCAGGGTGTGTTCGGCGACGGCGGCATGATTCGCGGTCGGAGTGATCGTGACGACAACCCCGTGCCGGGCGGCAGCCGCAATGTCGACGCGGTCGTAGCCGACGCCCGCCCGGGCCACCACGCGCAGCTCGGGAACTGCCGCAAACACCTTTTCGGTGAGCCATTCGCCGCCCGCGATCGAGGCATTGGCTCCGCGGAGGGTGCGAATGGTTTCGTCTTCTGTTCCCAACCCGCGAGTAAAGGTCGTGTCGGCGGGATAGCAAACGTCGAACCCAGCCTCGCGCAAGATCTGGGCCTCGGGCCCCGGGTTACTGATCATTTCCTCAGGCGTAATCAACGCAACTGGCATGGCAGACTGCTCGGCGGAGAACGAAAAGGAGGAATTGCGGAGGAGCCAAGCATAGCGGAGGTCGCGAAAAATGACGAACCAGCGGTCGCTTCGACTTGGAAAGACGTCGCGTTGCCCAGCCGGCGACGCGCCGAGCCTAAACTCGATGCTCCCAACGAAAAAGTTCTGGCGACGTAAGCACAATCTGCCAGTCAGTTTCTTGACAAAGAATTGGGGCACAACTAAGATCGCCGGTTTCCCGCATGGCGGGAGCTTGGGCGAAGTGACGTAAATCATTTGTGCGGGAGAGTTTGAGTGGCTGGTGGGAGTCAGGAGCGCATCCGAATTCGGATGGAAGCGTACGACCATTCCGTTCTCGATCAGTCGGCATCCGAAATTGTCGACACGGCAAAGAGAACCGGAGCGGTTGTGCACGGTCCGATTCCGCTGCCCACTCGCATCGAACGCTACACGGTGCTGCGCAGTCCTCACATCGACAAGAAATCCCGTGAGCAGTTCGAGATTCGCACCCACAAACGACTGATTGACATCATCCAGCCGACGGGAAAGACGATTGACGCGTTGAACAAGCTGTCGCTGCCTGCCGGCGTCGACATCAAGATCAAAGCGTCTGCGGGGGGAGGTTGAGGGCGAACAACGTCGAACGTCAGTGCTGACAGATTCCGCGCTGAGTGTCCGGCGCGGAACTTTTCGTCAAAACTGACGTCGAACTGCGATCGTCGGGCCGCCTGAGGCGCGCCCGCTGGCCGAGTCGCTGATCAGAAGCGATCTCAGGCAAGCGCGATCGATCGCGGTGCTCGCCGAACTGCCCCGGATCACGACTCAACGGCAGCCTCTCGGCTTTGCCGCTACGAATCGAAGTGCTGCCGCACGAGTGCCACGGCACCTGTGCCGTCGCACAACATTGAAACAGGAAATAACAGTTTCGGTTTGTCGACCTCGCTTGGCTTACCCGGCGTTGGAAATCGACAGATCGAAATCGCATCGTTGGGACGTTCCGCCATGCGAATGGGATTATTGGGCCGCAAAGTCGGCATGACGCAGGTGTACGACGCGGAGGGGAACCTCCACGCGGTCACCGTGATCGAAGCCGGTCCGTGCACGGTGTTGGCCGTTCGCACCAAGGAGCAAGACGGCTACGAGGCGGTGCAACTGGGTTTCGCGGACAAGAAACGCAAGCAAGCCAGCCGGGCCGAGCGTGGGCAGGTGGCTAACCTCGACGGACACCGCCAAAAGCGTCGGACTGCTCGGGGATTGTCGGCCGTCCCCAAGGCGAACTGCGAACCCAAGCGATTCGTCCGCGAGTTTCGCACAGACGGCGATCCGCACGGACTCGAGGTCGGAGGAACGGTCAACCTCTCGGTTCTCACTGAGGTGCCGCGCGTCGACCTGATTGGGATCACCAAGGGCCGCGGGCATACCGGCGTCATGAAGCGACACAACTTTCAGGGGCAGGGTGCCACTCACGGCGTCAAGCGCATGCATCGGCACGGCGGCTCGATCGGCGCTAGTGCCGACCCGTCCCATGTTGTTAAGGGCAAGCGGATGCCAGGCCGCTACGGTGGCGAACAAGTCACGATGCGAAACATCTCGGTGTTCAAGTTCGACGCCGAAACGAACATGCTGCTCGTCGAGGGGGCCGTTCCCGGCCCCGCCGGCGGCTGGGTGATAGTCCGGCCGACCAAGAAGCACGCGAAAAAGGGCCACAAGGCGTAGGTGAAACTGCCGTTTGGCGGGTGAATAGCAATGGCGGAAACAAAATCCAAAATCACTGTGGCGGTTCGCGACAAGACCGGGCAATCGGTCGGCACCGTGAATTTCGATGCGGACGAACTGGCCCCGGGAATTAACAAACAACTGCTGCATGACGTGGTGGTGATGTACGAGGCCAACCGCCGGGTTGGTACCGTGCAAAACCGCAACCGCGCCCAAACCGAAGGCAGCACCAAAAAGCTCTACCGGCAGAAGGGGACCGGTCGGGCTCGCGCCGGTACGCTGCGAACCGGGGTTCGGCGGGGCGGCGGCCGGGCACACGCCCGCTACCCGATCGATTACAGCTATCGCCTGCCGAAGAAGGCCGTGCGTTTAGCAACGCGGATGGCCCTCTTGAGCAAATTCATGGATGAGCAGGTGACGCTGCTCAATGAGCTGTCGATCCCCGAGCCCAAGACCAAGGCGATCGCGGGGATGTTGAAATCGTTGGGGCTCACCGAGACGAGCTGTTTGCTGGCGACCGAGGTGCACGACGCGAAGGTCTGGCGGTCGGGTCGCAACATCCCGACCCTGTGGATCTCCAGCTGCGACGACCTCAATGCCTACGACCTGTTGCACCAACGGCAGTTGATCCTGACGCGAAGCGCGTTCGACCGGCTGCGGAATCAGGGCTCGAAGAAGCCGGCCGCTGCAAAAGGATAACGAACGATGGCCGAGGCAACTCCCGCAAAGATCAAGTTGGAACCGTACCAGGTGGTGTTGCACCCCTTGGTGACGGAAAAGGGTACGCACGTCTCGGAGCGGCACAACGCGTATACGTTCAGCGTTGCCCCGATGGCGACCAAGAGCGAGATCAAGCACGCCGTCGAGGAGCTGTGGAGCGTGCGCGTCCTCAAGGTTCGCACGCAGAACCGCAAGGGGAAGACACGGCGTCACCGCCTCAAGGCCGGCAAGACCGCCTCGTGGAAGAAGGCCATCGTCGAGCTGAATCCCGAAGACCGGATCGTCTTCTTCTGAGTTAAAGCGCGAGGATTATTGCGATGGGCATACGAACCTACAAACCGACTTCGCCGGGCCGCCGCGCGGGCTCGGTGAGCGATTTTGCCGAGATTACCGATCCGAAGAAGGAGCCGGAGAAGCTCCTCTCGTTCCGAATGAAGAAGAAGGGCGGCCGTAACTTCCAGGGCCGCATCACCGCCCGACATCGAGGCGGCGGGCACAAGAAGATCTATCGGACGATCGACTTCGACCGGAACAAGGACGGAGTCCCCGCGAAGGTCGCCTTCATCGAATACGATCCGAACCGCTCGGCCCGAATCGCGCTCTTGCATTATGCTGACGGCGAAAAGCGATACATCCTCGCCCCGGAAGGTCTAAAGGCCGGCGACAAGGTCCAAAGCGGACTCGACGTCGAGCCTAACGTCGGCAACGCGATGCCCTTGGAAAAGATTCCGCCGGGTACGCAAGTGCATTGCATCGAAATGCAGCCGGGTAGCGGTGGCCAGCTGTGCCGCACGGCCGGCGTCCATGCAGTGATGAACGCCCGCGAGGGGAAATGGGCCCAGATCACGCTTCCCTCGGGCGAAGTGCGGCGACTCCCGAGTGCGTGCCGCGCGACCGTGGGAGTGATTGGCAACTCCGACCATATCAACGTCTCGATCGGCAAGGCCGGCCGGAAGCGGTGGATGGGCCGACGCCCGCATGTTCGCGGCGTCGCCATGAACCCGGTGGCCCACCCGATGGGCGGTGGCGAAGGACGCAGCTCGGGCGGCCGCCATCCTTGCAGCCCAACGGGCGTGCTCTCCAAGGGGGGACGCACGCGCAAACGCCGCAAGCCGTCATCGAAAGCCATCATTCGCCGCCGCAAATCACGCCGTTACGGGCAATTGAAGATCTGACACAGAGCCGGGAAATCCAATGGGACGATCACTAAAAAAAGGCCCGTTCGTCGACGAAAAGCTGCTCAAGAAAGTTGAGCGACTGACGGGGACCGGGAAAAAAGAGCCGATCAAAACCTGGGCGCGCCGCTCGACGGTGTCGCCTGAGTTCGTCGGTCATACGTTCTTGGTCCACGACGGCCGCAAACACATCAGCGTCTACGTCACCGAGGAGATGGTCGGACACAAGCTGGGAGAGTTCGCCCCCTCCCGGACGTTCCGCGGCCACGGAGCCCGGGGAAAGAAGTAACACGGCAAGAAGTAACTCGGGCGAGAAGTAGAAAAAGAGGATCGAGGAGAATCGCAGATGGCCCGCATCATGGCAAAACACCGCTTCGCACGCATTGCAGCGACGAAGGTGCGTCCGTTTGCCGACCTGATTCGCAATCAAGCCGCGGGCGAGGGGTTATTGCTGCTCAAGTACGAGCCGAACCGCGGCGCTCGGATGATCGAAAAGGTGCTCAAGAGTGCGATCGCCAACTGCGAAGATCGTGGGGCTCGCAACGTCGACAGCTTGAAGATCGTCGAGTGCTGCGTGGACGGCGGCCCGATGTTCAAACGGATGCTGCCGAGGTCGCGCGGAATGGCGAACGTCATTCGCCGCCGCTTCGCCCACATCCGCGTGGTGATCGACGTGCCCGAACTGGCCTGATAGGAAAACACCAAAGACCGAATTCCAACGGTCCGTGAGAACCGCCCATGGGACAAAAGATCCATCCAACCGGCTTCCGCGTCGGCATCGTCGAGCCGTGGCGCAGCCGTTGGTACGCCGGCAAGAAAGAGTTCGGCGACCTGTTGATCGAGGACTACAAGATCCGCAACTTCGTCAAAACGAAGTACCAGTTCGCGGGCATTCCAAAGATCGAGATCGAGCGGACCCGCGACCAGGTCGTCGTGCATCTTTACACGGCGCGGCCCGGGATCATCATCGGCCGCAAGGGGCAGGAAGTCGATCGGTTGAAAGCCGAACTCGAAGATCTGACCGGGCGGCGTATGGAACTCAAGATCGTCGAAATCAACAATCCGCACCGCAGCGCGGTGCTCGTGGCCGAAGATGTCGCCCAACAGCTGATGAAGCGGGGCAGCTTCCGGCGGACCTTGAAGCGGACGCTCGATCAGGTGATGGACGCCGGCGCGTTCGGCGTGAAGATCGAGCTGTCCGGACGGTTGGGCGGCGCCGAAATGTCGCGCCAAGAAAAAGCAATTCGAGGATCGATCCCCCTCTCGACCCTGCAGAGGCACATCGACTACGGCTTTGCCGTGTCGAAAACCTCGGTCGGGTCGATCGGCGTGAAGGTGTGGATCGATCTGGGTGACTATTCAACTGAGGAGTCCGGCGATGGCACTCATGCCAAAGCGGGTCAAGTACCGCAAAAGCCAAAGAGGGCGTATAAAAGGTAACGCCGTCCGCGGCAACAAAGTGTCCTTCGGCGACTTCGGACTGCAGTCGCTCGACCCGGGTCACGTGAGCGCCGCGACGATCGAAGCCTGCCGAGTGGCCGCGAATCAGTACATTCGCGGCGAGGGGAAGCTCTACATCCGGATCTTCCCGCAAAAGTCGGTGACGGCACGCCCTCTCGAAACACGAATGGGGAAAGGCAAAGGCGAACCCGACCACTGGGTCGCGGTCGTCAAGCCGGGGACCGTGATGTTCGAGTTGGGCGGCGTCCACCAGGATACGGCCCGTGAATGTTTTGCCCGGGTCGCCTACAAGCTTCCCGTGCGAGTCCGGTTGATGGGCCGGGCCCGAACGATCTGACGAAGGACAACGCGATGACCAAAGCCACCCATCTCCGCGAAATGAGCCCCGAGCAGCTCGATTTTTCCCTCACCGAGGCGAAGAAGGAGCTGTTCCGGCTGCGGTTCCAAGCGGCGACCGAAAAACTCGACGCTCCGAGCAATCTCACCAAACTCCGCCGCGAGATCGCACGGATTTACACAATTCAGCAAGAGCGCAGCGCGGCGGCGAAGAAGACGAAGAGCAAAGCTTAAAATTATCCAAGAGAGACCAATGAACGACCGGTTTGAGGCGAGGCGATGAAGAAGCGGTTGACGGGCGTAGTCACCAGCGACAAACGAAACAAGACGCGGCGCGTCGAGGTCGAGCGGCTCTACCGGCACCCGAAGTACGGTAAGATCGTCCGCAGCCGAACGATCTGCCATGTCCACGACGAGGAAAATACCGCCAAGGAAGGGGACACGGTCGAGATCGTCGAGACGCGGCCCCTCTCCAAAACAAAGCGCTGGGCACTGGTGCGGATCGTTAAAACCGGATCGCAAGCGCCTTCGGTCGATGAGGTTCCCATTCCATGATTCAGATGCAGACCATCGTCGACATCGCCGATAACACCGGCGCCAAAACCGCCCGGTGCATCAAGGTGCTGGGCGGTTCCAAGCGGCGGACGGCCGGTCTGGGCGACGTCGTCGTTGTCGCGGTCCAGAAGTCCATTCCAAGCGCGACCGTCAAGAAAGGCACTGTGGCCAAAGGCGTGATCGTCCGCGTGCGGGCCGCGACTCGACGGCAGGACGGCAGCTACGTCCGGTTTGATCGCAATGCGGTCGTCCTGATCGACGACGAGGGAAATCCTCGCGGCACTCGTATCTTTGGCGCGGTGGCTCGCGAGCTGCGCGACCGCAAATTCACCAAAATCCTGAGCTTGGCCAGTGAGGTCATTTAGTCGTCCCAGTCAGCGTTTCCGGAAAGCGTGCAGCGAAGAAGTGACGTCATGAAAATCAAGCGCGGCGACATGGTGGTGGTGATCGGCGGCGACCAGGCCAGCCGAACTCCGCACCGGGTAACGCAGGTCCTCAAGGGCGGCAAGCAGCTGCTCGTGGAAGGCGTTAATCGCGTCTTTAAGCATGTGAAGCGAGGCCATCCGAAGAGCCCGCAAGGCGGTCGGCTCAACCTCGAGACGCCAATTGACACCTCAAAAGTCATGTTCTACTGTGGCTCGTGCAATCGGGGGGTTCGGGTCGGTTTCCGCCTGCAGGCCGCGGGCTCGAAGGAGCGGTTCTGCAAATC
This sequence comes from uncultured Planctomycetaceae bacterium, assembly GCA_963714075.1. Lineage (GTDB taxonomy): Bacteria > Planctomycetota > Planctomycetia > Planctomycetales > Planctomycetaceae > DASPSM01. The sequence continues at coordinate 1,089,567 of OY970228.1, forward strand.
GTGCGGGAATTCCCTGGGCAGCGTCGGACGCTCGAAGAGTGAACGCCGCGCAGCGGCAACCTAGACGGCTTCACGGAGCTTGCTCTCTCGAAACTCCTTAAACGATGTCTTACTGAACGATCGAAACTGAAATGGCCAGGCTGTTAACCCAATACCGCGAAAAAGTGGTTCCCGAGCTGAAAACCAAGCTCAAGCGGGAGAACGTGCACGCCATCCCCCGCCTGGTGAAGATTGTCGTCAGCATGGGCGTGGGCAAGGCTCGCGAGGACCGCAAACACCTCGACGAGGCGATGGAACATCTCGCACAAATCACCGGACAGCGACCGCAGAGGACCCGCGCCCGCAAATCGGTCTCGGCCTTCCGCCTGCGGGAAGGAATGGAGATCGGCTGTCGGGTCACCCTGCGCGGCAAGATGATGTACGAGTTTCTCGACCGGCTGATCACGCTCGCCCTGCCGCGGGTGCGCGACTTTCGCGGCCTCAATCCCAAGTCGTTCGACGGTCGCGGCAATTACAGCATGGGGCTCAACGAGCAGCTGGTCTTTCCCGAAATCAATGCCGACAAGGTCCATAACGTCCAGGGGATGAATATCACGGTCGTCACGACCGCCGGTAACGACGACGATGCCCGCGTGTTGTTGCGCGAGCTCGGTCTGCCGCTGCGAGTGGAAGGTGCCACGGCCTGACGCCGGGCGGTTCGCCGCCAGCGTGCCGCCGCGAAACAGAAAGTTGTCCATGGCCAGTAAAGCCAAGATCGAAAAAGCCAAACGCAAGCCGAAGTTCAGCTCGCGGCTCGAACACCGCTGCGCCCTGTGCGGCCGGCCGCGCGCCGTTTACCGCAAGTTCAAGCTCTGCCGAATTTGCTTCCGCAAGTTGTGCCACGAGGGAGTTATCCCCGGCGCAAAGAAAGCGAGTTGGTAGCCGTGATGACCGATCCGATTGCCGACATGCTCACCCGGGTCCGCAATGCCGTGCGGGTCGAGCGGTCGCACGTCGAAATGCCTTCCTCGAAGATCAAGGCGAATATCGCCGGCGTGCTCAAGCGCGAGGGCTACATCTGGGATTACGAAGTCGTGGAGGCCCAGCCGCAGAACACGCTGCGAATCCATCTCAAGTACGGACCCAACGGCGAACGCGTGATTCAGCACCTGCGCCGTGTGAGTTCGCCCGGCCGCCGCGTTTTCGCTCGCGTCGACCAGATGCCCAGAGTCCTGCAGGGGCTGGGAATCAGCATCGTCTCGACCAGTCACGGCGTGATGAGCAACCGTGAAGCCAAACAAAAGGGAGTGGGGGGCGAAGTCCTCTGCTTGCTCTGGTAGGTCCGCGGCGGTGAAGTCCGCTGCCTGAGAAATTCGAGTCGCGATCATGTCGAGAATCGGTCGAAAGCCCATCGTTGTGCCAAGCGGCGTCGAGATCAAAATCGCCGACGGGACGGTCTCGGTCAAAGGCAAGAACGGCGAACTCAAGCTCTCGCCGCACCCCGCGATGAAGATCTCCTTCGACGCGGGTGCGCGACAGCTCACCATCGCACGGCCTAACGATCAGCGGCAGAACCGGGCCCTTCATGGACTCACGCGCAGCCTGCTCAACAACATGGTGACGGGCGTGCAGACTTATTTTGAAAAGCGTTTGGAGATTCAGGGCGTCGGTTATACCGCCACCGTTGCGGGAAAGATCCTGAACCTGCAAGTCGGCTACGCCAACACGGTCAAGATGCCGATCCCGGCAGGCGTGGTCGTCGAGTGTCCGGACAACACGCACGTCGTCGCCAAGAGCGCCGATAAACAGCTCGTCGGGCAGTTCGCCGCCGAAGTTCGCGGCGTCCGCCCGCCGGAACCGTACAAAGGCAAAGGAATCCGCTACCAGAACGAAGTCGTCAAGCGCAAGGCCGGCAAGGCATTCGCCGGCAGCGGCGCCGGCTAGTTCTCAATCAGAACAGGGCAGACAGCAGCGGCGACATTTGGAATTTGACGAGCCATGACAATTCAAGCAAACCTCATCAACCGGCGCAGCCGACGCACGTTTCGCGTCCGCAACCGGATCAAAGCCTCGCGGACTCCTCGGCTCAGGCTGTCGGTCTTCCGCAGCAACCGGCACATGTACGCGCAAATCATCGACGACGAAACGGGCCGCACACTCGTCTCGGCAAGCACCGCCGAGAAAGGCCTGTTCGGCCCGGGGAAATACGCCGGAAACAAGCAAGCGGCGGCCAAGGTGGGGCAAACATTGGCTGCCCGAGCGACCGAGCAGGGAATCAAACAGGTCGTGCTCGACCGCGGACCCTATAAATACCACGGGCGCGTTCAAGCGCTCGCCGAGGCAGCCCGCCAGGGCGGTCTCGAGTTTTAGTGACGGGAGCGTGACGAGTGGGGACTGATTTTCGATCCGACAGTCCGGAAAAAGTGATTCAGATCCGGCGCTGTGCCTGCGTCGTCAAGGGAGGCCGCCGCTTCAGCTTCACGGCGCTGGTTGTCGTGGGGGACAAGAACGGCCGCGTCGGCTGGGGCTATGGCAAGGCGATCGAGGTCCCCATGGCCGTCGAAAAGGCCGCCAAGGTGGCCAACCGCCGCATGATTTCCGTCCCCCTGCACGACAATACGCTGCCGCACCAGGTCTGGGGACACTTCGGGACGGCCCGTGTGCTTCTAATCCCAGCCCTGCCCGGCACCGGCATCAAGGCGGGCGAGGCGGTGAGATCGGTCGTGGAATCGGTCGGAATCACCGACATCCTGACCAAGTGCTTCGGCTCGACCAATCCAATCAATTTGATCAAGGCGACCTTCGACGGCCTCCAGCAACTGCGGACCCGGGAAGAAGTCGCCCGGCTGCGGGGAGTGTCGGTCTCATGATGATCAACGACGTCCATCAAGGCATTCAGAAACGCAAGGCCCGCAAGCGGATCGGTCGCGGCCCCGGCTCTGGACACGGCAAAACATCGACCCGCGGCCACAAGGGCTTTTACAGCCGCTCCGGGTCGACGTATCGGCTCGGTTACACGGGCGGCCAGACTCCTTTGGCCCGGCGAATCGCCAAGCGGGGGTTCAACAACCGGCAGTTTGCCCCCACAATCCTGATTATCAATGTCAGCACGCTCGATGAGGCATTCGAGAGCGGCGCGACCGTGAGTCCCCAAACGCTCCTGGAAAGAGGGCTTGCCAAAGGAGCCTTTGACGAGATTAAAATCCTCGGCAACGGGGACCTCACCAAAAAGCTGTCGGTCGAGGCCCACCGGTTCAGCAAATCGGCCGAGGAAAAAATCACGAAGCAAGGCGGCTCCGTGAAACGGCTCGGCCTGCCCGGTTAGCGCGGCTCTTGGAGTCGCGAGCCACGCGGAAGGGATTGTGCCCTGATGTCCATGTTTCAAAAGATGCTGCTCGTCTTTCGCATCCCCGAGCTGCGGCGAAAGATTCTCCTGACGCTGATCCTCCTATGCGTGTACCGCCTGGGGTACCACGTCTACCTGCCGTTCATCGACCAGCACGCCCTCTCGGAACAGCGCCACGACGCGGAGAACCAGGCGGGTGGTCTCGATACGTTCATGCAGACCATCTCGCTGTTCACCGCCTCGCAGCTGAATTCGATCTTCGGTCTGGGGATCGGGCCCTACATCACGGCATCGATCATCTTCCAATTGCTTGGCACCGTGTACCCTCCGCTCGAGGCCCTGCAGAAGGAGGGGGAAGCCGGCCGACGCAAGATTAACGAATACACCCGCTACGCGACGGTTTTGGTCTGCCTCATCCAGAGTTACGTCTGGATCCGCGCCGGCATGGGAGGCATGGGTAACATCATCTTGCCCGAATACAACACGTGGTTCCATCACATGGTCGCCACGTTGACCATGACCGCAGGTGCCGTCTTCCTCATGTGGATCGGCGAGCAGATCGACGCCTATGGCATCGGCAACGGCATCAGTCTGTTGATCATGGCGGGCATCATCGCGCGAATGCCCGACGCCGGCGTGCAGCTGTTGCGCCCGCGTTCGAGCACGGAATTCGGCTCGGGACCGAGAGCGGCATCGACCGTTTTATCCTGCTGGCAGTAATGTTCGTTGTCGTCGTGATCTGGGTGGTCGCGATCACGGAAGGGCAGCGACGGATCCCGATTCAAAGCGCCAAGCACGTTCGCGGCCGCCGGGTGATGGGCGGCCAGCGGCAGTCGCTTCCGCTTCGCGTCAATCAGGCGGGCGTCATGCCGATCGTGTTCGCCTCGAGTATTTTGGTTTTTCCGATGTTCGTCTTCCGGCAGCTCAACGTGCTTGTCAAGCCGGAGAACTTCCTCTCTCCGATTACCGCGGGGCTGGCCGACGCGTTCAATTACGGCCGCGGTTACATCTACAACACGTGCTACATCCTGCTGATTTACGTGTTCTGTTACTTTTGGGTGGCGGTCACCTTCAATCCGAAGGACATCTCAGAAAACCTGAAGGATTATGGCAGCTTCATTCCCGGGTATCGGCCGGGAGCGCGAACGGCGCAGTTCCTCGAGCAGGTGATGACGCGCATCACCTATCTGGGTGCCGCATTCCTCGCGATGGTTGCCGTGATCCCAACGCTGATCTCCCACTGGATGGATATCCCCTACATGGTGGCCAGCTTCTACGGCGGCACGGGACTGTTGATCGTTGTTTCGGTGGCGCTCGATCTCGTGCAAAAGATCGACAGCCATCTGGTGATGCGGAACTATCCCGGGTTGCTCGATTCGGATAGTTAGGTGCCGGGGGCACTGCTGTCGCAACGGAGCTCCTCCTTTTTCCGTGCTTTTAACCGCGGCATCGCTCCACGCACGCGTGAGGCGCGCTAGGTGATCGTTCTTAAAAGCCCCCGCGAGATTGCGCGGATGCGCGAAGCGGGGCGCCTGGTCGCCCGGGCCATCGACCGCGCCGCCCAGCTCATTCGCCCCGGCGTTGCCACTCGAGAGCTCGACGCCGCCATCGAGGACGTGTTTCGCGAGGCCGGCGCCGACGCCTTATTTAAGGGCGTTCGCGGCAAGGTTCCCTTTCCGGCCGCGAGCTGCGTCTCGGTCAACGACGAGGTGGTGCACGGCATTCCCGGGGACCGACTCTTGAACGCGGGTGATCTGGTGAGCATCGACACGGCCTGTCGCCTGACGGGCTGGTGTGCCGACTCAGCCTGGACCTTCCCGGTTGGCCCGGTTGACGAGGTGAAGAGCCGTCTTTTGACGCTTGGGAAAAGCGTGCTCGACTTGGCGATCACCGAAATCGGACGCCAGGCGCGCTGGTCGGCGGTGGCGACACTCATGAGCGACGCGGTGCACAAGGCGGGCTTCAGCGTCGTTGAGGATCTCGTCGGCCACGGCATCGGCCGCGAAATGCATGAGGACCCGCAGGTCCCCAACTACGTGAGCGATTCGCTGCGGCAGGCCGATTTCGCGCTCGAACCGGGGCTCGTTCTGGCGATCGAACCGATGATTAACGCCGGCTCGAAGCGAACCCGCACCAGCAAAAAGGACCATTGGACGGTGCGGACCGAGGATGGCCAACCGAGTGTCCATTTCGAGCACACCGTGGCGCTCACCGAGGCCGGCCCGCTCGTTTTGACCCAGTCCGAATCGGACCGACCGGGAGCATGATCCCCCGGGGATTCTGGCCCGCCATGCGTCCGAATCGCCCAACCCAACCCGACCCGGCCCGCGGCCAATGGCGGAAATCCATAGCGGCTTTACTTGTGGGCAAGTTTGCCCCTCGCATATAATCTCCCGATTCCGTACCGGGGCAATCTCGGCCGCTCGGGGTGTCGGCAGGCGTCGGCCAGGGCGGGGGCGAATTGGTCTGCCGGGGTGTCGTTTCGATTCCGATTTGAATCGACAGCCGACCGATCGCGCCTGATCGCAACTAACCCGTTGCAACCGGTCGGAGAGCCGCGTCGCTGGGAAGGGCAGTCTGTGTCATGAAAGTTCGTTCGAGCGTCAAACGCATTTGTGAGAACTGCAAGATCGTGCGCCGCAAAGGACGCATTTACGTGATCTGCTCGGCCAATCAACGGCACAAGCAGCGTCAGGGTTAGAACTACAGACTCAACGGCTCATTCGCAGCCGAATGGAGTTTTTCGAGCATGCCTCGTATTCAGGGTGTCGACTTACCGAACGGCAAGCCGACTTATATCGCGCTCACCTACTTGTACGGTATTGGCCGGGCTCGGGCGATCGAGCTGTGCTTTGCGCTGGGCATCGAGCCGATGCGCAAGGCGATCGACCTGAGCGAAGACGAAATTTCGCGGATCAATGCTTACCTCGACAAAGAAGTCGTGATCGAGGGACAGCTCCGGCGAAGCGTGCAGCAGGACATCGCCCGGCTGCGCGAGATCCACTGTTACCGCGGGATGCGTCATCGCCGTGGCCTGCCGGTGCGTGGCCAGCGGACGCGGACCAACGCGCGGACCCGCAAGGGAGTCAAGAAGACGGTGGCCGGGAAGAAGGGCGTCAAGGACATGCGCCACTAAATCGATTGACGAACGAGGACTGCCCGCCGCCATTCGAGCGGGCGTCCGTTTCCTCCGGAGAAGCGCTCTTGTCAAAGTCGAAGCGGAAGAAAGTTCGACGAAACGTCACGCGGGCGATTGCCTACGTGAAGGCGACGTTCAACAACACGATCGTGACAATCACCGACGTTAACGGCGATGTTTTGTGCTGGGCCACGGCCGGAACCTCCGGCTTCAAGGGGAGCCGCAAGAGCACGCCCTTTGCCGCTCAGCGTGCCGCCGAGACGTGCGCCGAGCGGGCGTCGAAGTTCGGCGTGAAAGAGCTCGAGGTCCGCGTGAAGGGCCCCGGCTCTGGCCGCGAGAGCGCGATCACCGGTCTGCAGTCGGCCGGCATCGTGATCCGCGCGATCGAAGACATCACTCCCTTGCCGCATAACGGTTGCCGTCCCCCGAAGCGACGGCGCGTTTAAGTTTTCCATTGTCGGGGTCCAGGGCCTCCGCGGCGACAACGCCCGAATTTGGCAGGCCACTTCGGAACCTCGCGAAACACTTGAGATCAACCGAACACGGAGACAGAGATGCGAATTCGTTGGCGTGGTTTGGAACTGCCGAGTCGAATGTTGAACGAGCGCGACGCCGCCAACCCCAATTACGGGCGATTCATCGCGGAACCGTTTGAGCGGGGCTTCGGCGCGACGATCGGCAACAGTCTCCGCCGCATCCTGTTGTCGAGCCTCGAGGGCAGCGCGGTGACGCGGGCCCGCATTCAAGGCGCGCAGCACGAATTCACGACCATCCCCGGCGTCGTCGAGGATGTGACCGACATCTGCCTGAATTTGAAGTCGCTGATCGTCAAAATGTCGACCCCCGGCACCCGCACGCTGCGGATCGAGCGTCACGAGCGGGGCGTCGTGACGGGAGCCGACGTCATCACCGACGATCAGACCGAAGTGATCAACAAGGACCTGATCATCGCGACGATGACCGACGATGTGCCCTTCAACATCGAGCTGACCGTGAAGACCGGCCGCGGATACATTCCGGCGACGGAACAGGCGGAGCGCGAGCCGGAAGTCGGCGTGATCCCGCTCGACGCCGCCTATTCGCCCGTCACACGGGTCCGCTACAAGATCGAGGACACCCGCGTCGGACAGCGGACGAACTACGACAAGCTGATCCTCGAAGTCTGGACCAACGGCACGGTCTCGCCCGACATGGCGGTGGTCGAGTCGGCGAAGATTCTTCGCAAGCACTTAAACCCGTTCATCTCGTACCGGGAACCGGGGCCCGAGCTGCCGCCGGAAGGGGGCTTGCGCGGCATGCTCGAAGCGACGGGCTACGCTCCGGTCGACCTCGAGCTGGAAGAAAAACTCAACCAGTCTCTGGCCGAGCTCAACCTGTCGGTTCGCGCGACGAACTGTCTCGAGTCCGAGGGCATCAATACGGTTCGGGATCTCGTGACGCGGAGCGAGGACCAGCTGCTGCAAGTGCGCAACTTCGGCGAAACGACCCTGCAGGAAGTCCGCGAGCGGTTGGGCACGATCGCCCTGCGACTGGGGATGAAGCTGCCGCACCAAAGTTCAGTCTGATAAAACTAGAGACGTAGGGTGACAAGTCCGGCGCAGGCGGATAGAGGCACACCATCGGTTTTCGGGGAATTCGAACTCAGAATGGTGTGCCGGCGGCCCGCAAGCGGGCCTTGTCACACCCTACGACGGGTGGATAGACCATGCGACATCGAAAACGGGGCCGTAAGCTCGGCCGCAATGCCTCGCACCGCAAGGCCCTTTTCCGCAACATGGCCTCGCAGCTGATCCGCTCGGTGCGCGTCGACGAAGAGGATAAAACCGGGCCCAAGATTCCCGGCCGCATTGTCACGACGTTGGCGAAGGCCAAGGAGCTGCGGCCCTACGTCGAAAAGCTGGTCACCATGGGGATCCGCGGCGCGGAGCACGCGCAAAAGGCCCACGAATTCAAGACGACAGCCGAGCGGAACACGGCCGAGTGGAAGAAGTGGCGCGAATCGGATCAGTGGAACAAGTGGAACCAGGCAGTCGCGCCGTCGGTCGCTTTGCGACGCCGAGCGTTTTCCATCCTGCGCGATCGCGAGGCCGTGAGCGTGCTGTTCAGCGAGTTGGCCGAACGCTTCGCCGACCGGCCGGGCGGGTATACGCGGGTCGTCCGCTTGGCGCAAGTCCGCTTGGGTGACGCGGGGCGCAAGGCGATCATCGAATTCACCGGAGAACGCGACCGTACGAAGAGCAGCCGTCGCCGCGCAGCCCCGGTTGTTGCCGACAAGGGAGGCAAGAGCTGACGGCCGGCTGATTCCGATGAGCCGCGGGAGACGGCGCGCGGCAAGCTCGAAAACGCCGTCGTCGCAAAAAGGAAGTCCCGCGCAGGATGTGCGTGTCGAAAGGATTCGATTTCACCCGGGCGATGCGTGCGCTCTGTCACGACGTGACACAGCGTCTGGATGAGTTTCAGCACGTCCGCATCGACGAGATGGCCGTCACCTTCGCGCAGGCCCGTCGCCGCGTGCCCCACGGCCTGCAGGCGAAGCTCACGCCGATGCGGTTCGAGGACGGCTCGCTGTTGACCCGCCGCGCGGGCCGAACCTGGACGCTCGAGCGTCTCTACGATGGCAACCGCGAGATGCTTTACATCCTGACGTTCTATTTGCCGCGGTTTCTCGATCACTCATTCCGCGAGAAGCTGGTCACGGTGTTCCACGAGCTTTACCACATCAGCCCGAGATTTAACGGCGACATCCGCCGGATGAACGGCCGTTATCACGTCCATACGCATAGCCAGGACGAATACGATCGCGCGATGGGCGCGCTCGTCGGCGAATATCTGCGCCGTTCGCCGCCGCCGGAATGCGTCGACTTTCTGCGGCACGATTTCCGCGGCCTGTGGCGCGGTACGGAGCCGTGCTGGGTAAGCGGATTGCCTCTCCCAAGCTGATCGAGATTCCCACCGCGAAGTCGGCCTGAGGGCTGCTGGGCGTCTCGGTTGCTTCCCGGCGACCGCTCGCGACGGCCGAGTTTCCGCTTGCGCGAAACAATGGTAAGCCGAAGCCTAAACCACCGCGCCACTTCTCGACTCAATTTTCGGAGGGGATTAAGTGGGCGGCCGCCTTCGCCTTCACCTCTTCGGCCTTCGAGACCTGTGGGTTGGGCGTGGCGTCGCCGCTCTCCAGCCCGCGAATCCAGCGGACGGCTCCCTCGACCGACTTGAGGAAGGTCTTGTTGGTCCAGGTCGTCTCGTTGTGTCCCAGGTTGGTGTAGAAGACCTTTCCCTGGCCCCAGTCCTTCACCCAAGCCAGCGGCATGGCCCATGGAGACGTCGGGTCGTTGCGTGGCTTGTAATACGCATTTTTCCCGCCTTTGTCGAGAATCGGCAGGCACTTCTCCATGTTGAGGCCCATCAACAAGTGAACCTTGTCGGGCTGCCAGTGGCGGTAGCGGTAGATTTCGTCCTTGATCGTGAACTCCTGGCCGAACGGACGAGACGCGGGATGCTCGGTGTCGTAGACGTCGACGGTCACGAGCTTGCCCGACGTCCACGGATGGCTGACGAACGTGCCGCCGATCATTTGCCAGTATGTTTCGTTCTCGTGATAGGTGTCGGTCGCCGAGTGGAAGCCCATGAATCCGTGGCCCTTTTGTTTGAGCCAGTCGTTGATGAAGTAGTCGAGGTTCTCGGGGGCGATCGGCAGATCGCCCGTGGTGTAGAACATCACGATGTCGTAGTTGTTGAGATTGTCCTTGGTGATGTCGGCGGCGCCGTCCTGCGTGCAATGCAGCTCGTAGAGGCCGGTCTGCTGGCCGAGCTGCGTCATCGCGATTTCCGCCGGGGCGAGCGTCTCTTTGCGCCGGTTCACCGAACCGTGCACGAACCCCTTGCTCTGCGTGAGGAACAGGGCCTTCACTTTGTGCGCGGGCTCGTCGGCTGAACGCGCAGAGCTGGCCGAGCTCAGCAAAAACAGGGACACACCGATCATCGCGAATCGAAGCTTCATGAGCAGATTCCTCCGGGAAGGTCGCTTGAAGTCGTGGAGGGCAACAGGGCGGGCGAACGGCCGCAGGAAGCGGACGGGTCAATCATAGCGCAAGGTGCCGGCTTCTACAAACACGCGCGGCCCGCTTGGACTGCATCTGCCCAAGCGGCGTCGTCTCGCCGGTCGGTGCTTTTCGTACAGGTGCCCGCTGATCGCATCCACGCATCGACACTCGTTGTGTCCGGTTCGGATTCGCTCTTCGCACGGGTGCCGAATCGCGAACCGTTTAGCTGATTGACAGGGCCGATTCTGCCGGGTTACAACGGAATGCCTGAGAGACCAACACGAGGAATCGCCATGAACCGCTCGATCGGCCGACTTGTGATCCTTGGCATTGTGGGACTGGTGTTTTTGTCGAGTGCTCCTTCCATCGCTCGCGCAATGGTCCTGGTGGGACGGCGGGTATTCCGGCGCGTACAGCTACGGCGTCGGCTACGCCCCCTACGGTTGGGGCTCTTACAGCACCAGCTATTGGCCAAGCTCGTACTACGTCGGGTACGGCAGCTACTCGTTGTGGCCCGCGTATTCTTGCGGCAGCCCCTGCTGTGGCAGTTCGTGCTGTGGCAGCTCGTGCTGCGGCAGCTCGTACTGCGGCTCCTCCTGCTGTCCTTCGGCGGGATGTTGTGGGTTTGGTGGCTGCGGAGGCTGTGGAATTTCGGGCTGTGGAATTTCCAGTTGCGGAGGTTGTGGAATCTCGAGTTGTGGCGGTCTGTGCGGCTCAGGCTGTGGACTTGCCTGCGGGCCCGGCTGCTGCACGGGCGGTTGCGGCACTGGCGGTTGTGGAACGTCGCTAGCCGGACCTGGAGGGTGCGGAACGGCGGCGCCAGCCACGCCCCCCGGAGCAAAGCCTCAGCCGGTACCTGACGGAAAATTCGTCCCCCGACCATCCCCAACATATGATGACGCGACGCCTCCTGCCGATCGACCGCCTCGCCCGGCTCCAGGCGGCGCCGGCCCGGGCACGCCACCCGCTGCCGGCACGGATGCAGACCCTGGCGCCGGCCGCTTTGCCCGTACTCGTTCGGGAAACGGGAAGGCGCCGGCGACACAACCGCCCGCCGACGGTTTTGATTCGCCCACACAAAAGACAACGCCGACGGCGCCGGCAAGCACTGCCCCGAAGGACGCCGAGCCGACATTCGAAGCCAAGAAGCCGCTCGCGCCCGTGCAGCAACGCGGTACCGACAAGAAAGCGCCGATCTCACCTCCTGACGACGCTGTGCCGCAAGACGCGACTCCGACACCGAAAAGCAGTCCGGACTTGAAGAAGCCCTCCGCCGAGAAGAAGGACGATCGCCTGCCGTCGAAAGGCCCGGCGCTCACATTGCAGGATCGTGCGACCTGGCACCTGGCTGGGACGTCTCGACCGCTCTTCGGACGAATTGCGAACCGCCCCGCGCCGATTCCTGAGCGGTTGACGTCGTCCGCCGGTGACTGGGCCGTCTTCTCCGCCGATGAGGCACAGGTCGCCCGGCGATAACGCGCAGAACCCAGAGCGCATCCGCATCAATGCGTATTCTGGCGAGGTCACCAGGCGCCTCGATCAGGATCGCTGCGCAGTTGCCAGGGGAGTTTGACCAGCTTAACTTGTCCGCGCATTCCGCGCGTCTATCCCCTTTCGCGTTTCCGACAAATGCGTTGCCGCGACTCGGCCAAATTGGTCGTGGACCGACCGAACCGCTAGTGCCACGGTGAGATTTTGCGACGTCCGACCAACACGCAAAATCGGCCGTTTTTGACCCAATTTGGCATGCCGGGCGGGTCGCGGCGAGCGGCCATCTTTTCCGGGTTAAACTGGCCGCAGAACGTATATTTGTAGTGGCGGATTCGATTCAGTCTTTGCTACACTTGTTCGATATTAAGGCGTGTTTGGCGCGGTCCGCTGTCGGGCGGGACGCTCTTTACCAACTCGAAGTTTCGGCGAAAGACTGGGAAGGGTTACGGATGAGTAGCTCGATGTTGCTCGAGCCTCCAACACAAGGGGGTTCAGAGGTCGATCCGATTGAGGAGATTCGTCTCCGGACCTGGGCTCGGAAGAATTATGCTCCGATGCACAAGCGCGACGAAACGCTGCATCCAATCATCCTGGACGAGATGAAGCGCAAAGACGAGGAGAAAAAGTAAGTCGGCCGGCCCCTCGCGCCGGGGCCGGGATCCTGCGATGCGCTCTCGTGGAGTCGGCCGCAAGGCAGCGGCCGCCAACGCGCGAAACTGCTTCACAAGCGCATAAAAAAACGCCCGGCTCAGCCGGGCGTTTTCGTTTATCAGACTCCAATTCGCTCTCGATCTCCCATTCGCTGGACCGATCGAAGATTGACCAGTCGGTACTGGCTCCGTTCGAGTCGGCATTGGCTCAGTTCGAGCCGCGATAGCTCGCCGGCTCGCCGGGGCCGCGCTGCGTCTCGCCGCCGCGCTGAGTATCCGTGGGCGGCTGCTCCGAAGAATTCGATCGGCTTTGCGGCTCGGGAGCGCGGCTCTGAGCCGGCTTCGTCCAGTTCGAGACGGACCAGTACGGATACGTCTCGACGACGGCCGCGCCTAAATCCTGCAGCACCTCGCGGAAATGGGCGGTCGTCATGTTTTCGTTGGGCAACACGCGCTCGAGAACAAATCGCGTGTTTGCCGGGATGTAGGCGAAGAATTTGCCATTGCCCAGCGTGTCGTTTTTCGCCAACAGTCGCAAGAGCGCCGTGCGCGGCACCTCGGCGGCTGTCTTCGGGCACTGATCGAGCCACGCCATCACCCAGATCGAGTTGCCGTTCTCGCTCAGCACGGCCGACATCGACAGGGTCCAAGGCTCCTTGTTGTAAGTGGCCGGAAAGCTGAAGTCGAAGCGTCGCTCGTCGAGCTTGACGGGAATGCCCATCGCTCGAATCATCGTGCCCAACTGGTCCTGGCTCACATGGCCGGGGACGTCCGACGAATCGGCGGCAGCTGTGCCGGGACCTGCCTGGTCAGCGGCGCGCGAATACTGACCGGCCGCCAGCACTCCGCTGGAGGCCAGCACGAGCCCCCCGACGAATGACCAATTTCGATTGGGCTTGCGCATCGCACGACACTCCTTTGTCTTTTTGTCTGGGCAATTTTCGCTCTGAACAACCGCGAGGAGCTTTTGAGCCCCGGTTGGCTCGCTCGTCCGATGCATCCCTGCTTCGGCAGTTCAGGAAGCTTGGCTAAAAGAGGTGTTTCAGACAGATTTGCGACCACGTCTCGAAGCTCCCGAGATCGCTGGTCAACTTTGCGGGTGAGGCAAAGCCTGTCTCTATGATCGACTCTTCGCGTGGGCGGACTTTGGGCGCTTCGAGCTCAAAGAGGTGCACGATACCCAAATGGACTCGCCCCACCTCGGTCTCGTCGTCGTTGATCAGTCCCACGCACGATTCTGTGAAGGCCGTCTCGACGAAGACCTCCTCCTCGATTTCCCGCCGCATCGCGGCCAAATACGACTCGCGGGCCGTCTCAGCGTCGGTGGAAGAGATATGGCCGCCAATGCCAATCGACCGCAAACTGTGCAGTCGTGATTCTCCCTGCATTTTGCCCCGTTTGTAATGAAAGACTTCGCCCTGGCTGCGGAAGACGCAGTAGGGAATCAGCTGCTTGAAGCTGGGGTCCGTCTCGACCTGGTCCCGCGGCCGGTAGGTCGTGTAGTTGGGGTCAAACAGCGTCTTGAAGTACGGCTTGGCGTCTGCCAGGAAGCCCTGAAAGTGTCCGAGCTCGTGAAACAGCAAGGTGGGAATGCACAGCACGCGTTCCACGGACGCCTGGGTCACGGACATGGTTGGTTGTCTCCTTTCGATTCAGGGTCGCGATTTTTGAGATTGCGTTGCGGGGCGAGGCGCGAGCAATTCGCTCATCGTGGCCCCCAGGTCGTCAGCTCGCATCAAGGTCTCTCCGACGAGGATCGCGCGCACGCCGGCCGCCTGCAGCCGCGCGACGTCGTCTCCCGTCCGAATTCCACTTTCGCTCACGAGCATCGCCGGCGGGGCGACTCGCGGGGCGAGACTGAGCGTGTGCTCCAAGTCGGTCTCGAACGTTCGCAAATCGCGGTTGTTGATGCCAACCAGTGCGGGCTCCAACTCGAGCACGCGATCGAGATTCTCGGCGTCGTAGATCTCCACCAGTGCGTCCATGCCCAACTCCGACGCGTAGAAGTACAGCTCCCGCAGCGGGCAATGATCGAGACACTCGGCGATCAACAGGACACAGTCCGCCCCGGCGGCCCGCGCTTCGAGCACCTGGTAGCGATCGATCAGAAAGTCTTTGCGCAAAATGGGGATCGAAACCGCCTGGCGGACTTTGACCAGATCGTCGAGTGAGCCGTGAAAGAATTTTTGGTCTGTCAGCACACTGAGGCAGGCCGCCCCGAAGCGCTCATAGGAAACCGCGAGGGCCACGGGATCGATCTCGCCGCGAATCACACCGGCCGAGGGCGACGCTCGTTTGACCTCGGCAATCAGCGCCATCGGACTCCGCGCCGCAAGCGCCGCGGCAAACCCGCGCGCGGGCGGCGCGTCGGCGAGACGTCGCTCGAGCTCCAGCGGCGGGACCGTCGCTTTGGCCTGATCCACCTCGGTTCGTTTGTGGTCGACAATTTCCCGCAA
Organism: uncultured Planctomycetaceae bacterium; assembly: GCA_963714075.1. Taxonomy (GTDB): domain Bacteria; phylum Planctomycetota; class Planctomycetia; order Planctomycetales; family Planctomycetaceae; genus DASPSM01. The sequence continues at coordinate 1,104,668 of OY970228.1, forward strand.
CACATCCTTCATGGCTGCTCGATGATACAACCCGGCCGCACGCCAAGAAACCGGACGAGAGATCGAAGCAGCGAATGCGCTGGAATCTAGCGAGTCCATCCGGAGCGGGGGCTGAGACGTTTCGGCTCAGCCGTGCTCTTCACCAAAGTTATCAGCTTGTTCAATTCCGAAGACGGCGACCTACCGGGAAGAGCACGGCTGAGCGGCAGCCGCTCAGCCATGGCACCCAAGCCAAAATGCTGCCGCGAATTCCCGGACGGGGTTTTGTCTGCCCGAAGTCCTCGGCACGGGCGGTGGGTCACCTTTCTTTGGCGTCATCTCCCTATCAAAAAAATGTGACCCGACCCACGCCCTATTCAGCGAAAGTGTCCCGTCCCACCGTTTGTGTCCCGTCCCGCCGTTTGTGTCCCGTCCCAACGTTCGAGTCCCGTCCCACGGTGTGAGTCCTGTTCCGGTCCCGAAGTCGATCATCTCGTGGAAGATGGTGGAGAACATGGAAGGAAGGTAACCGTCATGCTCCCCTCTCCCCTTGCGGGAGAGGGGTCGGGGGTGAGGGGTTCCCTTGTGCGGCTTTCCAAACCGCTTCGGCGATGGACTCCCATTCGTCGAAGATTTCATTGTTCCAATACCGCAGGATCTGGAACCCCTGCGATCGCAACCATTGATCGCGCACTCGGTCGTACTCGCGCTGTGCAGCGTTATGCTGGCCACCGTCCAACTCGATGATCAGGCGTTTTTCGAGGCAGACGAAATCGACAATGTATTTTCCCAGCGGAAGCTGACGGCGGACCTTCAAGGCTTTAAAGGCGCGGCCGCGAAGCCCGTCGCCAGAGACGTGCCTCCGCTTCGGTCGGAAAGCGTCGAAATTGCCGCGAGTGATCCCGATCGCGAGTCAACGGCTGCCCCCTCACCCCTAGCCCCTCTCCCGCAAGGGGAGAGGGGAACAAGAGTTTTTAGCCATTGCATCGCTCCGTCAGTGAAAATGTCCCGTCCCACTCCGGCACCTCCGCTGCCGGTGCTCCTTTCCTCCCTATTGAAAAAAGGATCCCCATCACCGCCGGGGATCTAAATTTCGTTCCCGCCGGGGATCTTATCCCCACCGGAAAGAGTCTGTCCGTGACCTTGGATCTTGGACATTGTGCCAATCGCTCCCGTCCTGCCGGGAACTGCCGTGGTCAACTACTTCGTGGTCAACTACCTATTAAAAGCCTATTAAAAGTAGTTGACCACACCACACCCCCTTCGGGTGACATTTCGTTAACGTCACTCGACTCCGTGTCCCGTGGCAGTCCCAGAGTGCCGACGCGGCACGCGCGCCCGGGCGCAGCATCACCGACGGCCAGGAGTGAAAAACGCCCTTCTTCCATCCTACGGCCAAAAATGCAACTTGCGAAGACCGAGTTTCTACGCGCTCATAAACAACTTCAAAAGTTTTTCGCCTGACCGTCCGGAAAGCGGGACTCGCCAGTCGACCAATAAGGTGGCAGGACCTGCCACCTTATTTGAGCGCCTCTTTCACCCTCTCCCACTCCTGTGGATGAGGGCCACTCCAAACTTTCACAGCCTGCCTCATGTCCCGGTTTCGGGTGGCACGGGGCGCGGTGAGCGAGCGGAGAACTCGCTCGTGAGTTAAATTAGTTGGTTCGGGGGCCGATGCCCTCCGACGCGCTCAGAAAAAGACACCAACACCGATCCGATTGCCGCAATGTTTGCCGCACCTGATGTCCTCATCGCCATTCTGCTTGCGGCACTGGTTCTGGTGCTGGGCGAGACGTTGCGTGCCTTGTTGACGGGCGAGCTTTTTGTGCCGCCGCAGCCGCGGACCCGGCTCCAATTTGACTGGGTCGTGCTGGGGACTGGGCTGTGTTTCGTCCTGCTCAATGTCGTCCCGCTGCTAGTGCAGCCGTTTTTCCCCGTCGCGGAGAATGCGGCCGAAAAACATGCCCCTTCCTCGCGACTGATCGAGGCGGAGATTGTGTCGCGGTTTTTCATCGTCGGCATCGTAATCGCGGTGATCGCGGTCCGTCGCAAGAATCGACTTGCCGACTATGGCATCGACACGGGGGGTTGGGTGTCCGAGATGCGGTTCGGCGGACTGGGTTTCTTGGCGAGCCTGCCTTTCGTGATCGCCATCATCCTGCTGACCAGTCACTGGCGCACGCCGGAGACGCAGAATCCGCTCTTGATTCTGCTGCACGAGACGGGCAGCGATCGGACGCTTGCCGAAGTCGTCTTTGCAGCCGTGATCTCGGCCCCGCTCTCGGAAGAGCTGCTGTTTCGGGTCACCTTTCAGGGCCCGCTCGAAGCGCGGCTGCCCCTTTCGTGGGCCATTACGATTCCCGCGTTCGTGTTTGCCGGCGTGCACGGGCTTCACGACGCGCTGCCCCTGTTGCCGCTGGCGCTGGTCCTGGGCGCCCTCTACCATCTCCGGCGCAGCTACGTGGCAATCGTGACGGCGCACGCGTGCTTCAACGCGGCGTTTCTGGTCCTGGCACTGTTGCAACGGTGAGCGGCTTAAGGCCGCTGTCGCTCGCGCAATCGCGCCTGCATCGACGAGGCTGGCACCCCGTCGAGTGCCCTGCTAACTTCCGTGGCAGAATCGATGGCAGCGAGCGGTGACGATGACCGCCCCCAAGAATGACGTTCACGCAGCGAAGGTCACGCGTGGTTCAGTTTTTACCAGTCGACGAGCAGTTGGCTGTGATTCGCCGCGGGGCGGAAAAAATCCTGCCCGAGGAGGAGCTCGTCGTCCGGCTCAAGCAGAGTCGCGAAACCGGCGTCCCCCTGCGGATTAAGTACGGCATCGATCCGACCGGCATCGATGTCCACCTGGGCCACACGGTCCCCATACGCAAGATGCGGCAATTCCAGGAGCTGGGGCACCAGGCCGTGATCATCATCGGCGACTACACGGCCCGCGTCGGCGACCCGAGCGGACGCGACTCGACCCGGGCGCGGCTGACGGGCGAACAGGTCGATCGCAATGCCGAAACGTATCTGGCCCAGCTCGGCCGCGTGCTCGATCTGTCGAAGGCCGAGGTCGTCCGCAATGGCGACTGGTTCGCCCGCATGTCGTTTGCGGAACTCTTGGAGCTTTGCGGCAAGGTGACCGTCGCTCAACTTTTGACGCGCGACGATTTCGCCAAGCGGATGCAGTCGGAATCCCCGATCTTCCTGCACGAATGCCTGTACCCGGTGATGCAGGCCTGGGATTCGGTGATGGTTCGGGCCGACGTCGAGCTGGGAGGGACCGAGCAGCTTTACAGCTTCATGCTGGCCCGCGACCTGCAGCGGGCCCAGCAGATGCCCTCGCAGATCGCGCTGATGATGCCCATTCTGGTGGGCCTCGACGGCGTCCGCCGGATGGGGAAAAGCCTGGGCAACTACATCGGCATCAGCGAGCCGCCGTACGAGATGATGAAAAAGTTCATGCAGGTGCCCGACGCGGTGATGTCAATGTACTTCGAGTTGTTGACCGATCTTCCGCTCGACGAGGCGCGTGAGCAGATCGCTCGCAACCCCAAACAGGCCAAGCTGGCCCTGGGTCGGGCGGTCATTTCTCAATATCACGGTGCCCAGGAGGCCCAGGCGGCCGCCGACCAGTGGGAGCGCGAAGTCGGACAAGGAGGCGTGCCGACCGACGTTCCCGAGGCGACGATCGCGAAGAACGAACTCGACGACCAGGGACGAATCTCCGCATTGGGGCTGCTCAAGGCGCTCAAGTTGTGTGCGACAACCAGCGAGGCGATTCGGCTGATCGACGGCGGCGGAGCCTATCTCTACCACGGGTCCGAAAAGACCCGCATCGAGTCGGGCAAACAGATGCTCAGCGTGGCCAGCGGCATGATCGTTCGGGCCGGCAAGAAAAAGGCGTGTCGCGTGCGAATCGAGTCCTGAGGCGATTTTCGTCGTGTGACCCCGATCCAGCGGTCGATTCGGAGTGTCCTACTTATTAGTTCGCAGTCATAGGAAGGGAGGCGTATGAAAGTTGAGGGATCCCCCGATGTGAGACTGGGCGGAGTGCGCGTATAATGGTCGCAAAAGTTGCTCGTTTCGTTTGGCCCACGGTCATTCCCATGGTCTCCAAAGCGCAACTCGATCACGCCCGCAGGCTGCAAGCCGCCAGCGGATATGTCGATCTGGAGATGCCTGCCCACGCCCTGCGGGCGCTGGACGGCATCGCTCATCCCGAAATCACGCCGTTTGAATTTCATTATCTGCGGGGACAGGCGCTGCGACTCGCGGGCCGATGGGCCGAGGCCCTTGTCGCGTTCTCCAGCGCCCGGGAGTATCAGCCGGAAAATCTCGACGTTCTGATGGGAATGGCCTGGTGTTTCAAGCGCACGGATCAGTTGTCCCGGGCGATTTCGACGATGGAAGAAGCCTATCGCGCGCACCCGAAGGTCCCGGTCGTGCTCTACAACATCGCCTGTTACCATTCGCTGGCTGGCGACAAGAGCCAGGCCCTCTCCTGGTTGGGGCGTGCGCTGCGGATGGAGGCGTCGCTTCGCAAGCTGGTGCCCGATGACCCCGATCTCCAGGCGCTGGCACTCCGGACGTCGCTTCGTGACTTGATTCCCGACGAGTCCGATTTCGACTCCCTGCGGAACGACCCCGACTTCCAGTACCTCGCAAGACTAGAGCAGCTGACCGACCTCCCCGAGTGAGTTTTAGGCCTGCGTGAATTTTTGTGCCGGTCACTGAGCTGAAAGACTGAGCGAGATTCATGCCCGAGCGAGTTTCATGCCCGAGCGAGTTTCATGATTGACGAACCGGAGCAGGACGCACCGCCGATCACGGAACTCAGCAAGGGGCAGCGTCGCGTCCTCGGCACGCTTTTGGAGAAAGCCCTGACCACGCCGGAGGTCTATCCGCTCACGGTCAAAGCGCTGACGGCCGGCTGCAATCAGAAAAGCAATCGCCACCCGCTGACCGAATATTCTGAAGACGACGTCCTGGAAGTGCTCGATCAATTGCGGCAGATGGGGCTGGCGGCGGTCGTGCACACCGAAACGGGCCGCACCGAGCGGTTTCGTCACTACATGCGCAAGCGGTTCACCCTGTCGGAGCCGCAAGTGGCCGTGCTGACCGAGCTCTTGTTGCGCGGGCGGCAGAGCATTGGCGACCTGCGAGCGCGGGCCAGCCGCATGGTTCCCATCGAAAGCCTCGACGAGCTGCGCGTGGCTCTCCGCGGACTCATGGAGCAAAAGTACGTGCAGGCCAACGCGGCCCTCGAGCGCCGCGGCGTCGAAGTCGATCACAACTTCTACGCGGCTTCCGAAAACAAGAAGCTCGCTTGGGACTCGGGGCTCGACGAGGCCGACGACAGCCGCGGCGTCGAACTGGCGCCGCGTTCGCAGACGATTGCGGCAGTCTGTCAGGCGCCCGCTGCCACCCCGCGCGAGCGCGGTCCGCACCTCGCCGAATTGCAGGGCAGCGCCACAGCGCTCGCCCAGCTTCGCGACGAAAACGCCGAACTTCGTGGACGGGTCGACTCGCTCGAGCACGAGGTCGCCCGCTTGAAGGGTCTCGTCGACGATCTGGTCCGCGACTTGCGAGGCTGAGGCGGCTCGCCTCCCACACCGCGTCGCTGCGCCGAATGGTTATTCGGGCCGAACGGTTGTTCCGCCCGAACGGTTGTGCCGATTGTGCTGAAAAGTCGAGGAGGGTCGTGAGATTTCTGCCGGACTAAAGGAATTACCGATCGGCAGTCGGCCGCATTCGGAAATCTGGAACCTATAAAAATGGCGTCGGGCCATCGTGATGCCTACCAGCGCCGGCCCGAACACTCGGTATTCACCTGCCCGCTCACCGCTGCCAGAGATTCACTCCGAAATTCGTGATCATGCAACACAACTGCGCACTCGAAATCGGCCACTCCTCCGACAACAGCCACACCCATGAACCGGGTCGCCGCCTTCATGCCGACGTGCACCGCGCGTTGGCGCTCAACCCCTACTTTGCGGGGCGCTGCCTGGACGTTGAGCTTCGCGAGAGCGAGGTCGTGCTCTCGGGCGTCCTCGGATCGTACTTCCACAAGCAGATGGCTCAGGAATCGGTCCTGTCCGTCCACGGAGTGCGACGGGTGCACAACCAGATTCGAGTCGTGAACGCCTAAGCGAACTTCCGGCCGATCGGCCCCGAGTCGCCCTAGAACGAACCTGGGTGAATCGCCGGACCGCCGTCCACTTTTGGAGGCGCACTCGCCGGAGCGGGTGCACCCTGCCACGCCGGGACGTCGGACCAGTTCGTTCCCGAGTCGAACTCATCCTTCTTCTCGTTCGGCGATTTTTTGTCCGTCCCAGCCGAGTTCTCCGGCGAAAACATCGGGACCAAATCTCGGCGCGGTTCGATGTGCGCGGACCAGGGATCGGGGGCGTCCGCTGAATCGCCGGGAACCGCCGACTTGTTCGCAGCGGCCCGCTGTTCGCGTGACAACGGTTGAACGGGCGGCTTCGCACCGGCCGCGGCGTTCGACAAACTTCGACCGGGAATGATCTTGAGATTGTTCTTTTGAATCTGCGACTCGAATTCGTCCATTTCGTCCGGCTTGCGTGGCCCTGGCGGCCGCGCCTGACTGCCGCTTGCCGGCACGATGCCCGTGGCCACGATTCGCGGAGACTGATTCGCCGGCCCGTCAAACGCGTCGTTGGCCTGCGATCGACTCGCTGACGGCGTGTGCTGCACGGGCGTGCCGGCGTTTCCGCCGGGCCATTGCGCCGTCGATGAATCGACTTCTTGATCCCAAGCGTCCTTGGAACCGGCGCTCGCCGGTCGTGTCGTCGCCGACGTGCTTTGAACAGATGAAGTGTCGGCAGGGAAGGTCGCATTCGGGGTCGCGGCCGGGACGACTGACGCAGGAGCGGCATTCACGGGGCCTGGTGCAGCGGTCCGCGCCGACTCCCAATCATTCGAGTCGTTCGGAACCTGCGCCGTTCGAGAAACCGGCGTGTCGCTCGCGCTCGAACGAGTTGCTGGCGACGAAGGGCTGTCTGTCGACGGCGAGGTTGTTGCTTGACTCGCGGGCGTCGGCGCCGACGAGAGAGATGATTGAGCCGGTCGTGGCAACGATGTCAGCCGGCCGGCCTGCGGTGTGGGCACGATATTGATTTTCGGTTCGACAACAGCGCTTTCCCACGAAGATGCCCCAGGCGCAGGCTGAGAGGGCGCCGGCCTGTCTGTGGGCGCGGCAGCCGGTGGCGAATTATCGCTTCCTTCGCGATCGATGGCGGCGAACGCATCGTTGATGCGGTCGTCGGGCACGCGGCCGTTCGCGGCAGCCGGCGGCGCGAATACATCGTTAACGCGCGGGGTCGCTGTGGCCGATGGCTCGGGCCGAACCGGCTGTTGGGACGGCTGGTCGAGTAAATGCGAAGCAGCCAGTGATTCGTTCGAGGCCCTGGCCGGTTCAGTCGGCGGCGCGATTTGTGTGCTGACGGTCTCGTGCTGCGCCCGCTCCGCAAGCGGCACGCTGACGTTCCTGCTCCATCAGCTCGGCCAATTGTTTTTCGAGGGGCGATTTGCCGGCTGCCACTGCGGCGTCCGGACCGCCCGTTGCCGAGGAAGTCGATTTCGAGCCATCCTGCGAACCAGCCGTGACCGTCGATCGCGTCTCGCGTTGTCCATTTCCCTCGGCAGCGATGGAAGGCTGCACAACCGTCGCGACGCTCTTGTCCGGAATCTCGTGAGACGAAAACGGGGCGAACGACGCCGTGATCGTTTCATCCTCAGACGTCGCGGAGCGCGATTGGGGGAAGAGTTGGGCCAGGCGGACACGCGCTTCAGATTCGCCAACAGACCGCTTGAGCACCTCGAAGGCGCGATCGCGATCTCCGAGTTTGGCGTAGAGCAGGCCCAGGTTGTCGAGCGCTTTGCGATGTTGGGGATTCGCCCGCGTCGCCGCCAGCAGGCACCGCTCGCTCTCGGCGTGCCGACCCTGGAGCAGGTACGAGTAACCCAAATCGCTCAAGAGATCGGGATTGTTCGGTTCCCGTTTGAGCGCCGTCCGATAGCACTTCTCGGCACTCGCAAACTCACCGCGGCGATCCGCCAAAATTGCCAGCCGGTGATTGGCCATTGCGTTCTCGGGGTCGAGTTCGAGCACGCTGCGGTAGCAGACTTCCGCCTGTTCGTAATGCTTGAGAGCCGCTTCGCGATGTCCGCAGTTGAGCTTTTCATTGATCACGGCCTCGTTGATTCCGGGCGATTGGGCCAGGCTGTCGCCACCCTGAGAACTCGACGTGTCGCGTGCCGACGGGTGCGCAGACGGCTGAGCGTTGTCGACCACCGGGGCCTGTCCACTACTGAATGCGGTCGTACTGCCGTCGAGGCGATCGAATTGCGCGCTCTGGCACCCGCACGCGCCCAGCCAGGCGATTGAGGCGCAAACGAGCGCCGACGCATGCCGCTCGAGCCGATGTCGTTTTGTCGGCGAACTCATGCCAGCTCCGCACGTGTCTCGAACAACTCGTCGCGCGCGGCGACCGCGCATTCTGATTGACGCGCCGGGCTCGGGCGCACGATCAAGAGCCAATGCCCATTTGCGACTCAAAAAGCGACGAGATTATTGGAGACAGTTGAGGTAGGAAAGGATCGGTGAGCGAAAAGAGGGGACGGGGACTCTAGGCGATTTTCCAAAACGTGTCGAGATTGGCTGCATTCGGTCGTAAGTGCTTTGGGAGCCCGATTCATCATCGTTTCGCGACAAGGGTTTCCCGCCCCCAGTCCTTGCCCAGGCGGCGAAATGTCCGCCGGGTGCCATGCCCAACGGCTCTGCGTGGGCATGTCTTCGGAATTACGGCAGAATGTGGTCGCCGCAGAGCTTGCAGCCACACTCTGCGAGTCTTGGCTCGCTTTGGACGAACACCACAAAGCGTGTCAACGATTCAATCAAGCGGGGCACGCCCATGCGTTGACGTTCTCTTGCGTTTGCCGGCGACCGTTTCTTTCCAAAGATCGCAGCCGAATGTGGCTCGTGGAAGCGATCGACCAGGCCAGGCAAATACACGCGTTTGATCTTTGGGCTTACGTCGTGATGCCAGAGCACGCTCACCTGCTCATCTGGCCGCGGAAGCCGATGTATTCGATCAGTCGGATTTTGACTTCAATCAAGCGGCCCGTTTCGCGCAAAGCCCTGTCCTATGTGCGAACGTCGGCTCCGAACTTTCTGTCGCAGATGGAAGACCGGCAACCGGGCGGTCGCGTTCATTATCGGTTCTGGCAACGGGGCGGCGGCTACGATCGCAACCTGACCGAACCCAAATCAGTTTGGGCCGAGATTGACTACTTCCACGCCAATCCGGCTCGCAGAGGATTGTGCGATACGCCGACGGCTTGGCCCTGGTCGAGTGCACGGGAACTCGAACAGCCCGGCAGCGGACTGCTTCGCCTGGACGTGTCATCGCTGCCTCGGACACTGCAGGGTTGAAGACATGCCCCCGCCGAGCCGTTGGGCATGGCACCCAATGCTTTGGGCACCGGATTCGTCGTCGTTTCGCGACGAGCGTTTCCACCCCCCCAGTGCTTGCTTGCCGGCCTGGTTTCGGGCATCTTCGAGTGGCCCGACTGATCGCGAAACTGACGTACCGGCTTTACCCTGCAACCCCTCTGCCGAGTTCCGGAAGAAGATATGTCTCGCAACCACAAATCGAACCTGGTCGTATTTTGGATCTTGGTGACGGCCCTGCACTCCGCGTCATCGGCCGCGCTCGGACAGGCGGCCAGCTCGCCGACCGATGCCGCCCCGTTGGCCCGCCAGATTCTTGATGACAGCCGGCCGGAAGCCGATCGCAAGCGAATCATTGCCGACAATCCGCAGCTTTCGCTGCCGTTGCTCAAGGCGCTCGTGGCCGACATGCCGGCGACCGATTCGAAGGAGGAGTACCGCCGCATCCCGTGGATTTGGCGAGTGACGGTGGCGGCCGGCAAGCGAAACCAGGTCGAGGAACTGAAACCCATCGTCGATTTTTGCGTCCCCCCCATGAATGAACCGCTGCGTGATTGGCAGGCGGTCGTGTTGGGGGGAGGCGTCATCAATGGCATCGGGTTGAGCGGCGGCTGGCCCGACGAGCGGATGCGGGCGATCGTCGCCGGCAATCCTGATTTGATCCAGCGCTGGAAGCGGTTGCTCAAAGAGGCAGCCGTCATGGCCGACAATCACAAGGTCTTCAAGGGAACGCGCTACGACGCGCTGCGGATTTTGGGCGTGGATACCTGGAACCACCGCGGAGCCCAGCTCTGTCGCTACCTGGTCAAAGGTGTCGACGACGAGCTGCAGCAAGGGGCCATCGGCGGCCTGTCCGACATGCGATCGCCCTGCGTCGCGCCAGCGATCGTCTCGGGGTTTTCCCATTACGACCCGGAAAACCGCGGCTTCGCATTGAAGGCCCTGTTGAGAGACCGCGACCGCACGTTCGTGCTGCTCGAAGCCATCGAAGCCGGCACGGTCAAGGCTGCCGACCTCGGGTCCCAGCGGCTCGTGCTCTTGATCAATAACCCCGACCCGTCGATCCGCGAACGGGCGCGGCAGCTCTTCGTGGGAGGCGCGAATTGACGACCGGACAAGGATAGGGGTTTCCTCTAGCTTTGGGCGCGTCGACAATTTGACCCGGCACATTCGCGTGTTAAAATCCTGTGAGGCTCAACTCATTAACCCGAAGCGCATTCGCGAACTTCGTTCGACTGCTCGACTTGGCAACCGCAGCGCCAGGACTTTTATGACCTACATTCGGCGCTTCCGTATGGACATCGACCTCTCCGCGGCGCGCTTGCCGCAGCCGTACCTTCCGGACGGCTACCGCTGGCTCGCGTGGCAGGCGCCGCTCGTCAACCGTCACGCGAGCGTCAAATATTACAGCTTTCGCGACGAGATCGATTCGCGCGTCTTTCCCTGTCTGGGCGACTTTTCCGGCTGCAAGCGTCTGATGCAGGAAATTGTGCGGCAGGATACGTTCCTGGCCGACGCAACCTGGCTGATCACGTGTGACGCGGTCTCCTTCGGCGACCTGGCCGACTGCGGAACGATTCAGGGCCTGAGCCACTCCCGCAGCCTCGGCGCGGTGCAGAACGTGGGCGTCGTGCCGCAGCATCGCGGTCTCGGCTTGGGACGGGCGCTTGTGCTCAAGGCGCTGCACGGGTTCTGCGCGGCGGGACTCGAGCGCGTGTATCTCGAAGTCACCGGAGAGAACACTCCGGCCGTCGAGCTCTATCGCTCGATCGGATTTTCGCTCGTCCGCACGATGTATAAGGCGCTCGAGCGCGAGACCGTCGAAAACTACTGAGCTGCTTATTTCGGCTCAGGAGCCGGCCCGCCTTGATGAGCGGCCGCTGACAGTTCCCGCGTGAACCGAGCCAGTTCTTCCATCACCGCGGCGCACGGCGCATCACCCGAACTGAGTCGGCCGATGTGCCGCACAATGGCCGATCCCACGATCACCCCGTCGGCCAGTCCGCGGAGCGAATCGATCTGATCGGCCCGCCCGATGCCGAACCCCACGGCGAGCGGCAGCTTCGTCTTCAGCCGCAACGTTTCGAGTTCGCTCTTCAATTCGTTCGGCAGCGCGTGGCGGACGCCCGTCGTTCCAGCCACCGCGATGCAATACACGAAGCCGCTCGAGGATCTCAGAATACGATCGACGCGCTCGGGTGTCGTCGTCGGAGCCACGAGCTGAACGAGATCCAGGTCGTGCGCTTGCGCGATGGCAAACAGCTCCGCGGCCTGATCCCCGGGCAAGTCAGGAACAATCAGCCCGGAAAAGCCAGCTCGCTTCGCTGCCGCAGCAAACTTTTCCGGGCCCGCGCGGTAAACAATCGCATAGGCGACCATTGCCAAGAGCGGCGGCAGCGTCTCGCCCCTGAGCGTCTCGAGGGCGCCGAAGATGTCGGCAACGCCGATCTTCTTGGCAAGCGCCCGCGTGTAGGCCTCCTGGATGACGGGACCATCGGCGATCGGATCGCTGTAGGGAAACCCGATTTCGATCAGGTCGACGCCACAGCCTGCCAGCAAACGGATCAGTTCGGCGGTGGTCGAAAGCTCGGGATCGCCCGCCGCCAGGAACGGCATGAAGGCAGTCTGCCTCCGCGAGCGAAGCGATTCAAAAGCGGCGGCAATTCGCCTCATGGCGCGCGGTTTCCAATGGGTTCGCAAAGGGTGGCTGGGGTCGAACCGCTTCGGTTCGCCCCCAGATTCCAAAACCTGGGGGCTCGCTGCGCTCGACCCCAGCCACCCGATGTTTGTTTTTATTGTGGAATTAGACTTCTTTGCCCAACAGCCGGGCCACTTCGTAGACGTCCTTGTCGCCCCGGCCGGAGAGGCAGACCACGACCACGTCGTCTGGATTCCGAGCGCCGGCTGTTTGCAACGCTCGGGCAATCGCGTGAGAGCTTTCCAAAGCCGGCAAGATGCCTTCGAGTCGAGACAGCGTCTGGAACGCCACGAGCGCTTCGTTGTCGGTCGCGTTGACGTAGTGCACGCGGCCGGTGTCTTTCCAGTAACTGTGCTCGGGGCCAACGCCGGGATAATCGAGGCCCGCCGAAATCGAGTGCACGTCGAGCGTCTGCCCGTCGGCGTCCTGCAATACGTAGCTGTAGCTGCCGTGCAGCACGCCCTTCGCTCCGTACGACAGCGTGCTGGCGTGTTGGCCGGGAGCCGGTCCCCGCCCGCCCGCTTCGACACCCGTGAGCGCGACGCCTTCATCCTGCACGAAGGGATAGAACATGCCGGCCGAATTCGAGCCGCCGCCCACGCAGGCGATGACTTCGTCGGGCAGGCGGGCCAGCTCATCGAGACACTGTTTGCGAGTTTCGCGTCCGATGACCGATTGAAAATCGCGAACAATCATCGGAAACGGATGCGGGCCGACGACCGAGCCCAAGATGTAATGTGTGTCGGCGACGGAGGCCATCCAATCACGCATCGCTTCGTTGATCGCATCGCGCAGCGTGCGCGAACCCGTCGTCACCGGTCGAACTTCCGCGCCGAGCATTCGCATGTTGAACACGTTGAGCCGCTGGCGGCGAATGTCCTCTTCGCCCATGTAGACCACGCAGTCGAGCCCAAAGCGGGCGCAGGCCGTGGCGGTCGCGACGCCGTGCTGACCGGCCCCGGTTTCAGCGATCACCCGTTTTTTGCCCATTCGCAGGGTTAAGAGCCCCTGCCCGATGGTGTTATTGATCTTGTGGGCACCGGTGTGATTGAGGTCCTCGCGCTTGAGATAAATGCGCGCTCCGCCGCAATGTTTGGTCAGCCGCTCGGCAAAGTGCAACGGGCTCGGACGGCCGACAAACGTCTTGAGCAGGCTGTTCACTTCCGCCTCGAATGCCGGATCGCGTCGAGCCTTTTCGTACTCGACGGTCAGCTCTTCGAGGGCGTGCATCAGCGTTTCAGGGACGTATCGCCGGCCGAACTCGCCAAAGCGGCCTTCCGCGTCGGGAACCTGTGTTGAAGCCCGAAGTGGGGCGGCAGCTGCGGTGGAGTGTGACATGACGTTAGGGAATCCCCGAAAGAGCGCTCTGAAGTCGAGATCCCGATTCTAGGGCGATTGCGTGGCGTCCGCAAAGAGAATAGATATCCCGGGCATCGCAAGGTTCAGGCGGACGTAGCGCACGCTCAGCGAGAGCCGAAGTAGAACAGTACGAGCCCCAGGCTGAAATCCTCGAGCCGAGCGGCTTCCAGGCCGGTGACCGATTCCATGCCGCCCAGCCGCAAGCCCACGGTCACGAGGACGATCGCGAGCGTGACGGCCGCCTTGAGATCGATCCACCAGGCCGGCGGCACGGTCTGCCTGTTGCGGGCCAGCCACGAGAGAACTCCCTTGGCCAGCGCACCCAGGAGGTAAGCGCCGACCGAGACGAGCAGCGGCAGCGACTGTGTCTCAAACAGCCGCCCCTGCCGATAAAGGTAGACTCCCAGTCCGGCAAAGGCCGCGATGATCAGCACGCGGACACTGTGCTTGGGCAAGTGCAGCGGGTTCGCCTCGCGATCGATTTCTCCCGACTCTTCCAGCCGCGCTCGTAAGTCCGTCGACAGCGCCACCATTCGCCGGCTGGTGAAATAGTGCGCGAGCATGATCATTAGCGATTCTTGCCAAACCACGGCGACTCCGATGCCGCGGGCGGTCTGAGCGACGACGAAGGAGACCACGATCAGGCATAAGAGCGCGCGCACGCTCCCCGGCGGAAGTCCCAACGGATGACGTTGCCCGACCATCGTCGGCGAACCAGTCCGAGCGAAACCCGCAAGAACACGGGTCTGCGGATTGACCGGCGGAACAACAAGCTGCGGCATCTGCGGCTCCTCGTCCCAAAGCGAGCGATCCTCGCGCAGAGGGAAACGCAAAAAGCCCCCTTCTGGATCTTCGCGAACGGCGGAGTCCGCCGAAGTCCAGCGGGCATCACGCGTTGGGCATCGCCTCGACGGGCTCACACTCGACGCGGCCGATGAGCCCCAGCGAATAGACGATCAGCATCTGAGCCGGTCCGTACGTCAGCCAGACGGCGTGCGTCGCGTGGGGAAAGGTGCTGCGAAACATCTCGAAGGCCAGAATCAAATCGCTGGCGAGGAACAGAATTCCGCCCACTGCCAACGCAATAAAGCGACGGTCCGCGAGCGCCAAGCTGCCCGAGAGACCCGTCAAACCGGCCAACAGCAACGAGTAAGGAAGGGCCGCCCCGACCAAAAGTGTCGGGCCACCCCGCGCTCCGCGAAATACGACCAGGTACCAGCCGACGAGGGCGAAGAGCTGCCAGAAAATGATCGGGCCCCAAAAGCGTGCGCGCGAGGCGAAGTTCAGTCGCCGGGCAACCCGCAGGCAGCCTGCGATGTAGCAGACATGGCCCAGCGCGAAGGCGGCGATTCCCCCCAATACTGGATCGGGCAGGGGAAACAGTTCCTGCAAGGCGCCGGCGTTAAAGAAGTCGCCGAGGGTTCCCAGCACCATCCCCGCCGTAAACAGTGCGAGCGTGTTGGCGGCCGCCGAGCGGCTGAAGCCGAGAAACCAAATCCAGGCTGCGGCAACCAGGCACAGCGACGAACCGAGATGAGAAAACAGCAGCAGCGTGCCCGTGGGCCACGGCAGGGAGTCGGGCTCGCGAAAACTCAATAGTGTGCCACCGATCAGCGTCGTGGCCCATAGCGTCCAAAAGCCGGCGGCCAGGCGGGCCGCTGTCGTAGCATGCAGGACGCCGGGGCTCGGGGCCGGCTCACGCCGTGGTGTCTTCTCGGGATCGGCGGACCCCGGCGCCGAAACAGTCATCGTCAATCCTGCGCTCGAGAACTCGTGTCGACCAAACTTCTCCCAGCATACACGCGGCTGACCGTTGCTCAAAAGACCCCGAACAAAGGCCACAAGATCGGGCCGAGACGCTAGAGATCGACCACGGCCCAACGCCGCTTGACGTTTTTTTTGTGGTTCCCTAATGTCTCCCGAGCAAGAGGCCGCGGCAGGCATCCGACGATGTCCTGCAAACTCCGGGTGAAGCCCGCGGAGAATCCAGTCGCCGTGTGACACGGTCGTGTGACCACGTTGCACCGCGCGTCAATTTGAGAGACAGAGAACTGAACGATGGCTGATTTGATTCCTCCGCATGGTGGCCTGGGCGAGCCGATTTGTCGAACCGTTCCCGCCAACGAGATCGAAAGCTTCAAGGCCGAGGCCGCCAGGCTTGCGAAAGTGCCGGTCTCCCAAGCCGACCTTTCCACGATTTATCGAATTGCCGACGGCACGCTGAGCCCGCTCACCGGCCCGATGAATCGCAAGGTCTACGATCGGGTGCTGGACGAATCGGTCGTCGAGCACGGCGGCAAGCTCTATGCGTGGACAATTCCGCTATCGCTGCCCGTGACGAAAGAAATCGCCGCGACGCTCGCGCCGGGAAAAAGGTCGCTCTCACCGCCCCGGACGGGCAGATCGTGGCGACGCTCGACGTCAGCGATGCCTTCGAGTGGGACAAGCCGCGTTATCTCAAAAATGTCTACGGCACCGATCGGACCGATCATCCCGGCGCCGACATGGTCCTTAAGGGGGACGCCGAGAAAACGCATCTGATCGGCGGCGAGATCCATGCCTTGCCTCAGACGAAGAATCCGAGCTTTGGCGATGTGGTTCTCACGCCACGCGAAGTCCGGGCCCTCTTGGCGAAAAAAGGCTGGACCGCCGTCGTGGCCTTCCAAACGCGCAACCCGCTGCACCGGGCCCACGAGTACGCGCTCGTGCATGGACTCGAATCGCTGATTCGCGAGGGAAAGAACGCCGGCGCCGTGTTGAATCCGCTCGTGGGCGAAACGAAAGGGGACGACGTCAACGCGGCCATCCGCATGCAGACCTACCGCGCGCTCATCACCGATCGGGGACTGGGCGACGGCGACAGCGATCAATCGCTCTGGAAGCCGCGGGGCGAGAGCGTGCCCGATCGCGTGATCCTGGCGGGGGTCGACATCAAGATGTTTTACGGCGGTCCCAAAGAAGCCGTGATGCACGCCATCTACCGGCAGAATATGGGCATCACGAATATCGTGATCGGCCGCAAGCATGCCGATGCCCCCTACCAGGACGGCACGCCCATCTGGGGCGACTTCGACGCTCAGGAGATTTTCTCGAAGCTCAAAGGCGACCTCAAAATCAAGCCGATCAAAGTCGGCTTCGCCGCCTATTACGATTCGATCGGCCGCGTCGATCTGACCGAGCGGCATCCTGACGAGAAGCCCGTTTCGATCTCGGGAAAAGAAGTCCGCGCGACCCTGTTGCGGGGCGAGATGGTCGACCCGCGAATCATGCGGCCCAGCACGTCGCGAATTCTCGCGGCCGCGATGAAGCAGTAAATCTCAAGCGGATCGCGTTACAATGGAACGCGCCTGGTAGCCGCTGTGCGGGCACACGGGCTGGCTGCCTTTGGGAGATCCGCTGTGAAAGTCCTATTGCTTCTTGCGCTCGCGAGCGCGCTGTTTGCTTCCGCAGCGAACGCTGATGACGCGGGCTGGGTCTCGCTCTACAACGGCAAAGACCTGTCGAACTGGGTGAACGTGAATTCGCGCCTGAGACCTGGACCGCGCAGGGCGAGGTGATCCACTGCACGGGGCATCCCACCGGCGCGCTCCGGACGCCGCGGCAGTACGAAAATTTCGTCCTCGAGATCGACTGGCGGCACCTGAAGCCGGCCGGGAACTCCGGCATCTTTGTTTGGGGATCGCCGATTGCCGCCCCGGGTGCTCCGTTTTTACGGGCCATCGAGGTCCAGGTTCTCGACAATGCGTTTAACATCCCGGGCAAAAACCAGTGGTACACCACGCACGGCGACGTGTTTCCGATCTGGGGCGACACGATGAAGCCCATCCACAAAGGCGACGGCATGCGCTGCTTTCCGATCGAGGAGCGCAGCAAGTCTTCCCCCGAGTGGAACCACTACCGCATCGTCGGCAACGACGGAAAACTGCGGCTGTCGGTCAACGGCAAGGAAGTGTCAGGCGGCGACGACGTCGTCTGGCGGAAGGGGTATCTGGCGCTCGAGAGCGAAGGTTCTCCCGTCGAGTTCCGCAATATCCGCATCCAGGAGCTGCCGCCAACCGGCGCGACCGCCGAGAACTCCGCACCGGTCGAGGAAGGCTGGCGGCCGCTTTATAACGGCCTCAATTTCCGAGGTTGGCGTGCCGGCCGCGCGCGGGAGGGCTGGTCGGCCAACGATTGGCGAATCGCCTGCAAGGAGGGGGCGAGGCCTTTAGTCAGCTCGAGTGTTTACCACGACTTCGAGTTGATCGTCGACGTGGGCCCCGGCACAAAATCTTCACCCTCCGCCGGCCCGCACGTCATCTTGGGGGCCGCGAACGCAAGGACGACCCTGGGGCTCGCCGCCCGACCCAAGGAGTGGACGCGCAACCGCATCATCGTCGTTCGTCGGTCGCTTCAACTTAGAGCGATCGGGGCTGAGGCGACCTCGAGCACCACGCTCCCCAGCTCCGGCCCGTGGTCGATCGGACTCGACGGCGGGGGAGCGGCGATCGAATTCGGGAATATCTACGTGCGGACCGGGAAGCCGGGTAAGCCGGCCGGCTGACGCCGCGTGCCGCCTCCGGTGAGTCGGTCCTCGCCCTATTTGAATTTCGCCGCCACTTCCACTAGTGTCCGCACCATGCACCCGGTCCCACCCCCTTCGCGGTGCGGCTTTGACGAGTTCGCGTAGGCCGGGCCCGCGATGTCGAGATGCACCCAGGGCCGCTTGTCGATGAACTTCTCGAGGAACTTGGCAGCCGTGATCGCCCCTCCCCAGCGCGTCCCGGTGTTCTTGACGTCGGCGACATCGCTTTTGAGCTGCTCGGCATACTGATCGAACATCGGCAACTGCCAGACTTCCTCGCCCGCCCGTTTCGCGGCGGCAAGCACGGCGTCGCACCAGGGCTGATCGTTCGTGAAGGCGCCGGCGACGTCTTCGCCGAGTGCCACCACGCACGAGCCGGTCAGCGTCGCCAGGTCGATCAGCCGGTCGGCTCCTTCGTCGACCGCATACCGCAGCACGTCAGACAACACGAGCCGGCCTTCCGCGTCCGTGTTGTTGACCTCGACCGTAATCCCGCTGCGCGACCTGAGGACGTCTCCCAGTTTATATGAGTTGCCGCTGACCATATTCTCGACGAGCCCCATGTATCCACTGACATTCACCGGCAACTTGAGCCGGGCGACGGCGATCAGGGCGCCCAGCACGGTGGCTGCGCCCGCCATGTCGCACTTCATAGTCAACATGTTGTCGTTGGTTTTGATCGACAGGCCGCCGCTATCGAAGGTCACGCCTTTCCCCACGAAAGCGATTCGCCGGCTATCCCCCGGAGCTCCGTCGTACTCCAAAACGACGAGACGCGGCGGCCGGTCGCTCGCCTGGGCCACGGCCAGCAGGCAGCCCATTCGTTCCTGCTTGAGCCAATTCTCATCGAACACCCCGCACGACAATCCGAAGTCCGCCGCAAGCTCTTTGCTCCGCTGCGCGAAACTCTCGGGATACAAATCGCCGGCCGGCAGGTTCACCAGCTCTCGCACGACATTAACCGCTTCGCCCAAAACCTGCCCGCGTTTGGCGGCCGCATTGAGATCGGCGGCGTTCGAGCCGTCACCGATGGCGAGCGAAACCTCGTCGAACGGAAAACGGGCCGGCTCGGATTTGAACAATCCCTGCCCCACGCAGCCGACCGTAGCCGCAAACGCGACCGTTTGGACGAGATCGGCGATCGCCAAATTCGATGCCGCAGGACTTTCAATCGCGACGGCCAGCTCGCCGCACTTCTTCTCGGAGATGTGCCGAACGGCGGTCAGCATGGCCTTCTCATAGCGCGGCAGCGTCAGCTCGTCGGGCTTTCCCAGTCCCACAAGCAGAAGCCGCTTGGCCGCCAGGGGCGCGGCGTCCCGCACGGCGACCAGCTCGGCATGCTTGCCCGCGAGATCGCCCAGCTCGCGGAGGCGGGTCAACCGGCCTCCCAGAGAGTCGTCCAAAGTTTTCAAGCTGCCTGCGAAATTGGGTGGTTCCGTCACCCCGACAATCAGCCAGTCTCCGCCGGTCGATTGCCCGGGTGACGAGACGATGCGGACGTTCATTTGCCTCTCCGTTTGTGCGGGCCGCGCCGGGCACGACCTCGCCCGGCGGCCGATCGGCACGTTTCGTGAATTTTTGGAATTTGGGACTGTTTGAATTTGGAACTGGCCAGCTTTATGATTTCAACGCGACCTGAATTCCACAAGTTGCCGGCCGCCAGCCACCTCTTGATGCGGGTGGGCCAGCCGATCTCGCCGGCCCAGCACGCAATCAGACCGAGACGAATCCCGACATGCCCAGCGTCAAATTCATCAACGAAAAGAAAACGATCGAGGTCCCGGAAGGCGCCAATCTGCGAAAAGAGGCCCTGAAAGCCGGCGTCGAGCTGTACCCCGGCGTCCACCGGATTTTCAACTGCCACGGACTGAGGCAGTGCGCGAGTTGCCGCGTGATCATTAAGAAGGGGCAGGAAAACGTCAGTCCCCAGGGGCTGCTGGAAAAAGTGCGGCTGATCGCCGGCCCGATCACTTACTTCGCCCGCATCGGGCACGAGAATGACTTGAGACTGGCCTGCGCCACGCAGGTTTTGGGCGACATCGAGGTCGAGACTCAGCCGGGCGTCAACTGGCACGGGGATCGTTATTGGGGTTGAATAACGTACGCGATTTTTGACACTGGCCGGCTGCCCCCTCACCCCCGACCCCTCTCCCGCAAGGGGAGAGGGGAGAAGATTTGCTCGCAGCGACTTTTCGTGCAAGAGGTGCCCAAGGCTGCCACTCTTCCCCCCTCTCCCCTCGCGGGAGAGGGGCTGGGGGTGAGGGGGGGCCGATATCGGTGTTGAAAGATCGCGCACCGTCATTGAGCGCGGCGGCCGGCGATCGCTTGACCCAGCTCCTACAATTCCGCGCTGGCGACTCTCCGGGCACGAAACACCCCTGGGCATGTTTGTGCGCCACCGCGCGGGAAACGAATCAAGCATGAGTGACCGACCGAAAACTCTCGGCGACCTGCGGGCCAGCGGCTACAAGACCACCGGCGTCAAACGCGAGATGCGCCGCAACCTCCTGGCCAAGCTGCGCCGAAATGAAACGCTCTTTCCCGGCATCATCGGCTACGACGAGACAGTCATCCCCCAAGTCGTGAACGCCGTCCTTTCGGGGCACGACGTTCTCTTCTTGGGTCTGCGCGGTCAGGGGAAGACGCGCATGTTGCGGATGCTCGTCGATCTCTTGGACGATACCGTGCCCATCGTGGCGGGCTCGGAAATCAACGACGATCCGCTGGCGCCGCTCTCCAAATACGCCCGCGACCTTGTGGCCGATAAGGGAGACGCTTGCCCGGTCGAGTGGATCGGCCGCGAGCGGCGCTATCACGAAAAACTGGCCACTCCCGACGTCACAATTGCCGACCTGATCGGCGAAGTCGACCTGATCAAGCACGCGGAGGGTCGGCACCTCTCGAGCGAAGACGTGATGCACTTCGGCCTCATTCCGCGCACCAATCGGGGCATCTTCTGCATGAACGAACTTCCGGATCTGAGTCCGAAAATTCAGGTCGGCCTGTTCAATGTGCTCGAAGAGCGGGACGTGCAGATCCGCGGCTTTACCGTGCGGCTGGCTCTCGACGTCTGCATGGTCTTCAGCGCCAACCCTGAAGATTATACGAATCGCGGCCGGATCGTGACGCCGCTCAAGGACCGCATCGGGTCGGTCGTGCGGACGCACTATCCCCTCACCCGTGAGCTGGGGATCCAGATTACCGACGCCAACGCCTGGTCCTCGCGCGACGATGGGCCTCGCATCGTGGTGCCGATGTTTCTCAAGGAGATCGTGGAAGAGACGTCGCGCCTCGCTCGCAAGAGCCCGCACGTCAATCAGGCCTCCGGCGTCAGCGTGCGCATGTCGATTGCGAACTCTGAGAACCTGGTCTCCAATGCCGAAAGGCGAGCCCTGGCCCTCGGCGAGACGGAGGCCGTTGCACGCGTGAGCGACCTGGTCGGCCTGGTGGGCAGCTCGCGCGGGAAGATCGAGCTGCAGATGACTGAGGAGACGGGTGAGGAAGACAAGCTCTTGGGCCGCATCATCGAGGAAGCGGTCAAAACCGTCTTCGATCAGCACTTCGATCCGAAACAGTTCCGTAACATCGTCGAATATTTCGAATCGGGAAACACGATCGAAGTCGGCGACCGCGTGCCGGCGGCCCAGGTTCTCAAGCGGATCGAGGCCGTCCGCGAATTCCGCAAACAAGTCGAACGCGGGGCCGCCGAACTCGATGCAAAACTCGCGGCCACCCCACTCCGTCCGCAACTCGAGGCGAGCGTCGCCGAGTTCATCCTCGACGGCCTCTACACGCACAACCGGCTCAACAAGAAGCAAAAGAGCGGCGGCGCGAGCTACGGCCAATGAGGGCCATACGGGAGTTGGGTCGAGCTGGCCTTTGTGTGCTCCGCCATTGGAGCGGTCGGGGTTTCATTCGTATGACGAACGAAGTGACCCAGGAGGGACAACCAGCAGAGACATTTCCGAGAGGAAAATCTGTTTTGGGTCAGCGGAACGCCCGGGTGGCGGGGGCAATCGCGCTCGAAGAGCCCCGCAAGGGGCGAAAGAGCATAGCCCAGGGCGCGAGCCCTGGGAAAGCGCCGCAGGATTGATTGAGAGCCCCGCAAGGGGCGACAGAGAGCCGAATGTGCGATCGGTTCTGTCGCCCCTCGCGGGGCTCAAATTCCATTTTGAAACCCGCAAACCCAGGGCTCGCGCCCTGGGCTATGGTCTGTCGCCCCTTCCGGGGCTCCGGAAACGGAGACACGGCTGAGCGAGCTCAGCCTTGGCACCCGCAAGCGGACGAGTGCTTACTCGTCCGTCACACAACCCTCCGACGCGCTCTTCACGTTCTTAATGTACTTGTAGAGCGTGCCGCGGGTGAATTTGTAGGCGGGGGCTTTCCAATCGCTGCGGCGGCGGGCGAGTTCGGCATCAGTGAGGGCCACGTCGATGCGGTTTTTTTCGGCGTCGATGGTGATCGCATCGCCGTCTTGGACGAGGGCGATCGGGCCGCCCTCCTGGGCTTCGGGGGTGATGTGGCCGACGATGAAGCCGTGCGAGCCGCCGGAGAAGCGGCCGTCGGTCATCAGGGCGACGTCATGGCCGAGGCCCGCGCCGACGATGGCGGAGGTGGGCGTGAGCATTTCCGGCATGCCGGGGCCGCCTTTGGGGCCCTCGAAGCGGATGATCACGACGTCGCCTTTTTTGATGCCGCCTTCTTCGAGCGAGTGCAGCATGTCTTCTTCGGAGTCGAAGCAACGGGCCGGGCCGCTGAATTTGAGACCTTCTTTGCCGGTGATCTTGGCGACCGCGCCGTCGGGGGCCAGGTTGCCGCGGAGGATTCGCAGGTGGCCGCTCGACTTGATCGGCTTTTCGAGCGAGTGGATCACGTCCTGCCCGGCTTGGAAGCCAGGGAGTGCGGCGAGATTTTCGGCGAGCGTTTTGCCCGTCACCGTGATGCAATCGCCGTTGAGGAAGCCGTGGTCGAGCAGGTACTTCATGACGGCGGGCGTGCCGCCGACGCGATGCAGGTCGGCCATCACGTATTTGCCGCTGGGCTTGAGGTCGGCCAGATACGGCACGCGCTCGCTGACCTTCTCAAAGTCGTCGATCGTCAGCTCGACGCCGACCGAGCGGGCGATCGCGATCAGGTGCAGCACGGCGTTGGTCGAGCCACCCAAGGCCATCACCAGCACCATCGAATTTTCGAGAGCGGCTCGCGTGATGATGTCGCGGGGCTTGAGGTCGAGCTCGAGCAGGTTGCGGATAGCCGCGCCGGCTCGCAGGCATTCTTCCAGCTTTTTCGGATCTTCGGCCGGCGTGGAGGAACTGTAAGGGAGCGTCATTCCCATGGCTTCGATCGCCGAGGCCATGGTGTTGGCCGTGTACATGCCGCCGCAAGCACCGGCGCCGGGGCAGCTTCGCCGGACGATGGCCTGGCGTTTCTCGTCCGAGATCTTGCCCGTGAGATATTCGCCGTAGCACTGGAAGGCCGAGATGATGTCGAGCGGCTCGTCGTCGAGGCTGCCGGGTTTGATCGTTCCGCCGTAGATCATCAGGCCGGGGCGGTTGAGGCGGCCCAGCGCCATGATGCAGCCGGGCATGTTTTTGTCGCAGCCGGGGAGCGTGACGCAGGCGTCGTACCATTGGGCGCCCAGCACGGTTTCGATCGAGTCGGCGATCAGGTCGCGCGACTGCAGCGAGTACGACATGCCCTCGGTCCCCATCGACAGTCCGTCGCTCACGCCGATGGTGTTGAACCGCATGCCGACCAGGCCCGCCGCTTGCACTCCCTCTTTGACGCGGTCGGCCAGGACGTTGAGGTGCATGTTGCAGGGGTTGCCCTCGTACCAGACGCTGGCGATGCCGATCTGCGGCTTGCTCATGTCGGCTTCAGTCAGGCCGGTGGCGTACAGCATGGCCTGCGACGCGCCCTGCGATTTGGGCTGGGTGACGTGCGCACTGAATTTGTTGAGTTGGGGCGTTTTGGAAGAGGGCATGAGATCACTTCGGGGGTTTGTTCCTGAGTCGATTCAATCGGTTCGTCTCTGGTCTATTGGTTCGTCTCAGCGGTCAAGACCCCCTCACCCCCCAACCCCTCTCCCCTTGCGGACTTCGGCGAGCTCAGTCGAGCCGGAGAGGGGTTGGGGGTGAGGGGGCCCAGCCACTTCAGCCCGACATTTTGTAGTCGACGGACCAATGATTCTCGCAAGCAGGTCATTCGACGAGCTGCGACGGATGCGGCGCACGCGTCACTTTTGGCAGCACGTGCGGCTGGTAGATTTGCGTATAAGCTTTGGCCGTGCGATGGACGTCGAGTGCCCCGGCCGATTCCCACCGCTCGATGAGCAGGAAGACCTTGGGATCGGACTGCGAGTGGTAGACCTCGAATCGCAGGCAACCCGGCTCCATTCGCGACAGGCGGCCCTGTTCCCGCAAGTGATCGCGGATGGCGGGAACGTCTTTCTCGTCGTTGACGATCAGAAGAACGTTGGCGTAGATCATGCGGTTTCTCGCTGTCGAGTGGGATTCCACTCGTCAGGATACCTCGGCACCGCCAAAAATGCCCGCCGTCCTCACAAGCCGGGCAACGATCATTCGCCATTCTCACGGCGTGAATGATCGAGCCCAACACTGGCTGCTCACTCAGCCTCGCCCGGTGTGGATTCGGGAGTGCTCTTGGCCGGGACCGACTTGATGGGCGTGAGGACTTGCTTGCGTTTTGATCGAAGAGAACGGAGCTTCCCCGAGGTCCGCAGCACGTCGACTGCCAGTGCAACGCTGGCCGCCGCTGCCAACCAGCCGGCGTTCAGGTAACTACCGTCACCCCAGAAGACAGAACTCAAGAGGACAGCCGTAACGAGTATCGAGAGTGTGGCGAGCAGGCCGCGATAGAGCACCTTTTCGCGGGTCGCGCGGGATGAGTATCTGGCGATCGCCGTCCGGGCGGCCGTATTGGCGACGTTGCGCAGGCTGTCCAAGTCGGCCCGAACGCTGGCCTTGTCCTGCCGGTGAGACGGCTCGGGAAGGGGCAGCGGTTCCGCACCAACAGGAGTTGCCGTGGTGACTGAGACCGGCTCGGGCTTCTCCGGCCGCGGATTGACGGTCGTGCCGGCAGTTGACGGGGCGACCCAGAACGCATCGGGTGTCGCGGAGCCACGAGACCGGGCCAGGAGCTGCTGCATGTAAGATTCGACGGAGACTCCTTCGGCACCGTGCGTCTGCGATGGCTTCTGTGCCGACGGAGTCGAGACCTCGGCTGGCGTTTGGGGCCTTGGCGACGGCGTCGTGCCGCTGCCCGTGCCGAGAGCTTGCTCGCGTACGGCACGCCACTGGGCCACCGGGTCGTTTTGACTGTGCGGGGCCGTTGGCGCGGTGCTCGCGGGCGCCGCCGCGACGCCGCCGACGTCTCCGACGCTTGGATGGGAAGCACTGGCATCGGCCGGCGACGATTTGATCGCCGACTGCAGCCGCCGCTTGAGGAGTTCGCACTCGCGCTGCGATTCCTGGTGCCACCGCTCGAATTCGCGAGCCCGGCTCTCGAGCGCCTTGACCTTGCGTTCGGACTCGGCCAGAGATTCGGCGATGCCGGACTGCTCCGCGTGCGATCGTTGCGATTCCTCGTTGCGGGCCGCCAATTCCGACTCGAGCTTCAACCGGATTGCGACCAGATCGGCGAACTCTGCCGATTGAGTGCTGAGCTTACCGCGAAGAGCCGTCAGCTCTTCTTGGGCCGCAGAGTCCTCCGCGCTTTGATTCTGAACTTCAGTCGAGCGCTGTTCGAATTCTTTGATCCGAGCCTCGATCTCCGCCTCACGCTGCGTCAGGCGAACGCCGCGTACCTCGAGTTCCCGGGTGGCGGCGACCGCTTGCGCTTCCCGCGCCGCGCATTGGGCCTGGCGTTCTTCCAAAGTGCGCTGGCGCCCGGCTTGGGCTTCGTCGCTTTGGGCGACCGCCTGCTCGCGGCTTCGAACTCGCTCCTGCCGCTCGGCCAGAGACTGCTCTTGCTGCACGATCTGCGTTTCCCGCTCTTGGAAGGCCTGCCGCTGAGAGTCGAGAGAATTCTCCCGGGTCTCGATCACGGCGGCGCGTGCGGTGAGGGCCGTCTCGAGATCGGCCCCGCGCTTGGCCTGCTCGGTCAGCTTGTGTTCGCGCGCGGCCAGCGTGGATTGTCGATCCGCCAGGGTCTGATCGTGGCGGGCCAGCTCGGCATCCCGCTCATTCGCGGCCAGCTCGCGCGCGGCCAGGTTGCGTTCAACCGCTTCCCGTGCCTGCTCGCGGGTGACGAGCGAGGCCTCGCGCTCGTCGAGGGCGTGTTCCCGTCCGGCGACGGCTGCGTCCCGAGTGTCCAAGACCTTTTGACGTCCGCGGAGCGCGTCCTCCCGCATGGCCAGCTCGCGTGTGGCCTCGGTCTGCGCCTGTTCGCGCGCGGCCAGGGCTTTCTCGCGATCGCTCAGGGCCCGTTCCCGTGCGGTGTGTTTTTGCGTTCGCTCGGTGAGCTGCGTATCGCGTTCGGCCAATTCTCGCTCGAGAGAATGGATCGCCTGCTCCCGGCTCGCCACGTCGCGGTCCCGCTGCTGGACGGACTGCGCTCGGGCCTCGATCTCCGCCTCGTGCGTCTCGCGAGCCGCCGCCTGTTCGACCAACTCGGCCGCTCGCTGCGCCACGCTCGCTTCGCGTTCGGCGAGGAGCGCCTCGCGCTGCTCGAACGCGGCGTCCCGCTCTTGTGCCGACGTTTCGCGTCCTCGCAAGGTCGTCTCGCGCCGCAGGAGGGCCGCTTCCCGGTGGTTGAGCGCGTCGGCACGTTCGACGATTCCCGCCTCCTGCTCTGCGGTGCCAGCTTGCTGCCGCTTGATCGCCGCCTCGCGCTGAGCGGCTGCCGCATTGCGCTGCGCCACGCTCGATTCGCGTTCGTCGATCTCTACTACGCGGCGCTGAAGACCCGCTTCCCGCTCCACGAGCGACGTTTCCCTGTCGTTGAGCAGGGCTTCGCGCTGAGTGAATGCCTCATTGACGACGTCGCTCGTTCTCGACCGGCTCGAGGGAGATCTCGACTCGCGTTTCATCCGTTCTTCGAACTGGCGTTGCCGGTTCTCGAGTTCCGATTGCCGCTGTTTCAAGTCGGACTCTCGACCGTCGAGCAGAGTGCCCCGGCGGGTCAGCGTGAGTTCTTGCTCGTGAGCCTGTGCGAATCGTTGGGCCAGTTCCTCGTCGGAGCCGGCCAGCGATCGCGCCCGCGACTCCAGTTCGCTTGCCCGCTGGCCCAGACGCGATTCAGTCTGCTCGAGGCGCGCCTCCCATTGACCGAGCCGGGCCTCTTCGGCCGCCTGACGTTCCGCGGCCTGGGCCACAAATTCCGGAACTGCGGCGGACGCTTCAGGCGGAACCTGTGCTGCGGGCCTGGCCGTCACCGACGCGGCAGCGGCGGCGGTCAAAGCGGCGGCCTGGGCGTCGATCACGGCGCTGCGACGGGCAAGCACCAGCTCCTGCTCGTGGATTTGGGCCAGCCGCTGCGCCAGCCCTTCTTCCGAAGCGGCAAGCGTTTTCGCGCGGGCTTGAAGCTCGGACGCTTCTCGCTTCAGCCGGGCTTCTTGCTGGCCCAGCCGCGCTTCTTCCTCGGCCTGCCGCTGGGCCGCTTGCGCGACAAATTCCGGGGTCGCCGTGACCGAGGTCGGCTGAGGCGGCAGAGAGTCGATGGCATCCTGCGGGACGATGCGAGCGCCGGCAGCCTGCTCATCGAGCGTGGCGCCGCGGCGGGCCAGAGCCAGCTCCTGCTCGTGAATTCGGGCCAGTCGCTGGGCCACTTCTTCTTCAGAGACGCAGAGCGTTTTGGCGCGGGCCTCGAGTTCCAAGGCTTGACGCTCTAAGCGGGCTTCTCGCTGGGCCAGGCGCGCTTCTTCTTCAGCCTGCCGTTGCGTGGCCAGTGCCATGAATTCAGGAGTCGCGCTCACCGAGCTTGGCTGCGGTGCGCTCATTTGGGCGGTGCTTGTGGCAGCGGCCTGCTCGTCGAGCACGGCGCCGCGACGGGCCAGCCCCAGCTCTTTCTCGTGCATTTTTGCCAGCCGCTGGGCGAGGGCGTCTTCGGAGGCAGCCATCGCTTTTGCGCGGGCTTGAAGCTCCGACGCTTCGCGCTCCAACCGGGCCTCTCGTTGGGCCAGCCGTGCTTCTTCTTCCGCCTGACGTAGCGCCGCCTGTGTCACAAATTCTGGCGTCGCGCCCACAGGACTCGGCTGCGGCTGCGGGGCGGTCAATTGAGCGGTGCGAGCGGCAGCGGCCTGTTCTTCGAGCATGGCGCTGCGACGAGCGAGTAGCAGGTCCTGCTCGTGCATTTGCGCCAGTCGCTGGGCGATGCCCTCTTCCGAAGCAGCCAGCGATCTGGCGCGGGCCTGCAGTTCGGACCCTTCGCGCTCCAACCGGGCTTCTCGTTGTGCCAGCCGCGCTTCTTCTTCTGCCTGACGCTGGGTGGCCCGCGCCACAAACTCCGGAGTCGCGGTCACCGGAATTGGCTGCGGGACTGTCGCAGGAGCGGGCGGCGCGGTCCGAGTGGTGGCCGCTTGGACGGCGAGCGTCGCGCTACGACGGGCCAATGCCAGCTCCTGCTCGTGAATTCGGGCCAGCTTTTCCGCGACTCCCTCCTCGGAAGCCATGAGCGAGCGCAGCCGCGACTGAATTTCGTCGGCTTGTTGCAGCAGCCGGCTCTCGGTTTCCGCGAGCCGCGCCTCGGCAGCCATCTGACGCTGCAAGGTCGCGGTCACGTAATCAGGAATTGCCGGCTGAGCGGTCGAAATCGGCGCCGGCTGAGCCGGGACAATCGCGACGGGCATCGAACCAGGAGCGCTCTCGGCCGCGGGCCGCGCGGTGATGCGGAATTCGAGCGGCCCGACAGTCAGGCGATCGCCGACATGCAGTTCGACCTGACGCACGGGTCCGTTGTTGAGCCAGGTGCGAACATCGAGGGCCCGCAACGTCGCTCGACCCGCGTCGATACGAATCTCGCAGTGGCGCGGCTGGACGCCGCTGGCTCGCAGGATGTGCGAACAATCGGACGACGAGCCGATCAGATGCTGTCCAGGCCCGAACAACAGCGTCTCGACCCCGGCCGAGTTGCGGACAGGCTCGAGGGCCAGGCCAGAGATTCCATTCCGGGGCGCTTTCGACGCAACATTTTGATCAGCAAGAGCGACCATGCCAGAAGATCCCTAACAGCGTGCGGTAGTGTTTAACCATGTCAGGGCGCGCGCTGGCGCGCATGAGGCAAAACCGCAACACTTCGATAGGGATATACACCGTGGCACAGTCCGGTCAAAAAGGAAACGTGCGCAAACCGCAAGATCTGCGGCAACCGTGCCCGATGCTCCGGCTGTATGGGATTAGCGGACGGACACCGGTGGCTGGCTCGCCTGCGTGTCGCGCCAGTCGGCACAACCGCTGCGAGCGCCTCTAAGGCGCAACCCCAGGCGGGAATGGACAACCGCTGCTCGATCCGAAATAATGAACCTGCGGGATGACCGCACTCCAGGCGTCGAAAACTCCCCCCTTTGCGGCCCAGCGGGCCTCGCAGCGACGCCGCCGAAGTCCTACCAGAACCAAGGCCTCGCGCATGTCCGTTCGCGGCCCGATCATCGACAGCCCTTGCCGACGGGTGCGCCTGCGGGTCGTTCTGATCCCGGCAATCGGTCTCACGGTGGCGTGGGCTGCTTCCCCCGCATTGGCGGCCGGTCCGAAGCGGATCAACTACAGCCGCGACATTCGCCCGATCCTCTCCAACACCTGCTACAAGTGCCACGGCCCGGACGAAAAGCAGCGCAAAGCCGGGCTGCGTCTGGATAAGAAGGAAGGCGCCTACGCGAGGCTGGAGTCTGGCGACATGGCGATCGTCCCGGGATCGAGCGCGAAGAGCGCCGTCTGGCAGCGATTGACCGCGAAGGATCCCGACGTCCGCATGCCGCCGGCCGATTCGGGCAAGACGATTGCCCCCGAGCAAATCGAGCTGATTAAGCGGTGGATCGACGAGGGGGGTGAGTTCCACGGTCACTGGTCATTGCTGCCTCCCCAGCATGCGGCCGCGCCGCCCGTGCAACATCCGGAGCTGGCCCGCAATCCGATCGATCGTTTCGTCCTCTCCCGCTTGGATGAGGAAGGCGTTGCCCCTTCTCCGCAGGCCGACAAGACCACTTTGATTCGCCGGGTGACGCTCGACCTCACGGGCCTGCCGCCGAGTCTGGGCGACGTCGATCGGTTCCTGGCTGACCAGTCTCCCAACGCGTACGAAAAGCTCGTCGATCGCCTGCTCGATTCGCCGCAATACGGCGAGCAGATGACCCGCTATTGGCTCGACGCGGCACGTTACGGCGACTCGCACGGCATGCATCTCGACAACGAGCGCTCGATCTGGCCGTATCGCGACTGGCTGATTCGCTCGTTCAATTCCAACCTGCCGTTCGACTGTTTCACGGTCGAGCAACTGGCCGGCGACCTGCTTCCCAATCCGACGATCGATCAGCGGGTCGCGACGGGCTTTTGCCGGTGCAACGTCACGACGGGCGAAGGGGGCGCGATCGACGAAGAGTTTTATTGCCGCTATGCGGAAGATCGGGTCGCGACGACAGGGACCGTTTTTCTCGGCCTGACGCTGGGATGCTGCGTCTGTCACGACCACAAGTTCGACCCGGTGACGCAGCGAGAGTTTTATCAGCTGTTCGGCTACTTCGGCAGCCTCACCGAACGGGCGATGGACGGCAACGCCCTGCTCCCGCCGCCGACTCTACAACTCGGTCCCCCCCAGGACGAGCAGAAGATCAAGCGGCTGAAGACTGAGATCGCCGCGCTCGAGTCGACGATCAAGGACAAGCTCGCGCAATTCGCGGAGCCGGCCGTGAAACGCCCAGGCACTCAAACTGTTGTCACAGCGTCAGCCACGCAGACAGCGTCGGGCCAGACAGTATCGGGCCAGACGGCGGGCAGCGGGACTGCCAGCGCCACGCCGGTCGACGCGCTCTCCACGGCGCTTCGTGCTTGGGAGGTCGACGCGGCCAAGAACTCCGCGGGTCTTCCGAGAAACGTCCGTCGAATTCTCGCCATCCCACCGGCCAAGCGAATCGCCCGTCAAAGGCGATCGCTGAGAGAATACTTCGTGCAAGCTGTCTTCGGCGGCACGCGCGAGGTCTTCGCGCCCCTGAATCAGCAACTCGCCCGATCGCGCAAAGAGTTGGCTGCGGCCGAATTGACGGCGCCCAGCACGCTGGTCATGCAGGACATGCCCAAGCCGCGCGACGTGTTCGTGCTCCTCCGCGGTGCTTATGACCGCAAGGGCCAAAAGGTCGAGCCCAACGTCCCTGCCGCCATCGGTCCCCATTTGCCCAAAGATGCGCCGCCCAATCGGCTGTCGTTGGCCAAGTGGATCGTCGATCCGCAGAATCCGCTGACCGCCCGGGTGACCGTCAATCGATTCTGGCAGCAATACTTCGGCACCGGCATCGTGAAGACGGCGGAGGATTTTGGCGCCCAGGGCGAATGGCCGACCCATCCCGAGCTGCTCGACTGGCTGGCGACCGAATTCGTCGGCAGTGGTTGGGACGTCAAACGGCTGCAGCGGTTGATCGTGACCTCTGCGTCGTATCGGCAGTCCTCGAACGTGAGCGACGCGCTGGCCCAGCGCGATCCCGAGAATCGTCTGTTGGCCCGCGGTCCGCGGTTTCGCCTCGATGCCGAGGCGGTGCGCGACACGGCCCTGTCGGTCAGCGGTCTGTTGTGCGAGACGATCGGCGGCAAGAGCGTCAAACCGTATCAGCCTTCCGGGCTCTGGGAAGCCATCAGCTACACCAGCAGCAACACGGCTCACTTCGTCAAGGATCGGGGGGACGCCCTTTATCGCCGCACGATGTATACGTTTTGGAAGCGAACGTCGCCCCCGCCCGCACTGATCACGTTCGACGCTCCCTCGCGGGAGGAGTGCACCGTTCGCCGCGGCCGGACCAATACGCCGCTGCAGGCCCTCGTGCTGATGAACGACGTGCAATACGTCGAGGCCGCGCGGCATCTCGCGGCGAAGATGATCCATCAAGGCGGTTCGACCCCGGCTGAGCGCATCATGTTTGCCTTCCGGCTGGCGACGTCGCGGAGGCCGACGGCCGACGAGATCGGCATTTTCACTCGCCTCTACGACGAAGAGCGGGCCGCGTACGCAAACAATGTCGAAGCGGCTGAGCGGTTGATCCACGTCGGCGATTCGCCTGCAGACACGACGATCGACGCCCGCGAGCTGGCTGCCTGGTCACTTGTAGCCAACGTGATTCTGAATCTCGACGAGACGGTAACCAAGGGTTGAATGTTGTCCGGAAATTCGACGGAATTTTTGAGCCGCGACCGTGAGGGAGCGGGCTATGACGGCAAGGTCATGCGTTAGACCCCGCTCCCTCACGGTCGCGGCTCCGAATACTGGAGTGTCATTCGAACCTGGCACCAAAGGCTGAAGCTGCAATGGATCCGATTCGCGAGCATGTCGACTTGATGACCCGCCGGTATTTCTTCGGCCGCGCGGGTGCGGGCATCGGCGTGGCGGCGCTGGCTTCGATCTTGGACCAGGGTCGAGCGCTCGGTTCGATCACCGGCTCCAGTCGAGCGTCTGGCGAAAGCCAGGTCGATCACGGCGTTTTGGGCCAGCCGCATTTCCCGGCTCGGGCCAAGCGCGTCATCTACCTGTCGATGAACGGCGCGCCGTCCCAGTTGGAGTCGTTCGACTATAAGCCGAAGCTCAATGATTTATTCGATGCGGACTTGCCCGAATCGGTGCGGATGGGGCAGCGGATCACGACGATGACCTCCGGCCAGAGCCGGCTGCCGATTGCGCCGTCGATTTTCAAGTTCAATCGCCACGGACAGTCGGGCGCTTGGGTGAGCGAGCTCTTGCCGCACACGGCGAAGGTGGTCGACGACCTGGCGATCATCCGCACGGTCAATACCGATGCCATCAACCACGATCCGGCGTGCACGTTTGTCTTCTCGGGAGCCCAGCAGCCCGGGCGTCCGAGTATGGGCGCCTGGGTCTCGTACGGCCTGGGTAAGATGAACGAAAATCTGCCCGGGTTCGTCGTGCTGCACTCAACCTGGAGCTCGAAGCGCAATGCGCAGGCTGTTTTCTCCCGCTTGTGGGGAGCCGGCTTCTTGCCGTCGCGCTACCAGGGGGTCGCCTTGCGGTCCTCGGGCGATCCGGTGCTCTACCTTTCTAATCCCCCCGGTGTCGATGCGGCCAGCCGTCGCCGAATGCTCGATGCGCTGTCTGAGCTAAACCGCAAAGAACTCGCGACCGTTGGCGATCCCGAGATCAACACCCGCATCGCTCAGTACGAGATGGCTTACCGGATGCAGACGTCGGTTCCCGAATTGACCAATCTCTCCGACGAGCCCAAGCACATTCTCGACCTGTACGGGCCCGACGTGCACATTCCGGGCACGGTGGCGGCCAACTGCCTGTTGGCACGCCGGCTGGCCGAGCGGAATGTGCGGTTCACGCTGATCTTTCAGCGCGGGTGGGACCATCACGGCAATCTACCCACCGACATGCGGCTGCAGTGCCGCGACATCGACCAGCCCTGCGCCGGACTGATCAAGGACCTCAAGCAACGCGGCATGCTCGACGACACGCTCGTCGTGTGGGGGGGCGAATTCGGCCGCACCGTTTATTGCCAGGGCAAACTCACGCACGAGGATTACGGCCGCGACCATCACCCCCGCTGCTTCAGCATGTGGATGGCCGGCGGCGGAATCAAACCGGGCATCGTCTATGGCGAGACCGACGACTTCAGCTACAACATCGTGAAGGATCCCGTGCACGTTCACGATCTCAACGCCACGATCCTCGCCTGCCTGGGCATCAACCACGAGCGGCTGACCTACCGCTTCCAAGGCCGCGATTTCCGGCTGACCGACGTGCAAGGAAAGGTGGTTTCAGGATTGCTGGCCTGATTGAGCGTCGCCAGAAATTCTTGTTCCCCTCTCCCCTCGCGGGAGAGGGGCCAGGGGTGAGGGGGCCAAGCGTTGAGTCGCCATCGTGGCCGCGTGCCGCAAATCCGATGCTTCGACCAACGGCAGGCAAGCGTCCAAGCGGTTCGCATGGCGGCGCAATACGACCCCTCACCCCCAACCCCTCTCCCGCAAGGGGAGAGGGGAGCGAGGAGGCCGAGGCGACCCTGTGTCGACGCAATCTCCCGTAGACAGTTCCTCGCGACAGCCGGCATCGGTCTCTTGGGAGCAATCGCTCACCGTGCATCGTTCGCGGCGGACAGCCTGCCGCCCCCCCGATTCGTTCTCGAATGGGGCAAGAACGGCACCGCGCCGGGTGAATTCAGCGCGAATGTCGGCCTCGCGATCGGCAAGGACGACGAGATCTATACCTGCGAGTTCCGCAACCATCGCATTCAGAGATTTACACCCGACGGAAAATTCCTCGGCATGTTTCCGGTTGAGCCGCACGCGGGAGGAATCGCCGTCGATGCGAACGGAAATGTCTACGTCGGAATTTGGAACGACAACAAGGTGGCCGTCTATTCGCCGACGGGCAAGCTGCTTCGCGAATGGGGCCGCAAGGGGACGGGCGACGGCGAGTTTCAGCTGCCCGGCTCAGTATCGCTGGGCCCTGACGGCCTCTTGTATGTGCCCGATCAGGGAAACAGCCGCGTTCAAAAATTCACGACAGACGGCAAGTTCGTCGGAAAGTGGGGCAGCCACGGCAAGGAGCCGGGGCAGTTCGGCGGAAACGCCGGCGCGGGCGGGCGATTCGCCGGTCCGCAGTTTGTCGCCTTCGACGCGACGGGCAATGTCTACACCACCGATGCAGACCTCAAGCGCATCCAGAAGTTCACGCCGGATGGAAAGCTTCTCGCCTACTGGGGCAGCGGGAGCACGGCGCCCGGCGGCTTCGGCCCTCCGCCTCTGCAAAGGAACGGAAAAATGTCGAACATGGGCGGGCCGATCGGAATCTGCGTCGATCGGCAGAACCGTGTCTGGGTCGGCGCCACCAACAGCCGCGTGCAACAATTCACCAACGATGGCAAGTATCTACGCGGCATCGGCGGCCTGGGCACAAAGCCCGGCCAGTTCCACGTGCCACACGCGCTGGCACTCGACAGCCGCGGCTTCCTGTACGTCGCCGACACGATGAACGGCCGCGTGCAGAAGTTCGATGTCGGCTGAGCGCGCTCAATAACCCCGGCGAGCGTCGGGCGTAAGCCCGATGGTGCTTCCTCTTCGATCAGTGATCGAGAGATTGCGCCGCACCAAAAAAGGAAGCACCCGCCAGCTTACGCAGGCGGCTCGCCGGCGCTTCTTTGTCAGGTCGTGCGGCGATGGCTGCGTTTCGTGGTCACGCACACATCGACCACGCGGCCGACGTCCGACAGTGCGACGTGGAAGCGTTCCTTGCCTTCGATCCGGTGCACGGACATGTGGTACGACTCGTCCGACACGGCCAGGTACGGACGCTGCTGCGGAGTCTTGGGCCGACGGATCTTGCCCCACGATCCGTCACCCAGATAAACGATGCCGTTGTCGTTCACGCGGCCGTCCAGCATGGGATGCGTCCGCTTGAACGTGTGGTCGTGGTGTTCGAAGACGGCGTCGACGTTGTATCGCTCGAACAACGGGCACCAGTACTTGCGCTGGTCGGCTCCGATTCCTCCATCCTCCTGCCCGTCATACGCATACGGCCGGTACGAGGGGTACGCCGGCACGTGATTGAAGACGAAAAGAGTCGGGAGTTCTTCGCGCTCTTTGAGCGTGCTCGCCAGCCAGTCGGTCTGGGCCCCTTTGACCGGCGTCGTGTGGCCGGTGTCGAGAAGGATGAGCGACAGATAGTCACCGAAGTCGAGCTTGGCGTATCCGGTCTCACTGAACAGCCCGTCGAACATTGCGTAGAAGAACGGCGCCTCTTTCCGCGTTCTTGCGTAGCCGCCGGCGACTTCGTGGTTGCCGATGCAGGCCAGCATGGGGATCAGTCGGCCTTTGTCGTCTTTAAGGTCGTGGGCGTAATTCTTGATGTACTGGAAAAAGGCGGCGGGCGACGTCCCGTTTTCGTAAGCCAGGTCCCCGCCGACAACCACGAATTGCGGCGATTGGGCGGCCGCGACACGATTGTTGTTGCTGGCATGCCTGCCGATGCCGCTGTCGCCCCCCGAAACGAAATGAATCGTGTTGGTCGCCTTGGCGGGCATCGTGCGAAAGCGCTGTTCGGCCGAGTCGAGGCCGACGCGAAAACGGTAGTCGGTGTCGGGCTCGAGGCCGGTTAATTCCGTGCGGAAGATCCAACGGTCCGTCAGCGGAAATGGCCGCGACTTTCCCGGCACGCTGCGCCACTCTTCCGATCGGTCCTTCGCGTACCAGACCGGCCGGGTGAGGCCGTCCTGCTCGTTGTCACCGATCCATTGCACGGTCATCGTGGTCGTCGGATCGTGCTGCCAGGTCAGGAACAGCGCGGCGGGATCGAAGGTCGGCCGCGGAGCGAAGGTGGGCTTGCTGTCCGCCGGGCCGCCGAGGACAGTGCCGACATAGCCGCAACCGGCAAACAGCGAAGCGGATTGCAGAAAATGACGCCGGTTCAGATCGATCATCGCAGCGGCTCCCTTTGGGCAGAACATCGACTCTCGCGATTCGCGGCGTCTTCAATCAGTAGCAGCCCGAGAGCGGGGCATCAACTGTCTCGGTTAAGACACGTTCACGGACCTTCCTGATTCACTGAGATTGTCTCCGAACCGTTGCGGGTGCCCAACGCCTGCCAAACGGTCAGATCGATCGAGTTGCTCGCGAAGTCGACGTGGCCGTCGCAGTACAGCGCGAGCACCCCCAGCGGATGTCGGCTGCGGGCGGCGATATTGTGGGAGAGCAGGTCCCACCATTGGTTGGTGGTGGTGCTAAAGGGCAGGCCGCCGCGGCAATCGACGTCCAGGTCGTTTGGCCCGCGGATGTGGTTGTAAAGACAATGTCCCGGAGCGCCAAAGAGCCAGCCACTCCCCCGCTCTTCCATGAGCACGAGCCCTGGGGAGTGGCACTGTGCGGCGTAATCCGTCAACTCGGGCCCGACCGTGCTGTTGTTGTTTCCCTGAGTGAGCACAAAGCCGTCAATTGCGCTGACGCCGTCCCACACTGTCTGCCCGTTGTTGCCAACTTTCTTAGAGCGAACGGTTTCGCTGATGCAAACTGTGTACGAAGTGCCATCCGTGATGTCGCGAAGTTTCGTCGACGAGTTTTCGTAGAAGATGCCGTTGATCGGGACGTTTCCCGGGTTTCGGGGAGAGAGGGGAAAGCTCGTCCCCGTGTTCAAGAGATAATTGTGCACGGCCCGGTTGTTCTGGATGTCGATTGGATAGGAGTCGCTGGGGCAGAGCAAGATGGACATTGGGAAGTTCATGATCGGGACGTTCTGGGTGGCTTCGGGATTGAAGTTGAAGTCGACCATTTGGAAGGCGTTGGCCTGCTCGAGCTGTGGCAAGATGTGCGCATAAGCCGAAAAACAGCGCCCCTGACCGTCGACCAGGCTCCGCTCGCGTCCCGGAGGGAACGTGCGGTGGATATCATGGTAGTTGTGCAGCGCCACGCCGATTTGCTTGAGGTTGTTGCGGCACTGCGTGCGTCGAGCCGCTTCGCGCGCCGCCTGCACGGCGGGCAGCAGCAGGCCCGCCAGAAGGGCTATGATGGCGATCACGACCAAAAGTTCGATCATTGTGAAACCCCAGCGGCGCGTGGAGAGAGACGTCTGAGGGTGGCGAAACAAGGTTGGAACTCCTTAGCGACAATCTGGCTGCGGATCCCGGACAGTTTTGCGTGACAGAATCGTAACACTATAGTGGTATGATGATGTCATAACCACTTTAGGCTGGTAAAAAGATGGCAGACACAGTTTTTCGAGACGATCCGGGGCCCGCCGAGTTGAGACCTGGGCAAAGAGTCCGCGGCGAGCGCGTGCGCCGCGGCTGGAGCCAGGCTGAGCTGGCCCGCCGGGTGGGCATCTCGCGGGCGGCCGTCAGCGCAATCGAGATCGACCGGCTGAGTCCCTCGGTGACCGCGGCCCTGGCGCTCGCTCGATGCTTTGGGTGCACGGT
The DNA here is from genome assembly GCA_963714075.1 of uncultured Planctomycetaceae bacterium. Taxonomy (GTDB): domain Bacteria; phylum Planctomycetota; class Planctomycetia; order Planctomycetales; family Planctomycetaceae; genus DASPSM01. The sequence continues at coordinate 1,142,808 of OY970228.1, forward strand.
CGAAGACTTGTTCGGCTCACGACCGGCTACCGCGCCCCTGCAATGGTCCTGGCTGCCCCGCGGGGCCAAGATCCGCTATTGGCAAGCAGAAGTCGCCGGGCGGATTCTCTCGTTTCCGATCGAGGAGCCGGTGACGACGGAATATGCGCACGACGGCGTTTTCGTCGACGGGGCAAATCGCTGTGTCGCCGAGGAATCGCCCGCGCGAACGCTCGTGGTGGCCTGCTGCGATCCGGCCGCCGGGTTGCTCGCCTCGCAGTTTAGTCGTGCGACGGGGATGCGAATGATCGTGCTGGGACGCTCCAGCGCCGCGGCGCTCAAGCTGCTTGCGGAAGACCGCGTTCACGCGGCGGGAATTCATCTTTCCGCGGCAGGCGGACGTCCGGGCAACGCCAGGTTCGTCGCGCGGGAATTAGGCAAACCGGCCGGCCTCCTGCGGATTGCCCGCTGGGAGGAAGGGGTCGCCTTTCGCAGCCGGCAGGAGAAATCGACGTCCTTGCAAAAGCTGCTGCGGCAGCGGCTTCAATGGGTGGGGCGGGAGCCCGGCTCGGGGGCCGAGCAGTGTCAAAAACAGTTGCTCGGATCCCGTCGCCTTCCCAGTCGCGTCGCTCGCGACCATCGCGGAGTGGCCGAGGCGCTGCGCAGCGGCTGGGCCGACGCGGGCGTCTGCGTCCGCCTGGCGAGTGAGGAGGTGGGGCTCGATTTTCTTTCGGTGCGGCTGGAAGACTACGATCTGGTGTTTGCGAAGTCTCTCGAGGACGATCCGCGGATCCAAGCGCTCATTCGGGTCGCGCGCTGTGCCGCCTACCAGCGGCTGCTTGGTGATTTGCCCGGTTACGACGTCACCCAAACCGGTGAGCTGGAATGGACGAGAGCCGCCGGCTCCCCCTCGCGCTGACGCAGAGCTCTTGCGTTGTGCCCTTATGAAGCGGCCGGTTTTGTTCGCGCCTTGCTGGGTTCCGATCGCACAATCAGTTCGATCTGCTTCGGCAACCGTCGCTTCACGCTCTTGAGGACATTCCCCTTCACCGTGCGCCACAAAACTCCATGCTGCGGAGCCGACAGGACGAGGGTGTCGGCTGCGAGTCCCGTGGCCAGGTGCACGATTGCGCCAGCGACATTGCGGGCGACCACGTACTTCGAGTGCACCGTCACGCCACTTCCCTCGGTTTCCCGCGAGACGATCTCAAAGAATTTCTTCGCGGCGGGGTCCGCCTCGTAATCGGGCGTGCTTGGTGTGCCGAGAACCGCCACAGCCAGATTCCGGATGAAGACCACGAACAGCTCGGCCTTTTGGAGTTTGGCCCGTTCGAGCGCGAAACGGAAGGCAGGCAAATTGCCGCGCGTCGTCAGCAAAATGCGGCCGCCCGTTCGTCCTGGAGTGAGTCCCTGGGCGACTTCGTGATCTCCCGCCCCCTCCGCGGCTGGAATCGGGGCCAGCGCCGTGGCAGTGGCGGTCGCCGCTTCAGACGCCAATTTCGGCAGGAACAGGCGAGCCGCGCTAAACTCCTCCAAGATCCAGTGGCGCACATATTCGCGGTTTCTGAAAAGAATTCGGGCCGTCAGACCGACGACCAGAATGCAGCTCGCAAAAATGAGAGCATGCGGCTTTTCGATGGCAATCGTGATCCAGATCCCCGTCATGATGACGGCGATCACTCCCATGCCGATCCGCTGCACGCGGGTCAGCGCCACCTGAAAATTCGTCGCGCAGGATCCGAGATTGATCGCCACCGCTCCTACCACGCCGATCGCATAAAGGTCGGCCAATTGTTCCACGTCGGAAACGACGGCCAAAATCGCGACGGGAAAGAGCGTCGCCAGCACCAGCGGCAGGACGGGCATCCCCCACGTGTTCAGCAGCCCCAGCGGAGCTGGTAGCTCTTTGTCGCGGGCCATCATGAACTGAATGCTCACGAGGTCCGTGATCGCCGTATTGGCTGCCGAGAGCAAGAGCATCGCGAACACCACGGCGGCCACGGCCGCAAACGCCGGCCCGACGTAATAGGTCGCGATCGCGCGGAGCATATCGTCGCGGTGCAGGACATAGGCGTTGTCCGGATTGCCGCCGCCCAGCACGTCCAGCGGCATGGCCAGCATGGCGACCGTCAGCACCAGGTTGAGCACGACGATCTCGCAGAGCACCGAATAGATCGACTTGGCGGAGGTTCGCTCGACCGGCTCGACCATCAGACCCGTCATATTGGCGATCGCCTCGACGCCCGAGATGGCCAGAATCAGCGAGGTGAACTGCACCCAACAATGTAAGGGGCTACCTTCAGCGGGCGAGACGTGAGCATTTCCCAAGGACGGCACGGCCCAGGCGGCGATCACGAGTGTCAGCGCGATCGTTGCGAGCGCCACCACCAGCGCCAACGATCCCGATTTCTTCGGGCCCAGATAGTTGACGGCGCCGATCGCGAGGATTGCTCCGATGGCAAACAGCGCAGGGCGTCCGACGTTCAAGTAATGGAACGCATCAACCGCGGAGAGGGCGGCCGTCACCAGGTAATCGGCGCACAACAGCAATCCGCCGATCATCGCCAATGTGGGCGAACGATGACGGGCCGACGAATAGACGCCGCCGCCGTCCGGGTAAATTCGGCAGATGTTTTGGTAAGCCCAGCCGACGGCCACGAGCACCACCGACATCGCCAGCATGTACCAAAGTGCGGCGTGCCGCGTGTAGTAGAAGGCCAGCCCCAAAACGTACAGCCGGCTGGTCCCCCAGTCGCCGAAGAGCATCGGCCCGGCGTGGTACCAGTGCAGTTCGCGCGGGCGTTTGCCTTCGACGAGCATCGGTTTGGGTCAGTGGCGGGAGGTCGTTGGGACTCGGCTTGGAAATCGGGCGATTCTAGCGATCCATGACGCTAGCGAAACTCGTGCCAGACCAGACGTTCCCTCCGCGTCGGAATGGCGGCTGTTGCCGCAACGACTTCCGCACGACTCCCGGCTGTCCATTGATGACCACGTCGTCCATCCGCTCGAGAATTTTGCGCTTGCCGTTTTTGGTCTGCGAACGGTTCTCAGCGAACAACCACAGCCCGGGCTCGTAGACATCAAATCCAAGATCGAACTTCGATTCAAATCCGTCGACATGGATCGAACGCGGGGCGTACGTCCCCTCGGCGCACGGGACGAAATCGGCGAACGTCTCGCGATACCAGGGCCTCCAGGTCGGCGCATGCTCGCGCGGCGTCAACGTCTTGGCATCGACGACGAGCCGCACGTCGTTGATCGGTCCATTTCCCCGCCCGTTCGGCAGTCGCACGCCGAGCGGTTTGAGGAAGGTATACCAGACCCGCAACGTTCCGTCGCGTTCGTCGATCCCCCGAATCAGGATGTTGCCGAATTGGTCGGGCTTCGTGAGATAGCGCAGGGCTGGAACGTAAAAGGTGCCGTGGAGGGCCTCGAGCGGGACGTCTCGATCCGCCGGGATCACGTTGTGGGTCGTTGTTCCCTCCAAGTCATGGAACGTGTACGACCACGTTTTGACGCTTCCCGGCGGTTCGTCCAACCAATAGCGGTTCGCCTCCCCGATCTTTCGCAAAAGCTCGTGTCCGCGTTTTTGCACATCGGGGCCGGGGGGCTGTTCGGCGAACGGATCCTCGCCGAGCACTTCGTTACGCACGTCCTTGCCCGCTTGTCCGAATCCCCGAATTGTCAAAATCGAGGCTTCCAACTGTGGGACCTTTTCGATCTGCAACCGAGCCCCATATTCCCGCGCTTTGGGAAGCGTGAAGGGGCGCGATCGCAGCGTCTCCCCGGAGCCGAGTTTTCGCACTTCGAATCGCCAGGCGTAGCCCGTCGGCACCTCATAAAGCGTCAGCATGCCGTGGTCGTTGGTCGTGCCGTCGGCCGCGACGCTGCAGCCGGGGGGCATCGTGTCGCCCACGAGCGTGACCCACGTCGGCCCGATCGGAACGGGTTGATCGTTCTCGACCGTCAGCTCGATCTTCGCCGACGGAACGAGCACGAAATCGACGGTCCGCGGCTGGTTGGGCAGGAAGGTCGTTGCCGGGTCGACGTGTCGGCTCTTTTGAACCGGCTTAAGGGCGGCCGTGAAGAAGCCTTGGCGACCGAGATCCCGGTCCGTTCGTCCGGGCGTCGAGGCATGAACGATTGCCGATTGGACATCGGGACCAAGAATTCCGGGCCCGAAGCGCAGCGAGTAGCGGCCGTCACGATCGGTTTCCGTGATGCCCGTGCAGCCCAACGTTCCCATTCCCGCATTGACGCGAACCTCCGCCCCTTCGATTGGCCGCCCCGCTTCATCAGTGACTCGGCCGTTCACGATCCAGGGCGGAGGCGGGAGCGGCTTCGCGGCGGTTTTTTGTCCTTCCCGCGGTGGATTTTCCGCCGGCGCGACGCCGGTGAGGCTGCCAAGGCACACGATGGCCGCGGCGACCACTGCCCGTCTCGCCGCACGCAGAGACCACGCAGCGTGTTGCGGATTTTGGTCAAGCATCGTTTGCATCGCGAGATCCCTCCTGCGCAAAAGGCCGATGCGACGCTGTTGATTGTCACATTTTTGCTGCACCGGGTCGATTGTAAATGCTCGTCTGGCATGGCGCCAGAATTGCATCCGGGACATAATGCCGCCACCTTGGGTCGGGTCATGTCCGCGCCTATACTTAAACAGGGTTCAGCCGCGCGCCGCTTTCGAGACGACAACTTCAGCCGAAGGAATGAGCTCGATGCCGATCCACCGCTTCGCGAGACTTGCCGGCCTGTTTTGTACCTTGGCGCTCGTCGCCGGGCCGTCGCTGGCGGCCGATCAGAAATTCGGCGCGGACGCGCACAAGTTGGCCGAGGTTCGCCAGAAAGCGATCGACTTCCTCAAGGCGACCCAGGCCGGCGACGGGACCTGGACTTCGAACACGTCAACCGGCGTCACGGCGCTCGCGGTGACGGCACTTTTGCGAAGTGGCGTGCCCATCACCGATCCAACCGTGGTGAAGGGCCTGAAAGCGCTCGAAACGTACGTGCAGAAGGACGGCGGGATTTATCATCCCAGCACCTCGCACAAGAATTACGAAACGTGCGTCGCCGTGGTGGCGCTCAAGGCGGCCGACGCCGACGGCCGGTACGATCAAATCCTCTCCCGCGCTGACAAATTCCTCCGCGGACTGCAATGGGACGAGGAAGAGGGGATCGACAAGTCGGATGTTCGCTATGGTGGGGCCGACTACGGCCCATCGAAAAAGCGGCCCGATCTCTCGAACACGCAATTCCTGGTCGACGCCTTGAAAACGCTCGGCGCCAAGGACGACGACCCGAACATTCAAAAGGCGCTGATCTTCGTTTCCCGCTGTCAGAATCTCGAGTCGCCGTATAACCAGACGCCCCTGGCCGCGAAGGTCAACGACGGCGGATTCATCTATACGGTGGCGGGCGGGGGATCATCGCCGGCCGGCAACACCGCCAACGGCGGGCTGCGCTCGTACGGCTCGATGACCTATGCCGGCCTCAAAAGCATGATTTACGCCGGCCTGACGGCGAAGGATCCGCGCGTGAAGGCGGCCTCGGAGTGGATCCGCAACCACTATACGGTCGAAGAGAACCCAGGCCTCGGCCAGCAGGGCCTCTTCTACTACTTCGACACGTTCGCCAAGACGCTGTCGGTGCTGAAAGTCGACCAGTTTGAAGACGCCGCAGGGCAGAAGCACGATTGGCGCAAAGAACTGGCCGAACAGTTGTTTCATCTGCAACAGCAGAACGGCAGCTGGCTCAATCCGAAGGAACGCTGGCTGGAAGGCGATCCGAATCTCGCCACTGCTTACGCGCTCCTCGCGCTCAAATATTGTGAGCCGATCGGCGCGAGCCGCTAGCAGTGTTGCGTGGTGTCAAACAAAACGGATCGCAACTGCAGGAGGACGTCCGTGGCAGCGAAATCCAAAACCGCAATCGTGACAGGAGCCTCCCAAGGAATCGGCGCTGGCATCGTGAGTGCCTTCCTTGAACGCGGTTACAAGGTCGTGGCGAGTTCTCGCAGCATCACGAAATCCGGCACGTTTCGATCGGCGGACAATTTGGCCCTCGTCGATGGCGACATCGGGGATTCGGCCACGGCGGCAAAGATCGCCGAGACCGCCGTTGGGCGATTTGGCACGATCGACGCCCTGGTCAACAACGCGGGCATCTTCTTCAGCAAGCCCTTCCTCGATTACACGGTTGCGGACTTCAGGTCGCTGGTCTCAACGAACCTGGAAGGTTTCCTCTACGTGACGCAGCTGGCGATCAAGCAGATGTTGCGGCAGAAATCGGGAGGCAGCGTCATCAGCATCACGACCACAATGGTCGAACATCCGATCGCGGGCATTCCTGCCGCCGTTCCCATGATGACCAAAGGGGGCCTCGAAGCCGCGACTCGGAATCTGGCCATGGAATACGCGAAGGACGGAATTCGCGTGAATGCGGTCGCGCCGGGAGTCGTCGACACGCCGATGCACGAGAACGACCCCAAGGACGTCCTGAAAACGTTTTCGCCAATGGGCCGGATTGTGAGCGTCAAAGACATCGCCGACGCCGTCCTCTACCTGACCGAAGCGGCGACGGTCACCGGCGAAGTGTTGCACGTGGACGGCGGCTCCCACGCGGGGAAGTGGTAACGTCCCGGTTCTCGTCAATTGGGATCGCCAGGCGGCTCTGTATCAATTCGGGTCGCCCGGAGGTTCCACGCGGCCGCCCGTCTTCAGCACATTCTCGGCGATCCCGACGGTCTCTTCATCGACGCCGGCTGTCGTCATTTGCCGCAAGGTGGCGTCGATGTCGTATTCGACGCGCCGGAGCGAAACCTGGCCGTTCTCGATGACGGCGTACGCGCAGCGCGGATCGCCGTCGCGCGGCTGCCCGACGCTGCCGGGATTGATGACCTGCATGTGACCCAGGTCGATGTGAAATGGAATGTGCGTGTGACCGACGCAGACAAAATCGGCGTTGATCGACTCGACCCGTGCCCGCCACGTTTCGGGATCTTCCAGCAGATATTCGTCGAGCGGATCGCGGGGCGTGCCGTGGACGAGGTACAGCGATTTTTCATCGACGACGATTCGCTTCGTCAACGGCAGCCGGGCCAGGTATTTCACCCGCGACGGGTTGAGCACGCGCCAGTGGATCGGCCGGGTCATTGCGGCCAGGTTGCGCAGTCCCGAGCCGTGCTTGGCGGGAATCCGTTGTGCGACGGCATGATCGTGATTGCCGCGGACGGCCGCCGTCGCTTTCTCGCGCACCCAGTCGATGCACGGAATCGGATCGGTCGCATAATCGACGAGGTCGCCCAGGAAGAGGCAAACGTCGTACGTCTCTTTAATCGCGGCGAGTGCCGGCCAATTCGAGTGGATGTCGGCCAGGAGCAAAATTTTCATCAGACGTCGACGATCATCCCGTCTTCTCCACCGCCGTCAATGTGTGGCCCCCGCCCTGCGGAATTTATGGTACTCGGTCGGCACGATCGGCAGGAGTCCAAGATGAAAAGTCCAATATCCCCACCCCGGGAGCGGCGGGCCGCTTTAGGTGAAACTCACATAGAGCGCCATGGCCATGCCAATCAACGCCAGAAACACGGCAAGCGTCACGGCCAGATAGGAAGCGCGCTCGGCGACGACTTCTCCCCGATTGAGTTGGCTGACCAGGCGCAAGTGACGACGTATCGACAAGAGATTGATGGCCACGCCGGTTGCCATGAATGCTGCCCCGGCCCAGCGCGAGAGCCCGTGAGACTGCGGAACCGATGCCCCTCGCGTGATTTGCATCACCTCCAGAAAGAGCCCAAAGCGCGCGACCACAAAACCGAATCCCATCAAGGTCAGTCCCGTGCGAATCCATGCCAGAAAGGTTCTCTCCTCGGCAAGGTAGTCGCGCAAATCAGCAGCCGGCTTCCCGACGGGGGGCGTTTCCACTTGTGACTCCTTACGGCAACCGTGATCAGGCCACAAAGACCTTGATTGGGAGGGGATGATTGATCACGTCAGCACCGTGTTTCGGGTCGTGCTTTGCGGCCGCTGGCGCACAAGAAATTGATGCATGACGAACAACCCAATCGCGGCCAGCGGCCAACCGATCCAGAAGCACATCTGGATCCACGGTGGTAGCCCTTCGGCGACGTCGAGATCGAACTCGAGCTGCGACACCAGGCCGGAGTCTTCGGTGACGATGTCGACGTGCCAGCGACCCGCGGCCAGATCAAGCTGTGCCGCGCGCAACAGTTTATTCGTGGCGGCTTCCGTCGTTGCAGGGGCACGGATTTGCTTGTGGGGCTGATCGACTCGTTGGGCTTCGACGATCACCGGTATGTCTGGACGTGGCTTTCCCGAGCTTGCCTCTTGGATCAGGACGCTGACGTCCACGACCCCGGAACGCGGCGGCGTCGGATCGGTAAAGACCGTGATCAAGCGGTCGCCAACGCGCCCGGAGCAGCGCACCGTGCCTCCGTCCCCCCGAGCGACTGACATTGCCGCTCCCAGCGTGAGCCACGCTGACAGAATGCCGATCGCACTGACGTTTCCGCGCACGTCTCATCCCACCATCGGCAGAGTGCCGCGCATCTGCATGGGTTGGAACACGATCCAAATGCCGGCGCCGAACAAGAGCAGCATGAGTGCCGCCCAGGGCGCCACGGCCTTGAGTGCCGCTGCCGGTCTGAGCGTGTGTGAGAGGGCAATTCGATAGCCCGCGTAGAGAGATAGCAACAGGCCCAGATCGAGGAAGACAATTTCCAGTCGCAGCAGCCAGGTCGCGGCCGGAACACAACAGGCGCAGCTCCACTTGGGCGATCCGAAGAGCGCGTAGCCGAAATCGGCGAAGAATCGCTGCGTTGTCGGGACCACGCTGGCGTAACTTGTCAGAAAATGGAAGCTGTAGTGGGCCAGCCACATGCTGAACCCTAACGGAACGAGGGCGTAGGAATATCGGGTGGCGACGTCCGCGCAAGTGTGGGTCAGCCCGGCCGAGCGATGACTGAGGAAGGCCGCGCTTCCGACAAAAAGCAGCGGAATCGCGATCAGGGCGACGAAATAAAACGCGGTGGTTGCGACCAACGGTGATTGCAACCCGCAGTTCAAACTGATTCGGTTCTGCCAGGCCACCAGTGGCGCGGTCATTCCGGCGGCATTGGCGAAAGCACCGAACGTCAGGACCACGCACAAGGCGGCCAGGTCGAGCCGCTTCCCAAAGTGTCCGACGCCCGAGCGGAACGGATCGTTCCACAGCTCTCGACCGGGCGGCACGCCAAGGATGCCGATGTTGTCGTGGGGGCAAGCGTGGACGCAGTCGAGGCAGAAGGTGCAGTCCATGTTGCTCGATTTGCGAGGCTGGAACAGGCGCAGCTCGCATCCGGGACTCGTCTCGCTGCCGCGAATGCAGTCCTTGGTTTTGCACGAGGTGCAGACTGCCGGCTCGCGCACCGTGATTTCCAGCGGCGAGATCAGCGACTGCACGAAGTTGAACTGTCCGATCGGGCAAACGTATTTGCAGAACGACGCGCCGCGAAAAAAACTGTCGACCGCAAAGGCGGCCGCAAAGTAGGCCAGCACGATCCAGGCCGTGGCCCAGGGACTGTCCCAAAGGGCGAAGGCCTCGTACGCCCAGAGAAAAATGACCAGCAACAGAACCGATAGCCATTTGTTGCGTAGCCAGGTCGGCCACGCGCGTGTGGCCACGTGCCAATGGCGAGCCAGGGCTCGAGGCAACATAAACGGACACGCCATGCAGAAGACGTTGCCCGCCGCCAGCATCCCAATCACGACCAGACCCCGCCAGTGAATCCAAGGCAACACGCCGGCAAGGTTCATCGCCCCGACGGGTGGCCCGCAAAGTCCGTCGTAGATGATGACGCCGGCGAGCAGCATCAGCGGAATCTGAAGAGTCATCCTCGCGTACCGCCAGCGCAGAAAGCGTCCCAGTCCGGGAATGCGCAGAGCGTCGAACGCTCTTGGCCGTCGCCTGATCTGCTGTGGCTGTCCGAGAATCGGCAGAGCAACTTGCCCGGACGACGAGCCGCCAATTAACTGACCGTGCGCGATGTTGGGACGATCGCTGGATGCCCCCTCACCCCCGACCCCTCTCCCGCAAGGGGAGAGGGGAGAAGGTAAGGAGCACTCTCTTGGAATCTCTCTCCCCTCTCCGCCTGGAATCTCTCTCCCCTCTCCCCTTGCGGGAGAGGGGTCGGGGGTGAGGGGGAGCATGCCAGCGGTGCCGGCGCCCGAGAATCGCGCACCGGGAACTCGAAGGGCGCGCCACGCGACGGTTCTCCGCGACGTCACGCGATCGCCGCCGACCAGCAGCCGAACGCCGATTACGAAGAGTGGCGCCAAGTAGACCAACGACCCCGGCACCCACATGATGACGCCCGCCGCGGACTGATCCTCGAGGGCTGACACGCCGCCGATTCGCGGGACCTCGGCATAGTACGGGTACAACAGGCGATCGGAGAACGTCAGCAGGGCCGAGAGGACAGTGTTCTGGACATCGGCCAAAATCAGGTAAGGAAAAAGCAGCCAGGGCGACCAGCGCGGCCGGCTGGGATAAGGGCGGACGACGGGATACCAGAACAACATCCCCGTCCCCAGGAAGCACGCGTGCTGAACGTAGTGCCAACCGGGTGAACGCAGTGCCAATTCGTAGGCCGCCGGGAGGTGCCATCCCCAACTGGCGGCTACGAGCAAAGGCAGCGCGACTTTGGGATGGGACAGCCACGTGAAAAATCGACTGACGAGATGCGATCGCAAAATCGGACCGACCCAATACGCGCGGACCGGCTGCGGCAAGCCGCGGAGCAAGGGGAAGAACGGATTGCCCAGCCATAAGAGAGGCGGCACGACCATCATCAGCAACACGTGTTGCACCATGTGCACTTGCAGAAAGAGCGCGGCGAACGGCTCGATTGGTGAAGCCAGCGCCAGAAAGAGAGCGACCAAGCCGCCGAAAAACGCACACAGCTCCGGCGCCCTCCAGCGCCAGGGGTCGCGACGGCGCAGCGCGAGCCAGCCTCGCAGATAGATCGCGCCGGTCGCGAAGAGCGTAACGAAGAGCCAGGGGTCGAATGGCCAGGATCGCAGGAAGGCGTCGACCGTTGGACTCATGGCTTCGACGTTCTGGGCGACTGAAGAGACGCCTCACGGGCCGGCGCTTGGCCAGCGGGCCGCCGGTTCACCAGGAAATCGACAACAGCCGACATTTCCGCCGGTTTTATTTGTTCCGCGTAGGCCGGCATATTGCCGCCTCCGGGCGTCCCGTTGCTGATCTGATCGATCAACTGGTCGCGAGTCAGGCGCGTGCCCACAAAAGTCAAATCGGGGCCGCGCTTGCCGCCGATGCCTTCGAGCGCGTGACAGTTGCGACAGTTTTTGTTCTGAAACACGAGCGACCCCACGAGCTCGCGAGGAGTGCTCTCTGCGACGATGCTTGTCGGAATTGGATCTCCGCTCCATGCGGTCATCACTGGTGACCAGGGCGCGGTGGCGCCTTGCCAGGTCAGTGCTCCGAGAACGGTGTAGATCACCACAACGCCGAGCGAGGCGACAGGGCGCCGGGTGGGAGCCCGCTCTCCACGATTCGAAACAAATGGGACAAGAAACAGTGCGATAATCAAAAGGACGGGGAAGACGAGCATGATGAACGTTTCGGCGCCGGCTGGACTCAGCGATAACAGTCCGAACAACCACAAGAAGGGCCATTCCGGACGGGGGTTTGCCCCGCTCATCGTCGGATCGGGCGGGCCGGTCGGTCCCTTGGGACCCACCAGTGCCGCGACGACCACGACGACGATCACGGCCAGCGCGGACACGACGACATCTTTCAACATCGCCTCGCCGAGAAACGGAGTGCCGTCGTCGAGCACTTTCTCGTACTCGGCGTCGTAGGTTTCTGGATCGACGATCTGCCCGGGGACCGGGGGAACGCTGACGCCCCGCTTGACGACCAGCCAAAGATGCACGCCGAGCAGGCCGAGAAGCGCGCCGGGAATTACAAAGACGTGCAGCGCGAAAAACCGGCTCAACGCGGCGCCGCCGATCACGGGCCCGCCCAGCAACCAATGCACGACCTGCGGGCCCAGTAACGGCACTCGTCCTGCCATCGAGGCGCCGACCGCCAGGCCCCAATAGGCATCGGGATCCCAACGAAGCACCTGGCCGGTAAAGAACATTCCCAGCGTGCACAGCAGCAGGCAGGCCCCTGTCACCCAGGTCAGCTCGCGAGGGTACTTGTAGGCCCCGTGCAGGAACACTTGCGTCATGTGAACCAGGACCATGACGGTCATGCCGGTCCCCGCGTAGTAGTGCAGCGCCCGCAGAAACCAGCCGAGCGGATGGTCATAGTTCAGATACAGCAAGCTTTCGTAGGCCTTGTCGGCGGAGGGCACGAAGACGAGCGACAGACCGATACCGGTGAGGATTTGAACGAGCAGCAGTGTCAGCGAGGCACTTCCAAAGACGTACCACCAGCCGAGCGGCCCGGCCAGCTGTTTCGGAACGGGGTGCTCCATCAGGGGAACCAGGCTGTCGCGCACGCCCAGCCGCGCGTCGAACCAACGTCCTAGGGCAACCAGTGCTTTCATCGTCGCTCTCTCACCAATTGCTAAGCGGGCTTATCGAGCGTGTCTTGCAGAGTCGGATAGTGCGGCGCTTGGACTTCGAGCTGCCCCTTGCGAATTCGCCAAACGCAGCGGTACAGGCCCCGAGGCGGAGGTCCCGATGCCCGTTCGCCGTTGCCGTAATAAACACCGCCGTGGCACGGGCACATAAAGAGGCCCGACTGCGGAAACCACGAGACGGGACACCCCAAATGGGCGCAATTGACTGCGAGGACCAGGTACTGATCCTTTTCAGTGTTTTCTTTCCCTTCGTAGCGAACGTAGACCCCGGTGTTTGCGGTGATCCCGTCCCAGGGCTCTCGAATCGGATTGTCGAAGGTCACCATCCGGGTCTCGCCGACCGGAAATTTTTCGAGCGGCCCGAGCGTTACCCATTCCGGTGGCGACTTCGGCGTTCGGAGCAGGAAGCCGACGAAGGGAACTCCGGCGAGCACCGCCGCGACACCGCCCAATCCGTAGCTGAGCCATTGCAAGAATGTCCGACGCCCGAATTGAGCGGGTGTCGGTTCGGTCATCTTGTCACGTTCCGCTTCCATGGCTCAGTTCCAAGTCTGCGTGCGAGAGAATCGTTTCTGAATCATTTGTCAGTTCGTGCTTGTGAGAGGTCACCGGCTGTGCCTGTTCGCCAGGAGGCCAGGAGATCCACAAGCTCGTTGATCTCGTCGGATGTCAGACGTTTAAAATCCGAGTCTCGGCCGTTTGTACCCGCGTAATCGGGCATCCCCGAGTCGGGTTGCCCCGTGAGGATCCCCAAGTCGGGTCGTCCCGTGATTATCAGACGCCGCAGCGCCTGGTCGCTCGTAAGTGCTAGAAATGAATGATCGTTGATGGGGCCGGCTTCCCCTCCTTCGCCGAACTCTCCGTGACATCCGGCACAAGCCCGCGCGAAGACCGTGTTGCGGATCCGCTCGCAATCGGCGCTCGTTCGAATCGGCGTGGATTTGGGCGACAGATACGAAGGCGTATCCGCCGCCACCGTCTTGGGGATTCCCCATTGCGGCGCGATCCCAGCGGCGTCGCGCCGGCTGACGCTCGCTCTCTTTTCCCTCGGCTACGTCCGCAAGCCGGTAGTGAATGCCTTTGATCTCGTAGACCAGCACTCGGATTTGCGCAGCCGTCAATGTTCCGCCATTGGCGAGCGCGAACGCCGGCATCGGTGTGCCCGGACGACCGGCGCTCACAACGCGTTCCAATTCCTTCTCCGGCACAATCGAGCGGAATAACGAATCGTTGAGGGGAGGTGCGGGACCAAGTTCTCCGTCAGTCCCGTGGCAGCCCGCGCAGTTTGTTTTGAACAGCGGCGCAAATTCCAAGACCTTCTCTGGCGGCACCGGGCGGTCGGCGGGATTCGGCTTACCAGGGAAATCACAACCGCTCAGCAACGCAACAACGAGCGCAGCGAGCCCGAGCAGAGACCGCTCGGCAACGCGGCGGCTCCGGTAAGCCTGCGGGCAATCTCCACCGATCACCGACCCCCTACACATCATGACTCACCTGCGGCGATGCCGGGCCAGGACCGGCCGGCGGCACGCGGATCGTTTCCGAACGAACGACGGCGATCGATGCCACCAAACCGAAGACAAACTGCGAGACAATAAACCAGGGCCAATCGACGCGCTGCTGAAGGACAGGGTTGACGACCCCCATCAATCCAAAGCTGACTCCCGTCCATAACATGGGCATCAGCATGCCCCCCCAGCACATTGGGCCGGGAATCACCGGCAATCTCGGGAGCGCGAGACCATACACGATGCCGAAGCCGACCGAGAGCCCAGCGTGCAACACCAAGGCAACGACAAACCAATCGCTGTGAAAGAGCTTGAGCTGCTCGAGCGGCTGCTGGCCGATGTCCCGTTCGACCATGGCCGCGAGCAAATTGACCGGGTACCAAATGCCGCGACCAGTCAGCAGGCCCCAAAGAACTGCGGGAATCGGCATCAACAAGCCGCCAACAATACCCCCCAATGTCCCCGCGACCAGATGAGGAAGGCGCTTCGCCTGCACGACCGTCAGAGCGGCGACGATTCCGAAAATAAACTGCGACACGACGAACGACGGCCAATCGACTCCCTTTTGCAAAGCCGGATTGACGATCGCCATCAAACTGGAGCTCACGGCGGTCCACAAAAGCGGCATTAATAGTCCGCCCCAGGCCAGTGGCTTGGGGATCGAAGGGAGCGTTGGCAAGAGCACGCCATACATCAGGCCGAACACAATCGAAATGGCTGCATGGATCACGATCCCGGCAATCAAAAGCGACGGGTAAAAGCGTTCCAGCTCTGGCACCGTCAACTTGTCGACGCCCGGCATCACCATGCCGGCCAGCAAGTTGACCGGATACCAGATGCCGTGGCCGCTCACCAACCCATAAGTCAAAGCGGGCAGTGGGATCACCAAGCCGCCGAGAATCCCGCCCCTGACACCCGCTGAGATAGGATGCACCTTCTCGGGCAACTGCATGCGGTATCCTGGTCTGCCGGCCCGCATTTGCTCGACGAGTCCCTCCTCACCCACCACGGGCTTGGCGCGTTTGTCGGGCTCGACGAGGGCTTCGTGAAAATGTCCTCGGCCCGGTATCAGACTGGCAATCCACAGGCCCAGGCCAAGGACCAGCACAACACCGCCCACGATCAGGAATTCCAGGCCCAGCACGACGCCGGCCGCCAGCACGACCATGCCCAGCGACAGGACCATCGGCGCGACCGTGGGCTTCGGCATCTCGACGGAGCCGTGCGGGGCCCCATCGTCGGGCGAGATCGGATGCGGCTCGCTTGTCATGCCGTCACCTTCCCACCAGGTACACAACGGTGAACACAACCACCCACACCACGTCCACAAAGTGCCAATACCACGAAGACAATTCCACGGCGATCGCGTGGCGCGGAGACACCTCGCGGCGAAGGACCACGGCGAGCACGATCGACAGCGCGATTAACCCGCATGTCACGTGAAATGCGTGAAAACCGACGAGCGTGTAGTAGGTCGAGCCGAACAGATTGGCGCTGATCGTCAAGTGGTGACGAAAAATCAGCTCGTGCCATTCGTACGCGGTGCCCAACAGGAAAATCACTCCGAGCAGGATCGTGATCGACCAGCACAGCGCGAATGTCCGCAGGGCTCCGCGCCGGAGCGCCCGTTCGGCTAGATGCACGGTTCCGCTGCTCGACAACAGGCAGATTGTCGTGCCGATCACCAGGGGCAACGACAAGATTGCGGGCGTCGGACCACTTTGGTCCTTTCTGAGGTAAGCGAGGTAGGTCACGATCAGCGTGCTGAAAAACGCGACCTCGGAGAGCAGGAAGCTCACCATGCCCCACTCGGTCGCACTCAAAGCGTTTGGGCTCGGGGAAGTCGGCCGCGCCGCCCCGACTTCCAACGGCTGAACGAATCCTGCTTCACTCACGGGTCATGCTCCACTTCGCTGTCTCAGTCTTGCCCGGTGCGTGGAGTTTTACTCGTATTCCCAATCGGGGTCGTCTGGATGCTTGTGGTCCCAAAGCGGTCGGCGGCTGCGCACGATCGGAATTTGTTCGAAGTTGTAAGACGGCGGCGGCGAACTCGTCGACCACTCGAGCGTCCAGGCATTCCACGGATCGTCGCCAGCCGGCCGGCCTCGGCGCAGCGACCAGATCACGTTGACGACGAAGATGGCAAAGCTCGGCACCTGGATCAGCGCACCGATCGTCGTCAGCTGGTTCCAAATGGCCCAGCCCCGATCGGCGTCGTAGGTGTAGATGCGTCGCGGCATACCGAGAATCCCGGCCACGTGCATCGGCACAAACGTCATGATGAAACCGATGTAAAGCAGCCAAAACTGCCAGCGGGCGAGGCGTTCGGAGAGCATCCGCCCGGTGACCTTGGGAAACCAATAGTGGATCCCGGCAAAGACGCCGAACAGCGTGCCGCCGATCAGCACGAAATGGAAGTGACCGACGACGAAGTAGCTGTCGGTGAGCTGAAAATTCCACGGCGCGGCGGCCAGCATGATGCCCGTCAGGCCGCCGATCAAAAACATCGACAGAAAGCCGGCGACGAACAACATCGGCGAAGCAAAAGAGATGCGGCCCCCGTACATCGTCGCCAGCCAATTGAAGAACTTGATGCCGGTGGGAATCGAAACGAGCAGGCTGGAGACGACAAAAAAGAGGTCTTCGGTCCTGCTCATCCCCACAGCGAACATGTGGTGGGCCCACACGCCCAAGCTGATGAAGACGATGGCCGCGGTTGCGGCGGCCATGAACTCGTAGCCGAAGAGGACCTTGCGCGAAAAGACAGGAACGATCTCGCTGACCATGCCGAACACCGGCAGGATCAGAATGTAGACCTCGGGATGGCCAAAGAACCAGAACAGGTGTTGCCAGAGCAGTGCCGATCCGCCGTTTTGCACATCGAAGAAATGGGCCCCCAGGTTCCGGTCGAACACGATCATGACCAGAATGGCGGTCAGTGGCGGAAGGGCGATCGCGATCTGCACCGAGGTCCAGAGCATGGTCCAAACAAAGAAGGGGACCTTGCGCAATGCCATCCCGGGGGCGCGCATTCCGAGGATGGTGGCGATGAAATTGATGGCTGCCGTGGTCGTCCCGATGCCGCTGACGATCAGCCCCAGGGCCCAGAGATCCGTCGCGGCGCTACGCGAAAAGGTGCGCTCCGTCAGCGGCGCATAGGCGAACCAGCCAATCGCCGGCGCGCCGCCGGTTGCAAAGCTGAAGTAAACGAGCAGCCCGCCGAACAGCGTCGCCCAAAATCCCAGGGCGTTGAGTCGCGGAAACGCCATGTCCCGCGCGCCGATCATCAACGGCACCAGGTAGTTGCCCATGCCAATCAAGATCGGCATGCCCATGAAAAACACCATCGTGGTGCCGTGCATGGTGAAGAGCTGATTGAACGTGTCGGGCCCGAGGAAATCACTCCGAGGAACGAGGAGCTGCCAGCGGATCAACAACGCCTCGCATCCGCCGACCACGAGGAAACCGACCGCCATGACGACGTACAGGATGCCGATCTTCTTGTGATCGACGGTCGTGACCCAGTCGTGGAGCGCGGCCGTCCAGGATGGGCTTGCCAACTCGCGTCGTTGTTCGGCAACGGCCATTCTCGTCCCCTGATTCAACGAAGCGTCCGCAGGTAGTCGACGATCCGATTGCGGTCGCGATCAGTCAAGCCGAACGCCGGCATCAAACACTCGGGCTTGATCACCTGCGGGTTCGCGATCCATTCCCGAAGGTTCTTGCCGTCGCGGTCGTTCGGAATCATGCCGGAGCCGAGAGTCTGGCGGCTCATCAGATGAGTGAGGTCGGGCGCATAGCCGCCCCGAGCCCTCGTTCCGCGCACGCGATGACAGTTGACGCACGATTGTGCGAGAAAGGCGGTTTTGCCGTCGCGTAAGGCGGCCTCTTCCACGGCCGGCCGCTGCTGATTTTCCAGCCAATTCTGGAAGTCCTGCGGAGAATCGACCACAACCCGCAGCAGCATATTCGCGTGCTGGGGTCCGCAGAACTCGGCGCACTGGCCCAGGAACAACCCCCGATCGGAAGTCTGGAACCACATGTGGTTTGTCCGTCCGGGAAGGAGATCGGTCTTCCCCGCGAGGCGCGGCACCCAAAAGCTGTGGCAGACGTCGGCCGATTTCAAAGTCAAGTAGACCGGACGGGGGACGCCCTCCTCGCTCGCCGGGATGTGAAGCTCGTTGGCCGTGATGAAGCCCAGCGGGCGACCGTTGTAATGATCGTAGTCGAATTCCCACCACCACTGCCGGCCGACCACGGTGACGAACAGCGCGTTGTCGCCCGGTTTTTCCTCGGGCGGATTGACATTCACTTCCCACAACGTTCGGATCGTGACCAGCACGATCACCATCACAATCAGGGCCGGCGCCACGGTCCAGGCAATTTCGATCGGTTGGCTGCCGTACACTTGGGGAGGCTCCAGCGTCTCGAGAGCGCGACGCTGACGAAAACGGATGATCGAATAGATCAGCACGCCTTCCACCACCACGAAAATAAAGCTGGTGATCGCCAGGACCAGGAACGACAGATTGCGGATCGATTCCGCGGGCGGCGAGGCCGGGTTGAAGGTCGATAGGTCCTGCACCGCCTGGCCGCCGTCTGCAAGCAGCAAAGAGAGATCCATCCGACTCCCCGGGCAATCTATCCACGTCGCGAGGCCGACCAAGCCTCGCGGGTGCATCTCAAAAGAGCCTCTCCCAAATCCGCGCCGCCATTTTAGTCATGTCCGGCGGAAAATCACTGAGCTCGGGCCGAAATCCAGAGTCGATCGCCAACTCAGAAAACGGCCAAAGTGTCAGTTTCACGAGACCGGACAGGGCTCGACGTTCCAGATTCCCGACGCGTATTCGGCGATCGTGCGATCGCTCGAGAATTTCCCGGACCCGGCGACGTTCAAGATGGCCTTTCGCACCCAGCTCGCTCGGTCGGCGTACAGTTTTGTGAGCCGCGCGTCGGCGGCTAAGTACGAAGAAAGATCGGCAAGATGCCGGTAGTGATCTCCGCCCGTCAAGAGCGCGTCGCGCAGCGGCGCAAACACGCCTGGTTCGTAGCGGCTGAAGTGGTCCGAGAAAATGAGGTCGAGGGCCGCCCGCGTCTCCGGCTCGTTGTCGTAGTGCCAGCGGGGGTTGTACCAGCCTTGGCTTTCGGCGACTTGTTCGCTGGTCAAGCCAAAGAAAAAGAAGTTGTCCTCCCCGGCCTCCTGGGCCATTTCGATCGTCGCGCCGTCGCGCGTCCCGAGGGTCAGGGCGCCGTTCATCATGAATTTCATGTTGCTCGTGCCGCTGGCCTCGTAGCCGGCGGTCGAGATCTGGTTTGAGACGTCGCTGGCCGGAATCAATCGCTCGGCGAGCGTGGTGCAGTACTCGGGCAAGAAAATCACTTTGATCCGGTCGCGCACCGCCGGGTCGCCGTCGATCGTTCCGGCAAGATTGTTGAGAAATTTGATAATCAGCTTGGCGAGCCGGTACGCTGGGGCCGCCTTGCCGGCAAAAATGAACGTCCGTCGCGGCATTTCGAGATTTGGATTTTGCCGCAGGCGGTTGTAGAGCACCACGATCCGCAAAGCATTCAATAACTGCCGCTTGTACTCGTGGATGCGTTTGACCTGGCAATCGAAGATCGTGTCGCGATCCACGATTTGACCGCGGGTTGTCTTCAGCCAAAGACAAAACTCGTCCTTCGCCAGCCGTTTGGCCTTGTCGAATTCGTGGCGAAAGGCGGCGTCTTCGGCGAGCGGCTTGAGCTTCTGCAGCTGGCTCAGGTCGGCGATCCAGTCGTCGCCAATCGCGGTGGTGATGACATGCGCCAGCCCCGGATTTGCCAGAAGCAGCCAGCGCCGGGGGGTCACGCCGTTGGTTTTGTTGTTGAACCGCTCGGGAAACATTTCCGCAAAGTCTTTAACGGTCGTTGTCCGCAGCAGTCGAGAGTGGATCTCGGCCACGCCGTTGGTGCTGTGCGTTCCGACGATGGCCAGGTGGGCCATGCGGATCTTGCGCTCGCCCACCTCCTCGACGAGGCTCATTCTCCGGACGCGAGCCGTGTCTTTGGGAAAGCGGGTTTGAACGGATTCGAGGAATCGGCGGTTGATCTCAAAAATGATCTCGAGCTGCCGCGGGAACATCGCGTCGAACCAGGCGAGCGGCCACTTTTCGAGGGCTTCGGGAAGGAGTGTGTGGTTCGTGTAGGCCAGAGTGCGCCGCGTCAGGTCCCACGCCTCGTCCCAGCTCAGGTGAGCGTCGTCGAGGAGAATGCGCATCAACTCGGGAACGGCCATCGAAGGATGCGTGTCGTTGAGTTGGATGGCGACTTTTTCGGGAAGTAGCTGCCAATCGGTGTTTGCGCGTCGGAATCGCCGGATGAGGTCACCCAACGAGCAGGCGACCAGGAAGAACTCCTGAACGAACCGCAGTCCTTGTCCCTGCGCCGTCGAATCGTCGGGATAAAGAACTCGCGTGAGCGATTCGGCCGTCAGTGTTTCGGCCAGCGCCCCCACGAAATGGCCATGGCTGAATTCTTGAAAGTCGAAGTAATCGGGGGCCGCGGCCGCCCACAGCCGTAGCGTGTTGATGGTCTTGCCGCCGTAGCCGACGACCGGACGATCGAAGGGAATTCCGATCAGACTGGAAGGGCGGCCACGAATGGGCCGCAAGGATCCTCCCTGGACTTCGAAGGAGCAATTCAACTTGACTTCGACGCTCTCGTCCGGCCGCGGCACCTCCCAAGGATCGGGCCGCCTCAGCCAATTGTCGGGTTGCTCTTGCTGCCAGCCGTCCTGGATCGACTGTCGGAACATGCCATATTCGTACCGCAGGCCGTACCCCATCGCGGGGAGCTGCATGGTGGCCATCGAGTCGAGGAAGCAAGCGGCCAGGCGGCCGAGCCCTCCGTTTCCCAGGCCGGCATCGGGTTCCTGCTCGAGAATCTCGAGCAGACTGAGATGCCTCTGGGCGACGGCTTGCCTCGCGAGCGGATCGAGCAAGAGGTTCGTCACGTTGTTGGCCAACGAGCGGCCAATCAGGAACTCCATCGAGAGATAGTAAATGCGTTTCGGGTTCTCGCGATCGTAGGTTTCGTTTGTACAGACCCATCGCTGCGAGAGGATGTCCCGCACTGAGCCGGCAAAGGCCTCAAATTGATCGCGAGGACGGGCGTCGGCAAGCCGGATCACGTGATCAAACGTGAGGTGCCGTTCGTAGAGCGCGTCGTCGGTGCCCGTGAAGTGAACTGGGCCGCAGTCGTATTGCTTCAGTAGCGCGGCAGTGCCGTCAGAGGCGGCGGTTGCGGGAACGGCGGAGGCATTGGCTTTGCCCATCCCGAGATCCTTTTGTGCTGGGGGTGCAGGAGCGCCGGAGACAGCGTGATCTTGGCGGAAGTTTTCAGCGACCAGTCACTGATTGGCCCTTCTACCCACAATTCGAGCGATCGACAACGTCGCGGACTTCGCCGCATTTTAACGCACCCAAATCGCTCGTGCTGTCGTACGCCCAAAATCGCTCGGGCTTTTGGCGGCCGCGAATGACGATGTCGCGCACGCGGCGTGTCGAGTAGCATGAACAGCCGGCAAAATGGAAGCGTGCTCCGGAGGCGGCTGGTCCCTGTCCAGCAGAAACAGTGTTCCATGTCACATCACTTTGATACTCCAACCGCCAGAGAAGATCCGCGCATCTGCGTCAACGATTTCTATTTGTTCGATGGGGCCGCTGGCACGACCGTGATGGCCATGACCGTGAACCCCGATGCGGGATTGTCCGCACCGGAGACATTCCGAGATGAGGGCCTGTACGCTTTCCGCTTCGACCTGAACGGCGACGCGCGGGAGGAGCTGACGTTCAAGTTCAGCGTGATGCTGACTCTCGCGGCCAACCAGACGCTAAGTGACGGCGTCGCTCCCGACCGCCAGCGCATGCGGAGCGAGTTCCCCTACTTCGGCGAGCCGTATACTCACGACGAACAGCACGGCTTATCGCCCGCGGCACAGCCTGCGACAAAGTGACATCGCGCACGAAGAATGACTTCTTAGTTATGGCGACGATCAATTGGGGGGAAGGGGACCGTTTCTTTTTCACACCAGACCGCCGGGTGCCATGCCCAACGGCTCTGCGTGGGCATGTCTTCGGAATTACGGCAGAATGTGGTCGCCGCCGAGCTTGCAGCCACACTCCGCGAGTCTTGCCTCGCTATGGACGAACACCGGAAAGCGTGTCGACGATTCAATGAAGCGGGGCACGCCCATGCGTTGACGTTCTCTTGCTTTTGCCGGCGACCGTTTCTGTCCAAAGATCGCAGCCGAATGTGGCTCCTGGAAGCGATCGACCAAGCCAGGCAAATACACGCGTTTGATCTTTGGGCCTACGTCGTGATGCGAGAGCACGCTCACCTGCTCATCTGGCCGCGGAAGCCGATGTATTCGATCAGTCGGATTCTGACTTCAATCAAGCGGCCCGTTTCGCGCAAAGCCTTGTCCTATGTGCGAACGTCGGCTCCGAACTTTCTGTCGCAGATGGAAGACCGGCTACCGGGCGGTCGCGTTCATTATCGATTCTGGCAACGGCGGCGGCTACGATCGCAACCTGACCGAACCAAATCAATTTGGGCCGAAATTGACTACTTCCACGCCAATCCGGTTCGCAGAGGATTGTGCGATACGCCGACGGCTTGGCCCTGGTCGAGTGCACGGGAACTCGAACAGCCCGGCAGCGGACTGCTTCGCCTGGACCTGTCGTCGCTGCCTCGGACACTGCAGGGTTGAAGACATGCCCACGCCAAGCCGTTGGGCATGGCACCCGGCGCACGAGACAATAAACGAACAGTGACTATGTTTTGGATGACGTCAGTTCCTTGAGTTGTTGAAACGTAAGTCCGTAGAGCGGAAGACTCGGTAACCCCCAGATCTTGCGATATGCGTGCAAAAACGATCGATGATGGATCTCGTGTTCGGGCGCAGCGCAAGCCAGCGACGGCGCAACATGCTGTGTCCTGTCGGCGTTTTGATCTGCGTATCGAGTTGCTCCGGGGAAAGGGAAGTCCAGTACTCCTCGGAATCTCTTCGCGTCGTCTTCAGATAATCAATCACCGATGCGATTGTTGCGAAACTCGAAAAGTTTTCGACAGGTTCGGCAGGCGCGCCGCCCGTAGCGAGGCACCCCAAAGTGCGTGTTCGATAGACCCGATGTGCGCGAGAACTTCAATCGGTGACCAGCTATCTTCGCTCAATCGCCAACCTTCCTTTTCTGGTGGAATCGCGTTCGCTACGTCCAGGGTCCTCTTGCGGACATTAGCCATGAATTTCGCAAAACCTGCACCCGAAGTAATTTCCATTGGCTGATTTTCCCAGATAGACGCTGCTCCAGGTGATCTCGGCCGCGGCTGTTGCAGATGATTGTACGGGCCCCGCGCCGTAGCGCCGAGAGCGGCCGGCCGTTGACTTCAGCCCGCCAGTAGCGGCACGCGGGCGCTTCAACCTGACCGAACCCAAATCAATCTGGGCCGAAATTGACTGCTTCCACGCCAATCCGGTTCGCAGAGGATTGTGCGATACGCCGACGGCTTGGCTCCGGTCGAGTGCACGGGAACTCGAACAGCCTGGCAGCGGACAGCTTCGCCTGGACCTGTCGTCGCTACCTCGGACAATGCAGGGTTGAAGACATGCCCACGCCGAGCCGTTGGGCATGGCACCCGGCGAGAAAAGAGAAGAATTCAAGGGGACGGGAATCAAGAAGGTAAAACGGTTTCTCTTTGACACCAGAGCGCTCGATACGACAAATTGTCTCTTGCTCATTCCCAGGAGAGATCATGAACGCGGCACGAATCTCCTCCACACGCTCATTGCAGACGATCTGTCTGACGTTGCTACTCTGGATCGCGGCGCATTCGCTGACCCCGGCAAATGCCGATCCCCCTGCAGAGCCGACGGCGAATAAGGCTTTCGCAGGCACCTGGCGAGGGAAAATCAACGGCGCGGATTTCGTGTGGATCACGGACGGCCGAACGTGGTCGACCTACATCGAAGGACAGCCGACGCCCTTTATCACCGGGACGTTTGAGGCCGCGAACGGGCATTGGAAGACCAAGACGGCGGCCGGCCCGCTGGACGAAGGGCCATTTCATTTTATTGATGCCGACACGATTTCAATGACTGGAATGGCGCGCCAGGAAGTCATTTGGAAGCGCGCAAAGGAGCTCCGGGCAATCCGACGCCGATGAAGGCAACACAGCCCTCCGGCCAAACGAGGCCGGCAACCACGGAGAATCCGTCGTCTCCACCGGCGACTTCGGCCAGCGCTCCTGTCGGGCCGGGCATCCTGGAAGATTTCGCGGAGCTTCGCAAGCAAGCCCGCGCGGCGGCCGTCGGTTGGAATTCGGCGGCGGAACTCTTTCGCGTCGACTTGTGGGGCGCTTATGGTGGCTCTCGCATGCGGCCCATCGGCGCGCGATTCCTGTTCTTCAGCCCCGCTGGCGCAGGAAACGGGGGCGCAGGAAACGGGCTTGAGGTACGGATCGAGCACGACACGATCCAGACCAGCGCCTATCGCCTCGAAACTGCCGAGGCGCCGGTCGCCGCTCCCGAAACAGTCCTTCCACCCGATGAGGCGATCCGCCGTCTTTGGGATTTGGCCCCGACTGTCCGTCCCGACCAGGTGTATCTGCAATTGATCCGGCCGGGAGTCGAAAAGCCGGTTCTCGCGGACGGCGACAGCGAGCCGACTTCCTATCCCTTGAATAGCTTTTTGCGAAACTTTCGGGCGCCGCTCAAAGATCAGGAAACGGACGCGACAAAGGGCCGGCTTGTTTGGCGGATGTTCGCGATTCGCGATCACGACGCGGTGATGGATCTTCCGCATGGCGCCTTCATCGCCATCGACGCCCTGAATGGAGCCGCGCTGTCGAAACGGGCGCCGGCACTCGGCGTGCAACTCTACATGCGCTACGGGCTCACGCCCCCCTCGCCGATCGAGGCATTCCAGTTCCCCGACGGACCAATCCCGCTCGATTCGCCCGCGGAGCAAGTCGGGACGTTCAACGCACTCGCGGTCGCCCAAAAGGCCGAGAGCATCGACCTTGGGCTGCGGGCCATGGTCCGCGACGGCCGCAGCGATGAGGAAATCCGAGCCGCCATCGACAAACTGGCAGAGTGGGCGCTTCGGATCGAGCAGGTGCGAGCCGAGGATGCGGCCGAGGGGATGACGGTGCTCGAGCGGGCCGTCCGGGAGAAACCCGATGACATTCGACGTCGAGCTGCCCTGTTGACGCGCTACGTGGATGAGATCGAGCGGGATAAAAAGCGCGCGCTCGCCAGTCCCCTCGTCACCAAGATCAGCGCCAACAAGTTGAGCGAGTTTTGGCTTCCGAGGCAATTCGAAGTCACAGCCGAAGGGCTCGGCACGCGCAATCAAACGCACATGGTCCTCGACCTCCGTTCGAGAGAATGGCTCTACAAGATGGCGGACCCGCCGCATACGCGGGTCTTTTCGAAGTATCTCCGGCCGGCGATGGAAATTCTGAAGACCGCCGGCGAATCCAATAAGCGAGACTTCGACCTCGAGCGTCAAACCACGCGGCTCAATTGGCTTATCGGCGGAAATGGTGCCGCATTGGGAAACGACGACTCGCTGAATCCCATCGACCCGCTGCAGCTGATGATTTACGCCGAGTACAACCGCGTCCGCGGCAGCGAGAATTTGTTGAGCGCCGAGCGGCTGCGCCTGCCGAAAACGTGGACGACGTCGTCGCGTCGCGGGATCGGGAACGGAATGGTGGAAGTGACGACGACGACCTTCACACGGCAGCCGACGGCAAATGAGCTGGCCGCCGCGGATCGACTCGATGCGGTGGCCAGGCTCACCGAGGCGCCGCGCGTGGCGAATGTCCAGGATTTGGCCCTCAAACTCGATCCGCTCGACCCGCGAATCTATTACCTTTGGTCGCGCGTCGAAGCCGTATTTTATGATTCGCAACGGGCCGATCGCATCGTGCTCCGCGGATTGATGATCGATCCCGGCTGCGCGGAGTTGCACGCCGTCCGGGTCATTGCCTGGCAGTCCAACTCGAAAGTGAACCGCGCGGAGGTCTATTGCGCCGACAGGCTTGGACGGCAATACTCGGCCGCCGACCTGCAAGGCGGCGCAAAACTCGCCGAGCTCGACCCTCTGGCCGGATATTTTCTCTCCCTGCAGCGACTGCGGCTCGCGCCGGACGACGTCGGTTCGCACGCCATTCTGACGAGCGTGCTTCCTAAGCTGCATGGCCTGAAGATCAATGGTGTGGAAATCATGCCGGATGCCGCTGAGCAACGGCAGCGCGAGCTCGGCGTGGGGGCGGCGATGATGGCCCGGCTGCTCGATCATCCCGACGAGTGGAGCAAGGGAGTTCCCAAGGGGATGCCCGCCACACGGGAGAATGTGATCAAGAACCAGGTCAATCTGCTCGTCTTGCGGGGCGAAAGTCTCGCCTTCTTGAACCGCAAAGACGAAGCTCGCGTGTGCTTCAAGAAAGCACTCGCGCTCGACCCCGAGAACGCAGCGGCCCAAAAGGGATCCGAATGACGTCGAACGTGCGCCTGGGCCGCAATGAAAAGATCGTGGACCGGGCATCGTTGATGCGCCAGTCATCAGGGACAAATCATGAAACTCACAGGCAAGAAGGCTCTCATCACCGGCGGAAACAGCGGCATCGGCCTGGCCACGGTCCGCCTTTTCGTTGCCGAAGGCGCTCGAGTCGCGATTACCGGCCGCGACCAGAAGACGCTGGATGAAGCAGTCGCTGAACTGGGACTCAACGCGCGCGGCTATCGCGCCGACGTGACCGTGGCGGACGACCGGAAGCGGCTCTTCGCGGATCTTGCCAAGGATTTCGGCAAGCTGGACATTGTCTTCGTCAATGCCGGCGTCTCCGGCCGGACCCCGACCGGCTCGACCGACGAGGCGATTTTTGAGAATGTCATTCGGACCAACCTCACTGCCGCTTTTTTTACGGTGAATTCCGCTGCCCCTTTGCTGAACGAGAACGGCAGCATCATCTTTAACGGATCGGTACACAACCATCTGGGCCAGGCCGGTGTGGCCGCCTATGCGGCCACGAAGGGGGGCGTTGTCTCGATGGCACGTTCGATCGCCGCCGATCTTGCACCGCGCAAGATTCGTGTGAACGTCGTGGCGCCCGGCGCGACAAAGACTCCCATTTGGAATCGCGGGCCACGCGCTTCTCTCTCTGCAGAGGAATCCGCCAAGCTGGACAAAGCCATGTCGTCCAGGATTCCACTGGGCCGCTGGGGTGAGCCGGAAGATCTTGCCAAAGCCGTACTTTTCCTTGCGTCAGATGACTCCTCCTACATTAACGCCATCGAAATGATGGTCGATGGAGGCGCGACTGGCGCACCGTGGGGAGCCCCCATTTTTCGGGACTAACCTCCCAGGCCGTTCCGTTTTCGTGCAACAACAACCTCCGCACGCCAGGGTTACGCTGATGAAGGTTGCCGTGAGCGTCTTCCGTAAGCGCGCCAGCGTCCAACGGCACAATCTGGAATTAAGTGATCAAGCGGAGGCCCGCACCCTCGATTGACTTCGAGCGGCGAGGTGTCCCAGCGGGTCGCCTTGATGTCACAGGAAAATGCTGTCAAGTCCGCGGCAGCCAAGTCGCATGCAACCGAATCAACGAAGAACCATGGCTGAGGTTGCCCGCTCTTGGGCAGAAACTCAGCCTGATCGAACGGCCTACATCTTCCTGAAGGACGGAGAGGCGGAATCAGAGCGTCTTACGTTCGCAGAGCTTGATTCCCGGGCTTCGTCGATTGCTGCGGAACTTCGACGTCTCGAGGTGAGCGAGGGTCAAAGTGTCCTGCTGATTTACCCGACCTGTTCGGACTTTGTCACGGCACTTCTGGGTTGTTTTTACGCCGGTGCGACCGCAGTTCCCGCGGTCGTTGACAAGAGTCCCCGAGCCCTCGAGCGCTTTCGGAGGGTCGTGCGCGATGCGCGGTCCACTGTGGCTCTGACCACGGATAAGACGTTTCGGGCGATCCAACAAGGTTTTGCCACCGCCCCGGAACTTGAATCGATGCAATGGGTGCCAACCGACCGCATGGAGGCGAGCGGATTCACGTCGGCACCTTTGGAGACTCAGAGGGACTCCGCCCTGGCGTTGATCCAATACACCTCGGGATCGACCTCGGAGCCGAAAGGAATTGCGATCACCCACGCCAACCTGATGGCAACGAATTGGATTGTGCACGTCACCCAAGCCACCTCCAAAGAACAGCGGACTGTCACCTGGCTTCCGATTTTTCATGACCTGGGGTTGATCGGCCAGGTCATGCAAACTGCTTACATTGGCAGCCTCTGCGTGCTGATGCCTCCGTCGGCTTTCTTGGAGAGGCCGGCTCGCTGGTTGGAAGCGGCCACGCGCTACCGCGGGACGCACACGGCCGGTCCCAACTTCGGGTATGAGCTGTGCCTGCGCAAGATCCAAGATCAAGAAATCGAAGGACTTGACCTCTCCACTCTCTCCACGGCCGTGATCGCCGCGGAACCGATTCGATCCAGCACACTTCGCGCATTTGAAAAGCGATTTGCCGGCTGCGGATTTTCCTCTCAAGCCTTTGTCCCGGGCTACGGCCTGGCGGAGGCGACGCTCGTTGTGTCGGGGGGACCCTTGAATTCTGCGCGCGAACGCTTGTGGTCGATGCCGAATCGCTGGCCAAATACCAGGTGGAGGTCGTCGACCCGGCGGAAGCTAACGCGAAAATCGTCGTCGCCTGCGGAGCACTCGCGCCTGGTGAGGAGCTAGCGATCGTCGAACCCGAGACATGCCGTCGCCTCCCGGACAACAAGGTGGGGGAAATCTGGGTGCGCGGTCCTCACGTTGGCGCAGGTTATTGGAATAACCCGGAAGAGACTGAGCGAGTCTTTGGCGCCCGACTGGCAGAATCGGGAGAAGGTCCATTCCTGCGCACCGGAGACCTGGGTTTCTTGCGAGACGGCCAGTTGTACGCGACGGGTCGCCTCAAGGATCTCATTATCGTGCGCGGGACTAATCACTACCCTCAAGACATTGAGTTGACTGTCGAAGAAAGCCATGCGACTCTGCGACCGGGCTGCGGGGCCGCGTTTTCCGTAACCATCGAGGAGGAGGAAGAGCTCGTCGTGGCGCAAGAGATTCGTGATGCGGATGCGGACAATTTCCGCGAAATTGCCGCTGCGATCGCGAAAGCTGTGAGCGAAAATCACGGAATCGTGCCCCATGAGGTTGTGCTGATACCACCCCGGGCGATTCTCAAGACTGCCAGTGGCAAGGTCGCTCGCCGCCCGTGCCGCGACGCATACCTTCTCGGCCAGCTCCCGATTGTCTTTCGCTCAAGCGGTCGCCTCAGGCAAGCTCAAATCGGCGCGGCGAGCGAGCGGCCTGCGTCCTTGAAGCAGTCTCCCGCTTCCGACAACATTCAAGCTATCGTCGAGAATTGCATTATCGCGGCGCTGGAAATGCCACCGAACGAGCGGCCTGCGCCGGATGATGATCTTTATGATTTGGGGCTCGACTCGGCTTCGGCGACCGCGCTCTTGTACGCCGTCGAAAAAGCCTCGGGTCTACCACTGACAATGGACTTCCTGGCCAAGGCGCGCACGCCGACACAGATGGTGGAATACCTGCGGGCGCGGCTCACAACCACATAAACCGAGCCGCCGACGGTCGACGCCGAGTGAAGCAGGATGTCGACGGCGCCCGACGCGTCTCGAGCCGGCGTTGACTCTTAACCAGGGGCAGGTTTCACGTCACGAGTGCGGACGTTCGGCCGCTTTCACGTCACGGGGCGACAATTGATAAATACGGATCGAGTAACCGGCCCGTGCGGTCGGGGTTTTTGGCAACAGGTAAGAAAACCATGGCATTTCAGGACCAAAGTGCTTATACGCGTACAAGTCGTTGACGCTGATGGCGTACCATCCGGGCTCGAGTGCGGGCTCAAATGTCACTACGTCTGGCGAATCAAAGTCTGGCGAATAACTCTTGATCTTCGGCATCGGTCGAGAGTCGATTCCGGCAATTTGTGGAGCAGATGGCGGAAATCCGAAATATTGTAAATATAAGGGCCTGTTTTCGGAGTGCGCATCGTACCAACGTTTCAGGTACAGCAGGTCCTGCCCCCAGTCGATGTTTGCGTCCAGGAGTCGATCAGCGCCGTTGAGCGGTCCTCCGGCGAACTCATTGAAGTACGACAAGCTGTGAGGGAAGGTCGTCAAGCTGCTCACGATAGAGAGGACCGTGGCTCCGATGACGATCCCTGAGCCGATCCGCGAGCGGCCAATCAACCGGGCCACTTGACCGATCCAAATGAAGCAGAAGGGGGCGATCGGCAGAACGTATCGCACATACCGGGTAAAGCCCGTCTGTGAACTCACCAAGATCAGTACGGCGGCGACGGGCGCAAGCAGCACGAGCTGGTCTCGCCAACTCGCACCGACGTATCGGAATTGCCACGACGCGATGATGGCTACGACGCCTAAGCACCAGGTTCCTATCGGCACCTTCACCGCCAAGGCGTAAAGGTACCAGTACCACCAGCCCCCAAACTTTTGCACGCCGCCCAGATACGAGTCTTTTCCAGTCTCGAAATCATATCGCTGTGTATCGATGCCTTTGAGATAATTGGCGGGAACCGGCATCGGGACCCGGCCCAACCTGGAATCCTTGAAACGGTTAGAGGGTTCGTGGTCCTGATGTCCGCTCAAAGCATGGCTCACGAAGGAGAATGTGGAGAGCGGTCTGAATGAGCCCTCAAAAGCATAGGCGGAATTGACGACATAGATCGCCAATAAAAGAATCGCGCAGAGTTGCCAAATTGATGCAGTCGCAGGCTTGGGCTCCTGGGATGTCTCCGGATTGGTGACCAATGCTCGGCGACAATCGGTGATTCGCCAGACAAGCCAAAGTGCCGGCATGAGGCCGAACAGGACAATCCAAGTCGTCTTGGTCAATTCGGCAATTCCCAACGTCAGGCCTGACCAGCCGGCCCCCAGCCACGAGGGTTGCTTAAGCCATCGCCAGAGAAAATAAACGGCCGTGACGCCGAGGGACGCAGCCGGGGCATCGGGCGTAATCATGGAGGCATTGCCCATGATGTTGGGCGACAGGCACCACAGCGATAGCGCGAGAAGTGCGGCAGCTCGTCCGAAAAGCTCGCGCGCCGATACGAATACGATCAGTCCGCCAAGTAAGCTCAGCGGAAGGCACATCCAGCGCGCGAACGTCAGATAGAGGAACGAATTTGCTCCGTTCAGCTCAAAAAAGCGGTTTCCGACCGGAAACTCCGGTCGAGAGTAAGGCACATCGGTATAGTCACTCCAATCAGTCTCGACGTCCAGGAAACACAGGGGGAGTGCCGCAATCATCCGCACAAGAGGTGGATTGACTGGATAAAGCTCGAAGCTCCCCAATTTCCAATGGCTCAACCCCGCGGAGAGATGGGCGGCCTCATCCAGACCGGGGCTATTCCGCAGCCCAATCCAGCCGAGCAGACCGGCATGCAGCGTCAAGAGGGCGACGACCGCCAAACCGGTCGCCGACCGGCGGAGCGGAAATTTCCTAATCATTGCCTCACGCCGAAGGAACGCCGCCTGGTCGCTGTGCTCTGAAACAAAACGTCCAACTCCCGTGCCGGCGATTGCCGAAGCCCCTCGAGCGTTGGGCTGGTGCTCTCTCGAGGAGAATTGTGGGCCTGAGTTTCGGCTCTTAGAGAGAATCACAAATTGCCGGAGATTTGCGTCGGATTCCGCCACCCGCTACTCGATTGCGACGGTAAGTAAGACGATTGTCAAGTGCGAACACAAAGCCTCATTCGGGGCTTTGACGGGCTCGAGCTGCTTCGTAGCGCCAGATTACCGCGACATGCCGAGAGCGCGTCATCGGCAATTTGCGTTTCGAGTCCGTTACGAGCTGGCTGACTCTTTGCCGGGCTTGGTGTCGCCATTCAAAAGAGGCGGGCTGGCTCTGTTGCGACGCGACTAGCGAAATCCACAGGAGTTTCCGTGCTTCTGAGGCGTCTTGGTCATGGGTCAGTGAGCGTCCTCGATTCTCGATCAAGCCACTTACGAGGCCTCCACGCAAATACTTGCAGATGCAGTGGCCGCAGACGTAAAGTCGAACTCGGCGGGCGCGGTTAAGGTTGCTTGGTTTAGCTTCGCTCTCTTTGCCGGCCGCCGCCGGAACACCCCACAAAGGCCTACCGTGCGCGTATTCCGCGACTATAAATGGGCGTTCTCGCGCGTCGACGTCATCGTGCTCAGCGCGATTGTGGCCCTGTTGGCAAGCTTGGTGCTTCCGGCTGTACAGCGGGCGCGAGAGTCGGCCAGACGTGCGCAATGCCAGAGTAATCTGCAGACTTTGGGAATCGCGCTGCATGCCTATCACGACGCGGCGCAATCGTTTCCGCCCGCGGTGATCTGGAGCGGGCCCCCCGGCGAACCTTGGCTGGAGGGTTTATCTCCCATCGGTTGGTACGACCGGGTCGCGACGGGTAAGGCCCCGACCAGCGAGCGGGACCGCGTCTGCGCGAACTGGTTGATCATGCTATTGCCCGCACTGCATCAAGAGGAGTTGGCTCGCGCCTACAACTCAGACGTGCCTGTGGCTGACCCAGCCAACGCAGGCGTGCGGACCGCTGAATTGGCAGTGGTGAAGTGTCCAAGCGATGCGTTCAACACGCATGCGAATCATTATGTACGTGACTTGATTGCGGGCAGTCACTCGAACGAATATGCCCGAGGTAACTACGGCATTAACGCCGGACCTGACCGCGGCTGTTTCGTTGAGAAGCATCGGGGTTGCACCGACGGTTTTCACGTCGACTCGATCGATCTGGCTCACAAGAACCTCGTCGTCTGGGGGACCGGGTTGGCCGGGTTCAACTATTGCATTTCGCTGAAGGACATCAAAAACGGCCTTTCGAATATGGTTGCGGTCGATGAAATCCGTGCGGGAATCGACCCGGCCGATCCCCGAGGGAGCTGGGCGTTGGGTTTCCCGGGCGCCAGCATGACTTTTCGCCATGGATTGGTGTCAAAAGCCGAAGACGCGCATGGTCCTAATAGTTCGGACCCCGATTCCGACGACATCATCGGATGCAAAGACATGCGTGCTCGTCTGGGCCGCGACTATTTGTTGAGCGTCGGGATGCCTTGCCATTCCAACGTTCCTGAATCGAACGCGCAAGCAACCTCTCGAAGCATGCATCCCGGCGGCGTCAACGTGCTGCTCGCGGACGGTGCGGCTCGGTTCGTGTCGGACGCCATCGATCCTGATGTCTGGTACAGCATTCACAGCCTCTCCTCAAAACCGCCCGCAGACTGGTGAAATTCGACGGGACGACTCGCAGGTCAAACCTGCCGGTCGTTCGTGAGGGAATTCCGTGTCGATGATCAAGCTGCGCAATGCAATTGGCGTTGGTCTGGCGATCGCAAGTGCGCTGGTGTTGCTCCGAGCGCTTGATCAGGGGGCCTGGTCGAGTTCGGTTGGGTGGATCGACAGGACGTTTGGACGGCAGGCGGACAGCGGCTTCCGATTGAGAACCTACCGAGATGCTGCTGGAGTCGACCATCGCTATACGATATTTGTTCCCTCATCGCGGGACAAAGAGCCACCGCCAGTTCTTCTGTTTCTCAACGGTTTTGGCAAGAACGGAGACGACGGAGTCGGACACCTGATTGACGGAATTGCCCCGGTTGCCTGGGACTTTGAGCAATCCTGTCCGTTGCTGATCGTGTTTCCGCAATGTCATGTCGACGAGAGTTGGAAGAAAAAGGAAACGGCCGCCCGCGCTATAGCAATCTTGGACCAGGCGATCGACGAATTTGGCGGGGATCGCGAGCGCGTGTATTTGACTGGGCTCTCGTCTGGAGCCGAGGGCGTCTGGTCGATGGCTGGGACGTATGGAGATCGCTTCGCTGCCATCGCGCCCATTTCGGCCGGACTTGCTTGCGATGCCGAACAAATCGCGGCAACTCGGTTGCCGATTTGGACCGCGTATGTGCGTGGCGATAGCGAAAAGCTTGTCGAAACGAACCGGGCATCACATCAAGCCTTGGTGGCCGCAGGCGCCGATGCGCGATTTAGCGAGATTGACGGAACGGTCAACGCGCGCTGGAACCATCATGATGCCTGGGACTTTCTCTTTCGCAACCAGGCCTTCTACCGCTGGATGCTCGCGCAACGTCGGCATCAAGACGCTCGAGGCCGACCTCGATTCGAAAATATCCTTCCGGATCTGTCGCAGTGGCGGCAAGAGGGAGAATGGCGATTGGAACAAGGAGTCCTTTCGTCGGGCGCAGCGGATCATCAGGGCAGGTGCCAACTCATGCGCAGCGATGTGCCGGGCAATTTCGCTTTGCGTATCGAATTTCAGTCGGAGCGTGAAGCCTTCCAATGGCAGATTTTCTTGCGGGACGGGACAGCGATGCTCAACAAATCAGGGATGGCCTTGAATCTGGTGTCAGCGAAGCAAGGAACCGGGGGGCTTCTCACTCTGCCTGATGAAACCTGGCTTCAGGCGATCGATCCTGCGCGCAACATTCAATCCGCATTGGAAAAGACGATTGGAATGATCTGCGTTTGACGGTTCGCGGAAAATTGGTGGAGGTAGAGATCAATGGCTGGCCGGCGATCAGCGTCACTCGAAGCGACATCGGCCGGATCAAAAGCTCGCTCGGCCTCATCTCTAATCCGCGATCACCCGTGAGCTGGCGCAACCTCCGAATCAAGACTCTAGAGGCTGACCATTGATGTTCACGGCGATTCTTGGCCTGTTCGTGGGCGTGCTCGGAAGCGGATCCCACGACACGGCAGCCGATAAAACGTTGCCGCCAAACGAGGTTGTGTTGCAATCCATCCTCGACGCTTGGAAGCTGCAAGAACGGCGATTCGCAGCAGTCGACATCGTGTGGTCGCAGTCGCTTCCGTCAGTCTGGCGATGCAGTGACGGGTCGACCTCGGAGGGACGAGTCAGCTGCCGAGCAGAGATGCGCGATCAAGTGATCCGCTATGCGCCCGCTCGGGTGTCAGTTTACAGCCCGATGTATGCGATTTGCCGCACTGGAACCACGACCGATGACGCATTTGAAGCTGCGATTAAGAGTCGTTTCCGCATCAATCACCTGCCCCAGGCGCCACCAGTTCTTCTCGAGAGATACTTGGGTGACGGGGAATGCCTCGATCGCTTCGCCGGCTCCGATAGCGGTTCAGGTCGCGTCGTGCGCAACTCATCGCTCGGAGTCCTCGACGGTGATTTGACTTCGCCCGTCGCCGCCTGGTTTCACCCTCTTTTGCTCGCATTCCGTCCTACGCAATTTCGGCTGGAAGTCATCGGGACGAAAGGAGGCCGACTGCTTCCCGAGGCGGCGCAAGTCGAGGGACGGGACTGTGTGCGACTGGTTGAGCACAACGAGGCGAGCGATTGCGAAGTCGAATTGTGGTTGGATTCGCGCAGGAATTTCGCGATTCGTCGCGCGTTCTTTCGCACACGAGGAGAACTAAATGAGCAAGTCGATCTGCACTATCGCAATGACGATCGCGCTGGGCAGATACCAGATTCGTGGGTCATTCTCAGTCGCTCCAAGCGAGGGCCGAATGCGCATCTCTTTCCTGGCGTTGAGTCGCTGTTCGAGACCACGGTCGGGAAGCTCTCGGATCTCCATGTAAACGAACACAGCAATGAATTGGCACACAAGCCGATCCTGGAGCCGGGAACGGTGCTGGCGGATCGAATTGCCGGGGGGACCTATCGGATCGGCCCAGACGGTTCGCGAAAACGCATCAGCGCTTCAGAACTCAACGAGAGTCAGTCGACGATTGGATGGCGCGACGTCGTGTCGGTCGTTGCAATCGGACTCTTGACGATCTATTTG
Organism: uncultured Planctomycetaceae bacterium; assembly: GCA_963714075.1. Classification (GTDB taxonomy): domain Bacteria; phylum Planctomycetota; class Planctomycetia; order Planctomycetales; family Planctomycetaceae; genus DASPSM01. The sequence goes on from OY970228.1 coordinate 1,178,795, forward strand.
CTGGTTCGGAATCGGACGTCAATTTGGCGCTCGGTTCGTCGATCGCAATCGTAGGGCTCCGCCGGCCGGGTTTACCGGTCTGAATTCCTGCGGTGGCGAAACCAGGCGTATCCCCGCAGCCCCGCTGCGCCGCAGGCAGCCAGAACGACGAGCCCGGTGCGAACCACGAACTGGTCGGTCGATACGGCCGGGCCGTTCACCCAATAAAGGAAGGGGGCGAGGGCCAACGTCGTCCAACAGGCAAATTCGGCCCAGCCCCGGACCTCGGCGGGCGACAGTTCTTCGTCCGGTGAATTGTCTCGATTGTCTACCACACGTGTCGTCCCAGCCCTCGCTCGAAGCGGTCAAGCCGACGATCGAGCGCCGCGATTCCGGAGTCGATGCAGGTAGTAGATGAACAACCAGCACAGCCCGACCTGCGTGAGGGCTAGGACGACCGGCTGATAGGCGCCAAGAATGGGAGGAAAACCGGGGCCGAACAATCGCTGCGCATAATTGTGGAAAGGCAAAAGATAAAAGGAAGCCCAGGACGCGAGTGGATAAATGCCAAATAATGCGATGGGGAAAAGGCTCTTGCGGAACCCCCAAATTTCACTGAGCTGCATGAAGACGGCGAAGTGCAGATTGACAATACCAGCCGTAAACAGCGTGAATGAGGGCGTCCAGAGGTGCTTGTTGATGGGGATCCACTGGTCCCAGAGCCACCCCGCATCCATTAAGGCAATTCCCGATCCGATCAGAACATACACCTGCTTCTGCCGTGACAGGTGACTGAGCAGAAGCCTGCCGTGAATAAGTCCGATTAAGCAGATGCCGAACATCTTCGGTACGTCGAAGCAATATAAGATCACATTGCGTCGCATGTAATCAAATGCTCCGGAAGGCCAAATTGTCCGTGCCAGGAATTGCGTGACGCGATCCTGCAAGTAATCTTGTGCGTTGCCGGCTTGCGAGAAGTCGCCGCGTCCATAATCCGGGACGTAAACGAACGACATGATGCTCGATTGCACGAGCAACAGCACGACGAGCGCGATTATCTGCCAGCGGAGACTTAACGTTGCGACGGCAATCCCTGTGAGAAGGATGCAGCCTGCCAGCTGGAAGAAGACCTGGTTATAGGGAATCTCATCGATCGATTTGGTGAAACCCCCATAGAGGAAACATGCAAAGAACCACAACAGGATCGAGCGCCAAACGACGTGAGAAACGAACTGTGTTCTCGTAACTCCCGAGTTGCTCCAGCGTTCATAGGCCAGCACCATGGACGCGGCCAACGCATAGAGGTAGGAGGGATACCCAAAATCAACATACCGAAATCCGTGCCAAGGCGTGTGGGTGAACTGGGTGATCAAAAAGCTGTTCGTCTCGGACGGTGGGAGTTGCTTTAAAGCCGCCACGAGCGGAATGTACAGGAAGGACAACCAAAGCGTGTAGCCGCGTCCGACGTCGAGGGAGTGCCTGCGTTCGCGGAGGCTGAGTTGGGCCACGGCTGGGCGCGCTGACACGGGTATCCCGCTCTGAGCACCGGAACCCAGAGGCTCTCCGTCTTTGATGGAGGATGCGATTGACATACCCCCGACTCCCGTCGCTGTCTGCCGCACGACATTGAATGTCTGAAAGGTGGCTTGGGAGCCCGCCTGGCATCTCAGTAGAAATGAAACGCTTGGGAGATGGAATCGAGACTTACAGATCTTAGATCAGGTGTTGCGTTTTTGCCAACGTTCTGACACAGCGCGTACTGTTTTGTCTACTGACATTCAGCCTTTGCGCCCGGGCACGGTGACATTTCTGAGCTCTTCGCAACGTCGGGCGACTCGGACCGTCAGCATAAGTCGCGCGGGGACCCTCCGTCTCGGAAGGAACTCCCCAGGTGGGCGCATAGGAGATCGCCGTGTTATCGGTCGCACACCGGTTGGCGCGCTCAAGGCCCCGCTCACGCGATGCTCTCGCCCGCCTTGCGGGGCACCCGCCACGACGCACGCTCGGCTTCTCAATAATCGAGCTCTTGGTCGTCATTGCGATCTTGGGGCTCCTGGCCGCGCTGCTGTTGCCGGCGGTGCAAGCCGCGCGAGAATCCGCCAGGCGCACTCAGTGCCTGAACAATCTGCGGCAATTAGGAATTGCTCTTCATAACTACCACGATCGGAGCGGCCTCTTTCCGCCCGCGGTCATCTGGAACGGCCCGCCTGGCGAGCCATTGGGAGCTGGAAAAGTCGCGGTTGGGGTCATTGACCGCGTCGCTCTCGGGTTGGTTCCCTCCCAAATGCCTGACCGCACGATGGCCAATTGGGCACTCTTGCTGTTGCCCTTTATCGAGCAGGAAGGTTTGGCCCTGAAATACGATAGCAGGAGGCCGATTGATGATCCGGCGAATGCCGTGGTGCGTTCGACTTCCTTGTCGATCATGCTCTGTCCGAGCGATCCCTATACTCGGGTGCCCTACGAGCGGGCGACATTGGCCGGGATCACGACGGGACATACCTACGCGCGCGGCGACTATGCGATGAACTTCGGCCCCAATCGTGAATGCTATTCGGGACAGCCCGGGTGCGTGGGAGGATTTAGCGTAGACAATCCCGACTTGCTGAATAAGGCGATGCGCGTCTGGGGCAGCGGAGCCTCAGGACTAAACCTTTCATTCCGAATTGCAGACTTTCCGGGCGGAACGTCGACGATGGTGGCCCTGGATGAGATCCGTGCCGGCGTCGATCCGGTCGATTCGCGCGGCGCTTGGGCCCTGGGCTTTGCCGGCTCGAGCTTAACAGTCGCGGATGGCCCCAACAATCTTGGGAACTTCGGGCCGCCGAACAGTGAGTCTCCCGCTGGAGATGACATCATCGGCTGCAGGGCTTTGCTTCAAAAATACGGCCTGGCTCGCCTGCAGCAATTGGGAATGCCCTGCCAAGAAAACGCGTTTCCCAACGGGACAGAGGTCGCGGCCCTTGCCACGTCACGCAGCGCACACCCGGGGGGCGTCCAAGTGCTGATGGCGGATGGGTCAGCCCATTTTATTTCCGACGACATCAATCCCAATGTTTGGATGAACATCCATTCCAAGGATGCCACCGCCACCTACAACATGCCGTTTGACGACTAAGTGCGATGAGTGGATTGTGGCGAGTCAAGTCGTCCGATTGCGTGAGTGGTCCGTTTCCATTCGCCGAACTCGTCAAGTACGCCCGTGATGGGTGTCTCGCGACCGACGACCTCGTGTGCGAGGATGACGGTCCTTGGCGTTTTGCCAACTCGATTCCGGGTCTTTTCGGGCCACGCGCGGGCAACCTCGGGCACATCAGCGGAGGCCCAGCGAGTCCCCGATGGTATTGCCGGACGATGTCGTTCGAATTTGGTCCGCTCGGGCTGGATGTGCTGAGCCGAATGGTCGCGACTTCCCAAGTTGGACCAGATGACCAGGTGCGACTCGAAACAGAATTCCAGTGGCGGCGAGTCCGGGACTGTATCGAATTTCCGCCGGGCACTACCGAGCCACAACCGAAGAAGGAAGCGAAGCGATCCAAGTCTAAAGACATAGTCGAGGCGCCGGCGGTCGATGCTTGGCATTACCGGTTGGGGGCTGCCGAACATGGCCCAATTGGGTGGGACGAATTGACAGATCTTCTTTCGCATTCGGGAGAGGTTGCTCGAGAAGCCCTGATTCGCCGGCACGATCAGCCGGATTGGACCCCATTCAGCGCGCCCGCTGACACTGACAAGGACCACGGATCAGCAGGGGTCGCTAACACAACCCCTAATGAGGGTCCTGCGAAGCCGATCAGTGCGGCAACCAATCGATCCGGGCCTCGGCCTAAATTGTCGGAACTCGTCCAGCAGAACCGGCTTTTCGTAGCGGGCGCGGTCGTGTGGCTTTTAGGCAATGCAACAGCGTGGTTCTGGTACTCGGATCCTTACAGTCTGGAACGACGCTACCTCGCCGACTTGGAGCGAATCGTTGACGAAACTCACACGATGCAATCCGAGCGGATCGAGATGGCCGAGTGGAAGAGTTTTCGTCAGCGCTCCCAAGCCTCATTAGCCGATGTGGTGCGGCAATTGAAGTCATCCGCGGTGCCCTCAAAGCCCGCTCGCCAACAACTTCTCTGGGCCGCAAGAGACGAAATTCCACGCATCCTGGCCCCCGACCGCCGCTCGAGCGACGCGGACAAGAAAGTAGCTGAACGGCTGCAGCTCGTGAGAAGACTCATCTCACAGCCTTGAATCAACGGCCTGGCAATCTGTCCAAGTCGTGTAAGGTCTCCATCAACGACTGAAGTCGCCCGGATCGAATGGCGACCATTGCTCCTGTGTATTTGGGTGCCTCTGTATTGAACCATGCCTTTCAATTCCCTAACGTTCCTGCTCTTCTTTGTATGCGTGCTGTTCGTGCACTATCTGCCGCTCTCGTGGCGTGTCCGCAAGTTTAATTTGCTGATTGCCAGTTATCTGTTCTACGCGGCGTGGAATCCTCCGTTTATCGTGCTCTTGTGGATATCGACTGCGGTTGCATTTGTGACCGCCAAGGGGATGGCTGCGAGCAATACTCTGTCGACTCGGCGTTTGTTTTTAGGCCTCAGCCTGTTGATCGATCTGGGATTGCTCGGCTATTTCAAATATGCCTCATTTGCCCTGGACACTTTTACGCGACTCGCGCACTCGGTAGGCATCGCGTATCAGCCCCCCGCTCTGGATATCGTGCTGCCGATTGGCATTTCCTTTTATACGTTCCACACACTCTCGTACACGATCGACATCTACCGGGGACAGATCGCGCCCTGTCGAAGCTTGCTCGATTTTTCGCTCTACGTCGCTTTCTTTCCGCAATTGGTCGCGGGCCCCATCGTGCGCGCGCGACAGTTTCTGCCGCAGTGCGCCGAGCCGAAGTGGGCGACGCGAGCGCAGTTCGCTTGGGGTCTCAACCTGCTGATTCTTGGTCTTTTCAGCAAGTGCGTCCTGGCGGATAAGGTGTTTCGACCCGTGGCCGACGCTGTTTTTCAACCAAATGTCCATCCGGACACCATGAGTGCCTGCGGCGGAATGCTGGCTTTCGCGGGACAAGTTTACTGCGATTTTGCTGGGTACTCGACCTGCGCGGTGGGCGTTGCGCTGTGCCTCGGTTTTGCCTTGCCAGACAATTTTCGGTGGCCTTTTGGCGCGATCGGATTCTCTGATTTCTGGCGGCGCTGGCACATCACTTTGACGACTTGGATGAGGGACTACGTTTATGCATCGATCGGAGGAAGCGGATCGATGCCCCGCGTATGGTTCAGCATCTTTATCACGATGGTATTAGTGGGCCTTTGGCATGGTCCGTCTTGGACCTTTGTCGTGTTTGGCGCAATCCACGGAGTAGCCGTCGCGACGGAAGGCACGTTCCGAATCTGGTTCCCCAATCGGCGCATTCACGAAAATGTGCTCGTGCAGTTAACCCTCTGTGTTCTGACGGTCTTTGCCGTGGCTTGGACGGTGATTTTCTTTCGCGCCTCGACGCTCGAGCAAGGCGGTCAGATTGCTGCCGCGGCTCTCGGTTGGGGTCCGCGGTCTGATGCATTTCGTTTGAGCGAAGTACAACTTCTCTGTGCCGTCGTCCCCTACGAGATTATGGTCATTACGCATTTTTCGCTGCGTGATTCGAGCCTCGAGGAGATCGCCTTCCGGTGGCCGAGATGGATCTGGGGAACGCTTGTCGCGGTGATGTTGATGGCCCTGCTCGTCATGCCCGGCGACGAGCGCGCGTTCGTGTATTTTCAGTTTTGACCTGGTGGCGGTGATGGCACGGCAACTGCTTCTAACTTCGCAAGCACGACTCGGAACCAACGACGTGAGCACGACGTTCGCGTTCGCGGTCCTCGCGGCGATGTTGGGTGTGGTTAATTTCGAAATCGTTTTGCGCAGCGAATTTTATCGGCCAACCGTCGCCGATACACCGATTCTTTGGGCCTATCATCGCCGCGAGGTCGACCGTTCTGGAGAAAGCGGAGTGGCGTTGATCGGGACGTCGCGAATGATGATCGGATTTTCGACCGACGCATTTCATCGACGTTTTCCCGCCCTGCGCGCATCCCAACTTGCGCTTCAGGGGAGTTCACCGCTGAGCGTGCTGCAAGACCTTGCTCACGATCCCGACTTTCGAGGGACCGTGATCTGCGAATTTCCTGAAGCCCTGTGGATGGCCGGTCCCGAGTTTTTCAAACACGAGTACCTCGACTTCTCTCATCAAGAGGCATCCTGGAAAACGGATATGACCGTCAGGATCGACGGATATCTTCGCGAACGCTTGTGCTGCAGAAATCCCGAGCTTGGACTCGATAAAGTCGTCGCCGCTTGGGTTCAGAAACGGACGTGGCCGAACCGGGAGTACGGGCCAATCCGCTTTGATCGGCATCAGATCGCCGATTATCGTGACTACCCACGCGTGGCCGAGCGGGCTCGGGCGACGACGGTTCAAAGAATGCAGGCGCTTCTTGAGCGGCTTCGGCCGAGTATTCCCAATCCCGACGCCTGGCTGAAGGGGGTTCTGGCGATCGAACCTGACCTGGCGCGAATCCGCTCCAAAGGGGGCCAAGCCGTCTTCGTCCGATTTCCCAGCACCGATGAAACATGGCTTCTCGAAGAACAATCCTATCCGAAAAAGCGGTATTGGGATCGCTTTGCGGCGGCAACCACAGGCATTGCCGTTCACTTTCTCGATGTTCCCGCGCTCGCTCGAACCGATTGTCCGGACACTTCGCACATCGACGCGCGCGACGCTGACGACTTCACGAACAACCTGCTCGACGAAATCGTCGCTCGAGGTGGCTTGCGCGAAGGGATTCGCGCAGCTCCCTAAAGGCGACGACATGGTTTCGCTCATGCGAACGCGGGGCTCGAATTCAGGCGTGTCGCTCGGCGGTGCAATTCGCTTGTCCCTGTGCGTCACCACCATCTTTTGGGTGACCGTGGGCTTGGGAGCAGATTCACCAGGGTCGGCTGGAGACCTTGAATGGGCGGACCAGTTGTACGAAGCCAAGACGTTTGGCACAGTCGACTTGAAATATCGCCTGTATTGTCCGAGACGGGCAGGCGGAACTTCGTCATACCCGCTGCTCGTCGTTTTGCACGGGTCGGGAGAGCGCGGGTCTGACAACCGCAAACAGTTGCGATTTTTGCCGTCGCTGATTGTACGGCCAGATTATCAGCAGCGTTTTCCATGCTTTGTTGTTGCCCCACAATGTCCGGAGGGCCACTCGTGGGACCAACAAGCTGGCAACGTGTTGGACCTCATTCAGCACGTAATGCAAGAGCATCCAATCGATGTGAGGCGCATTTATCTCATCGGACAATCGATGGGGGGCAGCGGAACCTGGTTACTCGCATCGCTGCGACCCGATTTGTTCGCCGCCGCCGTTCCGATCGCAGGCGGAGGAGATCCCCAGTTCGCGGAGCGCTTGACTGCCTTGCCAATCTGGGCGATCCACGGTGACGCCGACCGGATTGTCCCGGTCACCGCAACGCGGAGCATTGTCAGCGCGATTCGACAGGCTGGCGGCCGCCCCATCTATACGGAACTACAGAATGTCGGCCACGGCGGAAGTTGGAAATATGCCTACGCTCTAGACAATGAGGTGCTTCCCTGGGTCTTTTCGCAGCGACAAAGCTGGCTGGCGTGGGATGATGACTCACTCGCGATCACAATTGTGATCGTCGATGCCCTCGTGATGCTTTGGTTCATTTACCACGTGATCGCGAAGTCGAAAGGACGGCTCTCCGCCATGCTTAAGCGCCAAGTCTCCCCCAGCTCAGCCGCAGCGACGACTCGTCCGCTGCCGCCTTCGACGGCGTCTTAGCCGATCTGGGGCGACCCGAGCGACCGCGCTCACCGATTACCGATTACAGACCAATACGACGTCGACCAGCCGGTTCGTAAAGTCGTAATGCTGCGCCAGCACGCGCGGCTCGCCCTTGATCTGCGGGACTTACTCGTTGAACCTACACTCAAGAGCGGGTCGACTCGGGAGACGCAGACGGCTGAGATGAAGCAGTTCCGCGAGCGGACGCCTTTCGCGAACGAAGCGCGCTGAAGGCAAGAACGGCGAGGACGGCAATGTTAACGGCGGTCAACGCGAATCCAAGGAGGTAGTCGGCGGGTGTGTGACTCACGAGCAGGTTTAATCGGCCAACAACCGGTGTCCACCACCGGGTGTGGTGGAGCAGTCCCTCGGCCGCCGGAGCGATCTCGAAATATCCGTTCATCATCTCATCGAAGGTTTGTTGCCCCCAGCCAACGACCGCGTCGGGGTTGGGGTTGTTGAGGTTGGAGGCCGAGTTATCGAAGTGGGCCACACACGTCAGTACCGAGCCGCGGGGAATCTGTTTGGGCGCCTTGAGGCGATAGGCGAGTTGCCAGCCAAAATCGTAATGCGGGACCGACAACAGTGTTTCCTGGCGGCCGTCGGGATAGGCCAGCTCATAGAGAAAATCCTTCCCCCGATAATGCATATGTGGAATTAGCGTCAACAGAAGTGAATCCTGCTGGAACACATACTGCGATCGTACTTCGTAGTTGGCAGCCCCGGGCGGAATGTGAAACGAGCTGTTCAAAGCGCACGAATTGGTTGCTTCCCGCACCACCGACTGCGGGTCGGCGAACTTAACGCCCATGTAACTGCGGTCCTGTTGCGGAGAGCCATTGGGCGTATAGTGGACATTGAACACGAATAGCGACCCGGCTGGAACGAAACGGGCGAAACCCGGGTCAAGTTGCTGCGCTTGATTGCCGGGCACGTAACCGGCGAAATAGCAATCGTCGGTGCGCAGGAAGTCAGGCTTGCCAGAGTTCGGAGGAATTACGAATACCAAGATATGATGAACGACGGCGGTGTTGCCCGGCCGCGGTTCGATTGCCGAAATCCAGCGATCTGTTTTCCAGCCGGGGTCAAGCACGAAGAACTTGTACGGAATGACTCCGGTCGCCGGGACATCGTAGGGCCGCGTTGACATGTAGAGAGTTTCGTCGGGCTCTGGGATCGTCCACCCGTCGGCGAACTTTGGAGGCGCGGGCAAATCGCGCGGGTCACCCTCCGGCGCTCCCGCCGCCGCCCATTTGGCCAGAACACGCTTCTCTTCGTCGCTCAGGCGCGCGTCGTTGGAAAATAAGCCGTATTTGGGATCGGCGTGCCAAGGAGGCATACGGTTCGAATCGGTGACCTCCGCAATCATGTCGGCCCAGCCGACGCATTCCTGATAGGACGTCAATGCGAAAGGTCCAATTTGATTCGGCCGGTGGCAGCAAATGCAGCGCGAGTTGAGAATTCGCGCGACATCCTTGGTGTAAGTCACCGCTGAGCGTGCCGACGGTTCGCGATCGCGGCCAATCAGGCAGCCAGCGACCTCGGTTTCGGGAACCGCCACGGGCGTGCCGGCAAGTATCGAGTCGAGGGCCGATTGAAGATCGTTCCTCTCGGGCTTTGATTTACGGTAGCTGGCGGCTCGGTTCGACGGCGCGAACCCGAATTGGTCGTCGATGCGCCCCCGGTAGCGGAGCTTGCGGGCCCGATCCAGCACAATCACCTGAGGCGTTCGCGTCACACCCACGCGATCGGCAATGGATTGCCGCAGGTCCTTCAGGATGGGGAAGTTGATCGCGTGGCGGCGCGCGTAGGCCGCGATCTGGGTCATCGCGTCTTGTCGGTTGGCATCCACCCCGACAAAGACGACGCCTTGCGGTTGGTATTTCCTGGCAAGCTCGACCAGCCGCGGTGTGTAGAGCTTTGCCAGTGGGCAGTCGACGCCCACAAAAGCGAGCACGACAATCTTTTCGCGGTCGACCCCCGACAGAGAAAACGGGGTGCCCAGAACATCTTTTGCGGTGAAGTCGTCGACAGTATCGCCGATCGCGGGCTTGCTATGAGCTCCGCCCTGTGCGGGTCGCAATGTGGCGAGCACAATGCATCCAGCGATCAGCGCACCCAACAGCAGGCGCATCACGGACTCCTCACGGCTCGGCACTGCTCGTGTAAGAGCGTCGGCAACTGACTGCGGATAGCCACAACGTTGTCCGCGAACGTGAACACACTATTGGGCTGACTTGTCAATCTCTCAAGCGATTTTCGTACGAGCCCACCGCCAGCATCACTCCGTGGCCCAGTGCAAATAATTATGCCGCACCGGCATATTGCCAGCAAGCAGTAGCGGACTAGCGGGAATAGTCCGGGGATGCGGCGCACGAGGCCTCCCGCTGAAAGTTGGCCCGCCTGATTCTATCTGTGTGTGGTCTAGGGACTGACAACGGCAAGCAGACCTCGGCCGCCCGCGATCAGATCCACCGCCGCACTCTGGCGCGGTAGTCGTGATACTCTTGTCCGAAGCGCTCCTCGAGCATCGATTCTTCGACGGGAATCACGTTGCGGGCGATCAGCCAGATGAAAACGGGCAAGACGAACCACTCCGCGATGCCGCCGAGTAGGGTTGCCACTCCGGCCAGCACGAGCACCATGCCCACGTAGATCGGGTTGCGGGTCAAGCGATAGGGCCCTCCGCTCATTAATAGGTTGGAGACCTGGCCAGGCTTGATCGTCGTTTGGTGCTTGCGGAAGAGTCTGGCCGCCAAACCCCCCAACAGAAGCCCGCCGATCAAGGGGACCAGGCCCAACCATCTCCAAGGCACGGGTAGCGCCGAGCCGCCGGGCAGAAGCCAGTCGAGCGCGGCCATGACCACGATTGCCGCCAGCAGGTAGACGGGTGGCATCACACGCACGCGGGGCGCGGGGCTTTCGGACATGACCTTCTTCTAGCACTTCTCCTGGACGGCGACCACGACCGGGCGGTCGTGGGACAGTTTGAAAAGCTCTCAAACGCGACCACCCGGCGATCAGCTTGTCGCGCAGTGTCTTGGCGTGGGTTATTGTCGAGTCAGTCGTGCAGCTGGTGAAGACCCCACGATGCTCGATCCGCCGCTAGAATGACGGCATGAGCACACACGATGCCGCGTGAGTTGCGTGGCGGAGAAGGTTCGACACGGTTGCAGGAAACGACTCAAGTCAGCACGATAAAATGAGTTCCTCAATTTCCGAGATCTCGAGATCTCAAGCGATCAACTCACTGACGGCCGGCCGCGCCGGGGGATGCCGCATGTCACGCAGTTTTGTCATTGCCCTCGTTGCGCTCGGGATCCTGTTGGCGATCGGCGGCGCAGCGGGATATTGGGTGATGCACAATGATCGCAACCCGCCCCCCTCGAAACAGACGACGGTGTCGGATCTCACCGCGGCGGAATCGGAGCTCCCCAAGAGTGACTTGGGCATTGGCGACACCGTTTACCTCACCGCGAGCGAGCCCGGCGCCGGCACTTTGCAAGCGGTCCCAGTCACGGTGCGCGAGTTGATTCGCCAGGCATTTCTGCTGGCGGCCCGGGACGAGGTGGGACTTTCCACGCGCGATGTGATGCTGCGGGAAGAGTTCCCGGCAAAGCCCGACGCAAAGTCCTTTCCTTTTCGGCTGTCTGCTTCGGCATCGGGCACGGAAGAACATGCGTCCATCGACTTCGAGCTCGGCCGTGGACCGGCAGATCTCTGCGCTTGTCGGAAAAGGTCGACGCCAAGGATCCCAATCCCAAATGGCTCGCGACCGTCGCGGAAAAGGCAGAGGCCCTATCGCGAGGCGAATTCAAAGGCCTGCTCACCCGCTCCGGCGGAAAAGGAACTGTGTGCGCGGCTCGGGCCTCGTCCGACGTCCCCGGTGCGACTTCTGATTTGCTTTGGACTTGGAATGAGATCTCGGTCCTGGGCGGGTTGCGGCGCGTGCATGCGGAAATCCGCGACAAGGGCGAATCGCCCCAGCTCCTGGCCGCCTTGGTCGTCGGATACGCCAATCTCGGGTCGCTCACCGAGTATCACTACAGCGGCTCGCACAAGGTCTACGATGCCCGCGCCCTACTGTACGCCGAACGACTGCTGCGCAAGACTGACGAATCGTCCTGGGCGCGCTGGCATCGCGCCTACGCAAGGATGCTTCTGGAACTGCATAACCTGGCGGCGGAGGACATCGCGGAGGCGAAGAAAAAACAGAGCTCCTCGCCGTCAACGCTGCCCCTGCCGTTTTGGACCGACCTGCTCGACGCATTCGGGCGGGGACAGTCTTCCCAGATGCTGAAACTGGCAAAGACGCCGCCCCAGCGCCGGCTGGCCCGCTACCTTTACCTGCAAAGCGTGATGTACGGCCCTCTGTACGAACTGACGGTCAAGGCCGCAAATGATTTTCTCGAGGCCTGTCCCGATTCTCCGTTCGGCTACCAGGTGCTCGCTTCGACTCAGGTGTTGGGACCCGGGCGCGAGGGAGCCGACAAGGGACTCGCCGTCACGGGCGCGCTCCTGCGACTGCCGCTCTTGGACGTTCCCGGCCTGCCGGCACCGACGATCAAACGTATCAAGAATGCCGAGGCGCCTCAGAACGATGCCGGGGAAGTCGAGTTCCGAAAGCTGCTGATCGCGGACCTCAAACGTGGCGGAATGCCACAACTCGACCGGGGCGAACCGTCTCTGTGCGCGGTCGGACATGCGATCGATGACATCCATTTTGCGCAAGTGGTGCGCAAGCTGGACGTCTATCGAAATTTGCTCGGCCTGCCCGTCGACGACATGATCGCCGCCATCGGACCGCTGGTCGCTGACCATCCGTACGCCGCCTACATGGTGTCGTTTACGGACAACAAGCCGGCGAACGACGCCGCCGCTGCGACGTTTGGCAAAAAGGCCGCGATGTATGACATCACTCCCCAGGATCTCCCCATTCTGCGATGGGCTTCCGCCCTCAATCCGAGGCTTGGCCACTGGCCGGACACTGCCGCTCTTCACGGTGACATGGTCTTCAGCGACGAGATGCTTTGCGTTCAAGCAGGGTTCTATGGCGCCCCGGACGCCAAGAACTACAACCCGCTGTTCATGCAACGGCTCCGGAACACCAGCAACACGCTCCCGCTGGCCGTCGCAATGCAGATTACGCGGGACTGGGTCCACGCGGGCCCGCAGGCTGACAAGTACGAGCGCGATTACGCGGACGATCCGCTGGTGACCCATGCCTTGATCGATCGCTACTACAGGTTGAAGCGATACGACGATGCCGAGCGCTGCGCCCAGCGCTACGTCACATTAGAGCCGGGGTACCTGTCGTTTCGAGTGTTGGCCAATGTCTACAAAGCGAAAAAAGACCACCGTCGCTGGAAGGAGACGCTGGATAAGGCGATCAAGCTGCCGCCCGCTGGGCTCGAGCAAGCCATGGTTCAGAACGAGATCGCCATCGACCTGCTCGAGCGCCAGAAATGGAAGGAAGCGGCCGCCTACGCCGACGCGGCCGCGGAAAGCGCCTCGTCCTGGTCGATGATGACGGCGGCCCGCTGCCACGAAATGTTGGGGGAGTGGAAAAAAGCCGAAGAACTCGTCAAGGCCGTCTCCAGCCATTACGACGACCACGTCATGAATTGGATGTGTTGGTGCCATCGAACGGGGCGCGGTAACGTTCGTGCGGCCGACGAGTTCGTCCACGACCGCATCGACGCCTGGGGCAAAACTCTTTTCCCAGAGCAAGCTAGACAAATCGGCTTCTATTGTCTGATCCTAGGTCAGGCCGAACAGGCGCTAGACCGCTTCCAGAGCGCACAACAGGCCAAGCCCGAATTCTACTCGGCGTTCCACGCGGCGCTCGTGGCCGACTCGCTGGGCAAAACTGGCGAACGCGACAAGCTCCTGGAAGAGATCCTCAAAATGCCGCCTCAAAATGCCCAGTACGAGGCGGGAACGCGGTACAAACAGCTCGCCGCGCAACTGAAACCCATGCTTGCGCCGGAGGGTGCCAGGTTCAACGTCGCGGCGGTGGACAAGATCCTCGCGTCGTCGCCGAGCACAATTCCGGCATCCGTGCTCCCCTATTTTGTGGGAGTTTTCCTTAAGAATCGGGGAGATATTGAAAACGCGAAGAAATATCTCATCCGTTGTGCGCAAGCGACGGACTGGGAAGGGATCGAGCACACGTGCGCGTGCCAGCTGTTGCGGGAAATGAAAGTCGAAATCCCGCCCGCCGAAGTTCCGGCCGATGATGATCCGCCGAAAAATACCGCCCCGACGAAAGCTCCCGCCGAGCAGAAATCCAAAGCCGCCTGAATCCCGGCCCAAACGCGCGACACAAAACGGACTTCACGCGAGGGCGCTCTTTCGTTGGGCGAAGCTTGATCCTCGCGGATCCGGCCGCGCAAGCGTTTTCCGAATTGCCTCCGGGGTGCGGGCCTTGTCGCGAGCGCACGCCAAGGACAGAAGCGCGTCAATGAGACAAGCGGCAGACACCGAGGAAACCTAACCCAGCAGGTCCCTCTTCCAAGCGCGATCCGGGTCCAATACGCGACCCTCAGCCAGACTTACGTGTTTTTCGTCTCTGGCCTGACAGCTCGATCGCGGCACGAGCAACCCGTCACCCCCTGAGCTCGCCCCGTCCTGAGGCTTGCTTAGTGGCTTTCCGTCTCATGGAACCTCGGGTGGAGTTGGTTGGGCATGTGGACCAAAATAAAGTGGCAGGAGCTGCCACCTTTCGGAAGAGTCCGCGGTTTGTTCACTGCCAACAGCGTCTCAATCTGACCCGGGACGAGCCGTCCGGAGGCGGATGCCATCCTGGTACATGACAGAATCTTGGCCCGGGTCAACGGCCCACGGCGGGTAGGGTCGCGGGCCGAGATACCAATAGCGTTTCCAGTCCCCCTCGCCCTCCGGTCTGCCGACAACCCAGTCGTGTTCGTGGTGATACCACTCGAGCGTCAACAGCGGATCGGTTTCTTTGACAAAAGCCCGACGGTCGATCGACTCCCATTTGCCCCCCAGGCAGATCGCTGGCATGTGCACGCCGCGCGGGCAGTCATTCACGATCGTAACGGCGAACTTCTGCCGCAGCCGGGCCATGACGGCGTTCAGCCGGCTGCCGCGAATCCGGACCTCCTTCTGCTGCTCGGGAGTGAGGACGATCTCGGGATTCGGCTTGGTCCAGTCGCGCTCGATCTCGCGGCGGAGCCATTCCGATTCGGGACTCTGATCCAGGGCCAGGATCATCGTGTAGCGGCGGAGGGGCTTATCGCCTGCGAACGACGCCGAGAATCCGATCCATACCACCAGGAGCCAACCAAACGGTTGACGCATCCGTGCGTCTCCAAGGTTTAAGCCTCTTCGCTCGACCTTGGCTCGGCGTGTCTATCAGGTGCTGTGCGACGTCCTGCCCATTGCGCGAATCGAGATCTTCTGATCCTCGAGCGTCCGGTGCTCGGCAACGAGACGATCGTAGCCGATGCGCCTCCCGCCGCCAATCTCTGTATCGGCCAGACCGGTGTCGAGCTGTTGTGCACGGCGAACAGAGTGGCGAGATTAGTTGTGCGAATTTTGGTTGACATTCTTGGTCGACCGCCGCACACTAGCGGTCGCTTGTCGATGACCGGCGAGTATTTCCGGCAGTGAGCGCCTTTCCTGCAACCCATCGGCTGTTTCGGTTTATCGGTTGTCTCGATTTGGGCCCCGACATCCTGTCGCGCGGGCGGGCTTTGAGATTCGCTGACTTCGTTGCTTTTGCCTGCATTTTCGAGGCAGGAGTTTGTCGCCATCGGCATCCGGCAATGACTGCCGCATTAGTCTCGTGAATGCTGCGACGTAAGGCCGCGTCACACGATCACGTATCGCGAACGCCAAGCTGCGGTAGAACCGTCACGCGATGGTGCGGCGCCACGGGGTACGCGCGTTCCCCCCGAGACACTCATCGCCTCGCTGAGTTCCGTCGGCCATCGCCGTGAATGACTCGAAGGGCAGGCGCCGCCGAGTCGGCCCTTTCATACACGGGCCTCGCAACGGTCAGGCGTGGGCGTTTTTGAGCCCAATCATTCTTAGTCCTCACATCAGGAGAGTCCGCATGTTCAAGAACAGCAGAGTGCAGACGATCGCCGTCTTGGCAATCGGCGGGCTGCTCGGCTATGTGGCCGCGTCAAGCAGGCTTGACGCATTCCGCAGCGCCGCTGCTTCGCCGTCACAACCACGCGTGGCCGACAAAGTTGACGGTGCGGCCCTGCATCCTTCCGTTGGACCGCAACACGTCGGCGCCAACAACCCGTGACCGCGCAATCAGGCCGCTCCGACAAGGCATCCGCCGGCACGTACTGCGCGCTAGGCTCGGCCAAAGGACAGCTCGTGGCTCTGGCCAACAATGCGGCAGCGCAGGAACAGCCGGCCTCGGGCAAGAAGCCGAACATTCTGTTCATCATGGGGGACGACATCGGCTGGATGCAGCCAAGCTGCTACCACCGAGGCTTAATGGTCGGCGAAACGCCCAATATCGATCGAATCGCGCGCGAGGGTGCGATCTTCATGGACTACGTCGCCATGCAGAGCTGCACCTCCGGGCGCAACGCCTTCGTCACCGGCATGTATCCGCTGCGCACGGGCATGATCCCGCCGCAGTTGCCCGGCAGCCCGTCGTACTTGCGACCGGGGACTCCGTGTATCGGCAAGTTCCTGCTCGATCTCGGCTATACGACCGGCGAGTTCGGCAAGAACCACTTGGGCGACCACCCGGATTCTCTGCCGACGGCGCACGGCTTCCAGGAGTATTGGGGCTACCTCTATCACCTGGACGCGATGCAGCAGGTGAGTTTCCCCGACATCAACAAGAGTCCGCTCGTGCAAGCCATTGCGCCGCCTATGAAGGTAGAGCCGATTCCAGGCATCCCGGAACCCCCGGGCGCGATTGACCCCAAAGACGGCATCTGCATGGCCGTTCCTCGCCCGATACTCTGGATGAAGTCCTCCGACGGCACTGCGAAGAATCAGACCGGTAAAGACGAGGGGCCGCTCACGCTGGAGCGGTCCAAGACCGTTGACGAGGAAATCTCGACGCATGTGGTCGACTTCCTCGACCGCAATGATCCCAAGAAGACCGGCAAACCGTTCTTTTGCTACTACAATCCGGCGCGAATGCACGTCACGACCGTGTTGTCGGATAAGTACATGTCCATGGTCGGCGAGCCGGGTGGCAAGGATTGGGGCGTCAACGAAGCCGGCATGAAGCAGATGGACGACAACATCGGCTACGTCCTCAAAAAACTGGAAGACATGGGCGAACTCGACAACACAATCGTCGTCTTCACCACCGACAACGGTGCCGAGGCGATTTCCTATCCCGACGGCGGTGTGACGCCCTTCAAGGGCCAAAAAGGCGAAGCCTGGGAAGGCGGCTACCGCGCACCATGCGTAGTCCGTTGGCCGGGTCACATCAAGCCGGGCACGGTCAAGAACCAGCTCTTCGCGGCACTCGACTGGCTGCCCACGTTGGTGGAAATCGCCGGCGGTCCGAAGGCCAACGATCTAAAGAAGCAGATCGAGGAGGGCAAGTACCCCGGCATCGTCAAAACCACGCTCGACGGCGTCAATCAGCTTGACTATCTCGAAGGCAAGTCCGAAAAGTCGGCGCGCGATTACTTCTTCTATTTCTCAGGCTCAACGCCATCTGCGGTGCGCTTCAAGAACTGGAAGATGTATTACACGATGTCGCAGCCCGGTCCGGCTGGCTGGATTATGCCCCTCGTTCCGTTTCACTTTACTCTGGTCGACAACATCAAGCGCGATCCATTCGAGCAGGCCGTCGGCATCGACCAGAAGAGTGCGATGAGCTTGGGTGGCGCACTGGGTGGCCCGGTGACCGCGTTCCAATACGACTGGAACATGCTGCCGATCGGACAGCAGCTCTGGTACAAGCACCTGATGTCTTACAAGGAGTTTCCGCCGCTGCAGGCTCCGGAGACGTACAACCTCTCCGGGATCCTGAAGCAAGTGGAAGCGGCCAATCACGCGAGCGATTGACGCCGTGAGGCGAACCTGACGGGCGGGCGGTCCGCAAGGAGCGCTCGCCTTTTTTCACAGAACTGGCGCCGTCCTTGCCCGGACCCGGCGTTGAAATGACGGAGTAAGGCCTGCCGCGGGTGCTACGGACGAATCCAAGCGCGTGGGAGCGCGGCGGAGGATTTGGACCAAAGACCAAGATAAGGTGGCAGGATCTGCCACCTTTCTGAAGCACGAATCCCGGCAGGAAATTTTCTGAGTTGTTTACACGGCCGTGGAAACACGGGCTCCGCGCGCGGGAATTTTCCGGTAGGCTGGGAGAAGGGCATGCTGTGCGCGGCCAGGGAGGCGGTGCGCGGTTTTGTTCACGGCGGAACCGGTGCGCGCCCATGAATTTATCTCGCCCCGATGGAGCTTTGGACGAGGTGGATGGGGGTCGCCGAGATCCCAGGCCTGCGCTCCGACACTGGGCTTTAGAATCTCGCCCTGAACTTCCCCAGGTTTCGTGGGCGCGGGTGATGGGTTGTTCCGTGCAGGCAATGCCCTTGGAGGAGTTGCCTTCGTCGGAGCCGGTCGTCGGTCGCTCACCCTCGGTGGCGACTGACGGCTGGCGGAGACGATGGCGACTCCGGACGTTGCCTTTGTGGGTGAGGTTCGAGGGAGCATCAAGCCGCTTCCTCGAACCTCGTCGGACTCTGGTAGCCGATCGCCGAATGCCTCCGCACCCGGTTGTAAAAGACTTCGATGTACTCGAACAGGCTCTGCCGCGCTTCCTCGCGCGTGGCGTACCGCTCTTGGTGCACCAACTCCTTCTTCAGCGTCGCAAAAAAACTCTCCATCGGCGCGTTGTCCCAGCAATTCCCCTTGCGGCTCATACTGCACGTGATCCCACGCGACGCCAGCAGCCGTTGATAACTTCCGCTGGCATATTGGCTGCCACGATCCGAATGCGCCAGAAGTTCCACCATCGGCAGCTGCCGGCCGATCGCCATCCGCAAGGCCTCGTTCACCAACTCGCTCGTCAGCCGCTCTCCCAGCGACCAGCCCACGACCTTCCGCGAGTACAAATCCTCCACCGCCGCCAGGTACAACCAGCCTTCGTCGGTCCACACGTACGTGATATCCGAGACCCATTTCTCGTTGGGACCACGCGCCTCGAATTGTCGATCCAACACGTTTGGGGCCACCGGCAGCCGATGATTCGAGTCGGTCGTGTGCCGGAACTTTCGGGCCGTCGTCGCTCGCAACCCGCTCTGCCTCATCAATCGCGCCACCGTGTTCTCGCTCACCCGATGTCCCTGCGCCACGAGCTCCCGCTGCATCCGCGGACTCCCGTAACTCCGCTTGTGCCTCTGGCCATGGATCTCCCGCATCGCTTCCAACAGCTGCTCCTGACGCTGCCGGCGCCGGCTCACCGATCGCTTCCGCCAGGCGTAAAACCCACTGCGAGCCACACCCAGCACCGAGCACAGCACGCTCAGCGGCCACACCCTCCGATGTTCCCGGATAAACCCGTACCTCACTTCTTCTCGTTCGCGAAGAAGGCCGCCGCTTTTTTAAAATGTCACGCTCCATCAACAGCCGCTTATTCTCCGCACGCAGACGCTCCAGCTCCGCACGCTCGTCGCCGGGAAGTGAACCTGGGGATGGACCCGCGTTGCCGCCCTCCGCCCGCCGCTTCCACTTGCCCAACAGATTCTCGGGAATCCCCAAACTCCGCGCCGCTTCCGCGATCTTGTAACCCTCCTGCGTCACCAGTTTGATCGCTTCTTGCTTAAACTCTTCCGTGTACGTCCGATACTTCCGACTCATCTCTGGGCCTCCTCTTTGAAGAGATTACACTCTTCTCTGAGCGCCCACGATTCCTGGGGAACTCCACCCCGTTGGTGCTGAGGGTTGGGACGGGACTGAGCGGGACTGGACGGGACTGGATGGGACGGGACTGGGCGGGACGGGACTGGGCGGGACGGGACTGGGCGGGACGGGACACCTTGGCCCGCGAGGTGGGACAACTTCGCGGGACGACGACGTGTCCCAATCTAATGTCCATTTGCAATACGACTTCGGAGAAGCGGGCCGTGGGACGGGACACTTTGCGGAATAGGGGACCGGCATGCGGTCCCAGCGTTTTGGTCCGGACGCATCTGTTTAAAGGATGAAGAAGCGTTTGCTGCGCGCTTGGGTGCCATGGCTGAGCGGTTGCCGCTCAGCCGTGCTCTTCCCGGTAGGTGACGTTCGTCGGAATTGAGCAAGCGTAATAACTTTGGTGAAGAACATGGCTGAGCGACTCGACTGAGCTCGCCGAAGTCCGAAACGTCTCAGCCATGGCACCCGATCGAATTCGCGGGGTCCCTTAAAAGGGGAATGACCCACTCGCGACGGGATCAGACTCGAGGGGTGGGACAACTTCACGACAGACAACTTGTCCCAATTTAATGTCCCTCAGCCAAACAACTTAGGAGGGCAAGCCCGTGGGACGGGACACTTCCGCTGAATAGGGGACGCGGGATTCGGTCCCAGCGGTTTGGCCGGGAATGCAGCTGCTGGAAGGATGAAGAACCGCTTGCTGGCGTGCGCGGCTCTTTGCGGAGTGTCGTCGCCGCGGCAAGCAGCGTCTCAGTCGGATGTCGGGCGAACCGCACCGGGTGCAGGGGCATGCCCCTGCCGTTCATCCTTGGGAGGACGCATCATCAGGGAGGCTGTGGCTTCGGCGGGGGACTTTTGCTCGAAGAGGACGGCGTAGACTTCGGCGGCGATCGGCATTTCGATGCCGCGTTGGCGGGCGAGCTCGGCGATGCTTCGCGTGGTGGTGATGCCTTCGGCGATGCCGCTCATTTCGGCGACGATCTGATCGAGGGGCTGGCCCTTGCCGAGGCATTCGCCGACATGCCGGTTGCGGCTGTGACGTGAGAAACAGGTGGTGACAAGATCGCCCAGGCCGGCCAGGCCGTTGAAGGTTTCAGCCTCGGCTCCGAGGGCCGTGCCGAAGCGGATCATCTCGACCAAGCCCCGCGTG
Source organism: uncultured Planctomycetaceae bacterium (assembly GCA_963714075.1). Lineage (GTDB taxonomy): Bacteria > Planctomycetota > Planctomycetia > Planctomycetales > Planctomycetaceae > DASPSM01. The sequence goes on from OY970228.1 coordinate 1,199,636, forward strand.
ACGAGGCCGCTCTTGGCGTTGTCGCCGAAGCCGAGGCCGTCGCAGATTCCGGCCGCAATGGCGATGACGTTTTTGATCGCGCCGGCCAGTTCGACGCCGACGATGTCGGCATTCGTATAGACGCGGAATCGATCGGTGTTGAACAGGTATTGGACTCGCTCGGCCAGTTGTCGGTTGGTCGATGCGGCCACGACTCCGGCGGGCATGCGGCGTGCGATCTCCTCCGCGTGGCTGGGGCCGCCGAGCGCGGCCACCTCGCGGGGGCCCAACACGTCGACGATGATCTGGCTCGGCCGCATGAGAGTGCCGATCTCCAAACCTTTGGCAACGCTGACTGCCGGCAGTTCCGCCGGGATGTGTCCGGCAAGCGGCGTCAGCGTGTCGCGAAGGAAGCGAGTCGGAATGGCGGCGACGATCAATTCGGCTGCGTCGACGACTGCGGAGATGTCGCCCGAGATGTGCACGCCGGGGGGAATTGGCACACCGGGGAGCAGTTTGCGATTTTCTTTATCGCGAAGCAGCTCGGCAGCTCGTTCGGCGGAGCGCGTCCAGATACGCACCTCGCAGCGCGAACGCTCGGAAAGCAGGACCGCGCAGGCCGTTGCCATGCCGCCGCTGCCGAGGATGGCAATTCGCTGGGTCATGTTTCTAGGACCGATCCTTGCTCATTCCACCAGAAACCGGTGCCAATGAACGCGTTTCGTTGAGAAATGCGCCCTACTGGCTGACTTTCTCGCCACGCGCGCGAGTTTGCAGGCAAACGCGAGTTTCTGGGCACCGCCCGCCGAAAAAAGCGAAGCACCCGCCAGCTGATCCGCCTGCGGCGGAGCGGCTCGCCGAGGCTCTCGCGAACACATCGTCGAATTCACATCGCCCGGCGACGTTTGCGGCCGCCGACAAAACTTTCGAGCACCATATTGCCCAGGTCGTCGGCGTTGCAGAAGGCGGCGACTCCGTGGGTCACTGCTGCCAATCGCTCCACGAAGTTGACCAGGCCGAGGTAGAAATAATCCTCGACGAGCGCGAAGCTCGAAATGGTGAGACCTTCGTCGGAGCAGCGTTTGGCTTCGGCCAGCGTGAGTCGGGCTGTTTGCTCGGCGGGGGGATAGATCATCACGATCTCGCGGCCTTCGATGTGGGCGGTCGGCTCGCCGTCGGTGACGATGATGATTTGCTTGTTCACCGCGGGATGTCGGCGCAGGATTCGGCGGGCGAACTGAAGGCCGGCGTGGATGTTGGTGAAGTGCTCGGGGACGAAGCGCGGCGGGCGATCGAGGCTGACACGCAGGCGGATTCGCGGATCATACATGCTCACCGGCTTAGGGGCCGAGGAGAGGAGCTGTCGCTCGGTGAGGGGGCTGGCGTAGGTGTAGAAGCCGACAACCTGCAAAAAGTCGCCCTGGTAACGGCTGCGGACGAGCGACTGCAGGGCCATGGCTACCTTTTTCGCCTGGCCGTATTTGCCGAAGCGGGTCATGCTGCCCGACATGTCCAAGAGCACGACGGTCGCGCACGACGTCTGGTACTCGGTGTCGTAGACGACCAGGTCTTCCTCGGCGATGTGCACGGGCGAGCCGCCGCCTTGGCGCACGAGGGCGTTCTTCAAGGTCTCGTGCATGTTGAGATTGCTGACCGGATCGCCGAACTCGTACGGCTTCGATTCTTCGTGGACTGTCTGGCCGGCTCCGCGAAATTCGGTCTCGTGCTTGCCGAGCTTGTCCTTGCGGGCGATCTGAAACAGCTCTTCGAGGGCCTTCGACTCGACGCGGCGGATCCCCTTGGGCGTGACGTAGTATTTGCCTTCGGAGTCCTTTTCCACGTAGCCCCGCTTGATCAGCATGTCGACGACGTCGGGGTGCTCTTCCTCCCATTGATCGAGGTAGTCGAGCATGTCGTCGCCCCAGTCGAGCATGTGACGGGTCAATTCGTCGAAGACGGCGTCGGCCGACTGCGGCTGGAACTGCTCGGAGCCGTCGAATTTTGAGTATTCAAAGTGGGCCATTTGCTTTATTTCCTGCGAGGGGTGGTTGGGGTCGAGCGGAGGCAGCCCCCCGATCTCAATAATCTGGGGGCAAACCGAAGCGGTTCGACCCCAGCCACCCGTCGCTACTTTCTTTATCTGCGCCCGTCAGCCGGCCACCGATTCTCGTTCCTTTTCGGCGCTGAGTTCTTCCAAGATTCGCGTGATCAGTTGTGGCAGCCCCTGCCCAGTGACCGCCGAGATTTTCAACACGGGCTGACCGAGCTCTTCGGTGAATTGTTCGTAGACTGCTGCCGCCTCGGCTAGCTCGCTCTTGGTGATGCAGACGATTTGGGGCCGCTCGAGCAGCGTCGGGTCGTAGAGTCGCAACTCTTCGCGGATTGTTCGGTAGTTTTCCAACGGGTCGGACTCGTCGGTCGGAGCCGGCTCGACCAGGTGCACGAGGACTTTCGTCCGCTCGACGTGTTTTAGAAACTCGTGTCCCAAGCCGCTTCCCGAGTGCGCCCCTTCGATCAATCCGGGAATGTCGGCCATCACGAATTCGTGATCGTAGCCCGTGCGCACGAGTCCCAGATTTGGATATTTTGTGGTGAACGGATAATCGGCGATTTCCGGATGGGCCCGCGACATGCGGCTGAGCAGCGTCGATTTGCCCGCGTTGGGCTTGCCGATCAGCCCCACGTCGGCGATCAGCTTGAGCTCGAGCGTCACGTTGCGCGTCAGACCCGGTTTTCCGCGCTCGAATTGACGCGGGGCGCGGTTGGTGGAGGTCGCAAAACGCTTGTTGCCGCGCCCGCCGTCTCCACCTTTGGCCACGACGACCGAGTCGCCATCGCGATCGAGATCTTTGAGCAGAAACCCGCGATCGGCGTCGCGGACCAAAGTACCGGGTGGGACGCGGATGACCGCTTCCTCGCCTTGCTTGCCGGTCATCAGCGAACCTTTTCCGTGCTCGCCTCGGCCGGCTCGCCAATGCTTGTGTCCGACGATGTTTCCCAGGCTGCTGACATTCACGTCCGCAAGCACGACGACGTCACCCCCGTCTCCGCCGTCCCCTCCGTCGGGACCGCCGCGCGGAACGCGAGCCTCACGGCGAAAACTCATGCACCCGGAACCGCCGTCACCGGCCTGGCAGTAAATTGTGACCCGATCGACAAACATGGGTCAATTATGGCCGATGCGACCCAGGCCGAATAGCGGGCGGGGCCTCCCGCTGGGCCGATCTCATCTTCAGGGGGGGCATTAATAAAGAAAAAACACAAGGTGAGACTCGCGTTGCAACCGCTTCCGCAGTCACGGGATCGCTGCTCAGCCTTGTGTTTTTTTGTCGCAGCCTGGCTCGAGATGGGCTGTCCTCCGAACCTTCCCTGCAGACTTTTTTGTCGTCTGCCGTCAGGTTCGGCTGACATGCGATACGACACATGGTCGTCAATCAGCCAAGCACAGGCTGCAATTCTCGCAATCAGGTCGTGTGCTTCACCTCCACTGGAACATCGAGCGAAACCGACTGTCCGCTCTCGGGAATGGCCATGACTTGAACCTGGGCCTTACCGACCGGCGCGCCCTTCGTCGCTTCGAGCGTGACCGTCACTTTGTCCTGTCCAGCGGGAATCGTGGCCATGGCGGGCGTCACGGTTACGCCGGCAGGAGCTTTGAATTCGAGCTTGACGCTCTGTTTGAAGTCGCTGCCGCGACTGATCGAGATATCAATGTCTTTTTTCTTCCCGGAGTCGAGCGTCGTCTCCATTTTGGGCGCGTGCAGCGTAAAGGTGTTTGCCTTGTCGGTGACGACCGGCTTCTGCACCTCCCGGCTCTGGGCAACTTCCTCGCGCGTCGTGCCCGTGCCGTTTGCCTTCACTGTGGACGAAGTCGTCGTTGACGAGGTCGCCCTTGGAGCGTTCGACACTCCTGGGCCGCCCGGGTTGCTTTCTTGGGTGCAGCCGGCCAACGTGGCAAACATCGCCACTGCGCCAGCTAGGGACAAGGTCGGGGAAATCAACTTCATGGCGTCTCTCCAATCGGGACCACTGGTCGGCCGCTGACCGGCCTGCAGCTAATGTTGGAACCACCGTCTCGAACTTGAAGCTGCAAGTGGTATGCCAATGACCAGGGCGCGGGCCGCGGCAGCCTTCCCATACACCGTGCGGCTAAGGGGTTGATCGCTGGCTCTCGAAATCCCAGCGTCGCACCGGAAGGACGGACTCTGTTCGGCCAATCGTCAGGCTGATTCGGGCGCGGCCTTGTATTCAACGGGCGGCCGGGACAAGATGAAAAATGCGCATCTGCTTCTTACCCGCGTGACGACGGGCCCTGCCGCGAGCCCCCCACCCCTCCAATTCACCAGTCCTCTAATCCATCGAAATCCATCGATCCAAGACGTCACTGAGGAGCGCCTTATGAACCGCTGGCTGAGATCCGCCTCCATTACCTCGTGCGTGGCACTGAGCTGTGCGAGCATCGCGCTGGGAAGTGTCTCCGGCCCGCTTGCGAGCAAGCTCGAGGGAACGCCTCCGTCGATTCCGGTCGGCGGCAAATCGGCCGACGAGATCAAAGCCAAGATGAAGTCGGGCGAGATCAAGCGCATCAGCCGGGTTCCGCAACTTCCCGAGAAAGTCGAGGCCCAGCGCGACATCGAATACGGGAAAGGCGGGGAGAAACCGCTCTTGCTGGACCTTTACAAGCCCAAGGAAATGAAAAAGCCGGCACCCGGTTTGATCTTCGTCCACGGCGGCTCTTGGAGCCGCGGCGATCGAAAGGTCTACGGTTACTACTGCCAGCACTTTGCCGAAAAGGGATACGTTGCCGCGACGATCGAGTACCGTCTCAGTGGCGAGGCTCCGTTCCCGGCCGCCATCCAAGATGTGAAGTGTGCGATCCGTTGGATGCGCGCCAACGCCGCCAAATTGGGCGTCGATCCCAACAAGATCGGACTGGCCGGCGGCTCGGCGGGCGGGCACTTGGTGCTTCTGGCCGCTTATGCGAACACCGACGATCCCGAGCTCGAGGGGACCGGGGGAAACCCCGGCGTGAGCAGCCGCGTGCAGGCGGTCATCGATCTCTACGGGCCGGTGGAATTGAAAGCGAGCAAGTTATCCCGCCGAAGCCCGGTCTTGAAATTCATGGGCGGGAAGAGCACGGACGAGGCGCCACAACTGTATGCCAACGCCTCGCCCTTCAATCATCTCTCGAAGGACGCGCCACCGACGCTGATCCTCCACGGTACGGTCGATGAGCTGGTCAACATTTCGCAGTCCGACAAGCTGGCTGCCAAGCTTGGCGAGCTCGGGATTCCTTACCTCTACGACCGGCAAGAGGGCTGGCACCATGCGATGGATGCGGTCGCCGTGGTCAACGTGCGCTGCGTCTGGTTTATGGACCAGTTTCTGTCGCAAGTGCTGCCCGTGTCGAACTAGTGGCGCGCTTGCCTAGGACGCCGAGAATTCCGCGTGTTCCTCGGCAACTGGACGCGCGGCCGCGCGGGATTGTCGGCGCGACGTCAAAAGCTTTCGCAGCTGTTCAAGGCTGACGGGCTTGGCGAGATGCGCGTCGAATCCTGCAGAGAGGGCCCGTTCCTGGTCGGCGGGCTGGCCATACCCCGTTAACGCGGCCAGGTACACGTCGCGGAGAGACTCGTTGCCGCGGATTCGGCTGGCGAGCTGGTATCCGTTCATTTTGGGCAGACCGATATCGACGAGTGCGACGTCCGGATTCGTGCGCTCGATCAGCTCAACGCCTGCCAGGCCATCGCCGGCGATCTCGACCCGATGACCCGCGTAGGCAAGCAACGTCTGGAGCATCGAGCGCACATCGGTATTGTCCTCGACAATCACCACATAGAGCGGCTCATCTTGCTCGGCCATTGTCGACGCTGGTGGGGCTGCCGGTTGGGTCTTTGAAAGCGGCACGCGGACGCAGAATTCGCTCCCCTTTCCGCGGCCTTCGCTGGAAGCGTGCACGCTGCCGCCATGTAGTCGCACGAGTCCGCCGACGATCGCGAGGCCCAGCCCCATCCCCTCGCCGGCTCGATCCTCTGACGAGTCGACCTGCATGAACGGTTGGAACACGGCCTCAAGCATCTCGGGCGACAGGCCAATCCCCTGATCGCGCACACGGAGGACGGCTTCGTCGTCCTCGACGCCGGCGGTCAGCTTGATGGTGGTCCCCGCGCCGAGAATTTGGATGCGTTTGACAGCAGGTTCACGAGCACCTGCTGGAGTCGCACCGCGTCGCCGTCGACCGGGATCGAGTCTTTGGTCGACACGATCGAGAGCGTTTGTCCGGCCCCGTCGACGTCGCGGCGGACGGCATCGCCCGCCTCGATGATGATGTCGACCAGGTCGACACATTCCTTGCGGAGCTCGATCTTTCCACGCGTGACTCGCGAAACGTCGAGCAGATCGGCCAAAAGCCGCGTCATCTGGCTACATTGTCTTTCGATGACTGTGCGGGCATTGCTGAAGGTGAGCTGGTCTAAATCGCCGCGAGCCAGGACGCTGGCCGCATTGGAGATGGCCGCCAGCGGGTTTCGCAGCTCGTGCGAAAGAATGGCCAGGAACTCGTCGCGTCGATGTAGGGCCTGTTTGCGTTTGGTGACGTCGCGAAGCGTGGCCAAGAGCGCGGGCTCCCCTTGCCAATGCGTGGCAACCACTCGAATTTCGGCGACGTGCGGATCCGGATCGGGCGACGGCAAGGTCATCTCGACCGTCTCGCCCGGCTTGACCGGCACTCCAAATGGCTGGCCCCAGAGTTCGTCCAGCGAGCGGCCCAGCATCGATTGGGCTGCCGCGTTGGCGAAGCAAATCGTCCCGGTGGGATTGACGACCACGACGCCGTCGGCGCTCTTGTCGACAATGTCATCGAAGGCGGCCTCGCACACTTCAAGGGCCCGCTGCAAACTCTCGCTGACGTCCACGCCCTGGGTGTTCCACTGCCTGGGAACGAAGTGCCCTGCGGGGGTCGCCTGGAAGGTTGGGTGTAAGTCGCCCGCGGGCAGCGGCACGTCGGTGGGCCGGTCGAAGTCGAAGGCCAGATTCCGCGAGTTGAGGGAATCGCCCACATGCTGACCGCTTTGATCTTGCACGGTGAGTTCTTTCAAAGCTCGAGCCGACCGCCGACCCGCGTGGGAGGCGGCTCTGCGCCTACGGCGGCGCGGCACGCCTGGATCGGCATGTGCGGCGATCTTGGGCCTGTTCTACCTGGCCCGTGCCTGAGCGTCGACCGCGTCGGCAGATTCGGGTGACAATCTCTGAGTGCGTGCGACGTCGTGACGTGTCAGCGATCGATGGCGCTCAACTCGGTATCGAGTTGACGGACCAGCTCACGCGGATCGAGAGGCTTGCAGAACCAGCGGTCGATGCCGCCGGGACCAGTCTTCACCCCAAACCGCTTGGGCGGCATCGCGCTGACTGCGTAAACCTTCATCCCCTCGAGAGCGGGATCCCGACGAATGCGGCCCAGCGTGGTTGGCCCATCGACTCTTGGCAGCTTCATGTCGAGGAGCACGACGTCGGGCCGTGCGTGCGAGTGCAGATAGTCGAGGGCGTCGGATCCGTCGCCCGCAACGTCGACCTCGTACCCGGTCATCCGCAGAATCCCGGCAAGGAGCAAGCTCTCGTTGGCATCGTCTTCGACGACCAGTGCCTTCCAAGGGCGATGCGAACCATTGCTTCCCGCCAGGACCGGTTCAGGGGCGCCGGCGATTTTCCCTGCAGCATCGAAGCCATCGCTCTCAACTCGGCCACGATGCGATCGAGCGTGGCCGAGGTCTCGGCCAAATGCCCAGCCTCGACTTGCAGCCGAACCGTCTCGGCGCCCAGAATGGCGGCGTTGAGCCGATTCCGGAGTGCGTGAGCAAACTCGCGCGAGACCGGTCCGCGCGCCATCGCGTGCTTGATGGCGTCCTGGCTTGCGGCCACCTCTTCGCGGAGGATGCGGATATTGTCTGGCGCACTGATCCCCAAGCGGGCGCGATTGCCAGTGACCGCCATCAACTCAACGGTCACGCCCACATCGGGCAACAGGATTTTTTCGTTTTCTCTGCGGGTCAGAACTAACACGATCGAGGCCTCCTTTCCGGCGACACTACATCCTTGTCGAACCGAGCTGCACTGGGTCGTGCGACTTGGTTCAGCTCGCTTTGCGGGAACTCGCAACAAAAGCGATTCCCTGTGCAGGAATGCACAAAGCGGCCGATCGATCGGCATCCATGCCGGCAGAATCCCCGAGGCCCCTTGCGCGTGGCGTCTTGGCGCTGACGTCCTTGCCTGCGGCCAAAAACTACCTCAGGGCTTCGGTTTTTTAGTTTACAGCCCAAAAAAACGCAAGAGGGACTTGCAAAACGCGGCTTCGACGCCGGGCTGTCAATTTGGGGTGTTTATAAGCCGTGCGGGCAGCACGTGAATGCGGGAAGTCTTGGGCTTCTCTAAGAGCCGCCGAAGGGAATCAGTCGACGCTCAAATGCGAGAGGGGGGACTCGAACCCCCATGCCTTTCGGCACCAGATCCTAAGTCTGGCGCGTCTGCCAATTTCGCCACTCTCGCGAATGCTGTTCGTTTCTCGCCGTTCCCTGGAACAGTCGACAAAACATGCGCGCGGACTCAATTCGATTGGATCGCATGTCGCTTGCGGTCAGTGAGATCGGGCCGAGGCATTTTACTCAAGCCGCGCCCTCAGTTTGCAAGCCCGTCTGATGCCCGGTAAAATGGATCTGGCAGCCGGACGCTGAATTCTTGTGGTTCCTGCCCCACCGCGGGAATTCTCCCGGCTGTTTTTCTTTTGCCGCAGCAGGGTGCCCGCGCGGAGCCCCCGTTTCGCGAAGCCCTGTTTTTCTGGTCCCACACAGATTCGTCTCGGCCGCGAACCGACAAAGACACCAATCCGCGGAATCGGCTCAACCCGTTCGACTCTCAGGGCGACGATTGCCGACGCCCGCGACGAATCGGCACGTCCGAAGTTATCGGCCCGGCCGACCTGCCGCTTTCTAGCGGTTGCGGAGGTTTGTGCTTGACGTGCGCGGGCATCCGCGGTCTAATTTGGAGTTGGGTCAGGCTAAGGAACACGCATGGGGATCAGGAGTTACGGCTACGTCGGTTAGTCAAAATCGTCGCGCCGTTGCACTGACTCTGTGTCGATTGCTCGGGGATTGTTTCCGCTAGTCGGACGTTTTTGGACTGCTTGTCGAAACAGTCCACCGTTTGTCGAACGAGTCGTCTCCCCCAATCGTGGGGATTGCCGATAAAATAAATGGGTGCAGCCGACCGCTGAGGGGTCCGCGTCAGGCGTTCCAATCAGGCAGTCGGGTGTGTCGTTCGCGGCGAAGGTCATCGAGCTTTGCAGCTTGTCGACGGCGGGACACCGTCGGGGAGCTAAGAAGCCGAATCACGGTGCTTGCGGCCGAAGGTGAGTTTCGGCCGCTAGGGCCTCTCATGAAGGCTGGGGACACTCCAATACGGACTGTCATTACCGGTGTCGGGGTGGTTTCCCCGATCGGCATCGGCAAGGATGCGTTTTGGCAGAGCCTGATTCAGGGCCGCTCGGGAATCGGCTATCTCCGAGGTTTCCGCAGCGAGAATCTCCCGACGCGCCTTGCCGCTCAGATCCACGACTTCGCGCCCGAAAAGTACATCGCCAACAAAAAACTGATCAAAGTGATGTCGCGCGACATCCAACTGGGCGTGGCCGCCTCGACTTTGGCGATGGGCGACGCCGCCCTGGTTCCCGGCTCGGTTGATCCCGACCGCCTCGGGGTTTCTTTTGGGGCAGGCCGGATCTCGAGCACGCCCCAGGAACTCGCCGACGCGGTGGCCGCCTCGAGCAATGAGTTCGGGGCTTTCGAGTATGACCGATTTGATGAGCGGGCGATGGGCGAAATCTGTCCGCTTTGGCTACTGCGGCAGCTTCCGAACATGCCCGCGTGCCACGTCTCGATCGAATTCGACGCGCGGGGCCCGAATAACACCATCACCTGCCGCGAATCGTCAGCCCTTTTGGCCTTGGCCGAGGCCATAGGCGTGATCGAGCGAGGGGCTGCCGATTGCATGATCGTCGGGGCTTCCAGCTCCAATGTGCACCCCGTCGACATCGCGAAGCTGAGCCTGTTCGACGGGCTTTCGCGGCGGGTCGACGCGCCGGACCGCGCCTGCCGTCCCTTCGATTTTGATCGCGACGGCACGATCGTCGGTGAAGGGGGGGCCGCGTTCGTCGTCGAGCGTTACAGCCACGCGGTCCGCCGCGGGGCGCGGATTTATGCCGAAGTGCTGGGCGTCGCGGCCGGTTGCGACGGCACGGGCTCGTCAAACGGCAACGGCGGCACGGGGCTGGTTCGGGCGATCCGCTCCACAATGCGGCAAGCGTCGCTCCGGCCGGCCGACCTGGGTCATATCAACGCGCACGGCAAGAGCACGCAGCGGGACGACCTCGTCGAGGCGTGCGCTTTGCGACGAACGTTCGATCACGACGTCGAATCGATTCCGGTCACTGCGCTGAAGAGCTATTTCGGGCACTTTGACGCCGGTTCGGGCGCTGTGGAACTGGCCGGCAGCCTGCTGGCGCTCGAGCGCGGGACGTTGCCGATGACGCTCAACTACGAGACCCCCGATCCTCGTTTTCGGCTGCGGGTCGTTCATCGGGAACCGCTCGATCTGCGGAAAAAGACGGCTCTAACGGTCAATCGGACCGCGATGGGTCAAAGTGCGGCCGCCATCATTCGAGCGGTCTAGAGCTGTCCGCTCGCCAGGCTGCAGGGCGGCCTCACGACACGCTCGTACCGATCTTGCCGCGCCTTCTGTGTAAACGCGTGCTGAGGAAGATCGCGATTCTCACGTGGCCGGGACTGCTCTTTATTGCGCGCCGTCCGAGAAGACGAAAACTCTGGGCTGGCGCGCTCTTTCGGGGATTGCCGCCACAACCTTCAGAATCGACAGCCCGCGGATCGCATGATGCGCACATTGTTGCTAACGGCCGGTCGTGGAACGTACGCGCTCGCCCTGGCGAGGCGGTTTCATTCGGAAGGCTATCGCGTACTCGTCAGCGATGCCTGGCCTCACACGCTGTGCCGGTACTCGTCGGCAGCCTCGCGGTACTTCCGCGTGCCGTCTCCCGCCCGAGAAACGTCTGCCTGGCTGGACTCCATTTGGGACATTGCCGAGAGCCAATCGGTCGATTTGATCGTTCCGATCTACGAGGAAGTGTTTTACCTGGCGCAGGCCAAGGCCGCCCGGAAGGACGGTCCGCCGCTGTTTGCGCCGAGTTTTGACACGCTGATTGCCCTGCACGACAAGTGGCTCTTCATCGAAAAGGCGCGGGAGCTGGGATTGCCGGTCCCCCAGACGACGCGCATCGCCAATCGCGACGACCTCGTGCGCGTATTTGGGGAACGCGACCCCAATCGCACGGTTTACAAGCCGATCTATTCGCGCTTTGCGGCACAAACGGTCGTGCGTCCACAGGCGATCGAGGCACTCGACGCCATCGAACCGACGGCAAGGCGCCCCTGGATCGCGCAGGAGTTTCTGCCCGGCCGGCCCTTTGCCACGTTCTCTATCGCCCATCAGGGGCGGATCGCGGCCCATGCTACGTACGCGACCGACTTCTGCCACAACTTTGGTCCGACAGTGGTCTATCGACGCGCCGAACAGCCGGCCGTGTTGCAGTGGGTTCGGACGTTTATCGAGGCCGTCAAGTACACCGGGCAGGTCGGCTTCGATTTCATTGAAGATGCCTCAGGGCGAATCGCAGCGATTGAGTGCAATCCTCGCCTGACGGGGGGCATGTATCTGCTCAAAGACGATCCGCGGTTCGCGGCCGCCTATCTCGATGCTGCGACCGGTCCCATCGAGGCCACGCGGGCGCGGTCCTATACCTTCCGATTCTGGTTGTTTTGGACCCTCTTTCGACACACCCAGAGCTTCCCCGGTTTGGGCGAGTGGTGCCGCCACTTCTTCGGCGTGCGCTCGACCAATGAATTCGACTGGTCCGATCCGCTGCCGCGATTGATGGGGCCGGTGCTGACGGCCGGCGTTGCCGCGGCCGCATTCAAGAATGGGATCGGCGCGCGCGAGATGGTAACCCGCGACTTCGAGTGGAGCGAAGATCTCACCGCGCTCAATGCCGAGATCCTCGCGCGGTGGGCGGACGAGCAGGCCGCGTAAGCTGGGTTCCTCGCGGACTCTTCCAATTGGCCCGCATGCAGGGTCAACGCGCGGCGCGACCGACTTTGCCCAGTCCCCAAATGTGGCGCATCCGCTCGAGTCTCGGCGGTGCTCTTTCCCCGTGCGCGCGATTCCCGGCTCCCTCGGGTGTTGTCAATGCGCGGTATAATGAAGGGTGAGGAGCATCGTTTCGTTAAGGTTCTTCACTGAGGAAAGGGCAGGAGAATGAAGACCTTGTTGTCCCTAGGTTGTGCTTCGCTTGTCGTCCTGCTGGTGACGGCTCAGCCATCGCCGGCTCAAGCGGGCGTGGGAGTTGGAGTGGGAGTCACGGTGCCGGTCGCCCCGGTCTATGCGCCCGCCCCCGTCTACCCAGCGCCAGCTCCGTACTACTACGGAGGTCCAGCGTATTATCCACCGCCGGCCGCGTATGTCGCCCCGGCGCCGGTCGTCGTTCGTCCGGGCGTCGTAGTCTATGGTCGGTACGGACGTCCGTACTACTATCGCCGGGCTCGCTGGTGGTAGGCCATCGGTGCTGACAGTCCCATGGCACTGTCAACTCGCGCAAAGAAAAAGCGGCCTGCCGATCACTCGGCAGGCCGCTTGCATTTTCCGACTCAACCGACCGGCGTCGGCGGCCCTGTGAAGCCTCAGGCTTGCAGCAGCCAGTTCTGGCCGTTGACGAGTTCCGCGAAGACAAAATCGCCGAAGCTCGAATTGACCGTAACGCCTGAATTTGTGACCGTGCCGGCCTCGGTAATCTCCTCGTCGACGTAAACCGTGTCGAGCCCGTTCGGGGTGGTCAATTGCACCTGTCCCGTGACACCCGTAAAGGGGTTGCCGAGTTCCTCGCCGTTGACGAGCACCTCCACCGTCCCCGATGAGAGCTGCACGAACTGAATCATGTCGTTCTGGGTCGGATCGTTGACCACCAGGTTGCCGCCGACGACTTGGGCGGTTGCCGCACTTGCGGTGGGAGCCGGCGGATTGATCGTGCCCACTCCCGTGCCGATCTGGATCGGAGCGTTGGTCGCTCCGGAGAGCTGCAACACGACGGTCTGGTCGTTTGCCGCGCCTGACAGGATCGGAACGGCGATCGTTTCGACCGTCGTGCCCGGTGAGAACCGGAGCGTTCCCTTCACCGGTGTATAGTCGACGAATGCCGTCCCGGTTCCGTTCTGCGTCGCGTAATTGACGGTCACCGTCGAAGTAGCCGGATGGCTCAGATAGACGTGGAACAACAGCGAAGCCGGTACGTCGGCGTTCTTGAAGATCGTCACGCCGTTGACGCCGGCCGTGCCGAAGGAGTTCGCCGATGCGATATCGACGGCGCCGTTCCCGTAGAAATCGCCGGCGACCACCGATTCAACCATGTTGCCGCTGCCCAGGGGAACCAAGGTCGGAGCCCCGAAGGTGCCGTTGCCATTATTGGTGAGCACGCTGATTGAATTGCTACCAACGCCGTTATTGGCGACGATCAAGTCGGGCAGTCCGTCGCCATTAACATCACCGGCTGCGATGCCGAACACCGAGGGACCCGCGGCATACGTGCCGGCCGGCAGTGGCTGACCGCCAATCGGGAGCGGCACGGCGGTGAACTGGCCCTTCCCGTTGCCGAACAGGACGGTCACGGTGTTGATGCTGCCGGAAGCGCCCGGAGCGTTCCCGACGTTGCTGACGGCGATGTCGAGGTCGCCGTTGCCAGTGAAGTCGGCGATCGCGATCGTGTGCGGCTGCACGCCCGCGAGATAGCTGGTCGCCGTAAACGTGCCGCTGCCGTTGTTCATCAGCACGGTCACGCTGTTGCTTGCCGACCCGTTGTTGGCGACCACGAGGTCGAGAATGCCATTGTTGGCAAGTGACGCGGCCTTGATGTCGGTGGGATTCTGCCCGACGGCGATGTTGACGGCGGCCTTGAAGGTCATATTGCCGTTGCCGTACAGGATCGAAACATTGTTCGAGTTGGCATTGGCGACCGCGAGATCGATCTTGCCGTCACCGTTGAAGTCGCCCGCCACAACGGCCGACGGAGCGCTGCCGGCCGCGTAGCTGCCGACAAGGGTGAACAAGCCGTAGCCATTGTTCTGGAGAATGCTGACGCCATTGGTCGTGCTGACAGCCAGGTCGAGGGCTCCATCGCCGTTGAAGTCGCCCACCGCGATGCCGGTCGGATCGGGTCCGACGCTGTAGGTCTTGGTGACCGGATTGGCGCTCGTGGGATCGAGAACCACGGTGATCGAACTGGCCTGCGAGTTGGCGACGATGAGGTCGGGAATTCCGTTGCCGTCCAAGTCGGCCGACGTGATGAAATCGGACTGATCGCCCGTTGTAAAGGCATTCGTCGCCGCGCCGAAGGAGAAGCCTGGGTTCAATCCCGTGCTGGAAAGCTGCGTGGGGCTGTCGATCGCCAACGCAGGCGTCCCGCTCGCGGTGACGATGGAGGTTTCTGCCTGCGAAGCGCCGCTGAGCGTCGCGTTCGCGGGATTGTTCGGGATGTTCGCCACCTGGAAGGTGATCGTCTCGTCGGTGCCGGTCGTGTCGGCGTTGGCAGTAATCGTGTAAGAGACTGATGTTTTGCCGGCAGGGATTGTGGCGACGAAAGTGGAGAGGGACGACAAGATGACGGGGCCGCCCGGTCCGGTGAGCGTGTAATCCCCGAACGGGGCTAGGCCTCCGACCAGGATCGTCACATTCACGGGAGCCGCTGTCCCCCTGGAGAGGGAAATCGTAAACGTGCCGCGACTGCCATCATCAGTGATCTGGGGGATATTGGTGCTAAGGGACACTCCCGGGTTGGTGTTCGCCGCGTCGCCGAAGTTGAGCCCCGATGTAGTCGGGCTCTCGCCGATGTAGCCGTTGTTGGGCACCGGCAGAGTCTGGGCGAATTGCGGCACGGGCACCTGCTGGAAGACGTTGTATGGCCCGTTTGCCAGCCCGAAGAACGTGTAGTCGCCCTGTGAGGCAGCGGCCGCGCTCGTGAAGATAAAGGGATCGTTCGCGACGTCGAATGGATGAGCGTTTTGGGAACCGTCGGCGTCGAGATACACGAGCACGTTCGGAAGGCCCGGATCACCGGCTTGCAGCGTGCCGGAGAAGTTGAGGTCGTTGAAGACTTCGCCCGACAGGTTGCCGGCCGACACCGGGTCGGTATCGTTGATTGTAGTAGTTACCGATTCAGAGGCGGGATTACCCGGATTCGCGTTGAACAGCGTGGACTGGGACATACTCACGGTGACGCTCGGCGTTCCGAAGGTGTCAACCTGCAGCCCGGTGAGAGTGATGAACCCCGTCAACGAGCCCGCCGGGATAAAGATCGTCTGACTGCTGGCTGAATACTGCTGGTTCAGTGTGGCCGAGCCGCCGAAGTCGAGTGTGACTTCCACGTCGTCGGTGGAGACGGCGTTGAGTTTCGCCAGCACTTCGACGCTGTCGTCGAGGTCCTCCCCAATCGCGTTGGCGGGCTGGATACTGAGAGACACCAGCGGCGTGGGCTGAGGAATGTTGACGGAGATTTCCGCCATTTCGACGCTCCAGGTGTTGGGCCCCGAAGCGTATTCCTGGAACGTCCAAAAGGTCGATTGCCCACCCGAGCTGCCGAATTGCTCCTGGTTCGGGTCGATCACGGTGGCGCTGTAGTTGCCCCACTGGTTGGAGCCGTTGACGGGAACGTTATAACTGCCGGCCCCCGCTGCGAGCAGGATCGGTGTGCTGAAGGTCGTGACCTGGCTGGCGCCCGTGCCGGTCGTCTCTCCCACTACGGCATAGGCGCTTGCGAATTCATTCTTGCCGGAACCGGTAAAGCCGATCACCACCTGGTCGCTCCCCGCTTTCTGCCAGGTGCCGCCGCCGCTGTAGGTCCCATTACCCGTGGTGCCATTGAGCTCGAACGTGGTCGGGCTGAGGACCGTGATGGTGTATGTGCCGTTGGCGGCAGTGTTGCCTTGCACGCCGCTGATCGTGACGCTGTTTCCGGTCTCAAGGATGCCGGTGATGCTGGTCAAGCTGGTGATTACGATGGGGGACGCATCGCTTGCACCGGTGATCAAGCCAAGCGACGAAGAGTTGGCCACGGCGATCGATGCGTTGTAAAAGCTCAGGTTCTGGTCGCTGATGAGGCCGCTTTGCTCGATCTTGCCGGTCACGGTGCTAAGTTCGTACCACCGAAGGTCCGAGTTGCCCGTCGTGGGATCGGCGACGGTCTCGACCGCCCACAGGTCGGTGCCGACCTGGTCGATGTTCGCGGAGAATCCCCCGGGCCCATCGGCGATGGTAGTCGCCGTACCTGCCTGCGGGGCGGGATTCGGGTTGGTGATCGGCGAAGAGACTGGGATGTCGGTGGGCGGAGAAATGGCGGCATTGGGGTTTTGCGCCCCCGCGATGATGAAGCTTATGAGGTCGTTTGGCGTCGTGGCATCGCCTGAAAGCAGAGCCTCAGGCTGGCTCCCGCTGAAATTCGACCCGTCGAGCTCGGGCTGCAGCTCGGCACCCGAGGGAATATTGAAGTACTGGGTGAAGTTCGTGGTGCCGCTTGCGCCGATCGCAAACGTCTTAGCGGGGATCGAAAAGCCCGTTTCGCCCGTGGCGCCGGTCCGCGTATTGACGAGATCGGCGGTGATATAGATTCCGTTGGCATCGAAGCCCAGCGCGACTGCGGTGGCCGACATGACTTGCGCGGTCGGATCGACCGGCAGAGTAAAGGCGCTCCAGGCGCCAGCGCCGATCGGATCTTGCGTCTTCGAGACAGCAAAGAGAACGTCGTTGTTTGCGCCGCCCAAGGGGTTGATTGCGACGGTGAAGAACCGCTGGAAGAACGGGTCGAAAATCACGCGCGGATCAACCGCGTCGCCGGTGAGGGTCGTCAGGCCGGCGCTGTTCCAGAACTGGTCGAGCGACGTCTGCGACTGGAGGAAGCCTGTCGACTCGTCATAAACGGTGTATTGACCGTTCGTCATCAACACGATGAAGGGGTCGATCTCGGGAGTGCTCATTGTCGCCGGAGTGAGCGTGCCGACGGCCGCGGAAATGTCCGGCGGAGCAATGGGCGGAAGGAACGGCAACGCCGGCGCCGGCTCGTTTTCCGCGTCGGTGCTGCTCTCGACAACGCTCGTCTCCATGATCGAGACGGTGGCTGTGACCGAGGGCATGCCGTCGATTACGACCGTTGGTTCGCCATTTGGTGCAACCGCGACGCCGACCCCCGACGGAGCGGCGGACGCAGGAACATCGAGCGACGCGTTGAACAGCGACACCGTGAAGTTGATCGACGGAACCGGGAGGCTTACGCCTGCCCCGAGCGGGGTCGTGTCGACCAAGATCGTCTGCTCGGTGACTCCGGGCGCGAAAGTCAGCGTGCCAGTCGGATTTGCCGAATAAGTGACGCCGTTGAGGGCCGTCCCGTCGTTGATTTGATACTGCACGCTCACCTGGAAGGGCAGGCTGCGGGACAAAAACACCTGCACGCTTGCCACGCCTCCCTGCGCCGTCACGGCATCTTGAATCGCAAAGGTGACCGGCACGTTGGCATTCACGTAGTTCGCCGTTTCGGTCGGAGTGCCTGCCAGCGCGGCGCCCTGGACGCTCGCGATGCCGACTGTGACCGTAGTTTCCTGCCGATTCAGGTCGTCATCGAGACCGGTCAGAACGACGGTGCCGAACAAATGGCCGGGCTGAATGACGATCTGATCCGTTGCCGTGCCGGGATGCAGTTGGTCTGCCCCCTCGGTGATGCTGTAATCGATGTTGGGGGTCGCGGTTCCGGTAAAGGCCAGATTGACTGTGACGGGCACATTGGTTGTCGCTGAGAGCGAGGCGGTCACGACGGTCGTGCCACCCAACGTAAACGTTCTTGTTCGACAGTGCCAGCGCGGCGGCCGGCTGGTTGTTCGTGTCGACGATCGTCACGGTCGTGGTATTCGCGGTCGCGGAGCTCGACCCGCCGAAGACCTGACCCAGGGAGATGATCAGCGTCGTGGTGTCATCGAGCTCGAAGTTATTCAGTCCCGTGACAGTGATCGTGGTGCTGAGCGAGCCTCGGTCGATGAAAACAACGTCGTCAAGGGGCAATCCGGTAGGTCCAACTCCGTTGCCCAACGGGTTCCCATTGGCGTCAACGACGCTGTAATTGGGCCCGCCGAGACTGTTGGGAGGAAGGGAGTCATTGGCCGCGTTGACCGCGGTGCCGGAAAAGAGGAGCTGCACCTCCGTTGCACTCTGCGAAAGCACCGACTGGGAAATCGTGATCGTCGCGGTGCCGCCGTTGTCGCTGATCGAGACTCCGCCGCCCGTCGGGAGGGTCACGACCGGGTTTGACCCGCCCGGATTGTTGTTGGCAGTGTTGTCGACGGCCTCGGCGACAACACTGCTGCCGCCGGCGGCCTCCGCGACATTCGCAGGCGGAAAGGGAGCGGTATCGATCAGGACGCTTTCGATCGTGATGAAGACCGAGGCGGTCGGCAGGTCGGCGATCGCGTTCGCGATTCCGGTTAAAGTGATAAACGACGCCGGAGGCGTAGCGAATCCTCCGAGCGAGCCGGCCGGGATAACGATCGAAGTTCCGCTGGTCATGTAATTCGCTGGTGGAGCAGTGCCCAGGACCGCGCTGCCCGAGAAGCCGAGATTGACGATGATCGGCACCGACAAAGGCGCGGTGAGGATGGCGGCCACCTCGACCGTCCCACCGCTTTCGACGAACACGTTGCCGCTGGGGCCGCTCCCGCCCCCGACGGCGAGCGAAATCTCCGGCTTGTCGGCGTCGGATCGGATGATGGTGACCGACTGCGAGCCACCGGCGATCGACGCATTCTGAATCGAGAAGATGCTGACAATCACGGTCTCGTCGCCGGCGGTCTTGTGGTCGTCCACGCCCGTGATCGTGATGCTGCCCGAGGTTTGGCCCGGAGCGATGACGATCTCGGTGGAAGAGGCTGTGTATTGCGTGCCGAACCCTGCCGTCCCGCCGAATTGCAGAAGGATCGTGACCGGCGCCGTGGCCGGCTTCGAGAGGGTGGCGATGACCTGCGTAGTGCCGCCGGCCTCTGAAAACGGGTTGTTCGTGACCGAGAGAGTGGCGGTGGGGACGGCGGTCTTGGGCGCGGATTGCACAGCCTGGACGGCGGCGTCTCCGTTGACCAGCCCAAAACCATCGTTCGAATTGAAACCCGGAGTCGACGACATCGGAATCGTCGTGTTCTCCAACAGAGAATAGATTTCGCTCGGAGCAAGCGATCCGGCTCCGCCACCCTCTTGCAACATCAGGGCAGCAACCGCGGCAACGCTGGGCGCGGCAGCGGACGTGCCGAAGAATGGCGTGAACTCCGTCGTGCCGGCGACGTTCAGATTGACGCCGTCGACACCGACTAATTTCGGATCCTGTTCCACGATCGGGCTCGAGAGCGGATTGCCCGCCGTGTTAAACAGAAGCTCCGTGCCGGCTCCGGTCGACGAAAACGGTTCCAGGACAGGTGGCGTAACCCCGAACGCGGGCGTATTCGTGTACTGCGCCGCGCCGACTCCCGCCGCTCCCAGCGCGGTCGGCTGGCCGAAAGTGGTTCCGCTGTTGGTCGCGAAGGTGTCGATCAGGAAGGGCAGACCGTCCGTCGCGCCGATGTATTTCATGACCGTCGGGGTGGGCCCGGAGTCGTGCTCGATGGCAATGTAGAATGTCTCGGTCCCGAAGCTGCCGTCGTTAACGAAGGAAAAGAGCTGCTCTGCGTCTCCGCCGAGGGTGTTGTTGATTCCAAACCCAACGATGTTCGAGGACAAGCTCGGCCCAGTCAGCAGGAACATGTCCATCTGACTCTGCGAACCCTTCCCGCCGACCGAGGCAAACGGCTGGTTCCACTGGAAGTCGAAAGTAACCGCGGAGCCGATCGGAATGGTCACCTGCTGGAAGTCATTACCACTGCCGAAGGCGTTCAATGAGCTGCCCGCGAAGATTCCGGCTTGTCCCGCGGTGAACGAACCTTGCCACGCCTGGCTGCCGTCGTTTCCGGCTGCCGAGAAGTAGGCAGTCCCCTTGGCTGCGACGGCGTCCGCGGCCTGCGCGTCGATGCCCTCTTGGAAAAAGGGCTGATCGAAATAGCCAACGTCATCGACTTCGACGTTGGCGTTCGCCTGGCTCTGCAGCGCCTCGATGTTCTGTGCGAAGCCCGCGGAACCGTCTGCGGCAGTGGCAAAAGCCAGGCTTGCGCCGGAGCTTCGGCGTGAACGATCTGCGTCATGGCCCGGCCTTCGTCCGTGCCGCCCGCAACGTCCTGGAGGATGTCCACATTCGAGGGGAGCTGGCCGTTGGTGACGTCCGTCGCGTAGCCGTTCAGACTGTTGAAGCTGTCGGACAACACACCGACCGTGATGCCGGCCCCGGTCACGCCGAACTGAGAAGTGGCAGTCGTCGCACCGATGGCGACGGCGCCCTGGGTGGTATCAGCGGGAGCGGCGGCGACGTAGTAGGCGGACTCTTGGGCGAAGTTCAGTCCGCTCGTCATCGCCAGGTTTGCCAACTGGCTCATGGGCATCCAGCCAGAAATGACCGGACCAGCGACGCCGGTCACTTGCATGCCCAAGCCCTGAAGCGTGGTTTCGAGCGCGCTGACGTTGAAGGCCGAGGTGACGTCGACGAGGACGCTATTACCATTCAAGTGGATGAGCGGGTTCGTCGTCGTGAAGGTCCCCTGGCTACCATTCTGCTGCCACTGCAGGTACTGGAAGTAAAGGGTGTCGAGCGTCATGCCGACCGGCGCCATGTAGCCGTCGCGATTGCCGTCGAAGCCGTAAAACGCAGCGTTGGCGGACGTGGTGGGGTTCGTGATCGCAGGCGGCGTGAACGTGCTGCCTGTCGACACAACGGTCGCGACACTCAGCATCGGACGATCGGCGACCGTCCCGTTCTTGCTGGACGCCAAACTCAATTGCGCGGTTCCCGACGCCGCGCGAATTATGATCCCGAAGTTCGTTGATGGCTTTGCGATCCACGATTGGACGAGCGCCACGCCGGTCGCATTGAGCGTAACGCTTACCAGTCCGGTGGAAGACGCGGTGAAGCTGCCGATCGCTGTGCTGCCTGAGGAAGAGCCGCCGGCGCCCGTGGAGAACCACTTGGTGCCCGTACTCGAGCTGGTATAGGTAACCTGGCTGGGGTTCCAGGCGCTGTTGAGGGCATAAAGATTGTAAGTCACGCCGCTCGCGGCCGTAGTTACGTCCAACGTGATGGTGGCCGACGTGACGGTGCTCGACGCACTGATCGAGGACGTGTTCCATTCGATCAGCGCGTCTTCGGCCGACGTGCCAGCTCGCACATTCAACGTGGTGCTGGTCCCGAAATTGCTGCTCGGGCTCGCGGCGCTGATGTAGGAGTCGCTGGTTCCGGTGTAGCTGTTGACGCCCTGTTGGAACGAGGTGGTTGCTGTCGTGCTGGGATTGACCGTGATCGTTGCGTAACTGGTGTTGGTGTACGTTCCGTTGGATGCGACCAGCCGGATTTCGTAAATACCCGGTGTGCTGAACTGGGCCGTCGTCTGCGGCGACGTGGGATTGGCGAAAAACGTTCCGCCCGGAGCGTCGGCAACCTGCCAAACCGTCGAGAGCGTGCCGGTGGACGTGGACGCCGAGCCGTTGAGGGGCACGATCGCGTTTTGCAGCACGGTCTGGTTCGGACCGGCCGAGACGACGGGCGCCGGGTTGACAGTGGACGGGTTGACGGTGACCGTAACCATCGAATTCGACGCCAGCGTGCCGTCCGTAGCAACCAGGTTCAGCACATAGGTGCCCGCCTGGCTAAAAACAGCCGTGGTGGTGGCCGAACTCGGAGTTCCGAAGGTAACGGTCCCGATGCCGGGTCCACTGACCTGGCTCCACTGAATGGTGAGCGGGATCTGCGGATTGTCGTCGGTGGCTGTGCCGGAAAGCGTCAGCGACGCGCCGACCGTCGTTGTTTGGTTGGCGCCTGCGCTGACAACCGGCGGATTATTGGCAAGGGGAGGAACAACGGTGACATCAACCGTGCTCGACGACGACAGAATGCCGTCGGTTCCGGCCAATTGCAGCACGTAGGTGCCCGTCGCGCTGAACAGGGCATTGGTCGAGAGGGCGTGAGAGTTTTCGATGGTCACGGTGCCCGGTCCGCTGACCACGCTCCAAGTGGTCGCCAGCGGTTGGGTGGCTGACGGATCGTTGTAGGTGCTGGTACCCGTGAGGACGGCAGCCGTGTTGATTGTCGTCGTCTCGTTTTGCCCGGCGTTGAGAACCAGCGTGGGGGAAGTGGATCCACCCCCGCCGCCGGAGCCGCCTGACCCCGTTCCCGTACCGCCAGAGCCGGTTCCCGTACCGCCTGTCCCGGTGCCCACTCCGGTGGCGTTCGGGGTGACCGACGCGGAAAGCATCGCTCGATCTTCCAGCTGCTCGGGGACTGCCAATCGACAGACCGCCGGGCGGGAGCGGCGGGCGCTCACGGACATCCGGGCGCGGCGAGAGTTGGGTTTACGGGCCTTAATGGCGAACGATTCCAACCACGAGGTCAAGCGCATTGTCAATCTCTCCGGCGCAGTCTTGACGTTGGCCCGTCACAGCTCATTCGCTTCGCCACGGAAGCGAACAAAAGCCGGTGCCCTGAGCACTTTGGGTCAAACGGAATTCCAGATCAATGTAGTGAGACCAAGCGGGAAATGCGCATCCTTTAACAGCCCCAGAAGGCGCACGACTCAATCCAGCATGGCCGATCGTTTAGGCGATTGGAAGTCTTAAACTAGGGGTTTTATGCGGATTTCGGAAAGCGAATTGCTTCCCGATCGAGGTAAATTTCTAATGGTTGCGTGGCTTAGGTCAGATTTGCAGGTCGCGGCGCAAAAGACAGTCAGTTCCTAAATGAACACCCCACGGTACTGGTTTGTTTCGGTGGTATCTAGAGTTATTTTGGGTGCTATCTTCTGTCCGGATATAGTCTTTCCGCTTCCGAGGGTGCTCGGCGATCAGCCGCGGGTCGTCAAACAGACCACGGTTTACTTCCAGCCCGGCCGTTTCGGCGGGTGGCCGGCAAACCACGGCATGTGGTCCTGGGGCAACGAAGTCGTCGTCGGCTTCAGCGTCGGTTACTACCAGGATCGTGGCGTGGGATTCCACGCGATCGATCATGCCCGGCCCGAGAGGCACGTCCTCGCCCGAAGTCTTGATGGGGGAAACAGCTGGTCGCTCGAGGATCCCGAACGCCAAGGGGTCCTCGTGGGCACGAAAGGGATGCGGCACGGCACGCTTCCCGACGACGTTCACGAACCGGCCCCGGTCGACGGCCCCGGGGGCGTCGACTTCACGCATCCCGACTTCGCAATGACCGTCCGGATGGCGGACGTCGACGGAGGCCAATCGCGGTTCTACTACTCGCTCGATCGGGCCCACACCTGGAAGGGGCCATTTCGACTGCCGCTCTGTGGCCAAACGGGAATCGCCGCCCGCACCGATTACCTCGTGAATGGGCCGCACGATTGCCTGATGTTCGTCACTGCGTCCAAGCGGAACGGCAAGGAGGGCCGACCCATTTGCATTCGGACGACGGATGGAGCCCGCTCGTGGCAGTTCGTCTCGGCAATCGGACCCGAGCCGACGGGCTACGCGATCATGCCGTCCACCGTCCGGCTCTCAGGAACCGACCTGCTGACGACGATCCGCCGCCGCGAGCAGCGCCCGCAAGAGAACGATGCCTGGATCGATGCCTGGCTTTCGCGCGACGACGGTCAGCACTGGCAGTTCTTGAATCGGGCGGCCCCCGACCTGGGCGAGGGAAATCCGCCGGCGCTGGTGCGCTGCGCGATGGCCGCGTTTGCTTGATCTACGGGGTCCGCAAGCCGCCGTATCGAATGGAAGCTCGGCTCAGTGGCGACGGGGGGAACTCATGGAGCAAGCCGTTCGTGCTGCGTAGCGACGGCGCGAGTCGCGACCTCGGTTATCCCCGCGCGATCCAGCGGCCCGACGGCAAAGTCGTCGCAGTCTACTACTTCAATGATCGCTCGCACGTGGAGCGCACCATCGAGGCGACGATCTGGGACCCTGGCAGTTAGTGCAAGATCTTCGGCCTTCTCAGGTCCTCGGCCTTCTCAGGGCCAGCACAAGCAGTCGGCGGCGTTGGCCGGTTGAGGTGCGGAGCTCGGGGTCGGCGCCCAGGCCCCTGTCTGCTGGACGCCCCGATGCGGGGCACCAACCGAGATGCGGCACGTCCCCTTCGCGGTCGCGACAGAGTGACCAGCGTGGAGGATCTCGGCGTGCAGCTCCACTTGGCCTGAGCCCGCAGCCGTCGCCGTCAAATAATCTTCCCTTGCCTCGTGGTCGCCGAGCGCGCCGATCTTGTACTGCAGCTGCTGGCCACGCGTGTAATGCAGTTGGCCGGGAAGATCGAGATTCAACTTCAGGTCCGTTGTCTTCCCTCCCAGGTTCGTGGCTCTGAAGCCGATCCGGCAGCTCTCGCCCGCATGGACCTCCACGGGGGTGATCAATTCGAGCTTCAGCTGCGGGGACTCACCCGGCCCGGCATCGTGGGCAACCGCCGCTGCCGGAATGGTTTGCGTGGCAACCGCCGGCTCCGGTACAGCGAGACTCCGTTCGACCGGTCGCGCCGGCGGAACGAGAGTCACCACGATGGTTCGCTCTTCGCCGGGCCCGACATCGCGCAGCGTCCAGTGCAAGTCCTGGTCTCGCGTCTCTGCGGGGGGATCGGTCAACTGCACCGTGTGTTCGGCCGGGACAGCCTCCTCGACTTCGAAAAGCTTCACGGCCTTTTTGCCGTTGTTGCGAACGACGATCTTGTAGCGTGAGGCGCCTGTGGCGTCCTTTTCAATTTGATGATGGGCCACCGCAACGCTGGACGTCGACTCGTCCTCGACGATTGGGTGCAGCGGCTCGGCAGGCGATTTGGCCGCGGGCAAGCTGGTGTCCGCGGGCAAAAGCTCAACTTGTTTCGGGCCCGGAACCGAGTCGACCTTGGGCCCAGAGTCCATTTTTGGCGCTGAATCGACTTTGGGAATGATCTCCATTTTCGAGCCCGAGTCGGTCTTCGAACCGGCGTCGCCGTGAGGAGCGGCGTCCGTATGGAACGGGTCCTCCTTCGGGCTTGCTACAGGGGACGAGCTTGACGGTTTCGCCACGGGAGCCTTGCTGTTGAGCAGCTCGTCGAGAGCCGCGTCATGCCCGGCGGGAGGTTTATTCTCGGGAGGGTTCGAGGGAAGGTTCTTGCTTCCGTCGGCCGGGCTGCCGCCGAGCGTGGTGTCGCTGGCGTTCGCGGTCCGCGTTGGTGGGCTCAGGTCGTCGATCTTCGGCCCGTCGGATTTCGGCAAGTCGTCCCGCAATTTTTCGTCGTTCTTGTGCGGGGAGGGCACGCTCAACACCGGAAGTCCTTCGTCCGGGTGATCCGACTTGTGTGTCGCGAATTTGTCGTCGCTCGATTTGATGGGCCTGTCCGCGGCGGCGTCCTTCTGCGGACCGTCGAGTTTCGGCCCGACGTCGAGCAAGGGATCGTTGCCGCGTGGGGAGTCGGAGGGGAGAGAACTCGCCTTCGGTGTGGCAGGTCCGTCGAGCTTGGGAGCGAGCAGATCATCGTCCTTTCCGGCCGGCGGAATCGCTCGATCGTGACTGGCCGGCAGGTCGCCGCGATCCGGACGATCGGCCTGACCGTGGTCGGCGTGATGATGTTTTTGTGGGCCGGGGCCGGAGTCTTCTTTCGCAGGCGGCGAATCGAGGGGCGAGGACGGCGCCGGCATCGCGAACTCGTCCTTTGGTCCGGGGTCTTTTGGCCCGTGGTCTTTTCGCTCGGGGTCCTTTGGGTCGTGGTCCTTCGCCTCGTGGTGCTCGTGCGGCTTGCCCAAATCCGGAGCCGCGAAATCGTCGGCAACCCGCGGGCTGCCAGCAGGCTGTGTGAGATGCTCTCGCTTCTCCGGTAGCACTGAAGGGCCGGGATCGCGCGAATCAACCAGCAGTGGATCGCTCGAATGGTGGGGAGGGTCGTGCTTATCGAGATCGCTGGATGGCGCGGGCTCAGTCTGAGCGATCGGGGCGGCAGTCTCCGCGTGGTGGGGAGCCCCCGAGTCGATCGGCGTAGACAGCAGATTATCGAGCGCCGCATCGGCCGTGTGCTTGACGTCGTGAGGCGGGTTGTCCTTCGGAGGTGCCTTCACCTCGACGTCGACTCGCGCGACGTCGTGGTGCTCATCGTGGTGGCCGACGCTGCGCTGGTCGCCGAAATCCGCACTGCGATCTGCAAGCTTATGGTCGTCCGGCAGCGCGACAGGATCGGCGTGCGAAGAGTCGATCGGCCGCGCGTCAGCTGAAGTGGCGGGCGGCGCAGGCTTGTGGGCCCGTCGTCGATGGTGAGTGCTCGTCGGCCGCGGTTGTTGGGAAGCCTGATCCGGGGCAACGTCAGTCGCCGCGACCAGCTCAGCAACCCGGGGGTGGGGCGATCGGCGAAACTGATGGTGCAGGATCAGCACGAGCGCGAGGGCCGAAGCGATTACGGCAAAATCAAATGCCAGCCGTCGATTTCGATGCCCGTGCGGATTGTCCCCGGCAGGGCCGTTCGCGCCCGACGGTCGCCGCGCGACTCGTCCCCAGAGTGCACCGACCGGTCGCGAGAGGCGGCCACCCGAATTGGCAGCACCGACGGCCGTCGAGATCCTCCGCCATCCGTGGCCGCCGAGTCGGGCCGCATGGCCGGCAATCTGCGGCACGCCTGCTCGGCTCAATCCGCGGCGGATGTGGTGGGCACCGCGCCGCAGCAAATTCGAGTTCGCGGCCGCATCCTCGCCGCCTTCGGTCGAATCGTCGCCCGGTGGTCGCGACGAGCGCGCAGATTCGGACGCCGAAGGATTTCCGGGAACGTTGTTGGCCGCGGAAGGGTCGCGTGGTTTCACTGCATTGATCCGGAACTGGAACTGTCCGAAACCAGTCGACGGGGACGGTCCCGCGTCGGCGGAATCCGGTCTTGACGTGTGGCCTGAGCCAGAAGGGGGCCGTGAGATAGCAGAATCCCGCAAGTCTGAGAAGACGGCCTTGAAACCGCCCCGGCACGACCTCGCGAGCGAGACTCCGACTTGGAAGCAAGCATCGGCCCCGGATTTCTCCGGGCGCAATTGCTTTAGGGGCCGGAAGTTAGATGGGGTCTGGGTCGACGTTCGATGAAGGCGTCACTGCGACAGCTCGGCCAGCAGCTTTCGCGTTGCCAGGAGTTCGCGGGTCAGCCCATCGGCCAAATCACGCGGACCACCGCCCGGCATTACGTCCCAGGTGTAGGTCTCGACTTCCAAGTGCGGGGCGTAGGACAAATAGCGGACGGCAGCGAGTGCCGCTCGCAGCTCGGCGCGCGTGGTTCCCAGTGGACCCAGGCGCTCTGCGTCGACCGGCACGTGGAAGTGGGTTCGCCACATTGGGGCGGCCAGAAACTCGGGCGGCGGCTCGAGTGCAAAACTCGGATCGAGATCGAACTGCGTCAGTACGCGGCCATCCGAAGTGCGGGCCTTGGTCTGGTGCAAATAACGGGGCTCAGCATATTCGGCGAGCGCCGCACGGGCCGCACGATTGGTGGCCGGGTCGCGCAGCTCGATCGCGCACGTGATGTGGATCTTGTTGATGCGGATCCCTGCCTCGTCGAGGGCGGCGATCGAATGGCCGACGTCTTCGAACGCGACCGCCTGATGACAGACATCAAAACAAAGGCCGATGTGCTTCCGCACTTTGTCGAGGCAGCCCCGCTCGCGGGCCGCCGGCCACAGCCGATCGGTGAAGAACTCGATCGCGCTCTGCGTCGTGTCGAGCCAGCAGCACGGTTCCGGTTCGAGTCCGATCCGAATGGTGTGGCCGCTGTCCTCGCGAATCCGATGCAGCTGTTCGGCTGCCACGATCAAATTGTCGACGTAACGCGACAGAATTTCGGGGGACGAATCGAGGCCGGGGTAGCCGAGCGGCACGGTCGAGATGCTCCCCTCTTCGCCGGCGGGGAGCAGTTGCGAAAGCACGCGCGCAGCCCCAAGGGTGTAGTCGAGCCGTGCGCGCTCGGCCCAACTCGGGACATAAACGTTTTCCTTCACGCGCGGACTGTGAAAGTCTCCGAAAGGAAATGCGTTGAGCGTGTGGCAGGTCAGCCCCCGACCTCTCAGAGCGTCGGCAAAGCGGCGACACGCATCGGTGGACGCCTGCAGCTCTCGAATGACCGGTGCCGCGAGCCATAATCCGGCGGCCAACTGCGAACCGAGCCGGTCGGCGACAGGCACGGTGTACTGATCGAGCCCCTTTGCGATTTCCTCCAACGTGCGACCCGGATGCACGTTGGTGCAATACGAGAGGGGCAGAGCGCGTAAAGGACATGCGTTGATTCGGAATTGCGGTTGGCGTGGTGAGCGTGGGCGGGTCAAACGCATCCCGAAGTGCTCATTTCAGGACGCCCGGCGCTCGGCCCGAGCGAAGGCAGCCACAGCGGCGGAACCCAAATTCTAACAGCACCTTCCGGTGTTGGACAGTTTTGGCAAATTCCGCCACCGCTCGTGTCTGTGCCGTAGCAAATAGCCCTCGTCAGTCGCAGAATCCTTGTTCTTACGTCGAATTGCCAAGAAAATCGCGGCGACTGCGAAGACCCTCACGCAGTGTTTGTTTGTTCGAGAACGGTTTGCCGAGGTGGTTTGATGCACGAACCGGTAGCGCACCCCACGTCGGAGCGATTGATCGGCCGTCCGCCTTTCTGGGCCGTGTGCGCTCTCTTCGTGCATGCCTCTGTCGCCCGCGCCGCCCAGCCGGAGAACCTGCAGCTTTCGACGGCGCAGTGGCGGGAGGATTTGCAGTTCATCGCCCGCGAGCTGCCGAAGCGTCATTCGAATGCTTTTCATTTCACGTCTCGGGAACGATTCGAAGCGTCCGTTGCGGAGCTCGATCGCAAGTTGCCACAGCTCGACGCGGGACACATCTACGTCAGCATGATGCGTATCGTGAATTCGATCGGCGACGGGCACACTCATCTCCGGTTCCCAGCCGAGTGTGATGATTTCCCTTTGGCTGTCTCGCGGTTCGGGAGCGAGTACCGGGTCGTGTGTGCCGCGCCGCAGTTGGCGAAGGCGGTTGGCGGCCGCGTGATCGCCATCAACGGCACGCCCATCGAACGAGTTCACGACTTGATTTTCGCCGTGACACCGCAGGACGAGACTTCTCAGTATCGGGAGGCGCTGGTCTCCGCCTGGATGCCGACTGGAATTCTGCTGCACGGCTTGGACATCACGCCTGCGTCCGGAGCCGCCCAATTCAAGCTGATCCATGACGGGGACGCGGAATCCTCCGTGGAGTTGCGCTCCGGCCCGATCACCGCCCCGCAATGGGCCTACGCCAAACCGCCGTTATTTCGCGAGCATCGAGGCGAGACGTTTTGGTATACGTGGATCCCCGAAGCTCGCACCGTCTATTGCAATTGGCGCTCGTACGAAAACCTGCGTCAAAAGTCGCGCGGATTGTTTGATCTCGTTGAGAAACAGCGGCCGGACAAACTCGTCATCGATCTGCGCCAAAACGGTGGCGGTGACTACTTTGTCGGCCTGGCTTCTATGGTGACCCGCATCCGCAATCTTCCGGAGATCAACCGGAAAGGTCATCTATTCGTGTTGATCGGTCCGTTCACTTTTTCGGCCGCGATGTCCAACGCGGCCCACTTCCGCCAGAAGACGGCGGCCACGCTCGTCGGCCTGCCGATCGGCGAGAAGCCAAATAGCTACCAGGAATTGAAGGCGACCGCGTTGCCGAACTCTCATCTCACGCTGTGCTATTCGGTTCGCTTCTATAAGTTCGTCGAGACGGGCGAGAACATGATCCGACCGGACCGCGAAATCGAGACGACGTGGGAGGATTTCAAAAGCGGCCGCGACCCAGTGCTGGAATGGGTGCTGCAACAACGACCCTAGGCGAATGTCGAAATGGCAACCGGCCGATCCCATGGAGTTCCACAAGACCGGCCGGTTGTTGCGAGCGCCGGCCGGAACCCGTGGCTCGCGCCACGGGCACCCCCCTGATGGCCGGTCGCGAATAAATTCGTTTAGAGCTCGATGTCCCAGACCTCGAGCGAGTTGGTGACGTCGTTCACCGCCGCAAAGATCAGGTCGTCGCCCTGAATCTCTGCCGCAATCCCGAAGGCCCCCCCCTCGGTCGAGTCGATCGAAGTCTGGCCCACGAACTTGCCCGTGGGCGTAAATTCGACCAGCTCGCTCGGGTGCGCCGGGTCGGCGTTCACGGCATCGCCATTGGCGGCGATCAGGTTACCGTCCGGCAGCAACACGAGCCCCAACGGGCCGCGCAACACGGCCGGATCGGAGAAGACCAGGTTCCCCTTGCCCGCACTGGTGAGCCGGAACAGAGCGTCCGGAATTGAATAGATGGCGTTGTCGCCGGTCGAGGCCACGAAGAGCGTGTCGCTGAGCAGATTAAACGCCAATCCCGTCGGCCCCACGACCAGCGCGTTCGGGTCGCTACGATGCAGAAAACCCGACGCGATCGTCGTTGAGGTGAGCACCTTCACGTTCGAGGGCGTCACGGCCAGATCGAGCCTCGTCACGGTGCCGTTGAGGACGTTGGAGACAAACACGAACGCGAGGCTGCCCTCGTCAACCACAGTCAGGTCCCACGGCCCGTCCAGCTTCACGCTGTTGGTGAGGTTCGCGACTTCCTTGCCGTTTTTATTGAGAACGAGCAGCGATCCCTGCTTGATGGTGCTAAAGGTTCCGTCGGTCGTGGGAACATTGCCCACGAGGACGAAACCGTCTTTGAGCACGCCGAGCGCGGTCGTCAGGCCCAGGTTCTTGCCCTGGAAGAAGAGCGTTTGCTGCCCGTTGGGGGCAATCTCCACGATCGTCGTGCCGGTTCCCTGCAGGTTGCCCCCTGTTGCGGTCGTCGCATCATTGAAGTTGGAAACCAGGATGCTGCCCGCGTGGAGCTTGCCTCCCGGGACAATGTCGGCGGGCACGAACGCCACGCCGTAGGGGTTCTGATCACTGTTGGCGGGCACCGTCGAGGCGGTCAGGTTCGGCGTTCCCGCCAGTTTCGAGACGACCGACGCCTGCTGGACAGTCAGGACGGTCGCCGACAACAAGGTGCGAGCTTCCAGAACTTCGGCCGATTGGACCTGCGTCGAAATCAACCGCGAGCGTTTGCGAGATCGCATGAGCGTTCCTCAGAATCTTCGGGTGAATGTTCGAGTTGGGAAGCATCGCAACCGGCGCGAACACGGGTGTCACTCACCACGGTGCAAAGTCCAATTCCCGGCGGCAAAACTACGGGAAAGAAATCATTTCGTATCGCTGGTCGCGTGCTTTTGACGGCCAAATTATTGGCACACAGGGGGCGAGAGTCTGTGTGATGCATCACAAGCCCAAGTGGCGTGTAAACGAAGCCGAGGGCCATGCAGATTGCGAGTGTGGCTCACCCGCGATCGCTACAACACAAAGCGTCGTCTGGTCTTTGCGATTGGCATCGACTTTCGGGACATGGCTCCTGCGCACAGACTAAGGGAAAATACTAATGCGCGTTTTTACGCACGATTTCCCGATCGGCCCGTCTGTCGCGTGAGATCGCGCAGCCGCTCGAATTGGGGCGAGTCGAGCTGCTCGTGCGTGGCGCGCCACCGCCAGTTGCCGGCCGGGCGCCCGGGCCAGTTCATCCGTGCGTCGGCCCCGAGGTTCAGCAGATCCTGCACCGGCGCGAGCGAGAGCATCGCCCGCGATTCCCAAATCAGGCGGATCAGTTCCCAGGCCGCTTGCGATGCGTCGATCGGATGGCCCACGCAGTCCCGTAGTCTTTGACGGCCTTGGTCCGAGAGCGATTCGTACCAGGCACGAGTCGTTTGATTGTCGTGTGTAGCCGTATACGCCACGACGTCTTCCGGATAGTGCTCTGGCAGGAACGGGTTTTCCGGACCGCCATCGAGCGCAAACTGCAGTACGCGCATGCCCGGCAAATGGAATTGGTCGCGAAGGGCGATTACGTCGGGAGTGATCAGTCCGAGATCTTCAGCGATCAGCGGGAGCGATCCGAGTCGAGCTTTGACGGCCGACAGAAAATCGGCTCCCGGACCAGGCCTCCATTCGCCGTTGATGGCCGTGGTCGCTCCCGCGGGAACGTGCCAGGCCGCGGCGAACGCGCGGAAGTGGTCGAGGCGGACGAGGTCCACGAGAGACAGCACCGTGGCGATCCGCGCGAGCCACCATTCGTACCCGGCGCGGCGGTGTGCGTCCCAGTCGTAGAGCGGGTCGCCCCAGAGCTGACCCTCGGCGCTGAAGTAATCGGGGGGCACGCCGGCGACGAATCGGGGCCGGCACTCGGCATCGAGCAAGAACAACTCGGGGTGTGCCCAGACGTCGGACGAATCGGGCGAGACAAAGAACGGAACGTCGCCGATCAGGCCGACCTTACGCGTGCGCGCATGCTCGCGAAGTCGCTGCAGTTGCCGGTGGGCCAAAAACTGTCCGATCCGAAAGCGATCGATCAGGTCGGCAAGTTGGCTGCGGGATTCAACCAATGCCTCGGGTTCGTGTCGCATCAGGGCCGGCGGCCAGGCGTGGAATTCACGGTCGCCCTGATCGATCCGCAGAGCGCGAAACAGCGCATAGTCGTCGAGCCAAGCGCCCTGGTCGTAGCAGAACTGCTTGAAATCGTGCCGCAATTCGGGACCTGCGATCCGACGATAATTGTTCTGGACCGCGGCCAGCAGGTTGTCCTTGAGGGTGTTGACCGCCGGAAAATCGACGCCGTTCGACGGGGGTAGCGGCGCCGGCAGTTCGGCGGCCGGTAACAATCCGTCCTCGGTGAGCCATTCCGGGCTAAGAAACAGCTCATTGAGAGCGAATGTCGAGAAGGGCTCGTAGGGAGAGTTGCCCCGTCCGGGCGGACTCAGGGGCAGAAATTGCCACCAGGATTGCCCGGCGTCGGCCAGCCGATCGATCCAGGCCACGGCCGGCGGCCCGAAATCGCCGATTCCCCAAGCAGAGGGAAGCGAACTGACGTGCAGCAAAAGGCCTGACGAACGTGGGATCACGGGCGGTTCCGGCGACGAAAGCCAGAGGCGTGGCTGGACGTCCGGCCGACGCGACCGGAAAATGGTAGTGTTTCAGATCACCTTGAGAAAGAGGCGTGCCGTGACCAAGAGATTTCACTGGATGGCGTTGGCAACGATCACGACGTTGTCGTGGGTTGGTTCGGCACCGGTTGGCCTGGCTCTGGCCGAGGGGCCGGCCGCTCCGCCTGCTGCCTCGAAAGCCAAGTCGACCCCGCCGGCGACAAAGGCCGGCAGCAGCAAATCGGACAAAAAGGACAAAGCCGAGCCGTTGGCGTTCATGCGCGTCCGACGCGGTGCGCACAATCAGCCCGTGGCGCTTGAGACGGCAACCGGGCACTACGTTTCGACACAGGGCAAGCCCGTCATCGTCGATCTGATTGGCGCGATCCACATCGGCGACAAGGACTACTACGAGAGGCTCAACCAGCGATTCCGCACCTACGACAAAGTGCTCTTCGAGCTTGTGATGCCTGAAGGACAGTCGCTCAAGGGAATCGGCGAACATCGAAGCAATCATCCGATCGGCATGCTGCAGCAGTCGCTGCCGAGCGTTCTTGATTTGGACTATCAACTCAAAGCCATCGACTACACGGCGAAGAATTTCGAGCACGCCGACTTGAGTCCCGACGAGATGGCCGCGGCAATTCGCAAGCGCGGTGATAACGGCGCTTCGATCGGCATCAAGGTCTTCTTCGACCTTCTCAGCCAGGCCAATCGCACATCGGAAGCCATGGCGAAAAAGGGGGGCGACTTCAGCGAGCTGCAATTGCTTTCGGTGCTGTTCGATCCGAATCGGCCGCTGGCGCTCAAGAAGATGTTTGCCGAGCAGATGGATTTGATCGGCGGCTTGGGGACGGGCCTGGGTGCCACACTCGACACCATTTTGGTGGCCGACCGCAATGAGGCGGCGATGAAGGTGCTTAAGAAAGAAATCGACGGCGGAACGCGGAGGATCGCCATCTTCTACGG
Organism: uncultured Planctomycetaceae bacterium; assembly: GCA_963714075.1. Lineage (GTDB taxonomy): Bacteria > Planctomycetota > Planctomycetia > Planctomycetales > Planctomycetaceae > DASPSM01. The sequence continues at coordinate 1,233,780 of OY970228.1, forward strand.
AGCCGCCCACATGCCCGACTTCGACCGCCGACTGACCGAAGAGCTCAAGCTCAAGCGCGAGTCGATGGCCTGGGATTCTGCGTGGGATTTGCGGGATAAAAAATAAGAAGTCTTCGGCGAGCGGACTTAGCTGCGGGGCGCAATGCGCTCCTGGCCAACCCATTTCCGTAGAGCTTCCGGGACAATCACCGAACCGTCGGGCTGCTGATAGTTTTCCAGAATGGCGATGATCGCCCGAGTGGACGCAACGGCCGTGCCATTGAGCGTGTGAACGAACTGCGTTCCCTTTTTCTCGCCCGACCCCCCTTTACAGCGGATGCCCAGCCGGCGGGCCTGATAGTCGGTGCAATTGGAGGCGGAGGTGACTTCGCCGTATTCGTCGCGGCCGGGCATCCAGGCTTCGAGATCGAACTTACGGTAAGCGGGCCCTCCGAGGTCGCCCGCGCAGGTATCGATGACCCGATAAGGAATGCCGAGCGTCTGAAATAAGTTCTCCTCGATCGCGACGACTTGTTCCAAAAACGCGTCGGAGACCGCCACGTCGGGCCGAGTGAAGCCGAACATCTCGACTTTCGTGAATTGATGGACGCGATAGATGCCACGCGTCGCCTTGCCGTGGGCGCCGGCCTCGGTGCGGAAACAGTGTGAGAGGCCCGCGTACTTGAGGGGCAGTGTTGAGGCGTCCAAAATCTGGTCCTTGCGCGAGCCGCCCAATGTGATCTCTGCGGTGGCGACCAGACTGAGGTCGGTCTTTTCGATCGAATAGATTTGGGCCTCGGGTCCGCGCGGCAAGAAACCGATACCCCGCAGCACGTCGTCCCGCGCCAGATCGGGCGTTGTGAACAGGGTGAACCCGGCCGCTCGCAACTTCTCGAGCGCCAACTGCACGAGGCCCAGCTCCAGCAGCACGGCTTCGTTTTTGAGAAAGTAAAAGCCATGGCCGGCCACGCGGGCGCCGGCTTCGAGGTCGAGAAGGTCAAGCCGTTCCATCAGCTCAACATGGTCGCGCGGCTTAAAGTCGAAGGCTTTCTTCTCGCCCCAGGTGCGAACTGTGCGACTTGCCTGATCGCATGCTCCAATCGGCGCGTCCGGATGCGTGAGGTTGGGGATTTGCATCTCGAGATCGCGCAAGAGGACCTCGAGCGTTTTGAGCGAAGTATCGTTTTCCGCGACCAGCTGTTTGAGCTGTTTGCCCCGCTCGACGAGCGCCTGCCTCTGTTCCTTGTCGGCGATCTTGGGGATCTGGGCGGCGATTTCCTTCTGCTCGTGGCGGTGCTTGTCGCCTTCAACGATCAACTGGCTGCGCTGACCGGCCAGCTCGACCAGCCGGGCCAGATCGACGGGAACGTTGCGGTTGCGGCAATTTTCCTCGACGAGGGTCTGATTCTCACAGATGAACTGCAGATCGAGCATCCCCTTCCTTCCGTGAATCGGCGGTCGTAAACCTGCGAGGAAGCGGCCCGAGCCGGAGCTTCGCACTCCCGTTCTGGCGGTAAGCCGTCTTTGTTCAACTCGGGCGTCAGTTCAATGCTGTTGGGCCAGCTCATTCCACAAGTGGGCGCTGGCCCGCGTGCCGCGGTGAAAGTCGGCGAGAGTGAAGCGCTCGTTCGGACTGTGCAGATTGTCCGAATTCAGGCCCCAACCCAAGAGGAGTGTATCGACTCCCAGCACGTCCCGGAAGGTTGTCACGACGGGGATCGAGCCCCCTTCGCGGATCATCACCGGCTGCGCGCCGAAGGCGTCGGCAACAGCCTGGCGGGCCGCCTGCATGTACGGGCTCTTGGTGTCCATGACGACTCCCGTGGCGCCGTGCTGCGACTTGAATTCCAAGCGCACGCCGGGTGGACAATTCGCCGCGAGAAATTTCTGCATCGCCGCCAACAGCTTTTCAGGCTGTTGATTGGGAACGAGGCGACAGGTGATCTTGGCGGTGGCGCGGGCCGGAACAATCGTTTTGGGTCCGGGGCCGGAATATCCGCCAAACAGGCCGTTGACGTCGCAAGTGGGTCGAGCCCAGCGCCGCTCGATGGTGGTGTAACCCTCTTCGCCGCAAGCCGCAGGAACGCCGAGATCCGTAAGGAACGCCGCCTCGTCGAATGGGAGCTTCGCGAATTCCTGCTTTTCTTTCGGCGTGAGGGGCAGCACGTCGTCATAAAAGCCGGGGAATTGCACGCGTTGTTTGTCGTCGTGCAACTTGGCGACGAGTCGGGCCAGCATGTTGCACGGATTGGCGACCGAGCCGCCGAAGATTCCGCTGTGCAGGTCGCGGTTGGGCCCTTGCAGCACGACTTCGCAGGCCAGGATGCCGCGAAGTCCGTACGTGATCGCGGGGACGCCGGGCGCGTATTGGCTGGTATCGCTGATGACGGCCACGTCGCACTTCACGAGGTCTTTGTGATCGCTCAAAAAATTGTCGAGGTTGTTGCTGCCGACTTCCTCTTCGCCTTCGATCACGAACTTCACGTTGATCGGCGCGCGACCGACGGTTTTGTTCCAGGCCTCGATCGCCTTGATGTGCGTGAAGAGCTGCCCCTTGTCGTCGGTGGCGCCGCGGGCGTAAATGTAGCCGTCGCGAACAGTCGGCTCGAATGGGGGCGACTTCCATTCGTCGAGCGGGTCGGGGGGTTGAACGTCGTAGTGACCGTACACGAGCGCTGTCGGCCCGCCTTCGGACCCGTCCGTCTGGCCGAACACAATGGGATGCCCGGCCGTCTGGAAGATTTGCGCCTTGGCCCCCGCCTGCTCGAGCTGCGAGCGAACAAACTCAGCCGCGCGTTGCATATCCGGCTTGTGAGCGGGATTCGCGCTCACGCTGGGGATTCGCAAGAATTCTTTCAGCTCGTCGACAAACCGCGCCCCGTTCTGGTCCAGAAAGCGGTCTACCGGTTCTATGTTTGTCACTTGAGCCCTCCTTAAGTGCGACATGATTGCGAGGCGGCCCCAGAATCGCCAGCCAAGAGCGCGATCATAAGCGAGCGCGGGCCGTCAGTCAGCCAGCGGAATCGAACTGTCGTCGGAAACCGGGTTTCGCGCTGCGGGCGGGTCAGGCCTTTTGGGATTAGCGGCTTTGCGTGGCGACAAGAGCGGCATCGAATTGGCGCCACGAGACTCGGGCGAAATCTCGGCCATGGAATCGGGAGTGTCCCTGCTCGCTTCTTCCACCTCGAACACCTCTTCTTCTTCCGGAATGGCGATGGGCACTTCCTGACTGTCGTCGGCGACCGAAGCGGCCTCAGCTCGTAGCGGGATGGCGCCCCCCGCTCGGGCGTCCTGCGGGTGGTCTCGGTTCGCACGCTTTTCAGGTTCGGCGATCTTGACCTTCCGGACGTTGTACTCGAGGTCGCCGAACGTCACCGTATCGCCGGCGGTGAAGCGGGCCTCTTTTTTTACGAGCTTGCCGTTGACCCGCACTCCATTGGTGCTCCCCAGATCGCGTAGCACGAGCGAATCATTGACCTGCACGATGGCGCAGTGCTTGCGCGAGATGGTTCGGCTGCGGGTGATGACGATGTCACACTCGGGGTGGCGGCCGACAAAGATGATCGCCTTGTCGATGGGAATTTTGAGGCCTTTCCCATTGACCGGTTCGAGAACGACTTGCATCGGCCGGGGATCTCCGCTCGGCAGTGCCGCAGTACCAGTTTCGCAGTGCCCACTTCAATAATAGCGGATGACTTGGGGCGAAACATACCGCCCGGGCGCGTCAATCTGAGGGCCCGGTCGGCCGCCTGGCAGCACAGGCAGCGGACGGCGGCGTTCTAGGCGAGGACGCGACGCAGGCGGGATAGGGCTTCCTCGACGTTTTCGCGCGAGTTGAACGCGCTCAGGCGGAAATAGCCTTCGCCGCTGGGTCCGAAGCCGCTGCCCGGCGTGCCGACCACATGGGCCGTGGCAAGCAGCCGGTCAAAAAAGTCCCAGCTTTTGACGCCGTCGGGTGTCTTCAACCACACGTACGGAGCATCGACGCCGCCGTAGACCTTCAAACCGAGCGACGTCAGTCCTTCCCGCAAGCGAGCCGCGTTGGCCCGGTAAAAGTCGATCACCTGCCGAAGCTGCTGTTTGCCCTGCGGCGAGTAACAAGCCTCGGCCCCGCGTTGGACCACGTACGACGCGCCGTTGAACTTGGTCGAGTGCCGTCGGCTCCAGAGTCGGTGCAACTCGATCTTCGTGCCGTCGGCCGCGTCGGCGACAAGCGACGTCGGAACTACGGTAAAGGCGCAGCGCGCGCCGGTGAAGCCGGCTGTTTTGCTGAAGCTGCGAAACTCGATCGCGACGTCTCGCGCGCCGGAATCTCGAAGATCGAATGCGGAATGCCGGGCGTGCCGATATACGCCTCGTACGCTGCATCAAACAGAATGATCGCGCCGTTTCGCTTCGCATAGTCGACCCAGCGCGCCAGAGTCTCGCGCGTCGCCACCGTTCCGGTTGGATTATTCGGATAGCAAAGGTAGATCAGGTCGACGTGCTCGCGGGGCAAAGCGGGTACGAAATCGTTCTCGGCCGTCACGGGAAGATAGACCAGCGCCGAAAACCGCCCCGACTCGTCGAGCCGGCCGCCGCGGCCGGCCATCACATTCGTGTCGACGTACACCGGATAGACCGGATCGGTAATGGCGACGACATTCTCGGGGCCGAACACGTCCAGGATGTTGCCCGTGTCGCACTTGGAACCGTCCGACACGAAGATTTCGTCCGGCGACACATTCACGCCGCGCGAGCGGTAATCGTTCTCGGCAATCGCCGTCCGCAGAAAGTCGTAACCTTGCTCGGGCCCGTAGCCATGAAACGATTCGCGGCGGCCCATCTCATCGACGGCCTTGTGCATTGCCTCGATCACGGCCGGCGGCAAGGGCTCGGTCACGTCGCCGATGCCCATGCGAATGATCTTCGCCTCGGGGTGCTCGGCGGCAAACCGCGCCACGCGGCGCCCGATCTCAGGAAACAGATATCCGGCCGGAAGTTTCAGATAGTGTTCGTTGATGCGCGCCATGTTTGGCTCGTTGACCCCTCATTTGGAATGTCAGCGCGACCTCGGTTGAGATTATCAGAGCAAGCTGAAGGAGTCATGCGAGGCCCGATGACGCAGTCGGGCGGCCGAAACGCGTTCCGTTGACCGAAGCAATCGCGCCTCTATCTCTGACACGTGCCGACGCGACCAAGAGCGGGAGGGTCGACCTACAAGTAAGAGAGTGCATCGAGGTCTGACGGTTCGCGCGGCGACACAATAATTCAGTGAAGGTTGACGTTAATTCAGCGAAGGTTGACGTTAGAAGGAAATTGCAGAGTGCTGGGCAAGGCACGCGAGTTGGAGGGTTGCCGGCGGCGGAGTTCCACGATCAACAGGACCAGCGCGATCACCAGCAAGAGCGGCCCGACCGCAAGCGGTGCGAGGCAGAACCACCAGGTGAGGCCAACCAGGGCGACTGTCAATGGGGCGCGGTCCAAAAGCCAGCCGCCGGCACGCGCGGCAAAAGGGTGCGCCGCGGCCAGCGCGATCAGCGCAAAAATGGCAGCGGCCAACGGCAGGCGGAGCCAGAAGGTGTCGACGGCCCATGCGGAGAGCGTGGCTTCGGTCGGGCCGACACCCAGACGGCCCATTAGCGGGCTCTCGGGCCCCGCTTGGGCCGACGCAATTCTGATGACTCCGGCGATTCGGCCCCCAGGAGACGTGTGGTCGGAAAATTGGATGGCGTCGCAAAAACCGGCGAAGGTGGGCGGATCGAGCGGTGTAAAGTGCGCAGGGGCCCACAGCCGGAAGCCGGGCGGAGCAGCAACCGAGAGCAGGATGCTGCTGACCAAGCCGTCTGCTGGGACCGGCAAATCCTCGCGCACGTGGGCGAGGCCCCGAAGCGAAGAGTTCGCGCGAGTTTCCCAGTGGAGGGCGATTCGGTGGGGAATCGGCTCGGAGGGGAGAGCGAACGAGATCCAACCGTCCGCCACAATGGGCTGAGCGGGCCGCCCGTCGAGCAGCGCGCCTCGCAGCACGGTCGACTCCGGCCACTTAAGTCGGAGTGTGGGCTCGGCAAATCGCTCCAACAGCACGTGTGTGGCGCCTGCCACCGAACGATCGCGGCGGAGTTCGAGAATGGCAACGACGTCCACTCGCGGCTTTTGTTCCGAACGCTCGAATGGAGATTCGGTTCGTTTCGTCGACTGCGGCGTGGGGGCTGGAAAGAGTTTCGCGTTCTTCGCGGCGAATTTCGCTGCCTGGGCGGTCTGCGCCGCTTGTGATCGCCGGCTCACCCGAATTTCGGGCATCGTCGCGCCGGCAGATATTGAGTACTCGCGAACGCCCGGCATTGTTCCCGAGCCGGCAGAGCGCTGAGTCGACGGTCCCCCAATGTTCACGCGCGCGACGCCGGGCGAATCGGACACGGTCACGTCGACATCGGGATCATGTGAGATTGCCAGATGCACGTCGGAGACCACCGCGTGAATGAGGCTCACGCCAGGCAATCTTGTGGCGTGGCCCGCCTCGAGCGGCAGGTGGCCCGTCAGGACCAAGTCTTGCGTCGCCGCAGCGCGGTCTCGCAGAAATAGCGTGACCTCGTCACCGGCTTGGCTGAAGCGGACGAGTCGCTCGACATCGTCCTCGCGCACGGAGGCCGACTCGATCTTGAGACGAGGATCCACGCGCAGCACGTGCACGAATGCCGGAGCGTTCTCGGTCCGGATTTCGGCCGTCGTCTTCCAGTGGACCCGGTCGGCCGAGAGGTGTGCCTCGTGTGTCATGAGGCGGACCTTGTCGGTCGGAACGATCGCAGCAAGCTGTAGCGGCAACACCGAGATTCCCTCGGCGTCGAAGATCAAGTCGGGCTCCTTTCGGGTCCCGAACGATTCCTGGCGAAAGGTTAGATCGGCCTTTGCCGTGTGCGACAGGTTGGGCTCCGTCGTCATCGCGACCACCCGGTAGCCCGCAGCCGACGAAATTCCCACTTGGTTCGAAGTGAGTCGGATCGCTGCTTGATCAGCTCCAGCCGCGTCGAATCGCGGCAGTCGCAAGCTCAAAGAGGGTGCTTCGGAAGTGACTTGGGTTGGATCGATCGGCAGGAGCAGCGTGGCCGCGATCGTGAGGGGACCGCTCGGAGCCGCCGAGCAGTCAAAGTCGAGCGGGAGCAGTTGTTCGGCATCGGGGGCTGCCGTTTCGCTCACATGAGCTCGACTTGCCGCCTTGTCCTGAGCTGCCACGTGGCTGTTTTCGACGGGCGATCGCATGCGAAGTGCGGCCCGATACGTATCACCGTTCGCTCGCACAGCCGCGCTGGCAGGGACCAACCAGGTGAACCTCTCGGGTGCGCCGCTCTTGCGATCGTATGTCACGCGGCAGTCCATCTCGACGAGTCCGGGGCTCACTCGCAAAAACTGCACGGCTTGGGCAGCGATCGTGGCGTTGGTTGTTTCTGGTGAAGGCGGTCCCGCCTTGAAGAGCATGCGATCTGTTTGGCCGACCTCGACTGATGGTTTGCCTGCAAGCAGCCGCCGTAAATTTCCTGCGGCCGTTTCGAGAGACACCACCGGCCATGGACCGCTCTTTTCCACCCGGACGGCGGTGTGAGCTGTTTCCGGAACTTGGATTTCGAACTGTCCCGGCTTGGTCTCGCCGCTCGGAAAGAGATTGAGACGAATTTCGTAAAGGCGGGGCAGACTGCTTCCTGCATTTGCGGCAGGTTCATCGCGAGTCTTGATCACCGGGGAAGGTCTCTCGGCCGCAATCGGCCGCCGGAGTGATGCTGCACCGGACGCCGCATTCGCGGGGGCGAAGTCTCGCGGCGGAACATCCGAATCGAGAGAGAGCACGAAGCCTTCGTCATCCTTGCGGATGGGAAAAGGTCGTCCGTTCACACGGCACGCATTGGCTCCGGCCAACGTGACGGCGCCGAGCCGCAGCAGCAACGCTCTCGCAGGGCCCGGCATCGCCGCGACGCGGTACCTGGCTTCGATCGTCGCCGGCTGGCGCTCGTCGAGCGAGATCGCATAATCAGATGAGAGCAGGATAATTCCTTCATTCCGCAACGTCCCCGTCGCGCGGCGGCGCAAAGCCTCGAGTGTCTTCGGTGAGACATAGACAAGGTCCTTGTCGTCGGGAAGGGCCGCAGCCGGCAGGCTCGGTAGTTGCCCCGGACGGACGGGAACCACGACAAGGAATTCGCCCTCAGAAACCGTTTGCGGACGTCGCACCTCAATCGGTGGTAATTGACCTTCGCGTAGCGGCGCTGCGACCGGCGGCAAGAGCGGCTCCTGCCCGAACGCAGCCATCGCTCCGAGTGTTCCCAAAGCCAGTAACGTCCCGATGGCTCGAAGCTCGAAGCTGGCCGTACTCCCCGAATGCGATTCGCGCCGCTCTGTCGGGAGCGCAGGCGCCACCTTCCATTGGCGAGACAACAGAGCGGCGAGCAGTGCGCCAGAAACGCACGCCCCTGCCAAAAGCGCATTGGGAGACGGCGCAGCCAGCGACAGCGCGATGGCTGCTGCCACCACGATCGGTCCCAATCTCTGCGCTAGGCGAGTGGCTAACCTCGCGACAGCGAATCCAGCGCTTAAGCATCCCAGGCAAATCATCCAAGCCAATGTGCGGAATTTATCCGTATGCCAGAGCGTCAAGTTGATCTCGGCCGGTATTTCCTCGGCCGAGGCGTCCCACCTCGACCAGCCCGCAGGCGGCCTCCCCGGGTCTTGCGGAGCCCACGTCTCCGACTGGGGATCGACTCCTGCCAAATCGACGATCCAAGCGTCGGGGTGCAAGAACGACAGCCGCATTTGTGCGGCAGAACGTCCGAGCGGACCGAATAGCCGTTCCGCCCAGGAAAGAGTCGGCAGCGGCCGATCGAATCGCACCCCCGAGGAAAGTCCGCCCGGCTGAAGGCCCGGCGCGAGAACACGCGCCACTGAAAACCCAAGACTTCAGCTTGCGCTCGGGGAAAAACGATCGGTCGGTTCTCGCGGAAGAGCCGTCCCGCCGCCGTCGTTTTGTACGCGATTTCTACAGAATTCCAGGCATCGATCGGCAACGAGGGGACGGTCACGTCGTCATCCCGACGCTGCACGCGAACAGGTTGACCGTTCACCGCGACCGAGCAGAGACGCGAATCGGCAGCGAGCCGAAAGTGAAGTGGCTGCGGGACAAGTTCGGGGGCGATCGAAAACGTTGCCCGTTGCAAATCGTCCGCGCCTGCGGCATTGACGTACGTCGTCAATTGCAGTGACGCAAACCGTCTTGCACTGTTCGAGACGCCAGTCGATCGAGGCCGGACGACAAGCACGTCGCCCGGACGGTCGTAGCGAAAGCTCCGCATGTTCGGATCGCCACTTGCGGGGTGGCTCATGGCATGAGTGTCGCGGCTTTCGACGTCGAACTGCCGCGCATCGTACAGATGCAATTCCGCCGACCCCTCGAATTTCCGCCCGCCCGGAATGAATGCCAGGCCGATCTTTGCCCCGCCCAGTGAACTCGCGCGCCGTGTCCCTTTGAGCTGGAATTCCTTTCGACATGGCTCGGGCAAGTGAATGTCCCACAGCTCGCCCCCCTCGGGCAGATTCCATTCGGCGTGTCGGTCGGCGGCGAGTCGCGTGCCTTCGACTGGTCGCTCCCGGTCAGTCACCAGGTTCCAGGCGAACTGCGAGCCCTCCGTCGAGAGGTAAACCAGGAGGCGATCGATTTTGGAAGCCGGAACGATCGTCGCGTTGACGCGCTCGGTGACTTGGTGCGCGGCACCGACGTCTACGTCGGTCTGGACGCGAGCGGAAAGAATTTCTTCTCCCCGGCGCAAAGTGATGCGGGCCTTTGCGGTTTGCGCAGTCCAGCGGTGCGTCAGCATCTGCGTCTCAGCTGCTGACCGATCGGGCCTTAGGGGGGAGTCGGCCAGCACCGCGAGAATGGCTCTGGGGTCGAATTTGGCGAATGCGTTCGCAGGACTCAGGCCCAGCTCGATCGACGATCCATGCACGACGAGCGTTTCGACCTCCTGCGAGGCGAAGGCGGGAAACTCGATGACCGGCACGTCGATCGCTTCTCCCGACCGCGGAAACGGACGCGAGGCCTTGATGCGGAATCGTTTGGACTCGCGCTCGGTGACCGCCCGAAAGAAATCGATCTTCACTCGCTTGCGATGCTCGGCCACCGGGTGGGTCGTTTCGTCGACCATCCGCGAGACGTCGCCGACGGCTTCGACTCGAGTGACGTCCCAGGCCTCCGGCAGCTCGAAGGCGAGCGAAAAGGTCGATCCCCTGCTGGCCGAGCAGACGACTTCCGCGGCAAACGCGCACCGATCGCGGCGCAAATCGAGCCGCGCCTGGGTCCGAGCCGCAAGCACCGGCGCCGGCTCGGCGACCTCGATCCCTAGAGGAGCATCGCCCGCGTTTTGATGCAGGAAAAACGTTTCTTCTCCGTCGATCGAATAGAGGGGCGCCTCGGTTTGAGCGAGAGCCGCGTCGTTCCCAAACCGCACCAACTTAAGGGGCGCGCGGATCGTCAGCTGCACCTGCCCTTCGCGCTGCACCGCGCCGGGCACGCCCACTTTTGGCAAGTTGGCGAGCTGGTTCGCGCGCGTCGCAGCCGACGCCTCGACCGTCAGTGTCCGACCCTTTCCGAGCAACGGTTCAGGCAGCTCGAGCGAGATCTCTCGTGCTTTGTCGGCAGCGTTCGCCGGGACCTGCACAGGAAAATCGTCGCCATAAGAGATCGTTTCTACGCGCATTCCGGCGGGAATCGCCAAATGGAGCGTCCGAAGGGGGGCGCCGAACACCTCCAGCTGGAGCTTCGATTGGAGTCGCAGGCGGTCGGCAGCGACGACGAGCGTGGTGTCCTGATCGTAAAACACATGCTGCTGTGCTGACGCGGCAGGTGCGATGATCCGCAGGCGACAACTCGAGCGGCTGCCGAGTTCCAGCTGCCACAGCGCGCTCTTGCCGACGGAATCTTTCGCCCCGCGGACCAGGACTCCTTGGTCACATTCCACCGACAGCTCCGCAGGAACGCGCAGCACAAGTTGCGAGACCACCGCGGGGGGCAGGCAGATCGCGAACTCAGTCGCGCCGAGCGACGACCGCCCCGCGAGCCCCCAATTTGACTCGAGTCTCGAGCGGCCCGGATCTGCGATGACCACTCGGCGGCCGGTGCTGTCAATGCCGCAAAGGACTGCGTCTTTCGCAGCCGCGGACTCCAGGTCGCGCGCGTCGCCCTGCCAGCGCAGGCGTGAGAAATCGAGTAGGCGGAATGGTTCAAGGTGCGAATGTTCCAGCGGCACGAGGGCCGGGCGACGGCTGTCTCCGAGAGTAAACTCGGCCCGCCCTTCGATGAGCGATCCGTTGTGAAATGTGGCCTGATAAACCGCTTGCTCGATTTGCACTGTCGCCGGGTCGGTCTCGGCGTCTTTGTCCGTGCCAAGCAATCGACGAAGCTCGCCGGCCGGGATCGGCTCCAATCCCTTCGGCCAGGTCGAGGGGTGATCGGCGTCGACAAAAAGGAGATGTGGCTTTTGAGGCTGAGAAGTGGCTGTCGAATCGGCCCGCGCGAAATCGAATACGCGCAAAGAAATCGCCAGGACAAGGCTCGCGCGGACTGTGGCGAAGACGCCGATCTGCACAAGCCCGCTGATCACGCGCCACGGCCCACGCGACTCGAGGCGGAAGCGACTTGGCGTCATGGCCGGCTCCCGCTAGCCGAGGCGGACAGGGACTGTGAGCCCTGAGAGCCCTCTGAGCTGGCGTGCCGACTGATGGTGGGCGCCTCGGGATCGGCGAGGGGAATAAGGTTGCGTTCGATTGATGAGGCGGAAGTCGCCACCGCGACGAACTCCGCTGCACCGGGCGGCTCCAACAACAAGCGGCCGCGCCGCCTCTGGATTCGGGCGTCCACGACTGCCGCTCCGAATGCCAATCCGAAACCGAGCAGCGCCGGTTGCAACAGCAGACGAACGGCCTCCCCATACCAAAGGCAGCAGACAGCCACAGCAAAGCCGAACGCAAAGAGCGACAGCAGAGTCCGGGCTGCTCGCAGCCGCCACAGGATGAACGCCGCCAGGAACGACAGTCCGGCGCCGACAAAGATCACAAACGATCCTGCCATCGAGCCGACTACGATCGTTTGCGCGGGCCCGAAGCGGCTGAATGCATAGGAATTCCCTTCATCGGTCGTGAGATCTGTTCCTGTCAGCGGGCGGAGATCAGCGACCCTCGCCGTTGGCCGACGGTCCCAGAGGACGCCGTCGCGCTGCCAGCGGAATTCAGGAGAAAATCCCGGCGACGTCGAAAACAGATATTCCTCGAAAGGAAATATGACCTTCCAAACCGTCGATTCGATCGACGTGTTGTCTGGAAAGGTCGGCGCGCTCAGTCGATGAAATCCGATCAATCCGCAGGGCGACATATCGGGATCGATGTATTGCACGGTGAGCACCGGCTGCGGCTCGGGGCTCAGGGCGCCAACGTCGAGCAGGTATTCCCCACTGGCCGGCCGCGCTTCGCGAATGCGCTCCAATTTCAAGGGTAGCCGGTCGAACCAGAACCTGGCTTCAGTCGAGCCGGCGGGCAAGGTCAGGGCGACCCGCGAAGCAGGGCTTTGAATGCGGTATTGGGCGGTGGTTTGCGCCGTCCCTGCCATGTCGAGCGACGATCGAATGAACGCGCGGCTGATCTTCACGCTGGGAGAAGCCAGAGCCGTCACGCGCACGAGTCGCAACGGCAGAATGCCCTGCTCTCCTTTGGCCGTCCAGGCATAGGTGCTTGTCTTGTCGATCGCCAAGGAGGGGATCCAGGCGTCGTCGACGACTTCGAATTCGCTGTCGTCCGCAGCGCGGAGTTCGACGCGCAGCGTCTTGAATGCACTGTCCCGCGAACGCACGAGGGGAATCGGAACTTCGACCGCCTGGCCTGGCGCATCCGGAATGCGGACGGAGTAGTGTGCGTACAAATCGAACGAGCCGATGCGCGGTTGTGGCGGCAGCGGAATCCGAGCGAGTTCGAGGCTATTGGGTTCGCTGGTCGTCCAACTGGGGTCGACCTTGGCTTCGAGATCGGAGCGATCAATCGTGAACTGGACGCTGGTGCGGGGCAGTTCCTTAGGAAGCACAAGCGTCGCCTCGGATAAACGCTCGTAACTGACTCGATACGAAATCCTTTGCTCGACTTGCAGGCGGCCCGCACGCACCTCGATCTTGGCACGCGACTCAGTTTCGATCTTCTGCTCCTGAGTCGTCACCGTGGCGTCGAAAGCCGCTTTGGGAGAGTCGATGCGCAGCGCAACTTGCCTCAGGCCACGAAACGATTCGGGCGGTCCCAGCGAATCGCGCCGCTCTGGGCCGATCGTGCGAGCGACCGTTTCGGCACGCGGATCGAGACTCGACTTGATGTTCTCCGCATCCGCGGCCACCAGTACGCCGCCCGTCAGCGTGGAGCCGGCAAGCTGCGGCAGCGAAAGTGGGAATTTCACGCCGGAGACCGGCGCAGGGCGAGATGCTCGGAACGCGACTACAAAATCGTCGCCGCGACGCCCATTCAAACGCACTGCCAGAGTGGAATCGTCACGTGCGGCCGGTTTATCGGATTCGACAACTTCGGCGAAGTCCGGAAGCTGCTCAATCGTCCAGCCCTGTTTCTTCCACTCCGGCCAGGCGAACTTCAGCTCGCGCAGTGCGCCTTGGCGCACATGGATGCGGAGCTGAGTCGTCAGCTCGATCCGGCGCTGGGACAGGAACAGATAATAAGCCGGGTCAACTGAGAACTGCGGACGAATCTCCTCGAGCGCCAGATCGAGACGAAACGGCTGCCACATGGCGTACGCACTTTCGGCCAGTCCGGCGCCAAGGGCCGACACGTTGATCCGCCGAACGTTGCCCCCACCTCGGTAGTCGAAGTGAAAACCCTCTGTCGGGGTGATCGAGACGTCTCCGATATCCGATCGCGCTCCCTCGACATCGAAACCCGTGAGAGTCAGCAATCCGTTCGGCGGGGGGGGGCCTTCCAAATCCCAGCGCAGCTCGATACGCCCCGTGCCGGGGGCTTTCAACTCGACCTTGATGAATCCGCCCGCGTCGATGTCAGCCGGGCCGTACTTGCGTGCTTCGGAAACATAAAGCTGCTGGCCGGAGATCCGCGGAAAGCTGCGCGGCACCCGGACGCGAACCGAAGTGAGAGTCCCCTGCTTGGCATCGATCGTCTGCAGTACGCCCCATTGAATTCGGTCGCGATCCATGGCGACGCTGCATTTGGTGAAGACGTCGAAGACAGTCCTGGCATGCGATTCATCCAGCGGACTCTCCCACGCCAGGTCAAAGGTCCCTTTGATGCCGACCGCTTCGATCAGCGTCCCGTTGGAAACCGTCGTTGCGCGAACAGGCGCGTCGTCGAGAGGCTTCACCTGGCAGTGTTCTCTGGGAACACGCAGTGTGATCTCGCTTCCGGCGGCTGGCGGGATCGTCAACTGCAAGTGGCACTGATTGAGCTGGCGACGAATCGGCACGATCAGCGGAATCGTCACCACATGGAGCCCCTTGCCGCGCAGATAGACCGTGTGCGCCTTCTGCCGATTGAGCGCATCGGCGGCGCGGAATTCACCCGGCCCGCTGTATTTCGGGCGGGAACTGATCGACCCCTCCTGCAGGCCGAGAGGCACCGCGACGCGCACGTTCGGCCGTTCAACTTGGATCTCGAACGTCGCCTCGAGCTTGGCCCAGCCTCCCTCTTCTGTTCCCTTGATCGAGATCGAGCTGATGCTGACATCGGGATCCGAGCGAGCAGGTCCATTTTGCGTGCGGAGGAATTCGAGGAACTTTTCGTACGGCTCGCCCCAGATCGACCACTCGGTCTGCCCGTCCTTGGTGCCTAGTCGGACGAGGTCACCCGGACGCGGTGCCAGGGGCATGGCAACCTCCGCTGCCGGTGCGGCAGAGTCGTCGGACGGTCGCGAAGCGGACCAGGGAAAGGCGGGCAGGCGCCGTGTCGGCTGTTTTACAGGCGAATCAACTCCCACGCGCGGGGACACTGCGGGCTGCTCTGCGGCATCTTGCGATGTGCGCGCCCGTTCCGACGCGGCCCGCGCGGGAGAGGGAGGTCGATCCTGCGCAGCGGCTTGCACTAACGCCAAACATGCGAGCCAGGCCGCGAACAGAATCCTGAGGTCTCGATGTGTCCCGCTCGACACTCGGTTTCGCTCGCTTTCGAATTTGGCCTGCCGGCCCCTTCGAGAATTGGGGCGTTTCGTGGCTACGCCGAACGGCGGTTCGCCGATTCCCTGCGAGACATGCATGCGAAGGCAAGGGTTCCGGCACTAGCAGGTTGCGGGGCCGGCCACCAAACAGTCAAGCGGATCGAACAACCCGTCTGAAAGCTGGGAATGGCCGCAACTCCCCCTGGTTCCATGATAGTCGCCGACAGGACCACGAAAAAGCACTAAGGCCCGGCGGCCGAGGGGGAAGGGCGGCGTTCGCGGCCCGATCCGTACATCCCCTACGACCCGACTGGCCCGCTGAGCAGCTCAACGAGCTGGGAATGAATCGGGAGATCCGTTGCTGGCAAGAAGATCGGGCACGTTGAGATCAAACGGCGCGGCAGCAGTACTCGTAATGGCACCGCCAGCCTCAGCAACGATCAATGAGCCGGCCGCCACATCCCAAGGCTTCAGGCTGGTCGACCAGAAAGCGTCGATGCGCCCGCACGCGACGTAAGCCAAGTTGAGAGCTGCGGAGCCCGTCCGCTGAACGGTTTGCGCTCGCGGCAGAACCCGCAACAGCCGGCCCACAGACGGATGGTCGGCATTGATTGCAGAGGGCAAGCTGGCGACCACAAAGGCCTGGTCGAGAGTGTCCACTGAGGAGGGCTCAATCGGGCGGTCGTTAAGCCACGCCCCTTTCCCTTTTTGCGCCACGAACATCTCGTCGCGTGTAGGGTCGAAGATCACACCGACAACCATTTCGCCCGCGCATTCCAGGCCAATCGAGACGGCAAAATAAGGGAAGCCATGAACATAATTTCCCGTTCCGTCCAAAGGGTCGATGATCCAGCGGAAGGGCTGCCCACCCGAACTTCGGTCAAGTTCCTCTTCACCTAAGAAGCCGTGATCGGGAAATCGTGACTGGATGATGTCGACAATCGTCTCCTGTGAGGCGAAGTCGGCTTCAGTTACGAGGTTCGCCGGACCTTTCTCCCGGACCGTAAAACGGCGAGACCACCGTTGGAGCACGTCGCCACCAGCACGGGCCGCTCGGATGGCAATGTCGCGGAAGGGTTCTTCGTGCACAATTTACCGATCGTCGGTGTTCACCGAATTCACAGGCGGCGCCCGCCTGGCGCGGCGCAAGATTAACGTGGCTAGTTTGCCTTTGGCAAGCTGGGTCATCGGCGTCGATGCTCCCGCAGACTGATTTCAACGCCAATCGGGCGCGCGATCCGAAGTCGATGGCTCCTTGACACTTCAGATGGCCCTCATCAAAATCGAGCGTGTCACGTTCGGGGCATTCCTTGCCGTTGCCCAAAGCGTTCGGCGGAGGGCGTCAGAACGGACGTGTTTCACACGTCGAGCGCGGATCGCTTCCGGTCGCAGTTTGACCAAACGAATTTGCCCGCCGCCCAGCGCGGCGCCGGATTGCCGCTGACTGCGACCGCGTTCACGGAGGCCATTGACTCGCTCTCCGCGCGGACAGTCGGTGTCGGCGCAGTCGAGGTTTGTTCCATGCCCATCGATTGGCTCGTAAAACTCGTCAAACAAGGAGTGATCAGCGGCGATCAGCTCTCCGAGGCCGAGGACATGGCCTCGAACATGGGCATCGGCGTCGGCGATGCGTTGGTGAGATTGGGCTACGTGTCGGGTGCGATCGTCGGTCAGGCTCAGGCCGACGCGTACGGATACGAATTCATCAATCTCGACGGCCGGGAAATCTCTCCCGCGGTCATCGAACTCGTGCCCGAGTCGGTGGCCCGCGAAAACATGGTAATTCCGCTCTCGCTCGAAGACGACGCGCTCTTGGTGGCGGTCAGCGACCCGATGGCTGTCGAAGTGCTCGACAAGCTGCGATTCATTCTGAACCGCGATATCAAGGTCACCATTGCTCCGGTCGACTCGATTCAAACGGCAATTAATCGCCATTACGGACAAAGCGAAACGGAGTCGGTCGACTCGATGCTACAGGAGTTTACCGAAACGGCCATCGACTTCACGGAGACGGAAGCCGCGGAGGCCATGGTCGCCGAAGATGACGAAAGCGCCCCCGTCATCAAATTGGTGAACCTGGTCATGAGCGAAGCCGTGAACATGCCGCCAGCGATATTCACGTCGAGCCGTTCGAGGACCGGGTTCGCATCCGCTACCGGATCGACGGGGAGCTCATCGAGCGCGACAGTCCTCCTCGGCGGCTCTTGGGCGCCATCGTCTCCCGTATCAAAATTATGGCCCGTATGGATATCGCCGAGAAGCGGCGGCCCCAGGACGGCCGGATCAAGACCCGCATCGCTGGGCGCGAGTTCGATATGCGGGTCAGTATTTTACCGACCCACCACGGGCAGGCGATCGTGCTGCGGATTTTGGACCGAGAGAACATCCGTATCGGTATCCGGAATCTTGGATTCAGCGAGGAGAAATACCGAACCTTCCAGAACATCATCCGACGGCCGAACGGGATCTTTCTGGTCACCGGCCCCACAGGGAGCGGGAAGACCACCACTTTATATAGCGCTCTCGGCGAGCTGAACCGACCTGATCGAAAGATCATCACGGCCGAGGACCCGGTTGAGTATTACCTGCCCGGGATCAACCAAGTCGAAGTCCGGTCATCAATTGGCCTGACGTTTGACAAGATCATTCGCGCGATGCTGCGACAGGCGCCGAATGTCATTCTTGTGGGCGAGATTCGAGATGCAGAGACGGCGGACATGGCGATTCAGGCGTCTCTCACTGGACACTTAGTTTTTAGTACACTCCATACGAACGATGCGCCCAGTTCTATTACACGTCTGATCGACATGGGCGTGCAGCCATTCCTGGTCGCGTCCAGCGTGATGGCTGTAATGGCTCAACGATTAGTCCGCGTAGTTTGCCCAAAATGTAAAGAGCCCTATCACCCCGATCAGTCCGAGCTGGATCACTTCGATGTGACGCCCGACCAGGCCGCGGCGGCGACATTTGTTCGCGGAAAGGGTTGTAACCACTGCCAGCACACTGGCTTCCGCGGCCGAATCGCCGTTTTCGAGCTGATGACCATGAACTCGACCATCCGCGAAATGACATTTCGCAGCGAGCCGACGCAAAACATTCGCCGGCAAGCCCGACTGTTTGGCATGAAAACAATTGTCGAGGACGCAAAAGACAAAGCTTTACAAGGAGTTACATCTCTAGCTGAGGTGTACCGGTTAGAGAAGTTCAATGAATGACGGGCAGGTCCGCCAAGACCTCTCCCGGAGCGACGGATTCAGCGTTTCTACCTAGAAGTGCACCTGGGAAAGTAGCGTTTCGCGGGACGCGAGCCAATAATGGCCCGCGTCCCAACGGCGGGAGTTGAATGGCCACACTACAAATCGACAAATTACTTGAGACGGTGGTCAAGGAAGGCGCCAGCGATCTGCATATTACGACCGGGCAACCGCCATGCGTGCGGCGGCACGGTCGCTTGGTTCGGCTGGAGACCAAGGTTCTCGGACCCGAGGACACAACCGGTCTGATGAAGAGCATCACGCCGGAGCGCAACCAGCAAGAGTTGCAGGAGGTTGGGGGGACGGATTTCGGCTTTGCCTACGGCGAGAAAGCCCGCTTCCGCGTCTCCGTATTCAAGCAGCGCGGCCACATCGCCATGGTGCTGCGGCAGATCCCGCGCGAGTTCCTGACGTTCGAGCAGTTGGGACTGCCTGCGGCCGTTAGGGATGTGATTACCCGGCCGCGCGGGTTGTTTCTGGTGACTGGGCCCACCGGCAGCGGGAAGACGACCAGCCTGGCCAGCATGATCAACTGGCTAAATAACAACCACGACCACCACATCATCACGATTGAGGATCCGATCGAGTATTACCATCAGCACAAGAAGTCGATGATCAACCAGCGGGAAGTCGGGGTCGATGTGCCCAGCTTTCCCGAGGCCCTGCGGCGGGTGCTGCGGATGGATCCCGACGTGATCCTGGTTGGCGAAATGCGCGACCTGGAGACGATTTCGGCCGCCATTTCCGCCGCCGAGACCGGACACGTAGTATTCGGCACGCTGCACACGACCGGGGCCCAAGGCACGGTCGACCGGATCATCGACGTGTTTCCGACCAATCAGCAGGAGCAGATCCGCACGCAGTTGTCGACGTCGATCATCGGCATCCTCAGTCAGGCGCTCTTGCCGCGAAAGCCGAAGGGTCTGGTGGCGGCCTTCGAGATGCTGGTCGTGACGCCGGCCATCGCCAACCTGATCCGGGAGAACAAGACCTACCGCATCAATTCGTCGATTCAGACGGGGCGGAAATACGGAATGCAGCTTCTCGACGATGCTCTGTTCAACCTCTGGAAGAACGGCTTGGTCGAGGAGCAAGACATCGTAATGAAGTCGAACCATCCGGGCGAACTCAAAGCTCGGCTGGAACGCGCAAAACGCGGGCTCTTTGACGAAGAGCCGGAAGAAGACGAAGAGGTCGAAGAGGACGAAGATTAACGGCTCGACTCCCTGATCGAGTCGCGAAAGATAAACGAGGTCGCGTCAGGCGCGGCGAAAGCCGGTCACACCGGATCGCAGCGCTCTCGCGACCGAGTTCGCAGAGATCAGTTCGCAGAGATCTCAGTCAATTCCCAACGGTTGTCGGGCCGAAAATCGTGCCGCGGGTTTGGTTCCCGCGACAGGTCAAGGCAAGACGAGGGGGCGGCGATCCCCCGTCGTCAAGGCGCGAGGCGCATGGCACAAAGACGTCTGGGACAAATCCTCGTCGACCTCGGGTATCTCACCGAGGACCAGCTCTGGGACGTGCTGGAAGAGCAGAAGCAAAGTCCCGGTGAAATCATCGGGCAGGTGGCGATCCGGATGGGACTCGTCACCGAGGCGCAGGTGACCGAAGCCCTCGCCGAGCAGTGGGGCATGCCGGTCGTCAGCCTCGCGGAAACGAACATCCCGCCCAATGTGCTGGAGATCGTGCCGCAGACGATGGCTGATATTTACAAGATCATGCCCGTCTCGCTCAAGAACAACGTGCTCACCGTCGCGATGGCCGATCCACAAAACGTGGCCGCGCTCGACGACCTGCGAAACTTTTTGGGTTACGACGTTCGGGGCGCCGTCTCGAATCTCGCCGACGTTGAGCAGGCGATCGAGCGGCACTACGCCGACAAGCAGGACAGCATCGAAGAGGTGATCGACCAACTCAAGGAGGCGGGTCTCGACAAAGGGGGCGAGGAAGAGACTACGTTTGACCTGGCCTCGGACGAGGAAATCGCCTCGGCCGCGCCCGTCCGTAAGTTGCTCAACATGGTTTTGCTGTTGGCCATCAAGGACCAGGCGAGCGATATCCACTTCGAGCCGTTCGAGGACGAATTCAAAATCCGAGTCCGGGCCGACGGCGTGCTCTATGAGATGGTCCCTCCGCCGCGACACCTGGCCAACGCCATCACCACGCGTATCAAGGTCATGGCCGAGCTCGATATTGCCGAGCGGCGGCTGCCGCAGGACGGCCGGATCGAGCTGAACGTCGGCGGCAACCCCGTCGACCTGCGCGTGAGTGTGCTCCCGACGATGTTCGGCGAGTCGGTCGTTATGCGGGTGCTCGACCGCACGGTGGTGCAGCTCGACCTGCAGAAAATCGGGATGGACGCCACGATTCTCCGGCGGTTCCGTCAGATCATCCGCAATCCCAACGGCATCGTGCTGGTGACAGGGCCGACTGGAAGCGGCAAGACCACGACCCTGTACTCCGCGCTCAACGAACTCAACGAAGTCTCGACCAAGGTCATCACCACCGAAGACCCGATCGAATACGAAATCGATGGACTGATCCAGGTGCCGGTCAATCCGGACATCGAGGTCACGTTCGCCAACGTGCTCCGCGCGATCCTGCGGCACGACCCGGACGTAATTCTGGTGGGTGAGATCCGCGACTACGAGACGGCGGAAATCTCGATTCAAAGCGCGCTCACCGGCCATCTGGTGTTCAGCACACTGCACACGAACGACGCGCCCTCGGCCATCACCCGTCTGCGGGACATGGGCGTGCAGCCGTTCTTGATCACGGCCACGCTCGAAGCAATCCTCGCGCAGCGGTTGGTGCGTAAGATCTGCACCGAGTGCCGCACCGAGTTTGAGCCCAGCGACGAGCTGTTGATGGAGCTGCAGTTGCCGATCGAGCAGGCCCGTCAGTACAGCTTTTATTACGGCAAGGGATGTGCGCGGTGCAATAACTCCGGCTACAAAGGGCGCACCGGCATTTACGAGCTCTTGGAAATCAACGACGACGTTCGCGACATGATTACCTCGGACGCGTCGGTCGACGATATTCGCAATTTCGCCCGCACGCAGGGGATGACCACCCTGCGGGAGTCAGGCCTCAAGCTGATTTTCGACGGCGTGACAACGATCGATGAAGTCGTACGGGAAACCGTCATGGAGGATGTCGAGTAGTACCGACGCCCTAGCGCGGTGCGATCAAGGCTGTGCACAGCCAGCAGAGAAGCGCGAACAACGTAAGGCGGACACGGGCAAAGCGGACACAGGTAAGGCGGAGAACGGCTATGCCAACGTATCAGTACGAGGCGATGGACAATACGGGCCTGGAGATCAAGGAAACGATCGACGCCGGTTCGGAGGCGGAAGCTCAACAGAAGATCAAGGAAAAGGGCTTCTTCGTCACCAAGATCCAGGAGAAAGGCCGCTCCGCCAAGACCAAGGGGAAGACCAGCGCCGACCAAAAGAAGAAAGCCGCCAAGAAGAAGACGACTTTTTCCATCGGCGGCGTGCGCCCCAAGCAGCTGTGCACCTTCACTCGCCAGCTCTCGACTCTGCAGGACGCCGGTCTGCCGATTCTCCGCAGCCTGCGAATCCTCGAGGGACAATCCAAGCCGGGCCCGCTCAAGAACTCGCTGATCGGTGTGATTGAAGATATCGAGTCGGGAAGCACGCTCTCGGAGGCGATGGCCAAGCAGCCCAAGGCCTTTGACAATCTCTACGTCAACATGGTCAAGGCGGGCGAGGCGGGCGGTGCGCTCGAAATCATTCTGCAGCGGTTGGCCGAATTCAAAGAACGCTCCCAAAGCCTGAAACGCAAAGTTCAGGGAGCGATGATTTACCCGGTCGCCGTCATCACCGTCGCGACGGGCATCGTCGGCTTCATCATGTACTGGATCATTCCGAAGTTCAAAAAGATCTTCATGGACTTCGGCATCGAGCTGCCTGCCATCACGATCTGGCTGATTTGGATTTCAGACATGGTGTGCGATTACTGGTATCTGATCCCGGTGATCCCGATCGCCATCTGGCTGCTGTTGAAAATCATCCGCAAAAACAAGATGGGCGAATACATCACCGACAAAATCATGCTCAAACTTCCCGTCTTGGGGAAGATCGTCGAAAAATCGGTGGTCGCCCGCACCGCGCGGACGCTAGGCACTCTCATTTCTTCAGGCGTTCCCATCTTGGAGGCGTTGATCATCGCCCGCGATACGGCCGGCAACGCGGTCTTTCGGCGGGCGTTCGACAATATCTACGCGGCCATCCGCGAAGGGGAATCGATGGCGGTGCCCCTCAAGGAATCCCGCGTGTGCGACGATCTGGTGGTGAACATGGTCGACGTCGGCGAAGAAACCGGCGCCCTCGACACCATGCTCTACAAGATTGCCGACGTCTACGACGAGGAAGTCTCCGTCCTCGTCGAGGGATTGATCAACTTGCTCGAACCGATGATGGTCGTGATCCTCGGCCTCATCGTCGGCTTCATCGTCATCGCCCTGTTCATGCCGCTGATTAAGCTCTTGAACAGCCTGGCCTGACGCACAACGTCCCGCGCCCAAGATTCAAAGTCCGAAAATCGAACGTTCACGGCTCGTCCAAGCGTTCCGGGTTCCCTTTGTTTCCAAAGTCGGCGGTCGCCCCTGACAGATCGGCAGCACCAACCGCACTCCCGACCTTGGACTTAAGGCCCCTGGAGCACGAATCCTAAGGAGTCCGCCGCCCATGCA
Source organism: uncultured Planctomycetaceae bacterium (assembly GCA_963714075.1). Classification (GTDB taxonomy): domain Bacteria; phylum Planctomycetota; class Planctomycetia; order Planctomycetales; family Planctomycetaceae; genus DASPSM01. The sequence goes on from OY970228.1 coordinate 1,256,893, forward strand.
AAGCTCTGCCCTGGGGCGCTCCCGTCGCCCGGCTCGCGCCCGCCGTGCTCCGGCAGCCTTCACGCTGCTGGAACTGTTGATTGCCATTGCCATCATCGGCATCTTGGCCAGCTTGATCCTGACGGTCGCCGGCTCGGCGAACCAGAAGGCCAAGACCACTCAGGTTTCCGTCGACATTCAGGATCTCGCCAAGGGCATTGCCGCCTTCAAGCAACGCTTTGGCGTCGAGCCCCCCAGTCGCATCACAGTTTATGAGATCGGCATGAGCGCCGCTCCCGCGGGCACGGGTTGGGCTGCCGACCCGCGCTCGATGGGCATCATCCGCCAGATCTGGCCGCAGTTCGATTTCAATTACACGGCCGAAGGCGGCCAGATCGACATCAACGGAGACGGCGCGTACACCGGCGACGGCGTTACCGGTACCAGCAGCGGAGCGATTTTTCTCAGCGGCGCCGAGTGCCTCGTGTTCTTTCTGGGGGGCATTCCGGCCACGCTTTACGCACCAAACCCACCCAATCCACCCAATACTCTGACCTTCGGCGGCGCCCCCTCCGGTTTTTCGCTGAACCCGGCAGATCCCTTTGGCGTCACCGTCTCCGGTACCAACCGGACAGTTGTCGGCTCCAACCGCGAGCGTTTTACGGAGTTCGATGCCAGTCGACTGTTCCTCTATAAGCCGCTGACCGGTGCAGCGCACACGATGAACACCTACAAGGACACGATTCCCAACCAACAGCAACCTTATCTGTATTTCAGCAGTTACGGCGGACAAGGATACGACATCACCCACGAGCTTCCCGCCGGACCCAGCAGCACAGGTCTGGTCGGCTCTCCCACGTTCGCCGACGTCTATCGCCAGGGCCCCAACGGCGCGGGTGCGGCGTCCCCGTCACCCCCCTGGAATCCGAATTCCTACCAGATCATTTCGCCGGGCTTTGATGGATCGAGCGATCCCTACGGAGGCTACGGCACCGGAGGCCCATACGATCCCAACACGGCGGGAACCATACTCGTCGGTGCTGCGCCCGGCGGCGCGGTCCCGAGCGCGATAACATCACAAATTTTTCCTCGGGAGTGCTGGCGCCCTAAGATGCGCGTGCCTCGCGGGCCGGTTTGAGTCAGTCCAAAGTCGCAAATCCGCCATCAGGCGTGGTTCCAGGTCGAACGTCGCGAGTCCAGCGTCAATGGTCTCGTAAAGTCCGTCGCTTGACCTGCGGTTTGACCCCGAACCCCGGACTCATTTTGGATCGAGCACCGATGAGCCGTCCAAACACCTTCAGTCGGCCGCGGCGTCGCGAAACGAGCCGGAGAGCGGGCTTTTCGCTCGTCGAAATTCTGGTCGTCATCGGGCTGATCGCGTTTCTGACCGCCGCCATCGTGGCCGTGATCCCCCGCGTCGGCAACGCCGCAAAGGTCGCGGCGACCAAGGCGACGATCAAAAAGGTCGACGAGATGCTCAACGACCGCATCAACGGCTTTCGCCGCTGGATTCAAAAGCAAGATCAATTGGCCGGCAGTGGAGTTCCCTCGTACGTCGACCTCGGCACGCTGTCACTGACCAACGGGAGCCTTCCGCAGGCCAAGATCATCTGCGTCAAAAAGCTCTTCCTTCAGAACTTTGCGCAGACCTATTCCGAACTTCCTCAGTCGATTCAAACGGCCAACCCCCGTGGGTCGACGCACGTGCCGGTCACCGACAGCGCTGAGTGCATGTACCTGTTTCTCACACAGGGACCGCTGTTCGATACCGAGCCACCGAGCGCTGGGGACCTCAAAGCGATCGAAACGGCCGACACCGACGGCGATGGGCTCCGCGAGATCGTCGACGGCTGGGGACAACCCTTGCGCTTTTACCGCTGGCCGACACGCTTAGTGAGGCCTGCAATTGCCCCGGGCCTGACTGCAACGTCAGCCAGCGGGAGCACTCCCGGGCCGCTCGACGAGGTTCCGCTTTACCCGCCCTCGCCGCTTTCGCTCGCAATGATCGGGGCCGCCCCGCGTCCTTCGCTACCCGTTTGGGCTGCAAACACATTTTACGGCCAAGGCGCGAAAGTCGTCTCCAACGCCGGCGTCACCGCCACCACGGACCAATCTTACTCGGTGGTCTATCAGTGCGTGACGGCAGGTACCTCCGGCGGCAGTGCGGCGGTTCTGACCACGTCGGCAGTCGGCACCACGATCACCGACGGCACGGTCACGTGGCAAGTGCTGCTTGATCCTCTGTCGATTGATCCGGATGACCCATTCAGCATGGTGTCCAATCCGACGACCTTGCTCATCACGGAGACTCCGTCCTCGTCCTCCCCATTGCCCCCGATCACTCCCAACACTTGGAGCGTGCCGCTGATCGTCTCGTGCGGGGCGGACGGCGTGCTCGGCTTATTCGAACCGTACGACGTTCAGAACTTCGGCAGCCTTGCGCAACCGATGGCTCCTCCCGCGGGAGTGCACGACGTGACGCCGTTTTGGCGCGACCCCATGTACGACAACATCACTAATCACCAGCAATGAACCGAGAACCTCAAGCTTTCCGGTGCAGCACAAGTCGCGAATTGCCCGCGGCGCACGCGGGCAACCGCGCCTCGTTTACGCTGCTTGAGTTGTTGATTTCGCTGGGCATCATCCTGATCCTGGCGACGCTGACCATGCAGCTCCTCAATTCGACGCTCAATTCCGACCGCATCCGCAACGGTGCGCGTGAGCTGCAGACCTATTTCGCGGGCGCTCGCGATCGCGCGATTCACGCGGGCCAGCCCCGCGGCGTCCGCTTGATTACCGATGTCGTCAATCCATCGACCGTACGGAGCTTCGTGTATATCGGCGCGTCAAGCAGCTTCACCGACGGGAGTCAACTGTCGATCGATGTGAACGGGAACATCTCGTTCATGAACGGTACCCCTACGCCTCCGAACACCTCGGCTGTGTGGACCAGGCTTTGGAACCTTGGGCTATTACCAAATGGAACACCGATTGAGCTTACCGTCGGCAACACGCCCATTCTCCTTTACATGTCTGTCTCAGTGACCGGTTTGGCAGGGGGGACTCCGACGTTTGCCATCACCACGGCGCCGACAGGCACGTTCCCGATCGCTCCAACCCCGATTGCCGCCGGCACCTCCGGGGCGACGTACACGCTTCAACTTGCTCCAACGGTTTTGTCAGGCGACGAACCACGCAGCCTGCCTTCGAACATCGTGATCGACCTGAATAGCAGCATCCTGCCTTTGGTCTGGGGATCGGCTGGTTCCTTCTCGAACACGCTCGACATCTTGTTTTCTCCGCAGGGAACGGTGATCGGGACTCCCGCCTCCGATGGCAAGATCCATTTCGTGCTTGCCGACACCTCCGACACAACGGGGCAAACGCCGATCGCCGGCTTGCCTCCGCGTTCGCCTTTGCAGCTCGACGCCCCCTGGCAGGCCAATACGAATTACGCTTTGGGCAACGTGATTGTGCCGACGCCGTCGAGCTTCATCGCCTTTCGTTGTGTCTCTTCGACGGCCGGCCAACAGTCGGGAGGAACGATTCCTGGTGCGTTCGCCACCATCACGACCGCCAATCAATCGGTCACCGACAATACCGTCACGTGGCAGTCGTTCGTGAAGAAAAGCAATCTGATCGTGTCCCTGGCGACGGCAACCGGTCGCGTCACGACGCATCCTGTCGACGTGTCGACACAGTTGACGCCGGCGGGCTCGGGATACGATTCGTTCCGCTTTGCCGAAATCGGAGAGGTGCAGCAATGAGGCGTGTGTTGCCGCGACCGACCCCGATTTTTCCCGCCGGCCTGACCTTGGTCGAAGTGCTGATGTCGATGATGGTGGCCGGCATTGGCCTGCTGTCGGTGATTGTGCTCTTGCCGCTGTCGTTTGTCCGAGCGGTTCAGGCGACCAATCTCACCAACGGGACCATCCTGCGCTACAACGCCGAATCGCAAATCAAACAATTGTTCTTCACACCGGCAGAAACCGGCACCCCCTCGATGCTCAGTCCCTGGCAGGGGGGTCAGCCCTACCAACTTAACGATGCCGTCGCGGTTCCCAATCTGCCGCAGATCTGGATGAAGTGCACAACGGCGGGGACGTCGGCCGTAAGCGCGACACCGCCTGCTACCTGGGGCCCGAATCCTGCGCCGACAATCACAATTGGTCCACCGCCATCGACGACCGCAGATGGCACGGTCACCTGGACAGCGCAGGACTACAACTCGCTGAACCTTGCGTACGTGTTCCCGACCTGGTCGCCCAGCACCACCTATTCGCTTGGGGCGGTGGTTCTCGCTCCCACCGGAAGTAACGGGAACAGTCGCCGATTTCTTTGCGTCGCGCCCACTGCTACGACCGGCGGTGTGTCGAGCGCGGCGCCGCCCGCCTGGAACACGAACCTGGTCCCCGCGCCGCAGACGACCACTGACGGGGCCGTGACCTGGCAGACCGTCGATCACAGCCACTACGTGGTCGATCCCGTCGGCTGGAACGCCATGAACAACGTCACGAACACATTGCCATCACCACCGGCACCGGCCACCCTTGCGGGCGCCTTGGGAAACAATGCCGGCGGGCTTGGTGTCAATGACATTGCCAACGGAGCGGCGATCGAGCGCTTTCCGGCCGGCATTCGCACCGGCCTTCCCGACGCGCTGCGTTTCGCCATGTTGCCCGATAGCTGGCTGGAGGCGGCGCGCGGGCCGATTCAAAATCCTCAGCCTCCTCCCGCGGGAGCCAATCCGCCTGCTTATACCAGCGTCGATCTGGCCAACTTTGATTTGACGAACCTCACGCTCCCGCCTCAGGGAGTTTCGCGGATCGTCCTGATTGACGCGACGGGCAAGCTGAGTCAGACGCGACTGGTCGTGTCACCCGTCGCTGTCAACCCCGGCCCGATCACGACTGTGCAATGGTCGGGCTCGGATCCCCTGACGGGTGGATTTGTGCCCGCGTTCGCGCGGGTCGAGTCCCAGGAGGCGCGCTACACCTGGATGTTGACCGTGCAGCGCAGTTCGGGTGGCGGCTCGGCGAGCGTCTGGGTCACGATCTTCTTCAATCGCGCGCTCACGGCGCCAGACGAGCAAGTCTATGCGGCAAACGGCAACGACGGCGTCTTCACCCCCTTCACGGTCACGTATCCCGCGGGTCAGAAGCCCAACGTCAAGAAGGGGAGCTTCATGTTCGACGTCACCGACGGCCGCTGGTATCGCATTACCGACATCGTCAGCGATACGGGGACCGTTTTGAGTCTCTTGGTCGACCAGACGAGGCCTCAGACCGATATCCAGAACGGCCCGAACTTCAACGTGGTGTTCATGCGAGGCGTTGTAGACGTTTTTCCGATCGGGAACGAGTAAGCGATGGAAACGGCCATGCGTCAATCGAACGATCGAATCGGACCCGCACAAATCGGGCACTGCCGACAGCCGGCGCACGGCTTCACGCTGATCGAAGTCATGGTCGTCCTGGCGCTAACCTTGGTGATGATGGCGGCCTTCGCCCAGATCTTCTCGATGACGGGGACCATCGTCGCGAAGCAGAGGGGGGTCGGCGAAAACGATCAGAGCGCCCGCATCCTGACGACGGTGCTCAAGAACGATCTTCAGAACCGGACGATGCGGTACGTGGCTCCCTTCCATCCCAATATGCAGCCCCTCCCGGCAGAGACAAGCCGGCTTGGATATTTCGAGTACTCCGAAAACAACCCACTCGACGACACCGACGACGTTCTGCAGTTCACGATCCAAGTCCCGTTTACAAATCCAACCACCAGTTTGCCGAATCCGCCTCTGTATGGAACTGCCACGTTCCTGCCGAAACAAATGTGGCAAGCCAATACAGCCTACGTCGTAGGGACATACGTCCTTCCTCCTGCTGGCGCACAGACAGGCTTCATCTACTGTGCGACGGTTGCCGGGACGTCGGGCGGCGGTCCGCCCACGTGGCCGATAGCTCTGTTAAATACGGTGATCGACGGCAGCGTCACCTGGAAGTGTGTCGATTCGACTCTGCAGCCGGATGGCGACGACGGAGTCGTCTTTCCTCTGACGACAACTCCCGTCGTCTCGACCGCGTTATTGCCTCAACCCGCTGCGGCCGGCGTCTATCCCACGTTTCCCGGTGTGCCTCCTACGGCTTACACGACCAACAACACGGGTGCCTCGGAGTACGCAGAGGTCTCGTACTTCTTGCGCCACGGAAATCTCTGCCGCCGCGTTTTGCTCATCCGCCAACCTTACAACAGCACCGGAACCACACAGCCTGGCGCTGCCACGTTGCCGATCATCAATGGGGCCTACGCCGCGGCACCGCCTTTCGCCGGGACTCCTGCGATTAACGGGAACTTCTGGACGGATTTCGATTATGCCGCGCGGTTTGACAATGCGAGCGCGACTCCGACGCTGGCACCGTTATTCTTTGGGGTGGCCGACTTGAATAACAATCCGCCCCTCTCGCAATATCCCTTGGGGCGACCCGATTGCCGGTTCGGTCACGACCAGACGGCAACCGGGCTAACTCCGTTGTCGCTTGGCCTGCCGCTTGGCACGGCGGCAACCTGGCCCACAGCGCTTGCAACCGGCAACGGTCCTCCGCGCGAGTATGACAGCAATGGAGTGTTCCTGGGACGCTACACGCACGAAGAGACATCGAACAATGCGTTTGAATTTCCCGGTGCGATCCCGGTTGCCGGCTCGCCCTTGTCCCAGGCGACCCCGGGACTCACGATCAACACAACCCCGGGCGCGCCGAACGTGGGCAGCGTCACCGCATTCAGCGGCGGCCCTCGTCGTGGCGAGGACATCCTGTTGACCAACGTCCTCAGTTTCGACGTGAAGATCTGGGACGCGCATTACTCAGAGACCACATTCGATGCCAACCGCAACGGTATCATCGACACGGGGCCGGCGTTTGCCGATGTGGGGCATAGCGCGGCGTCTGGCGATTTTTTGGTGACCAACAACCAGCTTCCGTCCTATGGCCCTCACGCCAGTCTGGCCCAGACACCGCCGGCGGCGAATCCCAATACGTTCACCGGCACCACGGCAACCTACAACAACGGCGACACGACCTATCTCAACAACGTCTTCGACACGTGGTGTCGAGCGTTCAACTTCGACAACACCGCCAAGAATTACGACATCAATGACTCTCCGCCGAACGTCGGTCCCCCGGGGGACATCAAGAACTTTTACGCGGCGGCGCCCTATCGACCGCGGATCGGCGTGCAGTGGCAGCAGGGAGTCAATTACACGGTCGGCACGCAAGTCGATCCGGTCGACGGTGCGAATGGCTACGTTTACACCTGTGTGACTGCCGGAACTTCGGCCGCCCCTCCGACCCCACCGGCGGGGGTTCAGCAACTCGACCCGTTTTCGCTGAATGACCAGACTGTTACGCCGAACACGATCAACGATGGGACGGCCCAATGGCAAGCCCAACCTCCGCTCGCCGTGCAGGCGATCCAAATCAAGGTGAAGTATCTCGATCCTACACAGAACCTGTTGCGCCAGGTGACGATCGTGCAAGCCCTGACGCCGTAACCGACTGGCTTTTTGACGACCGCGACGAGGCCGAGCGGGCCGGCCCCTTGTTCGCAGGAGCTCGACTCCGATGAAAACGTATCAACTGCTGGCGCGAATTGGGCGGCCCCTCGCGCGCCCGTGGCATCGTTTCCTGCCTTCGCGGCGTCGGGCTGCGGAGCTTGCGACCAGTCGGGGCGGCACCGTCATCATCGTCGTGTTGGCCCTGCTCGGCATGCTGGTGCTCATCGGCTTCTTCGCCTTCGCGTTTAGCGCGTCTGAAAACCAGAGCGCCACCTATTTCGCCGGCGCCGCCAAGGTCAATTCGCCGACGGGGATCGACCCGGACCTGCTGTTCAACAACGTGCTGCGGCAGATCATCATCGGGCCCTCGATCAGCGAAAAACAAAGCGCACTGTGGGGGGGCCGGTCCTCGCTGTTGCCGACGATGTTTGGCCGCGACCTGTCGCCGTACAACGGGCCGGGCGTCAACTTGTTCTGGAACGCAACCCTCAATGGCAGCGGCTATGCGTCTGTCGACCAGAACTACAACAACCTCGCCGACGACGGCACGGCCGACCCCATTGACAACCGGGCGCTGACGTTTCTCAACCTTTCCCCATCGGCGGCCATCGCCTGGCAGGCCAACACGACGTTCGTCACAGGCGCGTTCGTTCGTCCGAACGCGAACCCCCAAACCAATTTGCTGTATATCGCAACGACCCCCGGCGTCTCAGGGGCTGCTGAGCCGGCGTGGCCGACTGCTGTTAACGGAACAGTGACCGACGGCGCAGTGACCTGGACGGCGGCACCGTGCCTCGATCTCAACAATTATCCACCCAGTACGACGGCAACTCCGAATCCGTATCCCGACCCGGACCTCAACGCGACGTATCCCGATAACAACAGTCCGTTTTTGTCTTACGACGCGCTGATCCCCAACCCGACCAACATCACTCCGGCCCTGCTTCCCTTCCGCTTTATCACGCCGTCGTTTCATCGCCCGCAGTATTTGCGAAATGCAACGGCCGCCTTGAACGGAGGAACGAACACCGTCGCTGTCGCGAACTGGTACATTGACCCGCTCACTGCCAATCGGGTTCTTTATCCGCACGTCGAGCATACGGCCATTGACAGCAGCGGCAACATCACAACTTTCCAGCGGTTCGTCACCGTCGCTCATCCGGATGGCGGCGGGGTAATCACGTCTCCCTTCCCAATTCCCGGCGACAGTTTGCCCGCGCCGCAAGAAGGGCTTTGGTCGATCGGGGCGGGAGGCCTCAATCCGGCAGCTCCTCCCAATCCTCTCCCGACGATCAGCTACGCCGTCGATACCGACCTCGACGGCATCCCCGATGCGAATTACATCGACGTGGGCTTTCCACTGATGACCACGCCCGACGGCACGCAGAGCTTCGTGGCCATGCCGGCGATCAAGATCATCGACGCCGACGCTCTGTTCAATCTCAACGTCCACGGCAACCGGGGCGGGCAGGCTGCGGTTCCGTCGCCCAACAATTTCGGCGGCCCGGGCACGTTTTTGTCCCGTTCAAATCTCGGTGTGAGCGCCTCGGAGGTCAACGTGGAATGGGCCTTCAATGCGCGGCCGCTGAACACCGCCGATTTCTCGGGGACGCCCGCCGCGCTGACCGCCGCCATGACGCAGTATGTTTCGTTCTTCCGCGCCGGCCAACAGCGGCACACTGCCGGCCGACGACCATAGCGCCGGCAACTTCGAGCTGGCAAACATGGAGTGGTGGAACATTCTAAACGGGCGGCCGCAGTTGACGCCCAGCGCCTCGCCGACAACCATTCCGCCCACCGTGAGCGGCTCGAGCTTTCCCGGCCGCTGGGGCGAGAACGTGCAGCGTCTGGATCCCAACGTGCTGCAGGTGCTCGCGGGGACGACTGTTCTGGCCGGCCTCGGCAATCCGGGGGGCGATCCGTGGCCACTCCCGGGGACGTCGGGATTCGACGACAACAACAATTATCCGGAATCGGGCCTCTGGTCTGATCCCGATACGGGCCTGACTTTTCCCGCCTTCGTGCATCCGCTCGATTATTTCACGACGGGTTTCTGGTTCACCGGCGTCGAGGGGAAGACGCGGGCGCTCCTCGCCGAGGGACAACAAAAGTTTCCGCAGTATTCCAACTACTTCACGGATCCCTTGCCACCGAATCTCGCGACGTCGGGCGTGCAGTGGGCGACGCCCTTTGCCGGAGCGCTACTGCCGAACGCGCTGCAACTCGGGATCGTGGACGAGCCGGACGAAACCTGGACCGAGCCGGCCCTCGTGGCCACGCAGCCCAACGACAACATCTACGGTCCGCAAGAAAACATGCTGCAGCTGAGTGGACCCGACACCAGCTTGCTCGGCAATCCGACCCGTTCGGCAAACCTGGCAACGTTCAACCTGGTGGCGAGCAATCGCGCGGCGCAGATCCGCCAGCGGCTGACCTCGACGAGCTGGGACCTGAAGTCGTTCGGGAAGGAGTTTTTGGCGCTTACAACGCGCCCGGCACCACGACGCCAGGAACCAATGACGCGCGGCGACTTTGGGAGTTTACCGATACGAATGCCGGAGCGAACCCAGGCGGACCCTACCGATTTCCTCCTGACTTCGGCAGCATCGGCGGATTGCAGCCGCCTTTATTGACGACGACCGCAAACAACCTCTATCCGCTACGAATGGATCTCGCACACCTGCTTTGGACTCTGGCCGATCCGCATCAGCAACTGGGGAACAACGCTCAGGTCCTGCCGCAGCGGCCGATGAGCATCAATCATTTGGTCGAGCAGATCCAGATGACCAACCAAACGACCGGCGCGCCTTATACGGGATTCCGTTTTCGGCCCCTGACTCCCCATCCGACCGCGTTAGGGAATCCGCCGAATCCGCTTGCCAACACTCCGATCACTGTTCCCACGCACACTTCCGATGGAATCGGCTACACCATCAGCACGCCGGAGCAACTGAAGTCCGCGGGTGGGACACCGACGCAACAGGAATGGCTGGCCCGCTACGATCGCCAGCGCCTGGCTCGCGACATTTACACGCTGCTGTACCTCACCGGCGGCGGCAACGACGCGGTCAACTACGCGACGACGTCGAACGCGCTGCCGCTGGGTGGCGGCGTACGTCCGCTTTATACCGACGACCAATTGCGTGAAATGGCGCAGTTCGCCGTCAACCTCGTCGACGCGCTCGATCCCGACACGAACATCACCGTCTTCGAGTACGACAAGGACCTTTCCAACGGCTGGAACCTCGACGACAACGCGTACGACAACGGCGCCGGCGACACTCAGCCGCCGTTCCTCATGCCCGTTTCACTCGTGGATCGCGGCGTGGTTTACGGCGTCGAGCGGCAGCAACTGGCGCTCAACGAGGCGCAAGTGATATTTGCGGATTGCATCAACCCGGTGGGTGGCGGATTCGTCAATCATCCGGATACGCAATATGACGAGTCGCAGGGCTATTGGGGGTTCTTCTTTGCGGAATTCGAAAACGTCAGCCCATTCCCCGTTTCGTTCGTCAACAAGGGCTGGCAGATCGCCATCAAGGAATCGCCGACCGTGGTGCCATCGGGCTTCTACGGCCAGGAAATGCGAATGATCATCGGGGCCAATCAACCCAACGTTCAAACCGGCCCGACCGCGCGGTTCACGGTCGGCACAGCCGGAGCGACTCAAACCGGCCTCAGCTACGTGGCCAACATGAATAATCTACTTCCGACGCCAGTCCCCTATCCGAGCTGGTTTGTGGTTGATCCCAATGACGGCGATCCGACCTACGCGGGAACGCCGTTCGACAACCACGGCGCCAACCCGGGCTTCCCAATCTCGCCGCGGGCCGCGTATACGGGGCCGACTACAAACAACCCGAACGCACTCGACCTCGACATGGTCCTGCAGCCGAACAACTGTTTCGTGATGCCGACCGTCTCCGTGGGCGGCGTGAATTACGACGGGCCAGTCGTCCCAACCCCGACGCCGCCGCCCGGCACCCAGTTTGTGCAGTTCGCGAACTGGGGGGGCATTACGCCGACCACGTCAATCACCGTGCGGATCGAGCTGCGCCGCCGCGCGGACGTCAACCGGCAGCCGCCCGTACTGCCGAGCGTGTCGAATCTGGCACAGAATCAGGCGCAGGAGCAGGACAATCCGTGGATCGTAGTCGACTACATGGACGTTCCCGTTGGGAAGCTGTTGCTCGTTCCTGGCAACAATTATCAGCAGATTCAGCCGCAGCTGGCACCCGCTGCTGGGGCGTTTCCAGCCGTCAGCTCCGAACGCTCGCAACCTCTCTACAACATTCTTCCTCTGGCTCCCAACGGCGGCCATACGACTGACTTGGCCCCCACCTGGCAAGGGAACAGCCTGGGGCAGGACAATGATCTGCCCAACGCCGTTTTGCCCCATACGCTTTACCAGCCACACTACGACCGCGATTTCTCGTCCGTCATCGAGTTGTTCAACGTGCCGGTCTGGGGACCGTATGGGCCCATGTCGGACATCGCGCTCAGCACGTCGCCCAACTCGGGTCTGGCCTATCGAATGGCCTCGCGAACGACTGACACCGGAACACCCATTGCCCAGGAGACGCTCGCGGGAGGCGATTGGAACGCCATCAACTACACCTTCCTGACCGCCACTCCTCCTCCGCCTGAGGTTGCCGGACATTCGGTCGGATTCGGGACGGCTGGCTACCGCATCCAGCATCCGGAGGGAGACGGCTTGATACCACCGAATCCGGTGACCGACTTGACCGAGAACCGCTGGCACCGGCTTTTGGGCCTGGTTGAAGTGCCGACTCGCTCCCATCGGGACCCCACGGCAGGACCTTATGAGATCGCCACCGGATCGCTCGGTGGGCCGGCGGGCTTCTATCGGACCCCTGGCAAGATCAATCTCAACACGCTGCGCTATCCCGACGTGCTGGCTGGATTGTTGGATGAGAGCGACATCTATACGCTCCAATACTCGCAGCTCTTCGGTCCGGGTCAGAACTTTACGGCTGGCCTGTCGATGCCTCTGTCGCTTCCTGACCAGAATACGACCGACACGTTTCCCGCCGCTTTACCGGCGACTCAAGTTCCCTCACCCATGGCGGGACAGCTTCGTGATTGGTGGACGCAATTCGTCACCACCCGTGACGGAACCGATCCGCTCTCCGCGGCCGGCGGCGGGACCGGTTTATCGCTGCCCGGGCTTCCGCGGACTCCTTCCGGAACCGCTCCGCCAGCGGCGGGTTGGAATGTGCCGCCCGGATCCCATCCGTTCCGAGGAATGGGATTCTCGGCCTACCCCAATGGAACACCGGCGACCGCCGGAGGCATGGATTCCACCGGATTTAACGGCACGCTGGAGTCGACCATCCTGCGGGCTCTTCCAGGCGATCCAGTCACAATACCGACTCCGGGGACACCGCCGCAGAACACCGCGGATAGTCGCCGGCATATGTTTGAGTTGGGAATGTTCACCGAGCATTCCACGGACGCAATTGACTATGCGACGAGAAATCGCGTGCTCTCGAAGATCCTCCAAAACACAACGACGCGGAGCAACGTTTTCCTGGTCTGGATCCAGATCGATTACTTCCAGGCCAGGGACGTCAATCCTCCAAACGGCGTGGTGCGGATTGGAGCCAAGTTGGCAACCTCGCCGGCTTACCGGGGCTTTTTTGTGATCGATCGATCGCAGGCTCTGAGCCTGATGGGACCGCAATTTGTGCCGTCGGTTGATCCCGCGACAAACAGATTTGTGTTCTCCACGGATCAATCGTTCAACTACCTGTCGCTGGTTCAGTTTCGACAGCGGATGCAATAAATTGCGATGGAGCATGGTATGAATAAACGTACACTATTAGTGCGATTGGGTGCACCAGCGAGTTTGTGCTGGATTTCGGTCTCGAATTCGCGGCGCAACTCGACATAATGGAGAGGTCACCATGCCTGATTCTTGACAATGGCGCAGAATCATTCTGATTTCTGCGACAAAGGCAGGTTCATCATAGATCGAAATAAATTCGATGCGCAGCACTCGGGCTCAAGCGCCCGCATCGAAATCGATTTCAGCCGCCTCTAGGCGACAGGATTTCGACAGGGCCGCCTGGGAGGCGGCGAAGTGAAAACAGCCGCGCCTCGTGTGGCAACATCGCGGCCGGTATCGAGACAGCGCGATCAGCGCGGCAGAATCGACACTGCCGCGACCAACGCGGCAAGATTCAAAACAGCCGCGACCAACGCGGCAAAGGTTCAAGACAGCCGCGCAAGCCGCGGCGAATGTCGAACGGGCCACGAATCGATTCGACCGTGGAACGTAACCATCAACACACAAATTTCCCTCGGGGATTGGAGACAGGAATGAAGTCAAGTCGTTTGCAATCGCGTCGCTTGATCGCACGCGCGGGGGCCCGCTCGGCCTTCACGCTGATCGAGCTCTTGGTGGTGATTTCCATCATCGCCGTGCTGATCTCGCTCGTCTCGCCGGCCGTGCAAAGCGCTCGCGAGGCGGCACGCAGAACGCAGTGCCTCAATAACATTCGTAACCTGGGCCTGGCGACCATCAACTTCGCCACCGGCAGCGGCGACAGATACCCGCTCTTGGAAAGCACCGCGATTCCAACCGGCGCAGGAGCCAATCGGCTGAGCCAAGGCGGCACGGCGGCGGGCAGCGGCAACCCGGGAGTGTCGTGGGTCGCGCAGATCATCGGCTACATGGATCAGCCCGCCCTCTCGCGGCAAATCATCCAGAACGGCGGTATCATCATGCCCAATGCGGCTGGCAACGGGTTCACGGCGTTCACAGGCGTCGATCCGACGAACACGGGCGCATTTCGCCTGATTCCGGTTATTGGCCCGCTCACCTGCCCCGATGATGCCAACAATCAGAACGTGCCCGGCGGACTGAGTTACGCGGGCAATGCCGGCTACATCAATCAGGTCAACTGGGCCTTTGGGCCGCTGGGAGTTGCGCCGGGCGGTCCGGATTACGGGACCGGTGCTCAGGACGCGACGTTGATCGACTGGGATGGACAGGGCGCTACGGGCATGGCGCAAACGGCGCTGGGACGTCAGATCGGTTACTCGACGGGCATCTTTTGGCGAAACGATCCGACGGGATTCCGTATGACGCAGGATTTCGTCCAGCGCGGCGATGGCAGCAGCAACACGATCATGATCGCCGAAAACGTCAACGCGGGGTTTTGGGCCGATATCGCCGGTGCCACGCCAAACGGGACCACGTTGCCCTCGCGGCGCGACCTGCAGACCGGCTACATTGGTTTCGGCGTGAGCGTGGCCGCGACGCTTGTCGGCGGTACGGGTACCGCAACCGTGCCCGCCCTTTACACAGTGAACACGAGCCTGCCAACGGGGTCATTTAATATCACAACCACTCCGCAAAACACGGAATTGGCAACGCCCAATCTGACGACCAACGTGATCTACGCACTGACCGACGGTACGGCCGGTGCTAATGATGCGATCCCCAACTCGAATCTGTTGACGGCCACCAACGGGCGGACGCCCCGTCCCGCCTCCAACCATCCCGGCGTTTTTTGCGTCTGCTTCACCGACGGTCATGCGACGCCGCTGTCACAAAATATGGATCAGGGAATCTATGCGCGGGCTCTCACTCCCGCCGGCACTCTTTACGGCCAGCCGACGGACGGCGACGTGAAGTAGTTTCGACAGACAGCGTGTTTAATTGTTCCAGAGACCCGGCCCAGAAATGGGCCGGGTTTTTTTGTAGTTGGGCGTGTCTTGGGCCTTCGAGATCGAGGTTCTCTGCCTGCAGTGGTTAGTGGAACTGCAAGTCTAGGTTAGCCGTCCCCCGCGAGGCACAGAATGAAGGGGTCGATGACAGAATCTCGAACTCGACGAACAATATCAGGCCGGACACGCTCGGTAGTGTGGCAATGAACCGACTGCCGCGGCGGCATGGGACGGAGCGGGAGAAGTCAGACGAGGCTGTAGTTTTCGGCATGCATTGCCTGGGACTTTCCCAGCCTACTCGCGGACGAAGGGGCCGTCTTCGCCAGTCTGTTTCCAAGAACGCGAGACGGGTCACTTGCGACCCGATCGCCCCTCAGAGCGGCTCGGCCCTCAGGGATCTTCCGCCGAGTCGGGGTCGGAGGGAATCGGATAGGACTTCAACCGATCGATCAGTAGGCTGGCCTCGACGATTGTGAGTTCCTCTGCCGATTTCGCGTCGAACTCGGCAGCGAACAATTCACTCAGACCGACGCCTCGATGTTGTGCGATCGCTTGGATCGCGCGAACTTGGTTGGGCGTCGCCAGCCGAGGCGCCCTGACTCGGCCATTTTGGTTCTTTGTCGCTTCGGAAAATTCATCCAAGTCTGCCTGAGCTTCCGACGAGGAGGACAGATTCCGCAGAAGTTCGCGATCGACGGCATCTCGGGCCTGCTCGAAAATCTTTTGGATCTCCGACTGAAACCGCTCCCCGTCCTCCATTGCACTTCGGTCGAGTTCGACCTCGACATGAACGCTCGCGCCGCGCGAGCCATAATTTGCTTCGCCGACTTTGCGACTGAAACCGACATGGACTGTGACCGCCATGGTGCATTCCTTCTTAAAAGCTGGTGATTCTCGCTTTGTTGACATCGACATCCGTTCCCGAAATCGCGCTGATCTCTGGCCCTACTTGCTCGCGACATTCTTGCGTCGACTTCGATCCCACGAGACGCACGCGCGGCGTGCCGAATGGTTCTCCCGCGGCCGAAGTCGAGACGGTGCGCGTGGTTTCAGAGGCGGGTTGGGATTTGACAAGCAAGCGAAGTGATTCGGTGAGCGCGGTCCAACGCACACGCGCGACGCCGTCTCGTCGACAGGACAGATTGATGTGCGATGTGCGCAGCCGCGACGAGGTCGAACGAACCTCGAAAGCTGTCCCGCCGCAGAAAATGTCCCCCCGGGCCTCCATCCGCTGAAGGCCCGGGGGATGAACGAACTCCCTCGTTCATTGCGCTACTTCAATGTGCTGCACCAACGACCGTTGGCGGAGAGGTGCTGCGTCGCGTCTCACTTCGCGATCAACCCGAATCCGGCGAGGCCGATCGGATACCTCGAGGGGCAGCCGATGGAAAAACTCGACCGGCAATCGGAGCAAGCTTTCCGTCGCGTTGCGGCGAAACGTCAAGTCGGGCCCTAGGTGGGCTGCCCCCTGATAACAGGCTTGCCGGTTGTTCCCGCGCTGGTAGTTCGCCCTGAAACTGGCGCCAGCGAGTTGCCAGTTCGAGCCGGACTTGCGAGATGCGGCCACAGCTCACGCCAAACCTCTGGGCCACCACACCGGTTGGCTCACCAACAGCCAAACAGAGGGCAATCTCTCGCTGGCGGTCAGAAAGGCGGCCCAGCCAGGACGCAAAGTCGACGCGAATCGCGGCCAGTTCAGCCGGTGTCGCCTGTCGCGATTCCCCCAAGAATTCTGTCGGCCCAAGCTGGCCGGCCCAGCAGCCCAGATCGGCGGACATCACCTGGAACCCAAATCGGCGCTGGGTCACGCGGGACATAACGTCCCGGCTGTTGCTGCGGGATCCGATGGGCCTGCCGGACCGGACGCGGTGCGCCGCATAGCGCGCCAGAGCCGTGACGTGAGCGAGTCGAACTCGCTTGCGACGCACCAAGTGCGCAAAGAGAACGAACGCCTGCGCGAGGGCGTCGTCGATTCGCTCTTGGCGAACCGCCGCTGGCGAGTGCCGGAAGGCAAAACGCAGCTGCTTTTGGATCCCGGGAATCATGGCGACAAATCGGACACTGTCGTGCGCAGGGACCGGCTGCATTCGCTGAGAAGATTGACAACGGATCATCGAAACGGATCTCCCAAGATGTCGAGACCGTCCCCGTCCACGGGGACAGTCTGTGTCAGAGAAACACAAACCGCCCCCGCGTCCACGCGAGAGCACGCTAGAGTTCAAACGGCGTGGCGCGCCGGCTCTCGGCCGGTACCAGCACCTCGGCAACGCTCCCTAAAGCGATCGCTCAGTCGAAGATTGGGTGCTGTTCCCCAGCGCGCTCGGTCCGACCACGGGACCGAGCTCGCCACTTCCAGCCCCGAGCGAGGGGTCGGGACAGACGCAGTCTGGGAACGTCGAATCGCGGGCAAGATGGCGCCCGCAGGGTTTCCCACGGCGGGTGGTCGAGGGATTTTCGGGCCGTCTCGCCTTCCTCGCAGCCGACCACTTGGATTCATTCGGGCTGGTCGTACTCGAACGCTCAATTCCCGCTGCGGCGATTCGCCGACGATCTGACGATCCTGGCGGCGGTGGGCCGCTGGGAGTGCGGTGTCTTAAGTCATCCTGAGGGTGGCTGAGGCAGATGCGGCGCACCAGACCGGTCCGTAGACGTTCGCGGTCGCTGAGGGCCACGCCGCAGATGACCCTCCGATAGACTATGCGACGACTAGCCCCAGAATTTAGTTCGCCCGCGTCTCGATCGCTCGCAGCCACCCAGCGTATGGGCCACACAAACTCGGGGTGTTTGAGGCCGTAAGTGAGCACGGAGAAAGGCGACCAGTGGAGGGCGGCGCCTGCAGAATGGCGGCAAGAGCGACTGACCACTCGCTTAGCGGGGGCGAATCCGTGTAACTGCGATCAATCCCCACGCGGGCTGGCCAATCCTGCGGCAACCAACGAAGCTGATGGGATTCCGCGCGCTAGGCGTTGGGCATGAGACGCAGTCTCGAACGCTGCCCACCAACCAATCCGACGTCGGTCGGCCTGGCCGACCAAGAGATCGTCCCACTCGGTTTACGATCGTCGATCTGAAGTCGATCTGACCAGGATAGCGGCACACTGGTGGCCACGCCCAGAAGTCAAAGTGGTCTTAGAGTTGTCGCCAGACAATTCCTACGCAGCTGCCGACGACTTCCACTTTTCGATCCGGGGATTGACCATCGTCGATGTGCTGCCACGTTCCCTGAGCGGTCTTCCGTGCGAGGACGAGAGCCTGTCGCTGTCGAACCACTTGGATCTTGGCTTTGCGACTCACCTTTTGCGAGATCAAGATCAGGTCATTCTGCTTCAATTCCCCCGCGTGATCCTTGCCCGCAAAGCGCAGCAGATAGGGATCCTTGGCGCGGTCCGCCTGCTCGAGCGCAGGCCCCGAAATCTCGACGGTTGTAGTCCAGTCCGGATGCGTCCCGGGATCGCCACAGATTGGTCTATCAAACACGCTGAGTTCCAGACGGAGATGCGCACGCGGCTGAGGATCGAGCCCAAAGAAATCAGCCGGCGGATCCCCTCCCTGCAGCAACCACTTGTGATCGAATTCATAGCACGCGCCGAGGCGCAGGGCAAAGAGCTTGGTGACCCGTTTTCGACCGGCTTTAACGTCGGACAGATATTGCGAGGCGATGCCGACGCAACGGGCAACCTCGGCTTGGCTAATCCCCAATTCCTGGAGCCGCTCTAACACCGTGTGTAATCGCTGTCGAATCTCTGCCTGATTGTCAGAGCCCTTCATCAACAGCACTCGCGCGATATGCGTCATCGGCCAAGTTCCCTCTCAACAGCACCGCAAACGTCACGCCCTCCACGACGCGTGTGCATTATTGGAGCTGCCCGTGAGAGTTGCAACGCCCTGGTTGACTGCCTTTCTCCGACCGCCCGCGCGATCGTTTCGTCTCTGCCAGCGCTCGATCTCGCGATCATCACATCACTTGATCCGTTAACACCAGCGGTCGTAGCGCCCCATTGGCACTCACGCTCACCGGACTGCCCTCCAGGGAGGACGTCCACCAGCGCCCGCTGCGACTCGATCCCAATTCATCAAAGCTCTGGACTTTATTTTGAAAATAGTGTACATCTAAAGTGTACATCAAAGGTGAAATCAAGGATAGGGTTCCCACTTCGAGGGGCCTGAGGCCCCCCGTCAGGAGAAAGAGTCATGGACGACGCGAGCACTGCCCGAGCGACGACAGAGGGACATGGCACTCCAACGCGGCCACGACCGGTGGCGCGGCGACTTGCGCCCCGGGCCGCGAACGCCGCTACCCATGGTCTGACCGCAACCAAATACCTGCCGGCGATCCTGGGGCCGGAGTTGCTCGAACGACACCGCCAGAGGCTTCTTGCAGAGTGGCAGCCGTCCACCCCGACTCAGGTGTATCTGGTCGAGGAGCTGGCCCGCCACGCCGCAGCGCTCGAGCGCGCGACGCTGATCGAGGAGGCCGTGCTGCGGACGTCGGCCCGCGGCCTGAGCAGCATCTCAGACGCAGAGGTCGACGAAGACGCCGGGCTAGATCGCGTCTTGGCCGCCGCCTGCGGAACCGAGATGATCGATCGGGTGACCCGCTATAGAAGAGCCCATGAAAAGGGGTTTCTTTCAGCATTGGCGCGCCTTCGTGAGTTGCGCCGATGAGCGACGCCGTTTCCTTGACGGCGGCGTGCTCCCCGCTCTGCTTCAACGAGAACACCTGCTTGCGATATCTCCAGAAACATTGCGACGCGCGAAAATTGCCCTGTCCGTCGTGCGGGGGCGTCGACGGCAAGTGGCTAGCTAGCCGCGAGCAATGGCAGTGTCGACGCTGCCGACGACAGGTAAGCGCCCGGAGCGGGACGGTCCTTGCACGGTCCCCGTTGCCGCTGCGCGTCTGGTTCGCAGCGGTCGCGGCGATCCTCCAGGATCGGCAGATATCAACAGAGGCGCTCTGCGACACCACAGGCATCCGCCG
This sequence comes from uncultured Planctomycetaceae bacterium, assembly GCA_963714075.1. Lineage (GTDB taxonomy): Bacteria > Planctomycetota > Planctomycetia > Planctomycetales > Planctomycetaceae > DASPSM01. Next base: position 1,277,097 of record OY970228.1, read on the forward strand.
CGCGAAAACGGTCCGGGGGCTGGCCCAACGGATCCGCGACGCGATCGACTCACCGGAGGCGGAGCGCCTGTCGGCGGGGCTCGACTTGCAGATTCTTAGGAGACTCGCAGGTTCCGGCTGCTGACACAGGCGCCCGCCAAAACGATTTTTTGCAAAACGAAACAATCTGACTTCTTGAGGCTCATGGAGGAGCTTTATGCCCGACGAACTGATTCCGTCACCGGCGGAGAAGCCGGACGAAAAGACATCAAGAAAACGCAACTCAAAAGCCCAGGACCGACCGACCAGTGACGAGGAGCCCGATCGTCCGAAAACGGCACGGCGACCTGCTCCGCAGATGCCCGACCCCGCCGAGCTGGTTGATCAGCTCCAGCGGGTGTCCGGACTCGTGACCCTCGGATTCCTCCCTCCCGCCAAGGCCAATGTCGTTGTCCGCTGCATCGCCAAGTCAATCGACATCGTGATGCGGTGTCAGACCGCGACCTCGGGCGGGCCCAACCAGCCGGAGCTGGTCGAGGCGTGTCGCCAGAATCCGAAACTCATCGGTCTCCTGGAGTCCCTCTTGACCGACGACCAGCTGGCCGAGCTCTTGCACAAGTTAACGACGATGAAGCTTGATAGGTTCGACTTTACGCGTGCGTTTATCCACCTGAGGAAGCGGCCGATCTCATTCGAGGGGCGTCCCTACCTCCCCTCGGTGTACCAGTCCGACGCGCGGCGGCTCGTGATCCGGGCCAGCCGGCAAGTCGAGAAGTCGACCTTTCTGGTGAATTCCATCATCTATCTGGCTGTTTGCTATCCGGGAATCCACATCGTCTGCGTCTTCCCGCGCCAGGAACAAGCGCACGTCTTTAGCCGTTCGCGTCTGTTGGGGACGATCGAGGGCAGCCCTGTCATCGGACGCGTGCTGCTGGGGAAAAAAGGACGTAAGCCGCAGGTGATGAATCAGCGTTTCGCGAACGGCTCCGAAGTCTATGTGCGCGCCGCGTATCACACAGCCGACGCCGTGCGCGGGCTGGACGCAGACGTGCTGATCGTGGATGAATTCCAGGATATCGCCGCCGGTGGACTGCCCGTCATCGAAGAGACGCTCAGCCATTCGCAGATCGCCAAGTTGATTCTGACGGGCACACCGAAATCGATCGACAACCATCTCGAAGCGGTCTACTCCCAGTCGACGGCCTTCGAATGGCAGGTTCCGTGTCGGGAGTGCCAGATCCAGGTGATCCTCGACGAGTCGTGTATTGGCCCGGTTTCCTTGACGTGTCCCAAGTGCCAGCAGCCCATCGACCGGCGGCAGGGCCTGTGGTGGCCGCGCAATCCGCAATCGGAGTGGGGAGACGGTTACTGGATTAACCACCTGATGGTGCCTTGGGTGACCCATCAGGACTTGCTAGTTAAGCAGAAAACCTATGATCCGGCCACGTTCCGCAACGAGTGTCTAGGATTGCCCACGACCTTGGGTGATCACATCGTGACGCGCGAAGAGGTCGAGGCCTGCTGTACAGAGCAGCCAATGGCATCCAGCTTGAACGACATTCACCCGCGATTGCGCGGCCGAATCTTCGCCGGAGTCGATTGGGGTGGGGGTGGAGTTTCCCGAACCGTGCTGGTGATCGGCTACATGACCAATGAGGGGCAGCTCGATGTCCGGAAGATGATCGCCATTCGCGCGCAGGAAGATCCGAATTGCGTCGTCCAAGTGGTCGCCGATGTGTGCGAACGATTCCAGGTCCGCGGGGTCGCTGCCGACGGAGCTGGGAATGGGACCGTATACAACGGTCTGCTGCTTGAGCGGCTCCCCCGGCTTCCCAAGCTCTTCGGTATGCAGTATGCCGCCACGGATCACGCGCCGAAGCCGTACCGCGGTCGATGGCTGAGTTGGATCATCGCCCGATCACCCTCGATCGGCGCCGTCTTCCACCGGATTAAGCTGCGGCGCATCGCATTTCCCCAACTGGCAGAGTGTGCTCCTCTGCTGCACGAGATCTACTGCGAAACGGCGGAATACGATCCCCAGAACCGCTCTGTGCGCTATCTGCATCCCGAGACTCAGATGGACGACACACTCCACGCGCTCAATTACCTCAATGCTCTCGCGAACCTCTGGTTTCAGAATGCGGCCAGGTTCGGCGGGCTCAGCCCACCGAGCGTCGATTACCAGAGCTGCGGATCTTCTGGCCCTGGGGGTGAAGGTTGGTAAGCGATCGGATGGCGCGACAAATTTCTTTTGCGTCTGCGCGCTGGCCTAAGAATCGATCATTGGCCCAAGGTGGCGACCGAATTGGGAGCTTAGTACTTGGAAAGTCATCCTTTCCAGTGGTTCGCCCCTGCCGTGTTACCAGCACGTCTTCGGAGCCACTCTCGAGACCGCTGCAGCCTGCGTTTTTAAATCGACCACCCGATGTTCAGCCTGGGAAAATTCAGAGCGCACATCCTAAGCCGGCCTTCGACCTGATTTGTGGCAGCGATTGGACCCGCGCCACGCAAGCAGGTCCACGCCTGACCGGAGGGTGCGTCGGCCAGCGACTAGATGCCGCTGTCTGGTCATCTGTCGATGGCTTCGTCACCGAGGTTTTTCAATTCGGCCAGTTTTTGGAATTCCGAGAGGATCTCGCGATAGTTCTGTGATAAGAATCGGACCGCCCGGGCATTGTTGAGCATCTTGCGCAGGAATCCAGCGACGACGACCAGGTTCAGGACATTGCGGCCGTGGGACTCCTCGATGATCTTAAAGTCACGACCGAGCATTTCGGTTTCCCGCTCCATGCGGGCGATGTCTTCGGCGGTCAATCCGTGGATCTCCTTCGGTCGATGTGGCTCGACGCAGTGCTCCTGGGCCGTCGCCACGACCAGGCATTTTGCGTAACCGACGGTGTGATTGTGGGACGCACACATAAGCTCAGCGATTTCAATCTGTCGCATCGGCTTGACCTTGCGAAGCTCGCGAAGGACGCCGGCCGTGACGGACTTGTCCCGCAGGAGCTGGACGGCTTCTGAACAGATCCCGTCGAGCAAGTCGCGCTTATGCTTGATGCTCGCGATGTCCACGTTCAGCGTCTTCGCAATCCGCGTCTCGCTCACGCCATTTTGAATTGCTCGTCTGATCATGAAATGTTCTTGGATCGCAGACAGGCGATTGACCTTATGGTTGTAGGTGAAGGCCTCGTCATCCGTCGAAATCAAACACTTCGCCATGGGGTGACCGAGATCCCGTAGGACTTCTAAACGCACGTGCCCATCCAAGAGCAGGAAGTTGCCCGACGAATCGTTTCGCGGATGCACGACAATGGGCTCAATCAGTCCCAACTCGCGCACCGATGCCTCGATGCATTTGTACTTCGGCGACCTTTTCAGCTTCGGGTCGAAACGCCGAGTCGGCAAAATATGGTCCAGTGCGATGATCATGACCGTAGGCTCGCAAGCCATGCGGATTGGAGTCGTCATGACGCCGCCTCCGGGACGAAAAGCTGATCAGCGAGAAACTGAGGAAGGGAATCGAGCCCTTCTGCCCTCAGCAAAGTGATAAAGTTTTCGTCCTGAAAAAGGTGCTTCAGGGCGGAGCATGCAAATAACAGACGGGTTTCGCAGATTTTCGCCTTTTGCACGATCATTCGCTGGCGGATCGTTTCCTCTCGGTACGTCTTCAGTACGGCGTCCGCGGAGACTGGATCAGACCTGAGCCTCTTCCAACCTCCTCGAAGTCGCTTGCCGCGCACCCGGCGATTTTCAATCAGACGGCGCGCTCGAAGGAGTGCCCTTCCCCGCAAATCGTTGCGCTCGTAGGCATCGGTTAACGCACTCTGAATGGCCGAGTCGTCGGCTGTGGCAATCGTAATGGCGATGCTCAGAGGAATGTGCCCATTCTGCAATGCCTGCAGCAGTCGCTCCTCGCCTTTCGCCAGGAGCGTCAGGATCCCGCGCACATACGTGACCGCTAAGTCGATCTTGGCGGCGATCTCGGAATGGGAGTAGCCGCGGTCCTTAAGCACGCGAATCTCGCGAACAAGCTCAATTGTCGAGTGCTGCCGGCGGGCTATGTTTTCCGCCAGGCTCATGAGAAGTAAGTCTTCCTTTGTTCCTTGAATCACCTGGGCTGGAATCTCGGTTGCCCCGTGTGCGATGTATGCCTCTAGACGGCCTTGCCCGCAGACAAGATCGTACATCGGCTTACCGTTCTTCGGCACAGCTGGGGCGACAGTAACCGGCCGTTTCAGACCAAGCTTCTCAATGCTTGCCACGATTTCTGCAAATTTCTTCTTGCCGCGCCGCGCGGGTTGAGAATGTTGATCTGGTCCACCGGGATCATGCGGATCTGGAGGTCGACGTCGAAACTCATGCTGCCACCTCGATCTTGCGTCGTGTCGCCATCCCGGCCAAGAAATCCAAGTTGTCGAATTGGTACGTATCCAGATCCACACCGTTCGTTTCGCAGAGTCGCAACCTCGGAACTGCGATATCGATGATCGGCAAGAGGTAATAATCAACCGGCTGCTCGTTGGCGGCGTCCATGCGAACAAGAATCGTAACATCTGGAGTCACTCGCTCATTGATCTGGATCAACCAACGAAGAGAACCGGCGGGCGTCGGGCGGCAACGTGACAAGACCAGCGTCGCACTGAACTCTCCATTGATCAGCAGCAAATCGCTTCTGCTGTCTTGCGTCACCGTTGCACCGATGCCGTGCAACCGGCGTACGATATCCCCGACCAATCTGGGATAGAGACCCCGCAACTTGCGGTTGATTTCGACGTAGCGATAATCGCGGTCTGGTTCGTAGCCGGCCAGCTCATAAGCGCGAAGCAGGCTACCAAATCTGGATCGATACGCTGCGCTCGATGGCGTGGACTCTGCGGCGTCAATCAGATGACTCGACAGAACCGTATGTCGGCTGATGAGCTGCTTGAGTCGCTCCAACATTTCCTCGTCCGAGGGACGGCGACCGCGTTCCTGGATGATTCCTTGCGCCGTATAAAATGCCTCGTTCGACACGATTGCGTCGAAGGCGCCGTCGGCCCGGACCCACATGTCGGGCGCGTTCCAGACATGCTTCTTCTTGAGCTTAAAGGACGTGCGGTTAAAGACGTTGTTGCCGATGTACTTTTCATTGGTCAGTACCTGGTGAACGGTCTCTCTCGTCCACGGTCGCCCGAGGTCGGTGGCGAGCCCTTCAGCGTTGAGATCGGCCGCAATCTCGGCTTCACGTTTCGCCTTCTTTGTGAATTCGTCATAAATCCGACGCACAACTCGGAGCTCTTCCTCGGGGCCGGGCACGAGGATTACGCGATCCGTCTGCAAGGCCTTACACTCGCCCCGAGCGAGCATCCCCTTTTGCTCGCCTAACTGGTTGATCAGCATGCGTCGCAGCCCGTAGCCCGCCATGCCACCCTGACGATACCCCAACTCGATCAGGCGGCATTGACCTTTGAACACTTTCGAGGACAGCTCCCTGCTGTACTCACCCGCCATGGCCCGCTTCACGCTCTTGATGATTGTCGATGTGGGCCCACCGTCATTCTCGAACTGCTCAGCGCAGTAATGGACGTCGATTCCCGCCCGCTTGCACAGATACTCGTAATACGCGCTCTCATCGGCGTCCTGAAACCGTCCCCAGCGGCTTACGTCATAGACCAGGATTGCGGCAAATCCAGGATTTAAGCTCTGCACGTCGTCGATCAGGCGGCGAAGAGCATCCCGTCCGGCAACATTTAGGCCGCTTTTTCCCTCGTCGGCGTAAGTGCGGACAATTGAATAGCCTCGACGCTCTGCGTACTCGCGAATGACGTCTTCCTGATTTGAGGTCGAATACTGCTGGTGCTCGGTCGACATTCGCACATACTGCGCCGCGGCGATGCTCTGTGAATCCAGCGGGCGTGACATGCTGTGGTTCTCCGCGTCACAGAAGACGCCGAATCACTTCGAGCGTAAGTGCTGTGTCGAGGAGTGTGATTGTGCGCGACGCCTGTGTGAAAGCGCGATGGGAGTCTGTGGGATCTCGGTGTGAAGCCTCAAGAACCGCCGTCGATGAAAAGAGCGTAGTGCCCCGCCACGTGACCGTCGATCGCGTCAGCCAAGCCGGTCATGCCTGCTTCGCGCAGTTTGGCTCGGAGCACTTTCACGACACTACGGACTGCCGATCGGCTACGCACTGCATCCCACACCTCTTCCTGCAATTGCTCGTGACTCACATATTGATTCGGAGAGCGCAGCAGGCGTTCGATCAACCGTAGCGGGAGCGTGTTTCCGAGAAAACAGGACTTGCCGCGATGTATCACCGACAAGAGCGCTCGATCAACGAACGGTCGATTCGCCGCCGATTTGTTCGGGGGCGAGGAACGCCTTCGCTCGACTGATTCCATCGCGAGATCAAACTCTGCATTGAGCATCGCGGACGTCTCCTCGAGGGCCTTCATCGCTGCGAGGTGGGCGACCACAATGCGGCGTAAGTTGATCTGAATTTGAAGTCTGCGGTGTGAGTCCATGATGTCTTCCCGGCTGCTGGACCAGTTCGAGATTGGTTCAGCAACTCTGAGACAGGACTTCGGCGCTGTCTCGCGGCCGATCAAAAAACGCGCTGAATCGGGGCCGGTGAGCGGTGAGCGAAGGGTTCACACCGCCAAAACGGTTTCTGTCAACGGAAAATCCAATCCATTGGCGATCTCTGATATTCGCCTCATACGCACCAGCCAAGGCAGAACGGGCAATTCTTTCACGAACAACGCGGCCCCTTCACCGACGCAGCCCTCTACGCGGTCCAGACCGGCACGAAGTGCAGACGTCGGTCGCTTCGCAGGTGGTCGCGTGAAGCTACTTTTGTTCGCGATTCCAGATCCGCTCGATCGCTTCGCGACGCAGATGCACCAGGTCGACGAAATCCTCCTCGGTCACGCCCGCCTGGCGAGGATCGTACGAACCGCGACACCCGGATCCCATGCTGTCCCGCGAAGCTCCGCAAGTAGTGTTCGGTTTCGGCCGTCGGACTCGATTTGCCGGCTTGCTGCAACTCGCGCTGCGCCTCGTCGAAAAGCCATGGGTTCGGCGGCGGCAGAAAGAATTCGACCACGGCGCCGGAGTGCAAGAGGTCAACAACGAATGCCTCGAACAGGTGCTTGCGCTCGTCGGAAGGTCGTACCGAGTCGGCGACGATCTGCTCTGTCGGGAGTTTTCCCGTCGATCGGCGGATATCGTCCGGCGTTTGGCCGAGGAAGACCTCGCACCATTGCAGCGACCCGTCTGGGTGCAAGAGGTGTTGATTCGGGGGTGGGAACTGCTCGACGAACTGAGTGGCGGTCCCCCGCTGCCCGAACGATTGAATGACCAGTCGCAGGCAATACTGGCAATAGCTCGGCGAAAAAAGGGTGTCGTACTGACTGAAGAGGGATCGGGCGTCGCTCGACGCGTCCTCTCCGACGGCGCGAGCGAGAAATCCCAGCAAGCCTGCCCATCGGCTCGAGTATTCCGGCTTGTTCGTCAGATGCAGCCGCGTAATTGCCTTGCCAAAAAGGGGAAGATATCCCGGCAACAACGGTGCGCGGCTTGTTTGCACCGTGGCCGGTTCGATCTCAAGAACTACCCGCGAGGGACGATGTCCGCATTCTCGGCACAATTCGCAGACGGCCACCATCTCCTCAATCCCGCCACCGAAGCCAGACGCATTAAAAAACGTGCCATCAGCGTAGAGATCTCGACGGATCGGCTTGGCAACGCTCGCCCCCAAGACCAAGACGTCAAGGTGGTCAAAACTGCGGAACATCAACTCGTCGAGAATGAGTTCATTGTGTGGGGCGACGAGCGGTTGCGGCTGCCCTTCGATCAGCGACTTCCCAAGAAATCGCTCGTATTCGTACCACGCCGGGTCCGAAGCGTGTCGGCCAAAGACCCTGGCGGGATCGACGTGCCAGTTCACCCAGGCCACGCCGCCCGCAATCGGCAGAAAAAGGCTGAGTTTGAACAGAAACCGGAGCACGCCGGTCCTCCTCTAAAACTGGAAGTAAATGAACGGCGGACCGCCGAATTGTCCGCACAACACGATGGCCAGAACGAGCAGGTAATAACCGCACCAGCGAATCACAGACGGCTGTCGCGCCAGCCGTTCTCGCCAGGAGAGCCGCAGCCCCAGCGTATCGCCGATTTCCAATGCCAGGAGTGCCAGCACAATCACGGTCGTGTCCCAGCGCTGCCACCCCGTTCGCGCCGCCTCATAGCTGAGCCGTTCCGGCGTGAGGAACGACTGCCAATTCGTGACTACATGGCGAACGATCAAGCTGGCGTCGTGAATGCTGGGGGCGCGAAAGAAAACCCAGCCCGCGGTGACCAAGGCGAACGTCCACAGCACCGCCAGGGCCGAGGAGAAGCCCGTCCTGTGACGGCTGCGGGCACCGCCGATTCGCTTCCAGAGAGCATGCGTAAAGCGGCCGGCGATCAGCAAAATTCCGTGATACAGGCCCCACGCGACAAAGGTCCAATTGGCACCGTGCCACGCGCCGCTGAGCAGAAACACGACGAGGATATTGAACGTCCAGAGTCCCAGCGAAACTCGGTTGGCCCAGGCCGCTGTCAGCCCGCGGCACGCCGCGGCACGCCGAAACTCCAAGGGGTAGTAGACGTAGTCGCGAAACCAGGTCGACAGAGACATGTGCCAGCGCATCCAGAAGTCTTGAATGCTGGTCGCGTGGTAGGGAACGCGGAAGTTCGGCCTGAGCTGGATCCCCAGCACCTCTGCCGAGCCGAGAGCGAGGTCGGTGTACCCCGAGAAATCGCAATAAATCTGATATCCGAAGGCGAGCGTCGCCACGACCAGCGTGAGCCCGGAATAAAGATCCGAATGGGCATAAATCGGGTCGACGAATCGCGCCAGCCGGTCGGCGATCACAACCTTTTTGAACAGACCCCAGGCCATCAGCTTGAGGCCGTTGGTCACCCGGCGGTAGTCGAAATCGGCGAACTTGCGCAGTTGCGGAAGCATCTCGGCCCCGCGCTCGATCGGCCCCGCCACCAACTGCGGAAAGAAAACGATGAACGTGGCAAAGCGTCCCAGGTGGCGTTCGGGCTCGATCTTGCGCTGGTAGACGTCGACGGAGTAGGCCATCGACTGAAAGGTGTGAAACGAAAGCCCGATCGGCAGGACGAGCGCCAGCTGCGGAAGAAGGTCCTTTCCGGTCGCCTCCTTCAACGTCTCGGCCGCAAAGGGGTAGTACTTGAAGAAGAACAGAATGCCGAGATTCGCGGCGAGGCTCACCAGCAGAATCAGGCGACGGGTTTTGGGCACGGCCGAGCGCGCCAGAGCGATTCCGACGCAAAAATCGATCGCGGTGATGAGCACCAGGATGAGGGCATAGGGCGCCCTCCAGTACATGTAGAAGTAGTAACTCGAAACCAGCAGCACGCCCAAACGCAGATACCGCGGCGCGCACCAGAACAGCGTAACGACGATTGGGAAAAAAATCGCAAAGGCGAACGAATCGAATCGCACGTGAAGCCCTGGCACTCACCCGTGCGGCCGCTCACGGTTAAGCGACCGCAGCAGCGATCAGTCTCGCAGGATCGAGTGCCCCGGACAACGCATACCGCTGAGGTGGTCGCGTGAACCTAGTTGCCCAGCACAGCCTGCACGTCCTTGGCGACGACCGGCATGAATTTCTCGACGCCGGCGGCGTTCAGGTGCATTGCGTCCCACATGAATCGCGGCTCATAGGCCAGGACGATCGGCCGCGCGACGGTCACATTCGGCTGGGAACCTTCGAGTTCGCTGGCCCAGCGCTCGAGTTGCGACCAGTCGCGGGCGGGGCGAACGGCAGAGTCGATCGGGGCGAACCGAATGAGCAACGGGACCCCGGATTCTTTGCACGCATCGGCGATCGACCGAATGCCGCTGTCCCAATCGGGATGCACGGGAATATCCGGCCGCTCCCACGGAACTCCCTGTCCTTTGCCGCGAATAGCGGGCAGAAAATGGAATCCGCGGGACTTTCGCATTTTTGCCTCGTACGTTCGACACGTTTCTTGCTCGAGGCCAATCAACGGCATGTCGCGAACGTCCGTGGATCTGAGCAAGCTCACCGCACCGCGTTTTGCAATGAATGCAATTCTGAGGACTTCCGATCCTCCGACTTCCGGTCCGTAGGCCGCTGCGATTCTGTCCGCGTATTCCCCGCTCCCCAATGTGGAGGGATCGACTTCAAAGCAAAATGGAGTCGCCACCAAGATGATAGCGCCGGGACGCGGATGCCCCTTCAGGTATGCCTTGGTGATGAGACTGAATCCTGCCGGACCGAAACCGCGACAACTGGCGAGATTCCAGGCCGGGAAGCTCAGCGCATTAGGATTTACGCCGGCCGCGCACGCGCTGTCGCCAATGAAAATCGCCACATTTGCCTCATCGGACCGGAGCGCGTAGTTGACCAATTGTGCAACGTTTGCTTCGTCTCGCGTCGGGGCGCGGTTCGGATCGAGGAAACACGAGTCCGGATTGGATCGAATTCCGACGCAGTAGGACACTGCCGAGAGGCCGCCGAATACAAAGATGGATACGGCGACGACCAGAGCGGCGCTGCGGAGTCGCCGATTTCGGAGGTCGCGTAGATCGTGACTGCAGAGCAACTTCTGGATCATCCGGTATGTCAACAACGAACTGATGGAAACCGAGTACCAGTGTATCGGGTTACAGAACCGATGATCCCAATGGGCCTTCAACAGCGTGCAGCGATGAACCTACTTCCCCAGCACAGTCTGCACGTCCTTGGCGACGACCGGCATGAACTTCTCGACGCCAGCGGCGTTCAGGTGGAATGCGTCCCACATGAATCGCCGTTCAAAGGCCAGGACGATCGGTCGCGCAACGGTTACATTGGGCTGCGACGATTCCAACCCTCTCGCCCATTCATCCAGCAAACCAAAGTCCCTGGATTTCGACACCCCGTCCCAAATCGGCGCGAAGCGAATGACGAGCGGAACGCCAGCGCGATTGCAGAGCGACGCGAGGCGTCGAATTCCATCGGTCCATTCTGGAAGAATGAATGTTTTTGGCGCTGGAGTCTCGACCGTCCAGCGTCCTCCATGCTCGCTGGGCAGCGCAAAGAATCCGCGCGTTTCGCTCATCTTGTTTTGGAGCGTAAGAAACGTCTCCGCCTCCATCCCCCGCAACGGCCCATCGAGAATCGCGCGGCCCTTTTCGTCGCGGCCACCAAGAGTGAGCGCGCCGCGCCGGACGAAGTAGGCGATCCCCTCTTGCGGAGGAACGACCCCATCAACCTCAGGTCCGTAGTTCGCGATGAGCCTGCGAATCACGTGGCCCCCCGCCGACCCCGAGCCGACCTCGAATCGCAGTGGATAGATGCACAGAACGACAACTCGGGGTTTGGGATGATGATCAAGATAGGCCGTTGCGGTCAGCAGAATGCCGAGCGGTCCAATGCTTCCAAGACTGCTGAGATTGTAGGAACGCAGCGCCATTGTGCTTGGGTCGACGTCGTCGTGGCATGTGCTGTCACCCAAAAAGATGACGTCATTTTTTTCTGTGGACCGAAGAGCGTATTTCCACCGGGAACGACACGAACGCCTCATCAATCGACGGCGTAAGCCGCGGATCGAGAAAACGCAAAAGAGGTTTCGTCGCCCGGCCCTCTCGGTAGGCGAGGATTCCGCAGATACCGAGCGCAGTTGTCGTGCTTGCGAATACCAGGGCGACGTGAAGCAGTCGGCTATTCATGCTTCCGAACCCAGCCGAGTAGAAGCGGCAAACTGATGAAGCTTCCCACCGGCCATTGTATCCGAGTCGTCAGGACCGGCACGCATGCCAAGCATGGCCGCGTTCTGATGCTAATCGACTTCTGGCAGTCGGAGGCGGACTTCGAGGCAGGAAAGCCCGGTATCAGGCACGATTGCACCTTCGGATTAAGTCGGCCGGGGAACGCCGTGGATAATAAAGCTTTGCGCTTCACCGGGCCGGCATTACGGTTTTTCGAGACATCACGTTCCTTGCCGCGGACCGGCAAGTGAATGCAGTCGTTCGGGCCTGGAGACGCGTGCAGGCGCGAAGTTGAACGCTCAACTGCGTGACACGCGTGCCTCGCGCCCGCGCCTTTTGGATTTGCAATTGGCGATTCAATCCAAACTCCGCAATCCAAAATTGGGTCCTCCGCGGCTCGGCGGGTCGTCCCGCTTCGCGGCCGGCATAAACGGCAATCGCATAAGCCCAGTTGCGATCTGCAGTTGCGAGAGGGATTGCGAAATGTCGGTATGCGTGAGGCAACTCAGCGTCGAAACTCGCCACTTAGTTGTAGGGCGATCTTTTCTAAGCGACGACGGGAAAGAGGAGTAACAAATCCGTCGACGGCACGCTTGGAGATCTCGAGGCAGCACCGACCTCAGGCGACGTGACCAATCAGGAAACGGTCCATGGCGCGGTTTTCTAACACCCGATGGTCTGGCAGTCGGCGGCCGTCCGCTCAGCCCCCCCTGCAGCGACCAGGACGCTCGAATCCGCAAGAGATCGCGAGGGCCTGCGCCTTCGCGCTACGGGTGTTCGTTCTCGTTGGCACGTTCTCCGTGGCCGCGGCGCAGGCGAATTCGGCCCCCTTGCCGCCGCGTGTCGATCTGCGGCCCGATCAGACGCCGATTCGGGATCAGGGCGGGCGCGGCACCTGTATCGTCCACTCCGTCGTCGCGGCGATGGAGGCTGCGCTCAAACGATCGGGGCGCGACGTGGACTTGTCCGAGGACACGTTCATGCTGTTGATCAAGCAGTTCTGGCTGGCCGACATCAATCGCAAACCGGCCAACACGGCTGAGAATCAGGTGACCGGGTTCGACGGCGGAGGCGCTGTCGAGAATATGTATTTCCTGGCGAACGGCATGGCAATCCCCGAGGAATCGACCGGCCACCGGGACGGCTATCAGTACAAGTGCCCGTTTCCCTGGGACCACGTTCACTGGAAGAGCCAGTTCGTCGTCGATAGCTGGAACCTGTCTCCGCGGCGAACACTCCCTTCAACCATGCGTGCCCGCCGGTACTTCGCGATCGGCGGGTTTAAACAGCTCAGCAATCCCAAGGATCCGGCCGGAATCGAACGAGCACTGCAGGAGAGGCACGAGGTGATCTGGGGTTTCCCGTGCGGTGGAAAGCGACCTGATAAGGGCGTTTGGCACTACGCCGGCCCGGCGAAGCCCGAAGACGGCGGCCATTTACTGATTGTCGGTTATGACCGCACCAATCCGAAGGCCCCCTATTTCATCGTCAAGAACAGTTGGGGACCGACAAAGATCCCCGGAGCGGACGGTTTCACTTACATCGGCTACGACTATCTCAAATATGGCACCGAGGCCGCATATCTGACCGCGGTCAAGCAGGTGTCCTGGCCGGAGCTGCGATTCGTCGGACGCTGGGAAGTCACCTTCGACGGCTGGAAGGGAATCCTGGACGTGTCGCATCTGCCGGGGATTTTCCGGGGAGTTTTTAAACAAAATAACGACCGGTCAATCGACCGGCGAATCGGCACGTTTTACGACAAGAACGATCCCAAAAAAGCACTGCGCGTAAACGGCGAAATCAAGGGAAACCGAATCGATTTTTATGTCGATTGGTCAAACCCGAATCCAGGATTGGACAAGCGCGGCGGCCGGCACTTCACGTATTACCTCGCCAAGGGAGACCCCGACCTGATGGCCGGCAGCCACCGCGACCCTGAGGGCACCGAGTGGGGGGGTTTTGCGCGACGGCTGAAATCCGACGAGGCCTTTCCCGGCGATGCACGGGTGATCGACGCGGGACGCCTTCCCGAGATGGCGTCGTTGGCTCCATCCACACGGCTCCAAAGCGAGCCAAAGCCCGAGTCGTACCTGGGAGACTGGACGCTTTATTGCGAATCGAAGCCGATCACGGTCCATTTGACAGAGCGCGACGACTCGGTGGTCCCGCGCGGCCGGCAGGCGGCATGCAACGGACTCCGAGGAGAGGGCGTTACCGCATTGGTGGACAAACAGGACAGGCGAAAGTTGGAGCTGACGGTCTCCTCGCCCGAGACCCTTCGCCCGGCGATCTCCTTCCATGGCCTCCTACTCTCGCGGGAGCGTGGCATCGTCGCCGGCACAGCACAGGGAGGCAAACTGCCACGCAACTCGCGCTTCGGGGCCGTGCTCGTGCGGAAAAGCGATGAGTCCCACATCGTTGTTCGACAGTGAACCTTGGCGGGAAACCGACATACCGGCCCCGAGTGCGTCTCCTTAATTCAATACCGTTTCGATCGGCCTGGTAGCGCTCGGCGTCGGTCTTGCGCATCCGCGCGTGGTGGCCGTAGTTGACGGTGCGAACGGCGGCCAACGCCCGGCTCTCCGCCTCGCTGGACCCTCATGGGGATTAGCACCCATGCAGATCGGGGGGGCGTTTCCCAGGAACTCATCCCTTTCCCGGACACGCCGAGAAACCACCGATAAGTGACGCAGTGGCGGGTACCGAAAACTCATGCCGATCCTGAATGTGAGGGGACGGCCCATTCAAAATGAAAACCGGGAACTCGACGGTGGGGTCGTGGCCTTCTTTCGCGGACAGAATTGGTTCGGCCCCGGAATGCGTGACCCTGGAGTTCCCCAGGAATCGTGGGCGCTCAGAGAAGAGTGTAATCTCTTCAAAGAGGAGGCCCAGAGATGAGTCGGAAGTATCGGACGTACACGGAAGAGTTTAAGCAAGAAGCGATCAAACTGGTGACGCAGGAGGGTTACAAGATCGCGGAAGCGGCGCGGAGTTTGGGGATTCCCGAGAATCTGTTGGGCAAGTGGAAGCGGCGGGCGGAGGGCGGCAACGCGGGTCCATCCCCAGGTTCACTTCCCGGCGACGAGCGTGCGGAGCTGGAGCGTCTGCGTGCGGAGAATAAGCGGCTGTTGATGGAGCGTGACATTTTAAAAAAAGCGGCGGCCTTCTTCGCGAACGAGAAGAAGTGAGGTACGGGTTTATCCGGGAACATCGGAGGGTGTGGCCGCTGAGCGTGCTGTGCTCGGTGCTGGGTGTGGCTCGCAGTGGGTTTTACGCCTGGCGGAAGCGATCGGTGAGCCGGCGCCGGCAGCGTCAGGAGCAGCTGTTGGAAGCGATGCGGGAGATCCATGGCCAGAGGCACAAGCGGAGTTACGGGAGTCCGCGGATGCAGCGGGAGCTCGTGGCGCAGGGACATCGGGTGAGCGAGAACACGGTGGCGCGATTGATGAGGCAGAGCGGGTTGCGAGCGACGACGGCCCGAAAGTTCCGGCACACGACCGACTCGAATCATCGGCTGCCGGTGGCCCCAAACGTGTTGGATCGACAATTCGAGGCGCGTGGTCCCAACGAGAAATGGGTCTCGGATATCACGTACGTGTGGACCGACGAAGGCTGGTTGTACCTGGCGGCGGTGGAGGATTTGTACTCGCGGAAGGTCGTGGGCTGGTCGCTGGGAGAGCGGCTGACGAGCGAGTTGGTGAACGAGGCCTTGCGGATGGCGATCGGCCGGCAGCTGCCGATGGTGGAACTTCTGGCGCATTCGGATCGTGGCAGCCAATATGCCAGCGGAAGTTATCAACGGCTGCTGGCGTCGCGTGGGATCACGTGCAGTATGAGCCGCAAGGGGAATTGCTGGGACAACGCGCCGATGGAGAGTTTTTTTGCGACGCTGAAGAAGGAGTTGGTGCACCAAGAGCGGTACGCCACGCGCGAGGAAGCGCGGCAGAGCCTGTTCGAGTACATCGAAGTCTTTTACAACCGGGTGCGGAGGCATTCGGCGATCGGCTACCAGAGTCCGACGAGGTTCGAGGAAGCGGCTTGATGCTCCCTCGAACCTCACCCACAAAGGCAACGTCCGGAGTCGCCATCGTCTCCGCCAGCCGTCAGTCGCCACCGAGGGTGAGCGACCGACGACCGGCTCCGACGAAGGCAACTCCTCCAAGGGCATTGCCTGCACGGAACAACCCATCACCCGCGCCCACGAAACCTGGGGAAGTTCACCCTACTCGCGGTTTCCCTTCGGCGTGGATTCCTCCCCGTGCGACGACCATGATCGACGACCGTCTCATGCCGATCGACGCAAACCGTTGCAGGTCCGCGTGTTTGCTCGAAACTTTTTTCCGCCGCTGCGATCGGCGGAAGCCATTTTTTTCGACGGCGGCGATTTGTTAAATACGTCATTCCTCTCAACCGCCGACACTTTCGGAAACATCAGTGGTGCGACTTGGTGGAGGATTCTATTGATGAACGCTGAGGGCGATTTGGCAAAAAACCATAACGCTTGTGCGCGCGTGCCCAGGCGCGACTTAAACCCATCGGATGTTTGCCCCAAATGCATAGACGTTACCCCATCACGAAATGCCCGGTCCATATCGTTATAAAACAGGTTAAAATAAAGATCACCCTCCCTGCTAAGCGCATAATCCAGTCCGCTATACATATTGTAATGCGTGCGCCCACGTGTAATCGAAAACGTGAAAGCGCAGACGCGCCCCTCTTTTCGACTCACCGTCAGCAGCACCTCGTTATCAAGGCGTGCGGCCATTTCGCTAAAGAACGCAGGCGTCATCAATTCCAATTTGCGCGCCGCTCTCTGCTGCACTTCAACATAAAGCGAATAGGCGTGCGCGTCAAAATGCTCGTTAAAAAAGGAGTTGCCGCGACCCTGCAATACTTCAAATCCCGCTTCTTCCAGTTTTTTTTGCGAACGGGCAATTTGCATACGGTAGCGGCTTTTTAACGCTCTCATGTAATCCCCAAAATCGGCAAATGCGCGTTCGAAAAGATGCATGGGCGGGATTCCCCCATAGACATAGCGTTGCGCCGATAAAGTAGTGGCGAGAGGAGCGTCCAACTCATTCAGTTCCTTAAATACTAGTAACATGCCTCTATGCTTCTTCGCCAAAATACGCATGTTTCGTTCTACTTCTTCTATAATGGCAACCACGTCCGCGTCTTCTTTGACCACTAAATGGCTGGAACCAGACGGCACTGGCAATCCACAAAACACCACGTTTATGCGTAAAAACGTCGGCCATAAGCGCCGCACGGCGTCACGCAACCGGATAACCATGGGCGCATTCGTTTCAATCAATTCCACGGGAAAAACGCACAGCGCGGCACACCCTACCAGCTGTTGCTGCTGATCTTTGAGCATCAGTCCCGAGCACCGGCATTGGTCCGACAAAGTGCGTTGAAATATGCCCAACACCTCAAGATCCATCCCCAAAATGTCTTTCGGACATAAGTCGTACCAGGCCGCTGGGATATCGTGATAAAAGTCGAATAATATTGAATAGACTGATGGTGTGGTCATTTTTACCGGGGGCCTCATTGTACGCCGGGATTTGAGCACGCAGTTTCTGCTTCGTCCAGGTGGGACAGGCGAACCGCGGTTCATTCAACGACTGACGACGGCGCACGACGTGATGTCAGACTTGGGACATGGGCGAAGTGGTTACGTGACCGGCTCGAACGAACCGGCGTGTCGGAGTGTGATTTGGCTGGAAAATGAGTGTGGGACGCAGGCTCGCGACGGAGTCAGCAGACAAAAAATGGAGAGAGGAGGAACTTGGCAGGAATGCCGGAAACGGCGGATCTGTGCGGATCTTAACCGACGTGGACCGGAACTGTACCCTCAATCGCCCTTTTTGCCAATTCCATTCTGGGCCTCGCAAATCTGGTCAAACTCAATACTTCTGCGATTTCTCGGCGTCCTTTCATCTGTCCTTCGATTTGGTGGGACGCTGAAAAGATCGTACTGGCCACAGTCTCATAATCTCAAACGATTCTCGGGACTCTCATCAAAGAACCGTTTGACGGGAGCCGCCGCTTCACCCTCGTGAGCCAGGCGGCCGCAGTTATGGTGCTCGCTACAGCTTGGACGGCGTCGAATCCCTTTCGTCCGAAATTCGAGGAGATACACCCAAGCGGTCTGCCGCGTTGCGACGGAGTATCGCGGAAACGAAATCGTTCCATGACCTTCTGCAGCACTACCTCGTGAAAGGGCCTGGCATTAAGCCATCCGTCCGGAATTCCGGTTCGAATTCTGCCGCCGATTTCAGGTGGTTTTTTCCACTACTTCGGCCTGCACCGCGAGCAGCTTCTCCGCCGGTACCACAAACGCAGCAATATTGAGGCCCGCATCGGGGCCACGCTGGACTCTGCAAATCCTATAAAATGAGCCAGTTTTGATCATTGAGCCTGTTAAGCGATGGTCGATTTCACGATCTGCTAACTTCGGCGTTAACCGGAAGCGCGGGGAAGGTGCGGCATCGTGTTAACCCGTGAGTCTCCGCTAGTCGTCGGTCGACGATTAAGCAGCGATTCGCCGAGTTGCCGAGGCGGGGCTGTTGGCACCGAGTCAATGGACAATGTCGCGGTTTCGAGGCGATGGGCGACGCCTTAGCAGGCTGCGCGCGATCGCGACAAAGTGCGAGGTACCCACCGAGGTGCCTCGCTCGGAGTTCGAGCTGGAGTTTCTCCCGGGAATCTGGGTCTTTGACAATCTCGCGCACCGGCAATAGGTGGTTCAGAAAACGGACTTTAAGCGAGACGTACCGCCGGGCTACGGAAATGACCAATTCGATTGGCTGATGGATCCCGCCAATAACGAGCGAAAGCCCGCCGCGAAGGAGAGATGACCTGGCGACGCGTGGGTTCGTTCGTGTCATTTCCCAGCGTCCGCATCCCTGAGAAACTTGATCAACCCCGAAAACCACGTCTGTTGGTCGTCGTAGATCGACAGGCGGCTGCCGTTGGGGCAATACAGATAGCGGCCGCGCGGCAATTGGCGTGACATCCACTCAAAAAAAGCTAAAGCGGAGAGAGGGGGATTCTTCGAGCCGCTCGCCGCAAACCTCGCACTCGCAGGGCTTTGTGATTGCAACCCATCTTCGCGATTGGCGTTGCGCCCGATCACGAATCTCCACCAATCGTCACGGATTCTCAGGAATGGTCAGTTTGATTGACGCACTGTGTCAATCGATGTCGGTCTCGGAGCCTCAGCTCGTGAGGTTGCGAGATGACAGATTTAAACCCGCCCCTTCTCCCGCGAGACGGGGCTGTGCTCCAGATCGTTGCCGTTTGTCGCATTAGCACTCCCCACCAGGACAAGCGAAGTCTAGACGATCAGCTGGCCAAGCTGAAGCAGTTCGTCGCGGACCACTACGATGGGCCGGTCGAATGGACTCTGATTTCGAGTCAGGGAAGCGGCGAGCACCTCCTTATCGGCTGTGCACTGGAGGACGGGTTGTGCTCCGAGCCAAGTTCCGAATGCGCGTCTCCAACTTGCTTCCAGATCGGCGAGTCCAGCAGGCCCTGCAGCAACCCTTGGAACGAGTCCTGACTGTCGATCTGTTCGATTCGCCACAGCCGGAAGCTTTCCGGAGTCGCATTTGCGAGCTGCGAACCGGCGGGATGACCCAGAGGGAAGCCGCCGACCAATGCGGGCTTACCGTCACGGCGGCACAAGACGCGGCTGGGCTCCAGAGACGCATGGATGCCCTCGGTTTGACTGATCCCTACGTGGCGGTCACTGAGCCGCCGGACGACTACGGCAAGCTTCGACGGCACCTCCACAGTCGGTATCGCTTCGAGCCGCTCGAGGATGCCGGGAAGTTCTGAGCCGCCGCGGTTTCCAATTTGTTAGCCCAGCACGAGCGATCGTGCTGGGCTTTTTTTTGGCGCTAAAACCTTTGGAGAATCGACGTGACGAACGATCAACCTAAACAAGCTGAACAGATACCGGCCTCATCCACCGAGGGCGAGCCGCTTCAGCACCTGTTGCGCCTCGTCGCGCGCGAGGTAGTCCGGCGGCTGAGGGCGCAACAAACTCAGCCGAAGGGACCGGCGACGGACGGGCGTCGTCGATGATCTAATCGCCGCTTGGGCCGCCCTGCGGGGCGGCCCAAGACGTCGTTCCCTTAGCTATCGTACACCGAGGGCTAAACGCGAAGATCCCAGCCGTAGAAAGATTCTCAGGATTTGACCACGGATTGCCGTGGCCCCCTGAAGGGCGAACAACCACCGACGCATTTCTGCGCGCGGAGCCTTTGTCGATCGGTTGGCGCGCTGTTCGACGAGTTGCCGCCGAGGCCTCCCGGGGCGGTTTGGTCGGGGAGGCCCAAGCGAGGTGGTTTGCCTGATCTCAGGCGAAGGAGCGCCCGGCTTGGAGAGCTGAAATCTGCACACCCGGAACCTACCTTCCCGACGAGATTCCGGGAATTTGATTTCCGACATGAGAATCCCGGAATGCAAATCTCTGGGAAGTCCGCGATTGTGTTCGGGGTGGTGGTCAAACCGCGAAAAGGAACGATTGTTGAAACAGCTGCTCTCCGAAGTCCGGCTAGAGAATCGTGGCAGCACGTAACGAGTGGATTCGGCAACCCGCCCATGGCTATGCTCAAGAGGCCACCTCAATGCCTTTGTTAGAGCGGCCATGAGCGACGTCACGCGAATCTTGTCCGCCATCGAACAGGGCGATGCTCAGGCATCTAAGCAGCTGTTGCCGCTCGTCTACGAAGACTTGCGCAAACTCGCTGCCCAGCGGATGGCCCAGGAAACGCCGGGGCAAACGCTACAGGCGACAGCTCTGGTTCACGAAGCCTATGTTCGGCTGGTGGACACGGAGAAAATCCAATCATGGAACAGCCGCGGCCACTTCTTTGCCGCGGCAGCCGAGGCCATGCGGCGGATTCTGATTGAACGAGCCCGGCACAAATCCAGCGCCAAAGGGGGCGGACAACTACAGCGATTGGACCTTCGGGAAATCGAGCTTCCGATCGTGGAACGCCAACTCGACTTGTTGGCTCTCGATGAGGCCTTGGAGGAATTGGAAAAAGCCGACCGCCGAGCGGCTGCGGTGGTAAAGTTGCGGTATTTCACCGGCCTGACGACGGCTGAAGCCGCAAACGCGCTTGGCGTATCCCTTGCAACTGCCGAAAATGACTGGGCCTATGCGAAGAGCTATCTGCGACTCAGGTTGTCTGACGCCCACAGCCGAAGCGGCAGTGACTCGTGCCCCTAGCCGTCCAATCCGCCCAACGGGGCGCAACGAACGCCTACCGAAGCCTCGCCGCCAAACCTGTCGATCATTCCTGCAAAACGTCCCTTAGCGGATTCGCACTAATTCAGAGCGGCTACCATGGCTGCCAACCCAATCGGCGAAAAGGAAATCTTTAATCATGCGCGCCGACTCGCCGCGCCCGAAGAACGCGTGACGTACGTCAAAGAAGCGTGCGGCGACGACCCGGCGGCGGTGGCGCGGATTCTGGAGTTGCTTCGCGTGCACGATGAGGAGCGGGGGTTTTTGGAATCCCCGCCCGATAAATACGGAGCCACCATCGGTGACCTGGTGACGGCGGCTCCTGGGAGCGTCATCGGACCCTACAAGCTCCTGGAACAGATCGGCGAAGGCGCTTTCGGCATCGTGTTCGTGGCGGACCAACACGCCCCGGTCCGCCGTCGCGTCGCACTAAAGATCGTCAAGCCGGGCATGGACTCGCGGCAAGTGCTGGCGCGATTCAAAGCCGAGCAGCAAGCCCTGGCGTTGATGGATCACCCGAACATTGCTCGGGTCCTTGATGCCGGGGCAACCAAGACGGGGCGGCCCTACTTTGTGATGGAGCTGGTTCGCGGCATCCCCATCACGGACCATTGCGACCGGCACAATCTCGCGGTGCATGAGCGGCTGGAATTGTTCGTCCAAGTTTGCCACGCCGTGCAGCACGCACATCAAAAGGGAGTCATTCACCGGGACATCAAGCCCTCGAACGTGCTGGTCACGGTGACCGACGGCCAACC
Organism: uncultured Planctomycetaceae bacterium; assembly: GCA_963714075.1. Classification (GTDB taxonomy): domain Bacteria; phylum Planctomycetota; class Planctomycetia; order Planctomycetales; family Planctomycetaceae; genus DASPSM01. Next base: position 1,298,866 of record OY970228.1, read on the forward strand.
GGTGCCGAAGGTGATCGATTTTGGGCTGGCGAAGGCCATGCACCAGCCGCTCACCGAACAGACGTTGTACACGGCGCACGGACTTATGGTTGGTACGCCCTTGTACATGAGCCCCGAGCAGGCGGAGTTCAATAATCTCGACGTCGACACACGCACCGACATCTATTCGCTGGGCGTGATTCTGTACGAACTGTTGACCGGGACGACTCCGCTTGATCGCAAGCAGTTTCAAGACGCTGCCTGGCAGGAAATTCTGCGGCTGATCATAGAAGAGGAACCGAAGAAACCGAGCACCAAGCTCAGCGGCTCGGGTTCTCTCCCCGCGGTCGCCGCCCGGAGAAGCCTCGAGCCGGCCCAGCTGATGCGCCTCGTGCGCGGCGATTTGGACTGGATCGTCATGAAAGCGCTCGATAAAGAACGATCGCGAAGGTACGAGACAGCCAACGGGCTGGCCCGCGACATCGAGCGCTACCTTGCTGACGACGCAATCGAGGCCCGGCCGCCTTCAACGGGCTATCGGCTGCGAAAGTTCGTCAGCCGCAACCGTGGACTGGTCATCGCGGCGGCGCTCATCACGCTCGCTTTGGTCGGCGGCGTGGCCGGAACGACGTGGGGAATGATCCGAGCGGTCGATGCTCAAAAGGCGGAAGCTGAGCGGGCCGAAGGAGAGCGCCTCGCCAAGCTCGACGCCGAGGCCGCCAACGAGCGAGCGCAACAGGTCGAACAGAAACGGCAGGCGGAATACGAGGCCAACCTGGTGGGTCAACTCGTCAAAGCCGAGATTCGCGAGGTGCCGGGAATTGTCCAGGAAATCGAGAAGAACCGTCGCGGGACGGATCCTCTCCTCCGACATGAAGACGCTCTCGCCCCCGAGCACTCCGACAAGAAACTGCGCCTGGCCCTGGCGCTGGTTACGGTCGATCAGAGGAAGATTGAAGACTTGCGGGAGGGCCTGCTGCGGGTCTCGCCCAGTGAATTTCTTGTCGTGCGGGATGCCTTGTTGCCTTACAAGGAGGGCGTGCTCGAGTCGTTGTGGAACGCAGCGCTCAACCCAAACCAGGATGCAGCAAGGCGATTTCAGGCGGCCTGCGCGTTAGCGGCGTATGCACCCAACGATCAGCGATGGAGCCGGCTTGACACATTCGTGACAGGTCGTCTGGTCACCCTGGAGGCTTCAGCCCTCGTCGCTTGGCGCGAGGCTCTGCGCCCGGCCAAAGGCCAATTGACCGAGCGTTTGGCCGCCATTTTCCGTGATCCAACCCAGGACTCTTTGACTCGTCGCTTCGCCACGGAGACGTTGGCCGACTATCTGTCGGACCGTCCCGACGAACTCTTCAATCTCCTGGCCGATAGTCAGCGGAATCAGTTTGTGGTCCTGTTTAACAAGTTGGTTCCGTATCAGGGCCGGGCGACCGCTCTGGCTCTGGGTGAACTCGGCACGCATCCGTCCAAAAATGCGACGGACGCGGAGAAGGAAGCCCTTGCCAAGCGACAAGCGAACTCTGCGGCGGCTTTGCTTCGGCTCGGTGCGCCTCAGGCGGTCTGGCCATTGTTCCGCCATACGCCCGATCCCACGACCCGAAGTCACATCATTGATCGGGTGGCCGATGCTGGAGTCGACGCTGAAATTCTCTGGAACCGGCTGACCGTCGAATCGGACGCCTCTGCGAAAGCCGCGCTGATCCTGTCGCTGGGCCATTATCCTCCCGACCTGCTCGCACTTAAGGATCCCGCCAAGAGACGGTCGATGATGCTCGACGTTTACCGGAATGACGTCGATCCCGGCGTGCACGGCGCAGCAGCTTGGTTATTGCGACACTGGAATGCGAAGGATGCAATCAAGCAATGCGACGAGAAACTCGCGACAGGGAAGATTGAAAACAGGCGTCGTTGGTACGTCACTCACCTGGGTCACACGATGACGGTAATCACGGGCACAGTGGAATTTGTGATGGGCAGCCCACCGAGTGAGAACGGCAATTGGCCCGGCGAAGTCCAGCACCGTGTCACGATCAACCGCTCATTTGCGCTCAGCACCGCGGAGATTACCGGTAAGCAAATGCACGAATTCGAGCCGCGGATAAATGGCACCGCCTCCGAACGGCCGACCGACGACTGCCCCATCACTTATATGAGCTGGTACGACGCTGCTCAGTACTGCCGTTGGCTCAGTGAGCAAGAGAAGATCCCGGAAAGTGAAATGTGTTACCCGCCGCGTGAACAAATCGTCCCCGGTATGAAACTGCCCACCAATTATCTCGAACGGACGGGTTACCGGTTGCCGACCGAAGCCGAATGGGAATATGCCTGTCGGTCCGGATCGACAACGGCCCGTTTCTTCGGCTTGTCCGTGGAATTGTTGCCCAGATATGCCTGGTACGTCCGAAATTCAAACGAGCGGTCTTGGCCGGTCGGCACCCTGATGCCCAACGATTTGGGCCTCTTCGATGTTTACGGCAACGTTGTGGAGTGGTGCCAGGACACATTTGATGACTACAACAAGTCGTCCGAAAAGAGCGACCTGGACCGAATTGTGGATGTGGGCCACGAAAGAGTTCAAAGGGGTGGTGCTTATTCGCAGATTGGTTCGGGCCTCCGATCTGCGGCGCGCTCGTGGACAGCGCCCGGTATTTCTAGTTCGCGAACCGGATTCAGAATCGCGAGAACGATCCGCTAGAGGGCGACGACGGCGAATTCGAGCTGATCAATAACAGCTCAAAGACAATTGCGAGAACTGCGCGAGCCCTCGAGCACGGCTGCTGCCGGGTCCCTCAAGTGGGACCGAAGTGGTTGAGCCCTGGCCGAACGCGGCAGCCAACGCTGAAACCCCGATCGGCGACTATTCGGACGATGCCGCGCGCGTTCTAACAGGCCGCTTATCAATGGTCGCCCGGCGGGATTCCTGGCTGACCATTCAATCGGCCACTCTTTTGAAAAAGCCTTAGGGGAACTGCGCGCGGATTTCGCACTAATTCATAGACGCTTCGCGACGCAGTTGCGGCTAAGAGCCACCCCCAGTGGGGGTAAGAACACCACTTCACAAACAGGACCACGTCCTAGAAAGCGAGAGGATCCCATGTCACGCATTCGTTTCGGTCGGATTGCGGCGGCAGGGTTGGCGGTCGCGCTGACATTCGCGGCGGCAACGCACGTTCGCGCCGATGCAAAGGAGTTCAATGCCATCGAGGCGGCAATTACCAAGAGCCACCACATCCCCCTAAACGCTGGTAACTACACCCAGCGCGCGAAGCGCTCCACGGTACGACGGCGCGAACTGTGCGGCCCGTCAACCTTGCCACGAATCAGCCAAGTGCTTCGAATTCTTCCCTCACCCTGATGGGCAACAACTTGACGATGGGCAAGATGTACAGTTGGGACCGGTCGCAGCAGGCGTGCCTCCTTGCGATTTGTGTCAACGCGTCCGACCCCTACGGCGTGGCGATCAACGGCCTGAAGAAGGGAGACGTTGTGACCGTCCTCAACCCCGTCGGCGTTTGTGGTTTCTCGAAAGACACGGGCCACCCGCTTCTCTCCAGCCTCATCGGGCTCCTGGGTGAGGGTGCTGTGGACGCCATCGAGGCGCTCGGCGGCACAACCCAGTTCAATAACGTCATTCAGTCTGCGACACAGGACTTGCAGAACGCGTGCAAAGCGACGGGTGCGCCGCAAAAGCTCCGAGACGCCTTTGGTATCCAACCGGGAACGAGCGGTTTCGGGCTTGAGGAAGGGGGCCTAGCCGTGATGATGCCTCAAGCTGGCGGAATTTACTACAGTGGCGATCCCAACAACCGAAGCGTCTGGGCGACGCAGCCGCGCAGCATCACTGGGGCGCGAGGTTGTCCCGCCTACCTTGGGCCGCCTCGCGGAACCGTAGTTAATGTCAATACGTTGCCCGTCTTCTTCGTCGGCCACAACGCTCCCAACTCGGGAGTTTGCACAACCGACGGCACCGCCTACATCGTGGCATGGGATTTCGCGTACGGCGACAACACCGGCACCTACCAGGCCGTCATCCGCGTGACCCAGGGCAGCGCCAGCAGCCCGCCGTCAGTGTCCACAACTCCGGCCGTCGCCAGAAAAGCCCGGACCCGTTGAACCGCTAGACAGAGCGCCACGCCTCGGGGACCGCTGTTGGTCCCCGGGCGCATTGGCCTCCGGCGCAACTCAAGTCGCTGTTGGCGGACCTTCGGACCTGCCACGTGAGCCGCCCCGCTATTCGAAACGCTCGGACCCTTTCCTCAACGGACTTGACTCACCACAAAACAAAGGACGAATCATGAATACCGCCCGCTCATTTGCCGTGATTGCTCTCGTCGGCTTTTTAGCCCTGTCGAGAACTCAAGGTTCCTTCGGTCAAGCCCCGGTTCCGCAGCCCGCTCCGGACGCGGCCCAACCGGTCCCAGCGGCCTCTGACGGTCTGGTTCTGCCGGCCGACCAGACGCCACCACCCGCCGCAGTCCAACCGCTCCCGCCGGCGCCAGCCCTACCGCTCCCAGCAGCTCCGGCGCAACCATTCCCGACAGCGCCGGCTCAACCGGTCCCAGCAGTCCCACCCGTTGGAGCCCAACCCCTTCCAGTGCCCGGAGTCCCAGGTCCGAATTTGATACGTGGTAGCCACATCATCGGTTCGAGAGCATTAGTGTTGGGTGGCGTTCCGATCGGAACTGTGCAGGATCTCCTCTCTGTCGCGGGTTCCGACGAGTACGTGTTGATCGCCAACCCAAGCGGATTCGTGGCGATTCCTCGGAGCCTGACGATCTTCGATCCGGTTTCGCGAATCCTGCAAGTGAACATGACGTTCGCGCAGTGTGGCGAGCTGCCGCGGCTGCTCCTACTCGCTCGGCTCAATCGCGAGTTCTTGGAACGCGTGCACCGGTACTTTCACAGCCCACACGGACAAGCGATTCTGAAAAACGGCGTCGCGCGCAGTGCGAGGCCAACATATCCGGCTGGCGGACCTCAGAACCGAGGCGAGACGCGCACGGCGAGCAAGCCAGCGACCGGCCAGCAAAACCGAACTGAATCGCACTCGGGGAAGGGGCCCGATCTTCACCGATAGCGCTGCTCGTCGGCGATGCTTGCCAATTTGTCGCACTGAAAGGAATGAGGAACGACCCATGAAGTCCACTCAGTTGCCCGGCAACAGTTCCGGGTGATGCGGGTTGCTGATCGTTTTTTTCGACAGGCCGGTCCGTCGACGTCGCATGGAATTGTGAATCGCTTGGCGAGTCCTGCGAGCCGATTGGGACAAACTAACCGCGCCGAGTGACGCGCTAGGCCGACCTAAATGGGGCGACATGGCGTCGATACAACCAATGAGCATCACCAGCGCAGCGTAGCTGGTTGACGCGATTAACTCCATTTGTCGGATCTCGCGCAAAAAGGCGCTATTTGGGGAGGTCAGTACCATGCGTAGTCATTGGGCGTTTCGCTCGGCCCTCGTCGCCGCCACCGCTCTCGGTCTTGCCGTCCCCGCGACGGCGTTCGCACAGTTGCATCAGGACGCCTGGAAGACGGCCAGCATCCCTCCCACCACCGTTCCGACGATTCCGCCCGGAGACGACATCATCGTCTACCTCCACGGCGGGCCGGGGTCGCGGCTCGAGGAGTCGCTCGATCTCGTTCCCAAGCTTCACGCCGCGGGGCTCGCCAAGGGGAAGCGGTACACGGTGATCGGGTTCGACCAGCCGAGCCAGGGCTACTCGTCGATGGTCGATCCGATCTCGATGTTCCCCGACAACCAGACGCACTGGGACGGGAACCTCTTCAAGAGCGCGACGAGCCGGGACCCGATGCGCTACGCGCTCCTTCAATTCAGTGAGGACTTCATCGGCGACTTCATCGAGACCCTCAACAAGGTCGTCCCAATCACCAATCGCAACATCTTCATCATCGGCGGCAGCACCGGCGGCGCCCTCTCCCTTCGCATGGGGCATCGCACCGACAAGCCGTGGCTCAAGAAGATCGTGGCGTGGAGCGCCGCCAGCGTGTGGGAGTCGTACGGGGCCGACCTGAAGAAGATCAACATCGTCCTCAACTCCGCCCAGGGTCGATGGCGACAGGGTGAGGACCCCGGTCGCCGCAAGGACTACTTCGACCATGTGTTCGGAGAGCCGTTCACGGGCGTCCAGCCCAATCCGGATGAGTGGTACCGCGGAACGCGCTTCAACGGCGCCGGCGCCGCCGGCAGCCGCAGGGGTGTGTACCCCGATTGGAAGTGCAAGTTCGACTACATCAGCGCGACCCGCCTCGAGTATCAGGAAATCTACAACGCGGCGGGGCGGCGCTGGCACTGGCGGCTCGGCGCCGAGATGACGCTCTTCAGCTTCCACAACGACGGATTTGCGAGCGGACACGCGGCGAAGGATTCCCACAAACCCCCCGTCTACAAATACATCACGATCCCCACGCTCCTCGGCGCCGCGGATGACGACAACTGGGACGAGGGCCCCGGCCTCCACTGGAACAATCGATATTCGCGGACGCAGGAGATGGCGAAGGATATGACCAACACGCCCGGCCGCACGATGTTCCTCACCCACACAGGCCACTCCATCCACAACGAGCGACCCACCTATTTCGCCAGAGAGATCGTCTCCTTCCTCATTGACCCGAACCTCGAGCGCGGCCGCGCGCACGGGCCCTTGGTCGTGCGTCCGGCAGTCAACCCGGGAGCCGACGAGCCTTGCACCCCGTCGATGCCTGACCACAGTGGGGTGGGGTTTCCCGATCCGCCCGGGGAGACGATGAGCGATCGTGAGGCAGTGAAGCACGTGCATGATCTACTGTCGGTCGTGGGGAGGTTCCCCGACGGCAAGACCGCTGGAAACTACGGCCTGCGAGTCACGCCTGCGCTCCGGGGCGTCGCACAGCTCAAGAATCCTCACACGGCGCTCGCCGCGGCCGCCCTCGCCTTCTACAACGACAACCCCCACGCCGGGCTGGCGGCGGCCGATCTCGCGGTGACGGGACGCGCCGCCTACGACGCGTTCGTCGCGCAACCGCCGCGCGAGGCGGAGATCCTCAACGCTGCCCGCCTGGGTGTCAAGAACGGCCTGAAGGTGGCTGGGGGAACCGTCTGGGCCAAGCCCGACAAGCGAACGGTCAACGAACAAAAGCTGCGTACCGCCGTCGATACGTCGCTCGCGCGCGCCTATCAGGTTGCGTGGGCGTTGCGCGACGCGAACGTCCAGGAGCGGATCGCGATCCGTAAGAACCTCGGGTGGATCACCGTGTCAGGCGAGGACGACCCGCCGCATCGTCCCGTCAACGTGCCGACGGCGAACTACCCGCAGTTCAACCTGGATGTGCAGTCGCACGGACACAAGTTCACGATCCGTTACATGGTCGCGAGCCCCTCATTGCCACCGTCCGGCGTTGGCGGCCGCCCTTCTGTCGCCGGAGGGTCCACCTCAAGTCGTCGTGTCGTCAGAGGAGCAGCCCCTCCTCGTTGAATCGACGCCGCCCAGCGGCTGCCGTCCAATGGTGCGCCCACCCCTCGGGGATCGTCTTCTGGTCCCCGAGGCGGATTGGTGTGTTCCGCAAATCAAATTGTTGTGTGGCAGACGTAAGCTTCGGATCTGCCATGTGATGTCGCCCGCGAATCCGTAACCGACACGCACGCCCAGACAAAAGGAACAAACGCATGAACACCACCCGCTCATTTTCCGTGATCGCTTTCGTGGGCTTGTTGGCCCTGTCGAGTATTCAAGTTTCCTTCGGCCAAGGACCGGCGATCGCCGGCGGAGGTCCTCGGGTCCCACAACCGGTCCCGCCAGCCGCGGCCCAACCGCTCCCTGCGGACGCAGGCGATCTGGTGCCAGCGGCCGCGGATGACCCGCCCGCAGGGGCGCCAGTTCAACCGCTTCCGCCTCCAGCCCAACCGCTCCCGGCGGTGGGAAGTCCAGCGGCCCCTGTCCCACCCGTCGCCACCCAACCGTTCCCAGTGCCCGGAGTCCAACCACTTCCTGGCGTGCAACCTGTCCCAGCGCCTGGATTTCCGAGCCTGACTCTGATTCGCGGCAGCCACATCATCGGTTCGAGGGCAATCCTGGTCGGTGGTGTTGTGATCGGAACCGTGCAGGACCTTCTCTCCGTCGCCGGTTCCGGCGAGTACGTGCTGGTGCCAACCCGAGCGGATTCGTAGCGATTCCTCGAACCCTGACGATCTTCGACCCAGTCCGGCGAATCCTGCGGGTGAACATGACCTTCGCACAGGTCAGCGAGCTGCCGCGATTGCTTCAACTCGCCCTGCTCAATCGCCAGTTCCTCGAGAGGGTGCACCTGTTCTTTCGGAGCCCGCACGGACAAGCGAGCCTGAAAAACAGCGTCGCGCGCAATGCGAAGCCAACACATCCGAGTGGCGGAGCTCAGAACAGAGGCGAGATGCGCACGGCGAGCAAGCCCGCGAGCCATCCACAAAGCCGAACGGAACCGCACACCGATAAGGCGACCGAGGGCCGCCGATAGTGATGCTCTCCCAATGCTTGCCAATTTGACACACCCGAGAAAAGAGGAACGACCGATGAAGACCTCCCGAGGGCCGGCAGAAATCGTTGTGACGAGTTGGCTCGCGACCTTAATCCTCACAGTTCTGTGGGTGGCTGGCCCGTCTCGTCGGCTGCTGACTGCCCAGCAAACCGCGACATCGACGACGGCCGCCGGCACGTCGCCCGCAAACTCGAATCCGACAGCCGGCTCGGCCGCTCCGGCTCTCGCATCCCAGGTTGACCCGAACCTTCAGGTGTTGACACAGGGCCCAGTGCACGAAGCGTTCGGCCAGCCTGTGCTGTTCAATCCGGCCCCGAACCCGGTCATTCTCAACAAACCTCCGGCACCTGTCGAGGAAATCCCACCCGGCATGAAGCCGGCGGGAAATGACGTTCAATGGATTCCGGGGTATTGGAGTTGGGACCTCACTCAACAAAAATTCGTTTGGACGAGCGGGATTTGGCGGATGATCCCGCCGGGACTCGCTTGGGTGCCGGGCTATTGGACGCAGAGCGGAACAGGCTACCAATGGGTCTCGGGATACTGGCGTCGCAGTGAAACGGCGACTGCACTGGCATCGTTTACCCCGCGATTGGGAGTGAACGGTCCGGGAAATCTGACGAGCGGAACATCGCCCAACCCAACCACCGCCGGCGCAGGGGATCCGATCGCGAATCCGAAGACGACCGTCGGAACGAATCCGGCAGGAGACACGGGAGCCGATCCGACTATCAATTCCAATGCCGGCGCCACACCCGATCCCACGACAACGAGTCCTGCGACTTCCACCGATCCCACGGCGTCAGCCGGAAACGACCCCACTAATCAGGGAGCGGTCCCCGGCCCCGATCCGACAACGGCCAATCCAACGTCAGGGGCCGCATCCGATCCGACAGCGGCAATCCCAGCAGCGCCGGATCCGACGACACCTCCGCCCACGAATCCGACGGATAACGGAACAAATCCCGTGAGCGGAGTGGATCCGACAACTGGTTCCAGCGTCGCTACGGATCCGACCGCGAATCCCGGAGCCGTGAGTTCCGCGGGTGCGGCGACCACCAATCCCGGGGCCACTTCAGCGACAGGAGTTCCATACGTGCCGCAGCCACCGGCCTCCCTCGAATCAGGGCCCGTGGGGAACCCGCCGACGCCGGACTACACCTGGATTCCGGGCACGTGGATTCGCCGGCACGGTCGCTTCTTGTGGCTTGCGGGCCAATGGTCGCCGATCCAACGCGGATGGGTCTGGATTCCTGCACACTATGTCTGGACTCCCGCCGGCTATGTCTTTGTGGACGGCTATTGGGACTACGAACTCGCGCACCGCGGCGTGTTGTTTGCGCCGGTGTCTTTCCGCCGCGGCTATCACGGGTGGGGGTTCTCCTACACGCCGAGTGTCGTCCTCAATACCGATCTCTTGACCGATTGCCTGTTCGTCAACGGACCCTGCGGCTGTTATTGCTTCGGCGACTACTACGGAGCGAACTGTGCGCAGGCCGGCATTTCCCCGTGGTTCGCGTTTCATATGAGCAGCCTCGGCTACGACTCGTGCTTCGCCTTTTGTAGCTGGGCCCACCACAAGGACGCTGGCTGGCACGAAAAGCTGGTCGACGATTTCAGGACGATGCGCAGCGACGCCCGGTTGCGCCCGGCGCGGACGTTCGAAGCCCTCGCGAATCAGGCCCACCGCTCCGGTTCGAAATTCGAGTCGTTGGCCCTGCCGCTGGGCAAATTCGTCGCCCGCACCGGCCCGTCGTCGATGCGGTTCGAGAACCTGAGCACGGCCGAGCACGGCGAATTCGCACGATCACGACACCGCTATTACGATGCCGCGAGCAGGCGTCTCGAGCTCGAAACGAAGTCTGCGCGACACGAGCCGAATCACGCAGGCGCGAAACCTGCAGACGTCTACCTGCACAACCCGCGCGGCGGAAACGTCGCCGACAACCGAGTCGAGTCCAAGATCGCGGACCGGTCCAAACTCAGCAAGCAAGCCCGCCAGAAACTGCTTGAAACGTCCTCCGCGAGCGCGGGCAAACAACTCGCGGAAACCTCGGGAACTCAGTCCAACCGCACGCCGCCCGTTGTCGCGCGTCGCCCCGTGTCCACGGCCGGACTCAACCCGGGCGGCATTCGCGAAACTCCCGATCAGCGATTGGCAAACCCGAAATTTGTGCCGCAAGCATCCAACCGGGGGCGCTCCGAGCCCGCCCAAAAGGCGAGCGCGGGTCGCCACCGTTAACAGCTCGCGGTGATCCTTCGACAACTCAAAGCGTCCACAGTCCTCTGATCCCCCCAGGGGCCAAAGTGAACGACTCTCGAACTCTCGTTCACGCGGCACAGGGAGGCCGGACCGCTCTTCCCGTCTGCGGCGCGAGTAAACTCCAAAACCACCAAGGATCCAGAAAGAGCGACCATGATCACTTCTCATCTGAATCGACGCGAGTGGTTGAGATTGGCCGGCGGCGCCGGCCTGGCCACCATCGCCCTGACGGGGCGCACAGCAGTTGCGGCAGACGGTCGGCCGCGCCAAACGCCCGTCGCCAACTCGCTCTATAGCCAGCATGTGATTTCTCTCGGGCCGGTCGGCTACTGGCGATTGAGCGAGACGAGCGGGCCCACGGCCTTCGATTGGTCCGGCTATGTCAACTACGGCATCTACCACGGATCGCCCGCACTCGGTCAGCCGGGGGCAATCCGACAGGACGCCAACACGGCCGTTGGCCTTGACGGCAAATCCTACGTCGAGGTTCCCAGCCAAAGCGCCTTCAGCGTCGGTCCGTCGGGGCTGACGGTGCAAGCCTGGCTGCGTCCGGACCTGCTCAATTTCCCGTGCGCGCCCGCGCCGAGTACATCCATTGGCTTGGCAAAGGCGACGCCGGGGCCTTCGAGTGGGGCTTCCGCTTCTACAAGAAAGACTCGAGCCGCCCCAACCGGCTCTCCGCCTACATCTGGAATTCCAACGGCGGCGAAGGCGCCGGAGCGCACTTCGAGGAGCCCATCGTGCCGGGCCGGTGGATCGACGTCGTGGCCGTGTACCAACCCCCGAGCAGCAACGCAGGCGTCGCCATCTATCGAGACGGCGTGCTCAAGAACGGCCCCCCCAGCTCACCCACGCTCTACCGCTCCTACCGCGTCACGCCCCGACCCGGCGGAGCGCCGCTGCGGCTCGGCTGTCGGGATCTCACGAGTTTCTTGCGAGGCGGACTCGACGAGGTGGCGATCTATCCGCGCTGTCTCACAGCCGCAGAGATTCTGAAAAACTACCGCCTCGCGACCTCGACCGCCAACTCGCTGTAACCAAGCTCCTTTGGCCGGTCCCGGGGCTGACCGTGTATCGGGCTCGCCAAAATTTGACCTACTCCCAGGGCCTGGCTGCGCATGATCTAAAACGCTGAATGCGGTAGACATGTCGGCTATTTTTCGACAGGCTGCTTCGTAGACGCCGCAGGGAAAGATGGATCGGGTCGAGGGGAATCCATGCCGTTTGAGGCGAGTCGCGAGCAGGCCGTGTTTCTGGCGGCCGTCGAATCCAAAGACCCCGCAAAGCGGGCCGAGGTCCTTGACGCGCAGTGCGCAGGCGATGACGAGTTGCGATCGCGAGTCGAGGCGCTTCTGCAAGCGCATGACCGATCAAACGAGTTGCCTGGCGTCGGACGCTCGGACGTTGCCCCCGGATTGCGCGCGACCGTGATCGATTCAGCAACCGCCTCGGCAGGTAGGACGATCGCAGGCCGCTACCGACTGCTCGAAGAGATCGGTGAAGGCGGAATGGGAACGGTGTGGGCTGCCGAACAGATGCAGCCCGTTCGGCGGCGCGTGGCGATCAAACTCATCAAGCCCGGCATGGATAGCCGGCAAGTGTTGTCGCGCTTCGAGGTCGAGCGCCAAGCCTTGGCGCTGATGGATCATCCGAACATCGCCAAAGTGCTCGATGGAGGAGTCACCGACCAGGGACACCCGTACTTCGCGATGGAATACGTCAAAGGGGTGCCTATCACTGAATATTGCGATCGTGCCCGGGTGACTATCGAGGGGCGACTCAACCTGTTCACGCAAGTCTGCCAGGCGGTGCAGCACGCGCATCAGAAAGGGATCATTCACCGCGATTTGAAACCCTCGAACATCCTGGTCTGCCTGTATGACGGTCGACCGGTCCCGAAGGTGATCGACTTTGGTCTGGCCAAGGCGATTAACCAGCCGCTCACGGAACACACATTGTACACGGCGCATGGGGTCATGGTCGGAACGCCCCTGTACATGAGCCCCGAGCAGGCCGAGTTCAATAACCTCGACATCGACACGCGCACTGATATCTATTCGCTCGGCGTGGTGCTCTACGAGCTTTTGACCGGAACCACGCCCCTCGATCGGCAGCAGGTCAAAAGCGCCATCGGGCAGGAGATCGTAAGGCTGATCAAGGAAGAGGAGCCCAGCAAACCGAGCACCAAGCTCAGCGGTTCTGGCTCTTTGCCCTCCGTTGCGGCGCAGCGGAGCCTGGAGCCCGCGCAGTTGACCCGTCTCGTGCGTGGCGATCTGGACTGGATCGTGATGAAGTCGCTCGAAAAGGACCGCAACCGCCGCTACACGACAACCGGTGCCTTCGCAGAGGACATCGAACGTTATCTTCGAAATGAAACAATTACGGCGAGACCGCCCTCCACGAGCTACCGCCTTAAGAAATTGGTTCAGCGCAACCGAGCGGCTGTGCTGACGGCGGTCGCTGTGGCTCTGGCTCTTATGGCCGGCACGGCAGTCGCCACCTGGCAAGCGCTGCGGGCGACGCGCGCGAAAGAGACGCCCTGGCCCGCGAGGCGGAAACCAAGGCGATGCTGTCATTCGTCAAGGATCGAATTCTCGCAGCAGCGCGCCCCGAAGGACTGCGGGGCGGCCTGGGCCGCGAAGTCACGCTAAAAAAGGCCATCGAGTCGGCTCTGCCATTCGTGAAACAGAGTTTTCCCGACCAGCCGCTGATTGAGGCCCGGTTGCGATTGACACTGGGACAGTCGTTTTACGACTTGGGCGACGATCGAAAGGCAGCGGAGCAGGAGGAGGCGGCCTTCACGCTGTTTTCACGGCAGCTTGGCCCTGACCACCCTGACACGCTCAGCAGCATGAATCAACTGGCAATTAGTTACGGCGATATGGGCCGCTACGACGATGCACTCAAGCTCCGCGAGGAAACGCTGGGACTGCGGAAGGCTCGGCTCGGTCCCAATCACCCCGACACGCTCATCAGCATGAACAATCTGGCCAACAGCTACGATGACCTCGGCCGACACGCCGAGGCTCTGAAGCTCCGCGAGGAGACGCTCGTGCTCGACAGGGCCACATTCGGCCCCGACGACCCCGAAACGCTCACATGCCTGTTTCACCTTGCCAACACCAATCGAGTCCTTGGCCGACACGACGACGCTCTGAAGCTTTATGAGGAAGCACTGGCGCTCTTCAGGGTCCGGCTTGGGCCCGACCACCCCGAAACGCTGGTGTGCATGCACGGATTGGCCTGCGGCTACTTCAATGTTGGCCGACGCGCCGATTCCCTGAAGCTTTTCGAGGAGACGCTGGCACTCGACAAGGCCAAGCTTGGCCTCGACCACCCAGACACACTTAGGATCATGAACGATTTGGCCAACAATTACGTGGACGTCGGCCGCTCTGCTGATGCACTAAAGCTCCGTGAGGAAACGCTGGAACGGATCAAGAGCAAGTACGGCCCCGACCACCCCGCCACGCTCACGTGCATGGCGAACCTGGCCAATAGTTACGCAGCCCTCGGGCGCCATGCCGCCGCTCTTAAGCTTCGCGAGGGGACGCTGGCGCTGCGCACGACCAGGCTCGGCCCTGACCACGCCTCCACGCTTAAGAGCATGACAGACTTGGCCGAAAGTCTGCTGGCAGTCCATCGCGGGGCCGAGGCGGTCATCGTCATTCGCCAGGCAGCGGCGATTTGGGAGAAGCCCAACCGCACCGACTCCAGCAGCCTGTACAACGCCGCCTGCTTCCGTGCGGTCGCCGCCGGCACGCTCCGTGCGGCCGACACATCCCCCTCCGCGGCCAAAGAGGCCGACGTTGAGGCCGACCGTGCTATGGCTTGGCTCAAGCAAGCCGTCAGTGCCGGCTACAAGAACGTGGCCCATATCAAAGAGGACCATGACCTCGACTCACTGCGCGCCCGTGACGACTTCAAACGACTGGTCGCTGAGTTGGAACGCGTGAAGACGAGCGAAAAGGCAAAGCCGTGAAGCGCTATTTGCGGCTGGTTAGGCGTTGATGAGACGAACTCGGTCAACCGGCGATTGAGTCGCTTTCCGGGGAACTCAACCCTTTTCCCGGACACGCCAGCGAACCACCGATAAGTGCCGCCCAGGCTGACACCGGAAACTCATTCGTTTTTCGGCACACGCTCCGCGTGCCGGATTCTCATACGTTTTGGCGGAATCAGGGCTCAGGAGGCGAGAGCGGTCAAAACGCTCTGAAATCGGCGGCAGAATTCGAACGCTTCCAAGACGCGGTCGCGAGTGCCACTTCGATGAGACGCTGATCGATGTGCCGACGTCACTCTGCCCGACCGCCGTCTGAAACTCCGGGAAAGCGATCACCTGACCGGTTGCAGATCCTCCACGGCCATATAATGATTCGGCACTCTGGGCGGGAGGAGAATCCCTATGAGCCGTCCGACATTCGTCCGCTCTTTTGTCTCAAATACGCCGGAGTATCATCAAGTCTTTGCTAAGTTCCTGGCCCACACCGACCAGAAAAAGAACGCCTTCGACTGGATACGGCGCGAGGTCGTGAAGCTGCCGGCTCGCAGCACCATGATCGATGTCGGGGCGGGAAATGGAGAACTCACTGCTCGGTTGATGCCTTCGTTCGAGCGTGTCATCGCGATCGAGCCAAATCCCTCGCTTGCGGCCGACCTTCAGGCCGCCTGCCCCACCGCAGAGCTGATGTCGAGCCGGTTCATGGACGCGCTCGTCGAGGCCAAGGCGAATTTCATCCTCTGTTCGCACGTCTTCTACTACATTCCTCGAGTCGAGTGGGAAGTCAGTCTTCACCGGCTGATCACATGGCTGGAGTTGGGCGGGGTACTTGCCGTCACGATCCAGAACCCGGAGACCGATTGCATGCGGATGGTGCGTCACTTCATCGGCAGCCCGCACGATCTGAACGAACTCTGTCAGACGGTGGGCGAGTTAAGGGCCGGGGTCGACTTCGACGCGCGCGTCGAAACCGTTCCCGCCCATATCGAGGCCGAAGATTTGCCGACGGCCTGCGAAATCGCCGAGTTCGTTTTGAACGTGCTGCCGCCCATTCCCTCGCCGCCGGCGTGGCAAGAACTTGAACGGTACGTCGAAGAGCATTTTCGGCAGCCCAGCGGACGATATCGGTATTCAGCCCACCAGGACTTCCTTCGGGTTGCCCGGCGCCGCTGAGGGCGACGATCGCTTTCGGCGTCGGAATCGGTCCAGGCTGTCCGCTTCGGCACCCGTCATCATTTGGGTTCGTTTCGCCAAACGTCCCCTGTGTTGGGGAGCCTCCTGATCCAGGCGAATGCCGAGCCCGCCACCATCCAGGCGCTCGAGCGATTGGGGCACAAGGTCGAAACCGTCCCAGGCGCGTTGTGGGCTCCCAGTGTGATCCGCATCGAGCCCACGGGCCAATTCGATGCCGCCGGCGACGCGCACGCGGGACGTCACGCCGCGGCCTTCTAGAATCTCCCCCACTTTCGGTCAACGGGCCCCTCCACTATTGTCTCGAACACATCGTTTAGGAGCCATCACGCCCCTCTTCGCCACTGCGTCCTCGTAGCCGCGACGTAGGCATCTTCTCCCGTTCGTTCTCCCCCTTAGTCGGACGATGAAATCTGGTCGCCGTCCGCAGCGTCGTCCCGCAAACTCAACCGTTTTCTGCAAGCCGCAGGAAACGACCGATAAGTGCCGGGGGTGACAGTTCCTGAAAAGTCATCCGTTTTTCGGCACACGGTTCTGCGTGCCGGATTCTCATACGTTTTGGCGGAATGCGGCCTCAAGCTGTGTGTGCGGGTAAAACGTACTGAAATCAGCGGCAGCATTCGATCGATTTTCGCACTATGTCCAAGCGATGGGAGTGCCGTGCCAACCATGAAGAGGTCAGCGGCCGATCGGGAGCGCCGATTCGGCGATCACCGGATAGCCGCGAGAATCGATGCTAGTGGCCCGGACGGTGAGCTGCATGTTGAATGGCCCGAGCGAGCCGTCGGCGAAGCACACGCGAAGGTCCGTCGCCGAATCGACCGACTCGATCGTGGCGGGCTCCGCCGCGATGCCCTGAATGTGTCGCGGGCAGACCAACTCCACGCGGACCGGCCCCGTGAGTTGCCGGCCGCGGACTGTGCGCACATGAACGACGACCGATTTACCGGGCTCCGCGAGAACAGACGCCGGATCGAGCACCAGGGTCATCCGCTCGGGTGAGACGATCGAAACCATCTGCTCGTTCTGCGACTCGGTCGAGTAGGTGACAGGGTGCCGCGTGCCGTCGGGATCGACGACGACGCCGGTGGCCATCAGGTTGGTGCGGCTGGTACGGAGAATCTCCATGAAGGGCGCCAGAGTCAATGGGTAATCAAAGCTGTCGACCTTCTCGGAGACGTGAAGGGTCGGCCCGTTGACTCCTTGCGCGTACCGCACGCGACGGTCAGCCGGCCGCACTTCGAGCGGCCCGGTATAGCCGTTGGCGCGATCACATAGTGCTTGACGTAGACCGAGCCGCGAGGCGTGTAGGCTTGGTCGTAGAGTGCCGAAAACTTAAACGGCGTAGGCACGGTGACGGCGACGGCCACGTGCTCGATCGGTGGGTCGCCGGGATCCGTTGGGAACGACGCCCTTCGCACGACAGTCTTGCCGTCGACAACCGCCGTGCCCCGCACTATGACGGCCGCGGTCACCACTTTTGCCTGGCGGTTCGCCTTGAGGCGGATCTCGGCCTTCCCACCAGCCACGGGTTGCAATCCCGAGGCCGTCACGCCAGCTGGCAGTCCGTCGATTTCGAGGGCCACCGGTCCTTTGAAGCCGCCCCGGCGCTCGATGGCGATCGGGAGCGTGGCCACGGCCCCGCGCTCGATGTTGAGTGCGTTGACCGCCAGTTTCAGCTGAAAGTCTGCGGCGCGGTTAGCGGGCTCGATCTTGAGTCGGTAGGAGTACCGCGGGCCTCCACGTGACGGGAGGCGGTCTTCGACGCGGATCGAGTAAGTTCCGTCCGCGGAGACTTTCCAAGCAATCTGCGAGTCGGGCTGCCCAGCGCTTATGTCGTCGCAGGTCGCCAACTGCCTTCCTTTGGAATCGAGGATCGTCAACACCGAGTCGAGGAGCGAACCCAAGCGGGCGGCGCGGAGGTCGAGCAAGTAGTTGTCCCCCTTGTGGGCCGTCACTTGCCAGATGTCGGCCTCGCCGGGATGAAGAATGCGACCATTCAGGATGGCGGGCAGATCCGCGCGATGAGCCCCACCCGGAAGTGCGGTGGCAGTCTCTTCGACGAACTCGGGTAGGTCGTCTGTTTCGAGTGCAATCTCCGCACGCGTACCCTCGCCGATCCGTGGCCTGACGACCGCACACGAAGCCGCGTCGGCTGGCAGTTTGACGCGGGCAAAATCTGTGGCGAGATTCGCGCCGGTCAGATGCAGCTCGAGCTGGGAGTTGCGCCTCCCGCCGAGCGGATAGACCGCGTCGAGCGCCGGCCCCTTCGTCACGGTTAACCGGTAGACGTAATCCTGATTGCCGCGAAAAGCGGCGTCGCAGATGCGAAGTTGGTACTCACTGTCGCTCGGAGCCGTGAAGCGGAGCCCGGCGTCTGGACCGGGCACGTTGACGTTTTCGGCTACAAGCCGACCGTCGGCCCGGCGAACTTCGAGCCGCGCATCGAGGGGCGATCCGATTCGTGCCGCCGCCACCTCGCAACTCACCACGTCGCCGGCTCGCGACGGAAACGTCCAAATGTCAACGTCTTCGCGGGGAAAGATCCGACCATTAATCGTCACGGGCGGTTTGATGGGAATCGGAACAGGGTCTCCGTCAATCTCGTCCTCCACGATTTCCGGTAGCTCTCCGACCACAAATTTCTTAAGTGCGGTCGTCCCCTGAGAAGTCGAAACGCGCCAATACCGGACGCCGGGCACTGCCGACGAGTCGATGCGGACCGATCCCGAGAAATCCTTGGGATAGACCTCGGGTTGCTGCGAAAGCGGCGGATAGAGCAGCGGCCCTTCAAACCAGATGGTCTTTGTGGCAGCGATCCGCGTCGAAGCCAAAACGCCTGGGCCGAGCAGGTCGAAATTGCACGCATCGTTGAGATACAAGCCGCCGACCCGAATCGCGACGGTCGTCCCCCGCTGTCCGCCGGCGGGAAAGATGTATGAGGCCACCGGCGGCTCGGCCCCGGCCGGCCGTCCCACGGCAAAAGCCATCGTTGCGAAGAAGAGAGCGAGAATTGAGGTGAGTGCCCGCATCCGTTTGTCCGTTAGATCAGCCCTTTGATGACGCGACCGTTGTTGACGATCTTGATCGGACGACCTTCCGGCGTATGGAATTCATCCTCGGAATTGATGCCCAGACAGTGATAGATCGTGGCGGCGAGATCCTCCGGACCGTTGGGATCGGCAACCGGGCGCTCGCCGTGCTCGTTGGTGCGTCCCACGACGCGTCCCCCCGCAATTCCGCCGCCGGCCAACAGCAGCGCGTTGGCCGGCCCCCAGTGGTCGCGGCCAGCGTTGGAGTTGATCCGCGGTGTGCGGCCGAATTCGCCCATGACTACCACGAGCGTTGTTTCCAGCAGGCCACGGTCGGACAGGTCGCGCAACAACGTTCCCAACCCGGCATTGAGCTGCGGCAGCAAAACAGTCTTCAAGATGTGGAAGTTGTTGCTGTGAGTGTCCCAATTATTGTGCGTCACCATCGCGCAGCGCGTGCCCGCTTCGATCAGCCGGCGGGCCAACAGGCACGACTGGCCCAGCGTGTGTCGGCCATAGTCGTCCCGCACCGAATCGCGCTCCGCCGAGATGTCAAAGGCTGCGCGAGTCGCCGCGGAGGTCATTAGCTCGAAGGCTTTCTGCTGAAAGGCAGTGACCGTCTGGGCTGCGGCGTTGGCCCGCAGTGTGGCCCGGCGACGATAGCGATCGACATGATCGAGCAGGGCCCGGCGACGATTCAGCCGGCTGGCATCGACCGTCATCGGCGGCAGCAGATCCGGAACAGTGAAGCCGGGCGTATTCGGATCGCCCTCAGCAACGAACGGCGCGGCCGACGCGCCCAGGTAGGCCGGACCGGCCGAATTGTGCATCTTCAACACCGAGACGTACGGTGGCACGGCACCGCGCGGCCCGAGCTTGCGGGCCATGATCGATCCGTGCGAAGGACGCTCGTTATTGGGCTTCAGGTTTGGGTTGAAAGCGGCCGACGGGTTGTAACCGGTCAGCATGTAGTGGTCGGCCGAACCATGCCCCGAGTTGTTGTGCGTGAAGGATCGCAAGAGCGAGAATTTATCCCCCTGCCGGGCCAGCGCGGGCAGATGCTCGCTGATTTGTAGCCCTGCGGCATTCGTGTCGATCGGCCGAAAATCTCCGCGAAATTCGGGGGCGCTTCGGGCTTCAGATCGAATACGTCGATCGTGCTCATCCCGCCCTGCAGATAAATGATCAGCAGCGATACCTCGCGCACGGGGCGGGTGCCGCGTGCCGCGTCAGTTTGAGCCGCTGCCGCACGCCGCTGCAGGAGTGTAGGCAGCGAAAGCGAAAATCCGAGTGTGCTGGCGACGCCGATTTTCAGCAAATCGCGGCGCCGGATTCCATCGCAACTGGGGAAACTGGCAGTCATGTTTCCTGTACTCCTGCACGCAGACGAGCGGACGGTGCTTTGTCGCTAACGGGCTTCAATGGTTGAACAAAAACTCGACCGTATTCATCAGGCTCCACGCCAGGTCTTCGGCCGCCTTGCGTCGGCCTTCACCGGCGTGCGATTCGGCACTCTTGAAATAATTGAGGGCGGCCTCACGTTCATGGGACGACGGATAGCGTGCGTAAAACGTCAGGTAGATTTCGTCGACGAGCACCCTATCGCTCGCGAAACGATCCGTGAGCCGGGCAATCTGGCCGGCCGCGCTGGCGAGCTTCGCGTGGATGTTCGGTGAATTGAGCACATGCAGCACTTGGGACACGCTCGGCTCGGAGCTGCGCTCGCACTGACAGGCGGTGACTCGCACCGGTCGGCCAAACAGTTTCAGGAAATAATGGGGCGATTCGTTGTCCCACAGCTCGATGGCCCGGGAACCGGCGGGAATTCCGCGGAACTTCTCGCGGGTCCCGGTGGTCTGGCAGATCGCGTCGAGCAAAACTTCGGCGTCGAGCCGACGGAGCAAGGCCCGGGAATAATTTTCGTCATCCCGCTCGTTGGTCGCGTTGGGCTCGGAGGAAAGCCGATAGGTTCGGGAGGCGGTGATCGTGCGGATCAGGTGCTTGACGTCGTAGCCGTGGTGCACAAAGTCAGCGGCCAACGCGTCGAGCAGCTCGGGATTCGACGGAGGATTGGTGAGCCTGAAGTCGTCAATCGGCTCGACAATCCCCCGTCCGAGCAAATGCTCCCACATCCGATTGGCGAAACACCGCGCGAACCAGGGATTGTCCGGGCGGGTGAGCCAGGCGGCCAGAAGCTGGCGGCGGTCCCCAGGCGGCGACGCCTTGGGAGTCGGCATCTCCAGCGGATGGGCAAAGACTTCCTCGCCCGTGCGTGGGTTGCGCGTCGGAGCGGTCGAGAGCGAGGCGAGCAGGTCTCCCCGCGGAGTCGGTTTGAACGCCACCTGCGAAAAGCAGGCCTGCATTCCGTAATAATCGGTTTGGGTCCAGCGATCGTACGGATGGTGGTGGCACTGGGCGCAGGCGATTCGCACGCCAAGGAAGACTTGCGAGACCGAGCTGGCGATCTTGCCCGGATCGGAATCGACTTTGAACAGTGCGCCCTCGGGCACCTGCGTCAGGAGTCCCTCGGCGGTGATGATTTCCCGCGCAAAACGGTCGTACGGCTTGTTTTCCGCGACGCTGTCGCGGATCCAGGCGTAATAGTCATACGCCTGCCTGTAACCGAGCACGCGCCGATCGACCCGCAACAGGTCCGACCACTTCAGCGCCCAGTACTCCGCATATTCGGGGCGTCCCAGTAAATTCTCGACGAGCCGCGTTCCGCGATCCGCATGGCGATCGGCCAGGTAGGTGCGCACCTCGTCCGGAGTGGGGAGCGTGCCGATCACGTCGAGATAGACGCGACGCACGAACTCGTCGTCGGTACAGAGCGCTGAAGGGAGGACGTTGAGCTGCTCGAGCTTCGCTGCCACCAACCGATCGATGAAGTTTTGCGGCGACGGCGATACTGGCCCAGCGACGCCCTTCGAGTCTGGAGCGGCCATCGGAATGAGGGCCCGGAATACGTCGACCTCATTCATGTAAGAAGCCATGACGGCGGCTTCCCCCGGGTGATCGCCGGCAGTGACCAGGCCAAAACTGGCGACCCGTGCTAGCTCCTCTCGGTTGGATTGGAATTTGGCATGCGACGTCACATCGACCTCGCGCCCGTCGGCGTACCGCGCGACAACGCGCAACTGCTGGGAGTCCTGGATCCGCAGTCGCCGTTCTCGCGGTGTCACGCGGATCGATACGATGTGCGGCGCTGCCGGATCGCCTTCTGGCGCTCCGGCAGCGATCCATTCGCGGAGCAGGCGATACTCGGGCGAGGCGCGCTGAATCCGCACGCCGCCCCCATGCGGCACGCTGCCCGTCGCTTTCTTCAATATCAAGCTCTCGTCGGGTGCGGCCAGAAAAACTCGCCGACCGCGACCCTCTTCAAGCAGCGCCATGCGATCGGCCCGCGGGTCGAATCCGAAGATCGAGAGTTTGAAGCCGTTCTGCCCCTCGGCCTTGCCATGGCAGCCGGAGGAATTGCAGCCGAACCGGCTCAAGATCGGCAGGATGTCGTTCTCGAAGTGCAGCGATTGCGGCTGGTGCGAACCGGAAACTTGGACCAGAATTGTCCGCGTTTTTCCGGCGGCTGTGACCTCGACTTGTGTCTCCCCATCCGCGAGGCTCCGCGCCACGCCATCGGAACCAATTTCCACGAGGGCCGGATCCCGCGAGAAATAGGCAGCCTCACGCGTCAGATCGACAATCTCACCCCGGGCCGTCTGACCGCTTACCAACAACGAGAAACGGCAGCTGGGGCCGTCGAGAAGGAGGCGGTCCGGATCAACGCAGACCTTGACGATCTCGGGAGAGGCCGAGCGGGTATCGCCAGCAAGGGCGACGCTGCCGGCGAAAGCGGTGAATGCCAAACTCAGATAGGACAGGACCAACCGGCACATTGCGCCGCCGTCCTTTTTGGTCGAGGCGCGACTTTCGGGGCGGGTTCAGGGCGGGTGCTTCCGTGGCAGTCCGGAATGCATCAACACTGGCAGGTATTATCAACTCTCCATCTTAAGCTCGCGCGGAGGATTCGCAAGCTTGCACTCACACCGTCTGATGGTTTCAGCGCGACGCCAAGATGCGAGCCGCTCAGTCTGCGCCGCGACAGTTGACCGCGCACGTCGTGACGGCCGCTCTCCCAAAATCTCAAACGTTTCTCGGAACCGCCACAAAACGACCGATTAAGTGTCGCCTGGGGCAGCTCCGGAAACTCATTCGTATTGCGGAACGCGGTTCCGTACACCAGATTGCCATACGTTTTGGCGGAATGCGGCCTCGGGCTGCGAGAGCGGATTCAGACGCCCGGAAATCGAACGATCTTTGCAACAGCGCGCGGCCGCTTCTGACCCGTGGAAGTCTGAGGGGACCTGCGAATTGATCATCGTTACTTCACATTCTTTTTGCTCGGGGCAACCACCGATGTTTTCTTGTGGATCGAGGGATTGATGTAATCGGGCAAGTCGCGCGGCTGATACCGCAGGTGAACGGGACCCTGACAGCATTCGCAGGGCTTGATCTCGTACATCGCAAAGCCGCAGGTGTCGCAATAATAATCGGTGTACTGGCGGGTGCCTTTTTCGTCGAAAGTGAAAACGATCAAGACTTGAAGATAGGGGACACCCTTGGACCGCTTGCCGACCAGTTCGACCGGCCGGTTTCGCAGATGCTCGTCCTGAAAGAAGGCCCGTCCGCGCCAGTCGGGCACGATTGGAATGAGTTCGCCGGATTCGGTCTCGAGCGCAACCTGCTTGTCGATTTCTTCGCGCGCCTCGATCTTGCGGCGAGCCATCGCCTCGCGGACGAGCACGACCTTTCCGCGAAACAACTCCTGGGAAGACGTGTCGGCTGTGGCCGGTTTGTGAGCCGCGACAGTTGCCGGCTTCTTCTCAGCGTCGGAGGGCGGCTTGATCTCACTGGCCCAGATCTTTGTCACCGACCACAAATTGCCAAGCCCAAGAAGAGCGAGCAGCGTGAGCACGCGACGACCGGCGAGTCTCGGTCGATACGCCAAGGTGGTCATCCGGCGACTTTCCCTACGACGACAACCCGTAGCGACAAAGCGGTTTTCTTACCGCTATCGTCGCCTCGCACGGGAACACCCAGGACCCAACGGTCGTTTTCTTCCTTGGTCAGCGTGGCCGCTGCGATGGGGGACTCGACTGCCAGGAGCGAAAAGATGGCGGGATGATTGGTGCCGACAGATTTCGAGCTGGCCTTGTGCAGACGGTCGGGGGGCACGAAAAGCTTGGGGTCGGTATCCGTCGCCGCCGGCAGAGCCACCAGAAAATCGTACACGTCGCTTGTCCCAATGTGATTTCCATCCTGCGGCTGCTGGCCGTAGCGAAGCGTGTAGACGCCGGGCTTGACCGGTTGACCGCGGAAATCGCTGAACTCGACTTTTTCGCCCACCCGCAGCACGCCGACCAGCTCGCCGGTTTGGAACGGGTATTTCACGTTGAGCGTCTGTTTGAAACCGGGCTTGAGCGCCACGTCCTTGAGCAGCCACACGTCGCAAACGAGGCCCTCGGCGCTCTGCACGCGAAAACCCTTCGGATTGACGAGTGCGGCGATGCTTGGAGCCAGTCCGTCCGGTGCTTTGTCGACGCTGATGAGCGTCTTGTTGTCGGCAGCCCCGGTCAGAAAGAGGATGCAAACCGCGGCGACAACGAGAAACGTCGAGCGAAACGACATCGAGGAGTCCCCAGGCGTGCAGAATTTAAGCCGTTGCAATTGCTGATGTTGACCGAACAAACCGCGATCTCCATCTTAGGCCATCTGCCGACCATTTTCAGCCAGCGCCGCGTTCTCCGTCCTAACGCGATGAAACGAGCCGAATGCTGAGTGGTTGGCACTGGCGGCGTGCCCGCCAGTGGAGTTTCGCGGGCAGGCGGAAAGAGAATCGACTGGCAGCATGCTGCCATCGCCGGCTGCCGGCGAGAACTAGCGCTCGAACGTCGCCAGCATGGCGCTGCGGATGTTGTGCAGTTCCCACTGGCTATCGAGGCTGTCGCCCGTGTACTTGAGCGTCTTGGCGTAGGCGGGGCTCGAATTCTCGACCTTAGACAAGGGCTGGTAATAGCAGCTCTCGTTAGAGCAGCAGCGGTCCGAATTCTGAAGGGCGCGGGTCTCGATCGCCGCGAGATCGCCCGCCTTGAAGACGCCCTTGCCGGCGAGATGATCGTTTGAGAGCGAGAGCGGGACGGACTTCACCGTCTGTACGGTGCCGATCACGCCCTTCGCGGATTTGCGGGCGAAATCGATCAGGGCCGCCTGCTGTTCCTTGCTCGCTTTCTGGTCGACCAGGATCACGGACTTGATCTCGCCGGCGGTCATGGGGAAGACGCCGTCTTCGCCGAGCGTGCTTTCCGCATTGAGGACAACCGCAACCCCGAGGCCGCAGAGCCGCACGCCGTTCCATTTGCCATCGTCGACCTTCCAGGCCATCATCGCCTCGCGGCCGGCCAGGCCCGCCTGCGAATTGGCGAAGCAGGGGCCGGTGTAGACGTCGCAAGAACGGGCTTCCAGGTACTCGCCCGAAATCTCCGCCGCTCGCGCCGAGGAGCAAGCCAGAAGCATCGACGAACAAACAGCGAGCCAGGTGAACCGGTTCATCGGAAATCCCTTTGCGACCGAGGTCAAGCGAACCACCCTGATTCTTGCAATGGCCCAGAACCCGGTCAAGGTGCGTCGTTTGACCGTGGGATGAGACTCAGCGAGCCTCGAAGCAGCTTCGCGAAGAATCGCGGCACGGCTCGTCGGCGCAGAGGCCGCCATCAGGCCCGAAGATTCGTTGATTGCGGCCGCACCAGAAGTGACCGTCACCGACGATGTGTTCGTCCTCCGGCAGACCTGCGTTGACGCCCATCCCTTTGGACCAAAGGAATCGGCACCGCGGGCCGACCTCGACAACTTTGAGCAAGTCGTGAAAAGGGCTGCGATCCGGGAGTGCGTCGCTCATAGGTCAGATTCCTCCCACTGGCCGACGGCCCGCAGCAGCGCGCGTTTGACGGCGGCGCGGGCTATCGAAACTTTGTACTCGTTGCCCGAGAGCGGAGTCGCCCCTTCGACGGCTGCCTGGCCGGCAGCCTCGGCGGTCTCTTCGTTAATTGACTGCCCGGCGAGGAACCGGCCGGCCGCGGTCGCGACCCAGGGAACCGGCGCGACATGCCCGAGCACGATTCTCGCTTCCCGGACGAATCCGCCTTCGAGCTCCAAGCAGACGGATGCCGCCGCTTGGGGCCAATCCAGGCCCCGCAGCTGCAAGACCTCGTACGATGCACTTTGTGTTGAGGCCGACGCAGGTAGCCAAACGTGCGAGATCAGTTGGCCCGGCTTGAGCACCGTTACGCCCTGGCTGGCAAGCTTCGGCGTCACATAGAAGTTCGCGAGCGGGAGCCACTCTTCTTGCCCTGGCCGCGGGCCGATGACACGAACCCGAGCGGCCCACGCCAAGAGAGCAGGAGCGAATCGCGACGCGCTCACAAACTTGGCCGGCCCACGGTTGCCGAAGATGGCGTGATAGCGGTTGTCGCCCGCCTCGACCAGCGACTTTCCGTCGCGGAAGCCGAGCAAACCGTACCCGTTGCGGAAGTACCAGCAGTTGGGCAAATGGCACAAGTCGCCGCCCAGCGTGCCGCGGGATTGAATCTGGATTGCGTGGATGCCGCCGATGATCTGCTGCAACGAGGCGTAGGAGGCCATGAGCGGACTGTCGGCCATGTCCTCGAGCGTTGTGAGGGCGCCGATGACTACGCCGTCTTCGACCGCGCGGACTCCCGACATCGTCGAGACGTGCTTCAAATCAACGACACGGCGAGGCGCTACGAGCCCGTGCTGCAGCAGCGACACCAGGTCCGTCCCGCCGGCCAGGACTGCCGTGTCGGCGCTTTTGCCGGGCAAATCGGGATCGTTCAACAGCTCGACCGCTTCGGTTTCGTTGCGGGGACTGGCGTATTCGAACGAGTTCATGTTTTGGCTCCCTTCAGCGCTTCGAGCACCCGCTTCGGAGTCATCGGCAGCACGGGAACGCGGACCCCGATCGCGTTGGCGACTGCGTTGGAGATTGCGGCCCCCGTCGAAATCACCGGCGGTTCACCCAGTCCGACCACGCCCTTATGGTACTGCTCATCGGGCTGGTAGAACTCCGCGATGAGTTCGCCGACGTCGCCGATCCGCGGCAGTTTGTAGTTTTCGAGATCGGCGTTGATATAGCGGCCGGTCGCCTTGTCGATAATCCGCTCTTCAGAGAGCGAGTACGAGATGCCCATAATCAAGCCGCCCAAGACCTGACTTTCGGCCGTCTGCAGGTCGATGATCGTGCCGCAGTCCTGAACGCAGAGCATTTTGTTCATCCGCACGACGCCGGTCTCGGTATCGACCGAGACGTCGGCCATCTGAATGCCGCCGACGCCCTGACTGGTGAGGCCGTCGTTCTTCTTGCCTTTGCTTTGCGTCTCCAGCGGCATCGGACCCAAAAGCCCGCAAGCCTGTTTCCAGGTGCAAACTTCTTTATCGCCGGAGTAGATCTTTTCGCTCTTGGCGGAAAGCGACTCGGCATCGACCTTGTAGCGCTTGGCGACCAGGTCGTAGATCTTCCACAAGGCCTCGAGCGCCGCGCGGCGATTCGGACCGCTGATGCCGCCGATCGTCGTGCTGCCACCCGAGCCGCCGGCGTTCGGAAACTTGCTCGAGCCGATGTGCACTTTCACCGCGGAGAGCGGGATGCCGAATGTCTCCGCCAGAATCACGGCGATGCACGTGCGGGTGCCGGTCCCCAGGTCCTGAGTTGCCGACGTCGATTCCACTGTGCCGTCCGGATTGACGCGGAGAGAGACCGCTGAGACGTTGGCCGCCCCGCCCCACGTGTGCAGAGCCAATCCGAGCCCCTGCTGCACTCCGTTCTTCTTCTCGCCCTTGCCGTGCGGATGCCAGCGGGCCTTCCAGTCCATGATCTTGGTGCCGATCGCCAGTTCGTCGGCATACAGGGCCGCGCGCTCGGTCAGCTTCAAGTTCTTCTTGAAGAACTCGAGACTGTCCATTCCCATCTTGGCGGCCAGGTCATCCAGTGCCGTGTGCGTGAGCGCGGCGGCCTGCGGATGATCCGGCGCCCGCCAGGCTTGATAAGGTCCGGTGTCCGTGCCAATGCCAGTCGTCTTGCGACGATAGTTCTTGATCTTCGTGAACACGTACGGCAGCACGCCCGAACTAATCGTTCCGCCGCTCGGCCCGTTGGTTCCCCATTGGTGGCTGTCCCAGCACGTGACATTTCCGTCGGCGTCGGCCCCGACGGTGATCTCGGCAAAGGCCGAGGGTCGCGTACCCGGCGTCTTGAGTTCCGTGGCGCGATCGAGCACCAGGCGGATGGGGCGACCGGCCTTCTGCGCCATCACCGCGCAAACCAGCCCCCACTCACCGGCGGAGAATTTCGAGCCGAAGCCGCCGCCGATGTAGTTGCAAATGACCGTGACATTGGCGGCGTCGACGCCGGCGACCTGCGCCAATTGCCCTGGAATGCCCGAGGTCCACTGCGTCGAAACGTGCGCGATCAGGTTCTCCTTGTCCTTCCACTCGCAATGTGAGCCATGCGGCTCCATGCACATGTGCGAAATGACCGGAATGCCGTAATACCCCTTATGCATGTGAGCCGCCGCTTTGAGGGCCGCGTCGAACTCCTTCGTTTCCCGCTTGCCCATCGACTTGTTTCGACCGGCCTTTTCGGCCGCTTCGACGTCTCGGTCGTCGACATAAACGGGCAGGGTTTCGTACTCGACTTCGATCGCCTTCACGCCCTCCAGCGCCTGCTCGATCCGCTCGGCGGCGACGGCGGCGATCATGTCGCCGTCCCAGTGCAGCTCCGAGTCGACATCTTTAATGATGTGCACCAATTTAACGCCGGGGACCTTCTCCGCCTTTTTCGTGTTGAGCTTCTTGACCTTGGCGTGCGGGCGGTCGCTCGTGAGCAGCCGCACATACAGCGTGCCCGGCGTGTTGACGTCGGCCGCATACTTCGCGGCGCCGCTGGCTTTTTCGACGCCGTCGATGCGGGGGACGCGGGTGCCGAGAATCGTGTTCTCCCCGCGGGGTTTCCAGCCGACCTTGCGTGTGGTGGTGTCGCTCATGTCAGGCACCTCCCTTCGTGGCAACTTCGCCATGCTTGGCGATCTCAAGTGCACAATGCAGGATGCCCTGGTAGGTGCCACAACGGCAGATGTTGCCCCCGAGCATGTGCTTCAATTCCTCGATCGTGGCGTTTGGCTTTTTGTTGAGAGCGGCGCGCGTCGCCATCACGAAGCCGGGCGTGCAGTAACCGCACTGCAAACCGTCGTGCTTGACGAAACCAGTGATCACGTCGTCGATCTGGTCGCCGTTTCGCAGCGACTCGACCGTCTCGATCTTCTGGCCAACGCAGCTTATCGCCAGCACACTGCCCGAGTGCACGGCCTTGCCGTCGATTAGCACAGTGTCGGCCCCGATGGCGCTGCCGTCCTCGACGTCCTTGGCCCCGGTCAGGTTGAGATCGTCCCGTAGGCAATGCAACAGCGACGACCGCGGCTCGATCGTCACCCGGTGTTCTTTGCCGTTGACGTTGAGCACGACCTCGACCGGCTTGGCGGGGACGACGTTCGGTTTGACGTCGGCGACGGCCTGTTCTTCGATCGCGGACGTCGCCATGGCCGTGGCGGCCACTGCAACTCCGGACCCCTTCAGGAATTCCCGGCGGTTGAACCCGGGACTGCTCCGCTTCGGTCGATCACGGTCCTGCATGGGCATCGCTCCCCCAAAAACTCAACGCGGCAACTCCGACGGCAATCGGATCCGGCCACAGGACGATTTTTTCGAAGGTTTTTCGGCGAAGAGATGCCAGTTTCATCCGTGAGGCCGAATCACGAGTGATTCTAACCCGCGTATTTAGCAGCACAACGGTCAACCGCGCGGCAACGACGATCGCGCGCGCCAGGATCGTGTCACCCGTGCGCCACAAACCTGCTTCCGGCACCACTCGTTGCATCACGGCGGACTGCCCTGTCATCAAAGCACGGCGAGCGATTCATCGCGGACATCGGTCACGAACATGCAGCCCGGACTGTGTGCATGTCGCCAGAGGCAACCGGGCCAAGTGTCAGTTAACAACGGCGCGGGTCTAAGTACTGAGAATGCTCATTGCGGCCGACACGCCGGCCCACTGAATCGCCTGGTCATCCAGATCGGCTTCGATGTTGTCAGCCGCACGGCTTTCCAGCAGGTAGATGGCGTTTTTCAATCCCGGACTTTCTTTGACGGTGTCCTTGCCGCCCTGTCCAGAGACGACCAGCGGGCCAGTTGTGCTGTAAACGCCTTCGTTGACTCCATCGAGCGTCACCGCAATCCCGCTTGTGCTCGCGGCGAAGATCACCGCGTCATTGCCGGGAGCGGCGCCGACGAACAGGGCCGTTTGGCTCTTGTTGAACGGAAAGGGTTCGAGCGTCAAGAACAGCACTTTGATGGTGACGCGGGTCGCCGCGCTCACATGGCCGTACTCGTCGGTCGCCGTCACTGTGACGGTGAATGTCCCCGGGTGTTGGAAGACGTGATTGACGAGCAGTGGACTCTTTGAAGTCAACATTTTGGTTGTGCCGTCCCCAAACGAAATGCTGAGGTGAAATTCGGCGGCCTGCGCGGTTGCGTTGGTGTCGCTGACAAAAATGAGCAGCGGGGCCGGTTCCCCCGGCACGACGAGCCGCAGTGGCGCCAGGATTTTCACGCTCGGGTGGGACACCGGCGCCGGATTGACCGTGATGCTGTAGGCCTGAATCGCGTCGTTGCCGATGCCGTTGCCGGCATCGACCGAGCCGGTGAAGGTGCGGCCCACCTCAGCTGGGTTTGTGTCAGTGCCGGATAACACGCCGGTCGAGCTAAGCGTGAGTCCGGTGGGCAGAGCGCTGCCGGGCACTAGCGTGAATGTCGCCGCCGGCGAGCCGGTGGTGGTGTATTGGAACGAGTAAGCCGTGTCGAGAATCGCGGGCGACGTCGCCGGTCCGTTGGTGATGGCCGGCGCCTGGTTTATGGTCAGGGTCGCGTTGCCCACGAGTGGATCCACACGATCAAAGGTGTCGGTTACCGGAGACGTGTTGTTGAAAATGACATTCGTCTTGTTGGCCAAATCGATCTTCTCGAAGCCGCTGCCGCTGATTTCGCTCGCGGCGAAGCCGTTCTCCGGACTGTTCGGATCGTCTTCGACCGTGACGGTGTCGCCGGGCAGCGAATCGTTGATGATCAGGGTTGCGGCCGTCGTGGTGTCGATGATGGGGGCGAGGTTCGTGTAAGTGATCGACGTGCCGTCGAGTGTCACACTGCCCGAGTGTGCTCCGGAAGCTGTGTCGATTTCGGAGGTGAACGTACCTCCCTCGAGAATCAGCGTGCCGTCGCCGCCGTTCGCTGATCCGCCATCAAAAGTCACTGGGATGCCCGTCGGGTACGCGAGGTTCGGCTGGTAGAAAGGATCACTGGGCGAAAAAGGACCGAAATCGAGCGTCAGCGTATTGCTGGTGTTGCCAGCGCCAACGATGTCGATTCCCGTCGTGACCGCGGCCGAAGCCGAGGCAACAACGTCGTAATTGTGATTGGCGTCGAGAATTTCGATATTCGTACCGACCTCGACGACCTGCAGGCTGACTGGGCCTTGTCCCTCGGTGGCCACATAGGTCAGCGGTCCGCTCACGGGCGCGACGGTATTGTCGAGGGCGGGAATGAGTTGGTTAGCGACCGGGCTGCCCAGTCCTGTGACGAGATCGTAGCCAGGCCCGGCTGAGTAACCGTTGTAGCCGCTCGTCTCGTCGTGGAAGTCGTACGACGGCAGGTTGTAGAGCCCTGCCAACGCGGTTGCCGTGCTCATCGCGGGTTGGCCGGACAGGGCCAATCCCTGGTCGGCAATGGCGAGCAACGCCGCCCATGCGGGTGCACCGAGGCTCGTGCCGGCGGCGAGTTGGACCGCGCCCTGGTTATAGATCTCGACCGGGCTGTTGATGTAGTCGCCGTCGAAGGCAACGTCCGGGTTGGCCCGCGTGCCGTTGCTGGAAATGATCGAGTTGCCGTCGTGAATCACGAGGCCGTTTTGAAAGGTGGGCTGGGGATTGTTCGACAGCCCGCCGCCGCTGGCATCGTCGGGACCGAGCCCGATCGCGTCGATGACGACGGATCCATCCGCATCTTGCGCAGGGATGACGATCTGGATCGTATCGCCGACCGACACCTTGGTCAGGGCGGCCAACTCCTGGAACGTCGCTGTGCGTGAATTCAGCGTGCCGGGGGTTCCGTTAGGCGCCAGCTGCTGGTTGACGGTGACCGTTTCGACGAGATTGCCATCGTCGTAGATCTCGTACTGAGCGTTGTCGGCATTGCTTGGACTAGGAGTCCAGGTCGTCGAAAGCTCGAGGCCGCTGTCGTTCTTGCCCAAGACATCGCTGGATGTGATCGTCGTCGACCAGACAGTCGAGGTGCTCCCGCTGGGCCCGGGTGACGTGTAATACGTGCCACTGAAGCCGCCCGAGACGGCGTTCCAAAAACCCGGAGCGATATACGCCTGGTCGGCCGTGAGGAATCGGTCCGGGCCGGCGAATCCCCAGCCCGTTTCGGAACCGTACGAGCCATCGGCATTGAGCGTGAGGGTCGTACCACCCACGGCAATAATGGCAGGCGACGAGGCGGGAAAATTATTGAGTGTGAAGCCCACCTGCTGGGAATTGATCGAGGTCCCGGTGTCCCCCGTAATCCCCACGAATGCAACGTTCGGCTGCGAGTAATTCGCCGGGTTCAAATTGGGAAAGAGATAGTAGCTGCTCGCGACGGTCGAGACGCCGAGCTGCGTCTGGGAGGCAACGTACGCCGCGCCTGACTGATTGCTCGCCGTCTGCACGACCACGATGTTTGCCATCGGAGCGATGACATGAGCCCATTCGACGTCGAGGGCCGCTTCCAGATCTTGCTTGGCTGTCCCGACCGACGGAGGAAAATTCGGGTCTTGAATCGTGTCAAACCAAGGCTTCGTCGAGCCGCTGACGGGGCCAGCGTAACTGCCGAACGTGTCGAGCAATTGCGCGCCGTTGGCACCCGATCCGAAGAGCTGCTGATCGAAGTATTCGAGGTCGGAGACCAGCGATGCATCGGTGCCGATCTCGATGATCCCGATTGTTTGCCCCGCTCCATTTCCTGGGATGCCGGCCGCTCCAAACTGGATCTTGTCGATGCCGTAGGCCTGTCGCATCTGGACTGGCGAGATCGCTGAGAGAAGCGCGCGATCCTCGAGGCATTCGAGTTGTTTCCAGAACATTGCCCGCCGCGACCGTTTCCCGGTTTTGCGCGGCCGCGGGAGCATCTGCCAGCACGACCGTTCGAGCGCATTGAGAGGCATTGCTCAATCTCCAATAGAGCGGTGATCGCCAGTCGGCATCGACCTGCCGACAGTCTGCCAGAGTGTCCCCTTTTTCATGCGACACCAGCGGCGCGAACTGTCGAAAAAAATTAAAGGATCGAACGAGGCCTCGAAGATCGGCCGACTGCGCGGACTGCAGAGTTTCAAAGAACAAGCGGCCGAGAGGCTGTGTTAAACCTCCCGGCCGCAATGCTTCTTGGCTTGGGAGAAGCGAGCCCTCCCGATCGAATCGTCAGTTCGCGTTGGCGGTCAGCTGGAAGGGGGTCTCATTCGCAACCGAGCCGTTGGCGCGCCGCACGACGATCTTGGCCCGCACGGGTCCGGTCAATTCGACCAGCGGCAACGTGATGTTGACCGCGTTGTCGCTCCAGTTCGCGACGACGCCGGGAATCGCCAAATTCCCCACCACGACACTGACCCGGCCCGGTTGAAGGCCGAGGTTCTGAGCGTCCACTTTGATTGTCGCGCCGGCGGGCACGACCGTCAGGCTGGCTGAGTCGTCGGCAACCGTCGCATTGGCGGGAGCAGCGACCGGTTGGGCTGTGGTCGGGGTAATTGTGGAGATCGCGCCGGCGCTGGAAGAGGCCACGCCGCCAGAAGTGGGGAAGCCCCATCCGACGGGATAGCCATTGCCGGATCGCATCGGCGGTCCCGACTGAGTGGTCGTGCCCGTCCCCGTTGTTCCGGTTCCAGTCGTCCCGGTCCCAGTCGTGCCAGTGCCGCTTGTACCGGTCCCGGTTGTGCCAGTTCCACCCGTGCCAGTTCCGGAGGTGCCAGTTCCGGAGGTGCCAGTTCCGGAGGTGCCAGTTCCGGAGGTGCCAGTTCCGGAGGTGCCAGTTCCGGAGGTGCCAGTTCCGCCGGTTCCGGTCGAGCCCGTTCCACTCGTCCCCGTGCCACCCGTGCCGGAGCCCGTTGTACCGCTCCCGGTTGAGCCCCCTCCGGGGTTCCCGCCATTAGGGTTTGCATTTGTCGTACCGCCTAAGGTGCCGTTGGTGCCCCCGAGAAGCGTGCCGCCGCCCTTTCCCGTATTGCCTCCAGTTCCACCCGTGCCCGTCGTGCCTCCGGTTCCAGTCGCGCCTGTCGTGCCGGTTCCACCCGTGCCCGTAGTGCCGGTTCCGCCTGTTGGATGGGGTTGGCCACTGGTGCCTTCACCTGTGTTCTGCAAATGGCTGACTGGCGTAAAGCTACCGGTCCCGTTACCCGAGTTCAGAATCGTAATTGAGCCGGCCTTTTTCGCGGTCGAATTGGTTTGGTGGTTCGACTGCCCCGACTGCCCCTGCGCGGCCTTGCTCGTCGGGGAGGATCCCCGCTTCGGCGAACCGGCTGGCCCTCGGGCCAACACGGCCGTCGAAGCAAAGGTCAGGGTGATCACTGTCATGAGAAGAAGGGGCGGTTTGGAAGTGCGGCGCATGGCTTGGTCTCCACTTGGAGTTGGTGGTTTCCTGGTTGAGGGAACTTCGGGTCGCATTGACCCGTCCATCTGTCATGCGAAATCCACCGACGACCTGCCGAAAAAAATTACAAATTTGTGATCTAATTTCGAGATTGTTCCACCAAGGCTTGGGAGAGGCTTACCGACCGGGGGTGCCGGGGGCCGCAAAGGCAATGCGGGGCCCCGTCATTTTTCGACGGACGATCTTCCGCCTGTGTGGCCGCTTGTCTCGTTTGTGCTTCCAGAACTGGGTGCTGGCTGCAGTCGCTGGAGCAGCTTCTTGAAGTCGTCTCGCGGCGCAGACCGTCGAAATCCGTGTCTTTGCGAATCTGATCGATGTTGCGAAAACCAGCACCGACTGCCCTGTCGAGAACCGCCATCGCCGTATCGGCTTCGACGCGTGTCTCGTTGGCTTTCAGGCCCGAGCCGCTGTCGGCCCCAATCCTCGAAAGCTTTGCGTGGACGGCGGCAAGATCGTAGAGTTGCTCGGCCGTCGCGTGCGACCGGCCTTCGATCAGCTTGACCGCACTTCGGTAAGAGGCGACCGCGGCCGCAGCCTGATGGTTCTGGCGCTCGAAGTCCCCTCGTTCGTTGAACAGCAGGAAGAGCCGGGCGAAGTTCTGAGAGTCCGTCGGATGCGCTTGAAACATTCGCTCCCGGACGCCAATTGCGTCAATGTAGGCCTTGTCGGCGTCCGGAACATGGCCCAATCGACCCAGGGCCGCGGCGAGGTATTGAAAGCCGCGGGCCACATCGTCCTGGTATTCCACGACCCCCGGATGCTCGCGGGCGAGGCGCTCGCTCGTTTCTTGAGCCGCGCTCAGGGGCACGAGCGCCTCCTCCGGTTTGCCGAGCTTGCTCAGCACATTGCCGAGATTCTGGCGGCCCCGCGCAAAATGATTTTGCGCCGCCGCGTTGTCGGGACGGATTGCGCAGAGCTTTTGTAGGAAGTCTACGGCTCTCTGATAAGAAACTCTCGCCTCGACAAGTTGTTCTCGGTCCTCCTGGCAGACGCCGATATTGCCCAACGTCGTCGCGATCGTGTCGATGATCGAGGGATCGTCGGGGTGCTTTTGCGCGAGGCGCTCCCGGAGGGCGAGAGCCTTCTTGTACTCCGACTCCGCTGCGTCGATGCGCCCCAGCTCTCTGCTGAGAAGAGCGCAGTTGTAGTGGGCGCCAGCTAAATCCTTCAGCGTACCCAAATCCTCGGGCTCGGCCCGGCTGACCTCTTCCAAAAAGGTGGCGCTCGATTCGGCCGCCGCCAGTGCCTCCTCGACGCGTCCTGTCGAGAGCAGTGGAAAAACCTTGCGGCTGTCTAAGGTGCTGAGCGCTTTCTTAAACGTCAGATTTGTCGGATTTTCGCGCACGAGCACCGCGGCAAGATCACAGCCTCTTTGCAGATTGGCCAGTCCCTCCGCATTTCGACCGAGGTGGTACTGGGCGGATGCCAGCTCACCAAGCGCAGAAGCGTGAAGGAGTTTGAACTGATTGCGAGTCGGCTGCATGCGGACGATCTCTTCGAACGTGCCGGCTCGTTTGCTGAACAGCTCGAGCGCCCGCTCTTGGGCGCCCTGACGCTGGTTGATGGTGCCAAGGCACGAATAGGCCCGAGCCAACTCTTGTTTGCATTCCACGGAGTCGGGATGCGACCGGACGAGGGCCTCGACGAACTGGAGCGCCTTTTGTGCCGCGCTCTGTGCTTCCGCCAGTCGGCCTCGATGCTCCGTCAGAATCTCGCTTCTCTTCAGATGTACGCCGGCCAGCAAGAGCTGTAACCCAACGTCTGCCGGTGCTTGCCGGCTCCCCTCTTCAAGCGAAGTCTGGCTGGTTTGAAGCGTGTCGAGCGCCGAGTCAACTTTTCCCTTTCGACCCTCGAGCGCCGCCAAGTTGTAAAGAACCCGCGACAATGTTTTGCGCGCCTCGACGTCTCGTGGGTTCTCGTGGATGCTGGCTTCCTGCAGGTCCCGGCTGCGATACAGCGACTCGAAGGCCAGCGCGTTCATGTTCGAGCTGTCCGATTGGAGCCCTCCTCGCTCAGCGAGCGCTCGAGCAAGTCGGGCGCGATACTTGGGCTTTTGTTCCGTCGGAGCCTCGCGAAACAAGCGATCAAACAGGGTCGTGGCCTCGTCAAACTCCTTGAGCGCGTCGGCCTGCGAGCCGATGTCGTGGTTGAGCGAGGCAAGCTTGAGATACGCGTCGCCCAGTTGGGTCCTCGCGTCCGGGCTGGCGTCTTTGTTGGCATTCAAGTCGTCTCGCAGCTTTTCGTAATAGCCCAGGGGGGCCTGCAAGAGCGCCTTGCGCAACGCTTCGTTTTCCGGTCGGTTTTTGACGTCGAGATTCCGATCGACGACGGTGCGGAATTTCTCGATCGCTTCGACGGCCAGTTCGAACCGCCGCTGCGCCCGATCGCGCGGCATTTTGCGCCTGCTGATTGGCAGCGATCGCCTTCGTCTTCTGCTCCTCGGCGTCGAGCTTGGCGATGCGTTCCCCCTCCGCCCGGATGGCTTCCGCCTTTTGAGCTTGAACCGCGCGGAACATTCCCCAAGTTGTGCCAGCAATACCGCAAACGAGCGCCAGGGCAATCAGCGCTATGGCCGCGACGAGCCGTCGGTTGCGACGAACGAGCTTCAGCAGCCGATAACCGGCGGAGGGGGGCCGTGCGTCCACCACTTCGTCGGCCAAATAACGCTCGAGGTCACGCGCCAGGCCGTTGGCGGTCTCGTACCGGCGCGAGCGTTCTTTTTCGAGCGCTTTCATCACGATCCAATCGAGATCGCCGCGGACAAGGCGCGTCAGTTGGGCCGGTTCCAGGTTGCGTTGGGCGGCGACGGAGGGCAAAGAGCCCGACCTGCTGAGCTTCGTGCTCGGCTTGCTCGGCTCCTCTTCCTTGATCAGGCGCACGATTTCTTGCCACGCGGCATCTTTGAACCGTTTGCGATCGAGGGGTGTCGTTCCGGTCAAGAGCTCGTACAGGATCACGCCCAGCGAATAAATGTCGGCGCGAGTATCGACGTCGAGATTATTGAACTCCGCTTGCTCGGGACTCATGTACAAGGGCGTCCCAACCATGACGCCGTGCGCGGTGTAAAGAGTGTGTTCCGAAAGCGGTTGATTCATCGCCTTGGCCAGGCCAAAGTCGATCACTTTGGGAACCGGCCGACCGTCATACAGGCAGACCAGGATGTTGGAGGGCTTTAAATCGCGGTGGATGATTCCCTTTTGGTGCGCGTGCTGGACGGCCTGACAGACCTGCACAAAAAGCTGGAGCCGTCCTTCGACGTTGACTCTGGCCCGATCGCAATACTCGGTGATGGGCACCCCCTTGACGTACTCCATCACGAAGAACGGACATCCCTGGTCGGTCACGCCTCCGTCAAGCACTTTGGCGATGTTGGGATGATCCATGACAGCCAGTGCTTGACGCTCGAGCTCGAAGCGCGAAAGAACGTCCCGGCTGTCCATTCCCAACTTGATGAGCTTGAGCGCCACGCGCCGTCGAACCGGTTGAATCTGTTCGGCAACCCAAACGGTTCCCATTCCTCCTTCGCCGATTTCTTCCAGCAAACGGTAGCGGCCGCCAACGATTGTGCCGGCACTCGCGGCTGTTGGCCCAATCGCGGTCGCCTGCCGTTCCCGCGCGAACTTGAGAGTCCCGACTTCGGGCAGTTCGCGAGATTCATCATGCAGCCTCAAGAGCGCCTCGACACGGGCGCGCAGCTCCGCATCGTCAGCGCATTCGGCGTTTAGGACCTCAGAGCGCTTCGTCAGATCCTCAGTTTCGACGGCAGCCAAAAAGATGGCCTGTACGCGATCGGGGTCGAGCGGCATGAAGGATCCTTAAGGGCTTCCTCTATCCATGCGAAATCCGTCGACCGATCTGTCGAAAAAAACGCCGATGACGCCGAGATCAGCTTTCGATGGCGTCCCGGAGCCAAACTTGGGCGTAGGTCCATTTCTGGCGAACCCGATAGACTGTCAGCCCCAGAGAATCGGCCACCACCTCATGGCTCAAGCCGGCGAAATGATGCATTTCCACGATTTTCGCAGCCACGCGATCCTCGACCGCAAGCCGCGTCAACGCGTCGTCCAGCGCCAATAACGGGCTATCATCGTTCTGTTCAGCGACATCCGAAACGGGAACTCTCTGCAGCTGCCCCCCATGTTTGAGGGAACTCTTGCGGCGGGCGTTGTCGACCAGGATCCGTCGCATCGCCTCAGCCGCGGCCGCAAAGAAGTGCCCGCGTCCGTCCCACTGCCCGACCTCGGGAACTTCGACAAGCCGCAAATAGGCTTCGTGGACGAGGGCCGTCGCGTCGAGTGTTTGTCCGGGCCGTTCTTGCGCCATTCGATGGGCGGCAAGCCTGCGGAGTTCGTCATAAACGAGCGGCAAAAGCTGTTCTGATGCCTCAGAATCGCCCCGTTCGATCGCATTGAGAATTCGCGTCACGTCGCTCATTCAATCGAGTATACCGGCGTCGGCGCCTTGGGCTCGAAAGAATTCCCGACGATCCATCGACGTCCGTCGCATCGCGCCGAATCGCCGGTCGCTGTTTGAAGAATTCTTATTTTTTTTCGACAGCTCAGTGAGCGGATTCCGCATGGGTAGAAGACAGCTCAATCGAGGCCGGAATTTCGGAACCCCATTTTCAAACAGGACAACGTTCCAGAAAGCGAGAGGATCCCATGACACACATTCGTTTCGGACGGCTCGCGGCCGCAGGGTTGGCGGTCGCGCTGACACTCGCCACAACGCACGTTCGCGCCGATGGTAACCAAGCCATCCAAGCTATTGAGGCCGCAATTAAGAAGAACGGTCGGATTCCGTTCGGCGGTACGCCCGCGAACCAGACCGGTGGGGCAGCAAAGACGGCTGCCGGCTCGACCGGCGGCGTCAACAGTTCCTACCTCAAGCTCGCGGGATCGCTGCACAAGGCCACGCCTCAACGTCTGCGGGCCGTAAGCCGCGCTACCAATCAATCGAGCACTTCGACCGTCGTCACCGTGGGCACCGCACCGTCGGGATTCGGCAAAGAATTCGATTGGGACCGCTCGCAGCCGTCGTGTCTCGTCG
Source organism: uncultured Planctomycetaceae bacterium (assembly GCA_963714075.1). Lineage (GTDB taxonomy): Bacteria > Planctomycetota > Planctomycetia > Planctomycetales > Planctomycetaceae > DASPSM01. Next base: position 1,338,746 of record OY970228.1, read on the forward strand.
CGGTCTTTATCAACGTGGCCGACCCCCTTGGTGTGTCGATCACAGGACTCCAGCAAGGAGACACCATCCAGATCATGAGCTCCGCAGGGATCTGTTCCTTTTCCAAGAGCTCGGGCGATCCGACTCTCTCGAGCATCATCGGCCTCGTCGCCGACGGCACCGAGGCCGTCGTCGATGCAGAGACTAGCAGCACGACTGCCAATTCGGCGATTACGGATGCGGCGCAATTTGCTCAGGGCTTCCTTAAGGGAGGCGCTGCAGAAATGTTCCGTGACCCCTTCGGAGTGGAACCCTCATCGGGGCATATTTCGTGCGAGCAGGGCGGCGTAGTTGTTTGCCTGCCTCAAGCTCAAGGAACTTATTACAGCGGCGATGGGAGCCACCGCACCTTATGGGCAACCATGCCGCGTGCGATTGGGCAGGCGAGAACTCTGCCGTCGGTCTACCAATCGCTGAGTAACAACCCTCCGTTTTTCTTCCTGGGCCACAACGTTACCAACGTGGGCACTTGCACAACCGGCGGCGTCGCCTACATCTTGGCCTGGGATTCAGTCTTCACAGACAATGCCGGCAGCTACCAGATGTTCGTCAAACTGACTCGGGGTGCTAGCACCTCGCCCTCGGCGCCCGCATCTCCGGCTGTCGCCAAAAAAGCCCGGACTCCCCGCTGACCGACGCCAGCTCAGTGGCTGTGGTCCGACGGAGTGCCACGCCTCGGGGATCGTTTTCTGGTCCCCGGGCGCATTGGCTCCCTCAGATCGCGATCAAGTCGCTGTGTGGCAGACGTGATTTTCGGATCTGCCACGTGACACCACCCCCTAATGATAACGGTCGCGCCCTTCCGCCAATGGATTTGACGCACCGCAGCACAAAGGGACGAATCATGAAAACTTCCCGCTCATTTGCCGTGATTGGTCTCGTCGGCTTCTTGGCCCTGTCTGGAACTCGAGTTTCCTTCGGCCAAGCGCCGGTTAGCGCCGATGAACCTGTCCAGGTTCCGGAACCGGTCCCAGCAGCCGCAGCGCAACCGGTCCCAGCAGCTCCGATCCAACCACTCCCCGCGGCTCCAGCCCAACCGCTCCCAGCAGCTCCAGCCCAACCGCTTCCGGCAGCTCCAGCCCAACCGCTTCCGGCAGCCCCAGTGCAACCGGTCCCTGGGCCCGGAGACCCAAGTCTGAATCTAACCCGTGGCAGCCACATCATTGGTTCGAGGGCAGTCCTAGCTGGTGGCGTTTCGATCGGAACCGTGCAGGACATGCTCTTCGTCGCAGGTTCCGGCGAGTACGTGCTGGTCACCAATCCAAGCGGATTCGTGACGATTCCTCGAAGCCTGACGATCTTTGAACCGGTTCCGCGAATCCTGCAGGTGAACATGACGTTCGCGCAGGTCTGCGAACTACCGCGTTTACTGCAGATCTCACAGCTCAATCGCCATTTCCTCGAGCGAGTCCACACCTTCTTCCGGAGCCCGCGGGGAGAAGCAATTCTGAGGAACAACATTGTCCGCAAGACTAAGCCGACTCACGCGCCCAGCGTCGCCGAGAGGCAAGTTAAGACTCGCCCGCCCGGCGCCGCCGAGAGACGAGCCGAGACGCGCACGACGAACAAGCCACCGATCCGCCCTTAAACCCGAACCGAACCAAGCCCAGCGAACGGGATCGACGTTCGCCGACGGTGATGCTCTCTTGATGTCCGCGCTGCAATTCCCCACGCACACAGTTAACCGTCGCGGTCGCCCCTACGAACGAATTGGCGCACGAAAAAAGAGGAACGACCGTTCGCGAGACCCACGGGGCCGGACTTGCTATCGACGACTCATCCAAAAACAACGGCGGGACGATGGGGATCATTAACTTACCTAGCCTGGAGCCCTCATGAACACCTCGAGACTGCATCGAAGGGAATGGTTGAAACTGACGGGTGCCGCGGCCTTGGCCAGCCTTTGGCCGACGAATGGACTCCAAGCAGTGCCGCCAGGCGGTCGGTCACGCCAAGCGCCGGTTGCCAACTCGCGGTATAGTGCGCAGTTGCTCTCTCTCAGGCCGGTGGGGTACTGGCGATTGAGCGAGACGAACCCGCCGACGGCCTTTGATTGGTCGGGGAAACAGAACAACGGCGTCTACCATGGATCGCCCGCATTGGGAGAGCCTGGGGCAATCCACTATGACCCAAACACGGCCATCGGTCTCGACGGAAGATCGTACGTCGAGATCCCGAGCCAAAGTGCTTTCAGCATCGGAGCCAGCGGCTTGACCGTGCAGGCCTGGTTGCGCCCGGACCTGCTGACTTTCCCGTGCCAGCGCAACGCCGAGTACATCCACTGGCTCGGTAAGGGTGAGGCAGGCTCCTTCGAATGGGGCTTCCGCTTTTACAAGAAAGACTCGAGCCGCCCTAACCGCATCTCCGCATACATCTGGAATTCCAACGGGGCGGAAGGAGCGGAAGCGCATTTCGAGGAACCGATCGTACCGGGCAGTTGGATCAATGTAGTGGCCGTATATCAGCCGCCTGGCAACAACGCGGGCGTGTTCATCTATCGAGACGGCTTGCTCAAAAACGGTCCTCCCAGCGCCTACCCTCTATCGTTCCTACCATGTGGCTCCCCGCCCCAGGAGAGCGCCCGTGCGACTCGGCTGTCGCGATCTAACGAGTTTCTTGAGGGGCGGACTGGATGAGGTGGCGATCTATCCGCGCTGCCTCACTGCCGCCGAGATCTTGAACAACTATCGGCTCGCCGTTTCGCCCGCGAGCTGAATCTAAGCGCAGCCGCTGCGAGCCCGCGCACAAATCAATCGCGACTCGACGCCATTGGAACTCGCGCTGACCGTTCGCCGATTGAGAGGTTTCCCTTCTCTGTTTATGAGCGACGTCACGCGAATCCCCTCTCAGGCAAGCCGAGCGGCAAAAGTAATCCCAAAACCAAGCCGGCAAATAAAAAATGAAGCCCGCCGACATGTTGACGTAGGTTTCTGATGAACTCCGCAAGCTTATGGCGGTTATGCTGGCAGCGGAGAAGCCCGGCCAAACACTTGACGCAAACCTGAAGCTCGGCGGCGAGCCTGACCGCCGCGGTCCGTCTGGCATTCGCCGCGATGACTGAGGAGGGACGCGCGCACTATGTTCGTTCGCGACCGCAGCGACTACCTACAAGCCGCCGCCTAGGCGATGCGCCGCATCCTGGTCGATCACGCTCGCGCACGCAAGGCCCTCAAGCGGTTCCGGGCGCTCGTCGCTCAAAACAACGTAAGCAAGGTTTGGTGCGCGCCCTCGGAAGAGAGCGTGCACTAAACCTGGGTGTCGTTGTCCCACGACGAAGTCCCGCGGTGGCAGCGAGTTACGGCGGGCACGCATGCCGGCTTATTGGCCCCCGCCCCTCCATTTAAATGGAGCGAATGCCGCCAGAGCCCGCATAGCGTGCTCGAATCCTCACCGGATTTTCCGGAAGAAGCACGAGTCCCGTACCCGAGGCCGTCCATTCCCGTAATTGGGTCGATTTTCGGTGTCGCCGAGAAAACGGTTGAGTTGATGACACGGCGTGGGGGCGCCTGGTGCCGCCGTTTCTAACCGCGCCGAGAACGACACGAAACTGTCTGCCGCAGATCGAACCAGGCTAAAATCGGAATATGCCGACCGTGCCATGGAGTTTTTGCACGAGGCGGTTGTCAAAGGCTTTCAACACGCTGCCGAGCTGAAAAGCGATCCGAACTTTGCTCCGCTACGGTCGCGAGAGGACTCTCAAGAGCTGCTGCGAGAGGTGGACCCGAAGCGCAAGAACTAGGGTCGCTCGCGGGCCACGCCGACCTGACACCCGTCGCGGCAGTCGTCGTCGGCCATCACTCAAGGCGAATACACATGCCGGAAACACTACCCTCGTACTTCATCGGCCACGGCAACCCGATGAACGCGGTACTGACGAACACGTACACCGAACGCTGGACCCGTGTCGGCCGGGAGACGCCCCGGCCGAGGGCCATTCTCGCGATCTCCGCGCATTGGTTCGTGCCCGGCACCGGCGTCACCGTGAGTACGGCACCGCGGACGATTCACGACTTCGGCGGGTTCCCGCGTGAGCTTTATGAGGTCCGCTACCCGGCACCCGGCGACCCGGCCCTCGCCCGCCGGGTGGAGCAACTGTTGGCCCCCGTGCCGGTCGCGCTTGACGACTCCTGGGGACTCGATCACGGGACCTGGTCCGTGCTCACGCACGCGTACCCGGACGCCGACATCCCGGTCGTGCAATTGAGCATAGACGAAACCCGCCCGGCGACTTTCCACTTCGAGATAGGCCGGCGACTCGCCCCACTACGGGACGAGGGCATCCTGATTTTGGGGAGCGGGAACCTGGTCCACAATCTTCATGCCGATGCGTGGGGCCGGCACGCGCCCGACCCGTACGACTGGGCCGTCCGCTTCGAGGCCGAGGCGAAAGCGATGATGATGGCCGCCGATTATCGGCCGCTCCTGGAGTACGAGAAACTCGGGCCTGACGCTCTGCTGTCCATCCCCACGCCAGATCATTACCTGCCGCTCCTCTACGTCCTCGGTACCCGGCAGGAGGGCGATAGCACGATTTTCCCGATCGAGGGCGTCGATGGCGGATCAATATCGATGTTGGCCGTGCGGGTCGGTCATTGATTCACGGCCCAACAAACTACGACGCCCGCACCACCCAAGCTGTGGATCGGAGCAATAAATGTCAGGGCGTCACAATCTCGCATTCTGGCTAAGTCTGGGACTTGTGGGTCTGGGAGCCACGGATTGCCAATCGGGCAAACAGGAGGCGCATTCTGCCGCACTTGCACTCGCACCCGCCACCATGCCGCGCATCGGGACGATTGATAATCGTTTCCAGTCGTACAACATCGAGATGCTTGAGGTGACCGGTGGGAAGTTCTGGAAGCCGTATGACAGCAAAGCCGCTTACTTGGACCAGGGAAACCCGCTATCTCCTGGCGCCGGTACCGAAGGAGACACGCCCGCCGGCATGGACACACGTGCCTATGCCTACCGCCCGCCGATCGACCTCGCCAACGCTCGGCGCCGCAAGCTAGCGGCCGCGCTGGGGCCGGCCTACGTGCGGGCCAGCGGCACGTGGGCGAACACGACCTATTTCTTCGCAGATTCGGACCAAGCACCCAAGACCCCTCCGGCGGGCTTCAGCGGCGTGCTAAGCCGTCCGCAATGGAAGGGTGTGGTCGAGTTCGCACGGGCGGTGGACGCGAAGATCGTCACCTCGTTTGCGACGAGCCCGGGGACTCGCGACACCGACGGCGTTTGGACGCCGACGCAAGCCGGCAAGCTCTTGGCTTACACGAAATTCCTCGGGAGCACGGTTGCCGCAGCCGAATTCATGAACGAACCGACGTTCGCCGCGATGGGCGGTGCGCCGAAGGGTTACGACGCCGCGGCATACGGGCGTGATTTCAAGGTCTTCCGTGCGTTCGTGAAGCAGACGGCGCCGGACATGTTGATCCTGGGCCCCGGCTCGGTCGGGGAGACGGACGGGAAATGGGGGCTCGCCTACGGCAGCACGCCGATGCTGAAGACGCGGGACCTGCTCGCGGCGTCAGGGCCGGGGATCGGCGCCTTTTCGTATCACCACTACGGTGCGAGTTCACAGCGGTGCGGCGGCAAGGGAATGCCGGGGACGACGGCCGAGGCGGCACTTTCGGAGGAGTGGCTCGCGCGCACGGACGGAACGCTTTCGTTCTACCGCAAGCTCCGCGATCAGTGCGAACCCGGCAAACCGCTGTGGGTCACCGAGACGGCTGACGCCGCGTGCGGTGGCAACCCGTGGGCCTCCTCCTTCCTGGATACGTTCCGCTATCTCGATCAGCTCGGGCGCCTATCGAAACAGGGGGTCCAGGTGGTCATGCACAACACGCTGGACGCGAGCGACTACGGACTCCTCGACGAGGACACCTTGGCCCCCCGGCCCAACTACTGGGGCGCCCTGCTATGGCGCCGACTGATGGGCACGACCGTTCTGGATTCGGGCGTCCCGATCAAAAAGCGCCTCCATGTGTATGCGCACAGTCTGCGAGGTTCACCCGGCGGCGTCGCGCTCCTCGTGATTAACACCGACAGGCACGCAGCTCGGACGCTCATGATCCCGACCGCCGCCCAGCAATATACCCTGTCCGCCAGCCTACTACAGAAGGCGCGCGTGCGGTTGAACGGAATAGAACTGAAGTTAGGCGCCAACGACGAACTGCCGGAATTAGCTGGAGTTGCTGTTGCTGCCGGTGAACTCTCAGTCGATCCGGCTACGATCACGTTTCTGGCGTTGCCTACGGCGGAGAACAGCGCGTGCAAGTAGAGGAAGCGCCTGGTCGCCCATCCTGACTTTCTTCCCAGAGGAGTCGAGCCGTGGCGACCTTCTTTTTGCCGACCGACTCGTTGATTTGCGTGCAGTTCTTGGTTCCATAAAGTCATTCCCTCCGAACGCTCAAAGGAGTACAGCCGTGAACGCGGTCAAGACGAGTTCTGCAGACCTAGTACTTGAAAACCTCGATCGTTTGCTCCCGGACCTAGAAGCGCTTTACACCGACGTCCACGCGCACCCCGAGTTGTCGATGCAGGAAACGCGGACGGCCGGCTTGGCAGCGGACCGGCTCCGCCGCACCGGCTACGAGGTGACGACGGGGGTCGGGAAGACCGGTGTCGTCGGCTTGCTCCGCAACGGCGAGGGACCGACCGTCATGCTGCGTGCTGACATGGACGCCCTGCCGGTCGAGGAGGCGACCGGCCTGCCCTACGCTAGTAAGGTCAGAGTTACGGACCGTGAGGGGAAGACCGTGCCGGTGATGCACGCCTGCGGCCACGACATGCACGTCGCCTGGCTTGTGGGCGCGACCACGCTGCTTGCGCAGGCCCGAGGGGCGTGGCGGGGAACGCTGATGGCTGTCTTTCAGCCGGCGGAGGAGACGGCGGAGGGCGCCCAGGCCATGATCAATGACGGGCTGTTCAAGCGCTTCCCCCAACCCAGTGTGGTCCTCGGCCAGCACGTCATGGTCGGGGCGGCCGGTGTCATCGCCGGGCGCACCGGCGTCATCACCTCGGCCGCGGACAGTTTGCAGATCCGGCTCTTCGGGCGCGGCGGACACGGCTCGATGCCCCAGGCCTGCATCGATCCCGTGGTCATGGCGGCGGCGACGGTGATGCGGCTGCAAACCATCGTCTCGCGCGAACTCGCCGCCACCGAGGCCGCCGTGGTCACTGTCGGCTCGCTGCAGGCCGGCACGAAGGAGAACGTCATCCCAGACGAGGCCGTCATCAAGCTTAACGTACGCACCTTCGACGGCGGCGTACGCAAGCGAGTCCTCGCCGCGGTCAGGCGGATCGTCAACGCCGAGGCGGTGGCCTCGGGGGCGCCCAAGCCGCCGGAGATCACTCCGCTGGACAGCTACGCCCTGGTGGTGAACGACTCCGCGGCGAGCAATCGCGTCGCCGACGCGTTCCGACGGCACTTCGCCGCCGAGCGGGTCCGGGAGACCGGGCCGGCACCCGCGAGCGAGGACTTCGGGTGTTTCGGCGCCGAGTGGCACGTCCCGTCCGTGTTCTGGTTCGTCGGTGGCACGGACCCCGATCTCTATGCGAAAGCCAAAGAGGCGGGCCAGCTCAATGACCTGCCGACCAACCATAACCCGCATTTCGCGCCGGTGATTCATCCGACCCTGGAAACGGGCGTGGAAACGCTGGTCGTCGCCGCGAGGGCCTGGCTGTCGGCGTAGGATACACACGATGCAGGTGCTCCTATTGGTGCTCGATCTCGTCGGCACTTTCGTCTTCGCGATAAGCGGGGCGATGGCGGGGGTGAAGCACAGGCTCGACCTATTCGGCGTGCTAGTCCTGTCGTTTGTGGCAGCCAATACCGGCGGGATCACCCGCGACGTGCTAATCGGGGCGGTGCCGCCGCCAGCGCTTAGCGACTGGCGCTACCTAGCGGTGTCGCTCCTAGCCGGCGTCGTCACCTTTTTCTGCTATGGCGCCGTTGACCGAATGCGCAGTCCGGTACTCATGTTCGACGCCGCCGGGCTGGCACTCTTTGCCGTTGCCGGCGCGCAGAAGGCCGTTGTGTTCGGGTTGGGCCCGGTCCCGGCAATCTTGCTCGGCATGCTGACGGGAATCGGCGGCGGCATGGCGCGAGACGTGCTGCTGGCGGAGATCCCAACGGTACTACGCGCCGACTTGTATGCCATGGCCGCCTTAACCTGCGCGGCCGTGGTGGTGATCGCCGACCTTCTTCAAGCCCCTTTCACCGCGGCGATGGTCGTGGGCGCGGCGCTCTGCTTCGGGATCCGCTTTCTGGCAATCCGCCGCGGCTGGCGGCTCCCCGTCGCCCGCCCGCCCGAGCACCCGCCCGCGAGGACGGACGGCGCGAACGAACGACAGCACAACACCTCGAAGGGACCTTGATGTGAGGCACTCTCGCGCCGGAACTCTAGATTCGGTTGTTCTAAAAAAGGTTCGATTTACGCCGCCGATTTCAGCGCCTTTTGGCGCTCTCGCAGCTTGAGGCCGCACTCCGCGAAAACGTATGAGTTTTCGGCACGGGGAGCGTGCCCCGAAAAACGGATGAGTTTACGTGCCTGTCACGGCGGCACTTATCGGTCGTTTTTCGGCGTCTCCGAGAAAACGGTTGAGTTGATGACACGGGCTGCGGGCGCCCGGTTCCGCCGTTTCTAACCGCGCATCAAAAACGCGAATTCGCGGAGGTAAGCTCTCAATTGTTCAGCGAGCGGATCACTTCCGATCCAACGAATAAGCCACGGAGGCGATCTTCGTGAACGGAATCGGCCAACGATTTGATCACGTTGCGGGCGCGCCCATCAGCTCGTCTCGGCGGGCGGAATCCTTCCGTTGCCCGGACAGATCGGCGGCGGCAGCAAGAATCTTCCATTCGATCGTGGGGCAGCGGTACTGCGAGGTGGTTGCCAGTGCCATCCCGAACTCGCGCTCCGCATCTTCGACACGGTTTTCCATCATGGCGATTTCGCCAAGCAACTTGTGAGACCAAGCCACATACTTGGGTGCCTGGGTCAAAACGGCGTTGCTCAGGCAATTCTCGGCGTGCGACGTGCCACGTGGTAAGTCGCCGCACAGAATTGCGTGACGGGCCAACTCGCTCTGCAGACGAAGGTTGTAGCGCCAACGATACCACACGTCCTGCTGGTAGATGCGGTCTGCCTGCTGCAGATGGTCCATAGCGCGATCCAATTCACCGAGCGACAGAAAATCGTGCGCAAGTTGACATGGGAGTTGGCTTCCCCTTCGGGCATCTGCATCTCCTTCGCCAAGCCTACATTTTCGCCGTCCAGCCGCAGTGCCGTCTCCCAATCCTGCAGCTCACGGTGCAGCCAACCGACGGTATTCGGTAGACGAGGCAGCCAGTATCGATCTCCATTAACTTCGGCGAGCCGCATTGCCTCCCGGCAGGCATCGAGTGCTTCGGAGATCCGACCCTGGTTACCCAATGCCATTCCGCTCACGAAGAGGTTGGCAACGATGTGAAAACAGGCACCCTGCTCTTTGGCGCGGGCAATGGCCCATTGATAAAGGACCTGGGCTTCGTCGTACTGGAGCTTCCACGTATACAACATGCCTCGATAGCTCACGGCTTCCAATGCGTGTAATGGGACCGCCGACTCCTTCAACACAGGAATCGCGCGATCGAAAAGTATCTCAGCTTCATCCAACGCGCCCGAGCATGTACGTTCGGTGGCGGAGATCGCCTCGGCCGATGCGATGCCAACTGGTGTGTTCGTCTTGCGGGCCAGGTCCAGCGCCTGGTTGGCCTTCTTGCGCATCTTGCCAAGCCGTTTGAGATTGAAGGCCACCATCGCGGCACCGCACAACGCGCTGATTTGCGCGTCCGGGTCTGCGGCTTCGTGGGCCGTCTTTTCCGCCAACTCGTAATCCTCCCCGGCCTCCTCGAACCGCGAGAGCGTCATCAGGTACTGCGCCCGATTGGAGGCGGCGGCCACGACGCGCGGGCGAGAAACTGCCGCAGGTAGCTTCTGGGCGTTGGCAATCGACCGGCGCGACAGTTCGACCGCCTCTTCGTTGGCGTAGAGCGCGGCCGCATTGCGGGCCGCCTTGAGGTAGAAGTCCGACGCTTTCTCGTAGTCACGAGCCGTCTCGAAGAGGAGCGCGAGTTGGGAAGCAATGTCATTCTCATGACCGGCGTAGAATTTCAAGAGTGCCCCGGCTGCAGCGCGACAGAGTTGAGTGCGGCGGGCGGGTTTTAGCGATCCGTAAAGGCTGTTCTGATACAACGAGTGCACGAAACTGTAACGCACAGTCAGCGTCGCGTCCGGCAGCTCATGTTCACGAATGGGGGCGACCAGCGCATGGATTCGGTCCAAGGGCTCCAGGTACTCTTCGACGTCGGTGGGGTCTAGCCCCAGCATCTCGGCAACGACTGCGGCGTCAAACTCATGCCCCTGGACACTTGCGGCCAACAGCAACCGCCGCTCCTCATCGTTCACCTGCGCGATCTTCCGCTCCGCCATGCTGCGAACCGATTCGGGCAGCTTGTCCTGGATGTCCGTAATGGACTGTGCCAGGTTCCATTTGCCGTCGGCTTGAACGATGACTTCCCGATCGCGGAGATAACGCACGAGATCGACCATGAACAAGGGACTGCCGTCAGTCCTCGCATGGATGACGTCCGTCAGCTTCGCCGGAAAGCAATGCTCCCGGTACTCTAAAGCGAGATACTCGGCGATCTCGTCGCGGTTCAAAAACCCAAGTGAAATCTCCTGGCACACGCCACGTCCCTGCAGTTCGAGTTTGACCTCGGCAAACGCATGCTTTTGCAGCAAGAGGTCGGTCGGACGCAACGTTGCCAAAATCAAGATCCGGGTGGAATCGAACTTCGTCGCCAAATAAGCCAAGAGATCGACCGTCGCGATATCGGCCCAGTGCAGGTCATCAATGTTGACGAGCACCGGCTGTGTTCGGCTGATCTCGGCCAGGAACCCGCCAAACTCGCGCTTCAAGCGTTCTTGCGAGGCGACGCGCACATTTTCGGCCAGCCGAGAGGCATCGGAATCGCCAGCCAACGGCGCGATCTGCACGTACCAGGTGGGCGCCAACAATTTCATCGCGCGCGACACCGTCCCTGTCGGATCACCGTGGATCAGACTCTCCAGAACTTCCAGGATCGGTAGATAGGCTTCTGAGCCAGCTAATCGCTCGGAACAACGGCCCCGCCCGACGTAGCAGGAGCGTTTCGCCGTGCGGAGAGCTTCCAGGAAGTCATCCACCAACGTGGACTTTCCAATCCCCGGCTCGCCGGTCACGCACACGAGAAGGCCGCGGACGGTCGAAACGGACTCCCAGGCACTCCACAAGCTACGCAGGTCGCCGCTGCGTCCGACAACGTGGCGATTCGAGCGTCGCGCCCGCGGCACCACTCCTACTGTGTCGGTCTCTCGCGCGAGCTGCTCGAGGCGGCTGACGACGTCCGCGGCAGTGGGACGCAATCGCGCGTCCTTTTCCAGCATTTGAAGGATCAGGAACCCAAGCTCAGCGGGTAGGTCTGGCACCCAATGGGACGGGCTCAACGCAGCTTGGGAGATGATTGCCTGCATGACCTCCAGCGCCGAAGCGGCTTCAAACGGACGCCGGCCGGTGATCATCTCGTACAGCAGGACGCCCAGCGAGAAAAGGTCCGACGCGCAGGTCGCCGGCTCGCCGCGCGCTTGCTCAGGGGACATGTAGTGGACCGTCCCCACTAGGGTACCGACGCCGGTCTCTTCGTGCGCGATCTCGAAGTCTGGTGCCGTCGGCGACCCGATGATTGTCGCGATTCCTTCCCCCGACCCGGAGGCTCGCTCTTCCGGCAACAGGCGCACCAAGCCGAAGTCCACAACCTTCACGTAACCGTCATCGCGAACGATCACGTTTTCCGGCTTGATGTCGCGATGCACGATTCCGGCGGCGTGGGCCACCGTTAAGGCACGCGCGATTTGCCCGCCGTAATGACTGACGTCCCGCAGAGGCATGCGGTCACGTAGCCGCGCGCAACGTCGATCCTTCGACGAATTCCATGACGATGTAGCGACCATGCTCACATTGGCCGACCTCGTGAATGGTGACGATATTGGGGTGATTGAGTGCCGAGGCCAGGCGTGCTTCCTGCTCAAACCGCCGCACGCGCGAGTCGTCATGGGTCAACTTTGAGGCAAGGAGTTTCAGCGCGACGCGTCGCCGGAGCCGGGTGTCTTCAGCAAGATAGACCTCTCCCATCCCGCCGACGCCCAGCAGCGATGAGATCTCGAACGCGCCAAACTTTGTGCCTGCACGGACTGACACGTGCGATTGCACCTCGATCGAGGCAAATCGGTTCTGGCACGAGACATGGACGCATCAAGCATATCACCGCGCGCACTCTTTCGACACTCGGGTGCCCGCCCGAAGGCCCAGAGTCGTAGACAACCGCCCGCACCTCGGAACTGGCTAAATAAGTCCTCCACAAGCGCGCGGCTTCTAGAGGCCCGAAAATCGTTCGTTTGATGCGCTGCCCTTGAATCCAATTTCGCGGCTATCGTTCAGCCGAGAGCGATTCTCACAAAACGTTTGAGTTCCCGGCACGAAAATCGTGTGTCAAAAAACGTACGAGAACCCGGGACGAGCCAGGCCGGGGCTCTCATCTAACGGTCGATTAACGGAATGGCAAAAATCGATTGAGACTATGGAACGGCCCCGGTTCCGCCCTGGGCGTGGCGACGCGAAAAACGGCAGGCATCGAAGTCCAGTCACCGATTTTTCTTGCATCGGCCCTCGTCCCCGCTCATGCTGAGCGCCGTGGACAATGCTTGATCTGTCGCGGTCGAACCGGAGCGCACCGGTATGGGCTACGTCGTCAAAGCAGTCAGTGCCTCGGGAGCCGAATTGTGGGTGTCACCTCCGCGGGCGGAGACGCATTGTATCTTCGGCGTTCGCAAAGAGGCTTTGGTCTTCCGCACGCCAATGCAGGCACAGGCCGTGAGCGAGGCGCTCGCCGAGGAATGTAAACGCTACGGTTTTCTCCTCGAAGTCGATTCCGCTGGCGACGAGGTGTTGTCCGCTGGTCAAACCACGCTGCCGAGACCACTCCGCGGCTCCGCAAGAAAGAGCAGTTCATGAGATGGCAAGGAACGGAGACGTCGAAACGTGGCCACGACCGACACCCAGCGGAAGATCGTATACCTAGTCCGGCACGGTGAGGCCGTCTCCGCGGATTTGGACCCTTCCCGGCCATTGACCCAGGCGGGCTGGCTCGCCGTCGAGCGGCTTGCCGGGTGGGCCGCCGCCGCCGACATCCGACCGGATGAGCTCCTGCACAGCGGCAAGCTACGGGCCGAACAGACGGCGGAAATTCTCGCCGACTACCTGATGCCGGCGAAGGGCGCGACCGTCCGCCGCGGACTCGGTCCTGACGATGACGTGCGCCCCCTCGCCGAGTCATTGGCTGTCACGGATCACAGGCTGATGATTGTCGGGCACCTTCCGTTTCTGGGGCACCTCGTGAGTCAGCTGGTTGTCGGCGATGCGACTCGCGCTGTCGTCCAGTTCGAGGCGGCGGGACTAGTCGCCATGCAGTTTCAAGACGGGCTATGGACGATTACCTGCGTCGTCGATCCCGAGTTGATTCCGTAGCCCTGTCCGCGCCTGGGGAACTACTGGGTGCGGTGACGCGACCACACGGATCACTTATCGGTCGATTTTCATTGTTCGCAGAAAACGCTTGAGTTGGTGAAACAGCCGCAACCGCGCAGGACTGGAAGCGGCAGTCCCCATAGGGTCGGTCAAACGGCCGGCGTGGCGGGTCATCGCGCGTCTGATCGTGCGCGTCGGAAGTGCGCTCCTCGGATTCGTCGTCTTATGGCCGACTTGGCGCCCGAGCATCAACGGGGAAGAACATGGACGACCTCGTCCGTGTAGCGATCGGCGGCAGCGCCCTCCTCCTCTGGACTGCTGCCGTTCTGGCGCGCGCTCAGGTAGGTTGCGTACCAGTCCCACCAGTGATGGTCGGCGCGCGTCTTCTCGTAGCGACCGTGGTGCTCTTCCGTTTCGCGAAGCAGCTCTGCGAGGGTGGCGACGTCAATCTGTCGCGCTCCGGTCGACGTCCATTCGCGGCCGGGGCGCCGCGTTTTGATCTCCTGCAACAGCCAGCCGTTGCCGTCGGGATCTTCGAACGAGGCAAACGAACGGTAGGATTGACCTTCCGGGTCGCGCCCGCCGACGCGTGAGTTCTCAACCGAGCTGAATGGACCTCCGGAAAAGTGGAAGACCTCACTCAGGCGTGCGCCGCGCGCGATCAAATCATCGCGGGCGGCATCAAGGTCGTCCACGGCGAGAACCAGGGCCGTCACCGATCCAGGCTTGGGCGACGCGATTCCCTTGCCGAAGATGATCGCAGCCGGCGAGCGAGGTGGCGTCACTTGGATGATGCGGAAATCGTCGCCATTCGAGAAGTCGGCGTCGAGCCGCCAGCCAAGATTCTGGTAGTACGCCTTCGCACGGTCGACGTCGGAAACGCCGAGCACCACGACTTCGAGCTTCAGGTCGACCGGTTCGAGCTTTGCGATTTTGGTCGTTGCCATGACTTCTCCGAGGTTAGTCGTGAAGAACGGGGGCTCCCCACGGTGCGCCCGTCGCGCCTCCATCGACTACCAGCTCGATGGCGTTGATGTAGGAGGAGTCATCTGAGGCAAGGAAAAGTACGGCTTTGGCAAGTTCTTCGGGCTCACCCCAGCGGCCCAGCGGAATCCTGGACGAGATGGCTTTGTCCAGCTTGGCGGATTCATCTGCAGAGATAGAAGCGCGTGGCCCGCGATTCCAAATGGGAGTCTTCGTCGCGCCGGGCGCCACGACGTTCACACGAATCTTGCGCGGTGCAAGATCGGCGGCGATCGAACGTGCCATGGAGACAACGCCCCCCTTCGTGGCCGCATAGGCGGCCACACCGGCCTGGCCCAGATGGTTGTGTACCGATCCGTTAAAGATGATGCTGCCGTTCTCGTTCAGCAAAGGGGCAGCGGAATTCACCGTAAAGAAAGCGGCATTGAGGTTGGTACGAATGACATTCTCAAAAATCGCCTCGTCGGTCGAGCCGGTCGGCGTCCGGCCGGAGATGCCCGCATTGACGAAGACGATGTCCAGCTTGCCGAAATCCTTGGCAAGATCCGCGAAGAGCCGCTTCCGGTCGTCCGCCACGGTCACGTCGGCGCGATAGCCGCGCGCGTTGGGTCCCAGGTCGGCGACTGCTTCATCAAGCGTCTTCTGGTCCCGGCCGGTAATCGCGACTCGTGCGCCTTCTGCAACGAAAAGGCGGGCAGTGGCCAGGCCGATGCCGCTGTTTCCGCCAGTGATGAGAGCCTTCTTGCCTGTGAGTTTCATGATTCCTCTCCACGGGCGCCGAGATAAGGCTAGTCTTTCCGAACCGCGATGCACTCGATTTCAATATCAAACGGGCCCGTCCATACCGGCACACAGAAGAAAATGCGGGCTGGCGGATTTTTGGGAAAGTAGCGCGAACCTGTGGGTTGGACTTCCCAAGCTCTTTGACTGCGTCTGCTTTTGAGACTTCGCTGAGGTCAAATCTGATTTGGGCGACCGTCGGCGGATCCTGGTGCGTCGAAATCAAAAAAAGAGCGATCCCTTGGAGAAACCATAGTCAACCCGCCGAGGACCGGCTCAACCTGGTGCTTTACCGGAATCCGAAAGAACTCGAAGAGACACTGGAACAATTCGTCCGCTGGTACAACCACCAGCGATACCACGAAGCCCTCGGCGGTTCCGGCCCGCAGACGTCTACGAAGGACGCGCCGAGCAGATCTTGCAACGACGACAGCGCCTCAAACACAAAACCATGCAACGACGACGCCAGGAAAACTTGCTGACCGCTTAATCCGTCCCTGACTTCACGGAGCCGGAACTGTCTCTTCCCTCGGGTCGAAAGTTGTCCAACTTCTTCTGACGACGTACCGCAGGCAGCCCTCCTCAGGGCGCCAGAGCAATCGGCAAGAGAGCGGTGTCGGTCATCTGCGGTTCCTGCTCCCGGGCGGAGTTCCCTTCACGCAAAAGCGATCGCATGCGCCGGGTGCTGTAGTTGAAGGCCGCCTGCACGCTAAGAGGATGTTCCCGGTCGGGCTTTTCGATTGCTTCGGTGAGGCAGTAAGTGAACCACATCGTCTTGTTGCGAGTGCCCTCGAAAAGGCTTTGCTCATCCTCGGCGCACGCAGAGATCACCACCATGTTCATCTGGGCTACCGCCTTGATGCCGGCCGCTTCCTTCACGAAATAATCCTGATCTAATCCCTTATCGCGAAAAAGGCCGCCATTATGGCACGTGTCCACGATGAACACAATCTGGCGGCCCGACAGCTCTTCCATCCAGCGCGCGAGTGTTCGTGAGAAGATGCTCGATTCCTGATAAATGGCCATTCGGCGTTCGACGGGCAAATTTGCGTCTCCGGCGTTCAAGTCGTAGGGGCCGATTGTGGACTCCTTGCGACTCGGCTCTGCAGGATCAAGCGTGTCGAATCGGCCAGCGTGTCCGGAAAAATAAATGAACACCGTATCGCCTGGTCTACTGACGCTAGGAAGCCAGTGGGCAATGTGCTCCTCGATGTTACGCTTGGTGGCCTGATCGTCCAGTAGAAGTCGAGTTCGCTGCGGATCAAGACCGCCTTGATTTAGCATCAGATCGTGCATCACGGCCGCAGAGCGTCCCAACTCTTCATGGGTCGGTGCGAACTCCGGATGTTGGTACTTGCCGATGCCGATGAACAGTCCCAGACGGTCCGGTTTTCGTTCCACAGGGAGGGGCTGTTTCGCAATGGTCTAGATTGGTAATCGGTGCTCGGTCCAATTCTTGGGATTTTGGTGCAATCGATTTCCCACGCGAGTGAGAAGCTGAGGTGAGACCGCCGGGAATTGCTTTGTCGATCCGACCAGTTGACTCAACTCTGGGATCGGTTCGAGAGTTGCCAATACTTGCAGCACCTCGCGGCCGAACGGACTTTGGATGCGTATTCGGAGCTCGCGTTCCGAGGCTGGAATTACCGCCGGCCTGCTGGCAGGAACGCGGTTGGCCTTTTGGACAATGTTCGGAAAAATCAGCAGGCTTTGACCGTCGGCCTGATGGTACAGCACGTAAAGGTATGCATCTCTCTCCGCCATGAATTGAATTTCCCCAGGTTTCGTGGGCGCGGGTGATGGGTTGTTCCGTGCAGGCAATGCCCTTGGAGGAGTTGCCTTCGTCGGAGCCGGTCGTCGGTCGCTCACCCTCGGTGGCGACTGACGGCTGGCGGAGACGATGGCGACTCCGGACGTTGCCTTTGTGGGTGAGGTTCGAGGGAGCATCAAGCCGCTTCCTCGAACCTCGTCGGACTCTGGTAGCCGATCGCCGAATGCCTCCGCACCCGGTTGTAAAAGACTTCGATGTACTCGAACAGGCTCTGCCGCGCTTCCTCGCGCGTGGCGTACCGCTCTTGGTGCACCAACTCCTTCTTCAGCGTCGCAAAAAAACTCTCCATCGGCGCGTTGTCCCAGCAATTCCCCTTGCGGCTCATACTGCACGTGATCCCACGCGACGCCAGCAGCCGTTGATAACTTCCGCTGGCATATTGGCTGCCACGATCCGAATGCGCCAGAAGTTCCACCATCGGCAGCTGCCGGCCGATCGCCATCCGCAAGGCCTCGTTCACCAACTCGCTCGTCAGCCGCTCTCCCAGCGACCAGCCCACGACCTTCCGCGAGTACAAATCCTCCACCGCCGCCAGGTACAACCAGCCTTCGTCGGTCCACACGTACGTGATATCCGAGACCCATTTCTCGTTGGGACCACGCGCCTCGAATTGTCGATCCAACACGTTTGGGGCCACCGGCAGCCGATGATTCGAGTCGGTCGTGTGCCGGAACTTTCGGGCCGTCGTCGCTCGCAACCCGCTCTGCCTCATCAATCGCGCCACCGTGTTCTCGCTCACCCGATGTCCCTGCGCCACGAGCTCCCGCTGCATCCGCGGACTCCCGTAACTCCGCTTGTGCCTCTGGCCATGGATCTCCCGCATCGCTTCCAACAGCTGCTCCTGACGCTGCCGGCGCCGGCTCACCGATCGCTTCCGCCAGGCGTAAAACCCACTGCGAGCCACACCCAGCACCGAGCACAGCACGCTCAGCGGCCACACCCTCCGATGTTCCCGGATAAACCCGTACCTCACTTCTTCTCGTTCGCGAAGAAGGCCGCCGCTTTTTTTAAAATGTCACGCTCCATCAACAGCCGCTTATTCTCCGCACGCAGACGCTCCAGCTCCGCACGCTCGTCGCCGGGAAGTGAACCTGGGGATGGACCCGCGTTGCCGCCCTCCGCCCGCCGCTTCCACTTGCCCAACAGATTCTCGGGAATCCCCAAACTCCGCGCCGCTTCCGCGATCTTGTAACCCTCCTGCGTCACCAGTTTGATCGCTTCTTGCTTAAACTCTTCCGTGTACGTCCGATACTTCCGACTCATCTCTGGGCCTCCTCTTTGAAGAGATTACACTCTTCTCTGAGCGCCCACGATTCCTGGGGAACTCCAAATTGGATCCGCAGTTTTTCACCTTCCTGGTAGACCAGATCTTTATGGTCGACGACAACGCCGGTAAAGAATGACGGATTGGTGTTGAAGAGAGCGTCGCCGGGAAACTGCAACCCGGAAGTCGATGGGTTGGGCGGTCCGAATGGTCGCTGAGACGTAGACCTCGCAGGAGACTCCCGCTGTGAGGTCTGCCGCGGACCTCCGGAGGCCGAGCCGGTGTTCGTAGGCGGAGTTTGCCCGGATGCTTCGCGAGCAAAGAGAGTGATAACCGCGAAGAGGGCAGCCAATCTGTACGTGCTGAGAAAGTGACACACCGGATCCATTTTCGGGGACCTCCGTCCTAAAGCTTCACGTAGATCGGACCTGAGCAATAGTTGAAGAGCGAGGGCTCATGTCCCTTCATGTGATGACCTGAAAAATACCGCTTCATGCCTGCATTCACCCGCTCGAAAGCTTGAGGAAGCGTGAGAGGCGACGGGCCGTTGTTGACCGCATCGAGCAACTCGTACGTCATCACGCTCAGATCCTTCTCTCTGCGAACTTGCGACAGCTCGTCAGAGCGCGAGGCCGCAAGAAGCGCACTTTCCGGCTGGCCAATGTCCTTCAATCGCACCATTTGATCTTGCAAGAACCGGAACTCCTTGGGGTCACTGTCCATTCCTTTCGGATCGTTGGCATGGGTCGCGAAACCGCCCGCATGGCAGATATCGAGAATCACAATCACTTGTCGGCCATCGAGCTTTTGCAGCCAATGTCCGAGCGAATTCCACTCGTCAGCGGTACGATGCTCAAGGTTACGAGCCGATTCGACCCGACAACGTTACGATCAACAAGGCTATTATGTGAATGCCGCGAACGTTGCGTCGCAGCCGTCCGGGGATGGATCCTTCAGTGGAAATGGCTCTCAGCCCAGTGCCCAGCAGCCCGCACGCCAGAATCGCGCTTATTCGATCGATGGTTCGTCCTGGGCGATCGGGCGGGCAGCTAATGCCATGCAGCAGATGGCTGCCCGGCAGGCGCAGTACACGCCGTCCGGCTCCGGCGGCTATGTGTCTGCAGCCCCGCCGAGCATGCCTTCGCTTCCTACGCCGCCGCAGACAAAGCCACTGAGTTTGAAAATCGGGCAACGACCGTGTTCAGGGTAACGCGCGAGCGGTTCCGGCCTCATGGAACTCTGCACGAAGCGCGATTGCGATCGACGGAAGCGACCGAGTAAATCAAACATCTGATCTTGTTCGGCGCTGCATTCTGGTTCGGTCGGACGGCTCGAACACAATGTCCGAAGGGCCGCCAGCAAGAGCTTCACCAAAATGGTGGAAATGACCTTGCACCTGACCGCCGCCCTACTGCCCGGGAACGTGAACCGGGACAAAACCGGGACAAACGCAGACCGAGCTAAAAACCGAAGCTCGCAAGTCGCTTGCGGTGTGCAACTTGCGAGCCTCGGCTCTTTGCAGGCGGAGAGAGGGGGATTCGAACCCCCGGTCCCGGTTTCCCAGGACACGGCATTTCCAGTGCTGCGCCAGTCGGCTCAACGACACTTGGCCGATGCGACAAAACGTCTTCCTTTATAGGGTTTTGCGCGTCTTCCGGGGTTTCGGGATTTTGTCAAAACCGCATTTGTCAAGAACCTGTCAAAAAACGGTCGGCCTGTAGGGTTGTCTTCGGGCGGCACTTTTGTCAAAGGCGCCCCCCCGCGATGGCTCTCGTCGCGGATCCCTGATGATCGAAACGCGGGTTCGCGGCAATCCAAATTGAGGGCTTTTCCGGAGAACGCGGGCGAGGGGTTTTTGCGAAGTCGAGAAAAAGTGAGTTCGAGCTTGACGCCGACGGTCCATAGAAGCCCAATGTCGCCGCATCCGTGAAAACCCTTACCCAAAGCAGCCACCCAGATTTCGGTGAATTTTGATCTTTGAACCGTTTTTTCATTTGCACAAAAAGTGCGTACGTGGCCAAAGTAAGCCCACCATCTCCGCGCATGCGCAACCGTGCACCACGCAGCGGCCCGTACCTACGGGTCGACTGGCGTTGACGCGCATCGGGATTTCGTCCGGTGCGCCAGCTGCCTCGTTGACCTACCGCAATCATCGTCGCCAGCGTCGGGTAATCGTTGCCCGGAGGAGCGGATTAGATGGATCAGGCGCCGGCAATCATTCCCGAACGATTTCTGCAGGCGCTTGACAGCCTTGTCACTGCATCCAACTACGCGGAGGACAGCCGAACAGATCGCTGGCAATTTGCAATCGGGATGGCTGAGCTCCAGGCGACTGGTGCGACACTTGCCGACCTTCGTTGGCTAATTCTTCGGGGCCTGGCCGAACATGCCCTGGAAACAACAATTCCCGGTGATGCCAAGCGAACTTTCCGCAAGCTAGTGCCGACCGCGTTTCCTACGGAGAGCTGTTTCGTGCTGTCTGCTAGCGGCGTTTCAAACGTCGCGAAGATCCTTCTCGCGGACCGAAGCACAGCCAATCGCGTCAAAGGCCAATCGACGCCCGTGGATGCTGGCGATGTCGGAATCATCGCAGTCAACTCGCGCTCCACTCCCGATTGGGATCCTGTTCGTCGAGAGTTGCGATACCAAGGACAAGTCATCAAGCGCTATCGCGTCCCCGCTCACAACCAAGAGCTGATATTGACCGCATTTCAGGAATCCGGATGGCCCGAATGTATCGACGATCCGCTTCCCCCATCGCCGCACCACGACTCGAAGGAACGATTGCAGGCCACAATCAAGTCGCTCAACCGCAGTCAGAACTCGCGCGCCATTCGGTTTCACGGTAACGGGAATGGTCACCAGGTTTATTGGCAGAATTCGGCCCCCGTGAGAGCAAAGAACGTCGTCGATCGCGCCCGGTGATTCCCAATGGCGGACTTCGCAGCTGGGATTAGCGGGATTGCACCTGCGTCAATGCCGATTGCGCCGCATTGCACCGTGCGTGTAGCGAGAGTGCATCCAGAGCAACTCCAAATCGCCACGTCATCATTCCTTGAACTGGATGGAGTGCGATCAACAGAATTGAGTCCTCGGGAAACGCGGCCTGGGGACAACCATTGCCGTCATTGCTGAGCGCGACGCGTCGCGCGTCAGTGACCGAACGTCGGTTTCGGTGGCAAATGGTGCGCGGCAACCAAGCAGACGCCAGTGCCTCGAACCTGCGTGGCCAACAACTGCATCACACCAACAAGTGAGCCCGTCCTAAAATTCACCTCGTTGATTGGCAGGACCGCGTCATGACGCCAACCTCCCGAGAGCCGGAAAGGCCGTCCGAGACGGCGATCTACGACTCGGGATTGGATCATTTGGCGAATGCAATTCAAACGCTGGATCTTCGCATTCGTATGCTCTTGCGGCGAATTGCCGCGCGGCCCCGCCAGACGGGAAGATGAGTTCCTTGGTCTCGTACTTACAACCGAATCGATAGTCGAGCTGTCAAACCGAGAAACCAACCCGTTTAGCAACTTCGATCGCGCAGAGCCGAACGCGCGGATCGCTGCCGAGTTTGGACGGCAAATCGATACGCTCGAAGCGCAGATTGCCGAACGGACCACACTCAGCAAGCGAGCAGGGATTGAGCTCCCGCTTGATCAATTGGCTCACCTGTTCGCCCTGACTCCGTTCGAGCAATTCTGTGTCGTGACAGCGCTCGCCCCCGAACTCGACTGCAAATATGAGCGATTATTCGCATTTCTTCAGGACGATGTCACGAGAAAAAAGCCCTCCGTCGAGCTGGCGACAGATCTTTTGGCTGCTTATCCCCGCGAGAAGCTGGACCTGCGTCAAGCGTTCGATCCACGCGGATCGCTGATCCGGTATCACATTTTGGAGTTTCCAGAAGACATCGGCGCGAACCGGCTGCCACTCCCCTCTCGCTCTTTCAAGCTCGATGACCGCATTTGTGATTTTCTGTTGGGTCAAAGGCAGATCGATGCCCGGATTGAGTCATTTGCGCAACTGACGATCCCCGTCGCCGATCCGCAAAGCATCGTCGCAGACGATGTGCTCGCCAGCCAAGTCGTGGAATTTGTGCGAGCCAGCGGGCCGGATCCGTCACGCCGCTCGAGAGCGATCGTCTTCTCCCTCAGCGGCCCTCCAGGTACCGGCAAACGCTCGCTCGTGCACCGCGTCTGCAGCGAGCTGAGAACGCCGCTTCTGCTTTGTGACGCAGCCAAATTGCTGAGTCATCGGAGTGCGTCGGGTGATTGTTTGGAGTTGATGTCGCTTCTGCGTCGGGAAGCCCTTTTGCAACGGAGCGCTCTGTGCCTGGCCGACGTCGACCCATTGCTCGAGCTCGTCGACGCGCAGCACGTCGCCTCGCAATCGATTGCCGACGCGCTATGTCTTCCCGATCGGCCGACGTTTCTTACAGCCCATGAGGGCCGAACCGCCCGGACACTCTTCGCGGATGCGGACATCATCGAAATTCCCTTTGAAATTCCCGACGACCGGTCTCGCTTTGTGTCTTGGAAAAACGCGCTGTGCGATCCGGCGATACTCGGCGCAACCCCGGTTTCAGTCTCCGATTCGGACCTCGCGTCGCTTGCTGGCCGTTTCCGTATTACGCCGGGCAATGTCCGGAGGGCCGCGAGCGAAGCCGTGGCCCTCACGCGCTGGCGCGGGCAAGGCGACGGGGTTTCATTGGCCGATCTTGCCGTCGCATGCCGCTCGCTATCGATTTCCCGCTTCGGGACATTGGCAACGCGAATTGTCCCTACGCACGGTTGGAGTGATCTGGTACTGCCGGCCGATGCGACGAAGCAGCTGCGAGAGATCGTTGACCAGATCAAGTACCGATATCGAGTTTTCAGCGACTGGGGCTTTGAACAAAAGTTATCCCGAGGCAAAGGCCTGAGCGCGCTTTTCAGTGGCCCACCGGGTGTGGGAAAAACGCTAGCAGTCGAAATTATCGCCGGTGCGGTCGGTGGCGGCATGGATCTGTATCGTATCGACGTATCGCAGGTAGTCAGTAAATATATCGGCGAAACCGAGAAGAATTTGCGTCGAGTTTTCGATGAAGCGAAGAACTGTCATGCCATTCTGTTTTTCGACGAGGCCGATACGATTTTCGCTCGCCGTTCCGAGGTCAAAGACGCCCATGATCGCTATGCCAACCTCGAAACCGGCTACTTACTCCAGCAGATGGAGGAGTACGAGGGCGTCGCGATCCTGGCGACGAATCTGAGGAAAAATATCGACACCGCCTTCACGCGCCGGCTTCAACACATTGTCGACTTTCCCTTTCCCGGCACAGACCAACGGCGGCAAATTTGGAAGGTCACCTTCCCCGGCGAAGCTCCGCTCGGTGACGACGTCGACTTCGACGTTCTGGCCGAACAGATCAAGTTGGCGGGAGGCAATATCAAAAACATCGCCGTCGCGGCCGCGTTCTTTGCGGCGGCCGATGCCGGAAAGAGCAGTCGCGAGTCCGGCGAGTCACACCACCCAGAAATCAGAATGTCGCACCTGCTCAGTGCGGCCAGGCGCGAGTACCAGAAAGTCGGAATGCTCTGGACCGAGCCCCCACCGACTCAGGTGCGGCAGACGCGATCGCCTGAGGCACGGCACAGGCCGGATCTACGAGAGGCGCAACTGCAATGATGGGAATGCCCCAAACGCTCCGGTCGCCCGAGCGCCGCGGCATCGCGAGACGCGCGCCGGAGACTCGAAGGCGGCACACCTTCGCTGGGCGGCTTGCCACGGCGCCTGCGGGCGCCATCGGTGCCCTATTGGAATCGCAAAGGTTACGAGGCAATGCCTCTACGGCTGTCCTCGCTGCTCGTCGAGTTGGGCGAATCAGCACGAGCCGAGTCCCCGGCGACGGGAGTGGCCTCGATGTCTCCAGCTTGGTCAGGCCGGCCCTGCAAGTTCCTGGGAAGCCTCTCGATGCCGGCCTGCGCTCGACAATGGAGACAGCCCTCGAGACGACGATTGATGATGTGCGAGTCCACGAGGGAGGCGCCGCTGGAATCTCCGCCGAACTGATGGGCGCCGCTGCTTATTCAATCGGCCGGCACATCGTCTTCGGTCCCGGGAGCTACTCTCCTGGGACCCAAGCCGGTCAGCGTTTACTGGCACATGAGCTCGCCCATACACGTGCCAGTCGCGCGGACGAAGCGATCAGTCCCTCACGATTTGTGCTCGGCCCCTCGCAGAGATCCGCAAGAGCAGGCAGCCAATGAGGCTGCGAAGGCTGTCGTCATCGGCATCGCCGCCCGCAATGTCGCTGCGCCCAGTCCCCGAGTCGGCGCGGGTCGCTCCAGTGGAGGAGGGGCCATGGGGGCGGGCGTGGTGCGTCGCTCTCTCCTGGGCGACATCCTTGGGACTGCAGGGGGCGCGCTGGCGGGGGCGGCGCTCGGGTTTCTCGCCGGTGGTCCAGTGGGTGCCGTCGCGGGAGGGTTAATTGGCGCTGCTGGCGGGCTGCTCGCGGGCGAAGCGGCCACCGCCGGCAAACGCCCTCTCAATGATCGTGAGCGAACTGCCGCCAAGCTGGTTTTCGGCGCGAGTCTCGACCTCGACCGGGTGCGCGTCGCGGAGTCTCCGATCTTTGGCGCGGGAGGCTACGCACGGACTCCGTTCGAAACCGTCTATTTTCCTCCCGACGCGCAGAAGTCGGCCACCTACTTGCCCTGGTTGATTCACGAGTTAACGCATGTCTGGCAGACACAACACGGCGTCTCGGTCCTCACGAAGACACTCACGGCACTTCGCGGAGCAAGTGCCTACGTCTATGGCGGCGAGGAGCAACTTCGCCGTGACGCCGCCTCCGGAAAGAAATTCACGGACTACAACACCGAGCAGCAGGCCACGATCCTCGCCAATTATTACGTGGCGCTGACAACAGGCCTCGACGTGTCCGCCTATGCGCCTTTCGTCAGGCAGGTGACCGGCTCCGCTCAAGCGGATCGTAGTCCCGAACCAAGGTAACAGCGAATCTCGGCGGTTTTGGAGATCGGCGATAGCCATGACGCGGATCAAGAGCTCCGACAAAGCGAATAGCCAGGCGATCGTCCGTGCGCGGCCGGCTCGAAGCGCACGCACACGATCAACGCTCCGCCCAACTCTTCGCCCGCCGTCCAAACCGTACTCCGATTGCAGCGCTCCGCAGGGAACAACGTCGTGCAGAGAATGCTGAGTCGGTATTCCGGCAGCGCTGAAGCGTCAGGCGCTTATCGTCTCGCTGCAGAGAACGCATTTGAGATCAACCAACCCGGCGATCGATTCGAGCAGGAGGCAGATCGGATTGCAGCTTCACTGGCCAATCCGAGTCCGTCATATGGCCGGCCCAGTGCGAAAACGGCCGCAACTTCAGTTGCGGTGCAACGTAAACCGGCGTCATCCGATCCGCCCGCTGGTTCGGGCCAAACTGCGCGGCCCATGAATCGAGCGGACGTAGCCGAGGAGATTGCCGAGGCATTTTTGACGACGCCGGTCGGGCAGACGTTGAAGCAGGGGGTGATCGACGCGGGCACCCGGTTCTGGTCGACCCCCGGGGGCAAGGCAGTCACGATTGTTGCGGCTTCCGGTGCTGCGACAGCGATTATCGCTGCTAATGCCCCACTGCCGTTTCAATTGCCCGAAATCCCGCTGGATGCGGTGACTCCGGGTCTCAAGGGCAAGCTGAGCATTGAAGGCCCCGTTCGTCGCCCGACCAAGATCGGACTCACTTTGACATACACGTTCGGCTCGACGATGGACACTCCTCGCGGTCGACAAAGTGATTCGGATGCGAGGTCGGAAACTCGCGAGTTCGAAAAGTGGAGAATCAAAACACCCGAGGACAAGGCGCTTGACGAGGCCTTGGCCAACAAGATGTTCTCGATCCTGGAGTCGCAACTTACCAGGGGAACGTCGACATCGGAGCCAAACCTGAGTCAACCGGCTGTTTCGCCGGCGAACGGACAGTGGCGCCCTCAAGTCCCAATTCAAAAGAAATCGATTGGGCCCGCCGATCCCAACCGGGACGCCTCGCAAGTCGTGATGAGAACGCTGCAGCCCGGCAATGGGCGTCCCATCGACGGTGAAATGAGCCATTGGATGGGAGCTCAGCTGGGATATGACTTTTCGGAAGTTCGAATCCACACCGATGCAGATGCGGCAGCCGGCGCGATGGCATTGAATGCGAGGGCCTACACCGCGGGACGCAATATCGTCTTTGGCGCGGGTGAATACGCGCCACAAACCTTCGAGGGAAAGCGATTGCTCGCGCACGAGTTGGTGCACGTCGTACAACAGGGAGCCGCAACCGTCCATTCCGCGCACGCCCCAGAAGCAGTTCCTCGGGCAGGCGAAACTTCGAGTCGATCCTCGGCGGAGAGCGCTACTCCCGGCAGTGTGACAGGGGTGCAACGACAAGTTGACAGCGAAACTCAGGAACCCACAGCCGCTCCGACGCCGGGCAATCTCAGCCCACTCGTGCGCAAATTCCTTCGCGGCGATGCCACTCCCGCAGAGAAAGAGGGATTAAGCATCGACTTGAGGCGCGGCACGATGTCACAGGCCAACAAGGCGGCTCTCGAAGCGCACCTTCACGACTCGTTCGCATCCCAGTTGAGGCGACATCTGGTTGACACGGGAGTAGTGCCCGAGCAAGGTCGCTTGGAGCTGAATCTCGCTCACGGACTGAAGAATGTGCACACATTCTTCAAAGTCAACCTCCAGCTGCGGTTGTCTGGGCTGAAGAAAACTCTCGCGCAAGGCGCGGAGGGCGCGGTTGAAACGACCTTGGAACTCAACGCCGATAAAGAGAAGCAGGAAGTCACAGGCGTTCTCGCTCCGCCCGAGGGCGATACGAGCGTTGCGGCCGGGGTGAGAGCGCTCGCATTTCCGAAAGGACCGTTGAAATTCACGGTGGGTACGGTTGCGTTCTACGCCATTAACTTCGTCTCTCTCAAAGGAGACCTGCATATCACCGTCGCGGGACCGAATGGGCCTGCGGAAGGAAACATCATCATTCACAGTTCCGATGTCCCAGACGGTGTGACGTTACTCCTCACACTGAGCCAATCACGCACACGCCCGACCTTGGCTCCGAGCACCGGCTCCCCCGCGCTGCCCGCTCCGCGGGTTTTCGCGGCTGCCGGTCCCACTTTCAATCCCGCTGGGATGGGGACGACCCTCGGCCTCGACGTGCCGCTCGCGATCGATCCGAAACTTCCCGTGCTCTACGCCGGGATCGGCGCGCGGGCCAGCGCCGCCTCAGGTGGATTCTTGGCCGGCAGCGGCGCTCTTTCAGTCGGGTATCACTTGAGCCCACTGACCGCAGCCATCGCCATCGAGGCAGGCCTACGCGCCCCCGCGAGTCCGGCGCCGGCGCGGCAGGCACGGTTTCGCCTTTCGCGGGAATTGAGCTGAACGTGTCCTACGAAGTCTTGAAACACTTGGAAATCATGGCCTTGGCCTCGGCGATCGTTGGAAAGGACGTGCCGCCGAGCGCAACCGCCCAGCTGGGAGCGGCGTTTCATTTCTGATTCACATCGTTCACAACCCGACTGAAAGGCCGACGGCCTCGTCTTTCGATTCGCCTGACCCTCGAAGCTGCAATGTTCCAATTTCTCGATCTAACTTTGAAAGCGTTGCTAAGCGATCCGGCGAGCATGCTCGACGTCGGCGGTTCGACCGACCTGAGCTTCTCGACGCCGGACCAGGCGTTCGACCAGATGCCCTTGAATCAGAGGACGATCAATCTGTTTCTCCATGAGGTCAAAGAAAACAGGGAACTGCGGCGCCCCCAACCAGTGATCGAGCGACAGGCGAACGGCTTTACGCGTTTTGAGCCGGCAATTCGCGTCATGTGCTCCTATCTGGTGACCGCGTGGTCCAACCAAGCCGGCGATCCAAAGATCGCGGAAGAGCATCAGCTGCTGGGCGATACCTACCGGTGGCTTTGCCGCTTCTCGACAATTCCGGACACGTATGTGCAACAAGGCGGTTTGGCCGACCAACTTTTCCCGCCGCCGGTGATCGTTGCAACGCTCGACGGCAACAAAGTCTTCGGGGAGTTCTGGACGGCGCTGGGCAGGCCGCCGCGGCCGGCCTTTCTTCTGGCCGTGACGATCTCAGTCCCCATTGGCGAGCCGACGCCCGGTTACCTGGTAACCAAGCGCAATCTGCAGGTCGAGCCGGGGCCAGTGAGATATTCCGGGTTCGTGATGGCCATGACGGCCACCGGACCACAACCGGTCACCAACGCCAACATCGGCTTGGACAACCTGCAAACCGTGACCTTTGCGGGCGGCCAATTCATCTTCCCCTCGGTCGGCGTTGGGAACCACGAGTTAGAGATCACCGCGCGGGGCTTGAAGTCCCTGCGAACTCAAATCCGCGTACCCACCGCCGACGAGTCGACGTTCGTGCTCTATCCACCTTGAGTCACCGCAACTGACAGAACATTGAACCGTAACTCGACGCATGCTGCCGTTGCCGACATATCAACACTGACCTGGTCCTAGTGACCACTTTCAACGAGTGAGGAGCCCCATGCTCACCTTCAAACCTACAGGCAAAGCGCCCGGTGTCTATATCGTAGAAGTCGACATCCCGGGTCCCATCGCCGGGGTCACGACCAGCACCACCGCCTTTGTCGGTCCGGCCAAAATGGGGCCGAAAAACACTCCGACCAAGATTACGAATTGGACGCAGTATGTGAGCCAGTTTGGAACCGTCGACCCGAACAATTCGAGCGGACCCTACTTCGCTACCGGGCCGGTCGTTTATGCACCCTACGCCGTTCGAGGGTTCTTCGACAATGGCGGAGCAATCATGTATTTCGTCCGCGCCACCAACGGGGCCCCGGCGAGTGGCTTTCTGAATGATCGCTCCGCAAATCCTCTACCGACCTTGTCCGTTCAAGCAGGCACAATCGGAACTGCTTCTGGGAATATAATGGTTGCCGTTACCGATTCGTCCATCGCCGCAACAACGGCAGCAACGGCGCAGGGCACGCTGATCGGGCCGGGCGCTACAGCTTCAACGGCCACGGTGTCGCCAGCCGACGCCGCCAACTTCGTCCCAGGCGACGTCATTGAAATCGTCGACGGTGCCACTACTCGAGCGCGGGACCATCGCCAGCATCGTCGTTGGCACTGGCGGAACAGCTGCGCTTAATCTCGCCGGCCTGCTGACTAACGCTCACGCGGCCGGGGTCACGATCCGCATCGCCGACTTAGTCCCGTCGCAGACGACTGTCCGTCTCGCCAGCACAGGAGGGATCGAGCCAGGCACGGTCCTGAACTTTGCACAGGCACTGAACGAGTCTGTCGTTGTCCAGTCGGTGAGCAGCTCGACAGGAATTGTCACACTCGCCAGCGGCCTTCAGAACACGTACACACTGGCGGCGCATGACCCCGCCGTCACTGTCGTATCGCAAGAATTTACCCTGTCTTTCGGCACAATAACATACCCGAACCTGTCAATGGACCCGCGGCACAGCCGTTACGTCGGATCCGTGGTGCCGACTCCGGGCACCCCGGGCGCGGCGGTGACCGTCGTCAACGTCGCGCCGCCCAACCCGAACACCCCGCCACTTAACTTCCCGGCCGCGATGGCTGCGACACGACTCAATCAACTTCCGGGCGCCCAACCGGGCCAGGACGAGGATCTCGCGGCTCTCGGCGGACCTGCCGGCACGTCGTATTACCAGGCAGCGATCGACAGCTTGCTGCGCCTCGACGATGTCAACATTCTCTGCGTCCCCGATCGCGTCGACCCGGCGATTCAAAGCTACATGATCTCCCACTGCACAACTAAGCAGAGACCGCTTCGCAATTCTCGATCCACAGCCGGGGTTACTTCCAACTAACGTCAACACAACGCAACGGCAGAACCTTCAGAGCGACAAAGGGTATGCGGCGTTTTATTGGCCGCGCATTGTAATCTCTAATCCGATCGGCGGCACGCCGCTAACAATTCCACCCTCGGGACATCTCGCCGGCGTGTATGCAGCGACGGATGATAATCCCGGCGTCTTCAAGGCGCCCGCGAACGCGCCGATCCTGAATGCGCTTGATCTGGAATTTCGCGTTACTGACGATGAGCAGGGCCCGCTGAATGATAACCAGATCAATTGCATCCGTTTTTTTCCGGGTCGCGGGGTGGTTGTCTTCGGCGCACGGACACTCTCGCTACAAACGCCATGGCGATATGTTAGTACTAGGCGCTTGCTAATATATATAGAACAATCTCTTAAGCAGGGAACGCAATTCGTCGTCTTTCAGCCCAATAACCAAACGCTCTGGTACCAGGTGGATCAGGTAGTTACTGCCTTCCTGCGCGGGGTCTGGCAGTCCGGTGCGTTGATGGGCGACACGGCTGACGATGGGTTTGCAGTTAAGGTCGATGCCGAATTGAATCCGCCGGATCAGATTGCTCTTGGTATTCTTAGTATTCAAGTTACTGTGTACCCGGCGCCGCCGGCTGAATACGTTGTGTTTTACATCATTCAACAACCAGGGGGGCCGGTCATCACAGAGACCTGAAAAGTATCAAGTACTCCGATCGCGAGCGGAGTCGCGCTCCCACTGAGTGAGATCGAAATCACCGCGGCGACCTTGCACGGCAATCACCGGAGGCTCCGCCGCCTCAACGCACCAGGGAGATCAATCACATGGCAACGACGTTGGTGGATCCGTATCGGAACTTCGACTTCAGAGTTGAAATTCAGGGCATCATAAAAGGGGCGTTCTCGTTTGCCGAAGTCAGCGGCTTCGGGGCGAGCGTGGAAGTGATCGAGTATCGCGAAGGAGGCACAGCCAAGACGGTGAGAAAGCTGCCCGGGAAGGCCAGCTATCCCAACATCGTGCTCAAACGCGGACTGACCCAGGACTCCGAGCTGTGGGATTGGTTCCAGGACGTGATCCAGGGGAAGATCCAGCGCCAAAGCGGCGCAATCGTCGTCCTCGATTTTGACGGGACCGACGCCGTTCGGTGGAACTTCACGGCGGGATGGCCGACGAAAATGAGCGGCCCCGATCTCAACGCCAAGGGAAATGACGTCGCCATCGACACGCTTGAAATCGCTCACGAAGGCCTCGAAAGGGTAGACAAGAAATGATCCAGACCGAATGTCCTTTTACGCTGCCGATCGGGTTGCTGGACGAAGACGGCACGCTGCACCGCGAAGGGGTGATGCGCCTGGCGACCGCCGCCGACGAGATCAAGCCGTTGCGCGACGAGCGCGTGCAGTCGAATCCGGCGTACTTGATCGTCGTGCTGCTCTCGCGCGTCATCTCGCGGCTGGGCGGCGTGAAGCATATCAACCCGTCGGTCGTCGAACGGCTTTTTGCGGCCGACCTGGCGTATCTGCAGGAGTTTTACAACCGGATCAATCGCAATGGAAAAGCATTGCTTCCCGTGACCTGCCCAAAGTGCGCTCACCAGTTCGAAGCGGAGCTCAATCCCGAGGGGGGGTCGTTGGCTACCCCGTAGAGGCGCTGTACGAAGAGGTAGCCTTTGTCGCCTATCACTTCCACTGGCCTCACGATGACGTGCTCGAACTGGAGCACGGCGACCGCAGGCGGTGGGTACGAGAGATATCGGCGATTCACGAGCGCATGAACGATGCGACGGGCAACGGCCAGGAGTTGAAGTGAATGACAAGTGAGGCAAGCCATCCGAGGCAGACAGCCGGATCACTGCGCGCGGAAGGCGATCTTGCCGCGCGGCTGCGACGGCGGGCCTCGGGACGTTTCGTCATCGCCCCGGCGATGGCAAGGCAACAGGGAAAAGACCGTTGGTCGGCATTCGCCCGTTCGTTTTTGGAGCGCTATCGCGTCGTCGATCGCGCGCTGCGCGGAATTTCGATGTTGCTGCCGCAGCGGCCTGTGACGCTCCAATGGCTTTGTCAAAGGTGGGAAGCTGTCGCGTATCAGCTCGCGCCGCGGATTCAACTGGCAATCAACTCGATCCATCTGGCGTCGGTCCTCGGGGGCGAGGGCGGCCCACGTGGTCCGATTCAGAACGTATGGGAACGGCCCGTGATGGTCGCGCTCTCGCGCGTCATGAGTGATCTACTCGTGCGCGGGCGATCGGAAGGCGTGTCCACGTTGGGGCGAACGGGTGCTCAACAACAATGGCCCCGCGTGGCTAAGGCAGCCACTTTTCCTCGGTTGAACGTGCCCCAGTATCGAACGGCCGTCTCGACCAAATCGTCTGCGCTGGCGGCGCCGTCCGCGACGCTCTTGGCGGGTGGAAGCGAGTTGGTGGACCGCCTGCGAGGGGCGCGACGTCGTCGGGAAGAGATGTGGGGAGTTACGCGGGCGTTCCCGGAGGCGTCCGCCCGCAGTGGCGTGTCACCTTCCGTCCAGGTCACCGCCGGTGTTCGGCCGATCTATGCGATGCCACCCCGAGCGGTCCGGGTCGCGGAGACGCCAGGCGAGCTGCGCCGGTCGGCCGGGCACGCGCTTCGAGATGTCACGGCGGCCTCGCCCATTCCCGCGGTGAACATCGAGAGACTTACTGACGAAGTGGTTCGACAGCTCGATCGTCGACTGGTGGCCCACCAGGAACGCATCGGCAAGGTTTTTTGAATCGACGAGCCGCATCGGCGTCGAGGACGACGGGATGACTTTCGCCAATTTGATCATCGAAGTGGAACACACTGGGGCGACCTTTCCGGTCCAATTCAACCCGGAAGAGTACACCATCAATCAGGACAACAACTTCGCGGCACAGACGATCCCGGGGCTTTCGGCGCCGCAGATTCAATTTGTCAGCGGCAACATGCGCACGCTGGACATGGAAATCTTTCTCGACACCTACGACAGCCCATCCGCCACCAAGAGCGACGTCCGCTCGTTGACCGGACAGATCTTGTCGTTGATGGACATCGACCCAGAGCTGCACGCGCCGCCGGTGCTGATTGTGCGCTGGTCCTCGTTGCAGTTTCGCTGCCTGCTGGCGAAGGTCGTGCAGAAGTATATTCTCTTTTCCGATGACGGCACCCCGGTTCGGGCCCGCCTCAACTGCACGTTCAACGAGTACGTCGACCTGGAGCGCGAGATCAAGCAAATTGGCCGGCAAACGGCCGACTTCAGCAAGGCACACGTGGTGACGGTCGGCGAGACGTTGAGTGGAATCGCGGGCGTCTACTATGGCGACGCGACGCACTGGCGGCCAATTGCCATCGAGAACGGAATCGACGATCCGCGTTCGATCACGCCCGGGCAGTCTCTGGCCGTTCCCGCGCTGCCCTACACCGATCCTGAGACCGGGATGGTGATCTGACATGGGCCTGTACTCGAACTACGTTCCCGATTATCGCATCAGTATCAACGGCAATGTCGTCCCGCCCGAGTTGCGGGCCTCGGTGACTTCCATTCGCTATACCGACGGGATCGAGGGCGCCCATCGCGTCGAGGTGTCGTTGTCCAACGAAGACCTGCAATGGCTCGATAACCCGTTGCTGCAAGTCGACAACGCGTTCACGCTCTCGATTGGATACGCCGGCGACCCGCTCGATGATGCGTTCTTTGGGGAAATCACCGGAGTTGATGCGAGCTTTCCGGCGTCCGGACTCCCCACGCTCACGGTGATCGCGCAAGACCGCTTGCATCGCCTCACCGAGGGGACCAAAGACCGGACTTTTCAGATTAGCGTGCCCTGTCTGGGAAAGATGCCGCTGCCCGACCCCGTGCTGGTCTCGCTGGCCGCTGCGGCTGACATGCTCGTCCCCTATCCAGACGCCATCGGCAGCGCGCTGTCGTTCCTCGCGCTGTTGGTGAGCTATGCAATCGACCCTCTTGAAGCCAAGCGAGGTATCCGCATTCAGAAGGGCCAGAGCGACTTCGATTTCCTTTCCCAGATCGCCAAGGAGAACGGCTGGGAGATGTACATCGACCATACTCTCGAGCCGCGCGGATTCGGGCTTCGCTTCCAGTTCCCGCTCCCGGAAGGCGCGAGCGTGACGCTAGAGCGAGGCAAGACGCTGATCGACTTCACTCCGCGGATCTCCATCATCGGTCAGGTCGCTGGAGTCTCGACGCGCGTGTGGATCTCCAGCCTCGGACTGGAGCTGGTGATCGTGCTCGGGTGGGACTACGACCGCGCCGCCTTCAATTTTCAGGTCTACCCCGGCTTGGGCAGTTTCGCCGAGCAGCTGGGCGGGTCGCAAAGCATGGTTCGCGTCGATGCGGTCGGGATCGCGACGGCGCCCAAGGCGATCCTTAGCGAACTGCTGCCTCGGCTCAACAATCGACAGACGGGCGTCGGAACCTGCGTGGGAAATCCCGCGATCAAGGCCGGGCGCGTGATCCAGCTGAACGGACTCGGCGATCAGTTCGGCGGTTTGTATCGAGTCACGAGCGCCACCCACACGTTCGATTCTGGGGGCTACCGGACTCAATTTGACGTGCGCAAAGAGGTCTGGTTCGGCTCGGTGCCGCAGCCGACGGGATCGCGGCTGATTCGCTTGCAGGGACAGGCGGTTTGACTGACCTAAAAGCCAGCTGCCTTGGGAGATGTGATGACCGTGAGATTATTCGACACCGCCGCACGCGAGAAAAAAGAGAAGCTCTTTACGAGCATCGTCACGGGAACCGTCACCAACAACTGCGACCTGCTGGGCCAGGGGAAGGTGCTCGTTCGCATTCCGTCGCTCGATCAAGAGGTCTTCGCTCGAATCAGCGCGCCGGGAGCAGGCAACGGATCGGGGTTGCTCCACGTGCCGAGAATCGGCGACGAAGTGCTGATCGCGCTGAACGGCAACGAGCCCGCGGACGCGTTTGTCCTGGGCGGTCTGTGGAGCACGCTCAACGGAATTCCCTCCGACCCCCTGACAGCCACCACGAAGCGCGTCTTCAAGACGGGCGTGGTGGGCGGCGCGCCTGCCCACAAGGTCGAGTTCGACGACGTGCAGCAGTCGATCAGCATCACCACTTCGACCGAGCAAAAAGTGACGATCACCCCGTTGAAAATCGAGATTTCCAACACCGCGGGAGACCTGGTGGTCACCCTCGACAACACCGATCAGTCGATGACGGTCAAAGCGCCGTTTATCAAGCTCAGCGCGGACATTCAACTCGACCTCAGCGCACCGATCGTGAGCATCAACGGAGATCAGACGACGACCATCAAAGGCGGGATTGTGTTAATCAACTAACCACTGGCAAGGCACGCGCGCAACTATGCCTCCTGCAGCACGATTGGGAGATATGACCAGCCACGGTACGCCGCTGACCCCGCTCGCGCCCCCTCCCCCGCCCACGGTGTTGATCGGCGGGCAACCGGCGTGGCGCGCGGGGATCGATGTCCACTATTGTCCCCTGTCGACCCCCAATCCGCATGTGGGCGGGTCGGTGGCGGTCGGCAGCGTCACGGTGCTGATCAACAATGCCTCGGCGGCGCGACAGGGCGACGTCGTCGTCGAGGCAGGCGGTCCGAATTCAATTGTCGCGGGTTGTCCAACGGTGATGATCGGCGGTTGACTCCGCACAAGGCGTCCTCCATGGGATCTCAAAAGGCTCTGCCGGCGACCTCGCCTCCTCCCGATCCTGCCAAGGCGTTCCTTGGGGTGGGCTGGGCGTTTCCACTTGCG
The DNA here is from genome assembly GCA_963714075.1 of uncultured Planctomycetaceae bacterium. GTDB lineage: Bacteria > Planctomycetota > Planctomycetia > Planctomycetales > Planctomycetaceae > DASPSM01. The sequence goes on from OY970228.1 coordinate 1,374,845, forward strand.
GTCGACGCCAGCGCCGACTTCGAGCTGGCGGTCTACGAGGAAGACATTCGCCAGTCGATCCTCATCATCCTCGGGACCAATCCTGGTGAACGAGTGATGCGGCCCACGTTTGGCGCGGGTCTCAGCGATTTCTTGTTTGCGCCGATGAACGCGACGACTTTCGCGAGTGTCCGGCTCCAGGTTCAGGAGGCGCTTGTCGATTGGGAGCCACGGATCATCGTGCAAGACGTGACCGTCACTCCCGACCCTGTCGAAACGCGGGTGCTGAGTATCTCCGCGACCTACCAGGTGCGCGCCACCAACACCGTGCAGAACCTGGTCTATCCGTTCTATCTTGACGACGAGGGGGCGGGAACCTCATGAGCGAGAGTGCCGCCACCGGCGTCGTCGTGAATGACGCGCCAATCCTCGACGGGCGCACGGCCGACCAGATCGTCGCAGATCTGAGCGGCCGCGTCCCTGGTTACCTGCGCGGCTGGCATCCCGGCCAAAAGGGCCCGGGCGCGGCGCTGCTGCAGATTGGCGGCCGGTTCATCGAGTCATTGCTCGAGCGGCTCAATCAAGCTCCCGAAAAGAACAAGCTCGCCTTTTTGGCGATGCTGGGCATCGATCTCGTCGCACCGAGTCCGGCGCGCGTGCCGGTCGTCTTCGTGCTGCAGCCGAACGCGGGGGATTCGCGAGCGGCCGCGGGCACGCGGGTCGCCGCACCCCCTCCCCCAGATGCGACCAGCCAAATCAACTTTGAAACCGAAACGTCGACCGGGTTGGCGGCCGCCCAGATCGCTCAGGTCGTAAGCTATTGGCCCGGCCGCGACCAGTATATTGACCACACGACCGATTTCCTGGCCGGCCAGGCGATCACGCCGTTTGCCCTGCCAAAGCTCGTCGACGTGCCGCATGAACTCTACATCGGTCATAGCACGATTCTTGCGCTGGCCGGTAGCTGCACAGTCGGCGTCTGGTTCGATGTGACGTCGCCGGCCAGCCCGCCGATGCCCGTGGTCTGGGAATACTGGGACGGTCAGGTCTGGCGAGAGTTCCAGGACATGCGGCCGGCGTGCACGGGGGAATCTCCTTCCACAAGCTACGATGGGACCGGCGGGTTCGCGAGCACCGGCACCTTCAAGCTCAAGGCGGACGGCGTCCAGTCCTCGCCCACAACGGTCCACGCGGTCGAAACCAGTTGGATCCGCGCTCGCCTGCGGGAGACACTGCCGCCCGACGCCGGCCGGGCGCTGCCGTGGGTCGATCAAATCAGGCTGACGACAACCATCGATCGGTCGCTCAGCTGCGACACGTTGACGGCGATCCCGCCAATCATCAACTCCGGCTGCGGCCTTTTGCCTGATCTCGCGTTCACAGACACTGTCGCGATCGATCTCACCAAGACTTTCTACCCATTCGGCAATGCGCCGCAGGTCGGGTCCACATTTTTCTTCGCGCTTGATGAGGCGTTCGGGAAGCCTGGCGCGGTGGTTCAGATCGCCATGGAGGTCCCATTCTCGGCACAGGATACTCTTTACTACCCGCAGACCTGGAATTCAGCTACAGACTGCACACCGAATCCGAACGTAAAGGTACTAACTCACGGAATTGCCTGGGAATATTGGAACGGTGTTGAGTGGACGTCGTTAACGGTGACGTGGGCATCGTCCTCTTTGAATGTTCCACCGACAACCCCTCCTTGCCCAGCGCTGCCTAACGAAGTTTTTGACCCTACCACCTTCAGGATCATCCATACCCTTGATCCCGCGAAGCCAGGCTTTTGTGCCGGCTTCTCATTTACGGTTCCATCGAATATTGCAACGACCATAGTCAATAAGCAGTCGGCATTCTGGATTCGAGCGAGACTTGCCAACGGGGGATTCGGATACACGGTGGCGGTAGGCGGCTATACGACGATCTACGTTACGGTCCCCAACCCGCCCGCCTTCGACATTTTCCGGATCGGATACAAGTGGACGCAGGGCCCTTACTCACCCGAGCACGTGCTGACGTACAACGACTTCACTTACCAGGATCAAACCGGGCAGGTGATCTGGCAGAAACAACCGATCCAGCCGTTCCAGTTCTCCTCCGATCAGACCCCGGCGCTTTATCTCGGGTTCGATAAACAACTGCCGTATGACACCATCGGGGTCTTTTTCGACATCGCTGAAATTCCTTCGGACGTGCTTGGCCCGGGGCTGGTCTGGGAATATTGGGACGGTTTTACGTGGGACCGAATTCCCGCGGAAGATGAAACGAATAACCTGCGCGTGCCCGGCCTGCTTTCGTTCACAGCCGAGCAAGACGCCGCCCCTCTGAACCGCTTCGACCGTCCCGCCCCAGCGTCGTCAACGCCGGCGCCAGCAACGGCGCCCCCGCCGACTTCCACGCCGGTCGATCCCGCCGCTCTGTGGTGGGTTCGCGGGCGGCTCAAGGAAGACGGCCCACCGGGCGCGCCGACCCTGAACGGGATTTATCTCAACGCGGCTTGGGCGTTGCAGCAAACCACGTTGGTCAATGATCCGATCGGGACCGCGGACGGACGGCCTAACCTGACGCTGAACTTCAAGCAATACCCCGTATTGCCGGGTGAACAGATCCAGGTTCAGGAGCTTTCCGCGCCGCGCAAATACGGAATGGCGTCTGCTCGTCGCCGACGTCGCGGGTCAGAATTCACCCGACATCGCCGCATTCGAATCGCTGCTGGCCTCAGAGGGTCCGCAAACCGAATTTCAGCTGCACGACATCCGGATCGTCCGCGACCGCAATAAAGTTGTGACCGCCGTTTGGGTCCAATGGCATTCACAAGATAACTTCCTCGGCTCGGGCACCGATGATCGGGACTATGTTCTGAATCACATCACCGGTCAGCTGGAGTTTGGGGATGGCCAGCAGGGGATGATTCCGCCCGACGGCGCGGCGGTGCTGGCAGTCCTTTATCGGACGGGTGGAGGGCAATCGGGCAACGTTCCGGCCCGAACCATCTCTCAGGTTCTGGCAGCGGTCGGAGCGACCGAGCAGGTCTTTAACCCGATCGCGGCGGGCGGCGGGGGCGATGCCGAAACGCTCGTTCGCCTCTCTTCCCGCGGCCCCCAAACGGTCCGGCATCGCGGACGCGCGGTTCTGCCCGAGGATTATGAGGCCATGGCCATGGAGGTGAGCGCAGCCGTGGCCGTTGCGCATTGTCTGCCGTGTCGCGACTCGGGAGGATTCTTCGCACCCGGGTGGTTGACGCTCACGATCATTCCCAACAGCACCGACCCCAGGCCGTGGCCGTCGTTCGGTTTGCGCGAAGAAATCCGACAATATATCGAGGCCCGCGCCGGGGCCGAGCTGGTCTCGGCCGGCCGCATCTACATCACGGGGCCGCAGTACACGCCGGTCGATGTCGAAGCAACGATCGCTCCGATCGACTTCGGCAACGCCGGGCCCGTCGAACAAGCCGTGCACGATGCGCTGGCTCGTTTCCTTCACCCGTTAACGGGCGGACCGACAGGCGACGGATGGCAACCGGGGCGGGCCGTGTTTCTCTCCGACGTCGCCGTGGTCCTTTCACGAGTTGAAGGCCTCGACTTCGTGCAAGAGCTGACCCTTTCATTGGCTGGAGCTCCCCAAGGAGACCAGCGCAAATTCCTCCGACCAACATCGTTTGCGCGGGCACGTTTCTGATCAAAGTCACCGGCGAGTAGGCGAGAAAAAGTCACCAAATGGCCTTTACTCTTCCAAATCTCGACGACCGCCGCTGGGCCGACTTTGTTGACGAGGCCCGATCGCTGATTCCCTACTATGCGCCGCAATGGACGAACGAGAACCCGAGCGACCCCGGCATCACGCTGATCGAGCTTCTCGCCTGGGTCGCGGACATGGACGTGTATGAAATCAATCGCATTCCCCAGTCGCACCTCCGCAAGTTTTTGGAGCTGATCGACCTGAGTCCGGCCCTCCCGCGACCCGCGCGCACGGTTTCAGCGCTCGGCGTGGAACCGGGCTCTGATCCTCTCAGCGTCCCCGCGGGCCTCGAGTTCGAGGCGCATGACCCAGCGGGCAATCCGGTCCCCGTGCGCGTCTTGGATGCGCTTACCATTGTCGATATCGCAATCAGCCTCGTGATGGTCCAAGACGCGGCGAACGCGGTCGCCTCGGATCGAACGTCGCGGTTTCAGCGCGGCCAGATCTTCGGCGCCTTTGGTCAAGACCCCGTGCCCGGATCCGCGCTTTACCTGGGATTCAACCGCCAGCCCAAGGTCGGCACACCGCTGCGGCTTTATTTCCAGATCGCGGGCCATCGCGCCGGCGAGGAGGAACGGTGGCGAATTGAGGAGCAGAACGAACGGCGCCTCGATGATTGTCGCCCCGCCTGTTGGTTGTCACCGTGTTGTGAGACCTCCGTGGAGCCGCCTGCGGACGCAGCTGAAACCTCGCAGGCGGCGACCCAGGTCGTCTCTCACCATTCAGCGAGGACCGTTTGGGAATATGCGTCGGCAGACGGCTGGTCGCCCTTGCAAGAAGCAACCGAGGTCGTCGACCAAACGCGACAATTCACGCTGAGCGGACCGGTCACGCTGGTCTGGCCCCCGATCGAGCTCGCAACGATCGGCGTCGGGGAGCCTGCTTCCCATTTCGTTCGTTGTCGATTCGCGTCGGGGGCATTTGACTCGGCGCCTTCGATTGCGGGAATCACGATCAACGCCGCCGAAGTCGAACAGGCCGTTCCGGCAACCGCCGCCTTTGAGATCGATAGCCACGCGATCCCGACGGGACCGCCACCGACGCCGACCAACAGCACGAGGCGTGTTTCGTTCGACGTCAATGACCGGTTTCAGATCGACAGCATTCTCTTTGCCTCGCCGGACGTGCCCAAGGCGTCATTTTACGACTCTCCGGAACTTAGAGTGCTCGCTTACTCCGCGCCAGCGGGCGGCGGTTCGGGCACGATTTCTCTGGAAATCCTGCGCGTGGGCATCAGCAATGGCCGCCCCGTGCAGCGCTTTACTTTGCCGGGCCCAGTGCTCATCAATTCCCGAGGTCCGCGCGTCTTCACCTCGAAAGCGGGGCAGTGGCACGAATGGGAGCTGCGCGAAGACTTCGATGCTTCCGGCCCCACGGATCGGCATGTCGTGATCGATGCCGGGCGCGGCACGATCCAATTCGGCGATGGACGGCGCGGTCGTGTCCCCGAGGATGGGACGATCATCTTGGCCGACGGCCTTGTCACGCTCGGCAGTCGTGGCAACCTTGCGGCCGGGACAACGTTCCACATTCGAGATTCGAGGCACAACGTCTGGCAACTGGCTACGGCCGGCAAAAAGCCGCCGGTTTCGCCCGCTGATTACTGGCACGATGATTTGCATGGTCTTTCGTGCGTCTTGAACCCGTTTCCTGCGACAGGCGGCGGGGACGGACAAACGATCGCCCAGGCCGCCGCGCAGGCACCCAAACAGCGAGAGGCCGTCCATCGAGCGGTCACCCTGTCCGATTATGAAACCCTCGCGTTGTGTGCGCCGGGTGTCCAGTTGGCGCGCGCCGCGGCCATCGTGGATGTCCACCCGAGTTTCCCGTGCTCGCGCGCTTTGGGATTTGTCACGGTGGTCGTCCTGCCTTTCCTCCCTCGCGCTCAGCCGGTCCCGAGCGGCGGATTGTTGCGAGCGGTGCGTGCCTGGCTGGAACCTCGGCGGGTGGTCGGCACCAACGTCATCGTCGCGGGGCCTGTGTACACGACGGTCGCAGTGCAGGCAACGGTCGTGCCGGCTCGCGGCGCAGTTTCGGCCGATGTGCAGAAACAGGTCGGGGATGCGCTCGACCAATTCTTCAACGCGCTCCATGGCGGCGAATCAGGCAAAGGCTGGCCACTCGGTCGCCCGGTGTATCGCGCCGAAGTGCTCCAGGTCATCGCAGGCGTGAGCGGCGTGGACCACGTCGCGTCATTGGCGCTGATTGCCGGCGACGGCCCCCCGACGTGCTCCAATGTTTGCATCGGCTCCCTCGGTCTGGTTGCCGCGGGCACCCATCAGATCACGATCGCGACCGCGCCGGCCGCCGCCATCGTCAAGTGTCCGCAGCCCGCCGGGACCGGCAACAGGCCACCATCGCTATGAAATCACCGGACGTCATGAAGCCAATCGTCCTCGAACGATTTATCTATCGTCAGGGACAGACGATCCTCGCCCGTGACTTCCGGGACGAGCAGTACGTCAGCGATCAGGATCGATGGTGGCACAATCGCGCGGTGCACAACGCTTATGGCATCGTCTGGCCGCTGCAACCCGCTCAGGAGGGCCAGTCCAAACAGTCTCTGTTGCTCTGTCCCTTCCTCGGGTACGACAGCTTCGGTCGAGAAATCATTCTGCCGTGCGCGCAGGCGATTCCGTTTCCCAAGTTGACGAGCGAATCGCCGAAGACCTGGCTGGTGTTGGCGGCGCGCGGTCCGGACCGATATCGCGATGATGGTCGCGGGCCGTCCGCCATTCCGCTGTGCTTTCCCGAGCTCGCGTTGCCCCCCAAACTTTGGTGGGTGCCCGAGTCCTCATGGTCATTCCGCGCCGGCATTCCGGTCGCACAGATAACGAAGAACTGCAAGAGTGGAGGTTATTGTCTAAATCGCGACTACGTGCCTCCGGGGACTCGCCCTCTCACCTCGCCACGAATCGTGTCCGGCTCGACCCTCCCCGGAGACACCGCGTGGCACCGGGACAAGCTTCAATCAAGCTTGCCAGACTGCCTTCGCTCCTCGTCGATCTTCACCGTCAAGATCGACACGTCGGCTTGCGGCTTCAATCAAGTCCCCTGCTATCAGGCGCGTCTGGTCGGGCGACCGATCGGCAATGCGCGTCTATCGCAGGCGTCGTCAACTGCGGGCTCCGCGGATCCCCACGATGAATCCGAGGAGCTTTTTGTCCTGGGTGGATGGATCAGTTGTGAACGAGCTCAAGGCTTGAACTACTCGATCCTCGTGCGATGCCCTGTCGATGATCCGCAACGGCAGCTCGACCTCTTTAGCAAGTTCGCGCGAGCGGCGAAGCTCGGCGTCTTCTGGCTGGGAGTGGAAGCTGATTCCTCCCAGACGCCAGGGGCCTTCTGGCCCGGCAATGTCGCGACATCAGCCACAGACGTTTTAACCACGCCCAAATCCGCAGGTGAAGGATGACATCCCTCAACGCCACACAATTCATCGAACGGTTGCAATTCTTCGATGGCGAACGCCTTGCGGCTTCCGATCTCCAGGGAATTGACGACTTCAACCGCAGCATGCGCCAGCTCCACAACGTCAGCTTGCACAAGCCGGGGATCGCCAATGGCTACGCGATTACCGGGTCGAAAGGAGACCGACAGGTCACGGTTGGCCCGGGCTATGCGATCGACGCACAAGGGCAGGAGATTGTGCTCTCCGCCCCGCTCACCCTGCCTGTGCCACCCGTGGCGGGGCCCGAGTCGTATTACCTCACCATCTCGTACCCGACCGAAGCGGCTCTGCACCAGAACGTCGCCGAAACGCGTGTCGGCGTTTGCGTGCCGGCTGGAGTGGTCCGCCTGCGTGAAGAGCCTCTCTTTTGTTGGGTCGCCCTCAAGACGGCACCCACAGGCTATGCCGCATCAGGCCAGCTGGCTGTCGATCTTGCGGTGAATCTGAAATTGATCCTCTGCCGCGTCGAAATCTTGAACTGTCAAATCAATGCGATCGATGTCTCCCAAAGGATCAGTGCGCGGCCGGCCCCCCAGGCTCGCATCGCCTGCGGCCGATACCCGTTGAAGCTTAAGGCAGACGAGAAGGCCAACGAGGTCATGAGCAAGAAAGGCTTCCATGGCTTCGATGTCCTTGAAGCGCATGTCGATACATCCGACGGCGGTTTTAGAACTACGCCGCAGTACATTGCGAGAGTTGCTCCCCGATTAGACCAGAAGGTGGCGCCTGGCGGGACGCAAACTAACGACGCCAGTAAAGCACCAACGGCGACGTCGGAACAGACGGCGGACCCCAACCTGTGGTTGGGGCTTTTGATCCATCTCAGTCAGACGTGGATTGCTCACGGCGATGTCACCTCGTTCAAGCTCCACTTGGCGGTGCCAAATTGGGCGCTTCCACCGGTCCGCGTCGCGGGCGCATCCGATGCTGGAGGAGACGGCTCAAATCAGATCGAACTCGCCCTCACGAAGTCGAGCATCGAATGGGACGTGGTCTGGATCGGAATCGAAGGGTAAGCCGGGAACAAATATGTCGAGCGTCGACAAGGGCAGCTCAAACACATTTCTCTTTTTGAACCGCGACGGCCGATGGGCCGACTTTCAACGGCGCGGGCTGGAGATCGGCGCGGATCAAAGCGTCAGTTTAACCAGCCTGCCGTCGCTTGAGACGTCACCCGGCTGGACGGGATCGCCGGCCTCAACAACGACGACCGCAAACTCCCCTTTTGGCGGAATCGCCGCGGCGCCTGACGGAACCATTTATTTCTCCGATCCCTTTTCGCACTCCCTGTTGCGCATCGACGCATGCGATCACCGGATCTCGCTTTGTCGGCGTGCCGACGACGCTGACGGACCGTGGTATCCCAGTGGCCTGCTTTGGCATCGCAGCACGGATCGTTTGTTCGTCGCCGATGTCTTAAACCACCGCGTATTGGTTCTCGACGCCGCTGGTTGCCAGGTCTTGGACGTCTGGGGCGCCGTCGGAACCGTCTCGCCGCCTGCCTCGGTCCCGTTGCCGCTTCCAATAGCCTTGGCGGACGACCCGGACGGCAACGTCTACGTCGTGGACTATGGACGCCGGCGAATCGAGCAATTCAGCGCGCGGGGAAATCCATTGCCGGGTTTCTGGGAAACTGTTCTCCGGCAGCAGCCTCACCCTCGGCGGCCGAGGCTGGTTGCCGTCGCCGCCGCAGGATCGCAGAGCGACCGCCGAACCACGGAAGTTTTTGTCGTCGACAGGCCACGGCGATCGAGCGCTCAGGCTTTGCTATTCGTCTTCGACGGCGACGGCCGGCTGTTGCGCTGGGGAACGATCGATGCCGGCCTTCCATGCGGTCTGGCCGTCGATGCGAATTGGCTTTATCTGGGCGACAACGAGTCGCGACAGGTTGTGAAGTATGCAGGACACTTCGGCGGACACGTCGTGCCGCGTGTGGGTGTGGCGGCCGGATTTACTGGCAACGTGTCCGCGCTTTGTCTCGCGAACGACGCAAGCGGAAGGGTGCTCATCAACCCGAGCGGCGGCGCCGTTCCAGCGTCCTTAACGCCGCGCGGCGCGTTCATTAAAGCCGGCTGGATGGCTGGGGGCCCGTTTCGAAATCCAAGTCTTCGCGCAGAGCAGTGGCACCGCCTGCGGATGGAACTGGATACCTTAGATCCCTCGACGCACTGCGCAGTTGTTCGTGAAGACGCAGCCAACCGCATCAGCAGCTCCGCCGGAGATCGCGTTCACCAATCCCGACCAGCCGCCATTTGCTCACTTTGACTGGAACGAGTTTCCTTCCGGGACCACGGAATGCCTGTTTGCCGGCGCGCCCTGCAAGACGTGTGGGTTGGCGTGGTGTTTAACGGGGAGGGGACCGCCTCTCCAATTTTGCGGCAAATGAAGCTGGAATTCGATTACCAGACTTACATCAACAACCTGCCGGCGGTGTATTCCCAAGATCCCAAAGGACGCGAGCTTCTCACGCGTCTGCTGTCACTATTAGAGGGAGGGTTCGGGGACGTCGAAAGCCTGATGAAGGCGCTCCCAACTGACTTCGATCCCGCGTCGGCGCCCGCCAGCTTCTTGACCTGGTTGGCGGGGTGGCTGGCGCTCGCGCTCGAGGACAATTGGGGCGACGCCCGACGTCGTGCCGCCATCGCCGGCGCTTACGCGCTGTACGCGCGCCGAGGGACCGCGACAGGCATACGAGACGCCTTGCGGTTCTTCCTGGGAGTGGACGCGATCCTTGATGAGCCGATTCTAGGCGCCTCGCCTTGGTCGCTCTCCAATGAGGAAACATCGGGTGCGCTTCCACCGCAAGCGGGTGTCCGACCGCCGGCCTTGGGGTTCACGACGATCCTTGCAGCTGCCCAACCGCAGGGCGCAATCCTCGGGTCATCGGCCCTCGGAGAGTCGCAAATCGTCGCGGAAGACGATTACGGCGTTCCTCTGTTCTCAAATCTTGCCAACCGCATCAACGTCAAGATCTATCGCGGCGCGATCGGCGCGGACAAGCTCGGCTCAGTGCGTTCCCTCCTTCAGGCCGAGAAGCCGGCGCACGTGTGGTGCGATGTCTGTCTGGTCGAACCCGCAATGCGCGTCGGCTTTCAGGCCCGAGTTGGCATCGACGCGATTGTCGCGCCACCCTCGAGCCGACCATCACCGCTCGGCGCAGCACCGGGCGGTTTGGTCTTGGGAGGTGAGTCAGCAACGATTGGTCCGCTCAACCGCATCGGTCTAACCACTCGGCTCGGAGAGAATTAGCCGCCCGAGAATAGCTACTTGAACTGATAACACCCGCGCACATTCACCAGGGGAGCAAACATGCTTAGGACTGCAATCATTCCGCCCAAAATCGGCGAGACGGAATCGTTCGAGCGGAACCGGTATTTCTATGGCAAGATGATGGATGTCTCTCAATTTGAACTGGAAACAAACTACGTCATCGCCAAACAGTGCCTGCTCAACCGCCTGGTGTTTGGATTCGGCGTGGTCTGCGGACTCGATGTCCTTTGGGCGCCCGGGCCCAATCTCAACCAGGTGCTCATTACTCCCGGCGTCGCGATTGACAAGTGGGGCCGAGTGATCGTCGTGCCCGCGCGGCGGATCCACACCGTGCCCCCCGACATCGTTCAAGCCGCCCAGGGACAATGCAAAGAATCGCCCAAAGTCCAGGTGCTGCTCTGTTATCACGAATGTTCGACAGACCCCGTCCCGGTGCTGGCGAGCGAGTGCTGCGAATACGAGTGCGAACCAGGTGTGATCCGGGAGACCTACCGGATTGAGTTCAAGCCTGGGCCAGCTCCCCCGGTCACAACGAATTGCAAGGTTGATTGCGCATTTCAGGGCGGGGCTCTCAATTACCCGGCGCTGGTCCAGTGGGTCACTTCGCGCGGCTGCCCGGCCCCGGCGAAGGATCCCTGCGTTGTGCTCGCCAATCTGACGATTACCAAAGTCGGCGATACGGAGCCGGGATCCCCGCTAAAACCCGATATCACGGTTCGCCAAATTGTCATGACAAATCGCCTTTGGTTCGATCTGTTGCCCTGCCTGCTCGCGCAAATAACCACGAGTGGACGGGAAGGCTAAGGTCCTGACGACGTCGAACAAGACGGCTGCATACTCACATTCTTGCCGGCATCGTAACTCGCCTTTGTCGCGCCGGAGAGAAGAAAGGACAGTTCATGGCCACGACGATTTCAGCAACGAGCTCGACCACATGTGGATGCGGATGCGGGGGAGGATGCGGCTGCAGCACGACCGGCGCCAATCGCTTTCTAGAGCATCCGCGCTACTTTGCGGGTCAGCTGATCACGCCCGCGGAGTTGAACCTGGAGCACGCCTACCTCAGAGATAAGATCCGCCGACTTACGCTCTACCTGCATGGCTGGGGCGTCGTCTGTGGCGCAGAGGTTGCGTGTGTCCTTGGTCCGGCACCCTCCCTATCCGGGCACGCCCCGGCAAGTGTGGCGTCGCCGGCCGGGCCTCCTGAACCCTGGAAAGTCAAGGTTCTGCCGGGGTACATCTTGGGCCCGTACGGCGACGAAATTGTGCTCGCTTGCGAGCAAGTCGTTGATCTTCGCTCACAAGGGACCATCGGCCTGAGCGGAGATACGTCGTGCGGAGGAATTCCTGCCAGCTCCGATCCGTGGAGTTCCGACCCCGTGATCAACGACCGGCCGATCTCGATCTACATCGCAATCCGTTACCGCGAATTACCGTGCCGGCCCGTTCAAGTCCAGCCCCTGGGCTGCGACTGCAGCGGCTCGCAATGCGAATACTCTCGGTGGCGCGACGGTTATGAAATCGGGATTCTCGACCAGTGTCCGAGTCCTCTTCCAACGCCCCAAACCGGCGACCCCGCGCGTCCGGCCAATCCGACAGTCCTGCCATGGCCTACGCTGACGAGTTGTCCCACTTGCGCGGACACCACCCCCTGGGTCGCGCTCGCGAGAGTCACGCTCGATCCGGACGGAAAAATCATCTGCATTGACAACTGCGCCAATTGCCGACGAACGGTCGTCAGTTTCCGACAGACGGTCCCGCCGTGTCCGAACCAAAAGATTTCTACAAGGAACCGACTGATACGGCCGGGAAGGGAACAGGTGTTGGTGACGATCACTCCTCCAATTGTCGACAACGCGATCACCGTGGCCAGCGTCGACTTGGGACCCGATATTTCTGTCGATCAAATTGAAATGCCGATTCCCGACGGGAGCCAAATCACGTTCACGGCCACAGTGCTGTCAAGCGCCGCTCTTGGACCGAGGACCTTGTCAATCACGTGGAGCAACGGATCGGTGGCATGCACGACGATCGAAGTCGCTCAGGGCTAAATGTGTCTGCCAAACGGTTCGAAACGACGCGAGCGCCTGTTGGACAGCACTCTTAGTCTGAAATTCATCCGAGGGTTGTTATTCACTCCGGCCCCATTTGTCAAAGTCATCTTTGTAATTTGCTGCTTGGGTGGCGTGGGTTCCGCGGAGCCAATCAACAATGAATTCTTCCCGCCTCTGGCCCTTTGGCGCAAAATCCGCGTTGATTACCGTCGTCGCCGTATTTCTTGGCCTGATACTGCTCACGATTCTTCTGCGCCGATCGCCGGTTGGCCAAGCCCGACAGCGGATTCGAAAGTGCTGGGGGGCATTTTGTTGCTTAGCCTGTTGCCGCTGGGTCTCCTTCTTGCCGACCTGGTTGTGGAGCGAGGAGCCGTCGTTGAGTACAAGGGGCTAAAGCTGGACTTTTCACGCGTCTCCTCGACGGCCCCCATGGCGTCGGCCTTCGTTCCTCGCAATATCGGCGTGCCCGGCAAACCAGTATCCGACAGTGACACGACGGAAATCATGGCGACACTCAGTTCGACCGTCGATCACGACGTGGCTGTGGTCAATCTCGAGGACGGCGACGCCTGGTGGGAAACTCGTCTGCTCGTTCTCGCAGCCGGCGCGGCACGCCGTCAACGGCCTAACGCGATTGTTTTCACCGGCACCGACGGCGGTGTCGCTGATCGATTCCAAGGGTGGGGAAGCCCGCGGTTGATCGTGGAGCGGTTGCTGGCCGACAATCCTGTCTATCAGACAATCTTCGATACCGTTGAGGCAGCGGCCAGACAGTGGGAACGGGTCGCGCCGAATCCGATCGGATCTCCGGCCGGGGCGCCCCCTGCTCCCTCATGCATCGATGGAATCGCAGCCACGTATTTCCGGATGGCATTTGACGGGGCGACCGGTCTAGCCAATCCACTTCGATTTGAGCAATTGCTGGCTTCGGAACTCGGAGGGCAAGTGGAAAAGCCGAACCCACCGAGAGGCATCAGTCTTGTAAGGCTGGAAGATCTCTTTCGCCCGATCCTCCGCAAGGGAGCGATCGATGAAAACTGGCCAAATCAACAACAATTGGAGGCGTTCTTCTCAGACAACGAGCCGTACATCGCGATTACGACGAACGGTTGCTATCAACGCTTACTCCCGCGATCGGCAGCTCAGAATGCGATTCTAAAATCGCTGGTGACACCGACGAAGACCGCCTAGTAAGTAATAGGAAGTCGGCTTCTGAAATGTGAAATGCTTCAGGCTTGGAGGATGTGAGGCGGACAACGCGGCAGTTCCCGAGCCCCATCCGTTGGTCTGAACCCGCAAGACGTCAACACCTTTGTCGGATTGGGCAAGTTGTTGGAGTAAGCATGTTTCTCGCGAGCGTTAGTCACGAGAGGGTCGGCGAACCCCTCAGCGACCGTAGCTCCGAAATCGGACGCTGCCAAGAGACGTGACACCCCCAGATCAGCGTATCGCCCGGCGCAGCGAATCAGCGGATTCGGACCGTCCTAACAACATTTAGCAAGTCAGACTTGGAAAGGTAACCGTTAAGGATCGCGTGGGAACCGGCCCCCGACGAATCATTCCTTACTCGTTCTCTGGAGGGCCGTAGCTGAGACGCGACGATTTCCGATCCCGCCCATTCCACGGACTCATCAAGCAAATCAAAACATCGGAAACTCATCGACCTCCAAAAGCGGTTTTGTCAAAAAGCTGTCAAAATCCGGTCCGCCACTTGGGCGGCTCGTGTGCGGCATTTTGTCAAATTCCATGCGCATGGCTCGATCGCGGATCGCTGACGATCGCAACGCTAGCTGGCGCATTCCAAGCTCAGGGGCATATCGTGTGAGCGTCTGCACGGCGCTCGCCTCTCTCTAAGTCGGAACACTGCCTCGTAGCCTCGGTGTGCCGGACGTCACATCGACCGAGGCATCGGGGACAATCCGGATGCGTGTCGCCAACCAGCTATCGATCCCGTACCCCAAGCCAACGCCCCGGGCAATCGGCGTAGTCTTAGGACTGAAGTGCCAGGCACCCAATCAGAGCCTATCAGGGCCTTAGTAGGAAGCGCCATCGGCCGACGACGCAAATCAACTTGCAATCCTTGCATGCGGCTGTAAGCTGCTGTTTGCCGATCCATCATTTCACTTCCAAACGCAGATCAGCGGGTGAACTGTGATGAGCGGTAACACGCCGGCCCAGCCTGTCGTTGTGACCTTTCGTCAGGTCGAGAAGATCTTCACGAAACAAGAAGCCGTTGAGCAGATTCACGAGGCGGCGCAAAAGGACTCGCAAGCCACCCCGGCTCAGCGCGCCACTGTGGCGGCGGCCATTGGAAACGTACTCAACGTCTTGCGCCGCGCCGAAAAAGACGCGGGCGCTATGGTCCTCACTTCGCCGCAAGATGGCCCGGCGTCACGCCTGCAGAGTCTAATCGCGTCGGGTGAAGCCGCGACGTTGTCGTTTCAGCCTTTGCCGACGGGCGGGGAAGAGGCCATGTTCGATACCCACGACTGGATCGGCTGGGCGAGTGTCGCGTGGGCGAGACTCAAACATCTCAAGCCACACAAAATGATCCGGCCATCGAAAAGTGTCCCCGAAGAATTTCCCAACACCGGTCGCATCGCCGTTCTCGGTGACTGGGGCACTGGGCTGTACGGCGCTCCGCACATCGCCGATTCCGTGCGAAAAGACCAAGATCCCTTTGCCATGCTGCTGCATCTGGGCGACGTTTACTACTCAGGTACCGACCAAGAGGTGCAGGAACGTTTTCTTGAAGCCTGGCCATTTCGTGATAAGGCAGTGAATCGTGCCTTGAACTCGAACCACGAAATGTTCTCCGGAGGCGATGCCTACTTCGGGAAAACGCTGCCCAGGTTCAATCAAGACGGCAGCTATTTTGCCTGCCAGAATGAACACTGGACGCTGATCGGACTTGACGTTGCCTACCACGAGCACGCGATCGACGAGGAGCAAGTCGCCTGGCTCAAGGACATTCTGGCTCAGGCCGGCGAACGACGCGTCGTGCTGTTCTCTCATCACCAGCTCTACTCGCATTTCGAAGTGCAGGGCACCAAATTGTGGACGCATCCGGGCTTCGGTGCCATCCTGCGGAGCAAGCGGATTTTTGCCTGGTACTGGGGACATGAGCACCGCTGCACCATTTTCGAGGATCGTGACTCAGCGTTTGGAATTTATGCACGATGCATCGGCCATAGTGGAATGCCGCAAGGTCGCTCGGCAACGCGGACATTACCGAGGGCAGAAGAACCGCTTTACGCTGCCTCTGAGTGGCGCCGCAGTCCGCCTCAGACCAACTCCGGCAACGATTTGCCAAGTTGCGTCGTGCTTGAAGGCGAAAATGAGTTCATCGTCGGCGAAGAGGACAAATTCTCGCCGCACGGCTATGCGGTATTGACGTTTGACGGGCCGAGGCTGCGCGAACAGGTGCTCGATCCGCTTGGAAAAGTAATCTACGACAAAGTGCTTGTGGAATGACTCCGTGCCGTTGAACAACAAATTGACCTTGCTTCGCGACCGCGCGTCGCGCGCGCTGGGCTCCCATCAAGTGGCCGAGGCCGTCGCCAAATACCGTGCCATCATCGGTCCCTCCGATATTCCCGCCAGCGAGGCCTCGGCCCAGACTGCCCTCGAAAAGTTGCATCGAGGAGAAGTTCCCGAACCCGACGAACTTGCGGCCCTCGAAATTGTCGTCCGGCTACTGCGTCCGGTGGTTTTCTCTCGCGACGGTGCGCTTGATGATCTACCCGACTCGCAAGGACACAATCTTTACCCGCAAGAACTCAAGGACCACTGGCGTGATTTTCGTCAGCGCGTAAAGGACTTCGTCTACTCCGTGGGACGAGTGGAAACGTGGGACGGAAGGCATGTCGGCACTGGATTTCTGGTCATGCCCGATCTGCTGGCCACGAACCGGCATGTGCTCGGGGTTCTCACCTACGGCGCGGAGGTGCTCGCTCCTAGTGCAGCCCGCGTCGTTTTCAAGCAGGAGATCGGACTCAACAACGCGCCCTCAGACGTGGTCGGGATTGACGGCGTCGCAGCGATTCATGCGACGCTCGACATGGTTATTCTCAGGCTTGCACAGCAGCCGCAGCGGCGTCCGGTCGTGATCGAGCCGGAGCCTATCAAAGAGGGCGCTCGCATGGTGGTCCTTGGCTATCCGGGCAAGGATGAAATCAATAATCCGCTTTTTCTGCAAAGCGTCTTCAACGACAAATTTGGCTTTCGACGGGCCGCGCTGGGGGAGGTGCTCGATGGCACCGAGTCGCCGGTGCTATTCCACGACGCCTCGACCACGCAGGGGAATTCCGGCTCGCCAATCTTCAGCTTAGGCAGCGCACGGGTGGCCGGGATCCATCGATCTGGCTTTTTCATGTACCGCAATGAAGCGGTAGATGCCGACCAATTGCGGGCTTTTGTCGACAAAGCAAGGCACTGATCGGCCATGGCTGTCCGGGCGCTCATAATCGCAATTGAAGAATACCCCAACGCAAAAGGGTTGGCCTCAAAGCTTCTTGGCACTTTAAAGGCAGGATTGGAGTTTCGCGAGTGGCTCGGGTCGAAGCTGAAAGCCGAGGGTAAGGAAGCGGACGCGCAGATTCTCTTTTGCTCCTCCCCTGCGCAACCCGACGGCCGGGATGCGACGCAAGCGACAGTTTTGTCCTCTGTTCTCGAGCTCAGGAAGACCGGTATCCGCGCGACCGACGAACTCTTCGTGTTCTTCAGCGGCCATGGATTCTCCTTCTCTGACCGACCGGGGCAGCGAGCCCACATCATCCTGACGTCGGGTTTCGTCGATCCTTCGCTCAGTTCATTACACTGCCTCAATCTTGACGAAATCATTGACGTCCTGCGCTTTCTCGGGCCCGGACGCCATTACTACTTTGTAGACGCCTGTCGCAATCTACTGGATGCGACAAAGGCAGCCGTCGGCGGCACAATTCCCGTCATTTCCGAAAGGGCGGAGGAAGCGACCACATATCTCCTGCAGTCGACCGTCGCCGGCGCCGGCGCCTTGGTGAACGGCCTCTTCAGTCGAAAGTTGCTCGCCGGATTACATGGAGACGGCAAAGCCAAATTGTGGGATCCGCAATACGACGACAGAATGCTGGTGCGATATGATTCGCTGCGGCTCTATCTCAAGGCGCAACTGGGAGCCGTTCAGCCGATTACCAGCACCGTCATGGGTGAATGTGGCGAGAGCGAGGGCGTTCTCGCACAAATCCGACCGATTCCGACCGTTGAGTGTACGATTGCCGTTGAAGACTTCACGGCCAGTGGCAACTTGTCGGTTGTCATCCAAGGCAGGAGGGGTGCGTCGCAATCGCTCAAGTTTACATCGAACCCGCTCACGGTCCAGTTGTATCCTGACAATTACACCTTCTCCATCGCCTCTCAGATCGGTCCTGTCGCCACCGGCCAAGTCAGCGTCGATGTTTACGACAATCAAACGGTGAGATTGAAGAAGGGTCTCGCTCTCAAATCGACCTACCAAGGCAAACCATCTGAACCTATCCTCATTCCTGAGATCGAAAGTGCAGAATTCGGTCTTGAGATCGCCATAGCGCCGAATGGCTCCGTCCGTCTGCGCAACCTCGCCACAGGGGATGAAGAGGAAGTGTTGGAGTCCCAGGTGCTCAAACTGCGTTCAGGGCAGTACACCGCCAGAATGCACGACAGCAACAGCCGATTGATCTCCGAAGAGTCATTGTACGTCAGTGGCGACGCAGCTCCCTTGAGACCAAGCAACCCCCGCATGGCGATTGCGAATCTGCTTCCAGGTGGTCCGGACGGCATATATTTTTCTGAGGCACTGGGCGGGCCAGTCGCCGACACCGACCTGAACCTTTGGCTGGCGATTGTGGGAGGCGGTCGTATCCTGCGATCGCCCACAAACTATAGGAAGATCGCGAGCTTTCCACTTTTTGACTTCACGCGGGAAGAGCCAGGTGCTTCGCCTGTATACGTGCTGGCTGCTTTTGAGGACTTGGAAGTCGGGCTGCAAGTTAGCGTTTCCGACAATCCGCAGGCGCATTGGCATGACTCAACAGCGTTTCCCGATCTTTACCACGCTGGCATCCGAGAGTGGTACGCCCCGACACACCCAGGTTTGAAACTTGTGTCCTTTCGGATCGTGCGCAGACCGCCTATACGGTCGCCAGCGTGACGAGTCCGAATCGCGCCACGTTGATAACCGTGACTCTTGATGAAGCCGGGGATTTCTGCGTTTCCCAATACCTGCTCCCGCTGGGCACCCTGGTCGATCATCTCCCTCCATACGTCCGCGATCTCCTGCGAATGCGCAATCAACTCAACGACGTTCGGGTTCTCGCACGAGCCAGCCGGGCGTTTCGCAAGCGCCGCAATGTGTTCAAGGAAACTCTGACACAAGACGAGCTGAGGGACTTGGTCTACGCAAAATGGCTTGATCCTATCGCCGCCGCGTTGGCAAGTTACGAGATGCTGCGTCGCGGTGACACGATGCTGATGCCGGAAATCGTGCGGAACATGCTACATTTCTTTCCCGATCTTCCGGATAGCTACGCTCTCGCGAAATTCGCCGGCGAGGAATCGGTCCAGCCTCACGGCACGCCATTATTCTTTGACGGACTACGCGCCTTCACCGACTATCGTGAGCGGCTGCCGTTGCCGGCTACGCATCTTGACTTCAGCAGTCCATGGACTGCCTGGCGAGCGGCCGTGACTTAAGGACCCGCTGGGACGCCACCCAGGCTTTTTCTCGAGCACGTGAGCCATCTTCGAAGCAAAAGCGGCACCTGCACAAGACAGGTGCCGCTCCCACTCGTCAATAAAGGCCAAACCACTCGGGTTCGCTTGCCGTTTGCCCGCCGTTCAAGCAGCCTGGCAATTGGTTCCTTCGGAATCCTTGACAGTCGACCACGAGGGGTTGATCTGCTTTGTCCGCGAACGTGTCAATGATTCCGGTCAATGCCATCGCGGCCCTGCATTATGAGACCATACGCCGCAGCATATAGTGCGCTTACGTACAGCACATAGCCGACTACGGTTCCTCCCGCAATCTGACCGGCCCCGAATCTCGCCGCGACTCCGTGCAAGTAATCAGCCAACGCATCCACCCTGGGCGACGCCACCCGACAAACGCGGTCGCAACGTAGCTAAAACAGCCATTTCCAGGGCGAATCCGGCGATGTCTGCTCGCTAACCAGATGCGCCTACGCCGACGATTAGTCATTCGTAGCTTTCCGTGGAGTCCTTACACTCCGGTGCAGCAAAATGCAGCCCAATAAAACGGATGCGCGGAGCCTGCATCACGCACCTCGATCTGCGCTCGGCGCAACGCCTCCACCGGTTGGAGTTGCTCCTTTTGCCAGTGGTGATAAAAGCGGCCCATCAGCGTCATCGTGCTCGTCTCATCCACCAGCCACAATGACGCAACGACGCCGGGAACCCCTGCCTGGCAAAGCCCACTGGGCAAAGAAATGACCTCGTCTGGCAATCGAATTCCCAACAGCCCCGACTCGCAAGCTGATAGCACGGCAAGGCGCGCATGGTCCAGCTGCAGCGGCAGAATATCCCGCAAGCTAAGTCGGTCGCCACCTGCCAACGAGACAAACGAGTCCAATGGGTTCATAAAGTCAGCCATGCCGTGAGTAGAGAAATGCAACACTGCATATGACGACAGATGCTGCAGTACGTTCTGTTTCGTGGCCGTCGAACCCCCGAGGATCTTTGTCTTGTCCATGCTGAACGGCGCCACAACTTCCGCAATCTCACTGGCTGAAAAGCTTAACCAGTTATCAGGGTTGTCGATGGCGAGAATGCTATCCGCGGCGCGCCCTGCCGCACGCGACCGCGCCTGCAGGAGGGAAAGAATACTTAAACTGTAATTGATTGACATGACGTCCAACGCGTAGCGGCGCTGGGTTGCGCTGCCAGCGTCGCTTGTCCAGGCCGCATGCAGCGGCAAGAGTCCAAGCGCACCGTACGGTACCATGGTGAGTGGCTGCGCCGTCCCGCTCTCCGCCAACGCCGACACAAGTCCCGAAGGTGCCGCCAATTCAGGAAAGGCGGCGAGCAACGGCGCAATTACGACTTGCCAGAGCCAGTGAGTGGTCGCGTCCAAGGCTGCGAACCACGCGGATCGGCGCGACTCGTCGTCGGGCTTCTCGCGCCAGAACACGTACGCACGAAAAATGCCCCCTGAGTCTGACGCCGATCCGCCGAACAGTTGGCCGTCCACGGCTTTGTCCGTAAGCTGATCCAACCAAATTGGGGTGACCTTCCCACCTGCCCCTACGAGCAAACCGACGCCACCTTTTGGTGATGAGGCAATATAAAGGACGTTGCTTCCACCCATTGACACTACGCTGTCAACGGCTCGCTCGATACGCTCAAAGGTTACGGGACGCGAGAAGTCCTCATAGCCGGCGATCTCACGGATGGCGGCGAGAATGGACTTAAAGGTCGCGTGAGCTGCCAGAACCTCAGCGCCCGAGTGGCTCGCAGTCGGCGATGCGTCGCCTGGCATTTTGTAACCTGTGACTGCCGCCAATTGCCGGACCGCGGCGATATACTGGTCGTACAGCTCTGCATGGTTCGACGTCCTGAGAGAATCCAAGGTCAGGTGGCTTCCGAAGAGGCGCCCGCGACCACGTTCCAATGTCACTACGGCTCCCTGCAAATCATTTCCGCGCGCCATAGCGTAAGCCGTTCGAGCATAAACTCCCCGCACCGTGTATAACCAATCTTCCTTGTAACCCCACCCGGCCTGCCCTTGAAGAAGCTCTTCAAACACTTTGATGCAGTAGGAATAGGCATTCACCGCCTCTGCCCACTCCATCCTGGCTGACGCCCAGTCTCCCCAGTTTTCTCCGGCGCGTAATGTCGCCTGGGGCGCCAGATGCATCCCCAACTCACAAGCCGACTGGTACGCCGCCCGCGCTCGCTTCGTGTCACCCGCAGCGTGGGCCGCCTCATGACGACTGGCATACGCGTTACCGAGAATAGCCAAGAAATTAGCCAGGTCGGCAGATTTGTTGGGCGCCAATGTCACGGCTTTTTCCGACGCCGCGATGGCCATGTTGATATACGAATCGTTCGGTGAGGCACGATAAAGGGCAGCGAGACTCTCGCTCAATCCGCTGAGGCGAAGTGGCATCGCTGGCGCGCCATCCGAAGTGAGCGCCACAGCCACCTTTGACGCGTCGATCGCCCGCTTGAGGTCATTCAGATCTTCGGCAACAAAATATCGCTCGCGAAGACCTGAGCTCAAGTTGGCCTGCCGGTTGGCAACGTCCGGTGATCCCTTCGGTGTCAAATTCACCGCTTCCCCAAACACCGCAATTGCCCTGTCTATGTCAGATCGGTTCCCGGAATGTCTATATCGGTTCTGAAGGGCAAGGCCCAGGTTTTCAAGGAGCACCGGTTTCATCATGCCGTCCACCGCAGCCGCCGCCAATCCCTCCTCAAAGGCTGCGATGGCGCGCTCCAGGTCGGCCAATTCACCATGGCGAAGATATCGCGCGAAAGCGCCAGCCCCATATGGTTGAGAATCGACCGTGCCTCCAACTTCGAAGAATGGAGCGTCGAAGCTTTCTCGAGGTACTCAATTGCTCTTCTAAGATCGTTGTCATCACGATTACGGATCGACCGGTCGTATAGTGCCAAGCCGAGATTACTGAACAGCCCCGCCTTTTCATCGCCCAGCGTCGCCATTCGCAGATTGACCGCACTCTCAGCAGCGTCAATGGCAAGCTGAAGGTCGCTCTCCTCCCCTACGCGGTTATACCGTTCTCGACATCCGGCACCAAGATTTGCAATGTGTCTAGCTACGTCCCACTCCGTCTTGTGAAACAATACGTGCGTTGCGCTCTTCGCAAAACACTGTAAGCAACGATCAATATCCGCGAGGTGTCCGGCAGCCAGGTATCGCTGAAATAACGCGTGACCAGCATTGTCGAGAACGTCCGTATACGTATATGCCTCATGTAGCACGAGTATGCGGTGTTGTAGTATGCGGTCCCACTTTTGAAATAGCAGCATTCAGCGCCGCTCGGTCGCCATTGTGTGTGAACTGTGCATACTCGTCAGATGCTTGCGCTATCAGCACTTTCACGTCATCCCAGCTATAATGCGAAGCGGTCGACGAGTGATCTCTCATCCACGCATTAAAGCGATTAAGGTCGCTATGTCGCCGGGATCGTGTGATGCGCTGATATATGTTCACTATCCACATTGTGGCCTTACCGACTGTGGCGCGGTCTGGGCCGGCACGTAGAATGACATTTAGAACGGCAAAGGTAAGAGGTACGCCGACAAGACGGCACCACTCGAGGATGCTTAGGGACAGTTTGGCAAGAATCGCCGATCGTTCATCGTCTGATCCATGGGTCACAGCCTTCAGCACTTCGTCAACCGTCTTTTCCTCGTTCAACAATTCGGGATGGTCGTTGAGGAGACGGCGACATTCCTCGAATGTCTCGGCATTGACGAAGGACTCGATTAGACCAGGTAGCCCATCGGCGTTCATGATGGATCCTGCCCCGTTTGGGCGATGGTGGGATTCAGGAGCGACATGAAATGCACTCGAAACTGGAAAAAGGGACTCTCCAGTGATTTCTCGAGTGAGTGTCCGAGCAGGCGGCGACTTGCGCCAAGCAACAGCAAACAGATGCAGCGGCGGAAGGGACGCATGCGACGCCCCGCAAAATGGATCTCGCAGCGCTCACGAGTCAAGGACCGAGCTTCGCCAAGTCATTTTGGACAGATGTGCAGTCGGATTCAAGCTGGGCTGCGTCGGCGTCCCACTTGAACAGCTACTTCCATTTCTGGTGTAGGCGCGACAGCTTGATAGTCATTTCGGCCTCATGCGGGCCTTCGGTCGCTGATCCTGCCGAGCGGACCCGTTTGCGCCACCGCCGTCCGTCCCGGGGAAAGTCACCGCGTCGCGCCAAGGCAGACGTCGTCGATCTTCTCACGCTGATAGATTTGGTGCACCAATTCCGAC
Organism: uncultured Planctomycetaceae bacterium; assembly: GCA_963714075.1. Taxonomy (GTDB): domain Bacteria; phylum Planctomycetota; class Planctomycetia; order Planctomycetales; family Planctomycetaceae; genus DASPSM01. The sequence continues at coordinate 1,398,324 of OY970228.1, forward strand.
GAGTGATTGGCCAGACGCATCGAGACGCGCAAATCGAAGATAGCGTCCCGTTTTGCCCGGCGAAGGTCCAAGCACGCCGAGCAGCAGGCTTGATGATCTCAGCGTAGAATCGCTGAACCTCCTCGGCGGCGAAGCCGAGCGGCGACCTCAGAGCCGATGTACCGCTCGACACCCGCCTTCGTGCCGGTTTTCGCAGACGCTCTTTCGCGTCGCGGATCCGGACAACGTGTTTCGGGCCCGGTGAAAACCAAACAATCCGGTGACAAGGCCGTGGAGTGTCTGATCACCGGATTGAAGGACGGTCAAATTCAGTTGGCGCGAGCTGTGCTGCTACGGCATCAGAATCGACCGCAAGAACCTTGCCGATCTCGGCGTGCTCTTCGTCCCGCCGCGTCGTGCTCGGCCAGCGAGGTTCGTCGAGTTGCGAAGAACTTGCTGCCGGGCGCCTGCCCATGAAACTGCTCCCAATTCTCTCGGAACCAGGTCCGCAACTGACTGATCCGTCCTGCGCTGATGCGGTACTTTCGGGCGACGGCTCCGGTTGCTTCTCCCCTGGCCAAGAGAGAGGCGATGGCGCGCTGGCGTCGTGACATCGAACGCAGCCAAGCGGCCCAGTCGATCCGTGCGGCGGCAATCTCGGCCGGTCCTGCCGTCCGGTCCTCCACGAGAACCTCGCGCCACCGGCCAGTCCGCGGATTGAATCGGTCGAGAGGCTTTATCGCGACTCCGTTCCTCGCGGGCACGCTGCGTGAAACTACATCATGTTTGTTCCGCGGTGAGCCGATTCGCCGGCCGGCTCGGACGTTTCGGATCGAAAATTGCGCCAGCGGCGTCGGGTAAGCGAGCTTCATTTTGCCTTTCATCGCCAGCCTGTGGAACATCCGATAGGCCATCGCGACAACCTCTTGAACCAACTCTTCGCGGGCTTCGAAGGGCACTCGACGAAACGCATACTCGGCCTGCTCCCGAATGGTCGGCAGAAACTGGAGAAATCTGTCGTTCCGCTGGCGCGAGCAAGCCTTGTGTCTCGGGTTTCCTTTGATTGCGATCACTTGTCGACCCTCCCAGCGCAAGGGACCGCCCTCGTCCGGGGCGGTCCTGTCATGAAAGGACAGGACTGCCCCGGCACGACGCCGGGACGTCAACTGAGCGTCACACGCAGCTCAATGGCTCACTGATCAATCACGGCCTGAGCCGCATGAAAAACTAAACGAGTCAGCGACGACTCTTTAACCGGCAAAATCAGCCGCACGTGGCCAGGGCACCGGTAGTGGTCGACCGCCCTGCTCGTTTCGGACTCGTGGGTTTTCGAACGCGAGCAAAAACAAAGGCCCCGCCTTTCTCGCACGCAGCGGAAACGACAGGGCATTCATTCATTTGGTCGGCAATTCTGCTCTTCTCTCACTTTAATATAACACAGACATGCCAATTATTTACGCGCTGTGTAATTTCGCGATCGAGAGCGATCAACGCCATCAACCGTCAAGGACAAGGCGCAAGTCACTCACGCCTCGACGGCGGCAATCGACCCAAGGTTGTTCGCGTTTCAATCGGACAAGCGACCGAACGCACGCCCAGAAACAAGAGCCCGTTTGTTGCTGGGGAACCGTCAGATGGCCACTTGCCCCTCTTTGCCGGAGACGGCCAGGGAGAGGACAAAACGCCCGCAACCGTCGTCTCCGTCGCCTAGTTTCCGGTCTCGGCGAAGCCGGACCTCTCCCATCAGAAGCACGACGGTTCCAAGCCCCAGCAGGGAGGCGTGGCAAAGGGGGCTGACGACTAGAAAACCCGCCATAGGCGCAGACGGCGCGAACCGCGGGTCATTCACAATTCTATTCTTCTTCTATCACATTAGTATACCACGTTTTTGTAAGTTATTTAGCACTTGGATGCTTCGGGCGACCGAATGGAATAGCAAGGCGCGATTGCTCGGCAAGAAAACGAGGCTGTAAACGCTAGCCTTCGCTCACATAATTATAACACCGAATTGCGGTTTATTTAGCTCTTGCCACGAGTAGCCGCACCAGCCCCTCTCTGACCTGTTTCCGGCAGCAGAGGCACGTTTTACCACCGGTGCTGCGATCAATCATGTCCTGCTCGCAGAAGGAAGAACATTGTGTACAGGCATCTCCCCTATGCTCTGCATAGGAGAGATGGAACGGTTCCAGCCGGTAGCGAGCCTCCGTCCGTAACGGCCACAATCGCCCACACAGGCAGCGAGACTCAACAATGCGCCAAACGCTATGGCAGTGCCTCATCGGCACCACGCGCGTTGGCGGAATTAGAGCTTCGCCAGGTGCCCGGCAGATCTGATTGCCGAGGCAACGGAGATGTCGCCGGCTAATTTGCGCCTAAAAGCGCCGGAATTGGCCGCCCAAGCGCGATCGGCCTTAGTCGGCTTCTCCAACCTCAAACGCGGCCAAACGCGCCAAACCAGCCATTTCCAGGGCGTGCTACCACCGTCCCTTGCAGCGCGCCGGAGCAAGCCAACAGCGGTTGAGTGAAGCGCCAGACCGGGCTTCGGGGCCGCATGGCTCAACCAAACAGGCTCCGGCTCTCCGAACCGCGGCGGCGGGTCCAAGGGGAAACCCAAGGCAACGCAACAAGGACACCGTACAGATCGCCACGATATAACAGGACGAGATCCGTAAGGTCGGCCTGCGTTCCTCATATTCTCGCCCTACGACGACGGAGCTGTCAGCCGTGGAGATCGACCCAGCCTGGCTGCAACTTGGTGTGCCCCATTCATTGCCATCGTTTAATCAGCAGGTTGGCTTAATTGACGCGGCGTTGCAGGAACTCGCGTGGCAAGGGACAGACCGTGACATCATCAAAAACGGCGGCATTGCTGCCGATTGCGTGGGCCGGCATGCCACCGCTATCGGCCTTTGGGAGGAGCTAAGTCGCCTCAACAACGAAGATCACGAGGCGCACTACGAGCTCGGCTGCCAGCACCTGCTTTTGGGGAAATACGAAGCTGGTTGGCAGGATTACTTGCACTATTTCCAGACACCCCAATACGTTGGAAAAGTCGCAGATTTTCCTCCGATCTGGGATGGTCATTCGTCCGCGGACGGAATTCTCGTCTTCGCCGATCAGGGTTACGGTGATGCGATCATGACTCTGCGCTATGTTCCTCAGCTTTCGCCATACTTCCAACGGAAACTCTTCTTTTGCGATGATTCTCTAGCGCCTTTGGCCGAAGCCACCAATTATTTCGAAGCGGTTGTCACGCCAAACGCAATTAGGACGTCTCGTTACGGTTCACTGGCAGGGATGCATTGCCAATACCACGCCCCTGTAATGTCGCTGCCCGCCCACTTCCATGCGTTCGCTCCGGACTATCCCCCTCCGCCCGGTTACTTCCAGGTGGATGCCGCTCTCATTAATTATCTCCGCCGACCCTTTGCAGACTCCCAAGGGATTCGCGTAGCCGTGGCATGGAAGGGAAAGCCGTCGACCCCGCGCGACCCTCTCCGCTCGTTCGAGCCTGCGCTTCTCCGGCCGTTGACTCAGACTCCGGGAACGACCTTCTTCGCGATCCAATGGGAAGCGGAAGACCAGGAGATCGAGGATTTAGGACCGGGTGTCACAAATATGTACCCCACCATGAGAAGAATGCGGTTTCGCGGTCGACCCTGGTCATTGCTTGAGACGGCGGCGTTCGTGGGGGGAATGGACCTGGTGATCACCTGCGATTCGGTCGTCGCTCACGTGGCGGGCGCGATGAACGTGACCACGTGGATCCCCCTTCCATTCGCCTCAGAATGGCGATGGGGTCTGAATAAGAGATACGGCCTTTGGTACCCCGAAAACGTGAGGTTGTTTCGCCAGAATCAATACGGGAATTGGGCCCCTGTTTTCGATGCCATGAAGCAAGAGCTTCAACGCATGGTTACGTAACGCAGGACGCCTGGGATCCGCGATCTTTTAGCGAGTTGATCCCGATGACCACCCTGAGACGCGGTCGAATCGGACGCCAAGAAGCAGGCCCTCTTCGAGAAAGTACGGCAAGGTTCGGTCAGAGTGCTGATCGGCAGCACCCAGAAGATGGGAACGGGCACGAACGTGCAGAAGCGCCTCGTCGCTCTCCACCATCTCGACGCGCCGTGGAAGCCAGCCGAGGTCGAACAGCGTGAAGGCCGAATTCTCCGCCAGGGAAATGAAAACGAGGAGGTCACGGTCTACCGCTATGTGACAGAAGGCTCCTTCGACGCCTACATGTGGCAGGCGCTTGAGACCAAAGCCCGGTTCATCGACCAGGTCATCACCGGCGACAATGCCGCCCGCAAGGCTGACGACATCGGCGGCCAGGAGCTCAGCTACGCTGAGGTCAAGGCGATCGCATCAGGCAATCCGGCAGTGCTCACGCTCGCCGAGGCCGACGCGGAACTACAACGCCTCACCCTGCTCAAGAAGAACCATCTAGACGAGCAATGCGTCGCCCGCCGCAACGTCCGCGACTTGCCGAAAACCATCGCCAGCAAGTCCGACCGGCTGACAAAGCTCAGCGTCGACCAGCAGACCCTGACCGAGCACGCCGATGATCCGATCGCGATCGGAAATCGCACCCATCCGCGCGAGGACATTCCGGCGATCCTCGGTAAGAAACTCGACGCGATGCCAATCCGCGTCAATGAGACGACCCGAATTCCGGTCGGTGTCTATCGCGGTTTGTCATTCGGAATCGTCCCTCAGCCTCTTGCCCATCAGCCTGGTCCATGCCAGTGAGCTCGAACCACCGCTGTTCCAGGTCGGGGTATCGCCCGATCGACTCATGGCGGTTGCTGGCCATCCGGCGACACTCAGCCAACTCGTCTGCGGTTGGTTGGATTTCGTAGCCCAACGCCCGCAGCCGTGCTTAGTCATGAAATGTCGATGTCGCTTTCGGAAAAGGCAGATCGGTGGCTTTCTAATATCGATCGTACCGCCTCCGGGCCAAAGACTACTCATGCGGAAGCCGCGAAGGGTCGCAAAACCGGCTCGCGCTCACGAGGCGAATGATCGCCAGCGGGTCATGCCCGTCTTTTGAGCCAATGACTCGCCCATTTTGGCGACGGAGCTCCACACCCGCTCTGACCGGTCCAAAATAGCATTTGGAGGGGGCAAGGAGCAGCGAAACCCGCTCTCAGCCTGGGTTTACAGCCTCCAGCGCGTTTCGCGCTTCCACGGGCCATTTCCGGGGCATTTTTGCCCGTCGCTGCGACGAGAAGGCAAGCCGCGCGGTTATACTGCTACGGACCAATTCGGGGCACCGCGGGCATGGACTCGATTGCCAAGTACCTAGGACTACATCGGTTTCGTCCGCTCTTTATCGATCGCCTTGGCTGGGATCTCGCGGCTGGCGTCGATGAACTGACGCTCGGCGAACAGACTGTCGTTATTAAGACGATTGCCCAGAAGCGCGGATTCCGCGTCGTCCACTGCGAAACCAACCGCGTCACTCTTGCAGACCGTGGCTTGCTGCGCAAGGTGCAGCGACGGCTGGGCACCCACGTCATCTGGAGATTGACGGGCATTGCTCACGCCTCAACCGGGTTTGACAAAAGTGCCGCACCGCTATCGTTTTATCGGCAGCAATTTTGTCAAACTTTTTGTCAAAACCGGGTGGGGCGTTTGGGATTTGTCAAAAATTGAGGCGGCGAGCTACAAGTGTCACAAGTTCTTGTGGCACATTAAGAAGCGGAGAGAGGGGGATTCGAACCCCCGGTCCCGATTTCTCGAGACACGGCATTTCCAGTGCCGCACAATCGGCCGCTCTGTCATCTCTCCGGTGAGTGGTCAAGCAACCACGCCTAAGTTCAAACCGCGCGGCTCGCGAAAAGAGTCGGGCGCGGCGGCGTCAGGCCTCTTTCTTTTCCTCCTTCTTCTTCTTTTCTTTGGGTTCGGCGGATTTTTCTTTCTTGCCGCCTCCACCCGCCTTGGCCGCGACTTTGGGCTTTGCTTTCTTTGGTTCGCTCTTTTCCGCAGCGGCGGCCGCGATTTTTTCCGCCTTGCGTTTCTCCGCATCTTCGTCGCGGGTCTTGATGGCTTCCGCCGCCTTGAGACGATTGCGAATCGAATTGTAAGCGGCGTTGAGGTGCCGCCACTTGGCGTTCTTGCGGCGGTCGGCGGGCGAAAAGCCGTCGCCTTCGAGTGCCTTGGTGCAGGCGGTCAGGTCTTCTTTGGCGCGGCCCAACTGGCGCGAGAGAGTGGCTTCATTCAGTGACATGGCGATGATCATTCTGTGGAGTGACGGCGTCGGGACAAGCGGCCGCGGCGTGCGACCTCTGGGCGAATTGACCGTTATCTCAGCGCTGGACCTCGAATCTGGAGCAGAGGATCGAGGCCGCAATTGCCGGCCCGACCTTGCCAGAATCCAGCCTGCCTGCAGACGATTTCCTCCGGCCAATTCCGCGCCCAATTTTGGCAGGTTCGCACGGAATCTTCAACGCCTGTTGAGCGGCAGTCTGAATCGATTTTTCTATGGTCGAAGAGGTGTTTCCCCCATGAACGACACGGGCGTAGTCGCCGCGTTCACCGGCGTTCGCAAGCCGTTTCAACTGCGCGAATTCCCCGTGACCAGGCCCGAGCCGGGAACGATTCTGGTCGAAGTTCGGATGGCCAATGTGTGCGGAAGCGACTTGCACGTTTGGCGCGGCGATTACGACGTTTCACGGGGTCAGTCGGAGCCGTTTTGTCTGTCGATCGGTCACGAAATGGTGGGCCGAATCTCGGCACTCGGAGAGGGAGTCACGCACGACTGGGCTGGTGCGCCGCTGAGCGTGGGCGATCGCGTGGTATATCAGTATTTCTGTCCGTGCGGCGAGTGCCGAAGCTGCCGGAAGGGCTCGACACCTCGCTGCCGTCAGGGGCTTCGTTACCGGATGCCTCCGACCGAGCCGCCGCACTTCAACGCCGCCTACGGACAGTATTATTACGTGCGGAAGCCGCAGGCCGTCTTCAAGGTGCCGGACAACGTGCCCGACGTGCTGGCCGGCCCGGCCAATTGTGCCCTATCGCAAGTGATCGACGGATTGGAGCGTGCGGGCATCGGTCGCGGCGATACGCTGGTAATCCAGGGAGCCGGCGGACTCGGGATCAATGCGGTGGCGGTCGCGAAGGAACGGGGCGTCACCCAGGTGATCATCATTGATGGAATCGAATCGCGTCTGGAATTGGCACTCGAATTCGGTGCCGACGCAACGATTGACCTCAATCAATTCAAAACGCCGGCGGCTCGCATCGCCAGGGTTCGCGAGCTGACCGATGGCGAGGGCGCCGACGCAGTGATGGAAGTCGTCGGCTCGCCGACGGTCGTCGCGGAGGGGATCGAAATGCTCGCAAGCGGAGGGGTGTATCTGGAGATCGGCAACATCAACCAGAAGCTCAATTGCGAATTTAATCCCGCCTCGATCGTGCACGGAGGGAAGACCATCCTGGGGCTGATGTGGTATCGGCCGAAGAGCCTGCAGAAGGCGCTCGAGCTTTTGAGCACGCGAGCAGGCCGTTATCCGTTCCATAAGCTGCTCTCGCACCAGTATCCGCTTTCGGCCATCGACGAGGCGTTTCGCGACCAGGACGCCGGCAGCGTACACCGGGCGGCTTTGCTCCCCTGGGCTTGAGGAGCGCACGACATGGCGCGCTGCGAACAGGGCTACCTCTGCGACGTCTGCGGAGACGAAGTCCACGACATCACCGAGAGCGATTTGTATCTCCGCTTTGTCGTCGGAGCGATCGACTCGACGGCTCTGCTGTCGGCGACCGAACGACACATTCGCTGCAATCCCGTTGACGCGCAGTTTATCGTCGATCCCGGATTTGAGTCCGTCGTGGTCGAAGGGCCGTTTGCCAAACAGAATCTTGACCCTGCGGACGTGCGCCGACGCGAGGATTTGGTGACACGGGGCTGGCGACGCCTGCAGGAATTGCAACAACTCGGAATCCCGGTTAGCGAGTATCCTTTACCTGAGGTGTTGGCGGCCCGAGCTGCGAAGCGCCGAACGACTTGAGTTCCTTTCCATCAAAGAGGAACGCACCGATCAACGATCGCAAAATGCGTGACGCGCGAAGGTACAACAGCCTGGAGATACAGGGTTTACTTCGTTCGCGGCTCGCTGGGCAGAGGTTCACACACCACCGACGATCTTGACAGATTTTGGGGCGCGAAGTATTTGTACGCCCCTCTCCAATCCTTGCCCTCCCCTCCTGCCTCAAGCTAATTCCAAGCGCTCTTCCCTTTGAGCCGATGCGCAGCGTTTCGGCTGCGTCCTCCCTGCCCAAATCTCGATTTTCCCCCCTCGTGACGCTGCTTCGTGAACTTGTTGAGCCGCGACGTGTTTCGCAGCGCGTCTGGAAACGCAGGACCGAAATCGATGGACTCCTTCCCTGTCGACGCGTCGACGGTGCGAGCGTCCCGCGCCCGCTGCTGCGCGCTGGCCGGCGGCCTCGCTCTGGCGTTGTTTGGCTCCTCGGCCTCTCTTCGAGCGGACGAACCGGTTCCCGCACCCGCGACGGCGCCGTCAATGCCCGATGAGGCACCCAACTGGACGCCGCCACCGGTGACGTCGCCGGCTCCGGCCGCACCTGCGGACAAAGCCAAATCGGGCACTGGCGACAAAACCGTCGGCGCGCTGCAACCGCCGGCGAACCAGGCTTCAACAAATCCAGCGGCTCCGAAAGCAGACGCCGCGAGTTCGTCGAACTCAAATTCGTCATCAGACGGCGCTGCGTCGAAAACGCCGACGCCCAGTACGCCGACTCCTAACGTCACGCTTCCGAATCCGCCAGCACCGAACACGACGGATGCCCAGCCCCAATACTTTCAGCGCGAAGACCTGATTGCCGTGCAGGTTCGAGCGGCAGGAATCCAAGGCCAGGGTCCTGTGCAGGATCTCTCGATCTTCCCGGTCGAGGCGTTTCCCTTCTTCCTGATTGATCGCCAACTCTATTTCGCCGATTTGCGAGTTTTTCCGACGGTCGACGGCACGTTCGGCGGCAATGTCGGTCTGGGCTATCGGCTTTACAATCCGTCGCTCGATCGCGTCTTCGGCATCAGCGGCTGGTACGACGCGGACGGCACGCGGGATCCCTACTTCCAACAGCTCGGGCTGAGCCTCGAAACTTATGGCAAATGGTGGGACTTCCGCACCAATCTCTACTTCCCCGTCGGACAGACCTACGACCAAACCTCGACTTGGGCCGCGAGCAACTCCGCGCGGTTCGTGGGAAACAGCGTCGTCTACGACGAAATGCAGGGATATATCGCCGCCATGGGGGGCGTCGATATGGAGGTGGGCGTCCCGATCCCCGGGAAATTCGCTGAAGACCACAACGTACGCTTGTACGGCGGCTGGTATTACTTCGTCGATGACCAGGGAGATCACATTACCGGCGGTTCCGCGCGAATTCAGGCGAACCTCTATCAGGGTGTCGACGCGAGCGTACAGATCACCAACGACAACTACTTCGACACGCGGGCCTTCTTCAGTCTTTCCTGGACGTTCGGACCCCTGCATCGTTCCGAATCGTCTGATCCGTCGCAACAATCGCGGCTCGGCGAGCACGTGACGCGCAACTACACGGTGCTGGCGCCGACGAGGACTCAGGTCGATCCGAACGTCGTCGCGATCAATCCCGTCACCGGGTCGCCGTACACCGTCTCCCACGTCGATAGTGCAGCCGCTTCCGGGGGCAACGGAACGATCAACAGTCCGTTTCAGACGATTGCTGCCGCGCTGGCCACGGACGCGGGGATCGTCTTTGTGCATGCGAACAGCGTCTTTAGTGGCGCAAACGCATCGGTCGCGCTCAACGCGGGGCAGGCATTGCTCGGCGACGGCTCAGGCCTGCAGCATGCCCTTGCCGTCCCCAACGGAAGCATCGTCTTGCCCCACGCCGCGGCCAGCACCAGCCTGCCTGTCTTAGACTCGGCGACCGGCAACGCAATCACGCTGGCGTCTGGCGCGATCGTCTCCGGATTCACGATTACGAACCCGACCGAACACGGAATCTTCGGCAACGGCATCTCGGACGGCTCGATCAACAATGTCAGCATCAATCACGCCGGCGGAGACGGAATCTTGCTGGTTAACAGCACGGGCACCGTCACGATCGGCAACGCAACCATCACGAACTCGACGGGCAACGGCCTGTCGATCGAAGGGGGAACCGCCAACGTTTCGTTTTCCGGCAGCGTTTCTGGAAGTCAGGGATACGACCTGGTCGTGGCCGACACCGGCGGCGGCACGGTCAATCTCACCGGCCTGCAACTGCCGGGAAGCAGCAGCCTGGGGGTCCTGCTCTTTAACGATGCCGGGAATGTCAACTTCAACAATCTGTCTGTGCTCAACTCGGCTGGTCGCGGCATCGACATCGAGGGGGGCTCGGGCCAGCTGCAATTCGCCGGCACGACGACTGTCGCGGGCGCCGCCGCCGAATCCGTCAACGTTGAAAGTCTGCTCTCGACGGGCAGCGTGACCTTCGACAACCTGTCGATCAACCACCGAGAGGGCGCGGGACTGTCGATCGATCAATCGAGCGGAACGGTCTCCGTCACCGGCACGACGACGATCAGCAACGAGATCGGCTCGAATGCGGCGGGAATTTTGATCACCAATTCGTCCGGCAACACCACGTTCGGCGGCCCAGTGAACATCTCCAATTCCGTGACCAGCCCCGGCGTCTCGCTGCAGAGCAACACCGGCACCACCTCATTCAGTTCGCTCAACGTGACGAGCGTCAACGGCACCGGCCTGTTTTCCAACCTGGGGGGCACGCTGGTGATCAACAGTGCCGGAACGGCGGGCGTCGGGGGCACAATCAATTCCGTCAATGGAACGGCCGTCGACATCGAAAATACGAATATGAACGTCAATCTGACCTCGGTCTCCAGCAGCAACGCCGCCGCCGGAATCAAACTGATCGCGTCTCCCGGAACGTTTGTTGTCACCGGCGATGCGAAGAACGACGTCGGAACCGGGGGGACAATCCAAAACGACACGGTCGGCGCGATCCTTCAAAACACCGGGACAGTCGAGTTGCTCGGCATGAACCTCACCACCAACGGTGTCGGCATCCAGGCGCAGAATCTCAAGATGCTTGGCCTCGGCAACACGACCGTTTCGGGATCGACGTCGTTTGGAGTCGATGCTCTCGACGTGGCGACGCTCAGTTTCACGGGTGCCACACTGACGGGCAACGGGGCAGCCAACATCCGCAGTCAGTACGATACGCTTGGCGTGTACGCCATCAATCTGGGCTCGAGCACATTGACCTCGACGAGCGCCGACAATCTCTTGATTTCAGGGCTGTCCGGCAGCGAAGGTTCCACGTTAGCGCTGACGGTGCAGTCGAGCTCATTCTCGAACGGCCTGGCCAACACGGCCGGAATCAACCTGAATTGGAACGGCAACCTGACAGGCCTGATCGCGGGCAACTCGTTCGCAGGGACGGGCGGCTCCAACACGGGCGTGCTGATTAACAACGCGTCAACGGTCAATCAGACCTCACTCACGATCCAAAGCAACCAGTTTGCGGCCAATGGAGGAAGCGACGTCGGATTCCACCTGATTACCGCCGGCCCTTCGTCCCTCACGCTAACCAGCAACGAGGTGCAGTTCGGCGGAGCCAACGGCACCGGGATGGAGTTTTCGGTGGGGCCCAACGCCTCCGTCGCGATCAGCGGCAACTCGATTTTCGACAACACGGGCGGAGCAACCGGGATTCTGTTCGACTCAGTCACGGGTCCGAGCACGATTGGGATCAACGGGAACACCATTGCGGTCCCCAACGGTGGCGGTCCCGATCGTGGAATTATCTTCACCAGCGTGACCGATCCGGTGGTCGGCAGCATGACCTACATGGTCAATCTGATTGGGACGCAGAACAACAGCGTCACCGGAACAGCGACGCCGTTCTCTGTGCCGGCCTCGACGACCAATGGCACCATTCTGGTCAATGGCGTGCCCGTGCCTTAGTGCCCCTAAGCGAGTACGTGGCACGTAACTCAGCGGACAGGCGTGTCGGGCGTGTTCATCATTTCTTCGTGCGCCCGCAGTTCCGCGATGGCTCGCTTGAGTGCGCGTCGCGATTCGTAGACCTGCTTGAACGCCATGAGATAGACCCGGTAGTCACGCGAAATCGTGCTGGGCCCGTCGATGCGTTCCGAGACTGTTCGCCCCAGCGTCAGCAAAGAGGGCTCGAACACTTCGGTCATCTGCTTCAAAAGTAGATTGGCCGCGTCGTCGACTTCACTGAGCACATTGAAGACCGTCATCCGATCTTGGGCTCGTTCCAAGTCGTTCATGCGCCGTTCGACGCGGGGCGCCGTCTTGGCGCCGAGCGCATTGGGGTCGACGAGCCGGCCGAAGGGGCTCACCGATTTCTTCGCCTGTGTGCTCATGCTTTGAGCCTCTTCCAACCCGCGACGGGCCCGCTCGAATTCCGGATTGATTTCGAGCGCCTTCATGTAATGAATGATGGCGTGTTGGAAGTTCCCCATGTCGACGTAGACGTTCGCCAGATTCTGATGGGCGGCGGCCATTTCCGGCGCGACGCGGACGGCTTCCTTGTAAGCCGAGACCGCCATCGCCTGCTGGTTGAGCCCGCGATACGCCAATCCCAGGTTGTAGTGCCCCTCACCGGAGCTCTTATCCTTTTGAACGGCCTTGCGCAGGATGGTAACCGCCTTGTTGAATTCTCCCATCCGGTTGTAGACGGCCCCGAGATTGATTAACGCCTTCGATTGCCGCGGATCGAGCAGCGTCACTTTCTTGAAGTGCTCGGCTGCATTCGCGTAATCCTTTTTCAAGAAGTACGCCGCCGCCAGCCCCTCGTGGACGATGATGGACCGTTCATCGAGAGCCATCGCCTTCGAAAACGCGGCGATCGCGGCGTCGGCATCTTTGTGTCGCACAAAGCGGCGACCTTCGTCGCACAGCGTCTCAAACTCGGTAGTTGCAGTCATCGGCGGCATCCCGAGGGTTGCGCGGTCCTGATCGGGCCGGTCAAAGTAATGAGATGGTCTTGCTCCTGGGGCCTTCGTGGAAGGCAATCTTTCCCTCTCGGGCGAGCCAACCGACTCCCTGCATCACCAAATCCCGTGGGGCTTCGATCTCGCGAGCCAACTTGCTCAGGGTCACCGGGCCGTTTTCGTTCAAATAGCGCCACACGTGACCAGCCACAGTCCCCACGCTCTCCACCTGGTGCGAAAAAATCTCCGCAGCCATGTGCCTGTTTCCTTCGCGCCAGTCCGCTGAAACTTCCCGACCCCGAAAGGTTTGTCCATCCGACGCGGGTTACCGTGCGTGAGCCGTCCGGATTGCTGCCGGCGTATCGGATGAATTCCTTCCACCGGCTGCCCGACCAGCCCTGAAATGGATGCTCCCGATTATATTCGGTGCGACAGGGTGCGGGCAAAGCCCGGGGTGCGGGCCGGGCTGACTAGGTCTCCTCTTCCCCTTCGAAGGCTAGGCTGGCGGAAATGGCTTCAAGCAGCGGACGGGTGGTCTCTAGCTCCGCGTCGAATCCCTGGTAGAGCACCAGAACAGTGAAGCGGTCCGTTTGGAAGGAGCGCAGAAAAGCGCTGTTGATCAGCTCGAAACAGACGAAGTCGACGTCACGGCCCACTCCGGCGCGTTGTCCAATCCGTGCCGTCGAGGGATAAACGTCGGCCTCGGCATACTCCTCTTGGAAGGCCTCGACCGCCAAGTCGAGAACCTGTTGGGGAGTCGGGCCGTCCTGAAATAGCGAAATCGACCAGAACGACGTCTCGGGACTGGCCACGGTGATCGAAGTGGCCTCGTCATCCTGCTGTTCGGTCAGCTCCCAATACGTGGGGTAGCGGAAGCGGATCCCGTGTCCTTCGTAGATTTCCTCCATGTTCTCTGCTCCGCGTGACCCGCGCGATCCGACATCCGGCCTTGTGAGGGGGACGCCGGATCGATTACTCTAGAATTATCCCAAGATTGGCTTCTAGTGGACATACGCGGCGTCCCGGATTTCAACGGCCCGAAGAGATTGAAGTTCGGTTTGCGGCATTCGTTCCGGTTGATTCAGGTCGCGACGAAGGTTTCCTGAATCCATTTTTCCGGGCCTCGGACGGCCTGACCTGTCCCTATCCAAGGGGATCCCCATGGTGTCGAGTAGAGCGTCGGAAGTAGCGGAGCTCCTTTGGGAGCTGAAAAAAGCACAAAAGGTCGCGACTTACAGCACGCTCGCCAAACAGGCGGGCTTTAGCGCTGGAATGAACGGCCGTACGATGGCCACGACCATTCGCACCATCCGCCGCGACTGGCCGCACCTGGAATGGTGGCGGGCAATCAGTGATGACGGGCTGCTTCCCAAGGAATCGGAACAGGAAACCAAGCTTCGGCAGTCGGGCTACGAGCTCGAAGAGGCCAAGGGCAAGCGCGGTTCGGTCGTCATCAAATCGGTCGAAACCCATCTGATGAGCTGGCAGCAAGTCGCTGAAGCTGCCGCCGAATAGTCTTTCGCTGCAACGTTTGGCCGCGCGCGACGGGCCCGACGAATCCCGCAAGTTCCCGGGCTGCAGAGCGATCTGCGGCGTGATTGGCTCCCATGCCCGTCGTTCCGCACCGCTTCTTGTTTCGCTTTTCCTTTCCGGTGCGAGAGGCTGAGCAATCGGCGGCGCAGAAGCCGTTCCTCGATCTCGACACGATCGCTCCCCTGCCCGACCTCGGCGGACTCGACGCGGCCGCCTCATTCGCCACGCTGCGCGCGGGTGGAATGACGCGGGGCTTGGCTTTCGTCTGGAAGTCGGCGGCAAGAAGATGCCGGTGTTTGCCGATCCCAACGATCCCACCGAATCGGACGGCCTTCATCTCTGGATCGACACCCGCAACACGCAGTCGATTCACCGCGCCACGCGTTTCTGTCACCATTTCGCCTTCTGGCCGATCCCAGAGAACTGGGCCAAGGGAGTTGCCAAAAGTGCGAAAGCAGGATCTCAGCAGTTGGCGATTGCGCTGGCGAAAGAGGACGCCCCGATGACTCGGGCCAGCCTGCTGAAAGCTGCCTCGCGCCCGAGCCGCAACGGATACGAGCTCGATATCTGGATTCCGACGGAGTGCCTGCAGGGCTACGATCGTGATTCAAATCCGCTCATGGGCTTTTATTACTCCGTCCGAGACGCGGAACTCGGCGAACAGTTTCTGACCGTCGGCCGCGAGTTCCCTTTTGATCACGACCCGAGCTTGTGGTCGACGCTGGAACTCACAAAGTAACGGACTCTTCGACAGCGCAATCGAGCGGCTGCTGAACCTGGCTGAGATTACTGCGGATCGCCTCACAGGTTCGTTTGAAGGCGGCCAGTTCCTCGGCGGTCAGGCCTTCGACCGCGCGTGCGCGAACCGTATGGCAACACAGAAGCATGCGCGACCAAACCGCTTCGGCCTTGGCCGAGGGGCGGAAGCGCTTCTTTCGCCGGTCCTTGGGGCAGGAGGAACGATCAAGCCAGCCGTCGCGCTCCATCCGCGACAAGATGCCGGCGAGCGTCGGCGCCTCGATCCCCATCCGCTCGGCCAGCTCGGCCTGAGAGAGGGCCTCGCTCGAGGCCGACCAGGCTAACACCTCCCATTGTCGGAAGGTGATTCCTTCGCGTGACAGCTCGTAATCGAGGGCACGCCGCAAAGCATGTGAGGTCTGGGCAACCCAGCAGCCCACGCTCTGCTCAAAATCGAATTCCGGCGGCACAAATCTGCTCCCGGCCAGCGCTGCGGGGGCAGCATCCCTCCGCAGATTGATCATACGAGGCGGGCAGACGCTGAACAAGCGGCCAAAGGCGCTTTCCCGGGACCCTGCGGGGGAATCAACCGCGGGTGGCTCAAGTCGCCATCAGCCGGCTCATTGCTTGCGGGGCAGGGCGACCGCGTAAAGCATCGTCACGGCGCCGACCGAAAGCAGGCTGAAAGAAACCCAATCGGGAGGAGCGATCACCCGCTGCTGTTTTTGTTGCGACTGGTTGGCCAGCATGCCGCGAAATCCAGGCGGTCGCGCCGCTGGATCGTCCGCGACCTTGAGGACGATTTTGTCGACAAAGAACAGCGAAGCGCCCCACAGAGCGATAAACATTCCGATAGAAAAAAAGGTGCCGCGCAGCATAGGAAGCATGTTTGGACTCGTAAGAGTTCGGAAGGTTCCGCCGTCCTGAGCGGCACCCTCCGCGTTGCCGGATCAATCGGGTCCTTTCGCGAACCCAGCCGTGCCGGGCCCACTCTCGCGTCGTGGTCTCAATCGACGCGTGAGACGGCGTCCGAAAGCAGATATCGGATGTTCTTCGCGCACGAATTGAATTGCGGAACGTCGAGTACCCAATTGCCAGCCGCTTCACCCCGGTTAGTCCGATTGTCGCGAATACAGCACAATCGCGCCGTCCAAGGATTCCACCAAACCTTCGCCCTCGATCGTCTGGCGCGAAAGCGGCCCAAATACTCTCCGGGTGTGGGCGCAACAAAAAAGCCCGCCGGAGGGCTCCGACGGGCTTCGAGGGTGAGAGCGACATGTATATGTGCCGCCCGAGTCATTCGGCGCGTCACCGAAAGGCGGATTGCCCGCTCCCGGATTTGCGCCATCAGTTGGGCATCGACATGAAATCAATGCCGCGAGGGAAACGGAACCAAACAGGGAAGGAAGGCTTGGGGTCAGATCAACTCGAGAGCTTCTCTTGCCGCCGATCGAATCTTTCGATCGCACGGCTTCTCGGTCCCGTTCGACCTCGCACCGCGGCGGCTCCAAGCTGCCGCGGTTCAATTGGCGATTGCGTAGTACTGACTATTGCTTCGTGTCCGCCACCGAAACGCCTCGGTAGCCCAGTTGGACGTCCTGCGATTCGCTCTGACGATGAGCAGTCCAACCGCCGGCTGCGGAAGCCGAGCGATCGAGCTGAGAAACTTGCTGCGGAGCCGAGTCGCCGGGCCGGCGTTGGGGAATGACTTCGGAGCGCGGGCCGCCGAAGCCAGCATCGCTGCCGCGCAGGTCTTCTTCGTCGCGCTTGAATTTTTCTTTTTCCTTTTCGATGACCTTGCCCGTTCGCACTCCGTCGCGGAAGCCCTTCTCCTCGGCGCGATCGAGCCGTCGCGCATCGCGGAAGGCCGGATCGGGTGTGGGGCCCAAAGCCGTGGCCGTCCCTGAGCCGCCGACCAGCGAGCCGGCCGGAATCCAGGCGACGCTCGTGCCGATCGGGACCTGGGTGATGACGGTGACCGGGCGGTGCATGGTGACTCTTTCGGGAACCATGTCGACCTTATTGATCGCAACGCGGCGGTGCTCGATTTCGGTCTGCATCCGCGTCACGTTGTAGGTCACGCGTCGCACGCTCTGCACGGCAACCTGTCGCGTGACGGGCACCTGCGTGGTGATGATGTTCGGCACCCAGCGGCGCTCGTAGGTGTATTGTGGCGTGAAGGCCATCCGCATCTCGTAACCAGTTCGATTCATCCAGCCGAACAGGCCGGGATTCGAATCGTACTGGCAGGGAGACATCCGCGGGCAGCAGTGGCAGAACGTCTGATAGCAGCCCCTGTCGCAGGTCTGCGGATAAAACTCGGTGACCGGGTGATAGGTGCACTCGGGAACCTCAGCGACCCGCTGTTCGACGACCGGACGGCAGACGGTCACAGGTTGTTCGATGTACTCGGTGCGGCAGACCGGCTTCATCACCGTTTGCTCGTACGGCTCATAATGCGTGACGGGCACTTGCCGATAGCACGGGACGCTGACCGGCTGCATGCACGTCTGTGCGCAGCACGTGGGGCATGGGTTGCAACACTGGTTGCCCAACCACTGGGCGTTGGCGGGGGCTGCCTGGGTGAGCAGGCCCAACGCGCCCAGCAACGGGACGACGCGAGACATGTTCTTAGACATGTGCACCTTCCTACGAGAGACGAAGTGATTAGAGAGAGGCAGACGTGAGAGTGACGGGACACTCACAGCGGGGGCTTGCAGTTGAGGCCCGCGAACCCCGCCGCGTGAGGCGGTTGTGTATCGGAATTAAATTTTTTGGTCAAGTCCGCACGGTCGAATGCCGATAAGGGGTTTTTTGGCCTGAGGATGGGGCAAGACCGCCGTCACAACTTTCGATGCCATCTGCGATTCGGCAATTTCTGCCGGTGACCGCCGGCCGTCTGGAACCGCCCGGAGAATGCCGAGGCCACGAAGAAAATCATTTTTGCCCAGCTGCCGGATGTGTCCCCCGTCCGCGTGTCCCGCCCCAATTCAATCCCGTCCCGTGGGTCGGGCTGCCTACGGGTGCTTTGGACGCCGTGCTGGAAACTGGGACCACTCCGATTACCTATTTCGCGAAAGTGTCCCGTCCCACGGAGTTCTCGTCGTAAGTTATTTCTCTAGCACGCATTTAAGTTGGGACAAGTTCTGGTTCCTGAAGTAGTCCCACTGCCAAGTCCCGTCGCACTCTTTCACCCTCGCCCGTCCGCTTCCGATGGGAGAGGGCCGGCCTGCGACGAGCTTCCTTCGGGTCTGACTTCGGACTTCGGCGAGCTCAGTCGAGTCGCGAGCTCAGTCGAGTCGAGCCTCAGGGTCGAAGACAGTCGAGTCAGGTGAGGGCCGCTTTTGATTCTCGCGTGTCCCGTGTCCCGTCCCATGTCCCGATCCGGGTTCGTCCAAAATCTGTCCACCGTTTGCTGGTGGGGATCCTTTCCCCCTATTGAAAAAAGGATCCCCACCACCAGCAGATCCATTTTTCGTCCCCGACGGGGATCTTTTCTCCACCAGCAAACAGTCCCGTCCCGCTCTTTCACCCTCGCCCGTCCGCTTCGGATGGGAGAGGGACGGGGTGAGGGCCAGCAATTGACTCCGTGTGTCCCGTCCCGACCTTCGGCGGACCTGCGACTTTGGACTCGGAACCTTGAACCCATAAGGTGGCAGAACTTGCCACCTTTCTGAGCCCTGTTGCTCCCGAGACCTTCCTTTTGGACACCCTCGCCTGGTAATCCGGACTTCGGCGAGCTCAGTCGAGCCGGAGAGGGCGAGGTGAGGGCCGCATTAAACTCGCCGGCCCGGCCGGCGCGCACCCCTTCCACTTCGGCCGGACCCGTCCGAGCCCACCCATCCGCCTTCTTTGGACCTTGGACTTGGGACCTCGGACTGACATCCAATTGTCCCACGAGTGATCGATTCGCCAAGGGCGGGTTTTTCCCGCTGCTCTAACGTCCGCGTCTTCGGCATCATTCCGCTCGCAACGCGGGCTCCAATTACACCTCCCGGTGCGCCGCGAACGCACGACGGATTCGACCCATCCCATGAAAGAAGCCCCGCCGGCACCCTGAGTGGGGTCACAGCCCGAGGCGGGTGGAGTTTAGTCTGTCGGCATGCGGCCTGCATTTGGGCGGGAATCGCAGCGGTTTTTGCGCGGTCGCTGCGTGATCACAGATGCAAGTGCTGTGCTTATAATGGATAACGACAAACACTAAATTCTAAAAATCAGAGTTGACGTACATCAATATAAGCGTATACTGGTCTAAGCGATATTGATAAACATCAATTTCGGAGTTTGGAATGACGATACGAAGGAGGTCTTCGGCCAAACGGCTCGACGGTGAGGAAGGGCGCGAAGTTGCCGCCCTTATCTGACCCCCATCGGCTTTTCGCCTACAAGGACGCGCTTGGCAACTGCGAGTGCGAGGGTTATGTCGAGTTTGAACTCAACCAGCAGGCTTACGAGTGGATCAAGCGCGAGCTGGACAACATTTCTCTCGATGACATCTCGCGCGCGATGTTCAAATTTGTCGCGGATGGCGGCCAAATCGATGAAGTCACCGAAAATCGCCCGGGGTGGTGCGACGATTACGAATTTCACCACGACATCCGTCTGACAATCCAAGACAAGCAGGTCTACATTGAGACCCGTCTTAACTACCGAGTCCCCGTAGTTCCTGACGCGTCTTCTATTTTGGTTGTAAATATCCATGCCGTCTGACAGCAAGAAAAAGAAACGACCAGTCCATCCTCAAAAGCCGTTCCCGCGTCGATGTCGGCAGTGCGGTAAGACTGAGGTGATATTGGCGACGACGGAGTATCAGGCGGAAGTTAGGCACGACGGTCGATTACACAAGTTCACAGTTTCAAAGCTTGAGCTGCCCATTTGCCAAGCGTGCGGAGCGAAGGTATTCACGTCTGAGGTTGATAAGCAGATTTGCGATGCATTGCGCCGACACTTACGGCTTCTCACGCCGGCCCAAATCCAAGAAGGAATTCGGCGCGTCGCCATGACCCAAAAAGAACTTTCAGACTGCCTTGGCATCGCGGAGGAGACGTTATCCCGTTGGCTGAATGAGAGTCAAATTCAGACTCGCTCTATGGACAAGTGGCTCCGAGCCTTCTTGGCGTTTCCGCGAGTCAGGAGCGCCTTTTGTGGAAGCTCTCAAGATCCTGATCTCGGAACCTCGGATATCGCCGAAGTGAACCGATGCTCGACCCCAAAGCGGGCGCCGCGCAATTAAACCCGGACCGTCCGTTGCCGGCCTGCGCGCCGTGGCCAGAGGAATCGAATTCTAAACGAAATGCGTGCAAGCCTGTCCAACAGATCGTGCAGCAAGCTCGGACTACGTGGATCTGATGAAATCAATAACTTTTTTTTCCTACAAAGGAGGCGTCGGCAGAACGCTCGCGGCGACCAACTTTGCAGTTTACCTGGCCAAACTTGGCTTGAAAGTCGTCATCTTGGACTTTGATCTAGACGCCCCAGGCGTTGACTCGAAGTTCCCCGGCTTCAGTCTGCCTGAAAAGCAACTTGGTCTAATCGACTACGTTCTGCGATTCCAACGCGAGGGGTCTCCTCCA
This sequence comes from uncultured Planctomycetaceae bacterium, assembly GCA_963714075.1. GTDB lineage: Bacteria > Planctomycetota > Planctomycetia > Planctomycetales > Planctomycetaceae > DASPSM01. Next base: position 1,419,120 of record OY970228.1, read on the forward strand.
GGTCCAATTGACGACATCCTTTGCACAGTACCCATACCTTCGGCCCGCCAAGGCTATCTGGGCCTCATCCCGGCGGGAAACTATCTCGCAGCCGATTACTCATCCAAATTGAACGAACTTGACTGGAGCGCGATCTTTTCGGGCCAGCGAGATGGCGTGGCCTTTTTTCAGCTCTTCCTAGACCGGATTAAAGCGGAGCTCGATCCCGACGTCCTTATCATTGACTCGCGCACGGGATTCAGTGAGATCGGCGGGCTCTGCACACAACAGCTCGCTGACGAAACTGTGATCCTTTCGTCGCTCGCGAGCGAAAGCATCAAGATGACGCGTCGGTTGGCCCAGCTGATTCGTGGTAGCGAGGTTGCCAAAGGACTGAACAAAGAAATTGAGACGAAGATCGTTGTGTGCCGCGTTCCTAAGCCTCCGGACGTGGACAAGCTCAAAAAGCACTGTTGCAAGAATTTCGATGTCGATGAAAGCAGACTCTTTTTCTTATTCTCCTGTGCCGGTCTCGAGCGAGAAGAGTTTGTCGCGATGCTTGATATGCAAAGGGAGGAGTCGCTTATTGCGAGTTATATCCAGTTGTTTCAGGGATTGGACGTGGAGGTCGCCCAGGAAAGCATACGAGCGGAAATCGAACGGACGGAGCGAGGGCTGCTTTCATGCTTGCCGGCTGAGGCTGAAAGCGCGGGTGCGGGAGATGGTTGCTCTCTACCCGCATCCAGAAGTCTATCGCCGCGCAATGCGCTTCTTTGCTTTGACTCGGCGGCCCGATGAAGCGTCAACATTTGCGATTCGACTCCTTGATTTAAAGCCTGATGACGCTGAGGGGCAGCTTCAGGTTGCTAGATTCATCCTTCAGGGCGACATGCATGTCGATGTGCGCCACGGCTTAGTCGGACGCCACTTCCGAACGATCCCGGAGGGCGGGAACGCTCGTTATCTGATAGGCATTGCGGAGCGCGCTGCTGCAGGAGGTGGACTTTCATTGCAGGAGAAGGTCCGGCTGGCGGATTTGTTGGAGAACTTCGATGACCATTCGAAGAGTTTTCAGCTCGCCAAAGCTTGTCTCGACTCAGGCGAACTTAGCGACCCAGAGTTACGAAACACTGCGCTGTGCATTGCCGCTCGCACAGCAATGAAGATTGGCAAGAAGGATGAGGTCAAGCAACTGGTGCCTGGCATACACCCTAACTGGCTGAGAGGGACGCTTGCGAATGTCGCGGTTCAACTGAGGCGTGAGGGTGGTGACAAAGAAGGAGCATTCGAATTGGCGAAATTGGTTCTGAGCCGCGACTTTGTGCCTGGACTGCTCGGGAGCGCCGCAGAACTTGCAGAGGAGCTTGGACGACGTCCGGAGCTTGAGGATATCGTTCGAATGAATCCAGAGTTCGAGCGCGGCGAGGTGCGGAATCCCGAAGTCCAGTGGGAGCTTCAACGATTTGGTGTTGAAGTTCCCGACTTTCCAGATCGGCCGAGAGGCCCCAAACGTGGCAGAGGATCACAATGAGCGGGCACGATTTAGGAGCCGTAGGACGCATAAATGAAATCAATTTCAAATGCAAGTGACCAAGCAGTCGAAGTCGCTGGCAGTACTGCGAACAATAGATGTCGCAGAATTATTTTGCGATATCTTTATCGCCGAAATGCAAATGCAAGAAGTGCCCGCAGCGATAAGAGCGGTGCTGCTGTCAAAATCAGTGTTATGCGAAAGCAGCTGAAAGAAACACACCGCCTGTCGCAAGCCGACATTCGGAGTAATCTCACGTACTTAATCAGTCAAGGTTGGGTAGAGGAACAAGCGGTCGTCAAGAACTTTTCGACTCCGCGTGGGCACATAATCCCAGCGGCAACGTCGTATTACATTATTACGGCGGCTGGAATCGACAAAATCGAAGGACCCGGTCAATTCACAATGGATAAATTTCACGGGATTCGCATTGACGCGACCGGCCAGAATATCATCACCGTGGGCGATGGAAACCAAGTAAACGCGAAATTCGCTGACGCGGCTGAGGCGCTCGCAGATCTCAAGAATGCGGTGCGAGCAATGCCCGGGATGGGCGACGAACTGAAGGTCGATGTCGTTGGGGACATCGATAGCATCCAAAGCCAATTGGCGAAGCCTGAACCCAATAGATCTGTAGTCGCATCTTTATGGAAGGGAGTGGAGCGGGCAACCAGGGGGATGGCTCTCGTCAATGAAGTGGCTAGAGCCTATCAAGGTCTCTCCGGCCTCCTTGGTCTCTAGTGAGGCCCTGCCTCAATCCGGCCGCCGCAGGTCGAACGTGTAGTTTCACCGGCTTGCCGCCGCGGAGGGCGGTGATTTCAAATTCGTTGCCGACGCTAAAGAGGCGGAGGGCCAGGTCGAAATCGTCGAGGCCGGGGATTTTACGGTTGCTGAATTCGTTGAGGCGATGATTTCGGAGTGGTGGGCTAAGCACCCGACAAGTACGCTGGCGGCATGCCCATGCTCGTCGGCGCCCGGCGTATCGCCGGTCCTTCGCTGCGCTCAGCGGTCTGCGGTAGCGACGTCCAACTCGGACAAAACCGCTCGATGTTTCAGAGTCACGGCCCAGCGATCCTGTTCTCGCCCATCGATCATCATCACGACTTCCGCCTCGTCCGAGGGCAAGTCGACAGGCTCTCTAAGCGTGACGAAATCGGGGCCAATTTCGCAAGCGCGTACGATCTGCCTTCGATGACCAGAAACAGCTGGACGCCTGATGAATATCCAGCCGTCCGATCTCCCGTCGCTGCATCGTGACTCATGGGATCGGCTCTCGAGGTACGCGTTTCGGACTGGCAGAACGCTCACCACGCAACTGGGCTGGGGCGGCGAGGGGCTAGTCTACGCGACCGATGCCAGCCGGGAAACGTCTCGTTCCCGAGCGATGACGAAGAGTGATCGGGCTCTGATCGCGACGGCACGCGGATACCGGCGGCGAGTGCGCTGCCTCGGAAGGCAAGATTTCGCACCGAAACCAGCCCAATTCGCGCGCGAATCGGGGGCGGGGCAGTGACTTGTCGCTCTCTGCGCTGGGTGTTACAAATCAGGCCTGCTGGGTGGCTCTTTTTGCCGATTTTGCGAGGATGTTGCGCGTCGATTTCGCGCGAAAATCGAAACCGCGGAGCTTTCCCAGGCGTATGCATTAGGCCGCTGATCCAAGGCGGCTGGTACGACAGTGTGACAGTTTGCAGTGTGAGTTGCGCCGCCCCTGACGGGCGGCTGGTGCCGCCCCTGGTGGGCGGCTTTTTGCACGTGGTTTGCCATCACGGCGATTGCGAAGAGTTTCCACTGCCGGATCGCGGCTGTCGCTTGGATCTGTTTGCAAACGGCGGCGGCTTGCTCGCGCGTGAGCCGACTTGTCGGGAGTTTTTGGGTCGCTTTCGCGAATCCCTCGAGGTGCGGGCGCTCGCGGTCGTATTCGGTGCCGGGCTGATTGTGGGTGGCTTGGGTGCCGTCGCTGTTTTGTCGGACGGCGCCGACGAAACCGCGTTCGTCGCCCGGGAGCCAGGTGCCGTAGGTGGTCCAGGTGAGGAGCCAGTAGCGGTCCACGCTTGGTCCCGATTCGCGAATGCGACGTGTTCGGCGGAAAACGAAGATAAGCAAAGAAAAAACGAATAAGCACCGGCCAGCTTACGCAGGCGGCTCGCCCCGGTTTAATCGCTCGCCCTGGCGGCTCGCCCCTGTTTAATCGCTCGCCCTGGCGGCTCGACTTTGTTTAATCACTCGCGCTGGCGCTCGCCAGTCGGTATGTCCCCAGGCGAGCGTCGGGCGTGAGCCCGATGGTGCTTCGTCTTCGATTGCTGACTCGGACGCGCACAGAAACAGACAATGCTGCGCACTCGAACTAAGCACCCGACGGCTGACGCCGTCGGCTCGCCTTTGTTTAATCGCTCGCCCTGGCGGCTCGACTTTTGCCGCGGAAACCAGCGAACTTCGCGCGCGAATCCGGGCCAGGGCAGTGACTTGTCGCTCTCTGCGCTGGGTGTTACAAATCAGGCCTGCTGGGTGGCTCTTTTTGCCGATTTTGCGAGGAGGTTGCGCGTCGATTTTGGCGAGAAAAGCGAAACCCAGGACCTTCCCCGAACGTATGCATTAGGCCGCCGTGGTGACTGTTCGGTTGCCGGCGATGACGGTGTGCTGTTGGTTTTGCGGCCTCGAGGCTCATTTCACTCCCACATCCAGAATTGGACCCGACCATGAGAAGTTTGACAGCCCGCCGGATCACCGCGCGCCGGATGATGATTCCCGGCCTGGCCCTGGCGATCGCCTTTGCAGCCCTGGGGGCTCGCGGGGCCGTCGCGGCCGACAAAGCGCCGAATGATCGGCTGCTCCCGGCCAACACGTATCTGTATGTCACCGTTCCCAACGTCACCGAGTTGAAGACGCGGTTCGCGAAGACGCACACCGGCCAGATGCTGCACGACCCGAAGCTGGCCGACTTCCTGGGAGACGTGCACAAAAAGCTCGCCGAGATCAGCGACGAAGTGCAAAAGCACATCGGCGTCAAGCTCACCGACATCTTTGAGCTGCCGGACGGCGAAGTCTCGCTGGCCGTGCTCTTGCCGACCGACGCCAAAAAACTGGCCGTCGCGGCACTCGTCGATTTCGGCAAGAGCCGCAGCACGGTCGAGACGATCTTGAAGAGCGCCGACGAGGCCTTGGCGAAGGACGGCTTCAAGAAAGCATCACGCGACGTCGAGGGGACTCAACTCGTCGTCTACTCCAAAGACAAAAAGGATGACGACAAGAAGGATTCCGACAAGGACAAGCCGGAAGAGCCGGAGTTCGGCAGCCAGGTGGCTTATGCAATCAAGGGAGACACGCTGATCGCCGCTTCGAGCCCGGCCGCCATTCAGGACGTTCTGCGCCGCTGGGGCGGCAAGCACGCCGAGACGCTGGCCGACGTTGCCGGCTACAAGGCCATCGTCGAGATGGGCAAGCACGAGAGCGCGCCGTCGGTGCTGACGTGGTACGTCAACCCGGTGACGCTGGTGCAGGCGTTCGTCAAGTCGTCGGATAGCGTCGACCAGAGCATCGGCATGGCAATGGCCGTCCTGCCTCTCTTGGGACTCAACAATCTCAAGGCGATCGGCGGCACGGTGCACATGGACACGGACGAGTACGACTCGGTCAGCCGCATTCTGGTGTATGTCGACCAGCCGGTGTCGGGTCTGTTGAGCGTGTTTCACTTCCCGGCCACCAAGCAGGCTCCGCCGCGCTGGGTGACGGAAGATTCAACGGCCTACGTGGCGGTCAATTGGGACATTCCGAAGGCCTTTTCGGCCGTCGAAGGGGTGATCGACCAGTTCATGGGTCCTGGCTTTACGGCGCAGAAGCTCGACGAATGGGCCACCGACGACAACGGTCCCAAGATCCACATCAAGAAAGACGTGCTCGATAATCTCGACGGCACGATCACCGTGGCCAGCGATTCCCCAGACGCGGCCAAGCCCGAGAGCTTTCGGCTGCTGGTCGCTTTGGGCGTGAAGGACGCGAAGAAGGCTAAGGCCGCGCTCGACAAAGTGTCGAAGATGCAGGGCATTCCGGTGAAGACTCGCGATTTCAAAGGCGAGATCATTTACACGCTGGAAGGGATCCCGGGCTTCGGCAATTCGGAGAAAGAGATGGGCCTGACGGTGATTCAGAACCATTTGATGTTCTCCAACGACGTGGCTCGGCTCGAGCAAGTGATCCTGGGCGACAAGGACCGCAAGCCGCTGGCCGACTCCGAAAAGTACAAGAAGCTGGCCAAGCACTTTCCAAGCGAGACTTCGATCCAGTGGTACCAGGAGCAGGAAGGGCAGATGAAGGGCATCTACGAGATGCTGAAGAGCGGTAAGCTGGCCGAGTCGGCCGCCGCGTTCCCGCCGCTGGCCAAGCTGCTGGAAGGCATCGATTTCAAGAAGCTTCCTGAATTTGACGCCCTCAAGAAGTACCTCCCGCCGACCGCCAGCTACGGCGTTCCGCACGCCAACGGGGCCGAGTTCGTGAGCTTTACCTTGAAGTCGGCGAACTAATCGGGACCGTTCGATCGCCTTAACCTGCTGGTAATTTGGTAGTTAGGGATTGGTTATTAGGGCCCGGCCGCTCTCAGACAGCGAGCCGGGCCTTTTTTTGCGCTGTTGTGTTCGGCCTGTCGCGGATCAATTCACGTCCCAGAGCGCAAATGCCGCGGCACTCCGGTTTGCCGGCTGGGGTTGAAATCTAAAGCTGGTGTTGAAATCTAGTGACGGTGCTTTTGCATCAGACGACGACCCCGTAGACAAACCGGCTCAGCGGCGTAAGCTTGCTTCAGGGCTCACAATTCGCTCGTCGGCGGGCACCGGCATTTTGGACGGAATCTGGCTATGAGAAACATTCTCGCAATTTTCGCTCTCGGGCTTTCGCTCAGCCTCGCCGCGGCGGCGCGGGCCGACGACTCCCCGGGAATCGAGACCAATCCCGACGAGCTCTTCAAGAAGCTCGACACGAACGGCGATGGCGTGCTCACCGCGTCGGAGATTCCCAAGGAGCAGCTCAAATTCTTCCAGCGGCTGTTGCGAATCGGCGACACCAACAAAGACGGCGCGCTCAGCCGCGAAGAGTTTGACGCGGTCATGAACAAGACCGACAAGACCGAGCAGCCGGTGACCGACATCAGCAAGACGCCGGGCATCGATGCGGGCTCTGGTCCGCCCAGGCCCCAACTCGATCCCAAGCGAATCTTCCAGACCCTCGACAAGAACAAGGACGGCAAACTGACTCGCGACGAAGTCCAGGGGCGGCCCCGCATCCTGGCGCTGTTCGATCGGCTCGGCAAGGACGAGCTGACGCTCGACGATCTGAAGCCATTGTTTCCAGGAGGTGGCAAAGGCGGCCCCAAGGCGCAAAAGAAAGGCGCGTTCAATCCCGCGTCCGCTTCAGAGAAGATGGCCGAGAGTTCCGAAGAATCGCCGCGCGGCCTGCCGGCCTTCTTTCGACTGCTCGACACCAATCACGACGGTCGCTTGAGCCGCGAAGAGCTCTCAAAAGCCGCGGAGCTTTTCGATCGCTTGGATCGCAACCATGACGGATTCCTCGATGCCAAAGAGCTGACCCAGATGCCAGCCGTCGTCTCGTCCGAAGAGCCGACGATCAATCCGGCGGCTCCGCTGGCCCGCATCCGCAAAGGCGGCGGCAATTTACAACGGGGAAACCTCGCGCAATTGCTGAAGCGGGCTGACGCCGACGGCGACGGGAAACTGTCGATGGAAGAAGCCCCGCCGTTCCTCAAGAAACAGTTTGCGAAGATCGACACCAACGGCGACGGATTTCTCGACAAGGCGGAACTCGAAGCCTGGTTCCGCCATCGGCGGCTCGCCGGCAACACATCCGGCGACGCGAATCCGAGCGACTCGACAAAGCCGGTCGCGAAGGGAAGCGGCTCGGGCATCTAGAGTCGCGAGCCGATCGATAGGCGAGACCTGACGTCGCGCCTATCATGGGTTGCATGTTTCGCGATCACCGCGAGTTTTTCCGCCAATTCCGCACGCAGTTCCAGACGACCGGCGCGATTGCCCCCAGCAGCCGGCGTCTGGCGCGTGCGATGACTCGCTATGTGGCGGCCGACCGCGGGCCCGCCCGCATTCTGGAAGTCGGCCCGGGGACCGGGGCCGTCACGCGGCGGATCGTCGCCTTGCTGAAAGCTGACGATTGCCTCGACATGGTCGAGCTGAACGAAGCTTTCGCCGGCCGATTGGAGCAGCGCTTTCAAAGCGAGGCGGCGTTCAAGCAGGCGGCGGACCGCGCGCGAATTCACGTCTGCGGGATCGAAGCGTTCCAGTCCGAGCGCCCGTATGATTTCATTGTCTCGGGTCTGCCGTTCAACAATTTTTCGCCCGCCTTCGTCGGCCGGGTGATGGACGTGTTTTTCGACTTTCTGGCCCCCGGCGGCGTGCTGTCGTTCTTCGAGTACATGTACGTGCGGCCGGTGCGGGGGCTCGTCGCCCGGGGCTCAGAGCGAACCCGTATCAAGGACATCGACCGCGTGCTGAACGGGCGATTGGAAGAGCACGGCTTCCGACGCGATTGGGTGTTCCTCAATCTGCCCCCCGCCTGGGTGCAGCACCTGCGGAAGGACGGCTGATTTCCAGACGCACCTTGCAAAGCCTGCGGACGAGCTGCGCTCGAACCCAGCCACCCGTCGCTCGCACAAAGACCGGGCTCAACTGGCATTGCAGCCATTTTCTGGGTCGGCGATGATTCTCGCCCGCTCGATCGTCTTGCACGACGGCTCGCGGCAAAGGAAGGCGAACGATGAGTTTACCGGCCGATTCGTCGCTCGATGGCGGCTCCAGCAAGGCTGCCGAACAGGCTTGGAGCGTCGAAGAAATTGATCGTCTTTACCGGAAGGCCCTTGAAGCCGTCGACGAAGTCGCGAACGATTTGAACGCGGCGACGGACGCGCTCACGAGCGAGGCCGAACCCGACAGGCCGGCGCAATCCTCTACTGCGGGTGTTTCGCAGCCAGCGGCCGGTCCGTCGGGTTATTCCGAGTCGCATCCGAATGTGGCGAACGAGGAGGCTCCGGTTGGGGCCGAGCAGGTCATCGAGGCGCTGCTCTTTGTTGGAGGAAAGCCGCTGACGATCAAGGCGATCGGTGCCGTGTTGCGAGGAGAGTTCGAGGCGAGCTTTATCGAAACGGCGATCGAGCAGCTGCGGGATCGGTACGCCGCTCAGAATCGGCCCTACGAGATTCGTTTGACCGATGGAGGATATTGCCTCGCCTTGCGATCGGATTTCGAGCCGGAGCGAAACCGCGTCTACGGCTTCGGGCCGCGCCAGGTGCGTCTGTCCCAAGACACGCTCGAAGTGTTATCGTTGGTCGCCTATCGACAGCCGGTCTCGCGGCGGACGATCGAAGAGATCGGCAAGCGGGGAGCCGGTTCGCATTTGCGGCAGCTGTTGCAGCGCGAGCTGGTGGTGCTCGATCGAGGAGAAGGCAGCGGCGACGCGGAAGTGACCTATCGAACCTCGCCCCGCTTCTTGCAGCTGTTCGGGCTGCGGCGTCTGGAGGAGCTGCCGCAGATCGAGGACTTGGACTTCAAGTAGTCGGGGGCCGATGTGCCGGTTGATCCCATCTGCCACATGCAGGTCGACGAATCGTCGCCGCTCTGGGTCGTGCACGGGGATCAAACCTATTGGTTCTGCAGCGAGCATTGCCGCGGCGTGTTTCGCGACCGGCTGGCCCACGGCGAATCGATCGCGAGTATTCTCGGGCACGATCACTCGTCGCATGACCACTCCTCGATGGTGGGGCACGCCGCGAAGACCCCGGCCGGCGCGGCTTCTTCCAAGTCGGCAGACCAGCGCGCCTACTACTGCCCGATGGACGAGGGAGTCGAGCAGATCGGCCCGGGACTCTGTCCGATCTGCGGGATGGCGCTCGTTCCAAGGCTGACGCCCGGCGACGACGCTGTCGAGGACAACGCCGAGCTGGTGGACATGACGCGGCGTTTCTGGGTCGGAGTGGCCCTGGGAGCGCCGCTTGTCCTCTGGGACATGCTGGGAATGCTGGGCCTTGCGACAGAGACGTGGCTGAGCCCGGCAACGTCGAACTGGCTCGAATTCTTGCTCGCGACGCCAATCGTACTGTGGGCGGGCTGGCCCTTCCTGGCTCGGGGTGCGCGGTCGGTCGTCACTCGCCGTCTCAATATGTTCACGTTGATTGCGATGGGTGTGATTGCGGCCTATGGATATAGCCTCGTCGAATTGATCGCGAGCCTTGTCGTTTCGCACGGGCATGTCGCCCTCTCGTCCGGCGGTCATCTCTATTTTGAATCGGCCGCGACGATCACGGTACTCGTGCTACTTGGGCAAGTGCTCGAGTTGCGTGCCCGCGGACAGACGACGGCGGCGATTCGCGAGTTGTTCGCTCTGGCTCCGCCCGTCGCGCGGCGGATTGAAGGCGATCGCGAGATCGAAGTCCCGCTCAGCCAGGTCGCGCCGGGCGATCTGTTGCGCGTGCGGCCGGGCGATAAGGTTCCCGTCGACGGCGCGGTGACCGAGGGAGCGTCGACGATCGACGAATCGCTGGTCACGGGAGAACCGATGCCCGTGTCAAAAACGGACGGAGATCCTGTGATCGGCGGCACGATCAACCAGTCTGGCGCCCTGATAATGCGGGCCGAGCGCGTCGGCGATCAGACCGTTTTGGCGCAGATCGTGCGCCTAGTTGCCGCCGCTCAGATGAGCCGCGCCCCGATTCAAAGGTTGGCAGACCGGGTCTCGGCCATCTTCGTCCCGGCCGTGGTTGCCATCGCCGTGCTGACGTTTTTGATCTGGCTGGCAGTCGGATTGGAGCCGCGCTTTGCGGTCGCGCTCGAGCGGGCAGTCTCGGTGCTGATCATCGCCTGTCCCTGCGCCCTGGGCCTGGCGACGCCGATGTCGATCACCGTCGGCGTTGGCCGCGGAGCGCGCAGCGGCGTGTTGATCCGCAATGCGGCCGTCGTCGAGTTAATGGAACAGGCGAAGGTGCTGGTGATCGATAAGACCGGCACGCTGACGGAGGGTCGGCCAAAGGTCGTCGAGATCTCCTCGATCGACGGAGTTGATCGCGACGAGTTGCTGCGCCTCGCCGCGGCCGTCGCCCGTCCGAGCGCGCACCCGCTTTCGCGGGCCATCGTGGCGGCCGCCGAGGAACGAAAAATCGCTGTCCCGCCGGCCGAAGCCTTCGAGTCGACCGCCGGTGGCGGAGTGAGCGGAATCGTCGAGGGCCAGCCGATCCGCTTGGGTGACCAACGTTTCGTCGAGTCGGAGGGGCAGGGCGTGCCCGCGCCACTCCTCGAACGGGCGGAGACCCTGCGCCGGCAAGGTCGCACGGTGACATTCGTGCGCGCGGCCGAGCGCACGATTGGCCTGTTGGCGATTGCCGATCCGATTCGCGAATCGAGCCGCGCCGCGATCGACGCTCTGCACGCACTGGGTCTCAAGATCGTGATGCTGACCGGCGACAATGAAACCACCGCACGGGTGGTGGCCCAGACGTTGGGCATCGACGAATTCAAGTCCGGCCTGCGGCCGCAAGAAAAGCACGACGAAGTGGCCCGGCTTCGAGCGCACGGACAAGTCGTGGCGATGGCCGGGGACGGCGTCAACGATGCCCCCGCGCTGGCCGAGGCCGATATCGGCATCGCCATGGGAACCGGCTCAGACGTCGCGATCGAAACGGCCGACGTGACGCTCTTGCACGGGGACCTGCGCGGAATCGTGCGCGCGTTTCTGCTGAGCCGCGCGGTGATGCACAACGTGCGTCAGAATCTGTTCCTGGCGTTTGTCTACAATATCATCGGAATCCCGATCGCGGCCGGCGTGCTCTATCCCGTATTTGGACTGGTGCTGCGCCCGGCATTCGCCGCCCTGGCGATGAGTTTGAGTTCGGTCTCGGTGGTGACCAACGCGCTAAGGCTGCGTCACGTTCGGCTCGATTGAGTGACAGCGACTAAGCTCTTGAATTCCGGGCGTTGACAGGCGAACGAGCGGGCAGGACGATGAATCGTCGGGTGTTGCCCTGAAGCTGCGGCGGCGGACTCAACGAGTTGCGACAATGAGCGAATCCGAAACCCAAGACGATGTCCTAGCGCGGCGCTGGGTGCGCGCGAACGTGGTCGGGTTTTTCGCGACGATCGGGGTCGTCATCGGTCTGGTGATCGTCGATTCGAAGATCGAAGAAATCGTCGGTTCGAAGTCGATGCCGTTTTTCCGCACGGTGCTGCTCGTTTCGGTGCTGCTGGCAGGATTGGGAGCGCGGGCCCTCGTCGCGTTCCGTAGCGCCACCGTCGATCTGCAGGGCCGCATCTTTCTGAGTGTCGTTGGGTTGGTGCTCTTGGCCGGCGCGGCGTTCGGCATGGCCAACTGCCGACAAGAAATCAAAGAGCGCTCGAAGCCGACCCCGATCCCAGAGCCCGCACCGATCCCTCGGGGGTCGGCGTCTCCCCGGCCCATGCTGGGCCGCTAGACGAATTTCGAGAAATCGGGCTTGCGGCGCTCAAAAAACGCCCGAAAGGCCTCTGCGGCTTCCGGCGAAGCCAGCCGCTCGCCGAAGCGGGCCAGCTCTTCGTTCATTGTCTCCTCGACCAGCCGCGCGTGAGCGCGCTTCAGCAGCGACTTGGTCAAGAGCAGGGAAGCCGCCGGATGCTCGGCCATCTGCCGGGCTTTGATCGCCGCAGTGGCGATCACCTCGCCGGCCGGAGTGATTCCGTTAATGAGCCCCATTTCGAGCGCCTGCGTCGCGGAAAAGGGATCTCCGAGCAGCAACAGCTCTGCGGCCCGCGGATATCCGACGATCTGCGGGAGGAGAAAACTCGACGCGGCTTCGGGGCAGAGTCCCAAGTTGACGAACGGAAGCTGAAACCGCGCGCTCGGGTCGGCATACACGAGGTCGCAATGCAAAAGCATCGTCGTGCCGATCCCGACCGCCGGGCCCGCGACCGCGGCAACCAGCGGCTTCCGCGTGGCCGGCAGCTGTTTGATGAAGCGAATCGGCCCCGAGTCGTCGCTCGGCGTAACGTTCATAAAGTCTTGCAGGTCGTTGCCGGCCGTGAAGCACGTCTCCGAGCCACAAAGCAGCAGCACGCGCACCGACTGATCCGATTCGGCCCGTTTGAAGGCGTCGACCAGCCCGGTGTACATGGCGGCGGTGAGCGCGTTTTTCTTGTCGGGGCGATCGATGCGGATCTGAGCCACGCCGTCGGCCGATTGATATCCAATTTGTTCGTTCATCTGCTTGCGTCCCGTATCGGTTTGGGTACAGTCAGGCCACCGAAGTGGTGAACAGAAGTGACAACCGGATGAGCGCCGTCAGTCGAGGACAGCATGAGCGATTTTAGCTGCTACGTCGTTGAAAAGGACTCCCAGGATCAAATCAAGAGCGGAATGGGGCGTCGCAGCCTGTCGGACCTGCCCGAGGGCGAGGTGCTGATTCGCGTGGCCTATTCGTCGCTCAACTATAAGGATGCGCTGGCGGCCACCGGTCGGGCGGGCGTCGCGCGGAAGTTTCCGCATATTCCGGGGATCGACGCGGCGGGTGAGGTCGCCGAATCGACGTCGCCCGAGTTTCAAAAAGGACAAAAGGTCCTGGTGACGGGATACGACCTCGGAGCCGGGCGCTGGGGGGGCTGGTCGGAGTATGCGCGAGTCCCCGCCGAGTGGGTTATTCCGCTGCCGCAGGGCCTGTCGCTTGTCGGCGCGATGCAACTGGGCACCGCCGGATTCACAGCAGCCCTCTCGGTCGACGCAATCAGGCGGCACGAGATCACGCCGCAATCGGGCGAGATCGTTGTCACGGGCGCGACGGGCGGCGTCGGCTGTCTGGCGGTCGCGATGCTCGCCAAGCTGGGTTACACGGTGGTCGCGGTGACGGGGAAAGCGGAGCGGCACGATTGGCTGAAAGATTTGGGGGCAGCGCGCGTCATCGGTCGAGGCGACGTCGACGTGAAAGGGGGCAACCCGTTGCTCAAGGCGGTTTGGGCGGGGGCCGTCGACACCGTGGGGGGCAGCGTGCTGACGACTCTCTTGCGATCGACGCACATCGGCGGGTGCGTGACCGCATGCGGGCTCGTTGCCGGGGCCGAGCTGGCGATGACCGTCTTCCCGTTCATCTTGCGGGGCGTGACACTGTGCGGCATCGACAGCGGTTGGTGTAAACGCGACCGACGACTCGAGCTGTGGCGGCTGATGGCCGGCGAGTGGAAGCCGAATCGACTGGCGGAGGTTTCGACGGAGATCCAACTCAAGGACGTCGACGAGCCGGTGCAGCGGATCCTTGCTGGCGGAATCGCCGGACGAACTGTCGTGCGAGTGAGCGGTTGACGGCGTTGCCCATCCAGAAAGGGTGGCTGGGGTCGAACCGCTTCGGTTCGCCCCCAGTTCTTCCGCTCTTCCAACAATCAGTCGAGCCAGTCAGGCGGGATGGGATCGATTAGCAGCGGGCTGCCCTTCCTGCCGGCAAACCACCTCGCGCTCGACCACTTCCAATCGATCACAGATTGTGCCAAGCCGCGACGAACCGGATTCATGTGGATGTACTCGATGTTTGCCAGCAGCGTGGACGGATGGTCAAGGTTGCGGTCGTAGCCTCCTCCGCTTTGCCAGAACAGGCGCTCAACCCTTTGGCCTCGGTGGCGAGTAATTCGAGGAAGCCAGGCAGGCTCGCGTTCTTCTAAGAATTGGATGGCGCGCTTGGCAACTGGACTCTTGATCGCCCTTCGAATGGCGGCGATGTCGTCGCGCTCTCGGGAGGGAAAGACCACCAGGTGCGCGTGGTTGGGCATAAAGACGTACGCCCAGAGCTGGAACTCAAACTTTTTGCGCGCGGCATCAATCGCGTCCGCCAACCAGCGGCAAGTTCTTTCAGCAGCTAGAAAATGGTAGCCGTGGTAACACGAGAACGTCAGCGAGTGAGCGTGACCTGGTTCACAGAAGGTGCGCCGATGCCGATGCGTTGGTCGCATCGCGCCAGGGTAAGGCGGCGGATGCGATCAAGCAACGGTTTCTTTGGCATCGTTTGGGTCCGTCGCTCGGCAGACTGGGGGCGGCGAAGACGCCGACCCCAGCCACCCCCCCTCAGTGGGGCTCGCCATTTACTTCGGCTTTTTGTGGACCTCGGGCCAGAATTGCCCGGCCCAAGATCTCCGCGACGCGGCGGTTGCCCTCCGGCGTCAGGTGGCAATAGTCGGTGTAGAACTCCACGTCCGGGCCGAGCCCGGCGATCTCGGCGTTCAGATCGAGGTATTCGACGCCAAATTCCTTCGACGTTTTGCGTAAAGCCTCCGACAGAAAATCGTCATAAAAGTACGTGAGCAGCAGAGCGCACTGATCGACCGACGCACGCGCATCGATTGCCGCCGGGACCATCACGCCGGCCAGCTTGCGCTCCGTTTCGGAGAGATGTTTGTTCTGCTTCGCGCGATTCAAGAGCGGCTGCAAGACGAAAATCGACGGCGTGTGGTCGGCTTTCAGGACCGCGAAGTATTGCCGAACGATCTGCAGCAGCCGTTCTGCGTTCTTCAGATAACGCTCCTTCGATTTTTCATAGTAACGCGCGGCCGGAATTCTCGCCGGTTGACGGCGTTGTCGCCGATGTGGCTGCGACCGGCGACGCACCCGCCGTCGGGGCAGGTTCGGCGGATCGCCGGCGATTGACCCATTTCGAGTAGGCCGTCGAAAGCACGTAGTAGGTCGACGAGTATTTCAGCAGCGACCGCTGGCCTTGGTAGAGCTCCACGTAAAAGGGAAGCTGCTGCTCGATGTCCGCAAACGGCGTCCCCGTCACCAGGCTGTAAACATCGTTCATCCCGTCGAGGTTGATGATCAGGTCGGGCTGAAACTGCGACAGCGTCTCGATGTACTGAATCAGAGACTGGTGGATCCGCCGCTCGAATCCGGCCGCGTTGATGACCTCGTAGTGTGTCGCCGAATTGTGAGCCTGCAGATACCTCTGGAGCTGCCCCGCAATGCTCGAAGGATACGCAAAGAGGCCGTCGGGGTAGGGGTGGACGGTGTGGTAGCGGATGTTCTGCCCGGCCCCGAAAGCCGTCGAGCCCCCCATGAGAAAGATACGAAAGGTCCCCGACGGCTTTTCGCGCGTGATCGGCGTGTCGTGCAGGAATCCGTGTTCGTCGAGGCGCGGGTCGGGCTCAGCGGGGTCCGATTTAATGGCGCTCGTGCGGTATGAATGCCCGGGAACATTCTGAAAGACCGTGTAGCCGGAGAGAATTCCGTTGTAGGGATACTGAAACCGCAGGTCCCGGTGCCCCATGAAAACAATCAGCAAATAGCAGCCCAGCTCGATCAAGCCCAGGAGGACGAGCACCGTGACGCACAGGGTGGTCTTCGGATAGCGAGCGAAGCGATTGCGACGCCCGGGTGCAGCCGCTGTCGGCGAATTTGAAGAACCTGGCATTCCGGACAAAGCGAAATCTCGCCTTCTATGACGTTGGCGCGGATCGAAGAGGGCCCTCGCCCAAAGGCACCTTTCGGCTGCCGTTACCCCTCAAAACAGACACAGGCGGCACAATCCGCGAAACCACCCGCTGCGCCCCGAGTGCACGGCCGTTCTAGCCGCATGTCTTGTGGCGTAGCGGCGTAATCGATTCTAGGGACTATCTTTTAGGGACGCGAATCGACCGGTCTCCAGCAACGCGCGACACCGATGCAAGCCAAGCGATTTGAGGAGCTCAAGGCCACCGGTCTTTTGCCCTCTCCCACAGGAATAGGGCTCGAGATTCTGCGGCTCACGCGAGACGACAGTGTCTCCGCCGCCGACATCGGACGCGTCATTCAGGCCGATCCAGCTTTGACCGGTCGGACGCTCCGGCTGGCAAACACGGGCAACGCGGCGTCCGGTCGCGCCGTGGCCAGTATCGCGGACGCCGTCGCGCGGCTCGGAACGCGGACGGTCGGGGCGATCGCCCTGGGATTTACCGTCCTCGCCGGCAATCGCAGCGGCAAATGTCGCGGCTTCGACTACCAGCGGTATTGGTCGCATTCGCTCGCTTGCGCCGTCGCCACCCAGATTCTCGCGTCGCACACGCGGCACAAGAACGCGGGCGACGGGTTCACCGCCGGACTGTTGGCCCAGATCGGCCGGTTGGCCCTGGCCAGCATCCACACCGAGCAGTATTCAGCCGTGCTCGCCGACTGGGGCGACGGAACTCCGGGCGAACTCGTGCGCCTCGAGCAGCATTGCTTCGTCACCGATCACAACGAACTCAGCGGCGTGATGCTGGCCGATTGGGGCTTGCCCAGGGCCGTCTGCGAATCGGCCCAGTATCACGAAAATCCGTCCGCGAGCGGTCTCGACGAGCGGTCGTCCGGTCGGGAGCTGGCGCGGATCGTGCACGCCGCTTCGCAAATCGCCGACGTGTGTGTTGCGCCCGACGACCGGCAGGCCGCTGCGAGCGCGGCCGAACTGGTCGCCGGTTGCGAGGCGGTCGGCATCGACTCGCAGGCCTTGGCGGCCCTGTTCGAGCGAGTGTTCGCCCAATGGGCCGAGTGGGGCCAATTGCTGGAAGTCCCAACGCAACAGCTCCCCAATTTGGCGGAACTGATTGAGGCGGGCCGATCGTTTGGTGCGGCCGCTTCGACCGAGACGCGCGCCGAATCGCAGCCGCAGACACCGAGTGCGTCGACCGGATCCCCCGAGCCGTCCCCGGCAGGAGAGTCGCAGGGAGCAGTACTCGGCGGGGAACCGGCCACGATTGTGCGCTCTTCGGGCAGCTCCGAAGGATTGCAGATCCTGCTTGCGGACCACGACCCCGCCTCACTGGCGTTTTTGGAGCGATTTTTGGTCCTGTCGGGGCATCAGGTGCGCTGCGCGGGCGACGCACGGCAGGCCTTGCAGATCTTTCTCGAGTCGGCGCCTCCGCTCGTCATCGTTGATGCGGCCCTGCCCGACTTTGGGGGGCTCGAATTGTGCCGGCGCCTGCGTCAGACGTCGGCGGGCCGACAGTCTTACGTGATCATGCTCACGCCTCCGGACGATGAAGAGACGCTGGTGCGACTCTTCGAGGCGGGGGTCGACGATTTTGTGACGAAGCCGTTTGCGGCCCGGCCGCTGTTCGCTCGCATTCGAGCGAGTCTGCGGGTGGTTTCGCTGCAGCACAAGGTGAATGCCGATCGGGACGAGATCCACCGCGTGCACGCCGAGCTGGCGGTGGCTCATCGTCGCCTCGAGCAGGATGCGCTCACCGACGTGCTGACGGGATTGCCCAACCGCCGCTACTTGATCGATCGCTTGGCGCACGACTGGGCGGCCGCGCGGCGCGGCGGAACTCCGCTGGCCTGCATGGTGATCGATATCGACCATTTTAAAGACGTCAACGACACCTTCGGACACGACGTCGGCGATGATGTGCTGCGGTCGGTGGCCACCGTGCTGCAGCGCCACGTGCGCGGCACCGACGTCGTTTGCCGGTTTGGGGGCGAAGAATTCGTCGTAATCACCGCGACCGATTTTGATTCGGCCGTGCAATTTGCCGAGCGCCTTCGCAAGGGGATTGAGGAGGAGATGCCCGCGCTGCTCGCTCCGTTCACTCGACGAGTGACCGTCAGCATCGGGGTCGACGTCCGCAGCCCGCACACGCGCAGTCCCGAGGCCCTGCTCAAGGCCGCCGACGAAGGACTCTTTTTGGCCAAGCGGAGCGGCCGCAACTGCGTCGCCAGCACCAATGCCAGGACACGGCAAGGCTTTGTGACGGAAGACAGCTCCAGTCTCCAGGGCAACGCCTTGGACGCGACACGCTAGAAGTGCCGCGGCGGGCCCCAAAAGTGTCGGATCGGACCCCATGGAAATGCGGCCCGCAATCGCAGATAATGGCGGGATCGAGTGAAGCGACAGCCGGCCTCTCGTCCGTCTTTGACCGAGCTGCTTTGACCTGTGATCTCCCGCCGGAGGGCGGCGCGGGTGCCTGACTTCGTGCAAGCCGCACACGGCGTCGCCGCAGACGGCTTTTCGTAGGGCCAAATCGAGCGATGCGTCCCTCCAAGGTTTTTCAATTCGAGCGCCAGGACGACACTCTGATCGTCATTCCCAACGGCGACTCGCTGCAGGTGTTGGAATCCGATCTGCGCCGCGAGGTTGATGCCCTGCACAAGCTCATGGATGCGCCGGGCCTGGTCAACGTCGTCGTCGACGTCGGAAATGCCCCGCACTACGGCTCGCTGGTGATCGGCGCGATCATGGCGCTGTGCAAAAAGGCCAATAACCGGGGCGGCTTGGCGGCTTTCTGCAATGCATCGGATGGGATGCTCGACATGCTGCAGATCATGAAGATCGATTCGGTCATGCCGTATTATCCCACACGGCGCGAGGCGATCGACGCGGTGCGGCGTCCGCGCACTCGCAGCTGAGGCGACGATCTTCCGACGTGCCACTCGAGCGTACGGTCATCCGCCCGGTTTCGATTCCGCCGGCTTTTGCGGTGCCGGCGACGCGGCCGGAGCCGGCGCCGGCTGTCCGAGGTCGATCGAGGGGCTGCCGCCGGTTCCCGGCGCGCTGCTGGCCGGCGATCGCCTCCTCGCTGGAATCGGAGTCAGAGCGGGCCCCGATGTTCCCGGCAAGGGTGACCCTTGGCCCGAATCGCGGGGCTGCGGCGGCAGTTCGGCCACGACAAACCGGCGGGCTATATCGTTCGACGGATCAATTGCGAGAACCCGCTCGAAGTGCCGCCGCGCTGCGTCGCGATGGCCCAGCATCAAGTTGTGGTAGGCCAATAGGATTCGCAAATCGGCCGCGTTGGGAGTGGCCGTCACCCGGTCCTCGAGGGCGCGATACACGGCGGTGTATTCATCGGCGGAATGATAGAGCGAACGCAATGTCGACCAGTCCCAGACGTCATCCTGCGCCAGGACGAGCAATGCGTCGGCGTAGGCGGACTTGTAATCGCTCAGCGCGAGGTGCGTGAGCGAGCGCAGTTGCAGCAAATCGCGGTCGCCGGCTTCTCGAACGAGTGCGCGATCCAAACGCCTCAGTACAAGCGGATAGTTCCGCGCATGAAAGAGCCTGGAGTCATGAGCAAACTCGCGGGCGCCACGGTTTGCGCGGCCGGCGCCCGGCGGGCTCAATTCGCCGGGGAGAGTCCGGTCATTTTCAATCGGCGCACCGGGGACGCTGGCCTGGGGACCGGCCGATGGGGCGGGTGTTCCGGGCTGACCGAAAAGCGGGGCGTCGGTGGTGGCCTGCGGTGCGGGTGGTTCCTGGACGTTACGTGCGCCGCGGCGACGCCGCGGAACGGTGAACTCGATCGGGCCATCGGGCGTATTGATTTGAATTCCGACCGTGTCGGCGCCCGGGCGAATGAAGCCGACCCCGCCAGGGAGCGCGATGCCGTTGGGCGTCATCAAGCCGCCAAGCCCAGGCACCGCGGGACCCGGGGCAGAGGGAACGGATTCCGGCACCTGGCCGGGAAGTTGAGCCGGCGGCTGGGGCTGTGCGGTCGGGGCCTGCGCCGGTGCTTTGCCGGGTGCAGGCGTGGTCGGCTTCGTCGTTTTCGACGGGGGGACGGGTTGCGGTTGTCCCAGGCTGGTCGAAGGCAGCGGAGCCGAACTGGGGGCCTGCTGATCCGCGAGCGCCGAAATCGAAAAACCGAGGAGCGCGAGCATGCCCGCGATCGCGCGGCCGCTCGGAACGGTCCATCGGAACATTTTCAGACTCCTTTTTGAAAGTCGGGACCGAGAGGCGGCCAAAAAACGGTCGCCTCTCATCCCTGAACGTGTTGAAGCGCCTCGGCCCGATTCGCAAAGATCGGCCAGAGTTTGGTGAGCCTCATGCTCTCCAACACTTCCAGCATTCGGGGCGACGGGCGCAAAAGGCCGATCGCCCGCCAAAATTTGTCACCGCGCGTGCCAGGCGAATCATAACGCCGATCAGCTCGGTGCCAAAATAGCTCAACTGCTCCAAATCGATCACCAGGTTCTCGAAGGCCCGGGTCTCGAACTTCCGCTGCAAATGGTTTGCCTCAATGTGCAGTTGCTGATAGCGGAAGCCGCAGTGATCCGCGATGGGAATCACCACCAGCGTACTAGCCACGGGGTCGATGCTGAAGATCGATCCGTGCCAATCCGCCACGCCCGCGGCCGAGCCCTCGGTGGGCTTGGCCACGGCCGTCTCGGGAACCGGAGCGTCGTGCAAATAGGGAGATTCAAGATCGCTTAACGAAGTTTCGGCCCCGGCAGCGTTGTCGGTCAAGCGATCCGGTGCCGCCAGGTCGGCCGGCTCGTCGTAATAGACGGCGATCTGGAAGTCGCCGAAGCTGATTTCGTTCCCGGTCTCCAGCGGAAAGGCGCGAATTTGTTCCCCGTCGATACGGGTGCCGCCGCGACCCTTGAGATCGATCGCCCACAGGCCTTGACGCGTCAGCAACAACCCGCAATGCACGCCCGAGACTTTGGACGTGTCGAATCGCAGCTTGCAGACCGGGCTGCGGCCGATCAGCGTCAGCAGACGATTCACCGACCAGGTCGGCTGGCCGGCCGTCTCGTAGCGAAATTCGAGATCGACCGCCGGCATGGGACCGGCCTGCCCACGGTACCGCTCGAGCGGATTCAGGTCGGCGAGCGTTTCCTCCAACGAGCGGTCTCGCGCTGCGTCACCGTGCACTCGCAGCATGTAGGGGCCGATCTGAATGGGATCGTCCGGGGCCAGCCAGCCGAATTTGCGGGGGCCGTCGGGCCAGAACACGCCGTTGCGGCTGGCCAGGTCGACGCAGAAGACGCGTCCCTCAATCACCTGCAGATACGCGTGCCGGAAGCTGACCCTCGGGTTTTGCAGCAGGATGTCGCATCCTTCGCCGCGGCCCACGACCACGTAGGGGTAGTTGAATTCATGGACAACCGGTGCGACGCTGTCCTCGCCGATTACGGAGATCTCAAAATGCTCGGCAGCGTTAGTCGCGGCTCGCAGCTGTCGAGCCAGCTCATCGGACATGCCAGTGTTCCCGGAAAATCGAAAAATGACATTATGAGGGAAAGGTTACGGGCATGCACTTCACAAGGCCCAGTTGGCTGCGGTTGACTTTTTAACAGATAAACGCGATCTTATTGGTTCAAGAGTGGTGCCCCGTTCCCCGTGGCGTGCAAAGGGTGATCTGCCATGCAGAAGCTTTCATTGACGGCCCTGATCGTTGCGTCTCTTTGTTTTTGTCTTACGGCCAATGCGGCCGATGAGCCGGCGCTAAAGTGTCCGATCTCCGGAAAAGCGGCGACCAAGGATCACGCCGCGAAGTACAAAGACGGACAGGTCTATTTTTGCTGCGACAACTGCCCCAAGGCGTTCGAAGCGAACACCAAGAAGTTCGCCACCAAAGCCAACGCTCAACTCGTCGCCAGCGGACAATACAAGCAAGTCAAGTGTCCGCTTTCCGGCGAGGATCTGAATCCGGCGACCGCGGTGAAGGTCGCGGACGTCAGCGTTTCCTTCTGCTGCGACAAGTGTAAGGCGAAGGTCGAGGCCGCCAAGGACAAGAAACAACTCAACATGGTCTTTAATGACAAGGCCTTCGACAAAGCCTTCGTGAAAGCCAAAGACACGAAGTAACACGTTCGCTGCGCGACGGGGTTGCTTGAAACGGACAGATTCAGACGGCGTCCCAGCCAGCTTGGGACGCCGTCTTTTTGTTTCGACGTCGTGAAGTCGCCGGTGCAAGTGCCCCGTGGGATTCCCGCCTAGCGGGGGGCGTACGCGTCAGTTAACTTGCGCCTGCGCGACAGTCAGGCGCAAATCAGGCAGACGCACGCGATGAGCGACTCGAATTCTGCGGAAACCGCCACTCCCGGCCGAGCCGCGCCCAAGCAGGGCTGGCGGGAAATCGGCCGGTCGCTCGCCCATCGCAATTTTCGCCTGTTCTTCGCCGGCCAGACGATCTCGCTTTTGGGCACTTGGATGCAGCAGACGGCCATGATCTGGCTGGTCTATCGGCTGTCGAAGGAACAAGGGCGCGACTCGGCTTTCCTGCTGGGCATCACCAACTTCACGGGGCAGATTCCGGTTCTGTTTTTGGGCCTGTTCGCCGGCGTCTTCAGCGATCGATGGAATCGCCGGCGGATCGTGATCGCCACGCAGGCCCTGTCGATGATCCAGGCTTTTCTGCTCGGGATTTTGACGGTCACGAACCTGATCACCGTCAACGAGCTGATCTTCCTCTGCTTTTGCCTGGGCTGCATCAACGCCTTCGACATGCCGACCCGCCAGGCGTTCATGACCGAGATCGTCGATTCCGCGGGTGACCTGCCCAACGCCATCGCACTCAATTCGTCGATGGTGAACGGGGCGCGGCTGTTGGGCCCGACGATCGCGGGGATCGTGATTTCTTTCGTCGGGGAAGCGATTTGTTTTCTCGTAAACGGCGTCAGCTTTTTTTTCGTGATTGCCGCGCTCTTGGCAATGAAGCTCAACCCGCGGCCTCGCAAGTCTTCGCACGGTTCGGTCGTTCGCGGATTGCACGAGGGGTTTGTGTATGCGTTCGGGTTTGCGCCGGTCCGCGCGATCCTGTTGTTGGTGGCGCTGACCGGGCTGGTCGGACTGCCCTATATCGTCTTGCTGCCGATTTTTGCGGGCGACATCTTGCAGGGTGACGCCCGGACGTTCGGGTTTCTGGCGGGCGCCTCGGGGGTAGGGGCTCTCAGCGGGAGCCTTTATTTGGCGTCGCGGACCACCGTCGTGGGACTGGGGCGGTGGATTGCCGGGACGTCTGGCACGTTCGGCCTCGCGCTCATCGCCTTTTCATTCTCGCGACACCTCTATCTGTCGATGGCCATTCTCTGCGTGGCCGGTTTCTCGGTGATTATGCAGCTCGCTTCGAGCAACACGATCCTGCAAACGATCGTGGACGATCAGAAGCGGGGCCGCGTGATGAGTCTGTATACCGTGGCTTTTCTGGGAATGGCGCCGCTCGGGAGCCTGATGGCCGGCAGCCTGGCCTCCCGCATCGGAGCGCCCGCGACAGTGGGGCTGGGAGGCGTGTGCTGCCTGATCGGTGCGGTGCTGTTCGCCCGACAGCTCCCCAAGATCCGGCAGATTGTTCGCCCCATTTACACGCAGATGGGGATCCTTCCTGCCGCGGCCGCCGGCATTCAGGCGGTGACCGAAGAGACGGTGCCGCCCGAACGCTGACGACCGGCTGTCGCGAACGGGAGGGCAATCCGCCGTGGCGGACCGCCGAGCCGCAAACCAGAATCAACGTGGCAAGTCCAAGCGGCTCTGCGGGGAGCTTCGCCCTCCCGAATCGGAATCCCTCAGACACCCTAAGTCGCATGTACGCAATCTGCCGATCTGAGATATAGTTCGGATACGGACTTTGGCGAGGTTGGAGTGCTCTCATGCCATTCAAGACGGAACCGATGGAGGAGCCGCACATCAACCTCACGCCCCTCGTCGATATCGTCTTCAATCTGCTCCTGTTCCTGATGCTGGCGACGCGGTTTGCCGCCGATGAGGATGCGGAACAGAAGTTCGACGTTCAGCTGGCCACCGCCGCCAATGCCCGCCCGCTCACCGCGCTGCCCGACGAGTTGGTGATCCACGTCGCGGCAAACGGCAAGGTGCTGCTGAACTCCAAGCCGCGCACGCTGAGCGAGCTAGAAGCCGATCTGGCGAAGGCGAAGAAGAACTACGCCGACCAAAGCGTGGTCGTTCGCGGAGAAGGGCAGGGCCCGTATCAGAACGTCGTCGACGTGCTGGCCGTGTGCGACCGGGCCAAGATCAACGTCGTGTCGCTGCCCGTGCGGCTCAAGTCCGAGGCGCACCGATGAGGCACGTCGTCGGCGACTTGTTGCAGCGCGTGCTTCAGGGGAGCAAGCTCGATCCGCAATCGCTTCTCTGGGGCATTCTGATCGGCGCCTGCCTGCTGTCGCTCTTGCACCTGATCACGATGTTCGCCACGCGCTGGGGCGATCACCGAGTGACCGGTAAGGCGCTCCTGTTTTCACTGATGCTGCATTTCGGTTGCCTGGTCGGCGTCGTGACGGTGGCGCCGGCTCCTTCCCTGCCGCCCGGCGATCCCGAGGGGGGCGAACAATCCCACCGGGTGATGATCCGCAGCGTGGCCGCCGAGAAAGAACGCGACTTCGGGGCCGACGTGGGGGGCGCCGGCCAGACGCCCGTGTGGGATCGCATCGCCGTGCCTGGTCATGTTAAGCCGCTCGGTCCGCAGCCCGCGCTGCCGGCCGCCGTTGCCACGCCGAGCGTTGACCGGGTTGCCGAGTCACTCAAGCCGCCCGAACTACCGCCGCTCGATGTAGCCGCCATGCCCGACGTCGCGCAGCCGCCGGCGGCGACGCCGGTGCCAGCGGCTCCATCGACTTCCAAGCAGTCCGCGCAGACCCCCGAAATCGAAGCGCCGAAATCGGCGCCACTCGCTGCCCCGTCCACGGCCACGGCCCCCCGGCCAGCCGAGCGGTCAACCGCACCGACGACGACCGCCACCGTCGACCGGCAAGCGACCGCCCCCACAGATTCGCCGCTCGTCCCTACTGACACGGGTCATCTCGATCCGCCGGCGATTCCCGATTCGACCGCCCCCGCCCCCGCACCTAAAGCGACCGTCGCGAGTAATTCGTCCGCTGATCCCATCCGCCGTGATGCCAGTCCCGCGCCGGTTCCCTCGCCGCAAGTCGACGCCAACACCAACGTCGGACAATCGAGTTCAGCGGCCGGAGGCGGAACTTCGTCAATCGCGGGACCCGCAATCACTCCGCAACAGTCGGGAGCACTTGCGGGCACGGTCGTCGGTCGTTTGCCCAGCAACGAAGTGAGCGGCACGACATCCGGCCAGCCGGAACCGGCGCGCGTCGAAGACTATCAGTCGGTGGACGATCGACCTTCGCCCGCCATCCAAGGCGCCAGGACGGGTACTGAACCTTTGATTGTGAAGCGAAGCGCGGGGGTCGCGCCGACTTACCGCCTGCGAAAGCTCTCCAACCGCAGGGAAAACGCCCGCCAGTTCGGCGGCACCGAACACTCCGAGCGATCGGTCGAGGCCAGCCTGCGCTGGCTCGCGCGCATGCAGAGCCGGGATGGCCGCTGGGACGCGAAAGCCTTCGGGGCCGGGAAGGTGAAGATCGACGAAAACGGCGTCGACCGCGATTATGCCGGACGCGACGCCGACAGCGGCGTCACCGCGCTGGCCGTGCTCGCTTTTCTGGGCGCGGGCTACACGCACGAAGAGGGGCAATACTCTGAACCGGTCGATCGCGCGCTGCGCTGGCTGATCGCTCAGCAAAAATCAGACGGCAATCTGGGTGCCGACGCGGGCCACTTCGCCATGAACTACTGCCATGCGATCGCGACGTATGCGATCGCCGAGGCGTACGGAATGCAGAACGACCCGACGTCGAATACCCTGCTTCGCGAGCCGCTCTTGCGCGGCGTGCGATACATCCTGCAAAACCAAAATCCGGACGGCGGCTGGCGCTATCTCAAGGGGCAAAAGAGCGACATCAGCATGTCGGGTTGGCAGTTGATGGCGCTGAAAAGCGCCGAGATCGCCGGCGTCAACATCCCCCGCAGTGCCAAGGCCGAGGTGGTGGCGTTCCTCAAAGCGCGCAGCCTCGGCACTTACGGCGGCCTGGCCGCTTATCGCGAGGAGCTGCCTCCTTCGCCCTCGATGACTGCCGAGGCCATGTTCTGTAAGCAGATGCTGGGAATGCGGCGGGACAATGCGGCGGCACGCGAAGCGGCCGAATATCTGCTGGCCCGCCTGCCCGCGCGGGAGAGTTTCAACGAGTATTATTGGTACTACGGCACGCTGGCCATGTATCAGTTTGGCGGCGACGGTTGGAACTCGTGGAACGCCGCGATCCGTGACTTGCTCATCTCCGAACAGCGGACCGACGGCGAGTACGCGGGAAGCTGGGACCCGATCGGACCGTGGGCCCAATACGGCGGACGAATCTATTCCACCGCGTTGAGCACGCTTTGCCTGGAAGTGTATTATCGCTTCCTGCCGCTCTATCAGATCGGAAGCCTGCCGAAGGAATAGTGCTTCGGTTGGGATTTCGTGCTTCCTTCGTCATTCGTGCTTCATTTGCATTCACGTTTAGCTCCGGTCGGGTCGCCGGCCAAGGAATTGAAATGGATCTCGTCTGGCAGGCGATTGACCTCTTCCTGCATCTCGACAAGCATCTCGACTCGGTCGCGACAACGTTCGGGCCGTGGCTCTACCTGTTGATGTTTGTCGTCATTTTTTGCGAGACGGGGCTGGTGGTCACGCCGATTCTGCCCGGCGACTCGCTCTTATTCGCGTTCGGCATGCTGGCAGCGCGCGAGGGTTCGCACCTGAGCATTCCCCTTTCGATTGCCCTGTTGATTGTCGCGGCCGTCGCTGGTGACGCCGTCAACTATTGGATCGGTTACATCCTCGGCCCAAAAGTCTTTCACTACGAGGACTCGTGGCTGCTCAACAAAAAGCACCTGACCCGGACGCACGAGTTCTACGAGCGGCACGGCGGAAAGACGATCGTGATTGCCCGCTTCGTCCCCATCGTCCGCACATTCGCGCCGTTTGTGGCTGGCGTTGCCCGCATGGGCTACGTCCGCTTCTGGCAATTCAACTGCGTCGGCGGAACCGTGTGGATTTGCATGTTTCTCTTGGGCGGCTATTACTTCGGCAACATTCCGCTCATCAGAAATCACTTCGAGTTCGTCATGGTGGCGATCGTGTTGATCTCAGTCGTGCCGATGGGCATCGAGTGGCTCAACGCCCGCCGGCGCGCAAACGCGAGCCTCCGAACCCGCCGGCCTCGCTTCCCACCGAAGCGGCCACCGTGCTCAGTGCCACGCCCGCGGATGGGCACGGATCCTGACGAGCCTTGCGCAAGTAAGGCGGGCCGGCGGCCCTAAGCGGGCCTTGTCCCACCCTACGTTTGCATTCGCGCGGCACCGCTTGACGGGACATTAACCGGTCCGACTGATTATGCTTAAGCCGGGCGAGAAACCGGCACCGGGGACAGGCGATGGCTGCGACACAAGCGCTTTACGACGAGCTGCTCGATTCGTGGCGGAAGGCCGTGCTGTTGGGCTCGGTTCAAAGCCAGCTCGGCTGGGACGAGCAGACCTATCTGCCGCCGGGGGGAGCCGCTCATCGAGCCGACCAGATGAGCCTGCTTGCGGGGATGGTCCATCAGCAACTCACCGCGCCCCGGCTTGGCGAGTTGATTTCGACCCTCGAAACGGGAGACAAACCGGCCGGCTCCAACGGCGTGTTTGAGGCGAACGTTCGCGAGGCGCGGCGCCGGTACGATCGTCTCACGAAACTGCCGACGCGGCTCGTCGAAGAGCTGACGCGCGTTACCTCGCTCGCGCAGCAGAATTGGGTCGAGGCGCGGAAGAAATCGAACTTCGAGATGTTCCGCCCCTGGCTCGAGAAGATCGTCGCCCTCAAGCGCGAAGAAGCCGCCGCGCTGGGAGGCGGTAACAGCGTGCCTTACGATGCGCTGCTCGACGATTATGAGCCGGGAGCCAAGACGGCCGACGTCGCGAAGATCTTCGCCGCGCTTCGCGAGTCACTGGTCCCGCTGGTCCGCGCGATCGCGAACTCGAAGAAACGGCCCGACGTCTCGATCCTGACGCGCCGTTACCCCAAAGCCGCGCAGGCGGAATTTGCGAAAAGCGCGGCGGCGGCGATCGGCTTCAGTTTTCAAGACGGGCGGCTCGACGAATCGCCGCATCCCTTCTGCAGCGGCATGGGCCCGGGTGACTGCCGCTTGACCACCCGCTACGACGAGCATCACTTCCCCGGTGCGTTCTTCGGCGTGCTGCACGAGGCAGGACACGGCCTTTATGAGCAGGGGCTCGACCGGCAGGCCTTCGGCACGCCGATCGGTGAAGCGGCCTCGCTCGGGATACACGAGTCGCAGTCGCGAATGTGGGAGAACTTCGTCGGCCGCAGCCAGGCCTTTTGGAAGCACTTTTATTCGCAGGCGCAGACAAGATTTCCCGAGGCGCTCGGATCGGTGCCGCGCGACGATTTTTATGCGGCTGTCAACAACGTGCAGCCGAGCTTTATCCGCGTCGAGGCGGACGAGGTCACTTACAATCTGCACATCATGATTCGCTTCGAGCTCGAGCAGCAGCTGATTTCCGGCACGCTCCCGCCGGCCGACGTCCCCGCCGCCTGGAACGCCCAATACACGCAATCGCTGGGCATCACGCCGTCGAAAGACGCGGAGGGCTGCCTGCAAGACATTCATTGGAGCGGCGGCATGCTCGGGTACTTTCCGACGTACGCGCTCGGCAACATGTACGCGGCCCAGTTGTTCACGGCGGCCCGCAAGGACCTCGGCGATCTCGACGCGCAGTTTGGCAAGGGGGAGTTCTCGCTGCTGCGAAATTGGCTGAAAGACAATGTGCACCGCCTCGGCCGGCATTACATGCCGGGCCGCCTGGTCGAGCGGATCACGGGACAACCCCTGTCGCATCAACCGCTGGTCGCGCATCTCAAGGCAAAATTCGAGCCCCTCTATGGACTGTGACCGGTGGCCGGATGCCCCTCACCCCGAGCCCCTCTCCCGCAAGGGGCGAGGGGGGAAGACTTGCACGCAACGCCCTGTTGTTCAACCAGCGCCAACGCTGGCACTCTTCTCCCCTCTCCCCTCGCGGGAGAGGGGCTGGGGGTGAGGGGGCTGCCTTCGGTGTGGCAGAATCGCAAAGAGTCAGTGAAGCAATAGGACAACTCGCATGTCGCAGGCCCCCGGCACCGCCCCAGTCCCTTCATCATCAGGCCGCAAACTCGTCGGGCTGCTGTTGGTGGTGATCGCCATCGTGCTCGTCAGTCTGACCTTTTCGATGTTTCTGCGTCAGCAGGTCGCGCCCCGCGGCGGCTTGGGCGAGGGCAAGCCGTTTCCGCCCATCCGAGCCGAAGGCTGGCTCAACGGCCCTCGACCCACTCCCGATAGCTTGAAGGACAAAGTTCTGGTGGTCGACGCCTGGGCCCACTGGTGCGGCCCGTGCAAGGCCGAAGCTCCCCATCTGGTCGAAGCGTACGACATGTTCCACAAGCGGGGCGTGGTCTTCATCGGTCTCACGAGCGATTCAGAAGACAAGCTGCGCGAAATGAAAGAATTCCTCTCCGAAACCAAGATCACCTGGCCTTGCGGATACGGGGCCGACGACACGTTGAGAACGCTGGGGACCGAGTTCATTCCCCAAGTCTGGGTTGTCGGAACCGACGGCAAAATTCACTGGAACCTCGACGAAGGCGGTTCCCTGGAAGCGGCGATTGAGGACGCCCTTTCCTCGAGCAAGGTGGCTGAAAACTCCCACGCAGCAGGAGGCAAACCATGACAGGCACCACAACCACTGGCACTACGGACAAGACCGGCGCCGGCACACACGAGGGCATCGTCAGCGTTTTGCAGGAATCGCGCGTCTTTCCACCTCCCGCGGAGTTTGCCGCGCAGGCCAACATCAAGAGCGAAGAGGAATACAACAAACTGTGGAACCGCGCGAAGGACGACCCGGCAGGCTTCTGGGGCGAAATGGCGGCCAACCTGCACTGGTTCCGCAAATGGGACAAAGTGCTCGACGGCACGATGCCCAACACCAAGTGGTTTGTCGGCGGCAAGATCAACGCGTCCTACAACTGCCTCGACCGGCACCTTGAAACCTGGCGCAAAAACAAAGCGGCCATCATCTGGGAAGGCGAGCCCGGCGACAGCCGCGTGCTGCGCTACCAGGACCTGCATCGCGAAGTCTGCCGCTTTGCAAACGTGCTCAAGAAATTGGGGATCAAGAGCGGGGACCGCGTCACAATCTATATGCCGATGATTCCCGAGCTGGTGATCGCCATGCTGGGCTGCGCGGATCGGCGCCACCCACTCGGTCATCTTCGGCGGCTTCAGCGCCGACGCGATCTCCGACCGCAACAACGATGCGCAGTCAAAGCTGGTGATCACGGCCGACGGCGGCTGGCGGCGCGGCAAAGAAGTTCCTCTCAAGCAAACGGTCGACGAGAGCCTCGAAAAATCCTCCACGATCCAAAAAACAGTCGTCGTTCGCCGCACGGGTTCGAACGTCAATATGGTCCCCGATCGGGACTACTGGTGGCACGAGCTGATGGCCGGCACGTCGGCCGAATGTGACGCGGCCGAACTCGATTCCGAGCATCCGCTGTATTTGCTCTACACCTCGGGCAGCACGGGCAAGCCGAAAGGCATCCTGCACACAACCGCTGGTTACCTGCTCGGCACGCTGATGTCGACCCGCTGGGTCTTCGACCTCAAGGACGAGGATACCTATTGGTGCACGGCCGACGTCGGCTGGGTGACGGGGCACAGCTACATCGTTTACGGTCCGCTTGCCGCCGGCGCCACGGTCGTGATGTACGAGGGCGCTCCGAATTGGCCCGATGAGGGCCGCTTCTGGCAGATCATCGAGAAGTACCAGGTCAGCATCCTCTACACCGCGCCGACCGCGATTCGCGCCTTCGTCAAATGGGGCGATCACTGGCCGGCCAAGTACGATCTCTCCAGCCTGCGGCTGTTGGGTTCGGTCGGCGAGCCGATCAACCCCGAGGCCTGGATGTGGTACCAGCGCGTGATCGGCCAGAACCGCTGCCCGATCGTCGACACGTGGTGGCAGACCGAAACGGGCTCGATCATGATCAGCCCGCTCCCCGGCGTCACGCCCACCAAGCCCGGAAGCTGCACCAAACCACTGCCGGGAATCGTGCCCGATATCGTCAATAAATCGGGCGTCAGTTTGCCGGCGAACCAAGGTGGCTTCCTCGTGATGCGGCAGCCCTGGCCGTCGATGTTGCGAACTCTGTACGGCGATCACGAACGATTCGTACGGACCTATTTCAGCGAGGTCAAAGGCTGCTACTTCACGGGCGACGGCGCACGGCGTGACGAAGACGGCTACTACTGGGTGATGGGCCGCGTCGACGACGTGCTTAACGTCGCCGGTCACCGCTTGAGCACGATGGAAATCGAGAGCGCCCTCGTCTCGCACCCCCGAGTTGCCGAGGCGGCCGTCGTTGGCTACCCGCACGACCTCAAGGGCGAGGGGATCTGCTGTTTCGTGACGCTCAAACAGGGTGATGGCGACGAGGCGCTCAAGGAAGAGCTGAAAGCGCACGTCCGCAAGCACATCGGCGCCCTGGCCACGCCCGACATGATCCGCTTCACGCAGGCCCTGCCAAAAACTCGCAGCGGCAAAATCATGCGCCGCCTGCTCCGCGACATCGCCGCCGGCAAAGAACAAGTCGGCGACACGACGACGCTCGAAGACTACGGCATCCTCGCCAAACTACGGCAGGAGGATGAGTAATCGGCGAGGGAGCGAGGCCCGCTGCTTCTGTGCTGCAAAGTTCGGCCAGTCTTTATCTCCGCGCCGGCGCGACCTGAACCTCGACAATCCGTCCAAAAAAACAGGCCGACCACCGGTTCCCAAAGTCCTCAACTAAATCGCGGGCCGAATCTTTAAATTACTGAACAATCCGTTGCGGCTGTCGACCCACAAGCCGACCTTCCCTTTCCCGCGGCTGCCCAAGCGATCGACCACCAGGCACGGCTCCTTCGCGTCGTCGACCCAGACGCGCACCTTTTTCTTCGTGACCTCGACCCGCGCATGAAACCAGCCGGCGGGATCGGGGACCGGCTTGACCGTTGACTCATACTGGCCCGGCTTTCCCTCACGCAGCTTCTCCCACGTGTTGTCCGGCCAGGAGATGTATTGGACCGAATGCGCGCGAAACGACTCGGGGTCTCTCAGGAAGTTGAACGGGCGAAAGTAAACGGCCTCGAAAGTCTTCGCGTCCGCGACGTTGAAGGCCACGCCCAAAAAGCACCGCTCCACTTTGCCCCGGCCCTTGAGGTCGACCTCCAGCGTCCCCTCGCCAAACTCCAATCCCTCAACCAACGCCAGGCCGGCGTTGCTCGGTTTTTGTGGGTTGATCTTCGGATCGACGCGGGCCACACTTTTGCCCCCTTCCCTGGCCGCTTCGACGTTCGCGTTGAGCACGCTCCAAACCTTCGCGTCTCTAATCCGAGCGAGATCCGGTGTGATCACATTCTCGGTCGCGAAGCCAACGGAAACCGAGGTCAGCACAACACCAAGCACACAACCCCAACACAAGCGGTTCATCGCGATCTCCCGATGGGTGGAATGGGTCTCTTCCGGTCCCACCCATCATGCTATTTTTTTGCCACAATTGGAAGGGGTTATCGACCGCAGCCGTGCTTTTGAGACCAAACGGCGAGACCTTGGCGAAACAGGCATGGTCTCGTCGCGTGAAGGCGATCGTAATTCGCGCTCTAAAGGTCAAGCCTGTCCGACTGTCCCCACGGCATCGGCATCGTCGGTTTCATTTGCTGTTCGCGGTGGCGCTGGTCCCGGGGGCGTTGCAGGAAATATTCGACGAAGCGGACCAGTTGCTTGACCGCTTCGTTGTAGGCTCGCTCGCCTTTTTCCTTGGTCGCTTTTTCGGCGTCGCCCAGTACGCCCGTCTGGGAATAGCCGCTGGTCCAGGAGACGATGGTGGCCGGGCCTGCGCCGAAGAGGTCGACGTAGTTGAAGGGGCTCTCTTCGTGGTTGATCGAGATGGTGCCGCTTTTGATTTTGTCTTTGCGGACGTTGTCTTCGTCGAGGTAGAGGTACATCGACGTCTCGAGTTCGCAGGCGTGGCGCAGCCGCCGGGGAATTTGCTCTCGCGCCAACTGGGCAAGAACTCCTTGTCGACCGTCAGCAGGTTCCACCAGGCGACCACCACGCAGTCGGCGTCGGTCTCGAGGTTCGTTCGCCGGGCGGCCAGGTCGAGGTTCGGCATGTTCGAGCCGTGGCCGTTTAACAGCACGATCCGCTTGAAGCCGTGGTAGGCCAGCGACTTGGTGACGTCGAGCACCTGCTTGATGTAGGTCTCGTAGTGCGTGTTGATCGTGCCGGGAAAATCCATCACGTGCCCGGTGTAGCCGTAGGGCAGAATCGGCAGCACCAGGATCTTGTCGGGAATCGCTCGCCCCGCTCCGTTGGCGATGCCGAGCGGACAGACTAAATCGACGTCGAGCGGCAGATGCGGCCCGTGCTGCTCGACGGCTCCGCACGGCACGATGCAGACTTTGCCCAGCTCGACGGCGTCGTTGATTTCCGGCCAGGTCAATTTTTCGTAGCGATACTCGGTTGCAGCGCGGGTGGACATCACGGATCCTTTTTGATGGACAGCGCGATCGGACCTACGACGAACAACTTCAAGAAGGCCCGCCAATGAATCTCAAGTTATGCTCGACGCGACTCCTCGTCGGATTTGCGTCTTTCTTGCTCGTTCCGATGTTCGTACTGGGAGCCGACGGTCCTGTCAAACGCGCGTACCTCGATCCCAAAGAGGCCGGTCCCGACTTCGCCGTGCAAGGCGAGTACGCGGGGACCATCGGCATCAAGGCGAAAGTTGGCGCCCAGGTGATTGCGCTGGGCGGCGGCCGGTTCGACGCGGTGATCTATACGCAGGGCCTTCCGGGAGCCGGCTGGGATGGAAAGACGAAGGTTCGGCTCCACGGTGACACCAGCGACAACACGGCCCACCTCACAGGGAAGAATTTCGAGGGAACCGTCAAAGACGGACTCTTTTCCGGCACGGCGGAGGGCGGCGTGAAGTTCGAGCTGAAGAAAATCGAACGGACGTCGCCGACGCTCGGCGCCGCGCCACCGCCCGGGGCCATCGTGCTCTTTGACGGCAAGAACACGACGGCCTGGCGGGTCGGCAAGCTCGAAGAGGGAAACTTGCTGGGCGTCCCGGCGATCACCAAAGAAACGTTTGAGGACTTTCTACTGCATATCGAGTTCGAGACGCCCTTCATGCCCCGTGCCCGCGGGCAAGGGCGCGGCAACAGCGGCGTCTACCTGGCCGACCAGTACGAGGTCCAGGTGCTCGACTCATTCGGCCTGGAGGGGCTCGACAACGAGTGCGGCGGCATCTACAAGGCGGCCCGCCCGCTCGTCAACATGTGTTTTCCGCCGTTGTCCTGGCAGACCTACGACATCGACTTTCGCGTCGCCCGCTTCACCCCCGACGGCAAAACCAAGAAAGAAAACGCGTTTGTGACCGTGCGGCACAACGGCGTGCCGATCCAGTACAACCTCGAGCTGAAGTCCGCGACGCCGGGCGGCCACCGAGCCGACGAACACCCCGGCCCGATCTTTCTGCAGAATCACGGCGACCTCGTGCGGTTCCGCAACATTTGGATCCTGCCGCGCTAATGGATATCGAGCAGGTGTCCCGCCTTGTGCTGCTGTCCGGTCCGTCACGCCCCATCAGGCGCGACAGAACTGTGACTGAACTGGGGCGCGGTACGTCACGTCCAGATGGGGCGTGCCGAGCGGGAGATGCCCTTTGACCTTAGAGTCGAGGCAACTCTCGAGAATTCCCGAGACGATGAGAGTTCGCTCAACCGGGTAGGGCGCTTTTCCGGTCGCGAACATTTCTTCGATCTTGGATGCGAGGCAGGCGGAATAAGTCACGTTCGGCGTCGGCGTCAGGAAGAACTGTGTCGAAAGGATTTCGTTGGATCCTTTGAGCCGGCAGGCGAACGTGTAGTCGCCGACCGCTCCGTTGAGCATCAAGAGCGTCGTCCGCAGCCCGTCCCGGCGCTCGATGAAATAAGCGGCCGGCTGCGACACGATCTGCGGCAACACGCCGCTCCCGACCAGATCCTGCGGCCGCGCATCTGCGGTCGTCTTGCCGAGGATTTTGTCCGACCGCGACAGCGCCGCCTCGAGAAGGCGCTTGGAATAGCGACCCTGCTCGCCTGCCCGCCACACGTCCGGTCCCTCGATGAGTTGGACCGATTTGATGCCGGTCTCGCCGCCCCGGCGCCGCTCGACCATGCACTGCAGGGCCTCGAGCGCGTGATAGTCCATCGGATCCGAAGATGCCGCACCCGACCATCAACGCCTCCTCGATTTCGCATTCGAGCGGTAATTCCAGCTCGGGCAGACGCCACGTCACCGGCAGCGACGAACCGGCCAGCATCGGAAACCCCAAACGCTTTGAGTCGGCAACCATCTCGGCGGCTTTGCGGAAGCTGTAGGACAGATGCTTGTCGTTATAGACAGGGACAGCCCGACCGTCGCGGTCGAAGACGTCGACGCACTGCTTGAAGAACTCGTAGCGCGGGTAGAGGATTTGGCCTTTGGCGTTGTGGGGATAATCGCCGTGCTCGCCGACGATCAGCACGGCATCGACAGCCAGCTTGTCGCCGCCGCAGCGCAGGGCCTGCGCGATCGTCGAGTAGACGCTGAAACCAAAGCGGCGAGCCCGCTCGCCGCTGAGGTCGCCGGCCGGCTTCTGGTCGACGTACGCGGAGACGATCTGCATGTTCGGCTGATGCCAGCCCCCCTCTTGCGGATAGCCGACAAGAAACCGGTCACCGATATGCTGCGTATGCGATTGGTAGAACCAGACAGTCGACACCAGCGCGATGCGTTTGGGTTTGGCGGCGCCGGCGGCAAGCGCCGCCGGACTGAGGCCGGCCAGCGCAAGGGCCGAGCCGGACGTCGCCAGAAATTCTCGGCGAGAAACCATCACGTTCTCCAAAAGGTCGATTCGTCGCCCACCCGGTAGGCGACCGCCAAGTGTGGCGTTTCGATCCGCTTCTGCCCCTGCCAGAGCGATTCGACGCCGGCCGCCGTCAACCCGGTGGTCAAGAGCGTCCGCTCGATGGGCCGCGGGCTCCGGCCGGTGAGAAACATGCGTCTCGGCCTGGTGCGACGAGCGGGCTGAAGAAGTTGCACACGTCGCGATGGGGCAGGTACATCAAGCAGGACAAGATTTCCTTTGACCCCTTGAGGCGAGCCGCGAACGTCATGTCGTTGACGAGGCCGTTGAGCAAGAGCATGGTGGCTTTGAGGCCGTCGCGATATTCGATGCGGTAGGCGACGGGCGTTTTCACCAGTTTGCGAACGTCCGCGTCGCTGGGATAAATGTCGCTGTAACCGGAACGCGCGGAACCGAGCTGGATGCTGCGGCACAAGCACGCGGAGAAGAGCCGCGGATCACAGCCGCCGGCCTGCCACGATCCGGCGCTCATCCGTTTCCAGACGTCGTCCCCGCGGATCGCTTGCACGGCCGCTACGCCCGTCTCGCCGCCGTGGCGCCGCTCGACCATGCACTGAATCGTCTCGAGCACGTGAAAGTCGTAGCTGTCGACGGCGCCGTAGCCGATCGCCATCACTTCGGTGGGAGACTCGTTGTACGGAAAGTCGATGGCCGGCAGCCTGCCGCGTCACCGGCAGAGACGACCCAGCCATCAAGGGAAATCCGAGCGCTCGCGACGTTGCAACCATCTCCTGCGCGTGGTCCCAACTCCATGACAGATGCTTGTCGTTGAAGATCGGAACGCTTCGCCCGCTTTTGCGGAACACATCGATGATCTGCGCGAAGAACTCATAGCGCGGATAAAGGGTCTGCCCTTTTTCGTTGCGCGGATACGTCCCGTGCTCGCCGATAAGCAACACACCGTCGACGTCCAGAGTGCGGCCGCCGCCGCATAGCGCGTCGGCGATCGTCGGAGCAATCCGCATGCTGGGGAACTCGGCCGAACGCGAACGGCTGAGATCGTTCGAGGGCCGCTGATCGACATAGAGCGAAACAACATCCATCTCCGGTTTGTGATGACGGCCCTCCCAACCGTAACCAAACAAGAAGCGATCGACGATATGCTCCGCGTGGGAGAATTTCCGGTACTCGGTGACGATGGCGGCCAGTCGGAGGCGGTGATTGGGGCGGGGGCTCACTTTTTCGGCTCGAAATTTGCAGTTTAGAGGCGCAGCTTGTTGTGCCGCGGGTGGGAGCTCTCATCATGCGGCGCAGCACCCTGTCGCCGCAAGGCAGGCAACCGCTGCCGGTTCCGAAGAGAATTCGGGGCGAGACGGAGCAAGCAAATCGTCCGGCTAGGGCGAGCCGGATCGAAAACCCGGGTCGGTAGTCGTAGAATAGTGATGGACGCGGAATCAAAAGGGGACATTGGGCCGGAGCCCATCGTCAATGGGGTGAGGTTGGCCGCGAACGGGCTGATTCGCACGGTGCGGGAGTTGCCTGCGAAATTTGCCTGGCCTGAATTGAAAAAAGGGGGCGAAGAGATGATGCATCTGTCAAAGAAACTTGTGTTCGCCGCGATCGCACTGAGTTGCGCCGTCATGACGTTGCCGAGCACGGCTGAAGCCCGCGGAGGAGGGGGAGGGCGCGGCGGCGGAGGTGGCGGTGGTGGCCGCGGAATGGGTGGAGGCATGGGCGGCATGTCGCGCGGCGTGTCAGGCGGCGCGGCATTTCGAGGCGTTGGGCCGGGCGGCGGAGCCGTCGGTGCCTGGCGCGGCGGAAGCTGGGGTGGCGGTGCGTGGCGCGGCGGCGGCTGGGGCGGGAATCGCGGTTGGGGTTGGGGCAGGGGCTGGGGCTGGGGGATCGGCCTCGGTTACTGGGGATTCGGATCGCCCTATTGGTACGGTGGCTATCCGTTCTGGTACGACACCCTCGCTGGCGGCGCCTACCTGAATCCGTATTACACCAACGCCTACGACTACGGCGGGTATGACTACGGCGTGCCGATTCCGCAGGGCCAGAACCAAGCCCAGAGCCAGAATCAGGCGCCGCAGGATGATCCGCATTTCGCCGCGGCGCGGGCGGCCTTCTACGCCGGCAACTATCAAGAGGCGCTGCGGGAAATCACGCAGGCCATCGCCGATATGCCGTCCAGCGACGACGTCCACGAATTCCACGGCCTCGTGCTGTTCGCGATGGGCGATTACCAGAAAGCGGCGGCCATCGCGCATACCACGCTCGACGCCGGCCCGGGTTGGAACTGGGGCCTCGTGCAGACTCTTTATCCGTCCCCCGACGCCTACACGCAGCAGCTGCGGGCGCTGGAACACTACGTTTCCGAACACCCCAACCAGGCGGCGACCCGGTTCCTGCTCGGTTACGAGTATTTGACGTTAGGACATTTGAACGCGGCACGGCGGCAGTTTGACAAGGTCGTGGCCTTGGAGCCTCGCGACCAACTGGCCAAGAACATTGTGGCCGGGTTGGCCCACGCTCCGGGGGTCACGCAACAGAATCAGGGCCAGACAGGTTCCGGCATGCCGAGCGGTCCGTCGGGACCACCGAGCATGCCGCAGGGCCCAGGCAATGCGGGCCCAGGGAATGCGGGCCCGGGGAAGGCGGGTCCAGGAAACCAAGGACCGACGAGTCAGGGACCCACAGGGCCCACCAACCCGAGCAGCGGGCCCAGCGCTCCGCAGCTGCCGCCTCAGCCGGTAAATCCTTCGGGTAACGCCCCACTGACGGCCGCGACCTTGAATGGGTCGTGGAAGTCGAGCCCAGCTCCAGGCGTCACCATCGAGGCCACCCTGCAGCCGGATAAACACTTCACCTGGAAGTTCACCGAAGGGGGACAGACGAAGAGCTTTTCCGGCACTTACACAGTGCAAGGGGATAACCTCGTGCTCACTCGGGATGAGGACGGGCAAAAGATGGATGGCACAGTCACCGTGAACGGAGACAAGGGATTCCGCTTCCGTCTGCGGAACACCGATCCTCAAGACCCGGGACTGGACTTTTCCAAGTAGCTCGTCGGGAGGCGCCCCGGAGAGGCGCGCTCGACCTGATGACAGTTTGTTGTCAATGCGAGACGGGGCACTCCCGCAAGTGCCCCGTCTCTTTTCTTATTTCTGCCAAATTCCTATGAGCGGTCATTGAGTTTCCGGCTGTTTCTCTGGGGGATGGTCCGGAATCTCGACACCGCCCGGAAGAGGCTTCGCCAGCCGCTTCCCTTTGGCAAACCACTCATCGAGATCGGCAAGCCAAACCTCGAAGAGCGAGGCGTGGTCGTCGGTCCAAAGCACACGGAAATCACTCTGCTTCTTGGTTCGCGCGTTGTGAATCCGTTTCGGCTTGAGGGCGCGAGGCGACGCCGAAACGAGCATCCACGTGCTGGAAGTCGAGCCGTTGTGCACTCCCCGCGCATCGATGGTGACTGTCGAGAGTTTGTAAACATCGGCGATCGCCAGCACGACCGGCTCGAGGGCAAAGTGCCTGTTCGAGATGTGCACGGCGATGATGCCGTCGGGAGCCATGTGCGGCAGGTAAATGGCGAACGCCTCGCGCGTGAGCAGATGGACCGGAATCGCGTCTCCGGAAAACGCATCGAGCACCAGCACGCTGAAA
Organism: uncultured Planctomycetaceae bacterium; assembly: GCA_963714075.1. Classification (GTDB taxonomy): domain Bacteria; phylum Planctomycetota; class Planctomycetia; order Planctomycetales; family Planctomycetaceae; genus DASPSM01. Next base: position 1,458,792 of record OY970228.1, read on the forward strand.
TTCTGCGGCGGCTCGCGACTCAGGTTGAGCCGTGCATCGCCGCGAATGATTTCAACCTCTCCTTTGCAATCCGCCAAGAACGTGAAATACGTGCGGGCCAGTTCCTCGACCTTTGAATTGATTTCGTAGAACTGGAAATGATCCCCCGCGCGGGCGTAGGTCGCCAAGGTGCCGGTGCCCAACCCGACGAGGCCCACGCGCCGAGAGCCGTCGGAGGGAAGCGACAAGGCGCGTCCCACGCCCGATGAGACCCCGTAATACGAGGTGGCCACTCGGCGCAAATCGGGATTCAAGAATTGAAAGCCGTGCTGGATGCGGCCGTTTAAGAGTTCGCGGATCGGCTCATCGCGTGAGTCGTCGTCATTGTCGCCATAGGGGGCATCACTCTCCCTCACGCGAAGCACGCCGTAAAAATTGCGCGAGACATTGACCAGGTTCTTTCCATGTCGTGAGGCGTTCATCACGAGCGACGCTCCCAGACAACCAACGGCCAGAGGCAGCACCAGCCACACCAATTTCCAGGCGCCGGGGAAGGGAAGCTGCCGGCGGTCGAGGCCCAACACGATGAGCATCAAGAGACCGCATGCGAACAGTCCGATATGCAGCTCGTAGTACCCGGTGAACCAATGCGGGGCGATAATCCCGACGAAAATACCGCCTGCTGCGCCGCCGGCGGCGATGACCAGGTAAAACGAAGTGAGATGGCGCACGTGGGGCTTGCGCCGCACCAACTCTCCGTGACAGACCATGGCACAGAAAAACAGAGCCGTGAAATAGGCCGCGAATTGCAGGGCAAACGAGAGCGCCGGCTCCTTGTTCGAGGACGTAACAAACACAGGCCATCGCCACGAAACAGGCCGGAATGAAGTACCGGCGGGAGTACCACCGGTCGCTGTCGAAACACAAAATGAAAGACAGCAGGTACAAGGTCAGGGGCAAGACCCACAAGAACGGAACGGTGGCGACGTCCAGGCAGACCTGGTTCGTCGTCGCCAACAGCAACACCGATGGAACCATCGCCAGGCAAAGCCACAACAGCCAGGTTCCCCAGCTGGGGGGCACATCCGCTTCGGCCGTGGTGTCCGCGGAGGCCGAAAAAGTGGTTCGGCCATGGGCGGCATAGGCCCACGCGCACACGCCGCACAAAATTGCGAAAAGAATGAAGCTGATCGACCAAATCCACGCCAACAGCCGAGCCGGCAGAAGCCATTCAAAAACCGTCGGAAAGGTGATGAGGGCCAACAAAGACCCGACATTCGAAAGGGCGTAAAGCCGATAGGGCGAACGGCTCTGATGCGTTCGGCTGAACCAGCCCTGCAGCAAAGGTCCTGTGGCGGACAAGATAAAAAACGGGGCTCCCACCGACGCCGCCAACACCAGCACGATTCGCGTGATCGGCTCCTCCGTCCCCGAGGGTTTCAGCGTCTCACCAGGGATAATCGGCAGCGCCGCGCAGGCCGCCGCCAAGAGTACGAGGTGCAGCACAGCCTGGCCCCGCGGGCGCAACCGGCTTGTCGTCAAATGCGCGTAGGCGTAGCCCCCGAAGAGCAGCATCTGGAAAAACAGCATGCAGGTGGTCCACACGCTGGGCATGCCGCCGAACCAGGGGAGAACGAATTTCCCGATCAGCGGCTGCACCTGAAACAGCAGAAAGGCGCTCAAAAAAATGGTCAGCGAATAGATCAAGAGCATTCCGCGCGAACCGTCCGGGGCGGCGACGGCGCCAGTTTCCACGGGGGCGGGGGCGGGGGCGGCAGGTGTTAACGACTCATCGATTGGGCGCACGGATGTCATAGGGATTCGATCGCAGAGTGCTCGAGTGCGTGAGCCCCCCTCACCCCCAGCCCCTCTCCCGCGAGGGGAGAGGGGAGAAAGCTATTCACGCGAGGCTTTGTTGTGCAAGTGGTGCTTGTTCTGCAAGGCGTGCCGATGCTGGGACTCTTCCCCCCTCTCCCCTTGCAGGAGAGGGGTTGGGGGTGAGGGGTATCCGGCAACGTCCCAGAATCGCGCACGGTCATTCAGAGCCAATCGTAGCAGCGGCTCCTTGGCGAGGCGACTGTGCGGAAAGCCGGCCCGCGATCAGTCGCGCTGCATCGCGCAATTGGGCAGAAATCGCTGCAGCTGATTGGCTCCGTCCTCGAGCACGCTCGTCCCACGCAGGTCAAGCCGCTTGAGCCGGTAAAGACCCCGCAGATACAACAGCCCCGAGTTCGAAACGCCGCGGCACAAGGTGAGACTGAGGTGCTCGAGCGACGTGATCTTGCCCAGGTGCTCCAACCCGGTGTTGGTAATCTTGGGACCGCTGAGGAACAGGTTCTTCAAGCTCGGCAGGTCGGCGAGACGTCTCAGTCCGCTGTCCGTGATCTTGGTGCCTCGCACGTCGAGCCAGGCCAGCTTGGGAAGTTCGGGCATGGCCTCCCGCCAGGCATCACTGATTTTCGTGTTGCACAAGTCGAGGACCTCGAGCTTGGTGAGCCCGGCCAGGTGCACCAGACCTTCATCCGAAACGTTGGCCCCGTTGAGGCTGAGCTGCCTGAGGTCGATCATCCACTTGAGGTGGGCCAGCTCTTTGTCGGTAAAGATCGTTCCCTTGTTGAGGCTGACAGCCTGTACGTCTCCCTTCTCGTCGAGGCGGATCCGCGCGCCGATGCGCTCGAGCTCGGCCCGCGCTTTCAGCTCCGAGTCGACCACGTCGGCGGTCCCCGCGTCGGTTTTGATGACGCACCGCGGGATGGCTCGCTTGAGCTTGCTCAGGCCCCCTTCCGTAATTTTCGTTCCCACGACCGACAAGGCCCGCAGCCGCGATAACCCAATCAGTTGCCCCAGCCCCGCATTGGTAATCGGAGTGCTGGCAACCGAGAGACTTTCAAGCTGCGAGAGCTTTGCGAGATGTTCGCATCCCGCGTCGGTGATCCGCGTGAAGGCGAGCCCCAAGCTTCTGAGGTTCGCCAAGCCGCTCAAGCGGGCCAGACCCTCGTCCCCCACATTTGTTCCGCTGAGGAAGAGCACTTCAAGGTTCTTGAGCCCGGCCAGCGAGACCAGGCCGGCGTCGGAAACGCGAGCGCTCTCGAGCGACAGTCGTTTTAAACGCTTGAGCGGTTTCAGATGCGCAAGGCCCGAGTCACCGACGGCTGTAAACGCCAGGCCCAGGTTGTCGAGATGTGTGAGCGCCGACAGATACTGCATTCCTGCGCTGCCCACCCGCGTGCCGCTCAAGAACAAGACCTGCAGGTGCGTCAACCCGGCCAGAGACGCCAAACCCTCGTCAGTGATCTTCACGCTCACAAGTGTGAGTTTTTCCATTGCGGTCAGCTTGCCGATCGATTCCATCCCCTCGTCCGTGATGGCCGTATTTGCCAAGCCAAGCTGCCTGAGGTTGACCAGCGGTTCGAGCGTCTCCAAACCGGCGTCGGTGATGGCAGTTTTGGCCAGCGAAAGATTCGCCAGCCGAGTCAACCGGGCGATCAGCTCCATTCCCTCGTCCGTGACCTTCGTACGGGCGAGAAACAGCTCCGAGAGATTGGACAGCCCGGTCAGGTGATTCAGCCCGACATCGGTGGTGCGCGTGTTGCGCAAATCGAGCATCTGCAGGTTCTTGAGTTCCTTGAGGTGTATGAGACCCGCATCGGTCACGCGAGTTCCGGCCAGGCCGAGCGAAACAAGGCCGCGCAGCCCGCGGACATGCGCCAACCCGCCGTTGTCGACGCGCGTCTCGCCGACGAGCAGCGACTTGAGGTTGACCAATTTTTGGAAGCGGGCCATGCCCGCGCCGGTGATCCGCGTCCCCGAGAGCCAGATTTGCTCGAGGTCGGTCATTTCCTTGAGGTGCTCGAGCCCCGCGTCGGTGATCGACGTCCCGCGCAAATCGATCCTTTTGATTCCCGGAACGTGACGGACAAGTTCGAGCGTGCGGTCATCGATCTTTGAGCCGGCGAAGGCGAGGGCCCGCCCGCCCGCTTCATCGTAGCGGGCAAACGCGGTCCCCAACTGCTCCAGGGCAGCGATCGCGTCACGAAAACCAACAGCGGGAATCTGACTCATGCGGAGGCTCGTACTCGAATCGGAAGAGTGCCCCAAGCCGACGCGCGCGGCGGGTCGAATGTGATCTCTCATCTACAATACTCGACCGCCCCCAGCCCGGGCAAACACGTGGCGAGCATTCGCCGGTTTGACCCTAGCGCTCGATCTGGATTAGGGCCGCGGCAAAGGGCAACGCTGGTCGGCGGACTGTGAAGAACTGTCGAAAGGCGTTCGCTGCGACGGGGCTTGACGTTCATAAGCACCACGCTTATGTTAATAAGCGGTCTGCTTATTGTCATAAAGGGCGCTGCATGGCGGCGAAAAAACCGCGGACTGTGACGGATGCCGAGCTGGCCGTGCTCAAGGTGCTTTGGGCCCGCGGGCCGCTCACGGCCAAGGCCATCACCGAGGCCGTTTATCCCGACGGAGCCGAGTGCGAATTCGCCGCTGTCCATTCGTTTTTGCAGCGACTGGAGCGCAAAGGGCTGGTGGCCCGCGATCGCAGCTCGTTTGTGCATGTTTTTTCAGCCACGGTTTCGCAGGCAGACATCCTGGGGCGGGAACTCAAAACGCTCGTCGAGCGCTTGGGAAGCCGCTCGATTGCCCCCTTGATCATGCAACTCATCGATCAGAAGCGGCTCAGCCGAGAAGAGGCCGCGGAAATCCGCAAGCTGCTCGATAACTATTCCAAATGACGGGAGGCGCCTCGTGAACGCGCTCCTCTTGCTCGCCGTGCAGAACACGCTGCTCGCGCTCCTGCTGGCATTCGTCGTCTATGGGGTAACGCGCGTTCGGCGCATTCCGCCGCTTGCTCATCTCTTATGGCTTTTGGTCCTGCTCAAGCTCGTGGCTCCGCCGGTGCTGCCGATCGACTCGTCCCGACTGCTGCCGCCGCGAACGAAGCAACTCGACCAGCAAATTGCCGATACATCGCGAAACGTGCCACAGACCGCTAGGCACCAGCAGCAACCACTCATCGCCGAGCCCGGAGCGATCGCGCCGCATGAAAGGAGCCGTGGCTCCGTCAAAGTGCCGTCGGATCGAACCGCTCACGAGCCGGTGGAAAGCGCGCTCGAGGGAAAACTGACAGGCCGCCTCGCCTGGATCTCGGACCGAGCTGTTTGGGATGGGGCGCTGATCTTCATCTTTTGGTGCTGGCTTAGCGGGGCAGTTTTCTTTTCGCTCGTCGCCGGGACGCGAATTCTACGTTTTGAGCACACCTTGAAACACACGATGCCGGCGCCCGAGCGTCTGCAGAGGCTGGCACGCGACATCGCCGGCAAGCTCAACGTGCGACGAATTCCCAACGTCCGATTCGTCGAGAGCGTGGAAGTGCCAATGCTCTGGTGGGCCGGGCGTCGCGCGACCATCGTTCTGCCAACGAAGCTCGTCCAACAGCTCGACGATTCGGAGGCGGCCCTGATTCTCGCCCACGAGCTGGCCCACCTGCGCCGCCGCGATCACTGGGTACGGGCCATCGAGATGCTCGTTTCGATCGTCTACTGGTGGAACCCGCTGGTCTGGGCGATCCGGCGGCAAATTCATCGGGCGGAGGACCTTTGCTGCGACGCGTGGGTCCGCTGGGCGTTTCCCGACTGCACGAAACGCTACGCCGAAGTCGTGCTCAAAGCGGCCGAATTACTGAACAGTCCCGGCGTCGCCCCGCGCTTGTTGCCGGCCAGTCCGTTTCTCGGTTCCGATTCACTGAAAGCGAGGATTGAGATGATTCTCCAAAGCCGATTCGCGCCCGGCCTTCCGAAGAGATCGCTGTTCGTTGTCGCTCTGCTTGCTTTGGTCACCTTGCCGACGTATTTCAGCGCTGCGCGAACCGAAGCGCAGGAGCCCCCGGCGAGAGACCATCCTTTCTGGTCTTTCGTCACCGCAGCAAAAGACCAAGCGGCCGCACCGGCTTCCAAGCTCGATCGGCCAGCCGGTTCCGAATTCTCTTTCGCGGTCAAATTTGAGCAGGGAGCGACGCGCTTCTTGAAAGGAGACAAGATCACGATCACGGAAGTCCGCGGTACCGCGGACAGCTTTACGCAGGGCAACATCTTCTGGATCAAGGGAACTTACACACTGGGCTCGTGTGACAAGGCGATCTTGTTGGCATCGGCCACAATAGATTCGTCTGAAGCGATGAACTGGGCGCACGACTGGTCGGCGCGATCGGATCTCGTATTTCGCCGCGCAACCGGGGCGCTTCCTGGCCAGGCCGCCGGCTTTGAGCTCCACGTTCAGCGAGCGGAGATCAGACGGGGCAGGGGCACGTTCACGCTCTTCTTGCCGATGAACCACCGGGGGTGGCCTCATTTGTCCTTCTGTTCTCCGAAGAACGGAAAGGCGTTCGGCGCGAGCTATTTGACAACCCCCGATTCCGTCGCACGGCTGGCAGAATGGTGGACCTCCGACGTCGGGGATGAAGGGGACGAGGCGACTCTTCGACAGATCGAGGCAAAACTTGCGCGACTGGGCGGGACCATCGATGGGGCTGGTGGCGTCAATGGCCCCGTGACGGGCATCGACTTCGCCGGGAGTCACCTCATCAACGACGAGCACCTCGCCCTGCTGGGGGCATTCAAGAGCCTGACGACCGTCGGACTCGGACACACCGGGATCACGGACGCCGGCTTGGAGAAACTCGGCAAGCTGACGCAACTCAACACTCTCTATATCGACAACACGCTGGTCACCGACGCTGGACTGAAGGAGCTGAAGCCCCTCCAACATCTGTTAAGTCTGGGCATGGGTCACACTCGGACAACCGATGCCGGCCTGATGAGCGTCCGCGAAATCACGTACCTGTCGACCCTCTACCTCGACAACACCCAGATCACCGACGCGGGCTTGAAGGAGCTAAAAACACTTAAGTATCTGACGACGCTGGGTCTGGGTCACACTGCGACAGGCGACGCCAGCCTGAAGACGATTCGCGATTGCTGGAACCTGACGACCCTGTATATCGACAACACGCAGATCACGGACCGCGGCTTGCAAAACCTCGAAGCCCTCAAAGATCTGACGACGCTCGGCCTCGGCCACACGCGCATTTCGGACGAAGGTCTCAAGCATCTCGCCGACCTGACGAAGCTCCAGACGCTCTATCTGGACCATACCCTGGTCACCGACGCCGGCGTGTCCGCCCTCAAGAAATCGCTGCCGAATGTCCACGTCGTGCGATGAACGGGGGGCTCGCCGAGGGTCAGCCTTTGAGCGCTTGCAATTGATTGCCCGGCCGGGTATCCGGTGATCGTTCGGCACAAGTGGGACAGCCGATTCGGTTGCTTGGAAACCCTGGACCGGTCGAACAGCGAGTAATCGACCGGCATTTGCGCTCCTCCCCGATCATTTGCGGACTGTCTCGCCGTGAGAAACGCAGCGCCCGCTCGACATCCGGCAGTCGCGATCGCCCTCGCGCTGGGGTGCGGCATTGTCTGCGACCACTATTGGTCGGCCCGGTTGGAAGCTTGGTTGCTCGTCGCGGCGCTATTGGCCCTCGCTTGGATGGTGCTCGTTCGCTTCCGATTTGCCAGGGAGTCGGCAGGCGCGCTCCTGCTGTGCCTCGTGTGCCTTGGCGCAGCGCGCCATCATTTGTGCTGGTCGACCGCGGCCAGCAACGATCTTTCGCTGTTTGCTTCCGACGAGCCGCGCCTGGTGCGGGTAGTCGGCACTTTACTCGAGCGGCCGGACGTGATTTCCCGCGAGGCGGGCAACAAGCGCTCCGCGTGGCCGCATCCAGACGCATCGACCGCGACCCTGTCTGTGCAACGCATGTCGGGCGACGGCGACGACCTCGCGGTCAGCGGCCGTGCTCTCGTTCACGTCAACGGACACTTGGTGCATTGCGACGTCGGAGACGAAGTCGAGGTCTTTGGCTGGCTGAGTTCGTTCGCCCCCGCCAAAAACCCGGGAGGCTTCGATCCGGCCGCTTTCTACCAGCGGCAGGGAATCCGCTGCATGCTCAGGGCCGATCACCCCGACGCGGTCCGACTGCTGCATGCCGGCTCGCCCCTCTCGATCTGGCGGTGCGCGGCACGACTTCGGGCGGAGGGTGAAGCCCTCTTCGCGCGTGACCTATCGCCTCGCACGGGGCCGGTTGCCGCGGCACTCCTATTCGGCGGCCGCATGCAGATGGACGAGGAGATTCGCGACGCGTTCACGCAAAGCGGCCTGTTGCACGTGCTGGCGATCTCCGGAATGCACGTCGCCATTCTCGGAGTGCTCTTGTGGGGCATCGGGCGACTGGCCGGACTTTCGGTGCGGGGCACCTGTGCGCTGATTATCGTCGGCGTGCTGGGCTATACGATCCTGACCGATTGCAACCCGCCGGTCATTCGCGCGACCGTGATGGTCTGTCTCTACGCGGGAGCACGATTCTTCCTGCGGCGGCCGGCGCTCTCCAATTGTCTGGCACTGTCGGCTGCCGTGATCCTGATCTGGAATCCGACCGACCTGTTCAATACGGGCACGCAGCTTTCATTTCTGGCCGTGTTGGGAATTGTCTGGGCGTGTGGGCGTCGCACGAAACAAGCTGCTCCGGACATTGCTGACGCGCCGGATCCCGCCTCGCCCTTGTGGACTCCGATCGGGAAGTGTGCCGCGTACCTCCATCGCCGAACCTGGGACGAGTGGAGCATCTCGGTCGCCGCTGCCCTGTTCACGTTGCCTCTAGTCGCTGCGCGGTTCCACCTCGTTTCTCCCGTGGGAGTTCTGATCAACGTCGTGCTGGCACCGCTGTCGACTGTTGTGTTGTGGTCCGGCTACATCCATTTGGGTCTGGGGCTTCTCGCTCCCGGCGTTTCGTGGATCGCGGCAATTCCATTCGACTTGGGCCTCGGCGCGCTCTTGTACCTCGTCGAATGGGCGGCACACGTCCGCCTTTCGCACTTTTATGTCCCTGGACCTCCCGAATGGTGGCTCGCCGGCTATTACGTCCTGCTGTTTTCTCTGGCATTCGTCCAGCCGGTCCGCCGATGGCGCAGCCGTGGATGGTCGTTCCTGCTGGCCTGGATCATCGTCGGCCTGGCGTGGGGTCTGCGGACTCCCAACAGCGACTCGCTGCGCTGCACTTTTCTATCTGTCGGTCACGGCGGCGCAATCCTGATCGAATGCCCCAACGGCGGCACGCTCCTCTACGACGCAGGCGCGATGCAGGACGGTCGCATTGCCCAGCGCGCAGTCCTGCAGACGCTCTGGGAACGTCGCCGCCACGGCTTGGATGCGCTGATCGTCTCGCATGCCGATATGGATCATTTCAACGGCGCCGCCGACCTGATGCAGTCGCTTCCCGTGGGATCGCTGCTGGTGTCGCAGCAATGTCTCGATTTCAAGCAGCCGGCTGTGGCCGTACTGTGCGAGTCGACGGCGGCGTGCGGAGTGCCGATTCGCCTCGTGCGCGACGGCGACCGCCTGCGACTCGACGACGGCGTCGAGATTCATGTGCTGCATCCCCCTTTCGGCCGTCCGCATTCCGACGACAACGCCAACTCGATCGTGCTTTCGATCGAGTTTGCCGGCCGGCGGATTTTGCTCACGGGCGACTTGGACGGCCATGGGCAAACGACGCTGCTGAGCACGCCGCCGCTCACGGTCGACGTCTTGCAATCGCCGCATCACGGCAGCCGACGCGCGAATTCGGCCGCGCTCGCCGCGTGGGCGAATCCGAAAGAGGTCGTGATCAGCGCGGACGCACGCGTCGATTTCAAATCACTGCGTTTGGCCTACGACCCCGAAACCCAGATCACATCGACGAACGACGCCGGAGCCATCACGTTCGCGATCCACCCGGACGGCACGCTCGAGCGGACGACCTACGTTCCTGAAAAGCACGTGCGGTGAGCAGGGCGCGGTTTCCCCGCTCGAGAAAAGGTGAAGATGCGAGTCGGCTTGATTGAGCTCTTGACAATTATTAAGCGAATGCTTAAATATCACTGTGAGCCGTCGATCCGCTGTTTCTGACGTCTTTTCGGTGATTGCCGATCCCACGCGGCGAAAGTTGCTCGACCGGCTGGGACACGGCGAGATGACAGTGCTCAACCTGGCCCAGCCGTTCGACATGACGTTGTCGGCTGTGTCACAGCATCTCAAACATCTGTTGGCTGTCGGGATCGTGAAGGTGCGCAGCGAAGGTCGCCAGCGTTTCTACCGCCTTAACGCCAAACCGCTCAAGGCGGTGGCCGATTGGGTCGGCCCCTACGAGCGGTTCTGGAGCAACAAGCTCGAGGCTCTGCGCGATCACCTGGATGAGAATCCGACATGAGCGAAATCGTTCTGGAAACAGTTTATGCCCATTTACCCGATCGCGTCTGGCGAGCGTTGACCAATCCGCAAGAACTTGGCGCCTGGTTGATGCCCAACGATTTCGCGCCGACGGTCGGGCACAAATTCCAATTCAACATCGGACCGCAATTGGGTTGGCGCGGAATCGTCGATTGTGAGGTGCTGGAAGTCGATCCGCCGCGGCGGCTCGTGTATTCCTGGCAGGGCGACCCCAAGCAGCGGGGCACGACCGTGAGCTGGACATTGACTCCAATGCCCGACGGTGGCACGCGGTTGAAGCTCGAGCACACCGGCTTCCGCGGCCTCAGCGGCGCAGTGCTCAAACGGATGTTGGGGGGCGGTTGGAACAAAAAGCTCAGGACCCTCTTGCCGGCGCTACTCGACGGCCGGCCCGTCCCGCAACGACAGTAACTCTGAGAGGAGCGTTTCACGATGGCCGATCAAGTGACCAAAGCGGCCGGCATCAGCTCCGAAGCCGCAAAGGCCAAGACTGGCAAGTCGTTGGACGAATGGTTCGCCCTGCTCGACAAGGTCGGCGCCGCGGATTGGCCGCATAAGGACATTGCCGCGCATCTTCACGATAAGCGCGGTTGTCCAGGCTGGTGGTGCCAGATGATTGCCGTCGGCTACGAGCAAGCGCGGGGCATTCGGGTCAAGAATCAAGGCTGTGCCGGCGACTTCGCTGCCAACGCCTCGAAAACAATCGCAGTGCCAGTGGCCAGACTCTACAAGAGTTGGAGCGACGTCGAGCTCTTGGCTCGCTGGCTTCCCGACGCGGCGAAAATGACGGTCCGCAAGGCAACCTTGAACAAGTCGATGCGAATCACATGGATCGACGGCCGATCGAGTGTCGAAGTCTATTTTTGGATCAAAGGTGAAGCCAAGAGCCAGGTCGCCGTACAACACAGCAAATTAGAAAGCCCCAAGGACGTCGCCCGTTGGAAGGCCTATTGGGCCGAGGCGCTGTTGAAGCTTCAGGCATTGCTCGAAGGCACGTCGGATCTCAGGGTTGCACACTCAGTCGCGCGAGCTGCGCGACCAATTCGCAAGAAACGGAGAACATCATGACGAAGCACTTAATTGCGGCATTTCTGGCAACTTTCACGACCACCAGCGCGTTTGCCCAAAATTTTGCGGACAATCCCGGGCCGGAGCACGAGGCGCTCGCAAAATTGGCGGGCGAATACACGACTGTAACGCGATTTCGCCCGACGGCCGGTCAAGCTGCTCAGGAGAGTAAAGGCTCAGCGAAATTCACGAGCGTCCTCGACGGCCGGTTCATCCTCGAGGAGAGCACCGGCGAACAATTTGGCAAGCAATTCAAGGCTCGTAAGATCTACGGTTACAACAATGCCGCGAAGCGGTACGAAAGCGCCTGGGTCTATACCGCCTCCACAGCAATCATGACGCTGCAGGGAACGAGTCCCGACGGCGGCAAGACAATCCGATTGAATGCCACGGTCGCCCAGGCGAACGACGCCCAAATGAACCTGATTGTCACGCTGAAGCGCATCAACGATGACAGCTTCACTGTGGAATTGGGTTCGACGACCCCAGACGGCACGGCCGGGCCGACATTGGAAACCACCTACACGCGGAAGAAGTAGAAACAACTCCAGGGTTTCTCGGACTGGTGCGGCATTCGCGATGCCGGCACTCCTCCGCGGGGCGGACTTATGCCCATCGCTGCGTCGATGGACCGGTGCTGAGTCACTCCCAGCGCTGCAGTTCCATTTGCAGGCGGTTCCACGTCAAGAGCGTAGCGGCGTGCAAGCGGGGTGTCTCGAGCGTCTCCAGAACGCTCGTCGATTCGTCCATCAGGTGCATCAAGTCCCGCTCGAGCGTCCGCAGCCATGCGGGCACGTCGATGCCCGAGCCGTTCGTCGTGTGCAGGTACTCGTCGATCTCAGCCCTCAGAGCGTCGAAGGCGGGGGACGAGTCACGCCCCAGCCGCGCGTCGCGTAGCGCTTGCGGCAAGAGGGCCCGCATGCGGTGGACGGCCAGCGGCTTGACGAACCGCTCCGATAGACGGTCGGAAATCGAGGGCAGCCGCATGCCGTATTTCTTCTCCAACGACCGCAGCCGAATCAGATGTTTGTTGGCAACCGATCCGGACCGTGCGCGGAAATCCTGCTCCCACGCGCGCGGCGGCCGCTGCGGCCGCATTCGGAAAACAGCTCGTGGCACAGACTGATCGGGCTCAGGTTCCAGGCGTCGCGTTCGTAGGCCGACTCGGCCCGCAGAAAATCGAGCAGGCAGTAGAACTTCTCGCCGTAATCGGAGTGAGTCGTCGTCGTGTTGTATTCGACATAGCGGTCGAACTTGTCGACGATCGTTTCGTAAATCATCTCGAGGTAGGTCATCGCCTTTTCGGAATCGATGGCCCCGGCCTCTAAATCGTCAATCAATTTGACCGGATGGATCGGGTCGCGACTCTCGTCGAGGTAATCGAGAAAATCCTCGATCCCCGCGTCGAGAATCGTGCGGATGTTCCCCAGGGTGAGCACCTTGGCGTGAAACAAGTCGGCCCCGTAAGTCTCGATGAACGTCCGCACGCGCTTCCAGACCGAGGTCTCCGACATTTCCTCGACGCTGGAGAGCCGCATCGAGCGGCTGTGCGTGAGCCACAGCTTCATGTACCGCTGCACCACGTCGCTGGCCATCGTGACGAGCTGGTCGTTGCGCCACGCGGCCCGCTTGGCGGCCGGAAACGGGCCCGCCGCTCGGAGCGATCCGGCATACCAGATCGCCGAACGAGACGGTTTTCCGGTCGGTTTCCCGCGACTCGACAACCGGCGATCCCAGGCGCGCCGATTGGCGCCGGAGCTGCCGGATCGAGGGAGCGCGCTGCCGCAGTTCGACTCGCGCCCCCGACCACCGCTCTCCACGAACCTCCAACGGCTGGAGGATCGGACGATGCACTCGAGCGTGCTCTTGAGCGCCGTGCGAAAGAGCTGGTCAAACTCGCTGACCACCATGCCGGGCGGCCGCGCGCCGCGCTCCATCTGGTAGACGGTCTGCAGGAGCTGCCATGTCTCCCGCAGACAGCCGGCCCGCGGCAACTGCGACAGTAAAAACCGCAGCGTCGCCTGCAGCAGCTTGGCCTGGCGGAATTGCCCCGGTTTGCCCCCGCTGTCGAGCGCGACATACAAGAGCGGCTTGGACTGCAAGCTGCTTCCGCAGGGCCGGCAACAAGCGCCGCAAGCGGCCCGCGTCGCGATGCACGACGGCGCGGAACACGTCGACAATCCGCTCCTCGGCGAGCGAATGTTCGTCCTCTGTCCGACGCGCGGGAAGGCAGGCCGTCAGCAGCCGCTCGGCCATTCGCAGGCGAACCTGCGTCAGCACGACCGAGTGCATCAGATAAAGCTGGGCGTGCCGCTGATAGTCGTATTCGACGTTTTCGTCGTGATCGCCCGATGGCATCGGCAGCTCGTACTGCGCGAACTGGTCGGCCAGCTTCGACAGGTCGCGCGAGAGAGAACGGGCCTTGCGCCGCCAGCTCGAGATAATCTCTTGCCGCGAGCTGCTCCGGCGCCTCCGCCGCCGCGGGCGGCCGCGGCCGTTGCCGGCAAAATGCAGGGCGGCCATCAACCACGCCTGCGCCAGCGTGTTGATGAACCGCAGCCGCGGATCGAAGAACCGCGTGAGGGCCTCGACCTCGGCCGTCTGCGGTGTCGGACCCGAATCGAGCGTGTCTCCTTCGCGGCCGTCCCGCGTGCTGTCGCGATAGACGACTCCTTCGTAGGCGGCCTCGAACAGCGACTGGTCCTCAGGCGACGAATCGGCATCGGCTGGCGCCTCGTCTTCGCCCGGAGACTCGTCCGATTCTTCGTCCGTCTTGCGGGCCTGCGAGGAATTGCCGAGCGCTTCGTTCAGCGTGGGCACGCTCCAGTACGCCCCGGCGTTGGCCTCGAGAAAATCGAACAGTCGCCGAATCGCCGGCCAGGAGTCCTCGGCGGATGCGGCGGTGCCGTCGGTCAGTTCCGTCCCCATCAAACCGTGCATCCAGCGAAGCAAGAGCGCGTGGAAAGAATAGCCTTCCGATTCCAGGCCGACGCTCTCGGCATCACTCAGCCATTGAATTAAGAGGCCCATCGCGGCCACGTAGTCCTGGCGGCGCAACAGCACGTCGACCACGAGCGCGTAAGCCTGGGCCGACTCGAAATGCTCGACATGTGTCCGCCAGAACGAAATGTCGCCGGCCGCCTCGCCCGCCTCGCGCCAAGCTCGAAGCGTGCCCGCCACTCGCACTGCGGACTCATAGCTCTCGCGGCCGGAAACGTGCGGCACATCCTCAACAGTCGTGGTCGCGAACTTGTCCCACCAGGCGGCCCGCCGCTCGAACGCCGACGACAGCTTGGTGACCATCTCCTCGTCCGCCAGGGCCGCCGCTTCTCCCAGGGCCCGCGAATAAACGCTGAACAGGCCTTCCATGAATTCGACGAGTTCGGGCACGCGCTGATCGGGAACCGACGTCCTCGCGCGAGGAGAAGAGCGGGAACATCCCCTGAAACCCCAGGATGTTCCACGGATCGGCCAGCGCTCCGCAGTCGATCCCTCGATCGAGATGGTCCTCGATCTCCCGCAAGAGCTGCGCGGCTTCGCCGGTGGCTCCGCGTTCCGACCGCGCGTCCGGCCGGCTACAATTCGCCATTCGATCTCGGTCTCGAATCGGGCCGAGGCGGCCGGCACCCGCGCGCTTTGCTCGCGGGCCGCCTGCGGATAACCGAGCTGCGCATAGATGCCCGACACGTGCCGGTCCTGCACCTGCGCGGCCCCGTGTCGAGCCAGCACGATATTCAGATGCTGGCGGATGTGCCCGAACGGCTGCTGCGTCAGCTTGGCTTCACGGCGCAGACGTGTGCGGCGCGCTCCCTTCGCTTCGGTCATCAGCCGTTCGTAATACGCGTCGCGCTGCCGGGCGACCTTGGGCAACAGCGAGATCAGGTTCACGTTCGAGTCGTGACTTTCGGGTCCGGAGCCGCTGATCGAAGAGGCCATCAGCATCGTGCCGCTGAGGACGGCGGCCGCGTCGTAGTAGTCGCTCCTCCTCGCTGAGCTTCTGCTGCTGGGCGATCCAATCCAAGAGCGAGTCGAGCACGATTTTGCGGAGCACGAACCGCGTGTAGCTCCCCTTGGTGTCGATGCGATGCGGGTCCCATTCGCCGAAGGTGTAGTTCGTCCGCTTGGTCACCGGATGGGTGTGGTCGTGGGCCCGCACGTCGAGTGCGAGCTCCTCCATCTGCGTCAGGATCAAAGTGCGAATCGCGGAGGATTTCGGCGGGCGTTTCGCGCAGAAAGGCGATCGTCCGATCGATCAGATCGTGGTACGGCCCGTGCGCCGCGCCGGCGTCTCGCAGATAGAGCGGCACAGGACGAAACCGCTCGTGCGGATAAGGCTCCATCTGCCGTCCGTTTTCGAGCACGGCCAACGGGCGATATCCGACGAAGTCGTTCAGCTTGTTCAGCGTGCCGTTGATGATCCGTTCAGACTGGTCCCAGGGAGATCCCTGCTCGAGAATCGCCTCGATCATCCGCGCCAGAAAGAACGGCTGCTCGAAGTCGGCCGGGCTGCAGATGGAACAACAGGTCGGCGTGATGCCGCCGGTAAGCGGCCAAGCATTGATCGAACGTCAGCCCGAGGACGGCCTGCGCCTGGCTGGACTCGGCGAAGGCGGGGACGGATGCTTGCAAGCCGCGATAAATGCTGCAGCAGCAGCGTCTTCACGCTCGTGCGCCGACCGTTTTCGCGGTCCGCGAACAGCGTGTTCCAGTTCCGCTGGAAGGCCGCGTCCGGCTTCCCGCCGGAGAAATTCAGGTAACCCAGGATTTCCTGCAAAATTCGGGGATCCGGCTCCGCCGGTTCGCCTTGCGGCGCGGTCCGCTTTACTTTCATGTCGTCAGTAAACCATCCTGCGCACGATTTGGAAAGATGAAGGGCCGGTCACCTCAGTGACCGCCGGCCCAGGGCGAGTAAAATCGCTCGACGTGCATCGAGCACCGAAACGGAAACTCTCGAACCGATGGGCTATCGAAACCTGCAGGACTGCGTTCGCGACCTGGACCGGATCGGGCCAGCTGGTGCGGATCGAAACCGAAATCAATCCCCACCTGCAAGCCGCCGAAATCCAGCGCCGCGTGTACCAGGCGCAGGGCCCGGCTCTATTTTACGCTCGGGTCAAGGGCTGCCGCTTCCCGATGGTCAGCAATCTGTTCGGCACCCGGGAGCGGACGCGATTTCTGTTTCGCGATACGCTGGAATCGGTTCGGCGACTCATCGCGCTCAAGATCGACCCGGCCGACGCCTGGAAACGTCCGTGGCACTATCGCGAGGTGCCGGCGACTCTTTGGTCGAATGCGGCCCAAACGCGTGCGCTCGGGTCCGGTGCTCCAGAACCGCACGACCATCGATCAGTTGCCGCAGCTCGTGAACTGGCCCAAAGACGCCGGAGCCGTTCATCACGCTGCCGGAAGTCTACACAGAAAATCCCGATCGGCCCGGCTTCGCGCAGTCGAACCTCGGCATGTATCGCATTCAACTCTCGGGCGGACAGTACGTCGTCAACTGCGAAGTCGGACTGCACTATCAGATTCACCGCTCGATCGGCGTGCATCATGCAGCCGCCATCCGCCGCGGCGAGCGGCTGCGCGTGAACATCTTCGTCGGCGGCACACCCGCGATGATCCTTGCCGCGGTGATGCCCTTGCCGGAAGGACTCAGCGAACTGACCTTCGCCGGGGCGCTCGCCGGCCGGCGGATTCCGATGGCTTCTCTCGCCGGCCATCTGCCCGGTTTATGCGGAAGCCGATTTCTGCATCAGCGGCACGGTCGACGCCAAAAAGCTGCTGCCTGAAGGCCCGTTCGGCGATCACCTGGGATATTACAGCCTCGCGCACGACTTCCCCGTGCTCGACGTCGACGCCGTTTATCACCGCAACGATGCCATCTGGCCCTTCACGGTCGTCGGGCGGCCGCCGCAGGAAGACACGTCGTTCGGCGAGTTGATTCACGACCTCACCGGGCCGCTCTTGCCGAGCGTGATTCCCGGCGTCCACGCCGTCCACGCGGTCGACGCGGCCGGGCGTGCATCCGCTGCTGTTGGCGATCGGCAGCGAGCGCTACGTCCCCTACGCCGGACGCCGCAAGCCGCAGGAACTGCTCACCAACGCCAATGCCATTCTGGGCCAGGGGCAACTCTCGCTCGCGAAGTACCTGTTGATCGTCGCGCATGAGGACGATCCGCAGCTCGACATCCACAATATTCCCGCGTTCCTTGCACACGTCTTGTCCCGCGTCGATTGGACGTGCGATCTGCACTTTCAGACCTGCACAACGCTCGACACGCTCGACTATTCCAGCGGCGAACTGAACGCTGGCTCAAAGCTGGTGATCGCAGCCGCCGGTCCGCCGCGGCGCCAATTGCCTACGAGTGTCTCGCCCGATCTGCCGCTGCCCGACGGCTTTCGCGACCCGCGGCTCTGCTTGCCAGGCGTGGTGGCGATTGACGCACCGACTTTCGCCGCGCGACGGCGCGATCGAACCCGCTGTCGAGCGATTCTGTGCGGCGATCGACACGAGCCATCCGCTCAATGCCTTTCCACTGGTTCTCTTGGTCGACGACAGTGAATTCACCAGCCGCTCGCTGAACAACTTTTTATGGACCGACATTTACGCGCTCGAACCCCGCCGCCGACGTGCACGGAATCGGCAGCTTCGTCCGCGAGAAGCACTGGGGCTGTCGCGGCTCGCTGATCATCGACGCGCGGCTCAAGCCGCACCACGCCCCGCCGTTGGTCGAAGATCCCGCGGTGACCAAGAGCGTCGACCAGCTGGCTGCCCGCGGCGGGCCGTTGCATGGAATCCTCTGAGCCCGTTGGCGCGTTTGAGCCGCCGGTAGGCTGCCAGAACGCACAGCACCTACAATTAAGAAACAGCCGAAAGGAGACCGATGAATGGCAACGATGACCGAGCACGATTGGGACAAGCACTACAGCGAAGGTCAAGCGCCGTGGGATTCCGGCCTGCCGTCGAAAGAGCTGATCCGAGTCCTTGACGAAGAGGCGATCAAGCCCGGGCGGGCCGGCGAGCTGGGGTGTGGCACCGGGACCAACGCGATCTATCTCGCGTCGCGCGGATTCGACGTCACCGGCTATGATCTCTCCCCTGTCGGATTGGCCACCGCCCGGAAAAAGGCGGCCGAGGCGGGCGCGAAGGTCCGCTTTGTCGAAGCCGATCTCTGCCGGTTCACGCTCGACGTGCCGCCGTTCGATTTTGTGTTTGACCGCGGCTGCTATCACGCCGCCCGGCGGATCGATCAACCCGGCTTCATCAAATCGCTGAAACGCCTGACGCGGCCGGGGACGCGGTTCCTGTTGCTAACCGGAAACGCCAATGAAAAGCTCGAACCGGGTCCGCCGACGCTGGGTGCGGAGGAAATCTGCCGGGAGCTGGAGCGGCTGTTCGAGATCCACTTTCTCCGCGAGTTCCGCTTTGAGGTCCCCGCACCGCCGGAAGGTTTTTTGGCCTGGTCGTGTTTGATGACGCGCCGCGCGGTTTGACTTCCTCGCTGCAGTCCGACGTAGGGTGGGACAAGCTCGCGGAGCGAGCGCCGGCCCACCATGTTTTTCTTTTGCAACGCCGCTTGACGGACGCGGCTCGGATCTGTATTTTACTATCTAGTTAATTATCCAATTGGTTAACTAAAGCCGGATTACATGTCCGCCCTGAAACAAAAGGACTCGCTCACCCGCTCGTTCGCCGTCCTCGCCGATCCGACGCGGCGGGCCATCCTGGCCCAGCTTGCGACCGGCGAGAAAACGGTCAACGAACTGGCCGAGCCGTTCGAGTTGAGCCTGCCGGCCATCTCCAAGCATCTGAAGGTGCTCGAGCGGGCCCGGTTCATCACGCGGAGCCGCTCGGCCCAGACCCGTCCCTGCCGGCTGTGCACCGCGCCGCTCGAGGAAGTGGACAACTGGATCGATCACTACCGCCGCTTCTGGGCCGAATCGTTCGACCGCCTGGCCGATCACCTCCGAGAAATGCAAGCTTCGCCCAAACAGGAAAAACGCCATGTCCGCAAACGCCGACGATTACGCAAGCCGTGAGATTGTCACTACCCGCGTCTTCGACGCGCCGCGCGAGCTGGTGTTTCGCGCCTGGACCGACGCAGAACAAGTCGTGAAATGGTGGGGGCCCAACGGCTTCACGACGACGTCGCTCGAATTCGACCTGCGTCCGGGCGGCGCCTGGCGGCTTGTGATGCACGGTCCCAACGGGACGGACTACCCCGGCGAGTTTCGCTTCGTCGAGATCGCCAGCCCGGAACGGCTCGTGCTCGACCACGTCACACTGCCAAAATTCCGCCTGAAGATCGTCTTCGACGATCTTAACGGCAAGACCAAGATCAGCTTTCGGCAGCTCTTCGAAACGTCCGAGACTTACCGCAGCGTCAAGCACCTGGCCCTTCCCGGTAACGAGCAGCTCTTCGATAAGTTCGCCGCCGAGCTCGCGGCGATGGGCGCCGGATCGCACGAGATGCTGATGTCACGGGTCGTGATGGCCCCCCGCGAGCTTGTCTGGAAAGCCTGGACCGAGCCCGAGCACCTGGCCAAATGGTGGGGACCGCGAGGCTTTTTGTGTCCGCGCTGCGAACTCGACCTGCGAGTCGGCGGGAAACTCCGCGTCGACATGCAGCACCCCGACGGCACCGTGCGTCCGATGGTCGGCCAGTTTCTCGAAATCGTCCCTCCCGAACGACTGGTCTTCACAGCCATGCCACTTGACCCAAGCGGTAAACCATTCTTCGAGGCGACAAACGCCGTCGATTTCCGCCAGGAAGGACCGATGACGCGCATCAACGTGCGGGCAACGGTCGAGAAGATCCACGACCCGATCACCCTCCGTTTCCTGACCGGCCGCGAGCAGGGCTGGTCCGAAAGTCTCTACCGTCTGGCCGATGCGTTAGACGAAATGTCCGGGTCGGGGAGCGGAAAAGTCTCTTCGCCGCTCACTCTGAATGACACTGTGCCTGGCCGCGCAGTAAAATAGAGTTGGAGATCGATATGCGGCGGGATCTAGTGCTAACGACTCTTCTGACAATGGAGCCGGAACTCCGAGAACGGTTCCGCGTCGAATCGCTGGAATTGTTTGGATCGGTTGCGCACGACGACGCGACCGATGCCAGCGACGTCGATCTGCTCGTCGAATTTGCCGAGCCTGTAGGGCTTCTGCATCTCATCGGGACTCAACAGTTCCTGGAACGGCGGCTGGGTGTCTCGAAGGTCGATCTGGTGCTAAGGCGCTCGGTGATTCCAGAGTTACGCTCAGAGATCTTCCGCGAGACGGTCGATGTCTTCGGCAAATCGGAAGTGGAAACACCGCGCGGCACATGTTGCAGGCGGCTGAGCGCATCCTCGGCTACTGCGCAGGCGTCACAGAGCAGCGGTTTCGCACAGACCGGCAACTGCTCGACGCGGTCGTCTGGAACCTGACCGTCCTTGGCGAAGCGGCCAAGAATATCCCGACGAGTGTCGAGCTCCGGTTCCCCGAATTGCCGTGGGCGCAATGCGCGGCATTCGAAACCGAATTGTGCACGGTTACGACGAGATCGACGTCGAGATCCTCTGGAACGTCGTCCTAATTGAGCTGCCGGCTTGTGCCTCTCATCGAGCGTGTGATTCGGGACGGTGAGGAATAGACCGAGCGTTGCGCGCCTCTGATCCGTAGGCGCGATGCTCACATTGCCGGCCCGTCGGCGGTGACACCGCTCAGACGCAGCTCTATCCGGCCAATTGTTCAAATCGTCCATCGGAAGTGGGCAGCCAAATATCGCCGGAAGTCGAACTGATGTCGTAGAAGCCGACTCCGTGCATTGCGGCCAGCTTTGTCGCCCGCTCGTAAGCGGCCTGAGCTCGCGACCAGGAGAACGACGCATAAATCACCGAGCGTCCCAAGCCGTACTCAGTGAGATTGGGATCGTCGACATCATCGCTTGCCAGCGGCCCGTTCATCGGGGGAAACGTCTTTCGCATTTCGTGAAACCAGGCCCTCAACTTTGGCGTCAATACGTCGGGGTCATACGATTCAGCCGACTGCATTTCCTGCTTGAACCACTTCATGTACGAGTCGCGGTCATCCAGGGCGCTGTTCGGCTCGAACGCGACCAAGTCATAGCTCATGGTACACCCCTCGATTGCAATGCCGCTCGACGACGATTTCAATCTGCAATCGACGCCGTGAGTGCTTCAAAACGCGCTCTTAATCACTCCGCCATCGACGCGCAAGGCGGCGCCCGTGGTGGCGGAGGCGAGCGGACTGGCGACGTAGGCGACGAGCGAGGCGACCTCCTCGGTTGTGGCGAAGCGTTTGATGAGCGAGCTCGGTCGAGCCTTCTCGAAAAACTCCTTCTCAACTTGATCCGCCGACTGGCCGCCGGCCTTGGCCAGCGTCTCGACAAAGTCGTCGACGCCGCGCGACTTCGTCGGGCCGGGCAAGACACTGTTGACGGTGATGCCAGTGCCTGCGACCGCTTCTGCCAACCCACGTGCGACGGCAATCTGTGCCGCCTTCGTCGTCCCGTAATGAATCATCTCGGCCGGGATCTGCACGCCGCTCTCGCTGGAAATGAAAATGATCCGACCCCAGTTGGCCCGCTTCATGGCCGGCAGGTAAAGCCGAGCGAGCCGCACGCCGCTCAGCACGTTCACGTCGAAGAACCGCATCCAGGCGGCGTCGGGGATCTCCTCGAACGGTTTGGGCTCAAAGATGCCGAGGTTGTTGACCAGGATCTCGACATTCGGAAACCGTCGCGCCAATTCTTCCGCCACAGCCGCCTGGCTGAGATCGCCGGCAAATCCCTGAACGTCGCCCTTGGTCGCGGCTTTCATTTCCGCGACCGCCTTGTCGACGGACCCTTGCGCTCGCCCATTGACGATCACTCGCGCCCCTTCGCGGGCCAGTGCCGTCGCGATCGCCAGGCCGATGCCGGCCGTGCTGCCGCTGACCAAGGCCAACTTGTCGCCCAGTTGCAGGTCCATCGTGCGCTCCTTTCGGCTCCAGTTGCGGCTGCCAGAACGTTGACCGCCACGGAAGTTCCTTCAGTGGTGTTGCTCTAGCGCCGCGATCACATTTTCGACCAGTTGGCCGACGCCCTTGTGATCGATGTCCCGTGCGTGCGAGATTCCGAAGCGGACGATAACCACTCGCTTCGAGGGAATCACGATCACGAATTGGCCCATATTTCCGCGCCGAAATTGTGTCGTCCGGAGCGCCGGGAATCTCCCAGGGGATATGCCACTGCGCGAGGTCGCCTTTCACTCGGTTGGTCCAGAAGCCGGCTCCGTAACCGCTGTCGAGCGTCGGCGTCGAGGAATAGCGGACCCAGCCTTCAGGAAGGATGCGGCGGCCGCCGGCGACTCCATCATTCAGGTAGAGCAAGCCGAAACGTGCCCAATCGCGGGCGGTCGCGAAGATGTAGCCGCCTCCAATTGGGGTCCCCGTGGCATCGAATTCGATGGTGACGTTCCGCATGCCGAGCGGGCTAAACAGTTCGTGGCGGGCGAATCGCAGCACGTCGCTCGCCTGCCCGCCGACGGTTTCGCGCACGATTCGGGAAAGAATCATCGTGTTGGCGCTCGTATACTCCCACACGGTGCCCGGCGTCGCCCGCAAAGGAGACTCGGCGGCAAACGCTCCCATGTCGCGTTCGAGGAAAAACATTCGCGCGCCCCGGCCGATCGGCATGCGCGGCTCGGGGATTGCCAGTCCACTGGTCATCCGCAAGAGGTCGTTGATCGTGATGGCGTGGCGAGGATCGGTCGGATCGGCCCATTCGGGCACCGGGGCGGGCCCGTCGAGCGAGAGCCGCCCCTGGCTGACGAGAATGCCGATGAGCGCGCTCGTGACCGACTTGGCGCACGAATATCCCAAGATCGGAGTTTCAATTCCGTAGCCGGGGGCGTAACGCTCGGCGACGACACGCCCATCGTGAACAACCAGCACGGCCTTGGTTCGTCGGTAGGGAGGTCGCGCGGGCTCCGCAAACGCATGATCGAGAGCCGCCCGGAGCCGCGGATCCCTCGGCTCGACGAGATCGGGTCCGGCAATCTGCGACAATGCGGCGTTTGCCGGTCCGGCGGGTGTGCAATCGGATTCAGCAAACAACGCTTCGGCTGGCTCTCCGTCGCGAACTCGGAGTGTCCCGAGCCCGTCGTGATAAATCGCCCGGTTTCGGAAGAGCCCGAGCAGGCTGGCCGTCACTTCCTGCTTCGACCGATCCACGCGATATCGGACCGCCCAATTCAGCCAACGCATGCCGGGTTTCGTCGCGATCCGCTCGGCATAGTCTTGCGCGGGATCCAACCGCGAAACGAAAACCGACGAGCAAAGCTCGCGACTGAAGTAGGTCGTCAGAATCTGAATCGGTCGAGTCACCATCGCTCCAACGGCAACGATCGCGATCGCTCTCCGCCTTTTGGGAGTCAACCGAGCGGCGTCGGTCATTTTACCTCATGGCGGACTCGACTGAGACCAGTCCGCGGACTCTTCCTTGAAACGGTTGCATAATGGAGCCGTGGACGCGGACCTGGGCGAGTCTTTAAGGCGCCGAGTGCCGCTGGCGGCGGCTTTGAGCCGCCTAGGCCCTTCTGCGACGACCATCGACCTCAGACACTGGCGGGCCAAAGCTCCCGCCAGTGGCACCAAGCGCGACACCGACGCCCCGCCCCAATGCTGCCGTTTCCTTTATGTCGATCGCGGAATCAAGAAGCTGAGGTGGTGAGCGGCGTGGACCAGCACGAGATCATTCCACTGTTGCTTCGTCATCGGGCCGAAGAACGGATGCGGGAAAGGAGTGGTCGTCAGGCCCTGAAATGCGCTGACTTGGGCATGGAATTGGTCGACGGCGGCGGACTCGTCGTGGCTAGGCCCGGGGAGCCACCACTGAGGGACCTTGATGCCTGCTTTCATTCGCCGCTGACTCAAAATTCGCTTGAGAATCAGCGGGCCGATGAATCTGCGGATGATCCAAGTGGCCTGATGATCAATGCCGTGAAGAGCCGTTCGGAGGCCTTCGCCGACGTGCTCCAAAATCTGCGACAGATCCCAATTGCCCGCGCGGTCATAATGCGCCTGGCGAAGGTGGTCGATATCCGCCAACAGCTCCGGCCAGGTTTTGAAGTCGAGATGCCGTCTTTGAAGTGTCGCAGTAGCCATGGGTCTGCCCCTTGCGTCAGTTCTCGGATCCCAAATAGCGGGCTAAAGGTCGCTCCAGTGGCACCAAGCCACAGTCACTCGGTGCGCGCTCCTACTTGCCGCGCTTCCCGGCGCCGGTCAGCTCCCGATACACGACGGCGATGTTTTCCACCTGCTTCGTGCAGTCGACGCCGGTCCGGGACCGTGCCGCTAAGCGCGTCGCAGGGAACCGCATTCGTCTCCCCCGCTTGCCGCAGCCGGGCAGCTCCGTGCACGACTTCGATGTTTTCGCCGCGGTTTTTTCGGCGGCGACGCGGTTTATAGGGTTCCCGCCGCACTATCCGCGCGGCAATCTCCTCTGCTTCCGGATATTTCCGTTAACGTCCACAGTAAACACGACCCTATCGCCAAACTTGTCGCGCACGACGAAGACGTACTCTTGCTCGTCGGCACAGAACTCTTTTTCCTCGAGTTCCGGCTGTATCAACTCAAAATCTCTTCTGATCTGGTCGACCAATGCCTCAAATGAGACCTTGGAGCTTTGTTGGTTGGCGCTCAAATTGGAGAGGAAGTCATTGGGCGGTGGGGGCGAGAGGTGTGGCCCGAAATGGTCGCGTAGATACAGAAGCTGCTTCTTGAGCTCGGCAGAAAGAGCCCCAATGCTTCCTAAATTGTAAGTGATCATCCGCTGGTGACGAACATCAAACGGAACCTGATGCATTTCATCCTGTTTGACGAGCAAGATCGTGGGCTTTCGTACGCAATGCGCTAATCCGATTTCGTAGTACACGTTGGGGTTCTTGGATGAGACATCAGCAACGACGAAATCCGCCGCTCCAATTTCGCGAAACATTTGATTCACGATCGGACCGGGCTCAGAGAGTTCGTCGAGTCTCAGCGGGGTAATCCCTGTTGCGAGGCAGGCATCTTTGATGGCGACATAGACTGGCATGAACTCCTGTGCGAAGGGCATAGCGACAAAGGCATTCATGACAATTCCTCCGCTCATCGCGCGCTCAGGTGCCAGAGTGGCCGCGGGCTATGTCTTGCCAGTTTCCGGCCTAAGGATAGCCTCGTCGGGGTTGTTTATCGCGGAAACGATGTTTTCCGCAACTTTTTTTATCAGCTTATCGCCCCAAAACGGGTCGTCCCGGTCGTAATAGATGACGCGCCGATGTCTGATGTCGAACGGGACGTCGGCTTCGTTTGACGCGACAAGCACTACGGGTTTCTGGAGGGCGTGGGCGATTCCGAGCTCGTAGAGCACGTTTGGATTGCGTCCAGTCAACTCGGCCAGCAGCACCTTCGCCGTTGCGATGCCTGCCAACACCTGGTCGATGATCTTACCAACAGTGAAGATGTCGTCGTCGGCGCGGATTGGCCGCAATCCCGCTTTTTCAATCGCGGGCTCGTATAGCTTTTTGTAGTACGTGCCAATCGGGTCGCCGAATGGCATCATCACGAAACACGAATCAGCTTGCTGTGGAGTGGTTTTGCCCTGTTCCCTAACAGCCTTGGCGGAATCGACTGTAACTCCCTCGCCTTCCGAGACATCAAGGATGCGAACGCTATCACCGCGTTTTTCGACCAGTTTCGCGTCGTCCAAGGACTCGGAGAAAATCGTTTTGAATTCTGGTACCTTCTCAGCCGGGACGTGGAATGTATCTGTGAGGGTGTTTGACAGAAAGGGCTCGTCCGGGATGTTTTCGCCGCGAAAGTGCTTGTACAAAGCGCCGAACTGGGGCGCCTTCAGGAACGCCGTACGCAATGCGCTTAATTCATCCGACGGAGACGTCGGCCGCAATATTCGGCGCGCCAGTGGCGTCACTGCAACTTTGCCAGGCACGGAGCGGTCGAGGTACCCATATTTGGTCGCCGAACTCAACTCGACCTGATACGGACCCGCAAAGCCGACCTTACAGTACTCGGCGGACTCCTTGGCGGTGCAAGCATGGCCAGCATTTTGTTCAAGGATTGCCCGCGGGATGCGTAGAGCCTTTTTCAGTGCGTGGCGGGGATAGTCAGCCTGAACGGCTCTTGTGCTAGTGCTCGTCCGATCGGATCTTTTTCTCCCGTTACGCCGTGCCGATTTCGCCCCTCGTTTCTTTACAGCTTGCTTCGCAGCGTCATCTCGCGGAGCACTACTGGCATCAGAATCGATCATGCGCGTATTCCAAGGCAGCCGTGAAATGCCACCTAGACTACCTGACGCGCCACCGGAAAGCGATGCGGCGTGGGACAAAGCGAGCAATAGGGGCGAGGCAACGTTTAGTCAATCTTGATGGCCTTGGCATTTGCGCGGCCATCCGTTTCACTGGCCTCGCCTGCCCCTGCCGGTGAGTTCGCGATACACGAACGCGATGTTTTCCACCTGCTTCTTGGCGTCGACGCCGGTCCACTCGTTGTAGAACGGGATGTCGATCTCCTGCCGGATCTCGGACAGTGACTTGCCTTGGTCGATCATGCGCTGCACGGTTTCGCGGAGTTCCGTGAACCAACGCTTTTGCTTTTCGATCACGCCCGCGTCGCCCATTTCGCCGTGGCCGGGGCAGACTTTTTGGACCGGGAGCTTTTGCATCTCGGACAGGACCCGGATCCAGCTGGCCGTGTCGCCGTCGCCGCAGTAGTTGAAGGCGCCGTTCACGCAGGCGTCGCCGGTGAAGAGAATGCCGGCCTTGGGGAGCCAGGCGACCGCGTCGCCCGCCGTGTGGGCGTGGCCGAAGTGGATCAGCTCGACGCGCTGCGTGCCGTCGTCGAGCACGAACTTCGTCGGGAACCAGACGTTCGGCTTTTGATAGTCGAGGTTGCCGTAGACTGTCGGGTTGGTCTTCTTGGACATCTCGAAGCCGGCGATCCCCTTGGTGTCGAACAGCGTGCGGCTGTTTTCCGAAGCGACGGCCGACGCGCCGACGGCCGCGAAGCGCTGGTTGCCGTCCGCGTGGTCGCCGTGATAGTGCGTGTCGAACACGAAGCGGATCGGTTTGTCGGTCGTCTTCTTGATCAGCTTGATGACCTCGTCGGCCTGGTCGGGAAAGCTGGCGTCGATCACCAGGACAAAATCCTTGAAGATCACCCAGCCCTGGTTGCAGCCGATGAATTTCGGCTCGGTCATCACCTTTCGGAAGAAGACGCCGGGGGCGACTTCGGTAATGACCGTTTCGGTCGGCTTAAACCAACCCGACGCGATGCCGGCGGCGACAACCAAGAGAACGACCGTCGAGCCGGCGACGAGGATGCGTTTACGCTTGTGCATGGGGTGCCCCTTCCTGGGTGATGGAGTTGACCGCCATTGAACTGGCAGACGGGGCGGGTGTCAAACCGGGCGGAAGGACTGTAAGTGGCTCGGGGCAACGCCCAAGAGAATCTCGAATTTTGAACAGGAGGGAACGGAGGCAACAGAGGAATGCAAAACCGGTTCGAAGATGGCCCGCATTTGTGATCTTTCTCTGTTATCTCCGTTACCTCCTGTTCAATTCATTGCCTTAACTGGACTCGGCTGCGAAGACGAAGCACCCGCCAGCTCACGCTGGCGGCTCGCCGGGCGTTACAGGATTGCGGTTGCGGGCGCAAGGTCGGTCGATTCAGTGCTCGCTGCATCGGCGGCGGATGGCGCGCTCGCGCGGTTCCGGCGCCAGCGCCGGCTGAAGCGGTCCAAGAGCGAGTAGATCACCGGCGTCACCAAGAGCGCGATCACCAGGCTCAGGAGCTGGCCGCCGATGATCACTTTGGCCATGCTCGCGCGGCGCCGGCGCCCGCCCCGCGGCCCAGCGCGATGGGAACCATCGCAGCGATCAGCATGAGTGTGGTCATCAGGATCGGTCGCAGCCGCGTGTGGTTGGCTTCGATGATCGCGGCGTTGAGGTCCTGTCCCGCGCGGCGCAGCTCGTTCGTTTTGTCGACCTGCAGGATGCCGTTCTTTTTCACGATGCCGATCAGCATGAACAGTCCGAACATTGCGTACAGATCGATCGGCTGGCGGAACATGAACAGCGAAATCAGGGCAAACGGAATCGTCACCGGCAGCGCGCTCAGGATGGCGATCGGGTTGAGCCAGCTCTCGAACTGAGCGGCCAGAATCATGTACATGAAGATGATGCTCAGGGCCAGCGCGACCATGAAGTAGTAGCCGGTGTCGTTCAGGTTCTTCGCTTCGCCGACGAAGCTGTAGTCATACTGCGGCGGCAAGCCGAGGTCCTTCACGATGTCGCGGGCCTTGCTGACTGCCTCGTTGAGCGAAATCCCGTCCGAGTTGGCCAAAATCGAGACAGTCCGTTGCCGGTTGACACGGTCGATCTGGCTGGGCCCCTGCGTCTCGCGGAGCCGCGCGAGGCTGGCCAACTGCACGAGGCCGGCGTTGGGCGAATAGATTTGCAGCGTCGAGAGCGATTGCGGGTGCGTGCGGAACGGCTTGTCGGCCCGCAGCCAGACGTCGTATTGCTGCGTCCCCTCCTTGTAGCGCGAGACGGGCTCGCCGCCGACCAGCACCTTGAGCGTGTCGGCAATCGTCTCGACCGGAATCCCGAGGTCGCTGGCCCGCTCGCGATCGACGGCCACCTGCAGCTCGGGCTTTCGCAGCGAAAGGGTGGTGTCGACGTCGTGCAGGCCTGGAATCTCCGTCAGCTTCCGCTTGACCTGGTCGGCGTAGACGGCCAGCTTGTCGATCTCCGGTCCCATGATGTTGAGGTCGAAGTTGCGCGTGTCGCCGTCGCCGCCGTTGCCGGTGATCGTGGCGACGTCATTCACGGCCGTGCGCAGGTCGGGGTAATCCTTGAGGATGTTGCGAGCCCGGTCCATCACGGCGAACTGGGAATACTTTCGTTGGTCGAGATCCTTGAGCCGCATGTAAATTGAGATCTTCGTCACGTCACCTTCGCCGCGACCCGTCTTTTGGCCGATGGTGGTGAACGTGCGGACGACGCCCGGCAACTGTGTCAGTCGCCCCTCGATCTCCCGGGTCAGCCGATCACTGCGATCGAGCGTGTAGCCCTCGGGCGTGCGGATGGCGATCTGAAACTCGCTCTGATCGTCGCGCGGCACCAGGTTGGCCCCCAGGCCCATCGCCAGCGGCACCGTCGACGCGACAATCAACAGGCTGGCGACAACAACGACCCAGCGGCGCCGCAGCGACCACCGGAGCAGCAGGCCGTACGAGCCGTCAATCAGCCGATAAATCCAGCCGGACTTCGATTTCCCGTGTTCCGCTTCCGGATCGAGCTTGAGGAAGTGCGCAGAGCATCGGCGTGAGGGTGAACGACACGAACAGACTCATCAGCACGGCAAACGCCACCGTGAGCCCGAAGCTGCGGAAGAACCGCCCGACAATGCCGCCCATGAACGCAACCGGCACGAAGATCACGACCAGCGAGAGACTCGTCGCAAGGACGGCCAGGACGATCTCGCGCGTTCCCTTGCGGGCCGCGCTCATCGAGTCGAGGCCCCCTTCCTCCATGTGGCGGAAGATGTTCTCATGCACCACGACCGCATCGTCGATCACGATTCCAATGGCCAGGATCAGGCCCAGCATGGTGATGTTGTTGAGGGTGAAGCCCATCGCGTACATGAATAGAAACGTCGGGACGATCGAGGTCGGGATCGCCAGCGTGGCAATCAGCGTGGTCCGCCAATCGCGAATGAACAAGAGAATCGTCAGCGAGACCAGCACGGCGGCCAGCAGCAGATGGAACTTCACCTCGTGCATCGAGCTCCGCACGAACCGGGCCTGATCCTGGATCTTCTCGATGCGAATATCCGGCGGCAGGCCGGCCTTGAGCTTGTCGAGGCGGGCCTGAACTGCGTCTGACACTCGAATCGTGTTGGTGCCCGACTGCTTTTGAATGAACAGGCTGACAGCGTTTTCGCCGTCGAGCCGGCACAGACTCCGCGGCTCTTCGACCGAATCTTCCGCGCGGCCCACGTCGCGAATGCGGATCGGGTAGCCGTTGCGGTTAGCGACGATCAAATCGTTGAATTGCTCGGGGCTCTCGATGCGGCCCAACGTCCGCAGCACCAGCTCTCGCGACCCCTGATCAACCAGGCCGCCGGGGACTTCGAAGTTCTGCTTGATGAGGGCCTGACGCACGTCGTCGATCGACAAGGCGTAGGAGGCCAGGCGATCGGTGTCGACGATCACGTTGATCGCCCGCGAGCGGCCCCCCGACATAAACACCGCTCCCACGCCGGGCACCGTCTGCAAAATCTCTTGGATTTGGTACTTCGCGATCTCGGTCACTTCGCGGACGTCGCGGCGACCCGAAACGCCGATGGCCATGATCGGACTGGCATCGAGATCGAACGCGTCGACAATCGGCGCGTCCATGCCGCGCGGCAAGGTGTTGCTGATTGCAGAGATTTTTTCCTGAATCTCTTGGGCCGCGACCGTGCTGTCTTTTTCCAGCACGAACATGGCGATGATTGTGGTCGACCCTTCGCGAACTTGGGACCGCAGCTCGTCGATCCCCGAGACGCGGTTGACCGCCTCTTCAAGCGGCCGCGTGACGGTCGTTTCCAACTCTTCGGCACTGGCCCCGGGCAAAACGGCCGTGACCGCCACCACCGGCACGTCGACCTTGGGGAACAGCTCGACGCCGAGCAAAAAATACGACACAACGCCCAGCACCACTGGGATAGAAACCAGCACCCAGGTGAAAACCGGCCGGCGAATGCAAACTTCGGAAATCGTCATGAGCGCGAGCGAACCAGCTGGCGGGAGAAGTGCGAGTGATCCCGACGAGTCGTGTTTTGGCGAGCCGCCAGCGTAAGCTGGCGGGTGCTTATCTTCTTTTTTTGTTCTGGGCGAGCGGCGGGCGTCAGCCCACCGATTCTTTTTCTTTTTATTCCCTCTTATTGCACGGGCATCACTGCTGCTTCGGCTCAGGCTGCAACTGACTCGCAGTCTGCGCGGCCGTCTCCGACGCACGGCGCACAAAAATCGGCAAACCATCCGACAGCAGCGACTGCCCGCTGGTGACGACCTGCGCCCCCACTGGCAGCTTGGGACTGGTAATCTCGATCCAGTCCGACGTGGTCACCCCAGGAGTTACCTGCAGCTCGCGAGCGTGGTCGCCATCCTGCAGAAAGACCTTGGTGATGCCGGCAAACCGCACCACCGCGTCGAGCGGAACGGTCTGAGTCTCGGGATCCATGCGCGTGATGATGGCCGCCTTGGCGAAACTTCCCGATTTCAAAACGCCGTCCGGATTGGGGACCTGAATCTCGACCTCGAACGTGCGCGTGGTCAGGTCGACCGACGGATTGATCCGCGTCACTGTCCCTTCAAAGGATTTGTCGAAGGCCGCCGTCTTGACCGTGACCTTTTGGCCCTCTTTGACCTCGGCGACGTAGCGATCAGGCACCGGCACTTTGAGCTTGAGAATCCGGTCGATGACCAGCTTGAAGACTTCGGTGCCGATCCGCACGAATGACCCTTCGGCCGCGCTGCGGCTCGTGACGGCGTACGTCATGTCGCCCACAGCGTTGGGGTCGTTCGTGGAGGGGCGCGGCGCCACGATCCGCGTGTCGCGCAGTTGCTGCGTGACGATCGCGAGCGCCTCCTGCTTCATCTGCACCATCGCCAGGCCGCTTCTGGCCATCAAGATTTGGTTCTGATGTTCAGCGTCGAGTGAGCGGGCGTCGCTGGTCGCGTTTCCCAGTTCGTCCTTGGACATTGCGCTCCGCTCGACCAACGCGCGAACCCGATCCAGCCGCTCTTTCGCACGCGTCGCCTTGACGCCCGCCTCCACGACGATGGGAAGCTGCGAGACGTCGAACTCGCCGGTCGGCACTTCTGCCAGACCGAGCTTGGCCTGTTCGACCTCGAGGGCCCGCTGCGCTTGCCGAACCGACAGTTCAAAATCGGTCGGATCGACCTCCAGCAGCAAGTCGCCCGGTTTAACGCGGTCGCCCACGTCGTGAACGATTCTCCGCACGCGGCCCTCAACCTTCGCGCATTCGATAACCTGCTCGAAGGGGTGGAGCGTGCCGACTGTTTCAATCGTCCGCTGCACGGGACGCAGAGCCACGCTTTGCAGCGTCACTGCCACAGCGCCGGCGGGAGCTTGTTCCGTAGTCGTCTCGGTCGGAAGTGCCTCGGCCGGCGGTCCGCCGAAGCCGGCATAGCCGAGCGTCCAGGCCATGGCCAAGAACCCGGCACCAACCAGTAAAGCGGCGATCAGCCGATGTTTTTTCTTCTTCATATGCTGCGAAGCACCCAGTTGTCGCGACGTTATTCGGCACGTCGGCCCAGACCTTCAGCCGACTTCGCTAAAATCGGCCGAACCGCGGGACCGCTGATCGGTCGCAATCAGTGTTGCTTTTTACCTACCGGTAGGTAATAAACTAAACGAGGAAGCCATTCGGGTCAAGCCGACTGCGGATGGCACTGGCGGCGGGTGGCACTGGCCACCTGAAACCTCCGAACGGACCCCATTAATACGCGGCTATGGAAATTCAGGTTTCAACACCGATCGCCGAAGAGATCCTGCAAGCCGCGGTCGGGCTGTTTGCCCGCAAGGGCTTCGAGGCCGCCTCGACGCGCGAAATCGTGGAAGCCGCGGGCGTCACCAAGCCCATGCTCTACTACTACTTCAAGAGCAAGGAAGGGCTCTGCGAGGCGGTGTTGGCCCGCTTTCTGTCCCAGTTCTACACGCGGCTACGATCGGTCATCGACGAGCCGCGGCCGCCCCGCGACGCGCTGGTCGAAGTCGTCTGGACCCATCTGGACTACTGCCGCGCGAACCGCGACTTCGCGAAGTTTTTCTACTCGGTCTTCTTCGGTCCCGACGAGAACCCGCTGCACACGGTGATCCTCGAATCGACCCGCCCCGGCACCGAGTTGGTCCACGAAATCTCCACAAAAACGGCCGCCGCGGGCCTGATCGACTCGGCCAAAGTCGAGGCCCTGGAAACGGCCCTCAACGCAATGATCAACTTCTGGGTGATCCTGACTATCAAAGAAGAGGCCGAAGTCACGCGTGAGGTTGCCGTGCAGATTGTCGATTTGCTGCTGGACGGATTGGCGCGGTGACATAGCGGCGCGGTCAAGCCGCATCAGCTCGCTCAGCCAATATCTCGAGCCGATCAGATTTCGAGTTGGGAAAGCAGACTGGACGCTAAACGCCGCCGCAGGTACATTCACTTTGTATTGCAAAGTATGTCGCGGTTCGCCAGCTCTGAGGTGTTGACTCGAAACGCACTCTCCCGTTTAGGGGCGATCGGTATGAAACCTCTCCTGTCAAAGTTGGCGGCGCAGCTCGGCATGGGGCTCGTCGCAGGAGCGACGATCGTGTGCGTGGACAACGTCCTGTTCCAAGGCGAGGTCAGCCCCATCGTCATCGTCGCAATTTTGCTGGCCGCGACAGCAATGGCCGGGGCAATCTGGGGTCGCAACGGCTGGATTGCAGCGGCCGTCACCTGGGCGTGTGTCCCCTTGGCTCATGTGGCCAAGCACCTACTCGGCTTGCCGGACACACTGCATCCGAACACATATACTTCGATCTTGTTCCTGGTCGTATTCACGCTGGCGGTCGCGACTTTCGGCATGTGTTGTGGCTTGCTCGTCCGCAGGCTTGCGACTGGCTCCGTTAGGTTCAGCGAGAGGTCTCGCTAACCAAGCGACTGCGGGGGACGGCGCTGACCGCGCAGCCCGGAAGGGCACCAAGAGGAAAGCAAACTTGCGACTGCCGTCTTCCTTGGTGACATGGTCGTTCATTTTCCGACCGGCAAAGCGCAGCTATTGCATGACTTGACCTTATGAAAGAATCAGCCGGAACATTGCTTTATCGACTCGGGCCGAGCGGGACAATCGAGGTGCTGCTCGTCCATGCCTCGGGCAACTATAACCGCAAGGCGCCGTGGGGGATTCCGAAGGGGTTGGTTGATCCCGGCGAAAATCCCGAGCAGACGGCCCGCCGCGAAACGCTCGAGGAGACCGGTATCGTCGCGGGCGAACTCGTCGACTTGTCTTCGATCGTTTATCAGAAGAGCCGCAAGCGCGTGCATGCCTTCGCCGGCGAAGCGCCGGCTGACGCCCAGCCGCGGCCGGCGAGTTGGGAAATCGACCAGGCGGCCTTTTTGTCGCTGGACGAAGCCCGGCGGCGAATCCACCCCGACCAGGCGCCATTCCTCGATCGCCTCATCGAGCTGCTCGCGCGCCAAGGCCAAGAGCCGCACACGAAGTAAGTGCTCTGTTTCGACTCGAGTGACGAGAGTCGCTTCGGCGACATCAAGCGTCGGCCCCTCACCCCCAGCCCCTCTCCCGCGAGGGGAGAGGGGAGATAGATGTGAAGCTAGTCCCGCGCAACACTGTTCCCATTCCGCACTTCCTCGCGCGAGAGGCTGCGGATTGTGCCGTTTTCCAGCAGCAGAACGACGTCCGCCAGGCGGACCGCCTCAGCTCGATTGTGCGTGATATGCAGCGTGGTCACTCCGGCCTTGCCGCGGATTGATTCCAAAAGGACGTACATCTCGTCACGGGTCTCCTCATCGAGCGCGCTCAAGGGCTCGTCCATGCAGAGAATGCTCGGATGAGCCGCCAGAGCGCGGCCCAACGCCACCCTTTGCCGTTCGCCGCCGCTCAATCCGTCGGGCATGCGGTCAAGCAGCTTTTCGATCGCCAGCAGCTCGGCCAGCTCCGTCACGCGGGCTTCGATCGCCGGACGTTTCACCTTGCGGATTAGCAGTGAAAAACCGAGGTGTTCGCGGACTGACATGGTTTCAAACAGGGCTCCATCCTGCGGCACAAAACCGATGCCCCGCTCGGCGGGCTTCAGATGTGTGACTTCACGGTCGGCCAGCCAGATGCGGCCGGCCGTCACCTGCCGCAATCCGCACAGCGACTCGAGCAGCGTCGTTTTGCCGACGCCCGTGCGGCCCATCAGCACGCCATATCGACCGGCGGGAATCTCGAAGGAAATTGAGTCGAGCCTGAAATGCCCCGCGCAAACTGAGATTCTCGACGCGAATCAAGGCCAGATCGCCTCAGGCTTTAGCGGAATGGGGATGGACGATTGGGCTGGCAAACATCGGTCCGTTTCCGGCCGGGCGTCGCTCCACGATCATGCCACGTCGCATCTACGATAATGCCAAGACGCGCAAACGAGCAAACCTGTTCCGACTCGCGAGGGAATCCGTCAGCCGTCAGAAGCTCGTCAGCCTTCCCAGTCTCCCGTGCCCAGCCAATCGCTTCCCACGACAATTCGAGCACGCCCGCGCGGCTCGTTGGCCGAGCAGCACGGTGACGGTCGGTGCGAGCTACAGTCCTCCGCTTGATCGCTCCGATAGGGAGAAGCAGCAGAATCCGCAAGTCCGGTCCATCGCCGGAAGCGGGACGCAGAGGAAGCCGCATGAGCATGGAGGATCTCAAAGTTCTCGAGCGCGAGCTGGAAAAGCTCCGCGCGGAAAATCGCGAGCTGCGCAGCCAGTTGATGCAGGCGCAGAAGCTCAGCTCGGTCGGCTCGCTCGCGTCCTCGATCACGCACGAGTTCAACAACATCCTCACGACGATCATCAACTACGCCAAGATGGGGCTGCGCCACAAGGACGTCGGCACCCGCGAGAAGGCGTTCGACAAAATTCTCTCCGCCGGCCATCGAGCGTCGAAGATCACGACGGGAATGCTGTCGTACGCCCGCGCCCAGGGCGAGCGGCGCGAAGCGACTGACCTGGTCGCGCTGGTCGAAGACGTGCTGATGCTCGTCGAAAAGGATCTGCAGATGCACCGCGTCCGGCTGGCGACCAACTTTGTCGGCCGCCCGTTCGCGATCGTCAACGCCAACCAGATTCAGCAGGTGATCCTCAACCTGGTCGTGAACGCCCGTCAGGCAATGGACAACGGCGGCAACTTGTACATCTCCGTGCGGCCCTTTGAAGAGAATACGACTGCCGAGATCTCGATCCGCGACACGGGTTGCGGCATCCCGGCCGACAAACTGCGGGAAATCTTCGAGCCGTTCTACACGACCAAGGTGGCCGATCAGCACGGCCAAGGCGGAACGGGACTCGGGCTGTCGCTTTGTCGCGACATCATCGAAGCCCACAAGGGTCGCATTCGCGTGGACAGCGCCGTCGGCAAAGGGACGACCTTCACGCTGAAATTCGCGCTGGCGCAGGCTCCGGCTTTGATCTCGACCAGCGCGCCCGTGGCCGCCGGCAAGATCGCCGACTGATCGTCTGGGCGGCTCACGCATTGAGGGTGGCTGGGGTCAAGCGCAGCGAGCCCCCAGAAATCCAGCGGTTGATCGCGGCGCCCCTGGGGGCGAACCGAAGCGGTTCGACCCCAGCCACACCAACTCGCGTTGCTGCCTGAGTCTATTTCTCGCCGAAGAGACGATTCAGACGCGATTGGTGATAGCGCAGTCTTTCCTGCGGCGTCATCCTCGCAAAATCGACCGTGGGTGATTGCTTTGGCGTGGTCTGCTTCACGCGCCGCTCGGCCGGCCGGCCGCACCAGTCGCTGAGGCGGGAGCGCTGATCGTGCGATTCGAGGCTCCGTAGCTTGTGGCCGTTGTTCGCAGCTCCAGGTCCTGCTCGAGCGTGCGATGCGGCGCGAGTCCGAGCTTTTCCAGCACGGCGTGATAGGCGCGGACCGCCTCGACCGGTGTGACTTCGCCATCCACGACGAGGCTCAAAAATTCGATGAACGCTAACTGGCACTCGGCCTGGTTGATTTTGCGGCCGAAGAGGGCCGCGCGGCCGCCGTATTTGCGGATGTCGTGAATCAACTGGAACGCGTCGAGCGTGGTGCCGGCCGCGCCTCCCAGCACGCCCACGATTAAGTGCGGATCGTAGGTGACGAGCTCTTCGAGGGCCCGCGGCCCGTGGTAAACCATTTTGAGAAACAGGGGCCGACCTTTCGCAGTGACGCCGGCCAGCGTGCGGGCAACCACGTCATTGATGAAACCGGGCACTTGCTCGGGCGCGAGGCCGTGCGGCGCGTTGGGATCAAAGACCTCGAGAAAATGGCGAAAGTTGTGCCGCTCGGCGTCCTCGCGAAATTGCTTGTAGCGCTCGAGGGTCAGGAGATCGAGCTCGCACCGATTGTTGAAAGTGACCGAATAGAGACCCAAGTCGACGCCGCGGCCTCGTTCCTCGGGTCGACAATCGACGTGGCCGCATTGGGCGTGATCGAGCGTCACGGTTCTGAAGGGCCGAGCCGGTTCGAGGTGAACCGTTCCGCCGCGCGGGATATGCACATCGCTGGCGTCGTTGGCCCGCACGGCCGGTGTGACGGGTGAATCTTCGAACAATCGCTCCTGGAGGCAGAGGAGTTCACTCGTGCTGGCCGACATCAGCACGATGTCGACCCTTTGCTGGCGGATGACATCGCGAATCTGCTGACGATATTCAGCCAACGACTTGAACCGCGGTTCCCCGTCTTGTCGCTCGAGCGAGCGACCCGGGGCGCCGATCCCGAAAGCCATGTCGGCGTCTTTCGCATCCGCGAGGATAAATTCCTTCGACCCGTGCGGATCGGCATGGATGGCCGAGAGCTTGCGATCGAGGGACTTTTTCATGGCACCGACTGTCGCTGAACTGAACGCCCCGGCGAGCCGCCAGCGTAAGCTGGCGGGTGCTTCTCTTTGTGGCTTCTGGAGTCAATTCAATTAAAGCACCCGCCGGCTGACGCCGGCGGCTCGCTTAGCGGAGCACTTTCTCGATGGTCTCTCGTAACACCTTTGCTGAATTCGTGAGGCCCATACGTTCCTTGGGCCACAGTTCGATCTCGGTGTGGCCGAGGATGCCGCCGCGGCCGACGATCGTCGGCACCGAAAGGCAGACGTCCCGGATTTGGTACGCCCCGGTTTGCAGCGTCGAGACCGGCAGGATTCGCCTTTGATCGAGAGCCACACTTTGGATCACGTCGGCGATGGCGACGCCGACGGCGAAGCCGGCTCCCGTCTTTTTCTTGATGACCTCGGCCCCGCTGCCGCGCGTCCGCTTTTCGACTTCCGCGATCACGGGTGGAGTGACGCCGGGCCACTTATCCAGCGGCAAGCCGGCGATCTGCGCGGCCGACCAGATGGCGACCATGCTGTCGCCGTGCTCGCCGAGCATCATCGCGGAGACCTGCGTCGGCGGCACTTTCAACCGCTGAGCCAGGATGCCCCGCAGCCGCGTGGTGTCGAGCATCGTGCCCAGGCCGAAAACCCGTTGCGGCCCTTGCGGCAACTCCTTCACCGCCAGATAAGTCAGCACGTCGACCGGATTGGAAACGACGAACACGAACGCATCCTTGCCCAGATCGTTCGCTCGCAGATCGGCCAGGATTTTTCGGAACAGCTCGACGTTGCGATTAATGAGATCGAGGCGACTTTCATCCGGCTTGCGGCGCAGGCCGGCCGTGATCACAACCATGTCGGCCCCGGCGATCTGCTCCATTCCGCCGCCGGTGATCGTCTGGTCGGCAACCAGCGAAGAGCCGTGCATCAAGTCGAGCGCCTGCCCCTCGGCCAGCTCGCGATTCACGTCGACCAGGGCGATCTCACGCACCACGCGGCCCGCCTGCAGCGCGAACCCAGCGCACGAGCCGACCAATCCGCCTCCGCCGATAATTGCGACTTTCATAGGTGTCAATTCGTCTGTCTTATGTGTCTCGATCAACGCGGTCCGGGTGGCTGGGGTCGAGCGTAGCGAGCCCCCAGATTTCAGTCGACTGGGGGCGAACCGAAGCGGTTCGACCCCAGCCACCCATTCCGAAGTCAGCCTTTGTTGAGCGCCTGCAGCACCTGATCTGTGATCGCCTTCACCAGGCCTTCGAGATCCGCTCCGGGGATTCCGTTTGCGGCCCCGCTCGCGCCCGGCGACTTCGGGGCTAGATACCCGGGATAGTCCGGGGCCGGCTCGAATGCGTTCGGCTTGGGGAGCGATTCGCGGTAACCGTCGCGGAAGGCGCTGTTGCCGCACAGGTCGCAGTTCTCGACGTGAAAGCGCGGATCGTCGAAGCCCAGCTTCTTCTTCAGATCGAGCAGCTCGTTCGTCTGTTGCTGCGTGAAGTAGTCGACGCGGCCCAACTGCCGCGAGAGCAGCAAAATCCGGCAGTAGGCGTCGAGGATCTCGGTCTTCCAATACGCCTCTTCGAGGTTTTTGCCGAAGCTCACGGTGCCGTGATTTTTGAGGATCACGCAGCTCGTGCCTTTGAGAAAGGGGAGCACCGTGTCGGCGAATTTTTGGCCGCCCGGCGTCTCGTACGGGGCGATCGGAATCTCGCCCATGAAGACCTCGACCTCGGGCAGAATGCACTGCGGGATCGGCTCGCCTGCGACGGCAAACGCGGTCGCGTGCGGCGGATGGCAGTGGACGACCGCTTCGACGTCGGGGCGCGCCTTCATGATGGTCAGGTGCAGCAGGATTTCGCTGGTCCGTTTCCGTTTGCCGGCGATCTGCTTGCCATCGAGATCGACGGCGCAGATATCGTCGGGCGTCATGAAGCCCTTGCAGATCATCGTCGGCGAGCAGAGCACTTCATTCTCGCCCACGCGGATCGAAATGTTGCCGTCGTTGGCGGCGGCAAAGCCCTTGTTGTAGACCCGCCGGCCGATCTCGCAGATCAGCTCTTTGAGCTTGCGGTCGTGCAGGCGGCTTTGGCCGTTCTTGCTGCTCCATTTGGAGTCTGCGGCTGGTTTGGGACTATTCGTAATCACTGGGATCGGCTTTCTAATTGATTCAGGTTCCAGAACCGGCCGGCTTACGCTCCGCCGGCGGCGGACTCGCCAATTTGGATCGTGTCGAGAATGGCCGCGTTGTAGGCGTCTATCGGCTTGACCTCCGGGTGGAATGGAGCGGAAGCCTCGGCCCCTTCGCTGACGGCGATCAGCGATCCGGGCCCGGCCCCCAATTCGTCTAAAGTCACAAAAGGTTCCTCGCCGCCCGGCCGCAAACTTTGCAGAGCTTCGCGGTCGAGCGGCACGCAGACCCGCCATGCGGCCCCCGTCAACGACGGATGCCATTGCGAAAGCGTGACAGTCCCGAGCACTAGCGCGATTCTCATGGTCGACTCATTCACTCCAATCGGCCGGCAACGCCGGCTTGCCTCCCGACACGATTTCCCGCAACAGGCGCCGCAACGAAAACACCGATTGCTCCGCCGGATCGACGGCGAACAGGTTCGCGCCGCTGGTGCGCTTCACTCGCTTGGCCCGCTCGGCCGTTTCGACGACGGCGGCCCGCACCATCGCGTTCCGATTGGCGTAACAGGCGAGCGCCTCGGGCTTGCCCGTGACGGCGATCACTCCGTCGCATTCGCCGCGGCACAAAGCGCCGACGGCGAGTCGCGCCGACTCACGATGGCAGCCCACGAGTTGGCGCTGCCAGCGAACGCCGCGTTGCTGGACGGCCGCGTCGAACGCCGACACGACGGCGGGCGTCGAACGGGAGATGAGGACCGACCACGTGGCGCTGCTCATATTCGGTGTCGCAGCGCCGGCCGTCCGGGTCCAACCAATCTTGCGGCTCGACAGAAAGTCGACAGCGGACGGAGTGACAATTGCCTTCGCGGCAAACTCGACCGGTCCGGAGACGACGCCTCGCATTTCGAGCAACGCGGCGGTAATCACTGTGTCGGGAATTTCCAGCGATCCATTCGTAGCGGTGGCCGGTGGATTCGCTGGCGCAGCAACCGCCGGAGCGTGCAGTTGCTCCAGCACGCCGGCCACGATGCGATCGACGATGTCCGCCGCATTCGTCATGGCTTTTGTGCCCCGGATTGATCGTCCCCCAATCCGATCACCATCCAGCGGACGGGACTGTTCTCGGCCCCGACCAGCTCCCGAGTCGCCTTGCCGTCGCTGCTGATGATCACCCGGTCTCCGTGCGATCCGCCCAGCGGATCGACGACCAGGATCGGCACGCCGTCCGGCTTCGAGCGCGCGTCGAGCGGCTGGACGATCGCCATCCGCCAACCGCGCAGCGTCGGATGCTTGACCGTCGAGGTCGCGTGTCCGATCACTTCGCCAAGTTGCATTGCCCGAACTCCGGTTCAGAACCCACGATTCTGGGACGCCGGCAGGATGCTCCCCCTCACCCCCAGCCCCTCTCCCGCAAGGGGAGAGGGGAGAAGAGGAAGATCGCTCCCCCAAATCTCACGCCCCTCTCCCCTCGCGGGAGAGGGGTCGGGGGTGAGGGGGCATTCCGTCACTGCCCTAGAATCGCGCATGGCCATCAGTCAGATAATCCTCAAGTCGTCGACCATCGTGCACCGCCGTTGCCGCGTGAACGTCAGCGGGTTGGTGACGCCTTCTCCGGTCGGCGTGGCGATGCTGTACGAAAGATAACCTTCGCCCCCCAGGCCGAGTGCGGCCGAGCACGGGCCGTTTTTGACGAAAAGCGTCGTGTCCATCACGCGGCCCATGATGGTCATCGTCCGGACGTTGCGAGAGTGAATCAGGCTCGTGTGTCTGAAGTTGTGCTCAAACTCTCGCGCCAGGTCGATCGCCTGCATCGCATCGCGGGCCCGCACGAACGGGACGAACGGCATCATCTGCTCTTCGGGCACGAACGGGTTGCTGACGTCAGTCTCGCCATACAGAATTTGCGTAGCCGCCGGCACGCGCACGCCGATCAGCGACGCGAGGACGGCCGCATCTTTGCCGATCAGGTCGCGGTTGAGCACGGCGTGCCCGCCCGGCTTTTCGGGCGGAGCAAACGCCAGCTTCGTCAGCTCTTCGGCTTGTGAGCGGTTCAGGCGAAAGCCCCCGTGACGGCCGACGGCCTCGAGCAGGGCGTCGAAAATCTTTTCGACGGCAAAGACCTCCTTCTCGCCGATGCAGAGCAAGTTGTTGTCGTAGGCCGCGCCGGTAACGATCGAGCGGGCCGCGTTCTCCAGGTCGGCCGTCTCGTCGACGACGACGGGCGGATTGCCCGGCCCCGCGACGATCGCCCGCTTCTTGCTCGCGAGCGCCGCTCGTGCGACGCCGGGGCCGCCGGTCGCCACCAAGAGTCGCACGCCGCGGTGGTCGAAGAGCTGCCCGGCCGTTTCGAGCGTCGGCTCGCCCACGATTGTGATCAGATTCTCGACGCCGATGGCCTGGTGAATGGCCCGGTTGAAGCGGCGAACTCCTTCGCAGGCGACCCGCG
This sequence comes from uncultured Planctomycetaceae bacterium, assembly GCA_963714075.1. GTDB lineage: Bacteria > Planctomycetota > Planctomycetia > Planctomycetales > Planctomycetaceae > DASPSM01. The sequence continues at coordinate 1,501,348 of OY970228.1, forward strand.
CCGGAGGGATGCGGATTGAACACGACCGTGTTCCCCGCCGCCAGCATGTTCACCACGTTGCCCGCCAGCGTCGGCAGCGAATGAGTGACTGGCGTGACCGCTCCGATCACGCCGAAGGGTGCGTACTCGGTCACCGTCAGACCGTGGTCGCCGCTGACGGCGTCGCACTTCAGGAATTCGATCCCCGGGACGAGCTTCACGATCTGCAGTTTCTCGATCTTGTGATCGAGGCGGCCGATCTTGGTTTCTTCGAGTTCCATGCGGCCCAGCTCTTCGGCCTGCTCGTCGCAAATGCGATAGACGCAGGCGATGGCCTTGGCGCGATTTTCCATCGAGACGTCGCGGAACTTCTCGAATCCGCTCGTCGCCGCGGCCACCGCGTCATCGACGGTGCGAAAGACACCCCAATCGCCGTTGGCGTGACCGTTGCCACTGTGCACGGCAGCGCCGCTTCCGCGCTTGCCCAACTGGGCCAGCACCTCTTGCACGACCTGTCGAATGGCTTGTTCGTTGGCCTGAATCATCCTTACGCCTCTTCAATTCTCTGTGCGGTTTGCTAAAGGTCACTGCCGATTGTCACACTCGTCAGACCTTGGCGGTCGCGGCACTGAAGATCGTTTTTGATCCCATCGTCACTCGGTCGACGATGCCGATCACCGCGGCGTCGACCGGCAGCTGTTTTGTCTCGGGAGTAAAGCGAGCGCTCGAGCCCTGCACGCAGAGCACCACTTCTCCTTCACCCGCGCCGACCGTGTCGACGGCGACAAATGTCCGGCCGGTCGGTGCCAGGTCGCTTTGATCTTTCTCATTCACCCGCAGCGGCTCGATGACCAGCAGCTTCTGGCCGATCATCGATTCGACCTTTTGCGTCGCCACCAGGCTGCCCGTGATTCGTCCCAAAAACATCGCATGTCTCCCGTGCGGCGCCGCGCTTATGCGTGAGCTTTCGCTGAAATCAACTCGGCGGCCTGCCGGGCCACCACCAACTCTTCGTTCGTCGGCAACACCCAAACTTCGACGCGGCTGTCGTCGCTCGAGATTTTTGCTTCGCCTTTGGCGCTCTCATTGCGTTTCGCGTCGAGACGCAGGCCGGCCCATTCCAGATCGCGACAGACTCCGCTGCGGACGCGCCGGCTGTTTTCACCGATGCCTCCGGCGAACACGAGGGCGTCGGCACCGCCCAGCACCATCAAATACGCCCCCACGTAGTGGCGGATCGCCGCGACAAAGGCGTCGAGCGCCAGCGCGGCCCGCGCGTGCCCCTTGTCCGCCGCCTCTTCCAAATCGCGAACGTCGCCGCTCAACCCGCTGATACCCAACAGCCCGCTCTGCTCGGCGAGCTCTTCGAGCAGCGTCTCGAGACTCTTGCCGGTCGCCCGCATCAGAACGGGCAGGGCGAAGGAATCGAAATCGCCCGCGCGATTATTGTGCGGCAAGCCGGTTTGCGGGCTCATCCCCATGCTGGTCGCCAGCGACTTGCCGCCGCGGATCGCGCACAGCGAGTTGCTGCCGCCCAAGTGGCAGGAGATCACGCGAAGGTCGTCGCGCTTCAGGATTTCGCCGATTCGGCCGGCGATGTAGCGATGGCTGGCCCCGTGGAAGCCCCAGCGCTGCACGTCATGCTCGGTCTTCCATTCGTGGGGGACCGCGTAAATCCGCTCGGCCTCGGGAATCGTTTCGTGAAAGCCCGTTTCGAGGGCGGCGACCAGCGGGATCTCCGGAAAGGCCTGTCGCAGCTCGCGCATCGCCCGGGCGTAAGGCGGATTGTGCGCGGGCGCGACCGTCGCGAGCGTTTCCATCGCGGACAACAGCTCATCATTCACGAGCCGCACCCCGCTCAGTCGTCCGGCGAAGACTGCCTTGAATCCGATCGCAGCCACCTCTTGCACCGATTTCAGGCAACCCCATTCGGGATTCGTCAACTGGCTCAAACAGATCCGCACGGCTTCGGCATGATCGGCACAGGCCCGCTTCGTCTCCTCGCGCTTGTCGCCGATTTGCACGAAGCAGTTCCCCGCCGACTGTCCGATGCGATCGATGCCGCCCCGCGCGAGCTGCGTCTCGCCGGGCAGATCGAACAGCCGGTACTTGAAGCTGGTCGAGCCCAAGTTGGCGACGAGGATTTTCATGCACGCATCCGGCGCGAGAAAGCCACAGTTCCCGAAGTTGAATTAGATGAATTTCTCCATCAGCCCCGGCTCGGGACGCGGAATCAGGTGCGCACTCACCAGTTCGCCGGACGCGGAGGCCGCCGCCGCGCCCGCGTCGACCGCGGCCCGCACCGAGCCGACGTCGCCCCGAATGACCGTTGTCACGTAGGCCCCGCCGATCTGGATTTGCTTCACCAGTTTCACGTTGGCCGCCTTGAGCATGGTGTCGGCCGCCTCGATCTGGGCGACAAGCCCTTTCGTCTCAATCAATCCAATGGCTTCGTTCATGGGTTCTCCAAAAGACTCGGTCGCACCGAGGTGCGAAAATCTGGATTCTTAGAGCCGCGACCGTGAGGGAGCGGGGTATCAACCGTCGGTCCTATAACCCGCTTGCTGACGCGCGCGGCTCCAAAAGCACGTCGGCTCAAGTCTCCCGCCTTTGCTTCGAATCAGGACTTCGCCTTGGGCAGCACGCCGGCCAGCTCTTCGTGCGGACGCGGAATGACCTGCACGCTGACGACTTCGCCGATCTTGCCGGCCGCACTTGCGCCCGCATCGACAGCCGCCTTGACCGCGGCCACATCCCCCACAACGAAGGCCGTGACCAGTCCGCTGCCGACCTTTTCCCAACCGACCATCTGCACGTTGGCCGCCTTCAGCATCGAGTCGGCGGCCTCAATCAACGCCACGAGCCCTTTGGTCTCGATCATCCCCAGGGCTTCCATCGCTTTCGCCATAACCAATCTCCCGTAGGGTGTGACAAGTCCGCCTCAGGCGGACGCGGGCACACCGTTCTTAAGGACAGAAAGTGTTTCGAACGTGTTACTTCTGTGAATCGCGGTTCAATGCTGACACTGGCATCCGTGCGGCTTGACCAATTCCACCGCGGTCGCGCCCTCCAGGTGGACGGCGTTTCCTTCGTCCGTATCCAAATGCACTTCGAGTTTGATCTGCTCTCCCGCGCGAATCACCAGGTCCTCGAGCACCGATGTGCAGCCGTGCGAGACGATCCGTAGATTCATCGATTCGCCGTTCTTGACGCCGTAATGCGCCAGATCGGCCGGACCCATGTGGACGTGGCGCATTGCGCGGATTACGCCCTGCTTCAACTCGACGACGCCAGCCGGCCCAACGAGCACGCAGCCCGACGTGTCGCGGAGATCGCCGCTGATTCGCACGGGCACGTCGATGCCAAGCGAAATCGCGTCCGTGAACGCCAGCTCGACCTGCGAATCGCCGCGGCACGGCCCGAGCACGCGGACGTTCGGAATCATTCGCATCCGCGGGCCCACGACGGCCACCGATTCTTTGGCGGCATAAAAGCCGTCCTGGTAAAGCGGCTTGAGCGGTTCCAGTTCGGCCTTGCCGAACAAAATGCGGACATGCTCGTCGGTCAGGTGCACGTGGCGGGCAGAGATATTCACGACGAGCGGATGCGGTTTCGGGTGACCGTCGCTTCCGCCGAATTGCCGCGAAACGACGTCGCGCACGATCCGCTCGATTTCGGCGCGATTGATCGTCGCGCGACTCGTTTGCGTGTTGGCTGTCACGGTCGCCATGCGCTACTTTCCCACCACGGTCAGTTCGATTCCCGCCTGCCGCACAATCTGCTTCCACTCCTCGGTGATTCCCTCGTCGACGACGAGCCGATCGACGACGTCGAGCGGGCAGAGGTGCGCGAGGGCCGAGTGCCCGAGCTTCGAGCTGTCCGAAACGACGATCAGTTCCTCCGCCGATTCGATCATCTGCCGCTCGGTCTCGACCAGCAGGGCGTTGCTGTTAAACAGCCCCGCGGCGGTGATTCCCCCGGCGCTGACGAACAGGCGCCGGGCGTGAATGCTCTTGAGCGCCGCCACCGCGATCGGTCCCAAGTTGACGCCGGTTTTCGGGTACAAGAATCCGCCGATCACGATCAGCTCGGTCTGGGGAGAACTCACGAGGACATTGACGATGGGCAAGGAATTCGTGACGACCTGTAGCGGCCTTCCGACCAGGTGCTTGGCCACCTCGAGCGTCGTCGTGCCTCCGTCGAGCAGGACGGTTTCGCCCGGCTCGACGAGCGCGGCCGCCGCGGCCGCAATGTGCTGTTTTTGCTCTTTGGCCCGCGTCCCGCGGACCTCGAACGGAGTAATGGAGTCGCCGACGTAAGCGGCTCCGCCGCGGGTGCGGCGAATCTGTCCAATTCCGTCAAGATAATCCAAATCCCGTCGGACGGTCGATTCGCTGGCGCCGACGCGATCGACCAGGTCCGAAAGGGCGACAAACCCGCTTTTTTCGGTAATTTCCAGGATTTGTTGCCGCCGTTGATCGACGAGCATGCGCGGGCCGCCTCCGTTCATGCGATCGGACCCGTGCTAGTATACGGCGCAAACCGATTAAAATCAATCAGTTTATTCCGATTTCGATCACAACCAGCCATGACGCGGCGGCTTCGATAAATCGGAGGATGGAAGACGGGCGTCCGCCTCAGAGATCCGCTGGAGCCAGCAGAAGAGCGGTCAGCCGAGAATTCGCACTCGGCTCTCGCTCACGACCAGCCGCGCCTCGGCAAACAGGCGGATCGCCTCGGGAAAGGCCTCGCACTCGGCCTGGAAGACCCGGGCGGCCAAGGTCTGAGGCGTATCGTCCTCGTGCACCGGAACGGTCTTTTGGACGATGATCGGGCCGTGATCATAGAGATTGTCGGCGAAGTGCACCGTGCAACCGCTCACCTTGCATCCGCGGGCGAGCACCGCCTGGTGCACCTTCGCTCCGTAGAGCGATTTGCCGCAAAACGACGGAATCAGCGCGGGATGAATGTTCATCACCCGGTTCTCGAAATCGGGCGGTACCCGCAGCAAGCACAGGAAGCCAGCTAAAACCACGAGGTCCACTTCGGCCTCGCGGAGCATCTCAAAGATCCTCGCGCTGTACTCGTCGACGCTCTTAAAGCTCTTCCGCGAAACGGCTTCGGCGCGGATGCCCGCGCTCTTCGCGATTTCCAATGCCCGGCAATCTGAGCGGCTGGCAATCACCAGCGGAAACTGGGCATTCAGCTGGCCGCTGGCTTGGCGTTTGAGAAAATTGGCAAGGTTCGAGCCGCCTCCTGAGACGAGGACACCCAGTCGAATCGGCCGCGATAGGGGCTCCGACAAAGGGCGAACTTCCGAAGCGTCGTCCCGGTGCATCTCATCACGGCCTGTGCCGCTCAAGCGCCCCTCCTGGCGCACGTTGGACGATAGGCTGGCAGCCCCGCTTTCGATCATTGGCCCTTCCATTTCAGTTTGAGGGTAATCTGTGTGATTTAGGGAAGCAACCAGGACCTGGTCAACGCGGTTCCTGACAGCCGAATCTTCAGAAGCACAAAACCTTTACGACGATTGGCCTCGTCAGGCAAAAGTTGACACGCGGGGCGATTTCCCTATAATCCCCGGCAAGCAAACGACGAGAAAACTCTAGCGGTTGTTCGAAGATCGCGAGGCCCGATTGGCGGCATGAACCGCTGAGCGGTCCGTGCTCAATGTTGAGCCGTGCGTTCGAGCCCCGCAGATTAGCAAATAGGGATCCACAATGGCTCAAGGACTCCAGGAATTTACAGACGCCAACTTTAAGGCCGAGGTGCTCGATTCCAGTCAGCCGGTGCTTGTCGACTTTTGGGCTCCGTGGTGCGGACCCTGTCTGCGCCTGGCGCCGACGATCGAAGAATTGGCCGGCGAGTTCGCTGGCAAGGTGCGCATCGGCAAAATGAACACCGACGAAAACAACGTCACGCCGACCCAGTACAACATCCAGGGCATTCCGACCGTGATCCTCTTCAAGGGGGGCAAGGCCGTCGATCGCCAGGTGGGACTGGTCCCCAAGGACAAGCTGGTCTCGCTGCTCAACAACCACGCCGAACAAACAACGACACCCGACAAGCGTCACGCCTGAAAAACAGGGACTCCTGAAAATCAGGCCCACGTGACAAATGCGACCGGACCGAGCCGATGGATCGGCTCGCGTTGATCTCGCCGACTCAGTTTCGCCCTAAACTCGCTGGTCAAACTGGCTCGCCTTTAAGCTCGCCGAGGGGGAAAGGATTCCCGAATGAGCGATCCTGTTCGCAGTCAACGCGACCGGACTTCGCCTCCCCTGCCGGCGGGCCCCCCCACGTCTTTCTTGCGTCGCCTCGCCGGCCAGCTCCTCGACGCGAAGCAAGCGGCCGGGCCGGTCGCGGGCGACGACGAAGCGGAAATCACACAACGTCGCATCGACCGCGCGCACACTTCCGCACCTCCGCGGAGTGCGGACGCCGGCCGAACTCCCCCCACCAGCGCCGGCTTGGCGCCGACGGAGCCGGCGCTCAGTGGCCAAGGTGCTGCGCAGTCCCCGCCTTTTTCGCGGCGTGAAGAAGAAGTACTGCGTCAAACGGGCCAGATCGCCGCCCACCTGCGCACCGAACGCGAGGAGCTCGAGCGACGCGAATCCGCGCTGCACGAGCAGCACGCGCTCTTGGACCAGGAATGGCGCAACGCCCGCCTCTGGGTGCAAGAATTCGAAGAGGACATGCTCAAGCGCCAAGCCGAGTGCAAGGCGCGCGAGACAGCCCTCAACGACAAGATCAACGCCTGCGAATCGCTGGTCAGCGACCTCGAAGAGCAGGAGCGGCTGGTGCTCGGGTTGCGGGATCAGATGTCGTCCGACCGGGCCGGCCTGCGATCGGTCGTCGATCGCGAGCTGGAAATCGAGCGGATGACCATCCAGCAGACGCAGGAGGCTCTTCAAGAAGAGCGCCGCGCCCTGGCCGAGGAAATCGAGAAGCGCCGCCGAGAACGCGAGGAAATGGTCCGTTCGCTGCAGACGCAGTTCCAGAACGAGCGGGCCGCTCTGCGCGGTCAAATCGACGCGCAACTGACTGCCGAGCGAGCCGCCTTCGAAGCCGAACGGGCCGCCTGGAACCGCCAGCGCGCGCTCGACGAAGAAGAACTGTCCAAGCGGCGTGACGTCACCCTCTCGGCCTCCGAGCGCGCTCAGGAAGAAATGCAAGCCGCGCGGCGGCGCGAGTTCGACGAGCTGCGCCGCGAACGTGAGGCGTTCGAGGCACAAGATCTCGCCGCACGGCAAACCCTGGCGGCCGAACGCGAAAAGCTCGAGGCCGATCGCCGGCGGTTTTCGGAAGAACTGGCCGAGCTGAAGCGGATTCAGATCGAGGAAATCGATCGCGAACGGGCCTGCGTGCGGGAAGAGATTGACAGCTCCCGGCGAGAGCTGGACGCGGTTCGCTCGCGCATCGAAGAGGACCTCAAGCAACGGGTCGAGGCCCGTGAGCAGAGCCTTCGCGACGAGCAAAAGAAGCTCGAGGACCAGCACCGCGAGCAGTTGAGCCGACTCGAACAGGAGCGGAACCTGCTCGAGAATCGCGTCCGCTTCCAACAGGAACATCTGCAGAAGGCGCGGCAGGAAGTCGAAGCCGCGCAGAACGAGCTGCGCCGCCAGCATCAAGCCGACCGGACGGATCTCGAGGAGCGGGAGGCTGCCTGGCGACTGCGTTACGAGCAGTTGACACACGTGCGCGCCCTCGTCGAAGAGCGCGAACAGTCGCTGGCCCGCGAGCAATCGCTCGAAGCCGACCAGCGGCAGACTCGCGAAGCCGAGTTGAAAAGCCGCGAGCAGGAATTCGTCCGCGAACGTGATGCCTGGACGCAATCGCGACAGGAGCGGGAAGCGGAACTCGAACGGCGCGAAACCCTCGTGGCCGCCGAAAGCGACCGGCTGGACAAGCGTCGCGAACGCCTCGAGGGGCTGCGTTTGGAACTCGAGGAAACGCATCGGGCCACGCTCGAAATGCGAATGGCCATCGAAGAAGTCTGGGCGCAGCTTTCCGAGACTGCGGGCGTCGAGACGGCCAAGCGACGGCTCGCCGAAACCCAGCGCCGGATGCAGGACGACACGCAGCAAGCCCGCGACACGATCGAACGCGAACGAAAGGAGCTCGCTCTCCTGCAGGCGTCCGTGCAATCGCAGCGTCACGAACTAGCGAATGAGACTCAAGAATCCGCCATCGCTGCCAAGGAGCGGCGTGAGGAATTCGAGAGCCGCAGCCGAACGCTCGCCGACAACGCCGCCGCGCTGCGAACCCGCGAAGAGCAGCTGCATGCGCAACGTGAGCAATGGATTGGCGAAAAGATCGAGGTCGAACGGATTATCCGCGGCCTCTTGATCCAGCTCAGCCAGCAGGCGCCGCTCGAACAACCACCCCAGATCGACGCCAGCCGCGCCGCGTGATTCGTAGGGTGGGCAGGTGTGTACAGACACGGGGGCCCGCTTCGGGCCGAAGGCCCACCTACATCGTTCCGCCGCTGAGATGCCTAGAACCGGACGCCGCCCTGGACGATGGCACCGCTCGTCACTTCAAATCCCTGCGGAGCCACGCGGAAATCGACGTCGCGGTGGAAGATCCAGCCGCCCTCGAAGAAGTAGTCGAAGTTGCCCCTGTCTTTGTTGACTCCCAACAGCGCCCGCCAGTCTGTAATGGCAACCTGGTCGCGTTCGCCCAGCACGGGGTTATAGATTTCGTAGGCTTCTGAGTGGTATTCGACGCGGCCATAAAGCATCGTCTTAAAGCCCCACTCATCCCACAGGAACGTGGCCACGCGGAACTGCGGGAAGACGAGATCGAACTGCCAGTACGGGTTCGGGCGATAGATCATGCCGGCCCAGGGGAGGAAACGGGTATTGATCCGTTCCCATTCCATGAATCCGATCACGAACGTCAGATCGGGCTGCGGAGTGTAGAGAACAGCGGCCCGCCCGTCCCAGTTAAACGCGTTCTTAGTCAGGCTCTTTTGAAAGTCGCTGTCGATCGACGGATTGAAGCCAATCACAGCATTCCATTGCTCCGGAAGCGCCGTCTTCAGCTCGAAATCCCAGCCGATGCGATGCAACGACCCGGGCAGATTTGTGTTGGGAATGCCGGGCGGGCTCGAGGGCCCTTCGAGCAATCTCAAGTCATATTGCTGAGTGAATGAAAACACGAGCGGAGCCGAAGCAAGCGGCGTGACGTACTTCCACGCCAGGTCAAATGTTGCCTCGGCAAAATGACCCCAGCCGCTGCTCGCGGACGAGAAGGGCATGCCGCCGAAGTCATACTGCTGCACCCAGCCCGGACGGTTCGGCAAGGGCCCGTTGGGCGTCGTCGGCACCATCGTGACGTCGGGCGTCAGTGACGGAATGGAGAATGGACCGCCGGGGCAGGAGCCGATCACTCCGCCCGCGGGGGCGCCGTACGGCGATCCCATGATCGGCGCGGGATACCCCGGCGCCGCGTAAGTCGGAGTCTGTCCGCACGAGCTGCAGCCGGGCGCGCCGGGGCCGGGCTGCGCCAAGAGCGGCGGCTGATACTGAGACGTGGCCGGCGTTCCGTCGGGACCCAGCACAACCGGCGGGGCCATCGCTTCGGAGCCTGGGGCGAATGCGGAAACAGGCATCACTCCGTCGACCGATTGTTCCAATGGTGAACCGACATACGGAGCCGGAGCGCTGAGAAGTGCGGGATTGTCGTCGGCCAGCAGGGCGCCGGCCGAGACGATTAGCACGCAGACGGTGAGTTGTAATTTCACGTCGTAACCTGTCTTGCGGGAACGGGATGGACGATCGTGTGATGGGCTTGAAATTGCTTCAATTCGCGAAATTCCGAGTCGGCGGCCCGCCTACGGATTGCGTGAAATTGAAATGAGCCGGAAGGGCGACTTCGAGTTGAGATATGAAGGGGCGAAATCTCGCCGATGATCGCTAAGCCGTCAACCTCAACTCAGCCCAAATGGGCGGCCAAAGAGGCAAAATCGGCCGAATTTCTCCGGCAGCCCCTGCTCATCAGGCAAAAAGGGCTGCTTGCGGACACTTTCTGTCAAGAATCGGTGGACGAGGCGGGCGGTCTCGGCCAGTGACGCGGCCGCGCGAAATCGAGCAGCGTGGCAAAGCTCGGTCACTCGCGAAGGCTGGTTTCACCCGGGGCGCGGGGTCGACGCGGTAGACCGGCACCGGCGTCAGCAACGCCGTCTGAGTCCGACCGATCAGCGTCCGACCCAGCCAAACGCGTCACCACCGCGGACTACTGGCGACTACTTATATAAGCCGCCACGTCAGCCGCGTTACTTGTGGTAGCCCAGGCCGGCGATCACGTCGTACAGCTCTTCAAACGTGATGAACCGCCGACGGTGCCGCAGCTTGTACTGATCGATGGCCATCGCCAGCTCGTTGACTTCCTGACGCGAGGAGTCGTACGCGTTGGAAAACTGGCGGCGCTCCAGACCGTTGGTCCACGGACTCGCGGGAATCTCGCGGCGATCGAGAAACGGAGCCGGCTTTTGTTCGAGTCCCTGTTCCATTTACGATACCTCTAGCTCAACGTCCGACGCGCTTGAGGCACATCAACAATCCGGTCGGCCCGGCGAGCGCCAAGAGCATCTGTCGGCACGCAGCCGTCAAAATTTAGACCCGGATCCCCGTGCGGGCAAACTCTTTTCAGCCGCCAAACGCCGCATACAAATCACCACTTACGATTGGCCTCAAAAAGCCGATTGTGCCGGATCGGCGGCTGGTAAGCGTCCGCCTTGGTGGCTGGGTCCGCCAGATCCGGGTGGCACTGGACTTCGGCGAGCTCAGTCGAGTCGCGGCTTGGCCGAGAGTGTCCGGGAATTCGATCGGGTGCCACGGCTGAGACGTTTCGGCTCAGCCGTGCTCTTCACGACAGGTCTTACGCGAGTTCATTTCCGATGAGCACGAGCTACCGGGAAGAGCACGGCTGAGCGGCAGCCGCTCAGCCGTGGCACCCAAGCCAAAATTCGGCCGCCGATTCCCGGACACCCTCGGCTTGGCCGCCAGTGGACTTTGGCCTAGCCCAACTCGCCGGGCAGACCATGTATTGTGGGCAGATCGGGATCAATTTCTCGCCGATCACTCAGGTACCACCGACAGCTCAACCACTTCCAATCGCGTGCTCGAGTCACCAAGCCGCGTCGAACCGGATTGAGATGGATGTAGTCGATCGCCGCGAGGACTGATTTAGGCTCGAAAAGGTTGCGATCGTAGCCGGCTCCTTCCTGCCAAAAACGAAAAGCAGACTTTCCTTCACGCTCGCGCACGACCAGTTCCGACCGCAAGCAGCAGTCGGTTGCTTCGTAGTGTTGTTTCACTCGATGCGAAAAGGGTCTCTTGATCGCAAACAGCAGAGCGCCAATGTCGCACTCGATTGTGGTCGGAAGAACCAAAAGATGCACATGCTCCGGCATGAACACGAACGCGATGAGCCGATGTCGGTGACGATTTATCGCCCGGTCGACGCTTTGGCAGAGCAGCCGGCAAGTCGTTTCGTCAGCGAGCAAGGGGCGGCGGCCATAGCAAGAAAACGTGAGCTCATGAATGTCGCCCGGAGTGTGAAAGCGCTTGAGCCGCTTACGATCGCTCGCCATTAAGGTAGTTTGCCATCGAAGTCGAGTGGCGAACAAGCTGTGGCTGTCGCACAAAAGACCACTGGCGGGCAAGCCGCCAGTGCCACCCCCCGCGGGAGCGAGCGATAATCTGCGATAACTCCTCTTGACCGGCCGATCAGGCGCGATATAATTATGCCATGCCCATATTTAAACGCGCTCAGCCCGAACCCGATCCGCGCTCCTCATCCCGACCCTCTGGCCCGACCGACTCGGGTCGCCGGCACGCGTTTGCCCGATATTTGGCGGCCATCGGGCTCGACCCCGAGATCGCCGCCGCCGTCGACCTCGCAGAGTTTTGCCAGGCCCGGGACGAGGCTTGGGAGGAGGTGATCCGCCAGATTCGCGGCCACGCGCCCGATCCCGACGCCAACTGTCATGTTCGGGGGATCATCGCGCGGCTGGGTCGCCTGGCGCAGCATCAGCCCGCGCGGCATCAGCCCGCCCGGGGTCACGAACTCGACGATATTCGCGACGACCTCGACCTGGCCGACGGGCCCGATGACGAGCGGTTCCCGTTCTTCACCGCTGCCCAGCTCAACTCGGGCCAGTTCGAGACCCGTTACCTGATCAAGGACGTTCTGGCGGCGGGCCAGCCGGGAGGCATCTTCGGCGCGTTCAAGACGCTCAAAACGTCCCTCACGGCCGACCTGCTGATTTCGCTGGCCAGCGGCACGCCGTTCCTCGCACAATTCCCCGTCGCCGAGCCGGGCCGTACGCTGTTCCTCTCGGGCGAGTCGGGCCTGTCCGCGCTGCAATCGATCGCCCGTCGCGTCTGCACGTCCCGCGGTCTCTCCCTCGCCGCGCTCGAGAATTTCGAGCTGTCGCCCAAGCTGCCCCGCCTCGACAATGCCGCCGACGTGCGGGCTCTGAGGCGGATCATTCGCGACAAGCAGCCGGTCTGCGTCGCCATCGACCCGGCCTATCTGGCCATCCGCGGCGACGATGCCCGCAACCTGTTCGCGATGGGCTCGCTCTTGCGGCCGCTGGCGGAAATCGGCGACGCGACCGGTTGCACCATCCTCGTCGTTCACCATTGCAAGCGCTCGCAAAACACCGTCCGCAGCCCGGCCACGCTCGACGACATCGCCTGGAGTGGCTTCGCCGAGTTCGCCGCCCAATGGCTCTTGCTCTCCCGCCGGCGACCCTACGACGCGGAGCGGGGTCGTCACGAACTGTGGCTCACCGCCGGCGGCCGCGCCGGCCACCACGGCCTGTGGGCGCTCGACACGAGCGAAGGAGTCGCGAGCGGCTTCGAGCGTCGCAAATGGAAAACGGCCGTCCGCGCGGTCTCGATCGCCGAGGCCCAATCCGACGAGGAGCGGATGGAAGCAACCGAAGAACGCCGGACACGGCGCGAGACGGTGACGCTCGAACGGCACCGGCGACGGGCACTCGAGGTCTTGGCTAAGCGGCCCGATGGAGAGACGGCGCGACGCTTGCGTCGGCTGCTCGGTCTCAACTCGGCGCGAGTCATCGAGGTACTCGACTCACTCGTCGACGACGACCTGGTCGTCGCGTCCAAGATCGAAAGACATGAGCGGACAGAACTTGCGTATGCCCTGGTGCGCAAATCGGAAGGACCGGTGTAGCCAATAACGACGGTGGGCCAAGTTGGCCCGCCGGGCCGGACCAGTTTTTTTCAATAGGGGACGGAAAGTTGGCCCACCGCGCGACGAGGAAGGATTTCATGAACCCCGAAGGGGTGTCGGTCTGCTGGCCACTGGCGCGAGCCAGTGGGAAGCGAGTGCGCGCGTCATTCAAAGCCACCGAGAGGGGGCGACAGAACGTATCGCCGCTAGAAGCGAGTCCGTCGCCCCCATTCGGGGGCTATAAGGATTATTTTGTTCGACACCAACCACTGGCTCACGCCAGTGGACAGAGGACCTCCACCCCTTCGGGGTGGAATGTCCGGACGCGAACACTCCGGGGCTTCCGCTAAAGCGGAGCGCCCCGGCCACCCGGCCGCTACAAACAGCGTTAGCCGAGGTTGGGCGTACGATGCAGGATTGGGGGGAGCTTGGCCCTGAAAGGCTAACAGCGTTTTGGATGAGTATCCCATGCGTACGAGCGCAGACTGAGCTCGAAATCGCGTTGCGCAGCAATGAGTCAAAGCGCTGCACACGAAACGATCTTGCGGACCTGAATGCGCTCGGTATCGCAAGCCCAGCGTGCGACATCGTTGTCACTGAAAAGTTTTGGGCGAATTGCCGCGGGTGCGCAAGGTCGACACGGAATTTGAGACGCTGGTGTTGGCCGATTTGAAGAAACTGCCGGCGGTCTTGAATCAAAACCGCGGTTAAGTCGGCGTTACAACTTCGGCCGGGTGATGAGCGAGAAAGTCCCGAACCTCGAGCTGCATGCGATCGATCTCTGCAAGGAATCCGCCTGCCGAGGCTCGATAGTTGTCTGGATCGGGCTCAGTCCGGCGCAGCGCGGCCACCTGCTCTTGAAACGAGCGGATGCGATTGAGTGTGACCTGCAGTTCTTGGTCGCTCGCGATCATGTCTGCCTCGAAATCAATTCAATTATACCCCGCTGAGTTCCGTCTCGCTTGGATGCCCATTGATTGATGGCCGCCTCTTCACCGTCCAAGGCAGACATCTTGCGCAGCCAAAACACGCTGGCTCCGAGGCGATCCTGAGCAGAACCATGCTCAAATACGAGCCGTGTCTCGCCAGTTGTCCTTTTCACATCGAAAGAGTCGTCCATCAGCAAGAAGACATCAATGTCGTTCGGATCGGGTTTACTTGTCACAAATGAGCCGAACAAGACGAACCGACTGACCTTGCCCGTCGAGGACGCCAAGTCCCAGATACGTTGCAAGCGCCCGCCTAACAGTGCTCGCCGCCTCGATCCCGAGCCGAATCGCTCGAGCACCTCGTCGAGCGTTGCGGCATGAAGTCCCCTAGGCAGATCGCCAGACTCGTTAAGCTGCGGAAGAGGCACTTATCCACCTCGATCGACCCATTTCCAACCCGCCGCCTCAGATCACCATCCCCCCATCAATCACCAGCGCCGCCCCGGTTGTGAATGAACTCGCGTCGGACGCAAAGTAGATCGCCGCGCCGACGATTTCTTCGGTTTCGCCGATGCGGCCGAGGGATTTGTTTTTGACGAATTCTTTGAGGCGGGCTTCGTCTTTCCAGAGGGCTTCGGCCAGGTGGGTTTTGATCACGCCGGGGCAGATGCAGTTGACGCGGACTTTCTGGCGGCCCAGTTCGCGGGCCATGCACTTCGTGAGCATAATCAGGCCGGCCTTTGAGACTGAGTAAATGCCTTGATACACGGCAGCTTGCAGACCGGCGACCGAGGCGATGTTGAGGATCGAGCCGCCGCCGGTTTGAACCATCTTTTGCGCGACCATTCGCGACAGGATGTAAGGCCCCTTCAGGTTGACCTCCATCGTCTTGTCCCACGCGCGCTCCTCCGAGCCGAGGATCGGGCCGAAATACGGGTTGGTGCCCGCGTTGTTGACCAGCACGTTCACGGGGCCGAATTTTTTCTCGGCCTCGGCGAGCAGCTTTTCAAGATCTTCGCTCTTGCCGACGTGAGCCACGACGCCGAGCACTTTGTCTTTGACCGGCCCGAGTTCGGCCAGGGCCGCGTCGACGGTTTCTTGCTTGCGGCCGCAGAGCGTGACGTTGGCGCCGGCCTCGGCGTATCCGCGGACAATCGCCAGCCCGATTCCGCGAGTCGCGCCGGTGACGATGGCGTTCTTGCCGGTGAGGTCAAAACGGTTGCTCATGGCGTGTGATTCCTGGAGAATGGGAAACTTCGCAGCCGGATCGCGAAGCGCGAAAATCGACGGGTGCTCGCCCGTAAGCGATTCTAGGATAGTTGCCGGATACCCCTCACCCCCAACCCCTCTCCCGCAAGGGGCGAGGGGGGAAGACTTACGTTGGCGCCAAAGTCGTTTGTGCAACGACATGGCGCGTGCAATTCTCCTCCCCTCTCCCCTCGCGGGAGAGGGGTTGGGGGTGAGGGGGCTCCGCGATGGTCACAGATTGAAATCGATCGAATCTCGATCGACCCAGTTATACAGACTCTTACCCCGCTTGACAAAAACGGTGATTGACAAAAAAGGGTCCGCACCATGAGTGACTTGGTAACGCTTTCCAAGGACGGTGACGTCGCGGTCGTGACGATCAACAATCCGCCGGTCAACGCGCTCAGCCCCGGCGTGCCCGAAGGGGTCATCGCCCACGTGCAGGCCGCGGCGGCCGATCCGTCGATCAAGGCGATCGTGCTGATCGGCGGCGGCAAGACCTTTGTCGCGGGGGCCGACATCAAAGAGTTCGCCAAGATCCGCTCGGGAGCAAAGGAGCGCGGCCCGGGACTGCATCCGATGCTCACCGTCGTCGAAAACTGCGCGAAGCCGGTGGTCTGCGCGATTCATGGCACGGCGTTCGGCGGCGGCCTCGAGCTGGCGCAGGCCTGTCATTACCGCGTCGCCGTTCCGAACTCGCAGGTCGGCCAGCCGGAAGTGAAGCTCGGGCTGATCCCGGGCGGCGCGGGGACGCAGCACTTGCCGCGCTTGGCGGGCATCGTTCGCGCGGCCGGGCTGTGCGCCATCGGCAATCCGATTTCCGCCAAGCAGGCCTACGAATGGGGCATCGTCGATCAGCTCATCGAAGGCGAGCTGCTGGCCGGCGCGGTGAAATACGCCCGCAGCCAGGCGGGCAAGCCGCCGCGGAAAACGCGTGACATCCAAGATCGCTTCGGCGATCCGGCGGCGATTGCGACGGGTATCGCCGAACTCAAGAAGCAGGTCGCCAAGACCTGGCGCGGCATGCAGGCGCCCTATCGGGCGATCGAGGCGGTCGAGGCGGCCGCCAAGCTCCCGTTTGAGGAGGGCGTCAAGAAGGAGGCGGAGCTCTTCCGTGAGTGTCTGTTCGCGAACGAGTCAAAATCGCTGATCCATGTCTTCTTCGGCGAACGGACGGTCGCGAAGATCCCCGACCTGCCCAACGACATCAAACCGATCGACGTGAAGAGTGCGGCCGTCATCGGCGCCGGCACCATGGGCGGCGGCATCACGATGACCTACGTGAATGCCGGCATTCCTGTCACGCTGAAAGAGGTCGGTCAAGCCGAGCTTGATCGCGGCCTGGAGACGATCAAACGCAATTACGGTGTCTCGGTGCAGCGGGGCAAGATGACGCAGGCTCAGGTCGACCAGAAACTGGGGATGATCAAGCCGACGCTCAATTACGAAGACATCAAGGACGCGGACATCGTCGTCGAGGCCGTCTTCGAGAATATGGAGCTGAAGAAGAAAGTCTTCGGCGAGATCGACAAAGTCGCCAAGCCAGGTGCGGTGCTGGCCTCAAATACCTCCACGCTCGACGTCGATCAGATCGCCGCGTCGACCAGGCGGCCGCAGATGGTGGTGGGCAACCACTTCTTCAGCCCGGCCAATGTGATGAAGCTGCTCGAGATTGTCCGCGGCAAACAATCGTCGAAGGAAGTGCTGGCGACGTCGATGGCCCTCGCCAAAAAACTTGGCAAAGTCGGCGTGCTCGTCGGTAACTGTTGGGGCTTCGTCGGCAACCGAATGTTCGGGCCCTACATGCGCGAGGCCGCCTTCCTCGTTGAAGAGGGAGCCAAGGTGCAGGATGTCGATGCGGCCCTCTACGAGTTCGGCATGGCGATGGGCCCGCTGGCGGTCGGCGACCTGGCCGGGCTGGACGTCGGCTACAAGGTCCGAAAAGAGGCCGAGCATAAGGTGCCCGCAGGCATGCGGCCGCACCTGGCCGACAATCGGCTTGTCGAAGCCGGGCGCCATGGCCAGAAAACCGGCGCCGGCTGGTACAAGTACGAGAAAGGCAACCGTACGCCGATGCCCGATCCGGAAGCGGAAAAGATCATTGCCGCTGCCGTCAAGGAAGCCGACATCCCGCAGCGCAAGATCGGCAAGGAGGAGATCATCGAGCGGACGATTTACGGCCTGATCAACGAAGGGGCCGCCATCCTCGACGAGGGGCACGCCCTGCGATCGGTCGATATCGACATCGTCTACATCTACGGGTACGGTTTCCCGGCATTCCGCGGCGGACCGATGTTCTACGCCGACACGATCGGCCTCAAAAAGGTCTACGACCGGGTGTGCCAATTCGAGAAAGAGCAGGGTTTTTGGTGGAAGCCGTCGCCTCTGCTCAAGCGCCTGGCCGAAGCGGGACAGACGTTCGCGGACTTCGATCGCCAGAAGTGGGAGGGGGGCGCCTAGCCCGGTAGTTATTCCCGTAGGGTGGGACTAGGACGCCGAAGGCGGCCGACGGCCCACCAACTGCGCGCTGAAATGGTGGGCCGTCGGCCCGACGCGGGCCTAGTCCCACCCTACGAAGCGGAAACGCTCGTCACCACCTCGAACGGCAAACGGCCCTCCCATCGCCAGGCGAGGCGGGTCGTGGGGATCTCTGACTCCGAACCGCGGATGCCAGGGTTTCGTTTCGAGACTCAGCCGCAGATCAGTCGGTCCCTGCAGTCGCACGCGAAGGGATTTGCCTTCACGCTGGAGCTGCCAACCCGATTCGGCTGGTGTTGCAGTCCAACCCGGTGCGAGGAGCCAACCTCCTTGGAGGGTGTGGGAGTCGCGGCCCTCGAGCCGATCTGTGATCGAGAGCGTTTCGTCGCTCGTCAGCCGGACACGGCGGCGATGGATGACGCCCAAACGTGAGTAACCGTCGTGAGCCGCTGAGGCATCGAAGTGCGTGCGGTCGGCGGCAACGTTTCCATCGATCGGCCGCGCGCGGCGGCCGACACGGAAGATGTGCCAGACTTCGCTGGAGTTCGTGCCATCCACGCAGACCGTGTTGTGTGCGGCCGTCGATCGATCGTAGGCTCGCCGCTCGTCGAAATCGTACGAATGCGTTCCCGGATCGACGAACAGCCGCTCTCCGGCGTAGGAGCATTCGAGCGTGAGATTGTCGGCGTGGCCGTGTCCGGGTTGATAGTCGGGGCCGATCGGACCGACGTCGAAAAAGAGGCTCCAGTTCGCTCCGTGCCAGACCGCGAGGCCGGTGTCGGCGAAGAAACGCCCGCCGCGCGGCTCGATCTCCGGATGCGGGCGCGCAGGGTGTCCAACGGGCGGTTCCTCATCGAGCGCGGCGTCGTTAAAGAGGGCCAGTCCGCCGTCCGGATGCTGCATCCACGCGTCGAATTCGGCCATCCGGCCCACGACGGCGTGCAATCGCTCCCGTGCGGCCGCGTCGTCACTCAGGTGTGCGAGCTTGCCGAGGTCGTCCATCACATGACGATGGTACATCGGACTGCGCTCAAAATGTCCGCCGTCGGGGAGCACCTGCTCGTCGGCCTGCTCGATCGCCAGTTTGGTGGCGGCCTGCAGATATCGCTTTGAGTTCGGATCGTTTACCAGAGGTAAGAAGCAACCGGCCCATGCCAAGCCCACCGCGTCGCGCACAAGATGATTGCCGCGCAGATCCCATTCAATATTGTGTGCCAGGTGATCGGCCTGACGACCAAAACTTTGGTAGAACGCGGCTTCAAATTGCGGATCGGCGTCCCATCCCGTGAGCTGCAAAGCGGCAAGCGACCACCATTCGAGTCGCGTTGCGATCGCATAGCTGTTCCAGGCCAGATCGCGTGCGCCGGGCCGCGAGATGTCGCAGCGCTCGATCCAGTCGGCGACAAGTTCACGAAAGAGGTCACGGGCGCGTGCGGCGTGCGGTCCTTTGCGGCCGGCAATCATCGCGAGTTCCCAGGCCCAGCGGTGATAGTGCAGGGTGACGGTCCACAACCTGCCGTGACTGCAAGGACCCAGCAGCCAATCCGGGGGTCGGCCGAGCCTTCGCTCTTCGTTGAGATGCAGAAAGACGCCCTGGGACAAACGCTCGACGATCGCCTGCTCGTCCTGGTCGACACTTTCACGGGTCACCCAGGCAAAGTCGTGCTCTCGTTTGCGGGCCAACGACTCTGCCAGGCCATCCGAGGCCGCACGCACAGTCGACCTGTGAGCCGAGCGAAATGGACTGCGCCGGCGCAACGCATAACGCCCGCGCCAGTAGATTTGCGAGGGGCGCAGATCGCGCGATGGTCCGCGCCAGCCGTGGCAGGTCGTTCAGGGACATCGGCATTTTGGATCGACGCTTTGAGCACACGGCTGAGCGGCGACCCCTCAGCCGGGCACACAAAGCCGAGTCAGCGGCCGCCCCCGATCATGACTCCGCCTTAACGTACACGACTCCTGTGTCGACGCGAGCGAAGCCGCACGATTCGAGCAGTTTGACGATCGGCGTGTTGGATTCGATCGCGTGGGCTTCTGCGAGGGTCACCAACTCGTCCTTCAAGCGCCGGCAGGATTCTACGAGCAGGGCCTGAGCGTAGCCTTTACGCAACTCCGTCGTCACGGTGCGCAACTCGGCCAGGCCGACCGCTCGTTGCTGCCACGCCGTCAAATACAGATCCAGGCCGACCACCGTCAGCTCGGCCACCTCGGCGGGGTTCTCTTTGGATTGCAGGCTGAATTGCACGGTGTCGAGCCGGCCGTAGCGCGTCTCCCACCACCAACTGACATTGGACGGTTCGGGCGAAACGGTAAGCTCCATCTTTCGGCGCACGTTGACGAAACGAAAAGTCATCGGACCGCGCTGCGTCGTCAGGTCGCATTGATAGACGCCGTGCCGCTCAACCGGCTGGTAGCCCATCGCCGTGAAGAACGGTGCGGCGTCCGGATCAGATTCCAAGAAGCCGGACGGGCGGCTCCCTCCGTAGAGCCCGAAGAAGAAGGGATCGAGCGGCGCGCTCGGCCCGCCCTGTAGTTTTTTGGCTCCTCGCTCGCGCAGGTAATCCTCGGCCCGCCGCACGAGTTCGCGGCCGATCCCCCGCCGCCGGAAATTCGGATGCACCACCACGGCGCAGACCACGCCCGCATCGTAAGACAGGGCCGACTCGTCGGCGTTGGCCCCGAAGCCGGCGTGAGTAAAGCCGACAACTTCGTCCCCGTCGCAGGCCAGGATCACGCCTTTGCGATCAAAGTAAGGCTGCGCGAAGTTGAGCGTCTCGAACGCATCGACGCCGATGCCAGTTGCGGCGCCCCGGCCGAGCGGGCTGGCGTTCCACAGGGCGGCGATTCGCGCCGGGTCGCGATTGGCGAACGTCCGATACTCGATCACTCGACACCAACTGGTCAACGCGGGGAGGTTTCCCGCCGGCTGTATTGAAGCGATCTCGTTCTCGGCCGCAATGGATCAGTAAAAATTGATTGTCGAGCGTCGCTAGCGGCGGCTGACCCGCCGAACGGCTTCGCAGACCGCCGCCGCAGTCAACCCATAGTGTTCCAGCAGACCCTCAGGGTCGCCGCTCTCTGCGTAGCGATCGCCAAGATTCACATAGGCCATGGGAACTGGAAGTGTTTGCCCGGTCACCATCGCCACGGCCGACCCCAACCCCCCAGCAGCCAGATGCTCCTCGGCCACGACGATGGAGCCCGTTTCGCGAGCCGCCTTGATGATCGCTTCCTCGTCCAGCGGCTTGGCTGTGTGCATGTCGATCACGCGAGCCGAGACACCTTCAGCCGCCAGATCGTGTGCCGCGTCGAGGGCGACGGCGACCATCAGCCCATTTGCGATGATCGTCACGTCCGAGCCGTCGCGCACGGTGATCGCCTTGCCGATCTCGAAGTCGCAGCCATCGGCATAGACGACCGGGACCTTGGGGCGGCCCAACCGCAGATAGGTGGGCCCTTCGTGCGCCAGCATGGCACCCGTCGCCTTCTTGGCTGAAGGAGCATCGCAGGGAACGATGACCACCATCCCGGGAAATGACCGCGCGAGGGCGACGTCTTCAATGCCCATTTGCGAGGGGCCGTCTTCGCCGATCGAAATTCCCGCGTGCGTGCCGACGAGTTTGACATTGAGCGCGGGAAATGCGACCGACATCCGGATCTGCTCGTAGGCGTTGTTCAACAGAAAGCAGGCGAAGCTGGCGACAACTGGTATTTTTCCGCAGGCCGCGAATCCGCCGGCCACGCTCACCAGATTGCTTTCCGCGATGCCGACGTTGAAGCTGCGTTCCGGGAATGCTTGAGCGAAGACTTCCGTGCGAGTGGAGTTGCCGACGTCACCATCGACGGTGACGACTTGCGGATGGGAGCCGCCAAACTCTTTCAGCGCGTCACCGAAGGCATCGCGCGTTGCTTGCCCCAACTTCAGTCCGCTTTTTTCTCCGATCTTCATCTGTCGTTCCGCAGTCTCTGGTTTCGCGAACGCCCGTCGTTTTGTTGGCGGGTCAATTGCTGTCGATCAGTTGGAGCGCCTTTTCCGCGAGCTCTTTGGAGAGAGGTTTGCCGTGATAGTTCAAGTCCCCTTCCTTCTCCAACAAAGGCAGGATGCCGAAACCTTTGCGGGTGTGCGAAACGATGGCGGTCGGCTGGTCTTTGACTTGCCGGGCTCTTGTGAGAGCGTCGACCACCGCCTGCATGTCGTTTCCCTCGATGGTTTGCGTATTCCAGCCGAAGGCGGCAATTTTGTCGGCCACCGACGTCATGTCCATGACGTGGGCCGTTGGGCCGGTCTGCTGGAAGCCGTTGCGATCGACAATCGCGGTGAGATTGGCGAGCTTGTATTTGTGCCCCGCGGCAAACGCTTCCCAGACCTGCCCCTCCTCGATCTCGCCGTCGCCCATCATCACGTAGACGTGCGAATCGAGCCGATCCAAACGGCAGGCGAGCGCCTCGCCCACGCCGAACGAGAGACCCTGTCCGAGTGAGCCAGTGGACGCCTCGATCCCCGGCAACCGTCGCATGTTCGGGTGACCTTCGAGCCGGCCGCCGAGTTTGCGTAGCGTCAGCAGCTCGTCCACCGGAAAGTAGCCGGCCTCGGCCATCGCCGAATAGAGCACGGGCACGGCGTGACCCTTGCTCAAAATGAAGCGGTCCCGCTGGGGGTCGTGCGGTGCCTTGACGTCGTACCGCATGAATCCGCCGAAATAGAGCGCCGCGACGACTTCGACGGCCGACAGACTGCTGGTTGGATGACCGCTGCCGGCGGCGGTCGTCATGCGGATGATGTCCTTCCGCAGTTTCTTGGCGATTTCCCTCAGCTCGGGAACCGATCGCTTCGGCGCTTGAACGGACACGGCTTACCCCAAAACAGCGTCTGGATAAGAACTCTTGGCGCGTCAGGGAGATAGGGCCCGGGATCGCTGCAAACTCTGGGCCACGCCGGCCGCAAACGGATACTCTCCCCGATCCTTGCCCCGCGCTCTTCCCGCCACGACCCCAAGAGCGGCTTTATGCTACCGAGCACGTCAGGTAGTGGCAAGCAGCCCTGCGGCCGGCTAAAATCACGCAAATGGCTGTCACTGCAACCCATTCCGACGCCGATCTGCTGGCCTATCTCGATGAGATGTTGCCGGCCGAACGCATGACGGTCATCGAGGGGGATCTGCGCCGCGACGAGGCACTGCGATTGCGCGTGGCCGCCCTGTCCCGCCGCCGCGACCAGGGGATCCATTCCGTGGGAGAAATCTGGCGGCGGCGGCGCCTCAGTTGTCCAACTCGCAAGCAATTGGGCAGTTTCTTGTTGGGGACGCTCGAGCCTTCGCTCGCGGAATACGTCGAGTTTCATCTGCGATCGGTCGGCTGCCGGATTTGCGCTGCCAACCTCGACGATTTGGAACGCTCAACGCGGTCTGGTGGCGAATCGACCGACCGCCGCCGCAGGTTCTTTGAATCGTCGGCCGGCCACCTTCGCGGGCTGAGCTCGGGCCGCACGTCCTAGCAGACGGGCGCTGCTGGCAGCCTGCGTTCACTTGCCCGGCCTTCACTTCGCTCAGCCCGGAATGTATGGTTGATTGAGCCGTCGTTTTTGCGCTCTGCTGGCGCGCCCTTTCGTTCCCGTTTAAGAGTCGTCAATTCACCGATGCACCCTTTCCGAATCCTGCCGCTGGGCCGGTCCGTCCGCCCCTTCGGACCTGCGGCCCGTACGCGTCGCGGCGCCGTCAAGCTGCGATTGATCGTGGTCCTGCTGCTCTTGGGTGGCTTCGTGGCGGCCGCCGTCTACGCCACGGTGCGCGTCGACACCGAGCCCATCCCGGCGATTCTGAAGAAAATGCAGGAAGCGTTTACGGATGGAGAGAAGCTCATCTCGACAGAGCCCAAGAAAGCGCTCGCCAAATATATCGAGACCGAGCATTACGCGAAGCGTGTGCTGGATCGAGAGCCGCAATCGACGCAGGCCCTGTTGTTTTACGGACAAGCCCTGGTGCGGCAGGAACGCCAATTGGAAGCGCTCCCCTATTTTCTGAAGGCACAGGACAGTGAATCCGAGTCAGCAGCCTGGTGCCACGTGCACGCCGGGCAGATCCTGTGCAATCAGCAATCGAAATACAGAGAGGGCGAAGAGCAATTCCGCCGTGCTCTGGTGCTGACACCGGGGGAGCCGAACGCAACGTGGCTGCTCGGCACCGTCCTGCGAATGGCGAACAGAAACTGGGAGCTGATTCCCATCGAGTTGGCCGAGATCGAGGAAAAGCAACGGCTTAACGTGGAGATGATGGATGACCTCTCGCACAATCAGCGGCTGACTCCCGACGCCGATCAACTGCTCAGGGCCATCAAAGTCAGTCCCGACGATCCCGATGTGCTCTTGGGCCATGCCAGCCTGCTTCGTGTGCAGCTCAAATACAAAGAAGCCGAAGCCGATTTGCGAAAAGTGATCGAGATCGCGCCGAAGATCGACGAGGCGCAAGTGAAGCTCGGCTGGGTGCTGTTCGAGTCGGGCGACGACGCGAAATTCCTCGAATGGCAAACAAATGCGAAGGGAACTGTCACCGAGCACCCGCTGTATTGGACCGTCTGCGCTGCTCGTGCCGAGCGGGCTCATCAGAACGAGGTGGCGGCCCGCTGCTATTGGGAGGCCCTGAAACGCGACCCCAATCTGCCGGAGGCCAATTACCAAATCGCGCTCTTGCTGACCGAAATGAACCGCAAGCCGGACGCCGCGCCATTTTTCGAGCGCACGAAAAAGCTGGCTGACTACGTCGACCTGGCCCGCCTCAACCATTTCCGGGCTTACGAGCTGGGCAACGGCAAGGGGGACCTGGAGCAGGCGAATCGGGCGATCAAGGCCGCCGATGAGCTGGGAAATTTTTGGGAGGCCTACGGCTGGACCCAAATGACCTACCAGATCGATCCCAACAACAAGGCCCTGGAACAGGACCTTAAGCAGATCGAGCCACAGCTGAAAGAGGTCGAGAAAAAGCGAACTCTGCCGAACTTCAATCCCGCCAACAAACTCGACCTGTCAATGCTCCCGCTTCCGAAGTGGAAAGTCGCTTCGACAGTCTCGAATCCCCACGTGCCCGCGAGCCGGGTTTCGTTCGAGGACCAGGCAGCGGCAGCCGGAATCCACTTCGAGTACTTCGATGGTGGCGATCGCGAAGTCAAAGGACTGAATCAGTTCCACGCCATCAACGGTGGGGGCGCGGGAGTCGTGGATTTTGATCGTGACGGCTGGCCCGATCTCTATCTCACGCAGGGCAGCAAGGATCCGCAGGACCGCGATCAGACCGAACACCTCGATCGCTTGTTCCGCAATCTGGGTGATGGCCACTTCGCCGATGTGACGTCACAAACTCACCTCGTGGAAAACGGGTACAGCCAGGGTGTCGCCGTCGGGGATATCGACAACGACGGCTTTCCTGACATCTTCGTAGGCAACATCGGCTCCAATCGCCTGTTCCTCAATAACGGCGATGGGACGTTCAGCGATGCTTCGGAAGACTCCGGTGCTGCCGAGTCGCAATGGACCAGCAGTTGCGTGATCGCCGATTTCAATGGCGACTCGCTGCCGGATATCTATGCTCTCGGCTACGTCGAGGGGGATGCCCTGACCCGAATCTGCCATGACAAGGAGAATCACAGTTATCCTTGCGTGACTTTCGGGTTCCCGACGGCACATCATCGGCTCTGGTTAAACCAGGGGGACGGTCGCTTCGAGGATGCGACGGCAACGGCTCAAATCGATCACTTTTCCGATCGTGGGACATCAGTGATCGCGGCCGACGTCGATGGCTCGCGCAAGCTCGACCTGTTCGTCGGCAACGTCGGAACGCAAAACTACTTCTTCAAAAACGACGTCGCTAAACGCGGCGATCCGCCCAAATTTACAGAGGCAAGCCTTCCCATGGGATTGGCTTTTGCGTTCGACGGGACGGCGCGCAAGTCCATGGGACTCGCCGCGGGAGACTTCAACGGCGACGGCTTGCTCGACTTCCACGGGACGCACCTCATGCAGGAGCCCGGCACGTTGTACCTGCAGCAAAAAGGCGGATTCTTTCGCGACGCCTGCATGCCAGCCGGGCTGTATGAACCGACTTATACAACGACCAGTTTCGGAACCCAGGCGCTCGACGCGGAGCTCGACGGCAAGCTCGACTTGATCGATACGTGCGGCAACACCGACGACCTGCGAAACCCATTCGTTCCTTATGAGATGCAGCCTTTATATCTCACGAACGACGGCAAGGGGCACTTCGCCCAAGTCTCGCCGGAAACCTTGGGCCCCTATTTCCAGCAAAAGCATTTGGGACGATCGGTCGCACGCCTCGATTGGAATCGGGACGGGCGGGAAGACGTGGTGGTTTGTCACTCGCGCGCTCCCGTCGCCTTGTTGACGAACACGACCCGAAATCCGGGCCATCATTTGACGCTCAGGCTGGTCAGCACCGGCTCGGCGCGGGACTCGATCGGAACGACGGTCGAGGTCGTCAGCGGCGGGAAGAAGATCGTACGCCAGCTCAGCGCGGGGGACGGATTCCAGGCGAGCAACGAACGGGCCCTGGTCTTCGGACTTGGGTCCCACACCACCGCCGAATCGATCGTCATTCACTGGATGTCAGGGCGCGACCAGACGCTCACCGCAATTCCCGCCGACAAGGAACTGCTGATTGTCGAGGGACGCGATCAGCCGACCACCTTGACGCAGGATTGACGACGTTGCGAGGGGAAGTCCGACACGCCGAGGCGTCCAGCCCTCGCCGGAAACCAATTCCCTCCGTCCCCCCTGGAAAAGCGGCCAGGATTGGGTCGGCCTGCCCAGATTCTTTTGTCGCTTTGACGGGTGTCTGACGTAAAAGTCGGGGGAAGGTTCGTTCGCATGCCCGCGATTTCGAAATGCCTGTTCCTCATCGGGGCGGTCGCCCTTTTGGGTCGTGCCGCTCTCGGGGATGAACCGGTCCAACCCGGCCACTCGAAGCACGGCGAGATCTTCGACACCGGTCTGCGGCAAAGCGCCTATTTGATGGGCGGGACGGGGAACGTCCATTTCCCCATCACCCACAAGGTCGAAAAGGCCCAAAAATTCTTCGAACAGGGCGTCGGCCAATTGCACGGCTTCTGGTACGCCGAGGCCGAGCGATCGTTCCGGGAAGTCGCCGCCCTCGATCCAACCTGCGCCGGCATGGCATGGTGGGGAGTCTCGATCGCGAACCATTACCGGCCCGCGCGAGCGAAGCAATTTGCGCTCTTGGCGGCCAAGAATAAAACCGGTCTGACCGATCGCGAGCAGATGTATATCGACGCGCTGCAGTCAGAAGGCGGTTACCGTGCGATCATCGCCAAGTACCCGGATGATCTCGAAGCCAAGGCGCGCGAGGTCTGGCGGCTCTGGTTTAGGATCGAATCCGGGCAGGCGGCCCCCAGCGAAGTGCACGGTGCCCTCGATCTGGCGAGCACGATCCTCAAGGTGAATCGATATCATCCGATCAACCACGCCGTGATTCATATCTGCAACATGGCCTCGAGCGAGAGCCGCGCGCTCGACTCGGCCGATAACTGCGGTCCGTCGGCTCCCTCGATCGGCCACATGTGGCATATGCCGACCCACATCTATTTCACCCTGCATCGATACCCGCAGGCCGCGTGGCAGCTCGAGGCGTCGATCCGCACGGAACATGCCCGCCAGATACACGACCGCGTGATTCCCGACCAGTCGATTTTCTACGCCCACAACAACGAATGGCTCGTGCGGACACTGCTGTACATGGGCCGCGTGGACGACGCGCGGCGCACCGCAAAACACATGATCGATCTTCCGCGGCATCCGCAGTACAACCTGGTCGAACCGCCCGAAGAGGACGACAGCTCCGACAATGAAGACTCGCCGAAAGGCGAGAAGAAAATTACCGAGACGCACGGAACAAGCGCCTATTACGGGCGCGAACGACTGCTGCAGACGCTTCGCCAATTTGAATGCTTTGACGAACTGATTGAGGAGTGCAAATCGGGCTACATTGAGGAGACCTCCCTTCCGGCGGAACAGGGAAAAGTGCATCTGAACCTGGGGGTCGCGTACTATTCGACAGGAGACGTGCCAGCCGGCGACCGCGAGCTTGCCGAAGTTCGCCGCCTCTATGAGACCCAGGAGGCCGCAGCGAAAACGGCGCTCGACGAAGCGCGTGAATCGTCCCAACGCGGCCGGGCGATGTCGGTGGCTGAGATGAAGTTCGCGCGGCCTGTCGGAGAGCTGTCGCACGCGATCAAAGAATTGGAATCGTACCGCCGCATTGTCACCGGCTTCTACCTTGGCAAGCGCGCGCTCATTCTGAGTTTTTGCGGCCTGATGGCAATCGAAATTGCCGCGTTTGTCTTTTTGCGGCGGCGGTGGATGATCGTCGCTGTCCTGTCAGTGCCTGTGGCAATCGGCGTCGGTGTGTGGTTGTTCATGGCGCACCTGGCCCTGCTCGATCTGCCGTACAATTCGGTCAACGTCGATTTCGCGTTCATGTCGCGAAAGATGTTCGAGGCGGGCGATCCGGACGCGGCCGAGTGGTGTGCGCGTGAATTCGCCAGCAACCGCGAATATCAGGTCAAGCCGCAAGCCAACCTCGTCGAAATCCTGTATCGCATCGGCCAACAGGACGAGGCCCGCACGGAGTTCGAAAAACTCCGCGAGTTGGGTGGGATGGCAGACCTCGATTCGCCACCCATGGCCCGCCTGCAGCCAATCGCGCACGAATTTGGCCTTCCGACCGATTGGCGATTGCCCGACAAGCTCAACAAGCCGATCTCCGGCAGACGCCCGCTCAAATCCCTGGGGCCGCTGGTTTGGCGGCCCTGGAAGGCTCCCGATTGGAAGCTCAAGGACGGACAGGGGCGCGAACACAGCCTGGCCGATTACCGCGGCAAGCCCGTGCTGCTCGTGTTCTTTCTGGGCGGCGATTGCCCACACTGCGTCAAGCAACTCGAAGCCTTCGCCAAGAAAGCCAAGGAACTCAAGCAACAGGGGATATCGCTGGTCGCCATCAGCGTCGACGATCCGGACAAGGTGAAGAAATTCGTCGACAAAGCCAAGTCGGCGCCTTATCCCTATTTGGTCCTTTCCGACGATTACTATTCGGCCTTCCAGTCGTACCGGGCGTACGACAACTTCGAATACGTGCCCATGCATGGGACGTTCTTGATCGATGGCGAAGGCTATGTCCGCTGGTTCGACGTCAGCTTTGAGCCGTTCACGGATGCCAGTTTCGTCCTGAACGAATCAAAGCGGCTGCTCAACCGGCCGGTGCCCCCGCCCGAACAGGGGCGCGGATCATTGCCGACACGACGAACAATCAGCCCGTGTCGTCGCGCTAACGAGTTGAGCGGGCCGCGGTCGGCTCCGGCGATTCGGAGAGAATCAGAATCGACTCTTCGCGGGCCAGCGGCTTGTCGATCTGATCGGCCTGAATGCTCACTCGCACGCGGCTGTCGCCCCGCTTGCGGGCCGCGAGCACGATTTCGCACGCGGCGGAGGTCCGTCCTTCGAGCGTCGGCATGGGGCCGAACTTGAGCCGGCCCGGTTCCTGCACCGTCTTTCCCGGACCGCGAGCCGTGACGACCTCCATTTGTTCCGGAATTTCGACCGTCACGACGAGATTCGTCACCGCCACTGTCCCCTTGTTGCGCGCGTTGACGTGCAGCGTAATCTTTTCGCCCAGGTCGACCGGCCCGTCGACGCCGGTCACCTCCACACCCATCGCGGCAAAACCTTCGACCTCGGTTTGCGAAGTGGCTTCCACGGGCTCGCCGTTGGGGACGGTGAGGCGAACCGTGCTCGTTTGATTCCCGGGCCCCCGCGCGACGAGCCGCGACTTCACGACCCGCGTCTCGCCCGCAGCCATCTGGTCGATTCGCCAGGCGATCGTACGGCTGCCATCGTTGTACTGCCCGCCGTGCGACGCGCCGGCAAATTCCATCCCCGCGGGGATCGTTTCGACGAGCACCGCTCCGTCAACCGCAAAGCTCGACTCGTTGACCAGCGTGTTGGTGAAGACGGCCTGGCGTCCCATGTAGCGCCGCTGCGGACCACTGCGTGAGAGGGCCACTTTCGAGCCGCTGACTTCGATGGCCGCCTTCGCCTCGGTCGTCAGCCCGCCGTCCGCCAGCACGACCGCCCGGTTGACCGCCGTGCCGACTTTGCCCGCCTTGAGGTCGAGCGTCAGCTGCTTCGACTTTCCGGGCATCAGCCGGCCCACTTCGTATTCCAGGTCGTGGCCCGCGCTGTGCGAGAGTCCGTCGGGAATGAGATCGCGAATCACCACGCCGCGAGCCTCTCCGGTGCCGACGTTTTTGACTTCGAAGTGGAATGGCACCAGCTCGCCCAACCTGGCGGACGATGGGGCCGAAATCTTGAATTCCAACCGGGGCGCGGTCACGACGGTTTCTGCCGCCGCCTCGGCCACGAAATTGACCGTCGCGACGCTGCCAATCTCGCCCGCCTCCAGTGGAATCACGCGAATGGAGATCTTTCGTTGCTCTCCTCCGCCCAACGTGCCGATCCGCCAGATGAGTTTTTTCCCGGTCAACTCGGCTCGCGGAATGGTTCCGGAAAGTTTGGTGCCCTTGGGAATCCGGTCTTCGATGACAACGTCTCGCGCCGCGCTTTGACCGACGTTCTTCACCAGGATCGAATAAATGAGCGGCTGGCCGAGCAGCGCGTTTGGCGGCGCGATCTTCTCGATATTCAATTGGGGTCGCTGCGGTCCCAGCGGAGCGGCGTCGCCGACCGTTCCGTCTCCTTGAAAGTCCGCAGGTGCCTCAGAGTGCGACTCGGTTGCCGACCGCGGGCCCGCCGAAGAGGCATTGCCAGCGTCGACTGATTTGGTTTCGGGTCCGTTCGGAGCGACGGCCGGGCGAGTCGACGTCGACCCCGTTGAATTTGAGCCGGTTGAATTCAAGCCCGTTACGTTCGACCCGCTCGAGTTCGACGGCGTCAAATCGAGAACCGGCGGGCCAGACGTCGTCGGATTCGACGGGCCGGCGCTGGGCGCGGGAAGCGCCGGAGCAGGCAGCGGCGATTCCTTGGGCCCCTCGTCGGGGAAGGGCTTTGGGCCGGCGGCTGGCGGGGCGCCGGAGGGTGGGGCGCCAGCCGGATCTGTCGCGTTGGATTTCGCAGGCTGCTTTTCGACGAGCGGCCTGTCGGCGGGATCCGATTGCGTCGCCGGCAATGGCTTGCCGTCTGCGGGAATGTCCAAGGCTGGCGGGGCGACCGGCGGTTTTGGATCAGTCTGCGCCGCGCCATTCCCTGTCGGCGGCAAATCGAGCGCTGGACCCGCACCAGGCAACTGAGGCCCGCCGCTCGACTTTTGATCTGCCGGTTTTTGATCGACGGGTGGCTCGATCTGCGGCCCGGCCGGGGGCTCAGATTGCTTCGGCGCGTTCGCGTCGTTCAGCTTAGGACCAGTGCCATCGGGCATCGGTGTCGGCTGGTTCGAGAAACTTTCGGCCTGATCGGGACGCTTGCCGCCGGCGTCGGTCGAAGCACTCGCCTGCTTGACTTCGACCCCGTTTGAGGCAGCAGGCTTTCCGTCGAGCGCAGGCGCGGAATGCCTGGTGTCGCCGCTGTCGGCAAAAGGATCGTTCGCCGCCGCCTCTTTCGGACCTGTGTCCTTTGCAGCCGTCTCTTTTGAATCGACGACTGCCGGCCCTTTTTCGCGAGTTTTTGGCGGCGAGCTCCGAGTCGCTCAGCGGTGGCACCGTCTCTGATATCGTTGCCTGTTTTGGAATTGTCGCCATTCGGCCCGTTAAGAGCGGCCGCCGCAGCGTCGTGAGTTGGCGTCGGATCGCCGAAAGAATCGGCCTTGGGAGCGCTCGTCGATGCGGCGACTTCGTCAGAGACTGCAGCCGCGGCAGTTGGCGATTTGGCCGCGGCTTGGGCATCCGCTTCTTTCTGCAGCATGGCCTGGGTCATGCCCCGCTGCGCTTGCAGGATGACCAGGAATCCGACCGCGAGCACAGCGGTCAAAAGCGCAATCTTCCAAGCCAGGCCTCTCATGGGAATCCTTTCCCGACCGATTTCGACACCGCTCCCCAACCCCGTGCGGCTGGCCCAGAAACGGGAGTTTCGGCCGAGAACAGATAGCAGAGACCGTCAAATTGGGAAAGACGAATTCGACAGGGGGGTTCCGAAGGGTCGCGGGGACACGCGCCCGACGAGCGGGCCACCGTTAGCCATGCCGCCAGACCGCCGACATACGGCCTTGTTTATCCCGTTTGCGGCAGATCGAGGGCCTTGCCGAAACGCTCTAGCACGCGGATCTTGAGCGGCACCAACTCCGGCCGGTCGAATTCGCCCGAGCGGACCAGGTCGAACGCCGCAGTCCGGGCCTCTTTCAGAATTGCCGCGTCGCGGGCCAGGTCGGCGACCCGCAGCGGCAGCTCGCCGTGTTGCCGCGTGCCCAGCACGTCTCCTGGCCCGCGGATCTCGAAATCGGCCTCGGCAATCGCGAATCCGTCCGCCATCGTCTCCAGCGCCTGCAATCGCCTGAGTGCTTCGGGCGAGTCGGCGTCGGAAAACAGGAAGCAATATCCCTGAAACTTTCCCCGGCTGATCCGGCCCCGCAGCTGGTGCAGTTGCGACAGGCCGAACCGGTGCGCCTCGTCGATCACCATGAGTGTCGCATTGGGGACATCGATGCCCACCTCGACCACTGTCGTCGAGACGAGCACGTCGATCTTCCCATTGGTGAACGCCGCCATCCCCGCCGCCTTGAGGTCGGAATCGAGCCGGCCATGGATCAGGCCAACGCGGAAGTTCTGGAAGGTGCCGGCGCTCAGCAGTTTGAAAACTTCCTCGGCGCTCGCGGCCGGCCGCTTGGAAAGATCCTCGGCGGTCGCCTCGATCCGCGGGCACACGACGTACGCCTGCCGGCCCTTAGTGAGTTGCTCCTTGATGAACTCCCACGCCCGCTGCCGCGTCGGGGCATCGGTCACGCGGCTGGTGATGACTTTCTGCCGCCCGGGAGGCGTGTCGACGATCGTCGTGAGGTCCAAGTCGCCGAACTGGGTCAGGCACAGGCTGCGGGGAATCGGCGTGGCGGTCATCACCAGCACGTGCGGCGAAAGTTCGCTCGTTCCTTTCGAGAAGACGGCCCGTTGCATCACGCCGAATTTGTGCTGCTCGTCGATCACGACCAGGCCGAGCTTTGCGAACGAGACGTCTTTTTGAATGACCGCCTGCGTCCCGACCACGAGCGACACTGATCCATCGGCGATGCCGGCCAATGCCTCGCGCCGCTCGCGAGGGGCGAGGCCGCCCGTGAGCAAAAGCCGGCGGACGCGGCTTTGGGCCAGAGCCGTGTCGATCGTCGCCCAATGCTGGTTGGCAAGCACTTCGGTCGGAGCCATGAAGACCGCCTGATGACCGGCCGCGACAGCCACCAGAATCGCGTACAGCGCGACGGCCGTCTTGCCGGCGCCAACCTCGGCCTGCAGCAACCGGTGCATGGCTTCCCCGGAAGCAAGGTCGTGCGAGATTTCCGCGACGGCCTTGTTCTGGCCCTCGGTGAAGGTGAACGGAAACAGCCGCCGGATCCGCGCGTCGATTTTGGCGGTCGTCGGCAACACGGGGGCCGCTCCGCGGGTCTTCCAACTTCGCCGCCGCATCGCCAGCCCGAGCTGAAACTCGAACAGGTCGTCGAAGATCAAGCGGCGGCGGCCCGCCTCGTATTCGGCAATTAACCTGGGGAGGTGCAGCCCGCGAATGGCCTGCTGCAATCCGCAGACCTCCAGCCGATCACGAAGCTCGGCCGGCAGCGGATCGGCCACGAACTCGACGAACTGTTCGACGGCCGCTTGGATGATTCGCCGCAGCTGGTCCTGCGACAGCCCCTCGGTTAATGGGTACAGGGGCAGGATCTCGCCGCGGGCCTCCGTGTCGGCATCGCCGATCGACTGCACCCGCGGGTGCGAAAACTCCCAACGGCCGGCGTTTCGCTTCGGCTTGCCGGAAAACAGCACCGACTCGCCAACTTGAAATTTGTGGATCATCCAGGGTTGATTGAACCACAGGCCGCGAACGTACAGCCCATCGCTGTCGATCAGCACGCCGACCAGATTTCGCCCGGCGCCGGTCGTGCGCCCGTCGCGATCGACGACCGTGCCCCGCACGGTTTGCAGCTCGCCCGAGCGCAGCTCGGCGGCGCGACACACATTCGTCAGATCGAGAACGTCGCGCGGCAGGTACCAGAGCAGGTCCTCAACCGTGACGATCCCCAGATTGGCCAGCAGCTTCGCCCGATCGGGTCCAACCCCGCGCAAGAACTGGACCGATGATTGGAGCGGCGAATCAGCGTTCATGGGTTCCGTGGTCGCCCAATTATAGTCGTCGCGGCCTGCCCGAAGAGCTTTTTGTAAGCCCTGGCATTATGCTGCAGGAAGCCGGTTGTGCATCGTCTGTTCGTCGCGAATCCCAAGCACTCGCGCTCGGTTTGGAAAGAATCCAAATGCGTTCACTGCGTCTCGTTTTCGCCCTACCGATCATTCTCTCAACGCCAATTCTCGCAATGGCGGTTGCCGGCGCCGACAGTTCCCCCCAGAAGGGCTCGGTCACAATCTACCGCGACACCTGGGGAGTGCCGCACATCTTCGCGAAGACTCCGGCAGAGGGGGCCTACGGACTGGGTTATGCCCAAGCGGAAGATCGGCTGGACGACATCTATAGGAATCTCCGCACGGGACTGGGTCGAATGTCCGAGGTGTTCGGCAAGAAGTGGGTCGACCAGGACTACATCATGCGGCTTTGCCGCAACGAGGAGCTGGCCAGGTCCTATTGGAAGACGGCTCCCGAGCCGATCAAGGGCGTGGTCACCGGCTTCACGGCGGGCATCCAGCGGTACGTCGCCGAACATCCCGAAAAAGTGCCGACGTTCGCGTTCAAGATCGAGCCGTGGCAGGTGCTGACCGTGGGGCGCGCGATGATTCTCAATTGGCCGCTCGGCACGATCAAGGACGATTTGGAAAACGGAAAAAAGAAGGAACGCGCGGCCAAACACCTCCCCATGCGCTCCAACCAGTGGTGCGTTGCCCCCTCGCGATCGGCCGACAAAGTGCCGATCCTGTTGGCGGACCCTCATCTCGACTGGGAGGGGATGGCTGTCATGTACGAGGCCCGCGTGCACGCCGGCGACTTGCAGATGAACGGTTTCTTTCTGGTTGGCGGGCCCACGTTGGGGATCGGGCACAATGCGCACGTGGGCTGGGCCCTGACGACTGGCGGCCCCGACACGTCCGACGTCTACCAGATGAAGTTCCGAATGTCGACCAAGCCTCAGTACGAATACGACGGCAAGTGGCGCGATGCGAAGATGACCTTCATCTCGTTCGATGTCAAAGACTCAGTCTCCGTCATCCGCCCAGCGCTCTACACGCATTTGGGACCGGTCGTCGCGGCGCCCGACCGCGAGACGGGCGTCGCCTACGTCGGGGCATCACCCTATTTCGAGGCGATGGGCCTTTCCGAAGAGTTCTACAAAATGGCGATGGCCCGCGACGTGCACGAGGTCTACGACGCGCTTGGCATGAATCAGTACAACGAACAGAACGTGATGTTCGCCGACGACAAAGGCTCGATCGCCTACGTGCGCAACGGGGCCACGCCGATTCGCCCGGCCGGTTACGACTGGAGCGCGCCGGTCCCGGGGACGACGTCGGCCACGGCCTGGAAGGGCATTCACTCCATCGACGACCTCGTGCACATTTTCAACCCGCCGCAGGGCTACATGCAAAACTGCAACATCAGCCCGGCAAACATGATGGTCGGCTCGTCGCTGACGCCCGACAAATATCCGCGGTACATCTATAACGTGTCGTGGGACGACAACAATCCGCGCGGCAAGCGGATCACGCAGCTCCTCGACGCGGACCACAACGTCACTCAGCAGGACGCGATGGCATTCACGACGGACGTTAAGGACATTTTGGGCGACATGTGGAAACAGACGCTCCGGACGGCCGTTGACACGGCGGGGTCTACGCGGAGGGAAGACCCGGAATTTGCCGCGGCTGTGAAGGCCATCGAGTCGTGGGACGGTCTCTACCTGCCCGAGTCGAGAGCCACGGCCGTCTACAAGTTTTGGCGGATCAAGTGCGGCAAGAGCCTCGACCTGTCTCCGCTGGGCCACGGTAAACCGCTCGACGCGGCGGCCAACAAGAAACTGGTCGATTTGCTTGCGGAGACGATCTCCGAAATGAAGACTCGCTACGGAAGATGGGACGTCGAGTGGGGCGACGTTCACAAGGTCGGCCGTGGCGACCAATATTTTCCGGTCGGCGGCTGCGATTACGAATCGGGCGACAAGGGCGCGAATTTTACCGAAACGCTTTTCGATGTGAAGTCGAAAGAAGACCCGAAACATCCGGGCCGCTATATCGCGATGAACGGATCGATGGCCACGATCTTGATGTTCTTTCACAAAGACGGCGTGCGGTCGTTCACCGTCACGCCGTGGGGCCAAAATTCCGACCCCAAGTCGCCGCACTATATGGACCAGGGCAAGAAACTGTATTCCAAGCGCCAGATGAAACCGACCTGGTGGAACGAAGCCGAGCTGCAGCAGCACGTCGAGTCGAAGAACGTGCTCGAGATTCACTGAAACATCGCGGCGACATTGACCTCGTATGACCGAAGCACTACCCGCGGAACTGAAATCGCGACTCGAGGCCCACGGGCAAACGCACGTGCTGCGTTGGTGGGGTGAGCTGTCGGATTCTCAGCGTCAACGACTGTCGCGGCAAATTGATTCGCTCGATCTCGATCGCATTGCAGCGCTGTGGGCCTCGCGGCAACATGCGGGGCAAAAGGCGCAAACACAGGATCTGGTCGACCTCGCGCGACGCGCAATTCCGCCGGCATCGATCGTGCGCCTGCCGCAAACGCCGCCGGCGCGCGAGGATTGGCAGCGAGGCCAGAAAACGGGTGAAGAACTGCTCAAGGCGGGGAAGGTCGGCGCAATCCTGGTGGCCGGCGGGCAGGGGACGCGGCTGGGGTTCGACAAGCCAAAAGGCGTCTTTCCGATCGGGCCGGTCAGTCACGCGAGCCTGTTTCAGATTCTGGCTGAGCAAGTTCTGGCTCGCTCGCGGCGGGCGGGCAAGCCGATTCCCTATTTCGTAATGACCAGCGACGCCACGCACGCAGAGACGGTCGCGTTCTTTACCGAACACAAATTCTTCGGGCTGCCGCCGGGCGACGTCTTCTTCTTCGAGCAGGGGAACATGCCGGCGGTCGACGCGGCCACCGGAAGGCTGCTGATGGCAGACAAAGGGACGCTGAGCACAAGCCCCGACGGTCACGGCGGCATGCTGGCCGCGCTCGCCAAGGCCGGACTGCTCGACGAAATGAAACGCCGCGGGATTGAGTTCCTGCACTATCATCAGGTCGACAATCCGACCGCGATCGTTTGCGATCCGGTGTTTCTCGGCTTTCATGCCCAACGCGGCGCGGAGATGTCGATCAAGGTGGTCGCCAAACGCTCGGCCGGCGAACGGATGGGCGTCGCGGTCGACGTCGATGGCCGGACCCAGATCATCGAATACAGCGATCTGCCGGCGGACGTCGCTGGCAAGACCGATCCGCAAGGCGAGCTGCTGCTCTGGGCGGGCAGCACCGCGATTCACGTCTTCAGCCGCTCGTTTCTCGATCGGGTCGCGCACAGCGAGACGGCCCTGCCGTTTCACATCGCGCACAAAAAGGTCCCCTATTGCGACGAACGCGGGTCGCACGTTGCTCCCGAACGCGAGAATGCCTACAAATTCGAGCGATTTATTTTTGACGCGCTGCCGGCCGCAGAGCGCTCGCTGGTGCTCGAGACTGATCGCGGGCGCGAATTCAATCCGGTCAAGAACGCGACCGGGGACGATTCGCCCGACACGGCCCGCGAGGCTCTGCTTCGGCTGCATCGCGGTTGGCTGCGCGCCGCGGGCGCGGTCGTCGACGACGAAACGGCCGTCGAGATCAGTCCGGTGTTTGCTCTCGATGCGGACGAGACGCGGGCCAAAGTTCAGCCCGGCACGCGCGTCACGCAAGGCACGTTCTTTTCCAAGGGCTGAATTACCGTGCGCGATGTTGGACACTGGCCGGAGGCCCCCTCACCCCCGACCCCTCTCCCGCAAGGGGAGAGGGGGGAGAAAAGGTTGCACTCGCTGCACAACACAAGGCATTGTGCGCAAATCTTCTCCCCTCGCCCCTCGTGGGAGAGGGGTCGGGGGTGAGGGGGCGACTGCCAGCGATGACCCACAATCGCACGCTGTTGTCTAGAAACCAATTCGAGCCGTCGCGATGTTGCACGCAGTGATCATGGCCGGAGGCAGCGGAACGCGGTTCTGGCCCGCCAGCCGAGCGAACCGTCCCAAGCAATTCCTGCCTCTGTTTGGCGAGGAGACATTGCTCCAAGCGACGGTGCGTCGGGTCGCCAATTGGATCGGCCCCGAGCAGACTCTCATCGTGACCAATCAGGCCCACGCCGGCGAAACAGCTCGCGAGCTGCCGGCCATCCCCGCGTCGAACATTGTTTGTGAACCGTGCGGACGAAACACGGCCCCCTGCATCGGCTTGGCCGCGATGTTGATCGCCCATCGCGATCCGAACGCCGTCATGCTGGTGATGCCGGCCGACCACCGCATCGAGCGGGCCGACTTGTTTCGCGAGGCGGTCGAGCGAGCCGTGGCGATCGTTGATCGCGAGCCGGCACTGGTGTTGTTCGGCGTGCCGCCCGAGTTATCCCTCCGTGAGTTTCGGTTACTTTGAGCGCGGCGCAGCGTTGCCGGCGGACCAACAGGGAGCGTTCCGTGTCGCCTCGTTCCGCGAAAAGCCCAACCAAGCGACGGCAGCAGAATTCGTCGCCGCCGGCCGATTCTTTTGGAACAGCGGCATCTTCGTTTGGAAGGCGGCGACCATCCTCGAAGCCCTGCAGCAGTTCGAGCCCGATATTTCCGATGGTCTTGCGCGGCTGCGGCCCCACCTGGGAACCGAAGGCTGGGATCACGCGCTCGCCGCGGAGTTTCCCGGAATCAAAGCGATCTCGATCGACTACGGCGTGTTGGAGCGCGCCAACAACGTCCTGATGATCGAAGCCCCCTTCGATTGGGACGACGTCGGGAGCTGGCAAGCGCTCGGGCGACAGTCCGAGCGATCAGCCGATCGTGACGGCAATCGGGCCCAGGGACTCTTTTGCGGCGTCGACAGTCGCGACTGCATCGTGCGGACGACGAGCGATCACCTCGTCGCGACGATCGGAATCTCGGACTGCGTCATCGTGCATACGCCCGACGCCACGCTGGTGGCTCGTAAGGATGACGAGGAGAGCATCCGACGGCTCGTCCAGACCCTTCGGGAACGCGGGTATGAGCGATTCCTCTAAAGGGAGCGCCGACCCCGAGCGCACGGCGGACGATCGGGAAGTGCCGCGGCGTGGCCGACTCTTGGGACTCGATTACGGCACGCGGCGGGTCGGCCTGTCGATTTCTGACGAAGAACAGCGACTGGCCGTGCCGCTCGAGACCTATTCCCGGCGCAAGCCCGACGACGACGCCCGCCATCTCGTCGCCGTCGTCGGCGATTACCGCATCGTGGGGCTGGTCATCGGCTTGCCGCTGCACATGGGGGGCGAGGAAGGTCAGAAAGCGGCTGAAGCGCGGCGGTTTGGGGCCTGGGCGGGCGGCGCAGCCGGTTTGCCGATCGCCTTTTGGGACGAACGCTTGAGCACCGCGCAGGCCGACGAGCATTTGGCAGCGGCCAATCTGCGGCCCAACAAGCGCAAACTGCTGCGAGACAAGATTGCCGCTCAAATCATGCTGCAGTCGTATCTTGAGTCGCGTAGGCAATTGCCCCGGTAGCGTCCCGATCGGGTCGGTTGTGACGGACCTGGTCGACCGACCGATCGCCTCCCCGCCGGCTGCACCTTTCGCCGGGGCCAAAAAAGAGATACTTTGGATGAGGGTTGGTGTTCAATTCTTTGGACGATGGGCCGGGGGGTAGGGCCTTGAGTTCCGCGACTGCGAGCGACACGCACAGCAACGTCTATCTGCGCGATCCGGACGTCCAGCTGATGCTGTGCGCCAAGCAGGGAGACGACGATGCCTTCGGGCAGCTGGTTGCCGGGTATCAGGACCGTTTACTGAGTATTTTTTACCATCTGCTGCGTGATCAGGCGGCCGCGGAAGATCTGGTTCAAGAAGTCTTTTTGAGGATCTATCGGGCCCGCAACGGTTATCAGCCGACAGCGAAGTTTTCGACCTGGTTGTTTCGCATCGCCAACAATGTCGCCAGCAACTGCGCGGCGCACGATC
Source organism: uncultured Planctomycetaceae bacterium (assembly GCA_963714075.1). Taxonomy (GTDB): domain Bacteria; phylum Planctomycetota; class Planctomycetia; order Planctomycetales; family Planctomycetaceae; genus DASPSM01. The sequence goes on from OY970228.1 coordinate 1,541,508, forward strand.
GGCCGACGCAAAGAAGTGCCCCTCGTTCAGGATTCGGGTTCGGTGCCGATGGTCGGCACGAAAAAGAAAGTGATCAGCGATCGTTCGTCGCTGATTCCAACTCGTCAACTCGTGAAGCGAGAGACTTGCGAGATCGTGCAAACGGCACTCGACACGCTCAACGAACGACAGCGGCTCGCCGTGCTCCTGCATAAGTTCGAGGGGATGAGTTACGAAGACATCGGAGAAGCGATGTCGCTGTCGACCGAGGCCGTCAAATCGTTGTTGGCACGAGCCCGCGAAAATCTTCGGACTCAGTTGGAACCTCATCTGAAATCGTAGCGGCTGCGTCGTGATTGATGCAGCGGCTGCCGGTTGACCCTGTCGAACGATGCAGAAGATTCCCCGACTGACTCAGGATCAGCGATCGAACTTGGTCGCCTACCTCGACGGCGAATTGCCGGAGCAGGCGGCCAAGGAAATCGATCAGGTGCTCACCAAGAGCCCGGCCGTTCGGCACGACGTCGAGATGCTGGCCCGCACCTGGGACCTGCTCGACGAGCTGCCGCGGCTCTCGAGCGGCGAGGATTTCACGGTCCGCACGCTGGCCGTTGCCAAAGACGAAGAGGCGCCCAAGCCCCTCTTGCCGCAGGCTTGGACCGAATGGTTCCAGAACCAGCAGGGTCGCATTCGTCGGGGAGGAATCGTGCTCGCCTGGGTGGCGGGGTTGGCCGCGAGCGCATTTGCCGGTTACACCGTCACCTCGCGGTGGATTCCCGACCCCTCCGACGACTTGCTGCGCAATTTGGAAGTGGTTGAGAAGCTCGACCTCTACCGCAACGTCGAATCGGTCGAGTTCCTGAAACAGCTCGATCTGAAGGTAGGAACATTTGATGCCCGCCCGACTTCCAAGCCGTAGCCGCACGGCGGGGATCGTCGGTCCCCTCGCGGCAATCTTCGCGGTCACCTTCCTGTGTGGCACGACCACGGAGGAGGCGCAGCTCTTCGCCAAGAGGCGGCAGCGCATCGCGGGAATGGCGCACGCCGAAGTCGAGCAGCTCAAACGCAACTACGAAGAATTCCGCAAACTCTCGCCCGAGCGCCGCAAAGCGCTCGAGGAACTCGACAACGAGGTGCGACAGGATTCCAGCGGGCACCTTCTCAAACTGCTCACCGGGTACAACCGCTGGCTCTCGGGCCTCTCGCCGTTCGACCAGGAAAGAATTCTCAGCAAGACCGACCCCATCGAACGAGCCCAATTGGTCAAAACGATTCGCGAAGAGCAAAAGAAACGTCAGACGCTGGCGGCCATCGACGCAACCGGACGTCCGGCCGCGATGCTACAGCCGGCGGATCTCGACGCGATGCTCAAGTCGGTCGAGGACAATTTCCTGACCCCCGAGTCGCGGAAGAAAATCCCGGATCAATTGGCGGGACGCGAACGACACCTGCGCATCCTCAGGACCGCCCAACAACAAGTTAAGAGCGCCGACGACGCGGCGGCCGCCGCGCAGACACTTATCTCGACGCTCATCGAAGCGGTTCCCAACGAGAACGTCAAGAACCGGATTATGAACCCAGCACGCGCTCGTTCGCGGCGTCAGGTTCTGGGCCAGGTGCTGAGTCGATCGTTGGTCAACGAGTGGTGGGACGAAATCCGGGCTGTCTTCCCCACGCAAGAGGCCATCGACGCCGAGGTGACCAGAAGGTTGGCGGAGGCCGCGCCGGCCCACCGAGACTCACTCAAGAAGCAGTTCGGCGCGAGACCCGGGCGCCGCGCGATCGGAAGTCAGCTCGCGCTGGCAACCAGTGATCAGTTCAAAGACCTGCGACCGGTTGTCGTGTGGCTCGCAGCGGGACTCCCGGCAAAGCCCGGAACTCCGCGCACCCCCGTCACTATCCAGGACGACACGCGGGCGGACGAGCCCGAGAGCAAGACAAAGTCGGCCGAGTGATCGGGTCGTAGGCCCTCAGTCGAATTGCCCGCCGCGCGACGCGTCAATTGCGACGCGAGAGTCGGTCGTCTTTGCCAGAGGGAGTCGCCGAAGCCGGTGAGCTCAGATCAAGCGTCACGAGCGGCTTGGCCTGCGGTGCGGTCGAGCCTTCGTGGACCGGACACGTCGCACAGGCGCCGCCCGGCTGCGCTCTTCCCTTCCACAACCGCCAGCCGCGGCGGCCCAAAACAAACAGGGCCACCGCGACGCAGAGGAGGGCGACGAGTTGTTGCCAGTCCCAAGTCACTGTTCGTGTTTTCTCAACTAAAAAGCCTGGCGACCTGATATGTCACGAGGGCGCCGACGTACGCCAGGCTAGTCATATAAACAAACGTGAACACCGGCCAAATCCAGCGGTTGGTTTCGCGCTTGATCGTCATCAATGTTCCGGCACACTGCGCACACAGCGCGAAAAAGACCATGATCGACAGGGCCACCGGCAGGCTGTAGACCTTTTTCCCCTCGGCGTCGGTCGCATTTTGGAGCGACGAAATCAGACCCTCGTTGTGGGTCTTGTCGACTTCGTCGCCCAGGCTGTAGATCGTTCCCAGCGTGGCAATGATCACCTCGCGGGCCGGGAACGACGCGATCGCGCCGACGCCGATCCGCCAATCCCAGCCCAGCGGACGCACGGCCGGCTCGATGGCGTGGCCGATGTGGCCCAGAAAACTTTTTTCGATCAATTGGCTGCCGAGCTGGTTGCGACGCTGGGTCAGCTTGTCGAGCTCAGCTTGTCGCGCCGCATCGCCTTGGGCGACCGAGGGGAACGCCTCGATCTGCCGAATGACCGCGTCCTGCTCGGTGTGGCTGGCGGGGAAGTAACCGGCCGCCCAGACCACGATCGAGGTCGCGAAAATCAGAGTGCCGGCCCGCGTCACGAACGCCTTGCCGCGGTCGTACGCCCGGTGCAGAACGACACGCGGCGAGGGGATCTTGTAGGACGGCAACTCCATCACAAACGGGGGCGTCTCGCCCCGGAAAAACGTCTTCTTCAGCAGCCACGCGCAGGGCACAGCGACGAGCGCCCCAACCGACGACATCGCAAGCAGCACCAGCCCCTGCAGCGACACCCAGCCTCCCAGATAAGTTGCCGCCGGCACAAAGGCCCAGATCAACAACAGATAAACCGGGAGCCGCGCGGAACAGCTCATCAGGGGCGCGACCAGAATCGTGACCATTCGGTCACGTCGATTTTCGATGACGCGGGTCGCCATCACGCCGGGGATCGCGCACGCAAACGAAGACATCAGCGGGATGAACGACTTGCCGCTCAAGCCGAGCCGACTCATCAGCCGGTCCATCAGGAAGGCGGCGCGGGCCATATAACCGCAGTCCTCGAGCACCGCGATGAATAAGAACAAAAAAACGATTTGCGGCAAAAAGACGAGCACCCCTCCCACTCCCGCCACGACTCCGTCGACCAGCAGACTGCGAAGTGCGCCGGGGCCAATCAGCGACTCGACGCCCCCTTTCACCAGCCCTTCGCCCGCTTCGATCGAGCGCATGAATGGCTCGGCCCAGTAATAAATCGACTGGAAGATCAGAAACATGATCGCCGCAAAGATCAGCAATCCCGAGACACGATGTGTCAGGACGCGATCGATGCGGTCGCTCGGCGTCGTTGCCGCTTGAGGCGAGTGCGTGAGCACGCCGGAAACGATCTCACGAATCGCGGCGTAACGGGTCTTCGCCTCGGCGGCGGGAAGACGAAAGCCGTCCTTAGCCAACCGCTCGCGGGCCGAGACGAGTCGCTCCGTAAATCCGGCGGGCTGGCTCGGGGTGAGCCATTTCTCGATCTGGCCGTTCGGATCCAAAAGCAGCCGCTCGACCATGTACCGGGGAACCGCATCGCCATTGACGACACGCAGGTCGCGGGCCAGTTCAGCGACTTCCTCGTAAAACGAGCGGGGAAAGAGCGGCGTCGCGGCGGAGCGCCCCGCTTCGGCCGCCTCGAGAATCGCTCGTCGCACCTCTTCGATGCCGACCCGCCGATGGGCCTCGGTCGTGACGACTGGAATCCCCAGCCGCTTGGAAAGAGCCGGCACGTCGATCGAGGTTCCGCGCTGGCGCGCCACATCCGACATGTTGAGGATCAAGACGGTCGGCAAGCCGACGTCGAGCACCTGGCTGACGAGAAAGAGATTGCGCTCCAAATTCGACGCGTCGACGATGCAGGCGACCGCATCCAATCGGCCGACGTCTGGCTGCCGTCCGAGGAGCACTTCGACCGAAACCATCTCGTCGGGAGATCGCGCGGCCAAGCTGTAGGTTCCCGGCAGGTCGACGAGTTGCAAAGTCGTGTCGCCGTTGCGCAATCGGCCGATCTTTTTCTCGACCGTCACGCCGGGATAGTTGCCGACTCGGGCGTGCATCCCGGCGAGCGCATTAAAGAGGGTGCTCTTGCCCGTGTTCGGATTACCGATGAGAGCAACGGTGAGAGTCCGCGGGGAAGGTGCCTTTTGGCCCGTGAGGCTCGGCGTGGTGGTGGTCATGCTGTGTGATTCCCGCGTACGACGGGCATCCTCGCTACGGGCCGACTCGCTCGACCTGCAGTCGCCGCGCCTCGTTCGCACGCAGCGAAATGCGGTAACCGCGAACGCGGAACTCGATCGGATCGCCGAAAGGAGCGAAACCGACAACCTCGATTTCTTCGCCCTCCGTCAGCCCCATTTCCAGCAGGCGGACCGAGACGCCGTCATCGCCTTCGATTTCGCGAATGATGGCTCGCGCGCCGGCCTTCAATTGATCCAGGGTTTCCATCGAAACACCAACATGATCAAGAACGGCCGAAGGAGGGGCGGGCGATGCGGAACTCGCGACCTACTGTCGCGCAGGGGCCGGCTTGCCGACTTCAACGAGGATCAGGGCCGCGTCCGCGCCGCGGAATCCAAACCGATGGTTGCCGACGGCCACAATGCACGCGCCGCCCGAGCGCACCATTCGCACGGGACGACCTGGACGCAGACCCATTTCGATCAGCCGATGGACGTGATCCGGCTGACCGTCGACTTCCAGGATGGTGCCAGACTCACCCGGTGCAAGGTGATCCAGCGGCATGACTTGGCCAGCCGTAGTCTGAGGAAGGGACAAGCGCTTCATGACAGAGCTCAAATGCAATTCGCCCGTGGCAATCCGCTCAAAGAATCCGTTCTTGAGACTGAGTCTCAATGTCCTACTGCACGTTTATAATACAGTGTCGGCACTCGGCGGGCAACTGTCCATGCGTTTTGTGGCTCGCCCGGCGAGAAATGTAGACGTATCCTCCGACGTTGCCGCGACTTGACGCTCTTTTCCGTCCGACCTATACTCGCGCCCGAGTCCTCGTCTGCGCCCTCTCGTCAGAGCCTTTCCGAATGAAAAGCGAACATCGCCACGAACTTAAGACCAACGAGCTGGAGCGGATCGCCTCCGAATGGGGACATACCGCCGAGCACTACGTCCAGGATAACTGGATGCTCCTTGCAGTGGCCGTTGTGGCGATCGCAATCGGAGCGGGCGGACTGGTCTACTGGCGAAGTTCGTCCGGCGTGGCGGGTCAGCAAGGTTGGCGTGAGTTTGCCAGCGCCAACAAGGCCTCGGACTTCGGCAATATCGCCGACAAGTTCCCCGGGACCGCCGCCGGCTCTTGGGCCAGACTCATGGAGGGCGAAATCGAGCTGAGCAGCGGCGTTCGATCGAGCTTCACTGACCGCGCCGCCGGCCGATCCGACTTGAAAAAAGCTCAGGAAAACTTCGAGAAGCTGATCGCCGACAAAGCCACGCCGAGCGACGTGATGGAGCGTGCACTGTTCGGTCTGGCGCGAGCCAAAGAAGCGCTCCCGGACAAGAATCTGGGTCCGTCGAAAATCGACGATGCGGCCATCGAGATCTATCAGCGCCTGCTGACCGAGTTTCCGATCACCATTTACAAAGATTACGCCGAATCGCGAATTGCCGCGCTCAAGACGGGAACGGCGCAGGATTTTTACGCCTGGTTCGAGCAGCAAAATCCCAAGCCGGCCGACCGCGAGATGCCCAAGGATTCTGATTCCGCCCTCGCCGGACGAAACCAAGACCGCGACCGGCACGCCTGTGAAAACCGTGCCGCCGCCCGCCAAATCCGATTCACCAAAAGCCGGCACGAAGGCCGCGCCCTCTGCGACAAGTCCCGCGAAGCCAAGCGCACCGGCAAGCTTGGGCAAGCCCCCGGCCAGCTCGAGCAAGAAGCCGGCTACCGACGAGGGGCCCGCGTTTCCGGCTCCCTCTTCGCCGCCGGCGAAATGAGTCCGGCACAGTCCGGTTCGGAATGACCGACGGCCTCTCCTCCGACCAGCCAATTCTGATCACGGTCGAGGCCCGCGCTCAAGGTTGGCGTGTCGATCATTACCTCAGCCGGCTGTTCCCCAACTTCAGCCGGGCCTTGTTTCAAAAAGCGATCGAGCAGCAGACGATTCTCGTCAACGGCATTCCCGTCAAAACCTCCCGCCGGCTGCGGATGAACGACCGCCTCTCGGTCCGCCTGCCCGAACTGCCCGATCGGACGATTCCTCCCGAAGACATCCCGCTCAACGTTGTGTATGAGGACGAGTACCTCGTTGTGCTCAACAAGCAGCCGGGGCTGATCGTCCACCCGGGGAAAGGGAACTATCGCGGCACGCTGGTTGGCGCGCTGCAGTTTCATTTCGATCGGCTCAGCGATATCGCGGGGCAGCTTCGGCCCGGGATCGTGCACCGGCTCGATCGCGACACGAGCGGCGTCCTGGTGATCGCCAAGGATAACCAGGTCCATCACCGCTTGAGCGGCCAGTTCGAACGCCGCGAAGTGACCAAGGAATATCTCGCCATCGCCCGCGGCGTGTTCGATCTCGACGAAGATGAAATTGCCACCCACGTCCGCATCCACCCCCAGCACCGCGAAAAAATGATGGTCTGCGAACCGGGCGGCAACTCGCGGCCGGCCGTGACACGCTACTCGGTCGCCGATCGGTACGCGGGCTTCACAGTCGTCAGATTGTTCCCCAAGACCGGGCGGACGCACCAACTGCGAGTTCACCTTCAGCACTTGGGACACCCGATCGTGGCCGATCGCCTGTACGGCGGCGGTGCGCGATTGTCGCTCGCTGAGCTGCATCCTTCCGCGGCCCCATCGGCCGAACAAAGCGACACGGCGGAGGGGTCTGAGCCTCAAACAGCGCCCGATCTGATTTCGCGGCAGGCCCTGCATGCTCGCCGTCTTGCCTTTCGGCATCCACACAGTGGCAAGGAATTGGAATTTGAGGCACCATTACCCGACGACATGCAGCGCACATTCGCCGCTCTTGCCCGCCATTGCCCTCTCCGAGGTGCGAAGCCATGAAGCTCGCCAAGATTCGACTGCCCGATGGGACGCAACGGCTGGCGGCAGTCGAGGAGAGTGACCGCCGACTGCGGCTGCTCGATCTCGAGCAGGTCGAAAAAATTCGCAGCCTCGCGGACATTGTGCATGCGCCCGACCCGCTGGGGCTGGCCCGCTTCCTCATCGATCCGAAGACCGAACCGATCGACGTGGAAAAGGCGACCCTGCTCGCGCCGATCGACGGACAGGAAGTGTGGGCGGCCGGCGTGACCTACAAGCGCAGCCAGGTCGCCCGCATGGACGAGTCCAAATCGGGGGCCGTCCATTACGACAAGGTGTACACCGCCGAGCGGCCGGAGCTGTTCTTCAAGGCGACGGCAAGCCGCGTCTCGGGACCGGGCGAACCGGTCCGCGTGCGGTTCGACAGCCGCTGGTCGGTCCCCGAGCCCGAGTGGACCTTGGTGATTTCCGACAAAGGCAAGCTGGTCGGCTTCACACTCGGCAACGACATGTCGGCCCGCGACATCGAAGGCGAAAACCCCCTCTACTTGCCGCAGGCCAAGCTCTACAAGCAATCGTGCCGCGCTGGGCCCCTGGATTCTGATTCCCGAAGTGCCGCTCGAGCGGGACAAGACGCGAATCGGCGTGTCGATCCTCCGCAAAGGCAAACCCGCCTTCGAGGGAGCGACCGACCTGGGGCAAATGGTGCGCTCGTTCGAGGATCTGATCGGCTGGCTGGTCCGCGAGAACGAATTTCCCAACGGCGCATTTTTATTGACCGGAACGGGCGTCGTGCCCCCCGACGATTTTGGCCTCGAAAACGGCGACATCGTCTCGATCAACGCCCCGGTCATCGGCACGCTGACAAACCCAGTCGTCAAAGACCCGCGCACGAAGTAGAAGTAAGCGGCCCGAAAGAAAATCTGGACTGGCGGGGGGACTAAGGAATCATTGCCGCGTCCACCTTTCCCAAGCCGACGGCTGTGCCGTCGTTTTAGTCGTGAGTGCGCCGGATCGACGGCGAAACCGTCGGCTCGAGAAACGCGCGGCTCAGCGACGAATCCTTCGCGAGATCCTCAACTGCAACGTTTAACTTAACCCTGAAAGATGCTCCCCATGTTGGACGAACGAGATGTCTCGCGGCGAGATTTTGTGCGAACGTCCGCCGCGGTGGCCGGCGCTGCGACGATGGCTGCCCTCGCGCCCGCGGCCGCACTTGGCGCCAACGATCGTATCCGCATGGGAGTCATCGGCGTCGGCGGGCAGGGGACGGGTCACGTGTCCGGCCTGGTCAAACGGGCCAAGGCCGACAACGTCGAGGTCGTTGCCGTCTGCGACGTCTACCGCCGAAGAATCACGCGGGCGCAGTCGATCTCCAAGGGCGAAGGTTATAGCGACTACCGCAAGCTGCTCGACCGTCCCGATATCGACGCCGTGCTCATCGCCACGCCCGACCATTGGCACGCCAAGATTGCCGGCGACGCGCTCGAGGCCGGCAAGCATGTCTATTGTGAAAAGCCGATGACACACACCGTCGAGCAGGCGATCGAGCTGCGCGACAAGGTCCGCCGGCACAAAAAGGTGCTACAGGTCGGCCCCAATGGGACGGCTAACGACAGTTATTGGCAGGCGCAACGCGCACTCCGTGACGGCCGCATCGGCAAGGTCACCTGGGCGCAGGGCTGCTACAACCGCAACGAGCGCGTCTGTCTGTTCAACGTTCATCAGAAAATCGATCCGACCGCCGGCCCCGACAAGTCGGGCGAAGACCACATCGATTGGGACATGTGGCTCGGCTCGAAGTGGGGCCTGGCTCCGCAAATCGCCTGGAACCCCGAGCACTTCTTCCGCTTCCGCAAGTACTGGCCGTATAACGGTGGCGTGGCCACCGACTTGCTCTATCACAAGCTCGCGCCGCTCCTCTTGGCGATCGCCGGGCCCGACGGCGAATATCCGTCTCGCGTGAACGCGTGCGGCGGGCTCTACATCGAAAAGGACGGTCGCGACATCCCCGACACCTTCTTAATGACCGCCGACTATCCGAGCGAATTCTCGGTCTTCCTCGTCAGCACGCTCACCAACGACGCCGGCATCCCCGATCGCGTCTACGGCAAGTGGGGCACGATGGACCTGGGCGGCGAGCCGCTCCTACGGTTCAACGGCCCGTTCGGTCCCGAGTTCAAAGCCAAGAACGACGGCAAGCCCGAAGCCCGCCTGCCGCTCGAGCCGCGGCGCGACCTGGTCGGCAACTTTCTCGACGTGATCCGCGGTAACGGCAAACTGTGCTGCAACGCCGAGCTGGGAGCCGCGACGATGGTCGCCATCAAGCTGGCCGTCGAGTCGTATCGGCAGAAGAAGACAATGCTCTGGGACGCGAAGGCCGAGCGGGTCGTGACTTCGTAGGGTGGGCCAAGTTCGTCGCAGACGGACGCGGGCCCACCAATTCTCAAAGTAACCAGCGCGTCCGAGACCGCGAACGGAAATCTGAAGACCGATCGTTGCGTACGTGGCTCTCGAGTACCGGCTTTGTTCACTGCCCTCCGGCTCCGCCGGGACTTATTCTTTGGCCGGGACTCAGCGGTCCGCGAGCCGGGCGAATTCTTGCGCTGAAATCGTGCGTTTTGACCCCTCCTTTTCGACAACGTAGTAACGCACGTCCTTCGCCGAGCCGCCGTTCATTTGGTCTGAGACCGGCGTGCCGGGCGGAAATTCGTGGGCAAAGATGGCGGGATCGATCTTCTCGTTGATCGCGTAGTCGGTCACCTTGTACTCGTAAAGTTCTATTCCCTTCGTTTCAACGCTCCACTCCGAAGGAATCCAGCCCCAGGTCTTGTCTTTCTTGTACTTGATCGAGCCGACGCAATCCGGGGAGTTCGGAGTTTTCCTCGTCCAGTGGGCGATGGCATCGTCGCGCGCGGGCGAGATCCAGCAGGCCTCCTCACGCTTGACCCGATACATGCGGCTCGGGTCCAGGACTCGTTGAAACTTCACGCACTGAATTCCGTCAACCATTGCTTTGTCATCGACGACGTGACATTGCTCTCTCCGCCAGCAGATGCTGGGGAATTGCGGTCGCAAGGCCAAGAAGAGCGGAAGCCACGCCGAGCCGAGTGACCGCGAGTCGCTGTCCGGATCGTGCTGGACGAAACCGTACCGCGCGAATGGCTGAGGCGCCGCGCCCGTCTCATAGGGAGGCGCTCGCGTAGAAGTTCGAGGTCGTCTGCTCGTCGGAGATGGACCGCATCGCGACTCGCCTGGTTTCAGTCGACTTCGCCTGCGGCACTTTGAACATCGGCGTCGTCACAACACAGAGGCGCTCGCCCTCGATCCAGAATTGCACTCCGAATTGCTCGAAGACCTGGTCCCGGTCGAAACGAGGAAGAGGATTGCTCGTGCTGGTAAAGTCAAACGATCCCTTCGGAAACGTCATTCGACAATCAACTGTGAAGTGCAGCGAGTGGAGGCGATCGCCCCGCGCCTTCCAGTTGGCGAAAATGCGATCGAGCACGGCCGCTTCGTGGGCCGCTTGAGGCGCGTTGTCCGCTCGGGCCGACAGACTTAAAGGCGGCGCGAGCGCGAGGAACAGGATCGTTGTCGCGATGATCGCCAACCGCCGCAGGAGAAGTAACGGCATGGCCAGCTCCCAATTTCGGGAAGCGAATCAGCGGCGGCACTGAGCACCAGCGTACGGGCGGCGACCGGCGAAAGCCACGAAAAAAGAAGGGCACACGGAAGCGGGTTGCAAAGAGCCGCGCACGAGAGTAAGCGGTCCGCGACCATAAACGTCAATGGGCCCGTGTTCACGATCGTGCCGCGACCTCAAGTTGGCGAAAATGCGATCGAGCACTGCTGACTCGTGGGGCGAATTCGCGGGATCGGCCGCTTGCACCTCGAGAGTGAAACGAGAACCGGATATGAGAATGAACAGTGCCGTGGCCGCGATTGCGAACCGCTGCCGGAGGCGCAGAACCAGGGCAGTTCGGGATGTCTTCGTCGTCATTTCGCTGGGGCCTTCGCGGCCGTCTGTTTCTTTCCGGGAACAGGTGCCTCGATTAAGCGTATGTACTCAGCGCTGGAGATCGTTTGTTTCGAGCCGTCTTGTTGGACAATGTAGTAACCTATGGGTTGAGTCGTTTGATCGCCGACCGGAGTGCCGGGGGGAACATCCTGTGAGAAGACGGACGCATCGATCTTTTCGTTGATCGCATAGCTCGTCACCTTGAATTCAGAGACGTGCCGACCTACGTACTCACAAGTCCATTCAGACGGTATCCAGCCGTACGTTTTGTCCTTCTTGTACTTAATCGCGCCGATGCAGGTCGGAGCAGGCGGTAACCTTGGGCCCGGAATTTCGATCCTCCAATGGACGACAACGTCGTCGCGCCCGGGCTGACCCAGCAGGCCTCTTCTCGCCTGGGTTCAAAACGCCCGCCCCCGCGGGACGACTCTTTGAAATTCGACATATTGTCCGTTGTCGACGGCGGCATGCTCGCTGACGAGACGGCATTGATCTTTCATCCAGGTAACGACGGCCGAGTGTTCCGGACGAAAGGTCAGCAGCGGTGCTTGGAGTTGTGGGTCGGGGAACATGCGGCCCTGCGCACCGCCGGATAGAGCAGCGCGTGCGTTTGGACGGCCGGTGATGGGGCGCCGCCGGTTTCGTAGAGCGGACCCGTGTCGTACCACCAGGCGGTCTTACCAACAATTACCATTCGGAAGGTGATCCGCGAGCCGTCCCTTCGCTGTGCCTGCGCAAGTTTGAACCTCGGCGTATCGACCCAACACAAGCGATCGTCGCCCTCCATCCAAAGCTGCGCGCCGATTTCGTCGAAAATCTCGTCATGCTCCAAAGGGGTCACCAGAGACTTCAGAGGATCGGGCGACCCTTTCCGATGAGTCATGCGGCAGTCATACACGAAATGAAACGACCGGACCTGATCGTGCCGCGCTTTCCAGTTGGCGAAAATCCGATCGAGCACGGCCGACTCGTGGGCTGTTTTAGGCGCGTCGTCCGCCGGCGCCGCCTGAGCGAAATATGGCCCCGACGCAAGGGAGAAAAGGACCGTCGCGACGATGGCAAACCGCGGCAGGGGACGAGACAACATGACAACCCCCAATCGATTCGGGTCGGCAGCGCGGCGGCACTCAGCACCAGCGTACGGCCCACGACGGGCGACAGCCACGGTAGGCCCGCTGCACGGGCTATCGACGGGCCGGGAGCGATCCAAAAGAATTTTGAAAGTTGTTTCTGCGCGCGTGGAAACTCGGGATTCTAGGGTCGCGTTGCCCGTGGTACGATGAATTAATCCGTCTTGTGGGCCAGCGGGACGGCGGCGCGGGTCAGGCTTGTTAGCTGTCATAAGGTGGCAGGTCCTGCCACCTTATTTCCCGCACCTAATTTCCGGATGGGACGGGACACGTTTGTTTGACCCGAAGACCAGATTCTGACTCAGCCTGGGCGAGGACGTCGGTCAAACGATTTCCGGCGGGGATCTTGTCCCCGCCGGGGACGAAAAAAAGGCAGCAAGGACACCAAGAAAGCCAAGATAGCAGGGTTCAACTTGGAGTGGGACTACTTCAGGAACCAAGAGCTTGTCCCAACTTAATGCGTGCTAGAGAAATAACTTACGACGAGGAGTCCGTGGGACGGGACACTTGCTGGAAATAGGGAACCAGGCACATGCCCACGCGAAGGTGTGGGCGTGGCACCCGACAAGTTGCGTGGGACGGGACTGAAATCGGGACGGGACAACTTCGGACGCGCGGTCTGCTGACTGGGGGCGGCGAAGACGCCGACCCCAGCCACCCAGATATTTGGCACCAGCGGGACAGAACTGGATCGGGACGGGACGTGGGACGGGACAGATTCGCGCAATAGGGGATGCAAGCAGTCCCACGTGAGGGGACGTCGCCGCGGCGAGCCGCGTCTTGTCAGGTAGCGAGCGAGCCGCACCAGGTGCAGGGGCGGTGCCCCTGCCCCCTGCTAGCCCTTTGGGGGTGCGCTTTGGTTGTGGCGACGGGGGGCGTCGAGGTAGCGGTAGCCGGTGTTGGGGTTGTTCTTGTCGAAGGCGAACGAGTCCCGGTTGGCGAGAAAATGTTTGAGGTACGAAACCGGGATGGCGAAGCCCAGTCCTTCGCCGAAGTTGGACTTCATATTCGTGACGCCGACGACTTCGCCGCGCGAGTTGAAGAGGGGTCCGCCGCTGTTGCCCGGGTTGATTTGGGTGGTGGTCTGGATGTAGACGAGTCCCTGGAAGCTGCGGTTGCGGGTACTGACGATGCCGCGGGAGACCGAGCGTTCCAACCCCAGCGGGTTGCCGATGGCGAAGACTTCGTCTCCTTCCTTCTGGTCGTCCTCTGAGGCGAGGTACACGGGCTGGAACTTGAGGTCGGATTGTTTCGGGATTTCGAGCAGGGCCAGGTCGAGGAACGGATTGAGGGCCACGATCTTGACGTCGTCGACCCGCCGGCGGGTGAATTCCCCGCTGCTGCTGCGGTGGAACATAGTGACGGCCACCCGTGTTTCGCGTTCGATGACGTGGTAGTTGGTGATGCAGTAGCCGCGGGTATTAATGATGAAGCCCGAGCCGAGGCCGGCGGGCGTGGTGACGAGGACGACTCCCTCGCCGTACGTGCCCGCCAGTTCTTTGACGGTGCGGATGGGGAGCCGCGGTGAGAAAGCAATCGGTCTCGGCCCCGGGGATGGCCGGCTTGACGTCGCCTTTGTGCGTGCGCTTGTTGATCGAGGCGGTCGGCACACGGAGCACATCGAAGCCCAGGTCGAGGAACAGCGCGTCGGGCTCTTCCTTCAAGACGGCCGCTTCGATCTTTTGTCCGCTCTTGAGTTCGAGCAGGTCCTTCTGGACCGGGCCTCCCGCCCAAGCGACCAACACCAATGCCAATCCTTTGAGCATCAACATGGCAAATTCCTTAGGTCGTCTTTGACCCCGGCAGCGCGCCGACAACAGACCCCCGCGGTCCGTCGCGGTATCGTCCGCCCCTCCAGTGACTCTGCTAAAAGTTTACCTGATTTAGAAACGGAAATCGGCATGACACGCGTCGCACCGCTTTTGAATTCGCGTCAGGGCGTCGGAAAATGCCGGCGCTTCGCCCGACTTGGTCGCGGTGGCCAGGTCGGTGGCAGCCCGCGTCAGATCGGTGGCGTGAGCGTGATATTTCGGATCGTCGGCCGAGTCGTAATGCCCCACGGAAATCACCCGGCTCAAGGCGGCCAGCAGGGCCGCGTCTTCGAGCGACTGCGCGGCGTTGTTTTTGAGCAGTTGCTGCGCCGTCCCTCCCTTTTTTAGCCGCTGGAAGGAGCGGTCCATGCGCTTCATGAGGGCGCTGCGGTTGGCCACCTGCGAGAAATCCCGCATCGGCTCGGAGGCGGGAAGCCCGGCGGGAAGGTTGCCGTCCAGCACGTCCATTAGCTGGTCGGTCGGAGCTTTGGTCGCCTGGTAAGCCGGGCCGCCGAGGGCCTTGGCCGCGTCGTGAATGCTGGCGGCGAGGTCGCGAACGCTGGGGGCGTGCTCTTTCCAGCTCAAGGGCCGGGGCAGCTCGATGACGATTTCGGCCAGGGCCGCGAGCGTGGCGCCCGCGACGGCGATCTCTTGGTAACGGGCGTTGTATTTGCCCACCGATTGCAGGCCGGCGGTCAACTCGGTGCGGATGCGTTTCACCTCGGCGTCGAGCGTGTCGGGATCGATGAGGTCGGACCAATTGGTCGAGGGTACGGCGGCCTTGCCCGTCGAGGTTTCGGCAGAAGTCGTCGAGGTTGTGCCCGCGCGGTTCGCTGGGCGACTCGACGTCTCGCCGGCGGTTGTTGCCCCGGGTGTGGCAGAGGAGCCAACGCTCGGATCGACAGAGGCGACGGCCGTCTTTCCGTTCGGCTGCGCGGTGCTTGGGGTGCCTTTCGCGCGGCCGTCCGTCCGCCCTTCGGCCGCCACAGCCAGAGGATCGTCGAAAAAGACGTCGTAGGGAACGTCACCGAGCCATTTGCGACCTTGGGCGTCGGTGTGCTCGGCGACCTGTCTCTCACGATCGGCAAGCGACTCGCGAGCACTCGATCCGGACGCAGCCGTGCCGCCCGCAGTCGGCGCTGTCGTCGCGGAGGTATGGGGAACGGAAGGCGCCGGCCCGCAACCGGACAGTATCCAGGCGGACAAGCCCCAGGACAGTGCCAGCGCGGAACTAAGGGCGGCACGCCCTACAACCGTTTGCGCTTTCGCGATCCCTCGACCGACGGACATTTTCGCTCGTTTTTCAGAAGGTCCCTCCGCAATTATCGACTGCGGCGCGCGGCCATGCAATCGAGAGATCTTTGGCAGTGCTGGCTGGCGTCCGGGCGGCCCATTACACTCGATTTCGCTCTGTGCGCCCCGCGTACCCACCTCCAAAACCCGCCGGCTTTCTTCGATGCTTCAGCTCTCTCGGTTGCGTCGCGCGGCCTTTCCCTCCTGCTCAAGCGGACCATTCCTGGCCGGTGCACTTTTGGGAGTCGTGGCGGTTGCGTGTCTCCTAAGGCTTCCGGCGGACGCTCGTGCACAAGCGACCGGAACCGTCTCAAAGGACCAAAAAACGCTAGCCGACGAGCTGCCGCGAATTCCCCCCACTCCGGCAGAGAAAGCCAAGAAAACGTTTGCCCTGCGGCACGGATTCCGGCTCGAACTGTTCGCCGCCGAGCCGCAGGTCGCCAGCCCGGTCGACGCCTGTTTCGACGAAAACGGCCGGATGTATGTGGCCGAAATGCGCGATTACCCGTTCTCGTGGGAGCCGACCAAGCTCAACCCGGCGGGGGGCGGCAAAAAGGACGCGGGCGTCGTCCGCCTGCTCGAAGACACCGACGGCGACGGCAAGGCCGATCGGAGCGTGATCTTCGCCGACAAGCTCACTTGGCCGACCTCCGTTTGCTGTTATCGCGGCGGGATATTCGTGCTTGCGCCCCGCATCTGCACTATTTCAAGGACACCGACGGCGACGGGCGGGCCGACGTCCACCAGATCGTGCTCAGCGGCTTCGGACGCGACAACGTCCAGGCCGTGGCCAACAACCTGAAATGGAGCCTCGATAACCGCATCGTCTTCGCGGCCGGCCGCAACGGCGGCACTCTCACGCGCGACGGCAAAAAAGTCTGCGACATCCACGGGCAGGACCTGTCGCTCGATCCGGCGACGTTCGCCGTATCGGCCGTGACCGGGGGCGAACAGTTCGGCCTATGCTTCGACGACTGGGGGAACCGCTTCGTCTGCAACAACAGCAATCACATCGAACAGGTCGTGCTCGAGGAGCGGTACCTGCGGCGCAATCCCTACTTCGCCGCCTCAAACTCGATCCGCACCATCGCCAAGGAGGGGCCGGCTGCCCCCGTGTTTCGCAAGAGCCCGCCGGAGCCGTGGCGGGTCGTTCGCACGCGGCGGCGCGTCTCTGATCCCGCCATGCTGCGCACGCTCCCGTTCACCGAGCAGTTCGCGGTCGGCTATTTCACGTCGGCCGCCGGCATCACGATCTACCGCGGCGACGCTTACCCGGCCGAATATCGCGGCAACGCGTTCATCGCCGACGTCGGCAGCAATCTCGTCCATCGCAAAACGCTGCACCGCGACGGGCCGCTCGAGTTCGCCGAACGGGCCGACCAGGATACGGAGTTTTTGACGTCGACCGACAACTGGTTCCGCCCAGTCAACTTCGTAAACGCGCCAGACGGCACGCTCTTCCTCCTCGACATGTATCGCGAGACGATCGAGCACCCGTATTCCATCCCCGACGACATCAAGGCTCACCTCGATCTGCAAAGCGGCGACGATCGCGGGCGGATCTACCGTCTGGTCCCTCCGGGCAACCGCAAGTTCCACATCGTTAAGCTCGGCGCGCTCAGGTCGCGCGACCTCGTTGGGCAACTGGAGTCCTCGAACGCCTGGAATCGAGAGACGGCGCAGCGGCTGCTCGTCGAACGGCACGATCTCTCGGTCGTCGGCCCGCTCGAGCAGATCGTGCATGCATCGGGGGTCGCCCTCGGCCGATTGCATGCGCTCGCTACGCTCGACGGCCTTGCGGCACTCTCCGACCGGGTTCTGCTCGCCGCGCTCGCCGATCCCGAACCGCGGATCCGCGCATGCCTTACGGCTCTGTGAGTCGCGACTCAAGCGGTCGGCGGGGCTTTTGGCCGCCGTCGTGCGAATGACGGGCGATCGCGACCGACTTGTCCGTTTCCAACTCGCGCTCTCTTTGGGCGACGCCGAGCCGTTGGCCGCGGCTCCGCCGTTGACCCAACTCGCACGGGAGGCGACATCCGACGAACTCTTGCAGTCGGCGATTCTGACGTCTGTCGCTGCCAACGCAGATGCCGTTCTTCTCGCGTTGCTTGGCGACGACGCGTTCGCCGACCGCCAGGAGGCCGCCGGCATGTTGGGCGCTCTCGCGTCGATTGTCGCAGCGCAACCCGATTCCCAGCGGACGGTCTCTGTATTGAAACGGGTCTTCGAGACCCAATCACATCCGGGGGCCCAGGTCGCGGTGCTGCGTGGCATCGGCCAGGCTTTGTCGCGCCGTGGACTGTCGATTTCGAGCGTGCTGATGGCGCGCTCGGGTGATCGGGGCTTGAAGAAGGCGGCCGACGATCTATTCGATCGCGCCGCGATGGCCGCGCGCGATGCGTCGAGGCCTGCAGCCGATCGGATTGCGGCCATCCGCCTCTTGGGCTTTGCGCCGTTTCCGCAAGCCGCGGCCGTTCTGCCCAATTTACTCTCGCCGCAAGTGTCCGCCGAGCTGCAGACGGAAGCCGTCGCCGCCCTGGCAAATCAATCGGATCCCGGCGTCGCCCGAATGTTGATCGGCGTCTGGCGTAACCTCGGTCCGAAACTGCACCACGAGGTCATCGATGGACTCGTACGCAGAACGGACTGGCTCGGCGAACTGTTTGCAGCAATCGAGGCGCGTCAAGTCGGCGCCGGGGAAATCGACCGCGACGTCAAGCAGCTCCTGATGAATCACCCGAATGCAAGAATCCGCGATCGCGCCCGCAACGTGTTCGCGGCCGATCGTCCGGGCAATGTGACGGCAACGCTGGCGGCGTATCGGCCGGCGCTCGAGCGGACCACGCGGACCGATCGGGGCCGGGTGATCTACGAGCGGCGCTGTGCGACGTGCCATCGCGCCGGCGACTTTGGCCACGCGGTCGGCCCGGACCTGGCGTCGGTGCAGAATAAATCGCCCGCCGACCTCTTGGTGGCGATCCTCGACCCCAACCGCGAGGCCCAGCCCAACTACATTTCCTATACGCTGGTGACGCACCAGGGGATCGTGCACACCGGCATCATCGTCGCCGAGTCGGCTGCCGGCGTGACGCTGCGACGGGCCGACGCCAAGGAAGACCGCATCCTGCGCACAGAGATCGACGAGCTGGCGTCGACGGGGAAGTCATTGATGCCCGAGGGGCTCGATAAGGACATCACGCCGAGCGAGATGGCCGACCTGATCGCGTTCATCAAGTCGCTTCACCCCGCGCCGCGCAAGTAGCACCAAACACGGACGCACCGATGTGAGGAGCGGGGCAACGCTCGTTGCGCGAACCCCTCAGGCGGAAAGCACTCGTCGGTGTGTCGGAGCAATCTGCGACGTCCGATACCAGGTGCTTTTCTTAATCGTCGACTTGGTCTCGAAGATCGCCGAGTAATTGACGCCCCCAATGAGCACGAGGGCCGAAAGAGCCGCGGTCACGCCCCAGCCAAACATCCAAAATCGCCAGGCGCCGGACGGCAACTTGTGGCCAGCATACCGCCAGAAGTCGAGCGGTTTCATCAACAAGTCGAAGGGTCCGTACTTGTCTGTGTTGGGAATCGCCTTGAAAAAGACGAGCACGTGCGCGGTTCCCGCCGCGGTCAAGCCGAGGCTGGCCTGCACGAGCGTCCAGACGGCCCGCTCGTAACCGAACTTCGGCAATTTGAGGCCCATGCACACGCTCAAGATGAAGATCGAAACCACGCCGATCCAGAGCGGGTGGGCCCACAACGGAATCGACTGCAACATCGCAGCGTACGATGTGGCCTGCTGAGAATGGCCTGGCGCGAGATGACGGACCTCGGGATCCGGAGTCGGCGTCGTGATGACGACCGATCCCATACGGGGATGGTAGAAACAATTCGGACACCACGAAGAGATGCCCCACGGCTCGGTCGAGCCGCACTTCGGACAGGCTTTAACTTCTGGCTTCGATCCATCTCCCTGCGGGGACGCACCTGTCGTGCTGGGAGCAGCCTTGACGGGTGTCTGCGGCGCGACGGAAGCCGGCTGAGCCGCGGGCGCGGGAGATGCGGCAGGGGGATCCAACACCGCGACGTTTCCGCTCTCGCTCGGCGCGCTCGGGCTCTCTCCCGCGGAGCTTTTGCCCAGCACCGATGTAAACAGTCCGACAATCATTTCGATGCCTCCCCAGGTACGTAGAGGCTAGCCCGCAGTGAGCCATTTGCCGGAGAATTCCGCTCGGCGGCAGAAGCTCAGGAAAGTCTGACTCGCCGATTCCGCGAAAAATGACGCGAGAAGCTCGCACTGGATTTAGCGAAGAGCGCAATCAGGCTGATGGTGCCGGTCGTAGCAGCCCCGGCACTTTACGGCCGGTCAGTTGGCCGTGACTCCGGCCGTCAGATGGACCGAGGATTCGCCGCCGGTCGCCGAGACTTCGATCGGGACCGTCCAGCGTCCGCTGCCCAACTTGCAAAGACCGCCGACGCCGTCGCGGCAATAGGTGAACGACAAAGCCACCTCGACGATCGCGCGGCCCGACTTGAGTTTGGCCGGAAGGGACACGCTGGCCCTGTCCCCGTCGCCCAAGGTCACGTGGTGCCGCTTGCTCAATTGATCGCTCGCGAGCAGGTCGGTCGGCTCCGTCACCCGCAGTCGGCAGGTGATGGGGGCCTCATTGTTGAGCTTGCAGCCCGCCGGGAGATTGAACGAGAAATCGAATCGCAACTCACTGCCGGCCGTCACGTGCACCGTGGGCAAAGCGGTTTTGGACGCGCCCTTCGCCGCGAATTCGTCGGGCGTCGGCTCGTGCGCGGATGGCGGCGAGAGTCCCTCGATCTCGAGCGCCTGCACGTTGCGCCCCAGAGTGTCGGTGACTTTGATCGCGTGGTTATTCGTATCGGCTAGATAGAGTTGACCAGCCGCGACCGAGAGACCTCCCGGCTCTGCGAATTCCGCCGGCTGGAAGCCGTCGCCCCGTTTGCCGGTTCCCAGCAGGGTCTCCGCGTCTCCCGTCGCAGGGTCGACGATTTTGATTTTGTGGTTATACGTGTCAGCCACGTAGAGCCGCCCCGAAAAATACGCGAGGCCGAGCGGATGTTGGAGCCGCGCGTCTGGCCCCTTGCTGTCGACGTCGCCGAACGCGAACAGCGAGCGTCCGCTGTCGAGGTTCGAGGCGCCGGCCACCGTGTCGACGGCGCCCGATCGCTCGAGTGGCGCGCGCCGAATTGCCGAACCTTCACTATCCGCAACGAACAGGTTCGAGCCGTCGCTGGCCAGTCCGGAGGGTTGGGCGAAGGCCGCTTCGTCGCGCGGTCCGTCGAGCACGTCCTCGCGGCCGGTGCCGGCGAAGACTTGAATCGAGTCACCCCCGAGCGGATGAACCCAAATCTGTTGGGCTCCTGCCATCGCCACATACAGCATGCGATTGACGATCAAGAGATCCCACGGGCTGTTGAGAGCCGTTTCTCGCAACCGTCCGCCCACGCCGCGGCCGACAGCTTGTCTTCCGGTTCCCGCGAGTGTGGTCACCCTCTTGTGACGCAGATCGAGCACGCGAATCAAATGATTCTCGGTGTCGGCGACGTACAGCTTATCGCCCGCCAAAGCCATCCCCTGGGGATGATGAAAGGTCGCGGAGGCGAACGGGCCGTTCTTTTCGCCCACGGCCCCGCTGCCCGCCACGTCGAGCAATTTTCCGGCCAGCGTCGCGATGACGATGCGGTTGTGATTGCTGTCGGCGATAAACAGCCGGCCGCTCGCCTCATCCGCCAGGACCTTGCCGGGAAAGCGGAGCGGAGTGGCGCCCATTTTGTGCCGTTCGAGCCCCAGCGCGAGCGGAGCCCGATCAAGCGTTCCGTTTCCGTCGTGATAAGCGACCAGTTTGGCGATGTCGGCATCGAGTGCGGCCCGATGCCCCTCTCCGGAAAACGCCCGCACGAGCTTGCCCTCGGGGTCGATCAAGGCCAGCGTGGGCCACGAGTTGACGCCGGTCCGCGTCCACACGGCCAGGTCCGAATCGTTTAAAACCGGATGCTCGATTTCATACCGGACGATGGCCCGGCGAATGTTTTCGGAGTCCTTTTCGTTCGCGAATTTGGCCGAGTGCACGCCGATCACCACCAGGTCGCGGGGATACTTGTGCTCGAGGTATTTCAGGTCAGGCAGGATGTGCATGCAGTTGATGCAGCAATACGTCCAGAAATCGAGGAGCACAATTTTGCCGCGGAGGTCCTTGAGCTCGATGGGCCCAGAGACGTTGAGCCAACCATGACCGCCGTCAAACAGATCGGCGGGCACCGTCGTGCGACGGGGAAAGGGATTGGCAACAGGATGGTGGCCCTGGGAAGTCGGCGTCGCGGCCGTCTCCGTCTGCGCAAGCCCGAAACGCGCATCGCACAAACAGAACGCAAGAGCGAGGAGCGAGGAGGACAGCACTCTTCTTCGTCGCCGCAGAGCGTGCATTGCGTCGGCCCTTTAAGACGCGTAAACGTTGCCGAATCGAGAGCAGTTGGGCTTACAACTGGGACTATAAATCCTAGCAGGCAAGGCCAAAACGCGGAAGTTTTTGCCACGCTTTCGGACGGCCGGGGCGTCTCGTCCGAGTCGTTGGGACCGGCCGAAATTCCCGGGCCGAGTGAAGGCAAGGTTCGCGAGACTCAATCAAGGATTTGGAGCCGCGACCGTGAGGGAGCGGGGTCTAACGCTCGCTTCTACCCGTAATAGCCCGCTCCCTCACGGTCGCGGCTCTAGAATTCAATGCAATTCCCGGACAACCGCGGCTCGTTTGCTAGCGCTCGGAGTGCGCTTGCAGTACAATCCTGCCAAACAAAGGAACCGTGCGCGAGTCACTTCTTCAGACGGAGCAGAATGGTGGCCCGGTCGCGAAAAGATGAGACGAACGACGAGGGAATCCGGCACCAGGACTGCATCGAAGGGCTGAATTCGCTGCCGGCCGACAGCATCGACCTTGTCTTCGCCGACCCTCCGTTCAACATCGGCTACGAGTACGACACGTACGACGACCGGCAGACCCGCGAAGATTACATCGCCTGGTGCCGCCGGTGGATTGAAGCCGTTTATCGCGGGCTAAAACCCGCGGGCACGTTTTGGCTGGCGATCGGTGACGAGCGGGCCGCCGAACTCAAGTTGCTCTCGCAGGAGATCGGATTTCACTGCCGCAGTTGGGTGATCTGGTACTACACGTTCGGGGTCAATTGCACGCACAAGTTCAGCCGGTCGCACGCTCACTTGTTTTACTTCGTCAAGGATCCGGCGAACTTCACCTTTCGCGAAGAGGATCCGCAGAACCGCGTCCCGTCGGCGCGACAGCTCGTGTATGCGGATCGCCGCGCCAACCCGCGCGGCCGGCTGCCCGACGACACCTGGATTCTTCGTCCGCAAGATCTGAGCGATTGCTTTACCCCCGGCGAAGACACCTGGTACTTCCCGCGCGTGGCCGGCACATTCAAGGAGCGGGCCGGCTTTCACGGCTGTCAGATGCCTGAGCAACTCTTGGCTCGCATCATCCGCACCTGTTCGCACGAGGATGAGCTGGTCGTCGATCCCTTTTCCGGCAGCGCGACCACGCTGGTCGTCGCCAAGAAGTTGGGCCGACGGTTCCTGGGTTTCGAGATCAGCGAAGACTATGTCCGCCGCGGTCGCGAGCGCCTGCAGAAAGTTCAATCCGGCGACCCGCTGCGCGGAGCGGACGACCCGCTGACGAGCTGCCCGGCGACAGTCAACGGCAAGCGCCACAGCCCCAAACGGCACAGCTCCAAACGCGGGGGTAAACGCCTCATCGAATTGCCCGACGGGGCGGGCGAATCCGCCGCGGACGGATAGTTCCCGCGATTTCTTTGATCCCTATTCGAACCGATTGCGTTCAGGGGGGCCGCCGGGACGGTGCGCGGCGAGGCACGCCCCAACGTTGATTCGAGTGGCCCGCACCAAATTCCTAATACCGAAGCCTCTGCGGCGAAGAACCGTCCGACCCAGTTGAGACGCGCCCAAACTGCAGCTCAATGATCCAAGCCACTGAACTTCACAAATCGTTCGGCCCGCTCCACGCGGTTCGGGGAATCAGCCTCGAGATTCGCAGCGGTGAGACTTTTGGTTTGCTCGGTGCCAACGGAGCGGGCAAGTCGACGACCATCAATCTGCTCGCCGGACTGATGGAACCCGACTCGGGTCAGATCGTCATCGACGGCTCGACCGACCCGACGCGGCGGGAGGTGCGGCGGCAGATCGGCATCGCACCGCAGTCGCTGGCCCTGTATGAGGACCTGACGGCCGAGGAGAACATTCGCTTCCTCGGCAAGCTCTACGGACTGGCCGGGAACAAGCTGAAAGAGCGAATCGAGTACTCCCTGACGCTGTCAGGGCTGGCGGACCGTCGGAAGGATCTGGTCGCGCAGTTTTCGGGAGGCATGAAGCGCCGGCTCAATCTGGCCGCTGCGCTCGTTCACGAACCGAAGGTTCTATTCCTCGACGAGCCGACGGTTGGCGTCGACCCGCAATCTCGCAACCGCCTGTTCGACAACATTCGCGAATTTGCGAGTCACGGGATCACGATTCTCTATACGACGCATTACATGGAAGAGGCGGAACGGCTCTGCGACCGGGTCGCCATCATGGAACAAGGGCAGATCCTGGCGCTCGATCGTGTCGACGGGCTGATCGATCAATACGGCGGGCTGGCGGTCGTCGAGGCCGAGCTCAAGAACGGCCACTTGGACGCCGACCAGCAGCGTTCGAGCCTGGCCACGGCCATCGGCAAGAATGATTTCCAGCTCGAGGCGAACAAACTGCGGCTGCAGTCGAAAGAGCCGCTCGAGGACGTCGCTCGATTGGCGCAGGCGGGAATCGGCTTGAAGACGCTGCGACTCGATCGGCCCGACCTGGAAACGGTCTTTCTCAATCTCACCGGACGCAGGTTGCGCGACGAATGAGCCGCATCATCACCCTGGCCTTCAAAGACCTCACTGTCTTGCGTCGCGAGAAGGAAGCCCTGTTTTGGATCTTCCTCTTCCCGCTGGTGTTCGCGCTCTTCTTCGGCTTTCTGTCGGGGGGCGGGGGAGGCGATCGCGGCAAATTGCGACTGGCCGTGGTCGACGAGGACCACAGCGACGGTTCGCGAGCCCTGCTCGACAAGCTGCGCAAGTCCGATTCGCTCGCCCTGTATGACGAGTCAGTCGTCGGCACGCAGTTTACAGCAGAATCGGCCCGCAACGCGGTCCGACGCGGCGATCTGACCGCCTTTCTCGTTGTGCCAAAAGGCTACGGCGAAACGGCCGAGTCTTTCTGGCAAGAGGGCAAGCCGCTGGAGCTGGGCATCGATCCGGCGCGCACCGCCGAAGCGGGTATGCTCGACGGCGTGCTCATGCAAACGATCTATTCCGGCATGCAGGATCAATTCACCGATCCGAAGAAAGCCAAGGACAACGCCGAAAAGGCGCTAGCCGCCGTGGACAAAGCCCCGAACATGGATCCCGAGCAGAGGAAGCTGCTCAAGAGCTTCCTCGGAGATCTGCAAAAGGTCATGGGCCGTGCGATTCCGCAGGAAATGAAACATTCGCCGTTCGCCATCGAGAACAAACTCAAAAAGGTTCCCGTGCTTCTGGAAGAAGAGAACAAGCCCAGGTCGGCCTTTGAGGTGACGTTTCCCTCATCAGTCACCTGGGGCATGTACGGCTGCATCATTACGTTTGCGATTTCGATCGTCAGTGAACGCACCAAGGGGACGCTGATCCGGCTGCGGATGTCGCCGTTGAGTTGGGCCGAGATTGTCGCGGGCAAAGGCCTGGCGTGCTTTTTGGTCAGCGTGTTTGTGGCCGCGCTCTTGATGTTTCTGGGCCATCTGTTGTTCGGCATTCGCGTGGAAAATCTGGTCGGACTGGCGCTCGCGATTGTAAGCGCCGCCTTCTGCTACACCGGACTGATGATGGCCTTGGCCGGCTTCGGGAAGACCGAAAAAGCGGTCTCCGGCTCGGCGGCCGCCGTCTTCATGCCGCTGGCGATGATCGGCGGCGGCATGATTCCCCTGGCCTTCATGCCGGCGTGGATGCAGACCGTCAGCAACATCAGTCCCACGAAGTGGAACATTGTGGCCCTCGAAGGGGCAATTTGGCGCGGAACTTCGCTCGTCGAAATGCTGTTGCCTTGCGGTGTGCTGCTCGCGATTGGCGCGGCGGGGTTTGGCTTGGGAGTCCGATTCCTGTCGCGTCAAAAAACCTGACGAACCAAAGCCTGCTGGCGTTCCGCGCTCGCGATTTAGCGATCGAGCAGCCGGCTGAGTTGCCGCACCGTTTCCGCATAGCGTTCGACGTCGTCCACCAAGCGGTTGACGTCTGCCCCATAACCGAGGCGCCGGGCGAGGAACACGAATTCCTCGGACTCGGGTGGCGGAACGGTCAGATCGCGGGCGTGGCCGCGCACGATCCGCAGGGCGTCGATCAGGTCGCGTTGAAAGACGTACGCATCTCGCAGCCGGGCGGCGTCTTCGGCAGAGACGAGGCCCCGATCCTTGAGTGCGGCCAGGGCGTCGAGGGTGTTGACGGCGCGCAGCGAAGCATCACGATGGCCGTGCGTGATTTGCAGGCCTTGGACGAGATACTCGGTGTCGACCAGTTGGCCCGGGCTGAGCTTGGCGTTGGTCGTGCCGGCGCGCACCAGTTGTCGCAATTGCTTTTCGCGCATGGCCCGCATGGCCGCCACGTCGAACGGTTCGCCGGAATAAATCAGGCGGTCCCGCAAGGCGACGATCTCGGAACCGAACTGCAGGTCGCCAGCGATCGGGCGCAGTTTCACCAGCGCCTGGCGCTCGTAGGGCCAGGCCGCCCCCTCGGGCCCGAAATATCCGGCGAAGGCATCAAGCGAAACAGCCAGGCTGCCGGCCCGTCCATAGGGGCGTAGCCGCAGATCGACCTGGAAGACTCCCTCCTCCCGCGAACGGATGGTGTGCGTAAAGGCCTCGACGAGCCGCTGGTAGAACTCGGTCGTGCCGATGACTTCGGGACCGGTCGTCGAGCCGCTTCCGTCGTAGAGGAACATCAGTTCGATATCGGACGCATAGCCTAGTTCGCGTCCGCCGCACTTGCCGAGTGCGCACGCGCACACGCGAGCCGGACGACTGTCGTCTCCGCGCGGAGGACCGAAGCGCCGCTCGAGGTCCTTCAGGCAAGCATCAAGGGCTGCCCCGACGACAACTTCAGCCACGTCGCCGAGCTCCGCCGAAAACTGGCCGAACTCGCCGACCAGGCCGAGAATGTGCCGCATGTCCGCGCGAAACATCTCCCGATCTTTGAAGGCATTGAGGCGTTCCCGTCGCTCTTCGGTCGAGCGGGCGCCTGCCAATTCGGCGTTGAGCTCGGCCGTGAGCGATTCGCGCAATTTGCGCTGTTCGAGTCCTGAGATGTCCCGCACGACGGGGAACAGATTCGCGTGCTGCAGCCGGAGAAAATCTTCCCACAGAAAGTCGCTCACGCCTAAGAGCCGCGCGAGGGCCGCCAGCACGTCCGACTGCTCCAACGAGGCAAACTCATGCAGCCAGTCGGGCTGCTGGAAGAGCTGGGCGAGAAAATCGCGGAAATGCAGCAGTGCCGCCTCGGGGTTCGGCGAGCGGGGGAGCAGGTGCGTGAAATGCTTGATCAGCACGATGGCCGCCCGCAGCTCGCTCTGGCGTCCCGGGTCGGTAACTTTTTCGCCCATCACGTCGGTGACATACAGGGTGTCGAACGCGCGGTTCCCGCGCGAGTCGACGGTCATCCGCGAGATATCGATCCCGGCCAGAGCCAGCGCGTTGGCCAGCTCATAGAGAAAGCCCATGGTGTCTTCGGAGCGAATTCGCAGCACGGTCGATCGGGGCGAGCTTTCGTTGTCGAGATCGATTTCCACGGGATACAAAGTCGACGCCGACTCGGGCGTGGCAGGCACCGCGGACGCAACGCGCTTGGCCAGGCGCCCGTGCACTTCCCCAACACGGCCGCCTCGCGCCTCCCGGATCAGGTCGGCCAACTCGACTGCATAGTTCTGCCACAGCAACGGCAATCCCCCCGCCGGAGTTTTGGACGGCGGCTCGACCGTGAACACGTCAACAAATTTGGACACGGACGCGTCGGCAACCGCCGAGGAGCCTCGCAATCGGGAGCGCAGCGCCGGAGATGCGCCGGCCACGTTCTCTTCAGAAAATGCGTTGCCGTCGACGATGTTGCAGCCATAGGCAAAGAGCAGGCCGCAGATGATCGCCAGCTCGCCCGGGTGATTAAAACCGACCACGGTCACCTGCCAGCGATCGTCGGCACGCCACGCAGCCGCCACATCGACCGGAGCTGCCTCGGTCAGCTTGCCCAAAAGCTCGAGATGCCGAGCGCGTTCGGAAGAGTCGAAGGTTTCGTGGTACGAGGCCTCCATGTGCAGAGGGGGGGGTGCGGCCTCCGACTCGACCGATTCCGGAACCCCGGCTCCCGATTTTTTTCCGTCGAGATAGCTGCGATAAATGGCCCGCACCGAGGCGCGGTGCCGGTTGTAGTAATCCAAAAACTGATCTGCGTCGGCAAAGTCGAGCCGCCGAGCGAGGAATCGCAGCTCGCGGCGGTCCTCGGGCAGTGAGTGCGTCTGCTTGTGGTGCATGAGCTGCAGCGAGTGCTCGATCGTGCGGAAGAACGTGTAGGCACTGGCCAACTGGCGGTATTCGTCGGCCTGAATGAGGGAAAAATCGGCCAGCCGCACGAGACCGTCCAGCGTGTTGATGCTGCGGACGTGGGGCTCTTCCCGACCGTGGGCCAACTGCAGGAACTGCGTGACGAATTCGATATCGCGGATCGAGCCGGCCCCCGATTTCACTTCGCCCCAATCGCGGCCGTGGCGTTCGAGATTTTTCTCAATCCGCGCCTTGAGCCCGCGAATGCTCTCGCGAATCTGCTCGATCGGCGCACCAAACAAGAGCGGCTCGACACGTTTGAGGAAGGCGTCGCCCAGTTGGGCGTCGCCGGCGATGACCCGCGCCTTGAGCAGGGCTTGCTTCTCCCAGAGCATGCCGTGCGTCTTGAGATACTGCACGTGCCCGTCAATCGTGTTGACGAGCGCCCCGGATCGACCCCACGGCCGTAATCGCATATCGACCCGGTACAAAAATCCTTCTGCCGTCGACTCGGTGAGCGCCTTGATCAGCCGTTGCCCCAACGTCCAAAAGCGGGCGGCGTCGGTCTCGGCCAGAAAGATCAGGTCGATATCCGAGCTGTAGTTGAGTTCCTCCCCGCCGAGCTTGCCCATTGCGACGACGGTGAATTTTTCCTTACCCAGCTCCAGCTGGGAGGTGAACATCGTCAGGCAGGTCTGGACCAGGCTGTCGGCCAGCAGAGACAGCTGGACCGTGACGGTCTTCAGGTCGAACAGTCCGAAGGCATCGCAGGCGCCGATCCTTAATAGCTCCCAACGTTGGTAGCGGCGCAGAGCATCCAGCCGAGCCTCGATCGATGGAGCGGCGGCCCCAGCTTCCCGCGCTTCGGCAAGAAAGTGGGCGCGGCTTTTGATATCCGCCAGCTGCTTGTGGTTGGTGAGCTTCTCGAGATAGTCGGGATTGCGAAGCAGGATCTCCGTAAGAAACTGACTTCCGACAAAAAGCTTGACGAGGATCTCGACGGCCCGCGGTTTGGAGGCCAGGTAGCGTAATAGAGACGTACGATCGGTCACGCACTGCACGTATCGCTCGAAATTGAGCAACGATGCGTCGGGCGTGGCCGCGTCGGAGAGGGCGATCAACAGCAGCGGCAACACATCGGCCAAGGCTCGCCGCGAGGCGTCGTCGCGGCCGATTTCACGGAGCCGGCGCAGGGCCAAGGCCCAATCGGCGAAGCCGACCGCGGAGAGGAGATCGCGCGCTTGGGGCTCTGGAAAGTCGGTGCGAAGAACAAGTTGGCCGCTGCGATCGAACATGTAGGAATGATCAGTGACGGAGGCCGCGCCGGCAAGCCGCCGCTCGGTGACAGAGGCCGCGCCGGCAAGCCGCCGCCGGGTGCCGGTTGCGTGTGCATCGCCGGGGCCTCATGATATTATGGCTTTCACGCGTTTCTGCCGCTTTTTTGCGCGTGCGAAATGCGATCGTGAAGGCGAAGTCCATTTTCCAGGCGAAGGTTTGCAGGTCGGGAGCCACTCATGTTCGACAAGTCGAGTCGTCGCGATTTTCTCAAGAATTCCACCTTGCTCAGTACCGCCTGGTGGGTGAACACCAGCGCGTTTGCGGGCAGCAAAAGTCCGAACGAGAAGCTGAATTTTGCGTGTATCGGCGTGGATGGAAAGGGGTCGAGCGACACGGATGACGCGGCCCGCAATGGCAACATCGTCGCCCTGTGCGATATCGACGATCGCCATCTCGAGAAAAAGCACGCCCAGCTCAAGCGGCGCGGAAAAATCACCGACTCGGTCAAGTTGTTTAACGACTATCGCGAAATGATCGACCAGATGGGGGACAAGATCGACGCGGTCACCGTCAGCATCCCCGATCACAGCCACACGGCGGCCAGCGTTCTCGCGATGAAGAAGGGAAAGCACTGCTTCACACAGAAGCCGCTCACCTGGTCGGTCTATGAAGCCCGCCGCATGCGGGAAGTCGCCAATGAGATGAAGGTCGCCACCCAGATGGGCAACCAGGGGACGGCCAACAACGGACTGCGCGAAGCCGTTGAGATCATCCGTTCCGGCGGCATCGGCGATGTGAAAGAAGTCCATGTCTGGACGAACCGGCCTATCTGGCCGCAGGGCGAAGGTCGCCCGAATCGGACTGATCCGATTCCGAAGTACGTCCATTGGGACCTGTTCCTCGGACCCGCACCCGAGCGGCCCTACGTCAACGACGTTTACTGTCCGTTCAAATGGCGCGGCTGGCTTGATTTCGGCACCGGTGCCTTGGGTGACATGGCCTGCCACACGTCCAACATGGGCGTGATGGCGCTGGAACTCTTCGACCCGGTGGCGGTCGAAGTGAAGAACACCTCCGGAATCGTCGGGGGAGAGTCGTATCCGAAGTTCTCGGTCATTCAATACGAATTCCCTGAGCGAACGACGGTCATGTTCAAGCCAGGCCAGAAGCTGGCGCCCTGCAAGCTGACCTGGTACGACGGACAGCAGTATCCGCCCAACGAGCTGTTGCAGGGTGAAAAGCGAGCGACGAGCGGCATGGTGATCGTCGGTGATCAAGGGTCGCTCTACACGCCGGACGATTACGGCGCCGAATACGTGCTCTTGCCTCGCAAGAAGTTCGAGAACTTCAAGTCGCCCGAAAGGTTCCTGCCGCGCAGCCCCAACCATTTCAAAGAGTGGGTGGCGGCCTGTCACGGCGGGGCGCCGGCCATGTCGAACTTTAGTTACTCTTCGCGTCTCACCGAAACGATGATCCTGGGCAACCTCGCGCTGCGTGCCGGTGGCCGGATCGAATGGGACGGCAAGAATCAGGTCGTGACCAACAATCCCGCGGCAAACAAATTTGTCCGCCGCGAGTATCGTGCCGGCTACTCGATCTAAACGATCCGATTAATCGACAAGCCCGCGGAGAACACCTCTGCGGGCTTGTTTTCTTACGACCGGTTGGCCCGAGACCGTTCGGAAATTGCCGGATGAGTTCATGCAAATTTACATAAGACAAACGACGATTTAGAGCCGCGACCGTCAGGGAGCGGGGTATTTCGGGTAGAAGCGAGTGTTAGACCCCGCTCCCTCACGGTCGCGGCTCCAAAATCCAATGCAATTCCTGGACAGTCTCACTGACGATGCCACGACTCGCGTTTTCGACTTTGGCTTGCCCCGATTGGCCTCTCGAGCGCGTGCTAGTGAACTGTCGTCGCTATGGCTATGACGGCGTCGAGATTCGGCAAGTGGGCGGCGAGACCGACCTTCTGAAGGTCGCCGAGATCGCTCCAGCGCGGCATGCCGAGCTGCGACGGACGCTGGGCGAGTTGGGCCTCGCGATTTGCGGTTTCGCGTCGTCAGTCCGCTTTGACTATTCGGACCAGACGGTACGCGAGGAACAGCTCCACACCGGACAAAAGTACGTCGAGTTGGCCGCCGCCTTCGGCGCGCGCTTCGTGCGCGTCTTCGGAGATGTCTTGCCGGCGGGCCCGCCGTCTACGCGGGAAGCCACTCTCGAGCAGATCGCCGACGGGCTGAATCGGCTGGGCGAATTTGCCGCGACCGGCGGCATCGAGATTCTGCTCGAGACGCACGGGGATTTCGCGGAGTCCGCGGTTGTCTGCAACCTCATGCGGCGAATTGAATCGAGGGCCGTCGGCATCTTGTGGGACACGCATCATCCCTGGAAGTTTTTCGGCGAGCCGCTCGCACAGACTTGGGCCCTGCTGAAGCCGTGGGTTCGTCATACCCATTGGAAGGATTCCGTCACGCGACCGGCCCCTGTTTCCCATTCCGCGAGCGATCCAGCGGTCGCGGCAGCACTCGCTACTGGGGCCTCTGCCACGGCGCACGCTCTGATGAGCGGCCATCGCGAGGCCGACTACGTCCTCTTCGGGGGCGGCGAATTTCCCGCCGAAGAGTGCGCGCGGCTGCTCAAAGAGTCGGGCTACGATGGCTGGCTGAGCCTCGAGTGGGAAAAAATGTGGCACCCGCAGATCGAGAGTCCGGAAGTCGCGCTGCCGCTATTCGCCTCCAAGATGCGCACGCTTTGGGAGCGGATCTGAAAGAGCCGCGCACGCAGTAAGCGGTCCGCCGCAGGCGGCCCACGCGGGCTAGCCGCATCGGAGCAAAAAAAAGCGTCACGCGGCTAGCCGCAACAAAATACTCCGCTTACTTCGTGCGCGGCTCCTTAGGCGACTTTGCCCGACGCGCGACCTCTGCTGGCAGAATTTCTTCCGAGCAACTGACTTTCTTGCCGCGTCCGCAGGGATTGCCCACTCCCCGGCTCGTGCCGTGTCGGCAGGACTGGTCCGTCCTTTGCACGGCGTAACGACTGTACCGTGAGCGATGCCACCGGTTTTTACAAATCGTTTGACACTCCTCATCTACGGCTTATATTCGACGGAATCACGTCGCTGCCGAGGGGGGAAAATGAGTTTTGCCTCAAGATGCCGGACCCGGGTTTCGCGGGCCGCCCTGCTGTTTGTCATTTTTGCATTTTTCATTCCTTCGCAAGAGGTGCGAGCCGGCCGTGCGACGGGCGTCGATCAGACGCCTGCCGATCCGGCCGAAGCGGTCGAACTGGGGCTGAAAAAGGAGCACTCGCGGCGCTGGCTCGATGCCATCGACCTCTACGAGCACGCCCTCAGGCACTTTCCCGACAACGCCGAGATCAAGTACGGGCTCAGGCGCTCGAAGATCCAGTTCGCGATCGAGCGGCGCTACGAAGACAGCAGTTTCGAGAACCGGCTGCTGCAATTGCCGCGCGAAGCTGCGTTCGCGCTGTTCGACAAAGTTCTCGAAAACGTCCGCATGTATTACGTCGACGAGGTGAGCGCGACGTCGTTCGTGGCGCATGGAACCGAGAGTCTGTACCACGCCCTGGCAAACGAAAAATTCATCGCGCACAACCTGTCTCGCGTCGATCCCGAGCGCGTGGGTCACTTGCGGCGGACGCTCCGCGAACGGTTCTGGAATCGGCCGGTCGAAGACTATTCCGTCGCTCGCGACGCCGTTGCTGAAGTCTGCAACCTGGCCGAGTCCGAGCTGCGCCTGCCGGCCACGACCGTGATCTGCGAGTACATCTTCGGCGGCTGCAATTGCCTCGACGACTACAGCAACGTCCTCACTCCTGACCGGCTCACCGATCTGCACGGGAACATCAACGGCGAATTCGTTGGGTTGGGAATCGAGATGAAGGGCGATCCCGGCAAGGGCATGTTTCTGGTCAACGTTCTGCCCGACAGCCCGGCTGAGCAGGGGGGCCTGCACGCCGGCGAATATATCGTCGGGATCAACGGAGCGAGCTGCAAGAACATGACGACCGATGAGGCCGCCAAAATATTGCGCGGACCGCCGGGAACCCGGGTCACGCTGGCCGTCGAAGGCACGGGAGACAGCGAGGCGCGGCAGGGAGAATTCATCCGTCGAGCCGTCGAAGTCAAAAGCATTCCGGTGGCGAAAATTGTCGATCGCCAACGCGGCATCGCCTATATCCGAATGACCGCTTTCCAGGCCACTTCGCCGCGAGAGCTCGATGCGGCCCTGGCGCAACTGTCTCACGAAGGCATGCGGTCGGTGATCTGGGATCTGCGCGGCAACCCGGGCGGATTGCTGTCGGCGGCCACCAGCGTGCTCGATCGATTTATCGACTCGGGCGTGCTGGTGTCGACCCGCGGCCGATCGCTCGACCAGAATTCGTCGTTTTCAGCTTCGCCCCATCCCAAGTACAACGTTCCGATGGTGCTGCTCGTCGACGAAAATAGCGCAAGCGCGAGCGAGATCGTCGCCGGCGCCATTCACGACCACAAGCGGGGCACGATCGTCGGACGCACGACCTACGGCAAGTGGTGTGTTCAGAGCATCTTTTATATGCCCAATGGCGCCGGCCTGCGGCTGACAACGGCCAAGTTCTTCTCGCCGAAAGGTCACAATTTTTCTGAGATTGGCGTCCGACCGGACGTCGCGGTCTCGGTCGACGACGAGAAACAAGTCGTCGCACTCAAGCCGCCGGTTGACGGGCAGAGCGCCGTCGCCCCGAACGGAGACGGCCCCACGGCCCGCGCTCCGGCGCAACTCAAGGTGACGCGCATTCGGCCGAGCCTGCGAGACGTGCCGGGTCCCGCGGACCATGACATGAGGAAAGCTCTGGAAGTTCTCAGCCATCAGGCGCAGTTGACGGGACGATGACGGAGTCTGAGCAACGCTGGCTGGATCAGGGCCGGGGACTTAGTCCCGAATGGACCTGGTCCTTTACAGCGGATGCTCCTCTGGTCGGGATCGACCTCGCTCGGGAAAGCGGGGACACGGTCGTTGCGGACACCTCGGGGAGCGTTTACATCCTCGATCGGCGCGGCGCATTGTCACCCTGTCCCGCGGCCTGCACGAGTTGATGGACATCGCCTGGGCCGACTCGGGAAATAACGGAGCGGTTGTCGTCGCCGACACCACGCTCGCGGTTCTCAATCGCCAGCTGCGCCTCGTTTGGACCTCCGATTTGCGCGAGCCGATTCGTGCGATCGCAGTCGATCCTTATGGTCACCATTTCGCGGCTTGCCTCGAGGGGGGCGAAACGCGAATCCTCAACTCCACTCGCAAGACGGTCGGCCGCTTCAAGACCACGCGGCCGCTGACTCACGTGCGGTTTGTCACGGGACAGCCCGATCTGATTGCGGCCGCCGACAACGGACTGGTCTGCCGGCATCACCTCGATGGGACGGCCCTCTGGGGCGAGCCCTGGTGGTCCAACATCGGCGATCTGAGCATCACGGGCGACGGCGGCACGATCTTCCTCGCCGGTCTGAACCTCGGCATTCAGCGCTTCGACGGCAACGGCAATTCTCAGGGGACGTACATCGTCGAAGGCACGCCGAAGCGGGTTTCCACCAGCTACGCACTGAATCGGGTGGTTACCTCCACCGTGGAAAAAAGGCTGATCTGGCTCGATTCGGACGGAGAGATTCTTTGGGCGGTTGAGACGCCTGAAGAAATCCTCACTCTGCGCTGCGATCCGTTGGGCGCGGGCTTTGTTTGCGGCTTTGAAGGGGGACGGGTCGTCCGGCTCGACTGGGGGGCTCCGTTTCCGTGATCTCAACCGCTGCTTGAAAATGCGGCTAAGAAGCGTTTTGACGCCGTTTGTCGGGCTTTGGTAGACTGGTCCTGGGCGGGCACAAAGCCTTATTTCTGAGGCGTCGATGTCTTCTGGATCGATCGTCCCGGAGGGACAGCGCGCTTCCAATGCGCCGCGCGAGCCCTCGCCAATGGCGGGCCGCACGTCTCTCGGCAAGTATCAAATCCTGCGAGAGCTCGGCGCCGGCGGGATGGGGACTGTCTATCTCGCCGTCGACACGAATCTGAAGCGAACGGTCGCGCTCAAAGTCCTGAACAAGGAGCGCACGTCCAACGACACACTCGTCCGCCGGTTCGAATCAGAGGCCCAGGCGGCAGCCCAGCTCAAGCATGAAAACATCGTCACGGTCTATGACGCCGGTCAGACCGATGGATACCTGTTCATTGCGCTGGAGTTTGTCGACGGCACCGACATCCACGAACTGGTCGCCAAGCGCGGCGCCATTCCGCTGAAGCGCTCGGTCGGCTTCATCAAGCAGGTCACCCGCGCTCTGGATCACCTCCATCAGCATGGAATCGTCCATCGCGATATCAAACCGTCCAACCTGTTGTTGACCAAGGAAGGCATCGTCAAGCTGACCGATCTGGGCCTGGCCCGAGCGGTCGACGAGTCGCTGCAATCCAATATCACACGAGAAGGAACGACCGTCGGCACAGTCGATTACATGGCGCCCGAGCAGGCGCGCAACAGCCAGTCCGCCGACATCCGCAGCGACATCTATTCGCTCGGCTGCACGTGGTACCAGATGCTGACCGGCGAACCCCCTTTTCCCGAGGGGAGCGTCACCAACAAGCTCTATTCGCATATCTCCAAGGCGAGGCCCGATCCGCGGGCCTTCAATCAAGCAGTGCCTGACGAAATCGTCGCTGTCCTGCACAAAATGATGGCTCGTAAGGCTGATGACCGCTATCAGACCCCCACCGAGCTGCTCAACGATCTCGACAATTTGGGGACTGGATACAAACGGCTCGAAGAGGTGTTACACGGCGACGGCGACGGCGACGAATCGAACACGTCGCCGCCTACGTACGCGACTCCCGCGCACGGTTCGCCGTTGCCGCTGCCCCCCCGGCATCCGCTGAGGCCGGCGGCGCACGATTCTGACAGCGGCAACCGTGCCGAAACCGAACGGTCGGTCCCGGAATACCGCATGCCGGCGCGGCAGCTGCCGGCGCCGGCCCGCGACGCTTCTCCTCCGCCCCGCCAAATGCCACCGCCGGCCAGGCAGATGCCGCCCTCGTCTCGGCAAGGGCCAGGTCCGTCTCGACAAATGCCTGCGTCCTCTCGGCAAACGCTGACGCCTCCAGGCCAGATCCCGACACCAACCAAAGCGGGCACCGCAGGCAGGCAGGCTTCCCGTGCCGACGATCTTCCGTCGAA
Source organism: uncultured Planctomycetaceae bacterium (assembly GCA_963714075.1). GTDB lineage: Bacteria > Planctomycetota > Planctomycetia > Planctomycetales > Planctomycetaceae > DASPSM01. Next base: position 1,578,163 of record OY970228.1, read on the forward strand.
GGTCGGCGCCACCAATCGGAAGGCTCCCACGCGGCGAGGAGGCGTCGCGTCGAACGAACCAGTTATGACGCCCCGCGACCCAAACCGGCCGCTTGGAGAATTGATCCCGTCGGTGCCGCCTTCTTGGTTACCGCTGGCGAAACAGATCGGGGCCGCCGTGGCGGCTGTTGTCGCGCTCGGACTTCTCGGCTGGCTCACAGCGCCCTACTGGAATCCCGAAAAACTCCCGGCCGGCACCGAGCGGTCGCGCAATCCTTTCGATCGCTCAGCGGCCGATGCCGGCCAGCAAGTGACAACGGTCAACGACGACGCGAGCAAGAAGTCAGCCAACGGCAAGGCAGAAGCCAACGGCAATCCAAAATCACAAACGAGCGGCAAGTCGGCCAAGCCCGTTGTCGTCGCCGACGTAAAAAAACCCGGGTCAGCCGCCCGCGCGACTTCGATTCCGGCTCGGCCCGCGGAACGCGAGGAGCTCCCAAGTTGGATCGACGATCTCTGGGATCCACACTCCACGGCCGCCCCGAAAAGTCCCGCGCTTCCAACCATCACCGTCGGCCGGGTGGGGAAGGATCCGGCCCAGGTCTCGTCATTGACCGACGCCCTGGCTCGACTTCCGGCCGAGGGAGGGGTGATTGAACTGCGCGGCCCCGGGCCGTTCCTGTTGCCGTCACAGCGGATCAGTAAGCGGCGCCAGGTGATCTTCACGGGAATCAGTCCGCACGAAGGTCCGACGCGCGCAAAGAATGCGGCTGGTGAGGCCCGACCGTTGATCGTGATTATGCCCCCACTTGCTCAGCCCGCCGCGGCGAAAGGCCCCAGCGGCATTGTCGCTAACGACACCTCGCTGACGTTTTATGGAGTTGACCTGGTTGCCTTCGCTGATGCGTTTCGCAGCAACAACCCGCTAACCCTGATCGACGTTCATTCCGGAGACCTGACGGTTCAGAATTGCGCGCTGACGTTGATCGGCACGCCGCACGGCACCGACGATCGCCTTTGGTATCTCATCGGCCGGTCCCGCGCCGGTGGACGGTCGCGCTCCGCGGCTGCTCTTGGATCGAACGGTCGTGCGGGGCAGCGAGCTGGGGGCGATCGCCGCCGACTGCCAGTCTCTCGACTTTTTAGCGATCAATTCGCTGTTGGTTACGGGTCAGGCCCCAATTCTCACGCTGACGGCCGCTTCCGCCTTGACTCCCCCCTCGTCTCGGCCCGCGGCGACAGCCAATGTCAATTCCGGGCGCATGCTGCGATTCTTTTCCTGCACGGGCTGCAGCGGTCAATCGGCCATCTCGCTGCGCGCCAATGCCGACTCCTCTGAGCCGCCGGCTACCGAGTTCCTGATCTTGAACTCGACTTTCGGCGTGTCAGCCCAAGCACAATTCCCGATGGTCCTGCTGGCGAACTGGCCTGTGCTGCCGGAATCCAGCGAGAACTCGGCACGATTCAAGAAGCTGTCCTGGAAGAGCCAATCGTTTGTGGCACGTGGTTGGCAGGATCTCGTCGGCAGCGCATCGCGATTTGGTCTGCCAGTCAGAGACGCCGAGAAGTGGGGGCGGTTTTGGGGCGACCCGCACTCGAGCATCGAGTATCAGTCGGCGCCCTTTCCCACAATTGGCGACATCTCGGCAGTTGCACCGGCCCATTTCAAATCGGAAAGCTTGCTATTGCGCGATGGTGCGGGCGACACGTCGCCTCCCGGCTGCGACGTGGCCCTGCTAGCCGTCAGCACCCCCGACATGGTTCGTCGCGCCGACGCTTTTTCCCATCGTCTCCCCGCGGTATCTGAACTCGACGAAGAGGTGCTTGGCGGTCCCCTGGTGCGCGAAATCGATCTCGATAATCCGAAAAAATCCGACCTGGCGAAATCGATCAATCCCGCAGACTGGCCGAGCGGCACGCGATTCCTCGTCCACGGCACGAAGAAAAAGACGTGCAGCCCTATTCGGGTCGCGAACCGCTCGCTCTCACTCGAATTTGATAAAGGGCTCGTGCTGGCCTTCGACGACCGCAGAGCCGATCCCGCCGACGATCGCAACGCGTTTATCACGGTCACGGGAGGCTCGATCGAGATCGTCAATGCGACGATGCGCATCGAATCGTCGACGAAGGCCGCCACTCACAGATTGTTGGACGTTCGCGGCGGTAAATTCTCGATTCGCAACTGCAACCTTCTGGGGCCGCGGCACGACTACCCCGGTTACGAAGAGTTGATCCGCTTTTCGTCCAGCCAGGACGAATCGCTTCCGGCAGGCGAAGGCGAGGCCTTCACCGGCTTGGTCCGCAACAGTTTCCTATTGAGTCCCCGAAGCCTGTTTACCGGAGATCTCTCCGCGCGGAATCTCGTCTTGTCGAATTCGCTGCTTGTCTCGGGAGGCAGACTCTTTAACGTGCGCTTGCCCAACGGCCCGAGTTCGTCGGTCCTCGATCTGCGATCGTGCACTCTGTCGGCCGGCGGGGAGTATTTTCATTTCAACACCAAGTCGGCGGAGGGTGCCTCCAATCCGGCTCGCGTGTTCGTCGAAAACTCGCTCTTCGCGCCGCCGGTTCGCCGGACCGATGGCGGCTCGTCGCGCGCGGCGCTCATTGGCTCGGCCACTGGCGAGTCGTTTCATGAACGCGTCGACTGGTGGGAATACGCCAACGCCTATAGCAGTCTAATCCAACTGCCCGGCTCGGCCGGTGAATCCAAGGCCGATAGCTCTGTGGACTCGCTGGAGGGCTGGCAGCACATGACCGGCTCCGCGCACATCGTGCGGTCGATCGGCGGGACCGGCGCGGTTCTGCTCCCGGGCGACGTGTCGACGATCAAAGAGGTCGAGCCCGACGAGTTTCGACTGAAGCCCGAGGCCCTGGCGGCCACCTGGTCCGACACCGGCAAGGCGGTGGGAGCCGAGCTCGACGCGCAACCGACCCACCGAACGAAGGGACGCCCGACGCCAAAACCAGTCGCTCCTAAGAAGTCGGTGCCCCAAAACCAAAACACTGGCAGCGGCATCTAACTCGGGTCGCCGCGCGGCGCTTGCCGTCAACCCGTTACGATCCGCCGGCCAAGCCGATTTCGCCGCGAATCAGCGTTGGGTCGGCCCTCGCGACTCGGTTTCCGACGTCCTCGCGACAGCTGAAGTTGACCGACACCAGGAGGTCAGTTGTCCGCAAGACTGAGGACGCGTTAGCCTATTCGGCGGGGATCGCCCGGAAACCACGATGGTGACTCATGACTGATCTGCGCAATTTCCCGTCGAGATTTCGTACTGTCCGTGCCCAGCGCGGCCGCGATGGCCATGTTGGCGTCGTCCATCGCTCCCGGAGACGACCAACAAAACACCGTCGGCCGCGGGATCGATCCCCTGCAATTCGTGGATCCGGAGCTGCGAGCCCCGCTGAAGTCGATGCCGGCGTTCAAGCTGCCGAAGGAGATGACGCCGGCTCAGCTCGCCGCGCTTCGTCAGATGCCATTTACACCTCCAGGACGGCTTCCCAAACCGTCAGTCGCCGAGCGTCGTGTGCCCGGGCGTCAAGGATCGCCTGACGTGAAGGTGTTCGTCATCAATGCGAAGCCCGGAGAACGCCGGCCAGCCGTGCTTCATACTCATGGCGGCGGTTTTTTGCTGGGCTCGGCGGCGAGCGACATCCCCAGGCTCCAGGTCATGGCTCGGGCTCTGGACTGCGTCGTTGTCACCGTGGAATACCGTTTGGCGCCGGAGACCCCTTTCCCGGGTTCGCTGGAAGATAACTACGCCGCGCTCAAGTGGCTGCATGCGGAAGCGGAATCGCTCGGCGTCGACCCGGCTCGCATCGCGGTGGCGGGCGAAAGCGCTGGAGGCGGCCATGCGGCCATCCTCGCCATCGCGGCCCGCGATCGAGGCGAAATCCCCATCGTGTTCCAGTCGCTCGTTTATCCGATGCTGGATGACCGCACCGGCAGCTCGCGGCAGCCCCCGCCTTACATCGGTGCGTTCATTTGGACGGCCGACTTAAACCGGCAGGGCTGGAAAGCATTCCTTGCAACCGAGCCCGGCGGCCCGCGCGTTCCGGCCGGCGCCGTCCCGGCTCGACTGGATAATCTGGCCAGGCTCCCGCCCGCGTGGATCGGTACCGGATCGGTCGATCTGTTCGTGAACGAGGACATCGAATACGCCAGACGGCTCGTGGACGCCGGTGTGCGTATCGATCTCCTGGTCGTTGCCGGCGCCTATCACGGATTCGACATTCTGGTGCCAAATGCGTCGGTGAGCAAAAACTTCACGCTCTCACGGTACAACGCACTCGCGCGAGCCTTCGGCGTTAAACAACTCGACAGCGCGCCCTCCGGCTGAATTGCTCCCCGCGCCGGGTGGCACGGCCCTCTTGGCGAGTTGGCAATTGCGCGACTGCCAGCTTGGGCAATGCGCGAGGTCTTTCTGAGCAATTGCCGAACTTTTTTGGCACCCGTCTACCGCTCCCTGTACAATGGCGGTATGCCGTTCATCGTCAAGCTAACTTGCCGCACCGGCGGGATCTCTTGGCTAAGCCCCGCCAACAAGTCTGGTCTTCGCACGCTTGCCAGTCGCGAGAGCGCTGACGTGTTCCAGAAATACGAAGACGGGAACACTGCGATCCGCAAATTGCCGCAGGCATTTAAATTCATTGGACGCACTTTTTCAGTTGAACCGGCGGATTGAGCCCCCGCTGTCCCAATACTGGAGAGGTAGACCGGATGAGTTTCATAGAATCGTCGGGTGCAAAGCCCCCAAGTGGGTTGGACATCGTGTCTGCATCAGCGACGCGGGCATTCTGACTTACCCGATGGCGGTGCGGTCAGTTGAGACTCATTCCGTCGTCGGGCACTGAGGATGTCGGTCACTGGCTCCCGGACCTTTTGTGGGCCCCTAATGGCCCGCCATGCCGGGACGGCCAAGACCGACACGAGCCAGCGAGCGGAGAGACCGGTACATTCCCTTTCTCGTCACTCGGGCGCAGCTCAAAACGTACAAAGCCGCTGCCGCGATTGGCTTCAAGGGAAAAGTTCCCGATTACATCCGCGCCGCCTGCGACGAACTGGCCGCGCGGATTCCTCCGCGCAGCCGCGGATGCTCTGGCAGTCCATCTCGAGCGCGGCAATGCGCCGGCAGGGCTCGAGCCGATTCGAACTTCAAATCCAGTCGTCTCGACTTTGGTGGCGTTTTTTTTAACGCAAGCCCGGCGATTAGGTGTTGCCGGATTGTTTCCGTGCTTCTCTTGTCGCACCTGCGCGGCCAATTCTGACAACATTCGGTGCCACACGAAGACTTCACTGCTCTCATTTGACCATGACTTTCGCTTTCGACTCCAGCTCCGCCACCAGCCTCTTGAAGTCGCCGCGGCCACGGAGTGGGTCGAGGGCTGACTCGGTTCGGTAGGCGTCGGGGTTGCCGTAACCGGCAGTCCCGGCCTTGTGCAGGCAGCTCATGGCCCGTTCCGTCTCGGCCCGGCCCTCCTCGGCCGAGACCCCAGAGCCCGGCCGGTTGCCGAGCTCCGACAGACCAGCGTGGCAGCAGGCCCGAAGAAACGTCTGCTCGCCGCCGGGAACCTTCAGCCCCTCGTAGAGCGCGACGGCCCGTCTCCAACTGGCGGCCGCGGCGGCGATGTTTTTCGCGTCACATTGCAACTGCCCGGTCCGTAAGTAAGTCTCCGCGAGCCCGCCCCGGTAGTACGTGACCTGAGCATATTCCTTGACTAGCGGTTCACGCAGCGCAGCGCTCGTTCACACGCCGCTCGAGCCTCGATGCGCCTCCCGGCCTTGCGAAGCAGGTCGGCGGTGTTGGTCTGACAGTTCGCGAGCGAATCCCTGTCACTAGGGCCAGCCGACTCGGCGGCGACAAGCTTCTGTCGAATCGCCTCCTCCCGAGTGAAGTGTTCGATCGCCTCACCGTTCTTTCCGGCCTGCGCGAAGTGCCACCCGATGTTGAGGTGGCTCGCGGCCAGATCGCGCTGGAACTGAGTGACGGCGGGGTTGGCATCGACCAGCTTCTGCCGAATCGCTAGTGCCTTCTGGTACGACGCCAGCGCCTCCGTCGGCTTCCCCGACCGCGACAATTGATCCCCGATCGTGGTGTGGCTCGAGGCCAGGTCGTCCCGAAAGTCGGTGACGGTCGGATTGGCGTCAGCCAGCCTCTGCCGGATGGACAGTGCCTTTTGGTGCGCGGCTAGGGCCTCCGTCGGCTTCCCCGTCTGCGACAGCACCTCGCCGATGGCGTTGTGGCTCCAGGCCAGGCCGCTCTGCCAGTCGGTGACGGCGGGGTTAGCGTCGGACAGTTTCTGCCGGATGGCTAGCGCTTTCTGCTGCGCCGCCAACGCCTCCGCCGACTTCCCTGCCTGTGACAGTGTGCGACCGATGTTGTAGTGACTGCGGGCCGCGTCGCTCTGGAACAGGGTGACGGCGGGGTTGGCGTCAGCCAGCTTCTGATAGATGGCCAGTGCGCGCTCGTACGCCGCCAGCGCCTCCGTCAGCTTCGACCTGTACGCCAACTGAGAGCCAATGACGTTTTGGGTCCAGGCGAGGTTGCGCTGAAAGATGATGACGGCCGGGTTGGCGTCGGCCAGCTTCTCCTGGATCGCCAGTGCATTCTGCTGCACCGCTAGCCCCTCCGCCGACTTACCCGTCCGCGTCAACAGAAGTCCGACGCTGTTGCGGCTCAAGGCCAGCTCGCTCTGGAAATTATTAACGGCCGGGTTGGCGTCGGCCAGCTTCTGACGGATGGCCAGTGCCTTCTCGTGCGCCGCCAGCGCCTCAGCCGGCTTCCCCGTCTGTGACAGCAGGATGCCGATGTCGTTGTGGCTCAACGCCAGCTCGCTCTGGAACTTAGTGACGGTCGGGTTGGTGTCGACCAGCTTCTGCCGAATGGCCAGCGCCTTCTCGTAGGATGCCAGCGCCTCAGCCGGCTTACCCGTCTGCGACAGCAGGATGCCGATGTCGTTGTGGCTCCAGGCCAGATCTTGTTGTAACTCATTGAAGGTCGGGTTGGTGTCGACCAGCTTCTGCCGAATGGCCAGTGCCTTCTCGTAGGCTGCCAGCGCCTCAGCCGGCTTACCCGTCTGCGACAGCAGTTGGCCGATATTGTGGTGGCTTCGGACCAGGACGGCGCGGACGTCGCCACTGGGATCCTCCGCGGCTAGCCGCTCGCTCAGATCCCTTTGCTCCTCCCACGCGGCCAGCGCCCCCGCCTTGTCGCCCGTCGCGTCCAGCAGCCTGCCCACCTTCCACAGGCTGCGAGCCACGTTCAGGCGCGTCTCCACGTCCGCGCCTGCCGAGCCGGCTAGTTCCCGCAAGATTGCCAGCGCCTGGCGGTGAACCGACAGCGCCTCCGGCTGCGAGCCGATCTTTTCCGTCAGGTCGCCGAGCTGGTCGTAGCCGGCTGCCAGCAACCGCCGCGACTTCGCGTCGGTCTCCCCCGCCAGCAGTTTCTCCAGGTCGGCGTAGAAGCGGGCCGCTTCTTTCAGCAACTTGGTCCTCAGTTCTTTGAACTGATCGTTCTTGAGCAGCATGTCCTCGCTGACGCCGGTGTGGAACGTCGCGATCGCCTTCTGGGCCATCTCGAAGCGGGCCTGCACCTTGGCCTGCTCATCGGCCAGTTCGTCGTTCTTCGCCCCCAGCTCACGGTTGGCGCGGGCCTGTACCACCACCACGGCCGCCACGCCTGCTACGAGCGCGATCGCCACCGCGACCGACGCAATTACCGGCCCCCTGTTCCGTCGCACCAATTTCCGCAGCCGGTAGCCCGCGCCGGGCGGCCCGGCCGAAACCGGCTCGTCGGCGAGATAACGCTGGATGTCCATCGCGAATCCGTTCGCCGTCTCATAGCGCCGCGCACGATCCTTCTCCAACGCCTTCATCACGATCCAATCGAGATCGCCGTGCACTAAGCGCGTCAGCCGGCTCGGCTCCAGCTTGCGATTGGCCGCGATCGACGGCAAATTGTCCGAGGACGAAAGTCGCGTGCTCGGTTTCGGCGGCTCATCTTCGCGGATCATCCGCAGCATCTCGTTGAACGCAGCCCCGTGCAGTTGTTCCGAGGTGAATGGCGGACTTCCGGCCAGCAGTTCGTACAGGATCACGCCGAGCGAATAAACGTCGGCCCGCGTGTCGATGTCGAGGTTGTTTAACTCTGCTTGCTCAGGCGCCATGTACTCCAGCGTGCCGACGATCTGCCCCACCTCCGTGTACAGCGTCCGCTCGGTCAGCTTCTGGCTGGTCGCTTTGGCGACGCCGAAGTCGATCACCTTGGGCACCGGCTTGCCATCGTAGAGGGCGATCAACACATTGGACGGCTTCAGGTCGCGGTGGATCACTCCCTTTTGGTGGGCGTGCTGCACGGCTTGGCAGACGGGAATGAAGAGTTCCAACCGTTCGCGGGGAGTGAGGTGCTCCTGATCGCAGTACTTCGAGATCGGGATGCCTTTGATCAGCTCCATCGCGAAGTAGGGCCGGCCCTGCGGGGTGGCGCCGGCGTCGAGCACCTTGGCGATGTTCTGATGCTCCATCAGGGCGAGCGCCTGCCGCTCGGCTTCAAAACGCCGCAGGACATGAGTCGTGTCCATGCCGATTTTGATGAGTTTGAGCGCGATGCGGCGCTTGACCGGCTCAGACTGTTCGGCGACCCAGACGCTGCCCATGCCCCCTTCGCCGAGCTTCTGCAGGAGCTTGTAGGGTCCAATGAAGGTGCCGGACTCCTCAGTGATTTCGGGTATGACTGTCGCGCCGAAGCTGGTTGCAGAACCCCCGAGGAAGTTACCCGCTTTGCCATGTGAGGCCAGCAATTCCTCCACGTGAACACGCAATTCGGCGTCGTCGCCGCAAGCTGCATCCAGATACCGCGCAAGCTCTTCGGTCGACTTGCGGTCAAGGGCTTCGCAGAAGATTGCCCGAAGGTCTGGCTTTACGTCGGACACTCGAAGACTCCGGACTCAAGACTCCCTCTTGCAGTGCCCCATCTGCGCAGAGAATGCGCCAGCAATTCCGGCGTTTTTCTAAGAATCTGCTGGCGGAGGTTCGACGCCGAGCTGTCGATGAAGCCAGGCACGAGCAAATGCCCAGTTCCGGTCGGCCGTCCGTCGGGAAATCCCCAACGCGCTTGCCGCTTCCCCCAGCGATAATCCTCCGAAGAACCGTATCTTGACGAGTTCGGCGCACTCTGGGTATTGCGTCGCCAGTTGCTGCACGGCCTCGTCAAGCGCTAGCAATTCGTCCTTTGAAGTGGAGAGGGCGATCTCGATTTCGTTCAGATCAATACGATGTAGTTCTCCGCCGCGTTTTAGGCGATTCCCGTCATGCGCCCGGTTGATGAGAATCCGCCGCATCGCCTCGGCCGCGGCGACGAAGAAGTGCCCACGACTGTTCCAGTGCTGGACCTTGTCAGTGTCCACCAAACGGAGGTAAGCCTCGTGGACCAAAGCCGTGGCCTGGAGCGTTTGACCGGGACTTTCCTGAGCCATCTTCTGCGCAGCCAGTCGTCGCAGTTCTTCGTAGACCAGCGGTAAAAGCTGTTCAGCGGCCTGAGGATCGCCCTGCTCGATTGCGGAGAGGATTTGCGTGACGTCAGTCATATCGGCCCCGAGGGAGCCTCCAAACGATTCCTGAGCATAGCCGCATCAGACTTGCCGAATCCACCCACGCGACCGTTGCCGACGCTAACGTCGGTCGGAGCCTTGCGGGACCTAGTCCGAAAAACGTTCGTTTGATGCACGGGCTTCGAAGCCAATTTCGCGGCCATCCTTCAATGGCGAGCGATTTCCACAAAACGTTTGAGTTCTCGGCACGAGAGTCATGCGTGAAAAAACGTGTGAGAATCCGGGACGAGCCAGGCCGGGGCTCTCATCTAACGGTCGTTTGGCGCGACTTCCGGAAAAGGGGTGAGATTCCGGGAATAGTGACGGCGACAAACCGGGAGACACGCGTCATCGGGAGAATGGCGCGCAAAGATCTGCTTGCAAGCGATTCAGCAAGGAAATTTGCCTGCGAAGGTCATCCGCTGTTCTCCGTCACGGCACAAATGCGGTAATAGAGCGATTCGTACTTCGGCACGATCTTTTCTGCCGAGAACCGCTTCTGTGCGATCGCCTGGCCCGCTCGGCCGAACTCCAATCGCTTTTGCGCGTCGCGAATCAGTGCCTCGACCGCCGCGGCGAATTCCGCCACTTCGCCAAAGGGAACAAGTTGGCCCGATCGATTGTCGTCGATGACTTCAGGGATTCCGCCCACACGCATGGCCACGCTGGGGCACCCGAAGCACATGGCCTCGAGGATACTGAGACAAAAGCTCTCGCTTTCCGAAGTGACGAGATTCAGGTCGGCTGCCTGCAGATAGTCCTCGATGTCCTTGACTCTATCTAACACAATCACCTGATCTTGCAGCCCCAGGCGCCGCACTTCGTTCGTGAAGGGCGAAAAATCCTCGCCGGCTAAGATCATGAGCTTGAACGACTGGCGTGGGCGGATCGCGGCGACAGCGGCAAGCAACAGATCGACGCGTTTCAGGCTTCGCAAGTTCGAACTGTGCAGCAACAGCATTTGGCCCTCTGCGACTCCTAATTCGTTGCGGACCGCCTCCCGTGACTGCCTGGGTTGGCGAGGCGTATAGAAGTTGTGGATCACCTCGACTTCGCGACTCACGTCCAACAGCCGGTGCGTTTCCTGCTTAAGGAATTCTGAAACGGCCGTGACAGCGTCGGAGCAGTCGAGCGCGTGTCGAATGGCTGGTCCGAAGTTTGCGTCGCGCCCCAAAAGCGTCGTGTCGGTGCCGTGCAATGTGGTCACGACACGCGGCTGAAGGTGGGAGGGCAGCATCGAACGAGCAAGAATCGCGGAGGTGGCGTGGGGCACCGCATAGTGGGCGTGAAGCACGTCGAGTCCATAGTCGCGGCTCACCTCGGCCATCTTGACCGAGAGGGGTAACGTGTAGTCGGGATAGCGGAACAGTTCGTATTTGTTAACCGAGACAGGATGGAAATAAACGCGTGGAGACTGTTCGGGAAATCGAAATGGCCGCTCCGAGCTGATGAAGTGCACTTCGTGCCCGCGCTCGGCCAGTTCTTCACCGAGCGCTGCGGCCAGGATTCCGCTGCCGCCCACAGTGGGGTAGCAGACAATGCCCACTTTCAACGGCCGGCGTCCTGTCATGTCGGCTGACTCGGTTTGATTAAAAAGCGCGAGCGGCGCGCTCGACTGCGGCCAACGAACTCAAGAGGATTGGATCGTTCGGGAATAACGGGATCGCGTGGCTCACGCCTGCTCGGAGCCCGTGATAATGCGCCCGGCTCAATTGCAGCTCGACGTACTCGCGCGCTCGAACTTGAGAGATGTGGGCCTGCATCGCGGCCGTCCATGTCGCGATGACGTCGGCGGGCGAGACATCGACCAAGATTGGCATCGCATCGCGCGGTTCGGCTTCGGCGCCGAGCGCATAGTAGAACAATTGTTCGATTCGGTGCGGTGCAAGGGCGCCCAGCTCTTCAAGGCCGCCGTAGCGAGCCAGCCTCACCGCATCGCGAACCAGCGTCCCCAGCCGCCAGTGGTCCGGGTGCTGATTCTGCACGACTGTTGGCGCCAACACGATGTCGGGCTTGTGCTCCCTCACACGTCGGGCCAGGGTGATGGCGTGAGCCGCGCGGAGTTCGAGATGCGCGTCGCCATCGAGGTCGACGAGCTCGAGCGACGCGCCCAACAGCGTGGCCGCGGCCTGGGCCTCGGCCACGCGCTGATCGGGGGTGCCATGCGTGCCGGCTTCGCCTTTCGAGCACACGACCAGGTGCACGCGGCGCCCGGCGCGGACCTCCAAGGCCACGATGCCACCACAGCCGAACTCGATATCGTCCGGATGGGCACCGAAGACCAAGAGCGGTCCCGGTTCAGAGTTGGAGTTCGGTGTAGGCTTCATCGGCTCGCTCGATCGTCTCTCGACGTACGAAGTTGATCTCGGGCGCGTCCGCGACACGCAGATAGTCCTGTTCGCTGGCACCCGCGACATAGTGCGTGCAGCGCACGACCGACTGCATCCATTTCAATCGGGTGTCGGCGCCGGACTGATCTGCTTTTTACCAAAAGGCGTGCGAGGACACGTCTCATAGATATCGCCCCCTTTGTGGAGCAGCAGTTCGCCTTTGACGTAACGCGTCCGGACAACTTCGCCCTTGTAGGGCACGTCGACGTAGTAGTCGTCGATCTCGCAGGCCGCTTCCCGGAAGGCCGGATCGCTCGAGCGCACTACGTCGATTCTCTCCAAGAATCCCATTCGCTCGTACATCTCGAGGCAGAAATCGGCGACGTTCGTGGCGTGCGTCTCCTTAAATGCCTGAACTAAGGATGGTTCCACGTAGGGAGGCAGCGTCGTGGCCGTTTTGGCCTGCCACTCGGGCAAAACGCGCTTGGCGTAGATCGGCGAGAATTTGCGTTGGTACTTATTCGCGAAGGCGAAATTCAAGGGCAGCGGCTCGCCGAGGCGACGGTGGCGCACGATAGTCTTGGTTTCGCGCGGATCGTGATCGGAGTCGTGACAAAAAAACACGATTCTACCGCCGATTTCCGCCTGCAACTGACGGGCGGTCCGAATCTTCGCCACCAGGTAACGGCGCGGGAAGAACCCGCACGGTTGCTGGCCAAAACAAATGACGGGCTGCCCGCTCATCTTGGCTTAACCCCGCGAGTTGACTCGCGATCAATCGGGCCGAGGCCAATCTGCGGCATGCGCTCAAGACGACACAAATCGCACACCCAATCACGTTGTACCAAAGGTAGCTGATGGGGATCGTGAAGTAGAGCACGAGCACCGCTGCCTGGGACACGATTGCCGCATAAAAGACGGCTGTCCCGCCAATCCATCGCATCAAGAACGCGACCAGGAACATGCCCAGCACCACGCCGTAGAAAATCGAGCCCACAATGTTCACGGCCTGGATCAGGTTTTCCGCCATGTTTGCAAACAGGGCAAAGCAAATGGCAATCAGCCCCCACATGGCGGTGAAACATCGCGAAGCCATTAAGTAATGCGCTTCCGTGGCCTGACGAGTCATGATGTGGCGATACAGGTCGACGGTTGTCGTCGACCCGAGGGCGTTCAGCTCGGCAGCCTTTGACGAGAGCGTCGCCGCTAGGAACACGGTAATCAGCAGGCCGATCAGGCCGTGCGGCAAGTGACTGAGAATAAACGTGACGAACACGTAATCGGCGTCGTTGGAAGATGCGCGCGGCGTGGCGGCGGTCAGGGCGCGTTTGGCTTCGGCTCGAGTCGCCTGGCTCTGCCGGTAGGCCGCTTGCGCTTCGGCTCGCGCGGCATTAGTCCCCGCGGAATCATTGCTGTGGCCCTGCGCCAGCCAGCGGCTGATTGCCGTCTTGGTGGACGCGCATTCGGACTCGTATTGCCGGGCCAGTGATTGCAATTGGCTGCCCGACTCAGTGGCAACCGCGTTGTTCCAGGCCGTTTGATTGAAAAAGATCGGCGGCGGCTCGAACTGATAGAAAACAAACAGCATCACCCCAAGCAGCAGGATGAAAAACTGCATGGGTATTTTGCAGACCGCGTTGAACATTAAGCCCAAGCGGCTTTCGCGCAGTGATGCGCCCGACAGATAACGCTGCACTTGCGACTGGTCCGTGCCGAAGTACGACAGCGCGAGAAACAGTCCACCGAGCACGCCCGACCAGAACGTATAACGCTTGCCGACGTCGAACGAGAAATCGACGCCTTCTAGCTTATTCAAACCTCCCGCCACGGTCAGCGCACCGGAGAAGCCAACGTCGCCGGGCAGCTTCGACACCAAAACAAAAAAGGCCGTGATCATGCCGATGAAGATGACGCCGATCTGGTACTTTTGAGTCAGGTTAACCGCGGCGCTGCCCCCGGAAACGGTGTAGGCGATGGCCACCAATCCACTGCCGATGATCGTCAGGTCCAGGCGCCAACCCATGACCGTCGAGAGCACGATGGCGGGAGCGTAGATTGTGATCCCGGCACCAGTCCGCGCTGCAGAAGAAACAAGGCCGCCCCCAGCAGGCGCGTCTTGGAATCGAAGCGGCTTCCCAGGAATTCGTACGCGGTGTCGACATTCAAACGGCGATAAATCGGCAAGAATACGACAGAGATGATGATCAACGCGAACGGGGCTCCAAAGTAGTTCTGTACGAACCCCAGTCCGCTCTCGTATCCTTGCCCCGGCGTGGAGAGAAACGTGATGGCGCTGGCCTGTGTGGCCATCACCGAGAGGCCAATCACCATCCAGCTCGTTTCGCCCGATCCGTGCAGAAAGGTTCGAAGGCTGCGCTGGCCGCGCGTGCCCCAGATCCCATAGCCGGCAATGCCCAGAATCGTGATGAGCAGGACCGCCCAATCGACTCCGTTCACGAGAACGTCCTCGCCAAGACTGCGAGGAGAGTCACCCACAGAACGAACGTAGCCACGACGAAGGCATAAACCGCGGGCCAGGTGCGGAAGACAGGGAGCCGGGTCGCTTCGTTCTCTGCCGAGGAGTCGGTAATCCGTTCGGCCATGGCGCCCGTCCGCTGGAGGTTTTCAGCCCTTGCCCAACGAGACAAGGTTCGCAAACAATCGGTAAGCGCCGGGAACGCCCGCGGGCAGCTCTCGAAACCAGGCCAGGCTAGTGTAGATCACGTTGCCACGGCCGTGTGCCGCGATCAAAATCCCGCCCTCGAGCGGCGGTTCGTTTGGGTCTTTGAAGGCGAGGATCGGCTTGAAGTGTTGATCCCACTCATCGGGAAAATAAATCCCGCGCTCCTGCACCCACCCATCGAAATCGGCCCGCGTGATTTTGTTGGGCGTGTTGAGCGCCGGATGGTCTGGAAGCAAGAACGTCACGGGCGACTGCTCATCGGTCACCCGCTGTCCCGAGAGACCTAAGTCGTACGGAGCGAATCGATCGCTCTTGAGGCCTTCCGGCCGGTTGTACTGCACGATCAGGTTCCCGCCGGCCTCAGCGAACGCAAATAGGGCCGGCATGTGCGCGCCTAGATCTTTGCGCACGTTGAACGCGCGAACGCCGATTACGACTGCGTCCAGACCGCGCAGACCTTTTTCTGTCAGAGCCGTGGCTGAGAGCGGCTTGACCGTGTAACCCATCTGAGTGAGACATTCGGCTACGCTGTCGCCCGCGCCTTCGACGTAACCGACATTCCGCCCTCGAATGTTCAGATCGAAAGACGCGGCAGTCAGCCGCGCGGTTGGCTGCAACAAGAGGTGGCCGATGTGATCATATTTAATGTCGACGCGCCCGTTGTCGTAGGTGCGGCCGCCGACCGTGGCCTGGGCGACGATCGACGCCGAAGCGGGGTTCGCTGGAGGCGTCACCTCGAACGTGTACTTGGCTTGAGTACCTGTGGCGATCTCAAACTTCTGCGAGCGAGGACCAACCTTCCAGTCTGCCGGCGCCGACAACGTAAGCTCGCCGGTGACATTGGGGCGACTTCTGGACACGGTGACCTGCACGCTCCGCTTCTGTCCCGGCGCAAAACGGGCCACCTCGAACGGGAAGCCGAGGAATACCGGCGGAATCACTTCGAGGGAACGCTCGATCCGCTTTCCGTTTTCGACGACCCGGGCCGTGGGCACGATCGGCACCACGAACGTCTGCCCCTCAACCTCAAATTCTTCTTCAGCGAGAAGCGGAGGCGGCCCTAGGGGCTGGCCAATCAAACTGGCATCCGCCACGCGATACACGCCGACGCCAGGGACCTCGCGGAGCCAATAGGGCTGGCTCACGGGGATGTCGTTTGGCAAGACTTGCTGCTGGGTGACCTTCACGGCCTGGTCGAGCGGCAATTGAGAAGTTTGGTTGACTTTCGTGTTTAAATTCGGATAGCGAACACCCAGCCAGGTGACGGGAACTTTACCTTTGCGAATGACGGAATGCTCGATCGTCACGGAGTCGCCAGGCGAAACCTCGGCCCGGGTCAAGGTTGACTCCACGACCAGGCCCAAACAAGCCTGTAGAATCTGGTCGAAGTCCCGACGCTTTTCGCGAACCAGCGGCTCGTCAGCAAGAGCCGTCAACTTGCGGCGCAGAATCAACAAGTCGGGCACACTTGTGGCCGGATCGGCCGGATTGAACTTGGCGATCACCTCGCGGGCCAGTTTCCCGATTTCTGCCCCGCCGCGCACGCGGGTCCATTGCACGTCGATCCCGTCGAAGATGTCCTTCTTGGCCGGATCGCCGGCCAGGAGCTGAAACGACTCGGTCCGCGGCCGGCTGCCACCGCCGCGCCCCCCGCTTCCAAAATTGCCAAACCCTTGGCTCTTATGCATCGCACGACTGCGCGATGCGATCGACGAGAAGCTCTCGTGCAGCAGCACGTCTGTGCCGCCGACGTCCAGTTGCACGGCCCCCCCCTTTCCGCCGCCGCGACCGCCCCCAAGGCCGCGGTTCATCACTATGCGCTTGGGCTGCCAAGGTTGCAGGTCCTTAAGCTGATCGGGGAATGCCGTGCGGTCGCCCGAGAGCTTGAATGCCTCCACGGCCAGAATCGCCGAGGCCGTATGATGCCCGTGCGTGCGCGAGGCCTGTGGACTGAATCGGGTCACAATCACATCGGGCCGAAACGTGCGAATCACGCGGACAACATCCGACAGAACCGCCTGCTCGTCCCAGACCTTCAGTGTCTCCTCCGGGTCCTTCGAGAAACCGAAGTCGATGGCGCGCGTGAAAAACTGCCTTCCCCCATCCAATCGCCGCGCCGCGAGGAGCTCGTGCGTGCGGATCAGCCCCAGTTGCGCGCCGAATTCCCCGCCCAGCACGTTCTGCCCGCCGTCGCCTCGCGTAATCGACAGATAGGCCGTGCGGACGCGCCGCCCCCGCGCCAAGTACGTGATTAACTGCGTATTCTCATCGTCGGGATGGGCGGCGACGTGCAGCACGCTCCCCATCTCTTGAAACGCGCGTAGTTTTTCAAGAATCGCGGCACCCGAGCTCGCGGGCGGGGAATCCGCCCTGGACTGCGCCGAGGCGCCGAGAATCAGCGCAACGGCGGTCCAAGCGGCAGTCCGGAGTCGTGCGCGAATGCCGACGATCGTCGAGGATCTGGATTGCATCGGCGCACTGTCAGATTGCTTGCGGCGAGCGGGGGAGCAAGACGGCGTTAGATATCGGCGCACTATCCGTTGGTGAAGTTCACGCTGTATTGCGAGTCTTCCCACTTGATCTTGAGCGCGCCACCATTGTCGGCCTTCTCGATGGCGATCGCGAGCTGATCAAGTGCTGGCGAGAGTGCCTCTTTCTTGACGTCGACACGGACCAGATCGTGCTTTTGATCAACGGGAATTCCCCAGCGACCCACAGTCTTGCTGAAGGCCAACTTGCCACCGTTCTCTTCAGGAATCAGGTACAGCGTGTAGGAACCGGCGGGAATCGCGGCGTCGCCGATCTTGATCCCCTTTTCTAGCACGATGGTCGTCGCTTCGTCGGCGCCAAGTCGCCAGGCTTTGCCGTAGGGGACCAGCGATCCCCAGATCTTTCGCACGTCGGTGCCGCGCGGATTTTTGGAGTAGGGCCGGCCGTAGGTCACCGAAACTTTGTTGCCATCGATCACTTCA
Organism: uncultured Planctomycetaceae bacterium; assembly: GCA_963714075.1. GTDB lineage: Bacteria > Planctomycetota > Planctomycetia > Planctomycetales > Planctomycetaceae > DASPSM01. The sequence goes on from OY970228.1 coordinate 1,595,712, forward strand.
CTGACGGTCTCGTGAGGGCTGACTCGCTTGCGCTTGGCTCGTTGCGCGTCAGCGGGAACAGTGCTCAACAAGCCAACCACGGTCGCCAGAACGAGTACGCGAAGCATGCTCATGATGTCTCCTCAAAGCGTTAGGGGAGGAACAGGTTGTGAACCAAAGCCAGCCGACTAATTCCTGCAGTGTCGCCCGAATCGACCGTGTTGGCAAGCAAGGCTAATTATTTCGCCGCAGCCGCCACCGGGGCCGCTTTTTTCGGATATTTTGGATCGGCCTGCACTTCAATAATTTGCTTGCAGTGTCGTTCTGTGTGCAGAGGCAAGTACAGCAGCCAGTCGTGTGCGTTCAGCCAGTTGAAGATTGGGAAGGGATGCAGGCTGGTATGGTTTTTGATTTCGCGCGGCATGGTTTCGATGTACGCGCGCACCTCGCCATGAATTTTGTAGAACTCCTCGATCGCCTTCGCGCGGCCCCATTTTTCAGTCGGCTGGATTTCCAGCGGTGCCTGCGCACCGCCCACGCCACCCGGGTTACGGTTTGGTATGACCCGACGAATGAAAGCCGCCTTGCCTTTGGTTCGTGAGTACCAGTCCGGGTCAGGCGGATTCTTCAGTGCCTTGACTGCGTTTTGAAAGAGCGCGCGCTCCGAGCGCACAATGTGCTCCGTACACTCGCCCACGGACCAGCGCTTGGCGTTTTGCTTGAAGTTCCATTGCTCGTCGCTGAGGCCGCTGATTAGCCCGAGCAGCGTGTTCAGCGAGTGATCGTGCGCTTTGATGAGTTCGGCGAATTCCTCATCTGTCAGGTTTGGACTGTGATCCTCGGCGCGGGCCCGTGCCGCCGGAACGACTAACAGCACAAGAAACGCAACAACGGGGGCCCGCATGGCAACAACTCGTCGAATCATGGCCTCATTCCGTCTTCGTTGTGACGACAGTCCATTCACGGATTGTAAAACAAGCGCATCGAGAGCCGGCATTAGACGCCATCCGGCAGGATCGTCGCGATGCTTGCTGCTTAGATAGGGCTCGGCGACATCGCGCGTGATCGCGGATCTGTTCCGGTTGCCTCGTTTTGCTCACCGTGGAGTCGACGACTTCCCTGAAACCGCATCCTTCGACTCGACGCCCACATATTCTTACGCTCTTGCGAGTGTTCGAGCAACTGTCTGGCGGCGACGAGCACGAGGCCGCGAGGCGATCAATGACCTCGGCGGCAGAATTCTCCGAAGAACCATCTGCCGAAAAGAGTTGGATTTACGCTGCAGCCCGAAGGGGCGTTTCCTCCTCCGTCGTGGGGCTCAGGCGCAAGTCCGCGATAACGTATGAGTTTTGGGCACGCAGAGCGTGTGCCGAAAAACGGATGAGTTTCTGCGCATCCCGCGCACTTATCGGTGGTTTTTCGACATTCACGAAAAACGGTTGAGTTTCCGGAATGACCTCTGCGGGGCGAAACCCGGTGCCATCGAGCAATCGCCGTTCGAGACTGGCGGTCCGTCTCTCGCGGATCGGTTGTCAGCAGACGTCCGGCATCGAGGTCAGACCGAATCGTCCATAAATTTTTCCGAGCCAATAAAGTCAGAATATGCTGATTCGGCAACCGGCTCGCAAACAGTCCCGTCGATGCCTTCGAGAGATCGCTGCGCCACGCGATCCGAGCCACGACTCGGTTCGAAAACGACCCAGATCGTCGCATCCGAGCCCTCGCCGGAATCTTGACGAATACCGGCATCCGAGGACTTCAAAGCGTCCGGCAAGAGCCCGGGGAAATTTATGCCGGTCTTAAACTTTGACACCAATTTCTCAGCCTGTTGCCGGGGCACTCGGAAGGACGCTTTCACTTCGAACGGCAAAGCGACTTTTGGCATTATTTCGTCCTCACTGTATGTTGCCCTGATTTTGCCAAATCACAAACGGTTGCTGGCTCAGTCGATCGTTGCGGTTTCCGCGCTACGACCGCGACCGCCCGCGATAAGGCGGTTGAGACGTCCAAGTACGACTTCATTGAAGGGTCCTCGAAGGAATGCATGCATCATCGGCACACAACACGACGTCTGGGCGAATGCCCCTCGCTTCCGCAGAAGCTTCGGTTCCGCGGAGAGCGACAAACGCGTCGTGATCCAAAGAGTAGTCACCGTGGGTTTCGCATCGGGATTGTCGCCTACCACACCGCACGGCCTACGCGCACGGGCGTAACGCGTAATCGTTTTGTTCTCCGCAACTCTCGTCGCTGAGCGCGACCCTCACCGCGATCGGTCATGAGGTTTCGATCGAGGCCTGTGGAATCTCCCGAAATCGATGGCGATGACGAGCCGTCCCTCCTCATAGCCGAATTGAATGACGTCAAAGGCGATGAGGGACAAAAAAACGACCGCCAGGAGCACCAAAGAAGGGATCATGCAAGTTGTGCCTTTCGTCCGCGAACCGAAACGCAGTCGCTTGAAGCTCGCCAAGAGTTCCGCAGAGAAAAAAGGAACAAGAACAAACTCATAAGCCTGCAGCTACACCCCGCTCGTGCGTCGTACGAAGTTTTCCGGCAATGGGCGTACCTGACCGGGCGACTTCCCAGCTGACGGACAATTCTTGATCAGCGACCGGGGTGGGGCAGCATGGTCAGAACTTTCCGCTTCCCATTTGAATCTAAGCGTAAGTGCAAGCGTGCAAACGATCCGCGCTGACGTCGCTTTGCTGCCGCTCCGCCGATTGGCTTTGCCTCAAAGGGGGGCTTGTCGGGCAGAAATTCAGACCGGTTCGCACAGAGATTCGATCGGCCGTTGACCAATGCGGTTGGAAACTCTCCTGATTTCGGCAACCTGCCCCACCCTGCTCGGGCTCTCCTGCCCAACTTGAGGCAGCCGATTCGAACGACGAGAAGGCCAAAGTGTGAAAGGTGCGCGAGCTCACGAATGAGCTCGCGGCGGAATGCAAGGAGCCGGATTCGCCGACAGAGAAGAAAATCGCCGCAGAGATTGATGCGCTCGCGATCACGAAAGAGCTGCGCCAGCAACAAGAGCAAGTGGACAAACTCCGCCGCGAGCGTAACGAGGCGCAAGCTGCGATGCCGTCACCGGAAAAGCCCAAAGGTTGACGAGTGGCTCCGGTTTCCCTGACACGATCGTGGCGCGCTTGTGACAGCTCGGCCCTACGTGTAGTTTGCCCTCCTCAGATGGGTCTAGCCCGCGCGGCCCGGGAAGGACTCCGAATTGTTGGCCGCGCGGGCCTCTCAACCCCCAGCCTTCTTTTGAGACGGCAGGGCATTCTGGAGACGCAACTCCATTGCCTGACTTCCAACGCGTCCAGTTCGTCGTCGCCGCAACTGGTCCCACCGGAGCTTTCTGGCTAAGCAAACTTAATGACATTGGCTTGCGCACGCTCGTCACACGTGACCTGGCGTTCGCGTTTGCAAGCATTGAAGACGCCCAGCGCAGATCAAGGCAATGCCGGAAGGGCACAAGCTGGCAAGAATCTCTTTCGCAATCGAACTAAGTGACGAATTGCGTGCGGCAGATGATCAGGCGTTCCGCGACGCGGGCGTCGACTCCACCGCCGAACTGCCGATGGAGTTCCAGCGCCGAGCCGACACGACCGACAAATGGCTGTCGGACAAGCGGAGGGAAGGCGAGTAACGAATTGGCCGGAGCGCAACCGTTGTACTTTGATCGCGACGCCCGCAGCTTGCGTCCCTCGCTTCCGTAAATGGGTCGATTGTTGCCGTTCGGAAAAAACGCCTGGCTTGCGCGAAATCGGCCGGCGGGTTTTGGCTTATGCGGCTCCAGGCTTCGGTGTGTCGACCGACGGTCGCACAGTCAGTTTCTCAATTCTTCGCCTCAAGAAAACTCTTCGCGAGTGGGGTTGCGACGATGAGCCAATGAGCGGTATCGGACCGTGCGCCGTCAGTGCGCACTGACGGTCGAAACCAACGTCCGCGCAATGCGAAACCCCGTGTGTGCGGAAACACCGCTTTTCGCCTTTGTGGGCGTCCGGTTGGCGGAGCGCTGATATTGGACGAATTGCCCGGAACTGCCGCCTCGCACGTCTCGCTCCGAATCCTCCAAAACGATCCGCTTGTCTTCGGTGTCATCTCCCGTCGCCAAAAGCGGACGGCTCTGATTGCTGTAGACGTAATTGTCTTGGACCCATTCGGCAGCGTTTCCGTGCACGTCGAACAGGCCAAAACGGTTGGGACATAGGCTGCCCACGGGCCAGTTCCGACCGCCGGAGTTCTCGATCGTCCAGGCGTAGCGTCGAAAGAGCTCCGGATCATTTCCCCAAGAGAACGCCGTCGTTGTTCCTGCCCGGCAGGCATACTCCCATTCGACGTCCGTCGGCAACCGATACCCGGTTCGATGCAGAAAGTCCTCATGGGGTGCGGCCTTGCCGTCTGCAATTGCGTAACACCACTGATCCTTCGCGATCCCCTCTTGCTGACTGAGCCAATTGCAATATTCGGCGGCCCGGTGCCAGGTCACCATGACGATGGGACAGTCGGGCGTCGGCGAGTACTCCTTCTTCTTCGCGTGGCGGAAGTTCGGCAGGTATCTGAGAAACTGCTCGAACGTGACCTCGGTCGTCGAGACGGCGAAGTCGCGGCGGATCGCGCGCATTTGCAGTTGTTCGTCCGAGGCGTCGCGACCCGGTTCGTTCGGCGGCGAGCCAGTGCGAACCTCGATCGGACCTTTGAAAACCGCCAGCGTGTGTCCGGTGCGGTTGATGTACCATCCGCGATCTTTGGCCGGTTGGGTCGTTTCGAGTTCCTTCGTCAAGTTGGACAACCGTTCGCGTTGCCCCCACGATCGCAGGGCCCACTCGGCAGCCGAATGCACCGCCGGATTTGGATCAGACTGGAACAAATGCAACATGCTCTCAAGCGCTGAAGTGAAGACATCATCAGGCAGTCGGTCTCGCGGCATCCCCGCGAGACTCCGCACGACCGACGGCCTCAAGTCCGCCTGATCGAGCAGGCGCATGAGGAGATCCGGTCGGGTCGCGGTAACCGACAGCCAGTCCTCGGCGCAACTACACAGATCCGGATTTCCCGCAGTAGCCAAGACGGAAACGAGCGGCTCCGGCTGGCCGAATTCCAAGAGCGTGACGGCGGCGCGGGCCCGTCGATGGGCCTGTCCAAAACGTGTCTCAAACGATGCGTGCTCCGCAACTTTGAATTCATCGGTCATGGCCCCCTTCACAGCGTTGGCCAGCGAGTGGAGCTTGGGCAACAGCACGGCGTACTGCCTCGGATCGGCGAGAAACACCAGCTCGACGAGTTCGCGCGGCTGATCGCCGACGAATTCGCCGAGCACCAGGGCGGCGGTGTGGCGATCGATCTCGGCCCGGTTGGGATCGGCGTAGATCCGCTTCAAGTCAAAGCTAAGGAGATCGCGAAGGGGTCTCAGCAAATCAATCCAGGATTCAAAGTCGCCGGCGTTGATGGTTAACTCAGCGATCAACTGTCCCGAAAGAAAGCCCCTCGCCTGTTGCCAGTTATTCGACGGCGCGCCCTGTTGCGGAGGCTCGAACAGGGCGAGTGCGGCACCGGCCCGCAGGCGCTTCGCTGCAGAAGCCTTGTTTTCGAGCAATTCGCTCCACAATCGGCTTGTCAGCACCGTATTCTCGCCCTCGTCGGCCAACGTGGCGCGGATCGCGGCAAGGTCTTTAGGGGGGGCGGCGAGCATCCCCTGGAAAACCGCATCTTGCTGCGTGGAATCGACCGGCAGAAGTGCCATCGCTGCGTGCAAGTGGGCGTGAGTCGCCGGATCGGTCGATGCGAGAAGATTCGCCAACAGCGGATTCGCCCATGTTCTCAGCGGCTCCAACCGCGCCACGATGGTCGGCACCTCCTCCGTGTGGGCGATACGCAGCGATTCCACAAGGCCCTCGGCTCGCGATCGGTTCACCTGGCGATCCACAGACCAGAGGACGGCTGCAACAAGCACGGCCGCGATCAACAGGCGGGACAAAAAGTAATGCGACGCCGCCCGCATGAGCTTTCGGTTTTGTTGCTCCTTGGCGCGCACCCGGGAAGTGGTGAAGCACAGGATGTTCAACCATTCCAGAAACGACGGCAGACTCTGTGTCGTCGGATGCGCATTCCAGGTGCGCGCCCGCTCGGAGAGCAGCAGTTCGGCCCTGCCTTGCCGCGTCTGCTTCTGCCTCGACGCAAGCCATTCGCGAAGGGACGGAACGAGGTAGTCGTGGGTCAGGTGGTAGTAGCGTTCCGTGTTGTGAGAACTTGCGGCGCGCGATGTCTTGAGTGTCGAGACCTTCCGGCTGGGTCGGCGTGATTAACCGCAATTCCGCATCGAGAATGTGCAGCAAGGCGTCGAAGTCTTTGGGGTGCTGTTCATAGCCCGACGCCGAGAGCAGCTCCCGATAGTGCCGCATCGACCCCTTGATGTCGCCGTCGTGATCCGAGAGGAGCGCACGCAACACGGCACGAGCGGCCCTCTGATGCAAGCGGTGATTGGGATTCGCAGTTCGGCCGTCGAAAGTCTCTTCCAGGAAGGCGACGCCAATGCCCTTGGTTCCACCAACCTCTTTCAGCGTGCCCGGCGTCCAAGGCCTGTCTTTGACCATCTCGCCGAACAAGGCCAGATGGACGGGAACCACGCGGTCATTTTCCGCTAATTCCCCGACGGACTTGCTGATAAACGATTTTTGCTCGGCGCTGAGGTCGCCGGAACCTGCAGGCAGCGCCGCATGACCACGGCCGATGGCGCTGAGCACTTTTTTCGCGTGGCGAACGCTGAACAGATCGAGGGCCGCAATGTTTTCGCCTGGGACGAGCGGAACCTCGAGCTCGTTCACGAATTGTGTAACCGCCATCCAGAAGTCGTCGCGAACGGTGAGAAGACATTGCAAATTTATGCCGTCGCATTGGCGAAGCGCCCGCAGCAGCTCGCTCTCGGGCACCTTGGAGCAGGCGTGCAACCACTGCTCGAACTGATCGAGCACGATGAGAATCTTCTTCCCGCTGCCGAGCACGTTCCCCCGGCGGATGGCCTTCAAGGTCTCGGTCAAATCCAGGGAATACGGCAAATCGGGGCAGTGTCTGCGCAGAGCCTTGAGCAGACGCGCTTCCGTCTCGTGGGGCGTCGATTCGACGTAAAGGCAAACGATTTGGCTTCCCAAAAGCGGAATCACTCCGGCCTTTAGAAGCGACGACTTGCCACAACCGCTTGGGCCGTAGATCAATCCGACTCGAAACGTCTTGTCCGGATCCGTTTCCTGGATGCGCGTCTTCCAGAATTGCACGCTCTCCGGCAAACCCTCCCGATTGCGGGGGCCCGGCAGAAGCTCGAGGAAGAAACCGGCATCCTCACGATCGAACGATCGGAGCCCTTTGGGAACGATAGCGATGTCGGCCGCACCGGTTGGATGGCCGCTCGTTCCTTCGACCGGATGGCCGCTCGATCCAGGAACTTGTGCCGGTATCTGAGACCGCTCCGTGCTCGCGTGCAGAAAGTCGCGCAGATCGGCAGCCAGATCGAGCGCGGTGCTGTACCGGTCAGCCACGCGATGCGAGAGGGCCTTGAGACAGATTCGTTCAAGCTCTTTTGGAATCAAATCATCCACTTGGCGAGGCGGTCGTGGCTCCGCCGAAGAGGGTCGCGCAAGCCGATTTGTGGGGAACAGTCGTCGGCCGGTCAGGAGTTCATAGAGCACAACTCCGAGGCTGAATATGTCCGACCGTCCATCAACCAAGTGCCCTTCCCCGCGGAGTTGCTCAGGGCTCATGTACTGAAGCGTCCCGACGGTCGCTTTGTCTTTCCCGAAATCCTCCTCCTTGAGCGCAATTCCGAAATCGGCCAGATAGGGACGGTCGCGGACGTCCAGGAGGATGTTTGCTGGTTTGATGTCCCGGTGCACAATCCCGTTCATGTGGGCGCAGTGCAGAGCATCGGCGATGGTAGCGACAGCCTCCGCCGAGGCGGCAAAGGTCAATGGGCTCTGTTTTACCTTAGTCGCCAGATCACCCCCCTCGATGTATTTCGAAACAACGAAGCACAATCCGTCGTCCGTGCGGCCGCAATCGTAAACGGGGACAATCGCGTGGTGCTCGAGGCGTGCGAGGATCCGCGCTTCGGTCAAATACGCTTCAATGTCCCCCGGCTCGGAGACCCGATAACGATGCGGAACCTTGATTGCGACTTGGCGCTGGAGGACGTCGTCATAAGCCAGATAGACCCGCCCGAAGCCGCCGTCCCCCAAGACTCGCAACACCCGATATCGTCCGATTTTCTCGGGATGAGTCGGCCCTACTTCGCCATCACCTACCGAGAGCCCCGGAAAGTCGGAGCCCGCGCCATTCCGGTGCTCCACACCATGATCTTTGCCGTCAACAGTCGGTCCCATCGAGGCCGTCGGAGCACACTTCCGGTCTTTGCCGGGAGTTTCGTTTGTCCCCGGAGTGAGTTGCGCGCGTAATTCATCACGAAGATCGGGAAAGCGAGCGATGAAATCGTCGACGGCCGGCTCCAAACCCTGTTGACGGCGACATACGAATTCTCCGACGATCACCTCGAGCTTGAGCGGCGACTCGGGGGCGATGTCGGGGAATCTTTCGAGGTAGGTCTCTGCCGTGAGAGGAATGCCAGCCTGCCAACGGCGCGACTGATCGATAGCGCAGATCGCGGCCTTGTCGCCAGGCGACATCCCGGGATAGCTAGCCAGAAATTCAAAGATGTCCGGAGGCGCGTTCGCACCCTTCCACAATTCTGAGAACCGTTCAAGCGGATTCCGCTCGTTTGACCCGCTGTTGTGGTTCATTGTGCCTTAGGATGCTCCGAACAGTCGGCACGGCTCTTCGCCCACTAGGCCGCAACCAAGAGGGGGATCCAGCACGAACGCTTTGAGCCTCGGGCGGGGATCTCAGCGTGGCGCCAGGAGAGGTTTGCTAATTTCTTGTTGTAACCCGAGCGTGCACCCCAATTCAATCGGTTTTGCAGGACGGCCGTCGAAGAGCTTTCGAGACCGAAAAACGTTCGATTACTGCGCCTATTTCAGGGCGTTTGATCCGCTCTCGCAGCTTGAGGCCGCACTCCGCCAAAACGTATGAGTTTTCGGCAGGGGGAGCGTGCCCCGAAAAACGGATGAGTTTACGTGCCTGTCACGGCGGCACTAATCGGTGGTTTCTCGGCGCTGGCCGACGCCAACCCCGCCGTCACCGTCTCTCAGAGCGACCTGACCTAGACCCACAATGTCATTGGCTCTCAGTTGGCGCACAGGTCGAAGCTGACGGAGGCGCAGGCGGCGTACGAGCGGGCACTGGCCATCTGTCAAAAGCTTGTCGCCGCAGAGTCGACTGGCCCGAGTGACAGCACGACCGCTGAGCGACTCGGCATCAACCCAGCCCTGCGCTTCTTCGGATGTTGCTTCGCCTTAGTTGGCTTGGCGTGGTGTTTTCTCACGCACACATACCCACTTATGGCGTGCGCGATGGCGATTGTGTCGGTCGCCGTGTTCGCCGTGAATCTCCGTTACACATCACTGAGAATGGCCATCGTTTTTGCGATTGTGTCGCCGTTTGCTGCCTACGGACTCATCATCGTAGTCGGTTTGGCTTTGTTATTCATGGGTTTGGCACACACAGATTTGTGAGGCGCAGCCTATTATGGCCGCTAGAATGACGGCATGAGCGACGAACCGAAGAAACGGTCGCAAGGGAAGGGGCTGAGTCGGACCATGCCGGTCACGTTGTTCGTCGTATTCGCGGTGTACCAGGGCGCGGACTATCTACCTGCCCAGCAATCTTCGCCCAAGCCCATCACGCTCCACGCAATCATCGAGTCGATGGAGGCTCGGCAACGACTTGCTGACTCGGTGACGGTCCGGTGGAGAAAAAGCACCCGGTATGTGCCGGGAGGGCACTTCACGACGCAAACCGAGTTCACGTACCCCTGTGAAATGCTGCTTAAGGGCGCCTTCATGCGCAATGTCAACAAGTTAATGGATATGCGCAAAGGCGTGAAGGGTGTGCCCTTGGTCGACCGTGTGACGTCGTACAATGGCGACGAAAGCCGGATTCTGAGGAGTTTCAAGCCACCACTTGGAACCATCCGTGAGGAAAAAAGAAACATAGACGTTGACGATACGCACCTTATGGCTTTCATGCTTTACTTCCGCCCTCTCGCCGAACCGTACGACGCGCTGAGGCGTGAGAGTCTGAAGCTCGTGGACGAGAGCAAAATCATTGATGGACACGAGTGCGTCACCGTCGACGACGGTCGCACCCGCGTCTATCTCGACCGCAACCGTGACTTCATTCCACTTGCCTTTCAGCGATACCTTCGACCGGGCTGGATTGCAGCCGCCTCTGACCTCCCGGGTGACGTTTTGATGGATGGCAGCGTCGAGTATTACCGGACGCAAAGTGCGATGCCGTGGCTTCCCAAAGCCTTCCAGGTGACGATGCACAGGAGCACGCCGGGCACGGCAGACCGCACTCGCGGGGACGGTGTGCAGACCACTATTGGCGTGCCGCTCAAGGACAGTGACCTCACACTGACTTTTAATCCAGGAACCGTCGTTTGGGACGCCAGAACGCGCGAGGAGTATCGCATTCGCGATGATGGCTCGAAGGAGATTACTAAGCAGCGGCGTAAGCCAGCCCCGCCGAAATAAGGGGTGTTGCGCCGTTTCTCCCGGCTCCATGCGCTCCTGCTCCGCGCGCGAAGTCAGCGCCGAGGTCCTTTAACCATGACTGGCCGCTCCGAGCGACTCGCTGGTTTTCTTGCCGCCTTGCTGTCGGCTCTGGCTGGGTTTGCTCTGCCCCTGCACGCCCAGCAACCTTCGCCCAAGCCCATCACGCTCGCTGCAATTATCGAGTCGATGGAGGCTCGAGAAAGACTTGCCGACTCGGTGGTGGTCCGGTGGAATCGAGACGAGCAATACAGCGCCGGAGCCCTTCTAGAAAAGGCAAGCACGTGGACGTCTCAGTGTGAGATGCTGCTTAAGGGCGGTTCCATGCGCTATGTCGGTACGACGTTCAGCCACTCTGGCGCGAGCGTGACGCAAATCCACCACGTGTCGTCATATGACGGCAAGGAGAGCCGTTTCCTGCAAGGTACGAAACCGCCGCTTGGACACATCCTTGTCCTCGAAGAAGACGAAAAGGGCAACACAGATGCTGGCGTTCCCTCCCTTCGGCCTCTGATGCTTTACTTCCGCCCTCTCGCCGAACCATACAACACCCTCAGCCGGAAGACACTGAAGCTCTTAGACGAGCGGAAAACCATTGATGGACGCGAGTGTGTTAGTGTCGATGATGGTCGCACGCGCGTTTATGTCGACCGCGACCGTGATTTCGTTCCAGTCGCATTCGATTGTCGCACGACAAAAGGCAGGTTCGTCTACGGCGGCACCCTGGAGTACTACCACAAGCGAGGCGCGATGCAGTGGCTTCCCAAAGCTTTCCACGTGACGATGCACTTCAGAGGACAGAACGTGGCAGACCGCATCCGGGGGGAGGGTGTGCAGACGGAAATTGGCGTTCCTCTCAAGGACAGTGACTTTGTTCTAAAGTTTGAACCCGGAACGATTGTCTGGGACGCCAGAACGCGCGAGGAGTATCGAATTCTCAGTGACGGGTCGAAAGAACCCATTGAGCGACGGCGACGCCGAAGAGCGCCCCCGAAGTGAAGATGCTTCTGGCCGAGTGTCCGATTAGCACCTATTCCGGGAACACAACTCTCGCGTGAACCGATGAACGACAGGCCGGACGAGACTGAATTCCTGCGGCATCTAGTCAAATGGTTTCCGAAAGGCTAGACGTGCCTTGCAGGGTCTACTCCATAGGCTTTTCCTTTGTTTGTTTGTCAATCCACGCCTTGATTTCCCCGACTGTTCCCGCGTTCTTCGTTGGCCTGCCCCTGTCATGACGGGCTATCCAGCATTGGATGGTCTGCCGGCCCCTGCCTCCGATGCGCTCAATCGTTGTCGGCCCCGGCCTGACCCTAAACTCCTTGTAAGCAAAGAATCCATTTATCCCAAGTTCCGCCTGTTCTTCCGGTGTCATTGCATTGTCCCGTAAAGGTTTTCCTTCGCCCATCACATGCCGCCAGGCATGAAAAAAGCCGCCATTTTTCAGGCAGCTTTGTAGGTCTCTCAGGGGGAGACTAATTGGCGGTAACCCGAGGCTTCGGCACGAACTTCAGCGAGTGCCTGAGCGGCCTGACCCCCATCTTTCCACAAGCAACGCTTACGGTGCAGGCCTTCAATCCAACGCTCTTGCCGATTTCCTGCGCGGTCATTTTATCAGACTGCGAGTAAATGAGGTTGAGTTGCGCGTCGGTTAGCGCTGGTTGCATGGAATTCATCGTATGCGTTTCGGGCCGCGAAGGATAGGCACTGCCACGAGGTACGAAAAGGGCCGGCTCGATGGAAGGATCGGAGACTGAATCAAATCCGGGGCGACGAACCGGCGTCCGCTGAGAGACTGTTGCCGCTCGTTTACGACGACATCCGCAACTCTTGACCGGTCAGCGTAGTCCGAGACCCCCGAAGCTCCGCCAGCCGCTTCTCCGACTTCTTGGAGGAAATCTCGCGAAAGCGCCGGAATCGGTGGCGCACTCTCTGCGCAGACGGGGCACTGCATAGGGACAACATTCAAGGACGCAAACCGATGCTCAAGACCCAATGGCAGCAGTGGCTCGGGCTTCACCAACGTCCAATTGAGACCGTGGACCATCGGCGCCGAGCGTCGCGTTGCGGCGGCTCCGATCGAAGTGCTCCCTGCAACATGCGTTTGACGACAGCGTTCCTCGATATCGCCTCGGTTGGATTGTTTCTGAGCCGAGAGCCATTTCTGTTCGATCCTCTTTTGCCGAAAGACACTCTCGATGAAGACTCTCATTGTTTTCGCTCTGTTGGCTGCTCTCTCCTCCGCGCCGGCGTTGGTCGCTGACGGGAAGGTCTTGCATTCATCCCTGGCCAGGATGGGGCTGTCGGGGATGAAGCGGATGACCGATCGGGACGGTGCCTCGATTCGGGGCCGGGCCGTCGTCTCTCCACCGAACCCCATCGTCGGGCGGGTGTTGTTCCCACCGGTTCCCTGCGTCGGGCGGTCTGGACGCTGACGGGTTTCCTCTTTGAAGGGCACTTCTCGATGAGGACGCTTTGCGTCTCGTTTTGAAGTTCTCAACTTGGCCTCCCGGACGGATTCACGTCCGCCTCGGGAGGCGTTGTCACGCCCCGAGATCGAAAGTGGAAAGCCACGTCTGGCGCTCCAACATTCCAGGAAAGCAATCTCATGTTCGAGACCCAATGGCGACACTGGCTCAGCCGTATCCCGATGAACCATTTCACAAACGTGCGGCGCAGTTCGGGTCGTCGCGGCAATCGGCCGGGTGTCGTCTGGCCAGCCCTCCTTCAGTGCCAGGCCGAGTCGCTGGAAGCGCGCCTCTTGCTGTCGGTCACCGCTCCGGCATCGGCCACTGTGATTGAAAACGGCAGCCTGGCCTTCTCTCCGACGTCCAACAACTCGATCACGGTCTCTGGCATTGTCGGCTTACGCGGGAGATCCGCGCCGAGCCCCTCTCTCTCACTGAGCGTTTCCCACGGGGCGCTCACGCTGGGCTCGACTACCGGTTTGACGTTCACGTCCGGGTCTAACGGGACGGCATCGCTGACGGTGTCCGGGGCAGAGACGAACCTCAATGCGGCTCTGAGCGGGCTCACGTACGCTCCCACGACCGGTTACGCCGGCGACGATTCGCTTGTGATTCACTTTCACGCTCTCGCGGCGAGCTCGGCCACCGTTTCGCTGTTCGTCGACAATTGGTCGCAATTGACGGATTCGTCATTTACCCAGCTCCAAGGGCTGGCAGGAGCCACCCAAGCGTTCGACGTCACGCTGCAGCTTTCCAACGGCGATCTGATGCTGCATTCGGCCGGTGTTTCGGCGAATTGGTTTGAACTGGCTCCGGACAGCGCCGGGAGCTATGCCGACGGAACGTGGACGCAGTTGGCTCCGATGCATGTCGCGCGCCTCTACTTCTCGTCCGACGTGCTGCCCAACGGCGACGTGTTCGTGCTGGGGGGCGAGTATGCCAGCGATGGCACTGTGACGATTAACCCGCAGAAGGGTCCCCAGTACAGCGACTCTGCTGAAATCTTTACTCCTCCGTCCGCCGCCAATCCGCAGGGTTCCTGGGAAATGGCCGCTCCCTACCCTGTGATTTATCGGGGGCTGACGTTCCCGAATTATCAGTTCCCCGTGAACGTGGCCCTTGCCGGCGATCAGCCAAGCGAAGTTTTGCCGAATGGCGATGTCCTCGTCGGCAATATCTTCAACAGCGGCACTCAGATCTACGACCCAGCCACGAATCAATGGCTCCCGGGCCCGCAAAAGGTCCACTCGGACGACGAAAGCAGCGAGGAGACCTGGGTAAAGCTGGCCAACGGAGACATCCTCACCTACGACATCTGGTCCAGCATCACTGACGGGCAGGCGGAAGCGGAACTCTACGAGCCACCCAGCGCCAGCAACCCGGCGGGCCAATGGGTCGATGCCAGCAGCGGCCATCTGCATATTCTCAGCACGAACGCAACCGGTGACGAGCTCGGTCCCGCCCTGATCGGAGTCCGGGGCGGAGACCCGATCTTCTTCGGCGCCAACGGCATGACAGAAATCTATGACACGACGACCAATTCCTGGGCAAAGGGCCCGCGACTCCCCAGCGTCTTACTGCCGGGCCCGGACGATACGATGGTCGAAACACAACTGACAATGGGTGACGCTCCGGCGGCGGTGTTGCCCAACGGCGATGATCTGCTCGCGTTGTCACCGTCTGTCTCCATCGATAACGCCGGCAACGAGCAATTCCCCTCGCCCACCTTCATCTACGAATATGATCCGGTGAACCACGTTTTCACCAACGTCTCACCGCCGAACTATGTTTCGAACCAGGGCAACATCAACAGCTATGTTGATTCGATGCTGGTTCTGCCCACCGGACAGATCCTGCTGACGTCCGCCCCCTCGATGTACTCCGCCGGCTCGGTCGCCTTTTACAATCTGGCCCCCGGTGATGGCCCCGATCCGAGCTGGGCGCCCACGATTACGAGCTTCACGCTCAATGCCAATGGCAGCTATACCCTGAAGGGCACGCAGCTGAACGGCCGCGACGAAGGCGCGGCCTACGGCGACGACGAACAGATGGCTGAGAACTACCCGCTCGTGCAGCTTACGGATAGCGCCACCGGGGTGGTTTCCTATGCGACGACCTCAAATTGGAGTTCGACGGGCGTAGCGACCGGCAACACTCCAGAGACGGTCAACGTCGTCATGCCGTCGCTTCCTGGCGTGTATTCAGTGGTTGTCATCGCAGACGGGATTGCCTCGCAGCCAATCGTGCAGGTGACTGGGCATGCTCAGCGCCACCCGAACGTTGCCACAAATGGATCTGCCGTGAACCCATCCGACGTCGGCAAACTCGCCGGCGTCGGTGTGCTGGCCCCGCTCGTCGCCATCGACAATTCCTCGCCGGCGGTTGCTCCGACGCTGAGCGTCATGAATTCCCCGTCAATGCAGCCGTCTGCGCCGGAACTCAATCTGGACTTCAGCTCCAACAACCCGACATGGGGCACAATCTCGCCACCTGCGTCCCGCACGGCATACCTCGATGCAGGGCTCAACGACGCCGACAGCGTTCACTGGGCGGCTCTGAATGCCGCTCTCGACATCCTCAGTGCGTAGTCGACTTCGAGAACGTAGTCACACGGAAGGCAAGCTCATGTTCAAGACCGAATGGCGACAGTGGCTGAGTTACGTCCCGATGAATCACCCGACGAGCGCGGGCGCAGCACGGCCCGTCGGCGGAAGGTTGTCGCAGAATCGGCTGCGGAGGTCGTGGAGGTGCTGGAAAACCGAGCGATGCTGACGACGAGCCTGGTCTTTGCCCTCCAGCCGGGCAACGCAATCGCCGGGCACGACCTGACTTCGTTCACCGTCGACGTCGTCAATTCGGGCCGCCACGTGCGCGGCACGCCCAATATCGACACGTCGTATACGGGGCTGTGTTTTATCACCGCCAATGGGCCGGGCGTGCTCGTCACTCCGACGTACCCGACTTTTCCGAACGGCCCGGGAGGAGTCGCGCTGCAAAATTTCGAGGTCTTCATCAACGGGGGCATTGGAAGGTACTCCGGCGGCCTCGCGGCCATCGATGTCGCCGGCACGTATACCTTGACGGTGACCTCGCCTGCGAGCGGCCCGACCGCGCCGTTTGAGATTAATAACCCCGGCGTGCCCGGAAACGCAGTCTCCAACTCCTTCACCATCTCGCCGGACAAGTCGAGCGATCACCTGGTCTTCCTCACGGGGCCCTATCTCATCGGCGCCAATGTGCCCTTCAACGTGCCCGTGGCGATGGAAGACCAGTTCGGCAACATCGATACCAGCATCTCCAAAGCGACTGCCTATTTGGAAGTGATTGGCAGCGATGGCTTCGGCGCAACGTATATAGCCGAGTTCAGCGCCGGGCAGGCCACATTCACCAATGTGACTCTCCCTGCGGCGCCGCCAAGCACCGACCCAGTCTCCGAAGACACACTGCTTGCCCTCGCCTTCGCCGGGCCTAACGGGTTCGCCGTTGCCAGCACGCCCGCAGTGGTCGTTTCACCGACTTCTGGCAACTGATGTCGTCCTTTCAAGGAAAGAGTCCGAGTCCCTTCAGGGAAAACAATCCCATGCTCAAATCCCCCTGGCGACAGTGGCTGAGTTACGTCCCGATGAATCACCCGACGAATGCTCGGCGCAGGCAAGCCCGATGGCGAAAAGCCGTTGGGGAATCGGCTGCGGAGGTCGTGGAGGTGCTGGAAAACCGACTGCTTTTAACGGCGAACTTGGTCTTTGCCCTTCAGCCGGGCAACGCCATCGCCGGGCACGCCCTGCCTTCGTTCACCGTCGACGTCATCAATTCGGGCCTCCACCGGCGCGGCACCTCGAATATCGACACGTCCTATACGGGAGTGTACACGATCACAGCTAACGGCCCGGGCGCACTCGTCTCTCCGACGTACCCCGCTGAGCCAAACATCCCGGGGGGACTTCCGACCCAAATTGGGGTCGACATCGACAGGGGCGTCGGGAGGTATCTCGCCTCCTTCAACTTTGTGGCCATCGACGTCGCCGGCACCTACACCTTGACGGCAACCGCACTTGCGGAGGATGGCATCCCCGCGGTGCCCGGAAATGCGGTCTCCACCTCATTCACGATCTCGCCTGACACAGGGAGCGATCACCTGGTCTTCCTCGCGGGCGCACACGAAATGAGACCCGGGGGGCCGATGCAAGTTAGTGCGGGCGTGCCCTTCAACGTCTCGGTGGCGATGGAAGACCAATTTGGCAACATCGACACAAGCATCTCCAAAGCGACTGCCTACTTGGATGTTCTTGGCAACGGTAATGTAGTCGCAACTTATGTGGCTGAGTTTAGCGCCGGCCAGGCCACGTTCACCGACGTGACCCTGCCCGCGGCGCCGCCCAGCACCAACCCCATCTCTCAGGACACGCTGTTGGCCTTCGGCTTCGCCGGTCCAATGGGGTTTGCCGACGCCGTCACGACTGTGCTGGTCGTTTCACCAACATCCAATTGAGATCGTGGAGCACCCGCGCCGGTGTCGGGCGTATCGACCGGATCCTTTTCGCAGAACTTCGCGTGTTATTCCCGCCCTATCCCATCATCGGACGGTGCGGACGCTGACGCATAATCACCCTACGTGGCGCACTTTTCCGAAAAGCACTCGTCCATGAGAACACCCGCTCTCTCGCTTTCGCGTCGCCGTGCCGACTGCTCCTGAAAGACTCGTTGACACGAGAGTCCTGCCGAGTCATGTTGGAACGCCCATGAGCAACCGAAAATTCTCGTTGCCGATCGACCGCTGCGATCGTCATTTCAAGCATGCTGAAGGCATTCTCGCTGATCAGAGGGGAAAGCGATGAACATTGTCGGCCGACGCGTTCCGGTGGCGATTTTTGCCACTGCACTGACTCTTACCACGGCCCTGACCACTACGCTGATTCAGCCGACGCTGGGCGGTCGACCCGGCGCGGGCGGTCGGTCGATGCCGTCGCGCGGGGCGTCGGGGTCTTATCGTCAGCCGCAGGGCAGCGGACCCGGCAATGCCTGGTCAAGCGGCCGGAACTCGGCCATCAGCCCAAATCGTTTCAGCCAGCCTTCGCCGACGAATTTCTCAAGGAATCAATCCAGTCCGTACTGGAAGAAGTACGGCGGTTGGGGCAGTGGCAACGGTCCTGGACACCGCCGGTTTGGATGGGGTTGGGGGTGCTGGATGGATCCCTGGTGCAGTTGGCCCTGGTACGAAGCAATTCCCCTGGCCGATTATGCCAACGCCTATACCGACTGTGCCGGCGTGCTGATTGATGGAATCGATTACTCGGTTCCCATCTCCCAGATGCCCGCCGACACGCTCACCGGAGCCGATTCCGATCTTTATGCGGCGGCCCGAGCGGCTTTCTTGCGAGGCGACTTAGACGCGGCTCTGAGCGCCATCTCGCAGGCCATCGTTCAAATGCCGCACAATCGCGATCTGCATCAATTCCACTCGCTCGTGCTCTTCGCAAAGCAAGACTACTGCAGGTCCGCCACCGTGGCGTACGCCGTGTTGGAGGACGGCCCGGGTTGGACGTGGGACTATTTGCAAGCGCTCTATCCGCGCCGACATCTACACGGGCCAGCTTCGCAATCTCGAACACTACGTGTCCGCGAATCCGTCGGAAGCCAACGTCCGGTTTCTGCTCGGCTATCACTACCTGATGCTCGACCACACGGACGTGGCTCGCCGCCAATTGGCCCAGGGGGTCGAGCTCCGACCGGCAGACAAGCTGTCGGCTCGCATTTTAACCGGGATCGGAGAGGCTCCGACCACGACCCCAGTCGCCGTCGACAACAGCAGTCAGACGACCGCAAAGAGAGTCGCGACGAATCCGCCAGTGACCGATCCCATCGACGCTGTGCCGGCGAGTGTCAACGCGGCCACCCCTTCGCTCACCGGGACGTGGAAGGCCGATCCCGAGA
This sequence comes from uncultured Planctomycetaceae bacterium, assembly GCA_963714075.1. GTDB lineage: Bacteria > Planctomycetota > Planctomycetia > Planctomycetales > Planctomycetaceae > DASPSM01. The sequence continues at coordinate 1,614,745 of OY970228.1, forward strand.
AAAAGGTTCACATCGAACTGGCGCTTCGTGACGACGGGCACTTCCAATGGAAGTTTGCGGCGCGCGGCCGATCTAAAGAATTTAGCGGGAAATACAACCTGAACGGCCAGCTTCTCGCGCTCACTCGGGACTCGGACAGCGACGCGATGGAAGGGACAGTCGAACGCACAGGAGGCAACAGTTTCCGTTTCCGCATGAAGGATGCCGAAGCCGACGATCCGGGTTTGCAATTCAGGCGATAACTCAGGGCCGCCTGGTGAGCAGGCGCTGTCGACCACACACTCACGCGGCTCTAAGGCCCAGCGCTCAATTCGCCGTCGAGGAAGCAGGATCCGGCAACTCGCGTAAGATGCCTCGGAGCAATGTTTCGTCGGGCAACGGAACCCGGAATTGCTTTGTGATTTCGGAAGCGAGAGTCGCGGCCCCTTCAAGCCCGCGAAGGCTCTCTTCCAGTCCGCCGTTGCAGCATGAAGCCAACTGCTGAAGGAAATCCTGGCGCCGACAGGCATGACGGTTGTCGCACAGATCGGCAACGCTTTCTGCAATGCGCATCGGATCGATGAACGGAAGAGCTTCGGCTCCGCCGGTCTTCGGGCCGTGTTGAAAACGCACTGTGCGTACGAACTCGTCGGGGAGCCCCCATTGTTCGATCAGAGCGGCCGAGATCTCCGAATGTTCGATCCGCAGATCTTCACGTTCTACGACGTGCAGGTGGGCGGGGCCGCACCCGCGTGCGCGAGAGACTAACCGGGCATAGCGACCCTCAAACGTTGCTCCCAATGCGGCAATCCCGATGTCTTGTAACAGCCCCAGGATGAACGCGACGTCGCCGGAAAGACCAAAATACTTTTGGGTGAATGCCGCTGCGAACGCGGCGTTCAATGTGCTGCGGTGCTGGTACCATTCTCGAAGCGGCAGTGGCATTCGACGCAGCAAAGGTTTTTCGGCCCCCTTGATTCCTGAACAGACAAGCAGGGCCGCACTGCGCATGACGCCGATTCGAGTGATGGCGTCTGCGACGCTGGCAATCTGGCCGCGCAGACCGGCGCTCGCGCCCTTCGCCAGCCGCAGAATCTCTTCCGTCGCCTCAGCGTCCGCCATCACCTCGCCTGCAAGACGGTCGGGCTTCAGCTCGGATTCGGGCAGCGTCAGGAATTTTGCTAGTTTCAGCAGCGACTGCTGGGCACTCGATAAAGTTGCAAACGGGCGCGCCAGTTCACGGGCCTGTGGCGACACGGTTCCGCGCGTCCGATTCATCGCCGCGATCTTGCCTCGAACGGCTTGAATAACCTCGGCATCGCTTGCGTCCCGCGACATCACCTTTGTCGTGCTCGCCCAGCCGGTGACTGCTCCCGGAGGCGCGTGCTCGTCTCCGAGGAGAATGATCTCCGTCAATGCCGCGGAAGATTTCAGGTGGCTGACCAAATCCTGTGGACGGAGAAAGCCAAACCGTGAGTTTTCCAGGACAATCGCTTCCAAATGGCGGCTCTCGGCCAGACGGCAAAGGGCGTCGGTGCTCTCGGGCACAAACGGGAGCAGTGATTGTCGTTTCAGTTGCGCAGCGAGGTCCTGGGCGCGTCGCAGATCGTGCAGGAGCAGGGCCACAGCCGGCATTCGGGAATCTTCGCCCGTATCGTGCTCGTTTGCGTTCGACCGGCTCGCGGCGCGGCTTCGACTTCCGCTGACGTAGACGGAAGAGGCGGAGGCCTGTGTCAGTTCGCGAATTCGAGAGATGAACTCAGACGCGTCGACCGGTTTTTGGAAAATGTGGTCGACGCCCCGCGATTGCAGATCGCGCAGAAGCCTTGGGTCGTCAACACCTGTCACGACCACGAGCCGCGGGCGGTCGCCTTGCCTCAGAATTTCCTGACAGAGTGAGTGACCGTGCCGGTTCGGCATCCGAAGGTCAGCTACGACGAGATCGTAGTGAGCTTGCCCAATTTCTCGCAGCGCCTTGGCTCCGTCGTCCGCCTCGTTGCACAGGAAGCCTTCACGGAAGAGCCAGCTGATGAGCAAGGAACGAACGTTCTTCTCATCGTCGACCACTAACGCTTTCAGCCGGCGCTTGGGCATTGCGATTCGATTTATTGACCACACAGTTGTGTTGGGGCTTCACAACCGTAGCACGGCCACCCTATGCAGGAGGTAATGCCGCAGCGACTCGGTCCGATTACCGGGAATCTAACGATTAATCGGGGACCCACGACGTCCGAAAATCACTAGTCGAGCCGGCAACCGGCAAATAGCTGGCCGATAGCCGGGTTGAAACCGGGCGCTGGCGTCCCAGGCCTGCGCGGCCCCTCGTTATTGATCCAGCACTTCCCGCACCTTTGACGCAAGTGAACTCGGGGTGAACGGCTTTTGAAGGAAGGCCGTTTTCGCCTGCAAGAGCCCGTGCCGAATCACGGCGTCATCGGTGTATCCCGACAGGTACAACACCTTGATGCCGGGTCGAATGGCAACGAGGCGCTCGGCGAGCTGCCGACCGCTCATTACGGGCATGACCACGTCCGTCACCAGCAGGTGGATTGTGCCCTTGTACGTCTCGGCAATCTGGAGCGCTATCTCACCTTGGCCGGCTTCGAGGATCGTGTAGCCGTAAATCTGTAAAACGTGACGAGCCAGCACCGAACGGCTGGTTCATCTTCTGCCAGGAGGATCGTTTCGTTGCCGTGAGGTGGGGCTTGCAGGTCCGCGCACGACTTGCCCGACGGAATGACTCCTTCGACGAGAGGAAGGTAAATCTTGAAAGCAGTGCCCTTCCCTGGTTCGCTGAAGACGACAATATGGCCAGCGCTTTGCTTGACGATGCCGTAGACGGTCGCGAGGCCGAGGCCCGTGCCTTTCTCAGGGCCTTTGGTGGTGAAGAACGGTTCGAAGAGGTGGGCCTTCGTCGCCTCATGCATGCCAACCCCGGTGTCAGACACGGCCAGCGTGACATACGCGCCCGGGACGGAGCTCCGGGTAGGGTTGCGTGTACGCATCATCGAGTTCGGCGCTGCCCGTCTCGATGGTCAGTGTACCGCCCTGTGGCATGGCGTCGCGGGCATTCACCGCCAGGTTGACGAGCACTTGCTCGATCTGACCCGGGTCGGCCCGTACACAGCCCGGCTCGGGGTCCAACACGGTGTTCAACTCGACGTCCTCACCGATGAGCCGTTGGAGCATCTTCGTCGTGTCCGTCACGATCGCGTTCACGTTCAGCACCTTCGGCTCGATGACTTGCTTGCGGCTGAACGCCAGGAGTTGGCGGGTCAGGGACGCGGCTCGCTCGCCGGCTTGACTGATCTCCAGGGCCAGAGCTCGCGCGGGATGGTCTGCCGGAAGCTGACTCTGGATGAGTTCGCTGAATCCATTGATGATCGTGAGCAGGTTATTAAAGTCGTGGGCCAAGCCCCCGGCCAGATGGCCAACCGCCTCCATTTTCTGGGCCTGCCGGAACTGATCCTCGAGGCGCAAGACGTCGGTAACGTCCTCGTTGATCACAACCGCTCCGGTGATGCTGTCGTCGTCGGCCCGGATCGGGACCGACCAGTTTTCGATGACCTTCCGCACGCCGTCGAACGCCTCGATGTCGATGAGCTGCTTGACCGAGGCTTGCCCGGTGGTGACGGCCGCCATCGAAGGCCACTCGTCCGGCCCGATTCGCTTCCCCGTGGCGTGCCACCACCCCTTGGACTTGGCGTAGCGCTCGGACCCTACGGTGATCATTCCGCCCCACACGCGCTGAGAGGCCGGGTTGCCGAGAATGACATCCCCGGACAGATTGACGACCACGACCCCCACGGGGAGCGCGTTTAAGACCTGGCGCAAGAGGCGCTCGCTTCGGCCCAGAGCGTCTTGCGCCGCTTTCCGCTGGGTCACATCGTGGCAGACAGTCATCACGTGCGGCGTCCCGTGGTACGGCACAATCGACGCCTGCGTCTTGAGCCACCGCCACGCACCGTCCTTGCTGCGGACACGCCAGTACAATAGCTCGTCACTTCCGGCCAACACGCGCTCCCACCACTGCCGGCAGGTCTCTGCGTCGTCGGGATGTTGGAACTCGAAGAGAGTCGTTGGGACGTGGCCGTAGAGGCGCTCGACCGATGGGCTGCAATAGATGCTCCGGCCGGTAAGATCGTGCAGGCGGATGAAGTCGTTCGCCTTTTCGGTGAATAACCGGTAGAGTTCTTCCCGATCGCGCAGGACCGCCTCGGCGCGCTTCCAGTCGGTGATGTCGCGCGAGATACCGATCACGCCGCCGACGTTTCCATGCTCGTCGTAATAGGGGGCCTTGGTCGCCAGGTAGGTGCGGGTCACGCCATTGGCAGTCAGGTCTTCCTCTTGCGTCTCGGCGACCCCGGCCGCCATGATCCGGCGGTCCCGTTGCATGACGTCCCGGGCGCTGTCGAGATTGAAGATCGCGGTGTCGTCCCGCCCGAGCACCTCCGCAGCCGACTTCCCGGTCAGACGGCCGGCCGCCTTGTTGAACACGAGGTATTTGCCACTTCGGTCCTTGACGAAAATCGCGTCGCTCACCTCGTCGGCGACGGCCCGCAGGAGCTCCCACGTCCGCCGCAATTCCTCCTCGGCGCGCTGGCGGTCGACTTCGTTTTCGGCGCGGTCGGATTTGGTCATCTGTCGCCCTCCCGCCGCCGAAGCGTCGGTTGGAGGGAAGTCTGCTTGAATCTAAGCGCGTCGGTGCAGTGTTTGCCCTACGATTTTCCGGCGGTCGCCTTGAACTCTATAATAGCCGCGTTATTGTCTAAGGTTGAATGATCAGCGCGACTCAACGACCTCAATTCTGACGGTTGCTTCACCTCTCAATCGCGCTCATGGTCGAAAAGTCTCTGATCGGGCCCGGGCATGGAGCAGGGATCCAGCGTCCTCGTCGTCGACGACGAGATCCAGATTTGTCGTTTTGTCGAAGCGGTGCTGAGCGCTCGCGTCACCAAGTTTCGCTCGGCGACTCGCGCACGCGACGCACTTCAGATTTTGAAATCGGAGTCGTTCGACGTTCTACTGACGGATTTGCACCTGAACGGATCGAACGGTCTCGACCTGATTCAGTCCTCCCTTCGAATCCAGCCCGATCTCGCGGCGATCGTCATCACCGGCTTCGGAACCCTAGAATCCGCCGTCGAGGCGATGCGCCACGGCGTCCGCGATTACGTCGTCAAGCCGATCAGTAGTCAGAATCTTCTTGCTGCGCTCGATCGCGCGCTGTCTGAGAAGCCTATTCAACGGCCACTGAATCGCCTGACTGAGGGGACTAGCCCTTTGTTGTCGTTATGCGACGACGTCATGGTCAGCTCGCAGATGCGTATTGTGTTCAAGGGCGCCGAACAACTTGCCGAAAGTTCATTGCCGATCTGCATCGAAGGAGAAGCCGGCGTCGGCAAGCAGTTGATCGCGCGATGGATTCATCGCAGAGATGCTCAGGCAGACGCTTCGTTCATTCGTTTCGCGTGTGCTGAGTTGCAAGAAGCCCGTCCCGGCTCGGAACCCGTTCACTGGCGGAAGTCGGTCTGCCTTCGAGCAACGCCTGCTTCTCAACCGTCGATGCCCCGATGCACACTCTACTTTGACCAAATTGCCGAGCTGCCATTTTGGGCGCAGAGACAGCTTCTCGAAATGATCGAAGGCATCTGCATTTCCGCAGCGAGTGCTCGTGATCCCAACGGTCTTCCGGTTCGAGTGATTGCCGGCAGCGACATAAGTTTGGATGCCGCCCTTGCGGAGGGGCGCTTGTATCGCGGGCTCTATGACGCGTTACGTTTGACTCGGCTGAGCATCGCTCCGCTTCGTGAGCGCCCGGATGACATCCGCGCGATCGTCCATCATTTTCTCGAGCGATTTTGCCGGGCGCAGAATCGAGATCCGGCAACCTTCCGCCGCATGGTGACCGAGAAAGCGTGGCAGGCAATGCTTCAATTCGATTGGCCCGGAAATGTTGGCGAATTAGTAAATTTGGTCGCAATCGCTCTTTCAATAAAAGATGGGAATGACTTCGATAGTATTTTGCGGCGCTATACCTCAGTTCGCACTTCACTCCCAACTTGTGACACCATCGAGGTGCCGCTTTCAGGAAACTTGCGATCGATCGAAGGACATCTCGTGCGCGAGATCGTCCGAAGGCACGGTGGCAACAAGGCGGCCGCGGCAAGAGCGCTCGGAATGCATCGACGCACACTGTACCGGATTCTCCAACACGACAAGGCCAAGGATAAGCGTAAAGCGATGAGGTGAAGTCGCCGAGGCGATTGAGCGCGCTTGCGACGTCATTGACTCTCCGAACCATCGCCTTGTTAAACAACGACTCTTCTCTTAAGCACTCCCGCGCGATGCGCGACATATTGTCTCACACCGCGTCACACGCGCGACCATTGGTCGCGAAAATGCTGCGACCTCTTGTCTGTAGACATGAGTGTGCTCTAGTACGGTCGATAGCGGGATCAGACCGGCTGAAAGCAATCTCCGCCGACTCTCGCTGGCGATGCATTTCCGCGCCAAAAAAATCCGGAATGAGTGACGCGATGAGCGAAGGGCGACGCGAGTCGCAGCGTGGATTGGATCGTCGGCGGCAGAACTAGGGCCCTAATGGAAGAATTCTTCGGCGCCGAGGACCATCGTCGCTATCTGGCGTGGCTGGAGGAGCACCCGGAAGGTTACGTTCTGCAATTGAACGGGCCGACCGACCAAAAGCTCCACAGAGCCACGTGCCGGTATGTGGGAGGCAATGGCGCTGAGCCATTGCACGGCGCCGTTTGGACGGCCCATCCCAAGCGATGCTCAACCGATCGCGGGATACTCAGCGCTTTAGCGACTGGAGAATGCCGGGCTTGCAGGCCGTAAGTCTCAGACGCTCCCGGTACCGCTTCGACATGAGCGTTGGGTTTCTGGGCCGCGCGGTCGGGAATCTCAAAGCGTAGCCGGGCGGCCGCATCCAGGGGTGGTGCGGCAGCGACGCGGTCCGGTTGTCAGGAAAGTAGGGATTAGTCCGGACTCATTGCGCTAGGGAATCGTTGGTCGAGCCGGGATCCGGGCAACGTGTGGTTGAAACAGGCCTCAGGCGCCCTAGGCTTGCACGGTCCCCACGACCCCATAGCCGGCGGGAGCGGGAGACCGAGTCAATCGTCCTGACCCCAATTGCGATTCATCTGAAGTTAAAAAGTGTCCATTGTGCCTGACACTTTCGGAGCGAACGATTTAGTCGTTTCCTAGACTGTCTTATGAGATAGGCAAAATCCTTAGGTAAAAGCGAATACATTTTCCCCTTTTTGCCGAGCGCGGGCGGGCGGCCTGCCCGAAGATTGAGTACGTCAATTGAGAACCGCGGTTTCGACTTTTCAAGTCGGTCCATCTCACCATCTCCCGATCGAGGAGACGAACCTGCGGGGCAGAGCCTCGAAAACAGTCGGGGCCCTGCGCTGCAACTCCCAAGTACTGGTCGGTGTGCCATGCTATCTCGAACGCCAAGACTTCGTCTTGGGGCGTCAGCCGAGCTGACGTCACACTATCCAGAGAAGCGTGCCTTTCGCAGTCCTGTTCAACTCCGACTGCTTCGCTCTGATCGCACACCCGCAGCGCCAGCGCATGTGCAAGGACGTACCATGGCTCACCCTGTAAGGGGTACGCCATGGCAATTCTGATCGCCAGCGACTGCCAGACGAAAGCGACCCGACTCCGTCATCATCTGACGCAGAACGGCCTCGATTGCCCGTTCGCAAATGTGGTCACGATCGATGCGGCGAGGCAGGCGGCGACCGCCGAACCACAGCCCGAGCTGATCGTCTTCGTTTTGTTTCAGGATGACGACCGCGCCCTGGCCATTTTGCGGAACCTGCGCGAGGCCGTCGAGACACCGATTTTGGCGGTCGGCCCACGGGATCCGAATCTGATTCTGGGCACGCTACACGCCGGTGCGAACGATTTTCTCGATGAGGCCAGCGACTTTCATAAGGACCTGACATCGGCACTGAGCCGGCTGCTTGAGTCGGCTTCCAAGCGCGCGACGGCAGGACGCCTGATCACGGTTGTGGCGGCCAACGGAGGGTGCGGCCGCACGTTTTTCGCCGCAAATCTGGCAGTCCAGCTCGCCCAGACTCAGGGGCGCTGCGGCCTGTTTGATCTCGACATCGCCGGCGCCGACGTCGCGACCTATCTCAACCTGAAGCCGCCGCACAGCATCGCCGACTTGTGCCACAACATCGACAAGCTCGACCAAAAGATGTTCGAACAATCGATGGTTGAGCACGAAAGCGGCGTCTTCGTCCTTGCCGCTCCGGAAGAGTGGGAGCAAGCGCGGCTCGATCTCGGCCGAGGGACTGCAAAAGGTTCTGCGATTCGGCAAGGCGTTTTTCCCGTCCGTCGTCGTCGACCTCAATTCGCCTTGGCTGAGCGGAAACACGCCCGTGCTCCAGCAGAGTACGACGGTCCTACTTCTCTTGCGTCTCGACTTCCCCGGAATCCGCAATGCCCACAGAGTCTTAAGTGCCATGGATCGAGCCGGCGTCGACCCCGGCAAGTTGCAACTCGTCGCCGCGCGATATGGCAGACCCAAGGAAATCAGCGGCTCGCAAGTCGAATCCGTGCTCGGGATGAAGATCCGGCATTATCTGCCCGAGGATTCGCACACCGTCAACTCGTGCATCAACTGCGGCGTCTCAGTGATGTTGGAGTCGCCCTCGAGCGCGATCGGGAAAGCCATCGCCTCCGTCGCCGCAACACTCCACGACCCGGCCTCGGGGCGCAACGGTGCCGTCACGGCTGGCACCAATGGCCGCAAATCTGCAGTCACGGAGCGGCTGAAATCGTTTCTCGGGTTGAGCCCCGCCCTGCCGCATCCCACTTGATGAAAATCCCAGGAGAGCATCGTGTTTCAGCCCATCGCGCACCGGACAGCCGCTTCCACGAACGGTCATGCGATCGGCAACGAGCGGCTCGTTCGGCTCAAGAAGGAGATCCACAAACAGCTCGTGACGGGCCTGCGAATCCCAGCGATCGGCAACGTCGACGATTACGAGCTGCGCCGCGAGCTGCGGCGAGGAATCGAACAGCTTTGCAATGACCGCGTCGAGCTCATGAGCCAGGAGGAGCGCGAACAGGTCATCAACGAAATTATTGACGAGACGCTGGGGCTGGGACCGATCGATCCGCTGCTGCGCGATCCCACGATTACCGACATTCTGATTAACGGCCCACGTATCGTTTACGTCGAGCGCCGAGGGCGGCTGGAAGAGACCGCGGTCGTTTTTCACGACGAACAACACTTGCTGGAGATCGTCCAGCGGATCGCGAACCGCGTGGGACGCCGGCTCGATGAATCCAGTCCCATGGTCGACGCGCGGCTGCCGGATGGCAGCCGAGTCAACGCCGTCATTCGTCCGCTGGCCCTGGACGGCGCTCTGGTCTCCATCCGCCGGTTTGGATCGCGGCCGTTGCTCGCCAGCGACCTGATTGCCCGGAAATCGGTGACGCCAGAGATCATCGACTTTCTTGCCGCCTGTGTGCGAGCGCGGCTGAACATCCTCATTTCGGGCGGAACCGGAAGCGGTAAGACGACGTTTCTCAACATGCTCTCCGGCTACATCCCCAACGAAGAGCGGATCGCGACGATCGAAGATGCCGCCGAACTCCAGCTGCAGCAGCGCCACGTCGCCCGCCTCGAGACACGTCCGGCAAACCTGGAAGGCAAAGGTGAGATCGCCACGCGCGACCTGGTGCGCAACGCTCTGCGGATGCGGCCCGATCGGATCATCGTCGGCGAGTGCCGCGGAGCCGAAGCCTTCGACATGCTGCAGGCGATGACCACCGGCCACGACGGCAGTTTAACCACCATTCACGCGAACAATTCGCGCGAGGCGATCGGCCGCTTGGAAATGTTGATCGGCATGGCGGGATTCGATTTTCCGATGTGGTTCATCCATCGACACATTGCCTCAGCCATCAACATCGTCGTGCAGTGCTCCCGCCTGACCGGCGGCGCGCGCAAGGTGGTTCAGGTCTCTGAAGTGACCGGTGCCGAGGGAGAAGTCATCTCGATGCACGACTTGTTTGTCTTCGAGCAGACCGGTGTCGACGAACAACAGTCCGCCGTCGGCACCTTCCGCGCGACGGGAGTCCGTCCCAGATGTCTCGAGCGGCTCGCGGCGACCGGTATCAGCATCGATTCGTCGATGTTTGAACGCCGCAACCTCGAGCAGACCCGACTCGATCCGCTGAGCTATACGGGCCGACGCTGATGCACCCGACCGCAATCAAGCTGGCGACTTTCGCCGCGGCCGCTTTGACAGTCGCGGGTATCGTCTCGGTCATTACCGATCTTGTCCTGCGCGACAAGTCGCGGATCCGCGACCGGCTCCGTGATTATTTTGGTCATGATGCCGGCTCACGATCACGCAAGTCCGACCTGTTCAAGGATCTGGGTCTGCAATCATCGCAGCGCCCGCGCACCGGGTTGTGGACTCGATTCGTCGTCAGCGTCGAGCAATCGGGAGTGGAGCTTGAACCGGAGAAGATCATCCAGATCTGCTTCACTTTCGCGATTGTCGGGTTCGTGCTCGGCCTGACGGTGACACGACTTTGGATCGTCGGTTTGGTGGTGGCTGTCGTGAGTTTCTCCGCGCCGCTTACCTACGTTGCGCTTCTGCGCAAGGTGCGGATCCAAACCTTGTGCCAGCAGCTTCCTGAGGCATTCGAATTGATGAGCCGCGCGGTCAAGGCCGGGCAGACGATGCCGGGCGCAATGAACCTCGTGGCCACGCAACTCAAACCGCCCATCTCGCTCGAATTCGCCTCTTGCTGCGAGCAGCAGAACCTGGGGCTGTCGCACGATATCGCGTTGCAGGAATTGGCCCGGCGGACGGGAGTGATGGAACTGCAGTTATTCGTGGTGGCGATGCTCGTACAGCGGCACGCGGGCGGAAATCCGATCGAGATCCTCGAAAACCTCTCCGAGGTAATCCGCAAGAGAGTCCGCCTGCTGGGCAAAGTCAGGGCCTGCACCGGCGAAGGGCGAATGCAAGCTGTCGTGCTCTCAGTTTTGCCCGTGATGGCGTTCGTGGCCCTGCTGATCCTGAACCGCACATACGCGCAGATTCTGCTCGATCGTCCGAAGCTGCTCGTTGCGGTCGTCGCGTGGCAGGCGGTGGGCGTGTTTTGGATCCGGCGGATCATCAATTTTCAATATTGAAGGAACCAGCGATGAGCTGGGAGATCCTCGTTTTACTTTTCTGCACGTTCCTGGCGGTCAGCGGCGTCACGTTTTTGGCCTTTCAACGCATCTGGGCGATCGACAAACGAGTCGACGCCCGGCTGCGCGAACTGCCGCACGGTCGCACAGCCCAACGGTTCACCAGAAGGGCCCGAGGCGGCGACGACCCCAATCGGCGGTTGCGATCAAAGCTTTTCAGCGCCGCGGCCCGACTGATTCCGGACGACCAGCGCGAGCGCACCCGTCTGCAGGCACGGTTGCTGCATGCCGGAGTTTACGCGTCGTGGGCACCGAGCGTGTTCCTCTTCATCAAGCTGATGTTGATTGCCGCACCGCCGATTGTCGGCCTGGTTCTCGCAGAGCTCGGGCTTTTCAACCTCAATCCGAATCGGGCCCTTGTGTGTGGCGGGGTCGCGGGCGGATTCGGTCTGCTTCTTCCCGGGCTGTGGCTGCAACGTCGAAAGAGTCGTCGCCAGGCGGCGCTCTGCCGTTCGCTCCCGGATTTTCTCGACCTCCTTGTGGCCTGCGTGCAGAGCGGCTTGAGCCTCGAGGCGGCCCTGCAGCGAGTGACCGACGAGCTGGCGCTGGCCTATCCCCTGCTGTCGGGTGAAATGGCCATCGTACAGCGCCAAGTCGAGCTGGGGGCCACGCCCGATGTCGCCCTGCGCAGCTTCGCGGAACGTTCGGACCTGTCGCCCCTCTACAGCTTGAGCACGTTGATTGAGCAAGCGCGCCGCTTTGGAACCAGCGTCACCGATGCATTGAGAGCACAGGCAGAAATGCTGCGCTATCAGCGCGAGCAACGGGCCGAGGAGTTGGCTCAAAAAGCGTCGGTGAAGATCTTGTTCCCCACGCTGCTTTGTATTTTTCCGGCGATTTTCGTCGTGTTGGTGGGGCCGGCTGCCGTTCTTCTGTACGAAAAATTCTCGTCCGATCGACCAACTGCGGTGCGGAGCAACTAGAGGCAGCGACACAACCGAGGGATACCATGCGGACTTCACGCGATTTGATGCGCGGCCCTCAGGCCAACCGTCCGGGCGCAGCGGCCGTCGAATTCGCAATCATCCTGCCCCTCCTGGTGCTGCTGGTCTTCGGCTGCGTCGACATGGGTCGCTCGATCGGGGCTTACATCATTGTCTCGAACGCAGCGCGCGTCGGGGCAGAATACGGTGCAACGCACGGTTACTCCGCCTTGACCTACACAGCGTGGCAGAACCAGGTGATCTCCAACGCCACTCAAGAGATGCAGGGAACGGGCGGGTCGTTCGATCCGAACCGCCTGACTATCACTGTCACGGCCACCCCGACCACGGGGAATCTGTATCGAGCGACGGTCGTGGCCAGCTACCGCTTCGACATGCTCACAACCGTGCCCGGACTACCCACACAGTTTGCGGTGACTCATTCCGTGACCATGGACCGATTCCGGTGACCCCAGAGGGTGCCTTCCTACGAGCTCACAGCATGAGATTCAAGCGAAGACTTCGCCGGAACCAGCGTTCGAACAGTCAACCGCGCAGCGGTGTCGCTGCCGTCGAAGGTGCCATTGTTCTCAGTGTCTTCCTGCTGGTTTTGTTCGGGATGCTCGATCTGGGACTGCTGCTCCTTGACTACAACACGCTCTGCGAAGCGACCCGACGGCTCGCGCGGGCCGCGATCGTCCATGGCCAGATGGCCGCGCCCGCCCAGACGGTTTGGGGCCCCGCCGCCGTCACTGGGACCGCGGCCGACGGCACCGATTACGCAACGACGCTCAGCAAAGAATTGGCCACGTTCAATCTGAGCAACGTGAATTACTCGATCCAATGGCCCGCGGGAACGAATCGGCCCGATGATCCGGTCCAAGTCACCGTGAACTACCAATACCCGCCGATCATCCCCTATTTGCTGGGAAGCCAGACCGTTCCCATCCAAGCGGTCTCGAACATGTCCGTTCAACATTAGGGAGGGGTCACTATGCAGCCCCGTAGTCGAACCAGAACGCAAACACAATTTTCGGAACGGCAACACCGTTCACTTGGAATTCGTGCCGATCGCGCGATGCGCTCGGGCAAGATTCTCGTGATGATGGCGATCTTGCTCCCCGTGCTCTGCGGATTCGCAGGACTGGTGCTCGACAGCAGTCTGTTGATGGCCGACTTCCGCAACCTTCAGCATGCGAGCGATGCGGCGGCAACGGAGGCCGCGACCACTCTCTTCAACGGCGGGAATACCGCCGCCGCCACGGCCGCAGCGATCGCTTGCATCCAGACCGAGAACGGCTTCGCAGACGCCAACGTTCAGGTCAACATTCCTCCTTCCACAGGCCCCTACGCGGGTAATGCCAGTTACGTGGAAGTGATCGCGAGCGAGCAAAAGAGCACTTATTTCGTCCAGGTGCTTGGGGCCCTCACACCGCCCACAATTCAGGTTCGTTCCGTGGCCGGCTTCCAGTTCTCGACCGCCGGAGCAGCGGTTGATGTTCTGGAGGCCAATCCTCCCGGCGTCACCGCCAACCTGGCTCCTTACGTCACACTTTCTGAGACTCTGCCTCCCCTGCAACTGGGCGGGCTCGAGGTCTTGGGATTGGGACAACTCCAAGTCAACGGCGCGGTTCTCGACAACAATCAATGGGGTGGGGTCGACCAGAACGGCAACCAGGTCGGTCAATCGACTGGTCCGCCCTATGGGGCCGCGTGCATGCCGATGATCTCGTTGACGAGTTTGCTGGCGCGGAACATCCGCGTCGTGGGCGGCGTCGATAACCCAGCGAATTATGGCAACTTCACGTCCGGTCAGGCGAGCCCGCTCCGTGCGAACCAGCTCCCGGTCCCCGATCCGTACGCCAATCTCCCGGCACCGACGGTTGCCAGCGATCCGGTCAACGTCAACGCGACGACCTACGGCGGCGTGCAAGTGACGGGAATTCCTTTGATCAGCCCGCCGACGGTTCTGAATCCGGGCGTTTACGACTGGATTGAGGTTGTTAGCGGGGCGGTCGTCTTTAATCCCGGGGTCTATATCATCCGCAGCGTCAACCCGTCGACGCAGCTCGCGCTAAACGTTGTGGCCGGCACGGTGACCGCGAATGGCGTCATGTTCTACCTCACGAACACGACGACATACACGCCGACGTCCGGCGCGCCCGACGCCTCGGACGGCAACAGCGTGGCGCCACCGCCCACAGCGATGCAACTGATCCCCAGCGTCGTGATTGCTTCGCTGCTCGGGAGCAGCTACAGCGGCCTGAACTCCCCGGCCAGCCCCTTCAATGGGCTCTTGATCTACCAGCGGCGCCTTGACCGACGGCCGATTGTGCTCGCCGATCAGCAGCTTCTGCTCGCGGGCACACTGCAGGGGACCGTTTACGGGAAGTATGCGCAAATTGTCTTCGCGGCGAACGGGACATTCGATCTGTGCCTCGTCGGAGGCTCCATTCGGTTTGCCAATATTCTGCAGACCGTGCTTGCTCCGACTCAGCCATTGCCGCCGGCACAGGACGTCTACCTCGTCGAATGAGCAAACCGATTGGCCCCCCCGATCCGTGGGATGAGTTCCAAAATGAGCGATCCGTCGAACTTCACCACAACGAACTCTTCTCGCGGGCCGAACGCAATCTCGCGGGCCGGTCACTGGGCGTTCGACGACGTTCCCGCTCCGCTCTGCCTGATCGGTTTCGACGGTCGATTTCAGCGGGTCAACGTGGCCTGGTCCCAACTCTTAGGGCATCGCCCCCAAGTCTTAGCGGGGAAGTCTTTCGCTCGGTTTGTCCATCCCGATGACGCGCAACTGCTCGTCCGGCAATTGTGCGACCCGAATTGCGAGGGCTCAGAGGCGTTCGAGGCACGGTTTCGCTGCGGCGACGGCCGCTACAAATGGTTCCACTGCGAGACCAAGTCGATCGCTGAGCAAAAAGTCTTCATTATTGTCGCGGTGGATATCACCGGGCGCAAAGAGGCGGAAGAGTTCGCGAAGAGGCGGGGGGCAGTCGCGTCCCTCAGGACGGAGATCTGGGCGCGTTTGGCAGCGGTGCTTCGTCGGAACAGGTCCTCGGTATCTGGACCGACCTTATCCAGAGGCAGCTCGATGTTCCGGAAGTCCAGATTTGGACCCGCGCCCCGTCCGGCAGCGGTCTGGTCCTGCATGCAAGAACTGGGGCAACGTCTGCCGGCGAAAGTGGCGCCGATTTGGAGGCTTTGAAGGCGGAAGTCCGGCAAGTCGGTGAAACCGACGCCCCGCTTGTCATTCCAGACATCGCCAGCGAACCCGAATTCGCATCGCGTCTTGAGTTCTTCCAAGCGCGCGCGATCCGCGGAGTGATTTTGCATCCTGTGCGGACGGCCCAGCACGTGCTCGCGATCCTGGCTGTTTTCTACGCCAAGGCGTGCGGATCGCCGGAAGCAGCCTCGATCGAAACCATTGCTGCCGAGATCGGCACCGCGCTCCTGCGGCTGCTCAAAGAAGAGGATTTGCAGGAAAGCAGGCGGGACCGCGACCGACTGCTCGGCACGACATTTGTCGGTTTTTGCCGCATCGACGCGGAAAAAAACGTCGTGGGCTGGAGCGAAGGGGCCGAACGAATCCTCGGCTGGAAGGCGACTGACGTGCTTGGCCACCAACTGCCGATCGCCACGGACGAAAGTCGCACGCTGCTTGAGGCATGCCAGAGCGGTGCCCTGCTCGGCCGCTCTACCGAAAGAGTGGAAACGAAACTGTGCACTCAAAGCGGCCGGATCCTCGAAGTCGCCCTGTCCATCGCCCCTCTCTTCGATCTCGGTGGAGGCGTTAACGGCGCGTGGCTGACGATCGGCGACCTGACCGACCGGAAACGCTGCGAACGACTGCTGGACCTTCAGAAGAAAATCACCAAAGACATCGGCAACAGCGCCTCGGTCGACGAGGCAGCACGGGCCGTTCTCGGTGCCCTCTGCGAAAAGCTGGGTTGGGAGGTCGCCGAGCTTTGGGAGTCGGAGACGGACGACGGAGCGCTGCGGCGAACGGCGAGTTGGCACTCTGCCGCTCCCCACGCTCGGGAATTCGATCTGTCGAGCCGGCAGTATATTTCTGACGGAGTCCCGGACCTTGCGCAGCAGGTTGTCGAGACAAACGTCGTGTGCTATTTCTCCGGGTTTTCCTCAAAGCGCGACCTGGCACGTTCTGAGCTTGCCGCCCGCTGCGGTCTCCACGACGCGATCGGCCTTCCGATCGCGATGGGAGAATCCGAGCGCGGCGTCTTGTTGTTTTTTGGCGGTGAGATCGATGAGCCACAGACGACCCTGCTCAGCTTCCTGACCGCGATCTCCGAGCAGTTGGGCCAGTTCTTGGAATTCCACCGAACCCAACAATCGTTGAACGACGCGCGGCAAGATCTGCTCCAAGCCAAAAAGATGGATACGATTGGTCGCCTCGTGGGGGGAGTCGTCCACGATTTCAATAACCTCCTGACGATTATTCTCGGCTACGGTGAGATCGTCCTCGAGGACTGTGCCGGGAACGCGTCGAATCGCGAATTGATCGGCGAAGTTCTGGGCGCCGGCAAACGCGCTGCGGGGCTGACAAGGCAATTATTGGGTTTCTGCCGCAAAGAGGCCGCCGAACCGATTGCCGTCGATCTCAATTCGCGCGTCGCAGAAATGCAGAAGATGATCGGTCGGCTGATCGGCGAACACATTGCTCTCACGACCACGCTGGCGCCGAACGCGGGATCCGTGCTGGCCGATCCGGCGCATATTGAACAAGTGGTGATGAACCTGGCCGTCAACGCGCGCGATGCGATGCCGAACGGCGGCACACTTGCCATTCAAACGCGAAGCGTGAACGCGGGCGATTGCGAATTAGCGAGATTCTCCCGCGCGACTCCCGGACGTTACGTGTTGCTGTCGGTGAGCGACACTGGCTCGGGCATGGATGAGGCGACTCGCAAGCGCATCTTTGAGCCGTTTTTCACCACGAAAGGGAGCGGCAAGGGCACAGGGATGGGGCTTGCGACTGTCTCCGAGATCATCGGGCAGTATGGCGGACAGATCGAAGTTGAAAGCGCGCCTGGCCGCGGAACGACCTTCCACATTCTGTGGCCTTCCGTCGCGCAGGGCCTTGAGCCTTGGCGGGTCGACTCGCGCCCCGTTGCGCTGCCTCGTGGCGACGAAACCATCCTTCTGGTCGAGGACGACGATCGCGTTCGCCAGCTCATGATGCGCGGCTTGACCGCTCAAGGATATCGCGTCTTTGTCGCCGGGGACCCGATAGAGGCCCTCGATCTTTGCAAGAACAAAAGCCGCTCAGATCGATCTGCTCATCGCGGACGTCATGCTGCCCACAATCAAAGGCCCGGAGCTTGCCTCGCGCGTTGCCGCACTCAATTCGTCGATCCGCGTGCTGTATGTTTCCGGGTACGGCGCGGAAGACGTCCACCCGTCCGATCTCCTTGCCAACGGCGCTGCCTATTTGCAAAAGCCATTTTCGACGTACGAGCTTGCTCGCAAGGTCCGCGAAGTCTGCGGCCCGCAACCGCAATGATCGAGCGATCACAGCGACAGGCTGCCCTGCCATCCAAGGCAGACGCCGCGGTGTTGCAAAAGAGCAACGTGCTTCGACTCAATTTGCTTGGACAATCTCACGGGGCGGCCTAGATTTGAGTGGGGACATTCCCGAGTTTGCTGGCCCCGCCCGCGCGAGCCCTACGAATGCCTGATCAATCGAGCCCGACGCGAAGTGTCGCCGGTCGGGCCCTCAGCGAACTACACACCGGCCGCAGAGATCGCGGGCGCCTGTCCTCGAGCAGGATTGCGGCCTTTACCGAGAGACTGGCCCACGATCTGCGCACACCGCTGACCGTGATTCAAGAATACGCCGCCCTGATGCGCGAAGGACTCGTGGGCGATTTGAATGATGAGCAGCGGCGCGTTCTCGATGTCATCGCGGATCGGGCCTGTGACCTGAATCGCGTGGTCGATAATGCCATGGACGCCTCCAGGTTGGCGGAAAAATCACATCGCATCTGGGGCCGGCCCTGTGGACTGCGCGGCATCATTGCTCGGATCCGTCCGCAACTTGAGCGAAAAGCTGCGGTCCTTTGCGTTGATCTGCGATTCGAAACAGTCGCGGAAGGTCCCGACATCCACTGCGACGACGAGGCCGTCGCTCGTGCAATTTCCAACATCGTTACGGCCGCACTCAATCTGTCTCGCGACGGTTGCCGAATATCGATTTCGGAAGAACTGCATCCGGGACTCAAAGAGGCCGGTATTCGCGTAACAGTCGGTAATACCGGCGTGGAGGCGATTGCCAGGCTGTTTCGAGACTTGGCGAGTGTCAAACACACCAAGCGAGAAAACCGCGCGAGTCAGCTCTGCGAAGCGAGCCTCGCCGCTGAACTCATCGATCGCAATCTCGGAAGGCTGGCCGTGAAGCCTCTCGCGGCAGGCGCGACCACATTGTGGATTGGACTTCCGATCGCCGATCCGGTTGAGATCTTGCATCGACACGTGGCGCGGTTCACAGAGCGTCGTGCAGGGCCGCAATCCGTGTCATTCGTCGGGGCATCCGTCTGCGAGCCAGTCGACAAGGAATTGTCTCGCGACGTGTGCAGCCTCCTCAATTCCTGCATCGGTCGGGGTGACCTGGCCGTCGAACTCGACCGCACTCGGTGGCTCATGGCGGTTGTCCACCGGCAGGCCCGCACCGAGGTGTTCCAGCGGCGCATCGAGCGCCGCGCGCAGCCGTCAACAAGAAGCGACTGGGTCGGCCCTTACCGCAAGTCTTGCTGCGACAGCTCGGAACTTGGAATCTCCCTAACGACCTCACCCGAATTCTGGCAATGGCCGTCAGTCGGATTGAACAGTGTGCGCCGGCCGATGCGTGCGCGGAATGAACTAAGGGTTTTGAGATGCAAAAAGCAGTATTGATCGCCGACGACGACCGGGAACTCGTTGCCGCGATTGCCTTGCGGTGCCGCCGCCGCGGACTGAAAGTGTTCGGCGCCCACGACGCTTTCACGGCTTTATCGTTGGTCAAATCCCAAACTCCGGATATGGTCTGCCTCGACGTCGAGATGCCGGCGGGCAACGGATTGAGCGTCTGCGAGATGCTCGCCTCGGACGAAGCGTGCCGCTCGATTCCGGTCGCCATCATGACGGGGCGAACCGATCCGGACACGATCATTCGGTGCCACAACATGTGCGCCTACTACGTCGAAAAGTGCCCGGACGTCTGGAGCCGGCTTGAGCCGCTCTTGATCGAAGTCCTGGGGCTCCCGATCGAAAGTGGCGAAAGCAGTCACCGACTCCCGTTTCAAACATGCGGTTGAGCGGACGGTGGCGGCAACCGCATCAATCCGAACAAGGGCTCGAGAGGATGCAGCACCGTGCCGATCAGGTTCTAGATTCGGTGCCATTTGACGGCGGCTCGCGACGCCCGCAGCCCACGATCCTCTGCGTCGACGACGATCCTGAAATCGCAAGAATCTGGCAGATTCGGCTATCGCGGCACGGAATCGCAGTCGTTTGTGCGGCAAATGGCGCGGAGGGGTTTGCGATGGCGCGGGAAGGACGTCCCGACTTGATCCTTCTGGACGTTTGTTTGCCGCATGAAGATGGTCATCAGGTCCTGGCCCGTTTGCGCTGCGATCCGCAGACTCGCGACATTCCTGTCTTGATGTTGACCGGCGGAGATGCGCGGACAGTCCAGCGGCAAGCGTCGCAACATCGCGCCGACGATTACCTCTCGAAGCCGATCGATTTCGCGAGGTTGCTAACGAGCCTTGCAGCGCATCTCGCCATCCAGGCGACCTCGTAGCTAAACGGTGTCGGAGCCCAGCGCTCCATCCCGATTCTCAAGAAGTCAGTCCGTTTTTCAGAACCCCCCCAAAAGACATCAAACGAACGTTTTTCGCCGCGACTTCGACGGCCTGAGAGAGCTGCCATCCAATTTCTAGTTCACGGGCCAATCCTCAGGCGCGCTAGACTCGCGAATGTGGCAGGGCGATAATCCTGGCGTTCGGCGCGGTTACGCGCGCGGATTGTCCGGGCAACAGGAGGGAAAGATCGTTCTCCACATCGTCGCTTGATGAACTTGAAGGCGGCATGGTTGAGGATGGAGGTTACGATGGCAGACGTCGATATCCGAGCGGCATTGGAGCGACATTGGATTGCCTCTGCCGCCGGTGATCAGGTGGCGGAGCACGAGATTTACCAGGAGAACGCAATTGTCGAGTACCCGCAGTCTGGAGAGCGGATCCGAGGGCGACAAAATGTTCTCGCCCTCCGCAGCCACCACCCGTCGAAACCAGCAGGTTTTGTTGTGCGCCGGATCGTTGGAAGCGGGGAGCTTTGGGTCACTGAATACCTGATCTCCTACGACGGCCGTCCGGTGCACACGGTGAGCATCATGGAGTTCGAGGCCGGCAAAGTGGCCCGTGAGACGCAGTACTTTGCAGAACCATTCGAGCCTCCATCCTGGCGGGAGCAGTGGACCGAGCGTTCGACGTGAGCAGGTTCTGGAAGGACGCTCCCCTTCGCTTTTTCGATGCAGGTTTGTCCCCCGATTGAGGCGGCCACAATTGACAATCGTCGATTGCCTGTATATACATGTGCTATGACCCGTGCAGAGCAAGAACCGTACACCACTCCCTGTTTGTGCAACGCCCTGCGGCAGACCTCCCGTGCCGTAAGCCGGCTTTATGATGAGGAACTGCGCGGAGTCGGGCTCCGCAACACGCAATACTCCCTTTTGCGTCGTCTACGTCGCGCGGGCGAAGTGCGCCAGCGCGATCTTGGCACCCTCACGTCTCTGGATGAGACAACGCTGACGCGCAACCTTCGTCCTCTAATTGATGCTGGTTGGGTCGCGATTCGTCCCGGCGAGGACCGCCGCGAGAAGCTGGTCAGCCTGACCGACGCCGGTGCAGCCAAGCTGCGAGATGCACGCCCGGCCTGGCAGCAAGCTCAGGGACGCCTGCGGTCTCGCTTGCCGAGGCAAACATGGTCAATGCTTCTCAAGCTGCTGCCTCAACTGACCCAGCTGGCTGACACCCCGTGATTTTTTTTGCGATATAACATGTATATACATGTTTGTGATGTGGGCACAACGATGGAAAGCAGAGCCGCATTCTCAAAATGAAGGAGCCGACGATGGCAACGGCAACTTATTGGGCGGTGCAGGCGACCAAGCCCGGACTGCTCGAAGTGGTTGAGAGGGAAGTGACGGCACCCGGGCCCGGTCAGGTGCGGATTCGTATCGAGGCGTGCGGCGTCTGTCATTCAGACGTCCTCACCGTCGGGGGGCTCGCTCCCGACATCCGCTACCCACGCGTTCCCGGCCATGAAGTCGTCGGCAAGATCGATGCCCTCGGAGAGGGCGTGTCCCTCTGGAAAGTTGGCCAACGGGTAGGCGTCGGCTTCCTCGCCGGCAATTGCGGCCGCTGCACGCCGTGCCGCGAAGGCGACTTCGTGAACTGCCAGAATCAGCCGGTTTCCGGAGTTGCCAGTGATGGAGGCTATGCCGAGGTGATGATCGCGGACGCCCACGCGCTAGCCGCTGTCCCCGACGATCTGGCGCCCGCGGAAGCGGCACCCCTGCTGTGCGCGGGCGTGACGACGTACAACGCAATCCGAAACTCGACTGCTCGGCCCGGCGATCTCGTGGCGATCCAAGGCATCGGCGGCCTCGGACACCTCGGTGTCCAATTCGCCAGCCATATGGGGTTTCGTGTGGCCGCGCTCGGCACAGGTGCTGACAAGAAAGAATTGGCCCGCACGCTGGGAGCCAATCATTACATCGACGCCCAGCGCGAAGACCCGGCAACCGCGCTGCAGGCGCTGGGCGGCGCCAAAGTGATTCTTGCCACCGCGCCGAGCGGTAAAGCCATGTCGCGCCTGATCGGCGGCCTGCGGCCCCGAGGCTGCATGATTGTGGTCGGCGTCGGAACGGATTCCATTGAGGTCAGTCCGGCGCAGCTGGTCTTTGGGACCCGCGCCGTCGAGGGTGCCCTGACGGGATCCCCGATCGATGCCGAGGAAACTCTGGCGTTCAGCATGCTTGCGGGCGTCCGGCCGAGAATCGAAACGATGCCGCTCGAGGCGGCCGCTGAGGCGTACGCCAAGATGATGAGAAATGAGGCGCGATTCCGAATGGTCCTGGTCACGGGACAGTGACGACCCCGGAACAGTGACGACCCGGGACAGTGACGACCCAAGCAAGATGGAGATCGTCCGAGCAGCACGTCGAACCGACACGAATCGGACCGACACGAATCGCAGTCGAGGAGCACGATCATGAATTTGTTTCAGGACATGTTCGAGCGGCAGAAGCGCCACTTCGCGACCGGCGCGACGCGGAACTATGCGTGGCGCGTCGAGCAACTCGACCGCATGGGCCGGCTCATCGGGGACAACGAGGCTGCGCTCCGGCGGGCGATCGCGCAAGACTTCAAGACCGCCAGCCAGGAGCAGCTCTTTGAAACTCTCGCGTGCCTGGGCGAGGTCGCGTTCCAGAAGAGCCAGCTGATGGACTGGATGGCGCCGACCGAGGCGCCGGTGCCACGGGCGCTCGCTGCCTCCGGGCACCGCGGAATTGTCTACCGCGACCCTTACGGCGTCGCGTTGATCATCGGTCCATTTAATGGTCCCCTGCTCCTGCTGCTTCGTCCTGCAATTGCCGCCCTTGCAGCCGGTAACTGCTGCGTGCTCAAGCTGAGTGTCGCCGTCAAAGCGACGTCTGCTCTACTCCTCGAGCTGGTGCCGCGGTATTTCGAGCCGCACGCCGTCGCGGCAGTGGCCGGCCACCGCGAAGAGACCACGGAGCTGCTCAAGCTCCCGTTCGATTTCATTTTCTTTACCGGCAGCACCAGCACGGGAAAGGTCGTCGCGCGGGCCGCGGCCGAGAATCTGACGCCGCTCGTGCTCGAACTCGGCGGTCAGAATCCGGCGCTCGTCGACGAAACCGCCAACATCCCGGATGCCGCCAGGAAAATCGTTTGGGGCGCGATGGCGTGGGGTGGGCAATGGTGCACGTCGCCCGGCTATGCGTACGTGCACGAGTCGGTGGCCGACGCGTTCGTCGAGCACGCTAAGGACTCGCAGATCGACCTGTTCGGTCCGGACCCGAAGTCCAATCCCGACTACTCGCGCGTCATCAGCGCAGGCGAGGTTTCGCGCCTCGCCGCCCTGATCGATCCGGCTAAAGTGGTCATCGGTGGCCGGTCTGACCCGGAGGCCCGGTATCTAGACCCGACGATTGTCTACCCGGTGAGCTGGGACGACCGGATCATGGAGGACGAGGTCTTCGGGCCGATCCTGCCTGTCCTGACGTACCGAACGCTCGACGAGGCGCTCGGCAGAATTGCCGCCACCCCGCGCCCGCTGGCGGCCTTCATCTTCAGCCGCAATCAGAGCGCGATCGACCGCTTTGCCGGCGAACTCTCCTTCGGTGGCGGCGCAGTGAACCATGTGAACGTCCACTTGTTCGTGGAATCGATGCCATTTGGGGGAGTGGGGGCGGCGGGAATGGGGCACTATTACGGGAAATACGGCTTTGACATGCTGACCCATGCCAAGTCGATGTTCATCTCACCACCCGACGTGGCCATCGATCATCTCTTGCCGACATATACGGCCGAGAAAAACGCGGCGTTGAAGACGTGGTTCGAGTACTGAACCTCAAACCAGACAGTCACTTTGGAGAATTCCTGATGACAAAAGGACGACCACGTCTCGCCTTCGTGAGAGTTGCCTTCGTCACCTTGCCCTTCGTCATCGCCGGCAGCGTCTTTCCAAACCAGCGAGAAGTCTCACCGCAAAAAGGCAATCCGATGGATGTCACTCGCATCACCGTGGAACATGTCCGAGTCGCGACCGATGAGCCGTTTGAAAAGGTGACCAAGACCTTTGAAGAGCAAACCGGGCGATTCGATCCGAGCGCTTACCAACACCTCAACGCGGGTGCCGATCCCGAGGAAATTCGGGCGAAGATCAAGGCGATGGAAGGTCCGAGCGGCTTCATGCTTTTCAGGACCAGCGACCATGGGGCCCTTCTCCGGCTGGCCGGTCAGAAGAAGAAGGCGCTTCAGTACCTGGTCGGCAATCCGCTCTTTGCCCTCCAAATGACCGAGCACGACACTCGTGCAAGTTTGTACGCCCCGCTGCGAGTGCTGATCTACGAGAACGAACATGGCCAGACGTGCGTGGAATACGACAGGCCTTCGTCGCTCTTCGGCCAGTTCGGGAACCCCAAGGTCACGGAGGTCGCACGGATGCTCGACCGCAAATTGGAGCAGCTTGTGGCCAAAGCGATTCAATGAGCGCCCGATTTGAGAGTTCGATCTGAATGGAGCGGCTGCTGGGCGGATGCCGACGGAAAATCATCGACTCCGGGGATCATACGATGGCCAGCGATACGTCATTAACTGTCCCCACGCGGTACGTCGCGCACGGGGGGATTCGGTTCGCCTACCGGCGCTGGGGAAAGCCCGGCGGGGTTCCGCTCGTTTTCCTGAATTACTTCGGCGGAAACCTGGACGACTGGGACCCGGAGGTCACCGACGGCCTCGCCGCGGATTATGAGGTCATCCTCTTCGACAACGCTGGGGTCGCGAGCTCTGGCGGCGAGACGCCGGGCACAATTCCGGGGATGGCACGGGAGGTCCTAGCCTTCTGCGATGCCCTGGGGTTGAAGAAGATCAACGTGGTGGGCTTTTCTCTGGGCGGCATGATCACTCAGCAGATGGCGCTCGATCATCCGGACCGCGTGAACCGAATCATTCTCCTGGGGACGGGCCCGCGCGGTGGTGAGGGAATGACGTTCACGGAACTCTCGGCCGATGAGCGGGCAGACCCGGTCCAGTTCCTGCTCGCCGCGTTCTTCTCGCCCAGCGACGCGAGCCAAGCGGCCGGTCGGGCGTACTTGGACCGACTGGCGGCCCGGACCCGCGACCGAGACAAGCTCGTCTCGCCGAAGACGGCCGAGGCGCAACTGCGCAATCCGGGAATGGGGAGCGGTGCCGCCGAGCGACCGCTACGCCACGCTGCAGAAGATCAAGCACCCAATCCTTGTCGTGCACGGCACGAAGGACATCGTGGTCCAGCCGATCAACGCCTTCATCCTCGCGCAGCATCTACCGGACGCGCAGCTCATCATGTACCCCGACTCGAGCCACGGCGCCCATTACCAGCATGCTGACCTCTTCTTGAAGCACGCGAAACTGTTCCTAGGCAGCAGCGCGCCCACTTAACGAAGGCACCTGACATGTCCTCAAACACAGCCCGTCAGATCGTCCTTGCCGCCCGACCGCAGGGGAAGCCCCGGCTCACCGACTTCCGCCTCGAAGAAACGCAGATTCCCACACCGGGTGCCGGACAAGTGCTGCTGCAGGTCCAGTATCTCTCACTCGACCCCTACATGCGGGGTCGGATGGACGATCGCAAATCGTACGCAGCGCCGACCCCGCTCGGCGCGGTCATGCCTGGGGAATCCGTGGCGAAGGTGGTCGCGTCGCACCATCCCGGCTACTCCGAAGGCGACATCGTGTTGGCGCACACCGGTTGGCGCACGCACGCGCTCTCGGACCGCGCCGACCTGCGTAAGCTCGACCCCCGCGTCGCCCCTGTGACCACGGGGCTCGGCGTCCTGGGGATGCCCGGGTTCACCGCTTACGGCGGCCTGCGCGTAATCGGCAAGCCCCGACCCGGGGAAACGGTCGTCGTCGCGGCGGCGAGCGGACCGGTGGGATCGCTGGTCGGCCACCTCGCCAGGCTCTCCGGCGCCCGGGCGGTCGGCATCGCGGGCGGCCCCGAGAAGTGCGCGTACGTGAAGGACGAACTCCGATTCGACGCGGCGGTCGATCACAAGGGCGCCGATTTCACCGCCAAGCTGGCGGAGGCTTGTCCAAATGGCATCGACGTCTATTACGAAAACGTCGGTGGAGTGGTCTGGCAGGCGGTGCTACCGCTGCTCAACAATTTTGCGCGCGTCCCGGTTTCCGGCCTCATCGCCCAGTACAACGCCGCCGGGGCAGGCGAAGGCCCGGACCGGCTGCCCGCCACCATGCGCACCGTCCTCTCGAAGAGCCTGACGGTGCGCGGCTTCCTCAATTACGAGTTTGCCGCCGAGCACTATGCCGCCTTCTTGCACGAGGTTGGTGCGGGCATCGCGGATGGACGCATTCGGTATCGAGAGGACTTCGTCGACGGGCTCGAGAAGGCGCCGGAGGCCTTCATCGGCATGCTCGAGGGTCGCAATTTCGGCAAGCTCATCGTCCGAGTCGAGGGAGGATCAAAGCCATGAGTCAGATGACACAACAGAAGAACAAGGCCCTCGTGCTCGAGGCCTTCGACGCGCTCTTCAACCGGCGCGACTACGCAGCCGCCGAGAAGTTCTGGTCACCCAACTACATCCAGCACAGCGCACATATCGCACCAGGCCGGGAGGGGTTGTTCGAGCTGGTGAAGGCGGCGCCGACGACCCTGAAATATGAACCCGGACTTGTCGTTGCTGACGGCGACTACGTGATCCTGCATGGGCGATTCAGCGGCATTGGCCTGCCCGTGAACTGGATTGTGGCCGACATCGTGCGGATCGAGAGCGGCATTCTCGTCGAGCATTGGGACGTCATTCAGGACGAGGCCACCGAAGAGCAATCCCGGAGCAAGGCGCCGATGTTTGGCTCATCATTTCCCGTCTATGCGAAGTCGGCGAAATAATTTGGATCGCCTGTGATGACCCAGTATTACGCGCAGCGGGCCTGGGCTGGTCTGATCATCACGGAATGCATCTTTGTCAGCGAACAGGGAAAAGGATGGTTTGGAGCCCGCCGTGGAAGCCCGCGTCTCGTGCGACTTGTGCGGCCTGTCTGAAATCTTCAACGGCCTGCTTGGATCGCCATCGGGTTTAGAACTGGGCCCCCGGTCCGGCCTATCCGGATTTTCGTCTGCGTTGCTGGCGCCGCCCTAACTGCGGCTGCCTTTGCACTTTGGGAGTTCTATTCCCGACCCTCCCGTCCAAATCCACGGTCAACATCGCAAATGGCGCGGTACCTGGGATTCTCGTCTGGGGTTGAAAGGAGAGCGGGCGATTTCAGCGCAGCATCGCCCATCGACACCCGTTGACGTGGGTCGAGCACACCAGACTACGCGGCTCTCGGCGAAGCTTGACTTGGCAAGTCCGGAACTTGCCGCAAGGTCCGCCGCTTCGCAATCCGCTGTCTCTTGGACGGAAATCGGTCATGAAACTCTTTGCCATTCTGACTCTCGCGCTATGGTGCGGACTCTCCGCAAACGCGAAGGCCGACGACTCCGTGGGAATCGAAGGCAGTCCGGAAGCGCTTTTCAAAAAGCTCGATACCAATGCGGACGGCAAGCTCACTGCTTCGGAGATTCCGAAGGAACAAGCCAAGTTCTTCGAGCGCCTACTGCGGATCGGCGACACGAACAAGGACGGAGTGCTGAGCCGGGAAGAGTTCGACGCCGCGATGCAGAAAGCGGAAAAGCCGGTGACCGATATCAGCAAGACGCCGGTGGTCGATGGTACTGCAGCTGGGAAGCCCAAGCGGGATCCCGCCCAAATCTTCGAGAAGCTCGACAAGAACAAGGACGGCAAGTTGACGAGCGACGAAGTGGAGAGCACGCCGCGGATCAAGGCCCTGTTCGATCGCTTGGGCAAGAACGAAATGACGCTCGACGATCTGAAGATGGCCCTGCAGGGCGCGGGCAACGCCAAAAAGTCGGCGAAGAGAATTGCAAAGAACGAGGCCAAGAAAGCGGCCAAGAAGGGGACCTTGCAGGCCTCGCCTCCCAAATCCGAAACAATGAATGGCAAATCCGAAAAAATGAGCGGGGCGTCGGAAGAGCCGTCGCACGGTTTGCCGGCGTTCGCCAAACAGCTCGACACCAACCACGACGGTCACCTGAGCCGCGAGGAGCTGTCCAAAGCCGTCGCCTCGTTCGACAAGTTAGATCGCAATCATGACGGAGTTTTGGACGCCAACGAATTGTCGGAGATCCCGGTTGTCCCCTCCACGAAAGCGCCCGCGATCACTCCGGCGGCGGCCCTCAAGCGGATGGGAAAGAAGGGGGGCAAGATCCAAAAGGGGAACCTGACCCAGATCTTTCAAAAGGCTGATGCCAACGGGGACGGCAAACTGTCGATGGAAGAGAGTCCGTCGTTCTTGAAGAAGCGATTTGCCAAGATCGACACCAACAGCGACGGCTTCCTCGACAAGAGCGAACTTGAGATTTGGATCCACCATCACCACAAGCTCGCCGGAAGGACGCCCGAGGGGACGGATCCGAGCGATTCGACTAAACCCCCGGAAAAGAGACAAGGCCCCAGCGGCGTCTAGGATCGCGATTCGATCGGTAGGCGTGAAACGTTGGCGGCCGACCTTCCTAGCGCGCATCCTCTGGAACGACAACGCCCGCGCCGCTGCCACTTGCTGGACCGGATGATTCGCCCATGCCCTGCGCATTTTCCAAGGGATGGTCGGGACTGACGGACAGAATTTTCCTCTGTCGACCGCGCGTTTGGGCCCCGAAGGTTCACCGCGACTTGATTCTTTTCGCGGTCCGGCTCGGCTTGCCTGCGTTCGTGAGAAGTCGGGTGGCCTCGACCACGCTCTTCCGCAATTTTGCCGGGTGCTCAGCGATTTTCGGATCGAGCGACGGCCCGAAGAGGCTCGCCGCGGACCAGGCCGTGCCGAGGCTCATGATCGCCGTGAGCAGGAATTCCGCCGGGAAGGCCCGTCCCACGTGGCCGGCTTGTTGAGCTGCCGCCAGCTTGCTGATCTTTTCACGAATCGTGGCGGCGCGGTCGTCTGATTCGTTCGGTTTCTGCTCGAGGGTACACCAGGCCAGCAACCGCATCAGGTCGGGATTGGCGATCGCCCAGTCGAAGAGCTTGCCCGCGTAACCCGGCAGGTCGTCTGGTGTGAATGGCTGTTCCTCGTGGACACGCATGAGGTGCTTCATGAGAACGGTCGTGAACAGAGTTTCCTTGTCCTCGAAGTAGATGTAGATCAGGTTCTTGTTGCACCCGGCGGCGTGGGCGATCCGATCGACGCGCGCGCCGGCGATGCCGTGGGCGGAGAATTCCGCCAGGGCGGCCTCCAGAATCCGCTCGCGCGTGGCTTCTGCATTTCGCATTTCATCGTCCTCTCCCTGTCATTTTACCACTTGACTAACCGGTTAGATAGTACGTATCATGGACTAACCGGTTAGTTAGCTAAACGACGATTCGCCGGTTTGCGCAGGCGGATCGGGGATGGGACCACCAGCAGCAGGAGCACGAAAATGCCAACGGAACCCCCAAAAACGACCGAGCGAATCGCCCTCGTCACCGGAGCCAACAAAGGCATCGGCTTCGAGATTGCCCGCCAGCTCGGAAGAAGCGGCATGACCGTTTACGTTGCTGCGCGCGACCAGGGACGCGGCAGCGCGGCCGCTGAAACGCTTCAAGGCGAGGGGCTCTCGGTTCGCTTCATCGAGCTCGACGTGCTCCGCGAGGACACGATCCGTCAAGCCGCCGCGACGATTGAAGCGGCCCACGGGCGGCTCGACGTGCTGGTGAACAACGCCGGGATCTTCGAGCGCGGCGATGGTTTGCCGAGCCAGTCCGATCTCGAGGCCGTTCGCCGGACGTTGCTCACCAACTTTGTCGGTCCCGTGGCGATCGCCCAGGCGATGCTCCCGTTGCTCCGCCGGTCGCCGGCTGGGCGGATCGTGAATGTGTCGAGCGAACTCGGATCGCTCGACCTCAATAGCGACCCGGCGTGGGGACACGCGTGGGCCAAATTCCTCGGGTATAACGCGTCGAAGGCCGCCCTCAACATGCTCACCGTGCAGCTTGCCTTCGAATTAAAGGACACGCCAATCAAGGTCAATTCGGCCGGGCCTGGATACACCAAGACCGATCTCAACGACAACCAGGGCACGCAGACGGTGGAGGAGGGGGCGGCCGAGGCGATTCGCCTGGCCTTGCTCCCCGCCGACGGACCCACCGGTGGGTTCTTCTCGTCCGCGGGTCCGGTCGCGTGGTGAACGACAGCCGCCCTGCACGAAGCAGAGCTCAACAGCAGACCGTTGTTTCGTTCTTGAGTTGCCGAGCAATTTGTTACCTAAGTTTGTTGTTTTCTTGAGTCGCCGAACAAGAGGAGCAGTCGAATGAAAGCCGCCATCGTCCCTTCTGCGAACAGTCCCTGGGTGCTCAAAGAGGTGCCGACGCCCGAGCCCGGGCCGAACCAAGTCCTGATCAAGATCCGCGCCAGCGGCATGTGCTACACCGACGTCCACCAGGCGCACGGCGGCGTCCCCGGGGCCTTTCCGCGGACGCTCGGGCATGAGCCTGTCGGCGAAATCGCGGCGATCGGCGCCGGCGTGACGACGCGCAAGATCGGCGACCGCGTCGGCGTCGCCTGGGTGCAGTCTTCCTGCGGCCGGTGCGAGTGGTGCTTGCGCGGCAATCCGATGTTCTGCGCCAACTCGCTCGGCACGAGTATGCAGCTTCCAGGCGGCCACGCCGAGTACATGCTCGCGTTCGCCGACGCCACAACGCCCGTCCCAGAAGGACTCTCCTTCGAGCAAGCGGCTCCCATCTTCTGCGCGGGTTACACGGTTTGGTCGGGGCTCCGTTGGGCGGCACCGCAGCCGGGCGAGCGTGTCGCTGTTCTCGGCATCGGTGGGCTCGGGCACCTGGCCGTCCAGTACGCCAAAACTGCGGGATTTCACACCACCGCAATCTCGCACTCGCAGGACAAGGATCAGCTGATCCGCGACCTCGGCGCCGATGAGATTGTCCGCGACGGCGCCGGTCTCGCCAAAGCAGGCGGAGCGGACATCGTCCTCGGCACGAGCAACTCGATGGACGCGACGGCCGACTCGATCCAGGGGCTGCGTCCCGATGGCCGGTTGGTCGTGATGGGCGTCGAGGCCAAGCCACTGATGGTTTCGCCGCTGGACCTCCTGATGAAGCGGATCAAGATCGTCGGCAGCCAGCAAAACGGCCGCGAATACCTGTACGAGGCGCTGGCGATCGCCGCGAGCGGCAAAGTTCGCGTCGTCACCGAAACATACCGGCTCGACGAGATCACCAAAGCCTACGAGCGCGTCGAGAAGGGGCAGGTCCGATTTCGAGCGGTCATCACGATGTAGTTCTGGCAGCGGTCGGCGGAAGATGTCGTCAACGATCTTGGAAAGGAGCCACACCATGAGCGCAACCACTCTCGGTGGACAGTTCACGTTGCGCAACACGTCTTTGACGGTTCAACGAATCGGCTACGGGGCGATGCAGCTAGCCGGGCCTGGCGTGTGGGGACCGCCGAAGGATCTGGACGCCGCTGTCGCCGTGCTGCGCGAGGCCGTCGCGGCCGGCGTGAACCATATCGACACGTCTGATTACTACGGACCGCGCATCACTAACCAGATCATCCGCCGGGCGCTCCATCCTTATCCCGACAATTTGGTTATCGTCACCAAAGTTGGCACGCGCCGCGGCGACGGGGGATCGTGGATCCCAGCCACTTCGCCGGAAGAACTGACCCAGGCCGTTCACGACAACCTTCGCAACTTGGGCCTCGATGCTCTCGACGTCGTCAACCTGCGAAGCATGCACGGCATGACGGCGCCCGCCGAAGGGTCGATCGAGGGTCCTGGCCGATTTGCGGCGGAAAGGCCTCGTGCGTCAAATCGGGGTGAGTAATGTCACGCCAGCGCAGATTGCGGAAGCGCGCCGGATCACGCCGATCGTCTGCGTGCAGAACAACTACAATCTGGCTAACCGCCACGACGACGCCCTGATCGACGAGTTGGCCAGGCAGGGCATCGCGTACGTACCATTCTTCCCGCTCGGCGGGTTCACGCCGCTGCAGTCGTCCACACTGTCGGACGTTGCCGCCCGACTCGGATTCACGTCGATGCAGGTCGCGCTAGCGTGGCTCTTGCACCGCTCGCCCAACATCCTGTTGATCCCGGGCACGTCGTCGGTCTCCCACCTGCGCGAGAACCTCGCCGCCGGGCACTTGGCGCTTTCGCCGCAAACCTTGGCGGAACTGGACGGGATCGCGGCCGCGGCGGTGAACGCCTAATGCAAGGCTTCAAACGGTAAGGGGGCTGTTTCTGGGTGACAATTCACTGAGAAGGAGAAAACCATGCGAGTTTTCGTCACCGGTGCCACAGGTTTCGTCGGGTCCGCCGTCGTTAAAGACTTGATCGACGCCGGACATCGGGTGCTTGGCCTGGCCCGTTCGGATGCGGGCGCCAAATCGCTTGCCGTGGCGGGAGCCACCGTCCAGCGCGGTTCGCTCGACGATCTCGAGAGCCTGCGCCGGGGAGCGAGCAAGGCGGACGGTGTGATTCACTGCGCGTTTATCCATGACTTCTCGAAGTTCGTCGAGAACTGCGAGATCGACCGGCGCGCCATCGAGGCGATCGGGTCGGCACTCGAGGGTTCCCAGCGACCGCTGCTGGTCACCACGGGGGTTGCGTTCCTCGCCGAGGGTCGAACGGCGACCGAGAAAGATACGCCGCCGCCCCCGAACCCCCAGACGTATCCGCGCGCTTCGGAAGCGGCAGCCTCCGCGCTGGTGACGCGTGGCGTGCGTGTAGGGGTCGTGCGTCTTCCACCTTCGGTCCATGGAGACGGCGATCACGGCTTTGTCCCGATCTTCATCAACTTCGCGCGTGAAAAAGGCGTTTCGGCGTACGTGGGGGGCGGGCACAACCGCTGGCCCGCCGTGCACCGGCTCGACGCCGCTCCCGTTTACCGACTGGCGATGGAGAAGTGCGCCGCGGGAGCCCGCTATCACGCGATCGCCGAGGAAGGCGTGCCGTTCCGCGAAATTGCCGAAGTCATCGGCCGGCGCCTCAACGTGCCGGTCGTCAGCAAGACGCCCGACGAGGCGGCCAAGCACTTTGGATGGTTCACGCGGTTCGCGGCGGCCGACTGCCCATCTTCCAGCGCGATCACGCGGGCAGCGCTCGGCTGGCGACCGAAGCAGCTCGGATTGATTGCCGATATCGACCGGACTCGCTATTTCGAGACTTGAGCAACACGCCGGGTCGTCCCTCCTTCTGAACAAACCTCAACGGAGATCATCATGCGCTACAGACTGCTGGGAAAGAGCGGACTTCGCGTTTCGGAGCTTTGCCTGGGAACGATGACCTTCGGCGAGGACTGGGGCTGGGGCTCGTCAAAAGACGAGAGCCGCCAGGTCTACGACGCCTTTCTGGAAGCGGGCGGCAATTTCATCGATACCGCCAACGTTTACACCAACGGCACCAGCGAAAAGTTGCTCGGCGAGTTCATGGCCGGCCATCGTGACTCAATCGTTCTGGCGACCAAATACACCAATGCGGCTCCCCGCAAGGATGCCAATGCGGCCGGCAACCACCGCAAGAGCATGATGCTGGCGGTGGAGGCCAGTCTGAAGCGGCTGAAGACCGAGTACATCGACCTTTACTGGCTGCATATCTGGGACCAGATCACGCCCATTGAGGAGGTCATGCGTGCCTTCGACGATCTCGTTCGGCAGGGGAAAATTCTCTACGCCGGGGTCTCGGACATGCCGGCATGGCTCGTCGCGAAGGCGAACACGCTGGCTCAGTTGCGGGGCTGGTGTTCTTTCGTCGGCCTGCAAATCGAATACAGCTTGATCGAACGGACGCCGGAGCGGGATCTCCTGCCGATGGCGGCCGATCTGGGCGTGGGCGTGACCGCCTGGTCGCCGCTGGCCGGTGGCGTGCTGACGGGCAAGCAGCTGGAGCCGGGCGGGGCCAAGGATTCTCGGCAGGCCAACGCGTCGATGCAACAATTCCTGAAATCCGATGCTCGCAAGGAGGCGATCGCGCGTGAGGTCGTAGCCGTCGCCCGTGAGAGCGGCCATTCACCGGCGCAGGTCGCCCTGGCTTGGTTGCGGCAGCGCGCTGAGCCGGTCATTCCGATCATTGGCGCTCGCAAGCTGGCCCAGGTGAAGGACAACCTGGCCTGCGTTGATGTCAAGCTCACCCCGACGCAGATCGACCGGCTCGATGCGGTCAGCAAGATCGAGCTTGGTTTCCCGCTCGACATGTTCAGCAAAGAGATGGTGCGGTCGCTGACGTCCGGGGGAATGCGGGACCAGATCGATGCCTGAGGTCGTGCATCCAAGTTTCGTTGAAACCCAGCCTCATTGAATCGCCAGCATCGGTTGCAACTTGACGCCAATAGAAAGGACCGGAGCATAACGCAACGAAACGCAGCCACCCCAACGAGCAAGATCGCCGTCATCACCGGCGGCAGTCGCGGCCTCGGGCGCAGCACGGTGCTCAGCCTCGCCAGGCGCGGAGTCGATTCGATCTTCACCTACAACTCCAATCGCAGTGAAGCCGAAACGGTCGTCGGCCTAGTGGGTGAGGCCGGGCGAAAAGCCATTGCCTTGCAGCTCGACACGGGCAGCATCGCAACCTTCGACCCGTTCGTGCAGAGCGTGCGGCAAGCGTTGGTCGAACTGAAGGCCGGGCGATTTGACTACCTCGTCAACAATGCCGGCATCTCCCACCACGGGGCATTCGATCAAACAACCGAGCAGGAACTGGACCAGCTCTACAACGTCCACTTCAAGGGAGTGTTCTTTCTGACGCAGAAGCTCCTGCCACTCATCAACGACGGTGGCCGGATCGTGAACATCTCGTCGGGCCTGGCCCGGTTTGCGATCCCGGGAAGCAGCGCTTACGCATCCATGAAGGGGGCGGTTGAGGTCCTGACGCGCTATCTGGCCAAAGAACTCGGCGCACGCGGGATCGCGGTAAACACCGTCGCTCCGGGCGCCATCGCGACCGATTTCAGCGGCGGCATGGTTCGCGACAATCCGGAGATCAACCAGCGAGTGGCGGAGATGACGGCACTCGGCCGCGCCGGCGAGCCCGACGACATCGGCCCGATGATCGCCGCATTGCTTTCCGAGGACAATCGCTGGATCAACGGTCAGCGGATTGAAGTCTCGGGTGGTATGGCTCTTTAGACAGACCTCATTGAATCGCCTTTGCCGCGTCTCGCTGAGTCCCCCGAAACAGTGTGCGACTACGGCTTTGGCGGTCGGCTGTTGCGACGCCTCGCGGACGATGCCGCTGCGCCCTCGACGTAGCGGTCGATAAGGCGTCCTGAAAACCAGCGGATCTCTCCCCTCTCAGGCAGGCCATGCTCGAAGCGCGATCTTGGCGGCCCGCTCCAATTCGTCGCGAGACGCGCCGCTGGCGGCCTGCACTGCGATTCCATGCATCACCGTCGCGACAAAACGAGCGAGGTCCGCCGGATTGCAGTTCGATGGAAGATCCCTGTCCGCCACAGTGCGCTCGAATCGCTTGCACAAGGCAGTCACGCTGGCATCCCGTCGCTTTGCCATTTCGCGTCGGACGCAATCGGCCGTATCGCCGCAGGCGAGCGCGCCTTGGACGATTAAACATCCGTGCGGATTTCGCGAATCGGTGACGAGCTCGATACTTCCCTGAAACACGTGTTCGACCACGGCTTTGGCGGTCGGCTGTTGCAACGCTTCGCGGACGAACGCCCCTGGCCCCTCGACATAGCGGTCGATTGCCTTCTTGAACAAAGCCTCCTTATTGCCGAAGGCCGCGTAGAGGCTGGGACGGTTGATCCCCATCGCCTTCGTCAGGTCCGCCAGGGATGCTCCCTCATAGCCTTTGCGCCAAAAGACCTTCAGGGCGCGGTCCAGCGCCTTATCGACGGCGAATTCACGGGGACGACCGGTACGCACCATTCTCTCGCCTTTCTTTACTTAATGGTACATTATTCCGCTTGACCCGGCAAGAGGCCGCGCCTATTTTTGTACTGTTGGGTATCAAACACTCGACGGAACCCAAACGGTATCGCGGGAACGGGCACCGGCGCGGCAGGAGCCAAGGCGATCAGTCAAGCACATAAAGGAAGTCAAACATGAATGGAGACGTGAGAACTGCCGCCAATCCGAAAGTGCTGCTCGAGGCTTGCGCGGCAGAACTCGCTCTTGCAGCCTACCGTGTTGCCCTTCGGACCAGAACGCGGGGGAATTGGCTTGATCTGGAACTGGAGCTTTGGAGGGCGCTGACCGACACGCTCAATGGCCGGTCGGGTACTTCGACCGAAGTGTTCCAAGGGAGACTAACCCATGATTGCCAGAAACAACTCTCAGGGTCCCTACGCCTCGCGCCGGCGCGGCGAGCTCGGCGAAGTCATCTTCAGACCTGTTGGGAGCGTTGGGGCCATTTCCGGTCGCTCAGACAGCGCGGTGCCTTCGAGAGCTGCCAATAGTGTTGGTGAGAGTTCGAACGACGGTGATCGATCAATCGTGCTTGGACGTGGAGATATCGACGAGCCGATTCCTCGAATCGATCCTGCCCACTGGCGCGCGACCCGGACGCCGACGACGTTCGATTCCGCCTCGCCGGCGCTCGCCGAAGAAACGCTGGGATCGTCACGACTTTTTGAAGTCTTCCGGCAATACGGCAACTTCACGATGGCCTACGCCACGTTGCAGCCGGGGATGAAATACTTCGAGTCCCATGGTGGTTACCTGGCGTATGCCACGTGCGGAGGGATCACTTTCGTCCTGGGAGACCCCGTGGCGCCCGCGGCGGATTACGCGGCCATCATCGAGGCGTTCGTTCGCATGCATCCGCGGACTTGTTTTTGCCAAGTCTCGAAACCAGTCGGGGCGATTCTGGCTCGATTGGGTTGGTTCGTGAACGAATTCGGAGCCGACATGGATCTCGACTTGCCGACGTACGACTTTGAGGGGCCGAAGAAAAGCAAGTTTCGCCAGGCGGCTCACAAGATCGAGCGCGAAGGTTACACGATCGAAGAACGGACGGTCGCGGACGGGGACGGGATTCAACTGGATGCGCTCTTCTTCCTGGCTCGCGGCAAAGACTGTCAAACAGGAAGCCCGTTTCCTGGTGCGCCCTCTCGCGTTCGGCGACGAGCCCGAGGTTCGCAAGTTTGACCTGCGGGACAGTGACGGGTCGGTCGTCGCGTTTGTGGCTTTTGACCCGATCTGCGAGAAGGGCGAGGTGATCGGCTACTCACCGGCCATCAAACGCCGCGCCCCGGATGCTCCGACAGGAGCCGAAGAGGCAATCACAAAATTCGCCATCGAGCGATTTCGCGCTGAGACGTTCAGGACGTTTCGCCTCGGCTTGCTTCCCTTATATGACGTGCAGGATTCCGAGTTTCGCGAGGCCTGGTTGCTGAAAAAGGTCTTTCAACTCGCGTACCGGTACGGCGATCGATGGATTTTCAGCTTTCGTGGTCATGCCGACTTCAAGCACCGGTACCGGGGAAATCTCAGCAAGGTGTACTTCGCAACGTACACGCGTTTGAACGCCTGGAACCTGGTTTCGCTGCTGCGACTGTGCCAGTTGCATTGATGGAATATGGTCCTATCCCTGTTGAACCCGTCGATGATCCTGTCTCAGGCATCAACGCGAATGGAGAGCAGCCATGCAAGCGATTCAGATTGAGACATTCGGCAATCCGGCCGAGGTCGTCAAAGTCGTCGATGTTCCCGACGTCGGTAAGCCAGCGGCCGGCGAAGTGGTGATCGCGCTCGAGGCCTCGCCGATCAATCCGTCCGACCTCTTTATGATGACCGGCGGCTATGGCTATCGGCCACGGCTTCCGGCCATTATGGGGACGGAAGGAGTCGGCCGAGTTGTCGCGGTGGGTGCGGGCGTCAAACATTTGAGGGAAGGCGACCGGACGCTGGCGCCTTTCCCGGGTCCCGCCTGGGCGGAGCGCATCAAGGCCGACGCATCATGGTTGCGGCCATTGCCGGCGGGCGAGGTCAACCAGTTTGCCATGCTGGGCGTCAATCCGCCGACCGCCTATCTCCTGCTGACCGACATCGTGAAACTGCCGCGCGGATCCTGGGTCATCCAGGACGCCGCCAATTCCGGCGTTGGGCGGGCAACAGTCGTGATCGCGAAATCGCTGGGATTGAAAACGGTCAACGTCGTCCGTCGTGACGATGTTGTCGCGGAAATCAAGGCGCTCGGCGGCGACGTCGTTCTGGTGGACGGGCCTGACCTTGCGAACCGCGTAGCGGCGGAAACACAAAACGCGCCGATTACGCTGGCCCTCGATAGCATTGGCGATACCTCGTCGATGAATCTGATGAGCTGCATGTCGGAAAGCGGAGTGCTGGCATCGTATGGCAACATGAGCCGCAAGCCGATGATCGTGCATCCGGGCGCCGTCGTTTTCAAGAAGCTGTCGATCCGTGGCTTCTGGCTTGTGCACTGGTATCAGTCTGCTGAGCCGGATGAGATCACGGCGATGTTCGCCCACCTGGCGCCGCTGGTCGCCGCCGGCGCGATCTCGGCCCCGGTCGCCGCCGTGTACGGTTTCGACCAGGTCAGGGAAGCGATCGCGCGGGCGGCACAGGGAAGTGGCAAGGTGCTGTTCGCGCCCAAGAGGTGATTCGTCCAGTCGATCTGATTCGCTCGGCGGGGCGGTTTTCCTGACGAATTTCTTGCGACGATGATCGCCTCACCAAAAGGAGAAGGCCGGCGGCTGTTGACCATTGCTGAGAGCCCGGCGCGCGAGTCATTTACGGGGTACAGACGCCCGATCGCTGCGCTTAAGCGGGCGGTGGACTCGGTGACAGACTTCGGGTCGCGACAACGGTCGCATAATGGAGGCCTTGATCCGCTATCGAAACCGCTCTTACGTCGGGCAACTGCTCCCCAACGAGATGGGTGGATACATGGCCCGGAACCATCTCAATGAAGACCTTTTGCACCAGTTCTCGCAGGACTTCGAGCGCGTTGTACCAGCGGACCGGATGCGCGATGCTGGTTGCGAGATCCAGGCGGATGGCTTCGGCATCGTAGAGCGCGCGACCGGCCCGATTGCTCATGTACGGCATCGAGGGCGTCCTAAGAGTGAGCTTGGCCATTGCTTGCACCAGGCGATCGGCGACCGGCTGCAGCAGCGGGCAATGCGACGGAACGCTGACCGCCAGGCGCTGGGTACCGCGGGCGCCCTGTTGGCGAGCCTGGGCCATCACCGCGACGAGCGCGGAATCGCTCCCAGCGACGACGATCTGCCGGGGCGCATTGATGTTGGAAATATACACTGGCTCTGCTGCAGTGCGAGTCCGCTCTACGATGCCTTCCATTTGGATCTCATCGAGACCCTCGATGGCGGCGAGGCCGAAGCCGCTCGGGAAGGCTTTTTCCATCAGTTCGCCTCGCAAATGAACGAGCGGCAAGGCATCGCCAAGAGCTAGCGTGCCGCATGCAACCGCGGCGCCAAATGCGCCGATCGACATGCCTGCCACGGCAGTGGGGTGGACGTGTTCGGTCATTAGGGCGCGGGCGGTGGCGACCCCGGCGATCAACAGCGCCTCTTGGACCGCCGCAGTCGAGCGCAATGCTTCGGCATTGTCGAGGGTAGCGACGTCGAGGCCGAGGATACGACTTGCCTCCTCGATCGTCCGGCTCACCTCGACATGCTGCGGTAGATCGTGAAGCAGACCCGCGCTCTGGGCACCCTGTCCTGGGAACAGGAATGCAACTGTCATAACGCCGCCTCAAGCGAGGCAGTCGCGTCCACCATCCAGGGGTCAGCCGAAAGGCGAGGGCCGAGCGGCGTCCGGACGAGTACCTGTGCCCGCATCGCAGCGAGATCCGCAAGCGCCACGCCGCCAATCGGTGTCTCGAGCATCACGTCGATTCGCGCCGGCGCTGCCGCTTCGGCGAGAGCCGCGAGCAGATCGGTCGCTTGATCGGGCTCTAGCTGTCGATCTTGCGCAGAATCAAATCGAGATCGCTCAAGGCTGTCGCCGTGGCGATACCAGTCGCGAGCTCAAAGCCGATACTGCCGCCGGGCCCCCAGCGGTAGCCGCGACGAACCAGCAGACCTGCAACGCGCTCTAATGCAGCCAGGGCCGGCACCGCGTCCTTGCGTTTCTGCTCAATGACACGCCCCGAAACAGTCAGATCTTCAGGAGAAAGCCGGTCGGCAATCTCGGCGACCGCCACAAAGGCGGCAAGCCGGTGCGATCGCGTCAGGCCGCGCACTCCGACCGGGATCATTCCGTCACGAAGGTGGCCGCGGCGGACAACGACCCAGGGAATCTGACTGAGCGCTACCTCGACCCAAGCCGGAGGTGTATCACCCGCCAGCTTGATCGGCGCACGCAGCCGGATCAGGTCATGGGTGGGCGCCGGACTGCCTGCCGTCAACCGGTCCATTGTTCTGCCAACCTTCGCCGGACTTCGATCGATGCGGCGCGATGGACCTTCGCCTCGGGATTGTTCAGCCGGCTGGTCAGGTCGCCGGGATTCTTGCGGATATCGGCAATGGCTGCGGCCAGTCGCTCCTTGACCCGGGCGATCTGGGCGGCCGACGGGGCATCCGCGTCGACCCCAGTGATCAGTTCATGCAGCAAGCCGAGCTTCGCGAATTGCCGGATGTCGTACGCCATCGGAATGATGGTTTTGCCGAGCTCGTCGAGCTCTTCGACCGTCCGCCGCGTCACGCGCGCGGCCGATTGCTTGCGCATGGCCTGGATCACCACTTGAGGATCATCGAGCGCCAGCAGGCGATGAGCCTGATCGCCGTGAGCGAGGAGACCGCCCGACAAGGCTGTGCCAACGATCAATGCGACGACCGGATGCCCGGCCATGCGTGCCGTCGCATAGGCGTCAGCGGCGGCGGCAAGCGACAGATGGATTCCCAACAATGCCTCGATCCGCCCGTAGGCCTGGCTCTGGACATCGACGACGGCGATGATCGGCCGCTTCGTGCCAGAACGATCGGCGGCGATTGCTTCTCGCACGTGGTGGGCGAGCGTCCAGCCCTCCTCGAGCCCAAGCTCACCGTGCCGGGCTCTGGGAAAGCGATTTTGTGGGTCCGGCACAATCGCCAGCAGCCGCACTCGTTCACCTCCCCAGGTTGCGTCGGCGACGATTACGCTCCCGAGTCCGGTGTTAACGGGCTGTGCTTGATCTGCCAATGCCTGGAACCAGGTCCGTCCGCGGCTCGACAGGGGTGTTGTGGCGCTCATTGCATTTCTCCCTTCGGCCAGATCCGGCGCAGCCCAGGACCGTCGGGCGGCGCGGCTGGGTCAATTCTCGCCAGGCGGCGCCTGTACTCTTCAACGTTCTCGCTCCGATGGCGTGCAGGAAGGCCTCGCGCCGCCAGTGCTTGGATGGTCTGCCGCAGTACACTCGCGTCATCCTCGATCAGTGCGTCCGCGAAGCCCGTTTCGTAACGCTGCTCACCCCCCATCAGGCTCCAGATCAGGTGCTTGTCGCCGGCGTCGAACTCGTCGATCCCGGCCTCCTGCTCGATCACCTCGGGGCCGTTCAATTCGAGCCGCGCTTGCGGGAGGACTACCAAGTAGCTGCACAACCCAGCCGCGATCGACATGCCGCCGAAACAACCGACCATGCCGGTAATCACGCCGATGACCGGCACATGGCGGCGCAGCGCGATGATCTCGGCATGGATCTCAGCGACCACAGCTTCACCGAGGTTGGCCTCTTGCAAGCGAACGCCGCCGGTTTCCAACAGAAGCGCCGGCAAGATCGGCTTGCCACTCTCGCAGTCGCGCCGCGCCAGCCCGAGGGCGCCCGCGATTTTGCTGGCGGAAACTTCGCC
The DNA here is from genome assembly GCA_963714075.1 of uncultured Planctomycetaceae bacterium. Classification (GTDB taxonomy): domain Bacteria; phylum Planctomycetota; class Planctomycetia; order Planctomycetales; family Planctomycetaceae; genus DASPSM01. Next base: position 1,656,539 of record OY970228.1, read on the forward strand.
CATGCCGCCCCCCTGGAAGGCCCCCTCGATCGCCATGATCACGGCAGGCCGGCCATCGAGCTGCCCGCGCGCAACGATGACACCGTCATCCGACTCGGGCACGATTCCCTCAAGCGGAAGCCAAGGGGATTCCATTCGATCGAACGGGCCGAGCAACTCGCGGAAGCTGCCCGGATCGAGAATCGCCTGAGCGCGCTGTCGCGCCCGCATCTCGATGATGCTCTGGCGCCTCAGGAAACGATCCCGGCGCTCTTTGGTGATCGGATTGTCGTCGTGTGTGGTGTGCATCATGACTGCACCTCCTCCGCCGCCTGTTCGAGCCGTAACGTGACCGTGCCGGGCGTCGCCCCGAAGTCGTTGATCTCGACTCTTGCCGCACGATCGAATCGGGCAAAGAACCGGTCGAGAACGTCCTTCCAGACTTGGGTATAGCCGTCGACGCTTGTCCGTACGCGAACCTCGGCGGTCGGCTTCCCGGACGGCTCGATCAGCACTTCGAGATCGCCGGAGCCGACAACGCCGACATGAGCCCGGCGCGTCAGTGGGCCCTTTGCCTGATACTCATAATTCAGTGTTTCCATGACAGGACTCCCACAATGAGCTGACAGGTCTCGGACCATTCTCAAGCCGATCGAGAAACAGGGTGACGCTCAGCAGATCGGCGCTGCCACCCGGCGAGGCCCAGCGCGCCATGAGTTCAGAATGAAGCTGGACCAAGTGGTGCCGTCCGGCAGGGGCGGCCGTCCCACCCGCCGCGAGCACGGCTCGGGCTCCCGCTTTCGCGGCCTCGAGCGCGGCAGGGCCGCCGCGATGAAGGAGGCACGTATCGTCGAGGCTGGACATGATGGCCATGAGAGCATCGAGCCGCGCGCAGGCTTCCGGAAGCCCTCGATCGCGCGCCTCGCCGAGAGTCGGAATGCCAACCCGGATCGCATGCGGAAAGGCCGCCTGAGCTTCGGCGCGCGCGCCGCCCGCGCCAAATCTCAATCGGGCGCGCTCACCGTGGCTCAACGGGCGGGGTGCAAACCGGTCCGGCAGCCGTGCGAGCGCGGCCGCGTGTGCCGCAATCCTGGCTGCGTTGCGATCGGGGCGGCACTGCGCAGCGCCGGCAACGAGTAGACCGAGTGCCCAAATGGCACCGCGGTGCGCATTGCAGCCGCCGGTTGCCACGAGCATGCGTCGCTCCATGCCGCGACCGATCCGTCCGATCTGTTCGCGCAGCTGCAATGTCGGCGGTTCGCCAACCGCTGCCTGCGCGAGGGCAACGAAGCCGCTCTGCAAGGCCTGAGCCGAACACCGCAACAGCGGCAGATCGAGGTCGTGATGCGCTCCGTTGCCTCTCTGGTCTACGAGCGCCGGTTTCGGCGTCAACTCCGCTTCTTCGATGAGGGCGGAGACGGCCAAAGTTGACAACTCAAGAGGGGACAGCGGACCCCCGTCATCCTCGGCGACGACTTCAACCGGGCCTGGTATCGCCAGCAGTTGACTCATCACTTCACCAGCTTCGGAATTTGGCAGGCGGCTGATAGAGGCCGCCGGACCAGGCCACGAGGTCATCGATGCTGTGCGCGGCCAACAGCGTCCGGCTGGCGTCGGTTCGACGGACGTGAAGATCTTCGGGAATTGCCACGAGGCCGCGCGAGCGCAGATCGGCGGTTCGATTTCGGTCGGCCCGCAGACCAATCTGCGTGGCGCCGGCGATGGCCGCGATGGCCGCCTTACGTTCGTCCAGTCCGTTGGTTTTGTAGAGGTAGGCGACCCCTTCCTCGGTCACAAGGTGCGTGACGTCATCTCCGTAGATCATGACCGGCGCTAGCGGCATGCGCGCTTTCTTGCCCACCGCAACTGCGTCCAGAGTGTCAACAATCGATTGCTCCCCGCCCTTGTGGAAGGTTTCGACGACCTGCACCACGAGCTTGCGACCCCGCGCGGTGTCGCTCTTGCTCGTGATCATGTCGAGCCAAGCGGCGCTTGCGTGGCGGCGGCCACGCGCATCGCTGCCCATGTTGGGAGCCCCGCCGAAACCTGCCAGCCGTCCCCGAGTCACCGTCGAGGAGTTTCCCTCGGCGTCCATCTGCAGCGTGGACCCGATGAACAGGTCGACGGCATACTGCCCGGCGAGCTGCGCGAGTACGCGATTCGATCGCAAGCTGCCGTCATGCCCGGTGAAGAACACATCGGGGCGGGCACGAACATAATCGGCCATCCCCACCTCGCTGCCGAAGCAGGCGACGCTCTCGACCCAACCGCTCTCGATGGCGGGGATGAGCGTGGGGTGCGGATTGAGAACCCAGTTGCGGCAAATCTGGCCGCGCAGCCCGAGCTTTTCACCGTAGGTTGGCAAGAGTAACTCGACGGCCGCCGTGTCGAAGCCGATGCCATGATTGAGCGTCGTTACGCCGTGACGCTCATAGATTCCTCGGATCACCAGCATGGCGATCAGGATTTGCACATCGCTGATCAGCCTCGGGTCGCGCGTGAACAGTGGCTCGACCTGGTAGGGTCTGTCCGCGGCGACGATGACATCGACCCACGAGGCGGGAATGTCAACGCGCGGCAGCTTGTCCACGATTTCGTTGACTTGCACGACGACGACCCCGTCGTGGAAAGCCGTCGCCTCGACGATGGTTGGCGTGTCTTCGGTGTTCGGGCCGGTGTAAAGATTGCCCTGGCGGTCGGCCTGCTCGGCGCAGACCAGGGCCACGTCGGGCATCAGGTCTACGAACATCCGCGAATAGAGTTCCACATAGGTGTGGATGGCGCCGATCTCCAGCTTCCCGTCTTCGAGGAGTTGCGCCAGGCGCACGCTCTGCGGGCCGGCGAAAGCGAGATCGATTTTGCGGGCGATGCCGCGCTCGAACAGCGTCAGATGCTCGGGCCGGCTGACGCTCGAGATCAAAAGGTGGAGGTCATGAAGTTTCGCTGGATCGGCCTGGACGAGCGAGCGCGAAAGGAAATCGGCCTGCTTCTGGTTGTCTCCTTCGAGGGCGACGGCATCGCCAGGTTCAAGGATCGCTTGCAGTGCCTCGACCATGGCGCCGGTTTCCAGGACAATTCCCTTCATCCAGGGCGCGATACGGGCCAAACGAGCGGCCTTCTTCGCCCTGCGACGCGACCAGGGGTCGGGCTGTCCGGTGGACGGATTCGGAGTATTCATTTGACACCTCGGGGGTTCACCTCGCCAACTTTCGAAGCGGCCGCGTCGCGCAGAGTCCGCCAGAATGGAACGTTGTGTTCATCCAAGTAGTTGCTGCTGGGAACGCTTCGCAGCCCGCCGATGCTTGGCGGTTCCAAATACTGGATCTGACCAGCCCTCGCCGGTGCCCAGGATGGAAGCCCATTTCCATTTGGGTCCTCGGATGCTGCGATTTTGTCCCCAGTAGCGACCAATGCCAGCGCAAACGTCTGTTGCTCGGGCGAAACTTCGGCTGCCGTTCTGAGAAGTCATCCCACTGGAACAGGTAGGCCGAATCAGAGTCGTGGCCGCTCAGACCAGCCTGATATTCCTTTCGACCGTCTTGATCACCGAGTCCATCTTGCCGTTCCAGACCTGCTTGGCAAGGCTCAGGGTGAAGCCCTTGGCGGCATGGAAAGGAACGTGCGACGGTAGCGACAGGGCGAAAGGATCGACGACCGCGTCGACAACAACGGGGCCCTCCTTGTGCGCCAGCGCCGCGGCAAGTCCCTCCCGCACATCACCGGGCTCTTCGATGCGAATCCCCGTCGCGCCCATCGCTTCGGCGACCTTGGCGAAATTGGGGTTCTTGAATTCCACGCCGAAAGGGACGAAGCCGGCCTCTTGCTGTTCGATATTGACGAAGTCGAGGGCCCCGTTGTTGAGGATGATCTGAACCACGGGAGTCTTTCGTTCCACCTGCGTCAACAGGTCGCCGAGACCCAGCATGGTGAAGCCGCCGTCTCCGCACAGGGCGATCGTTTGCCGACCGGGAAAGGCCAATTGCGCGCCGAACGCATTGGGCGCGGCATTGGCCATGGAGGCCCAGGAAAACGAGCCGAAGAGCCTGCGATTTCTGCCGCCCTGAATGTGCCTTGCCAGCCACATGCAGGCCGTGCCCGTGTCGGCGAAAAACAGAGCGTCGTCGGAAGCCAGTTCGCTCAGCGTGGCGGCCAGGAATTCCGGACGGATGGGCTTGATCCCAGGCCCTTTCACGACGTAGTGCTGCAGAAGGTCGTGGAACGATTTCGTTTCCGCGACGTGTTTTTCGAGAAAGCGGCCGTCGGTCTTGTCACCCACGATTTTGAGCAAGGCGGCGACCGTCGCCTTGATGTCGCCGACGAGCCCCAGATCAACAGCCGTTCGGCGGCCGACGTGTTTGGGATTCTTGTCGATCTGGACTTTCTTCACGCTATTGCCGGGGAGGAACTCCGAGAAAGGGAAGTCCAGTGCCCAACAGCAACAGGAGGTCGGCCTCATGAATTGCGCTATACGCTCCGCCGTAACCGAGCAGGCCGGTCATGCCAACGGCGTTGGGATTGTCATGTTCTAACCACTGCTTGCCGCGGAACGAGTAGCCGACAGGCGCCTTCAGTCTGTTCGCCAGTTGGATCACCTCATCGCGGGCAGCCCGACAGCCATCGCCGCCGAAGATTGCGACCCTCTTCGCGTCGTCGATCATCGTGGCGAGCTGCATGAGGTCCGCGTCGGAAGGGCGAAAGACCGGCGCCGACGGGACTGTGATCTTGGGCGAGTCCTCGGCCACATGTGCCGACGCGACGTCGCCCGGAATCGAGATGACCGTGGGCCCTTTTTGCGTGACGGCGGTGAGAATCGCGGTCGTAATGACCGCCCTCGCCTGCCCAGGATTGACGAGGCGCCCGGTGTAGAGGGATGCGGCCTCAAAGAACTGGTACGGATTGAGTTCTTCGAGCGCCTCTGTGTCGATGAGCTCTGTTTCCACATCGCCTGCAATCGCGATGATCGGAGCCCCCTCCTTGCGTGCGTCCATGAGCCCGTTGAACAAATGGACGACACCGGGGCCCGCCGTTCCACAGACCGCAACGGGGTGGCCGGCCAGGCAGGCCTCGGCGACAGCGGCAAAAACTCCGTACTCTTCGTTGCGGACGTGGATGAACTCGATCTTACCGTTGCGACGCAGCCCGTCGATGACGGGATTCAGAGCATCTCCAACGATGCCATAGCAGCGCTTGACTCCGGCGTTCGCGAGCATCTCCCACAACAGGTCGGCAACGTTTCGCGACATGAAATCACATCCTTTCCAGACTGGAATTCGGACTTTCCAAAACCAAGTGGGCCATGATGCCAACGCCCTCCGGAGTCCGGGGCGCGGCTCGAAGTCGGGTGCCGGCTCCTCTAATGTGCGATTCGCTATTTGAGCGGTCGGCTCGATCGCCATCGTGGCGGATGTGTTTGCCTCCGACGGGGCACGCGACTGGTTTCGGTAGCGTACTCTTGCGGCCCGTGACCGTCCATCTTCTGGTCAGGCGGCTGGTGGTGCTCCCACTTTCGACGCGACGCGGGAACCGGAAGTGCAGCCTGTGGACGGCTGACAGTCTGCATGGCATCGGTGCACTCCTCTGCGCTGAACGTTCCAACAGCAGATCGTGGAGCGATTTCAACCGTTGAACGTGCTCGAAAAGAGGAGCCGAATAAACAGGACGATTGGCCGAAGAGACAGACGCGCTCTGCCGTTCCGCAGATGGCCCTCGATCAGATCTGCACCGGCTTTACAGAGGTGAGTCTGGGAGATCGGCCAGGCTGTCATCGAGAAACATGTGATGCCAGAGCTGGGTTGCCGTGACGCCGGAGAGGCCGATGGCGACGGAAAAATGACGGGCCGATCCGGGCCTCAGACGGGGAAAGACGCGTCGCCACTGGGCCACGTTTCCGGCATCAAAGTAGCCCGTCTTGCGCAGCGACTCCTCGGAGAGGAGGTGTTGCACGAAGGTGGGCACGGGCGGGGAGTAAAGACTCTCGAACGGTGCCCGGAACATGGCTTTGGGACGCCACGCGACCTCGTGCGGCAGCCAGCGCTCGGCCACGAGACGCAGGATGTATTTTTCGCGAAGACCCCGCAATTTCAACTTCGGATCAAGTCCGGCGAGGAAGCAGACGACGTCCTCGTCGAGGAAAGGGTACCGGGTCTCCACCGACGAATGCATGGCGACCCGATCACCCGCCAGACTGAGCAAGAGCCCCGGCAGATGCGTGCGGAATGCCATCGAGAGCGACTGATTCAGCGGGTCCCAGCGCCGCAGATGGTCCACATCGACACCGAGGTCATCATAGGGGAGGTAGTCTCCCAACCGCCGCCGTGTCTCCTCGCTGAAAAAACGCCATCGGGAGAGCCGGACCAGGTCGTAGAGAATCAACCAGGAGTGGCTCCCGCCGACAGAGCTTTCGATGCGGTTCCTTTCGTCGAGCGCGGCCGGCGGCGCACCCCAGCGTCGCAGCAAAGCGCGCCAGACCCGCTCTCGGAACGGCGAGCCGGGAATCGCGTCCAAAAGACCCAACGCGCGGCGCCACTTGAACCACGGATATCCGGCCAGCGACTCGTCGGCCCCTTCCCCGGTGAGAGCCACCTTGTAGCCGCTGGTATGGACTTTTTCCGCCAACAAGAGCAAGGCCGCGCAGCATGTGTCGCTGATCGGCGCCTCGGTCGCCTGAATCAGCCGCGGATAGGCGCCGAGAATCTCGTCGCGCCCGCAGCGGACAACGGCGGGCTCGATGCCGAGCTGGTGCGCCATTTGAGCCGCCTGTCGTGTCTCATCAAGGCCTCGCGCGGGGATTTGGATGGTAAAGGCGGGGAGCGGACGCTGCATCACGCGGCTGGAGACGGCCAAAACAAGGCTCGAGTCGAGGCCGCCGCTCAAGTACGAAACGACCGGCACGTCGGCCCGCAGCCGTCGCTCGACCGACTGGACAAAGAGAGTCTCGAACTCGTCGACAAGTTGTCGCTGGATGTCCGCCGCCGCAGGCCCCCGTTGCCCTTTTCCCCGCTCTTGGCCCGAATCGGGGAATTCCATTTCCCAATAGGTACGATTGGCGATTCGCGCGGACTGCCCCGCGGCGCCGGGTTCGACACTGAGAAAATGGCCGGGCAGGAGTGCCTCGATTCCCTCGAAACAGGTCGCCGTTCCGGGGAGCGCGAAGAACGTGAAAATGTTGTCGAGTCCCCTGAGGTCGGCTTGCCGCTCGATCAGGCCGGAGGCCAGGATGGCTTTGATCTCCGAACCAAATAACAGCCACTTGCCCGCGTCCCCCTCGGCCCGCGCCCAGTAGAGGGGACAGATGCCGAAGCGGTCGCGGGCCAGAACCAGTCGCCGGCGGTTTTCATCCCAGAGGGCCAGCGCGAATTGGCCCCGCAACTGTGAGAACATCTCTTCGCCCGCATCTTCCCACAGATGGGGAATGACCTCCGTGTCGCACCGCGTCTCGAAGCGGTGGCCTCGCTTCTGAAGGTCGGCTCGCAGACGGGCGTGCTCGAAGATTTCGCCATTGAAGACAGTGACGATCCGGCCATCCTCATTGGGCATCGGCTGGCGGCCTTCGGCCAGGTCGACGATGCTCAAACGGCGCGAGACCAGCCCCACTCCCGGCGCCGGTGAAAACCTCCCTCGTCGGGCCCTCGGTGAAGCAAGGCGGCGGCCATCGCCGTCAGCACGTCTCCGGGCGGATCGCGGCGATCCACAAGATCGACCATGCCGGCGATCCCGCACATGTTTTCGTCCTCTCACGCAAAATGGCACGTGGGCTCGACGACGCTTCGTCTGTCACTCCAAGCGGGCCACTTTTTCGTTCTGTTTCGCTCGACCTCCATTGGTTGCCGAGGGCGCACCCACAAGACTCACCACCCGATGCATCTTTCCTGTGTGGGCGTTCGGCCCGATTTCCGGGACGATGTCGACCGTCCATTTCAGAATTCCATCAAGCCCTTCGGCGGCGACCGATTCGCCGATGTATCGATCGAGTCTCTCCCGCGACAGAATCTTCCCCGGCTGCGGCGCCACGCGAACGACGAACTGATTCCTGGCCGTTTGCAGGACTTGGTGTTCGGCCATGTCGGTGCAATGGTGGAGGGCGGCCAGGAAGAGGAAGTAAGGGATTTCGCGGTAGGAGCCGTTCTGTTCGATCCAGAACCGATCGTCCGACCGGCTCATCACCGGAGCGATCAGCGGAAAGGGGCTGCCGCACGGACAGGCCGACGGACTGATCGTCACCCTGTCGCCGATCTCGTATCGGATCAGCGGCTGGATGCGGTTGTAGAGGTTCGTCATCAGGACCTTGGCACCCTGTGTTCCCTCAGGAACGGGCCGATCGTCCGCGTCGACGACCTCCAACATGGCCAGATCCGAATTCAGGTGGGATCCCCCCTCCCGATCACAGCCGACGGTGAGTGCCATGCACTCGGCCATCGAATAAAGATTGGCGACATGAATTCCAAAGGCCCTTTCGACAAGGACTCGCATCTCTTCGGGAAGGGGCTCGCTCATGTTGATCAGATGGCGAAGTTCTGCCTTGGGGCACAGCCGCAGACGGCCCTCGATTTCTTCGCGGGCCAGCGTGGCCAGCGAACTGGCGTACGAAGCGATGAACTCGGGCTGAAACTCATTTAAACGCTCGACCAACTCCTCGACTCGATCAAAGACCGAAAGATGCAGAAACTCGAGAATGCGGACGTGCATCTGGCTCAGGTGTGAGAAGAGCGCGCCGGTCGGGTAAAAGCCCGGTTTCTGAGTGATGACGGCGAAACGGACCGGCTGATGGATGCGCTTGAGGTACCAGCCGGCAAGGCTGTGTAAATCGCCTCCGCGGGCCAACTGGGCCTCGATGCCAAGAAAGAGTTTGCGCCGCGCTTGCACGACGATCGCCGGCTGACCTTGGCTCCCCGAAGTGTGGCAGACGGCGTATTTGCCGAGGTAGTGACGTGTGAGGTTCGCCGGGTCGGAAATGAACCGCTCCACGTCGGCCCGCGAGATTCGGCGATCGGTGACGATCTCGTCGAAGTGGGCCATCATTTCGGCCTTCGTCAACGTGGGGAGATCGGTCGGCCGGCACCGCGTGAGGTCGATCCCTCGGAACCGCTCCCGATAATAGGCCGAATGGGAGCAGGCGTATTTCAGCAACCGACGCCAGCGGCGCTCCTGGAGTCGGGCGATCTTCTGAGGACTCCAGTGGAGTCGCCTGCGGAGTCGCACCAGATCGAAACCCAGACGAATCATCCTCAACACGGCAAGCCCTTACCCCCAATGCAGGGCGACCCGTCAAAGACCGGTATCCGATCTCCGTGCCATGCACTTTCGGTGCCGAACTTGGTCAGCGATCGCAGAAGATTTTCAACAGGTCGAGAGGCTCTTTCACGCTGGCGACGCGTTTTCGGACCGTCCCGAGGCGTCCCGAGAATCGTCTCACCACGGTCTCTGAAACACCCCAATCAATCGTCGGTCAAGCTGCACCGAAATCAGGCGCGTCAATCGACTGTTTCGTCCGACGACGTTGTCACGATTTCAATCGACGCAAACAGGCTGTGAACGGCGGCGAACGTCCCGCGATTTAGTTGACATCGCTGAAGTATCGCGACAGACTGACGGTCGCTCGCTAACGAACGGCGAACCGTCCGGCAACGGATGCCCTTCCTGAACCCTCCGGCAGCCCACGATTTCTCCTGGCTCGCCATCGAGCGTCCCAGGCAAAGCTCGTGTGGGCGGCCCGGCTCGCAACTCTATCGAGCGCATGTCCCGCGCGATGTCGAGCGAGGGGACAGCGTTTGACGAGCGCCGCTTGGGCGATCCGAATGGTGGACCAGTAGAAAGATCCGTGTCGCGTGAAAATCACCTTCCACTGCGATTCGTGCGGTTCGCAATTCACGGTCGATGCCCAATTGGCCGGAAGGACAGGGCGCTGCACGAAATGCGGGCATCGCATTGTGATCCCCGCAGTGCGCAGCCCCGACGTAGGCGCCGCGGCGAATGCCAAAACCCCTCGAGCAGACGAGCCAATTCTCCCCTCACCGCGTCGGTTTGTTTCTAGAAGTGAATCCGCGGAGAGTCGAAAGGAGCCGACAAACGATCGTTCGGCTCGACAGCTTCGCAGTGAACAAGGGGCCGGGTCGAGTCGCTGGTCATTCAGCCGCGTCGCGCTAAATCCGGTCACAATCGACCAAATGCCGGCAAACCAGGATGAGGCGGGTCTGAATGCTAGCGTCCCGTCACGAGCGTCTCGTGGAATGGCGCGCGGCCGCCCCACGAACTGGCAAGACGCGGTTAACAGCACGGTGCGACTCAAACCCATCCCGGTCGAGCGCGTGCCGGCGATGCAGCGGCTGATCAAAGAGGAAGACGATGGACTAGAAGACGACTCAACGCCTTATCACCTGGCGAGAGAGATTCCGCCAGACGAGAAGCCGAAGCGCAGCCGACCACGGCCGGGAATCGTCACGACTTCGTATCATGGCCTGTTCAGGAAATCTGCCAGAATTCTCCGCTGGATCAACGAGTCGGCCTACGGCATCTCGATTCTCTTCCTGATGGTCGCCTGCGTCGGATTCGCGATGCAGGTCTATGACAACCGGGAGACGCCTCAACCAGACCCTCCCAAACAATCGAGCCCAACTCGAGGCTTAGGACAAATCGAAGCCGAGTTGGCCCAAGCCGATCTGCCAGCTCAGGGACCGCAGGCTACAGATGTCGACGCCGAAGCGCCTCAGTCAACGCCGAAGGTAAAATCCTCGCCGATCAAACAAAGCAAGTGGACAATCATCGGCATTACCGGGATCGTCGTGCTCAATTTTGTGAGGCTGATCGCGGGCTTGGCTAACCTCATCGTCATTCCCTTTGAGAAGAGCCCCTTGACGGGCGTTCTGTTCCTGATTCCGCCGATCACATTTTTCCACATCTGGCGGCATTGGAACAAACTTAGAAAGCCGGTCAAACGTGTCGTCGGGCCGGCGTTCGCACTCGCGCTCGTCGTGCTGGCTTATGCTTTCGTCCCAGGCCTGAGTCGGGCGGGCCGCACGAGCGGCGGGCTCGAACGCCGTTCTTGAGGCGTCGGTCGGCATCTTGAAGGGCGACGTCACCCTTCAGGTCGACCAGACAACGAGCGATGCCCGGACGCTGAAAACCAAAGTCGAGCGTCGGCTGCCGAGCGACTTGGAACGAGCAAAGGCGGCCGGACAAAAAATCGGGAACCGGGCGCAGAACGAAGTGAACGCGCTCAAGCAAGACCTGCCGGGGAAAGTGAATCAGATCCAAAAAGCTGGAGAAAACGTGCGGGATCGCGTCGAGAAGTCGGTCGAAAAAATCACGTCACCCCATAAGGACGGGCCGAACCCGTCACAACCCTCGGCTCCGACCACCCCAGAGACGCCAGACCAACAGCGTCCGTGACCTTACCGAGTGTCCTGCGTCGTCCCACAATTCGGGCCGAGAACCGACAACCTGTCCGAGATTCACGATGATCGTTCCTTCCAATCGGTCAGCCATTCAAGGCGATTCCGCGGTCGAAGACGAAATCGCGCTTGAGCCGACGCGAAGCGCCGGATTCGATTCGGCCCCATCAGCCGATTCGAGCAGCTGGGGCGCAACCTCGACCAGTCTCGAAACCAGCTTCGTCAACGACACGGCGAAGCTGCTTCGCAGTCGACTCTTGCTTGTTGCTCTCTTCTATGGGGCAATTATCGGAGTCCGTTACCTGTTCAGCGTGTTCGTTCCGGACTCGGGCGAAGGACTGGCTGGAGGGTCACTCGCGGCCCGCGCGTTTTTCTCGTTTGCGGTCGCCGGCCTCTTGGCGAGCCGTCAGATCTTCAGCCTCAAGCAGCTTCGAGCGATCGAATATTTGTTCTTCGGAGTGCACTTGGTCGTCCTCCTCGTCGTGCAGTATCTCATCAGCAGTGAGCTGATTCTGCGCGGCGATGCTGTGGGCGTGATCGCGTTCGACAAAAACGGCGTCATCAGAATCATCGTGTTGATGCTGCTTTACGGCGTCGTCATTCCAAATGATCCGAGGGTCACCGCCAGGGTGGTTCTGACGATGGCGATTGGTCCACCCATCATTCTCGCGTTGCTTACCCAGGTTTATGCCGCGAACGGGACGATGGTGGCCCAAATGGTCACGGGAGAAATGGCGGCCTCCAACGCGGTGTTCGTCGTTCTCGGTGCCGCAGTTGCGATCTTTGCAGCCTATGTGGTGAATGGTCTCCGCCAGGACTTGCACGATGCCAAACACGTGGGCCAGTACGAACTCGGTCACAAGCTGGGCGAAGGTGGCATGGGAGAAGTCTATCTTGCCGAGCATCAGCTCTTGAAACGGACATGCGCTTTGAAGTTGATTCATGCGGATCATCGAAGCAACCCCGCTACGGTCGCTCGGTTTCAACGCGAAGTTCAGTCGGCTGCGAAGCTCTCGCATCCGAATACGATCGAGATTTTCGACTACGGCCACACCGACGACGGAACGTTCTATTACGTGATGGAATACCTTCCCGGAATGAACCTGGCGGATTTGGTCGGACAATTTGGGCCGCTCCCCCCGGGCCGCGCCATTTACCTCATGCGGCAAGTCTGCAAATCGCTCGCGGAGGCGCATTGCCACGGAATCGTCCATCGCGACCTGAAGCCGGCCAACATTTTTCTGGCGATCCTGGGCGGAGAGTGCGACGTCGCCAAGGTTCTCGATTTTGGACTTGTCAAACTGACCGCAAGCTCCGACTCGCCCCAACTGACGACAGACTTCACGGTGAGCGGCACGCCCTGGTTTATGTCGCCGGAGCAGGCGACTTGTGTTCGAGGTATCGATGGGCGCGCCGACATTTATTCAATCGGAGCCGTTCTGTACTTCGCGCTCACGGGGAAGCCGCCGTTTGACAAGGAAACTCCCGCAGCCGTCATGGCAGCCCACGCGTCCGAGCCGATACGGCCTCCGTCGCAAATGGGCTTTGACGTACCGGGCGATCTCGAAGCTGTCGTTCTGAAGTGCCTCGCGAAGACGCCGGCAGATCGCTTCGCGTGCGCTCGCGAGGTCGCCATGGCACTTGGTTCGTGCCGGTGTGCAGCCGATTGGGACGATGCTCGTGCCGAGCGCTGGTGGCTCGAGCAAGCCGACAAACATGCCTCCAGCGAAGAAACCGTGGTGCCGTAGAAACTTGATTGATGCGGCGTTCGATATCGCCTGGTGCTCGACTCGAACTCCGTCAGTCTGTCGATGGGCCGCCGGTGGTCGCGCATCTCCTCGCTGGCGAAGGTCACGGCTTCAACCCTTCGCGCCAAGGGAGAATTTGACGGACGAATCACTCGACATTGCCGCAGTCCTTTGATATCGGCGAATCTTCATCACATGAGTCGACAAGATCCGCAGACGCCTCCCGATCCCCTGCCAGCGCGGCCCCCAGCGAGTCGGTCCGAGTTCGTTCGGCGTGTCTGGGGCGATCGCTGGCTGCGCCTCGCAGTGGTGGCCGGCCCGGTCCTGCTGGTGGCGGCGCCGTTTACCGTGTGGTGGGTCGTCTATCGGTTCACCCATTCGATCACGGATGACGCTTTTGTTGAAACGCACGTCGTCAACATCGCTCCGCAGGAGGTTTCCGGCCACCTTGTCCGCTACCAGGTCCAGGAACAGGACATGGTTGTCGCCGGCCAGCTGCTGGCTGAGATCGACCCCGTGCCCTACCGCGAGCAGGTGGCGCTGCTCGAGGCGAGGTTGAGGGTCGCCGAGGCGAAACTGGCCACGGCGAAGGCGTCGTTGGATCGGTTGCAGGCCCAGGTGCCGCGGGAGATCGAGGTCGCCCAGCGGGCGCTGGACGCCGCGAAGGCCGAGCAGTCCCAGGAGGAAAAGACGCTGCAGTTCACCATCGAGGATGTGGAGAAGGGCATTCACGAGGCGCGGTCAGACCTGGAGGCTGCCCGCGCCCGGCTCGACCTCGCAGAAAAGGACCACACCCGCTATGCCGCGCTCTTCGCGAACGAAGCCGCCACGCAACGGGAGTCCCAGGTGGCGACCCGGACGTACCAAACCTCCCGCGCCGACGTGAAGGCGTCGGAAGCCCGGCTGGGACGGGCGCTGGCGGGCGAGAAGAGAGTGGAAGCAGCCCGGCAGGCGGCGACCGCCGCCGCCCACCAGGCGCGGAAGGCCGAGCGGTCGGTGGAGGTGGCCCTCACCCGGCGGCTGGAGATCACGGAAGCCGAGCGGCAGGTCGAGGTCAACAACCAGCAGGTCGGCGAAGAGCGGCGCGCGCTGGACGTCGCACAGACCAACCTGCGCTATACGCGCATCGTCGCCCCCTTTTCAGGAGTCATCGTGCACCTGTACCGGCACCTGGGGGATCACGTGCCCGCGGGCACGCCGGTGCTCAGCATGTACAACACCGAGCTGACCTACGTCACGGCCAACCTGGAGGAGTCAAAACTCGAGGGGGTCATGCCCGGCAACCGGGTGCGACTGGACATCGTCGCCTTCAGCGAGCCGTTCCGCGGCCGGGTGGTGTGGATCAACAGGGCCACCGGGGCCAACTTCGCGCTGGTGCCGCGGAACCTCTCGTCGGGCGAGTTCACCTACGTCGTGCAGCGCGTGCCGGTGCGAATTCTGGTCGAGAAGGACGAGCGCTGGCCGGAACTACGCGCCGGCCTGTCGGTGACGGTGGCGATCGAGCACGGGCCGGGCGACCCGGAGTGGGCAAAGCAGGCGGCCGATGAGATGCGCGCCCTCGAGGCGACGATCCAGCCGAGCGGGAACTGATTGCATGTCCGCAGCGCCGGCCCAACAGACGACGCCGACGGGGACCCACCGGGGAGTGCTCATCGCCACGATCCTGGTGGCCGGGTTCGTCTTCTCGCTTAATGCCAGGGGCTACATTCTGGAGAGCGATGTCGTCACCCAGGCGTTCGGGCTGGACCACTACAACATCCAGTGGGTCACCGGTCTGGAGGGGATCGCCGGCTTGGCCTCCCTGTTCACGGCCATTTACCTCATGAAGGTATTCGGGGCCCGTTGGGTGTTCCTGCTTGGCACCGGTTGTATGGCCCTGGGCGCGCTGGGCGAATCGATGGCGCGCACGCCGATTGAGTTTGGCGTCACCGGGGTCGTGCGCAGTTGCGGGGGGTTTCTGGCGATCCCCGGTCTGATCCTGTTCCAACGGCTGATGCCGGGTCGGAGTCGCTTCGCGTACTGCACATGGCTCACCCTGGTGTACGGCGGCCAGGTGATCGTCGAATCGGCCGGCGCGCTCGTGGCGTTTAATCCGTCGTGGCGGGCGCTGTTCCTCGGCATCGGGGTATGCGGTGTTGCGTTGGTCCTGACGACCGTGTGCCTCTTCCCCGACGACCGGCCCAGCCAGCAGCCCGAACACGGCTTCGACTTCGCCGGCGCGGGCCTGTTCCTGGTTTTCTTCGGGCTGATCTTGTTCCTCTTGTACCGCGGAGATTACCTGGGCTGGCGCGTGAGCACACCGATCTGCGCGGCCGTCGCGGGCGTCGTGGTCGTCACAGCCTTGTTCATCTGGCGCGAGCTGGCCGTATCCGAGCCATTCCTGCACCTGGGCGGGTTCGCCTACCGGACGGTTGCACTGACGATGCTCGCCTCGGCGTTCTGGTGCGCCGCGCTGTACGGAGTCTCGATCCAGTTGCCCGATTGCCTGCTGGCGCTGGGCTACGATCACTGGAAGACGGGCTGGGTGATCCTGCCCATGGGCCAGATCGTGCTGGTGGTGATGTTTTTGGGCGGCTTCGTCTGGCAGCGAGGGGCCCTGGTGTGGCTTTATCGGATCGGTCTGGCCGGCATGACCGTCGTGGGATTGTGGCTGGCACGCATCGACATCTACACGCCCTGGCAGTGGGTCATGGGGGTGTCCAGCCTGTGGGCAGTGTTCGCCGGAATGTGCATGTCGCCGATCTCACAGCTCACGTTCCAAGGGCAACCTCCGCCAATCGCCGGGGCCACGGGCGCGATGAAGTTCTTCATGCGCACCTTCAACGGCACGGTGGGCATCCTGCTGGTAGGCGTCCTGATCGATCAGGGGACGTGGTGGGGGCTGGATTTCGTCCGCGACGCGATCGTGCAGGGCCAAGGCGCGGTTCAAGCCGACCTGCCAGGCATCCGCGACCACCTGATTCGCCACGGCAGCACACCCGCGGAGGCTGTCGCGCGGAGCGAGTCGGTCCTGAACGAATGGGTCAACCTGCACGCGCATGTAATCGGCTACCGGAGCGGACTGCGGTTCTGCGCGTGGCTGAGCGCGGCGGGACTGCTCGTCTCGTGTTTCATCAGCCGACGGAGGGAGCCCAGCATCTTTGACGGCGGCTGACCCACGCGATTACGGCGCGGGGCGGGCCGGGATCGAAGCGGGCATCGGTGGCAACTCCTCCGACGGGCGTTCCGGCAGCGACGACAGGCGGCGTTCCGGATCATCGCTCATCTCATAAGCCAGCCTCGCCAGTGCTGACAGGTACTCGATCCGCGCGGAAACGTAGCGCTGCTCGGCCCGGGTGGCGGCGGTCTCGGCGTCGATGACGTCGGTCGGCGTCGCGGTGCCTGCGCGGTAGCGCTGGCGAACGATCCGCAGTGCCTCGGCGGACTGCTCGACGGCGGGGCGGGCCAACCCCACCCGCTGGTTGTTAGCCACCACGCCGCGGTAGGCCAGGTTCACCTGCAGGCTGATGCCATCCAGGAGGGTTTGGGCGTCCGCGAGGGCGGCCTCGATATCCGCATCAGCACTCCGCAGCTCACCGCGGTGCCGGCCTCCGGCGTATAGCGGCATGTCGATGTGCAGCCCCACTCCCTCCTGCCAGCCGGTAATCACGTTTTCTCCGTCCGTATGACCTGCGGCGGCGCGGGCGAAGATTCGCGGCAGGAACTCGCCTTTGGCCGCTTCCCGGCCCTCCTGGGCGGCCATCACCGCTTGCCTCGCCAGAGCGACCTCCGGCCGCAGCCCGGCGGCGATATCCAGAAGGTCAGCCAGCGAGCCGGGAATCGGCGGCTGCGACTCCATGTCGACGACCTCCAGCGGCCAGCCGGCGTTGCGCCCCATAACGTTGTTCAGTCGGGCGACTGCATCGAACTCGCCTTCGCGGGCCACGACGAGGGCCTCGCGGCTCTCCGATAACTGCACGTCGGCACGCAGCACGTCGTCTTTGAGCGCGACTCCTTGCGCGCCGGGCGACCGTATCTTGCAAAATGGATTCAGCCCGGCGTACGGCATCCTCTTGCACGCGGCGGGAGGCGCGGGCCAGCAGGACGCCCAGGTAGGCGTTGGCCACGTCGAATTCCACGGTCTGGTTCGCGCGGACCAGTTGAAGTTCCGTGATGCGTTCGCGTGCGACCGACTGGAGGTAGTGGCCGCAGGTCCGACCGAAGTCGTACAGGGTCCATTCCAGCCCCACCTCGGTTTGCGCGTAGCTGCGAGGCCCCATGCCGTTCGGCAGGATGAACCCCTCGTCGCCGGGTATGCCCGGAGAAAAGGTGGAGGAGACGACGCCGTACTGTCCCAGGAGATCGATTTGCGGCAAGAAGGGAGCGAAGGCCACTCGCTCCTGACCCTGCGCCCGTAGGATGCCAGCGCGAGCCGACCGCAGCCGTGGGCTGTTCCGCAGAGCAAAGGCGATGGCATCCGAAAGCGTGAATGTCGTTGGCGCGCTGCCCAGATCGGGCGGCAACAGCAGATTCGGCACTTGGCCTTGTGCGTCCGGCTTGACGACTGTTTCGGTTGGGTTGACGTCGAGGTCGGGGGGAATCAGGACCCGGGCGGAGACGCCAGCCTGGGTAACTTCGGGGCGGGCAGGCAAATCGGGTCGCAAGGACGCACAGCCCGCGATCAGGAGCACTGGAACCAGTGCGCAGAGTCCGCGCGACTTTCGCCGCGCCCCATTTGTGGAGGTGGGAGTCTGCGGCGAGGTAATTCGGGCCATAAGGGATTACCTTATGGGCGCGCTGGAGTCAGCCCCAGCGGGTGCCGCGACACCGACGCCTCGTCTGCCCACATGAGATATTCAGCATTATCGGCATAATCGATAGCAACCTTTACCTCGGGAGCAGCGGGCATCGGCCCTTTGCAATGTCGCTACCGATCGACGAGTCGTCCGTGAGGCGCCGCTGCTGGATCATGACCCGAGGTTCGCTACTGCTTGCTCAGATCGGCGCCCTTTGACCCGAAACGACCCACTGCGCCCCTAATGATCGGTGCGTCATTCGAGGTGGAAGATCTCCTCCAGTCGCAGGAGTCCTTCGTCAGGACGTCGATCCTCGAGATTCTCGAAGAATGGCGCCATTTCCCGCTGCCACCGCGCGTTGACTTCTTGACGCGACATGCCGCGGAGGGCTTCGCCGAAATCCGGCGTCTCGAGGTAACCGACGAGCAGGCCGTCGTCGCGCAGGAATAGCGAATAGTTGGTCCAACCCGTCTTGCGGAGTGCCTGAAGCATCTCGGCCCAAACGGCCTGGTGCTGACGCTTATATTCATCCAATCGGTCTTTCCGCACCTTCAGCAGGAAACAGACGCGTTCCATATCGACGCCGATTTCTAGTGCCCTAGCACTCTTATGCTGCGACGCTGGCGGCGGACGCTTCCCGTTTGCGAGGGACTCTACAAGGACAGACGCGAGCCTGCGGAAATCACGATGAACGCCGCGACCATTGCCGCGTTCCCCAACTGCAGCAGGAAATAGGCACGTCGCCCCGACCCTTTCCACTCGCCGGTCACTGTTCCCCAGAAATTGCCCATCAGGACCATCAAAGTCATAAACAGGGGCCAGCCGAGCACCGGTCCGCGGTCTCCCATTCGACTCGCTCCAACTCCATAGAAAAACATCCCCAACATCCACAAGAGACCCATCAAAATGACGAGCGCGGTGTTCGACAGAATCGGCGAACGCGTTGCGGTCCGCAGGCTCCGGTTGCGCCGCAACAAATAGACACAGTACAGGGCATTGGTGAGGAAGCCCGCCGAGACTGTCACGGCAATGACCGCGACCGAGGCGACGGCTGCTTCGGCCCCGCGATGTTCCGCTTCACGCTGGATGTCGCCGCCAAACGCGACGCTGAAGTTAAACATCGGCGATGTCATGCCCGAGACAAGGCAGATCAGCAGGCCCCCCAGAAATCCACTCGTCGACGTCGCGGCGATGCCTGCACCTCCGCCGTCTTTTTCTGCCGGCTCACCTTTCTGTGCGGCCTCTTTGAGGAAACCAGCCCGGCGCAGAGCGTGAGTCCGAGAAGCACAATCGCCAGTCCCAGCAGCAGCCACAACGTTCGAGCGGAACGCAATTCGGAGGGCTGAAGAACGGCCAGGGGAATCAGCGATCCCAGGGTGGCGGTCATCGAAACCACGATCGCAAAGGCCATCGCCGTGCCGACGCGGGCGACGCCCAGCCCGAACAAGACCGAGCCGATTCCCCAACCGGCGCCGAACAGGGCCGTCGTCACCAATTCCCGCGTCGGGACGCTTGCAAAAACGGAGGCGGGGTGGGGGACTGCCCAGGCGACGATCAACCAGGGGACGATCACCATTCCGACGATGGAGTAGAAGAGCCACGTCTTCTCCCAAGCCCAGCCTCGTACATATTTGAGCGGAACAGTGAAGCTCCCGCCCATCGCGCCGCCGGCGACGACGAGCGCTAAGCCGGACCAGAACGTGTTCACTGCGTCTGCTCCTGAGCGTGGGTCGCTTGCTCGTTCGTCGCGGAAAGGGACCGCAGGAAATCGCGAAACAGGATCGTCTCGGAGAGGTTGTCACACTCGTTGCAGTGCTCCCAATCGATCCAGACGTATTCGACTCCCAGCCAGCCGCGGTAGCCGGTCTGCCGCAGCCGATCGACCACTCGGCGATAGTCGATCACGTTGTCTTTAAAGGGGGCCTGCAGCCGCTCGCTTCTTGCTCCGCGCACGTGGAAATGGGAAGCGTGAGCGAGCAGCGGCTCGACCGCCTGATCCGGGAGCCCCGCGCGGGTGAAGTGCGTGTAATCGAGCGTTAGCGTCAAGCCGGGCACTTGCGCAACCAGTTGCAGGACGGAGACTGGATCCGAGACGAGAGAGCCGACATGCGCCTCGGTCCCCAAAGTCACTCCGGTCTGCTTTGCCTGTCCCGTTCGCCAGACGAGCTCTTCGACGGCCCGGCCGAACGATCGCTCGCGACTCTCTTCTTCAAAATGGACCCCCGGCAGAATGGTGGCATGCTCACAGCGACAACCGGCCGCGTATTCGAGGGTCCGCGAGAACCAGTCCCGCGCCATCTGTCGCCGCGTCGGGTCCGGATGATTGATCGCATACGGACGAAAGTCCGGAGCGGTCTGCAGGAAAACGTCGGCCACGCGCAGACCGAGTGCATCGGTACTCCGTTTGAGGGTCGCGGCCGAACGTGCGACGTCCTCGAATTCCCGCGACGGCCAGAGATGCGAGCGCCCTTCGAACAATCCGATGTCGACGCCTTCAAATCCGAGCATGGCGATTAGCTGCAAGGATTGCTCGTGCCGCAAGAGCGGAAAGGCGAAGTCGGCGCAGGCCAGCTTGAGTTTCATGACAAATCGTCCGGGAGGCTGACCTGCGAGGTTTCCCATTCGGCGGCCGCGAGGTAGCCGCCGTCCACAATCACCGAGGTGCCCGTCACGCCGGCGGAATCTTCGCACGACAAATAGAGCACGGTGCGCGCCACGTCGTCCGCGGTCAGGGTGCGGCCCAGCGGAACGCGGCGCAGCCGCTGGGCAAGCGTGCCCGCCGGATCAGCCGCCGTGTGAAGATGATGACGGAGCATGGGCGTGTCGGTGATACCCGGGCAGACGCAGTTGCAGCGCAATCCGTCGGCGGCATAGTCGAGGGCGATCGATTGGCTCAACAGGAGGACACCCCCCTTCGACGCCGTGTAAGCCGGCGTCCCCGCCTGGGCGACATAACTGCTGATCGAGCCGATGTTGACCATGTAGCTGCGCGGGTTGCGGCGCAAATGGCCGATCGCGTGCTTGATCGAGAAGAAAATGCTGCGGACGTTCACCGCCATCAGGTGGTCCCATTCCTGCTCGCTGTAGTCATGGAGCGGCTTGACGTGCACGATGCCCGCGCAATTGACGAGAATTTGCAATCCGGCGAAGGCGTCCGCCGCCCGCGAGAGGCTCGTGCGGACTTGATCTTCGTTGGTGACGTCGCATTCGCTGAACAGCGCGGTGCCGCCGCTCGCGCGGATTAATGCTTCCAAACGGCGGCCAAGTTCCGCCTGCACGTCTGCAATCAGGACTTGGCGCCTTCCGCGGCAAACAGTCGCGCCGTCGCCGCGCCGATGCCGGAAGCCCCTCCGCTGATCCAGGCAGTTTGTCCTTCCAGACGGCGGCTCATGGGCGCCTCTCCCTTTGACCGTAGCGCTTGATGGTCGAGCGGGCAGTTCCGTTGATTATTGGCAAGGAACCCGGGCCATGCCACCAAGTCTCGCGCGGGTTGTCAAAGCTCCTGGCAATCGCTTATGAGAATGAGTTACGTCAACGGACTCACTCCGCCAAACGTCCCCGCCTCAGTGCAACCACGACCAATAAGGCGACCCGCCATGACACTGGCCGACATTCACCGCTTCCTCATCGTGCGCCGCGTTCTTTTGGCAATTGTCGCGGGGGTTCTGGCTTGCGCCGGTCCAGCCGCGGTTGTCGCCAAGACAACGCCAGCGAACGTCATGGCCGAGCTGACGTTCGAATCGGCGAAAGTTTACGCCGATCCCTTCAACGAGGCGCAGCTTGACGTCGTGTTCGTCGATCCGTCCAAACGGGAATTTCGCGTCCCCGCGTTTTGGGCCGGCGGCAAAACCTGGCGAGTGCGGTACTCGTCGGCCACGCCCGGAATCCATCGCTATGAAACGCAGTGCTCGGACAAATCGAACACGGGGCTGCACGGGAAAAAGGGGACGATCGAAGTCGGACCTTACCAGGGGAAGAACCCGCTCTATCTCCATGGGCCGTTGCGCGTGATGGCCGATCGCCGGCATTTCGAGCACGCCGACGGCACACCCTTTTTGTGGTTGGGCGACACCTGGTGGATGGGTCTGTGCAATCGATTGCATTTCCCCGACGAATTCGAGGTTCTCGAGCGCGACCGCCTCCAAAAAGGTTTCAACGTCGTTCAGATCGTCGCCGGACTTTATCCCGACATGCCGGCGTTTGATCCCCGCGGCGCCAATGAAGCCGGCTTTCCTTGGACGAGCGACTATCACTCCATCCGACCCGAATACTTCGACGCGGCCGATCGCCGGATTGTCTCGCTGGTCGACTCGGGGCTGATGCCCTGCATCGTCGGCGCGTGGGGCTATCACTTGCCATGGCTCGGTGTCGACCGCATGAACAAGCACTGGCGTTACCTGGTGGCCCGTTACGGCGCACTGCCGGTCGTCTGGTGCGTGGCCGGCGAAATCACCATGCCCTTCTACCTGTCGAAGACCAAAGACAAGGACTCGGAATTCCAAAGGCAAGGCTGGACCGACGTCGCGCGGGAGTTGCGACGAATCGATCCGTTCCATCGCCTGGTGACCGGCCATCCGCCCAGAAGCGCACGCTTTTCGTTCACAGCTCCAGCGGTTCTCGACTTCGACATGCTGCAAACGGGGCACAGCGATCGCCGCAGCATCCCGAACACAATCCGCCTGATTCGCGGCTCGCGGGCGGCCTCGCCGACGCTTCCCGTGGTTTTGGGCGAAGTCACCTACGAAGGCATCTTGGACACCTGCTTCGAGGACGTGCAGCGGTTCATGGTCTGGAGTTCTTTTCTCTCGGGGACGGCCGGCCACACGTATGGAGCCAACGGCATTTGGCAGCTCAATCGGCGCGAGCAACCGTATGGGAAGTCGCCGCACGGCGGAAACTGGGGCAATCGACCCTGGGACGACGCCATGAACTTGCCGGGCTCGCGGCAAGTCGGGCTGGCGAAAGGCCTCTTCGAGAGGTTCGACTGGTGGAAGTTCGAGCCGCATCCCGAATGGGCCTCCTGGCAACGCGGGAATTCCAAACATGGGGAGTTCGACGTCCCCTACGCCGCCGGGATCCCCGGTAGGGTCCGAGTCGTTTATATTCCCGCAGCGGAGCCGGTCACGCTGCATGGGCTCGGTGCTGGCTTCTCGTATTCAATCCGCAGATACGATCCGCGCACGGGCGAACTGAAAGAGCCGCGACGCGCGAATCCCGACCGGCAAGGCGATTTGGTTTGCACGCCCGAATCGTCGACGGGCGATTGGGTCGCCATTTTGGAGATCTCCGAGAAACCGCAACCCGCCGTCTCGGTGCAGCCGGAAAACCCGCGCTAGTAGTTGTTTCCCGCTGGACGGCCTGGACTCATCCTGACGACGTCAAGGACCGCTTGTAGCCCTTCGGCTCAGATTACGTGAGCCGCATGGAGTGGATTCGGCAAGTCGTATGTGGCTATGCTCAGGGATTCTTCGAAGGTTCCTTCGCAATCTTTATGAGCGACGTCACGCGAATCCTTTCTGCAATCGAGAATGGCGACCCGCGCGCCGCTGAGCAACTTTTGCCGCTCGTGTACGAAGAACTCCGCCGGTTGGCGGCGCAACGGGTGGCCCTGGAAAATCCTGGACAAACGCTTCAAGCGACGGCCCTAGTTCACGAGGCCTACCTGCGGCTTGTCGGTGGAGATTCGCAATCACGCTGGGATGGTCGCGGTCATTTTTTTGCGGCCGCGGCGGAAGCCATGCGGCGGATTTTGATCGACCAGGCGCGGCGAAAGAAAAGCGAAAAAGCCGGGGGTCAAATGAGGCGCGTCGACCTCAACGACGACGCCCTGATCGACTCGATCGACGACCAGGACCCCGACAAACTCTTGGCATTGGACGAAGCCCTGCGCCAACTGGAAGTCGAAGACCCCTTTAAAGCGCGCCTCGTCAACCTTCGCTACTTCGGGGGGTTGTCCTTGCCGGAGGCGGCTGCCGCACTTGGAATTTCGCTCGCAACCGCCAAGCGCCATTGGGTCTATGCCCGCTCTTGGCTCTACGGCCGGCTTCAAAAACAGTAAGCCGCTCGAAAAAGATTCCCTTTTTGTGAGCCGTTTTCACAAAGATTACGCATTGATTCAGGGTGGCCTTGCCAGGGAACAGCGGACATCGACACCAAAGTGCCCAATCTCGAAAGTATTCTGGCCTCGGCGGTCGAAATCTCGGAGTTCGACGAGCGCCAGAGGTTTGTCGATCAGTCCTGCCGCGGCGATGAGGCCTTGAAGGAACGCGTGCAAGAGCTCATCGACAATCATTTTGCGCGGGCAGCTTTCTCGAGTCGCCGGCCGGCGGCTTCGCGGCCACGATCGACGTGAGTTTCTCGTCAGCGGGCCCCCGTACGGTCATTGGGCCGTACAAGTTGCTGCAGCAGATCGGCGAAGGAGGCATGGGCACCGTCTACATGGCCGAGCAGACGCAGCCGGTGCAGCGCAAGGTGGCGCTGAAGCTCATGAAATCCGGTTCGGATAGTCGTCAGGTCCTGGCGCGTTTCGAGGCCGAGCGGCAAGCGCTGGCGTTGATGGATCACCCCAACATCGCCAAGGTCCTCGACGCTGGCGCCACGGGCAGCGAGTCGGAGCGAGGCAGTTTGGGCAGGCCGTATTTCGTGATGGAACTCGTCAAGGGCGTACCGATCACGCGCTACTGCGACGAGAACCACTTGACCCCGCGGGAACGCATGGAACTGTTTGTGCCTGTTTGTCAGGCCGTACAGCACGCGCACCAAAAAGGGATCATTCACCGCGACCTGAAGCCGACGAATGTGATGGTCTGTTTGTACGACGACAAGCCGGTGCCGAAGGTGATCGACTTCGGCCTCGCCAAGGCCGCGGGCGTTAAGCTCACCGAGCGGACCCTGTTCACGGAATTCGGGTCGATCGTCGGGACTCTCGAATACATGAGTCCCGAGCAAGCCAAGCTCAACCAGCTCGACATCGACACACGCAGCGACATCTATTCGCTCGGCGTGCTGCTCTACGAGCTGCTCACCGGGACGACGCCGCTCCGCAAAGAGCAATTTCAGGACACGGCCGTTTTGGAGGTCTTGCGGCTCATTCGCGAAGAGGAGCCGCAGCGTCCCAGCGTCAGGCTGAGCACGATCCAAGGGCTGCCCGCGGTTGCGGCCAACCGCGGATTGCCGCCGCACGAGCTGAGCGGCCTCGTGCGCGGCGAACTCGATTGGATCGTGATGAAAGCCCTGGAGAAGGACCGCAACAGGCGGTACGAGACGGCCAACGAACTGGCTCTCGACATCGAGCGGTTCCTCAACAATGAGCTCGTCGAGGCCTGTCCGCCGTCCGCTTGGTATCGACTCTACAAATTCGGCCGGCGGAATCGTGGCACCGTGTTGGCCGCGGGTCTGCTGCTTTTGGCACTGCTTGCGGGCATCGTCGGCACGACTGCCGGGTTGCTTCAGGCACGGGATTCAGCTCAGGCCACGCAGCTCGCGTTGTTGGACGCGCGCGCCAAGCAAAAACTCGCCGAGGAGGCGATTGCGGCG
The DNA here is from genome assembly GCA_963714075.1 of uncultured Planctomycetaceae bacterium. Classification (GTDB taxonomy): domain Bacteria; phylum Planctomycetota; class Planctomycetia; order Planctomycetales; family Planctomycetaceae; genus DASPSM01. Next base: position 1,681,964 of record OY970228.1, read on the forward strand.
GAAGAGGCACGGTTCGCGCTCGCCCGGCGCTTGGCCGACGAGATGATTCTGATTGCGGAAGAGGAGACGTTGGAGGGGCGGGGCCAACAACAGCGTCTCCGCCGGCGGCTTTTGGAATCTGCCGTTGCCTACTATCAGGAATTCATCGAATTGCGGCGCGATAACCCGGGCGCTCAAGCCGATTTGGAATCGACCCGCAACCGTGTGCAGGCGATTCTTGCCAACCTGACTTTGATCCGCGACGCCTTTCGGCACTTATTGCTGACGGATCGCGCAGTGCAAGACGATCTGCAACTGTCGACGGAGGCTCGAACGCGCCTGGCCGACGCTCTCAGCGACATCCGCGGGCTTCAACCCGGTTCGTCGCCGCGCCGCGACCCGCCGCCCATCAGCGGAGACGATCCGTCGCGCCACGTCCTTCGCGAAATGAGGGCTCACGAAACCGCCATCGCGGGGATTCTTTCGCCGGCTCAACTGGCGCGCCTGAGACAAATCGCTCTGCAAGTCCGGGGCGCGGAGGCCTTACAGGAGCCGGAGGTCGTCGCTGCGCTCAATCTCTCGCGCGAACAACGGACGCAATTGCGATCGATTTGCGGACCGCGGCCCGGCCGGCATCACGGACCAGGCCACGATTCTGAGTCGGGACCTTCGTCTGAAATCAACGCCGTTGCCGATCACGAAGGGAAGCACGACGAACCGCCGCCTTGGCATGGACCCGGTCACCATCACGAAGCCGAAATGCAGAAAGCCCTGGCGCTTCTGACTCCCGAGCAATTGGCCCGCTGGCACGACTTGACCGGCCCTCGGTTCGCCGGACTCAGCGAGCTGCAGCATCCGCCGGGCCGCGGCGGGCCTCACGACGACGCGCGACAACTGAATTAACCAGCACTAACCAAAAGGATGTCCGAATGAATCCGATCGACGGCGTTTTGACAAGACGCGGCTTGTTGCGCGGCGGCCTGGCCCTTGGGGCATCGGCTTTCTTTGTTCGCGGCGCGTATGCCGAGGAACTGGCACGCACCCCGAGCTTGACCGAAGGACCGTTTTATCCGCCCAAACTTCCGCTCGACACGGATAACGACCTCATCATCATCAACGACAAGCTCACGCCGGCTGTGGGCGAGGTCACGCATCTTTCGGGCCGCGTGCTTTCCACAAGCGGCGAGCCGATGCGCAACGTGGCTGTCGAAATCTGGCAATGCGACGCAAAGGGCGTCTACATCGCTCAGGAAGACGACGACGGACGCGACTCAAACTTCCAGGGATTCGGTCGTTTCCTCACGGCGTCCAACGGCGAGTATTACTTCCGCACGATCAAGCCGGTCCCCTACCCCGGCCGCACGCCGCACATCCACGTGAAAATCAAGAAAGGCGACCGCGAGCTGCTCACGACGCAACTCTTCGTCAACGGCCACCCGCAGAACCGATCGGACGGAATTTTTCAAGGAGTCGGCGGCCCGATGGAGCGGGAACTCGTCCTTGTCGATTTCAAGCCGCTGAAGGACTCGAAAATCGGCGAATTGTCGGCACGGATGGATATCGTTCTGGGTCGCACCCCGGAAGAGGCGCCTCACGAAGAGCGACGGCCCCGAGGCAACCGTCCGTAACCGGTGACACGAAGCGTCAAAATTGACCGGCGACCATTTGAAGGAATGCACCCCTATGTGGAACGTTTGCAAACTCCTGCTCACCACACTCGGCGTCGGATTGGCAGCCACGGCTGCGATCGCCCAGCCGCCGGAGGAATCGCGCGAGCGCGCGCAAAAGGCGGCCCCCAAGACGAGCGCCGATAAAGCGGCCGCCGTGGATGCCCTGGTTTCCCGCATGATGGCGTTCGACAAGAACAAGGACGGCAAACTCACGCGCGAGGAGGTCACCGATTCCAGAATGCAGCGGATGTTCGACCGCGCAGACGCGAACCACGACGGCATCTTGACCAAGGACGAGTTGGTCGCTTGGGCGACAAAACTGGCGAACGAAGATGACGGCAATGGAGCTGGGCGAGGCGGCATGGGTCCCCCCGACGGCGGTCCAGGCGGACCGGGACGACGTCGCGGCCCCGGCGGACGCGGCTTCGGCGGTTTTGGACCACGATCGCAACCCGGGCAGATCATGTCGCCTTCGATTGTGGAAACGCTCAAACTGACGGCCGAGCAGAAGAGAGCCGAGGCCGAACTCCAGAAGCACGTCGACGAACAGCTCGGCGCGATTTTGACAGCCAAGCAAAAGCAGCGTCTCAAGGATTTGCAGCAGGGTGGCGGTCCCGGCGGACCGGGCGGCTTTGGTCCCGGTGGTTTTGGTCCGGGTGGTTTTGGTCAAGGGCGGCGAGGCCGCGGTGGCCCGGGCGGTCCCCCGGATGGAGGCGGTCCTCCCGATGGTGATCGTCGTGGTCCCGATGGTCCTCCAGGCGGCAGCCGCCCAGATCGCGGCCAGGCCGATCGTGGCCCGGGTGGACGTCGCCCGAATGGTCCTCCCGGATTCGGTTTTGGCGGTCCCGGCGGATTCGGCGGCGGGGCGACGCCTGGCCAAATCCTATCGCCCTCAGTGGCCGACGAATTGAATCTCAAAAGCAAACAGAAGAATCAGCTGAGCCTTCTCCAAAAGGAAGTCGACGAAAAACTCGCAGTCCTGCTTAACGATCAGCAAAAAAAGCAATTCAAGGAGTCGGGACAGCGCTTCGGACGGGGCGGCCCGGGTGGCGGAGTGGGCGGCGGACGGCGCGGCGGACCCGGTTTCGGCAGTCCGATGGATGGTCCCCCGGGCGGAGAGAATCCACCCAACCGTGGCCCCGGACAACCGGGCCTCGGTGCGCGCGAAAGTGCTGCCCCCACCAGCTCGACTCCGAGCAACGGACTGGCCTCGATCGGTCGAACGGACGTCGCCCCCTCCGTGATGACCCACGGCGAGAATTGGCCGCAATGGCGCGGTCCCGATTACGACGGCGTGAGTCATGAAACGAACCTGCCGACGACCTGGAGCGAATCGTCGAACGTCGCGTGGAAGCTCGAGATGCCCGGGATGGGCGGCTCAACACCGGCTGTCTGGGACAAGCACATCTTTCTGACCAGCCAGGACGGCGACAATCTGGTCATCCTATGCGCGAGCACGGACGGCAAGCAGCTTTGGAAACGGCCACTGGGAATAAACCGGCCGATCCGGGGCGACGAGGGCAACGGCGCGTCTCCCTCGCCGAGCACCGACGGGAAGCATGTCTTGACGTTTGTCGGCTCCGGCCAACTGGCTTGCTTCGATTTCGACGGAAATGAAATCTGGAAATTCAATGCGCAGGACCGCTACGGCCGCTTCCAGACGCAGCACGGCATGCACACCACGCCGCTCCTGTATCAGGACCGGTTGTACCTGCAATTGATTCACTCCGGCGGCGCCTGGGTGATCGCACTGGATCCGTCGACCGGCAAAGAGATCTGGAAAGTCCCGCGCAAGAGCGACGGCTATGCCGAGAATGAACATTCCTACGCGTCGCCCTGCCTTTGGCATAACGGCGCGGACGCGTATCTGATTACCCACGGCAACGACTATGCCATCGCACACCGCCTCTCCGACGGTTCGGAAATCTGGCGCGTCGGCGACTTGAACCCGAAAGAGAACTACCGGCCCGATCTGCGTTTCGTCGCTTCTCCCGTGGCCACGCCGGACCTGATTGTTGTTCCCACGGCGAAAAGTGGCGCGGTCGTCGGCGTGCGACCCGATGCCACCGGTCTCATCATGCCGGGCAAACCGGGCGAGCTGTGGCGGATCGAACGCGACAGCCCCGACGTTCCCTCGCCGCTCGTCGTGAACGGCCTGGTGTATTTGTGTCGGGAAACCGGGGTGCTGATGTGCCTCGATGCCAAGACCGGCAAGAATCTCTACTCGCAGCGGACGCACACCGAACGGCACCGCGCCTCGCCCGTTTACGGGGATGGAAAGATCTATTTGACCGCCCGCGACGGCGTCGTCACCGTGATCAAGGCCGGCCCGACCTATCAGGTGCTGGCGACGAACCGGCTGGAGGATCACTTCACGTCGTCCCCCGCCATCTCCAACGGCCGAATTTATCTCCGCGGCTTCGACATGCTCTATGCGATCGGTTCGGCCAAATAGCAACGCCGGAATGGGCCGGGCAATCAGAGACGCGTCATCGGCCAGCATTCCTGCGGATCGGCGCGCAGGGTGGACCCGAATCGATCCTTTCAGACGGCACGCTTCGAGGAGTCGCCGGAAGTCCCTTAGTGCGCAACCGCTCCGCAGCCGGGTTCGGGGTTCAGAGCCACGCCGGGCGGATACTTCCTCGCCGAGGTGAAGTCCTTCATGCCCTGGCAGTTGATCAACGTCGACAGGCTTTCCTTAGTCGCTGCCTGGTAGCTGCGCTTGAGAGCCTCGCGCAATTCCTCGGGCGTGCGGACGTATTCGCCCCGGGCTCCCAGCCCCTCGGCCATCTGGTCATAGCGCAGGTTTTGCTGGAAGAGATAAAGGTGCATCGAGCGCGCCGACGAGACGGCACTGGGCCACATGCCCCAGCAATCGTTGTTATAGATCACGCCGATGACGGGCAGCTTATACTTTGACGCGGTATCGAGCTCGAACAGGCTGTAGGCAATGCCCGCGTCGCTGCTCACACAGACAGTGGGGGCGCCTTTGTAGGCGGCTTGCGGTCCAGCGCCGCGTTGCACGGCGGCGCTCGCCCCGATCATCATCGCCAGGTCAGGCCCGATCGCGCCGTATTGATAAGGGCAAACGATGCCTTGACCGGGTCGAAAGGCCCGTTGCCAACGGCCGAAATTCACACCGATGGTCCATCCGCCGCCGCCCATGACGGTCTGCTTGGGATCGATGTCCCCCTTCCAGAAGAAATCGTGCACCTCCTTGCACAGCACGGCCGGATGCAGATGATTCGTGTCCGCGCTGTACTTCACGCCCTGCTCGTACTGGTGGTTGAGCATCTTTTCGAAGCTTTTCCGCGCGGGCCAGCTCGTTCACCCACGGTTCGCGTTTGCGCGACGGCAACAAATCGGCCAGAGCTTCGAGAAACGGCTTCTCGCAGCTGACAATGCCCAGGTCGAGCGGCCAGTTGCGCCCAGGTCCTCCTGCACCGGATGGACGCGAATTGTCTTCACGTCGGGATTGAAGCGATACTCGCCCGGGCTGGGCATGCAGTACTGGCCGACGAAGATCGCAAGATCGGCGCTCATCACAGCGTCGGGCGAGAGCGCTGCCGAGAGTCGATGATCGTCGGGGAAATGGCCGCGCGTCGGGCCCGAGGTCACGACCGCAATGTCGTTCTTCTCGGCGGCCTTGAGGAGCGCCTCCCAGGCCTTGTTCTGGAAGACGCCTTGGCCTGCGATGAGCAACGGACGCTCGGCCCGGCTGATCAGGTCGAGAGCCTGTTTGACCTCCTTGGCCGAGGGACACGGTCGCGATTCGCTGCGGTATTTGTCTTTGCCGTAATAATCCTTGAGTTTCGCAGGATCGGTGAATCGCGCTCGGGCCACTTCGCCCGGGAAATCGAGATGCACGGGGCCGGGAACCCCCGACTTGAGATTGCGGAACGCATAACCGCCGTATTCCCAGACACGGTCGGGAGCGATCAGCCGCTTGCCGTATTTCTTCATGCCCGTGGTGAGCGGCTGCTGATAACCGGTCTGAATGAAGGTTTCGCGGTCGTCGCCGGCGATTTGCATGTTGCTGGCCAAGACCAACAGCGGAGTGCGCGCCGCGGCTGCCGAGGCGATGTTCATGATCATGTTCGTCAAGCCGGGACCTTCGGTGCCGGAACAGGCCGTGACCTCGCCGGTAGCCCGCGAGAATCCGTCGGCGGCGGCGCACATCGAGCCTTCGCAGCGACCACCGTAGGCCGGGACGCCCGCCGCGGCGATAGCGTTGATCACGGTGTAGTTGCCGGGGCAGCAAAAGAGTGCGGCCAGCTCTTCTTCTTGACAGAGTTTGGCGAACACCTCGGCGCCGCTCATGCCCTGTCCGTCGAATGACCCGGGCTTCGGCGATTGGCCGAGCGAATCGGTAATGTCTTTCGGGATGGTGATCGAAGGGATGCTGGCGGCAGCGGTGCCCGCTTTGGATTCGGCGACCATGCCTGCGACCACCGCACCAGCGCCCATCGTCGAGAGCAGGAACGAGCGGCGGGAGGGATCAACCGTTTGCTTTGTGGACTTTTCGGCTGGTTTTGTCGGTTGGACGTTGCTCATAGGGGTTTCCGCCTTTCTTAGCGCGAGTGAAGCGGTTATTGGGTCGAGCTTTTTTCTAGCTTCGGGCGTTGGGAATCGGGCCACAGATTGCGCAGGTAATTGACCAGATGCCAGAGGTCCTCTTCCTTGGACACCTTGTCGGCGAACGGAGGCATCGCCTCGCCGGCGCCGTCGCGGATGCTGCGAAAGATTTCTCCTTCGGAGGTTCCGCTTCTCCAGGCCTTGGGGTCGGTGAGGTCGGTCGCGTTGGCGATGACATCGACCAGCGACTTGCCGTCGGCCCCGTGACATTCGGTACAGGCGCGCGCGTAGAGGATTTTGCCGCGTGCAATCGAGGCCTTGCTGAAGGGAACGGGTGATTTCAGCTTGCGGGCCTCTTCCCTCGTCATTGGTGCGCCGGAGCTTTTACCAGCCGACTTGTCGCCGGACCACGTCGTCGAGGTCGTGATCGCACCGGCGAATGAAGCTGCGATCAGCAAGAACTTTGCACCGAGTCGTCGCGACATGGAAGAGTTTTTTCTTTGGGTGCTCAAGTGGGATCGAATGAGCCAGTCGGCCCCGGGCCCCACGCCACACTTCACCTACATTCGATCGGGATCGAGGTTGAAGGTTTCGACCAGGTAATCAAAGTATTTGCCTTCAGCCAGGAACGTCAGATAAATCTCGTTGATCAAGTGCACGAGCTTGCGGACCGCGTATTCGCTGTCGCCATCCTTGACCTTCATCACGAGCAATACGTTTCCGCTGCGATTGTAGGTGCGAACCTGAGTTTTTCGCGCGTCAAGGCGACGGTGGTCGGGCAGCTCGTCGGACTGCCGTGACCGGATAAAGACTTTCAAGTCTTCGTACATTGACGACTCTACAGGAATGCCGGTCAGCAGGTCAGGCAGCCGGAATGTGCCGGCGCGGGCATCGAAGGCAAGCTCGAAAACCCGGCCACGATGCCAGGCAATTTGGAAGCTCGCCTTTCCGCCCGAACTAGGACCTCGACTGAAACCCTGGAACACGCGTCGTTCGGCATAGCCGGCCAACACTGCGGCGACGATATCGATGCGGGAAACGGCCGTTTTGATCACGTCCAAAACTCTGCGGTGCGGAACCGATGGCAATTCGAGGCTTTCATCTTAAATCGAGACGGGCCGCAATTTAAATCGAGACGGGCTGCGAATCCTGGGAGCGAGTCAAATCGCGGCTGCCCCGGCGAGCCGACTGCGTAAGCTGTCGGGTGCTTGCCCAGCAATCCGAAATCCTCGCCTCATCGAATTCAGCAACCGCAGAACACCACCGCAAGCGCTGCCATAACCTACGCGCAGCGACCGAGCGTCGGTGTGTCGGACAGCGTGTCGGACCGGCGCGCTCTTTACTCTGCTAGCAGTTTGTCGGCGCAGGAACTATCGTCAACGATCGACGCAGAGGACTGACCGCCGCCTTCTTGCCGTCGACGTTCAAGTCTGCGTAGGACGCCAATCGACGCTCAGCGAAAACACAGGTGAAGAGCCAGAACTCGTATGGGAAGAAATTTCGAGAATCGCAAGCAATCGATCTTCAAGACGGCTGCTTCGAAATCCAAGCTCTACGCCAAGTACGGCAAGAAGTTGTACATGGCGGCCAAGAATGGCGTGCCCGACCCCCACGCCAATCCGGCCCTCCGCAGCATCGTCGAAAAGGCCAAGAGCGAAAACGTCCCGAGCCATGTGATCGAAAAAGCAATTCAAAAGGCGAAGGGCGGCGCGGGTGAGGACTTCCATCCGGCGCGTTACGAGGGATTCGGTCCCGGCGGCGCCTTAGTCATCGTCGATTGTCTGACCGACAACAATCAACGGACCATCTCAGAGGTCCGCAGTTGTTTCACCAAGACCGGTGCCAAGCTGGCCGCCAACGGCTCCGTCGTGATGTCGTTCGAGCACGTGGCCGTCCTCTCCTTCAAGGGCGACAACGAAGACCAGGTGCTCGAGGCCATGCTCAACGCGGACGTCGCAGTTGAGGACGTCGAAAGCAAGGACGGCTACATCACGATCTTCGCTCCGCCGGCCGAGTTCTACAAAGCGAAAACGGCCCTGCTCGAGGCCCTCCCCGACGTCGAACTGGAAACGCAGGAGATCACCTTTCTCCCGATGGCCAGCAAGACGCTGAGCGCGGAAGACCAGTCGCACTTCGAAAAATTCCTCGAAATGCTGCACGAGTGCGACGACGTGCAGGACATCTACCACAACGTCACGTTTCCCAGCTAGTAGGCGTTTGACATCGTCAAAAAACGCCGCCTGACCACGTCGCTGACTGTGAACGCAGCATCGCGTGGCCGCTTACCGTAATTTCCGGCGCTGCCTCGGCCACCTCGACCGACTGCCGACAAGAAGTACCCGCCGCAAGCAACTCGAAAATTCCCTCTTGGCGAATCGATCACTCGCGGGACTATTGGATTAGAGCCCAAGTCTTGCTGAAGGCAGGGTCCGGGCTCGAAGGCGTACGGACTAAATCGCCGGAGGGGGGAAGTGTGCGCGCCGGCCGGTCTGCTCGCGCAAATGCGTCGTAAGAGCCCTCGCGGCGGCCCGAGTTAGTTTGGCGAGCTCCCTTCGGGTCTGACTTCGGCGAGCTCAGTCGAGTCGAGCCTCAGGGTCGAAGACAGTTCGAGCCGAGCTCGCGTCCCGGATTACCGGGCGAGGGTGGCGCAGGGTCGGCGAGCCCCGACGCCGACCGAGATTAGAAAGGTGGCAAGTTCTGCCAGCTTATCTCGGCTCGAGTGGCCGGTGGGGAAAAGATCCCCGCCGGGACCCCGCCGGGAACGAAAAATAAATCTGCTGGTGGTGGGATCCTTTTTCACTAAGGGGAGCAAAAGATCCCCAGCAGCGCCAGGCGGATTTCGGACTGGTCGAGGCGGCGCCCGCCGACGGGACGGGACACGAGCGATGGGACGGGACTGGTTGTTTGATCGAGCGACGCTCGAAGAGTGTGGCCCTCAGCCCGGCCCGGATCAGTTTGGCGAGCTCAGGCGAGCCAAGCTCGCGTTCGTTTGACGAGGGCCCGTACGAGGCGAACGGGCGAGGGAGAAAGGTGGGAGGGGACACGGGACGCCGGGACGGGACTGGAAAGGTGCCCTCACCCCACCCTCTCCCAGCAGACTGGGCGAGGGGGAAAAGACGGGACGGGACGTGGAAAGAGAGTGGCCGGTGGGTCGGGACACTTTGTTTCAATAGGTAGTTGACCCACCAAAGTAGTTGACCCACCCCCGCCGCGACCGGGACGGGAACGTGCGCGATCGATTCCGGCCGCTACGGTTTCGCCTCCAGCATCGCCGCCATCTTCTGGTGGATCAGGTTGACGGCCTTGAGCGGACGCAGCATGACTTTGAATTCGACGATCTTCCCTGCGTCGTTCCACTTGAGCAGGTCGACGCCGTTGATTTTGATGCCGTCTAACTCGAGCTCGAACTCAAGAACGGCATCTCGATCGCTTGTGAGCTCGCGGACATACCGAAAGGACTCATTGAAAAAAACTTGGAACGCCGCAGCCAGATACTTCTTCGTGATGGCCTTTCCGACTTGAGGCGTGTGGACCACCGGCGAATAGAAGATTGCGTCTTCGGCCAGGAATGCGTCGAGGCCTCGTACGTCACGGGTCCTCGCGAGCTGATGCCAGACGGCGACCGGGTTCATCGACATGAGCGGACTCCTGCAGATCGACGAGACGGGGCAAAACGCACGACAGGAATTGGACCGCCGATTTGCGGGTAAAGGGTTGCCGCAGTTTTTCAGTCCAGCCGGGTGTTGTCAATCTTGATGCGTGCTTCATGTGATCCGGTTGACGGTGGGCGGCGTTATCCTGGGATGGCGGTGCCTGAATGCAGAAAAAGGTCGGCTCGGGTGGAGGCCGTCGGTGTCGTATTGGGACTTGTTTGACTTCGAGGACGGGTGGTGGAGCTGGGATCGTTACGGCGGGAATCGCTACGCCTGGAGGGAGGAATACAGCGACCCGAATTTGTGGGGGTGTTTGCTGTGCATCGGGTTCGGAGTGGCGTTCTTGATTTCGACTGGTTTCGCCCTCGGAGAGGCGCGGTATTGGGCGTTTGGACACACGGCCCAGGCGTCGGTAATTCGGGCCAGCTCGCCGGATGAAACCGATGATGCGTTCCTCATTCGGTATGGGTTCACCGATGCGAAGACGCAAAACTATCGCGAGGAGGTCGATGCGGTGCCCAGTCGCTGGGGGCCGCCGCCGGACGTGATGGCCGTCGAGTACATTCCTGGTCGGACGGGCGTGTCGCGCGTGGCCGGCAACCACCGCTGGGTGGCCCTCGGGTTCTTCGCGCTGACTTCGCTGGGCCTCTTGGGTGGGCTCGCCTGGTTGTATCGCGACGCCCGGCGGGCCTTCGAGCCGTATCACGCGCATCACCACGGTCACGATTCACACGATCCGCATCGACACGCGTACGACCTGGCCGGCTACACCACTAGGGCCGAACGTCCGGGGCCTCGGGGGCACTGGTTCCCCAATTCGTAATGTGCCGCGACCGGTATGGAGTGCCGGGTGCCACGCCTATGGGGGAGCTTGGGATCGAGGGAGGGCGGGCGGCCCGCTCACTCCGCCTCAAACAATCGCGCCCCATGGTGCAGCCGGTCGACGATCTGCCAGGTTTGTTCCTGCGAGCGCATCGTCGGCGCGTGGGCGGCGAGGTAACGGGTGGCAGCGACCAGGATATGCATGCGAGCGGTGGGAGATCCTTCGAGGAGCTGATGCTGGCGGATCGCCCCTTCGATCATTTGAATCGTGTGGAAATCGCGATCTTCGCGCAAAAGCAGTCCGCCGAGCATTGCCAGCAGGCGTCGTTCGTCTCCGCCGCCGCGGAGATAGCGAACCACAAAGTGCGCCGCTTGATTGACCTGGTGCCGCTGATCCAACAAGGGGGGCAGGGCTTCCAGCAGTTCGTCGGGATCGACCAAGGCGTCGGGGGGTTCGGGAATCAGAGTGGCCGGGACGTTGAGGAAGCGGTTGAGGTAAACGCTCATCGCCGCGTCGAACACGCCCCCCAGGAGTTCGGGGGACTGGCAACGTCTGAGACCCTGTTGGACGGCATTGGCGAAGGTGAATGTGTGCAGGGCTGTGTCCCAATCGCGGAATTCATTGCTCGTTGGAAAGCGGGCGATCCGCAGGGCAGCCGCGTAGACGACCTGTCCAGCCAGTTCCACTGGCGGGCAGCCGTCTCGCAGAGAGCTGAGCAGCGTGGCGATGACTCGCTCGGGATCGTCGGACAGGAGTTCGTCGACCATCTCTTCCCTCGGCTGCCAGGCATCGGCTCTCGAGCGGCCGGCATCCAGAGCCTGCGGCAATTCGACGAACGACGATTCCAACAGCGCGACCAGGTCAATCGGGTGCCGCCATTCGTTGGATTCCTCCATGCGTTCGGCCGCGGAGTAGGTGGCGACGAGGCTCGTGAGTGCGGGCTCGGCGTGCTCCCAGCCTGCGACGTCGAGTGCCTCGAAGGCCTTGTTCGTGAAGTCGAGCGGATGGCCGATGTCGATAAAGCGATGATCGGTCGCCGCGGCGAACAGCATGTCGGCCATCTGACGGCTGTCGGCGCCGGCCCGCACAGCCGACGCGATGCACCGCTCGGCCCCTTCCGCGTCGCGAACTTCGATGAATTGCCGAAACCACTTTTTGAGCGTGGCGAGATTCGTTCTTGTCCGGCAGCGGCCGGATCGCGAACCGCGGAGGCTCGCCGTCGCAATCGTTGGCCACCGCCGACAAGCCGTGGAACAGGGCCCGCGGGCGATCGCCAGGATCGAGCCACGGCAGGAGGTTTTGCACGCAGGTGAGGATCGTGAGTCCTTGCCCCCAACCGGCCCGCCGGTAGCGCGTGCCGAAGTCGAGCCCGACGCGAAACGGCTCGATGCTGTGCGGCGTGGCGTCGAGCAGCGACAGCACGGCCTTGCCGAGCACCAGCGAGATATTCCGCTCGAGGCCGACCTTGAGACGTTCGAGATGGTGTCGCCGCGGATCGGATTGCGGCGTGAGGTCCACCCAGACGGCTCCGTCGCGAATCTCGGTGGGAAAGGCCCGGACATCGTCGGCCCATTGGTCGAACGTGCCGCCCGTCTCGAGGTCGAAGCGGGCGTGATGCCAGTGGCAAGTGAGAATACCTTCGCAGATGCTGCCGCGCGAGAGGGGAAACCCCATGTGTGGGCAGCGATTGTCGACGGCAAACACCCGTTCGCCGTCGCGGACAATTGCCAGCGTGCACCCCTCCAGGTGCACGACGACGCAAGCTCCAGGCGCGATCTCGTCAAGCGGCTTTGCCTTGACCCAGCGACGCGTGGATGAGTCCGAAACGCGCGGCGTCGAACTGCGAACCTGATGATCGCTCGACATTGGCCTCTCCTTCAGGGAGTTTGGGTGTCACGGCTCGACCGTCTTCGACCCTGAGGCTCGACTCGACTGACCTCGCCGAAGTCAGACCCGAAGGAGGCTCGCTGAAGTCTGGCCGCTTGTCCGAAGGGATCCGGAAATTCGATCGGGTGCCGCAGCTGAGACGTTTCGGACTTCGGCGAGCTCAGTCGAGTCGCTCAGCCGTGCTCTTTACCAAGGGTATTACGCTTGTTCATTTCCGACGAGCCTGACCGGCATTCGAGTGATTTACGGCGACAACGGAGCGGCTACGGCCAATTGGCGGAGGTGGCGAGCGATGGCTCGCCTGAGCAAGAGCGAAATCACCCAGAGGAAGGGCTTGGCGAACAGGGACGTTGCGTACAGCTCGAAGGAGCGAATCACTTCGGTTCCTTCATTCGTCCTCTCGAACTGCCAGGTCTCCTCGAACCGCGTCGCGAATCGGGAGAGCGGGGCCGAGAAATCGTGCATCCGCAGTTGGAGCCGATGAGTCGGTTGCCATTCGACAATTTCCTCGACGTGGCTCGATCCGTCTGTGTCGGTCACCCGAAAGCGAGTGCCGACGATTTCGGGCGTGCGCACTTCGAACTCGGCTCTTTTGATTCCCGGAAGTGGCCAGAACCCGGTGTAGGCAGGCCAGTTGGCAAGGTCGAGAATCTGGCTGGCGATCTCTTCGGGAGCGCGGGGCAAGGTCCCTTCACACGAAAAAACGATCGGCTTCATCGGCCCGTTCTTTGCGGCGGTTGGCCGGGAAAAGTTAAGCACCTTCAGCCGTGGCACACGAGGCCGGACGCCGTACGATCACAAAAGAAGCACGGGCGGACAAGCCGCCCGTGCCACCCATCAATTTGGAGGCCGATCCCTTACGCCGGAATGGCCTCGGTCAGCTCCTTGCGGAGCCGGTTGCGGGCCGTGTGCAGCCGGCGCTTGATCGTGCCGATCGGGCTGTCGAACTTGTCGCTCATCTGCTTGAGCGATTGTCCCTCGACGTAGAACGCGATCAGCGTCCGGCGATCGAGGTCGCGAAGCTTCGACAGTCCGCCCCAGACCTGCTTCGAGCGCCTGTTGCGCAGCAGGTCATCCAGCGGCGTCCGCGGCTCGGTCTTGAGCGACGTGAACGTCTCGGGGGCGAGCGTCATTTCGTGCGGCCGGCGCACGGCCCGGTTGATCGACATCCGCACCGCGATCTGCCGCAACCAGCCGCCGAAACGTTCCGGCTCGCGGAGCTGGGAGAGTTTGCGCATGGCCTGGACGAACACGTCCTGCGTCACCTCGCGGGCCTCGGCCCGGTGGCGCAGCCGCGACATCACGGTCGCGAAGACCGTGGTCTCGAACTGGTTGACGAGTTGCCCGAAGGCTTCGCGGCTGCCGGCTTGGGCTTCCAAGACCAGCCGGATTGTCCGTTGCTCTTCCATCTTCCTCAGCTCCCACCCGTAGGGAGCGGCCTGATGCGTCGGCTCTCGTTTGCGAGAGCCAGCTGACCGCTGAACCGCCTGGAAACAGAAAGGGCTTGCCGAACACGCGGGGCCGAAGTTCACCCTGCAGTCGGCCGTGAGGTTCCGCGTTGCTCGAAGGCCGGCGAATGAAGGTCGCTAGCCGGAAAGCAACAGAACCACGCGGGATTGAACGGGAGAAAACGTCGCCCAGCACACAAGGCCGGGGGACACGACCGTTCGCTCAAAGCCAAAAACGACTCAATCGACCGTGCAGCCCTAACTGGCGAGCGCTCTCGCGATCACCAGTGCCGCCCAAATGGCGGCCGGCTCGTTCCCCGCCGGCCAATAGCCGGCTGTTGCGTCCGCCGCCACCCACGTCTGCGTTCGTAATGAACGCGTCGGTAGGGCCAGGCGTTCCCCGCGGGACATCGAATCCCGCATGGAACTGTCGGGCCTTGAGCCCGACGGACTGCGCATGTCGGGCCTATCGCCCGACTGCGTATCGCCTGGTTGCGTCTGACGCTGGGTCGAAAGTCGTTTCCTGCCGAGCAGGCGTTTCGAGGTCGCGTCGACGCAAGCCACCGAATGTCCGGCGAACGCGGTATGTGCGTTCGAGACGTGATTGACGACGTTTTGGCAGGCGTTGTCAAAATTCGGATGCATCGTACGACCTCCTGCGGTTATGACCGCAGTCGCTCAGGGAAACTAAACAGAAGAACACTACTCCGTCTAAGTGTACGGCCTCGGGGGCCGTCGTGCAACAGTATCTCCAACGGCCTCAAGACGGCCGCCGGATGACAGTGGTTCGCGCAAATTGCAAAAGATTTCAAAATTTTTTCTGCATTCCGCCAGAGGGCAGCGACGGTGCGGTCAAACGAGTGCCGGGGACGGGGGGAGGCAGAGGCAGAATCGGGTTATTGCTTGGTCAGCCTGGGTTCCAAATAGTCCCGCATCAATCGCAGGGCTTTGCGCAATTCGATGTTGACCGAGACCCCGTTATTGTCTTCTGAAAACGCGGTCATCGTGATTTCGATTTGCGATCGCCCCCCTTCCAGGCTCGTCACTTGGATGCGATAAGAATAGTTCGTCAGCGTCCCGGCGGACCGATCGACGAAGGAAGCTCGGTAGTCGCCGCGCGTGCCCGAGCGGCGAATGCGAAAGGTCTGCGTCCCGTACTTGGTCTCGAGCTGCAAGGTCACGAGGTCCCCACGGGTCTCGAGGATTTTGGCCCCGGAGCTTTTTTGGATCGCGTCAACATTCTTCTCGATCCAACGACAAACGGGCACGTAGCTGTAGTCGGCTTCCACGACCAGAGTTTGTCGCCCATAGCCGGCGCAGCACGAGCCAGCCAGCGGTCCGCCGATCGCAAGGGCCAAAAAAAGGGCGCGAAGTCCTGGAACGGTGAACATGCTGCAATTTTTAGCGAATGCCGTACCGATGGAAAGCAGCATCGTCAGTTCCGACGAGAGATCCAAATCCACGACGAGCCGCGCAGCGGCGGGGCGGCATTGGTGGCTTGTCCGCCAGTCCGTTTCTGCGCAGTGACGAGACACTCCTGGACGAACCGAGACTCGACGGAACTCGCCGAAAGTTCAGTGCCACGCAGATCTAGCGCGTGGGAGCCGCCGCCACGGGTCGGCTCGGCTCCTTCAGCTGTGATTCGTCCATAATGGGCAGCACGATCTTTGAGCAGTGGCCGGCCGACAGGTGGACCGTGTTGGTCGCGACGCGGGTTTCTTTGTCGGCCCGGAATTCGTGGCCCGTGTTGGGATTGGGGTCGAACCGCGGGGCGTTGGACGACGTCACAAGCACACGGATCTTGTGCCCCTTGTTGAAGACCAGCGATGTGCTCCACAGGTCGACAATCAGGTCGTAGACGTCGCCCGATTTGAGAAATTCCTCCCGCTCGAACGATTTGCGGAAGCGGGCCCGCAGAATGCCGTCGGTCACCAGCATCGAGCGGCCGTCGGGATAGACGTCGGCCAAGAGCGCGGCGAAATCGGTGTCGGGGCAGTCGGACGAAATCGCCAGCTCGGCCAGGATGCGGCCCGTGACTTCGACCGGCTCTTTCAGCACTTCGGTGCTGAAGACCAGCACGTCGGGTCGCGACTCGATCGATCGCAGGTCGGCCGGGCCTTTCGGTCCAAACAGGTTCTGGCCGCCCAGCGTCGGCACCGGCTTCTCGGGATCGTATTTGAACGAACGCGCGTCGTCGGCGCTGGCCGGGCGATCGGTGCTCAGCCGGCCGTCCTGGTGGAAATAGAAGGAAGTCGCTCGCGACGGAGGAGGCCAGTTGTCGGCCGCTCGCCAGACGTTGCCCGGGGCATGCGGATCGGTGGTATCACCCATCACGTAATAGTTGACGGCCTTGTCCTGCTCGACTCCGTTGGCAACTCCTTTGAGATGGTGGTCGAAGAAGCGGTCGCTGTCGCCCGCTTTGGGAAATTTCCGCGAGTTCGCCGGATATTTCAAAGCGCTGAAGTCGCCGTGCGCGATCGGGCCCATCACCAGGCGGCACTTGCCGCGGGCCAGCGGACCGCCGTGGTTGTGGATCGTGACGAACGAATCGAGCGTTCCCTGCTCAAAGATGTCGTACCAGCCGCCGAGGAAAATGGCCGGCACATTGACGCGGTCGGCGTGCGATCGGGCATCGGTCTCGGCCCAAAAGGCGTCGCGTCGCGGGTGCTGGATGGGAATGTCGATGTTCTTACGATTGAGGCCGGCCATCGTCACCCAGTTTTCAATGAGCGACGTGCGCCAGACGCCCCCCTCGTAGCTTCCCTGCGAATACATATCGTCGAACGCAACCATGATGAATTGCGCCTTGAGGCAGGCGGGCGCGCCGGGTGCCATCATCGTTTGCGTAATGCCGAGCGCGGAGGGGCCGGTCGTGCCGATCGATCCGTTACACCAGGGCTGCTTGGCGATCCATTCGAGCGATTCCTGCCCGTCGCGCCGCTCGCCCCAACCGTCATTGTGAAACACAACCCAATCTTTGCCTTCGGAGGCAAAGCGACCCCGCATGTCCTGCGAGACGAAGACGTAGCCCCGCTTGCAGGCGGCTCGCGCCGCACTTGCGGTGGGGCCGGCAGCCTTGCCGTACGGCCCGCGCGAGAAAATCGCTGGCAGCGGTTTCACGTCGCCCGCCGGACGATAAACGTCGGTGGCGAGGTGCACGCCGTCATGCATCGGGACCATGACGGTCGTTTTCTGAACGTCCGTTTTCTGAACATCCAAGTCTGCCCCCGCGGCAATCGACGGCCTACTGCCGAATAACGCGATCACCGCAATGGCGACAAACCAACCGGCCACCAATCGACTCTTATGAAGGGGCATGCGCGAATGCCTTTCAGGAAAACGCCCAGATGTTGATGCCGACAAGGCCAACAGAGATTGAACCACAAAGGGACCAAGGACACCAAGCAGAAGAGGGCCGATTTGAGGCAATTTGTGCCGCTCCGCCACTCACGGCGTCAGCACGATCTTGCCGGCGATCGGGGCGTGCTCTTCGACCAGGCGATGGGCCGTTTGCGTTTCGCTCAAGGGAAGCACGCGGTCGATGCGGACTTTGAGTTTGCCCTGGGCCATCCAGCCGACGATGGCAGCGGCGCTCGTCGAGAGTTCTTCATCCGTCGCGTGCGTGATAGCGAAGCCATGCATCGAGCAGCCTTTGACGTAGAACGGCCCGACGGGAAACGGCGGCCGGGCTTTGAGGCCGGCCATCACGATCACTCGGCCGCCGGAAGCCAGCCGGTTGATGGCGGAATCGAAATCGGGCTGGCCCGACGTGTCCCAATAGATGTCGACGCCGTGCGGGGCGAATTTTTTGAGGATCGCGTCGATGTCGTCCTGTTTGTAGTTGGCAGCCGCCTCGACGCCGATCGAGCGGCACCAGTCGAGACCTTCCAGATTGCCGGCCGTGGCCGCCACACGCAGTCCGCGGCCTCTGGCCATCTGAATTAGCGCCGAGCCAACGTTGCCGGCTCCGCCGTTCACGAACAGCGATTCGCCCGCGCGGGGCCGAGCCCGCTCGAGCCCGAGACAGGCGGTGAAAGCCGAGTGCACGAAGGCGACCGCCTGCCGCTCGTCGACGCCGGCGGGCAGCGGATAAAGCAATCGCTCTTCGACGGCGGCATATTCGGCAAACGTCCCTTGCCGGCCGTCGTAACCCTGGTTGTTGCACCAGACCCGGTCGCCGGGCGCAAATTTCGTGACGCCGCCACCGACGGATTCCACACGACCGACCAGGTCCCGACCGATGATAAAGGGCGACGGAAGCGGAATCTTAAACGCACCCGAGCGGATATAGACGTCGATCGGGTCGACGCAGACCGCGGCGACGCGAACCAGGATCTGACCTGGCCCCGCGGTGGGGGTCGGCAAGTCGCCGAAGCGGATGCTTTCAGGCGGACCGGGAGCCTCGATGTAGACGGCTTTCATGGCCGCTTATTTTAACGAACCCATCGCGAAGCCGCGCGAAGCACCCGCCAGCTGACGCTCGCGGCTCGCCGGCGTTTTCTCCATGCCGCACCGGCCACTGCATTGGGCCGGTTTATTTCGAGCGGAGCAGGGCTCCCACGTGGTCCCAGACCATGTCGGCGAAGAGGCTGTGTCCGGACTCGGATAGGTGGACCGTGTCGAGTGTCGCTCCCGACGTGAACACGACCCGCGCGAATTGTCGTTTCGAGATCAGAGGAACGCGATGCGTGGCTGCCAGCTCCCGCTGCACGCGGCCGTAAGCGTTGTAAAAGGGGGGCAGCGGCAGCTCCAGCATAATCAGTTGACGGTTGGGGCGGTCGAGTTCTGTCAGCAAGCGGTCGAGTTGCGCCGCGAATTCTGACGGCGCCACACGCTCGAAATAATCGTTGCCTCCAATTTCGATGAGCACTACGGGCTCGGCGTTGTCCGAGCGCCCGTTCAGGGATAGAGCCTGGCGAAGCGCAGACTTCGCGGTGGCTCCTTCGCGAGAGATCGACAACGCTGCCGAAGTAGCGCTCTCGAAATTGCTTGGGCCAGGTCCGCTCCTTCGGGCCTAGGAGCCCCGCACTGACCGAGTCGCCGATTACCGCCAGCGTGTCAAAGCGCTTGGTGCCATTCACCCGGGGCGGCAGTCGATAAGAGAACTCCCACGCGGCCGCGGCCGCGCACCAGAAGGCGAGCAAGGTCGAAACGATCCGAAAGCGCCGGTAAGTCCTGCTGTTCTCTGTGGTGAGAGGGCGCGGCAAGAGCGAAAGGCCGATCAACACCAGGCCGACGCCATAGAACCATATCGGCAACGGCGTTCCCGAGGCCGCGATCACGATGCCAGCGCAGATCGTCGCCAGTCGAAAAAGCGCCCGAATACGAGGACCGTCGCGCCAGCCAGCAACGAGAGCGCCCGTCGCCAAGAGGGCCAGGCCCAAAAAGAACGCGTCCCCGCCGGCAAACTCGAAGGCCACAATGCGAATTACCGACTGCATCTTTGTGCACCGTGCCCGCAGGGAACGTCAGCGCCCAAAGAGTAGACGGGGCGAGCGGGCCGGGTTTGTCTGATAATCCAGCCCCAGATTCACACGTGGCGTGCCGCTGGACTGGGCGGACACGCTGCGGCTCTGCTGAGCTCGCCGAAGTCCAGTGCCGACCATCACCCGTGGTGCTCTATTGCACCGGCACCGGGGCCAGGCGTTCGGCGAGCTGCGGGATGGCGACCGACAGGACGTCCTCGATTCTCTCGGCGTATTCGAAGCGTATGCTTTGTTGCACTTCCTCGGTCAGCTCGCCGATGTCGCGGGCGTTTTCCTTAGGCAGGATCACACATTTGAGGCCCGCGCGGCGGGCGGCGAGAACCTTTTCCTTGATGCCGCCGACAGGCAGGACCATGCCGGTGAGCGTGATTTCGCCCGTCATGGCCGTGTCGTTGCGGACGGGGAAACCGGAGTAGAGCGAGGCGAGAGCCGTGGCCATCGTAACGCCGGCGGAGGGGCCGTCTTTGGGGATGGCGCCGGCCGGCACGTGGACGTGCACGCCCCCGGTTGACGGTTCGATGCCGAGCGCCGCGAAGTGCGAGACGATGTAGCTTCGGGCGGCCTGGGCCGATTCTTGCATCACGCGGCCGAGCTGGCCGGTGAGCAGGAAGCGTTCGCTGCGGTCGCTCTCGGGCAACAGGAGGGCCTCCACATAGAGGACGTCGCCGCCGGTCTCCGTCCAAGCCAGTCCTGTGGCGACGCCGGGCGGGAGTGTTTTGCGGGCCGACTCCTGGAAGAACCGCTCGGGGCCGAGGAACGGCTTGAGGTCGCTGGGCCCGAGCGTGACGTGGCTGGCGTCCCCCTCGGCGATTCGCAGCGCGACCTTGCGCCAGGCGGCCGAGCGTCCGCTCGAGCTCGCGCACGCCCGATTCGCGCGTGTAACGGCGGATGATGGCCAGGATCGTTTCGTCGGGAACGACCAGTTGCTCGGGAGACAGGCCGGCGTCTTTGCGGCGACGGGCGAGCAGAAAACGCTTCGCGATCTCGAGTTTTTCCTCGTCGCTGTAGCCAGTGAGGCGGATCAGCTCCATCCGGTCCAACAGGGGCCGCGGAATGGTCTCGGTCGTGTTGGCGGTGGTGATGAAGAAGACTCGCGACAGGTCGAACGGCAAATCGAGATAGTTGTCGCGAAACGTCGAGTTCTGGGCCGGGTCGAGGATTTCCAAGAGTGCGGCGGCCGGATCGCCCCGATAGTCGCTGCCGAGCTTGTCGACTTCATCCAGCATCAACAGCGGATTCTTGACCTTGGCGCGGCGGAGGGCCTGCAGCACGCGGCCCGGCATAGCGCCGACGTACGTGCGGCGATGGCCGCGCAGCTCCGCCTCGTCGTGCAGGCCGCCGAGACTAAATCGCTCGAACTTGCGGCCCAGCGCGCGGCCGATCGACTGGCCCAGCGAGGTTTTGCCGACGCCCGGCGGGCCGACGAAGCAGAGGATCGGCGCGTGAGCCTCGGGATTGAGTTTCATCACCGCCAGATGTTCGAGGATTCGCTCCTTGATGTCGGTGAGGCCGTAATGGTCCTCGTCGAGCACGTGGCGGGCGGAGGCCAGGTCGAGGTTGTCGGTCGTCATCTCGCTCCAGGGCAGCTCGATCATCAGTTCGAGATGGGACCGCGTGACCTGAAAATCGGGCGCGACCGCGGGGGTCGACTCGAGCCGCTTCAGCTCGCGCTCAGCCTCCTGTCGGACCTCCTCGGGGAGCTTGATCTCGTCGAGCCGCTTGCGAAGCTGCACGACCTCCGCTTGCTCGGGACTGTTTTCGCCGAGTTCTTCGTTGATGGCGCGGAGCTGCTGGCGGAGCAGGTATTCGCGCTGCTCCTTGCTCATTTCGCTCGACGCCTGCTTGTTGATCTTCTGTCGCACCTCGGCGACCTGCTTCTCGCGGATGAGTTCGTCGTGCAAGAGATGCATGGCCTCGAGCCGCGTCGGAGCATCCAGGATGCCGATGGCTTTTTCGGATTCGACGCCGACCACCGATGCCAGCAAGTAGACAATCTGCCCCGGGTCTTCGAGCTGGGAGGCCAGTTCGGCGAAGTCGATCCGCGGCTCGGCTCCGGCAAGGTCCTGGATTCCGGCCGCCAGCTCGAGCAGCTCGCGTTGGAGGGCTTCCGCCTCGGGGCTCGAATCAGCTGGCAGCGGTGCGGACCGCACCGTGGCCGTGGGATGCGTGCTCGAAAGGTCAAGCCCAACCAACTCGATCCGTTCGAGTCCCTGGACGAGGGCCTGGACGACGCCGTCGGCGCGACCCATGCGGCGGATGACGGCCTTGGTGCCAAAATGCGAAAGGTCCTCGAGTTTGGGCTCTTCGACATCCGGATTCCGCTGAGTGAAGACAGCGATCAATTTTTCCTCGCCCTTCGAGGCAGCCTCCAGCGACGCCAGCGATTGGGGCCGTCCGGCGGCCAGCGGCATCAGCGCAAACGGGAAAAGGACCGAGTTTTTCAGCGGCAGGAGCGGCAGAGTCGTGGTGTCGGCCATGTCGTTGATTCCCAGAAGTTGGTGCTCACCCGGGGCTGCGATCTATCTTGGCGGCACGGCACACTTACGGCGGCAGCACCTTGACGAGCAGCATGCCGTCGCGGTATTCGGTCACGATTCGCGAACCGTCGGGCACGTCGGCCAGGTCGAAGCGGCGCTCGAATCGCTCGTAGGAAATCTCCAGGGAGTGACAGCCGCGCGTTTCGTGCGCGACCCAGTCGCGGCGACGCCCCACGATCCGCAAGATGTCGCCGTCGAGCGTCACGCTGACGTCTTGCGGGCGGATGCCGGCGAGCTCGACTTTGATCATCCAACCGAGGTGAAGCTCATAGACGTCGGCGGCCGGAACCCAGCCGTGGTGCGCCACCTCCGGCTGCCTGAGGAGCAGATGCCTGAGAAAAGCTTGATGCGAGGACTTGGCCATCGCGTCACTCCGAAATACGATTCTGTGATACTCGTCGAGAATTTCGTTGCGTCAACCGTGTCAATATTGTATCCATTCGCGCGCTAGAAAAACTCCGCGCGCGATGCAGTTCTCAAGTCTTTTACGAAGCGAGAACGCATTGCCCGAGTGCGCGGAACTCGCTATAAGTGGGCGCAGACGTTCGTCGCCGGCCCATCACGAAATCTGCCGGCTTCCAAGTGCGTTCGTTCTCACGTTCGCGAGAAAAACTGTCCTCCCTTGAGAAGGGCCGATGACTGCCGAACCCGCCTACGCGTGCGACTCGGAATTCTTGAAGCTGCTCACACGGCGGGGAGACGTGGATTTGACCGTGTTGGCGCTCGAGTTGGCCCGCGATGCCTATCCGGGGCTCGAGTTTCGCCCGGTGCTTGAATGGCTTGAGTGCTGCGCGGGCCAGCTTTCCGGAGCGATTGTCAGAGCGCGGGGCGAATCCGAAAGTCTGCAGCTCTTGGCCAAGTGTCTGGCCGAGCGGCACGGCATCTATGGCGACGACGAATGCTACGAGCGGGCTGACAGCAGTTATCTGCATCGCGTGATCGAAACAGGACGCGGTCTGCCGATCACCCTGTCGGTGCTGTATATGGCCGTGGCCGAGCGGGTCGGAATCGACCTTCGCGGCGTCTCGGCTCCCAAGCATTTTCTCACGCGCTACGAATCGGTGGGAGGGACTCTGTTTGTCGACGCGTTTTCGCGGGGCCGGGTCCTTTCTCGAAACGAGTGCAGCAGGTGGCTCAGTCAGAGCGTCGGACTCAAGCGGTCCCACCTGCGCATGGCGCTCAAGCCGGTCGGCCCGCGGGCCATCGTGATTCGCATGCTGAATAATCTCAAGGTGCTTTACGCCCGCCAGTCGAACTGGACGGCGGCCTGGATGGTGCAGCATCGGCTGACCGCGCTGCAACCGGCGTCGTACCAGGAACGTCGCGACCTGGCTTTGATTTCGCTGCACGCGAATCGTCCGGGGCACGCGCTGGACCTATTGCGCTCCTGCCTGCGTAATTGTCCGGACGGCGAAAAGCCGACGCTCGAGCATCACCTACAAGAGGCCAGCTCGCAGATCTGCCGCTGGAACTAGGGCGCTGAGTTACTGACCGTACGTCTTGTTGTAGGGCGCTCGGCGGTCGAGTGTTTCCTGCTCGAGGGACCCCGGTTCGCTAGCTCGCCGACCTCGATTGCGCTCGCCTCGGAAGTGTTCGCCCGGCGGGTGCTCGCCCTCGTACGGCTCACCCGCAGGGTGATCGCCCTCTGTCCGGCGTTCCACCTCTTCTTGTTCTTGTGGTTGCGTGCGTCCCTGCTTGCGTTGCGTCTGACGAGGCGCCGCTTGGGACCTATGTTTGGACGCGCGGGGCTTCGCCGCCCCCTTGGGCTTCGTCATTGATTTTTTCTTAGCCATTGGAGTTCCTCACAATCCTTCTCGCAGATACCGCTTCCCGCGGATGCGAAAGCTTCGAAAACTATTTTGTCGCAAATCCCGTACCCGAGCCGGCGCACGAGCTTGGTGAGGGAACAACTGGCAGATCCCTCTCGATCATGCCTGGGCCGAGTGCGACCGAACTTTGTGCCGCTCGAACCCCTGCAACTCCTCGCGGCTGCTTCGGCAGGTCTCGGCGATTGCCCAGTGATTGAAGCCGATTCCAAAAAGGCGGCCCGTGGCCAACCGGTTCTTGACTCCCCGTCGAGCCGCCAGTTAGTCTGCCCGCATCATGCCGGTACGTTACCCGGTCTTTGTCAAACGGGATCTCGACGGGTTTTTCGGCCTGTTCGTCGACAACCTCGTGCAGTTGCTGTTGATCGTGCAACTGTGCGGGTACTGCGGGATCCCGGGCGGCTCCGAGTTGATGCTTTCGTACATCCTGCCGGGTGCCGCGATCAGCATTCTGATCGGCAACGTCTACTACGCGATCCAGGCCCATTTCGTGGCCCGGGCCACCGGCCGCAGCGACGTCACAGCGCTCCCCTTCGGCATCAATACGCCGTCGCTCTTGATCTACATCTACTTTGTGATGATCCCCGTCTTTGAGCGGACGAACAGCGGCGAGATGGCGTGGAAAGCGGGCATGGTGGCCTGCCTGGGGAGCGGACTGATCGAGTTTTTTGGGGCATTCGTCGCCGAGCCAATCCGCCGGCGGACGCCGCGGGCTGCCCTGTTGTCGACGCTCGCCGGGATTGCGATCGGCTTTATTGCGATGAAGTTCACGCTCGAAATTTTCCAGCGACCCTTGGTCGGCATGCTGCCACTGGCCTTGATCTTGATCACCTATTTCTCGCGCGTCAGCTTTCCGCTGGGTTTGCCCGGAGGTCTCGTGGCCATCGTGTGCGGTTCGGTCTGCGCCTGGGTGCTGCCCCATTTGTTACCAGAGTCGCTGTCCGGCCCGGCGATGAGCGCGAGCGCCGTCACTTCCGCCTGGAGCGAGCGAGGCTTTCACCATCCGCATTTTGCCGGCCGTACGTTGTGGGCGTTTTGCCAGGAAATCGCCCACTCTCCGCACGAATGGCTCGGATATCTCTCGGTGATTATTCCGATGGGGCTGTTCAACGTCTTGGGCAGCCTGCAGAACATCGAGTCGGCAGAGGCGGCCGGCGACCGTTTTCCCACGGCGGCCTCGCTCTCGGTGAACGGAATCGCCACGATCGCGGCTTCGCTCTTCGGCAGCTGTTTTCCCACGACGATCTACATCGGCCATCCCGGCTGGAAAGCGCTCGGCGCGCGGGCCGGCTACTCGACCTTGAACGGCCTGGTGATCACCGTGATTTGCCTCACCGGGACCGTCAGCTTGATCCGCAGCGTCATCCCGATCGAAGCGGGGATGCCGATCGTGCTCTGGATCGGCGTCATCATCACGGCTCAGGCATTTCAGACCACGCCACGCGAGCACGCGCCGGCCGTCGCGCTCGGCCTGTTTCCAGCAATCGCTGCGTGGGGCCTGACCGTCGTGCAGGGATCCTTCATCATGTGCGGCGTCGCGGGCGCCACGCTGACCATGCAGAGCGCTCTGGCGCGGAACCCCAATTTCGACGTGAACGGCTTCCTGCTGCACGGCCTCTTGGTGATGGAGCGGGGCTACATCTTCACCTGCATGATTCTGGCCGCGATCGCCGCCTTTCTGATCGACCGGAAGTTCTACTCGGCCGCACTCTGGTCGCTGATCGCAGCTGCCTTCGCGGCGCTGGGTCTCACTCACGCGTATCAATTGAAGGGGAACGTCGTCGATTTCTTGTTCGTGTTCGCCGAGCCCGCGCAGGGAGCGCTGGCAGCGCACACCTTCGGCATCGCAGTCGGATACCTGCTGTTTGCGGCAGTCTTCGCCAGCTTCGGCTGGTGGGTGGCGCGACGTCCGTCCGTCCAAGATCCCGAAAAGCGCGCGGCGGAGCACGATAATGCTCTCCGACCCGGCGAGCCGCCAGCGTAAGCTGGTGGGTGCTTCTCCGATCGTTGGTTGAATAGGGATCGTCTCGCATGCCGGTGAGCCAGTATTTTTTCTGCCCCGAGTGCAACGCCAAGCTCAAGTTTGGGCGACGCTCCAAGTCCCGGGTGACCTGTCCGCGCTGCGCGCATCAGTTCGACTACGAGGCACCCGCAGAGGGGCTCGATCCATTCGCCCACGAGAGCCACGAGACAGCACAGCCGTCGGATGCCGGGAAGCCGATGGGCGAGACGACCGAGTTCGGAATGCTCTTGCAAGAAGCGGCCGCGAGGCCTCGGCCAGCGCCCAAAGACATCGACTTCGACCATGATTCCGACGACGCCGAACCAGACGACATCGTCGAGGAGCCACCGCCGGAGGACGTTGAAGAGGACTACGGAGCGCCCCTGCCGATCCGACGCCCCCGGCCGCCATCGGCCTCGAAGGGGAAACCCAAGGTTTTTGCGAAAACAAAGAGCGGGAAGAAAAAGCGGAAATTGGCCAAAGCGCTCAAGGACGCGATCTGGCTGTATCTCGGCGGCGCGGGGCTGCTGGCCCTGACCCTGTTCCTCGTCTACGTGATGTTCCGCCCGGGCGCGATTTTCGGCCGCTCGCTGACCTTTGACGAGGTCGCGGGGACCTACGTCAGCGAGGTGCACCCGGGCCTCAAAATCATACTTGGCACCGACGGAACGTGGGGAGTGGAGGATCAAAGTCAGGGGGGCGACTTCCGCCTCGACGGGCTGGTGTATTCCATCAAGGGCCGCAAAATCATCTGCGACGCACCCGAGGAACTGAAACTCAAACCTCGGCGAAAGATCTTTTTGGACCTTCCGGCCGGTTTGCACCCGCGCTCGGGCTACGAGATGATCGCCGCCGAATTCAGCGACATGAGTTTCAAGAACGGCACGTTGGTCTCACCCACAAGGGGCCGTTTCACGCGTCAGCCCGAGCCGAACGAACAGGAGCCCGCCGACGCGATGCCGGGCCAGTGACGACAGGTTTTTCGGTCCGTTGGATCGCCCCGGACGCGCGGAGATTTCGCGAGGACAACGCCGAACCGATTCACTAGGATGAATCGGGGACCGGCGAGCAGCGGATTGTCTCTGGATTCTAGGAGATTCGATGAGTGTCGAGATCCGGCCGATGGAGCCCGCGGATTGGGAGCGGGTACGGACGATCTACGAGCAAGGGATTGACTCCGGGCAGGCGACCTTCGAGCTTGAGGCCCCGACTTGGGAGCGATGGGATGCCGCTCACCTTCCGTTCGCTCGCCTGGTCGCAGGGCTCGAGGGCCGCGTGATCGGCTGGGCCGCGCTCAGCCCAGTCTCTGGTCGGTGCTGCTACGCGGGCGTTGCCGAGGCCAGCGTGTATGTCGACACCGCCTGCCGCGGCCAAGGCGTCGGTCGGCAACTTCTCTTGGCAACGATCGCCGAGTCAGAACGCCGCGGCATCTGGACGCTGCAGGGTGGCGCCTTTGCCGAGAACGAAGCGAGCCTGCGGCTGCAGCGTGCGTGCGGCTTCCGGGTGGTCGGCAAACGCGAACGAATCGGCCAGCTCCACGGCGTCTGGCGGGACACGATTTTGACCGAACGACGCAGCCCGGTGGTCGGCGTGGAAGGGCCGTGACTTAGCCCGGCACTCGCGGAAGCGAAGCAACCGCAGCTTATTCGCCGCAAGCGGAGCGGTTCGCAGGGTCGAATACGGTGCGATTACCGACTCTATTCGTTTGTTGTACTCGCTCGAAATCGTTCGATATGCTCTGAGGTCTGCCACTTCGCGCACCGCGATAAGCATCCGTGACGAGTCACCAATTGATGTCCCGCTCCCCTGCTGATCGCAACCTGCTGTTCGGCATCCTGGCACTGCAAATGGATTTCATCGGGCGCGATGCGCTGGTCGCGGCCATGAACGCCTGGGTGCTGGCCAAGCACCGGCCGCTGGGGGAGATTCTGGTCGATCAGGGCGGGCTGACGGCCGACGTCGTCGCCGACTTGGACTCGCTGGTCAATCGCCATCTTCAGATGCATCAGGGCGATTCCACGCAGAGCCTCGCGGCCTTGAGTTCCGTCGATGCCGCCCGTTCGATCCTTCTGGAGGTCGCCGACGCCGAAGTGCAGGAGAGCCTCAGACTGCTGCCCCGGACGCACATCCTCGGCACTGACCCCCAGCGCGCGGTCACAATTGCGCAGCCGTCGCGCGAGGCTGAGGAGTCGGGAAGGCCGCTACGGTTCAAGATTCTCAGGCCGCATGCCAAAGGGGGGCTGGGCGAGGTCTTTGTTGCCTACGACGAGGAATTGAATCGCGAGGTCGCGCTGAAGGAGATTCAACTCCGCGAAGATCGCAACCCCGATAACCGCCACCGGTTCATCATGGAGGCCGAGATCACCGGGCGGCTGGAGCATCCCGGGATCGTCCCGGTCTATGCGCTGGGCAGCTACAGCGACGGGCGGCCCTACTATGCGATGCGCTTCATCGAAGGCGAGGATCTGCGGGAGGCAATCAAGAGCTTCCACGAAAAAGACAAGGAAAGCAGCGACTCGCCCGAGCGGCGCGTGGCGTTCCGCGAATTGCTCCGACGTTTCGTCGACGTTTGCAACGCCATCGCGTTTGCCCACAGCAAGGGTGTGCTGCACCGCGACCTGAAACCCGAAAACGTGATGCTCGGCAAATACGGCGAGACGCTGATCGTCGACTGGGGCCTGGCCAAACCGATTGGGAAATCGGAGAGCGCGACACCCTCCGACGTCTCTCTGATTCAGCCGCAGTCCGGCAGCGGTATCACGCCGACGCAGATGGGCTCGACCATCGGCACGCCCGCGTATATGAGCCCCGAACAGGCGGCCGGCCGACTCGACCAGCTTGGCCCGTCGAGCGACATTTATAGCCTCGGAGCAACGCTGTACACGCTCTTAACCGGTAAGAAATCCGTGGACGGCGATCTCGTCGAAGTGTTGCGTAAGGTCGAGCGGGGCGAGATTGCGCCGCCGTGGCAAGTGAATCCGTTGACGCCGGAACCCCTCGACGCCATCTGCCGCAAGGCCATGTCGCTCGAGCCGGAGGACCGCTACGCGTCGGCCCTCGACCTGGCGCAGGACGTGGAGTTGTGGCTTTCCGATGAGCCTGTCTCTGCCTGGCGTGAGCCGGCCCGCGTGCGGGCGGGCCGCTGGATCCGCAAGCATCGCACGCTGGTGGCGACGGCGCTCGCGACTTTGTTGGTTGCGGTCGTCGGGCTGCTGACGGTCGCCGCCGTGCAAACGAAATCGGGGCGCGACCTGGCGGCCAAGAACCGCGAGCTGGAGCAGTCGAACGCCCGTCTGGCCGAAGCGCGCGACCGGGCCGAGCGCCGAGTTGACCTGGCCGTCGGAGCAATCGAGAATTTCCGCACGGCGGTCGACGGCAATCTCGACGTCAAGAACCGGCCGGAGAACGAGGGCCTGCGCAAGACCTTGCTGCAGTCGCCGCTGGCTTTCTATCAAAAACTGCGGGACGACTTGAGCGCCAACGCCGACGCCGGGCCGGAGGCGCGGGCCAAACTGGCGGATGCCTATTACAACCTGGCGACCATCGATCGTCAGATCGGCTCACAGCCCGACGCGCTCAAGGCCTACGACGAGGCTGTGGTCCTGCTCGAGCCCCTCTTGCGAGCACCGCCACCAGCGAAAGCGGCCGAGCTGCGCACGAAACTGGCCTCGGTCTTGCACGACCGCGGGCAACTTCAAAGCGACAGCAAGGATCTGGCGGCCAAGGCCGTCGATTCTCTGCGGCACGCCCGAGAACTCTGGGACGCCGCCCTCCGCGAGCACCCGGGCGACATTTCGCTGCGAGTCAGCCTGGCAGGCACGCTCGACGGCCTGGCCACGCTCGAAAGTCGCAAAGGAAACGTCGACGCGGCGCTGGCGACCTTGAAACAGAGCATCGGCGTTCTCGAGGAGGGTCGCCGTCGCGACCCCGGAAATCTCCAGGCCAACCTGCGACTGGCCCACGAACATGGGCACACGAGCAACGTGCTGCGGGTCTCGCGAAGTCGCCTCCCCGAAGCCCTAGTCTCCGCGCAGACGGCGCTCAAGATTACCGAGCCGCTGGCGCGGGCCAATCCGAGTGATTTCGTCTGCCAACTGGAGCTGTGCGACGATTGCGTCACACTGGCTCAGATCTACGTGGACCAGGGAGAATCCGAGAAAGCTCTCGAGCTGTACACCAGGCGGCTCAAGATTCTCGAGGAGATGAGCGTCGCCCGGCCGACGCACAACGTCCTCAAAGCGAATCGGATCCATGCCCTCGTCGACGCCGCAACGGCACAGGGCGAACTCGGACGATACGTCGAAGCGCTGGCGAGCCTGCAAAAGGCTCGCGACGTCGCCGCGGCCCTGGTCCGCGATAATCCAACGAACGTGCGGTTTAAGGACGCGCTGAGCACGGTATCGATCGAAATGGCAACCCCGCTTTACGCGCTCGGTCGCGTGGCCGACGCTTTAACGACGATCGAATCGAGTGCGACCGTGCTGGAGGAGATGAATCGGGCCGAGCCCGAAAACGTGCACACGCTCAGGAATCTGGCGGGCGTTCGCTACAACTGTGGCCTCTTGAACGCGACTCTGGGTCGCGAAGAGGCGTCGATGGCGGCCTACAAGCAGTCGCTCGAGCTGCGCGAGCGCTGGCGCAGGCCCATCCGGACGACCCTCGGTTCGCTCTCGACGTGGCAACGACTCTGGGAAATATCGCCGCTCGCCAGGAGGTGCGAGGCAATTTGTCCGAGACGCTGGCCTCACTGCAGCGCGCCTCCGACATCCTGCAAAAGCTGTCAGCGGGCCACCCCGAGAATGCGGAATACCAGAATTACTTCCTGCGCGCCGCACCAACGTGGGCCACACTCTGACGCGCATGAAACAGGGATCAGAAGCCATCGAGGTCCTTCGCGCCGTTCAGGAACCCTGCGAGCGCATGGTGCGGGAGCACCCCAACGTCGTCCAGTACCAAAAGGACCTGGCGACCCAGTTCCAACGCGTGGCCGCGGCGCTGCGGCAACTCGGCAAGCTCGATGATGCGGCGATTGCGACCCAGAAGGCGACCGACCTCAACGACAAGATGCTGAAGGCCAATCCGAACGACCCCGAAAACAACGATCGCCGCGTCGAGCTATTGACGTTTCAAGGAGACCTCGCCCACGAGAACAAACAGGCTGCCGCCGCGGTGAAGTTCTTCCGAAGGTCCGTCAAGGCGCGCGAGCGCGTATCGGCGCCGACACCGGAGCAGCTCTACGACCTGGCCTGCACGCGTGCCAAGCTGGCCGGTGCAGCTGCGGACAGCGGCTCCGGCCTGTCGCCGGCAGAGGCCCGCGCCGAAGCGGATCAAGCGATGGCGGTGCTCCGCCGCTCTGTCGCCGCCGGCTTCAACAGCGCGGAGAAGATCCAGAAGGACACGGACCTCGAAAGCCTGCAGAATCGCGACGACTTCAAGAAGTTGATCCAGGAACTGCAGCAACCGAAGAAGCCGGCAGAGCCGTCAAAGTCGCCGGCGCACTGATGGTTCGCGTGTGGGCACCCGACGTCACTCACAAATACCGACGCACTCGGCTGCAATACTCGGCGTACTCCTGGCCGTAGCGCGTCCTTAGGTACTCTTCTTCGCGTAGGACTTGACGGTGAAACAGCCAGGTCGCTGCGACGAGATAAGCCAGGAGAATCCAATTCGCGAAGACCAGGAATTCGCCAATTAGGACAAACGCGAAGGCCACGTAAATTGGATTGCGGCTATAGCCAAAAATGCCGCCGGTTACGAGCTTGTCTGGCTGCTCGGTATCGATGCCAACACGGAAACTACGGCCAAAGGAAACGAGACTCCACAACATCAGCATCAACCCGGCCAGACAAAATGCGACGCCGACCCACGAGATGATCTCTGAGTGAAAGGATTCCTGCTGGCTGACAGCGGGAAATCCGAACGCTCCGGCAAAAACGACATAGAAATAGAAAGCGGCGAACGGGGGGATCAAGAAATCCTTCTTGTCGATGCGGCCGAAATGCATCGCGTCGATCCCGCGTCGTTTCATCAGAAAAACGCGGGTCAACACCATCCCAATTAAGACAACGAGTGTCAGCGCTGCGAAATATTGTGGCATAGCAGGGCTGGCACCCGACATGTGTCACGGCACGCCTGCTCGAGCCCTCTACGCCATCACCTTCAAAAACGCCGACTGGAATTTTTCCATTTCTTCCGGAGTGCCGACTGAGATGCGGACGTGGGTGGGCCAGCTGGGCCACGTGCGGCCGATGAAGATTTTTTCTTTGCGCATCGCCGAGGCCACGCGTTCCCCCGGCTGTTTTACTTCGACGAGGAAGTGGTTCGAGACTGAGGGCGTGTACGAAAATCCGTGCTTGTCGAGGAACTTGAAGACCTGGGCCCGCGTGTCGGCGATGATCTTGCGGCGCGTCGGCACGAGGTCCGAAACTTGCAAGCTGGCCATGGCGGCGGAGACGCCCGGGGTCGGCATGATTCCCTGGCTGTACCGGGAGAGGCGGTTGAGGACTTCCGGATCACCAAAGGCCGCCCCAGCCCGCAGTCCGGCCAGGCCGTAGAGTTTTGAAAACGTCCGCAGGATGATCACCGGCTTGCCGGCTGCCACCAGGTCCGAACGCATCTTGCAGCCGGCGAAGTGTGTATACGCTTCGTCCAGCACGAGCACGGCCCCGCGGGGCATGTGATCGACGAGCCAATCGATGTCCTTGTCGGACGTGAGCGTGCCGGTCGGATTGTTGGGGTTGCAAATATAAAGCAGGCCGGCGTTGGGATCGGCCGCGGCCATCGCCCGCACGTCGTGGGCGAACGACTTCTTCACCAGCGGCACGCGATGCACTTTGGCCCCGATGAATCGCGCAGCGGCTTCGCCCGCTTCGTAACCGGGGTCGCCGGTGACAAAGCTCTTCGTCGGCGACGTGTGCGCGATCACCGATTGCCACAGCGGAGGGCTCGAGCCGGCGAAGACCTGCACTTGCTCGGCCGACAGGTTTTCCTGAGAAGCCAGCAATTCGCGCAACTGAAAAGTCAGCTCGAAGTGGTAGCGGCCGCCATTCTTGAGGTAGCCGGTTGCCGCCTCGATTGCCTGAGGACACGGCCCGAGCGGATTCTCGTTGGCATTGATCAGCACGGCGTCGGACGGCACCTCGTTGCCGAAGGACGAGAGCTGCGCGAGAACCGCCTCGCCAAAAAACGGCATGCTTGCGGCGGCCCCCATCAAAGAGGCGACTCTGAAAAAGTCGCGCCGCGAAAAGCCCCGTGCCAACAACTCCTGCTCACGCTCCGGCCCAAGGACCTGCTGCATCCCAATTTCTCCCTTGCAAATTCCGGACAAGCCAGTCAACAACGCCTCGGTCCCGCCAGCGCTCGGCGCACCACGCGTCACAGTATACCGATTCCCGATCGCCGTTGCTCGGTGGCAATTTTCCATTAAATTTTCGGCGAGCCAGCCGCGGCGGAAACCGAGCCGTCGTCGCGGTTAAACCGGCCGGGGTTCGCGAAAGCCCTTAGCGTTCATCAGACGATTGTGCCGTGGGGTTTTCGTCTAACGATTGTGACGCGCCTCCGCCGGGCGCGTGACCTTGAGCGACTCGACCGTTTTCGCGCGTGAAGTCAGACGCGCGTTGATCGCGCGCAGACGGCACCCCCCCTCGCTGTTCAGCCGGCGGGCAGTCGGCCCGGGTTCACCGGCGGGAAGTCGCCCGTGCAGGCTTTGATGAACTCGACTAAGTCTTTTTGTTCTTGCGTAGTGAGCTTCAGCGGTTTGATCTTTTCGTCGAGGTGCGGATTGGGGTGGCCGCCCTTGTCGTACCAGGCGACAACCTCTTCGAGCGTCTTTTGACTGCCGTCGTGCATGTACGGGCCGGTCAGCGCGACGTTGCGGATGGTCGGCGTCTTGAAGGCCCCCTTGTCCTTCTCGTTTTTGGTTTGGGCATAACGGCCCAAATCGGGCTGGGGCTTGTCCACGCCCACGCCCAGGTTGTGGTATTTTTCGTCGGTCAGATTGGCACCGACGTGGCACGCCGCGCAGTTGACGCGCATGCTCCGCACGCACCGGTGAGGCTTCGGAACCCCACCCTCTTCGAGAGGCCGTGAAACCCACTCTGGGGCATCCGATCGGCTGGCGCAGGGTGTTGTCGGCAGACGACTTACTTTGTTCTAGTGGATCTGGCGTTAACGCGGACGTTTCTATCCTGAGTGCGGGCCTGATGAATCTGCGGTCCGTTTCCCGGTTCTCGGGGTTGATTACCGAGCGACTGAGTCATTGAAAAGTGCACGGTGATATCGAGCCCGCTGATTGAGAAGGGGCCGTTCGGCCCGCGCCAAGGGGCCATTCGGCCCGCCAGGTAAGATCAAAACAGCACCGAGCGGCTGAGCCTCGTCGGCACGCGGCCGTCCGAGTCACTACCATGACTGAACCTCAGACCGATGGGCGACGCAAAGCGGTCCCGCTTCCGCCACGTGTGATGTCCCGTGCCGACTCTTCTTTGCCAATACTCCCCGCCCGACGCAACGTGTTCGCCTTATGCGTGCGGAAGTGCTTCGAGTGGGGGCTGTTTCTGAGCCAAGGACTTCGGGGGTTGACTCGCAAGGCTGAGCCCTGGATGTTTCTCGCGGGTGCCGGCCTGTGCATCATGCTGACGCTCTTGCTGAGGATCGTGGCCAGCGCTCCTGGGACGGACCCCGCGCTGCGCGTCGCTCAAACCGCCGACGTTCCAGCGGACACGGCAGACCAACCCGTTCCCCCTCCCATCCAGGAGCCCGTGCAGCCACCACAGGCACTGGGGTCAAGGCCGGAGGCCCAGCCGGAGCGCCAGAATCGGTTCAAACTTCTCCCTGTGGAAGAACTCGAGGCCTTGAATGCTCAACCTCGTGCCATCGAGCGCGGTCCCGCGATCGCCATGTCCGAAGGCGCAAAAGAGCGGGCACAACAAGAGTCCGTCCCCGGCGCCCAGTTCGCTCTCGGCGCCCAGAACCCAATTCGCGGCGGGCAGAATCCCCTCCCCGCCGGTCTGAATCAGTCGGGCGAAGAAAGGCAGGACTTTGCTCAAGACCCCGTCACCGGGGCCTGGTTCACCAAGAGCAACATCTGGGAAGTGCGAGACAAATATTGGCTGCCGGTTGACGGAAACGAAATCAACAAGGCCCGATTCGGCTTGTGGGCGATCGGCGTCAAGCCGCTCATCGAAATGGAATGGTGGGTTCCGCGAAGCATCGACGTCCCCGAGAAACGCTTCAAAGGCAAAATTGCCAAGCTGCGGTTTCTTGCCGTGCTGACGCCGGCTCAAATCAAACAGGCCGAAGATCATGTGCGCATCTGTTCGAACGCTTGGCTGCACGGCGGACGGATTTGCTCTCGTTGACGCAGAGGCACTGTTCTTTTCGCCGGGCTGGAATCTCGTTTCGACGTCCGTCAAGGAGAAGCCGCAGTGGTTTCCCGATCGCGAGATGAGCGTCAAGAAGGGCGGCACCGGTCAGTTGCCGGTAAAGGGACACGATATCGAGTCGGTGCGCAAAGTGCTGCGTCAAGCAGAGGCAGGCGCCCGGATCCGCGAAGTCAAATGGTGGCCGCCGCGAAGCAATCGGGCTGACCACCACCGGCTGAGCAAGTTGCGCTACGAAGTCACCCGCAATGGCGTCGTTCGGATCGACGAAATTGTGTTCGACTACAACGACTCGCGGGCGAGCTACTCACATTTCGCCGACAGTCTTTTTCCCGAATACGACCGACACACGGTGAGGCTCGAACAGGCCGTGACGCGATGAAATGCGATCGCGGACTGCGGGTTGGATTCGCCCAACAAGCCCAGTCGAGCCGATGGGCGAGGCTCCTTGTGGTGCTGTGTGTTGCCCTGATGCTCATTCCGACGGATCAGTCGCTCACAGTCGCGCAGTCGACTGCCGGCGCTCCTCGGCGAGCCGGCTCGAGCCGACCGCTTGCGGCTGCCTCGCGACTGGCAGTCGACGTGGTGAAACTCAAATCCGGCAAGACTCTGCGCGGAACGATTGCGCGAGCAGAAGCGGATGGCTCGCTCACAATGGCTGTGTCGCGCGAATGGTTACGCAAGGCCGATCCGAAATTGTTTGCGAATGTCGAGGCTGAAGAGGCGCGCGCGCGCGTTGCCGCTCTCGAGCAGCTGCGCGATCGGATCAAGAAGGAACTGGAACGAGTGCCCGAAGAGTCGGCAGTGGCCACCTTCCTTCGAGTCGAGCGGAAACGCATTGAGAGCCAGCTCGCCGAGGCCGCGCCGCCCGAACGGCCCCAATTTGTGTGGCTCGAGCTGACGGCGAAGAAAATCGCGAAGATTACGCCGCCGAGCGTCGAGCGGAAGCGGATTGCCGGCTGGAGCTGGTACGAACGGCTCGTGAATGTCGAGACGCGCGATGCCGACGACTTGGCCCGAGAGCTTGCGCAAACGGATCGACCCCGCGCAGCCGGTGCCCGATTTGTCCGAGCGACTGCCCCTGCGTCTGCAGGACGAGCGCGAGTGGTCCGCACGGATGGCGCTGGTCCACTATTCGCTCGGCAAACCGCTCGACTTTCAGGGGACCGGCGACCTACTCGTGCGCGCGGACCGAGTGAAAAAGGGGGAAGACATCGCGCCCTTGATCGCCAAACTGTTCGGCGGGCAGGTCGACGCGCTCCTCAAAGATCTGCTCAACGAGGGGCGTTCAGCCCCCGGCTCTTCTGCGGCAGCATCGCCCAAATCGCCAAACGAGTGGTTCCAGCCGGCGATCCGGGAGGCCGAACGAGACAAAGCGCGGGCCTTTCGCGCGACGCGCGTCGATCTCGGTCTCGAACGTCGTCAGGCGACCGTGAACTCAGCATTCGCCGTTCAACTCGCGAATGGCAAATGGGAGGTCCTCTGGTCCGACCGCGACACGGAAGATGGATCCCAAGAGCGCCCGGCAGTGGAGGCCGGCATCGCCAACGATCCGCAGGTGAAATCGGCCTTGGGTCTACTCAAGTCGCTGGGAGCCAGCGGCGACGACCAGGTGCGCTCGGCGATTCGCTTCGGCGCGGCGACCATGGCAGCCCAGCAAGCGGTCAACAGTCGCTTCTCGAAATTTCAAGAGCCCTATCTGCGACACCTCGACGGCCCACCGCTTTGGTGGGCGAACTACGTGCCTCGCTCTGCGAGCGCAGCAAATTGACTCCGCGGCCCTGAAAGCGTTAATTCTCTCAACCACGACCCGCGAGGTGGCCCGACCGTCAAGCTCCCAGACGTTGCTTGACGATGGCCAAGTGGTGCTCCGCGTGACCGGCCATCACGTAGGCGAACGCTCGCGGCGTCGCGGGGTGGTCGACGACGGTGCCGCGCCACTCCCAGGCTAACGGCGAGAGGTGCCGAAAGAGAAGCACATGCCCGCGGCGAACGGCGGTGAACTCCTCGAGCAACTCTGGCATCGGACAGACGTTGAAATCGGCGAACTGCATGAACTGGTTCTCATCAAAGCCAGGGAGCGGAGTGGCATCGTTGCGGGCCAAGCGCAGCGCCCGGTAGCCGAAGATCCGCTCGCAGTCGGTGAGATGTCCCAAGACCTGTTTCAGCGTCCACGTGTAAGGTGCGTGCAGGGCCATCGACTGGACATCGCTCAGCGGCCGCAAGAGCGCCTGCACTCGCGCGAGTTGCTTGTCGAGGATTTCCACGATCTCCCCGTCCGGCACCAAGTGGATGTATCGTTCAAACGCGGGCGCGTATTCGTCGGTCGTCGGCCGAGTGGCTGCGTGTGGCATGGATTTCGACTCGCTCAGAGCATGTGAAAGGATGATTGGCTCAGCCGAGATTACGAATTCTCGGCCGAGTCCTCAATTCATCCTTCCGAATTCGTGCGCAAGTCTCAGAGGCTCATGCTCGGCCTTGGGAAGGCACGCCCTTACTTGCCGATCGCGGCGTCGGTGATTGGCTCGTGGCCGTTGAAAGTCACCATGCCCAGCATCACGCGGATGTCGATTTTGTCGTTGAGCATGTGGACCGAGCCGTCGCACATGGCGACGCCGCCGGCTCCGGGATGGAAGCTGTAGACCAGGTTCGTGCCGCCGCCCAGATTCGTGCAGTTGAAGAAGCAGACCGGCTCGGTGTTGCTCGTCGTTTCGGCCCCGGTGAAGGTTGATCCCTCGAAGTTGTTGAGGGCCGCGTTGCCGAAGCAGCCCCAGCAGCCTCCCGTGTTGGTGACGGTGTACTCGCGCCAATTGAGGGTTTCGCAGCTCAGGGGGACTTTCCTGCCCAAGACCCACAGGTCGGGTCGGCCGGCATTTTCAGTGCAGAAGATCGTCATCGAGGCTCCGTCGGTGATCTCGTCGATCGAATGGCTGCCTGTTGAGTCCTCCATCACTCCATCGGTGGATCTCGACGCGCATTTACAGGGATCGCCGGTCGTCACATAGTTGTAATACCCGGCGAGGTTTTCCCCGAACCCGCAGATCGGGAAGTAGTCGCTGGCCCCGCTGACTCGCGTGAAAAGGAAGGAGCAGGGTTCCCATTCGTCCGACCAATCCTGCGTTTGTTCGGTAAATGGATTGACCGTTCGCGGTGCCGACGGGCAGACCCAGGTGGGAACGACCGCGGCCAACGGACGCTTCGCGGCACAGGGATCGGTCTCGAGGCAGCCGGAATTCTCCGCCTCATAGTCGTCACCGCAGGGAGCGTCCCACGGAGAAAACAGGGGCGAGTTCTGATCGATGCGGTTATAGACCGAACCCGCTTCCAGAAACGGCAACAGCGCCGAGCCCCACGTGTGCATGTTGAAATCGAAGTACGCTCCGGGAATTCCCTTATCGGGGCCGCAGGGGAATCCGTTCTGATACACCACGCTGAGCAACATGGGGAATCGGTTATGGACGTCGTGGTAATTGTGCGCCGCCAAGGCCACTTGTTTGAGATTGCTGCGGCACTGCAACCGCCGGGCCGCTTCCCGCGCCGCCTGCACAGCCGGTAGCAACAAGGCGATCAAGACCGCAATGATCGCCACGGCCACCAAGAGCTCGATCATCGTAAAACCCGCTCGTCTATTGGTCATGACTCGCCCTCTTAACGAAACGCAAGGAATGCGATCGAATATGCGGCCCCATTGTCCCCGGTTACATGGAAACGGTGGGTTTGTCATTGTGCTGTTCCATCTGAACGACGGGATCGATCGTCCATTTGACACGGCCGGGGAGGGAACGCGCGGAGACCGATAGCACTGGCTCCAGATCCTCGACCCCGACGGATGCGATGCTGATCGCGGACATTTCGGGCATCGGACTGACCGTGGCCTTGCGCTCGAGCTTGCCCCAGCCGACCTCGAAGC
Source organism: uncultured Planctomycetaceae bacterium (assembly GCA_963714075.1). Taxonomy (GTDB): domain Bacteria; phylum Planctomycetota; class Planctomycetia; order Planctomycetales; family Planctomycetaceae; genus DASPSM01. Next base: position 1,721,137 of record OY970228.1, read on the forward strand.
CCCTAAGCGCGGCGAGAACCGATTTAATCGCCACGTAGTACATCAACTGCCGGTACACGAACCGCTGAGGAACGAGCCATCCGAGAAGCCGTTTGTCCTCCGTGGGCTCCATGCGGAAAGCCAATACGGATGTGCCGAAATCGATCGCGGTGAAAAGCAAGTAATAGAGCGAGATCTCGATCAGAGACTCGGCGACGTCGGAGCCTGGATTCTGCCAGGCGTGCAGTAGCGTCGTGCATAAAGAGAACAGCAGCGTGGCGTCGAGGATCGGCGAAACGAGCGGGAACAGCACCTGAAACAGCACGATGTTGGGCAGCCCGACAAGGCCCAGCGCGCGGTGCTTGGGCCTGAGCAGGCAGTCGCGATGCCTCCAAGCCGCTTGCGCCGTGCCAAACATCCAGCGATAGCGCTGTCGGACCAGGCTGCGGACAGTGTCGGGCGCCTCGGTCAGGCCGATGGCCTCTTCGTCGTAGACGACTTTGTAGCCTGCCTTGCCGATCGCGATCGTGAGGTCGGCATCCTCGGCGAGCGTCGTGGGGTTGAAGCCACCCAATTCCCGGACGAGTTCTCTTTTCCAGGCGCCGACGGCGCCGGGGACCACCGTGATGCAGTTGAGCAGGTTAAAGGCCCGCCGATCAAGGTTCTGGCTGGTGACGTACTCCAGCGCCTGCCATTTGGTGAGCAGGTTGACGCGGTTGCCGACCTTGGCGTTGCCCGCGACAGCGCCGACACGTCCGTCGGCGAAATGTCGCACGAGCTTGCCGATGGTGTCGGTGCGAAAGATCGTGTCGGCATCCAGCGTCACGACGATCGGCGCGGAAGTGTGCCGCAGACCAAAATTCAGAGCCGCAGGTTTTCCTCGATTGGGCGTCTGGAAGATGCGGATTCGCGGCTCGCCGTCAAAGGCGCGCCGCGCGCACTCATGGGTCTTGTCGCGCGAGCCGTCGTCCACTACCAGGATCTCCAATTTTCCCCGGTAGGCGGAAGCCAACAGCGAAGCGACTGTTTGAACGATCACTTTCTCTTCGTTGTAGGCCGGAACAATCACCGCCACGTCCGGCAGAAACCCCGGAACGATCGGCTTCCTTCCGTTTTTGCGTTCGTCGACCACGGCGAGTGCCGCGATGAAGGCCAGCCGCGCGATGCCCAGCACGGTGGCGGCGATGAACAGCAGGGAAAGGGCCTTGCCAGCCACGTTCATCAGGCGAAACGCCTGTCGATTGATGACAGCCTGCACCTTCTTTTCGCCCGCCAGGCGGGGCATCACCTCATCGCGGGACCGGTCCATCAAGTTCGAGACGGTCACCAGCTCGTAGCCCAGCTCGCGGAGCCGATCGATGAGAATCGGCAGCGCCTTGACCGTTTGACTGCGATCTCCGCCGGCATCGTGCATCAGGACGATGTGCCCCTCGTTTTTGCGAGCCGCGTCCACCACACGGCGCACGATCTCGTCGGCCTCGGGTTTGTCAAAATCGGAGGGATCGATGTTCCAGCCGACCGAGATGTAGCCCATCTCAGTCACGATCTCGAGCGGCCTCATGTCGTCGATCATCGCGGGGTCGAGGTCTGAACCATAAGGGCGCGGAACAGAACCGCCTGGCGATCGGTAGCCGCCTGGAGCAGGCGCTCGGTCGCGGAAACTTCCATGCGGAGCTGCGCCTCCGATACGGCGGAAACTCGTGGGTGCGTGTAGGTGTGGTTGCCGACTTCATGGTTGTCTTCCACCTCTCGCGCGAGCAGCTCGGGGTAGCGCTCTCCGTTACTCCCCACGATGAAGAACGTGGCAGGGACTTGCTTACGACGCAGAATATCGAGGATCAGCGGCGTGTATCGCGGGTCGGGGCCGTCGTCGAAGGTCAGGGCCATCTTCCGCTGTGTGGTTCCAAACCGTTGGACCATGCACGGTAAGGGGAGTTCCTTGTAGCGTTCCTGGGTGATCAATTCGCGATGGGAATCGTAGAACACGTCCCGCGTGCCGTCCCGATGCGAAGCGGCGACTTTGTAGATCTCGCCTTCGCCCATGAAATTCGCGCGATATTCAAAGGCCATCTTGGCAAGCGTGGAGGCCGCCGCGGCCGTCGGCCGATCCTTCTTTCCGAGCAGCTTCCAAACCGACGGATCCTCGCTCCCCAGCCTCCAGATGGCGAAGCCGCGCGGCGGCGAAGCGCTCGCCAGCGCCAGCTGATTGAAGGCTGTGACTGCGTCTAAAAACCAGACCGTGTGGGTTCGGTGCTGGGCATCCTGGTACGTGAAAGTTGGATTCAGGGACTCGTTGTCGAACTTGAGGTCGGCCTTGTTGTCTCGGGCCGTCAGCATGATTTCGTCGAAGGTTTTACTGGCCGTTTCTGTGCCCGGCGCCCAGTCGTAACCGTAGTTTCCAATTCCCCAAAGCAGCTTCTCGGGCGGAATCTCCTTGCGGCGCTCCTCGAGGATTTCTGCGAACCAATCGGCGCCCGCCAGCGGCCCGGCCGAGCCCTGCTGCCAGTGTTGGTCGAACGCCATCACGATTACCTGATCGCACAACTCGGCGATCGGTGCGAATGGAAAATCCGACTGCTCGGCCTGCAAACTGATCAAGAGCACGAGCTTGTCCGCATGGAGCCGAGCCCCGAGTTCTTTGAGGAACTCTTGAAACGGCCGTTGGCTGTCCTTCAACCCCTCGAAGCCGATCGCCAGTCCCGCGAATCCATGATCTTTCACGTACTTCAGCAGGCGCTCGATCGCCGCGGCACGGCGAGTCTTGTCGGCCAGAACGCGCGCGAGGTTGTCGGAATCGAACGATTCACCGTGCCAGTTGTTGACCAGCGGCACGATCCGCAATGAAGGGCGCTCTTCACGGATGTAGGTGAGCACATCCTTTTGATACTCGGGATCGTCCTCGGCGACCTGGCCGTCCGCGCCGTGGATGTGGAGCCACTCCGGCACGAGGAGATCGAAGGCATCGAGGTGAGCCTTCAACGAGCTATAGCTCGATTCGTCCCAATTCACGAAATAGCCGACTGTCAGCGGCTGCAAAGAAGTGACTCGTCCGTCTCTTGTCGGCGGGGCGACCGCCGCACCCCCTTTCTGAGCCGGCCGGGCCTTCGTTTGAATTGCCACCCGCGGCGCGCGGCTTGAGACGGATGATGGCGGGCGGGGAGCCAATCGCGGTCCGTTGCGAAAGGTCGCGACTGGCTGCAGGTTCAAGGCAGGTAGAATCGAAGGAACGACCACACTGACGCCCAGCGCTCCACCGAGGACGAGCACGATTCCGCCGACGATCAACAGGACATTTCGGATCCGCGGCCAGCGCGCACGCGACGGATCGAAGAAAACCGGCAGTGATTTATCGTCGTCTGGACTTTTATCCACGGCGGCCCGATCAGAATTGCTGAGCTGAGTCTTCGTTTTCCCCAAGCCCGCAGGAGACTGGCGCAGGGAATTGACGACCCAAAGCAGTCCATGACCAGTTGGATGGAGTGAAGCGAAGAACGATCGGAACCGGGGTCCGGAATTAAGACGCTAACTCGAGCTTGCGAAATCCGTTTCTCTTCCGGTTCGATCGGTCGAAGTCATGGGATCGCGTTGGCCCGTCGATCTCACACAGTTCCCACGTCTCGATCCACCGTGATCGCCTGACGAGCGCGGACTACCTTCCACGCGTCGATCACACAAAGCCATTGCCCGGGATGGGAAGGCAAAGGGCTTACGAAGTCACGAGTTGCAGCCCGCCCGCGCGACATGCGATCGAGGGCAGCGTTTGAGAGTGGACAAGTCCACGATAAGAGACCAGGGCAAAGAGCAGGCAGTCCGTGCAGACGGCCTTGCCGGTCCTCAGCAAGTTCGTATCAGTCTCGACGAGCGCAGGGCCAAAGTCAACCAAATATCGAGGCCGTTCTGCGCCTTTCCTGGTTCGCTGGTAGCAATCTTACCGCTTGGCAGGCGCTTCGGCGGGCGGCTGCATCGGATGGGCTCCTGTCTGATCGACGATCAGCCTCGCGCCTTGGTCCAGTCGGCTCCGAATTTCCATTTCGCTTCAAACATGTCCCGCGCGATCATGTTGAGAGCCAGCACTTCCGGGGCGTAATTGTCGATGGGAATCGTCGCGGGGTCTGCCCCCTTGAGGACGCGTGCCGCCAAGAGGCCGCCTGCATGCCCCACTTCGCGATAATCGGCCCCGAGTGAAAACAAAGCTCCTTGCTTCACATCGCTGGGCATATTCGTAAAGACGGGAATGCTGCCGTCGCGCGCGGCTGCAATCAGCGATTCGAGCGCGGGGGCCACGGTGGCGTCTCCTCCGGCCCAGATGGCTTGGACGTCCCGGCTGACGAGCGCCTTGGCAGCGTCCTGCACCGCCGATGACGAGTCGACGGTGACCTCAATCAATTCGATATTCAGTTTCTTGCAGATCGCGCGGGCCATGATCGTGGACGCTTCCGAATTCGACTCCGCGGGATTCCACGCCACGCCGACCTTCTTCAGCTGCGGGTTCGCTTCGCGAGCCAGGCGGAACAAGCTGGCAACAGGCTGCAACGACCCTTGTCCCGTCATGTAGGGGGGATGCTGCGCATGATTTTCCCGGCTGATACCCACTCCCGCCCCCCAGGGATCGGTCGAGAGCGTGAACACGTGCGTCCGCTGCGTCTCGACATTCGCATTGGCCACGGCCTGCAGCACGGGAGTCGAGAGCGTGAAAATCATGTCGAAGTCGCTGCCAACGACCTCCTTGGCAATCATGATGGCCGTCGAGCGGTCCCCTTCGGCACTGTAGCGCGTGATCGCCATGTTCTCGCCGTCGACGAAACCCGCGTCTTTCAGTCCCGCCAGCACGCCGCCTTCACTCTCTTCCAGTACGGGGACGGAAACATAGTTGATCATCGCCACTTTTTTCGGCGCGTCGGCCGGGCGGAGTTCTCGATTTCGTCGCGGATCGGAAAAGAGCAGCACGGCCGCAGCGGCAATGATGAGCGCCACGCCCAGACCGAAATGCCGAACCAGAGTTCCCGCGACCGACTGCGACTGCGACGATGTGCTCATCCGCTTGCTGACACCTGTCCCAAATACGAAACACCAAGAAGCAAAGCGAGAAGCACCCGACAGCTTACGCTGTCGGCTCGCCGGTCGCTATTTCGCGCCGCGCGATCTCAAACTCAGGCGAGCGTCGGGCGTCAGCCCGATGGTGCTTCGTATTCAATTGTTTGAGTTCGTGCGGCGAGAATCGCATCGACTCCCTCTCAGACATACTGCATGCGGAGCATTTCGGCCGCCGATTCGTCGAGTTGATTGGCGCGGCGCAGGTCTTCGAATCGCGACAAGAGGTCCTCGGGTCGCACTCGGCGTTTCGCCTGTCCGGAAATATCAAACGCAATCTGTCCGCGGTCCATCATGATGACCCGATCGCCCAGAAACGCCGCCTGCTGCATCGAGTGCGTGACCATCAAGGTTGTGAGGTGGTCTCGGCTGATGAACTCTTGCGTCAGCCGGATGACCTGATCGGCGCTTTTGGGATCGAGGGCGGCCGTGTGCTCGTCGAGGAGCAAGAGCGAGGGCTTCATCAGGCCCGCCATGAGCAAAGTGAGAGACTGTCGCTGGCCTCCAGAGAGCGTGCCGATCGGATTGTTGAGCCGCTCCTCGAGGTCGAGGCCCATCGCCGCGACCTGGTCCCGCAGCTTACCGCGGCGGCCTGGTGAAAGAGCCCAGTTCAGTCCTCGCCGCTGTCCGCGGCGGGCTGCCAGCGCGAGATTCTCCGCGATCGTCATCGACGGGGCCGTGCCGCTGAAGGGGTCTTGGAAGACGCGGCCAATCAGTTTGGCGCGCCGGTGCTCCGGCCAGCGGGTGATGTCGGTGCCGTCGAGCTGGATGCGCCCGGAATCGACGAGGAACGTGCCGGCGACTGCGTTCAGCAGCGTCGACTTGCCCGATCCGTTGGTCCCGATCACGCAGACGAACGAACCCCGTTTGAGCGAAAGGCTCACTCCCTGCAACGCACGCACCTCGTTCGGCGTGCCGGAATGAAACGTCTTTTTGACGTCGTTGATCTCAAGCACGTCGCTCTCTCCGCACCAGTCGCGAGCTGCCGGAAACGAATTTCGGCAACACCAGGGCCACGAACACGAACGCGGCGGTGATCAGTTTGAGATCGTTCGGATTCAGTCCCCAACGCAAGGCGATGGCGACCAGCAATCGAAACAGCACCGAGCCCATCACGGCCCCGGTGATCAGGAACCCGATTTTCCTCGTGCCGACCAACGATTCGCCAAGAATCACGCTGGCGACGCCCCACACAAGCATGCCGATTCCCATTTGGACATCGGCAAATCCCTGGTACTGGGCCATCAGCGCTCCCGACAGTCCAATCAAGCCGTTGCTGATGAAGAGGGCCACGATCATCATGAGCTCGATGTTGACCCCCAATGCCCGGATCATACGGCTGTTGTCGCCGATCGCTTGCATCGCCAGCCCCAGGTTTGTGCGAAAAAAGGCAAACAGAACCAGACCGAAGCCGGCAGCCACAACGGTCATGATCGCCAGTCCGCAAAGGTCACGGGGCGAGGCCTCCCAACCGGCCACGTGCAGCACCGATCGCCCGTCAAACAGCCACGCAGCCAACTGGTTCGCGAAGTTCATCACTGTTTTCTGCGAGGCCAGCGGAATATTGCTCTTCCCCATAACGCGCAGGTTGACGGAGTACAGGGCCGTCATCACCAGGATCCCCGACAGCAGGCGGTTGATCCCGAAACGGGCGTGCAACGTGGCCGTCACCGCGCCGGCCATTGCGCCGGTGAGCGCTCCGCATAACGTGGCGATCAGCGGGTTCGTGCCGCTGACGATCAGCATCGCCGCAGTCGCTCCGCCCAGCGTGAACGAGCCGTCAACCGTCAAATCCTCGAAGGCCACGACCCGATAGCTGATCAGAATACCGAAGGCTAGCAGCGAGAGCATCAGCCCGACGGTCAACGATGCGATGAGCAGCGTCATGTGCTCTCCTCCACGGCGATCGCGCTCTCGATCGGACCAAGCCAACACGCTCCGCCGAAGAGTTCCGACTCACCGGCGCCGCTCGTCGGCCGATCGTCTCGCAAGAGGTGCAATACATCTTCGATCGAGCCGGACTCGAACAACTCGCTCACGGAGGGCCCAAGCGGCAACACTCGCTTTTTGAGCGGCCGGTACGGAAAGACGGCGGCGTGAAAATGTCCGCTCAAATCCCCGTTCGGTTCCATCGGTCGCAAAAGGGCCGAGAGTGGCGACGATGGCTCGACCGGCCCGGCGGCGGCAATGCCCACGATCAGCACGAGGTTGTGCCGGTGAATTTGCTCGGCACTGAACGAGAGCCATTTCCGAATGCCGGGCAGCGCGAAGCGATCGCTTCCGTCGTGCGGCAATCGGGCCGGCGATTGACGCAACTGGGCTCCGACCAACCCAGCACAGTCGGCCAGGATGACGAATCCCGCGAGGCGCAAATTCGCCTGCCGCAGCGCGCACGAGACGATCTTCGACAGGCCAATCTGAGTCCCCGTCTCCGCGGGACTGAACCGAATCAGCACGGGCATCTCCCCCTCGCATTTCGCGCCATACAGGATCTGTGCTGCGGGCACGAAGTCGCCGGCCGCCAGCAAGTAATCAGGCAGACCGTGACTCTTGTGCGCCGATTGGGCCACAGCGCCGGCGACGGCCAGGAACTCGCCGTAGCGGGGTCCGAGCGCAAAATCCGTCTGCGAAGGATCGCCCTGCCCCGAGTTGCCGATCGCTCCCAGCCCCAGGCCGAATGTCTGAGAGCCGAACGAAACGGCGCCTGCCTCCGCTCGAGATCTCTTCGCGCCGAACACCGACTGCGGACTTCCGAAGACCCGGCACTCGACCGCCGGCGAATCGTTGAGAGAATAGATCGCCAGCTCGAGCCCGTCCTCCTCTGCGTAGCGGGTGTCCGACGACAAGGCCGAGGTCGTCGCGCTGATCGACGGACCCGACCGCGCCTTGCGGGGATCACGGCGCAGCATGTCCAGAAGGCGAGTCAAACGCAGAATCTGCTCGACTTCCGGGCTCGCGTTGTGAATCCCAAACAGTCCGGCGAGACGATCCAAACGCTTTTTGGCGTCGACCAGCGCCGCGATACCCGAAGAGCTGAGATAAGTCACACCGCTCAGGTCAACCAGGATCCGATGCCAGCCCTCCCGCGCCGATGTTTCGATTTCCTCGCGAAAGTAAACCGACGAGTCATTGTCGAGCCGACCCCGCAACGCCAGTTCGAGCAAGTCTCCTTGCGAATTCTTCTCAATTTGCATTCCGTATCTTCCTCAGTCCCACTACCACGGCCCGCGCGTCGTCCGTCGGCAACACGGCGCGACGAGGGCTCAAATTTAGAATTGCGAACGAGGAAACGCCACTTGGAGAGCGCGTCAACCGCTGAGGCCGCGATCCGGCAGACATTCAATTCACGTTCGCGATGCGTCTCTGTTGCTCCTGGCGGGGCCTGAAGAGATGACGTGGGGGCCGTCTGAATGCGGGGGTGAGTACCTTGGGCGATTGTCGGCCGCCCCTGCGGGCTTGGTCACCGGCCCAATGTGGCTGTCGACGCGGTTCTGACTACCCAAGCGGCTACCCTGGAAACTCGATCATGGATCTTTCGACCTGTCGGCCGATCCCTTACACTGCATCCCTCGCTGTGCGCTCCCTTTTCGGGGCGAGCAGCACAAGGGGATGCGGGGATATGCCGCGACCGCAGAGCTATCTGAACGTCTATCAGACCGGGAAGCTGACCGTGGTCAGCTTCATCAGCGCCGAGCTATTGGATCAGATTGTCGTCAGCGAGTGCCGGGCGGAGATCGCCGAGCTGATCAAAGAGCACAAGTCTGAAGTGCTGGCATTCGACCTCACCGGCGTCAAGCTCGTGCCCAGCGGAATGTTGGGCATGTTGGCATCGCTGGGGCGGCTGGGCGTGCAAGTGCTGATCTTCAATCCCTCGGACGAAATTCGAGAAGTACTCGAAATCACGCGGCTCGATTCGCTGCTGCAAGTGCAGAAGGTCGACCTATGATCCTCGAGCACGGGAACCTCGGTTCCCCGTGACAGTTCGGGCAGTCATCTGCGATGTCGGCGACAGGAATTGAAAACGATGCCCGCCAGGTCGGACTCGACCCCCGCCAATGGCAGCGGACGCTCGAACTGTTGGGTGACTGGTGTCGCCGAGGACTGATCCCGTCGGCTGCCGTGATTTGCGGCCGATCGGACCGCACGACAAAGACCCACGTCTTCGGCAACCAGACGCTGGACCCCGCCTCGCCCCCCGTTCGCGACGACGTCATATTTCTCGTAGCGTCGATTACCAAGCCGATTGTGGCCATGGGCGCACTGCTCTTGGTCGAGCGCGGCCTGCTCTCGCTTGACGATCGGGTGTGCGAGATCGTCTCCCAGTTTCGCGGCCGCGGAAAATATGGCGTGACTGTGAGGCACCTGCTCACCCATTCCTCCGGCCTGCCCGACATGCTGCCGCGAAATCGCGAGTTGCGCGAGTCGCACGCCTCGCTCGACGAATTTGTGGCCGGCACGTGCGCGGCGGAGATGGGTTTTCCTCCCGGGCGCGGCGTGCGCTACCAGAGCATGGGTTTTGGACTGTTGGGAGAGATCATTCGCACGATCTCTGGCCGCACTTGCTCCGAATTTCTCCACGCAGAGATTTTTCAGCCGCTGTGGATGAACGACACTTCCCTCGGCGCGCCCGACAAATGGTATGACCCGGAAAACGGACGAGCTGCCCGCATCGCGGAGATTCGCGTCCCCGAGGACCAGCGCGACGCAGCGTCAGATTGGGGCTGGAACAGCCGTTATTGGCGAGGACTCGGGGCGCCTTGGGGGGGCGTGCTGTCGACGCCGCGCGACCTGGCGCGCTTCGCCCAAGCGATGCTTTCCGGCGGCACTCTGGACGGCACGCGCATCTTCGCCAAGGCGACTGTCCAAGCCGCGACACGGAATCAATTGTCGGGCCTTTTCGGAATTCCGGTCGCCGACCGCGACGGACGGCCGTGGGGATTCGGCTGGCGTTTAAGCTGGCCCAGCTATTCGCCCTATTTCGGCGACCTCTTGGGCCCGCGCATGTACGGCCACATGGGGGCAACCGGCACGGTCTTGTGGATCGATCCGGACCGCGACGCGTTCGCCGTGATCCTCACGACGCAGCCGCAGGAACCGCAGGGCACCTATCTCGCACGCCTGTCCAATGCGATTGCCGCTTCGCTCGTCTGATTTGGCCGCTTTGACCAGCATCAGGCGGGCAGTGCAATCGTACCTTTCGTTACCGTCGAGCGTCGTTCCACGCCGATGGCATGCGTTGGACCGATTGTGATGAAGTTACGGTCTCGCCTCTCGGGTTGCGAGCAACGAACAATTTGACGCTCGCAGACTGCGGCCTATGTTTGGGCAACTCGCGTCGAGCGATCTGGCGAATTGAGCAAATCATTGCGGCCAACGCCTGGGCGCGGCAAGGAAAGCTGGGAGCTTTGAGGGGACCTTGCCGCGCCCTTTTTCTATTGGCTTTGACGAACACGAAATCTGACCCAGCCTCAGCCGATGCACTCCCCGCACGCGTTCCCAACTTGCCGGATTTAACGCAACTTCCGTCAAAGCCGTTGCCGAAATAATCCGGGAAGTTTTGGTCGCGCCTCGCATTCACGCTGCGCCCCTGCCAAGGAAGGGATTAGGTCGCCGTGCAACTGCATTCCATTTCATCGCCGCGGACAGCACCGGCGAGCGGCACGCGACTGAAAAGGTCCGCCTGCATCGGGCTGTTCGTGCTCGGACTCTGTTTTTGGGTCCCGGCACTCCTCCGGGCGAAACTCGGCGCCTCCTCCGCGACAGAGAACGCGACCGTCGATGCGCCCCCCTTGTCCTACGCAGCCACGCCGACGCAGATCAACGAAGCGCCCGCGGCGATTTCGTCGGCGCCGCAGGGCGCGTGCTGCCCGGCCGCCGTGCTGAAAAGCAAGTTACGCGTCACGACGACAATTCTGGGAAAGACTCGCCGTGCGGCGATCGTCAATGGCCGCCTCTATCGCGAAGGGGACAAGATCATCGCGGGGGCCGAACTGTATCGGCTCGCGGGCGTTGCGGAAGACCGCATCGAGCTCGTAGCGCTTGGCCCTGGCGCTGGGACAGGGGCGAAACGATCGGTGATGCTCAATCCCGCTCCAGAGATGGATCGCGATCCCTGCGGATCGCACTCGACGGACTGCGATCCCTCCAGATCGCACTAGACGGATCGCGATCCCTTCGGATCGACTAATGGTTTCGCGCCATGGATAACGTCCGCGTCCGACCGAGAACGAGGCGTCGGAGGTCGCATACATCGACCCGGCCCTTCCGTGCGGCGATGCGAGCGATGGCTCTAGGCAGTCTCGTGCTGGGCATCGTGGCATTGCTGCACGAGGATTCGCCGGTCGCGCGCCTCCTGGCCGAGCGCACGACCGACGAGCAGAACAGCCACTTGCCAATTGCACCGGACCTGGGCTTGATCGCCCCACAGCAAGTGCCCACAGTTAACAGGCCGCGCAGCGTCGCATCTCCCGACGCTCGGCCCGGGAAAGACTCGGGCCGTTATTGGAATGCCTCGCACACTCGACGTGACGGACGAGCGGCCATTCAACTCGGCCCGCTCGAAGACGGAGCTTCGACGAGCGAGGGGATCCCGCGTGCCCCGATTGCTGGGGCGGCGGCCCATCTGGGCCCAGTGGTGACGCGCACTTACCGGCCGACTTCGATGTCAGCCGTCAGCCTCGAGCGCTTGGTGAGGCCGCTCTTGACTGCGCGGGGAAGCAATCGCCGCAAATGCGGGCTTGACTGTTGCTAGAGACTCTGCGCACGCGCCCCCGACGGCGGTCGCCGACGCCGAATCGGCTGATCGGCCTGGCGTCCTGATTGTCTCCGATCGGCCGGAAGCGATCGGCCGGGTCGACGCATTGTGCCACAGCCTCGAGTCGACGCCCCCGCGGATTGCAATCGACCTGGTTGTGCTGAGCGTGTTGCCGACCACGGGCCGGCAACTTCCCTGGGATCAATGGCGAAATAGCTTCGGGATTGTCGATGCCGATTTGCCGTCGGTGTTCAATCAAATCCGCGGACTGGGGCACACGACTCTGCGAGCCACCAGCCAATTGCAAGCGATCAGCGGCTCGTGGGCCGAGCTGGAATGGAGCGAGCAGAATCTCGTTCCGGGAAGCAATCTGCGCGACGCTGAGGACTCCGCCGAGCGCGACGCGGCGGACGCACGATCGAGCTCGAGATCCAACCCGGGAACGCCTGCCGTCACAACGCTCCGCGTTCGCCCGAGCACCCAATCGGAAGGTGCGATTCGGATCGAGGTTCGAGCGCAGTCCAGCCAGATCGATGACCACACACGCCCGGAGCGCCCCCAGCTCGTCACAGTCCGCTTCAACACCGAAGTTGTGCTTCGCGAGGGAGCGACCGGCGTCATCAATCTCTTTGTCGATGAACCTCTCAATATGAGATCCACTTCGGCGAGCCCAGTCGACGCCTCGGCAGCGGCCCTCGTCATGCCCGGCGGCCCGATGATTCCCGCGGCCAAGATCGTGCCTCAGCCCGGCCAACGCGAGCAGACGCTGTTGCTTTTGATGCCCAGGATTGCATCAACGCCGCGTCCGACCGGCAAGGTCGCCGCCTCGAACACCCACGATCCGGCGTAGTCAGTGCAGCCCGGGCAGTTGCCGTGCCGTCGGATCGCTCGGGTGCTTGTCGTACGACAAGAATGTGAACAGATCGACGATCTCCTGCGGCTTCATCTGATTCTCGATCTGCTCGGGCATGAGTGAGATATTGCTGATTCGGACCGTGTCGACGTCGTCGCGAGGCACCGTTTCGATTTTGCCTCCCTGCATTTTGAGGACGATTCGACGCGGATTGTCCTCCGCCAAGAGGCCCGTTAGCACGCGGCCCTCTTTGGTGACCACGACGACGGCCCGATAGGCTGCCCCGATCACCAGATTCGGATCGAAGACGTTCGAGAGCAACTGCTCGAACGAGCTTCGGCCGTTGAGCGTGATCTCCGGGCCGACGTCGTTCCCCTGGCCGTGAATCTTGTGGCACTGGGCACAGATTCGCCTGAAGACTTTTTCACCTTCGGCCGCGTCGCCGTGGTTGCCGCGAATCAACGTGCGCATGCGGGCGATGACAACCTCGCGCTGGGGATCCCGCGCATCGCGTATGTGTCCCCAGCGGGCGTGAACCGCGTCGATGAGTTCTTTGTCGCCGAATGCCAGGAGTTTTCGCGCCTGCGACAGATTCAGATCGTGGGCCGGCAAGTCGCCCGGCCGCGATGGCCGCCAGCAGCAGTCTGCTCCACGCGAGCCGCTGCGTGAGTACCTGAATGGCCACGGGCTTTTCGTCTGCGTCGAGCCGATCGTAATGGGCCAGAATAAGCTCGGCGACTTGCGTCGCGTCCAGGCGAGCCATCGCGGTAATCAGCCGGGCACGGAACCCGGGTGACCACGATTGTCTGGCCGCCAGCATCGCCTCGACCGGCCCGAGGATCGACGCGTCGTTCACTGAGGCGAGTGCGTCGACGGATGCAATTCTCTGCCGTTCGGAAGCCTTGGGGTCAGCCGCCAGTTCCCTCGCCGCGTCTATGCCTTCAGCGTCGCGCCAAACGGCTGCCAGCAGCGCAATGTCGACGTATAGCGGCTGCTGGTGCGGCCCGGACAATACCGAGGCAATCGTCGAGTGCAGCGACTGCTTGACGAACTCGAGCCGCGATCCGGAAAGCTCGCGAGTCTGGATTTTTTCGGCCAACACCTGGACGCAGCGTCTCGAGACGTTGGGACGCTGCGCCCGTAGCGCGAGGTGAAAAATCGCGTCGAGCGCGGCGCCGTCGAGTGCGTGAGCCGCAAGGAGCCGTTCAAGCGTGCGCGGGACGAACTCGGAGCAGATCGGATTGCGCTCGAAATTGACATCGGCCAACTTCCCGGCGATCGCGGCGCCGTGATCTTCCATCAACGGCTGGAGATTGTTCCAAACGATGTGCGGAATCAGCCGGTCGTCGCCCGAGTGGGACAAGGCGTCGATCAACATGGCAATCGGGTCGATCCCGTCGACTTTTCGCGCGGCGATCGCCGCCTGCAATCGGACGTCGGGAGACGGGTCGTGGGCTGCGGCCAGCACGTGTTTTCGCACGGCGGCGGAGACATGCGGCGTTCCGCGCTCGTGGGCGGTTTGCGTTTCGATGTTTCCGGCGAGTCGCACGCCCCAGGCCCGCAGTGCCGGTTCCGAGTTCAGGCCGAGCGACGCGAGAAACTCGTCGCCGACCGCGTCTGATCCCGCCAGTGCGGACAACGCCCGCATCCGCACTTTCAGCTCGAGCGCCGGGTCGAGCACGAGCTTTTCAAGCTTGGGCCGCGTCGCCGGATTGCGGCGTTCGCAGAGCAGCCGGACGATCGTGCTGCGGAAATAGTTGTTGGGCGCGGTCTTAAGCCGGGCGAGCAGAGCGTCGTCGGTTTCCTTGCCGAGATCGAAGCCCCAAACCCGCGGCGTCTGTTTATAGCGGACGCGGTAGAGCCGCCCCTTGAGGCGGTCGATGCCGGCCGGATCGCGGCCCGCGTCCTGGTAGCAGTGATAGCGGTCATACCAGTCGAGGATATACAGACAGCCGTCCGGCCCAGTCTGCTGCGAGACGGGCATGAACCAGGCGTCGTTGGCAGTCAGAAAGTCGGGAGCCGGCTCCGACGAATATGTCGAGCCGTCGCGGGAAAGCGTGTCGACATTGATGCAGCCGCCATGAATGTTGCCCATGTAGAGCCGCCGGCGGAATTCGGGCGGATACTCGTCGCTGTCGAAATAATGCAGCCCGCAATAGGCAGCCTTTTGATGCTTGAAGCTGGCAATCGACCCGATCTGCCAGGTGAACGGCGGATAGGGCCCGCCCTGCCGGTGGTAGTAGCCGGTCTCGGCGAGGTGCCAGAGGTGATCGATCACGCACGCGCTGACGAACGCGCTCCCCATGTCGTCCCAGGCGATGCCCCAAGGGTTGCTCGTCCCTTCGCAAAACAACTCGAACCGCCGCGTCCGCGGATTGATGCGGAACATCGCGCAGGTGAAGTTGTAGTCGTGATCGCCTGACCGCACATGAGCCTGATTGAACACGCCGTTGAGCCCGTACAGCCAGCCGTCCGGGCCCCAGGTGAGCGAGTTGGGCAGCTCGTGCGTGTCGTCGCGGCCGAAGCCGGTGACGACGACCTCGCGACGATCAGCCTTGCCGTCCCCGTCGGTGTCCTGCAGGAAGAGAATGTCGGGCGAGTTGGCGACCCACACGCCGCCGTGCCCAACGGCAATTCCCGACGGAATGTTCAGCCCGTCCGCGAAGACGGTGATCTTGTCGATCTTCCCGTCGCCGTCAGTGTCTTCGAGGATTTTGATCCGATCGCGTCCGGGGCCGGCGGAGTGCCGCGGATATTCGAGACTCTCCGTGACCCAGATCCGTCCCCGCTCGTCAAACGTCATGGCGACCGGGTTCACGAGATCGGGCTCCGCGGCGACCAGTTCGACGTGGAACCCGTCCGGCACCTTCATCCGGGCGATCGCCTCGGCAGGCAAAAGCGGCGGCCCGGGAGGACGGTCCTGGCCGTGGGGAATCTGCTGGTTTCGTATGGGAGCGGAGTGCGCTTGGTTGACGGGCACCTCATCGTGGACCGCGACGAGCAAAAGCAGCGTGACCGTCGGAAGCAGATTGGAAAGGCGGGAGTGCATCAGGAGGCCTGGGCGGGATTGGTGTGTTCGGGCTTCGCCGCAAGGAGGTTTAGGGGCGTCCTGCCGGACCCTCGTCCGGATTCAGGCTGGTGATTATTTTTTCAAAGACGGGTCGCACGTCTTTGAATTGGGCCGGCGAGCATTTGCAGACGATGCTGTATTGGTGATTTGCGTGAACTAGGCTCGCGCGGCAGCCCTTGACCTTGGAGTGGAATAATCCCTCTTCGGCCGTGAAGTCGGAGATCAGGCCCTCCCCGAAACCGGTCTCGATCGACTGTCCGGAGCTCTCCTTGTAGTTCGAGAAGTTCTTCATCACGACGTCTTTGTGGTAGGCGTGAGTCCCGGCGACCGCGGGCGCTTCGCCGATTCGCTCGGTCGGAGGGCCGCCAATTTGATTGATCTCCTGTCCCGACAGGATCGCTTTCTTCATCTTGCCCTTGGCGGACGAGCCCTCGGTCTCGCGAATATCGATCGAAATCGATTCGTTGCCATCCGTGATTCGCACGAAGATGGGAATGCCCCTCATACCGCCGCCGGCGGACGATTTCCAACCGTCCGGCATTTGGCCGGCTAAGGGGAGGAGCCCGTGCGGGATGTCCACGTATTTTTCCGGCGGCTCAAACTTCGCCGACGCCCCGCCGCCCGAGCTCAGCATGCTCACTCCGGCGAAGGCGGCGCCGAAGCCGATCAGAAAGCCCACGCTGATGCCGACGATCTTGAGCGGACTCATCTTCCCTTTGCGAGCCGCAGATTTCTCCGCCGGAACAAACGAGGTCGCGCCGGCGTCTTCCTCCGTCTGTTGCGGAGCCCTTTTTTTCGCGTTCGGCCGCCGTTTGAGGGGCCGATAGGCAGGAAGCTCGCGGTCCCTGCCGATTGGCGCTGAGTAGTCTTCGTCGTCAAGCGCGCTGGTGGCGCTCGCTTGCAGATTTTCGATCAGGACTTCTTCGCCGTCCTCATCGAAAAACTCGGTGATTTCCAGTTCTTGTGGCTGACGACGGCGGCGAGACGACGGCGCCTTTGCCTTACCGGCGCGAATGCGGATCGTATAGCCGCAGTCGCGACAACCGATCTTTCGACCGTCCAATCGCTCGACGTTGTTGATCTTGATCCGCGATTTGCAACGCGGGCAGAGCCCAAAGATTTTCGTCATGGTCCACGCTGACCTTGGGAAAATCGAAGAACAGATCGGCGTTGCAATTTAATCGCCGCCCGTGCTGAGGCTGGCGACGATTTTCTCAAAGACCGGTTTGATGTCCTTGAACTGGCCGGCCGGACACTTGCACGTGACAGTGAATTGATGGATGGAGTTCATCACCGTCGCCCGGCAACCCTTGACCTGCAAGCCAAACAGACCCTCGTTCGCGGTGAAATCGGAGATTCGGCCCTCTCCATAGCCGCGGGTCTTGATCGGCCGCTCAAACCCTTCGTTGTAGTTCCTGTAGTCTTCCTCGAAACGCCTCCGATGGTACGCGTGGATTCCGACCACGGGAGCCTCTTTGGGAACGCCGGGGGCGGCCCCCTGCATCGCGATAGCGGCCTGGCCGAGGGCTCCGCCGCCGAGGCTCTCGCGGACGTTGACCGAAATCGATCCCGAGGCGAACCTCGCAGTGATCGGAAGACCTCCCTCACCCCCCGCGTAAGTCTGAGTCCAACCCTCCGGAACCTTGGCGCTGAGTTGAAAGTCTTTCGGGGCAAAGCCGACATAATTTTGAGGCGGTTCGTATTTCGCCGGTTTGAAGATTCCCGAGCGGAGCAACACAATCCCCCCGACGACTAAACTCACCAGCAAGAGGCCCCCTACGCCGCCGAGGATGAGTACGAGCGGCCCGCGTTTTGCCCCGGCCGCGCCCGCTCCACCGTCGGCCGCCTCGACGAATGTTGCGTCGTCGTCTGCATCGTCGCGGCTGACTCTCGCCTTTTTCTTTGCGGCCTGTCGGTACAGCATCGGCTGATAGGCAGGGAGATCGCTGTCGCTGTCGACCGCGGCGGTAACCTCCTCCGCGTCGAACGTACTGGCGGCGTCCTCATCCGGCTCGCGAAGCGGGATCGTTTCGATCTCGTCTTCTTCGTCGCCATCGAAGAACTCGGTGATCAGCAAGTCTTTCGACCGCTTTCGCGCGAAAGTCGCCTTCGGGGCGCGAATGCGGATCGCATAGCGGCACCCCCGGCAGGTGATCTTTCGACCATCCAGGCGTTCGGCGTCGTTAATCTTGATCCGCGATTTGCAACGCGGACAGCGCCCATAAGATCTTGGTCATGGCCCACGCCGACCTTGGGGAAATCGAGAAGACAATTCGACCCGCAGCCCCGGCGTTCGATCGTAACTCTGGACGCGGGTTCACGCAAATCTTCTAAAAGCGAAACCGCTTGCGTACGAAGCCACCCAAAGGAGCGCCGGAAAGCGAGATGGCCTTATCCCTGTCGGCGGAGTCAGGCGGCCGCGCATTCCGTGAAGCGGCGATAGAGGCTCGCATAGACGCCGTCGGCTGCGAGCAGCTCGTAGTGCGTGCCGCGCTCGACGATCTGGCCGTGATCGAGGACGAGCACCTGGTCGGCATTGCGGATGGTGCTCAGACGATGCGCGACCACAAAAGCCGTCCGGCCGGCGAGCAGAACTTCGAGGGCGCGCTGAATTCGGGCTTCCGTCATGCTGTCGACGCTACTCGTGGCTTCGTCGAGGATCAGGATTCGCGGATCGGCCAAAAGGGCCCTGGCGAAGCAAACGAGTTGTCGCTGGCCCGAGGAGATCCCGACGCCCCGCTCGCCGACCGTCGTCTCGAGGCCGTCGGGCAAGCTGTCGATCAGATCCTCAGCGTCGAGTCGCCGCAGCACTTCGACCAGGTCGTCGTCGGTCGCGTCGGGCCGGCCGACGCGGATGTTGTCGGCGACGGTGCCGCTGAACAGGAAATTCTGCTGCACGACGATCCCGAGCTGCCGGTGCAGCGAGTCGGCCGACACGTCGGTGATGTCAAACTCATCGATCAGCAGTCGGCCCGAGCCGGGCAGGTAAAACTTGGCAATCAGATTGATGATGGTGGTTTTGCCGCTGCCGGTCTGGCCGACGAGCGCGATCGTTTGCCCGGGCTCGGCGACGAAATCGATGTCGCGGAGGACCGGGCGCTCGGGATCGTAGGCGAACGAAACCCGCTCGAACGCCACGCGTCCGCGAATGCGTTTTAGCTCGATTGCGTCGGTCCGATCGCACCATTCCGGAGGCGAGTCGAGCAGGTTGAAGAGCCGCTCGGCTCCGGCCATCGCGGTGAGCGCCTGGTTGTACTGCGTCCCCAGGTTTGAAATCGGGGACAAGAACATGTTGGCCATGAACAGGAAACCGACGAGATCCCCCAATTGTGTCGTGTGCGCCGGCGACAGTGCACGCGTGCCGCCCACCAACAGCAGCGTGGCGATAAAAACCTGGTTGTTGAGATCGAGCAGCGGCTGAAACAGTCCGTACGTCCGCAGGACAGAGTAGTTGTAGCCCGAATGGTCGCTGGCCAGCTCGCGAAACAGTCGGGCATTTTCGTCCTGCCGCACGAACCCCTGCGTCACGCGTACACCCAACACCGATTCGGCCAACGTGGCCGTGACCCGGCTGAACGAATCGCGCATGTCGCGGAGCGATTCGCTCAACTTGCGATGGAAGACGTGATTGATCGCCCAGAGGACCGGCGCGAGCCCCAGCACGATCAAGAACAAGAACTTGTCGTACCAGAGCATGAACGTGGCGGCGACCGCCATCTGGCCGACTTGCACGAGGCTGACAAACAGCACTTCCTGCACGCCGACGCGAACGTCTTCGATGTCGGACGTCATGCGGCTGATGACGCGGCCCACCTTCGTGCGGTGAAAGAAGCTCATTGGCATCCGCTGCAAATGGGTAAACAGCGCGATCCGCAGATCGCGGACGACCGCTTCACCCAGCTCGAGCGCGTAGAGTTGGCGGAAGTGCATGACCCACTGAGTGGAAAGCGCGAGGGCCGTGAAACCTGCGGCCCCCCAGATCACTCCGACCCCGTCTCGCCGCTGGATCGGCCCGTTGATGACGGCGGCGATTACCCACGTGAGCGAGGGGAGTTGGATCGAGCGGACAATCACCGCGAGGCAGAGCCAGTTGCGCATCGAGGCGTAGGGTCGCGTGTATTGAAACAGCCGGGCAATCAGCCGGAAATCGAGCGGATGCTGATCGGGTTCGCGCTCTTCGTTTCGGGAGAGCTGCGTCAGCGTGCGCAGAATCGGCCGGCCCGCCGGTTGAGTGCTCACGCTGGGATCCTTTCGCTTCGTCGATTGGCCGCCGAAGCGTCACCGGCGGCAGCCGGGGCGTCGTTCATCAGGTCGGCAAACTGCAGTTCGGCCAAACGTCGATAGGGGCCGGATCGGGTCATCAGCTCCTCATGCGTTCCCGCTTCGACAACGCGCCCTTCTTCCAGCACAAAAATGCGATCGGCCCGTCGCAGCGTGCTGATGCGGTTGGAAACCAGGATCGTCGTGCGGCCCGCCAGCGCGTTTTCGATCGCGAGTTGAATCTCGTGTTCGGTCTCCGCATCGACGGAGGCCGTGGCGTCGTCAAGCAGCAGGATCGGAGGATCCAACAACAAGGCCCGGGCGATCGCCAGGCGTTGCCGCTGACCGCCGGAGAGGTTCGAGCCTTGCTCGCCGATCAGTGTGGCATAGCGGTCCGGCATGTCGTCGATGAATTCGTGCGCTGCGGCGATTTCCGCAGCCCGGCGGATGTCGGCGTCCGTCGCACCCGGGTGCCCGAAGGCGATATTCGCCTCGACCGTGTTGCTGAACAGGAAATTTTCCTGGAAGACGATGCCGATGTTCCGTCGCAAGTCATCGAGATCGAGCCGGCGGACGTCGATACCGTCCAGGAAGACATTGCCCTTTTGCACGTCGTAATATCGCGGCACGAGATTCAAGAGTGTGCTCTTGCCCGAGCCGGTCTCGCCGACCACGCCGACGCATTCGCCCGGAGCGATCTCGAGGCACAGATCCTCAAACACCGGCTCGCCGGCTTTGTAAGCGAAACGAACATGCTCGAAGCGGATCGCCCCGCGCGCCGCGCGAGCCGCACCGGGTGCAGCGGGCTCAAGATTTCGATCGGTGCGTCGAGGACTTCGAACACGCGTTGTGCCCCGGTGATGCTCGTCTGAATGCTGTTGGCGATGTTCGTAATCTGGCCGACCTGGTTGGCGAACTCGTAGAGCAAGTTGGCAAACACGAACAGGCCGGCGCCGAGCGCCAGTTGCCCGGTCACGACCAGGTGCCCGCCGTAGCCTAAGAGCATGATCATGTTGATTTGCGTCATGAATCCGGTCACCGGCTGAAACAGAGCCAGCTTGTGGAAGATACCGAACTTCTGATCGCAAATATTCCGATTTGCCGCCGAGAATTTTTCGATCTCTTGAGTTTCGCGGGCGAAGCCTTTGACGACCGAGATGCCCTGTACGTTTTCGACGAGCGTCAGCACCATGCGGTCGACCAGCTCGCCCCCTTTGATGTACTCGGGCTGAACTTTCCGCGAGAACCGCGCGGCGGCCCACCACAAAAGGGGCGACGTCGCCAGGCAAACGAGCGTGAGCGGCACGTGCATCGACAGCATGTAGGCCACGTAAACGCCCAGCGAGAGAACGACCGTCAGCACCTTGACGATCACTCCGTCGACGAACTGCCGCACGGCGTTGACGTCGCCGGCCGCCCGGTTGATGATCGAGCTGCTTTGGCTGCGGTCGAAAAAGCGAAAACTCAGCCGCTGCAATTTGTCGTAGACGTCGGAACGCAACTGCACCAGCACTCTCTGACTGAGCGATGCGACCGCGATCGCCGCGGCGTAACGCATGGCCGCCGTCACGAGTGCCACCACCAAAATGCTGCCGGCAATCAGCGCCAGCAGATGGGTGCCCGGCCAGTCCTGGGCGAAACGGAACGGGGCGGGCAGGTGACGCGGGGTGTCGGGGCTTTGCAGCTCATGTCCGATCAGGTCGATGCCGACGCCTGTCAGCCCCAATCCTCCCAGGCCAAGGGCCACCACGATCACATGGAGGAAAACAACCTGAGTGCAGCCCCGGCGGTAGCGCCAACTCAATCCGAGCATGCGGGAGATGAGCGACCAGTTTGACGGCGGCTCGATGCTGGAGAGGGCAGAGATGTCCGAAGTCGGCATGATGCTCAGCGGGGCGGTAAGGCTAAAAGTCGTATCGTAGGAATTGGCCGAACTTCGACAACACTGAATCTCCCGGAGCTCGCGCGGGTTCACAACTTTTTAAGAATCCGAGCGTCGACGTCACCGCTCAGGTCGCGGGAAATCCTGGCGAGCCGCCGGCGTAAGCCGGCGGGTGCTTTGGCGTTATGCGACGAACATCGCTGCATGTTCACGAGATATCGGCGACGACCCCACAATCGCAAGAGGCTGCAGGGCGCTGCCAAATCGGCAGAGTGCCTGGACAATCCGACGGTCCCTTGGCAAATTGGCAGGCAGCTTGCTTTGGTTCCGAATCCCCTAATCCTCTTGGTGATCGGAACTTAGGCCGACACTACCAGTTAGGCACGCGGTTCGCGGAGCCTCGCTGCCCACTGGACACTATCGCTGCACATTCCAAGCGTGCCCGTCAGATCGCGGCCGCTTGTCGTCATCCAAGGAGAAGCTAATGAGCGCGACGACGAAGAAGGCTGGCAAAGAGAAAACCTCGACGCGGATCGTTCCCCTCGGCGACCGGGTCGTGCTGAAGCGGGCTGACGCCGAGAGTAAAACTAAGGGGGGCATCGTTCTGCCAGACACCGCCAAAGACAAGCCGCAAAAGGGCGAAGTCGTCGCGGTCGGGGACGGCTATATCCGGGATGACGGCTCGCGCGTGCCGCTGAGCGTCAAGGAAGGTGACGATGTGATCTTCAGCGCGTACGGCGGCGAGGAAATCCGCGTCGGCGAAGAAGAGTACCTGCTGCTGCGTGAGAGCGACATTCTGGCGACGTTCTAGTTCCGTCGCACAACTTGTTCGTACTGATTTAACCGCTTCTCGACCGAGCCCTGCCAACCGCGCTCGGTCCGCCTGAGTCACGATTACAAGCGTACAAACGCCCGACGTCGGGTCAACGAATTTCGAGGAGAGACAGTCCATGGCGAAGATGATTGCCTTCGATCAAGAAGCCCAGGAAGCGATGCGCCGGGGCGTCAGCAAACTGGCCCGTGCCGTCCGCGTGACCCTCGGGCCCCGCGGTCGCAACGTCATCCTTCAAAAGAGCTTTGGCTCGCCGACCGTGACCAAGGACGGCGTGACTGTCGCGCGGGAGATCGAACTCCCCGACAAGTTCGAAGACATGGGCGCCCGCATGGTGCGCGAAGTCGCCAGCAAGACATCCGACGTCGCGGGCGACGGCACCACCACGGCCACCATTTTGGCCGAAGCCATTTACAACGAAGGCCAGCGTTCAGTGGTCGCCGGCGTCAATCCGGTCGAAATGAAGCGCGGCATGGACAAGGCAGTCGAGGACGTCGTTGCTGAACTCAAGAAGATGTCCATCGAGTGCAAGACCAAGAAGGCCATCGCCCAGGTCGGCACCGTGGCCGCGAACGGCGACGCCGAAATCGGCAATATCCTGGCCGACGCAATGGAGAAGGTCGGCAAAGACGGCGTGATCACCGTCGAAGAGGGCAAGAGCCTCAAAACCGAATTTGAGGTCGTCGAGGGGATGCAGTTCGATCGCGGGTATCTCTCGCCGTATTTCGTCACGGACCCGCAAACGATGGAGTGCGTGCTCGAAGACGCTTACGTCCTCGTGCACGAGAAGAAGATCACCAACGTCAAGGACCTGGTGCCCGTTCTCGAA
Organism: uncultured Planctomycetaceae bacterium; assembly: GCA_963714075.1. Classification (GTDB taxonomy): domain Bacteria; phylum Planctomycetota; class Planctomycetia; order Planctomycetales; family Planctomycetaceae; genus DASPSM01. Next base: position 1,744,687 of record OY970228.1, read on the forward strand.
AAGGTCGTCAACGCGGGCAAGCCCCTGTTGATCATTGCCGAAGAGATCGAAGGCGAGGCGCTGGCCACGCTGGTGATCAATAAGCTTCGCGGCACCTTCAAGGTCTGCGCCGTGAAGGCTCCCGGCTACGGCGACCGCCGCAAGGCCATGCTGCAGAGACATTGCCATCATGGTGGGCGGCCAGGCCATCTTCGAGGATCTGGGCATCCAGCTCGAGAATGTCCAGCTGTCGGACCTTGGCCGGGCAAAGAAGATCGTTGTCGACAAGGACAACACGACGATCATCGAAGGGGCCGGCAAAACGGCCGACCTCAAGGCCCGCATCGATCAGATCCGCCACGAGCTGGAAGCGGCCACCAGCGACTACGATCGCGAAAAGCTCGAAGAACGGATCGCCAAGCTTTCCGGCGGCGTGGCCCAGATCAATGTCGGGGCGGCCACCGAAAGTGAAATGAAGGAGAAGAAGGCCCGCGTCGAGGACGCTCTGCACGCAACCCGCGCCGCGGTCGAAGAAGGGATTCTTCCGGGTGGCGGCGTGGCCATGCTGCGGGCCTCGATGAGCCTCAAGCCCAAGCACGCGACTGACGACGCCGAGGTGGGCTACAACATCATCCTGCGTTCGTGCCGGGCCCCGCTCACGCAGATCGCCGACAACGCAGGCGTCGACGGCGGCGTGATCTGCGAGAAAGTCGCGGAGCAGAAGGGGAACATGGGCTATAACGCAGCCACGGGCGAGTTCGAAGACCTCGTCAAGACGGGCATCATCGACCCGACGAAGGTCACGCGCACGGCCCTGCAGAACGCGGCCAGTGTTTCGACCCTGCTGCTCACCAGCGACGCCCTGATTGCCGACAAGCCGAAGAAGGAAGACAAGAAAGGCGGCGGCGACGGCGACGACCTGTACTAGCCACTAACCCTGGCGCAAGCCAGTTTACATATCGAACGACGCCCGGGTGGTAAACCCGGGCGTCTTCGTTTTCGCACGAAGGTCAGGCGGCTGGAATGGTAGAATCGAGGGGAGCCACCAGCGTGAGCTGGCGGGTGCTTAGATTTCCGGTCCATTGCTGATCGCCTTCGGTTGGAACCCGCGCACTATGTCCAACAACAATTTCAAACCCCGCAAATTCGAGGACTTTGAAATCGTCGACCCGGACGGCTTGGTCGTCGGCCACATTCGCGTCAAACCCAGCGGCGTCCTCTGGGCCCGCGCCAATTCCAAAGTCTGGCACGGCGTCGGCCTCAAGCGTTTCGCCCAGTTCATGGAGGCCCGCGGCCGGAAGCAAAAGAAATGACGCACGGGAACTTGAACAGCGGCGGTGCCCTCGGCGCTCTAAGGACCGCGCGGAAACAGCCACGCAATAATCGCGAGCAGACCGGTGAAGGCGAGGAGGCCGAATAGGATCAGCACCGCGATGCAACCGAGGCTCGCGAACCTTCCAAATTCATGAGGACGGTTCGGAGCAGCCAGTTCAGCGATGTCACGCCGTTCAAACCAATCAACCTGAACCGGTGATCGATCCGGGATGAGATAGTCGAGATCCGGTCGCAGTCCCTTCTTTGCCTCTACCTCAGGAGCAAGCCCGATCTTTATGAGCTCAATCCCAAATCGCAGATAGCCCGCCTGGGTCGCTCGCATCGAGGACTCATCCGGTCCACCCCCGTATTGCTCGACGAGTACGATTGCGCCGTCTTTCGGAACTAGCTGTTCCAACTCGTCGACGATCCGCGAAACTCGCTCGAAATCGATCGGCATTGGCTCGCTCTTTCACTGGATCAGTGAAGCTCTGTCGCCGACAATCCAGCATTTCCTTGACCCCAACAAGGCCGCGTCCCAAAATCGACTGGTCGCGACCGGATTACCCGGCCGATTTTCGCTGTTCTCTCTAAAGCTTGGGACTCCGAGGTTTCATCGATGGTTCGCACTTTCGCTACCTTTGCCGGTCTATTGCTGACCACCAGTTTACTGGTGGTCGATTCAGCCCGCGCCGACAACTGGCCCCAATGGCGCGGGCCGCACAATAACGGTGTCTGCGACGAGAAGAATCTGCCCACCAAGTTCGATAAGGCGCTCAACCTGGCGTGGAGGCTGCCTCTGCCCGGGCCGGCCGGCGCGACGCCGGTCGTTTGGGGGGACCACATTTACCTGACGAGCCCCGAGAAGGACACATTGCCTCGGCAAAAAGGCCCCCAGGCGCGGGGGCGCGGCGGTCGCGGTCGGCGTGCGCCGGCCGAGCCGCAGGATCTGTTCCTCATGTGCGTCAGCACCGACGGGCACGAACTCTGGCGGCACGCGGTCGGGCATAGCAACCGCAACGTCATGGGAGACGAAGGCAACTTGTGCTCCCCCTCGCCCGTCACCGACGGCAAACACGTCTGGTCGCTGATGGGCACGGGCGATCTGGCCTGCTTCGACTCCGACGGCAACGAGGTCTGGAAAATCGATCTCCAAGCCAAATACGGGACGTTCAAATACAGCTACGGTCTGGCGTCCACGCCCCTGCTCGACGGCGACCGGTTGTATCTGCAGATCATCCACGGCCAAATGACCTCGCACCCGACCAACGAAGGCTTTGTGCTGGCGCTCGACAAGGCCACCGGCAAGGAGATCTGGAAGCAAACGAGAAGCACCGATGGCTACGCGGAAAACGAACACTCTTACGCCTCGCCGATGATTTATGACGATGGCAAGCTCCGCCTGCTGTTGACCCACGGCGACGACTACATCATCGCCCACCGGCTCGACACAGGCGCAGAAGTCTGGCGCTGCGGAGGGATTAACCCGAAAGACAATTACAATCCCACGCTGCGACTGGTCGCCTCACCTGCCATCGAAGGGGGAATCATCATTGTGCCGTCCGCGAAGCGCGGCCCCGTGATTGCGCTACGCGGCGAAGGCAAGGGAGACATCACCGACTCGAAGGACTTTCAGCTCTGGAGACGGCCGAACGGAACGCCCGACGTTCCTTCGCCCCTGATCCATGACGGGCTCGTCTATCTGGACGACGAGAAAGGCGTCCTGACCGCGGTGGACGCGAAAGACGGCAAAGAAATCTATCGCAAGCAAACCGTCGCCGTTCGACATCGGGCGTCGCCCGTCTACGCCGACGGCAAAATCTATCTCACATCGCATGAAGGCGACGTCACGGTGGTGCAAGCGGGCCGCGAATTCAAGCTGCTCGAAAAAAACGAACTCGGAGAATCGATCTCGGCGTCGCCGGCGATCTCTAACGGACGGATCTATTTCCGCACGTTTGACGCCCTCTGGGCCGTCGGGAAAAAGTAGCGCGAAGAAATCCGAAGCACGAATGACGAAGGAATGTCCAAATGCCCTAAGCCCGAAGGATCGCGCTTTCCGTTAGTGCTTCGGGCTTCGTGCCTCCTTCGTCATCGCGCTTCGTCATTTTGCATACGGTCTCACGCTCACCTGAGGACTTCCTGAGTCATGACTGCTTTTTAACGCCGCGAGACGCCATAGGACGGACATTCGGCTTTGCACCCCTTGCGGACGCTGGTACACTTCGCGCCTCCTCTCCCTAAATCTCCGTCAATTCCAGTCCTGTTCGTCCGGAGTCGTCTCTCATGCTGGGGACCAGTCTGACGTTGTCTCAATATCTCGCCCGCACCAGCGCCGAATTCGCGGGCATCGAAACGAGCGCCGTCGAGCGGTTGGCAGCCGAAATTCATTCGGCTTATGAGGAAGGACGTTTCGTGTTCCTGTGCGGCAACGGTGGCAGCGGTTCCAACGCATCGCACATCTGCGAAGACCTGGCCAAGTCGACGCTTGAGAGAACCGACTATTCGGACCCCGCACGCAAGCGGCTCAAGATCGTCAGCCTCACCGATAACGTGGCGGCGATTCTGGCCTGGGGGAACGACGAGGGATTCGAGACGGTGTTCGTCGAGCAGCTCAAGAACCTCGCCTCGGCCGACGACATGCTGATCGCCTTCAGCGGCAGCGGCAACAGCGCCAACGTCTTAAACGCCACCGACTGGGCCAACCACGCGCGGCTGCGGACGTGGGGCATCACCGGTTTCGACGGCGGCAAACTCCGCGACCTGGCCCAGGAATCGGTGCACCTCGCGCTCAACGACATGGGCCTCGTCGAGTCGATCCACCTGCTGCTCTTCCATTGGATCCTCGACGACGTGCACGCGCGCATCTACGCCAAGGGGCGCTTTGCCCAGGGCTCGCGCCGCTCGACCGCGACGCGACGCAAGGTCGCGTGAATTCGGGACAACGCCGGCACACTCACGGCTCCAGATGCCGGCGGCTGACTGGCACTGGCGGCTTGCCCGCAAGTGTTCTGCTTTCAAACGCGCACACAAGACGCTGGCGGACAAGCCGCCAGTGCCCCCCGATGGGAGGCGTTCAAGGCTCCAGATGCCGGCGCTTGAGCTTGGCGTCGTCTGCGACGCGACCGCGGCGTTTGGCTCGGGCGTCTCGAACGCTGCGTGAGATCCGCTCGAGCACTTGTTGGGCGCGGCGCTCGCCGTCTGAGGTGGCGAACTGCAGGGCCGTTGTCATGTTGGTTTGCAGAATCTGCAGCCGCTTGCGATGGGATTCAAAATTCCGCTGCACCTGCACCAGGTTCTCGAACGGCCGGCGGGGTACCACGAGCTGCTGATAGGTTTTGACGAACCACTCTCTCTTGCCCGCGTTGCTCGTTTCGCCGGTGTCGTGCTCTTTGATGTATCGCGTGAGTTTGGCGGCACTGTCTTTCAACCAGCGGCGGGCCTCCTGCCAATCGTTCTTGGCCTGGCGATCGCCGTACATTCGCTCTTCGGGGTTGAGATCGCGGTCTATGGTTTGGATCCGCGTGAGCATGTTCGACAGCTGCTTTCGCAGGAGGACCAGGTGTTTTTCGAGCAGCAGGCTCAGGTTCCAGTCGGTGTCGATCATGTCGAAGATGTGGCCGACGTTCCCCCCGCCAGCGGCCGGCGTGGCCATTGCGTCAGGAACGGTTTGCAGCTGCAGGGCCGCGGCGACGTAGATACAAAGCTCGGGCTCGGCTCCGGCTGGCGGCGGCGGAATCGGCTGATCCAACAATCTCTCCATCCCGCGGGCCTCGAACGGAGCCCCATAAAGAGACCAGCCGGAGATGTGATTGGGATCGACGCCCGTCGCTTGCAGGAGCTGCCTGACCGTTACTGGCATCAGAGCGCGATTGGCCGAAAAGCTTTCGCCAGGCAACCGGATGATGAGACATTCCGGCGCGGTGGGCGGCTTGAACCAGGCCCAACAGAAACCGGCGGCCGACCCGGGCAGCGGGATTTGTTCCCACGTTGTTGATGCAGGGCGGGCTGCAAAAGACATGGCTGGCGGAATTGAGGGATGGGGGAGGGTTTGTCGACATTACCCAAGCGATCGGGCGCCACAAGACGGTGCGTCCCCCGAGTTTTGTCTAACGTGGCGGCCGGTTTGCGTCAAATCGGAAAACGCAACTCAGCACACAGTGGCGGACGAGCGCCAGTGTTACCCAGAGCCAGTGCCACCCAGAGACAGCACCCTACTTGCCGCGCGGCAATCGAGGAGAAGCGGGACTCTTCGCCGTGGCATCCTCTGCTTCGGCACTCTCTTCGGCAGACGCTCCGGTCGGAGCGGCGGGGCCGCCGCGTAATTCGCGGATCAGCAGTTTCACAGTGTCGGCGGGGACGGCGTAGGTTTCGACGCGGCCGGCTCGGGCGATGTTCACGCCGACGACTTTGCCAGAGAGGTCAACAACCGGTCCCCCACACATTTCTGGGCTGAGCACGGTGTCGTGCTGGATGGCCTGCGGAAACCCGGCGCGGCGGTGACTCATTCGGCCGCTCATCCGATTCATCCAATAGCCACGAGTTTGAGGTATGCCCGCGGCCCGTCCCACGGTGGCCCGCACGGTTAGCTGCTTGCCTCCCCGGCGCACCACGACGCTGACGCTGTCGCCGGGGGCAAGCTTGTGCAGCAGTTGGTCGAACGATTGAGGATTTTCGACCCGCTGATCGCCCGCTTTGACGATGATGTCGCCGATCTGGACCCCGGCCCGTGCGGCCGCACTCCCCGGCACGACGTGAGTCACTTTCGGTCCGGGTGCTCCCTCGGAAAGTTGGATGCCGAGCACTCCCTTTTCGGGCGGGATGGGACGGCGACCCACGCTGACGATTCCGACCGCGACGGGCAAGTCCTCCATTCCGGGCGTTGCCAACCATTGGCCGACGCGCGGATCGCGGCCTTCGGCCCATTCGACCGCCGGCAGGCCGGTCAGTTCAACTTTTAGGAGCGCGACGTCGTAGCGGCTGTGAATGCCGACGATCTTGGCCGAAACGATCCCGCCGCCACGGATGCGGCATTGCACGTCGTCGCTCAAGTCGCTGGCTTTGGTGAGGATGTACCCGTCGGGGCTGACAATCACGCCGAGAGCGATCTGCCGGCCGTCGACGAGCACGGCCACGGTCGACGTGTTCACTCGGCTGACCACCTCGCGAAACGCCTCATGCACGCGAGGGCCGTCCTTTAAGTCAGATTCAGTCAAGCGCCGATCGCCGGCTGGCGCCGGTCGGGACAAGCCGTTCGCGCAGCACGCGATCGCCGCGACAAGCGTCAGCCAACGCCTGGCTGAACGCACATCAAGATTGAGCGCGCTGGCTGGAATTCGGGCTCGGGGCTCTGTGAACACCATTTACTCCCTTGCCCGGCGCCAATCGTGGCGTGAAGTTGTTGCGCAGCGTGGTCGCGAAGAATCCGCACCTCGACGACCTCTCCAGGACGTCGGGCACTGATCAGTTTCTGCAGTCCCTTGAATCCGTCCGCGGTCTGCCCACCAAACATGGTGATGATGTCGCCCGTCTCCAATCCGGCCCGATCGGCGGGAGACCGCGGAAAGACCATCGTCACACGCGCTCCCTTCGGATCGTCCTGGCCATCGATGCCGAGCATGCTGGGCGACTCGCTTTCACCGTTGTGCGGCACGGCAATCGTCGTCAGCCGATCCCAATCGCGAAGGAACAACACGATCGGCACGTGAAGATTGAGAGTCGTCCGCGCGCCGATGCGGCTGTGGATGGCAATCACGTTTCCATTCAGATCGAACAGCGGTCCGCCCGAGTCGCCTCCCAAAAGTGGGCAATCGGACTGCAGCATTCCGCCCATCAATTCGACGACGCGGCCCAGCCGCACGACCGGGGTTCGACCTTCCTGAAATCCGCCCGGATGGCCGGTTGCGACACACCAGTCGCCCGCGCGGAGATTTTTCATGTCAGACAGCTTGCACGCGGGAAATGGGCCCCCTTCCGCAATCTGGACCGCACCGCAATCGCTGCCCGCATTCACGCCCAGAGCGCGGCCATCGAGATGTTTGCCGTCCGAGAGCACGACCGTGACTTTTCGACCGGGCGTCATCACCACGTGCCCGGCGGTGAGCACCAATCCGCTTTCCGAAACGATGACGCCGCTGCCCTGCGAGTCGCCCACGACGATTCCAACCGTGCACTGCCGGACGCGATCGACGATCGATTCGAGCCGCGCCTCGATCACCCGGAGATCGGCGGCATTCCGCGGATCGAGCTCCGCCAGTCCGGCCGGCCGCTCGGAGTGGACGACCGGCGGGACCACTCGGGCCGGCCTCGGCACGGCATCGGCCGGAAAGCCGCTGAACGCAATCAGCCACAAGGCAACCGCGCCAACGAAGCGTAGCCGTAGGGTGGGACAAGTCCGCCGAAGGCGAGCGCCGGCCCACCACCTTCTCTCTGACGGTGAGCGATTAAAGAAAGGTGGGCTTGCGGCCGAAACGGCCTCGTCCCACCCGACTCGAGCCGCACGACGCAGCCGATCACCCCTGGCGCTAAGAAGATGAATATTGAGAGATCGGATCATTTGACCGGCACAACCTTTGAGCGGCTCAACCCTCGAACCATATGTCAGTTGGCCGGATCTTGGCAAGACGTCGATCGGACACCGTGAACTCGCGTTCAACGCTCGTTTGGCGTGTTTCGCAAAGGTCCGCTATCCTGGGGGCGGCGGGCGCACAAGGAACTTCGCTCGGAAGACCGCTGAATGAACGTGATTCGGACTACAATTCCCGACGTCTTGGTTGTCGAGCCGCGCGTGTTTCGCGATGCGCGAGGGTTCTTTAAGGAGACGTTTCAGCGCGATCGGTACGCGGAAGCGGGAATTCGCGGCGACTTCGTGCAGGATAACATTTCGCGCTCCCGTCGGGGGACACTTCGCGGGTTGCATTTTCAGATTCAGCATCCGCAGGCGAAATTGGTGCAGGCCCTCTCCGGACGAATTTTCGATGTGGCGGTCGACCTGCGGCGAAACTCTCCCACCTTTGGCCACTGGGTCGGAAGAGAGTTGAATGACGAGAACCATCACCAAATGTATATCCCTCCCGGGTTTGCGCATGGCTTCTGCGTGCTGAGCGAGACAGCCGACCTCTTCTACAAGTGCACCGACTTCTATTACCCCGAGCACGAACGCACGCTGCTGTGGAACGACCCGGCCGTCGGCATCCGCTGGCCTTTGGAGACCGATCCCGTGCTGTCGGACAAAGACCGCCGCGGCACCCCGCTCGCGGAAATCGCGTCTTTTGAGGGCCTTTGATTTGGCAGCCGCGATTCCCGCCGATCGCCCGCGCGTGCTCTTAACGATGGGTGACGTTGCCGGCATCGGGCCGGAAATCGTCGCTCGCGCGTGCGTAGATCCCGATGTGTCGCGAGAGTGCCGGCCGCTCGTCGTGGGCGACACGACGATTCTGGAACAGTCGTTACGTTTGATCGGCTCGACTGCACCCGTGCGGAACGTGGAATCGCCGGCGGTATGCGATCAAACCTCTGAGGGCGAGGTTGCCTGCTGGAACCCGCTCGACGAAAAAGCGGCCGCAGCGCTGCGAACGGTGAAGCTCGGGACGCTCGACGCGCGAGCCGGCAGGGCTGCTTACGAGTGGCTGGTGGCCTCCGCTCGAGCCGCGCTATGCGGCTCGGCCGACGCGATCGTAACCGCTCCGCTCAATAAGGCCGCGCTGCATTTGGCCGGCATCGCCTATCCCGGGCACACCGAGATCCTGGCGGACTGCTGCGGCACACCGAACCACGCGATGATGTTGTTTGTCCCTCCTGGCGAGATCGTGCGTTCGCCGCACGGCCTGGGCGTGGCCCATGTCACGCTGCACACGTCGATGGCAAGCGTCCCCGGCTTGCTCTCGGTGGAAGGAATCTTGGACAAGATTCGGCTCGTGGATGCTTTCTTGCGGCAAGTCGGCGTCGAGCATCCGCTCGTCGGAGTCTGTGCGCTCAATCCCCACGCGGGAGAATCCGGGCTGTTCGGGGACGAAGAGCGGCGCCTCATCGCTCCGGCCGTCGCCCGGGCAGTCGTTGAGCAGATCGCGGCCGAAGGTCCCATCCCGGCGGACGCACTAATCCGGCGTGCCATCGGCGGCGAATTCGACGGCGTCGTGGCGATGTACCACGATCAGGGGCACATTCCGATCAAACTTGTCGCCCGCGACGCGGCGGTTAACATCACGCTGGGACTGCCGATCGTTCGGACCAGTCCCAGCCACGGCACGGCCTTCGACATCGCCGGGCAGGGGAAGGCCAGCGCCCAGGGGATGAACGAGGCCATCCGCGTGGCGATCGCGCTCGCGCGAAGGCGCTGCCCGGTTCCCGAGATTGGCGAAGCCCCGCGTGCAAGCTGACCAATCCACGCTCTACCTCGTCCGCCACGGCGCGACCGATGCAAATTTGCGGCGGCCCTACGTCCTGCAAGGCCGCGGTATCGATCTTCCATTGAATCCCACCGGCGTGCAGCAGGCCGAACGAGTCGCCCATCTCTTGACGGCGACCTCTCTTTCGGCCGTCTATTCGAGCCCGATGCGTCGCGCGCTCGAGACGGCCCGGACGATTGCCGCTCGTTGCCGCGTCGAAGTGGTCGTGCGCGAAGAATTGATCGAATGCAACGTGGGGCGCTGGGAAGGCCTCAGCTGGGACGGCATCCGCGAGCAGTTTCCGGAAGAGTACGAGAACTTTCAGCGCGATCCGTCGCGGTTTCCCTACCTGGGGGGCGAAACGTATCGCGACGTCGCGCAGCGCGCCGTGCCTGTGCTCGAGCAGCTTTTGCATCAACACGGGGGCCAGCATTTCACCGTCGTCGCGCACAACATTGTGAATCGCGTCTCGGTCGCCACGTTCCTTGGCCTCGGTCTGTCTCGGGCGAAGGAAATTCATCAGGCCAACGGCGGCATCAACGTGATCCGCCGCGAAGGCGACCGCACGCAGCTTGTGACGCTGAACTCGGCATTTCACCTCGAGGGCGTGGGCGCACCGTGACGATCCGCGGCGTGGTTTACGATCTCGACGGCACGCTGGTCGACTCGGGGCTCGACTTTCCGGCCATTCGCCGCGAGATGGGCCTGCCCGAAGGCGTGCCCATCCTCGAAGCTCTTTCGGAGATTCCGCAAGGCCAGCGGCTCGACAATTGCCTGCGGGTCCTGTCTCGCCACGAGGACGAGGCGGCCGAGCGGGCGACGATCATGCCCGGCGCGGCCGAGCTGGTGGCTCACCTGGCTGCGGAAAATATTCCGCAGGCGATCTTCACGCGAAACAGCCGCCGGTGTTCGACGCGGATGCTCGAGCGGGTCGGCCTGACGTTTGCCTGGGTGCTCTCCCGCGAGGACGGACCGCCCAAGCCCCATCCGGCCGGGTTGCTCAAACTGTGCGAGATTTGGCGGGTCGACCCGGCCGACGTGCTGTTCGTGGGAGATTTCTTGCACGACATCAACGCGGGGCGGGCGGCCGGGGTGCGGACGGTGCTATTCGCCCCCGGAAATCTCCCCCATTACGCGCCGCTTGCCGATTTCTGCATTTCGAGCTTCGCCGAGGCAGAACGCCTGATCGACCGGCTGATTCTGCCGGAGAGCTGAGGCCTCCTTCGAGCCGCGTTTGCCCGCGTCGGTTTGAGCCCGGCTTTGCAAAAAACGGGATAGGCTGAAATCAAAGGGACAATTAGAATCCGCCCGCGGCGATTGGCGGAAGAAATTCATAACCTGTTTCAGATCCCCTCCTTGCAAGTTTCAGGCTTGCAAGAATTTGATCCGCACCGAAATTCCCTCCGCCCGTTTCGTCGCCGGCGTCGCAGCACGCAGGGCGTGCGCGCCCGTCGTTCCAAGGAAGGATGTGGGCCTGTATGTCGCGACATTTGGCCTTTCGACGACCGCGCCATTCGCGCTGGATTGCGCTTGCCCTGGCAGCCGGCTTCCTGGCAGTCGGTTTCCGGCTCTCTGCCCAAGATCAAAATCTCGATTCGGGCATCACGCCGAATACTCGACCGGGCCGCCCCTCGCTCCCCGCTCAAGATCTCGATGGAGACACGGCGTCCAACAGCCGCACGCCACGCTCTTCTCTGCAACGTCCTGATCTGCGCGTCGATCCGGTCGATCCCGAAGTCGAGCAATTGCTTTTTGACTGGTCGCAGCACACCAAGCAGATCAAGAACCTGGCCGGAAAACATTACCGCTCGATCCGCGATTACGCGTACGGCGCGGAGACTCTGGCGGAAGGAAAGTTCTATGTCGAGATGCCGGACAAAGGGCGGCTCGATATCAGCAATTACACCGCGCCCGAGCCCAAGGCCGGCGACGAGAAGCCTTACACCGCCCCCAACGGAACGCCGACAAAATTGAAGGTCCAATTCGAGAAGAACCACGAGAAGTGGGTTTGCGATGGCAAAGTGGTCCGCGTGATCAACGACACGCGCCGCTCGTACGAAGAGGTTCCCATTCCGCCTAACCAGCAGGGGGCCAACATGATCGACGGCCCGCTGCCGTTTCTCTTGGGAATGCCGCCCGACAAGGCCAAGGCCCGCTATCGCTTCAAGGTCTTGAACAAGACCCGAGACGGCCATGCGATCTGGATCGAAGTGAAACCCCGGCTCCCCATGGATGCCGCCGAATGGATTCGGGCCTACGTCCTGCTCAACCTCACGACGTATTTGCCCGAAAAAGTTAGCTTGTTCAGCCCGTCCGGGACGACTGAAACGGTGTACGTGTTCCAAGAAATCGACACGAACAAGAGGGGCTTGCTCCAGAATTTTTTCGCCGGCGATCCGTTCAAGCCGAGTACGTTCGGCTATCGCCGGGAAGTGCACGCTCCGCCAGCGGCCGGCCCGAAGGATCCCGGCGCCATCGGCCCCCCGATGCCGCTATTCATCGGCGATGCACCGGACCGAGCGAAGCAGAAGGCTATCAAGATTCAGCAGCGAGGGTACAAAATCCAATTTGAGCCGGGACCCCGGTCTCCGAACCCGAATGCGATTTGGCACATCGCTTCCCAAGAGCCCCCAGCAACCACGCCGCTACGGGAAGGTCAAACGATCATCCTGCGATATTACGTCGCTGAGACCGTCAACAAGAACGATCGGCAGTAAACGGCTCCAACGCTCGGCCCATGACAATCGGCCTCGCCCCGACGCGTCGCCCTTGAGAATCGACCTTACGCCAGGGTAGCCTAGCGCTCTCCGCAGTGAAGGCGCTGGTGCATGGGCGAATCGACCAACACGCTTGCGTCGTCTGCAGCCTCGGCGCCGACGGTTCCTGTGGCGCCGCCTCCCAACGTCCCTCCTGCTCCTGCGACTTCGTCTCGGCGAGCTGCCCTGCCAGTCACTGAAGGTGAGGCCGTCGAATCGCATTTCTGGCTGACGCGCGGCGATCAGCTGATCTTCGGGCTACTTTCGTTTGTGGCGCTGGCTCTCCTTGTCGTCTATTGGATCCGGCTGAGCAATTGGGGGACGCGCACCGTCGAGATCGAACGACTACCGACCCGACAGGCGGAGTTTCGCATCGACGCCAACTCAGCGACGTGGGTCGAGTGGGGTCAGATTGAGGGGATCGGTGACGGGCTCGCGCGGCGGATCGTGGCCGACCGTGAGCAAAACGGCCCCTTCCGATCGGTCGACGATCTGACGCGCGTGAAAGGCATTGGCCCGAAAACGCTGGAACACTTGCGGCCCTGGGTGCGCGTAAACAGCGAATCCCCGCCGAGCGAACCGCCGAAACGCAAACGCCCGCGCTCCCGAGCTAAGACTCCTGCGAAGTCGATCAAGCCAAAAGACCCGGCCGGGTCGGCTGATACCAGATTTAGAGCCGATACATTGGCGCCCGTCTCGCGAGGCTAAAGACTCCGGCGCACCCGTTCGCTCGCCACGGTACCCGCCATCTGCGGTCACGGGACCGCTGCACGGGCATCGGATTTGCCGTGATTCTTGCTGCGCACGGCAAGCAAACAGTGCCCTTGATCGACCTTCGCAGGTTCACTAACATCCCGCGCCCGCGCAGTTTAGAACATCGAAGGTTCCGCGAGTGGCGCCTTTTCAGGGCGTCGCTCGTTGCCGTGCAAGGATGCAATCATGGATGCCGGCCGTCCCGGTGCGCACCGACTCCGTTTCGACTTTCCTGAATCCCCAACTCCGTCTTCCGGTCCTTCGTTTGATCCGGGAGCGATGGAAGTCATGGGTTGCCAGGAGGAGCGGCTCGTCGAGGCGGTCGCCCGCACGCGCGATCATCTCCTGTCCTTGCAGCACGACGACGGTTACTGGGTCGGCGAGCTGGAGGGCGACACGATCCTCGAGTCGGAATACATCCTGCTTTTGGCCTATCTCGGGCGCGAACGCTCGGAAGTCGCCCGCAAGGCGGCCAATTACATCCTGAAGCAGCAGCTCCCGAGCGGCGGGTGGGCGATTTACGCGGGCGGCCCGCTCGAGCTCAGCGCGTCAGTCAAAGCCTATTTCGCGCTCAAAGTCACAGGACATAAGCCCAACGAGCCCTACATGGTTCGGGCTCGCGAAGCCATCCTGGCGGCCGGCGGCGCGGAGAAGATCAACAGCTTTACTCGCTACTACCTCGCCCTCTTGGGAATTATCAGTTACGCCCAGTGTCCGGCCGTGCCGCCGGAAGTCATCCTGCTCCCCAAGTGGATGCCGTTCAATATCTACGAGATGTCGGCTTGGTCGCGGACGATTCTCATTCCGCTGTCGATCCTTTGGGCCTATAAACCGTCTCGCAAGCTGCCGGCGGAACTCGGGATCAGCGAACTGTTTCGCACGCGGCCCCGAAGACTTGCCGGTGACGATGGCCCGGTCGGAGCAGCTCGACGATATCCGTCGGCCGACGCGTATCGACTGGCACCGCGCCTTCGCCCGTGCCGATCGAATGCTGAAGGGAATCGATCGCCTCCGGCTGACTCCGTTGCGATCGCTGGCGATTCGCCGGGCCGAGGGGTGGATGTGCGAGCGTTTCGCGGGAAGCGATGGGCTGGGCGCGATCTTTCCCCCATCATCTGGAGTGTGGTCGCCCTCAAATGCCTTGGACATCCCGAAGACTCGCAGGCGGTGATGACCGCACTGGGCGAACTCGACAAGTTGATGATCGAGGAGGACGACGCGATCCGGTTGCAGCCGTGCAAATCGCCCGTGTGGGATTCGGCGATTTCGCTGATCGCGCTGCGAGATGCGGGCGTCTCGGCCGATCATCCGGCGATCCGCCGCGCCGTCGGTTGGCTGCTCTCGAAGGAGATTCGACGGCAGGGGGATTGGGCCCTGCGGAACCGCAAGATCGAACCGAGCGGGTGGGCGTTCGAGTTCAACAACGAGTTTTATCCCGACGTCGATGACACCAGCATGGTGCTGATGGCGCTGTGCCGTTCGCTGCCGAGCATCGGCAGCCGAAACTGGCGGGCGGACTTCCTGTTAGGAAATTGGAGTCCCCATCCCAACGACAAGGACGCGGCCGCCATCGTCTCCGCGCGGGGCCAATCGTCGGCACAAGCGTTCCAACAGGTCGAAGCGGCCGCGCCGCAGCTCAATGCGATCTGGCGAGGCACGCGCTGGCTGTTCGGCATGCAGGGTCGCGACGGCGGGTTTGGCGCCTTCGATCCCGACAACACGCGAGAGATCTTCACGCAGGTCCCCTTCGCCGACCATAACGCGATGATCGACCCAAGCACGGCCGATCTGACGAGCCGTATGCTCGAGCTGTTTGGCGACTTGAAGATCGGGAAGGACCACCCGTCTGTCCGCCGGGCGATCGAATTCGTCTGGAACAATCAGGAACCCGACCATGCGTGGTACGGCCGTTGGGGCGTGAACTACATCTACGGCACCTGGCAGTCGCTCGTCGGCCTGACTGCGATTGGGATCCCGACGCACGACGCCCGCATCCGACTGGCGGCTGATTGGCTGCGAACCAAGCAACAGGCCGACGGCGGCTGGGGCGAGACGCCGCGCAGCTACGACGAGCCCAAGCTGCGAGGGATCGGTCCGACAACGGCCTCTCAAACGGCCTGGGCCCTGATGGGACTCATGGCGGCGGGCGACGTCGAGCGGGAGTCAGTCCGCCGCGGCGTTGACTACCTGATCGAGACGCAGAACGCGGACGGCACGTGGGACGAACCGTGGTGGACGGGGACCGGCTTCCCGAAGGTCTTCTTCCTGCGGTATCAGCTCTACCCGATTTATTTCCCGCTGATGGCGCTGGCTCGCTACGCGCGCCTGGCGTCGCGCGAATAAATCCGGGTGGCACTGGCGGCTTGTCCGCCAGTGGTGCTTGAGGTCGGCTCTACAGACCTCGGGCTGGTCACTTCTTGTGTTGGCCATGCAGGCCCATTTCCCGAAGCTGCTTTAGGACGAGCTCGGGATCGTCGGTTTGGATCGCGTCGACCCCCATCTCGACCGTCTGCTTGATGCCGGCTGGGTTGTCGACAGCCATGTTATCGACCCAGACCTGGCAACCCGCGCGATGGGCGGCTTCGATTTCTGGTGCGGTCCATTCCTTAATGGCGCCGTCCAAAGTCTCCGGCTTCAGATCCTTCGCAAGGGCCTCGATCGCTTCGATCGAGCGCGGATGGCCGGGCATGATCCAAACCGTGGGCGCCAGCCGTTTGTATTCCCTGAGCGTGGCGACTGATCCGTAGACCACGACGTCTTTGAGCATGCCGTGCTTTTCGATGAGCGCGAGGACTTCCGCCGGCGGCGCTTTCTTGTGATCGACGTAGAGCTTCATCCGGCCTTTTGCGTGCTCGAGAAATTCATCGAAGGTGGGGATCTTTTGCCCGGCGGTCGCCGTCCGCGCCCGGATATTCAGCTTGTGGATTTCGTCGAAGGTCAGATCTTCGACTTTGCCCTTGCCGTTGGTCATACGGTTGACGCTGGCGTCGTGCAGGAGGACGAGCACGCCATCTTTCGTGCGCCGCACATCGAGCTCGACGTAGTCGACGCCCAGCTCGATGGCTTTTTCGAGGGAGGCAAGCGTGTTCTCCGGAACCGTCTTATGCGCCCCGCGATGGGCGACCACGACGATGTTTTTGTGACCGCTGCCTTCTGCCCCCATAGCCGATCGAGAAAACACGAAGCCAACAACCAGGGCCATAAGAGCAAGGGCGGTGAAACGGAATCGCGTGGGCATCTGAAATTGGCTCCCTGTTCGGGTGGTGGATTGTGGTTTCGTCGAGGTCGCACCGCCAAACTTCAAAACTCGGCGGCACAGTCCTTGTAAACGATCAAGCCGTCGACTCTCAGGATGGCTCCGGTGATGTAGTCGGCATCGTCCGAACAGAGGAAGGCTGCCGCGCGACCAACGTCTTCAATCGTTCCGATGCGGCCCCAGGGAAGTTTTTGTCCCTCGGAGCGGATGACCTCCTCACCGAAGACGGCACGCTCGCCGGGAGTGTCGATCCAGCCGGGCTCGATCGCGTTGACATTGATCCGATGCCGCGCAGCTCGACGGCAATCGTCCGGCACAGGTGGTTCAGCCCCGCTTTGCCCGCGTTGTACGCTGCATTTCGCGCGTAGGGTATGGGGGCGTGGACACTGGATATGAAAAGAATCTTTCCGCCGGCCCCACGCTCGACGAGGTGACGGGCGACTAGTTGGCTCACGTGAAACGCGCTGATCAGAGACGCCGCGGATGATTCGCTCGAACTCGTCCGGCTCGTAATCGAGAAAGTCGCTGCGATGGTTGTAGGCCGGGTTGCTCACGAGGATATCGACGTGGCCGGTCGCTTCGATCGCGGACCGGACGAGCCGCTCGCAGTCCCCGCGGCTGAAGACGTCGGCCTCGATCGCTGCACAAGAGCGGCCTAAGGCGCGAATGTCCGCCGCGGTCTCGGCCAGATCGGAACTGCCGGGCCGATCGTTAATCACCAGATCGGCCCCGCTTCGCGCCAATTCGAGAGCGCAGCCCTTGCCAATTCCGCGGCCGGCGCCGGTCACGAGGGCGATCTTTCCGGCATGCCGCATCGGGGTGTTCCAAGCTTGGGCGTCGTATCGAGGAAGAGTGGCAGGCAACCCCGAGTTTACAGCCGCGCCGACCGGTCTGAAAGCGGACGTCCGAGAGGCGACTGGACCTTTTGCGGGTGCTTGCTGCGCCCTCTGTTAGCCGCTAGGCTGGAAATCCCCGACGTCTGCGGACGTCATTCTGTTTGCAGCGAGCCCTCACGCACTCTTGGAAGTCCTGCCCATGACGACTGCGCCCGCACTGCGCCCAAACCCCGTCTGGCCTCGTTGGATCAGTTTCGCGGCTATACGGTGGCCGGAATGTTCCTGGTCAATTTTCTAGGCCACTTCGCGGCTGCGCCGTTTGTGTTTCGTCATCACAACACGTACTGCAGCTACGCCGACACGATCATGCCGCAATTCTTCTTCGCGGTCGGGTTCTCGATGCGACTCAGTTTCGGCCGGCGCGTGATGCAGCAGGGGACGTTGGCCGCCTATGGGCACATGGTGAAGCGGCTGATTGGATTGGCGCTCGTCGCGATCTTCATTTCGTACCAGGCCCATCCGGATTGGCCGAAAGACGTGCCGAAGGATTGGGAAACTCTCAAACAAATTGGCACTTGGGGAGCCGTGTGGCCCCACGCGATTAAGAACACCTGGTTCCAGACCTTGATGCACATCGCGGTGACGTCGCTTTGGATCCTGCCTGTGATTCGGCTAGGCGCGATCTGGCGCGTCTTTTACCTGATCCTGTCGGTCCTGCTGCATCTGGCCCTTTCGGCAGTCTTCAACTTTCAGTGGGTCAATGGCATCCATCCCTTCGAGCCCAGCGGTATCGACGGCGGACCGCTCGGCTTCCTGAGTTGGTCGATCCCCACGTTGGTGGGAACGCTGGCGTGCGACGCGGCACTCAACCCGACGTCTTCGGGCGGCGGCAAGTTCACGCGGGTGTTTGTCTGGGGCGTGATTCTGATGGCCGTGGGATGGGTGGCCTCGTGCGCGACGCGGATGTACGACGTCCCATACCAACCCGTTAACGTGCACGCTTTTCAATTCTCAAAAACCCCGGTCATTCCCGCGCACGACCAGCTGGAGACCTGGTGGAACAATCTCAAGCAGAAAGACTGGTCGAAGGTGCTGGCCGAACCGCCGTTTGTGCCTCCTCCTCACAGCGATGAGGACGTCCCCAATGCCAAGAGGGGAGAAGACAAGAAGAAAGACCACAGCTACGAGTACCGCCAATGGAATTATTGGATGATGAGCCAGCGATCGGGCTCGATCTCGTATCTGACCTTTGGGGCCGGCCTTTCCCTGGTCATCTACGGCTTGTTCTTCGTGCTGTCTGATATGGTCGGTATCAAGATCGGGATCTTTCGCACCCTGGGCGTCAATGCGCTGGTCGGCTACATCCTGCACGACATGGTCGGGGAAGCCGTCCAGAACTTCCTGCCCAAGGACTCGCCGCCGATCGCGATGTGGATCGGCTTTGCGGTCTTTTTCCTTGTCACCTGGCTCTTTTTGCGGTCCCTCGAGAAACAGAAGATCTACATCAAGCTGTAATCGGCGGCCGGTCCGGTTGCGCCGACTTTGCCGGGCTTGCGGATCGGATCGACGGAAAGGCACTTCGACACCTGTCGCCCGACTTGAGCAAATTCGGGCCGGACTGCCGGGTGGGCGTCAAACACCGGACGGACTTTCCATCGATTCGAGGGATGGCGCCAAGAACTGTCAGCCGGCTTTTGACGGGTCGATATTGGTTGCATGCTCGACCACGTTGCCGAGGAACTTTCCGCCACCGCGGGCTGGCGTCGCGTGCTGGAAGCCTATGCGACGCTGACCACAGCCGCGGCCGTCACATCCTCTAAAGGCGAATCGTCCGACGCGTCGGAGTCGTTGGGCTGGGTGCCCCGACTCTCGCGGCTCGACGGCGTCGAACCCGAGCGGCTCTCCGCCCTGCACGGGAGGCTGATCGCACTGGGCCTGCTGAGCTTTGAGATCTCGGGAAAGTTGGGAATGCAGTACCAGATCAGCCCCCTCGGCCGGCGCACGCTGGATCGCGTCGGCGACTTCGAGGAGCCGTCGTCTGACGAATCGGATGCCGTGCCGGCCGACGATTCCGAAGACGCCGAATTGGAAGCGGCTTGAAGCGCCGGGCAACATCGCGACGAGGCCTGGCTCCGATTCTACTCGTCCGCGCCCGAAATGAGTCTTAGATAGCTGGCGTAGCGCACCGGCGAGATCAAGTCGCGTTCGACGGCCCGCTTCACGGCACAGCCCGCTTCGTGCTCGTGCGAGCAGTCCGGAAAATGACAGCCTGGCACAAAGGGGCGAAACTCGGGGAAAAAGCCCTCCACCTCTTCCGGTTGCACGGCCCAGAGCTCCATCTGCCGAATCCCCGGCGTGTCGACCACCCAGCCTCCAAAGTCGAGCGGATGCAAAACGGCGGTTCGCGTGGTGTGACGGCCCTTGTGTGACCAGGCGCTCACGGCACCGGTCTCCAGCCGCAGCCCGGGTTGTAGCGCGTTAAGCAGGGACGATTTCCCGACGCCGCTCTGGCCCGCCGCGACCGTTTCGTGGCCTTGCAGCATGTGTTTAAGTTCGTCGATCCCGATTTGCGCCGTCGCACTGGTCAGCAGGATTTCATATCCGAGGCGCGCGTAGGTGCCGACGATCGGCTGCAGACGAACGGCATCGACGAGGTCACACTTGTTGATACAGATGATCGGCTTTGCTCCCCCTTTGTGGGCGCTGATGAGCAGGCGATCGATCAGGTTCGTTTTGAGCGCCGGGTTGGCGGCCGACACCAGAATCAGCGCCTGGCTGATGTTGGCGGCGATCACCTGTTCCTTTCCCTTGATGCTGCGGGCGAGCACCGTACGACGGGGATTGATGCGTTCGATGACGCCGTGCTCGCGATCGAGCGCCTGGAAAACCACGCTGTCGCCGGCCACGACGGCTCCCCGCTGGTCCCGACTCATGGTGCGCACAACCCGGCGGACCGTGCATTCGTAACGCCGGCCCCCCGCCGCATCCGAGACGATGCAATGCAATCCGCTCGCTGAGAGCACGCGCCCTGCGCGGCTGGTCGCTTCGTCGACCTCACGCAGCTCGCCGGCACCGGATTCCTGATCGGCAGCCAGTATCGTCCGGTGGCGAGTCAGGTCGCCCTTGCCGCTGATCCGCTCGACGGAAGGGAGATCGGCGGTCTCGACATCGTCCTTGCGCACGTCGCGCGTGACGTCCCCGATGCGCGCACGCTTTTGACGATTTTTTCGGAACGCGATCCGCACCTTGCGGGGCTTTTTTCGCGCCAAGACAAGGGCTCCCGCAGCGGCGATTGCGAATCCAGAGAACGACCCGCCGACCGCCGGTCAGCTACTTGTCGAGCCAGACCAGTTTATCATCGTCGAGATCGTCGTCGTCATCATCGATGCGACGCGGGTTGCCGGCATCGAGCGAGTGGCGCTGCGAATTCTCGCGGCGTGGCTCGGGGGACGACTTGGAAAACCGGGACGTTTCGGGGCCGCCGCGGTGGCTCAAGCCGGCCTTTTCCAACAGCGGGATCGACAAGGGATCGGGTTCTGCCTCGACCGGTGGAGCGTCGCCGGTGGGGCTGTAATTGACCTCATAGCGGTGCTTCGAGACCGAGATGACGTCCCCGGGCATCAGCCAGTGGGCATCGCAGCGGATACCGTTGACCTTGATTCCGTTGCGGCTACCCAGGTCGCGCACGTGCCAATAGCCGTTCATCAACCTGAGTTCGCAGTGGCGAGAAGAAACGTTGGGAAACCGCAGCGTGATGTCGCAACTCGGCTGCCGGCCAACAACTAGCCACTGTTTTTGCAGCGGAATCGGGTCGCCTCCGCCGCAAGGATTCAACTCACCAAACATGAACGGATCTTTCAGCGCATATTCAGGTTTTGCGGCCGGAAATGACCCGCTTTCGGGCGAAAACCAGGGAACCTGACGCAGCGAATGCCCGTCGCAGTAATCTCGATTCACTGTATCGACCCTTACCGGACCCGTCAATTCGCTAAAGTCAGTTTGGGACAAGACTACTGATCGGAAAACTAAAATCCGGAGAAAAGTATAAATCCAAAGGACAGCGTCTAAGTCTAGTACGCAAAAACCAGGCCGACATCGAATCGATGGGTTCCTGGCTTTGGACTTTGGACCTTGGACTTTAGACAATGAAAATGACCGAAGCGGGCCAAGCGGCCGCTGCGAGGCCTGTGAGTCTTTCGATCTCACGGGCTTCGGAGAGGAAAGTCCGGGCTCCAAAGGACACGGTGGTGGGTAACGCCCACCGTCCGCAAGGACCGGGAAAGTGCAACAGAAAGCAAACCGCCCAGCGACGGGCCGGCGACTCGTTCGCCAGCCCGTTGCGGGGTAAGGGTGAAACGGTGCGGTAAGAGCGCACCAGCAGGCCAGGCGACTGGCTTGGCTAGGCAAACCCCACCGGGAGCAAGACCGCGCAGGAAGAACGACGGGCAACCGTCACGGGCTGGTCCGGCCCGTAAATCCTTCCGGGTAGGTCGCTTGAGGCGCCGGGTAACCGGCGCCCTAGAGAAATGGTCGCTCTCGACAGAACCCGGCTTATCGGCCCGCTTCGGTCTTTATTCTGCTGCCCCCTTCGACCGGTCAGTCTTCTCCGGTCGCCTGTTTCGTGCTATCAATCCGCAACGTTGGCGATCCGCCAAGCACCACAAGGAAGCGGTGCGCATGCGTTCCTTCTTAGGCTTCTCCCTACTGGCGGCCGTTGCCCTGAGTTCGGGCTGCGCGTCAGCGCCGCGCCCCCAGCCGCTCGTTCGGTCCTCTCCCACGGACAAGAAGCGCGATCCGGCCACCGATCCTTCCAACGCGACGGTCAGCGTCGAACAGGCCACCGAGACCAGTTCGTCGACGAGCCTCTCTTCCCGGTTCACCAAGCTCTTCAGCCGCCAGGATTCGAGCGATCGGATGCCGTTGCCGCGTAGCGATCAACCACACGGGAACGGTCCAGGGGACGATGCCTCCCGCCAAGCTCTCGGCCGCGACTTTTGACGAACAGTGCACGGGCGCATAATCGGGCCGACGCACGCGAATTGCTGGCAAACCAATTTCCGGCGAATTAGAATGCGGCGCTGCGGAAAGGTCTGCGCAGTCGGGCCGCCCCTTCGTCGTTGACGCTCAATTCCGGCCCACTACAATCTGGACTTCGGATTGCCAGCGGAATCCAACAAACCAGCCAAGGGGCACTCGGCGCCGGGCCAAGAAGCCTCCGCCCGCAAGGAGTCTGAGTCGGTGCAAATCGCCATCACGTGCCGCCATGGGTCGATTCCCGACGACGTCCGTGACTACCTTTCCCGCAAGTCCGAGAAACTGCTGACCTATTTTGAGCGCGTCACGGCCATTGGCGTCACGGTGATTTTCGCGAACGAACAGGTCAAAGGACGGATTCGCGTCGAAATCCTGCTCGACGCAGAGCACAAGCACAACTTCGTCGCCACCGACGATGGAGACGAAGTCCTCTCGACGTTTGATCGAGCCTTGAGCAAGATGGAGCAACAGCTCAGGAAGTACAAGGCCAAGATCCAGGACCATCGCCGCGGCCTGAATGACGTCTCTGAGGACAACCGTTCGGTGGAATCGGAATGATTCGGGGTCGCTTTCAGAAACCGCTTGCGGCGAAGGACAAGAGTAGTACCAGAGACCAGACCGAGCGCCAGCCCATCTCCGCCCAAGCGCCTCTCCGGCCCTCACCCCGACTGACACCGTCTGCCGCCGAGTCTTCTCTTGACGGCGACGCTCACGGGGGGGATTGGGAGCGGGCGATTCACTCGTTCGCGTCCCTACGCGGTCGATGCGCACCCAGATTGATCGAAGGAACAGCTGATGAAGATGACTGATTTTGTCGTCAAAGAGGCAATCGTGCCCGACTTGCAGGCCAACACCAAGGAGGCCGCAATTCGGGCACTGGTCGACAGCCTCAGGAAATCGGGAAGTATTCGCGCGGAAGACGAGCAAAGCATCGTCGCGGCCATCCTCAAACGCGAGGAGCTAGGCTCGACAGGCATCGGGATGCGCGTGGCCGTCCCGCACACCAAGCACCCGTCCGTCGATCGCCTGATCGCCACCATCGCACTCTCCCAATCGGGAGTCGATTTCGCGAGTCTTGATGGCGAGGACGTGAATATTCTCTTTCTGCTGGTCTCTCCTCCCGATCGCCCCGGTGATCACTTGAGGGGGTTGGAGAACATTTCGCGTCATCTGCGCAATCAGAACTTCTGCAAGTTTCTGCGCCAGTCCACGAGCCAGGATGCTATCTGGGATCTGCTTCGCGAAGCCGACAATAACGAGCTTTAGACCGCGTCCGCTTTTGCCGATTGCTGCACGCGTGCCTCAAGGCCGCGCGCAACCACCTGGACTTGAACGGGACGATTCGGTCCAACAGGCTCGACTCCGCAATCCCTATGGTTGAAGACACCCAATTCCGCCGCACAGTCACCGTGAATCTGAAAGACGGCCTGCACCTGAGGCCGATCTCGCAGATTGTCGAGACGGTTCGTCGCTACGGTTCGCCGGTGCGGATCTCCAAGGGGGACCTGTCGGCCGACGCGGGCAACGTGCTCGACCTCATTCCGCTCAGGATCGAATACGGAAGCACACTCATTCTCGAAGCAACCGGCGACAACGCGGCCGAAGCGCTGAATGCTTTGGTCGCTCTGTTCGAATCCAATTTCGAGGACATCGCTTCACCCGAGGAATGATGCCCGGCGCACTGGCGACGAAGGGAAAAGATCCGTGAGACATCAGACGGCCGATTCAGAGACTTGTCGCCGCTGTCTTCGCGCTCGACTCGCGACGCCTCGCGCACCACGCACACACATCGCGCGAAGACTCAACCGGACCGCCTATGTTGACCAAGCGCGGCATCCCGGTTTCGCCCGGAGTGGTCTGCGGACCAGCGCTGGTTCTCGGCGTGGAAGATTTTCGGATTCCTCAGCGCTACGTCGGCGTGGACGCAGTCGAAACGGAAATCGCCCGTTTTCAAGCGGCGATGACCGCCGTCTGTGACGAGATCTCCGAAAACGAGGGCCTGGCGACCAAAACCCTGGGCAAGCAGTATGGGGCAATTTTCGCGGCCCACCGACAGATGGTGCAGGACCCCAAGCTGGTCGACGAAATCACCAAGCTGGTCCGCGAACGGCACTTTTCGCCCGAGTTCGCCTCGAGCCGCGTCTTTCGGCGCTATGCCAAGATGTTCCAGAACCTGGGCAACCGCTATCTGGCGGACCGGGCCGACGACATCTTCGACCTTGAAAAGCGGATCCTCAGGCATCTGCTGGGCGAGCGGCGCGAAGAGCTGACGCATTTGACCGAGCCCGTCGTGATTCTCGCGAACAATCTCACGCCGGGCGAGACGGCCACGCTGCCCAAGGAGTTTGTGCTGGGCTTTGCCACCCAGCTCGGCGGCCGCACGAGCCACACGGCCATCCTGGCGGGAGCCCTGGAAATTCCGGCCGTGGTCGGGCTGGGGGACTTTTTGTCCGATGTCTCGGCGGGCGAAACGGTGATCATCGACGGCACCTGCGGCGAGATCATTATCGATCCGGACGAGGAAACCCTCGTCAAATACCGCGATTCTCAAGTCCGCGCCAAGTCGGTCTTCGCCCGGCTCGAGTCTTTGCGGCAAGAACCGTCGGTCACGCGCGACAACGTTCGCATCCTGCTCTTGGGCAATATCGAGTTTCCGGAGGAGGTCGAGCACTGTACCCAACGCGGGGCCGACGGCATCGGCCTCTATCGCACCGAGTTCCTCTACCTGCGCGGGGGGCCGGAGCCGACCGAAGACGACCATGTGAACGCCTACCGGCAGGTAATCAGTGCGTTTAACGGCAAAGAGGTTGTGATTCGCACGCTCGATTTGGGGGCCGACAAGTTCCCCAGCGCGCACAAGAGTCTCTCCGCGACGGCCAGTGCGTCGGCCCTGGGACTGCGCAGCATTCGGCTGGCCCTGCAAAATCTGACGTTGTTCAAAACCCAACTCCGCGCTATTCTGCGAGCGGCCGTTTCGGGCAACGCCGCGATTATGTTCCCGCTGGTCGCGTCGCTCTTGGAGCTGCGACAGGCCAAGATGATCCTCGAAGACGTCAAGGAGGATTTGGAAGACGAGGGGGTCGCGTTTAAAAGGGACGTCCCCGTCGGTATGATGGTCGAGGTTCCCTCCGCAGCCCTCATGGCGGACGAGTTTGCGCGAGAGGTCGACTTCTTCTCGATCGGCACCAACGACCTGATTCAGTACACTCTGGCGGTCGACCGTTCCGATCCGGATGTCGCGAACCTCTATAGTTCCGGCGACCCTTCGATTCTGCGGCTGATCCGCCGCGTCGTTGAAGCCGGGGGCAAGCGCAATATCTCCGTTTCGGTCTGCGGCCAGATGAGTTCCGATCCCAAGTTCATTCCCTTGTTGATCGGAATGGGAATTCGGCGCCTGAGCGTGACGCCGCATTTGATTCCCGAGGTCAAGGCTGTCATTCGATCGATTGACCTGCCTCAAGCCGAGGAAATCGCGGGACGGGCGATGGCGCTCGAATTGGCGCGAGATGTCGAAAACTACTTACGAGGTGAATTGAAAAAGGTCTGCCCGGATGTCGCTCAGTGACCATCTGAGTCGGCGAATCGGGCGGCCGGAAGAGCGATTCGCTCTTCTGTTTGCAGCCAGCCGCGCCGGTAGGGCGCGGGGCGATAGATCGATCAAATCAGTTTTTCGGGTGCGCATTCGTTAGATGATTGCCGGTCGCATGCGGGCCGACCAGGTGGCCCCAGTTCTCCGTTCGTCGGATTCGTCCAAGAGACAGAGTCGGACTGCGCGCGAGATCGGGGCGATCCTGAGAAGCCGACCATCGCCCGGCGAACGGGACGGCACGAGCGTTGGCTCTTGCCGCGATTGCTCAGGAGCCGAGTGGGCCGTTGTGCCCGACGTGGGCGCGCGACTGCGCGAAGCGGCTGAGTCTGGACTTCTCGCAGCAGCTTTCAGGCCAGTTTCGCCGCGCAGTGCAGATCGGCCGCGTCCAGCTCGAGAGCCGCGAAGTTTCAACCGGGACGCTCTCGAGCTTGGCTCTGAGCTCACACCGCGAGCGTCTGCGGCTCTAAGCCGGGACTCTCAAACTTCGCGGCCCGTTGCCTCACGAGAGGACTCCCGTGTCCCGTTCCACCGGCAATCCACCGAATTGCGCGCCCTCAGCCGCCATTTGCGACGAAGGGCAATGAATGAAAAAGGAAATGTTGATCAACGTCCTCCAGTCCGAAGAGAGCCGGATCGCCATCCTCGAGGACGGCGTGCTGGAGGAGCTTTATGTCGAGCGGAGCAGCATCGAGAACTGCGTCGGGAACATCTATAAAGGGCGCGTCGTCAATATCGAGCCCAGCATCCAGGCGGTCTTCGTCGATTTCGGCGTGGGCCGCAACGGATTCCTGCACGTCAGTGACGTCGAATACCAGTACTACAAGCACCTGCTCCCCAACGGCGGCAAGAGCGACGACGAAGAGGATCCCCGCTACCAGCGCGGGCGCCGGCGCTTCAACGAACGCAGCGTACGCAACAAGCCGCCCATTCAGGAAATCTTCCGCCGCGGCAGCGAAGTTCTCGTTCAGGTGATCAAGGAAGGCATCGGGACCAAAGGGCCGACTCTCTCGACGTACATCAGCATCCCCGGCCGCTATCTGGTGCTGATGCCCGGCCTGCAGCGGGTCGGCGTCAGCCGCAAGATCGCCGACGACGATCTGCGCCGCAAACTCCGGCAGGCATTGTTGGAACTCAATCCGCCGCAGGGTCTGGGCTTCATCATCCGCACGGCGGGCACCGATCGGGCCAAGCGCGACCTGCACCGCGACCTCAACTATCTGTTGCGGCTCTGGCGGACCATCGTGCGCCGCATCCGGAAGACCTCCGGTCCGGTCGGCATCTACGAAGAAAGTGACATGATCATCCGCACGATCCGCGATATCTATAACAGCGAGATCGATACGGTGCTGATCGACGAGGCGTCCGCCTTCGAGCGGGCTCGCGAGTTCATGAAGATCGTGATGCCGCGAAACGTGAACCGCATCAAGCTCTACGAAGGCAAAGAAGCCCTGTTCCACAAGTATCACATCGAAGAGGAAATCGCCCGTATCCAAAGCCGCCACGTGCCGCTTCGCGGCGGCGGGTCGATTGTGATCGACCAGACCGAGGCGCTCGTGGCGATCGACGTGAACAGCGGCAACTTCCGAGCGGACGACAACGCCGAAGAGACGGCCTACCAGGTCAACCTGCGGGCCGCCGAGGAGATCAGCCGCCAGATTCGTATGCGCGATCTGGGTGGCGTGATCGTCAACGACTTCATCGACATGCGCGAAGAGCGGCATCGGCGGGGCGTCGAGCGCGCGCTGCGCGAGGCCGTCCGCCGCGACCGCGCCCGCATCAAAGTTTTGCGGATCAGTCCGTTTGGCCTGATCGAAATGACCCGGCAGCGAATCCGGCCGTCCCTCCGCCGCAGCATCTACGAAGATTGCCCGTGCTGCCACAGCACCGGCCAGGTCAAGACGGCCGAGAGCATGGCGATCGAAACCATGCGGCTATTAATGACGCTGGCCACGCGGGAAGGGGCCTCACGCATCGTCGTCGAAATTCACGACCGCGTCGCCAACTATTTGAACAACAAAAAGCGGCGTGAAATCACCGGCATCGAGGAATCGTGCAAGGTGACGATCAACATCATCGCCCGCAGCGACGTCGGACCCGAGCATTTGTCGCTGAAGGTGCTCGACGAAGGAGGCACAGAGCTGCGCTCGACCTTGCCGCCGGCGATCACGAGCGCGAAACGCTGACGGTGGCCAGCTTTGGCGATTCCGCCGGAGGCGGAGTGTCAGCCAGCCGGTTCTGACTTGCTCTCGAGGATGGTGCCGGTCCCGAACCCCATCAAAACGCAATTCAAGAACCGTCGGGCTGACACCCGACGCTCGCCGAGGTCTTTTTTGATGTGAAGTTTCTTGCCGGGATCATTCCCGCTCACAGCATTGCATCGCCACTCCCACCCTGACTATTCTGGGAGCAAATTCTTCGCCTCAAACAAACCGACCATGGCTCTTGACACCGAAAAATCGGTCGCTGAATCCGCGTCGACCGCGAAGGTTCCGACCAGCCATCCGATCGGTTTTTGGTTCTTCTTTTGGGGGGAATTCGCAGAGCGTGCCTCGTATTACGGCATGCGAACGATTTTGACCCTCTATCTCACTGCGGCCGTCGGACTCGCGGCGACAGAAGCCGGCCCGATTCAATATCGCTTTAAAGCTGCGGTCTACTTTCTCCCGCTCCTGGGCGGCTTTATCGCCGACCGGTTTTTGGGGAAATACTGGACGATCGTTGGCTTCTCGATTCCTTACGTCGCCGGGCACTTCATCCTGGGAATTCCGGAGCGGACAGCCGTCTTTATTGCGCTGGCGCTCCTCGCGGGAGGCAGCGGCGTCATCAAGCCCAATATCTCCACGCTCATGGGTCGGACGTACGACGAGCAGCGCCCGGGGCAAGAGAAGCTGCTGTCGTCAGCCTTCCTGTGGTTCTATTTCTCGATCAACATCGGCTCGTTGATCTCGACCTTCGCTCTGCCGGCCATCCGGAATTACTACGCCGGTCCGATTCCCGATAAGGCGCTGCTTCAGCAGGCTTACGCGCTGGCTTATCAGTTCCCCGCCATCGATCCCGTTAAGTTGGTTGATTTGGTAACGCGGCCGCGGCTTCAACATGCCTACGCGCTTGCTTTTCAATTTCCGGCGTGGTTGATGGTTGCGTCTCTGATTGTGTTTGCGGCTGGAAAGCCGTTCTACGCCAAAGACAAGCGCGTCCGTCGCGAAACCTCGCCGGCAGAACGTGCCGAGCGCTGGAAGACCCTGGGAAAGCTTGCCGGCATTTTCACGTTGATCATCTTCTTCTGGGTGCCCTACGAGCACAACGACACCATCTGGGTCTGGTTCATCCGAGATTATGTCAATCTCCCCAGCATCCCACATGGAGCGTTCTTCGGCTGGCCCCACCAAGATTTCCAAATCGCGCCCGACCAGGTGCAGTCACTCAATCCGCTGTTCGTGCTGATCTTCGCCCCATTCTGTGTTTGGTTCTTCCGCAAGGTCGACCCGAACGACCGCATCTTTACCGCGACAAACCGCATGCTGCTCGGCTTCGGTATGGGCGCAATCTCCGCGCTTCTGATGTGGGCCGCCGGTGCGCTGGCCCACGGATCGCCCAGCGCCCGGAAGGATTCGTCGTTCCCGACGCGCAAAAGATCTCCGTCCTGTGGCCAGCCGCTGCGTACATCACGCTGACTTTGGCCGAGGTGCTCATTTACGGCACCGGGTTGGAGTTGTCCTACACGGCCGCCCCGCAAAGCATGAAGGGGTTCATCACGGGCTGTTTTCTGGCGACGATCATGATGGCGGATCTGATTAACGATCGAATGTCCCAGCTTTATGGAGGGTCGCTCACCGACAAGGTCACGGATCGAGGACGACTCTCTCCTTCGTGGTTCTTTGGTCTCATGTTGCTCATTGCCATCGCTGCTACGGTTGGCTTTTATTTCGTGGGGCGGCGACTCCAGCGCCAGTCGGCGGCTGAGGCGGCGCACGCGTCGGAGTAAATCTATGAATCTTCATTCCAAGCAATTTGTGGTCGCGTCCCTGGTTCTGGCATTTGTGGCCACCGTGTCGGCGGGCGCTGTCGCCGACGAAGGCATGTGGCTCTTCAATCGCCCGCCAAAACAGATTCTCAAAGAGCGTTACAACTTCGAGCCGACCAAAGAGTGGCTCGACCACGTTCAGCGGGCCTCGGTCCGCTTCAATAGCGGGGGTTCGGGGTCCTTCATTTCCGCCGAAGGACTGGTGATGAC
Source organism: uncultured Planctomycetaceae bacterium (assembly GCA_963714075.1). Lineage (GTDB taxonomy): Bacteria > Planctomycetota > Planctomycetia > Planctomycetales > Planctomycetaceae > DASPSM01. The sequence continues at coordinate 1,774,825 of OY970228.1, forward strand.
CAATCATCACGTCGGGGCCGACGCGCTGCAGAAAATGGGCGACGCCAAGCACAACTACATGAAGGACGGCTTCTACGCCAAATCGCGGGACGAGGAAAAGCGGTGTCTCGACCTCGAGCTCAACGTTCTGCAGAGTATCGAGGACGTGACCGATCGCGTGATGGCCGCGGTCAAGCCGGGCATGACTCCCGAGCAGGCTTTCGTCGCCCGCCGAGCCGTCACGAACGAAATCGAAAATGAATCGAAACAAAAGACCGGTTTGCGCAGCGACGTGATCACGCTGTACCAGGGAGGCGAGTACGATCTTTATCGCTATAAGCAGTACACCGACGTCCGCCTGGTCTTCGCGCCGAACAGCAAATCGCGTTTTTCGGCGGCGATCCCGACAACTTCGAGTATCCGCGCTACGACCTCGATTGCTGTTTCTTCCGCGTCTACGAAAACGGCAAGCCCGTCCAGGGCCAGGAATATTTCAAATGGAGCGCGCACGGAGCCGGCGATAACGAGCTGATCTTCGTCTCCGGCAATCCGGGTCGCACGAATCGGCTCGACACGGTCGACGCGCTGCGCTACCAGCGGGACATCGCCTATCCCTACACGCTCAGCCGGCTCAATTCCCTCGAGGTGATGCTCACCGCCTGGGGAGCCCGCTCCGACGAGAACGCCCGCCGCGCCCGCGAGACGCTGTTTGGCGTGGCCAACAGCCGCAAAGCGCGCGACGGGGGCCTGGCCGGACTTCTGGATCCGGCGGTTTTTGCCCAGAAGCGCGAGGCAGAAAAGCAGCTGCGAGCGGCCGTCGAGCAGCATTCCGATATGCAAGCGACGGCGTCGGCTTGGGACCGTATCGCCGAGGCTCAAAAGGCTCGGGCTCGCCTCCTGCACCAATACTCGGCCCTCGAACGTGGGCTGGGGTTCGACAGCACATTGTTCCAGATTGCCCGGCAACTGGTGCGTGCCGCGGACGAAAAGGCCAAGCCGGAACGCGAACGACTCCGAGAATTTACCGAGGCCAGCCGCTCGTCGCTCGAACTCAAGTTGTTCTCGGAAGAGCCAATCTACGAAGACTTCGAGATCGCCCAGCTGAATAACTCGCTGACCTGGCTCTCCTCGCAACTGCTGAACGACCGCAAGCTCTACAACCAGATTATGGCCAACAAGTCGCCGGGCGATCGCGCGGTCGAACTCGTGCAGAATTGCGGCCTCAAGAGCGTTGAGCTGCGAAAGAAGCTGTACGAAGGCGGAAAGACCGCCGTCGACGCCTCGAGCGATGCGATGATCTTGCTGGCCCGCCTGGTCGACCCGGCGTCGCGCGCGGTGCGAAAGCAAGTGGAATCACAAGTCGACGAGGTCGAGCGGCAGGCCTACGGCCAGATCGCCAAGGCGAAGTACGAACTCGAGGGCAAAAATACTTACCCCGATGCGACCTTTACGCTGCGGCTGGCCTTCGGGACCGTGAAGGGCTATGAAGAGCAGGGCAAACACATCCCGTTCGAGACGCATTTCGCAGGCCTCTACCAGCGGGCCGAAGAACATCACGACAAGGAACCGTTCGATCTGCCGAAGCGTTGGGTCGAGCGCAAGTACAAACTCGACTTGAACACGCCTTTCAACTTCGTGTCGACGGCCGACATCATCGGCGGCAATTCAGGCAGTCCGGTGATCAACAAGGAGGCTGAGATCGTCGGCCTGATCTTCGACGGCAATATCCAGTCACTGGTTCTGGATTTCCTTTACACCGACAAGGAATCCCGCGCGGTTTCCGTGCACTCCCTCGCCCTGACGGAGGCCCTCCGCAAAGTCTACGACGCCGGAGCGCTCGCCGACGAAATCACCGGGAGCCACTAGAAGATCTGCGCGAGAATTCCTGTTCCCCTCTTCCCTCGCGGGAGAGGGGCCAGGGGTGAGGGGGCACGCTGTTGACTCGCCAGCAGAGCCGCGCGCGGCAACTTCGACGCTTTCCCACCGAAGCAGAGGCATTTCTCTGGCGGCGGCTCCGCGGGCGCGCCTTCAGGGAATTGAAATTCCGCCGCCAGCTTGCGCTGGGAAAATACATTGTCGATTTTGTCTGCATCGAAAAACGCTTGATCATCGAGTTGGATGTCAGCCAGCATAATACGGTAGCGCAGCGCCAGTACGACAACGTCCGCGATCAATGGTTGCAATCGCAGGGCTTCCGAATCCTGCGGGATTGGGACAACGAAGTCCTCAACGAATGGGAAGCCCCTCACCCCCGGCCCCTCTCCCGCAAGGGGAGAGGGGAGAATGAGGAGGATTGGGAGTGGTGACCAATGCGTGCTCGACCAAGCTTCAGGCCGCCGGAATGAGGACCGGCGACGCGTCGAGCCCCGAATCCGATCGCCCGACCGCGTTTCGACCCAGGAGCTGAATGACGAATAGCCCGCGTCCCCATGTCACCGCGCACGTCTCATCCGAGCGAGCATCCATCAGCACTCGATATTGGTTGCGGCTGGTGGCCACAAACTCGAGGGTCGTTTGCCGCGTGCGGGCGCAGTTGCCGTTATCAATGAGCAGATAGCCATTTTCCGCGAGGAGCGGCTCACAATCGACTAGCCTCTCTGCGATTGGCTCGTGCGAATTCGCGCTGACAAAGCACACACCGATGGGACGATTCTCTAACCGGGCCACGCAGCGTTTGAAATTCGCCTCAATGAAATGAGACTCGCCATTGGCGAGTTCGTCGAATCGTCGCAGGAATGTTGACTTGGTTCGCGGCGTTGCGCCGCATTTCGGCGATTGATCGTCCTCGATGCCGATGCACAGCTTCTCGCCGTTTCCCGCGATGGCGGCCAAGAGCGACTCGCCACTTCCCACCCCGAAGGCGACAAAAGCTTCGCTTTCTTCGAGATGAGCCACGCCCCGATTGATAACGGCCCGAACGGCCAGTGGGTGCCCCGTGGTTCCGATTCGAGTCGCACGGAGCTTGCGGCGCATCCCCGAGCGGTCAAACGGCAGCCGCGTGTTGAGCGCGTCTAGCGGGACGCGCAGCCCCGTCAATGCCGCCGCAACATCAGACGCCGGCGATCGCTTTTGCCCCGGCTCAACGAACCGAAACGAAAGCCCCTGCAAATACTGTGGAAGATCCATGGCCCGAAAACATCGACGCACGAGGACCGTCCGAGGTTCGGATGCCTCGCGAGAACTGCGTCGAAAACACGTGATTATTGACTGAGTGGCAACGGCCGGAGAGGCCGTTGAAGAGGGGGAGGATGATGTCCGAATCGCCAGGAGGGGTCAAGGGCAATCAGCGGACGTCAAAAATCGCAGTTACTGCTTAATTGGAACGAGTTTCACGCCGCGAAGGCTCATTACCGTTTTGTGTGCGATCTCGGTCGGCGAAATCTTCAGGTTGTACCAGTGGGAATCGGTCAGGTTGACCTCGCCCGCGCGGACGTTTTTATACATGGCCGTGCCGCCCGTATCGGCGACCTTGAAAAACAGGGGTGAATCGCCCACTTCGATTTTCACCGTGCTGCCCGCATTGGCCATGTCGCAGGCGTAGTTGACCTCGACCGCGTAGTGCCCGGCCTCGAGAGGAATGTGCCAGAGCGCGAAATCGTCGGGGTGCAGCCAGTTGGTCAACGTCGCGCCATGGTAGACGACCTGCCCGCCCACCAGAGCAAAATGGATCGGCAAGTTAATCGTGCCATCGGCGGCGACGTCTGTCGGCCGCACGTCGGGCTGGCCCGTTTGGGCCTGTTTTCGCTCGGCAACGCGGGACAATCCGAAGCCGATGCCCATCACCACGGCGACGGTCACCGGAATGACGAGCAGCGACTTCGCCAGCTCGAATGCCGAATTCTGAGTGGAGACGGATTCGCTCACGGTCACACTCGCAGGAAGATTCGCTGTTTGTAGAGGAAGAACAACACGATCCACTTCAACATTAACGGGCTGGCCTCGAGCAAGATGCCGTGCATGTGGTGCGAGAAGACGAGCTTGGCCAGGCCGTCGAAATCGATCACCTTCTGGCCGACGTAGACGGTGATGGCATTCACGCCGATCACCACGAAGAAGAACGCCCAGCCGCGGATCTGCCAGACGTCGATCACCAGGTAAAAGATCGAGAGCAGGGCCAGACTGATACCGCTCGTCATCAGCACGAACGAACTGGTCCACAGGTTCTTGTTGATGGGAAATGTCCGGTCCCAGGCCAGCGCGGCCGCCACGCACGCGACACCAGCGACGGCCAGTCCGGCCGCTTTGACCATCCCGCCGAAGTCGCCCCGCCTCAGCCAATGACCAGCCATGACTCCGATCAGCACGGTGGCGACCGAGGGGATCGCCGAAAACAGTCCCTCGGGATCGCGGATGGTCTTATAGAGGTGTCCCGGCAACAGGTGGCGATCGATGTAGTCGCCCAGGTTCTGTCCGGGGAAGAGGCTGCCCGCCTCGAATCCTGGGACCGGTACGTATTTGAGCGCGGCCCAATAGCCGACGAGCAGGCCGATCGCAGTCAGCAGCTGGTTCCGCGGCCGCGTGTGCAACACGATCAGGGCCGCAAACGTGTAACCGATGCCGATGCGCCCCAGCACGCTCGGGAACCGCACGTGCGAGAAGTCGGCGACCAGATGCCTCGCGCCGCTGGGGAGCTGGTCGAAGTGCAGTGAGAAGTTAAACGCCAGAATGCCGTTAATGACGAGTCCCAGCAGAATCAGCAGCACGCCGCGTCGAATGACCCGAAAGTGCAGCGCCGCCGACCCCTGCCCCCGAGCCAAGTGAGACGCAAACGAATAGGGGATCGCCACACCGGCGATGAACATGAACAGCGGAAAGATGCAGTCGTAGAGCGAGAACCCGTGCCACTCCGGGTGTTCGGTGTGTTTGTACGCCAGCTCGCGGAAGGTTGGATTCTCGGTCAGATTCGCCAGCGAGCGGATCAACTCCTCGCCGCCGATGATCCAAAACATGTCGAAACCGCGGAGCGCATCGAGCGACAACAGTCTCGGTGGAGGCTCGGTTTGCGGGCTGGATAAGATGGGCGAGTCGGTTCGGCTACGGGCTAGGCCGCGGGACATGGAGCATTCCTCAACCAGGCGAATCCTGACGTCACCGGCTATTTGACACGCCAAAGCGGAGGGACTACAAGGGTGAGAGCGATCACTTCTTTTCCGCGCGTCGTGGATTTCAGTCACACGGGGGAAACAGCATGGCTGCCCGGCCCATGGTCTCGGTCTGCGTTACGGTCTCTGGTTCTCGTCGCCCTCGTGTGCTTGTTGGAGGTTGCCCCTGACCGCGCGGCGGCCACGAAAGCGGACGGCACGAAAGTCTCCGCCCCCGCGACCTCCACGGTCTACACAATTAAACCCGGCCCTAACGCCCAGCGCGAATTCCTCGCGACCCTGATTCAGTCGAGCCCCGGGGACATCATCGAGTTGGCTCCGGGCACCTTCAACTTCGACATCGACCTCGAAGTCACCACGAACAACATCACAATCCGTGGCGCTGGACTCGATAAGACGATTCTGTCCTTCAAGAATCAGCACATGGGCTCGAAGGGAATCGAGGCGAGCGGCGACAATTTCGTCATCGAGAGCCTGTCGGTCGAAGACACGCGTGGCAACGCGATCAAGGTCGTCGGCTCGAAGAACGTCACCTTCCGCAACGTCCGCACCGACTGGTTGGGCGAGCCGAAGACGGCCAACGGCGCCTACGGCATTTACCCCGTGCAGTGCGAAAACGTGCTGATCGACGGCTGCATCGTCCGCGGGGCGGCTGACGCGGGCGTCTACGTCGGACAGTCTCGAGGCATCGTCGTCAAGAATTGCCGCGTCTCTGAAAACGTCGCCGGCATCGAAATCGAAAACTCGTTCGACGCGGATGTGTTCGACAACTTCGCCACCAACAATAGCGGCGGCATTTTGGTCTTCGACCTGCCGGGGCTCGATCTTCACAACGGCGGACGGGTCCGCGTGTTCCACAACAAAGTGCCCAAGAACAATCACGCAAACTTCGGCGCGCCGGGCTCGAGCGTCTCGAACGTCGCGCCGGGCACCGGAGTCCTGCTCTTGGCGATGGATAACGTCGAGATTTTCGAGAACGAAATCACCGACAACCAAACTGCCGGCCTGCAGGTGATCAGCTACATCCTCACCCAAAACCCGATCAACGATCCCCAGTACGACCCGTATCCCGAACACGCCTACATTCACGACAACAAGATTTCGGGGGGCGGCAAACACCCGGGCGGTCGCTATGGCCGGGCCCTGGCTCAAATCCTGGGAACTCCTTTCCCCGAGATCTTCTACGACGGAGTCGTCAATCCGAAGCGGCTCGTTAACGGAAAGCTGCCTCCCGAATACGGCATTCGCTTCGAGCGCAACGGCAACGCACCGTTCGCCAACATCCATTTCGATGAGCTCACGCCCGAAAAGATCGCCACCGGCAAAGCCCGGATCGATCGCGACATCGCGGCTTACACCGGCAGCTATCCGCGGCTGCCCGCGATTCACCTCAAGCCGCACGGGCCCGCCGATCCCAGCAGCGATCAGTCCGCGGCCATTTATCGCTCGGCCCCGAAAAAGCTGTCCGATTATGGCTTGTTCAAGGGGAACGGTTCGACCCAGGATCCTGTCGCGGGAGTCGTTCCTTACGATCTCAATACGCCGTTGTTTTCCGATTTCACCTCGAAGCACCGATTCGTGAAGCTGCCCGACGGAACGAACGCCGCTTACAGCGAGAACGACGCGTTCGAGTTCCCGGTCGGCTCGCTCGTCGCCAAGACATTTACCTATCCGCACGATGCGGCTGACGCCTCGAAGGGCGAACGGTTACTCGAAACGCGAATCCTCGAACGCAAGCCGGCCGGCTGGTACGGCTATTCCTACCTGTGGAATGACGAGCAGACCGAGGCCACGCTGGCGCTCGGCGGCAGCACGATCGACGCCAATTGGAAGGGCGCCGACGGGAAGGCGCACAGCAACAACTACGTCGTCCCGCACGCCAACCAGTGCAAAAGCTGCCACGTTTCCAACGGAAAGACGTTCCTGCCTCTGGGCATCAAAGCGCGGAACCTCAACAAGGAGTTTGCCTACGCGGAAGGCAAAGAGAACCAGCTCGCACATTGGACGAAGACCGGCCTGCTCAAGGGTTCTCCTGAGCCGGCCAAGGCGCCACGGGCCGCGAAATATGACGATCCTTCGACGGGCAGCCTGGACCAGCGGGCCCGAGCGTGGCTCGATGTGAACTGCGCCCACTGCCACAATCCGGCCGGTCCCGCTCGTACGACGGGGCTGGACCTTTCGATCGGCCAGACCAATTTCGCCAAGCTCGGCGTCTGGAAGTCACCAGTGGCCGCCGGGCACGGCTCGGGCGAGCACCGCTACGACATCGTCCCCGGCAAGCCGGATGATTCCATCGTGATCTATCGCCTGGAATCAACCGAACCGGGCGTGATGATGCCCGAACTGCCCCGGCGGATGGTTCCCGACGACGCGGTCGCTCTGCTCAGAGAGTGGATCGCGCAGATGAAGGATCCGAGCAAACAGCAGGCTAGCGCGAAATAAGTCTCTTCGGGTGGCACTGGCGGCTCGTCCGCCAGTGCTGACTTCGCGCCGTTTTGAAAACCACTGGCGGACAAGCCGCCAGTGCCACCCAGTCATCTGCCGAACTAGGCTGCTCTGCGGCGTTCTTCGACGCGTCGCGGGGCGCTCGACTCGGTTTTGGTGCTCGCAGCCTTCTCCGTCTTCGCCGGCTTTGAGATCACGCTCAAAAGCGACGGCAACAAAACCAGTGCGACGAACAGGCAGCTCGAAATGCCGATTGCCAGCGCCAGCCCCAGGCTGAAAAGGCCGCGGTGCGAGGCGATCATCATGCTGCCGAAGCCCACGATTGAAGTCACAGCCGTCAGCACTAGCGAGCTGAACACGCTGCCCGACATCTCGTAGGGTCCGCTCCGGCTGCGATAGTCGTGCATCACCTGCACGCCGTAATTGACACCGATACCCAACACCAGGGGCAGCACGAGCAGATTGGCCGGATTGAGATCGATGTGCGCCAGTCCGAAGATGCCGAACATCAACAGCCCCCCGGCCAGCGGCGCCAGGTAGGCCAAGACGGCGTTTAACAGGCCCCTCGCATCGAGCACGAGCGCAATCGCTCCCGTCACCACGACGTACGCGATCGTAAACACCATCGGATCGACTGTGATGTGCCGGGCGTGGAGCATCACAGCGGCGAGCACGCCGACCACAAGCGTCGGCAAGAGCGCGAGCCATCGTGCTTCGCGGCTGAGGAAGTCCAACAAGAGGATGATCCACACGACAGCAAACGCGTACAAGGCCGCCGTCTCGTAGGTGTGGCGGATCTGCCGCACCGATTCATAGTTGTGGATCGGCGCACCCGTGACCGTCGGATCGACGCTCCGCACGTCGGCAACGAACTTCGCGAGCGTCGCTCCGTCCCACGCTTTTTCCTGCGGATAAATTTCGAGCAGCCACTTCCGCTTCCCCTCGGCATCCGTCGGCGTGACGAAGCGGCTGACGAGTTCGTTTGGGAGGTCATCGGCCTGAATCGGCTCGTCGCTGGCCGCATAACGCAGCGCCTGGAACCGCTGGAAAATGTCGGCTGCGAGGCGGTACTGGAACTGGTTCAAGAGCCGCGCCTGGTCTTCAAGCGTGAGCTTTTCAAACCGATCGAGGAAAACGTCGGTCGAGTGGATGACCCGCTGCGCAGACTCGTCTGTGGAAAATTTCTTGATTCGCTGAAAAAAGGTCTCGACCGACTTGCCGATCACCGCGGGGTCCGATCGTCGTAGCGGCGGGAGCTGCGAGGGGAAGTAGGACAGCGACGAGCGGTACTGAGCGAGCAGCTGCCGCGTGCTGTCGCTCGCGGCACCCGCCGGCAGCCGCAGGGCCAGGCTCTCGACGTGCCCCACGCTCGGCAAGGCGCTGAATTTGGCGTGCAGCTCGCGCATCTGTCGTTCGCTATCGGCGACCGACACTGCGTACAACAGCGGGCTCGAGGATTCCTCGTACAATCGCCGCTCGAGCCGCACCGACTCGGCATTTTTCGCGTGCAGGCTGAGGGGGTTGGCGTCGAACCGGATTCGCCAGGCGACGTGCCGGCGTTCGACTTTCACGATCTGCGAGCCAACCGCCAGGACCAGCACCACCGAGACCACGAGCGCCACCAGGGGGAGCCGTCCGAGACCTTTTCGCAGGAAATGTCCGTCGAAGGGGCGCGGCAAGCGCGACGAATCCGTATTCTCGTCCGCGATCGAAATCAACGCGGGCAGGACGAAAAACGCCCCCAAGGCACAGAGCATGATGCCGGCCGCGGCGATGATTCCCAGCTCGGCCACTCCCGAAAAATCGGCGAATAGCGTGCACAAGAAGGCGAGCGCCGTCGTCACGGCCGCGGTAAGGCTGGCCGCGCCGGTGCTGGCCGAAGCCTCCATCAGGGCGGCCCGCAGCTGCCATCCTTCGCCACGCAGTTGCAAATATCGCGACGTGTACGCGATCGCAAAATCAAGCCCGAGGGCGAACAGCACCACGACGACGGCCAGCGACAGCACGCTCAGATGGCCGATCATCGCCGTCGTGAAGCCGAGCGCCCACGTGAGGGCGACCGCCAGCATGGCGAGCGTCAAGAGCGGGTGCTTGACTCCGCGAAACCCGACGGCCATCACCACCAGGCAACTGACCGACGCCACCGCGATCGCCAACAGGACGTCGAATTGCGAGCGCTGCATCTCTTCGCGCTCGAGGATCGGAATGCCAGTGAGGCCTATCTGACAGCCCGGGTGTGCCTCGGCGACCTCGGCATTGATCTCCTCGAGCCGCGCCAGCGATTGCCACTCGCCGGACTCTTCGGCCGCATCGACCCGAGGCACGACTCTCAGGTAGCCCATCGTGCCGCGGTCGCTCAGCAGATAAACCGTCTGGTCTCTGAGCGCGTTCGTCTGCGGATCGGTCGGCACCAGGTTCGGCCAGGGAGTGTGGAAGTCCTGGGGATTGGCGATGAAGTCGTTGAGGCTCGATGTCAGCTGGCCCGCGTGCTTGAAGATTCGAGCGCTTTGCGCGGGCGTGACGGGCTTGTCGCCCGCTTGCTCCATCCGCGCTTCGATCTGGTCGCCCAACTGGGTGAAGAGGTAGTCGAGCTCGATCGGGCGGTAGTCGCCGCGCAGAATCGGAGCATATTGATTGACCCGCGACAGGCCAATTTGCAGCCGGCGGGGGCTGACGTATTGCAGCCACTTGCGCTGCAGGGCACCGGAATCAAACCGGGAGAGCACGCTGCTGAAGCTGTCGGGCTCGCGTCGCAACCGGTCGGTCAGATCGTCGATCGCGTGTTTGATCTCGTCGAGGTTTTTGCTCTCGACGACCACGATCACGTCGGACGCGTGGTCAAACGTCTTAGAGTACGCGGCCCAGTGTTGGCGCAGCTCGGCTTGCCGCTCGAGCATCTCGGCGCGGTCGCTCTTGAATCGCAGGAAGAAGAAGGCATAGCCGGCGCAGGTGCACGAGGCGAGGATCACCGCCGCCATAACGAAGCGCGGCCAGCGGGCCGCAATCCGTGTGAGCGCGCGCAACGGATAGCCGACTGCTGAGCCGCGTTGGCCCTCCGCCGACTCCTCGCTCGTGGAGCTGTTGCGCTGCATCCGTGCGAACGCCTTGGCCGTTCCTGACCGGCCGTTTTCCGAACGGGGCCGCGAGGGAAAGCACCCGCGACCACTCCTTTCCGCCTGCCGTTCCGGATCGGGCCCGAGACCGGCGCGCAGGCGTCGTTGGCGAACCGCGCGAGCGGCGCACCTCGATGTCTCCAGCATCGGCATCAGGCGGAAGTCTGCTTGAAAACAAAGCAAGCCGCCGGATTAGTCACAAGGGCTTCCGGTCGGCAGAGTCAGACCGAAATTACAGCCGGAAGTCTCGGCAGAGATTAACGCTTTTGCCGGGCATGATTCGGCCTCTGCGAAATTCTGCACCACAAAGACACGAAGGCACAAAGAATGCGGATTTCTTCGTGTCTTGGTGTCTTTGTGGTGAAGATCAAGACGGGCAATTTGAACGGGAGGTCGCCGAGCTCACAGTTAGTTTGCATTCCTGCCTCCGTTGCCTCTGCGACCTCCTGTTGATGTCTTTCTGGCCCGTGCGATCCGTCGGGGCGCCACCGCGATCTGCCCGCGGGTTGAGGAATTCGACCCGCAGTTTGAGGACTGTGCCTGACAGTCAAGCTGTGGGAACTGTAGCGGCGCCCACACCGAAAGCACGACCTCTTTGCGCGCGAACTCAATCACCGCGGCCGAGCCGGCGCTACAATTCCCGCCATGAAACGCCTTGCCCTCGTCCTGATTCTGGTTCTAGCAGCCCGCGCGTGCAGCGCGAAACCTCGCTCTGCGATTGTCGGCCAGGTCGTTAAGATCGCCGACGGGGACACCCTGACCGTGCTCGACCCGGCACACGTCCAGCATAAGATCCGCCTCGCCGGCATCGATGCCCCCGAAAAAGCCCAAGCCTTCGGCACCCAAGCGCGAAACGCGCTCGCTGCCAAAGTCTTCCGGCAGGGCGTGCGCGTTGAAGTCACCGACACAGATCGCTATGGCCGCGAAGTCGGGCGGGTTTTTTGCTCCGGCCACTTCATCAACGCGGAGATGGTCCGCGACGGTTTCGCTTGGCGCTATCCCCAATGGGACAAGGCGGGCGAATTCGCGACGGCCGAAGCCGACGCCCGCAGGCATCTCCGCGGATTGTGGGCCGACAGCCATCCGGTGCCGCCTTGGGAGTTTCGGAGGGCGAAACGCACTGGGGCGAACGTGGTGCGGCGCGTAAGTCGCCTCGCCAGGCGGCCGGCGATGGCTCTGTTGTCCAAGTCGACGCGAACAGCGGCTAGATGACGTGGCGATTTGAGACAGTGGCCCCCTCACCCCCGACCCCTCTCCCGCGAGGGGAGAGGGGAGCAGATTCCCGCGCGACGGCTGCTTGTAATCGCGACGGCTGCTTGTAATCGCGTGGCGACGCCAGAACTCCTCCCCCCTCTCCCCTCGCGGGAGAGGGGTCGGGGGTGAGGGGCTTTCCGTCAGTGTCCCGCTGCCGACTTGAGCGGCCGAATCGTCTCCGAAAACTTTCCAAGTTGTTTCCACGTGGGCAGAAACTCGGTCTTCGCGCTTTGGATTTGGCGTGGTAGGTTGGATTGATGCGTCCTCGCGCGTGAATCAGGTGTGCGCGTGTCGGTCGAGGTCCGCGCTGTTCGGGCGTGGCGAGGCCTCCTAGCAACGTCGGAGGAAAGCGATTTCCATCGGCGACCGGCAACGCGTCGGCACTGGTGGCCGGTGTATCGCAAAATGTGGGGTGGCTGGGGTCGAACCGTCTTCGGTTCGCCCCCAGAGAGCACTGGGGGCGGACTTCGGCGAGCTCAGTCGAGCCGCGAAGACGCCGACCCCAGCCACCAGGACCTTCCTGAAGACGGTGGGCCAAGTTGGCCCGGCGGGCCGGACCAATTTTTTTAATAGGGGGTCGCAAGTTGGCCCACCGCGCCGCCCTCGGGCCCGGACACCCAATTTAGCGGTGCAGACCGGCGAAAATTGGGTCCGGACACTTTTCGCAGGTCATTTTCACCACAAAGACACCAAGAAGACCGCGTTCTTGGTGCCTTCGTTTCTTCGTGGTGAAGAATCCATTTTGATCGAGCGACTAGCCGGCAGAGTCGGGCAGCGAGGTGGAGGTTTTGCTCAGTGCGGTTTGGGCGTCCGGCGACGATGACGCTTGCACGGGAATCGCTTCGGTCCGCGCGGCTCGGCGGAGGAGCAGAAACGCGAGGTAGTCGTAAAGCCCGTGCGCGAGGATCGGGGCGACCACGCTCGGAGGATGGGTCGCATCGAGCAGCACGCCAAAGTAAATGCCCATGAGCGCGGCCAGAACGGCATAAGTCGGGGTCAGGCAGTGCAAGAGCCCGAAGATAACGTTGCTGGCGATCAGTCCGGCGATCAGGCCGGATCCGCCGAAATCCAACCAGCGCTCAAAGAGTCTTTGAAGTACGCCCCGGAAGACCAGTTCCTCTCCGAAACCCGCTAACGCCGCGACGACGACCAGTTCGTACCACCGGCAGGCGATGAGCGAGGGCCCGAGCAATTGCAGCACCATCCGTTTGATTCGTTCCAAAGCGGAGAATCGGAAGCGGTCGGTTACCAAGAGCAGCAGAAAGGGGGGCAACGCGGCTGCCAGCCCGAGGGCGATGGCCGTGCCCTCGATGCGAAATTCGGCGAAGGGATCGATGCCGAACACCAGTCCCAACGCCAGAGCGACGAAGACCAGCCCGCCTTCGAAGACGGCGGCCAGTCTCAAAAACTGGGACCGATCGGTGGTATCGACCATGGCCGATCCTATCGCAGTTGCGCGCAAACTGTCCACAAAAGTGTTAAAACCGCTGCGTCGCGTGAATGATTTGAAACGCTCGAATTCTGCGCGCGGGCATCCGATACAAGACTTGGAAAGTGCGAACGAGCAGAGTCAAGGAATCGCCGTCATCGTTCTCCCCTCGGAACGGTGACGGCGATTTCGTTCGGTAACGGCGTTGGCGGCTGCATTCGCAGAGGGCGGCTATTGCGATCGGCGGCGAGCGCGATCCTTGGCCTGCTGGAACACGTCGATCGCCGGATTCGCCGCCTCGGCGGCCGGCTGTGCTGGCGACGACGGTTTTGCGGCGGGTACCGATGTCTGGGGCATCGTGCGTGCGGTCGAGCGGGCGCTGCGGAGTGACGTCGCGCGAGGCAGGGGCAGGTCCCACCATTTGCGTGCCGCAGCCGGCGGGGCTTTTTCCACTGCTTCGCCCTTGGCTTCTTTCTCGGGAATCAGAGCCGAGACTCGCTCCCAGAGCGCCAATCGACGGCCGGCGATTTCCGTCAGCAACAATCCAATCGCGCAGCCGAGAAGCCACGGAATCAGCGACATCGAGCTGGCGGACCGCGGCGGATCGGCCAGGACCTCGAGGACGTCGGTGCGGAGCTTGCCGCCGCTGATTTCGCCGATTTGTTTCAGCGTTTCGGTGCCGCTGGGCAAGCCAACGCGCGGGACAAATTCGGGCGAATAGGGGAGCGTGACCGCCGGCCCGCGGACGAACTTCCGCTCGCCTGTTTTGAGCAGCGTGCGGTAGGTCCCCGTGCGGTCCATGCGGAACCGGGCTTCAAGAGTGTCGGGCCCCGTCCAGATGAAATCGGGCGTCACAGCCGCTTCCCTCTCGGATCCAGGCGGCACGACGATCAATGTTGGTGGACCGTGCCGCGATTTGTCCGGACGATCGGGATCGAGCTCAACGGTGGCGACGGCGTCCTCGCCCGCCCGTTCGACTCGCAGGAAGACGTCGTCGGGAGCCGCGCTGCTCAACAGCCAGCGCACGTGGGTGATCAAGAAATCGTTGAGTTTGTCCCAGCGTCCGAATTGACCGCTATAGCGGCCGTCGACCTCCATCGTGAGCGCGGCGACGCGGCCCAATCCGCGGTACCAAAAGGCCGACCAGGGGGCCTGGTACTCGTCCGCCGAGATGACCGCCGGCGTCGCCTCGGGCTTGAGGTAGCAGAGGTTGTAGCCGTCAACATTGGGAAACGGTCCGCTGCCCAACTCGCCCATCAATCGGGCCTCCCCGACAAGCCGTCCGGGAATGCCTTGCGGATGGTCTTCCTCTTTCTTGATGAACGTGTTGCGGGCAATGTTCATGGTGTCCTGCGTGAAGAGTCGCGGCAGCTCGAGCGGATCGTCGGCGAACATCACCTGGCCGCCTCCGCGCTTGGCGATGTCCTTCAACAGCTCCGAGTCGCTGTCGTGGTCGGTGCCCAGGCCGATCACGCTGACGGTGATGCCGCCGTCCGCGAATTTCCGGATCAGGGTCTTATAGTCGTCGGGCTTTTCGCTGTCGTTCGCGTCGGCGAAGAGGATGATGTGCCGCGTCGAATAGTCTTCGGCCTTTGTGAGCTGCTCGCCCGCCGCGACGAGCGCCTCGTAGATGTAGATGCCGCCCCCTGCGCTTTCGATCCGCAACACTTTTTTGCAGATCGCCTCGGGATCTTCGACAGGCCCCATCGGCTGAATGATGTGCGGGACGGTGTCGACGGCGATCACAGACACCATGTCGCCGGCCGACAGCAGGCGCACGCACTCGGCCGTTCCCAGGTCGGCCAGATCCATCTTGGTCTTGCCGCGTCCGATCCCAACGGCCATGCTGCCCGAGCGATCGAGGGCGATGGCGATCGCCACGCGGTTCTTGCGGTGCTCGTGCCTCAGCTCCATCGAAACCGGCAGGATCGGGTCGAGCGGACTCTTGAAATAGCCGCCGACGCCGAAGCTGCGTTCCCCCCCGGTGAGCAAGAATCCGCCGCCCAGATCCTCGACGAATTGAGCCAAATGCTCCATCCGCACGCGGCCGAGGGCCGAGGCCGGCACGTTCTCGACGACGACAGCCCGGTAGCGATCGAGCGCGTCGGGCGAGACGAGCGACTGGCCGGCGGCCGACACGTCGACGGGAATGTGGGCCGATTTAAGGGCGCGCCCCAGAGCGCCCTCCTTGCCGTCGCCGTTGACGACCAGCACTCGCGGTCCGGCATCCACGAAGACGACGCCGGAGCCCACGTTGTTTTGGACGAGCGGATCGCCGGGAACATCGACCTCGACGCGGTACGGCTGCATGCCGCCTTGTTCGAGCAGGTCGCGAAACGTCAGCCGGTTCCGTCCGGCCACAAAATCGGTGTCGCGCTTGGCGATCAGCGTGGAACCGCGGAAGACTTTCGCCTGTCCGCGAACGTCGCGGTCGGCGTAGATATCGACTGTGAACTGAAACGGCTCGCGCGGTGCGACCGAATCGGGAAGTTGGATCGACTCGACGGCGACGTCGCCCAGCCGCGGCCGCTCGAACGGCCGGTAGTCGATCGGCACGCCTTCTTCACGAGCGCGCCGGGCGGTGGAAAGCGGGTCCGGCCCGTTCGCTTCGCCATCGGAAAGCACCAGGATTCGAGCCGGGCGATGCTTATCGACCAGATTGAGCGATGTCGAAATCGCGTCGGCGAGGTCGCTGCCATCGGGCAGAATCTCTTTGCTGTAGCTGCCCAGCGACGAATTGTCCGACAGCGGATGCTCGATCTGCGCTTTGCCGCCGAAGGTCACCACGCCGACCCGGTCGCCCGGCTTGCGATTGCGCTCGAGATCGTGAATCAAAGCCAGCACGCCGTCCTGGGCGGCCGGGGGCATCGAGCGGGAGCGATCCGCCACGACGATGACGTCGATGCCTTTACCCCCGAGGTCCAGCCGCGGACCGGCCAGGGCGGCGACCAGCGCCACGAGGAGCGCGATTCGCAGCCCTGCGGTGACTCCCGTTGCCCGGCTGAGGCGCGTGTAGGCAATTCCCACGGGAATCGCCAACAGCAGCACCTCGGGATATTGAAACCAGATCATGGGGCAACTCGACGAGCGCGGGCCGTACGGTCGAGAACGAACCAGTCAGCCAGGACCGCCGCGAGAATGATCGCAATTCCCGCCGCGATTAACCACGAAAACGGATCGTCGAGGCGATAGGCGAGCGCCGGCAGGTCACTGACTGCGTCGCGCAGACCCGGACCGAGAGTGCTCAAATTCGACTCGACCGGATCATGAAAGTTGACGGCGAACCGGCCGATCGATCGATCGCCATCTCGCACCTCGTAAATGCCGGTCTGCTGCAAGGGAGGAATTTCGACGACGGGTCCGCGGGCCAGCGGCTGCGTCTTTCCGCCGAAAGCCAGCGTGAGCCGATCGGCCCCCCCGCTGTGATCGGCCGAGTCCGGCCGGAACGTGATCTCTTCATTAAGGCGATAATTCCAGCGCTTGAGACCAGGGAGGCCGTCGCGACAGATCTCCACGAGGTTCTTGACCAGGATCGGCCAGTCGGGGCTCTCCGCCAGGTTTGAGCGTGCAAAATCCAGATTCAAAAGGTAGGCAGTTGTCCGCGTTTCGGTCGGCCGGCACAGCAAGAGTTGCTTGCCTGCGCTGACTAGAGGCGTCGCTTCGAGCGTGACCGGCTGCACCCCGCCAAAGACCACGCCCCCCAGGACCACGCCGTCCAGAAGTGGATGCCGTTTCTCGAGCAGGTAGGGGCCGATGATGTCCTTGGCCTGCTTGCGAGCGGCGTCTGACGGATCGATCGGTCCGATCCCCAGCCAGGTCAGGCCAGGCTGCGAAGGGGGCGGTGCGTTTGCCGGACCAATCAGCAACTGTGCCTCCGCGGGCGAGCCAAACTGCGTCTGGGTGATGCCGGCCAATGCCCGACGCACCGGTCGAAGCGCTGCATGCTCGGCCGGCAACGAGAGAGCAATCGTCACAGTGCGGACTTTGGGTTCGATCAAAGTCACGTGGTTGTCGATGTCGAGTCCGTCCGCGGGGGAACTTGTTTCGACCGCCAGATCGCCAAGTCCACCGCGAACGTCGGTTTCGAGCGCCGCGTCCGCTCCCGCGCTGAGAGAGAGCGTTTTTGCGAAGAGCTGCTGGTCGCCGTGCCGGCCGCGGACCTGCACATCGGCCGGCTTCTTGCCGAAATTGGCGATCCGCAAGAAAACGCGACCTTGCTTGGTCTTGGGAGCGAAAATCCAGCGGGCCGCGGTGATCGCCGTATTCTCCAGTGGCTGCCCGAGCGAAACAATCTCCATCGCCTTGGGGGTCGGGGATTGTTTGGGGGGCAGGTGATTCGTGACAAAGAGGATGCGCCCGCTGCCTTCGGCCAACTGCGAAGCGAGATCCCAAGCGGGCTCGAAATCGTGGGCGACCGCGCCCGGATTCCAACCCTCGAGCGCGGTTCGCGCCTTGGCCAGAGAAGTCGCCGGGCCGGCCAGCAACTCCGGCCTGCGCCCGGTCACAATCAGCGTGGCGACGCTCCCCGACGGAAGTTTTTGGAAGCGGTTGGCGATCTCCTCGATGGCCGCATCCCGAAACGATTTCTTTCCCGGCGGGCGCGCCTGCATCGACGCCGAGTTATCCAGCACGACGATCAGGTGCTCCACCTGCCGCGATTCGGCCAGGTGCGGCTGGGCGAGCACCAGCGACAGCACGGCCGCAGCCAAAAGCTCGAGCAACAGCGAGGCTGTGATCGGCAAGCGTTCGCGCCGACGTCCAGCCTGCCGGACCTGTGCCTGCACGCCCCAAAGATGCAGGCCGCCGATCAGCAGCGGCGGGAACCGTCGATAGTACAGGTGGAGAATGACAATCGCGGGCAGAGCCAGCAGACCGAGCAATCCCCAGGGGTTGGCAAACGTCATCAATCGGTCCTGGGCCTCTTACGACGACGGAACAAGCAGCCCGGCTGCGCACAGATCGGCGCGACACAGTAACGGCAATCCGCGGTCGGCGATCAGAGTGACGAAGCGGCCGTGAGCGCAGCGGCAACTGCGGCCGAGCCCTTCCTGAAGGCGCGCGAGCCTTTCCCGATAACCCGCGACCGTTTTACGATCGAGCAGCAGGTCGACGGCGCCCTGCGTCTCGACGTCGATCAATCGCCGGCCCTCGCTGGGCGACGGATTGGCCTCCCATTCGTTCAACAGTTGAATCAGCCAAAGCGCGCCCGATTCCCGCGATAGACGGCGCACGAGCACGTCGGGATCGTGCGGAAACAGGAAATCGGAAACGACGATCCGCACTGCCTGGCGTTTGAGCGGCACCACGTTCTCGCCCACGAGCTCATTGAGCGTTGCCGTTCCGGAAAAAGGAAGGGCGGACAGATTTTCGAGGGCATCGAGGGCCAAAGTTCGCGAGGGACGCGCGTCATCGAGCAGGACCACCGTCGGGCGACCGCCAACTCGAGCGCTCAGCAGCGCAAAAACCGCCGCAAGCTGTCGGGCCACTCGAGGTTTCGTTTCGCCGCCGGTCGTCATCGAGCGACTCGCGTCCATTAGAATTTCGGTGCGCGGGCTGATCTCATCGCGGTAGAGGCGAACCATGAGGGCGTCACTGCGCGCATAGGCCGACCAGTCGACGTGGCGGATATCGTCGCCGGGCAGGTACTCGCGATATTCCTGAAATTCGAGCGAGCTTCCCGTCCCGCGGCCGAGCAATTCCCCGGAAGAGCCGGCGACCGGCAATCGAGGCGAAGCCAGGCGATAGGCTGCCAGTGCCTGCTGGACTTCCGGATCGTGCCGCACGGATTTCATGATCGCGCCTGCTTCACGAAGCCGCAGCTTCGGCTTCGAGAGTGGCACTTGCCGGCGGGACAACGAGCGCCTGTTTGCGACGGGCGGCCTCAAGCTCGATCTGTGCGCGGACCGGGTTGTTCAAGACCTCGCGCGTGGCCCGCGCCATGGCCCGCACATTGAATGCCAGCGCTAGCACGGCCAAGATCCCTGCCTCAACGCCCGCGAGGTCCGACCCGAATTTATGGCCAACGACGGCATCATAGGTCAGAAACGGATTCACGATGTCGATCGGTTGAAAACCATCGCCCTGGAATCGCGAAATGAAATGCCATAGGAACTCGAGCACGATCAAGAGCAGATTGATCAGCACCAGCGCCGCTAAGAGATGTCCTGGCGAAAAGTTCGACATCACTCGGCGAAACATTCGAGTCAGGAACGCGCCGGCGCCCAGGTAAATGACGCCATAGGCGATTATGGTGCCGGCGGCGTGCATGTCGTCGAACTTCGAGTGTCCGTAGGTTTTCTCCACTTCCAGCGCGACGGAGATCGCAGCCAGCGCCGTCATCAGGGCCAAGGAAGAAAGCCCAAAGATCAGCCCCCGTGTGCCGCCCGGCAGAAACGGCACCCACAGTGCACGCAGGAATCGCGATCGCGGCAGGCCCCGACTGATACGGCGGGAAAGCCCCTCTCCTTCGGCGGTGACGAACAATCCGGCGAGCGTGATGTAGATTGCGGAGAGGACCACCAGCGCGAGCAGAGAAATATCCCCGTGAGTCGGGAACAGCGTCGTCCCCAACACCGCCAGCCAGCTCACGAACCATTGCACGGTGACCGTCAGCCGAATGCCCGAGCTGCGGTTGTCCGACTCGAATGTCAGTTGCGCAATGCCGATTTGCTGGCAGAGGTACGAAGTCGACAGCGCCAGGAACACAATAAAGCCGATCACCCACCAGGTCTCGGCATCATCCAACGTCATGATGATGCCGAACGCAAAGGAGAGCTGCGCGAAAATGATCGTGCCGATGATCGCCAGCACGATCACGCCCATCGATCCGAAGGCTTGCGAAATTTTGTTCTTGGTCTGCGCTCCGATTGCCAGCGCGACCGACGAAAAGACGAACGACGCAATCAACAGCGCGCCCAGGTCGAAGGCCGTATGCACAAAGTCGAAACCAGGGAGCAGTGAGGTAAACGCGATGAACGGCGTGATCGCCGAAAAGTAGACCAGCACCTGCACCAGCGCGCTGAGCGACTTGCCCCAAATGATTTGTCGCGGCGAAAGTGCCGTGATCTGCACGAGTTCCAGCGTATTTTCGGCCCGCTCCTCGACGATGCTGCGGAAAGCCGCGAAAGGCACGATGATCAGCGACGCCACGCACAGGATCAGAAAAAAGAGGATGAAGAAGAATTGGGCCGAAGAACCGTATTCGAGCGAATCGCCCTCCATCGAGATGAGGAAGATCGATCCGCCCCACGACACCATCAGCAACAGTACGAACGTGCCGACGAACTGGCGGCTCTTGAGCGCTTGCCGCACCTCTTTGACCACGATCGCGTTGCAGTGGTCTCCGACGGCCTCCAACCGGCCGATGGCAGCGTTCAGCGCGCTCATTGGGTCACCCCCTTGGTGATCGCCAGGAATGCGTCCTCGAGGGTCTCGCTCCGGCCGCGGAACTCTACAACATCCAGCTCTTCGCGAATTAAATGCCTCAACAGACCGCACAGCGCCGCATCATCCCCGCTGAACTCAAACGCGGCGGTCTGCGCGACGACGGTCACGCCGCTGACCAGGGGTTGTTCCAGGAGTAGCCGCTCGAGGCGATCGACGTCGCGGAGCACGCGCACCGAGACGGCCGCCCCGGTCGCGCGTCCCTGCGTGGCGCACTGCGCCTGCTGGATCTCGTCGATCGTTCCGCTGGCGAGGATTCGGCCTGCCTCGATAATGGCCGCCGAATCGCAGATCTCGCCCAGCTCGGTCAGGATGTGCGAGCTGATGAGCACGGTCTTCTTCAGCTCGCGGGCCAAGAGTCTTACCAGTTCGCGAAGTTCGATTCGCGCACGGGGATCAAGTCCGGCGGCCGGCTCGTCGAGAATCAGGACGGCCGGATCGTTGATCAGCGTGCGGGCCAGCCCCAGTCGTTGCGACATTCCCTTCGACAAGGCGGTGATCGGCTTCTCGACGAGCTTCTTGAGCTCGGTGAAGACCAGCACGCGTTCGACCGCGTCGCGCCGTGCGCGAGGCGCCAGGTTGTACGCCCGCGCGAAGTAGTCGATGTACTCCAGCACGTTCATGTTGGAGTATCTGCCAAAACTGTCCGGCATGAAGCCGACGATTTTACGGACCTTGTCGGGATCGTCGATCACCGAGTAGCCGTTGACGAATGCATCGCCCGAAGTCGGGACGTCGAGCGTGGCGAGGATTCGCATCGTCGTCGTCTTGCCCGCGCCGTTGGGGCCGATGAAGCCCATCACCTGCCCGCGATAGGCGCGAAACGAAACGTCGTTGACCGCCTTGAGACGGCCGAAATAGCGGTGCAGATGGCGACATTCGATCGCCGGAGTCCCGTTGCCGTTGGACTCGGGGGCAGCGGAGAGCGTGCTCACTTGGGACTGACCGTTACTCATTGGGCCGGTAACCAGGATTCAAAAGGATCCGTTCAGCAGATGCAAACTCAGTTGATCGGTCGTCGAAGAAACGCCCGTTTCCACTCCGGGATTTTCCCGCACAACGGCGACATACGAGCGCGGCGGGAGCCCCTTCTTGTGAGGCAACTCTGTGCACCAGCGGGCGATCCGGCGCTCCATGAGATTCGAGGCAAAATCGGTGGTCATCGGGCCGCGCATCGCATACGCCATAAACGCGCGCGGACCGCCGAATGCGCTGGGCGTCGGCTCGACGAAACCAGCCGGCAGAGCGGGCGCGTTGCGTTTGAGGAGTTCGACGAATTCTTTCAAGTCTTCGGCCGAAGGTTGCGAGAGTGCGGTGGTCGCGCCAGCGGCGACCGAGCGCGCGAGATACAGTCGTCCGGCGTCATCCGCCACGACGATCATCTCCAGCTCCCAGGGGAGTCCATTCCAGAACTCGACGGACTTATCGGCGGCCGGCTTGAGTTCGACGCGGGATCGTTGCTCGGCATTTCGGACTGTGAAGAACTGCGTCCGCGTGCGCGCCGGCAGCCACCCGGAAGCGAGGTTTTGCGTTTGCGTCCAATCGACGTATCCGCCGGTCGGCTCGTTGGTCGTCGGGATGACGGGGAAGACGGCCGTTTCTGGAGAAAACCGCATTCCGCCCGGGGGAGCAAGCCCCGCGAAAAGCGCGAGCCGCGCCATCGTCACCGCGGTCCGATTGCGCTGATCGAGGACCGTGAGGCTGCGGATCCTCGACTTGATCGAAAAGCCATGCACGGCCACGGAATACCCGACCAAGAGCACGCTCGTGGTGACGGCCATCGCCGGAACGGTAAATAACAGGAGCCAAAGCATCTTCTTGCGGGAAAGATAAACGTAGTTCACCGGTCCGATCACGATGCTGAAAAGCGTGATCAGGACCAAAAATGCAACCGTTGGAACTCCATGGATTCCCGCGTTCATGAACTTGTAGAAATCCTTGCTCCCCATGTGGGGCGATGTCCCGTGCCGGGCCGTCCAGGACCATCGCTCGTCTCCACACGATTTACACAGCCAGAGCCAGTCGTTGATCGTGCCGGGAAAAGGGTTCTCGGGAAATGCGTAGACGGTCCCCAGCATCAACTCGCGGTGACGAAACGCATCCTTACCACCTTTCCACGGTGACTCGGCAGGCTTGGCGGTTTTGTCGGCGGGCTTTGACGGTTTCGTGCGACCAAATCGCGTGGCTGGTGCGCCCGGAAACGAGTACGTTGTCTCCTCGACCGGTTCATCTTTGATTTCGCCGCTGGGTCGCTCGGACGGCACGGCACTTTGCCAGACAGCCGCGCCGGCCGGCTGTTCGGCGCCTCGATCAGGCGATCGAGCCGCGTCAGGGCCTGCGCTTCGTTGCCGACGTCGTAGATCAGGAGGTTGCCGCCAGACTGCACCCATTTCAGGATGGCTGTTCGCGCAGGATGTTCGAGTCGTTCGAGTTCTTCGCGGGAGATAGCCAGAAAGTCGAGCCCGGAGTAATCGATCCACGATTCGGGCAAGAGCGTGGACTGCACAACCTCAGCCAACAGCGACGCGTCGACCGTCCCAATGCGACCCAAGCGGCCGGCGGGCGTGCTTGCGACGAGGTGGTTGGACGCGTCGACAAACCGACCGCAATCAACCGCAGCCGGTGAGATCACGAGAATCGCCGGCGGCGAAGGGCTCATCGCCATGCCCGCGGGCACAGAGATCGACCGACTGTGCGCTTTGAGCTCCCGCGTGCCTTCATAGACGTGCAACGTTCCGTCGCGGGACGCAACCAGCGGGACCGGCAGCGTGAAATTGAAGGTGGCGTTCTGTTCAACGCCCATCACGCGGCGCACCCTGACTCCCTTGCTCGATTCAACAGAGGGCTCGAATTCGAATGTCAGGTCGCGCGGCGGCCCGAGGTTGCTCACACGCACGCGGATGGGCAAGTAGCCTCCTTCAACCCCGCCGGCCCAACGCGTGTCCGTACGAATCGTCAAGTCCTCACCGTTCGTCGTCTTTTCGTCGCCGGATCCGAATGCGGAGGACGCCGAGACAACTGTGAGCAGCGCAAGAACAATAGCCGCAACGCGGACAACTCTCCGCGCGCGGAACAGCCAGATCTCCGGTCGTGGTCGTTTCAGCTTCACGCCCTTAAGTCTCCGGGGAGCGAACGATCGACCTGGGGAACCGTCTCCAGCAGCCGCTCGATGAGCCGCACCGTGGTCCACCCCTCAAGACGGGCCGCGTAATCGAGCAACAGCCGGTGCTGCAGCACGCTGGGCGCCACGCGGCGCACGTCGTCAAAGCTCACATTCGGCCGGCCGGCCAGCAGCGCCGATCCGCGGGCTGTCTCCGCGAGGGCAATCGCCGCCCGTGGCGAAGCGCCGAACCGCACGAATCGGCGAACCTCCTCGGGCGCGGCGTCCGACTTGGGATGGCTGGAATGCACCAGGCGGGCGATGTAGTTGGCGACGGCCGACGGCAAATGAATCATGTCCGTCAATTCGAACAGCCGGTTAAGCTCCGCGGCCGAGACGGCGACCGACAGCTTCGGGGCGTGCCCGTGCTTGCGCGTCGAAATAATTTCTTCGAGCGTGGCGGAGGAGACTGCTTCCACGTTGACCTTGAACGTAAAACGATCGAGCTGGGCTTCAGGGAGCGGATAAGTCCCCTCCAGCTCGATCGGGTTTTGCGTGGCCAGCACAAAGAAAGGTTTCGGCAGCGCGTGCGATTCTCCCATGACTGTCACGCGATGTTCCTGCATCGCCTCCAGCAGGGCAGACTGCGTCTTCGGCGTGGCTCGATTGATTTCGTCGGCCAAAACCAGGTTCGCGAACACAGGACCGCGGTGGAAGACGAGCTTGCGCGTCCCTGCCTGCTCCTCCAAAATCGGCGAGCCGATGATGTCTCCCGGCAACAGGTCCGGCGTGAACTGCACGCGGCGAAATTCGAGGCCCAAGAGCGAGGCCAGTGACTTGACCAGTTCGGTCTTGCCTAAACCGGGCAAGCCCTCGAGAAGAACGTGTCCACGAGCCAGAAGGCAAATCACCACGAGTTCCAGTAATTCCCGCTGGCCGAGGATGGAAGTCCCCAGCCCGTCCAGCAGCCGCTGCGCTTGGGCGTGCGCTTCCTGCACTTCGGCCGGGCTAAG
Source organism: uncultured Planctomycetaceae bacterium (assembly GCA_963714075.1). GTDB lineage: Bacteria > Planctomycetota > Planctomycetia > Planctomycetales > Planctomycetaceae > DASPSM01. Next base: position 1,799,703 of record OY970228.1, read on the forward strand.
CAGGCGCGTGGGAGAAGTCGCGGTCGGGCGAGGCTCGTCGAGGAGTTGACTCAAATTCGTCACCGAGTTCCTTGTTGCGCAGATTGATTGCCGGCCTGAAGCGCGTTCATCGCGTGGTTCGAGTCGCGATCGCCCAAATTCAGCATAAAGGACCGCGACAACTTCCGTCGATGGGCGGTCGGTCGCGCGAAGGCGAATCAAGCCCTGGCATGCAAATCCTCAGTGGTCCGCGCGGTCAGGTCGAGCGCGAATCGAAGTAGCTCCGTACTGCGGCACGATGCCGCGGCGCCAGTGTGCGGTTCCAGGTCTGGCGACCGGTCTCCGCACCGGCCGCCGGCCCGGCCGCTCGCGGTGCGTTGGCTGCCGGCTCGACCTCAGGGGCGGACGCGCTTTGTGAAATGATTTCCTTATCGGGCTGGTCGGGGGTCCCCGGCGGCAAAATGATTTCTTTGAACTTTGCGCCGTTTGCCTCGGCCTCGTCTCCCCAGGTGAGCTTCGTTGCGTCGCCGCCGCGCGTGCCGCCGCGCTCGCGGTCCTCGGAATCCTCGTTGTCGGAATCGCCCTCACCTTCTTTGCCGCGGGACTTCGAGAGTTTTTTCGATTCCTCGTTGAGGAATTTCTTCAGATCGCTGAGCGTCTTTTCGCGCTCTTTGGCGTCCTTCGGCAGGCTCACGTGCTTGTCTTTCATGAGCTGCTGCAGCTTTTTCTGCAGCTCGGGCGACGCCTTGCTGAAGCGGCCGTCCTTCGACAACTTTCGCAACGATTCGATCGCTTCCTGTTCGAGCTGGTCGCGGCGTTCCGCCGAAAGGGACGACTGGCTCTTGTCTGCGTCGGCGGCCAGGCGTTCCAGCGCGTCTTGGGCCTTCGACGCGGCCATCATCGATTCCTCAGCCCGCACGCGCATCGTTTCCCGCAACGAATCGACGACTTCCCACGACTCGTGGGTGAGGGGCGTGGTCTTCGTTTCTTGTTTTAGCTTGTCGATCGCCTGCTGGAGGTCCTGCGACTCTTTTTCTTCGAGCACTTCACTCTCGCGGAGCACCTGCAGCGAGTCGGCGAGGGATTCGGCGGCCTGCGTTCCCACAAAGTTCGTCCGCAGACTTTCGGTGCGGGCTTCGCGCAAAGGGACGCAACAGCATCCGATCACGAACAGGGCCGGCAGCCAGAGTCGTCGGGCGGCGCGGACCGGCCGCAGCCGCGGCAAACCGCTGCGCCAATTGGGATTCCAGGCTGCCAATCGCTCGGCCCAACCGTTATCGGCAGCCTCACCATCGGCCGTCTCGCACAAGGTCATCAGCAGGCCATTCGCGCCGGTCCTGGAGTCGAGCAGGGCGACGGCCTGTCGTCGTGAAAAATCTCGCCTTCGGCTGTACCACCAAGCGCCGAACGTCAGCGGAATGCCGAGCGCCGCCAACCACAGCACGCCGGGCCACATCCCGGGACGGGCGAGCTTGACCAGCAGGACGGAGCTGCCAAAAACCAAGAGAAACACGGCCGTCGCGTCCGCGAACGCCGTCAAAAATACACCAAGCGACAAGCGTCGCCGTTGCCGGGCGATCCAGGCCTCGAATTGATTCATGGGCGACTCCGGCTCAAGCGGCCGACGCCGATCGGGGCAGACCGATCGCAGGGATTCGACGTGCACTCCAGCGGCGGTTCAATCTCCCCTTAGGAGTAGGCGCAGGTTTTTTGAGAATATCACACTCAACGCCGGTTGGCGCTATCCGGATCAAGGATTCCGCGGTCAATGTCTCTGACTGTATTCAGTGCGAAAATGCCGTTCGGTGCGGAAAATGCCCTCTGCGGTCGGCCATCCGGATAAAAGTGCCCGGGAACCAGGCTCGTTGATGGGTGCTCAATCTGTAGGACGCAGATTTGTCCGCAATTCGTCTACCCGACGACGCAACTACGCTCTGCAATTCAAGAAACGGCTTTCGATGCATAGTATGGCCTAAGCGCGCAACCGTCTTAGGGCTGTGTTGAATGAGTGAATCGTGCCGAAAGGTTGTGGTGACCGGAATGGGGGCGGTGACCCCGTTCGGTGTCGGCGTCGCGCCGCTCTGGAACGGTGTGAGCGGCGCGCGCAGCGGCATCGATTGGATCAAATCGCTCGGCGATCTCGATCCAGAAAACTATCCCGTGCGCTATGCGGGCGAAGTCAGGGACTTCGACGTCGATAAGCTCCTGGCAAAACATTGCGAGGTCCGTCACGAGAAAAGCGTCCAGATGGGGCTGGTCGCAGCCCAGGAGGCGCTGGCCCAGGCCCGACTGCTCAACGACTCCGCTACGATCAGTGGGGACGCGAACCCAATTGCCGTGCTTGGGGGAAGGCGCAGGGAGCCTGTCATGAGTTGGAGTTGCCCTATGAGGCATTCTTCACCCATGGACCGAGAGCTGTCCGGCCGACCACGGTTCCCAAGGCCATGTTTAACTCGCTGTCGAGTCAGCTCTCGATCCACTTCGGCCTCACCGGTCCCAATCACGTGATCGCTTCGGCGTGCACGTCCGGCTCGGCGGCCATCGGGTTGGGGACGCTGTTCATCCGCCAGCGTTTGGCCGACATTGTCCTGTGTGGCGGCGCCGAAGCACCGTTGACGCCGGTAATGTTCACTTGCTGGACCAACATGCGAGTCCTGGCTCGCCATAGCGAACCCCAGAAGGCATCGCGGCCATTTGACGCCAAGCGAAACGGGTTAGTCCTGGGAGAGGGAGCGGCGATGGTCGTGCTCGAGTCACAAGAGAGTGCCGAACGCCGCGGCGTCGTTCCGCTCGCCCGCGTCCTTGGCTACGGCACATCGAGCGACGCCCACCATATCACGTCACCGACCGTGACTGGGCAGGTTGCCGCAATGCAAAACTGCCTTGCCGACGCGCGAATCAAGCCGGAGCAGGTTGACTACATCAATTTGCATGGGACGGCCACGAAAGCCAACGACGAAACTGAGGCTACGGCAGTCGCCGAGGTCTTCGGGCGGCGAGGGAAGGACATGCCGTCCAGCTCCACGAAGTCGATCCTGGGCCATTCCCTGGGCGCGAGCGGTGCGATTGAGTTCGCAATCTGCGTCGAAGCCATGCGGCAGGGATTCGTCCCTCCGACGATCAACTGCGAAGAGCCCGATCCAAATCTCGGCTTGGACTATGTCCCCCTCACCGGGCGCGAACATCTCGTGCGGCTCGCGATGTCCAATTCGTTTGCCTTCGGCGGCAACAACGCCTGCCTTCTTTTGGGAAGAGACGAATGACGACCGAGGGCCGCGCTCAGATCGTCGAGCAGTTGAAACCCGTCCTGTCGCGAGTTTCCAACCGGCGGGCGAAGGTGGGTCACCTATCCGAAGATGCGCGGATCATCGAAGACATCGGCCTCGCGTCGCTCGACTTGTTGGAATTACGATTCGAGCTCGAAACGGCCTGGAATACGAGGATCACCGACGAGGAAGCGATCTCACTGAAAACGATTCGCGACGTCGTCGACGTCGTACTCAAAAAATCGAAGAAAGACAGCCCCTAAGTTCTGAGGCAAGCCAGCTTGCAAATCGGCTCGTTGGTCCTAATACTTTCGGAGCGCCGCGTGAAGGCCAGCCGAGCGTCCGGCCATCGGTCTCGCAGCGGAACTCGGTCCCCGCTTTAGGCGGCCGACGCGGAGCGAAAGACGCACATTCGGCGGAGTAGCTCAGTTGGTTAGAGCAGCGGATCCATAATCCGCGTGTCGGGGGTTCAAGTCCCTCCTCCGCTACTTGCTAACGCCCACCGTAGACTTGGTTTGCGGTGGGATTTCTCTTGCGCCCTGCGACACGGCACAGGAGATTTCTATCGCGGTAGCGCGGCAGGACGGCCGGGAGGCAACTCGCCAAGCGTGAGCGATCTCCCGCGATCAATTCGCCGGATTCGATGGGCGCAACGGCAGGGTTTCAACTGACGCCCGAATCGCAATCGAGCCCTTGCCAGAGTTGGGGCCTGCGACCGGTATTGCTTGACGATCCAGACTCGAAGGAGTCCTTCCACGGCGGAGGTCCGAGTATCAGGCGATCAGGTAGCCAAGCACTAAGGCGATCGTCAGGATGCAGAGGACTGCGCTCGAGCAACCAGCCTCGCCAGATGGAATTCCGTTCTTGCCGGCGAGCCCCTCGACGGCGTTTTTCGCTTCGGCGAGGCCGGAGCCTGTCTTGTCTCGATAAAGCTTGATCGCGCGGATGTTCTGTCCCGTACGCAGCAGGTCCAGCCTTGTCGCCAGCCGATTGGCCAAGCGAGTTCGAGGGTGAGCCTCCTCGTTCTAGTGATTCAACCGCGTCTTTCGCTTCCTTGAGACCCGCCCCCGTCAGGTCGCGGTAGAGCTTAATCGCTTCGATCTTGCGGCCCTCGCGCATCAATGCGATCACTCTCCCATCGAGCGACAGCGGTTCTGAATCAGCGGATTCGGCGGCGTCTTCGGGCGAGGCAAAGAGTTCCGCTTTGCATTCGGCACAGCGGATCGTGCCCGGCGGATTCTTGTGGTCACAAAACGGGCAGCGATTCATCGACAAGGCCCTCCATCGTTGACGCTCCGCAGTCGTCAATCGGCGTAGGCAGACACCTTGCAAAGAAAACGCGGGGCAGACGGAACCACGTCTACCCCGCGTGAACGGACTTCGCGAGTCGAGACTTACGGCTGCTCGCCCACGGCCGGGGTTGCCGGCGCCGGGGGCGTGTCCTCGGTCAGCAGGGCCAGTCGCGCCGACGCGATGCGTTCCTTCTCGGCGCGCAGCTCCTGCAGAGCTTCGGGCCGAATGCGGACTTCCGCTTCCTGATGGACATGGAACCCGGTTCCAGCCGGGATCAGGTGACCCAGGATGACGTTTTCCTTCAGGCCGACGAGATTGTCGACCTTGCCGGCCAGGGCCGCTTCGGTGAGCACCTTGGTCGTCTCCTGGAAACTGGCCGCCGAGATGAAGCTTTCGCTCTGCACGGCCGCCTTGGTGATTCCAAGCAACTGAATGCTGGCGGTGGCGGCCCGCGGACGGGTCGACTTGGCGGGCTTTTGGTCGGCCGCCTCGACCTGGGCGTTGACTTCCTCGAGCGTGCTCGCGGGGACGATATCGCCGATCTGGAATTCCGTGTTCCCCGGATCGGTGATCTTCACGCACTCCATCAACGCCTCGTTGGCCCTGCGGAACTCGAACTTGTCGAGGACGACCCCCGGCAGCATGGTCGAGTCGCCCACGTCTTCGAACGCGCAGTTTCCGGAGCATCTGCGAGACGACGATTTCGATGTGCTTGTCGTCGATTTCGACGCGCTGCGACCGGTACACGTTCTGGATTTCGTGCAACAGGTACTGTTGCACCGCCTCGGCACCGCTCACCCGCAGAATGTCGTGCGGCACGAGCGGCCCACGAACCAGGGCGTCGCCCGCGCGAACACGGTCGTTCGCGTGCACCAACAGCTGCTTGCCGTGCGGAATGATGTGCTCGACCTCGGTCCCGTCGTCGCCGCGGACAATGATGACCCGCTTGCCGCGCTTCTTCTCGGCGACCAGTTCCACCTCGCCGTCGATCTCGGCGATGATGGCCGGGTCCTTGGGCTTGCGGGCCTCGAACAGCTCGGTGACGCGGGGCAGACCACCGACGATGTCCTGCGTGCCGGTGGCTTCGCGAGGGTTCTTGGCGAGGATCGAGCCGGCCGTGATCTGCTGTCCTTCCTGAACGTCGATCGTGGCCCGCTCGGGCAGGTAGTAGAAGTCGAGGATCTTGCCGGCCGAGTCTTCCAGGATGATCTGCGGATGCAGATCGCCTTTGTGCTCGATGACAGTTCGCCGCAGGTTGCCCGACGCTTCGCGTTCGGAGCGGATCGAACGTCCTTCGATGCAGTCGTCGAAGCGAACCTTGCCGCCCACCTCGGCCAGAATGGGCACCGAGTGCGGGTCCCATTGGCAGAGGACGCGGCCGACTTCGACCTCTTCGTCCTCCGCGACCAACAGCGTGGCCCCGTTGGGAACGGTGTACTTTTCGAGCTCGCGCTCCTTGGGGTCCAAGATGATGATTTCGCCGTTTCGCGTGAGGACGACGTTCTTCCCCTCCTGGTTGACGACGCTGCGGATGCGGGCGTAGCGGACGCGGCCCGCGCGACGCGTGCGGATTTCGTTCTCTTCGACTTCGCGGGAGGCCGCACCGCCGATATGGAACGTCCGCATGGTGAGCTGGGTGCCCGGCTCGCCGATGCTCTGGGCCGCGATGATGCCGACGGCGAGCCCCTCTTCGACCAGGTTGCCCGAGGAGAGGTCCATGCCATAGCACAGTCGGCAGATGCCGAGCTGGGCTTCGCACGTCATGGGGCTGCGGACCTGGATCTTTTCGAGTCCCAGGTCCTCGATCTTGCGGGCGATGTCGATCGTAACCAGATCGTCTTCGCGCACGATCACCTCGTCGGTGATCGGGTTGACGATGTTGGTGCGGCTGACACGGCCGCGGATGGCGTCGGCCAGGCTGACTTCCACCTTTTCGCCGCGGTAGACGACGCCGCGGGTGATTCCCTTGGTCGTGCCGCAGTCGTACGTCGTGATCACCATGTTCTGGCAGATGTCGGCCAGCTTACGGGTGAGGTAACCGCTGTCGGCCGTCTTGAGGGCCGTGTCGGCCAGTCCCTTGCGGGCGCCGTGGGTGGAGCTGAAGTACTCCAGCACGGTGAGCCCTTCGCGGAAGTTGGCCTTGATGGGGGTCTCGATGATTTCGCCGCTGGGTTTGGCCATCAGTCCCCGCATGCCGGCGAGCTGACGCATCTGTTCGACGCCGCCGCGGGCACCCGAGTTGGCCATCAGGAACAGCGGATTGACGTAGTGGCCGTTGTCGCGGTAGTCGTGCTCGAGCTCGTGCATCATCGACTTGGTGATGAGCTCGCGAGCGTGGGTCCAAGTGTCGAGCACCTGGTTGTAGCGCTCCTGGTTGGTGATGATGCCGCTGCTCGAAGAGCTTCTGCTGCTTGAGCACCGCCCCTTCCGCCTCGCCGATGACCTTGTCCTTGTTGGGGGCCGTCTTGAGGTCGCTGGCGGCGAACGACATGCCGCTCTCGGTCGCCTGGTGGAAGCCGAGTTCCTTCATGTTGTCCAAAAGCTCGATCGTGGCCTTGCGGCCCAACAGCTGATAGCAGTCGGAAATGACATTGGCGAGGTCGCGGCCCTTCATCGTGAGGTTGTAAAACGCCATCTGCGGATGCAGCACGTCGTTGAACATCACCCGGCCGACGGTCGTGCGTGATGAGCTTGCCGGGCTTGTAATCCTCGGCCCCTTCGCCCTTGACCGTCTTGTCCTTGGCGAGACGCACCTTGATGATTGCGTGCCGGCCGACCTTGCCCTGTGCGAAGGCCATGAAGCACCTCTGCCGGCGAAGTGAAGATCATCCCTTCGCCCTGGCGGTCGGGCCGCTTGAGCGTGAGGTACGCACAGCCCATGACGATGTCCTGCGACGCGCTGATGATCGGCTGGCCGTTGGCCGGGCTGAAGATGTTGTTGGTCGACATCATCAGCGTGGTGGCTTCGACCTGGGCCTCGATCGACAGCGGCAGGTGGACGGCCATCTGGTCGCCGTCGAAGTCGGCGTTGAAGCCCTTGCAGACCAGCGGGTGGATCTTGATGGCGTTGCCTTCGATGAGCACGGGCTCGAAGGCCTGGATACCCATCCGGTGCAGAGTCGGGGCACGGTTGAGAAGCACGGGGTGATTGGTGATCACCTCGTCCAGAATGTCCCACACCTCTTCGTCGCGCCGCTCGAGCATGCGCTTGGCGCTCTTGATCGTGTCGGCGTGATTGAGATCCTTGAGCCGCCGGATGACGAACGGCTGGAACAGCTCGAGCGCGATCTTCTTGGGCAAGCCCGCACTGATGCAGCTTCAGCTCCGGGCCGACGACGATCACGCTACGGGCCGAGTAGTCGACGCGCTTGCCGAGCAAGTTTTCGCGGAATCGCCCCTGCTTGCCCTTGATCATGTCGGTGAGCGACTTGAGCGGGCGGTTCGACGAGCCGAGCACGGGCCGCTTGCAGCGGTTGTTGTCGAACAGAGCGTCGACCGACTGCTGCAGCATCCGCTTTTCGTTGCGGACGATGACTTCGGGCGCGTTGAGGTCGACCAGCTTCTTGAGCCGGTTGTTGCGGTTGATGATCCGGCGATAGAGGTCGTTGAGGTCGCTCGTGGCGAAATTGCCCGAATCGAGCAGCACCAGGGGCCGCAGATCGGGCGGGATCACCGGGATGACGTCGAGCACCATCCACTCGGGCTTGTTATCGCTGTCGCGCAGCGCCTCGACGATTTTGAGCCGCTTGATCAGGTCCTTGGTCTTCTGCTGGCTGTTGGTGGTCTTGAGCTCCGCGCGCAGCACTTCCGACAGCTCGACGAGGTTGAGCTTCTGCAGCAGCTTCTTGACGGCCTCGGCCCCCATTTCGATCTCGAACGGCTTCTTCGCCGTACTTGGCGCGGGCCTGTCGGGCCTCTTCTTCGGTCAAGAGCTGGCAGGGACGCAGCGGCGTGTCGCCCGGGTCGATGACGACGTAATCCTGGAAGTAGACCACCTTCTCGAGCGACGTCGTCTTCGATGTTCGAGGAGCGCGCCCAACCGGCTGGGCATCGACTTGAAGAACCAGATATGCACGACCGGGGCGGCCAGCTCGATGTGGCCCATCCGTTTGCGGCGGACGCGGCTGTGCGTCACCTTGACGCCGCACCGGTCGCAGATCATGCCCTTGTATTTCATCCCGCGGTACTTGCCGCAGGCGCATTCCCAGTCTTTTTCGGGCCCGAAGATCCGCTCGCAGAACAGACCGTCTCGCTCCGGGCGATACGTGCGGTAGTTGATCGTCTCCGGCTTCTTGACTTCGCCGAACGACCAGCTGCGAATGTCGTGCGAGCTGGCCAGGCCGATCTTCACCGCGCCGTAGTCGTTGATGCGATCGTAATTGGTTTCCGCAACGCTCACGTGATCACTCCTCTTAGGGAAGTGGTTGACTGCTAATTAGTTCGAGAAGCTCGAAGCTCGAATGACGAAGGAAGCACGAAGCTCGACGTACGAAACAAGTGCTTTCCTTCGTGCTTAGCTCATTCGGGAATTCCTTCGTCATTCGTGCTTCGGATTTTGCGGTTTCAGAGCGGGTTCTTTTCCAACTGGATGTTCAAGCAGAGCCCGCGAATTTCGTTGCACAGCACGTCGAAGCTCGCCGGGGTGCCGGCTTCGAGCGTGTTCTCGCCCTTGACCATCGACTCGTAAATCTTCGTACGGCCTTCGACGTCGTCGCTCTTGACGGTCAAGAGTTCCTGCAGAATGAACGCGGCCCCGTAGGCTTCGAGCGCCCAGACTTCCATTTCTCCGAACCGCTGACCGCCGAAGCGGGCCTTGCCGCCCAGCGGCTGCTGCGTAATGAGCGAGTACGGGCCGGTCGCCCGCGCGTGGACCTTGTCGTCGACCAGGTGGTGCAGCTTCAGCATGTAGATCATGCCGACGGTGACCCGCTGCTCGAACTCCTCGCCGGTGCGGCCGTCGTAGAGCACGGTCTTGCCGTCCTCGGGCAGCCCCGCTTGTTTCAGAGCGCTCCTTGATGGCCTCTTCGCTCGCCCCGTCGAAGACCGGGACAGATCAGCGCGGAAGCCCAGCTTGGACGCCGCCCAGCCCGAGATGCGTCTCGAGGATTTGACCCACGTTCATACGGCTGGGGACGCCCAGGGGATTGAGGACGATGTCGACCGGCGTTCCGTCCTCGAGGAACGGCATGTCCTCGACCGGGAGCACCTTCGAGATGACCCCCTTGTTTCCGTGCCGACCGGCCATCTTGTCGCCGACCGAGATTTGCCGCTTGGAGGCGACGTAGACCTTCACCATCTGCAGCACGCCACTGGGCAGCTCGTCACCGCGCTTCATGCTGTTGAGTGCCTGGTCGCGGACGTCAATCGCCTCTTCGACCGGCCCCCAAGTTTCCTTGAGCAGCTTCTTGAGGTCGGCCTTCTTCTGCGGGCTGCGCAGGTCGAGGTCTTCGAACATCGTGGGGAAGTTGACGACATAGTCGGCCACGAATTTGTCGTCGTCCTCGATGGCTCGCACTTCGCGGCCATCTTCGAGCGTCAGGTGACGGCCAAGAACCTTCTCAAACTCCTTGAGAAACTCGAGGAACGCCGCACGGATCGCCTTGTTGCCGGTCTGCTCCGCCTTCTTCAGCTCCTGCTCGAACTTCTTGCGCTCGAGCTCCGAGAGGCTCATCCGACGGGAGAACCGCTCGGTGTGAATCACGATTCCCTCGACGCCGCTGGGGACTTCGAGCGATTCGTTCTTCACGTCTTCGCCGGCACGGCCGAAGATGGCGTGCAGCAGCTTTTCTTCGGGCGTCAGTTCCGACTTCGCCTTGGGCGAAACCTTGCCCACCAGGATATCGCCGGGCTGGACGCGGGTGCCGACGCGGACGATCCCCTCTTCGTCGAGGTGCCGCAGGGCCTTTTCGCTGACGTTGGGGATGTCGCGGGTGAACTCTTCGCGGCCGAGCTTGGTCTCGCGGATTTCGACGTCGAACTCGTCGATGTGAATCGACGTGTAGACGTCGTCCTTCACCAGCCGCTCGGAGAGGATGATCGCGTCCTCGAAGTTGTAGCCTTCCCACGACATGAAGGCGACGAGGGCGTTTCGACCCAGCGAAAGCTCGCCGTCCCGGGTCGCCGCGCTATCGCACAGAACGTCGCCCTTCTTGACGCGCTGGTCGAGCTTGACCGTCGGCTTCTGGTTGAGGCAGGTCCGTTCGTTGAGTCCCGTGAACTTGCGCATCGGATAGCGCTTGCCGTCGACTTCGACGACGTCCGCGTCGACGTAGGTCACTTTGCCGGCTCGCTCGCTGCGGATCACCATCCCGGAGTTCTCGGCGACCGCCTTCTCCAGGCCCGTGCCGACCAAGGGAGGCTCGGTGACCAACAGCGGCACGGCCTGCCGCTGCATGTTCGAACCCATCAGGGCGCGGTTGGCGTCGTCGTGCTCGAGGAAGGGAATCAGGCCGGCGGAGACGCCGACCATCTGGCAGGGCGCGACGTCGATGTATTTCACTTCTTTGGAGCCGACCCAATGGACGTCGTTGCGATAGCGGGCCAGAACGCGCTCCTCGGCGATCTTGCCCTTTTCGATCAGCGTGTCGGCCGGCGCGACGTAGGCGAACGATTCCTCGTCGGCCCGCAGCCATTCGATCTCGTCGGTCAGCTTGCCGTTTTCGACCTTGCGATAGGGCGTGATCAGAAAGCCGTAGTCGTCGACCTTGGCGAAGATGCTCAAGCTCGAGATCAGGCCGATGTTCGTGCCTTCCGGCGTCTCGATCGGGCAGATGCGTCCGTAGTGCGAGATGTGCACGTCGCGGACCTCGAAGCCGGCCCGCTTGCGGTTGAGTCCGCCGGGGCCCAGGGCGCTCAAGCGGCGCTCGTGCGTGAGCATCGAGAGCGGATTCGTCTGGTCGACGACCTGCGACAGTTCGCTGCGGCCGAAGAAATACTCGATCGCCGCCGAGACGCTCTTGGGATTGATCAGCGTGCGCGGCGACATCTCCTCGACGTCCTTGAGGCTCATCCGCTCCTGGACGGTGCGGCGCAGCTTGAGGAAGCCCTTGCGGACTTCGTCGGACGCCAGCTCGTCGATCGTCCGCAGGCGGCGGTTGCCAAGGTTATCGATGTCGTCGACCTGAGCGTTCTGATCGTCGCCGCGCAGCCGAACGAGATAACGGATGGCGTTGACGAAGTCTTCGGCGCGAAGCGTCATCTCCGAATCGGGAATGTCCTGGTTGAACTTGCGGTTGATGCGGAACCGGCCGACGCGGCCCAACCGGTAGCGGTTGACGTCGAAGAACTTTTCCTTGAAGAGATCGGTCGCCTTTTCGAGCTGCGGCGGATTGCCGGGCCGCAGACCGCTGATAGATTCGCAACAAGGCCGACTCGTGGCTGGGCGTCATCTCCTTCGATGCGGCCTGGTGACCGGCCCGATCTTCCATGATGCTGTTGAGCACGAGGGGATCGCCCAGCTTGGCGACGACCTCGATCGACTTGATGCCCGCTTCGGCCATCGCGATGGCGTGCTCTTCGGTGATCAGCGTGGCCGCACTCGACAATGATTTCGCCGCTGCGTTCGTCCTTCGACGGGATAGACGACGTCTTCGACAGAAATCTTGTCCACGAATCTCCGCGTGCGATCGCCCTTCGAGCACCTTGACCTTTGCCGTCTCGTAGAACAGGCGGATCAGCGCCGAGTCGGTCGAGAAGTCGGGCGACATCGCCCGCAGCAGCGTCATGGCGGAAAACTTGCCGCTCTGGTCGATGCGGACGCCCAGCGCCTCCTTCTTGCTGACGACCAGTTCGATCCAGCTGCCGCGCTCGGGAATGATGCGGCAGGAGTAGTTCTTGCGCTCGCCCGGCTCGGAGCTCAGGACGAAGTCGACGCCCGGTGAGCGGTGGAGCTGGCTGACCACGACGCGCTCGGCCCCGTTGATGATGAACTCGCCGCCGCCCAGCATGATGGGCATGTCGCCCAGGTAGACCTCTTCCTCGATCGGCTGCTCTTTGACCAGCCTCAGCCAGACGCGAAAGGGCCGGCCGTAGGTCAGCCGCAGCTGCCGGCACTCGGTCGGCGTGTAGCGCGGCTTGCCCAGCTCGTAGCGGAGATATTCGAGCCGGTACTGCCCGTCGTAGCTTTCGATCGGGAAGACTTCGCGGAGAATCTCTTCGAGACCCTGGCTCTTACGCTCGCGCGGACCGCGTTCGAGCTGCAGAAAGCGGGCGTACGATTCGGTCTGGATGCGGGTCAGATCGGCGATTTCAAAATCGTCGCGGACAACTCCCAGATTGCGAACCGTGTCGGCCTTGATGTAGCGGGTTGCGGAAATCGGCATACTGGGCTCTCTTTACTGACTGAACTCTCTTTACCGAACGGGGTCCCTACCGGGCTGTATTTGCGGCACCAAACGAGACCGATGCGGACAACGGCCAACGAAGCAGGGCAATCGATCGCCCGCCCCTTTGGATCGGAAGTTGATCGGCGGACGCGGGACCAACGGGTGGCGCGGGCGGTCTTCCGCACGCGCGCTGAACTATGCGGAATCACCGCGGACAGGAGGCTGCCCGTACTGCTGAGGGCGGAGACCGAGACGTCCCGCCTATGCAAACGGCCCGCTGCTCCCCCGCGGCAACGGAGACGATTGCGCTCGGCGCAAGAACGAACCTTGGAATCAAAACACCTGCGGCGCACGCCACCACGATTCTTATACGCCGTAACGGTTAAAATCGCCGGCCGGTCCCGTGGCTCGCCACGGGAACCCCCCCGGCCGGACCGCTTCGGTGCGAACTACTTGATCTCGACTTTGGCTCCGGCCGCCTTCGAGCTCCGCCTTGAGCTTGTCGGCGTCGGCCTTGGGCAATCCGGTCTTCACCGGCTTGGGAGCGCCTTCGACGAAATCCTTGGCTTCTTTCAAACCGAGGCTGGTCGCGCTCCGGACCACCTTGATGACGTTGATCTTGTTGTCGCCGACCGCGGCAAGGATCACGTCGAATTCGGTCTTTTCTTCGACGGGAGCCGCCGCGGCCCCACCGCCGCCGGCCGCCATCATCACGGCGCCGCCGGCCGCCGGCTCGATGCCGTGCACATCCTTGAGGTAGGAGACGACCTGCTTGGCCTGCAGCAGCGTCAGGCCGGCAATCTTGTCCCCAAGCTCCTTCGTCGACTGATCGAATTCCGCCACCGCTGTGGACATCGTCTCGTTCCCTTTCTCGCTCGTTTCTTGTTCCGATGCGTCTGCTCGGACTGACAACCCCATTTTTTGTCGGGTTCATGTCCGAACCGCGTTTTGATCTTTCCGCGATTCGACCCCCGATTTGTGATTCCTCGATTCAGGTCGCTGGCTTGATGCCGCCGGTCGCCGATTCTTCTTTTGCCGCTTCTTCTTTTTCTGAAATCTTCTTGATCTGGCTGGCCAGCTTGCGGCCCGGACCCAGCAAGGCTCCCGCCAGTTGGGCGCCCGGGCTCAACATGGCCGCGACGATCTGGCCGATCAGCTCCTTGCGGCCGGGGCTCTTGGTCAGTTCGTCGACCGTTTCCTTAGAGAGTGTCGCCCCTTCGGTCGTGCCCCCCTTGATCTTGAGCGGCTCGATTTCCTTGGCCCATTTGGCGATCTCTTTGGAGAGCGCGACAATGTCCTCGCCCCCCCAGACGAGCGTCGACGGACCTTCCAAGAGCGGGTCGAGCGACGTCACGCCGACGTTCTTGAGCGCCACGCGGCCCAGCTTGTTCCGCACGCGAGGGCCGAGATCTTCTTCTTCCGCATCGACAGGCGAAGCTTGTTGGCGGTCACGCCGTCCAGCTTGGACGCATCGACGACCAGGATGTCCTTGACTCCCTTGAGCCGGGAGCCCACATCCTCGATCAACATTTCCTTAATCGCGCCTGCTCATGATTCCTTAAATCGCCTGCTTTCTCATCACGCCACGATGTTGATGCCGGGCATCATCGTCGCCGACAGGGAGATACTCTTCATGTAAATCCCCTTCGAGGAGGGGGGCTTGATCGTATTGATGTACTTGAACATGGCTTCGATATTTTCCACGAGCTGCGTTTCGGTGAACGACAGCTTGCCCACGACGCAGTGCACGTTGCCCCCTTTGTCTCGAGCGAAACTCGACCTTGCCGGCCTTGTATTCCCGGACCGCCGTTGGCGACGTCCTGCGTGACCGTGCCGGCGCGAGGCGACGGCATCAGCCCGCGGGGACCGAGGACTTTACCGAGCGGGCCGACGACGCCCATCATGTCGGGCGTGGCGATGGCGACGTCGAAATCGGTCCAGCCCTCTTTGATCTTGTCGGCAAGGTCCTTGCCCCCCACATGGTCGGCTCCGGCAGCTCGGGCGATGTCGGCGTTGTTTCCCTGGGCGAACACCAGCACCCGCTTCGATTTGCCGATGCCGTGCGGCAATACGATCGAGCCGCGGACCGCCTGGTCGTCCTGCTTGGGATCGATGCCCAGTTGGACGGCGATTTGAACGGTCTGGTCGAACTTCACCGGTTTGATGTTGGACGGCAGCGAGGGCTCGAGCGACTTTGAGCGTCTTAACGGCTGTCGGCACGTCGACGGGCCGCCAGGCCCTCGACCTTCTTCAACAAGAACTCAAACCGCTTGGAATGCTTGGCCATCGTTCGCCCTGTTCTTCTCTCTCTTTTCTGCTACTTCTTATCTTCCCACGCGCCGTTCAGTCGACGACTTCCAGTCCCATGCTCCGCGCCGTGCCCGCGATGATGCGGGCGGCGTGGTCCAGGTCGGGAGAGTTCAAATCCTCAAATTTTCGCTTGGCGATGTCATGCACCTGCTTCTGCGTCACCACGCCGACCTTATCCGCTTTGGGATTGGCGGAGCCCTTGGCGATCTGGGCTGCCTGCTTCAGCAGCACCGAGGCCGGCGGGCTCTTGAGGATGAACTCGAACGTGCGGTCACTGTAGATCGTGACGATGACGGGGACTGTCGTCCCCATCAGGTCGCGGGTCTTTTCGTTGAACTGCTGGACGAACTGGCCGATGTTGACGCCGTGCGGACCGAGCGCCGTACCGACCGGCGGCGCGGGAGTCGCCTGACCGCCCGTCGCCTGCAGCTTGACGACTGCCGTAACTTGTTTCTTCTTCGCCATCACATCGACTCGCCCAATCCATCGGCCTATCCCTGACTTCCGCACTCTCACCTCCTCACCCAACCGCTCGCGATTCGTCCAGACTCAGACTTTCTCGGCCTGCCAGTATTCCAACTCGACCGGGGTCGAGCGGCCGAAGATTTCGATCAGCACCGTGATCTTGCCGTGTTCTTCGTCGATCGCCTCGACCGTTCCCTCGAAGCTCTCGAACGTCCCTTCCTTGATCTTCACCGCGTCGCCGCGGGCCAGATTGATTTTGATCTTCTGCGGCTCGACCTCGGCGTTCATCTTTCTGCCGAGCATCTGGTCGATTTCGGACTGGTCCATCGGGCTGGGCTTGCCGGCCGAGCCGGTGAAGTCGCCCACGCCGCTCGTGTCCCGAACGAGGTACCAGGTCTCGTCGTTCAGGATCATCTGGACCATGATGTAGCCGGGATAGAGCTTCCGCTCGGTGACCCGGGTCTTGCCCCCCTTGGCTTCCTTGACCTTTTCGGTGGGGATGATGATGTCGCCGAACTTGTCCTCGAGACCTTCTCGCTTGATTCGTCGCACGAGCGAATCGCGGATCGATTTCTCGCGGTTGCTCTGCACCTTCAGCACGTACCAGCGCATACCGTCTTCGCGCGCTTCGCCAGACGGGGATTCTTCGGCCATTTCCGATTCTCTGGGCAGATCAGCCGCAAATTCAGGAGGCACAGTTTCACCAGGTACAGGCGGATTCAGCACCGTCAAGAGACAACAATCTCCCCGCAGGAGTGAAATGGCGGAACCTGCATCATGGGCGCGCGACGCGAATTTTGCAAGGATCAGGCCCTCCCGCCCCGAGAAGAGCTTCCACCATCGACGTCGACACTTTGTTGGACACCATCCGGAAGCCGCCTTCCGGAAAGAAGTGGCCCGCAAACGGCCGCCCGCCATCTACGCCGCCAAATCACGGGCGCCGCCAAAACCCGTCAGAGTTTCAAAACGCCAATCGACTTAAAGAACCAAATCCAAACCTGATCGTAAAGAAACAGCATGGCCGCCATGAAAAACATGGTCACAATCACCACCGCGCCGGCCCGGAAACACCGCTGCAAGCTCGGCCAGGAAATCTTCTTCATTTCGACTTCGACGGCGATCAGAAAGTCCGCAAATTGCGGAATATTGACCAGCCCGGTAGGCCATCCACGACAGGATGACCCCCAGCGCCACGGGAATCGCAAATCGCATCTCGCGACTTGCGTCCATCAGCGGTCCGTTGGCCAGCGTGTAGCAGCCGTACGCGACCCAAACGATGACCAGCCCCGCCGTCGTCTGCCGCACCCGCTTTCCCTGCGTGCGCTTGTAGATTGCCGGCGAGAGCATCGAGACCCAAAAACCACCGATCGCTTCGTTCTTGGCCATGACGCCTCGTTCAATTCACGTTTCGTCGAAACTCACACCGCGTCCCGCGCCGGATCACTGCCTTGCGATCTGCCGGGCGCTCCGTCTGCAAACTTTTATTTGCAATCTTTTCGTGACACCTGTTATCGGACGGTTGGACGCCCTCTTCAAGCACGGGCGGAGGGACTTGAACCCCCAACCGCCGGATTTGGAATCCGGTGCTCTGCCAATTGAGCTACACCCGTAACCGTTCGCGTTCGAATCGAAAGTTGCCGACGCCGGTCGCACCGACCGGAGCGGTCGGCACCGGCGAGAAAGGCCAACCGGCCGCCCGGCTTTCGCCAAACGCCGGAACGGAACCGGGGTTCCTCACTTCTTCCTTGATTCCTTGTGCAGCGTGTGGCGGCGAAGCTTCGGGCAGTATTTCATCAACTCCAGGCGCTCCGTGCCCCGAGTCTCCTTCGGAACGCGATAGTTCCGCATTCCGGTTTCGGTGCATTCCAGCCAGACATACTCGCGAGGCACGACGACACCTCTTGTTCTCGATCTCGAATCTAATGAAACAACGGCTCGCGGGAACAAAAACGCTCCCGCGAAGCCGGTTTTCAACTGACGAAACGGTTCAGGCCACGATCTTCGTGACGACGCCGGAACCAACCGTCTTGCCCCCTTCGCGGATAGCGAAGCGGCTTCCCTCGGTCAGCGCGATCGGCTTGCCCAGCTCGACGTTCGAGCGGCACGTTGTCGCCCGGCATGCACATTTCAGCGCCACCCAACAGCGACGTGCTGCCGGTGACGTCGGTCGTGCGGAAGTAGAACTGCGGACGGTATCCGCTGAAGAACGGAGTGTGGCGGCCCCCTTCTTCCTTGCTCAGCACGTAAACTTCACCCTCGAACTTGGTGTGCGGAGTGATCGACTTGGGATGCGCCAACACCTGGCCGCGCTCCACGTCGTCCTTCTTGGTACCCCGCAAGAGGATGCCGACGTTGTCGCCGGCCATCCCCTCGTTCAGGGTCTTGTTGAACATTTCGACGCCCGTGCAAGTCGTCTCGGTCGTGTCCTTCAAGCCGATGAGCTCGACTTTCTCGCCGACCTTGACCCGTCCCTGCTCGATCCGTCCGGTGACGACCGTACCGCGGCCTTCGATCGAGAACACGTCTTCGATGGCCATCAAGAACGGCTTGTCCGCGATACGAACCGGATCGGGGATGTACGCGTCGAGCGCGTCCATCAGGTCGCCGATGCACTTGTTGAACTTCGCGATCGCCCGGATTGTCGAGCGCACCCTTGGCGTTGCCGCGGATGATCGGCACGTCGTCGCCGGGGAAATCGTACTTGGTCAACAGCTCGCGGACTTCCATTTCGACCAGCTCGAGCAACTCGGCATCATCGACTAGGTCGCACTTGTTGAGGAACACCACCAGAGCGGGCACGTCGACCTGGCGGGCCAGCAGGATGTGCTCGCGAGTCTGCGGCATCGGACCGTCGGCCGCCGAAACGACGAGGATCGCCCCGTCCATCTGGGCCGCGCCGGTAATCATGTTCTTGATGTAGTCGGCGTGACCCGGACAGTCGATGTGAGCGTAGTGCCGCTTGGGCGACTCGTACTCGACGTGGCTGACGGAGATTGTGACGGTCTTGGTTTCGTCGCGGACGGTTCCGCCCTTGGCGATGTCCGCGTACGACTTGATGCTCGGCCAGACCCTTGGTCGCCTGAACGGCGAGGATCGAGGCCGTCAGAGTCGTCTTGCCGTGATCGATGTGACCGATCGTACCAACATTCACGTGCGGCTTGGTACGTTCAAAAACTGCCTTGGCCATGTCTCGTCCTTTTCCCTCTCTTCAACCTGTTTGCGGCTCTAAAAATTTGCGTTACTGATGACTGATTGTTTCTGCTGACTGATTGCTGTTCAAAACTTGCTTAACGGCTACGACCTTCGGACGACGGAGATTTCCGCCGCCAAAAAGCTGCTGATGGGACTTGAACCCATGACCTCGTCCTTACCAAGGAAGCGCTCTACCAACTGAGCTACAGCAGCAACAACCGGTCTCATTTTCCTTGGAAAGCGGGCGATGGGAATCGAACCCACACCACCAGCTTGGAAGGCTGGAGCTCTACCATTGAGCTACGCCCGCGATCTTCACCCCTCTCAACGACACTCCGATCGTGGTCCTGGCTCGATTCGGCATGCTAACGTCTCCCTGCGCCGTTTGGCGTTGCCGTTCCTACGCCGACCAAATCAGATTCTCGGCAACTTCTTCGCTGGATCGCATGACCCGCTCGCCCCCTTGTCGGATTGCAGGGCTCGCCCGCCGCCTTCATCCGATCGCACGGCTCGCCCGCCGTGCAGTGGGGGAAGAAGGATTCGAACCTTCGAAGGCTATGCCACCAGATTTACAGTCTGGCCCCTTTGACCGCTCGGGAATTCCCCCCCAACAACCGCTGTGACCAATTTCCAGCGAACTGATCGCCGTTCGATGCGTTACGCCTCCCTGAACGATCACTAATGGGGGGCCTACTGGAGCGAAGATCGCCTGACTCATCCCGAAGCTAGCGGAGGGACTTGAACCCACAACCACCGGTTTACAAAACCGGGGCTCTACCAATTGAGCTACGCTAGCGGGCCTGGCTCCTGCGACAAGCTGCTCAATATAGCATGCAACATGTGTGTTGCAAGGGAGAAACGACGCCGCCGGCATCCCGGCCCGGCTGCCCTTTCTCGATTGAGGCCGCCGCAGAAAATCCAACCGGCGGCTTGTGTCGGTTGTCACCACAAGTCGCCGGTCTGAATGATTCTTTGCGTCGGGTGAGCTTTGGGCCGCTCGCCCGACCGTTGGTCCCGCTGGCGGCCAATCGGCCCGCGCGCGAGCAGTCCAACTCACGTCATCGCTTATTCGCCGGGAATCTCCAGCTTGTCGTCCTGGGCGATCTTTCGCAGCTTTCGCAGCGCCCGGGCCTCGAGCTGCCGAATCCGCTCTTTGGTGACCCCGAGCTTCGACCCCACCTGCTCAAGTGTCTGGGGCTCGGCCCCTTGGCTCAAGCCGTAGCGGAACATGATGATGTCCTTTTCCCGCTCATCGAGCTGGTCCAGGATTTCCATGATCATCTGCCGCTGCCGCTGGTTGACCAACTCCTCGCGGAACTGATCGCCCCGGTGCTCGGTCGAGTGCTGAAAGACTTCGTCCTTACCCGTGCGGAACCGTTCCAACAGGCTGTGCTCGGCCGGAATCGACCGGGCGAAATTCTTCATGATGGCCCACGTGGCATACGTCGAGAACTTGTTCCCCTTCGTGTAATCGAATTTCTCGATCGCCCGAATCAGGGACATGTTCCCGTCGCTGACCATCTCGAAGAAGTTGCTCGTCGGCTTGATGTGCCGCTTGGCGATCGAAACGACCAGCCGCAGGTTGCTGCGAATCAGGAAGTTCTTGATCTCCACGGCCTGATCGAGAAGCCGCTCAATCGCGTCCATGTCCTTGGTGTGCGGACGCTGCTTATTGAGCTTCTCCCGCAGCCGGGACGCCTTGAACTTGAGGAAGTTCATCTTGCGGAAGTAATAGGCTTCCTGCTCGCGGTTCAACAGCGGGATCGAATACAAGCTGGCCAGGTACGGAGGCAACCCCGGCGGCGCCTTGACCCGCCCTTCGAACCTCGCGGTTTCAGGCGGCGGACCGAGGATCGTCGTTTCCGCATGGGGCCTATGGAACTCCGGGCTGTCCATGAACTCGATCGGCTGATCGAGCAGGCGGTGAGCCCGCATTTCCGAGATGATGCGGTAAACGCTGGCCTTCGTGCGACAATATTGCGCGCAAGCCGAGCGGCCGGAACGCCTCGGCGGCTGCTCCGGTAGATTTCCTTCTTCTGCTCGTCGGACAACGGTGTCGAAGCAAAGGGGAACACGGCGCTCTCCGGGTGCTCGCGATCGTGATTCTTGAGCGTGTAACGGATCGTCTCTGGTGAACGTCTCAGTTTTCGTGCCAATCGACGGGCAACCTCGGACGGACATCCGCCGTACCGAGCCAACCGCCGAGCCCGCTCCACGATTTCCTCCCGCTCCCACGCAGACAACTGGCTGAACCGGCTGCTGCGACGAACTTCGTCGGCATGGCGTTGGACAAACGTGTCGACGCTCGACTTCAAAAAGCCGATCCGCTTGCGCTTGCCAAACTTGAATCGGCGGCTGATCAGCCCCCGGTCCCGCCACCGATCCACCGTCTTGGTCGAGACGTTGAACCGCCGACTGATCTCGTCTACGGTCAGCACCGGCTCATCAACGTTCAGGACGTCCAAATCAGTGCTGTCGGACAGATCCTCGACGAAGCACCGCAAATCGTGGACCGCGTCCTCGCCTTGAATGACGAGGTCTGGGTACATCTCTGGCCGAAATGTCGTAACCCGCTCACAAATCTCGTGATAGGGATACGACGTAGCCGGATCGAGCTCGCGCACCAACCGCTCAGCTCGCCTGATCTGCGTCAGCCGCACATCGCGCGGCGCGTATCGGACTTGTTGATCCGTCAACTGTTTCATGACGGGGTGGCAATATCGCGACGCTTTCATCACGCCCTCCCCCCATTGTGCCAATCTCTGAATCGCTCGAGCTTTACCTGCTCCGGGTGCAAAATTTTTGGCTCAAACGGTTTGTGACTTAAATGACTCGAAAAACTTGACTTAGACGCTGGCCGGCCTGCCCCGGAACCCGAGCCCAGTGCGTCCTAGCTGTAATTACGCAGATCTTAGATGTAGCTTGAACAAAAAAGTTCGCATGCAAACGAATTTCCGAAAATACTGATGGACGGATTACTGTACAAATGTATCAACCAGCGGCTAACCTGTCCAGTTCGATTCGTGGGCGATCTTCCTGTGAACGTCTCGGGCTCCCCAACCGACTGGCAGCCAAGCCAGTGGGAGCACGCTGCCCTCGCTCGGAGTCGCTAAGACGCCGACTCCACCCCTGCAAAAGACGTACTCGAATCGCGCCCTAATATTTAAGACGTAGAAAGGCGCGTGATTGATCTCGAAAAACTGCCGAGACAACTCGGGATTTGAGCGAATTCCCGTCCCGCGCGGTCAGGGTAAGGCGGGAATACCGCGAACTCGCAGCAGACTGGAAATCGCCACGATCGCGAAGGCCACGACGATCAGCACAAGCAGCCAGGTTTTGCGATTCTGGCGCAGCCCCGCAAACGCCGCCGAACGGCCGACGAGCGCCTCGGCCAGAAAGAAGACGCCGAACGCGGCCACGATTTTGATTCCCATCAGCATGTGATAGAGCTTGTCACCGTGATGCTGAGGGACCGCCACGGCCAGGTAGTTGTAAAAACCTGTGAGGAGGAAAAGAACGATCCCGGCGCGGACGAATTTCCGCCAGTTCGCGGTCACGAGTTCCCGCAATCGGTCGTGCTCCGCCTGCGGAAGCTGCTCGGCGTTGGGGGTCAGCACAAAGCGGATGAAAACCATTCCGCCGACCAGCACGATTGCCGTCGAGACATGCAACCATCGCGAGGCGACATTGACGAGATCGATCGTTTCCATGGGTACGGCCCTGTGAGCACTTCCGAAATTTGGTTTCGACATGATAGCGTCGTCGGTCGGCCCAGTCGCCTCGCGCGACTCGCTTGCGACTGACCACACACGTATGCGAATTCTCAGCTACAACATTCATAAAGGCATTGGCGGCCGCGATCGCCGCTATCGGTTTGGGCGCGTCTTGGCGGTCATCGAGGCGGTCAACCCGGACATCGTCTGCCTGCAGGAAGTCGACCGCAACGTTCGCCGCTCGCGCTACCACGATCAGCCGCAGTTGCTGGTCGAATATTTCGGCGACCGGCAGCCGCTTTATCAGATGAACGTGCGGCTCAAGGAGGGCGGCTACGGCAACCTGGTGCTCACGCGCTGGCCGCTGCAGGCGCATCATCACATTTCACTGCGGCATGAAGAACGCAAGCCGCGAGGCGCCCAGCTCGCGGTGATCGAAACTCCCGAAGGGCTTTTGCACCTCGTTCATTGGCACCTGGGACTGGCCGAGCGCGAGCGGCGCTGGCAAGTCCGGCATTTGCTCGGGCACTCCCTGTTTCGGGCGGCCGAGAATCTCCCCACCTTGCTGATCGGCGATTCGAACGACTGGCGGAACCGGCTGCAGTCGGGTGTGCTCGGGCCGCACGGATTTCACCAGGTCACAAGCCCCATTTCGCGATTCCGGACGTTCCCGTCCTATCTGGCGATGGGCTCGCTGGACAAAGCGTTTGTCCGCGGCGAGATTTCGATCCGCCAGGCGCGCGTGGTTCGCAGCCGGCTCGCACGGATCGCGTCGGATCATCTGCCGCTCATCATCGACTTTCATCTCAGCCGAGAAGGGTCCACGCGGCCGGACAACGGCCAGCCGTCTTAGTCCGCTCCTGAAAGAAAAAGACCGCCGAAGCCGGCGGTCTTGGTCAGGATTCGAGGCGCGCAGACACCGCGGGCGAGCCGCGACTGTTCGGGCACGGCCGTTCGAGGACGATTACTTCGAGGGGAGTTCCTTGGCCTCAAGCAGTTCGCCGAAGGTCTTGCCTTCAGTATTCTTCTCTTTTTCGGCCGTTTTGAGGGCGTCGACGAAGTCCGCCTTCTTCCTGACGTTCTTCTTGCCGTCGAGCGCCTTCACGATCGCCTTGCCATAGTCGTTTCGATTGGTCTTCTTGGGGCCGACATGGCAGACGTTGCACTTGACCGAGTTCTTGACATCATTTTTTTCGGCGACAGTGGGATACGTTTGCAACCACATTCCAAGGTACTGGGGCCGAGCCTCGGCGTTGCGGGCCGACGTCAGGCACACGATTCCAGCCAACGTCAGCACCAGGCCGGCAACGGCCTTGAGAGACAACTTCAACATCGACGATTTCCTCCGGTTCAGGAATCACAGAGCCCGACGGTCAACGTCACGTCCCACCGGCTGCGATTCGAACCAGCGAAACATCGGACCAACACCGCGGCACGGCGATCGCAAGATCGGCCGAGATCGGGCTTTATCAGGGAACGATTAGACCCCTCGGCCGAAAAGGTGTCAACCGCACGCCGAAAGGCTCCCACACGTGCCGAGGAACGACCACATTTTCAACCGAGCCAAGAATTCCCGTCGTTTATCGAATTCCTGCTCAGCCCCCGATTACACTGGTAGATTGCCGCCTGACCGAAGTTGCAAGGTAGAACGCCGATGGGCCGCTTCATTTCTTGTGTGATTCCGCTCGCCCTCGCGATGGCAATCGTGTCGTCAGGACCGACGGCGGCATCCGAGCCGGCGCCCCCTAAAATGCCCTCCTCGAGATCCCCAGAATCGTCCCCGGCGAAGCCGGCGGACATACCTGTGCCGAAACCACTCGGGGCGGCGTCGCCGCCAAAGCAAACTGCAACAACAGCGGTCAAGCCGGCCTCGACGCCCCGTCCAGTCGCCGACGCCAACGACCTCGAAGCGTTTTTCGATGGCGCCCTCTTGGTGCAGCTCGAATCGAAGCACATCGCGGGCGCTGTGGTGGCGGTGGTCGTCGGCGACAAGCTCGTGTTTGCCAAAGGGTATGGCTACGCGGACGTTGAGACGCATAAACCCGTCGATCCGCAAACCACGATGTTCCGCGTGGGCTCTGTGACAAAGCTATTTACCTGGACGGCCGTCATGCAGTTAGTCGAGGAGGGCAAGCTCGATCTCGACGCCGACGTCAACACATATCTGAAGGGAACCGGGGTGCAGATTCCGGCCGCATTCGACAAGCCGATCACGCTCAAAAACTTGCTCACGCACACACCGGGCTTCGAGGATCGGGTCATCGGCCTGTTTGCGCACCATGCCAGCGACGTCAAGCCACTGGCGGAAGTACTCAAGAACGACATGCCGGCGCGCGTGCGTCCGCCGGGTGTGGTATCGGCCTATTCCAACCACGGAACGGCCGTGGCAGGTCTGGCCGTCTCGTCAGTCTCGGGGAAAAGCTGGGAGGACGTCGTCGAGCAGCGGTTGCTGAACCCGCTCGCGATGAAAAACACGTTGGTCCGGCAGCCGGACAAGCTGCCCGACACGATGTCGAAGGCTTACAAGTGGGAAGGAGGTCGATTCAAGGAGGAAGGCTTCGAATACGTTCCGCTGGCGCCGGCTGGCGCGATGAGCGCGTCAGCCGCTGACATGGCCCATTTTCTCATCGCTCACTTGAACGACGGAAAATACGACGGCACCCAGATTCTGAAGCCCGAGACCGCCCGCCGCATGCGCGAGCGGCTCTTCGCACCCGATCCAAAAGCCGACGCGATGTGCTACGGCTTCTGGGAGCTGAATCGCAACGGCCAGCGGATTATCCACCACGGCGGCGACACACTGATGTTTCACACGCTGTTCGCGATGATCCCGGCGCACAAGGTTGGGCTCTTCGTGTCGTACAACACTGACCACGCGGGCGGCGCCCGTGAGGACCTTCTGTTCGCGTTTCTGGATCGATATTTTCCGGCTCCCGACGAGCCGCGGGCCAAATCGACGGCTGATGTCGCCGCGCTCAAGCGGTTCGAGGGGGAATACAGCGCGTCGCGCCAGTCGCAAACGACCTACGCAAAACTGAGCTCTTTGCTGCAATCCTTCGAGGTCACCGCCAATAGCGACGGCACGCTGTCAGCCGGGAGCTCCGAACCCCGGCGATACGTCCAGATCGAGCCGCTGATATTTCGCGAACTCGATGGTCGGCGCAAGCTGATCTTTCATGAGGACGACCAAGGCCATATCACGCAAGTCTATTTGGCAGACGTGCCGGCCGTCGCCTTAATCCGCGAAACTGGTGTGAATCAGCCGCGCTATCATCAAGGACTCTTGGCGGCTTGCGCGGCCCTGTTTCTGACTGCTTTCGTCTTCTGGCCCGTGCTGGCCTTCGCACGCCGCGGATCGAAAGCGACGCGGTTCCCTCGTTCGTTCCTTTCGGGCCTGATCTCGTTCGTGGGCTGGCTGCTGTCGGTCGCGTGTCTCGTCTTTTTGTTCGGTCTCGTGTGGGCATTGCGTGACCCCGAACAAGTGGTCTATGGCACTCCCCGCGAGGTCGAGTACCTGTTGCTGGTTCCGCAAGTCTGCGTGGGTCTGGCGGCAATCGCAGTCCTTTGTTCCATCGTGGCATGGAGTCGAGGTTATTGGCGATTTTCGGGTCGGGTTCATTACACGTTGGTCTCCTTTGCGGGCGTGGCATTCGTCTGGTTCTTGTACTACTGGAACTTGCTCAAATTCGGAGCTGAGATTCTCGTCACCAAGTCCTGAAGCAGCTGGAAGAGGCGCTCCTGCCCGGCTGGGAACTCACCGCGAGTAGTGAGGGCCCAAAGGGGCACGTCGCCAAGCCGGCAACGAGGAATCTTCACGAGATCCTTGTGGGTTGTCACCACCGCCGAGGCTCGCTGCTCACGGATCCAAGTCGCCAACTCGGCCAGATCCGCCTCCGAGTAGTGATAATGGTCGGGGAACGTGCGAAACGCCGCGACTCGTTGAACTCCGGCGGCGATCAAGGTGCGACGAAAACCGTCCGGATTGCCGATTCCGCAGAAGGCAGCGACTTGGCCGAGTGAGTCGATTGCGGCGTGGACTCCATCGGCATTCACGAGACCAGTCGGCCGAAACACGGCTTCGATCGGCACTTCGTCGCGCCCCCACGCGCAGGATTTCGCCGACCAGCTGCGCTTTCTCCTCGGACGAACACTGATCGGCTCGCGTCAGAATCACGGCATCCGCCCGTCGCAACGAAGCTCGCGGCTCGCGCAATAAGCCGCGTGGAAGCAGATGGCCGGCACCCCACGGATCAGTCGCGTCGATCAGCACCAGGTCGAGATCGCGCGCCAGCCAGCGGTGCTGGAATCCGTCGTCGAGGACCAAAACTTGCGCCCCGTGGTCATCGCAGGCGATGCGGGCCGACTCAATCCGATCGGCTCCCTGCAAATGGGGCACGCCCGGACACAACTGATCGAGGACGAGTTTTTCGTCGTTCGCCGCTCCCGCATGCGGGCGATAACCGCGACTGAGAATGGCCGGACGCACGCCGCTCGAGGTGAACCATTCGACGATGGCGGCCACGACGGGAGTCTTGCCGGTCCCTCCGGCAGTCAGGTTACCGACG
The DNA here is from genome assembly GCA_963714075.1 of uncultured Planctomycetaceae bacterium. Lineage (GTDB taxonomy): Bacteria > Planctomycetota > Planctomycetia > Planctomycetales > Planctomycetaceae > DASPSM01. Next base: position 1,826,810 of record OY970228.1, read on the forward strand.
CTCACGACAGGAACCGGGGCGCGATGCGCGTGAATCGCACCGACGTCGAAGGCCCGGTTTCGAGCGCGGACGGCCGCTCCGTAAAAGAGCGACGCGATCGATAGCCCGCTACGTGCAAGAGCCGCGACCGGCCCGCTTGAACGGCCCGAGATCAAATCGCGGTGGCTCGGGAAGGTCACGCGCTCGGCGTCACAGGGCGCGCATCTTGCGGCAGATGGCTTCGGCCATCTGCTGCGTGCCGACGGCCGACGGGTCGTTGCGGTCGGCCTTCATATCGTAGGTGACATCCTTACCCTCTGCGATCACGGCCGCGACCCCTCGATCGAGTCGCTCGGCAGCATCTTTTTCGCCCAGATGTTCGAGCATCAACTTAGCTGAAAGGATGAGGGCAGTCGGGTTGACCTTATTTTGTCCTTTGTATTTCGGAGCGCTGCCGTGCGTGGCCTCGAAGATGGCCCCCTCGGTTCCGATGTTCGCGCCGGGAGCCACGCCCAGCCCACCGACCAGGCCGGCGCACAAGTCGCTGAGAATATCGCCGTACAGGTTCTCGGTGACGATGACGTCGTAATCTTCCGGCTTTTGCACGAGCTGCATGCACATGTTGTCGATCAGCCGCTCGACATAGGCGATCGAGCCGCCGGTCGGATTCACTCGGCCGGCGACCTCGGGATCCGGCTTGACGCCCGTGGCCAGATCGGGCCACTCGAACTTGGCTCCGTAAGCCAGCGCGACGGCGCGGGTCTCGTCGTACCACAGGCCGTCGGTGAACTTCATGATGTTTGCTTTGCAGACCGACGTCACCGATTTGCGTCGGTGCTTCAGGGCATAGTCGAAGGCATAGTCGGCGATCTTCCGGGTCCCTTCATAGGAGATCGGCTTGATGCTGACGCCGGTTGTCGATGCGCCTGTGGCGATCTTCTTGCCGGCGCTGACTTCGTTGATCTGGCCGATCAACCGGGAGGTCGTCGGCTCGCCGGCCTTGAATTCGATGCCCGCGTACAGGTCTTCGGTGTTTTCGCGAACCAGGACCAGGTCGACCTTCGACCCGCTGAAGAACGTGCGCACTCCTTTGTACAGCTTGCACGGCCGCACACAGGCGAACAGGTTGAGCTCCTGCCGCAAATACACGTTGACGCTGCGGAAGCCCTTGCCGATGGGCGTGGTGATCGGCGCCTTGAGGGCGCAGCCTTGTTGGCGCGGATCGACTTGAGGACGCGGTCGGGAACCTTGCCTTCCGCCTGGATGACCTCGATGCCGCACTCTTGCACGTCCCAATCGATCTTGACGCCCGTGGCATCGACGCACTTGCGGGTGGCCTCCGCGATTTCGGGACCGACCCCGTCGCCGGGAATCAAAGTGACCTTGTACATACGGGATCGCCTCTCAAATTTCCCCTGAAATCTGCCCAAAAACTGGGCGGAAGAGCGCGCGCGACCGTAACAGATGAAATGGGCCATTGCAAGCACTCGGCAGCCGCTCTGGCGGCGCGTCACGGCGCTCAATGTGCTTCGGATATTTATGGTTCGCGCGCGAGATGATGCTGGCCAAATCGGTGCCTAGGAACAGTGTGCGTCGGTCCTCCTCAGTCCGCCGACGCCGCAAACCTTGCGTGCTTTCGCTGCTCCGCCGCGCCGCGAGCCTCCAGTTCGCCTCTCTTCCGCGAATACAGTCACATCCTAACGGATTTCCGGCCGATACTAGCTTAACGGTCTTGACGGTTGTCCGGCTTGCGCGGCCGTTCCGCGCGGGCTCGGAGCGGACAATCGCAATTGACTGCGCGAGTTCGACAAGAGTCAGGTCGGACGTCGCGGCAATGGGGCCGGGTCAAGGGGGGAATCATGAGGTTTCAGCGGCTGAAACTCACGTTGGTAATCAGTGCCGCCGTCGTCGCGCTGGCCGGCTGCTTCTACCGCAAGAGTCCGGACGAACTCCATTACCTCGGAGGGGACGGTCCCGACTACTACAAGGACGTGGCCACCTCGATCGAGTTTCCGACCACGGAAGAAGAGCGGCCCGCCCAAGTCACAGTCACCAATCAGCCGCACACCATCTTCAATCGCCAGAAGGATCAGGTCTGGGATCTCACGCTGGCTCAGGCCCTCGAGATGGCGCTGGCCAACAACAAGATCATTCGCTCGGCCGGCGCCTTCACCACGCCGGGCAACGCGCTGATGTCAAACCCAAACTCGGTCACATCGGTTTACGATCCGGCGATTCAAGAGTCGGGCGTGCTCTTCGGCGCCGAGGCGTCGAGGCGGCCTTGTCCGACTTCGACGCTCAATTGGCCGTCACGAACACGGCTGGATTCAACCAGAACATCGTGAACTCACCCGTGCAAAACGTCGGGGCCGGCGCCGGAAGCGTGCTGCAGCAGAACACCGACGCTTACAACGCCACCCTCACAAAGACCTTTGCCAACGGCGGTCAGATCCAGTTCCAGAACACCTGGAACTACCTCAACGTCAACGCGCCGGGCCTGTTGTTTCCTTCATCGTACAGCGGCTTTGCAAAGGTGTCATACACGCAGCCCTTGTGGGCCGGGTCGGGCGTGGAATTCACACGAATCGCCGGTGTTGTCAACAGCGCGTTTTCGGCGGTCACCGGCGTCAGCCAGGGCGTGGCCATCGCGCGAATCAATGACGATATCAGCTTGGGAGCCTTCGAACTGTCGGCCTTGATTCTGCTCCGCGACACCGAAAACACCTACTGGAACCTTTACCTGCAGTACCGCCTCTATCATACGGCGGTCGTCGCACACAACAGCGCCCTGCGGTCGTGGCGCGAGGCCAAGGCCAAGCTCGATATTGGCGGTGCCACCGGCTTCACCCCCGTCGACGAGGCGACGGCCCGCGACCAGCTCTATAACACTCGAGCCACGGCCGAAACGGACCTCAACAATCTGTACAACGCCGAAACGAGTCTGCGGCGGTTGCTGGGCCTGCCGGTCAACGACGGCCGGATCATTCGCCCCGTCGACGAGCCTCCGATCGCGAAATTCGTTCCCGATTGGTACACCTCTCTTACTGAAGCGCTCACGCGGCGACCGGAACTCCGCACGCAAAAGTGGCAGATCAAAAGTCTCGAATTGCAGCTGCGAGCAGCCAAGAGCCTGGTCCATCCGCAGCTCAACTTCGTCGGGTCGTACCAGGTCAATGCCTTCGGCAACGATCTGATCAGCCAGCAATCGCAAATCTCGCAACCGTTCTCGAGTGCTTTTGCGTCGCTGGCTGAAGCGGACCAAACCGGTTGGACCGCGGGATTTCAATTCTCGATGCCGATCGGCTTCCGCGCGGCCTGGTCGCAGGTGCGGCAATACGAAATCCGCATCGCCAAGGCCCGAGAGGGTCTATCCGTGCAGGAAATGGAAGTCGCGCAGGAGCTGGCGGTCGCTTTTCAGAACGTCGCCGTCAACTACCAGACGGCCCAGTCTTACTTCAATCGCCGCGTGGCGACCGAGCGCGAACTGGCGCTGTACGAATATCAATACGAAGTCGGGACCACGACTCTTTCGTTCGTGCTCACGGCCCAATCGAACCTTGCCTCGGCAGAGTCAGAGCTACTACACGAGCCTCGTCAACTATGCGGAAGCCATCATGGATCTCAACTTCCGCCAGGGAACGCTGCTCGACTACCACAATGTGACGCTGGCCGAATCCGACTGGACGCCCGAAGCGTACAAGGACGCCGCGCGGGACGCCTGGGCCCGGAGCCACGCAATTCCGGCAAAATTCTTGTGCACGGAGCCCGAGGAACACCAGCTCCCGCCGGGAGTTGAAACTCTGCAGCCGCCGTCGACGCAACCGGCGACGGGTCCGGCCCCTGCGGCGGTGCCGCCACCGCCGGCCGCGGCTTCGTCTGCGGCGGCGCCGGCTGCCACGCCGAGTGCCGGGTCGCCTCCTCCGGCTCCTCCGGCGGCTATGCCGGCTCCTTCGGCGGCGCCGGTGTTGCCCTCGCCAAACCCCGTCATGAAGCCGAGCAACGCAACGCCCTGACTGAGCAATTCCTAACGGTGCTGGCTTGATGCGCACCGGCGGCAGGACGCTGCCGGTGCGCCACACCCCGCATCAAAGGGCCTCGCACAAACTGCGGTTCTTCATTCCGCGAGATGACCGATAAGGGCCTGAGTGCTGGCCCCGTCATGGGCGAATCGCTGATCTCCTCAACTGATTACTATGAAACGAGTTGAGGCAGAACTACAACCGCCGGTCCCGATTGACCCTGCGACACAAGGGGGATATACTCCGCGGCCCTTGTTCCAGCAGCCCCCGTCAAGGACGACGCGAATGGGTTCTGCGGCTGAGCGCACGGTCATCCCATTCGGCGAGTTTGAACTCCTTCGCGAGGCTCGGGAGATCATCGACGACGAAGCTCGGGCACTGTTTCGCGTGTCGGCCGGGCTGGACGAGGAATTCTGCAAGGCGGTCGAGCTGCTCTGCGCGTGTGCGGGCTCGATCATCGTCACCGGCATGGGAAAAGCCGGTCTCATCGGCCGCAAGATCGTCGCAACTTTATCGTCGACGGGCACGCGCTCGCACTTTCTGCACCCTGCGGAAGCAGTGCACGGCGACCTGGGATGCCTGGCGACCGAAGACGTTTTGATCGTCCTTTCCAACAGCGGCGAGACCGACGAGGTTTGCCGCATTCTGCCCAGCGTGGGCCGCTTTGGAGTTCCGATTATTGCAATCACGGCTAGCCGCACGAGTACGGTTGGACGCTCGGCCGCCGCAACCATCGAATTAGGCCGCTTGCGCGAGGCGGGACCGCACGCGCTGGCCCCCTCGACGACGACAACGGCGATGTTGGCGGTGGGCGATGCGCTGGCGCTGGTGATCGGCCGCCGTAAGGGATTCACCCCCCAACAATTTGCCTTGTACCACACGGGGGGCAGCTTGGGCACGATGCTGAAATCGGTCGGCGAGATTATGCGCACGGGCGAGCAACTGCGAATCGCCGCGGAGACCAAGTCGATCCGTGACGTCTTCGCCGAATCGTCGCGTCCGGGGCGCCGGACGGGAGCGGTAATTCTGATTGACGCGGTCGGCCGGCTCTCGGGTCTTTTCACCGACAGTGACCTTGCAAAACTGCTCGAGCAGCGACGGGACAGTCTACTCGATCGACCGATCGCCGAATCGATGACGCGCCATCCGCTGACGATTGGTCCCGAGGCGATGCTCTCCGAGGCCGTCGAAATGTTGTCCCACAATCGAATCAGCGAGTTGCCGGTTGTCGACGCTGACGGACGTCCGCTGGGAATCTTGGACGTCACGGACGTGGTCGGAACGGGTCTCGTCAACGCGGGGCCTGTGGCCCGGCGACTGGCCTCCTCCCCGCCCCGCCTCGAGGATTCGTGGACTCACCCTGCCTGAATTTAAAGGCGCTGCGTAGGGCTCCCCCCGGATGCAGCTTCACCCGACTCGAGACATGCCGCAGTTGTCAAACCGTCCCCCCAAACGCCAGCGGAGCAACGGACTCGCGGCGGCGTTGTACGCCGGTTCGCCACTCGAGCGGTTGGCAATTACTTTGGGAACAGGAGTCGCTCTGTTCCTGATGTTCTTGGTTTATCGGGAGGTCGCCCACGGACTGCGTCCGACGAGGGGCCGAGTGACGGGCTCGCGTATCGCTCGTGAGCCGGGGTCCCAAGCCGCGTACTACGAGTCGCACGAGGACCGCGGCACCCGCAAAGCCGTGCGTTATCTGCCCAACACGTGGGTCTCGAAAGCGTCGACCTGCATCGAGACGTCCGACGGTCGCACGTACTGCTACTTCCAAGAATGGACGAGAGAATCATCGCACGTCATCAAGTTCACCCCGTTCGCAATGATCTCCAGCCGCAAGGGGGATAAACCGGACGACCAGCCCTATACCGTGATGAGCGACAAGGCCTACGTGACCTTCAAGGACGAGTTCGGGACCCTCGGCAAGAATCCGGGGCCCGTCGTGCAAGCGGGACTCGAGGGCACGGTCGTAATCACCGGTCCGAACAACTTGAAGATCCGGGGCGCAACTTCTTCTTCCAACGCGAAGAGATGCGAATCTATTCCGACAATCTGGTCGACATCCAAGCGGATAAGCACAAGGCGACCGCCAAGGGCATTCAAATTGACCTGGTTGCCGAGCAGAAGGGCCGCTCAGACGACGCCTTGGCCGTTTCCGGGGTCAGCAGCGTCAAGCTCCTGCAGAATGTCGCAATGACCCTGATCTCGGATGGGAACTCGCAGGGTGGCGCCTTGCCGGGCGTCTCCAAGAATGAGGACAAGGGGCCGCGAATCGTCCGGACGCATTGCGACGGCAGCTTCGTGTTTTATGTCGAGTCCCGCATCGCCACCTTCGAACGCAATGTCCTCATCCGTCGCGAGACGACGCCGGGAAAATTCGATGCGCTTTTTGCCGACGAGAATGTCGAGATCACCTTTGAGCCGAAGAAACCGCTGGACGCCAAATCTCCCGCCGACACGAAGAAGATGCAGGACGACAAGCACGATGCAAAAAGCAATGCTGTTGCCGCCGCGACAGGCAACAACGGAGCGACTGCGGCGAAGAACACGTCGGGCGGACTCGAATCAAACCTGACGTTCAAGAGGATCAACGCCCGAGGCAAAGTCGTCGAGCTGACGTCCGACGTCAACGGTCTCAAGTCTCAAATGCGGGAGTTCATCTACGATCAGCCGGCTCGCGAGGCCAAGCTCGTCTGGATCCCCCGCGAAACCGATCGCGAGCGGACGATTAAAGACCAAACCGGCCAGGTGCGGAAGGCTCCTGCGCTGCCCAACTGCGTCTGGGTCACGCAAAACGGCAATTCGCTGCGCGCAGAAGGTTCAACTCAACCACGATCCGCAAGGGGAAGTCACGCATGTGATGTGCTTGGGAGAAGGGGAAATGGTTCACGTCGAGGACAAGACCAGAACGGAAGACCTGCACGCCTTCTGGCACAAAGAAATGCGCAAGTACCCGGATCCCCGATCTCCCGCCTTTGATCTCATCCATCTGGAGGAGGCCCTGATCGAGCAGCCCAAGGATGGAGCCGGCATTGCGGCGAACTTTATCCGCCTGTGGGTCACGCGGCAGAATCGCAACGCACAGACGTCCCGCGCCAACCAGCCTCCCGCGCTCAAGCAGGCGCAAAACGGCCCGCATTTGGATCACATGCTCGCCTGGCAGAAAGTGGCGATGGTCAGCCCGCAAATGGAATGCGATACCGACCATCTCGAGATCTGGTTCGAAAACGCACCCATACCGCCGAGCGGCGGACCAGTCCAGCAGCCCCGTCAACGCGCCAATCTCGTGCCGACATCGGACTACGTCTCGCGAGGGGCGGCCGCTGTGGCTTCAGTCAGTCCCGCGAGTGCTATCGCGACTCCGGAGAAGAAGATTCCGCAGCCGAACGTGCTGCAGACTCAGCCAGCGAAGAAGAGCAATCCGAACGACCTCTTCTCGGCGACGGGTTCGGGCGATCCGTACGCGCTGACGGCAGCAAAGGTTCGCGTGCACATGATCCAGGGACCCGAAGGGCAGCAACCGCAAGTCGCGTACGTCCGGGCGGACGATAACGTCCACTTGACGCAGGCACACGGCGAGGCCGCCGAGCCCCTGGACGTCAACGGCAACGTGCTCGAGGTCCACAACCGCGGGGAACTCGATCAAGACATGGTCGTGCTGGGGCAGCCCGCGCACGTCCGGGACCGAGGAGCGCACATCGAGGGGGGACGCATCGTCTTCAATCGCTTGCGGAACACGGCCGACGTCGAAGGTCCGGGGCGACTGCAGTTGCCGGTTCAGCAAACGGGCGCGGGGCCCGACGGCGACGAAGCAGCGCGCCCCAGCACCGAACCGTCGCAGCCGCTCGACGTCGAATGGCACCAGAAAATGCACTTTGACGGAAAGACGGCACACTTCTTTGTCAACGTCCATACCTCGATGACCGATGCCCAGTCGCAGAGTGAAATTCGCTGCCTCAACATGGACGTGACGCTCACCAAGCCGTTCTCGTTTTCACAACAGCAGCCGTCAGGCAAAAAAGACGCAGACAAGCAAGCCTCGGAAGCAGATCGGCCCGCGGTCGACACCGTCTTCTGCCAAGGGGACGTGGAATTCGAGAGCCAGGCGACCCAGGGCGATCACCTGTCCGAAGTGCGGCGGGGCCGGTTCATGGATCTCGTTTTCCACAAGCTGACAGGCAAGAGCACGGCCAGCGGTCCCCTCATGCTGCGGGTTTGGCGGCACAATGAAAACGGGCAGCCGTCGGGGATTTCGCAGTTCACGAACGTGCGCTCGAACGCGCCCCCAAAGGCCCGAAAGAAGACCGCGTGGGAGTTCGAGCAAGTCAGAGCTTCCAGCTCGATGGAAGGCGATTTCAGCGATTTGGTGGCAGGCAAATCGCGACCGCGGCCAAAATCCGCACCGAAAGTTCAAAAGACGGCAGGGTCGACTTCGATTCTGGCGACAAGCGGCGCTTGGACCGCGCTTTTCCACGACCACGTCGAGGTGATCTACGGCCCCGTTGACCAGCCGATGGAACTGGTCAGCCGCGACGAACTCTCCGAAGAAGCGGGCTGCCTGTTGTGCGAGTTCCTGCAGGTGATGCAGCATCCGCAAACGGAGACCGACGCGCAGCACATCGAGATGTTGGCGCGAGGCAACGCGAAGATCGAGGGGAAGACGTTTAGCGGCGAGGCCGACACCATCACCTACGACGGCTCGAAAACTCAGTACGTGCTAATCGGCGACAGTTCCGGGCCTGCACGGCTCTGGCGTCAGCTTAAGGTCGGCGCCGCTCCCGGAAGGGACTCGGCCATCCGGATTCACTTCAATCCGATTACGCACAAGGTCACGGAAGACGGCACTCGAGAGCTCGACATGGCGCAGTGAAGCGTGGAGGCCGTCAGTTCGACGGCACGTCACTCTTAGCGCCGGTGCCCCATTCATGGGCCGTCATTTCGATGGTTGTCTGCGTGAGCGGCTTATAGCCCTGCCGGGGCGCCGTGCTGTCCTTGCGTTCCAACAGCGACTTGACGGTCCAGCGAACGAGTCCGAACGGGACGGTGTTTCCGTCGCCGCGCCAGAGTTCCGCCTCGTTGACGCTCCGTTCTGTCGCGCTCTCGATGCTGCGCTTGGCCTTGAACTTCTTGGTTTTGATGGCCCCGCCGGGGAGCGGCACGTCTTCGTTTTCGCTGCCGCCGACTTCCACCGCTTCGTAATGCATCACGGGGGCGATGAGTGGAAAGACTTGCAGCGCGCCAGGCGGGATCGGAGTCACCTGGCCGCCCATCTTGCGAAAGCCTTTGATAATGTCCAGGAACGAGAACGGGATTTTGCCGCCGTCGGCCAGTCCGCCGATGACTCGCTCCTCGGGGACGAGCACCTTATAAATTCGCTCGCCAACGGGCCCCGACTCGATCCCGGACTCGCTCGGTTTGCCCGTCACAATCTTGATTTCGATCCAGCGGCAGGGGATCTGCTTGCCGCGAAAGGTCGCCGTTTCGCTTCCGACCGATTTGATCGTGAGCTGCTGAATCCACTCCATCGTGATGTCGCCCTCTGCCGCGTCGGGGCGAAACTCGACCTGCTTCACCGTTCCCTCGTAGCGAACCCAGGCGCCGTCCTTCTTGGGCAGGTTGAGGATCAACCCTTGCGCCGTCGCCGAACCCAACGACGCCAGAATCACAAATCCGGCCAACGACAAAGCCAAAATTCGATTGCGATTCATGATTGAGTCCAAAGTCCGAGGTCCTAGGTCCAAAGTCAAAACCCGAAGGCCTGATCCAAACGTCGCCTTCTGACGTTGGACGTTCGCCCTTGGACTTTGGACTGATCCATCAAGTCTGTCACAGCGCGGGGGTTCAAGCAAGCGGCGATAACTGGGAGCCCTCTTCTTGACCGCGTATCGCGGGGGGCCTATTCTGAAGCTCGGACGTGTACGGGCGGACCGGCAACGGCGCAAGTGTTCGCCAATGGTGCCGTCCATCTTCATGGGTTGTCTTACCGATCCGCGGCCCCGCCAGGGAGTTTTGACGCGATGCGATTCTTCCGATCTTCCGTTTGCGTTGCCTGCGTTGCCGCCTTGGCGGTGATTGGAACCGCGAGTCGGGCCGCGACTGCCGAAAAGGAGTCGAAGCCGAAAAAGGCGCAACCGCTACGGTTCGGCGAGATCGAGCTGAAGGGCTCCTACCCTGAGGGCGCCGGGGCGTCGGGATTCTTTAGTGCGAACGTCGAAACGCTGGCCGAATTGATCGCCCGCCTCGACAAGGCGGCGGCCGACGAAAAACTCGACGGGGTCGTGCTCAAAATCAACGGTGCCACTCTTGGTTGGGCAAAAGTCAACGAGTTGCGGCAGGCCGTGTCCCGGCTGCGCGCCAAAGGTAAGCATGCCATCGCCTATTTCGACTCGGCCGAAACTCACGACTATCTCTTGGCCTGCGCGTGCAATCAAATCGTGATGCCCGAGTCGGGCGAGCTGGCCATGCTCGGCCTCCGCGCCGAAGTCATGTTTTACAAGAATCTGCTCGACTGGCTGCACGTTAAGGCCGAGATGCTCCGCGTCGGCGAGTTCAAGTCGGCGGCCGAACCCTTCAGCCGCACCGAAATGAGCAAAGAGTTTCGGTTGGAGATGGAAACCATCCTGGACGACTACGTGCGGCAGATCGTCGATTGCGTGGGCGAATCGCGAAAGATGCCCTCTCAGCAAGTGCTCTCGGCGATCGACAATGGCCCCTACTCGGCCAAACAAGCCTACGCCCATGGTCTGATCGACCGGGTCGGCTACGAGGACGAAATCGACGGTTTTATCAAAGCCGGGGCCAAGGACGAAAAGCGTGCGGTCGAGATCACCAAGAATTACGGCAAAAAGAAATCGGACAACGATTTCAGCGGCTTTGCCGGAATGATGAAAATGATGAACCTCCTGATGGGGGGCGAATCGCAAAAACGCGTCGGGTCAAAGCCGAAGATCGCGGTGGTGCACGCTGTTGGCACCATTATCACAGGCAAGAGTTCGCCCAGTTTCTTCGGCGGTGAGTCGCTCGGATCAGAAACCTTCATCAAGGCCGTGAAGCAAGCGGCTGAGGAAAAGAGCGTCAAAGCGATCGTGATCCGCGTCGACAGCCCTGGTGGCAGCGCGCTCGCTAGCGATTTGATGTGGCGGGCCCTCCAAAAGGCTGGCAAGCCGGTGGTCGTCAGCATGGGAGACGTCGCGGCCAGCGGCGGTTACTACATCTCGATGGGCGCTAACCGCATCTTTGCCGAGCCGGGCACCCTCACGGGTTCGATCGGCGTGGTCGGCGGCAAGGTCGCAATCGGCGGACTTTTGGACAAGGTCGGCATCACCACGAGCGTCATCAGCCGCGGCAAAAATAGCGGCATCATGAGCATGGTTTCCGGTTTCAGCCCGAATGAGCGCGAATCGATGCAGCGGATGCTCGACGAGATCTACGGCCAATTCACCCGCAAGGCCGCTGAAGGTCGCAAGATGGAATACAGCAAACTCGAAAAACTGGCCCGCGGCCGCGTCTACACGGGCGCGATGGCGATCAAGCTCAACCTGGTCGATGAACTGGGAACGCTCGACGACGCCGTCCAATACGCGGCCAAGCTCGGCGGTCTGCCCACGGGCGAAAAGATCGATCGCTGGCTGTTGCCTCCACCGACCAGTCCTCTGGAAGCGATATTCGGCTCGATGGATCCGGACGCGGAAACTTCTGCGACATTCAATCGGGGCCTGACGCAGACGCTCCGGCAGTTATCGCCTGAATTGGCCGAAGCGCTGCAGAGCGCCTGGCTGGTTAACCTGCTGGCCCGCGAACCCCGATTGACATTGATGCCGTTCCGACTTCGCGTACACTAAATCTGAGATTTGCACTGGTTTCGCGTGCCCTGAGGCGAATGCGCTTTCTCGCCTCAGTGCCGCGAAGCACGCCCCTGCCAGCGCGGGACGCACGCGGTTTCAAGAACCGGTCCCCGCGAACACGATCGATCCCGCCTGACAGCCGAGGAGTGGCATGTTCTCATTGCACGGTGAGAGTGCCCGTCTCTGTGACGGCATCAACCGTCGCGAACTGCTGCGGATCGGCAGTCTAAGCGCACTGGGCTTGTCGCTCCCCGATCTACTGCGAGCGTCGCAGACCGGCGCACCGCCCAAGGGCATCATCAACGATCCGACGTTTGGCCGGGCTAAGAACATTCTGTACGTGTGGCTGCAGGGCGGACCGCCGCAGCACGAGACCTTCGACCCCAAGCCCGACGCGCCGACCGAGATTCGGGGTCCGTTCAAACCGATTCAAACGAACGTTCCCGGCATTCAAGTCTGCGAGCTGTTGCCGCGCATTGCGCGCATGGCTGACAAGCTGGCAATCGTCCGCTCGCTTCACACCGACAACGACCTGCACGACGCAAGTGGTTATGAAGTTCTGACCGGTTACCGGTACACGGGGGCAAATTCGCGGCAGATCAGCCCGACCGATTGGCCCTATTTCGGCTCGGTCGTGAAGCTGGTCAAGCCGAGCGAAAAACTGCCCCCACTCACTTCCGTCTGGCTTCCCGACATCATGCGGCTCAACGAAAACGTGACTCCCGCCGGGCAGACGGGAGGACTGTTGGGACGACAATGGGACCCGGATCGTTTTGTCGGCGACCCGTCGCGGCCCGATTACAAAGTCGAGGGGCTCCGCGTCACCGACATCGCACCGATGCGCCTCAATCGGCGGATTTCGTTGCTCGAGCAGGTCGAGCGGCACTTCAAGACCGAGGCGGCCGGCCGCACCGTCGGCCTGTACGACTCGTTTCAGGGCCAGGCCTTGGATTTGTTGACGTCGGGCCGTGTGCAACGGGCCTTCGCCGTCCAGGAAGAGCCGCAGAAAGTCCGCGACCGCTTCACGCGCACGCAATGGGGACAGTCGCTCCTCTTGGCGCGGCGGCTGATCGAGGCCGGCGTGCGGCTCGTGCACGTGAATTGGTGCCGCGAGCCGGGCGATTCGGCCGTCGACAACCCGATGTGGGACACGCACGCCCAAAATGCCGACCGATTGGAAGACGTATTGTGTCCTCTCTTCGACACGGGCTTCACCGCGCTCCTGGAGGATCTGGACCAGCGCGGGCTCTTGCACGAGACGATCGTCGTCGCGATTGGAGAATTCGGCCGCACTCCAAAAATCAATGGAGCGGCGGGACGCGACCACTGGGGACATGTCTTCAGCTTTGCGCTTGCCGGGGCCGGCATTTGCGCAGGGCAAGTTTATGGCTCGAGCGACCGCGACGGAGCTTATCCGGCTCGAGACGCCGTGACTGCCGGCGACCTGACGGCCACGCTGTTTCACTCGCTGGGCATCGATCACGAATCGAGTTTTCGCGACGCCGAGGGACGCGAGCGACGACTGACTCTCGGCTCGCCGATCCGAGCATTACTTGGTGGCGGAGTGGCGACCGCCGATCGAGTTCCAGCAGGCGGAAGCCTGCTCGCTGCCCGCTTCGACACAAGCCTGTTGCTCAATACTGACTTCTCCCAGCCGATTCCGCTCTATCCAGTCGACCGGGGATCGCGTCCGAAGGGCTGGCGCGCTGCGCCGCTGCCGTCCGACGGCGCGGGTTTCGGCGTGCGGCTGCAGGAAGTGCGCGGTTCGGTTGGGGCCGGCGGCAAGCGACACGCGGTGCTCGGTGTAAAATCGGACGTCGCGAAAGCAGTCCTCGTTGCCAAGGGAGAGCGAGCAATCCTTGCTCAGGAAATGCGGAACCCGCGAGCCGGCCGTTTTACTTTCGCGGTCGAGGCCTGCATTGCCGGGCCGACGAAAAAGGCCTGCGAGCAATTTCAAAAGAACTTTACCTGCCGGTTGGTGATTTATCGCTTTGCGGACGCAGACAAGAATCCGCTCAAGCGACAGGAGTTGGGCTCCCTGATCATCGAGCCACCGCTCGTTGCTGCCGACGCGCCGGTTTACGCCGCCTTTGAGTTCTCGCGCGTGCTCGACAGCGCGTCTCCGGGACAGAACTTTAGCATCGGTCGCGGCCTCGGCGTGTCGATCGAAGTTGAAAAGACGTCGGACGGCACTCTCGAAATCGGCGGGTCGCAATCGCCGGTCCTCGCTGCCTTGCACGTTGGCACTGCCCGCCTGACATTCGCGAGCCACACAATCAACGACAAGGTCGTCGTCTAAGCGCGCGACAGTCTCGACTCGCGGGTCGCAATGTGGGCTAGCGCCGGGCGCGCGCAGCGCAATCGCCTCGGCATCGCGAGCAGCATCAGCCGTCATCTGCTCGTTCAAGGTTCTTTTATTTTCGGGAGAGGCGGTGGCGAGCAGCGTCTGGATCGTGAGCGGCCGAGCCTCGCTTCCGGACTCGCCGGCGCAGACTTCGCCCAGGTATACGGTCCGGTCGCCCGTATCCATGCGAGTCTCGACCTGGCAGTCGAGCCAGGCCAAGGCGTCGCGAAGAATGGGGCTGCCCGTGGCCACTGTGCCGACTTCGAGCCCGGCGAACTTGTCGACGTCGCGACTAGACTGCAGTCCGAAATGCCACACCAGTTCCGCCTGCGATTCCTCGACAAGATGAGCGGCAAACGCGCCGGAGCCTTCGATCAGCTTCCAGGTCTCGTGCGTCTTGGCAATTCCCGCGATGATGCGAGGCAGCTCGCGAACGATCGACGCCGGGGCGACAAAGGTGGCGACAAGGCCTCCCCGACGGCCGGCGTGCGCCGCCGTCACGATCCATACTTCGCGGTCAATCCGCTCGAACAGGCGGCCAAGCTCTTTGGAATCCATATCGCAATTATTCGGGCGGAAAATCGCGAAGTGCTGCGCCAATTCAGGAGGCGTTGCAGTCAAAGACACGCACTTGCGTCCAGTTGTCCTTGTTCTCGGCGATGAACCGCAGATGGGGCTCGCTGGTCTGGTAATCGTCGTGGGCTTTGCGGCTCTCGAAGACCACATGCAGCCCAATTTGAAAATCTTGGACGTTGACCCCCCGGGTCAGGTCGGGCACCCGCGTGCCAACCGCGAAGTACGCGATCCCAGGCGCCCCCTTCAGATATTGGTGACAGTCATCCACCAGTTTTTGTTGCGCGGCCGGAGAGGCATCCTTGAGCGTGAAATAAACCATATGGGCGACGACCGGACGGGAGGGTAGACCGGACATAGAGCGGTGTCCTTCAGGGCGGAACGGAAGCAGACTTGGGGCACAGGGCCTTGCTTAATTCGATGAGCGATTCTGACCGCGCGCTGCCGGTGCTCGCAAGCAAAACGCGTTAGGCTCGCGAACAGGTGATTCGCGTCAAGTTGACACGCTTCAAATACGCGGATTAGACTCGAATCGGGGCCACCAACCGCGCGTGGCGAGCTTTTTTCCCGCGAAAATCGGCGGTTTTCAGCGCCGCCGTGTGGAATGTGGCAAGCGTCAGGCGGTATTAATTGGAGAGATCGGGCAGGTCTTTCAGGCTCTTTGGCGATTGGACCCCGACGCCGGCCCCAGCGAGCATTGACTCATCATCAAGGAAGCAGGCTTCGCCCTGAATGAGGACCAACATGATTCGACACCGTGACTGGAAGCGCAGCGTGTGGTGGCTGGGCATGATGCTGGCCGTATGGGGCTACTTCTGCGCCGTCGGTCCGTTGTCAGCCATCGCCCAGCAAGCCGCGAAAGGCAAAGCCGCGCCGCCGCCCGCCGCGAGTCCGCCGGCTGCCTCCGCGCCGGCGAGCGGATCGGAGCCCGAAGCGGCTCCGCCTCCAAGCAAGAGCGTGCTCATCTGGTTGATCGAAACGTCCGGCTGGATCGGCGCCGTGCTCTTGGTGCTGTCGATCTACTTCGTCGCCAAGGTCGTGCACCTCTATTACGACCTCCGGATGGAAGTTGCCGCCCCGCCCGAAATCCTGCAGCAGTGCGAAACCCTGCTGAAGGCCAAGGACTTCATGGGTGTTTACAAGCTGGTCAAGGGGGACGACTCGTTCTTCAGCACAGTGCTGACGGCCGGCCTCGCCGAATTGCCGCAGGGCCTGGTCGAAGCCCGCGACGCCATGGAGCGCGTGGGCGAAACGCTCGTCGTCGAAATGGAAACCAAGATCAGCATGCTGGCAGTCGTCGGCACGTTGGGACCGATGATCGGTCTGTTGGGCACGCTCAAGGGGATGATCGCCAGCTTCAGCGCGATCGCCATGTCAGACACGCAGCTCAAGGCCAGCCAGGTGGCCGGTGGAATTTCCGAAGCCCTCGTGCTGACATTTGAAGGCGTCGGCCTGGCTGTGCCCGCGATCTTCTTCTTCGCCGTATTTCGCAACAAGGTGTCTTCGATCAGCACGGCCACGATGCTGGCTGCCGACGAATTCATCCGCCGCACCAATGCCCTGTTGCGTACGAAGCCGACAACGGGGCCGATTGGCACATCACAAGGCTGATTCGGAAAGCGTGGGATACGAAGCACCGAGCAGCCCGTGGAGGTTGCTCGGCCTTGGCTCGGAAGCTCGAATATGGCCCGTTCCTCTTTGGAAATGACGACGGCCCAGCCGAACCTGACGCCGCTGTTGGACATGGTCTTTCAGTTGATCACGTTCTTCATGCTGGTGATCAACTTCAAGGACGCGGCCCTCGACCAGTCGCTGACCCTTCCGGTACTCGGCTCGGCCCGTCCCCTCGACACGAAGGGTCAGGAGGATTTGCTCGTTCTCAATATCGACGCCGAGGGACAGCTGAAAGTCTACGGCGTCGTCCGAGATGTCAGGACCTACATTGCGGACGAGGCCCGGCAAGAGGAGGCCCGCCTCAAGACCAAGGGCACGCCGCTCAAGCCGGGCGAGGAGTTGCCGACGATGGTGGTGATCCGGGCCGACCGGGCAACACGGTTCAATCTGCTCAACGAGATCATCAAGACGTGCCAGCAGCACAACTATCGCAAGTTCGCGCTCAAAGCCATGAATCGGCGGGAGGGCCAGTAAGATGCGCCGCCGACTCTCGCGCTCAAATGCCGACGTCGAGTTGAACCTCGCTTCGATGCTCGACATGGCGTTTCAGCTCCTGGCGTTTTTCATCCTGACGTTTCGGCCCTCGCCCATCGAAGGGCAGCTCTCGCTGCACTTGCCCCCCGCGGTGCCGATGACGAACGTCGCGGCCGAGCGGCCCGACGTCGCCGAGGCAGCGGAGGCCAGTGGCACAACCGCCAAAACGCTTGAAGTGAGCGTCTTCGCCGATGCCACCGGCGAAGTTTCAAGCGTACAGGTCGAGTTGCGGGCTGCCTTTCAAGGACCAGCCGATGCGGCCAACCTGCATAAGCTCGACCAGCGACTTCACGAGGCATTCGCGCTCGAGGGAAGCCCGTTCGAACAGGTTGTGATCCGCGTTGCACCGACCTTGCGGTACGAAGAGCTGATGAAGGTGATCGACGTCTGCACACGACAGAAAATGGCCGACGGGCAGATGCTGCACAAGATCAGTTTCGTCGAGATGTCCGGAACCGATCAGGCGAAGTGAGTCGACCGATGCGCCGCCGACGCCATCGAAACAAAGCCTTCGGCCCGTTTGCGGGGAATCCGATGTCAGCCCTGTTGCGAATGGGCACCCTGCTGATCGTGCTGGCGCTGATTTATTCGTGGGCGAGCAAGCCGCAGTCCTGGCGCTGGCTGGAAACTCAATCCGATGCGTCGGCTGGCTCCGAAGATCGTGGTTTCGACGGCGCGCTGGCCCAGGCCGGCCCCGCGCTGGATGACAAAAACAGTGCGACGAGCGCCCCGGCTGCCAGCGAGACAGTTGTGCCCGCTCCGACCGATCTCGACAAGGCGGAATGGGAGAAGTCGGGGAAGCTCTTCGAGGCGGTGTCTGACAAAACGGCTCTTGCGCCGGAAGAGATGTCTGCCTACTGGCGCTGCATGAAATGGGCCCGCGCCCAGCCGTTCTCCGAAATGGACCGCCGCGCCGCCCGCGACGTCGCTCGCACGCGTCTCGTCGAGGAGCCGGAGAAGTTTCGCGGCCGGCTGTTGCGACTGCGGCTGCACATTCTGCGAATTCTCGACTGGGATGCCCACGAAAATTCGGCCGGCGTTAAGCACGTTTACGAGGCCTGGGGCTGGACCGATCAATCGAACGCCCTCTATGTGTGTGTCTTCAGCGAGCTGCCCGCCGAAATGAAGGTGGGTGAAGCGCAGCACGAGGAGGGGGTCTTCGTCGGATATTTCCTCAAGGATCTGGGCTACCAGGCCTTCAACCACAATCGCTTGGCCCCGCTGCTCGTGGGCCGCATGCAGCGGGTGGCGTCCGCGGCTCCGGCTCCGCTCGTCGCACGCTCCGATCGGGGCTGGCTGTGGGGGGCTGGCCTTGTCTTCGTCGCGATTGGATTCTCGGCCGCGTGGCTGCGTCTTAAGCAACGGCGGCGTGCGCCAGTGGCTGTTCCTTCGCCGACTGACGAGGCCGAAATGGAGCAGTGGTTCCGCGTCGAAGGGGGAGAAGGGGGAACAGAGCCGAGCGACAAAACCGATCCGGCGCATCACGGCGGAGCTTAGCGCTTACAGCCGTTTGAAACGCAAAGAGGTGTGTCGCTACTTCTCCGCCTCGCGCCAGACGGGGCTATTTCTGGCCGGCGGCAGCTGTCTTCTTGGCCAATCGAGCGAGCCGCGACTTGAGTCGGGCGGCAGCGTTTTTGTGGATCAGATGGCTGGCAGCCGACTGGTCGAGCTTCTTGGAGGCCAAACGGACGGCTTCAGTGGCGGCCGCCGCATCGGTCCCCGCTGCGGCGGCCCGGGCTCTTTTCAACACCGTTCGCAGGGCCGAACGGGCGGAACGGTTGCGTTCGCGGCGAACGGCCGCCTTTCGCATCGACTTACGGGCACTGGCTGAATTGGGCATGCGCGTGTCAGCTTCTGAATTTGGTCCGAAGGAGCTTAGATCGAATCTCGAAGTTTAGCGGCAAATGGGAGGAATTCCAACTCAAACGGCCGAGCACGTACGTGGGCGGTTTTCTAACGCCCGAATTCTCGATTCAAACAGGCCAGCGCCGCCGGGCCGCTGCCGCCGGCGACGACTGCGCAAATCCGGATCTCGCTGGTGTTGATGAGCTGAACGTTGATTTCGGCGTCGGCCAACGCTCGGAACATCTTCTCGCCGACACCCGTGTGCGTCCGCAAGCCGATTCCGACGACCGACAGTTTGGCCATGTCCGGATCGAAGCTCAGGTCGGCCCCAGGCCAGGGTTCCATGACTTCGCGGACCAACAGCAGGCATCGCTCGAGGTCAGGTCGCGGGACGGTGAACGACAGGCTCGCGCGGCCGCTGTGGCTGACGTTTTGCACGATCATGTCGACCATGACGCCGCCTTCGGCGACCGCGGCAAAAATCTCGGCCGCAACTCCGGGAATATCGCGCACCTGGCGGACGGTCACGCGGGCCTGGGCCGTGTCGAGGCAAACGTCGCTGACGACGATGTCCTCCATCGACGCCAATTGGGCCACGACTTCACGCTCGAGATCGGCGTTGGCATGGCCGTCCCCGGTCGGCCGTGTGGAATGACTGAAGCCGACCGACGGCGCCGCGGCATGCGCCTCGTGCAGGTGAAAGCCAGCGTGCACCGCTTCGGCCGCCTTGTCGCATTGGTCGCGGCTCACGAGCGTGGAGATCTTGATCTCGCTTGTCGTGATCATGCCGATGTTGACGCCGGCGTCTGCCAGCGATTGAAACATCTGGGCGGCCACGCCGGTATGAGTTCGCATTCCGAGGCCGACGACGGAAAGCTTCGACACATTCGTGCCGTGCTGCACCCGGCCTGCTCCAAGCTCGTCGACGGCCTGCTGGGCCGCGGTCAGCGTGTCGGCCAAGTCATCCTGGGGCACAGTGAAGGAAACTTCGGCCAGTCCTGCCTGCCCCACGTCCTGCACGACCATGTCCATCGGAATTTTCAGGCGGCCCATCTTGGTGAAGATCAGGCTCATCACACCGGGTCGATCAGGGATGTCGCACAGGCTGACTCGCGATTCGTTGCGCAACAGGGCCAATCCGGTCACGACGGGACCGTCCGCGCCATTGGGCGGCGCGATCAGGCTCCCGGCACTCTGCGAATACGCGGGCCGAACGCGTAGTGGCACGCGATACTTTTTGGCGAACTCGATCGACCGGGAGTGCATCACCCCCGCGCCCAGGCTGGCCAGCTCGAGCATCTCATCGTACGAGACGCGATCAATCTTCCGAGCGGACTTCAACAGGCGCGGGTCGGTGGTGAAGACCCCTTCCACGTCGGTGTAGATTTCGCATTCGTCGGCCTGCAGGACGGCAGCCAGCGCGGTGGCCGTCGTGTCGCTGCCGCCGCGGCCGAGCGTGGTGATGTTGAAGTCGCCGTCGATCCCCTGAAAGCCGGCCGCAACCACGATTCTTCCGGCGTCGAGCTCGCGGCGAATGCGCTTGGTGTCGATTTTCTGGATACGGGCCTTGGTGTGCGTGCAATCGGTGATGATGCCGATTTGGCCACCGGTCAGGCTGACGGCCGGCTCACCCAGGTCCTGGATGGCCATCGCGACAAGCGCAACCGATTCCTGCTCGCCCGTCGCCAAAAGCATGTCCAATTCGCGGGGCGAGGGCGTGCCGCTGACGTCGTTGGCCAGCTCGATCAGCTCGTCGGTTTTGTGGCCCCGCGCGCTGACCACCATCACGACCTGGTTGCCGGCGCGTTTCGTGGCGACGGCCCGGGCAGCGGCGGCCCGAATCTTTGCGGCATCCGCGACACTTGTGCCGCCGAATTTCTGAACGATCAGGGCCACGGGTATCAAATTGTACCGCTGCGGTGCGGCTTCAAAATCGCGCGCGTTCGTGGGTTTGAAACAGCAGTCGAAAGAATAACAGAAGCGTCGCGCAACGGAAGCCCGCGGGCTGCGTCCAATGGGCGAGCGGCGGAGTCTAAGCCCGCCGGTTCTTTGATTGCCTCGTAATAGAGGCCATACGAACCGGCCGGCTTACAACGGCCGCTCGCCTGGACGCGACCCGATCGTTATGCGGCCCGGTTCATTTCGAGCACGGCCGGCGTCTTGCGGCAGGCGTCGACAAACTGCTCGAAGACCTGCATGTCGAGCGCCGAGGACGATTCGTTCTCGGGGTGCCACTGCACGCCAACGGCCCACCACTCTTCGTCCTCGGTTTCGTAGGCCTCGACCACGCCGTCGGGCGAGGTCGCGCAGACGCGAAACGGCTCGGCTACCTGGTCGACGCACATGTGGTGCTGACTGTTGACTCGGATTTCGCCGGGGCCGTAGATGGTGTCCATCCTCGTGCCAGGAACAATTTCGATGATGTGCCGCAGCGTCGATTCGACTGGGTCGCGGTGGTGCAGCGGCTTTTGGAATTCTTCCGGAATGTGCTGGTGCAGCGTGCCGCCACACACGACGTTCAGCTCCTGCATGCCGAGGCCAATTGCCAGGACGGGCAGCCGCATGTCGTAAGCCAGCTTGCAGAGCCGTCGGTCAAAATCCTCGCGCCGGATCGGCATCGACCGCGTAGCAGGATGCCGCTCCAAACCCAAGCGGACGGGATCGAGGTCGAGCGGGCAGCCGCAGAGGACCAGGCCATCCAGCATTTTGAGGAACTGCTTGAGGTCGCGATCCTCGGCCAAGGGGGGCAACAGCACGGGCAATCCGCCGGCTGCACTCACCGAGTCGTAGTAGCCGGTGTTGTACCAGCTCAGGGGCACGACCTCTTTTTTCGCAGCCCGAAATTCGCCATTGATTCCAATCACGGGTTTGAACGACATGCGAATCCCTCCTTGGAAAGCGACACATCCTGCCTACGAGCGGGTCGACCGCGCACACGCCGTGCGGGTCAGGAGAATCGAGGGCGCTCCGACCGAGAGCCGGGGCCCGATCACAGGAGCAGCACAACTGATGCGTGCCTCATACACGCGTTGCGCGTAGCGCGGAAATTCGTGTGCGGGAAGAAAGTGCGGTGCCGAAAGCAAATGGCTGCCGCTTGAGCACAACGAATCCCTTCGTCTGAAAAACAGCGAATCGATCCATCGATTCACTTCGGAGAGACGAAAACTAGTGAGCGTCAAGTCGAATGTCAAATAAATCGCCGATTTTGTGGCCGCGACTTGAAATTCCACAATCTATTGTGGCCTGCCGGGCTTTGCGTCAAAAGTCGCGATTGCCCCAGGAGTCCCGCGTTTGCCTCAAAGTCGGGGGCGAACTTTTGGCACGGGAGTCAGGGCACTCGCCAGAACCAAATCGCGATCCCGACTGCGAGGCCAATGAGCGCGCCTAGCAACCCGCACAGCAGGGAGAATACCAGACTTTGCGGATTCATCGCGGAGACGAGAAGTCCTGCGCTCGTGCCCATCAGAATCGGCGAGCCGATGATCCACGACCTATCGGGCTCGTCGCTCATGGGCAGTGGGTCAGTTTGAATTCTTGCGAGTGTCCAGCGGGGCTGCTGGAACTTGACGGCCATGTCTTGTGGATAGAGAAAGCAGTGAGGATCTCCAGGTCTGAAGGTTGCCGAGAGAATCGGGCTCAGTCCCGGTTAAGAATCCGTGTTCCGCCTTCATTTCCCCGTAGGTCTTGTCCGGCCTTTGGGTCAAAACGCTTGGCACAAAAAACGTGATGGTGTTTGTAGTGACCTTTATCATCTCTCCTTTCTCGGTCTTTGCTGGCTCAAATCGAATCAAGTCGGGTTCTGCGGGCGGACCGCTCTTCTCTCCGGCAACCGCCATGAAGCCGATCAAGCCGAGACCGACGACAGCCAACGCGACGATGCTTCGCAACATGGCAACCCCCGTTTTTGTTGATATTCGACTGGCCGCTCATGGCGCGATTGTACCGCGAGCGGGGGACGGGCCAAAACCGGTGCCTGCGACCTGCCGGCCCGTCAGCCAGCGTCTTAAGGAACCGCGCACGACAGTAAGCGGTTCTTGGTTTTCGGAAAAGCGAATCGCCTATTTTGTGCGCGAGTCGCTCGATCACAGTCTCGCTGAGCGGTCCGCCGCAGAAGGCTCGTGCAGGCTACCTGTTTGGGCGCGGATAGAACGCGACGCGGCTAGCCCGCAAAAAAAAACACCGGCTTACTTCGTGCGCGGCTCTTCATTCGGCGGATCGTTCGAGAACTCCCAACGAATGCCTTCGCCCTTTCCGTCACCCAAAAAGCGGATGAGCGATTGCTTTTGATTGCGATTCAGCGAATTGATCGTGTCGTGCAGTCGCCGCTTGGAATCCTGATTCAATTGCGGGGCCAAGGGATCGTCGATTCGAGGCACCCAGCCCTCTTCCTGAAAAGCAGCCAGGATGGCTTCCTGATTCGCGGCGGGCACCTTGAATTCCTTGACAATGACCCGGCCGACCCGCAACTGCTGTCGATCGGAATCCCAGATGGGCGTCAGGGCGGCCGGGTGGCCGTTTGATTCGGCGGCCTGCCGCCGGCGGTTCAAGGCGATCGAATCGCGGGAATCGGTGGCGCGCGGCGCGGCGCAGACCGCAGCAGGGCATTGGCGTAAACGACCCCCCGCTCGGCGATCACAAAGCAGGTCCGCTTGGAAAGTGCGAGATTCGTATAGTTCTGAAAGACGCGACGGTCGCTGTCGGAGGCGGTGACCTCCCGCGCGTGGCGGGCGAGACCCTTCGCGACGAGCCAGCGGCACTCGTTGGTGGTCAGACCTGCCCGACGCAGGACCGAAAGCTCGACCGCAAACTGCCACACGTCGGCCCCCACGTCCTGCGCGCACGCGGCAGCGTCTGCCAGGAGCTGCAGAGCTTCCCGAATTCGAGGGGTGAACCGCGGCACCACGACGTCGGTTGCCTCGGGCACCGGCGCTGACGCGGCCCGAGTTTCGCCGATAGCCGCCAACGAGACGGTCGGTGCGGCTTGAGTCGTGGTTGCGGAATAACTAACAGAATTCGGGGCCGGTGCTGCCGAAGGGCTCGGAGGCAGTTCAACCGAGTTGAGTGGGGGTGCGGTCGCTGCAGCCGTTGCGTGCTCCATCGTTGTTCCTCCCGGTCTTGTTCCGTGTCGAAGCCATGCGGTCCGCATCCCGCGGAGCGCCGACAGGCGACAAAGAACTAGGGCATTCGTGACGACAGGAGGGACGAGACGTCATTCTCTCGAGCACGTGGATGGAGCGAATCAGTTCGGCTGCCGCGCCGCGCGACAACACGTTTCCATCCAACAGGCCTGGACGTCCGTATCCATTTTCCGAAGCGCTTAGTACGCGTGCCGCCGTCCGGCCCTTCCTTGGGAGGAAGCCGCGACCGCTGCGACACCTAGGTGGGATTGAGCACTAAGCGCGACCCGCCGTCGATAAATTACCCCCAGATTACCCGTTAATCAACACTCAACTTCCATAAATTACGTGGACCTTAACGTCAAAACGTACAATCCGATCGAAAGTGTCGAGCGTGCGGCGAATTCCGCGCCCGAATGAAATCGCTCGCACTTCCGAGGCGGATGTCGCAAGATCGTTTGTCGCAAGATTTGCCAGCGTCAGCGTGCCGCTCCCATCAAAAGCTGGTTCGTCAGCGACCAGACGATTCGCAAGGATCGTGTTTAGAGGACACTCTGTCCTCGAGCGCCTCCCCGCAAGGCATTGACCCCCTGATCTCTCGCCGGGGCTGGACGGCGCAGCAATTCAGCTTTTTCCGCGCGTAGCGGTTGTGCGGGCTGTGACAGTCGGCGTGTCGACGACGGTCCGGTTGCTCCGAATGTCGCGGTTATGTGGCTGCGCAACGTGCGGGTCGCAGCGGTTGTAGTTGAATCGCTGAACCCCTTTCGTAGCGGCGTCGATGTTACAAGCACAGGTCGCAAGACGGGAAAATCCGTTATGAATGCGCTAACTGATAACGGTAGAAGCGGACCAAGGATGATCCAGAACTTTCGTCGCGTTGTGTTCGGACTGCTGGCCTCGACCGCGTCGCTGACCACCCAGGTCTGTCCGGCGCAAGTGCCAACCATGGTGATCCCTCAACGCCGGGCCCCGCAGGCGTTCCTCGTTCAGGATGTCCCCCCGGCGCCGATCGTACCCGTTCAGTTCATCGCCCCCACGGTGACGGGAACGCAGATTCCGGTCTCGGACGAGAACCTGCAGGCCTCGCTGCGAGGGGTGGTCCTGCAAAGCCTGCAGCTGACCAAGGAAGGCGTGAAGCTGGCGACAAAAGGAGCGACTTACTCGGCCCGTGGCAAGTTCCTGACGGCCTTGCAGCTGATCGCCGACGCGCTCGATGCCCGGCACAACACACAATTTCACAGCCGGGCCCTCAGCGCGGGTGCGACCGCCCTCCGCGAGGCGGACGATTTCGGTCACGCTGACTCGAGTCCGTCCGGTGACTCAGATCCTGCCTCTTTGGCGGTTTCCCATGTGACGCCGATCTTGAAGCAAAGCCGTCCGCTGACCATTACCCGATTGCAGGCTTTGCAACTCTATTACTCCTACGCGACGACGCAGTTCGCAGCGGCTGTCGGGGGCATTCCCGAAGCGTCGAATGCGATTTATTACCTCGGCCGCCTGCAACCGTTTTTGGGGGGCAGCGTCGATCGTAATGCGGTGCTCGGTGAGCCCAAGGCCCTCGCTCTCGAGCAGGCCGCACTCTCGGTTGATCCTCGGAACTTCCGCGCGGCCAACGAGCTGGGCGTGCTGTTGGCGCGGTGTGGGCAGCTCGAGCCGGCACGCAAGGCGCTGTTGTATAGCGCCTCGATCGAGCGGCATCCGGAGATCTTTCAAAACCTTGCCCACGTCTATCGAGAGATGGGAGATCGCTCTGATGCCCAGTCGATGCTGACGTTAGCGGCCGAAGAGCGCCGTCTGGCGCGTGGAAGCAGCCGATCTGGGGCGTCGCCGTTGATTTATCTCGTCGATCACAAGACTTTCGCCGGTGAGACTCCGATCGCGGAGAGCGACGGACAGTCTCCGCCACCCGCGCCGTCCGCAGACGGCGGCCAGGGGAAGCCCCGCGCGTCGACAAATTACGAGGCGCCTCCCCCAATCCCACCCCAATATGCGTCGTCGCCGGCGGGGGCCGTTGGTCCGCAAGAGTTCCTGGAGCCGCTCTCTTGGGAAGTTTTCGCACAGGGTGAGTACATCGGGCCGGCGCGGACCCAGCACGTGCCCGTGTACTACCTTCGCGTGGATGACCAGGTGAGCTTCGTGTTTCGACTCAACGGCAAGCCGATGAGCACGCCTTACCGGCTCAACGTCGGCGACGTGATCCGTATTTCGTCTTTGACGATGCCGTCGCTGTCGGTCGACACGCCGATCCAGCCCGACGGTACGATTGTGCTGCCGCAGGTCGGCCCCGTTACGGCTGCCGGCAAGCCGATCGAGGTGCTCCGTAAAGAGCTGGATCAACTGTATGTTCGCGTGTTGAAGGAGCGGGAGCCCTCCATCTCGGTGATTCCCGTGTCGCTCAATAAAACGGTCGAGGAATTGCGGACGTCCATTACCAATCGGACGCAGATTTCTGCGGGCCAGTCGTTCGCCGCCCGCGTTTCTCCCGACGGGACGGTGCAGCTTCCGGCCTTGGGCTCGGTTTCCGCGCAGGGACTCTCGTTAGCCGAGCTGCGCAACGAGGTCGAAGCACGCTATGCCGATTTAGTGCCGGGAGTCGAGGTCACGCCGGTCCTGGTCGACCGCGCCCCGCGATCGGTCTACGTCCTGGGCGAAGTTGCGAAACCAGGCAAATTCGCGCTCGATGCGCCGACCACCGTCATTCAGGCCATCGCGATGGCCGGAAGCTGGAACATCGGCGGCAATTTGAGGCAGGTGATCGTTTTTCGTCGCGACGATTGTTGGCGGCTGATGGCAACGCGGGTCAACGTGCATCCCGCGCTCTACAACTCCCGCAAACTCGAAGCCGACGACATTTGGTTGCGCGACTCGGACATCGTGATCGTGCCGAAGTGCCCGCTCCAGGTCATCGACGACTACGTGCAGTTGATCTTCACAAAGGGAATTTACGGCGTCGTTCCCTTCCAGGGAGTGTCCTTCGACTTCATCCGAGACCTGTCGGGGGCCGCCGTCGTCGTCCCCTAGTTGGCGTCGAAACTGCTTGGG
The DNA here is from genome assembly GCA_963714075.1 of uncultured Planctomycetaceae bacterium. GTDB lineage: Bacteria > Planctomycetota > Planctomycetia > Planctomycetales > Planctomycetaceae > DASPSM01. The sequence goes on from OY970228.1 coordinate 1,853,778, forward strand.
CACGGGCGGCTTGACCGCCCGGTTTTTTTTCGAAGCGTCCCCTAAGGTCCCAAAAACGGACTGATTTTTTGGCTTGACGGAATACGATACAAATGTATACATGAAGGTATGCCGGATTACCGCCCGCATCGATCTGCCGTCCCCTCTGGCACTGGAGATCATGTCGCCCGACGGGTGCTCACCCTAGAGCGTTTAGCAGGCCAGTTGCAAAAACTGGAGAGGACTTCGCATCCAGTCCGCGATTCCAACGGCACGGTCTCGAGCGGTTTGGAAATTCTGGATCGCCTCTTGCCGGACGCCGGCTTTCACTCAGGCACGCTGATCGAATGGATAGCAGAAAAAGGTTCGGCCGATCAGCTCGCCCTGTTGGCGGCACGCTCGGCTCTCGGCGAAGACCGGGTGCTGATCGTGATTGATGACGAAGAGAGCCTTTATCCTCCGGCGGCGGCCGCCCTGGGAATCGACTTGCGACAGTTGATCCTCGTTCGTCCCGGCAAAGTGGCTCGGCGCGGTGTTCAAGCTAAGACAGAAAAACGTCCTGCCGCTGCCAGCGTCGAAACTTTGTGGGCTCTCGAGCAGGCGCTGGCGTCGCGAGGAGTGGCGGTCACCTTCTGCCGCTTGGAAAAACTCTCTGCGCGAGTCTTCCGGCGTTTGCAATTGTCGGCGGAACGCGGCGGAGGTCTCGGGTTTTTGATTCGGCCGCCCACCGCGCGGGGCGAGCCGTCCTGGAGCGACGTGCGATTCGGGGTCGAGACGATGGGCGAGGGAGGCTCATCGTCCGCACGGCGTTGGCGAGTCGAAGTCCTTCGTTGCCGACGAGGAGCAGCCGGCGAAAGGTTTGCCCTCTTGGAATACGACGATGCGACGAATACTGTGCGTCCGATTGCTCCAATCGCTCCAGCCGTCTCTGCCCGGCGAGCACGCGCTTAGTCGTTCCCTGGCTCATCGCTGCCGTCGCTATAGCCCGCTCGTCGGTCTCGAAGAGTCGGAGACTTCCGATTCTCTCTTCTTAGATATCACCGGCGGTGCGCATCTCTTCGGCGGCGAGCTGCGGATGGTGCGGCAGGTGGTGGCCGACTTTCGGGGTTGGGGATTCCTCACCCGCGCGGCCGTGGCCGACACGATCGGCGCGGCGTGGGCGGTGACGCGCACGTCGGCCGGCCCGCTGATCGTACCTCCGGGTCGTTCGGCGCAGGCGCTGGCCCGGCTGCCGGTCGAGGCTTTGCGCATCTCCGCGAATGTCGTGGAAGTGCTGCACTCCCTGGGACTGTCGACCATCGGCCATGTCGCCGCCCTGCCGCGGGAAACGCTGCCCTCCCGGTTCGGTCCGGAAATTTTGCGGCGGCTCGACCAGGCGCTGGGAGAAATTCCCGAGCCCCTCGTGCCTGAACGGCCGGAAGAACCGATCGAAGCCGCGTATGGCTGCGAGCCGCCGCTCGAAAACCGGGCGGCGATCGAAATCATCTTGCAGCGCCTGCTCGAACGAGTGATGAAGCCGCTCGAGCGGCGCAACGCGGGCATTCTGCAGCTCGACATCGAGCTGACCGTTTCCGGCCACGAGCCGACGCGATTCACCGTCGGCCTGGTCCGCCCCAGCCTCGATCCCAAGCGGCTGCGAGAGCTCCTGCGGTTGCAGCTGGAGCGCGTGCAGCTGCGTGGGCGATTGGCAGGTGCGACGCTGCGCGTGGTTCGCACCGCGCCTCTGGATGCCGACCAATCGGCCCTGTTCGAGTCGGCCGAACATCGCCACGCCCGCCGGGATCTCGATTCGCTCCTCAACCGGTTGAGCAATCGCCTGGGCCCGCGGGCCGTGCTCTGTCCCCGCCTGGCTCCCGACTATCAGCCCGAACAGGCCGTCGAGTACGCGACGCTCGCGGAGCAAACTTCCCGCTTCAAAGACTCGCCGACGACGAAGCGGCCGCGTCGTGCCCGTCGTTCAGCTCAGGAACGACGTTCAGCACAGGGACAAGAAGAACAAAAAACCGCTTACTTCGTGCGCGGCTCTTTCGTTCGCGAATCGCTGCCGCGGCGACCGTTGCGATTGTTTCCCGAGCCGGTGCCGGTGGAGGTTTTTTCGGTGGTGCCGCACGGACCTCCCATTCGCCTGCATTGGGCCAATCGCGATCAACTCATTGTGCACTGCGAAGGCCCGGAACGAATCGAGACCGGCTGGTGGCGTTTCCCCGCCGTCCACCGCGATTACTTCCGGGCCGACACGGAAGATGGCCAACGGCTGTGGTTGTTCCACGCCCGAGACGAAGGATCGTGGTTCGTTCACGGAGAATTTTGATTCCTGATCAAAGAGCCGCGCACGCAGTAAGCGGTGTCTTTCTGCTTTTCTCGACGCGCGGCAAGCGAAAGACGAAATGCAAAAGATAAAAGACAGAAAGACACCGCTTACTGCGTGCGCGGCTCTTTAATGCACGGCTCTTAAGATGCCCGATCCTCCTGCACCAAAACGGATCCGTGCCCGGCTGACGCCGCTGGAAGAATCCGGGCCGAACACACACAAGTCTGTTTTTCCCTACGCGGAGCTGCATTGCAAAACAAATTTTTCTTTCCTCGAAGGCGCTTCGCATCCCGACGAGTTGGTGCAGAAGGCGGCCGAGCTGCGCTATCGGGCGCTAGCAATCACTGATTTAAACAGCCTGGCCGGCGTCGTGCGGGCACACGTCGCGGCCAAAGAAATCGGGCTGAAACTGCTCGTCGGAGCGGAGATCACCCCCGTCGATGCGCTTCCCGTCGTGCTCTTGGCGACCAATCGGGCCGCTTACGGTCGTTTGTCGCAGCTCATCACACGTGGTCGTCGTCAAGCGGAGAAGGGAACTTGCCGACTGACTTTCGCAGACGTAGCCGAGTTCGCCGACGGACTGCTGGCCTGCGTCCGGCATCCCGAAGTCAGCGATGAAGAATCGTTGGAATGTTTACCACGATATCGCGAGGTCTTTGGCGAGCGGTGTCACTTGCTGGCTGAGCTATTCCACGGAGCTGACGACGGTTTGCGCCTGCAATCGATGATGCGCTTGGCCAAGCAACAGCGTTTGCCGCTTGTGGCGGCGAATGACGTCCACTACCACGATCCGTCCCGTCAGGCGCTGCAAGACGTGTTGACGGCGGTTCGTCATGGCACGACCGTGTCCGAGCTAGGGCACCGGCGATTCTCCAACGCCGAACGGCATCTCAAATCTCCCGCGGAAATGCGGCGGCTGTTTGCCGATTGCCCGGAAGCCATGTCGCGCACGGTCGAGCTGGCCAATCGCTGCAACTTCTCGCTCGACGAGCTGCGCTATGAATATCCCGAGGAACTGTGCCCAATCGGCCTCACGCCGATCGAGCACCTGTCGCGACTGGTGTGGCAAGGAGCACAGGAGCGTTACCCCGACGGAATTCCGGACAGGGTCCGCGGAATGCTGGAGTACGAACTCAAGCTGGTCGAAGAGGTGCGGTACGAGGCTTACTTTCTCACCGTCTGGGACCTGGTGAAGTTTGCGCGTGGCCGAGACATCCTGTGTCAGGGGCGCGGCTCGGCGGCGAACTCGGTCATCTGTTACTGCCTGGGCGTGACGTCGGTCGATCCGGTCAAGATCGATCTCCTGTTCGAGCGGTTCGTGAGCAAAGAGCGCGACGAAGCGCCGGACATCGACATCGATTTCGAGCACGAACGCCGCGAAGAGGTCATCCAGTACGTCTATGAGAAATACGGCCGCGACCGCGCGGGGATGACCGCCACGGTGATCAGCTATCGGCCGCGCTCGGCCGTCCGCGACGTGGGGAAAGCACTCGGCTACTCACTGGAAGAGGTCGACGTGCTGGCCAAGAATCTCGAGAACTACAACGAATCCGAAAAGCTCGCCGGCCGCTTCCGTGAATCGGGTCTCGACCCGCGCCCCGACGAGCCAGGCAATTAAATACCCTGGTCCAGCAGGTGCTCGGCTTTCCGCGACATCTCTCGCAGCATGTCGGCGGAATGGTGCTGACGCAAAAGCCTTTGTGCGAAGTCGTGCCGATCGAAAACGCCTCGATGCCCGGCCGCACCGTCATCGAGTGGGACAAGGATGACCTCGACGACCTGGGCATCCTCAAGGTCGATTGCCTGGCCCTGGGTATGCTCACGGCCATCCGCAAGGGATTCGATTTGATTCACAAACATCGCGACCAAAAGTATTCGTTGGCAACAATTCCTCCTGAGGACCCGAGCGTCTATGAGATGATTCAGCGCGCCGACACCATGGGGGTGTTCCAGATCGAGAGTCGCGCTCAGATGGCCATGCTGCCGCGGCTTAAGCCGAAGGATTTTTATGATCTGGTGATTGAAGTCGCCATCGTCCGCCCAGGTCCAATCCAAGGGGATATGGTTCATCCTTATTTGAGGAGGCGAGCGAAAGAGGAACCGGTCGATTATCCCGACGAACGAATTAAGAGTGTGCTGGTAAAAACTCTCGGCGTGCCGCTGTTTCAAGAGCAGGCAATGAAGTTGGCGGTGATCGCCGGTGGTTTCACGCCGGGAGAAGCCGACCAACTCCGTCGAGCCATGGGGGCCTGGCGCAAAACCGGAGAAATGGATCGTTTTCGCGACAAACTGCTCACCGGCATGGCCGGGAACGGCTACTCGGCCGAATTCTCCGAACGCCTGTTCAACCAGATCCGCGGCTTCGGCGAATACGGCTTTCCCGAGTCGCACGCGGCCAGTTTCGCCCTGTTGGTTTACGCGTCGGCCTGGATCAAGCGCTACGAGCCGGCGGTCTTCGCGGCCGCCCTGCTCAACAGCCAGCCGATGGGCTTTTATGCCGCGGCCCAGCTCGTCGCCAACGCCCGCGACCACGGCGTCGAAATCCGCCCGGTCGACGTCAACCACAGCGAGTGGGATGCGACGCTGGAAGAGTTTTCCTCTTCCCCCCTCTCCCCTTGCGGACTTCGGCGAGCTCAGTCGAGCCGGAGAGGGGTCGGGGGTGAGGGGGACCCGCCGCCAATATCTCTGGCGCTGCGCCTCGGTCTCCGCATGGTGAAAGGACTCTCGCAAGCGCAAGTCGACGTGATCTGCGCGCGCCGAGGGGACGGGCCGTTTGTTTCGTTCGAGAATTTCGCCCGTCGCACGCGACTCAGCAGCGCGGTCTTAACCCGGCTCTCGCAGGCCGACGCCTTTGGCTCGTTGACGGTGGGCCGCCGACGGGCTTTGTGGAAATCGCTGCCCAACCAGAAAGTGATGCCACTGTTCGACAGTCCAAAGTTGGAGAGTCCAAAGGCCAAGGTCCAAGGTCCAAAGTCCGAGACGATTGCGACTCCGTCTGAGCTTTCCGACCTTGGACCCGGCGAAGCCGCAGAGCCGGTTGTCGCGTTGCCGGCGGCTTCGCCCTTAGCCGAGGTCGTGGAAGATTATCGGGCGACCGGGTTGTCGCTCAAGAACCATCCGATGAAGTTCTTGCGAGCCGGCCTCGAGCGGATGGGCGTGGCCAAGGCGTCGGACCTGGCAATCCTGCCCGTCGATCGGCCGGTGAAAGTCGCCGGGCTGACGTTGATGCGGCAGCGTCCGGGCACGGCCAGCGGCATCACCTTCGTCACGCTGGAAGACGAAACGGGCTTCGCCAACCTGATCGTGCGGCCCGAAGTCTGGGAGCGCTACCACCACGCGGCCCGCACGGCCACCGCCATGCTGGCCCACGGCCGCCTGCAGCGCCAGGACACCGTGATCCACATCCTGGTCAACCGCCTCGACGACCTCTCCAAACGCATCGCCGACCTCGGCGTCTCCTCACGCGACTTCCACTGACGAGAGCGAGCCGCGGCGCCACCTCTTTTCCCTCGCCCCATTCTGATGGGGAGAGGGTCAGGGTGAGGGGTCCCTTTGGAAAAGCATGCAGATCGAAAAGCCCACGCAGATTTTCACCACAAAGACACAAAGGCACCAAGTAAAGACCTAACAGGCAAGCCCTAACAGAATTTCAGAATTCTTTGTGCCTTCGTGCCTTGTATGTTTGCTTCCTCAAACAGTGAGGGTGTAATGGAGGTCGTTGGTGGAAAGGCTGCGAAGCGTAGCGAAGCAGGCTTTCCACCAACGGCTGGCGACAGATCGATCGTGCCTGGGCCCATTGAGGCCGTCACTAAGCGTGATCGTCGCCGGTCTCGTGGAACAAGCCCGAACAGCCGCCAGAGCCGACGCTCGCCGTCGAGCTCGCATCTGCAAGACGGGGATCACTCCATGGACGGTTCCATTGCTCTCTTCGCTGGTGTCGATGTCTCCAAGAGGTCTCTCGATCTGTGCCTGCTTCCCGACGATCGTCGGCAGAGCTTCACCTACGACGAACAGGGCCTGGCACAACTGTCGAAGGCGTTGCCCGCGCCGCGGACGTGTCGGATCGTTGTGGAAGCCACCGGGGGCTATCAGCGAGCCGTGGTCGCTGAGCTGGTGAACGCGGGGCACCAGGTGGCAGTCGCCAATCCTCGTCAGGTCCGTGACTTCGCACGCGGTCTGGGGATCCTCGCCAAGACCGATCGGATCGATGCCTACGTCCTCGCGCGCTACGCCCAGCAAGCGGAGCCGCGGACCGTCGCTCAAGTCTCGGAGAAAGCCGCCGAACTCGAGCAACTGGTGGTCCGCCGACGCCAACTGGTCCAGCTGCAAACTGCCGAGACCAACCGCAAGCACGCGAGCTCCTCGAAGGCCGTTCGCACGAGCATTCAACAGGTGATCGTCGTGCTCCGCAAACAGATCGATCAGCTCGAGCAGCAAATCCTGGCCCTGGTCGAATCGGACGACGACTGGAAAGACAAAATGAATCGCTTGGGGAGCGTGCCGGGGGTCGGACCCGTCACGGCCGCCTCGCTCCTGGCCGAGTTGCCGGAGTTGGGTCAGGTCAATCGCCAGGAGATCGCCGCATTGGTCGGGGTGGCTCCCTTTAACCGTGACAGCGGCCGCTTCCGCGGCAAACGTTCGATCTGGGGCGGGCGCGCCTCGGTTCGCAGCGTGCTCTACATGGCGGCCCTGACCGCACGCACTCATAACCCGATCCTTCGAGACTTCGCCAAGCGCCTCGAAGCCGCCGGCAAGCCGTTCAAAGTCGTGATCACGGCCTGCATCCGCAAGTTGCTGACCATTCTCAACACGATCCTGAAGGACGGCACCTCGTGGCGACTCGAAAAATCTCTCGTCAACGCTTGAAAAGAAACACAGCCGCTTTGTGGTGAAAAATCCTGCTCGATTCGAAATCGAGACGGGATTGTTTAAGCCCAAAATGCGCCCTCACCCCGGCCCTCTCCCGGCGGACCGGGAGAGGGAGAGATGCAACATGAGAGAAAGAAGACAACTAATCGCCGGCGTTGGCAGAGACCATTTCGCCGCCGCTGCGGGTGCCCAGCGCTTGATAAGTCGTCAGGTCGATGTTCTGCGACATGAACTGCACGGAGCCGTCGCACATGCCGACGACCACGCCCATCGGATGCGCACTGCGGGCCGCCATGTTTGTGCAGCCATAGTTGGGAGCGCGGCAATCGTACAAAACGTCGTTCGGGACGCGATTGGTGCTGAACATGTTGTATTGCGGCTGCCCGCCGATCCACGACAACCCCCGGTCGGACGCGTTAGGCGCGAACGCCTGGCAGGTCGTCACGTCCTGGGCGTTGGCCGACGTCGAGCTGGTCGAGATGTAGTTGTCCTGCAACGTGGCGGGATTGTTGTCTCCCCGCAGAGTCTCGCTGACGGCAATCGTCGTCGACGTTCCGTCGGTGATCCAAGCCAGCTTGGTGAACGTGCTGTGCCCGAACACTCCGCTACACGTGTTGAATTGACACATGCAGTCGGTTCCCTGATTGGCCATGTAGTTGGCGGGGGCCGTCGCCAGCCCCCCCGGCAACAGCATCGGATCGCTGGGGCACAGGAACATTCCGATGACGGTCCCCGCCGCCGGGAAGAAGAAGGTGTTCTTATTGATGTTTTCCGTCACATTGATTTCGTTGAAGGGAATCAGCTTGTAGACCGCCGGCTGCTCCATGAAAGGGAGCAGATAGGCCAACCAACCAATCTGGTGCTGCCCCGTCGGCTGTCCAGGCTTTGGATTCTCCATACCGGTCTCGAGATGTCCCGGCGGAAACATGTAGTTGGTGTCATGGTAATTGTGCAGGGCCAGCACGAACTGCTTGATGTTGTTGCGGCACTGCGTCCGCCGCGCCGCTTCGCGGGCCGCCTGCACGGCTGGCAGCAACAACGAGATCAGCAAACTGATGATCGCGATTACGACCAACAGCTCGATCAATGTGAAGGCAGCTCGCTTCCGCATCATGGCCCTTTCACTAGCGTTCCGCCGCGATTTTCTGGGCGGCCGCGCACTCCTCGTTGCACACGATGTACTGGACCCCGTCGTACGTGACGAGGTTGTCTTCAGTGACACGCTCGATTTTCCGATGGCAATACGCGCATTCCCCCGGCTGGTTCAAGACCGAGACCGGCTTCGCGGTCGGATAGCCGGGCTTGCTGCCGCACCCCGTTAACGACCCAGCCAGCAGAGCGAGCATCGCCAGCCAAACGCCTGGCCACGTCCGCATCTTCGGTTTTCCTCCGATTTCTCACATTTCATCAGTTCCCCCGGTCGCATCGCCGGTCGTCACTTAACAAATGGCGTGCCGGTCAGGAGACGCCCGTAAAGCGGCTCGTCCGAGGTTCCGCCGTCGCGTCGCCGGTGATTTTTTCGCCGCGCACGGCTGAAAATTGGTCACACCACGAGTTGTCTCGTTCCCCCGACCCAAAGGTGTTGGCTACGGGGGCAGCGACGTGTCGAGTGGTGAGGACTATGATAACTGACACAGGGTCAATCGATGCGCTGGCCGATCCGTAATCAAATCTTTCTGCCTGTTGCGACGCTGCTTTTGGTTGCCATTGCGTCGATTGCCGTGCTCCTGGCGGCCGTCGCCGCGCGTCGCAGCAGCCAGGAGCGGATGGAGCGGGTCGAGCGCGTGGTGGCGACGCTGGACGATGCGAGCTTCCCGCTCAGTGAAAACGTGCTGAAAAAGATGCGCGGACTCTCCGGCGCCGAGTACGTGACGCTCGACGAGCGGGGAGCGATTTTGACGTCGACGCTCGGCCCATCGGTCCGCGAGTCGGATTTGCCGTCGGCCCCGCCGGCCGCCCGACCGCCGACGCGCTTGGACGAGTCTGGAGTGATCGACGTAGGCGGGCAGCCCTATTACAGGGCCGTTCTGCAAGGCCACGGGAACGCCGGAGTCGGGTCTCTGCTCATCCTGTATCCCCAGTCGAACCTTTGGCAGGCCCAGTGGGAGGCCGCGTGGCCTCCGCTCGCGATCGGCGGCGTGACGATTTTGCTGATGGTTGCCGTGTCGGCTTGGCTGTCGCGGCGAATCGCGCGGCGGATCGAAGCCGTGCAGGGCCTGTTCGCACGGATCGCCGACGGGCATTTCAGGCACGTCGCCGCGCAGCCGCCGCTCGATGAAGTTTACGATTTGACTCTGTCCGCGAACCGGCTCTCCGATCGCCTGGCCTCCAATCAGGAAGAGATCGCTCGCACCGAACGGTTGCGTTTGCTCGCGCAACTCGCCGGCGGACTGGCCCATCAACTTCGCAATGCGGTCACGGGCGCACGAATGGCCGTGCAACTGCACCAGCGCCGCTGCCCGCGCAGCGCAGACGAAAGCCTGGATGTCGCTCTCCGGCAACTGTCCCTGACCGAAGAGCAAATCCGCGGGTTGCTGTCGCTCGGCAAGCCGGACCAGCAGCCGCCTGTCTCGGAGCCTTTGTCACACATGGTGGCGGAGATTGACCGCCTGGTCGTTCCCGCGGCAAAGCATGCGCACGTGTCCTGGGAATGCGAGTCGCCGCCCATCGATCACGATCTGACGGTCACGAACGCACATAGCGTGCGGGCAGGGCTGCTCAATCTGGTTCTGAACGCGGTTCAGGCGGCCGGGAACGGCGGACACGTGCGGCTGTGGACCGATCGAACTCGGACACACGTACAAATCCATGTTTCCGACTCCGGGAGCGGGCCCCCCGAGTCGCTGCAATCGGCGATGTTCGAGCCTTTTATCACGTCGAAGCCCGAGGGTATCGGCCTCGGGCTGGCGCTCGCCAAGGCTGCCGCCGAAGAACACGGTGGCAGCCTGTCGTTCGCGCGACTCGATGGTCAGACACGATTCACGATGTCGCTGGCTGCCGGGCACTGTGAACAGAGGCCTGCCTCGCGCGATGAAAACACTTCAAAAGTCCCCGTCGCCGCCGGCTCGCAAAGCGAGACGCGGCTCGCGGCCGAGCGATTGTTGCGAGACTGACATGAGCCACGTCTTGATCGTCGACGACGAACCGAGCATCTGCTGGGGCTTTCGGGAGCTGCTAGCCGACGAAGGCTACGACGTGAGCGTCGCTTCGTCGGCCGAAGAGGCCTTGGAGCTCGCCGATCGCACGATCCCCGACGCTGTCGTGCTCGACGTGCGGCTGCCGGGCCGCGACGGCCTCTCGACGATTCAAGATCTGCGTCGCCGCATCGGCCCCGCGCCAATCATCGTCATCACAGCGTTTGGGAATCTCGATACGGCCGTCCGCGCGCTGGAAGAGGGAGCTTACGATTATTTGACGAAGCCGTTCGATCTCGATCAGATTTCCGAGGTGTTGCGACGCGCGCTGCGCCGCTCCTCGGCGGCGGCCACGGCCTCAGTGTCCGACGATCGGCCCGTCGATGCCGAGACGTTCATCGGAACGTCGCCAGCCATGCAAGCGGTCTTCAAGCAGATCGCGCTCGTCGCGCCCTCCGACGTGCCCGTGCTGATCACGGGCGAAAGCGGCACCGGCAAGGAGTTGGTTGCACAGGCCATCCATCGTCACAGCCGGAGAAAAGACAACCCATTCCTGCCCACATGCCTGGCGGCCCTGAGCCCCGGCCTGATCGAAAGCGAACTCTTCGGACACGTGCGCGGCGCATTTACGGGGGCGGAGCAAGCCCGGCAAGGACTGCTTGAACTCGCCGACCGCGGGACCGTGTTTCTCGACGAAATCGGCGATGTACCGCCCCCCGTTCAGGTGAAGCTGCTGCGGGCGATCGAGCAGCACGAAGTTACCCCGGTCGGAGATTCGCGGGCTCGTCGCACCGATTTTCGCGTGCTGGCTGCCACGAATCGCCCCCTCGATGAACTCGTGGCGCGGGGCGAATTCCGTGAGGATCTCTTTTACCGGCTCGGAGTCTTTCACATCCACGTTCCGCCTCTCCGCGAGCGCGTCGAGGATATTCCGCTGTTGGCTCGGGCCTTCCTCCGGGCCGCGACGGCCGAGGGGCGCGCGCCCGCGCTTTCCGAGGATGCCCTTCGCGAATTGTCGTCGCGGCGCTGGCCGGGCAACGTTCGCGAGTTGCGAAACGCCGTCGAGCGGGCGGCTGTCGTCGCTCGCGGGGCCGAGATCGAGGCCGGTCACTTCCCCGCTCCGTCCCCAATCTCCGCGAAGGCCAACCGCTCGTCCGCGGAAGAATTGCAGCTCGCCACCGCGAGTTGGGCCACCCAACAAATCGCCGAGGAACCGCAGCGTGACGCGACCGATCCGCAAAGCGGGGACTTGTTGGAGCGATTTCTGCGCGTGGTCGAGCCGCCGTTGCTGAAGGCGGCGCTTTTGCATTGCGGCGGAAATCGAGCGGCCGCCGCGAAATTGCTGGGTATCCACCGAGCCACACTGCGGCAAAAGCTGAGCGACTGCGGCCTCAAGGGCGAGTGACGCGTTTTCGTCAAATGGCGCGCGGAATGGTGACCTCGTCTTGACGAGCCAGCGCCTAGCCGACGCCCTCCATCGCGTCCTGCGTCAGCTCGCCCTTCGTCACCGTGACGGCCTGACCTCCGAGAATCGCCCGATCGTTGGCGACTCGCACGTAGACCACGCCGCCGCGCGGCGACGCCTGGTACGCCAGAAACTCGTCCTTGCCGAGTCGTTTCCGCCAGAAGGCGGCCAGACAGCAATGGGCCGACCCGGTGACCGGATCCTCGTCGACGCCCGCGGCCGGCGCGAAGAAGCGCGAGACGAAATCAAATCGCGGATCGGACGAGCGGCTCGTGACGATCGTGCCGCGGACGGGGGCGCTGGCCAGGCGCTTGAAGTCGGGCGAGATTTTGCGGAGGACCGACTCGGATTCCACTTCCACGAGATAGTCGAAGCGACTCTTGCCGACATACTTTGCGGTCACGCCGAGCGCCGGCAACAGCTCGGCGGGCGGATCGACGGCTTCTTCGGGATTGAGCGGGAAATCGAGCTCGATCCGACCGTCCTGCCGAGCGGCCGTCAGGGTTCCGCTACGCGTTTTAAAGCGGAGGGGGGCCGTCGCCGACACCACGCCCTGCTCCCACAGCGCGTGGGCCGATGCCAAAGTCGCGTGTCCGCACAGGTCGACTTCGAGCGCCGGCGTGAACCAACGCAGATCGAAGCCGTCCGCATTCCGAACCAGATAAGCCGTTTCCGAATGTTTCATTTCGGCCGCCACACTCTGCAGCCAGCGATCGTCCCGCCATTGGGGCAACAGGCAGACGGCCGCCGGGTTTCCAGAAAAGGGACGGTCCGTAAAGGCATCGACCAACAGCAGCGGAACTCCCACAAAGCACCTCCCCAACGAAAAGCGGCCCCTTGCGAACGGCCCGCGTCAATCCGACAATTTTCCAGGAACGAACGACTTCCGGAACGACCGGCCCCGAAGAAAGACACAGACGATGAGCCAGGGTTCGAATGACAGCGGGCAAGAAAACTCCCCACAACCGAAACGCACCCTTCCCCCGCGCCGATCGCCGAGCTCGTCGGCTTTGAAATTGGCGAAGGGGGCAACGGCCGGGCGGTAATGACTCTGCAAGCCGGGCCGCAGCACGCCAACCCAATGGGCACACTGCACGGCGGCATTCTATGCGATATTGGCGACGCCGCGATGGGCTACGCCTTTGCCTCGACGCTGGCCGAGGGGGAAACGTTCACAACGATCGACCTGCGGATCACGTTCCTGCGGCCCGTCTGGAATGCTTTGCTTCGCGCCGAGGCCAAAGTCGTGCACCGGGGCCGCACGGTCGGCTACGTGGAATGCGACATTACCGACGAAAAAGGCCGGCTGATCGCCAAATCCAGCTCGACTTGCATGGTACTGAGACACGACAAGGCGAGCGGCCGCTGAACGGGCGCTGCGCCGGCTTACTGCTGCTTGCCTTTCGTCAGCTCCATGAAGGCCGTCTCGAGGTTCACTTCTTCCTCACGAAACATCGTGAGCTTGAATCCGGCCTGCAAGAGGCGGGTGGGCAGCTCGCTGTAGTCGTACACGTCTTTTTTGAGCGTGGCGATAATCAGGCCGTTCTTGATGGTGACGGCCCGCACTTCGCCGCATTGTTCGAGCAGCCGCGCGGCCGGATCCGGATCGCCAGACACGCGAATGTGCAGCATCTGCGCTTCGCGGGCTTTGCGCATGACTTCATCGACGTAACCGTCGACGATCATGTGCCCCTTCTCGATCATGCCGACGCGCGTGCAGACGTCGGCCAGCTCGGGCAGGATGTGGCTGGAGACGATGATCGTCTTGTTCAATTCACCGAGCCGCTTGAGCAGATTGCGGATCTCGATTCGGGCCCGTGGGTCAAGACCGCTGGCCGGTTCGTCCAACAGCAGCACTTGGGGCTCGTGCAACAATGTGCGGGCCAGTCCGATGCGTTGGGTCTGTCCGCGCGAAAGCTGGTTGACCATCGCGTCGCGCTTGAACGACATATCGACCAGCTCGAGCTTTTCTTCGCAGACCTTTCGCCGGCTCGATCCGTTGATGCGATAGGCGGAGGCGAAGAACTCGAGATACTCCATCACCGTCATGTCGTCATAGACGCCGAAGAAGTCAGGCATGTAGCCGACCAAACGGCGAATTTCTTGCGGGTCGGTGTAGATCGATTTGCCGCAGACGTACGCCTCGCCGTAGTCGGGGTTGAGGAGCGTGGCGATCATCCGCATGGTGGTCGTCTTGCCCGAGCCGTTGGGGCCGATGAATCCGAATACGTCCCCTTCTTCGAGCTTGAGGTCGATTTCGTTGGCGGCGATCAGGTTGCCGTACCGCTTGGTCAGTTTGCGGGTCTCGATCACGTTAGGTCCTCGGTCTCAATCTGCGAGGGGACGGGGCGGTGGCGATCGGAATCATGGCGTCTCGCCTTCTTCGCGATACTTCGTCGCTTTAACAGGAAGCAGAATGCGCACAAACGCAAAACCCTGATCGGGATCGACGGCTTCTCCGTCAACCTTCCAACGGGTGAGCGGGCGGCGGATCCGTCCGATCAGGACGGCACGGTTGAGGTCGAGCAGCGGGCTCCAATCGAATTGCCGGAGCGCGCCGTTTCCCAGTCCCGTGTAGAGCGCGCCGCCGGCCTCATTATGAAACGTCAACATCCGTAGAACATCGAGCGGATTGCGATTGAGGGGATCGTAATCGGCATGCTCGGTCCGCAGCTCTTCCAGTTTGCCGATCCGCGACTCAACGACGGTTTGCGTTGCCCCGGTCAGATAGCCGCCAAGTTCGCGCTGCGAAGCCGACTGCGGCACCCACGGGACTTCGGGAAGCAGGGGCTCCGGCGGATCGAGTCGGGGGCGAAACACCTGGTGCCCGAACGCGACGATCCAATCCTCGATTGGCTCCGGAAAATGGTGCCGCAGGGACCCTCCCAAATGGCCCAAGCCGCGGCTTTCGAGTTGGCTCTCGACGAGCCCCGGTTTTTGCACTGACCATTCCGCTTCGAGGTTTTTGGTCGACCAGACGGCGATCGGCAATTCCTCGAGCTCGCGACAGCCTGCGCTGGCGGCATAAGCGGGCCGCGAAATCTCCACTCCGCCCGTGCGGTACATCCCGCCAAACGTCGCTTCGGGTCGGCCGTGCCAACCGATCCGAGGAGCTCCCGGCTCCGCACCGCCAGACTTACTGACGTCGCTTTTTGCAAGAGCGGCTCCGCCGGCGGGATTGACGCGAAGCCGCGAGGAATCGGACTCGGCCGTCACGTTGTAGCGGCGATTGTCGGGGCTATAGATCAAGCTGTAGGAGTGGTTACTGACCAGACCGCTGCCGGCGTCGACGTCGAGCACGTCGAGCTGGTTGAGCAGCACCTGCTTCCCCTTGGCATCCGAGCTCCAATAGAGCGTGCAACCGGCTGCGACCAGGGCGATCAGCGGAAATGTGACCCACGTGAGCTCGGGCCGACGAAGAACTCTGTGGACGAGCAAAAAGTCGAGCGGGCCGACGACGAGCACAAGCGCCGCCAGCAAGCCCATCACGTGCCAAATCGTGATCCGCGACACGCTCGGAAATTCGTCGAGCGACGCATCGAGTTGCGTGCCCAGTTCCGTGATGCCGGTCTGCGTCAGGCGATTCGAGATGATCTGCGTGTGCCGCGACTGAATTTCCCCGACGTCGAAGAGGCGCTGAGCCAAATCCGGGGCCGCGCTCCAGTTTGCAAGCTGAGGCGTGTTGAGATCCAAGCCGAAGACCGTCACTCGTCCCAGCCCGAGAGCCGCGCGGCACAAGAGCGGGCCGGCGAGAGACGGAATCAATTCCTGCCCACCGGCGGCGTGCAATTTCGCGGCGTCAAGCGCCTCGTCCGAGGCCCCCATGATCCGCGAACTTTGGCGGCAATAACTCTCGATCGGACTGAGGTCTCGCAACTTCACCGTTCCCTGAATCTCCACAGGGAGCCAGGCCGCCAGCTCCGGCGAGCCTTTCGCGAAGTCGTTTCCGCCTGGGCCGACCGAAATGACAAGGTGCCCGCCGCCGCGCACCCATTGCTCGAGGGCCCGGCTGAGAGCCGCGTCGAGATCAAAACGGCCCATCAACAGCACGGCATCGAACGAGTCGTACGCGTCTGCCCGCGTGGGAAGGGCTGCGAACGAGTCGATATCGACGACTTCGGTCCACGTTCGCGTCGCTGAACCGGCGGGGCCGGAGGCGGTTTCGTTTCCGGCAGACAAGAGCCGCCCGATGACGTCCGATTTGCTCGTGGCAGGGCTCTTGCGGGCGGCCTGAACGTTGGCAACCAAAAAGACCGACTGGCGAAACGGAGCGCGGACCTCGGCTTCTGCATCAGCCGAGACTCGCAGTGCCTTACTCGTCAATGTCCGGTCGCCGTCCAGCACGCGAACCCGCAGAGTGCCATCGAGGCGCCCCATCTTGAAGAGCAGTTCGAGCCGGGGAGACTCGGCCCCACTCGCGGCACCCGGGCTGAACGGCTCGCTGCGATAGGTCACTGCGGAACCGTCGGGATCCGGCGCGTCGACTTCGAGTCGATAGCCGGCAGTGGGCGCGGATTGCGCCACGACCTCGAGCGGGGTCCAGCGACCGACCTTAAAAGCGCCAGCAAGGCCGACCCGAATGTCCGTCGTCGCCTGCGCCGCCCCAGACGGGTCGGCTCCTTGGGCCCGGCAAGCCGGAAGGCATAACAACACGATCACCGGCAGCGCCGCGGCGGCACGTCGCATGAGGGCAGAAATTGCGTGTCTCACTGGAAAAAGGGGGGTTCCAAAGCGCGTTGGGAGCGGAGGCGAAACATTCATGATACGCGGGAATCGCCAAAACTGCGAAGCGAACGCGGCCGACTTTTCCCCATTCGGGCACATCAGCCTGCCGCCAAAGGCGACTACGCCTCAAAAACCCGCTGCATCAGGGCGGCGCAGCGATTGATCCCTTCAATTGAGATCGTATGCGGCCCGTTGAAGGCCACAAATTCGACCGGCAATCCTGCCTCGACCAAGACATCCCGCAGTGCAATGGCCCCGGAAATCGGCAGAAGAGGGTCATACTTGCCGTGCGTCTGCAACACGGGCATCGGGCCGCGATTTTTGGCGAACCGCCTCCATTCGGATTCCGCCAACAGATGGCCCGAAAACACGCACAGACCGGCCGGCGGCACCGGGAGCCGCAGTGCGACGTCGGTAGCGACCATCGATCCCTGCGAGAATCCACCCAAGAGAGTCCGCCCAATGGGGACCCCCGTGTGACGTTGGGCTGCCTCCAGGCAGCCGCGCAAAAGCTGCGAGGCTTCGGGCATGCCGGACGGAACCTCGGCGCTCATCGCCGCGGTTTCGCGGGGATCGGCAGCGGCCCGCTGAAAACGTTCGATATCGATCATCCACCAGGCCCGGCCCGGAAATCCATAGCCCCCCAATTCCAGCGGGGCTTCCGGAAAGAGGTAGGCGATTTTTCCCGCAAGTTCCGGAGTCAGCTCGGCCAACTCGTGCCCCAGCGGGACCAGATCGGTCCCCGGCGCACCGAATCCGTGGCACAGAACCAGGCAGAATTGCGGTGATTTGCCCCCCGAGGGAAGGCCCATGGTACAGTCCAGTTCGCCCAACTGGCCGCGAACCAGCTCAAGATTAGATCGCAAGGTCATGTGCCCATTGTGATTGGCCTCGGTCCAGCTGACAACAGCCCCCGGCCGCCCACGGTCCGCCGAACGAGGAAAGAAGGCTGCAAGCCGGAAAGCTCAATCGAGCCGGCCCAACCGACCGAGAAATTCCTCGGCAACCAAAATCGGCTGCTTGCAAAGCCCCCTGCGGCACTTACAATGAAAAATTGGGCCGCTGGCGCATAACGACCTGTCTCACAACAGGTTGTGCTTCTCAAAATTCTGGACGTAACGATTCCGTCGGTGCGGTGAGTCGTGCCGGCCGCCTGTCACATCGCAAGGACGTCGCTCTTTTCGTCCGCCTGGAGCAACGATGGCGAAGAAATATCTCACTTGGAAGAGGCCGCGCATCAACTGGGGATGGCGCCCGACGAACTGGTTCGGCTGCGCGAGCGAAGTGAAATCCGCGGGTTTGCCGATCGCGGAACTTGGAAATTCAAATCAGAAGACGTCGAAGAATTCGCCCGCAGCCGCGACGCCGACTCGTCGCCCGAAGTGCCCATTCTCGACGACACTCCCAAACCCAAGGTCGGAGCCACCGACAGCAGCATACGCAAGGGTGGAAGTTCGGCCCGCTTCAACAAGACCTCCGACAGCGATGTGCGGTTGCTCTTGGATGAAACGCTCGTCCCAGGAAGCAAGGACAGCGATCCCGAAGTTGTCCTCTCTCAATTGGGAACCAGCGACAGCGACGTGCGGCTTGTGGAAGACGTCGGCGGCCTCGTCGACTCCGGCAGCGACAGCGACGTGAAACTCATCAGCACGTCTTCGACTGAAATGGACCTCTCCCCTCAGGGCGGTTCGTCGAGCGACGCCAGTGACAGCGACGTGCAGCTGGTGGGCAGCTCTGCCGAACTGCGTCCGTCAAAAGGCGGATCGTCGGGCGGATCTTCAGGCGGATCGTCCACGGACGGCAGCGACAGCGACGTGCAGCTCGTCGCCGCCGATAGCGACAGCGATGTGCGACTGGCCAAACCCGCCGAGAAGGGAAAGCCCAACGGTCCGCGCAGCGACAGCGACGTGCGGCTGGTCGGCACCGATGACCTGGCCACCGTCGGCAGCGCCAGCGATATTCGCCTGTCGTCGGGAGCCGGCAGCAGCGTGGATATCGGCGGGGGAAGCGGAAGCAGCTCAGGCAAGGGCCTGGGCGGTACATCATCGATCTCATTGACAGATTCGAGCGGCGAGGGATCGAGTGCCGACGAAAGTTCCGTTCTGCTGGGTGACAGCGGCATCGCGCTCGACACCGGCAGCGCCATGAAAGTCGGCGCCGGCAGCTCGGCTGACAGCGGAATCACCCTGCAAAGCCTCGCCGACAGCGGAATCTCGCTCGAAAAAGCCGACAGCGGGATCAGCCTCGCCGGCCCAATGGACAGCGGAATCGCCCTGGATGCCGACAGCGGCATCGCGCTCGAGAAAGAGGACAGCGGAATTGCCCTCGAAGGCGAAAGCGGAATTCGGCTCGCGGATTCTGGCAAGCTGGGAAAGAAGAAAGACAAGAAGAAAAAAAGCGAACCCGACCGCACGGCTCCTCTGAAACTCGACGACGAGGAAGAGGATTCAACGCAGGTCGAAGTGCCAACTTTGGACGATGACGAGGAGGGCAGCTACTCGCTCGAGGGTGGCAAGGGCGATGACAAGACGAATGTCGTGCTCTTCGCAGAGGACGACGACGAAGCACCGGCGGCCCCCGCTCGCGGCAAGAAAGGGCGGCCCGACGACAGCTTCGCTCTGCAGGAATCGGGGGTCGAGTTCGCCGAGGCTGAGGACTTCAGCGACGATGCCGACCTCGAAGTGGCCGAGGACGTGTTGACCGAAGAGGGAGACCTCGACGAGATCGACGTCTTCGAACCCGCCGAGGAAGATTTCGACAGCACGGCCCAGTCGGGAGAAAGCCACTCCGAGATCGCGCCGGCGATCACGCTTCGTTCGGCCGCACCCGTAGAGACTCCGTGGGACGGGCTGACCTTCGCCGGTCTGATCGTCTCGTCTGTGTTTCTGCTCTTGGCCGGCACCGTGATGTTCGATCTCGTGCGGACAATGTGGTACTGGGACCAGAACGTCGTCGTTGGCGGAGCCCTGTTGGAGTGGGTCAAGGGAATGTTCTAAGCAGTCTGGCGTAAACAGCCAGACTTCGTTGAACAAGCGACCCCCCATCGAGCTGACCGGTGCTTAGCATTTTTCGACGTTTTCGCTGCGCGCCTTCGCGCTACGAACTCGCTCTTGGCATGAAGCCGCCCCTCAGCTATAAGCCCACGACTTATCACCCCTGTCCAGCGATTCCCAATCGCCACTGCAAAGTCGCTTTTCCGAGCGTTCGCGCCGGAAAAGCAAACCTTCTCTGCTTCGTCCTTCCGCGCTTTCCCGATCATTCAACCTCCGACAACCTGATTTGAGACATCGCGCCGCACCTTGCGTCGCGGCTTTTGCGCGTTCTTCGATTTCCGCGATTCCTGCGGAATCGAAGCCACGTCGATCGATCTCCCGCCTCGTTTCCCTTCCTCGATTTTCAAACCATTCCGCAGCGATCTTCCCGGACCGCGTTTTGCGAGTGAGGAGTCCTGCCATGCCTGCTTGGGCACGGATGATTAAATTCTGCGCGGCCGCCGCGCTGGCGGTGCTCTTGTTGCCGGGATGTTGCTGTTGCCTCTACGACCAGATGCGGGCCTGCCAGTGCCAATCGGCACAGCTCTGCCAGCAAAATCAGATGCTGGCGCAATCCAACTGGCAGGCCACGATGGCCCAGCAGCAGATGGAACGAGCACTCGCGGCGGCCAATCAACGCCTGGACAATCTGACTGCCGAACGCGGCCAGTTGCAGCAACGCTACATCGCGCTCTTGGACAAGCAGCGCGGCCAGCCGAGCCCGCTGTCGCCCGAGGCGACCGAGCGCTTCAAGAAGCTGCAGGAGAAATATCCACAGTTCGAGTTCGATCCGCACACCGGCGTGAGCAAGTTCTCCAACGACGTGCTGTTTGCCTCGGGCAGCTCCGAAATCCGCGACGACGGCAAGCGGCTGTTGACCGAGTTCGCCAAGATCATGAACGACGGCGACTCCCGCAAACTCAACATCCTGGTGGTCGGCCATACGGACGACAAACCGATCAGCCACGAGTCCACGCGCACTCATCACCCGACCAACTGGAACCTGTCGACCGACCGCGCTGATTCTGTCGTGCTCGAACTGTCGCGACACGGAATGCCGGAGACGCGACTCGGAGCGGCCGGCTACAGCATGTACCAGCCGGTGGCTCAGAACACGACGGAATCGACCCGCCGCAAAAACCGCCGCGTCGAAATCTTCGTGCTCGCGCCCGACGCCGCCGTCGTCGGCTGGGACCCGAACTGGGTCCGGCACTAAGCCGCTGAGGAATTACCGCGAGCTTGCGGCGGATTACTACTCCGAAAGATCGAGCGCCTTCGGCTCCGGCAGCCAGAAACAAGCGATCGACCCAACGACGTAGACGAAGAGGGCGACGGCGGCGGCTGTGAACGCGAAGTTTGTGGCGCCGGCGAGGGCGATTTGCGGCTTTGACAAATCGGCCGCCACCGGCAGTCGGCTGGCGATGCTCGTCGTCACCAGGGCGAAGAAGGTGCCGATCAGCCGGCCACCAATGTTCGCGGCAAAACTCTCGCCGGTGCCCCGCAAGTGCATCGGATAGGCATAGGGCAAGTAATTTCCCCAAAAGCTGAACTGCGCGACGGTAAACAAGCCGCAAAAGAAGATGCCAATGTGGGCCCACGTGAGATGCATCGATCCCACATCGAACAGCACCCGATTGTCGAACGCGCCGAAGGCCCAAAAGACAAGCGGCATCACGATCAATCCGGGGATTTGAAACACGCGCATCAAGAGGCGGCGGCCGAGAATCCGCACGGCCAGAACCGCCAACAAGAACCGGCCGATCAGCCCGCCGATTTCTTGAAACTTGGCATAGTCGGCCGCGGCGGCCTGCTCGATTCCCTTGAGCGCGGCAGGCGGCTTGCCAGCCGAGACGGCGGCCGCTTTCGTCGCAACCACGTCCGAAAACCGCGGCACGATTTGCGGGAGCTGTTGGATGGCGCCGAACGCTGCGCCGTAGCTGCAGGCAAACATGATTGTGGTCACGATCGTCGTTTTTCGCAGGCCGGGTGCGAAAATCTCCAGAATTGAAGGACGACGGAGGGTCCCAGCCGCCCGCTTCGATTGCCACGCGGGCGACTCGGGAAGAAATGGTCGGATAATGATCAGCGGGATGGCGGGAAGCACGCCCGAAAGCAGCGTGTAACGCCAGGCAGCGTGCGGCTCGCTCACGTGTCCCCAGATGGAGGTGAGCCACTCGGGAATTGCCAGGCCGGGCAGCCTGGCGGCATAGGTCAGGGCCAGCGTATTGGCGCCGGCCGCGAGCAAGCCACCGATCGAGGAAAAGGCCTGCGTGTAGCCGAGCGCCCGCTCGCGCTGGTTTCGATCTTCAAAGAGTTCGGCAATCCACGCCACAGCCGCCACGAACTCGACACAGACGCCGACAAACGTCAGGCACCGGAGCGCCAGAAACATCCAGAGCGAGGTCGCGTAGCCAGAGGCAAAGGTCGAGAACGCGTAGAGCAAGATGCTCCAAGTGAGGATCCGGCGACGACCCAGCCGATCGGTCAGCCAGCCGCCGAGCAGTCCGAACACTCCCCCGAAGACCGCCGGGACGAAAAACAGGCGTCCTGCCCAATCTCCAAATTCCGGTGTCCCCGGCTGAAGGTTGCCAAGTTCCTGCAGTGCGGGCCGCACGATCAGCGGCAGCACCAACAGCACATAGATATCGAAGGCAAAGCCGATCGACGAAATGATGCAGATCAGCCACTTCACAAACGTAAACGGGGTCTTTGCAGAAGCGGGGGCGGGCGCCGTGCTCATCAATTCACCGGGGAAGGACTCTGTTGTTGGGGAGAAAGCCGTGAGCGAGGGTCGCGGCGCTCGGCGGCAAACAAGGTTCTGATTTTAGAGGACCGCGCGGCGTTGTGCGACACAGCGACGAATCGGGGACTCCCGCCTTCGCGGCCTCGCCCAGATATCGTTAGGTTTGCACAGACCGTCCGCGACGGGTTACTTTCGGGGGTCGATCGCGGCGCGCCGGCCGCCCACGGCATGTGTTAGAATTTTGGCATATAATCCCGTGAGGCGCGGGCCGCGTCACAAGGTGTTCGATGCACGGATTTGACGAGACGCCCTCGCCCGCTTCCAAGAGTGCCCCGACTCCCGAGAGCTTTTCCGGGCCCTGGTACCGAGCGCTCAACCGGTATCACTGGTTCGTGCTCGCCGTCGCCGCCATGGGCTGGCTCTTCGACACGATGGACCAGCAGCTCTTCGTGCTCGCCCGGCCGGCCGCGATGGAGGACCTGCTGCCCGCTCCCAAAGACGCCGACGCCAAAACGCTCGAGGCGCTGCGCCAGACGCGGGGGCGAGCCGGCGGCAATGCGACGTCGATTTTTATCGCGGGCTGGGCGACGGGCGGCTTGGTGTTCGGCATGTTGGGCGATCGCATCGGCCGCGCCCGCACGATGATCATCACCATTCTGCTTTACTCCCTGTTCACGGGGCTGAGCTCGCTCTCCCAAGGAGTTTGGGACTTCGCCTTCTACCGCTTTCTCACCGGTCTGGGCGTCGGAGGCGAATTCGCCGTCGGCGTCTCGCTCGTCGCCGAAGTCATGCCCGCCGTCGCGCGGCCCTATGCGCTGGCGCTTCTGCAGGCGCTTTCGGGAATCGGCAACGTCACGGCCGCTTTCATCTTTTTGGGGCTGGGCGTCGCGCAAGAGCACGGCTGGATCGAGCAGGCTCTCGGATCGCGATCGTTCGCCGCTCCGTGGCGGATCATGTTTCTGATTGGCGCCGTTCCTGCGCTCGTCGCCGTTCTCGTCATGCGCCGCTTGAAGGAGCCCGAACGCTGGCAACGGATCAGCCATGGCGGAGCGGTGACGGCCCAACTCGGCTCGTATCGCGAACTGTTTCGCGTGCCCCGTTTGCGCAGCCACGCCCTGTTCGGACTGTTGCTCGGTTGCGCGGGAGTGATCGGCCTGTGGTCGGTCGGCTTTTACACCTTCGACCTGGTTCGCTTCGTTCAGCGGAAACCGGTGACAAAACTCGTGTATACCGAACAACTGCAGGCTGCGACGGCCCACGGGAATCATCCGCGTGAGGAGCAGCTCAAATCGCTGCTGGCGAAGGAGGCCGATCCGTCGGCAATTCTCGTAGCGGACGCCGAACCGGTGCGGGCCGAGCTGAGCGGAATCGTCGCCGGGCGTCTGGCGCGCTGGAGCAGTTACGCCTCGATCGCCATGAACTTTGGTGCGGCGCTGGGGATGTTCGGCTTCGGGGCGCTCGCGCAGCGAATCGGACGCAAGCCGACGTTCGCCCTCGCGTTCGTGGCCGCGTTTCTCAGCACGCTCGCCGTCTTCTGGTTCCTGCAGGAGTTCTGGCAGATCTGGGTGATGGTGCCGGTCATGGGCTTTTGCCAGCTCTCGCTGTTCGCCGGTTACGCGATTTATTTTCCCGAGCTGTTTCCCACCCGGCTGCGTTCGACGGGAACGAGTTTTTGCTACAACGTGGGCCGCTTCGTCGCGGCAATCGGGCCATCAGCCCTCGGCTTGTTGCGAAGCGGGGTCTTCGCGCGATACCCCGAACCGCTCGACATGCGCTATGCCGGAATCACGATGTGCACAGTCTTTCTGCTAGGGCTGGTGGCGCTGCCGTTTCTGCCCGAAACAAAAGGGCAGCCGCTGCCGGAATAAAGCGCCTGACGGCGAGGTTCGTCACTGGGCCGATCACTCAAACCCAAGTCGCTTTGAATTCGACACCACTTTGAAACCGACAGCGCCGTGAATTCAACGCTGCGAGGCATGGCGACGAAACGGTGGATCGTTTGCGCGGTCTGCGCTTTTGGCGGTCCTGATCTGCTCGGGCGCCGGAACTTACCAGCCGGGCGTTCCGCCCATCGAGGAACCGCTCGGTAAGCGGATGCCTCCGGGCTTTGTGCTGCCGTTCGTGTTGCTGCTCTTGGCGATCGCCATTCTGCCGGCCGTCGCGCGGAACTGGTGGCACGACGATCTCAACAAAGTGAAAGTGTCGGCCTTTTTCTCGCTGCCGGTGATTGTGCTCTTCGCCTATCACTTCGGCCGCAGCGGCGAGCGCGAGCTTTTGCACCAGGCGATGGAATATACGTCGTTCATCTTCCTGCTCGGGGCCCTCTATGTGATCTCCGGCGGGATCCTGATTGAGGGGGCCTTTCGCGGCACGCCTCTGTCGAACACCTTGTTATTGGGCATCGGCGCGGTGCTCGCCAACCTGATCGGCACGACGGGCGCCTCGCTCTTGCTGGTGCGACCGTTGATTCGCGGCAATCTGCACCGCCGCCACGTCGTCCACGTCCCGGTGTTCTTCATCTTCATTGTCGCCAATTGCGGCGGACTGCTGACGCCGTTGGGCGATCCGCCCCTGTTTCTTGGTTTTCTCCAAGGTGTCCCCTTCGAGTGGACTTTGCGACTCTTTCCGCAGTGGGCGTTGATGAATGGGGCCCTGTTGGCCATTTTCGTGGTCTGGGACTGGATCGCGTCGAAACGTGACGCGCGGGATGGCGCGATTCCAACCGGCAACGCGAGCGATGCGCGCTTCTCGCTGCGCGGCGCGCACAACTTCGCGTTCCTGGGCTGCGTCATCGCACTCTTGTTCGCCGCCCGGCACGGTTACGGCAATCACGGCAATCCATGGCCGTTCGGATTCCAGGAGGTCGCACTGCTCGTGCTGACAGTGGCGTCGTTCTTTTCGACGAGGCCTGACGTCCGCGAAAAGAATCAGACAACGTTCCGTCCCATGATCGAAGTCGCGGTAATCTTCGCCGGGATCTTCATCACGATTACGCCGGCTTTGCTGCTGCTCGACGCAAATGGATCTCGCATCGGGCTGAGCGAGCCCTGGCACTTTTTCTGGGCGGCCGGGCTGATGTCGAGCGTGTTGGACAACGCGCCGGCCTATCTGGCCGCCGTCGCGACCGCCTGCGGCGCGCAGCAGATTCCCTTGGAGGGACGTTACCTGGCCGTATTCCTCGAGTTACGCCGCTCGAGCGGAGCCGATCAAATTCTGGCCGCCATCTCGTGCGGATGCGTTTTCATGGGCGCCCTGACCTATCTCGGGAACGCTCCCAATTTCATCGTTCGGGCCTACGCGGAGGAGTCCAACATCCGCATGCCGAGCTTTTTCGGGTTTATGGCCTACTCGTTTGCGGTACTCCTTCCCCTCCTTGGAGTTGTGACGTTCGTCTTCTTCCGCGTCTAAGCGGAGCGATTTTGACATCCTTTCGAGTCGTGACAGTCGCGCTTAAAATGAGGGATGTGCCGCGCTAGCCTTGAAGGGGGTGTCCCCTCCTCGCGAGGCAATTCTCTTTCCCACCGAAACGATGCCTGTTCCCGAAATAACAATCGCTCCGAGTCTGCAATCGGAGCGCCTGCTGCAAACTCTCGCCCCCTATTCCGCAATTCGGATTGTCACGCACGACAACCCCGATCCCGACGCCATCGCCGCCGGATGGGGGCTGCACCGGCTCTTCACCGAACACTTCGATCGACCGATCGAATTCGTGGCGGGGGGCGCCATCGTGCGCGCCGAGAATCGCCATATGGTCGAGCTGCTCAATCCCCCGCTGCGAATTGTCGATCGACTGGCCGAGGATTCTGAGACGGCCACTGTCCTGGTCGACTGCGGCCTGGGGACGAGCAATCATCTGGCCACCCGCGATCGCCTGCGGCCCGTCGCGGTGATCGACCACCACGCCATCGCCCGACCGCCTGTCGACATCGCCTTTGCCGACATCCGCCCCGGGGTGGCCGCAACCGCCACGATCGTGGCCAATTACCTGCGCGAGCAGGGAATCGAGCCGGGGGTCAAGCTGGCTTCCGCCATGCTGTACGCGATGCGCACCGAAACCTGCGGCTGCGAAACGGAACACTCAGAGCTGGACCGCTCGATCATGCTCTGGCTCACGGAACATGCCGAGCCTGGCCTGATCGCCGAGATCGAAAATGCGCCCCTGGCGCGGGCCTATTTCAGCGACCTGGTGCTCGCGCTGCAAGGAACGCAGCTCTTCGACGACACGGCGCTGTGCCTCTTGCCCAAAGCCAGCGGGACCGAAACCGTCGGCGAGGTAGCCGACCTTTTGATTCGCTGTGAGGGAATCTGCCGTGTCTTGTGCGCGGGAGCCATCGACGATGACTTGTACGTTTCCGTCCGCACCCGCCGGGCCGACGAACGCGCGGTTGAGCTATTACAAAAGACGCTGGACGGAATCGGAGGAGGCGGAGGCCATGCGCACTGCGCGGGGGGCAAAGTCGTCGGCATCGCCAGCGGCGGCAAGATGTCCGGTTCGCTCGAGCAACAGCTCCAGGATCGCTGGCTGAGGGCGTGCGACGAAAAAACCCGGCGGCCCAAGAGGCTGGTCGGCCTCCGCGAGATCGTAGAGAATCTCTAAGAGCATTATCGATCGCGTGGTTCACGTTCTTCGAACGCGCAGGAGTAATCGACCAATGGCTACCTTG
Source organism: uncultured Planctomycetaceae bacterium (assembly GCA_963714075.1). GTDB lineage: Bacteria > Planctomycetota > Planctomycetia > Planctomycetales > Planctomycetaceae > DASPSM01. Next base: position 1,880,700 of record OY970228.1, read on the forward strand.
CCGCCGGGATCGTTTTCTCCAAGAAAGAAAAGGCCGATCGCGCTGCGACCGCGAGTTCTCGCCCGTTCGATCGCGGTGCTCCTCCTCGCGCTGATGATCGCGGTCCTGCCGGGATGCGGCGGATCGGACTCGAAACCGACGGGGGCGCAGGCTCAGCCCGCTGCGCCACTCGAGAACCCGCAGAACAATGCGCCGGCGGAGGAGCGTCCGGCCCCCCGGCGCGCGCCGAAACCTGTTGCCGTCGCTCAGGAGGACCCCGGCATCGATCCGTCCACCAATCCTCATGACGTGTTCGAGGTCACGGCCACGATGCCCACCTTCGAACGCGCTGAGGGCCTCGATGGCCCCATTTCGATGAACAAGTTCGACGCCGTCATTCCGGCTAAGGGCTCGGATTCGAGCGACTTCGTGCTCGAGCAGGCGCCGGACGCAAAGACCAGTACAGCTCGCGCCGCGCAGGAAGAAACGCCGGAAGCCAAGCAAACCCATAAGCCGGCCGGCAAGGGTCATTCGACTGCGAAATCGGGTAAAGAGAGTCAGGAGCAGGCTGACGACAAGGCGGAGAGCGACTCAAAACGGAGTCTGCCCTCGGGATTCCATGCCATCGCCGGCTCCGGCAACTCGCCGGTCGGCTGGCCGCTGCGAATCCGCTCCAGCGTCGACGGAGCCGAGATGGCATTGGTCACGGGCGGTGCGGTGATTGTGGGGCATGATGGAGAGCCCCCCGAATCGAGTCCGCAAATTACCGTCGTGGTCGACTCGTTTTACATGGACCTCTCGGAGGTCACGCTGGCGCGCTATAAGCGCTACCGCAAAGAGGTCAACGAGGAGCACGGCCGGCACGCCGTCCAAGAACCCGAAAATGCCAGCTCACCGGCCAATTTTCCGGTGCTCGGCGTGACGCTGAAGCAGGCCGAGTTCTACGCGCACTGGGCGAAGAAAGAGCTTCCCACCGAGGCGGAATGGGAACGAGCCGCCCGCGGCGAGGCCGCCTTCGCCCACCCGTGGGGCAATGGTCGGGCCATCTGGAGCCAGGCCCGCGACCGCACCACAATCACCGCGGCGAGATCGTTCGGCACCGACGTCAGCCCCTTCGGGATCTACGACCTGGCGGGCAACGCCCGCGAATGGTGCATCGACCGCTGGTCCTCCACGGCATTCGCGGAGGCACAAAAATCCTCGTCCACGCCGTTGCGAAACTGGAAGGGCCCGCGAAACGCCCCAGTCGACATCCACGTCGTGAAGGGCAACGGCCCCGGCTGGGAGGCCTGGTATCGCGCCGGCATGAACGCCACCCAACACCACCCCGACGTCGGCTTTCGCTGCGTGCTGCGGCTGAATGAGAAGAACTAGCCGTTCCCAACTTCGTTCCCGCGCTTGGGTCCTTGCGCGAACGCCTCCTTCATCCCTGTCATCATTTGTTCGGGCGTCAGATCTTTCATGTGCGTGCCGAAGGACCATTTGTGGCCGTACGGATCCTTCACGACGCCGTAGCGGTCGCCCCAGAACATGTCCATCGCCGGCATCAAAACTGTGGCGCCGGCGTCCTGGGCACGCTTAATGGCGGCGTCGCAGTCGGTGACGTAGTGATGAATTGTCACCGGCGTGCCTTTGAGCGCGGTGGCCGACTCTGACTTTCCTTCGCAATATTCCGGGAAGTCGTCGACGAGAAACACAAAGCTTTTGCCGATGCGAATGGCCGCGTGCATGATCCTGCGGCCATCGGGGGCCGGCATCCGGTGAATCTCCTCGGCTCCGAAGGCTTTCTTGTAGAACTCAATCGCTTCGGAGCACCGCTCGCACACCAAGTGCGGAATCAGGTTTTCGTGTCCGGGAGGAATCGGTTGGGTCGGCTTGGTCATTGCTAGCTCCTCGAAATCAGATGTTGAACTGATTGAATTTGAACCGCTTCATCGCGGGATCACATCACGCAACACTCGATGACGAACTCGAAGCTCTTGCCGAAGCGAATCGCCGCATGGATGATCCGGCGGGGCGCCGACACCAGCGTGCCGTCGAATTCCTCGGCATCCAGGCGCTTTTCCGGGCACTCGATCGACTGACAGGACCGATCGCACGCCAAGGGCGGAATCACGGTTTCGGCAAATTGATGGGTCGAGTTGATCATCGCTGGCTCCTCAAGAACTGCGGCACCGTGGAATCGAGGACCACTGTGCCGTCGGCAGCCCGTTCCGATGGCCGCCCTTGGATGGTGGCGAAACAGGTCAAGCTTCGTTGGCCGCCTTCTGCAAAACGCGGATATCGAGCTTCTTCATCTGAAACATCGCTTTGGCGACGCGAGCCGCTTTTTTCGGGTCGGGATTGCCCAACAACTCGGGCAGCACGTTCGGGACGATCTGCCACGACAGGCCGAACTTGTCCTTGAGCCAGCCGCACTGCACTTCGCCGCCACCGGCCGACAGTTTTTCCCAATAGGTGTCGACTTCCTCCTGAGTCTCGCAATGCACGACGAAGGAGATCGCCTCGGTGAATTTGAAGTGGGGCCCGCCGTTGAGCGCGGTAAATGGCTGCCCTTCGAGCTCGAACGCAACCGTCATCGCCGAGCCGGCCGGGCCGGGCCCCGCCTCGCTGTAGCGCACGACTTTGAGGACCCTCGAGTTCGGGAAGATCGACACATAAAAGTTCGCCGCTTCTTCGGCCTCGTGATCGAACCACAAGAACGGGGTGATTTTTTGGATTGGCACAGTGTTATCCTTCGACTTTGTGTTTTCCTTCGATTTTGCGACGTTGTTCGGCGTCAACTTTGTGTCCACGCCCATTAGTCGAATGACCAAGCCGCGAATCGACAACCATCGCTCAAAAAAGACACCGCCCGAGAAAATCCTTCCAAACCGTCAGCCGCCGATGCCTCCCACCGGGCGTACGCGGCCTGCACCTCTTGCTCGAGTTCCTGCAGCCGGCTGGTCACTTTGCTGATCTCGGCTCCCGCCTGCCGATAAAAGGTCGGCTCCGCCAGTTTTTGGTGCAACTGGGCCTGCTCGGCTTCGAGCATCTCGATGCGTCGGGGCAATTCGTCGAGTTCTCGCTGGTCCTTGTAACTCAGCTTGCGCGGTTGCCCTGGTCGCGGCCGGGCGCGATCAGACTTCGGACGCTCAGGAGCTGAAGACGCGGGATCGTTCGGCTTCTGGCGAATCCAATCGTCGTAGCCGCCGACGTACTCCTTGACTCGCCCCTCGCCTTCAAACACGAGTGTGCTGGTCACCACGTTGTTCAAAAACGCCCGATCGTGGCTCACCAACAGCAACGTCCCCGGAAACTCGACCAGCAATTCCTCGAGCAGCTCGAGCGTCTCGGCATCGAGGTCGTTCGTCGGCTCGTCGAGGACCAGCACGTTGGCCGAGTGCGTGAACATTCTCGCCAAGAGCAGGCGGTTTCGTTCGCCTCCGGAGAGGTAGCGCACCAGGCTGCGAGCCCGCTCGCCCGAAAACAGAAAGTCCCGCAGATAGCCGAGCACGTTGCGCGGCTTACCGTTAAGGAGCACGGTCTCGCTGCCGTCCGCAACGTTTTCGGCGGCCGACTTGTCCTCATCGAGCTGCGCGCGGAGCTGATCGAAATAAGCGACCTGCAGATTGGTTCCCCGCCGAACAGCGCCGCGATCCGGCTGCAGTTCTCCGAGCAAAATTCGCAGCAGCGTCGTTTTGCCCGAGCCGTTGGGGCCGATGATGCCGATCTTGTCGCCGCGAGAAATTGTGACCGTCACATCGTCGAGGATCGTCCGCCCGCCAAAGCTCTGGCCGATTCCGTCGGCGACGATCACCAGATTTCCGGAACGCTCGATTTCTTGGGTCTGCAAGCGGACGTTGCCGACCCGCGTGCGCCGGGCGCGACGCTCCTCGCGCATGCGCTCGAGCGCCCGGACTCGACCCTCGTTGCGCGTGCGGCGAGCCTTGACGCCTTGGCGAATCCAGACCTCTTCCTCGGCGAGTTTCTTGTCGAAGAGTGCTTCCTGTTGCGCTTCGGCGGCCAGCAGCGATTCCTTGCGCACGAGAAACGTGGCGTAGTCGCACGTCCAATCGAAGAGCCTGGCACGCTCGATCTCGACGATCCGCGTGGCAATCCGCTGCAGAAAGACCCGATCGTGGGTCACAAAGACAAGCGTCGGCGCCTCTCGCAGCAAGAAGTCCTCGACCCAGCGAATCGAATCGAGGTCGAGATGGTTCGTCGGCTCGTCCAGCAGCAAAATGTCGGGCTGGCTCACTAAGGTTTGCGCGAGCAGCACTCGGCGCTTCATGCCTGAGGAGAGCGTGTCGAAGGCGAGTGACGGATCGAGATCCATCCGCGAGACGACGTCCTCGATCCGTCGTTGCACCTTCCAAGCCGTGTCGGCATCGAGCTCGCCGTGCGACGGTCCGGGAACTTTGTGCGACGCCGCGGCGGCAGCCTGAGTGTGAGACGCCGACGCGAGCATGTGGGCGACGAGAGTTCCCTGCACGCCCAAACCTCGGGCCACCTCTTCGAGGACGGTGTGCCGCGTTCCGGCCGGCACCTCCTGGGCCAGCTGCGCGATTCGCAATCCGCCCGCCCGTTCGATCACGCCGTCGTCGGGCTGGAGGGATCCTTCAAGCAGCTTCAGCAAGGTCGACTTGCCCGCTCCGTTGCGGCCCATCAGGCCGATCCGCTCGCCGGGCTGGATCTCGAGACTGACGCCGTCGAGCAGACTCGCGCCGCCGTAGCTGAACGTGACATCTCGTAATCGAAGTAACGCCATCCTTGCTGCCTGCGGTTGGTGCGGAAGCATTTTGTCGGCGCGTGGCCGAACCGCAGATTGTAAGCCGCTGATCGACGGGGCGGCGAGCGATGGACCAGAGCCCGCGCCTCAGTGCCGCCCGCGCGGTCACTCGCTTTGCGGATCCACGCGCCGAGCGCCATACCAGATGTCCAAGCCCTGACGATTTCGCAACGCCCGTCGCCCCAAGAGCGCCAGGCGGCTCAAGAGGCGAAACACTTCCCACGCGGAATACGCCCGCAGCTTGCGGCCCGAGGTCAGCACCGTTTCTCGCAGCACAACGAAACGGCCTTGACCATGCAAAGCACGGCTCATGACGGCTTCCTCGGCGGCGAACAAAGTCGCGTCGAATCCACCGACAGCGTCGAATGCCTGCTGCGTGCAGAAGAGAAAACTACCGCTCGCCAGCCGTCCGACTCGATAAACCGGACGGAACGAAACGATCATCAACCTGGCCCAGAATGGCAAGCGGCCGTCGAAGCGCAGATCGCAACCCCCACCGACGGCCCCGTCCCGCATGGCGTCAACAGCCGCCCGAACGACCGCCGGGTTCACGACGGTGTCCGCGTCGACGAAGATGAAGAGATCTCCCTTCGCCTCGCGCGCCCCGGAGTTGCGCGTTGCGGCAATTTGGCGGTGGTTGACCTGAATGACGCGCGCCCCGTGCTCTTCGGCGACGGCGGCTGTGCGATCGGTCGAAGCGTCGTCCACCACGACGATTTCGGAAGGCTCGCCCAACGCGTGAGCCGCGGCCTCGAGCGCCGATAAGGTCGCCGGGAGCAGAAGCTCCTCGTTGTAGGCCGGCACGATGAACGAGATCACAAGCTCAGCCTCGGGAGCGAACTGGAATCGGAAAGGCATTTACCGCAGAATCAAGGAGATCGCTCTCCCCGGGTGTTTTTGTCTCTTTTTCATGGATCTGCAAGCCGCTGCCGCGGAGGCAACTTGGAATCCGACGCCGTCAATCGCGAGCTGATCGAACGGGCGCGGGTCGGCGACCAGGCCGCTCTGGGCGAACTGCTGGAGAAGTATCGCCGTTACCTCTGGGGTCTGGCGGACAAGATGCTTGATGATCGGGCCGCAGCCCGAATCGACGCTTCGGACATCGTGCAACAAACGTGTCTGTCGGTCCATAAACAGATCACCGAGTTCGAGGGAAACGACGACGCCCAATTCGCCGCCTGGTTGCGTCAGATTCACGAGCGGAACATTCGCAATGCCGCGCGGAATCTACTGCACGCCGGCAAGCGGGCCATTTATCGCGAAAAGCGGGTCAGCGACGCCGAGGCTTACGCGGCTCGTCAAACGACGGCCAGCCAACACGCCGTGCGCAGCGAGGAATCGGCCCGGCTCGCCCAAGCGATCGCCCAGCTTCCTCAGGACGAACAAGAGGCACTGCGGCGCCGGTATCTGGACGGCGAATCGATGGTCGAGATCGCCACGGGGATGGGGCTGACCAAAGACGCGCTCGTGTGGCTGATGAAGCGGGCCATGGCGAGTCTCAGGCAGAACCTGGCTGGCTAGAGGCAGCTAACAGCTTCCCGCGACCCTAGCCGCCCAACGCGATAAATCTCGCTTTAACTCCTTTTATGGAAAGCACTACGGACAATTTCCGCGAAACTTGAGGAATTTTTCAAGGAATTACACTCATTCCCCCCGAAACCGGGCTTCTTGAGTCGTTCGGTTAGCAAAAACTCAATCACTCACCAACGGGTCGGGGGGATTAATCATGAAACGCTCAAGTCTCTTGGGAACGGCTGCGGTGGTTGTCGCATTGACGCTCTTCTCGGCCACGCCGAGCTTCGCCAAGGGGGGTGGTGGACACGGCGGACATGGCGGGGGACACAGTGGACACGGGCACGGTGGGCATGGCGGACATTCGCACGGCTCGGCCCATCATGCGGGCGTCGCTCACCACAACGGGGGCCATGGACACGCCGGCCATAATTTCGGGAATCACAGCTTTGCTCACAATCACGCCGGCTGGGGGCATGGTTACGGACACGGATGGGGGCATGGTTATGGTCACGGCTGGGGATACGGCGGATACGGTTGGGGATGGAGAAATCGCGGCCTTGGCTACTGGGGCGGATGGGGCCCGGGCTACGTCGGTACAAGCGGGGTTGGCCCTTCGTACTACTACTCCAACACTGTGACCGATCCTGTCTTTCCGCCGGTGACCACCACGGTGAGGCCTCAAAACGTGACCGAGGTGATCGAACCCGTGACTTCGCTGGTGCCGCCGGCGCCAGTCGCTCCGATCCAAATCGGGTCGGCCCAGCCGGTCGATGACACGACCAGCGGTACGCAGGTTCCGGGGCCCACGCCAACGTCGGCCAGCTGACGGGGCGCCAGCGGAAAGTCACCGCAAGAACGCCTGGATGATTCCGGGCGTTCTTGCGTTTGGGCGACCGGCGTCAAAACTGGCATTTCGCCGGCTGATTCCCGATCATCAGGAGTGTTTTTAACGCAGCGCTCCTGAAACAATGAACGCGTCGAGCTGTTTGGCCCAGGGTTGCTGATTCGCGGAAGCCGACCGATGAACGAGCCAGCCCCAGCAAAACCACCGGCGAATCCGAACGATCCGCGGCTGCAAGCGGCGCTGGAAGACTACTTCGACCACGTCGATCGACACGAACCGCTCGATCGCGAGTCGTTTTTTCAAAAGCACGAAGCGATCGCCGACGAGTTGCGGCAGTTCATCTCGACCGAAGACGAACTTCGCAAGTTCGCCGCCGAGTCTTTTCAAGGCGTCTCGCAAATCTCGACCGGCTCATTCAGCCAGCAGGCCAGCGAAACCCTGGCCCCCAGGACGCCGGCCTCCGCGGAAGACTCGAAATCGAGCGACCTGACGGGGCAGTTCGGCCGCTACCGGATCCTCCGCACGCTGGGACGGGGCGCGATGGGGACGGTTTACCTCGCGGAAGACACGCAGCTTGGACGATCCGTCGCGCTCAAAACGCCCCAGTTCACCGACGACTCCGAGCAGGAATTGCTCGAGCGCTTCTATCGCGAGGCGCGGACCGCTGCCACGTTGCGGCATCCTCACATTTGCCCCGTCTACGACGTCGGCGACATCGGCGGCAAACACTACATCACGATGGCTTACATCGAGGGACGGCTGCTCTCCGAATTCGTCGCTCCCGCGGTGCCGCAGACCGAACAGCAAATCCTGATTGCCGTCGGCAAGATCGCGCAGGCGCTGCAGCAGGCCCATAACCACGGGATCGTGCACCGCGACTTGAAACCGGCCAACATCATGGTCGATCGCCAAGGCGAGCCGGTGATCATGGATTTCGGGCTGGCGCAGCAAATCCGGCCGGGAGAGGAGCTGCGACTCACACAGACGGGCATGATCCTGGGGTCGCCCGCTTACATGTCGCCCGAGCAGGTCGAGGGAGACCCGACGAAAGTCGGTCCCGCGGCCGACCAGTACGGCCTGGGAGTGATCCTCTATGAACTGTTGACCGGGCAAGTGCCGTTCGTGGGGTCGTTGGCGTCGGTGATGGGACAAATCGTCTCAAAAGAACCGACTCCTCCGAGCCGGTACTGTCCGAACCTCGACCCGCGGATTGATGCCGTCTGCTTGAAGATGCTGGCGAAGAACCCAGCCGATCGATTCCCGTCGCTCTCCGCCGTGGCCGACGAGCTGGCGGCGATTGTTCGCAATCCGTCGGTCAGGCCGGCCTCGAGGTCCCCCGCCAGAAACTCGTGGACGTGGTGGGCGCTTGGCTCAGCGGCGGCCCTGGGATTGTTGGCGGCCGTGGTCCTCTATCTGCGCGTCGGAAAGTCCGTGCTCGAAATTCAGATCACTGATCCCGGGGTGCAGGTTGCCCTGCGCGGCGGGACCATCACGCTGACGGGACCGGCCAGCGAAGAGGTCAGAGTCGATCCTGGCGAAAACGAGCTGACCATCACGCACGGCGACCTCAAATTCAAAACCGGCACCTTCACGCTCGAGAAAGGGAACAAGGAAATTGTGAAGGTCTCTCTGACGGGTTCGACAATCGCGGCCAAATTGGGCAATGCGAACTTGCCGGTGCTGCCCCTTCAGGCGGGCTCAAATTCGGGCGACCAGCTCACGGCAAAATCGGACGCCAAGCCCCAACCCGGGCCGCCCTCTGAGTCTCACCCGACCGAAGGCGCCCCGGGAGGGGGCAAGGCCATGATCGGGCCGTCCGATCGTCCGTCGCTTGTTTTTCCGTTCGGCGCGCCGGTCGCGCGAATCGCACAGAGGGCCTGGGCCAAGACGCTCAACGTGCCAGTCGAGACGACGAACGCGATCGGAATCAAGCTCGAACTGGTTCCGCCCGGTTCCTACATGATGGGTCCCTACGGGGGACATCAGGTCCGCATCACGCGGCCCTGTTACTTCGGCGTCTACGAAGTGACGCGCGGTCAATTCGCACAGTTCGTCAACGCGACGGGATTCCGCACGCTCGCGGAAACTGCGCCTGGGGGAATCCGACTGGATAACGGCCAGGTGTCCACGACGTGGGAGCCGAACAAAAAATACACGTGGCGCGAGCCGGGGTTTCCGCAAGAGGACAACCATCCCGTGGTTCAGATCGCGTGGAAGGACGCGATCGCGTTTTGCGATTGGCTGAGCCGCCAAGAAGGAAAGGTGTATCGTCTGCCGACCGAAGCCGAATGGGAATACGCTTGCCGCGCCGGGACGCTGAGCCGTCATTACTATGGCGGCGACATGGACGACACGACGCAAATCGGCAACGTCGCCGACGCTGCGGCGAAGGCTGTCTTTCCGAAATGGAAAGAGAGCGTGAAGACCTCCGACGGCTACGTCTACACCAGTCCGGTCGGGCACTTCCTCCCCAACAACTTTGGGCTGTACGACACGATCGGGAACGCGGCCGAATGGTGTTCCGATCGGTATGCGCCCGATTACTACGACCACTCCCCGATCGACGATCCACCCGGTCCGGCGACGGGTGACGCGCACGTCGGCCGCGGCGGCGGCTTCACGCACGTCGCGGGCACCCGTTACCGCTACTGGGGAATCGACACGTTCCGACGACCCGACTCGGGCTTTCGCGTCGTGTGTCAGATCGAGGCTGCCAAGAGCGACGCGGCGAAAGCGGCCGCTCGTTCGCCCAAGCAACCGTGAGTGTTGAATTCGGAATGCGTTTTGAAGTCGGAACACTTCGCCCAAAAGCCTTGATCGCTGCCGCGCACCGCGACCCATTCACGGCTGTCCATTCATCAAATTACGTGCCACGTATTGAAACACCAATTTCGGCGCGCACCGTCGCACGATGGCAGTCGCCACTTCGGCGCGCAGACGTCCGTTCGCGGCGGCCAGATGCGCTGAGATCGTGGCCGGGTCGGGAGCCGGATCGTACGACGAGGAAGTCACGAGCACCAGCAATTGAGCCGCGTTGGGCGCCGGCCTGACCGCGACGACTTGCAAGGACTGCAGAAACTCGTCGCCGCACTCGCCGCTAAGCACCAGGTTCAGCGTGTCGGCCACCTGGCTGCAGAGTTGCAACGTCTTCCGATGGACGGGATGCGGGTCCCGCATCGGCCGCGTCTTCTTGAAGCGGCGAAAGAAAACTTTCGGGTCCAGGCCGTCGTCCGGATGAACGTCGGCGCAGAGCGATTCGAGTTGCCTGCGCGAAGGCTTTTTTCGATTCATGGAAATGAAGGAACCAGGGTATGCGGGGGGTGAAAGACGAAGAACCGCTTACTGCGTGCGCGGCTCCTCTAAGAGCCGGCGACGCCGGCGCATAGTGCAAGCGCCAGCGAACAATTCGCAGAGAGCCGGGCCGCGTGGGCCAAGAACAAGCCTAGCCGACAGCAAAGCCCGGACGTGCCAGAACACGAATCGCAGAAATGGATTGCATTGTCGGTCTCCTGCGTGCGAAAAGCGTGGCGCCGGGGCATCTGCGACAGCATCAAGCATTCAAGCGCGCTGCGCGACCATCGCCCCCGGCTGTAAGGACACCGACTCGCGTCCAGCGGTTCGCAGATCTTTCATGCGGCGGGTGAAAGACTCATCGCTTAGCCCGGACCTTTTCTGCCAGCTCGGCCGACAGCTTCTTGAAGTCGTCTCGCGTGCGAAGGGGGTCGAGGTCCTTGTCGTTTTTCATGTGCCCCGCATCCTTGAAGCCGACCGCGATGGATTGCTTGAGCCAGGCCATGGCGCGTTCGGCCTCGTCGTCGGCCGATCGATTGGCACCAGGAGACTTGTCGGCCGCGCGGAGCAGGGAAGCAGTTATCGAGCGGAAGCAGGCGGCCGTGTACAAGCTGTCGGGATCGGTGCGGTTGAGCTTTTCCCAACTCTCGGCCATCTGGCGGCAACCGGCGGCATCCTTGGCCTTTTGGCAAATCCGCAGGCGTGCGTCGTACGCGCTGAAAAGGACAAACGCATCCACATTCTTCCCGGCGATGAGGCGGAGACATTCGTCGATCATCGGCGACGCTTCTTGACCGCGATTGGCAGCCACCAGGCTTTGGGCCAGCACCGCCATGGTCTGCAGCGTGTCGGGATGGTCGGCGCCCAGCTTGGCTCTCCGCAGCGCGAACGTTTCTTCACGGAGTTTGAGTGCGTCGGCGTCACGCCCCAAGGCAGCATAGGAGTCCGCCAGGTTGTTCATGCTCGACAGCGTGTCGGGATGGTCGGGGCCGAGCTTCGCCTTACGCAGTGCCAGGTTTTCCTGGCGGATCTTCAGCGCGTCGGCATGCCGGCCGAGTGCTTCATAGCTGTCGCCCAAGGCGCTCATGCTGATCAGCGTGGCGGGATGGTCGGGGCCGAGCCTGGCTTGGCGAAGCGCCAGCGTTTCCTCGCGGAGCTTGAGGGCCTCGTCGTTGCGCCCGGCCATCGAGAGGCTGCTGGCCAGGTTACCCATGGCCCGCAGCGTGTCGGGGTGGTCGAGCCCGACCTTGGATTTGTAGAGCGCGAATGCCTCCTCGCGAAGTTTGAGGGCCTCGTCATAGCGGTTCAGTGCGAAATAGGCATTGGCCAGATTGTTCATCGCCATCAGCGTGTCGGGGTGGGTGGGCCCCTCCGTCGCCTTGAATCTTGCCAGAGTTTCTTCGCGAAGCTTGAGCGCGTCGGCAAGCCGGCCGCCGTCGCCGTAGCTCAGCGCGAGATTGTTCATGCTGGCAAGCGTGTCCGGGTTGTCGGGACCGAGCTTTTCGCGGCGCAACGCGAGCGTTTCCTCGCGGAGCCTGAGGGCCTCGTCGACGCGACCGAGGGTGGCATAGCTGCTGGCCAGATTGTGCATTGCAAGCAGCGTTAACGGGTCGTGAGGCCCCAACAAATGCGTGTAGATGGCGCGGGCCGCCTCCTCTTGCTCGGCGGCCTTCTGTGCCTCGCCCAGGAAATAGAACGACTTCCCCAGCGTCAAACGCAGCTTGGCTTCAATCAGGGGCTGGCCGGGAAAACTCTTGGTGACGTGAGGCACCGCCGACTCGATCGCCTTTCCCATTGTGACATCGCGTCCGAGGCCCCCTTCTTGTCCTGTCGGCCGCGCGGCGGCAAAGACCTGGTTCTCGACGAAGCTGACAACGGCTTTGGACTCTGCCTCGCGAGCCCGCGCCTCCTTGGCGGCGGATTGGGCAGACGCTTCGGCACGGGTCGCGCGCGTGAGCGCGACTTTGGTCTCGGCCTCGCGAGCGCGAGCTTCGTCGGCGGCGGCATGGGCCGCCGCTTCCGCGCGTCGCGCGCAACAGCGCCTCCTTCGTTTCTGCTTCACTGGCCCGCGCCTCGTCGGCCGCCACAATGGCCGCCGCTTCGGCGCCGCGCCCGCAGCGCCTGCCAGGTCGAGACGACAATGCCCGCCAAGAGCGCGACGGCGACGACGGTCACGGTCACCACGGTGCCCCGATTTCGCTGGGCGAACTTGCGGACTTTGTAAGCCGTTGACGGGGGCCGGGCGACGATCGCTTCGCGGCGGAGATAGCGTTGGACGTCGTCGGCGAAACCGCCCGGCGTGTCGTAGCGGCGGTTACGGTCCTTCTCGAGCGCCTTCATCACCACCCAGTCGAGGTCGCCCGAGAGAAGCTGCACGAGCCGCCTGACGTCAACGCCCCGATTGCCTGCCACGATCGTGGCCGTATCGCCCAGCTTGGAAAATCGAGTGCTGGGCCGCGGGGCGTCCTGCTCGCGGATCAGTCGCTGCATCTCCGCATATCCGGCCTCCCGCAGTTTGGCGGCCTCGATCGGCGTCGTCCCAGTAAGCAATTCGTAGAGCAGCACGCCGAGCGAATAGACGTCGCTGCGGGTGTCGATGTCGAGGCCGCTCATCTCGGCCTGCTCGGGGCTCATGTAAGCGGGAGTGCCGAGCATTTGGCCGAACGCGGTAAACAGCGTCTTCTCGGTCAGCTTCTGCACGGTCGCTTTGGCGACGCCGAAGTCGATCACCTTCACGACGGGCATGCCGTCGTGCAACGTCACGAGCACGTTGGAGGGCTTGATATCGCGGTGAATGACTCCTTTGTGATGCGCATGTTGAATCGCGTGGCAGACGTCGATGAACAGCTTGAGCCGCTGCTCGGGCGGCAGATGGTTCTTGTCGCAGAACTCGGTGATGGGCACCCCGCGGACCAGTTCCATCACGAAGTAGGGATGGCCGGACTCAGTCGCCCCCGCATCGAGCACACGGGCGATATTGGGGTGATCCATCAGGGCCAGCGCTTGCCGCTCTGACTCGAAGCGGGCGATCACCTGGGCCGTATCCATGCCCGGCTTGATGATCTTGACGGCCACCACGCGCCGAACGGGCTTCTCCTGCTCGGCCATGTAGACGATGCCGAAGCCGCCCTCGCCCAGTTGCTGCAGGAGCTTGTACGGCCCGATGACGCTGCCGACCTTCTCGCGCGGCGTAGCACCGACGCCCCCCATTATGGTGGAAGCGAACGGCTCAGAGGCGCCGTCGACAGAATCTGGCCGATCGTTCATGCAGGATCCCGGATCAATCCTTTCAGCCTACGGCGCGGCGCTTCAGCTTGGCAATGGGGGGTAACCCGTACGGGAACCACCGAGCCAGCCCGCGGTGGCTGCGGCGGCGGGAAGTGCCTCACCAGCAGACTCGCGGCAGCAAGAGCGCCGCGACCCGCGCCGTTGCGCGGTTCGCGTCGTGATTGAAGGGACCCGCCCGATCGGCGCGGGCGGCTCGGCGCCGTCACCGGCCGGTGCCGTACGGCTTGATGGACACTTTCCCCGTCTTCGAGTCGACGTCCAAGCTGTAGCCGAACGCGAGCAGGCTCGCAAAAGCGAGGAAGGCGAGGCTCATCGCCGCTCCGATCGCACACGCTACATATCCGAGGTCGTTCTGCTGGCGATCCTCGACCTCTCCCTCGAGCACGCGACTGATCGACGGCTCGTCGGGGACGTAGCGGACCCGCACCGTCTTTTCCCCCTCGAGGTCCTGCCAGACCATGCGCTCGAGTTGTGCGTTGCGCGTCGCGGACCGCCCGTCGGGGCTTGTCACTCGGTAAACGAGCCGCGGGGTGACTCCATTGGGCGCAAGAAAGCGTTCGACGATCTCGGCATCGGTCTCTACGCCCGATTCTTTCAGTAATTGGGCGCGCGCGCTTCTTCGCGGGTGTGCCACGCCAGAGTGACGGAGCCACAAAGCATCAGCACGCCAAACGCGCCAAAGAAGACCGCAAAGCGGCGGGCTTTCCGCTTGCTGATTGTCGCGCCTTTGTCGTCGGGCCGGGCGTTCAAGTGCCCGTCGATGATTTCGACCAGGTCGTCAAAATCTTCGAGAGCGTCGGTCACCGTGGCAACGCGGCGGCCGCGCTCGTTGTAGATCTTCATGACGCGCTGGTGCAGGAGACCGCGCACGGCCGACGCGAAGGCCAGTTCTTCCCACGGAAATTTCTCGGTCTTCTTACGGAAGAACAGGACCAAACCGCGCCCGCCCGTTCGCACCTCGACCGGTGCTCGCGCCATCTGCAACCCGGCGAGAATCGCCCCACCCCCGATCATGATGGGCACCGTGGTCATCAACGTGAGATTGGGTTGCCCCACGTTCTTCCCGAGCGCGGCGACAAAGCCGAGCACGGCCAAGCCGCAGAACAACGCCCCCCCGATGAAATAAGGAACCGGGTTGGGGGCTCGCTTCGCCCGGAAAACAGAAACCTGTTCGGTCGCCGGATTTGACATGGTGGACCTCAGTCACGAAAGAGTCGATCGCACGAGGCACACGAAGCAAAGAAGCAGGCTCGAATTCCTGTTGGCTGAACATCCTACTCAATCAGCGTTTGGCAAACATCTTTTTTCTCAAGGGCAGACGGGTTCGGCGTGGGCGGCCGCGGCCCCGACATCGTGACGCAATTGCACGTGCGGGCTTTGTGATCGAGAATTGGCGACTTGGGGCGTTCGTTGTCGATCCTGTCGCCGGAGCAAGCGGCCACCGCCATGCGAGTTTTTGTCCATTGGGCCATTGCCGCTCTGGCAGCTTTAGCGGCAATCGGTCTCTTGCCCGCGCAGGCGGCTCAACCGCAAGTTGCGCCAGACGCTCCCGCGCCTCAAGTCGGGCCCCTCGATGACGCGTCGCGGTCGTTTATGCAGGAATTCGATCAGTTGGTCCTGGGAGACAACGGACCGGTCCCGCCGACGGCCCTCAGGACTCGGCTGGATCATGTTCTCGCACGACGAGTGGCCGCGATCGACCGACGCTACGGATTGAGCCAGATCCAAAAGCAAAAACTCAAGCTGGCCGGTCGCGGGGACATCGAACGGCTCGAAGACCGGGTGAACCGTCAACGACCAAAGTACGTGGAAGCGCGTCGGAGCGGCTCCGATGCGGTGGTTCGGGCCGCCTTCACCGAAGCCAACGTCCTGCGGTCCGCGGTGAAGTCGGGCCCCTTCGGAGCGGGCTCACTCTTCGCCAAGGCGCAGAACACGGTGCTGTCACCCGAGCAGGTCCAAATGTACGAGCGACGTCGGCAGCTCGCCGCGCAATCGACAGCCCAGATTACCCTCGACAATGCGTCCGCGCTCGAGACGGCGGCCAGAATCCCAAGGGACGTCTTCCGAATCGGCTGGACCCACCACGACAACGAAGCGGCGCTGTTGGAATTCGGAAAGCCTGTGGAGATCTGTTCCGCCGACAATTTGCAATTTGTGCGGACGATTGGCGCCAACCGCAAGCTCGTCGGGTTTGATTTTAGCCGGGATGGAAAGTTTGCTGCCCTCGCCGAATACTCGACAAAGGCTCTCCTGCTCAACCTGTCGACCGGTCGCGAGATGGCCCTGGAAACGAAAAACCAGCAGCCCTCCGTCAGTCTTAGCCCCGACGGGAAACTGCTGGCGACTGGCGGTTATGGGACCCGGGCGGCCCTTTGGTCTGTTGAGTCCGGCAAGCGGATCCGAAATCTCGATACCGGACAGGTCGAAGGTGGCTTGACCCCCGTTTTCAGCCCCGACGGCACCATCCTCGCGGTTGGCAATCGAAACTCCTCGACGTGCCTGTTCGATGTCGCGACCGGCCGATTGTTGCATAGGTTGCGGCCGCAAGAGTCCCAAGAGCTAAAGTTCGACCCGACCGGGAAACGCCTGGCAGTGGCCTATTGCGACTGCAATCTAGCGGTCTGGAACGTGCAGACGGGCGACCTCCTGCAGCGGGCCCACGCCCGGGGTGAGGAGCTTTATTCTGTCGATTGGTCGCCCGACGGCAAAATCCTCGCCACGTCGGGCGTCAACACGTCAGTCGCCCTTTGGAAAGCGGCCAACCTCACGCTGCTGCACGAGATCGAGGGACCGGAATGGATCATCTGCGTGCGTTTTAACCCGCAGGGTACGCGACTCATCTTCGCGGGGGGCTCTCGGACGCCAAGGGGCGATCGCTACGTTGAGATCCTCGGCGTGCCTCGGGAGTGAGCAGAGACGCCCCTTCGCCGGTCAGGGCGCCTGCGCTTCAAAGTTTTTTTCCAGCAACGCGCGCATGCCCTTGATGGCCCGGCGGCAAGCGACCGCGATTTTCACGTTCGCCACGTCGTCAACGGTCGCCGTCATTCGGATCGTCAGGTCGCACCCGCCCGACGGGTTGGCAACCACCAGGACTTCGGTTTGCTGGCGCTGCACGCCGCCGGTCAAGCTCTTGACGAGAGTCTCGCGATATTGGCCGCGCTGCCCCGAACGTCGGACCCAAAACTCGTACTGCCCATGCTCGTCCGTCCGACCGAGCCTGACGTAATCGTCTCGCTCGACCACGACCGACGCACCGGCCGCCCGCTCGAGGTCCGCGGGATGATGCTCGATCCAAGCGCAGACCTTCGCGGCCGGCGCATCGAGGTGGAACTCGGTCTCCTGTTTGGCGTAGCCGGCGGCCGCGGACGACCGGAGCACGAAGCCAGGCAACAGGAACAGGGCCACGATCAGGAGCGCACGCATGGGCTCTGCTCAATGCAAATTCCGCGCCTGCTACTGCGGTGCGATCCCGTCGCGGCTGATCATGTCGATCAACGTGCCAGCCGACTCGACCGAGCCTGAGACCGTCGAGGTCGGGAACAGGATCTTGGGCAGACTCCCCGATCCGACGCGCTCATACAGCTCGACGTGCTTGAGGATGTAGTTGGCTGCGTGCGGCAGGTTGAGTTCATCGCGAATGGCGTTTTCGCCGACCAGCTCGGCCGCGTGCTGCCGCGCCTCGGCTGCCGTGCGCCGGTATGCCGGATCAAACAGCCACGAGTGAAACGGCGCAAATTGCTTCCGACTGACGCGCCACACGGCGACGGCGATTTTGGCGATTTCGCACGCTTCCGCGTGCTCGGCGGCCGTGTACCCGACGTTGCGATTGCAGGCCGAGTCCAGCGGCACGGGCAGCGCGATGATCGCCAGGTCGTCGCCGAAATGCTCCATCGCGCCGCGCACCGCCTGATGGGTCGCCCGACAATAGGGGCACGTGTAATCGAACATCTCGACAAACACATACTTGGCGTCGGGCTTTCCCAACAGGGGCCAATGCCGAATGTCGAGCGCGACCTGCCCGCCGGCGACCGTGATGATCCGACGCTTCCGCGCGGCGGTCTTCTCCTGTGGCTTTTGAGCGCCAGTTTTGTCAGCGCCAGCCTTGTCGGCGGCACTTTGAGCGGCCGGCGCCTTCGCCGGTTGCTTGTCGCTCGCTTTGTCCTGGGCATTGGGGCCAGCGAGCGCCACGCTTCCGCACGAAAGAACCGAGAGGGCCAAGGCCAGGCGGGCGCAGGCAGAGCCAGAGCGCGATTCCAAGAGCGACATCGAAAATCTCACAATTATTTCTCGACGTCGTCGGGGACGCCGGAGGGGGGTTCAAAGACTACGGCAGCCGGATTTTTTTCTTGCTGTTTCGCACCGGTTTCTTGGTGTTTCGCACTGGCACCCGACTCAGCCGGTGCCGACGCGTTGCTCGTCGCCGCGTCGGTCGAATAGCGCTCGACCTGGAAGGTTTGCGGAGGAGCTGAAAAAACCTGGGCCCCGAGCATCAGGCTGACGCCCAGGACACTGACGGCGGCCAGCCGTGCCGTGGTTCGCACACCCAACGGCCTCGTCCACAAAATCGCCAGACACAGAGCCAGCCCGCACAGGTGGGCGGCGATGCAGTAAACGCAGAGGTGGCCGACGGCAAAAACCTGCAGGCCGATAAACCAGACTGCCGCGAGCCCTGCCGCGATGGCCCCGACCGTGACCACTCCCCAAGCCAGATGCAACCGCGTTTTCGTCGCGCCCGCCCGGCAGAAGAAGAGCGCACCCACCAACACGGTATACAAAACAAATGCCGGGATGCTCACCGGGAGGCCGAGCACTTTGGACCAGCGGCTGTGCAGAACGAAACTGCAATCAAAGGCGGTTCCGGCCCCGCAGCCCGCCACATCCCCCGAGCGCAGAGCCGTAACAGCCAGATAGCCGGTCACGCCGAGGGCCGCACAACACAGCAGGCGCATCGACCAGGTGAAGCCCCGCGAAAGGGGCCGAGTCCCGCCGCCGGCCGGGAGTTCCAGCGACAGCGGCCACCGATGCTTGAATGACTCGAACGTTGCGGCCACGCGATCACCTCGCAACCGCTCCGTGGACAGGCGCTCTTTCCGAGCGGCCATTCCGAACGCCGCCCACAGTGACATTATCCACTATTATTCTTCGCGCGCACGCGGATAAAGGGAATCCGCCAATCAGAAAGTGGAACCACTTCCATGATTTTGGTCTTGACCCCTAGGCTCTACCCAATTCGCCCAGTCCACATGCCTTTACGCCGAGCGATCACGAGGTCGGGGCCGGCTCTAGGCCCGGTTGGCCCCGGCACCCGACGGGCAGACGAGATTAGCGCCGTTAGGGGCGGAAGAGCATAGCCCAGCGTGTCAACGCTGGGTTCAAGGGCTCGTTTCTAGCTCCAAAGCCCCGTCAGGGGCGACAGAGTGAGAAAAATGGCGTGGCCGTTCGGGCGCGGCGTTGGAGTTGATCGTGCTCACGGGCCGGCGAACCGGTCGTTCATGGCCAGCCCGGAGTCTCTGTCGCCCCTGACGGGGCTTGCAATCTTGATGGCACCACCAGATTCAGCCAGGCGTCCCGATTGGGTGCCACGGCTGAGCTCGCTCAGCCGTGTCTTCGCGAACGCGTAAAGGAAGCCGAACTCCTGCTCCCGGTCACCCACCATGATTAGCCGCCGAAAGAGCACGGCTGAGCAAGCTCAGCCGTGGCACCCACCCGGTGGGCATCTACTCACCCACCATCGCCTCCCGTGTAACTATTTTCCAAGTTGTTTACACGCGCATAGAAACACGGTCTTCTCAGCCTGTTCCCGATCTGGGAAAATCAGAAGAGCACTCCAATTATACGCCGGCCTGATCGAACCGCCGCATCTTCAGGCGGGTGAGAGGGTTCGGTTCGCCTCCCGATCGCCGGCGAGTGGGCGCGGTTCCGACTGCGCGCGGGGGGCTGGGGTTCCGCTTACGGCGGCGGGTGGCTGGGGTCGAACCGTCTCGGTTCGCCCCCAGATGCCTGAACCCTGGGGCCGCGCTGCGCGCGTTCCCAGCCACGCTCTCTTCCTGAACACACCTCTTTAGCACTTTCTCAAGGTCTCAACATGCAGAATGGAAACGGTCTCCAGAACGGAAACGGTCACGCCAAGTTGCCGAGAGAAAACATGTGGTTTTCCAGCGAGGAAGAGCTCCTCGCCGATCTGGATCGGGAGCTGGCGGAACTCACCCGGCAGGTGCGGGAGAGCGCCGCATGGAATGAGCAACACGCCAACGGTCAGGCGACGAACACTCGCGCCCCCGCCAAAAGGTTCCGGCTGCTGACCGCGGCTCAGCTCAACGCGGGCCAATACGAGACTCGCTCTCTGATCCCCGGCGTGCTGGCGGCCGGTCAGCCCGGCGGCATCTTCGGGGCGTTCAAGTCGCTCAAGACGTCAATCGCGGCTGACCTCTTAATCTCCTTGGCCAGCGGGACGCCGTTTCTGGGCCGCTTCCCCGTGCCCGAGCCGGGGCGAGTGCTGTTTCTCTCGGGCGAATCGGGATTGGCCGCGTTGCAGTCGATCGCTCGGCGAATCTGCGCCGAGCGGGGGCTGTCGCTCGATTCGCTCGAGAACTTCAAACTGTCGCCCGACTTGCCCCGGCTCGACCGGCCCAGCGACGTCGCGGCTCTCAAAAAGCTCGTCGAGGACGAAAAGCCGGTCTGCGTGGTGATCGATCCGGCTTATCTGGCGATGGGAGGCGAGAACGGACGCAACCTGTTCGCGATGGGTGCTTTGCTTCATCCGCTGGCCGAGCTCTGCGAGTCGACCGGCTGCACGGTGCTGGTCGTGCATCACTGCAAGCGTTCGAGCAAGCTGGGAGACCCGGCCACGCTGGATGATATTGCCTGGAGCGGCTTTGCCGAGTTCTCGGCTCAGTGGCTCTTGCTGTCGCGCCGGCGCCCCTACGACCCCGGGACGGGACACCACGAGTTGTGGCTGAGCGCCGGCAGCCGGGCCGGCGATCATGGCTTGTGGGAATTGGATGTCGATGAAGGGGTGGCTGGAGTCGAGCCGACAGGCGAGCCCCCAGTCTTCGACGCTCTGGGGGCGGACTTCGGCGAGCTCAGTCGAGTCGCGAAGACGCCGACCCCAGCCACCCGGACTCGAGGTTGGAAAACCACCCTTCGCTCGGTCTCGTCGCTCGAGGCACTGACGGACGAGCGCTGGGTCGCGGCCACCGAAGACCGCAACCAGCGCCGCCGCGCGCTCTCCTTCGATTGTCAGTGCCAGCGGACGCTCGAGTACTTGTCGGCTTACCCGGACGGACGCACGGCCCGGTCGATCCGCGACACTCTCGGCTTCAGCGGCGACCGGATCAACCGGCTGCTCGACTGGCTGATCGAGAAGGGGCACGTGGTCAAAACGACAGACAAGATCGACTGGCGGAGGCCGATCGTGACTTACAGCCGGGTGCAGATCGTGGACCTGTCTGAGGCGGCGATCAAGTCGCAGCGCGTGTCGCGGGCTGATCAGAAAGTGTACGACGTCGGGACGGGACAGTTTGTGGATCAAAAGGAGTCCCGTGCTTCGGGCACCTCGACTTGTCTCAACCTGGAGGAGATGCGTCGAACGTTGGAACAGCGGAGGGGACAGGTGCCGACGAGTGAGGCACCGGCATCGCATCCCAAGCCGGAAGAACCGCTGACTGCGTGCGCGGCTCCTTTGCCGGAAGCCGCACCGGAGGTGGGACGGGACACGGGACGGGACGGAACTACGGGACGGGACACCTCAGCAAATACCGCTGGGGACACAAACGCGACGACGGGACGGGACACCGTTGCGGAGAAACCGAAGTGCGAAGATCCCTTCCCGCCCGCACCGGTCCCAGGAACCGTGTGGTGGAAGGCCGCTCGCGGCCAGGGCAGCGGGCAGTGAGCCGCTGAATGGGAGCCCCCGGACGGGGCGACAGAGCATAGCCCAGCGTGCGAACGCTGGGATCTCGCGATCGTGGTGATAGAAAGCCCCGGCAGGGGCGACAGAGCGACTGCGCGGTTATCGCGATGGTGCCGTGACTGGCGCTCGCGGGTCTATTGAGGCAGATAGCGCTCGTCATATGAAACGCCGTTGCGCTCGAAGAGGGCGATGAGTTCCTCGCGAAACGTCATTTTCCGATGATGCTCTTCCTGATTGCGCACGTAGGCTGCCACTCGGCCAAGTTGCGATTGACTGACAGTGAACGCGGCGTATCCGTCCTGCCATGCAAACGTTCGGCGCGGGAACCGCGTGTCGTTGAGCCACTTCGAGGAATTCGCCTTGAGCGTGCGGAGTAGGTCAGCCAGTGCGACCGTGGGCGGAAGTCGGACGAGTAAATGGACATGGTCGGTGACCGCGCCGATTTCGAGCGGAAGACAACGTTCTGCCTTAAGGATGCCTCCGAGATAGGAGCAAAGCTCCAGCCGAAAACCCGACGCGATCGATTGGGCGCGGCCTTTTGTTCCAAAGACCAGGTGGTAGTTGAGGCTGGTGTGGGTGTGCGACATGACATGGGCCTGGCAACGTGTGATTCGGACTCTGTCGCCCCTTACGGGGCTTCGAGGCTATTAGAACCGAACTGAACCCAGCGTTTGCACGCTGGGCTAAGTTCTGGCGCCCCTTTTCGGGGCTCAGGAACACAGCTGCCTACGGCAGCGAAACGTCGGCGTGCTGGACCGAAATACAACACCTTCGCGACCTTCGTGCAGAGTCCCGATTGCGATTTTCGCCTGACGGGAGGTCCGCTCCGCACTCAGTTTATCAGCGAAAACCACAGCTTCCCCCTTTTCTTAGCGTGCTGGAAAACGGCTTGCGGCTCTGCTAGCTTACGGGGCTTGAAATCACTGCTCTGAGTGCGGAATTCGTGCCTGATTGGGCACTTAAGGAAGGCTGTTCGTGACTTTCGTGCTGGAACAAAAGCCGCAAGCAATTTCCGGAGTCAGTGCGGGGACGGAGGCCGAAATTATGACGGCTTATCCGTCGCTGGCGGCCACTGGGATGGGCCGGGCCGTCGGCCGCCTGTGCGGGGGTGTGCTGATCACGCATGGGATTTCCTGGCCGCGGCTGTTGATTACGCTGCCGCTGTGGCTGGTTGTGGTGCCCATCGCGCTCACGGTGACGCTCCTTTTATATGTCGTCACCAAGATCTCGGGGCAGCGGTTCGTGCTCACGAATCGAAACCTGCAGGTGCGGCAGATGATCGGCGTGCGGCTCAACGGACAGGCGCCGCTTGCCGACATCAAGAGCGTCGAAATCGACGAGCAGGCGGGACAGGCCTTCTACAAGGCGGCCGATCTGCTGATCAAGGGAAGCGACGGCAAGACGATCCTGCGTCTGGAAGGCGTGCAGCGGCCGGCCGTTCTGCGCCAGACGATTCTCGAAGCCCGCGACGCGCAACAGCAGGTCGCAGAATCGCTCAAGACGATTCAGTCGCGGAAGATCTGACACGGCCGCGCGCACAATCGCCGCCGTCTGCGCTGGCAGCCCGGCGGCGAGGTTGACTTATTCGTCGATGCCGAGGCGATACCGCAGTTGTTGAAACTGCTCGAAGTATTCCTCGCTCGACGAGTGAACGTGTTCGGCTTCGGTGATGAACTTGATCTCTTCGTTGCACCGCACGGAATAGCTCTGGAAGACCTTCTCGAACTCCTTGAGATTCTTCCCGTACATGATCAGGAGCTTGTGCTCGTCGAACTGCACCTCAAACGGAATCCGCGGATTGAGGACGGCAATGCCCAAGCAGCCGTCGTTGAGCAGCAGATCCTCGAAGTCGTAGAGCGTGCTCTTGAGCACCGGCAGGTCGATGCTCTCGCGATAGAGATCCTGATGACCGCTGTTCCGCTCGTGGCTGGTCTCGAGCACCATGTCGACCTCGTTCCCCAGCGGATCGAGAGCTCGAAGAACAGGTCGAGCACCGATTCCTTGGAGGCGGCCCCCATCAGCACGGGAATTTTGATGCCCGTCTCGGCGTCCTGATAGACGTCGTGCCGGTAGCCCGATTGAGGAACGACTTGCAGGTCGTACGAGGGACGGACCGCGTCGGTCAGCACGAAGTTGCCGTACCGCGCGATATTCAGGTGCGCCTCGAGCTGCTCCTCGGAGACGTTTTGAAAACTGCTCCGCTGAGGCGGAACAGCCCCCTCCCGATCGGTGTTGGGCAAGAACCGTTGCAAGAAGCTCATCAGTCGACTTCCCCCAAAAGGCAATCCGAGTCCCAACGGCGCCGGCCCGGGCGGGGCAACCCGGACCCACGACGTTAAGGAACTGTAGCACGCATTTTTGGCCGCAAGCGCCGCTGGCCCCATCGCGTTGGTTTTTTTCCCGTTCCGGCTCCGCAAGGCGGCCCGCTCATGCCAGCTAGGGCAACCTGCACGGCGCGCAACCAGTCCGTTTCTGACGGTCACAACGCTTCCGCGCACTCCGGCGGGAGAGGCACCGGCAGTGCTCGACCGATCGCTAAGTGCCGCCCAAAATGAATCATCGCTACGCACGGAGATCTGCGAACACGCCCGGAATGCGGCGGCCAAATCAGGCCGGGGCCAACTCGTCTACCTGCGTCTTTCCCGCCGCGATATACTCCCCGGCTTCCCGCGGCACCGAGGAAAGGACTCCGCCATGCGCACGATCGCCGTCATGAATCAGAAGGGGGGCGTCGGCAAGACGACCACCAGCGTCAATCTGGCGGCCGGGCTGGCGCGGGCCGGCCGACGCGTCTGCCTGATCGACCTCGATCCGCAGGGGCACGCGTCGATTCATCTGGGCGTGGAAGCCGTCGGCGAAATCCCCACCATCTACCAGGTGTTCGCCGGTCAGAACACCATGGCGCAAGTGCGGCGAATGGTGGCCAGCAACCTGTGGGTGGTGCCGTCGAATCATCGACCTGGCCGCGGCCGAACTGGAGCTGGCCGACCTCGATGGACGCGAGCTGATTCTCCGCCAGACGCTGGATACGTTTCTCGAGTCGGAAGCCTACGACTATGTGCTCATCGATTGTCCGCCGTCGCTGGGCGTGCTGACGGTGAATGCGCTGTGCGCGGTGCGCGAGATGTTCATTCCGCTGCAGCCGCACTTCTTCGCGTTGCAAGGTTTGTCGAAGCTGCTGGAGACGACGGCGCTGATCACGCGGCGACTCAATCGCGGACTGCGCGTCACCGGCATCATCCTTTGTCTTTATGAGACGGGCACGCGTCTGGCGGCCGACATCACCGACGATCTCACCGGCTTTCTCGACAAGAGCGATGCCGATGCGCCCTGGGCGAATGCGACGATCTTTCGCAGCCGGGTGCGCCGCAACATCAAGCTCGCCGAGGCGCCGAGCTTCGGTCAGTCGATCTTCGAGTACGCGCCGCAGTGTCCGGGCGCGACCGATTACGCGGCCCTCGTCGATGAGATCGTGAGCTTGGAATCGGAATCCGCTAAGCCGCGCAACGTGCGGGCCGCCTGAGTGCTTTGCCCGAAAGAGCCGCGCACGCAGTAAGCGGTCCGCCGGTGGCGGCTTGTGCAGCCTAGCTGCGTGGGCGCCAGTCGATGCGGCGACGCGGCTAGCCCGCAACGAAAAACACCGCTGACTTCGTGCGCGGCTGCTTTGGATTTGCGCACCGGGAACTTTGCGGGTGGGCCCGGCGTCTCAACCTGGGCGAAGCTCATTTCCGCCGGAGGGCCGCACGCCGGGCCTGGTCGCATTTCTTCGGCAAATCCACAAGACTGACTGGCAAATAACGTCGCCTCCGACGTAGATAGGGTCGGGCGCCGCCCGCATTTTGCCAGCACTTTAGGGTCTATCGATGGGTTTCCAAGCCGTACGGAAGTTGTCGCGCTTCCGATTGGTCCGTAGGGCACTAATCTTTTCTGCGATCGCAGGCTTGACGGCGTTTGCATTGCCCGGCGGTGCGGCCTTCGGCGCCGAGGAGCCGAAGCCTCCCGCTCAGCCGAGCAAATCCGAGACTGGGAAAAATACTTCCACAGCGCCAGGCGAGTCGTGGGAGAAGTTGATCTACATCCCCTACCGCGCGCTCAAGAGTGTGCTGCAGGATCCCAAAGCGGCTGCCATTGTTCCGCTGGACGAATACCTGCGATGGCTGCAATCGAATCGAACAGGGACAACACGGCTGCCGATCGCCGCCGTCGTCAGCGAAGCTCATTACGACGCGAAAGTGGATAAGGACATCGTGCGAATCCACGCCGTCCTCACGGTGCAGTCACTGGAAAAACATTGGTCTGGCGCTGACGGTCGCGTTCGGCGATGCGGCCATCGGCAAGATCTCGTCGGAAAAAGATCGCGTGCTCGTGCGGGGGTTGGGCC
Organism: uncultured Planctomycetaceae bacterium; assembly: GCA_963714075.1. Taxonomy (GTDB): domain Bacteria; phylum Planctomycetota; class Planctomycetia; order Planctomycetales; family Planctomycetaceae; genus DASPSM01. The sequence continues at coordinate 1,906,681 of OY970228.1, forward strand.
GCGGGCTCTACGCGCTCTTGGTGCCGGACGAGGGAACGTACAAGGTCGAGCTGGAGTTGTCGACCGCCGTCCGCACGTCGCCCGAGGGTCGTAGTTTCGACTTCGATTGTCCGACGACCGGCATCTCGACGTTTGACCTGACAGTTTCGGAACCGGATCAGACCATCGAGCTGGTGCCGCGGCCGGTGATCGAGAAATCCGATTCGCCGCAGGGACAGACGCGGATCCGGGCGAATCTGGCAGCCACGCCGCACATCATTGCCCGCTGGCATCCGCGCACGACCACGCGGCCCGACGCCGAGCTTTTGATGGCCGTCGATAACTTGCTCACCGTGACGATCGGCGAAGGGGTGATCCACAGCGACGCGGCACTGACCTACAAGATCCTGAAGGGCGAGACGAACCGTGTGAAGCTGGCCGTCCCAGCCGACGAGCGCATTCTCGACGTGTCGTCCCCGCAGGGGGGCGGGGGCGTTCGCGCGTGGAAGGCTGTTCGCGAGGCCAATCGCCAGGTTGTCACGGTCGACCTCTTGTCCGGCGTCTCGAAGCAGGTCGTCGTGGAAGTGCACACCGAGCGGCCCCTGCCGGTCGACGGATTTGACGTCGCTGGGATCGACGACCAGGGGCACGTCTACGGGATCCACGCCGTCGACGTGCTGCACGAGAGCGGCCGGCTGATCGTTGCGCATCGCGAGGGAATCGAGGTTGCCGCGCAGTCGGAAAAAGGCGTGGTGCGGATCGAGGCGTCCGACGTCCCCGGCGCCAAGGTCGCGCCCAACAGCCTGTTTTACAAATACTACAGCCCGGCCTTCCGCCTGCGCGTCGACGCCCGGGCGGTCGTGCCGCAGGTCGTGGTCACGCAAAGAGCCCAGTTCACGTTTCACGAAGACGAGCTGCGGATGAGTTCACTTCTGAATTATGAAGTGACGCGCACCGGCATCTTTGAAATCGACTTGAAAGTGCCCGAGGGGCTGTCGATCGATGCGGTCGAGCCCGCCATGCGGTCGTACCGCGTCGACGCGGCCGCCCACAAGCTAATCGTCACGCTGAATGAGAAACAGCAAGGGACGATCCAGTTCACCGTCATCGGGCATCGCGACCTGCCGCATGCGGGCGAGATTGATCTGCCACTTCTGGAGCCGCTCAGCACGTTCCGCGAGACGGGTGTCGTCGCGGCCTTCGCTCCCGAGGGAATCGAGCTGGTGGCCGACGACAGCAAGCTGGCCGGAGCCCATCCCGAGTCCTCGGCAAACCTCCAGGCTCCCGCCGGGTTTCATCCGGCGGGCCAGTGGTCGTATCAGCATCGGCCGGTGACGATTCACGTCCGCACGCTCCGCAAGCCGACGCGGTTGACGGCACGCGTCGAGTCGACGATCAACGCCGCGGCAGGATTCGGCCACGCTGACAGCCCAGGTAGTGTTTCAGGTCGAAAACGCGGCGATCGACACGTTCCGCGTTCTCGTGCCGCAGGCGTCGGCCGATCAGGCGCAGATCCAGTCTGAAAACGCGGACGCCGGCATCAAACAGCAGATTCGCGACGAAAAAGCAGTCGACGGCTGGGTGGGCTGGACTATCACGCTGCAAAAGAAAGTCACCGGCGCGCAGCCGTTTCTCGTCAAATACGATCTCAAGCCCACGGCGGCGCCCGCGGCCGGCGGGAAAAACGGCGAACAGGCCGCGGCAAAGGCCGAGTTTCTCGTCCCGCTGCCGCAAGCCCAGGGCCTGAAAAACCCCGACAACACCGACCGCGTGCCCCTGGCCCGCGTCGACGGCGAAATCTCCGTCACGAAAGATGCCTCGCTTTCGGCGGCGGCGACCGCCAGCGGCGGTGACGTCGAGTCGATCGACGTCCGCGAGCTGACGCATCTCGATCACAACGGCTATCTGGCGTTTCGTTACGAACGGCAGCCCGTGCAGGTGCGGCTGTCGCTTGTCAAATTTGGCGTGCAGCCGGTCGTCGAGACGGTTGTTTCGCGGGCGCTGCTCGAGGTCGTCATCGGCCGCGATGCCACGGCTCTCTATCGTTGCCGCTATCTCATGAAGAGCAGCCAGCGTCAGCGCCTGGCCTTGGAGCTTCCGGCCGACGCACAGCCGCTGGGCGTTTTTCTCGACGGCCGCGCGATCCCGCTCGAGACCAATCCGGCCGCGCCCCATTCCGAAGAATGGAAGTCGTACTTCGTCAACGTGGTGCGCAAAACGTCGTCCGACGAGCCGATGCGCCTGGCGATCCAATTTCGCCGCCCGATCAGCCCGGCCCCGTTCGAGTCGTTGGCGGGCGGAACGCTGCTGTTGTACTTTCCGCGGGTGGGTGGCTCCGCGAGCGATCACATCGCCGTGCAGCAGACGCGGACGGCCGTCTGGATCCCGAAGGATTTCTCGATCGTCCAGACGCCGGCCGGCTTCTTGCCCGAATCACACACGCGCCAACTGTTCGGGAGGCTCGAACTGACTTCGGTCGGGCCGACTCCGGTCCAGCTCGAGCAATGGATCGGCGGCAGCCCCGGGGCGCTGTTCGAGTTCCCGCTCGAGGGAGAGAGCCACGTTTACAGTCGAGTCGGACCGGCCGACTCGATCCTGCTCACCTGGGCCCGAATGCCCACGTCAACGATTGTTGTCAGCCTGGCGATCGCGATTGTGGCGTGGCTCTTGCGGAGGAGACGTTGGGAGACGCTGGCGACGCTGCTCTTGATCGCGGTGCTGGCCGCGGCGCTGGGCGCTCTCGTCGACCGGGAATTGGTCTGGCACGCGATCCTGGCGGCCCGATTCGGGCTGATGGCGCTCGCCGCCATTTGGATCATCGAGGCATTTCGACGCGCGACGTCACTGCGGCCCGTTGCGGGAACGGCCGCATCCCCCCCGCCCAGCCCACCACCGGCCGCCGAAGCTCCGGCAGCGGGAGGCGGCAATGGTTAAGTCACCGCTCGGGATTTTGAGGCACTGTCCGTCCGGTACCCCCTCACCCCCGACCCCTCTCCCGCGAGGGGAGAGGGGGGAAAGAGTGCCAGGCTTAGCGCCATTCACCTGGCGAGGCATTACGTGTATCGCACGAAACATTGCAAGCATTACGCGAAGCATTGCGTGCAAATCTTCTCCCCTCTCCCCTTGCGGGAGAGGGGTCGGGGGTGAGGGGTACCCGCCGCTCGTCCGCCAGTGCCACCCACTAACCAGATATTCGAGGTTTGTCCGCGCTCTTTCGGCGATCGCGTTGGCTGCGGCTGCGACCAGCGCTTACGCTGTTCCCGCGCTGGCGCAGTCGCCAGCCCCAAGTCCGCCGAAGCGGCCGACCGAGGTGTATGTTCCCGCGTCGGATCTCGACGCCGCTCTCGGAATGGAAAAACGAGGAGTTCTGCTGCCCCGCTTGCAGTTCGAGGAATTGCTGAAAAAGGCCGCGCAAAACGCCCGTGAGACTCCCGATATTCCCAACGGCATTACGGTGGTGAGTGCCGACTACCAGGGGCGAATCGTCGGATCGCAGCTGCTCTTGGCCGCCACGATCAAACTCAATCAGGTCGTGGAGGGTTGGCGCTTTTTGCGGCTGCCCTTGGAGGGGGTTGCACTCGAGTCGGCCGCCCTCGACGGACGTCCGGCTCTGCTCGGTGCCAACGGCGCTGACCGAACACTGCATCTCTTCAGCGATCGCCGCGGTGCGCATACGCTCGTTTTGGAGGCGGCCGTTCCGCTGGTCGCGTCGGGTGGCGACCGCGAGGCCAACTTTCGGCTGGGCGATCTGCCAGTCGGCACTCTCAATCTCGAGGTCGCGGCGAACCAGCGGCTGTTCGTGAGCGGCCACGCAGTCGAGCGTCCCAGCCCCCTAGAGAAACCGGCCACGTACTCGTTGCCGATCGGCGGCCCGGCCGAAATCAAACTCCGTCTGACCGACCGCAGTCTCGAGCAGGCGTCCGACCGGCTGCTGTTTGCCGAGACTACGTATCGGCTCAACGTTTCGTACGGCGACGCCGCCTGGCAAGCCGTGACTTCGCTCGACGCGCGCGGAACGGCCGTCGAGCATCTCATGATTGTCATCCCCGAAGGGCTACAGATCACGGCGGTCGACTCGACGGGTCTCAATTCGTGGAAAGCCTCGGCCGCCGCGCCGCAGAAGCCGGCGACGCTCGAACTTGCTTATCGCCAGGCGTTCAAGGGGCCACGCACGATTCAGTTTCGCGGCGTGCTCCGCCCTGGAGCGGATCGGCGGTGGCACGTCGAGGCGCTCAAGATTCAAGGAGTGACGACGCATGTCGGACGACTTGAGATCGTGCATCCTCCCGACCTGCGACTGCGGATCGAGTCGGCGGCCAACCTGCGAACGGCGCCGGTCGCGCCAGCGGGGGCGGGGGCGGCAAATGCGTCGATGCCGCCTGCGTCCGAGTTGGACGCGCTGATGCCCCCCGCGCCGAATTCCGCTCAGGCGAACGCAGCGAACCGCCCGGCTCCCCGGCGACCCATTCCGCCGTCCTATGCGGCGCCCTCGTCCTACGACGCCTGGAACGAGCAGTTCTCGCTCGCTTTTGCCGTCGAGGCCAAACAGCGCGATGTCCGGGCCGATCTGTTGACGTCGGTCGAAGTTTCTTCGTCGGGCTTGCAACTGCAATTGGCCGCCTCGCTCGAGAGTTTGAACAGCCCGGTCTTCGACGTCGAACTGACGCTGCCTGCCGAGTGGATCCCGACGGCCGTGCTGCTCGGCACCCAGCCGGTCGAATGGCGCGAGCTTTCGGCCGAGGCGGGCACTCAGCATCTGCTGGTGACGTTGCCCAAGCCTGTTTCGCCCGGTGTCCGCGTGCCTCTCACGCTGTCGGCACAAAGGTCGGTCTCGAACTGGCCGATCGACGAAGCGGGCGTCGACGTGGCCCTTCCGGAAGTCCGCGTGCTGAACTCGGCGGCAATCGCCGGCTCGTACGTGATTCGGGCCGGCGACGATTTCGAGCTCACGCCGCTCGACGTCAAAGGCCTCGATCCGGCGCATCTCAATCTCGAGCGCGAGCGGATCGGCTATCGCTACCAGGACACGCGATTCTCGGGCCAGGTCAAGATCGCCCGCCGGCCGGCGCGGCTGTCTGCCGAAACGATTCTGGTCGCCCGGCTCGACCGCGCCGCCTTGCGCACGCACGTGCGGACGGCGATCGAGGCCCGTGGCGGCGGATTTCGACGCCTGGACATCTTCTTGCCCGAATCGGTCAGCAAGGATGTGCCGCTTTCAGACCGACAACGGTGAGGTGGCGATCGCCGATCAATCAGTCTCCGAACCCGCGCGCGGCGAGCGGCATTGGAGCCTCGTCTTCGCGCGGTACGTGCAGGGTGCGGTGCATTTGCAAACTCTGATCGATACGCCGCGCGGCGACGCGAAGGAGTTTCGCATCCCCGAGCCGCGTCTCGACGGAGTCGCGCGGCACAGCGGGACCATCGTCGTGCAAGCGGCTCCCGATCAACAGCTCCAAGTGACTGCCATCGGCGCCGACAACCAGCCGCTGCGAGAAGTCGACCAGGCCGATCTGCCCCCGCTTCCCAACAAAAGCGACGACCGCACGGTGGCGGCCTATCGGTTCGTGCAGCCGGGAAATCGGGTGACGCTGACCGAGACCCGCTACGCGCCGGTCGGAGTCGCACGGGCCGTCTGCACTCGCTGCACGATCCAGACGGTGGTCCCGGTCAGCGGCGAGTGCCAGCACACGGCGGCATTTCAGTTCCTGGCGTCGGGCGTGCAGAACTTGCGACTCGCGCTGCCCGAGGGAGCCGATCTCTGGGCGACGCTCATCGACGGGCAGCCGGTTGAAGTGCGACGCGGACAGTCGGCTTACGAACTGCCGCTGAAACCCGGCCCCGATCCCGATTCCGAACGGGTGCTGACGGTGTTTTATGCGACGCCGGCCCCGGCCGGGTCAAAGGCAGCGGCAGACGAGGCGCGAACGAGTGAAGCCAACGAGTCCCCGGACACTCTCTCCAGCGAATCCGGCTTGGGCGCCAATCCTCGATTTCAGCAATCGCCGCCCGAAGTCTCGGTGGTTGGCAGTGCCGGTACGCCCGAGCGGATGGAAGTCCTGCACCGCACGTGGACCCTCCATTATCCGAGTGACCTCACTGTCGCAGAGAGCCAGGGCGCTTTCCGCCCCGCTACGATCGGGAGCGGCATCGGCTTGCTCACGCGACTGGTGCGGGACCTGGGCGCCGTGAGTGCGACCGACGTCGGATGGAAATTGCTCGAGTTCTTTGCGGTCGTTGTCGTCGTCTGGCTCTGCGTGCGGGGCTACTCGCGCTGGGGCGCCAAGGGAATCGCGACCGCGTGTGTCGCGGTGGCAGTGATTGCCTCGCTCTGGCTGGCGACGATGTTGGCGTCCTCTCGGGAATACCAGTCGGCGACGTACCTCACGTCCGAGGCACCAGCCACCAAAAGCGTGGCGACGAGCGACAGCGGACCAGCTTTCGCGCATGCGTACAACTGGAATAAGTCCGTCGGGGGCCGCCCACCTGTGGGCGGAATTGGAGGACTTGGGGTGAGGGCTCCTGCCGCGCCGAATGCAACGGAGTCTGGTAACGACGGCGTTCGCCTCCAAGATGACGTCGGCTTCTTCGAGAAAGAATCGGCCACTGCAGAGAAAAAGGCGGCTGCCGCCAGTCTTCGGTCGCACACTGTGCGTAACAAGGGCGATGAGCAGAGCGGAGCCCGCCTTTCGGTGCCGATCGGATTTGAGCCCCAGCAGAATTCGAGTAATCGCTCGTTCGAATACATCGGACGCGAATCGGTCGACTCGCAGCCGCCGCTGATCGATGTGCAGTTTGAAAGTCTTGCGGGCCGCCGCGTGTTCTGTGGCGCCATCGTGGCGATTGTGACTTTCGTTCTGTGGATCCTGCGGCGGCGATCGTGGGGGACCAAAGGCGCGATCGAGGCGCTGGGTCTCTTGTTGCCGATCGCGCTGGCCGGCGTCGTCCCCGTGCGTTTTGAAGCCTGGCTGGATGGAATCTTCCTGGGCACGCTGTGTGGCGTCGCGACGTGGTTGCTCTACGAACTGCCGGGCACCCTCGGCAGCTTGAACCGCCGCACGCCCGCGGCAAAGTCCGCGTCTCAGCGTCGCGTCAATGCGGCCGGAACGGTCGTTTTGCTCGCCGCCCTGTTGATGGCACCGTCCTCCGCGCGAAGCGACGAGGGAGAGACCGGTGAGTCGAAATCATCTCGCGCGATCGTCGCTCCCGTGCCGAGACCAAGCGATCCTGCCGTAATCCCGTACGATCCCGACCACAATCCAACGGCCGCGGATCGCGTGCTGCTCGAGCAGCGGACTTTCTTGGAGCTGTGGAACCGGGCCCATCCCGAGCGGCCGCTGGGAGCGCACCCGCTGCCGGACGCGTTCGTCACCGAAGCTGTCTACAAAGCGTCGCTCGTCTCGGATTCGACCAAACCGGCAGCGGGCGCGACGAGCGATCGGGGCCAGGTGTCGATCACAGGACACGTCGCCCTTTATTCCCGCGCCGATCGCCCGGTGAGCGTGGCGTTGCCGTTTCAGGAAGCCGCTCTCAAGAGTGCGAATCTCGACGGGAAATCGGCGCTGCTGATTCCGCATTCTCATGACACGGATCCGCAGCAAAAAGCCCAGAAATCGCAGCCTCACCAATACGACGTCGTGCTCCAGTCGCCGGGGGCTCACGTGCTGGATGTCGAGCTGGAAGTGCCCGCCCGCGTCGCGGGCCCTAGCGGCGAGTTCACGCTGGGTTTACTGCCGGTGGCGAGCGGCCGACTCTCGTTCGAGCTGCCCCCTGGTGCGTCGAGCGTGCGCATCAACGGAGCCGACGCCGGCTTTCGCCGCCGGGCGGACGGCAGCAAGGACTGGATCGACGTGCCGATCGCCTCGGCCGGCAATCTCACAATCGCCTGGCAGCCCGCGCAGGAAGCGGGGTCGGTCGCGCGGTCGATCGAATCAACGGGCAAAACGCTGCTCGTGCTCGATGACGCCGGCCTGCGGACCGTGAGCCAGTTCTCGCTGCAAATCCGCCAGGGGGGCGTGTCGGAGTTATCGTTCGGGCTGCCTCCCAATTCCAAATTGAAAGACATTCGCGGCAGCGACGTGGCGGGCTGGAAGCTCGAGGGGAATGATCCCGCACGAAAGTTGATCGTGTCTCTTCGGCGCAGCGTCACGGGGACGACGGACGTTGAATTGGATCTGTTCCAGCCGTTAGCGGTGGGAGAAGCGCCCGTGTCGGTCTCGGCTGCGCTGCCGGCGCCGCTGGGGGTCGTCCGTGAAACGGGAATAGTCGCGTTGACGGCCGGGCCCCAGTTTGACGTTCGCGGCCCCAACCTTCCCGGCGGCACGCGAATCGACGCGCGCGAATTCGATCTGCCGAACTTTTCCCAGCGTCCCGAGCTGCAACCCGTGTGCGGCGGCACAATCGAAGCCGCCTTCCGCTACGCGGCCCATCCGGCCGGCTTCGAATTGAGCGTCGCGCGGCGGAGTTCGCAGACCGACGTCGCGGCCCTGTACGCCGTGCTGGTCGGCCGCCGCAAGCTCACGCTCTCGAGCCAGTTCCACGTGCAGCCGGCCGGCAGCGCGTTGACGCGGGCCCAATTCCGCTTGCCCGCCGGCTTTCTGGTCCTGGCCGTCGAAGGCGTGCCGCTCGCCGATTGGTACGTCATCGGCGTCGCCGGAGCGAAGAGCCTGATCGTCGAGTTGGCGACGCCGCAATCGGCTCCGTTCGACCTGGTCATTAACGGCACGGTGGCGAAAAATCCGGACGACGCCAAGACCGCGCTCGACGTGCCGATTCTGTCGGCGGCCCGCCGCGCGGAGGCCCACATGGCCGTGTGGCTCAATGGTTCGTACCAGGCGACAATTGGCGAGGCGGGCGATTGGAAATCGATCAGCCCCGACCAGACGCCCAGCGCGATGAAGTCGCTCGTGGCCGCGCCGCCGCAGTTCGCGTTTGAAACGCGTCGGGCGGAGCCCACGGCAGTCTCGCTCACTCTCGCGCACGCGGTCGCGCGGCTCTCGGGCGACAGTGCCACAATCGTCACGGTCACCGATGCGGCCGTCTTCTACACGGTCGCCTTGCAATGGACGATCACGCAGGCGACGGCCGACACCTTTGTGCTGACGATGCCCGATTGGCTCGCTTCGCGGCTCGACCTGACCGATCCGCAGACGGTGAGCGGCACCAATCCGCGGCGGCGACAAACGGTCTCGACCGCGCTTGCGAACGGACGCGTCCGCTGGACGATCGAGCTGCAGGATCCGGTTGCCGACCAACTGTTCCTCACAGCGACGGCCGTGCTGCCACTGCCGAAGGACGGCAAGATCGACGCTCCCACGCTCGGCTTTGAAAGCGAAGAGGCGCCCGGCGGCGAGCACCGGCCCGAGCCTCTGGCGACGCAACGACATTTTCTTGTGCTGGTCAATCAGTCGACCGGCCAGCTCTCAGATGCCCCCGGCAATCCCATCGAAGCCGTCGATCGCGGGGCCTTGCCGATTCAGCTCGACGGAAACTTGCTCAAACAGGCCATGCAGGTCGGCCGTTTGACGCGTGCCGACGCGACCGCCTCGTGGCGGTTGGATCGTCCCGCGGTGCGGCGGGGGGCGGCCGCCTTCGTCAATTTGGCTGACCTGGTCACAGTCGTCGAGCAAGGAGGGACCTGGCGGACGCAGGCAACTTACCGCGTCAAGAACTTGTCGCGGCAGTTTCTGGCCGTCGAGATTCCGGAAGGCTCCGAGATCCTCTCAGTCACGGTACAGCGCAAACCGGCCCGCGCGGTTCGGGCCACCGTGAAAGGCAAAGCATACAACTTGATCCCGCTGCCCGAAGTCAGCGAGGGCGATTTGTCGTTCGAGGTGCAGCTGGTGGTCGCCGGCCGACTCGCCGAAGGCCCGTTGCCCGAAGGAGGCCAGTTGTTCGGCGGAAAAGTCCCACTCGTGGCTCCCCAGGTCGTGACGTGGGAAGCCGACGCCGACTACGGCATTCCGGTGGCCCGGACGCGCTGGACAGTCTGGTTCCCCCAGGACGAGCAAGTCCGCGTGTTGACTTCGTCGCAAGACACGAATCTCGATCGGGCAGACGAAAATTCGGCCAGCGTCTTCGAGCGGTCGGTCCTCCTCGACGAGGCGCGACAGCTCCTTTCCGTCGTCGAATCGGGAAAGAGCGAGAACAGCGCTCAACTGGCTTACGGCAACCTGCGCCAACTCGACAAGCAGCTGAGCGAAAGCGGATCGGCGGTCTGGGGCGGCAGCACCAGCCGCCTCTCGTCAGAGGTCGAAGTGCAAGCAGAGCAGTCGGTGCTGCAACGGATGAAGGACGTTCGCCAGCGCGCCGAGGGCGGTCAGAACGCTCAAAAGGCCGGCCAAGAAGCACCGCAAAGCGCCAGGCCGCTCACCCCCGAAACGCAATCCGCCCAGGCGAGGGATCTGCTCGAACGGAATGAAAACTCAAAAGTCGGGGGGAAGGCCAAGTCAGGCGAGGCGCGCGGTGAGTTCGGTTTCCGGGCCCCGACTGGGACTGGGAGCGGTAATGATAAGTCTCCTTTCCCGCTGAATCTGCCGAATAAACAGCAAGTCGAGCAGGACCGTCAGGAAGGGCAGGAGTCGAAGGAAGAGGCGAGCAAAAAGGACAAAGCGTCCGCTGCTCGGCAATCCAATGAGGACGAAACGTTTACCGAGCCCAAGCCGGCAGCCGATCTCGAAAAACAATTCGATGCTCTGAACCAGGAATCACGACCGCAGTCGCTAAATGAAGGCTTCAAGAAGATCAAACGCAAGCAACCGCAGTCGACTCTCGGCCTTGGGCAATTCGGCGCGCCGGTTTTCTCTAGCACAGGACAGGGCGCCCGAGCGCCAGCCCCGCCTCAGGCTCCCGGCGACCAGACTCTCGCGCCGGCCAAGGAAGAAGCTGCTCGTCCTCGTTCCCCCGGCACGCTGTCGCTGGCTTTCGAGATTCCGAAGGAAGGCCAGATGCTGGTCTTCACCAAGGCTGGCGGGGATCCCAAGCTGGCGGTCGAGTTGCGCCTGCGCCGATCGCTCGAATTATTGTTGGGCGCTCTGTGGATGCTCCCGTGGCTCTTCCTGTTGATGCTGGTGCTCATTCTCTTCGGGCGCAATCGCTACTCGCCGGCGGCTTGGCGGCAAATCCCCTTCGGGTTGATCGCGGTCGGGCTGCTCTTGTTCGTGTGTCTTCCGGCTCCCGCCTCGCTGACAGGGCTGGCGCTCGTCGCTGCGGGAACGATTCAGGCGAGCGTCAGACGGCATCGACAGGCCGCTGGTCGCTGAGAGTTCGCAGGGCTTCCCTTGGTGCAAGATCCGCGTGATGCCACATTTTCAGCGCGCTCGGGCGAGGCGCGTCGGCTTGACCTGCGCCGGAAGCACTGATATCGTGGCGCAGCCCGGGTCGTGCGACAAAATTTTTTGATTTTTGCGCGAGGCGCCTCATGTCCGAAGCCCAACTGCCGCCCGACGGCGCCTTCGACGCTCCCGAATCGGACGTCTTCGCGACGCCGATCACGACGACCGGACCTGCCAAACGCGGACACAAGCGGCTCGCGACCCTGGCCGGCTCGTTTTTGCTGTTGTGTGCGGTGTGCGGCTATTTCTATTGGGAGATGGTGCACGATCAAAACACCACGGCCCGCATTCAGAAGGAGCTGACAGCGGACGGCGTCCAGATGATTTATTCGCAAGCCGAGCCGAAAGAAGCCAGTTTCTCGCCCTTTCAGTCGCTGACGCCGACTGTCAAGATCGTAGCGCCCGCGGGAAACATCACCAACGAACTCCTGGTGCGGATTCGGGAAATCAACCAGGACATGGGCGTAATGCTGAACAACTGCCCCATCACCGACGAGGGCCTCGCCTCGTTGGAAGGCAAACACAACCTGCGCTGGCTCGAGCTCCGCAAGACCAAGATTACGGATGAGGGACTCAAGCACCTCCGCGGAACCGATCTGGAATTGCTCGACCTCTCGTTGACCGCCATCGACGATGCAGGGCTGGCGAATCTCGGAGACCTGGACTTCCCGAATTTGAAGAATCTGGCTCTCGAGCAGCTGAGAAACGTCACGGACGAAGGAATCTCGCATCTGGCCAGTTTCAAGTCGCTGGAGTTCCTTTCCGTCGCCGGAACCAAAGTCACTCCCACCGGGATACGGCACCTCAAGAAGAAGCTCCCGGAAGTGACCATCCTGGGAGGTTCGTGACACGGACTCACGAAGACGTCCGCCGCGACCATTGGCTCGACGGCTGTCCCGTCCACTTACGTCGACCGACATCGACGCCCGATTCGACGCGACCGGATCCAAACGGGCGGGCGGTTCGCTCGCAGCTCTGCTCCCGAATGCCCAACAGAACCCACAGTTCGTCGCGCTCGGTCCCCTGCCGCTCGAAAAAGCCCAATGAGGCGCATCTCTCGTCTGCTGGTTGCCAATCGCAGTGAAATCGCGATCCGGGTTTTTCGCACCGGGCACGAACTGGGCATTCGCACCATCGGAATTTACGCGCACGAAGACCGCTTTGCCCTGCATCGGCTCAAGGCGGACGAAGCCTACCCGATCGGGCAGCCCGGCGAGCCGATTCGCTCTTATCTCAATATCAACGCGATCGTCGCGCTGGCCAAAGAACGCAAAGTCGACGCGATTCATCCGGGTTACGGATTCCTGTCAGAGAATCCGGAATTGGCCCGCGCCTGCGCCGCGAACGACATTATCTTCGTCGGTCCGCGTGCCGAGCTCTTGGAACAGCTGGGCGACAAGATCGCGGCCCGCAGCGTCGCGGAGAGGATCGGCGTGCCAATCCTCTCCGGCAGCCGCCACCCTTTGAAAAGCGCAGCCGCCGGGCAAAAGGCGGCTGAGAAGATGGGCTTCCCCGTGATCATCAAGGCGTCCAAGGGGGGCGGGGGCCGCGGCATGCGCGTCGTGCGGGCGGCTTCCGAATTCACCGGCGCCTTCGAGCAAGCGCAGCGCGAATCGCAGGTGGCCTTCGGATCGTCGGACGTCTTCCTGGAAAAGTATGTCCCCCGCGCCCGCCACATCGAAGTGCAGCTGATGGGCGACCTGCACGGCAACCTCGTGCACCTCTACGAGCGCGACTGTTCGATCCAGCGCCGCCATCAAAAGGTCGTGGAGATCGCCCCGGCCCCGTCGCTCGACCCCGCAATTCGCCAAAAGGTCTGCGAGGCAGCGCTCGCCATTGGTCGGGAGCTGCGCTACGAAAACGCCGGCACGGTCGAATTCCTCGTCGATGCTGACACGGGGGACTTTTATTTCATCGAAGTCAATCCGCGGATCCAGGTCGAGCACACTGTGACCGAGGAGGTCACGGGCACCGACATCGTCAAATGCCAGATCCTCGTCGCCGAGGGAACACCTCTCTCTGATCCTGAAATCGGTTTGGGCTCGCAGGACGCCGTGCGAACCACGGGGTTCGCGGTGCAGTGTCGCGTCACCACGGAAGACCCTGCCAACAATTTCGTGCCCGATCACGGCCGCATCGCGGCCTACCGATCGGCGGCCGGCATGGGCATTCGGCTGGACGCGGGCACCGCCTTCTCGGGGGCGGTCGTCACACCCTATTACGACTCGCTGTTGGTGAAGGTGACGGCCCGCGGGCGACGCTTTGTCGACGCGGCCAAACGCATGGAGCGTAGCCTGCAGGAATTCCGCGTTCGCGGCGTGAAGGTGAACGTGCCGTTTTTGATCCAGCTCATGCAGCATCCGCAGTTCCTCGCGGGCGAATGCACTCACCACCTTCATCGATGACACGCCGGAGTTGTTCCACCTGCAGCGGCGCCGCGATCGGGCGACGCGGCTCTTGAGCTATTTGGGGGAAACAATCGTCAACGGCAATCCGCTGATGAAGGATCGCCCCGCCCCGGCCCGCCGCGCCGGCCCCCGTGCCGGCTTTCTCAACCGACGGACCGATTCCCGAGGGCAGCCGCCAAAAGCTCCAGCGTCTGGGTCCCGAAAAACTGGCGCAATGGGTGCTCAAGCAAAAGCACTTGTTGCTCACCGACACCACGCTTCGTGACGCACACCAGTCACTGTTGGCCACTCGAGTGCGCACCCGCGATCTGCTCAACGTCGCCGAGGCGTATGCGCGGCTTTGCCCCGATTTGTTCTCGATCGAAATGTGGGGCGGTGCCACGTTCGACACGACCATGCGGTTCCTGAAGGAATCGCCCTGGCGACGCCTGATCGATTTGCGCGAGAAGATCCCAAACATCCTGTTTCAGATGCTCTTGCGCGGCTCAAACGCGGTTGGCTATTCCAACTATCCCGATAACGTCGTGCGGGAATTCGTCCGCGAGGCGGCGGCCGCCGGCATCGATATCTTCCGCATTTTCGATTCGCTCAATTGGCTGCCCAACATGAAGGTGGCGATGGAAGCCGTGCTCAAGACCGGCACCATCTGCGAAGCGGCCATCTGCTACACGGGCGACATCCTCGATCCGAGCCGGCCCAAGTACGACCTCAAGTACTACGTCACGCTGGCCAAAGAACTCGAAAAGATGGGGGCCCATTTCCTGGCCATCAAGGACATGGCCGGGCTGTGCAAACCCTACGCGGCCCACCTGCTCGTCAAAACGCTCAAGCAGGAGATCGGAATCCCGATCCACTTCCACACGCACGACACGGCCGGCATCCAGGCGGCATCGATCCTCAAGGCGGCCGAGGCCGATCTCGACATCGCCGACGCAGCGATGGCCCCGATGTCGGGCGGCACCTCGCAGGTCAATCTCAACACGCTGGTCGAGTCGTTGCGGTTCACGCCGCGCGATTCGGGGCTCGAGCGCAATCGCCCTGGACGGTCTGGCCGATTACTGGGAGGCCGTCCGCCAGTTCTACACTCCCTTCGAGAGCGTCGAGCTGGCCGCAACGTCCGATCTGTATCGGCACGAAATGCCCGGCGGGCAGTACACCAACCTGTTTCAGCAGGCCCGAGCTTTGGGGCTGGCGGACCGCTGGGGCGAAGTTCGCCTCCGCTATGCCGAAGTCAACGGGCTCTTGGGCGACATCGTCAAGGTCACGCCGACCTCCAAGTCGGTGGGCGATATGGCCCTCTTCCTGGTCGCCAACAATCTCACGGTGGAAGACGCGCTCGACGAAAACCGTGAGCTGGCATTCCCGGAATCGGTGATCGATTTAGTCAGCGGTCGGATGGGGCAGCCGCCCGGAGGATTCCCCAAACGTGTGATCAGCCGCGTGCTGCACGGCAAGGAAGCGGTGCGCGGGCGGCCCGGGGCGAGCTTGCCGGCGGTCGACTTCAAGCAGAAGTCCGCCGAGATGGTCCGCTTTCTGCAACGCGAGCCGACGAAACAGGAGGTGCTCTGCTACGTTTTGTATCCCAAGGTCTTCGAGGAATTCGCGAAGCATCAGCGCGACTATTCCGACACGAGCGGTCTCTCCACGCCGGTTTTCCTCTGCGGCCCAGACCCGGGCGAGGAACTTTCGATCGACATCGAAGCGGGAAAGACGCTGATCGTGAAGTACCTGACCACGGGCGACGCCCGGCCCGACGGCAGCCGCAGCGTCTTCTTCGAGCTCAACGGCCAGCCGCGCGACGTCACGCGTGATCGACCGGTCGATCCTGCCGGAAGAAAGCAAGGTGCGCAGGGCCGACCCGAATGATCCGCACCACGTCGGCGCCAACATGCCGGGCATGGTGGTGACCGTCGCCGTGCAGCCGGGCGATCCGGTGGCCAAGGGTCAAAAGCTGCTGACGCTGGAAGCGATGAAGATGCAAACCAACCTGACCGCCGAGCGCGACGGAGTGATCGATCAGCTCTTGGTAAAGCCAGGGACGCAGGTCGAAACGGGCGACCTCTTGCTGACGTTGCGGTAGCGCGTCCTAAGGAGCCGCGCACGAAGTAAGCGGTGCATTTTGTTTTTGTGTTTGTTTTTGTCTTTGTTTCCGTTCGCACGACCAACGGTGCCGCAACGCCGATCCGACGCAGAAGAACCGCTTACTTCGTGCGCGGCTCCTTGAGATACCACGCCATCCGCTCGCCTTGCTCATCGAGCGCGTAGCGGATCGCTGCTTCGACGTGTTCCTCTTCGAACAGATGTCGCGTGCGGCCGTGGCGGGTCCAGCGTCGGCGCTCTACGGAATCAAAGCCGGCAAAAGACAAGTCGCGTGAGGCCCGAGCTTTGAGGTCACCATGATTCGTTCGGGCTCGCGCTCTGCTGATACCACGACGTGGACGTGATTGCTCCGCACGTGCACAGCAAGTAGCAACCACCGACGTTCAACGGCCAAGTCGACGATGGCGTTTCGCACGATCTCCCGTTCAACCGGCTCCATCGTGTACACCGGCTCGGTCATCGTTTTCTTCGATCGGCGCTCGCGTTCTGCGTCAACCTGGAGCAGGGGCGTTCCATAGACGTTGTGCTCGTCGTCGACGGATCCTTTCGTGCTTCCGTGCAGCCGCGTAGCGTAGGTCGTGAAGGTGATGAGATAGGCGAGGGGCATTGGCAGGGCCCAGATACACGAGGCGAAAATGCAAAACGAAGAACCGCTTACTTCGTGCGCGGCTCCTTAAGTCGGGCCGGCTCAGGAGGTTTTCCAGCGTTCCAATTCGTCCCGCTTCTCCATCACCGGTTTGGCGCCTGCGGGAACCGGGAGAAACATGAACGTACCGGAGGCGGCCGCGACGAGGGCGCCCTCGCCCGTGCGAATTTCGCCGCGCGAAACGGCCGTCATCTGACCCGCGTGGCGGACTTCGGCGCGGGCGGTCAGTGTCTCGCCGAGCCAGGCCGGACGGATATAGTTGATGTTGAGCTGCACCGTCACGACGTGATTGTCGGGCGGGGCCAGGGTCCAGCAGGCGCAGCCGAGACACGAATCGAGCATCGTCGCGACGAGCCCGCCGTGGGCGATGCCCATCGTCCGCAGGTGCGATTCGTCGACCGTCACTTCGAAGACGGCGGTGCCTTTTTCAATGTTCACCGGCTTGACCTTGAGCCGATCGAGAAAATTTCGCCCCTCGGAGCCGGCTTTGAATCGGTTCGCCGCCTCGGCGAGCTTTGGGTCAGAGGAATCCAATCCGCACCTGCTTTCTCAAATCGCTGCGATGTTTTTCTCGGTGATGGATTCGCTAAATTGTGGGTTGCGATTCTAGCAGACTGACCATTCGGATGCAGAGCTTGTCGATGCCCCTGATCCCCGAGCGCCGCCAGACAATTGTCGAAGCAGCCGCCGCCCTGGCCCGCGGAGAGCTCACCTGCGAAAGGCTCGTGGAAACGTGTCTGAGCCGGATTGACGAGTGCGAGCCCAAAATCCGGGCGTGGGTGAGCGTCGATCGGGACGGAGCCCGACGTCTGGCCCGCGAGCGCGATGTCGAGCTGGCGCGCCGTCGCTCGCACAAATCGGTCGAGCCTCGTTCGCCGCTCTTTGGAATTCCCATCGGCATCAAAGACATCATCGACATGGCCGGGCTGCCGACGGGGGCGGGCTCGGGTGCGCGGATGGCCGACCCGCCCGCGGAGCGTGACGCGACGGTCGTGCGAAAGCTTCGCGAAGCCGGCGCGATCATTCTGGGCAAGACGGTCACCACGCAGTTTGCCTGCTTCGATCCGCCACCGACGCGCAATCCCTGGAATCTCGAGCGCACGCCGGGCGGATCGTCCAGTGGTTCGGCCGCGGCCGTTGCGGCGGGAATGTGCTTGGGCGCGATCGGATCGCAGACGGGCGGATCGATCATTCGCCCCGCGTCCTTCTGCGGCGTCGCCGGTTGCAAGCCGACCTTTGGACGTGTGAGCTGCGAAGGCGTGGTGCCGGTGGCTCCGAGCCTCGACACCGTGGGCCCGATCGCCGGTTGCGTGGCTGACCTGGCGATCCTGCTGAATGCGATTTCGGTCGGTGATAAAGTCGTCCCGAGCGACGACCCGACTCTCAAGCTCGCGATTGATCTCGCGGGCTTGAATCCCGAGAACCTCAAGCCACCACGGCTGGCAATGCTGACCTGTCGCTTTGACGAAAGACCTGAGCTCTACGAGCGACTGAGCGATCCTTCGATGTGGTCTGCCCTGACTCGCGCTTTGGACCACTTCCGCTCCGCCGGCGCGTCGGTCGTCGAACGGCGCGGATTGTTTGCGAGCGATCCACATCGCACGCTGATGACCTTTGAGCTAGCGGATTGGCATCGCGACCGGTTCCGCAAGCTGCGATTCGATTATCGTCCGAGCGTCGCCGGACTCGTCCAGGAGGGGATCCTGATCACGGCTGGCCAGTATGAGGCGGCCCGACGTGAACAGGTGGAGGCGACCGCCGAGTCGGAAGCCCTGATGCAGGACATCGATGCCCTCGTCTGCCCGGCCGCGACCGGCCCGGCCCCCGGTCCCTCAACCACCGGCAATCCGTTCTTCAATTCTCCATGGACCTTCACCGGTCAACCGACAATCACGTTTCCAATGGAGTTGTCGGACTACGGCCTGCCGCTTGGCATTCAGCTCATCGGTCGTCGCTTCGACGAAGCTGGGCTCTTTCGGGCGGCAGCCTGGTGCGAGGCAGTTTTGCCCGGATTGGCGTCGTCGCACCCCTCGAAAGAACCCGCGGGCTGACACCGGCGGCTCGCCTCTTTTGTGCAGATTCGCTCGCCAATCCCCCGCGTTTCGCCGGTCGAAAGCCGGCTTGAGGCGATCGGCACAATCTGCTACTTAACCGGCTCAACTCTCTCTCCAAGCCCACCTTTCCTCGATATTTCCCGACCAAATTTGGCCGCGGCCAGCCGCGTCGCAGAGAACCTTACGGCCTCAAAGCGACGGATGCGTTTGGCGTGCCGGCCAGGAGATCGTTCGATGCCACGCTTCGGCATGACGCTGAGCTTGCTGCTCCTGGGAGGAAGCCTCGCCCCGATGGCGACGCGCCCGCGCCGGCCGCCGTCAAGGAATTCCCGTACGAGGCGATCATCGAAGCGGATGAGGCCTACGTCCGTTGCGGCCCGGGCAAGAATTTCTACACCACGATGAAGCTCACGCGTGGACAGCACGTCACCGTGCGGCGGCATGACCCGGGCGGATGGTTCATGATCGATCCGCCGCTGGGCAGCTTCAGCCTGATTCGTATGGAAGACGTGGTGCAGGAAGGAAATATCGCGACGGTCAAGCGGCTCGATGTTGGGCAAGCCTCGGTGCGAATCGGCAGCTCGCTCGATCCAACGGCCGATTCGATCTTCCAACGTAAGCTCTCTTCCGGTGAACGCGCGGAAATCCTGGGTGAAGTGATAATTCCCCGCAAGGACCGGCAGGTTCCCATGTTCCGCATCCGGCCGCCGCGCGGCGAGTTTCGCTGGATCGAAGGGAACGATGTCGCACCGCTCGATCCCCAAATCAAACAACAGCAGGACAGCGATCCCTTTTCCACGCCGCCGCAAGCGCGCGAGGCCCGACGCGATCCGAATCACCAGTCATCGTCCGGGGCCGTCGAACATCTTACGGCAGCCACGGGTGGTCAGCCCACGGCGCAATTGAGCTCCACGAAGCCCCAGCCTGCGATAACGTCGCGTAAGAATGGCTCCGCCGCGAAGCAGCAGGTGGTGATCGCCGCTGCGGCGTTCGATCCCCGCGGGCGACTCGAAGAGCTCGACGTCCAGTTTCGCGACATGATCCAGAAGGAGCCTCCGACCTGGAATCTCACGCGGCTCGAACAAGCCTACGTGGAGTTGCGTCGCAACCCGGCGGCCGCGGGAGTCGCCCCGCAGGTTGACCTGCGGTTCTCAGCGCTGGCGCACTACAAGCAAGTGAAATCGCAGTACGACGACTACTACCGGCTCGTATCGAGCACATCGCAGCGGGACGCCGAACTGGCCGCGGTCGAAAACTCGTTGGCGCCGCAAAACTCTCGGCCGGCCATCGGCCCGACTCCGCAAGGCGGCTGGCCGGCGACGGCTCCGTCCGGGGAGGCCAACTATCAGGCACCTGCGCAAGGTCCGGCCGCTCCTCCCACGCTGAGCGTGCCCAACTATTCGCCGCAGGTAAATCCAGGTTCGGCAAATCCAATTCCGCCAAATCCAGGTCCGCCAAATTCAAGTCCGGCAAACGCGAGTCCCTCATATCCAGATTCGCAAAATGCCGGCACGCAAAATGGCGCTCCATCAAATCTCACTCCTCAGCCGCCCTCCGAGGGCCAGAGCAATTCGCGACAGCAAAATGGATTGACGTTGGGAACTCCGGTTCCCTTGCCGCTAGAAAACAGGCCCGCTTCGGGTCCGGCCGCCAGCCAACCTCCCTCGGACGCGGTGACTTCCCCTTCGAACATCGGCACGTCCGGCCCCAGCTCAGGGGGTCCGGGGAATTCGTCGCAGGGACACGCCCCGCCAGATCGTGCGCCATCGACAGAGCCACAAGCCTCCGATTTGGGCATCCAATCATTTCCGGGCGAGATCGGCCCGGGACAGGCTTCGCCCGCTCCGCAAACAACCAGGACGCACACCAGCCAGTTCGCACCGAACTCGACGGGCCAGTCGTCCACGTACCCCGGGGCGCCGGCTTCGCCCTCTGTGATGCCGCAAGTTTCCCCGAACACGGGATTCAATCCAGCGTTCGGACAGCCTGCACCCGGGTCGGCCGTGGGCTCGTCGAGCCCGGCACCTTATCAACATCAACCTTCCGTGCAGAATCCTGTGCCCCAGAATCAGCCCTCCTTTCCGAACCCGCAGGCGAGCGAACACGCGACCCCGTTTGCTTTACAGCAGCCAGGAATGCAGCAGCCGGGGATGCAACAGCCCCCTATGCAACAAGCCCCGACGCAACTGTCCCCTGTGCAGCCGGGCCTGCAGCAACCCAACGTGCTGCAGAACGGTTCGCCTCCCAACGGAAACGGGATGCCGGCGATGGCTCCGCCGCGTCAGGTTCGGCCCCCCGGCTCGCCGCCTTTGGACGGAGCGGGAATCATCCAGCAGGCAGCTGCCACGTCTCCGAACGGACCGCGGCACGTGCTGCTGGCACCGAACGGACGAATCCTGGCCTACCTGCAGCCCGAACGCGGCGTCAATCTCGACGCCTTCGTCGGCCGACCGATGGGCGTTATGGGCTTTCGCACCTACCGATCTGAGCTGCAGGCCGATCTGATCATCGTGCGGGGCATGATTCCCGTGCGGCTTGTGCAGCAGTAGGCGGCACGTTCGAGACTCAAAAGGTTGAAGACCGCTTCCTCAACGGGGCTTCTCAGAGGCCTGGCACCGTCGGGTCGGATTGACCGACCTCATCGAAGCCGACATGCTCCTCGCCGGCGACCGGCACACGATCCCGGAAGCCGACGACAAAGATCGCGCACGTGACCAGCGCGCCGACCGCGGGCCACAGCCAAATAAAAGGCCACTGCCGGCGGCGTGCGATGACCCACTCCGAACGGGTGACCTCACCGTCGCCGTTCCTGTCCGCTCGGGTCACTGCCTCGACCAGGCTCGCGTGATCGTAGTGCGTAACCGTGCCGAGGTAGGGATCAGTCTCCGAATAGTCGGCTGGAATCATGTCGGGTTTGACGACCGATTCCGGCGTCAAGTTCAGGGTTTTGGCGAAATGACTGATATGCTCCTCGTCCGTTCGGTAGCTCCAATCGGGTAACGGGACTTTCGTTTCGATTGTCGGTCCATTCGGCTTTGTGATCGTCGCTTTCACCAGGATTTCTGGCGGATAGCGGTCGACGACCCAGCCCGAGGCAATCGACCCGATAAACATGCCGACGCCGAGCATGATGAAGGCGATAAAGCTCTGGGCACTGGCCCGCTGTCGCTCGTGCACACGCGTGTCGACGTAGATGTAGCTGGCTACGAAATAAAAGTCGTAGCACATGCCGTGCAGAAACAGTCCGAAGATCACGGGCACGAGTGCCAGGGTGGCAAATGCCAGGTACCGCAGCACCCAGGACATCATGCCGACTGTCAGCATCCGCTTGACGCCCAGCCACGCGATGAAGAACGGCATGGCCGCCATGAAGCCGACTTCGGAGAACTGGCCGATCGTCTGCAGGGCGGTCGGATACGGGGCCTCCAGCTCGACGAGGAATCCGTTCGCCTGGCTGTAGTAAAAGGACAGCGGAATGCAGATCAAGAGCGAGCACACGACGAACACGAGAAATGAGGGATCCGCAAGCAGCCGAAAGATACTCTCTCCCCCTGCGGCTTGCGCACCGGCTGCGGGCGCTGCCTCAGAAATGGCAGCCGCCGCTTTGGGGGGCGTATGCGGCAAATAAAGACAGAACACCGCCAGAATTCCCGAGAGGACTCCCGCGACGATGAACTGGTAATTCGTTTCCCCGCCGACAACAAAACCGATCAATAAGCCGGCCGCGATCCATCCCCACGTTCCCCACACGCGGATCCCGGGAAAGTCGCGCTTCGAGTCGGCGATGTTGGCAAAGCTGATCGAGTTCGTCAGGGCTAGTGTGGGCATGAAGAACAGGGAGTAAATCTGCATGATCGTCAGCAGAGTGCCGAACTCCCTGGCGAAGCCGGCGGCAATCAGCAGCACGGCCCCGATCATGTGCAGGCCACACAGCATCTTCTCGGTCGAGAAGAACCGGTCGGCGATGAACCCGACGAACAGCGGAGAAATCATCGCCCCGACGGCGGTCGTCGAGAAGATCGCTCCGACTTGGGTCCCGTCGAAATGCAGCGTCTTATACATGTAACCGCCGGCGGAGACGCCCCAGGCGCCCCAAACGGTGTATTGCAGGAACATCATCACGCACAGCCGCAGGCGGACGCTGCCGAACATTTCGGTAGACCCTTTCTTCAGCAATTCGGCCGAACGACACTCGCGCGATCCGGCGAAAGTTGGATCGATCATGCCGAGTGACCCGGCGACGGGCAAGACTCAAACGCCCCGCGCCCGCCGAAATCTCCAAGCCGGCCCGGTACAATAGTGAGTCGCCGAGGCGAGCCGCCGGCGTGAGCCGGCGGGTGCTTCCCTGTTTGGCGACTCTATGGCTCACACACCCCCACATGCCGCTCCCCCGCTGCGATCCCTCACACGGGACGAAGTCCGCGCGATCGACCGTCGGGCGATCGAGGAGCTTGGTCTGCCAGGCATCGTGCTGATGGAAAACGCTGGACGCGGGGCGGCCGAACTCGTGATCGAGCTGGGAACCGACGGTCCGGTGATCGTCGTCGCCGGAAAAGGCAATAACGGCGGCGACGGATTCGTGATCGCCCGCCACCTGGAAATTCACGGCTTCGAAGTGCGCGTCCAGCTGTTCGCCGATCCGCACGAACTGGCGGGCGACGCGCTGACAAACTACCGCGTGCTGAATGCCGCCGGAACGCCGATTCGTTATTGCGCCGGGGCCGATTCGGCCGGCTGGAAGGACGAACTGCCGCAGTGCTCTTGGATTGTCGATGCCCTCTTGGGCACCGGCACGCGGGGATCTGTTCGCGAGCCGTTTGGCACGGTCATCGAACAAATCAACGCTTCCGGCGTCCGTGTGCTGGCCGTCGATCTGCCGTCGGGCCTCGACTGTGACACCGGTCAACCGCTGGGACCGTGTGTGCGGGCGGCCCATACGGCAACGTTCGTCGCCCCCAAGCGTGGTTTCGACGCCCCCGGCGCGGCTGCTTTCACCGGCCAGGTGCACGTCATCGACATCGGCGTGCCCCGGTCGCTTCTCACAGGGTTCGCTTCGCCGGTATAGCGTGCCGACTAGAGCGACTTGGCGGGCGCGTCCGCTGCCCGGATAATGGAACTTACAAGTGCGGCCCCAATCGCCCGCCCTTTCTCGCGAATCACTCCAGAGGCAATATCGTGCACGATGAATCGGCGGGAGCACCGCACGCAGAGGCGACCGCGGTCACCGAATCGGACCAGGAAGCGGTCGAACGGCTCAATCAGGCTTATCGCAAGATTACCGACGAACTGGGCAAGGTGATCGTCGGGCAGCGGCAAGGTGATCGAGGAGCTGTTGATCGGAATGTTCGCCGGCGGACACTGCCTGCTTGCAAGGGGTCCCGGGGCTGGCCAAGACTCTGATGGTCCGCACGCTAGCCGATTCGCTCAACCTGTCGTTCAATCGCATTCAATTCACTCCCGACCTGATGCCGGCCGACATCACTGGCACCGAAGTGATTCAGGAGGACCGCGTCACCGGAAGCCGCGAGTTCCGCTTCCTGCCCGGGCCGATCTTCGCCAACGTCGTGCTGGCTGACGAGATCAACCGGACGCCGCCCAAAACACAGGCCGCCCTCTTGGAGGCCATGCAGGAACACCAGGTGACGGCCGGAGGGAAACGGCACAAGCTGCCCGATCCGTTCTTCGTTCTGGCGACGCAAAACCCGATCGAGCAGGAAGGAACCTATCCGCTGCCCGAGGCCCAGCTCGACCGTTTCATGTTCGAGATCCTGGTCGATTACCCGTCTGAGGACGAAGAATTCGAGCTGGTCCGCAAAACGACAAGCGACCGCACGACGCAGGTCGAGAAGATCCTGTCCGCTGAAGAAGTCGCGCGGCTGCAACACGTCGTCCGCCGGATGCCCGTGGCCGACCACGTGATCCGTTACGCGATGCAGCTGGCGCGGCTGACGCGCCGGCAGAACGCCGACATTCCGGATTTCGTCCGCGATTATGTCTCGTGGGGGGCCGGACCGCGGGCCAGCCAGTACCTGATTCTCGGTGCCAAGGCGCGGGCCATGCTCAAAGGCCGGGCCTTCGTCAACACCGAGGATGTCCGCGAGGTGGCTGCCCCGGTGCTGCGTCACCGCATCATCACCAATTTCAACGCCGAGGCCGACGGGGTCTCGCCCGATACCATCGTCAGCCGGCTGACGGAACTCGTTCCGGCCGACTCCAGCAAGGCAACCCGGGGTGGACGACTACCGGAAGTATTTCGATCCGCAGACGCTGGCGAAGCTCGCCGGGCTTGATCTCAAGGCCCGCCTGATCGTCGAGGGTTACCTCACCGGCCTGCACAAAAGCCCGTATTCCGGCTTCTCGGTCGAATTTGCCGAGCACCGCGAGTATTCGCCGGGCGACGACGTCCGCTACGTCGACTGGAAGGTCTTCGGCAAGAGCGACCGCTTCTACCTCAAGCGGTTCGAGGAAGAGACCAACTTCGCCTGCCACATCCTGCTCGACGCCAGCGATTCGATGGCCTACCGCTCGCGAGGGCGCGGCCGTCTCGAAGCTCGAATACGCCGAGTACGTGGCGGCGGCCGTCGCTCATCTCGTGGTGCGGCAGCAGGACGCCGTCGGGTTGGCGACGTTCAACACCACGGTGACGAAGTTTTTGCGACCGTCGAGCCAGCCCGGCCACCTCAAGGAGCTGGTGCACGTGATGGAACAGACCGTGCCTGCCGGCGAAACGGCGCTGGGGCCGATCTTTCACGATCTGGCGGAGCGAATCCGCAAACGGGGACTGGTGATCATTCTGAGTGACTTGTTCGATGACCCGGCGGGCCTGATGTCGGGCCTCAAACACTTTCGCCATCGCCGCCACGACGTGAGCGTGATGCAGATTATCGATCCGGCCGAGCAGGATTTTCCGTTCGACGAGCCGACCCGCTTTCGCGGCCTGGAACAGCTTGTCGAGCAGACGGCCGAGCCCCGCTCGCTCCGCCGGGCGTACCAGCGCGAGTTCGAGGAGTTTCCTGCGCGAAGTGCGGACGCGCTGCGGCGACTTGCGGATGGACTACTTCGCTCGTGCGGACGGACCATCCGCTCGACGTCGCGCTCTGCGCGTTCCTGACCCGGCGGATGCAGCGCGCGGGGAGAACCTGACGTGACGGCGTTTGGTTCTCCCGAGTCTTTCCGCAAGCGGGCTGTTGGCTTTCGGCTTTGCCAACCCCTGGCTTTTGTGCGGGCTGGCGCTGGGGTCGATCCCGATCGTCATCCACCTCTTATCTCGGCGCGCCTACCGCGAGACCGACTGGGCCGCGATGCGGTTCCTGCTCGAGGCGGCCCGCAAAAACTCCCGCCGGATGCGGCTCGAGCAGCTGATTCTGCTCGCGGTGCGGACACTGCATCCTGCTGCTTGCGGCCCTGGCGTTCGCCGAGCCGCTGGTGGAGGCCGTCTCACCACAGGCTCGGCCGCGGACGCTCTTGCACCGGCTGATCGTGATCGATTCGTCGTTCAGCATGGGAGCGCGGGTGGACGCCGGGACACGATTCGACCGGGCTAAAAGCGTGGCCCGCCAGATTGTGGCCGATTCACAGCCCGGCGACGCGGTGAGCATTTTGCGAATTGCCGGGCACACGTCGCCTGGCGTTATCCGGGAGCCGGCCTTCGAGCAGGACGTCGTGCTTCCCGAGATCGACCGCCTGCAACTGACCGACGAGCCGGGCGATCTGGCGCCGGCCCTTGCCGAGGCTATCGAGATTCTGGCCGACTCGCGCGCTCCGCGTACGAAGGAAGTGATCTTTCTCAGCGACTTTCAGCGCTTCACGTGGGGGGGCGACACGTCGGCCAAGTCAGACGTGCCGGCCCTGTTCCGCAAAATCGGCGAAAAGGCCAAGATCGTGCTGATCGGCGTCGGGGATGGGCGGACGGACAACGTGGCCGTCACGTCGCTCGCGGCCGTCGATCCCATTGTGCTGCCTGACCGTCCGGCCCGGCTCCGGGCGGCTTTGCGCAATTTCGGGGCCGCGCCGCTGGCCGGGGTGCGCTGCGAGCTCTACGCCGACAATTATCTGGTGGCGTTCAAACCGGTCGATCTGCCGGCCCGCGAGGAGACCGTTGTCGAGTTTCCCTACGAGTTTCGCCGTTCAGGCGAACACGCGGTCGAGGTGCGGCTGCCCCCCGATCGCCTGGCGGCCGACAACCGTCGCTGGCTCAGCGTGCCGGTCACCGATCAAATCCGTGTTCTCGTGGTCAACGGCCACGAAGGGGGCCGCCCGGCGGACAATGCCTCTCACTACGTGCGGACAGTGCTCGCCCCCTCAACGGCACGCGAAAGCTGGAGCGGCGCCACTCAGCCCAAAGTCATCAACGAGGCCGACCTCACGGCCGAGGATCTCTCGAAATTCGATTGCGTCTTTCTCTGCAACGTCGCGCTCGTCACCCGGACCGAAGCCGACCTGCTCCAGGCGTACGCCGAGGCAGGGGGCGGGATCGTCTTTGCGTTGGGCGACCGCGTCAAGCCGGCGAATTACAACGCGGTCCTCTATCGCGACGGCAAAGGTGTGCTGCCGGCGATGCTGGAAGGTCCCATCGGAAATGCTCGCGACCCCGTGCATGGCGGCTACACGTTCGACGCTTCCGACTTGAGCCATCCGATCGTGGCTCCCTTCCGGGGCAATCCAGGCGCCGGCCTCGACCGGGTCGTCACGCTCGAATACATGCAGGCGAAACTTGCGGCCGGATCGCCGTCCCGCGTCGCGCTCAAATTCAGCTCGGGCGATCCGGCGATCATCGAGCGGCCGGTGGGACGCGGCCGCAGCGTGTTGTTAACGACCTCGGCCGACGTCTCGTGGAGCACCTGGCCCGTCCATCCCACATTTCCGCCAATGATCCATGAAACCGTTCGCTATGCGGCCGAAGGACGCTGGCACCAGCGGCAATACCTTGTGGGCGAGCCCCTGTTGCGCACGCTCACCGGCCGCGAATCGGGACTTACAGTCGCGATCAAGTTGCCGGACGGATCGGATCAGACGATTCGCCCGCTGGTTGGCGAAAACCGGACCGACATCAATTTCGCCGCGACGATTCATCCGGGAATCTACGACATGGCTCTCGAATCGCCGGCGGAGGCAGCCACACGCCAGGCGTCAACATCCAGCGGGCCAGTCAAATCGGCTTCGACCGTACGGCACGAGTTCTACGCGATCAACGTCGATCCGCGCGAGAGCGATTTGGAAATGGTCGACGAGAACACCCTGCGCACGAGCACTCTCGCTGGCGTGCCTTACGACCGTCGCAGTGATTGGTCACACGAGTCGCGCGAACTCGGCGCGAGCGAGCCGGCAACGTCGGGGCTCTCGCGGTGGCTGCTTGTGGCGATGCTGGCTCTGCTCTTAGTCGAGCCCCTGTTGGCCTGGAACTTTCGACAGGGGTTTGTCGTGTTGTGTTCGCTGGCAGTCGCCGGCCTGGGATTCCTGGTCCTTCCGGGACATCCCCGATACGCGGCGGTGTTCGCGGTGCTGCTGGGCGGCGGACTCTTGGCCGCGGCGGCGATTCGCTGGCTGGGACGTCGAAGACGCAACTAGCCGAGCGACACGGTCCGCCCTGAGCGGGCTGATTCCAGCAGGCCCTGCGTGAAATCGAAGACGGGCAGCGCGCATTCCGGTGGGGCAAAGTTTTCAGCGTCTTCCAAGATCGTATCGACAAAGGCCGAGATTGGATTGGAATCGGCCTCGGCGATCGGAACACGCTCCGACTTTGCCGGGCGAGCGAGCCAGAGTTCGCCGTCACGCAGCGTGAGATCGGCTTCGGCACAGTGAACTGAGAGCAGCTCGCCCAGGTGTTGTCCGTGCCCCACGAAATCCATTGTGAGTGGCACGTGGCCCGTCAGCAGCGCCGAAACAGAGGCCGTGATTTCGACGCGGCTGCCGCACCGATCGGCTCGGGCGAACACTTCGACCGGGTCGAGCCCCGTGACGTAGAAGACGGCGTCGATTTTGTGGCTCCCCGCGTCGCCGATAAATCCGCCCGGATTCATCTGCGGATCGTCGCGCCAGGTGCCGGCAATGGTCGACTGCCAATTCTCAACGTTATGCGACACGACGGCGCGAACCGGACCAAACTCTCCGGACCGCACGAGCCGCCGGAGCACGCGGTACGTGGCCCACATGCGACGTTGATAGGCAACCGACAGCAGAATGCCCGATTTCCGCGAAAGCTCGCTCAGGTCGAGGATCTCCCGTCGCGCGCGAGCCAGGGGCTTTTCGCAAAGGACGGGAATCCGGCGATCCAAAAACGCGCTCGCCTGCTCGAAGTGCAGGTGGGTTGGCGACGCCACGACCGCCGCGTCGAAGTCGGCGCGATCGAGCAAGGAATCAATCGTGGGACAGACGACGGCCGCCGGAGCGGTCTCCCGACCCAATGCCTGGGCCGCCGCGGCATCGGGGTCGAACAGCGCGACGATGGTTGCCCGGCCGTCGGCCGCCACGCGGTCGCAATGCAGGCGGCTGATTCGCCCGCAGCCCACGAGGGCCAACCGCAGCTTCGTCGCCGGCGGGGTTCGGCGATCGCTCACGGTTTTTCACCCAGATCACAGCGACAGACCATCTGGCCGCAACCCGGGCAACCTCGGCCATATTTGTCGAGCACCGCCTGCTCCAGGTCGATCCCCGCGACGTTGGCGATTGTGACCAGCCACGCCAGCACGTCGGCAAATTCGGCCGCCAGCTCCTCGCGCGATCCCTGCCGCAGCGCGCCGGCCAGCTCGCCGACCTCTTCCATCAGCCACATAAACGTGCCGTCGATACCGCGGGCAGCGTCCTTGTCGGAGTACATTTCGGCGATCAGTTTTTGAAAGCCGGCAATCGTCAGCGGCGGAGCCGTTTCCTCTGATTCCACGTTTGTGACCTTGGACTTTAGACTTTGGGCTTATTTGAGTGAGTCGAGCGCGGCACGGGCGGCGCTGTTTTTTCCGTCGCGGTCGAGGATCGCCGTCAGATGTTTGCGGGCCTCAGGAGCACGCCCCGCGGCGGCAAGCGCTTTGGCGAACGCCAGCTCGAGGTCGTCATCCTTGGGCTTCAGTTCGACCGCGGCCTCAAATTCGGGAAGGGCCTTTTTGACCTCTTTCGCCCCCAAGTACGCCTCGCCCAAATCGCGATGAATCTCCGCATCGAGCACATCCACGTAGAGCGCCGACTTAGCCAGGCGGATGGCGTCCTGAAACCGCTGTTGTTTGAGTGCCAGCTCGGCCAAACGTTTGCGCGGAGCCGCATCGTCGGGCGCCAGATCGCAGAGACGGGTCAGCGCCTCGACCAGCCGTTTTTCGTCACCGAGCTGCCCCTCGGCGGCGGCGAGCCCGCGGATGAAGTCGGGCTGCCACGGATAGTATTTTGCCCCCAACTCGCAGAGCTCGGCCGCCTGTTGGGGCTTGTCGTCGAGGAGCTTGAGCTTGGCCAGGGTCATCAGGATCTCGGCGTGCGGAGCCGAGCGATCCAAGAGCGGCTCAAGCCGGGCGATTGCCTCGTTGTATTTTTGATCCTCCGCGTCGAGCCGCGACAACACGAGCGCCGCCCAGGGCTGCTTGGGATCGAGCGCCAGAGCGTCCTTGGCCGTCTTTTTTGCCAGTCCGCTGTTCCCCTTTTCCAAGAGCGTCCAGGAGTAGGCTGCGATCAGTGCGGCATCGTTGGGGTGGGCTTCGACCTCCTTTTCGAGCTTCTGCACGCTCTCGGAGGGCGGACGCTGTGTCACATGCAGGCCGGCCACCTTTGCCTTGAGGAATTCGCGATATCCCCGCTCGAACTCCGCAATGTCGACGCCGAAGACCTTCTTGATCGCAGCCGGGGTCGAGAGATTGTCGCGATAGGCGGCGAGCATTTTTCGCAGCGATTCGGGTCCCCCACGCTCGATCATGTATTCCGCATAGAGGCGGCTCTGGCAGTAGGCGAACTGCCAATCGTCCGAGTTCGACGGGCGCTCGAAGCCCGCGATCGAGCGTAGCCAGCGTCCGCAGCTCTCCGGGGAACCGACGGGCCAAGAGGTCCATCCACTGCGACGGCGGCGGATAGCCCTCGTTGAGCACGGCGAGCGCTTCGGTGAACCAGTGCGGAATGTTGAAGCCCGATTGCTGCACCGTAATCACGTGCACGAATTCGTGCCGCAGCACGCGGGCCCAGTTAAACGGCACAGGGGCCGACGTCGGAGAGGCCATCGCCACCATCACGCCGGTCGACGCGCCGATCGTCTGAATCCAGGGGAGGCCCACCATCCGTGCACTGAACCATTCGTGCCCCGAAGTTCCCTCCGAATTATTGAAGATTTCGATGTGGGTCCGCTGTGGCGGCGCGTAGCCGAATCGCTCGACAAGCTCGCGGATAAATTTGCTCGAGATATTCGGCGATGTAGCCCCCCAAGAGCTTGTCGAGCTTGGAATCGACGCGAATCACGAAGTGCTCGGTCGAAATGGCCTGGTAGCCGTCGAGCAGCTTGAGCACCTTGCGAAAATTGCTGACCCGCGTGTGATAGGGGTCGGCCTGAAAGGCTTCGTCCAGGATTTTGCGGGCCTGGTCGGTCCGGCCGACTCGCATCAAAAGCATGCCTAGCGAGGTCTTCGCTTCGGGGAGTTGCGGAGCCACGCGCCATCGCCCGACGGTAGCAGACCTCGGCCACCTCGAAGCGTCGCCGCGATTCCAACAGTTCGCCCAGATCCGTCAGGAATACGCCCGGCTTAGGATTCGTTGTGTTAACGTCCGTCCAAACCTGCCAGAAGCGAGCGGCCGCCGGAGGTTTTAAGTCGCCGCCGACCGGCGGTTTGGCCAGCCATGTCTCGAGGTTCGACGCGCGACGGGACGCCTTCGCTCAGCAGAGCACAGGCGGCGACACGCGCCAGCGCGCCTTCGTCGTGCGGATTGACTGCGAGCGCCGCGTTCGCAGCCGCCAGCGACTGCTCGACTCGCCCGGACAGAAAACAGACGTCGGATTTGAGCCGCAGGGCGGAGGGGAGACGCGGGTTGATCCGCAGGGCCTCGGCCGCTTTGGCTTCAGCCTTGTCGAGTTCGTTGTTGTCGAGCGCGTCCTGCCCGAGGAGCACAATTGCCTCCGCGGCGCGGGGATTGATCGCCAGGGCCTGCTCTAATTCGGGCACTGCCTGCTCGCGGTTGTATTTCTCCAGCAGCAGGGAACCGGAGATCAAGTGGGCCTCCCAGGCGCTGGCGTCGTTCTTGAGCGCGTCGGGACAGAGCGTGTTCACGACAAAGTGAAAGATCTGCGTGTTGTGGTTCCAACGCGCGTACTGCACCGAACCGTGCGCCACCAACAACAGCGTGGCCGCATCTTCTGGCTGGCGCGCGTTGTAAAAACGGATGAACCACCGGTACCCGGCGTTGGCTTCGGGAAATCGTCCCGTTTGTGCGTAAACCTGTGCCAGGACAAGCCGAGCGGCCGCGTTATCCGGCGACGTTCCGATCGCAGCTTCAGCGGTTTTCTCGGCATCGGCAAGCCGCCCGCGCGCCAGCTGCATCTCAGACAATCGAGCTAAGAGTCGCGGCTGCCCCGACTGATTCTTGAGCGCTTCGACGACGACTTTTTCGGCATCCTCCCAAGCGCCTACCGCCTGTTTCGCCCGGCTGATGCCGACGGACACTGCCACTGCGTCGGCCTTGGCGTCGGCAGCTTTGCGAAAGGCCTCTTCGGCCTCCTCGTAATGACCCTTGGCAAGGTGCACTTGGGCCTTGGTGAGCAGATCTTTCGCAGTGTCTGCGGGGAAGACCGATGGACTCAGCACCACGACGAGCGTAAAGGCAGCGATCCCTCGCGCGGCGAGAAGCCGGCGGACAATCCGATCACGTCGGAGGAGAATCGCCTTCATCCGCCTTCAGTATACGCCGCAGTGCGCAAGAAAAAACCGCGGGCCTTTGTGAGGCCCGCGGTCTTATTTATCAAACCTCTCGGAGTTTGCGACGGTGGAGTCGCTTTGAGAAGAACGCGGATCGGGTAGTGACTGGCACTCACCCTTATTGATCCGGGTCCACAGTTTGGGTTTGGCACCTCCGTCGGAACGATTGCGAGAGGCTTGTTCTCGGCCCTGAGCTTCGGCCGCGTCTCGGCCAACCTTGTTGCAGCTTCGGCAGTCTGTCGATCTCGCCAGGGCTTCGCATTTGTCCATCGCCCGGCTCTCTCTCGAGTTGCCGCGGCGATCGGCTGCATAATGATCGGCACGCACAAGCCCCATTCGTCGCTCAAAAATCCAAAAAACGTGCGCCGAATCGTCGCCTGTTTCCATGTCAGGCCAAAAAAAGTTCGGATCGCAGTCAGACCCGCAGCAACGGCTCCGCCCGTGTCCCGCGGCGGGAACGCCTGAGGTAAATCCAGACCCCAATCCAGACGATCAGCGGAAATAGCCTCAAGAATTGATCCAGCCCCGCATCGTTCGGCCGGGCGAAAGTCCAGCTTCCCGCGAGATTGTAGTTCGGCAGATTCCAGATCCGCACGGTTCCATCGGTCGAACCGGCAGCCAGCCTGTGGCCATCGGGACTGAATTGGACCGATTCAACGGCGGGCACGTTGAGATGAATCGCGGTTCTCTTTCGTTCGGGCAGATTCCAGATCGTCACTCCGTCAAAACGTCCGGTCGCCAACTGCTTGCCGTCGGGAGAGACAGCCAGCGCCAGCACCAGCCGCTCGGGCAGCACGCCTGTCACTTTGCGGCTCGTCAGCTCGGTGATCTCGACGGTCTTGTCGTTGGCGGCCACCAGCGATTTTCCATCCGGGAGCCACGCAATCGCAGTAATGTTGGGAGCCAGGTCGCCGGTATCGGGCGGTTCGGGGGCCTGCATCCGCTGCACCAACTTGCCTGTGGCCGCGTCCCAAACCTCGAGGTCAAGCGACCCCAGCCCGCCGACGGCAAATCGCGATCCGTCGGGAGCGGGAGCCAGCGCCAAGATATTCACCCCGACATCGAGCGTTCGCGGCGGTTCGTTATCGCCAAAACTCCCCAGGTAAACGAATTGCCGGAGGGCTGCAGCGTAGCGATCGCCATAGGCAAAGGAAGCCAGTGTGCGTAAGTGCGATTTCTCCGTCTTCTGAGTAAACAGCCGCCGATGGTTGGTGGTATCCCAGAAGTTCAGGTCTCCGGTGTCTCCGTTGAATCCGGCCGATATCAGTGTTGCGCCGTCCGCAGAAAATGCGACAGACGGTCCGATGAAGACCTCCGGCAAGATATTGAAAATTCCCGGACGATTTTCGACGCCCAGAACGATCGCGCCCTCGAGGTCATTCGCATCGGCCAGCACGACGGTATGGAAGATGTCGGAGAAGTACCAACGTTCGCGCAGCGCTCGAAATCGGCCACTGTAGACGCCGATCGCGACGCGCTTGCTGTCAGGAGAAAACGCGAGTCCGCTGACCGACTGCCAGGCGGACCCCCGATTTTGCGGCCACACCAGGACGACGAGGCTCACGACCAGGCCGACCGCCATCGCTGCCTGTCCGGGCGAGACGTCCCTTAACCATTTTTTCACGGCCGGCAGGAGATTCACCGCGAAGCCTCGGCACGCCAGCGGGGTTTTCTTAAACTTTATCCACGGTACACTAAGGGCGCCCGAGAGGACATTTCGGGCCACCGCCACCGGAGCCGGCCCAATAGCGGAAGGGGTTGTTGTGACAACTCCCGACACAAGCCGGCCCAGGGCCTCCGAGGGCTTTACGCCCTTGTCTCAATAGACGGGCTCACGAGGCTCGACGCGACTTCGAGCGCGGAATGATCATGGTGAAGAAATCGCACGACGAACTGGCGGTCGGAGCCCTCATCCGCGTCAAGGTGGGGACGACAATGCCCGAATTTCCCGACGTCGCTTGCGGCGGCTGGACCGGGAAGATTGTCGAGACGTCCGGAAAGAAACCAAACACGAAGTACTTTATCGAATGGGATGACACCACTCTCGGGATCATCCCAGAGCCTTATCTTAAGCTTTGCGAGGCTCAGGGGCTCTATCATCGCATGGCCTGCCTCGACGGTTCGGCCTTGGAGCCAGCCGGCTAACGCGAATAACCTGCTTGCCCCGCGGTGTTTGCCCCAATTTCTGCGGCCCTTCTAGCCCCATTCGCGCCCTGCTGTTGGTCTGCCTTTCGATTGTGAGGGGCCAAGCGGCTTTTGCCCTGCGCACAGAAGCGGTCGTTCCGGTTCGACCAATCGAATTGACTTTATTAAGAACCGCGTTGCCCCTGTCATTCGGGAGAATCGATGGAAGCGGCAACGACGCGTCCTGGATCAAGTCACGCGGTCGAGTTCCGACGGCCGACGAGTTAAACAAATCTTATATTCAGAAGCAGGAAAGAAACGCTCTCGGCAAAATCCAGGCCGCATGAGGGACCTATGATCGACTGGAAGCATCTCCGGGCGCAAGTGATGGGCAAGGGGGAAAAGCCCCCTCTTCCGCCCCGTCTTGAAGTCCCGAAAATGCCTCACACCGTCTCGGCGATTTGCGAGCGCGCGCAGAAGCCCGACTGCACGGCGGCCGATCTCTGCGAAGTTCTAGAGCAAGACCCGGCGATCACGGTCGATTTGCTCAAACACGTCAATTCGGCCGCCACCGGTTTGCGGACCAAGGCCGCAACCGTGCGCCAAGCCGTTGCCCTGCTGGGCGTCAAGAACACGCGGCTGTTCGTGACCACCACGGTCCTCGAGCAGCATATGCGGAACACCAAGTCACCGCTGATTTTGGGCCACTTGTTCTGCTTGTCGGCGATGGAACGAGCGCTCTTGCGCGCGAAATTGCCAAGGCGACCAATCGCGACACGGATCTCGCCTTCGCCGGAGCCCTCATTCAAGACTTCATCCTGCCGTCGTTCACGAAAATGCATGTGACCGAATATGCCGGCTTCATGAAGCAGTTGTCCGCCGGCGATGGCGAGCTCACCGACCTGGAAAGTGCCAAGTTCGGGTGCACCCACGCCGACTGTGCGGCCTACCTGATGCTGAATTGGGGCTTTCCCGACGACCTGATCTGTTGCGCCCTGCTGCATCA
This sequence comes from uncultured Planctomycetaceae bacterium, assembly GCA_963714075.1. GTDB lineage: Bacteria > Planctomycetota > Planctomycetia > Planctomycetales > Planctomycetaceae > DASPSM01. Next base: position 1,942,199 of record OY970228.1, read on the forward strand.
TCGACCCGCGCAAGTCTGGGCCCTGGAACCGTTGCGGCACACCGCCTTGCCCGCGATCGCCGCGACGTCATGGCTCCCTTCCGTGCTGGCGCCGTCGACGGCCCACTTGCCCAAGCTCTGCCAATACGGAGCCGACAATTTCAAGGTCGACGTCGCGACGCTCGCACAAGCGGTCGACGGGCAACTGCGCGGTCTGGTTCCCAATCTGGCCAGTTACGTGACGTTGCACCAGCATCTCGCGAACTCGGCAGTGAGCGTTTGAAAAATGATCGCGAACGGCCAAACGATCACCTTCTCGATTGATCGCCTTTGCCCCGGCACGACCTTGGGCGGACCGATCTACGAGGACAATGACGGCGCGGTGCTCCTGTTGCAGGCCGGCGTTTGCGTCACGCAAGAACAAATTGACCAGCTTCGCAACCGCGGCATTCAACAGATTCGCATTGACCGGCGCTTCGCCGACTCGGTCCTTCGCGTTCCCGGAGCCAAGGCCCCGCGTCCGCGGAAGGCGACGACCGCCGCACCGGCGGTCAAGGCAGACAAGGTAGCCCCGCCCATCAACCGGCCCGCCGCCAACGTGAACTGGTCGGCACAGCTGTCCCAGTCGGTGCAGAAACTTCGCGGCGCGCAGTCCGAAAAACTCTCGAACGTCTATTCGCTGCTGGAAAACCAGGGCGGGTTCGACGCGGGCGTGCTCGATGAGATCGGGCAAGAGTCGATCGATCAACTCTCCGTGGACATGGATCTGTTCATCAAAGCGTCGATCGAGCCGCAGCTCAGCGAAGCGGCGTCCGAACACTGCGTGCGCGTCTCGCAGCTTGCGGTCGCGGTCGGCGCCATCGCGGGGCACACGCGTGAAGAGCTGCGCTGGCTTGCAATGGGCTGCCTCGTGTCTCGCTGCCGTGCGACTGAAGCGGCGCGGGAGCTGAGCGAGGAACCGCGGCAAGCTGACCCCCGTCGAATTTGCCGAGATCAAACGGACGCCCAGCCGCGTGTTCGACATGCTCTCGACAATCGAATTTCCCCTGGTGGCCCGCACCGTGGCGTACCAAATCCACGAGCGCTGGAACGGGACCGGCTATCCGCGAAAAAAAGCGGGCGTTCAGATCCATCCGCTCGCTCGGATCGCCGGTGTCTGCGATGTCTACGTCTCTCTCACCTCGCCGCGCCCGCACCGACCGGCCTTCTCGCTTTATGCCGCCGTCGTGCAGATTCTCTCCGATGCTCGAGCCGGATTGTTTGATCCGCACACGATCCGCTGCTTTCTAAAGACCGTCTCGCTCTATCCGATCGGAGCGTATGTCCGGCTGAACACCGGCCAGATCGGCCGCGTCGTGCGAACGAGCCCTGATGCCTACGACCGTCCAACGATTGAGATTGCCGGGGTGACACCGCCGCAGCTGATCGCGCTTGCGGAGACGCCGGACGTCATGGTCACCGAAGTCATCGACGCGGATCAGGCTGCCGAGGAAGTCTTCGTCGGTCAAACCGGCCAGCTCACCTCCGACGACATCAATTTTCTGCTCGGAGTGAAAAGCTCCTAGCTGCCGGCTCAATTGGCCTCGCGAAATCGCTGCCAGGCCAGGCCGGGACGGTCGACGCGGAAGGTGACCAGCCGCGTGTGCTCGACTTCCGTGACGTAGACATTGCGTCCGTCCGGCCCGCCGAAACAGAGATTGCTGGGCTGCTTGCCGAGGACGTCGATCTCGCGAAGCACGTCCCCCTGCGGCGTCATCTTGATGACGGTCCCCTTGCCATAGCGGCAGATGAAAAGATTACCGTCGACGTCGCACCGCATCCCGTCGAAGCCGTAGTCGGCGAATTTGCGGATCAGCCGGCGGTCTGCCAGCGACTTATCCGGCCGGATTGTGAACCGCCAGATATTCTTCTGATCGCTCTCGTTGACGTAGAGCGTATTCCCGTCGGGGCTGACCTCGATGCCGTTGGACGTCCCCTGTCGGTCGGCCGCCAAGGTGATGCGACCGTCGGAGTCGATCCTCCAAACGCGTCCGGTGCCGGCCTTCCAGTTCGGGTCGCTGGCCCAGATCGTGCCATCCGGTGAGATGGCCAGGTCATTGGGTTGGGCCATTCGCGGCTCGTGCGCCAAAACGCGGATGTTCCGCGTGGCTGGGTCGATCACCAGCACGTTGTGTCCCGTGTAGTCCGCGACGTACATCGTCCCCTTGCGGTCGAAGACGACTCCGTTGCCGTCGCTGCCGCGAGGCAGCGTCACGTAAACGTCTCCCTTTCCCTGTGGAGTGACGATGCCGATCGTTCCCTCGGTGCGAAAGTTGACTGCATAGATGTTGCCCCGCGCGTCGCAGTTCGGCCCTTCGATTCCGATCGTGAATTCTCCCGGCTGGGTCAGGGGCCGCGCGACAAACAGTTTCTCGTCTGCCCCTGCCGCGCAAAGCGCATGTCCGCCGATCAGTAATGCGAGAATCAGAAGTCGTACGCTCATGGCTGCTGATGTCCATTGCGGAAGGGACGAACAGGGTCGGTTGGCTCAGTGCGGATTGGATTCCATCTCGTCGTCGCCGACGAGTGGGATTGTGGGATACGTGGGCGTCCCGTCTCCCTCTTTGGCTATGGGAGGCGGAGCTTCGGTCATCTTCACGAAGTCGGGGGGCACTGACGGCGTTTCCATTCCGCGGTCGCCGTAATAAAACCGCCGCCAGACTTTGCGATCGCCCACGCCGATGATCAACGTCTTGCGGAACGTTCGCAACGTGGGAATCCTCGTACGGTTCAGATGCTCGCGGCAGCGGCGGAAGCGGATGGCCACGAGCACTTCGCCCCGGGCCTGGTAGCCGACAAGAAACCCGATCAACAAGCCCAGCGGAATCAACCAGCGGCCATCCGCGCTCCACATGAAGATCCAGCCGATGCACCCGAAGAGCAATCCGAAGATCGGAGCCAACAGAGGCCAGGTGAGATCCGGCACGCTACGATGCTCGCTGTTCCACTCGCAATCGGCCTCTTCGCCGCAAACGATGCAGCAATCGGGCAATTCGGCCGTCCAGCGATCTCCGTAGAGATAGACGTGATCGTTGTGGTCGTCGGCGGAGACGCGCAGCTCCTTTCGGTTGCCTGGATCTTGCAAAAAGGTGAGATACTCGGTCGCCAACTGCCGCATTTCGGGGAAGTTCACCCAATAAAACAGGGCGACCCGCTTGAGGTGTTGCCAGATCGCCACACCGCCGGCGCGAATCCATTGTCCCACACGGACCACTAAGCGCTGCCAGGTCGGCTGCGGGGGACCGCTGGCAATCGTCTCCACGGGGAAAAGCGGCGGCTCAAAATCCGTCGCCGGCATCCAGGCCTGGCCATCGAGGGAGACCTGATCGTGCGGCCGCAGGCGCCCGTCGCGCGCGAACTCGAGCAGCCGGTCGACGGGGAAGGGTCCCTGAACGTCCCGCGGCGCTCTTGGGTCCCGATAGAAGACCTCGCCGGACATATGGGCGGTTGTACCAAACTCCGGGGCGGCGTTAGAAGCGACCCGCTGAGTCTGCCGGCGGCTGCCTCCGCGGACCTGGACAACTGCCGACGTTCATTTCGCGTCGACATTCAAAACCCGCTGACCTGTTTCGCAGCCTCGACGCGACAGTCGTATGCAGCGTTTGCACTCTCCGGAGCACTGATTCGATGCCATAAGCGCATGGCATGGCGACGGCTGCTGGGCTGCTGCACGCTTAGTGCGCGACAGCTTCGAACGGGTCGCCGCTGTTTGAGCCGGAACTATTGGAGCCCGGGCTCGACGGGGCAGGTCGAGTCGGTGTTTGTGATCCCGAGCCCGGCGGTGGATCGGCAAACGGGTCGTTCGCCATCGCGCTCTTCGATGGATTGGAAGGAGCCGTGTTTGGGCTGGGCGCCACTGCTGGATCGCCGTCAAACGGACTCGCCATGCGCACTCGGCCCGGCATAGCCGCAGGCGGCGATTGCATCGGCTGATTTCCCTGAATGCCGCCGTCTGTTTCGGGCCATTCTGCAGAGTTAGGGACACCGACGGCCGATCGACCTGGACTCGCAAGGGGGGAGGGTGCGCCAAATTTCTCAGTGGGTGCGGACAGTGCGCCCGATGCGGCATCGACCTGTCCACCTTGGTCGCTTTGGCTACCTTGCAATGGCGCTCCGTCGGCCATTTGTGTGTGCTTGCGAGACAGGGCTCCAATGTCGAACGCCGGATAGTACGGATCCTTTTTGGGGACTTGCCAATTGCGCGGCGGAATCGTGGTCGGATTCACGTCGATTTGCCCGATCTCGAGCTTGATCTTCAAATTGGCTTGCGGCCACTCCAAGGCGATCAGGTGGGGCATCACGATGCCCGTCTGTTTGTCCCGGAAATGCTGGTCGAGACTTGCCCGGGCGATCAGGCTGCCGTTGATGTCGTACAAACTGTGACTCAGCACGATGCCCCGATGCAGGTCGACGCGAATCACTTTCTTGACGGTTTGACCGGACGGCGAAAGCCGCTCGGAAATCAGATTCACATACGGCCCGTTTCGTTCCGCATTCAGCGTCACATTCCGAGCGTCGACTGGAACCACTCCCAGCGCCTCCATCAGCCATTCGGGCTGAAACGGGATTTGCGAGAGCATCTGGGAGTTGGGCACATCCTCATGCCGGGCCTGGTAGACATAGCTCGGCTGGCCGTGCGCGTTGGCCCGCTTGACCCAGAACCAGAACCAATCGGTGTTGGAACCGAAATCGGCTTCCTCGTCCATGCCGAGGATCCCGGCCGTGAGGCGGAAGTTGCGAGGCCGTTCCACCGCGATCTGTCCGCCAAGATGCACCGGCATACTTTGGCCGGAGATTCGCACGTCATTCGAACGCCAGGCCCACAGCCGGTCGATGTTTGTGTTGACTCGTCGCACGACCTCCTCGGCCGACGCATTCGCCGGCAGCGAGGGTCCGAGGTCATTGCGGGTGAAAGGCGCCGGGATGGTGCATCCGGCCGCTGACAGCAGGGCGAGAGTAGCCAACCACTTCGATAAGCTGCGCACGACCGTCTGCAGTCGCGGCGCAGTCGTTGGCCTCGGAGTTTCTCGACTAGAATCGCGATCCATCGCGGGGTTTTCCTGTGAGCGGCCGCTCTCAGCTACTTAGGCTCCGCCATGATGCTCGTCTCGAGTTCCTGCTGCAGGGCCGCGATCTCCGATTCGGTAAGTTGCTGATCTCGCACCTCGAACGGCCCTTCCCCCTGCAGGCCAGCAAGCTCGAGGACGGCACCGTCGCCGTCGCTGTGTGTCTGCGTGATGCGCAACCGCCGCCGCTGGACGAGCAGCAGAGCCAGAACATACCGAAACTTCTCGCGAGCCGGGTTACCATCCTCCGAGAGCTGCTCGAAATGCCGCAGCAGCGCATCGGGGTCCAAAACATGGCGCCGCGTTTGATCCCGAGCCGGGACAGTCAATCTCCAATAGCCAAGCGCTCCCTGGGGCGGTCCGGTCCAAGCGCCGGCCGAAAAATCGAGCCGGACCCACTCGTTCCCTTTTTCCACGACCGCTGAGTAGCAGACGTCGCCGGGACCGAGCGGTACACCGGTTTGCGAGCAGGTCTTTCCCAGCGGCTTGAGCTGATAGTCCATCGGGCTCTCGAATGGCAAACGCCGGCCGACTTGCATCGCGCGCCAACCGTCAGCGCGGCGGCGCAGGGGGCGGATCGTACTTAAACCCTGAAAACGGCTCAAGATGAGTGATCGGGACCCAGACCACAAAAAGTGATCAAGAGGAGACCGGGCGGTCGACCGGACGGGGAACCCGCTCAAGCCAGGGTTTGGGAACTGCGGAGGGTTGGGGAGCGGACGGGCGCGGAGCCAATTGGGAGAAGAAATCGACGATGCGGCGGTCGAACTCTTCCGGATCGACGTCGCGTGCCAGGTTATGCTTGGCCGTCTTAACCAGCCACCGCTTGCTGTTCGCCTGTGGAAAGCGCTCGAAAAGCGTCTCGCTGATCTCGGGCAACACGTAGGTGTCGCGCCCGTCTACGATCATCAGAACCGAGCGATCGCTCAGCCGTCCAAGCCAATCCTCAAGAACGATGTAGCGGCAATGCCGGCGAACCTGGCTGACCCACCGAGCCAGTACCAGCGTCACGCGGATGTGCCAGATCGGCAACAGACGCAGGACCCACGATGGGAAGTAGAGCGATGACCAGCGCAGCGTGTAATGCAGCGACATGGTGCCGATTGAAAACACACCCTCGCAGGCAACGCAGCGCACCTCGGGGCATTGCGCGGCCGCCACCAGGGCCGCCGATCCACCTCGGCTCATCCCGAATAAACCGATTGGCAAGCCACCCAGGTCGGGACGCTGGCCCACATAGGCAATCGCCGCCACGGCATCGCGGACCTCGTATTCGGTTAGCCAGTGAATGGGCATATAGCCCGGCAACCGATCGCTTTCTCCCTGATTGCGAAAATCGAAACCAAAAACGGCAAATCCAGCGGACTGGAGAGCGCGACAGTACCAGCCGGCCGACCAATGATCGCCGCCAAGCTCCGGACAAAAAATGATGACGGCTCGAGGTGGACCGGTCGCAGGCAGATGAATGCTGCCGCGAAGTATGAGGCCGTCGGAACTGGTAAACGTCACTGCTTCCGCGCTGGGTGACGGAGCCGTCGACTCAACCCCAAACGGCGGTGAGCGCTCCAGAATCGGCAGAATTGCAATCACGGCACTCACGCGGATGACTAAGTCAATCGCGACCCATGCCGCGAGAATGCCGAGAACTACCCACAGCACAAGGTGCCCCCAGCCTCAGCCTTTATACTCGGCGAGAATCAGAGAAATGTTCTGGCCGCCAAAACCGAAGCTGTTGGACAGCGCTCGGCGCACCGTCGCTTTGCGCGCCGCGTTCGGCACGTAATCCAAGTCACAGTCGGGATCGCGCGTCTGATAATTCATCGTCGGCGGGACCACGTCATCCTTAATCGCCAGCAAACAGGTGATGGCTTCGACACTGCCAGCCGCCGCGATCAAATGTCCCATCATGCTCTTAATGCTGGAAACGGGCGTGCGAGGCGCGGCGGCGCCGCATGCATTCTTGATGGCCATCGTCTCGACCCGATCGTTCACAGCCGTACTGGTTCCGTGAGCGTTGATGTAGTCAATGTCTTCGGGATTGAGCTCGGCATCGCGCATGGCCATTTTCATGCACATTGTGGCACCGCGGCCCTCGGGATGGATGTCGGTGATCCGGTAGGCGTCGGCGCTCGAACCGTAGCCGACGACTTCGCCGTAAATGTGGGCGCGTCGCGCTTTGGCGCGGTCGAGGTCTTCTAGGATCAGCATGCCCGCTCCTTCGCCCAGCACGAATCCGTCCCGCTCCTTGTCGAATGGACGAGACGCGTGACCCGGATCGGAATTCCGCGTTGAGAGCGCCGTGAGCAGGTTAAAGCCCGTCAGGCCGAACGGATGAATCATGCTATGCGCCCCGCCGGAGAGCATCACGTCGGCATCTCCGCGGCGGATGATTTCCGATGCCTCGCCGATCGCCTGGCTCGAGGCGGCGCATGCGGTCAGGCAATTGAGATTCGGCCCCTGCGCATTAAACAGGTTGGCCAGATGGCCGGCCGGCATGTTCGGCTCTTGTTCGAGTTCGCGCTTGGGATTGAGCTGCTCGAGTCCGGCCTTGGTGAAGCGCTCCAGGTCGAGCTCTCCGTTTGTCCGGGCCTGGGAAATCATGTTCATGAAAACGACGAAGTCCTGCTGCCCTTCACCCGCTCCTAGGTAAACCCCAAACTGAGTCGGATCGAGCGGAGTGTCGAGGACCCCTGAATCCTTGATCGCTTGCATCGCGGCGGCCACCGCAAACTGCACGTTGCGGCCGGCCAGCTCAAATCGCTGGGCGTCTTTGAAATGGTCTTCGAGGCGGAAGTTTTTGACTTCGGCGGCAAACTTGGTGGGGAAGTTGGAGGCGTCGAAGAGGCTGATTTTTCCGACGCCGTTGGCCCCTTCTTGCAGCGACTTCCACATCGAAGAAACATCATTCCCCACCGGGGTGATGCAACCCAGCCCCGTCACGACAACACGTCGTCTCATGCGATCTGACCCCTATCTGAGTGCGGCGAACCGATACGAGAAAGCAGCCAAAAAGACGCGGAGTGTCCCGCCCCGCCTCTTCTAACCCTAGCCTGCGCGCCGCGCTAAACAACGACCGCGCTGCTTCTCGAATGGGATTAACGCGGATCCCAGTCTAATAGATCGGTCCCCTGGACGGGAAGAATGACTCTCCGCCGAACCCTCGGGAGTGCAAAATCCAGACTCCGAAACGGTAGAGGCGTGACGTAAGCCACGTCGCCAACGTAGATTGCGCTGAAATGGCCCTTCCCTCATCAGAGGCATCGGGGCCACCGCACAAGCCATGGCTCAGCGGACGCTCTGTGCGCCCCGATCAGGCGTTGGCCGGGGCGCCGTCACCTGCGCGGCCCACTTCGAGAATTCCGAGTAGGCCCATCGAAAATACGAAATTTTTCTGATCGAGTGCGGCCGAGCCGGCGGCCTTCGATTTATCGAGGTGGTTGAACAAAATTTCCGCCTCGGCCACGAGCCGCTCTCCGACGTGGGCCGTACACTCGACGACGCCCCCTTCAGGGCGCACGTCCCTGATCTTCGCTGCGTAGGTCAACGTATCGCCGGGGCAAGCCCAGCTGTGGAATGTGACCTGTGGCACTTTGGCCAGAATCACGATTTCGGAGAAACCGCTCTTCTCCCCCAGCAAAATCCCTCCGGTCTGAGCCATCCCCTCCAATATCAAGGAGCCGGGCATGACCGGAAAGCCGGGAAAGTGGTCGTGAAGATGCTCTTCGGCAAGCGTGACGTTCTTGATCGCCGTCGCGTGCGAACCAGACGCAAACTCCACGAACCGATCGATCCAGAACCAGCGCATGAGGCACGTCTCTCGCCGCAGGCCGCAATCCCGAGCCTGAATGAATCAGGTGCTGGCGGCGAGCTTGGTCTCCATGAACTTCACGATCATGCCGACCGTGAACAGATCCTGGATATTTTCGACCTTCGGATCCTTGGCGAACTTGTCGACATCGGCGTGGGGCAATCGCTTTCGCAACTCGGCAATTCCGGCCGGCGTGAGGGAGCCATCTTTCGTGAGCGTGGGATCCGCCGCCGCGAAGTTATCGGGGAACAGTTCACCGCGGGGGATCTTGACATTGAACGCCTTCTCCAGCCGAAAGACGATGTCCAGAAAATCGATCGATTCGGCCCCGAGATCGCCCATCAGCGTGGCGTCCATCGTGCATTCGGACTCGTCGGCCCCAAGTGCATCGACCAGGATTTCTCGGACTTTTTCGTAAATTTCATTCGACGTCGGCATCTGTCACTCACCTCCGGTTGAATTCAATCCTCGACGGCATCGTGGCACCGGCCTGCCTGCATGCCGCCGTCCGTGGGCTCTCAAACTCAGAATCCGCCCAGCGTCAGACCCCCGTCCACTCGCAGGACCTGCCCCGTGATATAGGCGGATTCTTCCGAGGCGAGAAAGACGACGGCATGGGCCACGTCTTCCGGCTTCCCCAGACGCCGCGCAGGAATGTGCTTGACGATTTGGTCGCCCGCGGCGCTGCGCACGGCAATCGTCATGTCGGTCTCGATGAACCCCGGTGCAACGGCGTTCACCGTAATGTTTCGCTTCGCCAACTCTGCCGCGACGCAGCGGGTGAAGCCGTCGACCCCACCTTTGCTCGCCGCATAGTTGCACTGTCCCGGGTTTCCAAAGTCGGCCGCCACGCTCGAAACGTTGATCATGCGTCCGTATCGCTGCGACATCATCGGCCGCGTGACCGCCTGACAGAAATTGAACACGCCGTTCAAATTGGTGGCGATGACCTCGTTCCAATGCTCCTGGCTCATGGTCGCCAAGAGCGTATCGCGGATCACACCGGCATTGTTCACCAGGATGTCGATCTTTTCCCATTTCGCGAGCACGGTCTCGACCAGCTGGTCGGCGGCGCTTTTCTGCTTGACGTCGCATTGGAAGGCGACGACCTCGCGTCCCTCTCGCTTGAGTTCCGCGACGAGTTCGTCCGCCGCCTGTTGATTGGAATGGTAGGCGAAGGCGACTTTGGCCCCTTCACGGGCCAGCGCGCAGACGATGGCGCGGCCGATCCCGCGGCTGCCCCCCGTCACGATCGCCACTCGCCCATCCAACTTCATTTCGCCCGCTTCCTCCGCAGTGTCAACCGACTCCAACGTCCGGCGGCGTCCAAACTTGAGCAAATCGCCGCTGGAATTCCTCGATACGAGACTGATCAGACTTCGCCAGTGCCGCGTTCCGATCGGCCAGGTTGAATTGTTCCAAGGTCACCCGGGCACTGAAGGTCGATTTTCCGTCGACCGTCCCGGAACCCTTGAGAACGTATTCGCGATCTCCTCGCTCGTGCACGGCTGCCGTGACGGTCAACGTTTGGCCCGGCTGCACGAAGTTATTGTATTTTAAGGCTTTGGCTTGCTTGAGCAGAATCGTGCTATAGCGGAAATTCTCTGTCGAGCGCATCAGCCAAGCGCCCGTCTGGACCAGACACTCCAGCATCATCACGCCCGGAAGCACCGGGTAGCCCGGAAAGTGGTCGGCCAGATACTCCTCGGCCGCCGACACGTTCTTGATCGCCGTGATCGACCGCCCAGGCTCCAAGGAAAGGATTCGATCAACCAACAGAAAACGCATGGCAACTCAAGGCGCCCCGGGACTTTATCTGGGCGCAACGACCGCCCCTTTATAGTGAGCACGGCCCAATTTCACAACCCGACCCGCCACCTAAAGCGAGACTCGTAGCGACTCTAAGTCGTGGCTCAAATCGAAGCCAATTTCTCGGAACAAAAAAGCTCGGACGCGAGGGGCGCCCGAGCGAAAGATCCGTAGAGCCGGTAGAGGAAAGTCGAGGTCAGCATTCGACGGCGCTGAACCTCGACAGGTCACTTCGATTCGGTCGGCCAGGGTACCGCTTCACCGCTTCGAGGCGTGTCGACGCTCTCGTTCCGAGGGCGAACCGGTGCCGCGTCTTTACTTGACGGCACTCGTTCTGCGTCGTTCTTGCCGATCCGCGTCGCTTGTTGCGCAGAAATCGAACGGGCGATCTGCCGAAGCTGCTCGTCGTCGAGATGACGAAGGTTGCCCAGTTCCAAGAGCGGCTGGAGCGTGCGAACCGCGCGAGCCACGGTGTTTTCCATCAGCACGAACTCCATTAACCCGCGGCGAATGCCATCGAGCGCCCGAACCTGATCTTGAAACTCGTGCTGAATGTCGATCAACGTTTCGACCGACTTCAGCGCGTCGGCCAGGTTGGCCTTTTCACCCACGAGCTTCTTCTGCATTTGCATCAACTGGGTGGCGGTCCGATCGGCCGCGTCAATCTGCGGCCCCTTCTCGGCGAGCCGATCGCGAAGTCCCAAGAGGCGATTAACATTCTGCTGGGCGTCCGCGATGTTTCCGCCGCGATTGACGACCTGATCCTTGAGCGCCAAGAGTCCCTTAGCCGCCGCGTTAGCCGCGTCCAAGTCTGCCGTTCGGTCCAGGATCTGATCTTTCATTTCCAAGAGCGCCTTGGCCCGGGCGTTGGCCGTGGCCAGGTTCTCCGTGTGTCCGAGCATCTGGGCCTTCAGATTGGCCAACTGCGACAGGCCCGCTTCAGCGGAGGTTGCATCGGCGGCTTCGGCCATCACGTTTCTCTTGAGCTCGATCAGCCGGTTGGCCGATTCAACGGCGTCGTCGGACGTGACGTTTTGCTCGATCAGCTGTTTCTGCAGCGCGACGACTTGATCGAGCGCCTTGGTTGCCGGCTCGGAGAGTTCACGATTCTTCAGCACGCGTTGCTGAATCGTCGCCAGTTTTTCGACTGACGCCAGCACTTCGCCGGTCTTCTGGCATTCGACTGTCAACTCTTCTCGCATCTGCCGCATCGACGCGAGCGAGCGACGGGCCTCTTCAAAGACGGCCTGCTGGGCTTTCAGTCCGGACAACAGATCATTCGTGTTGCGGACCTGGTCCCGCTCGCCGACCAGCAGTTGCATATCCGACTGCATGGAGACGATTTCCTGCTTGAGCTCCTCCATCCGGTCCTTCATCGGCCGGACGATGCTCAAGTTCACGCCCAGGACGGTCGCAGCCAGGATCGCCGCCAGCAGCTTCAACGAGTCTTCCATCGCCATCCCGCCGCTGTTGCGGCCTGACTTTTGATTGGCTAACAAAGCTCTCCCTCCCGGATGTCTGTTTGGCCGTATTTTTGGCGGGGCGCCCGCAGAGATTGCGCACGGGTCCGCACATCCTCAATATCGCCATTTTGCCCAGTCCGATTCGACCAAAACCGACCGCTCCAATGGCGCAGGACGATCGGATGGCCCAGGCGCGTTAGAATCAGTCCGCTTTAACGATCATGACGGATTTGCGGGCCGCCGCCTGCGGCGAGGAATGGTTTGCCATGTCGAATGCTGATGTCGAAATCTGGCTGCAGAAGTTAACCCGCCGTGAATTCCGGGAACGGATGCGAGCAGGCGAGTTGTCGGGCTGCATCATCCCTGTGGCGGCCACCGAGCAGCACTTGGAGCACTTGGCAATGGAGCACGACTGGCGAAGCGTGCTGCATATCGCCGGCGAGGTCGCCCGGGGCCTCGCGCCGCGGGTGCTGATCGCCCCGGCGATGAGCATCGGCATCAGCGAGCATCACATGCGGCATCCGGGAACGCTGTCGGCGATGCCCGGAAGTTGGCTTGGTCTATTGCACGACACGATCCGAAGCATGCATCACGCGGGCTTCAAGAACATCCTCGTGCTCAACGGTCACGGCGGGAACATTGCGCCTTGCCAGGGGATGTGGGGCCAGTTCCAGCAGCGGTTCGAGATCAATCTGCAATTTCGTTCGTACTGGGAATTCTTGCCCGCTGAACTCGTCCAGGCCCACCTGAAGACAGGTCGCTTTCCGGGCCACGCACAGGAATTCGAGACGGCTTTCGCCCTGGCCGCCTTTCCGGAGAACGTGCGCCGAGCCGCAATGGAAGACCAGTCAGACCGCGAGCCGCTGCACGCAACGGCCGAGGCCGGGCGGATGATGATTGCGGGCATCGTCGAGGGAGTCTCGCGACATATGTCGGCGATGCTCGACGGCGCGAGTGCGGAGCCCGTCCCGCCTTTCATGCCCTAATGGTCTGACGATAACAACAAAAAAACCACGCCCCCCGAGGGAGGCGTGGTTTGAATCGGCGTTGAGGCTTACGGATGCGAATAGCCGCGGCTGGCCTGCCAGACGTTGGCGGCTGCCTGGGTATTGCCGTACGAATTGGCAGTCACGTTGTTCGTCGAAGCAATCTCTGTCTGCGGCATGGCCACCATCGGTGACGCGGCCGGAGCGTTCTGCTGGGCCGGAGCCGGGCTATATTGCGGAGCCGGAGCGACATCCGGCTCGCCGTTCGCAAAGGGCTGCTGCGGCAGATTCATGGTGTTCGACGCCATTCCCTGCGAAGCGTATCCGCCCGTGGGCATCTGCTGTGACAGCGGGAAGGGCGCACCACAATTTGGGGCGCACGTCGGGCAGCACGGGCACGGAGCGCACGTGGGGCACGGTGGCTTCAAGTACGTATGCGTACAGGGAACGTAACGCACGTGGCATTCCGGAACCACTTGCGTCGTGACGTGCGGCACGCACTGAGTAACGGTGTAGGGAACGCATCGGCTGCAAACCTGCTGATGGTATTCCGTGTACGGAACCTGCTTGCACACGGGTTTGGGGCACCAAACCATTTTGTAGCAGCCCTCGTCGACCGTCACGCAATTGAACTTGGTCACCGGAACCGTCACGCAATACGGTTCCTGGCGATAACAGGTCTTGCAGACGTTGTGATAGCCGACGCATTGCTGCGTTCGGTAGCAGGTTTCGCAGACCGGCTTGAATGTCGTGCAGGTGCAAATGTCCGGAGGCGGACAAGGATTGCAGCACGGAGCCGGAGGACAACAAGTCGGCGGCGGCGCACGGCAGCCTGGCGCCTGCCCAAACGAGACCGCCGGCTGGACTAACCCCGCGACCAGCACGAGCAATCCGAACGATCGCAGAAATCCCCGAGAGAGACTAAACATCGGTCGTTGCTCCTAATGAATGGTGCCAAATCGCGCCCGCGGGAATGAGCGTGGCGACCTTTGCGAAAAAGGGGAAAGCGGCCGCCGATGCGAAAGCGCATCGCCCAATCTGGCGACTTTCCTCTTGGCTTTATCGGAAGATTCGTTAGAGGCGCTTCAACAGAAAAAGCCGGCCGACGCGGAATGACCGGAAAACAACCTCATGTCGCGACTGTCCGAAATTGGACGCAATCGTCCGAATTCGGACGTTTCGAGGACGAACGGCGGCCGCCTGGTCCCTGTTTAGCCCGTCTTGGCAGACGCTGCGCCCCTGGGCGAATCGTGGGCAGTGGGGCCTGAAGCCCCCTCCATCAGGGGCAGTTCGACGCGAAGGACGGTGCCTCGACCGAGCTGACTGTCCAACCAGATGTCGCCGCCGTGAGCCGCGACGGCGGATTTGGCAATCGCCAGTCCGAGACCAACTCCGTTGCGCACCTCGTTCGGCTGGGGCTCCGCCCTGTAGAAGCGCTTGAACACATGGGCCAGATGCTCGGGCGAAATTCCGACGCCGGTGTCCTCGACCTCGACCCGTACGCGCGGACCCGCCGGAAGGGCCCGAACAGTGATGCGTCCGCCTCGGGGCGTGTACTTGATCGCATTGTCGATCGCGTTAAAGAACACCTGACTTAGGCGGACGTCGTCCCCGCAAACCGAGCAGGGGTCGATCGGCTCGACTGAGAGCGTTAGCCGCGCCTCCTTTGCCGGAATTTCAAAACGGTCGACGACGTCCTTGAGCAGTGCATCCAGGCGCACCTCCTCACGCTCGATCTGCGCCATTCCGGCATCCTGGCGGCTCAGGAACAGCAGTTGGTCGGCAAGCTTCGTGAGACGGGCCGACTCGTCCGCAGCCGCCTCGAGCGCGCGGCGATAGTCCTCGGCTGACCGCGGAGAACGCAATGCGACCTCGATCCCCGAACGGAGCACTGCCAGCGGAGTCCGCAGTTCGTGCGCAGCGTCGGCGGTGAACCGGCGAGTTTCCTCGATCGCCTTTTGCAGCCGGTCGATCAACGAGTTGATCGTCTGCGACAAACGACCCAATTCGTCTTTGGAGTTCACTGCCTCCACTCGCTGATGCAGGTCGCTGGCCGTGATCCGATTCGCCACTTCAACGATGCGATCGACCGGCGAGAGGGCCCGGCGCGCCAGTGTGTATCCGCCAAAGAGCGCCAGCACCAATGCCACGGGAATGGAGGCGACCAAGACCGTTATCACAATCGACAGTTGGCGATGGAACGACTCGAGCGATTTGGCTGCCCAGACCACGTAGGGACCACCTGGACCGTCAACAATCGTGGAGACCGTGCGACTCGGTCCGACACCATGCACGTCGCGACTGTTAAACTCCAAGTCGCCAAACTGCTGGCTGGCAATATTGGGAGCTGCCTCGGGCGCGAGCGCCTCTTGGCCTTCAATTTCCCGGCTCTGAAAGAGCGTCTGCCCCGTCGGCCGCGTGACCTCGAAGTGAAAGTCACCGTGCTCGGCGAATCCGCGATGCAGGTGCGTCAACATTTCGGGCGCTGTCTTCGCCGAACCGATTTCCTCAGTGATTTCCCGCAATTCCTCTTCGAGCTCGGCATCGACCGAGGCCAAAAGCTGGTGCCGCATCACCAGCAACAACAGCAGGCTGAACCCAATCAAAAGGGCCGCAAGCGTCCCGCCGAACCACAGGGTGAACCGCCAGCGAATCGGCAAACGAGTCATGGCGAGTTCCCGAGCTGGTAACCCTGTCCGCGCACGGTGTGCAGAATGGGCGGCAGTCCCGGTCGCTCGATCTTGCGTCGGAGCTGCGCCACGTGGACTTCGATGACATTCGTCCAAGTGGCCGTCGGTTCTTTCCAGACGTCGCGGGCAATCATCTCGCGGGTCACAACCGAATGGGCATTCTGCATCAAGTAAGTCAGAAGTTCGAATTGCCGGTTAGAAAGTTCAAGTGTACGCCCCTCTCGGATGGCCACCCGCCTGAGAAGATCGACTTCGAGCCCTGCAATATGCAGGACCGACTGTTGTTCGAGGGAGCCCCGCCGCAGCAAGGCTCGCAAACGGGCGAGCAATTCGTTGAACGAGAATGGCTTGACGAGATAATCGTCGGCCCCCGCGTCGAGCCCTTTGACCCGATCGTCAACGGTATCGCGGGCAGTCAGCAGCAAAACGGGCCGCCAGATGCCCTGCCCGCGAAACTCTCGCAAGAGATCGATTCCGTTGCCGTCGGGCAAAATCAAATCGAGCACGATCAGATCGGGCTGCTGAGCGACGGCCTCGCGAGCTTCGCCGATGGACGCAGCAGGGATGACCTCGTAGCCTTCTTCTTTCAGGCCGCGTTCGAGGTTATGCAGCAAAGAAAGCTGATCTTCGACGACGAGGATTCGAGTCATGGAATCGGTTCGATGAGGTTCCGGTGCAGGAACGGGATCCTCACGAAGCGAGAACGTCTTCCCGTGCCGACTCGGAGCTAGCTTCATTTTCGATTCCGGGATGCAGACCGAACACAGAGATCCGCATTGCCTAAAATCAAATTCATCAACGGCGGCCGGAGGCGCTGCCGACCGCGATTGGACGCTCTGAGCGTCGCGCCTCGGGGCGCACGTTGCAAATCACAATGCGGTTTGCCTGGGGCGTTCGAGGCAATTAGATTGACTTCTGGCGCGATTCTGTAATGTTGTCGCGCTCCATCACTTCTTGCGGGGCGAATCGATGCGACGCTCATTTCTGCTCACTCTGGGTGCGGCGGCGTGCTTTGTGCTCCGTTTGTTCGTCGCCGGCGCGGAGCCGATGGCCGAGCGCGTGATCGTTTCCGGACAAGTCGTCGACACCCGCGGCGCGCCGGTTGCGGGGGCCAGAGTGCAGGCCATGCAGGATCGGTCGATCATCGCGGTCGAAGCGGATCGATCCGGCAAGTTCCAAATCGCCGTCCCGAAGAGTCGCGCCGCGGGACTCACGATCTTCGCAATGACACCGATCGGAATGGGAATGCTCAGAACGCCTTGGGAGGCCAAGTCGACCGGCATTGCAGATCTTCGCATTCAACTCGGCGAATCCAGACCCCTCGAGGTTTCGGTCATGGACGAAGGCGGACGCCCAGTCGCCGCAGCGCGGGTGGGCGCTCTCATCGACCAGTTCGAGTTGCCGTTTTCCGAGACAGGCGCACAAGGCAAAGCGTCGCTGCAATTGCCCGTCCGTGCCCGGCGCCTCGCGATTTACGCTGAAAAGACGGGGTGTGGACTTGACTATTGTATCCTCGAATTGATTCGCCGCCACGCCAACGCTCGCGGCTGGCCGGACGATGGGCGACTTTCGCTGACTCTGGGACCGACGCGGAGAGTGACTATTCGCGCGAAAAGCGAGGAGGGTCGCCCGAAGACCGGCATTGGACTGCGACCGGAGTTTCTCGTGAAACCGGGGGAACCGGCGATGTTAGATCTGTCCTCGATGCCTGGAATGTACGCGGCGGCAACCAACACCGAGGGAAACGCGATCTTCGATCTTCCCGCGTGGATCAAGACGCGCGTCACGTTTTGGCCGGTTGATGGCAAGCCAGTCCCGCGCCGGATCGTTTGGAATCCGGCGAAGCAACCCGACGGAATCGTTGACGCGGTGATCCCTCGTCCCGTCGAGATTTCGGGACGCGTCGAATTCGCAAATGGCACTCCCGCGCCGGGCATCGCCATCAACGTCTCCGGCGCCGGCTACGACATCGAATGGTTCCGAGGACGCACAAGCTCGCGGCCCGATGGGCGTTTCGCGATCGACGTATACCCCGACGAGATCTATATGCTGGGTGTCGACAATCCGAAATGGGGCGTCCGCGCAATCGATGGCCTCGTCGTCGAGCGCGGCACGCCAATCAGAGACCTCAAATTCGTACTGCAGCCGGCCACACGCGTTCAAGGACGGGTTGTTGAGGGGAAGGATCGCAAACCCGTGACGGATCAGCTTCTCTCGTTGCAGCAAAACGGAACCGATCTCCACAGCCTGAAGGGGGTCAAACTGCCGAATCCGGACGACCTCGGGTTTTATGCGGCGCCCTCGCTGTCGCTCCAGATAGCGACGGATCGCGAGGGCCGTTACGAATTCCACGTCGGGCCCGGGCAGTACACCCTGACCGGACCGTCGCAGGTGAAGCCGAAGGTTGTCCGTGTCTCGAACCAGCCCGAGGTAACAATCGATTTCGAGACGTCGCGGCCGGAAAAGGGGCGGATCATTGGGCAGGTTGTCGATGCCCACTCGCACCAGCCCGTCCCGCGAGCCACGATTCTCGGCATTTATCGCAGCTTGCAAGCAGCCGAGGACCTGCAGCTCGTTGCGGACGATCGCGGGAAGTTCGTCGCCGAGCGGCAATTGCTCCGAGTAGTCCTGTATGCGCGAAGTCCGGATGGAAAACTGGCAGGCATCGCCGAACTGGGGCCGGAGGATCGGGGCGAAATCATCCGAGTCGAGCCGACAGGCAACGCCGTGGGACAAATCATCAATCGCAAGACTCAGGCTCCTCTCGCGAAGATTCCGGTTAGTTACAGCGTGCGCGTCGAACGCGAAGGTGACAATGGGTGGCGTCCAAGCTTCGGCGGTGAAACGACGACCGACGGGAAAGGCAACTTCGAGATCAAGTCGCTGGTTGCCGGCACAGAATACGACATCAAAGTTCCATCCGGGCAATACACGGTGCAGCGAGTGGGCACCGTCGTCGTCGATTCGGCGAAAACAAAGCAGCTGGGGCAGCTTTTGTTCCACGATCCCTAGCCGCCACGGAGTTCCGGGACTGCGGCCTTCGGCAGATCCGACCGCTGGATCTCGCGGCGAACCTGAACGCTACGGACTTCGATCACGTTCCCAAGCCTGCAAACTTTCGCTCAAGCGCCTGCGCCGTCGGACCGGCAGGGCGCTTCAGCAATTCTCCGCCGCGTTGACCCAGAGCCGCGATCGAACTGCGGATCGCGTGATAGGGTTAGTTGTCGATCGGCCAATGGTGGTGAAAGCCACGCTCGAAAACGATTCGAGATAAGCGATTCCGATGCGACGACCTGAGCAACGGGAGGCCAGCCTTGTACGATCCGCCGTGTTGGACTGGTTGAGGAACGAAGTCGGCCGCGAGATTCCGCGCGTCGGGCGCCGACGCCCGGCCCGCCTCTCCGGGGATGACGAAGCGTCGGGTGGAGCAGGTGATTCGATCTGCCCGCGGCCCGTCTCCGGCCGACACGTTCCTCAGCCCGTCGGGCATCAAGCCTGCCCCTGAGCCTTTCTGCCGTAGCTGACCTTTGCACCGCCGGCCCGCGGCCTTCCGATCTTTGGGGGGCCGCGGGCCGCGCTTCTTTGCTGAAGCGGGCCTTCAGAGAGAAACGCGGCCTCGCCCTCGGTCGGGCTTTAGGACGAAACCGGCATGCCGTGAGCGCGCAGCACCTCGCGGACCTCTTTGCCGGTCGAACAGGCAAGCACGGCCCTGCCGAGCGGAGCGACGTCGGCAACAGATAGCCCGCACAAGGCGGCGGCCAGGCGATTGACATGCGATCGCGAAACGCTGATTCGCCGCACTCCCAGCGCCAACATCAAAGGAGTCAACATCGGATCGCCGGCAAGTTCGCCGCACATCGTGACGGGCTTGCCTCGACTGACTGCTGTTTGGACCAGTTGATGCACGAGCCGCAGCACGACGGGCTGCAAGCGCGTCGTGATAACTCTCGACAAACTCGTCATCGCGGTCCGCGGCGAGCAAATATTGAGTGAGGTCGTTGAGTCCGACTGCCACCGAGTCGACGCGATCGATCACCTCTTCGATCAACAGCGCCGCCGAGGGAACCTCGATCATGGTCCCCAAGCGAAAGGGGAGTGCCGCTCCTTGGGCGATCCCGCAGATTCGGTCGAGCTCAGTTTGGATTCTTAGCAGCGTGTCGAGCGTGTCGATCATCGGCAAGAGCACCGTCACCGGCCGTAACCGCGCCAGGCGGGCCAGCGCTCGCACCTGCGGCTCGAGGATATCCGGGCGAGACAAGAGCAGCCGCACGCCGCGGACACCCAAGCTGGGATTGCGGTTGACCGGAATATCGGCGTAGGCGGGAGACTTTTCGGCTCCGAAATCGGCCAGGCGGATATTGAGTTCGCCGTCGCCGATGGCGTGGGCAACCCGCTCGTAGGTCTCGAAGCTTTCGTCCTCACTGGGCCAGGAAGCGCGATCCATATAAAGGAACTCGGTGCGGAACAGACCGACGCCCGCCAGTCCCACATCGGCCGCATTTTCCGCCTCAATCGGATCACTGATATTCAGCAGAATGTTGACGGGAACACCGTCGCAGGTCCCCTTGGGCACCGCCTTCAGGCCGGTTTGCGGCGGAGCGCTGCGGGCGCTCCGGATCGCTGCGACCGCGTCCTCCTCGGCCTGGCTGGGATCGACAATCACAATGCCGGCCCCCGCATCGATCACGACCGGCGCACCGTCGCGAATTCTGCCGGCGGCCCCTTCGATCCCGGTTACCATCGGGATTCCCAGCCCGCGGGCGAGAATGGCCGTGTGCGATTTGGCGCCGCAGGTTTCCGTGATGATTGCCACTACGCCGTGGTGGGCGTAGCGCACAAGCTGGCTTGGCACGATCGACGAGGCGACGATGACATCGGCTTTGGGCGATTCGGCAGTGGCCGTGTCGTCGAGACAGGAGACCAGCCGCTGACCAACGTCCATGACGTCAGCGGCCTTGTCGCGGACCGACGGGGCCTCGCTGGCCTTGAGCGCGTTGTGAAACTCGATGGCGGCCCGGGCGACCGCCGCTTCGGCCGCCTGCAGGTTCTGGCGGATTTCTTCCTCAATCCGCCCGATCAGTTTTGGGTCGTTGAGCATCGTCGCCTGTGCGGCGAAGATGTCAGCATCGTGTGCGCGGCCGCGCTGCGCCACCAAAGCTCGCACGCGGTTCAATTCGCGTGCGGCACGGCTGCGGGCTGCCTCGAACCGGGCAATTTCCGCGTCGGGGACCGTGATGCTTTCGCGCGCCAGGGCCTGAGCCAGCCAGCTCCCGACGTCGACAACATGGATCCGTCCTTCGGCGATTCCGGCAGAAACAGCATTTTCCGCGAAGGATCATCGAAGGACTATGCTGTCAGCGGACCGCGGCCGCCGGCGCGGTCGCGGGTGTCTTGGCAGGCGGCGCGGACTGACGCCCGGCGATCCACAACACGGCGGGACTGGCGATGTAGACCGTACTGTAAACGCCGGTGATCATGCCGCAAAACAGGGCGTAGGCAAAGCCGTGCAGGCTCTCGCCCCCCCACACGTAGAGAACGAACACGACCATAAACACGGTCCATGACGTCAAGAAGGTCCGCCCCAGGCACTGGTTGACGGCCAGGTTCACCAGGTGCCCGCTAATGTGCGGATTCTTCCCCTTGATTTCGCGGAGCCGGTCGAAGATCACGATCGTATCGTTGAGCGAATAGCCGGCAATCGTCATGAAGGCGGCAATCATGTTCAGATCGATCATGAAATTCTCGAGGCCGAGATACCGCGTGAACGGCAGGTAGCGCGACGCGTAGGCCCCGACGGCGATCATTCCCAGCACGAGCAAGCAGTCGTGGATCACGGCAAGCACCAGGGCCAGACCGTAGACCACGCGCTCGAAACGGAACCAGAGGTAGATGATCATGGCGATGAAGCTGAGTCCCATCGCCAGGACCGCCTTTTGCTTCATCTCCTCGGCAACGCTCCCCTCGAACTTGTTCACCTGGTCGAACGCGGGCGACGAGGCCATCGTTTGCTGCATCGAGGCCAGCGCCGCCTTGAGGTCGGCTTCGGAAATCGTCGAGGTCGCCTCGAGCTTCATTACCTTGAACCGGGCCACGTCGAACTGGCCGGCCTTGACGCCGGTTCCCTCGGTTCCTTTGAACTCGAACAGATCCGAGGCCCGTTCGTACTTTCGGTTCTTGCCGTCGGCGCCCGATGATTTTGTCGAGCGCCGTCAGGAACGAATCGCGGGCGGTCGTCGTGGTGATTTCGTAGCTGAAGGTCACCGCGGTCTCATGACCGCCCGCGTATTTGGGAGCATCGACGCTGGCGATCGCCTCCTTTTTCGCAGCGGCAATGATCGGCGTGATCGGTCCGATCGACGTGATCGTGACCTTGTACAAATCGCGTCCTTCGAGGGCGGAGGCGACCTTCTGGCGGACCTCCTCGATGTCCTGCTCTTTCGTTCGGATGCGGAACTGCTTGCCCTCGTCCCCGGATTGGGCTTCCCCCTCCAAGGTCAGCCTCTCCAGCGACAGGCTGGGGAACTTCGATTCGAGCGCCTTGCGGACCTCTTCGATCTGTTGCGGTTTGGTGAACTGGAACGTGACCATCGTGCCGCCGGAGAGGTCGACGTCGTAGTTGTCGTTGCCGCGGATCGCGAAACAGATGAGTCCGCCGATGATGATGATGGCCGAGGCGCACCACGCAGTATTTCTGCTTGCCGATGAAGTCGAAATCGGTGTGGCCCGAACAGCTTCATCATCGTGAGCTTCTTGATCCACCGCTTCTTTTCGGCGATGTCGAACACCATTCGTCCGAAATACAACACGGTGAACAAGCTCACCACGAGGCCGATGAACAGCGTGACGGCGAAGCCGCGAATTTGATCGGTGCCGATCATGTAGAGAATGACCGCACTGATCAGCGTGGTGACGTTCGAGTCGATGATCGCGGAAAGGGCCCGGTCAAAGCCGTTGTGGATCGACATCCGCAGGCTGGAGCCGCGTTCGCGCTCCTCGCGTATTCGCTCGTAGATCAGCACGTTGGAGTCGACCGCGATACCGATCGTCAGTGCGATACCTGCCAAACCCGGGAGGGTAAAGGCCGAGTCGATCACCGCCATGATCCCAAACAACAGGATCAGGTTGAGCGTCAAACACAAATCGGCCACCAGCCCGGCAAAGTGGTAGTAAACGAGCATGAAGATGAAGACCAGGAGCGGCGGAGACGGACGATCGCCGTCATGCCCTTTTTTTGCACGTCGAGTCCCAGGGTCGGGCTGATCGTCAGCTCGCTGATCGGCTCGCTCACGAGCGGCACTTCGAGCGCGCCGGCGTTGAGCACGTTGACCAGTTCGTTGACTTCCTTGCTCGTGAACCGCCCCTCGATGATGCCGCTGTCCCGAATCGGTTCGTTGACCTGCGGCGCCGAGTGGATCTGGTCGTCGAGCAAAATCGCCAGCCGGCTGTGGAAACCGTCCGACATCGGACCATATTCATTCGTGAGCCGGTAGAACAGCGCACCGCCTCGCTGATTGAAGGAGAAGCCGACTGCCGGCATGCCCTGCTTGTCGACCGATTGATAGGCCCGCGTGAGGTATTGCCCCGTGACCCGCCGTTCGGGCGGCTCATAAATCACCAACAGCTCACGGACTTTCTGGCCGCCGCGGTCGACCTCGCGCTGCACCGTCTCCGATCCCTGATCGGCAAAGACCGGCTTTTGTTTCCGCACTCCGTTTTGTTTGTTCTCATCCCAGCCGACCTCCCGCCAGGCAGCAATCACGTGCCCTTCCTGCCGCAGCACCGGGTCGGGACTGACCTGCGCTTGCCGAATGAGGTCTCGGTGTTTGCGTTCGTTCGCCAGGATGGCAAATTCGAGCGACCCCAGGCGGGTCATCTGCTTTTTCTTTTGTTCGACGACTTCGCGATCGCCGCCCGGAATGATCACCTCAATGCGGTCGTTGCCGACCTGTCGGACGGTAATTTGCTCTTGAGCCGCCGGGTCGAGACGCCGCCCGATCGCACCGATCAGCCGCTGCATGACTTCCGGCGTGACCTTCTTCTGGTCCTGGGCAGCCTTCTCGGTATCGATTTGGAAGATCAGGTCGGCGCCGCCGGCCAGGTCGATGCCCATCCGCAGCGCGTCCATCGGGCTCTTGCCGTGGGCGATGCGCCATGCAAAGGGTGTGACCGCGAGAAAGACGGCGAAAAAGATGATCCCGATTTTCATCGAGATATCCTTCATCCGCAGGGCTCGCGCGGCGAGGTTGCCCAGAACAAAGGGCACCACAATCACCAGGACGACGAACAGGAACATCAGCCATGCCGACGCCTGCGAGGGGGCTGCCGCGCCACTCGTGGGCGTGTTGGTGGCTTGCGCCAGGGTCAGCCCGTTCAAAATACTTTCGATCATCGATCCAGCATCCTCTGTCCGGCGGCGATCCTTCGTCGCCCGACGTTATGACTGATATGTTGACTACTTGGGAGTTTCTTTGAGCGCGGGCGTTTCGCTGCCGCCTCGCCGTATTTCCGCTGAATTGCCTCGCGCAGAAAGCTCATGCGCGTATTGTCGTCGACCTTAAGGGTGATCAGCTTCCCTTCCGGCTCGATGTTCACAATCGTCCCCACGACGCCGCCGATGGTCACCACGCGGTCATTCTTCTTGAGGGTCTTGTGAAATGTGTCCTGTTTCTGGCGTTCGCGCTTTTGGGGCAGGAAGACCAGGAAATAGAAAAACACGATCATCATCAAAACCGGCGGCGCCAGCACCCAGTAGTTATTGCCACCGCTGCTGCCATCGCCGGTTGCGCCTCCGGTTGTCGACGCAGTCTGAGCCAACAACAGGAGCCGCGCCATCAGACTTTCCATGCGAACAATCTCCGCCGCGCGCAAAAGCAGCGGCTGTTGACAAGGCAGACCGTGCAACGTCCGGAACGACGAAGCGCGCCTCCGATGCGCCCTCCGGAATCTTCCCCCGGTCTCGCTGCGGCCTTCGAGGCAATCAGAGCCTGGCGATCCGCCAAGACGAGTCGCCCCCGTCTGCCCGCGAAGTCGCCGCTAAAATCCTTCGACCACGCGGCTTGCGTCCATAATCCGGCAGCCGCGCGCTGGTAATCTTAGACGGTGCTCTCCCAGCGAGCAAGCAGAGTCGACCGCAGCTCAGCCCCGCGGTTTTCCCGGCAGGCGCCCGCAGATCGGCCATGAGCCGCTGGTAAAACGCCACATTGTGCAGTGACAGCAGGATCGGCCCCAGCATCTCGTCCGGCCACAAACAGGTGGCGGAGATAGCCGCGGCTGAATCGACGGCAAACGGAGCAGCCGCATTCCTCATCAAGCGGGCGCAGGATCGCGCTCGTGGCAGGCATTGCGGATGCGAACCAAGCCCCGGCTCGTGAACGCCGTGGCGTTGCGGCCATTACGGGTCGGCATCACGCAATCGAACAGGTCGATCGCCCCGCAGCACGCCTTCCACCAGGTCGATCGGCTTGCCCACGCCCATCAGGTAGCGGGGCCGGTCGGCCGGCAAGAGCGGCACCGTGAAATCGAGAGCTGCGTACATTGCGGATGGCTCTTCTCCTACCCCCAGCCCGCCGATCGCGTAGCCGGGAAAATCCAGCGGAAGCATCCCCTTGGCCGAGCGTTCGCGCAGCTCCGGGTCGGTTCCCCCCTGCACGATTCCAAACAGGGCCTGATCGGCTCGCTTTTGCGCCTCCTTGCAGCGACCGGCCCACCGCGTCGTGCGATCGACGGCGTCCTCGAGCCGTTCGCGGCCGACGTCGTGCGGCGGACACTCGTCGAGGCACATGATGCAGTCGGCCCCGAGCTGCTCTTGAATCTGAATCGCTCGCTCGGGCGAGAGTTCGAACAGACTGCCGTCGATGTGCGACCGAAAGACGACCTTGTCGTCATCGAGCCGGGTGAGCCTGGCGAGACTGAAGACCTGAAAGCCGCCGCTATCGGTGAGGATCGGTCCGTCCCATTGCATCAGGCGGTGCAGCCCGCCCAAATCGGCGACGACGTCGGCCCCCGGACGCAGCGCCAGGTGGTACGTGTTGGCCAGAACCATCTGCACGCCGGCGTCGCGGAGCTGCTCGGGGGTCAGCCCTTTGACCGTGGCCGCCGTCCCGACCGGCATAAACGCCGGCGTATCGACGACCCCGTGTGGCGTGAACCATCGTCCGCAGCGTCCGCGTGAGCCGGCATCCGCATGCTCGATTTCAAATCGAAACGGGCTGGTCATCAATCTCGCTGGTGTGGATCCGCGGCCGGCTCGCGCAACCGGAACAGACTCGGTTGGCCACCCGTCGGCGGAGAACGGAATTCGTACTGCAAACCGACCGGCAGCGTGTAGGTTGCGCGGATTCGCCATTGACGACCCGTCGAAACAACAGCGGCTCGGAGACTTTGAATTCATGCGATTTTCCCGGCGCCAGCGTAATATCGCTGCTCCACGGGCTGTAGATGTCCTTGGTCTGGTAAACCAGATCGACGTTGCTGGAATTCGTCGATCTTGATGCCCGGTTCGTCAAAGAGCACCGACAGCGCCGGCGGCGACCAGTCAACTCCGTCGAGCCGCAGCTTGGCATATTGAAAACTGACATCCGAGACGGGGACCTGCGCAGCCGGGCCGTTGTGCGTCCAAGCCTTCCAGGCAGAGACGAACATCTCACGCAGCTTTTCGGTTTCAATTTGAGGAGTTCTTGGGAGCGGCATCCGGAACGAAGCGAGCCGACGCTTTGACCTCGGGGTCGCCGGCCCAATCGATCCGCAGCGCGCGCTCAGAGAATCCACGTCGCAAGAGCGTTGCCGTGGCTCGTTGGATCAGATCGACGTCGAGTTCGGCATACGGTGTCCACTTGGTTGCCGACGGACTCTCCTTGATGGCGATCGAAACCACCGCCTTCGGCACCACAAACTCGAACGCTCGCATTCCGTTCGTCGGGCCGGCCTTTGCCGGATCGCTGCCAACGGCCGACTTGGCGGCAGGATCGGGGGCATTGGCCTTCAGCACCGTGACGTGGACAGCGTCCCCGTTTTTCTTCTGCGCGACTGCCGTCCGCGCTTCGCTGCTCGGTGCGGGGCCTCCGTCGCGAATCGAAATGGGACTAGCCAATCTCAACTCGGCCCAAACTTGCGTCTCCGCAGGTAGCGAAGCCAGGTCCGGGAATATCTGGCTCAATGCTTTTCGGTCCGCAAAGGCCGCAAATGATTTCTCCGGAATGTCGAGCACATTGATTCGGGCGACGTCATGTTCGATCAGCATTTTGGTCAAGGGCTGCAGGACGTCGGGGGCTACGCCGACGCGCAACTCCGTACCTGACGCGACGCTTGCCAGATCGAGGCCTGCCGGCGGTTCGACGCGCGGTTTTTCCGGCGCCTTGCGCGGGTCAATCGCCGCAGCGGTCACTCCCATCACGAGCGAAATGCCGCGATCGTCGGTGCTCACGCTTTGCGGCCAGACTTGTAGCCGCGGACGATAAACAGGCAGCGGCCAGAAGGCGTTGGCGACCTGCGACACTTCCGACAGGTCGAGCCGCTCCTCCACTTTGGTCAACAGGAAGGGAACAATGGACTGCACTTCCTGTTCGATCCGCGCTTTCTGCCCGTAAATCCCCTGCACCAGTCCGCTCGAAACCTTGTCGCTGGTCATCCCGAGGCCTTGGGTCGAAACACCATAGGGGGCGGTGACGTACCAGTCGTCGTAGGGGATCTCAAACCGCGCGGCGTTATAGCGCAGACGCAATTTGTCGCCGTCCACATATGGCGTGACGTCCATGCCCAACCAGACGGGATAGCGGTTGCCGATGACGACGGAAATCGGTCCGGCGTAAGCGGAGCGGCCCGCGCCCGACACATACGTGGCACCGATGGTCATCGTGGCGCGCAGGGCCAGCTGCACGTTGAGATGCTCGGGAGCAAAGGCTTTGATATAGGCGCGCTCGAGTTGTCCCGAGTAACTGATCCGCGAGAACTGGACAGAAAATGTGTAACCCGACGACTCGGTCGACGAATAAATGTCGTTGATGCTGCCGGTGAGGGAATCGGAGGCGATCATTTTCGGAGCCGAGTAAGCGATCGCCCGCAGCGCGTCATTCCCCAGGCGGACAGAAATAGCGTTGGGAATCGAGAGCGCCGGGACGAAGGGCTCATTGAGATTCGCCGCCGCGGGAGAACTCGCACCCGGCCGTGCGGAGAAACTCGACACGCCAGTGGCCCGACTTCCGCCGCTCGTTCCGGCCGTCGCACCTCCGGGGGTCTCCCTGGGGTTCATCAGCCAGACGTAGACCTGCGGGTCGCTGTAGACGGTTTTCCAGACGTCGTGACCGGCGTTCGGCATAATGGTCAGCCGAGGATGGCCGCCGGCGGCGCGGACTGCATCGACCATCCGCTCAGTCTCGCGCGGCGCGACGACTTGATCGTCGGCTCCGGCGAATGCCCAGATCGGCACGTTCGCCAACCGCGATCCCCAAGCCGGATCGCCACCCCCCGAAACGGGGACGAGGGCCGCCCAGTGCGACGCATCGGCCGCACCCAGGCTCCACGTTCCATACCCACCCATCGACCAACCTGTGAGAATGCGCCGACGCGCATCGATCGAGTATTCACGCTCGACCAAGGCCAGGATGGCCAACGCCCGTTTTCCATCTGCAGAGTTGGGGGACCAGGCCTGCAAGATGGGGATTTGTTGGTCTTCGCATTGAGGGAAGACGACCACGTACGGAAAGTCGTCGCTGCGGGACTTCACGTACGGCCCGAGGCCGATCGTCGTTTGCAATGTGCCGTCAGTCCCGCGCTCGCCCGCGCCGTGCAGGTAAAGAATGACTGGCCAGCGAACCTCAGGAGAATAGTTGGCGGGAAGGTAGAGGACGTACTTGTGGTCGCCGGCCGCGTCGCGAAAAACTCGATTGACGAAGCCGGTCGCTTGATGCTGCGGGGTCGCCTGACGCGCTGGCGCGCCGAGCGTCACCTGGGCCTGGGCGATTCCGGAAAGCCCGGCGAGCAGTCCGCCGGAAAGAGCCAAAGCGACGAATAATCCTCGTGCGGTTTGAACAGGTTTCACGCGGTCCATCGGACGCTTCCTCCCAATAGCGGCGGTTTGAAACATCGCTGCGAGCATCCTTCTCGACGAGCCGAAGTCGGGCGCCTGAAAGCCGATCCCGGGTTTCACAGCCTCACATCGTGCGGACAGTCCGTGGCCATTATAGGCGCGAGACGAGTGGGTGCACGCGTGCATGCAAAAGAGCCGCTCAACGCAAAAAGAAACGGCGGGCTGATCCGCCCCGGCGGACCGCTCGCCGCGATGCTTCGCGCGCTGAGGGTTTACGTCGGGGAGCCGCGGCGGAGCTTTTGGCGCGCTCGCGTCAGCGTCGGGCCGATCGTGTTCTCGGGGATGCCCAGCTGTGAGCTGATCTCCCGGTACGAGCGGCCTTCGAGGTGATACTGCTTGACGACTTCCGCGTCGTCGGCCGGCAGGTTGACCAGCATCCGCCGAACTTCGTCCTGATCTTCGATCCGCTTGAGATCGAAGTGGTGCGAGTCGGCCTGCTGCTTCATGTCGGGATGCTGCGCGACGACGTGTCCCAGAGCTTCGGCCATCCGGCGGCGGATCACCCCATGCACGACGATGCGGCGAGCGATCACTGTGAGATACGTTGCCAGCGAGCTTTCGCCGCGGAACCGGCGCAGGACGGCATAATCCTGGGCCAGAAGAGCCAGGAACACTTCGCCGACTAAATCGTCGACGTCTTCCTGGGCGAGCCGGACGCTGCGGGCATGCGCCGTGTGGTTGACCACGTGCACGAACAGGCCCATAAAGCGGTCAACAAAGTCCTTCCACGCACCCGGCTCCTCGGCAAGGCACCGCTTGAGGAGATTGCGATCGATTTCGGTGAGACTCATGTGACGGTAGCACCCGCAGGCGTGAGATCTCCGGAGTCACTGCTGGCAAATCCGGTGGTCCGCACCGTCCGATGGACCGGGATTCTTCGAGGAGGATTCCAACCGCTCGCAGTTCACTTAATCTTAACGGCGCGGGGATCTCGCGGCCATACGCTATTTACGATTCTCCCGGGTTTTGGGCAATAGCGATCCGACTGCCTGAAGGGAGCCTTTAGCGGCCTTTGAGGAGCCCTGGCCGCCGCGCGATCAGCCCTTCTCGAACAACACGGTTTAGAGTTCGCGATGAGGCGCAAAAACTTGTGAAAAACACTGGAAATCCCGCTCGTTTTCACGATTTTGCGTCGCTTGACAGCGCGGGGTCACCACTAAGATCGCGGATTCTTCAAGGCTAGTTCCGTGGCGCGTACCGCTTCGGAGCAGAAAAGGGACCCGAATGACCCACGTTGTTGCCGAACCCTGTTTCAACTGCAAATACACCGACTGTGTTGTGGTATGCCCCGTAGAGTGTTTCTACGAGGGACAGTCGATGCTTTATATCCATCCCGATGAATGCATCGACTGCGAAGCGTGCGTCCCCGAGTGTCCCGTCGAGGCCATCTTCCACGAAGACAATCTTCCGGCCGAATGGAAGGACTACACGGCGCTCAATGCCGAACTGGCGACCCAGTGTCCTGTCATTACCGAGAAGAAAGAATCGATGGCCGACACGGCCGGGACGTGCCCGCACACTCCCAAGTAAGCGCGTCCAAGCCCGCCCGCTCCAGGAACTGGTGGTGAACGCGTGTCTCTCAGGCTTCTCTTTGAAGCCAGCGCCGTTCGTCGTTACTCTGCTCGCCGTCGCTTGCCTCGTGGGGGAAGCCTCGTTGGCATGCTGTGCCGACTTTCCCGCGGTCGAGCAGCTCCCGTCGCGCCCCGAGCTGCCCGATCCTCTGACGATGTTCGACGCCTCGTCCGTTACGACGCGCGAAGACTGGTTTCAGAAACGCCGACCAGAAATTCAGGCTCTGTTCGAGTACTACGAGTACGGGAAGGCACCGCCCCCGCCCAGGAACGTCGCCGGAATGGTCGTGCGGCACGACCCGCACTACTTCGCTGGCAAGGCCACGCTGGACGAGGTCCGCATCACCTTCGGACCGGCCGGCACGCCGCCCATCAATCTGCTCTTGGTCATGCCGAATCGAGGGCAGACTCCCGCCCCGGTGTTTGTGGCGCTCAACTTCTGCGGCAACCACGCGGTGTTGAATGATCCGGCGATCTCGCTGCCGGAGTCGTGGATGCCTGACAGTTGCAAGGGCTGCACGAAGCATCGGGCGACCGACGCGGGCCGCGGCGCACAGGCCGGTGCCTGGGCGATCGAAAACGCGATCGCCCGCGGGTACGCAATCGCGACCTTCTATGACGGCGATATCGATCCGGACAAGAACGACTTCACGGACGGCGTGCACCCGCACTACTTTGCACCGGGACAGACCGCGCCGCGCGAACACGACTGGGGAACGATCCGTGCCTGGGCCTGGGGATTGAGCCGAGCCGTCGACTATTTGGAGACACGGCCCGACATCGACCACAAACGCATCTGCGCGACGGGTCACTCGCGATTGGGAAAAACAGCACTCGTGGCGGCGGCCTTCGACGACCGGATCGCACTCGCCGGGCCGCACCAATCGGGCACGGGCGGGTGTGCGCTCTCGCGCGGCAACGACCAGGAAACCGTTGAACGGATCAATCGTGTCTTTCCGCACTGGTTTAACCAGACGTTCCGGAAGTTCGACGGGCACGAGGACCTGCTGCCCATCGATCAGCACCTCTTGATGTGCCTCGTCGCCCCGCGCCCGATCTTCGACAGCGAAGGCGATCAGGACAAATGGGCCAACGGCACCAGCGGCCTTCGCGCTCTGAAGGCGGCCGATAAGGTGTACAAGTTTCTCGGACTGCGTGGACTTGTCGGCGCGGGCGTCGTCCGAGATGAAGAGCCGTTATCCGGCCCAAACGTGGGCGACCTCGTCCAGTACCACCGCAACACAAAGCACGAATTGAGCAAGGCGTACTGGAACCGGCTGTTCGACTTCGCGGATGGATACTTCGCGCAGCGACGCTAGCGAAAACCGACCCGGTGAGCGCACGGCGTCGCGCCGGTTGGATGCGTTGGCGATGGAATCATTGCCGCGCTCAGCTTCCCAAGCCGACGGCTCCGCCGTCGTTCTGGCGTGGTGAACTCAAAGACGACGGCAGAGCCGTCGGCTTGGGAAAAGTGCACGTCACCAACAACTCCCCCGTCGATTGGTTCAACCGAGGCTCTACGGCGGCTCGCCAATTGCTCAGCCGAACAGGCGCGAGATCGGCTTCCCCGAGCTGAACGCCATCGGGCGGCCGATTGGCGTAATGACCTCGTGCGCGAAGTCGACCCCGAAGGTCTTGAAGATCGTCGCGAACAAGTCGGCGACCTCGACCGGCTCGTGCGGCATCTTCTCACGCCCTTCCGGGTCGGTTGAGCCGATCGCCAGTCCGCTTTTGAGGCCGCCTCCGCCGATGAGGCACGAAAAGCCGCTGGGCCAATGGTCGCGGCCGTCGAGCGGATTGATCGCGGGCGAGCGACCGAATTCTCCGATCACGAGCACGACGGTCGACTGCAACAAGTCCCGTTCTCGCAAATCGCGAAGCAACGTGGCCAGGGCCGGGTCGAGGATGCGGGCGTTCTCGCGGTGCCCGTTGAAGTTGTTCGCGTGCGTATCGAATCCGGAGAGCGTGATTTCGACGGCTCGAATGCCCGCCTCGACCAGCCGCCGCGCCACGAGACAGCCGCGGCCGAACGTGGTGCCACCATACGCGTCGCGCAGCTTGCGCGGTTCGCCTTCGATTTGAAACGCCCTGAGCTGATCCGACGACATCATCTCGAGCGCCCGCTCGATCATGTGCTGGTGGAGCGTCTTCTCGACCTGCGGGTGACGGCCGCGCTCGAAGGCCTTGGAGACGACTTCGAGGTTGCCGACGCGCCGAGTTTGCCGCGCGGAATCAACGGGGGCGTTCAAGTTGGGGACGTTGTGTCCCGGATCGTACACGCGAAACGCATCGAGTTGATCTCCCAAGAACCCGCCGCGAGGCGGCCACTGCGAATTCCCGATCGCGATATGTTGCGGAATGACCAGCGACGCATCGGGAATCTGATTGACGAGAATCGCGCCGAGCGACGGGTGACGCAACGTCGGATCCGGACGATACCCGGTCTTGAGGAAATACGAGCCCCGCTCGTGATCGCCTTCCTTCGACACGAGCGAACGGATCACCGAAAGCGAACTCAGCTCGGTCGCCAAGGTCGGGAAGGTGTCGGCAATCTGCACTCCGGGAATCGACGTGGAGATCCCCTTCGTCGGTCCGCCGATTTTCGTGCCGGGATGCGGATCCCAGGTCTCGAGCTGGCTCGGACCGCCTTCGAGCCAAATCGTCACGAGTGACTTTTTGCGGCGCGCTCCCCGCTCGTTCGCGGCGCGCGCCTCCAGCGGCGGCAACAAGAAACTGAGACCGAGAGCCCCTGCTGTCCGCAGCAGGTCGCGTCGAGACAAGGACTCAGAGGCAGTCGCGATGCTGGTGCTGATCGTCATCTCTGGCTCTCACTGATTCCTTCGGGCCTCAATGATTCCACGAAAACTCGGGAGAGTTGAACAGGCTCCAGAGAATGTCTTCGACCACCTGGCCTCGGTCTTTCCCACCGGCGCCGGCAAGTTGCTGGAGGAAGTATTCACGCTCCGCCGGGGTAGGTCGTCGCGAAAGGGCAACCAGGTAGCAGCCTTCGAGGCAGTTGGCGTCACTGCCGGCAAACGTGCTCAGCCGGGCCGACGCATTCAACGGGTCGGCCTTGATCGCGTCGGCCGCGACCTTGCCGTTCATCCGCAGCAGGGCCTGCGAGATCGTCCCCGTCCGTTCGTCGAGTTCGTTCTCCCCGAGGTCGCCGTATTCCTTGACGAAATCAGCTTCCTGGAAAAAGCGAGTCGCCCGCACGAAGAGGTGCGAGTTCTGATCGATGGTTCGCACCGAGCGGGCCTGCAGCATCGCGCCGATCAACTGTTCGGGCCGCAAGCGAGTCATCGGAAAGCTGCCCCAGTTTGCTGTCGGGTCGGCAGGAGCGGCTGTGCCCTCGTCAGCCTTTTTGTCGCCGTCTTTGTTCCAATTCGCTTGCGGCGCACCAGTCGATTGCGAATAGGCCGCAGCCTTCGGAGCGGGATCCTTCGCTGCAACAATCGGTTCCTCGCCGACCGAATCGAGCCGATAGGGACGAGACGCCACGATCAAGCGGATCATTCGGCGCATGTCGCAGTGATGCGCTCGGAAATCGGCACCGAGCAGATCAAGCAGATCCTTTTCCGCGTCAGCCGGCGGATCGGGCAAATCGTCGACGGGAGTGTGAAACGGCTTGCCGAACAATAGGCCCCACACGCGGTTGGCCGTCGCTCGCTCGAAGCGCCGGTTATCCGGATGCGTGATCCAAGCGGCCAGTCGCTCGCGTCGCGTGCCGGTGCCGGGCAGCCATTCGGGATGAAACGGTACGGCCGGCTCGACCACGTGCTTTTTGAGCGTCTTACGATCCTCGACCGTATAGGTCTTCTGCGATTTGTCCTCGATGCCGACGAGCGAGTTCTGAGTTTGCCCGAACAGCGACGCGAGACCTTGGAACTGGCCCTGCTTCCACTCGGCGAAGGGATGGTCGTGGCACTGCGCACAGTCGATGCGCTGCCCCAGAAACGCGCGGACGGTGCGGCCCGCAAGCTTGTTCTCGTCAAGCTCGCCGTTGGCGATCGCGACTGTTACGTAGTTCGTCGCCGGGTGATCGGTCCACAAACCGGTTCCCGAAATCATCTCGCGAGCCATCTCGTCGTAGGGCGTATTCTTTTTGAGTTGCTGCCGCAACCAGTCGGAAAAGCGGTCCCGGCGAAAGACGATGAATTGCCCCCCTTCGTTGCCGACGAAGCTGCGGGCCAGCCGCTCGGCAAAGTAGTCGGCAAAACGACTGTCGGAAAGCAGCCGGCTTGTCCACTGATCGAGGCGGTCGGGCGAACCGTTCGATTCAAAAACGCGGATTTCTTCAAGTGACGGAATCGTGCCACAGAGCGAAAGAGTCAGGCGACGCAGCACCTGCAGATCGTCGGCCGGTTCCGCGGGCGTCCGCCCGCTGTCTTTCCATCCGGACTCGAAGAATTGATCGACCGCGCGTACTGTTTCGGCGATTTCGGCCGGCGGCAGAGTCGGAGCGCCAGAGCGGTTTGGGTGCGCGCTGCTCGTAGCATCAATTTGCCGCCAATCGACGGGGCTGTGGGCCGCCCAAGCCACGAGCGTGCACACGCCCAGCACGACGACGAACGGCAGGCCCAGTGCCTTCAGGCGCGATAAACGCTTTGTCCCCACGGTCTGGCTCCCGGCCCGGGCGCCGCCAAAGAGTCCCTCGAGGACTCGTCCACACAAGGGAATTCGCCACTGAGTATACCAATCTTGAGCGAAATCGGTTTCGCCTTCCCGCGATGGCGCCCTGTCACTGCGGCGTAGTCAAATGCACACCATCACCGCGCCGATTGCCGAAATCTTTCGTTGCTCGCGGCGAATACCCCGTTGACGTTCTTGAATCTCCAACGGTCGGCATCTGGTAACATAGCTGGGACGTTAAACTCTCTCTGCCCAGAGGGATGCTGAAGTGATCGAACCGCGCGACCAGAGCGAAGAAAGTGACTGGGACGGCCAGCCCTGGTCGACAAATTCCGCGGCCACCGCGACCGCTCTGCCGATCGCGGAATTTGTTCCATCCATCCCTGAGACCGGCCCGTGGCCGCACGACTACAAGGGCGGAGGTCGACTGGCTGAGTTTCCCTCGCCGTGGCGGCATCCGCTTCGGGCGATCGCTTGGGGCGTGCGGGCCGCGTTCGGATTGGTCAGCCTGATCGTTCTTCTGGCCCTTCTGGCCGCGATCCCGATCGTGAATTTCCTTGTGCTCGGCTATTTGCTCGCAGCCGAAGGGGGCGTGGCGCGAGGCGGCCGCCTGCGGCGAGCTTTTCCGCTGCTGAGCATCGCGCCGCGATTGGGATCGATCGTGCTGGGAATTTGGTTGTGGCTCTTGCCGCTACGAATCTTGACGAACGCCGCGGCCGACGCGCGACTGATCGATCCCACCAGCCCCGCCACCCGACGCCTGGCGTGGATCGTGACGACACTTGCCGTCGTCATCGCCGCGCATCTTTGTCTCGCACTCGCTCGGGGCGGATCGATCGGCTGCTTTTTGCGACCGATCAAAAACGCTCGTTGGGCGCTGCGCCAATTTCGCCAGGGGGGTTACCTCGATAAGGCCGCAGCCGAAATCCGCGCCTTCGTGGCGGGACTGCGGCTGCGCTATCACTTCTGGTTGGGAGTCCGCGGATTCTTCGGTGCTCTGCTTTGGCTCTTCGTGCCGACGTTGCTCTTCGCCGCCGCTAACAAGACCGAGGGAATTCTGATCGTGGCGACGATTGCCGGCGGACTGATGCTCGTGCCGGTCTTGGCATGGCTTCCGTTTCTGGAAGCGCGATTCGCGGGCGAGAATCGGTTCCGCGGGCTGTTCGAGCTGCGCGAAGTCCGTCGACTGTTCGCGCACGCGCCGCTGGCCTGGCTCATCGCGATCGTCGCCACGTACCTCTTGGCGTTACCCCTCTATCTGCTCAAAGCCTTTTTGTTGCCGCAGGACGCGATGTGGTTCGTCACGTTGGTGTTCATTCTCAGCATCTATCCAGCGCGGCTTGTGACGGGCTGGGCATACGGGCGTGCACTGCGTCGGCCGAAACGGGCTCATTTCGTCGCGCGTTGGTCTGCGCGACTGCTGATGGGGCCGCTGCTAGCTGTTTACGTGTTCCTGCTCTTTTTCACTCAGTTCGTCGGACAGCACGGCAAAGGTGTCCTCTTCGAGCACCACGCGCTCCTGCTGCCGGTGCCATTCTGAGGCTTAAGATCCGCGTACGAGCTCCCAGTCTCTATGCAGAGGGCATCGGCATATGTTTTGCATAGGACCACCGGACATCCGAATGAATTGAGCGGCGACGAAGAACGTCGTCCTCAACGTCATCGATTCGGCGAATAATGAGGAGACGACTCCTGTGGGACCCACGAAGTCTGACGGTACGCTTAATCCCCCCAACGGTGACGTGTTTGCCGAGATGAAGAATTGCCTGGATCGCGGGATCAGCGGTCGACCAGCGCTGGCACGGTTCGTCGAAGTCACCTATGAGGCCATGCTGTCACTAAAAAGCCAATTGGATCGGATTGAGACCAGCTTATCCGACCACAAAATCCTGGCGAGATCCTCTCCTGGTGTCCGACATCGCCGAAGCCGTTGATTTCCGGCGGGACTTCATGATTGCACTCATGAACCGGTGCTGGATTTGGTGAGCGGGGAGCGCCTTCTTGCGTTCTGAGCATTTACCCCTGGGTCCATGTGCCGTCCACGAACCGCCACATGCTCCCGCTCGGGTTGGCGTCCCGCAGCGCCGGCGGTAACCGATTGGGTCGCACGTTGTCGTAGCACTCCAAGGCTGCAAATCTGTGCATCGAAGCGGGGATACCCACGGCAGTGAAGCCTGGGTGCCCCGTCGCGGGAAACGGGCCTCCGTGATTCATGGCGGAGCTGACAGCAACCCCGGTCGGCATCTTGTCGTTGAGCAGTCGCCCCACGCGCGACCGCAGAATCGGAGCCAACCGATCGTAGAGGGCATCATCGAACCCGCCGCGATGGCTGTAGACACAGCCGGTGAGATTGCCTTCGAGTGTCGCGGCAACCTGCAGCAACTGCTCGGCATCCTTAGCGATGACGAACAGCGACTCGTTGCCGAAGGCTTCCGCTTGGAGTGCCTCGGCGTGCGACAAGAACGTGTCTCCGTCGACTCGCAAGAGCGTATTTTCACATCGAATGGCCGCGCCATCTTGCACGTGGCCGCCGGACACCACTCGCGCTCCGGCCGCCACCAACGATTTGATCGATTCGACGAGGTTGCGGCGCACGCCTTCGCCCAGCAGCGTTCCGGCGGGCGCCTGGGCAAACCGCTGTTGGACGGCCGCCACGAATTTCTCGGCGGTCTGGCCCCCCACGAGCACCACCAAGCCGGGATTCGTGCAGAACTGTCCCGTCCCAGCCAGGCAACTCGTCGCGAATTCCTGCGCCACGTCTTCGAGCCGTTCGTCGAGTGTTCCTGGCAGAACAAAGACGGGATTGATGCTCGACAGCTCCAGGTAAATCGGTTTGCCCGCACGGTCGGCCGCCTGCTTCAGCCGAAGCCCGGCCTGCCGTGACCCCGTGTATCCCGTGGCGCCGACCAGCGGATGGGAAACAAGCCGCTCTCCGTCGGCGTGCGACGTGCGATAGATCAACTGCACGAAGCCGGCCGGCAGGTCCGTCTCGAGCGACGCCTGGTGTGCCTCTTCGGCCAGCAGTCGCGAGGTTCCCGGATGCGACGTGTGTCCCTTGGCAATCACCGGATTGCCGGCAGCGACCGCGGCGGCAAAGTCGCCGCCCGCCGCGCCATTGAAGGCGAACGGAAAATTGTTCGGCCCGAACACGACCACCGGGCCGATCGGCGCGTACATCGAGCGAATGTTGGCCTTGGTGTCGATCGTCGCCCGAACCCAGGAACCGTCGCGGGCCGCAGAGGCCGCCTGCCGGAGTTGGTTCACCGTGCGAGGCAGCTCGACCGATTTCAGGCGGGGCTCGATCGCCAGCGCCGTCTCGGCGTGAGCCATGGCAATCAGTTCTTCGGCCCGCTTTTCCAGCCGCCCGGCAAAGGCATCGAGGAATGCGGCAAACCGCTCCCCGCTCCACCCGCGAACTCGCCGAGCCGCCGCGGAGGCCGCCTGGACCGCGCGATCGACCTCACTCCATGGGCTGACTGGATAGAGCGCCGAAAGTGTGCGGCCGGTTTGCGGATCGACCGCCCGAAACGCCTCGCGTCCCTGCGATTCGACCCAGGACCCGTCGATTAACACTTTTTCCATGTTCATATGCGGACTCCCCGGCTGAGTTCTCTCGCTCTTAGATTAGTGCGAGCGTCGCGGTTAGTCCAAAGTCCGGGGCTGGCAGTTCGAACGCGTTCTTGCCACAATCGATCGAATCTTAGAATTAGCGGGTCCCGTCCTCGGGCGGTTCGCGTAGGCCAACGGATGTCCAAGCGATACATCATCACCCTGATGGCGGCTAACCGCGTCGGCATTCTCGCCGCGGTCACAACGTCGCTGGCCGAGCTGGGCGGCGACATTCAGGAAGTCAGCCAGACGGTGATGCAAGGGTTCTTCACCATCATCATGTCGGCCGAGTTTCCCGAACATCGCGACCCCTCGGTGATCATCGATCACATCCGCGGCGTTTGCCGGCCGTTCGGCGTCGAGGTGAGCCTCAAGGATCCGAAAGTCGAGACGCTGCAGGAGGCCCCCTCAGATGGAATCGAAAAATACTTCCTCACCGCCGAGGGGGAGGACAAGCCGGGCATGATCCGCCAAATCTCCGCGCGGCTGGCCCAGGAAGAAATCGACATCACCGACGTCTTCGCGCGGCGGGCGGACAATGGGAAGACTTTCGTGATGGTGATGGAGCTGGCTGTGCCCGGCGGCGTCGACGCACTCGCCCTGCAGCAGGAGCTGGAGCAGTTGGGCAGCGCCGTGGGACTCTCGGCCGCCTTGCAGCACGAGGACATTTTCAGCGCGACGAACGATCCGCGCCCCGTTCGGTTGTCGATGCGGCTGCGCAAGTCCTTGACGCCGAAATCCGAAACGGCAACCAAGGTTCAGCAACCCACGGGAACGTAGCACTCCATTCTGAGTTCGCCCTGCCGCGTGCCCCGTTCGAGGGCACGGGAATCGCCAACTTCTCCCTTCGCTCCGGAGACTGAAAGCCGACCATGTCGCAGACGGAAGACATCCTCTCCACGCTTCGCATGGTCAAGCAAGAGAACCTCGACGTCCGCACGGTGACGATGGGCATCAATCTGTGCGGATGCGTCGACCGCGACGCGGGGAAAACCTGTGAGTTGATCGCGATGACGATCCGCTCGGCAGCGCAAAAGCTCAAGGAGACCTGCGCAATGGTCTCCTCCCGCTACGGGATTCCGATCGTCAATCGCCGACTGGCCGTGACGCCCATTGCGCGCATCGCCGACGGCCTCGACACCGACGGCCTCGTCCGCGTGGCCAAGACCCTCGACGAATCGGCCGAAGCCGTGCAGGTCGATCTCATCGGCGGATATTCCGCACTCGTGCACGCCGGTATGACTGCCGGCGCCATCAGACTGATCGAGAGCCTGCCGGCCGTGCTGTCGCAAACGCAGCGCGTCTGTGCCTCTGTGAATGCGGCGTCGACCAAGGCAGGCATCAACATGACGGCCGTCGCCCTGTTGGGGCGAAAGATTCTCGAGATCTCCCAGGCCACGGCCGATCGCAATGGGTTTGGGTGCGCGAAGCTCTGCGTCTTCGCCAACGCCCCCGACAACAATCCCTTCATGGCGGGCGGGTTTCATGGCGAAGGCTCGCCCGACACGGTCATCCACATCGGCGTGAGCGGGCCCGGGGTCGTCAAGCGGGCCCTGGAGCGGCTGCACGACGCGGCCCCCGATTGCAAGCTGAATGACATTGCCGAGGAAATCAAATCGACCGCCTTCCGCGTGACGCGGGTGGGTGAGCTGATCGGTCGCGAAGTGGCCGAGCGGCTCGGCGTGCCGTTCGGAATCGTCGACCTCTCGCTGGCCCCCGCCCCCAAGATGGGCGACAGCGTGGGCGAAATCCTGCACCTGATCGGCCTCGACAAAATCGGCGCTCCGGGCAGCACAGCCGCAGTGGCGATGCTCAATGACGCGGTAAAGAAAGGCGGACTGTTCGCGTCATCATCCGTCGGCGGATTATCCGGCGCCTTTCTGCCAGTCACAGAAGACGGGGCGCTGGCTCTGGCGGCGGCTGAGGGGACGCTCACCTTAGAAAAGCTCGAAGCCATGACGAGCGTCTGCTCGCTCGGACTCGACATGGTCCCCATCCCCGGCGATACCGATGCCGACACTTTGGCCGCTCTGATGGCCGACGAATTGGCGATCGGCGTCTTCAATAACAAGACGACGGCCACGCGGCTGATTCCCGTGCCCGGGAAGAAGGGGGGCGACACGGTGTCGTTCGGCGGGCTGTTCGGGGAAGGCCCTGTGATGCGAATCAATTCGATCGGCCAAAGCAGCCGCTTCGTTCGCCATGCGGGCCGCATCCCCGCGCCGCTCTTGAGCCTGCGAAACTGATCGCTCG
Organism: uncultured Planctomycetaceae bacterium; assembly: GCA_963714075.1. Taxonomy (GTDB): domain Bacteria; phylum Planctomycetota; class Planctomycetia; order Planctomycetales; family Planctomycetaceae; genus DASPSM01. Next base: position 1,983,188 of record OY970228.1, read on the forward strand.
ACGCTCAATCGGGCACACGCCTAGGCGCGCCAAGGTTTTGTTTGTCCGGCCGTGCGTTTGCGGACCTCCTTCGTTTAGACTGAATGGTCAGTCCTGCCTCGTTCCCGCCCGCTTCTTCCAGCCACCGATCGGACCTCCATGCTTCGCAATTTCGTTCGCGGATCCGCGTGTCTTTGTTTGCTATCGCTGACCCCAATCGCTGGAACCGCAGATGACGCGGTTGATCTGACACGTGCCACGGTCGTAATCCGCGGGGGAACTCGCGCGGCCGCGGAGAAAATCGCACCCGTGATCCTCACGGAAGAAGTCGCGAAACGAACCGGTGTGACCTGGTCGATCGACAGTCGCTGGCCAGATGCTGGAAAAACGTCAGCCGTCATCGCACTGTGCGGCAGCAGCTCGATTCCTGCGGATTGGAAATCTCACCTGCCGGCCGACCTTTTAGCGGAGTTGGATGCGGTCTCGCACAAGGCTGAGGGGTTTCACATTCGGGTACTCCGTGCCGGAGCTGGTCACCCTGCCACTGTTTTGGTTCTGGGCAACGATCCTCGCGGCGTGATGTTCGGCGTTGGCAAGCTGCTGCGCAGCCTCGAATGGGCGACCGGCTCCGTCCGTCTGCCCGATGGTCTGAGTCTCGACCTGTCGCCCGATCGCGCGATCCGGGGACATCAGATCGGCTATCGGCCGACGGCCAACAGCTACGACGCCTTTACGCTCGAGCAGCTCGAACAGTATTTCCGCGACATGGTGATCTTCGGCGCCAACTCGGTTGAGAGCACTCCGCTGCACGAGGAACGCTCACCCGTGATGAAGTACGACCGGGCCTTCGTTAACACAAAGTTCGGCGAGCTGTGTGAGAAGTACGACCTCGATCATTGGGCTTGGATTCCGCTCGACGTCATCTTGCCGAACCCGGCTAAGGAAGCGGAGTTTCTCAAGAAGGAAGAGGCCTTCTTCAAATCGTGTCCGCGGCTCGACGCAGTGTTCCTGCCGGGAGGCGATCCGGGGGACAATCATACGAAGGATCTGCTCGCTTACGCCGAGCACATGGCGGCCCTGCTGCGGAAGTATCACCCCAAAGCGACAATTTGGATCTCGTTGCAGCGATTTTCTCAGGCCGACACCGACGCCTTCTACGCTTACCTGTCGTCGAAGAAGCCCGACTGGTACGGCGGCACGGTAATGGGGCCGAGCAGTCCGCCGATGGAAATCACCCGACAGCGCACGCCCAAGCGGTACAAGCTCCGCTGGTATCCCGACATCACGCATATCATCCGCTGCCAGTATCCGATTCCCTGGCTCGACCCGGCGTGGGGCGTGACGATCGGGCGAGAACCGGTCAACCCGCGCCCCGTCGACTACGCGGCCATTTATCAGAACGATTACCGCTTCACGGACGGCTTCCTTTCGTATTCCGACGGAGTCCACGACGACTTCAACAAATGTCTGTGGAGCCAGCTCGCCTGGCAACCGGATATTCCGCCGCGCGACGTGGCCCTCGAATATGCCCGCTATTTCTTCCGTCCCGACCTCGCCCAGGCGGGTGCCGACGGATTGCTGGCACTCGAAAGCAATTTGCGCGGCGGCATCGTCACCAACAGCTCGGTGGATGGCACGCTGCTCGAGTGGCAGCAGTTGGAGCGCAAGCTCGCCGGGACGCGGACGAATTGGCGGTTCAATTTGCACCTGCTTCGCGCGTATTACGACGCGTACACGCGGCAGCGGGCGATCTACGAGCAAGAGCTCGAAAAGGAAGCATTGGCGAAGCTTGGCGAAGCCCCTCGGGTTGGACCCGAGCGCGCACTCGCCGGCGCCCACGAAATCTTGCACCGTGCGCATTCGCAGCCGCAGTACAAAGAATGGCGCGACCGCGTGGAGCAGCTGTGCCAAGACCTGTTCGACTCGATCGGTCTGCAAACCAGCGTTCCCAAGTATTACGCGAGGGGATACGAACGGGGCTGTGTGCTCGATTTTCTTGACTACCCGCTCAATGACCGTTGGTGGCTCGACGACCAATTCGCGAAAATCGCCGCGATGCCGAGCCGCGCAGCTCAACTCGAGCGGATCGACGTCATCCGCAATTGGGAGAACCCGGGTGAGGGCGGCTTTTACGATGTGATCGGCAATGTCTCCCGCTCGCCGCACATTCCCAAGCTGTTCGACGCGGGGGACGCGATGCTGCACTTTCGCGATTTGCCGATGCCGACCGAGCGCTGGATGCGAGAAAAGCCGCGGCCGATCCGCTTCGCCTGGCATACGTATCTCAATACGATCCCCGCGGGGATCACGTACACGGGCCTCGATCCGCACGCGCGGTACACCGTCAAGCTCTTCGCCCAGGGGCCCTCGCCCCTGTTGATTGACGGCGAGCGGGCGCCGCTCTTGCGCATGGGGGAGAAATATGACGAGGTCACCGAGCAAGAGTTCGAGGTCCCCGCGAAGACTCTTCAAGACGGCCGGATCACCCTCAATTGGGCAAGGCTCGATCAAAGCCATTTGAACTGGCGGCAGCATCACTATGTGACCGACATTTGGGTAATCCGCCACAAGCCGGCCACGCAAGTGACGCATTCGGCCTCGAAATGAACGCGCCCGACGCTCGCATTCACGCGCAGGCGGCAGTTGGCTTCGGCCGCGCGGGCGACGCGTATGATCGCGGGCGCCCCGACTATCCGCCGAATGCTGTAGAGCATTTGCTAGGCGTCCTCAACATCACGCCCGACTCACGTTTGGTCGAGCTCGGCGCCGGCACCGGAAAATTCACAACGTGCCTGGCAGCCACCGGGCGCAGATCATCGCGATTGAGCCGGTAACGAGCATGCGCAACCGGCTGGCCGCGCGTCTTCCCGGCGTGCAGGTCGTCGATGCAACCGCCGAGGCAATCCCGCTTCCCGATCGAAGCGTCGACGCGATTGTCGCGGCCCAGGCGTTTCACTGGTTCGACGCCAAGCGCGCGATCGCAGAAATTCATCGCGTCCTGAAGTCCGGCGGCGGTCTCGGGCTGATCTGGAACGTGCGCGACGCGTCAATTCCTTGGGTGGGCAAACTGACGACAATCATCGATCCTTACGAAGGCACCGTGCCGCGGTATCGCACGCTCGAATGGATGTCGGCGTTTCACAGTGGAACGCTGTTTGGTCCCCTTCAAACGCGGGCATTCCCACACGTTCAGCGGTTAACCCCGAGCGATCTGGTTGACCGCGTGGCTTCGATCAGCTTCATCGCGGCCCTTTCGGACGCCGAGCGGTTCCGCGTGCTTGGTCAGGTCCGCGAGTTGCTGCAGACCGAGCCCGCTCTTCGGGAACGAACGCAATTCGAGATGCCCTACCAGACGCACGTGTATTGGTGTCGTAAGCCGTAGCGCCGGGTGCCATGCCCACGGCTTTGAGTGAGACCGTCCGGGAATTCAAAGGGCATCGATGACCCAGGTAATGCTTGCCGGTGAATTGCGATGGACTTGGTTCATGTGCAGCACCAACTGGTAACCCATGATGGCCGCCAGAATCTGGGTTCGGTTGTTATTCAGACCGCGATGCCACACGTGTTGCTGAAGTTGGGGAGCTTGGCGGCCCGCGCTCTCGGATTGCCGTGAGGCAGGGTCAACGACAGGATCACCTCGCGGAAAAGTCGACCAGCCCGGCGAGCGTCGGGCGTCAGCCTGATGGTGCTTCGTCTGTTCGGGTTTGATTCAGCGAATTGCGAATTCTGAAGTCCAAACAGGGAATTGCGGAAAATTGAAGCACCCCGCAGCTTACGCTGGGGGCTCGCCGGGTCTTCGATGCGCGTGCGGGGCAACCGCAAGCGATCCAGGTTCATCACCTTGCCCCACGCAGCCACGACTAGTACCTTGCAGGCAAACTTCACGGACGAGGAGGCACTCCGAACGATGGTGGGCGACGCTAGCAATAAGAGCAAAGTGGCGGTGGTTACCGGCAGCACTCAGGGTCTCGGCGAAGCCATCGCTCGGCGGCTGGTGAATGAGGCACTGATCGGGGGGCTCGTGATCTGCGGGCGCAGTGCCGAAAACGGCGAACGGCTCGCCCGCGAGTTGAGTGCGCGCGGGTGCCGCACGGAGTTCGTCCGGGCCGACCTGGCGGTGGTTGAAGATTGCCGACGGGTCACCGAGGCGGCCCGGCGTGCGTTTGGCCGCATCGATTTTCTAGTCAACAGCGCCGCCACCTCCGAGCGCGGCACGATCCTGGACACGACGCCGGAGCTGTTCGACCGCATCATGGCCCTCAACGTGCGGGCCCCGTTCTTTCTGATGCAGGACGCGATCCAGACGATGATCGACCGCGGAATCGCCGGGTCGATTCTGAACATCCTCAGCATGTCGAGCCACGGCGGTCAGCCGTTCCTGTCACCCTATTCCACCTCCAAAGGCGCCCTGGCGACTCTGACCAAAAACGTCGCGTGCGCGGTGCTGAAGCAGCGCATCCGCGTCAACGGTCTCAACATCGGATGGATGGACAGCCCGGGCGAAAATGTGGTCCAGAAGAATTTCCATGCTGCCGGCGACGACTGGCTCGAAAAGGCGGAGAAGGAGCAGCCGTTCGGCAGACTCGTGAAGCCTGCCGAAGTCGCGGAAGTCGCCGCTTTCTTGCTCTCAGAGAGATCGGGGCTGATGACCGGTTCGATCATCGACTTCGACCAAAGCGTGGTGGGGACGCACGAGAAGTGAGGGCGTGAGCCCGATGGTGCTTTGTCTTTCGGTTCCGAGTCAGCGGTCAGGAAACGAACGCGAGGACAAATTGAAGCGAAAACTCATTGAAGCACCGCCAGCCTTACGCTGCGGGCTCGCTGGATCGCTTAAATTTCGCGCCGAGTAATTTCCAAGAATATTGCACGGCTGGCGAATTTATGCAGCATGAGCGTTTTCGAGGGTCATTTTCGAGATCCGGTGGCCGCAGAAAGTCGTTGTGGTTTCGGGTACTGCGGTCAAATTGCCGTGATCGTCAGGCCAAAAGTCGTCATCGCAAAGGCAAAGGTCCTCGATCACGGGTCGTAAATCGCCGGTCGTTCATTACGGCGGGAGTTTTCTCGCGGGAATTATCAAAAAAGGGGGGAAGCCATGACTCACCGACTCAGCCTGTTGAGCCGTGCCAGCGTGTTGAAGTTGATTCCGGTCGTGTCCGCGTCGCTTGTTTGTGCCGCCTTGGCCGGCCCGGTGCGGGCCGAGGACAAGAAAAACGACAAGCTCGACAAGAAAGCGGTCGAGATTTGCAGGAAGGCCGGCGACCTTTACAAGAACGCGAAAACCTTCCACGCCGACGGATCGATCGACGCCAAGATCGATGGCAACGGCCAGCAGATCGAGATCCACGCCACGCTGGTTTGTGACTTCGAGCGGCCGAACCGACTCGCCATCAAGGTGCTGGTGAAAGGCGACCCCCAGGAAGGGCTGGACTTCATCAGCGACGGGAAAAAACTGACGACCTATCGCAGGAAGATCCAGCAGTACGTTCAAGAGGACGCTCCGAAAGACGTGGGCGGCCTCGGCATCACGCTGCTGAAACTCGGCGCGCGCACGCCCGGAATCCTGTTGCCCAACGTGCTCAACGCCGACCCGGGTGATTCCCTCATGCAGGGAGTCAACTCATGCTCGAATGTCGGCATCGACAAAGTCGATGGGACGCCGGCTCACCACCTGAAATTCAGCCAGGAGGGGTTCGACTGGGAAATGTGGGTCGCGGCCGAGGGAAAACCATTTGTGCTGCGAATGACGCGCAGCGCCGAGATCCCAGGCGGCGGCAAGGTGAACACCAGCGAAATCTACAAGCATTGGACGATCGACGAACCGGCCGGCAAAGACGCATTTACGTTCTCACCTCCGAAGGACACCACCAAGGTCGACGATTTCACGGACGCGAACTGACCGACCCGAGGTCGTGGGGTGATGTCGCGTCGACCGGCAAGCGTTCCGCCGCGGCGGATCAGCCCGATGGTGCCTTGTCTCTCGGTTTCTGAGTCAGCGGTCGGGAGACGACGAGCAAACGAATTGAAGCACCCCCCAGCTTACGCTGGAGGCTCGCCGGGTCGGTCAAGGGCCTGCACGAATCAGTTCGTCGCCGCAGCCGCTTTTCGTCCCTTCGCCAGCAGGTCGAACCGATCGAGGTTCATCACCTTGTTCCACGCCGCCACGAAGTCTCGCACAAACGCCTGTTGCGCGTCGTTGCAGCCGTAGAATTCGGAGATCGCGCGGAGGTTGGAGTTCGAGCCGAAGACGAGGTCGACGGCGGTGGCCGTCCACTTGAGTTGGCCGGTGCCGACCTGGTGCCCCTCGTAGACGTCCGCGGATTTGGCGGACTTCCGCCACTCGGTGTCCATGTCGAGCAGGTTCACGAAGAAGTCGTTGGTCAGCGACTCGGGTCGCTTGGTGAAGATTCCGAGCTGCGAATGCCCGAAGTTGACGCCGAGCACGCGCAGGCCGCCGAGCAGCACCGTCATCTCCGGCGCGGTCAGCGTCAGCAAATGCGCCCGATCCAACAGTAACTCGACGACCGGTCGATCCTCTCCCTTTTTCAGGTAGTTGCGGAATCCGTCCGCCGTCGGCTCGAGCACCTCGAACGATTCGACGTCGGTCATTTCCTGCGTCGCGTCGGTGCGGCCGGGTGAGAAGGGAACACTCACGTCCTGCCCGGCCTTCTTCGCGGCGGCCTCGATGGCGGCACAGCCGGCCAGCACGATCACGTCGGCCAGCGAGACTTTTTTGCCGCTGGTGTTAAACTCCTTTTGGACTTTCTCGAGCGTCGCCAGCGCCTTGGCCAGTTCGGCTGGTTGGTTGACTTCCCAATCCTTCTGCGGGGCCAGGCGAATCCGCGCCCCGTTCGCGCCGCCCCGCTTGTCGGTGCCCCGGAACGTCGAAGCCGAGGCCCAAGCCGTCGTCACGAGCTGTGAAATCGACAGGCCGGACGCGAGGAGTTTCGACTTGAGCTGCGCGACGTCCTGCTCGTTGATCAAGGGATGATCGACGTCGGGGACGGGGTCTTGCCACAACTGCGGCGGGGGAACCAGCGGGCCGAGCAGCCGTGAGACGGGCCCCATGTCGCGGTGCGTGAGCTTGTACCAGGCCTTGGCAAAGGCGTCGGCGAGTGCGGCCGGGTTTTTGTGGAACCGCTGCGAGATCGGCGCGTAGATCGGATCCATCCGCAGGGCGAGGTCCGTCGTGAACATCATCGGGGCGTGCTTTTTCGACGGATCGTGAGCGTCCGGGATGGTGTCTTTGCCCTTGCCATCCTTCGGCCGCCACTGGTACGCACCGCCCTGTCCCTTATGCAGTTCCCAGTCGTAGCCGAACAGGTTGTCGAAGAAGCCGTTGTCCCATTTCACCGGGTTGCTGGTCCACGCCCCTTCGAGGCCGCTGGTGATCGCGTCGGCTCCCGCGCCGCTGCCGAACTTGTTCTTCCAGCCGAGACCGAGCTCCTCGATGCTGGCCCCCTCGGGCTCGCGACCGACGTATTCGGCCGCGTTCGCCGCGCCGTGGGCTTTGCCGAAGGTGTGGCCGCCGGCGATCAGCGCCACGGTCTCCTCGTCGTTCATGGCCATGCGAGCAAACGTTTCCCGAATGTCCTTGGCCGCCGCGAGCGGATCGGGCTTACCGTTGGGCCCCTCGGGATTCACGTAGATCAGGCCCATCTGCACGGCCCCGAACGGCCGGGCGAGATCCCGCTCGCCGGAGTAACGCTCGTCACCGAGCCACGTGCTCTCCGACCCCCAGTTGATGTCCGCGGGGGACTCCCAGACGTCCTCACGCCCGCCGGCGAAGCCGAACGTCTTCAGCCCCATCGACTCGAGGGCACAATTGCCCGATAGGACCATCAGGTCGGCCCACGAGATTTTCTTGCCGTATTTCTGCTTGATTGGCCACAAGAGTCGCCGGGCCTTGTCGAGGCTCGCGTTGTCGGGCCAGCTGTTGAGGGGGGCGAAACGCAGCGTGCCCGAGGCGGCGCCGCCTCGACCGTCGGCGATGCGGTACGTGCCCGCGCTGTGCCAGGCCATCCGAATGAAGAGCGGCCCGTAATGGCCGTAGTCGGCAGGCCACCACTTCTGCGAGGTGGTCATCACCGAAAAGATGTCCTTCTTCAGGGCATCGAGGTCGAGCTTCTTGAATTCTTCGGCATAGTTGAACTCCTTGCCCGTGGGGTTGGACAGCGGAGAGTGCTGGTGGAGGATCTGCAGGTCCAACTGATCGGGCCACCAGTCTCGATTCGACCGGGCCGCGCGTCGCTGAGCCCCGTTTCCCTGTGTCGCCGAAGATTGGGCCGCTGGGGATTGAATTTCGGTCGCCATTATTGCCTCCAATCGTGGTCTGCGTCTTGTCGAGCCGTTTTGTCTACAAGTTACAAGGATCACGAATCCTTGCAAAGTAACGACGCACTTGTCGCACCGGTTTAGGAGCGGCCGATTTTTGCAAACGGGGCGGCGATCCGTGCTTCGGTGCACGCCCGTCTGCCCCGCTGCCTCACGCTGCGCAAACACGCGGGCGGAGTTTACCATGGTCTCACGCCGCGGGTTCGTTGGTAAACCAACGGGCGCAGGCGGATCGGACGATCGAAGGCGCGGGGATCCCGGATGGCCGATTTTGCCGAAACTCTCATCACGGCCGTGGTGGTCGGCAGCCTCTACGCGCTGATTGCGCTGGGCTACACGATGGTCTACGGCATTCTCAAGATCATCAATTTCGCGCACAGCGACGTCGTGGTCTGGGGGGCGTGGATCAGTTATGCGCTGGCGCAGCGGCTGCTGCCGGCGTTTGGCCTCGATCCGCACCATCCTCAACAGCCGCCGCCGCTGTGGATGGGGGCGGTGATACTTGTCGGCGCGATGTTGGCCTGCGGGCTGCTCGGCCTGACGATCGAGCGGCTGGCCTATCGTCCGCTGCGCCAGGCCCCGCGACTGAATGTGCTGATCACGGCAATCGGCGTTTCGCTCTTGTTGCAGAACGTCGGGCAGTTGAAGTTTGTGTTCGGCGCGATTCCCGAGCGAATGCCCGCGCTGTTGCCCGCTTGGACGTTCACGCTGCCGATCCTCGGGCAAGCAGCCGGGCGGCCTGTGACGATCGACCTGATCGACCTGGTGATCTGCGGGACGGCCGCCGGGCTGTTGGTGGCCCTCGAGTGGCTCGTTTTTCATACGAAGCTCGGGACCGCGATGCGGGCGGTGTCATTCGATTCGGAAACGGCGTCGCTCTTGGGCATCAACGTCGACCGGGTGATTTCGTTCACGTTTGTGCTGGGATCGATGTTGGCGGCCGCCGCCGGTTTCTTGCACGCGATGAAATACCAGGGCTTGAATCAACCTGCCCACGAGACCTGGGTCCTGTTGGGATTGAAAGGGTTCGTCGCGGCCGTGGTCGGGGGCATCGGCAACGTGCGCGGAGCCGTGCTGGGAGGATTCGTGATCGCGTTTGTGGAGCAATTCGGCGCGCACTATGCCTCGCCCCACTTTCGCGACGTTTACGTCTTCGGACTGTTGATCGCGATTCTCTTAGTGCGGCCGACGGGACTGCTAGGCACGCCCGCTGTCGAAAAGGTGTGATGTTGCCCACCTCAGCGGGAAATCAACCGGCTGCAGCGGCCCGACGACCAGCCGGCGTTGGCCAGACTCTTCGGTCCCTGGGAGCGAGCGCCGGACCTCTCGCTGCCGCGATTGTTTTGGCTCTTGTGCTGCATTTTGGAGTGCCGCTAGTCGCCGGTCCGTACTGGATGCGGATCATTCTTGAAGCGGGCATCGCGATGATGTTGGCGGTGTCGCTCAACATCGTGAACGGCTTGACGGGTCAGTTCTCGATCGGTCACGCAGGGTTCATGGCGTTGGGCGGTTACACCGCGGGCATGATCACGTACTACGGATCGCTTTGGCTCTGGAATTCCCCGGCGCGCCACGGAGGATTTCTGGCGAGCGGCGAATGGATGTTTGCGGCAGCCTGCATCGCGGGAGGTTTGGTTGCTTCTGTCGCCGGCTATGTCGTCGGGCTGCCTTCGCTGCGTTTGCGGGGCGATTATCTGGCGATTGTGACGCTCGGTTTCGGCGAAATCCTGCGCACGCTGCTGCAGCAGACCAACAAGGTGTTGGGGTCGTGGGAGGAGGTTCGCACGGCTTCGCTCGGTCAGCTCCTGCCGCCGCCGGTGGGAGGGGCCGTCGGGTTTTCCGGATTGCCCAAGTACACCAGCCTGTTCTGGGTCTATGCGTTTTTGGGGATCACGGCGGTTGCGGCCTACAGGCTCAAGCAATCGAGCACGGGCCGAGCCATGATGGCCCTTCGTGAAGATGAAATCGCCGCCCAGTCGGTGGGGGTGAATGTCACGCGGCAAAAAGTGCGAGCTTTTGTGCTGTCGGCACTCTTTGCGGGAATGGCGGGGGGCCTGTTCGCGCACGAGTTCGGCTTGATCCTCACGCCGAGCGACGCGGGCTTTCAGCGTTCGTTCGAGTACGTGATCATGACGGTGCTTGGCGGCCGCGGGTCGATCAGCGGCGTGATGCTTGCGGCGACGCTGGTGACGGCGCTTCCCGAATTCTTGCGAGACTTCGAGCAGTACCGACTGATCGTGTTCGCGGTCCTGTTGATTGTGATGATGATTCTGCGGCCGCAGGGACTCTTGGGTGTTCGTGAGATTTGGGATTTCTGGAAGCGACAGCCGCGCCTGCCCGAGACTGCGTCTCAACCTCAGCCATCGCGACGTTCCACCTCTCGGCCCAATTCGGCCCTCCTGGAAGTCGACCGGTTGAGCCTGGCGTTCGGGGGATTGCAGGCGGTTCAAGATTTCTCGCTGCGGCTGCCGCCCGGCGCGCTTTACGGACTGATCGGCCCCAACGGGGCCGGCAAGACAACCCTCTTCAATCTGCTGACAGGAATCTATGCGCCGGATCGCGGCGAAATGCGGCTCGACCCCCAGTCACTTGTCGGACTCCGTCCCTATCAGATCGCCGCCAGAGGTGTCGCGCGTACGTTTCAAAACGTGCGGCTGCACGCCCAGTTGAGCGTGCTCGACAACGTGCGAGTCGCGGCCCAACTGCACACCCACCAAAGTTTGGTTTCGACGTTCTTGCGAACTCCCGGATGCCGCCGCACCGAGGAGCAGACGGTTCGCAAGGCGTTCGACTTGCTCGCGTTCTTCCAGCTGCAGCAACGGGCTTTCGAGCCGTCGGGGAGCCTGAGCTACGGCCATCAGCGCCATCTGGAGATTCTCCGGGCCCTCGCCACGGGGCCACGCGTGCTGCTCTTGGATGAACCGGCGGCGGGGCTGAACCTGGGCGAAAAGCGCGATCTGGCCCGCTCGCTGCGCGAGCTACGCGATCGATTCGGTGTTTCGATTCTGTTGATCGATCACGACATGGGACTGGTGATGGATGTGTGTGAGCGCATCATCGTCCTCGATCACGGCGTGACCATTGCCGAAGGACCCCCCGACGTGATTCGCAACGACCCGCACGTGATTGCCGCCTATCTCGGGGAAGAGACGGACTGACACCGATGTCGCTCTTGGAAGTCGAAGACCTTTCGGTCTGGTATGGGCCGGTGCAAGCCCTGCGAGGGATCAGCCTGCGGGTCGACGACGGCGAAGTCGTCGCACTGATCGGGTCCAACGGCGCAGGCAAATCGACGACGCTGCGCACCATCTCGGGTCTGCTCAAGCCCAAGACGGGGAGCGTGCGCTTCGACGGCCGATCGATTGCGGGCCGCGCGCCCCACTCAATTTCTCGGAGGGGAGTCGTCCACGTCCCGGAAGGTCGGGGGATATTCGACAATCTGACCGTCGAGGAAAACCTGGATCTCGGTGGCTATTTGGTGCGAAACATCGCCTCGCTCAAGAAGAGCCGGGACCATGCGCTGGCGCTCTTCCCGATCCTTGCGCAGCGCCTCAAGCAGCCGTCAGGCACACTCTCGGGGGGCGAGCAGCAGATGCTGGCTCTGGCCCGAGCGTTCCTCGCAGGGCCGCGGTTGCTGTTGCTCGACGAGCCGTCGCTCGGATTGGCCCCACAAATCGTGCAGAATATTTTTCGCGTGCTCGCGGAGATCAACCGCGAAGGAACGACGATCCTGCTCGTGGAACAGAACGCCCGCTTGGCGCTTCGCCTGGCACACCGCGCGTACGTGCTGGAGACGGGGCAGATCCAGGCGAACGGCCCCGCGCGCGAACTGGCCGCCAGCGACGCGATCGCCAAGGCCTATCTGGGCACTTCCCTCGACAATTCGTCCGAAAACGCCGTCTCGCGGGATTGAATCGGCCATTTTGTCGGCCGGCCGAGCGGATCTCAGCCACTCGAGCCAGAATTTGGTCAGCCGCCAGCAGCCTCAACGGTCGGCTGTCGCGGCGCGGCGTCGAAGCGGGATTCCGAATCGCGACGCGGTGGTGGTGCTTTGGCAACGCCGGCCGATTCGATGGTGGTGGGCCGGGGGCACGCCGCGGTTTTCGGCAACTTCACACATCTCAAAACGAGATGCGAGCTACGTTTGCACTGAGCCCGCGGCGCTGTGTCGCCGTCCCCCCTTGGGCGACTTCTTCAGGCAATCACAGCTTCAGGCAGCAGGGGTAAAGTGATGAAGCGTGTCTCAATTCGATTTGCGTCCACCGCGCTGGCCCTTTTCCTTGCGGCGCCTCTGGGTCTGGCGAACGCCCAGGGCACAACTGAAGGAAACGGCAACCAATCTTGGACCGGCAACCAGTCGTCTGACCCGGGATCGACCGGCGACCAATCGGGGTCGGGCGACCAACCGTTGTTTGGCAGCCCGTCGGGCTCCAGCGGAAAGTCGGGCTCGAGCGGACAGTCGGGCTCCAGCGGACAGTCAGGGTCGAGTGGCCAATCCGGCTCGTCGGGCCAGTCCGGTTCCTCCGGGCAGTCGGGCTCCTCGGGGCAGTCGGGTTCCTCTGGGCAGGCGGGAAGTCACTCGCAGTCCGGCAACCAGTCGTCATCCGGGAACCACTCGGGATCGGGCGGCTTTGCCGGCCACGCTGCAAAGGCAATGCAGGACCTGAAAGGCATTCAAAGCGATCGCAGCCAGATCCGCCAGGACAGGGCCGACATTCGCAAGGACCTGGCCGACATGAAGGCCAACCCGAAAAACGCAGCCCAGGACAAGCAGGCGATCCTGAAGGATCTCCAGAATATCGGGCAGGAGCGGCACGACATCCGGCACGATGAGCGGAATTTGCGCCATCAGGTCGAGGATATGAAGCTCCTCGCTTCGCCGGGCTCGGGCCAAAAGGGGGACATTCGGCACGACGCCAAGGATCTGCATCACGAGCGGCACGACCTGCGCAGAGATCGTCGGGACATCCACCACGACTGGGCTGAGATCCGCAAGGACCTGCAGGACATGAAGTCCAATCCGTCGAACGCCTCCAAGGACAAGGCGAACCTTCAAAAGGAACTCGGCGAGCTGCGCCATGCCGAGCGCGAACGGCGTCACGACCGCCGCGAGTTGCATCGCGACCGAGAGGAACTGCGCCAGGATTGGCGTCAGCAACGATCCAGTAGCGCACCGTCCCACGGTTCGCACGGTCACCACTCGTAGACCGCCACAGCACCAGGTCTGAGCGCAAGCTTTGCGGGACAGCCGGGGCCCCCGTCCGAGACGGTGGAAGCCCCGGCTTTTTTGTTGCGCTGTATCGGGCTTTGTCGCGGTTCGGCAACACGGCCGGACTGAGAAGTCTTGCGCAGCAGTCTGTCCCGTTTTTGGCAGGTTTGCGCGCCGAAGCCCCCGAGCAAGCTACGTTTGCTAGGGGCCCGCGGCAGGTGTCGTCGCCTCGCTGGGATGACTTCTTGGAGCAAGTAGGCTTTCAGGCAAGCAGGTGAAATGATGACGCGCGCGTCAATTCGGGTTGCAGCTACCGCGGTGGCGCTATTCCTTGCTTCGAGCGCAGCTCTCCGGGCAGATGACCCAAGCCCAATTGGCGGCAGCTCGCCTTTTGGCAAAGCACTGGATGAGCAGAAAATCCGCGAGGACTTCGCGAAGCTGCGCGACCAGCTCGATCGCCAGAACGATTTGCTTCGGCCAAAAGGCGATTCCAAATTCCACCGGTGGTCGAATACCGGAACCAAACGATCTGTCCGGGAAAGAAACACCCTGCAGAGGAATTTCAGCGACCCGAGTCGCGATCTGCGCGAGTGGCAGCGCGATCAACTTCGGCGGGATGCGAAAAAGCGCAATTCGAGCGGCTCATCTTCGCGTGAATCGACCAACCGGAATCCTGCGTCGTCCTAGTTCGCGCGCGGGATCTGAATCCAAGCCTTGCGGGACAGCCGGGGCGCCCGGGACGGTGGCGGCCCCGGCTTTTTTGTTGCCATTCCTTCCGCTGGAGAGCCGCACGCCTCAACAGGCCGAGGAATTTTTGCGACAGGATGGCGTCGCCTGCCGGCACTGGTTACACAAGTTGAGGGGTCGATCTGCTGACTCCGTGCGCCGACGATGCGCTGGCCGTCGCTCCTTCCGAGACTTCGCTGATCTTCATGGACCGCCCCGACGAGACGAGTGTCTCCCCGCCGGCCGCAACGGCCGTCTCGCCGCTCTTGCCGCAGGAGGTGAGCCGGCTCCGCGATTTGTCGCCAGAGCAGTGGAAGTCGGGAATCGCGGCCTGGCTCGGCTGGCTGTTCGACGGCCTCGACATGCACCTGTATGTGCTCGTGGCCACGCCGTTCATTGCCGAGCTGCTGGGAAATATCGACCAGCACGATTCGCGGGTCGGCTATTACAGCTCGCTCGTGCAGGCGGCCTTTTTGATCGGCTGGGCGTTGGGGGGCAGTTTTTTCGGACGGGTCTCCGATCGAATCGGACGCAGCCGCGCGCTGATGCTCACGATTCTGGTCTACGCGGGCTTTACGGGCTTGTCGTATCTCGCCGGCACCTGGTGGGAGCTGTTGATCTTTCGGTTCCTCGCGGCGCTCGGGATCGGCGGCGAGTGGGCCGTCGGCGCTTCACTCTTGTCGGAAACCTGGCCGCATCGCTGGCGACCCTGGATCGCGGCCGTGCTGCAAACGGGAGTGAATCTGGGAGTGATGCTGGCCAGCCTGGCCGTTTACCTGCTCGCGCCCTATGCACCGCGGACCGTGTTCTTGGTGGGGGTCGTTCCCGCCCTGCTGGTGCTCTGGATTCGGCGGGCCGTGCCCGAACCCGAAGAGTGGCGTGCCGCGCGAGATAGTTCGGGAGCACAGGCCCCGGTATTTCTCGACCTCTTTCGGGGCGAGGTGCGACGGACCACCATCCTGACACTGTTGGTCTGCGGCCTGTCGCTCACCGCGCACTGGGCGTTCCTCTTCTGGTACATGCAGCAGCTGCGAAACCTGCCCGATCTGGCGGGTTGGACCGACGAAGCGAAGAGTCGCTTCGTGGGCTCGGCGAATCTGCTGGTGATGATCGCGTCGATTGTTGGAAACTTCGCCGCGGCCGGGCTCGCGCGACTGCTGACGTATCGGCGGGCGATCGCGGTCTTATGCGTGGCCTATTTCGTGGCCATCGTCGCGACCTACGGCGTTCCCCGCAGTCATACTTCGCCCGAGTTGTGGGCCGGATTGGCGGCGATCGGCCTGTGTCAGGGAATCTTCGGGCTGTTCACGATGTATCTGCCCCCGCTGTTTCCCACCCTGCTGCGCAGCACGGGCGCGGGATTCGGCTACAACTTCGGCCGCGTGGCTGCCGGAATCGGAACAGTGCTCTTCGGGCTCTCGACGCACGTCGGCGATTTTCGGATGGCCATCGTCTACGCCGGCTTTTTGTTTCTGCCAGCAGCGGCCGTCGCTTGGATGATGCCCGAAGCGCAGGAAGAGCGACTGCTCGATCCGATTGAGCCGCTGGACTAAACGCTAGCGCGCGGAGGCTTTCCCACGGCCCGCATATGAAATAGCGGGGAACCGCGCCCCGTACTTGGACGTCTAACCTCAATGGCAAGATGCCACAGCCCCTCGGCGATGGGTTGTCTCCCGCAACTTTGCGCGACGCCGCACATTGCGCCCGTAAGTAGGCGCGTTGCTGAGCGTAAGGAGGCAGCGGAACGGAAAAACCGTGAAAGTGACCGTTGAGCTCGGCGCGTGGGACTGAAGCCTCGCCCCCAACGATGCTAGTTTGGAGTGAAAGTCTCGCCACATGTACCGACAGGCAAGATTCTTTTCTACTATTTCCTTGCGAGTCGTTGTTTCATTGGCGTTGAGTGGCACATTACGAGCCGACTCACCTCGACCGCGCTCCGTCTCTCTTCAGGACAACGTGCGGCACCTGCCGCGCTCGGTCACGGATCCGAAGACGTCAACCGTACTAAACCTTCCGGGTTACGCCCTCGATTACCCACAAATCATCGGTGACTGGGCCGTGTGCGCGTTGTGGCACGGCCAATCTTCTGGATTCCACGTACCGCCAACGCCGCAGATTCGGCCAACTCGACCTGCGCTGGTCGCGGTGAATCTCAGCGATGGCCGCACGGTCCAATTGAGCGCGGCGGACGACGGCAGCGCCGACATTGATGGGCTCCTTCCAATCGGCGCAGGTCAGTGCGGCGTTGTGATTTCCCGGTCGCGGGTTCCGAATGGCAAACAAGAACGCGACGACGGATCGCTCCCTTTGGAAGTGGACCCCCGCGAGCGGCGCAATTGTCGCAGACGGCCGTTGGACACCCGAAAGATTACTCGAGCACGTCGTGGATTCTCGAGTCTGCGGAATCGCCACTGTCGGCGGGGAGACCGGCAGAGGCGGAACTATCCGACTGCTCGACATCACGAGCAAGAAGGCGACGGAGTTCTTCTTTGATGGCTATTCGCAACTCTTTTCAACTTTGGACAAGCTTGAGGGCCCACCCCAAACACTCGTGCCAATTACGGGCGGACGCGCTTTTGTATTGATGCATCGGACCACTGACACCGACCTTGTCGAGCGCAACGGCGTCATTGCTGAGTGCGTCGATCCAAATGCACCCGAAGGGCGGCGCTGGCATCTGCGAAGTCGAGAAATTAAGGAGGAGATCGGGTGTAGGCTTACGGAGGTGTACCCTATCCCGGGCGCAGGGCGACAGTCTCGTTTCCTTAGTTTCGTCGTGGAGGGAGAGGAGGGCGGCCTGCCTCGAGTGGATTGCCTGACGATATCGCGTGAATCAGGCGTAATGGTGCGATGCTGGCGGACCGGAAAAGAGCTGTTGAGACGTGCCGTGATGAGCAGTGACGGCAAACTGATCGCAGTGGCCACTGACCGATTCATTGAGAAGACGCAGGGGTTCGAATACGAAATCTCGATCTTCGATTCAGTCAAAGGAACCGTCCTGGCAACGCTCAATCTGACGCGACACTTCGCGGTGGATGTATTTGCGTTCGAGGACGCCACTCATCTACTGGGAGTTAGTGACAATGAGCTGTGGCGGTTGGCCATCGCACCAAACAAGCAGCACCAACTCTTATTCAGACTTGATCCAGCGGAGCAGAATTAGTCAGCGGGCCCCGATTGGTTTGGGCACCCCACGATCTGAGCGGGCGGAGCCATGTTGAAACCAGACCCGCTCACTTCCTTGCGTTGGACGGTTGTCTCGCTGAATCCGCATCTCTGCGCCTGCCTCCACCGCTTTGACGTAAGCCGCCGGCAATTGCTGGTTGGTCCACCAGCGAGGTTTCTCGGCGTAGATCCAGACGTACTCGTCGGTCTTTCGCAGGGCCGCTCGCACCGATTCGCAAAAGCCTTCCGGCTTGAAATAGTTCTTGGAGAAGTCGGTCGCGTTCCAGCCGTGCTTGTTCCAATCGTTATCCATCCAGATGCCGAATCCCGCCTGGACGTGGCCGCGATACGCCTCCTTCTCACCGGTCCAAACGAGCCCCTTCTCCTTGATGGTGCGGTAAGCCCGCTCGAATTGTTCGGGGCGTCGATAACCGTAAGAGTCTTCAAACGCGTCGACGATCCGAGTGGACGGCGTGCAGGCCGAAAGCATGCCGTCCAGAAAATCGGCCCAAAGTCCATAATCGCTCTCGGAGCGATCTTTTTCCCCGCGGCCCGGACGCGTAACCACGTAGCCGAACGTCAACAGGATGGTGATGTTCGGATAGTGCCCGGCGACTGCCTGCATCCATTCGCGGCCGCGCTGGCGGACCTTGGCGCCGTATTCGGCGAACGACTTCTTGGCGCGATGTGGTTGTTTGCGGTAGTCGAACAGCGAGCTTTGGTACTGCTCGTTGTCGAACATCAATCCGGTGCAGCCCCCCTCTTTGGCCAGTTCGGCGGCGACGCCGAAATTCTGGGCGACGACCTTCCAGGCCGCATCGTCAAACCAGTCGACTTTGCCCGGGGTGACGTTCACACGCACGAATCGATCGGTCAAACGATGAAACGGAGTGGCCTTTAAGTCCGCGATCGATTTCTGGAACCGGGAAACCGTAAAGCGCCGATCGCCCCAAATGTCCCAGCACAAGTTCTCGCCCTGGTCGCCGGCGACGTGAAAGATCACGCCGTCGAACGGAAGCTGCTCCATCCGCGCGATGTTGGCGCGCAGGAACCGCGTGTCGGGCTCGTCCCAGCCCCACTCGATCAGCTTTTTCGATTTCGGCGGCTCGCTGCCGTCGGCCAGCGGAAGGCGTAAGGCCGCCAAGAAAACACAGAACCGCAACAACCTCGTGATCTGCATGCTGAAGACCTGCCTGGCTGAATGTGGACTGCGATTTAACTGCAATCGATCTCAACGTGCGCGGAATCGCCCAATTATCTGGTTTCTTGCCGTGGCCTTGTAGTGCGGCGGCGCCAAGCGCGTGTTTCGGTGGCGTCGGGCGTCACCGCGAGCTTGCCGCAGCCGCTACGGTTCGGCCACAATCCAGTCACATTTCTTCGCGAGTACCCCTGAGGAGAATCGCCGTGAGCATCTTGAATCATCAAGTCCGGTTGGCGGCGCGTCCGGTCGGCATGCCTAAGCGGTCTGATTTCAAGTTTACCGAAGAGCCGGTCGGCGACCTCAAGCCGGGCGAAGTGCTTGTGAAGATTCAATACATTTCGCTCGATCCGGCCATGCGCGGCTGGATGAACGAGGGGCGCTCATACGTGCCGCCGATCGGCATCGGCGATGTGATGTGCGCGGGAGCTGCCGGACGGGTGATTGCCTCCAAGAATGATCGTTTCGCGGTCGGCGACGCCCTCACGGGTGCGTTCGGCGTTCAGGAGTATGCGATCTCGGATGGGACGGGTCTCATCAAGGTCGATACCAAGGTCGCTCCGCTGCCGGTCTACCTCGGGACGTTGGGTATGCCGGGGATGACCGCCTATTTTGGTCTGCTCGACATCGGACAGCCCAAGCCCGGGGAAACGGTTGTGGTGTCTGCGGCCGCGGGGGCGGTCGGCAGCGTCGTCGGGCAAATCGCCAAACTCAAGGGGTGCCGGGCGGTCGGCATTGCCGGCGGCAAGGAGAAGTGCCGCTATGTTGTCGAGGAGCTGGGATTCGACGCGGCGGTCGATTACAAGCACGAGCCCGTGCCGGAGACCTTGCGCAAACATTGCCCCAAAGGAATCGACGTCTACTTCGACAACGTGGGGGGCGAGATCCTCGACGCGGCCCTGGCACTTTTGGGCGCGGCGCGGGTTCCTCTCTGCGGCGCGATCTCGCAGTACAACAGCAAGGCGATCGAGGGCCCGAAGAATTATCTGTCGCTCTTGATCAACCGCGCGAGGTTGCAAGGCTTCATCGTTTTCGACTACGCGGAGCACTACAGCGAGGCGGTCGCGGTGATGGCTGGCTGGATCATGACGGGCAAGCTCAAGAGCCGCGAAGACATCGTCTCGGGACTCGGAACCTTTCCGGAAACGCTGCTCAAGTTGTTTACCGGCGAGAATTTCGGCAAGCTGGTCCTCAAGGTCGCCGACGAGTGATCGCTACGGCGGAGCGGGAAGGCGTCCGTTACGGCCAGTCGCGTTCGCGAGATGCCGCCTATTCGACTTCGGCCGGTTCCAGCTCGCGTCGGAACTGATTGAACCGCATGTATTCCCAGTGCCGAAAGAGCGACGAGCCTTTCACCAGCTCGGCGTACGATCCCTGCGACTCGACCGTTCCGTGGTGCAGGAAGACCACCGTGTCGGCGCGGCGAAGAGTCGACAGGCGGCTCGGCAGGAAGATCACCGTTCGTCCGCGGACGATGCGGTTGTAGGAGTCGTCCAGCAGGGACTTGGTGTCGTCGTCCATCGCCTCGTTCGGCTCTTCGATGATCATGAGTGCCGGATCGCGAACCACGGCGCGGGCCAGCCCCAGCCGAAAGCCTTGCCCGGCGTCCAAGTGTTCGCCGTGCTCGCCGATCAGGGTTTCGTAGCCCTGCGGCAGCTTCAGGATGAAGTTGTGCGCGTGGGCCGTTTTGGCCGCCTCGGTGACGTCGGGCAGCGTGTAACTCGAGTGGCTGCAGATAATGTTTTCGGCCACGGTGCCGGTGAAGAACGGATCCGCGCCGCCGACATAGACCGTTTCAGCCCGCAACGATTCGAGCGTGCCCCAGGCGATGTCCTCTCCGTCGAAGAGGATGCGTCCCGATTGCGGCTCGATGAACCGTGGCAGCATGCAAGCGAGCGCCCGGGCTTCGAGCGGATCGAACGAGACGACGGCGATCACCTCGCCCGCCGACAGCCTGAAATCGACCCCGTCGAGCAGCTTTCGCTTGTTCAACAGCGTGTACGAGACGGCCTCGAAGACAATCGATCGCTGCACCGGTTCGAGGAACTTGGCGCCGACCGCCTGGCTGACGGCCGGGATTTGGTTGAGATAGCGATAGACGCGGTCCGCCGCGTGCGAGCCCTTGGTCAGCCAATCGGGCAGATCCCAGAGCTGCGCGAGGGGCCGCGGAAGCAACGCCATGATCGCCAGCATCAGCAAGGCGGCGGGGAACGAAAGTCCGTTGGCGATGAACGATGGCTGCAGGACCTTGGTGCCGACGACATAGGTCACCGCAGCCACGCAGACCAGCACGAGCAATCCGACCGCCAGGCGCTGGAAGTGCAGAATATTGAGCGCATGCAGCACGCTGGTGCGGAACTTCTCGAGATGGTGGTGGAACTGCTGGTGCTCGAAGTCTTCCATCCCATAGCCGCGAACAATCCGAGTCTTTCGCAGGCCTTCGGCCAAAAGCCGCAGGCGCCGCTCGCTACGCGCTTCTTCCAACTTTCGCGCAGCGGTAGAGCGGAGGCGCTGGCGCTGGACGAGGAACCAACATCCGCCCAAGAGAATCAAGCACTGCAGGGCGGCCCGCCAATGGATCGCCAGGGCCAGAGGGATGAGCAGCACGAGTTGCGCTGGGAAGCAACCGAGCCGATAAATCCACGCCTGAATCGCGTCGCGGACCTGGTCGACTTCGTTGGTAAACAGGCCGATCACCTGGGTGCCGTCGGGATCAGTCAAGTCGCCCGGACCGAGCCGTAAAGTCTGGCGGTGTAGAGTCCGCCGCAGGCGCGTGGCGACGTCGAGGGCCGCCCCACTGCTGACGCTCTCCGCCCGCCACAGGCAGGCGCCGCGCAGACACGCGAAGGCGAGCGCGACCAGCACGAGCAAGCCGAGGCTCTTATTGTTGTCCCGAAACCACGCGATGCGGTGATAGGCTCGCACGAGCAGCGGGCCCAACATGGGCGCATCACGAAATCGCCAGGCAACCGAGCGTAAGCCCCCCTCTTCCCGCGCGGTCAGCAGGGCGGCCGATGTCTCGGCCGCATCGAGCGAAGCGTCGCTGGGCTCGTCGAGAAATAGGGTCGCGAATTCCGGGGCCCGCTCGATCGGAATATCCGGGAGTCGCCCGCGGGTCTCAAGCAGCTCGGCGATCAGGCACAGATCGACAAGCAGCAAGCAAAGCGTAACCGACGCAAACACGCCCCACAGCAGGGCTCGCAGAGCTTTGCCCCGGAACAGATCGCGCCACGAAAAAACCCGTTCGAGCGATTTAAAATGCGTGGATGCCACGAGTCGCGCCGCTATCTCAGCGTTGATGATCCGTCCGTGAGGTGGGTTGTTTTTCCGTGATCTTCCTCCGTCGAACGCAGTGGGGCCCGATCGAACCGACTATCGAGTTCTTCTCAAAATTGATTGTGCCGTTAGTCCCATCTCAGGCCAGATCGCGATCTTCAAACAGAATAAAGGCCAGGAAAATCGCCGCGATACTGAACGCTGCGCAATACAGAGCTGCGTAACCCAGATAGGGCGGGGGCACAAACATCCCCGTGCTGGCTGCCTCGGTTCTTGAAGAGCTCGAGATTGGGCAGAGCCGTCGCGATCAGGCGGGCCGTAAATTGCACGACTTCGAGGTGCAGCACGCCCCGCTCGACCATGACGCTCGTCACGTGCCCGACGACAAAAATCGCAAAGCACGTCACCATATTGACGACCATCGGCACGCGCGTCGAAATGGCAACGCTCACGGACGTCAGCACGCAGATCTCGAAGAAACTCAAGATCAACCCGGGAATCGTGTTCAGCATGATCGTCAGCTTGAATGATGATTCCGGGTCGGGATTGGCCGATTCGCGGGAATCGTAACCGACCTTGTAATACACCAGCGCCAGGAAGCAGATCATCAGCGGCAGGATCAGCCAGAACACCGCCACCATGATGCCGACAAATTTCCCGAGCACAAATTGGCGGCGGTTGATCGGCTTGGAAAGCAGCGTCATCGCCGTCTTCCCCTCGATCTCGTCGGCAATGCTGGTGCTCGAAGTCCAGACGGCCAGGAGCAACCCGCAAATCAGGATCGTCGCCAGACCGCAGTCGATCAGCATCCGATAGTCTTCACCGAAGGAGAAGAAGGGCACGAACGTGTTCGTGACCAGAACCAAGATTGCCAGCGCCATCAACAGGGGAAAGAGCGGCTGGCGGATCGCTTCCTTGGTTGTCGCCCGGGCGATGACGCCGGCCCGCGTCAAATAGCAAAACAGCGCCGTCAAGACCAAGAGCCCGACGGCAAACGGCACGATAATGAGCAGCGAGGCCTCCTGCGGAGGCAACGCGGCCAAGAGAAGCGAGCCCGGCAACAACCCCAACATGGTCAAACCCTGATTCTTCAAGAGGGAACGTGGCGGCGGCACACAGAACAATCTAGACAGGGCCGAAACGCGTTTGCGCACCGTCCCGACCGCGGTGCCACCTCCTACGTCCACCTTAATCGAAATGTTGGGCCGAAACACCTGGACCGCTGACTCGCGGACCCAGGAAACGCGGGATTCCCGGCGGAAGCCCCGTTATTCGGCCCTTTCCTCAATTTAGCGGCCGGGGGCGCCCAAGAAAAGCCGCAAACTCGCCGATGGCCGCAGCCTCCCCGCTCGAGCCGAACCTCAGCGCCGCACTTCAAAGCTCGCGAAAGCTTCGCCCCCGGCGTAATCTTCGTCCGTGCGGCTCTCGATATGACCGACGAAGTATTCGTCAAGCTGGGCCAGCAGCCGGTCGACCTTGGCTTGGGCGCCTTGGGCCACCAGCTCGACTGAGCCGTCGGAGCGGTTTCTCACGTAGCCCCGAACGCCACAATCGCGGGCCAGACTAGCGGCCGTGTACCGAAAGCCAACCCCCTGCACGCGTCCGAAAAACAGGTAGCGGCGGATTGGCTCGTTCGTCGCCTCGCTGTGCCCGCTCATGGCGATTTGGGCGTGACGCGCAGGGAAATCGGCCGCGAGGTCTGAGCTCCCTCGCGGTCGGCGACGGCATGGATCAGCCGTTCGGTCGGGCGCACCCATTTGGCCGCCGTCAAGAAGACTTGCCGCTCGCTCTCGCCCGCGCGAACCATGATTCCGTTCAGACCGATGTTATCCACGATCACGCCGTGTGGAAGGTTCTCGACCTCAAATCGCAGCTCGCCCGTGTAACCACGCCGTTCGATCTGCAACAGCGCGGTTACGGACTGTCCGGGCTCGATCACGATTTCTTCCCGTGATTCCGCCGAGCCACTCGGAGGATCGGCGTGCAGTCGCGCAATCAGCTTGGGGGACGGCCCCAGCGAGACCTCGGGCGGCGGCACCTGCTTCACGACGTCGCGGCCGGCGATCTTGGCAATCGCCGCCACCTTAACGGCCTTCCAGGCCTCTGCGCTAGCCGGCTGAGCGTCTGGGTCGGCGTTGATCGTTCCCCGGGCTTCGATCAATCCCTGCTCGATCACGAGCGGCGAAGTGAGATGATAACCTTTCGGTATTCCTGAAAACTCGACGCGAACCTCTCCCTCGAAGTCGTCGATTCGATCGAGAGAAACGACCAGGCGTTCACCGCCCCCAGCCGGCACCTTGAGCGAGCGCGGATTCAGCGAGACCGCGAAATCTGGTTTCGGCCGGCGGACGGTAAGCGAGTACTTGAATTCGGGACCGCTGTATCCACGGGTGTCACTGACGCGGACCAGATAATCGCCGTCGGCCGGCGCGGTGAACGTCAGGCGCGAATCGCGTCCCAGTTTGCGGCACGCATCGTCATCGTTGGAATAATAAACGGGGAAGACCGGAAGCCCGTTGTCGGCAAGGTGCGTCCCGGGCGCGTACGGTTCCACAATGTACACGGGCTCGTTCAGGGCGTGATCGACGGCGCTCGTGTCGAAATAGCAGCGTCGGCTCCCGTTGGCCGTGTAAAGGTCGTACTCCGAATCAGGTCCGCGCGGCGCCCGGAATAATCGAGACACCTCTCCCGACATGTAGAGGAACTGGTTGAGGTCCATCTCGCGCCAGTTTTCCAGTCGCACGCCCCCCTGCACCGAGTTGATTGGTCGGAATGTGATTTCCGAATCGCGCACGGCCCGCAACAGGCAGCGCACAATCGGGGATCCGTCCGCGCGCAGCACGTCGATCCGCGTGTCGGCGGGCGAACCCTTTCGGGCCGCCTCGGTCTCGATGATCCATGCCTCGCCGGCTTTTGAGTGAAAACGGAAATAATCGACGTCGGCACGCCCGGCCGGAGCGTCGAGCCGCCCGGAAACGATGCCAGGGACGTCCATTCTGTTCGCGGTCGGCGGAGTGTCGTTGGGCTCGGCCTCGACCGCCGACTTGACCGGCTGGGCAGCTTTATCGAGCGCCGGCAGGGCCGCGTAATTGAGCGGAGATGTGTTCTGGGAAGGACCGCCCGACAGATCGACGAGCGACTGCACCGACATGCCGCCGTCGATTCGCCCGGCAACGAGCGTTGTATTGTCGGGGGAGATAGCTAGCGCCGTCGTCCAGTCGGACTGTTTCGAGAAGCGGGCCACTTGTTCGAAGCGAGCTGCATCCCAAACCTTGATCGTGCGATCTTCCGACGAGGAGACGATCCAGCGTCCGTCGCGCGAGACGGCCAGCCGCAAGATCGGACCGTCGTGCGCAAAGAGCGACTCGACGAGTTCGTTCGTGCCCTCCTTCGCCGAATCGCTGAGCTTCCAGACGCGAATCCGGCTGTCGACTCCGCCGGCAATGACGTGGCGGCCGTCGGGCATGAAGGCGACCGAATATTGTTCCTTGAGCGGCTGGCTGAAGGTGTCGAGGCGTTCACCCTTGGCGACGTCCCACAATTTCACCGTGCGATCGCCGCTGGCACTGGCCAGCAAGCGGCCGGTCGGGTCGAAGGCCAGATCGAAGACCGGCCCGTTGTGACCGTTTAAGATCCGCGATTCCTTGCCTGTCGAAAGATCCCAAAGGCGAATCGACTGATCGTAGCTCCCAGTCGCAGCCACCTTGCCGTCTGGACTCAGGGCGGCGGCCAACAGCGCATCGCGATGCCCGCGGAGTGTTCGCCGGCGCGTCCAATCAGCCGTGTTCCACAGCGTCAGCTCCCCGAACAGCCCTGGCTCTCCCGCGGCCGCAAGCAGCACCAAGCCATCGCCCGAAAATCCGATGGCGTTCACATTGCCGGATAACCCGTTCAGCGTCTGTACGGGGGTCTTCGCCGGCGCGGAGAGAATTTCCACGCTGCCGTATCCGGCGGCCGCGACCAACCGACCATCGGGCGAATACGCCAGCGAGTTAATCGGTTTTCGCGGTTTACCCTTCGGTTCGATGCGCGGCACCGCCAGCGCCCAATTAGAGTTGGAACTGCCGCTGGAGTTCTTGGCGCCGGCCGCGATCCAGGCTTTGAGAACGGCGATTTCCGCCGAGTCCGGTCCGGCGTTGCCTTCCGGCGGCATCGACGGTTCGGCCTTCTTTTCCAGGAGACGGATTACACGGCTCGGCTCGGCCTTGCCCGCGACGAGAATCGCTCCGTGCTCGCCGCCGCGCAGAACTTGCGCGTGACTTTCGAGGATTAATCCACCTTGAGCTTCCTGCGAGTTGTGGCAGCCCAAGCAGTACTTCCGAAAGATCGGCGCGACATCCCGCGCGTAATCGGGGACCGCTGAACTGGGAGTGCTGTTCCCCGGCCTGGCCAAGTCATCGGCGAACACCGGCGGCGCGGCGAAAGCCACCAACACGCCGACAGCCGCGCACAGAATTGTTGGTCGGTTCACAAAGAAACTCTCAATTCGGGTGGCACTGGCGGACAAGGCTTGTCCGCCAGTGTCTTTGTCTTTGCCGTCGTTTTTTCGCATTGCAAAAACCACTGGCGGACAAGCCGCCAGTGCCACCGATTCGCACGTTAGTGATTGAACAAGAACTCGTTGCTGCTGAGCACGCTCCAGTAGAGATCTTCAATCGCCTTGCGGCGCATACGAACCGTCTCAGCCGGGATCGCGCGAATCCGTTCCTCGACGCCTTCCAGAGTTTTCCGGCGTGCCTTGGAGTCTTTGACCGTCTGGGCCGCGGCAATTCTCTGTCGCAAGTCGGCAAGCGCCGGCTGGCGATCGCTGTCCTCGACTTGTGCGAGAGCAAACGTGAGTCTTTGCCGTTCCGCCGAGCTCGGCAGCCGCGACAGAGCGGCCAGATACAAATCCTCCACGATCACGCCGTCGTCCGCTCCGAGCAGGTGATCGATGCGATTGCCGCTCGCCTCGATCTTGGCGTTGAGTGTGTTGCCGTTGGCGAGATGCAAGACCTGCGACATGCTCGGTTCGTTGGATCGTTCGCACTCGCAGGTGATCAGCCGCTCCGGACGGCCGAAGACGCCGAGAAAATACGAGTCAGCCACTGAATCAGCCAGTTCGAGCGCACGCGTGCCGGCTGGCTGCCCTTTGAAGGCCGTCGGCGAACCGGTCACTTGAGACAGCGCGTCCAACAGCACTTCGGCCTTCAGTCGACGCGGATAAAATCGCGAATGGAACCGCTCGTCTCCTTCGTTTCCTGGCAGCGTCGCGCTCGCGCGCTGATAGGAGGCCGAAGTCAGAATCTTCCGCATCAGGCCTTTGAGGTCGTATCTGTCTTTGGCGAGGTCATCGGCCAGCGCGGTCAGAAGTGGCGCGTTGCTCGGAGGGTTGGTCAGCCGCATGTCGTCGACCGCCTCGACGAGGCCGCGACCCAGGAAGTTGGCCCAGACGCGGTTCACGATCGAGCGGCTGAAGTACGGATTCTTCGGGTCGGTCAGCCAATCCGCGAGCACGTTGCGCCGATCGGCAGTCGAGTCAAAGGAAACCGGGGCCGCATCGAGCGGCCGAGGGGCCTGCGGCCGACCCGTGCGAGGCTGGATCAGTTCCCCGCTGTCGGCGACGAAGATGATTCGGCTGTCATTGCCGTCCTTGCCGCGCACCCGCGCGAACAGGTTGGCCATCCCGTAGTAGTCGTCGTTGGTCCATTTTTCGAGCGGATGATCGTGGCAGTGCGCGCACTGAATCGACATTCCCAGAAATGCCATGGAGACGGTTTCCGCCATCTCTTGCGGATCCTCGTGCATGGCATAGAAGTTGGCCGCCCCGTTCTCCAGAGTGCTGCCGCGCGCCGTGACAACTTCGCGGACGAACCGGTCCCACGGCTCATCCGCGGCGACCCGTTTGCGAATCCACTTGGAAAAGGCCTGGACAGCGCTCGGCCGCAGCCGCGCCGCCGAGACAAGCAACAAGTCGGACCATTTGGACGACCAGTAGTCGACAAACTCGGGCCGCATCAGCAATTGATCCGCCAGCCGCACGCGCTTGTCGGGTCGGCGGTCGGCGAGAAAGGCGCGCGATTCGGCGGCGGTCGGCAACAGTCCGATCGTGTCGAGGCTGGCCCGGCGCAGATAGTCCGCATCTGAGCAGATCGGCGACGGCGGGATGTTCAATCGTTCCAGTTTCGCCAGTATGAGGTCATCGATCAGATTGCGGCGGTCCGCCTTGGCGAACGTGCCTGCCGGCAGCCGAGTCTCGTACGGCACCTGCACAGTGCCCAAGACTGTCTTGCTCAAGTACCAGGCGCTAATCGACCCCTCGCCGTTGCCGGTGACTTTCACTTTGCCGACGTCGTCGACCTGGCAAACGGTTTGATTGGTCGAGGTGAACTTGGCCCAGGTCGTGACATCTTCTTTGTGTCCATCGCTGAAATGGGCCAGGATCAACACCTGCTGCTGGTCACCTTTTTTCAGGACGACGTCTTCGGGCACGATTTCGAGCCGATCGATCCGCGGATCACTCGCAGTCGGCGCCGGCTGACCGGCTGCGATCCATTCGGCCAGCACGCGGTATTCGCGGGAGTCGACTTTGAACCGCAGACCGCCTTTGTGCGGGATCGCACACGATGGCTTTAAAAGGACCAGGCTGCGTCCCGGATCGCTGGGCACGATCCGCCGTCCGCCCGCCTGACGCGTGATCGCCAAAAAGTCGGCGGGAGGATCATAGCCTCGCAGCGACAGCTTGAAGCCGTTTTTCCCCGCTGCGGCGCCATGGCAAGCACCCGAGTTACAGCCGGCTTTCGTGAGCACTGCCTGAACGTGGTTGCGAAAACTCCAGGGTTCGTCGGCTTTTTGATGCTCCACTGTTACGTCGATTTGCGCGGTGAGCTCCTTCCAGCGCGCGAATGGTGGCTTTGCCATCGCCAACGGGGATCGCGACCGAGTTGCTGACTCGCACGACCTTCGTATTGCTCGATTCAAAGACGACCCCTTCGGTCACCTGTCCGACCCATTGGCCGTGCGCCTGGCGCTCGACGACGATGGCCTGGCGCGCCTTGGGTCCGCGCAACACGATCGAGTGCGGAAGGATGGCCAGCGAATCGCCGCTCGTGGCGGAAATGCTCTCCGCGCGCCCGGCTACAACGGCTGCGACGAGCGCGAGGACCGTGAGGGCGCCGCGCGCGAGTGTTCGCTTAAGACCGACGGGAAATGGGTGGCACTGGCGGCTTGCCCGCCAGTGTCTTCCAGCGTGCGGAAGCAGAACACTGGCGGACAAGCCGCCAGTGCCACCCGGAATTTGCTTTTTGCTTCCGGATGCGATTGAAGACACGTTCATCGAAGTGTTTGCCTTTCGGCAAGCTGCGACGGTAGGACGAGACCGAGGCGGGTCAAAACAGTTCGGTGATCGGCTTGGTGCCGGAATCGACTAGTGCAAACGGACGGCCTGCGGGACCCGGCAGTTGCGTTTCGAGGTCCAGGCCCAAGCTGTGGAAGATGGTGGCCACGACTTCACTCGGCGCGACGGGGCGCTCGGCCGGATATCCCCCGATCGCATCACTGCGACCGACGACCCGGCCCCCCTGCACGCCGCCACCGGCAAAATAACTTGTCCAGCATTGCGGCCAGTGATCGCGGCCGCCGGCCGGATTGACGCGCGGCGTGCGGCCGAACTCGGCCAGGTTACAAACGAGTGTGTTGTCGAGCATGCCGCGTTGATTCAAGTCTTCGATCAGCGCGCTGTAGGTTTGGTCGTACATCGGCGCCACGATGTCGCGCATGCCTTCGATCGACGTGAACGGCTTCGTGCCGTGGATGTCCCACGTGATCTCGTCAAACACGGTGAGGAATGTGTTCACCGTCACGAATCGCACGCCCGCTTCGATCAGCCGCCGAGCCATCAGGCAGCACTGGCCGAATCGATTGCGTCCGTACCGATTGCGAACGGCGTCGGGCTCTTGCTCCAAATCGAACGCTGAGCGAGCCTGCCGACTCGTCATGATGCGGAAGGCCGCGTCGAAGTTGCTGGACAGCAGCTGCTCGTTCTGGCTGGTCTCGAAGCGGTCGACCGTATGCTCCACAAGATCGCGCAGCTTGCGGCGGCGAGCGAGCCGCACTTCGCCGATTTGCTTGGGCGGCAAGAGATCCGGAACCTGAAAATGGGGCTGCGACGGGTCGGCGTTGAGCACGAACGGGTCGTACGATTTGCCGAGAAAGCCGGCGTCCTGACCGTGAGGCATGTTGCCCCCGGTCGGGCCCATCGGCTTGGGCAAGAGGACGTGAGCGGGCAGATCGCTCCGTCTGCCGCGGAGGTACGACACGACGCAACCGGCGTGGGGCGTGTTGATGCCGCCCGTGAACAATCGCCCGGTCTGCAGCATCTGGTGGCCCGAATCGTGCACGGCGGCCGCGGTGTGGTAGCAACTGCGAACGAGCGAAAACTTGTCAGCGATTCGCGCGTGCTTGGGGAGGATTTCGCTGAGGCCGATCTCGGGAGCCGCTGTGGCAATTTGCCGGAAGGGGCCGCGGATTTCGGCGGCAGCTTCGGGCTTCATGTCGAAGACGTCGAGCTGACTGGGTGCTCCCAAATTGAAGATCATGATGACCGAGCGCTCATCATAATCTTTGGAGACCGCCCCGGCGGCCTTGAGAGCCGCATAGTCGACGAGCGACAGGCCGATGGCTCCGAGCGCCCCCGCCTGCAGAAAGTCGCGGCGAGACAGACCGTCGCAGGTATGGGTTCTCCCTCGGCCGCTCAACTGCAGCATGTATGCGCTCCGAGTCCTCGATTGCAGTTTCCGCGCGGGAATTCGCCGCCCGGATCGCCGGCTCAAGTTAGCGCGGGCGACCTCACTTAAGCAGCCGTTGATTCGATTCTACTTCGCGCCAGAGGACGCCACAAGAATCGCAGTGCGAACAGCACGAGGCGGACACCGATCAACCGGCCGGCGAGCGCGTCAAAATTGCACAATCACGCGCATCATCAAGTGATGCGCGCTCCATCGATCGCGAGATCGTTTGATTTTCGGCTCGAACGATGGCGTCCGTCCTACGGATGGACGCTGCTTTCCGATGCGCTCTGCGGTTGATTGAGCACGGGCTCGTTCGAGACCAACTCTTCGCGGACGATGTTGAGATCGCGCGGCGCATCAATTCCGAGACGCACGTTGTTTGGTCCGATTCGCACGATCGTCACGGTCACGTTGTCGCCAATCCTGATCTTTTCGCCCGTCTTGCGCGACAGAACAAGCATGGCCTTCTCCTTGGTTCGGCTTTGCCGCAGCTTCCCTGATGCACCCTATCCGGCCATCGCGTGGAACAGTGGTCGTGGTCGCCACGCGGCCAGGTACACGTCCGAAGCGCCGGTCAATTCGTGCGCATTCTTCTGTCATCAAAGCGAATACGTGCTCATTAGGATAACAATTTGCGCCGCAAGAAATCCAGTGCGCTTGCGCGAAAATGCTTACTGTATTCTGGTTGCGGTGCCGCGGCCACCGGTTTGTGAGTACGGGAAGAATAGGGGGAGCAGGGGATATCGCGTGCCGACGCGAAAAAACGATGTGCTCGGTAATCGCGCACCGGAACCTGCCCATATCGAATGCAAGCATGCCGACTTCGCGGGCGGACGGACCCAAAGTAAGCTTGCCTACTTTGCCAACTGACGCCGCTTGACGCGAGCGACCGCCGACACAATGCTAGGAAACCTTTCACGGGAACGACTTATCGCGGGGCGACGGACCTGATGGTGCGAATCGGAATTGTTGGCGTGGGCTTCATGGGCTACACGCATTTCGAGGCGGCACGGGGGCTCAAAGGGGCCCGCGTCACCGCCGTCGCCACTCGCGACAAGAACAAGCTCGCCGGGGATTGGAGGTCGATTCAGGGCAACTTCGGTCCGCGCGGCGGGAAGGTCGACCTGACCAAGGTCAAGAAATACGCGGACTACCACGAATTGCTTGCCGACCCGAACATCGACTTGGTCGACGTGTGTCTGCCCACCGGCATGCATGAGTCAGTGGTGCTCGAGTCGATCGCCGCCGGCAAGCCGACATTGGTTGAAAAGCCGATCGCTGTCGACTTGAAAGCAGCCGATCGCATGGTCGCGGCCGCGCGCAAGGCTAACGTGCCGCTCATGGTGGCCCAGGTGCTCCCCTTTCATGGTGAGTTTCAGTTCGTACTCAAAGCCCGGGAAACGGGGAAATACGGCCGGCTGCTGGCCGCCCACTTCCGGCGGGTGATCGCACCCCCGAAGTGGTCCCAGCACATCGAGGATTTTCGCGCCTTGGGGGGCTGGGGCATCGACCTGCACATTCACGACAACCACTTCATCGCCCTCTTGTGCGGTCTGCCGCAAAAGGTCTTCGCCCGCGGCCTGGTTTCCGAAGGCTTGGTCAATCACGTCCACACGCAATACGTCTACGACGAGTCGCCATTGGCCGTTAGCTGCGTCAGCGGGGGCATCGCGGCGGCGGGTCTGCAGTTCGCCCACGGATTTGAAGTCTACTTCGAGAAGGCCACGGTACTTTTCTCGGCCGGCACGATCGGCGGAGCCTGGCAGGTCGAGCGTCCGCTGACCTTGATCACGAACGACGGCAAGGCCACGACGCCACCGCTCAAAAGCGGCAAAGAATGGTGCGCGGCATTCACAGCCGAATTGCAGACGGCGGTCGATGCCGTTCGGAAGGGAACCGAGCCCGGGCTCTTGAGTGGGGCGCTCGCCCGCGATGCGCTCGCACTCTGCTATGCTGAAGCCAAGAGCATCACAACTGGCAAGCCGGTGGCCGTCGCCTGATCCGATGATCGAAAACCTTCCCGTCCGAACGCTCCCTTTCAAGGGACTCACGATCGAGGGCTATTCGCGGGCTGCGGTCCAAAGCTATTGGCGCGTCCAGGAGCTGAAGATCGGGTTCGAGCTGGGTGGCAGCCCCTGGTCGTTCACGGGCACGCAGACGATCTTCGTCACGCACTCTCATCTCGACCACCTGGCCGCGATTCCGGTCTACGTGTCGCGGCGGCGAATGATGAAGATGGAGCCGCCCCGCATCTATTTGCCGGCCGAGTCGGTCGAAAACGTTCAGCGCATGCTGCACATCTGGCAGCGACTCGATCGAGGACGGATGGTCGTTGATCTCGTCGGCGTGCGACCGGGCGACGAGATCGAGTTATCTCGCGAGCATGTTGTGACGGCTTTTCCGACGAAGCACACCGTTCCTTCGCTGGGTTACGTCGTGTGGGACCGCCGCAAGAAGCTGAAGCCCGAGTACCAGGGAAAAACGGGCGACGAAATCCGCGAACTGCGCTTATCCGGCGCCGAGGTCACGCAAGAGGTGCGAGTGCCGCTGCTGTGCTATGCGGGAGACACCGCGCCGCCGGGGCTCGATGCGTATCCACCGCTGTACGAGGCGACGATTTTGATTACCGAGATGACGTTCTTCCGCCCCGAGCACCGCAAGGAAAAGATTCACAAATTCGGGCACACGCACTTGGACGACATCATCGAGCGGGCCGACCGCTTCCAGAACGAGTTGATCATCCTCTCGCACTTCAGCACACGCTATCACGAGCGGCAAATCCGGGCCGCCGTTGAACGCCGCATGCCCGCGGCACTCGCACAGCGCGTGCATCTTTGGATGTGACGCCGTGCGGGCGAAGCAAAGCCTGCTGACCGGTCCGCCGTGTCGGATCGCCCTCCCGCACTCGCCTACTCAGGCATTTCAAACAGCGATTTGACCGCGATCTTCAAGTCGGCGAACACCGGACTGCCGGGGATTGACTGGGCGCTCGAATAGATCCGCGGCGGCTGGCCCGCCCGGATGCAATGCACGGCCTTCTCCAGCGTGTCGGCCACCCAAACCGTCCGCACACCCCATTCGAGATACGATTCGACGCGATCACGCATCGCCCGACGGCGGTCGTTGGTGGAACCGATCTCGAGAACCATCGCCGGACGAGTCTGCGTCACCGCATGATCGAGCTCGGCAAACCGCTCGCCGCCGACAAAAAAACTAACGGCGGGCCGACGAACGGTGTCCGGCTTGCGAGCGACGATCAGGCCAATCTCGAAGCAGGCGTAACCCTGCTCGTCGGGCGCCTGGTGCAAGTAGGCCGCAAACGCCTTGGTCAGATTGAGTACGATCGCTCCGTGCAGCAGGTCGGGCGTTTCCAGGGCCTCGACCTGACCGCGAACCAGCTCGGCCCGCTGGAGGTCGAAATCGTCTCGGACGAGCTCCGCAAATTCCTCAGCAGTCAAGAGGGATGAAGATTCCAATGGGTCCACGCTTGAAACAGCCAACAGCGGGGCACGTCGCGATGCTGCAAATTATAGGTGGGGGCGGCGCGGATCCAGCACCTTTCGAGCCAGAGGATGTGGTCGCTCTCGCGGCCCCCATCGTGTACAATCGGGGCCTGCATTTCTGCTCCTGGGAAAAGATCCGGCCGGCTCCTCGGTGGGCGACGAGCGCAGGCGCGGACAATCTTTTTGTGTCGCTCCGTTCGTAGGAAACTGCAATGAAGCAACGCATTGTGCGTCGGCTGGCTGTTGGAATGGTGTTGCTTCTGGGGGCGGCGGTTCCCGTCGCGATGGCCGCGGAGGCGACAGTCCGCGTTGGACAGAACGTCGGCAAGCTGGCCTTCAAGGACATCCGTTTCCTGCCGCGGTCGTTGGCCGACCTGTCGGGCAAAAAGGCGTACGTCATCGTCTGCACCAGCACGACTTGTCCGCTCGTGCAAAAGTACTTGCCGAAGGTCAAACGGCTCGATGAAAAATATCGTGGCCGCGGCGTGCAGTTCTTGTCACTCAACGTCAATCCGGGAGATTCGATCCGCGAGATGGCGGCCCACGCCGTCGAGTTCGATCTGGCGTTTCCCACCGTGAAGGACATCAATGGCGAATCGGCCGCCGCGCTGGGAGTCATGCGGACTCCGGAAGTCGTCGTGCTCGGCGCCGATCGCACGCTGGTCTATCGCGGGCACGTCGATGATCAGTATCACTTCGCCGGCGAAGCGAATCACGTCACGCACAACGATCTGGAAAACGCAATCGAAGCGGTCCTGGCGGGCAAGCCGGTGCCGCTGGCCGAAACGTCTGTCGACGGCTGCCTGATCACCAAGGCGCCCGCCCCGACCCGCACTTCCGTGACTTACAGCAAGGACATCGTGCCCCTCTTGCGGAAGCACTGCGTCACCTGTCACCAGCCGGGGACCGAAGCTCCTTTCTCGCTGCTGACGTACGACGACGCGAAGAAGCAAGGCCAGGCCATGGCCGAAGTCGTCGGAGATCAGGCGATGCCGCCCTGGTACGCCAGCGCGGCTCACGACGATTTTGTGAACCACCGCGGGATGTCAGGCGACGAGCGTGACACGGTTGTCGCCTGGGTTCGCGCCGGCATGCCGCGCGGCGAGTCGGCCGAAGATTCGACTCCCGTCCCGCTGCGAAAAGTCGAGGGCGAGGGCTGGCTGATCGGCAAGCCCGATCTGATTCTCAAGACGAAGCTGCACGACATCCCGACCGAGGGATTCGTCGCCTATCGTTATGAGCCGCTGAATTATGTCTTCCCGGACGATACGTGGATCGACAAGATCCAAATCCTGCCCGACAACCCGAAGGTCGTTCATCACTGCAACCTGATCATGGTTCCGATGTTCGGAAATCAGGCGAAGAACGCCATCTTCGTCACGGGGAAGGTGCCCGGCGGCATCCCGACCGAGCTACGCGACGGGACCGCCTTCCGCGCGCCGAAGACTTATATTCCGCTGTTGCAGATTCACTTCACGACCAACGGCCATCCGGAGAAATGCCGGATTGCGGTCGGCTTCCACTACCCGCGGGAAAAGGTCCAGAAGGAGCTGCACCTCGAGCGGATCTCCAACCACAACTTCGCGATCGCTCCGGGCGATCCGCACTATAAGCTCGCGCAGACCTGGACGACCAACAAGGACATCGTCGGGACTGGACTGTTTACGCACATGCACGTGCGTGGAACCGACATGACCTATCTCGCTCACTACCCCAACGGCAAGACCGAGACTCTGCTCGTCGTGCCCAATTACAGTTTCGACTGGCAGGTCGGCTACGCTTGGGCCGACGGCGCGCGAAAGTTTCCCAAGGGGACCAAATTCGAGGTCGTCGCCCACTACGACAACTCGCCCTTCAACCCGTTTAATCCCGACCCGAAGCGAACGGTGAAGGAAGGGGACCAGACGGTCGACGAGATGATGTACGGCTTCCTGTTCTACACAGTGGCCGGCGAGCATCTGAATCTCGACATCAACCCCAAAACGGGCATCGCGATCCCAGGGACGAAGGTCAGCAGCCGGTAGACCCGCGGCAACAAGTCCTTGGCGGAAAACGTCTGAGAATCGAGAGACTTCGCGAATCTCTTGTTCCCCTCTCCCCTCGCGGGAGAGGGGACAGGGGTGAGCGGCCGCGCCAGACAGCTTCCACGAGTTCGGAAGCGGAGTCCATTTTCTCGGGCGGCAGCTCGCAGACCGTGCGTTCGGCGCAAGTCGACCCTCACCCCCGACCCCTCTCCCGCGAGGGGAGAGGGGAGAAGGATATGAGCTGCCAGCGCCACGCGACTCAGTTGGAGATTGTCGGATGAGCCGGTTCGACGGAAAGGTCGCCTTAGTCACCGGTGGAGGCTCGGGGATCGGTCGGGTAACTTGCCTCCGATTCGCCGAGGAAGGCGCCTCGGTCGTCGTGGCCGAAATCGACGAAAAGCGCGGCCAGGCCGTGGCGGACGAAATCCGCGGCTCCGGCAAGAAGGCGATTTTCGTCCGCACCGACGTCGCCGATGAATCGAGCGTGCAGGACGCCGTCTCTCGGACCGCCGCCGAGTACGGCCGGATCGACATCCTGGTGAATAGCGCCGCCGTCTTCGTGCTCAAAGGGATCGACGCCACGGTGGAGGAGTGGCGGAAGGTTCTCGACGTCAACGTGATGGGTTCGGCCCTGATGGCCAAGCACGTGGTCCCCTACCTGCGAAAGGCCGGTGGCGGGGCCATCGTGAACCTGGGATCGATTTCCAGCTTCATCGCTCAGCCGCAATTTGTGACGTACAACACCACGAAAACCGCCATCTTGGGACTCACGCGGTGCCTGGCGCTCGATTTGGCGCCTGATAACATCCGCGTGAACGCGGTATGCCCCGGGGCGGTCTGGACGCCGATCGTCGTGGAGCTGACGGCTCAGGCGGGCATGGATCGCAAAGCGGCCGATGCCAGCCCGCAATGGGGAGGGGCCCACATGATCAAGCGCATCGCCGATCCGCGGGAGATCGCCAACGCGATCTTGTTCCTCGCGTCGAGCGATGCGTCGTTCGTGACGGCCGAGTCGCTGATGGTCGACGGTGGCTATGTGGCGCTGTGAGATGACGCGAGTCGAGAAAGTCAGCCGATGAACGCCTTGGACTACACGCGCGGTCTAGTCTCCTTCGGGTCGATCAGCTCGGTCTCGAACGTCGAGATCTGCGACCATCTCGAGCGCACGCTCAAGCAACTGGAATTTGAAACGGAACGGATCGATTACGTCGACGCGGCTGGCGTCAAAAAGTCGAACGTGATCGGCAAACGCGGCAGCGGCCGCGGCGGCCTCGCGTATTTCGCTCATACCGACGTCGTCCCTGCCGACAACTGGTTCAGCGGGCAGCACGGCCCTTTCCAACCGACCGTCAAGGACGGCCGACTTTACGGGAGGGGAAGCTGCGACATGAAAGGCTCCTTGGGCTGCGTCCTGGCAGCGGCGGCCAGCGTCCCGCGGCAGAAACAGCGAGCTCCGCTTTATATCACGGGCACGGCTGACGAAGAGGTCGGCTATCTTGGGGCCAGCGAGGTGGCCCGGCGATCGGTCCTGTTCCGTCAGATGGTCGAGGAAGATGTCTGCGGCATCATTGGCGAGCCGACCGAATTGGAAGTCGTCTACGCTCACAAGGGGACCTGGGGATTCCGCGCGATCTCGCGCGGTCGCGCGGCCCATTCGAGCACGCGGGAGGGCCTCAACGCAAATCTTGCGATGATTCCGTTTCTCGCCGAGATGAAAACCATCCACGACGAGACCGAACGCGACCCGGCCTGGCAGGACAAGCGTTTCGATCCGCCGACAATTAGCTGGAACATCGGCATCAACGACCACACGCGGGCAGTCAACATCACCCCGCCGCAAAGCGTGTGCACGGTCTATTTCCGGCCGATGCCGAATCAGAAGCCCCAGGTGCTGGTCGAGCGGGCGCGCGAGGCCGCCAAACGCTGCGGTCTCGAATTCGAGGCAACCTGGAGCGCCCACCGCTCGAGGTGGACGTCCATTCCGACTTCGTGACGCAGATGCTCACCCTCGCAGGCAACCCGACCGCCCGCACGGTCTGCTACGGCACCGACGGCACACAGTTTACAACCCTCAAGAAGCTCGTTGTCATCGGGCCGGGCAACATCGCGCAGGGCCACACGCACGACGAGTGGATCGACCTGAAGCAGCTCGAACGGGGCACGGAGTTTTACGCGCGGTGCATCGAGCGCTGGTGCTGCTGAGTGGTCAAGCGCTCGACTCGCCTCGCCGCACCCAAGGCGATCGGCGTCATTTTGGACGATTGAATTGGGTTGGATCGAAGGGATCGGTCAAGGGACCCAAGTCGCTGACGGGCTTTTCCGGGGATTGGGACGCTCCGCGAGCGGGAAACTCGCTCGGAGCCGGGATGGCGACGTCGACGACACTCGGCGGATTGATTCCGGTTGCCGAAGCCCCAACGACTAGCGGATCCCGATGGGGTTGCGACTGCGGTTTGCCGGCTTGAGCGACCTTTTCGACGGAACGACGCGCCGAATCTTCTTGATTCAAACGCCTCAGTTCCGGCGCGACACTCTGCAGCCACGCCGTGAGCCGCGCTTTCTGGACATCTGCCCCGCCGCCGGAAAGGGGAGCGTGCGACAGTGCTCCATGCGCTTCGCTCGCTTTCTGCAAGAGCGGACTGCGGCGGGCGAATTGTGGATCGACCTGACGCAGCACAGAGTCGAGATTGTGCCCCGTCATTAGCCGGCTCCCTCCCGCGGCCAGATGGACACGGTCGAGATGAAACGAGGTTGCCTCGGGGCCTCCGTGGCAGCGAGCGCTGCCGCATCGCGCCAACAGGATGGGCTGCACTCCGATCACAAATTCCTTGACTGCAGTGGGTGAGAGTCGGGCCAGCGATTCGACCACCTTGGCGTCCGGGACCGTTCGCTCAACCGTGCTCCCAACTTTGACAAAGCCCCCGGTCGTCTGAGCGGCCTCCAACCGCGTCAGCAGGTCTTTGGCGTCTTTGTTGGTCGGATCGACCTCGAGCACCTTTCGGAGGTGAAAGGTCGCTTCGCGCGGCAGGCGGTTCTCGAGGCACCAACGTCCCAACCGGAGGTCCCGCCGAACGTGCGTGCCGGGATCGGTGGCGGCACATCTTCTGGTAAGCTTCGTTTCGATCGCGGGCGAGCAGTTTGACCTGTTCGAACGTAAAGAACAGGTTCGCCTCGGCCGTCTCGACGCGATAACCGTGCAAGTCGCCGGAGATTGTGCCGTCGACCACCCGACCATCGCTGAGAACCAGGATCCTGGCTCCCTCCGTAGAGGGAACGGGCGTTTTGTGCGGCGATCTCGCTTGTTCGATGGCCGCAGCGGCTTGCCGGTCGAAAAGCTGCTTCAAAAGCGGGTCGTCGCCACGGGCCTGATCATTCGATCCAAGAGCTGCGAACAGGCAAAAAACGCCGAAAGGGGCACAGCGTTTTAGTCGCGCAGCGATTTCGAGAGACGCGCGGAATCCCATGAGTCGAGGCTCCCGCTGAGACGATTGGCGATAGGAGAAGATTGATCTGGCAGACCAGGCAAATCCGAGGGGAGCGGAACAATAGTGCGCTTTCCCAAGCCGGTCAAGACAACTCAAAGTGGCCCAATTGACGACAAATCTTCGTGGATTCAGACGCCGGAGCCGAGTTAATTGACAGAGCGTCCCCCAAATCGGGGCACTGATGACGTCAAAACGCGGCCAGTCGTGGCGGTCCGGCACGGCTGGGCCATTTTTTTGGCCGGACTGTGCCCGGGACGGCCTCGGCGCGGTAGAATTGGTTTTCCGGTCGGGCCGTCGATGTAAGCAAATAACAATGATTTAGGCCCCGAACTGCATCCGCTCGTGCAGTGCGGGTCGTCCGACGCATTCTTGACAGCACGTCAGACATGAGTACCGCCGGAACGCAATTGGCACGACCGGGCAATCTTCCGACGATCGTGCCGGCCGACGCAGCACTCGACCCGCCCCACTCAGCGGCAGCGACGGCGGCCGCCGGTCAACCGGCAATTCCGTTGCCGACGCGATCCGAATGGAATGCGGCCGGCGTGTCGCTGATGTTCCATCTCTTGATGCTTTTGGTCCTGGCGGCGCTGTTGATTCCCGTGAGGAGCGTCGGCAGCGGAACGTCGATCGACGGCGGAATCGGAAACGAGCAGGGCGATAGCGGCAGTCTCCTCGACAGCGTGACGATCGGCAGCCCGGAAAAGGGGACCGGTCACGATATCGAAAAATCATTGACGCCGGCCGTTGAGGGTGCCTCCGCGATCGAGGGAGCGATGGCGGGCGGTTCGGGCTCGGGAAGCGGGCTCGGCAAGGGAAGTTTCGACGCGATCGCCTCGCTCGGCGCCGCCGGAGGCGGCGGAGGCAAGGGGGTCGGCTTTTTCGGCACGCGCGCCCGAGCCGAGACGGTCATTTTCATCGTCGATATGTCAGGCAGCATGGAGGGCCACCGATTCGACCGCGCCGTCGAGGAGTTGATCCATTCGCTGAATCTGCTGCAGCCTACGCAAAAGTTCTTCATCTTTTTCTACAACGGCGTGACCTACCCCATGTTCGAGCAGCGAAATCCCAAGCTGCTCGCCGCAACCAGCGGCAATCGCGCCAAGGCAACTAAATGGATCAAGGCGTTTCACCCCGAAGGGGACACGGCCCCAGAGGACGCCATCGAACGGGCGCTCAAGATGAAGCCGCAGGTGATCTACTTCCTGACCGACGGCGAGATTCCCAATACGACCCGCAGCACGGCCCAACGCTTCAACACCGAACACAAGACGGTCATCCATACGATTGCCTTCGAGTACGAAGGCGGCGCGGAACAGCTCCGGGGTATTGCCGTCGATAGCAAGGGCAAATACCGTTTTGTTCCGTAGGTGCGCGGCCGCATCCGAAAGAGCCGCGCACGAAGTAAGCGTTCATCCGTTTGTGATCTACAAGTCTGACCGCGCTCGCGTCAATCAACTCCGCTCCCGGACAGCGAGGGGCTCGCCAGAACGATGGACTCGGAATCCTCCCTGGATGCGCTTGAGGGTCGCGAGGTCGTGCTCGACCTGGCCAGCCAATATGTCATCCTCGGGACCTTCAAGGGCCGCGACGCGCTGCACTACATCATCGACAATGCCGACGTCCACGACCTTCGCGACACCACGACCAGCCGCGAGCTCTACGTTTTGGACGCGAAACGGCACGGCATCAATGCGAACCGCAAGCGGGTTTTCGTCCGTAAGGATGGCGTGGTCAGCCTGTCGAATCTGGCCGACGTCGTCGAGTAAGCAACGTCGTCGAGTGAGCAACCGCGAACCGGCGAACGTGGCGACTGCCGCTCGTGCGAAGGTCATTTCGCCATGTTGACGGCGTCATTGAGCTGGCCGATATAAAACATCGCGATCCGGAAGATCAAGAAGACGATGAACACGGCCACCAGGCACCAGATCAACCAGGCCAAGGCCGAGGCGAGCATCTCGAGGGCCCGCCGGGCTTGTGACTCCAGGTCGGGGCTCAGCCGTTCGAGCGTTTCCGGGACGGTGCCGGAGGTTTCAGAGACGTCGATGATGTGCAGATAATCGACCGGAAACAGGCCGCTCTCGGCCAGGGCGTCGTGCAGTGTCTCCCCCTCGCGGACTGCGGCCCAAACATGCGGGGCCGCTTTCAGAAACGCTCCGTTCGACGTCGCGTTGAAGCTCGCCGACAGGCTCGGTTCGATCGACATCCCGGCCTGCTGCGTCAATGCGAATGACCAGGAAAACCGGGCGATCGCGAAGGAGCGCAGGCACCAGCCCAACACGGGAATACGCAGCAACAGAGAATCAAAAATCTTCTGCCCCATCAACGAACGCCGGATGAGGAAGCCCAAGAAGAGCGCGCCGAAGATCGAGCCGAAAGTCATTGCCAGCCAGGTGACTGCTCCCTCGGCGCCGTAGAGGCCCAGCCCCAGGATGTCGATGGGCTTCGAGCCGGGGTGGATTTGAGCGACGATTCCCAGGATGTACAGCATCAAAGCGACGACCAGGATCGCTGCGACAAGCTGAAACGCAGGCCAGGTGATCGCCGAGACAAACGTCCGGCGCAGTCGGACAGTATTCTCAAAATGACCGGCGAGCGATTTGAGCACTTCGGGCAGCGTGCCGGTTTGCTCGGCCACGCCAACCAGCTCGACCATGGTGTCGGGAAACGCTTGTCCGCGGGCTCGCATCGCCTCTGTGACGTCAAGGCCGCGGCGGAGATCGGTGGCGATCTCCATCATCGCGTGCCGGCAGCGGGGATCACTCGACTTCCGCGACGCGAGTTCGAAGGCTTTCCCGATCGGAATGCCGGCGTCCACCATCGTCGCCAGACTGCGGCAAACGATCACCAGCGACTTCATGCGAATGCGTGGACTAAACACCGATGCCTCCCGGCAGACGCACAGCAGAACCACCCCTCAGCCGATCGTCGCAATCCTGTGCAACCCAGCCACCTGCAATCCACTCACCTGCAATTCTAGCAGCGGGCGGCAATCGTTCGCCGATTTCTCCGGTCGCCGTCCTCGAAACCCCCCTGAAATGACACCGCTGCTCTTTAGGCGTTAAGATACGCGTCGCTGGGCGGTTTGTTCAAATTTTCGTCCGTCGGACGTCGCGCCTCGCGATGCACGGGTTGCCTTAAAGAGTGCGACCCCAAGAGATTGCGAATTCCATGCCGTTTGCGGCCAGCCTCTCCCGCGCGACAAATACCTCCGACGCGATCCGATCGGTGATGGAGGAAGTCCGCGGTGCGCTGCACGGCGCCGAACCCGACATTTCGTTTCTCTTCGTCAACCACGCCCATCAAGACGCGTTCGGGAAACTGGCCTCGCGCATTTGCGAGGCGACGGGGACTAAGCTGCTGATCGGCTGTACGGGTGAGACGATTATCGGTGGAGCGGACGAGGTGGAAACGGGCCCAGCACTCAGTCTCTGGTCGGCAATTTTGCCCGAGGCCCGCATCGCGCCATTCGTCGCGAACTTTGAGCGGACGGTAGACGGGATTGTGACCAGTGGGCTGCCGGCCTTGTCGAGCGAAGAGTCCGATCTGCGCGCCGTCTTCCTCTTGGCCGATCCGTTCAGCTCGGCCCCGCACACCGTGCTCGATCACATCGACGCAGAATCGCCAGGGGTTCCCGTGCTGGGGGGGATGGCCAGCGGCGGACACGGCCCGGGCGAAAACCGGCTGTTCCACAACTCGCACGAGGTCCGTCACGGGGCGATCGGCCTGATCATTCGCGGGGGTCCACGCGTCCGCTCGGTCGTTTCGCAGGGCTGCCGTCCGGTCGGGACGCATTATGTCGTGACACGCGCCGAGGGGAACGTCGTCCACGCCTTGGGTGGCGTGCCGCCGATGCAGCGGATTCGGGAGTTGTTCGACACGCTCTCAGACCGCGATGCCGATCTGGTGCGGATGGGATTGCATCTCGGATTGGCGATGAGCGAGTACCGTGATCGATTTGAACAGGGCGACTTTTTAATCTCCAATGTGATTGGCGCCGACCCCGGGACGGGTTCAATTGCCCTAGGAACACAGGTCCGCGTGGGGCAGACCGTTCGCTTTCACGTGCGCGACGCCGACACGGCTGACGAGGATCTGCTCAACCTTTTGAATGCAGACCGAGCGGCGCAGACGGCGCCTCCGCAGGCCGGATTGCTGTTCAGTTGCAACGGCCGGGGCACGCGGCTTTTTTCCGATCCGCACCACGACGCAGCCGCCGTGCAAAAAGTCGCCGGTCCGATTCCGCTCGCAGGATTCTTCGCCCAAGGCGAGCTCGGCCCGATCGGCGGTCACAACTATGTGCACGGCTTTACAGCTAGCATCGCGCTGTTTGAATGACGGCGCAAGCCTTCACCGCTTCTTCCACAGTCCCCGATAGATCGTCGCGCCGAGTTGTCGTTTCTTGCGCTCAAAGCTCGTTCGGTAATCGAGATCGTGCGCGGGGGCCGCTTCGTCGGGCGGAGTGAGTGGCTGAAAAGCTGGGTGATGATCCATCAGCGCGCGGATGACGCCGAAGTATTCTTCGACGTCCGTCCAGGAATGAAACAAGCCTCCGCGCTCGAGGGCGCCCGCCGCCAGGTCGACAAACTCGTCGGTAAATAGCCGGCGGCGCTTATGTCGCCGCTTCCACCAGGGATCGGGGAAGTACACGTGCACCGCGGCGACCGAGGCGGGAGGGATGAATTTTGTCAGGGCAATCCGCGCGTCGCCGCCGAGCACGCGGGCGTTGGGCTGCGTGCGTTTCCACAATCGCCGCGCCGCCCGCCGCCCTTCGTGATAGTCGAGCTCGAGACCCAGATAGTTGACCGCCGGGTTGGAAGTCGAAGCGGTGAACAGGAACAACCCTCGTCCGCAGCCTACATCCAGCTCGACCGGATTCTCGTTGCCAAAAAGGGCCGGCGAGTCGATCGGTCCCGCGAGATCGTTGAGCGTCAGAAAATAGGGCTTGAGATCGAGAACAGGCTGGCGATTCATGATCAGTCGTTGGGAGCGTGTCCCACATGGTCGGCCACGTGGATCGGCACGCCGATCATCGTGCCGCTGAAAATCATCCGCTCCTTGACGAATCCCTGAAAGGCGAATTCGGCCCGCCGCGGCGGCCGGTTCAACGTCAGCTTGGCCAAAAGAATCAAGCGGCAGGGAGGCAGTACGGGAGACCGGAAACGCACGTCATC
Organism: uncultured Planctomycetaceae bacterium; assembly: GCA_963714075.1. Taxonomy (GTDB): domain Bacteria; phylum Planctomycetota; class Planctomycetia; order Planctomycetales; family Planctomycetaceae; genus DASPSM01. Next base: position 2,028,026 of record OY970228.1, read on the forward strand.
CATCCCGCCGAAGCCCAGAAAGTCGCCCCGCAGCACGTCGTATTTACGAGCGTAAAAGCCCGCCAGTTGAGCCGCGCATTCGCACAGCACGACGCCCGGCATGATGGGATAACCGGGCATATGGCCGCGGGTCCAAAATTCGTGTTCGGTGATGTCTTTGAAGCCGATGAGGCCGTGGTTTTGGGTGTCGGTGTAGACCACACCGCTGAGCTGTTCCATCTCGTGCCGCTGGGGATTGATGCGGCGGATGTCGTCGATCGAGAACATCGGCTTGTCGAAGTCAAACTTCGAGTAGTCGTAAAGAGGGGGTGCAGGCATGGCGATACTTCGCGCGAAGGGAAAAACTTGATGGCTGTCGAGCGACGCCCGCGTCGGCTAGCGGCTGACGATTTCCCGAAGTTGCGTGAGGCTGGTGAGCAGGCGATCGGGACGAACTTGCGGATCAGCCAGTTCCTCCCGCGTCGCGGCGAGACTGGTTCGGTCGGACGCCAACAAGGCCGTCCGCATGCCGACTTCCTTGGCGATGGCCAGGTCGTCGGCGATCCGCGATCCGACCATCAAGATCTGGCTCGCAGCAATTCCCATCCGCCGGAACCGCTCGAGGGCGTGCTGATACAGCGACTGCGACGGCTTGCGAATTCCTTCCCGGTAAGACAGCGTCGCGAGGGCCGGATCGAACAACTCATCCAGCGAGCGGAGTTTACCCTGCTGCCGAAAGCCCCGCAACATCTGCACTTGGCTGAAGCGCTGTGCGTCGGCCACAAGTCCCACGCGGACGCCAATTTGAAACAAGCTCCGCAGCGCCGGGAGGGCACCCTCTTCGGCCTCGAGCCCCTGCAGGCTCGAATGAAAAAAGAAGGCCACTTTCTCGCTGAATTGTTCCAGTGTGCCGTATTCGGCTGCGTCGTATGTGTATTCCTTCTGCTGCAGGAGGCGAATCAGCTTCATCCACAGGAGGACCGCGTCGACTTCCGGAATCTCGCCCAAGGCGTGGGTCGTCGCCAGCCGCTGCTCGTCGAGGGCCCGATCGAAACGGACCATCATTCCCTTCCAAGGGGCGCCGGGCTGGCGCGTCATACTGTTCCACATGCCGAATTCTTTGATCGTCTTCTCCAGCGCAATCTCCATGCGCAAGTCCTGGGGATGCTTGAGGAACAGTTCCCCGTCGGAAATTCGCAGCAAAGTCCCGTAAATATTGAACGCCACGCCGCGAATACCGACCAGCGGCTCGACGTATGCCTTGGCATTCACGGGAACCCGCTTGGGCGCAGCTGGCCACAGCAGCTTCCGCTCATCGAGCCAGTCCGCGTATTCCAGCAACGATTTTTGGGTCATGGAGGCGAGAGCGGCAGGCGGAACCGATTGGGATCGCAGAGTGATCGGTCGTCTGCGTGACTATTTGTGGAACGACGTGGCGTGTCCGGAAGACGCTTCCAGTTCTTCGTCCAAGTCTTCCCGCAACGCGTGCGCCGCCAGCCGGAAATCGGTCGTGTCGCAGACAATTCCCCCATCGCGCATCACGACCGTCCGCTTGGCGTCGCGGGCAATCTGTTGGTTGTGAGTCACCAGAATGATTGTGATGCCCGACCTGTCATTCAGCTCACGGAACAGGGCGATCACTTCGCGACTGGTCTTGGAGTCGAGGTTGCCGGTCGGTTCGTCCCCCAACAGGATGTCGGGTTCGTTCACCAGGGCCCGGGCAATGGCCACCCTCTGCTGCTGCCCTCCGGAAAGCTGATTCGGATGATGATCCATTCGATTGGCGAGTCCAACCATCTCCAGTTTTTCAATCGCCCGGCGGTGACGCTCGGACGCGGAAATGTGTTTGGAGTACAACAAGGGCAATTCGACGTTTTCCAACGCAGAGGTGCGCGCCAGCAGGTTGAAGTTCTGAAATACGAACCCGATGCGCCGGTTGCGGATATGGGCGCGCTGTTCGCGCGACATTGTTGCAACCTCATCGCCCGCCAGGCGGTAACTACCACTGGTCGGTCGGTCCAAGCAGCCCAGTGTGTTCATCAACGTGCTCTTGCCGGACCCCGAGGGGCCGATCAGTGCCACGTACTCGCCTTTTTCGATCGAAAGCGAGGCTCGGATAAGGGCCTCGACTTTGACCTCGCCGAGATCATACACTCGCGAAACATCGCGGATTTCGATTAGGGCCACGTTCCGCTTTCCAAAAGAATGTTCGTTCGCATGAAGATGCTCCTGCGATTATCGATCCTCTGTGGCGTGCTGGTTGCTGTCGGGGCCGCGGGTTACCGTCCCGCAGCCAATTACTGGGCCAAGCGCAATCGTCCCGTCTGGCGGACGGCTACGGTCGAACAAGGAAATATTATCGCGGTGGTCAACTCTACGGGGACCGTCAAACCCAAGATCGAAGTCACGGTCGGCTCTTTCGTGTCGGGACCCGTCCAGGAACTCTATTGCGAGTTTAATCAAGAGGTCAAGAAAGGGGATCTGCTGGCCAAGATCGATCCGCAGATTTGCAAGGCGGCCGTCGCCCACGACCGGGCCACCCTGGCCATACAGGAATCGGACGTCTTTCGCGTGCAGGCACAGTTGCAGCAGGCGATCCAAGACGAAAAACGAGCCATTGCCTTGCGAGATCGAGGGAGTTCGTACATCAGCCAGGCCGATTTTGACAAGTTCAAGTACGCCCGCATGACGTCAGAGGCCCAGCTCAAGGTGGCCCAAGCCACCGTCGATCAGGCTCGAGCCTCGCTCGAAACTTCGCTGGCCAACCTTAATTACACTGAGATTCGCTCTCCGGTCGACGGTATTGTGATCAATCGCAAAATTGACCCGGGTCAGACCGTGGCGGCCCAGTTCCAGACGCCCGAGCTGTTCATTGTGGCTCCCGACATCCGCAAGGAAATTCACGTCCACGCGTCAGTCGACGAGGCCGACATCGGACTGATCAAAGAGGCCCAAAAGAAGAAATATCCCGTCACGTTTACGGTCGATGCCTACCCCGACAAGATGTTCAAGGGAACCATTCTGGAAATTCGACTCAGCTCGACGACAACCCAGAACGTGGTCACGTACCCGGTGGTGGTTTCGACTGCGAATCCCGACCTCGAATTGCTGCCCGGCATGACCGCCAGTCTTTCGTTTCAGGTCAATGAGCGGAATAACGTCATCAAAGTTCCGAGTTCGGCGCTCCGATTTTACCCCGCGACCAACCTGGTGCGTCCGGAAGACGTTGCCATTCTGGAGGGGAGAGAACAAAGCAAAGCCGACTCCGACAATAGCGAGGGCACCTCGTTGCAGTCGCTTTCGATCGCCGAACGGGCACGACTCCGCAAGGAGCGGTCAAAACACCACGTCTGGGTGGCCGACGGGGAGGGCGACCGGCTGCGGGCCATCGAAGTCAAGACGGGATTGACCGACGGCCAATACACGGAAGTCCAGCCTGGGCCGGTCAAAAGCGGCGACGTTCTCGTGATTGGCATCCAGCCCCCCGCCACTAGCTCCGCCTGGTAGGTCTAACCTCACCGCCATGATTTCCCCTGTCACCGTTCGTATCGCCCTCCGCGCGCTGGCCAAAAACAAGATGCGGGCCGGATTAACCGTGCTGGGCGTCGTGATCGGCATTGCGGCCGTTACGACGATGGTTTCGGTGGGTCAAAGCGCCAGCCAGTTGGTCCAGAGTCAATTTGCCTCACTGGGGACCAATGTCATCATTGTCCAGCCCGCGGTTCGGCGTCGAAGCGGTGTGATGCAGGCCCAAGTCACCCTCACGGGCCGCGACTCGGATGCGATCGCACAGGATTGCCCGTCGATCCTCGCTTCGTCGCCCCTCATCGGGACGACCGCGCAGGTCATCTTCGGCAGCGCGAACTACAGCCCAAAGCAGATCCATGGGGTCAACAGCGATTATTTGATCGTTCGTAACTGGCCCATGGAAAAGGGTGAGTTCTTTGCTGACCGCGATGTCCACAGCGCAAACAAAGTCTGCGTGATCGGTCACACACTGATTGGCAAGCTCTTCCAGACCAGCGATCCGCTCGGCCAGATGGTGCGCATCAAGAACATTCCGTTCCGCGTGATCGGGGTGCTGGCCCCAAAGGGGGCCAACATGGTCGGGGACGACCAGGACAGCATCGTTCTCATCCCAGTCACGACTGTCCGCAAGCGGCTGGAAGGCTCCGAATTCGACAACGTGAGCGCGATTCTCGCTTCAGCCCGCGCGACTTCGCTGATGACGCAGGCTCAACACGAAATCGAGGAGCTGCTCACCGAGCGTCACCGCATCCAGCCGGGCCAGCAAAGCGACTTCGAAGTCGAAAACACCACCGAGATTGCCAACATTTTCGGCATCGTGACCGGGACACTGACTCTGATGCTGGCCAGTATCGCCGGGATTTCGCTTGTGGTGGGCGGCGTCGGCATTATGAATATCATGCTGGTCTCGGTGACCGAGCGCACCCGCGAGATCGGCATTCGCATGGCAGTCGGAGCAACGCCGGGCGACATTCTGCGCCAGTTTCTGGTCGAAGCGATGATCCTCTCGTGTGTGGGCGGGCTGATTGGCTTCTTGCTCGGCGTGGGCGCTTCGATTGGCATCGTCTCGGTCATCAACGCCATCTCGGCCGGCCAGAAGTGGACGCACCAGGTCTCATTCGTGGCGGCCCTACTGGCGTTCCTCTTCGCCGCAGCCGTCGGCATCTTCTTCGGCTTCTACCCGGCCCGCCGCGCGAGCCAATTGGACCCGATCGAATCGCTGCGGTACGAGTAGACCTTGCCGATCAGCGGGTCTTTTACTCGCTTTATTTTAAGTCGCCGCGAATCAGCTTTGCAGCAACGGCGTCTCCTTGCGATTCGAAGTCTCGCGCAAGGCACTCGCGAATTCCCTTAATGTCCTTCAGGAGCAGCGGACCAAAGGCAGGGCCTCCGAGGTGGGCTGATGCGCGCTTTATACTGCTCCCAGGTCATGGTTTTCTTGTCCAATCCGTCAAGTGAGGATCGAAAGTCTGCTCGATCGGCCTGAGACAGGCTGAGATACTGTAGATTCAAAGCCAGAGCGAGCCGCCCTTCAATTTCATCGATCTCGTTGGCAGCGATCTTGATGGCGTCGGCCACGCCGGCAAGCTGGCGCGGGGTTGTTCTCTCGCGCGACCCTGCAGGCCTCGCTATCGATTTCTCAGAGACGATCGATTGTCTGTTTCTGTTCGTCCAGGCGTTTTGCTATCTCGGTCAACCGGCTCTCGAGCTCTGGCACTCGTTCGTCCCTGACCACCTGCTGCTCCGCCGCGATGGGCTGCGGCACAGACGGGACGGGTTCGGACTTGGGTTCTCGTAAAAGTATCGACGTGATGGCGGTCGTCAGGACTGACGCGACAACGGCAAGTCCTACGGCCGTAGAGTAGAAGCCCACGATCCGACGGCCTGGATCTCCTTGGCCGCGCACGGCCGGGCTGCGAAACGGTGGCGGTTCAGGCTCAAACGACGGTGCGGCGGCAATGAATAAATGCCCGCATGCACACTTGACTGGCTTGCCAATTGTCGATTCTGGCGCCTTGAGCTTCTTGGAGCATTGTGGACAGTCGATAGTCAACATGGCCCAGTCCTCCCCGATTAATTGATGCCAGCATGAGCGACGCCGCAGTCGGAAACAAGGCGGGACCAGGGCATCGCCTGCTTGACGCCGTCTTTCTTGGCGATGCCGTAGCAGATCAAGTCGTCGCCGTCGCGAAGGAAGAGCTGCTTGTCGACAATGACGGGATGCGGCCAGCCCCACAAGCGATCATCCTGTCGGGAATCTTGTGGTGGACGTTCCCGCGTAGAAGAGTATTGAAGGGTTTCAGCCGCAGACACGTTCGTCTAGCGCTCATAACTCGACGGCAAATTCTTGCGAACTGTCAGTTATCTCAATTGTGTCTCGCAAGATATCGCTGACGAACACGTCGACGCGCGAGCGGATGCCAACCTCACCGAACTCCGCCCGCCCGTTCTGATCCGTGCGGATGACGCCGAGATGCCGTTCGTTCCAGCCGTAATCGTGCGGGTGCTCAATGCACTCGACTGTGATGTTCACAAGCGGGGTCGCTCTGCCGACGCCATGCCATCGTTGGACTAACACGACGAGCCTACCCGTCCACGCGATTTCGACTTTCAAGAAACGCAGAAGTAGTTCGAGGTTTGAGAAACTCAGCCCATTTCGCTCGCCGCGAAAAAACCGACTTAGATTGCCGACATCGATGCCGGTGTGCCTCGCGATCGCTCGGAGGGAGCCTTTGTGGGATTTCCTCGCCTGTCGTAGCGCCGCGAGCATTGGCTTGCGGTCAACAAACGACGTTCCAGGGGGCAGGAACCCGACACCCAGGGTGTTGCAGAGTGACTCTAGGCGGGTCGCCCGCAGCCCGCGCACACCATTGATGAATTTACTAAGATTGCCTGCGTCGAGTCTCGCCTCGAGCGCGATGTCCCGAGAGCTTGTCTCGAAGCGTTTTCGGCTGATCGCCTCCGTCAACGTGGTCCGCAGGTTGCCTCTTGACGACATCGCTCACTCCTTCGGATCGACGCGGACGTGCAGATCCAAATCCTCTGCCGTCACGCGGCTAGAGAACTTAGTCCGATGGACAATGGCGACGATTGCAACCACGCCTAAGATCCCAACGACTGCCACGATTTCCATTTCCAAGCTCCTTGTCGCACAAAAAAACCGCCGCGGTTCTAGCCGCGGCGGTTTTTCTTTCCAAAACATGGAAGAGCCGCCACGGTCACCGACCGTGCGACTAATCTATTTATTGGATATTCAAAAATGCGCACAGCCGATTTTGTCGGTGTGACAACACTTTTTCGCGAACTTGCATCCCGGTCCTCCTAATAGGCGTCGGTTCTGAACGTAATCCTTTACTCCAATATAAGTTGCGCCGCATCGGGGCAGGTTGCCGACCCAAACCTTGGGTCCTTATGCATCCACGGACAAACGGCGGCCAGCGAATCGGGTTGCGTCAGCTCGGTCCTGTCATCCCTGTTGATCGACTTAATCCTTGGCTACGTGCTGGCGTGACGCGCCCGGCTCGGCTGCTTGCTTCGGCGCATCCTTCCGGGCGATGTCGTAGGAGATCAGGTCGTCTCCGTCGCGAAGGAAGAGTTGCTTGTCGACGATGACGGGATGCGGCCAGCCTGAGCCCTTGTGCGTCGCCGTCGAGAAGCGGCCTTTGAGGTTGTATTTCTCCGGCGTGGCTTCGATCATCGCCACGACGCCGTTCTCGTAGCGGAAGATCAACTCACCGTCGGCTTCGAGCACCGCCGCGGATCCCTGTCCGGGTCCGCGTCCGCCGTCCCATTTGATTTTGCCCGTCTTCAACTCGACGCAGACGGGAAATCCGGCGTTGTGTCCGCGCCCGCAATAGATGTAGTCGCCGAACAGCACCATGCCGCCGTGATGGTTCTGCAGCGTGCCGCCGTTGAGAAAATAGACTTCCTTCGCCGCAACGCCGTCACCCGATTTCTCGAGCTGGAGCAATGCCGATCCTGCGCCATAGCCGCTGGCTCCGAAAACGTAATCGTCTTTGACGAGCGGGGTCGGAATGTTCGCCGTGCCGTTGGCGATCTTGCTGTACTTCCAGAGGAACTTGCCATCCTCGGCGCGATACGAGATGAGTCCTTGCCCGGCCAGTTGCACGTATTGTTTGACGCCTGCGCCGTTGCTGATAACGATCGACGAATAGCCGCCCGCCGAATTCGCGCCAAAGCTGTCGGGTGCGGGAGCGGTCCAGATTGTTTCGCCGGTCTTTTTGTTGAGCGCCGCCAGCATGGCCGTCTTGGACCCGGGCGTGCAAACGACGCGGTCGCCGTCGACCAGCACCGATTCGCTGTATCCCCAGGTCGGAACGCTTCCCCCGAAATCGGCCGTCAGTGATTTTTTCCAGATGACTTTTCCGTCGGCCACGTCGAGGCAGGCGAGGCTGCCGTCCCGGGCAAGGGCGTAAACGCGGTTCCCGTCAACCGTTGGCGTCGAATTGGGTTCGCCCCCACCGATCGGCACCGCCCAAAAGCGGCGTCCATTGGCGAAATTGAGCGCCAGGACATGGCACTGGCCGTCGATATTGCCCAATGTGAAAATGCGGCCGGAATCGATAGCGACGCTGGAATAGCCGCTTCCCATTCCATCGACGTGCCATTTGATCGGCGGGCCGGAGGAGGGAAACGAGTCGATCAGTCCGGTTTCTTTCGAGACGCAGTCACGATTCGGTCCGCGCCAGCCGGGCCAGGAGCCCGAATGCACGATCTCGCCCGGGGGCTGCGTCGAGCTCTTGGCTTTCGATTCGGCCCGGGGGGGCGCCGGCATCGCCGGACCCGAATCCCGGGAGCCGACCCAGTCGCAGCCAAGGGCGCCGAACAGGCCGATGCAGGCGAGAATGAGCATTAATGAATTGGTCCGATGCATGACGGGCTCCAATAACACTACGAACCTCGAACGAGCGAAAGGTCGAAAGAGTTGAAAAATTGACATTTGATCCCCGACATTCGACCATTTGTACGGCGAAGATTCCACCCTTGCCGGCGCGAACCGTGAAAACAGCCGCCTGCGAGAGAAGCAATCCGATCCAGGCAGTTCGATCAGGAAAACTCGGCTTACTCGTGCGCTGCTTCCTAAAATCCTGTCATGGCGCGTCATTCGGCTCCCTTGACGGCCTCGGCGAGCACCGATAGATTTCAGATTCCCCGCGTTTGGGGGCCGGGGGTCATTGTCGGGGAAGAACAGCCGAATGCCAACGATTAATCAACTCATCCGCAAGCCGCGCCGCGTCCAGCACTCGAAGACGAAGACGCCCGTGCTGGAAGGTTGCCCGCAGAAGCGGGGCGTGTGCCTGCTCGTGAAAACGGTGACTCCCAAGAAGCCGAACTCGGCTTTGCGGAAGGTGGCACGCGTGCGGCTCTCCAACGGCAAGGAAGTGACGGCCTATATCCCGGGCGAGGGGCACAACCTGCAAGAACACTCGATCGTGCTTGTCCGCGGCGGCCGTGTCCGTGACCTCCCGGGCATTCGCTACAAGATCGTTCGCGGCGTGCTCGACACCCTGGGCGTCAGCGATCGCAAACAGGCCCGCAGTCGCTACGGAGCCAAGAAGCCGAAGTAGCGAGCCGTCCCTACGCGAATCCCGTGACGAGCAATCGCGAGCGGGCATGTGACTCGATAAGACCGGTTCGGCCAGGCTTGTTATCCGCGGCCCAACGAACCACTTTCGTAAACAACCTTTCGAACTAAGACCATGGCCGACAAATTCACTGCCAGCAAATCGCAGCTCAAGGAAGACCATCGCACCGGCTCCAAGTTGGCGTCGAAGTTCATCAACTGCTTGATGCACGACGGCAAGAAGAGCGTGGCGATGAGCGTCTTTTATGACGCGATGGACATCATCGTCAAAAAGATGCCGAACGAAGACCCCGTCCGGGTGTTTACCGAAGCGGTCGAAAACGTGCGGCCTTCGATCGAGGTGCGCTCCAAGCGCGTCGGCGGTGCGACCTACCAGGTGCCCACGCCCGTCAATCCCCGGCGACAGCAGACGCTCGCCATCCGCTGGCTCATCGAAGCGGTCCGCGAGAAGAAGGGACGCCCGGCCCACGTCAGCCTGGCCGACGAGCTGATGGCCGCCTTCCGCCGCGAAGGCAGCGCCATGACCAAGCGCGAAAACGTCCACCGCATGGCGGACGCGAATAAGGCGTTCGCCCACTTCGCATGGTGACCGAGCGAATCCGAAACATCGGAATCGTGGCGCACATCGACGCCGGCAAGACCACGACCACCGAGCGGATCCTCTACTACACGGGCTTCTCCCACAAGATGGGCGACGTCGACGACGGCACGACCGTCACCGATTTCGACCCGGAAGAGGCCAAGCGCGGCATCACCATCTATTCGGCCGCCATCACCTGCCGCTGGAAGAACGAGCAGCAGGGAATCCCCGAGCACACGATCAACATTATCGACACGCCGGGTCACGTCGATTTCACCGCGGAGGTCGAGCGAAGCCTGCGGGTGCTCGACGGGGCGCTCGTGATCTTCAGCGCCGTTGAAGGGGTCGAGGCCCAAAGCGAGACCGTCTGGCGGCAAGCCGATCGCTACCACGTCCCGCGGATCTGCTTCATCAACAAGATGGACCGCATCGGCGCGGACTTCGACCGCACGTTCGGGCAGATCATCAATCGCTTGGGCGCTCACCCGGTTGCGGTGCAAATCCCCATCGGAGCGGGCGCCGGACCGCCTCCCGAGGGATTTTCCGGCGTGATCGATCTGATCGAAATGAAGGCCCTCTATTTCGATAGCGCATCCAAGGGACGAGAGATCACCGTCACCGAGATTCCAGACGCCGATCGCGAGCGGGCGGCCAAGTGCCGGGGAGAACTGTTGGAAGCGGTGGCCATGTTGGACAACGCAGTGATGGAGACGTATTTATCCACCGAGGACGTGCCGGTCGAGCAGATTCACCGTGTGCTGCGGGTCGGCACGATCCAAGGCATGCTGCAGCCGACGTTCTGCGGGGCGTCGCTCGACTACATCGGTGTCCAGCCGCTCTTGGACGCAGTCGTCCGCTATCTTCCCAGCCCGCTCGACCGGCCACCGGTCGAAGGCGAGCATCCCAATCCCAAGAAGCGAGACAAGGTCCACGAGATCCGCAAATGCTCGCCGAACGAGCCGTTCTGCGGACTAGTGTTCAAGATCGTCGCGGACCAACACGCGGACCTGTATTTTGTGCGCGTCTATTCGGGCGTGTTCAAAAGCGGCAGCCGGGCCCTCAACCCGCGCACTGACAAGAAAGAACTCATCAGCCAGCTGTGGCGGATCCAGGCTGACTCGCGCGAGAAGATCGAGACCGATGCTGTCGAAGCCGGAGATATCGTGGGCGTGGTGGGGCCCAAGGATTCGGTAACCGGCGATACGTTCTGTGATGCCCACCATCCGATTCTGCTCGAGCGGATTACATTCCCCGAAACCGTCATCTCGATGTCGATCGAGCCCGACACCAATGCTGAGCGAAAGAAACTGGCCGACGTGTTGGTCCGGCTTGGGCGGCAGGACCCAACATTCACGGCAAAGATCAGCGAAGAGACCGGGCAGACGATCATCAGCGGGATGGGCGAGCTGCATCTGGAGATCATTCGGGAGCGGATCCAACGCGATTTCGGACTCAAGGTGCGCGTCCACAAGCCACGGGTCAGCTACCGCGAATCGGTCAAGGCATCCGCCGAGGCCGACGGCGTCTTTCATCGGCAGACCGCGGGTGAAACGCACTACGCCAAGGTCCGCGTGCGTCTCGAGCCCTTTGCGGGGAGCGAAGCCGTCACGGTGATCAATGCGCTCAAGCCCGACCAGTTGCCGGCCGAATTTGTGCCGGTAATGGAGCAGACGCTCCGCGAGGAAGCGCACGCGGGCGGTCTGTTAGGCCATCCGCTGATGAAGGTGCGGCTCACGATTGTCGCCGTCGACTACCGGCGCACCGAAACCAACGAGGAAGCCCTGCGGGCTGCGTCGGCGGCTGCCGTGCGAGAGGCCCTCAAAGCCAGTGGCGTCGTGCTGTTAGAGCCGATCATGAAACTCGAGGTGTCGACTCCTGATCAGTTTTTGGGCAACATCCAGGCGGATCTCAATGCCCGCCGGGCCATGATTGTGAACATGGAGCCGCGCGGCCACCTTTCGGTTCTGGAGGCACACGTGCCGCTTTCGCAGATGTTCGGGTATTCGACGCAGGTTCGCAGCCTGTCGCAGGGACGAGCTTCCTACTCGATGGAGCCGCTCAACTATTCCGAGGCCCCGCCCGATGTGCTCAAAGACATGATGGGCTGATTTCCCGGTAGTTTCGCCTGCTGGCTCGTCGACGCGGACTCCGGCTTAAATTCCTCTCACGCGGAAGACATTCTCTTCGCAGGTCTCCCGTGCTACAATTTTTCGTGTGGTTGGCAGGGCCTGACGTGCGAAAGTGTGCGCAGAGCCGTTGCGCTGACTCGACCACGTTCCCAGCTCCTGGCCAATCTTGTGCCTGCGCGAAGTCCGTCCGCAGTTCGGACGCCCTGATGGACGTCTATTTGTCATCCCGCGCCCATGACCGCTGACACGCCGGCTGAAATCACCTTTGGGACGCAGTCGTCCCCACCGCCGAGCACTCCGCCCGTGAGGCGCGGCCGATCGTACGCGCGCCTGGCCTACGCGCATCCGCAACGGGGCACCGCCTACAAAGACATCAGCCGGCACACCACGCTCATCGGTTCGGCGACCGACGCGCCAATTCGGCTGCTATCCACGGAGGTCGCGCCCGCGCACTGCGTGATTACGCTTGATAGCGACGTGTTGCGGATTCGCGCCCTGAGGCCGAACGCCGGGATCCGGGTGAACGGCTATCCACTGGATATCAGTGTGCTGTGCCACGGGGACCGCCTCGACATCGGTCCGTTCAGTTTTCGCGTCGAGACTAATCTGACCTTCGAGCTGTCACGGACTGCGGCCATCCCGGAGACGCGGATGGACCTGATCGACAATGTCGACACGATCACCGGATCAGAGGCCGAAGCCACCACCGACACGGACGCGAAGGCCGCGCCACCGCCGTCGGCCGAGCCACAAGAGACGGAAGCAGAGGAACCGGGCGAAAAGCCCATCACCGTCGAGTTTCTTAAAAAGCTGATGCTCCAGGGAGTACTGACGCGATTTCAATCCGACTGGATCCTGAACGGTGAGTTCGAGGAATTCAACGTCGGGGAATTTCGCGTCGTCGACATCCTCGGCACCGGCGGGATGGGTTGGCTGTACATCGCGATCAACGAGACCACGGGAGAGAAAGCCGCGGTCAAGGTGATCTCGAAGCACATGGAGAACGATTACCTCACCCGCTTCAAGCTCGAGGCCCGGGCCGGCCTGATGCTCAACCATCCGAATATTGTCCGCACACTCAAGCTCGGCGAGAACGACGAGATCTGGTACATGGCCATGGAGCTCGTCGAAGGGATCAGCATGCAGGAGCTGATCGGCCGGCAAGGCTTCATTCCGTGGCCTCAGGCCTGCAGCCTCGTCGCGCAGGCCGCGGCTGGACTGCAGCACGCTCACGAAAAGGGACTGATCCACCGCGATATCAAGCCCGGCAACCTGCTCGTCAAGAAGAACGGCACGGTCAAGGTGCTCGACTTCGGACTGGCCCTCGTCGACAAGGACGAGGACGAGTTCATGCTGACCATGATCTCCGGGCAGGGCTGCGTCGGCACGGCCGACTACATCGCGCCCGAGCAGACTCTAGACAGCTTTCAAGTTGGTCCCCAGGCCGACATCTACAGCCTGGGTTGCACGCTGTATTGTGCGCTCACCGGCATGGTGCCGTTCCCAGGCGAATCGGTGTCCAAAAAGCTTCGCGCTCACCGCACGAAAACCGCGCGGGCTGTCCGCGAGATCAAGCCCGAGGTACCGGTCGCGGTCGAAGAGATCGTCGCCAAGATGATGGCCCGCAAGGTCTCGGAGCGATACGCGACTGCGGCGGAAGTCTTGGCGACCCTGCAGCCGCACGCCCGACGTGATTCGGCGGCCTTCGACTTTTCGCAAATCCTCGCCCAGCGCTCCGCCGAGGCGCGGCAACGGGTGAATCTGCTTCGGCAGCGGCGTTAAGCCCTGGCAATCCTCGCGTCTTACCAGTTCCACGAGATACCGACCGACCAGTTGTCGGAATACCAGCTTCCACGGTCCACCTCGATGCGGGGCTTTAGCCCTGCCATGGGATCACCTTCGTAGTCGACGCTTTGATTCGTCTGGATGACCTGGCCGACCCACATGAACTCGTAGCCACCGCGAAGGTTGGCATGGGCGAACGGCCACATCTTGCCGAGGATCGGCACATACTGAAAGACCGGGGCCTCGAGGATGATCGATTGTGCGATCAAGGGCGAGATATGCGAATGTTGCTGCGAGCTGTCAAACGCGTTCGGGTTGGGATCCGTAGGCGACGGGATGAACAGGTCCTGCGCCTGTTCGGCTTGTGGATTACCACGGTTACCGGTCAACTCCGCCGGGAAGTTAACAAAGTTCCCGTTGACACGGGTGGTGCTGCCGATGTTGTTGCCGCTCAACTCGATCGTTTCCCAGTTGGCCATCAGACCGAACCTGGTTTCGCCGATGAGGTGAAACCCTTCGCTGTTGCCGATCAGGTAGTGCAATCCAGCGGTCGGGCCGGCCAGGTTCGTATTGGTCTGAATGTCGATGGTCGCGGGAAGCAAGGCGAAGGGGCTTGGGAACGAGAACAGGAAGCCCGTCGACGTCGTCGTCGTCGAGCCGCTGGTGGTGCTGCTGACCGGCCCGGGTTCGGGACTTGCCGCATTGTCGATGATTCCGTCCTGGTTGTCGTCGATGCCGTTGGGCGTCGATTGGGCCTTGAAATCCCGGTCGAGCGTCAAGGTATTGCCTGAGCTCGACGACGACGTTCCTCCGTACAACATGCCGCTGTCGATTCCCTCGAAGGTGAGGCCCTCCCGAATGTTCAGATATTCGGCTCCGACCATGGCACTGACTGAGAGCCACTTCCGCTCGAGGAAGGGCGTGAAGTAGTAGTCTAAATGGGTTCCGATCTGCGAGGTGGTTGTGCGCGACATCGAAATAGATGTCGTAGGGAATGGTTTGGCCGCGGGGCGAGCCGTCCCCGACCGGCAGCCCGCGCAGGTTGAGGAGGTCCATCTGGAAGATTTGGTTTGCGGTCAGGTCTTTCTTGCCGACGCCCCCCAGTGCAACGTCGATACTGTCGAGGCTGAACGGCGACCCCAGCGCTATCAGGGTTTGGGGGCTGGCGTTTTGCAGGAACTTGATGATTTGCTCCAACCGTTCCGTGTCCTCTGGGTGCTGGGTAAACCCATCAGTCTGTGCGGCGTTGAGTTCAGCGACTCCGGTTCCACCGAACCAAAGAGTCCACGCCCAACCCGAATGGTCAGGGTTCCAATCACCGAACGTGAAACGGGCGCCGTTTGACGCTGGCTCGCCGAGGTTATTCAGATTGACCGCGTTGTAATAGTTGAAATAGGAGGCCAACTGCGCGGGAGTGTTGACAATGAACCCTTCGTCGATGAGCAGCTGGTTCCCCGCTCCGGAATTGGTTGTGCCCGAGGTGCTCGAGGTGCTGGTGCTCGACGTGCTTGAGGTGCTCGACGTGCTCGACGTGCTTGAGGTGCTCGACGTGCTTGAGGTGCTCGACGCGTTGATAAAGTCCCGCTCCTGCCGGACGTAGCTCTGGGCGCCCGGGTTACCGAATATTCCCGGCTGGGACCTGGTGGTGATGAACAGGAAGTCGGCATTGAAGTAAAAATGCCGGTCGGTATTGCGTTGAACGCGGTCCCAGATTCCGCCGAGGTTAAAGAAGCTCGTGTAGCCTTCATTGAACGGCGAGATCGTTGGATAGGGCTGAATCGACTGGCCGTCGACCCCCGTGGGTCCGATGGAAGGCGGAACGGGAGGAATCACCTGCGGATAACCGCCGTATTCAGGTCCGCTGAGCGACGCATTGTAAGACGTCGGGGGGCCCGTCGGAGGGCCCATCGGTGGGCCGGTCGGAGGAGCAATCGGACCAGCCAATCCCTGGCCGGGCTGCGGGGATGCGATCTGGTACGCTCCGGGCTGATCTTGGGCGTACAGACCGTGCTGTGCGCCCAAAAGCAGGCCGCTCGCGCCAACTAGCGTTGCCAACCAGTGCTGAACCCGCATCAGGAATCCCTTCCTAATCGCGTCTTTTCGACGGAACCGCAACCTTCCCGCGTCCGCCAATGGGGGCGCAGGGGTGCGGTCATGCGGGTAATATCGGTTGGGTAAGTTGGTAAACTGTAGCGGTTATTCGGAGAATCCGGGTTTTTTGGTATCTTCCGATTTTGCCGAATCTGACGGCTCGGCTTCCGGGGACGCTCCTACACCGCCTGCCTAAGTTGAGAGCCGACTTGGTGTTGAGCCGACCCGGGGGCAGAGCCCGCGTGCGAGGGATCGCGATCAGAAGACCGGGGGACGGGCAGTGACCACACGCCAATCGTCCGCGTCTGTGGGTGGATGGGCCGACTCGGATTGACTAGTACGCCGCAGTTTTCCCGCTTTCACTGAGTTGTGGAGTCCCGCGAATCTCCTTAGAGCGTGGGCCCGATGCTCCAGGGGCAGAACTCGTCGTCGCCGATCCCCTGCAGCTCGCTTTTGGTTCGCTCGCCGCTGGCGACCGCGATGATCTTTTCAAAGATCTCGCGCCCGACTTCTTCGACCGAGGCCCCCTCGAGGATCCGGCCGGCGTTGATGTCCATGTCTTCGATCATGTGCTCAAAAAGAGGAGTGTTGGTCGCGACCTTGATCGAAGGAACCGGTTTGCACCCAAAACAACTGCCTCGCCCGGTGGTGAACACCACCACATTGGCGCCCCCGGCGATCAGGCCCGTTACCGACGCTGGGTCGAACCCGGGCGTGTCCATGAACACAAAACCCTTCTGGGTCACCGGCTCGGCATAGCCGTAGACCGCTCGAAGCGCCGTCGTCCCCCCCTTGGCGATCGCTCCGAGCGACTTTTCGTAAATGGTGGTGAGTCCGCCCTTCTTGTTTCCGACCGAGGGATTGTTGTTGATCTCTGCACCAAAAAAGGCCGTGTAGCGCTCCCACCACTTGATCAGGTCGACCAGCTTCTGACCGACCTCTCGCGAGACGGCTCGGCGTGTGAGCAGGTGCTCTCCCCCATAGATCTCCGGTGTTTCGGCGAGAATCGACGTTGCTCCGTGGGCAACTAGCAAGTCGCTCGCGTATCCCAGGGCCGGATTGGCCGTCACTCCGCTCGAGCCGTCGCTCCCGCCGCAATTGGTTCCCAAAATGATCTCGGCAACCGGAATGGGCACCCGCTCGACCCGATTCACTTCCGGAAGCATTTCTTTGAGCATGCCGGCTGCCCGCTCGACAGTGCGCCGCACGCCGCCCACTTCCTGGATATTCATCACCAGGCGAGATCGGCCCTGGGTGCGGCTGGCGGTCCGCCCGGGGATCTGCAACTCGGTCAGCCCGTAATTGTCTACCAGGAACGACGCTTGTCCCGTTTCGCATCCCAGGCCGATTACCAGGTAAGCGGCAATGTTCGCGTGCCTGGCGAAGCCGCTCAGCACGCGCGCCAATTGCTGGTGATCGTCTCCTCCGTATTGCATCGCGCAGCCGGCCTTGTGAACCAGCGGCACCACGCCGTCGATGTTCGGATAGTCTTCCAGAATTCGCCGGTCGAATTGCTGCGCGACGAACCGGGACGTGGCGGCGGAGCAGTTCACCGTGCTCACGATGCCGATGTAGTTCCTCGTCGCGGCCCGGCCATCCGCTCGGCGATAACCCAAAAACGTGCGACCCGTTATCGGCGTGGGGTCCGGAGGAACCTCGCTGGCAAAGGCATAATCGAGACTCAGCGTCCCGGCCTCGACGTTGTGGGTGTGCACCCATTGACCGGGCTGAATGGCCGCTGTGGCAAAGCCAATGGTTTGACCATACTTTCGCACGGCCGCACTGCGGGGGATCGGCACGACGGCAACTTTATGACCGATTTCCACTCGCTCGGTGACGTGAATGGTCGAAAGCCCCGCCTCGGACTCGATCACGGTATCGGGACGGATGGTGCGCTTCGCAATCGCAATGTTGTCGTCGCGGTGCAATCGCAAGAGGGGAGATTCGGCCAGGGCGGTTGCCATCCTCGAGCCTTTCCGGTACTTCGACGTGCGGTTTCAAATGCCAGCCTAATGCAGGCGGCGCGCCGCTGCAAATTGCTCGCACGTCGCGGTGCGCGGGGCAGCGTGCTACATTAAATGCGATTCAGTTTCTGACTCAGTCGGAACGTCTCGCATGGCGCAAAATCCCGGAACGATCGACCGCTCGGAGCTTAGGCGGCGCGCCGAGGCCGGCGAGATCGACACGGTGCTCGCCATCTTTCCCGACATCTACGGGCGGCTGATGGGCAAGCGGTTTGATGCCGAGCATTTCTTGTCCCACGTCGCGGAGGCGGGAACGCACGCCTGCAATTACCTGCTGACTGTCGACATGGAAATGGAGCCGGTGCGCGGCTACGAGTTCGCAAACTGGCAGAAGGGTTACGGGGACTTTCACCTGGCGCCCGACTTCCGCACGCTGAGACAGGCAACGTGGCTCGACCGCACGGCCCTCGTGCTGTGCGATCTGCACTCGACGGAGGAGCACGCCCCCACGCTGATCGAGCAGGCGCCCCGATCGATGCTGCTCAAGCAGATCGAGGCGGCGTCGAAAATCGGTTACGAAGCGATGGCAGCTTCGGAGCTCGAGTATTATCTCTTTCGCAATTCCTATCGCGACGCGGCCGCGGCGGAATACCGCAATCTCGAGCCTGCTGGCTGGTACCTCGAAGACTATCACGCCCTGCAGGGAACGCGCGAGGAGGACTACAACGGCCTCGTCCGCCGTCACCTCAAACAGTCAGGCATTAGCGTCGAATCAACCAAGGGCGAATGGGGCAAGGGCCAGCACGAGCTAAACGTTCGATACAGCGACGTTTTGGCAATGGCAGACAACCACACGATCCTGAAGCAGTGTGCCAAAGAGATCGCCGACAAGCTGGGCGTCAGCGTCACGTTCATGGCCAAGCTGTCGGACAAGCAAGCCGGGTCGAGCTGCCACGTGCACTTGAGCTTGTGGCGGGACGGCCGAAATGCGTTCGCGGGCCGACAGAAACTGGGTGCCGGCGATGGGGGCAGCGTCGAGGGGTCAGGGACCTTTCTCAAGTTCCTCGCCGGATGGCTGGCGCATGCCCCCGAAGTCATGGTTTTCTACGCCCCCAACGTCAACTCTTACAAACGCTACCAATCCGGCTCTTGGGCTCCGACCCGACTGGCCTGGAGTCGGGATAATCGCACGGCCGGCTTCCGAGTGGTCGGAACGTCCGAGGGTTTGCGGATCGAGTGTCGCATCCCCGGCGCCGACTGCAATCCGTATCTCGTCTACGCGGCGGCCCTGGCCTCAGGGCTCGACGGCATCGCCAATGACATGCGTCCGCCGGCCGAATTTCGCGGCGACGCGTATCACGCGTCTGAGCTGCCGCACGTCCCGCGAACCTTGTCCGAGGCAATTGGTCTTTTTGAACAGAGTGAGTTTTGCCGGCGGGCGTTTGGTGCGGACGTCGTCAAACACTATGCCCACTTTTTCCGCACCGAACAGGCGGCCTGCGATCGGGCGGTCACCGACTGGGAGCGGGCCCGCTACTTCGAGCGGATTTAGATCAAACAGCCACTCTTCGAAGAATTCAATAACGGGAGGTTTCGGGGATCATGCGACGTCCCATCATCGGCATCACGACGTACGGCCGAGATGAAGACGGCCGGTTTCGACTGCCAGCCCTTTACGTCGATGCGGTGCGTCGCGCCGGCGGCATCGCGATCTTGATCCCACCGGGCGATGACCCGTGGGAGGAACTCTTCGACATGCTCGACGGCCTCATACTGGCGGGCGGCGGCGATGTCGAACCGTCACTCTACGGCGGGAGCAAGCACGAGGCGATTTACGGCGTCGACTCTGAACGAGACCGTAGCGAGTTGGCCCTCGCGCGGCGAGTGGCTGCATCCGAACTTCCGACCTTAGGGATCTGCCGCGGGCACCAGTTGTTGAACGTCGCCTTAGGTGGCACGCTGCACGAGCACCTGCCCGACGTAGTGGGCGACGCCGTGGTCCATCGCCTTCCGCCGCGTGAGCCGACCGAACACCCCATCATGGTCGATGCCAAGTCCCGGCTGGCGGGGATTCTCGGCGAATCGGAGTTTCCGGCCTCCTCCTGGCATCACCAGGCCATTCGCGACGCGGCCCAGGGATTGGTGCCAGTCGCCCGCGCTCCCGACGGCACCATCGAAGGCTGCGAGCTCAAAACCCATCCCTGGCTTTTCACCGTCCAATGGCACCCTGAGCTGACCGCCCACGCCAGTACGACTCAGCAACGGCTCTTCGACGGGCTCGTGGAGGCGTGCCGCGCGCCGAAAAGCACGAAGCACGAATGACGAGGGAATTCCCGAATGTCCGAGGTCCGAAGGAAAGAATCTCTCTTAGGGCTTCGGGCTTAGTGCTTCCTTCGTCATTCGTGCTTCGGATTTCCGGTACGCGCGCGTAATAATCCGCCAGGATCGAAACCACCGCGGTCTGCACAGGTCCGCCTGTGACGTGAACTTTACCGGACTTGTCGATGTAGACATTCACTTCGCTGCGAATGCCGAACTCGCGGAGATAAATCCCGGGTTCGATCGAGAAGCAGGTCCGCGGCAGGATGCGGCGGGTGTCGTGCGTTTCGAGGTCGTCAATGTTGGCGCCGTTGCCGTGCGTCTCCTGACCGATGCTGTGTCCCGTGCGGTGAACGAATCGATCGCCGTAGCCGGCTGTCTCGATCACGTGTCGGCACGCCCGGTCGACCTCGCAGCCAGCGAGCGGCCGTTTCTCGGCAAAGGCCGCTCGAACGGTTTGGATCGCCGCGTCGCGGGCCTTGGCCACGATCTGGAAGATCTCGGTATAGCGCGGCGGCACGGTCCGCCCGACGAAGCCGACGCGGGTCAGGTCGCTGTAAACCGCGCGCGGCCGCTTGAGCTTGGCCCACAGATCGATGAGCACGAAATCCCCCTCGTGGATTTCGCAGTCGGGTCCACTCGACGTCTCGTGATGCGGGTTCCCCGAGTGCGGTCCGACCGCGACGATCGGCGGGTGTTCGGTCTCCAGGTCGTTCTCGGCGAAATGCTTGAGGATTTCAGCCTGAACGGTGATTTCGTCGACGGCCGCGCCCGACGGACCGCCTCCGCAATGAACCGCCAGGCGCGCGTGTACGCGGCGTCGGTCTGCACTGCCGCGTCGAAGTGCGATTTTTCTTGCTCGCCGTCCCAAGCGGCCTCGAAGACTTGAATCAAATCGCCGGAAGAGATGATTTCGACGCCAAGCTTTTTCACTAATTCGATGGTCCCGGCGTCGACGCGCGAGACGTACGGAATGGCGTTATCGGGCGAGTACTCCATTGCAACGCGCTTGAGGCCCGATACCAGGTGGCCCAGTCCCTTCTCGAATTCCTGCCAGCGCAGATAAACAGTTTTCGAGCCGGGCAGCGCCGACAGCGCGCCTTCTTCAATGCGATGGACCAGCTTGCGCGGCTCGCCCCGAGCCGGAATGCAATACGCATAGCGGCGGCTGCCAACCTCGGACGGGGCGAGCCCCAGCACGCGCTGGGCGAGCACGTTGCTGCCCCGGAAATCGTACAGGAGCCAGCCGTCGATGCCGAAATCGTTTAGCGCGGTCTGGATCGCGGAGATGTCGATCATGGGTCGGCCCTCGTCTGCCGGAACCAGTGTTCGTTCGCCGGCAGTCTCCGCCGAAGTGGCGGACGCCGGAGTGTTCGCGCCGGACGTTTCCGACCAAGCGGCGGACGCCGGCGAATGGGCCCGTCTGCCCCGCGATTCACTTTAGGAAGAAGAACCGTTCGGCTTCCTTCACGGTGCGCGGGTCGCGCTTGCGCAATTCCTCGAGGTACTTTTTACCGCGTGCAGCCGAATCGAGGCTTGCTTCGGTGGGAACATTGCCGCTGGCCGCGCCGCCGGTCGACTGCGCACCCGATGCGGTGCCCGCCGTGGCGCCCGTTGGCGGCCCAGCATCACCTTTCGTGTCGGTGCTGGCCAGCATGTAGCGGATGATCGACCGCTTGATCGACGGGATGTTGTAATCCCCTTTGCCGTAGAGCGACATCAGCCGCTCCTGAACGCTCCAGTCCTTCCAGCGGGCCAGGTCGGCAATCACCAGGTCGGCCAGCTCCGGCTGATCGAGCAAGATCCGCATCGACTGCTGCAGCCGCTCGTTGGAGATCTTCCCGCCCGCGTACTGCCACATGAACCGCAGCCCCATCATGGCGGCGTAGGTTTCACTGAAAGCGGATTTCTTGCCGTTGTGGACCTTGAATTTCCAGTCGTCGATGTTGTCGAGACCTGTGTTGCCGGTGAGCAGCAAATAGCCTGAGATCATGCCATCCAGCCCGATGCGGAATTCATCGCTGTTTGGCGCGATCTTTTCCGCCAGGAGCTTCGCGTCGCTGTCGCTTCCACACAGCCCGAGCAGCATGCCGTAGAGTCCCAGACGCGTCTGCGGAGTTTCGGACCGTGTCAGCCAGCCGCGAATCTTGTCCCGTGGCAAGATTGAGCCAACGGCGGCGATGTCCTTGTAGGGAGCGTTGGCGAATTCGCCGAACGCGTCATTGGCCACGAGCTGGTCGGGGAATTCGAGGAAGCGAACGAAGTATTTCAGCCGCTTCGCCGTGGGCATTTCCGGCGCAGGCGCCTGCGCGACGTAGGCGAAGGCCGGTTCGGTGATTTCAGTCGGGCTGCCCCATTCAATGGCGTTCTCTTTGCCGGCCCGTGTCCCCATCACGAGGAACAGATCGCCGGCCTTGCCGGCGCGATACCGGGCCAGGTTGATATGGTCGCCCTTCTTGACGGAATCCTTTGGCGACTTGACGACTTGAAGGACTTCATACGTGCTGGTGCCCGGATCCTGATCCTTTGCGGGTTCGCCTTTGACAAATTGCACCAGGCAGACGCCGTCGGCCTGGGCGACTTGCTCGGCCAACGTCTGCGAGGGAGCAGAGCAGAACGGGCAGCCGACGGCCTGTGTGACTACCGACGCGGCCAAAGAAAGACCCGCGGCGAGGAGCACCAACACTCGTTGAGTAATTCGCATTCGATCAGCTCCTAACTTTCGCGGCAGGGAGTCGTCAAAGAGGCTGCTTCAACTCGATTTATTCGGTATTCAATCGTGATCGTCAAGCCAGGCAAGGCTTTTGGGCTAATTCCAGGGGCGGCGGGCAGGGATCACTTCGTCACCACAGACGCGTCGTCCATCTCGTACAACCGGTAGAGCTTTCCATCCTCGCCCTCGGGTCGAATGTGAAACACACCGACGACGTCGAACGGCCGATTGGGAATGTAGTTAGTCGTCGCTCCCTCGTGCAGAACGACGTCGAAGACGTCGTAGATTTTTGGATTGCGCCCGAAGCAGCAAATCTGGTTGTCGCGGGCCAGGCCGAACGCGTGCACCCCCGTTTGTTGAAACGTCGGATACATAAATCCGCGGATGCGGATCCGGCGTCCGTCGAGCGCCTTGAGCCAGGCGGGCATGTACGTCGCCGCGTCGGGCGGCACGGGATCCATGTTGAGAACTTTGAGCAAGTCGATGTCATCATAGCTCACCCGCAGCGCCTCTCCCTCGGCGCGGAAGGTCTTGTTGGGAACGAGCACTTGCACCTTGCGGGGCTCAGACGCCGCCACAGTTCGCAAACCATTTGTGGCTGGCTTGATGGCAGCGGGCGGCATCGGACTGCTTCTTGATCCGTTTGTTGATGCGATCAGTTGCGGAGGTTTGGCATCGGCTTTGCCGGAAGTTGGCGGACCGGCCGAGATCGTGGCGGCCGGTGATCGCGAATCTTTCTGCTTCTGCGAGTCGACGTCGGTTCCGCTCGACCTGGTCTCTGGGCTCTTTGCCTCGCTCGGCTGGCCCGTCCGCCCGGACGCGTCTTTGTCGACCCGTTGATCTTCCGCCGACTTGCTGGAGGATTGATAGGCGTGAAACTGACCGCCAGAGTTCCCTGTGCAGCCGACGGCAATCGGAAACAACAGCGCCGGCAAGAGCCTGATCGCGAGGCGTCGTCTCGGCGGGTGCATGTCTGAGGGTCCGATGCGTAAGCGGAGGGTCAAGCGGCAGCCCAGCGGCCCTTATAGATTATCGGCTGCCGTGCGTGCCCGACCAGCCCAAGGCCCCCTCAAGGACCCTCAGGCGCTGCGGGAAGCCAAATCAGAAAATCGTCCGCGCGCCCTCCGCCAGCGTTCCGTCGATGGCGTACACGGGTGTCAGTCCGGCCGGCCCGGTCGATTTCTGGCAGTGAAAGACGCCCCCCACCGACATCAAGAGACCCTGGTGGTAGTCGACTCCCTTACCCGTTTTCATCGTGACCAGGATCATGTCATTGATTTTGGGATTGCCGCCGAAGCAGCACTGTGCGTTGTCCTTGACCAGAAGAAACGTCTTCAGGTTGCGAATTTCGTTCGTCGGGTACATGTAGCCCTTGATGAAGACATTTTTGCCGTCGAGGGCTTTCACGTCGGGATTAAAGATGTCCGGATTGCCCTTGGCGACTACAAAACCCTTGTTCGAGATGTCTTCTGTAAAGTTGAGTCGGTGATAGCCTTCTGGGACCTCGGTTCGGTATCCATAGGCCCAAATTCCCGCGCTCGACGCAAAGAAGACCAGCGACATCAGAAACCCGCTGACGGCCAGCCACATCCCTCCGTACTCGCCTCGGAATTTTCGCAAGCGGATGATGCAGACCGCGCCGACAACGATGCCGACGAGGCCGATCGGCACCACGAGCAAACCCAAGAATCCGAGCGCAGAGAGGAGTCCTAGAAAGAAGCTCAGCGGAGCCAGGAGCGGCACCGGCCGGTAACCGAATTCATTGGTCGAGCTGCGGGGTTCAGCAGGCGGTTGTAGTGACAAATCCGCGACCGGCTGCGAAGCAATCGATTGGGACATCGCGAAAAACACCTTGGGAACCGACGAAAATCAACGCAGAATCAGCGAGAATCCAGCGGTAGGAAGAGCCCGATTGGCAGTTTTTCCATCATACCAATCGAAGACGCTTCCGCCACCCCCCAAGCAGCCGGTATGTGAGCTTGCGCGAGCTTCGGTCCGGCTGATCTAACGTGAGTATCGGTCATACCTTAAGCGACGGCCGCAACGTGGAACTCGAGTCGCCGAGCGACACCGGGTTCGCCAAGCCGAGTGCGGCCATCCAGTTAGACGCACGATTGCCGGCGATCGTTGGACGGGACCCGCGAGAATCCGGGCGGGATCTGCCTTTATCACTGGACCGCCAGGCAACAGCGCGGACAAACGCTTTACGGAGCGCCGTAAAAGACCGGGCCTGGAATCGAGGTCTGATCGCGAATGGTCTGGGCGATGGCGTCCAATTCCGCGTTTTCAAGCGGCTCGACAAAGCTCTCGGCCGGCTGGCGGGCAACGGTGTACACCTGCACGCCCTTCAGCATTCCGCCCGCGGCGACGATCTCTTTGAGCCGGTCGCAAAAGGCGGAGATTTCGCTCGACGGCGGCGCCTGGCCCCGAATCCGCATGAACAGGCTTTGGATGACAAGGGGCCGTTTGCGGGCGGCGGCTGTGATGTTGTCGAGGACCTGGCGGAACGGAATCTTCGTTCGCTCAACGAGTTGATAATACTCCTCAGTCCCCGTTTCGAGCTTGGCCCAAATCTCGCCGTTGTTGGCGTCCAGAATCTCCAATCCGCGTTCGACGGCCGGCCGGTGAAACATCGTCGCATTGGTGATCAGCACGAGTTTGACATCGTTGAGTCCGCGGCGCCGTTTCAGCTCGGCAGCCGCGGCGATGATCTCGTCGAAATTCCGATACGTGGTTGGTTCACCGTCGCCGGAGAAGGCGATGTCGTTGAGTCGCCGCAGCACCGGGGGAATGTTGGCGAACTTGGGATCTTCATAAATTCGCCCGCTCGTGACGAAATCGACCATCTGGTCGAGCTCGCCCCAGAGCCGATCTGTTTCAACGAATCGCGTCTCGGCCTCGCTCCGACGATCCACCTGGCAATAGACGCAGTCGAAGTTGCAGACCTTATCGGGATTCAGATTGACGCCGATCGAAATCCCCCCGCTGCGGCGCGAGAGGACCGGGTACACGAATTTATTCTCGCGATAAATTCGTCCATGGTCTGAGTAGAGAGCCAGCGGCCGGTCAGTCACAAGTCCCCCAATTCAACGAGCCTGTCGGCAATTATACAACGCCGGGGCTCTGCGCATTAAAGGACCGAAATAATGCACTGCCCAGACACGCTTGGTCCGGCTGGCGTTCGCGGGGCCAAACTCGCATTGTCCAAAGCTCGCAGGTTGGATAGAACTCCGGCCCCAACAGGACCCAAAAAGGAGTCTAGAAATGGTCGCCCGCACTTTCGTCGCATTCTGCGCAATTTTGAGCCTCACATCGTATTTGTCTGCCCAGGACCGTGATGACCGACGTGATGACCGCCGCGAGGAGCGCAGGGACGAGCGTCGCGACGAGCGCCGCGAACAACGGTTCATTGAAGGTCGGGTGGTCAAGGTCGTAGACGGCGATACGTGCCTCGTCGAGGATCGGAACGGCCGCCGCCACAATGTCTGCCTCTACGGAGTTGACGCACCGGAGAACGGTCAGCCGTACTGGAAGGAAGCGCGCGAGGCGCTCAATCGCACGATCTACAATAAAGAGGTCCGCTTTGCGCCGGTCGAGACCGATTCCGAAGGTCGCGCCTGCTGCAACCTGTATCTGGGCGACCGTCACGTCAACTTGGACCTGGTCCGCCAAGGTTACGGCTGGCACCACACCGAGCACGAGCCGATTCGCGAATTCGCTGAAGCTGAACGCGTCGCCCGCGAGCACCACGCCGGACTGTGGGCAGATCGTCACCCGGTCGAACCGTGGAAGTATCGCCACGAGCACCGCGAAGCTCGCCGCGATATCGATCGCGAACGCGAACGCTAAGAGCCGCGCACGCAGTAAGCGGTTTCTTTTTCGGACGTCAAACAGTGAGCGGTGTGTTGCCTGCAAATGGGCGATGCACCGCTTACTTTCGTAAGGGGCTCTTGGAATCGGCTCCGTTTCCATTGGAGCCGACACGAGCCAACTCGCCCCGGGGCCTGTCATTGGCTTCGAGCAGGATCCGCTGCAGGGCGCCGAAGTCGAGCGGTTTGACGAAATGGTAGTCGAAACCGGCTTCACTCGAGCGGCGTCGGTGCTCTTGCTGGCCGTACCCGCTCAAGGCAACCAACAGTGCGCCGCGCGTCGCCTCACATTGTCGAAGTTGGCGGGCAACCTGGTAACCGTCGATTTCGGGCAAGCCGAGATCGAGCACCACGGCCTGCGGGCGGAATTCTCGCGCCAATTTGACCGCCAGGCGTCCGTCGTGCGCGGTGCGAACTTCGTGGTTGCGGTGCTTCAATAGATAAGCCAAGCTCTCGGCGGCGTCGGCATTATCGTCGACAACGAGAACTCGCAACGGCACCTCGGGAGAGCGGCTCTCGGTGGTGGAATCGGCGACGACTTGTGCTTCTGGTGGAGCGTCGAGCGCGGGCAAGCGGACCGTGAATTCGCTGCCAGTGCCAGGGCCGTTGCTGGCCGCGTCGACGCGACCGCCGTGCATTTCCACAAGGCGTTTGACCACCGTGAGGCCGACGCCGAGGCCGCCTTGTGAGCGATCGATCGAGCGTTCCGACTGGCTGAAGAGGTCGAACACCTTGGGCAGCATCTCTGGCGAAATCCCGATGCCGTTGTCGCAAATGCGAAAGACGGCATCCGTTCCCGCTCGCTGCACTTCGAGCTGAATCAATCCGCCGGCCTGGGTGTACTTGGCCGCGTTGTTCAGCAAGTTCGCGAGCACCTGGGCGAGACGCACGCGATCGCAGCGGACCCAGAGGGGCTCGTCAGGCAGCGATACGCACATTTCGTGGCCCGACTCCTTGATGAGCGGGCGGCTCGTTTCCACCGCGGCAGAGACCACCGCAGCCACATCAAGCACCTCGAGGTCGAGACGGATTTTGCCGCCGGTAATTCGCGAGACGTCGAGCAGGTCGTCGACCAGCCGCACGAGATGGCTGGTCTGACGGTTGATGATCTCCCGCGCCCACTCGATTTCGGGATGACCGTCATCTTTGAGCCGCAGGACGTCGACGGCGGTGCGGATCGGCGCCAGGGGATTTCGCAGCTCGTGCGCCAGCATCGAAAGGAATTCGTTTTTCTGGCGGTCGGCCCGCTCGAGATCGTTGTAGAGTCTGGCGTTCTCCAGGGCCATAGAGGCCCGCGAAGCCAGGGCCTCCGCCAAAGTCAGGTCATCAGCATTAAAGGGTCGTGCGGCCGGTTCCCGCGTGATGCCCAGCACGGCAAAAGTCGACTTCTGCGCCGCAAGTGGCAAAAGAATCAACCGCGGGTCCGAATCGCCAGGCGCGGCCTGGAAAGGCCGGCAGGCTGTCGGACTCTGTTGCGATTGAGACTGCCGGATTGCGTCAGCGAGCTCCGCAGGAAGCGAATCGAGGCTCGTCAGCTCGACCACCGACACTCGACCGTCAATCGCAACGGCCTGGACGACGTGCCACCCACTCCGCGCGGCTTCGTCCCAGCGCGCGACCACAGCATCATCGCCCAGGGTAGGAACCGTCAGGCGCACGAGGTCTCGTGCCGTTACGTCGTAATCGAGAGTGCGGCCAATCACCTCGGTGACTCGGGCGAGAAAGCGCAAGCGGGAATTGGCCTCCTCGGCAGCGTTCCGGCGCATACGCTCGTGATCGAAGGCGAGCCGCTCTTCTCCCTGACGCTTGATCTGCTCGGTCATTCGAAACAGGTCGACAAACACCTTGACTTTGGCGCGCAGGACTTCCGGGACGATCGGCGTTTGCAAGTAGTCGACGGCCCCGTGCGCATATCCCCGGGCTGCGTGGACCTCGTCGGGAAATGCCGTCAAAAAGATGATCGGAGTGTGTGCCGACTGTTTTCGGCCGCGGATGAGGGAGGCCGTTTCAAACCCATCGATCCCCGGCATGTTGACATCGAGGAGGATGACCGCGAAGTCGTGGACGAGTACGGTCTTCAGCGCCTCTTCGCCCGAAGCCGCAAACCTCAGATCGAGGTCAAGCTCGCTCAAGATCGCGCGGTACGCCAACAGATTCTCCGGCCGATCGTCGACCAACAGAATCTTGATCTGCTCGCTGTGCGACATTCCGCCAACCTGCGTCAGATGCTGAGTGCTATTTGCACTTTCGTTGTCGGGTCGCCGCGGAGTTCTCGTCGGCCTCAGTGCGCGATGCGTCAAGTTTGCAGATCCGTCCCTGGCCCACTTCGGCCCGTCGGAATTCCCCCAATTCGAAACGGAGGCAACGCAACCCCGTCCCTTGGGCCGTCAAGCACCCGGGGAGCGGGGGCGCGCTGTATCCGTCACACAAAACCCAAATCTCGAATTGCCAACTGCGGACCGACTCACCACCAGCCGAAGCGGTAGCCGACGCGACCCCCGCGGCCGAAGCGGCCGTAAAGGAGCGGTCCGTTATAGACGTATCCGTACGACGGATAGGCTCCGTAGTAATAGTTGCCGTAATAGGGATACGGGGACGGCTGATAGACGTAACCGGCTGCATAGGGCGCCTGCGTCTCGGCGCCATAGGGTCCGTACCCATACGGCGGACCGTACGCGTAGTTACTGTTGAAGACGCCCGTTCCGTTTGAGTTGTAATAGTCCTGGTTGTAAGAGTCCTGGCCGTTGTAATAGTCCTGGGCCTGGACCTTACCCGTCGCACAGACAATCATCAGTCCCAGGACGGCGACGGCTGATGCGAGGATCAAGTTCCAACGCATAATGCCACTTCCTTTCTGCTGAGACGTCAGCGTTTACTTCTTCTGGAGCTGATCGCGGAGCTGCTTGATCTCTTCCCGCAGTTGCTTCAGCTCGTCCTCGATGCGCTGGTTCTGCTGGCTGAGTTGCTGGTGGAATTCGTTCGCGTTGGATCCCCCTGCGTTGGCTTGCCCTTGCCATGGACCGGGACCCTGCGGATAGCCGCCTTGGAATTGACCGGGGCCAAACTGGCCCGGACCGTACTGGCCCGGACCGTACTGGGCCTGACCATACTGGCCCTGACCATACTGGCCCGGACCGAACTGACCATTGCCCTGCCACTGTCCCGGGCCAAATTGCTGCGGGCTACTCTGGCCGGCGAATTGACCTGGTCCGAATGGTCCGGGCCCGTATTGACCTTGGCCATTTTGCCCTTGGCCATTTTGACCCGGACCAAACTGGGCTGTGTACTCCTGGTTGCGGCTGCCCAAGGTCACCGGGATTTTCATCTCTTTGTTGTCGCGAATCACGTCGAGGTCGGCCTTTGACTGCGGCTTCATTTCGTGCACAAGGGCCACGAGTTCGGCTGCGTCATCAACCTTTGTCCCGTTCAGCTGGACGATGACGTCGCCCGGTCGCAGTCCCGCGCGAGCCGCCGGCCCGTTGGGATAAACCTGCGAGATTTCGGCTCCTTTTTCCTCGGCAGGTTTCTTGTTGGTGTTGCCCTGTGCGTTCGCGCCATTTTGATTCTGTCCGGGTTGATTCTGTCCGGGTTGATTCTGTCCTGCTTGATTCTGTCCTGAGGGATTTTGGCCCGGCTGATTCTGGTTCGGCTGATTCTGTCCGAGCTGATTCTGTCCCGGCTGGTTCTGGCCATTTTGATTTTGAAAAGTCGGATTCTGATTGTTGTTGTCTTCCTCGAGCAGAACGCCGAGCCAGGCGCGATCGCCCTGGAATTGGCCGGGGAATACTTGTGTGTTCATCTCGCGGCCGTTGCGTTCATAGATCACGGGGACCGGCCGGCCGCCCAAAACGCTCAGGTAGGCGATCAGCTGTCGAGGGTTGGCGAACGTGCGGCCGTCGACCGAGGTGAGCTGATCGTTCGGCTGCAATCCGGCCTGGCTGGCCGGGCTATTCGGATCGACTTTCGTGATTTTCAGACCCTGCTGAGCACCGCGCGCCCCGTGTTCAAAGTGCGCGCCGAGCACAGGTCCGGTGCCCGTCGCTTCTTGCGGGTTGCTTGCATTCGACTCAATCGATCTCGGCCGCTCGCCGGATGCGACTGCCGGATCCGACGTCTGCGAGGCGCTTCCCGCCGGCGAAGGTTCTGGTGTCGGTTTATTCGGATTGCTTGTTTGTGCCCAGGCAGCCGCGGTTGCCCATGCCAGTACCGCGCCGACTGAAAGCGAGCGAGTCAGGACCCCCTGCCAACCAAAAATCGGTCTCATTCCCGTCTCCTTTGCGAACCACCCCGGATGCATTGAATTCATGGCAACATCGGTTCAGGAACAAGAATCAGGAGCGTGAAGGGGATTGACGCTGGTCGCACCCGCGTGGGACTTCCGTTCAGATTCTGCGTGCCGCCCAGCTCTTCCGTGGCGCAATGACCACCGGGCAAGTCACTCGAGCGTCTCGGAGAAACCGGATCGGCCGCCGATGTGTTGCTGAAAAAAGCGACAGCCAAATTCCGGGGCAAAAGCTATGCCAGCTTGGCTCAAGGGGCCGCTGGCAGTCTGTGACTTGCTGCCTTGTTGCGGCTCAAGGGCGCAGATCTCGCGCGGACATTAGCGAACCGGCGGGGCCGATCAACAGCATTTGCCGACAAGTCGGAGAACACCACCTGAGACGGGCCCAAGCTGACCCAGCCCTCAGCCGACGAGCGTTGCCGCTACTCGATTTCCGCGGTGGCTTCCTCGAGGTCGTCGACCTTCACGGTGCTGCCCAACTGAATGCGCAGGGCCCGCATTTTGTTTCGCAGGCTGCCGCGCGTAATCCCCAGCATGCGGGCGGCCTGCGATTGGTTGCCTCGTGTGTGACGCAGCACGCGCGTGAGCAGATAACGCTCCATCATCTCGACCGAGGCCGCGTACATATCGTTCGAGCCGCTTTGCAGGCACTCATCCACAAAGGGCTTGAGGTCGCTGGGCGGCGTGTCGTGCGAATTGGACGCAACCGCGGCCGCTCGCCCCGGAACGCGCACGGTGTCCGGCAGGAAGTCGGGCAGGATCACGTTGCCCGTCGTATTGAGCAACGCCTGCCGCACCACCGCTTCCAGCTCGCGCACGTTGCCCGGCCAGGAGTAGCGCATCAGCATTTCGAGCGCCTCCGGCGAGATGCCGTGCACCTCGGGCTTGTGGAGTTCTCGGCCGAACTCGGCTCAGCAAGTGTTCGAGCAACAGCAAGATGTCTTCGCCGCGCTCTCGCAAAGGGGGCAACTTGATCGTGAAACCGTTGAGGCGGTAGAAGAGGTCCTCGCGGAAATCGCCTTTCGCGACCATTTCCTTCAGGTCGCGGTTGGTGGCGGCGATCACACGCACATCGGTGCTGATCGTCTCGTTGCCCCCCACGCGCTCGAAACGCTTCTCCTGCAGCACACGCAGGATTTTGCTTTGGAGCAAAGGGGACATGTCGCCCACCTCGTCCAGGAAGATCGTCCCGCGGGCGCACTGCTCGAACTTGCCGATGCGGCGGTAATTGGCGCTCGTGAACGAGCCCTTCTCGTGTCCGAACAGCTCGCTTTCCAGCAGAGTTTCCGGCAGGGCCGCGCAGTTGAGGGCCGAGAAACCGCTCGGACGAGCGGCTGCTGTGGTGATAGATCGCGCGGGCCACCAGCTCTTTGCCCGTGCCGCTCTCTCCGACGATCAGCGTGGTTACGTTCTGCGGAGCGACGCGGCCGACGGCTTTGAAGACCTCGCACATCGCCGGGCTGCGGCCGATGATGTGGTCGCCGTCGAGCGCCGTGGCGTCGGTGCTGGTCGGCAGCTCGACGCGGACCTGCATCAGCCGGCGAATTTCCAGGGCCCGATCGACCAATTCTCTCAATTTCGGCAGATCGAGCGGCTTGAGCAGATAGTCGTAGGCTCCCAGCTTCATCGCCTCGATGGTGGTGTCGCTCGTGCCGCCGGCCGTGATGAAGATGATCGGCAGCTTGGGATCGAGGGCCTGGATCTTCTCGCACGGCCTCGAGTCCCGACCCTTCGGGAAGCATGATGTCCAACAGAACAACGTCGGGCTTGCGTTCGATCAATTCAAGCCCCTCGCGCACGGTCTTAGCCGTCAGGACCGAAACGCCAGTTCCCTGGAAAGTGCGCTCAATCGTGTACAGAACGGCACGGTCGTCATCGATTACGAGGAGAGTGGACATGATGCTCCCATGCTCCATGCAGAATTCGCGGTGAACGCCAGCGACTACAGAGCTTTCCCCATTTTTGCACCGATTCTGAGACTCTCCAAGCGCCGAGTGCCAGAATCGCGGTTGCAGGCTCAAAAAGAGGCGGCGTCGTCGCGCCGCCTACGCAGCCGGCTTGATCGATCAGGAAAGTGAAAACCGACCCTACACACGCATCGTCAACGAGAACCTCAAAGGGCGAACAAATTCTGTCCGAGAGGTTGTCAGAGAGTCACACCCCTACGCGACGCTTGGTCAATGTGGCACCGTCGATTACGGTCGTCTTGCCCGGTCTCTGTCAGGCGACACGCAGGCGGTTCTTGATGCCTCGGATTTGCTCGAGCCGCAGCACGGCCGTTTGAGCCAGCTGCTTGACGTAAAAGGACGGGACGCTGCCGGTCAGCTCAACCACTCCGTCCGAGACATCGCACTGAATACAACGCAAGGGCGCGTAGCCCGTCTCTTGAAGGACTCGATTCACTTTTTCGCGAATCGAGCCATCCTGGGGCCTTGATCGCGACAGCGCGGACTCGCTCATTTGAGGTAAAAGGCCGGGAAAAAAACGGGAGACTTCAAAAGCAATGGACAATCGGCCGTTGTGATTTTCGGTCCGTGATTGCCTGACTGGATATGTCTTAGCAACCGGCGTGCCGGCTTGAAGACTGCCACTCAATCGCGTTCTCCTAGGATACTCCTGTCCCGGCGCCTGGCTTACTTACGACCAGTTGCGGAGCGTTTGCGAGGGGCTGCTTGAGTCGCGACCTTAGGCGGCTGCGCTGGTCGAATTGGAGCCATTTTGCTCGCTCTCGAATCAATTGCCAAGCCGACGATTACGAGCTTCCCTGGGGCATGACAAGTGCATAGGAGAGACAGCAGGGGATCAAAACGGAATCTCGTATGAGGCGCAGATTCTTCGGGGCGTCACGAGGACCGGGGAATAAATCAAGGAGTGTTTGGTATGTCGAGACAGCTTTGGACGAGGGGAATTTGGGGATTTGTCGTGTCACTGGCGACCAGCGCGGTTGCAATCGCAGCACCTCCTCAGCAGCAGGGCGGAAATCCGCTGGAACAGCCACAGCAACCACAGCAGCAATTTCAAAATCGGACCTTTGACCGGGCCGCGGCAAATCGACCGATGGCCGGGCATGACCTCGATCACTTTCTCGTCAAGGTTTTAACCAAGGCCAACAAAGACGAGATCGAGATGGGTAAATTGGCCGAGCAGCGCTCAAGCAATGCGGACGTCAAGCAACTCGCGACACAGATGGTTCAGGATCACACTCGCTTCCTGAATCAACTCGAACAGTTTAAGGGAGCGGGCGGACCGCAAATGCAGGGGCGCGCGGCTTTCCGTGGCACTACTCCCGACGGCCAGCCCCAGCCCCAGCAGCCGCAGTTCCAGAACCCGCAAAACGCGCAACAGCCGGGCATTGGCGGGCAGCAAGGAATCGCCGGGCAGCAGGGCATTGGCGGTCAGCAGCCCATTGGCGGGCAGCAGGGCATGGCCGGACGGCAGGGGATGCGCGGCGAACACATGATGGGCGAGCACGGCCCCGCCGGCCAGTTCGCGCAGATCATGGAAGAAGTTGACCGGAACATGCAGCAAACACTGATGCGCGAGCTCTCTTCTAAGCAAGGAGCCGAATTTGATCGCTGCTATCTGACCGGACAACTGTTCGGCCACATGTGGGTGGTGGACGCGCTGAAGACGTTCCAACAACATGCATCGCCGCAACTCAGGCCGATGTTGCAAGAAGGACTGCAAGCCTCGGAGCAGCATCTGACGCATATTAAGTCCGTTCTCGCGCGAATTGACAACGAGCCGCGGACCGGTGGCCGACTGCCACAGCGCGGCGGGCAACTCAACCGGTAGGCAAGACCGCGAATCGGTTTCACGGTTTGAAGGAGCGGAGCTTTGTGCTCCGCTCTTTCTTTTAGGGACGGCCTGAAACGTCCCCCGCTCG
This sequence comes from uncultured Planctomycetaceae bacterium, assembly GCA_963714075.1. Taxonomy (GTDB): domain Bacteria; phylum Planctomycetota; class Planctomycetia; order Planctomycetales; family Planctomycetaceae; genus DASPSM01. Next base: position 2,062,756 of record OY970228.1, read on the forward strand.
ATTCACTCCCGGACTTCGGCCACCCGATCGCGATTCAGGGCCTGCGCCTGGTCCAGTTCGGCGCGGGCGGCCTCGTTCCCCGGTGCGGCGGCTAGGAGTTGGCGCCACTGTTCGATGGCTTCATCGAGACGTCCCTGGTCGAAGAGCTTGATGGCCATCAGCCGTTGGCAATAGAGCGGCGTGTCCTCGAGTTCGAGCGCTCGCTCGGCGTATGCGATCGATTGTTCGATCTCGCCGAGAGTCCGACACAAAATGGCCAGGCCCGAATAGGCCCCAGCGTTGTTGGGATCGATTTCCAGCGATCGAAGAAACTCGCCGCGGGCCTCGACGTATCGACGCTGCCCCCAGCGGGCCGCTGCCAGGCCGGTGTGAGCGGCGGCACAGCGATCGTCGATTTCCAGGGCCGCTCGAAATTCGTCCGCCGCCCCCTCGAAACGTTTTAGGCCGTGCAACACCACGCCCAAGGTCACGTGGCTGTTTGGATCTTTTGGGGCGAGCACAATCGTCTGCCGATACTGCTCGAGAGCCACGTCGACCCTCGATTCCGCCAAAAAGGCGTCCCCCAGCACGGTGTGTGCGAACGAATTGTCCTCGGTCACGGCCAACGCGTGACGCATGAGCACGATTCCATCTCGCCATTGACCGACTTGCGCAAAAGCGATCGTGGCATACACCGCCACCACGGCGCCAGCGACCGCCGGCAAAACGCGGCGGCGAGCGACGGGAGCGGTGACGATCGCGGGAACCAGCCAGGCGATGGCGATGTAGAGACCGAGATTCGGAAGGTAAACGTAACGGTCGGCTCGCTGCTGCAAACCGACTTGGACCAGTCCGATCATCGGGACGAGAGTGCCGAGAAACCAGAGCCAACCCATGAGCACGAAGGGCCAGCGCCGCACCGTCGTGATTGCGAAAACAGTAATTGCAGTGAGCACCGTGACGGACAAGGCCACCGCAGCCCACTCGATTCGCAATCCGGGATGCGGATAGAAGATCGCAAGGCCGAACGGCAACAAGCCTTTTTCCAGGTAGAGGCCATAGGCCGAAACCGCATTGAGGGCGCGAATCGAGAGGGGAATTTCGGCGAGCGAACGCGTGGAATGTCCCGACGATTGAGCCCAGAGCGCCATCGCACAAAATGCGGCACTGACAACAAAGAACGGGATCTTTTCAACAAGCAGCGGTGCAATGTCCAGACGTTCGCGCAACGTGGCATCCTCTCGAACGGAGCCAGGCGCGCCGGGGAAGCGACCCAAAGGCCAGAAGTCGCACAGCAGAAAGACGAACGGAAGAGTAACAAACGTCTGCTTCGAGGCCAGGCTGCAGGTGAAAGATCCCAGCGCCAGCGCCAGCCACGCAGAATGGCGTCCTTGCGCGTAGCGAATGTAGGCCCACAGCGACACGAGGCCGCAAAACATGCTTAAGACGTCTTTTCGCTCGGTGATCCACGCGACCGATTCGACATGCAGCGGATGCACGGCGAACAGAGCCGCGACAAACGCGCTTCGACCGGTCTGGCCGGTGGCCCGTTGGAAACAGAAGAACACGAGCAGCACATTGGCAATGTGCAAGAGGAGGTTTGTCGCGTGGAAACCGCCCGCCCAGCAACCATAAAGGGTCGCGTCGAGCATCAGCGAGACCCAAGTTAGCGGAATCCAGTTGCAATCATGAAAAGTCGAAAACGCCCAGCGAATCCCGCGCAGGCTCAGCCCGCTGAGAACGTGGAAATTGTCCGTGACGTATCTCGGATCGTCGAAAACGACAAACCCAAATCGTAGCGCGCGAGCGTAGACGGCCAGCGTCAACGCAATCAACAGCACGCTCAAGCCGAGCTGGCTACGTATCGCGATACGCCGCGTGCGCGGAAGACAGACACGGACGTGATCGAGTGCCCCGGGCACAGTGCCGTACCCTGTCGGATTGGGAATTCGATCCGGTTTCCCGGTTTGGCGTGTGTGACATCAGCGTTGAAGACGCTCGAGAGGCAGCGTGGAAAGGGCGGATACTTCTACGACGAAAGTGTGGAGAGGACAAGTTCAGTTGGCTGTGTCGGTATCGTCACTATTGAGCGTGTCGGCATTATTACTACGTGTGGCCGCCTCATGATTCGGCGGCTGGTCTCCGGGCAAAGATGTAGCTCCGCCGACTTTGATGTTCAACCTCCGGATACGGACCGCGCTCGACGATCTCCTCGATCTCAAACCCCGCGTCGCGAAGATATTGCGTCATTTCGTCGGAACGAAAAAAGAAGAAATCGACGCACACCTTGTGCCCCCACCATTCGTCCAAATGAACGGTCTCGTCGCCAATGTGAAAAGCAACGAGCAATCTGCCGCCCGGTTGTAGCACTCTGTGAAGTTCAGCAAGGGCTTGCGGCAGATCGCCGCACGGAATGTGGATGATCGAGTAAAACGCGGCAATGCCCGCCCAACTTTCGTCGGGGACATCGAGAGCCAGCATGTCCCCCTGTCGAAACTCGATGCCCGGAGTCAGACGACGCGCTTGCTCGACCATTTTTGGGGACAAGTCGACGCCACAAACCTGAACGCCCTGCTCCTGCAAGTAACGAGCGATGTGGCCCGGGCCGCACCCCATGTCGCACACCGGCCCGACCTCGCGCACGCTGGCGGCAAATCGGTCGAGCAGCTGCCGGTCGAGCGGCTTGTGCTGCAACTCTTCGAAGATTCGCTGGACGTACTCGTCCGCGACGAGGTCGTAACTCTGCTGGTAGTCCTTGCGTTTTTGCGAGTCCATCTGTTATCGCCTCGAAAGCGCGAACCGCCTTCGGTAAGATCCCCTCCGGGCGGGAACCGTGTTGTGGCGCCGCCGCCTGCCCCACAAATACAGCAGACGGGCGGTCCTAGCATTTGAATCGACTCAGGCCGCTTTTTTCGGGCTGTCTTTCAGCAGGCCGAGCCGCACCAGGCTTTCCGCAGTCGCCACGATCGATTCCTCGTTCGAGCGCGGCGCCCAGCCCAGCAGGTGCTTGGCCTTTTCATTGGTGGCGTTCTTCCGCTTGCCCAGTTCGGGCACGATCTGCTTCACTGCCGGATCGCGCAGAGAGGCCAGACGCACCAGGAAATTGGGCAACTGCCAGGTGGGAACTCTTTTGGCAGCCGCGCCCATCCGGGCCTTGAGGACCTTGGCAATCTCTTGCATCGACATAAAGTCACCGGCGACGGCGAGGAAACGTTCGCCCTTGGCGGCCGGGTGAGTCATCGCGCGGAGATGCAAGTCGGCGACGTCGCGCACGTCGACGATGCCAAAGGAAAGTTTTGGACAGCCTGGCAGGGCGCCGTCCATCAATCGCTGCACGATCAGGATCGAGGTCGAGTAGTCGGGCCCCAGCACCGGGCCGAACACGCCGACCGGATTGACCACGGAAAGCTCGAGCTTGCCTCCTTCCTTGGCGATGAAATCCCACGCTGCGCGTTCGGCCAAGGTCTTCGATTTCACGTAGGGCTGCACGTCGTCGGCATTGGGGTCGGTCCAGTTTGTCTCGTTGAACGGTGCGTCCTGCAGCCTCTGACCATAGCCGATGGCTGCGAATGACGAGGTCAGCACCACGCGTTTGACTCCAGCGTCGCGCGCGGCGCGGAGCACGCGGAGGGCGCCTTCGCGCGCGGGAACGATCAGCTCGTTCTCCTCTTTGGGGACGCTCGCAGGAAAGGGGGACGCGACGTGCAGCACGTAGTCGCAGCCGGCGACGGCTTGGGGCCAGCCCGCGTCTTTTTCCAGATCGGCAGCGGCGAAGGACAAGCGATCGCCCGGCTCCGCGCCTCCCTCCTTGAGCAGGGCGCGGACATCCCCCTCGCGTTTCAAGTTCCGCACCGTCGTTCGCACCTGATGGCCCGCGGCCAACAGCTGCAAAATGCAATGGCTGCCGATGAAGCCCGAGCCGCCGGTCACCAGAACTGTGCTCATCGCTGTTTCTCTCGTGGTGAGTTGGGAATGATCCGAGCGCCTCGACAACTGGCCTATCTCGAAAAATGGCCTATCTCGACAATTGGCCTATCTCGACAATTGGCCTATTTAGGCCAATTGGAGACGAATCCGGCAAGGGCTGCGCGTCTCGCCGAGGGTGCCACTTGCGGGTCGAGTCAGGTCTTTGTCGCTTGCGTGGCCCGGCGCGGCAGCGTTTGCAGAATCGTCGCCAGATCGGCTAGCTCGACCGGCTTTCGGAGCACCCGGTCAAATCCCGCGTCGTAAGCCTCCCGTTCGTGCTCGGGACCTTCCCAACCGCTGACAGCGACGATGCACGAGTCGCGGAAGGCGACCTCTTGCCGGGCTGCCCTCGCGAACGAGTACCCGGACATTTGGCCGGCGAGCATGATATCGCAAAAGACGACTTCAGGCTGAAACTCTCGCGAGACGGCCATGCCGCTCTCGGCATCTTCGGCCTCACGGGTTTCGTGGCCCAGCTTGCTCAGGAGGAGTTTCAAAATGGCTCGGGCATCGTTGGAGTCGTCCACAACGAGCACGCGTCGCCGCGGTCCCTCTTTAGCGGCGAGGGTCACTTCCAAGCGCTGGCCGTTCATAGGTGGCCGTTCCGAACTTTGAATCGAGAGGCAATCAGAGCGCGGCGAGAAAAGCCTCACCCTAATAATACCCCGAACCGATCTCACAAACAGCCCGTGATTGGAAAGAAAGATCGGGGAACGGGCGGATGATGTCGGCGGTCCGGAACTTGAGATCGCCGACGCGGATGCCTCCACTGGCCAGGCATTCAGTCAATCCGTCAGCCAAACGCGGTCGCCGCCAAGAGTCGCGCAGTCCGCCGCATCACGTCGGCCCAGTCTCCGGCCGAGCGGCAGCGCAGGAGTCGCATCGTCGGATACCAGGGGGTTGATTCGCGCTCGAGCATCCACCGCCAATCGGCGGAGAAGGGGAGCAGCGTCCAAACCGGCCGCCCGACGGCCGCGGCGAGGTGTACGGTCGAGTTGTCGGCCGAAATGATCAAATCGAGGGCCGCGACCTTGGCGCAAAATTCATCGAGATCTTTCAACGGATCGCAATCGGTGCCATCGTCGAGCGTCACGCCGAAGCGGTCCCGGGCGACGGCGCCCTCCTCCGCGGCCGGTCCGTGCTGCAAGTTAAAGAAGCGGACTCCTGGTACTTGAAACAGTGGACCCCACTCCCCGAGCGGAATCGAGCGTTTGTTCTGCGTCTCGCGATCTTTTCCGCCCCTCCAGGCGATGCCGACCTTGAAGCCGCCCCCCCCACGACTTAGGCGGGCCCGCCAACTGGCGACGCGCGGCGGGCTGGCCTTGAGAAACCCAACCGTCGCGGGAAAGTCCTCGAGCCGCCGGCGCGTGTAACGCGGCAGGGAACCTAGGAACTCGGTGATCTCCGAGGCCTCGTCAGTCACATCAGGCTGGGCCTCCCGAATCACCGACGCGGCAGGCACAACTTGGATGGTCGGAAAAGAGCGCGCAAACAGCGGAACGAGGCGCGGGTCGCACTCGACGACGCACGCGGTCGCGACGTCCGCAATTTCCGGCAGGCACGAAGCGAACATCACCTGGTCGCCGATCCCCTGCTCGGCGAGGATCCGGACGGAATTTCCCGCCAGGGAGAGGCCCTCTTCGCGGCGGGTGGTGCGATAGGCTCGCGGTTCGCTCTCGAGCCGCCACTGATACTCGTCCCAACCGGCGGCAAAGTTTCCCTGGGTCAGCCAGATTAGCGACCGATCAAATCGTGCGGCGGCCAGGTCGGGAGCGTCGTCGAGAACGCGCTCGAGGCACCCGAGAGCCTCCGGGAAGCGGTGCAAGTCCTTCAAAGCCACCGCCATGTTCACCAAGATCTTGTGATCGCGAGGAGCAAATTCGAGCGCCCGTTGATAGCAATGCACCGCATCTTCGAGGCGGTTGGCCTCGCGATGCGAGTTCCCCATGTTGAACCAGACGGCCGACGATTGCGGATCGCAGGTAAGCGCGGCCCGATACGCGGCGTCTGCCAGGTCAGACCGGCCCGCGTCTTTCCAGGCCACGCCCAGGTTGTTCAGCGCGTGCGAATCATTGGGATTGATCGCGGCCGAACGTCTCAAGCAGTCGATTGCCTCGGCGAGTTGCCCCGCGTCTTGAAACCTGGTGCCGCGGTCGTATTCCTCTGCGGCTCGCGTGCTCGCCAGCTCTGCGAGCGCTCGGGCAACGTCGCAGAACACGGCGTCCCACTTCCGCTCGTGACTCCCCTCGGCTTTCTGCTGGCGAAACAGCCGCATGCTCGAATACCAGCGGCTCTGAAAGGGGTCGGTGAACCAGCGCCAATCGCTGGCGAAGGGGAGCAACGTCCAGACGGGGACATTCAGCGCGCCGGCCAGGTGCACGGCGGCGTTATCGACCGAGATCACCAAATCGAGAGCGGCAATCTGCGCCGCCGGTCCGTCAAGTTCGCCCAACGGATCCGCATCGGGCCAGTCGTGCAGATTGGCCCCCAGCTCCCGGCGGGCTTGTTCGAGTTCGAGAGCACAATCACCGTATTGCAGGTTCACGAAGGCGACCCCGGGAATTCGGAAGAGGGGGGCCCACTGCGCGAGCGTTGTCGAGCGGCGCCGGCGCGTGGCGGCATCTTTTCCTCCGCGCCAGGCAATCCCAACGATCAGCCCGGCGGCCAGGCGTTGGAAGCGCTCCTGCCACTCACGAACTTGATCTGGATCGGGCACGAGATAACCGGCCTGCTGCGGGAACGACTCAAATCGCTGACGCAGGACTCGGGGCAAGCTGCCGGCGGCGATCTGACAATCCCATTTCGGGACGCCGGTCGCTCGCGGATCGATTTGGCCCGTCCGCGGAAAGAATGTCGCCGCGGGAAACGAACGCGTGAACAACCGTAACAGCCGCGGATCACACTCAATCAGGCAGCGGCCCGAATGCGAGATGGCTTCGCCGAAACACGAGGCGAACATCACCTCGTCGCCGATCCCTTGCTCGCTGTAGATCAGCAGCGTCTGGTTGGAGTCGGCAGCGTCCCACTCGGGCTCGGAAAAAATGCGAGGCTTTCCGTTGTGCCGCCAGCGCCACTCGTACTCGCGCCAGCCCCGTTCGAGATCTCCCTGCCGCAGAAGCGCCAGAGCGCGATTGAAATGGACCAGCGGAGCATCAGGATTGAGGCGCAAGGCACGCTCGAACGCGGCCTGCGCTTGCGGGAACGAGGCCAGATCTTCGTAAGTATTCGCAAGGTTCGCGTGCGCGTCGGGAAACTCGGGCCGCAGACAGGCTGCTTTCAAGAAGCATTCCACGGCCCGCGACAGCTGGCCCTCATCTCGGAATGTCAGGCCGAGGTTGTAATGTGCGTCGGCCGATCGAGGAGCCAGCTCGATCGCGCGCTCGTGACAGCGCCGCGCTTCGGCATATTCTCCCAGCCCGCGCAGCGCGTCGCCCAGGCCGCTGCACGCGTCAGCGTGCGCGGGATCGTCAGCGAGCGCGCGGCGAAACTCGGCGGCCGCCTCGGCGAATTCCGTCGCGTCTTTAAGCGCATTGCCGAGGTTGAATCGAATGCCGGACGAGGTCGGGTTCAATTCCAGCGCACGACGAAAAGCCGCCAGCGCCTCTCCCGTACGCCCGAGCGAGCGGTACGCCACTCCCAAATTGCTGTGGTAGGCCGCATTGTGGCCGACAATGGCGATGGCTCGACGGATTCTCTCAATGGCGGCAGCGTGATCTCCACGCTGATGAGCGATCACTCCCAGCAAGTGCAGCGCGTCGGCGTCCGACGGCTCCGCCTCGAGCGCTTGCTCGTAAAGACGGGCGGCCTGATCGAGCATTCCCTGCTTGTGATGCTCGATCCCTTCGCGCAGCAGTTTCGCGGGCTCTTGTACGAGCGCTCTCATGCCTGGGCCGCTCCGGTCGATCGATTCGCGGTGTTGCTCTAAAGATCGACCAGATTGTTAAATCGAATCAGTTCGTTACGACCGGACCATTCGCCCCGACCGCCTGATTTTCCCGCAATCGCCAGATTTCCGGGTCAGGGCTCGGACATCCACGGCCACCAAAAAAAGAATCGGCGTCGCCCGCACTATTGCCGGCGACGCCGATTCGAGATTCGTCAGGGAGTATTGGCCAGGATCACCCCGATTAGTGGGGGACCGCGAAGGTCGTCCACCGAGTGAACTAGCTCAGTAGCTTCAGCACGGCCTGAGGCGTTTGGTTGGCGATCGACAAGACCGAGATACCCGACGACTCGAGGATCTGGGCCCGTGCCAGGTTGGAGGTTTCCTGCGCGAAGTTCGTATCGGCGATGTCGCTGTTGGCCTGGGAAACGTTTTCCAAAGCACTGTTTAAGGTCGCGATATTGGTATCGATGACGTTGGACTGCAGAGCACCGATACGGCCGCTGAGCGTTGACACCTGGTTAATCGCCTCGGTGATGATCGAGACGAGCTTCGAACCGGGGGTCGTCGGGCCGAGGTCGAGCAGGCTCAGTCCGCCGCCGGAGCCAAGCTGGAACAGCTTGCCGTCAGTGCCGCCGAGCTCTGCCGTGTTGACGGCGGGCAGGCCGAGGCTGATTTGGCCGGCGACGTTCGCGTTCTGCCCGATCTGGAAGATCGAGCCACCTCCGGTGACGGTGATCGTCGCGTTCGTCCCGGCCGTATTATCCGCTTGATTGAACGTGACCGAAGCATCGAGTGCAGAACCGGTCACGGACGCCGTCAGGCCGCTGCCAACCGCGGTCTGACCGTTGATCGTGGCCACGATATCGCTACCGGCGCTGCGGCTGGAAGTCGTACCGCCGAGGGAACCTTGGGTGGTCGCCAACGCGCCTTGCAGCACGTTGATGCCGACGAACTGGGACGACCCGAAGTCCTGACTCTGGAACGTCAAGGAGCCGTTCTTCGCACCCGTCGTGACGTTCGTCGGACCCTGGCCCGCGACGACGGTGCCGCTGCCGTTGCCGTCGAGCGTGACTGACACAATGCCACTGCTGTTGACGCTGCCGGCAATCAGGGCTTTGACATCGCTGGCAGTCGAGGTCACATTGCCCGTGCCATCGGTGCCCAGGGTGACCGTGAGGGTCAGCGAGTTGGCCGTCGAGGCACTGCTGACCGAGAGCGTTTGCGTGTCGCTCGCCGCGGCGAAGTCGACCTTCAAGGTCTGGGGATTGCCCGTCGCCTCGTCTGGGTCGGTCGCCTCGCTGCGGATATCGGTGAACGTCAGCCCGTTGTTCGAACCCGCCGTTCCAAACGTCGCGGTGCCGTAGACAGCGGCCGTGCGAGTCGCCGTGACTCCCGTGACGTTCGACACGCCGTTAACAGCCGACTTGATGTCTGAAAGGCTGCTCCCCTGGCCGAGGAACAGGACATTCGTCCCGGAGGCACCGGAGACTTCGATGGTCGTGTTGCTCGCCAGACCGCCGGCGACGGAGTTGTAAAACAACTGCCCCTGCGTCGCGGCGGTTTTGACGGTAGCCGTGACGGGCACCGTCGAACTTCCGGAGAAGGTGACGCTGTTGAGCTGATAGCTATTGAGCTTCGCGGCGTCGGCGGATGAGACCTGAGTCGTATAGGCCTTGCTGCCGTCGATGAGCTGGTCGCCGGCGAACGTGGTGTTGGCCGAGATCTCGTTGATCGCGGAAAGGGCCTGATCGATCTGGTTCTGGTCGGCGCTAAGTTCCGTCGACGACAAGGCTCCACTGTTCAGTCCGGCCTGCACCAGACTGCGGATCTGATCGAGCAGCCCGCTGATCTGCCCCAAGCCGGCGTCAGCGGTCGAGAGCACGTCGTTGGCGCGGTTGCTGTTGGTGATCGACTGGTTGATGGAGGCGATCTGCGAACTCAGAATGTTGGTCGCAACGAGACCGGCCGGATCGTCCGCCCCGCTGTTAATCTTCAAGCCCGTCGACAGCCGGGTGAGCGAGGTTTGCAGAGAGTTCTGCGAGTTCGTCAAGTTGTTGAGCGCGATTAGCGACGAGACGTTTGTATTAATCGTTGTCATCGAAAGAAGCCCTTCTCGACACCCGCTAACCGCCTCCGCCCCCAACGGACCCGAGCTGGTTAGATTCGGTGATCAGTAAATGGTGGTTTCTGGTTCTCTCTGTGTTTCCGTTCGATCCTGGGCGTTCGCGACCCACAGATGCGTTCGGCTGCCTCGGCCTTTGAGGATGGCCTTTTCCTTGATCAGGCTCTGAGCAGCGGTTGGCTCCTACGCTCCGTCGGGGACCGTTGCGCTCCGTGCACCTGGGCGCGGCACGGAATGCGGTCTCTCCGGATTCCTTAGATCGGCCCAAGACCAACACGGCTTTAGGGAAAGTGCGCATCCCGGCAGCTTGGGGGTGGAAGGGTCGGATGCAGGGGCTGACTCGAGGGCGTCGGCTTGGGTACCGAGATTGTTTCCCATTTTTTGGTCGAGCGTGCGATTTTTCACCCTTCGAGCGGTCTAATTTGCGGGAGGCGTAGCGGTCGCAACTTATGGGAGATAGGTGAATCGGGAATCCTGAACGGATGAGGAGGCATGCGTCGCGTCTGAGGACCCAGCAAGGTTCGCCCTAGCTGCCCGCGGTCCCTTTTGAGCAGGGCTTCTCTTTGGGAGCGGGACGACGGGGCGGTCGTCCGTCCTCTTGCGCTTTGGCGTTCTCGCGCTGAATCGCCTCGTAAACTTCCTGCCGGTGCACCGGAATTTCGGTGGGAGCTTCGATCCCTAACCGGACTTTGTCGCCGCGGATATCGACGATCGTAATGATGATGTTGTCGCCGATGATGATGCTCTCGTCGCGCTGGCGGGACAAAACAAGCATCGCAGGACTCCTTTTCCACGGTCGGCCAAACTTGTTGCGCCTTCGCGGAGCCTCGCTCCCGAGTACCACTCGCTGTCACGGCCGGCACCGCGAATGAAGGTCACGCGCGGGCACAGGTTCCGGCCACACAGGCATCAGGGCCAGCCAACCGTCGCGGGGGGAAGCGATCGGTGCGGCCCTGATAATGTTGTTCACGAATCGCGTTTATGAGGATCGTCACGGCCGCAAACTGGCACTACCCGTGAATCCGTTTTCATCGCGCATCTTTCCAGACCTTGGGAGAATCTAGCGGTTGTGCCAAGGGCTCCGAAGATGTGCAGAGCACGCCCCGCGACGAAAGTTCCGACATACGCGTATCGCGTACGGGCGACTGGAGGGCAGTGGGCGGTCAGACTGCCGATCGCGAGAAGCGGCTGGAAGGCCGGCAACGCATGGAAGATTCAGAACAGGTGCACCAGCCGCAACGCGCAGATCGTCGCACGACTGAGCGAAAGGTAAGCGGTCAGGGTGTCGTCTTGGTCCTCGTCGCTGATCACAATCCGCGAGCGACGGCTCGTTGCCGAAGCCGGCTTGGATGGCGCATTTTTATCGCGAGGCGGCGGCATGACAAAGCCTGTCGTGATCTCGATTTTCGTGTAGCCCGTCAACGAGACCTTCAGCTCCCGCGGGGGCGGACTCAAGTCGAAGCGACGATAAGTGATCAACAGGTCTGAATCACCGTAAGTCCTTCTCCAAGTAATTGGCAGCAGGGTCTTTCGATCGAGGACAACCTCTTCGCGACTTGGATGGTCCTTGTCGTAGTACTCGCTTTCCGGTCGCATGGTGAGGGAAATAGAAATCGTCGTGGGCGTCGCGCTGGTTTGCTCGATCCGGTACCATTTGCGGATAACGTCGTACTCGCTGTACCAGTTGAGACCCAAAGGAATGATGGTTCCTGCAAAAGCTGCCGGCCGGTCGAGTTCGCCGATCTGTTTCGCCAGCGGATCGCCTGGCGCGCACTTCGGCGTTCCGTAGGTACGTTCGGCGTCGTTAATTTCCGTTAGCTGCCCGTTGGCGTAGAGGGACCTTTCAGGCCAACGTGATCGGAGCCGGAAAGCACGGCCCGAGTTAGTGTGCGCGCGGCTGGTTTTTCCGGACACATCGACGCGACGCAGCTCCTGAAAATAGCCCGCCGAGGGTTCGAAATAGCATTTCACCTGATAGAGATCTTCGATCTCAAAGTAGTGATCCACCTGGCTGAAAAGGCAATCGATGTCGAGCCGGCCGGCCCTGGCAAGGGCCTCGCGCGCCTGTAGCAGCATTTGCTCGGCGTGGGGATCATTCGGTGGTTGTGGTGCGGGGGCGTCCGCGGCCAGGAGGTGAGTCGTCGCAGCGACAATCGCAGCTAGGACAGCCGCCGCTGCAATGCGAGGTCTCTTCATGGCTCGACTCCTCGTCGCTGGTCTTCTAGCGTTGTCGTGGTCCGCCGATCGCCAAATGTCAGGGTGGCTGGGGTCGAACCGTCTTCGGTTCGCCCCCAGATACGAAGCACTGGGGGCGGACTTCGGCGAGCTCAGTCGAGCCGCGAAGACGCCGACCCCAGCCACCCTCAGCCCCGACATTTTTCGCGCTACTATGGCTGCGGCCGGTGCTACGCGACCTTGCTCGCCGCAAAGCGCCTGCTGCGACCGAAACGGCGGTCAAAGCCCTGGTCGTGCTGTGCGCGAAGTCGCTCGAGGCCTTCGACGAGCATCGGAAGTCCGATGCCCAGCGCGCGCCGGATCGACCGCGTGTGCAACGAAGCCTCGCCGCGGGCAAACCCGGCCGGCGGACTGGCAGGGGGCGCGAGCCAAACGGCCTGCGGCGGATCGAGATCGAAGACCCGGGCCAATGCACAGGCAAAGTGATGCGGATTGGTTCGCTCGGCTCCCGCCACGTGATAGAGGCCGGTCAGGCCGGCGTTCCAGGCCGAGCTGAGCACGTCCGCCAGGTCGGTCGCCAGGATCGGCGTCGCATGGGCCACGCAATCGAAGACCGGCGGCTGGTCGGCCTCGAGCGCCGCCAGAATTCCGTCGATCCAGCCGCCGTCGAGCTGCGGACTCCATCCGTAAGGATGCGTCCGGACGACGAGCGAATGGGCCGAGTCTTCTAGGGCCGCCATTTCGAGCGTTCGCAGCATCTGCGCTTCGCTGGCCTGGCAGAACGACTCGCAAGTCTCGGTGTGAAACATCCAGGGACCGGTGAAGACCGCGTCGGTCGAAATGAGTGTCAGATACTTTCCGGCTGCCTGGGCCGCATCGATCCACGCGCGGGTGGCGTCTGCCGCCGATCGCACGTTCGCCGTGCCTGGGGAGTACCACGAGGAATCGCCGGCCGCTTGACAGAGCACGAGCCGGTCTGGGCGATACAGGGCAATGGCCTGCCGAGCGGAGGGTGCGTCGCCGATCAGCGCCCGGGTCGTCACGCAGCCCTCGATCGCGATCTCTTCGCCGGTGCTCAAACCGGTGACGTGGAATTGATCAGCCAGTTGTGCGGCCAGATTCGCGCCGACGACCGTGTCGATTCCGACGATGAGAAGTCGTTCCACGCTCATGCCTCCCTGCAGCGGTGATACGTTCGCGTTGGATCGCGGAGCGGTTCCACCGCAGCAGCGATCCAACCCCAATCGAAAATCGCGGCGGAGTATAGCGGTGGCCGACTTTTCCGGCCAAGGGCAGTTGGGGTTCGGGTGATCCGGATGGGAAAAGAACGGGCGCCAGATACCTCGTCATGGGTCGCTTGGCTCCAACGACATGCCGTGATTACGCGCCTCTGGTTGAGACGGTCGGATGATTCGATGCGGTCAAGGAGCCCTCGCTGACGCTTCGGGTTGGTGTGTCGCAAGCATTAACCCGACGCGTAGAGAACATTTTGCATCTGCGTCGTAAGTCCTTTGAGAGCGAGGCTGGCTGGCGCGATCGATAGTGGAGTCATTGCCGCGTTCCCCTCCCCAAGCCGACGACTTGTCGTCGGTTCCGGATTCCGACGGCAAGCCGTCGGCTTGGGAAATATGCGGCTCACTCAAATGTCCGACGCGCAATGTTCAACCCATGTCAAATCAGCGATTTGCGCTCGCAATGCAATTTGTTGGTAAAGCGAGGGCAGTGCAGGAAACACACCTCGAATTCTCGGACGATCTCACGCCGCATCTGGTTCTGCCTGCTCGGCGGTCCGCTGGTCCCGACTCCGTCTTAGTGCTTTCTTCCACGAACCGAGGCGCGGAGCCAGGAGCGTCGGAAAATTCCGACTTTGTTTCTACGCCGTGACCGAAACGCGCGATCGGGTTTGAACTGACTCTGGTAAAATGGAGTTTGGGCGTGTAGACGCGGACGTTCGCCGTGCGCCGGGCTTTGGATCGCACCCTCAAATCGGGCAAGAATCGGGGTGCGCCTCTGATGTGGCAAGAAGCTCGGAGCGTCGGCCAGCGCGCATTGGGACGGGACGCTTCCCGAGCGTGGGACGGGACACGGGACGGCTTGATCCGCTTGTGTCCGCCGGGGAATAGATCCCCGCCGGGAACAAAAGATTTGTCCCCGGCGGTGATGGGGATCCATTTTTGATAGGGGGGAAAGGATCCCCGGCAGCCTGATCGGAGGGCGGGACACGTGGGACGGGACACTTCTCGCGAGAGGCGATGTTGGGTGTCTGACAGGTCTTTAATTGAAAGAGGGGGTGGTGTGGTCATCTACTTTTAATAGGTAGTTGACCACGCAAGTAGTTGACCACGAGGTGGCAGTGAGGCGCGGGACGGCACGCTGGGACGGGACGATTTCCGTCGCGGAACCTTGAGCGGGACGGAGACGGCGAGGGACCAAAATTCGGTCAGGTCACTCTCTCCTGGTATAGGGGGCACGACTTGACCGAATTTTGAACGGTTCACTCTACGGCCGGCAAAGACGACGGATGTTGGAACCACAAAGGCACCAAGGTCACCAACAAAAAGGCGAACCATTACGCAGCAGAGCTGCGCGGAGGTGCGGTCCCAAACAGAGCTGGGGTCGGGAGCGTCCTCGGGACCAGTCAGGCCCGGGACGGGACACGCGAGACAGTGGGGTGGAGGCGGGAAGGGACCAAAATTGGGTCGGTACACTCGAAACTGGTATAGGGGCGTCGACTTTGACCCAATTTGGGCAGCTTCAAACCGCGACGCGCGACCGAGCGCGGATGTTCAAACCGAATCCGATATCTGCGGGGATCGGGACGGGGACCACCGGGACAGGAAAAGTCGAATCGAAGCAGAGCTTCGAGGAGGTGCGGTCCCAAGCAGAGCTTGGGACCGAGAGACAAGGTGACCCACCGCAATCGCGGGACTTTCTGAAGCGGACTTGCTTGTTCGCCGAGTTCGCAGGCTGCCGAAAGCGGCCATTCGATTCAGAAAATCTGAGGCCGATTTGGCAATTGGTTCGGTGCCGGGGCTTCTCTTGGCGGCGCTAAAGCAGTGCGGCTCAAGGCTCTGCACCGTTCGGAGGGGTGCCGTTCGTCACGCGAAAGTTCGTGTTGACCCTCCGGCAGAAAATGCCTATCGTTCGCCCGCCTTTCGGCAAGTCGATCGATTTTCTTGAGCCAATCCCGTCAAGATTTCTGATTTTTCTCAAAGTCGACCCGCGGCCAGTCTCGAGACCTCGTTCGAGTTGTCAACAGACCGGCAATCCCTGCCGTTCTCACCGGCAGAGATTCAAGACCCCTTCCGAAAAGGACTGTTCCGATGAAACGCCTCTCTCTCCTCGCCGTCGCTCTCACGCTCTTGATGACCGCCAGCGGTTGTTGCTGCGGACTGTTCCACGGTGGCTGCGGTGGTTGTGGCTATCCTCCGCCTTGTGGCAGCTGCGCCCCGGCCTGTGGAAGCTGTGGTTATGCACCCCCCGCCTATGGTGCCGCTCCTTGCTCGAGCTGCCCCGGCGGTGGTTGTGGCGTGCAGGGTCCAGTGATGCAGCAAGGCGCGTTCTACGAGGGCAGCTTCGGCACGGCGATCTCGCAGACTTCGCCAACGCCGGCAGCGCCGACCGTGGCCGCCAACGATCTGCGCACGTACTAACCGGGAGTCGGATCGCCGTGGGGTGATTCGGAGGGGTGCGCCCTTCGTGTGGATCGCCGAGCCGATCCATCACTGTCGGCAGGATGACGTTCGGCCGTGCGCCGAGGAGAGTTCGTGAGGACGTTTGCGAGGCCGCGTCCTCTGGGACTGTTCGGATTGCAAGGAGCGCCGTTTCCCTGAGCCGGGAGGCAATGCAGTCGCTCGATCCGTCCTGGAAGGACCCCTATAATCCTTCACGGGCGTGTGCATTCCGAAATCACCTCCAACCTCGCGCGCTCCGCAACGGGTCATGCAGATCGTCTGTTATCCTCATCCGGCACTCCGCTGGAAATCCAAGCCCGTCGTACGCATCGACGCGGACCTCAAGCAGATGGTCCGGGCGATGTTTGATTTGATGTACGCCACCAACGGGATCGGCCTGGCCGCAAACCAGGTCGCGATGCCCCTGCGTCTGTTCATCATGAACGCCACGGGGTCAGCCGCGGAAGCGGCCGCGGAACAGGTGTTTCTCAATCCCGAAATCGTGCGGCGCAAGGGAAGCGTGGAAGCCGAGGAGGGGTGCCTGAGCCTTCCGGGGCTCTATGGGCAAGTTCGGCGATCGGAGAAGATCGTCGTCAACGCGTTCGATCTCGAAGGGCGGGAATTCGAGATGGATCTCGAGGACCTGGAAGCTCGGGTCGTTCAGCACGAGAACGACCATATCGACGGGGTTCTGTTCATCGACCGGATGACCGAAGTCGCACGACGCGAACTCGACCCACGGATTGCGGACTTCGAGGCGCAGTTCCGCCGCCAACAGGCGTCCGGCGCCATTCCTCCCGACGATGCCATCGAGCGCACACTGCGCAGCCTCGAGCCGGATGGCGGACCGACTGTGTAGGCGTGCCCACTGGGCGGAGTTTGGAAGCTTGCGGTTCGGGACATCGCGTGCGTGCGACGGGCCGAACCAATCGCGGAGTAGGCTGTGGCTCTTCGCCTCGTGATGATGGCAACCGGCGGCTTTGCGTTGCCGACCTTTCGGGCGCTCTTGGAGCACGAACACATTGTGGTCGGCCTGTTTACCCAGCCGGATCGGACGGGGCGAGGCCATCACCGCCACGTCAATCCGCTCAAAGAATTGGCGATTGAGCGGGGGGTCTCGGTGCTTCAGCCGGAAAAGGCGAATACCGCGGAAGCCATCGAATCGCTCGCTGCCCTCGCCCCCGATTTGTGCGTGGTGGCCGCTTACGGGCAGATCCTTTCAGCCGCTTTGCTCGCCGTGCCGCGCCTGGGAGCGATCAACGTTCATGCGTCGATCCTGCCGAAATACCGCGGAGCCGCCCCGATTCAAACGGCAATCCTCGAGGGCGAAACCGAGACGGGCGTAACGATCTTTCAGATCGAGCCCAAGCTCGACGCCGGTCCGATGCTGGCAATCGGCCGAACGCCAATTGGCGCCCGCGAGACGGCGGGTGACCTGGAATCGCGACTCGCGCTGTTGGGAGCGGAGCTGACTCTGCGGGTCGTCGATCAACTCGCAAACGGCACGGCTCAGCCGATTGTTCAGGATTCGACGCAAGCCAGCCGCGCGCCCCGACTCAAGAAGGAAAACGGACGAATCGACTGGAACCGCTCGCCTCGGCAGATCGACTGCCAGGTGCGAGCATTCCAGCCCTGGCCGCTCGCCTACTCGACGCTGGTGATGCGAGAACAAAAGGAGGGAGCAACAGGTTCCGGTCGCGCCCTGCGCGTGATCGTGCTCGAAGTCGCCCCTGCGGGGAGCCAATCTCCGAGCGGCTCGAGCGATCCGCCCGGGACGGTCCTGGCAGGCGAGAATAAGCAGCTGGTTGTCCAAGCAGCCGGCGGAGCGCTCGAAATTCGCCGGCTGCAGCCCGAGGGAAAGCGGGCGATGACAGCCGGTGAATTCCTGGCCGGTTATCCGGTGCGAACCGGCGACCGATTCGAGACGTAAGGCTGGTTTTGTCGCGTCGGCGTCGCCCGAATGCGTATTGCCGCAACCCCTTGATTCTGCCATGATTTGGCCGCTTTGCTGGGCTTTTTTGCCGATCGCTGGCTGCGGGAGAAATGGATTTCATGCGCAAGCTGCTTCTGTTCTTTATGGGGATGATCGTGGGCGCCGGCCTGATGACGTTCACCTTCAAATATCACGTGATGTACTCGAAAGATGGCCTGGTGCTGATCCCCAAGAGTCAGGCGAGCCTTTCGGATATCTACGTCGACGTCCGCAACTGGAAACCGTCTGACTGGCAGGCACACCCTGAATTTGTGCACTCGCTGGTGACGCACGGGCGCAGCGATCTGATCGCCGCTCCGGCGAACGACCTTCTCCACGACTTGATGCGGAAGATGGATAAGGCCGAAAAGCCCGACGAGGATTCTCGCCTCGACTGAGCGGAAGCGACGGATTAGCGGGCCGGCGGAAACCGTGGGATGGATCTCGCAGCCACCCGACACCAATCTCGAACCCGGCACGCGGCCGCCGACGATGCCGGCACGCCGAGCTTGCTGAAGGTCGGCGAGGTCACGTGGCGCGGGGATGAGTCGATCATTCGCCAGCTTTACGAGCACGGTTTCGAGTCGCTCTGCCGGGGCCGAAGTGACGACTTTCCCGCGGCTGAGTGCGCAACCCCGAATCGAGTCACCACGATTAAATCGGGCCCGCATCGGACGGTCTTCCGATTCGAGCTCCCGTCGGGCGCTGTGTTTGTCAAACACTTCAAGGCCGCCCATTGGTGGGATGCGATACGAAACACGATTCGCGGGACTCAGGCGGCGCGAGAGGCCCGCGCTGCTGAGCAGGTTCAAGCGGCTGGAATCGATACGATCGAGTGCGTGGCGGTGGGCTTCGCGTCGCGTGGCCCGCTCGCTAGTGAGAGCTATCTAGCCAGCCGCGCGATTTCCAACGTCGCGCCGCTCGACCAGCTCGTGCGCAATCCCGGTCACGCGGCTCTGCGAACTCCGGCGTTTCGCCGCGAATTGGCTCGAGCGCTCGGACGTCTTTGCGGGAGGCTCCATCGCGCCGGCCTCGTGCATCGCGATCTGCATCCGGCAAACCTTCTCGCTGAAGTGAACAGTGACGGTCGGGTGGTGCTGACGCTCATCGATCTGCAGGGAGTGCGACCGCGGCGCAGGTGGGGCACTGCGTTCCGCCGGTCGGCCCGCGCCCGCTGGGATTTGTTCGGACTCTTCAACTTCTTCCGGAACGCAGGCCGGTGCGACCGTTGCCGCTTTTTGAACGCTTACCTCCGCGAGGCGGGTGCCTTGCATGTGGAGGCGAGCCCACCGGACAGTCGAAGCTCTTGGGTGCCACTGGCGGCTTGCCCGCCAGTGCGCTCTTTTGAAACACGCGAAGGGAACACTGGCGGACAAGCCGCCAGTGCCACCGTGAGCTCGCACAGAAATCGCCGGTCTCGCGTCCGGCTTGGGCGGCAGATTGAGGCGTTTTGTCGAAAGGCCGTGCAGCGCGAACAGCTTCGCTACGACAAGAAATGGCAGCGCTCGAATCGGCGCTTGATCGTCGCCGATTCGGGTGGCGTTGTTTGCCGCGGGCTGGCCGTCCTCGGCATCGATCAGGTGCTCGAGCTGCGAGCCAACCCAGACACGCTGTTTCGCCCGGATCGCATCCGCTTCTGGCTCCGACGCACAGCCGGCGAACGCGTGGCTGTTGTCGACCTCTGGGCAGCCGAGACGCCCCTGCGATGCGAGGCTCTTGAAACGAGTCGCGCGCTGGGCTGGCGAGACCTTTTTCCGCGTTTTCGCTGGTCCTCCACCCGGCGGGCCTGGGAAATGGCGCACGCCCTGGCCCGACGCGGCGTGTCGACGCCACGAATCCTACTGTATCTCCAGGCACGCTCCGTGTCACAAATGCGCGAGATCGTCGTGACCGAGCGCTCGGGTCGCAGGGTGCCGCTGACGACCTTCCTGGCCCATCAGTTCTCCGGTCTATCCTCGCGGCAGAGAGAAACCTGGATCAAGACCAACACCCGGCTCTTTGCGAGCGAGCTTGCGCGGATGCACGAGTTTTCGCTGATCCATCGGGACCTGTCGGCCTCCGACATTTTTGTCGGTGTTGATGCGAGCGAGGCCAGCGTCCAAATCGGCGGTGCGGATCGTATTGAGCGAAAGCGGTTCCTCTCGCAGCGCATATCGAACCGCATGCTCGGCCAGCTTGCTGCGAGCCTTGCTGGGTATCCGGACCTTCGTCGCACTCATCGGCTGCGGTTTCTCAAGAAGTATCTGGGCGGTCACTTTGCTGCACAGTGGAAACCTCTCTGGCGAACGATCGCAAATGCTCAACCACACGCTGCCAGTGCGCCTGCACGCCGGCCAATCGGAGAATTTGTTGCCCGGCGGAGGCCCCGTGCTGCCGCGATTTTGCTTGCCATCGCGCTCGTGTTCTCAGGCTGCCAGGCGGTCGATCACCCCGTGGCGCTGCCGGTCAAGCACCAGGTGAAGTGCGAGCAGTTGCTTGTGTTGAGCGATTTCAAACTGCAAAAGGATCACGAACTGATTCGCGAGCTGAGCACACTTCGCGAGCAGGAGGCACGGCTGCTCGAGTTGCCGCTGCATCGCGATCCGGTCGTCGTTTATCTGTTCAACAACGAGACCGAGTACCGCAAGTACATGGCGGTGACCTACCCGAAGCTGCCGCCGCGAAGCGCCTATTTCGTGGGGTCCTCGACAGAGCTGGCGGTCTTCACGCACTGGGGGCAAAGCGTGCGCGAGGATCTGAGACACGAATACACGCATGGCCTGTTGCACTCGGCGATGAAGCGTGTGCCGCTGTGGCTCGACGAGGGCCTGGCGGAATACTTCGAGGTCTCAGGCCCGCAGCCGGGCGGCATCAATCGCGAGTACGCCACCAAGCTTTCGGCCCTGTTGGCTCAGGGTTGGCGGCCTAATCTAAAGCGGCTGGAAGCCCTCGGCGACGACGCCCAGATGCGCCGCTCCGACTACCAAGAAGCCTGGGCGTGGGTCCACTTCATGCTGCACGGCTCGCCCGAGGCCAAGCATGTGCTCTTGTCGTATTTGAAGGACCTCCGCACGATTCCCGATCCCAAGCCAATCAGCAAGCGCCTCGCACTCGAATGCCCCGATTTTCAGGAGCGTTCGATGAGCTACATGGCCCGGCTGGCCCCGGAACGGCAAGTCGTAGAAGCGCTTTGAGCAGCGATGGTTGAGTGCTCTTAAAAGCCGCGCGCAAAGTCAGCGATTCTTCCTTCTCTTTCGAGCGTGACGCCTACTTGAGATGTCGGTCCAAGAATGAGTAGGCCACCTCGCGGGCGGCAGGCGGAAACGAGTGCTGGCAGTTGGGATAATTGGCCGCAAGATTGTCCGGTTTTCCGAAGAGTGCGTAGATCGGTTTCGCAGCCGCAATCACGTCGCGGACGCCCGAGACCTCGAAGTTGTCGTCGTGCATCGGCGCACTCGCCAGGAACGCTCGAGGTGCCAGAGCGGCGACAATTTCCGTGAAGTCGAACGGCACCCGATCGGGATCGCTCCCGTAGACGCTGGCGATTCGAGGCATATAGCGTGGGCTCTCCCAGCCCTTGAGCTTCCCGCTGTAGTATTTGTGGAACCGCGTGAAGCCGCAGTTGGAGACCACCGCCTTGATCCGCGGATCAAACGCCGCGGTGAAGATCGAATTGTGTCCGCCGAGGGAATGACCGATGCAGCCAATCCGGTCCCCATCGACTTCGGGCAGCGTTTGCATCAGGTCGACCGCGCGGATGTTGTCGTAAATCGCCTTCATAGTTCCGCTGACGTAGCCATCCCTGGGATCGAAGTCGTACGCGTACTCGCCGAACGAGGGATAATCAGGGGCGAGCGTGACGTACCCGCGCAGGGCAAGCTGGAGCGCATACCGCAGGTCCAGATTGGTCCCCAAGCCGGCTGGTTCCGACTTGCCAATTTTGATCGTCTGATGCAGGCACAGGACTGCCGGCTGTTTTGATGACGCGTTGGCCGGCACGAACAGATAGGCCGAGACGCGGCGGCTCGGTGAGTCCGTGTGATAGTCGATTTTGCGTCTGACGATCGGACCGAGCGAAACCGATTCGAGAATTCGCACGTCCAGCGGCACAGGGGCAACGGGATGCGGAAGGGGCCCCATCACCGCCTGCATCTGGACCAGGATCTGTGTGCGGCGGATATTCCAATCGGCGATCGATCGAATCGGATGTCGAACACCTCGAGCGTCGAGGTAATAGCTCAAGTTCTGGTGTTCTCGGTAGGTCGGCTCCTCACTACCGATAGCGTGTGCTGTCAGCGCCAACGGAATGATCGTCGCGGTCAGGAGCAGTCCGAGTTTGTGGTGCATTGCCGCTCGACCCTCACATTCCGATCCGCCTGTCCGACGGATCGATCAGCCAGAGCCAGTCGTCGAACAGGAACTCGAGACGGATGGCCAACAGCGCGATCCGTCCCATCACCGTGTAGCCGAAGCCGGCTCCAAAGGTGATCATCAGCACCCACACGCCGACTCGAGACACCCGTCCGAGCGCCCCTTTATGCTCGAACGAGAAGAAGAAATACGAGAGACAGGCGAGTGTGCCGGTCACCAGCACGACGTTCTCGATCGACCGCTCAATGTCGATTTGCGAATCTTTGAACACCGTGAACGGAATAATGCCGCTACGGATCTGGCTCAAGAAGTCGGCCTGGAAATAGGCCACCAGCCGCAGCCCGGCGGTCGCCCCGATCGAGAAAGCGAGCGGCCAAACGCCGATCCAGCCTCCGCGGGGCGCGAGTCTCCACAAGAGCATGACTCCCAATCCGAGCGGGATGAAGTACGCAAACCAATATTCGTCGTGTTGCGGAGAGAGTCCCGGCATGGCCCAGGACTGAATCCAGGACGGCCAGAGCTTCCCGAAGAGGTTGGGAATCAGCACGTCCCAATAAGCCACGACCATCCAATAGGCGGCGGAGACCCCGACCAGCACCGATTCGGCCAGCTTATAAAAGGGATTGTCGCGGTACAGAAACGAAAAGATGCAAAGCGTGAGGGCCGCGGCCACCCAGACGCCGAGCGTCCGCGAGAGGCTGAACTGGGCCGTTCCAGCGACGGTATCGGCGACTGTGGCCGGAGCGACGCGACCGTCGACTTCACGGACGTACTGACGGCTGGCCCCGTACTCGCCGACGCGCCAGGCCACGAATCCCGCAGCCATCACAAATAAGATGATCCAGATCCGGGTTTCGTTCTTCATCGCGAGCGGACCCCACGGCGGCGCTGAGTGAAATAGATGACGTTCCCCGCGATGATCAGTCCGATCATCAACAGGTGGGCGAACAGCTGCGGTCCCATGCGGCGGAGGGCCTCTTGATACTTCGGAGCGGGCGTTGGGCCGCTGTATTTCTCATTGACCAGCTTTTCGTACTCGGCCGCTCCCTTGATTCCGCCCAGGAGTCCGGCCATTTGATCGGGGAGATAAGGAAATAACTGCGGCGACTGGACGCCGGTCGAGCCGGTGACCAGCTTCATTTTGTCGGCGTACGGCACCGCCGCGTACTGGGTCCATTCCTTCGCCCCCGCGTAGCCCGCGCTGACGTCAATAATGAGCTTCATGCTCTGAATATTCTTGACGTCACGGCACATCGGAATTTGATCGATGCTGCTGCCGCGGGTGTCGGTTGGATAGAGGCTGCGGAGATCCGTGACAATGACCTTGATCACGCCTTCGTAGCCTGACTTGTAGCCGAGATTCACGTAATCCTGCCCGTAGATCATTTGCGGGTAGTCGGCTTCGATGATGTTGCGAATGGCGTCCTGAACCATTACCGGACCGACGGGCCAGAGTGAGATGAAATACATCTTCACCTTCTTTTCGCAGCAGTGGTGCACGAAGTCGGTCGCCATCGGTCCCAATTCGGCCTCGCT
Organism: uncultured Planctomycetaceae bacterium; assembly: GCA_963714075.1. GTDB lineage: Bacteria > Planctomycetota > Planctomycetia > Planctomycetales > Planctomycetaceae > DASPSM01. Next base: position 2,086,416 of record OY970228.1, read on the forward strand.
CGCCGGGTCGTAGTCGAACGCGACGAGCACTTTGTCGCCTGGTTGCAACTTTTCGATCGCGTCGAAGACCGAACGGGCGTAGGGGGTCGGGATCTCAGGAAAGGCGAGCTGCCACAAAATGGGGCCGGCGACCGTGAGGCCCATCATCAAGAAGATCCAACGACGATCGATATTGTCCCAGTTGAACCGCATGGATCAGTCTCTTCCCACGTAGGAGCGGTCCTGCCCCAGCATGATTTTGATCGAAGTGGAAGCAATGCCCAGCGCGATGCCGATCATGATCGCGCGGGTGCCAGCCGTGGTGAAGACGCGCATGATCAGGATCTTCAGGTTCTCCATCCGCAGCCAGGCCAGCAAGTTTTGCTGCGGATCAGACGGCAGCCACGAGGTGAGCCAGTACCCAGCGAACGTCTGGCTCAAAAGGATGATGAAGGCCGTCCCCAAGAGCAGCAGGGCCTCGACGTTCTTGGCGCGGAAGGCTCGAAACGCCGCGGAGGCGACGTAAAACGCCAAGAGCGAAAATATCGTGGCGGTGCACGGCTTGAAGACATACTCGTACGCCCAGCCGAACCATGAGCCGGGCGAGTTGTATTGGCCCGACCAGGGATACTTCACCTTGTGCGCCTTCACGAACAAGTCGCCGACGGTTCGGCGCCACTGGCTTTGCTCGCGGTAATCGTTCCGCAGAAAATCGCGCTGCTCTCGCGTCAGCGGACCAATCCGCAACAGATCGATGCAGGCGTTGAGTTTTTGCTCGCCGGTGGTTGGCACCTTGGCGAAGAATTCTTGCAAAGCGTTTTTCTGGTTGGCCGTGAACGGGCCCGCTGCCTTGAGCCGTGCGGCCAGATCGTCGACCGTTTCGGTGCGCTCGCGGACGAATTCATCGATCGCGGCTCGTTGGCGGTCGTTCAATTTAACGTCCGGTTCCGGCTTTGGCGCGGCGGTTTTTGGCGCTGTCGCTGATCCGCTCTTGCGGGACTGTTGTTCCTGATACAGTTCGCAGGCGGATTTCTCGGCGGGGACGGCGTGTCCCGCCTCATTGAGCGCAAACTGCAAACCGTCGATCGACCAGGCCTTCGCCAGGGCCGCGTCAAGTGTTTGGGCCTGGAGCTCGCTCAGCTTGCCGCCGTGGGATTCGACGTCGTTGACAAAGGCCGCACGTTGCTCGGCCGTCATCGGCCGGACGAGTGGAAAGTGGTCCCGCGCCAGCTCGTCCCGCAGGGCCGTCGACATCGGGCCGCGAATGCCAAGCTTGTGTGTCGCTTCGTCGTACGAGAGGTACGTGCGACTGGCGGCCGGAATGCTGAATCCAGCCGGCAATTTCTCGGCCGAAACTTGTGTCTCGAGCCGGCTGGCCGTCCACAAGGCCTCGACTGCGGCGACGAAAGGCCCATTGCTGCCGAGCTTCAAGAGGGCCTCGTGGTCGGCGTCGGTCATATAACCGCGAAAGCCGAGTCGCGAATAATCGGCCAGGTACGAGACTTTGCCTTTGAGCGCGGCGGGTGGTTGGGCTGTGTCGAATAGTTTTTCGACCGTGCAGCGCCAGGCGAGTTCGTCTTTGTAGTCGGAGAGGTCCGCTTCCTGTTTGGTCGACATCCAACCACGAAACACGATGTCGCCGCTGCCCTGGCTGAGTTGGCGCTGCACGCCGAGCGGCAACGGTTCGCCGTCAGCCCGCGTGGGGATCGAGCCGGGCACGCGATAGGTCAGGCTTGGTGGCAGGTCATCCATCGTTAGGGGCGCGAACGATTGGCCATAGAACTCTTGCTCTTGCGATGGCCGGGCCCCGGTTTTCGCGACCCCCACGTAGAGCGTCCCGAGAAATGCGGCCAATGTGATTACCGAATAGCCCCAGCCGGTCGTCCGGTCGCTGATTTTTCGCAAGTGGAGTTTGAGCAGGCTTCCGCCGCCCAGCACAAAGGCGATCGCGGCCAGAACGTCGAACCAGATCGCTTCGACCTCGCCCCATTTCTCCGCGAGAGGGATGAAGCGCGATGCGACCAGCACGTAACCGGCCATCGCCGCAATCAACAGGGGAACAATCCGCTTCATTCGGGTCGCGTCCTCACTTCAAAATCGTGTCGCGGAGATAGGCGGTCGCCTCGGCGAGTTGCGACGAGTTTGTCACGACGGCAGCCGTGGCGAGCAGCGAACCGACGATCAGCAGACAGGCGACAAGCACTTTGCCAAAGTCCTGACCCTTGAGGCTGCCCAACTGATCGGGATCGCCCGAGAGATAAGCCGACGCGGCATAAAACTCTTCGCCGATCAATGTGAAGTCGCAGGCCGCGACAAAAAACGGAAGCTGAGCGGGCTCGGCCGTGCCGGCGATCTGAATCGCGCCGACCGTATTTGCTGTCTCGGCGAAGAGGAGCGACTCGGCGAAAAAGCAGCCCATGTAGAAGCAGGCCGCCGGTTTCTCGCGCACCATCTTTCCGGTCGCGTAGGCGGCGAAGCCGAATTGCTCGTCGGTCACATAGTAAATGTTGTCTTCGACATACGAGTCCGGCCGGCCGGCCGCGAGGTACGAGGCCTGCACTGTCTCGCGAGCCGTCGTCATGACCAGCGAGCGGGCCGTGGGCATCTCGAGGCGGGCGTCGTACTCAGCGGCGACCTTGGCCACATGCGACAGGACATTGATCCCCGCGACGGTCTGCATCTCGTTGAGATCCTGAACGCCGGCGATGAAAAAGCACGACCGGCCCATTTCGGTGGCGCGGCCCACGGCTTCCTCGACGGCATCCAGGCCGGCAATGCGTCGGATTTTGATCGGCCAGCCCCGTCGCGCTAGCTCGATGCACAGCACGATCGATCCACAGATCACGGCCAGGACCAGGGCCAGCCATAAGTGATCGCCATCAAACCATTGCCTTACGCCAACGGCCGGCTCGCGAGTCACGGCCGGTGCCGATTTGCGACCATCGGCAGAAACTGCCCGCACGCGAAAGAAATAGGGTTCACCGCGGAGGCACTTTTCGATCGTCGTCGTGAGTGTTCCATTGTTGTAAGCGGTCTTGTCTGGCGTGAGCGGCACGCCGACCGGTTCAAAGGTGCCGTCGCGTTCGCCGGAGCGCTCTACGCTGTAGAACGAGACCAACTTGGGAGCGGCATCCGGGCGATCATCGGGAGAGAGCGAAAACGTGACGTCGATTTTCGTGCCGTCGTCCCAAGGGTGATCCGAGGCACTGACGTCGGCGGGCGGCCGAGGGCTCGATGAAGGAGTATCGGCGGCTGCACGATTTCCGATCGCGAGCAGCATCGTAAAGCCAAGCAGGATGCTCGTTGCCGTCCGCACGATGGGTGGCTGGGGTCGAACCGCTTCGGTTCGCCCCCAGACGGTTAGGGCCTGGGGGCTCGCTGCGCTCGACCCCAGCCACCCAAATTTGGGCCTCAGGCTTGGGCTTTGAGGCATCTGATCGTTCAAGGCGGTCATAGCAGTGCTCACAGGCCGGGTCAGGTCTCGATCAGCTCCACGTTGGCTCGCGGTACGAGAATGCGCGGAGCCCCGTCAACAGCCACTTCCAGCACGCGCGCTTTTGAGCCGGATTCGAGCGTCCGCAGTTCGTGCGGCAAGGCCGAAACTTTGCCGATGACGCCGAAATGGGGATCGCGAATGATCCGCACATTCGCGCCCACCTTGAGTGTTGAGTCGATTGTCGCCTCGTCACGAGCCGACGCCGCTCCAGGGTGTTGGATCGGAATCGCGATTTCAGGACGCAGCACGCCGGCTCGAATCTGTGTCGCTCCGCTCACCGCGGCTGGAGCGCCCTTCCGCGATGCCAGCAAGCGAAACGTGCGCTCCGCCATGGCGATCTCGCCGAATCCCTCGGTCACAATCAAAGTGAGACCGATGCGCTCTGACCCTGTGACCGCGACGCCCAGGTCATAGCCCAAAATCTCTTTGAGATCCTGGTCGTCGATGCCCCCTGAAACAATCGCCGCTGCGCCAAATCTGACCGCTTGGTGGATGGCATCTCCGGTCATCCGTCCGCCGCCAATTACGATCTTGTCCTTGTGCTCGGGCATGATTTGGCCTGCGTCGAGCCGCTCGGAGGGATCGCGACAGGCAATTGCGATCGGCCCGTAAGCCTCGCCACCGACGCCGAAAATCCCCTGGATCAGCGAGACGTCGGCTTCAACGACCACGCCTTCGTTGGGCACAACTTCGATTACGGTGCCGGTCAGATACGCCCGCACCTGCACGGGAATTGGTTTGCCGCGCAAGATGACTTGGCCCGTCACGGCCGAGACCGATTCCAGCGTCCCGCCCACCTTCGTGCGGTATTCGTTCTTGAACAGCCCGAAGATACCTTTCGTGCGGGCCAGCACTTCACCAGGCTCGACGCGCTCGCCCTCGGCTTTGAGCAGGCAGCCCTTCACCTCAGCGGGCGCGAGCGAAAGAATGTTCGACAAGTTGAGCGGCGTGACGTCGCCCGGCATGAACGTTTCGGCAACGACCTGTTCCGCGTCGACATGATCACCCGACTTCACGAGCACGTTGCCGGCGATCGGCAAAACGCGGCGGACTTTGTGCCGGACTTGTCCGACGACCTTCAGACCGGGTGTGTAAGTGGCCATGCGTTAGAGCGAGAGTTCCGGAATGCCTCAAGGATACAATTCGAGCGCGCGCACCCATTGACCCAGCTGTTGCCGTCGCTCGGTCTCGTCGTCGGGCAATTTGAGCGGCCGACCGCGGCCGTCGAGAATCACGCCCACGGTTCCGCCTCGAATTTCCTTTTCGATCGGTTTGCCGGGCCCCGCGCCGCCGTCGAACCCGCGAGCCGGCTCGACGACAATCGTCGCAGTCTTGCCGGCGTCGAGCGGGATCTTGCGCATCTCACCGACGTGAATCTCGCCGTTCTCATTGAGTCCCGCGCCGCTAAGCTGAAAACTAAAGCATTTCTTTTCCGGCGAGGCGGTTCCCTTCGGCGCGACGCACGTCCCGAGATAGACCAGACAGTCTCGCTCGAAGACCTCGATTGCGGCCTGCGGATGAACCTGCGCCAACACGCCGAGGTGCGGCATCATGAAGATGCTGTCCTTGGCGAGCGTGGTGATCCCTTCGGGCTCGAACGCGTCGATGAGCATGGCAGCCGTCTGTTCCATCCGCGGTGCGTGCGACAACACGCCGCCCGACGCCACGAGCAGATCGAGCGCCATGTTGTCGACGATCGATTGGCCGCCTCCCTCTTGGGTAAACAGATCGCCCACCGTCCGCTGCTGTTGCACGCCTTTCAGCGTCGTCGCGAACTCCTTGTGTTGCGCGTAGGCCAGACGCAATGCTTCGCGCGAGACGGCCTGCTCGAAGATCAGCGCTTCGAGAGTCTGGGGAATGGTCGTGGGGCGGATCATCTTGTTTTTGACCCGGTTGCGTAGCGTGCGCTCGTCCATGTCGACGTGCACCCACCGCAAAATGTTGGCCATCCCTGCTTCGGCGCACACGTTGGAGATCGAATAGCTCATCCCCAAGTTGGCGCTCACGGTGCGATTAAAGTTGCCGGAAAAAACGCTGAAGACGTCGGTCGTCGCGCCGCCGATGTCGACGCCCACCGCGTTGATTCCCTCTCGCCGAGCGATCATTTGCAGGATGTCGCCGACTGCTCCGGGCGTCGGCATGATCGGGGCATCGGCCCAGCGGATGAGCTTGTCGTAACCGGGAGCGTGGGCCATCACGTGCTCAAGAAACAGGTCGTGGATCCTGTCGCGAGCCGGCCCCAAATTTTCCCGTTCGAGCACGGGCCTCAGATTGGGCACCACGAACAGCTCGACGCTGTCACCCAGCGCATCACGCACCAGATCGGTGGCGTCCTGGTTTCCCGCATAAATCAGCGGCATGCGGTAGTTCTTGCCGAACCGCGGCTGCGGCCGCGCCGGGGCGATCCGCTCGGCAATCTCGACAACTTTGGCGGTGTTGCCGCCATCGGTGCCGCCCGAAACCAAAATCATGTCGGGCCGCAATTCGCGGATCCGCTGAATCTGCTCGTGGGGGAGCCGCTTGTCGTTGGCGGCGATCACGTCCATGACGATGGCGCCGGCCCCGAGGGCGGCCCGTTTGGCGCTCGCCGCGGTCATCTCGCGCACGATGCCGGCGACCATCATTTGCAGGCCGCCGCCGGCACTTGAGGTCGAAATGTAGATGTCGCAGCCTTCGTTGCCGCGGGCTGGCCGAATCAAGTCGCCCTGGTCGTTGACCAGTCGGCGTCCGGCCAGTTCGCCCACCTCGGTCGCCGCGTTGATGACACCGACGGTCACGTCGGCCACCGGCTCTTCGACAGTGGTGGGCGCTTCGCCTCGATACGTCTGCCGATAGCCGTCGCCCACCTTCTCAATCAAAATCGCTTTGGTGGTGGTGCTACCGCAGTCGGTCGCGAAGATGACGTTGATTTTGTCGAGATCCATCGGCTTACGCGTCATTCGCGCGCGACAGCGGCCGCATCGGGCTCGCCCGCCGACTGCTCGTTGGCAGTCGCTGGTGAAACCGGTGCGTCCGCTGCGAAATCCTCGATGCGCCGGCACAGATAGTCGATCGAGCCGGACTTTTCGAGAAATCGCGCGAACCGGTTGTAGTCGTCACCTGTCAGCGCAAGCGAGGCGACGGGCTGAAAGAAATAGAGAGCCTGCGCCGCGACCCGGTTGAGGGGCCGCGACATTTCGAGGAATGCCTGAGCGGGGACGTGCATCCGCCGCCGAACCAGGATTCGACAGAGCCGCTCGACGACGGCCCGTTCCTGGTCGGTCGGTGCGAGGGGGCCAGGGGGATCGATCGCAAAGGCTTGTCGAAACCAGTTCATTTTGTGTGAAGATAACACCCCGTCGCGCGGAATGCATCTCGCGCAAGCCGCTTCAGGCCATTTGGTTGTGAAGCCTAGGCGGCTCCTCTAAACTGAGCCATTCGAGACGGCCTCGAACCCCGCCTCCGTCCAAATCCGCCGTGCTGAAGGCTTTTTATGCGACACGTTCTCTCGGCGCTGGTTATGAACCAGCCCGGGGTCCTGGCCCACATTTCGCAGATGTTGGCGTCCCGCGCCTTCAACATCGACAGCCTGGCGGTCGGCGCGACGGAGAACGCGAGTTTTTCGCGGATCACGTTCGTTGTCAACGGGAACGACCGGGTGCTCGACCAGGTCCGCAAGCAGCTCGAAAAGATCGTGACGGTCGTCAAAGTGCTCGACTTTTCCTCGAAGGAGTACGTCGAGCGCGACTTGATGTTGATGAAAGTCAGCACCCGGAACGGCAGCCGCTCGCAGATCAAGGAACTGACCGAAATCTTTCGGGGCCGGCTTGTCGACGTCAGCCCCGAGCATGTGATGGTCGAGATTTCGGGCCGCGAGAGCAAAATCGAAGCGTTCATCGAGCAGATGCGGCCATTTGGCATCCTGGAGATGGTCCGCACGGGCCGAATTGCCATGCTGCGCGACGCGGCTTTCACCGTCGACGGACCCGCCGGCGACCGACCGCCCGTCGAAGCGCAGGAATCGGCGGAAAATCCCGAGTCTGCCTGACTTCTTTCGGCATCGTGAGCTGACCTTCAACCGCAGTCAAACCCGAGACCTAGGCCAAAAATGCCCGCCAAAATCTACTACGAGGATGACGCCGACCTCTCGCTGCTGAAAAACAAGACGATCGCCATCTTGGGCTATGGCAGCCAGGGACATTCCCAGGCTCAAAACCTGCGCGACAGCGGGTGTAAGGTCATCATCGGGCAGAGGCCGGGTAGTGCAAACTACGACCTGGCCGTCTCGCACGACTTCCAGCCCGTTTCGCTCGTCGACGCAACCAAGGCTGCCGACATCGTCAACATTCTGCTGCCCGACGAAGTGCAGGGAGATTTGTTCCGCTCAGAGATTCGCCCCAATTTGCAAAGGGGCAACCTGCTCTTGTGCTCGCACGGGTTCAATATTCACTTCGGCCAGGTGATTCCGCCCGAGGGGGTCGACTCGGCACTGGTTGCACCGAAAGGGCCCGGGCACCTCGTCCGCAGCGAATACGTGAAAGGCGGCGGCGTGCCCTGCCTGATCGCGTTAGGCAAAGGAGCCTCTGACCAGGCCCGTAAACTGGCCCTCGCCTACGCGAAAGGCATCGGCGGCACGCGCGGCGGCGTGATCGAAACGACCTTCGCCGAGGAAACCGAGACCGATCTGTTCGGCGAGCAGTGCGTGCTGTGCGGGGGAGTGAGCGCCCTTGTCAAAGCCGCATTTGAAACCTTGGTCGAGGCGGGCTACCAGCCGGAGATGGCCTTCTTCGAGTGCATGCACGAGCTGAAGCTGATCGTCGACCTGTTTTACCAGGGCGGCCTGAATTACATGCGCTACAGCGTCTCGAACACGGCCGAATTCGGCGATTACACCCGCGGCCCGCGCATCGTGACCGAAGAGACCAAGCAGGAAATGAAGAAGATTCTGCAAGAGATCCAATCCGGTCAATTCGCCAAGGAATGGATTCTCGAGAACAAGGCCAACCAACCCACGTTCCAAGCCATGCGCCGCCGCGACCGCGAGCACATGATCGAAAAGGTCGGCAAAGAGCTGCGGGCGATGATGCCGTGGATTAACGCGAAAGTCGTCTAGCCGGCTTGGCCGGGCTACGGCGTCCTGATCAAGATATCCGGCCGATAGATGGTGGTTCCTTTGACGACCACTTTCACCTTGGGCCAGCCTTCCGCCGGGGTCAGGACTTCGAACTGTCCGTCGCCGACCAGGATCGAGTCGCCCGACATTGCCGCCCCGACCGCCGGATGCCAATAGACGGGCATCCGCGGCGCGATCTGAAATTCGCTGCGGGGGACGAGTGGATATTCTGCGAGTTCATAGCCGATGACTTCCGCCTGCTCGGTTCGCTCCCACGAATCGTCACATTTGAATTTTTCGTAGATGCGCGCCACGCGGTTCCAGATCTCAAACGTCGCGAAATTGGCCTGCGTGAAAAACATGCCGCTGGCTTGAATCAGAACGGTCTTGTGGTGATCGTTCTGCAGCTCGGTGGGAGGCGTGCCGAAGGACACCGTCCGCGAAACTCCCAGACATAAGCCGGCCCGCTTGCCGACGGCCGAGATGGCGACCGAGCGCTGCACGCCTTCCGAGCCGAAGGTCCAGTGCGGATAAGTCGCCGCCCGCCCATCGGCGCAAACTTGGATGCGTTCGGGATAGATCTGGTGGCGGATGAGCCGGTGGGCGACTTCTCCGGCAATTTCACATTCGCTTTGGCCCGGCTCGCAATTGCGGCAGGTCGCTTCCACCGCGTGCGAGAGCACCGGTCCGAGTTCGCGAAGTTTGCGGCACTCGATCGACGTGAGGGGCACTCGCAACGGCTTGAGCGCCTCACTGATATCGGGCGTGCCGTTAAAGCGCGCGTCGCTGGCCACCTTGCGGCCGCGACAAAGATCGTCCATCAGCGTCGCGCGAGGCTCGTGCCACGGGCGTTCCTTGAGCTGAAAGCCCAGCCCCTGCAGCTCGCGGTCAAAGAGTTGGGCGGACTCCGCATTGCTGGTCACGACGACCCGCGCTTCCGGCGTGATGAAGAGAGCCGCCGACGCGTCTGAGGATCCGCCGCGCGAGCAATCGCCGCCGGAAGTGAACCAGGCAAAGTTCAGAGGTCGTTGCAGCAGGATCGCGTCCAACTGCCGCACAGCCAGGAGTTGCTTGACGGCCGCGTGTTTGTGTTGGATGTCTGCGAGCCGATCTCCGTCAACGGTTTGAAATTCCGCTGAAGACATCGGCCCGACGGGCTTCCACATGGCGGTTGACATTCAGGGGCTCCGGAAAGCGCGCAGCAAGACCCTTCCCCTTGCCGAACACACCTTCATTGTAAGTCATCCCGCGATGGTTGGCCCGCGGCGGTTTGGATTCGCCGGTCATTTTCCGAGCAGGTTTTGGGCCCGGCACCGCCAAAACGGCGGCATTTCCCCTCGGTAAACGACAATCACAGCAGGATATCGTGATTCGACGAGCGTCAGAACGCTAAATCCCTGTGAAGTTTTCGGCCCCGACGGTCTCACAGCGGCTATCGACCGTACCAATCGAACAAGGTGAGGCAAGCGGGTACGTTTGTCAACAGGGAACGCGGCTTTCAAGCGGCGAATCGTAGGATCTCGGGCTCGAGGGCACTAGAATCCCTGATCGATGGCCACAGATGCGAACAATTCTGAAGGATTATCGGGCACCGCCGAAGACCTGATGCGTGAGCTAGTTGCGCTCACCCAGCGGGTTGAGCTCCGGGGTCCGGCAGTCGCGGACAGGATCGTCGCCGGCTTTCATCGGGACGGCCGGCTGTCGGTCTATTTTGGCGAGGATGTCTATTACCAGTTCGACCCCGAGGGACGTTTGCGGCGGGCGCTGACGAATGGTCGACTGTTTCGGACGCAGGGAAACGGGCTGGCCGAACTGATTCGAGTGCGGAGCGCCGAAGCGACGGAGTTAGTTCGGCGCGACCTCGACTCTACCGAACTCGCGCATTTTGTCCGACTGATGCTCGAAAGGCTGGGCGCTCTGCGCGAGGCGCTCGCGAGCGGGCGCTTGGAAGTCACGCGACAGTTCCCGTCTGATGCATTAGTTGTCGAGCGACTCGTTGGAAGCCTCGAGGTCGTCTTAAGTGCGGCCGGCGAGTTGGCTCCAGCAATCAACAGAATGCGATAGTCTCGTGCAAGTTCGTCCTAACCGGGCCAAACAGATTCTCAGTGCGGGCGGCACTGTGTTCTCAAGTTCGGTCCGTCTGCCGGAGCCCGGATTGTGCGAGCTGTTGGGCTACGGGGGATTTGACTTCGTGCTGCTCGATGGCGAACACGGCGCGGCCGATGCGACAACCATCGATCGCCTGGTGCAGGGCTGTTTTGCGGGCGGCACGGTTCCCATCGTGCGCGTGTTGAGAAATGATGACCCCGAAGCGGTGATGCATGCGCTCGATCTCGGAGCACAGGGAATCCTGCTGCCCCATTGCCGCTCGGCTGCGGATGCCCGGCGACTGCGCGACGCGGCTCTCTATCCTCCGTTGGGAACGCGAGGTTTTGGGCCGGGACGAGGGGCCCTGTGGGGCCGCGTGCCTCTCGACAACTACTTTTCGGCGATCAACGAGACGATCTTGTTGTTGGCCTTGATTGAAGACCCAGAGGGGGTTGAGGCGATCGACGAGATTGCCCCCTGCGGGATCGACGTGCTGTGGGTCGGCACGGGCGACCTGGCGATGGCTTATGGAGTTCCCGGCCAGCGCCAGCATGCGCGAGTGCTCGAGTCGGCGAGCAAAATTCTCGAAGCGTGCAAGCGGCACAACGTCGTGGCCGGCTTTCCGGTCGGCAGCGTCGAAGAAGCGAAATGGGCCCGCGAGCAGGGTTATCGCGCGATCGGCTTTGGTGGGGCCGAACAGTACGTGATGCAGACCTCGCGGCAGTTTCTCGAACCCTTGGGGCGTTGATGCGCGCACTGGTGATCGGCTGCGGCTATCTGGGCCGTCGCGTGGCCGCCATCTGGTGCGCCGAAGGCATAGAAGTCAGCGCTCTCACGCGAACGCCCCAAAACGCGGCCGTCCTCGCGGAGCAGGGAATCGAACCGATAATCGGCGATGTGTTGCTGCCGGAGACATTGCGATCGCTTCCTGAAACCGAAATCCTTTTGTACGCGGTGGGATACGATCGGCACTCGGCGGCGTCCAAGCGCGACGTCTACGTCCGTGGGCTGGCGAACGTTCTGGAAGCCCGGAGTCCGAGGGTACGGCGGCTCCTCTACATTTCCAGCACGAGCGTATACGGACAGGATGCGGGCGAATGGGTTGACGAAACGTCCGAAACTAATGCCGCCAGCGTGGACGGGCAGATCGTGCTGGCTGCCGAGGAAACGGTCCGACAGGCGTGCCCAAAAGGAGTTGCGACCGTCCTGCGATTCTCGGGAATTTACGGTCCGGGACGTTTGCTGCGTCGAATCGAATCAGTTCGCAGCGGCGAGCCGATCGCCGGCAATCCCGACGGATTTCTGAATCTGATTCATGTCGACGATGGAGCGACGATCGTCAGTCGGCTTGCAGAGCACGAGGCACTTCAATCAACCTACCTGATCACGGACGACCGTCCCGTCCAGCGGCGCGAGTACTACACCCTCCTGGCGGGACTCGTCGGCGGAGGCGAACCGGTCTTCCAATTCGATGCGGGGGGCAGCCACATCGTCGGCATGAACAAGCGATGCTCGAACGCCCGGCTCAAAGCAGAGCTTGGAGACATTCTGCGGTTTCCGACGTTGGAAAGCGGCCTCGCGCACGCTGTCGGAGAGCGACCGGCCTGACTGGGTGCTCTTGCAGTCGCCTACCAGGTGATAGGGGTGGCAGCGTCTGCCGAGAACGGCTCTTTGTCGCCCGCCTCGCCGGTTTCCTCGTAATCCCCGGCGGCCGGGGTCGTGTGGGCCACGCCGGCCAGCGTAAGAAAATTCGACAGCAGCTGGTGACCACACTCAGTCAGGACCGATTCGGGGTGGAACTGCACACCGAAAAGAGGGAGTGTCCGATGCGCAATTGCCATGATCACTTCGTCGTCACTGCGGGCCGTGACGCGGAGAGTGTCGGGGAGCGACTTCTCGACCACGCACAGCGAGTGATATCGACCGGCAGAAAGCGGCGAAGGCAGCCTGGCGAAGAGCCCGGTTCCGTCGTGATGAACGCGGCATCGCATGCCGTGCACCGGAAGAGGCGACCGCGCGATTTCCCCCCCCAGCGCCTCCCCAATCGCCTGGTGCCCAAGGCACACGCCCAACATCGGTATCCGATCCGAAACCGCGCGGACTAATTCCACCGAAATTCCGGCCTGGGACGGGGTGCAAGGTCCGGGCGAAATCACGATCGCCCGTGGAGATAGCTTGCGGACTTCGTCGATCGAGACCGCGTCGTTCCTCACCACACGAGTCTCGCAGCCCATCTCGCGCAGATAGCGCGCGAGGTTGTAGACGAAACTGTCGTAGTTATCGATCAGCAAAATCATCGGGCTTACTCAAAATCCGGGGCCAGCGCCCGCAGCATTCCGGCCGCCTTGTGCAGCGTCTCCTCATATTCGGACGCCGGATCCGAATCGGCAACGATGCCGCCCCCGACGCCGCACGTGATCCATCCCCGGCGGCAGACGAACGTGCGAATCACAATGCTGCTATCGCACGAGCCGTCGATGCCGACGTAGAACAGGCTGCCACAATACGGCCCGCGGACGGTCGGCTCCAGCTCTGAGATGATTTCCATCGCGCGCACTTTCGGAGCCCCAGTGATCGAGCCCCCGGGGAAGACGGCACGCCACAGATCCCACACGGTGCGATCGGCTTCGAGGCGGCCGCGGACTTCAGAGACCAGATGCTGAACGGTCTCGTACGTTTCCACGCCACATAACTGGGGCACGCGGATCGAACCCGGTGCGCAGACCCGCGACAAGTCGTTTCGCAACAGGTCCACGATCATGACGTTCTCGGCCTGATCCTTTTGGCTTTCGCGGAGTTCGTCTCGCGTGTAGAGATCGGCTTCCGGAATCGGCGGGCGTCGTCGCGTCCCTTTGATCGGGCGTGTTTCGACTTCGCTGCCGCGGACTGAGATAAATCGCTCGGGCGAGGCGCTTACCACGGCCCAGTCGTCGAACAGAAACGCCCCGCCGAAGGGTGCCGGATTGCTTTGCCGCAACCGGCGGGTCAGGGTAATCGGATCAATGCTCGCGGGATACAGCAACCTTTGCGAGAGATTCGCCTGGAAGATGTCGCCGGCATAGATCCATTCAATCGTCCGCTCGATGGCCCTGATGTAGCCATCGCGGGAGAAGTTGCTGGTCAGGCCTGCGAGGCCGGGAGCTGGAAATTGCGGGGCGAGTTTGCCAATCGGAAGAGGTTCTGGCGGGGCCGGAGCCTTTGCCGGAACCGATGACGCGAGCCGCCCGCGAACAAAGTCCAATCTTTGCCGTGCACGCCGTGCGCGAGCATCTGGCGCCGTTAGCGGAAATCCTTGCGAGATGACCCACGTTCTGCGCTCGCGGTGGTCCCATCCGATGACCCAATCGTAAAGCCCGACTGCCAGATCCGGGATCTGGAATTCGTCGTGCTGCGCGCGGCGGATTCTCTCGAAGGCGGTTCCCAACTCGTAGGAGAACAACCCTGCCGCGCCTCCTTGAAACGGGGGGAGCCCACTCAGCGTTTCAGACTCAAACTCGCTCAGTCGGCGACGAACCGGCGCCAGCGGGTCCGAACCGAACACTGCCCGCTCGACGACGAAGGTCTCGAAGGGGTCGGCCGCGAGGAACGAATAGCGGCCCGTCGGTTCGCGGACGAGCGCGCTGTCCAGAAGGAGCAGACCGGGCTGGTCGGCAAACGCGGCCATCACGTTGGCCACTTCCAGAGAGGGGGACAGTTCCTCGACGAGCGGCAAACTCATGGAGCAGCATCCGGCTCGGGGTGCCGCTGGACGTGACTCGGCTCCGGCACTGTCAAAAAGCCCCACTGCAAGGGCTCGTCTTGGGTGTACTGCTTGCCCAGCGCCAGCGCCGTCGCCGCCTTGCACAGCTCGTAACCCAAGTAGAAAGCGTGGAGCGGAGTCGAGGGGTTTCTTGCCCGCGCTGCTGGCGACGGCCGCCGCTTCCCGAATCAACTCGAACGGATCACGGCCCGACCAGTGACCGTCTCGATTGAACAGGTGGATCGCCCCGTCCTGCACGACGATCCGGTAATTCGGGTCGGTGATGCGGCTGGCAATTTGCTCGAGCTCGCTTGCCGTCATCTCGACGACCTTCGGGTCGCGGAGCATCACTAACCGCGGATCGACGTGCTTGGGCAGAACCGCGTGAGACAACGCGTAGCTCATCATGCGGCGGGCGAGGTCGAGTTCGCGAACGCTCGTACGAGCCCAGTTAATGACCTGGGTCGTCAGCACGCTGCCGATGCGCAGCTCCTGACAAATGCCGGCCAGAATCATGTTCACCCCGGCCGAGTCCACCTCCGTTAGCTCGGTGAGGTTGCCGACTCCCATCAGCATTTCAATCTGTGGCCACCTGCGGCGGGCGACAAAAAACCGCTCGAGCGAACAGGCGAAGCCGTGGCCGATCGGCTCGAGAATCGGATCGATCCGAAAACGAGTCTTCGCACCTTCTAGGCAATCGATCGTCCGTTCGAGTGAATCGAGGTCGTTTGGATCGTCCGGAATGGCGACGACCTCGACCCCCAAGCCGGCCGCCCAGTCGGCGTTGCCGCTGTTGCAGCTCAGAACCAGTTCGGCCCCCGCGCCGACGGCCGCCTCGACCTCGTGCCGCTCGAAACTGTCGATCGACACTCGGCAGCCTTCTTTGCGCAGCAGGCGCGTAACTTCTCCGGCCCGCGTCCAACTCTCTCCCGGTACGCAGCCGAGGTCGATCACGTCCGCTCCGTCATTCTTCATCTCGTGGCCGAGACGAACGATCTCCGCGTCGGCCAAGCGCGGCGCGTGATTGATCTCCGCGATGATTTCGATCTCGTAGCGGCTCAAGTCGGGCACCGTCGCGGCTTTGCCGAAATAGTCCGGCAGGTTGTGCAAGTCTTTGGGTCCTCGCTCGAAGGCGACCTGGAAGCGGTCGGCCAGAACCGCGAGTTCGCCCTGGCACCAGCCAGGCAGGATCACGCGGTCGGCCGGCTCGGTCAGCGAGAATTTGCGGACCACCCATTCGACCTGCATCAGAGCGGCCACGCTGATCGGCAGGACGGCGACATGGAAATCGAAACCGATCTCGGTGCTGAGTCGCTCAACGACTTGCCGCAGCGAATACTCGGCCAGTTTGCCCGTGACGAAGACGATCGTTTCCCGAGACGTCGCTCGGCGGCCGCGCTCACTCGCACCACCTGGGCCGGACTCACTCAATTCAATGCACCCAGTTTTTGGGGAATCCCCCCAGCGGCGATCCCTCGCCCGGTTTCCACAAGACGACTTCTTCGATCTTACGTGCCAGGGCCACGTCGTGCCGAGTGAGGGCGTTGGCCCGGTGGGTGCGCAGCTTGACCGTGACCTGGGCGTACCCGACGGAAAGATCCGGGTGGTGCCAGGCCGGCCTCTGCCAAGTAGCCGATCGTGTTGGCCAACAGCAGCGAGTGGGGAAAGCCGGGCGTTTTGTATTCGCGGCGCAGCCAGCCGTCGCGAACTTCCCAATTTGGCAGCGTTTCGAGCTCTTTCTTCATTTCGTCGTCGGACAGCGGTTGGTATTCGGCCATGTTGTTCTCTCCGTGTTGAGGATGACCCGACGCGGGCTAGCGGACAGCCCCTCCGTTTATGCGGATGACTTGGCCCGTGAGATACGCGGCGTCAGAGCTGGCCAGAAATCTGGCGACTTTGGCAACGTCCTCGGGGGTTCCCCATCGCCCAAGAGGCGTCTCTTTTCGGACTCTTTCCTGCCAGGCTTCACTGGCTGTTTCTCCCCATGCCGTGCGGATCCATCCCGGGGCAATGCAGTTGATGCGGACCCGAGGGGCCAAACTGACGGCCAAGGAGCGGGTGAACCCCATTACCGCGTTCTTCGACGCTGCAAAAAGCTCGCCACTCGCTCCTTCCATGCCGCGATCAGCCTGGTCCCATCCGATGTTTAGGATGATGCCGCCGGCCTCTCGGGCCATGCGCTCGCCGGCCAGTTTTGACAGCACGACCGAGCTGCGCACGTCGACGTCGAGCAAAACCTGAAGTTTTTCCTCGAAGTCGCGACGCGCGTCTTCCCCCGTCAGCAGATCGGCACCCGCATTGTTGACCCAGACGTCGACCGATCTCAAGGCCCGCCAGCAGTCGTCGACGAATGTCGGCAGACTTTCTGTACGCCCCAAATCGGCCAGAAGGACGGTCGCCGAACGACCGAGCCGGCGAACTTCGTCAGCGAGGCTCTCCGCGTCGCTTGCAGCTCGCCGGGCGTGGACGACGAGATCCGCGCCGGCGCGGGCGAACTCAAGTGCAATGGCCCGGCCGATCCCGCTGGACGACCCGGTCACAACGGCCCTGCGACTGGAAAGATCACCGAAAGGGGCTGCGGTTTCAGAAGCCAAGTGCGCGGCCTATTCGAGCGCGTGCCGCCGGCCAACAAAGCTGCGTGCCCCGCGTGCCTATTTTGTGCGAGGTTCGGACTTCGCAAGCGGTTCGTCCGGCACGTAGATCCACCGCGGCGCCTCCGCCTGGCGGATCTCCTTCTCGAACTGATCGTATTCGTCCGCGGGCCGGCGATACGGAATCATGATCGTCCGCCTGAGGATCGGCGGCGTTCCCGATTCTGCTTTTCCCATCTTGTAGGCATTGGAGAAGCCAGACAGATAGACCGAAAAGGCCGTCGTCCGCGGATCGACGCCGCGAAACATGAACACGCCATATTGGGCGTTGTCCCGTTTGGCGTCGGCCGGAGTCACTTTGGGGAGCGGACCAGTGATTTGAACGGGCGTTTTCAGGTCGAGCCGTTCGCGGGCGATGATCGCTGCCACGGCTTCCGGAAGGATTGAATCAACCACCGCGCCGTGCAGATCGCGATCCTCGTAGACCAGCGTGGCCCGGGGCGAGAAAATCCGAGGGGGCGGAGCGTCTTCGACGTTTACCGGCTCGGTATCGGCCGCGGCCAGGCGCGCAACCGGGCGATTGACGATTTTGTAAGGGAGGTACCAGATCATTTCGCTCGATTTGGCGCCGGTCCGAGGGTTCGTGACCGGAACGTACACCATCCGCATGGGCTTGATCGCCACCTCGAGCGCCCGAAGATCCTGCTGATAGCGCAGCTCTTCGCCGGTAAACGACGGCTGAATCACCGTCGAGAAGCCTTCGTCGGCCGCCCCGACCGCCTGCGAGCCGCTCAGACTCGCAACGCCAACCATCAGGCCGGCTAGTAAAGCCATGCTCGAGAAGTTTCGGCAAATGCGCGGCATCAACAGCTCCCAGGCGATGTCAGTTCAGAATCCCGAAGATCCTGCAGTTCAACTATAGCAGTCCCCGAAATCGGCGGTCAACAAGTGCTTTCGAGCGTGCCGAAACACCACGCCGCAGGGTGTATATTCCGCAGAATCGTCATGTTCCAGAAAACCGCCCTGCGCTGAGGCGGTGCGACTCCAGAGCGCCTACGGTCTCCGCAGGTCCTTGTCGGTCCTTTCACTTCGGGCACTGGTCGTTTGCCGTGACCCAACGAGCGCAGTCACATCTTTCGCAGTCTGGGCTGTGAATCGTTCGACGCCGCGCGCGTTCACATGGACTGAGTCCCAACACACGCTCGGTTCATACCACAGGATCTCCGGACGGCTGACAGAGACTCGCGGGAACTCCGCTTCCAGCTGCCTGAGCCATGCCGGAACGCACTCGTGGTCCCACGGAGCCTGAGTGGTCGAAAGGGGGCCCAGCCGAATGACTAGCTGAAACGAGTGCGACTGGGCGAGTGCCGCGAAGCCGCGCACCGAGTCGTTGATCCAGGGGAGGACCGAATGCGGCTCTTCGAGGGTCTGTAGCATCAAAACTCCGTCACCGTGCTCCCTCGGTAATGGGGCAAATCCTCGCGACTCGCGCATTTTGTCGCGAAGCGTTTTGTAGGTCTCCGCCCCGAAACCATAAAGCGGGTCGGACAGACGGTCAGGCGTGTGCCCGTCGAGGCAAGCGGTGCACGTGGCTTTTGTGATCGCCATCCCCCGATTGATAAAGTAACGCAGCGAGTCGTTTCCGTCGGCCAAAACGCTCCTGCGCTGGCTCGGCGGTCCATAAACTCGAAGGAAGCGCTCGTAAAGGACGCCCGCCGTCGTTCCCCCAGGTACGTCCGGTTCGGCTTGGACGCGCAGGATTTCGATCGGAGAGATGCACAGCACAACAGCACGCGGCGTCGGGTGGTGCTCGAGATAGGCGTTCAACGTGGCGAGCTGTCCCCAGATGCTCAAACTCGCGTAGCTGCCGAGATTGTAGGCCCTCAGGCCCGACAAGTTCTCAAAGCGCCGGGGGTCCAGCCCACTTCGGCACGTGCTGCCACCGATGAAAATGACGTCGTTCGACTCCGTTTCTGTCAAAGCGTACTCGATGGGAATCAGGCCGATTGCTTCGTCAACGGTAGGCGGCCGATAGGGCTCGAGCAGACGCAGTTGACCCTCATAGTTGGCTCCGATCCAGCAAAACGCTGCGCACAGCAGCGAGAATGTGGCCAGGGCACACCCAGCCGCAGCCAGAGTCGCGCGGATCCGCTTGGAAGGTGGCCTGGGTCGAACAGCCCCGGACATCATGATCCCTCCCTCGGGCGAGAAGATTGGCTTCGATTCAATAGCTCAATAGCGGTCAACGCTGCTCAGGAGCTTTTCCACGGCATCGGCCTGGCTGGCCAATTCCAAGACGCTGCGACGAATCTCTTCGACATCGACGGTCGCACGCGGGTAAGTATCGATCATGACGAATTGCGGTGTTCCGTCGATCTCGCGGATCGCGAGACCACCATGGGCCATCTGGGCGTTGAGCCGCAGACCCCTCTCGAAGTACTCGGGACGCACGTCACCACATTGGCTGTAGATTAGCAGCAATCGATCGGCCACGGGATGTGCGGTCGGCTCGATTCGCACCGCCTGTCGGCGTCCTTCCGGCAAGCGAACCTCGAGACAAAACTTCTCGCCGCAGCGTGTCCAAGTGACGTTTGGCTGCGTCCCGAACGCCAGGGTCAACATACTCTCGAGGTCGGGGAGGTCACCGGCAACGGCTGTGAGAAGCTGCAGCGCCTCGCCTCCGTCCCTGGGACGATTGGCGGGTGTTTTCGCCATCAATTGATCCAAGCAGTCGGCGATTTCCAGCGGCACATCGATTCCAAGCTTGCGAAAATCAGGAAGCGACTCGTCCTGCACACGCTCGGCCAGGGCTTGGATCGATCCGCACTGGTAGGGTACCTGTCCGGTCAACATGACGAACAGACATGTTCCCAGGGCGTAAACGTCGCTGGCCGCGCTCGCCGGCTCGCCGTTGAATAGTTCCGGGGCCATGTAGTGCGGCGTGCCGACCAATAGCTCTCCTTCGTCGCGTTCAGACCAGACCCGTTTTGCCAGCCCGAAATCGGCGATCTTCGGCACGGATTGCACAGAGACCAGCACATTGTCGGGCTTGAGGTCCCGATGGATGATGCCTTTTTGATGCGCGGCCGCCAGTCCTTCTGCGATTCGCAGGATCAACGACATCGCATGCGACGGCAGCAGGCGTTGCTCATGCTCGATCAGTTCCTGCAGGCTTCGGCCGGGGACAAACTCCATCTCGAGAAACCGATAGCCGCGCGACTCACCGATGGCATGCGTGGTGACGATGTTCGGATGCACGAGGGCGGCAGCCGTCCGTCCTTCTGTAACAAACCGCTTGCCGTACTCGATGTCTGTCTGCCAGACGCGGGGCGCAAGGACTTTAAGGGCACAATTCCGCCCGAGGTCCTCGTGATGAGCCAGATAGACCCGCCCCATCGCCCCGCGGCCCAAGAGGGCCTCGCAACGATAAACGTGAAGCTGAGTGCCAATCAGCTCATCCTTCTGCTCTTCGATCTCGTCGGCACACGCCGCCTGAGCTGCCCCAGTCGGCGCCTCACGGAGGAAAAGCGTTCTGGCGAGCTTGGACGTCCCGACCCCCAAGACGGTGGCCCCGCACCGCGGACAGCACTCAGCGTCGCGGGCCTGCATGAAGCGTTCGTTGCACGCGGGGCAGTAGATGGGATCACCTCGCCTGGGGCCAATCAGAGCACTAAGCCGCGAAGAGCCGCAACCTTCAATCTAGCGGAGCCGAAAACCGGTCGCCACAACGGAACGGTTCAGCGAGTTGTTGCTACACTGGTTGGTTTAGGAATTTGCTCAAGAGATTCCCCATGGCAAAGCCGCCACTGGACGTCGATCCCGAGAAGTTCATCATCGGCGAGGGGGGTTACAGCAACCTTCGGACGGCGCGTCCTTATTGGGACGAGCGGTTCTTTCGGATCGATCCCACGCCGATGCCGGTTGTCTCAATCGTCGTTTTCAACTCGATTTTTGTTGCGTTCTTCTACGGCTTCCATCTGGTAGCCCAGCACGTCGAAGCAGGGCCGCTGCTGGTTTACTGGGCGCCTTTCGCCGTTGGATTGCTGACTTGCGCGCTCTTTACCGCGGTGATTTACTACTCTTTCGACATCGCCCTCCGTCGCGGCCCCTGGTTGATCTACGACAAAGTCACCGGGAGAGTTGAATTGCCCCGCGAAGGGGAGAGTTTTAGTCGACCGGAGATCGTGCACCTTCAATACATCACCACGAAACGGCTGTCTTTCGGTCACGTATCGAACAACGATCAGCTTTCGGAGCTAAATCTGATTACGTGCCGCGGCGGCGTCCGAAAGCGGTGGCCCCTATTGCGATCCATCTTTAACGTCAGGGCCTTTGACTGGCTGCTCAAACCCCTGCTTGCGAATACGGATTTGCCGGTCGTAAGGGTCAAAGATGAATGGCTGGGGTGGAGGGTCACGGAGACGCCGTACACGGGGTGACGCCCCCATGCAGATCGTCCAAGTAGCCGCGAATCCGAGAGCCTATGCTGCGGTTGTCGGCCCCGCTAAGATCGGATCGTCCGTCGTAGAGCTGAAGTGAACGATGCTGGATGCCATGACTCACTTACCGATTGTCACCAAGTCGCTCAAAAGTCGTGAGGAGAGTGCCTCAAAGGGCTCCTACGCGTTTGTCAGCCTCGGCTGTCCAAAGAATCTCGTCGACAGCGAGAAGATGCTCGGGACGCTGGCGCTCGACGGTTACACGCTCGTGGGCGAACCCGACGGTTCCGACTTTGTGATCGTCAACACGTGCGGGTTTATCGAGAGCTCACGGGCTGAGTCGAAGGCCGTGATCCGCGAGATGCTCGACCTCAAGAGGGCTGGGCGGACGCGAGGCGTGATTGTCGCGGGCTGTTTGCCGCAGCGGCTCGGTCCGGCCCTGCTGGACGAATTGCCGGAAATCGACCACATCGTCGGCGTTTTCGGCCGCGATGAGATCAACCGCGTCGCCGACCACTTGATCGGCGGAGCCCGCGAGCAGCGCGAGCTGTTCCGCCCCGCGCCCATCGTCGCCCTCGACGATCGGTCCCGGCTGCGGATCACGCCACGGCATTACGCCTATCTCAAAATCTCCGAGGGATGCGACCGCACCTGCACGTTCTGCGCGATCCCCAAGATGCGCGGCAAGCACATCACCAAGCCGATCGAAATGGTCGTAGCCGAGGCCCGCGAGCTGGCCGGCGACGGCGTCCGTGAGCTGAATCTGGTCGCTCAGGACACGACCTATTACGGCCTCGATTTGTACGGACGAGTCCGACTCGTCGAGCTGTTGCATGAGCTCGAAAAGATCGACGGCATCGATTGGATTCGGCTGATGTATCTGTATCCGATCCATTTCACCGACGAATTGATCGACACGATCGCCAACTCCCCAAAAATTGTGCCGTATCTCGATTTGCCGCTGCAACACATCAACGACACCGTACTCAAACGCATGCAGCGTCGCGTCAACCGCAGTCAGACTGTCGAGTTGCTCGATAAGTTGCGGACGCAGATCGACAACGTCGTGATTCGCACGACGTTCATCGTCGGCTTCCCCGGCGAGACGGATGAGCAGTTCGCCGAGCTTGCCGACTTCGCCCGG
The DNA here is from genome assembly GCA_963714075.1 of uncultured Planctomycetaceae bacterium. Classification (GTDB taxonomy): domain Bacteria; phylum Planctomycetota; class Planctomycetia; order Planctomycetales; family Planctomycetaceae; genus DASPSM01. The sequence goes on from OY970228.1 coordinate 2,108,984, forward strand.
GACGCTCGATTCGAGCGATTGGGCGTCTTCACGTATTCGCTGGAGCCGGGAACCCCGGCGGTCAAGCTCGACGGGCATCTGCCCGAGGCGGTAAAAGCCGAGCGTCGCGACGCCTTGATGGCTTTACAGCAACCGATTGCATTTGAGCACGCCGAGTCCTTGATCGGATACGAACTTGACGTGTTGATCGACGAGGAGGGCGTGGGCGGCGAATTTATCGGCCGCACCTTTGCCGATGCCCCAGAAATCGACGCCTGCGTGCGAGTCCGGGCTGCCGATTTGCCGATTGGAGAGTTCTCGCCCGTCGAAATTACGGCCCGAGAGGGCTATGACCTGATCGGAACCGTGCAATAATTGAGTGGATCGAGGTAGCCACACGAACCTTGGGATCGCCGAACTGCCACGCGGCTCGATTTCATGACGATCAGCAATAACGCCGTCGAAAAGCAGGCTGTTCGCGAAAATCGCTACGGCCCAATCGACGCCCAGGCCCTCAATCTTCCCAACTGCATCACTGTCAGCCGGCTCATCCTTTCGTTCGTGTTGTTTGGGATGATCTCATATGGCGGGATGTGGCTCACCGCGACGGCCGTCTTCATAGTCGCTGCGGCAACAGACGCCGTGGACGGCTACATCGCGCGACGTTACGGCACGGTCACCACGCTCGGCCGCATCCTGGACCCGTTCGTCGATAAAATCATTATCTGTGGGTCCTTCATCTTCTTACTGGCCGTCGATTCCTCGGGCGTCGGCCCCTGGATGACGCTGATCGTGATCGGCCGCGAGATGTTTATCACTGGCCTGCGGGCAATCCTCGAGCAGCAAGGAAAGGATTTTTCCGCCACGATGAGCGGCAAGATCAAGATGGTCGCCCAGTGCCTGGCCGTCGGGGCTTGTCTGCTTTCACTGAGCCCAGCTGTCGCGTCGGCGATGCCGTGGTTCGCGATGCTTCGCGACGTGCTGCTCTGGCTGGCCGTGCTGTTCACGTTTGGCAGTGGCGTTCTGTACGTCCGCCGGGCAGGCCAACTTCTACGAGCGGTTTAGGGAACGCCAAAGACGCGTTTCTGCTGCTTCGCCTCCAAAGTTTTCTCAGATTCCCTGTGGGACTTTGCCGATAGTAACGATGGCGAGTAAAGCGCGGAGTTTGCGCTTTGTATCGTTACGTTGAGTTTCCGCGGGGGGCTGTTGGATGCCGCGGAGTTTCCATGAATCTGAGGCCCCTCGCCCTCGGCGCCCTGCTTCTGGCGGGTGCTGCCGCCGTTGCAAATGCCCAGCAGATTGCTCCGCAACAAGCTGACGACAACGACCTCGGGCTGACGCCGGCTCAAATGGCAGATTTTGCCGATCGGCCGAATGTCGTCTACGCGACCGGACCGGCAACGCCAGGACTCAATTCCGCCCCTCAACCACCGTGGATGGGCGGTCAGCCGGGCTACCCCATTCCGACTGGGCAGCCTGACTTCGCGGGTCCCCAAACTCAATTGATGGGATACCAAGCGGCGCCGGCTGGTCCTCTGGCTCCTCAGCAGGGCGCCCCCACCGCCAATCCCCAACAGATGATGACGCCTCCACCTGACGCGATTACGCCGAACTGGCCCAACGCAAACATCCCCCAGCCCATGATGCCCGGTTCCCCCCCATGGAATACGGCCCGTCCTATGGTCCCGGCACGCCGGCCGGTCCCGGCGGCGATCCATATGGGGGCGCTTATCCGAGTGGGTTGGCTCCGGCTGCCGGATCCAATCCGCCTCGCCCAGCCTGGTACCTGCGCGGCGACAACGTCTGGCTGAACCGAAGCCGAGCCGACGATCACAACCTGACGTCGTACGACAATCTCAACACCGCCAGCGATCCACGGAACGGCCACTTTTTGCTCGACACCAACGAAGTCACTTATCCGCTCGAGTCGGGAATGCGGATTACGCTCGGACGGTACCTCACCGACACGTGGATGATCGAAGGGACGTACTACGGGGACGTCAGCTGGGATCGACGCAACGGAACGGCAAACTTTCCAACCGGTGCCAACGGATTGGGCCCGCTCTTGCCTTATTGGGGACCAAACGTGGGAGCGTTCGACACGTCGGCCTTCACGGGTGCCAACGTGATGACCGCCGCATACGAGACACAATTCAATAGCTTTGAACTCAACGTGCGCCATTCCATCTGGGCCACCACGTCGATCATGGCCGGCTTTCGTTACATCAACGTCGGGGATTTGTTCCAGTTGACCGCTTCCGACAACGCGAACAATTCGACTCCCGGTGCCGTCGGCATTTATCGCACGTGGACCAACAACAATCTCGTCGGCTTTCAACTTGGTAGCGAATACGCGCACGACCTGTGGTTCCCGCGTCTGTACGGGTCGGTTGACTGGCGCGGCGGCGTCTACGCCAACTTTGCCGAACAGAAGAACCTGCTGTTCAACACGGGCGACACGTATGACCAACGCTCCGTTCGGGATGTGCCATTCGCCACCGCCTGGGACATCACGTTTACGCTGTCCTACCTGGCGACCGATCATCTGACCATCCGTGGCGGATACACATTCCTGTTCATCGACGGCATCGCGCTGGCTCCCGATCAGCTCGACACGAATCCCACGACGCTCAGCTCTCGTCGCATCATCGCCGACAATGACTCGCTCACTCTGCAAGGCCCCTTCGTCGGCGCCGAACTCGCCTGGTGAGGCCGCGGCCTCCTGGTGCCTGCGGCAGCTAAGACACGACGCCGGCGCGTGACTGACGACACCGATCAACTGCGGAAGCGGAGCTGGCCGAACTCGCGAATGCGGTTCGTGATTGCGGGCTCGACGGGCAGTCGCTCCATACTGCTGGCGCCGTAGAAGCCGACGATTCCCTCGGTGTGATCGAGGACGTATTGCGCGTCGGCCGGCTCGGCGATCGGACCGCCGTGGCACAGGACGAGCACGTCGTGATTGACGCGTTTGGCCGCGTCGTGCATCGCCTGCGCGCGTTTGGCGGCCTCTTCGAGGGTGACGGCAGTCTTGGCGCCAATCGATCCTTTGGTGGTGAGTCCCATGTGGGGAATCAGGATGTCACAGCCGGCTTCGGCCATCTCGCGCGCCTCGTCGACGTTGAACGCGTAGGGCGTAGTTAAGAGATCGAGGTCGTGCGCGAGGCGGATCATGTCCACCTCTTTGCCGAAGCCCATTTCGGTCTCTTCGAGATTTTGCCGAAAGACGCCGTCAATTAATCCAACCGTCGGAAAGTTCTGCACACCCGAGAATCCGGCTCGACGCACCTCTTCGAGGAAGAGCCGCATCACGCGGAAAGGATCGGTACCGCAGACGCCCGCGAGCACGGGAGTCTGTGCGACGACGGGCAGCACTTCGCGGGCCATGTCCATCACGATGGCGTTGGCATCGCCGTAGGGCATCATTCCGGCCAGCGAGCCCCGCCCCCCCATCCGAAATCGGCCCGAGTTGTAGATCACGATCAGATCGATCCCGCCGGCCTCTTCGAGTTTTGCGCTCAGACCCGTGCCCGCGCCGCCTCCGATGATTGGCTTTCCCGCCGCAACCTTGCCGCGCAACCGATCCAGTACTTCGTTTCGTTTAAACATGGGCTGTCTCGGCTGCGAGGCGACTGCTGAGTGTAAGCCTGATGGGGCTCGAGTATTTTAATCGGCGGCGCTGAGATTCTCATTCAGCGGACGCACTCATATACTGGGTTCAGTCGGTCGACGGATCGCTTAGACACGGCGATGCCACTCACGAAACGTCGGACTTATTGAACGGAGCGAGCGCATGTCTCCCTCAAACCGTCGCGAGTTTCTGTCGGATGTCGGCCGCGGCATGCTGACCGCCGGGCTTGGTGCGTCTCTGGCCAATGACCTTGGGTTCTCGACCGCGTTCGCGGAGCAGGGGGGCGATGCGGTCCCACTCGGCGAATATGCGGGCTTGGTTGAATTGATGCGGGGCACCCCGGCCGCCAAGCTTCAACCCCTGCTGGCCACGAAGATCGTCAAACGCGAGACCGATTTGAAGAAACTCACGGCGGCTGCGGCTCTGGCCAACGCCGTGACGTTCGGCGGATGCGACTACGTCGGTTTCCATACGGCGATGGCCATGCTGCCCGCCCTCGGGATGAGCGGTTTGCTACCCGGGGATCGACAGCCGTTGCCCGTGCTCAAGGTGATTTATCGCAACGCCCAGCAGATTCAGTCCGTTGGAGGGGCATCGAAGACCGAGTTGCATGCCCTGCACGCGGCCGAGCACGCCGAGCACGTGGCTGTTGGCGACGCGGGCGTTCAGATTCGCGACGCCTGCCGCCAGGTCGATCCGAAAAAAGGGGAGCAACTGCTAGCGGAGGTGGGGGGCTCGCCCCTGGATGCGTTTAACGCACTTCAGCCGGCGATCCAGAGACGACCTCAACGTGCACCGATACGTCTTCGCACACCGCACCTATGGTCTGGTCAATCTGCTCGGTCCGGAGTATTCGTATTCACTCTTGCGGCAGTGCGTCCGACTTTGTGCCGATCACGAACGGCAGCGGATCCAACACAAGCAGACCGAGCCGCCCATCCGCAAAGTCCTGCCCAAGCTCCTCGATCAGTACAAACTGGAAGGCAGGACGCTCGGCAAGCGCGATCCGGGAGACGCCGCCGTCGATGAGATGAGCAGAACAGTCTACTTCGGCCCACGTGAACGCGCGGCCGACGCGGTGGCGGCCGCTCTGGCCGACGGCATCGATCCGGAGGTCGTCGGGGAAGCGATCTCGCTAGCGTCAAATTTGTACGTTTTGCGGCAGGGTCCCGACAAATGGCGGACGCATGGCGACGCGGCCGGGGTCCATTCCTCCGACGCGACCAATGCATGGCGGAACATGGTCCGCACGGCCGACCCGAAATATACGGCCGCTGGTTTGATCGTCGCCGCGTACCACGCTGGCATCCAGTCGCCTCCGTTCCAGACGCCCGCGTACCCGACTGAGGCGCACCGCGACTTGGTGAAGACGCGTGACGCGGGGCGACTGCTCGCTGAAACGGAAGACGCCATTCGCAGCAACAACCAGGGACGTTCCGCGGCCTCCATTCAGATCTATGGCGAGCGCGGCTACGCGGTCGATCCGGTCTTCGACTTGATGCTGAAGTACGCCGTCAGCGAGGACGGCCGCCTGCACGGCGAGAAGTACTTCCACACGGTCCGCGAAGAATATCGCACGATCCGACCGAAATTCCGCTGGCGGCAGATTGTCGGCCTCGCACGCGTCACGGCGAGCGCCTACGGCTACAACCGCGACGACAAGCACGGCTTCCGGGCCGCAGGCTACGTCGAGGCGTGCAAACTGCTCGGCGTCGAAGCCTGATCGCAGAGGGCCGACTTAGGGCGCCCTTGCTTTGCGTTTTATTGCCTGGAATTCAGTAGTTCAATCAACTTGCGCACCGCGTATTCGGCAAACTCGGGATCGTTGATGTGCTGATCCAGCTCGATGAGGTCGACGGAACCGTGATTGCGGCGAAGAGTGTCGAGCAAAGCGTCGCGGGCGGGCCGATCGTCGAACGGTTGCCCGTCCCGGTCGATGGCTGACACGCCCCGCAGCGGAAACAGGATTGCAGTGGGGCCGGTGGCGGCGGCCGCCCTGCGGCGATTTCCTCGCCGAGTTTTATATTCTCTTCAGTCGTCGTCCGCATCAGTGTTACGGTCGGGTTGTGTCGATTGAACTTGCGATGCGCGAATTTCGGTGGGATTGTTTCCGGCGGTCCAAAATTCACCATGTCGAGCGCGCCGACCGAGATCACCTGCGGGATTCCTCTGCGGCCGGCGGCCATCAGTCGATCGGGACCGGCGCTCAGCACTCCGCCTACAAGCTCGTCGGCCAACTCGGTCGTGGTGATGTCGAGGACGCCGACGATCACACCGTCGTCGATCAGCGATTCCATCGCCTGGCCGCCGGTGCCCGTCGCGTGAAAGACGAGCACTTCGTAGCCGGCCTCTTCCAGCACTTGCCGGGCCCGCTCGACACACGGCGTCGTGACGCCGAACATTGTGGCGGCAACGACTAACTTATCAGATGTGGCAAGTCTCGTTTTTCGCAGCGTCACCAGTCCGGCCATCGCGCGGGCCGCCTCGCCGAGAACTATTCGGCTGATGCGATTGATGCCCGAGACGTCGACGATCGTGTTGAGCATCAAGATGTCTTTGTCTCCGACGTAGGGCCGGACCTGCCCCGAGGCCAAGGTGCTGGCCATGACCTTGGGAATGCCGATGGGCAGGACGCGCATGCCGGCCGTCGCGATGGTTGTGCCGGCCGAGCCGCCGAGCCCGATCACGCCCTCGACTGATCCTTCCGCGTGCAGGCGCGCGATGAGTGCCGCCACGCCCCGGGCAGCGGTCGTGACTGCGTGTCCCCGATCGTTGGCTGCACGCACAGCGTTCAGCGTCGTGCCGGCCGCTCCAAAGACCGCCTCGCGTGGAACGTCGGCCGCAATGGTGACTGTCCCCAGGCAGCTTGCATCGATGACTGCGACGTCCACGCCCAACGAACGCAGCTCGTCGCGCACGAAAGCGATTTCCTGTCCCTTCGTGTCGAGCGTGCCGATCAGGTAGACGGGCATCGGACTTTTCTCATTCCGGCGTCACGTATGCCGCGGTGATGCCGCCGTCGACAACAAAGTCCGCACCGGTAAGAAACGACGAATCGTCGGAGGCCAGAAACAGCGCGGCCTTTGCCATTTCAGACGCTTCGCCGAAGCGTCCCATCGGAATATGCACCAGGCGCCGCTGTTTCTTTTCCGGCGTATTGAGGAAATTCATGAGCAGATCGGTGCGGAGGGGACCGGGACACAGGGCATTCACTCGGATTTTCTCACGTGCGTGGATCACGGCCAGCTCGCGGCTGAGGGCCAGCACGCCCCCTTTGCTCGCCGTGTAGGCGATCTGCGGCGTGGCGGCTCCCATCAGCGCGACGAACGAGGCCGTATTGATGATCGATCCCCCGCCGGCCCGTTGCAGCGCCGGGATGCCGAATTTGCAGCCGAGAAAGACACCTTTGAGATTGACGGCGAGCGTCTTTTCCCAAACCTCTTCGCTGGTTCGGACCGCGTCGTCATCACCATCGAGCATGATGCCCGCATTGTTGAACAGCACGTCGATCCGCCCGAAGGCTTTTTCAGCGGCGGCGACCATCCCCTCGCAGTCGACCGCTTTCGAGACGTCGGCCTGCACAAAGTGCGCTCGCCCCTTTTGCTTTTCGACGAGCGATACGGTTTCGCGGCCGGCCGACTCGTTGAGATCGACTGCGACAATCGCCGCGCCTTCGCGGCTGAAGAGCAGGGCTGTTTCTCGGCCGATTCCGCCGGCGGCGCCGGTGATTAAGGCCACCTTGTGTTCGAGCTTCATCGCTTGTGGTTGCTCTTGTGACTGGTTTCCTTCTCGAGCGCCGGCGCTCACGTTTCACGGATCGCGGCGACACTACGAGCGTACCGCCCGGTCCTCGATTGATCCACGCAGGACTGCCCGCGAAATCCGGGGTTAGCGGCCCATTGCCGGTGACATCGGCCAGGGATAAACTCAATGCAGATACACGTTCGAGACGGGTCTTCGGAGGGGATTGCGATGAAAATCCGCGGACTTGTGACCTCTGCCGCGCTTGGCAGCTTGACGCTGGGGCTTCTAGCCGGGTGTACGGATTCGCTCGCCAAGCAGGTCAAGAAGGATCCGAACAGCATCATCGGCAAGAAGACCGACGACATCAAAGAATTCGATCCAAACGCTGCCAAGCAAGTCGTCAGCGACTCGAAGGTGCACGTCGACGATCCCGTGCTGTACGCGATGCAAGCTTACGGCCCCATGCTCGAGCAGATCTCGACGATGTATATCGATCACGCGATTGATCTCTTCCATGCGACCGAGGACCGCTATCCCAAAGACTACAACGAGTTCATGACTCGCATCATCAAAGAAAATCAGATCAAGCTGCCCGTGCTCCCCGGGGGCGCGAAATACGCCTACGACGTCGAGAAGCACAAGCTGCGGATCGTCAAAGCCATGGATATGGGCCCGAACGCCCCTCCGGCGCCTGCGAAGAATTAGCCCCTCGCTCGGGCGGCCGCGCGATCTCCCCCTGTACGCATCCTCCTGTCAGGGTGCGCGCTGACATCTGGTGTACGCGACCTGAACGCACGGCCGGAAAATTCCGCAGAAGCGGTTCCAAAGACACCCCCTCAGTTCGCAGACCGCCCAGCGTACGCAGAAACCTTAATCCGGTGGCATGCGTTTCTCCGAATCGGCAGCGAAAGAGTTGACTCGTGCCGCGATTGCACTAACTTTTCGGGGTCTCTCGCCGTACGACGCTGACGCGGGTGATTTAAACACTGATCGCGCGCCGCACTTTACGCCGATCCGGGGCCGAATCCTGATGAGCACGCACTTAACTCAATCCGATGTCGCGATTCCTCGCCCAGTCGCACCGACCGAAAATCGCGACGCTTCCTGCGAGCCGCAGAATGACAAAGCGCGCGTCGCGGCGATTTTTCGACGCGAGCTTTCGCAGGCGGCGGCATTGGCGACCCGTTTCAAAGAAGCCGGGGTCGACGCTGTGACGCTCGAGAGCGCCGAGGCTCTGCGCGGGTTGCTGGGGGGCAAGGAACTGGATCTCCTCGTATTGGACAACGAACTCGACGGATTTTTCACCGGTCTGGAAGTCATCCGAAAGCTGCGGGCTTCGCTCATCCGCGTTCCCGCGATCCTGCTCAATCGAAATTCGGAATCGGGTTCGGTCGATGCGAAATCCGCCGGAGCAGTCACCGTGATCGATGCCGCGACTGAAGAGGCGGCAATCGTGAAGTTGGGCTTGGGAATCCTCGAGCGGCAATCGAACGATGCCAACGGCATTCCGGAACGCGCGCGAGCCATCGTCGAGCGTCAGAGCGACCTGCCTGTGCTCTCGCAGTTGACCATGCAATTATTGCAGTATCTCGAAATGTCTCCTGAGCAAGTCCCCGTCGCCGATCTGTGCCGCCTGATTTCCATCGATCCGCGGGCAACGGCCGTCCTGCTCAAAGCGGGCAACGCCTCGGCGAACGGAGTGTCGCGATCGATTACAAACGTCGCCGATGCGGTGCGCGTCTTGGGCGTGCGGCCCACGATCGGGCATGTGCTCAACGCGGCTGTCACCTCCGGACTCGGCGCTTTGTCGAAGGGTCTCCCGAGCGAATTGCAGTCCTGGCACGCCCGCCGTGGCATGTTCATCGCCTGCACCACGTCGAGCTTCGGCCAGGAGCTTGAAAACCGTTCGGACGAAGCCGCCTTCCTCGTGGGGATTCTGCAGGACGTCGGAATTTTGGCGCTGTTGCGCGGCTTTCCCAAGCAATATCAGACTGTACTCAAACGCTGGAGAACGATCGGGCAGCTCAAACTGCCGGCACTCGAGCAGGCGGAATTCGGCTGCACGCACGCGGATGTGTCGGCCGCCATGATGGAGCGGTGGGGAATGCCCGCATCGTTTATCCCGCCGGTCCTCCACCATCTGAAGTCGCAAGAGCACGGGGCCCGGTTGGGGATCGACACGGGGCTTCTGCGCGTGATGACCGTCGCAGAAACGTTGGCGGATATGATCGAATTGCCGCACCCAAGTCGCCGCCATGCTCTCAACGCGGTGCTTGCCGACTACGGTGCTGAAAAGAGCTCGCTTTGCATGCGATCCCTGAGCCGGGCGTCGGTCAAGGCCTACGAAGCGTTCCAATTGCTTTCGCTGCCGCTGCCGAGCGCCGAACAGCTGGAGACGATTGTCCGCTCGACAATCGCGAATAGCCTGGCAGGGGCCGCCGAAGAAGCCGCGAGCCCTGCTGTCGTCGTGAGCTGACGTCCGCCTGCGCCGTCGCGTGCTGGGTTAATCGTCAGAGGACAGACGAAATTGGTCTCGACAGCACTCAGACCGATTGCAGGAAGGCAATTAAGTCGGCGAGATCGGCATCCGGAAGTTGCGTGTTGCCGGGATGTCGATGCACTGCGAACACATCTCGCAGCGACGTAGCTCTGCCGTCGTGAAAGAATGCAGCGCGCTGGCTGACCCCACGCAGCGATGGGGGATTGAACTGTCGGTTGCCCAGTTCGTCCCGCAGGCCGACGTCGTAGAGGCGCGGCGACGTGAAGGTCGGAGGCACGTGGCAGCGATCGCACTTCTGCCGGGCGAAGACAGCATGGCCCCGCTCGATCGCGGATTTTTCGGCCGCGCTCGGTGCGGCAGTCAACGGCGGCGCCGGTTTGAGCGTTTGCAGGTATGCGGCCAGATCATTCACCTCGGTATCGGTGACAGACTTGGTCCGCAGCGTAGTCTTCAGTGATTTGCGCACCTGTTCGCCGAGACTCTTGATGCTGCCGTTCCACGCCCAGGGACCTGTTTCCGCGACTCCGCCAAGTCCCGGAATTCGTTTCGCCGCTCCGAACGAGCCATCCCCCAACGTGTCGCTCAATGCGTCGCTGGACTGACCGTCGGGGTGGCAACTGTGGCAGCTCATCCACTTTTCTAGCGAGAGCCGGGCGTCGAAGAAGAGCCGCTCGCCCCGTTCGGCGGCTGACAGCAGAGGCTGCGGGCCAAGTGCGATCTGCACAATCGCTTTCGCCTCGCCAGGCGTTTCGAAAGCGCTGCGTGGAATAATGGCGATCGAATCGCCAAAGGTGTCTGCCACGTAGAGGCTGGAGCGATCGGCGCTCGCTATGAGCGTTGTCGGGCGGATGCCTACCGCGAGGCGGCGAAAATGCCCCGTTTCAAAGGAACCACACGCCACCTCGCCGACGCCTGCCAGGGCGACTAAGAGGGTGCCGTCATCCGCGACGGAAAGCCCCGCCGGGTCGCCGGCCCCGTTGGCGACTTCGCCGAGCTGGATGACTTGACTTCCCGCGAGGACGTCCACGTTTGGTTGTTCGAGTGCGTGGCGGTCGAGCGATCGCACGACATTGGAGACGACCGATCCCCAATGGAGGTCTTCCTGGCTCGTGTAACCCAATCGGTTGAGCGTTTGCTGGGCGACAAACAGCCGCTCGCGATTGCGACTCCACGCCAGGCCACGAATGTTTTGACCGGGAATCGTCTTGACCGCTTCCAGCTTCCCGGACGTCGGGTCCACAACCGCCAGCTCTCCGCCGAATTCGCCGGCGACGATCAGGTGTTTGCCATCGGGAGTAAGCGTTTGCAGGCGCGGCGAGAACGGCAGCGAGACGACACTGGCAGCCTTCAGGTGAATCGTGCCGGTTCCGTCGCGAACCAGGTCGATGCTTGTCAGTTGCCGCGACCAACGCGATGCCACATAACCGCGCTTGCCCTCGCGATCGACGCAGACGCTCACGGGGAAGGAGCCGACCGACAGGGAATCGCCGACCGCGATTTCGTTCCCGCGTCGAAGGAGCAACTTCAGCTCGTCGGCCGCTGAATCGGCGCATAGAAACGCCTCAGAGGCTGCGTTTTCCGCGCCCGGAACCGCGACCAAGTCCGAGAGGTGCTTCCCGACTGGGAATTCGCCAATGACTCTTCGGCCCGGTATGTCGACGATCGAAACCGTCCCACTTCGTTCATTGGCGGCAAGCAAGAGCTTGCCTTTGTCCGCGGCTGCAAGAGCAACGGGATAGCGCAGTCGGGGCAGACCGGCTGACGCTTTTGCGGCGGTAGCAGTCGCGGTGTCAGTTGGCCGATTCTCGGCTGCAATCGGCTGCGCTGCCGCACGAAGAAAAAGGAGTATCGCTGCAAGGAACGCTCCGCAGCGCGTGGCGATTCGTTGTGAAGACAGGCGATCGGGTCCATTTAAATGCACTGTCGACACCACGCCGTCGTCCGCCTACAGTTTTTTCGCGGCCAGCTCGAGTTGCTGTTGAAGCTCAATGATCGCGACGTCCTCAAATGCATCAAATTTGTGACTCGCGTCGCGCGAAGCCCCTTTTGAGCGGGGCAATTGCCGAGCAGGGTCGCGGTGATTCGATCGGGCGGGAACGGCGTCAGTTGGTTGGTCGAATTCCACGTTCTGGACGTCGCCGCGACTCTCGGCATAGTAGGCGACATACGCATCCGGCAGCACACCCTCGCGATGGGCCGTCGCTGCCACATGCCCTTCGTCCCAACCGTAGGATTCGTTCACACCGGGGTCCCAAGTATAGAGGCGGACTTTGCGTTGGGACGAAGTCCCCGACTCAGGACGTTGCCACACAGCACTGGGAAGGATCAAATCGTCGCCGCCCGGGAGCGGAAAGGCACTGCGGATGAAATTGTCGCCCCCGCCGAATACTCCCACGATTACGGCACGGCGGCGTTTTTGCTCCGGCGGATCGCAGTCTTGAAGAACAGCGGCCACCCAGGAAGCGGGTCCGTTCGTGTATTTGTCGATCAAAACGGCCAAGGGCAAATCGCGGAACAGACATTCGCGATCAGCCGAGAACTCGCGGACTGACTCACGCGTTCGCAGCTTGCCGAGCGGCTTGCCGTCGACCAGAGAGTCGGCCAGCAGCAGGGCAGAGTGGTAGTTGTCGAAACCCTCGCGTGCTCCAGTTCCTCGCAGGTCCAGGATCAGTCCCTGCACCTTCGCCTCGCGAAGTCGTGGCTCCCAGGAGGCAAGCTCGCGCGCTGTGCTGGCGGTGACCGAGTCGATCTTGAGGTAAGCGATCGCCGGCTTCTTGTTCACAAGCACGACTCGATCTTCGTCGCCGTTTGTCGCGTCGCATTTCACCGACTTGAACATCACCGGCAGGCGCGTGAGAGTCATCGTGCGCGACTCTTTGGAATCTGGTTGTCGGACTCGAATCGTCACCTCGGTTCCTTCGGGTCCGCGCAGCTGGTCAACGGTCGCGCGCAGGGGCGATCCGGGTTCAATGCGATTCTGGTTGATCTGCTCGATGAGATCGCCGACCTTGAGTCCTCCCAAAGCCGCCGGCCCCCCGGGCTGCACGTGCTTGATTTGGGGAAGATCGATGTTTTTTTCGGCGGAAGCAAGGGCGATGCCGATTCCAATGTAGCGATTGGCCTGGAGTTGGGCTTGGACTCGCGCCTCCTTGGCCGGCAGGACATACGGCGAGCCCGGGACCGGCCGCAGCAGCCCCTCGAAAATCGCCTGCTCGACCTCGGTGGGAGAGGGTTTGCCGCCGTGCGTCAACTGGGGCCAAAGCTCCTTGAGCAGGCCGCCCAAATCATCGACGGTCTTCAAGTCGGAAACGCGACGGCCAAGTTCCGGCAGGGATGTCTTCTTGGCGGCACACGCCGATCGCAGCCCTGCCAAAATCATCTCCTGCCGCGTCGCCGGCTCGATGTGATGATCGAGCACCATGTCCGTGATGGCGAAAATGCGCTGTGCAACATCTTCGATCTGCTTTTGCTGAACTCCGCTGAACGGGGCCTTTGGCGCTTCCGCAGGCTTTGCCAGGCCCACCGCATCGGCACACTGCGCCCTCGAGCACTGCGACGCCAACCATCCCATCAAAGCTAAGCCGACCAACCCGACGATTCGACGCTGCCTGACCCACATGGCAAATCCTCCGTCGATCTCAGAATTCATTTGTTGCGATTCGCGGATGTCGCCGCCGGCGTCTGCGCGAGTGCCCTGCTGAATTTCTATCCGATTGCGTCAGAGGAGCACAACAGATTTCGATTTGAACTCTGTTGGACAAGATCCGCGAGCTTCGTGGGAGCGGGCGTTCCAACGAACCGCTCGCACGTGGGCGATTCGGACATCTTGCAGCTTGCATCTGACTCAGCCTCGCTGCTGCTCGAACGGTTGTTCGAATCGAGGCGCCTAGTCAGACCGTCGCGCCCTCGGCGGGAATTCCTGAAGCGACTTGAAATTCGAATCTCGGTGGATAATATCACTTACTTTGTCGAATATAATTACTTGGATTTTTGATTTTTAGGGCAAGATGGGCACCCATTCACTGCCTATTTGGGAGAAAAGGGTTATCCTCGTAGCCCAGGAAGACTTTTCCTCTTGCAAATCCTCCGACGCATTGGTCCGCCGGCCACTGGCGCAAGCGAGGGATGATTTCGCAGGAGGTCATGAGTCCGCTACGTCGCTGACAACGTGGAGGCGATTGGCGACCGACCGCAGTCCGCATCAACCGTTTGATCGGACTGCCGGAATCAGCCGACTGGCAAGGCTGATTGGGTTAATTCGTTCATTGCAGGAAGTGTCTCGCCGAACAGGAGCGGCAGTGATCGGGCCCGCGGAGAAGGATGGCCGTCTCAAGCCAGCGCTCGCACGTCGCCCGCTCGGCGACGACAGAACGAGAGTCGCACCGGTGTCTGCCCGCGCACGATCTTCGCGCTTCATTCCGGTCTCGCGTCAAGTCCTTGGAAAGATTCGAGACGAGCGGACGACGTAAAAAAGATTCCCACGATGACTGATAACTTGCTTCAGCGCAGTGTGACGACCTCGGTGGCCAGGAATCTGGCTGACACGACCAAGACGTCACCGAAGATGATGTCGATCACCCCAAGGTGGCTCTTGAGCCTCTTGCCTTGGGTGCATGTTCACGGCGGAACCTACCGCGTCAACCGGACCAAGGTCGAACTTCCCAAGGCGGAACGCATCGGCGTCGACGTCTCGGGGGAGACGGCGTCGTTCCCGCCGGAAGCGCTGCGAAGTGTGCCCCTGTTCTCCAAGCTGCCCGAGGCGGTTATCGCGCGCATGGCCAGCCGCTTCAAGACCGAAGACGTTTCGCTGGGGAACAAGCTTTTGGTCGAGGGCGAAGATCTGAGCAAATTCTTCATCATTGCCCAGGGGCAGGTTGAAGTCTTGAGCAAGGGTGCGCACGGAAGCGACCTGCGAATCGCCCTCTTGAGCGAGGGAGAATTCTTCGGCGAGACGGACCTTGTCTCCGACAAGCCGTCCGACATCACCGTGCGAACCAACACTCCGTGCGTGTTGCTGACGTTGTCCCGCAAAGACCTCGATGCCGTCCTGGCAGAAGACCCAAACCTGCAGGACGACTTCAAGAAGGCGATCGACGAACACATCGAGCTGCGCTCGACAGTCAACCGTTACGGCGAGCGGAACATCGACCTGGTCTCCGGCTTTGCCGAGAACGTCGAGATCCCCGAGACCTTCGTCGATTACTCGGCCAACCCGCGGGAGTATTCGCTCTCGGCCGTGCAGACGGTGGTCCGGGTCCACACGCGGGTCTCTGATCTCTACAACGGTCCTTACGATCAGCTCGAAGAGCAGATGCGTCTGACGATCGAGGGGATCAAGGAACGTCAGGAATGGGAGATCATCAACAGCAAGAAGTTCGGCTTGCTGCACTCGGCCGACCCGGCCATGCGCATCAGCACGCGCTACGGGGCGCCGACTCCCGACGATCTGGACGACCTCTTGGCGCTGGTTTGGAAGAAGCCGGCCTTCTTTCTGGCACATCCCAAGGCCATTGCAGCATTCGAACGGGAATGCACGTGGCGCGGCATTCCTCCCGTCACGATGGACCTATTTGGATCGTCGGTGCTGACTTGGCGCGGTCTGCCCCTCGTTCCGTGTGACAAGCTCGAGGTGACGGGCCGTTATTCGTCGAACCAGTGGTTCGGGACGACGAGCATTTTATTGCTGCGCGTCGGCGAGGCTGACCAGGGCGTTGTCGGCTTGCATCAGGCCGGCATTCCCGGCGAGATCAAACCGAGCTTGTCAGCCCGATTGATGGGCTTGGACAGCCTGGGAGTCGCCTCGTACCTGCTCACCCTCTACTTCTCGTGTGCCGTGTTGACGGACGACGCTTTGGGCATTCTGGAAAACATCGAGATCGGCTATTACCACGACTACGAGAGTCGAGAGCCGCGACGTTTTGCCGATGGTTTGGGAATCTGACGGGGACTCTGAAAAGACTCGAGCACCCGCATCTGCTTCACAGTGTTTTATTTTGTCGCGATGGACAGTTGACGAACAAGATGTTTAGGAGACGCCATGTCGAACGGTCTGTTGCAGCGTAGCGTGACGACGTCGGTCGCCAAGAACCTGGCGGATACGACCAAGACGTCACCGAAGATGATGTCGATCACCCCAAGGTGGCTCTTGAGCCTCTTACCTTGGGTGCATGTTCACGGCGGAACCTACCGCGTCAACCGGACGAAGGTCGAACTGCCCCGGGCGGAACGCATCGGCGTCGACGTCTCGGGGGAGACGGCGTCGTTCCCGCCAGAAGCGCTGCGAAGCGTGCCCCTGTTCTCGAAGCTGCCCGAGGCGGTCATCGCCCGGATGGCGCAGCCGCTTCAAAACCGAGGACGTCTCCCTGGGCAACAAGCTGCTCGTCGAGGGAGAGGACCTGAGCAAGTTCTTCATCATCGCCCAGGGACAAGTCGAAGTACTGAGCAAGGGCGTGCATGGCAGCGACCTGCGAATCGCCCTCTTGAGCGAGGGAGAATTCTTCGGCGAGACGGACCTTGTCTCCGACAAGCCGTCCGACATCACCGTGCGAACGAACACTCCGTGCGTGCTGCTGACGTTGTCCCGCAAAGACCTCGATGCCGTCCTGGCAGAAGACCCAAACCTGCAGGATGAATTCAAGAAGGCGATCGACGAACACATCGAGCTGCGCTCAACAGTCAACCGTTACGGCGAGCGGAATATCGACCTGGTCTCCGGCTTTGCCGAGAACGTCGAGATCCCCGAAACCTTCGTCGATTACTCGGCCAACCCGCGGGAGTATTCTCTCTCGGCCGTGCAGACGGTGGTCCGGGTCCACACGCGGGTCTCTGATCTCTACAACGGTCCCTATGATCAGCTTGAAGAGCAGATGCGTCTGACGATCGAAGGGATCAAGGAACGCCAGGAATGGGAGATCATCAACAGCAAGAAGTTCGGCTTGCTGCACTCGGCCGATCCGGCGATGCGCATCAGCACGCGCTACGGCTCACCGACCCCCGACGATCTGGACGACCTCTTGGCGCTGGTTTGGAAAAAGCCGGCCTTCTTTTTGGCACATCCCAAGGCCATTGCAGCATTCGAGCGGGAATGCACCTGGCGAGGCGTACCACCGGTGACGATCAACCTGTTTGGTTCGCCGGTCATTACCTGGCGAGGCGTACCGCTGGTGCCCTGCGACAAGCTCGAAGTCTACAGCCGCAACCAATCGAACCAATGGTTCGGCACGACCAACATTCTGCTGTTGCGGATCGGTGAGGCCGATCAAGGAGTCGTGGGGCTGCATCAGGCGGGCATTCCCGGCGAGATCAAGCCGAGCTTGTCGGCCCGCTTGATGGGCTTGGACAGCCTGGGTGTCGCTTCCTATCTGCTCACGCTGTACTTCTCCTGCGCCGTGCTGACGGATGATGCCCTCGGCATCCTCGAAAATGTCGAGGTCGGTTATTACCACGACTACGAGCACCGCCTGACGAAGTTCAAATAAGCGCCGACGGAGCGTCGAACAATGAGTGATCTAACACCCGACCATGTCGCCCAGGTGGCAAGCAGGCTTTACAACGAGAGCCCTGGCGGCCATGGGCCAGGCTTAGGCCAGGCTCCCGGTGCGCCAGTCGACCCGGCCGCGGATTCGATAGTTCGCGAGCAGGTTCAGGCCCCGTCGTTTCCGGTTCCGACCGACGGAATCCCGGTTTCCAGCGCTCCCGTGTGGAGCGGACAGATTCCCACCCCGCTTGCGGAAGCTGCCCCCCCGACGGGTTCCGCGTCCCAACGGAATCGCGGGGCTCTTCTGACGCGATTCCGACGAGTCCCAGTCGAGAGCCGCAAGCGGACGGCCTCCGCGCGTTCGTTCAGAACATTCGTCGCTCTGATTTCCGATCCGCCACGGAGGCTTTTCCCGGAGAAAGACGCAGCTCACCGGCTTACGCGAATCGAGGCCCGGCACTTGGGGAGACTTCTCGGTCCAGCTACGGCGATCACTCTGCGTCTGTGCGCGATGAGCGTGCGAGTGCTTTTGGGGCGAGCGGCTTTGGTGCGAGGCCCTTGGACGTCCAGGCTATCCGCCAAGATTTTCCGATTCTAGATCAGCGAGTGCACGGGCGGCCGCTGGTGTGGCTCGACAACGCGGCCACAACGCAGAAACCCCAGAGCGTGATCGACACGCTCTCTCACTTCTACGAGCACGACAATTCCAACATTCATCGCGGCGCGCACACGCTCGCGTCGCGTGCCACCGAAGCGTTCGAGCGGGCCCGCGACAAAGTCCGCGATTTCCTGGGGGCCTCTTCGTCAAAAGAAATCGTCTTTGTCCGCGGCACGACCGAAGCGATCAACCTCGTCGCACAATCCTGGGGCCGCAAATTCCTGCAGCCCGGCGATGAGATCATCCTCTCGACGCTCGAGCATCACGCCAACATCGTTCCGTGGCAGCTGATTTTGAAAGAAACCGGGGCCCGGCTGCGGATCATTCCTGTGAATGACCGTGGCGAGATCATCCTTGAAGAGTATCAATCGCTCCTGGGCCCACGAACGAAGCTCGTCGCACTCGCCCACGCTTCAAACAGCCTCGGGACCCTTCTTCCGGTTGCCGAGATGACGCAGATGGCGAAGCGGTACAGTGCCCGTGTGCTGATTGACGGTGCGCAAACAGTCGCTCATGTCCCGGTGAACGTCCAGCAGCTGGGTTCCGACTTCTACGTCTTTTCGGGTCACAAGATCTTTGGCCCGACGGGCATTGGCGTGCTTCAGGCGCGCGAAGAGCTGTTGGAGATCATGCCGCCCTGGCAGGGGGGCGGCAGCATGATCAAGAACGTGACGTTCGAAGAAACGACCTTCGCCGAGCCGCCGGCCAAATTCGAGGCCGGCACCCCGAACATCGCCGACGCCGTCGGACTTGGGGCGGCTCTCGACTATGTGAATCAATTTGGCTTGCCCAACATCGCCAAATACGAACACGAGCTGCTGGGCTATGCGACGGAGCAGCTTTCGCGGATCAACGGGTTGCGGCTGATCGGCACGGCCCGGGAAAAAGTTGGTGTGATCTCATTCATCCTCAAAGACCGAAAAACAGAAGAGGTGGGCCGAATGCTCGACCTCGAGGGGATCGCCGTCCGGGCCGGCCATCACTGCTCGCAACCGTCCTTGAGGCGTTTCGGCGTGGAGGCTACAGTCCGGCCATCGTTGGCGTTCTATAATACGGTCGAGGAGATCGACCGACTGGCGGACGCGATCCGCCGAATCCAACGCAGGTGAAGGAGCGACCACGATGGCAACGATTTCTCCCGCGGCACTCGCACAGCTTCAACGATCGGGCAAAGGGATCGATCTGATCGACGTGCGGACGCCTGTCGAATTTCAGGAGGTCCACGTCGAGTTCGCGCGAAACGTGCCGCTCGATCAACTCGACCCGGCCAAAATCGTCCAAGCTCGAAACGGTTCCGCGAACGAACCTTTGTATGTCATCTGTCGCTCAGGAGGCCGTGGGCAGCAGGCTTGCGACAAGTTTGCCAAAGCTGGCTTTGCGAATGTCATCAACGTCGAGGGGGGCACGCTGGCCTGCGAGAACACCGGGCTTCCGTTGGTCCGCGGCCAGAAAGTAATGTCGCTGGAGCGCCAGGTCCGGATTACCGCGGGCTCGCTCGTTCTAGTAGGGGTCATCCTGGGCTGGCTGGTTCATCCCTACTTCGTGGGGCTCTCAGCGTTTGTCGGTGGCGGCTTGGTCTTTGCCGGGATCACCGACACGTGCGGGATGGGAATGCTGCTTGCCCGAATGCCGTGGAATACGCGAGTTGCCGAGTCAAGTGCCTCGCAATGCGCGGCGTGACGATCTCGTGAAGACGGCCTGAGCGATTCTGTGGCGGCGTGCGTTCCGATCTTGACCCAAAAATGCCTTTCCTCTATATATCACTCACCAACATGGTTATTGTTGACGTTCGAGCAGGATCTAAATGAAAGTCTCCCGAAAATCGGACTATGCCCTGCGAGCCCTCTTTGGGTTGATCGCCACCGACGGCAAGACGCCAGTTTCCATTCGCGAACTCGCCGAGCGGTACGACGTTCCCCGCAGGTTCCTAGAGCAGATCATGCTGGAGCTGAAATCGAGGGGCTGGGTGCGCAGCATCGCTGGCCGGGACGGCGGCTTCGTTCTGGCGAAAAAACCCGAAGAAATCACGATGGGCGAGGTTATTCGGCATTTCGATGGGGTGCTGGCTCCGATCAGCTGTGTCTCGACCACCGATTACGAACCGTGCAGCCAGGAGGGGGTCTGCCGCTTCCGCCGAGTCCTTCTCGACGTGCGAAATTACACGGCGCGACGCATGGACTCGGCAACATTAGCGGCAGTTTATGAGGCGCCGATCGTCACCCGGGAAGAGGTCTTCTCGTATGAATTTGTCGGTGGGGAGGGAATCTGAAATTTTTTGTTTGGTTAATGATTACTCGCTAAGTCGTGGTTATTTCGGCCGGGCTTAGGCGAAGACCTACGACGCTCTACGAGGCGGCCGTCGGTAGGTCTTTGACCATCCATTTCGAGGAGGAAGGGCCATGTAGCGTTCCCTCGGTTTGATTGTCGCGAACAAACGATTGAGGCGGAGCAAACTCCGTCCTGTCTCCCATGATCGGGCAAGCGCGTGGGCCAGACCCGCGGGGCGGCCCGCATCCTACTTTTTCACCTTCTCACTCAGGAGCATGACGAATGAAGACAACGATTCGCACGATCCGACCCCAATCTCGAGCTCGATCAGGGTTCACCCTGATCGAGCTGTTGGTGGTCATCGCGATCATTGCCGTGTTGATCAGCCTGCTGTTGCCGGCAGTTCAGGCCGCGCGGGAATCGGCACGCCGCACTTCGTGCCGCAACAATATGCGGCAATTGGCGCTCGCCGCCCTCAATTTTGAGAGTGCTACAAAGACGTTGCCGACGGGAGGTCAGCTGAATGACTTCACGACCGCGACCAATCCGTCGACTGGGCAAGCGGAGCCCTTCACCACGTTTTCCCTGTACTCGTTCTTCACCGCCATCTTGCCGTATGCCGAAGAACAAACGATCTCGGTCCAATACGACTACACGCACGCCTACAACGATGCGACTTCGCCGCAGAATCAGACGGCAGCGAAGACCCTCATTCCCTGGTTCATCTGCCCGACGAGTCCGATCGACAATCCGGATCCGGACGGGTACGGGACGGCCGACTACTTTCCGACCGTGGGAACCGACATCGACCCCGCCACCGGCGTTCGCAACGAGCTGACGCTTGTTGACGGCGCGTTGGGAACGACGAAGCCGCCCACAATCGCCTCAGTCAGCGACGGCACCAGCCACACGATTTTGCTCGCCGAGGCTTCCGGGCGAAACTTCGAGACTGTCCAATTCGGCGAACTAGGGAAGTACAACGATCCGGTTTTCGGATCGTCCTCCGCCAGCTCAGCCAAGCAGGGCTGGTACTGGAACGGCACAGCGACCGTGTTGTACACGGGTGGCGTCGTGCCGACGGGTGATACTGTGGCGCCCAGCGGGAAACGGATCCCGGGTCGATGGGCCGAGCCGGACAACGGGAACATCATCTCGGGCCAGGCGAACGCTTACTACATCTCGTCGACCAACTTCTTCATTCCCAACGCGATTAACGGAAACGGCTTCCCCCAAGGCGGGCCCGGCGGATTTAACCAGATCCCCTCGAACCCTTACACGGGGACGCAAGGACAGCCGTACCAGATCGTCAACCCGACGGCACCCGCGACAGGTGTCTACACGGTCGCTCCGCCGGCAGGGAATCCGTGCGGTTGGTACTGGAATCACTGCGGACCCAACGGCGAGATCTTCAGCTTTCATCCAGCGGGAGCGAACGTCGCGATGGTTGACGGCAGCGTCCATCTGCTGAGCAACCTGACCGACGTGATTACGCTCCGTCGTCTGGTCTCGGCGAGCGAACAGGTGCCGACGGAGGGAGGTACCTTCCTGCAGTAGTGGAATTCATGAGGAGCCGGCACCGGACGCACTGCGAGGTGCGTCCGGCAGCCGGTCTGATCCGAGCCTCTCTGGACTTGGCAATCGCTGAGAGGTTCGAACATTTCCATTCTTCTCCGCCTTACTTGGTCTTTCAATGCTTAATCCGTCGAACCGACGGTTCAGGAGTCGGATATGAAATACGAAACGCTGGCGTTGGTTGTGGTCTGTGCGGCGGTTTTCACCGGTTGCGGCGCGGGCAATGGCGTGCAGACCAAGGCTCCTCCGGGTTATGCGAACGGGACTCAACCGGCTGCGCCGACGCCAGAGGCCGCCATCACGAAGTTGGAAACGCCAGAGGATCGCGCGATGTATCTGCGCCAGCTCAAGGAAGATTCCAGCTTTGAGCCCCAGAAACATGTTGAGATGCTCAAAAAGTGCGCGAGCGAGAGCGACCAGGACGTCGCCGGGCTGGCCAAAGAACTGCTCGAGCGAAACTAGTCAGGAGGACGCGATGCGGCTTTCAGCGGTTTACATTGCAATTGTCGTTGCGATTGGCGGCACCGCGGCGAGCAGTTGGTTCGCGCGTTACGCCCCTTGGGTGGAACGCCGGCCTTCGGCGCCGCATCCCCTCCTCAGCCGGGTGCGGGCGATGGAGGAAGGAGCCGCTCGGAGGGCAGGGGCCACGCGGCAAGCTGCCGAAGGCGGCATCCAAAAACTCGATCCAGCAGTCGACGCTCGTCCGCCGGTTGCGGACGGAGCACTGTCTCCGAAGGCCGTGGCTGCCGAACGCGTGTACGAGTTCGGCCACATGGGAATCAACGAGACCAGGAAGCACAGTTTTCGGATGGAGAACCAAGGCCGAGTGCCACTGGCGATCGCCAAGGGCCCTACCGAGTGCAAGTGCACCATCAGCAAGCTGACGACGCGTGAAGTGCCGCCCGGGGGATTCGCCGAGATTGAGATCGCTTGGACCCCTCGCGAGGCCGACCCGACGTTCGAAAAATCGGCCGTCATCTGGACCAACGATCGGGACCTGTCGGAGATTCGCTTTCGCATCGTCGGCAAAGTTGGCCGGGCTCTGACAGTCTCACCGACTGCCTGGCACGCTGGAATTGTCGCCGAAGATCACGACGGCAAGGCCGCGGGCATGCTCGTCTCGGAAGTCGACCGCGATTTCAAAATCCTCTCCGTCGAGCCTTCCGACGGCAACGTCACGGTGAACTACAAGCCGATGACGAGCCGCGCGCTCAGCCGAGTCGGCATGCTCGGCGGTTACGAATTCACGACGAGCGTCGGCAAGGGGATTCCGATCGGAAATTTTCGCTCACGTCTGAAGATTTTGACGACGCTTGATCCAAAAACTCCGATCGATGTCGAGCTGACCGCGGTGCGGCCCGGGCCGATTCGTTTTCTTTCGGCTGTTCCAATTGTGGGAAATGCCCGTTGGAACGCTGAAAAGTCGGTGTTGAATCTGGGCCGCTTTCGACACGAGGTCGGATCCAAGACCGAGTTGCCAGCTTTGGTCTACGACATGCCGGGCAGGTTCCAGGTGATCGCCGTGAAATCGAGCGTCAGTTTTCTCAAGGTCTCGGTCGAACCGAGCCAGTCAAGCGACGCGGGCGCGCACCAGGGGATACGGTTTGTATTCGAGGTGCCGCCCGGTTCGCCGCCCGTCAACTATTTCACCGGGAAACCTGCCCACGTCACGGTGCAGACGAATCATCCGGCTCTCAAGAATGTCGATTTCGATCTTGAGTTCGTCGGCTTGTAAGCGGCAAGCGCAGTTCTGGTGCTGCGAAGCGGTGTCGTTCGACGCACGGGATCTGGGCCAATTGTTGGCAGCCAGACCCTCGGCGAACCCGCTCTTGCCCGCTCCGTCTTGCTCTTTCGCTTGCCCTCAGTAAGATTTGCCATCGCGCCGTCCACTGAAGTGGATGAGGCGTGCGAGAGGGCGGCAGCGAGAGCTGCGCGACGTTCGATGGCGGAAGACAACCGGGTCTCAGTTCGGGTGGCGAGCAACCCGCGACGCTTCAGAAAACCCGGGAAATACCCGATGGTGTAATGGTAGCACAACAGGTTTTGGTCCTGTTAGTCTAGGTTCGAATCCTAGTCGGGTAACTCGATTCACGACCATGAGTTGCGTTTTCGAGCAGTCATCATGCACGGCCGATTGACAGCCAAGTTGTAGCCAATCACGCGGCTTTCGCGTCCGCCGTTGAATCGTCGGCGCTTAGCAGCTTGCCCAGGGGCGGAATTCCCTAGCTCACGAAATAGGTCGCGTAGATAAGCACTGCCCAGCAGACGACCGACGCGGCAACCAGCGATCGAACAATCGTGTTTTGGGGCAAGAGATCAAGGCCGGCAACGCAACAGACCGCATACAACGGCGTGAGACCGAGCGTGTACGACGCCTTGGCTTGGCTGTAAGCGGGCACCTGCATGCAGAGCACGAAAAAAGCCGTCAGATAAAGCCCAATTGCCGAGGCGGCCAGCCTCAGCGAGTTTTTCAAAACCACGTCTTTCGACACCACGCCCCTCAGCAAACCGGCGACGATGGCGATCGAGAGAACCAGTGCCGGCCAAGGTGCGGCCACGAGCAGCGTTGAATTCCAGGGCGGACGGGTGTCCCACGAATCCATCGAGCTCAGGTTGCCGTCGAGCCAGAAGGTGGCGAAGAACCCATCCCAGATCGAATAAAACCCCGCGTGGATCGGGTGCCACAGCGATTGACCGAACGATTCGATCTGATGCGGCGTCCGATAGCCCGGATCCTGCCACCACACGACGCCGGTCACGGGATAATCCCACCCGCCGACGAATGCCTTCCCGAAGAGAGCGACATTCCGGGCGTAGTACCAACCGGCGATGATCGCTGCCGTGCCGAAGCAGCGAACAAGTGCCGCCAAAGTTGCCTTCCAGCCGCTCAAACGATTCGAGAGCAACACCATCACGGCGATGATCGGGGCAAGCGCTATTGCCGACACCTTGGTCAAGAGGGCCAGCCCCAGGGCTAATCCCTCCTTCCATTGCCAGCGTGGGGTGTGCGCAAGCACGGGATCGCGAACCGCCTGACAGGCTCCCAGCAGGACCAGCGCCAGAGAGCGCCGGCGAGCGCTTCATTGCCGAGGACTTGAGACATGTAGACATTCATCGGCAACAGACCGCCGAGAAGGACTACGAGAGTCTGCAGATCCTCGCGTTGAGGAAAGAAAAGGCGTGCCGTTCGAAACGTGAGCTCGACTTGAGCCATCCCGCACAAAAGAGGCACCCATCGGAGCCAGATCAGTGCCTTGTCGCTGGAAACGATCAAAGTCAGCAAACGGTAAAACGGAGCGGCGAGCAGGTAAAACAGCGGCGCTTGAAACATCTGTGCTCCGTCGCGCGCATCGGGAAGCCGTCCGCGCTCGGCGAGGAAGCGAACGTAGTTGACATGCCCTTGCAAGTCGTAGCCGATACCGGGAGCAAGCTTCGTGAAGTTATTTGCCGCCAGGATGAGCCAGGCGGCGATCACGATCCAGCGGCAGGTGGACGCACTCCACCACTTCGGAATCTCGCCATCGCGGAGCAGGCGGGTCGTACACCAGAGACCGACCGTTGCTACGACGAAGCATGGGCAAAGCCACCAGAGCGATGAGGCGAGTGCATCGACAGGCGAGGCAAATCTTTTCGACAATGCCGGCAATTTGATGTCGTCGACCGTCGTGGCCGGCTCCTCCTCGAATTCGGGTCCTGAGGCTGTCCAGCCCCGATCGGTGCGAAGATCGAGTGACTCGCAATAAGCAATCACTGCCGCCGGCCCCATGTTGTATTCGGCAACAATGTCGAAGGTATGCTCACCAGGGCTCAAATCCGGCGGCAGGGTGACGTGATGCGGCTCTTTCCACTCCGGCTCTGCGTACTGAGCCCGTCCAGTACCGCCCGGCTCGTGCTGTAGTGGCGGCGAGGTGTAGAGCATCCGGCCGTCTACGTGGACCTCGCAGGACCGCAGTGCCGCAAAAGTGATAACATGCGGTCCGCTGTGGGGTGGAATTACGATTCGCTTTTGGAACTTAACGATCGCGACAACCGGTCCCCAAGCGGCAAGGTTGAAGGGCTGCGCTCGGCGAATCCACGACGCCCCATGTGAGGAGCGGAGAAACGGCAGGTCCCGCCAGGAGAGCTGTATCTCCCCAAAAAGGAAGATAATCCCGACGGCGCAGATTGCGCCCCACACGACAAGGGACAACCCCAGCGGTGTGGTCCTATTTGCGGGTTTCGCTTCTTTATGTCGGTCGCGCGCCATGATGTGAGGGAGAAGAGACCGCCAAATTCCTCGTGCGACGGCTCGCCGATTGCCTTGGGCTGCGCCGTTGAACCCAGTTTGATGGGCGGCTCGACTAACAACAACCCCCACTTGAGCCGGTCTCGTCTACTTTCGCCTTCTCGCGGAGCGCAGTTCGTCCGTCTGCGAGAGCAGCCGCGCGGCGGCGATCGAGTGCTGAAAGGATTGATGATCCGCCGTCAGGCTTGCTGCCGCGCTGCTGTCTTCCCGAGCACGGTACGAGAAGCAGCGTAATTTTAGACAGTCTGAAGCGTGGGTGAAGTGTTCATCGAGTCCTCCGCGGGGGCTAGGGGCGAATCAGGCCGTCTTTTCATTCGCACTATCATCGGCACTAAGCAGATTGCCGAGCCGATCCGCAGGGAGCCGGTCGGTTCCTTCCATCATGTGACCGTACACGTTCATTAGTTGGGTAACTTTTTGACAGGTAAATCGTTAGGCGTCACGTTTCAGATTCGCGCCGAGATGGTCGTCGACTACGGCGGCGTGCGCGAGGTGATTCGCCTGGCCTTCGGCCGCGACGAAGAGGCGTCACTGGTTGATGCCCTGCGGGTTGAAGGCGCTGTGCGAAGTTCGTTCGTCGCCCGGATCGACGGGCGAATCGTCGGCCACGTGCTGTTCAGCGAGCTGCTGATCGTCCGCGAGTCTGTGACTCTCCCGGCGTTGGCTCTGGCACCCCTGGCGGTATTGCCCGAGTACCAGCGACGAGAAATCGGCACGCGGCTAACCCGGCATGGACTCGAGGCTTGCCAAAAACAGGGCCACCGGATCGTCGTCGTCTTGGGCCATCCCGATTTCTATCGGCGGTTCGGCTTCTCGTCCGAATTCGCCGCGTGCCTCGATTCCGCCTTCTCGGGGAAGCCGGCTTTCATGGCGATGGAACTGGCGGAAGGCGCACTCAAGGGCGTCTCCGGGAAGGTTCGGTACCCGGCGGCGTTTGGGATCGCGTAGCCGTTCTTGCTCAGATCGTCGATCGGCTCGGATCGTCGACCGGCGCCTTTGCTCACACGCGTTTGTTGCCCGACTTCATCAACAGCCAGCCGAAGACGCCGACCCCGATCAAGAGGACGCCGTACTTGACCGGGTTCAAGCCGTACCATTGATCGGAGAAGAAACGCGTGTAAAACGCGTAATAGCTGCGGACGGTGACCATCAGGTTCGTGAGCATGGTGCGATCCGACGGCGGGGGCCTCTGATCCCCGCCCCTGGCTGACAAATAGAACCTCGCGAGGCGATGGGAAAATCTAGCTCGCGGATTGGGGTCCAGCACCCAGAATTTCGAGGACCGTTCGATTCGCCTCGGGAAAATCGAGTGAATTTAACGACTCTGACGGCACCCAGACAAAGCCGCCCCCAGCACGCTGCGGACTTTCGCCCTGTCCGAGCCGGCACAGCCAGAACTCCAACTCGACCGCCCCGTGGGCGTAGGTGTGGCACACCTCGCACAGCCTGCGAACGGCTGTGACCGCCAGTCCCGTTTCTTCGAGGCACTCGCGGACGGCACACGCCGATCCTTCTTCGTCCGGCAGACACCGTCCGCCAGCGAATTCCGCACGGCCCGCGAGCGGTTGGTCGGGGCGGCGCGTGCCCACGAGATAGCGACCCCGGTGCTCGACAACGGCAATTGCCACGCGCTCGTGCGGCTCGTCGGTCGGATTCACAGCTTGCAGTGCATCTCAGCCGGCGGAGCTCCCATGATGTGGTAGCCGGCATCGACGTGCAGCGTCTCGCCGGTGATTCCGCCGGCCAGGTCGCTCAACAGATACATGCCGGCGTTGGCCACTTCCTCGGGCGTGATGTTGCGGCGCAAAGGCGAAAACGACGTGTAGAGCTTGAGCATCTGGTCGAACTCGCCGACCGCCGACGAGCTGAGCGTTTTGAGCGGACCGGCAGAGAGCGCGTTGACACGGATGCCGCTTGACCCCAGTTCGTTGGCGAGATATCTGACCGAGCTTTCGAGGGCCGCCTTGCAGATACCCATTACGTTGTAGCCGGGAATGACGGTTTCGCCTCCCAAATAGGTCAGGGTCAGGAGGCTGCCGCCCGGCTTGAGCGCCTCCCGTGCGCGACGCGCGACGGTCAGTAGGCTATAGACGCTGATCTCCATCGCCAGCTTGAATCCGTCACGGCTGACGTTGTACGTCGGGCCCTGCAGGTCTTCGAGCGGCGCATAGGCGACCGAGTGCAACACGAAATCGAGCGGGCCAAACTGCTCTTTGGCAGCGGCAAAGATCCGGTCGAGATCCTCGTCTTTCGTCACGTCGCAGGGCAGGATCAGTTTGGCCCCCAGCGGCTCGACCAGCTTGCGGACGCGGCGCTCCATCCGCGGACGCTCCGGGTCCTTGTCCGGAAGATGCGTGAAGCCCATCTCGGCCCCCTCGGCGTGAAGCTTCTCGGTGATGGCCCAGGCGATGGAGTGATCGTTGGCGATCCCGAAGATCAGCCCTTTCTTACCGGTGAACAGACCCATCGGAGGCTCCTGAGAGGGCGGCGCGAATCGCGGCTCAAATCGACGAACGGGAACATGTCGGACGTCGATACTCTATCAGCCGACGGAAAACGCGGACAGGCAAACGGTCGCCTCAGACATCGTTCAGCCGCGCGGTTTGCTCGACGCGGCGGCGACACGGGTCGGCGCATTGAGCGCCTTGAGATCGGCCGCACGGCGCAGCGCCTCAGCGGCGTCTTGATCGCGGCCGGCCTGCTTGAGCGACTGGGCGTAGAGCGTCCAGGTGTCCGCCACGTCCTGGTCAATCCGCTGCGCGGCATCGTAATCGGCGAGCGCCTTGTCGTATTGCTCGAGCTTGCGATAGGCGTCTCCGCGCACGCCGTAGGTATCCTCGCGGCGCTCGATCTTCAGTGCGGAGTTCGCATCGTCGATTGCCTTTTGGGGCTCGTCGCGTCGCAGCCGGACCCGCGCGCGCTGCGTCAGCGCTTCGACACTCTTGGGATTCAGCTCGATGGCGCGATTGAAATTGGCGAGCGCTTCGACGAGCTGATTCTCCCGCAGGAAGTAGTTGCCGCGGTCGATGTAAGGCTGCGGCGAACTGCGATCCCGAAAGACGGCCTGGTTGAGCGACGCAAGGTGCATCAGGTGTTCGATTTTGATCGCGTCCGCCTGGGCTTCGTCAAACCGCTTGAGTTGGGTCAGGGCGGTCCGTCGCCGGGCATAATAGCTGGGATTGCTGGCATCGAGCTTGATCGCCTGCGTGAAGTCCGCGACCGCTTTCTCGTACTCTTGGGCTTGGAGCCACACGGCGCCCCGCGTGTCGTAGACGCCGGCCGCTTTTGGATCGAGCTCGAGTGCTCTATTCAGATCGGCCAAAGCCTCTTTTCGCCGATCGAGTTTGGCGTAGGCGAAGCTGCGATTGACGTAGGCCGCGAGGAAATTCGGGTCGAGGTTCAGGCACACCTTAAAATCCTCGATCGACTCTTTGATCTCTCCGGACGCGAGGAGAGCCATGCCCCGATTGTTGCGCGCGCGGGCGTTGGTGGGATCGAGTTTGATCGCCAAGTTGAAGTCGGCCAACGCCTCGACGGTGTTGCCAGAGGACAGCCGGAAGAAGCCCCGGGCCGAAACTCGCTCCGCGTTTTGGGGATCTAGCTCGACGGCCATGCTGAAGTCGGCCGCCGCGTCGGCATTATTGTGCCTGAGGACATTCGCCTCGCCGCGGAGGACGAAGGCCAGCGAATTCCTGGGATTCCGCGCGATCAAATTGCTCAAGATCTGAGCGGCGTCGCCGAGCTGGCCGTCGCGAATCTGCTTCTCGGCGTCCTGAAGAGCGGATTTATCTTCCGCAGACAAGAGGGCGTAGGAAGCATCCCGCGGCACCAGATACGACGCGCCGCTTGGCTTTGTCGCGGGGGTGGCGGAAGCCTTCGCCGGCTCCGCCCGGGTAATGTTGCCGGTCGGCATCTCGTCGGCCGCCTGCTCACCCGCCGGCTGTCCGCTCCGCGACCCACATCCGCACAGCCCCAACAAGATGGCGAGAAGCGCGAGTCGGCGCATGATAAGTCCTTGATCGAGCAGGGTCGATTTTTCGCGATGGGTTTGTCTGGATTTTGCGACTGGATTTGAAGCGACGTGAACTTGGGCCGAATCGCGATGTAGGGCGGAGGTGAGAGCCCGCGAATGTCCGTTCGCGGCAGAGCGGGCGGCAGACACTGCCCGCCGTGCGTGGCCGGAACGAAAAACTCATGAAAAGCGGAAGACTTTTACTTGGCATGACTTAGTGTGTCAATGTCGGAACGGGCAGCGGTCGGGCGTCGCCTCCAGGGGGCTCTCAATCCTCGTGGCAAACTCTGAGGGAGCTGACGGATCCCGTGTCGTGGGGAGGAAATCGGTCACGAGGGCGGCCCTTTGCGAACGAAGGAATTGGCGGTCGGCGGGCGGTCTCTTACAATCAGGTGGCCGTTGCGGAGCGTTGCCAGGTGGCAGCTCGAGAAGTACGCCACCCACCTGACTGGGTGGCCTATCAGCGCCGGCCGGAGTTTTGGTCTATGACTGTCGAGTTGACGCGCAATCCGACGCGGACCGTCCGCATCGGCACGATCGAAATCGGCGCCGGTCGCCCGATTGCCGTCCAAAGCATGACGGCGACCAAGACCACCGACGTCGAGGCAACCACCCGGCAGATCAACGCCCTCACCGACGCCGGGGCGGACATCGTCCGCGTGGCCGTCGACAGCAAGAAAGAGGCCGAGGCCCTCGCGCAAATCAACGAACGCACCCAGGCCAACCTGGCCGTCGACCTGCAGGAGAATTACCGCCTGGCCGAGATGGTCGCGCCGTTCGTCGCCAAGCTCCGCTACAACCCGGGCCATCTCTACCACCACGAACGGCAAAAGCCGTGGCAGGAAAAGGTCCGATACATCGCCGGGATCGCGGCCGAACATGACTGCGCGATCCGCGTGGGGGTCAACTGCGGCTCGGTCGATCCGGACAAGAAGGAACAGTTCGACCCGACCGACTCGATCGGCCCGATGTTGGCGAGCGCCCTCGATCACTGCGAGTTTCTCGATTCGATCGGTTTCACGCAGTACTGCGTTTCGCTGAAAGACTCCGATCCGGCCAAGGTGATCGAAGTCAACCGCCGCTTTGCTGAAGCGCGGCCCGACGTGCCGCTGCACCTGGGCGTCACCGAAGCGGGCATGCCGCCCGACGGCATCATCAAGACGCGAATCGCATTCGAACAGTTGATCAGCCGCGGCATCGGCGACACGATCCGCGTGTCGCTGACTGTCCCCAACGATCGCAAGCAGGAAGAAATCGCCGCCGGTCGGCAGATTCTCTCCGACATCGCGGCGGGCAGGGTGCGGAGCGTCGTCGATTTCGGACTCAAGTCGCTCAACATCATCAGCTGCCCGAGCTGCTCGCGCGTCGAGAACGAGGCCTTCGTCGACCTGGCCGCCCAGGTCAAAGAGCTCACCGCCTACGCGAAAGACTACGCCATCACCATCGCCGTGATGGGTTGCCGCGTGAACGGACCCGGCGAAACCGACGACGCCGACCTCGGCCTGTGGTGCGCCCCAACTTCGTGAACTTGAAGAAGGGCGAAAAGGAACTCGGCGCCTACCCGTACGACGAGATCCTGCCGCGCCTCAAAGCGGAACTCGACGCCCTCATCGCCGAACGAGCGGAGCCCGCGCGGACGTAGGCGATAAGGTGGCAGGTTCTGCCACCTTTCTCGCGAGCGCTCCCGTTTCCGCGCGCGGCGAACTTGTCCCGTCCCAGACTCGCGTGTCCCGTTCGTCATTCGTGTGACTGTGTCGGCTGAGACCATGTGCCATTCAGTCAGCGATGAACAACGCCACGTAGGAAAGACCAACGAGCAGAACCAAGCCGGTCACGTGCCAGGCGATGATGGCACGATATTGCCAAGTCCCCTTTGCGTATGCGGCACGCCACCAGGAATCTAATGCGACTCCCGACCGCAATTCGCAACTCAGCACGCAAGCCATAACAGCAGGGAGCATGAGAACGACCCACTTGCGGCCGCCAAGAAACCCCCCGGAGACGATTCCGCCAACCCAGCCTGCGAGGAAAACCAGGAACCACCACAAATACGAGCGACCCAGCTCAAGGCGAAACACTTCGTTTACCTTCCAGTACGGCAGCGCAGGCACCGCGCGAACGTGTCCCGTCCCGTATTCCCGTAGGCTGGGCCAAGCCCGCAGGGCGGCGCGAGCCAACATTTTCGCGCCGGCGTCCCGTCCCCACCCACAATCAACGTGTCCCGTCCCGCCTGATGCGACGCGCTGGGGGGGTGGGTCAACTACTTTGGTGGGTCAACTTCCTAATGAAACAATGTGTCCCGACCCACCGGCCAATCTCTTTCCATGCCCGGGCAGCACAGCCCGCGAGAGGGGCGCGGGGATCTTTCCTTGTCTATCAAAAAAAAGATCCCCACCCCGCCGGGGACGAAATTTTTGTCCCCGCCGGGGATCTTTTCCCCGCCGGACAAAAGCCGATCAATTTGTCTCGAGTTCGTCCCACAATCGGTCCTCCCGTAGGCGCCGCGACCGTTTGGCCTTCGCCAAAAAAGGGACCTATCTCGATCCTACCGCTAAAAACGCAAAGCGCCGAGATCGAGTTTCTACGCGCTCATAAACAACTTGGAAAATTTCCACACACGGTGGGCTCGCGCCGGCAGCCACGTCCTCGGGCCAGGATTCGCCGGCCGGTCAATCTCTCGCAGACGCTACTCCTTATCGACGTGGAACTTGCGGGTCCGCGGGTCCAGTGAAACCGAGTTGCACCCGCTGGGGGCCAGTCAAATCGAAGATCGGCGTCCCCTTGCGAGCCCCAAACCCGTCGACTGTGAATACCTTGGGGTCGATGTCTTCATTCACTGACTCCCAACGGCATGTCACCTTGATCGTGCGGCCTCCGTTTTGATGGATATCGAGGCTGACCGGAACGAAATGGCCGTTCTTCTTCTCGTATCGTATATCCGTCCAATCGAGGACCTTAGGTTCAGTCCGTTCGATCGATTTCACCGCGACCTCGTTCCTTACCGGGACGAAACCAAGGGCCGGATCAAGCGTCAACGTACGGATGTCTTCGTGCGATTCCTTCTGTTTCGTCAAGCGGAGGACAACATTGCCGGCACTGTCCTTCGATACCGTGGCTTCCCGTGCGCCTTGGGCCCATGCATCCATGATGGCTGAATAGCGCTGCCGAAAACGATACCCTCCCGCGCCGGCAAACCATAAGAGGTGCGGTTCAAGCGGCTGCTGATCGGAACTGGAAAGGTCGCGGTCAGGGGGACCTATTTCGATCGCGCCCTCGTACGTTCCGTCCGCATACTGGAACAAACTTTCCGCGGGCGTGCGCACGTATTTCGTGTGGCGAGACGGCCTCTCGTGGTCACAGCGGAGCACCTTTTGGCTGTCATCAAATACGAGGCGAAAAGTGCTCTTGACTGACGAGCGACCGTCATCAGCCGGCTTCTGATCCTCGACGAGGACAATCCCGCGCGACACGCCCTCGATCGCTGCGCACATCTTCCCGAACATCACCTCGCCGGATGTCGGTGCTGCGGGGGGGCGAGAGCATCCCACCGAGTTGCCGCAGAGGGATATAGCACCGCTGCTCAAAATAATCAGTCGCGAAACGACTGCCGCGCGCGAGTGCTGGCGGAGTTGTGCGCCGTCCGCGAGAGCGTTCTGTGATTTCTGGCTCATGCTCGACCCTCGGCCCAACTTGCCGCGAACGAAGGCGTCGGGAACCAATGCTGATCTTCGCGATCCATCCTAGTGGTGTGTCTATCGTAAAATGTCGGGTGGCTGGGGTCGAACCGTCTTCGGTTCGCCCCCAGAGAGAGAAGCACTGGGGGCGGCGAAGACGCCGACCCCAGCCACCCTCAGCCCGACCTTTTTAGGCTCACCGGTCTCAATTCGTGGATGGCACCGGCCGGTTGTCAGCAAGTGCGTTTCTCTTGGAACGAAGAGAACACTGGCGGGCAAGCCGCCGGTGCCACCCGATCATGCTCACGGAACTCATCAAAACGGGCAAGGCCGCCCGAGGTTCTCGGCCCGGGCCCGGTGGTAGACATGCACGCCGGCGGCCACGTCTTCGATCGCCAGGCCCACCGATTTGAAGAGCGTGATCTGTTCGGCATGGGCGCGGCCCGTTTGGCGGCCGGTGACCACGTCGCCAAGGTCGTGCATTAGGGCCCAATCGGTGACGCCTGCTTCCAGGGCCGCGACAATATCGCCCGCCTCGCGGCGGCAGGCTTCGATCGAGTCACAGACGATGACGTCGGCCCGGCGGATCGTATCGACGTCGACCTCTGCCTTGGTGAGATAGTTCGAGCCAACGACATTCAGGTGCGTCCCTGGGTCGAGGTCGCGGCCTTCGAAGAGCGGGACGTCGCTCGTCGTGGCGCAGATCACGATGTCTTTCTCGCGAACGGCTTCCTGCGGCGAATGGACGGCCACCACCCGCGTGCCGCAAAACTCGCTCATTTCGGCGGCGAACTTTTCACGTCGCTCGGCGTTGCGGGAATAGACCTCGGCCCGTTCGATGTGTCGCACGTTGCACACGGCCTTGAGCTGCGTGCGGGCCTGCTTGCCGGTCCCGAACAGCCCGACGGTGCGGGCGTCGGCTCGCGCCATGGATTCGGTGGCCACTCCGCTGGCGGAGCCCGTTCGCACCTGCCCCAGATAATCCGCCTCGATCAGCGCGACCAATTCGCCGGAGGCAATCTCTGAGAGACCCACGTGAAAGCGGGCCCCGCGGCGAGTGGTCGTGTAGACCTTCCAGCCGACGAAACCGAGGTATTCGGACGCCGCGCTCATCGTGTGCAGGGCAATGCCTTTCGCGAAGGCGCAGGCGCGGGGCACGTTGTTGGCTTTGCCGTCGGCCAGATTGCGAAAAGCCGCTTCAACGAGGGGAATCGCGGTTGCCACGTCGAGCAACTCGCGAACGTCGTCTTCGGTGAGGTAGATGGCCGGCATGGTTTCCCGTCCTCGTTGCTGGAGCAATTTTCGGGGCAGTGGTCGGATACCCCTCACCCCCAACCCCTCTCCCGCAAGGGGAGAGGGGAGAGGATCGGCACGCGATGCTTTGCTGTGAATATGGTGGCAACCCAACAACTCTTCCCCCCTCGCCCCTTGCGGGAGAGGGGTCGGGGGTGAGGGGGCCCGCCGTCGGCAACCCAAAATCACGCACGGTGATCTAGCGAACCGCCATTCGCAAATCTCAAACCGAGTGACCCAGCTCTTTATTCAGCAGGTCGATCATTTGCCGCAGGCGTCCGAAATTCCTGCGGTTGAAGTGCATGTTCAGCCGCGGCAGATCCTTGAGATGCTCGTCGTCGGTTTCGAGACGATGCACGGTCGTTTTCGTGATCCGTCCGGAATCGATGATGTCGGCAAATTCCGCGTTGAGCCGCTCGACCAACTCATCGGGCGGGTCGCGATTCAGCCGGATGATCAAATGGTCGCGGACGTAGCGCATGCTATTGTACGCCGAGTAAAAGCCGATGATCTCGTCGACGGCCTCACCGACGTCGTCGGTGACCTTGAACAGCGCGAGATCCTCCTGGGAAATGAGCTCGCGATTTAAGAGTTCCTCGTGGACGAAGCGCTGCCAGGCGGTCCAATACGTGCCGCCCGGTTCGTCGATCAAGACGATGGGCATCGGATCGCGTTTGCCAGTCTGGACGAGAGTCAGCGTCTCAAAGCCTTCGTCCTGCGTGCCAAAGCCGCCGGGGAACAGGGCGACGGCGTGGACTTCTTTGACGAACAAGAGCTTCCGCGTGAAGAAATATTTGAGGTGGACGAGCTTCTGGTCCTGCGAGATGACGGCGTTGGACTCCTGCTCGAAGGGGAGCATGATGTTGACCCCCATCGACATCTCTTTGCCGGCGCCGACGTGCGCCCCTTCCATGATGCCGCCGCCGGCTCCGGTGACCACCATCCAGTGAGCGGCCGCCATCCGCCGGCCAAACTCGACCGACTGCTTGTACGCGGGATTTTCGCGGGACGTCCGTGCCGAGCCGAAGACCGTCACCTTGAACTGCTTGCGGTACGGCGTGAACACTTTGAATGCGTAGCGCAGCTCGCGGAGCACGCGCGACAGGATCTTCAGGTCGCCGCGCGTGGCGCCGTCGGCCGCCAGCTTGTCGGCCGTCGCTTTGATCTCGTCGACCAAGGTTCCGTGCGGCTCGCGGACCGAGGGGGTGCCGGGAACCGAAGGGGGAGTGGCGGGTCCTTCCTTCGTCGGAACGGGAGGAAGAGGCGCGCCGCCATGAGACGGTTGGTCGATACCGCGAGACGGTTGGTCAGTCATCGGGTCCGAGGTCTTCCTCCCTCATACGGACCTGCGCGGCGTCGCGAGTCGTCGGATCACGTGGCGACGGCGTCCAGAGCCTCCTCGCGCGTATCGTAAATCGCCCAGAGCGTGTCGAGGGATGTGACTCGCAGCAGCTCCCGCGCCAATTCGCTGGCACCGCACAAGACTAGCTCGCCCCCCCGGCTCTTGACGAACTTGTGGCAGCGGAGCAAGAGGGCCAGAAAGACCGAGCCAAAATAGGCCACGTCGCTCAAGTCGAAGACCACCATGGGGACGTCCTGATTGCGCATGGGGGACATCACAATGTCGGCCGCCTGCTCGATCAGGTCCCAGCGCATCGATTCCACATTGGCGGCCGGAGTGATCACGACCGCATTGCCGTGAAATTCGAGCTTGAAATCGTCCTTGGCTTTGGACATGAAAATCTTTCGGCTGACGTCCCGAACTCCGAAGCGCACCGAACTACGAAAAAGCTTACCGGCAGTCTATCAGCCGTCGTCCGGTCGCGATACGACCGGCCCGCCCGGAGTGGGACCTTTCGCACGAGCGGGCGCCGCAGCACCAACACCCTCGGGGGCGGACGCCGTCGCGGCGGTCCCCTCGCTGCCACGCTGCTGCAACCATTGGACCCAACATTTGATCTTAGCATCCGGAGAGGGTGTCTCGCCAAGTGCACGAGGGCGATTCTCCTCGGGCACCAATCGATCGAGGCTATCGAGAATGGCCTGCCGCACGTGGCTGTTTCGCTCGGTCCACCCCAGGCTGACCAAGTGCGAAACGAACCGCGTCTGCCCGGACAGACCCATTTCCTTCACCGCCTGCGCTCGCGTGTCAGGATTCGAATGATAACTCAGCCGCACCAGCTCCTGAGTCCCCTCGGGCGTTCCGAGACGGCAGAGACTGACCGCAGTCGCAAACCGCACTCCGGCATCGGCGCTGGAGAGCAGGGTGCGCAGATTCGGAGACGCGTTGCGGGCTTTGTCGGGTTTCAGGCCTCGCACGGCAACCTGGTTTCCACAGTTTCCGAGTGCCCGGATGGCGGCCAACTTTACGCTTCGATCGCGATCGTCCAACAGATCGAGCAGCCAGACCGCGTAATCCGGCTGTCCATGACGGGCCAGGAATTCGCAGCCCATCTCCCGCACCTCGGCCGACTGATGGTGCAGGGCCAGATTTGCAATCTGCGCACATTCATCGGTGGAGTCGGAACTGATGGCCGACATCGCCCAGCGCCACACCAGTTCGTCCGCTTCGTGGTAGAGCCGCTCCTGCAACCGCGCGAGAACCGGCCGGCTGAGCGAGGCGGCCTGCCCCCGGTCGGCGAGGGTGCGAGCGCCGCGGCGGCGTACAGTGAGGTCGGCATTCTCCAGATCGATGAGCGCGGCGTAGATTGGGCCGATGCGCGGCAACACGTCGCGATAGATGGCTTCCGGCGACGCTTTCGTCGGCTGTTTGAGGAACGCCTCCACCAGCGGCAAGTCCTTCGGTCCGATACCGGTGAGCCACTCGCGCGCTGCCGCCGCGGCGGCCGAATCGGAAGGATTCTCGATCAGCGTCGCGAGATGCTCGCGAATTTCCGCGGCGCGCAATTTATCAACCTGGGAAACGGCTCGGGGTTCGCGGCGGAGCAATAGATCCAGGTAACTAAGCGACGAGCCGACCGCCGCTGCGACGGCGTTGACGGCGGCCTGCCGCTGATCGGGTGGACCGTCGAACCGGTAATCGATATCGACCTTGCGCCGTTGGGAGAGCTGTGCGAACGCCGCCACCCGCGTTTTGGCCGAGCTGTCGCGCATGGCATGCAGCAACAGGGGAAACGCGATGTCGTCGGGCCAGGTTTTGACGGCTTCGACGGCAGCCAGCTGCACGTCGCCATCATTGTCGACCACGAGGGCGGTTAGCAGCACGGCCGATTCGAGTGTCGCCTGCTTGCCCAGTTCGCCGGCAATGGCAATCCGCACCGCCTGCGACCGATCGTGCGTGTAATGGGCGACTTCCTCGATTCCCCAGCTGGCCAGCGCGCGAACGGCCGCTGCTCGCAACGTGTCGCGAGTTTTTTCCACTTGCGATTTGATTTCGGCGCGAGCCGCGTCGGTGTGGAGCCGGCCGAGAGATTCCAGCGCCGCCTGGCGGAGTCCGGCGTCGCCGGATCCGGCCTGCGCTTTGAGGAGATCGAATGCGCCGACTGGGCGAGCACGGCCCAGCCAGTCGATGAACGTACGGCGGACATAAAAATCGGGATCGACGCGACAATTCAGCACCGTCGAGGGGAACTGTGCATCTCGTCGCTTGGGATCGGTAAGAGTTCTGGCGGCGGGGCCTGCCAGCTCCTTTCGTTCGCGGTTGATCGCGTAAATGAGACAAGCGTCGATGGCTGCCTGACGGATCTCCGCGGGCGCGCGAGATTTTTTCTCTCCTTGTCGCAGCGCATTTTCGAGACGGGGAATGTGCGCCGGTGGGACCCAGGCGGCTACGCCCCGAAACAGCTCGGCACGAACTGAGTTCGGCAGGTTCACGCGTTCGAGCGCTCGGCCCGCGGGTGCGAGACCGTCGACCGGGGCTTCCGCGCTGGCGGCCAACACGAGACACCACGCCTCGGCCGCGGCGGCTTGCGTCGCCGGGGAGATTCTTTTCGTCGCGCGCGGCGGCACCGGGGACGAATTGTTCGCGACGGAGGATTTGCCGCTGGGCGAGCGACCGCTCGCCGTCGCATCAGCTTTGGGGAGGCAGCGCTCACCGGTATCGACGTAATAGAGCGGCGGATCGAGAGCCAACCGCTCGAGTCGATCGGCCAATTCGATCGCCGAGGTGGTCTCGTGCTGCGCCAGTAGGATTGCCGCATTCCAGCCGGCGAGATTGTCGACCCGTGCCAGTTGTTGCAGGCAGTACATGCCGCCGTCGACTGTGGCTGTTGCCGTCTCGGTCGCGCGACCAGGGTTTTGCTCGTTGCGATGGACGAGGTCGGAAACCGTCAACGGCCAGAATCCGTCCCAGGCGATCGAACCGTCGTCGACCCCCTTCTCAGACGACTTGGCGTCGTCGACGGTCGAGTCGGCGCGAGGCTTCTCAGTATCGCTGTTTTGTGCAGCGACAGCCTCTGCTTTTGTGCCGGACGCGTTCTTAGGCGACTTGCCCTTTCCACGATCGGCGGACTTCGAGCGGAGACCGTCGAGCGTCGTCTTTTCGGAAGCGGGCTCCGCGACCTTGCCGAACGACCAGCGGAGATCTCCGGGTGCGGGATAAACGCCGCTCCGGCGGCGGTCCCACTCGGCTTCGGGCGACCATCCGCGATTGAACCGCCACGCTTCGGTCGTGAGCGAGCAGCGAATCGCTTCCAAGAGTGCCGGGCTCGGCCGCGGCCCGTCCAGCAGGGAGATCGGCAACTCCCGGAGCTGAAGCGCACTGCAACCAACGGCCAGGCCGATCAGGCCGGCGCAGGCAATGAGCAGTCCGACCGCGTGTCGGATTCGGCGCATGGGACGAGCGATTGGTTGACGGAACGGATGACGAGATGTGCTGTCAAGCGGAGGGAACCGATAGAGAGGCAGCGAATCCTAACAATCCGCGTGATCTGGGCAAAGATCAATCGGAGGGCCTGCAGACTGGCCTGCGGCACCTACTTATGGCCGTTGGCGTCGACCTTCGTGACCTGGGTCGTGGTCACGGGCGGCATGCCCGGAGAGATGCGGAGGTCGGCCGGCGTGTTGGTCTTGAGCCACTCGACGATCGGTGTCAGCACTTCCTGCGGAAACTCAATGTCGGGCTCGGACCGATGCTTCAATTCTTCGACGACGACCGGGCGAATGACGCCCCAGACCTGCTTGACCGCGGGCCGGTACTTCGCGAACGTGGCTTCCTCAACGCGGTCGAGCAGTCCCGCGTGGCGTGTTGTCTTCTCGGGGATGTCTTGAGGCTCGAACGCCAAGAAGATGTAGGCGATGCACAAGCGACTGACGTGTTTCTTGCCGTCGTTGCGGGCTTCGACCATTTGCCGGCTGAGGTCGGCAATTCCATAGGCGATCACGTTCAAATCGATGGACGGATCGAGCGGCGTGCGGCCCAGGGCTCGGGCCGCTGCACCGCGGCGCACAAGGGACGGCCCGTGTCGAACAGCACCTTGCTCAAAGCTTGCACAACGAACGGCTGGCCGGGGAGCCGGTCGATCACGGAGAGAGTGTCGCACAAACGCTCTTGATACCATTCGTGAGCGCCCGCCTTTTCAAGCTCGGAGATCAGCCTCTTCGCCAGCGTGACGCTTTCATTGACCTGGAGCGCCGGATTGCCGTACAGGCAGGCGTTCTTCAGCCCGCTCAGCGCGACAATCTTGACCGCTTCGCTCTGGCCCTCTTTTTCGAGCACCTCCATCAGCGCGTCGAACGCCGGGGTGTAAAACTCCGGCGGCGCTTTCGTGGCCGGATTGTACTCTTCGATGAACATGTTGCCCAAAAGCACGGCCGTGTTGAGCCGCACGTAGTAATGATTGCTGGCCAACTGCAGCTCGCGACAGTCCTTGATGATTTCCTGCATCATGAAGATGCGATACTGCCGCTGATCGCCGGCTGGCTTCGAGCTTGCCGATGTGCGGACCGAACGCAAGAGCCCCTGCACGATATCGGACAGAAAAAAGCGTTCGGCCTTAGGATCCCGCATCGCCGGGAGCGTCATGGCCTTGAGCTGCTCGAGGATTCCGTCCTGAACGATCTTGTCCGACTGCGAGTCGCGGTCCCCTTTTTGTGCCCGGGATTGGAAATCACTGTGGGCCTTGCCCTTGAACCAACTCTTCCACTCTTCGTCGGTGGTCTTCGGATCGTTGAGAGTGAATTCGGCCGGTCGGGGCGGAGGAACGATGACGCCGCGCGGCAGCGCCTCGCGATTCACTTCGGCCGACGATTTATCCTCCCCGGCGTCGGGATCTTTCGATTTCGCTGACTGCGCGGCGTCGTCGGGTTTGGCAGCGCCATCCTCCGGCGGAGCATCTTTCTTGTCCGGAGGCGACTGCGCCGGCGGGTCTTGTGACTTTGCGGTTGACCCAAGCACCGACACAACGAGCATCGCGCCGAGGACGATCGAGATTGGCCACCAGCAGTGTGCCCTCAAGGCCGTCGGAGGTGCGGTCGCGTGTCGCCAAGCCACAGGTGATCCCGTCAATGGTCTCGTTGTCGATTCAAGCCGGCTGGCTGTCGATCGGTGCACCGAGAAATCCTTCACTCTGCGTTCCACTCGGGCCAAGAGAAATCGGGCCGCTTCGGAGCCGTGGTGTAGCGTCTCGCGAAGCGCCGCGGCCATTCAGGGCCACTCAAGTCAGTGATGAGCCACTCAAGTTGATGTCGAGCCACTTATGATGCGGAAGAATCGATGAGAGCTGCGCGCGCCCGGGGAAATCGAGCATTTTGGAGGAACATCCTAGTGGTCAACGGCCCAAATGACCACGAATCAAATGTGCACCACGGCCGAGAGTTCGGCCTTCCTCACTTTACGTTATCACCCCGTTTTTGCGACTGTCAAGGACGTTTAGTGAGGCCTCTCACCGATTCTACCTCTTCTACGTCCAGATCGGCACGCCTGACGGTTAGTCCCTAGGGGAATCTACCGCCAGGCCGCTCCATAGGCGGAGTATCCCCACTTTCTGCACAATAGAGACTCCTCGAGTTTCAGTTTAGTTCCGCGATCCTCGGAGCTGGCGATGGCCGGATCGTCATCGGCGATTTTGTACTCGGATCCCTGGTTTTTGCGGCACGAGACGGGCCAGCATCCCGAGTGCCCGGAACGGCTGAGGCGGATCTCTGCGCATCTGGCGGCCACGCGGCTCGATCAACGTTTCGATCGGGGGACCGTGCGTCCGGCCACGCTTGAGGAACTGGGCCGCGTCCACGATCTGGGCTACATCCGGCAAGTCGAAGCCTGGGCCAGGGCGGGGGGCGGGCACGTCGAAGCCGACACCATGATGAGCCCCGATTCCTACGAGGCCGCGGTGCGTGCGGCCGGGGCAGCGGTAGCCGCGGTCGAAGAAGTCGTTTCCGGAGCGCATCGCCGGGCATTGTGCCTGATTCGACCGCCGGGCCATCACGCGCTTCCGGATGCTCCGATGGGTTTCTGCCTGTTTAACAACATTGCCGTGGCGGCAAAGCACGCGGTCGAGGGGCTGGAGTTGTCGCGAGTGTTAATCGTCGATTGGGACGTGCATCACGGCAACGGCACGCAGGACTCCTTTTATTCCGACGGTCGCGTGCATTTCTTTTCGGCGCACCGGTTCCCCTTTTATCCCGGCACGGGCGATTCCAACGAAACGGGCACGGGCCCCGGGCTGGGCGCGATCTCCAATCTGCCGCTGCGGTTCGGCATCTCGCGCCGCGAATACCTGGAACGGTTCCAGACGGCGCTCGAGCGGGCAGCCCAACACGCGCAACCCGAGCTGATTCTGATCAGCGCGGGATTCGACGCCCATCGGGCCGATCCGGTCGGCTCACTGGGTCTCGAGAACGAGGACTTTGTCGAACTGACTCAACGACTCGGCGAGTGCTCGGAGCAGTGTTGCGGCGGAAAGATCGTCAGTTTGCTTGAGGGGGGTTACAACCTCCAGGTGCTGGGTGAGTCGGTGCAGGCGCACATTGAGGCGCTGGTACCTGAGACGCAGAGCTCATCGTAGACGCCCGGCGAGCCTCGGGCGTCAGCCCGAGGGTGCTTGGTTTTCTGTCTTTTGTTTTTCTGTTGCGAGCTTTCTCACGGAAGCGCCCGCTGGCTCACGCCAGCGGCTCGCCAAAGAAAAAGGCCGAGGCCACCGCCCGTGCGATGGTCCCGGCCTCTCAAACCAACTCGATCAATCGCAAAAGCGATTAGCCTTTGCGGATCGCAAGCAGCCTCGTTCCCAGAGAGGTGCGGACTTGGAAGATCAGTCCGTTCTTCAAGGAGGCATGCTGCATCGCGTCCTTAAACTCCTCGGGCGTGCTGACCGGCTGCTTGTTGACGCGTTCGATCAACATCCCCTCGCTCAGTCCGGCTTCTTCAGCCGTGCTGCCCGACTTCACACTGCCGACGACGACTCCCTTGGCATCCTTGAGTCTGAGCTGCTGCGCGATTTGCGGCGTCAGCTCTTTGACTTCGATTCCAAGCTCCTCGAACGACATCGGTCCGGCGGGTTTGGCGTTATTCTCGCTGTTTCCCTCTTCGGACTCTTCCCGCGAGAGGCTCGTATAGTGTGATGGCATCTCCTGGACGGTCACGGGGACCGTCATTCGCTTGCCGTCGCGAACAACCGTCATCGGATAGGTCTTGCCGACCTCCATCCGTTCCACGGCTCCGGCCAGATCTGACGGTCCATCAACCTTCTGACCGTTGAAGTCGAGAATCACGTCCTGCGTTTTCAAACCGGCCTTCTCGGCAGGCG
The DNA here is from genome assembly GCA_963714075.1 of uncultured Planctomycetaceae bacterium. GTDB lineage: Bacteria > Planctomycetota > Planctomycetia > Planctomycetales > Planctomycetaceae > DASPSM01. Next base: position 2,152,776 of record OY970228.1, read on the forward strand.
AATTCGGTTTGATCTCGCCGACGACCGCGCCTTCTCCCGCGTTTACGTGAAGCACCGCGGCCAGCGTTCCGTTGACCTGCTGAATTCCGACGCCCAGATACGCACGTCGGACTGAGCCTTTGGCAATCAGTTGATCCGAGACCCAATGGGCCATGTTGATCGGCACGGCAAAGCCGACGCCGTCGTACCCGCCGCTGCGGGTTGAAATGGCCGTGTTGATGCCGATCACTTCGCCGTCCAGATTCAAAAGCGGTCCGCCGCTGTTGCCCGGATTGATGGCGGCATCGGTCTGAATAAAGTCTTCGCGTTCGCTCTTGTCGATATGACGTCCCTTGGCACTGACGATGCCGGCGGTGACCGTCATGTCGAGCCCGAACGGGCTGCCGATCGCGAGCACCCAGTCGCCGACTTCTGACTGGTCGCTGTTGCCGAGTGGTAGAGCCTCAAAGTGTTCACCCGACGCCGGGTTGACCCGCAGAATGGCGATATCGGTGCGAGGATCGGTCTTGATCCCCGTAGCGACGTACTCGCGGCCGTCGGCGAAGCGGACCTTCACCTCGGCGGCGCCGTTCACAACGTGGTTGTTGGTCATGACGATCCCCCGCGGATCGATCACGAATCCAGAGCCCATGCCGTGCGGCACGACCGGCTGCGTCTGCTGACGCTGACGGAAGAACTGACGGAACTCCGGTTGGTTCTTGAACAAGTCGCCGAACGGGCTCTCGTCCCCATCAAACTGGGGCATGCGGACGGTCTGTGCCTTGCCCGTGGTCAGAATCGTTACGATCGAGGGACGGGCACGCTTCGCCACGTCGCGGAAGACTTTGGAAAGCGCACGCACGTCGCTTGCCTGCGGCGTGCTCTTTTGAGTGCCCCACTTCCCCGACAACCATTGCGGCGCCGGCGATCATTAAGCCGCACGCCAGAGCGGCCAGCCATTTTGCATTTGCCTGGACCAATTTCATCGACGTTCCTCCTGTTTGCCTGTTTCTGCGTGGAGAGCGCCGCGGCCCGTCTCGGGAAGGCGGCTCTGCCCAATGATGTTTAAATGTGTCGGACCGCTTACTTGCGCGAATTGTAAGCAGTCACGGCGTTCAATCGTTATACGACTTGCGTTAGGCGAGACGTTGGAAGCTACTGGCAGAATTGTTTTAGACGGGTTTCCCGAAGTTCGGCCAATTCAAGGAGTTGCGCAGCGTTCGCGAAATTGACGCCGAATTGACAATGCGGGTTTTGCGGCCTACCTTAAACGCAGGAGCCGGTATGTCCAAACCGCTTGAAGAGTCGACGGCGGAATCGAAGATTTCCCTATGCGAAGAGGCTCTTCAGTATCGGTTTCGCGATCGCGGCTTGCTGGAACTGGCGCTGACTCACGCGTCGATCTCGCGGACCCGCATCGAGTCCAATGAGCGGCTCGAATTCCTGGGTGACGCGATCCTGGGCGGCATCATCTGCGAAGCGCTCTATCACCGCTTCCCCGAATATCCCGAGGGAGAGCTGACGCGCATCAAGTCCTCGCTCGTGAGCCGTAACACGTGCGCGCGGGTGGCCGAGCAACTGGGGCTTGCCGACTTCTTGCTGTTGGGCAAAGGCCTCTTGACGCATCAGCACATCCCTTCGTCGATTCTGGCGGGGGTGTTCGAATCGGTGGTGGCGGCCGTCTATCTCGACGGCGGTCACGAGGTCGTCCGCGCGTTCGTCGAGCGGGCGATGGCTCCCGAGCTCGATCTCGAAATCGAGCCGAGGCTCAGTCGGAACTATAAGAGCATGCTGCAGCAGATGTCGCAGAAGCAGTTCGGCGCGACGCCCCTTTACCAGGTGCTCGACGAGAAGGGCCCCGATCATTCGAAGTGCTTCAAGATTTCCGCGGCGATCGGCTCGCAGGCCTATCCGGCCGCGTGGGGCGCGAGCAAGAAAGAAGCCGAGCAGCGGGCGGCGCTCAACGCGCTGTGCGAGATCGAGGGGAAACCAGTTCCCCACCGCGCCGACTGAATCGCTTCATCAGGCCGGCTGTCATGAGTTGTGTGCCATGCCCACGGCTCTGCGTGAGACCGTCCGGAAATTCCCGGATGAGTTCCTGCAAGTTTGCGTAAGACAAACGAGGAATTTAGTGCCGCGACCGTGAGGGAGCGGGGTCTATCGCTCGCTTCTACCCATAATAGCCCGCTTCCTCACGGGCGCGGCTCAAAGCACCCGAATGAGAAGTCGGGAGAGCATTCGAAAGCAGAAGCGGCCGAGATTCCCTCGACCGCTTCATGCACGATTCGTGCAAAATCAGGCAGGCAAGTAGCGCTTACGCTACTTCTTCATCTTCTTCTTTGCCTTCTTCGCCTTCTTTGCACCCTTCTTCGCTGCTTTCTTCTTGGCCACCGTAATTCTCCTTACAGAGCCAACCAGTGACCGTCTCGCCGCTGGCACACCGGGCTAGTAATCGGCGTTGACGAGTCACGAAACGAATTCTCCGGCGTGTCAACCGTGACAAGCCGGGCTGCAACTCCTGTTGACCGAGGCTCGTCTCGTTGAGTGTCCGGTTGATTGCGTCAACTTTTTCTCTCCGCGACACGCGCTGGTCATCAGGACCTGCAACTAATGCGGTCATCCTACGGATTTAAAAAATTCTTGCAAGCCATTTACGTCGTGTTTGAGCGCGCGGCAATCGTCACAAGTCACGATGCTGGTGTGGTCTCCGCTTCCGACGCGCGGCACCGACGCGACGCAAGTCTTCGCCGCGCGACGGACTTCACCAGACGGGCGCCGTGCGCAACGCGCATTTTCATCGAGAAAAATAGGCTTTTTGTCGCGGCGCACTGCTGGCGCCCGTCATTTGCGATGCTTTTGCACGCGTGGCGCGCGAGCGGCACGAAACTCGAAACGCGTCGCGTGGCGCCGAAAAATCGGATCGAAAAAATTTTCAAAATTTTTTCTGATGCGATCGTCTGCGCTCGCATTCTCACGCCGAAGCGCGTGCGCAAGCGACTTGCATCGCTTCAAAACTCTCGCGCGCGATGCGTTCGCATCCCGGACTGTAGTCGAACACTTCGACCGAAACCCATCCCGCATACTTCGCGCGCTTGAGCGCCGCGAAGATCGGCACGAAGTCGGTCTCGCCCATTCCGGGCCCCAGCAGGTTGGTGTCGTTGGCGTGGAAATGCCCCACGCGACCGGCGTACTGGGCGATCAACTCGGGGATCGGCTTCGACTCGGCCAGCTGCATCGCCTTCACGTCCTGGTGCAGACACAAATTCGGATGATCGATCCGATCGATCAGCTCCTGAGCCTCGGCGCAAGTGTTGAGGAAGTTGGTCTCGTCGGGGGTCAGCGGCTCCAAGCACAGCCGAACGCCGCGGTCAGCGAGTGCAGGAAGCGCGGCCCGGAAGATCTCCTCCGCATGGCCGAGCCCCTCCTCGCGCGTCATGCCGGGTGCGAGGTTCCGTTGCTTCGGGGACCCAAAGACCATCAACTCGCCCCCGAGATCGGCACATGCTTCCCCTAGTTGAGCGAGATAATCGGCCGTCGCCCTGCGGATCGCCGGATCGGCGGAAGTCAGGTGCAGGCCTTCGGTTTTTGCGAGGAGCCAGTGCAGGCCGATGATCGAGAGTCCGTGATCTTCGGCGTGCCGTCTCAGTTCCTGCCGCCGTTCGGCGCTGATCTCGCCGATCCGGCTGGCAAGCGAAAAGGGGGCCACCTCGACCGCGGTGTAACCGACCTCGGCGATAAAGCGGCACTGGCGCTCCCAATCCCAGCCCTCAAACAGCTCCTGGCAGATCGCGAACTTCATCGATTACTCCGACATTGGGCGGTTTCTTCGACGCAATCCGCGCGCGGAACTTTTTCGCCGCGCGGTGCCCTGCCGATTGTAAATCTTTCTGGTGACTGGGGTCGAACCGCTTCGGTTCGCCCCTAGTTCATTGCAAGAGCTGGGCGCGAGCTGGGCTCGACCCCAGTCACCCCGGAGATTCGCCGCGCAATCTGGGAGTGACAGATCCGCTCTTCGCGCGGTGGAGGATAGCGGTTGTAACGCCCGTCCGGGTTATGTCCCCCACACAAAAAGAGACGGTCGCGGAGGAGCGGCTAAGTGCGGGATGTGACTCAAGCGGCCTGTTTAGGTTGACGACGTAAAGAGGGACGGGCGGTATGTGAGCCGCCGGCACTGTTCGGCATGGATCGCTTTTACGAGGGCAAGTTCGATGAAGACCGCATCCCTGGAAACAATACTTGCCGCGCTGGCGCTGGCGCTCTTTGCCAACAGCGTCGACGCGGGGCTCTGCGGGACGCAGAGCTATAGCTGCTGCCCACCGGCGTGTTGTGCGCCGGCCGGCGACTTTTGTGCTGCCAAGAGCTGCTGCTGCCCAGACCCGGGCTGCTGCATGAAAACCGTTCAAGAAACGGTTTGGGAACAGCACAACGAAACCTGCTGCAAGACCGTCTATGACCAGGTCTGCGAGCAGATTCCCTACACCTGCATGAAAAACGTTTACGAAACCTGCTGGAAGGACGTCTGCTACAACGTCTGCCGGCCGCATTACCAGACGTGCTACAAGCAAGTCTGCCACACGCACTGCAAGCCCTGCTTCCAGACCTGCTACAAGACCTGTTGCTTCACCGTCTGCAAGCCGTGCTTCCAAACCTGCTACAAGACCTGCTGCATCCCGGTCTGCAAGCCCTGCTTCCAGACTTGCTACAAGGACCGTCTGCTACAACGTCTGCAAGCCCTGCTATCAGACCTGCTACCGTGACTGCTGCTACACCGTCAGCACGCCTCACTACGAGACCTGCTACAAGGACATCTGCACGACGACGTGGAAGACCGAGCAACAGACCTGCTACCGCGACGTCTGCTACACCGAGTGCAAACCGGTCGTCGAGAAGAAAATGGTCGACGTCGACTGCGGCGAATGGCAGAACCAGATGGAGACGATCCCCGGTCAGGTGATGAATCAGTGCCAATGCGATCCCGGCACGTGGTGCTACGATCCGAACACTTGCTGCTGCATTTACCAGCCGGGCGCCTGCCGCATGGTTCAAGTCCAGTGCCCGTCAACGCAGTGCTGCCGCCGCGTTTGGGTTCCGAAGATCGTGAAGCAAGAACAGTCCTGCACCCGCTACGTGAGCGAAGTGAAGCACACGCAGTGCCCGTACACGGTGTGCCGTCAGGTCCCGTGCCAGTCGGTGCAGAAGGTTCCCTACACGACCTGCACCTACACGCAACAGACCTGCACGAAGCGCATCCCCTACACGACCTGCACCTACACGCATGAAGTCTGCCAGAAGACGGTCCCCTACACGAGCTGCACATGGCAGCACTACACCGTCCAGAAGCAAGTTCCTTACATCAGCTGCACGTGGCACAAGGAAGTCTGCCAGAAGACGGTGCCCTACGTCACCTGCCACTGGGTGACAGAGACCTGCACGAAGAACGTTCCCTACACGGTCTGCAACTACACGCAGGAGACCTGCACGAAGAAGGTCCCCTACACGACCTGCCACCAGGTTTGCGAGACGCACTACAAGACCTGCAGCCGCTGCGTTCCGCGGCAAGTGCAGTACACGGTGACCCGCTGCGTTCCTCACACCGTGTGCCGTCAGGTTCCCTGTGGACCGGCGTGCCAGGCCGCTCAGCCTGCCCCGGCTCCTGGTTGCTCGAAGATGTAAATTGCTCAACCCCGAGGGCCCAGCGGGATAACCAACTGGGCCAGCTCGCTCTCTGTTACGAGCGGGGACGACCAGAACGGCGTCCCCGCTCGGTTCTTTTGCGCTCGCCAAAGTCCGATCTTAACGGATAATCTCCAGTCAACGCCGGCGACGGCACGCGTCATTCGGGAACTGCCCGCGGCACGTGGCCGTCTAACAGAAGGCCGCCAGACTGGAGATGCCACCATGCTTTTGCGCGCTTTGAAGACGTCCGGCGGTATAGCCCTGCTGGCCGTGTTCGCCTGCCTGGCCGCCGTCGCGCGGTTCGAGGCGGCCGATCCGTCGCAGGCCGAAACGCGCGGAAGAGCGGACGCAGCCCTCAAGGCCGGCAATTACCGCGACGCGTGGGAGCTTTATCGCAAGCTGGCGCTCGATCCGCAGGATGATCCAAAACTCGTCGGCCGCGATGTCGAGCGCGGCGTGCAAACGCTCAAGCGATTGGCGCGCGAGGACGAGGTCGACGTGTTTCGAGAGGCCATCATCGCGGCCCACGCGAAAAACTGGCGCCTGCTGAGGGCGGCCGCCCTCAGCCTCTCAAGCGACATGCACTACGGCTCCCTCGTTGCGGGTGACTTTCACCGAGGCAACCAGCGCGGAGGTGGCGAATACGTCAGCTCTGCAGCGCGCGATCGGGTCCGCGCATTGCAGCTGATGCATCAATCGATGCCCCTCTTGAAGGACGAGCCGGATCACGAGGCGGTCGCTTCCTTTTACCTCGACCTGGCGCGCCAGCTCATGCAAGGCGTTCAACCGTGGCAGATGCAGGTGTTTACCGATTTGTCGAAGCTGCCTGACTATGAGCCGGGCGGCCGTTTTGGCATTCGGCGCTTCGGCGGCAGACAACCGCAAGGCGCACCTGTCGACGCCGACGGCGACCCGATCTTTTACCATGTGCCGCCGAGCTACGACGCGGCTAAGTCGGACGGCGAGCGATGGCGCTGGGCACTTTCTCAAGCAACGGCTTTGTCGCCGGCGAAGAAACATCAGGCCGCTTTGCAACTCGCCGACTTCCTCCATTCGCAGTTCGGCGTCCAAACCCTGGCTGCCTACGGCCGATCGTTTGAGAGCGACGAAAGTCTCGCGGCTCCCCTGTCGGTGCGAACGCTGTCAGACGACGAAACGCTTGCCCGTCTCGCCACGGGCATCAAGCGTTTTCGACTTCCGGACGAGTTCAATTACCTGCGGCTTTTTCGGCAGGTCGCCCGCGATGGGAGCCGGTCGGAAGCGACGCGGGCCTTGCAGGCGCTCGCCTCGATCTACGAAAACCGTCGCCAATATCCAAAGGCCGCCGATGTCTGGCGTGAATTGATTCGGCGCTTTGGTCGCGGCCCGCAAGATTCATCGCAGAAGCGGCTCGACCAGATCGTGGGAAATTGGGGCCGCTTCGAGCCGACGCCGACCCAGCCTGCTACCGCTGGGCGCACGGTGCCGTTCCGCTACCGCAACGGCAAACGGCTCGAGCTGGAAGCGCACGAGATTGACATCGAAAAGCTGCTTGCGGACTTGAAGGCGTACCTGAAATCGGCGCCCGAGTCGCTCGATTGGTCGAAGGTCGATCTGGGACAGATTGGCTATCGCCTCGTCGAACAGAACCAGACGCAGTACCTGCGGGAGCGGGTCGCGCAGTGGTCGCTCGATCTCGAGTCTCGGCCCGAGCATCTCGATCGCCAAATCGATGTCGCCCTGCCGCTTCAGAAAGCGGGTGCCTACCTGGTGACCGCCCGGCTCGACGGCGGGAATACCAGCCGCATTGTGCTTTGGATTGCCGACACGGTGTTGGCCCGCAAGCCGATGCATTCGGGCGCCCTCTACTTGGTCGCGGATGCCGTCACCGGCCGCCCGATCGCAAAAGCCAACATCGAGTTCTTCGGCTACAAGATCGAGAACCGGGTGCGAAACCAGTTCAACCTCCTGACGGCCAATTTCGCGGAGTTCAGCGACGAGAACGGGCAGGCAGCGATCGACAAAAAGCAACTGCCGCCCGAGTACCAGTGGATTGCCATTGCCCGCGCCGGAGGGCGGCTCGCGTTTCTGGGATTCCAGAGCTTCTGGTATCGGACCGACGAGGAATCGAGCGGTTACGACGTCAAAAAGGCCTTTGCCATCACCGATCGGCCCGTCTACCGCCCGGGCCAGACGATGCATTGGAAGTTCTGGGTGGCCCAGGCTCGCTATGACGCGCCGATGACAGTGATGTTCGCCGGTCAGTCATTCAAAGTCCGTCTCTCGAATCCGCGCGGCGAGACGTTGCTGGAGAAGACCTTCACGGCGGACCCGTACGGAGGATTCGACGGTGACTTTCGTCTGCCCGACGACGCAGCGTTGGGCCAATACTCCCTGTTTCTTGTCGACCGTAACGACGTCGTCGGCGGGGCATCCTTCCGAGTGGAGGAGTACAAGAAGCCGGAGTTCGAGGTGGCGGTCACGGCACCGTCGGAGCCGATTGCGCTCGGCAATAAATTCACCGCCTCGATCAAGGCGACCTATTACTTCGGCGGACCGGTCACGCAGGCGAGCGTGCACTACACGGTGACGCGGACGGACTACGCCGAGCAATGGTATCCCATTGGCCTGTGGGACTGGTGCTTCGGTTCAGGTTATTGGTGGTTCTGGCCCAATTACACGTGGTATCCCGGCTGGAAAGATTGGGGGCACGCGGGCCCCGGGTTCGCCGGGCTGCCGTTTCACCGTTTCAGTCCCCCCGAGGTCGTTGCCGACGAGACTGTGCCCATCGGAGCCGACGGAACTGTTCGCCTGCCGATCGACACGGCGGTCGCCAAAGCGCTCCACGGCAATTCCGATCACCGCTACGAGATTCGGGCAGAAGTCGTCGATCAGTCGCGCCGCACCATTGCGGGAAGCGGCCAGGTCCTCGTCGCCCGCAAACCGTTCGAGGTTTGCGCTTGGACCGATCGCGGCTATTACCACGTCGGCGATCTGATCCAAGCCGAATTCAGCGCGCAGACGCTCGACCGCAAGCCGATCGCGGGTGGGAAGGGCATTGCCACGCTGTTTCGCGTGACCTACGGCGCCGACATGAAGCCGATCGAAACCGTGGCCCAGACCTGGAACGTCGAGACCAACGCCGAAGGCCAGGCCCGTTTGCCAATCAAGGCCTCGCAGGCCGGTCAGTACCGACTTGCGTGCAAGTTGACCGACTCCAAACAGCGGACGATTGAGGGGGCGGTTCTGCTGATCGTTCTGGGCGAGGGATACGACGGCTCGAAATTCCGCTTCAATGACCTGGAGCTGATTGTCGAAAAACGCGAATACAAGCCGGGTGACAAGGTTCGACTGCTGATCAACACCAATCGCGTCGACAGCACGGTGGCTCTCTTCTTGCGGCCGAACAACGGCGAATATTCCAAGCCCCAACTCTTGCATCTGACGGGCAAGAGCCTGGTCTACGAAATCGAGGTGGCGCAGGCCGACATGCCGAGCTTTTTTGTCGAGGCGGTCACGATTTCAGACGGCAATCTCTATACGGAATCGCGCGAAATCATCGTCCCGCCCGAAAGGCGGGTCGTCAACGTCGCGGTCGAACCGTCGGCCCATGATTACAAGCCCGGCGCCAAGAGTGAGACGCGGCTGAAGCTCACCGATCCGGACGGCAAGCCGGTCCGCGGATCGATCGTCGTGTCGGTCTACGACAAGAGCGTGGAATACATCTCCGGCGGGTCGAACGTGGCGGACATCCGCAAGTTTTTCTGGGAATTCCGTCGCTGGCACACTGTGGCAACCGATTCGAGTCTCGACCGGCTCGGCTACAACCTCGTCAAGTCCCATGAGATGGCGATGAGCGAGATCGGCGTGTTCGGTGGAAGTGTCGACGAGAAGTCGGCTGACGAGGATGGCGTAACGTTCGGTCCCGCGCTGGGGAAGTCAAGGGGACCCGCCGTCGGCATGAGCTCGCCAATGGCGGTCGCAGGCGCGCCGTTGTTCGATGCCGAGGCTAGGCAAAGTCAGGCGGACAGCACCAAGCACCTCGCGGCGCCCGCGAAATCGTTCCCTCCCTGATCCAGCCGGCCGTTCGCTCACAGTTTGCCGACACCGCCTATTGGAACGCGCGGCTGGAAGCCGACGCGGACGGTTTCGCATCAGTCGCTTTTGCGACGCCCGAAAATCTCACGACGTGGAAGATCCGCGCTTGGACGTTGGCCCCAGGCACTCGCGTCGGCGAGGGATCCGCCGAAATCGTCACGACCAAAAACCTGCTCGTGCGGATGGAGGCGCCGCGGTTTTTCGTCGAAACCGATGAAGTCGTCCTGTCGGCGATCGTTCATAACCGCCTGAAATCGTCGAAGAGCGTTCGCACCGTGATCGAGTTCGACGGCAAATCGCTCGCGCCGCTCGACCCGATCGAAAAGACGGTCGAGGTCGCTGCCGGCGGTGAAATGCGCGTCGATTGGCGCGTGAAGGCGGCCGCGGAGGGAGAGGCTGTCGTTCGCATGAAGGCACTCACCGACGAGGAGTCCGACGCGGTCGAAATGCGTTTCCCCGTTCGCGTTCACGGCATGCTCAAAACCGAAGCGTACTCCGGCTCGATTCGCCCCGATCGCGACGCGGCCACGTTTCAAATCGCCGTGCCCGAGCGGCGGCGGATCAGCGACACGCTGTTGGAGATTCGCTATTCGCCCAGTCTGGCCGCCGGGCTCGTCGACGCGTTGCCGTATCTCGTCCGCTATCCGCACAACGCCACCGACTGCACGCTCAATCGCTTCCTGCCGACGGTCATCGTGCAGAACATCCTCAAGCAAATGAACGTGGACCTCGCGCAGGTCAAGCAAAAGCGGGCCAACCTGAATGCCCAGGAGCTGGGCGACCCGGCGAATCGCGCAGCCCGCTGGAAACGATTCGAGGACAACCCGGTCTTCGACAATGCCGAGGTTGCCCGCATGGTGAAAGCGGGCGTACAAGCTCTGACCGAAATGCAGCTCACCGACGGCGGCTGGGGCTGGTTTTCCGCCTGGGGCGAGCATTCAGAGCCGCACGAGACGGCGCTCATCGTCCACGGTCTGCAGCTCGCCCAGCAAAACGGAGTCGCGCTCGTGCCGGGAACGCTCGAGAAGGGGGTCGCCTGGCTCAAAGCCTATCAGGACGACCAAGTCGCCCGGCTCAAACGCTACGACAAGTCAAAACCGTCGCGCGAGCGGACGAAGGCCCACGCCGACAACATCGACGCGCTCGTTTACATGGTGCTCGTCGATGCCGACGTCAATAGCGGCGAGATGCAGGATTTCTTGTATCGCGATCGGGCCAAACTCTCCGTCTACGCCAAGGGCATCTTCGGGCTGGCCCTCGCGAAAGTGAAGGCCGCGGAGCGGCTGGCAATGATCCTCACGAACATCGACCAGTTCCTCATTCAGGACAACGAGAACCAGACGGCTTACCTCAAGTTGCCCGAAGGTTCATTCTGGTGGTTCTGGTTCGACAGCGAGACCGAGGCGAACGCCTATTACCTCAAGCTGCTCGCGAGAACCGACCCGAAGGGCGAAAAAGCATCACGTTTGGCGAAGTATCTGCTCAACAATCGCAAACATGCCACCTATTGGAACAGCACCCGCGACACGGCTATCGCCATCGAGGCGCTTGCCGAATTTTGGAAAGCCAGCGGCGAAGACCGTTCGGAGATGACGGTCGAGGTGTCGGTCGACGGCCGCAAGGTCAAAGAAGTCTCGATCACGGCGGCTGATCTTTTCACCTACGACGACCGGGTCGCCGTCGCGGGAGACGCGCTCAGCACGGGCTCACACAAGATCGAGCTTCGCAAGCGTGGGAAGGGTCCGCTCTATTTCAATGCCTACCTCACAACCTTCACGCTCGAGGACTTCATCACCCGCGCCGGTCTCGAGATAAAGGTCGACCGCGCCTATTACAAGCTGACGCGGGCCGACGAGGCGACCAACGCAGCCGGCAAGCGCGGACAGGTCGTTGCCGAACGCCGCGAAAAGTACCGTCGCGAGCTAATTCAGAGCGGCAGCACGGTCAAAAGCGGCGACTTGCTCGAGATCGAGCTGCTCGTCGACAGCAAGAACGACTACGAGCACATCGTGCTGGAAGACCCAAAAGCGGCGGGTGTCGAGCCATTTGACGTCCAAAGCGGCTACAATGCCCAAGGGCTGGGGGCCTATGTCGAGCTGCGCGACGAAAAGGTGAACCTTTTCCTCCGCGAGTTGCACCGCGGCCGGCACAGCCTGCGATACCGCATGCGGGCTGAGATTCCCGGCAAGTTCAGCGCCCTGCCCGCAATGGGTTCTGGCATGTACGCTCCCGAGCTCAGGGCCAACTCGGATGAGCTCAAGCTGGGCATTGAGGAATCGGCTGCAAAAGTCAGAATGACGAAATCCGAATGAAATGACGAAGGAATGACCAAATGACCTAAGCCCGAATCAAAAAGTTCTGCTCGCCGTTCGGGCTTAGTGCTTCGTCCCGCGTCGGCGAACGGCCGTTACGGCCGAAATCGGCCGACGCCGTTTGGAGCGGCTTCGTCATTCGTGCTTCGTCATCCTCGGCGCCTTATGTCCGTCCCCAAAGTTGCCATCATCGGCCGCCCGAACGTCGGGAAGAGCTCGCTCTTTAACTGGCTGGCTGGGCGATTTATCTCGGTCGTCGACCCGACGGCCGGCGTCACCCGCGACCGCGTGGAACATCTGGTCCAGGAAGGGGATCGCTACTTCGAGCTGATCGACACCGGGGGCATCGGCATCGAGGACATCGACGATCTCACCGAGCAGATCGAAGAGCAGATCCGGATCGCCATCGAACAGGCCGACCTGTTGCTCTTCGTCGTCGATGGGTCAAGCGGCCCGATGGCCCTCGACGTCGAGGTGGCGGAGCGCTTGCGGCGGATCGACAAACCGAAGTTGCTCGTCGTCAACAAATGCGATTCGACCCGTACCGACGCCGAGGTCCACGAGTTCCGCCGGCTGTGTGAGGGGCCGCTGATCGTGACCAGCGTAAAGGCCAACCGCAATCGCGAAGAGCTTCTGGCCGCGATCGTCGAGCATCTGCCGCCGCCGTCCGAGGTCGAAACGACCCAGGGCGTGGCGCTCGCGGCCGAGCCGGAACTCAAGCTGGCGATCGTCGGTCGCCGCAACGTGGGAAAAAGCACATTCATCAACGCGCTGGCCGAGAGCGAACGGGTGATCGTCAGCGAGGTCCCGGGCACCACCCGCGACAGCGTCGACATTCGCTTCGAGGTCGACGGCAAGCGGCTCTTGGCGATCGACACGCCAGGCGTTCGCAAGCGAAAGAGCCTGGCCAGCGACGTCGAGTTTTACGGCCTGGTGCGGGCCAAGCGGAGCATCCGCCGGGCCGACGTGGTGCTGATGTTCTTCGATGCGAAGGAAACCATCTCGCGGGTGGACGTGCAGCTGGTCGACGAGATCGCCACGCACAATAAGCCGTGCATCTTCGTCGTCAACAAGTGGGACTCGGTCCCCGAGATGACGACCGAGGCCTGGTCGGCCTACCTGCTCAAGAGCTTCGGGACCATGCGCTACGTGCCGGTGGCGTTTCTTACGGCGAAAGAAGGCCGCAACGTCCGCAAGCTCGTGAATCTTGCGCAGAACCTGTTTAAGCAGACGCGGGTCCGTGTCTCGACCGGCAAACTCAACCGACTGGTGCGGCAGGCCCTGCTCGAGAACCAGCCGCCGCTGCGGAAGAATCGCCGGGCCAAGGTGTATTACGTGACGCAGGTGAGCACCGAGCCGCCGACAATCGTGCTCAAGTGCAACGACCCGGCTGTATTCGACGACGCCTGGAAGCGATACCTGCTCACCGTGCTGCACGAATCGCTGCCTTACGCGGAGGTGCCGATCCGGCTCTATTTCCGCCAGCGTGAAAAGCCCGACGAGACGACGCCGAGCCTGGAAGAGTCGCCCGAGCCAGCCGAGGAGGATTTGGAGGAGGATTTGGAGGGCAGCCCGGAATGACGAAGCCGCTTTAAACGGCGTCGGCCGATTTCGGCCGTAACGGCCGTTCGCCGACGCGGGACAAAACACTAAGCCCGAAGGAAACCGTTCTCCTTCGGGCTTAGGTCATTTGGACATTCATTCGGCATTCGGATTTCGTGCTTCTCCGAACCCGTGGGGTTATTTTCCTCCCACGTGAAGCGCCGGCCCAAGCTCGACGTCTGTATTCGGCGTCGCCATCTCGGTTTGAGGCGTCGGCTCGGCACCGTCGTCCGTGTCGCCCGAGAGGCGTTCGATCAGGTTGCAGATCTGCTTGATCTGCAACCGTCGCAGGTAGTGCAGGTGGTCGGCGATCTTTTGGTGGACTTCGGCCGTCTGAGTCACGACCAGACTGACCGACTGCTGGTCGAGCTGAATCGACACGCTCGGATGAGACCAGCTCTCCGGCGCTACGACAGACTGCAAGTGATCGATGATCGTGCAGGTGTCGAAGACCGGTCGGCCCGCGTCGTCGCAGAGAACAAGGTCGCGGAGGGGGTAGGAACGTGTCTCGGCCGCGATTTTCGAGTGAGTTACGTTGGGCAGATCGCGGGCCGCTTCGCCGGGTTTGCTGTCGCCCTCGTGGTGCGCTGTCTGGGCAATGTCTTCCGCACCTTCGGGGGAGGGGCGGAACATTTCTTCCAGAAACGCGCGGAACTCTTCACGACAGTTCGGACAGGTGTTGAAACCCGGCGCCTTCGCGGTCTCGGGCAATTTTTCTGGCTCGAACGCAGAGGCATCGCATTGAAAAATCTGCACCCGAGCAGGAGTGTCGACAATCGTCAGACTGTGCGCCCCGCCGCTCTTGGGAAATTCGGCCAGAAGCCGGCCCAATTCATGGCCGGACGGCGTTTGTCCGGTCCGCGGCTCAAACAACTCGCTCAAGCGACGGCCGCGGAAGGCCTTTAGCAATTCTTCCTGCCAGTGGGGAATCGACAGAGTGGAGGAGGGATCTTTGTGCTGCGAGAGGGTCAACAGAGCCGGTGGTTCGGCACCCGGGGCCTGTTGGGCGTCTTCGCAACAGCTGGGGGCGTTGGACGCGGCGGGAGCTTCGTCGGTGCCAGAGACGAGGATGGGGCAGCCGTCCGTGCAGCTCGAGCCGGTCGGGCTGGCGGATTGGCGCTGTTCGATATAAACGCCGGCGTCTCCTACGCTGAACACCTTGGCCCCGGTCAGCCGGCCCTGGCTCTTGGCCAGCTTGGCGGGGTCGCACAAGTCGCCGGACGCGTTGGTCGTGGGCTGGGCAGCCTCCTCGTACAAAGTCACCGCGGAGCAGCCGCCCGTGCAGCTCGAGGCGCAATTGCCGGACTTCGCACATTCCCCGGGTCCCTGGAAGACGATCGAGGGTGCGACGACGGATTGTGTCTGACAAATAATGTCTGCGGGAGAGCCTTCGGGCGCAGGAGCGGAGTTGAAAATGAAGCAGTTGCCGTCCTTGGTGACCACGAATCCAGAATTCGGGGCCGGTGCGTCGGACGGCGCCGGCGGGACCATGGAGATCATATCGTTGGCGTCGCCGTCGTGACCATCATCGGAATCGGCTACTTCACGCTGGGCTTCGCACCCGGCACAGCGGGGCTCGTCGCCCTTATTGAACCAGACGATCGGGCCGACGAAATGCAGTCCGGGGCAGCCGCTGCCAAACCCAAAGCCCACGCTGAAGCGGTGGCCGCTGTGGCACGCTGGGCACTCGGTCTGGCGGCTGGAAATCATCGCGAAGGGGGTGAACGTCGAGGTTTCTTCGTAGCTGGTGGTCTCGTGGGATTTCTCAGCGCCTTGGCCGGATGCACAGCAGCTCCCGTCGCATTTGCAGCCGTTGGCCTTGCAGGAGCCGGCGGCAGCCTGCCCGTGGCAGCATCCCGCTTTGCAGCAATCACTCGTGCAGGTGCCCGTTTTGCAAGCTGCGCACGTCCCGCTCTGACAGCACGACTCTGAGCAGGCGCCGCATTCCGATTCAACCGCCATCTCGCCGATCGGCGGCGGACAATCCAAGCGGCAACGGCCCGCTTCAAAAGCGGCACTCGCCTGTGTGCCGGCCGTTTCGGTGTCGTTGGAGCAGGGAGCTACCTCAGTATTCGCGTCGACGAGCGGCGTATCGACCTTGAAATTCACGCTGACCGATTCCTCGGGCATCGTGCACTGCACGGTCCCTTCGCGACCGATCAGCAGGTGCGGACCGCCCACGGGAATTGTCTTGCCGCTGTCGGCGACCTCGAAGAGTTGGACTTTGACCGCGTACTGCTTGAGAGTGTCGCACGACTTGATGGCGTCTTTGACGAGACTGGCGTGAGCCCGCGGACAAATCGCGATGATCGTGTCGTCCGAAGTCGTGGGCATCAGCATCAGAGACTTCGGCAGCTCACCCACGTTTTCGTCGGCCGCAT
This sequence comes from uncultured Planctomycetaceae bacterium, assembly GCA_963714075.1. GTDB lineage: Bacteria > Planctomycetota > Planctomycetia > Planctomycetales > Planctomycetaceae > DASPSM01. The sequence goes on from OY970228.1 coordinate 2,168,803, forward strand.
AAGCAGCGATCTGGGCCACCAGGCTCTTCACGCGGCCGATCAGCTGGCGAGCGTGGGCATGTTCGAGATGATAAACCGACGTGTCGAATTCCGCTTGACCACCGAGCGGCGGATTGCAGCGGCAGAGCTCTCCGCAGACCGGGGTGATGTTGAAATTGGCACCTTCTCCGAAGTTGAATTTGATGCACTTTCCAGAGACCTCATGGAGCTCGGAATTGACGCCGGGTGCGTCGTCGCCGGCATAGGCTCCATAGGACAAAGCCAACAATGTGGCCAACGTCATGACAATCCGCATGGGTGATCCCCTGGTGCGACAGGTAAGGACAGGTTCTTTGCGGCGGTCGCTTCGTCTCGCGGACGCAATGTTTTCGAGGTCCGCGTGACCGCCAGCGGGCGGGGATTACAACCAAAAAGAGATTTCTGGGAAAGGCCAGTTCCTCTCGGCAACGTGTCCCAAGTGCTGAAAACCAGACAGCATCGAGACTTGGCGCTCTCTCGTTCAATTCCCCTGGTTACGCGTGCCGATATCAATAAAATGCGACTCCTTTCCACACACTTCTGAGCGTAAACTTAAGCCAAGGGACACAATTCGATGAGCGCCTTGGTCGATCAGGGCCCGTTGGCCGAGACGAGCACGCAATCCTTGGACCTCTCCGAGGAAACGGCGAACCAGTTGACGCACGGCCTGGGTCTGCTCTTAAGCGTGGTGGGGGCCGTGGTGCTGGTGAACTCGGCCCGAGTGCACAGCGACCCACTGCAATTCGCGGGCTGCTGTATCTATGCCGGGTCGCTCGTGGCGCTTTACGCGGCGTCGACCTTGTCGCATACGTTCCGCACGCCCCCCATGCGGCACTTCTTCCGCATGCTCGACCAGGTGTGCATCTTCCTGCTGATCGCCGGGACGTTCACGCCGTTCGCTCTCTCGTACTTTCGTCACGGCTGGCTCTGGGGGCTCACGCTCGTGATGTGGGGCCTGACCTGCGTCGGCATCTTCTTTAAAGTCTGCTTCCGGCGAATGCGGAACGTTTCAGTCGCGGCCTACGTGCTGTTGGCGTGGATTCCGCTCATTGCGATCCGCGAGATTGCCCGTGTGATGCCGGCCGGTGCAATGGTGCTGATCTTTCTCGGCGGTGTGCTCTACACTTTGGGCATCCTCTTTTTGATGCTGGACGAAAAGTATCCCTACTTTCACGCAGTGTGGCACGTGCTCGTCATGAGCGCGAGCGTCTGCCACTACTGCGCGGTCATGCTCTACGTCATTCCGCCCGTTTAAGGGCCGCACGAAGGGCGAGGGCCCGATCGGGGGCCGGACCGGGAAAAGCGGGGAGTCCCGCGTCGGCCATCGGCTCGACCTGCAACTGCACGAACGTCGGTCCCGTTCCGCTCAGGATTTCGCCGACCGCGTCGCGCCACGGTTCGACCGCATCGAACGTGTAGATGCGCGTGAATCCCGACGCCTGCGCCAGCGCGGCAAAATCGACCGGCGCGGAATTCGGCCGCAGAACGGGAGCTGCGGCGGTCGGTTGAGCACCCGTCACTTCGTAGACGCCGTTGTCGAAGACGATGACGGTGAGGTTGGCCGGCGCCTGCGCACTGATCGTGACCAACGAACCCAAGTTCATCAGCATCGAACCGTCGCCGTTGCAGACCACCACCTTGCGATCGGGTTGGGCGAGCGCGATCCCGAGGGCGAGCGACGTGCCTTGCCCCATGCTCGAGGGAACATAGATCAAGTCGAGCGCGTCTTTGCCAAGCTTTTGCCACTCACGGGCATTCCCCATCGTCGTGACGACGACCTCGCCCCGCCGCACTGCGTGCAGAACTTCGAGAGCTTCGATGAGCGTCATTCGTTTTGTGGTCACGTTGGGAAGGGGCATGCGGGGCCTGACTATCCTTTGCCTTCCGCGATCAGCGCACAGCCAGGACGTCCGGCCGATTGGCAGTGGCGGTAATGCTCCACGATTTCAGCCTTCTTTTCCGGCACGTCGATCAGGCGATAATCGATCCCCCAGGCCTTCAGGATCGGTTCGGTAAACGTACGGGCCGAGTCGTTCGGGATCGCGGTTTGACTGAGATAGCTGCGATAGCCGATCAGCGAAAACAGCGGAACGCGATAGTCGAAGAGCACGTTTCTCAGCGCATCGCCCGACTCGAAGAGTCCCGTACACTGAATCATCACGACCGGACGCGCTCCGCCCAGATAAAGGCCGCCGGCAATCGCCCAGGCTTCGCCCTCCCGGCAGACTGCGCACGAGCTTCGGCGAACCCGCCTCGCGGATCGTGGACTCCCACGGGCCGATCGTGCTGTCGGGAAGCGCCACGACATGCGTGACGCCCATTTCGCGATAGACTTCGAGAATCTCCTGCCCAGTGAACATATCGAGTGCCTCGGTGCACGAATCATTCGGTCGGAGCGGCTGCTGCCGGTTTGGCGGGCCGCCGACGGGGCACCGATCCGGCGTTTTTCAGCGGCGTGACCCAGACGAACGGTTTGCGGGCTTCATCGCAGCAGATCTTGATGCTGAGGAACGACGGGCTGGTGATCCGCGTCAAGAGCGACACCCAGGCATAGCGCCGCTTTTCGACGGTCACCGAGATGGAGTTGACATCGAGACCCCGCGCCTCGATTTTCGCGTAATCCAAGAGGACCGGCGTATTCGTTTTTTGGCCGATCGCCTCCAGCACGTCGCCTAACTTTTGGTCCTTCAGCTCGACCAGCGTTTGGGCGAATAATTTCGGAGCGATCGACACGGGAGACATCCCCTCCAAATGCTCCCAACCGGTCGGCCAGAGCGATTGCGACTCGTCGGCCGGCAGGGCGACGAGTTCGATCTTCCCCGCGGGGCTGCGTTCGGGGCGAAAACCGAGACCGTATTGCGACAACAGCAGAGCCAACGCCGTGCCCTGCGAAAACCCGCGCAGCTGCAGCCGCGACTTTGACCGCGGCGCCGTTGCGACAACCTGTTTGGCTGCGTACGACAGTCGGAATGGATACTTTTCCGACAGGCCCAGTCCGCGGAGCGCCTCGTCCAACGGCTGATCACCCACTTCCTGCTCGACGGGGCTGCCCAAGGCGCGGAAAAGTGCGTCGAATTGCTCGTTGCTCAAGCCCCAAAGCGCTTTGCCCCGCGGGCTCCCTTGGGAACCGTAGGTCTTCAGTTCTGCCAGCCATTCGCTCAGGGCAGACGCCTCGCTCGGTTTGAACTTGCGCCCTCGAACGTGAGCGAGCCGTTCATTTCCAGCCGCCCGACGAGCGACACTTCGCGCAGCTTTCCGTACTGCTTCTCCCGGATCGAAAGCTTGTCGCCTGGCATTTCGGAGCGAATCCGCAAATAGACTCCGGCTCGCTCGAATGTCGATGACCAACGCTGGGCCTCGAATCCCGCGTTATCGCTGCCGCAGAAAATCTCGACCGTGATCCGCGTGTCGACGCCCCCCGGCGGGGTGGCATTCGGATCGGGTTGGGCCGGTCGGCGGCGGTAATTGGGATCGTTCTTATTCGGCTTCACTTCGTAGAGCTGCGCGTCAGCGCAGGCGGTCCAACCCGCGATGAGCAACCCAGCGAGAGCCAGGCTCGAAACAGACAGGTCGGAAAATGGCGATCGGCACACGAGCAACCTCACATTCTGCCGTGGCAGCGGCTTATCGCGTTGATGATACCATAGAGTACGACTTCGTCTGTGGCGAGCGTGAGGAGTGAGCAGCAGGAAAAGCGATGATCATCGGGATCGACCATGTCCAGATCACCGTCCCGAGCGGGCAGGAGCCGGCTGCGCGAGAATTCTACTGCGGGATACTCGGCCTGACCGAGATTGAGAAGCCCGACGCACTCAAGGCGCGCGGCGGATTCTGGCTGAAAGTCGGCGATCGCGAACTGCACGTGGGAACGGAGGAAGGTGTGAATCGACGGGCAACGAAGGCGCACGCGGCCTTTGCGGTTGACGATCTCGCATTCTGGCGGGCGCGGCTGGGACAGCAGGGCATCGTCCTCGAGGACTGTGTGCCGATTCCCGGTTGCGAACGCTTTGAGTTTCGTGACCCGTTTGGGAATCGAGTGGAGCTGATTGAGCGGTTGCGCGCCGAATGAGAACCGGGGGGCTCACCCCCCCGCTCTCCTGGGACTGCACGAATGCGACGCTGGCGGAGCGCCTGCGCCACCGGTATGCTCGGATGCCTTCTCACTTCGCATCGGCTTCTCAAAAGGCTCCCGTCATGTCGACGCTCAAAGGCAAGACTCTCTTTATCACTGGCGCAAGCCGCGGAATCGGTCTGGCCATCGCCTTGCGGGCGGCTCAAGACGGAGCCAATATCGCCGTGGTTGCCAAGACTGTCGATCCGCATCCGCGGCTTCCCGGCACCATTCACACGGCGGTGAGCGAGATCGAAAAGGCCGGCGGACGCGGCCTGGCCTGTGCGGCCGATATCCGCTTCGAGGACCAGGTGCAGGCGGCCGCCGCGAAAACGGTCGAGACCTTTGGCGGCATCGATATCTGCGTCAACAACGCCAGTGCCATCCAACTCACCGGCACGCTCGAGACGGAGATCAAGCGGTTCGACCTGATGTTCGGCGTCAACGTCCGCGGCACGTTTTTGACGTCGCGCGTCTGCCTGCCGTACCTCTTAAAGGCGACCAATCCGCACATTCTCAACATTTCGCCGCCGCTCAACATGCAGGCCAAATGGTTCGCGGGGAACGTGGCCTACACGATGGCCAAGTACGGCATGAGCATGTGCGTGCTGGGGATGGCCGAGGAATTCCGCAGGCGCAAGGTCGCGGTCAACGCGCTCTGGCCGCGGACTGGAATCGACACGGCCGCGGTGCAAAATCTCTTGGGCGGACCCGAGGCGGTGAAGCACTGCCGCAAACCCGAGATCGTGGCCGATGCGGCCCACGCGATTCTCGTGCGGCCCAGCGCCGAATGCACGGGCAATTTCTTCGTCGACGAGGACGTGCTCCGAGCCGAGGGGGTTCAGGATTTCAGCCGCTACGCCGTGAGCCCGAGCGCGGATCTCATGCAGGACTTTTTCCTGTAAGACCCAGGGCGAGCCGCCTGAATGAGCTGGCGGGTGCTTCGCTTTACGCGAGCTCTACTTCTGCTCGGCCAGCGCGTCGATCGCCAGGTAAATGACGATTCCGGCGCCGATCAACAGCATGACGTCCATGCCGTAGTGCTGGGCAAAGGTCCAGCCGCCGACGAAGTCGAGAATGCAAGCGGCCGCGACGACCCCTGCCAGCCCCATTGAGGCATACAGAACGCGTTTTGGCAGGGACGACATCGAGGGATAGATCTCTCGAAATGCAAGAGCGGGCCGATTCATGCTGTGTCACCGAGTATAAGGAGACCCTCGGACACCTTTCCAGCCCATCTTCCCGGAAATTGGGCCAAGAACGGATCGCGGCACGAGCTGACTCGACTGGACCGCGTAGAACCACTAATGCGCTGCGCCACCGCCCGCAACCACCCGGTCGTGAGCGGCCGGTTTTTGCAGATCGCGGTCGGTTTTCTCGTTCATCCACCATCTCCGCCAACGGTCCTGGTTGAACCCGTAACCGGGATGGGGCTGGTCGGTAATCTTCAGCAGCGCGTCGAGGACTTCCGGATGGTCGACGTATCCCTGCAGGGGGCTGTCGTGCTTCTTCTTTTTGCACTTCGAGTGGGGTGGCTCGTAAAGTTCGTCCTCTGTCAGAGTGGTCCCCGACGCTCCCAAATTGCTTTGCGAGGTGGACCCGGGGACTTGGGCTCCGACTGCGCTCGGTGTTCCCTGCGAACTCGGGCTCTTGGCGCCGGGCTGTTGCGGATCACAACTGGAGGAGCCTATCAACATCGCCGCGGCGTCGTTCAGATTGAGGCCTGGCGCGGCTGCAATCGTGTTCATGTAAAGCGCATCGCCACTCGTCCTCATCGCAGCAACGGTCCCGTAGGTGACGAGCGCGTCGATCAGATACGGAACCGATTCGCCCCGCGGATCGCCGATCTCCCCGAGTGCCACGGCTGCAAGTCGGGCCAACCGCGGTGCTCCTGATCGCAGTGCGGTGATGTACAAGACTCGGGCCGGGTCGAGCTGGTCGTCGCGCAGCGCCTTGCGAGCTTCCTCGCGAATCTCCGGGAAGGGATCGAAGAGCGAGAGGGCCACCAGGTAATAAACGGGCTTCGGCCCCTTAATGTTGTGGAGGATTGCGACATACAGCCGGCGACCTTCGGCGCTGCGGCTGCTTCCCAGGTAAGTGCTCAGCGCGGGGAGGGCGTCTGTGTCGTCGATGTTGAGCAGCTCGGTTTGAGCCCGTCGCGATTTTTCTCGGTCGGCGGCGTAGAGCCGGCCGACGACTTGCCGGACCTTCGGCATCCAAGCGTCTTCCTCGGCAGTCAGCTTGCGCTTCTTTGGCTGCGATTTGATCTTCGAATTGGCGGACTTCGAGGCGGTCAGTGCGACCGAGACTTTGCCGTGGGTGACCTGCATGACATCGCCCCGGTCGAACACGATCACCGCCCCTGACGGAGTCCGTACGGCGATCGACTTGGAACTCGTCGTCACAGAGCCGTTCAGCGCCGCCCCCACTGAGTTTGACGCTGTCAGCGGACAGGAGGCCCGCCTGAAGCCAGAGGGCGATTCCCGCCGCCAGGGCGAGAACTCGTAGGCACGCCTCTCGAAGGTTCATGACCGTTTTCCTCCTGACAATCGAATGCATCCGATTAATGCGCGGCATCGCTGGGAATGACCCGGTCTGGCGCAGCCGGCTTCTGCAGATCGCGATTCAACTTCTCGTTCGCCCACCAGTTCCGCCAACGATCCTGATCGAAGCCGTGGCCCGGATATTTTTGATCGGTGATTTTCAGCAGAGCGTCGAGGACTTCCGGATGGTCTGCCCGTCCCCGAATCTTTTTGTCATGCGCGGGAGCGACTTTCCCGATGACCGGCACCGAGTACGTGTCGTCGTTCGACGTGGGTCCCATCCGGCGGCCCAGGGCCATACTTTGAGTCTCCTGCAGCTGGACGTTTGGCGCCCCTTTGGAATTGGGCATGAAGTCATTAATGCCTTGTGCTCCGTAGAACCCGTCGCGGACGTTAATCGTGCCGCCGATCCCCAAGGATTGGCCTGGGCCGGTCGCTTTTTTGAGCGCGGCCTCCGCCTGGGCCATGCCAATCGGATTGAGGTAGATCGGCGACGAGCCTTGGCCCGTATAAAACGCGCCCAAATTTGGCATGTCGAACGCACTGCCGGAAAAATTGAGCCCCGGCGTGGCGCTGACGGTAATCGTGTAGAGTAACCCGTACTGGGCCGGCTCGGTGATTGTCGCGATGGTTCCATAACTGACGAGGGCGTTGATCAAGAACGGCACCGAGTCACCGTGTGGATCGCCGATCTCGCCGATTCCAATTGCTGCAATTCGCGCCAACCGCGGCGGGCCCGAACGCAGGGCGGCGACGTACAACAGCCGCGCCGAATCGAGCTGGTCCTCTCGGATTGCCTTCCGCGCCTCGGAGCGAATTTGCGGCGACCTATCGTAAAGCGAGAGGGCAACGAAATAGTAAACTGGCTTCGGCCCCTTCATGTTGTGCAGAATCACGACGAACAGGTGCCGGGCCTCTTCGTCGCGGCTGCTGCCCAGATACATACTGAGCGCGGGAATGGCGTCGGTGTCGTCGATGTTGAGCAGCGTGTTTTTGGCCTGCTGCGATTTTTCACGATCGCTGCCGTACAAGCGCGAGACGAAGCTGTGGAGCTTTGGCATCCAGGCCTCTTCTTCATCCGTGAGCCTGCGTTTTTTCGGTTGCGGCTTGGCATTCGCTCCGTTGGCGGTGTTCCCCGTTTTCCGTGGCGCCGTGTGCCCGCGCGTCACCTGTTTGACGTCCGCCCGATCGAACACCATCAGCGCTCCGGTCGGAGTCCGCACGCTGACCCACCTGGAGCCCGTGGTCACCGAGCCGCTGAGCGAGCCCCCGCCGTCGAGCTTGACGTTGTCGGCTTGAAGAAGTCGCCCCTCGAGCAGGAATATTCCCGTGATTGCGACGACGATTACCCAGCGACGACGAACGCCCATAGCCGTGCTCCTGGAGACGGACAGACGGCGAAGCAGACCCGGGAGGGGGGCGGGTCGCTGGTACAAAGGATTAAACCCGAACCAAGCTCGATTGTACTGCGACCGGACCAGATCCTGAACGCAATTAATGCGATTAAGCCGGTCCTAAGGCGTCAACCGGGCTGTGCCAACGGCTAAACGGGCTTAAGCATCAGCATGCCGAGCGGCGGAAGTGTGAGCGAGAGGCTCTGGGCGTGGCCGTGGGCGGGGATCGGCTCCGTGTAGACCGCTCCCGCATTGCCGATGTTGCCGCCGCCGTAGATTGCAGCGTCGCTATTGATGATTTCGCGGTAGCAGCCGGCCCGCGGCACGCCGACGCGGTATTTTTGCCGAGGAACAGGCGTGAAGTTTTCGACCACCACCACGATCTGGTTCGGATCCTTGGCGATGCGGTAGTAGGCGTAGACGCTGTTCTGGTAGTCGTCGGCCTGGATCCAGCGGAAGCCTTCCGACTTGAAGTCGATCTCGTAGAGAGCGGGCTCCGAGCGGTAGACGCGGTTGAGGTCGCCGACGTAACGCCGCAACGAGTCGTGGTACTTGTGGCCGAAGAGTGCCCAGTCGAGCTCCGAGTCATAATTCCATTCGGTCCACTGCCCGAATTCGCCTCCCATGAAGAGGAGCTTTTTCCCGGGCATCGTGTACTGGTAGCCGTAAAGCAGCCGCAGGCTGGCGAACTGCTGCCAGTAATCGCCGGGCATCTGCGAGATGAGGGCCCGCTTTCCGTGCACGACCTCGTCGTGCGACAGGGGAAGGATAAAGTTCTCAGTGAAGGCATAAACCATGCGGAACGACAGCTCGTTCTGATGGAACTTGCGATGGATGGGCTCGTGCCGCAGGTAACGCAGCGTGTCGTTCATCCAGCCCATGTCCCACTTCATGCTGAAGCCGAGGCCGCCGTTATAGACAGGTGCCGACACGCCGCCCCAGGCGGTCGATTCCTCGGCGACGGTGAGAACGCCGGGGAAGGCTCCGTGCAAATGCACGTTGAGATCTTTGAGGAACTGGATCGCCTCGAGGTTTTCGCGGCCGCCGTAGCGGTTGGGGATCCACTCGCCCGCTTTGCGCGAATAGTCGAGGTAGAGCATTGAGGCGACGGCATCGACGCGCAGGCCGTCAACGTGATACGTCTCAAGCCAGAACCGCGCGCTCGACATCAGGAAGTCGCGGACTTCCTGGCGCCCGTAGTTGAAGATGTACGTTCCCCAATCGGGATGCATTCCTTGCCGCGGGTCGGAGTGCTCGTAGAGCGCCGTGCCGTCGAAATGGCCCAGCGCGTGCCCGTCGCAAGGGAAGTGGGCGGGCACCCAGTCGATAATCACGCCCACGTCGGCCTGGTGGCAGTAATCGACAAAATGCATGAAGTCTTCGGGCGGGCCAAACCGGCTCGTCGGCGCGAAGTAGCCGGTCGTCTGGTAACCCCACGAGCCGTCGAACGGAAACTCGCACAGCGGCATGAGCTGCAGGTGCGTGTAACCCATCTCGTGCGTGTAATCGACCAGCTGCTTGGCCAACTCGCGATAGTTGAGGTAGCGGCGGCCATCTTTTGGCCGCTTCCACGAGGCCAGGTGCACTTCGTAAATGGCGATCGGCTGTTCGAACCAGTTGGTGTGCGCCCGCTTGTTCAGCCAGGCGCCGTCTTGCCACTGAAAATCGGGCAGTTGATAAACAATCGAAGCCGAGAGCGGCGGGACCTCGGCGTAGAAGGCGACCGGGTCGGACTTTTCGAGGTAGCGGCCGTCGCGCGTGCGGAGCACGTACTTGTAGGTGTCGCCGTGTTTTACGCCCGGAACAAATCCCGACCAGATGCCCGAATCGCTTCCCCAGAGGCGATTTTGGCCGGCCTTCCAGCCGTTGATGTTGCAGACGACCGAAACTTCGACGGCATTGGGGGCCCAGACGGCAAAACGGGTACCGACTGCGCCGTCGACCACATCGGGATGTGCTCCGAGCGTCCGATACATCGAACAGCAATTCTCTCCCTGCATGATCGGCGGGTCAAACCGCCGCCGGGTTATTCGCCGCCGCGCAATTTCGTCGGCTGTCGCTGCGTAGGGAACACTCGAACGTTCATGGGTTGTAAGGGTTAAGAAGCCGCTGTTCATCCGCTGACCCAGTCCGTTGGAGAGCCGACCGTACCGGCGTTAGGGAGCCGGCGGCCAGAGGGACGGACCGGGAGCGCCGGTCCGAGGTTGGGGCATCCATTCCATCGGCGCGGGGGCCGAAGGCCTTGAGTCGCTCGCCGGCGCTAGGGCAAGGATCGGACGTATCGGATACGCGAACCTGCGCGGTTGAATCGTAGCATCTGGGTCAAGGGGGGACAATCGCCGAAAACCGCGGCGCGACGCCGCGGCGTCGCATCGGATGTGAGTCCCAACGTGTACGATGAAACAGACTTCGCCTCGATAGCGCATTTTCTGCGCCATCGCGAAGCCTGTGACGAATTCTCATCATGGGCCGATTGCTGACACTGATCCTGGGGCCGATTGCCATCTTGGGTGTGGCGTTCTTGGCGATACGGCCGGATATCGAACAGATTGCGCCGGCCGCAAGCCGGGCTGATTTCGCCGAAAGTCCGCGACCCGCGCGTAGCCAGCATCCAGAAGCGGCCGATCCGCTGCAAACACCGCTCGTCGCCGGGTGCCAGCGCGCTCGCGAAGAGATGATGCGGCGGGTTGGAACGCAGTTCGTCTCGATCGTCCACACGCCGTTTGTGATCGTCGGCGATCTCGATGCCGCGCGACTCGAACGGATTTATCGGGAGACGCTCGTGCCTGCCAAACGGGCGCTCGGCATCGCGTTCTTCGACCTGCCCCCGGATCAGCCGGTCACGATCGTGCTGCTTTCCGGCGATGAAGCGTACGAGCGCTGCGTTTTTGCGCTTGAGGGGCATCGACGGCCGGCCTACGCCGGCTATTACGAGCGGAAAGAACGGCGGCTCGTCGTCAATCTCGACACGGGGGAGGGAACTCTCGCGCACGAGTTGACACACGCTTTGGCGCACTTCGATTTTCCCGAAATGCCCGAATGGTTCGACGAGGGGCTCGCCTCGCTCTTCGAAGAGGCGCGGTTCTCCGAGGATCGGTTGCACATCACGGGCCGAGGGAATTGGCGGAGCCGCGACCTGTTGCCCGCCTTGCGGGACGGAACGCTGCGGCCACTCGAATCGCTGATCAGCGAGGCCCGCGTTCGCAACGATCGCCAGGCCCTCGACTACGCGCACGCTCGCTATTTCTGCCTCTACTTGCAGCAGCGGGGCCTGCTCGAGGCTTTTTACCGCAAATTTCGCCTGGCAGTCGGGAGCGATCCCACGGGGCTCGAGACGCTGCGAAGCCTGTTCAGCGTGAACGACCTGTCATCCGTCGACGCCGAATTCCGCGCGTGGGCGCTGGCCTATGACCGACAACCGGCGAAGGCCCGTGAAGAGTAGGGTCCGGGCAGTCCCTGTAGCGATCTGTCTATGCCAAAATGTGGGGTGGCTGGGGTCGAACCGTCTTCGGTTCGCCCCCAGAGAAAGAAGCACTGGGGGCGGCGAAGGCGCCGACCTCAGCCCGACATTCTAAACAGACGCACCACTGCTCTTAAACGCGTCGCCGTCGGCGGCGCAGTTCGCTGAAGAGGAGCTGATAGGGTCGCCGCTCGTCGGTCGTCGCTCGCGAAGTCGCCTCCCGCATGGAGGACGCTGTTGCAACGGGCGCGCCCGCCGCAACGACACAAGTGTCAGCGACGGGCTCACGGACCGACTTCATCGCCCGCTCGATCGCGTATTCCTTCGTCTTCCCCGTGCGCTCGGCGGCAGTTGTCGAATTGGCTCCAGATGTCGCAAGCGGCTCTTCGTCAACCAGCTCGTCTTCGGGCAAGACGACGTCGAACCCCTGGTGGACGGCGTCGATCGCCTCGATTGGGATGGGAGGCACGCTGGGAGAGGCAGGATCGATCGTCGACTCGGTCGTCTTCCGCCGCGTGTTCGCTCGGACATTGAGCATGGTCCGCGTCAGGCGATTGATGGCCGAGTCAAGTGCGGCATAGCGATCGATGACCACCTCTTCATCTACGGCGGCCGTCACCGTCGCTGGCGGCGTCGAATCGATTTCCGGAAGGACCTCGGCATCGAGCGTTCGCTCCGTGCTCTGCTGCGGGGCGAGAAGGTCCGACTCAGCTGTCGCTCCCCAAGTGTCGTCGGAGGCGTCGGTCAATTCGAGTTCGATCGAGTTCTCCAGCTCATCCGTTTCACCGACATTCAGGTTGCTGCTAACGGTCGCCTCCGTGGGCTGAACGGTTTCAAACAGTTCGGCTTCGTTGTCGGCGACACCCGTGTAGGCGTCGCGGTGCGGCACCAGTTCAGCGAAACTCTCGGCTGACTCTTCATCCGACCAGAACGAGACCAACGCGGAGGGAGAATCGTCTTCCCAGGCACTCTTGTCGGTTTGTGACGCGAGACCGCCGTTTTCGGACGCCTGCACCTGATCGGAGGTCTGCGCTTGAAGCGGATACGTCTCGAACAATGTTTCGTCGAGCCGTTCGCGATTCGCTCTTTCAGTAACAGGTGATTCGAGCACCATCGATTGGTTTAGATTGACAGAGGCACCCGCCGTCGCGGCCGCCTGGGCCCGAGCTGCATCGAGCGGATTGGTCGTTGCGCGGCCGATCGTCGGCTCGGCCCACGCGAGCGGCAGCCGCTTCAGATGATCGAGCGCCTCGCGAACTGTGCGGAGTATGATCGGTTTTTCGGTGCGAGTCGTTGCGAGCGACAGGCAGTGGTCCGCCAGCTGGTGCAGGCAACGCGGCACGCCGTCGGCCGCTTCGCAGACCGCCGTGAGCGATTCGCGGGTAAATACCTCGGAGATGTTGACCCCGGCCCAGGCCAGCCTGCGGGTGAGGTAACTCGACGATTCCTCCCGCGTGAAAAGGGGCAACATCACCTGGCAGGCGATCCGCTGATTGAACGCGTCGCACTCGGGGCGCGACAGCGTCTCCTCGAGCGAGAGCTGGCCGCTCACAATCAAGCGGACCAAGGGCTCGCCCGCTTCGCCAAAGCTCAGCAGGGCCCGCAGTTCTTCCAGCATTCGCGCGGCCAACAGATGCGCTTCATCGACAATCAGCACTAGCCCGCGTCGCGCCGGGCGGAGGGCACGCAGCGTCGCCGAGAGGGCCAACCGCAACTCCTGATCGCCCATTCGCACGAACGAATGCCCCAGCTCAAACAAGATCGCCTGCAGCAGCGAGCGGCGGGTCAGGAAATTGCCGCTGGGCAATAGGACCACGCGGAAATTCGCCGAAAGTTCGCGCGCGAGTCGTTGGCAGACGAGGCTTTTGCCCAGTCCGGCCGGGGCGGTCAGCACGCCGATGCCACGTCCTTCGGCGGCCGCTTGAAACAATCCATCGAATGCCTGGCAAATCCCTTCCAGCGGCACAAAGCAGTCAGCGTCCGGCAGCGCGGCAAACGGACGTTTGCGCAAACCAAAGAACGGTTCGAACATCGGTTGTGACCTCTCAACTGCGCGGGGAACGGGCGCAGCGCGTGCGCGGTTGTCGGTTCAGCCCCTTTCATCGAACACGAATCCTCCGAACCTTTAGGGCATCCCGCGTGTCCGTTGGGATCTTCACAATCGCAACGCGCACAAGGATTTGAGCGGCAGGCGACAGAATCGACGAAGGCGAGCGGCGGGTGCGGGTACCTGTGGCGAGCCACGGGGGCCTCCGGTGCTTGCCCCCACGACAACCCCGCGTCCTCGGGGTAAAATTGAGGACTGCCTCTTACGCGTCCGAACGCTTTCAATTCAGGTGATCATGTCAGAAGCGACACTCGCGTTTCCCGATCAGAATGAAATCCGAACTTTGTTCGGAGCCCGTGACGAATACCTGCGAAAAGTGCGGGAAGCTTTGGGCATCGACGTGGTGCTGCGGGGCGACGAACTCCGACTGAAGGGGGACGATGAGCACGTCCGCCGCGGGCTCGAGGTCTTTCAGAAGCTCCGCCGCATCTTTGAGGAGAGCGGCCAGATCACCGACGCGGACGTCGGCCAGATTCTGCAGGCTTACGGCGGGAACGGGGTCGTCCCGGCGGAAGCCATCGACGTCTTCGCCGCCAGCCGCAAGGTCCATCCGCGGACCGAGGGGCAGGCCGAATACGTCCGGGCCATGGACCAGAACGATCTCGTGTTCTGCATCGGGCCGGCCGGCTGCGGCAAAACGTACCTCGCGGTCGCCAAGGCGGTCAACGCGCTCCGCACTGAGCAGGCTCGCAAGATCGTCCTGGTTCGTCCGGCGGTCGAGGCGGGGGAAAAGCTGGGCTTTCTGCCGGGGGACATTTTCGCCAAGGTCAATCCTTACTTGCGACCCGTGCTCGACGCACTGCATGACATCCTCGATTACGACACGGTCAAGCGATACATGGAGCGGGACGTCGTCGAGATTGCGCCGCTGGCCTTCATGCGCGGCCGCACTTTGAACAATACGTTCATCATTCTGGACGAGGGGCAAAACACCACCGTCACGCAGATGAAGATGTTCCTGACGCGAATGGGAAACGGCTCAAAAGTGGTCGTCACGGGCGACATCACGCAGGTCGACCTCCCGCCGCACGTGGTCTGTGGCCTAACCGACGCCATGAAGCGACTGTCGGGGATCGATCGGGTAGGCATCGTCGAAATGACCGGGCGCGACATCGTCCGCCACCGCCTGGTTAAGGACATTGTTCGGGCGTACGAAAAAGACGATCACGGGCCCCCTCCGCGCAAGAAATGAGCTTGTCGGCAGGCACGAAATCCGAATTGCGAAGGAAGCAATCGGTCGACCGGCGACCGCGCAGCCCTCTTTTCCCGCCCCCTTGGCGGCTCGCCTTCGCACAATTCGATCCCGTGATCTAGAATCAGAGCCCGTTGAAACGGTCCCCAGGGATGGGGCCTATTGCGTGCGTCGGGGAGCGCCGCGTGCCCACGCGGACGCCGACGTCGGTCCCACCAGGTTGCCACGATGCCCGTATTCGGCTTTCGGAAGAAGCGCTTTTCGCGGGTGCTTCCACTCAAGCCGGCAGGCTCGTTTCTAAACGCCATCCGACAACCGGTCGCCAACCGCTCAGTCTGGCTGAGGTTAGGCATGAGCGGCGTGGCCCTGGCCGCCCTGGTCACTTGTCTGCGAGCGTGGCAGTCCCCATTCCCGTATCGGATCGGGGACTTCATCGATCATGGAATCATCGCCCGCGTCGATTTCAAACGCGTCGACCGGTTTAACACGGACCGGGCCCGAGCGGACGCCGAGGCCCAAACACCGCACATTTTCCGCAACGATCCCGAGCCGCTGCTGCTCCTGCCGGCTAAGCTCCGCGCGAATCTGCGCGAGATCGCCGATTCGAAGTCGCTCAAGGATGTTTCTGTAAACACGCGGGACGCATTTGGATTGACTGCCGAAGGGCGGGGCGGTCCTGCCAATCCGCGCGGACTGCTGCCAGAAGAGGAATTTGCCATCCTGCGTCGGGTGCTCACGGCTGGGATCGGCGCGGCAGGAAATCAGATCGAATCGGTCATCAAAGAGTTCGAAGACTTCACCACCATCCTGCGGGTGCGCGGATTGGCGGATGTCGATCAGTTTGCGGCACACAAGATCGGCAGCGATCAAAGCCTGGCGATCGTTCCCGCGAAGTCCGACGTTCCCAGCGAAGTTTCACCGCAAGAAGTTGTGTTTCCCGCCGATGTGCAGCTTTCGGAATTACTCAAGGAGAGCGGAGTTCTCGGCCAGTCCTGGATCAAGTATCCGCGATTGAACGCGTGCCGCCGTCTGTTCGAGCGCTGGCTCGTCAAGCAGGCTTCGGTGACGTTGACTTACGACGGCGCCGCGACTCTCAGGGCTCGGCACGACGCGCGGGACAGAACGCTTCCGGTGATGCTCGAGTACCCGCGAAATACGATTCTCGTCCCCGCGCGGACGTTCATCGACGACGACCGTCTCGCCGTCCTGAGGACGGAGCACGAGGCGCTGGGGGCCCGCCTCACGCCCGCTCGTAAGGCCCTGCGGATCGCCACAGTGAGCGGAATGCTGCTGATCCTGGCCGCGATCATCGGTCTTTATCTGCGGCACAACGAACCAAGCATGATCGCCAGCCCCGGCCGCCTGTTCGTCTATTTGACGATGTGCGTCTCGGCCGTCGTGCTGGGGCACGTGCTGTCGTTCGACCCGTGGCGGGCCGAGATCGTGCCGATCACCGTGGTCGTGATGGTGCTGGCGATCGTCTATGGGAACGAGCTGGCGATCCTGACGGCCGTTTCGTTGGCACTTGTCCTCACCCCGTCGACGACCGGAAGCGTGGGCGAGCTGGTGCTGTTGATCGCCGTCGCCGTGATCGCGGTCGCCCCGCTGGGACGCATCGCCTCCCGCTCGCGGTTGGTGAAAGTGGGCTTTCAAACGGCGGCGGCCTGTTTTCTGATCTCCGCCGGCTTCGAGCTTCTGGCCGGCGAACCGATCACCGGACCCTGGTTCGATCAAAGCGTGTTTATTCGCGGTGCGCGGACGGCCGGCTGGTGCCTCGTGGCCGGCTATCTGGTTGCCGGCAGCTTGCCCTTTATCGAGCAGGCGTTCGGCGTCGTGACCAATATCAGCCTGCTCGAGATGAGCGATATCTCGCATCCGCTTTTGCGTGAGTTGGTGCGGCTGGCGCCCGGCACGTACAACCATTCAATCGCGGTGGCGACAATCGGGGAGACGGCCGCAGAGAAGATCGGCGCCAACGGGCTCTTAGTCCGCGTGGGGGCCTACTATCACGACATCGGCAAGATGCTCAAGCCGCACTATTTTGTCGAAAACATGACGGAAGGAAGCACGAGCCGTCATCTGAGCCTCGCGCCGGCGATGAGCACGCTGATTATCATCGGCCACGTGAAAGACGGCGTCGACCTGGCCGCGCAGTACAATCTTCCGCGGCCCTTGGTCGACTTCATCGAGCAACACCACGGCACAACGCTGGTCGAATATTTTTATCGCGAAGCAACGCGGCTGGCCGACCGTCAGCCCGATTACCGGCCGGGCGTCGAGGAATCGGCGTTCCGCTATCCCGGTCCCAAGCCGCAGACGCGCGAAGCCGGCGTGCTGATGCTGGCCGACGCCGTCGAAAGCGCAAGCCGCACGCTCAGCGAACCGACGCCCAAGCGAATCGAGAACCTGGTTCACGATATCGCGATGAATCGGCTGCTCGACGGACAGTTCGACGAATGTTCGCTGACGCTTTCGGAGATCCATGCCATCGAGGAATCGCTGGTCAAATCGGTGATCGGCATCTACCACTCGCGGATCAAGTATCCTGAGCAGAGGACGGCATGAGCGGCAAGCGGCCGTCCGCAGGCCGAGCGCCAACGCGACGGAGGCGCGAGCGCCGCCCCGGCGGCGGTTTGGATGCCGTAGAAATCAGCAATCGCCAATCGCACGTGCCGATCGGCACTGCCTCCATCCGCAAAACCGTTCGCGTTGTCCTTGCTGACGAGCAGGTGGCCGTCGCGCGAATCAGCGTTGCGCTCACCGACAACGCGACCATCCGCCGAGTGAATCGCGACTATCTGCAGCACGACTATGACACCGACGTGCTGAGCTTTCTGTTCGAATCCACGCCCGAGAAAACAGCGAAACCGAAGCGTCGCAGGGCAGATGTCGGCCAACCTAGGGGATGCGGACGCCGCATCGATGGTGAGGTGCTGATCAGTGCGGAAATGGCCGTTCAAATGGCCGGGCGATTCGGCTGGAGCCCTCGCGATGAAGTCATGCTCTATCTGGTCCACGGTTTGCTTCACTTGTGTGGTTACGACGACTTGACGTCGGCCGAGCGTCGCATCATGCGCGGTCGGGAACGCGCTATTCTCGCTGCGCTGGAGATCGTCTTGCCGGAAGCCGCAAAGCACCGCCGACCCGCCCGCCGGGCGCACACAAACAACGGGAGCCCCTTGTGACGACGTGGGTGCAGGCAGCGGCCGTCAGCATTCTGATCGTCATCGCCCTGGTTGGATCGTTCGCTTGCGAGGCGCTGCGGAGCTTCTCGCGAAGCCGTTTGGACGAGGCGTGCCGGCAATTAGGACACCCGGAGCGATTTGCCGTCATACTCAGGCGGTCCGTCGATGGGCTGATTGCCTGGCGGATTCTGACATTGCTCTCAGTCGCGGCTTTGGCGGCGCTCGCGGGCGACCGCTTTGCGGCCGACCTCAGTCATCTGAACGGCATTCGCGATTGGCTCGCCGTCCTCACCGAGCCGATTTTGCTGGCGGCGGTTTTCGTACTCGGCCTCTTCGTACTCCCCTGGAGCCTGGCACGCGTTACCGGCGAGCGATTTTTGGCGCGGTGCTGGCCGGCGCTCGAAAACGTCCTGCGCGGAATGCGGCTGCCGGTCGCAGCTGTGCGGCGAATCGACGCCTTCATGCATCGGCTGTGGGGCTTGAAGGAGCCGGCCGGCCACACCACCGAATCTCTCTTGCGCGAGGTCGAAAGCGTAGTCGACCTGGGACAACGGGAGGGCATCCTGGCACCGCAGGCGCGGCGCATGATCGAGCGAGTAATCGCCGCCCAGCAGGAAGATGTTTCGTCGGTGATGACGCCCCGCACCGAAATGGAATGTGTCCCGGCCGCTGCCTCGCTCGAGGAAGCCCGGTTGTTGATGGTCGCTGGCGGCCACTCACGAATGCCAGTCATCGGCACTTCTCCCGACGACATCGTCGGTATCCTCTACGCGAAGGAACTGTTGCGGCACATGTCGGACGGGAACGGCGATTCGGCCCTTTCCCTCAATGACGTTGTGCGCGAGCCGTTTTATGTTCCCGAAACCATCGGCCTCGACAAGCTGCTGGAAAGTATGAAGCGCCGCGGCGTTCACCTCGCGATCGTGATCGATGAATACAGCGGCGTGGCCGGCCTCGTGACGATGGAGGATGTTCTGGAGCAATTCGTCGGAGAGATCGTCGATGAATACGACACGGCCGACGACACGGGCATTCGCCAGGTCGGCCCGGCTGCAGTTGAGGTCGAGCCCTGGGTGCGAATCGACGATCTCGGCGAGCAATTCGCTTTCGACCTGCCGGAGGACGAGGATTACGACACCGTCGGCGGCTTTGTCTACGCCCAGCTCGGCCGGATCCCCAAGCGCCGCGAAGTGATTGCGTGGAAGCACCTGCGTGTCACCGTGCTCGACGCCGACAAGCGCCGAATTCTCAAGCTGCGCGTGGAGAACGTTGGAACGCCCGCGCCGACCTCGGCGTAAGTCGGCCAAGTTTTGTAGGGCGGGCCAAGGCCGCCGCGGCCGCAGGTCCACCATCTGTCGTGGGCCGTTAAAAATGGCGGGTCGCGGGACCCGCCAAGAGTGGTGGGCCAGCGCTCACTGTGTTCGCTTGGCCCACCCTACGAAGCTACGAAGCGCGGCGCTTCTCGACGAGAATTCCAATCTCTTCCGCGATCTCTTCGACAGGCCGAAGCGAACCCTGTTGCTCGCAAGCAATGACCGACCAGTTTGGTTCGCTGCGGGCAAGGCCGAGGTACAAGTCACGGACGCGAGCGAGGTAATCGGCGTCGGCTTCTTGAATGTCGGCGGAGCGCTCGGTGTACGAACGAGCCGGCTTGTTGGCGATCAGTCGCTGTGCCTGCGCGACATTCAGATCGAGCAGCACGACCAGATTGGGTCGCGGCAGTTGATAGAGTTCAAACTCCAGGTATTCGATCGTCTGAAGCAGCCGCGTGCGTGCGATACCGTCGAGCCGAGCCGCCTGATGGGCAACGTTGGAGGCAACATAGCGGTCGAGGACCACGACGTCATTGCCCGCAAGCGCGTCAACGAGCAAAGACCGCGATTCGAACCGGTCGCCGGCAAACAGCAGCGCTGAGAAAAACGGGTGGACCTGGCCGAGCGAACCGAAGGCGCCGTTGAGATATTCCCCGACGGCCCGGCCAAAAAAAGTCGCGTCGTAGCGCGGGAAGGAAAGCAGCGTCGCCCGTTGTCCCTCGGCCTTAAGACGCTCGGACAACCGTTGCGCCTGCGTCCCTTTTCCGGATCCGTCGATCCCTTCGATAGCGACCAGGTATCCCACTTTAGAAGCTCAAATGCCGCGGCACCAATGACGAAGGAAGACGAAGCGCTCAGAAGCGCGGACCGCAATGAGATAGTCTGTTGACGCGCGCACTCCGATCGCTGCCACAAATCGTCCGAGGTCGCTCGCGTCACCCGGCAGTTCGACCGGGGCGTAGCGACGGTCTGTGCCACGGACGAAACCGGAACGATCGGGCACGCATTGTTCGACGAGCACTTCGAGCAACTTGTGCTCAAGAGCGCGGTAACATTCCAGGGCCAATTCGCGTTCGAGTTCGCCAAGTCGTGCGACCCGTTCGCGAATGACTGCGACGGGGACCGAATCGGCGAACGTTGCCGCCTTTGTGCCGGCCCGGGCGCTGAATGGAAACACATGCACCTTGAGGAATCCGACGCGGCGGCTGGCCTCCGCCGTGAGCTCGAAGTCGGCATCAGTCTCGCCCGGAAAGCCGACAATCATATCGGTGGTAAAGGTGGGCCGATCGAGTTGCTCGCGCATCTGCTCGATCTTCTCCAGAAATCGCGCGACCGAATAGCGCCGTCTCATCCGCCGCAATACTTCGTCAGAGCCGCTTTGCAGAGCGGGGTGAAATTGCGGGCAGAGATGCTCGCAGTCGGCGGCGGCGGCGATAAAGTCGTCGTTGATCTCGGCCGCCTCGATGCTCGAGAGGCGCATCCGCCAGTCGCCCGGGATGCGGTCGAGCCGGCGAAACAGGTGCCAGAGCCGAAACGGCGGGCGGCCCGATCGGCCACGCGTAGATTCTACTCCGTAGTGTCCGACATGGATGCCGCAAAGCACGATCTCGCGATACCCGTTGCCGACCAGCCGTCGCACCTCGTCTTCGATGTCGTCGGGCGAGCGGCTCGTCAATCCAGGGCGCACGTGCGGAATGATGCAATACGTGCATTTGAGAATGCAGCCGTCCTGCACTTTGACATAGGCTCGTTTGCGGCCGTCGAAGTGGCTGATGCCGCGCGGCATATCGACGATGCCCAGCCGTCCGAGAACGTCGGGCAATTCGCGCTTGTCGCGCACGACCTCGAACACGCCGGGCAACTGCGACACGGCCTGCGGATCGCGGGTGGCGTAGCAGCCCATCACGATCGTCCGCGTCCCCGGATTGTGCCGTGCGAGCTGGCGGACGACTTGCCGAGACTTAGCGTCACCCGTGCCGGTCACCGTGCAGGTGTTGACGACGCACAAGTCGGCCGTTTCGTCCTCGTCCGCCTCGCGATATCCGTGCTGCGCGAGGGCCTCTTTGACGAGCTGCGTCTCGTACTGGTTGACCTTGCAGCCCAACGTCACCAGGCGGCACGTGCGGAGTTGCATCGGGAATTACTCAGCGAAGCCTCACCCTGGCGAAGATGGGCGACAGGATCGATTGCGGTCACCTATCTCGGACGACTGCCGTCGCGGCGTGGTTCGCGGGGACCGCCCGCGCCCGAGTCAGAACGGCCCTCCGGCGGGCGCTTGTGAACGAGGAACGAAATGGCCTCTTCCCAGGTTGGAACATTGCGATACACACGCGGAGCTTCTTCCCCGTCCTCATCTTCGGCACTCAGCTCCGACTCACCCGTCAGATCGCCCGAGTCCTCATCCAAATCGTCGTCGGAGTCGTCGTCGGCAAACGACCTCGATTCGGCCGGCGCGCCCGCGGGACGGGGCGGCCGCCGCTCTTCGCGCGGGCCGCGGTCGCTTGGACCCCGGCCCCGCCGGCGTCTGCGGCGGCGACGGCGCGGACCCTCGGATTCTTCCGATCCGGCTTCGGCCTCGGCTTCATCCGCTTCTTCAAGGGCCCCTTCGTCGAGCGCGGGCTCGTCGGACAACTCTTCGACGTCTTCCAAGGGGCCGCGGTCGGCACCTTCTTCGTCGAACATCTCCGGTTCGGTTTCCTCGCGCGTTCCTTCGTCGCTCACATGCGTCTCCCGATCCATCGGTCCTGCCGGTCTCTCTCGTCGCGAACGCGAACGGCGCCGACGGCGCCGGCGCCGTGGCGGACGTCCGCCTTCTTCAACAGTTCGCTCGCCGGCTTCCTCCCGTTCCTCGCCTTCGTCGATGTCTTCGCGCTCCGAGCGTTCTTCAAAACCGGACGTACGCTCTTCCGCGACAGGTGGCTCATCCCAATCGTCGTCGAACCTTTCGACGGCCGGCCGACGGTGTTCGTCACCGCGGCTTGGCACGGACGGCTCCGAGGGGATGCCCGTGTCGAGTAGCCCACTTCCGAAGTCATCAAGGTCGTCAGGGGGCTGCTGAGAGGAGCGCGGCGGCTCGGGGCGAGCCGGCCGTTGTGAGCTGCGCTCTGGCGGGCGGCCCTCACCTCGTGATCCCTCCGATCGTGGCCGTTCGGCACGACGGCCTTCCGATCGATGGCCTCCCTCAGAACGAATTCCCCCCTCCGGTCGCTGAGCAGGGGGGCTGTGCGCGGGGCGTTCCTCGCGCCGTGATTCTTCGCCGGCCCGTTCCGGTCGGGGTCCCTCGGTCCGTCGCTCTCCGCTACGAGGCCGATCGCCACGTTCGTGACGACGTCCCCCCGATTCGCGTCGAGCGGGTCCCCGTTCGCCACGACCTCCGCGACCGCCGCCACCACCTCTTCCGCCACCCCCCCCCCGTCCGCCGCCTCCTCGACGGCCTCCGCGGTCGCCCGATTGGGGCCGTTCATGCGACGATTCGTGTTCTTCGCTCCACTGCCAGTTCTTGAGCGGGTCCCAATAGGCGTCGTCTTCCTCAGGCGAGGTTGGCTGGCCAGCCGGTTCTTGTGATTCGCCGGTCGGGGCTTCTTCGTGCGCCGCGTCCCTCGTGGCGCGGCTGCTCGTGCCTCTCCTCTCGCTCATGGCGTCGTCGAGGTGGTTCGCTGTCGCTGGATTCGGCGTGCTCCGCGGGCTCCTCGTGTGGCAAATCGCGTTCGGGCTCTCGGGCGCCGAAGGGAGCCTCGAGATCGAGGTCCATACCGAAATCGTCGTCGGCTGGAGGCGCAGGCGGAGTCCGCTCCGCGCGGGGAGGACGAGCAGGGCGACGTTCGGGCCGTCTCGATTCGTGCCGCCCCGATCGTTCGGTTTCTTTTCGGTCAGGAGCCGGCCGCGCGGGTTCATTCGGAGGCTGGGCAGGGGTCTTGGCCTCACCAGCGGGCGTTGGAGCCGGCTCGTCGAGCAGCAGGTCCTCGGAAGAAATCTGGGCGTCGGCCGCCGGAGTAGCTCCCAGGTCGATGCCGAACAGATCCTCGGCCAGGGTCTCCCAGGAGTCTTCTTCGCCGCCAGAGCCGGGCGCAACGGATCGGCGTTCATAAAGCGTTGATCACGATCATCAAGCGAACGCGCGGCCAGTCACTTCGAAGAAAAGCAGCGAAAACCGCCGCGCAGGGAAAGCACTAGCCGAAAAATACCAGGCGCGCACGCCGCTTTCAAGCTGGAGGCATTTCGCCTATTCCCGGCCCGCGCCCACTACTTCTCGAACAGCAGGTGCGGCGGGCGCTGCGGGTTCGGAGGCTGCACGCAGTTGCGCCTCAAACATTCGCGAGACTTTGCGGAGAAACCAGCTTGGCGAGAGCCGCTTGAGATACCAGTTGAACCGCGCCTCAAACGGCTCCATGACGTAGAGCTGCTTCCGCTGCATCGCCCGGATCGCAGCATCAGCGACATGCTCAGCCGTCATCTTGGTCTCGGCAAAGCCCTTTTCGAAGAGTCTTCTCTCCCCGGGCTGACACCAACGGGATTTGTCGAGCAGATTCGTGCGGAAGACCGACGGGCAAAGCGCCGTCACGCCGACGTTGTAGGGCATCAACTCGCTGTAGAGTGTCTCGGACAGGGCCAGCATGCCGGCTTTGGTGACGTTGTACGCGGCCATGGTCGGAGCCGAGGCGATGGCCGCCAACGAGCACGTATTGATAATGTGTGCCCCTCGCGGATTGGCCTTGAGCCATTCGACGAATGTGTGACAGCCGTTGATGCCATTCCACAGATTGACGTCGACGATCCAATGCCAGTTCTCGATGGAATACTCGCCGACGCGGCCCGAGCCGGCGACGCCCGCGTTGTTGACCAACAAGTCAAGCTGCGGCCAGCGAGCCTGAAGGCGCTCGTGGAGGGCCCGCCATTCTTCGATGCTACGAACGTCGAGATGTTCGACGAAGCCGTCGCCGCCGTCCTGCCGGACCAGTCGTAGCGTCTCTTCGCTTGCCGTGTCGTTGACGTCGGCCAGGCACAGATTCCAGCCATCGCGGGCCAGCCGCAACGCGATCGCTCGCCCCAGGCCGCTGGCGGCGCCGGTGATCAGACCCGTCTTGCGCTGTTTGGCATTGTCGAGTGCCATGGGAGCTTCTTTCCTGTTTCAGGAATCGGCGGCACCCGTGGCTCGCCACGGGTAACCCGCACTCGCCGCTCGCCGGGCTATTTCGTTGCGATGTGCTCGGGGGGAGCGTTTTTAGCGACGAGTTTCAGGATGTTGTCAATCAGGATTTCGCCGGTATTCTCGCCCAGCGACGTGCGTGAGACATAGTCGTATCTCGGGAAGCTGTGAAAATCGACTTTCGTGAGTATGTAGCCGAAGGCGTCGTTTGTCAGTCCAAACAACAGGTTGTGCTCGCCCCGCATTTTGCGCTTCAGATAAAACCCGATGTTGGGCAGCGCCTCGCCTGGAATCGTGACGATCTGCGCGTTGCCCAAATTGATCAGGTTAAGACGGCACGTCACGCTGTGGTTGGCGTCGTTGTGCGGATACTTGAGGGGCGATCCGACGGTGATGGCCCACATCAGCGGGTTGTCGATCGGGAAATCGACGTTCAACGAGTCACAGACAAGCTGCGGGTTCTCCTGAACCGGTGCGTTCTTGACGATCCGCTGGGCTTCGTCAGCCATCAGGTGGCCGATTCGCAGGCACTCGTCCCACGTGCGTGCGTCGTTCCAGACGCCTTCGATCAAGCTCCGCGGCTTGTCGAGGGTCCGGTTGTCGGCCGTGATCATGCCGCCCTGCGCGCCGTTCATAAAGATGGCCATGCCCCCCGCATCCTCCTCGAGCTTGTCGCACAGCGGCCCAACCAGATCGGGGCTGCAGATGCCGACCTCGTTGCCCAGCACCTCGGGATGGATGGCGTAATTCACCAGCGTGACCACGTTCTTGCCGTCGGCCGATTGGGCCTGAATCACGCTCATGCGCTTGTCGTAAAGCTGCGGCGCGTAGTAGTTGTAGGCGATTTTTCCCTTGGCTTCGCCGGTGGCGATCTTGAGGCGGCAGGGAGTTAAATGGTCGAGCGCGTCATTCAGGGCTTCGGCCGCCTTGTCGCAGACGAACTCCATGTAGTGCAGGTCGCCCGTGTGACCCCCCTTTCCATCGGGGAATCCATAACAATCGGGCGCGCTGTGCGTGTGTGTCGAGCCAATCAGGATGTTCTTGGCCGGGATGCGGCTGACTCGCTCGCGGACGCGGTCGCCCAGGACGCTCGGAAAACCGATGTTATCGACGCTCAAGATGCCGACCGTGACGTCCCCTTTGCGCAGGACGACGGCTCGCGTCATCAGGTCGCCTCGCTTTTCGTGCACCGGATGCGGCCGACCGATGCCCCCCGAGACCGGAAGCAGCGGATTAGGCGTGATCACCCGCTTAGCCGCCCCGACCAGGGTGTCGGCGCGAGCCGACCCAAACGAAGCCAACCCAAACGTCAGGGCGACCGCGAACCCGGCTAAGAGGGATCGCCTCGAATAAATCACGCTCGAATGCATCACAGTTGTGCGAACTCCTGGAAAAGTGGCGGAGGCACGGGCCGAGGTGCAAGGCGGCTAGCCGCCGCTGACGCGGGCCCTTTCGGAACCTCTTCAGACTACGAAAGCCGGCCCCGGCATTCCAGCAACAATCGTCCAGCGATCGGTCGCATGGTTTCTGGACCCAACGGGCGCCGCGAAAGTGCGTTCGTGTGGCCTCGCCAATCGAAAACAGCCCAATTCGCGGGTCCGCCTTCCTGGCGCCGCCCAGCCCGATAGGCCCAAGCCTCGGTGATTGTCCGTTGCGATGGCTCACGACAAGCCGGGGAGGGGCGACCGCAATTCCGCCTGGCGACCCATTTGTTGGGGTTTCTCCCAATTTTGGCCAAAAGTCGAGCTTTTTCCTTGCGACTTGTCGCACCCCCCCTCAGCATGAAACTCGACTTTGATACGAAGACGGGCCGCCTGCAGATCCCGTTTCGTCCGACAACCGCCCGACAAACTCAGGCCTCCAGATTTTCGACGCTGAACATCATCGTTGTGGAGATCGTCTAGATGAGTGTGCGACGATTGCTCTTTCTATTTTGCTCTCTTCTTTTGTTAGTAACCTCGTTTTCACCAGTAACCGCTGAAACTTCAGATGGTGTCAATGTTCCGACCAGTCAGTTTGTGTTTGGCGTGTATACGGCCTGGGAAACGACCTACATTCCCGGCTACACCGATACTGCCGCCAATCGCGCGGAAAACCTGACTCCATTTTTGACCAAAACCTTTTTCCCCGTCCTTACGGCAAATAACAGTTTCAATTTGGTTTGGACGACCGATGGTCCTGAAGCCGTCAGCGCTGAAGTGTCGGAATTCTCCGCGGCCGCACAGCAGTTTGGAGTGATGACGATCAACGGCTCGGATGGGGATTTTTACTTAAACGCCTCGCAAAACAGTAATTCCTTCGTCGCGTCAGGTGTGGACACGTTGGAAACGTTGTGGAATGGAGCCAACCCGAAACCGTTTGCGTTTAGCATTTCCGATGAACCACCAGCCGCGGACGCGGCACAACTGGCGTCGTATGTGAGCCAGGCGCAGGCGGCGAATCTGCCCGTCACGACCGTCCTGGCCCCGGGGACTGTCTCGACCATCTTAAAATCGGTGAACACGCTGCCCTGGATTTCATTCGATCGCTATCCCTTTTTCGGCGACCCCACGTCAGGGCCAACCGGAAACAGTTCCTATGCCTATTTCCTAGCCATGGCGGAGGATATTGGGACCGCGTACAACAACGGCAACCCGCAAGTCTGGGCGATGGGCCAGGCCTTCCAGGGAGTCGAAGGAAACTCCGAGATTAATTCCAATGGAACGGTGACGGTCGCGGCGGGATCGGGACTCGAGTGGGTCATGCCAACGCCGGCTCAAGTGTCGTGGCAAGCTTGGGCGTCTGCCGCGATGGGAGCCAAAGGCGTCATCTTTTTTCTCTACACTCAGATTCCACAGTGGGTTTCCACCACCGATAATCCGCCGCCGGCCCATGCTTCTTGGGCATATCGGAGCAGCTACAACACAGGAAACTATCCCGGGCTAGCGAGTTTTCCCGGGTACAACCCGGGTCCACAACTCTTGCAGTTGCAGACTCAAACAATACCCGACATTCGATCGATTCAGAATATCCTACTTGCCTCACACACGCTGATTAATGCTCCGCCGAAGCCAACGCCCGTGAGCTTTGCTGGTAGCCAATTGCCCGGGGACTATATCAATTTTCTCGGCGCGTCGGGAGGTGTTACCTATGTGGCGATCGTCTCGTCGCCGGAACGAACCTCGGGCTCGATTAGTCTGTCGCTGAACAAGGCGGTCCAGTCGCTGGTTCCCATGGGGAATGCGCCGGCCCTTGCCTTGTCGAAGGGAAAGGGAACGCTAATGCTTCCGCCCGGCGGCGGAGCGGTTTATCAAGTGATTGAGGGAGAGGGCGAGACCTCCGGTGGCGGTTCGTCCGGGGGCAGTTCGTCCGGTGGCAGTTCGTCCGGTGGCAGTTCGTCCGATGGTACGCCGCAAACGCCATCTTCGGGCCAACAGCCTTCGCCGCCTACCGGCGTGAGGGCCGGGGGGCGGTGACCGGCAAAGGGTGAATGGTCAGTGGAGAAGCCGAGCCGGCGGTGTGACGGCCAGGGCGCCTGGTCGCTCACCGAACGCGCGATTGTTTGTCTCTTGATTCCCGTCCTGCTGGCCCTCATCCTGGCGATCGTCCCGTTTCAAAAAGAGAGCCACGCCATGCCGACAGTTCAATGTCCGAAGTGTGCTGCCAGTCTGAAGGCGCCAGCCAAGTACAAAGGGCGCAAGGTCAAATGTAAGAAGTGCGGCAAGTCCTTTGTGCTGAGATTTGATGGCATCAGTAGACCTGTCACGGCGGATGGATCGACCGTTTTCGACTTCGATTTGGCCGGTCCGCCTTCGAAGAAAAGGGTCGAACGTCAACCGAAGCGGCGTTCGGACAAATCGGGACAGCGCCTTTCGCTCGAGGCCGAGCCCTGGCGTGCCGCGATCTATCAGCGGGTCACGGACGAGCGATTCAACGGCAACTTTGCCGCGTTCGCTCGCATTGCGCTGGACACGATGGCCGAACAACTCGGGTATCCGGTGAGGCCGTCGGCTAAGGCGAACTCCGCCGACTGATGTCCGCAGAACAACGTTGATTGTGGCCGCCGACGGTGCCTAGGACGCGGTGGGGGCTCTCACCACCAGCGGGATTGCCTGGGTTCCAAAGACGGAGTGGGCCAAGCAATCGGTGCGATTCGTTTCTGTCTCGGATGGCGCGGTGAAAGAGCAGATTGATCGCTAAGATAGGCCTCGGAGCCGTAGCTCAATCGGTCAGAGCAGCAGACTCATAATCTGTTGGTTCTGGGTTCGAGTCCCAGCGGCTCCATTGCGCTGACCGCGCTCGTGAAAAACTGCCTTTGAGGCACGCAGCCCTACTACTTGTTCGCGACGCAGGGATCGCTCATCAGTCCCAACTCTAACGCGATCGAGATTCTGGCGTCATAAAAGCTCGCGATACGATTAGGATCGCGGCGGGATTGTGAACCCCGGCTGCGTCGATTCGATAAGAGAGCTTATGCCGCGCAGCGCGCGTCCGCGGTGCACGCCCGCCCGGTCGAACAGCATGGTTCGCGCGGCTTCAAGCGCCCGACCGATACTGGCGCGGCGGTAATCCCATTGCGACTCCGGTCCGGGCGGTTGAATGAGCATTGTCGCGTTGGCTTCGAACAGCAAAATCTCGCCGTCACGCCCCAACCCGAAGTCGATGCCGCCATAGTCGAGGCCGACCGCGTCGCCGATCTGCTCCAGCGAGCGCATCGCCCTGGGGCCCAGAACGCCCGCCATGTCGTTGAGGAAGTTGGCCTCTTCCGCTTGATGCTCAGGATTTCCGGACATTTCGGCGCTGAAGTAATGCACCTTCCATCGCGGCGAGATCGCCAGATGCAACGGGTACAGGCGTCCGCCAATCGTCATGACGCGATACTTTCGCGCTTTGCCATCTTCGCCACGAGCGTCCAGATATTCGATCACCAGCAACTCTTCTCCCGGCAGTCCTGCGGCCGCGGGCGCCAACGCGCCGGGAGAGTCGACGCGGATAAAGTGCTGCCCGGTATGAAAGCCGGCGCTGCGCAGCAGTAAGGGAAAGGACAGGCCGAACCCGTTCACCGCGGTCGATCCGTCGGTCCCAGTCAAAAGGTCTCGCCGGATCGAGACGGTGCGCGGTGCCACCACTCCGGGCAGGCGGCCAAGCCGCTCTGCGTTTGAATTGCGTCCGGTCGCTAGAACCGCGACAGGGGGATTGATGACAGGAGCCTGAGTCTGGGCCAACAGCGTTTGCGCTCGCTCGAGCGCCGGACGACAAGCGTCGGCATCGCCGATCGTGTTGAAGATCAGTCGATGCAGCGGCAATGGGTCCGCGGGAGCGAAGAATTCGACGGCGAGAGTCGTGATCAGAAAGACGCGGTTGTCGAGCAACTCGGGCCAGGGAAGATTGCCGATCCCAGCCGACATCAGCACCAGCACTCCAATGGGCTCGTCCGTCCCCAAATAGGGGAGGGTCTCGAGGGGGTGGTCCTGATAGTGCATCGCCTGATGATGCCGCGCCCGCTCGGCGTTCCCCAACGACCCGAAAACGACCGCGAGGCCGCGATGCGCATGTAGATGCCCCGGATCAATCCGCAGGGCGGTTTCGTAGTGGGCCCGGGCCGACTCCAGCTCACCTTCTTGAACCAGCAGATCGGCGAAATTGGTATGGCCGATCGGATTGCCGGGATTCAGCGCAATGGCTGCCCTGTAGGCTTGGCGTGCCGCCGCATTGGAACCGGTCTTCTGGAGCAGCACGGCAAAGTTGTTGAGGGCCGAAAAATGTCGGCCGCCTCGCTGGAGGATTTCAAGATACTGGTGCTTCGCCTGATCCGTTCGACCCAGCTCAAACAAGAGGCGAGCCCGGTCAACTAGAAGGTCGATCGACCCGGGTTCGGCGGCGAGACGGAGCTCGACTGCTTCCAAGTCCGCTTCCAGAGTCGGGCGCGTCACAGATTGCATAGTTTCGCCCGGGCGCATCGGGGACTCGCCACTCGTACACTGTCAGTACACGCTCGAAGCAGGGCAGTGCGTCGGTTCTGTCGCCGATTTTGGCTTCCGCGCGAAGGCCAAGTTGCACGCGGCCAGCACGGATAGAGAATAGAACAACCGAAAGCAGGAAGCCCGAAGGCAATGGCGTGCCTTCGGGCTAAGCTCTGAACTCACCGTAGCCGGTTGATGGTCTTCGGATTTTCGATCGCGGCCCTAGTGCTTGGCGATGTCGTAGCAGAGCAGGTTGTCCTGATCGCGCAGGTAGAGGCACCGGTCAACGATCACCGGGTGCGGCCAGCTTTCGGCGTTGTGGGTCGGCAGCATGAACTTGCTGCGAAGGTGATAGCCGTCCGACGTCGCTTCAATGAGGGCCATCATGCCGTCCTGGTAGCGGAAATAAAGCTCGCCATCGGCTTCCAGCACGCCGGCCGAGCCGGTGCCGGGTCCGCGTCCGCCGTTCCAGGCGATTTTGCCGGTTTTCCAGTCGAGGCAGAGCGGGAAGCCATTGTTGTGGCCGTTCCCCATATAGATGTAGTCGCCAAGGAGGACCATGCCGCCGTGATGGTTTTGGACCTTGTTACCGGGGAGGAAATAGACCTCGTGCGCTTTGACCGAATCTCCGTCTTTCGTGAGCTCCAGCAGAGCGGCCCCAGCCTGGTAGCCGGTGGAGGCGAACACATAGTCGTCCTTGACGATGGGCGTTGGAATGTTGGCGACGCGGTTGGCAATGCGGTTGTAGTTCCAGAGGAATTTACCGTCTTCAGCCCGGAATGAGACGAGTCCCTGTCCGACGATTTGAACGTATTGTTTCACACCGGCGCCGTGGCTGATCATGATCGACGAGTAAGCCGCCCCGGGGAGGCCATTGGGACCGAGGTCGGCGGGGGGCTTGCCCTTCCAGACGGTTGCCCCGGTTTTCTTGTCGAGCGCGACAATCAGGGCCTCGTCGCCTCCAGGCGTGCAGACGACTTTTTCGCCGTCGATGAGGGGCGATTCACTGTAGCCCCAGCCGGACATCATGTGTCCGCGAAAATCCTTTGGAAAATTCTTGTGCCAGATGATCTTTCCATCGCTCGTATCAAGGCAGGAGAGTTCGCCATTGCGGTCGAGGACGTAAAGACGATCGCCGTCAACTGCGGGCGTGCAGTTCGGATCGCCGCCGCCGACCTTCTGCGACCAGAGGACTTTTCCGGTCTGCTCGTCGAGGCAGACGACCATGCAATCACCGGCCGATCCGCCACGGTTCTGGGCGGGCCGGGCTGCACCTTGGCCGCGACCGGCAGCTGCTGAGGCGCGGGCCGGGCGGGGGCGCTTTGCGGGCGGAGCACCGTAACCGCCCGTTGGCGCTCCGACCTGGCCCATCGTGTAAATCTTGCCGTCGACGACAGCGACGTTGGAGTAACCGCCGCCCAGTCCCGAGGCTTTCCACTTGAGCGGCGGGCCATCTTGCGGCCATTTCTTGAGCAGTCCGGTGTCGGGCGAAATGTTGTCGCGGGTGGGGCCTTGCCACCCGGGCCAGGAATCGGCCGAAACAAGCGACATTTCGACGAGCAGGGCAAACGCCAGCAGGCTTAATCCAAGGCGAGCAATGGAGGGCATCAGCAGGACTCCGGCGTTGATTTCTCAGGGCGGGACGATCACTTCGCGCGGGTTTGATCGAGTATAGGGATCGAAAAAAACGGCCGCAACCCGCGGCGGAAACGGCCCAAAATCGTACAATAAGCACTTTCCCCCAACGAAGGCGAGCGGCGGGTGCAAGCCCGCCGGTCTGGAAGGCGCGAGCTTGGCGAAAGCAAAGAATCTGGTCGTGGCCCAATCAGGCGGCCCGTCCCCTGTCATCAATAACAGTCTGCGCGGCCTAATCGAGACGGCCCGCGACTATCCGCAGATCGGCACAATCTACGCGGGCTGGCACGGCATCGAAGGCGTACTCAAAGAAGAGCTGCTCGACCTGTCCGCGCAGCCGGCCGAGGAAATCTCGCTCTTGCGCGTCACGCCGGCGGCCGGCTCGATCGGCACCTGCCGTTACAAGCTCCGGGAATCCCAGCACGGGGATTTCGACCGGATTCTAGAAGTCTTCCGCGCGCACGACGTGGGTTACTTCTGCTACATCGGCGGCAACGATTCGATGGACACCGCGAACAAAGTCGCTCAACTGGCGGCAAAACGCGGACTCGATTTGATCGCCGTCGGCGTGCCAAAAACCATCGACAATGACGTCGGTGACAGCGAGTTCAAACTCATCGATCACACGCCTGGCTACGGCAGCACGGCCCGTTATTGGGCCCACGTCGTGCAGTATCGCCAACGAGGAGAACGCGGGAAGCAGCCCGGCCGACCCGGTGCTCGTGCTGCAAGCGATGGGCCGCAAGATTGGATTCATTCCGGCCGCCGCCCGACTGGCCGATCCGAAGCGGGCCTTACCGCTGCAAATCTATTTGGCCGAGCGGCCGGTTACGCTGGAGCAAATCGCCGACAACGTGGCCGGGCTTTTGCGGCGAGCCGGTCGTGCAATTTTGGTCGTGAGCGAGGGCTTGTCGATCGGCAGATCTCGGCGCGAGGAAGGACGCATTCGGCCACACGCAATTCAGCTCGAGCGACCTGACCGTCGCCCAGGCCCTGATCAATGCGCTCAACGCGAAGGGCCTGCCGGTGAAGGGCGCGGCCCGGGCGAATGTTCCGGGCACCGATCAGCGTCACAACATGATTTATGCCTCGACAGTCGACCTGGAGGAGGCGTATCGCGCTGGGCAAAAAGCGGCCGAGCTGGCGGCCTCGGGAACCGGCGGCTTTATGGCGACTGTGCTCCGCAATCCCGGGCCCCTTTACAACGTGCGCTATGACAAGGTGCCTCTGGCAGAGGTGGCTAACAGCGAGCGGACCTTCCCACCCGCCTGGATCAGCGCCGACGGCACCGACGTGACCGACGAATTCGTCCGCTACGCCCGTCCCTTGATCGGAGACGACTGGCCCAGTCTGCCGTTGGTCGACGGTCGTTTGCGTCTGGCACGATTGCAACCGCTCTTCGCCGGGCAGAAACTACCAGCATACATTCCGCAGGCGGACCGGAAATAAGCTCGGGGGCGCAGTTTGTCGCCGGGCTGAGCGCGATTCGGGAGTGAGAAGGTGTCAGGCAATCCGTTGGACCATTTCGAGCGGCGGCACGATTTTCTGGTCGGGATCGATTCCGACGGCTGCGCGTTCGACACGATGGAGGTGAAGCACAAAGAGTGCTTCATTCCCAATACGATTCGCTTTTTCGATCTGCAGCCGATCTCGAAATTCGCCCGCGAGGCGGCAGAGTTTGTCAACTTGTATTCCAAGTGGCGGGGCATCAATCGGTTTCCCGCGCTGACGATGACGCTCGATTTGCTGCGGGACCGCGCCGGAAGTCGCTCGACGCGGTGTGCGGATCGCGCAGGTCGCCGGGCTCGTCGATTGGATCGGCCGCGAGAGCAAACTCGGGATGCCCGCGCTCAAGGCCGAGGTCGCGAGGGCGAACGATCCTGACCTGACACTGGCGTACGCCTGGTCGCAGGCCGTCAACGATGCGGTCGATGCCATGGTGCGCGGAGTGCCGCCGTTCCCCTACGTGCGCGAGTCACTCGACAAACTCGCTGGCGTGGCTGACGTGATTGTCTGCTCGGCGACGCCCGGTCAGGCACTCAAAAAGGAGTGGGAGGAACACGGCATCGCTCCCTCTGTGGCAGCCATCTGTGGTCAGGAGGTCGGAAGCAAGAAGGAGATTCTGGCCCACGCAGCCAGGCACGGTTACCGACCAGAAAACGTGCTGATGATCGGCGACGCCCCCGGTGACTTGGCGGCGGCGAAAGCCGTGGGGGCCCATTTCTTTCCGGTCAATCCAGGATACGAGGACTCGAGCTGGGAGCGATTCTTTCGCGAGGCCTGTGATCGCTTTCTCGGTTGTGGCTATGGAGCAGAGTACGAAAGCGGTCTCGTAGCGGAATTCGAAGGTTATCTGCCCGACAAGCCGCCGTGGCACGCAGGATCGCGGTGAATGGGGCGAGCGCCGGGACGCAGCTTAGGGAGAGCGATATGGCAGACCAGCACGACATCGGCCTGATCGGCTTGGCGGTGATGGGGCAGAACCTCGTCCTGAACATGGCCAATCACGGCTTTTCCGTCGGCGTCTTCAATCGCACGACGAGCAAGGTCGATGAGTTCCTGGCCGGCTCCGCCAAGGGCAAATCGATCGGCGGATACCACTCCGTGCCTGATTTGATCGCCCGCCTCAAAGCTCCTCGGAAGATCATGATGATGGTCAAAGCCGGCCCGGCCGTTGACGAGTTATTGGGCGAACTCGTTCCGCACTTGAGCCGCGGCGACATTCTGATCGACGGCGGCAACACGTATTTCGCCGACACTGAGCGCCGCGTTAAAGAGGCCGACGCCAAGGGGATGCTCTATGTGGGCACAGGCGTTTCTGGCGGGGAGGAGGGGGCGCTCAAAGGTCCGAGCATCATGCCCGGCGGAACGAGCTGCCGCATGGGCCCACGTTAAGCCGATCTTCCAATCCATCGCCGCCAAGGTGGGGCCCAAGGCGGACATTCCGTGCTGCGAATGGATTGGCGACGGGGGCTCGGGCCACTACGTCAAGATGGTCCATAACGGCATCGAATACGGCGACATGCAGCTCATCTGCGAGGCGTATTTCTTGCTCAAGCAGGCGCTCGGGCTCAGCAATGACGAACTGTATGACGTGTTCGACGCCTGGAACCGCACCGAGTTGGAAAGCTATCTGATCGAAATTACGCGAGACATCTTCAGCGTGAAGGATCCCGAAACGGGTGACTGGCTCGTCGACAAGGTGCTCGACACGGCCCAGCAAAAGGGAACGGGCAAGTGGATGAGCCAGCATGCGCTCGACCTGGGCGTCCCGACCACACTCGTCACCGAGGCAGTCTTCGCGCGGTGTCTGTCGGCCCAGAAAGAGGCCCGCGTGCGCGCGTCGAAAGTGCTCACCGGGCCGCAAACCTTGTTTCGCGGAGATCGAACGGCCTTCATCGAAGATGTGCGGCGTGCTCTCTACGTATCGAAAATCTCCAGCTACGCGCAGGGTTTCGTGCAACTCGACGCGGCCGCCCGCGAACTGGGCTGGAAGCTCAACAATGGGCAGATTGCTTTGCTGTGGCGGGGGGGCTGTATTATCCGCGCCCGGTTCTTGGAAGACATTAAGAAAGCCTTCGACAAGAACGCCGGGGCTCGAGAACCTGCTGCTGGACGACTTTTTCCGCAAGGCCATAACCGACGCGCAGCCGAGCTGGCGCCGAGTGGTCTCTACGGCCGCCGAGCTGGGGCTGCCGGTGCCGGGTTTTTCATCGGCCCTGAGCTATTACGACGCCTACCGCCGCGATCGGCTGCCGGCCAATCTTCTCCAGGCCCAGCGCGACTACTTCGGCGCGCACACGTACCAGCGAGTCGATAAGCCGGGGACGTTCCACACGGACTGGATCCGGGAGCGAAAGCTCAAATAGGCAAGCAGCGTCTACCGCTGGTAAATCGGCAAAAAGCCGTTGTCGAGCTGCAGGATGGTGAGGTTGATCGACGTCGGGTAAACGGGGCCGTAAGGGCCTTCCTTCCACGCCCCCGACGGAGACTGCTTGAACACGATCTCCTTGCTGACGTAGTCGAAGTACTTTTTCCACTTCTCATCGCCCAGACGGTACATCACCTGCGCGTAGTAATAATGCGTGTAGTGCCAGTGCCCGAAATAGCGAGTGGCCGAGCTGCCGGGCCAGACGTTCTTTTCACAGTAATCCATCAGCTTCTTGACGTACTCGTTGTCGTACTCGCCCGCGTTGAACAGGCTGGCGATGGCCGCCGCCGTGATCGCCGGGCGCGTCCCGCCTCCGCGAATGCTGTACTGCACGCCGCCGTCAGAGGCCGTGCAGCGCTTGATGTATTCGACCGCCTGCTTGATCGACTGCTGCGGGACGGGAATGCCCGCGTTGCGACAGGCCCGAAGTCCCTGCACTTGCGTGACGCATGTCGAGCCTTCGTCGAAATCGGGCTGGTCCTTGTGCGAGACGTAACCCCAGCCGCCGGCCGGTGTCTGCGCTCCCACGCTGAAATCGACCGCCTTGGTGAGCACTCTCCGCAGGTCCTGCCGCCGCGTCAGGTCCTCTTCCTCGCCGAAGATCTGCGACAGGAAGAGCATCGCGAAGCCGTGGCCGTACGTGTAGTGATAATCGCGGCTGTAACCGATCAGCCCTGTATCGGGGTTGGCGAGCTCAATCAGGTAGTCCACGGCCAGCTTGATGTTTTCGGCGTATTTGCCGCGAGTGGTCGTTGATCCCTCGCAGGCCAGTGCGTTTCCCGCCAGCGAAGTCATCGCCACGCGATACTGGCCTCCGGTGGCTTCCCAATAGCCTTGGCGTCGCTGCTCGCGGGCGAGGAAATCGAGCCCCCGCTTCACGGCTTCGGTGACCTTGGGATCTTTGAGCGAGACGGGCGCCGCCAGGGCGTGGCCGCCCGCCGCGGCCAGTGTGAACAGTCCCGCTGCCTCCGCAAGAAACTGCCGCCGGTCGATTCCCATCTTGGGCCTCCTTTACAAAGGATAGGTCTCCCAAAGCGACTCAACAAGACCGGCTTGGGCTCACAGGCTGCCCGCAGGATGACCAGCCCGCGCAGCGGGCGCCGGCACAGCGATTCTTCGCTGATGCTGGTGTGCCGGCGTCCCCCTTTGGCGAACTTGTCACCTCCTACGACGGCCAATGAGACCAGCCAATGCGTCCCCGATTACGGGAGCGTCATCCCGGGAAGGGCGCGAAATGCGGCGACGCGCACCCAAAACCGCTCGTCGACGTCGGGACAAAAGCGTTTGAGAAGCCGCCTTATGGCCGCCGCTTTGGCGCGCAGAACCGGATCGGTCTGGCAGCGGCGGGCGACGTAAGCCGGCTCGACCATCAGGTTGGAGAAGACTTCCGCTTTGTCCTCTTCGACCCCCGTTTTGGAGTAGGAATTCAAAAAGCCCGGATAGCGGTCGGAGAGCACGGAAGACATCGGATCGTTTTGGGCACTGACGCCGCCGTGTCCGTAGTGGAACCATTTCGGGTTCAACGCCTCCCATTCCTTGTCGCTGTAAAGATCGCCGTCGTCCCTGTAATCGATCATGTGAAAGAGCTCGTGGTGGAGCACTCTGCGAAGGTAAATCGGAATGTGGATCCCGCGCACCGCATCCAGAAAAAGCGTGCTGCCCCCGAAGTGCGGGATCGCGGCGCGACGTTGTTCGCCCAGTGCCAAATCCCGACAGATTACGACCCGCGCAATCCCGGCCCGACGAATGACAGCCGGGGGATACAAGCTGAATTCCTCGGCGAACAATCCCGCGTAGCGACGCAGTTCCCAACCCGTGCACGGGCTCGCGTGAATCCGCTCGACCACCGGCTGCACGTCGCTGGTCACGATCGGGATGTTGTACTTCGCTTCGACTGCGTCGAGCCGTTCGTCGGCTTTGGCCGAAAGAGGCGGCTGCGGCCACCCAACCGCCAGCAGCATGGCGAGAACGACACCTGGTAACGCCGAATGCGGGCGTCTCGTCGGCCGCTTGTTCTGTTGCGGAGCTCCCATTGGTCGACAAGATACCTCGCCGACACCTCGGGCAACAGGCGATCAATTGCCCGGGCACACTTGTCACTCGCCACTCACTCACGACACGCCGCGACCGCAAAAGTCGGGTGTGATCCACCCGCGCAGCGGGCGCCGGCACACCGATTCTGTTGCTGGCGTGCCGGCGTTTGCCTTTGGCGAACTTGAACACCCTACGACGCGCCTCACGGTTCAGTCGAAAACGCAAAACACTCGGCCGGGGCGGCGACGCGCAGATAGTCGGCCATCGGCACGATCATTGAGTCCGTGAGCGACCCGGCGTTGAAGGCGATTCGATCATTCGCTCGAATCGCTTCGTCGAGGTAGAGGTCGAAAGGCAAGATCGGGCGGCCAAAGGGGGGCACGGAGCCGGGAACCAGGCCCGTCGCCGCTTTCAATTCGTCCGCCGTCGCGAAACGGAGCCGCTTGAAGCCGAATTTCTGCCGCAGGGCAGCCGAATCGACTTTGCGATTGGCCGGCAGCACAAACAGGCGGAAATGATCGTCGTCTCCCTTCATTAACAGGGCCTTGCCGCCGACGCGCAGCTCTTCGCCGCGGGCTTGGGCCGACTGTTCGGACGTGGTGGTCGGCTCGTGGTGGACTTCGCGAAACGTAACCGCCTCTGTGGTGAGCCAGTCGCGAAGCGCGGTAAGCAGGGCGCTCATCGAGCGGCCTGCTTCGGGTCGGATTTGACGAGCACGATCGCAAAGCCGTCGTAACCCTTGCTGCCGACGGTTTGCAGAGCGGTCGCTGTGACTCGTCGCTCGGCCGCGAGCAGTTCGTTCATGCGGCGGACTCCCTGCACGCTGGCATCGCGGCTCTTCTCATCGATCACGGCTCCGTCGCGGATCACATTATCGACGATGATCAAGCTTCCGACGCGGCACAGCTCCAGCGAGCGGGCAAAATACTCGGGATTGCTTGGCTTGTCGGCATCGATGAAGACAAGGTCAAACGGGGCCTGCATGTCAGCCGCCACTCCCGGCAAGAGATCGAGTGCCAGTCCGACGCGCAGGTCGACGACGTCTGAGAGCCCAGCCCGAGCAATGTTCGCGCGGGCAACGGCCGCATGCTTGGAATCTGCTTCGAGCGTAACGAGTCGTCCGCCGGGGGAAAGCGCTCGGGCCAGCCAGATGGTGCTGTATCCGCCGAGTGTGCCGAACTCGAGGATGTTCTTGGCTCCCAGCATGCTGGCCAGAATGAACAAGAGCTTGCCGAGATTGGGCGTGACGTTGATCGCGGGCAAGCCGGCCGCGCTGCTCGCTTCGAGTGCGGCATCCAAGGCAGCATCAGGAGCGACGAGGAGATCGGTGAGATAGCGGTCAACCGCCGTCCACTGCTCTTTGGACATCTGTCTTTACGACCCCTTGAGCACCCATTGCACCGCGCGGTAGTGAAGCTCGGCGGAATTAGCCAGCGCGAGCTTGATCTTGAGGCGTTCCCGATAGGTGTCGACCGTGCGGGGACTCAGGTGCAGCCTGGCGGCAATCGAGCGGGTCGTCAGGCCGCGGCCGATCATCTCGAACACTTCGAGCTCGCGGTCCGAGAGATTTTCGACGGGCGACGCGGCGCTCATCGGCTCGCTGGCGGCGGCTCGTTCGAGCAGTCGTTGCGTCAGGTCCACGCTGAAGTGCATCGACCCGTCCAAAACGCGGCGAATCGCCTGCAAAACGGCCCGCACCGGCTGCTGCTTGCTGACATAGCCCTTTGCTCCTGCCCGCAGGACACGTTCACCATAGACCCGCTCGTCGTGCATCGAATAAACGAGCATGCGGGCCTCGGCGTCGAGCAGCTTGATCCGCTTGATCAACTCGATGCCGTCCCCCTCCTTCAAGCTGAGGTCGATAATCAAGAGATCGGGGCGAGCGGTCCGGAATTGCTTGATCGCGGTCGCTTCATCTTCGGCTTCTCCGCAGACTTGCAGATCGTGCTGATGTTCGATCAGCAACCGCATCCCCTGTCGGAGCACCTCATGGTCATCGACGAGGAGAATCCTCGCCCGTGCCTCTTGCGTGCTGTTTTGATTGCGTTCGCTCGTTTGATTGCGTCCCCTGGGCTTCTTGCGGCTGGCAGTGGCAGTCATCGTCGATCCCTTTTGCGAGGCATTTCACCCAGGAGGGGCACCGTTCCGATTTGCAAAGACATTCTAGCCGGGCGGTATGGCGGCGGAATAGAGTCGAAGAGAAGTGAATGAACGCCGCACGAATGAAGAAGCCCGAAAGAGTTTGATCTCTTTCGGGCTTTGGTCAGTCGGACGCTCCTTCGTCCGTGCCTTTGGCAGGCCGAGCGTACTTTGTGCTTTGGATTGTGGCGTTACGTCACCGATGCCTCGATTTCGACGGCGGCGGCGGTCAGGTCGGCCGAACTATCCTCCGTCGAAGGTCGCAGCACTTCCTCGCGGAGAACCCGAACGGTCCGCGGTGCGTTGAACCCCAATCGGACCTTTCCACCGCGGATGTGCAGCACGGTGACTTCGATGCGGCCATCGATGACAATTCGTTCGCCGATTCTCCGCCGTAAGATGAGCATCGTATGCCCCCTATTGGGTCGGCCCGTCCGCCGCATTGTCGAGCGGAAGGTCGCACTTCATGGTTCGACTTGCAACTCGTTGACGACACTCGCGGTCCCATTGAGCCGCGCCAGAGCGATTCGCTGGGCGATCTGTTTCAGGTAGTAAGACGAAACCCGTCCGGTGAGTGTCAGCACGCGTTCTTTCAGTGTGCATGTCACGCGGCCGACTTCGTCGTACGGTGACTGGCGTAGGTCAGCCCGGACCAACGATTCGAGGTGCCGCTGGGCATGCTGAGCCGCGTGGGACTGCGTGAACTGCGATTGCCGCCAATCTCCCTGTCGCATTGACGCGACACTCCTCAAAACTTCGGGTTCTCAAAGCTCGCCAAAACTTTGCCCTGGCTGCAAGCGGCGAACGTTAATGTGTACTCCTCGCCGGCCTCGAAGTCTGCAAGGGACATTCTCAATTTCGTGTGGGAAAATTTCGCACGAGTGCGGGGCACGGGATCTCGTCGGACACGACGCGAGCTGTAGGCAAATCGCGTACACAAAAATGGGCGAGGTTCCGGACGGCGCGCTCGATCGATTTCCGCTACAAGACGCCTACGCCCGATGAGCACTGATCCGGCAGACGTGTCAGAACAGCGTCGGGTTGCGGCTGCTCCGAGCTTTCCGGCCGCTCCGCGGCACGCCACGGGAACCCGGCACCGGTCGGTTGGCCTCGAACGCACCGGCGGTTCCCGTGGCTGGCCGTCGGAACGTCGATCCGCATCTGCCCGCCAATTCGCCGATGCGGGCCGATTTTCACTACGGCTTGCGAACGCCCGCACGACAGGGGAACCGAGTCGTTTATGAATTTGCCACACATCGGGGTTGGGGACCCCGAGGCCTTTCGCGCGCCTTACCGCATCCTCGTTGTGGACGACAACAAAGACGCTGTCGAAAGCATGCGGATGCTGCTGCAGCTTCTGGGAGGCGACGTGCGAACGGCGCGCGACGGACTCGAAGCGCTGGACCTCGCGGAGCACTTTTTGCCGCACGCGATTGTGCTCGACATTGGGCTTCCCAAGCTGGATGGATTCCAAGCGGCGCGCCGGATCCGTGCCAAGGAGTGGGGCAAGAATGTGGCGCTCGTCGCCGTCTCGGGTTGGTGCCGCGACGAAGATCGCCAGAACTCGGCCGACGCCGGTTTCGACGGCCATCTCGCCAAGCCCGTTCCTGTCGAACAAATCCGCAATCTGATCCAGAGGCTGTTGGATCGAGCGGCGACGGGGACTGCTTAGCTCGCGGCCGCTAAGACGCCGCTTGGAAAGTGCTACGCCCAATTGTTGCGGGCAAGAAACTCAGCGGCCCAATGGTAATGGTCCAACAACTCCTCGCACGGCCGGCCGAGCTGGCGATAAGCCGCGTAGATCGCTTCGATCGTCGCCAGCCCTCCGGCCGGATCGGGCGCGATGCGGGACAGGCGAGGATACGCGGTCTTCGTGGGCGGCAGGCTGCGTGGGGGCAATGCGTAAAAGAATTTTTCCATGCGGTGCGCCAAACGCCAAGTGCCGTCGAGCACCAATAAACCGCGCTTTTGGTCCTGTTCTGAGAGTTCCGGCCCTTCGACCACCAGCCGCACGTAGCCGTCAAGCGATTCGGGTCCACGGTCGGGAAACGTCCAGAACACAAAACCGTCGCGATCGCGGAGCGGCTCGACCGTGCACTTTGAGCGTTTTTCACGCGGATGGACCACAATGATTGTCGGCGGAAAGTGGCCGTCCGGGGGCGCGTTGCTCGACGCGGCAGTCACGATTCGCGCTGTCACGACTCATGCAGTTTGTGGATTTGGGCCTCGACTTCGGCGATCTCCCGCTTGAGGCGGGCGATGT
Source organism: uncultured Planctomycetaceae bacterium (assembly GCA_963714075.1). Taxonomy (GTDB): domain Bacteria; phylum Planctomycetota; class Planctomycetia; order Planctomycetales; family Planctomycetaceae; genus DASPSM01. Next base: position 2,211,216 of record OY970228.1, read on the forward strand.
CTTCCGGGTCGTCGGGCTGATCGCGAGCGCCAGCCAACAGTTGGCGCAGTTTCTGCATTCGCGTCTTGGCCGCGTCGAGCTGCTTCTTTTGTTTTTTGTCCACGGTGAGTCCCCGAAAACTCGGCGTTGCCATGCTCAAGAAGGGTGGTTAGAAGAGACAATGCTATGGCGCTCGTCTTGTGCCAGCAATGCTTATCGTGGGTTGAACCGATCGCCGAGCAATGCCCGCAGTGCGATTATCCGATCGATCTGCGCACTGCGGACCCGACGGCGGAGGAGCTTGCCGCGGCAATCGGCCCGCTGATCGCACGGATCGGTCCCGTGCGGATCTCGCGGACGGCTCTGCCCGGCCAGGGCTTTTTGTACGCGACGACTGGAGGGCTGTTCTTCGTGCCACGATCGGTCGAGCGCGTCCGCCTGGTTTCGAGCGAGCAGTTCCCTCGATCGTTGCGATTGATGTTCTTCGACTTGCTCCGAACGCCGCTACGAATCTTACGCCGTGGCATCGCGCACGGCGCCTGGGGCGACTATCGGTCCCCGATGCGTGTCGAAATCTCCACGCAGGAGTCGCCCCTGCTCGGAACAGATGACGGCGATCGCCTGCCCCGATTGTTGATGGACAATCCGGGGACCTGCTTTTTCTCGCGGCGATCGCTCCGCGCGATCCGCCACACTTTTGCCGGCTGGGCCCTCGTGCGGCCCAACAATTTCACGCTCCGCGTAAAACCGCTGGGTGACCGCGCCGCTTTTCAAAAGTACATGGCGTCCGTTTCGGACGACATTCGCGAGGCGGTCTGTCCATGACCAACGCAGGCAACGGCGACGCCGAGTTCTGGGAGCGGCTGGAGGCCGCGTTGGCGGACGGGTCCTACCTGGGAACAACGCTCAGCCAACGCCGCAACGACGACGCTGCGGAACGGCTCGTGGTGCGGCCGACTACGGTGAAGGGGGTCCGCGTCTTTCAGTGGGCGTCGCGAACCGAAAATCGGGAAACGCACGAAAATCTCGAGTCCGAACCGACTGGCCGGCGAATTCACGAACTGTTGGGACCCTCGTACGGTCGGGCGCACGTCTTCACTGTCGACGCCGATTACGAAGTGTCGGCGACCCCAGAGGGGCAACTGCGCGTTCGCCGCGGCCGTCCGACTCGCTCGGCCGTTCCGCTCGAGCACAACCGCGCAAAATCGCATGTCCTGTCGGAGCACGAGCCCATTCCCTTTCTGGTCGAGATCGGCGTGATGACTCCCGCCGGGAAGGTGAAAGCGTCGAAGCAGGCGAAATTCCGGCAAATCAATCGCTTTTTGGAAATGGTCAGCGACGTGATCCCCGATCTGCCGGCGAGCGGCGACCTGCGCATCGTCGACTTCGGCAGTGGCAAGAGCTATCTCACCTTTGCCCTTTATCACTTGCTTACACACCTTCAGAGGCGCACTGTCCACATCCTAGGCCTGGATCGCCGAGCCGACGTGATTTCGAGCTGTCAGCGGATCGCCAAAAAGCTTGGGTGCGCTGGTCTCGAGTTTCGCGTCGGCGAGATCGGCAATGAGCCGCTTGAGGGAACGGTCGATCTGGCCGTCTCGCTACACGCCTGCGACACGGCGACTGATGACGCGCTGGCCCGGGCGGTCGCCTGGCGGGCGGCGGTGATTCTTGCGGTTCCCTGTTGTCAACACGAGCTGGCGCGGAAAATCCACATGCCCCAACTCGCAGTCGTGCACCACCAGGGGATTCTACACGCTCAGTTTGCCAGCCTGGCAACGGATGCCCTGCGGGCGCAGGCGCTGGAGGCCTGCGGGTACAAAACGCAGGTGATCGAATTCATTGAACTCGAGCACACCGCGAAAAACCTGTTGCTGCGCGCCGTGCGTCGACCGGAGCCCGACCTGCCGACCGCAGCAGCCGCCCAAGTATACGGCGCATTTGAAGCAATCGCTAGGACTCGACGAGATCGCCACCGATCGAATCATCAGTGCGCAACCGCCGCCGCTCGCCGAGACACGTTGACCCGGACAGAGATCATGCAGAATTCCGAAGTTGCGCGGATGTTCGACGACTACGCCGACATCCTGGAGATTCAGGCGGCCAATCCGTTCCGCGTGCGCGCGTATCGCAACGCGGCCCGCGTGCTGGGCGATCTGGCCGAATCGTTGGCCGACATCGTCGCCGACCCCGATCGCAGGCTTGAAGAGCTGCAGGGGATCGGAAAGGATCTCGCAGTCAAGATCGATGTCATCATCAAGACGGGACAATTTCCCCAGCTCGAAGAGGCGCGGCGCGAGGTTCCCGCCGGCGTTGTCGAGATGTTGAGAATCGGCGGGCTCGGCCCCAAAAAAGTGGCGACGTTATTCAAGGAACTCTCGATTCAGTCGCTGGAAGATCTGCGGCAAGCCGCCCAAAAGGGTGAAATCGCGAAGCTCAAGGGTTTCGGCAAAAAGACCCAAGACGCGATTCTGGCCGGCATCGACCAGGCGTCGGCGTCGGGCAAGCGGTTCCTGTTGGGCGAGGTCAAGCCAGAGGCTGACGCCATCGTGGCCGACTTGCTCGAACTCAAATCGGTGACGCAGGCAACCCTGGCTGGAAGCGGCCGTCGGTTGAAGGAGACCGTCGGCGATCTCGACGTGCTGGCGACGGCCAAGGACTCGGCTGAGGCGATGGATCGGCTCGCCGCCCACCCGCTCGTCGATCGCGTTTTGGCCCGCGGCGACACGAAGCAACGCGTACGCTTGCGCTCGGGGATCGAGATGGATCTGCGGGTGGTCCCCGACGGGTCGTACGGCGCGGCGATGCAGTATTTCACCGGATCGAAAGAACACAACATCGTGATCCGTCGCCGGGCCCTGGACCGAGGGCTCAAAGTCAACGAGTACGGCGTGTTTCGCGGCGAGGAACTCGTGGCCGGTCGGACCGAAGAGGAAGTCTATCGGGCAGTCGATCTTCCTTGGATTCCGCCCGAACTGCGGGAGAATCGGGGCGAGATCGAGCAGGCGGCGGCGGGCGAGTTGCCCAAGTTGCTCGAGCTAGCCGACCTCCGCGGCGATCTGCACATGCACACCACCGTCACCGACGGCACGGCCTCGATCTTGGAAATGATCGAAGCGGCCAAGGCTCGCGGCCGCGAGTACATCGCCATCACCGATCACTCGAAGCGTGTCTCGATGGCCAACGGCCTCGACGCGACGCGGCTGCGTGAGCATTGGAAAGAGATCGCCAAGATCCGCTCGAAGGTCTCGGGCATCGAGGTGCTTTGCGGAATCGAGTGCGACATCCTCGAGGATGCGACCCTCGATCTCGACGACGAGGTGCTGAGCGAGGCAGACTGGGTACTGGCGGTGCTGCACTACGGACTCAAGCAGCCGCGCGAGCAGATCACCAAACGGCTCCTGGCAGCCATCACCAATCCGCACGTCGATTGCATCGGCCACCCGACGGGTCGGCTGGTCGGCAAGCGAGCCGGGAGCTGACGTTGCGTTCGACGAGATCCTCAAGGCTGCCGCCGACCATGGCGTGATGATGGAGATCAACGCCCATCCGAACCGCCTCGATCTCGACGACGTCCGCGCGGCGGCCGCCCGCGACCTGGGCATTCCGATCGTCATCAGCACCGACAGCCACAGCGTGACGGGCCTCGACCTGATGCAATACGGTGTCTTTCAAGCCCGCCGGGCAGGGCTCGAAAAGAAGGACGTGGCCAACACGCGGCTGTTCAAGGAATTCAACAAGCTGCTTGCGCGGAAGTGAGCGATGGCCGTGACGGCACGCGTCAGAGATCGGGCGATCTGCGGCCGCGTAACAACCCGCTGGCGCCGCGCGGCGCGTTTGCATTCGGCCGATCAATGCCGGAAAATGCAGGAGTTCCGTGCCGCTGTTCCCGATTGACCTCTCGGACGAGGAGTTCTTCGATGCCCATGCGATCCTGCCCCACATTCACTGCCGCATTTTTCTTCGCTGCTTTGCGCGCTGGCTTGCGGGTCGCAGGCGAGGGCCGCCGACGCTCCCGGGACGAAGACCATCAAAGCCGGCGATTTGACGCTTACGGTTCCCGAAGCGTGGGAAAAGCAGTCTGTGCGCAGCCAATTTCGCAAGGCCCAAATGAAGGTGCCGAACGTCGCGGGCGACAAGGACGAAACCGACTTTGTGGTCTATTACTTCGAGGGGGGTGGCGGCGGAGTCGATGCCAACATTCAACGATGGGTGGCGCAATTTCTTCCGACCGGACGCAAAGTCAAAAGCACGTCGGGCAAATCGTCGCAGGGAGAGTATGTGTTCGTTGACTTGCAGGGTACCTGGAAAAAGCCGATCGGCCCGATGGTTCAGCAGAAAACGCAGCAAATGCCAAACTCCCGCGCACTGAGCGTGATCCTCACAACGAAGGAAGGCAACTATTACCTGCGGCTGACGGGACCTGAGAAAACGGTCGCGGCCAACGCTGACGCATTCCGCGCGGCCTTCGGAGCCGACGCCAAGACCGAAAAGGATCGTCCACTCGCACAAGAGTGATGGTGGTCACACCTGCAGCACGCCGGTGCGGAACGGTTCGTCGTCCGCGTGGCGGGTGGCGATTTCGAGCGATTCGATCAGCACGTTCCGCGTTTCGGCCGGCTCGATGATCTCGTCGACCCAGCCGCGGGCTGCCGAGTATCGCGGATCGAGGCAGGCGTCGTAGGCCTCCGTGACTTTGCTGCGGATCTCTTCCAGCTCGGCCGCGTCGGCGTGCTGGCCCTGCCGCTTCATGGCGGCAATATTCACGTCCAAGAAGCGTCGAGGCCGCCTGTGCCGAGCCCATCACCGCGTACTCGGCCGTCGGCCAGGCGAAGATGAACCGCGGATCGAAGGCTTTGCCGCACATCGCGTAATTGCCGGCTCCGTAGCTGCCGCCCAAGATCACCGTCAGCTTGGGGACGCGGCTATTGGAGATCGCGTTGACGACTTTCGCCCCGGCGCGAATGATGCCCGACTGCTCCGAATCGCGGCCGACCATGAAGCCGGAGACGTCCTGCAGAAAGACCAGCGGCGTCCAGGTCTGGTTGCAGTCCATGATGAAGCGGGCCATCTTGTCCGCGCTGTCGTGATAGATCACGCCGCCGTACTGCAGCCCCTCGCGACGGGTCTTCTCGGGATGGTGCTGATTGGCGAGCGATGCCGACGTCAAACCCGCCGATCCGGGCGTAGCCGCAGATCACCGTCCGCCCGTAGTCGGCCTTGTATTCCTGAAAGCTGTCGGCATCGACCAGGCAATCGAGCACGTCGCGGACTTCGTACGATTCCTGCCGCTCGGGCGAGACGACCTGGTAGATGTCTTCGGGCGGCGCGGGCCGGGGCGACCGAGACCACTGCGGCGGAATTGGGCGGCTCGCGGATCGACGGGCAGCATGGCCGGCCAGCGCCCGCACCCGGGCCAGGGCCGCGTCGTCGTCGGCTTCGCGGAAGTCGATCGTGCCGCTGATCGCCGCGTGCATCTTGCGCGCCGCCCAGCTCCTCGTGCCCCACGTCCTGGCCGATCGCGCTTTTGACCAGGGCCGGACCGGCGAGATACAGCCCCGAACCTTCGGTCATGATCAGCTTGTCGCACAGCACGGGGAGATAACCGCCGCCGGCGACGCAGTTGCCCATGATGGCGGCGATTTGCGGCACACCCAGGGCCGAAAGCACCGCGTTATTGCGAAAGATGCGGCCGAAATCGTCCTCGTCGGGAAAGACATCGTCCTGCAGCGGCAGCATCACGCCGGCCGAATCGACGAGATAAATCAGCGGCAGCCGATTGACCATGCGCGATCCGCTGCGCTCGCAGCACTTTTTTGACCGTCATCGGAAAGAACGAGCCGGCCTTCACCGTGGCGTCGTTGACGACGAGCATGAACCGCCGCCCCGCGACGAGTGCCGACGCCGCAGATCACGCTGGCGGCCGGTGCCGGCCCCCATTCGCCGTACATGCCCCAACGCGGCAGAACCGGCCGAACTCGAAGAACGAGCTGTCGGGATCGATCAGGCGGGCGACCCGCTCGCGGGCGGTCAGCCGATTCTTTTCGTGCTGGCGTTCGATGGCTTTCGGGCCGCCGCCTTGGGCGATCTGCGCCCGGTCGCGGCGCAGCGATTCCAAGAGCGGCTCCCAGGTGCGACCCTGCCGCGGCGAGGCTGGTTTGGCCGTGGAGACTTTTGGCGTCATGCGTTCGCTTGCAGGACAGCCCGTTCGCCCAAGGCGACGACCGCCTCTTTCCCCAGACGCTGGCAGAAATCGCCGAACGATTCGCCGTTCTGCCGCTCGTTCTTGAACTGCGCCAACAGCGGCGACAAGCGACGGCACGATATCATCGAACGGAACCAGGTCCTTGTAGATGAAGCCGAGCCGCGTGCCCGTCAGCGTTGCCGCCGACGTAGATCGTGTATTTTCCCAGCGTCTTGCCGACAAAACCGATGTCCGGCGTGTAAGGGCGGGCGCAGCCGTTGGGGCAGCCGGTCATGTGCGTGGCGATCCGCTCGTTCGGCAAGCCCCAGGCGCGGCCAACTCGGCCTCGATCAGGCCGATGAGCTGGGGCATCACGCGTTCCGATTCGGTGATCGACAGTCCGCAAGTCGGAAACGCGGGACATGCGATCGCCAGTCGCCGCAATGGCGACAACTCGTCCGTCGAGCTTGACGCCGTGATCGATCAGGATCCGCTCGATGGTCGACCGCTCAGCCGGCTCGAGATCGCAGAAGATCAGCGATTGCATGCGGCGTCAAGCCGGCAGCGGACGCCGTACTTTTCCAGGATCAGGCGGACGGCCGACTTGATGCGGAAGTCTCCTTCGTCCTTGATGCGGCCGTTCTCGACGTTGACTCCCAGAAACAGCTTGCCGTCCCCCTGCTCGTGCCAGCCGATGTGATCGTCGACGTCGGTCACGTCGGCGGGATGGGGTTCGGCGAGGACTGTGCCCGAAGTATTCCTCGACCTTCGCTTTGAACGCGGGGATGCCCCAGTTGGCGATCAGGTATTTCAGGCGGGCGACCTTGCGGTCCTCGCGGTTGCCGAAGTCGCGCTGCACCTTCACGATCGCCTCGGCCACGCCGACGCACTTGCTCCGGCGTGAACGAAGGCCAGCCGCTTGGCCACAGCAGGAAACGTTTTGTGGGCGCTCGGCGTCACCCCCATGCCGCCGCCGACCAGCACGTTGTAGCCGACGATGCGGTCTTTCTCGACGATCGCCAAAAAACCCAGATCGTTGGCATAGATCTCGACGCAGTTGTCCTCGGGCAGCGCGAAGGCCGTTTTGAATTTGCGCGGCAGGTAGCGGGCTCCGTAGATCGGCTCTTCGACCGGCTTGAACTCGGTCGCGTCGATTTCGTTGCCCTTCGTCGTCCTTGAGCCAGATCTCGTAGTAAGCGGTCGTCCGCGGCTTGAGATGTTCGGCCACGCGGTCGGCCATCTCCTGCATCTCGCGGCGGACGGGATTGCCCGCGTACGGGGCCGGGCAGCACATCACGTTGCGCTCGACGTCGCCGCAGGCGGCCAGCGTCGTGAGCATCGTGTGGTTGATGCCGCGGATCGTCTCCCGCAAGTCTTCTTTCAGAACGCCGTGCAACTGCAGCCCCTGCCGCGACGTGATCCGCAGCGTGCCGTTGCCGTAGCGGTCGCACAAGTCGAGCTCGGCCAGCAGCTGATTGGCCGTCACTTTCCCGCCGGGAATGCGGGTGCGGACCATGAACATGTACGCCTTGCCCTTGCGGGTGCCGTCGGCGTTTTTGTCCTTGCGATGGTCCTTGTCGTCCTGCTGGTAGGTGCCGTGATGCTTGAGCAGCTTGGCATTGTCTTCGACGAAGTTGTCGGTGCCCTCGGCGAGCTCCTGCGCGATTGTGCCGCGAAGCTGATGGCTCCCCTCCTTGAGGAACTCCTCTTTGCTGAACTTGGGCTCGGGCGCGGGAACATCAGACATGAAACACTCCGACGCGGAACGCTCGCGAGGGCCTGTGGTCGCCTCGCGCGGGACCGAGTATAGTTGGGCGAACCCTTAGCCGGTAGGTGGGCACAGCTTAGGCGGGCAGTGGATTTGCAGTTGGGCTCTCACAGTCTCTGGGATCGAACGGCACTCGTCCTGGCGACCGGACTGGGCATCGGAATGGTGCCCGTCATGCCGGGAACCTTCGGCACGCTCTTAGGACTTCCGCTGGCCTGGGCACTGAACAAATCGGGATGGCCGCTGCCGATCGAGTTGCTGGCAATGGCGGCCATCTTTTTAGCGGGAATTCCAATCTGCGACCGAGCCGCTCGCCTGTTTGGGAAGAAAGATCCCGGTTGCGTCGTCTTCGACGAGATTGCGGCCGTTCCTCTTGTATTCTTGCTGGAAGGGATCACCTTCTCAACGGCAATTCTGGGGTTTATCTGGTTCCGTATTTTTGACATCGCCAAGCCGTGGCCGGTTCGCCGCCTCGAGCGGCTTCCCGGCGGCCTGGGGATTATGATCGACGACGTGATGGCGGCCGTTTATGCGGGCCTCGCGCTCTGGTTGACGATGAAGGGCTGGCACGCCTTGTTTTCGGGTGCCGGGCCCGACCAGTTTGAGTCAGTTTATTAGAACCTCTCCCATCGGAATGGGAGAGGGGCGAAGAGGACGTTTCCTCCGGGAGAATCCGCGGTGACTGCCCGAATCATCGACGGGAAATCGATCGCCGAAAAAGTCCAGGCAGAGGTCGCCGCCGAGGTGGCCGAACTCCGCCAGCAATCCGGCGTCATTCCGCATTTGGTCGCCATCCTGGTGGGCGACGACCCGGCGAGCGCCTCGTACGTGCGCGGGAAAAAACGCGCCTGCGAGCAGGCCGGCCTCAAGAGCACCGTGCACACGCTCACGGCGACGACGGCCGAGCAAGAACTGCTCTCGCTGGTCGAGCAGTGCAACACCGATCCATCAATCCACGGAATTCTCGTTCAGTTGCCACTGCCGAAACAAATCCAATCGCAACACGTGCTCGACGCGGTCTCGCCGCTCAAGGACGTGGACGCTTTTCACCCCGAGAACGTCGGCCGCATCGTCCAGGGACGACCCCGCTTTCTGCCGTGTACGCCTCACGGCATTCTGCGACTGCTTTCCGAATCGAACACGAACGTTACCGGGGCCGAGGTCGTCGTGCTCGGTCGCAGTGAGATCGTGGGCAAACCGATGGCCCTGATGCTCATGCAGAAAGGGGCCGGGGCCGACGCGACCGTCACCGTCTGCCACAGCCGCACGCGCAATCTGCCCGAGGTGACGCGACGGGCCGACATCCTGATTGCCGCCATTGGCTCGCCCAAATTCGTGACTGCCGACATGGTGAAGCGGGGAGCCGTAGTGATTGACGTCGGTATCAACCGGGTCGACGAAAAGCTGGTGGGCGACGTCGATTTCGAGGCTGTGAGACAAGTTGCGTCGGCCATCACCCCTGTGCCGGGAGGCGTCGGCAAAATGACTGTCGCCATGCTGCTGGCCAACACGCTCAAGGCGGCCCGGCTGTCGATTTCTGGCGAGAACGGACATTGAGCAGGTGTTGACCCGGCGAACCCTTTGACCTCGCGCTTGGCCGGTTTCGCCGGACGCACGCTTGTCGCCCTTCGCGCGGTGGCCAATCAGCACGGAAACGGTCCGGACGGCCCTTCAGCGAACAGCCTCGGAGTCATCAGAATTCGATCCGCTGCCCGTCATAGGAGAGTTCGACGCCCTCGGGCAGGCGGGCGTTGGTCGCTTCGTACTCGAGCGAATGTGAGACGTGCGTGAAGTACGCGCGGCGCGGCTTGACCCGCTCGATCGCTTCCAGTGCTTGCCCGACACTGAAATGCGTTGGGTGTGGATGGTCGCGCAAGGCGTCGATTACCAGAGTTTCAAGCCCCTCTAAGAGGGGCCAGCTCTCTTCGGGGATGGCGCTCACGTCGGTGCAGTAAGCCACATCGTTGAGGCGAAAGCCCAGGATCGGCAGCTTGCCGTGCATCAGACGGATCGGACGGACCGTCTGACCCAAGAGAGTAAACGGCTGGGTCGTCATCGGCCTGATGGCGAACTTGGGAACTGCGAAATGGTGCGCGTCGGGATCGGCCGGGGCGAACGCATAGCTGAAGGCCGCGCGGATTTGGCGCTCGACGATCTCCTCGCAGTAGAGGCCGATGTCCCGATCGAGTCGGTAGCCGAAGATTCGCAGATCGTCGAGGCCGAAGATGTGGTCCGCGTGGCTGTGCGTGAAGATGGCCGCGTGGACTAGCTCGACCTTCTCTCGCAGGAGCTGCAGTCGCAGCTCCGGCGGCGTATCGATTAGAAAATTCCCCTCGGGGGCAGGGACGAAAACGCCCGTGCGCGTGCGGTGGTTGCGGGGATTCGTCGAGGTGCAAACAGGACAGCGGCAACCAATCACCGGAACGCCGACACTGGTCCCCGTGCCGAGCAGGATCAGTTCACGCCTCAAGCGGGCGCTCCGGAAACTCGCTCACGCCATCGGCGCTGACGAGTAACAGCCGCGGTGAGAGCGGATGATCCATGCGATTGAAGTCGTCTTCGACTTTCCGTCGGATCTCGCTGAGCGCTTCGGCGTGACCCATGCTGACGGCGACGATAAAGTCGCGGCTCGGAACACCGACCGCCAACTCGGCTCCCAACTCGGTCCGCAGGGCTGAGCAGAATTGGCGGCTCAAAATCCGCGACGAGTTGTAGGCGTCGGGCCGCTTGGGCATCAGCAGCATCGAACCGCCGTCCTCGCGACCCATCACGTATTCCATCTGCTGACGCTCGAAGTAGCGATCGAGGTTGGCGAGCGCCAACTCGTGCAGAATTTCGCGATCGATGTGCCAGCGGCGGAGCATGTCGTCGCGGATGTACCAATAAGCATGCTGCTCATCGACGACGTAGAGCACCATCAGGTCGCCCACCCAGGGCGTTCCCACAAAATTCGGGAAGCTTCGCCGCCAGACCTCTTCGGGATAAAGCATCGGCAGGATGCGGCTGCGAACCGAGGCCAGTGTCGGCTCGGACTGGGCCGAATCCCATTTCTGCACCTGGGCGACCGTGGCGAGCGCCGGGAGAATGATGTCCTCGAACCGCTCCGGCTCCTGAACGTAGTTGCGATAGAAATTGAAGAGGTTGATGTTCGATTCGCCCAGCTGCACGCGGAATTCGTCGCTGCGATGGCATTTCAGCGACGGAAAGCGGTCGCGGGCGATTCGGACCACGCGATCGGCGAAGATGTGGGGCGGATCGGGGGGCTCGTCGGCGAACTCGAGCGAGTTCATGATCATCGTCGCGAGCGTTTCCAACTCTGGATCGCGGCGGCCAGTCGTCTGGAACGTGGCGACCACGCAGACCGACTTATAGCGCGCACTCCATAATTTCCAAGGGCGCCACTGGGGCGGTCGCAGCCAGCGCTTCCACCAGGCCAGCTTCGCCAAATCGTTGGATTCCCCCTCCGTGCAGATGGAGGGATAGGGGCCGTCGAGGGGCCGGGTGCGTCGCACGTGGCGGCTGTCTGGAAAGACTTGCTCCGCATCGACGATGGTGTCGAAATCGACTTTGTTCCAATTCGAGCGCCAGCGTCCCACGAGCCGCAATAAGCCGCCCTGTCCCGGCGCCGACGAGCTGCGCCTCGCCCCCCGATTCGACGAGCGTCCATCCCGGCGGATGCCAGACCCGGAACCAGCGCGACGGGTCGACGTAAGACCGCCAGTGTGCGGGATGGGTCGTTTTCATGATTACGGGCCGACTCGACGGAACGGCGGCATGATCCAGTCGAGCGAAATGCGGGCCAGCGCCTGCGGAATTCTCAAAGCGGTAAAGCGAACCTCATTAGGCGGTTTGCTTGGAACGCTGCATGTACGTCATGCGCAACGAGTGTAATGTTTCGTCGAGAAAGTGCGATTCTTCTTTCGTGAGTTGGCCCGCAGTCTTTTCCTCCAGGATACTAATCATGTCGATAAAATACCGCGCTGTCGGCAGCTGAGTTTCCGCCTTTTGAGTCGCCGGGTTCGGGATCAGCCCGAGGAACATCATGGCCTGCGCCGAGAGCAACCCGACCAAATCGCCGAAGGTTGGTTGGGGCATTTCCCGTGCCGTTTGAGACCCCGGGGAACCGGACTTGCGAGGCGCTGCTGAGCCAGCGGGCTCGCCGGTTGGGACGGCTTCCGCAGTGCCTACAGTTCCCGCGGGTTGACTGCGGAACCGCTGGTCGAGAGCCGCGTCTTCAGCTTTGACGCGATTTTTCCAGTCCTCGTCTGAAGCAACTTCGATCTGGGGACCGGACGCTTGAGGAGCGGGCACGTCTGGCGGGGACTTATCGTCGGCCACTGATTCGTTGTTGGTCATGGGGTACTCCCCATCCGGCGCCGATTTGCCTGCCTTCGGGCGGCGAATAAGCGAGGAGGAACTCCGGACGGCTCATGACGTTCCGGAAATTCGGAAACGACGCATCAAAGGCTCTGCCCGCACCCGGCAGAATACGGCTGTGCAAGCCGCCCGGTCAAGTCCGTGCCAGAGCCGCCGCACGGCGCTCTCCACGAGACAATGCACTCGCCCGATTCTTCGACACGAGTTGAATAAGGTCAAGGCACCTCTGCACGCGTGCCAAAAGCTCGGCTCAGCGAGATCCGCAGTATTTCTCGGGAAAAACGCGAGATTTGCAGTCCGTGAGTCGGTGGCACACCGTTTGCCTGAGGAGAGAATCGCGAGCAATGCTGCTCGCCCTTCACAGCCTGGGTTCTTCGTCACCCAGACCTTCGCCCGACGGCACTGGAACGGCCGGCCGGGAGTGGAGCCGGACGCGCCTCGGCGTGACTCCGGGAAAGCGCCTCCGCTCATCCGGTCGGCCGTTTCAGAACCGTTACTTGTGGCGACTTCTCTTGCGTCGCACGCCCACGATTCCGCACGCTTAGGTTTGCGTAAACCGATTGAGCTCGCTGGCCGTTTAGCGAGTGAGGGTCGGGCCTTCCCACGATCCCAACCTTCAGCGGTCTCCGCAGGACCGGGAAGAATCAGAAGGGGCAAAGACGCATGCTTTTCATTCTGGGTTGCATCGGCGTCGTGTTTATCGCCGCAATTCTGATCCTCGTGACGCTTGCGTGGTTGGCGACCGAAAACGCGCTGTTCGGCGAGTACACCTGGTTTGAGTGGATAACGGTCGGCACGTATCTTTCGGATCTTTCGTCCGGCGTGTACTTCGCGATCGCCGGTGGGCTGTGTTTTGCGGGATACTGGATCGGTCACGCGACGGGAATGTGGTGACAAATGGAGAACCGGTCAGCGCACGTGCTTCGAGTCTGTAGCTTCGAGAGTCGCCGGGCGGAAGAGATGCGATCGCTGATCGAGCGGCAGGGAGCTGCTGCCACCGTTGTGCCGTCCATGCGCGAGGTGCCGCTGGAATCGAACTCTCCGGTCTTCACGTTTGCAGAATCGCTGCTCGCAGGAAAAATCGACGTGGTGGTCTTCCTCACCGGCGTGGGAGCCCGCGCGCTTCTGGAAGCGGCCGCGACGCGCTTCGATCGTGAGGCTGTTCTGGCGGCTCTTCGGCGGGTGACAGTGGCGGTCCGTGGGCCGAAGCCGTCGGCCGTGCTCCGCGAGTGGCAAGTCCCCATCGCCATTCGTGCCGAGGAGCCCAACACGTGGCGTGAGCTTTTGGCAGCAATGGCGGCCGCCGGTGCCATCACTTCTAAACGCATTGCCGTCCAGGAATACGGTCGGCCCAGCGCAGAGTTTGCAGAGGAGTTGACTCACCGCGGTGCGACTGTCGAACCAGTGCCTGTCTACCGCTGGGCCCTTCCGGAGGACGTCGAGCCGCTACGGGCGGCCGTTCGCGACACAATCGCAGGCAAGTTCGACGTTCTGCTCTTCACGAGTGCCCATCAGCTGGAATGTGTGTTGGAGGTGGCTGACAACCTCGGTGAGGCGGAGACGTGGCGGACCGCGGCGGCACGTTGCGTCGTCGGCTCGATCGGCCCGACCGCCAGCGAAACGATCCGCGAACACGGCTTGCCGGTCGATGTGGAGGCAGTTCCCACGCGGATGGGCCAGCTGGTCATCCAAACACTCGCCGCCGCACCGACGATATTGGCTGGCAAGAGCGCGTGAATGGGCGAGCGTTCGTCCCGCCTGTTAAAATTGGCTGGATGACCTCCGAGCTTTATGACAGTCGATTTCTGCGCGCTGCCCGCCAGGAGCCTGTCGATACCACACCCATTTGGATCATGCGCCAAGCCGGCCGCTATCTGCCCGAGTACCGCAGCGTCCGCGACAAGGTTTCATTTCTCGAGCTGTGCAAGCGGCCCGAGCTGGCGGCCGAGGTCACGCTGACGGCCCAGCAGGCACTGGGCGTCGATGCGGCAATCTTATTCGCCGATTTGTTGCCGATCCTCGAGCCGATGGGTTTTCAGCTCGAGTACTCGGCCGGCGGCGGTCCGAGAATTCACAATCCCGTCCGCACGCCGGAGGATCTCAAACGCGTGCGAGAATGCAATCTCGACGAGCTTGCATTCGTCTACGACACTGTGCGGCTCGTGCGAAAACAGCTGCCGGCGGGGATTCCCCTTTTGGGCTTTGCCGGCGCGCCTTTCACGCTGGCGTCGTACGCGATCGAAGGCGGAGCCTCGCGGGACTTTGCGCGGACTAAACGCGTGATGTACGCTTGCCCCGAGTTGTGGACTGGTCTGCTGCAACGGCTCGCCCATTCGGTCGCGGGTTATCTCGAACGACAAATCGAGGCGGGCTGCCAGGCTGTCCAAATTTTTGACAGTTGGGCCGGCTGCTTGTCTCCCGGGGACTATGAGCAGTACGCCCTCCCGTACTCGAAGCGCATTTTCAACGGTTTGCCGGGCCACGTGCCGGCGATTCATTTTCTGACGGGCAATCCGGCGCTGCTGCCGCTGCTGCGAAAAGCGGGCGGATCGATCATCGGTCTAGATTGGCGAGTTGACCTCGGCGATGCTTGGAAGCGCCTCGGTCACGACGTCGCGGTCCAGGGAAATCTCGATCCTGTCGTTCTCCAGGCCGACCTCGCGACACTGAAATCCCAGACTCGAGCCGTTATGGACGGCGCAGGTGGGCGCCCGGGCCATATCTTCAATCTCGGACACGGCGTGCTCCCAGAAACCGATCCGGCACACGTAAAAGCCCTGGTGGCGATGGTTCACGAGATGGGAGCCGCCCGCCGGTAACCTGAATTGCAGCTGTCGGTCATTGCATGAGTCCAGAGGTTCAAATTCTCCAACAGCAACCGCCTGCTCGAGACGATCGCCTCGTGCGAGTGGCGGTGATCGGCGGCGGCATCAGCGGTCTTGCCGCAGCTCACCGCGCGATCGAGCTGGCAAAGGAGACCCGCACAAACGTTCGGGTCGAGCTATTTGAAGCCAGCTCGCGGCTGGGCGGCGTCATTCACACCGAGCAAATCAACGGCTGCATCGCCGAACTTGGTGCCGATTCGTTCATTGCGAACAAGCCGGCGGCTGTCGAGCTTTGTCGCAGGCTCGAGCTGGACGAGCGGCTGATCGCGACGGAGCCGACGCATCGGCAGGCTCTAGTCCTGTGGCGCGGAAAACCGGTGCCGATTCCTGATGGGTTCATGCTAATGGCCCCGTCGCGAATTTTGTCCGTGCTTGCCTCGCCGATCTTCAGTCCACTCGGCAAGCTGCGGATTGGTTTGGAGTCCCTCGTTCCGCGGCGAACAGAAACCGGCGACGAGAGCGTGGCTGCGTTCGTTCGGCGTCGCCTAGGCAGAGAAGCCCTCGAACGGCTCGTTCAGCCGCTCGTGGCCGGCATCTATACGGGCGATCCCGAGAAGTTGAGCCTCGCGGCCACGCTGTCGCGGTTCATCGAGATGGAACGCAAACACGGCAGCCTGATCCGAGCGGCCCGCCGACAACATGAGCAGACCGGGACCTCGGTCGAATCCGAACCGCGGGAGAGCGGCGCCCGCTACGGGCTCTTTGCGTCATTTAGAGACGGCATGTCCGAGTTGGTGGAGGCACTTGTCCGTCGCATCGAGCGGTCCGGCGTAATTCACCGGGGAACGGCAATTGGCACATTGCGTCGGCGTGCCGAGGCAGACGGAGGCTTCGCATTGGAGACGGCGGACGGCCGGGACCTGGCGTTCGACGTTGTAGTCGTGGCCCTGCCCGCGAATCGCGCCGCCAAATTGTTGGCGCAGCTCGATTCCAATCTCAGCACGGCCCTGAGTGCGATCGAATATGCCTCAAGCGCCATCGTGGTTACGGGGCATCATGAACACGACATCCAGCACCCGCTAAACGCGTCGGGGCTCGTGATTCCGGCCACAGAGCGGCGTCAAATCCTCTCCGTGTCGTTTGCCAGCCGGAAGTTCGCGGGCCGCGCTCCTGCAGGAGAAGTCGTGCTAAGGACCTTTGTCGGAGGTGCGCTCCAGCCCGAGCTACTGCAACGAACTGACGAGGAACTCAACCAGATTGTGCGCTCCGAACTCGCGGACATTCTGGGCGTGCGCGGTGAGCCGACCTTTGTGCGCGTGTCGCGCCATGAGGGAGCGATGCCGCAATATCACGTGGGTCATCTCGACCGAGTGGCGCACATCAAAACGTTGCTTGCCGCACATCCGCGACTGGCGCTAGCGGGAAACGCCTACGATGGAGTCGGCATTCCGGACTGCATCGAAAGCGGCGAGAACGCAGCGGAGCGTGCGTTGAGCGCTGTCGTGCAGCAATCTTAAGAGCCGCGCACGAGGCCAGCGGTGTCTTTCGTCTTCGCGCGTGAGCTGTGGGAATACACCGCTTACGTGCTCGGCTCTTACCGGGCAAATTCTACGGTGCGAAATTCCCGGAGAACCTGCACCTTGATCTCGCCGGGATACGTCAGCGTCTCTTCGATGGCCTTCGCGAGGTCACGGCACATCTTGGCCGCCTCGCGGTCGTTGATCTGCCGGGCATCGACGATCACGCGAATTTCGCGCCCCGCCTGGACGGCATACGCCTGCTCGACGCCGGGGAAGCCGCAAGCCAGCGACTCGAGTTCTTCGAGCCGTTTGACGTACTTTTCGAGCGTTTCACGGCGGGCCCCCGGCCGGGCGGCGGAAATCGCGTCGGCCGCGGCAACGAGCACTGTGTAAATGTGGTCAACGCGTATGTCGTCGTGATGGCCGAGCGCCGCGTGCACCACCTCCGGCGGCTCGCCGTACCGTTTGAGCAGCTCCGCCCCGACGGCGGGGTGGCCCCCTTCCATTTCGTGATCGGCGGCCTTGCCGATGTCATGCAGAAATCCGCAGCGGCGGGCGAGCGCTCCGTCGAGTCCCAATTGTTCGGCCAGCATGCCAGTCAGGTGCGAGACTTCGATCGAATGCCGGCGCACATTCTGGCT
The DNA here is from genome assembly GCA_963714075.1 of uncultured Planctomycetaceae bacterium. Classification (GTDB taxonomy): domain Bacteria; phylum Planctomycetota; class Planctomycetia; order Planctomycetales; family Planctomycetaceae; genus DASPSM01. Next base: position 2,228,510 of record OY970228.1, read on the forward strand.
GTAACTGACGCGGAAGTTGAGCCGGCCCATGAGTTCGATCAGCTTTTCATGCAGACCGGCCGCGCCGGCTTCTTGCGCCGCCTCGAGACCCAGGTGCCGAATCCGATCATCCATTTCCTTCTGCGTTTCGCGGACGACCTCTTCGATGCGGCTGGGGTGGATTCGACCGTCCTGAATCAGCTTGATCATCGCCAGCTTGGCCACCTCACGGCGGACGTTGTCGAAGGCCGAAACGATGACCACGCCCGGCGTGTCGTCGACGATGACGTCGACCCCCGTTTCCTTTTCGAAGGCGCGGATGTTGCGCCCTTCGCGGCCGATGATCCGCCCCTTCATCTCGTCGTTGGGGATGTCGACGGTCGAGACGGTGGTTTCCGAAGTGTGGGGGGCCGCGTAACGCTGGATGGCCATCGCCAGAACTTCGCGGGACTGGCGATCGCACTGGGCCTTGAGATCGTTTTGGAATTTCAGGATCAAGGCGCCAGTTTCGTTCTTCAGCTGCCGCTCGAGGCGCTCGAGCAGCATTTCGGTGCCGGCCTTCTTGTCGAGACCGCTGATCTTGTAGAGCTGCTCCTGCTCCTGTTCGAGGATCCGCTCGAGCTCGCGTTCGCGGACTTCGAGGGCTTTGCTGCGATCGGCCAGCTTGTGTTGCGTCAGCTCGAGCATCCGCTCCTTCTTCTGGATGTCGTCGACTTGCTCGTTGAGCACAATCTCACGGCGGTCAAGCTTGCGTTCGACTTCGCGGAGTTCTTCGCGGGTGTTCTGGATCTCCCGCTCCATCGACTCGCGGCGCTTGAGCAGATCTTCCTTGGCGGTCAGCTCCCGCGACTTGATGAGGTTCGACGCCTCAACCTCGGCCTGCTTGAGGATTTCGCCTCGCGTGCGGTAAGCGGTCCCCTGCCGAACGCGCTCGACGAAGAAACCTGCCGCCGCTCCGCCTGCGAGGGAAATCAGCCCGACCAGGAGACAATATCCGAGAATGCCCATGCCATCGCCGCTTTCCGGTTCGAGGCGCGACGAGACTCAGGGCCGGCCGCACGGGCTAGTGCGGTTGGTTGAAGATCACCGAAAGGACAGCATCGAGTTGAAACGGCAAACTATCGATGGTGCCGGGCGCAATCATGGCGCCAGACGCGATTGTCCGGCACAAAGCGCGACTCACGGTGTCGGGCCGGGGCAGCGGCCGGCGCGAGGGCGGGCTTCAAGCCCAGCGAGCCGAGCGGTGCGAGCCACAACGGAACGGAGACGGCCCTCGAGTGCCTCGCCGCAGATCGCTGCTTGCCGCGCACGGCGCGCGACACAGCGGAGCGGAGAGACCCAATGACGCCGGACAGTCCCAACACGAACTGCACGACGAACGAGAGCGCCCTGCTGAAACGGCTAACCATTCTTGGTTTTCCAACTGGTCGGGTCGTTGTTACAACTCAAGAAAGCCAGGCAGGATTCCCCGCCAGCCTTCTCTGTCCCCCCTTGGCGATCCTCGGAGGCCCCGGAAGCGTCGCAGCTCCCGATTAACATTAAACTTACGTCATCTTTGTGCTTCGCGGAATCGAAGGATTTCCGCCGAAGTGATCAACAGTCCCTTATCCTATCAGGGCGCCCCGCGACGTCAACCAAGTCGAAATTCTGACCAATCTGACATACGGTTTTGGTCACTGATGCCCGCCACAAACGATACGGCCCTCCAAAAAGACTCGTCGTCCTTTTTGGACCAGGTTGCGATTGAGGTGGATCGACTCGGGTTTCGCGATGCCGGCGTCCTTGTCGGCGTGTCGGGCGGGGCCGATAGCGTTGCCCTGTTGCGTGGTCTTCACGCGCTGGCCGAGCCAGCCGGACTCCGGATCGTCGCGGCCCACCTCAATCACGGGATGAGGCCGGGGGCAGCCGACGATGACGCCGCCTGGACCGCTGAGCTTTGCGGCCGCCTGGCCATTCCGATTGTGCTCGAAAAGGTCGACGTGCCGGCGTACGCGAGTGAGCGTCGGTTGAACCTTGAAGAAGCCGCCCGAGTGGCGCGCTATCAATTTTTTGACCGCGCCGCTCGTGCGAAAAACTGCACCTACGTGGCGGTCGCCCACACGAGCGACGATCAGGTCGAGACGGTGCTGCATCATCTGTTTCGCGGGACGGGTCTGGCCGGTTTGCGAGGCATGCAGTCGATTCGCCCCTTGGCCGAGGGACTCACGCTGGTGCGACCGCTTTTGCCGATCCGCCGCACGCAGATTGAGGAATGGCTTGGCCGCATCGGTCAGGATTTTCGCACCGACACGACCAACGCGGACACGTCGCGGACCCGCAGTCGCATTCGACACTCAGTCCTCCCGGCATTGGAACGCGAGTTCGGCCCGAAAACTCGCGACACCCTCTTGCGGGTCGCCGATCAGGCGGACGAGCTTCAGTCGGCTATTCAAGAATTGGCCGCGGGCCTGCTGGATCGATGTCGCGTGGACGAGGCACCCGACCTCGTTCGCCTCGACGCTGAGATGTTGTCCGGCCAGCCGCGGCATCTGGTGCGCGAAGCCTTTGTCGAGCTGTGGAGACGGAAGAATTGGCCCCGGCAGGCAATCGGTTTTGACGATTGGGACCGCCTCGCCCGGTTGGTCAAAGAAGGCGGGACGGCGACGCTGCCGGGAAACATCGAAGCGACGCGTCGGGGCAAACTGATCGCGATTCGGCGCCGCACTTCGCACGGATGATTCGGCTGCGGCCGCGATCATTTCGCGTCAAAACTCGCATTCGGTCGTGGAAAACGCCTGTCGACCGTTGTACGATGCGAAGTTCTAACGCCTGCTCTCGACCCTCCCGCGCCGAGGATCCCCTCTCGATGAACAACAATCGCCCCCTCTTTTTCGCGAGCTTCATGACGCTGATCGCCGCCGGCTTGGGCTTTGCCCTTCGCGGTGCGATTCTTGCCGACTGGGAGTCGCAATTCGGATTTACCAAGCAGGTGCTGGGGACGATCACGGGGGGAGGGCTGGTCGGCGGCGGCATCACCATCATTCTCTTCAGCACGGTCACCGACCGTCTCGGCTACAAGGCGATCTTGTGTCTGGCGTTCGTTCTCCATGTGTTGTCGGCCGTGGTGACGCTGGCTGCCACCCCGATCTATGCCGCCTACGGACAGGACGCGACCTACAGCTGCCTGTACTGGGGGATGTTCATGTTCTCGTTCGCAAACGGACTTTGCGAGACGGCCATCAATCCGCTGGTGGCGACTCTCTATCCGCGGCAGAAAACGCATTACCTCAACATCCTGCACGCTGGGTGGCCCGGTGGATTGGTCCTGGGCGGCGCGCTCGCGTACTGCTTCTGTGGACAGAATGCCGCCATGCAGACCGTGCGCTGGGAAATCCTCATGGCGCTGTTTTTGATTCCGACGGCCATCTACGGCGTCATCATTCTGTTCCAGAGGTTCCCGCTGTCGGAAGCCCGTGCGGCGGGCGTCGGGTTTTCGACGATGCTGTTGGAGTTTGCCTCTCCGATGCTATTGATGCTTGTGGTCCTCATGGCGATGGTCGGCTACGTCGAGCTGGGGACCGACAGCTGGATCACGAACATCATGAACAACGTCATCAAGGGCAAAGCGTTCCTGCTGTTCGTGTACATGTCGACCTTGATGTTTGTGCTGCGGTTCTTTGCCGGCCCCATCGTGGAAAAGATCAACCCGGTCGGTCTGCTCTTCGTCGGATCGTGTCTTGCGGCGATCGGCCTCTCTGCGCTGAGCTATGCCGCAGGCGCGCTCTTGGTGTTCGTCGCGGGCACGACCTACGCCCTCGGCAAAACATTTTTCTGGCCGACGATGCTCGGCGTGGTCGGTGAGCGGTTCCCCAAAGGGGGAGCGCTGACGATGGGAACGATGGGCGGCATCGGCATGCTCTCGGCCGGACTTTTGGGGGGACCCGGAATCGGTTACCAGCAAGACTATTTCGCGTCCCAGAATCTCCGTGAGATCTCCCCCTCGACGTACGAGCGCTACGTTGCCTCGGAAAAGAGTCGATTCCTGTTCTTCGCGCCGATCTCGGGCCTCGACGGCAAGAAGGTGGGCGAATTGATCGATAAGGTCGACGCCGACAAACCACTCGATTCCGTGGAGCAAATGGACGCTGGGCCGGTGGAAGACGCGCGGCTCTACGGCGGACGCATGGCACTGCGATGGACTTCCATCATTCCGGTGATCATGGCCTGCGGTTATCTGCTGTTGATCCTCTATTTCCGTGCGAAGGGCGGATACAAGGTCGAGATTCTGCACGGCAAGCCGATGGATGGGGAGGAGTTCACCGGGGGCGTTGAAGCGCCATTGGAAACGTGAGGCGGGCGAGTTAAGACCCGTTAAAGAGCGAAGGCTCGGTTCCCACGAGAGGAACCGAGCCTTCTTTTGTTTCTCGTAGGATTTTTTTGGAGGTGATCCTTACGAGACGGTGGCTGCCCGAGTCGACAGCCCGTCGACTGCCATCAGGCGTTTCCACCTATTTGGCTACTACTGTCAGAACTCACAAGACCACCTCCTCTCTAAATAAGGCCCTCCGCTTCGATCGGCTCGCCAAGTCCGACCCCGTCGCGGCTTATTGTCCCTCGTGCTACGTTTGCACGATCCGATACACGTATCCTTGACGATTCTGAAGCGTCTGGCAAGGGGAAATTCGCCCGGATCCCCCATTTTTCTGCCACGGCAGGACGTCTCCTGGCAGCCGACCGGGGGAGCGGTTTCAGGCCGCTCGGTCGTCCCATTCCTCCTCGTAGCGCATGCGGTCGTTGGCTTGTGCATTCAGAGCCGAATTGAACGCGTCCTTGCCCTCGATGATCGAATCGGCGTCGAACCGCTGACCGAAGTACAGATTACGAGCGGTCGCGTCGTTCAGCACTGTTTCGGCGTCACCGCTCACGACGACCTTGCCCGCGCAGATGATGTAGTTGCGATGTGTGATCGTGAGGGTTTCGCGCTCGCGATGGTCAGTCAACAGAATCGAAATTCCGCTGTCGCACAGCTCAGCGATGATGTCCTGAATGCTCGAGATCGTAACGGGGTCGATGCCGGTGAACGGTTCGTCCAACAGAATCAGCGACGGCTTGCTCGCCAGGCAGCGGGCGATCTCCAGCCGGCGTCGCTCGCCGCCCGAGAGGGTCGAGGCGATTTGCTTACGCTTGTTCTGCAAGCCGAACTGTGTCAGCAGCCGGTCGATCATCAGATTCCGGTCTTTGCGGCTGACATCGAGATATTCGAGGATGGCGGAGACGTTCTGCTCGACCGACAGCTTGCGGAAGATGCTGTTGTCCTGTGGCAGAAAGCCCATCCCGGCTCGGGCCCGCTTGAACATGGGCCAGCGCGTGACGTCTTTGCCCCCGAGCCGCACGGTCCCTTTGGTGGGTGCGATAAGGCCGCATGCCATGCGGAACGACGTCGTCTTGCCGGCGCCGTTGGGCCCCAAGAGGCCGACGATCTCGCCCCGCTCGACATAGAAGTCGACGTCGTCGACGGCCCGCTTGCCGGGGTAATCCTTTACCAGGCCGAGGCATTCCAAGAGCGCCATGCGAGTCCTCCTTGACTCAGCTTTCCCCCTCTCCCATTCCGATGGGAGAGGGCCGGGGTGAGGGCGGTTTTAACAGTCTCTAGCGAATGCGATGCATCCGCGCCATATGGTTTAGCGGATGCGGTGCATCCTCGCGATGTCGGGGTAAAACGGGATCCGGCGCTTGGGATACGTGGGATCGAGGACCGGATTGCCGTTGGCGTCGCGCGTGTAGTTGTAGAAAAAAGGGCCCAAGTAGTCGTTATCGAAAATCGGATTCGGTCCGTCGGGATAGCCGCGCCCGTCGTTTAGAAACGGAATGCCGTGCGGCCAGTAAATGAAGAAGGCCTTGCCCACCAAGGCGTCGCGCGGCACGGCATAGCTGTGGGCCGCGTGCCGCATGTTCCCCCAGAGTCGGCTGTCTTTGCTGCGAGGGCTGTTATCCCCCATCATGAAGAACTCGTCGGATCCCATCGTGAACTCGAACGAAATATTCTCGTAGCGCTGCCCGGGGCCGTTCTGCCGCGACGCCAGGTGGCTCTCGTACTCGCGGAACCATTCTGCTGGGCGACTCTGATTGCGGACGAGATCTTCTTTGACGCCGTCGTATTCCTCGATGCTCTCGGGCGATGGTTCGTCGGTAAATGGCCCGCTCCGCTGGTGGGCGAAGTCGTTGCGATAGTAAACGTCGCGTTGAAGGAGGAGGTGCGAGACCGTTGCCTCGGCGCCCCGCACCGCGATCCCCGCGGGGATCAGGTCCTCGTCCCACGGACGCTGGATGTCGGAGCCACCGTAAGCGTCGTAGCAGGCCCCCGAACCGAATTCGATCAGCCGGTTATCCACCCAGAGGCAAAGGCGGTCGTCCACGTTGGCAAACGACACGTCGTGCTGTCCCGTTCCGACGAAGCGCGTCTCGGCGTCCGCCAGCTTGTGCTCTTGGCCCGGATCCTTTTTGTCGCGGGGTTCGGCATACGCCAGGGTCGCTCGCCCGCTGGCCAGGTCAATGCGGCAGCGATACACGCGCGGCCCTTCGTTCAGCTCGAGCACGACCTCTCCGTTCGACTCGACCTTCTGGACGTCGATGCGGCAATTGACGGTGAGGTCCCCGACCCAATAAAAGCCGAGGTCATCCGCTACGATTCGCCCACTCGAGAAGGCGTTGTAGCCGCAAAAGTCGGTGATCAATTTGGCCTGGGGATCGAGCGGTTTGTTCGCGGCGGCGCTGTGCCAAGCCTCCTCATTCGGGACATAGTGGCGATAGCGGAACCATTGGTAGTCCTTGGCCGCGCGCTCGAGCGGCAAGTGGAATGAGCGGGCGGCGCCGTCGGGGATCCATCCCTGCGTGTCGGTCGACCAACCGGCGATTGCATTGGGGCCATCCGCTCTCTTGACCGCGGCCCAACGCTCGGGCCAACCGGCATCCAACAACGACCGCTCGGGATGGTCGTTGTCGTAGACATTCATCTGCAGCACGCGCTGCTTATTGGGATCGTCCTTGCGGAGAATTCTCCACTCGTTGTGCTCATTCTTGCCATACACGTTCCCTTGGCGAATGCAAATGGTTTCGTTGGGCAAGCCGACACAGCGCTTGATGTAGTTGGTCTTGGGCTCTTCGGGATATTTGAAGACGACGACCTGCCAGCGCTGCGGATCGCGGATCTCGAATGAGAATTTGTTGACCAGGATGCCGTCCCCCTTGAAAACGGGGACGTCGTAAATGTCATTCCTCTCGAGCCGGTAGCGGCAGTTGGGGCAGATAGCCGAGTCGATGCGCGCGCCGGGAATCACGTAGTCGGTTTCAGTTTCGACTTCGTCGCTGGCCCCAATCGTGAAGTGAGTGCCGCACATGGGGCAATCGGCCGCCTTGTTGCGCCCGTAGAGCGTTGGCGCCATCGAGCCGGTCGGAATGACAAACGCCTCCGCCTCGAACGTCTCTGAACATGAAGGCCAGGATGAACGCGACGACGACCGATTCGATCGTCTCGCGCATGGCCGACGGACGGGCCGACTCGGGCGAGTGTGCGCTTTTTGTCGCTGTGCTGCTTTTACTCTTGGGCTCGGAGGGCTTCGAGGGTTCCGGCGAGGGCCCTTTGGTTTTTGTCGTCGAGGCCATGAAAGAACTGGCTGCTCCGTTTGTTGTCGTAGTCTAGAGCAAGTAGGGCAGGCTGTGTCTGCCGCAAACTGGTGCGATTCGGGAAAGTGTCGGCAGGCACACCTGCCCTACGGAAGTCGTCGCAACCCGAGGTGCCTCCGCTGTTACCGAATATATCGAATGCGGCTGAAATCGGGAACGCGGATGTAGCGTGTGAACCCGCCGAAACTGATTCGACCGGGCCGCGACGGCAAGTGCACGATGAACGGTTTGCCGATCAGTTGCGATCGCTTGATCGCGCCCTGAGCCCAACTGCGTCCGTCGTTGGAGACTGGGCTGTTGTCGCCAAGCACAAAGAACTCATCCGCGCCGAGCTGGATCGGCTGGTCCACTCCGTTTCGCCCCTGTCCGCGAGTGTAGTAGATGTCGCGGTAGACACGCAGCCGCGAGACTTCGACCGCGCCTCCCTGCGCCGATCCGCACGGGAACGCGAGACGGCTCGGCCCGGTCGGTCGGACATTCCCACGCCGGGAACAGCAGCACGCCGTTGACGGCCACGATTACCTGGCGATCGAAGGTCGAGACCTCGAATTGAAACGGCTTGGCGAGATCGTCCGCGGCCAATGCGGCCGATCGCAGCGGCTCCCGCTGCCCGACAAGCTCCAGCCGAGCCTCGTTTTTTCCGCGATCGAAAACGACCTCGAAAGTCAGTCGGCCATCGCTGATCTCGAACGTGACGACACCACTCCCGGAACCCAGCGCGACATCACATTCAAGAAATGTGTCGCGCACTGCGAGCGGAATGAGCCCCGCGTTCGCGCGGTTGTAACCGTAGTCATCGGTGATTGGAGCGACGTGGGACTGCTCGAACAACTCTTCGATTGCCGCGCGCGTCGCGGGCTCTGAATTCATTGCCAAGAGTCGATCGCGGACTGTGCGATCAACGGCACCCATCGATTCCAGCTTGCGTGCCGCCTGATTGTACCTCACTTGCGAGAAGGCGGTCCCGAGCGTGTGGACGATCGGTTTGGAATCGGAGATCGGCACGGCCGTTTGGTGACGACCGCCATGACGCACCAAGCGGCGAAACGCGATCCACCCCGTGCTGTCCTTCGCGGCCGCCTTGGGCAGGCCCGAAATCGGCCCAAAGACAAATCCACTCCCTTTGGCCGACCAGCCGCTCTTGGTGTCTTCAATCGACCAGCAGCTCTGCCCCTCTGGGGGATCATCGGGCAGATAGTCATTGTCATTGACGAGGATTCGCGCGGCCCGCTGCTGGGCGAGACCCTTCCTGCAGATCTCGCCGTCGACGTAGATGTCCCCATCCTTGATCTGGACCGACTCGTTTGGCAGTCCGACAACGCGCTTGACAAATGGGGTGGGGCGCGAGGGGCTTTTCAAGACGACGACTTCCCAGCGGCGCGGCGAACGAAACTCGAACACATTTTTTTGAACGAGCAACTGATCGCCGTGGATGGGGGGCGTTGTGCGGATATCGATCTTGTCTTCGCCACAATTCGGACAGCGCACCTGGCCGGGGCCTTCGTGTGCGAGGTCGTCCGTGGTATCGGCGGTCGTGCCGGTTTCGTCGACGGGAATTCCATGCGTGAACGGGTAGCCACAAGCGGGGCAAACCACCCGCTTGTGAAAGCCCAAGAGATGCGGAGCCATCGATCCGGTCGAGATGATGTAGCCTTCGATCTCGAAGGTGCGGAAGAGAATCACCGCGACGTAGAGGCAAATGCCCGCGTCGATCAGCGCACGCGCGCTGCCGCGCGGCTTCTTCTTCGCGCCGCTGGTCGGCGGCTGAGTGGCAGCCTGCGGATGTGCGGTGGCTGCCGACTGCGGCCCGGCTGCGGCTCTCGTCGCCGCATCAGACTGCGTCAGGGTGTCCGACTGGGGCAGCGGGGACATCGCCAACAAATTCCTGGGAGCATCACTCGTCGCCGCTGACTTCGAGCACCGACAAGAAGGCTTTCTGCGGGATCTCGACCTCGCCGAACTGCTTCATCCGCTTCTTGCCTTCGCGTTGCTTTTGCAAGAGCTTGCGCTTGCGGGTGATGTCTCCGCCATAGCACTTAGCGGTGACGTTCTTGCGAAAGGCGGAGATCGTTTCCCGCGCGATGACTCGCGAGCCGATGGCGGCCTGCAGCGGGATCTCGAACTGGTGCTTGGAGATTTCGCCCTTGAGCCGCTTGACCAGGCCGCGGCCCCGCTTGTCGGCGTTCGAGCGGTGCACGATCGTGGACAGCGCGTCGACCCGGTTGCCCTTTACCAGGATGTCGAGCTTGATCAGATCGGCCGGGCGGAAACCGATCAGCTCGTAGTCCATGGTGCCGTAACCGCGGGTCGCGCTCTTGAGCTTGTCGTACATGTCGAAAATGATCTCGCCCAGCGGCAGCTCGTAGATCAGTTGGGCCCGCTTGGGACCCAGATATTCGGTGCTCTTGTAGATGCCGCGGCGGTCTTCGCACAGCGTCATGATCGTGCCGATGCAATCGGACGGCAGGATGAAGTTGACCTTGGCGATCGGCTCGCGGAATTCCTCGATCTGGCCCGCGTCGGGCACCATCTGCGGGTTGTCGATCGTCAGGATCTCGCCGTCGTGAGTGAGGATCTGGTAGGTGACGTTCGGCGCCGTCTGGATCAGGTCGATGTTTTGCTCGATCTCCAGCCGCTGCTGGATGATCTCCATGTGCAACAGCCCCAGGAATCCGCAGCGGAAGCCGAACCCCAGCGCATCGCTCGTTTCCGGGATGTAGGAAAAGCTGGCGTCGTTAAGGCTCAGCTTCTGCAGCTCCTCGCGCAGGTTCTCGAAATCGGTCGCGTCGATCGGATACATGCCGCAAAACACCATCTGTTGCGGCTGTTGATATCCGGGGAGCGCTTCGGACGGCGGATTGTGCGGATCGCAGACCGTGTCTCCCACGTGGACCGTGCCGAGTTCCTTCAGTCCCATGATGATGTAGCCGACCTGACCCGGCCCGAGCGACTCGCACGGCACCATGTCGGGGCGGAACTGGCCCAGCTCGAGGATTTCGTGCGACGTTCCGGTCCGCATGAAGCGCATTTTCTTGCCCGGCGTGAGCGTCCCTTCCATGACCCTCACGTAGGTCACGACGCCGCGGTACGTGTCGTACTTGCTGTCGAAGACCAGGGCCCGCAAGGGGGCGTTCGGAGTCCCCTTGGGCGGCGGCACCTTCTTGATGATCTCGCGAAACACGTCGTCGATGCCGATCCCCTGCTTGGCGCTCACTTGCAGGGCCTCGGTCGCATCCAGGCCGACGACCGTCTCGATCTCCTCGAGCACTTCGTCGATGCGGGTGACCGGTAGATCGATTTTGTTGATGACCGGGATCACGACCAGGTTGCCGTTGATGGCGGCAAACGCGTTGGCGACGGTCTGCGCCTGCACGCCTTGAAACGCGTCGACCAGGAGCAGGGCCCCCTCGCATGCGGCCAGACTGCGGGAGACCTCGTAGTGAAAGTCGACGTGTCCCGGTGTGTCGATCAGGTTGAGCTCGTATTCCTGTCCGTCGAGCGTGTAGTGGATGGCCACGGCGCGGGCCTTGACCGTGATCCCGCGGTCCCGCTCGATTTGGAGATCGTCGAGGACCTGCTCGCGGAACTCACGCATCGTAATCGCCCCGCTTTTCAGCAAGAGCTGGTCGGCGAGGGTGCTTTTCCCGTGGTCGATGTGGGCCACAATGGAAAAGTTGCGAATGAAGCGCGGATCCATGTTCAGCTTTGTCGCTCGGCGCCCGCTCGTTTCAGTCAAGATTCCTGGCGCACACCGGGGGCGACGTTGTGTGCCGGGGATTTTTTTGTCCCTGCAATGCCACGGGCAGGCCGTCCCGCCCGGCTTCTGTCGACCAAGGCTCCCCGATGGTCGCCTTCCTCATTTGTCGTTGCAGGGGCCAATAAGAGCTGGGGAATAATATCGCGTCGCAGCCTGGCGGTCGAGTCGGAATAGAGAGACTACACTGCGATCAGCTCACTTAACGAATTGTAGCGTAGGCGGTTGCGTTGAGCAGGGTCGAACCACAGTCTTCACGGTTGTTGCCCGGCGACCTCGCCTTATGATAGGTGCGGAAATCACCATCGCCCATCTGTGACCGTGAGGCTTCACTATGCCTTTTATCGACATTGCCAAAATTCAGCCGATCGAGGCTGTCCCCGGCTGCCGCATGAGAACGCCCTACGGCACGCACCTGATGCTCTCCTATCTCGAGATGGACGAAGGAGCGGTTGTGCCCCTGCACAACCATCCCCACGAGCAAGGGGGCATGCTGCTCAAGGGAAAGCTCGAGCTGACGATCGGCGGCGAGACGCGCGTCTGTGAAGCCGGCTCTATGTTTTTGATCCCGCCCAACACGCCGCACAAAGCGGTCGCGGTCGGTGGGCCGGCCGTCGTCCTCGACGTCTTCAGCCCCGTCCGCGAGGACTATGCGGCGATGTACAACAAGTACATCCCGCAGAGCGAGTGAGTTGCAGGGTCGTCGGCAAGCCCATCAGGTCCGGACGAGTCGTGGCACAAGGGCAAAAAAGCGGGGTCCCCATTCCGGCCTTCGAGGTCGACAAGGCAGAATGAGGACCCCAACCCACTTTCGCAGGGCCACCCTTTTTGGGAAATCGTGCCGACCTACAGGCACTTCATGAACGCCACCAGATCGGCCTTTTCCTCCTTTGTCAGTTTGGTTCCGAGCACGAGGTTGAAGAACTCGACCGTGTCGTCGAGCGTCAACAATCGCCCGTCGTGCAAGTAAGGCGGCGATTCCTTGACTCCCCGCAGCGGGAATGTTCTTGATCGGCCCGTCCGCCGATGCGTACTCGCCATTGATGTCGTGTGGCTTGTAGAAGCGCTCGACGCGCAGGTTGTGCATCAGATTGTCCGTGTAGTAGGGCGCCGTGTGGCAGACCGCGCACTTACCCTTGCCGAAAAAGACTTCTTGCCCGTGAAGCTCTGCGGGAGAGGCTTTTGCCGGATCGAGCTTGCCGAACAGGTCGAGCTTGGGTGCCGGCGGGAAGTCAAGAATCTCCTCGAATTCCGCCATCGCGTGGACTTGGCTCCCACGATCGAGAATGTTCACGCCCTTTTTCTGCGCGATCACCGGGTCGCCGTCGAAATACGCGGCCCGCTGCTCAAACTCGGTAAAGTCCTCCACAGTTTTAAGCGCCCGCTGCGAGCCGAACAGTCGCTCGATGCAGACCCCGCGCAGGCTGGGCGTTTCGATGCGGTGGCGGAACTGCTGCGGACGGATATCGCCGACGAGGTGCGAGGCCCCGTTCGTGTGCCCATTCGCGTGGCAGTCGAAACAGGTGACGCCCCGGCTCGGCTTCTCCGAGCGCCGGTCCTCCGTGAGGTTGAATTGCTGCTGGGCAAAGGGCGTCAGCAGTAGCCGCAGGCCGTCGAGCTGCTTGGGATTCAAAATCCCGTTAAACAGTTGGTAATAATTTTCGATCGTCACCAACTTGCCCTGAGACACGTCTCCCAGGTCGGGCCGCGTGGTGAGGTAAATCGCGGGAGGAAATTCGGGAAGGAAGTGCTCGGGCAGGTCGAACTCGAGGTCAAATCGGTTCAGATCGCGCGCTTCTTGTTTCAGCACTTCCTTGATGTGGGCTTCGGGAAAGACCATGCCGCCTTCCGCGTGGTGCGGGTGAGGCAGCGGCATAAAGCCGGCGGGGAACAGGTCCTTCTCTTGGATTTGCTCCGCCGCCATTCCCGCCAGGTCTTCCCAGGTGACGCCGGAAGCCAGCTTCGCGCGGACCCCTTCTTGCAGGAGTTTGCTGCGGCCCATTTTCGCGTCGGCCGACGGTTTATCAGACAGATCGTAGCGCTGCGCGAGCAGATCCTTCTGACGCTGCATCACGGCCGCCTTCTCGCCCTTCATCTTCTGTTCGATTTGCTCGAATGTCTCCTTGATATCGACCGGCGCGTAACTCGACGGCGGCGGCTGGTCGGCGGATCCCGCCGTCGCGGACCAGAGAATTCGAGAGCCGACGGCGGCCGCCAGTATGGCCACCGCCGCTCTGCCCCCTCGGACAAAGCGCGTTGTCATCGTTCGATCCTCCGTTGCAATTCCCCGTGGTGCAGACCGACGACCGGCTCGCGTGCGGCACAGAAGCAGACACTGATCGACGCGCGGCGGACGCCGGAAAGTTGCAGGGTAGCGACCGGCCGGCTATATGTGAAATCTCTTGTTTCTATCCATGCCATAGGAACCGGCTATGGAGCTGCACCAGCTCCGGTACTTCGTCGCCGTCGCCCAGTTGGAGAATTTCACCCGCGCGGCCCAAAAGTGCTTCGTCGCCCAGCCCTCCTTGAGCCAGCAGATCATCAAGCTCGAGCGGGAGTGCGGCGGACCTTTATTTGACCGCTCAGGACGGAAAGTGCGCCTCACCGATCGGGGGCGGACGCTGTTCGACCGGGCGATCGAGATCCTGGCCGCGGTGGAAGGTGCCAAGCGGGCGCTCACCGAGGACGGCGACGCGGGACAGATCACCGTGGGAGCGATTCCCACGATCGCCCCCTACCTTTTGCCCCCGCTGCTCAAGCGGTTTTTGCGAGACTACCCGAAGACCGAGGTGACCGTCTCCGAGAATCTCACCGAATACACGATCCAGGCCTGTCTCGAAGGCGACGTCGACGTCGGCGTGCTGGCCTTGCCGATTTCCGAGGATCAACTGGCAATCGAACCGTTGTTAACCGAAGAGCTGCTGCTGGCGATGGCGGCCGGGCACCCCTTGGCCGCACGTCGGCACGTCAGCATGCAGGACGTGTCACTCGAGCGTTTTGTCCTGTTAAGCGAAACCCATTGCCTGGGGCGGCAGGTGGTCAGTTTCTGCAAAGGGCAGTCGTGCCAACCCGCGATCAGTTGTCGCAGTGCCCAGCTCCTGACCGTGCAGGAACTCGTGGCCGCGGGAAACGGCGTATCGCTCATTCCGCAGATGGCGGTGAGCGCCGACCGCTCGCAGCAGACAAAATACCGCTCGCTCACCGGCGAGAAACCGACCCGCACGATTGCGATGATCTGGCGGAAGAACCGGTATCACGGACCAGCGGTCGAGCGATTTATTGCCGCGCTGCGGGATTACGCAGCAAGCGGCCGCACAAAACGCAAGCGCGCCGCTCGCCATTCATTTCGAGCGCAAGTACGCGAATAAGTCGCGGATTTCCTGGTTGTTGAGCGGTGCCAGCACGTTCTCGGGCATCAGCGAGAGTTCCGAGGGTCGCAGTTCTTCGACGTCGACGCGTTTGACGATGGTCCGTTGGTTCTTGGCGTCGAGCACCGTGATCGTCTCGCTGCTTGATTCCGCCAGCAGTCCGGCGAGAATTCGCCCGTCGTGCAGCACCACGTTGTAGGCTCGGAACTCCGGCCGAATGACCGCGCTCGGATCGACGACGTTGGGCAACAGCACGCGCAGATCCTTGCGGTCGGCGGCCGTCAGATCAGGACCGATCTGGTTTCCCTCGCCGTACAGGCGGTGACAGATCGCGCAGTGTTTGATGAACAGCGCGTGACCGTCACCGGCATGGCCGGGCCCCTTCGTGAGCATGATCGAGATGGCGTTGATCCGGCCCTGCTTTTCGCGGGGTGTCGTACTGCGAATGCTTCCCCAGCGTACGGCCACCTCGCTCGCGATGGCGGGATCACCGTGTAACAACATGTGGCGAACTTGATCGATCGACACGATTTTCGGATCGATGCGGCCGGCGGCTACCGCAGCCAGGAGTTGGTGCGTCCAGCTCCGGCGGCTTACCAATGCATCGACGACGCGATCTCGACGCTTGGCCGAGAGGTCGCTCCAGCGTTCCAACAGCCGGGCGCCGAGCGACTCTTCTTTGAACTGTCCTAACGCCGTCAACACGGCTTCGGCGATTGCGTCTGGCTCTCGGGAATCCACCAGGAGCAGCAGCTCGTGTGCCGCCTGCCGGCGGTCCCGCCTCGGCCAACGCGCGGATTGCCTTTGCACGGTCGCCCAGCGGCGCGGAGCGATTCTTGGCGAGTGATGCGAGCTTGGGCCAAACGTCCGCGTTCCCGAGCCGCAAGGCCAAACAGAATGTGGCGACCGACGGAGTGCCGGTTTGAGTCAACTTTCGCAACGAGGCTTGCAGCTCCGGCGGAACGCGGTCGAATCGTCTGCCGGCCAGCTGCGTTTCCATTCCGACAACGACCCGCTCTGTGTCGGAGGGGGTGGGGGCATGATCCAAGAGCCACGCGCACGCGGAATAGCCTCCGTCCTTGCCCGCGGCCAGATAGCGACGTGCCAGCCGCTCGACCAGCACGTCACGGACGATCGGTTTGCGCCAAGTTTCGGAAACTTTTAGAAGCGCGAGCACAGTCTCGCGGTCCGAGACGGCCTTGCTCTCGATGGCCCACCAAATCAACAGCGGAATGTGCGGGTCGCGGGCATCTTGGTCGTGCTGAAGCAACTCGGCCACGATCGCGAGGCCCTGACGGCCAGGCAGGCGCTTGGCACTGCAAGCCAGTTGACTGCGGACGACGCAACTCGGATCCGATTTCGCCAGTCGCACGAATTCTTGGAGCAGCACGTCGGACACGTCGCATTTGTCGGTCAGCAGGCGGACCGTCCAGGCACGAATCGACTGCCCAGGATGCGAAAGGGCCTGCTCGACGAACGCATCGTCAAATCCGCCGCACAGGAACACGGCCCAGAGGGCTTCGAGAGCTTTGACCTCGTCCTTGGATGACGCAAAGCGCTCTTTGAGCACGGGGATCAACGTCCGATCGGAGCGCGCTCCAAGCCGAGGCCAAAGCTCACGGCGCTGCCACGCGTTCGGATGGTTTAACAAGGCGACCAGATCGCTCGACGACAGCTTGTCTGGTGCCTTGCCCAGCGGCGATTTTGCCGACACGAGCGCTTGGATCGACGGCCTGGATCCATTCGCAGAGACGCGCCAGATTCGTCCGTCGTCCCGGCTCGGCATGTACCACTGGCTGCGGTTCACCGGACTGGCGTGACTGAGGTGGATGTCGTACCAGTCGGCCACGTAAAGCGCGCCGTCCGGCCCGACTGTCATATCGACCGGGCGGAACCAAGGGTCGCTCGAAACGAGGAAGTCGCCTCCCTGCCGCGTCGCGAACGTGCTCCCCTTGGTCTCGAACGGGTACCAGCGGACGGCGTTCTGTCGGATGTTTGGAGCGATGCAGACGTTGTTAAACCGATCGGGAAATGCGGCCCCCTGGTAGATCACGTTGCCGCCGGTCAGGCCGCCGCCGAACGGTCCCTTGTGCTCGACCGGCGGAAAGTAGCCGAACGAATACGGATTGTGCAGCGGTCCATGCTTCCCGAAGCCTTTGACGTAATAGGCTCCTTGCACGTGGTGACACAGAGGCTCGAGCGTATTCCCGCCGGCAAACAAGTTGCCGAAGCGGTCGAAGTCGATGCCCCAAGTGTTGCCGCCGCCTTCGGCGAACAGCTCGAATTTTTTGGTCTTCGGGTGGTAGCGCCAGATGCCCTGCTGAAACTCGATGCCGCGGATGTTGGCGGAGACCGTGCTCCCCTGCGCCGTACAACCAGCCGTCGGGACCCCAGGTGAGCGAGTTGGCAAACGCGTGCGCGTCTTCCATGCCGAATCCGGTGAGCAGCACTTCGGGATCACCGTCCGGGACGTCGTCGCAGTTCGCGTCGGGATAAAACAGCAGATAGGGCGACTGAACGATGAACACGCCGCCATAACCGATCGCGAATCCAGACGCCAGATTGAGGCCGCCGACAAAATCCTTGGCGTGATCCATCACGCCGTCGCCGTCGGTGTCTTCGAGAATCGTGAGTCGGTCGCGGCCTTTCGGTCCCTTGGGAGGCGGATCGGGTCGCCTGTCGTACTTGGTGCGCAGATATTCGTCGACCGCGACCGGTTTTAGACCCTCGGGCACCGGGTACTGCAGGTACTGCAACACCCACAACCGACCCCGGTCGTCGAAGCTGATCGAGACGGGCTGCCGCACGAGCGGCTCGCTCGCGACGAGCCGCACTTCCATCCCGTCGGCGACCGTGAATTTTTTGATGGCTTCGCGCGGTGGGAGAGCTTTCGGCCCTTGCAGCGCGCGAACTTCGCTTTCGCTCAGCTCAGAAACGGGCGCAGGTTTCGACGTGTCAGCGGCCCTGACAGTCGCCGCGAGCAGCATTGCGAGTAACACGGCCGAAGCCGTCTTCCTCCCTCTCCCATTCCGATGGGAGAGGGCCGGGGTGAGGGCGTTCTTGTTCGTGCTCTGGCGCATCGCTTGGCAAGCAGCGAGTGGTAGGCGTTCGCGTGAGAGAGTTCGGGCGGGTCGTCCGCGGGAGGCGGACATTCAGCCTAAACCGGCGGGAAGCGAATCTCAACCTCTTAAGAACGCGTTGGATGAACGGGTCAACAAGGACGTTACGGCGAAGCCCACCTTTCCCAAGCCGACGGCTCCGCCGTCGTTCTGTCGTGTTAGCAATAAAACGACGACTGAGCCGTCGGCTTGGGAAGCTGAGCGCTGCAAGGATTCCATCGTTGAGGCGTCCAAGCGAAGCCGTTCTGCGGAATTGCGACGGATGCAAAATGGCCGTTACACCGGCGGCTCGCCCTTCAGACGCTCGGAACCCGCCAGCGCCGGCCGCTGCGTGCCAACAGCGCCTCGGCGGCTTCCGGCCCCCAGGTTCCCGCCGGATAAGGTTCCGGCTGGACGCGGTTGTTCTCCCAATAGTCGAGTACCGGCGTGATGAACCGCCACGCCGCTTCCAACTCGTCGCTGCGGGTGAACAACGTCGTGTCGCCGCGGAGCACATCCAACAGCAGCCGCTGATAGGCCTCCGGCAAAACGCCGTGAAAGGCCGACTCGTACTCGAAGTCCATTTCGACGGGATGGATTTGGTACTGCATGCCGGGCCGCTTGGTGGAAAACCAGAGCGAGATCGCCTCCCGCGGCTGGATACGAAACACCAACGCATTGGGGCGAGCGCCGACAAGGTCGCAAATGTCCCCTTCGCACTCGACCGTTGTGAATAGGTTGAGCGGCGGCAGTTTGAACTGAATGGCGATTTCGCTCACGCGGCTCGGCAGCCGCTTGCCCGTACGCAGGTAAAACGGAACGCCCGCCCAACGCCAGTTGTCGACTTTGATCTCCATCGCCGCAAAGGTCTCGCGGCGCGAGTCGGGGGGGATGCGGTCTTCTTCGCGATAGCCGCGGGCCGGCTTGCCATCCATTGCCCCGGCCGTGTACTGCCCGGGGATCGCCCACTCGGGGATGCCGGACGGACGGCCCGGCGCCAGGGCCTGCAGCACCTTCAGTTTCTCGCTGCGGATTTCGTCGCCCCGGAAAAAGGCCGGCGGCTCCATCGCCACCAGACACAACAACTGCAGCATGTGGTTCTGCAGGACGTCGCGCGTAGCGCCTGCCTTGTCGTAATATCCGCCTCGACCGCGCTCGAGTCCCTGCGATTCGGCCACCGTGATTTGCACGTGGTCGACGTGATTGCGATTGAAGAGCGGCTCGAAGATGGCGTTGCCGAAGCGAAACAGCAGGATGTTTTGGACCGTCTCTTTGCCGAGATAGTGATCGATCCGATAGATCTGCTCTTCCGTGAGCCAGCGACCCAGATCGCGGCTGAGTTGCTGCGCCGACGACAGGTCATGGCCGTACGGCTTTTCGAACACCACTCGCAGAGTGCGCCCCGAACCCGGAGCGGGGATCATTTCCGACTTGCCCATTGCTTCGACCGCAGGGACGAACAGGTCCGGGGTCGTCGCCAGATAGGCGATCTGCTTGTCCTGAACGCCCGAGCGTCTTTCGATCTCCTCCAGATCTTTGCGCAGGCTGGCGAATTCCTGCGCGTCCTGAATGTCGGTCCGGTGATAGGAGAGGCGGCGGGCGAAATCGCGCCACTTCTGATCGGTGAAGCTACCGGGGGGTGCCTCCTGTTTGACCGCCTCCGCCATTTCCGCACGGAACTGGTCGTCACTCTTTTCCCGTCGGGCAACACCGACGATCGGTGCCCGGTCGCTCAAAAACCCCTCCGTCCACAATCGATAGAGCGCGGGGATCAGCTTGCGAGCCGTCAGATCACCCGAGGCGCCGAAGATGGCAATCACCGCCTCTTCGGCCTTGGGCTTTGGCGATGCTGCCGACGTTTCGTGGCTGCGTTCCGTGAATCGCTTGACCTCAACGTCCGTTGCCATGGTCGGTCTCCTCTAAAGTTGCCCCAATCATCCGTCGATCGCCGCGGTTTTGCCAGTCGGCCGGTGAGCGGTCCGCCGCGGCCGATCAGCCCGCCGGTTTTTTCTGAGCGTCCGCACCGCGAAGGACTTCCTCAAAACGTTCGGGCGACAGCTCGCGGAGCGACTTCACCACCAAGTCGGCCGCGCGAAGCTGTTCGACTGTCCGGCCCGTGCTCGCGAGCGCAATTACGTGCATGCCGCCGCGGCGGGCCGCTTCGACTCCCACGGGCGCATCCTCGACCACGACGCAGCGCGCTGGCGGCACGCGCATCCTCTCCGCCGCGATCAGGAAGACTTGCGGATCGGGCTTGCCGCGCTCGACGTCGTCTCCGGTCACTGTGGCCGACAGCAACCGGCCGACCCCCAGGCGCTCGATCGCCAGCCTCACATTCGCGGCCGGCCCTGAAGAGCCGACCGCCACGCGAAAGCCCGCGCGAACGAGCGATTCAATCAACTCGATGGCTCCGTCCATGGCCGGAAAGTCGCCGCTGATAATTTCGCGAAAGATCGCCTCCTTTCGCCGATCGATCTCGGCGATCCGTTCATCCGAGAGCGGCTCCCCCTGCCACTGCTCGGCAATGACTTCGCGGCTCGTTCGCCCAAAGCCAGCTGCAAATTGAGCTTCGGTATAATCGCGGCTGTGTTCGCGGGCCACCCGCCGCCAACTCTCGAAATGAGCTCGATACGAGTCGATCAACACGCCGTCCATGTCGAAGAGGACGGCTTTGGGTTCATCGCGGGACAATGTTATGACCCCGTTCTAGGACTCGTTCGAGGCGGGAAGCCGGCGCGAGTCGACATTGTCGAGACTGCGAGCGACGTTTTCCAGACTTGCAAGATATCGCTTTGCCCCTCATAATTCCGGTTTCGACTCGGGCTGTCCGTATTGCGGAGAAGGTATCGACCGAACATGGCGACATTGAATCGAATCGAGATTAGAAAGCGCCGGAAAAGCGCGCCCGCCTCAAGAAGAAACTGCGCTGCCGCTTCTGTCCGAACGGCTGCAATCATTCACCTCGACCGATTTACGTCGATTTCAAGGATCTGAAGACCTTGCGGCTGATGATCGATCGAGAGGGGCACATTCAGTCGCGCCGTCGCACGGGCAACTGCGCCAAGTATCAACGGGCGGTGCGTCGTGCCGTGCTGATGGCCCGGTTCATGGGGCTCTTACCGTACGTCTCTGAAGAATAGCCCGTTCCCAACGGCCCGTCCCGGCAACGCCAGATCGGCATTCGCCGGACGGAGCCCAAGAGTCGCCTTGGTCGCCGGCGGCTCCCCACGAAATCCCACGCGACTGTGATCGGTCTCGACCGGTTCCTGATGGAACGATCACTCGATTGCACAGGCACCATCCATGGCACGCGCGACCGGCGCGGACCTCGCCGGTTTGACTCCCCCGCGATAATTTGTCTGCCGAGGCCCGCTGGGACTCGCCGGGGGCTTGCTTGTCGAACCTTATTTGCTGCTGGCTAGGAGAACTTGCATGATTCGCCCAGGAGTTGCCGCTCCGATTCAACGTGGAATCGCACCCCTGGCGCCCGCGGAACCGATCGACGCCCGAGCGCTGATTTTCAATTCAACCGACTTCGGTCCGCAAGACGTCGAAAAGCTCCGCCAGGCGATGGCAGGCGACGGCTTGTCCGCCGTGCGACAGGCCTTTGCGGAACTCCGCGACCAGGCTGAGGATCCCAATCCGCCTCAGAAAACGCTGATCGTTGCCGGCGTCGTCGCCTACTTGCTCGGCCAGCACCATCTGGCTCTCAAATATCTGAGCGACGTCTCCGGCGTGGGCATCGCGGCCTATTACCGCGGCTTGGTCCTGCTGGGACAGCAGCAATATCCCGAGGCCGCCCAGGCATTCGAGGATGCCGGCAAGCACGGGTACGATCCGATTCAGTGCCGGCTCTGCAGGGCGGGAGCGATTCGCCTGTCGGGCAAGATTGAAGAGGCCGAACGCTTGTTGCGGGAGTCGGCTCGCGAAGCGGCCACCCGCGCCGAATACTCGTATCAGATGGGCTGCATTCGCGCCGATCACGGCGATATCTTCGGCGCCATCGAGTATTTCGAGCGGACCGTCGACATGGATCCGCATCACACGGCCGCCCTCTTCCGCCTGGCCAACGAAATGAACCTGCTTGGCAACGACGATGATGCGATTCGGCTTTATGAGCAGTCGCTGTCGCGGGCGCCGTTTTATATCGGGGCACTCATCAACCTCGGGTTGCTCTACGAAGACAAAGAGCGCTATCCGGCGGCGGCTTTCTGCTTCAACCGCGTGCTGCAGTTTTATCCGAACCACGAGCGAGCCCAGCTGTACCTGAAGGACATTCAGGCCGCGGGCAACATGTACTACGACGAGGATGCGATCCGCCACCAGCGCGAGCTGGAACAGGTGATGCGGATCCCCATCGGCGACTTCGAGCTTTCGGCCCGCAGCCGCAACTGTCTCGAACGGGCCGGCATCGAGACGCTGGGCGATCTGACCGCCATCAGCGAGCATGATCTTCTGTCCAGCAAGAATTTTGGCGAGACATCGTTGCGGGAAATCCGCGAGATCCTGAAGAGTCGCGGCCTGTCGATCGGACAATTCGCTACGCGCTCGCCACTTTCCGCGCCGCTGTTTGCGCCGGAGACCGTTTCTCCTCAGGAGCAGGCAATCATCGAAGCTCCCGTGGGCGATCTCAACCTCTCTGTGCGGGCCCGGAAATGCCTGTCGCGTCTGGGTCTCGTCACGATCGGCGAGCTCATTTCCAAGACGGCCGATGAACTGCTTTCAGTCCGCAACTTCGGCGTCACCTCGCTCAATGAAGTGCGGGCGAAGCTAACGGAGATGGGGCTGCGACTGCGCAACGACTGAGTTCGCGTTTGGGAGGGCGAAGCTCCCGCGTCAAGCCGTGGGCAGGGCACCCCGTCCTCGTCTAGCGCGGTCGGGCTGATGCGATGAGCACCGTCGAATCTCGGATCGCCGAGAACCTGGCGCGGATTCGCGCGGATCGACGCGGCCTGTAAGGCTGGTCGGGCTCCCGCCGATGTCCTTTTAGTCGCTGTCACCAAGTCGGCGCGGCTCGAATGGATCGAGGCCCTCCTTGCCCAGGGCGTTCGCGACCTTGGAGAAAGCCGTCCGCAACACCTGCTCGAGCGGGCCGAACAAATCGCAACTCCCGCCCATTGGCACCTTATCGGACACCTGCAACGCAACAAGGTCCGCAAGATTCTGCCCGTCGCAGAGTGCGTGCATTCGATCGACAGCCTCTCGCTGGCAACGCGGGTCGACGGACTCGCGGCTGAACTCGGCGTGCGGCCGCGGCTTTTGTTGGAGGTCAATGTTTCAGGCGAAGCCTCGAAGGATGGTTTCGTACCCGAGCAACTCGAAGCCGACTGGAAGGCGTTCAGCGATCTCACCCATGTCGAGATTCGTGGCCTAATGACGATGGCCCCCTTCTCCGATGAGCCCGAAAACTCCCGGACCACGTTCCAACGCTTGCGGGGGCTGCGCGACCGACTGGCCGCCATGCCCGGCTCGCCGCCGCTTGGCGACCTGTCCATGGGAATGAGCGGCGACTTTGAAGTCGCCATCGAGGAGGGGGCGACGATGATCCGCGTTGGCACGAGCCTGTTCGATGGGCTGCCGGACCACGCTTAAGGCGCGCGCTGACGCGGCGGCAAAGCCAAGCTCGGATCGGCGCAAAAAAAGGGGCGGGCTCAGATGAGTCCACCCCCAAAACATTGGCGGCGGTTCGGGCGTTGAAGGTCGACGTTTTCGCCGCCAAGTTGCTCGGGTGTGACTTGTTCGACGGTGTTACTTGATCGAAAGCGCAGTCTGAAGTTCGCTGAGAGCGCTGTGCACGTGCTGCATCGCACGCTGATGACGTGGTCCGGTCGCTTGATTGGCGCTCATCTGCTGAAGGACCGATTGCGCCTGCTTGAGCTGCGAGTCCGAAGTCCCCTGCTGCTCTCCGGCCTTGCCGTCGCCCTTCAAGGCGACTCCGAGAGCTCGCCCCGCCTGGTGCAAGTGCTTCATGGCCTTGGCGCGATGCCCCTGGTAATCGTGATCGGCCTGCTGCAGCAGCCGATACGCCTGCGTAACTGCCTGGACGTCGGCCGGGTTGGCGGGAGTTCGCCCCCCGGTGTTGAAGTTCGCGGGGACCGGCGCGTAGGGTCGGTTCGCCATGATGGCTTGGCGACGGCTGCGGCGGTTCGAGTTTTGAGCGACGGCAGAGGTAGGATCGATCGATGCGACGGCGACTAGTGCAATTGTGACGGCGACGAACAGACGCACGGGCTGCATTTCGACCTCGTTCAATAGACGGAACTGAGCAGAGAGAAGTGCTTATCTTCACTTACGCTGAAGAGGCCCTAAAGCAACTAACCCCGTCGAAGCCGCCGCAGAGCCTGGCCATCGCATTACATTTCGGCAACTTTTGCCAATCCGGCGCGAGTCAGAGTCAGGTGTACGTCTGCGATTTCCATCGGATTCGCCCGATTTCAAAAAGAAAACCCCACCGCCGGAAACACCGCGGTGCGCAACGAGTCCGCTCTCTCCATTCCGCCGCAAAAACGAGCTTCGCCCAAGATCAGTTTCCTCGGAATCCGGGATCGGACGCCGCGGATTGACTCACAGGAACGAAGCGGAGCTTCGAGGAAGTGCCGTCCCAAGCAGAGCTTTGGGACCGAGCAAAAATGCCACCGCAACATTCGGGGCGACAAGACACTAATTGAACTTTTTCTCCATTCTTGCCAGGAGGGAGCGATTGAATTGGCGTCACGCCCCGGAGACGCCCTCGCGATCTAACGGGGCCGGGAGATCGCTCGCTTCGGAGAGACGCCTCGGCGCGGTCTGCGCTGAGGCCATGGCAATCAGTCGCCTCCGTTGGATGCCCGGTCGTCGGACGGCCCTCAGGCGGATGGCCCCCTCAGGCGGATGGCCCCCTCAGGCGGATGGCCCCCTCAGGCGGATGGCATTGCGTAAAACTGGCGTACCTCCACCGGCGCCCGACAGGCGACTGTGGCCTTGCGCCCCCACGCCAGCGCCTCGTCCATATCAGCGGCTTCCAGTATCCAAAAACCGCCAATGTGCTCCTTGGTCTCGAGGTACGGCCCGTCGGTGATGAGCACCTCACCATTCGACTGCGCCCGTAGCGACTTCGCGCTGCGTGCCGGGTGCAGGCCGCCAGCGAAAAACCTGGCACCAGCAGCGATCATCTCCTCGTTGAGCACGTCAATGTCGCGGTGCATCGCTTCGTCCTCTGCGACGAACGGGTCGTAGTCGTCGGGATGGTGAATGGCAACCAAAAACTGGGTCATGATGTCTCCGGTAAAGGTCTTCGGGCGGGCCGGTTGCCCTGCCTTCTCCCTATAGTCGAATGGCCGAACCGGAATTCGACAATCGTCCAAAAAAATTTCCGGCTGCTGTTGCGTCGAAGGAATGCGGACGGGTCCGTAGGCCATCTCGGCCAGGTCGGCCTGTCCGCCGAGTAGGACAGACATGGAGAAAATTCTTGCTCTCGGCGCGCCGAGTGCGCGATCGTAGCGAGTTCGGCGCTCGTTGGTAGCGCCCACTGCGGCAGGTTGGTATCACCGCTTGTCATGGAGATGACCTGCCCCCGCTTAACCGACCGCGTAGTCGCGGCGGCCGGGTGGCATGTCCCACGGCCCTGCCTGGGCATGTCGTGCGACGGTCCGCATGCACGCCAACTGCGCGAGCATGCCGCCCGGCGCCGGTCAGCTGCTGCGGCCCATAAGCGAAAAGAGGACGCAGCCCTTTCGGAAAAGAGCTGCATCCCTTTTTAAAGTCTGATTTGACGCGGGGGCTTGAGAGCCGCTCGATGACAGGCTTCACAATCTCGGGGCCGGTGCCGGATCGGGCCGGGTCAGGCTATTGCTGCACCCGCACGTGGAAACCGGCGGCGTTGAGGGCCTTCACGAGTTCGGCCCCGTCGAAGTTGCCGGTCACCGTCAGCGAGTCCGTGTGGGGTTTCGCGGTGTCGGCCGTCACGCCGTCGACTTTTTTGATCGCGTCCTCGATGGCCTCGTTGCAAGAGCCGCAGCAGTTGTGAATCCCCTTGAGCGTCAAGCTGGTCACTTTGCCGGCGGCGACTCCACTGTCTTCCTTGATCTTCAGCGTGCTGTTGCCCGTGTCGCCATGGAACCCCTTTGCCGCCAACGCATCCAGGGCCTTCTGGGCGGTGGCGTCGTCGGGAGCCTCAATGGTCACGGTGCCTTTCTTTTGATCGCACGTGCCTTTGACTCCGTCGACCTTACGCAGTGCCGACTTCACCGCCGCGGTACACTTCGCACAGCACAGGTGCACTCCCTTCAGCTCAATTTTCGTCTCGGCTCTCGCGCTTAGCACGGGAACGAGTAGGACGCTCAGACTGGCGAACAAGATCGTTCGTAGGCCTCGCATACGGATTCTCCCTGTTTGCGAAAATGAATGAAGGGTCGATGAAACGCGAACCTCGGAGCATTGTCTCCGTTGACGGGCCAAAATGCCAGGAGCGTTCACGGCGAGATCGACTCCGCGAATTCGGCCGAAAAAGCCTGGATTCTTGATTGACAATAAAAGTTGTCAATGCTAGCATCTCCTGATGCTCGACATTCAAGTCATCGACGATCCGGTGGCGGCGACGGTGGCCTTGGAGCCCGTCCGCAGTCGACTCCTCTCCGAGCTGGCCGCGCCCGCTTCTGCGGCGACGTTGGCCACGCGGGTCGGTTTGGCTCGGCAGAAGGTCAACTACCATCTGCACGCGCTGGAGGCGCACGGGCTGGTGCGGCTGGCCCAGGAACGCAAATGGGGCGGGCTGACGGAACGGCTGCTCGTAGCGACGGCAGCTTCCTACGTCGTTTCGCCGAGCGCCCTGGGCCCGGTCGCCGTTGATCCGAATCGGGAGGCCGATCGGCTGTCGGCGAGCTATCTCATCGCCCTGGGCGCACGGGTCGTCCGCGAGGTGGGTGACCTCGTTCGTCGTGCGAAAGAGGCGGGCAAGCGCTTGGCGACCCTGGCGGTGGATACCGAGGTTCGCTTCCGGTCGGCGACGGATCGGGCGGCTTTCAGCAACGAACTCACCGAAGCCATCACGAAACTCGTTTCGAAGTATCACGATGAATCTGCCCCCGGCGGCCGCGCGCATCGCGTGGTGGTTGTGGCACACCCTCTCCCGCAGAAATCCGGTCCCAAGGAACCGTCATGAGCGTGAAGAAAGAGGCTTCCGGTCGCCGTTCCGTCCAGGTCGAAGTCGAGGTCCCCGGCACGCCGGAGGAAGTCTGGCAGGCCATCGCCACCGGGCCGGGCATTTCGTCCTGGTTCGTGCCGACTGAGTTCGAGGAGCGCGACGGGAAGCCCGTGGCGGTGAAGTTGGACTTCGGTCCGGGCATGGAGTCTCGTTCCGAGGTGACGGCCTGGGATCCGCCGCGGAAGTTTGCCGCCAAGGGCGAGGGGTGGGGTGGCTCGCCGCCCATCGCGAACGAGTGGAGCGTCGAAGCGCGCGCGGGAGGCATCTGCGTCGTCCGCGTGGTGCATAGCCTCTTCGCGAGCACCGACGACTGGGACAATCAGCTGGAAGGAACCGAGTCCGGCTGGCCTGGCTTCTTCCGCATTCTGAAGATTTATCTCACGCACTTCCGCGGCCAACGCTCCGCGTTGATGCAGTGGATGGCCCCCGCCGCGGGAACCGAAGCGGAGGCCTGGGAAACGCTGACCGCCGCATTAGGGCTGAAAGGCGTGAGCCCCGGGCAGCGTTGCACCGTCCCGGCGGGCGTCCCGGCGCTCGGCGGCGTGTTGGAGCACGCCAGCCAGATGCCGTTCAACGCCCTGTTACGGATTGACAAGCCGGGGCCAGGCACCGCCGCTCTGGGCACCGTCAGCTTCGGAGGGGCGACCATGGTGACGCTCAGCTTCTATCTCTACGGCGATCAGGCGGCCGGCACCGTCGCCCACGAGGCACCGCTGTGGGAAGCGTGGATCCAGGAACACTTCCCGACGCCGACGGAGCCGAGTCGGAGTGAATGATTGCGTAGTCCACCGGTTCCCTTTCAGCAACGAACTCACCGAGGCCATCACGAAACTCGTCTCGAAGTATCAGGATGAATTCGCCCCGGCGGCCGTGCGCATCGCCTGGTGGTTGTGGCGCACCCCCTCCCGCAGAAATCCGATCCTAAGGAACCATCATGAGCGTCAAGAAAGAGCCCAACGGTCGCCGTTCTGTCCAGGTCGAAGTCGAGGTCCCCGGCACGCCGGAGGAAGTCTGGCAGGCCATCGCCACCGGGCCGGGGATTTCGTCCTGGTTCGTGCCGGCTGAGTTCGAGATGCGCGATGGGAAGCCGGTCGCGGCGAAGTTGAACTTCGGCCCGGGTATGGAGTCCACTTCAGCCGTGACGGCCTGGGAACCACCGCGCAAGTGGGCTTCCCAGTCCGATGGCTGGGTCCCGGGCTCGCCGCCCATCGCGAACGAGTGGAGCGTTGAATCGCGCGGAGGAGGCATCTGCGTCGTCCGCATTGTCCATAGCCTTTTCGCCAGCACGGACGACTGGGACAACCAGCTGGAAGGCACCGAATCCGGATGGCCTGCTTTCTTCCGCACCCTGCGGATCTATCTCGCGCACTTCCGCGGCCTACGCTCGGCGATCATGCAGCGGATGGCCCGCGTCGCCGGTACGGAAGCGGAGGCTTGGGAAGCGTTGACCACGGCAGTGGGCGTAAAAGGCTTGAGCGTCGGGCAGCGCTGGACGGCGCCCGCGGGCGTCCCGGCGCTCAGCGGCGTGGCGGAGTACGTCAGCCAGAAACCGTACGACATCCTGCTGCGGCTCGACAAGCCGGGACCGGGTGTAGCCGCCCTGGGAGCCTTCAACATGGGCGGCCTGAGCATGGTTGCGCTGAACCTCTACCTTTACGGCGATCAGGGGGCCAGCAACGTCGCCCGCGAGCAACCGCTCTGGGACGCGTGGATCCAGAAACACTTCCCGACGCCGACGGAGCCGGGCAAGAGCGAATGACCGGGTGGTTCGTCCACGGCGGTTTCTTGACGGCAGAGCGGTCGAGATCACTGTGGTCTGAACAACGGTCGGCATCCCTAGATCCGCGGTCAGCGGCTGGTGGCGGTCTGCGTTCGACTGCTTTCCTTCCGCCATTTGTCGGAGGCAATCATGAAGGCGCTCGTTTCAGTGGCGTTGGTGCTCGGAGTGGCATTGGTACTCGGAGTCGGCGGCCTCGCGCGGGCGGCGGATAAGGTAGAACCGGTCGGCAAGTGGAAATGCGAATATGAGATCGGCGATCAGAAGCGGACGTCCACATTGATGATCAAGAAGGACGGTGACAAACTCGCCGGCACGATGAGCTGGCCGAACCAGAAGGAGACGAGCCTCAAGGACCTGAAGCTGAAGGGAGATACGCTCACGTTCACCGCCGTGCGGAAGTTGCAGGACAACGAGATCACCGTCGAGTACACGCTGACGATCGACGGGGACAAGCTCAAAGGGAAAGGCGCGGCGGAATTCGGGGGCCAGAAGCAGGATTTTGATATCACCGGGAAGCGGGAGAAGAAAGACAAGTAGGGAGAAAAGGAATCGCACTCCCGTCGTTGCGTGCTCGCCGCCTGATTCCGTCTCCTGAGCCAGTGGTGGTAGGGGGTGCGGAAGGTTTTGCGGATGATGGGTCAGCACACTTGCCCTAGGATTGCGCTCTCAATCTCGAGAGGAATCACATGGAACTCTTGATCCCCCTCTGGCTCCCCATCCTTCTTTCCGCGGTCATCGTCTGGATCATTTCCGCCGTTGTCTGGATGGCCCTGCCCCATCACAAGCGAGACTTCATCGCCCTGCCTGACGAGGACAGTTTTATGGACGCCGTCCGCAAGAGCGGCATCAAGCCTGGCAACTATATCTTCCCCGATTTCCGCGACTCCAAGGCGATGAAGTCGGAGAAGATGCAGAAGGCCTTAAATGAAGGCCCGGTCGGCCATCTCAGCGTCTGGCAGACGCCGCTGACAATGGGCAGCAAGATGGTCGCCACCTTCGTCGTCTACCTCGTCGTCAGCACCCTCATCGCCTACCTCACTCGCGTCGCCCTCCCTGCGCGGCCCCGTTTGTCAAGGTCTTCCAGGTCGCGGCCACCGCCGGCATCCTCGCCTACTGCTTCTCATTCATCCCCAACGCCGTCTGGTTCGGCTCCTACAAACGCACCATTGCCGCGAACATTGTCGACGGCATCGTCTATGGCCTCATCACCGGAGCCATCTTCGCATGGCGCTGGCCGCAGTGAGTGATTGGCAAACCGGTCATAAGCGCCGGGAGCCATGCTCGCGGCTTTTGCGTGAGCATGCGAACTGGACCAAGAAATGCCCACGCCGAGTCGTGGGAATGCCACCCCCGCCGTCGCCGGTCAGTTCCGCCGCCTGCGGTTTATGTCTCCTGGGGAATCTGCTCGATCATCCAAAAAAAGAAGTCTGTGATCGGTTGTTCGATCCCGAACCGTTTCAGCTTGGAGGCGACCTGACCGCGATGGTAAGTGGAGTGATTGACAATGTGGCGCAGCATCGCCCATCGCGGCAGGGTGAACGTGCGGCCGACCGCGCGCAGCGTCAGCAGGGTGTTGAGCCGCTCCGGCGTGAGCGTGGGACGCAGCTCCTCGAAGCGGCCGTACGCGCGCTCCAGCAACCGGGCCGCATCGTCCACCGTGCCCAGGTCGGCTTCGGTCGGGATACTTTCATCCAGATCGCCGGCCAGCGTGCGCAGGTGGAACTCAGTCACCCAGCTAATGTGGTAGATGGTCGAGCGCACCGCTGACCACCCCGGGACCGGCTCTGTGACATACTGTTCGGCGGTCAGCTTGCGGCAGGCGTCGAGGACCTTGGTATTGGCCCAGCGATCGTACGCGAACAGGGCCACGACATCATCTTGCATGGGGAACTCTCCCGGGTGCGCCATAGGGATAAGGAAAACCCTTCGGCGTACTGGCCCGAAGGGCTCCCTTCGAGAAGCATTCGGGACAACAAGACGGCTATTGAACTTTTTGTCGTCCGCGTCCGCGGCGGGGGGGTCATTGCGGTGGCGGCAACTTGAACACACCGGTCGACCTGAATTGGGCACTTGCGACGGAAGTTCCTCCGAAAATCTGGTTCCGAGAAACTACTGTCCTTCTCCCGTCGGCATCTGGAAAAGCTGGTAGGTCTCCCCCTCGTTCGTCGAAACCCCGTGGATGAACGTGAAGGAACCGAGCAATCGGTCATTCCACCTTGGAGAAAATCTAGTAGGCCCCAGCTCTTTCCGCTTGAGATCAGCGAAGCGGACGGGAGCACCCTTTAAGGGGACAGGAGCGTATCTCAAATGCGCATGTCGCTTTATCGGCTTTCACCCCCCGGCGGCGCGTACTTCTTCAGCCAAGCGAACACCTCGCGGTGCCAGAAGGCGCTGTTGGCCGGCTTGGACACCCAGTGGCCCTCGTCGGGGAAGTTGATGAACTTGCTCGGCACATGCAGCCGCTGCAGCGTCGTGAACAGCTGCCGCCCCTCGCTGACCGGGACGCGGAAGTCCAGGTCGTTGTGGATGATGAGCATCGGCGTCTTAAAATGTTTGGCGAACTTGTGCGGCGAGTGCTTCTCGTAGGACGAGCGGTTCGGGCCCCAGGGCGGGCCGCCGTGCTCCCACTCGTCGAACCAGATCTCCTCCGTGGTGGCGTACATGCTCTCGAAGTTGTAGACGCCGCAGTGGGTAATGAGCGTCTTGAACTTGTCCGTGTGCCCCTGGAACCAGTCCATCATGTAGCCACCGAACGACGCGCCCGCGGCGGCCATGCGGCTCTTGTCGATGTACGGGAGGGACTCCAGGTACTCGACGCCCCGCATCAGGTCGTCGAAGCACTTGCCGCCCCAGTCGCCGCTGATTTCTTCGACGAATTTCTGGCCGAAGCCGGTTGAACCCCGCGGATTGGGCAGGGCGACCACGTACCCTTGCGCCGCCCACGCCTCCGGGTTCCAGCGGTAGCTCCAGCCGTCTTCCCAAGCCCCCTGCGGGCCGCCGTGGACCAGGTAGGCCAGCGGCCACTTCTTGGAGGGGTCGAAGCCCGGCGGCTTCAGCACCCACATTTGCATGTCGCCGCCTTCGACCTTGACCTTCACGCTCTCCGGCCGGGGCAGATCGAGCCTGGCGAGCAGCTCCTTGTTCGCCTCGCTGATGTTGCGGGCGTCGCTGCCGGCCGGGTTGGACGTGACGAAGACTTCGGGCGGCCGGCTCAGCGCCGCGCCGGCGTAGACGAGCACGCTGCCGTCGCGGCTGGTCGACAGCGACCCTTGCGTGCCAGCGGCATCTCCGCGGCGGACCTCGCCGCGCGTGGCATCTCCGCGGCGGACCTCGCCGCGCATGTTCACGGTGAAGATTGGCCGCGACCCGTCGGCGTCTGCGGTGAAGTAAAGCCGGTCACCGCCGGCCCAGACGAAATCTTGCACGCCGCCGTCGAAGTCCGGCGTGATGCTCCGCGGCTTGCCCTTGAAGTCGCCGCTCGGGTCGGTCTCGACCAGCATCAGCTCCCAGCGGTCGGCCTCGTAACCCGGCCGCTTCTGGGCCCGGTAAACGAGTTGCGTGCCATCGGCCGAGAACAGCGGGCCAGTGCTGGCTGCCTTGTTATCACTCGTCAGACATTCCCAGTCCTTGGTGCCGCCCGTCACCGGCACGCGGCAAATCGAGTAGTTCGTGTTCCACGCCTCGTCGGTGGCCGGGACGGCCGTGAAGATCAGGTACTTGCTGTCCGGGCTGAAGGTGAAATTCTCGCCCGTGGCGAACGTCGTCGAGGTCGGGTAGGAATCGCGGTCGCCGGGTGTCACGTCCTTCGGATCGCCGCCGTCCGCGGACACGACGAACAGGTGTTGCCGCTTGTCCTCGACGTACGAGTCCCAATGGCGGTAGAAGAGCTTGGTGAACACCTTGGCCTTGACCGGGTTCTTCTCGATCTCCTCCTTGCGCTTCTTGTTGGCGGCGTCGCTCTCCTTGAACGGCTTCTCGGAGAACTCCGGGTAGACGGCCGATACGAAGGCGATCTGCTTGCCATCGGGCGACCAGGTGGCGCTCTCCGCGCCCGTGCTGATCGTGGTGAGCTGCTTCGCCTCACCGCCGGACAGGTCGATGACCCAGAGCTGCGTTTCGCCCGAGCGGTTCGACTGGAAAAGGACCTTTTTGCCATCGGGGCTCCAGCGCGGGTTACTGTCCTTTTTGCCGGGGACGTTGGTGAGCTGGCGCGGCTCGCCCTTTTCGGTCGAGGCCACCCAGATGGCCGACGAGGTCTTGTTGGCAGCCAGGTCGACGCTGGTAACAACGTAGGCGGCCAGCTTGCCGTCGGGGCTGACTTGCGGGTCGGCCACCCGCTTGAAGGCGAACAGATCTTCCACGGTCATCGGCTGTTTGCCTTCCCCGAACACGATTGTCGGAGGCCCAAACAAGGTCAAGCAGGCAACGACCACGGTGAGACGGTTCATGAGGAGTCCTAACAGCAAGAGCATCGGTGCACGAACGGTACCCGTAAGATTGACGCACGGCGCCGACCGATGGCAAGGGTCAATCCCGGCCCTGGGCCTCAGGCCGGGCGGGTAACCCGCGAAGGAACCAGGGGGACGCGCCGGGTGCCATGCCCACGGCTTTGAGTGGGCATGTCCGACGCGCGCGGTAGCGAGCCGTTCCCGCTGCCTGCTCCCTCCTCAATACCTAATCTGCGGGGACACACAGCTCCGGTTGGGAACATGCCCACGCCGAGCCGTGGGCATGCCACCCGTCCACCCAACGTGCGAGTACGGAGCAAGCAACGAGCACCGCCCAGGTCAGGCTAGACTAATTTTCAGCGAATTCGACATTCGTATATTGACAGTCATCTATATAGACGATAATCTATTCACATGAAACGGCTCGACCAGGCCTTCGCCGCTCTTGCCGATCCGACCCGACGCGGAATCGTGGTGCATCTTGCCCGCGGTGAGGCGTCCGTGTCGGAGCTGGTGGGCCGCTTCTCATTGACGCAGCCCACCATTTCCTCGCACTTGAAGGTGCTGGAATCGGCAGGACTGATCTCGCGTCGCAAAGAGGCACAATTGCGGCCGTGCAAACTCGTGCCGGAGCGACTGAAAGCGGTCACCGACTGGCTGGAGCAGGTGCAGGAGCTCTGGGAAGGCAACTACAAGCGGCTCGATGCGTTACTTGCTGAGTTAAAACAACAAGAGAAACAGGAGCGAAAGAAATGAAACCCGCGGAAGCCAGTCTGCCGTCAGATACCGAAGTGCTGGTCAAACGCAGCTTCGATGCACCCGTCAAACTGGTGTGGCGGGCCTACATGGAACCGGACCTGATGCGTCGTTGGTGCGGGGGCCAGCCCGGTTGGTCGATGCCTGTCTGCGAGATGGATATGCGCGTCGGCGGAAAGTATCGCTGGCGCTGGCGCAGCGACGAGAACGGCCAGGAGTTCGGATTCACTGGAGAGGTTCTGGAGGTCGCTCCGCACGCGAAAATCGTGCATACGCAAACCTTCGATGCCGGAGACCTGGGCGTTTCCATGGGAGGCGAGCCGTCGATCATCACCGTCACCTTCCAGGAGACCAACGGCATCACAAACGTGACGACCACGATCAGATTCGCCTCGAAGGCCGACCGCGACGCGGCGTTCGCAACCGGCATGACAGACGGCATGGAGACGAACTACAAGGTGCTCGACGGAGTGCTGGGAGAAATGTGATCGCTGAGAATCATGAGTGGCTTTCTGTCGAGGAACGCCATTCGACTGACTTGAGGGGACACTTGCCCATGTGCATGAGGAATGAAACATGAAGACCACAGCTTTGCTCCTGATGATGCTCGTGCCGACAATCATGCCAACTGTCGTATCGGCGCAGCAAATGCCAACGACGGGCTACGCACCAGTCAATGGAGTCAAAATGTACTACGAAATCCACGGCAGCGGCGAACCGGTGGTGTTGCTCCACGGCGCGTTCATGACCATCATCAACAACTGGACCGGGTGGATCGACGAACTCGCGAAGACGCGGAAAGTGATTGCCGTCGAAATGCAGGGCCACGGCCGCACGGCGGACATCCCCCGCGACATCACCAATGAAAACCTCGCCGATGATGTGGCGGCGCTGCTCGAGCAGCTCAAGATCCCACGGGCGGACCTCGTAGGCTACAGCATGGGCGGCGGCGTCGCGATGCAGTGTGCGATCCGCCATCCGGACAAAGTGCGAAAGGTGGTCGTCATTTCGTCCATGCTCAGCCGTGACGGCGCGGTCAAGGAAGGGGCCGACGCGCTCGCGAATCTCTCAGCGGACGTCTTCAAAGGCTCGCCCCTCGAGACCGAGTACAAGAAGCTGAGCCCAACGCCCGACGAGTTTCCAAACTTCGTCAAGCGGATGCTCGCCTCGTCTTCAAAAGGGGACGACATCCGCGCCGACCAACTGAGGGCCACCACGGCGCCGATGTTCTTCATCCACGGCGACGCGGATGGCATACGGCTCGAGCACGTCGCGGAAATGTTTCGCCTGAAAGGCGGCGGGATCCACGGCGACATACGGCCGCGCTCCGCATCGCGATTGGCCATCTTGCCCAACACCACCCACGTCACGCTGATGCAGCGGATGAATATCATCGTCCCGATGGTGAACGACTTTCTCGATGCGAAGCGCAAAAGCAATGAAAACAGGATCTCCTCTCGCGTTAATGAGAAAGCCCTTCGACGCTCGCGCCGAAGGGCTTGTTTCTGAACGGAGTCGGGACGACAGGATTTGAACCGGCGACATCCAGCTCTCAAAGCTGGCGCTGTAGCCAGGCTGAGCTACGCCCCGCAATTCGTTAAGTACGACACGCGAACCGAACGTCTAGCTCGGCTCGGATTTGTCGGGGCAATTGTACGCCGGCATTGAGCCGCATGTCACTTGATTGACAGGGCCGTCTGGAGCTCGCTGAGGGCGTTGCTCACGTGAGTCATGGCGCGCTGGTGGCGTTTCCCACTGACCTTGCTGTTGCTCATTCGCTGCAGCATCGATTGGGCCTGCTTCAGCTGCGAATCAGAGTCTCCCTGCTGCTCGTTGCCCCGACCTTCACCTTTCAAAGTGACTCCCAGGATCAGTCCCGCCTTGCGCAGGTGCTCCATGGCTTTAATGCGGTGTCCCTGGTAGTCATGATCGGCCTGTTCGAGTGCTCTATAGGCCTGGGTCACCGCCGTGACGTCTGCCGGAAAGGCCGGTGCTCGGCCCCGCCCCTGCGCAAATGCGAGCGACGAAGGGATCGAAACGGCAGTGACCACAGCCATTGAAAGGGCGACAAGACGCGCGCGCTGAGGCATGTTGACCTCGCTCGATAAACTAACTGGGATTGAACGGAAGGTTGCTGAAGGGGCCTTAAAGCAACTAACCCCGTATAACGCGCCACGGGTCGGCACGCAAACATTAAATTATTGCTATTCGCTTGGCAAACCGGGCGAAACCGCAAAGTCCGGGCGACTCGTGTTGCAGCTTTGTGAACGAAATCCCAGGGCTGGGTTTGGTACTCGGGCTGCTGCCAAATTCGTACGAATTCTCGGGCCCGAAGCTTGCGCAATTCGTTCAGCCGGGCTTGTACTCCAAGCGTGGCCTGAAACGCAAGCCGCCCGAATGAATGCTGCCTGACGCCCTCCCAGCCGCCCTCTCGGTGACGACAACAACGTTGTCGCCCCCGGGAGACTTTTGAGAGCGCAAAGACACAATTTGATCGCCCGTGGGCTAATTCAGATTGGGATCGACGCCGTTGGCGCAAAAAGGACAGTGCACACGGCCTGTGCCTCCACACGTTTGGCAGCGGCTGCGCGTGGGGGTCGAAACGACGTTGTCGGACCAAATCGGCGAATTCGCCGAACCAATATTGATTCGTTGGTTGTCTAACCTCTCGCCGTGGAGAAAGCCGCCGAGGCATCCTGCGGGACATTTCATACGACCACTGCCGTTACAAGCCGAACAGACATGATCGTCGTAAGCGTCCGACCCGGACGAATGCCGAGCCCCCTCTGCGTTTGGCGGGTTCATCGCCAATGCGATCTTGCGATAGCCGGCGACGATCAGCACAAGGGACGGACTGACCTTGGCATTGACCTCGGTCCATTTGAGGGGCGGGCCTGCGGCGGGCGGGTGTGAGAAATCGCGGAGCTGGGCGCGAATGAATGCGGCCGCGTAGGGTGCGGGAACACCGGGGGCGTTCTTCGCCGTCGACGGGTCATTGTCGGGACGATAACCCAGCGTATCGATCGCGACCACATTACCCCGCTCATCGCACACCGCACCTCCACTTGTGCCATGGTTCGAAGCGGCGTCGTACCAGAGCCTACGAGAGAAGTCGAACCACTTTGTGCCCCCCATCTGCGAGACATCGCCTGGGAGGGCCGTCACCCGGCCGCGCATCGTTCTCAGGCCCAGTCCAGGCGAATTCCCTCCCGGAAAGCCAATCAGCGCGACCTGTGTGCCGCGAGTCGCTACGTGATCTGCGAGCGGGACCGCGGGAGCCTCGAGTTCGTCGCACCGCAGGAGGCACAGGTCATCGTCCTGTCCCAAATCAACGCAAGTGGCGGACAACCTTCGGCTGTGTGACGGATCGGCTGGGTCGATCAGCTCGATCTTTGCAGCGGGGCCCAGCGTGAGATCGTCGACCACGTGCCGGCATGCGAGCACGTAGTGCGGCTCAACGACAAAGCCAGTGCCTTGTGCGACGAAGTACCCCGGGTCGGTCTCGGGAGTTTGGACGCTCGATAGACTCTCTCGCTCGTCCTTGGGCGACACCAACGGAATATAGCGCCAGCCATACTTTCGGTCCGAGGGAGTGCCGTCCTTTGTCGAGTCAACCTTCGCATAGATTTTGGTGGCCCTGGACAGGGCTGTCTTGCGGGGACGCAATCGTTTGAGCGTTGCCTCGCCGAGAAACCGAGCGATGTTCTGCCTGACTTCCTCGGTCATCGGAGATCGATCAGCCGCTTCGCTCAGGTTTTGCACAGCTTCCGGATATTTTTCCTGCCGCAACTGGGCCAGTGCCAGATTGTTCAAGGCAGGTACATAGCCCGGGGCCCGGTGTACTACAACTTGGAAGTGCCTCTCAGCCGCTTTGGGATTGCGCTTCTCGGGGGGATTGATGAGGGAGTACAAGGTTCCGAGCGTGAAATCGGCGGTAATCGAGTTTGGGTCGACGCGACTGGCCCGTTCGAGCGTTTTCCGAGCCTCCTCATAGTTGAGAACCCCGATCATCCCGAACGCCTGTTTGACGAGTTGAGCTGCCTCTTTGCGCCTTGCAATGCGTCCGCTTCGGGAACCCACTTGTCCCCCAACCGCACGAGACTTTGCTTCGCGCGATCTTCCCAGACTTGGAGGTTGACTCGAAACTTAGCCTGTTGGGAATCGGTCATCGTCCGCGTGGCTGCAAAGTGCCTGTAGAGAGCAAGAGCCTCTTGGGCCGTCGAGGCATGGTTTGCTGCCGTCTCGAGTGGGCGAAGATCGGAATCTTTCGCCTGGGCTTTGGGAACGATGGGGACCGCGATCGCAACAGCCGCCGCTGGGTGAGACGCGCCACGCGGAGGGGGCTGAACTCTTGCGGGCGGCTTGGAAGGGGGCAAGGTCACGGCCTTCACGGCCGGCTGGGGTTTTGCGAGTTCAACAGTCTTCTCTGCTGCAGCCATCTGCCCGTTGGGCGAAGGACGCCGCGCTCGCAACGGCTGTCGCGCGACAGGTTCCTGCACATTCGCCTTTGGGGGAGCGGACGCTACCGGCACGCGCGGGGCCGCGATGGCCGGCGCATCGTGTTCGATACGTTGTGCAGCGTCAGAATTCGACCCCGACCGACGTCCACCCAGCCAAAAGGCGCCCCAAATTGCGCCGACGATCAGCACGAACCCGCTGACCGCTGCAATTGCTATTGGGAGAAGCGCTTTTGTTCCGTTCGGCGCCGGTGAGCTTTTCGTCCGGTCGCCAAGCACCTGGCCGACCGCGGTCCAGGCACCGGCCGACCCGCGTCGAACGAGCGTGTCGGAGCTTAGACGGCCCGAGGCGAAAGCGCTGCGGAGTTGGCTTTCGGACAACGGCCCGACGATTCTGCTCTCGCGGCGGACGTACCAGCCCTCGCTCATCGTTGGCCCTTTCGACAGGCGATTAAAAAACCGATTGTTGGCCGCCAGTTTGCCGGCCGCTATCAGGATGCCGGCTAGCCTTTGTGCTGTGTGAGCTTGATCGTGATCACAATTGCTGCGCTGATGACGCCGACGGCGATGGCCACATAACCAAGGATGAGGCCCAAAATGGCGACACCGCGGCCGGTCAACGTCTGCGGATTCTGAGTGATCTGTTTGAGGGCCATGTGCCCGCAGAAAATGGCTGCGATGCTGCCCACGAACAGCAAAAGATTCATGCCCAATAAGCCAAGCGTGAGGCTGGCGATTGCCAAAGGACAGGTTCGAAGCGCTTGCCCCGGGCTGCTGGGGGTTCCCACAAATCCGGTGACGGGTTCAAAAAGCGTCGGTAGGGCTGTCGTGGCTGGAACCCAACTCTGCATGCCGCCAGTCCACACGAAATCCTCTGGAAGTAACTCGCCGGTCAATGCGAGACGCTCCAACTCCGAAAGGGGGACCGGTCCTCGGGAATCGTTGTCTTTCGAGTAGTACCAATCAGTCTCCGCGGGTTGGACCGGCGTCTCCTCGACGACGTCGACGATTTTTTGAACTACGGTCGTGCCCCGTTCGATCGGCGGCTGGAACGTACCCGACCCTCGAATTTTGCGCTGCGTGGGCACGGGAAAGAGTCCCGGGTAGTCAGCAGCAAGCGACCAGACCTTCCCGTCCGGTGAGACCTCGTAATGACGCGCGAAACGTCCGCGGGTCGCCAGTTCTCGCAATTTGTCCGCCGAAAAGGGGCCTTCAACCCTTCCTTTGGATCGAATGTAAAACTGGTCCGCCACGACTCTCTCCGCACAGGTGATCGACGGGATCCTAACAGGATTCCAAAATCGGAAGCGGCTCGGCGGGAGCCTCGCCCTCCCGAAGATTGGTCTCAACAGGGCCGGCTAGGGGGGCGCCAACAGCCTAAAAACTCCTCTGATCTCTGCCGACAGTCGTTCTGCTACCTGGCTGCGTTCTCACGGCGCTCGATGAAAATGGGACGCCCTTCCCGCAGGCTCGAGCCGGACGGGACGGAAGGCGTCGTCGCATACCCGTCAGCGAGAAGCCCGATTTTTTGGAATGCCAAGTCCCCGTTGGATGAATAGGAGAACGCATAGAGAGGTTGCGAGGTTCGTCCGACCAGGTTTTGACTCATTCCGCAGTTCCATGTGGAGTCCTTGGGATCCCGATAGAGCCAACCACACCAGTCATACATCGGACCGAAGGTCGGTTTTCGCAGCCGCGCGAGATAATTGTCAAGCGGCTGCTTGAAGGTCTTCATCTCCGGCAGGCGATTGAAGGCAGCCTCTGCCTGCTCGCGCATTCGTTTCGCGTTCGTATCGTCGGGATCAACCCAATTTACGGCATAGTCAATCGCCAGCCCTTGAATGCTCGCATCCATCTCCTTGAGCTGCTCGCGAAGGAAGCTGCTGCCTGCCCTGGCGACCGGAATGAACTTCTTCAGAAATTCCAGCTTGAGGATCGGCTCGATGTCGCGATCTTCCGCAAGCCTGGAGAGCAATTTGTAGAACGTTGGCTCCCAGCCGTCATGGTCCAACGCGGACAGCAGGTCCTCGGCACGCTGTCCGAAGATTCGTTGAGGAGAACGATAATCGGCATCGAGCGATTTCACTGCGGATCGCTCGACCGATTTGGGCTTGGTCTTCTTCAAGTCGCTGATGGTTCTGACGTATGAGAAGCTGATGCGATTCTCGGATTCCGTCGGCGGATCATTGCAGTAATAGCGGTTCCCCCCCTTGACTTCGCGCAGGTAATACAGGTTTCTTATCAGCGGATAGCCGAGCATCTGTTCCAAGTCTTTTGAAATCGGCGTGCCATCGGGCTTGTTGCGCTCTTGGATGACTTGGAGGATCTTGCGGTATTCCTCGACGGGCTTGGCCGCCGGATGGTAAGACATCTCCGATATCAGCTCTTGCGACTCTTTGAGCAGCGGCTCGGCGTCCGCGGGACGGAGGACTGCGAAATCGATCTCCTGCCATTTGTGAATCAACTGGTTCCACTTTTGCATGGCGACGAGGGTCACGCCTTCCTTGTCGGCGAATTGTTGAAACTCTGCCGATCGTGGCTCGTCGGGGAACTCTTTCCCATAGGACCGAAGCGCTGCCAGGAAGTTTTCCGGACGCCCGATCTTCTCCTTGATTTCAGCCAGGCGCCGTTGCCGGCGCTCCCGCTCGTCGACCTGCGTCCACAAGTTGTCCGCTTGTCGGCTTACACGTTCGATTTTGGCGCGGGCCTCCGCACCGACTCGTGGCCCCTGCTCGAGCTCCTGCAGGCGCCCGCGAGTCCGGTCAATTGCGGCCTTGTCGACGCCTGTCGGTGACGTCAGCTGGCCTGACAGAACCGCCAGCTGTTGATCCAATTCGTTGCTCTCGGCCGTTCCCATGTCGCGACGGCGCGCCTGGAGCTTTTGCACGAGTTCGGTTGCCTGGTGTCGTTCGTCATCCCCTTTGGAAAGCTCCTCGACTCTCTTAGCTTGCTGGTCGGCGCGATCGAGCGATTCCCACGTCGGTTTTGTTAGACCGTCACGCTGGGCAGAGGCCAGCGCGTCCTGGCGGGCCGTTCTGCGCTCTTCGTCCGCTTTGAGGCGGGTTTCGAGCTCGTGGGCGCGCTCCTGCACGCCCGCATTTGCAAAAATGGCTGGAGACTGCTGCTGGAGATCGCTGACGAAGGATTGCGCATCGCTCAGCCGATCGTCCGCCAGAAATCCGTCGAGTTGTGCGATCGCCTGGGCAAGGTGAGCCGATCGCTGCTGGACGACAATCGCAACCCCCAGGATCGCACCGGCCAGGAGCGTGCCGCAGACGATGGCCGCGACAGTCAAGCGTGTTTTTCGGACCCGGGCGCGGTCGATCCCGCGGATTCGTGCAGTCACTCTCGCCTCGAGGTCGTCCTGCAATTCGCGATCGTCCTGCCGGGCAAAGTCGCGGAGCTGAGCGAGTTTTTCACGGGTCGCCTCGCTGCTAGCGAGTGCGGCCTCGAGACGGGCAACCGCGGCCTGGTGGTCGCGGTCCGCCGACTCGCGCGCGTCTTGAGAGGCGAGCCAATCGAGGCTGGGACCGGCGGCATCAACCAGCGGATCGTTCTCGGGCAGCTCGGCGACGTCCTTGAGCGCGTAGAATCGCTCGCGAAGTGCCCGCCCCGAAACAACGTCGAATGCCGAAAATGCCTTGATCAGATCCTGAACGACTTGCTCCAGAGTGCCCCGCGCACTTTCCGCCGAGAGCCGTCTTTGCGCGTCGGCTGCCTGGGCGAGAATCGCCTTCGACGGCCGCTCCCGCCAGGCGGGACTCCGCAGTTCTTCGTTCAATTGCAGGACGCGGGACACGGACCGTTCTTGGATCGACGCCGTCAGCTCCTGCGGAATTTGCAACAATCGCGCACGCTCGTAAGTGCGGATGTCCTGGTCCCAAACCGGGTTCTTGTTGTCGATTTCCGTGATGCGACGCAAGATCGGGATCCGGATGCTCAGCGGACTGCGAGCCAGTGCGTGGAGACGGTGCCGTCGCAGGAAGTTCTTCAGCGGCTCGACCGTCGCATAAGCCTCGTTCAACTCGGCGGCCAGCTCGATGCGAAGGCGCGGAGGTGCGGGGAGCCCGAACTGTGCGACATAGTCGATCCATTGGGCCGCCTCCGAAAAGTCGACCAGCGCAACCAAGTCGAGCAGATTGGGCTCGACTTCCGCCCGCTGAATCGCCTCGGCATGATGCCCGGACCGCATCAGCTCATCACATTCACGGAGGCGCACGTTCACGTCGGCGACCGCCGCGGCGTAGCCTGCTTCGAGAGATTCCACTCGCTGCGGCTCGGCATCGGTCTCGGCCGCGAGCACGGCCTGAATCTCTTCGATTAACCTTTGCAGTTCATTCACGTTGATCTCGCTCATGCTGAATTGTCACGCTGGTCTATTCGCTCCTGAGCACCTCAACGTTCTGACCTTCAACCTCGAAGAAAATCCGCAGGCCGATCTGGGTGCCGAGTTCCATATCTTCAAACAGCCTCTCGATCTTGGCCAGCGTGGCGTCGAGTGCCTTGACTTCGTTGAGCCGGGTCATTGGAGTTCGCTGTTTCGGGGCCGCGGGACCCTGATTGAAATTGCTCCCTCGCGACCGCGTCGTGCGCGATCCCTGTGGCGTCGTTGGAATGGGGAGCAGCGGCTTGATTCGCTTCCGCTGGGCGCGAATGTCGGTCAGGCTGCATGGCCGCGGCTTGCCGTCCGCTTCCTTTTGATGAGTCGTTTGATGAGTTGAAGGGATATGGCCCAAATACGCGACCCGCAGATTCCAGCAATCGTCTTGAGGCACGAGTTTCAGTTCCAAGTCCAAGAGCGGTTTACCGCCTGCGGGATCCTCGAGCGTGATGATTCCCGGGATTGACGGTAGCAGCTCCTTCTTTTCGGGACCCGATCGCCCGGGAAGCCCGACGAGAATTGCCTCGAAATGCAACTGGTCGATGGGCGGTAACGACGGCACGTCGCGGGGATCCTTTCGCAGAAACTGCGTCCCCTTTACGGTGACCTGCACCGGCGGGCTAACAACGGGCGCCGAGAGAGAAACGTCCACATGTTGGTCTTTATACTCAAGTCGCAGCAGGCAGTACCGCAGGCGCCGGGGAAAAGGCTGGGCGAGGCCCGCGGATCCCAGCGGAAACGCAACGATCCGTTGTCGAGCGCAAAAGTTCCGATTGGCATCTGACTAGCGCTGACGTCTGCCTTGGAATGCACGAGCACCGTCCATTCGGCAGCCGCGGCAGGCTGGCTCTTGCGCGTGATTTCGACTTGCAGCTCTTTCCCGAACGCCGTTTCCGCACCGAGAATCGTCAACGAGAGATCGGCGGGGGAGGGAACTTTAACTGCCGTTAAGCGAACCCACTCTCCGGAATGAGCGGGGTCGGACGGGAATGGCGGGATATTGAACCGCCG
The DNA here is from genome assembly GCA_963714075.1 of uncultured Planctomycetaceae bacterium. Lineage (GTDB taxonomy): Bacteria > Planctomycetota > Planctomycetia > Planctomycetales > Planctomycetaceae > DASPSM01. The sequence goes on from OY970228.1 coordinate 2,272,385, forward strand.
TCCGATTTGCTCGATTTCGTCGAAGGCGTTGGCCTCGACGACAGGTGCCGGCGGCTGTTCGGTGGGAGCGGGCGTCGGCGTGCCGGATGATGGAGGCTTGGGATCCGAATTCGGGCTCGACGCTTCCGGCGCGGGGTGACTCGCGACTTTGGGCGATTCGAATTTTGGCGCGGGAGCCCGACTGGGACGCGGAGCGGGGATCAAACCCTGCCGTGCCGGCGAACTTGAGATCGCCTGGGCCACCGGCTTTGACTCTGCGGACTCATCCTCGGCGTTTGAATTGTCCGCCTCGAGCAACAAGTGGCCGACCCAGACAATCGCAGCGATGAAACCAGCAACGCAGCCGCCCGACACCAAACCGACGACGAGCAACAGCCGCAGATTGTTCCCTGGTGACCCGGGTCCGCCGCGATCTGCCGACGAGGGCGTGGGAGACGATGCCTGCCGCGCGGCCGCCGACGGGCGGGGCGTCAATGAACGGTCCGGATTGCGCGGCGCCCGTTCCGACATTACATGCCTCCATTGCGAGCCGAAGTGTGGTCACCCTCAGACCCATGCGATTTGAGGACCAGGACTTCGGGGAGGCCGTCTTCGATCGGCAGGCAGAGCTCGAAGCTCAACGTCGTAGAATTCTTAAGTGCGCTGTACAAGGCCCAAACGCGGTCAAACCACTGTTTGTTCTCTTCGCGTCGCTTTATCTCGAGCCGTAGATCATGCTCCTCCCTCGAGGGCACGCGATGGCCCTCCACCTCTTTTAACTCCTTTCTGCACCGCTTGAGTTCGCTCTCGTTCTTTTTTTTCTCTCCGGCAAACACCCTTTCGTCAAATTTGGTCGGGGACTCATCTTTCGAGGTCAGCACTAAAGGATCGGGGCGACTGAAGCCGTTCAGAGTGACCGAAATCTTGATGTCCGCATCGGTCACCTCAAACAAAGCGATTTGCAACTCCAGCAAGGGCTGGCCCGGTTCGGCTCTTGAGCCCTTCGACTCGACGAATCGAAAGGTGGCGCTCTTCGAGCCGTGGAGACTCAGCGGGTTCACTTCAAAACTTTTTATCGTGACCCCTTCGGGTAGGCGCGCGACTTTCAAATTCCGCACTTTGACGAGCAAGTTCTCCAGCGGCGGCCGGTCGCTTTTGTCGAGCCTGACATTCTCGAGCACGCCGACTGTTTTGTGCATGGAACTTCCCGTGCTTAACTTGATGTCGTCCACGGCGGTGTTCTGCGGGTCAAATTGCATGACGACTTTTTTCTCGGGCCCGTACGAGATTTCCAGCAGACAGTACCGAAGCTTATTGATATCCGCTCGCCGGTGAACGTCTGCGGCCCACGAGTATTGGAGCTCGCTGCTTTTGAGGATCAGCGTTCCAACGTGGACCTCTTGTGCCCCAAGGCTCGTGGGGAAGTGACCATTCACGGCCCATGTCGGTGAATCGGTCTTCGTCGAAGGTGGAACAGGCGTGATCTCAAATTCCGTCTTGTCATCGAACACTTGGTGAGCACCCAACAGCCGCCACTGGAGCCCCTTGGGATCGCTGACACTCAGGTGAACCAGCTTCTGGCGAGCGGTTGAAGAACCAAAATCGGGTAAAGGCGGCAATCGAAGCAGCTTATTTCTTTTCTTAATTGCCTCGAATGGATCTGGCTCCGGTTTGGGCACCATGGCGATCGGCGCTGGCTGCTCAACCGGCTTTGGCGCCTTAGCATCGGATCTGGGCGGGCGTGGCGAAGGAGGCCGCGGAACGGGTTTGGAGGCGACCGGTTCGCTCTTCGCGGGAGGACTATTTTTGACTACCGCCGGCTTTTGCGGCTGGTCGGGAGTTTTCGGTGTTTCTTTCGGCGGAGTTTTGATCGGGTCCGCAACCACGGGTTGCGAACGCGGTACCGGGTGTTCGCCAAAGAAGTAGTAGACGGCGGCGGTGCCGCCGCCGAAGAGCCCAATCGTCGCAATCAGAGCTGCGGCCGCAAACAAGGTCCACTTCAGCGCTGAGCTCTTCGGGGGTGGGGCGCTGGGCGCGGTCCGCGCGACTGCTTTGAAGCCGATGTCGACTGATTTTGGCTCGTCGCGGTCTCTCAGCGCGTAGACCCGCTCTTGGGTCTCCCGCGACGCGGCGCTGGACGTTTGATGGGGAGCCGTGACCGCGAATCCCTCGGCCGGGACATTCTGAGTTGTGGCAGCGGCAGGAGCCTGGCGAGCAACCTCCGCCTCAGGCAGAAGGCCGGTTCGCGCCGCCTCGACCAGACGCCCTCCGCTTGACTGGCCGGACGCTCGGGTGAGATCGATCACGAGCGCGTGGGGGTTGGCCCGCGCCGCGTTCGCCTCGGCCGAACCGGCGAGAACAAACCGCCACTGGCACTCCAAACCGGCCGGCAGTCGGGTGAAGTACGTGCTGAACGTGACCTCCCAGCGCTTTTGCGGAGGCACTAAGGCAAGCGCCTCGACCACCAGCGGGAGCATTTCCTGGCCCGGCGAGAAGATCACTGTCGCCGTGCGAGGCGGCCTGCTGATCGCGCCTTCTGCCAGGACACCGGCCCAGCCAGCGTCTCCGGTGAGCGATTTCCAGGCCCGGCACACCTCGAGAGGCCGAACGCCTCGGACGGGCAGTCGTCCCTGGGGAAAAACTTGCGGACCGCTCTCCCAGCGGGTAACGCAGAAACCAGGCTCGGCCAGGGCCGCGGCGGGACCGCCGGCAGTCCGTTCGCTCTCGGACAAGGCGACGTGATGCGCCAGCTTATTCGTTCGCTGCGTGTAGTCCATGCCGGCGTCGCAGATCCGCGACAAGACGCTGTACCTGCGACCGGCGACCGTCAGCAGCAAATGGGAATAGTTGACCGGATTCAGCGCGGCGTTTGGATCGTTGAGCTCGAACGCCTGCCGGTAGCCCGATAACGATTCCAGCTCTTCGGAGAGGCTTTTGGGAATTCCGCCCGTGGCGGCGACGGTGCAGAATCCCCGCGTGCCCGGTTTCAGGCCCGCGGGAACGGATGTGTAGACGATTTCGTGACTCAGAGGGGCTCCTCCGCGACATCAAGCCACGAGAATCCATCCTCGCCGTAACTGGATTACCGGCGCCGATTGGCGGCAGCGCAGTCGCTTAAGACGCAATTTGGGGCTCGCCGACTCTCCTGGCCACGGGAATCAAGTCGGGAACCGATCGTTGGATGGCATAAAGCAGAGGAATTTCGGCCCACATCGGCCGAATCTGAGAAGGCCTTACGGCGAGAGCTCCGGAGGCCTCGTCGAGCTCGGGGCGATGGCCAAGCGCACTGACGGGCAAATACGTTACGTCGGAGGAGAAGGCCTCGGCCGCCGCGACAATCTCGGGCGCGTAGTCCACGACGATGGCGCGGATCTGGTCCGAGACACGCTTAATGTTCAGTAGATCCAGCCCCGCAATGCCAGCCGGGGTCTTGCGGATGGCCATTGCCGTTCTCAATTCCGTGTTATTCGTGAGCGCGGACCAAGCGTCGTATTTCGTCATCACGACGACAAGCGGACGATTCGACTTGTCGTGCTCGCCGAGTCCCGTGCGCGCACGAATTCGTCGTACCGCTTCGAGTAGAACCTGGTCCTGTCGGTGACTCCACAAGACCTTCGCGAGCTGGGGGTCGTTGGTCTTGCCCACACAGGCCTGCCGGAAACGCGGATGCTGCGTCGGGTCGAAGAGGAAGAGTAACGCTCGAGAGACCGCAAGATGGTCGGTCCCGGGACGGTTGGGAGAATAATATTCCCCGGGCAAAAAATGCTCGCCGGCATTGTCGTATAGACAGATCGCGCGGGAAATCTGTCGCGCCCGATGAAAGCTGGGATGCGCCTCCATCGGACGCAGAGAAAACACGAATGGCCGTGGATAGGAGACCGATCGCTCGCCGAAACGCACAGTCTCGTACAAATCCCCCTCGAGCTGAGTCTTCTCCAGCGCGACGATCTGATCGGGCTGCGAGTTCAGAAATAGCTTTTCCTCATAGCCATTGAGGATGAGATTGGCTTGCGGATCGGCGTCGGAAAACGTGGTGCAAAAATACTTCGTTAGAGTACGCCGCAACCGCCAGGTCATCGAAGCCAGGAAATAGGACTTGCCCGATCCCGGCGCCCCAAGTACCGAGACAAACAGCGGCTCCATTTCCAACACGGCGCGCGGTACGGTCAAATGGCAGCGCGGACACGCCAGCAATTGGCACGGCACGCCCTTCACATCGATGGCCAGCCCCTCGACGTTAAATCGGGAGGGAAGGAAACGCTGCGGAGCGTCGCTGCCCAACAAGGGATCGCCGACCAGGTCCGAATGGGCTGCGATCCACTTGATCTCTTCCGGTGGAAAGCGGTGCCAGCAATGCGGGCACGTGACTCGAGTCGGCAGCGACGTATTGTCCCGCCGCACCGTGGACCGTTCATTCATCGCGATGGACCCACCGATGCCGCGCCAATCGAGACTTCGTCGGCAGACGCGACGAACCTTAGCGGCTGAATTCCTCTGCTGATTTTGCCGGTCTCGAAGCTATCATGCCCTTCGGACCATTTCAAAACGCGCGACGGCCACTCAGTATTTCCGCGGTTCGTAGTCTGAATTTCTACGGTTCGTAGTCTGAAACAGCTTCTTGTTCGGACTCTCTCCTTAGGGTAATCTCAGGACCACGGAAAGGCGCGATTTTCTCGAGCGCCGAGGCTGCTGTATGCGGACGGATATCAGAAGCTGGGCCGGGCGCACTCTGAGCGGCGGGCGCTACGACGTGGCCGCCAAGCTTGGCGAAGGCGGTATGGGCTTAGTCTACCGCGCCCGCGACAACCACCTGCAAACCGACGTAGTCATTAAGGTCCCGCGACGCGACCTCCAGGGCGTGGAGGACTTTGCAGAACGTTTCTTGCGCGAAGTGCGATCGCTGGTGCGCTTGGCGCATCCTCATGTCGTGCGCGTGCTCGACGTCGACGAGGAGGACGGCGTTTGTTTCGCCGTGATGCAGTTTCTCGCCGGTGGCAGTCTTCACGATCGTCCGGGCCGAACGGTGGACCATGGCGCGCTGCCGATGAAGCCGGATAGCGTAAACGGCTGGATCGAACACGTGGCCGGGGCTCTCGATTTCATTCATCGCGAAGGCTACGTCCATCGCGACGTAAAGCCCGTAAACATCTTGTTTGACGCCCACGGCCACGTATTCTTGAGCGACTTCGGCATGGCCAAAGCGTTGGCGGCGATTCTCCCGGAGAATCATGGAACCAATCTCACGGGAGCCGGCACGATGATTGGCACGCCGGGGTATGTCTCTCCCGAACAGATTATGGGGCTGCAACTGGACGGGCGCGCTGACCAGTACGGGCTTGCCAGCACCGTCTATGAAATGCTCGTGGGACGAAACCCATTCTCTGGCGTCCCGGCTTCGGCGATCCTGGTCCACCAGGCGACCCAGGGAGCGCGGCCCGCCATCGAGTTGTGTGCTTCAATCCCGCTGACCGTGTCGCAAGCGATTGAGCGCGCCATGTCGATCGATCCGAACGCTCGCTTTCCAACCTGTTCCGACTTTGCGCGGGTCGTGCTTCAATTGCCAGAAGTCCGCTACTCGAATGCAACGACCCAAATCGCGCACGAGAGCGACCAATTGCTTGAGCGGCGTGCTCCTCCGGTGTCCCCCTTCCCGCTTCGTACGACCCCGATCGGCCCTGCCGAAATTCCGTTGCCGGCATCACCGGGGCCAGGACCGGTTCGAGCTCCGACGATGGTCATACCGGTGATTGGCAACGCGCCTCCCGGTCTGGGGCCAGCAATTCCACGCTTAAACGACCGTCCCTCGGATGTGCTTCCGCCGGATGCCAACTCCGATTCTTTACAAATTGCGTGCCCGCGCTGCCGAAGGCCGCTCCGGTTGCCGCGGACTGCAATCGGAAAGAAGGTCCAATGCCCCAAGTGCGGCGCTTCGGTTGAAATGTCACCGCATTCCCGGCAATCGGGTCCTCCTTTGGTGAAGATGAGACCCGGTGCAGGCGGGTCAGGCGTGAAGACTCCTCCGCCCCTGCCGCCAGTGGCCGCGGCAAGAAGCGGCCAGCTCCCAGCCACGCCTGGTCTCGACCCGGTGCCAGGCGATGCCAGGCAAATGAACCATTGGTATTTGGCGGCCGCCGGCGTGATCGTCGGCCTGGCGCTCGCATTTGTGCTACTCGGCACGAACGTTCTGCAGACGGTCACGGGCGCGAGTGCCCCGCACACCCAAGCAACCGACAACAAGAAGACTGATCACTAGGCCTTCGCGCTCGGGAGACACTTCGTGAAATACTTCGCCGGTGGACTCGCGATGACAATGATGCTCGTGACCGTTGTGCTCGTAATTCGGCACCAAACGTCCGAGATCCAGCAGACTGTGAAAGAAAGCGCCAGAGAAGCGGCTCGCCAAGGGGTGGACGCCGCCGTCGAGCATGCTCCAGAGACGGCGCAAAAGGCCGCGGGACGCGTGCTTGACGACATTTTCAGGCCGGGGCAATCGCCACGCCCCAAGACCCGACTCGAACACCTCCAGAGCAGCAGAAGGCACCTCAAGAGCCGTCATCGAAGGCACCTGAAGAGGCATCATCGAAGCCGCCCGAAGAGCCGTCATCGAAGGCACTGACGAGCAAGCCAAGGCACCCCAAGAGCGCCCTCGGCCGACCGATTCGTCTCCTCTGCCCCAATTGCCGGTGCCTCGCATGGATCCCGTGGGAATCGTCGGGGGAATCCTGGATACGGCGGCGCACGCGGCTAAGACCGTCGACGACTTCGGACAGGAATTCCTTCCAATCGACGACGAGCAAGAACGTGAGCTTGGTCGCGAGGTTCACCGAATCGTTCTAAAGAACCAAAAACGAATCGATAACCCGTCGGCCGAGGCCAGATTCAAGGAGCTGGCTGGGCCAATTCTCGCCATTCGTGGCCGCAAGGGTGTGAACTATACCTTTACGTTCCTCAACGACCCGACCGTCAACGCGTTTTCGCACGTCGGGGGCTATATCTACATCCACAAGGGTTTACTGGAAGTGGCCCGGACCGATATCGAACTGCAGTTCGTCCTCGGCCACGAGATCGGTCATGTCGATCTAAAACATGTCCTGCGGGGATTCACCTATTCGTTGCCGATCGGCAAGTGGAGCCACGAAGTGGTCGCACAGTTGGCGCAGATCGCTTATTACAGAATCGCTGTGGGATATAACCAGGAACTCGAATTCGAGGCCGACGAATACGGATTTCGCCGCATGCTGAAGATTGGCCGGACTCGGGATGAAGCGCTGGCCTTCCCCACTCATTTCGCACGCTACGCCGTGGAAAAGGGCTGGGACAAAGGGAATCGGCGCTCCGACTCGGTTCCGGGCGGCGTCCTTCAGGAAGTTCAAAACCACTTTAAGACCCACCCGCCAGCCGACCAGCGCCTCAAGCGCCTCGAGGGCCTGAAAGTCTAGGCGCCGTCGCGGCCTGGGCTCACCGCATCCCGAAGACAGATTGTCCGCGCTCCCGGCACCCGTCATGAACGAGCGTAATTCGGCGAGTCGAACCGTCGTCATCGGACGAGCCGCCGGCTGCGATCTTCTGGTAAACGATCCGTCCATTTCGACTCGCCATTGCCGGCTCACCGCGACGCCGCAGGGTTTTGTTCTCGAAGATCTCGGTTCGACCAACGGGACGTATGTCAACGGCGTGCGTGTGGTTCGGCCGACCCTCGTTCAAAGACACGATCGCATCACGCTGGGTCCGCAATGCAACATGCCGTGGCCCGTGTGGGCCAGCGCGCCCCCTCCACTCCCCGGTCGCCCAGCGCAGGCGCCGCCGGCCGCTCAAGTGGTCCGGATCGGTCGCGCGGCCGACAACGACGTTGTTCTCGACCACCCGTCGGTCTCGTCGAATCATGCGCAGCGTCATTTTTCAGAACGGGCGCCCAATCGTTGAAGATCTGGGCTCGACGAACGGAGTTGCCGTCGGACGCGCCCAAAATCGCGTTTCCCGCGCACCCATTTCGGCCGGCGACGTCATTTATTTTGGCGCAGTTCCGGTCCCGGCCTCGCGCCTTCTGAATGAATCGCCGCAGAGCAACTCGAGCTCATCAGTAGCCATCGCACTGGAAGCCAGAGACGATCGTCTTCGGACGCGATCCCGAATGCGACCAGGTGCTCGACGTTCCCTCGGTGTCTTGGCGTCACGCCTGTATCTCGCACGCCGGCGGATCGCTGTTGCTCAAAGACCTGGGTTCGACGAATGGCACTTTTTTGAATGGCGAGCGAGTGATCGCCCCCCAGGCGGTGAAACCCGGCGATGTCATCCATCTGGGAACCTTTACACTGCGCTTGACGGGCAAAGGCACTCTCGAGAAGAAGGATGATCACGGCAATGTAACCATTGAAGCGCGGAATCTGGGAGTCGATGTTCCCGGCCGCCGGCTGCTCGAGCGCGTCTCTCTGACCGTCTTTCCGACCGAGTTCGTGGGACTGATGGGGCCCAGCGGCGCCGGAAAAACGACGCTGATGAATGCCCTCAACGGTTACACCCGTCCCTCGAGCGGTCAGGTGCTGCTCAATGGGCACGATCTCTATGCATCCTACGCTCAGTTCGCTTCCTACCTCGGCTACGTGCCGCAGGACGACATTATCCATCGTGAGCTGACGGTCGGTGAAGCCCTCTACTATACCGCCCGCCTCAGACTGCCAGACTATCGAGAGCCCGAGATTCGCAGCCGAATCCGAGAGGTCTTGCAAAGCCTGGATTTGACGCCGACAGAGAACGTCCTGATTGGCTCTGCCGAAAAGAAGGGAATCAGCGGCGGGCAGCGAAAACGCGTCAATCTGGCGATGGAGCTTCTCACCGACCCGCTGGTCTTGTTCCTCGACGAGCCAACCTCGGGTTTGTCGTCCGAGGACGCACTGTTGGTCATGCGCCTTTTGAGAAGACTGGCGGATTCTGGGAAGACAATCCTGCTTACCGTGCATCAGCCGAGTCTGGAAGCGTACCGTCTGATGGACAACTTGATCCTCGTCTCCAAGGACAAGGGCTCCGGAGATCCGGGTCGCCTCGTCTATTATGGTCCCGCGCATCCGGCAGCCGCCCATTTCTTTAACCCGAACGATTCCAACCCGAATCCGATCCCTGACGAAATCTTCAAAGGGCTCTCCCAGCGACCGTCTGCGGAGTGGGCCGGACTCTACCAGCAATCGAAGTACCATCGCCAATTTGTCGCGGAACGCGCGCTGCGTTCCGGCGAAGCCCCGCACATGCCTTCGTCGACGACGAGCGTCACGATCGGGCAGATGATCGCTCAATGGCGAACGCAGGCCGCACGCTGTTTTACGATCAAGCGCAAGGACGTCTGGAACACTTTGATCCTCGCCGCCCAGGCGCCGGTCGTCGCGATATTGCTTGTCCTGGTTTTCAGTGACCAGACCTCTCAGAGTGCAACCGAGCGCACTCTGTTCGAATGGCATAAGCTCACGGAATCCCTCGGGATGACGGTGTTTCTCATGACGTTGGCAGCGATTTGGTTCGGCTGCTCAAATTCGGCGCGAGAAATTGTCGGCGAGTGGCCCATCTATCACCGCGAGCGGATGATTAACTTGCTCATTCCCTCCTACATTGCCTCCAAGCTGACCGTCCTCGGAGGGCTGTGCTTGCTGCAGTGTGCGGCTCTGTTGGGGATTACTTATTGGGGCTGTTCACTCAAAGCACCGGTCGTTCCTCTGTTTTTCGTTTTGGTCCTGTCGTCTTTCGTCGGCGTCGCTATCGGTTTGACTCTCTCGGCCGTGGCTCGTACCTCCGAAGTGGCCATTGGGCTGCTCCCGATCGTACTTCTGCCAATGATCATCCTGGCCGGTGCGCTGCAACCGGTCCACAAGTTGCCGGTGGGCGTGCGGGCGCTGTGCTACGTGATTCCCTCACGATGGGCGTTCGAGAGCGCGCTTTTGCTCGAAGCCAAGAAGCAGCCGCAGTATTTCACAAAACCCGATCCAGCCGAGCCAACCAGAGAACGTCGGCCGCCTGCGACCGGGGATGAGGGCGAACCGACAAAAGATTTCGCCGACGAATTTTTTCCGAGCGACAATAAGCGATACGGCTCCAAGGTTTCAGTTGCTGTGCTCGGTCTGCTCGGGATCGCAACGGTTGTCGGCGTCCACGAGATTCTGCGGTTCCGAGACGTGCATCGGGCTGGCTTGTTCAAGCGCAAGTAGTGTGCAGGGAAGCCACTGGAACGGCTAAGGGGACCTATGCACTGGCTCGGGTCGCAGTTTGCTGATTCCAGCGATACAGCGGCTCGGAGGGCAGACTGCGAGGCCATAAGCGTCAGCGCCGCTGTTTGCGCCTGTCGCGCTCTCGTAACCACTAAATTTCTCGCATTTCGGAGTTACAGTTACTTGAGGGGTTGGATAATGTACGCGGGCAGGCGAGCAACTCCGGCGCCGGGTACGCGGCAAAATGCTGTTGTGCTAAATATTTGCCCGTTTGGTGGTGAGCTGATCGAAAAGGGGAAGAAATCCTCAAGGCGAGAAACGAGTGGAGCCGACCCAGGTGGATCGGCTCCAACTTCTGTTAATCGGAACGAAAGCCATCGAGAGGGCGTTTCGTCCACAAAGGTGAGTCGGGGCGACAGGATTCGAACCTGCGACATCCAGCTCCCAAAGCTGGCGCTCTAGCCAGGCTGAGCTACGCCCCGCGTTTCTTCTTTCGACACGCGAACCGAGCGTTGGGCTCGCTCGGCTCGGAGGTGTCGATGGGATTGTACTCTGGCTCCAAGCCGTGTGTCACGCCGGAAGTCGGCGGGCGTTCGATTCCTAAGGCCGCTCGCGGTCCGATCGCCGCGCAGAGCAGAAGAGTGACTACGTTGCCAAGGCCGACCGCGACGCGTACAGTGGATTTTGGCCGTGACGGGCGGCCGACGGTCCGCGTGCAGGGTTGAACCCACTCGTCAGCCTGCCCGATTCTGATGACCTTCTTTCTGCCCGTGATCGCGGACGCCGGGCGCAGTGAAAGAAGGTGTCTCTATGTCCCGTCCGCTGCCTCTCCGCGCCAATCTCGAGTGGCTCAAAAAGCTCAGCAAAGAACGCTTGAGCGCGCTGCGCGCGAGCAACCCGGACGCTCGGCTCAGCGAGGCCCAGCTCGAAGTCGCCCGGGAGTTCGGCTTCCCGAGCTGGCAAAAATTGAAGGCTCACGTCGAAGAGCTGCGCGAGAAACTCGATTCGGTGGTACCCGCCGACGTGCGAAAACGGGCCGCGGCCGACAACGTCGCGCCGGACGACGTCGATTTGGCAAAGCTTCTGGCTGCGGTCAGCGCGGGAGAAACGCAGACGGCGACCGACCTCGTCGCGGCCCGACCTGCGCTGGCAAACGCGCACGGACCCGAAGGCCAAACGCCGCTCCACGTGGCCGCCCAATGCAATGACCCGCAAATCGCGGCAATCCTCGTGGCCTACGGGGCCGACGTGAATGCGAAGTTCGGGCAATCGGGGCACTCGGCCCTGTCCTGGGCCGTGACGTGCAATGCGATCGAATGCGCGAAAACTCTGGTACAACTCGGGGCCGAAGCCGACTTGTTCTGCGCGGCGGGAATCGGCGCGATCGAGCACATGCAGTCGCACTTTGACGCGGCAGGCGAGCTAGTGCCAAATGCCTCGCGGACGGGAAGCAGCCGCTTCGCCGCGGACGGGTCGTGGCTGCCGTGTCCACCGGCGACGTCGCGCGAAAAAATCTCCGACGCGCTTTATATCGCGTGCCGGAATGGGCATGCCGACGTTGTGCGCTTCCTGTTGGGCAAAGATCCCAATCTGTCGTTCCGGGCGTACTTGGGGGCGACGCCGCTGCACTGGGCCTACTTCAGCGGTTCGCGGGCCGTCGTTGAACTGCTCGAAAAAAGCGGTGCAGACGCGAAGTCAAGAGACAATACGCTGGGCTGCACCCCGCGCTCTTTCGGGATCTGCGTCGCGGCGAATTGGGGCTTTGACTTTCTTGTTCGAAAACGGCTGGCCGACGACCCGAGTCTGGTTAACATCATGGACGGCCGAACCAGTCCCCTGCACGAGGCCGCCCGCGAGAACCACATTCAAATTGTGCGGCTTCTGCTCGAGGCCGAAGCCAACCCGCTCCTCGCGAACGGCGACGGCAAGACGCCGCTCGATCTCGCGCTCGAAAAGGGGCACGCAGCGGTCGCCGAGATGCTGCGGGGCGCCGGCAGATCCCCGGCGAACTGATGTTGATCGCGTGAGTGTCGCCTGCGACTCTCTCGCAATCCGTCGGCCGGAAATCCCGTGGAGGTGTTCGCCTTCCTCGAGCATTGTTGCTCGCGCCCGTCCGCTCGCTTAGAGTGGTAATTGGCCGCGGCGGGCGGCCGACGGTCCGCGTGCAGGGTCGAACCCACTCGTCTGCTCCGCCTATTTCGACAACCTTCTTTCTGCCCGTGATTCGCGGACTCCGGGCGCAGTGGAAGAAGGTGCCTTAATGTCTCGGTCGCTTCCGCCTCGCGCGCCTCTCGGATCTGCCACAAACCTAACCGAGGTCTCGGAGTCAGATCCTGCCAGCCATGCGGTTGCTGGCGAAACTCCCATCCTGGACCGGAACGCTCCCTTTCCGCGTCGCGTGGCACCCGGCTCCGGCCTGACCGCCGTGCTGACTGTCTGGTTTGGAGCGGCGATCATACTCGCGGCCTGTTGGTCGCTTGATCGTCCGCCGATTCTGCGTCAGTGGTGCCTGACCGAATTTCGCCCTTGGTTGTTGGATCAACGCGATCGAATCGGCTTGGTTGGTTGCGGGTTTTCGCTGGTCGCAGCGTTCTACCTGATGCTTGCGGTGCACGAGCTTGGGCATGTCGTTGCCGGGCTGTGCGTTGGGTTCCGTTGTCGGTCGCTGCGGGTCGGCCCGCTCTTGTTCAATTCACCGGTTCGGGTGTCGCTGTACCGCGGGGCGGGCGCGGTCGTGCAAGGCGTTGCCGAAATGATTCCCCTCGCCACGGATCATCTAGCCCTGCGAGGCGTTGCGATGGTTCTGGGCGGGCCATTGGCGAATATTCTGTCCGCGACTGTCCTGCTTCTGTGGCCGGCCCCGGCGACCCTATTCACGACGTTCTTCATCGTTTGCTCGATCGTCAATGCGGTGAACGACCTGTTTCCGTTCGAGAGCCGACTCGGCGTTTCTGACGGCCGGCGAATCTGGATGCTGCTAATGCAACCGGCGCGAGGCGAACGTTGGCTGGCGCTGTTGCACCTTGGCGGTCAGCTGAGTGACGGCGTGTTGCCGGAATCACTCTCACCTGGCTTTCTCGCCAAAGCCATCGCAGTGCGGGACTCTTCGGCCGACACCGTGCAGGCCCACGCCATCGCCTATTCCGCGGCTTTCCAGCTTTTGAACGACGACGAAGCCGCCGAATGGCTCGAAACGTGCCTCGCCTATGCCGGCTATGCCGCGCCGGCAGTCCGAGAAGCGCTGGCGAGCGACGCGGCCGTGTTTCAGGCGCAGGCGAAAGCGAGCCGATCTCGCGGAGCAATGGCTGAACGACGTTCCGAAGACAACGCAAGCCTGTTGGCTGCGCTCGCGCGCGGAAGCGGCCATTCTCGAATCCAAAGGTGACGTTCAAGGCGCGGTCGCGAAACTGTCCGAAGTCGAAATCGCGCTCCTCAGGTTGCCCGACACCACGCGCCGCAATGCGCTCGTGCGGTTGCTGCAACGTTGGAAGGCAGAATTGCTGCGAGAGTCGAGCCGCTAAGGGCAAAGCGCTGGCGCTCAATAGACCTGATTGCAGTCGAGGCGCCGCCGATCAATCGTCCTTTGTCATTCGCTCTCTTTCGGATCACCAAACATCCGCTCGATGCGCCGATCGGGGATCAGCCAGATCAGTGCGACCAGAACGTAGAGCGCGCAGGCGATCCACTGGCTGACAAGGCAGAATCCGATCGCGGCCAAGTAAATGAGGGGCGAAAGTTTGCCCTTCCAATCGCTGCCCAGGGCCTCCGCGAGTACCGGATTGCCGCCCGGAGCCCAGAGAATCGTGAGCTGCAGAATGTAGTAGGCGATCGCGGCCAGAAGCAGGTTGACGCCGTAGAGCGCGGTGGGCGTGGGAGCGAAGTTGTTCTGGCCCGTCCAGGCGGTGGTAAAGGGAATCAGCGACAGCCAAAACAAGAGATGCAGGTTCGCCCATAGGGTTGCACCCGTGACACGCTCGGTGGCCTGGAACAGGTGGTGGTGGTTGTTCCAGTAGATCCCGATGAAGACATAGCTCAGCGCGTAGCTCAAAAAGTACGGCAAAACGGGCTTGAGATCGGCCAGCGTCGCCCCCTGATGCGGGAGCGGCACCTTCATCTCCAGCACCATGATGGTGATGATGATGGCCAATACGCCGTCGCTGAACGCTTCGAGTCTGCCTTTGTCCATTGTCCGTTTGTACCGACCGTAATTCGTTAACAGGGATGCGCAGTCTAAGTCGTCAGCGCCTCAAGCGTCCATTGCCACGAGTCCCGATCAGCGACTACGCATCTTCGAGACGTGCGTCGCTTCGCCCGCAGTCGTGTATAGTATTCGCGTCACAGGCGAGTCGTGGGCACGTCATCGTAGTAGGGCTCCGAGTCATGGCAAGTGGCGCGCAGCAAGTCGGCAAACCGGACCAATCTCGTACGTTAATCGATATATGGCGAAAATCACCGGAGTTCATCGAGAGTAAGTCGTTTCGGCAGATCATTCAGCTGGCCGGTGATGGCCGGCTTCGCGATGGGAGCCCTGCATCGACGGAGCTACGGGAGTGGCTGTCGGCACTGCCCTTAGATCACCTTCGATCTTGCGTCGAGGAATGTCTGATCGAGCCATTTAACGAAAGCGGTCACGCTCTTCAGGACGGCACGAACGAGATCGGGACCCGCTTGGGTTTTGCGGTGAAGGCGGGGCGCTATCGAGGGGTGAAAGGCGAGATCGGCTACGACGGGCTGTGGCTGGGTGCAGACCGATTCGGTTTTCTTGTGGAGATTAAGACGACCGACGCCTATCGAATAAATCTCGACACAATTGCGACTTACCGCGACAAGCTAATCGCCGACGGCACCTTGGAGTCGCGTCAGTCGTCGATCCTGATCGTTGTGGGGCGCCAAGACACGGGCGACCTTGAAGCCCAGATCAGAGGTTCGCGACACGCGTGGGACGTTCGCCTGATTAGTCTCGACGCACTTTTGCGGCTGGCAGACGTAAAGGAAGAGCTCAACGATCGGGCTACCAGCAGTAGGATAAACCAACTACTCCGTCCAGTTGAGTACACCCGTCTCGATCCAATTGTCGAGCTGCTCTTCGCCGCGAAGAAAGACTTAGAGACTCACCAGGAAGCCGCACCCCCGCCCGAAGTAGTGTCGGAAACGGCGGCTCCAGCAGCTCCCGCTGGCGCGGTCGAAAAAGCACGCGCACTCGCGATTGCCCGAATTGCGAAAGCGATTGGCTGCGCGTTCGTCCGCAGGGTGCGAGCGCTCGCCGAGACTGATGAAGGGAAAGTCCGCCTTGTATGTCTCTCGTCGCAACAATACGAAGGTCCAGCCGGATCAAGAAAGTACTGGTACGGCTTTACGCTCGCCCATCGGGAATATTTGGATCAGTGCGAAACGGGATGGCTGGGCCTCGCGGTCGCGGGCTCAGAGCGCCTGTTTCTGATCCCCTGGAAGCAATTCGCTCCCTGGCTGCCGGATCTCCTAACGACTCCGCCGGCTCCTACCAGAATCGATGACATACGCCACTGGCATATCTACATTTATGATTATGAAACTCATGCCGACTTAACGCGCCCAGGAGGCGGTGTTTTGTCGGATCTCAAGCCCTTTACGGTTAGGGACTGACGTGATCTTGTTTGCAACAGCTAGAACGTCATTTCACTCATTTGAGTGAACAATTCGCCGATCGCGCGGCGTCCTTCTCTGCGGGCCTTTCGTGCACATGCAAGTCCGCTCGAACGACTTCGGGAGTGTTTCCCATGCGTTGCGTTCTTTCCGTGGTTGTTTGGCTGATTGTTCCGGCTGCCGGTGTTTGGGGGACATTGGTCGGCAGGTCTTTGGCCGACGACTCGATGTTTGAGAAACCTGTTCGGCTCCAGGCCGACGGGAAGATTATTGATACGTGCGAATCGCTGGGGCACTCGGGGCCCTGCCTCGCCGATGTGGATGGGGACGGACTTCGCGACTTGGTCGTGGGCGACTTCAGCGGCAAGTTCCACGTGTACCGCAACCTGGGCACGAATGAACACCCGAAGTTTGGGCCACCCACCGACTTGATGGCCGGCGGTGTTCCGGCCAAGGTTTTCATCTATTGCTGCATCGGGTCGAGTCCGCAATTCTTCGACTTTGACGGGGACGGGCATCTCGACTTGATCAGCGGCTCGTACGACCCGGGCGCGTGCTACTTGTTCCGAGGGCTGGGGAATGGGAGATACGCCGCACGCGAAACGATCGTCGATAAAACGGGAAACGTGATCCTGCGTTATCCGCAGCAGGAGGAGGTTGGGGGCTCCTTCGGATCGTGGCCGACGATGGTCGACTGGAATGACGACGGCCGGCTCGACCTGGTGATCGGCGGATTCGACGGCGGGATCCGCGTGTGGCTGAACGAGGGGACACCCCATCGGCCCCAGTTTGCCGTCAAGAGCTTGCGAGTGCAGGCCGACGGCAAGGACTTGATGGTGCCCGGCGGCCACGCGGCCCCGGTGATTGTCGATTGGGACGGCGACGGACGCTGGGACATTCTCGCGGGCTGCGAGCGGGGATCCGTCCTCTGGTTCCGCAATGTCGGCAAGCCGGGGGCGCCTCGATTTGCCGCCGCCGAAACGCTCGTTCCAGAGCATTCTGGAAGTGGGTTCGACGAGTTCCTCGACCTTCGCGCGGAACCGGTTCCCGGAATCCGGTCGCAGATCGCGGCGGTCGACTACGGCGGCGACGGTCGGATCGACCTCTTGCTCGGAGACTTTTGCTCGACCATCTCACCTCGGCCTGATCTTTCTGCGACACAGCGAGCAGAAATGTTCGCGGCGCTGGCGCAAAAAAATGCGGCGGCCGCGACGCTGCGTCAGAATTTGGAGGATCTGCGACTCGACATCAAACGTCGCTACCCGGGCGAAAAGTTCACGAGCCACGCGTCCGAAGCAGAGTTCGAGAAACGATACAAAGCGATGCACGAAAGTCAGCAGTGCAAGGCGCTCGAGGCCAAAACGAAGCAACTCGATGCGATCCTTCCCCGCTATTTGAGCAAACCCATCGGTCGCTCAGCAGACGGCCTCTCGAAGGATCACGGCTACATCTGGCTGTTTCGACGAAAGCCGCTTGTGCCGGCGACTGCCCGCGTCGAGGCGGCAACGGGTTCACCGCCGACGAGACTCGATGAGGCGGAGGAACGTCCGACGCAGCGCAAGCCCGTTGTCGCGACGGCCTCCGTTGTGCCTCAGCGCGCAAACCCGGCGAAACGGTGACGCTCACGGTTGAACTTCGCATCGCGGCGGGATGGCATATCAACGCGGTCAGCGGCGCTCCGGAGACGGCGATTCCGACGCGCCTCGAGCTGAAGCTGCCGCCGAGCATCCACGCGATCGCCGAGTGGAAGTTGCCGGAGCCGGATGTCGCCGAGCAGTCGCGCGGCCCCGTCTATCGCGGCGAGATCACGTTTCGCCGCACGCTCAAGGTGGCGGAAAAGGCCAGCGTCGGAAGCGTCGATGTTGTGTGCAATCTGGCTTACCAGGCGTGCGACGAGAACCAGTGCCTGCGACCCACAACGATCACACTGAAGGCCCCAGTGGAAGTCGTCTTGCCGTGACGCCGGACCGCGCTTACGCCGCCCGGCGCAGGCAGCGCAGGATCCGCTCGAATTCGTCGTTGTTGCCGAACGGAATCACGATCTTGCCTTTTTCTTTACCGCCGAGCTTGATCTGCACGGCGACGGCGAAGATCTGCTGCAGGTTTTCTTCGAGCGAGCGGACGTGAGCGCTCGCGGTGGCGGCCGTCGGCTTCGGGGCTGTGCCCGCCGCGGTAAAGGGGATCGTCTCGGCGCCCGGCTCTTGCTGGGTTTGGAGAGTCTCGCGGACCGCGGCTTCGGTCTCGCGGACTGATAAAGACTCTTTCTCGATCCGCTGGCACAGCGCGATTTGATCGTCGCGCGACAGCGATAGGATGGCTCGCGCGTGGCCGAAGCTCACACGCTCGGCAAGCAGCGCTTCCTTCACGAAGTCGGTCAGATCCAACAGCCGCAGAAAATTGCAGACCGACGAGCGGCTCATGCTGAGCTGCTTGGCGACGTCATCGATCGACGCGGCGAAGCGCTCCATGTAGTCCTTGAAGGCTTGGGCTTTTTCCAGCACGTTGAGGTCTCGGCGTTTGAGGTTCTCCTCAAGGGCCGCCTCGCACATCGCCTGGTCTTCGAGTTCGAGCACGCGGCAGGGGACCGTTTCGAGGCCCGCCTTCTTTGCCGCCATGAGCCGACGCTCTCCGGCGATGAGCTGGTACTGGCCACCGCACGGTCGCACGAGCAAAGGCTGCAACACGCCGTGCTGGCGGATACTGTCGACGAGTGCGTCGAGCGCTTCGGTCTCGAAGTCTTTGCGCGGCTGGAACGGATTGCGCTCGATCAGTTCAACGTGGACCTGGTTGGAATCGGCGACTTCTTGTCGTGACTCGGACGCGAGTGGAATGGCTGAGATCCCGTTGGCACTTTCGCCCTGGCCCGAACCCAACAGGGCACTGAGCCCGCGCCCCAACCTCCGCCGAACGAAGCCCTGCCCCGGCTGCCCATCGAAGTTCAACATGCCCTCCGCCGTCGACCTTGAGTCATCCATGACTTCAGCGCCTCGTGATTCGCGTCCTGGAATCGCCGTACCGTAGGGAAACGATCGGCCCGCGCATCAGGTGCGAATCAGGCGCGAGGTTTGATTTACCCCTGCGGAAAATGGGGGTTTTGTCGGTATTGCGGGATTCCACGTGAAACTGGCAAGAAACACCGCACGCGGAAAGCCTAAAGGCGTTGGTAGCTTCTCGATCGACCCAAGTTACCATTCGCCCATTTCGACTGACCCCGATTTCGACCTTCGGTGGCGGAGCCCGAGGTTTTTCGCCCGACGGGCTCAGCGTGGGTTGATGCGGTAGAGGTTCAGCACTTCCCGGGGGCGGGGCTGGCCCGAAGCCAAGTCGGCGGGACTATAGGTATCCAGGAGGACCAAATCGCTGGGCGTGTCGTGGAAGACCGCTTCGAGAGTGAGACGCTGTTTGTAGGGGTCAATGAGCTTGTCGAAGTCAGCCGTCCCTTCATAGGCGAGCAAAAACGCCGGCTGCGGCAGCGGCTTTTGGCCCGGTGCGAGAAAGGAGAAGTCACCTCCCAGCGGGGGCTGCGGCTCGAAGCCCTCCGCCGCCAGGTCAAAGAACAGGCAAGGCTCACCGTAGACCAGAAAGACGGTCTTGCCGGGTGCCCGTTTGCGGGCGAACTGAGCGGCCTGTTTGATGATGTTCGCGCGGACGGTTCTGTCCTGCCAGCCGGGAATGTCGCGCGCGCGGGCCAGGCTCAGCCGCGAAACCACTCCGAGGGCCAGGACGCCGATCGCCCCGACGAGCAGCCCCCACGCTCGCCAGTCAAATCGGGACGGCAGCGCACGAGCGGCGTCGCTCGCAGCCCTCCGTTCGGCGGCCCAAGTCAACAGACCACCGACGCACGCACCGCCCGCCAGCCAAGCGCAAACCAGCCACGGCATCACCAGTCTGGGATACGGCTTATAAAGGGGGACCGCCACGAACAGTCCCAAAAACCAGGCCGCCAAGAGCCAGCCCGCCAGGTTCCGAGCGCGGGCCGCCTCTGGCTCCTGATTTCCAAAACGCGGGCGCAATAAGGTCGCCGAGCCCACAAACGCCAGGAACATGACCGCGAAGACCGCGCTGAATCCCAGCCATCCGATCAAAAGCGAGACGCCCGCCAAGAACGCGGCCACGGTCAAAAGGTGGATCCGTCGGTCCGCCTCAAGAAGCAATCCGCGTGAGATCTCGGCCCGGTGTCCGGCTTCGCCCGGGTTTGCCGACGGTTTCGGGTCGGATTCGGCGATCGTTCCGTCCCTCGGGCCGACTGGTCCGGATCGTTGAATAATGACCGGGAGCATCCAAGCCAGGATCATTCCGGCCGCCGTCAGCCAGCCTTCGTAGAACCGCTGGTTGAGGATCTGCCGCTTGAAGTCGTCCCACCAGCCGCGGAATCCAAAAAAGTATTGGGCATGGTTGGCCGTCACGGCCGAGTAGCCGCCGTCGGGCTGCAGCAACAGCCAAATGGGGCTCCAGCCGATCGCAGTCGCGACGACGAGCACGGCGATGACCGGCAGCCTGGCGAACCATTCCCGGCGGTCGAACCGCTCGAACAGGCCCCAAGCGATGAAACCCGAAAGGGCCACCGCCAGCGGCAGCCAGCCGTTGTATTTTGTCGCCCAGGCACAGGCCACGACGAGCCCGGCGACGACGGCCTCTCCCAGATTGTTTCGCGCCAGGGCCCGCCAAGAGCAATAGACCGCCAGCAGGAACCAAAATCCGAGGGCCGCCTCGGTGAGCCCGGTCCGCGAGTAGACAATCTGGAAGTCCGAGAGCGCGGCCAGTGCGGCGGCGGCGATTCCGGCAATCGGGCCGAACCATTCCCGTCCCACCCACCAGCAAAGCGGAATCGTGCAGGACCCCAGGATGAGACTGGGCATCACGGCCGCCAGGTGCGTCTTGCCGAGCACGAGCATCGACAATTCGATCAGCGTCGGCAGGAAGGGCGGCGAGTAAAGAAATCGATTGGGATAGCCGCGGTCGAGAAAAACGTTCGAGGCGTTGACGGCCTCGTCCCAATGCTCGATGGAAATTCGCGCCTGGTAGGAGAACCGCAGAGCAACCGCCGCGACGAAGAGCATGCCGATCGCCAGCTTTTCGCCGCGCTCGATCGGCGGACGCGCGGCGCGCGGACTCCAACCTGCGGCTGTTGCCGATTCCGCTTGTTGCGATTTCGAGGCCGCGCGGCGACGGGTTTCTCGCTTACGCCGGGTCATGATCGAGTTGCGACTTCAAAGGTGCCATTCACAGCTGACGCGCGACGGGGCACGATACTCGGTGGGCAGAGCCCCAGACGAACGACTATGATACTGACAAGCCGCGCGGCACTGACAGGCTGCGGATTCCACGTGGAATTTGCCCGTCGAATTCTGCGCGAAAAATCACGACGCTCATCCGGAGGCGACGGTTTCCACATGGCGACGCCAGACGAAATGTACGACGAAGCGGTGGCGCTCAAGGACCAGGGAAACCTCGAAGGGGCGATCGCCAGGTTCAACGAGATCCTGGCAATCGACGACAAGCACGTGCTCGCGCACTCGGCGTTGGCCGTCAGCCTGCAAAAGGTCGGCCGGGCCGAAGAGGCCATTCGCCACGCGACACGCGTCACGGAGATCGAACCGGACGATCCGTTCTCCTTCACGCAGCTCTCGGTGATCCTGCAACGCTGCGGCAAAATTCCCGAGGCCGAAACCGCGCTCTACCGAGCCCGCGAGATGAGCGGCCACCAGCACCGGCACTAAGCCAGACGGAAGAGCGACGTCCGATTGCAAACCCTCTCCCATTCCGATGGGAGAGGGCAGGGTGAGGGCTCTTCACCATGCCGTACCAGGATCCAAATCAGACCGAGAAGTGCCGCCAGCTGCGACGGAAACTGACTGGTCCAGAGCGACGATTGTGGTCGGCGCTTCGGTCGAGGCGGGCCGCGAAACTCAAAGTCCGACGGCAGTACCCGATCGGTCCCTACATTGTCGACTTCCTTTGCCCTGAGCACCGGGTCATCATCGAACTCGACGGCGACAGCCACATCGGACGCGCAGACTATGACCGCGAGCGGCAGTCGCGCCTTGAGTCGGCCGGATATCGAGTGCTGCGCGTCGGCAACGACGACGTGGTGAATGACTTGGACGCCGTTCTGCGAGGCATACTTCAAGCGTGCGGGATTCCAGGGGAGTAGAGCCAGAAAGAAAAGGCAGCCCTCACCCGGCCCTCTCCCATCGGAATGGGAGAGGGTGAAAGAGGCCGTCAGCGTTTTGGGTCGGACCACCACTCGTCCGACGTCTTCGCGCCCGCTTGGTTGACAGACGCGGCTGACGACTTCGTCATCGCCGTGTCGAGACTGGCTGGCGGAGCGACGGTCTGCTGGATATCGGGCGGCTGAGGCATGGAGCCTGGCTGCGGCGTCGGGCTCTGTGGAGCAGCCGGCTGGGTCGCCGCTTGGGCCACGGCTGTTGGCGGATTGATGCGAATCGACTGGCTCGTGTCGAACTGGCGGCCGTCGATGGTCTTGAGCCGGGCATGCACGAGCAGCGTCGGTGACTCGGGGAGCGATTGCCAGGGAACGCGGACGACGTACCCGCTGCCGAGGAACCCGCTATGCCACAGCGACTCGCTGTCCTTGGGGCCGAACTCCCAGCGACCAACGCGCTGCTGGGCTTCTGGCTTCGAGAGGTCGAGCACTGTGACGATGACCGACCCCGGTGCTTTCACGAGGTTCCCGTCGGCATCGGCGGGAACGACAACGGCCGAGAACATCTCGTCGCCCGGAACGCCGTCGCGGTCGAGGCCGCCCGTCAGATACTTGTTGAGCGAGATTCCCTCGACCTGCCCCAGGGCGACGACCTGTTCGGCATGGGCGATCTTCTTGCCGTTGGCCAGCTGAGTCCGCAGGTCGACGGTCTCCCGCTTGGCGGCCTGCAGCTGATTCTGCGACTCGGCAAGCTGGGCCTGCAACTGGTTGGCCGCGTCTTCTTGCCTGCGTAAGCGGCTCTCGAGGACGTCGAGCTGGCCCGTGCTGGCACAGCCAGCGGCCAGGACGAGCGTCCCGAGAAGCGTCGCGCCGAAAAGGCTTTGTCGCAGCCCTAACCTCATCCGTGAGGTTTCCAATCTCGATTTGAAGAACCGGCAGCACCCGTGGCTCGCCACGGGTACCCGCACCCGCCGCTCGCCCGCCCCTTCATTCCTTGGGGATCATGGGCATCTTTTCCAAGATGTGATCGATCAGTCCGTAGGCCTTGGCCTCTTCGGCCAGCATGAAGTTGTCGCGGTCGGTGTCAGCCTGGATCCGTTCCAGCGATTGACCCGTGTGTTTGATCAGGATTTCGTTCATCCGTTGCTTGATCCGCAGGACCTCTTTGGCGTGGATCGCCAGGTCGGCCGCCGTCCCTTCCATGCCAGAAAGGGGCTGGTGGATCATGATCCGCGCGTTGGGAAGCGCGTTGCGTTTGCCGGCCGCGCCCGCGGTGAGCAGGATGGCCCCCATGCTGGCCGCCTGCCCGACGCAGTAGGTCGCCACATCGCAGGTGATGTATTGCATGGTGTCGTAGATGGCCATGCCGGCGGTGATCGATCCGCCCGGCGAATTGATGTAGAGGTGGATGTCCGCCTTGCCATCCTCGAACTGCAGATAGAGCAGCTGGGCCACGATGCTGTTGGAAACAACGTCGCTGATCTGGCTGCCCAGAATCACAATGCGGTCCTTGAGCAGGCGACTGTAAATGTCCATCGCCCGCTCTTCGCGGCCGCTCTTTTCGATAACGTAGGGAACGAGCACGCTCATGGTGATGAGCCCTTTCGGAAGCTATTTCTTGTCCTTGGTGTCGCCTTTGGGCTTCTGCTGCCGCACGAGGATTTCGTCGACCAGGCCGTACTCGACCGACTCGCGGGCCGTCAGGAAACGGTCGCGATCGGTGTCACGAGAAATGACCTCGATCGGCTGCCCCGTGTGCTTCGCGAGGATCTCGTTGAGCACCTCTCGCGTGCGCAAAATGTCCTTGGCTTGAATTTCGATGTCCGAGACCTGTCCCCCCACTTCACCGTAGGGCTGGTGGATCATCATTTTGGAATGGGGCAGGCAGAAGCGCTTCTTCGTGGTCCCGCCGGCGACAAGGATCGCCCCGCCGCTGGCGGCCAGCCCCACGCAGTAGGTGGCGACGTCGCACTCGAGAAATTGCATCGTGTCGTAGATCGCCATCGTCGCCGTGACCGAGCCCCCCGGCGAATTGACATACAGATGGATGTCCTGGTGCCGGTTCTCGGATTGCAGAAACAAGAGCTTCATCACGATCAGGTTGGCGGCCGCATCAGTAATCACGCCGTCGAGAAAGACGATGCGGTTCTCCAAGAGCAGGTCGCCGATGCCCATCTGCCGCTGACGCTGGTATTCGCGGGCGGCCTGGTTCATCGAGAGCGAGCTCTTGTGTTCAAGCTGGAAAGGTTGAGTCATTCGGCAGTCCTCATAGACGGATCATCGCCACGGCCCCGTGCTAGATAACCGAAGCCGTGCCAAATAACGCCACGGCCGCAGGCCGTGCCAAATCACTGAGGCCCCAGCCAAGCGCGCTGCCAGCCGACAGTCGCTGGCGCAGACGCGCGAGGCATTATCCGATCGTCGCGGCCTCAGTCAAGACAGATTAGACACAATAGGTTGGGCAATTCAGTTTAGACACACAGTCACATCAGGTTTTGGTAAATGAGGTAAGGAGCGAATCTCCCTGGCGAGCGGTCGGTGTCAGCCGGCGAGTTCCTGGCTTCAGAGACATTTGGGCGAAGTCGCCGCTTCAGAGAACCGCGGGCTGATCCGCCGTGGCGGACCGCTCGCCTAATGCACCACGCTCCGCCCAGCGCCATTCGCGCAGTGCAACTTCGGGGTGCGAAAGAACTGCTCTGACGTCCCGGTGTGTCGGCTACCGTCCGCGGTGCTACTCAGCAGCTTTTGCCTCTTCGGCTTCCGCTTCGGCAGTCTCGGTCACCACGTGCGTGCGGCAGACCGAATAGGGCACCGGCTCGACCCGCTCGTCGAGCGAGAGCTCCATGGGCACATCTTTATACTTCGCGCGTTCGAGGATTACGTCAACGGCCTTTCGCTCGCGAATTTGTGCCTCGAGGTTTTCGATCATCCCCGATTTCTCCATCTTGGCCCGCACGCGCCGCGGCGTTTCGCCTCGCTGCAGGGCCATCAGCCGAATCTCGGCCTGGATGTCGCTGGGCGTCACCTCGACCTTTTCCTGCTCGGCGATCTTGTCGAGGATGAAGTGCTCCTTGAGGGCCTGCCGCGTCGACGTGACAGCGTTCTGCCGCAGTTGGTTTTCCCGCGACTGAATCTCGCGCGTGGTGAATCCTGCCTGCTGCATTTCGAGGATCGTGCGCCGCAGGGCATTTTCGACTTGCCGCCGAACGAGCTGCTCGGGTAAGTCCCAGGTGGCGCTCTCGGTGATTTTTTCTGAGACCTGCTCGCGGACCGCCTGCCGCTGCTCGAAGGTGACGCGGCGACCCAGGCTCTCGCGGATCTCGTTTCGCAGTTCTTCTTCCGATTCGACGCCGATCCGCGTGAGCAGCTCCTTGGTGAGCTCGGGCTTTCGCCAGCGCTTGACGTCGAGGATCTTAAATCGCACTTCGATCTTCTCGCCGCGCAGCTCGACTTCCTCGGCCTCGGGCGCGACCGTGACGGTGGTCGTCCGTTCGTCGCCGGTCTGGGCCCCGGACATCAGCTTGTCGAAGCCGTTGAGTTCCGCGTCGGCAAATCGCAGCACGGGCCGGACGCGCAACGAAGCATCCGCGACTGCCAGCAATTTCTGGCCGTCGCGCTCGGTCTCGAGCGAGACGCTGACGACGTCGCCTGCTTCGACCGGTCCCTCGTGGGGGGCAAGCTGGCCATATTGAGAGAGGAAGCTCTCGAAGTGCTTTTCGACGTCGGGGTCGGTGACTTCGCGCACCGGCCGCGTGATCGTCAGCCCCTGATAGTTGGGGAGCTTGAATTCGGGCCGAACCTCGATGTCGAACTCGTACTCGAAATCCCCCTCTTCGGGCAGCTCGATGGCTTCGACATCGATATCGGGTTCGTTGATCGGATCAAGATCTTTATTGTCAGAAAGCTGCTCCATGCTCTCGACGAGCACGCGCTGTTTGACGTCGTTGGCCAGCTCGGTGCGGAACCGCTTTTCGACGAGTTTTTGCGGCACGTGACCGGGGCGGAAGCCGGGAATCGCCGTGCGCTCGGCCAGGGTCTTGACCGTCTCTTCGTAGAAGCGATCGACCTCGGATCGTGGGATCCGGACGCGGACGTGCTTTTTGCACGGTCCGGCATCCTTAATATCGACGTGCAGCTCGAGCTTGCGCTTTTCGGGTTCGCCGCCGTCGTCGGAAGTCGTGTCGTCTGCCTCGACCTCTCCGCCTGACTTCGTGTTTTCATCCGCGGGTGACATTCTCGGTCCTATTCAAAACGGCTCGGACCTACTCAAATCTGGGTGGCACTGGCGGCTTGCCCGCCAGTGGTCTTTTGGGATGTGAGAAGACAACACTGGCGGACAAGCCGCCAGTGGCACCCACGCAAATGCGCTAGTCGGTCCACCAGAAACGAAAAAAAGCGGGTGAAGGGGTTCGAACCCTCGACGTCCACGTTGGCAACGTGGTGCTCTACCACTGAGCTACACCCGCGGGAGCAATCCTGCCGGCAGTTTTGTTTCCGCCGCCCCCAAAGGGATCAGCCGACGCCGACCGATTGCGAACCGCATGAGATTATATGTAGCCCAGACTTCCCTGCAAGGCCTGCGAGAAGCGGCAAAAATCGGCGGCATTCCCTCAAGGCCCGAGGTCGAAATGAGGAGTTCTTTCGATCGTGGGATCCGCTGACCCCGGATGGGGTCACAGACGTTAGCCCCGGCGTGGACCAACAGATCGCATCTCGATTGTAAGTCCTTGAGAGCGGCGTCGGTTGCATTGGTGATCGTGGAGGCATTTGCCGCGTTCAGTTTTCCAAGCCGACGGCTCCGCCGTCGGTTCCGGAACGACAGCGAAGCTGTCGGCTTGGGAAAAGTGTTCGTCGAAACCAACCTCGATCGCTGAATTTTCAATCGACGCCGCACCAATGCCATGCGTTGGTAAACGCCGTCACCGCTGCGCATCCTAATCGACACCGATGTAACAGCGCTTACAATGTCTCCCGCGGCGTGAGCCCCCTACCTGATGCGCGTGAATTGTCGCCGTATTTGCAAGCTGCTTCCCCGACCCTTACGCTGAGTGCTCAACAAATTCACACCGGGAGGCTGCAATGGAGACGACGAACGGATCATTGCAACGCAAGCTGCGAATGGGGTTGATTGGTGGCGGACAGGGCGCGTTCATTGGCCGGGTTCACGCCACGGCGGCCCTCCTCGACAATCGGGCCGTGCTCGTGGCCGGCGCGCTTCGTCCGATCCCACGAAGGCTAAAGAGTCGGCCCCGGCTTACGACATCGCTTCCGATCGGGCTTACGGCAGCGTGGACGAGCTGATCGACAAGGAGCGGGCCCTTCCCGCCGACCGGCGTATCGACTTCGTCAGCATCGCGACGCCCAACCACACGCACTTTGCGATTGCAAAGAAAGCCGTCGAGGCGGGCCTAAACGTCCTGTGCGACAAGCCGATGACGTTCAATCTCTACGAGGCCGAGGATCTGGCCGCGACCGTGGAGAGTTCGGGAGTCGTCTTCGCGGTTACGCACAACTACACCGGCTACCCACTGGTGCGGCAGGCGCGTCAAATGATTCTCTCGGGCGAACTGGGGGAGATTCAGGCGATTCGCTCGAACTATCTTCAGGGCTGGCTGCGCTCGCGGCTCGAATCTTCGGGGCAGAAACAGGCCTCGTGGCGGACCGACCCGATGAAGTCGGGAGCGGCCGGCTCGTTCGGCGACATCGGCACGCACGCCTTCAATTTGGCGCGCTACATGACGGGCCTGATCCCGCAGGAGGTCTCCGCATCGCTCAAGATCTTTGAACCCGGCCGTCAGCTCGACGACTACGGCCACGCGGTGCTCCGTTTTGAGAACGGCGCGATTGGCACGGTGACGGCAAGCCAAATCTCGCACGGACACGAAAACGATCTGTTCATCGACGTCGACGGCACAAAGGGCTCCATCTCGTGGCGGCAAGAGGAGCCGAACCAAATGATGGTCCGCCGCAACGGCCAGCCGCACGCGATCTACACCCGCGATCCGAATGCCCCTTATATGAACGAAGCGGGAAAGGCGGCGTGCCGTTTGCCGTCCGGACATCCGGAGGCTTTTTTCGAGGCTTTTGCGAACGTCTACCGGTCGGCGTTCGACGCCATCGTGAAGCGTACAACGGGCGAGAAGTTTGAGTCGAGCGACACGATCTACCCCAACGTGTACGACGGCGTCGAAGGGATGTACTTCATCCAGCAGTGCGTCGCCTCAAGCGCCAAGAACGGCGCGTGGGTGCCGCTCAAGCACCGGCTGGCGCGGCGGTAACTGGCAGCACTCGGAGGAGCCGCGCACGAAGTAAGCGGTGCATTTGAGTTCGATACAGGCGGCCCGGCCGGGACCGAGCTGGCCCGTTATAGCACCGGGACACTCGCCAACAGGCGTTGCGCCTTCGCGGCGACTCGGGTCCCCGGCACGCTGTTGATCACTCGTTGAAGCAGCGCGACGGCTTGCGGATAGACTCCCGCCCGAATCAGATTGCGAGCATTCGTCACCAGGGGGCCGTATTGCCGGGTCGCGGTGGACTCGGAATCCATGCCCATTCCCATACCCAACCCAAGCCC
Organism: uncultured Planctomycetaceae bacterium; assembly: GCA_963714075.1. Classification (GTDB taxonomy): domain Bacteria; phylum Planctomycetota; class Planctomycetia; order Planctomycetales; family Planctomycetaceae; genus DASPSM01. The sequence continues at coordinate 2,300,916 of OY970228.1, forward strand.
CACCGGAAACGGAAACCCGTTCACAAACTGAAGCGAGTTCGGAGAGGTCTGATTTCCGTTGGTCGTGGTCGATGACTGAGTCGGCAACTGGGTCGTGGCTGAGTTTGACGTGTTCGCATTGGAATTCTTGGCCGGAATGACGAGCGAGCCAAGCGAGCCTCGCGCCTGCGAGCCGGCCGGCGCCAGCAACGGACTGAACGCCCCGTCATTCAAGCCGTTGGTCGATTGACTGGACTTCGTCGAATGGCTCTTGCTGCTACCCGTTTGGGCCGTGGAGCTGCGAACAGGGGCCGACTGGTTGAAACTGCCCGAGGAGTTTCCAAAACCGCCGGAGAATCCGCTCGACCGGCCGGCACGCGAATGATTGCCGCCGCCTCGACCATAGGACACAGGGGGCGCGACCAGTGCGAGAGCCACAATCAGAACCGGAATCCAGGCGCGCATGGCATTCTTCCTTTATGCGAAGCTCCGCGGCACCTTTAGTGTGCGCTTGCCGAGGCAAAAAGGCAAGGATTTGCCAGGCGAGTTTGTCGAGCCCGGTTTGCTTTCATACGAGGAATTTAGACCCGCGCCCGTCAGGAAGCGGGCTGTTCCGGGTAGAAGTGTGCGTTAGAGCCCGCTCCCTCACGGGTCGCGGCTCGAAATCCTGCGTCTCGCTTCGCGAAGGACACGTAGGCAGCCCTATGTGCCGGACGGTCTCGCGCCGAGCCCGCATGGCACCCGATCCTTGGGCCAAGTAGTTGCCGAATCTCCTCGGACAAAGCCGCGACTCGACCGAGCTCGCCGAAGTCCGAATTCCGAAGCCCAGCGCCCCCAACCGCGATTCGTCCGAGCGCCCCCAACCGGCATAACCGGTACGACCTGCTTCTTCCGACCGGCCTCTAAGTGATAACCCGCGGCCGGTCGATGTTGATAGCGGTGCATTGCGCGCGTGGGATACCCGCATCGACCGATCGCTCGGACTCCGCTCATGACCCTTACTGCCGCCGGCTCGCAGACCTGGATTCGCGACACGTGCCGGCAGTTTTCCGACGCTATCGGCTGGGATTTGCAATTCGTCACTGCGGCCGGCGGGCACGGCGACGAGATCGAAGCGCAACTGCGGCGCGAGCCGTCGACATGCTGGTTCTCTGAGGTCAACGACGGGCTCGAGCGAATCGGTTTTCTGCAGCTCGTCCTGCCCGAGGACGCCCGACAGGACCGCTCGTTCAACTCGGTGGGCGACCTGGCCGAAGCGTTCGCCCAACTGATCAGCCGCTCGGCGACCGCGGCCCGACTCGCCGAGTCGCGCACCGATGAGGTCGCCACGCTGGTCGACATCGGCCGCTCGATTCCCAGCGAACGAAATCTGGTCGACGCCCTGCAGCGACTGCTCGACGGGGCCACGCAGCTCACCGCGTTCCGCTCGTGCGCCTTCTTTTTGCTCGACCCCTCAACCGAGCGGCTCAAGCTGCGAGCCCATGCTCCTCGCGATGCGCCGCCGGTCGCGGGCGTCGTACGGAGCTTGAGCGAAAATCCGCCCGACTTGCAGGCCCTCTCCCGCGGCCGTGCCGTTTTCGGCGGCGAGGAACTGGAACACGTTGCCGCCTGGCTCCCCCCCGGAACGTTAACCGCCGTTTGCCTGGCAATCGGGTCCGAGGCGGGCCCCATTGGCACGTTGTGGGTCTACGACCGTCGACGGCGGCAACCGACCGACCGCGAAATGCACGTGCTGGAATCGATCACGGTCCAGGTGGCGACGCTACTCGAGCGCGTGGTGTTGCTGCGGGAAAGCAAAGCCCAGCACCGGTTGCAGCGAGATCTGCAACTGGCCTCGCAAGCGCAATCGTCGCACATCGCTGCCCCACTGGCGCCCGGGTCGGGAATTGAAGCGGCAATCCGATCGACCAGTCGCTTCGAGATCGGCGGCGACTTGTGCGAGTTGATCCCGGTCTCGGAAGGCCGAACCGCGCTGGCGATCGGCGACGCGTCCGGGCACGGAATTTCCGCGTCGATCGTGATGTCGGCCGTCCGCGGCGCCGTTCACGCTCTGGCGCTCGACTTGCGCACTCCGCTGGCGCCCGAAGAAGTCCTCGTGCGGGTCAACCACGCTTTGCATTCCATCACGCCGGCTCACCAGTTCATGAGTCTGCTCTACGGCGTGATCGACGTGCGGCAGATGTTGTTCACTTATTCCAACGCCGGTCATCCCTCCCCGGTACTGATGCGCCTGGGCGGACCCGTCCAGCTCGATTCGCACGGCATGCTCTTGGGCGTGGTGGCCGAGACGACCTATGGCTCGTCCCAGCTGGCGATCAGTCCCGGCGACACCCTGATTGCCTTCACCGACGGAGTAAGCGAAGCGATGAACGGCAAGCGGAAAATGTTCCGCTCTGACGGCATTATCGAGGTTTTGCAGAGGTCACCACGGTCAACCGCCCCAGGACATTCTGGAGGCAATCTGGGCCGAGCTTGTCACGCACCTCGACGGCAACACGGGACACGATGACGCTTCACTGGTCGTGATCCGCGTGTCCTAACCTCCGGCGGAGGCACAGATACCGGCCAGAAAATCGACGCCGGCCCGATTGGACTTCTAACGCCCGCATGCAAGAATTGAGTCGTGATTACGCGCGATCATGTCTGGCATTTAATGAAAACCGGCGGGCGAGTCGACGCCTCGCGCCTCTCGCGTTGGCACGCCCAGGCTGCCGCCGTTCTCGAACGATCCGACGACCTGCGCGACGAAAGTGATGCTGATCTGCTGCGTCGCGGGCGAGAGCTTCGCTGGCAGGCCAAGACGCAGCCGCGACTGGCCGACCTTTTAATCGAGACGTTCGCTTTGGTGCGCGAGGCGGCTCGGCGCGAGCTGGGTTTTCAGCACTTCGCCGTGCAGATTCAAGGGGGCATCGCCCTGTTCGAAGGGCACGTCGCCGAGATGCAGACGGGCGAGGGCAAAACCCTCACCGCCACGCTGCCGGCCACTTTGCGGGGACTGACCGGACGCGGCTGCCACATCGTCACCGTGAACGACTACCTCGCCCAACGCGACGCCGAGACGATGGGGCCGATCTACGAGCGGCTCGGGCTCTCGGTCGGCTGCATCCAGACGCCGATGCAGACCGAGGAGCGCCGGCAGGCCTACGCGAAGGACATCACCTACGGCACGGCCAAGGAAATCGGTTTCGATTTTCTCCGCGACCGCCTGCGCACCGGGGCCGACGCTTCGAGCGGCTACCGCCGGCGCAACGGACGGAGGCGAGGCGCCGGTTCAGCGGAGCCACCACTTCGCCCTGATCGACGAGGCCGACAGCATTCTCATCGACGAGGCGCGAACGCCGCTGATCATCGGCCTCACGCAGCCGAACACGGCTGCCACCGTCAACCTGCTGCGTTGGAGCCAGCGGGCTTCGCGCGCGGTTAGAGCGAGATGTCGAATTCGTCTTTGAGCCCGATCGCCGCATGGCCTATCTCACCGACCGGGGCTGCCGCAAAGTCCTGTTGATGGCCAAGCCCTCGCTGTTAGATTGCATCGACGCCGAGCGAATGTACAAGCACGTCGAGCAGGCTCTCTCGTCGCGATACGGATTCCAGCGCGACCGCGATTACGTCGTCGTCGAGGACAAGATTGTGATCGTCGACGAATCGACCGGGCGGCAGATGGACGGCCGCAAATGGCAGGACGGCCTGCATCAGGCGATCGAAGCGAAGGAACTCGTGCCGATCACCGCTGCCACTGGCCAGGCCGCGCGGGTCACGGTGCAGACCTATTTCCGCCAGTACGAGCACGTGTGCGGCATGACCGGGACGGCCGTCCAGGCTCGGCGCGAGCTGCATAGCACCTACGCGATCAGCGTGTCGCCCATTCCGACCAATCGTCCCTGCATTCGCACGGGGACACCGCACCGCATTTTCGCCACGCTCGAACACAAACGCCGCGCGGTCGTCGAGGAAGTCGCCCGCATGCACGCGGCCGGACGCGCGGTGCTGGTCGGCACGCCGTCGGTCGACGCTTCCGAGGCGCTGGGTCGCGCGCTCGAGGGGTGCGGGATCGCACACGAGATTTTAAATGCCCGCTGGCACGAGAAGGAAGCCGAAATCGTCGCCCGGGCCGGCGAGACCTGCGCCGTCACCATCGCCACGAACATGGCCGGTCGCGGCACCGACATTCAGCTCGAGGAGAAAGTCCGCGCGGCGGGTGGACTGCACGTGATCGCCACAGAAATGCACAGCTCGGCTCGCATCGATCGCCAACTCGTCGGCCGCGCGGCCCGCCAGGGCGATCCTGGCTCCTACCAGTTCTTCCTTTCGCTTGAGGATGAGCTGCTGCGCTGCCTCAAGCCAGAAAAGCTCGCCCGCCTGCGTCGCCAGGCTCGGCCCAACGTCGAAGGCGAGCTGTCGCTGCAATGGCTCAGACTCTTCCGCCGCACGCAGCGATTCCTGGAAAAGATGCACCGCAAAGAGCGGAAGCATCTCCTCCGCCACGAGCGGCAGCGCTCCGACGCCCACAACCACATGGGCCTCGACCCGTTTCTCGAACTCACCGACTGAGCAATTCCCCCTCTCCCATTCCGATGGGAGAGGGCCGGACTTCGGCGAGCTCAGTCGAGCCGGGTGAGGGCGCATTTCGCCATCGACGGTCTGGTTGGAGTCGGCGTCCGCGCCCAGGCGAGCCCCGGCTTGTAGTTCGCTGAGAGAGCCGTCGGTTGCACGAGTGATCTTGGAAGCATTGCCACGTTCAGTTTCCCAAGCCGACGGCTCTGCCGTCGATTCCGGAACGACAGCGAAGCTGTCGGCTTGGGAAAAGTGTGCGTCGAACGAACGTCCATTGCTGATTGCTCAATCGACGTTGAACCAATGCCTTGCGCCCAAGATGCAATACGTGGTAAGCCGGCGGGTGCTTCTCCGGGGCAATTCCCCCTCTCCCATTCCGACGGTACTCTGGTGGAACACCGGCACTTTTCGGTGAGGGCCGTTTTCCCAGTCACCACGAATTCTTCCGGTTATTAAAGGCCTATTCAAGATGCCAAAATCTCCCTTTGATCTCACGGGGCGCGTCGCCCTCGTCACGGGCGGCAGCAAGGGTCTGGGCAAGGCAATGGCCCGCGGATTCGCCGAAGCGGGAGCCGACATCGTGATTGCCAGCCGGCACGAGGACGAACTCAAGGCCGCGCTCTCCGAGATTCGCGCGGGCAGCTCGGTGCGGGGCATGTACCTCGTCGCGGACATGACGAAGCGTTCCGAGGCCGATCGGCTCGCCAAGGCGGCGCTGGCCGAGATGGGACACGTCGACATTGTGGTCAACAACGCCGGGTCGAACGTTCCGGAAGAAATCGACAAAATCACCGACGCCAACTGGGACCGCATTCTCGAGCTAAATCTCTCTTCGTGTATGGCCCTCACGCGGGCCCTAGTTCCCCAAATGAAGGCCCGCAAGTGGGGACGCGTGATTTACATCTCGTCGATCATGGGCCTGGCGTCGAAGGCCGGACGCGACGTCTACTCGGCCACCAAGTCGGCCCTGATCGGACTGGCCCGCGCCAATGCCCTTGAGCTCGGCAGCTTCGGGATCACCGCAAACTGCCTGGCCCCTGGGCCGTTTTTGACCGATCTGCCCGGTAAGCTGCTCAGCGACGCCGAAAAAGCGACGTTCGCCCAGCGCACCGCCTTGGGCCGTTGGGGCGATCCAAAAGAACTGGCCGGGCCGGCACTTCTCTTGGCGAGCGACGCGGGCAGCTACGTCACGGGCCAGACGCTGGTCGTCGACGGCGGCACGCTCTGCATGACGTTCTGAGGGCCCCGGCGAGCGGTCCGCCCATGGCGGATCAGCCCGCCGGTTCTCCGGTGCCTCTCGGGTTCGTCACGCAATCACAACGCTTTTCACACCCTCCCGCCTCAGTTATCGTGAAGAAACCGGTCGCGGGGCCCTTGTTTTAGTCCATCTGGAGAGCGTCATGTCGAGGTCGGATGTCTTGCCGGTTCGGATTGCGAAAACACTAGCCACACTGCTCGTCCTCGCTTTGGCGATGCGAGCGGCCCAGGCCGGCGAGACAGCCCTCGATCGCTATGTGGCCAAGCCCGATCCGACCTACTCCTGGAAAATCGATCACAAGCTCGAGGCTCACGGGGCCGGGACGTATATCGTCGACCTCAAGTCGCAGACCTGGCGCAAGCCGAACGAGGTCAATCGGACCGTTTGGCAGCACTGGCTGACGATCGTCCGGCCCGCTCAGCCGATTTCCCACACGGCGTTCCTCTACATCACGGGAGGCTCCAACGGCGGGAAGGCCCCGAAGAATGCCGATCCGCTGATTGCGCTCCTGGCCGCGGAGACCAAAACCGTCGTGGTTGAACTCAAGATGGTCCCCAACGAACCGCTCATCTTCCGAAACGACGGCGTCAAGCGGACCGAAGACGACCTGATCGCCTACACCTGGGATCAGTTCCTCAAGGGGGGCGATGAGGAATGGCCCGCCCGCCTGCCGATGGTCAAAAGCGCCGTGCGGGCGATGGACTGCGTTCAGGAACTGCTCGGCAGCAAAGAGGGAGGCAGCTTCAAGATCGAAAACTTCGTCGTCGCCGGCGGTTCGAAGCGCGGCTGGACGACCTGGAACGCCGCTGCCGTCGACAAGCGGATCGAAGCCATCGTCCCGATCTCGATCGACACTTTGAACCAGGTGGCCTCGATGCGGCACCACGTCGCCGTCTACGGCTTCTACACCGAGGCGGTCGGCGACTACTTCAATCACCAAATCACGGCCCGCGCGGCCGACCCGCGAATGAAACTGCTGAACGCCATCGAGGATCCTTACTCGTACCGCGACCGGTTCACGATGCCCAAGTACATCGTCGGCGCGGCCGGCGACCAGTATTTCTGCCCTGACAACTCGCAGTTTTATTTCGACGATCTGCCGGGCGAAAAATATCTGCGCTATATCCCCAACGCCGATCACGGCCTCGACCACACCGACGTGCGCGAAAGCGTGGTGGCGTACTACGACGCGATCATCAAAGGCACGCGCCGGCCGCAGCTTTCCTGGAAGTTCGAGCGAGACGGATCGATCCGCGTCAACGCCGTCACCAAGCCGCTCGAGGTCAAGCTCTGGCAAGCCACCAATCCGACGGCCCGCGACTTCCGCCTGATGTCGATCGGCAAGGCCTTCAAGAGCCACAGCCTCAGCGACGAGGGTGGGGGCGTCTACGTGGCGAAGATCAGCAAGCCCACACACGGCTGGACGGCCTCCTTCGTCGAGCTGTCGTATGACGTCGGCGCCCTCTATCCGCTCAAGCTGACGACCGCCGTCCGCGTCACACCGGACACGTGCCCGTATCCCAATCTCGATCCGCTCAAGGCGACGAAGGAAGTCCGGCCCCACGCGTCGGTCAAACGCTGAGTTCCGAGCGCGTTTGCGAGAGATTGCTCGTGCTCCGTTCACGAAGCAAAGGCGGATTCCGGGTGGCACTGGCGGCTTGCCCGCCAGTGTCTGTATCGGTGCTGTTGGCCACGCTTTCGATCAGCGTGGCCTGGACTGCCATAGCTCCCGCCGCCGAATTCCGCGCAGCCTCGGCCAAGGCCGACATCACTCCCCAGGAAAGCGTCGACCTCTGGGGCTATAGCGATCGCAAGGGTCCGTCCACCGGCACGCACGATCCGCTCTTCGCCAAGGTGCTGCTCCTCGACGATCGCGCCGCATCGCCTGGCCCTGGTGACGCTCGACCTGGGCCGAACGTTTGGCGTCGAGTCGATGGACCTCGTGCGACGGCGCGTGCACGACTCCGCCGGCGTCGAGCAGGTGTTCTTCTTCGCCTCGCACACACACTCTGGCCCATTCATCAGCGACACCTATCCCCCCGGCAAACGCCCCGCCTGGGAAGAGCGGGCCCTCGCCCGCATCGCCGCCGCCATCGAACAGTCGGCCGGGCGCCTCGAGCCGGCGGCGCTCGGCGTCGGCGAAGGCGAGGTCCTGATCGGCCACAACCGCCGCTACGTTCGCCCCGACGGCACCGTCAAGATGCTCTGGCGTAACGCCACCAAAACGCCCACTCATCCGCTCGATCCGCGCGTCGGCATCCTGCGCGTCGACGGTCGCGAGGGCAAGGTGCTCGCCGTCCTCGTCAACTACGCCTGCCATCCCGTCGTCTTCGGGCCGGACAATCTCAAATACTCGGCCGATTACCCGAGCGCGATGGCGGGCGTCGTCGAGCCGGCGTTCGGCGAGGGAACCGTTTGCCTGTTCCTGCAAGGGGCGGCCGGCGACATCAACCCGTATTTCGACAAAACGCCGCTGGCCGAGGATGCCGAAAAGCTGATGCAAGAGACGGGCCGCGAGCTGGGTCGCGAGGCCCTGCGCGTCGCCCGCTCAATCACGCCCAAGCCGCCCGAAAAACCCGAGCTGCAATTCGCCCTCGACCCGCGGCACTTCAAACACCGCTACGACCCGCAAACGCTTCTCGCCGGACTCAAAGGCCAGGTGAAGCCCGAAGTGATCGAGCGCTACCGCGGCTACCTCGCGGCCCCGCTCGATTGCCCGGTTACCGCCCTCCTGATCAATCGGCAGATCGCGCTGGTCGGCATGCCGGGCGAACCTTTCGTCGAGTTCGGCCTCGCCTTCCGCGACCGCTCGCCCGCCGCCTTCTCCTTCTTCGCCGGCTACGCCAACGGCTACCACGGCTACTTCCCGACAATCCGCGCGGCGGTCGAAGGGGGCTACGGAGCCGAAGGCATCGTCTCCCGTGCCGAAGTCGGCGCCGGCGAATCGATGCTCGACACGGGCCTGATCCGCGTCTACACGATGCTCGGCCAACTTAAGCCCCAGCCCCGGTGAGGCGTCGCTCTTCGGGAGGGCGATCCGCCGTGTCTAGTGAAAAGAAGAGTTTGAACAGGAGGCAACAGAGGTAACGGAGTTACCTTCCTCCGTTGCCTCTGTTACCTCATGTGAGTAATTCTGAATTCTTCGCCTGATCGATCCCGAATGGAATTCCGAATCGACTGTCCCTGCGGTGAGCATGTCGTCGTGACCGAGGCCTCGGCCGGGGCCACTCTCAAGTGCGTCTGCGGCCGGCCGATCTCGGTGCCGTCGACGCCCGCTTTGCGCGTGGCGGCCGGGCTGCCCCCTTACGATTACGGTCCCGAGCAGGTGATCGAGCATCTGCTGGCCGCTGGCCGACTGCCCGGGACCAAGGTCTGCATTCACTGCGGCTTCGAGACCGACCAGGTGCTCGGGGTCGACACCGAATGCGAGACGCAGTACCGGGCGACCACCGAAATGCCACTCTGGTTTAGGGTCGTCACGACGGTGCTGCTCCTGCCCCTCGGTATTTTCCAGTTACTCTTTTCGGGAGGGGGAGAAGTGCAATGGCACGGCCGGGACACGAAATTCCTGCTGCCGATCCCCGCCTGCGAACACTGCCAACGCCTGCTCCGCCGCCCCAAGCTCCTCAAAGCGTGCATGCAGCAAATCCCCGAATACCGCCGCCTGCCTCGAGAAGTTCCCTTGGGCCCGCGTGAAGCTGCGTAAAAGAACGGCCTGACTTTGCCGCCGTAGGGCAGGATGGCCGGGGCGCTCCGCTTTGCGGAAGCCCCGGAGCGTCTCCTCGGTTGTGGATCCGCTTTTCTCTCCGGAGCCCCAACGATTCTACAGCCCGGGTCGGAGCGCAGCGCAGGCCCAGGATAGAGGGCACCAATTCACACCTTCCGTTCCGAAAGCCCCGACAGGGGCGGAATATTCATAGCCCAGGGCGCGAGCCCTGGGTTTGCGGGATTATCACAGGGTTTTTCAGAGTGCGATTTGAGCCCCGCCAGGGGCGACAGAACCGAACGCTCGTTCGGCTCTCTGTCGCCCCTGGCGGGCCTGGCGGGGCTCTCGATCAATCCTGTTGCGATTTCCCAGGGGTCGCGCCCTGGGCTATGCTTTTCCGCCCCTTGCGGGGCTCATCAAGCGCAGTTATCCGGAGTTGGGGCCGTGACGCCACCAAACAAAAAACCCTCTCCCATTCCGATGGGAGAGGGCAGGGTGAGGGCTGGTTTTCTCCGCGTGGCCGGGGCGCTCCGCTTTGCGGAAGCCCCGGAGCGTTGGCTCCTCGGTTACGGATGGCGACAAAAAAACCTCAACCGCCGCGCGATTGAGGAGAGCCCGTTACGCCTGACAATTGGCCTTCCGCCGGAATCCGTGAGGGAGGCGCGACGGGGGCTTCCGCAAGGCGGAACGCCCCTGCCACCAGCCGAGTGCCGTTAGGCGAGCGGTCCCGAAAGCGCATCCGACGCAGGGTGCCAATGCCGGCCGCCCCAGCGCGCGCTTTTGAAATGGGTTGGAGGAAAAAAGCGTGGCGCATTATCGCGACGCTGCGACACTTCCGCATGGAATTGTCGATCTCGGGTTTTCGACTGGAATGCGGATGCGCGCCGGGGTAAATCCATCGATGAATCGCTGGGCAACGACATGCCCGTATGCGTGACGCGATTCTCTTGCGATAGGTATGGCGGGCAAGTCAATCGGGACAATAACTGGGCACCGGTTGTTGATAAGACGCTCGCTGTTCGTAGCGGGAGAGGCCTGGCTCTTTCCAGTGCTTCGCGCAGCTACGGCGCGTGGGCGCGATGCGGATTCGGCGCTTACGTAACTTCCCGGCGGCGCACTTGCGTCCCAACACTGAGGATAACAATACGTCGGGCTACACGGCGTTATCGCATAGTTGGGGCATGGCGTACAGCACCACGCAGGCTGTACCCAGCCCGGGCCGCAAGCGTTTGATACTGACAAGTCACCAGGCGGGAGCTGAATCTGAACGTTGCCGTCAATCCGAATGGGCGGCATCTTCATTTTCGGAGAATATTGAGCGATGTCACCGTCAACGACTGGTGGGAACCCCGCGTGAACACTCGGAGCCTGCACGCCCCAAAGCACAAAAGTAGTCCCTTCCGCAATGTCCGTAGTCGTGTACCAACCAGGTCGCTTCTTGTCCTCGTCAAGCGTCGCGGTGACTCCGGGCGGACTGGGCGCTAGCCGCTTCAAATAGACCATTGCGCCCACGGCCGGCGTGTGGTCTTTGTGTTCTACATACACCTCCGTGAGCTGCTTCTTGCCGGCAGCGCATATGACCATCAGCGCTGCCATCGAAGGCGCAATCATTTTCGAAATTGTTGCTCCGTGACCTGGATCGCGGTCTTGTCGGTCTCAAGAAAATGAAGCGTCGCGTCGCGGTTTACGTCTTTATTCTTCGGTTTCAGCTTTAGCACGAACGTGTAAGGGGCTCCGTCTCTTACGTTCATAACCCAAATTCTCTTCGCACTTGGGCGTGCCTCGTGTGACCTCAGCGGGATCGGTTGAGGATTCATCTTTAGTGTCGAGTGGGCGTCTCCAATGTATCCGTCGACGTACGCCACTTCCCACAATTTTAGGAGGTCGCCCTTGAACTCAAACTCAACGACAAAGTCCCCATCGTTACGACCCGCGCTCGAAAAGGTAAGAGTCCGGACATACTCCACGCCTTCGGAGCCATCGGTTTTGAACTGATACGGTTTGACCTCAGTCCTAGGCTCAGCACCAGCCGACAACCCACCGAGGCTCGCGCAACAAAGTGCGAATGCGCCCCAAATGAGAGGAGAGCAAGTCTTAGACTCTCGCTTTGCAACGAGTGCGATTCGGAGCGCAGCGGGCGCGGGGCATTTCACGGATTTCATTTGATGGGGACGCCTTACCTGGGTCAAGGAATTTCCGGGCAAGAGGGGCGGTTTTGAGCACAATTGGCACGATCGGTCAATGGGGATGCTGCCACTCTGCAGCCTCGAACAGCGTGAAAGACGCCGCACTTGGTCAAAGGTGCTGCGCGCTCGGGTTCACGTCGCCTACGAAAGCCGAAAGGGCCTATGGCTTTATGGCCTTCTTTGCCGCTTCACTCATAGCCCCAGCAACCTCGCCGAGCGGGCTCGTCGGCGGCTCTCCGAAATCGAGCGAGTCGGGCGAGAGCGTCGTTGCCAGTGCGCAGCGCCTCGGACTCCTTCCCGACCAACTTCATGTTGCCACCGTGCACAAGGAGTAATGCGTCGGCTCGCGACGAGTAAAATCCGGACAGTCGCATGCTGTATCGATAGAGGGGAACGAGGACCTGTACGAGGAAAAAAACAAGTAGGAGCGCGCCGACGCGAGTTGCCACGGTCGAGATGGTCCTCGACGTCGAACTCCCAGGCAGACTCTCGAGCTGCGTGGACAGCGTCTTCAACAACGCCAAATCTTGTGGCAGGCGCTCCTTCAGCTCTGCACGCATGCCGCCGACTTGCGCAGTCAGGATGGCTGACTCCGCCAAGTACTGATCCCGTTCGGCCCGCAATTGCGTATTTGAGTTGAGCACGTCCTGATAATCATGCCGAAGTTTCTCGTTTTCGGCGGTTAGCTTGCGGATATCGTTGGACCGCGCAGGCGGTTGTATGTCGTGCGGCACGGCGCTCTTTGGTTTACCAGTCGGCATGGTGCGGAGCGCCTCGGCACGGTCATAGGTTTCGAGAGTTTCGATCGCTCGCTTGACCGGAGGGACAAGATCTATAAGCGCTCGGAACTGTTCGCTGTCTACTATCGTGCCAGCGTAAACGTAGATCGCCACTCCGGCGACGAGGGCACACACAATCAGAGAGATGCTCGCGATGGCTGCAAGCTGCGCAGCATACGACCGCCGGCGTAGGTGCAAGATAGTTGCGGCAATCTCGCGATTCGCAATCGCGGACACCTCATCGCTGCGATCGGGGCCTAGTGAAACGAGCCTCACCAAAACGGACGCTGCGACAAATGCGGCAGAGCCGAGTAGGAGCATCGTCGAATAGACGATCGGCCTGGAAAAGTGAGCGCGATGGAAGCCCATCCACGCGGTTGCCGCTCCCAGCCAAATGGTGACCAGAGTTAAAACAACCAGCGCAGAATCAGCTCGTAGAACTAAGAGAGCTCGCTGGGTCGTGGACTGATGTGACGGCGGACGCTGCGCATCGCCGGCTGCCTGTTCGTTGCTCGGATTTTCCAATTTGATACACCGGTGTGAGTCACGGATGATCGTCTTGGCAAACCGCCAGCCTAATTGAATGCCCATGTGGGCTCAACATGGTAGGGCCCTTGCGATTCGAAATGACGTCTCCGACGCGGACTGCCGGGGATCTTTTCCTCCTATTGAAAAAAGGATCCCCACCCCGGCGGGGATCTATTTTTTGTCCCCGGCGGGGATCTTTTCCCCACCGGACAATTTGAATCCAACTTCCCAGCGGTCGCGCTTGAAGACGTGCGCAGTACTCGATCAGGCCGTCGTCGACCAAAGTCCTGAGGACGACCTGGGTGCGTTCGGTCGTCAGGCCGAGCGTTTCGCGGAAGCAACGGGCCGTTTCGCCGGCGGGCCTTTCGCGCAATAGCTCGAGAATTCGCCTCCGGTGGCGTAGGTTGGTCGCCGCAGTTCGCAGCTGACGCCGGCTCTCGGCCACCTCGACGGATTCGATCTGGTTTTGGAACGAGACGTCTGAGGCGCCCTGCAGGGTCGTTTTCCAGATGCGGCCGTTGGGGTCGCCGCGCATGCCTTCGTCGACATCCAGGGCGCACAGGCCGTGATGGCCTGCGCGGCCGCCGGCGCTGAACCAGAGTTCGTGATGGCCCGTGTCGGGGTCGAAGCGGCGGCGGCGCGATAACAAAAGCCACTGGGCGGAGAATTCGGCGAAGCCGCTCCAGGCGATGTCGTCGAGGGTGGCGGGGTCGCCGGGGGTGAGGCGGGTGCGCTTGCAGTGGTGCACAATCAGGATCGCGCAGCCGGTTTCGTTGCAGAGTTCGGCCAGCGGGCGGAGGAGGGCGCCCATCGCGAAGAGGTTGCGGGCGTCTTCGCCGCGGATCGCCAGATAGGCGGGGTCGATCGCCAGGCAGGCCGGCTTTTTGTCGCGGACGATTCGCCCGAGGGCCCGCAGGTCGTCGGGGCTGTCGAGGTTGGGGAGTTTTGGGCACAACTCGAAATTGTCGAGCGTTTCGAGGGCCAGGCCGCGGGCCGCACAGATGCGGCGGGCGATCGACTGCAGAGCGTCGAGGCCCGATTCGCCGGAGAGAAACAGGGCGCGGCCCGGCTCGGGGACGCCGAAGTGGCCGAGGAATGGGGTGCCGCTGGCGAGCGAAATCAACAGGTCGGCCGTGAGGGACGTCTTGAGCGTTTTGAAGGCCCCGAAGATTCCGCCGGGCTGGGCGGCGGCCAGGATGCCCGGGATCAGGTAGCGGGTCTCGAACTGGCCCGAGTTGAGCTGGGCGGCGGTGAGGAAGGGGAACCGGTCGGCGTCGGAAAGGCCGCCCTCACCCCGACCCTCTCCCATCGGAATGGGAGAGGGAGTGGCAGGGTCGGTGGGGGACAGAGTGTCGAGTTGGGCGGGGATCATGGTGATGGCGTCGCCCGCAATCGCCGGAGAAGAGCCCTCACCCCGACCCTCTCCCATCGGAATGGGAGAGGGGGCGGAACGTGCGATTTCAGAGACAGGCATTTCTGTGTGGGGCATTTCAGAGCGGGGCAGTGCAGAGAGAGTTGTTGGAGTCACGCGTGGCTCTCGAAAGGAGTGAGGGAAGTGGTAGTGCGGCGCACGGCCGTGGCAGTCCGCGGCCTTTCTGGATCTGGTCCCGTGCGCAATTCTGCCACTACCATGATTCTATCAGAGTGGGTTTGTGCTCCCGCTCGTTTTCGGCCGCGAAAAATTTTTTGCGGCGCTGCAAGATCGTGAGCGGCGGGGGGTTCGGAAATTTGAGAATTTTTGCAGAAAAAAAACGCCGTTGACCGGGGTTTCATTTCGGAATACGGCGAGTCCGATTAAGCCCCGAGAGGGGCAACAGAAGGGTAGCCCAGCGTGCGAACGCTGGGATCTGACGGCGGAAATCCCAGCCTCAAGCCCCGGAGGGGCGACAGAGACCTCCGCGCTCGGAGCACCGCTCGTTCAGGAATCTGTCGCCCCTCCTGGGGGCTCAGTCAGGTCCTGCGGCGTGCCGCGAAATTCAAGATGAGGAGAAGCACCCGCCGGCTTATCCGCCGCGGCGGAGCGGCTCGCCTGGGCGCGCGCACTGGGGGCGAACCGAAGCGGTTCGACCCCAGCCACCCGGACTACTCAGAAATGCGCCCTCACCCTCTCCCATCGGAATGGGAGGGGTGGGAAGAGTGCTTGTTGCCGCGGATGCCGCTAACGGCTCGTGACTTTGCGCGGGCTCGCGGCTTTGGGGTGTGGCTTCTCGGCCGGGGCCTGGGTGGGGTCGAGGTCGCCATGCGGCAAGGTGTCGGGGGTGATCCGCACGGCCGTCGAGACTTTAAACGCGTTCGGCGCGCCGACGTCGAAGGCCAATTCGACGAACGAGGCGGTCCACCCGCGTTCCGGTTTTTCGATCTTGGCGACGTATTCTCCGCTCGCTTCGTACTTGAGAGTCGTGGGCTTGTAGGCCTTGCCGATCGTCATCAGGCGGAAGTCGCGGGCGTCGGGATTTGTCGCCTGCCAGAGCGTGACCGATCTGGGATGGCTGCTGGTCTTCACGTGAATCGAGCCGTCTTTCTCGAACGTCCACGAATAGGTGGGCCGTTCGCGGCCGGTGAGCACCGTGTGATAAAAAGCCGCCACGCTCTCGCGGGCGTCGGAGCCTTTCAGGTTGTGGGCGGCGTTTGGCACGTAGCGCAGGTACTTTTCGCCGGGCAGAGCGTCGAAATAGAACTGGCTGTTGTCGGGGCAGAAATACTGATCGCCCGAGGCGTTGACGATGTACTTGGGCATTGTGTACCGCTCGCGATACGAATACGGATCCTCGATCGCGTGCAGCAGCTTCATTCGCGGATTGGCCGTCTGCCGCACGATCTTGTGCCGCACGTAGTCACCGACGGCCAGCGTATAAAAGCCGTAAACCGCGACGTGATGCGCCATCGACGGGCCGTTGTTCAGGCAATCGATCGAGCTGGGAACGATCGCGGCCACGCGCTTATCGACGGCCGCCGTGCACCAGGTCGTCCAGCCGCGCTTCGATCCGCCGGCGACGACGAATTTTTCGACTTTGAAATTTCCGCCGTCGTTGCTGGCCAACAGCTCTTGGATGCAATCCATCGCGCGGACGGCGCTTTTGGTCATCGGCAAGCGGGCCGGCCACTCGTCGTCGGCCCCGTTGAGGAATTCGTTCCATGTGTAGGCGATCAAGTCGTCTTCTTTGCGCTTCCTGCCGTCATTCTTGAACACGAGCGGCTCATTGGGGACCATCTTGAGCTCGCAGACGATGCCCTGGCTGTTCTTGGCCGTCATGACGATCAGCGGATCGACCTTCGCGGGCGGCTGGCCGCCGTTGCTCCCACCGGTAATGAACAGGAACGGGATGTTGCCCGCGGGCTTGTCGGGCTTGACGATCGTCAGCCAGTGCTGCCAGACGGTGCGATCGACGTCTTTGGTCGTCCGCCACGTTTGCGACTTGAGGTCGACGACGAAGACTGTCGCCCCAGGAACCTGGGTCTTGCTGACGATCTTCCACGCGTAGGACGAGTCGGGCTTGGCGATGTAGCGGTCGAGTGCCGTCTCGCCCGCACACAGCGGCGTACAGCAAACGGCAGCCAGCAGCCAAGCCGCGGAAACGAGACGAAAACAGACAGGCAACAGTCTCGGCATGAGTCACCTTCGGGGCAGGATCAGGGAGGCGGGTTCGAAGAAATACGGCGGGGTTCGTCCCTTCAGAATAGCCGCCCGCGACATGCAAAAAAAGTGACCCTACTCCCAAATCCCCTCGGGGATCGGCTTCTCCTCGACGATCTCGATCAGGACGTTGTCCGGGCCTTCCACGTAAAAGCTCTTGAAGTGGTATTTGGGGTCCTCTTTGATCGGTTCGACGATTTTGACGCCCGATTTCTGCATCGCGGCCAGCACCGGCTCGATCTGGCGATAGGAGAACGCGATGTGATCGATGGGCCGGCCCTTGGTCGGCTTGATCGTTTTGAGCGGCGGGTCGCGCCACCAGGGCGGCCCGGGCTCGATGTCCGGCTTGCCGAAGAAGATCATCGTGACGTTGTCGCACGGGATGACGTTGATCCAGATCTTGCCGATTGTCGACATGTCGCCCTTCGGCTTGGGACGCTCGGGATACTGCGGCTTGAGCCCCAGGTGTTCGGCGTACCACCGGCAGGACTTGTTCACGTCGGTGCAAAAGAAATGGACGTGGCCGAAGCGATGGTGCCTCATCGTGTTGATTTCGATCAATTCCCTGCCGGGTCCGCGGGCATAAAAGTAGTAGTTGTCGACGCCGGGCAGCGGGCTCAGCGGCGTCGCGATTTCGAGTCCGTGTTTTTTCAGCCATTCGTATTCATTCGCCACGTCGACGCCTCCCCAGCCGATGTGCCAGATGCCCGTGTCGAGCGTCCCGTCTGGCGGCGTGTTGACGGTGTTGAATAAGAGAAACGACCGCTCAACGAAGAGCGCATCGGGATTGCCGCGATACTTGATGGGCACTGCCCCGTAGAAGTCATGATAAAACTTGATCGACGGCTTGGGATCGCGGACGTTGAGCCGCACGTGATGAAAGTGCGCGGGCTCGGCGGCCACAGCGACGCTTTGCCCAATCGAGCCGACTACCAAGATCGAAAGCGCGATTGCCCAAGTTTGACGAATCACGGCTGGTTCCTCGATGTGTTGAAAGCGCGAGACACGAAAGGCACAGACTGTTGCTGACGATTTGAATCAGCAAGAGCATAAGCGGAGTTTCGGTGCGGATGCAAAGGGTCGTTTGTGGTCAGGCCCCGGTTTGCGTCGGCCGCCCGCCGAAGAACCGTTCGCTCTCTCCAGCAAGCTCTTCGACGAGTTGGGGCATTTGCTCGGCGAGGTCGTTGACCTCCCAGGCGTCCTCGGGTTTGGCAAACAGCCGCCGTGCCGGCTCGCTCCCCTGCTCTGCCGACTTCTGCACGAAATAATGGTCTGCCGAGCGAACGGTCTGGATCGATTGCCCGTCGGCCCCAAAGGCCAGGCGACGCGGCTCCGACTGCTGGCCTCGAATAGCAGGCAGCAAGCTTTGACCCTCGAGGGCGGTCGCCGGTCCCTCGACCCCAAACCACTCCAGCAATGTCGGGAAGAGATCGAGCGGTTGCGTCAAGGACTGCCGACGCATGCCGTGATTCAAACCGGCCGGTCGGATCATCAGCGGCGTGTGCACGATTTCGTCGGCGGATTGTTCCCATTCGTCGCGCAGTACGCCCGAGTCACGCGCGGTCAAGCCCTGGGCGGCGGTGAGGAGCACGAGTGTCGGGGCGCTCGCTGCCGATTGTTCGATGGTTTCGAGCAGCCGGCCGAGACCGGTGTCCAAGAGTGCGACATAACCGCCCAACACCTTGCGCGTCAGCGCTCGGTCGAAGTCGGTCATCGCATCGCGGAGCGCACGGCCCTGGGGCAGAACGGCGGCCGAGCGCAGCAAATCCTCGAACTGGCTCTCGGACATCTCCAGCAGCGTGCCGCCACTTTCTTCGTCGTCCAATTCGTCTGTTTCGTCGTCTTCGTCGGCACCTTCGTCCGCAGGCTCGTCTTCGGGCTCGTCGTCTTCGATGTCGAGGAACCTGCGGGCATACTCGGTCGGTGGCAGCCAGGGGACCGGCACGCCCCGCGACTTGATCCAGAGCAGCCACGGCTCGCTGCGGGAAGTCCGCAACAGCCGCAGGTCGCGCTGGGCGCGGGCCACCAGCCGCAGGAAAGGCGTGTCGTCGGGCGAGACTTCCAAGCCGTCGGCCCCGGCGACGACTTCCGTGCAGTGGGGGAAGAACCGCGACAATTCCCGGGCAGATTGCTCCTCATGGGCACCGCTTTCTAACAGCAGACGGACTGCAATCCCTCGGGAAGCCAACAGGGCCGGCAACAAGTCGCCCGTCTGCGGCTCGCCGCTGCGGCGGCGCTCGTAGCAGCCGGTCCACCAGGCGTGGCGGACCGTGTCGAGCGTGAGCGATTCGGCGAAGTGTTGGTGAAATGTCGCCGACCGTGCCGCCAGCCGATCGAAGTTCGGCGTTTCGATCCAGCTATTGCCATAGCAAGCCAGAAAGCTCGTGGGCAGCCGATCGAAGGTAATGACAATTGCATTCATCGGTGGACGGTGCTCCCGCTGCGCCTTGTCTACGTCACAGCCGGAAAGAGGCTCAGCAGTCCGCCTCGGCGGATCGTTCTCCCGGTTAGGTCGTCGATACGCCAAAGTTCTGCAGGATGATGCTCGAGATCGAAGTGTCGGCGATTGCCCCGTCGGGTCCCGGTCGTACGCCTTCACCGCTCGAGCAGACAAGCACGCCCCGTCGGGACGCCTCGTCGGCGGGAAAGCCGTGCGAGCCTTTCACGAGGCTCGGCTGCAGCGGGATGGTTCGCGCGGGCATGTCGATAAACAGTTCGACCGGGTCGTAGCCGGGCTTGCGGTGGATATCGACCGTCCGCGCAAAGGCCGGCGCCTTGGCGTCGTCGAGCCACCAGTAGTAAGCGAACCACTGATCGGGCTTGGAAATGAGCACGACCTCGCCCGCGCGCGGATGATCGAGGTTCCGCCGCGCCCGGTCCGGACCAGTCAGCACTTCGTGCACAGACGGATCGTCGCGGAAAGAGCGCGGCCACGCGCGGCACATCGGCAGAGTCCTTGACGAAGACCTGGGCCAACTGGTGATCGACCAGCGCCCAAGCACGGCTCGCTTGCACGTCGAGCAGTTCAGTCCCGTCCTGTTGGGCCAGCGTCAGCAAAGCCCGCCTCTCGCAAGCGTCGATTGGGAAAGCTGGCCGATCGCACGGGGCTGATTACGTATTCGCTGGCCACGACCCACAGCACATCGTCGAGGCCGGCTATCGCGAGGCCGTCCTGCAGTCGGCCGATGGCCGCGTCGAGCTCGACGGTGGAGGTTGCCGCTTGCGGACTATCCGGTCCGAACTTTTGGGCTGCATAGTCGAGGTGCGGCAGGTAGGCGTACGTGAACCGCGGGCGGAATTGCCGGGCCGCGATGACGGCCGATTCCACGATCCACTGCGTCGACTTGATGTTGGCTAGCGGCCCCCAGAAATGCATCAGGGGAAAGTGGCCCAGCGCATCGCGCAATTGGCCGTAAAGCTCCGTCGGCTTGGTGTAGCACCAAAGCGACTCGGAACCGTCCGGATTGTGAATGGGGGCCGGCGTGCAGATGGAGTCGGCCTCGGCCCCCTTGATCAACAGCGGAAACCAGGCCGCCGAGGTGAGCGAGGGGTCGTGCCGGTGAAGCAGCGTCCAGATTTGCGGCTGCTGGACCGCCTCGTTCCAGGCGGTCCACATCTCGACCTCGCCCTTGTCGCGCCAGATAGAACCCGTTGGCGACGACGCCGTGCTGCTGAGGGACAGTGCCCGTGGTGATCGTCGCCTGGCTGGGGCAAGTGACGCAGGGGAAAGTATGCGCGATCGGGAGCGTGCCACCGCCAGTTCCCAAGGCGGTCAAGCGCGGCATCGACGCCAGATCGGCGGCGCGAAGGCCCGGAATCGTAAGCAGGACGGCAAAGCGATTTGCCATTCGGTCGAACCGCCGTTCACTTCCTGACGAGGCGGCTTTGCCGATCGCGCCACTCGCTGTCCCTCAGGTCAAACAGGTGGAGCTGGAAGAACTTGATGATCGCCCCCTCGGTGTCGATATCCCGAAGTCCCAGCAGATCGGTTCCGCGAGAAGGCACATTGACGGCCACGAGACGGATCCGGTCTTTGCTCCCCTTGCCCGTTCCGCTCAGTCGCTTGTCGAGCGCCACCGCGTCTTTTGTGTCGGCCTTACTCGCTTTGCCATACAGCGTGAGAACGGCGATGTTCCAATCGGGATTGCGGATCTCGTTGAGCGCCTCGTTCATGTTGAGGCCCCTCACGCGGGCGGGAGGCGAAAGAAACACGAGCACCCGCACGTCTTGACCGCGCGGCGTTTTCATCTCGTCGGAAGGCGCATCGTCGTAGGGCTCCTTATTCCAATCGGCGGCGGCAAATACGGCGGCAACCGCGACGGAGAACCCCGCCCCCACAATCGCCGTCTTGCGCATGTTCAGTTTTTTTAACTGATGTTCCTTCTGAATGAATTTCTTGACGGCTTCCAGGTCCGAATCGACCATCGCACGGTAATCGGACGGCTGGAGCGTCGCCTCTGACCTTCCGCTCGCCGGGCTGCTGCCGCCCCCTTGGGCCAGGTTCGTGCTCTGCCCGTGCTTTCGCAGGTCGACGGTGATCACGGCGCAGCCCCTCTCCTGCAGACGGGGAGCCAAACCGTGCGGACCTTCGTAGACGAGGCGGTTCTGTTTGTCACCGTGCAGCAGCACCACGACCGGCGCTTCTTTGGTGATGGCCTCGCGGTCGCCGGGTGCCGGAAAGTACGTGATGTAGATCTGCCAGCCGTCGTCGGTTTGCAAGGCGCGCGGTCCGCTGGCGGCCGGAGGGGCAACAGCCGGGGCGGCCGGCGGGTCGGCGGCGATGACCCCTGCCACCGGGACGCAGACGAAGAGTAAAAAGCCGAGCAAGACAACCAGCTTCAGCAAAGAACGTTTTGGGGAAACAGAGAGGTGACTCAACATGGATGACTCCCGACACGGCGGCCGGCGCGGGATGCCGGTGTGGCAAGGTGCGGCGACGGCGATTGACCGAATTCTCAGCAACCGCTTTTAGTCTACGAGCGCACTCCGGCGCGGTCAATCAGTTCGAATCTCGGCGCGCACTGCGAACGCTTCGCGTTCAGGCGTCGATGCGTTCGGCGCAGAGAGCCAGCCAGTCAACCACTACCAGTCAGCCACTAAAGGGCGGGAACCGCGGGCACCGGTGAGGGGGGCGTTGTCACGCACGACGGCTCGGCGTGGACCGGGATCTTCAGGGCCCGTGCCTTCTCGGATTTCAACAACCGGATCTGCAGCACGCCGTTCTTGAGTTCGGCTGACACGCTGTCGGCGATGACCGGTGCCGGCATTGGGATCGAGCGCTGAAAAGGACCCTGCATCCGCTCGGACACGTGCAGGGTTCCCCCCGGTGGCGGAATGTGCGTGCGTTTCGGTCCCTGGATGTTGAGCATGTTGCCAGTCAGGGAGACGTCGACCAGAACGGGATCGATGCCGGGCAAATCGACGTCGATTTGCACGTCGGTCGGCGTCTCGATCAAATCGACGGCCGGGGTCCAAGGCCGATCGGCTCCGCGGAGTCCGACGACGTCGAGCGCCCGGTTGCCTTGGTTCAGGGCCGCGTCGAGCCATCGCTCGAACTCGCGCCGCAGTCGTTCAACCGATTGGGAAAGCGGTCCGGTAGTTTGCGGATCGGTCATCGCTGGCTCCTCTGGGTCGAAGATCAAAGGCGTTCCGAGCGCTCTTCGCGCTCGCGACCGCTTTCGGGTTTTCCTTCGCCCGTCGCTGAAGCCGCCCAAACGTCCAGGCAACTCAGCCGGCGGACGGTTCCGGGTTCACCTCGATGCGTCTCAGTTTAGTCTGTGCCGCCTTGGGCAGCACTACCTTGAGCACTCCATTAGTCATGGTTGCGGAGATTCGCTCGTGGTCAACCTCGTCGCTCAGAATAAACGAACGCAGGAAGTCCCCGACCGCATATTCCTGGTGCAGAGGAACCGCCTGCAGCGGCACCACCGGATGGACCCGCCCGAAAAGCGTGAGCTTGTTGTCCTGGACCTGCAGCTCGAGGGTTTTGATCGAAACGCCGGGCAGGTCCGCGTGCAGGACCAGGCCGTCGCTGGTTTCGTAAATGTCGATGGGGGGCGTAAACAGAAACCGGGGCTCTTCCGCTTCGTGCGAAACTGCCTCGGCCTTCTGATCGTGAGCAGAAATGTTTTCGGGTTCAGTCATAAAGACGTCTCAACCGTCCACGGACGGATCGACAACTCGGATTCGCCGCGGTTGCGACTGTTCGCCTTTTGGAAGGTGCACTTTGAGGATTCCGTCGACGAATTCGGCGGTCAGCCCTTCCTCGCGCACCCGATCGGGAATCGAGAGAGTACGCTCCCACTCGCCGCGAAATCGCTCCTGGCGTCGATAGCGCTCTTCGGGCACGCCGTTGGGTTCGGAGCGGCGTCCCCTGATCTTGAGCAATCCGCTTCCCATCTCGAGGTCGATGTCCTCGGCCTTCGATCCCGGCAGCTCGGCCGTGAGCAAGTACTCGTCCGGCAACTCATACAGATTGACCGACGGATACTGCCGACCCAAGCGGATGCCTTGAAAGGCGAAATTTACGCTGCTGAGCAAGCGATCGACCTCACGCTCGAAGTCGTGGAATGCGTCCCAAGAATGGCCCCAGCGAAAGACCGGCATAAAGGTTTCCGGGCAGCGAGGTTCCGCCAAATCGAGCTGAAACTGGGAAAGACATTCGAAGAATCGCAAAGGCTGTACCGCAGCGGCAAGCCCCCGATGTGCCCGAGAGCCGACGGACGTCTCAATCTGTAAGCCATTGATACATAAACAGTTGCAGCTACGCAAAAAGCTGATCCGGACCGCTGCGACGGGCGTGGAGCCCTGTCAAATTGGCAGAAGGAAGGCCAGCGGGCGCGGCGCCGATCGAACCGGCTCAATGTGGCAAGGCAGGCGGCTCGGCGCCGCTCCAGTGGGCCAATCTTCGACCGAGTCGCGTCCCTATCGCAAAAAGGTTCGAGCGGAAACAATAGCTTGAGATCGCCCAAAAAAAGGGTCCATTATGCCCAGCGCTTTGAACGCACGTCATGCCGCTTATGTCGGAAGCTTCGATCCGCTCACGCTCGGACACGAGGACATCGTGCGGCGCGGTGCCGGGATCTTCGAGCGGATCACGGTCGGCATCGGCATCAACCCGGAAAAGAAGGCCCTCTTTTCGTCGCATGAGCGTCTCGAACTGGCACGAACTGTGCTAGCAGTGCACCCGAACGTGGACGTCGAGTGCTTTACCGGCCTCGCCGTCGACTTCGTGCGCCGTTGCGGGGCAGCGGTGATGTTGCGCGGAGTCAGAACGTTGACCGACATCGAAAGCGAGTTCACGATGTCGCTGGCCAACCGGGTCTTGGCGAGTGACATCGAAACGGTCTTTTTGATGGCGAGCGAAAAATACACGCACATCTCGAGTTCGTTGATCAAGCAAATTGCCCAGATGGGACACGCCGAGTCAGCCGACAAGCTCCGCGGCTTCGTCTCGGAACCAATCGTCAAAGCGCTGATCTCAAAATTTTCCGGGCACGCGCGCTAAATTGCGACAGCCTGACAGGCCGGCCTCGACAGGAAATTGGAAGCTCCCACGAACTCTGACGAAAGGAACCAGTCATGGTTAAGACGGCATCCACGATGCGAGCACTGGGCGAGCGGGCTCCGAATTTTTCGCTGCCCAACGTCGATGGCAAGACAGTCTCTCTCAAAGATTTCAACGGGAAACCGGGCCTGTTGGTCATCTTCATGTGCAACCACTGTCCTTTTGTCATTCATCTCCGCAGCGCTTTGGCCGCGTTCGGCAAGGAATACCAGGCCAAGGGGCTGGGCATCGTGGGGATCAATTCCAATGACATTTCGACGCATCCCGACGACAGCCCAGAACGAATGAAGGGCGAGGTCAAGTCGGCGGGCTACACGTTCCCGTATCTCTTCGACGAGTCGCAAGAGGTCGCTCAGGCTTACGGCGCGGCGTGCACGCCCGATTTTTTTCTGTTCGATGCCCAGCATCGTCTGGTTTACCGCGGCCAGTTTGACGACAGTCGGCCCGGCAACGGCAAGCCGATCACTGGCGCCGATCTCCGAGCCGCTTGCGACGCGGTCCTGGCGGGCACGGCCGTCACGACCAGGCAGAAACCGAGCATCGGCTGCAACATCAAGTGGAAGAGCGGCCGCGAACCGGCCTATTTCACCGGGCAACCCGCAACAACGGAGTGAGGCTCGCACCGGCCGCGAGCGCGGGTAGTGAGGCTCGCGCCGCCGGCGAGCACGGGGCTTATCTCGATGCGTCCCTCGCAGAGAACCGGACTGGCAATCGGCGTGGGGCTGATCGTCGCCGTGCTGGTGCTCAATGGGGCCGACGGTTTGCGCCAAGCCCGCCAGATGCACCTCGACTCCTACTGGGTGGCCCATACGCACGAGGTTCTCGAGACGCTCGCGCTGGTGCTTTCTCACGTGAAGGATGCCGAAACCGGCGTGCGCGGCTACGTGATCACCGGCGAGGACCGCTACCTCGAGCCCTACCGGACCGCGCGTTCGCGCGTCGGCGAACGGGTTGAGAAATTCGCGGGACTGACGCTCGACAATCCGGACCAGCAGTCGCGTTTGCCGCAACTGCGGCAACTCATTGCCGCCGAATTTGACGAGCTGGAAAAGATCGTCGCCGCTCGCAAGCAAGCCGGGGGGGCCCAGGCCGCAAAGACTCTCGTCGAGACCGATCGCGGCAAACAGACGATGGACGCAATGCGGGAATTGGTCGGCCAGATGCAGGGACATGAGCGCGAACTTTTGGCTGAGCGTCAGCAGAAGAACGACGCGACGTACCGTTCGGCGATCTTCGGCGCATTCCTATCGATGGCGCTGGGATTGGTGGCGGTTGCCGGCTTCGTCTGGGTGCTGCGGACGCACTTGCGGAGTCTCGCCCAGTCGGCGGCCGCCCTCCACGAGCAGCGCGAATGGCTGCGCACGACGCTGGCCAGTATTGGCGATGCCGTGATCGCCACCGACGTCGGCGGCCGCGTCTCGTTCGTCAACCCGATCGCCGAGTCGTTGACCGGCTGGACGAATGACGCCGCGCTCGGCCGGCCGCTCGAAGAGGTGTTTCAGATCGTTAACGAGCAGACGCGAAAGCCGGTCGAGAACCCGGCTCTACGCGCGCTGCGCGAAGGAACGATCGTCGGATTGGCAAATCACACCGTACTCATCTCGAAGAACGGCACGGAGCGAGCGATCGATGACAGTGCTGCTCCCATTCGCAGCGAAGAGGGCCGGGTGGTCGGCGTGGTGCTCGTCTTTCGCGACGTCGGTCAGCGGCGGGCCGATGAGCGGGCTTTACGCAGTTCTGAATCGCGGAAGGCAGCCGTGCTTCGCGCTTCGCTCGACGCCGTGATCACCGTCGACGCACGGGGCCGCATCATCGAATTCAACCCCGCGGCCGAATCGCTCTTTGGCTACTCTCACGATGAGGCGATCTCACAAAGCATCAATGTGCTCGTACCGGACGCCCCCGACGCCTTTTGGTCGGTCGAGCTGGATGGTTCGCTGAGACGGGACACCGCAAACAAACTCAACATCCGCCAGCAAAGAACGGCCCGCCGGCGCGACGGTCAGGAGCGGCTGATCGAACTGGTGGTCACGTCTCTCGAGGGGAGCGAGCCGCCCCTGTATTCGATCTTCTCCCGAGACATCACCGAGCAGCGCAGGGCCGAAGAAGAAATCTCGCGGCTCTTGGCGGGCGAAAAGCACCGTTCCGAGCTGCTGGCCCATCTCGCGCAAGCGTCGTTGACCATTCACTCGGCGACCAGCCGCGAAAGCGTGGTGGGCGTCATCAAATCCGAGGCCAGCCGAATCGTCGGCGCAAAGCGAGCCGATGTGCAGTTGGGATGCGAAACTCCGGAGCCGCAGGCGGGACACATCGCCGTCCCGCTCATCGGCCGCGATGGGCAGCCGTTTGCGCGGCTGGTGCTCGAAGAAAAGCTCGGGGGCGACTTCACGGCTGACGATCGAGCCGTCTTAAGTCACTTGGCGCTGGTCGCGGCCGTCGCCATCGACAATGCCGATCTCTATGAAGAGCTGCGCAGTCAGGACCGCCATAAGGATGAGTTCCTGGCGACGCTGGCCCACGAGCTGCGAAATCCGCTGGCCCCCATCCGCAGCTCTCTGGAAGTCATGCGCCTGGCCGGAACCGACCGGTCGGCCCTCGACGAGAGCCAGACGATGATCGACCGGCAGGTGCAGCAAATGGTCCGCTTGATCGACGATCTCTTGGACCTTTCGCGCATCAGCCGCGGCAAGATCGAGCTGCGCAAAGAGCGGGTCGATCTGGCGGACGTGCTCAAGAGCGCCGTCGAAACAAGCCGCCCCTTGATTGAGGAATCGGGGCACCAGCTCGAGAGCGCGCTAGACCCCGGGCCGATGTCGCTCGACGCCGATTTGACGCGGCTCGCTCAGGTGTTTTTGAATCTGCTCAACAACTCGGCCAAATACACCGCGCCCGGCGGGCGAATCTGGTTATCGTCGGCCCGAGAGGGCGACCAGGCGATCGTGCGGGTGCGCGACAACGGCATCGGCATTCCCCCGCACATGCTCGGGCGGGTCTTCGAGATGTTTACGCAGGTTGAGCGCTCGCTCGAACGGGCACAGGGGGGACTGGGGATCGGTCTCACGCTCGTGCGGCGACTGGTGGAAATGCACGGCGGATCGGTCGAGGCCAAGAGTGACGGGCCTGGAACCGGAAGCGAGTTCATCGTGAGGCTTCCTCTGGCGATCGATTCGCGGCCGGCGTCTTCGGACCACCAACCGGGCGACGGCCAGGTTCGGCCGCCGCGTGTCAGGCTGCGGATTCTGGTGGTCGACGACAACCTCGACGCGGCCAATAGTCTGGCGATCTTGTTGCGAATCAAGGGGCACGACGTGCGAACGGCGTACGATGGCATCAGTGCCGTCGATGTCACGGCGCTCTACAAGCCGGACGTGGTCCTGCTCGACGTGGGCCTTCCGCGCCTCAATGGATTCGATGCCGCACGCCGAATCCGCGAGGCGGAACACGGCAAGAACATGGTGCTGGTCGCCTTGACCGGCTGGGGTCATGCGGAGGACCGCCGCCGATCCAAGGAAGCGGGGTTCGACCACCATCTCGTCAAGCCAGCCGACCCGAATGCTCTCGATGCGATACTCGACTCGATCACCGGTACGAAAGTGGACGGCTAATTCACCGGTTCACCGCGGGGGCGGCAGTCGGCGTGGGCGCCTCTTCAAACGGTTCCATGTGGACCAGGACCTCGTCGACCGCCGGAACATTCGTTCGGACGGCTCCCTTCACTTTGCCGCTCAGCACGTGCGCGTCGCGGAGGGAAAGTGTCGGGTCGGCCTGAACGTGAACGTCAACGGAGTATTTCGTGCCGAGCTTCCGTACACGCAGCTTTTCAATCGCCAGAACCCCCCACGTGCTCTGCGCGGCTTGGGCGATCTTCTCGACAAGCTCGGCCTCGGGCATGCGGTCCATCAGGTCGTCGACGGCCGCTCGCATCATGCGGATCCCGTTGGCAATCATGATGGCGGCCGCAACCATTGCCGCCCAATCGTCGGCCGATTCCCACCCTGCCCCGCCCCACAAGGCGACGGTAATGCCGATAAACGCGGCGGCCGATACGAACACGTCGGTGCGATGGTGCCAGGCGTCGGCCAGCACCGCCGTGCTCCCGATCGCCTCTCCGACGGCCAGCACGCGGCGGAACAGAAATTCTTTCACCAAAATCACCGCACCCAGCACGATCAACGTAAAGGGGGCGGGTGCCTGGTGCGGCGTGACGATCTCACGGACCGCCATGATGGCGATGCAGATCGCCGCTCCAATCAACATCAGCGCGACGACTGCCGTGGCGATCGACTCGGCTTTTCCGTAACCGTAGCGATACTCTTCGTCCGGCGGTTTGCCGGTGATCTGCAGTCCGCGCCAGACGATGAGCGAGGAAAAGACGTCGGTCGAGGACTCGATCGCATCGGCCACGAGCGCGTACGAACTGCCGATCAGGCCGGTCACCAGCTTCAGCAGCACCAGCCCAATGTTGGCAAGCAGGCCCCAGCGTGCAGCCCGCATCCCTTGAATAATGGTTGACATCGACGAGAGGCTGCCGAAATTGCGAGAAACTGAGGGTGCTTGGCTCGGTTGCGGCTGAGGCGGCTTTCATTATGGCCCGCCGTGCTCAAACGGGGTAGTGGGTCGGATCGAATCTGAGTCGTCGGCGGATCGGCGGCCTGAGTCTTGACGCTGGCTCGGAATCTTTGACGACTCGAACGGTCTCCGCTCTCCAAAACGCCGGCGATGTTGGGGCCGCGTGGCCCACAAGACGAGCCAGACAATAGCGGAAAGCGAGACAAAGCCGAGCGTGCCGTCCAGCAATGACAGGCGAAGATTTTCGCTCATGCCGCGATTGTACCGGGAGCGCGAGATGGGCGCCAGACGTCTGCTTGACCGCGCGGGCGAGCGCTTGACGAAAACTGCTCCGGCAGCACAGGCTAGCTGAGGAGGTCTTTGATGCGAATTTGCTGCCGCGCGTTGCTGGTCGGTCTGACTTTCGTCGTTTTGCCCGCCGTTCGGGGATCGGAGGTCCACCCGACACCCGCGGCAACACGAGTGCCGCGGGTCGCCGCGCTCGTCACCGCCTACTACCACAATTCCCACGCAGACGTGATCGTCAGTCGACTGTTGGAGACCATGACGCTCGACGACAAGGGGGAGCGGCCCGCGTTGCGGCTGGCCTCGTTGTATGTCGATCAGCCGGACCGTTCTTCGGTCGGGTTGGAAATTGCCCGCGCCCATCACATTCCGATTTACAAAACGCCGGCCGAAGCCCTCACGCTCGGCGGAAAGTCGCTGGCGGTGGACGGCGTGCTGTTGATCGGCGAGCACGGCCGGTACCCGCTCTCGAACACTGGACAGGTGATCTTTCCGAAACGTCGACTGTTCAGCGAGATCCTGTCCGTCTGTGATCGTTCGAATCGCGTTGTTCCCGTGTACACCGACAAGCACCTGGGGGATAACTGGCAAGATGCGAAATGGATCTACGATCAGGCTCACCGCCGCGGAATGCCGTTGATGGCTGGCTCGACGCTGCCGCTCACGTGGCGCTATCCCCCCGTCGATGTCGCGCGCGGCGCGAAGATTTCAGAAATCGTCGCCACCGCCTACGGCACGCTCGAGGCCTACGGCTACCACGGGCTGGAGATCATCCAATGCCTGGCGGAGCGGCGAGCCGGCGGCGAGACCGGAGTGCGATCGGTCCAGACGTTCGAGGGCCCGCAGGTTTGGCAGGCGCTCAAAAATGGAACGATCAGCCGGGCGCTTGTCGAGGCGGCCACCTCGAGACGGCGCCATTCGCTGGGAAAACCCGGCGAGCCGCTCGAAAGTGTCTTGAAGGAACCGGTGCTCGTCGTGATCACCTACCGCGACGGTCTGAAAGCCGGTCTGTTGTGGGCGTCAAACTTGATCGATTTCACGGGCGCGTGGCGGGACGCGAACTCAGGAAAAATCGAGTCGGCGCTCTTCTGGACGCAGGAAGCCCGCCCGTTCATGCACTTCACCTACCTCGTCAAAGGCATCGAGCAGATGATGCAGACCGGCAAGCCGGCCTGGCCGGTCGAACGGACGCTGCTCGTGACCGGCGTGCTGAACGCCTACTTCGTTTCAAAGAAAGAGGCGGACCGCCGGATCGACACGCCTTGGCTCGACGTCAAGTACCAATCGGCGTGGGACTGGCACCAGCCACCGCCTCCGCCGCCGGGGCGACCGATCCCGGGGCAATGAGATTCGGGTGGCTGGGCCGAGCGCAGCGAGCCAGTCCTGAAGATTCGCAGTCTCGAGAATTCTCACTGCCGCTTCGACAGCTGTCGAGCGCTCCCCTTCGCCTGGTGCGGATGATACGACTGCCGCGAGTGTTTCCCGGACGAGGGTGTCGGCGTCGGCGACGTTTGAGTGAGGGGCGCCGGTTTTGGCGGAGACTTTTTCGGCTTCGTATCGGCGGTCGTCAAACACGGGTCGGCGAAGATCGTCAATGCGACCACCACTGTGGTCAGCGTGCGGCGAATCATGGAGTACTCCGCGAGAGTCGGCAATCGTGCGGGTCGAAATGGCCGCGGCGCGATGAAGAGCGCGACGGCCGCATGGAAAGCCTAGCTCGCGGCCGACGCGTGGGTCGGTTTCGCGCACGACTTTCCCCAACGATTACAGTTTTTTCAGAACGCCGTCGGGAAATCTGCCGCTGGCCGGGCAAACGTCAGCCTCCGCTTTGCGCGTTCCCGGCGCGGGCCTATGATGCAGAGAGCCGCACGCGGAAATTGCCCGGGGAAAATGCCGCCGGGCTGGGGCACCGGAGACGGCTTTGATGCGCGTCGAGTTTCTGGGCACGGGAGGCTTTTATCCCAACGAACGCCGCCACACGACCTGCGTGATGCTGCCGGAAGTGGGCATTGTGCTCGACGCCGGCACCGGGTTCTTCCGGGTGATTCCGCGACTCGAGACGTCCGAGCTCGACATCTTCCTCTCGCACGCCCATCTGGACCACGTGGTTGGGCTCCCCTTTTTGTTGACCGCGCTCTTATCGGGCAAGCCGACGCGGGCAACGATTCACGCCACCCCGCAAACGCTGGCAGCCGTGCAAGAGCACGTCTTTGCCCAGCCGATCTTTCCGGTCCTGCCGCCGTACGCCTTCCAACCGCTGGCGGAAAAGGTTTCCGTCCAAGGACAGGGAACTCTCTCGCACCGAGCGCTGGGACATCCGGGGGGCTCGATTGGATTTCGGATCGACTGGCCCGGGCGATCGCTCGCGTTTATCACCGATACCACGGTCGACGGAAGCTACACCGACTTCATCGACGGCGTGGATCTGCTGATTCACGAATGCTACTTCCCGGACGAACTCTCAGAAGTGGCCGCCAAGACGGGACACAGCAGCACGACGCCGGTCGCCGAGTTGGCCCGCAAAGCCCGCGTCGGCCGGCTGTGCCTGATTCACCTCGACCCGCGACGAACCGACGCGGACCCGATCGGATTGGGAACGGCCCGGAAGATCTTCCGCAAGACCGAACTGGCCGAAGATCTGATGACGGTTGAGTTCTAGATCTTTGGGCACCGCGCCACGGATTCGGGCTCGCCTCGACGTCGCCCTCCGAGTAGAACAGACAGAATGCTTGGAATACTCCTTGGTGCCGCGGTGCTCGGTTCGGTGATTGTCGTCATGGAAGGCGCCGACGAATTTCCCGGCTGGTGGAACTTGATTCTTTGCGTGCTCGTGGCGGGAATTCCCATGGGCATCATCGACGCTTTATTGCCGCGGCCCGTGGGGCTCATCCTCGGAGCGGTTGTCGGTGCATTTGCGGGTGGACTGGCGATTTCCTGGCGCTGTGGAATGAGCTACCAGCGCGCCAGCATCGCGGCCGGCATCTGGCTCGCCTTCGAAGTCGGACTGGGGCTTTTCTTGGAGCATGCCACCTCCTGATTTTCCTCGACTGCGCGGGTTGACTTGATCGGACGCTTTTGGTTCGATCGAAATCGAGGCGGCATCCGCGGTGCAAGAACCTGTTCGGACCGAAATCGACGGCGCTCTTTTGAATGAGCTGCGCTGCCCCCTCTGCGGCTGCCGCTTCGATCTTGCTGGCCCGACCAATTTGCTGACCTGCACTTGCGGGACAAGCTTTCCGATCGTCGGTGGCATCCCGCGCTTCGTCGGGCAAGAGCATCTCGCGAGCTTCGGCAGACAATGGAACGCCTACGAAGTGGCTCACGACGACGAGGACCGCGCGACCTTCGAGGCGAAAACGGGAATCGCCCGAACCTCATTGGCCGGGCTGCGGGTGCTCGATGCCGGCTGCGGCGGAGGCCGGTACTCGAAAGTTGCGGGAGAGGCGGGCGCGGTCGTCCGCGGCGTCGATCACACAACGGCTGTCGACAAGTCCGCTGCTCTCTGCGCGCATCTCCCGAACGTGGCCTTCGCGCAGGCTGATCTCAAGCGGCTGCCCTTTGAGCCGCAGTCATTCGACGTGGTCTTTTCGATCGGCGTGATGCATCACGACGTCGACACGCGGGCGGTGTTCGACGCCGTGGCGAGGCTGGTGCGGCCCGGTGGGCGCTACGCGGTTTGGCTCTACCGAAAAAACCAGCGGTGGCAGGAATGGCTCAACGACGCGCTCCGCCGACGCAGCGTGCGGATGCCGCCGGAAAGACTCGAGCGCTGGTGCCGCGTGGGGGCCGCACTGGGCGGAGTTCCGGTTGTCAACAAAACGCTCAACAAAGTCGTGAATTTCAGCAGCCATCCGGCGTGGGAAAATCGCCTGTGCGACACGTTCGACTGGTACGCGCCGGCTTACCAGCACCATCACACGGTCGAGGAACTCTGCGATTGGTTTCGCGCGGCGGGGTTCGAGAACCTGCGCGTGCTGCCACCTGAGAAAACTGGTCGGCTCTATCGCTGGAGCTACGAGCACAACCTGCTAGTCGGCAGCGGCGTCAATGTCGTCGCAGTTCGCAAATGAGGGCGCGTTTGAAGGAGCCGCGCACGCAGTAAACGGTTTTCTATTGCGGGCTAGCCGCGTCATCTTTGACTGGCGCCCGCGAGCTAGCCTACAGGGGGCCGCCGGACCGCTTACTGCGAGCGCGGCTCTTAAGAGCGCGACCGCTGATCACTTCGTTTCGCGCAGCGAGTAGCACACGAGACCGTCCTCGTCGCGCAGAAACAGGCGGCCGGCGGCGACGACCGGATAAGCCCAAGCCCGGCCATTTCCGCTGGTCGGCGGCGTGAAGCGACCCTTTTCGTGATAACCCTCGGGAGTCGCTTCGACGAGGGCCACCGGTCCGTTTTCGCCGCGGACGTACAGATTTCCCTCCGCGTAAGTCAGCGTGCACTTTCCGACCGAACGGTTCTGCCAGGCGACCTCGTTCCGCTCGAGGTTAAAGCATGTCAGTACGTCGCCGCTCGCGCCGTAGACGAACCCGCCGACGCACACCGGGCCCCCGAAATGGCTGTTCATCAGCCGGGTGTGATAAATCGGGGTTGCCTGCACTCCGCCGTTCTCACCGGCCGTCAAATGAATGAGGGCGGCGCCTGCGTTGTAGGCCGACGAAACGAAGACATAGTCGCGGATCACGAGCGGGGTCGTGCAGTTGGCCGGGGTGTTGGCGGTCGAATTGTTGCCCCACAGAACCACGCCGTCGCTGGCCCGCACGCCGACGACCCCCGCGCCCGTGTAAATGATGTACTGCCGCGTGCCCGCGACGTCCGCAATGACAGGCGAGGCATAACCCGGAGGCGGATTGCCGACCGGAGCGGCGCATTTCCACACCGGTGACCCGTCGAGCTTATTGAGGGCCACCATCATCGCGCCGGGAGCGCCGGGCGTGCAGATGAGCCGCGAGCCGTCGATCAACACCGATTCGGCAAAACCCCACTTCACGCCGGGGGAGCCGAAATCCTGCATCAGGTTCTTGTGCCAGCGGACAGACTGCTTCTCGGTGTCGACACACACCAGATCACCCCGCGCACCCAGCGCATAGGCATAAGTGCCGTCGATCGTCGGCGTGCTGCGCGGACCGTTCCCTTGGTCGTCGCGAAACGTTTCGGCGCCGGTCTGCACGCTCCATTTGGGCGTCCCTTTGACAAGATCGATCGCCAGGACCGATTCCTGGTTGCCCGGCGTTCCCATCGTGAAGACCGTGCCGTTGGCGACGCTGACGTTGGAATACCCCTGACCGAGTCCCGCGGTCGGAGTCGACCAGGCTGTCGGCGGCCCCCCCTCGGGCCATTCTTTGAGCAGGCCCGTCTCCTGTGATTGGTTGTCCCGGTTGGGTCCCAAGAAGCAGGGCCATGCGCCTCCGCCCCCACCTCCGCTGCCGCCCGATTTGCCCGGTGGACTCTTCATGCCGGCTAAAGGAGTGGTCGCGACGGGCAAAGCGTCGAGCGCGTTGGGCTTCTGTTCTTTGCTACCCGACTTTGACTTGCGGGCCGTCTGCTTTGACTTGCGGGTCGTGGTTGTCTTCGCGGTCGACTTGGTTTTGGGTGACTTCGGCGTCGTTTTGGGGGTATCGGTGTGGGCGATGATCCGCTGGGCCACACCTCCGTCGATCTGCACCGTGACCGACATGCCCGGCTTGATTGCCGTCAGTTCCGCGTGCTTCCCGTCCAGGAGCACGTCGACCTCCCCGGCGAGGGAGAGCTCGGTCGGCTCGTCGGCATTCTTGAATTTGACACTGACGGACTTGCCGTCCGGCGAGATTTTCTCGACCACGCCGCTCTTCACCGTGATTACGGCGGCCAGCAATCCGCCGGCGATGACCACGGTCGCGATCGCGATCAGAAAGGAAAAGAGACTTCGGCGCGCCATGTCGGCACCCTTACCCCGGATTGGCCACGCAAGTGGATTGGTCCCCTGCCCGCTCCCTCAACTATGTCGGGCACCTCAGTGGGCGACAAGGGGGGAACAGACGTTCGCCAGGGCGATTATCAAGCTTCCGGGCCAACTCACTTTTTCGCCGCGGCTCGCGCAACGGCGGGGCGCGTCGCCTTCTTGTGGCCCTGTGTGGAACGAGCGGCCAATTTGATTTGCGGCTTTTTGTAGCCGGGAGCTGCGAGAAACTTGACGAGGCTCTTGCCGTCCGCAACGTTCCAGAGGCGGACCTCACCGTCAAATGATCCGGTCGCGAGGCGGTCGGTCGCCGCGCAAAAGGCAATCGAATAGACCCAATCGGCGTGTCCGGAAAACGTCTTGAGCAGCTTGCCCCCGGCGAGTGCGTGCAAACGAGCCGTGCGGTCGGCGCTGCAGCTGAAGATGCGGCCATCCTTGGTCACGGCCACGCGAAAGACATCATCGCCAAAGCCGGTGATCCGCTGGACTTCCTTGGCGTCGGCGATGTTCCACCGCCGCAGGCTCTTGTCGCGTCCGCTGGTAATCGCGGTCAGGCCATCGGGCGCGATAGCGACGCCGAAAACAGGCTCGGCATGGCCGTTGAACGTCACCAGCGAATCGCCGGTGCGCGCGTCGAAGACTTTGGCCGTCTTGTCGCGGCTGGCGGAGACGATTTTCGAACCATTGGGAAGCCAGGCCAAATCCATCACCCAGTCGGCATGATCCTCGATCGATAACTGCTGTTTGCGGCTCGCCACGTCGTAGACGCGAATCGCGCGATCGGCTCCGCCCGTTGCCAACCGCTTGCCGTCAGGGCTGAAGGCCACGATAAACACGGCGTCGCTCGTGCGGGCAAGGTCCGCGACGAGATCGCCTGTGGCCGCGCTAAACAACTTCACCTCGCCCAATTGCGCGGGCGTGCCGGCACCGACCGCGATCAGCTTGCCGTCGGGGCTGTACTGCAGGGAATAGACCCGTTCAGCCACGTTGGTGATTCGCCTCAGCGATGTGCCGTCCGCGGTATTCCAAACGAGAATCTCGTGATAGCCCGAGGTGGCAAGTTGATCGCCGTCCGGACTGAGCGCCACGGCAGTCACTGGAATCGGGACGCGATAATTCGCGGGGGGAAGAGGCTGCGGCAGGCTGGGCATGTCGGCAATCAGCGGGTCGGCCGGATTGAGCCCGGCATCCAGGGTCGCGCCGGTGTCGATCCAATGGCGAATGAGCGCGATCTCAGACTTCGTGAGCGGGTCGGCGTCCTGCGGCATCGTGCCGTCTTCGATCAACGTCACGAGGTTCGACTGGGCACTCTTCCCCGCGACAAGCTCGGGGCCCGATTCGCCGCCGCGCATCAGCGAGGCGAACGTCTCGACGCTGAAGCGACCCTTGGCGGTTTTCGCATCGTGGCAAGCCAGACAGCGCTTGGCCAGAATCGGCGCGACCTTCTGCGCGAACGATTCCAGTTTGCCCAGCGCAATCAGCGATTTCTCGGCCGCGATCTGGCGCGTGACAGCTTGAGCGTTGAGCTCCGCAAGGGCCTGTCGCGACTTGGCGGCGTCGCGCTCGTCGGTCGCGAGTGATTTCTCAGCGGCTGTGATCTTTTCGGCGGCCGTCTTCTCCGCCGACCGGGACGAGGCGATCGTCTCTTCGGTCTTCTTTGCGTCGGCGGTGGCTTTCTCCGCGGCCTGAGCCACCTCGGCCGCTTTCTTTGCTGCGGTTTCGGCGGCCGCTTTGGCCATCGCTGCAGCCTCTTTGGCTTTCTCCGCCGCGGCTAGACGCTCTTTCAGATTCTTTTCCGCCGTGACGGCCTCGGTCTGGGCGTTGGCTTTATCCGCTTTCAGATGGAGGAGCGCGTCCTGCTGGGCGTGAATTTTGTCCTGCGTCACTTTGACGGCCGCCGCTGCCTGATCCCGGCGCACGTTGGCCTCGGACGCCGACTTCACGAGAGCTTGAGCCCGCTCCTCGTCAAATTTCCGCACAGCGTCGGCATGCTTTGTCAGCTCTTTTTCGGTCGTGGCGAGCGCCGACCGGGTGGCTTCGAGGTCGGCCTTCATTTTGGTGATCAGCGTTTGAAGAGTTTTGGCCCGCTCTTCGGCCCGCTTCAGCGACTTTTCGAGCGAATCGCGCGTGTCTCGGGCATCCTGCCGGGCCTTTTTCAGCTGTTCGATTTGCTCGGGGGTGATGTCGCCCGCCCCGATCGCTCGGGCGGACTGGCCGCACAAGAGACCCAATACGAAGCACGCGACCAACGCTTTTCGGGCAATCATTGCCACCTCGTGCGTGCGCATCGACATGACTCCAGCGATATCCAAATAGGACGGAGGAACCGGGTTGCGGCTAAGGCAGTTCGAAGACGGCGAGGAAATTCGGACTCGGCGGGGGCAGACTCTGGAAGCGCAATACTTGGCGGGAAAAACTGGGGGTGAACCAGGCGAGGCAGTGCGGCGTGCAGGCTCAAGCCGAGCCCGCTGCTCCAGACTCAAGCATCCCCCGAGGCACCGGCAGTGTCAAGCAAGCAGTGTCAAGCAAGCGTTGCCAAGCAAAGCCGCAACGGAAGCCTGGCGCAAGCAGGGACGGCGATGGAGCCCAGATCGAAACGGAGAGCAGACGGCACACGCGACAGGCGCGCGGCACTAGCCTTTGCGGTGGCGGATCTTGCTTCGGTTGCGCCGTTTCTTGCGTCCGAGCTTGCGTCGTCCTTTTCCGCTTTTCTTGACTCCCATCCCGTCGCTTCTCCCGAATGCTTCCGCCGGTGGTTGAGGGCGAACACAATCTAACGCGGAGCCTGGAAATCGGCAACTCCTCCGCGTCTGGCCGCGTGCGCCTCAGATCTCGCGCAAACCGCCGAATTGGCGAACGGCTTCATAGACGACGGTGTTGACCGTGCTGGCGAGATTCAGACTGCGGACTTCGGGACGCATCGGCAGTTTCAAGTTTCTGTCGGGTTGCTCTCCCAGAATCGATGCGGGCAGGCCCCGCGTTTCGCTGCCGAAGAGCAAAACGTCGCCTGGCGCGAATCGGGCGTCCCACACAAGGCGCGTGCCCGTTTTGGTGAGCCCCCACCACGGCCGGCCGGCGAGCCTTTGCTTCAGCTCGGCCCAGCTATCGACTGCCTCCCAGTCGACAAGTTCCCAATAGTCCATGCCCGCGCGGCGAAGCAGCCGCGCGTCGAGGCGAAAGCCGAGCGGCCGGATCAGCCACAGCTTGGCGCCCACCGCCGCGCAAGTCCGGCCGATATTCCCCGTGTTCTGGGGAATATCGGGCTGATGCAACACCACGTGCAGCAAGGGCTCGCCGGTCACGACGACACTGGTCTCATTTCGGCAGAGGGGCGATCCAGATGCAGACTTTGGCATTACCGATCGAGACGGCTTTGACTGCGTCCGGAGTGTTCGTGGAGGGCTCGATCACGTCGGCAAGCGTCTCGGTGCGAATGAAATCGTGATGCTCTACCAGTAGCAGCTTCACTGCCGCATCGGCGGATTCATAGAACACGCGAATCCGGTCCTCGATCTCTAGATCGGCATCCTTGCGAAGCTGTTGAATTTGCCGGACGAAGTCACGAGCCATTCCTTCGCGGATCAAATCGTCGGTCAGCTCCGTCGAGAGCGCGATCTGCAGTCCCCGATCTTCCGCCGTCACCCAACCGGCCGAGTGCTGCGTGGAGACGAGCACGTCGCCTGGTGACAGCGCGACCTCGGTTCCGTCAACCGGGATCGTCACGGATTCTCCGCGGCGAAGCGGGTCAAACGTAGTCGCCGGCGGGGTGCTGAGCGCCTTGCCGATCGCGCCCAGCAGCTTGCCGTATTTCGGCCCGAGCGTTTTAAGATTCGGCTTGTAGGTGTAGCTGACCAGTCCGTCGAGGTTGTCGCAGCGCGTCAGTTTCTTGACGTTGAGTTCGTCCTCGACGACGCTCGCCAGTCGCTCGATTGACGCGGCAACTGTCGCGTCGGCGACAGCAAAGCGACATTCCGCCAACGGCTGCCGCACGCGCAGATTCGCATCGTCGCGCAGCTTGTGACCCAAGCCGACGAGTCGCTGGGCCGCGGCCATCCGCGTGTTGAGTTCCGGATCGAGCAGTTTTTGGTCCGGCTGCGGATAGTCGCAGAGATGCACGCTTTCCGGTGCGTCGCTCCGCCAGCTCTTCACAAGATTGGCGTACATCCGCTCGGCCAGAAAGGGGATCATCGGCGCGAGGATTTTGGTCAGCTCGACCAGCACGTGGTACAGCGTCTGATACGCGGCCAGCTTGTCCCGATCGCCCGCATCGCGCGAGCGCCAGAAGCGGCGACGGTTGCGGCGGATGTACCAGTTCGACAAATCGTCAATGAAGTCGGCCGCCTGTCGGCAGACCGAAGCCGCGTCATATTCGCGAAACTTTTCGTTCGCGACGGTGACGAGCGACTGGAGGTTGGAGAGAATCCAGCGATCGATCTCGGGCCGCTCGGCCACCGGGACCAGCGGCGTGTGCGGATCGAACTCGTCGAGCCGCGCGTAGTTGACGAAGAACGCATAAGTGTTCCAGAGTGGGATCAGCACCTGGCGGCGGATCTCGTCGGCCGGCTTGCTGACCACTTCGCAAGTCGGCACGCCCTCGCGAGTTTTCTCGATGGGGCCTTCGGGAGTGTGCAGAATCACGGGCCGATTGGGATGGCGCGTGCCGAAGCGCAGATCGGACGCTGGATTTTGCGCCAAGTACATCCAGCGCATGGTGTCGACGCCGAGCTGCTCGGCCGCCTCCTCGAACCAAATCGCAGTGCCGTCCGATTTGTGCATCGGCTTTCCCTCTTCGTTCATCACGAGGCGGTGTCCGAAGAGGGTTTTGAACGGCGGCGAGTTGTCCATCATCGTCGCCATCGAAAGCATCGAATAAAACCAGTTGCGAAACTGGCCGGGGAAGCACTCGAGCACGAGGTCGCCTGGGTACCACTTGCGCCAGTTGTCGCGGTTGGTGTTGTATTCGAGCGTCGAGAACGAAACGATTCCCGCGTCGAGCCAAGGGTTGCCGACGTCGGGCACGCGCGACATCAGGTTGCCCGTGTGCGGGTTCTTGATCTTCACGCGATCGATCCAGGGACGGTGCGGCGTGTGCCCCTCGAACTCGTCCCAGCCCTCGACGGCCCGCTCCTTCAACTCCGCAAGCGAGCCGATGACCGTGAACTCGCCGATCTTTTCGTCGACCCAAATCGGCAGGGCCAGGCCCCAGAATCGTTTCTTGGAGATCAGCCAGTCGCGCATGTTGGTGAGCCACTCGAGCTCGCGCTCCTCCCCGTCGATGCTCGGCGGCAGCCAGCGGATCTGCCGCGTGACGTTTTTGATCTCCTCCCGCCAGTCCATGTTGATGAACCATTCGTCGACCAGCCGGAAGACCAGCTCATCCCCGGTGCGCCAACAGAACGGATAGATGTGCGGGTATTCCTCGACGTTGACCAGCAGATGCTTTTCCTTGAGGGAATCGAAAACGAGCTGGGCGGTTTCGGGATCATTGGCCTCGCGACCCTGGAATTGTCCGAAACCGGCGACGAATTGCCCCGCCTCGTCGAGCGGCGCGAGGCCAACCAAACCGTTCTGTTTGCCGAGCGCAAAGTCGACGTCGCCGCACCCGGGCGCGATGTGCACGATGCCCGTGCCCTCGCCGGCGACCACATTGGGATTGCCGCGCGAGTCACGGCCCCCGTCGATGACGCGGTGCGATTTGGCCGCGGACTTTCCCGCGAGCGCCGGATCGGAAGGGACGCCGCCACTCGCGTTTTGAGCGGGTAGATCGTCAAAGGGCCCACGATAAGGACGGCCGACCAGGTCGGCGCCTTTGATCACTCCCTCGATCTCGAACCCACCCTGCTCTTTAAAGATCTGGGCGATGGTCTTCAGCTTCGGGACGCCCGACGGCCAGGCCCATTCGGGGCGGCCGAAACCCTCTTTGAACTCCCGTTCGAGCCGCTGAAAGTGGAGGTTGTCCTTGGCGAAGTAATAAATGGCCTGATCGCGGTTGGACTTCAGCCGCACATATTCGAGATCCGGATTGACCGCACACGCGACGTTGCTGGTCAGCGTCCAGGGAGTCGTCGTCCAGACGAGAAGGTATTCGTTCTGGGCATCCGCGAGCGGAAACCGGACGAAGCACGAGCGGTGAATGGTGAGCCGTCGGCCGTCCGCCACTTCCATTTGGCTGTACGCGCTGCCCGCGCGGCCCGACCAGGGCATCACGTCGTGCCCGCTGTAGAGCTTGCCCCGCTCGAAACACTTCTTGAGGAACGCCCAGATGGTCTCGTTGTTCTCAGTCGAGAACGTGAAGTAGCTGCCGCCCCATTGCGGATTGCCGAGCCGGGCCACAATCGCGTCGGCGCGATCGCTGACCGCTTTGCCGGACGGTGTTGTGATGCTGACCTTTTGATCGGTGCCGATCGTTTCGGAAAGGCGTCGCAGCGCGCCGGGATCGTCCCAATCCATCCAATAGCCCAAACGGATCGACTGCTCGGTTTGCCGGGCGGCGAATTGCAGCACCCGCCGCTTGCAGGCGTTGACGAATTTGTCGATGCCGTACGCTTCAATGGCGGCCTTAGCCCCCATTTGCAGTTCACGCTCGACTTCGACTTCGACCCAGAGGCCTTGGCAATCGAAGCCGTTTTGGTAGCGCTGATCGTGGCCGGTCATTGCGAAGTAGCGCTGAAAGACGTCCTTGTAGGTGCGTCCCCAGGCATGGTGCACGCCCATCGGGTTGTTGGCGGTGATCGGCCCGTCGATAAAGCTCCACCGTGCCTTGCCGGCATTCTTCGCGCGCAGCTTCCGGAAGATCGAAGCCTGCTCCCAAAAGCGCAAGACCTCGTGCTCGCCGCGGATGAAATCAGAACTCGTGACTTTTTCAAACATAATTTCGCTGGTGTGATTATTAGCTCAGGGGGCACGCCGAACGCGGGAACCGATTCTAGTGGAGCGACGGGAACCCCTCACCCCCAGCCCCTCTCCCGCAGGGGAGAGGGGGGAGAGAATGAGCCCGCAAAGAGTGAGCCCGCGATGAGCATCGACAAACTCTGAACTCTCTTGTTCCCCTCTCCCCTCGCGGGAGAGGGGCCAGGGGTGAGGGGGCCGGCGTTGACTCGCCCATGCCGTCACAGACCACCCAACGGTTGCGACTACTCTGCCAGCCCGAGCTGGGAAACGATCCGCGGAATCAGTCGTTCGAGGTGCTGCGCTCCGCGCGCGGCAACGGCGAGAATCTTTTCCAGCGTCGCCGGCTCGAGCGCGTCGGGATCACACAAATCGGTGACGATCGAAAGCACCAAGGTCCGCAGCCCCGCATGCACTGCGACGATGACCTCGGGCACCGTCGACATCCCCACGAGGTCGGCCCCCATGTTCCGTAGCATCCGATACTCGGCCGGCGTCTCGAGGTTCGGCCCGGGGACCGCGACGAACACGCCGGCCCGCGTTGGAACCCCCAGCTCGACCGCCGCCTCCCGCGCGATCCCCATCAGCTTGCGGTCGTAGGGAGCGCTCATGTCAGGAAAACGCGGACCGAGCCGATCGTCGTTGATTCCCCGCAGGGGGTTGTCGGGCATCAGGTTGATATGGTCGTCGACGATCACCAGGTCGGCCAGATCGTAGTCGAGGTTCATCGCGCCGGCCGCGTTGGTGACGATCAGGACTTCGGCGCCGAGAGCCTTGACGACGCGCACTGGGAAGGTGACCTGGCGCATCGAATAACCCTCGTAGAAATGGACGCGTCCTTCGAGGGCGACGATCGGCACGCCTTCCAGTCGGCCGCACACGAGCTGTCCCGTGTGCGACGCGACGGTCGAAGCGGCGAAGTGGGGAATGTCGGAATAAGGGATCGCCGCTTCGGTTTCGATCAGCGACGCGAATCGGCCCAGCCCGGTCCCCAGAATCAGGCCCAACTTGGGCACGCGAGACCACCGTCGGCGCACGGCCGCGGCGGCCTCCCCGATTTGCTCGAACAGTCCGTCGAGGGCCGGTGTTTCTACCGGCCCTGTCTCAACCCCACTTGCTTCTGCCAACACTCGACGGACGCTCAATAATCCTCGTCTTCCTCCTCTTCCTCTTCCTCTTCTTCATCATCGTCGAGGTCGTCGTCTTCGTCGTCGAAGTCTTCGTCATCAAAGTCTTCGTCGTCGAGCTCTTCGTCGTCGAAGTCCTCGTCTTCCAGGTCGTCGTCGGCGTCGTCATCGTCGTCGTCTTCGGCCTCCTCCTCTTCCTCTTCCTCTTCAGCCAGTCGCACGTCGAAGGTCGAGGTCCAGAGGGGAGCTTCGGCCACGCCCTGGAAAGTCACTGACGCCGGCCCCCTTGTGAGCAGGGTCCCTGACCACGATTCATCGCTCCATTGCCATGCCATCTGTGTGAGCCCCTCACTGTCGGTAAAGCGATCGTTCGGTAAAAACGGTCGTTCTGAGAAATCACTCGCAAGCGCAGTCACCGGTCCGAATTTCACTCGCACCGGCAACTCATTGCACCTGAAACCCCAATTGAACCGGCCCGGCGTCGCGCCCGGTTCCTGTTGGCCGGGGGAACGGCCCCTTCAAGTATTAAAGTTTTTGCCCGTTGTCAAGCACCCAAGTCGGTTCGGCGTGGCGATTTTCGCGAATTATTTTGGCGGGGAATTTCCCCTCTCTGGGCGGTCACTTTTGTCGCTAACTGGGTCGCCAATCAGTCCTTGCGCACCCGGCCAGAATCCATCGGCTGACCGGCCCTCAATCTTGAGCCGCGCCCCGTCCCGGTCCCGGAGCGAATTAAGGAGGACCGGTGGTCCCGAGCGAGTCAAACCTGTGAAGAATTTGACATTGCGACGCCGGATCAGGTTCCCGCTCGCGCCGGCAGGCCTTGCCCGGTTTGCGTCCTTTCGCAATGATTTCGCGCCGCGCCGAGTGCGCAGCCGAGCCAATGTTCCGACCGTTCAGGTTCCGTTTGAATGGACGACACGTGTTGAGCCACGGAGTGCTCTTCGAAGGCAGCCGCTTCTGGGTGACGCATCGTCGTCGCGATTACGGCCCCTTTGATTACGAGTGGAGCCAGGATTTCGCCGGTGTGGAGCTGATTTACGCGGGGAAAAAATTCGGCGAGTACTGCAGCAAAGACGAGATCTTCGCCGACCTGAAGGAGTTTCGGCTGCCCGCCGCGGTTGTGGAGGTGGCGACCATCGTGCTGGGTTGCCTGCTGTTTGGAGTGCTCAACGGCTTACCCGAGGCCGACCGCCGGCAATTCATTTGCGAGCAACTGATCGCCGGCGGCTACGAGCGATTCGCCCAAATGACGACCCGGCCCGAGCCGCCGCTCATTAACCGTCGAGGTCGCCCTCGGCCGTGAGATGCCGATGCGGTTTGGCGTCGCTTACCGTCCCGCGACGTCCGTCGCGACCGTGCGTGGTCGAGCGCAAGTGACACCCGCCGAGCAGGTTGCGCGCGAAACGCTTCACGAAAAGTTAATCCGCCCCTTGCCGTTCAAACGGTCCCTGCGCTCGACATCCCCGGTGTACACACTTATTATTCAGAGGCTGATTTTCGGCCCCAAATTACCAAGGCCGATGCTCGGCTCGTTCGCCGGTCTCCTGGGGGGAAGCGCGGCGTTCGGTCCGGGGCAGTCGACAAACCGTTGGTCCCGGCGCGGCTTGGACCTGAAGGAACAGCAATCCGGTTGTCGCTGTAGCAAGTGGTAGCAAGGCGGTTGGACTTGGCTTTGTCCCCCCTGCGGACGCCACGAGCGCCGGAGAACCAACGATGAGTTCGATGGTCCTGGAACGACCGACATTGGTCCTTAACCGGAACTGGCAACCGGTCGGCGTTGCCTCGGTGGCCCGGTCGCTCGTGATGGTCTGGAACGAGACGGCTCGCGTCG
Organism: uncultured Planctomycetaceae bacterium; assembly: GCA_963714075.1. Classification (GTDB taxonomy): domain Bacteria; phylum Planctomycetota; class Planctomycetia; order Planctomycetales; family Planctomycetaceae; genus DASPSM01. Next base: position 2,345,743 of record OY970228.1, read on the forward strand.
TCGATCCCGAAGACTATCAACTCTACGGCTGGCTCGACTGGTCGAAGCTCGCGCCGCGTGACGGCGAGCTGTTTGTCTCGACGGTCCGCAGCCGCATTCGCGTTCCCGAAGTTGTCGCCCTGATTCGCTATTCGGGCATGCCGACCAGTGCGGTCACGTTCAGCCGCCGCAACATTTACAAGCGGGACCGCTATACGTGCCAGTACTGCGGAGTGCAGCCTGGCAGCGAAGAATTGACGATCGACCACGTAATGCCGCGGTCGCAAGGCGGGATGTCGACCTGGGAGAACTGCGTCCTGGCCTGCGTCTCTTGCAACAAGCGGAAGGCCGACCGCACTCCCGAGCAGGCCAAAATGCCCCTCAAGAAGCATCCCTGCCGCCCCGATTGGAAGCCCCTCTACGCCACGCAGCACACGCGGATCGATAGCTGGTCCAAGTTCATCAGCGAAGCCTACTGGAACGTTGAGCTCGATCCCTAATCGTCGCAGCGACGACTGAATCTGACGGGTTCGAGCGACGCGCCTAGAATTTCCAGGGCGGACCACGACTCTGCCCGAATCCCATGTCCGGCGACAAGCTGCGCCAGCAGATCCTGTTTGAAGCCGCTCGCCTGATGCATCAGCGGCAGGAGCAGGAATACGCGCGGGCCAAGCAGCGTGCAGCACGGACGCTTTGCCGCCAGCGGCTGCGGCCTTCCCAGTTGCCTACCAACCGCGAGATCCGCGAAGAGCTCGAGCGATTGTCGAATGGCTACGCCGGCGCCTCGCTGCTGTCTGATCCAACTGCCGATCCGGACTGCCCTGCCTCCGAAGGTTCTGACCGATTTCGAGTCTATCGTCATCTGTTGCTTCCGTTGGCCAAGATCGAGCAGGACCACAGGCGACATCCCGAAGGAGACGTGCTTTACCATAGCCTGCAGGTCTTTTCGCTGGCCTCTGACGAGTTGCCTTACGATGAAGAATTCCGCCTCGCCGCTCTGCTGCACGACGTGGGCAAAGGAATCGATCCGTACGACCACATCTCGGCGGGACTGAGGGCTTTGGGGGATTCGATCTCCGAGCGGACCGCCTGGCTGATCGAGAATCATTCGCTGGCCCGTGGCTTTCTCGACGGCAGGCTCGGCATACGGGCCCGCCGTCGGTTGCAGCAGTCAGAGAACTACGATGAGCTGATCCTCTTGGCCAAGTGCGACCTGGCCGGGCGCGTCCCGGGGGCGAAGGTTCGCGAGCTCGACGAAGCGCTCGACGAGCTTCGAGAGCTGGCTGCGGACAACGACTGAGCGAGCCGGCAATTGGCCGACCGTCTGCTCAGGCCGGAATTTCCAGATTTCGGGCAATCTGCTAGTAGTACCGCGCTGTGTTGGCGATCTGGGTCGCCGAATTGGTCACCGATTCAGGGAAGAATCCATGGCCGGATATCGAACACATATCACCGTCAGCGGTGCGCTCGGGGTCGGGTACGGAACAGCAGGATTCGTTCTCGGCGGCTTTAGCCCGACGCAAGGTGCCCTGGCCGGGATCCTCACCTGGTTTTCCGGCATGCTGCCGGACCTCGATTCCGACAGCGGGCGGCCCGTGCGCGAGGTCTTCAGTTTGCTTGCCGCGTTTGCTCCGTTCGCGATGATGCCGCACCTGTTGGCTTGGAGCCGCGGCAATCACGAAACGGCGACGCTCTTGTCAGTGATCGTGTATGTCGTCATCCGTTACGGAGGCGCCGGATTGCTCAACCGAGTTTCGGTGCATCGAGGGATGTTTCACAGCATCCCCGCGATGATCATCGCCGGCGAGGTCGCTTTCCTGGCCTTCACCGCCAGCACGCTCGGCACCCGGCTGTTGATGTCGGGCGGAGTTTGCGTCGGCTTCTTCTCCCACCTCGTGCTCGACGAGATTTACTCGGTCCAGTGGAGCGGCGTGCACGTGCGGCTCAATAAATTTGCCGGCAGCGCGGTGAAGTTTGTCGGCAAAAGCGCGGTTCCCAACCTCATCACGTATTCGCTGCTGATGGTGCTGACCTACGCTTCGCTGGTTCAAGCCAACGTGATTGACGGACCCGGGCGTCCTCAGTACGGCCAGCCGTCGTTCGGCCGGCCGCTGCAAGGAGCGTCTCTCGACGGACCCGATCGCCATTAGTGCAGCGTCGATTGAAGCATTCAGCGATGGATATTCGTTTCGACGCACACTTTTCCCAAGCCGACAGCTTCGCTGTCGTTCCGGAACCGACGGCAGAGCCGTCGGCTTGGGAAACTGAACGTGGCAAATGGTCCCACGATCACCAGTGCAACCGACGCCGCTCTCAAAGACTCACAACCGAGATGCAATATGATGCAATATGCTGTGACGTTGGCGGCTCGCCAAGCTCGACAGTCCCATGCGAGCGTCGAGCATCAAAGGGGACGGCGCTTGAACGCGATAGCCGTGGTCTGAACACCATGGGGTTTCCTCTCGTGCCTGCGAGCCCTTATGATTTCCAGAGAGCGGCCCTGGGCTCGCGCGTCGAAAACGAAGAGGAAAGACGGAATGAAAATCGCCGGCGTTCAGATGGACGTCAGTTTGGGCCAGGTTGACGCCAATCTGGAGAAGATGGCGGCTTTTGTTAGACGAACCACTCACGATGGGGCCGTCTTGACCGTGTTTCCCGAGTGTGCGGCGACGGGCTACTGCTTCAATGATCTGGCCGAAGCCCGGAGCGTGGCCAGCACCGTGCCCGGCCCCGTAACCGAGGCGATGACGCGAGCGTGCAAGTCGGTCGATTCGTTTGCGGTCTTTGGGATGGTCGAGGCCGACGGCGACCGGGTGTTCAATTCCGCCGTGCTGGTCGGACCCTCGGGGGTCGTGGGCTGCTACCGGAAAATCCATTTGCCATTTCTCGGCCTCGATCAGTTATCGACTCCGGGCGACCGCCCGTTCGCCGTGCACGACGCGGGCGGCTTACGCGTTGGAATGAATATCTGTTACGACGCTGCCTTTCCCGAGGCCGCTCGCTCCCTGGCCCTGCTCGGAGCCGACGTGATCGTTCTGCCTACCAACTGGCCACCTGGATCCGAGTGTACGGCGGCCTGTTGCATCAACGCGCGGGCGCTCGAAAACGGCGTCTATTACCTCGCGGTCAATCGGGTGGGAACGGAGCGGGGATTTCGCTTCATCGGCAGCAGCCGGGCCTGCGATCCCCTGGGCAATTCGCTGGCGACCGCTTCCGGCAGCGACGAAGAAGTGCTCTATCTGGATGTCGACGTGGAGCGGGCCCGCAACAAGCATTACGTCCGCGTCCCCGGCAAGCACGAAATTGACCGTTTTGCCGACCGGCGCCCCGAGATGTACACTTCCTTGACCAAGCCACACGGGTTGAAGCACCCGGCACGAAAATAGCAGCGGGGCCGTTGGCGGTCATGTCGCGCATTCCTGCACAATTCGGAAACGTCCGATCGGCCTCGTGCGGCTAACGGAAATCGGATCGGGCGAACGGATCGACTGACATGTCGCTGATCAATCCCGCAATTCTTTGGGGATTTGCGCTCGTCTCGATCCCGGTCATCCTGCATTTTCTGCTGCGAGCGCGTCCCAAGAAGTATCTCTTTCCCGCTCTGCGGCTGATTCGCGCCCGGCGAACCCACAACATTCGCCGGCTGCGTTTGCGGCATATCTGGCTCTTGCTCTTGCGGATGGGTGTGCTCGCGCTCTTGGTGGCGGCCATCGCGCGACCGACGCTGCCTGCGGCCAATTACCATCCCAATGCGGGCGAATGGCTGCGAACTGGAGCCATCGCTGCAGTCGTAATCGCGGCCTATCTTTGGCTGACGCGCAGCTGGAAGCAACAGCGACTGCCACAACATCTCTTGAGTTACCGGCGCTCGATCCTGCGCGCCGTGGCCGGGTTGGCGGCGTTTCTAGCCTTTCTGCTGGTGGTTGCGCTTCCCTACGGACGGCGAATTTCAGCGGAGATTTCTTCCCCACTGCCGGCGTCCGCCGAAAACCTGCCAGTGTCGGCCGTCTTCTTGTTCGACTCCAGCCTGAGCATGAGCTATCGCTTCCAGAACCTGACCCGGCTCGAGGCGGCAGAGGAGATCGCAGTCGAGCACCTGGGCCGGTTGCCGATGGGCAGCCGCGTGGCCGTCGCCGACACGTCGAGCGATCTGCCGCTGGTCTTTCAGGCCGAGCAGTCGGCGGCGGTGGAACGCATCCAAAAACTCACGCCGCGCGCCGTCAGCCTGCCGCTGGCCGACCGCATTCGAGCCGCTCTGCAACTGCAGGAAGAGGACATTCGCCGCACGGTGGCCGGTCAGGACAACGTGCCGGAGGACCGACGCAAAGATCGCTATCTGCGCGAAATCTATCTGTTCACGGATCTCACAGTCACGGGTTGGCGGTCCGGCGATCAGCAGGGATTAAAGGCAGACCTCGAACGCTTGCCCGCCGTGCAGCTGTATGTGATCGACGTCGGCATTGAAAAGCCAACCAATGCGCAGATCATTGGCCCGCGTCTCTCGGCCCAGTCGATCCCCAAAGGAACCGACCTGACGATCGAAGCATCGGTCGACGTCGTCGGCTTCGAGAAAGACGCCGACTGGAATCTCGAGTTGCACATGCAGAACGACAGCGGCACGCTCGTCAAACGCGAGCAACGCACGCTTCACCCTACCCCCGGCAGGCCGGCCGCAACGAGCTTTGTGGTGGGCGGCTTGACGCGACCGATCACCAACGGTCAGTTGAGACTCGCGTCGAGCGATCCGTTCGCCGCCGACGACGTGCGGTATTTCACGGTGGCCGTCACCCCGCAGGTTGAAGTGCTGGTCGTCGGGGCGCGGCGAAACGAGACCCGTTATCTGGAGCAAGCGCTCGCGCCCAACGTGCTCGTCCAAATGGGGAAGTCTCGCTACAAAGTCACGTATGTGCCGGCGTCCCGATTGGGCATCGATTTCAAGGGATATGACATCGTCTGCCTGGTGAACGTCGATTCGCTGCCCAGCGACGCGGTTTGGTCCGCCTTGAGTGACTTCGTGAGCGCGGGGGGCGGGCTGTTTGTCGTCGCCGGCAACGAACGCTTGTCGGTCGACTCGTACAACAGGGCCGCGGCGCAGGCCGTGATGCCCGCAAGGCTGACCGGGAACGTCGCTTTGCCTCATCCAGTGACTCTCGATCTGCGAGACCTCAACACTCCGATCTTCAGCAAGTTTCAGCGCTACGGAGTCGGCGACCTGGCGACTGCGAAAATCATGCACCGCTGGGGGTGCGAGCCGGTCAAAGGCGCCGGCCGCACGCTGGCTGCTTATACCGATCGCAATTCGTCGCCGGCCCTGATCGAGCGAGCAATCGGCTCGGGACGAGTGCTGCTTTTCACATCGGCCCTCGACAGGAACGGCTGGAATGAGTTGCCGTTTGCCGGCTGGCCATTCGTCGCGCTGCTCGACCAGATCGGACAGGAACTCTCGCGCCAGGCGGAGACCCGCTACAACTACATCGCGGGGGACGAGGTAACGCTGCCGCTGCCGGCCGACTCGGCCCTGACGAAATATCTGGTGCGGCGGCCGGGGGGCGAGCAGCTTCCCGGCGACGTGCCGCCCGGGGCGAAATCGATCGTATTGCACAACGCCGATCAGATTGGGGCGTACGAAGTTGTCTCGAACCGCGACGAAAAGGTGGCCTTCTCGAGCGGTTTTTCCGCCAACGCATCGCCGAACGAGAGCGATTTCACGCGGGTCCCCTCGGACGAACTCGATAAGATCGTAGGCAAGGGGCGCTACTCGGTGGCCCGCTCGATCGAGGGATTGACGCGCAACGTGACGGTCGGTCGCGTCGGGCAGGAAGTCTTTTCGTTGATCCTGGGACTGGTGCTGGCCTTTTTCTGCGCCGAGCAGTTCGTGGCCAATCGGTTCTACGAGCCAGAACAAGCGTGATCACTCTCATCACTTCACCGCCGAGCGGTTTAAGAGCGTCATGCACTTGATTGTCGAGCCAGTCTGGTCGTGGTTTGCCGTCGTGTGTGCGGCAGGGGGGCTGCTCGCGCTGGTGCTTTTGACCTATCCGTCGGCGGTTCGCAATCTGCGCCCGTTTCATCGGCGGTTTCTGCTCGGGTTGCGGTTGGCTTCGGTCGTCGCGCTGATCCTGGCGATGATCCGGCCGGCGGTTGAATTCCGAAACACCGACCGCAGCCGCGCCGCCCTCTATATTGCCACCGACACCAGCCAAAGCATGACGACTCAGGACGGCCCGGCGGGGACGACTCGACGCAAGGCGCTTTTGGACCGCATCGAAGAGAGCCGGCCGTCGCTCGAAAAGTTGGGCAAGTCGATCGAAGTCCGCTATGTCGATTTCGCCGAACAGCCGACGCAGGTCGAACGCCCGGCCGAAGCTGCGACCGGCACTCAGACGGCAATCGGCAGCCTGTTGGAGTGGATCGGCCACGAATCGCAGACCCAGCGGATCGCGGGCATCGTGCTTTTGAGCGACGGCGCCCAGCGGGCGCTGCCTCCGAACACGGCCGACCCGCTGTCGATGGCTCGCCGGCTCGGCGATCGGCAGATTCCCGTCTACACCGTCACTTTCGGAGGCAGCGGGTTTTCGCAAACGGCGCTGGACGCGTCGATCGAGGATCTGCAGGTCGACCCGGTGGCCTTCGAGCGGAAGATCGTCCCCGTGCGGATCAAGGTGCGGATGACGGCCCTGGCAGGCCGAAAGCTGACACTCCGCCTGCTGGTGGAAGATCGCACGGGAAAGCAGCAGGGGGAATCGGGCGAGCTGAAGCCCCCGGCGCCGGCGTCGAACACCAGCCCCACTCTGATCATCACTCCCAGCACTGATTCTGAGGTCCAAACCTACGACCTCTCCTTCCAGCCGCAATCGGCGGGAGAATTTAAGGTCGCGGCCGAAATTGTGCCGGTCGACGGCGAGATCAAGAAAGAAAACAACATTCGGCAAACGATCCTCACCGTGCAAAAAGGGGGCATCAAGGTTGCCTATTTCGACAGCATTCGCCCCGAGCAAAAGTGGGTGAAGTTTGCCGGGTCGGCCGAAAAGGTGCAGCTGGACACGCAGTACGTCGAGTTGGGCGATTCCCGGCGTCGAAACGAGATCGACCGCTCTTGGTTTGAGCCGGGCAAGTACGACGCCTACATCATCGGCGACGTCCCCGCGGCGGCCTTCGACACGCAATCGCTTTTGGCGCTTGCCCGGCGCGTCGACGACGGAGCAGGCTTGATGATGATCGGTGGCCGACGAAGCTTCGGCGGCGGCGGTTGGGGCACGACTCCCCTGGCGGACATTCTTCCCGTGCAGATCGATCCCTCCGAATTCGACCCCAACGGCCGCATCGATCCCGAGCTCAATATCGAGGGGCAGGTGCAAATGCTCCCCACCGAGCGGGGTCTCGACAACTACCTGATGCGGATCGACCCGGGAGGCAACCAACTGCAGCGCTGGCAATCACTCGAGCCGCTCGAAGGGGCCAATCGCCTGCGCCTCAAGCCGAATTCACTGGCTGAGGTGCTCGCTCAAACTCCGGACGGGAAGCCTCTGCTCGTCGCGCAGGAATACGGCAGAGCGCGGGTCTTGGCCTTTGCCGGCGACACGACCTACATTTGGTACCTCGGCGAACATCAGGAATCGCATCAGCGATTCTGGCGGCAGGTAATTTTGTGGCTGTGTCATAAGGAGGTCGATAGCGACAAGTCGGTGTGGGTCCGCGTCGATACCCGCAACGCTTCGCCGGGACAGCACGTGGGCATGACCTTTGGCGCGCGCGAGAAAGGCCGGGCCATCTCTGATGCCGACTTTCAAGTCGTCGTGACCGATCCCGAAAAGAAAGAGCGGCCCGTCGCGGCAACGCGCGGCCAGGACGAACAGACCGGAACCTTTACAGACACCGGTAAGGCCGGGGACTACTGGGTGCGAGTCCGCGCCAGAAAGGGCGAGCACGAGCTGGGTTTCGATTCGGCGCGATTCATCGTCGATGAGCGCAATCTCGAACTCGACAACCCGGCCGCCGACCCCCAGCTCATGGATCAGATCGCCATGCTGACGGGCGGTTCGTCGATGCCGCCGGAAAAACTGGCCGCCTTTTTCGCCCGGCTGGTCAAAGAAGGCATTCCGAATCTTGAGGTGACGCAAATTCGCCGAGTCAATCTCTGGGATAACCCGTGGTTCCTGATCGCGTTCACCTTCTTGATGACCGTCGAATGGTTCCTAAGAAAGCGTCGAGGGCTGGTCTAAGAATGGTCGCCCTCGACGCGGCCCAAACCGGGGTATAATGACAGCGCCGGCTCGCGACTGGCTCGGGAGTTGCCGCGCGCGCACCGGCACGGATACGACTTGCAAGGACACGCCGCATGGCCTCTTCGAACGGCGATTTCCCAGACACGGGGCACCCCTCGGCGCTCGATGACTCGCCCGAGTCGGGTTCGCATGGTCACGGTGGCGATGGCTACGTCGATTTCGACGAGTACATCGACATCCAGCTCCGCAAGGCCGCATCGACGATCAAGTCGACCGACGTGATGACGGCGGTCGTCGGCGCCGGAACGCTGCTGACGACTTATCTATTGATCTTCATCGTGCTCGACCAGTGGGTGGTGCCGGGCGGATTCAGCCCCACGTCGCGGCTGTTGTTGTTGTCGGCTCTGCTGGTCGGCGTCGCCGGCTGGGTCGGGTGGAAGGTGCTTTGGCCGTGGCGGCGGCGCGTCAACGGCCTTTATTCGGCCAGCACCATCGAGAAGGCCAGCCCCGGGTTCAAGGGAAGTCTGGTCAACCTGGTCGACTTGCTGCGAGCCGAACGGGAAATCCCGGCCGAGATCTACAAGTCGCTCGAGCGCCGCGCGGCCGTCGCGCTCACCCACGTCGACGTTCGCGAGACCGTCGACCGTCACCTCTTGCTGCGGCTCTCGATGGCTCTGTTTGCGGTGGTCGTCCTGTTTTGCGGCTATTGGATCTCTCGCCGAAGAATCCCGCCTCGTCGTTGTGGAGGGCGATCGCTCCCGCTTCCGACGCAACAGTGGCCACGCGGACCAAGATCGACCTGGTGCGGCCGGGCGACGTCGACGTCGTCGCTCGCTCGCAGGTCGACGTCACGGCCGAAGTGCGCGGCCAGATGCCGCCGCAGGCGGCCCTTTACTACACGACGGCCGATCACAAGTTTGTCGACGAGCGGATCGACGCGCGGCCGACCGCCGAGGCGAGCCGGGAATTTCACTTTGTCATCAACGGCGATAACGGCGCCGGCATTCTGCAGGACATGACCTATCGCATCGTGGCCGGTGACGATTCCAGCAAGGACTACAAGATCCACGTCATTCAACCGCCGGACGCGACGATCGACTCGATCCGACTCGACTATCCCGAGTACACGCGGCTGGGAACCTCGACGCAGGCGACCGGCGCGATCGACGCGCTCGAGGGGACGCGCGTCACGCTTCGCGCGACGGCCAACATGCCGCTGCGCTCCGCGTCGGTGCAGTTTTTCGACGACGAATCGGCCTCAAAGCGGGCCGAAGAAGTGCCCGTGCACATCGAGAGCGGCAACAAGCTCGTGGCGGAATGGCAACTGCAAATGCGCTCGGACGGCACCTATGCGCACTTTTACCGCATCTTTTGCACGAGCGTCGGAGGGGAATCGGAGCGGGCTCCCAGCCTGTACAGTGTTGAGATCCGCGCCGACCGGCCTCCCGAAATCGTGCTGCTCGATCCGAAGACCGATCTCGAGCTGCCCGCTAACGCCGAACTGCCGCTCCTGTTCGAGGCGCGCGATCCCGATTTCGCGCTCAGCTACATCAACCTGAAGATCGAGAAGGACGGCGCATCGGTGATCGGGCCAGAGATCTACGACGGTCACGACCACCCCGATCAGCACTTGAAGAAGAGCTACAAGTGGTCGCTCAAGGAATACCACTTCCGCCCCAAAGAGACGATCACCTACTGGCTCGAGGCCGCGGACAATCGCAAGCCCGTCGCCAATACGACCGGCACTTCGCCTCGCTTGCGGATCCGGATCACCGATCCGGTCCCCGAAAGCCAGGTGAAGAAAGACTTTGATCTGGCCGAGAACCGGCAGCGGGAAGAGGCGAAGCATTCCGAAGACAACAAAGATGCTCAGCCCAAGAACGGATGAAGACCAAAATCGCGACGCGATTCCGCCCATTCCGAATCGCCCTCGGCCGCCCAAGCCGATGGGAAAACCGGCCCCGATTCCCCAGCAGCAGGAAGGCGCGGCCGACCAGCAGCAGCCTGGCGACAAACAAAACGGCGACGAGCAAAACAAGAAAGGGGACAAGGGCTCGGGGAGCGAGGGCGAGGGGCAGGGGGGCGCCGCGGGCGACAAGGGAGAAAGAGGCGACAAGGGGAGTGCCGAAAACGGAGAGAAAGGCCAATCGGAGAAGCTCAGTCCCGACAACCCGGCGGACGATCCGAAAGCTCTCGAGAAAATGCACGAGCATTTTCAAAAGGACGCGAAGGGCGGGAACGCTTCCGAGTCGAAGCCCCAGGACGGCAACAAGGATTCGAAGGGCAAGAACGGCGACGACAAATCCGCGGAGCAAAAACGCGACCAGAACGGCTCACAATCTCCGCAAGATGGTAAGTCTGCGAATGAGAAACCCCAGAACGAACCTGGACAGCCCGGCGCCAAGCCCCAGTCCGGTTCGCAGTCGAATCCCCAATCAAACTCGGCAGACGGGCAGAACCAAAACGGGAAAAAGCCGGACGGCAAGGAGGGTAAGAACCAATCCGCAAACCGTACCGACCCGGGCGGCAAGTCGGGTCTGACCCAAGCGCCGAAGCCTCAGTCTCAGAATCCGGCCGCGGACGGCGACAAGAACTCGAAAGGCGCGGGTGATAAAGACGCGAACGCCAATCCACAAGACAAGAAGCCGGGCGAAGGCGCCGGCGACAACCAACTGGGCGAAAAACAGAAACCAGACAAACAGGCCGGCGCCCAACCGAACGGTGAGCGGCCGGCGGGAGACAAGCAGCCGTCAGATAAGGCAGCGGGACAGAACCAGCCGGGCGAAAAACGGCCCGGCGATAAAGAACCGGGTCCGAAGCCGGAACCGGGACAGAAGCCAGACGCAGGAGGGAAGCCGGAGGCGGGAAAGCAATCCGATCAGGGTCAGGAACAGGGTCAACAGGGGAAGCCCGGCGACAAATCGCAAACGGCGCCCAAGGAGTCGCGCGGCGGGAACGAAAAGGGCCAGCCGTCGCCTGGCGACCAATCGAATCCAGACAACAAGAATCAGAGCGCGGGCCGCTCGTCCGACGCGAACTCACAGCCCGACCACAGTCCGACAAAGCCCGACGCTTCCCCGAATCGCTCAAGCGGTGCCAATCCGAGCGATCAAAAAGACAAGCCGGATCAGAGCGGTAATCCGCAGCAAGCCGGACAGCGGAAAAACGGGCAGGAGGAGACCGGCACGAAGAAATCGAAACCCGTCAACCAGCAACCGGATGGCAAGCCCGAGGCCGGCGCGAAGGATCGCAAGGACGCAACGAAGAACGCAGACCCCACGGGTCGCACGGGCGAACGCACACCGCAGCCGCAACAAGAGGCCGGCGCCAAGCCGCACCCAGGTCAGCCGCAGGACAGTCCCCAGAACTTCAATCCGAAAGAAACGCCACCCGGCGAAAAGCCCGACGCCAAAGCCGCCAAGAGGCGACCGAACAATCAGGATCCGGAAGAAAACTCCAAGGCCATCGATCAGAACAGTGATAAATTGCACGCGAAGTCGATGCGCGACGAGAAGCAATCGAACAGCAAAGGCGACGAACAATCCGGCGTCGGAAAAACCGGCGACACGAAGCGCACGCTCGACAAGAACGCTCCCCTTTCGCAAAAGGGGACCGATAACGACGGGGCCAAACAGAAGACCACCGAACAAGGTCCACCGTCCAAAGACGGTCAGGAAAAACCGTCCCAGAAAGATCGGTCCGGCCAAGAGAGGCCCGGACAGGAAGGCGGGCCCCCGAAGCCGGCTCAAGAATCCCCCCAAGGCCAACCAAAAGAAGGCCAGCCAGGTGAAAAGGGCCAACCAGGACAGAACGGACAAGAGACCCAAAACGCCAAGCAGGGCCAAGCCGCCAAGCAGAGCAAAGATGGCCAGCGCGGACAGCCGGGTGACGGAAAACCGGGCCAGCCCGGCCAGGGTCAGCAATCCGGCGATCAGGGAGGAGGCGACAAGGCGTCCAAGCCGGGACAATCAACGGCGTCTGGGATGGGCAACGGCAACGGAACCAATACCGGCGGAGGTGGCCACAACAACGGCACCGGGAACGGGCAGGGAGAAGGACTCGTCAACACCGAGAAAGAGGCGAATCTCGATTACGCCCGCAAGGCCACCGACTTGATCCTCAATCGTCTTCAGGGCCAGCTCAGCCGCGGCAAGGTCGACGAGAGCTTGCTCAAGGAGCTGGGCTGGACCAAGGATGAAGTGCGCCGATTCGTCGAACGCATGCGTCGCCAGGCGCAGAGCGAGCAAGGAGGAAACACTCCGGCCGACGAAGCCCGCCGTCTGCAGTGGGAGGAGACGCTGAGAAGCCTCGAGCTGAAGCAGTCGCCCAGGAGCCGCTCGGGCATCGGCGTGAAAAAGGTCGGCGGCCTCGAGATAAAGGGCCGTCGCTCTGTGCCTCCGCCCGAGTTTCGCGAGCTGTACGATGCCTACACAAAGAGCCTCTCGAACTCGCAGACTCCGCGCGACAACAAATAGCGAGCGCGAGCCGCGCACGAAATTAAGCGCTCCGCCGCAGACGGCTTGTTCAGGCTTACTGCGTGGCGCTGATTGAGCCCAAACGCGGCTAGCCGCCACAAAACCGGAAGTCAGAAAGCACCCGCCCGCGGCCGCTTACGTGGGCGGCTCGCCGGGCTCTTTGGCGTGCTCGGGGGGCGCCAGAGTCTGATAAAGGAAATAGACCGGGATGCCGAGCGCGATGAGGCCCAGCCCGATGTTCGCCTGCCGGGCGTCGCCACGGTAAACCTCGAACAAGAACCAGCAGTAAAAGAGCGCGTAGGCCAGCGGCACGTAGGGATATCCCAGCGTACGGTACGGACGCGGCAGATCAGGCCGCTTGCGCCGCAAGATGAGTACCGCAAGCACGGTCAGCATGTAAAAGATGCTCGACGCAAATACCACGTAATCGGTGAGAATGTCGAATACGGTCCGCTCCTTGAAGGAAGGGTGTGTTTGCACCAGGACGGATGAGCCAAGCACCAGCGCGACAGCCATCACAGACTGGATGAAAATGGCAAAGGCGGGTGTCCGATACGACGGGTGCACCCAGCCCAGGCTGCGAAAGAACACTCTGTCGCGCCCCATCGCAAACGAAACGCGCGGTCCCAGGAGCATATTGCTGTTAATCCCGCCGAATGTGCTGAGCATGATACCGACCGTGATCAACAGGGCTCCGCGGCTGCCCAAGAGCACTTCGCACATTCGTTCGGCCGCGTGATCGCGCCACTTCTTTTCGACGAGTTGGTCCATCGGCAACGCCAGGTGATAGGCGATTGTCGCGGAGACGTAGAGTACGATCAGTATTCCAAGCCCCCAAAAGAGGGCGCGGGGGATGTTGCGCTGCGGCTCGCGGATTTCCTCGCCTACGGCTCCGAGCGATTCCCAGCCGTTATAAGCCCAAAGCACTCCCAGCAAGGCGGCTGCAAAGGCCGTGGGCAATGTCGCCTTTGCGGGAACCACGGTCGTCGCGAGATTGGCCGTCACGAGGGGAACGTCGCGCCATGCGGCTGCAATGAAGGGCAAGAGCGCGACCAGAGCCAGAAACCCAGCCTTGATGAGCGTGGTCAACGCTTGCGTCCGGCCGCCCCAGATCACGCCGCGAATGTTGATCCAGGCCATCCCCGCAATCACCACCGATTCGACGGCGACCTCGGTCCACGCGTCGAGTTGAACGGGGCCTGCCTTTTTGAGCATCTCGACAAAGATGACTGTCAGAGCGCCGATCGAAGCCGGCTTGTTGAAGAGGAAATCGGTCCAGCCGAATAGAAACGCCACGGGCCGCCCGTAGGCTTCGCGCAGATAGACGTACATCCCGCCCGCGCTCGGAAGCATTGCACCGAGCTCAGCGAGGCAGAGCGAACCCATTAGGCAAATGAGGCCGCCAAACACCCATGCCGCCAGAATCACGCGGAAATCGCCCGCCTCGTAGGCGATTTTACCCGGTTTCATGTAGATGCCCGAGCCGATCACATTCCCGACCACGACGGCCATCGCCATTCCGGGCCCGAGGGCGCGCAGCAGAGAAGGTTTGCCCGCTCCCCTGTCAGCTTCCGCGGGCTGGCTCATGAAGGCCTCAGAGCCCGCGACCGGCCGCGGCCTTGGCCTCCGGACTGCCGGCAACTGCCGAACGCCCCGTGATTTCCAGAGTCTCGAGGCTCAGGTCGATGTTCGTGGCCAGCTTCTCGGCGGGCGACACGTTCTCGGGCAACACGTAAACGATGCTGACCTCGTTCTTCTGTTCTTTGCAGTTGTAGATCTCGATCCGGTAATCCTTTTCAGGGGGGATCGACGCGGGAAAGCCAGGGCGGATCATCTTGAACGTCCGATTAGGAACCCAGGCTTCGCCTTTAGGAACTGCGTCGGTCTGCAGCTTGTCAGGCGGGGGCTCCGGCTGGCCGACCGCTTGGGCGATCGTGCGGATGACGTCCTTATTGAACTGGGCGGCCTTTTCGTCCGAGCCTTTTTTGCCCAAGAGCTCGCCGTTGGTCAACACATACAAATAACCCATTTCGCGGCCTTTGCCGGCCGTTGCCAACTTCGTTGAGAAGGCGCCCACGAGCCCCGGCAAGGTGATCTCCGCAAATGTCGGCTGACGCGGATCGCGCTCTTCCGCAGGCGGATCGGCTGCGTCTTTGGGCGCTTCGTTCGCGCCGCCTTTCGCTGCTCCCTTTTTTGGCTTGGGCTTGGGTCCGGGGATCACCTGGAACTGAATGGGCACCCTCAACTTCACTCCCCGACCGATCCACTGCGGCGCCAGGTTTTGATTCAGTTTATCGATGTAGGTGAACCACCGTTTGCTCTCTTCGAGCCGTCGCTCGTAGGCGTCGCGCCCGCAGCCGGCGGCAACCGCCGCCACGATCACACCAACCAGGCAGAAGGGCAGAACAGTCCGCATGGCTCTACACGATTTCCCAGACAGCAAGAACAGAACAGTGCGACGGGAGCTGAGTGCACCCACGGAGATTCGCCGCTCGGAGCTTGATCCCTCGATTCTGCTGAACCGGGACAGACGGGTCAATTGGGCGTAAAAAAAATTCGATCGGGCCGAGGTTTTACCCGCCGCCCCTCCCAGACTTTCCTCGCTTTCGCGATTGTGCATCCTGACGGTCGATCTCTTCTTGAATCCGCGCGACGTCCGCCTGCGTAATTGAGTAGCCTGGCCCAAAGTCGGTCGAAAAATCCTTGGCATCTGGCATCTCTCCGAACTCCCGGAGCCAACGCTCGGTCTCTGTTTCGCCAGTCCGCTTGCGCGTGGAGGACGGCTCAGCGGGCGGTTGGCTTTCCTCCGAGACGGGGCCGCGTCGCTCGAGTTCCTGCACGAAGTCTTCGCTATCGGTAAAAGTGCCGCGCCGCTTTTGGGCACTGCGCTGCAGGCGATGATCGCTCGACACGAGCCAGATTTGTCTGGGGGCCGAATGGGCGGCGATGAGTTCCTCGATCGTGTCGTCGGCATCCTTGCCCGTCGCGGCAAAGCGGACGTTGATCCCCGCCGCAATCAACTGCCGCGGCAAGCCGGGGGGCGCTTCGGCCGCATCAAAGACGACAGTCGCGCGCTCGCGTTCCGCGTCGGTCAGATGCTTCGCAAGATAGGCCAGCAATTGCGCTCGGCATCGCTCGAGCTGGCCCGGACCGTAGCGGCGACGCGCGAGCCCGGCCGCGTGCAGCAGGTTGTATCCGTCGATGATGAGATAGGGTCGTCGCACCCTTTCATCGTCCCTGAGGGTGTCGATGACTGTCAACGTGGCGTTGGTCAACGTGCGGGTTGGCACCAGCCGGTCGCGCTCGCCAGACGTTCGGCGACAATGCCGGGCGGCTCGTCCGATTGGCGCGGGATCGCCAGCGATCGCCGGTCGATTGAGGAGGCGGCCGGGGCCGAGTCCGCCGGGCCGACGAATTGGAAATCCCCAACCGCCAGACCCTCCACGATCAGACCCCGGGAATCGAACGGTCTGGCTTCTGCTTCGTCCGGCCTGCTCCAGGCCACGATCGGAACATTGGGACCGATCACCGATTCGCGTCCCGTCACCAGGATCGGGCGGCTCGCCTTGGACGGTTCCGTCGAACTTCCCAGGCGGATCAACGTGGCTGCGGAGCCCCTCAGGTCGAACGCGGAGTCCCGCAGCACCAGGCGGAGCAGCGCGCCGGCTTTCTCCGCAGGACCCGGCAGACGACAGAGCCAGGTCCCCCGCCTCAAGGTCAGGTGCTGCGCGAAGACAGTCATTTCGTGGTCGGTGCTCCAGCTTCCAAATTCGAGCAGCCCCCCGCCGAGCTTGAGGCAGTTGTCGATTTCGATCCGCGTCGGCGCGGTCTCGAACCGGAGGGCCGCCCGTTCGGTCGCGAAGACAGTATTGGTCAAACGGATTCGCCCAGCATCGGGATCCCGAGTCGGGGCCGCCGTCCAGGAGATCGCGCATCCGTGAGCGTGCGGGTCGCCGCTTTGGTCGTGACGTTCTTCTCCGGAGGGTCGTCGATACGTTGAGCCGTCTGCGGACATAAGTTCCGCACGAAACGTGCACCCGTTGATCGCCAGCTCCTGCGAGCGGATCTCCAGAAGCGCGCCGAGCGGTGTGACCAGCTGCTGCCGCACAACGACGTGCTCCATCGCGAATTTTCGACAGCCCGCTCGAAACGGCTGGTCGCTGACCTGAATTGTCGCGGGCTTTCGGCCAGTGCCGCGGATGACGAGGTCGCCCACGAAGTTGACGGTTTCCGCTTCATAGCAGCCTTCGCCCAACTCGATGATGCCATCGGCGTTCGGCGGCGGCAGAGGCGCCCCGGGCTCCGACAATTGGTCGTCGACGTTCGCGCGTCGTGCGGGCGCGGTTGACACCGCGGCGGCTGTGCGCTCTGGATTACGTTCCGTGGCGGTTTTTGCCGCGGGCCCATTTCCCAAGCGTAGGAGTTCGGCCGTTGCACCGTGCTGCAGCAAGAACAGGGCCGCTCCGGAAAGCACGAACACGAGCAGCGCGACGGCTGCGGTGGGAAATCGAGCGGGTTTTTCCAGCGTCAATTGGTCCGGCGGAGCCGCGCCGTCGAAGCGTCGCAGAAAACGCGAGAGTCGCTGATGCCCTTTGAGATTTGGGGTTCCGAATCTGCGAGCGATCCCGGCGAAAGTTGGTGGACGCTCTGCGGGGTCGCGGTGAGTGCAGGCGCGGACCGCGTCAGCCAGCGGAGCCGGCACATCCGGCGCAATCGTCCTCACGTCGGGGACAGCGCGCGATTGATGAGCGGCCAATTTCGCCAAGGGGTCTCCGGTCGGAAATGGCGGTCGCCCAGCCAAGAGTTGCCACAGCAAGCACCCGAACGCATAGATTTCGCTGGCGGTCGTGACCAGATCGCCTGTTCCGATCCGTTCCGGAGCGATCGCGTCGTAGGTGTCAGGGGGAACGTCGTCGCGGATGCGCACGCTCTCTCGCAGCGCAGCGCCGATTCCGGCGTCAACCAGCACGGCATTTCCAGCGTTCGCAATCCGGACGTTGTCGAGGCAGATTTGTCCGTGCAGCAGACCGCGGGCCTCGAGCGCGGCACAACCGTGCGCGACGTGGCGGGCAATCTCCGCCACGACGTCGGCCGGGAATCGGCCCCTTCGCACCAACAGCTCTTTGCAGGATGCTCCGGCGACGTGCCGGCTCAACAAAATTGCGGTGCCGTCTCGTTCGGCCAACGAATGCGGCGGCACGACGAAGGCTGATTCCAAGCCGCGCGTCTTGTCGATGCAGTCACCCAGGGCGGCTCGAGCGCTTGCCGAGTCTTCGCTCGTCATCCGCAACCGCTTCAGAACGACCGTTTCGCCCTCCCGGCCGCGAGCCAGGTAGGTCTCGGCGCCTCGTCCGGAGCCCAGCCGCTCGAGCAGGACATAGCGCCCGATGCAGAGGTGCTCCGGCGGTGCCGATTGGAGAAACTTGGCCTGATACGGGGTCAGGCTGCCCGACTGAACGAGGGCATCGATCCAGACGAAATCGAACGCCGGTATCCCGCGAGCCAGTTTGCGAACGATTCGCCGGCAGCGCCGAAAATCGCGGTCTGAGCAGAGATTCAGACGGACGAGCGTGTCCCGCAAGTTCTTATTGGCTGGCGACACGAACACTTTGCGGGAGCCCCCGAGAGCGGCCGATATTGAGAATCAGCCGGGCGAATTCTGGGCGGACTTATCCCAAATTTGCCCACGTGCCACAATAGGTCGTAATCACTGACAAATACATGTGTTCCGCACCGACATCGAGTCGGAAATGTGTCGTGTCGACGAGCGTTCATTTTGCAACGATTTTGTAGCGGAGTATTCTTCCAGTGGCCTTTCCATTAACCGCGGAACGTGCAAGAATACTCTCTGCAACGAATGCGGTGCCCCTGCCGGCCGCGCAAACCGGGTTGTGGTTACCGACTGCGGATCTTGGTATGCTGCGGCGTTTGCGGTGCGCGGGAGGCCGTCGACCGGCGGACTGAAACTGGTTCCTCCGGGCGGAGGATCGTTCGAGGATCGGCGATCGAAGACCACCCGCCCAGTAGGCAGGATGAAGCTCGCCGAGAACCCGCTTCGGCTCCCAAGCCCGGTGCGATGGACAGTGATAACCGATTCGTTCTCGAAAGATTGATGCCGAGTTAAATCCGATGTCCGACCAGCCCGCACAGCGCGAGCTGCGGAGCATTCTCCAATCGACGCGTGTCGGAGATTTGGAGCTGACTCCGTGCCCGATTTTGCAGCCGACGGCCACAGTTGCCGAGGCCGCCGCCGCCATGCGCCAAGAGAGCCATGGCAGCGCGCTGGTTTGCGCCGTCGGCAAAGTCGTCGGAATCTTCACCGAACGTGACCTGTTGCGAGTCATTGCGGCCGATCGGGGACTGAATATGCCCCTTTCGCACGTAATGACCAATAATCCCAAGACTGTGACGACCGCGGACACCCTGTTCGAGGTGGCCCGCTCAATGGACGAAGGGGGTTACCGGCGCTTGCCGGTGGTGGATGCGGCCGGCGTTCCGACGGCGATCGTCGATGTGAAGGCATTGGTCCACTTCCTCGTCGAGCATTTTCCCTCCGCCGTTTACAACCAGGCCTCACACAAGCAGCTCACTGCGAAGGATCGCGAGGGGGCCTGACTCGCCCGAAAGAGATCCCGACACACCCTGAGGAACGTGGCACCTTAAGTTTCCTGATCACGCCGACCTTCTTATCCGTCCAACCGCACCACTCCCGCGGTGGGCGAGTTTTCATCCGAGGAGCGAGCGACTGATGGCGACGACCGAGACACGGGCTCCAGAAAGTCTCAACGGCAAAAAGATCGAACAGCTTGAAACCGTAGTCGTGCGGTTCTGCGGCGACTCCGGGGACGGCATGCAACTAGCCGGCACGCAGTTCACCAACGCGTCGGCTGTGTTCGGGAACGACGTCAGCACGCTCCCCGACTTTCCAGCTGAAATTCGCGCCCCGGCCGGATCGCTCGCGGGCGTCAGCGGTTTTCAACTCTGCTTCTCGGCCCACGACATTTACACGCCGGGCGACACGGTCGACACGCTGGTGGCGATGAACCCCGCCGCGCTCAAGACTAACCTTGCAGATCTCAAACGCGGCGGCACGCTGATCCTAAACGAGGACGCCTTCGACCGCAGCAACCTCAGCAAAGCGGGCTATGCGACCAATCCGCTCGAGGACAACTCGTCGCTGGCCGGTTACCGGGTCCACAAGGTCCCAATGACTCGCCTCACGCGGGACGCCGTCGAGGGGCTCGGCCTTTCGCAGCGCGAGGCCGACCGCTGCCGAAACTTCTTCGCCCTGGGTCTCGTCTACTGGCTCTACGAGCGGGATTCCAAGCCGACCATCCAGTGGGTGAAAGACAAGTTCGGCAAGAATCCGGCCGTAGCCGAGGCGAATATCCGCGCGCTCAACGGCGGGTACAACTACGGCTTTTCCACCGAGTCTTTCACCGTTCACTACCAGGTGCCGCCGGCCAAACTCGCCCCGGGCAAATACCGAAAAATCACGGGCAACGAAGCGTTGGCTTACGGTCTCGCAACGGTCGCCAAGCTTTCGGGGACGCGGGTGATCTATTCGGGTTATCCGATCACGCCGGCCAGCGACATTCTGCACGAACTGTCCAAGCTCAAGCACTTCGGCGTCGTGACCTTTCAGGCCGAGGATGAGATCGCCGCAATGTCGGCGACTGTCGGCGCGGCCTTCGGCGGGAACCTGGCCGTCACCGCCAGCAGCGGACCCGGAATCTGCCTCAAAGGCGAGGCGATGGGCCTCGGAATGATCACCGAGTTGCCCATGATCATTGTCGACGTGCAGCGGGGCGGTCCCAGCACCGGACTGCCGACGAAGACCGAACAGTCCGACTTGTTGTTGGCGATGTTCGGCCGCAACGGCGAATCGCCGCTGCCGATCCTCGCCGCGGCAACGCCGTCCGATTGCTTCGACTTGATTCAAGAGGCGATGCGGATCGCCGTCGACTTCATGTGCCCGGTAATCTTTTTGTCCGACGGTTACATCGCGAACGGGGCCGAACCCTGGCGGGTTCCGAAGATTTCGGACCTCAAGCCGGTGGTCGTCAAGCACCCGACCGAGCGCAACTCGGCCGAGCACTTCTTGCCGTACAAGCGCGATGAGCGCTACGTACGTCCCTGGGCGCTGATCGGCACCAAGGGACTCGAGCATCGCGTGGGCGGGCTCGAGAAGGCGGACGTGACGGGCAACGTCGAGTATTCGCCGACTAACCACCAGCATATGACCGATATCCGCTTCTTGAAGATTGCGGGCATCGCCGATTACATTCCCGAGCAGACCGTCGAGGGACCCGAGTCGGGCGAACTTCTCGTCGTAAGCTGGGGCGGAACGTACGGCAGCGTGCGCACGGCCGTGCGGCAGGTCCAGTCCGAGGGAAAGAGCGTGGCGCACTGCCACCTGCGGTACATGAATCCGTTCCCTCGCAACCTGGGTGAGATTCTCAAGAACTACGAAAAAGTGCTGGTGCCCGAACTCAATCGGGGCCAGTTGCGGTTCCTCTTGCGAAATGACTTCCTCGTTGACGCGAAGGGCCTGAACAAGATTCAGGGCAAGCCCTTCCTCGTTAGCGAAGTTGCCGATGCCATCCGGGCGTTTTTGGAAAATGGGAGCATATGAGCGTCGAACTTCCCCAACTGACCGCCAAGGACTTCGCGAGCGACCAGGAAATTCGCTGGTGCCCGCGCTGTGGTGACTACTCCATCCTGGCGCAGATGAAAAAAGTCCTGCCCACGCTGGGCATCCCCAAGGAAAAGTTCGTGTTCGTTTCGGGAATCGGCTGCTCGAGCCGCTTTCCGTACTACATGGACACCTACGGGGTGCACGGCATCCACGGGCGGGCTCCGGCCATTGCCACGGGCGTGAAGCTGTCCCGCCCCGAGCTGCAGGTGTGGGTGATCACCGGCGACGGAGACGCGCTCTCCATCGGCGGCAATCACTTCCTGCACTGCATCCGCCGCAATCTGGACGTGAAGGTCATTCTGTTCAACAACCAGATTTACGGGCTGACGAAGGGGCAGTACTCCCCGACAAGTCCGGTCGGCGCTCGCACCAAGAGTACGCCCTACGGCTCGGTCGACCGCCCGATCAACCCGCTTTGCGTCGCCATCGGTGCCGAGGCCACCTTTGCGGCCCGCGCTGTCGACGTCGACATCAAGCATCTCACGATGGTGCTCGAACGCGCCGCCCACCATAAAGGGACGGCCTTCGTCGAGGTGTATCAGGACTGCAACGTCTTCAACTCCGGCGCGTTCAACTACGCGTCGAAGAAGGAAGAGAAGGACGACAATGTCGTCTACCTTGAACACGGCAAGCCGCTGATCTTCGGCAAGAACCGCAACCGTGGCATTCGCATCAACGAGATGAGCCGGCCGGAAATTGTCGAGTTGGGCGGCGACATCCGCGAGGACGATCTGCTGTTCCACGACGAGAAGGCGCCGAACCTTCATTGGCATTCTTGCTGGCCCGTATGCGATACCCGGAATTTCCGGAACCGCTCGGGGTCTTCCGCGACGTCCAGAGGCCGACGTACGACGAGGGAGTGATCGCCCAAGTCGAGGCGGCCGTCGCCAAGCAAGGCCCCGGCGATCTCGAAGGTCTTTATAACGACGGCGATACCTGGGTCGTGCAGTAGGCCCGCCGCGGGCGGCTCCTGCCGGCTAACTGCGTGGGCGCGGGAAACAACGCAACGCGGCTAACCGCAAAAGAAAACGCGATGATCTGCCCGGACTGCGGTTACGACAACATCGAAGGCGTCGATTGGTGCGAGACGTGTGGGCAGCCGCTCGTTGAATTCGATCCTGCCACGTGCGAGCTGGAAGAGTCGATCTCGCGCCACAGTATTCGCGTACTCTCCCCCAAGCCCGCCATATCGGTTCCGCCGTCGTGCACCGTACGAGAAGCGGTTCGCATGATGGCCCAAAAGAACATCGGCTGCCTGCTCGTGCAGGAAGGTTCCAGCGTCACCGGCGTCTTCACCGAACGCGACGTCCTCAACCGGATCTCGCCTGATATGACCGCGATGGACAGGCCGGTGCGCGACTACATGACCCGTTCGCCGGAGACCATCCGCCGGCAGGATTCGATCGCGTATGCGCTGCACGCGATGGACATCGGTGGTTATCGCCACATGGCTGTGGTCGATTCGTCCGGCGCGCCGACGGGAATCCTTTCCGTGCGCGACATCCTACGGTTTTTGTGCGTGCGGTTCGCGGAGATTCGCTCCGGCCGCACGTGATTGTTTTGCTGCGTGCCGCTACTAAGATCTGCGGCTCTGCAGTATCTCGATTGAGACGGTGACCGCAAAGGATTGCCGCTGATGTCCGACTCGCCTGCTCGCCTTGCCGTGCTTGTTGTCGGCGATCTCTTTGCGCTCGAGATGCAGATCGTCGAGCGGCGAGTCGAAGAGCTGGCGCGGGGTGCTTGTGACGTGCGGATCGCCGCCAACGTTGCCGACGCCCTCGCCAAGTGCTCCTCAGAGGCGTGGCATCCGGACCTCGTCACCATTTGCCAGCTCTGGCCGGACGAATACACGGCCGCGGAGGTTCGCCAACTCATGGGAGCGTTTCCGCTCGCACGCCTGATCTGTTGCTACGGTCCCTGGTGTGCATCCGACGGCCGCACCCGAGACGTGTGGCCCCTGTCGGTTCGTGTGCCGGCCGCCTTTGCGGCCCAGCGGATCGCGCTTGAGCTCGAAGTGCTGGCCGGCACTCGTTGGCCGCTGCCGCTGACCGCTTCGCGGGATGAGATCTTCCTCTTCGACCCGGAAATCGGAATCGAAACACCCGCAAGCTGATCCGTTCACGTCTGGCCGAAAGTGCGCCGGGCATCGCGGTGAGCCACGAGGAGACCGCTTTGTTCGGCTTGGACAATGCGGCCGCAATCGATTCGCGGCTGACCGTTTGTCACAGGCTGAACGGTGCTTAGCTCAAAGTCGCCCGCCGTCCCACTCCTTGCGGATCAGCCGCGACTTCAATTCCTTGCCCTCCTGAGAGATCATGTGACAATCAGCGAGTCGGTTGAGCCCCGTCCCTGGATCGGTTTACCCGTCCGACAACACCACGGAGTACGTGCACTATGGCCACCGCCAATCCGGCGATGAATGAGGCGGTCTACCGACGTGCCGGGCGCGCTTTTACGGATGCCCGGGTGATGACAATCCAGGGTACGGTGGTGAAGACGGCAATCCTACTTCTGATCCTGATGGCCGTAGCCGTCTACACGTGGTCTCAGGCCATTGCCGGATCTCCCCTGGCGTACGGGTCGCTGATGGTGGGCTCTATCGGCGGTTTCGTCGTGGCCCTCTTGACCATTTTCTTCCCAAAGGCCGCTCCCTTCACGGCCCCGATTTATGCGGCTCTGGAAGGGCTGGTTCTCGGAGCAATTTCTGCGGTATTTGAGAGGATGTATCCCGGCATCGCCATCAAAGCGGTCGGACTAAGCATTGGCGTCCTCGCAATCATGCTCTTTGTGTATGGCACGGGCATCATTCGGGTCACGGAGAAATTCAAGATCGGAATCGTTGCGGCGACGGGCGCCATCTGCCTGGTGTATTTGGTGGACATCGTCGCGTCCTTTTTCGGGACACGGCTGCCGTTCATCCATGAATCGGGACTCGTGGGAATCGGATTTTCTTTGTTCGTCGTCGTCATTGCCGCACTGAATCTCGTTCTGGATTTCGACTTCATCGAACGGGGCGTCAACATGCAGGCACCCAAGTACATGGAATGGTACGGCGGGTTCAGCTTGCTCGTGACGCTGGTCTGGATGTATCTCGAAATCCTGCGTTTGCTGGCCAAGGTGCAAGGCGGTAGCCGGAACTAAGCCAAGAGACCGACGAGGACGGACGGTTTCGACTGCCAGGACCGCTTCGCACTCAGCAGCCAGGTCTTGCCTGGTAGCGTCATCGAGTTCCAGGCGTTCGAACTGTTCCCTCTGTTCGTCCACTGCGTCCACGGCAACGGCTGCGCCGGCGTCGCCTTGCTCGAAAGGGGGGATTTGCTAGACTTGCCCATCTCGCCAACCCCCAGCTTTAGGGCTCGTTGGCGCAGTGCCAGCCGGGGTTGCAGCCCCGGGTGTTGTTTTCGATGGCCTCAACTAAAGGTTGCCAGTCAACCGACGTCAGCAAGGCGAATTCAGCGGTTTGCGCCGTGATTTAAGCCTTATGCCGCTGTAGCTCAGTTGGTAGAGCGACGCATTCGTAATGCGTAGGTCCTCGGTCCGAATCCGAGCAGCGGCTTTTGCAAACACTCAATCTTCAAGAGGTTGCGCTGCCGCGCCCGCTCTCGCCGGTGCGCTCTCCGTGGAGCGTCTGGCCGACGCTTGCGGTCCTGGCGGTGGGTGCTGCAACTCTTGCTTCCCTCTTGGGTGCCTCTTACTGCTTCGGATGCGCGGCAAATGCGGACGTCCCTGAGCTGCGATTCTTGAACGCGTTGCGCCCCCCGACGGTCGATGAAGCGAGCCTGGCCTGCGTCGGCGAATATGCTGTCCGATCCCATGTAGCGAACGACGTGATTTTTCTCGGCGATAGTGCCTGCCGAAGCGGCATTGATCCCGTGGCATTCGAGAGACTGACCGGCCTGCGGGCTTACAATCTCGGAACCTTCGGGTCGTCCGGTCCGTCCGTGCTTGCCGTCAGTGCCAAAGCGTATCTCGCGAATCATCCACGCCCGCATGCGGTCGTGCTGTGCCTGTCGCCGGTTGTCCTGCGGTATCAGGCCAAGGTGCAGGTTGGTTCGGTCGCCTGGCGTTTCGCAGAGTCATACGGGTCGCACGCGGACAAGCCGTTCACGGAGAATGTCGGCTTGGTTTTGCCGGCGATTACCGACGTCATGCGTCAGGGGGCCAGCCGCGCCCTGGTTGAGCTGCGAACGCTTGGTCAAGGACACTCGTCTGACGTGCTGAATCTTCCGTTGATCGGACGGCCGTCTGAAACCTATTCGAGCCTGTCCAAAAGTCTCAGGGCCCAACGCGGATGTTGGGTTCTGACCGGGGAGCATCAGGCGACCGAGCCGCCCCGCTCAGCGCAAGCCGAGACCATAAGGCAAGCACAGTTCGTCAGCTCCGATTGGGATCCGCGTCTCGACGAGATTGCAGGACTCTGCAAAGCAGCCCGAATCCCTCTGTTGCTTCGCGTCGCGCCGCTGCGCGGATGTGGCACGCACCTGCGATTTTTCGCGGGCCGAGCAATGCATCGAGGCTGTTCATTCCCGCAATCCGGACGTGATCCTGAAACGCCCGATTCTCTCTTTTTGCGATCGGGCGCTTTGTTGGGATTCTATGCATTTGAACGACAAAGGGGCGGACAAGTTCACGGCGATCGTCGCGGGCGATGTCGAGGAAGCGCTTAGCTCCCGGTCAACCGTTGGAACCTTTTCTAGGCGATAAATGGGACATGACCTGAGTCGCTCCGCGGAGACGCCCTTCTTCGACCGTGTTGATCGGCGCTTGCTGCGATCCCACGAAGCGATCTTGTTGACGCCTTCGAGTCCGACCCCGACATGGGAATGAAGACGGAAGAGACGCCGCGCTGCACAAACTCGACAGCCGGCCGTCACCCATTGGTGTAAACCCCCGGTGGTGCAATTCCCACTTTCGGTAATTGGTGCTGGACGATAGTCTCGATTCCCGGCTCCGGTTGCCCATCAAACCGGGGCTGAAAGACTCCTTGGGCTGCGTCGCCTTGCGTTGACAACAGGGCGGTGCGGCCCTTTTCATGGGCATCGGCCCGAGCCCCGGCAACCGAAGATGCCTCGCGCTCGGCGAAGTCAACAAAAGGCGATTGACCGCGAGCGACGCACCGAGGACGCCCTATGTCGGAAGCAACCGTGATCTGCATTGTCCCCGTCAAGAACGAAGCCTGGATCCTTGGCAATTTTCTCGCGTGCGCCAGAAATGGGCGGACCACATTATTGTGGGTGATCACAATTCGGACGACGGAAGTGGAAGGATCGCTCAGGATTTTGGCTGCCAGGTAGTGCCTCTGCGCGATCCGTCATATGACGAGAGCATTCGGCGTCGCGTCCTGATCGAGGAGGCTCGGAGAATCTCAAAACGAGCGCTGATCATCTCCATCGACGCGGATGAGATGCTTTCGGCGAACTGGTCCAAGAGTGCCGAATGGTCTTTGATGCGAAGGTCGCCACCCGGCACTAGCTTCCACTTTGACTGGCTGGAATTGTTGCCGTGCCTTGGTCGTTGTGTCGTCTACGGGATGACGGCTGCTTTCGTCGACGATGGCACCGATTACACTGGGCAACGAATGCATTCTCCGCGCATCCCCTGTTTGGCCGGCGCAGATCCCTCTCAATGACATCAGGCTATTACACTGCATCGCGATCGATACAAAGCGCATGTTGAGTAAGCATAATTGGTATAAGTGTCTCGAACTCATCGAACACGGTGAGAGGCCATGGGACATGTCTATCAAGTACCAAGATACGACCCACAAGACCTACGACGCTCCGGTCATCCCGCTTCAGACTGAATGGGTGGCGGGATATGACTGGTTAAACGACTATCGCACGGATGCCAACCGGAGACCGCGGGACAATTTCTATTGGTGGGACGGTGAAGTGCTCAAGTACTTCGATCGGTATGGCGTTGACAAGTTCCGGCGGATCAATATTTGGGACGTTGATTGGAACGCAAAGGCGCGCTTGTCAGGCCGACCCGCAGACTATGCCGACCCTCGGAATCGGATGGAGCAATGGGTCCATCGATTTATCAACTGGAAGAGGAAGGAGCTAAAATACGGCGACAACGTCTTTTACCGAACCGTGAGCCGCGTTGGCCGCCGTTTATTGTGATCCAGCTTGACGCCGGCAAGGCGCAGCGCCAGTGACAGACTGTTCCAGCCTTCTCGAGTCGGGTTTGCGCACCAGGGCTGGACGACTTGGATATGGCGATGACCACGCCAGTTCGATCACGCGGTTTCAGCGACGCGGCAAACGTTCGCGGAGACTGAGCAGGCGTTCGCCGGCTTGGTGCAGCGTTTCATCGCGTTTGGCAAACATGAATCGCACCTTGTCTCTTCCCGACTCGCGCGAAGCATAAAACGCGCTGCCGGGCACCGCGGAAACTCCAACCGTCGTGATCATCTCCCGCACGAATTGCGTGTCGTCGAGACCGCTCTCGAAGGGGCTAATGTCCGTCATGACGTAATAGGCCCCCTCGGGCTCCTCCAGCTCGAAACCCGACTCACGCAAATAGGGAACCAGAATGTCGCGCCGGCGGTGATAGTCGGTCCGTAGCTCTTCGTAGTAGTCCGAAGGAAGCGCGAGCGCCGTGGCACCGGCCAACTGCAGGGGATGTGGTGCGCCGACCGTCAGAAAATCATGGGCTTTGCGGATCGCCGCGGTGATTGCCGGCGGCGCGATGCAGTAACCAAGTCGCCAACCCGTCATGCTGAAGGTCTTCGAGAGGCCGCTGATGGTGACTGTGCGCTGGGCCATTCCGGGTAGCGTCGCGATGCTGATGTGGGGCGTCCCATTGAATCGCAGGTATTCGTAGATTTCGTCCGACAGGGCGAAGACGTTGAACTCCCGGCAAAGCTCGGCAATCTGGCCCAGCTCTTCGCGCGTGAAGACACGGCCCGTGGGATTGTTCGGCGTATTGATGATGATCGCCTTGGTTCGCGGCGAGAAGGCGCGCCGCAGCTCGTTGCGATCGAAACGCCAATGCGGCGGATGCAGCCGCACCCAGACGGGTGTCGCGCCGGTCAAAAGCGAATCGGGCCCATAGTTCTCGTAAAACGGCTCGAAGACAACGACCTCATCCCCTGGGTCGATGACCGCCAGCATCGTGGCCATCATGCATTCGGTGGCCCCGCAGCAGACGGTGATCTGGCTGTCAGGATCACAGTCGATGTGGTTGAAGTCTCGCGCCTTCGCGGCAATCGCCTGCCGCAGAACGGGCGCTCCCCAGGTGATGGCATATTGATTGGCGCCGTCGCGAATCGCGCGACAAGCTGCCTCCTTGACCTCTTCGGGCGGGTCGAAATCGGGCATTCCCTGTCCAAGATTGATCGCGCCGTGCTTGACTGCGACGCGAGTCATTTCCCGGATCACCGACTCGACGAAGAAGCGAACGCGCTGGGCGACCGCAGGGAGCGGGCGGCCGGAATGAGCTGCAGCCGCGAGGTTGTCGACCTCTGGGGATTCTGTGTCGTACACGGTCACGGGATGGCGCCTCGGTTCAATGGTTTGCCAGACCGGGCGCCGTCTTCCCTGCCGGGTTCACCGGTACGATCGTGCTCGCGTTCTCCTTTGCACCACGATCTTCTCAAAGATCGAATTTATCAAGGAACAAGGCTCGATGCCTGCTGGACCGCGGACAAACGGCGGTCGTCCGAATGGGCCGCCTAACAACCCTGCGATCAGGTCGAAGTCACGACCGCGGGGACCGCTCGCAGAGTCTTCAAATCCTGGTCGCAGAGATCAACCTCGACCGGAGCGCCGTGAAAGACGTTCAGGGAGATCTGATATCCGAGCGCGCGGATCGAGCCGACGCCTTCACAGGAAAGCGGACTCGCGTTGTTTGACCGTCCCGCGTGAGCTGAGTGCTCATGTGCCGGCCGTCGAAAACTTCCGTTTTCACGAGGAAGGCCCCCAGGGCTTTCGCTTCTTCCTGCGAAACGGCGCTGGTGTAGTACAGGTCGGCGTGATTGACCTTCAGCAGCGTGCCGCAGTTCGTGGTGCCGGTCAGGAGCATCAGCATTCTGCTGAGCTGCCAAAACACGATCACGGCCACGCCGCAGCCCCACAGAACCTGGTACCAACGACTTTGATGCCAGGGACGGCGGGCCGGAGCTGGCTGCGCGACGGCAACAGGAACTTCGCGATTGTCTACGACGGCAAGAGTCTGCCTGGACATGATCACACGCTTTCTGGCGCGCATTGAGTTGAGAATGATTTGCGCGGAACGCGTCCAATACCGCTGAACCCCCCTCGGGTGTGACGTGTCGAGCGAAGAATTTTTTTCGCCAGAAAGTTGTGCCGGGTCGGAAGGGCCGGACCCGCCGAGACTTAGTTAGCTCGGATCTGCCCTGAATGAAGCGCATGTGCAAAGACTTAGCTTCGCGCGGACTCCTTTTGACCGCGCGCGAACGTTCGCTTGCGGACATCCTCACGAGTTTTCAGCGCCGGTCGCTTGATTCTCCGGCGATCCGTTTCCATGCTGGGTCTTGGTTCGGATCGAATCCTAGTGCAGAACGCAATCCCAGAGGGTCACGGGCCATGACCATCAGGTTTGCCTGCCCAAAGTGCGGGCGTGCGATTCGGGTGAGTGACGATGCCGCAGGCAAGAGCGGCAAGTGCACCGATTGCGGCAGCGTGCTGACGGTGCCACGAACAGAGCAGAACGCGACGGTTCCTCGTTCGGAGGACGAAATCCTCGCCCCTTGGCGCGAGACCCCGCCGCCGCCCTCACGTCGCGGTTAGCGCGTAAGACTAGAGGGAGCGGTCTCGCGGCTGTCATCGCCGGAGAATTTGCGACTCGCGCCACGACCTGTGAGTGCGGTCACAATTCCTTGGGCGCGGTCTTCGTGCGATCGCCCGAGCTTTGGCTGGCCAGCGGCAGCTCGAAGCAGGCAGCCTCTTCGGCATTGCGGACAAAGACGCGTTTGCCGACGAGCACGGGGTGGTTCCAGGTTTTGCCTTCCAGCACCTTGAACCGCGCCACCTCGTCGAGTTTCGCGGGATTTGCCCGGATCAGCACGAGCTCGCCCGATTCCGACAGCACGAGCAACTGTCCGGCGTCGGGCAAAAGCAGAATCTGGCCATTTCCGTAGCGGCCGTTCTTCCATTTCTTGATTCCGGTGGCCAGATCGACGCAGCACAGGATGTTGTGATCCAAGCCGTAGAGGTAGCCGTCGAAGCTGACGAAGTCGTTAAAGTCGGGCTTCATGTCGTGCGAGGTCCAACGGTCCTCGAATTTCACTTCCCCCTTGTCCGCGACAACTTCGATCCGCCGGGTGCCGAACCCCATGCCAGTGCCCAGCAGGATGGTGGAGTTGCCCACGAGCAGGGGCTGGACGACCCGATATCCCTCGAAGATCCAGTCGTAGTTCCAAGCGGGCTTTCCCGTGCGGGCATCGACGGCGTTGAGCCCCGTGTTGGCCAAGAACAGCACGACGTCGCGACCGGCGAGCTTAGCCAATTGCGGAGAACTGTAGCTCCCCTTGCCGACCGGTGCAGTCCAGCGCGGCTTACCGCTTGCCGCATCGTAGGCCAAGAGCATCCCCGCTTCATCCTCTTCCCCCCCGGCGTACGCGATGACGTTGTCGCCGACAATCAAGGGTGAGGACGCGAAGCCCCAGATGGGGAGCTTCTTGCGGTCCGCGTCCTTCATCAGATCATGTTCCCATTTCACGGCTCCGGTCAGCGGGTCCAGGCACTGCAAGAGCCCCGTTGCGCCCTGCGCATAGAGCAATCCCCCGCTCAGCGTCGGAGTCGCCCGTGGTCCGACGCCTCCCATCGTCTCGTCAAACCGGGCCTTCGACTCGTGGACCCAGCGTTCGTCGCCCGTTTTTGCGTCGTAACAAACGACGTCCTCGTTCGCGCCGCGTTGCTCCTGAGTGAACAGCCGGTTGCCGGCCACGCTAAAAGATGACCAGCCAGGGCCGATCTTATGCTTCCAGATTTCCTTCGGACTGCGACTCTTCCAGTCAACGTCGAGAACCACTCCTGGCGCGGTCGCGTCGCGATGGGGACCGCGAAACTGGGGCCACTGTGCCGTTCCCAATGGTTCGGCGTTCTCGGCCGGCGCTCCGGCCGGCTTCGGATTCAGGCCGGCGAGGAACGCATCCTCGGCGGTCTTCTCCCAGCGCCAATGCATGGTCGACTTGAAATTTCCCCACATGCCGTCGTAGCGGAGCGAGTCCCAGTAGCCCAGAGCGAGCGCCCCGCAACGAGCGCGGCCACCGTGCCCGCTCGCGGGCTCCAAAGGGAAAGGACGAGCAACGCCACGGTAAGGGCCATCACGGCGTCCGGCACGGCGTACACCATGAACGGCATCCCATGCATCGATCGATCGCTCAAAAAGAATCCGACGACCCCCAGTACAAGCGCGCCCACGAGTCCCAGAATGCGATCGCTCCAGGGAGCGCGGCTGAAAAACAGCCACCACAAAGCGATGACGCCGCAGCACACAACGGGGCCGAATACAAACGTCATGAACAGGGGCAGCGAGGGCGCTGATTCCGTCAGCAATAGCGCCTGAGCCACCTTCGCGCCCAGCATCAGAAGCAGGAGGATCACGGCAGGCCAAATCCGCAATTTGTGGCGCCGAACCGGCTGCGGCATCTCGACGACAGGAGCAGCGTCCGCTGACATTGCACGACCTCTCAAAGAGGGATGAGGACGGGATTTTGGAGGGGCCACGAGAAAACAGCGTTGCGGCCGCTCGAACGGTCGTTCGTCAACTGAAATCGTAGTTCGGCGGCATAGCACACGCAACAACAGTGCGTTTGAGGCGAACTGACCATCAAGCTGCATCTGTGCGGATTTCAGATGCGCTACCGGCAGACAGACGCGTCCATCTTGACCCCCCGCAAGATCGTGCCGATAGTGGTGGGCAGGACTCTGTCACTTCACGGAGTTCGCACACCTCTCAGTGGAACTCGTCCCATGGCTGGATTGCTGCGCACCATCGCCATTTCCGTGGCATTCATGAGCACGGCTCTGTTCGCTGATCTTGGCTGGGCCGCGCCTCCCGGCTCGGGCAAAGACGAAAAGGCGAAAGCGGCCACTCCCGAAGCGGCGGCACGAGCCAAGCTCTCGGAAATGGGTTTGCACGTCAGCCACTCGGGACTCTCCCTGGTGGACGAGAAGGAGTTGGCCAAAGCGTTTGCCGAAGCCCTGGCACTCAAGCGGAAGCTGGTCGCCGCCGCAAAGGAGCAGCACGCAGGCGAACAGGAAATTGACGAGCTGCAGGCCAACATGCGCCAGCGGCTGCAAAGCAGCGTCGAGATGAATGCCCAGTTGGCGAACGGAAGGAATTCGGTCGTCGAGCACAATCAGCTGGCCGGGGCAGTGAACGCGAATAACAGCACGATCAAGTTGCTAGAGCAGGAGCAAGAGCAGGCTAAGAAGGAAATTGATGACGTGCGGAAAAAAGCCAATGCGGCCCGCGAGGGTTACGTGCAGCAGGTCGCGGAAATTCGTGCACTCGTCGAGCGGCTTTCGCAGCGCTACGCGGCCCTCAAAGCGGACGCCGACGCTCAAAGTGCGCTGGCGGAGTGGAACGCGGCCGCGAACACGACGTTCGAGATCAAGCCGTCGAGCTATCTCCTCAACAGCGTCAAGAAGTTGGAATCGCTCGAGAAAACGGTCGTCTCCGAAAAAATCCCGCTTCGGCGCGAGGGGAACAGCTATTTTGCGACCGTCGTCATCAACGGCAAGCCGCCTCAGGAAATGATCGTCGATACCGGAGCCAGCTCTGTCGTCCTGCCTTATAGCGTCGCCATCGAGTGCGGCGTGAAACCTGAAGAATCGACCGCGACGGTCATCGCGACGGTTGCCGACGGATCAAAGGTCAAGAGCAAACTGCTCCAGCTCGATTCAATCCGCATTGGCAAGTTTACGGCAGAGCACGTCGAATGCTGCGTTTTGCCGCCCGAGGCAAAGAATGCCCCGAGCCTCTTGGGAATGACGTATCTGTCGCGGTTCAATGTCTCGATCAATGGGACCGAGCTGGTGCTCTCGAAGATCGAAAGCGAACACTCTGCGACCAAGCCGAAAAAGACGCGCACGAGCAAGAGCACGCGGAAACCGCGGAAGACCGATTCGGGAGCGGATCCGGCCCGCTGACGTCGCCTGGCGGCGGTCCAAAATGCTCTTGCGGCAGTTTTTGCCGATCGCTACCCTGCCGCACCCTTTCATCACTCTCGTGGTTTCCCTAACGGCCGATCTGGCCTGGACTTCCTTGCCGGCCATGCTCTCCGATGGGCAATCGGCGGCGGTTAACGTGCTCTTATGACGGGTTGGGTCGAGTTTGCGAGCGCCGCTCGCCTTTTCCGCCCCCAAAGGACCGGCTGGCTGCTGACCACGGCCGTCGTGACCCTCTGCGGCTGCAACTCGACGAACGGGCACGTCAACAATCAGATTGGGATGTGGGACTATCGGCAGGGGAACTACATCGCGGCCCGCGTGCAATTCAATCGAGCCGTGGCTGACGATCCCCTGAATGCGTCCTTTGCCTACAACCTGGCTTGCTCGCTCAAGCGCCTCGGCGACCCGGTCGGCGCGGAACAGAACTATCGCCATGCCATCGGGCTCGATCCAAGTCATCAACCCTCGTATCACGGCTTAGCGTCCTTGATGAATGAAGAGGGGCGACAGGTGGAGGCGTTGCAGCTGATTTCGACGTGGGCGGCTGCTCAACCGCGACATCCGGGTGCACAAATCGAGCTGGCCTGGATCGAGCGCCAAAACAGCGACAGCCTGGCGAGCGAGCAGGCGTTGTATCGGGCCCTCGCGCTCGATCCTGGGAACCCCATCGCGACGGCACAACTCGGCCAGCTCTACCAGCAGACCGGACAGACCGAGCGAGCGATGGCGATGTACCAGCGATCGTTGCGCGGAAATTGGATGCAGCCCGATGTGCAATCGCGGCTGGCCGCCTTGCGCGAATCGAACGGATTCAGGGCACCGACGCCCAGTGTCATTGCTGCGAATCCAGGCGGATTTCCGATCGCCGCTTATCCATCGACGACCGTTCCCACAGTCGCGGTCGCACCGCCCGTGTGGCCCACGGCTATTTCGCAGCGAAATGACGATCCGGCCCATCTCTAGGACGTGGTGGTCGCCAGGGCCTATCTTTGCTACCGTCCGCGAAGGTCAGGGGGCATTCCGTCCAAATCGAGCTGTTTTATGCATCGCATTTTGATTACTGACAATCTCTCCTCGGCCGGATTGCAGATTTTGCGCGAGGCTTCGCGGGAGATCGAAGTCGACGTCCGCTCCGGTCTCTCGCCAGAGCAAGTGCGCGAAGCGCTCGGCGAGGCCGACGCGATCATCATCCGCAGCGCGACAAAGCTCACCGAGGCGATCCTTAAAGGCCAGCGGCGGCTCAAGGCAATCGTCCGTGCAGGAGTCGGCGTCGACAACATCGACCTGGCGGCGGCCACTCGAGAGGGGATCGTCGTGATGAACACGCCCGCTGGCAACACCACCAGCACGGCCGAGCACACGATCGCCATGATGATGTCCCTCTCACGCAATATCCCGCAGGCCGTCGCCAGTATGCGTGCCGGCAAATGGGAACGCAGCAAGTTCACCGGCACCCAATTGGCCGGAAAGACTCTGGCCATCCTGGGGCTGGGGCGGATCGGCCTGGCAGTGGCAGAGCGAGCTCGCGGACTGGAGATGCGCGTGCTGGGCTACGATCCGTTTCTGTCACCAGAGCGGGCCCGGGAGCACGGGATTGAGCTTTTCCGCGAGGTCGATCCGATGCTCGATCAGTGCGATTATCTCACTGTGCACACGCCGCTCACCGAAGAAACACGAGGCATCGTCAACGCGGCTCGCCTGGCCCGAATGAAGAAGGGGGTTCGAATTATCAATTGCGCTCGTGGTGGCATCATCGACGAGGCTGACCTTGCCGAAGCCCTGAAGTCCGGACATGTGGCAGGCGCGGCGCTCGACGTCTTCACCAAGGAGCCGCCGGTCGACAATCCGTTGCCCGGCCTGCCGAACGCGATGTGCACCCCGCACCTCGGGGCCTCGACCGACGAGGCACAGGAATTGGTCGCGATCGAGGCGGCGGAAATCCTCGTGGGATTCCTCCTGCGGAGCGAAGTGCGCTACGCAGTCAACATGGCGCCGATTACCGCCAAGGAGATGGAGGACGTCGAGCGACACCTCGACCTGGCCAGACGGCTGGGACTCCTCTTGGCCCAGCAAAGCCGTGGCGGCAGCGTCCTCTCGGCTCAGGTGCAGTACCGCGGCGAGGCAGCTTCCAAAAAGACCAAGCTGATGACGGCCAGCTTTGCCGCCGGCCTATTGGAATCAGCCCTGGGCGAGCAGGCCAACATCGTCAATGCCGAGCTGCTCGCCAAAGAGCGGGGAATTGAGATTGCCGAGTCGTCGACCAGCGAAGCGGGGAATTTCTCGACGCTGATTACCGCGACGGTAGTGACCAACCACGGAGAATTGCATGCGGCGGGAACGACTTTCGGCCACGAGTTCCTGAGGTTGGTTCGCCTCGGCAACTTCCACCTCGACGCGTACCTGGACGGGCTGATGTTGATCTATCGACATCGTGACGTACCCGGGCTGATCGGCTTTATCGGTACGATTCTCGGAAAGCACCGGGTGAACATCGCCCACATGGCCCTGGGACGGGAGCGGAACGAGCCCGGGGGCAATTCGGTGGCTGTCTTGAACCTCGACAATGCACCGTCGCGCGAGGCACTCGACGAGCTGGCTCAGCATGCCGAGGTGCAGGCGGTCGAGTTGGTCCAGCTTCCACCGGCGGGCGCTCCGCTACCCTGGCTGGTGCGCACTTAAGTCGCGGCTGGACCTACTGAACCGGAGCTTCCAGAAAATTCACAAACTGATCAACAAAATATCCGGCCCAACGCCGTCTCTCTAGGTTCTAAGCAGCCGAAGGCCGGATGCCGACGACTTTCGCCCAATTTCAGGACGTCAGAGTACGAGCCGAAGGGCGAACCGTCGCAAAACGTAACCGCGTGCTTTAGAATGGCTAGCGGCAGGATTGCAGTTTGAGAAGTTGCGACGGATGCTGCGAACCGTCGATAATCGAAAGATTCACTTTTCACCGAATCTTCCCGCCTCTATCCGGGGTTAGATCAAAGGGATTTTCTCGGATCCCTCACAGAATTCAGATTCGAAGTCAGTGGCCGATTCGGGTCAGTCGAAGGCCGTGCTTCCCTGGCTGCACCGAGCCCAGCGCTTGGCGCGAGGAATGAAACATGCGTTTAACTGGATGGCACAAGAGGGTGGCGGGGTCGCAAACGGGACGGAGGCGGTACTCGGGATTCACACTCATCGAGCTCTTGGTGGTCATCGCGGTCATTGCCGTACTGGCCGCGCTACTGTTGCCGGCGGTCCAACGGGCGCGCGAAGCCGCCCGGCGGACGCAGTGTCTCAACAATCTCAAGCAGTTGGCGCTGGCATGCCACAATTACCTCGACGTCATGCAGTGTTTTCCTCCCGGCGACCTCGATCTGACCTTCGACGGAGTCAATACAGCAACTGCCTACCAGAATCCGCCGTTGGCGCCCTTCGGAATACCGCCCGCGACCGGGGGCGGAGGCAACGGGGGTGGAGGCAATACAAATACTCAAACTTCCGGGACCTTTCCGCCCTTTTCCCTCGGCCCGATGAACACCTACGACCCCAATAGCGGTAACCTGAACCCCCAAACCAATCCGCCGACACCGGTCACGATCACGTGGCTGGAGGTCTCGGCACCGTGGAGCTGGCATGCGTTCATCCTGCCGCAGATCGAGCAGCAGGTTGTGTACAACCAGATCATTTTCGGAATCGACACTCCAGCCTATTTAGATGGCAGTGGGGGAGGTGGCGGCGGCGGAGGTGGAGGAGGTGGGCAATTGTTTTGGTCATGGGCGAAAGACCTGCCCTCCAACTTGCAGATCATCAAGACCCCAATCCCAACGCTGATTTGCCCTTCGGAGCTCTTGCCGCAGTCTCGCCCGGCCGGCTTAGCCTTTGCGACCTACCGCGGAGTCATGGGATCCGAACCAGTGGGCGACACTAATTTTGGCAACGTTGCGTGGCTGACGAACGGCATGCTCTATCCCAACAGCGCGGTGCGAATGCAAGACATCACTGATGGCACTTCGCAAACCCTGCTGATGGGGGACTCGCGGTTTGGTTTGTGGGGGGATGGATCAAGCTGCTGCGCGCGTTTCCGCAATGACCGGCTCGATTTCGACTCCTACTGGCAGGTTCAAAACGCCTCGCTTGCCAACACGGGGAACGGGAACGGGAACCAGTACCCGAACATCGCCGAAGTCCCATTCCCGCT
Source organism: uncultured Planctomycetaceae bacterium (assembly GCA_963714075.1). GTDB lineage: Bacteria > Planctomycetota > Planctomycetia > Planctomycetales > Planctomycetaceae > DASPSM01. The sequence continues at coordinate 2,383,449 of OY970228.1, forward strand.
GCAATTCTTCAGCTTCGGCAGCACGCACGAGAATGCTGCTATGTTTGCGTTTGCGGATGGATCGTCACGCCCCATCGTGAAGAACATCGATGCGACGATCATTCGAAAGCTGGCGACTCGCAACGGCGGAGACGTGATCAGCTCCGAGTTCTAAGCTTGGTGGTTGGGCGGAAGATGAGGGCCGCGACCTTTAGGCGCGGTCGAAAGGGAAGGCGACCACCTCAGCCAGCGAGCTTGCGCCGACAGCCGCCATCAGCAAACGATCGAACCCGAGCGCCACGCCTGAGCATTCGGGCAGCCCGGCTTCCATTGCCGCCAAAAGCTGGCTCTCGGCCGGAAGCGGGCGGCTACCTTCGCGTCGCCGCAGTGCCTGCTGAACGGCAATCCGCCGCCGCAGCTCCTGCGGGTCCGTCAGTTCCTGATAGCCGTTGCAGATTTCGACGCCGGACAGATAGAGCTCAAACCGCTCGGCGACCGGCGGTAAGCCTGGACGGATGCGCGCTAAAGCAGCCTGACTCGCCGGGTAGTCGTAAAGGAAAACTGCCGATTGCCGGGTCAGCTCCGGCTCCGCCTTGAGCGCCAAGAGCAGATTGAGCCAGCCATCCACGTCATCAATGGCCAACCCGGGCGGCGGTTCGATCCCCGCCGCGTGCGCCTTCTCTGAGAGTTCTCCGGGAGTCTTGTCGAGGACGCCGGTTCCCAGCACGCGTTGGAACAGCGCGTCATAAGCGGAGCGCGGAAAGGGTCGCGGCACCAGCCGGGGCGCTCTTTCCGCCGACGCGGTCGTCGGACGAATTGGCTGCCTGGCGATCAGGCCATTTGCCGCCTCAAAGAACGCGCACACAAAGTCTTCGACGAACTCCATTTCGTCGTGGTAGGACGCGCCGACGTGGTACCACTCCAGGATTGTGAACTCTGGATTGTGCAGTCGCCCAATCTCTCCGCGGCGGAACGCTCGCGTGATTTGAAAGATGCTCGAAGCACCCGATGCCAGAAGCCGCTTCATGCCGAATTCGGGTGACGTTTGCAGAAAGAGCTCGCTCTCCGGCGAGGGGGGCCGGCACTCGCTGCCACTGTCGCTGCGGGTCGTGAACGGCTCGAGATAGGCGTCAACGACGATATCGCGCGAGAGCAGGGGCGTCTCGACTTCCCACAACCCCAATGCGCGGAAGTGGGCTCGAGTAAAGTCGAGCAACTTCGAGCGCAGCTGTAGGACCCCGAGTCCGGCTGTGGGCCGGAATGAGCCTGGCTTATGGTCAGCAGTGGAATCGCTCGACGTCATCTCCAACACAATTGCAACTGGGGCGACGTGTCAGGCTGCCGACCGCAGCGCCCGGCGTTCTGAGGGCTTTCGGAACGGCAAAGTGACCGGTCCTTCGTCTTCTGTCGTTTCGGCCGGCACTTCGCGTCCCACGCGCTTGGCATACACGATGTCCAAGAACTGGGGAAAGACGCTCCACGATGCGGGCGACTCGGTTCCACAATTCCGCGACCTGCCGAAAGAACGCCAGCTCGTAGGTGACCACGGCCAGGTCTTGAACCGCCTGAATCGGATCGACGTCCTCCGGCGCCCAGGGTCGCGGACACAAAGTATACGCAGGATTGGTGTTGTCGCGGAACCGGTCCGGGATGTCGCAGACAATAGCCAGATCGTTCGTGGCGTTAAACTTCGTCGGAAAAACCCGGCACGCAGACGGGCGGACGCCGTAGATGCCGCAGCGCGCCCGACCGAGCGGAAATTCTTCGTCGGGCTGTGATTCGATCAGAAAGCGGCATTTGGTGCTGCGAGCGTGAAAGACGCTCGGCGCATGAGTGAGGCAAATCACGTACGGCGTGTCGGGAGAGTCGTTGAACGAGAAGTGCGGGACGGCCCCGTTGGAGATTCGCCCCGACGGATCGGGAGTCCTGCGGACAAACTCCTCGAACGGGAGCCCGAGCTTCCTTCGGATCGCGATGATGTCGGCGCCTGTGACCGGAACAGCAAAGGCGCGACAGCACCCCCCGTGACAAGAATCGCAAATCCCCATTCGCCCGCCCCCCTTCTCGGCCACCTTGCGCGTGAGCCGCACGGTCCATCCGCTATTATCGAAAGAATCGTTCTAGTCGATCCAGGCGAATCACCCGCTGCGCACGTTTGGACCAACTTCGGGCGCTAAGGAAGGCAAGCGGCCGGTGTCAGCCGGGCCCTTTTCGCCGTTCCCATGCCAGACGCGCGATTCATCGCGCGCAGCAGGCCGGTCGGGCGCTCGTTGCAAAACGGGTTTAGTGCTCGTTAAAACCGGGGATTGCGGCAAGCGCGGTTGACCTTGGCCCAGAAATGAGGCAGGGCTAGAATTCTCGTCCCCCCGCCCGCTTCAAAAAAAGAGAGTCTCGTGCGGATCGCTTACCTCGATTGCTCGACCGGCATTAGCGGCGACATGACACTTGCCGCACTCATTGATGCCGGTGTCGATCCCGCGATTCTGAAAGGGGCCGTCGATTCGCTTGGTTTGGAAGGCGTAAATCTCGACATACAAACGGTCATCAAGGGTGGCTTTCGGGCGACTTACGTGCGAGTTGAGCACCCCGAGCAGCACGCCCACCGGCATCTCGCGGACATCGAAGCCCTGATCGATAAGGCTCGCGGCATCACTCCGACGCAGCGAGACCTGGCTTTGCGAATCTTCGGCGCTGTGGCCGAAGCCGAGGCCCGTGTGCACGGCATGACGGTGGACCGGATCCACTTTCACGAAGTTGGCGCAATCGATTCAATCGTCGACATCGTGGGGGCGGCCGTCGGGTTCGACGTGCTCGGCGCGGATCAAATCGTCGCCAGCCGCATTCCGACCGGTCGCGGGCAGGTTTCGATTGCGCACGGCATTTGTACGGTTCCGACACCGGGGACGGCCGAACTGCTCAAGGGCATTCCGCTCGTCGACGTGCCAATTGAAGCCGAACTGACTACGCCCACCGGCGCGGCGATCTTGAAGACGCTTGTCGATCGGTTCGGCCCGCTGCCCGATATGGCCATTCAATCGATCGGCTACGGCGCAGGGACCAAGGACTTTCCACAGCGCGCGAATCTGTTGCGGCTCTTTGTCGGGACTGCCAAGGCGCCGGCCGAAAGAGACTCAGTGACCCTCTTGGAAACCAATCTCGACGACGTGTCGCCGGAAATCGTCGGTTATGCCAAGCGGAGGCTGCTCGAGGCGGGTGCCCTCGACGTGTTTTCGGCCGCGATCCAAATGAAAAAGGACCGACCCGGAACACTGCTCTCGGTGATCGCTCGGCCATCAGACGCCGCGAGGCTCGAGGCAATTCTGTTTGACGAGACGGCAACATTCGGGATCCGTCGCACGCTGATGGAGCGCTCGAAGCGCTCCCGCCGAGAGCATACGGTCACCACGCCGTGGGGACCTGTCCGCGGAAAGCTCGGTTGGCGCAGCGGCCATTCGGCCGTGTTTACGCCGGAATTCGACGATTGTGCCCGCCTGGCGGCGGAAGCCGGCGTGCCGCTTCGCGAAATCTACCGGGCTGCGGAAAGTGCTTGCGATCTTTCAAACATCGCCCCACAGACTGAGGGAGCGAGCGAGGCGGCGGGGCATTCGCATGATCGCGGACACACACACGACCATTCCCACGATCATTCCCACGACCACGCGCACGATCACAGTCACGATCATTCGCACGACCACGGACAGGGATAATCCGTTGCTGAAAAACCCAGTCTTGCCGGGCACAGGCGAAGGAAGCTGCCAATGCTGCTGGCCACGAATATCAGTCTGCTGGAATGGGTGCTGCTAGCGACGATCCTCGCCTGCGGCACCGGCGTTCTGTGGCGGACGTTTGTCCGGGGCGAAGCGGGTACCCCCTCACCCCACGATGTCGAGGAGACCGAGCGAGCGCAAGCTCGCCGAGGGTCGTATCGCCGACCTTGAGGTTCGACTGCACGATTTCGCCCGTGAAGTCGAGGCCCGAATGGAAACGAGGGCGCTGCGACTGGACAGCCTGGTCGTCGCTGGCGACCGCGAAATTGTGCGTCTCTCGACCCTCTTGAACCAGCTCTCGGATAGCATCGGGACGACGCGACAACCCGACGTGACGCACTTCGACCCCACGAGCCCCGTGCCATCCGGGAATACGCTGGCCACAGCGACGCCGTCCAAGTCCGCGACGTCAACCGTTTCACCTGCACAGGCAGAAATGGTCAGCCATCTGGACGGAGCCGGCTACGGCGTGGTGGAAATCGCGCAAATCGTCGGTCACACAGCCGAGGTCGTTCGCTCGCTGCTCAAAAAAGCCGCCTGACAGGGCCGTCCTCAGGACGAGCGTTCGTCATGCCTTCGCGGCCATCGCCAGGATGCGAAGCTGCTTATCGGCACAAGCCGCAGCCAGCCGGATTCCGTCGGGGTGCAGATCGAGGTCGCGGACCAGACCTGGCAGCTGGAAGCGCGAGAAATCCTTGTCCGCGTCGGCTTTCCAAAATGTGACAAACCCCCCGCCGCTGCCGCCGCAGCCGGCAATCACAAATCCCTCCGGATGGGCGATCAAGCGCCAGACGATTCCCGCGGCGCCGGGCATCACGTGCGAGCGAACCTTTTTCTGATCGCTCCATTGAAAGCGCAAGACGAGCGGATCGTTGACTGCCCCCAAAGGGTTCGACGCGTTGAAGAGCCCGCCGGCAACGAGCTGTGCGCCGTCGGCGGTGAGGGCGATGGTGCGCACTCCCCCGTAATCGACCCGCTGGCCAGGTTCGTATGTGTGCAGGGCCTTCGCATCGAATGTGCGGACAGTTTGGCCGGTGGCGATATCCCACTGACGCAGTTCGCCCTGCAGGTCGCCCGAGAGCAACGCCCCAGTCGGATGAAAGAAAGTGCTGTACACATGGCTCTGGTGTCCACGTAGCTCGCGGACAAACTTGCCGTCGGCGGCATCCCAAATTTTCACGAGATAATCGTTGCCGCCCGACGCGATCCACTTGCCGTCCGGGCTGACGGCTAGTGCCCGCACCCAGCCAGAGTGAGCCTGGATGGACCGCAGGGGCTGCGGTTTGTCGCCTCTCACCGGCCACCAGAGGATGCGTCCCTCGAATCCGCCCGTGACGAGTGTCTTCCCTGCATCGACGAAGGCGAGTGCGCCGACCCAACTCTCATGAGCGGCTGGATACGAAGTCTTGCGGCCGTCAGCCACCCGCCAGCGTTGCACGGCGTAATCTTCCGTGCTGGCGAACACATATTCACCGGACGGATCGAACCGGCAGGCAATCAGTGGGGCCGAGTGGGCCCACTGCTGCGTGATGCGCGTTTGCTGCGGGATGGCTTTCACGGCGGTTTAGCCTAGCAGTTCGTCGATCGGCTTCGAGGCCGGGTCGGCCATCGGCAGATCGCGCCCCGCGACGTCGAACGAACTGGCGGAATCGAGACCGACGGCGGTTAAGTAAGTGTGGAACAGGTTTCCATGGTCGACCTGTTTGTCGACGACGGCCGTTCCGTTCGCATTGGTCTTGCCGTAGACGGCGCCACGTTGGATCTTCGCGCCCCCCAAGCAGATCGACCACGCAGTGGCCCAATGGTCGCGACCGTAGAACTGATTGATCGCTGGCGTGCGTCCGAACTCCGACATCACAACCAGGAGCGTGTTGCCCCACATTCCGCGCTCGACGAGATCGGTGACGAGCGTTGCAAACGATCCGTCGAACTCGCCGAGCTGTTGCATGTGGAAATTAAAGTTCTCGTTATGTGTGTCGTAGTTCGTGTGCATGACTTGCACGTAAGTCACGCCATGCTCGACGAGCCGACGCGCCAGTAGACAGTGTCTGCCGAAGTCATGCTTGCCATAGCGTTCGAACTGAAGAGCGGGCTCCTTGGACACGTCAAAGACATCACGGCGGTTCATCAAGTCGAGGGCCTGCTCGTAATTCTGCATGTAAGCGTCGGTCATGGCGGTGCGGCGACGCTGAGCGAAGCGCGCATCGACCGCTCGACGAAGTCGTTGCCGCTGCAAATCGGCGGCGTCGCTGAGCCCATTGGGCCGGCGCGAATTGTCCGGAGGTCCGCCTCCCAGAACCACGCTGGAATACTTCGGACCGAGATAGGCCGAATCGGCGCTGCGACCGCCGGAGCCGCCCGGATAGATCTTCACGTGCCCGGGCAGTCCGCTGTCTTCGGGCGACAGCGCGCGGGCTGCGACGGCCCCCAATTCAGGGTATTCCGAGGCGGGCGTCTGCTTGCGACCGTGAAGCATGCAGTACAGTCCGAGACCGTGGTCGAACTCGTTGGTGTTGATGCTGCGAATCAGCGCGAGGTGATGCATGACCCGCGCGGTTTTGGGCAGCAACTCTGAGATGTGCAAACCGGGAACTGTCGTGGAAATCGCCCGGAATGGTCCACCCGTGTCGGTCTTCGGTTTCGGATCCCATGTCTCCAATTGGCTTGATCCGCCACTCAAGTAGATGCAGATGACCCGCTTTTGATCCTTTTTCAGCTGCGCGGCGGCAGCCGGCCGCGTCAGGATCGCAAGGCCCCCAGCGGTCCCCAGTCCCGCAGCCAGACCTCCTAGGAACTCACGACGTGCCATTCGATGGTCCGCCGAGCCGCAAGCGTAGTTGCAATCCATCAGTTTTCTCCCGATTAGCGCCGCAAGTCGTCAGTGATTGAAGCGGAACTCGCTGGAGGCCAAAAGGGCCCAGACGATCTCCTGCACGGCGGCCGAGCGATCCTTGGGCCGCTCGGCAAGGTAGTGCTCGATCTCGGCTGATTCCTCCGGAAGTGGCCGACGTGTGACGACACTCAGGTAAAGCTCCTCCGACAGTGCGTGCGAATCGTTGAGCTTAAGCAGCCGGTCGCACAGATTGCCCGGTGCCGGGGCAAGCCAACTTCTTAACTCCCCGCCGTTGGAGAAGAACAGTGCCTGGTCGACTGTCGCAAAAAAGCCCCGTTGCGGCTGGCCTGCGCCTGAGCCGAACAGGCCGACAAATCGCGAAATTGGCCCCTTAAGTTTTTGAGTCGTCTCCCATTCGAGTTGGGCTGGAGTTGGCTGCACGTTTTTCTTTCGCAGGTCGGTCTCGACGGCGCGTCGCTGCTGCTCGGCGACTCCCAGCACCTGGAGCACATTCCATCCGAGCTGTTCGGGCGTCAGGGGTTTTGGCCCCGCCGCCGAGAAACGACTCGACCAGTGTCGCGAGACGATCGACAATTCGGAGTCCGCCGCGGCTGCAAGGGCCCGCGCGGGCTTCTGCGGCGGCGAGTTGCTGATCAGCCCGCGCAAGAGTTTTTCTTGCCGAATCGAGATCGGAGCTGGAGCGTTCGAGGGACCGCCGTGCACCGGTGTCAATTTCGTCCTCAAAGAATTGTCTCGCGAAAACGCCTTCGTTTTCCCGGGCCGATACGAGTGACGCCTCGACGCCAACGACTTGTCGCGACAGCGCTTGACGGGCTCGGGCTTCTTCGGCCATGCGGACTGCTTCGGCGGCGGCCGATCGCCGCGATGCGTAGCTCTCAACCGATTTGGCCGCGGTCGCAGCCTGCTTAAACGAGTTGATCCGCGTGAGCAGGCTCTGTCGGCGGGCTCGGATCTCGGCCAACTGCCGCGAGATTGGAGCGAGTCGAGACTCGGCTGCGGACAACCGCGCGCTGATCTGCATCAATTTGTGCTGTTCGGACTCGAGCCGGCGCTGGGCCGCCGCGTGATTGGCGTCCTGCGCCTTTGCAGTCTCTCGCAGCTTCGCGACTTCGACAGACACACTCGTCGCGCGAGCCTGAAACGTAATGACCGCGTCCGCCAGCCCCTTCTCTCCCGGCAACTGTTTGATCACCAATCGCGTTTTAGCCGCGGCCTCGGCCAACGCTTGCGCGGCGAGTTGGCGCGCTTCGGCGTCGACTCGCGTTTTAGCGAGCGCCTCGGAGGCAGTGTCGACGGCCTTCTTGGCTTCGAGGGCCTTGGGTTCCGCGTTGGTCAGCTCCTCTCCTACGGCGTCCGTTGCTCTTCTCAAGGGAGCAAGGGACGCTTCGGCGGACTTGATCTGGGCGTCAAACTCCTTGACAGAAGCCGCGAGGCGCTGATGCTCAGCTTCAAATTGCTGACGACGAGCGGTCGGCGACACTGCTCCTGTACTGGGATCAGGTGGCAGCTCGACCGAGCGCTGATAGGCCGACGTCAGCGCAATCTCACCGAGAAAGACCTTGACGTCGTACCCCATCGAGCGGAATTCGTCTGCCAGCAAGTTCAATAATTCGGGGCTGGCGGGTGGGTTATCGGGATGGTCGAGGTCGACCGGCTCGAAGAGCCCCTGTCCCAACATATGAGCCCAGAGGCGGTTCACAATGTTTCGCCGAAACGCCAGATTTCCGGACTCAAGAATCTCACTGGCAAACCGAGCCCGACGGCTGTACTTGGGCCTGGGATAGGTGGCGCCGGGGGGGCCCGGCTGATATTCGGTGCCGACCGGATAGTAGGGCTCGTCGATCTCGGTGTCCCCAGGCAGCCTGGGCCGGGTGCCGTGCTTGGTCTTTTTGGGATCGAAAACCGACTGGAAGGTTGCCGGCGCGGCCCCCTCGGCCCTTTCAGCGAAGTAGACCGGCTTGTCTTTGTTTTCCGGCCTGGTCGGATCGAGCGTCAAATAGCCTCGTTGGAGAAATGCAAAGAGTCCGTAATAGTCAGCCTGATGGTAGTGCTCGATTAGCGGATGGTCGTGGCACTGGCAACACTGCAGGTCGCGGGCGAAGAATATTCGCCCCACATCGCGCGTCAATAGGTTCGGGTCGGCGTTCCGCTCGAGATAAAACTTCACGGCTGGCCGCGTCTTCGGGTCAGTCCCATCGGCCGTCAGAATCTCTCGGGCCAGCTGATCGTAAGGCTTGTTGGCCAGAAATGATTCAAACAGATATCGTTCCCAATCCTCCTGTTTGATTCCTTCGGTGTCCCGCCGTTCCAGGAGCATGACGTCGAACGTGCGAGCCATCTGGACGGCGTATCGCGGATGTTCGAGAAGGCGGCCCACCAGATACGACCGCTTGTGCGGAGACGGGTCCGCAAGGAAGCGACGAGTCTCCTCCGCTGTTGGGAGCGACCCGAGCAGGTCAATCGAAAGCCGCCGCACGAAGTCCGAATCGCTGCAAACCGGCGAGGGAGTACCGGCTTCCATCTCCCGAAGTAGGCCGTCAATTCGCTCGTGAAGCGATCCTCCTGAATCCGCCCAAAGCGCGGTCGTGACCCCGAAAAGGGCGGCCGTCACGAAGGAGGGGCACAGAGGCGCGGCGCAGGCAGCCAGGGTTTCGGCAAAATCTGCCGGTCGGGTGGGGCCGACGAACCATGGGCAGGGTCGAAATCCGTTTCGAGGTTGTTGCGGTCGCGGCTTGCAATTCCTGGCAAGCCGTCATCAAGCATGCATGTTCGTTGATACGTTAGCGACGCTGAAATCGGGGGTCAAGCTGGCGTTCTAGTATCAGTGATCTTTTGATCACATCCATGATCGTCGTTTATGACAGGGTCAGCCCGATTTTGTAGCCTCACCCTTCTAAAACCGCGAATCGACTTACCGTTTTCTAAGTGCGGTGCATCCCGGCACTTAAATCTGCAGTCGGCGCCCGGAAAGAACGATATCGAGAAGCGCGATCCCGCGCTCGCGCATCGAAGCGGCCCGCGCACGGTCGCGAAGGATGCCGGCGGAAACCTCGATGGCCGACCCACTCGTCAAAACCTTTGAGTGCCTCGTCGAAAGTAAGGCGACGGCGGCGGTCGACCTGCTGATCGCGGCACTCGACTCGAAGTATGCGGCGCTTCACGAAAAGGCGGTCCTCTCGCTTCTGAGACGTGGGACCACCCGCTGCCAGACCGAAGTGATTCGGCGTCTTGCTGGGTTGACCTCCGCGGCGCGTCGGCTGCTCGAAGATCAGGGACTTCGCCTTTCCGGCACCCTGCGACAGTGCCTGCTGCACGGCGATGGCGAACTGCGCGCCCACGCCTTGGAGGTCGTTGCTGCGGCGGAGTGCTTCGACCAGGTCGCTACGCTCGTCCAAATCCTTCAAAAAGCCGATGACGCCGCTCACGCTGAGGTCTGCCAAACACTGCAAAGTCTGGTCAACCGCGTGTACGAGCAGATCACTCTTGGCGGAGGTCGCCGACCCGGAGGCGATCGATTTCAGCGCAACTTGCCTCAAATTCGCCAGACTATGTTGTCGGCGCTCGATGGGGCCTGCAACCAATTCGAGATTCTCTCCTGCAAAGCCGAGGTGGTCGAGTCGATCCTGGTCTTGGGCGATCCGGACGCGTTCGCCGTCCGCAAGGCACTGCTGCAAAGTGTGCCGGCCTGCCGCGACCTCGCGGGGTATCTGCTCATGTCGAGCACTCATCCAGGCGTAATGCGGCTGTTAATGGAATCGATGAAGCACAACTACCCGATCGCCAAAGCACTCGAGGCTTTTGAGCAGCGGACCGACCCGGAATTCATCTGCTTTGCGCTGAGAGAGTTTCCCAAACGTCTCAATGAAAACCAGCAGAAGAATTTCAAGCAGCTCACGCGCATCGACTGGATCACGCGCCATTTGTTGCCGTTGGAAGCGGTTCCCCCCAGCTTGCACGAGTCGCTAGTCTGGTTCGTGCAGGCGACCGGACTCACGCACGATGAAAAAGTCAGCGTTCAGAAATGGATTCTGCTGCACGGGAGCGTGCAGGGGCGGTCGGCGGCCGGTCAGGTGCTCGAGTCGGCCGAACCCGCTTGTGTCCGCGGCATTTTGTTCGACAGTCTCGACTCTGAAGAGGAAGACGTCCAGGCCTGGGCGACGGGTCAATTGCGTTCGCAGGGCGTCCCCGAAGCCTTACGGTTGTTAATCGAACGGCTGGACAGCCCCTTGGCCGCGGTCCGCGAGGCCGCGCGAGGCGAGCTCAACAGCTTCAATCTCGAGTTGCTGCTCAACATTTTCGAGCATCTCGACCGCAAGGTCTGTCTCCGCGCCGGAGCCCTCGTGCAGAAGATCGATCCCGATTGCCATCAAAAGCTGGTGGCAGAGTTAAACAACCCCGTGCGGCGACGCCGAATTCGCGCAGCACGCGCCGCGGGTCACTTGGGGCTGGCGCAAGAGGTCCAGTCGTGCCTGCTGGTCATGCTGTCGGACGCAGATTCGCAAGTGCGCAGGACGGCGGCCGAAGTCCTGGCTGACCTTCCTAATGCCGAGGTCGTGTCGGCGCTCACCGCGTTGCTCAATGACTCGAGCCCGCGGGTGCGTGAAACGGCCGAACAATCGCTCGATGCAATCCAAAAACGGGGCCTGCAACCCGCCCAATTTATCGCCAACCAATGGCGGGAAACCCTAAGAGGCTCGACTTGAAAGCGTTCTTTCGAGTGCTGATTCAGCCGCAGTTGCTCGCACTGGCCAACCTCAGCCGGGGATCATCGGCATGGGTCCTGTTCGCCTCCGCGGTGGCGTTAGTCGCCCTGACCATTGCCGTCTTTCACTTTTGGAACGCATTGCGCAAAGCGCGGGCCGACGGTTCGGGCGGCTCTTCAAGAGACCTTTTCTCAGAGCTGTGTGAAGCTCACGAGCTCAACCGATTGGAGCGGACGCTCATCCTCCAGCTCGCGTCCACCTACGAAATGCCACAGCCTGCCACCCTCTTCATCGATCCGTGGACCTTGGAGCAGGCGGCTGCGGCTCCTGGACCCGAAGCCCACCGCTACGGAGCTTTGCGGCAGAGGTTGTTCGGCTCGCTGGAATAGCCGTCGAATCCGCCGGGCATGGACAAGTTCAGTCCCGGTTCCGGAACGGAAACTGCGGTCAGAAAGTGTCCACTCCGGTCCACATCCTTATGAGCGTCCCGAACCCGGCCGGAGGCCTATTCCAACGTTGCCCCATGGACACCACCTCGAAAAACGAGCTGACCCGTAGACGAAGGGCTCCTGGCAAGAGAATTGCATGAGTGCACGCCGAATGGGGGGGAAAGGAACCAAATGTCCCAGCCGCGCTTTTTTCTCTAAAATTTTCAAACTAGATGATTGTGGCCGATCTGTACCCACGTGTAAGCTACCGAAGTTCACTCATCGCACATCTGCCGTTTCGGTGCGTTAGGGGACCTTCTGGTCTTTCCTTGTGTCGGACTGCAACTTGACGATGAGTCGGGTCCTGGTGTCGTCTGCTTCCCAAAGGTGCTTGCCCAATGGACGCCAGACTGAGAGTTCTCAGTGGACCTCATGCCGGTGAAACGATCGCGATTCGCCGCGGCAAACTGCTGATCGGCCGGGAGGAGGACTGCCACCTTCGGCCTGAAAGCGAGTTCGTCAGCCGACACCATTGCGTCCTGCTCTTGGATGATTACACGCTCCGCATTCGGGATCTTGGCAGCAAGAACGGCACGTTCGTCAACGGGCGGCGAGTTGGGACCGGCGAGACAATCCTGCTGCACGACGACACGATCTCGATCGGCGAGATGATCGGTCAGATCGATTTGACGCCCGCGGCAAGCCCAGCTTCTCTTCCTGCGGCATTGCACAGCACAGGTGTCTTCGAGGGGGACACGGTGCAGGCCGGGACGGCAGCGACCGATACGAATCCCGAAGCGCCTGTGCCGGCGCCCGCTCCCATTCCGGCTATTCCCGATTTGACGGCGGCCGAAGCGGACAGCGATACGCGGACGCATCATCCGCCATCCGCATAACACAAAGCGCCGATGGCCGGAGTCCAAGCGAACCGAGAACAGGCACCCAAGCTCGCGACGGATCGAAGCGCCGCGCCAAACGCGAACCGCGACCCGCGAAACCGCGTCTATCACTTCCTGCAATTCTGCCTGCAGGTGACGGTGCCTGTCTATTTCCGGTTTCAAGCCCGCGGAATCGAGCACGTGCCCCAGCGCGGGCCCGCGCTTTTGGTGGTCAACCATCAAAGCTTTCTCGACCCCCTGATGGTCGGGATTCCCATCTCGCGGCCGGTTCGATTCTTGGCCCGCGACACGCTCTTTCGGGGACGGCTAATCGGTGCGTTCTTAAATAAGGTATACGCGATCCCGGTCAATCGCGATGCGGCCAGTTCGACGACCATTCGGCAGGCGGCCTCGCAACTCAAGCAGGGTTTTCTTGTCGGAATATTTCCTGAGGGAACGAGGAGCTGCGACGGTCAGATTGGAGCCCTCAAGCCCGGATTCATCGCGCTCGTGCGGCGTGCCGACGTGCCGATCATTCCCGTGGGAGTTGCCGGCACCGGTGCAGCCTTCCCGCGCGGTGCCTGGTTCGTGCGACCGACAAAGTGCCGTGTGGTCTTTGGCGCTCCTCTTCAATCAGAGATGCTGGCCCAGCTTAAGGGGCATGGGTCGGAGCAGGCACTGCTCGACGCGGTCCGCGGCGCGATGGTGCGTTGCTTTGAGGAGGCCAGAGAATGGACGGTGCACTGAGCGCAAATCCAGGACCTTCGTCGATCGGCTCCGGGCGGAGAGAGTAGCGGCATGCAGCGAATTCTCAGTATCTCCGGCCTGCGCGGAATCGTCGGAGATGGGCTCGATCCCAATTATGTGCTCCGCTTCGCGCAAGCCCTCGGCATTCTCGCGGGACGCGGCACCGTCGTGGTCGGCCGCGACGGACGCTCGACAGGCCTGATGCTCAAACGAGCCGTGCTGGCCGGATTGGAATCGGTCGGTTGCCGCGTCGTCGACGCAGGGATTACCGCGACGCCGACCTGCGGCTTTTTGGTGCGGCACCTCAAAGCATCCGCCGGTCTGGAAATCACCGCCAGCCATAATCCTATCGAGTGGAACGGCCTGAAACCGTTTTCGAGCGAGGGAGCCGTGTTCGACGAAGCGCGCGGCAAGTCGCTCCTCGACCTGCTCAGTCAGGATTCGTTCGAGCTGTCGCGGTGGAACGCTCTCGGCCGCACGGAAGGACGTCCGGATGCCGGGGAAGCGCATCTGGCAAAGGTCCTCGAACAGGTCGACGTCGACACGATTCGGAAACGGCGGCTCAAGGTGGTGCTCGATTGCAATCGCGGCTCGGGCAGCGTGTTGGGTCCCAAGCTGCTTGCGGCTTTGGGGTGCGAGGCGATCGTGCTCGGGGGCACACCGGACGGCCTCTTCGAGCATCCGGCCGAGCCGCTCAAGGAGAATTTAATCGGCTTGTGCGAGGCCGTGCAGAGCAACGGTGCCGACGTCGGTTTCGCGCAAGACCCGGATGCCGACCGGCTGGCCATTGTCGACAACCGGGGCCGTTACATCGGGGAGGAGCTGACGCTGGCTCTGTGTGCCGACTACGTCTTGTCGCGCACGCCCGGCCCGCTCGTCGTCAACGGTTCGACCAGCCGCGTCGCGGCCGATATTGCCGCGCGACATCAGAGTCCTTTTCATCGTTCGGCAGTCGGCGAGGCGAACGTCGTCGCTCGGATGCGGGAAGTCGGCGCGGTCTTCGGCGGCGAAGGGAACGGCGGCGTGATCGAGCCGCGCGTTGGCTACATTCGCGATAGCCTGGTGGGAATGGCGTACGTGGCGGCTGGGCTCACAAGCGGCCGCCCGAGCGAGCGACGAAACCTTGCGGATTGGGTCGACTCGTTCCCGTCCTATTCGATCGTCAAGGACAAACTCGTGTGCCCGGCCGATCGGGTCGGTGATGCCTGTCGGGCCCTCGAACAAAAATATCCCGACGCCACGGCAACGCACGGAGACGGCCTGCGCCTGGATTGGCCCGATCGCTGGGTGCAAGTCCGGGCGAGCAACACCGAGCCGATTTTGCGCGTGATCGCCGAGGCGCCGGACGCGACACGCGCCATCGCGCTCTGCTCCGAGGCCATGGCCGCTGTCCGAGCGGCCGTCTCTTAAGAACCGCGCACGGAAGTAAGCGGTTCGCCGCGGGCGACTCTGCAGGCTAACTGCATGGGTGCCGGTAAAAACGTGATGCGGCTAGCCCGCAATAAAAGAAACCGCTTACTTCGTGCGCGGCTCTTTAATTCCAAGTCACTTGTCCCAAGCTTTGCCGGCCGCGTTGGTGCCGCAGAGGCTGACTTCGATGCCAAGCGCGTCGGCCATTGCCGCTTTGGTCCGCATCGCCCGGTCGGCTTCGTCGGCGCTGTTGGCATAGGCGACCTGAATGTGGTTGGCCTTGTGCCGGGCCATCAGCTGGTCGCGGCTGACTCCGTACGTCACCGCGTGCATGATGGGCCATTGGTACGTCGTGAGGTTCCAGCGCCGCTCGGTCTCCTCCCGCGGAAGCTCGACCACTTTGGCGCGGCCCAGATCCATTTTGAGCGACTCATCTTCGACGAAGATTCGGGACCAGATGATTTCGCCCGGCTTGGAGATGCCGCGAAGCGTGCTGCCCCCGTTGGGGAAATACATCGCCGGCTGGCGGTGTCCGTCGGCGTGCTGCCAGCCGCCGAAGTGCGCCGGCGGAGCCGAGCCGCTGATCAGGAACACCCACACGTAGTCGGGAATGGTGCCCGAGCGGTCCGCGTCTCCCCAACGAACGTCGTGCAGCGTCGTTTCAACGGGCTGGCCCAGCGCCTTGTGGACGCGATTGGTCATGAGCGCGTCGAGCCCGGCGCACTCGTCGACCTCGTTGAAGTGAGGAATCGCCTCGCCGGCGAAGAGTTCGCGGGAACCGTCGCGACTTTTGACCGGCGGCCGTTCCACGTTGTTGAGCGTCCCCTCGACCAGGTCGCTGGCGGGCATCAGGTCCTTGAGCCCCTGTTGGTACTGAATGCCGACGCCGTCGCAGCCGAAGTCGTCGGCTAGCCGCACCGCCGCAATGTACATCTTGCACTGCTGACGGATCTGGTCGTCGGTGAGATCGTCTTCGTGTCGGCTGCCGGTGTGGAATTTCATCCCGTGGTCTTCCATCCACTGGCGGATGGCATCGGCCGCGGCGTCGCTGACTCGACCCGATTCGTAGTAGAGGGCCGATTGGCTGAGCCGCTCCTTGAAAACGCCCGTTTCGTTGAGCAGCCGATCGGGGATGATGGCGTTGAACATTCCCATGCAACCCTCGTCGAACACGCCGAGGATGGCCTTGTTCGCTTGCAGCTCTTTCGCCAGCTCCTTGCCGAGCCGCCGCTCCTTCGAGCCGAGTCGCACCTTTTTCAGCGGAATGACGTGTCGCGTCTT
Organism: uncultured Planctomycetaceae bacterium; assembly: GCA_963714075.1. GTDB lineage: Bacteria > Planctomycetota > Planctomycetia > Planctomycetales > Planctomycetaceae > DASPSM01. The sequence continues at coordinate 2,399,496 of OY970228.1, forward strand.
GTGCGTGCACCGGCCCTTTCGCAGCCAGTCGTGCAAGCGCGAGCGGAAGTATTCGTCGGTGAAGTACTCGCTCCAGAGCGTCGAGTACTCGACGCCTGCCTTGGTGAGCGAGCCATTGAGATTGAGCATGCCCACGAGACCGGGCCAGGTCCCCGACCAGTTGGCGACGGTGAGGATCGGGCCGCGGTGCGTCATCAAACCGCTCAGCACGTGGTGCGAGTATTGCCACACGGCCTCGGCGACAATCAGCGGAGCCTTCGGGTCGAGTTGCGAGAAGACCCGCATCCCCTCGCGCTGCGAGGCGATAAATCCATGTCCAGCCGTTTCGCTGTAAGGATGGGCGCGGACGACCTGATATCCTTCTGCTTCGACCGCACGACTGAGCGCGTCTTCCATCTCCTTCTGGGCTGGCCAACACTTCTGGTTTGCCGAGAGCCGCAGATCGCCGCTGGCGACGAGGTACACGTGCTTCTTCGGAAGGCGTTCGGGACTGTGCCGCTTGCCGTTGGAAAGCGCGGCCTGCGAGTCGGTGGTCATCACGGTTTCCTGCAATCAAAGGTGTCGTGTCTCTGGGAATTCGCATTTTTTCTCTTCGGGAGGGCGAAGCTCCCGCTGAGCCGCTGTATGACGAGCGACGTCGAAGAAGGCTCAGCGGGAGCATCGCCCTCCCGAAAGCGGCGTTCGCAACATTTCGCCAAGACTGAGGTAGTTGTCAAAGAGAGTTCGATAACGTGCCGTGGCATCGGCATTCGGAGACACGATTCGCAGGGCCCGTTCACCCTCGGTCGCGCGGGGCTGGGCCATCGCCGCGATGGCTTGTGACGAGTTTGCAAATCCGCCCGCCTCGGGGCCGGCCGCCAGCACGCCCAGAATCGCCGCTCCCAACGCTGGGCCGTGTTCGGACGGATGGACGCCGATCGGTTCCCCCAGCACGTCAGCATAGATCTGCACGAGCAGCGGATTGTGGTGCGGCAGTCCTCCCGTCGCCACGAACCGCTCCACCGGCACGCCGCTGTTGCGGAGCAGGTCGACGATCCACTTCAAGCCGAAGGCCGAGGCTTCCATCAAAGCGCGATACAAGTGTCCGGCCGTGTGGTTCAGCGTCAGACCGCCGAAAGCTCCGGTCAGCGAGCCGTCCATCAGCGGCGTGCGACAGCCGTTGAACCAATCGACGCACGTGACGCCCTCGGCGCCCGGCGGCAACTCGCGTGCGGCACGGGTCAGCCGGTCGAAGTTCGGCTCGTTCACCAGGCGGCGAAACCAGTCGAACGCGTCCCCGACTGCAGCCTGCCCCGTCTCGTAGCCAAAATACCCGGGAAGAATGCCCCCTTCGACAATCCCCGCGACACCCTGCACCGACCGTTCGACCACCGCGTTGAGCATATGACAGCTGCTCGTGCCCAGCACCATCACGAGCGTGCCCGGTTCTGCCGCTCCGGCGCCGGGGACGCCGGCGTGCGCGTCGATGATGGCCGCGCTCACCGGAATGCCGGCGGGCAGTCCGAATCGCTCGCCCATCGCCGCAGTCAGTCGCCCCGCCTGCCGCCCGGGCGCGAGAAATCGGCCCGGCATTTTTTCGGAGACGACATTTGCCAGCCTAGGATGCACGGCCCGAAAGAAATCGGCGGACGGAAACCCTCCGTGCGAATGCCAGAGCGCCTTATATCCCGCCTGGCAGGTGGAACGAGGCAACTGCGCGGCATCGCCTCCGACAAGCTGCCAGACGAACCAGTCGCCCGCTTCGAGCCAGATGGCCGTTGCGTCATAGACAGCCGGTGCGTTTTCCAGGGTCTCGAGAATTTTCGGAAAGAACCATTCCAGGCCGATGGTGCCACCGTAGCGATCGAGCCAGCGTTCCTTCCGTTCGCGAGCGACGGCATTGAAGCGATCGGTCTGCGATTTGGCGCCGTGGTGTTTCCAGAGCTTGGGCCATGCGAATTTCTCGGCGGCCCAGCGCGGATCGACGCAGACCGGCGTGCCGTCGGCGAGCGTCGGCAGCATCGTGCAGCTTGTGAAATCGACGCCGATGCCGAGCACCCTTGACGGGTCGACCTTGCCCGTCGTCAGAGCTGTCCGCACGGCCGCCGCGGCCGAGTCGATCCAATCGAGCGGATGCTGCAAGGCAAAGCCGGGCGGCAGGCGCTCTCCCGTCCCCGGCAACTGCTCGGTGATTTGACCGTGCGCGTAGTCGACGACTGCCGAGGCTCGCTCGTTGCCTTTCAAATCGACGAACAGCGCGCGCACCGATTCGGTGCCGAAATCGAGACCGAGCGCGACGGCGGAAGAGAGGCTCATGGCAGCCCAACATACCGCAAATGGAGGCGGCGCGGCAGAGTCGGGCCGCGAGGCGGGTAAAAGAGCCGCGCACGCAGTAAGCGGAGCCTTTTCTTCGTTCGTGTAAGACCGCTTACCGCGTGCGCGGCTCTTAAGAGGCTACTCGAACACCGTCATTCCTGCGGACGGGACGATTTGCGCTGCCGCAGTTCATCGAGTCGGCGGCGCAACTCGGCTTCCAAACCTCGATCGACCGGCTGGTAATATTCGCGCTCGACGCCGAGGTAATCCTGATCGACCCAGCCCTCCGGAGCATCGTGCGCGTACTGGTAGCCTCGTCCATGTCCCAGCCTCTTTGCCGCGGGATAGCTCGCGTCCCGCAAATGAGTCGGCACCGGCAAAACGCGTCGCTCCCGCACGTCCGCGAGCGCCGCATCGATGGCCTTGTAGGATGCATTCGATTTGGGCGCCATCGCAACGTAAATCACTGCTTGCGACAGTATGATGCGACACTCGGGCATGCCGACCATTTCGGTCGCCTGTGCGGCCGAGTTGGCGACGACGAGCGCCATCGGGTCGGCGTTCCCGACGTCTTCGGCGGCAGCAATCACCAGCCGCCGCGCGATGAACCTCGGATCTTCCCCAGCCTCGAGCATCCGCGCCGTCCAATAGATGGCGGCGTCGGGATCGCTGCCTCGCATGCTCTTGATGAAAGCGCTGGCCGCGTCGTAATGCTCGTCGCCCGTCGCGTCGTACTGGATCGCCTTCTTTTGAATCGAGTCCTGGGCGGCAATGAGGTCGACCGTTTGACCGCTCTCGGCGGTGGAAAGAACGGCCACTTCCAGCGCGTTGAGCGCCCGACGGGCGTCGCCGTCCGACACTTCGGCTAGAAAATTGAGCGCCTCGTCAGTCACACGGCCCGGATCGCAGCCCAGGCCCCGCTCGCGATCGACGAGGGCCCGTTCCAGCAGACGCCGCACGTCGGCCTTCGAGAGCGCCTGAAACTCGAAGACCTGGCTGCGGCTGACCAGCGGCGAAACGAGCGAAAAAAACGGATTGGCCGTCGTCGCTCCGATCAGCGCCACCACCCCGGCTTCGACGTCGGGTAAGAGAACTTCCTGCTGCGTACGGTTGAAGCGATGCAGCTCGTCGACGAACAAGATCGTCCGGCGTCCGTCCGCCGCCAGTCGATCGCGGGCTTCGTCGAGTGCCGCGCGCAGCTCCTTGACCCCGGCAGAGGCCGCATTCAGGGGAGCGAATTCACGCCGCGTTTGCCGGGCGATCACCTGGGCAAGCGACGTTTTGCCGGTTCCAGGCGGGCCGTAGAAGATGGCCGACGAGATGCGGTCAGCCTCGAGCATCCGCCGCAGCAATTTGCCCGGACCGAGGAAGTGCTCCTGGCCGGCAAATTCGTCGATCGACCGGGGCCGCATGCGGGCCGCCAAAGGCAGGGCCCGCTCGAGATTTTCGGCTTCCTGGCGGTCGAACAGCCCCAAGGGCGTTTCAGCTCACAGAGGAGAAAAAAACCTCCGCCGCAATGCCGTTCGGGGTGAACGTGTTATTGAACCCGTAAATGCAACGTGGGAAGCTCTGTCCCGGGTTGTGTTAACCGAAGCAAAGTCGGCGATACACGCGGCCGGAACTCAGCGAGGTTCCCTGGTTCAAAATTGTAGGGTCAACACATTGGTCCCGATTCGAACATGGCAGAGGCTTCTGCAGATCCAGTTAGGCCTGCGCCCCTATCGTATCCGTCGTTCCCACACCCGACAAGCAGCCGATTTTGAAAGGCTGCCGGCACCAACCAACCGTGCAACTGGTCTCGGCGATTGGCAGATCGCAAGCCGCAGTGTGCGGGAAACGATTCACGACGTGAGGGCCGTCAATGTCTAGACGACGAGATCGTCGAGACTCTTCAGTCCGATTTCTTCGCGGCTTCCGAACGGCTCGGCGTAGGCTTTGCCGATCGTCCAGCCCCAGTAGCGCGCCCGATCGCGGATATCGTCGAGCGGGCTCGGAAAGCTCGGTGTTCGGCCGGTTACGAACTGGCTTTGATACGCCGCAATCGCTTGCATCTTGGCATCGATGCAGTCGCTGACGTCGATAACGAAGGCCGGCTTGGGATGAATCCGCAGATGAATGCTCCAATAGTAAAACATCCGCGGGGGCCAAAATGGCTCCCCCGGCAAGTCGCTGCGTGAGAGCTTTGCCCAGAAACGAGCGTCTTCGCAAAGTCGGCTGGCCGCGACATGGTCCGGGTGCGAATCGTCCCAGTAGGGGACAAAGACAAACCGTGGGCGGACGATCCTTAGGACTCCGGCCAGCGCTCGGCGCGCCTCCAACGTGGCCTCGACGCTGCGGTTGGGCAGACCCAAGTTCTTTCGCCACGCGAGTCCTAGCTGGGCGGTTGCCGCAACCGTTTCTTGCGCACGAAGTTCGGGCGAACCGTGGGGTGTGGGCTCGCCGTTGGTGAGGTCGAGAATGCCGGTCCGCAAACCGGCCCGCCCGCAGCGGACAAGCGTACCCCCCACGCCGATTTCCGCGTCGTCAGGGTGCGTCGCGATGACCAGGATATCTAGCGGAAGGGCAGAATTCGGTGGCATGGAAGTGTCAATTCGGCGGTAAAGAGGTCATTTTTTGGCCTTTACGCAAATCGTTGGATGTCGAGAATAAGGCTCCTTTCCTCCCTTTCCGCTTTTCCCTCATCATAGCCAACCCCCTGCGCGATCGCCTGTCTGCTGAGAGGCGATGCGACCAGCGAGGCCTCCATGCTTCGTCGCACCCTTGCGCTGACGTTTGTCGTTTGCCTCGGCCTTTTCTACGGCTGCATGACGCCGCCCAAGAGCGATTCGGACGTCCTCCCGCAGAACCCGTGGAAAACCGGAAATTCATCGCCCGGCTTTACCAATTCGGAAGATGAAGAATGGAGCAAACTGGGACGCCAGATGCGCGGCGACGCGCCCGTTCAGCAGCAATCATTCGATCCGCTGCGCGACCTGATGGAGTCGCCCAGAGCACAGTCGATCGATCGCAGCCTTGGCGTCGACAATTGACAACGACGCTTTGACGGCACCCTACTGCGGAGCGCGTTTGGACGGGGGACGCTTGAGTCGTGCGGCGCCTGCACCGACGAGCCACCCTCTGCGCTGCCGATAATCCGCTCGACGGCTTCGAGGAGCACGTCCATGGCGAACGGCTTGCGGAGATATTCGTCGACTCCCAACATCTCCGCATAGGCCTTGTGTCGACCCCCTTCGTTAGCCGTGATCATAATCACGCGGGGAGGTGAGGACAGTCCGCGAAGGTATTCGAGGATCGGAAAGCCGCCCATTTTCGGCATCATCATATCGGTAATGATCAGTGCCGGAGGGTCGCTGTCGATGATCCGCCGCCCCTCCACTCCGTTCTGCGCTGCCGCCACGCGATAGCCAGCCGCCTGCAGCACTCCTTGGATCGTGCTGGAAATCTCGCGATCATCTTCGATCAATAAAATGGATTTGTCGGCAGGCATGATGTTCCCCACAGCTGGGAGGCAGGCTGGTCTCGACCAATCGTATGTTTGCCCGCAGGCGTTCTCAAGTCCGCTCGAGTGGATTGAACACGAGCCCCGAGAGCAGCTTCGGATAAAAATACGTGCTCTTCGGCGGCATCTTCTCGAACTTCGAAGCGATCGTCTCGACATGATCGATTCGCGCCGGCGGCACGAGGCACGCGAGATCACAGGTCTTTGCGCCGATCGCGTCAGTCGCCTCTTCTAGAAGATGCACGTACTTGAACTGCGGCGACGCCCCCGGATACTCGCGCTTCAATAAGTGATCGATCACCAGCTTGTGCAACAGGCTCACGCCCAGCGCGCGCCATTCCTCGCTTTGATCGGCGGCCAGCTTTGCCATCGGCGATGCGTCGAGGACGCGTGCAAAGGACCACTCGCCGTCGGACGCCGTTCCAAAACCAAAAACGTCCTGTCCATCGTCGAGCTCGATGCGCTTCCAAAGGCGATGAGCTGCCTCGGCGCCGCGCCCATTGACTCGGCAGACACGTTGGGCGACAAGGCGCGCGCAAGGTGGTCGGACGAAAGATTCGGAATGCCGGAAACCAGACGATGAGTCGGCAAAATGGTCAGCCCCGGATCGCTCATTCCGACCAGCATCATCAGCACAAAGTCGGAAGGATCGGAGTCGCCGCGATGCTGACCTTGTTCGATGAGCCAGTTGCGGTACGTGTTCGCTGTTTCGTAGCGATGGTGCCCGTCGGCGATAAAAATGGGGGCTGGCCGCAGCTGAGCGCGCACTTCATTGATCACTGAGACCTGCGTCACCGGCCACATGCGGTGAATCACGCCCAAGTGATCGACGGCCTCGAGCGGAGTCATCCCCTGAATGGCCGCATCCAGTTCCTCGTTCGCTTCGCCGGTCGGATCGGGATAGAGGCCGAAGACCGGCGAGAGATTCATTCGGCAGGCTTTGGTGAGCGCCAGCCGATCTGCTTTGGGTCCCGAAAGTGTTTGCTCGTGCGGATAGATCTTCCCTCTGCCGAACTCTTCGATGCGGACGCGCGCCAAGAATCCCTTGCGGACATAGCGGCGTCCCTCCCAATCGAATTCCTGGTGGTAGACGTAAAGCGCGTCCTCGTGGTCCGGAAGCAAAATTCCCTCGGATTGCCAGTGCCTCAAAAATTTGGCGGCCCGCTTGTAACGCGCCTCGGGATCCGTGTCGCCCGGTTCGTCGCGATTCAGGATGAGCCGGATGACGTTGCAGGGGTGCCGCTCGTAGAGATCCCGCTGCTGCTCAGGACTGATGACGTCGTATGGTGGGGCCGTGACGTCGGAAAGATCGCCCACTTGTCCCAGATCGTAGCGCCAGCCGCGAAACGGATGCACGTCAGCCATCGATGCTCCTCATCTCTGTTGGCGACTCGACGCTAAGCGACCGGACTTGGGCGGCCGCGCTCCAGCTCCGCGAAAGCCCGCCGTGCCTCGATGATGAACCGGGCAACCCGTTCCAAATCTTTGATCCCGGGCGACGACTCGACTCCGCTGGCCACGTCGACTCCCCACGGCCGGACTGTGGCAATTCCTTCCGCGACGTTCTCCGGACGCAGCCCGCCTGCCAAAATCAGCGGCGGCCACTCGACACTTTGATACTCGTCTCGCAAGAGCTGCCATGGGGCAAGTTTTCCTGTTCCGCCAAACAGGCCTTGGACAAGCGCGTCGGCGAGGCAGGCGTCGGCGGCCCATTCGCCCGGCTTGTGCTGCCCGAAGTAGTTCTTCAAATGCGAGAGGCCCGCTGCACCAACTTGAAAGCCGCAAATCCTGCGGGTCACTGGACCGGGGTCGAGCCCCATCTCGGCCAGAGCGTGCTGTTCGTCCGCGGAGTGAATCTGGACGCCACTCAACCCACATTCGGCGACGGTTCCACGCAGCTCCTCGGAGGACGGCTCAACGAAGACGCCAATCCGCTCGATCTGCGGGCCGATGGCGTCGGAGATCTTGCGGGCTGCCGACATCGAGACAAACCGCGGGCTCTTCGGATAGAAATTCAGCCCGACGGCATCCGGACGCAAGGTCGCAATGGCGCGCGCCTGAGCCGGATCAGTTAGTCCACAGATCTTGATCCACATGGCTGGAACGTACAAAACTTGCGGGCGACTGGCCAGTCTGCTGGTTGGCCGGCGGCGCACGCCCCGTGATATGATCAGGTTTCGATCTGTCCGCCAATGATTGGAGCCACGCCAGCATGAACTCAGGATCATCCACGCAAATCGACTCGACCACGCGACGTGATTTTCTGAAAGCCGGAACGGCCGTGGTCGGCGGCTCGCTGCTCGCTCCGCTCGCATTGACTTCGGGAGCGTATGCCGGCGGCACCGACATCATTCGCATCGGGCTCGTCGGCTGCGGCGGCAGGGGGACGGGAGCGGCCGAGCAGGCACTGGCCGCCGACCCCAATGTGCACCTGGTGGCCTTGGGCGACACCTTCGCGGACCGGGTCGAGTCGGCGCACGATCGTCTTCAGCACCGATCAACGGCTGACCGCATTCATGTACCGCCGGAACGGCGTTTCTCGGGGTTCGACGCGTACAAGCATGTCATCGCGATGTGCGACGTCGTGCTGTTGTGCACGCCGCCCCATTTTCGGCCGGCGCATTTGAAGGCCGCGATTGCCGCGGGCAAACACGTGTTTGCCGAAAAGCCAGTCGCCGTCGACGCCGGCGGAGTTCGCTCGGTGATCGAGACCTGTCAACAGGCCGAGGCTAAAGGGCTGTCGGTCGTTTCGGGGTTGTGCTGGCGCTATGACCCAGGCATGCGCGCCACATTCGCGCAAATCCATGACGGGCTTGTTGGCGATATCGTCGCGATGCAGACGAGTTACGACACCCACGGCCTGTGGATGCATCCGCGTCAGTCGGCCTGGAGCGACATGGAGTGGCAGATCCGCAACTGGCTGTACTTCACTTGGCTCTCCGGCGACTTCAACGTCGAGCAGCACGTGCATAGCCTCGATAAGACGGCCTGGGCGATGCGAGACCAGTATCCGGTTTCGTGCAGCGGCACGGGCGGACGACAGACACGCACTGGCCCGGAGTATGGGAACGTCTTCGACCACATGGCCGTCGTCTACGAATACCCGAACGGCGTCAAAACGTTCAGCCGCTGCCGGCAGCAGAACGGCTGCTCGGTCGACGTCAACGATCACATTTTTGGAACGAAGGGGCGAGTCGACGTGATGGCCCACGTGGCTTACGGTCACGACGGGAAGGAACTGTGGCGCTACAAGGGTCCCAAGGCGAATATGTACCAGGTCGAGCACAACGAACTGTTCGCCGGCATTCGCAGCGGCAAGCCGCTCAACAACGGCCATTACATGGCCCACAGTACGATGATGGGCATCCTGGGTCGTATGTGCGCCTACACCGGCAAAAAGATCACCTGGGACCAGGCGATGAACTCGAAGGAGGATCTCAAGCCCCCCGCCTATCAGTGGGGGCCGATCGAGGTCGCCCCCGTGGCAATGCCGGGTATCACGCCGTTCGTGTGATTCTCGACGGCTTTCGGGCCGTGCGAAACTCGCTCATTTCTTGTTGCGCGATTCGGTGAGCGCTTTGACGTCGGCGCCGAGCTTGTCCAAGTGCGATCGAATTGAATCGATTCCACTCGTCAGCGCTCCAATATCGTGACGCAGCTCGTCGATTCGCTTTTCGACATCGGTCTTCTCCACTCGGACAACCGTGGCCTGCGGGGCAGTTGGCGATGGAGCCAATTCTAGACGCAATTCCGTCTTCGGATCGATGTCGATCACGCCGGTGGAATTCACGATGTTCAGTCCATTGGTGGTGTTCCTCAAGAAAATGCCAGTGTGGGGGTACACGACGGTCGCCGTGACGTTGTTTGGAGCGCCGGTTTGCGTCGGCGCGGGGCGCGCCACCAGCACCGCGGTTGCCACAATGTCCTTTTCGCCGCGGCGGCACTTGACGACGACGGTCGATCCCGCCGACTTCATGCCGACGTACTCCATCAGCTCTGCCGGCGCGTTGAACTGTCGGCCGTCGATCGAATCAACCCGGTCCCCTTTTTGCAATCCGGCCTTTTCAGCAGGACTCCCGGGATTGACGCTATTGACCATCGTCAGTTTGCCGTCGCCCGCTTCGCCCACGGAGATTCCGAGCATCCCCGGTTCGATGGTGGTGACCGCGCCGTCCCGTCGCGACATAAACAACTCGTTCACGTAGGCAGCCGTGATGACGCGCGCGTGCTTGTCGTTTCCCTGGCCACGCGCCGACACCAGGCCGATAAGGTCGCCTTGCGCGTTGGCAACGGGCGCCCCGGCCGCCGCTTCCGGCACCGGCAGATCCGTCAGAATGAGCGGCGGTAAGATCTCGTCGATGTGCCGATTCAGAGCAGTCACGATGCCTCGCGCAATCTGCCGCGATTTCGGGCCGTCCATCATCGCGGCAATTACGTCCTGTCCCAGTTCGACCGGCGTCGTCGCGAGCGGGAGGGACGGTGCCCCGACGAGTGCCGCTTTTAAGAGCCACAATCCTGTACGGCGATCGTCGACGACCAATCGGGCCGGGAAGGCAGGTCCCTCGGTCAGCCGGACTTCCAATTCCGCAGTTGCCGGGCCGCCCGATGTCGTCACGATCCAGCCATCGGACCGGATCAGGACGCCGCACCACACGTTGACCGCATCGAGCCCGAATCGTAGCGCCTGCTGTCTCGCCAGAAACCGGAAACCGCTGGCCGTCGCCTCTTCGACTTTTGTCGCTTCGCCCGACGCCGCGGGCGCTCCAGCCGGCGGTTTCGGCGGCGACGTTCCGGTTTTCATCTCTGCGTGCTCGACGCGGGTGATCACGACCGTAGCGGGCACCAGCTTGCGCGGCTTCGCGGAAATCGGCGCGTGTCGTCGCCGGCCTCACGCAGAGCACAAGAGCAACGGCGCCCAGTCGAAGCGTGCGATGGATCGGACCGCTGCGACAGTCTTTCGGGCAATCCGAGCCCGACAAATTCAGTCGAGCTGTCTGCACCACACATACGCGCCGATAGGACCATCGAAACATCGTTATCTCCATTCGTTTACAGGTTCGCGATCGCCCAGAATCGCGACGAGATCAGAAAGTGACAGTCCTAGTCACGGGCTGTTCGATTCCAAAAAGTCGACGGACGGCATCCTGCTGGACAAAGCTCAACTGGTCGAACGGGATTCGCCGTCGGGTTGTCACCAGGTAAACCGCTCCCTTTGGTAGCACGGTCGATGACGACCGATCGTTGGGTGCGGGTAGATAATAAATTCGCCCAATTGTGCGTCGCCCTTGGCCATCAGGAACGGTCAAAACGAACTCGAGCGGCTGCGAGGGTTTGTTCGCGCTCGTCGACGCCTCGCTGGCGGCGATCTTGGATCTTGCGACCTTTGGGTCGCCTGGGATGGGAGTCTGAGTTTGAGAGAGGACTTGCTGCGGCGCGGCCTTCGAGACGGCCGGCGGAGCCGGCGGTCGATGCGAGCTGCCCACCGCCACAAAGCGCGGACCATTCGTCGACCGTCGCATCACGGCCGCCGTGGTCAGAGTCACGAAAATGCATGCCGCGACAGCAGCCGCCTGCAGTTTCGTGCGCCGGACTCGGGTCTCGCGAACAAGCCTGTTCGAATCGACGAACTCGACCGTCCGTTCATGAAGCCGGTTTGCGTCGGCGACAAGCCGCCGTTCGAGAGCTGCAAAATCATCGGAGTCATTCATCGCTGGGCTCATTTCTGCTGTGTCGCTGCTCGCAATGCCGCCAGGCCGTGATGGATCCGCGACTTCACCGTGCCGACGGGACAATCGACAATGCGGGCGATTTCTTCGCAGGACAGTCCTTCGCTATAACGCAGAAAGATGCAGTCTCGCTGACGCTCGGGAAGCTCCGCGACCTGCCGCCAAATCGACGCTCTCCATTCCGCATCGTCAAACTCCGGTGCCGCGCCGTTGGAGCCTCCGAGCCAATTGGCCCATCGCCCGGCGATTCGCAGGAGTCGCTCGCGGCGCCGGCGGGCGCGCTGCAATCGACGCACCTGATTCAACAGAATTCCGTACAGCCACGTGTCGAAACGGCTTTTCCCTTGAAACCTCTTAACCGAACGCAGTGCCTGGAGCATGGTCTCCTGCGCGAGATCGTCCGCATCCGAATCGCGGCCGGTCAGGACCAAGGCGGCCCTTCGGATGCGCGGATAGCCGTCTTCGATCAGCGCTTCGAGTTCGGCGGCTGCCACCAGCTTGGGCGCCCATCCTGTTTGGATCGCAACCTCGCTCGGATTCATGGAATCCATTTCCCAACGGACGTGAGTGCCCGCACGACCGCAGTCCGTTCATCGAACTCGACAGAAAACGGCGAATCTTCGGCAACACACGCTCGAAGAGGTCACTGCTATGCGGGCCCCTATCAACGCGCATCGCGAAGGATGCGATAGCCGTGGACCGCTCTCACAATCGTCCGGCGGCACGCACGTTCCTGCCGACGCGCCCGGTGAGCGAGTCGCCCAAGTCGTCTCGGGCTCCGTCTGCCAGCTTTTCCAAACGGGCAACGATCTTGGGGTGCTCTGCTGCGACGTCGTGGGTTTCTCCGACGTCGGTCTCGAGATTGAAGAGCACCAGCGGCGTTGTGCGATCGACATAAGGAGCTGGCTTGCCGCCCTGTCCGCCCTGACCCTTGAGACTGCGATAGGTGTGCGGGAAGTGAAGTTTCCACGGTCCGCTCCGCACGGCCTGGAGTTCTTGGTTCCAGTAATAGTAGTAAGCCTCATGCGGACACTTAGCGCCCGGTTCGCTGAACAGCAGCGGGCGAATGTCCTTTCCGTCGATGATGTGGTCCGTGGGGATTGTCGCTCCGGCTAGCGCAGCGAAGGTCGGCAGGATATCGATCGTGGCCGCGAGTTCGGTGCATGTCGTGCCGGCCGGAATTTTGCCGGTCCAGCGCATCACGCACGGCTCGCGCACGCCGCCTTCCCAGGCTGTCCCCTTCCCCTCGCGTAGCGGGCCGGCCGAGCCGGCGTGGTCGCCATACGAGAGCCACGGACCGTTGTCGGAGGAGAAGACCACAAGCGTCCGCTCGTTTAAATGATGGCGATCGAGAGCCGCCAGAATCTGTCCTACCGACCAGTCGATCTCTTCGATCACATCGCCGTAGAGGCCGCGGGCGGACTTCCCCCGAAATTTGCCGCTAACCCCCAGCGGCACGTGCGGCATGGCGTGGGGCACGTACAGAAAAAATGGCCCGTCGTGGTGCGTGTCGATGAAATGCACGGCTCGCTCGGTGTAGCGCGTCGTCAATTGCGAGATGTCGGGATTGATCTCGACGACTCGGTCACCTTCGATCAGCGGCAAGGGCGGATTGCCGATGACACCGCGTTGCTGTTGACCCGGCCGCGGCCCCATATCGTTGGAGTACGGCAGTCCGAAATACTCGTCGAAGCCGTGATGTGTTGGCAGAAACTTCGGATGGTGGCCCAGGTGCCACTTGCCGAAAATCGCCGAGTGATATCCGAGCGGCTTGAGCACCTGCGCGATCGTGTGCTCGTGATCGCTAATGCCGGTTTTCGCGCGTGGGCCCAACGCCCCCAGAATGCCGACCCGGTTCGGATAACAGCCGGTGAGCAGAGCGGTCCGCGACGCCGAGCAGACTCCCTGCGCGACGCAGAAGCTGGTGAAGCGGCGACCGTCGCGGGCCATGCGATCGAGGTTCGGCGTGCGGATTCCCTGCGCTCCGAAACAGCCGAGGTCGGCGTAACCCGCGTCGTCCGCGTAGATGAAGACGAAGTTGGGACGCCCCGCCGCCGCTTGGTCTTCGGCTGAGCAATTTCGCGGACCCCCGATCGCAATCGCGACTCCGAAGACTGCCCAAGTGAAAAGTTTTGTCTGCGTTTTCAAGGTGCGCTCCTCGCCGAAGTTTTCGCGACGGTGTGCCGCCATCTTACGGCGTCGCGCGGAACAATTGCAGCGAAAACTGGGGTAGGTCCGCACAACCGAGCCGTTTAAGATTCCGCCCGGCGAGCCACCGGTGGGAGTTAGAAGTTACTCGATTCCGTGGGTCGAGTGACCGTCTTAGAACCGGCGGGCTGACACCCGCCGCTCGCCAAACGGACGAAAATGCAGCACGCACTTCAAATTCGCTCCGCCGAGCAGACGGAAGCGACAAACCGCGCCGCGTCGCCCGACTGCCGCCGTGCCGCGGGACGCGACTACACGGCGCTGGCGATCGGCGAATTCAACGAGGGGGAACTCGCGCGCTTGGTTACGTCGCCTGAGCGTGCCTTGAGTGACCCGACTGCAACCGTCGTCAAGCAGGGTCGCTCGGCGCTCGTCGTTCGCGTGGACTTGCCGATCGGCGGCGCTGAGACCCGGACCGCGTACAAGCGCTGCGGAAGTCGCAGCTGGCTCCGCCGGATCGCGCGGGATGCGCACGTCGGCCGCGGTTCGCAACTTTCGACTCGGCCATCGGCTGTTGAAACTGGGCATCGAGACTCCTCGCCCGCTGATTGCTGTCTCGCCGCGGTGGCATAACCTGCTCCGACCGTCGTACCTGGCGACCGAATGGCTTGACGGGGCGCTGCCGCTCGACGCGTTCGCGAAGAGCGCGTCCGCGTTGTCGCCCGCCCGCCGACGCGTCGCTCTGCGCGAGACGGCTCGGCACCTCGGTCGACTGATCGGCACACTTCACAACCGAGGGTATGCGCATCGCGATCTCAAATCGGCCAATCTGCTCGTGGGCGAGCGAGGCGGGCGTGTCGAGGTGTTTTTGATCGATCTCGACGGCGCGTCGCGTGCCTACTTGCGTCTGGAGATCACTCGGCTGAAGAACCTCGCGCGTCTTGTGCAGGCGACCGCGCGCATCGCATGCGTCACGCACACTTTGCGCTGCCGATTTCTCCAGTGCTATCTCGCGGAGCTGGGCGGCGCTCAAGACTGGAAAACCGTCTGGAGGCAAGTGGGTAGAATCTCTAGAATCCCGCCCCCGCCTGCCTCCTCCCCGGAGCGCGCGGCTGGCTAACGCACACTTTTCAAGCGGACGGATTCATGCATGCCGATCGGGCCATCGAGCGGACCGCCGATTCTTTCGTGCCGGACGGCTGGGCGCGGCGGCGAGAAATCCGCAGCATCGGCCGGGCCCTCTCCCGCGTCCCCAGCGGATCGGCGGTGCTCACGATTCCGTGCGGGTCAGGATGCTGGTTCGAATTGCTGATGCAGCGTGGCTTCCGCGTCACCTGCGCCGATTCGTCCCAGAGCGCCCTCGAGGGCGCGTCGCGCCGCTGGAAGAAGATCGCCGAGCACGCCAACTCGAATGGTCCCGAGCCGTCCTTCTTGTTAATCGAGTCTCTGCAGACGAGTTTTCCCGAGCGTCATTTTGACGCGGTGGTCTGCACGGGGTTTTTCGACTGTCTGGACACAAGCGAACGGCGGATCGAGGCGCTCAAGCAATTGCGACGAATCAGCCGCGGTCCTGTGGTCGTCTCATTCTGCAACGCTTTCGCGCTGGCGCGCTTCCGCTGAACGTGGCGCGCAGGAAGTCGACAGCCGATTCTCGGCGGCGTATCCCGGTCCCGGTCTGGGCTTTTTTGAACGATCTTCGGCGGGCCGGCCTGAAACCGGTCGCGAGACACGCCGTCTTGTGGGGAATTTCGCCGCTGTGGCACATCGTCAGCGTGCCCGCCTCCGGCAATGCCAGCAGTTTTTTCGCCTCGCCTCGGACGGGCGTCGCGAAAGCCGCCTAAGACGCGGAGCCCAGCGACACGATGAAGATCGCTTTCCTCACCACCAGACCGTCGAAACCAAGTTACCGGTTTCGAATTGAGCAGATGGTTCCGTACTTCACGGCCCGACGTCACCAGTGCGACACGTTCTTCCTGCCGACGAACGCTTGGGGACGGCTGTTGATGTACCGCAAGCTCGGCCTCTACGACGCGGTTGTGTTGCAGAAACGGCTTGTGAGCCGCGTCGAGCTGTTTGTGCTGCGGAGCGTGGCGCGTCGTCTCATTTACGACGTTGATGATGCGGTGATGTATGCCTCAAACGGCGATGATCATCCACGGCGGCGGGGCCGATTTGCGGCCACCGTGCGAGCGGTCGATCTCGTCGTGTGTGGCAATCAGTTCCTAGCCGACGAGGCCTCTCGCGACACGGACCGCATTCTCGTGGTGCCAACGTGCATCAATACCGACGCCTACCGCCCGGGCTTAAGAAGCGCCAACTCGCAAAGTCTCACCATCGGCTGGACCGGCAGCCGCAGTACAAACGCATATCTCAACGACATTTTTCACACGTTATCCCAACTGCACGGTTCCGTCGAAGTTAAGGTGATTTCCGATACCGTCGACGGGTTTGATTTTTCGCGGCTGGGGCACGTGCCTCATGTCTTCGTTCCATGGTCGCCGAAATCCGAAATTCCTGAAGCAGCGACGTTTGATCTGGGCCTGATGCCTCTGTCGGACAACCGCTGGACGCAGGGCAAGTGTGGATTCAAGGCCCTGCAGTATATGGCGCTGGGCATCCCGGCCGTGTGCAGTCCCGTCGGCGTCAATCGAGACATTATTCACGATGGTGTAGACGGTCTCTTTGCGGCGACTCTGCAAGATTGGTTCCCAGTCATCTCGCGACTGCTCAAAGACTCCTTTCTGCGGGAAGCGATCGGCCGCGCCGGACGCCGCCGCGTGGAAGAGGCGTTTTCGCTTGCGATGCACGGCCCCCGCTTCGTGCGAGCCGTTGAGAATGTCGCCAGCACGCTGCGTAAATCGGCCTAAGCGCCTGCACGACGGTTGCAAGATTTGCGGCTCTTGGCGCCGCGTGGGCCCGCTGATCGGAACATTGCCGTCGCATTTTCGCGCTGCCCCATTGGGCAAAGGTGCTTGGGCTCATTTCCGTCCATCAGGGCGTCGAAAAGATGGAGCAGTCGCCACGGCAGCGCGCGAGTGTCGCGGTGCGCGCGGTGACTTGTCCCGATTCTGACGTTGGCGAAGTCACACCAGATGGACCCAAAACGCGGCCAGTTCGTCTGCCTGAGCTGTGCGATCGTCGGATTCGGCATCGTCATGGTCTACAGCGCCAGCATCACCTCCTGGCCGACCGAATTTGAACGCGTCTACCTCTCACGCCAGCTTGAAGCGCTGGCGGTCGGCGTGCTGCTCGCCGGAATCTGCGGCTGCGCCGCCCCGATTTTGGCGTCGGGCCGCGCCCTATTTAATGGCCGTAGCGATCGCGCTGCTCGCCGCGGTTCTGCTGCCCAAAATCGGCACGCGGGTCAACGGAGCCCGACGCTGGCTACGCTACGGCGGCTTCCAGTTCCAACCTTCCGAGCTTGCCAAGATCGCGCTCGTGCTGTTCGTGAGCCGACAAACCGAATTCCTGAACTCGAAGCCTCGGCTGGGAGAGGGTGGTTCGGAAATCAGCTGGAAATCGCTCGCGGCCCTCGCGGGACCAATTGCCGTCACCGGTGGCTTAGTGTTGATCGAACCGGACTTGGGAACAGCCGTCTTTCTGGTGCTCATCGGGACGATGACGCTGTTTGTGGCCGGTTTGCCGACGCGCTACTTCCTGGTCGCGGGAGCGGCCGCCGTGCCCGCAGCCGGACTGTTGGCCCTGCTGAGGCCTTATCAGGTGCGGCGCCTGACCGGTTTTCTCGCGACCTGGTCCGATTGGTCGCAGGTGCCGTATCAGCTCGATCAATCGTTGGTCTCATTGGGAAGCGGCGGCTTGTTCGGCGTCGGGCTTGGCAAGGGATGGCAGAAGTTGAGCTTTCTTCCAGAGGCCAACACCGATTTTGTGTTTTCCGTGGTCGGAGAGGAGCTGGGACTCCTCGGCACCTTGGGACTTTTGCTGTTATTTGCGGCCCTCTACTGGGTCGGGTTGCGGGCCCTGCGTGAAATTCGTGGCGATCGCTTTGCCGCAACAGCCGGATTCGTGCTCCTGACGCAGTTGGTGCTGCAGGCACTGGCGAACATGGCCGTGGTCACGGCTCTGATTCCGCCGAAAGGCATTCCGCTGCCACTTGTCAGTTATGGCGGTAGCGCGCTTGTGATGAGCCTTGCCTGCCTCGGCGTTGTTTACAGTCTTTCGGGTTCAGGCGCTCGGACGCCGACGGACTAATTGTGGCCGTTTGCGACTCGTCCGGGCGCAGATCGCGTCCCCCGTCGAACACCACTCGCGTAAATTCCCTCTCGGCCCGCACGTAGGTCCGGAACTGAGCGACGAGGTCGTCGAGCCGATCGCACACCTCGACCCAGTTGCCAAACCGCAATGGTCCATTGCGCAGTTCGCCAACGAATCGCGCGAACGACGCCAAGAGCTGCTGACCTTGGCCGCGCAGATGCTCCGCAATTTCCCGCGCCGCTGTTCCTGACGCTGCGGCTGGCACCGCCGCTCCCCAGTGCTGGGGATCCTCAAATTGATCGAGGAAAGCCGAATGGAGCACCGACAGGCGGCTTGCGAGTTCTTCGCTGCGGGCAATGTCGACATCCGGCAGCCGGTGGCACCACTGCGACAGCTCGACCACTTCGGCAAACAGGGCGTGCTCGTCAACGTCTCTATGCGTCTCCGAATCCGCAGCTGTGCTGGCCGGCATTTCCTTGACCACGTCCGAAACTGCGCGAACCATCGGCTGTCCGCAACAGTCGGGAGCCGGGCCACCGTGCGGCTCGTACGCCACACGCCCGCAAGCCAAGCAATGAAAGAGATCCGCGTGTCGAACCGCCATGGAAAGCGCCTCCTTCCAACTCGACGCAAACCGCGCACCGCGAGCGAAAAAACCACTCGCTCCTCAACGGATCACAGATGCAGGATAGGCGCCGTCTTCTCTCGAATCAATCCCATAGTTCGTTCCTCCGCAACCTCGCGTGAGAGCCGGGTCGTTTGAGGATGCGGCGCGTGACCGATGATGATCCAGTCGCCGCCGTCGTCGCGCCGGATCATTGCAGTTGCCGCAATCGCTTTTCGGCTTGAGCGCGGGCTTTCGCCATCACGCTCGCCAGCGTGACCTGTGCGCCGTGTTGTCGTTTGCTTTCGTCGGCCGCTTCCATAAACGCGTAGATTTCCAGCGTTTCGTCTTCCTTCACCGGAGCGATCCCAGTGCGGAAGAACTGCACGATGGCGACGACGAGAGGCCGGTAACCGTCGTAGGCTCCGACGTCGAGCGTCCCTTTCGTGCCGGTCGCCTTTCCGCCGTAGCCCCCTTTCGGACGCGTGCCGTGAAAAGTTCCGACGCGGCCGCCTTCCCATTGCCCGACGACGATGTCGTCCGCAGCCGTGCTCGTCGTGCGGCGGACGCTTTTGCAGCCGGTGCCCATTACGGTAAAGAGCGATTCGACTCCATGAATTCCATACCAAAACAGGTCGGGATGCGTCTGTTCAAGGTGGCAGGGGCTCGTCGTTTCGCAGCTTTGCACCGTGCCGATCTTGCCGTTGCGGGCCTCGAGCGTGTGCTTCGCGAATCGCAGGGACGAACTCGAAAAGAGCGGCACCCGGTAGCGTTTGGCGGCCTCGAAAATGGCGATCGCATCGGCGAGCGAGCCGGCGATGGGTTTGTCGATGAACATGGGTTTCCCGGCCTTCATGACGGCGAGCGCCTGCTCCAGGTGAGGGCGTCCGTCGTTGGTCTCCAAAAGCACGACGTCGACTTTAGGGAGCAGGGCCGAGATCGAATCGACGATCTCCACGCCCCGCTTCTGAAAGTCCTTCGTGTATTCCGGAATGCGTTCCGTGCTGGAAACGATATCGGCACTGCCCCGCGGGTAGGCCGCCACGACGCGAAAGCCGCTAACGTCCGGAGCCGCCTTCGGATCGTTCAACGCCTGGGTGAAAGCGGCACAATGCGATGTGTCGAGCCCAATGATGCCCACGCGGACGGGGCCTCTCGCCGAAATGTTTTTCGTCGCGTCGACCGTTGGGGCGGGGCTCGCCTGTGGGGAGTTGTCGGCCGGTATTGCCGTCTTATGCAGGGATAGCGCCATGCTCTGGCCTAGCGACTTCGCCTGGCCCTTCGCAGTCGCCGTGCCGGACTTCGCCGGGTCGCCCTTGAGAATCCCCTTCACATCCCACGCGATCACGCGTTTGTCATATCCGCCGGTCGCCAAGAGCGACTCGTCCGCCGAGAGTGCGATGGCATCGATTCGTGCCGAGTGGGCGGAGACCGTCGCTAGCTCGGCGCCGCTCTCTCGCTCCCAGATCTTGACCTCGTTATTGCCGCGGGCTCTCCCTCCCGAGGCGCTAATCACCAGCGAACCGCCACGGGCAAAGAGCACGGCGTTGGTCGGCCGGCTATGGCCGGCGAAGAACGAGATCGCTTTGCCTTTGGATAGGTCGTAGATGATCACCCGCTCGTCAAACCCGGTCGACGCGAGATATTTGCCGTCGGGGGTAAAAGCCACGCTGGTGGCCGCCCGCTTTGGGTTGGAAAATGAATTGAGTTGTTTGCCGTCGGCCGCGCTCCAGACTTTCACTTCGCCAACCTGTGTGACGCGGGCCTCGTCACCCGCAGCCGTCGCGATCCGCTTTCCGTCCGCGGAAAAAACAATTGCCCGCACCGGGAACTGGTGACCGGCAAGCGAGTGGACGACCTTGCCACTCGCGAGATCGAACACGCGGGCCGATTCGTTTTCACCCGCCTCGGTCGCCATCGCCAATTGCCGGCCGTCAGGTGAAAAGGCCAATCCCGTGACATAGCCCGCGTGCTCCCCCAGCGTCCGCTCAACAGCGAGCGTAACCGCGTCCAAGAGAGTCACGGCCTGGTAATGTCCGCACGCCAGCGTCTTGCCATCCGGCGACAAGGCGAGCGCTTTCACGTAACCCGGCTGCAGGCTCACGGATTTGGGCGGCCCGGGGTCTCGGGCGTCGAAAACAAGCAATTGCTCGTAGGTGCCTGCGCAGAAATGTCGCCCATCCTTCAAGAACACCAGCGAGGTGATCCAATCCGGCTGTTCGTCCCACACGTGAAGGGGGCGCAATCCAGGTCGGCCCTCCGGCGATTCGTCACCGGGAGCGGCGAGCGTTCGTTCACAGATAAATAGACCGAGCCCCGCAGCGACCATCAGCGCGACAGAAAAGAAGCGGAGTGGACGGCACCGAAACAGGAAGGCCATGTGCGGTTCCAATGTGAACTGGACACCGCCATTATTCCACAACGTGGGTGTGGTTCGCGACCATCTAGGGTGCGGCGATGGTCTTGTCGACTGGCAGGAACGGCGCAGCCGTCCAAATGCTGAGCGCCGCGTCGCCACCGGCTGCCAGCGACTGGCCATCGGGTGAGAACGCAATCGGCCAGGCGGGTCTCGAAGCGGCACCCTGACCCTGCAACTGCCCCTTCGGCGCAGATGGAAGACGAAGCGTCTCCCGCATCTCGCCCGTGCGGGGATCCCACAGTGTCACGCCGTTCCGTCCAGACGTGGCAAGCGTCTTGGCATCGGGCGAAAAGGCGAGGTCACTAACGTCCCCGCCGGATGGTCCGAAGGCGAGGATCTCTTTCCCCTCGGGCATCCGCCACAACCGCAAGGGCCGCGGGGTTCCGTTTACGTCAAGCTGCCCCGAGGCTCGCCCCTGGGAGGAAACCAGGAATCGGCCATCCGGAGAAAATGCCAGTGCAACAACCGGCCTGTCGTGACCGGCCAGGGTTGCCAATGTCTGCCTTCGCTCAACGCTCCACAATCGAATCTTTTGGTCAACACCGCCCGACGCGGCGAGTTGGCCGTCGGGGGAAAGGCTCGCGCTCAACACCGGGCCTGCATGTCCCGTCAGGCAGGCGATCGCCTGCCCGTTTGTGGAGTTCCAAAGCCGCACGGTTCCGTCGTCTCCGGCGGAGATCAATGTTTTTCCGTCGGCTGCGTATGCGATGGAATTCACGCCAGCCGTGTGTCCGTTTAGGGCCAACCTGACCCGCTGGGCCCCGACGGCCCAAATCAGGATTGGCCAGTCGCGACCCGCTGAAGCCAAATGTGAGCCATCCGGAGAGAATGTCAGCCGGTTGATGTCGCCGGATCGATTTTCGAGCCGACCCATTTCGACTCCACCGCGCGGATCCCACAGCCGGATCGAATCCGAAGAGCCGATGGCTAGGTAGCGACCTTCGGGAGAATAGGCGAGCGCCGCTGCCCGGGGGATCTCGCGCACAACAACGTCGGGCCGCGTCTTGTCAACGATTCCGCCGCGGGGATCCCAGAGTCGGACCGTGCCATCAGATCCGCTCGTGGCTGCCAATTGTCCGCTCTGCCCGAACGCGATTCCGGTGACGGGTCCGTCGTGTCCGGATAAATAATGGGGATGGGCGAGGTCGTAATGGGCCGTATTCGCATTCCCGGTGGGCCGTATCGTTTTCTGCGAGTCATCGGGAGCAGCGCGAGCAATTCGTTTGAAGACGTGGCCACGCTCTCCCGCCGCAGCGGCCAGCCAGTCCCCATCCGGTGAAAAGGCGAGCGCGCTGACAGGCGCATCGACGGCGAACGGCCCCGAGCGTACGACAAGCGAATCGACGTCTCGGAGTGAAATCGTTGCCTCGCTCCCGATGGCAAGCGTCCTGGAATCTGGCGAAAAGGCCAGGGCGCTCACGCTGCCCTGCGAAACCGTGAGCGTCGCTCTTTCGAGGGCGTCGGCGTCCCAGAATCCTCACGACTTGGTACCCGCCTGAGGCAACCAGGCGGCCATCGGGCGAAAAGGCCACCGCGCGAACAAATCTGGTGGGATCGTCGGCGTCGTCTGGTTCTTGATTGCGCGGGTGGCCCCATCGCGTGGCCATAGCGCGCCGCGCCGCCACGTCCCAGAACTTCACCGTCCCATCGTCCCCACCGGAGACCAGTGTCGAAGAATCGGGAGCAATCGCCACAGAAAGCACCGTCCCCAAATGCCCAAAGAATGTCGCGTGGAGACGGCGGGACGCGACCTCCCAAAGCTTCACCGTGGCGTCCGCCCCCGCGGAAGCCAGCCATTCGCCGCGCTGCGAGAAGGTCAAAGCGCTGACGCCGCCCGCGTGTGCCGCGAGCGATGTCACCTGTTTGCCGCTGACCGCGTCGCGAATGGTAATTGAGCCATCCTGTCCGGCGCTTGCGACGAGTGTTCCGTCGGGCGACCAGGCCACCGCATTTATCGGAGCTGGGCCTCGCCAGGTCGCCTGATCATTCTTCGCCCTTCCGTAAAAGTATCCCCAAGTGAAGTCGCGGAGTTTTGGCGAACAGCCATTCGGATCCTCGAGCAGGGCCGCGGCCAAACCGGGGCTACGCTGCCAGACGTCCCGCACGCGGGCCAATTGAGCGTCATACGCGCGCAGCTCCATCAGATGCAGACGCTCTTCGGCCTTACGGAACTCCTCGAGGGCTTGCTTTCGACTCGATTCATCGCGAGCGCGCTGGGCGGTCATCGATTGCTGCTCGGTCCGCACGATGGCGGCCGACTGCTCGAGCCGTTGGCGCGCCTGATCGCGCTCACGCTGAGCGACTTCGCGATCGTGTTGTGCTTTTGCGAGCTGCTCCTCGAGTGCGGTGATTTTCGCTTTTTCGGCGGAGGTTTCCTCAGCGATGTTTTCAGGAATTGTTTCAGGGGAACTTTCGACCGCGGTCGGCGCGGCACGGGACCGCGTGAGAACGGCACCCCCGATCCACCCGAGCAACACGGCCGCCATCATTCCGGCTACCAGCTTGGCCTGCTTGGGCAGGCGCTCTTCGATTCGCTGCCGAGACTCGAACGCACTCGTCGTCGCGCGCCTGACCCTCGTCACAACCGACCGCAGTGAACGGATCGCTGTGGACCCTGAAAGGGAGGTCTCGGTCGATGGGCTCTTCGCCGCCGGCCCAGCCCCCGCCGGCTGGGAAGAGGTCATAACGGAAGCGTCGTCTGACGCTTCGGCTCCAAGAATCAGTTGGTCGCTGGCCGCGACGGGCTCTCCAATCGACTCGCCTTCGGCCTTCTCGGTGACGGGGTGCTCGGCCGTCGCCACTGTGCCCGCCGCCTTTCCTTCATCCGGCGGCGATTCGGGAGTCGCCGCTTCTGGCTGCGCGACTGGGACCTGCGTCTCCTCAGCCGACGGTGCAGCGCGAAACAGGTCCGCTGCGTTGTCTAAAGGGACGTTTTGCTTTTGCGGCACGGCGCGATTGGCCGATTCCGAACCGGGAAGTGCCGTCAGGTCGGCCAGATGGTCGTTGATCGTGTCCTCGGCGAGAGCCGCGAGCGGTGCAGCATGGCCGGCCGCCGTTCCGAACATGCGGCTGACTTCCCCAAGCACGTTATCCAGATCCTCGCCCGGGTCGATCCGTGGCGGCAGCGGTGGCGTCGCCGATGACGGTTCTGCGGCGTTTGTCGCCGATGCGGAATCCGAGGCTGGCTTCGCAGGCTGCAGCGCGGAGCCTTCGGTGGCTGGTTGTGCAACCGATGCAGGGGTTTCGGATTGAAGCGGTTCGGTCGACATGGCGAGCCTATGCGGGGCCGTTGCGAGAACGCGAGCGCGCGAAGTCTCGACATCGGAAGAGATCGGCACCAAATGGCCGAGCCAATTGGCGGAACCTGCCGCCAAGCCGCGGCTCTAGAGCGCGGGGACCGCGGCGACACGGTCCTGCGGCGTGTGTCAAAGAAACGTGTCGCTTGAGAGCCATCGCCGGCGGGCACCTCGCGGCAGTGCCCGTCCCTCGGACCTCTTTTTATTTTAGCCGCTCTCTTTTTCAGCCCAGACTCGCGCCCGGCCGTTTTCATCAATTTCGACATGCACGAGATTGGGCCGGCAGCAGACGGGACAATCTTCGACGTACTCCTGGCTCTCTCCGCCCGACAGATCGATGGGAACGACAATCTCCTCGCCGCACGCTTCGCAAATGTAGCTGGCTTCGTCCTGCACGCGTTCCCTCCCCGCAACTACCCCGCCGTGAAATTCTATTCGCACCAGGCTCCAAAATCGGCCCCGCCCGCATGACACGGCCCCGAGCGCGGCGGTACAAATCATTGAACGACAATGGACAACGAACGCAGAAAGTATCGAGGATGATCGCGTCTTTTTTTCGTCGAAGCATCGCCATTGGCCTCGGCCTGCTGATTCTCTTCACACCAGCTGCCTTCCGGGGTGATGAATCGCCAAAAGAGATTACGTTCGGCGAGGCATTGGTGCTCGCGCCCTGGCGCGCTCGGCACGCGTCGCGTTTCCCGTCGATCCGGTGGCCGCGCGAGTGGCGTCTGGCACGTGGCAACCGCCCAAGGCGGGCGACACCCTTTCGCGTGCGGACGGCCGCTCGCGCGCCTGGGAGAAGTTGTCGCCTGGCAAGGACGGAAGTTATCAAAACCGCGCACTCAACGGCGGCTATGCGTTTTTCTCCGTCCTTTCGCCAACAGACCGCGTGATGGTTTTGGAAGCCGGCGGACACGGCATGGTGTGGGTGAACGGCGAACCGCGGGCCGGCGATCCCTACTCGTATGGGTACGTCCATGTGCCGTTCGAGCTGAAAAAAGGACCGAACCAATTTCTGTTTACTGTCGCACGCGGACAACTGAGAGCGAAGCTGACTGCTCCCACCGCCGATTTCTTCTTTAACACGGTGGACGTCACCGCTCCGGATTTGATCGCCGGCCAGCAGTACGACGGCTGGGCTGCCGTGCCGGTCATCAATGCCACGAAGAACTGGCAAACGGATCTTTCCGTCACAGCGACGCTGCCGGGCGGCCAACCGCAGCGGACGAGTCTACCCCCGCTTCCACCCTTAAGTGTGTCGAAGGCACCGTTTCGGATCGTCGGAACTCCGACCGCAACGACCGACTCCGTTTCGCTCCAAGTCGAAGTAAAGGCGGCGGGCGATCAGAAAACGACAAGCGGGAAGACCGAGATCCGCCTTCGCGTCCTGAAACCAGCGCAAACCCGCAAGGTGACCTTTCGCAGCAAGATTGACGGCAGCGTTCAATACTACGCGTTGGTCCCTGCCACCCCCGGCGGCCAGACGCCGGGATTGACGCTGACGCTGCACGGCGCCGGCGTTGAGGGACTCGGCCAAGCGGCTTGCTTTGCTCCCAAGGCGTGGACGCACGTTGTGGCCCCGACCAATCGCCGTCCCTACGGTTTCGATTGGGAGGATTGGGGCCGACTCGACGCGCTCGAGGTTCTCGACGAGGCGTGCCGGACGCTCAAATTCGACCCGCGACGCATTTGGCTCACCGGCCATTCGATGGGCGGTCACGGCACCTGGCACCTTGGGGTGACCTATCCCGACAAGTTTGCTGCGATCGGCCCCAGTGCTGGCTGGATCAGCATGACCTCGTATGCAGGCGCCCCGCGCTCCGAGCATCCGGACGCGGTGGCTGATTTGTTCCAGCGAGCGGCGTCGGCTGGGGACACGCTCGCCCTGATCAAGAACCTGTCGGCGATCGGCGTCTATATCTTGCACGGCGACCAGGATGACAATGTGCCGGTCAATCAGGCGCGCGAGATGCGCAAGGTTTTGGGAGGATTTCACGCCGACTGGGCCTATCACGAGCGGATCGGAGCTGGCCATTGGTGGGGCAACTTGTGTGTCGATTGGCCTGAGATGTTCGAGTTTTTCTCGCAGCGATCTCTTCCAGAGAGAGAGAAGGTCGAGCACGTTACATTTGCGACGGCCAGCCCCGGAGTCTCGGCTCAATGCGAATGGGCCACGATCGCAACACAGCAAAGGGCTTTCAAACTGAGTTCGATTGAGCTGACGCAGGATCCGAAGAAACGCAGCTTTGCCGGCAAGACGGAGAACGTTGCCTGCCTGGCGCTCGATGTGCGTCACTTGAAGCCGGGCGCTCCCCTTCAGATCGATTTGGACGGCCAGCCGCTTAAGGACGTCCCCTGGCCGGGCGATGCCGCGACGATTTGGTTAGAGCGCGTCGGCGACAAATGGCGGCCGGCGGGCAGGCCCTCGGCCGGTACGAAAACGCCGGTGCGCACCGGCCCGTTTCGTGATGCATTCCGCAATGGCGTGCTGTTCGTGATTGGGACGAAGGGCACGGCGGAAGAAAACCTGTGGGCACTCCGCAAAGCGCGCTTTGATGCGGAGAACTTCTGGTATCGGGGCAACGGGTTCATCTCCATCGTTCCAGATTCGCAATTCGACACAGCGAAGGATCGCGATCACAACGTCGTTCTCTACGGCAACGCCGATACAAATGCCGCCTGGGACGCGCTCTTGGGCAAGGGGCCTGTGCGGGTGAAATCCGGGTCGGTTCTGCTGGGTGATCGCGCGACCAAAGGAGACGATCTCGGTTGTCTCTTCGTTCGCCCGCGGCCGGGAAGCGACGTAGCCGCGGTTGGAGCCGTCTGCGGCACAGGGATCAAAGGCATGCGACTGACGGACCGACTCCCGTTTTTCGTTTCCGGCGTCGGCTACCCCGACTGCGTGTTATTCGGGCCAGACGTCCTGACCAAAGGGCTGGCCGGCGTCAAAGCGGCGGGCTTTTTCGGGAATGACTGGAGTGTCGAGCGCGGCGAATTTGTCTGGCGATAACAACAGGTCCGAATCCGTAGGGCGACCGATCCTGACGACGTTTTCTCTGGCCGCATTGCCGTTCGGAGCATTATTTCGGTCTTTTCCGAAATTTAGCGCCAAGAGTTCGCCGACGGGGGCGAATCAATTCACGTCCACCGGAAGAGCGTGGGCCGATTGACTCGCTCCGGCTAATTTGAGGACGCATTTCATGCGCGAGAATACTCTGGTTCTTCCGCGTGCCAGCCTGTGGAGTCGCATTCCCCTGGTCGTGCGGGCAGCGCTCGTCGGACTCGTAGCGATGGGAGTCGGCGTCCAATCGTGGAGCCTAATGGCAATGATCGGCCTTCGGCTTGGCGTCGCCTGGATTCCGCTAGTGGCTGCGCCCGCGCTGCTTGCCGTTTATTGGCTCTTCTTTAGCGGCAGACTCTTCTGGCCGGCGACCAAGGCATGGCGGCGTCAGAATTTCCGCGAGACGGCTCTGTCGTCGGCGACTTGGGTTTGGGGACTGGCCGGCGCCTTGCTGTTCGTCGTCGCGTTCCAGTCCGCGGTCTTCACGTTCTTCCGCGTGTTCTCCTATCCCGCGGAACAATTCGTGCCGCCCGAGTACATCGCGCAGATCCCGATGGCCCTTCTGTGGCCTTTTGTGGTGCAGGCATCCCTCGTGGCCGGGATTTGCGAGGAAACGGGCTTTCGAGGCTACATGCAGCGGCCGCTCGAAATTCGCTATGGGCCGGCGGCCGCGATTGCCATAACTTCGTTATTGTTCATCGCCGTCCATCTGAACCAGGCTTGGATCGGTGCGCTCTTCTTCCCGGGCCTGCTGGCCAGCGTCATGCTGGGCGTGCTGGCTTACGCCTCCCGGTCACTGATCCCGTCGATAATCGGACACGCCGTGATGGACGTCTTCAATTTTGGTTACTGGTGGTGGCAACTTCTCGGGAGCTACAACCAACGCCCGATCGGGGAG
Source organism: uncultured Planctomycetaceae bacterium (assembly GCA_963714075.1). Taxonomy (GTDB): domain Bacteria; phylum Planctomycetota; class Planctomycetia; order Planctomycetales; family Planctomycetaceae; genus DASPSM01. The sequence goes on from OY970228.1 coordinate 2,427,654, forward strand.
ACTGGGATCGACTTCAACTTTCTTGTTTGGGCTTCGACGCTGGTCATCTCGCTTTCGCTGTTCTTGTTTGTCGTGACAAAGCTGTGGTCAGCTTCGGGCATTTCGGCCCGTCAACTCGCGGGAAGGTCCGCTACAAGCTGATGCAGGCGTGCGGTGCACGATTCAACGTTCCGGCTTTCGTCGCCGCTTCGACTCAAAAAGCTCTTCCTCGCGCACGGCCCGCCGCGCTTCGCGCAGCAAACGTCCGCCGTACACGAGCGAGCCGGTCACGCATACGACGAAAAAGATTGTGGAAAAGATGTGTCGATGGCCTGCTAGTCGCGAGCCTCCCGGCGATCCGGGAACATACTCAATTCGAACAGTCGCGGCCGGACGGGGCCATGAGAGGGGTAATTCGTCGCGCTCGGTGCGGACGCGATCGGTCAGTTCGTCTTTGAACGAATAGCGGACTTCCAGATACGATCCGCCAAACAGGCGGTGACGCAATCTGATCTCCTGAACGCCGTCGACTGTGGCATCGAGCGTCCGGCCTTGGACGAAAAACCGCAGCTCCCACCAAGCAAGATATGTGGACGCGATGAGCAAGAGGGGAACGATCCCCATCAAGAGGCAACCGAACCCAGATTCCTGGTTCATCTCGGCGCACGGCGACCGCGTAAATCGGAAGACTTGACGATAGCCTCCAAAACCAAGGCTCATGAGCGAATCCTTGCGTCAGCCGAGAATTCCCGCAACCGCCAGCCGACCACGCGTGAATCGGCGTAACCCGATCTGCGGCAGCACTTCCCTCAACACCGGTCGTCTCGTCAAAACCGGTACGCGGCCTTCGCGTCAATTGGGAATGGACTTGGAGGGGCTCAATCGGAGGTTCCCGCGCATGCTAAAAATTCCGTAAGCGAGCCATTCGTGGGCCGGAGAAAAGCTCCTATGTCCGACTTAAATTCTATCGCCAAGACACCGATCCGCTCCGAGTTTGCGATGGACGCCGACTTCCGCGAAGTGCTCGAGGCCTTTGTCGAGGCCCTGCCGGAACGACGCCGATTGCTGACCGAACTGCACCGTGACGGCTCGTTCGACGAACTCGGACGCCAGGCGCATCAGCTCAAGGGTGCGGGCGGCGGTTACGGGTTCCCCGAAATCAGCGCGGCAGGGGCCGAGTTGCAGCACGCCTGCTGTGCGGAAGAGCCCACGAACGTCGAACGATGCCTTGCGGAACTGCTCGATCTTCTGGGCAGAGTCGAGGCTTAGCCGGGCCGTCTGCGGCCGGCGAAGTCGGAAAAGAGCCGGCTAAAAACGAGTTCGATTCCTGTGGGCCAGCGCGAAAATTTTCTCGCTTGCAAACGGCTGCGCCTGCAAGGACGATAAGGGCTGTACGCGGGCTCGGCCTGTTCCGACGGGCTGTCACGCCATTCGCGGGCTAATCTTCAGCCTACGGAGCGGAGCATGAGCTGGATCCCCCGGACGATTTTCTGTATTGGCCTTCTGACCATCGGCTATTCGCTGGGCGCCCTGCAGTTCGGCGCTCCCTCTCAGCTTCGTGCTGACCCCGCGGCGGATGCCATCCAGGGCGCCGTTCGCGACAAACTGCGTAGCGCGGAGCAGGCACTCGCAGAAGCCATGCAGATGTTGCAGGACGAGAAGCGCTACGTGCCTGCGATTCTGGGTCTGAACGCGTTCGCCACGACCGTCGGCGGAGTCGACGCGATTGCCGATCTCGAATCGGCTCAAGGGGTCGACCCCGAGACCTTTGCCGGACTGTACGCGGGCCAGGCCGTGCCAGAAGTTGCCGAGCACCTCGCGCACGATGCCCAGGGTCGCGTGACGTATAAGGGCCGCGTCGTGCGGCTTTACAATCCCACGCGGCTCAAGCAACTCTTTGCCGCCCGAGTCGAGTTTGCACCGGCCGGGGCGGGCCCCGCCGCCAAGCGGCCGACGTCAACCGCCAAGAAGGCCGGGGACAAAGCGAAGAGTGAAGACACCGAGGAGAAGTCCGGCTCCGAAGAGAAATCGAAGTCGGAATAATCTAGCGAACTCGAGCCGATCCTCGATCCCCAATGACGCGGGCGAAGGGGTTTCCTTCGCCCGTCAGCCTTTGGGCCACGAGCAGAGTTCGACAACGTGGCCGTCGGGATCGGTCGCGAAAACCTGGATCATCCCATCGGGTCGACTCTTCGGGCCGCTGACGACGGGAACGCCCTTCTGCCGCAGCATCTCCGTCGCCGCGTAGGCGTCTTCCACTTCGAATGCGAAGTGGTGCGTGCGGCTCATGCCCAGCAGCTGCTGTGGGATCGGCACGCCGGCCGGCCCAGATTCCGTGTGTTCCAAAATCAGGTGGATTTGCGTCTTGCCGGCTTGGAACCAGCTTCCCGCAAAGGAAAATTTTGGCCGCTCGATGGGCTGCATGCCGAGCACACCGGCATAGAAATCATGACTCCGGCCGAGATCCTTGACCACCAGCGTCACGTGGTCGAGCGTCTTCACACGCAACGCGGAAGTCGTCGCGGCGCCTGGCTTCGTCGATCCGGCTGTTGTCGTCTCGGCGTGTTGCATGGCGATCTCTCGATGTTATCAGCTCGTCGAGGCGGGTTAAGTCGAACGTGACGGCTTGGCCTTGAGCATTAATTCGACCGCTTCCTTGCCGGTGATCCCTTTGCGGATACCCATCGCTTCGGCCTGAGGCGTGACGCCCACGATCTTGGACTCAAAGAGATCCTCGGGCTCGACCAGCGGCTTGGCTGGCGTCCCCTTGCAGATGGCGATCGCCAGGCTGAATTCGGCCGCCGTCTCGAGGTCGTAGATCCCGCAGCCGACGATGCCCGCCTCGGTCAAAATCGAGCAATATTGGCCTTTGTCCCAGCGATTGCTGACGCCGATGGCGGAGCCGCTGGCGAACTTCAGCTCTCGGCTGACCGTCCGGGGAATGGCGTCGCCTGAAGATCTTGGACCGGGCATACCGAGCTTCCTTCCGCGCAAATAGCCAAGCGGCCGATTGGCACCTCAGCAGGCCGCTCCGGCCAAGAGCGGCTCGCCAATCGTCCATTGGGCGCCGTCGCGGATCACGCGGCGATATAAGGTGTCTCGCTCGACCGGAATTCGTCCCGCTTCACGAATGAGGCGATGGATTTGATCGGTCGTCAGCCCCTCGGGCGTCTTGGCGCCCGCATCGTGATAGATCAATTCGTGTACGACAGTGCCGTCGATGTCGTCGGCCCCGAAGCTGAGCGCGATCTGGGCGGTCTTTTCGCCCAGCATGATCCAATAGGCCTTCACGTGGTCGAAATTGTCGAGCATCAGCCGGCCCAGCGCGACCACTTTGAGATCGGTCAGCCCGCTCGCTTTGGGGATATGCGACAAGCCCGTGTTCTCCGGATGGAACGCCAGCGGGATGAATGTCTGAAATCCCCCGGTCTCATCCTGCAGCTCGCGCAGGCGGCACAAGTGGTCGATGCGATGCCGTGCCTGCTCGATGTGACCATAGAGCATAGTGGCATTGGAGCGCAGACCCAGGCTGTGCGCTTCGCGATGGATGTCGAACCAGTGGCTGGCGTCGGCTTTGTGTTCGCAGATCTGGTCGCGGACCTCGGGGTGGAAAATCTCGGCTCCGCCCCCCGGCAGGCTACCGAGCCCCGCCTCGATCATCTGCTCCAGCACCCAACGGATCGGCTTCTTGGTGATGAAGCTGAACCAGTGAATTTCGACCGGCGTCCAGGCCTTGATGTGCAGCTCGGAGTTCGTCTCGTGAATCACACGAATGACGTTGAGGTACCAATCGAAGGGCTTGAGATGATGCAGCCCCCCCACGACGTGGATTTCGGTCGCGCCGGCCCGCGTGGCTTCGAGCACGCGTTCGCGAACCATCTCGTCGGTGAAGTCGTAGGCTTTGGCAGCCTTCAGATCGGCGCGAAACGCGCAGAACGTGCAACGATAGACGCAGACGTTTGTGGGATTGAGATGGACGTTGGTGTTGTAGAACGCGAAGTTGCCGTTCTTGCGTTCGCGAACGATGTTGGCCAGCCGGCCGAGCGTCAAAATGTCGACCTGCTCGTCGAGAAAAACGCCCTCGTCGAACGACAGGCGCTCGCCTGCTTCGACTTTGTCGGTGATCGTTTGCAGCGTTCGTTCGCGATCCACTTTTTCGTTCCCCAACCAATGAAATCTCGGCGTTGCAGTATTTTAGTCAGACGACCTGAACGCGGCCACCGATTCCGCTCAGCGAGGCGTGTGGGTCCAGACGTCCAGGCTGCCAACGACGAACAGGCCGATGCTGATCACCGCGTTCACGTTGAAGAACGCCATGTTCACGCGGGTCAGGTCGTCGGGACGCACCAGCCAGTGTTCGTAGGCCAAGAGCAGGGCGACGGCCACCACCGCGACAGCGAAGAGTGGACCAAGGCCGGCCGTCCACCATAGCGCGACGAGAAAAACGACGGTCAGCAGGTGGCTGACGGCCGCCAGCTTGAGTGCCAAACCGACGCCGAACTTCGCCGGAATGCTGCGCAGCCGCACCGAGCGATCGAACTCGACGTCCTGGCAGGCGTAAATCACGTCGAATCCGCCGACCCAGAAAAACACCGCGAGTCCCAGCAGCACGGGCGACCATGCCAATTCACCGGTGATGGCGATCCACGCGGCCACAGGGGAAAGCATCAGTGCCGCTCCGAGCCAAGAGTGCGCGAGTGCCGTCCAGCGCTTGGCGTACGAATAGGCCATCAGAAACGCGAGCACAGGCAGCGACAAAATAAGTGGCCACCGGTTCGGCAGAAAGAGCAGCGTCGAGGCGACGAATCCGGCCGCGCAGGCGGCGGTGAACAGACTCACCGCGGTCACACTCAGCAGTCCCGCGGGAAGATGGCGCCCCGCCGTGCGCGGATTTTGGGCATCAAAACCGCGATCGGCCAGGCGATTAAAGGCCATCGAAGCCGACCGTGCAAATACCATGCAGAGCAAGAGCCCCACCACGTCGCGCACGCGAAAGGTCACATCCGGCTGCTGCCACGCGAGGACGGCCGAAAACAAGGCAAATGGCAGGGCGAAAACCGTGTGGCTGAAGCGGATCAACTCGAGAAATCGGCGTACGGACGCGAGTCCACCTTCGCCCTTCTCGGTCATTTGTGGATCAGGCCCTTGTTCTGCTCGACGTTCGTTCCCATTGCCGTTTGATGGCCTTCCGCTCGGCGGTCTTCATTCCTGCGCGATACCGCAGAGTCTGTCCGCCCGTGAGCAGGCTGATTTGATCGATGGCCAGCACGCGGACCGCCAGTTTGTCGTTATCGAGCCATTCGACGAGCTGCTTCGATGTGTCCAGGTTGCGGCCGTCGTCGTCGTTGTAACCCCACAGGAGCCGAGCACAATATCCTCGACCGCCGGAACGAAGACCATGCTCAGCTCTTTTTGCAGCAGCGTGACGTTGTTCGCCGCGAGCGGCAGCCAGGCTCGCAATCCCTTGGCCGCGGCCTCGACCGCTTCGTCGTGCGGGACCTGCGCCAACACCTCGACGAGCGTGGAATATTGTCGGGTCAGCGCGAGCGTCTTCGCGGCGAGTTCCGCGATCTTCGGATTGCGGTCATTCTTGGCGACCGTGCCGATCGACAGTGAAACCGGCTGGTCGGGCAAGAACCCCTCCCCAAAGTCGCGTGCAGTCTTCGTCAGGGACGGCGGCATCCGATGGTTTTCGGGAGTGAGCCACGCCGGAACGGTCCCTTTACCGCGAAAGGCCGAACCGGACAAATCGGTGGCGACGGCCAGGTCTTCCGGCGCAAGAGAAATCCAACGGCCGGCAACGAGCGTGCGCTGACGACCAATCGCCTCGGTGAAGCGCACGATCGCCTTCAACGACGTAGAGTCCACCGCGGTAGCTGACGTCCTTCGCCTCCTGACCGGGCTTTTTCGGGAACATCGGCGTGATCTCGATTCCACATTGCGTCTCTGGCCGCAGGAATTCGAGCTGCCATTGTTCGCCTCGCACGACCAGCGTAATGATGAGCGGCGTGTAGGCCGCCCCGGGATTCTGCGGCACGCCGCTGCGGAGCACGATGCGTCCCTCGCGAACATCGATGCCGAATCGGGACGCGCCGGCCGGGGCCAACAGCCGTGCGGAAGTTCCACCGATCAGCCAAACTCGGCAGAGACCGTCGCCAATATTCAGCTGACTGTCGAACGGCTCTGGGGCCGCCAGCAAGTCGGCCCTTGCGGTCCCCCGCCAGTCGGAACGGGGGGAGTCGGCGCGATGAGCTGATTTGCCGCATCGTCCTTTTGCGACTTCGGGCGCTTCGTCGGTCGGCGCCGGCAGTTTCAGGCTTGGACGCTCGAGCACGAACCAATCGTCGCGATTGTCGGATCGTACCCTAACAAGAACGCCCGTTTTTGAGACCAGTTTCACATCCAGCGGAGCTTCGGGCGTGACTTTGTCCGGCTTAGCAGGTAAGGGATTCGACGCCGCGGCTGGTTTCGATTCCGTTCCAGGAATTCCGGGCGTGGGAGGCGCGGGGACCGCACCGCCGGTTTTTGCGGCGCTTGTCGAGGCGACCTGCGGGGTCGTCGCGGCGGGAAGCGACGGCTTCGTCGTCATGTCTGGCAATGTGTTCCCCGAGGCGGTTACCCCCGGGATGGGGGAAGGCGATGCCGGTGAGGCGGCCGCAGGTGCTGTCAATGCTGCGGAGGGAACAATATCTGGCAGACTCGGCGCCGTGCTCGATGGACTCGGAGGCTCGGCAGCCGCCTGTTTTGTATCCAGGCCCGTTGTCGGCGAGGTTGAGCCGGTCGCTGATGCTGCGGGAAGCTTCGCTACTCCACCGGCAGCCGCCGCATCGGCCACGTTCGCGAGAGGCTCACGATTCGGATGCGTGGCACCCTCCTTCGCCACTTTTGCAGGATGGTCGGGCGCGGGCCGATTCTGGTCGATTGACGCCGTCTTCGCAGAACTGTCCGAACTGCCGAACCAGCGGTCTCGGAGGTTGTTGGCCGGATCGGTGATGTACAGACCCGCCCATACGCCGATGAGCGCCAGAGGCACAGCGACCACCAGCGCCCGCTTCCAAAACGGACGGTTCCGAAGATACTCGGGAACCAGGCTGTCGATTTTCTCGGTCCGTTCCTGAGCCTGGAACGGTGTCGGCACATCGTCGAGTTCATCGCGATCGGGCGATGCGGCCGAAGGTTTCCCGGCCGCGATGGCTGCGTGGTTGTCGCCGCTGCCCTGCGAAACTAATCCGTACATTCGCCGGCGGCTGTCCGGAGCGATTTCGACCGGCTCGCCCAGAACCATCGTCAGGATTTGGTGACAAGCGGCCGCCTCGGCCAGATGCATGTCCGATTCCAGGCACATCTTCTCGACGTCGGTCACTTTTTCCGGCGCGAGCGTGTTATCCAAATAGGCGGCCATGACGTTGGCATCGAGGCTTCCGTCCGCGACCTCGACCTCGGGGGCCGAAAGCCGACGGCGGCGCATCACGTCTCGGATCCGCTCCACCAGGTCGGAGGCAAACTTGCTCTCCGTCAGCTTCGAGCCGATCTCTTTGGTCTGGGAGGGCTCCAAGATGTCGTCGAGGTAAGCCAACAGAGTTCGCAGCGTGAGTCTCATAGCGTTTCTCGGCCAAGAATTGGTCAATTGCCGGAAATGCGACACGTGGCACCCGCCGCATGCACGCACTTCCCTGCTGGAATAGTGGAAACCCCGACTGTGATTTCGTGCGGAAATTTGTATTACGCGACGAATTTTGGGAGGATTTGACCGATGGCCTTCGCCTAACAGAGCTTGCGTCAACTTTGCCCTCGTCCCCCAACAGAAAGCGGATCGACCCATGTCAGACGTCGTTCGCAACCAGTTGCTTAATGCCTTTGATTGGACCGACAAAGCGGTCGAAGACGTGTTCACCGCCATCCCGGCCGACCAGTTTTTGCATCAGCCGTGCCCGGGGGCCAATCATGCCCTGTGGACGTTGGGCCATCTCGCGACAGTCAATCAATACTTCCTGAAGACTCTCGGCTGGTCGCGATGGGGCACTGTTTGAGAAATACAAGGCCATGTTTTTTGCCAAATCGCAGCCGAGTCCAGACGCGGCCACGTACCCGCCCATCGAAGTGCTCCGCGACTATTACCGATCGTCGCGGGCCGCATTTCGCGGTTGGGTGGAGTCACTCACCGACGAGCAGCTGGCGGGACCTCCGCCGGAAGACTTCAAAAAATTCGCCCCGACGCTCGGCAACGTGCTGATGCGACTGCTGTGGCACGAGGGGATGCACTACGGCCAATTGACCGTGATTCGCAAGAGCCTGGGACTGGCTCCCGTCCGCATTTGACGGCGCTTCTAGAATACTTCAGTACTTCGGCCAGATGACCGAATCGGAACCAACGGTGCCCGAGGAATCAGTTTTCACCCATCCGCGAAATCCTACCAAACCGGAGGAACAAAAATGCCCTTTTTGAACGTGCGAGTGATCGAAGGCGTTTTCACAGCAGCGCAAAAGCAAGAGATGATCCGCAAGCTCACCGATACGATGGTGTCGATCGAAGGTGAAGCGATGCGCTCCGTAACTTGGGTTGTCATCGACGAAGTCAAAAGTGGCGACTGGGGAATCGGAGGCAAGCCTCTCACCACCAGTGACGTGAAGGCGCTTGCAGGCGCCAGCTCCAAAGGCTGACCTCAGTCGCGGCTGCGCCTGAATTGTCTCGACCAAGGACGCGACGTAGTATCGAGTCGCCCGGGGGTGTCCAGGCACGGCTCAGGTTCCACCCGATTCGCGTCGCGGAGTCTGTCGATGGCCAACTTCGCAGTCATTCTGCCGGCTGCGGGGAAGAGCAGCCGCTTCTCTGTCCAAAAGCGCAAGAAGCCGTTTGTCGAGTTGAAAGGAAGGCCCGTTTGGGTTCGCGCGGCGGAACATTTCCTCAACCGCGATGACGTCAGCCAGGTGCTGCTGGTGGTGTCCCGCGAAGACATCGATTGGGTGAAGGAGAAATTCCGCGCGAACCTGGCCTTTATGAACATCGAAATCGTGGAAGGCGGAGCCGAGCGATTCGAATCGGTGCAGAATGCGCTGGCGCGCGTCAAAACGAACGTCGATTTCGTGGCGGTGCACGATGCAGCCCGTCCGCTCCTCGTTAAGGAGTGGGTCGATACGCTGTTTGTGCAGGCCGAGAAATCCGGGGCCGTCATTCCGGCCATTGCCGCGAGCGATACGCTCAAACGCGTCGGACCCAACCACACCATCACCGAGACCGTCTCGCGAGAGGGTCTCTGGCGGGCCCAGACGCCGCAGGTTTTTCGCAGGCAACTGCTGATGGACGCGTTCGCCCGTCGCGGATCGTTGCAGGCGACCGATGAATCTCAGCTCGTCGAGAACCTGGGGCATCCGGTAACGATCGTCGAAGGCTGGCCGATGAACATCAAGATCACGACGTTTGCCGACTTCAAAATGGCCGAAGCTCTTGTCGACGCGCTGCCCCGACCCAAGACGTTTGGCGGCCTGCATCCGTTCGCCGACGAGTCCCCCCGCCTGCTTTAGAGCTGGACAAACCTCGTGTCGTTGCTATCGCCGCGATTCTTCCGACGCTTATCGCGAGCGTCGGCCGCGCACGCGACACAGGCGCGCAGTCCGGCCGCAAAAGTTCCCGCTCTGCTCGTGAGCGTGCGAAACGCGCTCGAGGCCCGTGCGGCGGTCGCCGGCGGTTGCGATCTCCTCGATATCAAGGAGCCAGATCGCGGACCGTTGGGAATGGCCGACGCCGAAGCAATAACCGCTGTCGCCCAGTGCGCTGCGGAATGCGGCCCGACTGGGAGGTCTCTTCCGTGTAGTGCCGCACTGGGCGAGCTTGTCGAGTGGAAGCGGCGCGAGCCGGAATTCTCGCCTGTGCCCGGAATCGGCTATGTCAAATTCGGCTCGGCCGGTATTGATTCGGCGGCGCACTGGTCAGAGCTTTGGCGAGCCGTGCAACACCGTTTCGCGATTCCTGCGTCGCGCAACCTGCGATGGGTGGCCGTGGCGTACGCCGACTGGCAAGCGGCCGCCGGACTTGCCCCCTCACAGCTGCTCGATGCGGCGCGCACAGTTCACTGCGATGTATTCCTGATCGACACGTTCGACAAGAGTTCCGGAACTCTCTTGAAATTGATGGATCTGGCCGAACTGCGGCAATTGTCCGATTCTGCTCACCAAGCCGGATTGAAAATAGCTCTCGCGGGCGGACTGCGCCTCGCACAATTCGGCGAGTTGGCTAAGGTGTGCCCCGACATAGTCGGCGTCCGCGGCGCCGCCTGCGCGGGAGGAAGCCGCACGGCTCCAATTTCGGCAACAGCGGTCCGTGATCTCAAACGGGAACTGATGGCGAGTTTTGCGGGTCGACACGAGCCCCGCGACCGAGAGAGCGCCTGAACGGAGTTGACCGGTAGTCAGGTCAACGAGTGGCCGGACCCGCCGGCTTTGCCGCCTCGCGGAAGAGGGCCGGCTGTGATGTCGACTCAGAGCGAAGTGCCAGATAGCGGCACCAATAGCTGTCCAAGAGCCATTGGCACTCGGCGATTCGCTTCTCGTCCGCGGCTAGAGCGAGTTGCAGCGAGATCTTGGCCAGCTGCCTCAGGTCGTCCGGCGAAAGCGGCTCGCTCTCAGGCGTTGCGTCCGCAATCAGACCGCTGCTCGGACCACGGCCCGAGGTCAACATCAGGGGGCTTGGTTCGGGTTGCATCTCGCGGGAGGCGGGGATCGCTCCCGCTTTTTCTGGGTGCTGCGCCGGCGAGGTCGAAACCAGAGTCTGCTCGGCCTGAATGGTCCGCCGCGCGACAGCCAGCTGTCGTTGGAACCGGCCGACGCGAGCTTGCAGCCGCGCCAACTCGGCCGGCGGGAGTTGCGTTTGAACTCCGGTGACACGCGCGTCTTCGTGGTCAATCTCCCATGCGGCCAGTCCGTAGCTTTCGAGCGTTGTTTTCCGACTGGTTTCATTGCCGGCGCTGCCAGGGGCCGTCTCCACCAACGCGGGCGATGGTCCCAGGGGGCGGCACACCGCTCCCGGCGGACAGGAAAGCTGCAGCGTTAGCTCGCACGGCTGGCCGAAGGCATTGATTGCGTAAATGTACGTTTTCTTGTTGTGGCGCGCGACGTGAACGATTGCCGACTGCTCTTCCCCAGGCACCCTATAAAACGGGATTGGCGGAATGGCCCGCGCGATTCGCCGCAATCCCTCTGTCGCGCGTTCCTGTCCCAGGGGGACCGTCCATCCGCCGTCAAAGATCATTTGAGCGTCAGTTTCGGCCAATCCGCGAACGAACCGGCGCTGACTTTCTCTCGGGCTGGGCGATGCCACAACGGTCAACCGGGTCTGCGCCGGCTGCCAGGGCGAAACAGGATCAAAATCTGCGACCCGCAAACTTCGCGGCGGGCGATAATTGAGCACCCCCATACTCGGAAATTGAAACGCGGTACCGAAAGAGGCGGTTTGGCTGAGGGTTTCGTCGAGCAATCCTTCCTCGACATTTCCGGAAGATCTCCACACGGCCGGCTTCAGCACGACCAGGCGCGGTGCATCGCCCAGGAGGGAAAAGTCGATGCCGCGTGCGGTCAGTCTCTCAGCCAGTCGACCCCGCGTGCGAATCTCATGGCGGACTTCCTCGTTCGCCGCGGGATCGGGGAGCATCTGCTTGCACGCCAGGATCAAACGGGCGTTCGGAGCGGCTGTCCCCATCGTTTCGCCGAGTCGCCGATAGAACTTTGCCAGTTCCTGGCAGCGCCAACGGACCCACGCCGCCCGCGCCTCGCCGACAAGCACTGTGTGCCGGTGCTGATAAATGTCGCCGCCAGCGACGCCGTCGACTGTCAGTCCCGTGTCATGCTCAAACCGTCGAACGGTCGCCGAATCGTAGCCCCAATCGAGTCCGGGAAGCTGAAGATAACCGCCACGACTGACCTCGAGGGCGACTCCGCGAAAGGAAGCATGGTGATGGTACCGCTGGACAACTTCGCGAACAGCCGCAAGGACGGCGTCCTGAACGCGCGGGTCAAGTGGATTGTAATTGGGTAGTGCCTCCTGCAACTGACCGCAATGGTCGCGCGCAGTCCGGCCGTCGGCGCCCACCAGCTCGATTCCCTCGGCGGAGGACGCATCGACGAGTTGCCGTTCGAGCGCGGGCAGAGGACAGGAAAACTGCAGTTCGGGAATGAGTGTCAGCTGCTCGCGATCGAAGACGCGGTACAGCAGCTCCAGGAAGTCCTTGCGAATCGGGATTTGTCCCGCGGCCGAGAGTGCCCCCGAGTCGTATCGCCGCGTCGGCTCCAGGCAGCCGCTCGGATAGATCGTCGTTCCGTCGGCCAGCGCACCGACCAGCACGCTGTTGTAACCGTTGTAGACCAGGTAGTCGGCGACGTGTGTAGCGGAAGCGTGGAACGTTTCCCAGTCTTCGAGACACTCTTCGGCCCGTGCGTCGAAGACCTTGGGCCCGCCAAAATTCTCGGAAAATAGAGGCTTTGCAAGGTATGGGCCGATCAACCGATGGTCGGTGCGAAGCGAAGCATCTGCCTTTCGCGCTGCTGGAGGGGCCGCCTCGTAAACTTCGATTTCTGCGACCCGAGGACGGCGTCCCGAAGCCAGATCGTGTAGCAACAGCACGGGATCGCAAACTTGCGGCCAGAACAGAATCTCGTGTCGCTGGCTGGTCGCGGGCAACACGTCGTCGATCGCTTCTTCGCCGGCTAACACGATCGCCGTATCCAGCGTCTGCTTTTTCAATTCCCCGCGGGCATCCGGTTCAAGGAGGCTCGCCCCGAGAGACTCGCCGCCATTCGCCGCGAAATGCAGCACCAGTCTGTGTGGCCTTTGCGGATGCTTCAAACGGAGCCGCAGCGCAATCCAATCGACTCGCGGCTCTGCGAGGGCGGGAGCCTCGGTGGTGCCCGGCCCTGAAGCGTCGAAAGCGGCACTCTGCGCTCGCCCTTGCGGCGTTAACTGCGTCGGTTCAAGCCGCCGCTGGGATTCAATGTCGACCTGCGACAGTCGATCAATCAAAGCGTCCGCGGACCGGTCCGTACTCGGCTCTCGCGGCGTCTGCTCGGCAAGCACCAAAAGCTGTACTGACGAGCGCAGCTCGCTCGGTCCGGCCCCGGACAGGCAAAAACGTACCGAAACGGCCCCTTCTTCCGAAGGCAGCGGAATCTCGACCGGCAGCCCTTTTCCCTCGCAGATCGCTGCGGCTTTTTTTCCGAGCGGAAGTGATCCTTGCTTCAGCGTTTCCCCGGTGCGCGTGGGCCCCACCCACCATTTGAGTTTCGCGCGCTCGGTCGGCCGCATTGCGGACAGGACATCGGGAATAAGCGTCGCCTTGAACGCTTCCCCCGGCCGATAAATCAAATTGGGGCGGTCGACGACGATTCGCAGGGCGTCCCCCGGGGCGCGTCGCACAGACAGCTGCAAAGCCGCACTCTTGGCGGCAAGGCATTTGCGATCGCCTTCCAAGTCGGCGAGGAGACATTCGAACCGTTGCCGCAGCCCGCCGGCTCCCGGTGCTTGAAGCGTAAACGAAAGGTGTGCCGACGGCGGCGCGATCACCGTGAGTTCGAAGCCGTCGCGATTGCTGGGATTCCGCCGGCCAAGCCACAGGCATTTGCCGTCGGCCCACAGCGTGCCGGCCTCATCACCAGCGACGCCCAGGGAGGCGGCGTCCGCGACCGTTCCTTGCGACGTTTCCAGCACCCCGGCCCAACATTCCGGCTTTTCGGACTTCCACTCGAATCGCACCCGCACAACGCGGTGCGCCTGATCGAGGGGCGCGGCGGACAGACACGCCGCTCCGGCCGCAAATAGGACAACCTTCAAGGCACGCCACCGGCGGGCGCGAGCGCAGCCGCCGGGCGAACGGGAAAACCCCATGCGTCACCGGAAAAGTCGGGGATTGGAGAGCGAGTCGGACGCTCGAGATGAAGTCTGAACGCGAGAAGCGAGAGCGCAGAAGAGGGCGGGGATTATAGTTGGGCGCGACGTTGCACCAAGGTCAGTTTCACGTCAGGACGGCCTGCGCGGTCGTTAAAGAATCGAAATCACGGCGGCGCGACCGGGCTTGACGCGATCGGCACGATTTGAGAAAAGACGCCCCTCTCATCTCTCGCCCCCCTCCCTCCCGACTCCGTTCCCACCTCAAAATCCCGCTTGCCCGACATCGATCGGCCAGGACGAGTGTCATGGTTCGCATTCCGCACACCGTGCTTTACGGAACGGTTCTCGTCTGCGCCGCAGGCGGCTGCGTGAACTTCGCCGAAACCGGCGCACTCGATCACTTCACCGCGGCGATCGAGAAAAACGATCTCAATCAGCTCAAAGCGAGCGCGTCGGAAACGTTCGACGAAAAGGCGCTGCGCCGCAAAGATTCGATCGACGCGTTGAAGATCGTCTATCAGCACCCCGAGGAAAAGCTGACGATCGTCAAGGTCACCAACGTTTCGGATAAGGAAAAAAAGGTCGAGGTCACCACCGAAAAAACTCATCGCAAGATGCAGTTCAAGCTCGTCCGCGACGAAAAGAGTGGCAAATGGGTGGTGGACGACATCGTGTTCAAACAAAAGAACAAGGACGTCACCGCGGTCAAAAGCGTGACCGAACAGATGGATCTCCTGTTGGTCGTGCAGGACTTCCTCGTCGCCTGGCATAAGGGCAAACGCGAGGAAGTCCAGGCGGTTACCACGGCCAGCTTCGGCAAGTTGTTGGGCGAGCTGCCCACGACGCATCTCGAGCGGCTGACCAAGAAAGTCGCCGGCGAACGCATCAAATCTGACGAGTTTCGCCCTGAGGCGACGATCGACGGACAAGATGCGATCGTGAAACTACAGCGCGCCCGCGGCATTCTGATCTTGTCGATGAAGCTGACGAATAAGGGCTGGAAGGTCGCCGACGTGCAGGTCGAATCTCGCAAGGACAAGGACCAGCTCGCCTCGGCGAAGCGCACAGCGACCGTGATCCGCACCGTGGTCGACTTCCTGAAGGCGTACAAAGCAAACGACAAGCCGGCGCTGCAGAAGCTCGTGGCCGAGAAATTTTACGACAAATGCCTGATGCTGGCGGATCCGCGGCTCGTGCCGCTGCCGACCCCGGACGTTCTGGGTGAAAAGGACACGGTGACGACGCAAGAACATCACGGCCGAATATCTGCTGCGGCGGGGTGATGACACCGTGAAGATCTCGCTCAAGGCCCCCTCGAGCGGTGGGGATACGCCGAAGCCGGTGCTCGATCCCGAAAATCCAAAATTCGTGATCGACGAAGTCACGATCTTCGATTCCAAGTCGGAGAAGCGGCTGGCCGCCTTGTTCACCGCCCAGGCGAAAATGCAGCTGTTCGTGAAGGCGATGCTTAAGGGCAACCTGGCACTCGTCCGCGAAAACTCGAGCAAGGATTTTGACTTCAAGGTCTGGAACCGGCTCAAAAGTTTGCCCCTGGCGGAAATCCTCCCGCCGGAGATTGAAATGGTGCCGGCCATCAACACCGACCCGACCGATTTTCGTGGCCCGGTCATCCGCATTCCCGTTCGCCAGGGGAGCCGCGAGCTGACGTACGTGATGCGCGACTGGAATGGCGACGTCGCCGTCGACGACGTGCTGATGCCCGTCCTCGATCGCCCGCAATCACTCAAGGACACGCTGCAGGCGATGTTGCCCATCCGCCTGTTGACGTCAACCTTGCGGGAGTCCTCAGTGGCTACCGAAGGCCAGGAAGCACAACTTGAATTACTCCGGGGGATCAGCTCGCGTACGTTCAATCGACTCGTTTGGACTCAAATTACCCAGGTGCCCGAATCGGCCTACGCGGTGCTCCCGCATCTCGACATGCCGCTCGCGAGCATTTCTGATACTTCGACCGGACAAGTGGTTCAGTTGGGCGACGAGCGGTTTGGCGCAAAAATCGAGCTCGTTCGCGAAGGGGAGCTTCTGATGATTGACCGCGTCTGGCTGCTGGCCGGCCAGGCCGATCCCCCCGAACTGAGGCATTCGCTCCAAATGCAGCTCGCGAAGCGTGGACCGCGGGGCTTTGCGGTCGACCCGCTCAGCGCGCATCCAATTTCGACCGATCCGTCGCGGACCGCCTCGGCCGCCACCGTCGACGCCGAACCGGCAGAGATGCCGGAAGCGGCCCCCAAGAATCCTGTTGAATCGCCCGCATCTGCCAGCTTGCCGGCGGCGAATTTTCCAATGATCATCGAGACCCCCAAACGCTCCGCGTTGCCCCAACCGGTCGACGTTCGCTAGCATCGTTTGGCGACGTCGAACCGGCTCCGTCGAACCCTGTGTGACGGAGTTTTCATTCTGGCGAACGGCCGGCGCGGGACTTGCCCGGCATAGCCACGCGACCAGCCGGCACTGCGGACCCTCTTTCGGGGAACGTCGCGTGTTCCGACCTCATCGGGCACAGCGGCAGGCAATCGATGATCTTGCTGTCTCTCCAGGATGTCTTCCGGCAATTCGATGCCGACCCGGTCTTGCAGGGGGTCAGTCTCGAAATCCGGCCCGGCGAGCGCGTGGGGTTAGTCGGTCCGAATGGCGCCGGCAAGACGACCCTCATGCGGATTCTCGCCGACCTCGACCATCCAGACCGCGGCGAGGTGACGCGACACCGCTCGGCCGATGTCGCCCTGTTGGAACAAGAGGCCGATTACTCGAGCGAGCGGACCGTACTCGACGAAGCCCGCGAGGGGCTGGCGGCACTCTACGCGCTGCAGCATGAGTCGACCGAGTTGGCTGCCGCGATTGCCGCGGGGTCGCAGCCCGCTGAGGTCGCCAGATTGCAAAAACGGTTCGACGCCGTGCAATCAGAGCTGGATCGCCTGGACGCCCACGCCGTCGACCACCGTGTCGATGAAGTGCTGCACGGGCTCGGATTCGCGTCTTCTGAATTTTCGCAGCCCCTCTCCGAGTTGAGCGGCGGTCAGCGGAACCGCGCGCTTTCGGCGCGCATGCTGCTCCGCGCGCCAGATGTCATGTTGCTCGACGAACCGACCAATCACCTGGACATTGCGGCCACCGAATGGCTCGAAAACTGGCTCGCCAATGCTCATCAGGCGATGATCGTTGTCAGCCACGACAGATACTTCCTGGACCGCGTCACCAACCGCATTCTCGAGCTGTGGTCCAGCCGGCTGACCGATTACAGCGGCAATTTCTCGGCGTACTGGAGGCAGAGGCATGAGCGTGCCGAGCTGCTGCAGAAGACGTACGACCGGCAGCAGGAGTACATCGCGCGGACCGAAGAATACATCCGCCGAAACAAGATGGGCCAAAAGAGTGCCCAGGCGAAAGACCGCGAAAAGAAGCTGGCTCGAGTCGAGGAGATCGAACGTCCGTCCGATGTCCCCGAGTTGGCGATGAATTTTCAATCGGCCGGACGCCCCGGCGATTGGGTGCTCGACGCCAAGGACATTTCCAAGAACCTCGGCCATCCACTCTTTTCGAGTTTCTCGCTGCGCGTCGAGCGGGGCGATTCGCTGGGGATTTTCGGCCCCAACGGCTGCGGTAAAACGACTCTGCTGCGGGTGCTCTTGGGCGAGTTGCCGCCCGACACCGGCGTCGCACGAATCGGCACCGGCGTCAAGATCGGGTACTTCGACCAACGGCTGACTAGCGTGGATCCCGATCGTGACGCCATCGAGGCCATTCGACCTCCCGATCGTCCGGATCTCACGCCCGGGGCGTTGCGAAAGCTGTTGGCGCGATTCGGTATTCGCGGCGAGCAGGCCCTGCAGAAAGTCGGCCTGATGAGCGGCGGCGAAAAGAGCAAGGTCGCACTCGCGCGGCTCAACGCGCAGAACGTAAACGTCCTGGTCCTCGACGAGCCGACCAATCATCTCGATCTTTGGGCCCGCGACTCGCTGGAGGAGGCCCTCAAGGCGTACGAGGGGACCCTCGTCTTTGTCAGCCACGATCGATACTTCCTCGACCGGCTGGCGAAGCGCGTCGTTGTGTGTGGGCCCGACGGCTGGAAGTGTTATCAGGGAAACTACAGCGACTACGTCCACTTCTCCCAACAGCGGGCGCTCGAGTTGGCCCAGACACGAGAAGCACCCGGGACAAGTCGCGCGGGAAACGCTCGCTCCAACGAGACGGCTGCGGACGATAGCAGCGGCAAGCCCGCCCGGCGCAAACGCCGCTTCCCCTACCGCAAAACCGAAGATCTCGAACGCGACATCGCCGAAAAAGAAGCCGCGATCAGGCAAGTCGAAGCGGAAATGGTCGATCCGCAAATCCATCGCGCGCCCGACCGCATTCGCGAGGTCACCCGCCAACATGACGCACTGAAAGGCGAATTAGCCGTTCTGTACGAGCACTGGGAAGAGGCAACCGAACTCAACTCGTAAGGCCTAATTTCTAGCCAGGCCGACGAAAAAACGAGCCCGCCGGATCGGACCCGACGGGCTCGCGGTGCTCTAGCAAATCTAGCGCTCTCTGCAGAGCGTTTCAAATCTCCAATTGAGTGCGGAGGTCGACCAAGGCGGCCTTGGCGCGTTTGGCATTTTCCGCCAACCGGATGCGCTCGCGACCGCCGCACTGTGAAATAAAGCCGTAGACCCGCTTGTAATGCTCGTACAGGTTCACGATTTCAGGCCGAAGTTGTTCGACCGTTGCGCCTCCTGTCACAGCGTCGCTAAACCGCTGGCAACGCTCCACGAATGAGTGCGTCGCGCAGAGCGCCTCATCCGAAAAGTCCGGACGCTCGTGGTCGAGCCAGACTCGCGTGTCCCGGTCGATATTGTCCGCCGCGGCCGAGAGGGCATACGCCAGCTCGCTGACGCGGCGTCCCTCGAACTGCTGGTCATAAAGCTGCAGAGCGTTGGCCAGCGAACCCATTTGCTCTTCGATGCGGTTGAGGACGCGGCGAGCCGGCTCGCTGTTCATCGGGCGGAAGGTGTGATTGAACGAACGCCAGGACTGCGAGACGTTGTGGAACGATTCCGCGAGGTCGGCCTGCGACGCGTTGTTGTTCGCGTCCTGCGCGAACTGCTCGCAGATTCCGTAGAACTCGCCGGCGGTCACGAGCGCGGTCCGCGAGTCGGGCAGTTCCATCACCAGACGCAACGGAGCGCGGGTGAAGTACTCATCCACGTCCCGCTTGAGCGCCTCCATCATGTAGGCGATGCTGCTTGTGTCGTTTTGTGCCGGCATCCGCAAGAATTCGCCGATCTCCCGATTCGACTGGCTGATGCGGAACACGGTCCGCTCGAGGGCGTGATTCGAGTCGACCTGGCGAATTTGTCGCGCCAGTGGGTGCCAGAGTTCGAGATATTCCTTGAACTCGCCCGCGACGGCCGCCGGATCGTTCTCGGAATCGACCACGTCGGAGACCATCTGGGCCTCGGATTGCGTTCGGCGGGCCATATCGGTCAATTGCCTGCGCAACTGGGGATCGACCATCTCGACTTCGATGTCTTCCGCCAGTCGTTGCAGCTTGTCGGTGAGCGCCGCCGTCGCGCGAAGCAGCTCGTGTTGATCGAAGTGGGGCTTGATTTTGAAGATGTCGATGAGCCGGCGGTCCAGTTGATCAATCACGTCGACGCGCTTGATCGCCGCGCTCTGGTTGATCTCGGGAATACGTCGCAATTTGTAAGAAATTGCCTGCCAGTCCCGATCGAATGCCTCGAAGTCACCGTACATCACGCCGACGCGCTCGGCCCGGCGGCAGCTTTCCGCCAGGACCTGGGCCCGCGCGCTGAACTGAATCACGTCGTGCAGCACGCTGCGCACTCCACGGATCTGGTCGACGTCATTGTTGAGGCCGATCTGCAGGGCGTCGGCCTCCTGTGCGATGCGATCGAAAATGCGGCGGACCAAGTCGAGCGTCTCGGGCGATTCGACAACAGTCGACGCTTCTCCGCCGTAGTAGCGACGATCGGGACCACGATCGAAGCCGCTCTTATCGAAATCGATGAAGTCCTTTTTCAGGTCGCGGTACAGCTTCGTGCGGCGCTCAATGGCCGCGGGATCCGGCCGGCCGTATTCTCGATCATCCAATCGTCGTTCGCGGCCGAGGTCCTGGTCGACGACGCGACGCTCGCGCTGGACGTCTCGGCTTCGCTGATCGATCAGGTCCCGCGGGTCGTCCTGGGCCCAGATCATTCGGCCGGCCGCTAGCAGCGGAACCGCCGCCAGGCCGAAGAGGGCGAGTCCCCGCGCGATCCGCCGCGCACGAAGAACGGGTGAAGAATCCTTTCGACCTAAGCCGTGCCTCACGTCAAGACTCCTTTCTGGTGAATGAAATCGCACAATTTTGCGATCTGGCGCTGGACTGCGACGCGACCCGCAGCGCCCCGGAACCCGGATCCGCCGGGGCTCCCCGAGCATTTGCCAAGTCGATCCAAGCACTTGGGTCGCTACCACGGGCGGACTTCGGCGCTGGCCGTCGGCCGTCCGCGAAATTGTTTCCCCCGCAGCGGCTGACAGGCGCGCCAAGGGGCCGGTTTATAATGAACAAATTGCAATCGGTCGAGACGAAGGCCTGTCGTTTGAAAAAATGGCGGACCGCGACTGCACTCGCGGCAACGAGGAAGCCTCATCAGCCGGTCGCAAAGCGATCGCCTCCCTCACACGATGTCTTAAAGTCACGTGCGGCAAGAGATTGGGAGACAACCCATCTTGCTGCATTTCGTCGATTCGGCTACCGTGCCCTCCGTTTCAGGAGGGCACTCATGGGATTCTTGAACCGCGCGGCCACCGGCATTTTTTCGTTGACGGTTGTCACCGCCCTGCTCGTTGGCGGCCATTGGGTCACGCGAAGCGCCAAACGGACCAACCCTTCCGCACGAGTCCAAAAGGTGGCAGATGTTGCCACCTTTCCTGGCCCAATTCCCGATTGCAAGATGCCCGAGTCTCCGCCAGCGAGCGGCCCCCTCAATGTCAGCAGAGGGACTCAGACCTGCGAAGCGGGCGGTGACGAGCTCGACTATCCGATCTTGTCGACCGAGGTTCGTGCGCAAGCGGTGATCCACGCGATTTCGGGGCACGAACCGGCCGCTGGAAGCACGCCGCCGCGAGTTGCCGATGCTCACGAAATGTCCGCGCCCCCCTTCACCCCGCCGCTTCCGTTGCCGGCCCGCACGAACGCCATTCCTCTCCGGCCCGAAGGCCCCGAATTTCCGTCGATTGGCGAGCCGCCCGCATCGGCTCCGGCGTATCCGGGCGCCGGTCCTCCCAGCCGCCCGATCATTGACCGAGCACTCCCCAATTCGACTGCCGAGGAACGAGAGATCTGGCACGATGCGCTCAAGGATTTGTCGCCCAAGGACCGCCGCGAAACGTGGCGCCTGCGCCAAGAACTGGGTCGCATTCCGCCCTCGCTGTTCGACAGTCGGAGCGTGCCGGCGCAGCCACTGTGGCCACAGCCCGGGCCAGGCCCAATGGCCAGCGAACCCTTGCCTCCTACTGCCGACGCCCCGGCGCTGCTTCCCGACGCCCAACGCGAAGGCTCGCGGACGGTCACCTCCAGCCTCGACGCGCTGGCTGCCGCGCAACAAGTTCTGCTCAACAACATCGCCAACGCCAACACCGATGGTTACAAGCGGCTGGCGATCGCCTTCGAGGGCGTTTCAAGTTTCTCCAGTTCGCGGCACGGCAGCATCGGCGCCGGGGTGCGGTTGGGGGCGCTGGTTGTCGAACTCACTCAAGGAAGAATTCGACACACCGATCGCCCACTCGACCTGGCTATCGAAGGGGAGGGCTTCTTCCAACTCGAGGATGTTCACACTCACCAGACTTTCTACACGCGCTGTGGACGCTTCTCTGTGAACGCCAAGGGAGAGATGGTCTGGCGCGCTGCGTCTCGAGAGCTGCAGCTCCGGCCTGCGGTCGTCACGGGTCCGGAAAACCAAATCGAGATTGCCGCCGATGGCACCGTTGGAGCGGCGCCCGCCGGCAGCGCACCGAACCGCTTGCCGCAGATTCGAGTTGTCCGTTTGCCGGCGATGGTCGACCTCGTTCCGACCGGCGAGAACCTGTTCACGATCCGGGACGACCCGAAGTCGGGGCAGGCGCCCATTTTGGATCCGCTGAGGGGGCGGCTGCGGCAGGGCTCTCTCGAAGAGTCAAACGTTGATGTCGATCGCGAACTTCACGAACTGGACGGCCTACACCGTCACGCCCGCGTGCTGGAAATGGCGGCACAGGGCCTGTCGTTTAGCCCGCGTGAACTCGTCAGTCCTCACGACGACGCAACGATCCCCAGCCACTTCGCCGGGTCCCTTGGAGTCCGCCACTAGCGGCTCTGAACCGAGTGACTTGGCCACAGGGTCGCCGGACTGGCGGGACTTCTAGTCCCGAGCACGTGTCCCGTCCCAGTCCCGGTGTCCCGTCCCAGTCCCGGCGTCCCGTCCCAGTCCCAGCGTCCCGTCCCAGTCCCAGCGTCCCGTCCCAGTCCCAGCGTCCCGTCCCAGTCCCAGCGACCCGTCCCAGTCCCAGCGACCCGTCCCAGTCCCAGCGACCCGTCCCAGTCCCAGCGTCCCGTCCCGCCGGGAGAAGTTGTCCCACCGTCGCCGTTAGGCGCGACAAGTGCGCAAAACCGGCGCGGGCACAACGAAGAAGTCGCCGCAGGGTTGGGTCACGAATTCTGTGGGTCAGCTTCCGATCACTTCGTCGGCAAGGGCGCGCCGACTGCTCCGCGCACAGTTCCGCTCAAGAAGCGCCTATCTCTATTCAACCAGAAATGGACGATTTGCCTAGATCAGTTTCTGGACGCTCGAGCGCAGACCGGGCGCCTCCATGCAGAACCCAACGTTAATAGCTCTTGATGGTCGGCAGAATCCAAAGCCATTGGCACTGCGGACATTCCTGTCGGCAGTGGGTGCGAGTCGCACCCACGAACCACTCGTCATTTTGTCGAAGTTTGCTCGTTGAGCAGCTTATTGTTCTCCTCCTCGGTTGGAACCTTCGAGAGGGCATCCTTTGCCGCCGTGGCGACCTCCGAATTGGCGTCGTTGGTAAATCCCTGATAGATCGCCTTGAACACAAAAATGCGTGTCGGCGGCTCCTCTTCCACGCTCTTGTTGATGTACTTGACGCGATCGGTCGGGCTGCATCCCTCGAGAAATGCCTTGAATTGAGCGGGCGCAGCCATCCCCCTCACGCTTCGGTAATACTGCCCGTCTTTGAAGCCTTCCGAATTCGTGTCGCCCAGCTCGATCTTTCCGCCGCGACCGCAGCCCGACCCGGCAAACATCAACAGACACGTTATCGTGAGGTATCTGGCATTCTTCACGGCGTTTGATCCTTGAATTGAACACAGCTGAGCGCCAGCGGCACGGCACGCCGACACGATCCGATGTTGCGAGAAGGTCCCTGAGCGCCCTTACGCGAAGCCGGCGAAAAAAGGAGGCAGGCTGTCAACGGTCTCGTTGGCAGCCTGCGCCAATTTCACGAGAAGTCACACTGCGACGCAGAAGGCCTACGGCTCGCCGACAGCACCGTTGACCGTTTCGCCACCTTGCATCGTGGAGAGACCGGTGTAGACGGTCATGTCGATGTTCTCGCTCATGAACTGAACCGAGCCGTCGCAGAGCAGGAACAAACCGCCGTTGGGATGGCTGCTGCGGAAGTTACTGAGACTGCCAACCTGTGCAACCGTGTTCGCAACCGGTGCCGGGTTGGGTTGGCCATTGCTGGCATTCCCCTGACCGGTCAGGTCTAAGGCAATTGGGGGGCCCGCCTTGCCGAACAGCGGATCGGCCGCTCCGAGTGCTCCCTGGCCAATTCCCTTGGTCCACGTGCTGTCGCATGTGTTCCAGGCGCTGACAACGTAGGGAAGGCCGCCGGGAATATCGGTAAACGTGTCGGTGACCGGGTTCTTGTTCAATTGTTCCATCGTGCAGCCGGCGACTCCCTGGGTCAGCGCGGGAAGTGAATTGTTGGGGGACGTGGAGTTGACCGTCGAGTCGTTGACCAGAAATTGGAGCCAGGGAGGCTGAGGGGCGTTTGCCTCGCTCGCGGGGACGCCGAGCGCCTGCATCCAAGCAGGAACCGGACTGGGAAAGGTGGCCGGCGTGATGCAATACCGGCCGCGGCAAACCGTGAATTTCGGCGTCGCGATCAGGGGATACATCGCGCCTTCGCCAATCGCAAACGTGCTGCTCGTGCCGTCGGTGATATCCCGAATGCGGGTGTTCGCATTGATGTTAAACACGCCCAGTTCGCGGGCCGGGATTTTCGCCGTCTTCCAGCAGTATTGGTCGTTGACGCCGTGGCACAACAGGTAGTTGATCGGGACGTCAAAAAACCCATTTGATCCGCCGCCAGGGAAGCTAACCCCGAACGTGTCGGATGGGCAGCGGTACAGCCCGCTGGCCGAGGCCGCTTCAATCGCGGTCGGCGTCAAGCCAACGCCGTTTGTGGAAGCCGAGACCGTTTGACTGTTGTTGGCGCGGTTCCACTGATAGGCATGGGCGAAGGCCGTCTGCTCATCGTAGGGTGTCAGCAAAACGAACGCGTCGGCCATCGCGTGCGAATAGGCAAGGACCCCGGGAAACCCGGGGATCACGTTGCCATAAACGGAATCCAACATCGGAAACATCCGGCAAGCGTCGTGATAGTTGTGCATGGCAATCCCGAACTGCTTGAGATTGTTGCGGCACTGACTGCGGCGTGCTGCTTCACGGGCCGCTTGCACGGCCGGCAGCAAGAGGGCGATGAGTGTGGCGATGATTGCGATCACCACCAGGAGTTCGATGAGTGTGAAGCCGGCGCGTCTCGCGCGCGCTAATGCAACTTGCGTCATGTGCAACCCCTTAAAATAAAAGCGCGATTGAAAGGAATTCGGGCCAACGACCCAACCACCAACAAAATGGCACTACTGCCGTAGGATTTCATCGACGAGCTCGCGCGGAAACACTTCTTCGCGGACGCGCTGCCGCGTCGCTTTGTAGTCAAACTCGCGACTGAGCGGCCGCCAGCCATAACCGTCGAGCATCAGGCCCAACGAGCGTTCGACCGCGAGAGCCGGCTGCGAAATGCCCGCCACGCCAAGCGGCGTGTCCGAACGCATCAGATTCAGGGCGCCCCAACGGGTGGCCCACGTGATAAAGAGCAGGTCTTCCGGCGCCATCGCTGCGGGCAACTTTAGGTCGCCCGCGCCAACCGCCTCGCGGATGATCCCGGCCCCCAGCGAGATTGTCCTCACGTCTAGAACTTTCATGTCCTCCTGCCGCTGCCGACTGGTCTTGGCCCGCAAGCAGGCCGATGTCACGAAGAGCTCGATGGGCAAGTCGCGCGGGGAAAGAAACGCTTCCGCCTCGCCGACCGCGAGCATCTTTTCCCGCGCGCGACCGGGAAACATCACGGCCAGCTCATAGAAGCGCGCGCGCCTCCGTTTGCTCTGGATCGCCAGGGCCAGCAGGATCTCTTCCTTCGACGAAAAATGGCGGTAGACGAGGGGTCGCGAGCATTCGAGGAATTCGGCAATCCCCTCGAAACTGAAGTGATCCCAGCCGCGAAGCAGAAAGATTTCTCGGGCCGCCGTCAGAATCTGTGCGGTGCGCTGGTCGGCCCGGGGAGAAATGACGTCGGGCATGTTGAACTTGCGAATGGTGTCGTCGCTTTGGCGCGAATGCGTCAGCGAATATTTGTATATCACTGTCCTGACAGAATGTCAACAGTGCGTTTTGCGGCGACTCGTGCAGTATTCTCATTTCTGGCAGTGTGCCGATCAAAATGCGCCGACGTTAATTACAAATTGTCAGTATGCCCACGGCAGCGCTTCTCGAAGCTCGCCGCTCGGACGTTGCGGAACTGCTTCGCGTACGGACAGTGAAATCACTGACCAGGGGAAAGCTGCGCGGTCTCGCGGTTTCTTCGGCCCGCGTCCCGCACGGCTCAACTGCCGGTGCGGTGGGGACCATTGAAGAATTCTGCGCACGACAGCACGCGGCATGACTTAGTGTTTGGCGGAGAATCTCTTAAGTCGTGCGCTTCGTGCCCTTCTTTGTTCTCGAGTCTCACGTGAAGCTCGCGCCCCCGTTCTCGCATTTCTTGATCGTCGCCCCATTGGAACGAGAACATTCAAGAAAGAGGAACATTTGGTTGAGAAACAGCCCCCTGCCGCGGTGGTCGCGATCTACACGTCGAGACTTTACAATGGGTCAATGGTGATTCCCTGGGAACCGCTCCGCGACGTCTTGATGTCGAACCGGCGGTTTGTGCTTTCCAGCCATGTCCGCCCGGATGCCGACGCGATCGGCTCTGAGCTGGGGCTGGCCGCGATCCTGCAGGCGCTGGGAAAAGAAGTCCGCATCGTCAATCCGTCGGCCATCCCCGCGACGCTGAGCTTCCTCGACCCCGAAAAGCGGGTGATGAAGATCGGCGACGAGATCAAGGCCGAGGCCCTGCTGGAAACTGACGTTCACATTGTGGTCGACACGAGTTCTTGGAGTCAGCTCCAGGAAGTCGGCCAGATGATGCGTCGCAGTTCCGCACGTCGGGTGGTGATTGATCATCACTCCAGCAGCGACGATCTCGGGGCCCTCGAATTCAAGGACACGCAGGCCGAGGCCACGGGCGTCCTGATTCTCGAAATGGCCGATGCCCTCGATCTGACGATTCCGCGCGAAGTGGCCACTCCTTTGTTTTGTGCGATCGCCACCGACACGGGCTGGTTTCGGTTCTCGTCGGTCCGCGAATCGACGCTGCGCGTGGCCGCGCGGCTGATTGACCTCGGCGCGCAGCCGGACGTACTATACCGGCAGCTTTACGAGCAATTTACCGTGGGCCGCATTCGGCTGGCGGGGTGCGTGCTCAGCCGGGTGACTGTGGATTGTGACGGAAGGCTGGCCTACACCTGGGTCGAAAGCGGCGACTTCGATCGCTGCGGAGCCCGCCCGGTCGACACCGAAGATCTCGTCAACGAGTGCCTGAAAATCGCCGGCACGCAGTGTGCCTTTATCGCGGTCGAGCAGTTGAACAAGAGCGTAAAAATCAGTTTCCGCAGCCGCGCGGGGGTCGACGTCGCCGCTTTGGCCGAAAAATTCGGGGGCGGAGGCCACAAGCAAGCCTCGGGCGCGACTTTACCGGGTTCGCTTCGCGAAGCCCTCGAGCGCGTGCTGACCGCAACGCGTGAAGCCCTTGCTGCAGAAGCCACAACACGCCCCAGCCCGTGATCCTGCCGGAACTCTCCGCCCCACCCGAAGATCGACACCAGAGCAGAGTCCCCGCAAATTGACTTGTCGTCACGCTTGAGATCCCACCACCCCCCGCACTCACTGTCGTAAATGAGATCAGCCAGATTCCAATCTCGGACCGATGCCCATGCCCACTGACCCAGCCCCCAACGATCGATCGCTCGCCGACGCCGCCCCCGCGAGCGGCCCGCGGCGCAGTTTTCTCGCTAAGGCTCTCGCATTCTTGACCGCAGGCGTCGTGATGACTCTGCCGACGGCCGCGGGATTGGCTTTTTTCCTCGATCCGCTGCTGCGGAAGCGCGGCACCTCGGGCGGCGCAGCCGGTCGCCGGGATGCCGAAGGCTTTTTGCCGGTGACTCCGCTGGCCGCGATTCCCTCCGACGGGCGCCCGCAGATCTTCACGGTCTACGACGACGCGGTCGACGCCTGGAATAAATTCGCCAACCAGCCGGTAGGACGAGTGTTTTTGCGCAAACTCCCCGACGGTAGCGTGACCGCCTTTAACGTGCGCTGTCCGCATTTGGGATGCGCGGTCGATTACCGGCCCGCGCAGAACGATTACTTGTGTCCCTGTCACATGAGTGCTTTCGGGCTCGACGGGCAGAAGAAGAACGAAATCCCGCCGCGCGGCTTGGACTCCCTCGAAGCCAAGGTCAAGGACAAATCTGAGGTCTGGGTCCGCTACGAAGTTTTCAAAGCGGGCACGCCGGACCGGATTGTTGTCTCGGCCTGACAGCAGAAGAGCGACCCGCATGACGAGCCTGACTGATTGGTTCGACAGTCGCACCGGCTATCGACACCTGATGCGCGAGGTGCTGCTCGAACCGATTCCCGGAGGGGCGCGCTGGCGCTATGTGTGGGGCAGCACGCTGGTCTTCACCTTCGCCGTGCAGGTGATCACCGGACTTTTTCTTTGGACCGCGTATAGCCCGAGCGCCCAGACCGCCTGGGAAAGCGTCTATTTCATTCAGGACGTGATGTCTTACGGTTGGCTGGTGCGCGGCATTCACCATTACTCGGCCCAGGCAATGGTCGTGCTGATGGGCCTGCACCTGATTCAGGTGATCGTCGACGGGGCCTACCGGGCGCCGCGGGAGATCAATTTCTGGCTGGGCCTGATTTTGATGCAGATCGTCTTCGGCCTGGCGCTCACCGGATATTTGCTCCCGTGGGACCAGAAGGGTTATTACGCGACGCAGGTTTCGACAGAAATCATGGGAGCCGCGCCGGTCGTCGGACCCCTGTTGCAGCAACTCGTCCAGGGTGGCGCGCGAGTACGGGCACCACACGCTGACCCGCTTCTTCGCGATGCATGCGGGTTTCCTGCCGGCCGCGCTCACGCTGTTTTTGGTGCTGCACGTCTATATGTTCCGCCGCCACGGGCTGACCGTGCGGAGTCCGCGCCGCCGGCCCGAAACGACATTCTGGCCCGACCAGGTATTGCGCGATGCCGTGGCCTGCCTGGGCGTGCTGGCCGTGGTCCTGTTGTGCGTGATTTTCAAAGGGGCCGACTTGAGCGCGCCGGCCGATCCCTCGGAGCCGTATTCCGCGGCGCGGCCCGAGTGGTATTTCTTGTTCCTGTTTCGCTTTCTCAAGTTTCAACAGGTCGAACACTACGGACTGGCCTTCGGGTCGATTTATGTTCCGACGGCGATTCTCGTCGTGTTCGTGCTGATGCCGCTCGTCGGTCGCTGGAGGGCCGGGCACGCGTTCAACGTTTTTTTTCTGTTCGTGCTGATGGCGGGAATTGCCGGTCTGACCGGACTGGCGATTTACGAAGATCGCCGCAACGCCGATTTTCAGCTGGCCGTCAACGAAGCCGATCAGGCAGGCGAGCGGGCCGTCGAGCTGGCGCGACGTCCGGAAATGATCCCGGTAGCCGGCGCGGTGACGCTCTTGCGCGACGACCCGCTGTCGCAAGGTCCGA
The DNA here is from genome assembly GCA_963714075.1 of uncultured Planctomycetaceae bacterium. Classification (GTDB taxonomy): domain Bacteria; phylum Planctomycetota; class Planctomycetia; order Planctomycetales; family Planctomycetaceae; genus DASPSM01. The sequence continues at coordinate 2,456,689 of OY970228.1, forward strand.
AAATTTTTGCCGCCAATTGCTCGAGCTGTCACCGCTATAACGAGACTGATGGCACGGGACGCAAGGTGACGGTTGCCGCGAAGGAATCGGCGTCACAAGGTACGTCTGTCGAATCGCGAGTTGAAGCGCCGGCCACGGCTGCCGACCTGGGCAATTTCGGCTCTCGCGAGTGGATCCGCTCAATTTTGATCGATTTCAAGAACCATTTCGCGCCGTTGCGAAATGCCGTCGACAAGAAGGTGCCCGAGGATTTGCTCGACAACGGCGAAATGGCCGACTGGTCGGAGACGAACAAGTCCCTCTTGAACGATCCGGCGAACAAAGAGAGCCTTGACGCTCTCGTCGAGCTGCTCGCATCGCAAGCGGGACGCTTCGCCCAGACTCCCGAGCAGAAGGCGCTCGTGGAAAAAGGCCGAACCATCTTTGAGACGGGCGCGCTCGCCAAGGGCAAACTGTCCGCCAATTGCGTCGATTGCCACTCGATCGCGCCGGCCGCTGCAAAGAAAGGCGGAGCAAAAGAAAGCTCGGCTCCGTCGCTGGCCGGTTATGGAAGCGTCGACTGGCTGAAGCGGTTCATTGCCGACCCGGGCCGCCCGGAGAACTACGGCGAGCACAATCACATGCCGGCGTTCAAAAGCCAATTAAGCACTCGCGAATCCGATTTGCTGGGGCGCTGGCTGGCCGGCGACTATTACCGCTCGTCCGCGCCTGTTGCCGCGACTAGCAATTGATCACGCCGAATTCGTGGCGCGCCATTCGTCACTCTGCCGGCGCCACGTCCACTTGAGCATGCCGGATGTCGCGCGGTGCGAACACTCCTCCGGCGAGAATCAACAGCACCGCGACGACCGCGTAGATGCTGGCTGTCGCCGAGAGCACCTGGCCGTACGTCAGGTCCAAACGGGTGATCACCATGCCGGTGCCGACCGTGGCGACGCCCCCGCCGAGCCAGCCGACCATGTTGGCCAACCCGAGCATCGTCGCCCGGCGCGACGGATGCACAACGTCATACATCGAGGCCCAAATATTCGCGTCGTAAATCCCCTCGGCGAATCCGAAGCACGTCAGAAAGATCAGCAGCGGCACCGCTTCCACCTGCACTCCTGACAGATAGATGAAGGGAATGCCCAAGACGGCGCCGAAAGCCTGGCTCAAGATTCGCCCCCCCGGCAGAAACATCCTCGCCCGATCGGCGAGCCATCCGCCGAAGATCGCGCCGATAATGCTCGCCATCCGCAAATAAAATGTGGAACTGAACGCGGCCGTGCCCAGACTCATGTGGAAATGCTCCGTGAGATACTTGGGCATCCAGCTCAGGAACACGAACGCGACCGAATTCGCCCCGAAAAAGGCGGCGATCAACAGCAGCGCGCTCGGCGTGTGCACGAGTTCTCGCATGAACTGCGACAGGGGGATGGGGGGAGGGTTCGGCGTTTCGTCGAGAGTCTTGGCCTCGAGCCGCTCGGCCTCGTTGCGGGCCGGCTCGCGCAGAAAAATGAAGAGCACGACGGCCAGCACGATGCCGGCAATCCCAAACACCTTGAACGGCGCCTGCCAGCCATATTGACCCGCCAGGTATCCGGCGAGCGTGGTCCCGCCGATTGTGCCCACGTACACGCTTGTCTGGTGCAGGCCCATCGCACGGGATCGGGTGGTTTTGGTGTGATAGTCGCTGATGAGCGACATCGTGGCGGGGAAGTAGAAGGTCTCGCCCAATCCTTCCGTCGCGCGCACCACGATGAATTCGATCAGTCGGCGGCAATATCCCGTTGTCCCCGTAACCACGCTCCAGACGGCCAGCCCGCCCAGAATCAGCGATTTTCGCCGAAAGCGATCGCCGACCTGTCCGGCGAAAGGCGAGCTGAGCGCGTACACGAACATGAACGCCGAAATGATCCAGCCGAGATTCTCGTCGGTGAAGTGATACTCGTCCTGCAGCACCGTGGCGACGGCGTTGATCGCCATCCGATCGGCATAATTGAAAAAGCAGATGAACCAGAGCATGCCGACGACCCACCACTTGTAGGAGGGACCTGGACGGCCTTGGAGCGCACTTAATGCGGGCGAATCGTGAGTCAAAGCAACCTCAGGGGCGGACTGGGGACGGAAATTCCAGCGGGAAATCCACTCTCCAGAGTCCGGCTCACAGCGTCAAGCGGCCCGGACCACACGACCAGCGGCGTCCTTTAAAAGCGAACCGCCGGCGCCGCGGGAGGATCCACGGCACCGGCGGGTCATTGATCGATCCGGCTGGTTGAAAAAAGGCGATTTCTTACGCCAAGGTCGAGCGCCTTACCGCGCGGTCTGCTCGGCACCCGGCTTCTTCTCCTTGTCCTTTTTGTGTTTCGCCTTCGCCTTTTCGGCCGCCTTCTTTTTGGCCTCGTATTCGGAGATGGTGGCGGCCGCGAGGTTCTTGCCGGCCAGGATGTTGTCGAGCTCCTTATGGAGCCCCTTCTCAAAATCTTTGGCCTCATAACCGATGTGCACGACTTGGACGATGCCCTTCTTGTCGATCAGCATCAGCATGGGAATGCCCTCGACCCCGTAGGCGTCCCCGACCTGGCCCTGAGAATCGAGGCCGACCGTCATGTCGAGCTTTTCCTTTTGCAGGAATTCCTCGATCTTCTTTTTCGATTCCCGCTTGTCGATGTCGATCGCATACAGCACGACACCTTTCGCCTTGTACTGTTTGGCGACCTCGATCAAATGCGGCAGCTCTTGTCGGCACGGTCCGCACCAGGTGGCCCACATATCGAGCATGACGACGTTTTTGCCCGAGTTGTCCGCCAGATTGACGCGCTTGCCGTCGAGTCGCTCGAGATCGACCGGCGGAGCTGCCTTGCCCAAAAGCGGGGAAGGCGAATCGTCTTGCTCGAACAGACTGTTCACTTCTCGAGCATTCTTGGGAGGCGTAAACGAAAAATCTTTGGGAGACGGCGTGAGGCCGAATTTCCAATCCTTGAACGTCTGATCCAGAGTCACTTTGAGGTCCTTGGGCCCCCTGACCATTTTGGACAGATCGTATTCGACTCGCAGTAAGATTGGGTCCTTGTCGTCCGCGACCCACACTTCCCAGTCGAGTTTGCCGCCAGTGAATTGCAGATGCCGTACGGATTGGCCATCCACCTTGGCCGTTCCAAGATCCTTTGAAGCGGTGACGCCCTTGAGAATGTGCTTGGCGGGGTCGTCCGTGAGAAAATCGAGAATGAAATTCCTGATGCCCCTGGGGGCCCCGAGGTTCGATAAGGGACTTTCTGCCAGTTGAGCGAGCGACTGCGGCGCCTCCTCCTTGCTGTACTTCTTGCCGGCGAGCAGATACAGCGTGTCGCCGTCCGAGACGACGGTCAGACCGGGCCCCCCTGTGCCTCGAAGCGCGAAATGATTGGGACGTTCGAATACGGCCGTAAAGCTCGACTTCGACGTGTTGTTGAGACTTTTCGCACGGACCTTGACCTGCGTCTCAGACGTGACGGAGAACGACTTCTGTTGCTTGTAAAAGTCGCTCATCTTGCGAATCACGTCTTCGGGCTTGGCCGAATCGGCGGGCTCCGCGGGGCGCTGGCCCAACGCCAATAACAGCAATCCGCCGACCGCAAATCGCGTCAACCTCATAGGAATGTCCTTCTGACGAAGTAAGAGTGAACGACTGTCGGCGGAACGAGGGCTGTTCGCCCGCAGCCCTCGCCCAACAAACACACAAAGAATCCCATCAGGACCGGACCTGAGAATCAAGTCTGTCTCGACGGCCCGCAATCAGGGAGCGGCGCTGGCCGGCTTTTCCTTGTCTTTTTCCTTGCCGGTCGCGGCCTTGGGCTTCACACGGAAGGCGGATAGAGCGCGGCCATCGGACACCAGTACAAGCGGCGTTTCGTGGTCCTCGCCGATCGCCCAAGTCGCGTCGACGAACATCTTTGCTCCCGTCGCGTCCGCGATCGGCTTCCCCTCCGCGGCGCAATCGACCACAACCACCTTTCCGCCGCGGCAGCCGCACACGACCCAAGGTCGGGTCGGACAAATCGCCATCGAATCGAGGTGATTGATCCCCGCCGGCAGCGAATGGCTCCACAGAACTTTGCCCTTCCCGTTTAGGGCAGCGATCGAGTCGCTGGAGGTCGCAACGATGGTGTCGGCCGTGTCGCTCTTCGAAAGACGACCAACGCGCACGCCATCGGAATAAAACGGTGGATCGAAGGTCGCGAGAGATTTCCCGTCGGCATCAAAGGCGTGCACTTTTCCCTCGGCCGAAGTCGAGACGATTTTAAGTTTCTTGTCGCCGTTCAAGTCGCCGGCTGCCACGTGCCAGACATTGCCGATCCCTGTGGTCTTCCAGCGAAGCACCCCGTCCGGGTCGAGCACCCGCAGGCCCCCGGAATCCGTTGAGGCCGACGATCGCTTCGTCACGTCCGTCGCCGTCGATGTCCGCCGGCCACACGTCGTCCACGCCGTCATTGTTCTTATAGGTCCAGAGCAGACTCCCGTCCGAGGAAGTACAAGCTGAAAGAGGGGCGCTCCAAACCCCAAACACCAGAAGATTCGGGTTTCCGGTGCGGCCCGTCTTGGCAAGCCGGAGAAGGGTGCCTTCCGCCTTGACCTTGAAGGAGCGGCGAACTTTGCCGTCCGGCGAAAGGACGTCGCACTGGCCCCCTTGCTTGAGTGCGAAGATCGACTGCGACTGCGGATCGTAGGCGGCGCTCGAGTAGGGGCCGTCGTTCGACCAGGCTTTTTCGAGTCCGTTCAGGGCTGCGACCTGGCTCCTCGCTTCGGTTTTTTTCTTTTTCTTTGTCTGGAATTCGGCCAGAGTTGCCGCAGCGATGTTCTTCCCCGCCAAAATCGCGTCGAGTTCTTTGTGCAGGGTTTTTTTGATTTCCGGCGAGTAGCCGACGTGGATCGACTGGACGATTCCCTTCTTGTCGATGATCGCCAAGAGGGGAATGCCTTCGGCCCCGTAGGCGTCGCCAACCTTTCCCTCGTCGTCGAGGCCGACCGTCAGATCGAATTTCTCCTTTTTCAGAAACTTGTCGATCGTCTTTTTATCTTCGCGCTGGTTGATCCCGTACAGGGCGACACCCTTGGACTTATATTCCTTTGCGACTTCCAGCAGGATCGGCAGCTCGGCGCGGCACGGACCGCACCAGGTGGCCCACATGTCGAGCATCACGACGTCTTTGCCGGCGTGATCGGCGAGTTTCACGCGTTTGCCGTCGAGGCGTTCGAGGTCGACGGGCGGAGCCGCCTTGCCCAAAAGCGGCGACGGCGCTTCCTCCTCCTCTTCGTCGCGGCCGAAAAGATTCTCGACTTCCTTCGCTTCCTGGGGCGGCGTGAAGGTGAAATCGGCCGGCGACGGTTTGACGTTGAGCTTCCAGTCCTTGAACGACTGGATCATGGTCACCTTGATTTCTTTTCCCTTGAGCGCGGCGCCGGCCGACTTTTTGACCATTTTGGAAAGATCAATCTCGACGCGCAGCAAGAGCGGCTCCTTGCCCTCGGCGATCCAGGCTTGCCACTCGATGTCGTCCGACTGGGTGAACTGCAAGTGCCGGGCGGATTGCCCATCGATTTTGGCCGTTCCGAGATCCTTCGACGTGGTGACGCCCTTGAGCATCGCCTTGGCTGGATCGTCCCCTAGGAATTGGATTGCGAACGTGCCGGTGCCCTGAACGCTGCCGATGATCGGGTCCTGCGTCAGTTGTGCGAGCGATTTCGGCGCTTCGTGTTTTGTATAGCGCTTGAGCGGGCTGATCAGCGTATAGAGGGTCTTGCCGTCGCAGACCACGGTCGCGGCCCCCAGCTGCTGCCCCTTGCCACGCAGCGCGAAACGATTGGGACGCTCGAACACAATGTCCGCGCCTCCCTTCATCTTGTTGTTCATCTCTCCCGCGTGGACTTGCGCGTCGATTTCGGCGTGAACGGAGAACGACTTGAGCTGCTTATAGAAGGCGCACATCCTCCGAATTTCGTCGTCGGGCTTGGGGGCGTCCGCCCGAACCCGCTCGAGTTGACGCGACGTCAAAAACAACATTCCCACGACGGCAATTGACAGCGACCTCATAGCAGTGTCCTCCCGACGAAAGAAGGCAGAAGCGTTTGGCGCAAAATCTGGCGCGATACTGACGAGAAAAACGCATCGCTGCGTGACTGCCGCGCTGTGCGCCCACGCGTAACACGATTCCTGTGCGATCTATCATCCACAGGGGCGCTGTCGAGTCAAGAATCTTTCAGCAGCAACGGGCGGCTCTTAGATCCCGCGGCTGTCTGCCGCCGGAGCAAGCTCACTAGTTTTTGGCTTGGTAATCAGTAATCAATCAGCCACCGGCATCCGGATCCGCGGTGTGCGTAGCGAGTCGAGCCGGTCGAGCTCGCGGTCGGCCGCGAGCAGTCTGCCGTAGGTCGTCCGATGAGTCATCACCACGAGCGGCACAATCGATTCAGTCGAATCGCTCTCCGGCGCCTCGTGCTGAATGATCGATGCCAGGCTGATGCCGTTGCGTCCCAGGATGTCGGCAATGTCCGCGAAGACGTGTGGACGATCGATCACGTTGAACCGCAGGTAATACCGGTTGGCCACATCCTCGGGACGCTGAACGGGAAACGGTGGACGATCTTTCCAAACGTCGATCCGCGGGAACGTCAGGGCCGCGCGGCCCGTGGCGACGTCGATCAAATCCGCGACAACCGCTGAGGCTGCGGGCAGCTGTCCGGCCCCCGCTCCGGACAGCACGATCTTGCCCACCGCGTCCCCCTCGAGCGCGATCATGTTGAACGCTCCGCCGCATTGGGCCAACGGGCGGTCACGATGCACCAGGGTCGGCTGCACGTGCATTTCCAGTTGGCCGTCGATGAGCTTGGCCACGGCGAGCAGTTTCACCATGTAGCCAAGCTCGGCCGCGTATTTGAGATCGGCCTGCTCGAGCGAATCGATCCCTTCTCGCGTGAACGCCGAGAGAGGAACCTTGGTGCCGAAGGCCAGTTGGACCAACAGGTCCAGTTTTTGGGCGGCGTCTGTGCCGTCGACATCCATCGCGGGATCGGCTTCGGCATAACCCAAGCGCTGCGCTTCGGCGAGAATCGTCTGGTAGGGCCGGTCCCGCGCGAGCATTTCGGTGAGGATGAAATTGCTGGTGCCGTTGAGGATCGCCTCAATACCCGTGACCTGGTTGGCGGTCATCGACTGGTTGATCGAGGCGATGATGGGAATGCCGCCGGCGACAGCCCCTTCGAAAGCGATGGTGCGCCCGAGTTCTCGAGCCCGCGCGAAGAGCACGTCCCCGCGTTCGCACAAGAGGGCTTTGTTCGCGGTCACGACGTCCTTGCCCGACGCGAGCAATGCTTGAAAGACCTCAAACGTCGGAGTCACGCCCCCCATTAGCTCGATGGCGACGTCGATCGCGCGGTCATCGATCACACGGCGATAGTCATCGCTCACGATGCCGGTCGGCAAGATGACCGAGCGCGGTTTGCGCAAATCACGCACGATGACGTGGCGCAGCTCGATCGGTCGCCCGGCCCTTCGAGCCACTCGCTCCGAGTGCTCGAGCAGGATTTTTGCGACGCCGCCACCGACGTTTCCCAGGCCCAACAGCGCAACACGCAACGGAGTCATGAATTGATCGTTATTTGCTCGCCCTGCCGGCGAAACCTCTGTTAATCGAAACGACTCTCTGCGGTTATCATTGGCGAGCGCCGTGCTGACACCCGCCGCTTGCCAGAAGTCATTTTGAGGACTCATTCTGGCGCACGGGCCCGGCTGGGGTCAATTGGCCAGGCTCGTGCGCAAATCCGGGATCTGACGAGTTTTGAGCCCGGAAAACGCTTGAATGCGGCGACGCGATCTCGCATCCTATGGGGGAAGAACTGCCGCGCTGCGGTCGGCGAACACTCCCGGGATGGAAAAGGACGTCATGATGACTACGTCGATCGATGGGGCCGTACGTATTGGTGCGGTCAATTATTTGAATTCCAAGCCTCTCATCGAGGGGCTTGCCGAGCTGCTTCCCGAGGCCGAGCTGACGCTGGATTATCCGAGCCGCCTGGCCGACGATCTCGAAGCGGGCCGGCTCGACGTTGCGCTGGTGCCTTCGGTAGAAGTGCTGCGGCACCCGAACTACGAAGTCGTCTCTGACGCTTGCGTGGCCACGCGTGGGCCGGTGATGAGCGTCAAACTCTATAGCCGCGTGCCGTTCGGCCTGATTCGCACGCTGGCACTCGATGCCGGCTCGCGGACGAGTGCGGCCCTGGTGCGGATCATGTTGCGGGAGCGGTACGGCGTGACGCCGCGGCTCGAGCCGTTTCCCCTCGATCAATCCCCCGCCGCGATTCGGTCCGACGCGTTTTTGATGATTGGCGACCGGGCCATGCATGAGCCCGAGGCCCCCTATGTCGCCGTGTGGGACCTGGGCGAGGAATGGCTGCGCTGGAGCGGTCTGCCCTTTGTATTTGCCGTCTGGGCCGCCCGCGCCGGGACGGAACTCTCTGCGGTCGAGGAAGTGCTCGGACGCGCCCGCGATTTGGGGGTCGAACGGGCGTCCGCCATTGCCAAACGGGAGGCTCCGCAGCTTGGCTTGAGTGAAGCCACCGCGTACAACTATCTCACCAAGAATTTGCATTTTCGGATCGGATCGGCCGAGCGGACCGGATTGCGACTGTTCTCGCGTCTGGCGGCCCGGCTGCAACTCGTTCCCGACGGGGTGGAGCTTGTCTTCCGCGATTGCGCCCCTGCTTGAGAAAGCAGTCGCCGGCGAACGTCTGAGCTTTGACGAAGGCCTGCGCCTGATCGAATCGCACGACCTGATCGCGCTGGGCCGCGCCGCCAACGCGGTCACGCGACGCCTGCATCCGGAACCCTTCCGCACCTACAACATCGACCGCAACATCAACTACACGAACGAGTGTGCCGCGGTCTGTGATTTCTGCGCCTTCTATCGCCCCCCCGGCCACGAGGAAGTTTACGTCCTGCCCCGCGAAGTGCTCTACAAGAAGATCGAAGAGACGGTCGCTCTGGGCGGCGATCAGATTCTGATGCAAGGGGGGCTGCACGCGAAGCTGCCGCTGGAGTGGTACGAGGAGCTGCTGGCTGATCTCAAATCACGGTTCCCACAGGTGAATATCCACGGCTTCAGCCCGCCGGAAATCCATCACTTCACGAAGATCAGCAAGCTCCCCCTGCGGACGGTGCTCGAGCGGCTGAAAGCCGCGGGGCTCGGCAGTCTGCCCGGAGGCGGAGCGGAGATCCTGGTCGATCGCGTGCGTAAAGAGATCACGCGCGGCAAGGTTCTGACCGACGATTGGCTCAACGTGAATCGCGTCTGGCACAAAATGGGAGGCCGCTCGACTGCGACCATGATGTTCGGCCACATCGAAACGCTCGCCGAGCGAATCGAGCATCTCGAGCGTTTGCGACAGCTCCAGGATGAAACCGGCGGCTTCACGGCGTTTATCTGTTGGACATTTCAGCCGGACAATACGGCCATGTCGCACATCCCACCGGCTGGGGCCTTCGAGTACCTCAAGACGCAGGCCGTCAGCCGCCTGTATCTCGACAACATTCCAAACATCCAATCCTCCTGGGTCACGCAAGGGGAAAAGATCGGACAGATGGCCCTCCTCTTCGGCGCCAACGACATGGGCAGCCTGATGATCGAGGAAAACGTAGTCGCCCAGGCGGGGACCGTCTACTATCTGTCGCTGGAGACGATCCGTCGCTCGATTGAGGAAGTCGGATATATTCCGCGGCAGCGCAACGTCTTCTACCAGTACATTGACGATTACGATCCCTCTGCCGCCCCGATTGCCGATCACCATCCGGCCTCAGCCCCCGCCGGGCTGGTTTCGCGAAACTGACCCCGCCCGTGGCGCGTTGAGCCTAGTGTTCCCCGCAATCGCACGTAACACTATGCGGGTTTGAGACTACCGTGCTGTCTAACCGTGCGGGATATCTCGAGCGTGTTGGCCTCTGGGCGTCATTCGCACCGTTGAGGCAAAGTCACGCCGAAGTGTGCTGTCGAGCGCTCGCAGGCATGGGTTAGACTTGAAGGAACTGCCCGTTGGAGATGCAGAGGAGATGCAGACAACGGAGATGCGACAACCGACCGGATCGCCCATGATTCACGTCGAGCACCTGAGTAAACATTTCAGCGACTTCCGCCGTGGAAGCGTAGTCGCGCTCGAAGGCGTCTCCTTCGATGTTCACCCTGGCGAGATCTTCGGCCTGTTGGGACCCAATGGCGCCGGCAAAACCACGTGCTTGCGCTCTTGAGCACGGTCCTCACCCCGACGAGCGGGATTGCGAGGGTGGCCGGCTACAACGTGTTGACCCAGGCCGCGGACGTCCGGGCGCGGATCGGCTTCATGTCGGGCAATACGGGCATCTACGACCGCATGACGGCCTGGGAACTGGTCGAATACTTCGCGCGGCTCTACGGCATGGAGGAACCGCTTCTTTCCCAGAGGCTCAATGAGATCTTCACGACCCTGCAGATGCACGAGTTTCGCGACGTGCTGGGGTCGAAGATGTCGACTGGAATGAGGCAGAAAGTCTCTATCGCCCGCACGATCGTTCACAATCCGCCCGTACTGATCTTCGACGAACCGACCACCGGGCTCGACGTGCTCGTGGCGCGGGCGGTTCTCAAGGCGATTGCTTCGCTGCGCGAGCAGGGAAAGTGCATTATTTTTTCGACGCACATCATGCGCGAAGTCGAAAAGCTCTGTGATCGGGTGGCCATCATCCACAAAGGCCGCATCCTGGCTGCCGGCACTCCGACGGAACTCTTGGATCGCTCGGGGCAGTCGGACTTTGAAGAGCTGTTCTTCGAGCTGATTTCGCGGGCCGACGAAAGGATGGCGGCCACCTCATGAACCGCAAGAATGTGCGTCTGGTCTTTCTGCGCGAGGTCCGCGACCAGATCCGTGACCGCCGAACGCTGTTCATGATCGTCGTGCTGCCTCTGCTCTTGTATCCGGGGCTGGCGATCGGAATGGTGCAGATCTCGTTTCTCTTCAAGGAACAGCCGCGGACGATCGTCCTCTTGGGGACCGAAAACCTGCCGGCCGATCCGCCCCTGCTGAACGACAACCATTTCGCGTCGCAGTGGTTCGCGGTCCCCGACGATGCCGACAAATTACACGTGATCCACGACGGCACTCGGAATCCGCCAGAAGTCTCCCCTCAGGAGAAGGCGGACACCGAAGCAAACGCCGGTCTGCTTGAAGAAGGCCGCGACCTGGCTGCCAAGTCCCAGCAGCTCGAGGATCTGGAAAAAAAGCAGGACGCCGCCCAGAAGGACCACAACCAGGCCGAGGAACAGCGGCTGGGCGATGAGATTCGATCGCTCAAAGAAGAGCTGGCCGAGCGGTTTAGCGCCTCGAAGATCCAGGTGTTAATTGTCGCTCCACGGGGACTCAAACAAGAGGTTGAGCGGATCAATCACGCCTTGGCGGCCCGTGGCAAGGACGCGCGGCCGGACGCGGGCGAGGCCGACAGAGTGCGGCTCCTCGTGGTCCAAAACAGCGCCGACGAGAAGTCGTCCTTTGCCTATCAGCGCGTCCGTCTGGTGCTCACGGCTTGGGAACAACGCATCCTGCAAGAGCGGCTCAGTGAGGCGAAGCTGCCGGCAACTCTGGCCAAACCGGTCGATCCCGAGCTGCTCGATGTCGCCATCGCCCGCCAGGTTTCAGCCAGCTTATGGAGCAAGCTGTTCCCGACGCTGTTGATCATTATGGCCGTCACCGGTGCGTTCTATCCGGCCGTCGACGTTGCCGCGGGCGAGAAAGAGCGCGGCACAATGGAGACGCTGCTGATTTCTCCCGCGCGACGCAGCGAGATCGTGCTGGGCAAGTTCTTCACCGTCGTGACTTTCAGCATTTCGACCGTGCTGCTGAACCTGCTGAGCATGGGAATTACCGGAAAGTACCTGATTTCCCTCGCTCGAAATGAGGCCCTGACGCGGATGGGGGCCGATTCGCTGTCCTTCCCCGGCCCTTGGGAAATGATGTGGTTGATCCTTTTGCTGTTGCCCCTGTCGGCCTTTTACAGCGCCATCAGCCTTGCCTTGGCGACCTTTGCCCGCAGCACCAAAGAGGGGCAATATTACCTCACCCCCCTGCTCTTGGTGACACTCGGCCTCACTATGTTTTGTCTCTCCCCCGTGGTGGAGATCGACCCGTTCTACAGCATTCTGCCCGTCGTCGGCCCGGCTCTGTTGCTTAAGGAAGTGCTGGCCTCACCGGGAAGTTCCGCGCCCTTGGTCTACGGAATTCCCGTGCTCGCAACGAGCATCGCCTATAGTCTGGCCGGCCTGTGGTGGGCCATCACGATGTTCAACCGCGAGGACGTGCTCTTCCGTGAAGCCGAGCGGTTCGACGTGCGGTTGTGGATTCGTCACCTGCTGCGTGACAAGGAACCGACGCCCAGCTTCCTGGAAGGGGGTCTCTGTTTCGTCCTGCTGATTTTGCTGCAGTTCGTCGCGTTTCGCTTCCTCCAAAGCGGCGTCGTGGTGTCCGACGGACACATCGAGCCCGGATCCACGCTGAGGCTCTTGTTGATTCAACAGATGGTCTTCGTCGGATCGCCGGCTCTGTTCATGGGCATCATGCTCACGACAAATGTCTGGCGGACTTTTCGGTTGAGGCTGCCCAACTGGCGCTACCTGGTGGTCGGTTGCGTGCTCCCCCTTGCGGTTGGGCCGCTGGCCGTTGCGCTGCAGAATTGGTTGCAGGGTTGGTTTTTCCCGCCGCTGCCCAAGCCGGTTGAGCAGTTGATGAGTTCTCTTGGCGAGCAGACGTTGCCGGTTTGGTTTGTCCTGTTGGCAATGGCCGTTGCTCCCGGAATTTGTGAAGAGCTGGCGTTTCGTGGCTTTATCTTGAGCGGATTTGTGCGTTCGGCCCGTCCGGCAGTGGCCATCGGCCTTTCCGCAATCGCCTTCGGGGCCTTTCACATCATTCCACAGCAGGTTTTCAACGCCACGCTGGTGGGGCTGATTATCGGACTGCTTGCAGTCCGCAGCAACAGCCTTTTTCCCTGCATGCTGTTTCACATCATTTACAACTCGCTCGAAACGGTCCGAGTCCGTGCCGGCGATTCCATCGTCCAAATACCCGTCCTGAAATGGTTCGTCGCGAGCGAGCCGTTGGCAACTGGGTACAACACTCTCGCCCTGGTCATCGCGGGCGTCGTCGCGACGCTATTGATTGCGTGGTTGATATTCGGCGGCCAAAAGGCGAAGACCGTGGCCGGGACCGCCCACGAAGCTGCGTCGGACGAGCCCCTGGGGCGGCCACGGACGCCTGAGCCGGCAATTTCCACGCAGTCAATGGATTGACGATCCCCGGGCGAGGCTACGAACCAGACGCCCGATTCGCGCAGCATACGACTTGATTCTGCGACTGGGCAACCGTCGTCACTCGTCGCTACTGGGCCGCTTCGGGCGAGGAAGAATCGGAAAGTGGACGCTCAAACGTTTCGCCCGCAAGCCGGCGCCGGCTATACAATTCGCGCCCGCTGGATTTTTCCTGTCGCGGGCCCGCCGGTCTCCGGCGGCGCGGTCGAAGTCGGAGCGGGCGGACGCGTAATCGCCGTTCATCGGGAGGCGCCCCCGGGGACGCACGACCTGGGTGACGTGGCGCTGATTCCGGGGCTCGTTAACGCGCACACGCACCTCGAATTCAGCGATTTGACCGAGCCGCTTCAGCCTGCGCAGCCATTTACGGACTGGCTGAGGGCCCTCTTGGCCTATCGCCGGTCGCGGGGAAATGCAGAGCGGGCAATCACCGCAGGGCTCGCGGAGTCCCGGCGGAGCGGTACGATTGCCGTCGGCGACATTGATACTCGGGGAACTCCCACACAGTATTCGGTTGCCGGCTCGGTTCAGGTCGTCGCGTTTCGGGAGCTGCTCGGCCTCGATGCGGCGACCGTGGCACTCCAACTCGGCACCGGTGCAGAGTTCCTCGACCATCCTCGGGGAAGAGAGGTTCCAGAGGTCATTCCGGGCTTGAGTCCGCATGCACCCTATTCGGTGCATCCGCGGCTCTTGGAAGGGGCGATTTCCCTTGCGGGCAGGTCGCGATCCCCGGTCACCATCCATCTGGCCGAGACTCGCGCCGAGCTCGAATGTCTCGCCTCCGGAACGGGTGAGCTGGTCGACCTATTGAAAGAAGCCGGAATCTGGCAGGGTTCACTCTACCCGTCCGGGACGAGGCCGCTCGATTTTCTGCGCCGGCTTGAAGCCTTGCCGCGTGTCGTGATTGCGCATGGGAATTATCTCGCCGACGACGAACTCGAGTTTCTCGCTCGCCGGCCCAATTTCGCGGTCGCCTATTGCCCCCGGACGCACGCCTTTTTCGGACACGCGAATCATCCCTGGCGCAGACTCTTGAAAGGGGGCGCAGTTCTGGCAATCGGGACCGACGGCCGTTGCTCCAACCCCGATCTCAGCATTTGGCACGAACTGCAATTCCTTCGCAGCCATTTTCCTGACGCGGCGGCAGCCGAGTTGCTTCGCATGGGAACGATCAACGGCGCGAATTGCGCTGGGCCTCGAGAGCCGGCTGGGCACGATCGAGCCCGGAAAATCACCCGGCCTGGCTGTCATTCGGCTGGGCAGTGTCGGAGCAGCCGATCCTTACGAAGAACTGTTTCACGAAAACTCCCAGGTCGTGAACCTGATTGCGAGTTGATGCCGCACCGAGTCTCCGAGCGACTGCAGGAGGGTGGCGCCCGTCCACCCCGCGCGCGTTTTCAATCGCGCCTCGATCCGGTAACCTAGTGCACTTCCCTCTACGTGAATGCCGCTTCGAGGACGGAGATTGATCGCGTTTGGGCCGGCCACTGAATTGAATCCGCTTCTTGCCGACGCGGAGTTCTTCAGCCTGATTGAATGGGACACCGCCGCACCCAGGCTTCTCAGGCAAAGCGCGCAATCCGGCGATTGGCAGCGCACGATCGGTCTGCTTACGACGCAAGCCGCGGGTTCGCGGCGCTCGCCAGAGGCGAAAAACGGGAGTGATCGCAAACTCGCGCTCTGGTCTCTGCACGACTTGGAGTGCCCACCGGAGGGATCGCGACTGATCTCTGCTTGGCTGGCTTTTAACCCGCCTCGCTCAAGGTCATTGCGACAGGCTCGGTTTAAAACCAATGGCCGCAAGTCGAAGATCAACTCCGCGCGCGATCGGGCTGACAAATCTCTTCGCGAACTCGCGGCGGCAAGTGAGGAATGGTCGGTCGCCGCCTTCCAAATGCGACCGCTTTACCCTATCGAGCTGTTGATTGTGTTTGAGATCCTGCGTGATGCGGCCTTGTATCTCCCGATTGAGGGGGCGGCCCGACTCTGGAGGGCGGGCTTGGCGGCTTCGATCGGTCGCGCCAAAGGAACCGAGTCCGCGCCAAACGACAACAACGCCACGATCGATTCAATCCAGAATCTCGCCCAGACCGCCTTGGCGGCGGAATTGGATTGGGAGGCTGGCCTGCTGTTTGGGCCGGTCGCGGGTTCCGCCAGCCTGCGCGAGGACAGCCGTGCTCGATTATGGACCCTCTTGGCTGATTCAAGCGATTCCTTGGGCGTGCCCGCGGCTCGCTCGCTTCGCGATCTGCCGGCGTGGATGACCTCGGTGGTCCGTGCGCGCGAGTGGGGGCGGATCTTCGGCCGGCCCCTGTTCACCCAGTCGCAGGAAAAACGCGTGCGCGGAATCGTGACTTCTGTCGCAAAGTTCTGCCGAGAGGATGGAAAACCCGCGCTCGCAGAATGTGAAGTCAACGGCTTGTCACGTGTCTGGGCGACAGCCGCAGCGACATTCCCCAGTCACCTTCAGCAGGTTTCTCCCGCGGTTCACTATCTGCTTTCGCTCGCCCCCCCAAAATCCGCCGACCGAGCGGGAGTCGGCACCATCGCTCGTAACGGGTCGCGGCGCAATGGAGCGCGGCCAGGCAAATCCACATTTCCCGTGTTTCAATCCGATCAAAGCCGGCTTGCTTGTCTCCGCGACGATTGGAGACCAACCGCCGATTCGATGTTGGTCTCCCATCAGGGCCGCTTCCCGACGCTGGAGATGGCGCTCGGAGGCGCGACCCTTCTCTCGGGTGATTGGGAGATCGAGCTGCAAATCGACGGACAGCACGTCGAACCGGCAGATTGGAGTTGCGTCTGTTGGTACTCGGACGACGACGGCGACTATCTGGAACTTCAAACTCGCCCTGCTGGAGTCCGCGTCGAGCGGCAAATCTTCTTGTCGCGAACCGATGACTTTGCTCTCTTGGCCGATGCCGTCACAGCCAATGAGAAGTCCAAAATTGAGATGACGTCGCGGCTCCCGCTGTCGCCCGACTGCGCAGCCCTTGCGCAGACTCAGACGCGGGAATGTCGCTTATTGTGCGGCGGCGCGGCGGCGCGGATCTTTCCACTGGCCCTCAATTGCCCCCGTTTTGAGGGGACCGCGGGTCGATTGAGTGCGACAGGCGACCGCCTGGAGCTCCATCAGAGCGGACTGGGAGGCCTCTACGCACCCCTGGTGCTCGATTGGCACCCAGGCCGGCGCCGCAGCTCGGCCGCCTGGCGGCGGCTCACGGTCGCTTTAGGAGGCGTTGCCGTTCCCCCGGGGGAAGCCTCAGGATTCTTGCTGGAAATCGGGCTCTCGAAATGGCTGATCTATCGCAGCCTTGCTCGCACGCTTGAGCCGCGATCGGTTCTCGGCCAGCATACAATGTATGAAACGTTGATGGGACGATTTGTACGCGGTGACGTTGAGCCGATCGTTCAAGTCGAGCAAGCGAACGAGAGCAGCGAATGAGTAAGACCGTGCTAGTCCGATATGGCGCGATTTCCGAGGTCGCGCGTTTTGTCAACGGGAGCGGCATTCCGCTCAACCGCGGAGCGCAGGTCGTCGTCCAAAGCCATCGGGGTCTGGAAAGCGGCCTGCTGTTGGAAGATGCCCCTGCTGGGTCCGGCCGCCCTGAAGAAACCGATGAAGCGGACGCCGGCACGCCCACCATCGTTCGCCCCGTTACGGACGACGATTGCGCGCAAGCCGGTTGCACAGATCGGATTGCGAAGAACAATATTCGCGCTGGCAAGCCCGCATACGAGAATGGAATCTGCGGCTCGAATTGATCGATCTCGAGTGGACTCTCGACCATTCCAAGCTGATTCTCTACGTGCTGAACGATCGCGGCCCGGAATGCACGCGGCTGGCGCTTCAGGCCGCTGCGGCCGGATTCGGCGTCGTTGAAGTGCAGTCGGTTGGCCCGGATGGGCTTGTGCCAGCGGAAAGCGGCCACGGATGTGGTTCAGGCGGATGTGGCTCGGGCGGCGGTTCGAACGGCTGTTGTCATTGACATGAGCGATTCGGAATTCGCCAAGATCGACGAGACGTACCGCTCCCAAGGCCCCGCCGCCGCAGTCGACGAGCTCGTTCGCAGTCTCGAAGCCGGCCGCGACTGGGATCGGCTGTTTGACGCGCTTCTTTTCAAGAAGAAACTCGAGATGGGACTCCCGGTCACCCGGCCGGCGTCGTTCGATCAGGTCCCCGAGAATCGCCAATCCGAATTCGAAGAGTCGTATATCGAAGCGGCCCGCCGCGTCGGCCGCGCCTTCCTCGCCGAAAACAACATTCCTCAGGCCTGGATGTATCTGCGGACGGTGCGCGAGCCGCAGGCCGTCGCCGAGGCGCTGGAGCGTGTCGACGTCGAAAGCAGCCTTCCAGAAAATGTCGACGACCTGATCTCTGTCGCGCTCTACGAACGGGCCCATCCGGTGAAGGGCCTCGAGCTGATGCTCAAGTCGCGCGGGACCTGCAACACGATTTCGGCCTTTGACCAGGCGATCACCCAAATTTCCCCCGACGAACGCCTGCGCGGGGCCGAGCTTTTGGTGAACCACCTGTACGGCGAGCTGGTGCAGTCGGTCAGTCGGGATCTCGAGCGCCGCGGCGCCGAGCTGGGTAGCGAAGCTCTCCAGCCGGCGACGTTGCAAGAGGCGATTACGGGGCGAGACTGGTTGTTCGACGACGGGAACTACCACGTCGACGTCTCGCACCTGGGGGCCGTTGTCCGCTTCGCCCGTTTTTTGACGCCGGAAAGCCCGCAATTGGCCAAGGCCATCGAGTTGTGCGAATATGGTCGGCGGCTGTCGGAACAATTTCAGTATCCGGCCGATCCGCCGTTTGATGATTACTATCAGGCTCACCTGCATTTTTTCAGAGTCCTGGAAGGCTCGGATCGGCAGAAATCGCTCGACTATTTTCGTGAGCGCCTGGGCCTCGCGACCGAAACGGACCGCCGGCTAATTGCCTACGTGCTGGTCGATCTGCTGGTCCGCGTTGGCGCACTCGAAGAGGCTGCTCTCGTCGCGGCCAAACACCTGCGGGACCTCGACGAGTCGAGCGGATTTTCATTCGCTCAATTGTGCGAAGAAGCCGGTCGGCTCGATCTGTTTCGCGACGCGGCTCGGGAAAAGGGGGACCTGATCGGTTTCACTTCGGCCCTTGTCGGCCAGGCGACGAGCAGCAGAACGCCAGGCTCGACTCGCCAGATCTGATTCTCGGATGCGGTTACACGATTTTCGCAGCGACAGCGGGTTCCCTTGCGCGATCGCCAAGCTGCGTGTCCGGACAAATGGACTGGAGCAGGGTGAATTGTCTTCAAGGCCAAGCGAAACCCAGGCAGCGCTCGTCGCGTTACGCGCTCAAAACCGGCTGGCATGGAATCGGTTGGCTGAGGAAGGGAGCGTGTTCGCAAGGGTCGCGACCGACGAAGAGTGTCGCAACGCCCTGGGCACGCTCGACGGGCGAGGGTGGTTGCCCAATTCGGTCCAGGGTCTCGACGTGTTGTGCCTGGCTTCAGGTGGTGGTTGGCAGGCGATTTTGTACGCGGCCGCCGGCGCGGGTGACGGTCGTCGATCTCAGTCCGGCCATGCTTAAGCTCGACGAGCACGAAGCGTCGCGGCGCGGTCTGCACGTACGGCTTGTCGAGGCGTCGATGGACGAGCTCGGGCCTCTCGATGAGGCCGCGTTCGACATTGTCCATCAACCGGTCAGCACCTGTTATGTCCCGAACGTCTTGGCTGTTTACCACGAGGTGGCCCGAGTCCTTCGCTCCGGCGGACTCTACATCAGTCAGCATAAGCAGCCCGCGAGCCTCCAAGTCACGCACCGCGACGACAGGGACCGCTACGTCCTGGGAATTGAATTCAACCATCAGGGTCCGCTGCCAGCCGTTCCAGATCGTTCGTACCGAGAAACGGGCAGCGTCGAATTTCTGCACGCCTGGGGCGACCTGGTGGGCGGACTGTGTCGGGCTGGCTTTACGATCGAAGACCTCGTCGAACCTCTCCGAGCCGACGCTACGGCCTCGGCAGGACAAATCGGTCACCGCGGGTGCTATGTGCCCCCCTACGTCCGCATTAAGGCCCGCCGAATGACTCGCGACGCCCAGTCTGCGAGCCCGGTGTGGATGCCCTAACGGACGACACACTCGTTTTAGGTTTGGACTCGAAGATAAAAAAAGCGACCGCCCCACTTGGGGCGGTCGCAGTCGAGATCAAGCTGACAACCGTCGAAACGGCCGTCGCGTTGCCAGTTATTGCTGCGGCAACGAGAAGACCTGGAGGTCAGAACGGTTGCAGAGCAGGTACAGGACGGGCAGAGCGGTCGCACTGCCAATGGCCTGGATGCTCTGGCTGATGTAACGAACCGAACCGTCGGCCAGGGCCATCTGGGCGCCGGCTTCGTGCTGCGAGCTGATGTCGCCCGGATAGCCAACGCGGAAGACGGTCGAGTTGGGCGGGATCGTCGCCGTGCCACTCCAGCCGAGTCCGCTGCCGTTGATTCCGAACAGCGGGGTGAAGCAAACGTCAGACGCTACGGTGTTACCGGACGTCTCAGAAGCAGCACCGCCGCCGCTTCCGTCCGCGTTCGCCCAATACGCATAGCAAGTCGTACCAGAGTTCTCGGTACAGATCGTGTTGGTCGAACCGGTCGAGCAGGTCGCACCCTTGTGCTCAGCGAGGAGCGCGGTGTTCGACGTGCCGTCGGTAATGTCGGCGATACGAATACGGCTGTCCTGGAACATCACGCCACCGTTGTCAACCGGCGGACTCGCCACCTGGTTGATGACGTTGACGTTGCCCGTGACCGCACTCCAAGTCCCGATGCCGTCCGAGAGGCCGGGCAGCGGCGGAGTGGCACCCAGGTTCGGCATGCCGGAGTTGGCCAGATAATCGGAGACGGCAGCCGTAGCTCCGCGGTCTTCCATGTCGTTGGGCGCACCGAACAGCGTCGCTCCCGTCGTGCCGCTGCAGCGGAAAATGGAGGTCGCATTGACGTCGCCGGACGACGGACATTTGAACAGAGCCAGCGGGAGCGCGATCTGATCGATGTTCCGATTCGGCGCGGTTCCCGTAGCGTCGGTCATCATGGAGTTGAAGTTCACGAGATCGAAGATCGGACGAAATTCCATGTAGGGCAGCAGGAGCATTCCCCAGGACGCTTGGTTTTCAGCCAACCAGCCGCAAGGGAAAATGAAATTGGTGTCATGGTAATTGTGGCACGCCAATGCAAGCTGCTTCATGTGATTCTTGCATTCGGTGCGGCGGGCCGCCTCACGAGCCGCCTGCACGGCCGGGAGGAGCAACGCGATCAAGATCGCGATAATCGCGATCACGACCAACAGCTCAATTAGCGTGAACCCCTTCTTACGTCCCATCATGCGCTCACCTTCTCTTTCAGAGTACGACGTGGAAATACTGGGCCAGCAACGAACCGACCCTTAAAAGAACCCACGCGTCAATCGATCTTCCGGTAAGTCCCAACCCTGCTTGTCGTTACCGGTGACTCACCGGCGGTAAACAGAATGAAGTTAAGAGTTCCCAAGCAGTCGAAGGAGATGCCAGAAGTGTGCGATTTGACACAGAACGGTTCAGATGCCATCTCACACTTGGCATTTCACTTTGTCAACGAGGAAAAGCCGCAAATCCCCAAAAAATCGAGAATTGCGTTTCACGGGCGGCCGCATGTCGACGTACGCGCGCGACCGCAGCGAATTGCCTATCTAATTTTTTTCCGACGGGGCCCGTCTAGCACTTCATCTTGACGAGATTCGGCCAGTTTGCAAAATTCCCCGCCGCGTCGGATTCTCCGCCGACCGCCTACGGACATCTGTTCAGATCTCAAATCCCAAACCCCGTCTCTCGCATGGCCCCCGGATGGGGCTTTTCGGCAGGCAAAGGAGTGCAGAGGCCGTGAAAAAACTCGTCGTCAAAGCCACTGTGTTTGTCCTGTTCGCCGGCCTCGTTTCCTCGGCCGTGGTGCGCGGCGACGGGAACGCGAGCCGCGCGGTTGATGCGTCCCCGCACAGGATCGCCCTGATCGATATGGCCCGGGTCTTCAAGAACTACAAGAAGTTCGAGGCCATGCGGGACGAGCTCAAAGGAGAGCTCACGAAGTCTGAAGAGAAATTCAAATTGATGACCGAACAGATCAAGAAAGAAACGGTTGAGCTCAAAGGTTACAAGGAAGGGACCGAAGAATATTCCCGCGTCGAAAAGACGCTCTTGACCCACACCACCCAGGCCGAGGCTTTCCGCAAGGGCCAGCAGCGCGACCTGATTCGCAAAGAGGCCCAGATCTACAAGACGATCTATCTGGAAGTCTCGGATGCAGTGGAGAAGTACGCTCAGCACTTCAACTTCACCCTCGTCCTTCGCTTCAGCGCCGACGAGCTCAACGGGCAGGAAAACCCGGAAGACGTGATGCGTGGCCTGAACAAGCAAGTCGTCTACTACCGCCCGAGCGAGGACATCACCAACGCGATCTGCGAGTTTCTCAACCGCCGCTACGCACGGATGGCAGCCGCTCCGGCAGCGGAAGGCAACGGTGCGGCTCGGCAGTAGACGGGACAAATCGGTCCGGCGGCGCTCCGAACACTCTGCGGGAATGACTTTGCAAACAGTCGGACCCGAGGAGCGCCGCTCGCTTCCGCACGAAAATTGCACGACTTGAAGGACAGGGGATGCAGGGCCGTCGGGAGCGGACGATCCGGAAGTCGGTCGAAGTCCGCGGCGTCGGATTTCTGACCGGACGTGACGTGACGCTCCGATTCAATCCCGCCGCGACCGGAACCGGTATCCAGTTTCGAAGGACCGATTGTCTGGGAACCGTGCCCATCCCGGCTCGGATCGAATACGCGGTCCCGAGGGAGCGCCGCACGGCCATTGCGCACAACGGCACCTCGATCGAAATGATCGAGCACGTGATGGCTAGCCTGGCCGGGCTTCAAATCGACAACTGCCAGGTCGAGGTCGACGCCCCGGAACCTCCCGGTATGGACGGCTCCTCCCTCGCGTTTGCCGAGGCCATTCTCTCCGCGGGAGCCGTCGAACAGTCGAGCCGAAGGCGTTTGTTTGTAAGCGGTCCGACCTCGATCGCTGCCGAACATGGCCGCGATCGCAGCGAAATTACCTATCGCCCCGTCGCGCGACCGACCCTGGCGATCAGCTACCACCTTGATTACGGTCCCCGTTCGCCGATCCGCCCGCAGGAGCTGACGGTCGAGATCACTCCCGAAAGCTTTCTGAGCGAACTGGCCTTCTGCCGCACGTTTGTTCTCGAGCACGAAGCGCAAGAGCTCCGGGCTGCCGGATACGGAGCGCGTACGAGCACGAAAGATCTCTTGGTGATCGGCCCCAACGGGCCGATCGACAACGCCCTGCGGGCTGACGACGAATTTGCCCGCCATAAGATTCTCGATTGCCTGGGAGATTTCGCTTTGCTGGGCTGCGACATCCGGGGGCACTTTTGCGCTTATCGATCGGGGCATCATCTCAACCGCGAGCTGGTTCGAAAAATGTTGTCCGGCGCGGCGGACGAAACCGAGACCGGCCGCAGGAGGGCCGCCTGAATCAGGTCTTTCCAGGACGTGGGACATGACGACCAGCATCTCGCAACTTTCACAGGTCGATCCGCGGGCCCAGATCGGCCAAAACGTTGAAATCGGCCCGTTTTGCACGGTCGGTCCCGACGTCACGCTAGGCGATGGCTGCGAACTGTTGTCGCACGTCTCGATCACCGGACATACAACCATCGGCGAACGGAACCGCTTCTTTCCCGGTGCTGCGATTGGCGGCGAGCCACAAGATGCCGGATACAAGGGAGCGCCGACCCGACTGGAAATCGGCCACGAAAACGCTTTCCGCGAAGGGGTGACCGTCAACCGCGGTGCTCAAAAGGAAGACCATACAACCCGCATCGGTCACCAGAACTTGCTGATGGCCAATTGCCATGTGGGGCACAATTGCCACTTGCAGAACCGCGTGATCTTGGTGAATGGCTGCCTCCTTGGAGGTCACGTGCACGTGCACGACGGTGCGATTATCTCGGGCAACGTCGTGGTGCATCACTTCTCAACCGTCGGCATGCTCGCGTTTGTCAGCGGGGGCTGCCGCGTTCCCCATGACATTCCACCGTTCATGCTTGCGTCGGGCTCCGATAACCCCGTGATTAACACGATCAATATCGTCGGAATGCGCCGCGCAGGAATTACCGCCGAATCGATCGACGTCATTAAGCGGGCCCATCGGCTGCTCTACCGCGAGATGAAGCCGCTCGATGAAGTCCGCGCGGAATTGGCGGAGCAACTCGACGGCATCTTTCCGTTCGAGTTGTCGACCCTGTTGAATTTTCTCGAAAAACAGCGCCGCGGAAAAATGGGGCGCGCTCGCGAGATTTATCGCAACCAGGTCGGACCGACCCCCGAGCCGGCGATCAACCGGAGGGCCGCATGAGTCGGCTCCGCGTGGGGGTTGTTGGGGCCGGGGCGTTGGGTCGGCACCACGCCCGCATTTATTCCCAACTCCCCTCGACCGAGCTAATCGCCGTGGCGGACACAAGTCCCGAACGCGGCCGAGCGGTCGCGGACGCTTGTGGCACGCGTTGGTTCTCGGACTATCGCCAATTGTTCGCCCAGGTCGATGCGGTCTCGATCGCCGTCCCGACGGTGGGCCACCATGCGGTCGCGCTCGAGTTTTTGGGGCAGGGCATTGCTTCAATGGTGGAGAAGCCGTTGGCCTCCACCGCGGAGCAGGCGGTCGAGATCGTCGAGGCCGCACAGCGCAGCCGCACGACTTTGCAGGTCGGGCACGTCGAGCGATTCAATCCGGCCTTCCAAGAAGCTCGGCGGCACATCAGCAATCCGAAATACATCCATTGCGAACGATTCAGCCCATACGCCTTCCGATCGACAGACATCGGCGTCGTGCTCGACATGATGATCCACGATTTGGACCTCGTACTCGACCTAGTGGGCGGGACGCCAAACAAAATCGAAGCGTTCGGCGTCTCGGTCCTCGGTGAAAACGAAGATTGTGCCCAAGCGCGACTCACGTTTGCGAACGGCTGTGTAGCCGATCTGGCAGCGAACCGCGTGAGCCCGACGACCCGCCGCGCAATGCAGATCTGGTCAGAGACCGGCTGCGTCAGCGTCGACATGGCATCGCGAGAGGTGATTCGCTACGCGCCAACCGAGCGGCTGCTCGCCGGCGAATGCGTGCTGGATCGTGCCCGACAGCCTGGAGCCGAAATCGATCGCCTTAAGGCGGAGATCTTCACCGAATATGTGCGGATCGAAAGCCCGGCGGTTTCTGCAGCCGACGCGCTCACCGCAGAACTGTCGAACTTTGCCGATTGCGTGATGGGCCGTCAAACGCCCCTTGTCGACGGTCAAGCGGCGCTGGCTGCCATGCAGACTGCCGAGCGTGTGCTGGAATCGGTCGCGGCCCACCGCTGGAACGGAGCGGCACCGGGACCCGTGGGCCCGTTCGTGATTCCGTTCCTGTCGAATCCGATCGTTTCATCCGCCATGCGATCTGCCGCATAACCGCGGGCACTGTCGATCGGACTACCCAGACTTACGCCTGCTCGGGGTGCAGCAGATCGAGCACGCTGTCTTTGAGGGCGTCGTTGACTGAGACGCCATTTCCCGAGTAGATCGACGGCCGCCCCTCCCAATCGCAAAAATGCCCCCCGGCCTCCTTTAGGATGGGGATAAACGGGGCGGCGTCCCAAGGATTCATCAGCGGGTCGATCATCACATCCGCGCGGCCCGTCGCGACGAGTGCGTGGCCGTAACAGTCTCCCCAGCCGCGGGTCAGTTTCACGGCCGATCGCACCTTCTCGAACGTCTCGTAGCGGCCAATGCGTTGGAACCCGCTGATGGTGGTGATGCACAACAGCGCGTCGGAGAGCCGGATCACGGGCGACACATGAGCGGGGCGTTCGCGGCCGTTGCCGTCCTGCCACCAGGCTCCTTCGCCTTGCCGCGCGTAAACGACCTCGTTTAGAGCGGGAAACCGGCAGGCTCCCAGCACCAGCTGCTTCTCGAACTCCAGACCAATCAGAGTCCCGAACAGTGGCACGCCGTGGATAAACGATTTCGTTCCATCGACCGGATCGAGAATCCAATTGAAGCCGTTGGCGCTCGGAAAGCTGCCGAGCTCCTCTCCCACGACTCCATCGCCCGGAAATTCACGGACAATGCTCGTGCGGATCAAGGCTTCGGCCTCGCGATCGGCGGCCGTCACAGGCGACGAATCGCGTTTGCTCTCGACCTGCAGCGACTTCGACTGGTAATAGCCCAGGATCAGCTCGCCCGCCTTTTTGGCGACGTCGAGCGCGAATTCCATCCGCGGCTTGAGATAAACCGTCACAGGCTCCCTTTGCTGCTGGAACTGGAGTGCGTTTCGAGAGCGAGAGATTGGAGTGCCGGATCGTGCACTTCGCACGAACGCGAGCCGCGGTCGTCCTTGAGGCGATAGAGTTGCTCTCCCGCCTTCCGAACAAGGAGAACGCCTTCGTCTTCGCGACCCGCGAAAGCCTCGACGTCGATCGATGCCGGATCCCGGTAGCCCAGACCGATGCGCTCGCATAATTCGCGCGGCAGTCCGGTCGCCAGCGTCACCTTCACTCTCGGGCGCTCGACTCCGCCCTCGAATGTCCCAGTCCCGCGAACGTGCGTCGAATGGGCCAAGACTCCCCAGGGGACGTCCTTAAACCGATCCCACTGGGCCGTGAAGTAGTCTCGGACGTGATAGCCGATGCGTTCAATCAATTTGCCGTGGGTCTGCGAGATTTGTTTCAAATGGGGCGCGAAAATGATCAGCTCGCCTCCGTCGGCGACGACCGGCTCCAACTTGTACATGCATTTGCCGGCGACCCACAGTTCGTCATACATCGGCGGCGCACAAGAAAGCACCTGCCGGAACGGACGCTCGACGTGCCGCACATGAACGTGCGACGAGAGCTCAACTGCATCGCGCCAGGCAGATTCGGGCGTGCCGTAGAACAGACCCTGGACGCCGCCTTGCGGGGAGACGACAAAAGCGACGCAACGGCGCTCGACGGGAATCAGTGACGCCGCGCGGTCGATCACTCGCCTCACGGGCGTGTCGGCAACCCCGATGATTTTGACGTTGGTGATCAGCGCGCCGAGCCAATGGAAAAAGTTCAACAGCTCGGGGCCGGAGATTCCGGGGAAAAAATACTTGTTGCCTCCCGAAAAGCCGGCCACCTCGTGCGGAAAGACGGGCCCCAGAATGAGCACCACGTCGTTGTCGCGGACGCGGGAATTAATCCGCACGGGCACATCCAACGACAATTGGCCCTGAGAAATTTCGCGCGTTTCGGCCGCCGTCAAGCGACCGAGCGTGCACAAAGCCTCGTCGCTGTTCCAAGCATGGTTGAAGACTTCGAGCCCGCCGTGCCAGCCCCGTGAACTTTTGTCCAAACCCAAGAGCTGCGCGATTTGCACGTCATCCATCGGCGGATGAGTTCCGAGCGCGATCAATACATGCAGGCGGGCGGCAGTCCCGGCCAGTCGCGAGTAGAGCGCGTCGAACAGGAGCGGCAGTGGCGCCGTCCGCGTCGCATCGGGAACGAGCACCAGGACCCGTTTTCCGCGGAAATCGGCAAGCGGAATTTGGCGCGAAAACCACTCCCGCACGTCCGCATCGCACAACAATGGCGGATCGAGACGCATGGCGCTCGTATAGCATTAAAACAGGCCGAATGCCAATCTAGGGTGCTCTCGTGCGAGCCTTCGCGCGCAAGTCTTCGCGCGACTTTCCGCACCTTCAGGCTGGTCAGAAAGTCCCAGGATCCGTTAACCTCACCGGATGCGCTCCGCTTTTCGAACCGGTGCTGGGGGGTTGGCATGACGCTCGCGGAACTGCTGGAGGGCCGGTTTCGGGCCGACGTGCGTTTCCGTGGGGCCGCGTACCTCAAGGCCGAACGCGTGGCGATCACGCGAGTAACGGCCGACGAGCTGTTTGCGATTGTCCGCGACGGCGTCGAGTATCAAACGCAGCTCAGTCGGCAGGACGGCCGACTCAAAATGTTCTGCAATTGCGTCGCGTCGGCCCAAACTGAGCCGTCATGCAAGCACCTCTGGGGAACGGTGCTCGCCGTCGACGAGGGAAATTACCTCAGCGGCGAGATCAAGGCCGGGCACGTCCCCCCCTTCTTCACCGAACCACGGACTCCGTTGGTTTTGGACGATGACTTGGAGGACGACGGCGACGACCTCCCCGGCGATTTCTTCGAACCCGGCAGCAGCAGCGGCGCACGATCTCTGGGGGCTCCTCCCATCGCGGTGACCGGCTGGCAAGCGCGGCTGCTGCAGGTGCGGCAGACGCTCGCCCAGGAACCGGTGGGACAGCCCTCTGCTCCGCGCGAGCAAGAAGTCTTTTATGAAATCGACGTCGATCAAAGTCGCTCGATCGGCCAGATCGTGATTCAAACTTCCCATCGCCAACGGCGGGGAAACGGACAATGGGGCAAGCTCAAGCCACTCCGCCTGCGCCAAATCGCATCGATGAGGCGATCGATGCCGATGACGCGCGGATTCTGGCCTATCTTTCTGGGGGAACCCCCGAACGCGGCAACTGGCATGCTCAGCAGGCGGAAATTCAGAGTGCCGTCCACCGCTTCCGCATTCCGCACGAGCTGTGCGAGCTCATCATGCCGCTGATGTGCGCGACGGGACGGGTCCGCTACCTCAACAGCGACGAGCGATCGAACACTCCGCTGACCTGGGACGACGGACCTGCCTGGGAACTATCGCTGCGTCTGGTTCCGGACGATGCGGGGGCGGATGACGCGGCATCACCCGGGAAACCGACTCCGCTGTCCTATGCGTCGGAAAGCGTTTCCGACGAGCCGACGTCTGAAGAGTCTGATTTCGAGGTCGATTTGCCGGTTAGTGAGACTGAGGCGGTCGAATCCGGCTCCGAACCTGAAGAAACGCCGGCGGTCGTGGACAAGGGATCCTGGCGGATCGAAGGACAGTTGTGCCGCGAAAATGAGATTCTGCCTTTGAGCCGGACCGTGCTGTTGGTTCCTGGCGGCCTGGTCCTGACCGCGAAGCGGATTGCCCGACTGCGTGATTTCGGCGCCTTTGCCTGGGTCAAGCTGCTCGAGCGCGGGGAGCGGCTTCGCGTGCCGACTGGCGAGGAACACGACTTCATCGATCAACTACTCGACATGCCCGCGCTGCCGCGGCTGGATTTGCCCGAGGAGCTGCGGCTCGAAGAAGTCACCTGCGATCCGGTGCCTCATTTGACCCTCCGTGCCCCGCGCGGCGCAATGTTGCACGGCGACCGGCTGCAGGGGGACGTTTCGTTCGACTACGTCGGCACGCAGGTGCGGGCCTCGAGTTCGCAATGGGCCATCGTCCAGCGGACGCTCGGCCGCTGCATCGTGCGGAACAAGCAGCGCGAGGAACAGCGCTGGCTGCAGCTCGTGGAGCAGGGCTTTCGTCGGCTGCTCGATCCGCGGCGCACTGGTCGGGACGTCGAGATTTCGGCCCGTTCGCTAGGGCCGGCCGTGCGATCAATCGCCGCGGAAGGCTGGCAAGTGCACGCCGACGGCAAGCGGGTCCGCCAGCCAACCGACCTGCGATTCCGGGTACGATCGAACGTCGACTGGTTCGAGCTGCATGCCCAGGTGGATTTTGAGGGGCGCACGATTCGTCTGCCCGATCTCTTGTCCGCCGTCGCCCGCGGCGACACCACCGTGCGGCTGGACGACGGGTCGCTCGGCATCCTGCCCGAAGAATGGATCGAACGCTTCTCGCTCTTGGCGACGCTGGGAACCGCGGAAGACGATCATGTCCGCTACGCGATGAACACCGTCACCATGCTCGATGCTTTGCTCGCATCGATGCCAGAGACCGACTACGACTCCCAGTTTCTCGAGCTGCGCTCGCGATTGGGGTCGCCGCTGCGGATTCAGGCAATCGAAGAGCCGCGCGGTTTCCATGGTGAGCTGCGCGGATATCAGAAGGAGGGGCTTGGCTGGCTGAAATTTCTCCAAGACCTCCGCTTCGGCGGCTGCCTGGCCGACGACATGGGTCTCGGAAAGACGATTCAGTTTCTGGCAGTGATGGTCGAGCGCAAGGCTCGCAACAAAACCGTCGTCCCCTCGCTCGTCGTTGTGCCGAAGTCGCTGCTCTTCAACTGGCACAGCGAGTGCACCCGCTTTGCGCCCACACTGAAGGCAATCGAATACAGCGGAATCGGACGGGCCGCGCAACGCCCTGATCTTGCCAAACACGACATCGTGCTGACGACTTACGGAACGCTGCGGCGGGATATCGCAATTCTCAAGGACATCCCCTTCGAGTATGTCGTGCTGGATGAGGCACAGACGATCAAGAATGCCGGCTCGCAGATTGCGAAAGCCAGCCGTCTGTTGTCGGCCCGCCACCGCCTGGCGCTGAGCGGCACGCCGATCGAAAACAATCTCGGCGACTTGTGGTCGATCTTCGAGTTTCTCAACCCCGGCATGCTCGGCCGCAGCTCGCTCTTCAAGCAATTCGCAGCGGGGACGCAGGACGAGCAGTCGCGCCAGCTGTTGTCGCAGGGGTTGCGACCCTTCATCCTTCGCCGCACCAAGAAAGAGGTCGCATCCGAGCTTCCCGAAAAGCTCGAACAGACGATCCACTGCGACATGCGGAAAGAGCAACGCCGCATCTATCAGGAGCTGCGCGATTCGTACCGCGCCGCCCTATTGGGCGAAATCGATCGGCAGGGGCTCGGCAAGACCAAGATGCACGTGCTCGAAGCCCTGTTGCGACTGCGGCAGGCGGCCTGCCATCCCCATCTCGTCAACCAGGCGAGCGACGAGGAGTCTTCCGCCAAGCTCGACGTGCTGTTGCCCGATCTCGAGGAACTGATCGCCGAGGGACATAAAGCCTTGGTCTTTTCGCAATTCACGAGCATGCTGGCCATTGTCCGCAAGCATCTCGACCGCCGGGGCGTTGTTTACGAATATCTCGACGGTCAGACGCGCGACAGGCGCGAACGAGTGAACCGATTCCAATCCGACCCGGCTTGCTGCGTCTTTTTGATCAGCCTCAAGGCCGGCGGATTGGGCCTTAACCTGACGGCGGCCGACTATGTCTTTCTGCTCGATCCTTGGTGGAACCCGGCCGTCGAAGCGCAGGCCATCGACCGCGCTCATCGCGTTGGACAGACGAGAAAAGTTTTCGCCTATCGGTTGATCTGCCGCGGCACAGTTGAGGAAAAGATCGCCGAACTGCAGGACCAGAAACGCTCGCTGGCCGACGCGATTCTGCAGGCCGACGCAAACCTGCTCAAGGACCTTACGGTCGAGGACCTCGAGCGGCTCCTTTCCTAAGCAGTGTCCGCCGGTCACTGCTTGGAGTTGGTCGGCTGAGGATTACTTCCTATCGGCGTCATCGGAAATGCGTTCATCCAGGGCGGATTGACCAACGGCACGCCGCTCGGCGACTGGTTGAATGCGTCCAAGAATTTGCGAAAAGCGTCGTTCATTTGCGGCGGACCCGTGGTCTCGGCTCGCGGCTGCTGCACGGTGCCGGTCACCTTCACACCGATCCACCCCTGTCCGAACTGGTTGGCAAAGTCACGAAAGATCGACCGTTGCCAGGCGCCGGCCGGCCTTGAATAAAACTTGAGGCGCAACGCCCCGTCGAAACGCGCCGTGCCTTGTCCACGCAGACTGATGGCGTCGCCGATCAAGTCGATCTCATGGAAATCGAACTGCCGCTTGCCGATGCTGAAATTGGCCAACGCATAGTTGAAGGCCGTACTGTTCTGTGGTGCGAAGGTGAACGCTTTGAAAATCTGCACAAACACCGGCAATTCGTAGAGCGCGGCGGGATGGATCAACAACTGCCCGCGCCCCGTGACGTCTTTGGGGTCAGGGCTGTTGGCGGAAAGATCAATCCAGCCGTTCATCACTCCGCGCAGCGAACCCTGGTTGGGAATGTAAACCTGCGAGTACAGTCCGAGGTTCGCGTTATGCAGCGCCGCTTTCACGCGATATCGCGTTTTATCGGCATCGAGGTGGGCTTGGGCATCGAGTTGCACCGTGCCACCGACAAACCTCGCGGTCATTCGCTGGGCATCGGGAATCGGCTCGGCCCGGGCACCGGCCGCGGGCGGGAGAAACGCTTTCGCCGATCCGACAACTAGGTCCTGGTTGGTCAGAACGAAGGGACCACGGATCGATGTGAACTGGTGTGTGAAGACGTACACCGATTTGAGATCAACCGCACCTTCCAGCTGCACATTGCGGCCGTCCCAGGTGCCTCGAGATTTGGCTTCCCCGTAGACGTTCGTGAGCTCCACGCCCGTTGATAGTGTCGCCCCCGAGGCGATCGTCGTAAAGTTCCACGCCGCCGTAACCGGATCGGTCGGACGCCGGGTTCCCCGCAGCTCAAGCATTCCGTCCAACGTTACTTTTCCCCGCGGGTTCAGCGTATTCATGGTGCTCCGCACGACAGCCGGCAAAGCTCGGCGCAGCGTTTGATCGGGGTTTAAATCTTCGACTCGCAACGGTTGCAAATGGACCAACCATTCACCGATTGGGTCGTCCGCGGGCGGGCAAAGGATGTGTGACTGGACCGGCACGTTTCTCCGGTTGTCGATTGAGATCCTTGTTTCGTCATGCTGCGCCTGAAACGCGACAATCAGAATCCGATCGCTGCCGGAATTTGGATCGCGGCCGTACGCGAACTGGGCGTTCACGTGATCGAGTGGGTACGGGAACGAGTGAATCTCGAGTGTGCCATCCGTGACGACCGCCACGGGGACCTCGATTTGAGGCTTCGAGCCGGGATTCCAACGCAGCAGAATGTGAGTCTTCAGTTTGCCCGACGGATAGACCATGTCCCAAAGCTTCTGCGCGTACGCCGGAAAGGCCTGCTCGAATTCCCGTTCGATCGCCACATTGTCCGCGTGAATGTCGAGCTTGAGAGTGCCTCGGTCCGCGGGGTCGCGTTTGACAAAACTGCCGACGCCAAAGAGCTGAGCCGGCCCGTGCCGCGCGCGCAGCTCATCGAAGCTCCAAATTCCCTTGACCGAATCGAAACCAAAACCACCGGAAAATTCGGTAAGGCGATAAGGGAATAGCTCGTACTCCAGCGACCCGTCGGCGAGCCGAGCATCCATCCGCCAATCCATTTTCTCGACGGGTCCGGCGGGACGATGGAAGTGGCTATGGACGTCCAATAAGCCGCGAATATTGAGTGCACTCAGCGTGCGGTGCAGCTGAGGCTGAGCCGAGGCGGCCGAAAGCAGCGCGTCGTCAACCGGCAACCGCTGAACATCGAAGTCGAAATCGGCCTCGGCATCGGGTCCAGGGTGAGACACGAGTCCCGTCAGCCGAACGGGTCGGCTGCCGGCCCTGCCCCGAAAATCGATGTCGAGAGAATTGTTCTCGCGCTGGGTGGCAGTGCCCACGACGTCGGTGATCGGGTAGGGAAATTTTTCGTGTGTGACAGCGCAGTGTTTAGCCGTGAGCTTCCAGCCGACTGGATTCCAGCCACCGTTTGGCCCGCGGACGATCGAGCCGGCCGCGTCGATCTGTCCCTCGGGTCGGATGATGCGATAGAGCCGTTGGAGTGCCGGGCTGAGTCGTGACCGCAGCCGATTGTCGAGTGGCAGGTCGACGATTTTGACTTCGATGCGATTGCCTGCGGCGGGATTCGGGAGGTCGAGCTGTCCGTCGAGGTTCACGGACATAGTGCCGTTTTGCCCCTCGACGTCGCGCAAGATCAAACGACTGTTATCGGCGAAGACCTTGCCCGCCACGGCTTGCAGCCCGAATGGGAGCAGGGGATGGTCAATTTCTCCCTGGGCGAGTTCGGCGAGGACCTTATAGACCAGTGGGGCACGGCTCGAATCGCGACGCAGCTCAAAATGGATTTTCGCCCGCCCCGAGACGTGCGGCGCGACTGAGCGTCCGGGGAGAGGGGCCGGCTCGACTGGAGTCGTCGAATCGGCGTCGCGCGATGCCGTGCGGACCGACGATCGCAAGGACTTTTCGAATGCGGCGAGCCTTTCCCCGGTCTCGGGGAAGGCACGGAAGACAGAATCGACGAGGTCACCGACGTTGGCCCCGGCCGCCGTCCCACCGCCCAGCTGCCAGGACCGTTTCTCGAGATTGAAACCTCCGTCGAGATGGATATCTCCCAGACTCGGGAGCCGGAAGTCCGCTTCGACTTGAAAAACTTTGCGTGCAGATGGGACCAGTCGCATGCCCCCCTGCTGAACGTGAAACGTAGCGGTGTCGGCGCTGCTGTGGGCCAGTTGCAACCCGATTTGCAGATCGTCGAAAGCGACGTCCGGGCACATCTCGTCGGGTTCGGGCAGGGGAAGAATCTTCTCCCAGTTCCAGTGCCCTGTTGAGTCTCGCACAACGCGAACGTCTGGCCGAACGACGTGCACGGCTCGGACGTCAATCCGCAGTTCGTCGGAGAGTTCCTCGCCGTCAAGTGTGATCACGATCTCGGCGCAGCGCGCCAGAGGTTGATCGAGCCCTTTGGCAGACAAAAGCACGTTCTGCAGATGGACCTTGTGGCCCCAAAACCAGGCGCGGCCGATTTCGAGGCGGGCATTCGGTAGCTTTTTTCCGACGAATTCGTAGATTTTCGCCCTCAGCTGTTCGTCGCTATGCGTGAAGAACCAATACGAGTAGCCGCCTCCTCCAGCTCCGGCCAGGAGCAGAAGCGTCGCAATCCATTGCAACGTTTTGCGGACCACCATGGCTTCACGGTCTCAGGCGGCTCGACAGTTTCATGTGGCGGCCGACGACGCGGGGGGTGGCCCCGCCGCCTTGAGCCTGCCGCGACAGAGGAGTTTCCAGACCTGCTGCAAGCCGATCGCCGAGGCGATACAAAGCGGATACTCGGCCGGCAGCCGATAGCGCAGCGATCCCAAAAAAATGGCGTGCAGAGCGCAGAAATACAAAATCGGTCCCAGCGTGAGCATCCAAGCCCAGAACTTGCGCGGGCCGGTTAGCCACCCGATAACGCCAGTGAGCAAGATCGGAATGAAATAGACTGCGACGGCGATTTTCGGCAGCAGTCCATCAAACTGTCTGGCGTTGGGCCACGGCATCCAAAACCGCTTGAGCTTCTCGAGGGTGAGCCAAGCGGCGCGGTCAGGATGCTCTCGGATGTACTCCCAAGCCTTGGCTCGGTAGTGCTGATCGACCTCGTATTCCGACATCCGCTCCGAAAGTCGATCGTCGTCCACAAACTTGAGGTCGCTGTCGCCGGTCGCGCTGGGATTGAACCCGTCGCACAGACTCGCGCCGACCCAAAGCGTCGTAAAGATCCAATGTCCCGTGACTCGATGGTTCCGGTACGCCCACGGAAGAAGGGCACCGTAAGCAACCAACACGACGACTGCGGCGGGGAGCAAGGCCTTCGCGAGGGATTGTCTTCTTCCTTGCCAAACCGCAAAAATTGCCGCGAAGATTGGTGCCGCCAGCAGCCAACTGGGCCGCACATAAACGGCGATTGCAATCGTCAGTCCGGTGAGGACCGCCCAGGCTAGTAAGCGACCGATTCCGCTGCCCGTGTCGGAATCCCGTACGAGACGTGCCATGCACCAGAGGCTCACCAGGAGTCCCGTCGCAAAGAGAGTTTCGCTGAGCAGGATCACGCTAAATCCGATCAACGGCGGTGCCACTGCAACGATTCCCGCCGCTAAGTTTGCCGTGCGAGAGTCGAACAATTCGCGCCCGAGTAGCGCGACTGAAGCCGCAATTCAAGGTTCCGACCAAGGCCATCAGCAGCGCGTGCGACAAAGTATTGCCGCTCCCCCGCGACCCCGACGGCTTGTGAGAGCCGAATTGCTCCCGCGACGAAGGCGGGATATCCGGGCATTCGTTCGACTCGTCGTGGCGGATCATACAACTGGTACGGCTCCCCCTGGGCGATTTCCCGTCCCAGTTCCCAGTAACCCTCAGCGTCCCCCGTGATCAGGAAGGGGCGCTTCTTGTTCACGTCCAGATCATGCTGCAACAGGAGCGCGGCCCCCATTCGCAGCGCAAGTGCCCCTAGCACGATCCACAGCAGTGGTCTTCGAGGCGCATTCAGGCGCATGGCCGTTTCCAGGACGACCCAAAAATCGGCGGATCGTATGTGCGCCCTCGTCGGAGGGTCAATATCAAGAGCGATGGGGCAAATAAGGGGGAATGGGAGGGGAGCACGATTTGTGGGAAAAGCCCTTCCTGAGATCGGCTATTCGATCACCAGGTAAGACGGAAGCGGATTGTGCGGCGAACGGCGCAGCGCATACCGATCCAAGCCCAGTGTTTCGCGCAAGGCGATCGTTTCGCCCGGGAACGCCTCGAAATTTAGCTCGTCAAAGCCAAGCACGCTGCCGCGCGTCAGACGGTCGCGGATCAAGTCCAGGCACTTCTTCGTCGGTTCATAGAGATCGAAATCGAAGTAGGCCAGCGCGATGATTGTTTCGGGATGGGCGTCGAGGTACTCCGCGAGCTTGACCGGTGCGTCGCCGCGAATGAGCTCAAATTTCTTGATGTGGCTGATCGGGCATTCGGATTCATGGTAGGTAAGCAGGTTTTCGAGGTAGTCCTCGTAGTTCTCGGAAACGTTGTAGGCGTTGGCGACGACTGACGGATCCTTGCCGTCTTGCGGCGCGGGCTGCGGAAAACCCGAGAACGTATCGAAGCCGACGATCTTACGGGTGTAGTTGTACGGCTCGTACATTCCTCGGAACGACTCGAACAATGCCAGGTTTTGCCCCCAGCGGACGCCGAATTCGACTACGATCCCAGGGACGTTGATGATCTTCTGATAGAGCTCGTGCATCCAAAGAATGCGCGAGAGCGCCTGGCGTTTGATGAACAGCCCCAAGTTGTCGAGGCGCTCCGCCGGTGGAATGGGGCATTGGCTGAAAAGTTCGAACAACGATTGCCGACTGGCCCCCTCCTCAGGTGTCGACCCTGACTTTACGATGATCTGAGATCGAGGTGGCGAAGGCATGGATTTCTCTTGGGACCCCTCGGCGCGGCGATCGATGCCAATTGTTCATCGTATCAAGAGGGGATCGTGAG
Source organism: uncultured Planctomycetaceae bacterium (assembly GCA_963714075.1). Taxonomy (GTDB): domain Bacteria; phylum Planctomycetota; class Planctomycetia; order Planctomycetales; family Planctomycetaceae; genus DASPSM01. Next base: position 2,493,076 of record OY970228.1, read on the forward strand.
CGGACCGCCGGAAGCCCTCAATTATTTGCCGCGTATGCCGCGGAACAAGGCGGTTCCCATCGGCTGTATCGGGGCCGGTTTCATCATGGATGAGTGCCACCTCGTCGCTTATCGAGATGCCGGCTTTGAACCGATCGCGATCGCGTCCCGAACCCGCCAGCGCGCTGCCGAGGTCGCCAGCCGCCACGGCATCACAGCGGTTTACGAAGATTATCGCGCACTGCTTGGCCGACCGTCGGATCGAGGTGGTTGACATTGCGGTTCCCCCTGACGTCCAGTTCGAAGTCGTTCGCGAGGCCGTTCGGCATGCCGAGCATGTGCGGGGCATCCTCGCTCAAAAGCCGCTCGGGGTGAGCTTCGGCCAGGCTCGCGAAATGGTCGCGCTGTGCAAGAACGCCGGCATCACGCTGGCCGTCAACCAAAACATGCGCTACGACCAATCGATTCGGGCCTGCCGAGAGCTCTTAACTCGCGGCGAACTTGGCACGCCCGTTTTGGCGACGATCGAGATGCGAGCGATCCCACATTGGATGCCGTGGCAACAGCGGCAGGGATGGGTCACCCTGCGGATCATGAGCATTCACCACCTCGACGCGTTCCGCTTTCTCTTCGGGAACCCGGACCGCGTGTACGCCAGCGTGCGGCCCGATCCGCGAACAGCAGAGGAATTTCCGCACGAGGACGGCATTTGTCTTTATGTCCTCGAATACGAGAACGGTTTGCGTGCGGCGGCCTGGGATGACGTTTGGGCCGGACCTTCGCTCGAAGGCGCGGCGAACGACATCGGCATCCGCTGGCGGGTGGAAGGAACCGAGGGACTTGCTCGCGGCACGATCGGGTGGCCCGATTATCCAAAACGCACTCCGAGCACACTTGAGTGGACTAACGTCCGTCAATCGGGGCATTGGGTCCGACCAACCTGGTCTGAAGCCTGGTTCCCCGACGCCTTTGCCGGCCCGATGGCCGAGCTCTTATGCGCCCTCGAGGAACGTCTCGCACGCGATCTCAGCGGCGAAGATAATCTGCACACGATGGCCCTCGTCGACGCGTGTTACAAGTCGGTCCGCGAGCGGCGAGCCGTTAGCCCTTCGGAGATTTTCGCTAGTTCGGAACCATAAGCGGCGCAGTCGTCAGCGTCCCGCCACGGCCTCGCCGGCCGCCAATGCCGCGGGCTGCGGGAAGGAATCTCGCTCGGCTTGTTCGTACCAGTCGTCTAGCTTACGCATGTCGCGGGCGACAGTGCGCGATGCCGCAAAGAGCACGATTCCTAGCCCCAGGCAGACCACGGGTAGCACGTAGAGCCCTTGATGCAGTCCGATTTCTCGAAACTCGGCGGGAATTGTACCCCCGGCCGCAGTGACCCCCGCAGCCTCCATCGCGCGAGTTGAAAGCACGTCACTCAGTTTCCCCATCACCGACGGCCCAAACGCTCCGCCGACCAGGTACATGGCGAAAAAGTAGAGGGCCATTGCCGTTCCGCGCAATCCGGGCTCGATCACGTCTTGGATAGCGGCGTACACGCTGGCGTAATACACGTACACGAACATCACGCCGGCGCCGGTGAAGATCATGAAGCTGGCGATCGAACCCGGGGGCTGGTTCAATCCCAAGTAGATGAGCGGGGCCGAGAGAAACATTGCAGCCGTGGCGACGAGCAGCCGCCCGTTCGACCGCGAATGCTGCGCAAGGTCGGCCAACCATCCGCCTCCCAGCATGCCAACGACGCCCACGGCTCCAAGGACGATCCCGGCGATCAAGCCGGCTTTGCTGTGGTCCAAATGATGCCGCAGCTCGATCATCGCGGGCAAAAACGAGTTAATCGCATACATGTTAAAGTTGTGCAGCGCGCCCGAAACGATGATCCACATAATCGTCGGCGTTCCCAGAACGATGAGATAGGGAGAGCCGGGACGCTGCGGGCGCGGCGCGGGCGACGTGGCGGCTGGAGCCGAATGCTCGCGCTCCGATCCACCCCGTTTCGGTTCCAGCATGAATAGCGTCGCCGCTCCGCAAACGAGCCCGGGGATACACGCGATGTAAAAAGCAGTTCGCCAGCTGGCGTGCTGCGCCAGCCAACCGCTGAGAGTCGTGCTTAAGAAGATCCCAATCGGGAGCCCCAGCATGAAAATTGCCAGCGCTCGCGCTCTCTGTCGCGGCGGGAACAGGTCACCCACCAGCGAATTGGCAGCAGGGGCGCAGCTTGCCTCGCCCACTCCGACGCCAAGGCGGGTCACGAACATCGAGGCATAACTCCAGGTCATTCCCGAAGCGGCTGTCAGCAAGCTCCACACCGTCACTCCGGCGCCCAGAATGCGGGTCCGAGAATATCGATCCGAGAGTCGTCCGAGGGGGACGCCGACGGCCGCATAGATCAGCACAAATGCCGTGCCCAACAGCCCCACCTTGGTGTAGCTCAGGTTCCACTCGCTGACGATCGAAGGGGTGACCGCCGCGGGAATCTGCCGATCGTAAAAATTGAGCATGTTGATTAGAAACAACACGCCCAGCGCGAACCACGCTCTACGACGATTTTGATCTGGCGAGCGCATGCGACGACGATCCTCTTAAGCGCGGGCAGAGGGGTTGGAATCGTGAGCTAGCGAAGGGACAAGGACCCGCGGGTCGGCGGTGTACTTGGTTGGATGAGCGCCGGCAGGTTCAAACGTTTTTCAGCGCGATCCGATGGACGACGCAGGCCACGTCGTCGCAATAGTCGATGGCTTCCTCCACGAGCTGATACAGCTCTTTCCACTTGATGACTTGAAATGCGTCGAGGCCGCAGTCGAACAGTTCGGCGAGGAAGTGATGGTGGATGGCGTCCCCCTCTTCCTCCGCCTCGTGGACTGCGATGATCAACTGATCCAGCGACACCTTGCCGTTTTTCGGATGTCGCAGCTCCTTCATCCGTCGCAGGGCGCCGACCGCGTCGGTCATCAGCCGGCTGGCCTTCACCAGGACCTCGCACTGATTGACGAAATCCTTGCGGACCGATTCGATCTTATAGAACATCATCCGCTGGGCGACGGCGTCAATCATGTCGACCACATCGTCGATGCGCGTAATCAGGCTGTAGACGTCTTCGCGATCGATGGGTGTGATATACGTCTGCTCGAGGCGGTCGAGCGTTTCGTGCGTGACGCGGTCGCCCGTATGCTCAGCATCCATGATCGCCGTCACGAGCTCGTTTCGACGGTAGTCTCCCACTTTCGCATATTCCAAGAGCAACGTGGCAGCGTGCACAGCGTTTTGCACGGCGCGATCGAAGCAGTCAAAGAATTCGAGATTCTTTGGCAACAGACCAAACATGGATCCCTCGTTGGGTGAGCCGAATTAAGGGTTGCGGCTAACGCGGGTCGGCCGGAACGATACGCGAGGGGCGAACCTTCGTCCGGCCCTGCTCGCGGTCACATAAAAATCAACCTGACCGACGAAACTTGGCGACTGAGCCAAACTGCGCCTTCACCCTCTTTGTCTTCGCCGCAATCGAACTGCGCGTTCTTGAGGATAAAGCGGCAGGGGGGCCGTCTCAAGCCGCGCCCAGAATCTCGGACCACTCAGCGCACTCCAAGTGGCACTGCAAACGGTCAGTGATCGATCTGATCAAACCATTGGGGCTCGAGTTCTTTGGTGTTTCGCTCGATGCCCAGCACAATGGTCCGCTGATGGCAGCCGTTGCGCGTGGTCGCCACCGCGTCGATCACTTGGCGTCCTTCGGGAAGAGTGAACCGCTGCGAAAAAGTCCCGTCGCGGCTCACTGGGATCCGTTCACCCAGGAGCTTTAACTCGACTTGAGGATCGGTCGAGCCATGCAGGATCAACTCCGCATGCAACCGCAACTCGACGGGAGGCTCGCCCGAGACCTCGGTTTCACCGGATTCCGGGCCGTTTCCATTCGACACGACGCGAGGGACGGGAAGTTTCGCGGTCGGCAGCGCTCGCAGATCGTACGTCGGTCGCTTTTCGAGGTCGACAGAAACCTCCGGCGAACCGTGTGGCCGGTTGCCACCCTTTCGCAATCGGGTTTGGAGGGAATGGGCGCCAGGGCGAGGCGTTTGGACGCGGTTCGATTGGGCCATCACGAAAAACAATCCGTTCGGTGCGCGGTAGCCGATCTGAATCCGATACCTCCGCGGCGCCGGATCGACCGGCAGATACCAGTGGTCCACGTCTCCGTGGATTTCGACATCGCCGACACGGGTCTGCACCGAAGCTCCCGAGTCGTCGCCGGTCACGTCCAAAATCCGCAACACAGGGAGTGAATGATGCCATTGCACGCCCAGCGCGGCCTCGGCTCGGGTGAGCGTGTCTCGCGACAGCGTCCATCGAACGTGCACCCAGCAGGGATCGGCCCCTTCCGCCACGAGCGAATCGTGCGCGGCCGGCGCCGCCGCCGATGCGATCGCCGCTTTCAGCAACCGTCGGCCACGCAACGGTCCACCGTGAAAATACTGACGGTCGGTCTTCGCATCGCGTTCGAGACCCTCGCGGCGCAGCGGCTGTGGGGAGACACCGTTGTGCGGCGACCCATTTCGGTGTCCGTTGCGTGGCTTGGTTGGGCTGGCGGCGCCGTTGCGGTTGCGGCCGAGTTGCCGGCGATACGAAATGGCGAGAGCGGCAACGAGTTCGTCTTTCGTCATCTCGTGCCAGCCGGCGATCTGGTGCTTTTTGGCCCGAGCAGCCAAAGCCTTGCGTGTCAAAGCGCGAAGTGCAGTAACGGTCATAAGGTGGAATCTCCGTCCGAATGGACCGACTGGGTCCATTGGGCGCGTATGAAAAACGAGGGGACGCCACGGTCGATTTGGCCCGTTCGATCGAACCTGGACGCGCAACGACAGAGTCTGCGAATCACCTGCGGATTCCCGATCTTAGGAACGATCAAGCTGAAGAAACTTCAAGGCTTCAGCAGCGGGGTTTCCGGCGGCGGTCCGTGCCTCGACATGTCCGAAACGATCGCTTCGGATGCGTGGATCACACCCCGACCGAGCTGCGGCCAAGACAAACGCCCGCCGTACGTTTCGGACTCTGGGTGATCCGCGCATTACTGACGCGGAATGTTATCTGGCGTGAATCAAGTCCCAGCGACGAATTCGCTGAACTGGACCGATGTGAAGGATTCACACCTTGGTTTTATCAACCTCAACTTGAAAGTTTCAATTGCGCCGTCCAAATAAAAGGCGCAAGATGCCACAGAATTCATAAATTAAAATGACAATAGAACTTACAACTTGTTCGATGGGACACTAAACTGTTCCTCGCGCACGGGAAAGCACCTATGTACATATGTCCCAGATGTTTCCCGGCAGCCTGGGAAAGGTCGGGCGTCTATTCGTAACCACACGCATCGGCTCAGAGCTTTATGACAGACTTCGGTCGTCTCGGTCCAAGAGAGCGCGCCTCCCCCAGCGGGAGTCCAGGAACGGACGATCGCAATTATCCTGAATGTCGGGTGCACGTAGCCGGTGTCCGAGTCGCCGCCGCGCGCAGCCGGATCGCGAACCGAATCCGATTCAGTGCGGATACGTTCGGCGAGGAAAGAGGACGCGACTTAGAGCCCTCTCTGTCGATCGATCGGCCTCCAACTCAAGGGCTCCGCTCGTCTGCGCTTTGCATTCGTTCGAGCCGGCGCCCGCAGCTTCTCGTCGAATTTTTTTCCGACGACTCTGCCGCGTTCCCCGCGATTGGGAATAGGACGCCCCACTCTTGGGAAATCCCGTTTCACTCCTCTCGTTGCTTTGACACTCCCCATGACAGGGAATACACTTTTCGCGAAAACACGAACAAACAAAGTGACGAAAACGAAAAGCGTGAAAGGCTCGCTGCGACTTGGTTGCTTGTGACGTCGTGGCGGTCACACACGCTTGCCTGAATCCTGGCCTCCGTCGGCGTCCGCCGAGAGGTTTCTTGTGCCCGGTGCCTCGAACGACGACCGCCCGCCGATGGTCGTCGCGATGCACTTGGTCCAGCAGATCACATCGATTTCGATTGAGATGGTGGCGCCAGCGGGGCTGGGCTACTGGCTCGACGGGCGTTGGGGAACAGGGCCCTGGCTTTTGGCGGTGGGAGCAGTGCTGGGGTTTTTGTTAGCTCTGTGGCATTTGTTGGCGCTGGCCAAGCGCGGAGGTTCGGGCTCGTCCCGACCGACGCGGGGAAAGGCCTCGTAATGATTTCGAGCCGGGGGAGCGAGCAAACGCCGATTCAAGCGGCTTGGTCGCGCTGCGCCTGGCTCGGGTTAGCGACCGCGGCGCTGTGGCTCACGCTCCTCGGTCCGGCGTGGATGATCGCGGGCCGCGACGCACTGATCGGGGTTTCGGCGGCCGCTGTGCTCTGCGTGATCCCGGGCTGGATTGTGTTTTGGCTGGCCGCGGCGTACGGAGCTGCCGGAGGTCAGGTGCCTCTGGTTGTGCTCGGCGGGATGCTGTTGCGGATGATCTTCGTGTTTCTGGGGATGGTCATCATCCAGTCGGCCGATCAACGGTTGGGCTTCCGGGAATTCGTGGTTTGGCTGCTGGCTTTCTACGTCGTTCTTTTGGTCGTGGAAACGTTCCTGGTTTTGCCCCGCACCGATTCTGCGAGTGGCCAACCGCGCAGGGGGAGTCTGATCCCCGATGGCGGCTCACCCGGAACCCGATCTCTTCGAGCACGTGCGGGATCACCCGTATTTCCACCTGCCCGGTTTCTGGACGTCCTCCGGCGAAATCAAACTTCGGCTGCCCGAGATTTTCGGCCTTCAGCTCACAAAGTACATGGTGCTGCAGGTCGTGGCCGGACTATTTTTGTTGCTCGTGTTCCGAGGGTTGGCTCGCCGGGTTGCCTCGGGCACTCCCCCCGAGGGCGCGTGGTGGAACTTCTGGGAAACGCTCGCACTTTACATCCGTGATAACGTTGTGCGTCCCACGATTGGAATCCCGCATGATGTGCAGGGCCATGGTGAACATGGACATGGCGCAGCATGGACCCGAAGACCACGCCCACGGGCACGGCGAAGGCGTGCCGGCGGTCGCTGGACATCCGGCCGATCGGTTCTTGCCCTACGTCTGGACTTGTTTCTTCTACGTCCTGATTTGCAATCTGCTCGGCGCGTTTCCGTGGATGGGCTCTCCGACGGCGAATATCAACGTGACAGGAGCCTTGGCGGTCGTCACCGTCTGCACGGTCATGTTTTACGGCATGCGGCGATCGGGCGTGGCGGGTTTCTGGGCTTCGTTGTCGCCGCACATGGATCTCTCGCCGCTGATGAAGGTGTTCCTGGTTCCCGTCATCTGGATGATCGAGCTGGTCGGCTTCATCATCAAGCACGGCGTGTTGGCCGTGCGTTTATTTGCGAACATGATGGGCGGCCACACCGTGATTGCGGTGCTCTTGCTGTACATTGCCACGACGGCCACCACGGCGCTCTGGTATCTCGTGTTGCCGTCGAGCATCTTCGGACAGATCTTCGTTGGCACGCTCGAGATACTCTTGGCATTTATCCAGGCGTACATTTTCGCGTTCCTGGCGACGCTGTTTATTTCGATGGCGGTGAACCCGCACTGATTTCGAGAAAGAGACGACGATTCGTATTCCCCGGTCCGATCGCAGGCACGCCGGTGGCGGGTCGGCGACAAGTTGAAACCGAACTCAACAGAAAGCTTGAGGAGTCGTGACGTGAAGCAAACTGTTCAGATTGGTGCGTTGGCGATCGCGGTCGTCCTGGCGCTCGCCGTCCCGGCGATGGCCGCCGGCGAGAATACGGGGTCCATTTCTCCGGCGCGATCGGGGCGGGCGTGACGCTCTTCGGTGCCGGCTACGGGATCGGAAAGATCGGCTCCTCGGCCGTCGAGAGCATGGCCCGCCAGCCCGAAGTCGCCGGCCAGATCCAGACGGCGATGATCATCGCCGCCGCCCTGATCGAAGGTGCGACATTCTTCGCGCTGATTATTTGCATCGCCAGCGGGGCGCCGTGGCCGGCGGTCGCTCAGTGAGTCGCGCGCGTTCAGCCACCGCAATCACGGGTCAGCGAGGGGAATCGATGCGCACGTGGATTGCCAGGTTCGGCGTGTGTGTCGCTCTGGGTGTGTCGGCATTGCATCGTTTGCCGGCGCCGGCGCGAGTCGTTCGCGCCGCGGAACCGGCGAATCAAGCCGAGTCAGCGGCGGAACGAAGCATCCGAGGAACTGCACGAAGAGGGCGTTCCGCTCAAGTTCAAGGAGGACCTGGCTTTGTGGTCGGCCGTCACCTTCTTGATTTTCCTCTGCTTGCTGGGGCGTTACGCCTGGAAGCCGCTGATCGCCGCGCTCGACGAGCGCGAGGGGCAGATTCGCGGCGACATCGCAGCCGCGGAGTCGGCCCGACTGAAGGCCGAGCAAATGCTGGCCGAGCATTCCAAGCGGCTGGCCAAGGTGCAGGACGAGATGCGCGAGTTGCTGGCCGAGGCCCGCCGCGACGCCGAGCATGTGAAGCAAGAGATCGTCAGCGAGGCGCAAAAAGAGGCGGAAGCCGCCAAGGAGCGGGCCGTCCAGGAGATCGCCCGGGCTCGGGACTCGGCGCTCAAGGACCTGTTCGACGTGATGGCGACCGAAGTCGCGCAGGCGACCGAGCACGTCCTGGGCCGCAGCGTGAACGCCGCCGACCAGGACCGGTTGATCGATGAGGCCCTGGCCGCAGTTTCCGCGGCGGTCGTAGTTCGAGTCTGACGTTCGACTTCGATGACTGATGACAAACACCACCCGACCGCTCACGTCGGCTTCGGTGATGGAGGATCCCTCCTCGCAGGCCGTCGCGCGGACGTATGCCGACGCCCTGCTCGACGCCGCCGGCAGCCAGCACGCACCGAGGTGTCCTCGAGGAGCTGGGCTCGTTCGTCGACGACGTGCTGGCGAAGTCCCCGCGCTTCGCGAGGTCTTTCACTCGCGGGTGGTCGGCCGCGACGAAAAGATCCGCCTGATCGAGCAGGTCATCGCCCCGCGAGCCAGTGCGATGGTGACGAACTTCTTGCGAGTGCTGGCACGGCCACGACCGGCTCGACCTGTTGCCGCTGATCCTGCGGGAGGCGCGGCTGCGCAACGAAGTCCGGCAGCGGCAAACAGCGCGTGCAGGTCAAAACGGCCCTGCCGCTCGACGACCAGGCGCGAGAGCGCCTCCGGCAGCGTCTGGCCGAATCGCTTCCCTTCGATCCCATTCTCGAAACCCAGGTCGATCCGTCGCTGATTGGGCGGAATCGTGATCCGGGTCGGCGACACCGTCTACGACAGCTCGCTGGCGATGCGCATCAAGCAGCTTCGCGAGCGATTCCAGCAGAGGAGTCTCCATGAAATTCAAAGCGGACGAGATCGCTTCAGTTCTCCAGAAGGAAATTGAAGACTTCAAGCGGGCAGCTGGCGACCAGCGAGGTCGGGCAGGTCCTGGAAGTCGGCGACGGCATCGCGCGCTGCTACGGCCTCTCGACGGCCATGGCCGGCGAAATGGTCGAGTTTCCCAACGGCGTCCGCGGCCTCGTCTTCAACCTCGAAGAAAACTCGCGTCGGCGTCATCATCCTGGGCGACTATCTGGAGATCTCCGAGGGGGACGAGGTCAAAACGACCGGCCGCTTGCTCTCGGTCCCCGTCGGGCGAGGCACTCATCGGCCGCGTGGTCGATCCCGCTCGGCAATCCACTGGACGGCAAGGGGCCGATCGTCACCACCGAGCGGCGGCCCGTCGAGACGATCGCCCCGGGCGTCGCCGCCCGCCAGCCCGTCAAACAGCCGCTGCAGACCGGCATCAAGGCGATCGACGCGATGACCCCCATCGGCCGCGGTCAGCGCGAGCTGATCATCGGCGACCGCAAGACCGGAAAGACGGCCGTCGCCATCGACACGATCATCAATCAGAAGGGTGGCGACGTGATCTGCATCTACGTCGCCTGCGGCCAGCGTGCCAGTGCCACGGCCGCCGTCGTCGAAGTGCTCCGCGAGCACGGCGCGCTCGATTACACGATCGTGGTCAGCGCCACGGCGTCCGATCCGGCTCCCGCTGCAATACGTCGCTCCCTACGCCGGTGCGGCGATGGCCGAGCACTTCATGTGGCAGGGCAAGCACACGCTGGTGATTTACGACGACCTCTCCAAGCAGGCCCAGGCCTACCGGCAATTGTCGCTGTTGATGCGGCGACCCCCCGGCCGCGAGGCCTATCCCGGCGACGTGTTTTACTGCCACAGCCGTCTGCTCGAGCGGGCCTGCAAGCTCAACGACAAGCTCGGCGGCGGCTCGATGACCGCCCTGCCGATCATCGAAACGCTCGAAGGCGAAGTCTCCGCATACATCCCGACCAACGTGATTTCGATCACCGACGGGCAGATCTACCTGGAGCCCGACCTGTTCTTCGCCGGCGTGCGACCGGCCATCAACGTCGGCATCAGCGTCTCGCGCGTGGGCGGCAATGCCCAGACCAAGGCGATGAAGCGCGTCGCCGGCAGCTTGCGGCTGGACCTGGCCGCGTTCCGCGAACTGGAAGCCTTCGCCCAGCTCGGAACCGAACTCGACAAGGCGACGCAACGGCAGCTCGACCGTGGGTATCGCATGGTCGAGTTGCTCAAGCAGCCGCAGTACGAGCCGCGGCCCGTCGCCGACCAGGTGATCGCGATCTTTGCCGGCACGCAGGGCTATTTCGACAAGGTCGCCGATCAACGACGTGGCCCGCGCCGAGAAGGAATTGATCGACATTCATGAAGGAGCAGACGGTCGGCAATTCGCGACAAGATCGTCGCAGACCGGGCACCTCGACGATGCGACGATGGCCGAGCTTCGCAAGGCCCTCGAAGAATTCGCCAAGGAATGGGAAGCAATCCCACGAATTGGCCGCGGCGAAGTAAGCACTCTGGGCGAGCGGCGGGTGTTACCCCGCCGATTCTCTGAGGATAGTCGGTGACATGGCAAAAGCGCGAGCGATCGTTAAACGCCTCAAGGCGGTCAAGAACATCCGCAAGATCACGCGGACGATGGAGCTGATCGCCACGGCGCGCTTCAAGCGGGCCATGGACCGGGCGAGCCAGGCTGCCGCCTACACGCGGAAGATCTCCGAGATCGTCGCCGACCTGTCGCGCGCCAACCTGCAGATCTCGCATCCGCTGCTCGAAGACGCGGCCCGAGCCGAAAGCGTCGATCCTGCTCGTGCTGACGTCCAACCGCGGCCTGTGCGGCGGTTACAACGCGGGCGTGCTGCGGCTCGGTCATGCGCCGGCTCCGCGAAGCGCGGCAAACGCGACGAAACGCTGTCGCTCTGGAAGTCTCGGGAAAGCGGGGCATCAATTTCCTGAAATTTCAGGGCCGTCCCGCCGACCGCACCTACACGCATTTCGAGGAGAAGCCGACCTTCGCCGAGGTCGAAGAACTGGCGGACCGCTTCATCGAAGGCTTTTACAACCAAGACCATCGATCGGCTGCGAAGTGGCCTACACGAAGTTCGAGTCGGCCTCGCGCCAGGTCGGCGACCTTGGAGACGCTGCTTGCCCATCGGCAGCCTGCAAACCCAAGCCGAAAGGCCGCTGCTGACCGACGAGCGGCCGATCGAGTACGAATTCCTTCCTTCGTCTGAGGAAATTCTGGAAGAAATCGTGCCGGCCGCCTTCAAGGCCCGGCTTGTTCAAGTGTTTTCTGGACGCGGCCGTCAGCGAACAGATCTTCCGCCGCGTGGCGATGAAGGCCGCCACGGAAAACGCCGACGACATGATCGGCTCGTTGTCGCAGTTATACAACCGGGCTCGCCAGACGCAGATTACGTCGGAACTGAGCGAAATCATCGGCGGCGCCGCCGCACTCGAATAAACGGCCCATCCGGCCGAATCGCCCACGGAAAGAAATCATGAGCACGACGACTCACGAGAAGAAACACAAGGCCGGAACATCGGGCACGTCACCCAGATCATCGGCTCGACGTTCGACGCCGAGTTTCCGGAAGACTCGCTGCCCGAGATTTATCAACGCGCTCAAAATCGATCAGCGAGGTCAAAGGGCGTGCACGTGAAGGTCACCGGCGAAGTGCAGCAGCACCTGGGCGGCGGCCGCGTGCGGTGCGTGGCCCTCGGGCTCGACCGACGGAATGGTCCGCGGAATCGAAGTGCTCGACACGGGTGCCTCGCTGACGGTTCCAGTCGGCAAGGGAACGCTGGGCCGCGTCTTCAACCTGCTGGGCGATCCCGTCGACGGCCGCGGCGACGTGTCACGTCGAAGAGCGCTGGCCCATCCACCGCGCACCCTCCGTTGATGGAGAACCTGAGCGCCAAGACCGAGATCTTCGAGACGGGAATCAAGGTCATCGACCTGCTGACGCCGTTCGTCCGCGGCGGTAAGGCCGGACTGTTCGGCGGGGCCGGGCTGGGCAAGACGGTCATTCTGACCGAACTGATCGCCCGTATCGCCAGTGCGCACGGCGGTTACTCGGTCTTCGCCGGCGTCGGCGAGCGGACCCGCGAGGGGAACGACCTCTGGCTCGAAATGCAGGAGACCAAGATCGGCAAGACCGACCGTTCGGTCATCGAGCAGACCTGCATGGTCTTCGGCCAGATGAACGAGCCGCCCGGCGCCCGTCTGCGCGTCGCCCTGTCGGCCCTCACGATGGCCGAGTGGTTCCGCGACGCGACCGGGACCGACACGCTGTTGTTCATCGACAACATCTTCCGCTTCTCGCAGGCGGGAAGCGAAGTCTCGGCCCTGTTGGGACGAATGCCCAGTGCCGTCGGTTATCAGCCGACGTTGGGCACCGAGCTGGGCGAGTTGCAGGAGCGGATCACGTCCACCAACCGCGGGGCCATCACCAGCGTGCAGGCCGTCTACGTGCCGGCCGACGACCCGACCGATCCGGCCCCGGCGACTGCCTTCTCGCACCTCGACGCGTTCATCTATCTCGAGCGGAAGATCGCCGAAAAGGGAATTTATCCGGCGATCGATCCGCTGGCGTCGTCCAGCCGCGTGCTCGATCCGCAGTACGTCGGTGAGCGGCACTACGCCGTCGCCCGGCAGGTGCAGAAGATCCTGCAGCGGTACCGCGAACTGCAGGACATCATCGCCATTCTCGGCGTCGACGAATTGAGCGAAGAGGACAAGCTCGTCGTGCACCGGGCCCGCCGCATCGAGCGGTTCCTCTCGCAGCCGTTCCTCGTCGCCGAGGCGTTCACCGGCAAGGCCGGCAAGATCACGCCGCTGGAGGACACGATCCGCAGCTTCGAGGAACTCTGCGCCGGCAAGTGGGATCACTTGCCCGAAGGCGCCTTCATGTACGTCGGCGCGATCGACGAAGCTGACGAGCAGGCCAAGCGAATGGCTCAAGGTTAATTCGTCTAGAGTCGGGTTAATCTTCGAGACTGGAGAGAATTGCTGTAATGGCTGCCGAAGCCCCTTTGAGGCTGGTGCTGGTGACGCCGGAAACCACGCTCGTCGACGAGCCGGTGGCGCGCTGCGTTTCCCGCTCTACGACGGGCAGATCGGCATCCTTCCCGGCCGAGCGCCGCTGATCGGCCGGCTGGGCTACGGCGAGCTGAAGGTGACGCACATCGACGGTTCGGACACGCGTCGTACTTCGTCGACGGCGGCTTCGTTCAGGTTAAAGCAGAGCATCGTCTCCCTGCTGACTGATCGTGCCCTGACGCGCGACGAAATCGACCGTGCCGCCGCTGAAGAGAAGCTGCGCGAAGCGGTCGCCCGCGTCGCCCACAGCGATGCCGAAGCCAATGCTCGGTTCCGCGACCAGGAACGGGCCCGCCAGATGCTGACGATGGTGGGCGGAGCCTGACCTCGCTGGGCGCGAGTGCTAAGAAATTCCCTGGCGGACGCTCGGCTCTTGGGGCGGGATGTTGCGCGATCGATGTTTAACCGCTCTCGGCTTGCTGCCTCCGCTAAGAGCGGATCAGGTCGCGAATTTCTTGACGTCTGCCGTCGAGTCCGTTTGACCTTGCCTTCCCGCTCCAGACTGTTGCGTTTCGAGTCTCTTTGAGGCCGCAGAATTTCACAAACCGGTACAGTCGCCTGGCACTTGCTCGTTCGGCGGCGTGGGGCATTCCACCGCCCTCGGACCCCTTCGCCCATTTCTTCATGGCGAACAAGTCGCCGAGTCGAAAGGAAAATAGGCAAAAAGCCGCATTTGACTGCCTTCTGCCGCATGACAATCGGTTCTCTGACATTCGGTTGAGAGGAATTTGCTTTGAGGAGCGTCAAACCGTCTCCGAACCCGCAGGAGGCCGGGTCGCATGGGTCAGGCGGACCGGGAACAGGCGTGGTTCTGGAAATCGGACGAGGCCGCACTGAGCACCGCAAGCGACCCGTCCAGTCATCACGGTTCTTGATTGGCTCAAGCCCTCGCTGCGACTTGTGTCTCGGGGGAGCCGAGATTCCACCGCTGCATTCGATGATCTGCACTGACGGGACCGAGGTTTGGCTCGAGGCGATGGCGGATTCGCCAGAGCTGCTGGTCAATGGCCGCCCCGAAAAATCCGTGCGGCTCAAGGACCAAGACCGGCTGCGGATTGAGCCGTTTGAGCTGATCGTGCACGTGCCGGCGAACATTCCTGCTTCGACCCAGTTCTTGGCGTCCGATTCGCTGCGCTCTGCCGACCAGGAATCCAAGTCTTCCGAACCGAGCGATCCCTCCGCGGTCGAGTTGGTCGAGCGGATTGAGGCGGCGACCCAGCTCGTCAACGAATTCGAGCAGCGAAACCGATTGGGAATGGAATCGCTTTTATCCGCCGTCCAAGAGCGCCGTAACCGCATGCTCGCAGGCCCAGCCACGGCTCCGCAGGGCACGGTGCTGCCGATGAGCAGCCGCCTCTGCCGAGGCAAATTATCTGGAATTGGCCGATCTGGAATCGCTGGTAGGACATATTTCCGATGTCGTGAGCGAGCTGGAAAAGCGATCGGGCGTCCAATGGCGGCGCGAGGCCGGTTACCGAGACGCCGTGTCGAGCCTGTTCGAGACTCAGGATCGATTGTCCCGCCAACTCGAAATCCTGCTGCGACGGGTCGCCTCTCTCAACACCGAACGAGCGACACCGGAGCGCGGCCGAGCGATCGCCTGAGCACACGACGAAGAGTCATGGAGGGCTAGGCGGGCGGCGGCGTGGGCCGAAACGGTCGCTGCTCCACTTTGCCGTCGTGGAACGAAACGGCCGTGTTCTGAGGAATCTCCTGCCAGGCCTCGGCTGTGTTCCCGATCGGTTCGGAGACGATCAGCCGGATCGGCTGCGGCGACTCCGTGCGCAGGCACTTGTTGAGCCGATAGAGGTGCTCCGCGTCGGCCGTGTGGTACAAGGTCGGCGCGTCGGAATCGGACGCGTAACGGACGGCGTACATCCGCTGCCCGTCGCTGAGCCCGAGCGTCATCCACAAGGCCTGAGCGACTCCCTGGGTGCTGGCGACCTTTTCAACAAGCCCGGCCATTCGTTCTAGTCCGCCGATCGGATCGTCCTCGAGTCCAAGCGTGAGCGCCAAATAGAACATCAATTCCGAGTCGGTCGTCCCCTGCACGTGCGGGAAGAATTGAGGCGACACTTGGAACAGCAGGTCCCGGCGAAATTTCTCGATCTCTTCGATCTCGCCGTTGTGAACGAACAACCACCGGCTATAGCGGAAGGGATGGCAATTTGATTCCTGAACCGTGGCCTTCGAGGTGGCTCGCACGTGCGCCAAAAACAGGGGCGACGTGATGTGGGCGGCGAGGTCGTGCAGATTGAAATCGTTCCAAGCTGGTCGAATGCTGCGAAACAATCCCGGCTTGGCGCGGTCGCCGTACCAACCGACGCCGAAGCCATCGCCGTTCGTCGTTGTCTCTTTGGATTGCGAGCTCAGGCTCTGATCGATCAGCGAATGCTCGGCCCGAAACAGAATGTCTTCCAGCCGAATCGCCGGTCCGTGATACGCCAGCCAGCGGCACATGGCTCATCCACTTTCGCATCGCGCAGCCTGCGCATTCAGTGCTTCAACACCCTGCGCACAGTGTACCACGCGATGGGCACGATCAGCGCGTTGGCAACCCACATCGCCCAGACCGGATTGACGACGTCGTTTTTCGACTGGTTCATCATCAAGAACACGATCGGGTAATACGCGGTCAAAATTGGCAGGAAGCACATGAAAAAGCTGGTCAGCACCTGCCTTCGCGCTTGAAGAATCGAGAACGGTCCGCCCAACAGCGTGAAAAAAAAACAGCTCGCCGACAGGGCAAATCGGCCGTGAATCTCTGTGTGATTCTGGATGATCTCCTCTTTGTTTTTGATCAGGTCGGCGTCGTACTGCAACATGTCCGGCTTGTCGAGCCGGTCGAAGTCACCCGTCGCCAGCGCAAAGGCTGTCTCGACATCGCGTCCTGCCCTCAATGCATCGAGGTCGAACGTCATGCCGCCCAAGCTCTCGCGCAGGTCCCGGATGCTGCGGCTGCGGGCCTTCATTTTCTTGGGTTCGTCCGGAAGGGGAAACTCCCAGACTTCCTGCTGCCCGCGAAAGCTCTCATGATCGGGGACAACTCCGTTCAAATTGACCAGGTTGACGCGCACGACCCGCTTCGTCAGATCGAAATGCAGCGTGGCCTCCTCGGCAAAAATGTGGATCGTCTCGCCCCCGCGTGGCGTGTAGTGGAACGTCGGCTGAATCAGCTTGTTCCCGTCGACGTCGTGCACCGAGATCGTGATCGCCGGATCACGGCGCATGAAAATATGGTGCGTACGCAGAATGTCGAGAAAGATGTTTTCCAGCATTGAGCGCAACGCGGTTGTCGATACTCGTCATGGCCCAGGGAATGACCTGGTCCGTAAGCAAAAGCGACGCAATGCTCAACACGATCCCCATCACGAACGAGGGCATCAGCAGGGAAAGCGCGCTGATCCCAGCGGCCTTGGCGGCGGTCACCTCGTGGTCGGCTGCGATCCGACCGTAAACCACGGTGACCGTGAGCAACATCGTGGCGGGAATTGTGAAGGGAAGCAGGCTGGGAACCAGGTAAGGCAAAATCTGCAGAATCTCGCCGGGGCCTAGTCCGTCTTCGCTCGCCTTTGTGAAGGCCCCCAAGAAGACCAACAAGATCGTGAGTACGCTGACAACGAGCACGAAGACACGGATCAGCTCGCCCAACACGTACTTTTGCAAGAGCCGCATCAAGGAACCTTATGGTCGCGCGACTGATCGCGCGGAACCGCGCTCGGCCGAATGCCAGGATGCTTGCTATCGCCCTAACTGCCAATCCTAGAAAGACATAGGCGCGTCGATATAAGCCAAACTTTGCGGACGGTCAAGACCAACTGAATCGGCACCCCCTGTTCAACCCGCGAACGTTCGGCAACTTCCCCAGAGTCAAGTCGGACCCCTCGGATTTCCTGCGTCCGTGCGCCCGGCCAGCACAATTGCGGCCATCGCACCTGAATTGGTCGATCGGCATCCAGCCAGGCGATCCGATGTTCAGCCGTCACCGAGTTCGATCCGAAAAAAAGAAAGACGGCACTCGAGAGCGCGGACAAGTATCAACACGGCACAGCGCTTGGCAGGTGAGGATCGTTCATGCTCGAACTTTGGAAGTCGTTGTCGGACGATCAAATCGCGCTCGTCGGGTGTGCGGCAGCGCTGCTTCTGATGGGGACCGTCATGTCCCTGAGCTACTACATCGGGCGCGGCCGCGTCTCGTTCGCGGGCCAGAAGGCAAGCAAGTCTGTAGCTTTGGAATCGGAAGCCGGACGCTGCCAGCCAGTCGCATCGCCCGCGGTCGCCATCCGTCGCCGCGACGCCGCTTAAACGGCCGGAACCGTATCTCCGCCTTGACGTTCTCGTCCTTCTTTCAGTGCGCGATCAATTTCGCGGCGCGAGGCGAAGTAATAGACGGCTCCGACCGCGGCGATTAGCATGCTGACGACCCGATACGCGATCGCGGTCGCAACGCCCGCTGCCTCTGCAGCAACGGCTGGAACCGGCATTCCGGCCGCTTCATTCGCCACCTGATAGGATCTGGCGACCAACCCTTCGAAACGCGCCCAATCCGGCCGGGACCGGGACGAAGACGGCTCCGACCTCGGCCCCCGGGATCAGCAAGAGGTGTCCCCAGTAGCCCGGCGCAGCGGCCCCTGCTTGCACCGCCCGGGAGCAGAAATAAAACCCCGACAGCATACCGAAGTGCCCCACAATGCTGATGATTACGCAGAATACCAACACTCGTCCTCGCGATTGGTAAAGCAGCACGGCGTTGACCAATGCGCCGATCATTGGGCCGACTTTGCGTAACCCGATGAGTCGCCGCATCAATCCGGATCGCGGCACGGCGGGCAGCATCAGCACCACCAGACCCACCGTGCCTCCCAGCGTTCCGATCCAGAGCACGACGAGATAGGTTTTCACGATCGGGTGTGCGAGCAGCGCCGGCGGTTGAAAAAACATGCTGAAGGCACCGACCATGAAGAGCGCCAGCACGCCCAGGATGCGGTCCAGAAGAACAGTGGCCGCCGCAATGCCCTTTCGCGACGTTTGCTCGGTGGCGATCAATCCCGCCTTGATCAAATCGCCTCCAGCCGATCCGGGCCCCACGAAGTTGCACGCGTAGCCGATAAAGCTCAGGCGCAGCGCGTCCTTGACCGTAAATGGGAAATCCTGGGCCCAAACAAGCAGGTACCAGCGGTAGAAGGTCAAGGTGATCGAGGCGGCAACCACCAACAGGGCAATCGCCAAATCGGTCCAGTCGGGCTTTTGTGCTCGCAACTTGGCGAGCGGGGTCCTATAGGCGTAAAACAGGTAGGCGAGCAAAGACAGGGCGACCAGCCACTTCAACCAGAACCAGTTCGCCCTCAGCACCTGAATTGCCAATTTGATTGCACGCAACGGCGAGGTCCCATCTTCCGATTTGGCAGTGTTTCTAGACAATCCCCGACGGGCCTGCAATTGAGAAGGCTTGCCACGCGGTGGGGAAGCAAGGTATCTTTCCGCTCCCGTTGGATGGGATTCCAGCGTGGCAGCCCCCGCCGTTTCGCGGAAGCTGCCCGGCACTGGCCGACTTGTTAAAGGCCTCGATTGCGAAAGGGCTCAAGGATGAGCCGTCTGCCTGCACCGTCGCGTACGCCTGCGCGTCCGCGTTTTCGCGTCGTCCGACCGGACGGCGACGCTGTGATCCTCCCCTTCCCGTGTCGCAACGAAAGCCCGGGGATTTCGCAGCCATCTGCGGATTGCCTAATTTCGATTTCGCGATTCGCACTGCCGGATGGCCGCGAAGCTCTGCTCCGTCGCGCCCGCGCGCTGCATCGCAATCGCTGCTGCCCGAATTGCCGGCGCGGTGGAGTCGTGCCTGTCGATTTGGGCGATGGGGACGACGGTCACCGAGCTATGCCCGTGCCGGGAACGTCGACTCTCGTCGGCTTCTGCTGCGACGGCTGCGGAGCCGAGTGGCCCGCCTAAGCGCCTCGCAGGGGTGTCCAGACGGGTCCCATCGAGTGCAGCGTGGCCTTAAATCGCCTCGATGGCTTGGCCTCGGCAGAGCCCTTCTCTGCACACCAGTTCGGCTTGCTCCTGGCCCAAATTGCTTTCCTATCGCGGCCCCTCCATACTTGGGATCCACGTCGCGTCCTCTGAGGGCGCCCGCGACCCCTGCCTCGCGAGTGGCTGCGGCCAACGCGCAATCCCAAGGCGAATAAACTTTGTCCGACGACGATCTTCCGCCGGCTCCCGGTGGTCGGCGCAAGAAGAAAAAACCTCCAGAAACAGAGGCGAAGCGATCCCGCCCAATTTGGTACCGCTACCTGCTCTGGGTGGTGATGGTCTGTTTCGCGGTCGGAGCCGTGATCGAGCTGCGCGCCCAATACTATTACAAGCACAACCTGCGGGTGGCCCAGGAGGCCCTCGACCGCTCCGAGGGAAACTCGAAGAAAGTCACCTACGACGAGATCAAGGCCCGCTTTTGGGGGACGCCGGAATCCAGCACGGGGAGAAGCGATTTCGTCTCCAACGTCATCTATACCTGGTCATGGCACGGTCTTCGCAAGTACGTGGTTCGTCTCTATGTCAGCCCGAAGGATGGACAGCTGCGCAAAGTCGCATCGGAACCGTGAGGCGTCGCGATTGAGCCGTCCGATCGCAGACCTCAATAAGGCCGCTCGGTACTGCCCTGCGAGGGCTGTCTCAAAGAGAGTGCAATGCCAACGATCGTCGGCTTAGTGATGGGAGGAGGTAAGGGAACTCGGCTGTTGCCGCTTACGCAGCACCGCTCCAAACCGGCCGTGCCTCTGGCCGGGAAATACCGGCTGATCGATATCCCAATCTCCAACTGCATCAACAGCGGCATCAATCAGATTTACGTTCTCACGCAGTTCAACTCGGTGAGCCTGCATCGGCACATTCGGCAAACGTATCAGTTCGACCGCTTCGACAACGGATTTGTGGAAATCCTCGCGGCACAGCAGACCAACGAAGGGGCCGATTGGTACCAGGGAACGGCCGACGCGGTCCGCAAACAGATTCGCTACATCGAGCAGCCCTGGATCGACTACGTGCTCGTCCTTTCGGGCGACCAGCTCTATCGCATGGACTACCGTGCAATGCTCGAAACGCATCGCCGCGAAAAGGCCGACGTGACGATCGCGGCGGTGCCGGTCACACAGCAGGCGGCCCGCTCATTCGGCATTATGAGAATTAACGAAACGGGCCGGGTGGTCGGCTTCCTCGAGAAGCCCAAGACGCAAGAGGAATTCGCCTTGGTGCGCAGCGATCCGGCCTGGCTCGATGCCCACGGGGTTGTCAGCCGCGGCCGCGATGGTCTGGCCAGCATGGGCATCTACCTCTTCAATCGCAAAACACTGGTCGAGCTACTGGAGAAATCCGATTATCAGGATTTCGGCAAGGAAGTCTTTCCGATGTCGATCCGGGCGCGGCGGGTCCAGGTCTATCCCTTCGACGGTTACTGGGAGGACATCGGCACGATCCGTTCGTTCTATGAGGCGAATCTCGCGCTGGCCAAGGTCCCGCCACCGTTCGAATTTGAGTCGGCTTCCGGTCCGATCTATACGCACGCCCGTTCGCTGCCGCCGGCGCGCGTCGACGGAGCGACGATCCGAGAATCCCTTTTGGCCGATGGCTGCGTGATCGAGGCGGGGGTCACGATCGAGCAGAGCGTGATCGGGCTGCGGTGTCACATCGGTCGCAACGCGACCATCCGCAATTCGATCCTGATGGGGACGGATTTCTTCGCGTCCGACGAGCCTCGCGAGCCCGGTGCCTCGGAGCCCTGCCTGGGAGTTTGCGAAGGCGCAGTCATCAGCGGGGCCATCATCGACAAAAATTGTCACATCGGCCGAAACGTGCGGATTGAGAGCCAAAGCCGGCCCGACGCCGACTTCGACAACTTCTCGATTCGCGACGGGATCATCGTGGCCCACAAAGGGGCCTCTTTTCCCGATGGCTGGACGCTGCCTCGCCTTTGACCGCTGCCTCGCGTCCGACCGCTGAAAAAAGAGGGCGTTGCTCGCGCTCGAGCAACGCCCTTTGTAGTTAACGCAATCGTTTGCGATTATTCGGCGGGTGGTTCCGCGAAGGTCTTCGGATCAACCTTATCGAGCACCTTAACGTCGGTGACCTCGAGGTCGATGAACTTTTCGCCATTGCGCTTGTTCTCGACTTTTGTCGCGTGCTTGATTCCGTCGAACTCCTTGTATTTGCCGTACGTCGTTTCCTGGGTGAACTCGTCTCCCTGGAGGCCGGCAACTGTGGCGAGCATTTTGACCGGCAGGCCGCTTTCCTTATCGAAGAAGAGTTCGAAGTCCTTCTTGTCCGGCCCGACGATCTTGAGTGCGATGGCCGGCTTATTATCGACTTTGTCCTCCTTGGTCGATTCGACTTTGAAGTCCTTGCCCTTCAGCGGGATGATGATCGCCGGGACAACCGAGAGGTAGACGGCTCGCTTCTGGTTGGCGAGCTGGTCGTCTTCGAGCTTGCTCAGCATGTCTGCGAACTTTCGCCACGCCTTGTCGCCGTCCATCACGGTGACGCCCTTGATTTCATTGCCACCAAAGTCGCCTTTGAATTCCTGTCGGAATTTCGTGAGGCCCACGGTCGTGGTCGTTGTGCTGAAATCACCCTCATTGCCCCCAAAGTTCAGTTTTCCCTTCCCCTTGGTCTCGACCGCCTTGGCTTCGCGGGCGGCAATCTTGGCCTCGCCCCCGAGCGCCGTGATGGCCTTTTCGATCACTTCCTTGGCGTCGGGTCCGGCCGCCTGCACGCCGCAACGAGCGCTCAATACGAGCGCCGTCGCCACAAACGCTCCAACAAACCTTGTCATGGGATGCACTGCCTTTGTTCTGTTGCCCGTGAACGAAACGCCTCGCTGTACAAGAGAGCCGCAACGCAGACCATCCACGCTGCCGATCGAGTGCGCTAGAAAGTTAGCGGATCGGAAACCCGCCGTCCCGAAATCGTAGCCAGAACGCGCGCCAATTGCCACGAAAAATCGAGCGCGTCGGCAACCGCGAAATCCGAATGGCGTCCGTCATCTCATTCGGACTTCGTGTTTATCAGCCGCAGCCGCGATATGAATCCCTTGGCGGCTTCTTCGCGATCCAGCGGCACGAAGTGGTATTCACCGCTGATCCAGTCCGAAAATTGATCTCGATAGTGCGGGCTCCCGCAATGACCCGATTGGCTTTGGCAGTCAACCATCCACAGTCCGGCGGGCGACTCGCCCAGGTCGCAAATCATGCGAAAACCAGCGCCGACGGCTGCTTCGAAATCGGGACCGCGACCCGTGTTGCAGACCGTCGTTGCGTCGCCTCGAACCCCGCCCCCGCCCTGATTCAGGAGCAGCCCGAGGTCGCCTCGCCCCGACAGAAAATGCTTTAGATCGAGTCGATGGAGCCGTCCCCAAGTCCAATCCGCCATGGCTGGGCCCAATCGCTCGGCCAGACGCTCGAGGGAACTGCGGAAGGTCTCGCGAACGGCACGGCGATAATCGTTGCCGACGAACCAGCCCCCGCCGTCGCCGCTCGGTGAATCGGCCTGCAGTAGCCTGGCCGCCAAGCCTTCGATTCCCGCCGCCAAGAGAGGAACGGACTCCTCCGGAAATCTCTCGGCGGCGACGCGCCGGCACCAGTCGACGAAAAACACATTGAAGATCGCCGGAGCCGCAAGCTCGGCGAGGCAGTCTCCGTTCCAGTCTGCGCAGTAGCGAGACAGCCTGATGGAAATCTTTTCGCTCGTCGTCCGCGAGCAGCGCGCACAGACCGGGCAGGCAGGCGACCGCGCGCAGCGAGCGGGCGTCCTGTTGCAGACGCCGATGGTCGTCGCGCATGTGCGTCGGCTGCGATTCGATCAGTTCGCGGATGCGCCGGGCGCGATGCCCGCTCGTCCAGGTGCCCGAAAGCGGAAAGGGATAGCTTTCGTCAGCGACCCGATTGTTGGCCGTCACGACAAAGCCTCGCCGCGGATTGATGACGGCCGGCATGTTTTCAAACGGGATCAGATCGTCCCATTGGTCCGCCGAATCCAAAGCCGCGCGGTAGCCGCGCTCTGGCCTGTGCCTCAGCGGAATGCGGCCGGTGGCCTGGTAGCCAATATTCCCCTCGACGTCGGCGAACACGACCGAAAAGGTCGGCACGTGCCAGGGCTTGAGCGATTCGCGAAATTCCCTGCAGTCGCGCGCTCGGTTCGCCCCCAGCAGGGCAGTGAGCCAGCCTCCCTGACTCGCTCCAAGCCATTTGAGGGACACCGGTCCCGAGCGATTGGCCGGTTCCGGCAATAAATCGTCGACGATTGGGCCGATGGACGAGCTGATGACCTGGCGGGTCACGGCGCCTTTCCCGCGGACCAGGATCGATTCCGTGCGTTCTCCGCCGGCTGCCAACGGCCGCCATGGAGAAAGCAGCCCGGATGCTCGGGACTTCTTTGTTCGCGATACAGATCGCGCTGCGAGCAAATGTTGTTCGTGATGCCCCACGCCATGCGGCGATTTCGACCGATGATCACGGCTGGCATTCCGACGTAGGCGCAGCCGGCCACGTCGAAAGAACCGCCTTGGAGACGTACTTCGTACCAGCAAGAAACAGCTTCCATCGCGATGTGCGGGTCGCTGGCGACGGTCGGAAATCCGCTCGCGCTGCGCTTGCCGTCGATCACCCAGTTGTTGCTGCCGACCGAGGCGTCAGGATCGCCGACGGCCTGACCAACTCCCGGATTCACCGAGGCGCCAGCGCCGCGGCGCTCGTGCGAGTCACCCCGTGCGGCGTTTTTCTCCAAGATGCTCTCATCATCGGCCTCGGCAGTAAGAAACTCGCGATAGAGGTACCCGTCTCCCAGATAGCGCTTTGCCAACTCAGGCATCGCGATGACAGGAAAGCGACCAGTGAGATACCAGCGGAGTTCGTTCTCAATGAGAAGACAATCAACCGGCCGCCACGGCTCGGGACGGTAGTCGAGTAGATCGAACTCAATAGGCAGCGCGTCGGTGAGTTGTTCGATCGAGGCGTTAATTCCCTGACTGAACGACGCCAGCAGGCTCTGAGTTTCAGGCGGGAGTTCTTCCCATTCGGCATGCGCAATCCGATGCAGTCCGATGGTCCGGGCGAGAATGTCCTGGGGCAGGCCTTCCGTGCCCAGGATCTCGCTGAGGCGTCCCGCCCCCTTGCGGCGCAGCCAATCGAGCTGAAACAACCGATCCTGCGACATGGCATAGCCGAAACCGAAAAACAGATCCGCATCCGATTCGGCGAAGATGTGCGGCACTCCGTGGCAGTCGCGGCAGATTTCGATCGGTCGATCGACGGTCGCAAGTTGGACGCCCGAGGCCTTGGGCACGCGCGATTCGGCCGCGCGTTTCCAACGCTCGAGGAACTCGGGCCGAGAGATTCCAATTGCCCGGCAAACAGAATCAATTGATTCGCCGCTGCCAAGCTGCGTGAAGGCGCTCTTGGACAAGTACTCCATGGTCGATCTCGGGACGCGTCGTTGAAGGCGTGAGCAGCTTCTCTGATGCGGCGGACGGCGGGCTCGCCTGGAGCGTATTGTGCTTCAGCGCAGATGTCTATGAGCACGGAGGACCGCTTAGCTGTGTGTGCGGCGCCTAAGACGTGAATCGCGCACCAACGTTGCGCAACGAGGCGGCTGGCGGAAGACGATATAATTCCTCTTTCCGTTTTCGGTTTATTACAGCCGCGCCAATAGAGCCCACTTACCGAGTGTGCGGGTCTTCGAGGATTGCGGAATTAGCCACCATGCGGATTGGGCTGTTTGCCGACGCTCACGATCACGTCGATAACGTCTGCCGCGTCGTAGCCGAGTTCAATCGACTCGATTGCGAGCTGGTGATCTTTGCGGGCGATTTCGTGTCGCCGATCGTCGTCCCGCCGCTTCGCAAGTTGAAGTGTCCGGTGCTGGCCTGTTTTGGGGACAACGACGGCAACCAGATCGGCCTGCAAGGGGGGATGAGGATTGTTGGCCCGGTGGGCTACCCGCCTTTTGGGATTCGGACTGCCGACGGCGTTCGAATCCTCGTCGCCCACATTGCCGAGCAGGTTCGCGGAATGGTCGCTGAGGCTCAGGTGGTAATCTGCGCCCATACCCATAAGCCGGCCATCCAGATCGACCAACACGGGGTGCTCTTCGTCAATCCGGGAGAGACGAGCGGCTGGACCTATCGCAAGCCCACGATTGGAGTTCTGGAAACCGAGCCTCTTTCGGCCCGAATCATCCCGCTGCCCGAGATGCCCCCGGCCCCGCAAATGTGAAGAGAACCGACACGCCACCTCGGGTTGATTCGTCCCTACTGTCGCCCTGGCTTAGACCCCGGTATGATCCTGAGACAGCGGAAATGACGCACGGCCACGCGCCGTCGGTCGAAGGGAGGATGTTGGCAGGAATCCCAATCCCAGGAGGGGAGCAAGGATGGCAGGCAAAAACGGAAGCATGAACGCGCCGAAAACAAACGAGTGCTGGATCGGCTTCGACCTGGGCGGCACCAAGATGATGGCCCTGGTCTACGATGCCTCATTCCGTCCCATAGTTCGTAAACGCCGCAAAACCAAGGGGCACGAAGGGGCTGAAGCCGGCCTAGCGCGCATCGTCACCACGATCGACGAGGCACTCGCGGAAGCCAACCTCGATCGCTCGGCTCTGCGTGGAATCGGGCTGGGGAGCGCTGGGCCCCTCGATCTCGACGAAGGGATTATTCTTGACGCCCCCAACCTGGGTTGGAAGGACGTCAAAATCAAGGCTGCCTTGGAGAAAGAGTTCAGCTGCCCGGCCGTAATTCTCAACGACGTCGACGCCGGCGTTTACGGGGAATATCGTTTCGGGGCGGGTCGTTCTTCGCGGTGCCTCGTCGGCGTTTTTCCAGGTACAGGAATTGGAGGAGGCTGCGTTTACGACGGCAAGATCCTCCGCGGTCGCACCAACTCGTGCATGGAAATTGGACACATTCAAGTGATGCCTGACGGCCCGCTGTGTGGCTGCGGACTGCACGGATGCCTGGAATCGGTCGCCAGCCGCCTGGCTATCGCCGGAGCGGCCGCCCAAGCCGCCTACCGCGGCCTGGCACCGCATCTTTTGGACATTTGCGGCACGGACCTCGACAACATCCGCAGCGGAGCATTGGCCGAATCCATCACTGCCGGCGATACCGTGATCGAAACCATCGTTCGCACGGCAGCCGGACACATCGGCACTGCGGTGGCCTCAGTCGTGCATCTGCTTGCTCCCGATTGCGTCGTATTGGGAGGTGGACTGGTCGAAGCCATGCCCCGGTTGATCGTCGGCGAGGTGGCTGCCTCGGCGCAAAAAGCTCCTGCCTTCTTTCGTCGATTCGTTTGAGGTTCTGCCCGCTGAGCTCGGGGACGATTCGACGGCAATGGGGGCTGCCGCGTGGGTCCGAGAGGTCGGCGCCGAACCGGTCATGGCCAAGGTGTAGGGAGCCATTTTGCGTGAGATACAATTGAGTGACATTAGCATCGAGTGACATCCACGAAGAGCACGCCGCGTACGTCATGAGCACACTGCCGCGCGAAAGCACAAGCCTTGGCGCCACCGAGCCGATCCGCGTCGTCCGCCCGGCGGCGGTGATCGACATCGGCACCAGCTCGATCCGTATGGCAATCGCAGAGATCGACTCGGCCGGAGGCGTGCGCACGCTCGAGACCCTGTCGCAGGCGGTCAACCTCGGGAGGGACACTTTCACCAAGGGATCGATCGAAAAAGCCACGATCGAAAAATGCGTCGAGATCCTGAAGAGCTATCGGCAGCGGCTGCGCGAGTATCAGATCTTGCGGGATGATCAAATCCGCGTCGTTGCCACGAGTGCCGTCCGCGAAGCGCTCAACCGCCTGGCCTTCATCGACCGGGTCTATATCGCCACCGGGATTCAGGTCGAGCCGATCGACGAGGCCGAGGTCAACAGGATCACCTATTTGGGCGTCGCCCCGTTTCTAAACGCGGAGCGTTCGCTTGCCGAAGCCCATACGGTCGTCGTCGAAGTCGGCGGCGGCAGCACCGAGCTGCTCGTCGTTCGCAACGGCGACGTGATCTTTTCGCACACGTACCGTTTGGGTTCGCTGCGACTGCGTCAAACTCTGGAATCGTACGGCGCCCCGGCCGGCAAACTTCGTTCGATCATGCAGAACCAGATCGAGCGGACGGTCGACGAGGTTGTCGCCCAACTCCCGGACGAAATGCCCCGCGCTCTGATCGCCCTGGGCGGCGACATGCGCTACGCGGCGTCGCAATTGTTATCAACATGGAACGCGGATCGTTTGGGCAAACTGCGGCTTTCGCTCTTAGAGGGTTTCACCGACAAGATTTTGAACATGTCGGTCGACAAACTGGTAAAAACGCATCACCTGCCTTACCCCGAGGCAGAGACGCTGGGTCCGGCTTTGTTGGCGTATCTGACGCTGGCCCGCTCCGCCAAGCTCGACCACGTCTACGTGAGCAACGTGAACCTGCGCGACGGGTTGTTGCAGGAGATGGCCCACCGCGGGCAGTGGAACGAGGCGTTCGTCAATCAGATCATTCGCTCAGCCGTCGAGTTGGGGCGACGCTTTGACTTCGACGAGGCCCACTCGATGCAAGTTGCCCACCTCTGCCGGCAACTGTTCCGCGCCTTGCAGGACGATCATCACCTTGAGCCCAAGCACGAGGTCATCCTGTATATCGCCGCGGTGCTCCATGAGATTGGGCTGTTCATCGCGAGCGCCAGCCATCACAAGCATTCGCTCTACATCATTAATAACAGCGAGATCTTCGGGCTCAGCCGCAAAGACGTCCGGTTGGTGGGCCTTGTGGCCCGCTACCATCGCCGCGCCTCGCCGAAGCCGGCGCATCCGGGATATGCTCTCTTGGACCGCGAGAGCCGCGTCATCGTTTCAAAACTCGCGGCAATCCTTCGCGTGGCAGACGCGCTGGAGCGGTCTCACAGCCAGAGGATTAGCGAAATTCGCTGTAAGCGCGAGCCCGGGCGACTGGTCATTACCGTCCCCAAAGTCGATGATCTGTCGCTGGAGCAGTTGGCCCTCATGCAAAAAGGTTCGCTGTTTGAGGAAACGTTCGGCATGAAGGTGCTCTTGCGTAAGGGCCGCAGCTAGTCAGGCTCACACCGTGCGCTCGTTCGCGACACCACTTTGATTCTGCATCATGGCCGATCCATCCTCTCGTTACCTCAACCGTGAGCTCAGTTGGCTGGAGTTCAACCAGGGCGTGCTCGACGAAGCGCACGACCCCAGTGTTCCCGTTCTTGGAACGCCTGAAATTCCTGGCCATCAGTGCGAGCAATCTCGACGAATTTTTCATGGTCCGTGTCGGCGGACTGAAGTTGGTCGAGCATCAAGAAAACATGCCCGCCGATCCGTCCGGGATGACGGTCCGCGAGCAGCTCGACGCGATCGCCTCACGCGTCCACAGCATGACGGGCGATCAGTATCGCTGTTTTCTCGAAGAGCTCGAACCACAGCTTGCGCAGGCCGGAGTGCGCCGACTGAATGCATCGGACCTGAACGACCGTCAAAAGCAGGTGGTCGACCAGTTTTTCAACGACGAAGTCGCGTCGGTTCTGACCCCGATGGCTGTGGATCAAGGGATTGAATTCCCGCTTTTGCCCCATCAGATGCTGCATGTGGCGGTGAGGCTCTCGCCGCGCGAGGGGGAGACAAAGTCGCGGTTTGCCATTATTCCGCTGGGGCGTTCGCTCGGCCGGTTCGCGACCCTGCCTTCTGATCGCGGCTATTGCTACATCCTGCTCGAAGACATCGTTGCTGCCGAAGCACAGCACTTTTTCCCCGGCGAGGGGGTCGTCCACTGCGCTCCATTCCGCATCACGCGCAACGCCGACATCGCCGTTCGCGACGACCTCGTTCACGACTTGCTTTCCGAGATTGAGGAAGTCCTCGACGAGCGCAAGCTCGGCAATTGCGTGCGGCTGGAGATTGCCGCCCAAGCTGACGCCGAAACCGTCGCCTTCCTCCGCCAGTCGCTCGGCGTCGACGAGGGCGAAATCTACGCGCTCCCCGGTCCGCTCGACTTGGCGGGCTTCATGCGGCTCTCGGACCTGCAGGGCTTCGACAATCTCAAGTACGAACCCTGGCCGCCCCGCATCTCGCCCGACGTCGATCTCGGCGCCGGGATGTTCAACGTGCTCGCCCGGCGGGACATTTTGCTTTTGCATCCGTACGACAGCTTCGAGCCGGTCGTGCGGCTCTTGGAGGAGGCGGCCGAAGATCCGGACGTGTTGGCGATCAAGCAAACACTTTACCGCACCAGTCGCAACAGCCCGATCGTTGCGGCACTCGAGCGCGCGGCCGAGCGCGGAAAGTATGTGACAGCCGTGATCGAGCTGCGGGCCCGTTTCGATGAGGCCCGCAACATCGAATGGGCCCGCAACCTGGAACGCGCCGGCGTGCAGGTCATTTACGGCGTCAAAGGACTCAAGACGCACGCTAAGATCTGCATCATCGTCCGCCGCGAGCCGTACGGCATCGTGCGGTACGTGCACTTCGGCACCGGCAATTACAACGAGATCACCGCCCGCCTCTACAGCGATGTCAGCCTGATGACCGCAAACGAGGAATTCGGATCCGACGCGATCGCCTTCTTCAATGCGATTACCGGATTCTCGCAGCCCCAGCGGTTCCGCAAGATCGACGCGGCGCCGCTCGGCCTGCGCGAGCGAATCATCGAGATGATCGACGCCGAGACTGACCGACAAAACCATGGGCAAAAGGCGCGGATCATCGCCAAGCTCAACTCGCTCGTCGATCCGGAAATCATTGAGGCCCTGTATCGCGCGTCGAATGCCGGGGTGGAGATCAAACTCAACATCCGGGGCGTCTGCTGCCTGCGGCCCGGCGTCCCCAAGCTCAGCGAGCACATCTCGGTCGTCAGCATCATCGACCGCTTCCTGGAACACTCACGGATTCTGTACTTTCACCACGGCGGTGATCGGCGCGTCTTCATCTCGAGCGCCGACTGGATGCCCCGGAATCTCGATCGCCGCGTCGAACTCTTGGTCCCTGTCGAGGATCACGCGCTCAAGGAGCGCTTGTTGCTGACGCTCAAGACGTACTTCAAGGACGACGTTAAGAGCCGCCGCCTGCTGCCCGACGGCCGCTATAAGCGGCTGACTCCCAGCACCAAGCGGCCGCCCCTTCGCGCCCAAGAAGTTTTGTATCGGCGGGTCTGCGACGCCGCCTTGATGGCCGAACAATCGCAGCGCACGGTCTTCGAGCCGCACCAGGCGCCAGAAAATTCTCACTGATCGTTTCGAACGGCGAACGCGACCAAGCCGCTTAGCGGTCGCTCAGCATTCGCGTATCCAAATTCAGACGGTGCTCAGGACATGAAAACGCTGCTTCTGCTGCGCCACGCGAAGGCCAGTCGCGACGACCCGGAACTTGCCGATCATGACCGGCCGCTCAAGCCTCGGGGCAAGGAAGACGCCAAACGCCTGGGCCGCCAGCTTCGCGAGGCGGGGCTGGTTCCCACACTCATCGTCAGTTCGACCGCCCTGCGCCGCGAAAGACGGCGTCCAAAGTGGCGAAACAGATGAGTTACCCGTGCGCCATCGAGCTTAACGGCAGCCTCTACCTCTCCAGCCCGCGCGACCACCTTGAAGTGGTGCGATCACTCCCAGACGCGGAAGACCGCGTGATGCTCGTCGGTCACAACCCCGGACTTTCTCAATTCCTCGACGAGCTCGCTGATACCGAAGCCGAGTTGGCCACGTCTGAACTTGCGCAGCTCGAGCTTCCCATTAAGCATTGGGCCCAGCTCGGCAAATCAGCTCGTGCAGTTGATTAAGATGTGGCACGTGGGTGAAAGGGACTGAACGGGCCTCTTCCGGACGGTTGCCAGCCAGTACCCGCGAGCCTGGTTCCTACTTCCGCCGCGACGGCTCTTCGCGAGTAGCGGCAGCGTGGACTCTGCGGCACCGGATCTCGATCTTTGCCAGGGGAACACGATTGAGGTAGGTGAACCAAAAGTGACGACTGACGACCTTTGCCACCCAGCCGTTCGGAGTGGTGATTTCGTCTCCCACTGCCGGAATGGGGATCGGAGTCTCAGACTCGATTGTATCCACCGATTCCCACGTCTTCTCAGCCACGATTTCGAGGACGTATTGCATGGCGTTTCCTTCTGGGCCTCGGTGCCGTGCAAAGCTCCCACTCGATTACCATTTACGTCGTTCAATTGCCAGCGGGGTGAAGTATCCGAATGGCATTCGCGATGCATTGTCGCATTGATCGCGGAAGTAGCTCGGCCCTTGGCACGGCGCCAGCCCAGCCCGAGCCCATTCCGGTAGGAGCCCGTTCCAACTGTGCGACGGATCGGTGCAGTTCCTCAGTGGGAATATCGACTTCACGGTGGACCCCGGCCTCTCGACGATTGCAGGTGCCAAACGGTGAACGGTGCCGGCGGTGAACCATAAGCGTTCTGCTTCACCCGAATGAGAGTTCTCATCCAGGCTGTCAACGACACCGTTGGCAGCCTGTGTTTTTTTGCGCATCCGCCTGGCTGGTCGGGATTTCCGGCGGTCGGATCAGCCTGAACCCGTTCCCCGCAGGTGCCTAGGCATCGGGGATCCCCCGATGGACTTGTCAGTGAATTCCCTACACGGCTTTCAGGGATCTCCCTAGTTGCTTAAGTTCTGCTGAATGCGTAATTTCGCACGTACAGTGTAAATCCTTTCGCTAGTGTAAATCCCTATCCCCCGTGTCCTAAGAGTTTCTGCGTCGTAGTTTCTTTTTTTGGCCGTTCCAGTTCTAAGGAGTCCTACGATGAGACGACTTGCGTCTGAGCGCACCAGACGACTTGGTTTCACGCTCATTGAGTTACTGGTGGTGATCGCGATTATCGCGACACTCATCGCCCTGCTGCTTCCTGCCGTGCAAGCGGCGCGCGAAGCGGCTCGCCGCAGCCAATGCCGCAACAACCTGAAGCAGTTCGGCATTGCCATGCACAACTACCACGACACCGCCCGGATGTTCCCCATGGGCTCGTCGGTGTACGGCAACAGTTGGGCTGTGCAATTGGGGGCACCTCCGGGCACTCCGGGGCTCCCTCCGGGCAACATCTACGTCCAAGCGATGGCCGACGCATTTGTTTCGATGTCGCCGTACGATGAGCAGACCGCCTTCGCCCACGCCTATCAGTGGAACCGCGCAGTGAACTCCCAGACTGTCACGGCTTCCACGAACGGCATCGGCCTGACGCAAACCGCGCTGCAAGCGGCCGGCGCCAGTGGGCTGTACCGCTGCCCCTCCGACACCTTCCCGGATGCATTCCCGGGAGCCGGCGTCGCGTCGCAGGGTCTCTTCGATGTGCCGCTCAACTACCTCTTGTGCCACGGCGTGAACGACCAGTATTGCTGGGCGACACAGAATATTCCGTCGAATCAGCGCGGCGTGTTCAATATCAATTCGAGCACGCGCATTCGTGACATCACCGACGGCACGAGCAGCACGATTGCCATCGGCGAAGGCGCGATGTCTCCCTTGATCCAGAATCCGAAATACTCGATTTGCCGTGGGCGTTACTGCCTGGCGCCGGCCACGTGGCCGGCTGCAATCCCGCCCGCATTGACGGCCATTGGCGTCCCTGCGACCGCAGCGGGTGCGCCCCAGCCCGTATGGGTCCAGGTTCTCGTCAACAACCAGTTCGTCAACAGCACCAACAACTCCGTCGCTGCCCAATTCGTGCTGACGGGAGGAGATGGCGCCTGCACGATGGAGCAATTGAACAAGAACCCCGTGACGGACACGTTTGCTGACTTGGGCGGGCCTCCGGGCACGACCGGCCTGGCGTTTGTGACCAGTCGCTTCAACACGTGCGCGAGCACGTGGGATTCCGGATTTGGACCGCCGGTCTCCCTCGATTTGACCGGTCAAGGGAATGACAGTGCTGGCAAACCCAACCCGACGCCACTCGGGGTGGGGAATCCCGAGATCGGCAGTCTCTCGAATTTCCGCAGCGATCATCCCGGCGGGGGCCTGTTCCTGCTATGCGACGGGTCGGTGCAGTTCCTCAGTGAGAACATCGACATGACGGTCTACACCGGTCTCTCCACCACTCAGGGCGGCGAGACGGTGAACGGCGCCGTCGGCGAGCCGTAAGCGTTCTGCTTTCAAGTTCGAGTGCTCATTAAAGCGGCAGGCTGTCAACGACGTTGGCAGCCTGCCTTTTTTTCGACTTACTTCGCGCATTTGACACGCATCACTTCCCGGCTCGACTCGGTACGGTTGAAGGAAATCAGTGAGCGAGAAATGTCAGTTGCATCGCGATCCACGAAGCGGCAAAGGCCTGGAAAAGCCCCCGAGCCGCCGCTACGATTCACGCGCTCTGGGCGTTAATCGGAGCATCCGGAGAGGTGGCAGAGCGGTCGATTGCACCGGTCTTGAAAACCGGAGTCGGGGCAACCCGACCGGGGGTTCGAATCCCCCCCTCTCCGCTCGCATTTCAACGCTCTTCCGATCTTCAAGTCTGCCTTTGGCTTGCGACTCTCTGTCTGATTGGCACAGTCGAGTGTGCCAAGACTGCGTCAATCAGACTCCTCGGACTAGCGTTCTTGGCGGACTGAGTCTCCGCCACTGCCTGCTCTCGTGTTCGGCCTGCCCGGCTTCTCAAGAAGTGGTCAGCTCGGCCTCGGCATCCTCCCTTTCATAGAGTTAGGAATTTCGCCAACGGCCACGCGGCTGCTGGCATCCCCTAGGAAATTGATTCGCTTCATCTGTCTTCGGCTTTCGTCGTCGTGCAGATGGAAGTAATGTCTCACCATTTTCGAGCTGGAATGCCCGAGCCAGCGCATCACTGTGTGCTCCGCAGTGCCCGCCTGAGCCGCAATGCTGCAGGAGTAGTGGCGAAAGGAATGCAGTCGCCCATCCTCGAAGCCAATGGCGCCTGGAGTTGTAAGGAACCGCTCCTTCAATTTTTCCAGAACATCGCGGACCAGAATCCGCCGGGCCGTGTCCGCCTTCAGCCGACCACCGAGCGGCCCGTGAAAAATGACGCCGTCGTGTGATCGGCTCATCTTGGTCAGCACCGCGACGAGATCCGGGTGAATCGGAAAGACACGGCTGCGGCCGGTCTTTGTTGTCCGCGTCTTATTCCCGGACCGACGGCGGCGATGACGCTCGTCTGCGATTCGAAGCATCTGCAGATCGTCGTCGCGGAAAGTCGCCCGTCAAACCGGCGTCGCTCGGACACGTTGCGGGGAGCGACAGCGATCCGATTACGGCCGAGTCCCTCTATCCCCGCTGGGCGAATTTTCTTAAGCCGAACGATATCCTGATCACCGAAACGTGCACGTGCTCGATGGGGCTTGCCTTCGCCCCCATGCCCCACGGAGTGACTTACCATAACCAATCGTTGTGGAGCTCGATCGGATGGGCCACGCCGGCCGCATTTGGCGCCGTCGCCGCCCCCGATCGTCGCGCGGTTTTGGTGACAGGAGACGGTTCCACCAACTGACCGCTCAAGAAGTCAGCCAGTTTGGGCGTCGCGGCCTGAAACCGATTGTGTTCGTGCTCAATAACTCCGACTATCTGATCGAGCGATTGCTCCGCAAGGATCCGACGATCGAGTACAACGATTTGGCGTCCTGGCGCTACTCCGAGCTGCCGCAGGCGCTCGGCTGCGACGATTGGTTCACCGCTCGGGTCGAAACCTGCGGCGAGCTGGATCGCGCCCTCGAGGAGGCACAAACCGGAGGCGCCGCAGCGTACATCGAAGTTGTCACCGACACCAATGCCGCGTCGGCTCTTGCGCAGAAATTGCACGAAAGCGTCGAGACGTTCTACGGATCGTGAATTTGAGTGGTGATCGCGGGCCTGCATCCGGTGGCGAATGAGCGCGTACACGCGCCGAGCGTTGTGGGCGTCGGTCCGACACACCGACGTAGGTCCGGTCAAAGTTCGCGAAAGTCGTTGCGCGTGAGAGACGCCATTTAGCGACCGATAAGTGCCACAGGCGCCGGAAACTCATCCGTTTTTCGGAACAGGCTCCGATGCCGAAAACTCATACGTTATCGCGGAGTCACGCCGGTCGCGACGACCGATGAGAAAAATCTCTTCGGAGGGCGGCGTAAATCGAACGATTTTTTTAGTGCCGATGGTCGAGACACGCTGCTCATGCTCGGTGCTCGCGTGGACTTAACGGTGTCTTAAGGCCCGCAAGCCTAAGACGAACAAAGTCGCAAAACAGACCGACAACACGAGACACCTTTCGCGAGTCCGATTGTTTCAATGCATAGTGGCCGGTGTGCCTAGAGACACCTGCCAGTGATAATCGCAGCCCGGTTGGCGAATCAGGAACCTGTGAACTGTGGTTCACTCTCGCACGTGTACGCAAATGCAGAATCGGCAGCTTTGAGTCAAAGGAAGAACAAATGAGTCCTGTGCTGGCGTACTTCGATCCAAGCGCGGGAAGTTTGTTGCTTCAGGCGCTGGTTGGGGGATTTGGAGGTTTAGTCGTCGTTGGGCGTTATCTTTGGCTGCAGCTTTTCGGAAGCAAACGAACCGTTCCGCGATCACTTCGTCCACCGGAGCTGGAATCCCCGCACTGAACAATTGTCGGGCGATTTCGAGCCTGGATCCTTCCGCGACCGGTCGTCACGAGTGTTCATTCGGAACGGTCGAGTCTTTCGCGCCATGGACGCCAAAGCGCTGGCAGTCTGGCGCCGCCTCTCCGCGCAGCCGTTTGTGCAGCAGATGATCTCGCGAGGTCGGATCGTCACGACCCGCGAAGTTTCGGAGAAGGAGTGCGCCGCCTTTCAATTGCCGCCCAGCGCTGCCGGGATTCTTGAGCATTCCCGAATCCCTTTTATCAGCTACCCATACGAATGGTCCTTCGCAATGCTGCGCGAGGCGGCGCTTTTGCACCTACGATTACTCGCGGAATCGATTCGTGTTGGCCTGATTCTCAAGGACGCGTCGCCGTACAACGTTCAGTTCTCCGGGAAGCAACCGGTATTCATCGACATCGGTTCTTTTACCGCCCATACTCCCGGAGAGCCCTGGCTTGCCTACCGGCAGTTCTGCGAGTTGATGCTGTATCCGTTATTGCTCCAGGCGTACCGGGGAGTCCACTTCCAACCGATTCTTCGTGGCGAGTTGGAGGGGATCTCCGCGCGGCACTTTCTGCAGTGGTTGCGGTGGCGCGACCTGTTCCGTCCCGGCGTCTTCACGCACGGCTTGCTGCAGGCGACGCTGGAACAACAGACGCAGGCGTTGTCGACCAGCACCGTTCGCGATCTGCAAGCGAGCGGTTTCAAGACGTCGTTGATCGAGCGACTAGTGCATAAATTGACACGACTTGTCGAACGGCTTCAATGGTCGTCGCCGCGAACGCAGTGGACGAATTACGACGATTCCCTGCCGCACGTAGCCGAGGACCGGCAAGCTAAGACTGAGTTTGTGCGCAAGGTGTGTCATTCTCGTTCGCGAGATCTAGTCTGGGACCTGGGTTGTAATGACGGGCGTTATTCGCTGATCGCTCGCGAGTTCGCCGCGACAGTCGTGGCGATGGACAAAGACCATGCCTGCATCGAGCAACTGTATCACGCGGCGGATTCGCCCAATGTGCTCCCGCTATGCATTGATCTTGCCAACCCATCACCGGCAATGGGATGGCGCGGCCGCGAACGGAAACGACTCGAGGACCGAGGTCGACCGCAGCTCATTCTCTGTCTGGGATTGATTCATCACCTGGTGATTGCCGCGAATGTTCCGCTCGCGGAAGTCGTCGACTGGCTAGCCAGTTTTGGGGCCGAAGTGCTCCTTGAATTTCCCTCTAAGAAAGATCCGATGGTGCGTGCGTTGCTGAGAAACAAGCGGGACCAGTATGGCGATTATTCACGAGAACATCTCGAGGCGGAGTTGCGCCGACATTTCGACATCCGCCTCAGTGCGCCGTTACCGTCGGCAGAACGAACGCTTTATCATGCGGTTCCTGTGCTTGCCTCACCGGGTGCGTGATGATGTGTGAAGGCACAACCGATCGGGCGACGAGGGAGCCATCGCCTTACGGCCTGCGAAGTCTGCATGTGTTTACGTTGTGTGGCTTCGCGTTCACTGTGCCGCTTCTGGACGCGCTGACGCGTCAGCCCGTTTACATTTATGACCAACAATTTGGATGGGCTGAAATCGGAACGCTACTGATCGGCCTCACGATCTGTCTTCCACTCGGATTCGTCCTTGCCGATCGCTTGGCCCTGGCGATCTCGAAACGCTTGCGTGGAATAGGGCGGAACACCCTCTTCTTTGGCCTGTTTGTGCTGATTCTATTGTCGATCAGTCGCCCCTATACATCGGCGCGGTGGATCGCATTGACAGGGTTCGCCGGAAGCCTGGCGATACTTCTTTCGCTGATTGGGGCCGCGATCGCAGTCACCTTTTATGAGAAATGTCGTTGGATGCGATTCTGGTTGACGATGGCCTCAGTTGGACTGGTCGTTTTCCCCGGGGCCTTTCTCCTTAATTTCTATTCAATTCAGCGGTCCGAATTGCACGTCGATCAAACCGTTGTCGCCAGCTTTCCCACGCATGTTGTCATGGTCGTGTTCGACGAATTCAGCGCGACGACATTGCTGAATGGCCAGATGGAAATCGATGCGCGCCGTTTTCCAAACTTTGCGCGCCTTGCCAAAGCATCGACGTTTTACAGGAATGCGACAACCGTTCATCCTCGAACACATGTCGCTGTCCCCACGATCTTGTCTGGTCGGTTTCCAGTGACCGATTTGCCGCCGCTCCCGGAAAACTATCCGGGCAACTTGCTTCAGACAATTAAAGCGACGAACGCATTCGACATGGCGGTCTTCGAACCGACCACTCGACTCTGCCCAACAGTGACCGAACACGGCGCGCCGCGACAAACCACGCTGCGAAAGACCGAGAGATTGATCACGACTCTTTCAGCCATCTATCCGCGATTGATCCTGTCGGACGACCTCTCCGTTTACTTCCCGGCGATTCCACGGGAATGGATTGCGCAAACGAGCCTCAATTGGGATTACGGTACCGAGGGGCTGTTTAACTATGGAGCAGACGATCGGGCTGGGCAACTGACTCATTTTCTAAACTGTATCAAGCCGTCGGCTCGTCCTCGTTTTATCTTTTTGCATGCCGTTCTGCCCCATACGCCCTGGATTTTTTTCCCCACGGGACAGCAGTACTCTCACGAATCCGCTTATGAGGGTCCTTTTGCCGGCGCGGTGGGAGAGGACTGGTTGAATGACGCTCCGACGATTCATCGGAATGAGTTTCGCTACCGGCTTCAGGTTGGTTACGTCGATCACTTTGTCGGCCGCCTCATGGACCGACTGGTAGAGACCAAAGTCTGGGACAAATGCCTGTTAATTGTCACTGCCGATCATGGCGTCTCCTTTCGTCCCGGTCATTCTCGGCGGATGCCCGACACGGACAATCTGGCCGATATCGTCAGTGTGCCGCTGTTTATTAAGCTCCCTGGCCAAAAAGAGGGACGGATCGACGATCGTAACGTCGAGTCGGTAGACATCCTTCCGACGATCGCCGAAACGCTTGGGATCGAGCTGTCGGAACCCGTCGACGGAATCCCCGTTTCACAAGAACGCCGACGTCCCAGAAAGACACTGTATTACAACAAGTCGATGACGATCATTGAACCAGATCTCCCGCAGAGACGAGCGGCCGTCTTGCGCAAGTAGAACTCTTCGGCCACGACGAACTCGAGAGATTGCCCCAAAGCATCGCCACCCATCCGGAATGGCACGGCCGTGGCATCGCCAGTTTTGCAGTCGAAGGGAAACCGGCACAGGCAACATGGATCGATCAGCTTCGGGACCGAACGGGAGAAGAGAGCTCCCAGCACCTTCTTCAAGGGGAGATTGATGGAAGCGAACTCCCTCAAACGCCAGCCGAACTGATTGTCACTGTCGATGGAATCGTTCGTGATTCGGGGATGACGTTTCCATTGTATGGCAACCGGCATGGGTTTGAATTCTTGCTGCCCAAATCCGTGGTTCATAACGTCTCAAACATCGTGCGACTTTATCTAGTTAATCGATCTCATGATCCTCCGTCCTTGCGGCCCGTGCCCGTCGCGAAATCATCTGAAGATTAAGGAAGCCGAGTGCGATCGGGTCAGGCGAGAACTGAAGCATCATAACGAGACGGTGTCGGAACCTGGCGATACCTTTGCATGCGAACTCTCACATGCGGCTTGACCATTTAGCCGTCGTAGGCGGCAGGGTCGTGGGCCGAGCAAAGGTTTGGTGTTGAGGCTCCGCCGGCGAGACCGGATGAATCGCTCGGAAATCGGCGGCAGAATTCGAGCGTTTTTCGGCATCCGTATCAACGACGGCTTCGGTGCGTCGGTCGATGTGACTGATGCGCGCAACCTCGTCAATGCCAGGAGTCCGGGATTGCGAGAAAACGGTTCCTCTTTCGCTGTCAGAAGAAATCGTATGAGTTTCTGTAAAAACTCGTCTCCGACGCCTGTTGCCCAGTCAACTAGGCGTTAAGGATCTCCACCGCGGCTTTCAGGCCCGCCCATTTGATCGCTTCTTGGTCGAGGTCGCTCTCGACGTTATCGGCGGTTGGGCTCTGAAGGACATAAAGCGGGTCCTTGAGTCCCGATTCCCTGACGGTATCCTTGCCACCTTGACCGAATACGATCAGCGGCCCGCTCGTGGTGAACACGCCCTCGTTCGTGCCGCCCAGCGTGACGGAGATCCCGCTCTTCCCGGACGGCGTGAAGCCGATGGTCTCGGTCCCCGAGGTCCCAACAAACAACGCCGTCTGGGTGCTGTTGAAAGGATCGGTTTCGACGGCAACCGATGCCACTCCGATCTTCGCGGTTGCCGCGGCGCTCGTATGGCCGTATTCGTCGGTCGCCGTCACGGTCACCGTGAAAGTGCCCGTCTTGGTGTAGACGTGATTGACCAGCACCGGACTTTTGGACGAGAAGGTCGTCGAGTGTCCGTCTCCGAAGGAGACCGCGAACGTGAGCGCCGCCGCTTGTGCCGACGCGTTTGTGTCACTGACTTCGAGCAACAGGGGCACGGGCTCGCCGGGAACGGCTAGCGGAATGAACGTCTTGATGGTCACCGTCGGCTGGGACGACGGCACGACGACCGTGATGGCTATAGTGGCCGATGCCGTCTGGCTATTCGGTAAGTCCTTGTAGGAAATGGCGAGCGAGGCCGGACCGGCATAGCCTGGCGTCGGCGTGAACTTGAGCCCGTTCAGGGCCGCATTCAGATTCGCGAGCGTTCCCTTGATGGTGATAGTGGGAGAAGCGGCCGAACTGGATGCGGATGTGCTGGTGACTCCCTTTGTGGTCGCCAGGATGAGCGTGCCACGCGTGGCGGCCAGCGTCAGCTGTTGGATGCCGCTGCCAGCCTTCGGGTCCGTGACGCTGATGGCATTTTCGTTCGCTGTCGAAAAGACCAAGGAGGCGTTCTCGTTAACCGATCCCGTCGGAGGAGCCGTAATCGTAGGCCCGGGGGCAGCCGAGATCGTAAACGTGACGGGTATACTATCGGTTGGTCCGGTCACATAGTTCGAGTTCGTGCTGGTGAATGCGGCCACGACCGTATAGGTGCCGACGCTGGTCGGCGGGGTCGATGTTCCGCTGCCGTTGGCGCTCGTCCCCACGTAATAGGTGAACGCGAACGTGCCGCTGACCGTTGCTCCGCCGACTCCCGTCGCGGTTGCAGTTGCCGGGAAGGGATTGCCGTTATAGGTGCCCCCCGCGTCGGTCGCGACCACTTTGGGCGTCGCCTGTCCGATCGTGAACGTGACAGGGGCGCTGTCGGTGGGACCGGTCACGTAGTTGGAATTCGAGCTGGTGAATGCGGCCACGACGGTATAGGTCCCGGCGCTGGTCGGGGCGGTCGCGGTCGCCGTCCCGGTGGCCGTGCTCCCCACGTAATACGAGAAGCCAAAGCTTCCGCTGACCGTTGCGCCGCCGACTCCGGTCGCGGTGCCGCTCGCCGCGAACGAGTTGCCGTTGTAGGTTCCGCCGGCATCAGTCGTCACCACTGTGGGCGTCACCTGTCCGATCGTGAACGTTACTGGGACGCTGTCGGTCGGGCCGGTCACGTAGTTGGGATCATTGCTGGTAAACGCCGCGACGACCGTGTCGGTGCCGGAGTTGGTCGGCGCCGTCGACGAGCCGGTTCCGCTGGCCGTGCTGCCGACGTAGTAGGTGAACGCAAACGCGCCACTGACGGTGACGCCGCCGACTCCTGTTGCCGTGCCGCTAGCCGCGAAGGGGTTGCCGTTGTACGTCCCGCCGACATCAACCACCGTCACTGTCGGTGTGACCTGGCCGATCGTAAACGTGACGGGAGCGCTGTCGGTCGGACCAGTCGCGTAGTTGGGATCCGTACTCGTGAAGTCGGCGACGACCGTATATGTTCCGGCACTGCTCGGTGCTGTCGACGATCCGTTGCCGCTGGCCGTGCTCCCCACGTAGTACGTGAACGCGAAGCTGCCGCTTACCGTGGCGCCGCCGACGCCCGTCGCCGTTGCGGAGGCCGGATAGGAGCTGCCGTTTTCGGGTCCGCCGGCATCGCTCGCGGTTACCGTCGGCGTTGCGGGGTTGATCGTGAATTTGACCGGCTCGCTGTCGGTGGGGCCAGTCAAGTAGTCGGAATTTGTGCTGGTGAAGTCGGCCACGACCGTGTAGGTCCCGGCGTTGGTCGGAGCCGTCGACGAGCCCTGTCCGCTCGCTGAGCCGCCCACATAATAAGTGAACGCAAAGCCGCCGCTGACGGCGACATCGCTGAGTCCCGTCGCGCTGGCTGAGGCCGCGAACGGACTGGCGTTGTATGTGCCCCCCGGGTCGCTGGCAACCACGGTTGGGGTGGCCGGGCTGATCGCAAACGTGACGGGCGCGCTATCGGTGCTGACGTAATTCGAGTCGGTGCTCGTGAACTCTGCCACCACGGTATAGGTGGCGGCGTTGGTCGGCGCCGTGGACGAACCCTGTCCACTTGCCGTGCCACCGACGTAATACGTGAATGCAAATGTGCCGCCGACGCTCGCGTTGCCGATGCCCGTGGCCGTGGCCGAGGCCGAGAATGGATTGCCGTCGTACGTGCCCCCCGCATCGCTCGCAACAACGCTCGGCGTGGCTTGAGAGATCACGAACGACGTCTGACTGCTGAGAGTCTCGTATTCCAGGCTGCCGGCGAACGACGCCACGACGGTGTAGCTCCCAGCACTGGTTGGAGCATTCGACAAGGCCGTGCCGGTGGTGTTGGTGCCGACGTAATAGGTCAGCACCAGAGGAACTCCCTCGAGGCTGCTGCCCGGCGTGTTATCAACGCCCGAGACGACTCCGGCGATCGTCGCCGTTGCCGGGAACGGGCTCCCGTCGAACATGCCGCCCGCGTCGGTGACCGTCACCGTCGGCGCAGCCTGGCCGATTGTGAATGTGGCCGAATTGCTCGCGCTGCCGTAGTCCTGGCTGCCCGCGAATCCAGCGACCACCGTGTAGGTGCCCGCAATGCTCGGTGCGCCTGACAGCGGAGAACCACTAGCCGTTGCGCCGGCATAATAGGTGAGAGTCAGGCCGACCCCTTCCAGCGGCGGACCCGCAGTGCCGCTCAATCCCGTCACGCTGTCAGTCGCCAGGAACGGACTACCGTTGTACGTCCCGCCCGCGTCGGCGACCGTCAGCGTCGGGGCGGCATGGCCGATTGTGAACGTCGTCGAATTGTTGACGCTGATGTAGTCCTGGCTGCCGGCGAAGGACTCGACGACGGTATACGTGCCCACGGTTGTCGGTGCGCCCGACAGCGGTGTGCCGGTCGCCGTGCTGCCGGCATAGTAGCTGAGGGTTAGCGGCACGCTTTCCAGGCTGCTGCCGGGTGTATCGTCCTCTCCTTTGACGACCCCTGCGACCGCGGCCGTCGCAGGATAGGGGCTGCCCCGATACGTGCCACCGATATCGCTCAAAGTGAGAACCGGAGTTGCGTCGCCAATGACGAACGTCAGCGGTTGGCTGTCGGCGTCGGTAAAGCCCGGATCGCTACTGGAGAAGTGCGACACAACGGTGTAGGTTCCCGCGGTCGTTGGAGCCGTTGACGACCCTGATCCGCTGGGAGTGCCGCCGACGTAATAGGTGAACGAGAACGTGCCGCTGACTGGGTCGTCGTCAATGTCGGTGGCAGTTGCCGTCGCGGAAAATGGATTGCCCGAATAAGTCCCGCCGGAATCGGAGACCACCACTGTGGGCGTTGCCGGGCTGCCCGTCGCGGAACCTTCGGCCGGGCCGCCGATGTCGAAGATGTAACCATTGGCCGCGACATCATCGTCGCCGCGCCCGCCATCGACCAGGTTCAACACGAGATTGCCATTGACGATTTCCATACCGGTGCCGGCCGCACTGTCGGAATCCGTCGGCTGGTTGAGCAGAAAATCGTACCAGTGGTTGGAGGGATCGGCGGGCGTCGGGCCGTATTTGTAGTAGTCGGTGATCTGGCTGAAATCGAGACCAGAAATCGTCACGGACACCGGCCCGCCCGTATTCCCGGTATTAATCACCTCAAATGAGAGGAAGCCGAACGGGAAATCGATCCCTGCCGGGGGTGCGGCATCGGAGTGGGGAGAAATCGATGCGGAGAGTGTTGTGCCGGATGTCGACGTGATCGTGATCGGACTGCCCCCCTCGGGGTTGGGCAGCGTGACAACGTTGTTGTCAAAGTTGCTGTCAACGTACCATTGGAATGTTCTCGTATCGCTTCCGCTGGCGGCGGTTGCAGTTGCGGTTACGTTGAAGATCGATGTCGACGCGTCCTGCAGCGGAATCGTGCCTGTGATTTCGCCGGTTTGAGGGTCAATCGAAAGACCGGGAGGCAGACCAGTGGCAGAATAGGTGATGGGTTCGTTCAGAGAGCTTGTTGCGGAGAGGAAGGTATCCTCCGGGACGTCCGGCACCGAAAATTGAGGGTAGAAGTTAGGGATATTGAGGACGACGGTGCTGACCGGCAGCACGTTCCAATCAAACGAGTCCTCAGCCGACCATCGGCCATCGGTGGCAGTCACGTGCACGTGATACGGCGAACCCATGTCCGCATTTGCCGCAATCGTGCCCGAGAGCACGCCGTCGCTCAGGCTCAGCCCGGGCGGCAAACCCGTAATCGTGTAGTTGAGCGG
The DNA here is from genome assembly GCA_963714075.1 of uncultured Planctomycetaceae bacterium. GTDB lineage: Bacteria > Planctomycetota > Planctomycetia > Planctomycetales > Planctomycetaceae > DASPSM01. The sequence continues at coordinate 2,537,649 of OY970228.1, forward strand.
CAAACCGATCGAAGCACTGCCAATTGGTCCGACGTAGACCGAGTCACCATCCTGATTCGTTTGAGTGCCGTAACCGCCGACAGTGATGTAGTCGGCGAGACCCGCCGGGATAATCGTCCATTCGACCGAAACCCCCAGGACGTCGTTGCGATCAGTCAGGATTATTGTCGAGTAGTAGTCTCTGGTCTCGCCTGCCAATGCGCTGATCGTTCCGCTAATCACTCCGGTCGCGGGATCGATCGACAACCCATCCGGCAAGTTTTGGGCGGCAAAGGTCACGGGGTCGCCGGAAAGTGTCGTGGCGGTCAGCGGCAAATTGATCGAGTCACCGACACTCGCGACTTGGACCGTCGATCCCGTGAAAGTGATTCCCGTGACATCCAGCTCGAAGGGATAGTCCGCCGTCTCTTGGCCATTGGTGGCATGAATGTCGACCTGGTAGGACCCGTTCTGCGCTGCGCCAATGTCGATGGTGCCGGTGATCGTCCCCGTGTTCGGATCGAAGGATAAACCGGCGGGCAGACCGGTGACGCTCAATGAAATCGGCCCATTCAACTTGCTGGTCGCCGTGATGGAGCCGTCGAGGCCGAGCCCCTCGTAGCCCTGCGTCTGCGCTGCGAACGGCGAGTTAATGGTTATGAGGCTCTCGATAAACCATCCGAATGTCGCACTGCGTGTGATGCCATTGGCTGTCGCGGACACGATCGAGACATATGGATCGTTGTCGGGCCGCGATGACTGCAACGGAATGGTGCCGCTCATGTGGCCCGTCGCCGGGTCGATCGACACGCCAGGCGGCAAACCGGTCGCGCTGTAGGTGATCGTGCCGCTCGGAGCGTTGAAGAGCTGCACCTGCTCGTTGACCGAGTCGCCGTCGTGGTACACGGTTTCCCCGCTGAAAACCAACCACGAGTTAAAAACGGTGCCATCCAAGTATTGCAGATGAAACGGAGGCCCGTTGATTCCGATGACAACCGGATTGGCCGTCGGTCGCAGCGCAGCACTGTAGACGCTGTCAGTGTCGGAGTCGAGGTAGGTGGGAGGGTTGACGCCGGCATAGTTGATCGTCAGATCGCCGACTATCGTCGCCTTGTCATCAATCGAGCTGCTCCTGCCAGAGCTGGTGCCGGCGCTATCATCGATCGAAAGGCCATAGCGAGCGTTTGTGTTGCTCAGGTTGATCGTGCCATGCACGTTGTCGAGGCTGCCGAGACCGATGTTGACCTGCGTGTCGATCGTGCTGTGGTCCACGATCCGAGGATCCATCGTGGTCTGGGCGCTGATCGAGCCGGCATTGCCGGAGATATTCAGGTTCGCGGCCGGCCCGTCGTTCGGTTCCACTGCCGCGATGAGATCATGCGTGTCGGTGATCGTGCCGTCGTTGGACAGAACGTTGATCGTCTCACCCCCGCCTGGGTATCCATACGAAAAGCTGAAGTCCAGATTGCCCGAATTCGCATCAACATTGAAAACCCCCGCGATCGGGTAGGGGTCGTCTTCGGAGAAATCGAGGGTGCCGGAATTCGCTGCGACGTCGAATTCTGGATGGCCTGGTTGGAGGGGGATCAACTGTGGATTGGGCTGTTCCGGATCGTATGCGTAAGGAATGTTGAGATAGTTAGTGCCGCCGCCCACGCCTCCCTCGAGCTGAACGGTGACCGTCTGAGAGGGATCCGCGCCGGGCCGGTCGATGATGACCTGATTGAACAAGCCCGCGCCTGCGAGCGTGGGATCCACGTTGCCGCTGAACGTCACCGTCGGGTAATAGCCGACCGATGCGTTGTAATAAGTCAAATAAGAGTTGGATCCGGGTTCAGGGATGATATTGTATTCAAGCGGCGTGTAGTACTCGAATTGGATGGCGTCGTCGGTCACCGTGGCTTTATGGAAGAGGAGGTCTGTTGTCACCGGCGTGATGACCAAGGAATTGCGCGTCGTGGCGTCGGAATCACTGATGTGGATATCGGAGAAGTTTCCCAGCCCCAAATCCACGTCATAGGTGTCTTTTCCCCCGCGGCCGTCGAGCGTGATCGGCGTGTGGAGCGGATCCACGGCCGCGAGTGGGATGCTCTGAAAACGACCATTGGTTCCAAACGTTCGATTGATAGTGAAGACCGGCGCGTCCAACAGGGGACCGATACCGTCACCCGGGGGAGGTTGGATGATATTTCCGTTGGCATCCAGCTGCAGGTCATCGAACTGGAAACGTTGTGCCGTGCCATAGTAGACATAGCTTGCAGACACCGAGAACTGATCGGGCCCGGGTGAACCTCCAAAGATAAAGCTCCCCGACCCGGCGAGCTTGAAGTCGATGTTGAGTTCCGACGTGTCGCCCAGTTCGACGCTCGAACCCGGCTGCGCGAAAGCCGAGACCGTGGAAATTCCTTGCGCGGTCGCGAACAGTCCGGCATTGCTGTAAATGTCGAGCACCACAGATTGCGGGTCGTACTTGTCGGGGTCGGTGCCATCTTCAAAGTCGGCCAGTTCTCCTGCCGGTACCTGAACGTTGAGAAGGCTCTTACCACCTCCGCCGTCGATCGTGTAGGTGGCCGGCACGCCGTTAAACGAAGGACTGATCGAGAAGGAATTGATCCACGGGCCACCGATCATGTCGTAATCGCCGGGCCCGGCTGCGCCAAAGCTGTTGTCGCCGGGGCCGCCCAGCATCAACCCGCCGTGGCTGGCGGTCATCGTCGAGCCGGTGATGCCGGTCGGGTCAGCCGGCGCGACGTCGGCCTGGATCTCGGAGTTGATCAGCCCCTGGGCGACGGAGTCATAGCCGCTCGTGTCGCCGAAATGGGACTCGGCTTGATTGATTCGGTCAGCCGGGATGAAGTTGCCGAACTCCATCGTCCCGCCGATGAGCGTGCTGTAGCCATATCCGCCGGCCAGAAGCACCGTGGGGTGCGAACCGTCGGAGTCTTCGTCGTAGAGATAGCTGACGTCGGTGCCGCCGGCCAACAGCACGCCGGGCTTTGTTTGGGCCGGCGCAGGATTCGGGGCGCCGGCGTCGGCAAACACCCGGAACGGATCGCTGACGTTGATCGACACGCCGTCCGGGACCGTGCCGTTTATTCCGACGAAGTTGTAGTAATCGCTGTTGGCGCCGTCTTGCGCTCGACATAGAGATCGATTTCACCGGGGTAATCGACCCGAATGCCGTCGTCGACGTCGCCGCCCTCGGTAAACCCAGAAAACGGCTCGACGGTCACCGTTGAGCCGGGCGTCATCTTGGTCGGGTCGAGGGCGATCGTGTGCAGAGTGGTCGAGTCGATCACCACGACCGGAAGACCGAGGTTCGGAGGCGGCGGCGGATTCTCGTTGAGAATGTCGTAATGAGCGATGTGGTACTTGAACAACGTGATATCGGGGCTTCCGGGGATCGGGTCCGGAATCGTGATTGAAATCGACGCATCGGCGTAGAGTTCTCCGCTGGCTTTGAGAATCTGACCGCCCGAGGCCAGGTTGGAGATCATGTCGTCGAGATACACGTGCGTCGATGCCGCGCCCGGATTGGGGTCGGCCAACTCGAAGCTGAGGTCGCCGTAGAGCCCGCCGGTAACCGTGGGGCCAAAGGATATCTCGAGCTCCGCGAAACCGTGCAGGTAAATGGCTGTGTTGCGGGGGTCGGGGACATCGGGAACCGGCGGATCGGTCGTGTCGATGCCGTTGTCGAAGTAAAAGCCGTGGAGCAGATCTTCCGGATTCTTGTTCGAGTCCTGCACGAACTTGATCAAGCCGGCCGTATCGTACCCCATTGTGAGATCGGCATCGAAAACGATTCCGGCCGACAGAAACACACCCAACACGTCCGGGATGCCGAAGCCGACGCTCGGCGCCAATTCGAAGTGCTGCCGCCCGGTGCTGAAGGTAAACATGTCCTTGGTCTGGCCGGTGAGCAGGCCGACAATCACCGGACCCGGGTCGTCCAACAGCGGAAACTGCATCCCCCCCGTCGATTCGAGACCCGTATAACTTGCAACCGACTGGAGCGTGTCCTGAATGTCCTTCAGTGCCGAGTTGCCGAAAATCTGGCCAACGACGCCCTGCAACTGACTGGCATCGAAATTGAACCCGCCGGCGTTTCGCGCGTCGCCCGTCAGCGAAATATCGCCGAAATTGAGCAGACCGGAATCAGTGCTTCCCGACAGATCGATCGTGTTGACCGCCTTGATCACGCTCACCATCAGATCGAAGCGGTCCTGCTGTTGCTGACTGAAGCCCGCGCCTTGGAGCATCAAGTCCCCGATGGTCTCGTTACCGTCGAACGCGCTCAAGATCGGCACGGGTTTGTCGAAGACGTTGATGAACGGTTCGAGCGGTTTCGTGTATTTTTGGACCGTCCCGAGGACGTCGCCCAGGAACCCGTGCACGAAGCTGCTGACGTCAAGCGAGAAGTTCTTGAGCTTGATACTGGGGGCATCCAACTGATTCGACTGCGTGTCGATCGACCAATCCATGTCGAAATCGGTCTTGAAGACCGGGTTGAACGGCGCGTTCAAGGCCGGGTTGACGAAACTCAATGTCAGCCCCAGCAGGACGTTCGCATCCCCCGAAAAATGGGGATCGATGCTGCCGTCGGTGTCGAAGCCAAACCCGAGGTGCATGCTGAAATTTGTGCCCTCGTCGACGGCATTCGCATACAGCAGGCTGTTGAAAGTGAGCGTCGCGGTGAAGTTCGGCAGCGAGACGTTGAGGCCGAGATCGAGATTTGTCTGCGAGGCGTTGAGCGTGGCGCTGCCGTTCTGATAGTCGAACCCGATGTTGAGCACCGGATTGAAGGTGACCGCTACGCCCCCCGACGTCGAAAATTGAAGGAAACTGTTCAACCCCAGATCAAATTGGAAAGTCTGCGCGATGGCGGGGAGCGGAACAGCCAGTTGATAGTGGCCGCTGGTGAGGTTCTGAGTCTGCGATTCGAGGCTGTTTAACGAGTCCTGCAGGATCGTGTTGAACTGCTGCACACTTTTGAATTGATTGCCGATCAAAGGCAAGCTGGTGGCCGCATTGATGGCCGTCGTCAGTGCGGTTTGATAAGGCTTGAGTTGATTGACGAGATCCTGCCCAGCGGACAGAAGTGCCCGGTCTTCCAAAGGTTGAATCTCTGCGGACCAACGACCTCGAAAGCCCTTGGCACTGGGTTTATTCTTACGCGGCCGGGGCGGCCGTTTCCGAAGAGAGGACGTTGGCCACTTCATTCCTGACGCTCCACATGAGTGAACGGCGCCTACAGCCCAAGCCCGCTCTTAGCTGCCATTGGGACCGGATAACTCAATCGCTGGTGCTCGAGCCTTCGCGGCACCCCTAGGCCGAAGGAAAAATCGATTTAGAGTCGCGATTTTCCTCGTGTCCGCGTTAAGACGCGCAAGAGAAGGGCCCGGTAGGAGGTAGGAAAGACACGTGCTGCCATGCTAAAGTGAGCATGGAAACGAACGGGGACACGGCTATGCTGAGTAACGCCGTCCGCCGGGGAAACGCACGGCCGTGGAAGGAAAAAACCAAATAAAATCGCCAAGTTCGCCGGTTAAGGCTGTGGACCCCGAATTCGCCGACTTCGTGCGACGAATTCGCGCTGGCGACGATCAAGCGGCCGCGGAATTGGTCAATCGATTCGAGTCGTTGATTCGTCGCGAGGTCCGGCTGCGAATCAGCGGCAGCCAGGTCAACCGGGCTTTCGACTCGCTCGACGTTTCGCAATCGGTGCTGGCGAACTTCTTCGCGAGGGCCGCAACCGGCCAATTCGAGCTCGAACACCCCGACCAGCTTGCCCGGCTTTTGGTCACCATGGCACGCAACAAGCTGGTGTCGCGCGTGCGGTCGGAACGGCGACAAATACGCGACATCCGCCGAGCGACCGTCGACCGGGATGCCCTCGATCGGGTGGCCGACGAGCAGCAATCCCCCAGCGAAATTGTTGGTCGCAAAGAGCTCCTGGAGCGCTTGCGAACGTTGCTCAGCGACGAGGAGCGGCAAATCATCGATTTGCGCAACGAAGGCCTTGGCTGGGACGAGGTTGCCACAAAACTCGGGGGCACCGGACAGGCTCGCCGGATGCAGATGTCACGAGGAATCGAGCGACTCATACGCCAGTTAGGGATTGCCGAATCAACGTAGCCTGTGCGGTTTTTGCGCCGTTGGCGATAGAGATAATCAGGCGGCGCTCACTTGCTCAATTCATTCCTCGATCGTGACACACGTGGACTCATTTCGTACGACCGATCCTCCCCCTCGACCCACGCTCGAGGATGGACCCATCGCCAAGTTGTTGCGCGCCTGGCAGGAAGGTCGGCCACCCCAGCTCGAAGCGTTGATTGCCGAGTACCCCGGTATTTCGCTGGGCGAGTTGGCAGCCACGGTCCAGGTCGACATCGATGTCCGCTGGCGGCGAAATGACCCCAAGCGCGCGGAAAGCTACCTAGCCAGCTTTCCTGTCTTGTCGAACGATCCGGAATTGGCAGTCGACATCATCTATGCCGAGTATCTCGCTCGGGAACGCTCAGGCGAACGTCCCGGCGCGGCCGAGTATCAACAGCGGTTCCCGGCTTTTGCAGAGGAATTATCAAAGCAGATTGGGCTGCACCGCGCGCTCGAGGCCGTCGGTGATGACACGGACGCAGACGGGAGCCCGTCCGAGTTATGCGGGGATTCATTGCTCGAGTCGCCTGCCAGTCCACCGGAGTTCGATGCCAGCTACGAGATTTTGGAAGAGATCGGCCGAGGCGGCATGGGCGTGGTCTACAGGGCGCGGCAGGTGGCCCTAAATCGGTTTGTGGCATTAAAGATGGTCCGGGCCGTCGACGCCACGAACCAGGAGTTGCTCGCTCGTTTCCGCTCGGAAGCCCGCGCCGTCGCCTCGTTGCGTCATCCAAACATCGTGCAGGTGTATGATTTTGGCGAGCACGACGGCCTCCCATTTTTGGCCATGGAGCTGATCGAAGGCGGTACCCTGGCCGCTCGCCTCAATGGGAATCCCTGGCCCGCCCGTCCGGCGGCAGCGCTGTTGATCAAGCTAGCCGAGGCTGTGCAGTTCGCTCACGATCACCGTGTGATTCACCGTGACCTCAAGCCTGCCAATGTGCTGATCGCCTCGGATCAAGAGGGACTTGACGTCAAGATCACCGATTTCGGCCTCGGGAAGTTCTTTCACGACGAAGCGTCCCCACACACCAAGACGGGCGCGTTTCTCGGTACACCGAGCTACATGGCACCTGAGCAAGCTGCCGGCAGGACGCAGGAGGTCGGTCCTGCCACCGACGTCTATTCGCTGGGCGCGATCTTGTACGAATTGTTGACCGGAAGGCCGCCGTTCTGCGGCTCGTCCCCCCTGGAAATCCTGCAGCAACTCGCCGCGAGTGAACCGATTTCGGTCCACCGATTGGCGCCGCACACGCCGCGCGATCTGGCAACAATCTGCGATAAGTGTTTGAACATAGAGATCGGCCGCCGCTATGCCTCTGCCGCCGAACTGCGCGCTGATCTGGAGCGTTACCTCGCCGGCGTGCCAGTTCATGCTCGGCCGGCCGGCGCCGTCGAGCGCACTTGGCGCTGGTGCCGCCGCAATCCGTCATGGGCCATCGCTCTTGGTTCCGTGGCGATGCTACTCGTCGGGATTGCCGCGCTGTCGTTTTGGGACACGGCCACGCTTCGTCGCGAACTGACCAAAACCGAGCAAGCCGAGCAATCAGAACGCGTCGCCAATCAATCGGCCCAGCGCCGCTTATGGGACGCCTACATGGCCGAGGTGACCGCTCGCAACGGCAGCCGCCAGGTCGGGCAACGATTCGCGGCCCTAGACACGATCGACAAAGCGGTCGGACTGCTCGACATTGTTGGCAGAAGCGAGGACCGCGTGATCGAGCTTCGAAGCGCGACGTTGTCGTCCATTGCGCGGTGCGACATGCGGGTGATCCGCACTCTAGGCCCGTGGCCCGAAGAAAGCGGCTCGTGCGACATGTCGCGGGCCGGCGACCGATACATCATCGCTGTCGAGAACGGGCCGCTCGTCGGCTATCGTCTCTCGGACGGCCAGGCGTTGTGGACTGTGGACAATCCGGGCCGGCACGACAGAGTCTCTCTCTCGCCCGACGGCCGTTTCGTCGCGGCCAGCGGCGAGGGTGGCACGAAATTGTGGCGTGTTGACGGACCGCAACCGCAACTCGCCTGGGAAGCCGCAGACGCGCAGTACTTTACATTCTCGCCCGACGGCCGACACGGAGCCTACAGTCAACCGGTTGCGGGCATGAAGCTCGTGAATGTGGAAACGGGGATTGCAGTGCGCCCGCTCGGTAGAGGCATGGCCCGTTCCCGCTTCGCCCTGCATTCGGCAAGTCGACAGGTGGCTGTCTGCGTGGGCTCCAACGTGCAGGTGATGTCGTGGGACACGGGCGAGATCAAACGCGAGCTTCTTGCGGGGAAGTCCCCGACAGCTCGTCTCGCCTGGCACCCGAGCGGGCAATATCTAGCGGTGTGGGGCAACACGGCGGGAATCACTGTCTGGGATGTCAAAACAGGCACGCAGCTAGTCGCGTTTCAACACCGCGGAGTTCCCTCGCAATTGTTGTTCAATGACGACGGCTCACTCTTGGTGTCGCACAGCTTATGGGACCAACGACTGCTGGTTTGGGACTTTGGCGCCGGACAGCGTTTACTCGAGGTTCACGGGTTCAAGAACCGCGCCTGCGACATCGCCGACGACGGAAAGATCTTGTTTCTGGGAGATCCAGTTCATGACGCCGTTTTGACGGAGCTCACCCCCGGCGTCTGCCGAACATTGGCTCAATCAGTCCGCCGACCTTTGGGGTTTTGCTTCAAGGTCGCAGTGGGACCCGAGGCCCGAGTCTTGGCGGCCTCCAGCGAAAGCGGCTTGGAATTCTGGGACGTCCGGACTGCCCAGCGACTGCTGAGTTGCCCGATCGGTCCTTGCGTCGCGGATTTCGACGATGCGGGGCGGCTCGTCGTTGGAATGAACGCGGGAGTCTTTCGCTTCTCGCGCCGCGTCGAGAAATCATCGGCGGTCCCCAACGCAACACCAACAGTAGCCCGAACCCTGGTGCGGTTTGACTCGCCCCAGCAGCTTGCCGGACCCGTCGAGCCAGGCACCTTCTCTATGAACGCCCGGGGGGAGACAATATTGCTCGCAGATTCGGATGGTAGCTGGGCAATCTTGCATCCCGGCCATCACACCGCGGCTGTCCGATTGCAAACCGATCGCGATGCGAGAAAAAGCGCCGCAAGCGATGACAACCATTACGCGGCAATCGCCAATTGGAACGACGGCGGCGCGGCTGTTTGGGATGCCCTCTCGGGAGCGCATCTGGCGGACTTGCCCGTGGGGCGCCACGGAGTCCTGCAATTCAGCCGCGACGGCCGCCTGTTGGCAGCCAGTCCGGACGGCATCACACTTTGGCGGACCAGCGACTGGAGCTGCGTCGGCCGACTCCACGCGGAGGGAACGACCCCCACTGGATTGGGAATTGCGTTTTCTCCGGACAGCCGAGTCCTCGCCGTCGCTCAGCCCAATGGAATCCTACGTCTCGTCGACCCGACAACTGGCAAGGACTGGGCTCACGTAACGCTGGCAGACCAAACTGCCGCCTCGACAATAACGTTCAGCCCTGACCAGCGGGTCCTCGTGACTTCACCCGTGGACGAACGGCTGCCCGCGCAGGTCTGGGATTTGACGGCAATGCGCAGCGAGCTTGCGCATCGCGGAATTGATTGGCCTGCCGACGTCTTGCGCCTCGGGACGAACCCTCTCGCGATTGCCGGCCAACTGGAAGTCGCACTCGACGACGGCGGCCTCATTCGCCGTCATGACGCCGCCAGTCCGCGCAACGCGAGAAGGCAAATGTGGGAAAACTTCGTGAATTTTCTGCAACGCGCCATTGGTGCCACGCAACACAAAGGCGTCGAGTGACAGGGGATCGCGAGATTTGAGCCATCAGCCATGCCAGCTTGCGCGCGTCTGTCCCGACACACCGAGGCTTCTGGCAGACCACACCAAACGCGAGTCGGACGAAATCTCTAACGGATTTCGCGAAATCCATACGTTTTCCGGGATCGCCATCAAACGACCGATAAGTGCCTCAAGAAAGCACAGGGTTGTTCGCCTGCCGCGGGTTGGCTCAGAGTCTCCGTCTTAAGGGGTGTTCCGCCGCGCTCATGCCTGCCCATTGCTGTCTCAAAATCGCAATCGTTTTCCGTCGATCTGCAGTAGGCCCGCGCTGTCGACCTCACCCAATCGGATCGCGGACCTCGACGCTTATCTGTCGCTGCGTTCGTTGATTGCTATACAAAGCCGCGTTACGCTTTCGGTGTTCGGCCTCGAACTGTTGATGGCTCGACCGTGCCGTTACGCTCGAAAAGGAGAGCCGAAGCGATGAGCGCCATCACCTTGTTGGGGAGCGCCCGCCGAGGTTGCAACGGTCCCACTCGCCGCGAAGCGCTCCAGGCGGGGGCGCTCTCGCTGCTCGGCGGCTTTTTCAATACGCCGGCACTCTTGGCCCTGGAGACTTCCGCCGATCCAATCGTGCGCCCGAGCCGAGCAAAAAGTGTTGTCCTCTTGTATCTGCAGGGTGGGCCTCCCACGCAGGACATGTTCGACCTCAAGCCGACGGCCCCGGACGGAGTCGGCGGAGAGTTCAAGCCGATCGCCACGACCGCATTGGGAATCGATGTCTGTGAGTTGCTCCCCCTCACGGCCCGCTGGATGCATAAGTCGGCCATCGTCCGCAGCGTGTATCACAACGGCGGATGTCACAAGAATCTCCCGATGTACACCGGATACGACCTCAACCTTCCCGACGAAGAGTTCCGCGAAAGCGATCCCCCGAGCATCGGCTCGGTGTGCGCGTACCTGGAACGCGACCGCCCGAAGCAGTTGCCAACCTATGCCTATCTTCCCTGCCCGCTAGGTTGGGGCGAGGCGCGAAAAAAGGCCGGGCCGCACGGCGGATTTCTCGGTCGCCAGTATGATCCGTTCGCCACCGAATGCACGGCCTACGTCGACCATCCGCCCGACGAGATCTGGAAACCCCAGGTCGTGAGGGGCGAGCCGCGTCTGACCGACGCAGATTTACTCGACGGAGTCACGCTCGATCGGCTCAACGGCCGCCGCCGGCTCGTCGAGCAGTTCGATGACCGGTTTCGCGAGCTCGAGGCGCAGCGGGACCCCGCCAGCTTCTCGCGTGAGCAGCGGCTGGCGTTTGAACTGCTCACCTCGCCCCGCGTGCGCGAGGCCTTTGACCTGAGCCGCGAGGAACGAACGACTCGTGAACGTTACGGGCGCACGCTGTTCGGATCGTCGACACTCATGGCCCGCCGGCTCGTGGAGCGAGGCGTCCGCTTTGTCAACGTGAGCTGGGACAATTTCTCGAAGCGATTCGAGGTGAGCAAGGCGGCCTGGGACACGCACCAGCGCAATTTTCCGATGCTCCGCGAAACGCTACTGCCGAATTTCGATCAGACCTATTCGGCCTTTCTCGAAGACCTCGATCACCGCGGACTCCTGGAGCAGACACTGGTTGTGACGATGGGGGAAATGGGCCGCACGCCGCGAATCAACGCCAACGGCGGCCGCGACCATTGGACAAACTGTTATTCGGTCCTCTTGGCCGGCGCGGGGATCCGCGGCGGCACAATCCATGGCGCCTCGGACAACCAGGCGGCGTTCATCAAAGACAAGCCGGTCCACATTCGCGACATCTGCGCGACGATCTATCATCTTCTGGGAATCGACCCGGAGATGCCGATCTACGACCGCGGGGGCCGCCCGATCCCGGTCGCACACGGCGGGCACGCGATTTTGGACATCTTGGGTTAGCTTTTAGCGAAACGGCCGCCCAAGCGCTACTTGCTCAGCTCCGGGATTGGCCGGCCTCGCTCGGTGATGATCGACTGAGGTCTGCCTTTCAGATCGGTCCACTGAGAGTCGAGGTCGATGCCCAGGTGGTGGTACACCGTGGCCCCCAGGTCAGACGGCGTTACCCGTCCATCCTTGACCTCGCCACCCTTGGCGTCCGTTCTGCCCACGACCTGGCCATGGGTCAGGCCTCCGCCGACCACCAGCATCGACATGCAGTTGGGCCAGTGTTCGCGGCCACCCGTGCCCCTCTGCGAGAAAGTCGGCGACCGGCCAAACTCACCAAGCGCCAGCACCAGGGTATCGTCGAGCAGGCCGCGTGCTTCCAGGTCTCTTACTAGTGCGTAGAGCGCTTGGTCCAGTCGCGGAAGCAGTGGCTTCAACCCTTTGATCAGTCCTCCCCAAACGACGTCGTCGCCGTGATTATCAAAGTGGCCGAATATGGGGCTGAGGGTTACAAACGTGACCCCGGCCTCAACGAGCCGCCGCGCAAGGAGCATCTTTTCGCCGAAACTGTTGCGGCCGTAGATTTCGCGGACCCGGTCGGGCTCCAGGTCCAGGCGGAACGCCTGCCGCGCCTTGCCGGAGAGCACCATCTCCAGGGCCTGTCGGCGGTACTGCTCCATCCGGGCCATTCTGTCGCCGGCGTCCAGGTCGCGTCGCAGCCGGTCGAACTCCCCGTAAAGCGCCGCCCGCTCCTGGGCCCGGGCCACCTTCACGCCAGGCGGCAGCGTAAGTCGGCCAGCCAGTTCGGCAGCGTCGGCCGCCTCGTAGGCGCCTCCCAACGGGCCGGCACCCAGGACGTCCGCAAAAAAAAGGTTCAGGTCTGCCACCCCCACGAAGGCCGGCATTTCCGGGTCGTTCGGTCCCCGGAATCGGGCTGCGACCGAGCCCATCGACGGGTGCGTGCCGAAGTGGGGATCGGTCTTGCTGCGTTGGGACAGGGGGTTGCCCGCCTGCATCGGCGCGGGAAAGTGGTCGAGGCTGGCTCGGCAATCGACCGAACGGACCAGCGCCAAGCGATCCGCGATAGTGGCCTGGAGCGGAAAGTATTCGGAGATTTGGACCCCCGGAACCTTAGTGGCGATCGACCCGAACGGGCCGCGCACCTCACGGGGAGCCTCGGGCTTGGGGTCCCACGTGTCGAGTTGGCTAGGCCCACCAGACAACCAGATCAGGATCACGGCCTTGCGGTCAGCCCGGCCTGGTCGTAGAGGGCCGAAAACTTAAAGGGTGTTGGCAGAGCGACTGCGACGGCCACGTGCTCGATCGGCGGATCGCCAGGATCCGTTGGGAACGACGCCCTCCGAATGATAGTCTTGCCGTCGACCACCGCCGTGCCCCGCACAGCGACGGTCGCGGCCACCACTTTTGCCTGGCGGCTTGCCTTGAGGCGTATCTCGGCCTTCCCACCCCCCACCGGTTGCAATCCCGAGGCCGTCACGCCAGCTGGCAGTCCGTCGATTTCGAGTGCCACCGGGCCTTTGAAGCCACCTCGGCGCTCGATGGTGATCGGGAGCGTAGCCACTGCCCCGCGCTCGATGTTGAGTGCGTTGACCGCCAGTTTCAGCTGAAAGTCTGCGGCGCGGTTAGCGGGCTCGATCTTGAGCCGGTAGGAGTATCGCGGGCCGCCACGCGACAGGAGACGGTCTTCGACGCGAATCGAGTAATTTCCGTCCGCCGCGACTTTCCAAGCAAGCTGCGAGTCGGTCAGCCCTGCGCTTATGTCGTCGCAGGTCGCCAACTGCTTTCCTTTGGAATCGAGGATCGTCAACACCGAGTCGAGCAGCGAACCCAAGCGGCCGGCGCGGAGGTCGAGCAAGTAGCTGTCCCTTTTGTGGGCGGTCACTTGCCATATGTCGGCCTCGCCTGGGTGAAGAATGCGACCATTCAGGATGACCGGCAGAGCGGCGCGATGTGCCCCACCCGGAAGAGGAGCGGCCGTCTCTTCGACGAACTCGGGTAGGTCGTCGGTTTCGAGTGCGATCTCCGCACGCGTACCCTCGCCGATCCGTGGCCTGACGACCGCACACGAAGCCGCGTCGGCTGGCAGTTTGACGCGCACAATACGTGTGCCCGGATGAACTGACCGCAATCATTCACGTAATCAACTGCGCGACCAAGGAAGCGATTATACGCTCAACCGCGACGTTCGCAGCCGCCCCAAAACGGCGGCCAACGTTGGCAAACTCAGGCGCGAGGACTCAGAATGGGATCGCGTCGGCACGTGCGCGTAAGTCCGTCTCCCTCATTCTCAATGATTCATGGCAGAGTCCCCAAGGTTCCAGGAGTTCATCGTGAGTGAAGAACTGTCGCGTCGCAAATTTGTTATGGGGGGAGCCGCCCTCGTGGCCGCGGGAGCGGGGATGGCACAAAGCCAGCCGCCGACGCGAGTCGCGAGTCGGGGCATTTCCGCAAGAAAACCGGTCGTCATCTCCGCGGCCAACGGCAATAAGTTCAAGAACGGCGGGAAGGTGACGTGCGTCGAGAAGGCCTTTGCCATGATCACCGACGGCGCGGATGTGCTGGATGCCCTGATCGCGGGCGTCAACATCCTCGAGCTGGATCCCGAAGAAACGAGTGTTGGCTACGGTGGCCTGCCCAACGCCGACGGCGTGGTGCAATTGGACGCGTCGGTCATGCACGGCCCGAAAAAGCGGGCGGGCGCCGTCGCAGCCATCGAGGGCGTGCGGACGCCGTCGTTAGTCGCGAAGGCGGTGATGGAGAACACGGACCATCACCTGTTGGTGGGCCAGGGCGCGCAGACCTTCGCCCGGAACATGGGTTTCAAGATTGAGCCCGACCTCAACACTGAAAAATCGCGCAGGCTTTGGCTGGAATGGAAGCGGCGGGCCGACCCGGCACACTATCTGGACCCAAAGAGCCGGTCCGACGCGGGACTCAAAGCCACCCGAGAGATGGCCGAGGAGGGTTTGATCGACATCGATCACATGACCGGCACGATCAACTGCAACGGCATCAACCCCAAGGGGGAAATTTGCGGCGTGACGACGACCAGCGGCCTGGCCTTCAAAATTCCCGGCCGGGTCGGCGACTCGCCGATCCTGGGCGCCGGCCTGTACGTGGACGGCAGCGTCGGAGCAGCCGGCTCGACCGGGCGCGGCGAGGCGAATCTTTATGGTCTCTCGTCGTTCCTGATCGTCGAATGCCTGCGGCAGGGCATGCACCCGAAGGACGCGGCCATCGAAGCGTGCAAGCGCATCAGGACCAACACCATCGAAAAACGGCTGCTCGACCGGCACGGCAATCCCAATTTCGACGTGACCTTCTACGTTCTCGACACCAAGGGCCGCCATGCCGGCGTTTCGCTCCTCTCGGGCGCCAAGTACGCCGTTTGCACCGAGAACGGGCCGGAAACACTGGTTTGCGAAGCACTCATCGAGCGCAAACCCCCTGGATAGCCAATCGCGTTACATGGCTTTCAATGATGCCCAAGGATCCGCGCTAAATGACCGAACGTCGGGGCTGCGCACGGGTTTCTGAGCCGCCGACAGAGACGATTTGGAGTGCACCATGAAATATGTCCTGCTCGCGCTATTCGCCTTCGGGTACACGTTGATGTCACCGCCTGCCGAGAACTCCCGCTACGCTGAGAAAATTCAGAAATGGCGGGCAGGGCGGGAAGAAAAACTACGCGCCGACAACGGGTGGTTGACGCTTGCCGGTCGTTATCCGTTGAAGGAAGGTTCGAACACGTTCGGCACCGGGAAAAACAACGACGTCATTTTTCCCACTGCGCTCGCGGGAATTGGACCCGAACGGCTGGGGACGCTTGTTGTCGATCTGAAGGAAAAAAAAGTCACGCTGAAACTGTCGGACGGGGTTTCGATGGTGAGCGGCGGCAAGTCATTTACAGGCGAGCGGGCTCTCAGCGCGCGCACGGACAAGCGCGACTGGGTCGGGCTGTCGCGGCTCAGCATGCACATTATCGAACGCGATGGCAGATATGTCCTGCGCCTGGCGGACAACGAGTCGCCGCTGCGCAAGAACTTTGCCGGGTGCGTCTGGTATCCGCCCGATGCGGCGTACAAGGTCGAAGCGAGGTTCGTGCCTTATCCCGGGGGCAAGACGCTTTCCATCGTGAATATCATCGATGAAATCTCGAAACAACCTTGCCCCGGTTATGCGGAATTCGAGCTCCATGGCAAGGTCCACCGGCTCGACGCGATCAAGGAGGGCGAGGGGTTGTTCTTCGTATTCCGCGACGCGACGGCTGGCGACACGACTTACGCAGCGTCACGCTTCCTCGACATCGACCAGCAACCCAAGGCGAACGAATCATTCACATTGGATTTCAACAAGGCTTACAATCCGCCCTGCTCCTTTTCCGAATACACGACCTGTCCTCTGCCGCCCAAGCAGAACATCCTCAAGACCAGGATCGAAGCCGGTGAGAAATATGAGAAAAACCGCTGAGAGCGACCCTTGCCAGGAATTGCCTAGTGGCGACAACTGACCGTCATTCTTCCGTCTTGAGGAGAGAATCGTGAGAAAACGAGCATTGCAATGGCTTTCGATCGCGGCAGCTCTTGTTCTCGTGCTCGCGACTGTTCGGGACGCGCAAGCCCAAGTTCGGACGCGGGTGGTAGCCGTGCGGCCAGCGACCGGCGAGTTCGACCTGGCTCAGTACAGTCTCGTGGGGAACGAAGCGGTTCGCAGCGAGTTGGGGGTCAACGATGGCCAGGCATCGAAGCTTCAGGATCTGAGCGAAGACGTCGCTCATCAGCGAAGTGAGATGATGGATGCGCTCGGAAGCGATTTGCGCCGCAACGATCTCTCGCCACAGGATCGCGAGCAGGTGCATGCCAAGCTGGCAAAGGTCAACAAGGCAGTCAGCGACAAGTTTCGCCCAAAGTTGGAGACGATTCTGAACAAGGACCAGGTGGTGCGCCTGCGCGAAATCGTCTTCCAAGTAGCCGGACCGGAAGCGCTGAACAATGCGCGAGTTGTTGGAGATCTTGGACTGTCGAACGGGCAGCAGGACCAGATCGCTGCGATCGACAATGACTACGACAAAAAGAGGCTCGAACTATTCCGCGGCGGCGAGGGAGAGGAACCGCGCGCGAAAGTTGACCGACTTCGCCAAGAACAGTTAGTCAAGGTCACGGGAATTCTCACCAAGGAGCAGCAGACGAGGTTCGCTAAAATGAGAGGGAAAGCGTTCGACGCGTCGAAAATGCGGGGAGCATTCGGTCGCCGCGGGACTTGAATCGATTTGCAGGGAACCACAAAGTTCACACAGGCAAGTGATGCGTGATCCCGAACAGCGGCTGCAATCGCACGACCCACTACTTCGTTGACGGGACGCGAACTTGCAGATCCAAACTCGTGTCGCCAACCGACCAGGCGACTTTCAGCGGGGTCGAGTTGACTTGCGCATATTCGTTTGGAATTCGAACCTGCGCGCCGACAGATTTAAGCGTGCAGCAATACTCGCCCGGGGAGAGCCGAAGGGCCCCGCGCGCACCATTCGTTACCAGCTCAAACGTGCCATCGGCCGCTGTGATTCCGAATCCGATCGGCTGCATCGAGCCGCCATCCACCCGATGGACCGTCACCCGAATATCGCTGACCAAGTCACCGCGATAGTGGAGGACACCTGGGGTCCCTCCGGCGACTGAGCGCGCCGCACCCAGGCACAAACGCGACAAGCAGAGCGCAGGTTATTCGCAACGTGTGATGCTTCGGGAAGAGACGCATGATGTCGCTCTCCGGATTCCAGACGCTCAGATTTTGCAAGCTCGGCTCAATCGGCGAAGGACCCCGTATTCGCTTCACCGCCAGCGCGACTCGCTAACGCATCGTAAACGCTAAGATCGATATTGCTTTCGATGTATTGCACGCTTCCGTCACCGAGCAAAAACAAGACGCCGAGCGGATGCATGCTGGCCAACGCATCGGCATCCGTGACATTCGGGTTGTTCGGCGCGTGAGGGCCGCAGTGACCAAGGACGAGAGCCGCCGAACCTTCGATCGCCGACGGCGATGAATCCCGGTTGTCGAAGACCCCGGCGCCGGTGACCGCCCCGGTCCAGGTCGTGTCAGACATGTTGTGGCAGCGCTCGCTGATAAAGAAGGTGTTGCTCAGTCCGTCGGTGATATCTTTCGGGCTGAAGCTGTGATCCTCGAGGAAGGCTCCGTCGTTGGTCGCCTGGTTTCCGGTCACGCCGTTGTTGCCGTTGACCCCGATGTAATTGCCGCGGGCCACGGTTACAGGGGGCATCAACGGATTGCCGTTCGGATCGACTGTAATCGTGAACTTCTCAATCAGTACGTCAGACGGGCAGTTAAATGACGGCAGCCAGGTGGTCGCGGCGGCGAGGTTGTGCGGATCGCTGACCTGCAGTCCGAAATCAATCTGCTTTTTGAGGCCGGCCTGTTCCAGATCGCTCAGCAGGAATGACGCCCACCCCCAGCCCTTGCCGGTGTCGTTGCCGTTCGCATCGTAGGCAGACGCGTAAGCTGGAGGCCAGACGCGCATGCGATCGAGGTAATTGGCGAGCGCGACGCCGATCTGTTTGAGGTTGTTGCGGCACGACGTCCGCCGGGCCGCTTCGCGCGGATTGCACCGCGGGAAGCAACAGCGAGATCAGTACCGCGATAATGGCAATGACGACGAGCAACTCGATCAGCGTAAAACCTGGCTTGGACTTTCGGCATTCGGCCGGTCGACGAAAAAGGCTCATGATTCGGCTCGTTTCAAATTGCTGACGCGACGGAAGAATGTCCGCGCAGGCAATGCGCCCTGCGGGAGGACTGCTCGGTTCGAAGATCTCCTGGCCAATCGGCGGGCGCCCGGGCCACGGCGTCTTGTCACGCGCTCACGAATCCAACTACGGAGAACATTGAGGGTTCAGACCGCAGCGGTGCTTCGTGAGCGCGCGGCGAGCACGCCGTGAAAACAGGAAGCCCGACGACATTGATGAGCCACGCAGCCCGTCGCTGAGCGCCCCTGGCCGGGCGCGTCAGTGAGCTTGCAGGAATTCAGGCTGCGACGCCGCGCAAGAGCTTCGGCGGCGGAACCGGCGGGGCGAGGTCGGCGCTCACAAAGGAGCGAGGAGCGGCAACCACATATCCAAGGAGAGCTTCGGTGGGCCGCCATTGGACAGCGGCCACGCCGGGCAGCGCATCGGAGAACAGCAAAATAATCTGCGGCAGTCCGCTGCATTGCCGAGCCAGGTCGCTCAGGACCAGATGAACTTTGGGCCCCGACTTCTCTGCGTCGTGGCGGTCGTGCGAGCCGTTCGCAGCGTCGTGGTGCTTGTGGCGACAGCAGGCGTGCTCGGCGACGACGTTCTTGCCGCCTTCCTCACGATTACAGATTTGCGCCGGCTCGTCGTGCTCTTGCTCGGCAGCGGCAACGACAAAATCGGGCGGCGTGACCCCATGCTCGCGGGCCCACGCCAGCTTTTCTTTGTTGTTCATGCAACAGCAGTGGTGCCAGCATTCGTCAGCCGAGGCGCATCCGCACGGTCGATCCTGGCACGGATAGGGGCGCGAGCGGTCCTTTTTCGAGAGTCTGACGACCGGAATTCCCGCAATCTCGACGAGAATGCCGAGCAGGAGAAGAAGGGCAACCGCGTTTTGCAGCAGATTGCCTGGTCGTGGGAGCCGAATGCGCATGCTAGAAACTCGCCTCTGTCGCCTCAGGCGACGGAGCGCACCGCTCCGGTCCGAACCCTCGCTAGTCAAAATACGCTTGTGCATCGACAAACGTCAATGACCTCGCGCGAATTTTCTCAACAATGGGGAGGAAGCCGGGGAGGATTCGCTGCGTGCCGTTCGGCCGCGCCGCTCAGCTCGCCTTGCGGCCGGAGTCGATTTCGATCGCGACGTCCTGCGACCCGGCTTCGACCGCCTGGCGCAAGGGCGTTTTATCGGGTCGCGTATATTTTGGAGGTACGCGGCTCGCCGGAGCGTCTTTGCCTTCGGGAAGCTCGTCGTCGTCCTTGCCTTTGCCCGACGGCGCCCGAGCCGCATCGATCACGATCACCCGGTGCGCCCCCACGGCGGCCCCGATCCCGCCGTTGTTGCACCGTAGCTGAAAACGACCGTCGGCGTCGGTAAAGCCCATTGATTGAGGCAGCTTTCGGTCTTCGGGAACGAACGTGACCATCGCATCGGCCAGCGGTGCCCCGTCCAGACGCACCGTGCCGTCAACCTGACCCAATGGCACTCCGCGCGAGCAGCCGCACTGAGCGACTGCGCCCAAGCAGAAAACGATCCAGAGCGTTGACCTTCGCGGCATTGCGGCGACTTTATCGGCAACAGCGAAAAACCGCTTTTCAGAAAGACGAGTCGGTGACGACTTCGTTGCCGGCGCGCGTGCTCAGCGCCACCAGCACCGATTGGGCGATGTACTGGCTCACCGTGCGGGCCGAGCCGTCCACCATCGCAAACTGAGTCGCGCCGGGGTGCTGGCTGCCCCACGAACAGACCCGAAGCGAATCGATCGTATTTGTGAAGGTGGCGTTGGTCATGCCCTGCGCCAGCGCTTCCGTGTAGGTGATCGGGCAGACATAGTTGATGGGTGAAAACGAGCTCTCGGTCACGTCGCTCACGCCGTACTGACCGCCGGTCGATGCCCACCAGCCCCAGGCGCCCATCGGGTCGATGCTCCAAGCAGGCGCGAAAAAGGTGTCGTAATTCTGATCGATGTGGTTGCGCTCGCCAAAAAAGAGCGTCGTCGAGGTCCCGTCGGTGACGTCCGCAAAGCCGACCTGCGGATTTTGCGGCGTGGCCGGGCCGGTTTGAAAGAAAATACCGTCCGCCGTGGTCAACGTCGGCGGATACGAGCGCGTGCCGCAGTTTCCCCCATAACTCGTAATCCCGTAAAAGGTCGTCGCGTTCGACGGATAGGGGTTCTGAGGAATGGGATCGGAAGGGCAGAGGTAGGTCGGAATCACCGTTCCACTGGGGGAAGCGGCTGGGTCGCTGGTCGTGCTCACGGTATTGACGTCAGGATCGCCGCTGAAATCCCATTGGTGATACAGGTTATTGCATTCGATGTAGGGCAAAAGATAAACGAACATCGTGTAACCGCGGAACTTCGGCTTCACGGCGAAGTTCAGCCGCATCTGACCGGCAGGAAAGACCTGGGCGATGTCGCAATAGTTATGAGCCGCGATCGCCAGCTGGTGCAAGTTGTTTCTGCACTGGGTCCGTCGGGCCGCCTCGCGCGCCTCCTGCACGGCCGGCAGCAAGAGCGAGATGAGCACCGCAATAATGGCGACCACAACGAGCAATTCGATCAGCGTAAAGCCGCCGCGAGTGTGAGCGTGACGCATGGGAGGCCCTTTCGTGGATGCGATGCAGTTGCGTCTAAGAAGCTTAAGACAGGAACGTGTCATAATAGTGACAGGATCGTATCAGGTCCATACCGCGGGCGCCTGTGAGATTGAGCACAAGAGTGCCAGTTTTTCCCCCAGGCGGCCTTGGCTCGAAGTCGCGGATGGAAGTGGCACTCCGCGCCTGCCGACACGTTTGTGTCTGTCAAACGACGTGATTGTGGCGCTGTCGGCGAATGGATAAAGTGGCTCTGAGCTGCCTCTGAAGGCCAAGAGCTCTCAACGTAGAAGTGGAACCTCGCATGCGAATGTTTCGTCTCTGCCCGCCCGCGCAACTCGGAATGGCCGCACTGATTGTCTCGCTCGCGACTCTTAGGCCCGCCGGCTCGGCTGCCGAGGACAAGCCGCAGCAGGCGGTCCTGGTCCTGCAAGGAACGACGGGCGAGCCGATTCGGCTCACCGAGGGAGACCTCAAGAAACTGCCACACGCCGAGGTCGAGGCCGTCGATCATGGAGGGAACAAGGCCCGGTACTCGGGCGTCCCGCTGCGCGTCCTGCTCGACAAGGTGGGCGTGCCGCAGGGGGAAAAAGTGCGGGGGAAGTGGATCGGTTCCTTCGTCGCCGTCGACGCGCTGGACGACTACCGGGCCGTCTTCAGTCTGGCGGAACTCGATCCGGCCTTCAACGACCGCACGATCATTCTCGCGGACCTGCGCAACGGCCAGGCCTTGGACAAGAAGCACGGGCCATTCCAGGTCATCGCCCCGGGCGAAAAGCGGCAGGCCCGCTGGGTGTGGGGTGTCAGAGAAATCCGCGTGATCGACAGCCGCGCGAAGTGAATGCTCGCTTCGGCGCCTGCAAAGAACATCAGGGCGATTTCGCGCCGAAGCAATAGACCGTGCCATCGGGGCCGTCGGTGCCGATCACGAGGCACTTTTCGCCCACGGCCGGCGAGGCGGTGATCGAGCGGCCGGCCCGGAACTGCCAGACTTTCTTGCCCTCTTTCAGCGTGACGGCGTAGACGTTGCCGTCCCCCGAGCCGAAGAACACGCGCTCGCCGACGACGGCAGGTGAGCTTTCCACGTGGCCGCGGGTCTGATAATTCCAGACTTCCTTTCCCGTCGCCCGGTCGAGGCAGTGAAGTTTTTTGTCGTAACCGCCCAGGATCACGAACTTGTCCGTTACGGCGGCCGACGAGCGATACTCGAGCGGATGGGCCTCGTCGATAAACGTCCAAACCACTCGCTGTTCTTTCCAATCAACGCCGACAACCCGGCCATCGTGCGTGCCGACGTAGAGCATGTTGCCGATGACGGCCGGCGAGGCGATGAGATACGCCCCTTCGCCCAGTGGGACTTCGTACACCTGTTTGCCTTCGCGGATGTCGATCACGCGGACCTTGGTGTCGCAACCAGCGATGAACGTGTAGTTCCCCTCAATGGCTGTCGAACAATTGACGAAATTCTCGGTCTGGAATTTCCACACAACCGAATGATCGCTGGCCTTGAGGCAATACAGAAAACTGTCGTGCGAGCCGAAGATGATATTTTCGCCCACCAGCGCGACGGAGCCCGCGATCTCGTTGCCGGTCGTGAATTTCCATTTCAATTTGCCGTTCTTGCGATCGACCGCGTGCAGGGTCCCCTCTTCATCGCCTACGTAGACCGTGTCGACACTGACGGTCGGGGCCGCCTTGAAACCCGGAGCGAAATCGTTGGGGTTCGTGCTCTCGATCGAGCGATAGGACCACTGCTGCTTACCCGTGAGCCGATCGACGCTGAGGAGTTGCCCGTTGAGGCAAGGCAAATAGACCTGGCCCCCCACGACGCCTGCGCAGCCGACCATGCCTTCCGACGTCTTGATCTTCCAGAGGGGCTGCGGGTCGCCGGGCAAAGTGGTCGTCGCAATTCCGAGTTGCCCGTAACCATTTCGGAAAGTCGCCCAGCTCTCAGGCCCGGGAGGCGACGGGACAACGACCGTGTTGGGAAGGGGAGCCGTCGTGGAAGTTTCGGTGCCGGGAGAACCGTTCGACGTGCTGGCCAGGGTGAGCGACTCCTTGCGCTCTCGCGGCGAACGACCGCCCGTTAGTTCTCCTTCTTTGACAATCGACTTTGGTGAACCGGGCGCGAGCGTCCAGTCACCTCCTTCGGCTCCCCCGTCCACGCTTGGCATAGACGTCGAATGAGGAACAAAACTCTTAGCCGCCAAGAGCACGACACCCGCCGCCGCGATGCCCAGCACTACCCAAACGAAGCGGGGGATCCTCATGGCGATTACCCCTCAAAGTCTTCGAACGCCCGGCGATAGAGTTCCTCGAATTGCGACACATCGACCGGGCGAGGATTGAAATTCGCCGTCCATTGCGTGGCGGCCTCCTGCGCGAGCACTCCCACGAACGCTGGATCGGCGCCGGCGGTCGCGAGATTGGTGGGACATTCGGCCTCTGCGACGAGCGATGCGACAAAACGAGCCAGCACGTCAGCCGCAGCCGAATCTCCGGCGGGGCACAACCCGGCGTCCGCGGCGAACTCTCCGTAAAGCGGCCCGACCACCTCGGAATTGTACCGGATCACATGGGGCAGCATCACGCCGATGGCGATTCCGTGCGTGAGATTAAAGTGAGCCGATAAAGGATTCGCCAACGCATGAGTTGCGCCGAGCATGCTATTTTCGATCGCGCCGCCGGCCAGGTGCGCTCCCAACAGCATGGCCGAGCGAGCATTGAGATCGGCGGGCGTGCGGAGCACATTGCGAAAGCCCTGCGACAACAGCCGCCAGGCGTTGCGGCTGAACAAGTTCGAGATGGCGTTGCGGGGCTTGGCGACAAAGGTCTCGAGCGCGTGACTGAGCGCGTCGATGCCCGTAGCAGCGGTCACCGAGGCGGGCATGCTCACGGTCAAATCGGGATCGAGAACGGCAATGCGGCACGCGGCCTTCTTGTCGCCGCAGGCCATTTTCATATGGGTTTTGGCATCGGCGATCAGCGCGAACGACTGAGCCTCGCTGCCGGTGCCGGCAGTGGTCGGCACGGCAATCATCGGCAGGAAGGGGAGCTTCGCGCGTCCCACGCCGCGATAGTCCTCCATGCGGCCGCCGTTGGTGAAAAGAAAATTCACACCTTTGGCGCAGTCGAGGCTGCTGCCGCCGCCCAGTCCGACCAACAGGTCGATCTTCTCCCGGCGGGCGACGTCGAGCGCGCGGTCGACGTCTTCGGTAGTCGGGTTGGGCGTCACATCATCGAAGACGGCGACGGCCAGGCCGGCCGCCTCGAGCGACTCGACCGCCGGCCGCTCGTGACCGGCTTGCTTGAGCCCTTTGTCGGTGACGAGGAGCACCCGCCGGCCGCCAATCTCGCGGGCCAACTCGCCCAAGCGGCGAACGGCCCCCTGCCCGAAGATCACGCGGGTTCGCGAGTCGTAGTCAAACGGCTGCAAGAGGTCCAACCGCGACCCGCGGGAGGGCTCGAAAGTCCGCGTGCTAGGCGAGGAATGTTCAGCCATGCGTGGTGAATCGTCAGTCGGGAAGGCCAGCGCGAGACTTTCGGAAACTGAGCTACTTTCCTCCCTGGCTGATGGCGAACAACGTCGACCGATTAGCGATGTACAGCACATCGTTGGCGACGATGAGCGATGACAGCACCGCGTTGCCGACGTTGACCTCAGACAGCACCTTCTTGGTCTTGCCCACCTGGAAAACGGTGATATCTCCGTCGGCGTCGCCAATGTAAACCTTTCCCTCGACGATTACCGGCGAGCCCCACGATTCGCTGAACTGATCATGAACCCAGTAGCGCTCGCCCGTCTTGGCATCGAGGCAGTGGAATAGCCCGCTGAAATCGGAGATGTAAACCAGGCCGTCTTTGATCGCGGCCGTGCCGATCGTGCGATGCATCTCCTCCTCGAATTGGATTTCCTTGTCGCCGTTAAAATCCTTCTTGGCGAAGTGCCAGACGGCAGCCGAATTCGGGTTGGGGATCGCCTTCTCGCCAGCGTCCTTGTTGACCGCCTGGATTCGCCGCTCGGGCAGCGGCTTGCCGTCCTTGTCGACTGCCAGCTCGGGGCTGACGTCGCCGCGCTTGGTCGGATCAATGCACCACAAGTGTCCGTTACCCGGACCGTGCTCGGGGTCTTCACCGACGGCACAGTAGATCAGGCCGTCGTAAATCACCGGCGTGGCGATGATGTGGTTGCGGGTCGAGCGGCCGTCGATCGAGTACTTGGCGTCCTTCGGATTGCAGTCGAACTTCCAGAGTACCTTGCCGTGCCCCTGGCCGTCGCCGGCCGGGTCGAAGCTGTAGAGCCAGCCGTCGCCGCCGCCGAAGACGACCTGCGGCTGTCCGCCGAGCACGCCGTACGTCGGCGACGACCATTGGCCGTGCAGGATGTTGAGGCCGGGCGACTTGTCGGTCCACAGCACCTTGGCCGTGTTGCGGTCCATCGCGAAGAAGCTGGGAGCGTTGGGGGCCGGAATGTTCAGGTGATCGAAATCGACTCCGTTGGACGTGCAGACAAAGAGCACGTCTCCCACGCAGCAGATCGAGCAGCTGCACATGTTGTGCTGGGCGACGCCCATCTGGGCCATCATGTCGTAGCGCCAGATCACGTCGGCTTCGTCTTTATTCTCGTTCGGTTCGGCGGTGTAGGGGCCGTCGTTCTTGCCGTCGTAGAAACCGTTCGCGTCGAGGCACACGACCTCGCCCCGATTGGTCACGTACCAGAGTCGGTCGCCATCACAATACGGCGTGCTGCAAACGCCTTGCTGAGGCCAGTCATTCACGCGCCCCTGCGGCAGCTTGGGATTGGAATGCTGCCAGAGAAACTTGCCGGTCTTCTCGTCGAAACAGAGCAGACAGCCGAGGTCGACAGATGGCGGATATCGTTTGACGTAGCCGGCGCCGTTATTGGTGCCCACGAACACTTTTCCGTTGGCGACCACGGGGTTACCGTAGGTCTGCGAACCGAGCTTGGCGGTCCACTTGATGTTGGTCTTCTTTTCGGCGTCCCACTTGATCGGAATGTTTTTGCCTTCGGGCGTGTTATTGCGAGCCGTCCAGCCGCCCCACATGGGCCAATCGTGCGGCTTGACCTTGTGGCTGGAGATTTCCGCCACGGCCAAAGCCGTCGGATCGTAGTGCGGGTCGCCCGCGGGTACCGTGGCGGCCGTCGCCGTCGCGGCGGCCACTGCCGGCGCAACCTTCTCTGGAGAAGCCGCGGCGCCCGATTGGGCGCAGCCCGACGAAATGCCCGAACAGACGAGAGCCGCACCGGCGAGCACTGCGCTCGCCAGAGCGACATGCGCCGACCACGAAGCAGGAAGAAGAGTCTTCATCGCGCGTTTACCTCGCGTTTTTCGTCACCAGGATATTGTCGTAAAAGATTTCCGTGATCTGCGCGTCGCCGAAAATGCCGGGGCTTCCCGTCAGATTCGGATGCGGACTGGGGTCGGTCACTTCGATCGTCCATTGAGACGGTTCCGGATCCGTCCGCGGCCAGACCTTGCCGCGAAGGGCGACCTTGCCATCCTTGTTCGCGGACTCGAATTTCATCGTGTACCAGGTCTCGGGCTTCCAAGTGAATGGGATGCTTTTTCGCATGCGGTAATCGTGTGCCGGCCAGGTGCGAATCTCGATCTTCTGCGAGTCTCCCATCAGCACCATCGAGTAACGCTGACCGATCACGCCGACGTCCGGCAAGCGCCCGTTCCGCGTCGCACCGCACACGTCAGACTGAATCGTGTAGTCGTGCAGATCGGTCTGACCGAACCATGACTGGCTGCGGGCCCCGCGGGGAATCGTCGAAATCTTGAGCATCGCGCCGTTGCCGGTAATCTTTCGCGGCCCGCGCTCGACGGTCAACTCGATTCCTTTCTTATTCGGCCAGCCGAATTTGGTGATGACCTTTTCGTCAACCAGAATTTTCAGCGCAGGATCGAGCTCCGCCTTGGCCTTTTCGGGGGACGTCGCCTTTTCGATCAAGTCGAGGTAGCGCAGCAGTTCAGTCCACGTTTGCTGCGGCGTGTTGTTATCGAACTTCAACGCGGGGCGGGCCGTGTTGATGAACACCGACGACAGATAAATATACAGCTTCCGCGCCAGCGGGTTCTTGGCTTCGAGCGACTTGATCAGGTCATAGTCGACGGGGATGTGCCGATAGCGTGCTCCCACCCACGTCACGGGGATCTGTCCGTCGTTGAAATCAAATTTCCAATCGAGGTCCGGCACGACGCGGACGCGAGCGATTCCTTTGAGAGTGCCGACTTCGGCCTTGACCATCGTGGCTGCCGGTTTCGCATCGGTCGGCGTCGTATAGTCTCCTTTGACGTCGACCGCGCCGGGACCAGTGAGCGAAAACTTCACCTCTTCAGGCTTTGCGTCCCTCAGGTACTGTCCTCGGGCATTATAGAGCCGGACGCCGAATTCCTGTCGATCGCCGGGCCGCAGCAAGGACTCAGCCGGAACGATCTGCAGTTGGTCCGGGGTCGGCTGCGTGTCGGTCGGGGTTTCTTTGGGAGGTTGAGGACGCGGATCCGCCTGGGGATCCTGTCCTTTGCGGCCAATGCAGTAGAGGCAATCGGGCAGCTGCTGATAGATGTGTCCGTGCGAAATGATGGGCGAAGCGTTCGTCTCGCCTTGTTCGGGTCTTGAGAGCCGTTGCTTGTAGATTTCCTTGAGCCCTTCGTCGGTCACCTCCATCGTGTGCCAAATACCGCCGAGCGTGCAGAGATAGATCTTACCGTCGCCGTAAACGGGGCTGGCCGAATTCGCCGTATCGAGCTTCTTCTTATTACCGATGAGTTTGCCGTCCTTCGGATTGAAGACCAATCCATACCCACCGTTGTCGAGCACGACGATTTTTCCATCGACCGGAATTGCAGAGCACTTGTCGACCGGAATTTCCTTGTCGCGCCACAATTCGCCTGACGTAGTGAGATCGCCACGCTTGGTCGCGTCGATGCCGAAGAAGGCTCCCATCGTGCTGTCGTCGCGATTTTCCTCCGCCTGCCCGATAAAGACGTCATTGTTCATGACCAGCGGAGTCGCCTGAATTCCGCGGGAGGAGGCGTTATAGGACCAGAGTTGCTTGCCCGTGCGCGGCTGCAGTCCATAGATGCTGCCGTCGCCCGACGCCAGCACGAGCATCGCCTGGCCGTTGATGATCGTCGGCACCGGCATGCTGTAGGACACGTCTTCGGGGCGGAGCTTGGTGTCGCCGTACCAAACCATCTGACCATTGCGCTTGTCGAACGCGATGATGCGTTGAGCGGGCTGTGATTTCTCGCCCCAATCGACGAAGACCGAGCTGATATAGACGAGATTGCCCGACACGACCGGGAACGCCGCCCGGCCGCCGAACGCGCTGATGATGCCGTGCTCTTCGGCGAGCGAGTGAGACCAAATCGTCTTGCCGCTCTGCCCGTCGATGCACTGCAAAAACCCACACACGCCGAGCGCGAAGACGTTGCCCGTCTGGGGGTCACCGACGACGCTCGACCAGCCGACGCGCGGCGAAGGCACGTCGGACAAAAAGACGTTGAAGACATTTTCCCAGATCGTCTCCCCGGTAGTCGCATTGAGACAGACAACCTTTTCACCTTCGATATCGCTATCCGGATTCGCCCGCGTGATGGTGTAGAGCTTGCCTCGGAAACAAATGGGTGATGAGCGGCCGCCCAGGTCGTTGCGCTTCCAGATGACATTCAGCCCGTGCGGATTCCAACGGTCGACGAGCCCTTTCTCGCGCGAGACGCCGTCGAGCTCGGGACCACGCCAGTTGGGCCAATCCATCGGGTCGGCGTACCAGGCGTCGCCGCCCGGTTTGACGCTTGTGCCGTTCTGGGCGACAGCCGGGATCGGTGCTGCGAAGAAAGTCACAGCCAGCAAACCGGCCGGGATCAGTCCAGTCCAAGTCGTTAGGGGTCGCAAAGGAAAAGAGTGCTTCATCGAAGGTGCTCGCTCAGGTGGAGAGGCTGGCGGGATAGCGCGACCAAAGCCTGCGGCCCGTTCGTTTGTTGCGAAAGAGCCGTGCGCGGCAGAGGCATTCTAAGAGAAATCGCGGGTGCCACGAACCAGTCGGTTATCGTGTCACCGTCCGCGTTTTGCACTGACTGCATGGCCGACGGCAAGGATATACGATGGCGCGCGCACGGACAAGGAATCGGAGCGGTTGACGGAAGCCGCCGAACAGTTATTCGGCGCTAGATTTGTAGACAAATCGCGCCTGGAGCAGCACTTGCCGTCGCGTCGACGAACTCACTGGGTTTCGATGCGGCTCGAGGCCGCCACCACGCTTGCGGCGGCTCGCGGAGCGCAGCCGCACCGGGTCCAGGGGCACGCCCCTGGCTAGTCGGCGGCAACCGGCGGTTCGGTTTCGACGTCGTACCATTTCATCGCGCGGTCCATGGGCTCGATTCGTAGTACAACATGACCGTTTTGAAAGATTCGCACCGTCCCGGTCGATTCCGAGACTGCGATCGCGATGCAATGAGCGGCTTTCGAAATGGCCGCGGCGGCCCAGTGACGGGAGCCAAGCCCTTTCGAGAGCGTCAACCCCTCAGCAGGGGCGTCGATGTTGCGGCCGGCGCCGCAGACAATGCCGTCGGACGAGATGACGAACGCGCCGTCGAGCTGCGCGATTTCCTTGATGCTTTCCCGAACGCGCGGGTTGCGGATCATCCGCTCCTTTTTGTTGTATCCGCGAAAGGGATCGTGCACCTGTTCGTGCGACATCTGCATCACCTTCCGGTGATTGCCGACGACGAAGAGGGTGCCGACCGATTTGCCTTCGCGTCCTTCCCGTCCGATCTCGACGGCGAGATCGACGACCAGCCGCAGCGTCTCGAGCGGGACGGTCGTTTCGAGCCGCCGGAGATCTCGGGCGGTCAGTTTGGCGAGATGTTCCGACAGACTGACGAGACTGATCGAGTCGATTACCGAGCGTTCGTACACCGGGTAGATCGCGACGATGCGGTCGCCCGGCTGCAGCAGGTCGTCGGCGATCGCCTCGAGCAGAGCCTGGCTAAGCTGCAATTGGCGCGTCTGCGGCTCGTGGAGCAGTGGGACGAGGTCGATTTCGTCTTCTTTTGCCGCCTTCTGCACGTCAACCTTGTCGCTGGCAACGATCAGCCGGACCTTGCGGAGGTACTGCTTGATGGCGGCGAAATCGAAGGGGACCTCGGCGAGGATCACAAGGGCCTGGGCGTCGTTCTCGACGGCGATGCGCCGCGCTGAGATCAGCAGACTTCGCATCTGCTGGGAGATTTCAACGCGCTTCCGCTGACCGTCCGTCATGCCGTTCCCCGCCCGACTCCCCGGGCGTTCGCGAGGTGTTTGAAGGGGTTCGCGGGCCTCCGCCAGACCGATCACAAAGGTCGCTCGTCATTTATAGCGTGTCGTGCAAGGGGCGCGGTGACGACTCGCACTAGCGCAGCGATCCCTTGATGTGTGTCGTTGCGGCGATCATACCCTCGCCGCCCATGATGCCTGTTTCTGTGCGCGAGCAAGTCAGCTCACGCGCGGTTGTCACGCCGCGGTTCATGTCGAACGTGATCGTTCCTTCCGGAGTGCGCTGGACCAGTTGAGCCCGGATCTGCGCGTCCTGGACAGGCGTGATTTCCACGATCCGCAGACGAATCGTCGCCACGTTCCCATTCACCGATTCCAACATGTAGCGACGCCGGAGCGTGATTTTTTGGTTCAGGTTGCGGCTGACTGACACTTTGATCTTGAAGTCATCCGACCATTCGTCGCCCACGTGAACCGGCTTGGCCGGCAACAGGTCGAGGAAACTCTCGCTCGGGTCGCTGGACGGGTCGGTGCTCGATTTCGGCAGCGGGAGCACGGTGCCTTGAGCGCTAAAGCGAACCCGGCCGCGCGGGCCGATGCAGTTTTGCACTCCCTGAAAACCGGGGGGAGGCGAGCCCTTCTGCTTGGTATTGAACACTACGGGCGTGCCGTTGTTGAACGAGTAACTCAGTTCGACATTGTCGATGAACAGATCGACGATGGCCGAGCCGTCCGGCTCGACCGACGCCACGTGAAAGTGCCGCTCGACCGTCGATTGGTTGCTGCTGATTTGCTCCACAGGACCTTTTTGCAGGTGGATCTTGGAATCGACCGAGAGGGGCATGTAGACGTCTTCATTCGGACGGAACTTGTAGGCGAGCCGATACTCGGCCGATTTCAGCGGGCCCGGGCGAACGGCTGCGATCGGCTGGCGCGTCACAGCCGAGCCAGCCGTCGAGGCCGGTGCCGTCGTTGATTCGCCGAGAGCGGCACACCTCGAGCCTGGCCAGGTCGTCAGAACGGCTGACGCCAGGGCTGCAGCCGCGAGCACTTGGCGGCTGATCAGTCGGCGTCGTCGAATAACAAATGACGAGATCCGCATGGGTGTGGGTCCCTGCGTCTGGGAGGGGGCGGTCGAATCAGTCGTTTTGTGATTGAGACGGAGCCCCGACGACGAGTTGGGTCGCCGGGCGTCTTATTTCGAGCCGAGATCGCCTGCCGGCCGCGAGACCGAGAGGGCGGCGGAGTGTATCAGCGAACCGAAAGCACGGGGAGGGCAGTTCTCAGGGAAAGTTGCGGTGTTTAGGCCAAACGGGTCGCGCTCTCTCGAAGGGCGGGTCTGGTGATCTAATCTTGCTCGCGGATCGGACCAACAAAAAGGCCCGCCTCGGGAGCTAGTCCCGAGGCGGGCTGGCGGATTCGCGGGAATCCGAATTCGCAACAGAAATCGCGTCAGTCGCCCCCCGGCGATTCTGCGCGTATTAGACGGATCCGGCTCTGTTTCTTGTAGGGCAGGCTCTGCCTGCCGTTTGCCTCGAGCGTCGCGGTTCAGTTGCGGCAGGCACTGCCTGCCCTACCACTCATATTCGACTGAATCGAGCACGACCTTGATCAAGGAGACCACACTTCCGGCAACAAATCCCGGGCCATCGCACGATCGATTGACGTGCATCAACGAACGCGGGCTTTGAACGTCACGAACCCGCGCGTTTTACCCGGGAGCGCGTCGTTGAGCTTCCAACTCAGGATCACGCTCCCCTCGCCGTTGTCGGTGACACCGAGAATGGCCGCTCGGCTCGAGATGCCACTCTCGGGAACGTAGCCGAGGCGCGGCGTAAGGTTGTCAACGATGTTGACTTCGCTCAACGGCAGGTCGCCGATGTTCTCGTACTCGATGCGGAAGGTGACGATCTCGCCCGGCAGGGCCGTTTGACGGTCCGCCAGTTTGACGATTTCGATGCGGCCCGGCTTGCGGCGATCGTCGATGCCGACCATTTCGCTGGGAGCATATTTAATGGTGACTTGCTCCGCGCCAGCGACGGTCGCGCGGATGATCGGGAATTCGTCGCGCGTCCACGAGATGGCGTTTTGCCGCATCTTGGCGATCTTGGCCCGGAAGGCCTGCCGCATCTCCGGAGCTTTGATGTTCTGAACGTCTTCGATGGTGCCGGCCATATCAAAGTTCTGGCTCAAGAGAGTCGACTGGTGAGAGGCGGCTTCGCGCTGCTGATTTTCAAATCCGTCCGCCCGCGAGCGGGTTCGCATGCTTTCGAGCGGCATGCGCTGCTCGTGATCGCTGACAGCCGTGCGGTTTCGCAGCCCTTCGCCGCGCCTCAGATCGACCGCGGCCAGCGACCCAGTGACCGTGATGCCCGATTCCAGATTGGTTGATGTGGCGACGTTGCCGAAGCGGGGCGAATAAATGGCGACGCGATTGGTAGGAACGATGTGCGGATGTCCCTTGCTGTCGAGATATTCGGCGACGGCGTCTTCGGTATCGAGCCCTTCGCGGTGCGACGGAGTTTCATGGACCGCCAGTCCCCGGTCGCCGCCGTCTAAGAGATATTCGTCGGGATAGATTTCCCAGGGAGGCAGCGCGGGCTCGAGCGATGCGAAGGGCCGCGGACTCGTCGGCCGACCGAGGCCCCGTCGCTGAGCGAGCCGGATTGCTATCTCTTGTTCGGTTTCGGATCGCGGGACAGCCGGAGTGAAGAGTGTCGCCTTATCCACGAGGACAGCCCGACCGACGTCGGCTTCGCTGGCCTTCGGGAGATTTTGTTCGAACGAGAGCGGAGCCGGTGGCAGAAAGAAGCCGTCTTCGTGACGCCCTTCATCCGGGGTGCGTCCCCCGAGGCGAAGCAAAATCATGGGCCGTCCGAGCCGATCCGCCTCGATCAGCAGGTTGCGATCGGGGGGCAACATGCGATTGAGCAGGGCCGGCGCCAGGTCGCCCGTGACAGCAAACTGCGGCTGCTCGAGATAGATGACTTTCGTGACCATGCCGCCGTCGATCGCCTTTTGAACATCCTCCGGCGTGATGGCAATTGGAACGGGGAATTCGGCCTCGCGACCTGTAGGAGGGTGCAATCGATCGAAGATCTCGATCGTTGGAAACAATTCGACGCCCGGGAAGTCGGGCATGCCGGCGATCTTCAGCCGATAAACGCAGCCGACGCCGATAGTGAACTGCGCGGGCGCCGCAAGCGTGATGCCGGTTTCGGGACCGCCGTTATAAACGGTCACCTTTCCGGACGTCGGCACCGTCACCTGAACCGATTGGAACGTCCCGGCAAGGCCCTTGCCGATGATCCCCGACCAGCGGCCGACGCGACCAACCGGAGCGTTCTGGTCGAGGGGCACATAACGATTGTCTGCGAAATGCTCTTGCGCCAGCGAAGCCGTGCAAGCGGCCTGCAGGGCGACTATCGCCAGAAGGGTCGTGCGAAGAGGACGGCCTCGGTGCGTCGGCGTTTGTGTCATCCGCAGTGTCCCGCCTTTATTCCTGGAGCATACGCGACCCACTCGTTCGCTCCTTCGTGCGGTTGTTTCCTGCGGCGATTTCGGTTCGTTGCGAAATGCGGGGACCAGAGGAACCTCTTAGACGCCACTCGCGGAGCGATGTTGTGTGCATCACTCCGCGAGTTGTTGGCGTCTAAGGACTCGGGCTTACTGTTGGGGCATTCCACCCGGAGGCATTGGGGCTCCCGGAGGACATGCGGCACCTCCCGCTGCACCTTCAGGCAAGGCCCACTTCGGATACAGGACTTCGCCTTCGCGGTACACCGGGTGTTCCTCGGTGTACTCGATGTGCTTGACCGGAGGCGGCACACTGTATCCCGGAGTCTCCTTGACGTCGATCAGCATGTGATCGACAGGCTGCGGAAGATGGTTTTCGGTGAGGTTACGAATCGTATGCGACTGCAGACTGGCCGGTGCTCCGTACGGCAGGGCCGGAGGTCCCGCCAGACCAATCGGCGTGCCGGTGATCGGCATGCCCCAGACGGGAGTCCCGCCAACACCCGCGATCGGACCCGGAGCAGGCATTCCCGGATGTCCGTATCCCGCGACGACCATCGGGGCCGGCACCCCCGACAGACCAGCGTCCATCGGCGAGATCGGCATCGGGTCGGCGAATTCCTTCCGGTCACCATCCAGGTAGACGACCTGATTGACGCCGGCCGGATCATTGGCCGCGGCATGTCCGTTGGGCATCTCCAAGTCCATGTTGCCGATTCGGAAGACCGCCAGGATGGTTCCACGACGATTCGCTTCGGCGACCGGATCGACTCCCGGCTCCAATCGAGTGGAGACGAGGGTCTCAACTCCCGCCACGGCCAAGGCCTGGTAGCGGGGATCGGGCAGATAGATGACCTTAGTGACGAAGTTGTTGCTCTCGACCTGGTCGAGATCCTCGTCGGTGATTTCGATCGGAACCGTGTCATGCGACAGGTAGGCGTCCGTCATGGGGGCCGCCGGGTAAACCTGCAGCGTGGGATACAGGGTCAGGCCATCGCGACCCGGAATGTGGGCCAGCTTCAGGCGATAGGTCGCTCCCTGCGGGAAGTTCTTCCGAGCCGGAGCGATTTTCTGGTTCTCGGCGAAACCGCCGGGTATTTGCCAGCCAATTTGCATTCCCGCGGGTCCCGCAAAGCGGACCTGCGTGAGCTTCAGCACCGAACCCGGTCCTCCGACTGGAGCGGCCAGAAGCGGCAGAACGCCGGGTCCGGGGCCGTCAACCATCGGGCCCGGGCGATACAGGCGTTCGGCTGGAGGAGCGTTGTACACCCCTTTTTCGCAGCCGTTATCGAGGATCTGGTGGCCGTCCAATGAACAGCCGACACAGACCAGGATCAGTGTTCCCAACGCCAGAAAATAATACTTCATCACGACCCCTTCCCTGTACGTCGCGACCGGAACTGCCGTCGACCTTGGTCCCGAATCGACTAGAATCCTCGCTCGTCGTGCATGTCGGTCGGCTGCGGGCCGCCGTTATTCCGCAACTGACGCGTTCATGCCCTTCAGGACTTGGTCCGTCGGGAACGTGCGCCTTCCCCGCGAACGGCGGACTATTGTGTTTTCGGACCGTGAGTGCCGGAATCTTTGGCAAATCCCATATTTTCCGAAAAACATGAATAGTCGCCCCAATCTGCCAGTCGTCCTGATGCTCGCCGCCGCCATGAGTTGCGGGCAGCCAGCTTGGGCCGTCGGGGAGACGCCGGCAGGCGGCGCAGTGAAGACAGTCTCCAAGCCGACCCCTAAACCCGCCCAAAGGCCCTTGACGGCACCACAAGTTCCGGCAGCACCTGCCGGTGCTGCTCCCACCCCAGCAAGCACCATTCCCGCAAAGGCGGCTGTGGCCAAGTCTCCGCCGCCGACACCTCCTCAGGCAGGTCCGCTGCCGAGCGATCCCGGAGAAGTGCTGCGGATGGCCCGCGAGCGACTGACCGGCAACCGCGAGAAACAGTCCCCCAACGATGTGCAATCGATCCGGGCGCGGATCGTCGAGCGAGTGTCAATCAGCGGACGCAAATTTCGGCTCGAAGGGTCCTATCTTCAAGGCACCGATTTGCGCCTTCGGCTCGAATTAAAAGTCGTTGCCGAAAAATCAGACAGCCGGGTCGATGGGACTCTCCTGGAGGTGTGTGACGGGACAATCCTCTGGGCCAACTACCAGGTGGGAAAGGAGAAACGCATCACCCGCCGGGACGTGTCGCAGATCTTGAACGCGTCCAAGACCAACGGCCAGATCAACTTCTCGACCGTCGAACTCGGCCTGGGCGGGTTGCCCGCGCTGTTGGCCTCGCTCGACCGGTGGATGAAGTTCGAATCGATTACGCAGGAGGAAATCAACGGAAAGAAGTTCACAGTGCTCGCAGGGGCGTGGAAGGACGCGAGTCTTAAGGAACTTTTGAACAAGATGAGCAAGCAGCATCTTCCCGAACACGTGCCCGACTCGGTGCGAATCTACCTCGAGCCGGAGCTGCTTTTCCCGAGGCGTATCGCATTCCTGAAACATCGTGGCTCACAGGTCGAGCCGCTCGTCGAGCTGGACCTGCTCGATATCCATCTCAACGGGCCAATGGACGAACACCAATTCGAATACGCACCGCCCGACGGGGCCCGGCCCGTCGACGTCACAACAGAATACGTGCTGCAACTTCAGAAAGCGGGACCGTAGTCCTTTAGCACTCGCTCGTCGCAATGCGTGCCCCAATCGTCCGGCATTTCCCTCGCGGGAACGCGACACCAGGGAGTCGACGCGTTCTACCAAGGGCCGGCAATGGGTCACCGACTTTGCGGCTCAGCTTGAACTTCCCCAGGTTTCGTGGGCGCGGGTGATGGGTTGTTCCGTGCAGGCAATGCCCTTGGAGGAGTTGCCTTCGTCGGAGCCGGTCGTCGGTCGCTCACCCTCGGTGGCGACTGACGGCTGGCGGAGACGATGGCGACTCCGGACGTTGC
This sequence comes from uncultured Planctomycetaceae bacterium, assembly GCA_963714075.1. Classification (GTDB taxonomy): domain Bacteria; phylum Planctomycetota; class Planctomycetia; order Planctomycetales; family Planctomycetaceae; genus DASPSM01. The sequence goes on from OY970228.1 coordinate 2,574,556, forward strand.
CTTTGTGGGTGAGGTTCGAGGGAGCATCAAGCCGCTTCCTCGAACCTCGTCGGACTCTGGTAGCCGATCGCCGAATGCCTCCGCACCCGGTTGTAAAAGACTTCGATGTACTCGAACAGGCTCTGCCGCGCTTCCTCGCGCGTGGCGTACCGCTCTTGGTGCACCAACTCCTTCTTCAGCGTCGCAAAAAAACTCTCCATCGGCGCGTTGTCCCAGCAATTCCCCTTGCGGCTCATACTGCACGTGATCCCACGCGACGCCAGCAGCCGTTGATAACTTCCGCTGGCATATTGGCTGCCACGATCCGAATGCGCCAGAAGTTCCACCATCGGCAGCTGCCGGCCGATCGCCATCCGCAAGGCCTCGTTCACCAACTCGCTCGTCAGCCGCTCTCCCAGCGACCAGCCCACGACCTTCCGCGAGTACAAATCCTCCACCGCCGCCAGGTACAACCAGCCTTCGTCGGTCCACACGTACGTGATATCCGAGACCCATTTCTCGTTGGGACCACGCGCCTCGAATTGTCGATCCAACACGTTTGGGGCCACCGGCAGCCGATGATTCGAGTCGGTCGTGTGCCGGAACTTTCGGGCCGTCGTCGCTCGCAACCCGCTCTGCCTCATCAATCGCGCCACCGTGTTCTCGCTCACCCGATGTCCCTGCGCCACGAGCTCCCGCTGCATCCGCGGACTCCCGTAACTCCGCTTGTGCCTCTGGCCATGGATCTCCCGCATCGCTTCCAACAGCTGCTCCTGACGCTGCCGGCGCCGGCTCACCGATCGCTTCCGCCAGGCGTAAAACCCACTGCGAGCCACACCCAGCACCGAGCACAGCACGCTCAGCGGCCACACCCTCCGATGTTCCCGGATAAACCCGTACCTCACTTCTTCTCGTTCGCGAAGAAGGCCGCCGCTTTTTTTAAAATGTCACGCTCCATCAACAGCCGCTTATTCTCCGCACGCAGACGCTCCAGCTCCGCACGCTCGTCGCCGGGAAGTGAACCTGGGGATGGACCCGCGTTGCCGCCCTCCGCCCGCCGCTTCCACTTGCCCAACAGATTCTCGGGAATCCCCAAACTCCGCGCCGCTTCCGCGATCTTGTAACCCTCCTGCGTCACCAGTTTGATCGCTTCTTGCTTAAACTCTTCCGTGTACGTCCGATACTTCCGACTCATCTCTGGGCCTCCTCTTTGAAGAGATTACACTCTTCTCTGAGCGCCCACGATTCCTGGGGAACTCCACCATTGTCCCGGTCCCAGTTGTCCCGTCCCAGTGTCCCGCTTCGTGTCCGGACCGAATTTCGTCGCAAATCCGTCGCGTCGTGCCCGTGGGGATCTTTTCCCTCTATCAAAAAAGGATCCCCACGCCGACGGGGGTCCAAATCTCGTCCCGTCGGGGATCTTGACCCCACCGCGCACAGTCCCGTCCTGACCCCGGACCTTGCACAGACATAAGGTGGCAGAACTTGCCACCTTTCTGTTCTCTGTTGCCGAGAGCGCTCCTCCCCCGACTTTGGGCTTTGAAATCGCCGGCTCCGGCCGGCGCGCACCTCTTCCCCCTGCGAGCCAGTCAGATCCCCTCGCATCCGATGACCTTGGACTCTTAATCAATTGTCCCGCGACTGATCGCTTCGCCAAGAGGGCTTTTCGAGTTGTTTGCGGCAAGTGGCGATCCCGGAAAACGCACGGCTTTGGCGAAATATGCCAGAGATTTCGTCCGACTCGCGTTTCGGTGCCCACAGCTCGCAGCTTCGACGTTGGCGCCAGCGCTGCTGCTGCCCGCCACCTGGCTCGTTCAAGCGACGCTCGGACGACTCAATCCGCGGGTGATCTTGGCCAGCAGTGTCGGAACGGCCCCTGGTTCCACCGGAACAACAACGAGTCGAGCCAAGTGTGCGATCAGCTCGTGCTCCTCGTTCGCGGTTGACGCGTTCGAGTAGGCGGCGATTCCTCTTCCTCCGCCAGTCGCCTGAGCCCCAACAGCTCCGCCTCGCGAAACTCCACCACGTAGAATTTCGCGAGCCGGACATGTCGAGCGACTTGCTCGGCGCAGGACTGTGGATTGCGTACGCGGTCTTGGCCCTGGTTTGGTTCCGCTGCGAGGCGCCGCGGCGGATCTTGCCGTGGCTGACAACCGTCCGCGAAAGAGTCGTTGCCCCGATGGTCGTGCGTCAGACGCCGGCTGTGACGTCAGCGAATTGATCCGACACCGTTTGCGCGGATAGGCTCACTTGACAGTTCAAAGGGCCGTTTCCGTACGAGCTGTCGACGGTTCGGTGCACCGGGCACAGTTGCGCGAGCGTTTGCCTGTCACGCGCCACTTCGCGGGCCGCTCGGTTCACTTCCCTAAGAGCTGTCTGAAGGTTAGGGTGTTGGGAAGGCGGCAAATTTTTAGCTTCGTGTCAGCGTCCGTAAAATCGTTCTCACAAGGGGAAGTCTCATGAGTCACCGTCTATGCGCGTTAAGCCGTGCAAGCCTGCTGAAGTTGACGCCGGTCGTGTCCCTTACCCTTCTTTGTGCAGCGATGGCAGGCCCCCTGCGGGCCGAGGACAAGCTCGACAAGAAAGTTGTCGAGCTTTGCAAGAAGGTCGGCGACCTTTACAAGAACGCCAAAACCTTGCACACCGAGGCGGCGATTGTCACCAAGATCGACAACAACGGCCAAAAACGGGAGATGAACGTCACTGCGGTTTATGAAATTGAGCGGCCGAATCGGCTCTCTCTCAAGACGCAGGTTAGCGGCGACGGCAAGAAAGGTCCGGACGTCATCTGCGACGGAAAGCAGCTGACGGTCTACCGCAAGGCGATCCAGCAATATGTCCAAGAGGATGCACCGAAAGACGTGAGTGGGCTCGGCTCCAAGGTGCTTCCGATCGGCCCGGCAACGACCGGAATCCTGGTCCCCAATATTCTCAACGACGATCCAGCCGACTCCCTGTTGCAAGGGGTCAACTCGTGCTCGTATGTCGGATTGGACAAAGTGGACGGGACACCGGCGCACCATATGAAATTCAGCCAGGATCAGTTCGACTGGGAAATGTGGGTTGCCTCCGAAGGGAAGCCATTCGTTCTGCGCATGTCGCAAAGCGCCGACGGCGGCAACGGCAAGGCCACGTCCACGGAAACCTACAAGAATTCGACGGTCGACGTACCGGTCGGCAAAGACGCGTTTACGTTTTCCCCGCCGAAGGACGCCAGCAAGGTCGACGAATTTAAAGAGGAGAACTGACGGGCCGCGTCGGCGCGGAGCGGCCGGCGCACCGTGTCTGCGCCGATCACTTTCGCCCTGGCAGCGGCTTCTTGCGGGCGATCGTGACCAGCGCGAACAGGTCGTTTTCCAACTTCATGTCGACGGGCGGCTTGTTCCAGCCGAGGGCCGCTCCGAGCGCGCGGGCGGCCTTGTCATCCACGGCGTCGCGGACGAGTGTCTCGAAGCCTGCGGCGGCGAGGTCGTCGGCCGAGAACGGGCAGCGGCCATCCGCCCACGGAAGGTAGGGCTTGCCAGCGGCGTTCGGGGCGGGGCAAAGGTTGTAGATCACAAACCACCCGCCCGGCTTCAGGGTCGAGGCAACGGACTTGAGGAAACTAGGGTCGTCGGCTCCCAGGTTCACCAGCATCCGCGGGTCCACCTTTTCTGCCGGGTGGATATAGCCTCGCTTGAGCGTGTTCTTCGAAAGGAACAGGTCGTAGCTGCCGCCGACCGCCGCCACAACCCGAGCGTCGGCCGGGAACCGCCCGTGGACCAGCTTCACCGATCCGCCCGCCTTGCCGAGCGGCCCCTGGTCACTGGGCGCGGCGTAGAGAACCGGCTGCAGCGGATCCACGTCGATGCCGACAGCCGCGGCCCCGAGTTCGGCGAACAGCCGCAACTGCCCGATGCCGCCGTGGCCGAAGTCAACCACGCGTTTTCCTTGCAGTGTGCCGAAGCCGGCCCCGCCGAGCCGCTCCAGCGGCAGCAGGTAGGCCAACGGCGAGCCGTAGAAGAGGCCCTGGTACGTGTCCTCATCAATGGTCACCGGCGTCCAGGCGGCGCGTTCGGCGGCCGAGAGTTTTGCGAAAGCGGCAGCGTCGAGCCACTCGCGAGCTTTGCCACGACGATAAACCGTTCGCGGCGTGTACGACGGGGCGCCTTCAGCGGCCTTGAGAAAGGCCCGGTCCAGGGCGCTCTGCGCGAGTGGCTGCAGCTTGCGAGCCTCGACGGGCACGACCGACGGTTGTGACGCGGCGGCGCCGTCGGACGCGGCGACGGCCGCGACCAGCAGAACAAGGGTCGGGGTCATCTCAAGCACCTCGGAAGGCTTCGTGAGGCAGGGCGAGGCCAGTTCTAGCCAACCGACAGGCGCCCGTCCACTTCCCCGGGTGCTCGTGAGTCAGTCGGCCTCGCCCTCGTTTGAGGAACTCTAGCGGCTCCCCGGCGGCGCTCTGTAACATGGCGCGCGGCAACGGGCGGCTGAGCCGTGCAGGCGGTGAACCGCTACAATCAGTGCCACGAAAAACAGTCTGAGAAAGCAACCCGAAGAAAGTTCCCGAATGGCATACTGGCTGTTCAAAGAGGAACCCGATCACTATTCGCTTGAAGACCTGTTCCGCGACAAGCGGACAGTGTGGGCGGGCGTCGAGAACAACCTCGCACTCAAGCATCTGAGATCGGTGCAGAAAGGGGACCACGTCTTCTATTATCACACCGGAAAAGAGAAGGCCGTTGTCGGCGTGATGGAAGTGATCAAAGGCCCGTATCCTGATCCCGAACGCGACGACGACCGCTTCGTTGTCGTCGACGTGAAACCGGTCCGTCGATTGGACCGGCCGGTGACGCTCGCCGAGATCAAGGCGAATCCAAAGTTCGAGGATTTTGCGCCGGTGCGCATCTCCCGACTCTCGGTCATGCCTGTCACCGACAAGCAGTGGGCGGAGATTGAGCGGTTGTCAAAGCAGAGCTCGTAGACGTGGTCTCCACTAAGCCCGCGCGTTGGGCAAGTGGCTCAACCAGATAATTCCAGCATCCAGATCGCGCCGGATGCCATGCTCGCGGCCTTGGCGTGGCACGTGAACTGCAGCACGACCGGCCCACGCCGAACAGCGTGCATGTCACCTCGCCGTTGGTTCACAGACCGCCGTAAAATCGTCCAAAACTGCGCGCGAGCAGCAGCGCCATCGCCAAACCGCCCATTCCCGCAACCAGAACATGACGCCAGCAACGGAACCCGAAGTTCCCGAGCCGTGCGAGGAGCAAATATGCGAAGATGAGGTTCGCAGAGCCCCATAAGACGTTGACCCACGCTCGCGATAATCCTTCGCCCGGTGGGGTCGCGAAGGGACTCTGAAACGGGTGCCCCATGACGCCGCTCACGAAATGGGGAATCGCGTTCACCAGAAACGCGCCACCCATAAAGTAGCCGAGGTAGTGATACCAGCGCACTCGTAGTTCCTTTCCAATCGCTGGGCCACGTCAATCGTTATTGACTGCGAGATAGTCGAGACGACAGGATTTGAACTCGAACCAGGAAGCGTTGGGATGCCGGTCCCGTGGATTCGAAGCGGATGATCCCTCCACCCAAAAATGCGCTTTGAGCCGGCTGGGATGCTGGGGTACGCTTGAGCGAGTAATGCCTGGCAACTTTCAGAAAGCTGCCGCCAATCTTCTTGCCTCCTCCAGAGCACGGGCGATGCTCTGATCCCTCTTGTCTTTCTCGGGCCAGGTCGTGCCTTCCACCACGAGGGTTTTGACCTGCTGGACCCCGATAAACTTCAGCCAGAAATCAATGTATCCCTTCTGATGGTCAAACCGGGAAGCGGGCGTCGGTGAGTCTTCCGCGTACGTTCCACCCCGCATAGACCACGAAGGCGCCGGGCGTTTTCAGCAAAGGGCCGTACTCCGTGCCGTCATAGGTAAAGAGCATGTTCCGCTGGCAGGCCAGATCAATCAATTGCTTGAGCTTGTACGGGTAGGCGAAGTTCCACATGGGCACAGCGAGCAAAATGCGGTCCGCTCGCTGGAAGCGTGTCGCCAGCTCCTTGATTTTGTCCCAAACGGCGGCCTCAGCCGGGTCCATCGGTTCTTTGTTGATGCCCTTGTACTTCGCCCCGATGGCCTCCTGGTCGAACTCCGGCAGGTTCTCGTCCCACACGTTCAGCGTATCCATCGAGAGCTCGCGGCAGACTTCGCGGTAGGCTTGCAGGAACGCATCAGCCACGGCGGTGGAAACGGACCTCGGCCCGCGAGGAGAAGATTGGATGTAGAGTAGATGCATCGGCTGCCTTTCGGTGAAGGAGTTTCATCGTCGTGTCCCAGACACGGAAAGTGTCAGCAACTTATCGCTCTTCCGAAAGTACGTGCGCAGCAGTTCCCACGGGCACAATCTCGAATCGTTGTCGCAGTTATGCCGAATCCACCTGCATTGCAGCCAATTCGTTGCCACTCGGGTCGAGGAAGTGGAAGCGCCGGCCGCCGGGGAAACTGAAGATCGGTTTGGTGACTGCCGCACCAGCGGCGGTGACGGCAGTAAGGGTCGCCTCTAAATCCTTCACTTCGATAACAGGCAGGGGGGCTTTGGAGGCCTCTGTTTGATCGGCTTGAAGTCCGAGATCCACGTCCCCCGTCATTGTGCACGCATAAGTTGGCCCGAAACCGGTCATTTTCATGCCAAAAACTTGCTCGAAAAAGCCTTGGCTCACCGCCAGGTCGCGCGTCGGTAGTTCAATGAAGTTGGGTCTGGCCATGCTGGGCTCCGGTGCTTGATGTCGTTGCTTGGTTTCGTTCTAGCCAAAGAACAGGCGCAGGTCCACAGCCCTCGGAGGCCAGAGATTGAGTCAGGAGTGTATGATCGCGCACTACGAGCTTTTCTGGAATTGTCACTCCACCTGCTTGGAAGATCTCACGGAGGCGAAAAAAAATGACTGAACGCATCCGAAGCTCCAAGACCGCCACCGAACAGGCCGCGAAGAAGACCGCCGCGCGCCGCGGCACGCGTGCGCACAAGTCGAACGGGGAAAGCGCCGTGCTCGAGACGATCGGCAAGATGCCGGAACCGGATCGCGCCTTGGGCGAGCGGCTCCACGCGATCATCAAAGCCAGCGCGCCGGTCCTCTCGCCGAAACTCTGGTACGGGATGCCCGCGTATGCGAAGGACGGCAAGGTCGTCTGCTTCTTTCAAAGCGCGGAGAAGTTCAAAACGAGGTACGCGACGTTCGGTTTCATGCACGAGGCGAACCTCGACGAAGGCCCGATGTGGCCGACCGCCTTTGCGCTGAAAGAGTTGACTGCCGCCGAAGAGGCAAGGATCAGCGAGCTGGTGAAAAAAGCGGTCGGCTGAGGACTGAGTAGTCGGACCGCGAGCAACAAAGCCACAAAAGAGGCCACAAAAAGGTGTCAAGAACCGATTAGGCTTTGGTCCTGCCTTTCCCGGTGGCGACCCAAATCCGAATTACAGAGCAAGATTCTGATAGTCCGTTGGGGCCAGTCTCCCTACGATGAACCGCGACTGAGTGCAAGAAGGCGGGTTCGGAGGCATCGCCGTGGGATGCCAACTCTGAGATGCGACTGTTTCGCGATGAGGGGAGAGGATGATGTCGGCGGCGGTCAGTCAGCAGCAACCGCAAAATCCGATCCGGGATGAGGCTCTTCGGAACCAGTTGCTTGCGCGGCGCAATCGGCTCGAGGCGGTTCTTCCGCAGGCGACGCCTGCGAAGTTTCAGGAATTGTTGGGCGAGATCGATGCCGCTCTGGAACGGATGGAAGCCGGCACTTTCGGCATTTGTGAAACGTGCCACGACTCGATCGAAAACGATCGGCTTCTGCTCGATCCGTTGACGAAGAATTGCCTGGATCACTTGTCGCCCTCTGAGCGGCGCGCCCTGGAACGCGATCTGGACTTGGCGCTCGAGGTGCAGCAGGGGTTGTTACCGCCCGCTGAGCTGGAAATCGCCGGCTGGAACCTGGCGTATTGCTATCGGCCGGTCGGACCAGTCAGTGGTGATTACTGCGACGTCCTGCCTCTGGAGGGCGGGGCTGGGTTGTTCATGTTGGGCGATGTTTCCGGCAAGGGGGTCGCGGCTTCGATGCTCATGGCGCAGCTCCATGCGATTTTTCGCAGCCTGTCCCTGGCGACGGCGTCGGTCACCGAGCTGGTCGGCAAAGCGAATCGTATCTTCTGCCAGGGTAATCCAACTTGCCATTTCGCCACCTTGGTCTGCGGCCACCTCGACGGGCAGGGGAACGTCGAAATGTGCAACGCGGGCCATTGTCCTCCCCTGTGGGTCTCGGAGGGCAAAGTCAAACACATTGAATCGACGGGTTTGCCGGTCGGCGTTCTTTGCGACGGCGAATATCCCTCGCACAGCCGAAGACTGGCTCGGGGAGACAGCCTGGTCCTCTACACCGACGGCTTATCGGAGGCGTTTAATCCGGCGCGGGAGCTCTACGGAGCCAAGCGCCTCGGTGAACTCGTGGCACGTCATGCGGCGTTTTCGGCCAATGCGCTGTTGACGGCGATCCTGCAGGACTTGGCGGATTTTCAAGCGGGCCACCCTCGGTCCGATGACCTGACGATCATGGTCCTACGGCGAACGAGTTGAGGGGGTGAAGGAAGCGCTGATCAGAGCCGCGGCACGCCAGTGAGAAACGTTCATGACAAGACCAACGACGACGGCAATTTCGCCGTTCTTCATTGTCAGCAACGTCGATCGAACCATCGCGTTCTATCGCGACAAGCTGGGATTTGAAACGACGTTTCAGCAGCCGGAGGAGAATCCTTTCTTTGCCATCCTCCTCCGCGACGGAGCGCAGCTCTTCGTCAAGTCCCATGCGAACTTGCCACCCCTGCCGAATTCCAAGCGTCATCCGTGGATCAGCTGGGACACCTTCGTCTATGCGCCCGACCCCGATGCTCTGGCCGCCGACTTTGCCGATCACGGCGCGACCTTCAGCGAACCGCTTGCGGATACACACGACGGGTTGCGCGGCTTCGAGATCACCGACCCGGACGGCTACGTTTTGTTTTTCGGCCGGCCGATAGCGGATTGAGGATCAGCGCATGACCATCACAGGCATCGTGCCGCAGTTGCGCACGACGGACATGGCTTCGTCCATCCGCTTCTACGGCGAGAAGCTGGGGTTCTCTGTCGCGTTCAATTACCAAGATTGGTACACGGGCATCCGAGCTGGGGGTCAGATCTTTCACTTGAAACTTGTTGATGAGAAAGATCCTTCCATCCCGTATGTTGACGAAGGCGAACACTTCCACCTTTACCTTGAGACCGTTGGCGTGGCGGACATCGCCGCGCAGCTCAAGGCAAAGGGCGTCGAGTTGGTGAAGGACGTCCACGAGACGCCTTGGAATACCAGGGAGATCGTCATCCATGACGATCAAGGCCATACCTTGTATTTCGGTGAACCGCTGTAACCCGCGGTCGTGTTCCGCGACCGTTGAATTCGACGACGCGATAATTTCCGTTTGCTGCCAGAAGCACCGACACCTCGCCCGCCGCTGCGGATCGGCTTGCCAAAACTCGATAACCCCGGCGAGCGTCGGGCGTCAGCCCGATGGTGCTTCGGAATTTGATTGCGGACTTCGGAGTTCGCACGGCACGGGCAGACGAAGAACAAAGAGAACAGGAAGCACCCGACAGCTTACGCTGTCGGCTCGCCGGGTCGCTCGGCAGACAAGCTCTTTGTCATGAAGTCCAGCGCGGCGGCGGCCATGTGTTCAAAATACGGCCAAGCGTGCCCGCCGGCGGTCGTGGTGAGATCGCGCTCGAACGGAATGCCGATCGAGGTCAGCTTCATCGCCAGTCTCTCGGTCCCCTCGAACCAATATTCGTCGGCGGGGTCGCAGCACAGAAATTGATGCTTGGGCCAGTTCATTGGGTGAATGTGCAGCGTGGCCGTCTGCTGTCGGGCGGATTCCTTTGACGCGAACATCTGATCGAGCGAAAGGCCGTACCCGTACCAGTTGTGGAAGTCGATGGCCGGGGCGATCGCGGCGACGATCGGAAAATCGCGCGGCCACCGATAGGCGAGTTGCAGCACCCCCTGCCCGCCCATTCCGACCCCCAGCAGGGCAATTTGCGGCGGCGCGACGTTCCAACGGCGGCCGACGAACGGGACGACCGATTGGCGGACGAAGTCGAGCGGGCTCGTTTGGGGATCGAAGTCGGGACACGGCGCCGTCGTCCACCAGCAGCGGTCGCCGATCGGGCAGACGGCTCGCAGTTTGCGGCGCGCCAGTTCCGCCGTGAAGACGGAGCTTTCGCTCAGCGGTTGGGCGTCGAAGTCGTGCAGAAAGAGAACGACCCCCGATCCGGATTCCGTCGGATGGGGGTCGAAAAAGTCAGCCGGCCGCCCTTCGAGTTCCTCGCGTTGCCAGCCGTCCTTCAAGATTGGACTCAATTGATCGTTAAGCCATCTGCCGTTCGAACTCGATGCCGAACTTCTTCATCTTCTTGTACAGAGTCGTGCGGTTGATGCCCAGGGCCTTGGCCGTTTCCTGGCGGCTCCAGCCGTGCGCAGCCAAGGCGTCGAGAATAATTTGCCGCTCGGGCATGGCCAGGGCGCTCTTCAAGTTCGCGCCCGCGACACTTGAGAGATCGGTGCGTGCCAGCTCTTCGCGACGCACCGCGTCGGGCAGATCCGATAGGGCCACGACCGAACCTTTACTCAGGACGACGCTCCGCTCGACCAGATTGACGAGTTCGCGGACGTTGCCCGGCCACGAATACCGCTGCAGTGCTTGCAGGGCCTGCTCGTCGAAGCCGGTGATCTTCTTGCCCGTCTGGGCGCGGAAGTGATCGAGATAATGTTCCAGCAGGAGCGGAATATCCCCGATCCGTTCACGGAGCGACGGCTGCGTGATCGAAATCACGTTGATCCGATAGTAGAGATCCTCTCGAAACTCGCCCCTGCGAACCATCGCGTCGAGGTCGCAGTTGGTCGCCACCACCAGCCGCACATCGACTTTGTGGGTCTTGTTCCCGCCGACCGGTTCGAATTCGTGGTCCTGCAAGACGCGGAGCAATTTGACCTGCAAGCCGGGCGACGCCGTGGCAACTTCGTCGAGAAACAGCGTGCCGCCGTCCGCTTGCAGGAACTTTCCGACCTTGTCGTGCGAGGCGCCCGTGAAAGCGCCAGACACGTGACCAAACAGTTCGCTCTCCAAGAGGGACTCGGGCAGCGCCCCGCAGGCGACTTCGACGAACGGCTTGTCCCGCCGCGAACTGAGATGGTGGATGGCCCGCGCGGTGACCGTTTTGCCTGTGCCGCTCTCACCCAAGATCAACACGGTCGTGCGCGTGTCGGCGACGCTTTCGATCAGGTCGAACAGACGCAGCATCTTGTAATCGCGGCCGATGATGTTGCTCAGGCCGAATTTTGCGTCGAGCTGAGCGCGGCAGACTGCGGTTCTCTTCGACGATCTTGCGCTGGCCGAGGGCCCGCTGGATGGCCAGGTTGAGTTCGTCGTCGATCACCGGCTTGGTGACGTAATCGAAGGCCCCGATGCGGATCGCCTCGACGGCGCTTTCAATCGTGCCGTAACCGGTGATCAGAATGACCGCCGTATCCGGCGCGTGCTCGACGGCCCACTGCAGCAAATGGAATCCGTCCGCGTCGGGCAGGCAAACGTCGCAGAGGACAACCTCGAACGGATGTTCGCGCATCCGCTCGATTGCATCCATGCAGGTGAACGCGGTTTCCGTACGGTGGCCGCGTCCCCGAAGAAAGTCGGCCATGGCGTGACAGACGTTTTTGTCGTCATCGACGACCAACAACGAACCATGATGCGTTTTGCTCACCGTCATTCGCTCCCCGCAACGAGGGCCCCGTCCGTCGCTTAAAGCGGCGGCGGAGCGAACTTGTCGATCGTGCGGAGGACGACGGTGGAACAAACCAAGAGCGCCGGCCGTCCGCTAGAATTGAATTGCGGTCGGTCCCGCAGGGGTTAGAGCCGGTCCGGTTCTGAACTCTGCGAGACTTTGCCGGGAGCGATGACTTTGGGGTGCGCAAACATAGTCCACAGTTGCCAAAGGTCAACGCGCCGAAAGCAAACAAAGTGTCGAGTCGGCAACGCGAGGAGTTCCGGCAACCTGGAGAGAGCCCCGGCTTGACCCGTCCCGTTGATCCAAACTACACTGCCGGTTTGATTTTGCGCCGCCGCTAGGGGGGTCGGATCGCGTCTCGCCGGTCTGCGAGGCCGCCGCGCGCTCGAGCACGCCGCCCAGGCAAATTCCGCACAGCCGACAGGTAAATTCGGCACAGCCGGCAGGTAGATTCCACACACCCGGACTGGGGAGCCAGCCTCGTTGAAAGCCGTTATCAGCGACATTCACGCGAATCTCGAGGCGTTTGAGGCCGTCCTCGCCGACATCAAAAGTCAGGGAATTGACACGATTTATTGCTTGGGCGACATCGTCGGCTACGGTCCCAACCCGCGCGAGTGCATCGACCTGGCGATGAACTCCAAGATCTGTCTCTTGGGCAATCACGACCAGGGAGCCCTGTTCGATCCCGAGGGCTTTAATGCGGGAGCCGAGCGGGCCATTTTCTGGACGCGCAAAATGCTCGAAAACTCCGATGTGCGGGGGAACGAGCAGCGCTGCGAATTTCTGGGCGAATTGCCGCGGCAGCATCGCGAGCCGGGGTTTCTTTACGTGCACGGCTCGGCCCGCAATCCCCTGAACGAATACGTCTTCCCCGAGGACATCTATAATCAAAGAAAGATGGAGCGGATCTTTGCCCTGGTGGATCGATATTGCTTCCAAGGGCACACGCACATCCCGGGCGTTTTCACAGAGGACCTCAACTTCCTGGCGCCCGAAGAGATCGATTTCAAATACACGCTGGGTGACCAGAAGGTGCTGGTCAACGTGGGCTCGGTGGGCCAGCCCCGCAATAGCGACAACCGGGCGTCCTACATCGTCCTGGATGAACCGTCGCCATCCGGACCGCCGGGGCGCCGCGGAATCCGGGAGAGCCACAGGGAAAAACCACAATCACCTTCCGCCGCGTTCCGTACGACTTCGAGAAGACGATCGCCAAGATTTACGAAATTCCAGATTTGGATAATTTTTTGGGCGACCGCCTTCGCGACGGTCGGTGATTGATGCAGAATCGCAATCTGATCCTGTTTCTTACGCTTTCCATGGCGACGCTGATCGCCTGGAATACCTTCGTTGTGCCGCGGATCTTCCCGCACAAACCTGCCGCCGCTCAGAACACAGCGAAAAAAGATGCCGACGCTGGCAAAGCTGGCTCTCCGGCTGGCGAAAAGAAAAAAGCGGGCACCGAAAAGACTGCGGGTGAGCCAAAAAAAGCTGACGCTCACGCGGCCGTCACGCCTAAGAAAGCTGACGACAAAGCAGTCGCCGTGGCCCGCGATGCGAAGGCCCAGGGCAACGCTGAGCCGGGCAAGGTTCCCACCTACGGCCGAAAGACAATCGTTCTGGGCAGCAGCGATCCCGAGACCGGGTACTTTGTGCAACTCGAGGCGACGTCCCGAGGGGCAGCGATCGCGGGAATTGAATTCAACGACCCCCGCTACCGCGAACTCACCCACCCGAAGATTCCGTTGAAACTCGTCGGTAACGACCTTGATCATCGCATGCTCAAGGCACTGCATGACCGCGACCTGGCACAATCCGAGCGGGAAGTGGCCGCCGAGAAACTGCACGCGGCGGAGAGCTCGCCGCATCCAGGCGAACTAGCAGCCGAAATCGAGAGCGACCGGACCGCACTGAAAGCCGCAGACGAGAAATTCAAGCAAGCCGAGCGAAACGTTTCTCTGGCACAGACGACATTTAATACCGATGTGCCGGAAGTCGACGCCCAGTTTCCCAAGGATTCGAGCGGCCTTTCGGCACGTGACTGGGATGTCGCCCAAGTCACTGCGGACCCGGATCATCCCGGCGTAAACTCCGCCGTCACATTTCGATATCCATCTCCCGGCGGCAAGTTGGTCATTGAGAAGCGCTACTCCTTGGAGTCGATCAAAGGAGGGGAGGGATCGTCCCGCGCCGCACGCGAGGTTCGCGACAGCACACCGACGGGTTATCTCGTGCATCTCGACGTCACGATGACCAACACGGAGGCCGCAGAACGGTCGGTGACTTACACGCTGCAGGGGCCGGTCGGGCTACCTCTGGAAGACGCCGCCAACGCGCGAAAGTTTCGGGACCTCAAGCTGGGCTTTCTGCAGCCCAACGGAACAGTCAACGCTCAGACGAAGACCGTGAGCCAGGTCCTGTCGGACGAAGAGAAAAACAAAGTCGAGGAATGGAAGAGCCCGATCAAGTACATCGGCGTCGACGTCCAATACTTTGCCGCGCTCGTTCTGCCGACCGACGACCAGCTCAAGAAGCGCACGATCGAGCGCAGCATGCCCATGCTGCTCGAGACACCGGGTGACAAATCGCAGACCGATCTGAGCGTGCAACTCGATTCGGCCAAAGTGGTGCTGGCCCCCAAAGAGTCGGTCACGCACCACTACGAATTGTTCGCGGGGCCGAAACGCCGTCAGCTGCTGGCTCCCCTGCAGGCGGAAGCCGTGCTCGATTTCGGTTGGTTCGCCCAGATCAGCAACGGGATGCTGTGGCTGCTCAACATCTTCCATGGCATGGGCATTCCATACGGCGTCGCCATCATCTGCCTCACGGTGCTGGTGCGGGCCTGCATGTTTCCGGTTTCGCTGCGTACGACGGCGCAGGCCCAGCGCATGAAGGAGATGCAGCCCAAGCTCGCGGAACTCAAGAAGAAGTACGCGGACAACAAAGAAAAACTCGCGATGGCCAACCTGGAGCTGATGCGCGAGTACAAGGTCAACCCGATGGGGGGCTGTCTGCCGCTGTTGATCCAGATGCCCATCTTCATCGCGCTCTATCAGGCTCTGCAGTACTCGGTCGACTTGCGGCTGGCTCCGTTTCTCTATTTCAACAATCTTGCGGGGCCCGACGCACTGTTCACGCTGCCTTTCACGGTTCCCTTCCTGGGTTGGACCACGTTCAATCTGCTGCCGATCATCGCGGTGGCGCTGATGGTGGTGCAGCAGAAGATGTTCATGCCGCCACCGACCGACGAACAGCAAGAGATGCAGCAGAAGATGATGAGCTACATGATGGTCG
This sequence comes from uncultured Planctomycetaceae bacterium, assembly GCA_963714075.1. Taxonomy (GTDB): domain Bacteria; phylum Planctomycetota; class Planctomycetia; order Planctomycetales; family Planctomycetaceae; genus DASPSM01. The sequence continues at coordinate 2,589,662 of OY970228.1, forward strand.
TGATGGGGGCCATGTTTTACAAATTCCCCTCCGGCCTGTGCGTGTACTACATTTCGTCGAGCCTCTGGGGCTTCGGCGAACGCAAGCTGCTGACGTGGTGGAAGCCTTCGACGGCGGGGCCTTCCGCGGCCACGGCTCCGCCGGGTGAAGCAGAGCCTCAGGTCGCAGTTGGAGGCGGCAAAGCGGCACGCCAGGCGCCCCCACAGCCCGGGATGGTGCGCGGAGCCGCTGGATCGTTCTGGCAGAAGTTGCTCAATGCGGCCGATGCCGCCAATTCCGATGCCGCCACGGGGTCCAAATCGGCAATTTCGCGCCGCAAAGAGCAGGCGGCAGGCAAGCGGAACGGCAAACGCTCGCGTTAGCCGCCCCGCCCGCGGCATCTTTTTCGCTGATCGGCGAAGCTCCGTCTCGGGGCTGTTCCGGCGACCGGCTTGCGAAATAATAACCGCAAGCGGGCTGATTCTGACCGCCGAAATCCGGAGCGCGTATGCGCCCTGTCTAGCTGTTATAAGGAATGAAGGGCCGCAGTTTTCATGCGCCCGGAGTCGTGATGTCCAACGACGGCAACCAGTCTTCTAACGGCAGCCTGAGCCCGGAAAACGCGGCGTTCGCAGAGCGCCTGTTGGGCGAATATCTTGCCGAACCCTCGCGAGTGTCGCCGTCATGGCGACGGTATTTCAGCGATCTGTTGGAGTCCGAGCGCAAAGCGCCGCGTGCGCCTCTGGCAAACACGGCAGCAGCCGCAGAACCTACTTCGCCACCGCTCCAACCCATTGCGAAGTCACCGCGGGCGGTTCCCGATGGCCAGACGACGGCACTGCAGCTCGACGGCGCCCGGCTGCAGGACCGTCTGCGGAACCTGGTGCAAAGCTTTCGGGGCCGCGGTCACCTCGCCGCCCGGCTCGATCCGCTCGGTCTGTCTCGACCCGAGCCGAACGATCTCTTGCCCAGCACGCACGGCATCGATGACAGCGATCTGGATCGCACGGTCTCTGGCGAATCGGTCGAGGGAGCGGAGACGCAAACGGTGCGCGGCGTCGTCGAGCGCCTGCGCAACACGTATTGCCGGTACATCGGCGTGCAATTTCTACACATCGACGATCCTGCCGTTCGCAACTGGCTGCAGCAACGAATGGAGCGTTCGGAAAACCGCATCCGCCTCTCGCGATCCGAGCAATTGCGAATTTTGACGCGTCTTACGGACGCCGTGATTTTCGAGCAGTTCGTTCGCAAGAAGTTCGTCGGGGCCAAGACGTTTTCGCTCGAAGGGGCCGAAAGCCTGATCCCACTGCTCGACTTGGCGATCATCAAGGCCTCGCGGTTGGGGATTGTCGAGATCGTGCTGGGAATGGCCCACCGGGGCCGGCTCAACGTGCTGGCCAACATCATCGGCAAGCGCCCGGAGGAGATCTTTTGGGAGTTCGACGGGGCTCACGCCGAATCGGCGCGAGCCTCCCAGCCCGACATCGCCGGTGATTTAACCTATCACCTGGGCTTCAGCAGCGATTGGCAGGGCGACGATGGCCGACGGATTCACCTGTCACTTTGTTTCAATCCGAGCCACCTCGAGTTCATCAACCCGGTGGCACTCGGTCGCATGCGGGCCAAGCAGGATCGCGCGGGCGACAGCGAGCGGCAGCGCGGACTCGTTCTGTTGATTCACGGCGACGCGGCCTTTGCGGGCGAGGGGATCGTGCAGGAGTCGCTCAATTTGAGCCAGCTCGCCGGCTTCACGACGGGCGGGACCCTGCACGTGATCGTCAACAATCAGCTCGGCTTCACCACCTCGCCCGAGGAGGCGCGTTCGTCGATGTATGCCAGCGACGTGGCGAAGATGCTGCAGAGTCCCATCTTTCACGTCAACGGCGAACATCCGGAGGCGGTCGCACAAGTTGTCGACCTGGCACTCGACTTTCGAGCGCAATTTCATCGCGACGTGGTGATCGACATGTATGGTTATCGACGGTGGGGACACAACGAGGCCGACGAGCCGAGTTTCACCCAACCCATCGCCTATAAGGCGATCGAACACAAACCCTCGGTGAGAGACTGCTACCTCGAGCACCTGCTGGAATTGGGCGAGGTCACGCGCGACGAGGCCGATCGCATTGCGAGCCAGCGCACCAACATGCTTGAGAAGGCCTTCGACGAAGTCCATCGCGGAGGTTTCACGCCGTCGCCGCAAACGCTGACCGGCGTCTGGGAGGGCTTTCGCGGGGGCAATGAGCCATCCGACGACAACCCGGAAACAGCCGTCGCGTCCGAACGTCTTTCGGAGCTGCTCGTTCGGCTCACGCAGATTCCCGCAGGCTTTCACCTGCATCGCAAACTCAAGCGGGGCATTGAAGATCGTCTGGCGATGGCCGAGGGAAAACAACCGCTCGACTGGTCGGCGGCCGAGGCGCTGGCTCTGGCGACGCTCGCCGTCGAGGGGCATCCGGTTCGGCTCTCGGGGCAGGATACGCAGCGGGGCACCTTCAGCCAGCGGCACGCCGTCTTTCACGACGTCGTCGACGGTAAAACGTACATGCCGCTGGCCCACCTCACCGACGACCAGGCGCGGGTCGAAATCATCAACAGCCCCCTCTCTGAAGCGGGCGTGCTTGGATTCGAGTACGGCTACAGTCTTGACGAGCCGGAAGGCCTAATTGCCTGGGAGGCCCAATTTGGTGACTTCGCCAACGCGGCGCAGGTGATCATCGACCAATTCCTGGCCGGAGCGGCCGACCGCTGGCGGCGATTGAGCGGGCTGGCGCTGCTCCTGCCGCACGGCTGGGAAGGCTCCGGTCCCGAACACTCGAGCGCCCGACTCGAGCGATTTCTGGCTCTCGCCGCCCGGCACAATTTGCAAGTTGTCGCGCCAACGACGCCGGCCCAATACTTCCACGTTCTTCGCCGGCAGGTGCTCCGCCGCTGGCGCAAACCGTTGGTCGTAATGACGCCCAAGAGCCTCTTGCGGCACCAGCGCGCGGTGTCTCCGCTCGCTGAGCTCGCACAGGGCCGCTTCCGCCGGATCCTGCCCGACGAGCGAGGTTCTGACAAGCGAACGACCCGCGTCCTGTTGTGCAGCGGAAAGGTCTACTACGACCTGGTCGACTTTCGCGAGAAGAATAAACGAAACGACGTGGCCATCCTGCGCCTCGAGCAGCTCTATCCGGTGGCCGACGAGGTGTTGCAGGCGCAATTCGAGCCGTACGATGAAAAGACGCCGGCGGTCTGGGTCCAGGAAGAGCCGCTGAACATGGGCGCGTGGTCCGCTCTCGATCTGCGGTTCGGCTCGCAACTGTTGAATCGATTTCCGTTCTCGTGCGTGTCCCGGCCCGAGTCCGCCAGCCCAGCCACGGGATCGCACGCCGCACACAAGCGCGAGCAACAGGAACTCATGGAACGGGCATTCCGCTAATTTCTCTACAGGGTCCGCTTGACGAGAAAACGCCATGAGCATCGAGCTGCGAATTCCAAGCGCCGGCGAATCAATCCAAGAGGTACAGATCGGCCAGTGGCTGAAGCACGAAGGCGATCGCGTGCGCCGCGATGAAACCGTCGTCGAGCTCGATACGGACAAAGCCTCGATGGAGTTGCCGTCCCCCAGCGACGGCATCCTTTCGCGAATCGTGAAGCAGGACGGAGAGAAGGTCGCAGTCGGCGAAGTGATCGCTTTGATCGATCCCGACGGCCAACAGGCCTCGAAGTCCGACACAAAGTCTCAAGCAACTGCCGAGACGCCAAAAAAAGAGAACAGCGAACCCAAACCGCCCGCACCGAAGCCACGATCGGCGACTCGCACTTCGCCGACACCAACGTCAACGAAGGCGGATGTGGCCGACGAGACGGTCGCAGCTCCCTCCGTCCGTCGCCTGCTCCGCGAGCACCACGTGCGAGCTCAGGACGTCAAACCGACGGGGGAAGGAGGTCGCCTCTTGCGAGAAGACGTGCTGCGCTATGCTCAGCAACACGCCTCCGACGGCGAGCGGGCCGATGGTGATCAAGAACAAACGGGGGACGAACCCGGCGAAGAAACGGCACTCAAGCCCGAAAAGCCATCGACGGAAACCGTGCCCGGTCCAATTTCTCGGACGCAAGAGTCCCGACGCGAAGAGCCCTTAGACGTCGAAGGGCGTGCTGACGAGGAAAGTGCCCGGGCCGACGAGATCGTCCCGATGAGCCTGGTGCGGCGACGGATTGCGGAGCGATTGGTCGAGGCGCGTCAGAACATGGCGCTCTTGACCACCTTCAACGAGATCGACATGACGGCCGTCGTCGCGATGCGTACTCAATACCGCGAGGCATTTCAACAGAAGCATGGCGTCAAGCTCGGCTTCGTTTCGTTCTTCGTCAAGGCGTCGGTCGAGGCGCTGCGGCAGTTTCCCAGGGTGAATGCGGAAATTCGTGGCACCGACATCGTGTACCACAACGCCTATCACATCGGCGTCGCGATTGGCGCGGAGCGAGGATTGGTCGTTCCCGTGATCCGTGACGCCGATCTGCTGAGCATCGCGAAAGTCGAGCAGGCGATCGATGACTTCGCGGCCCGCGCCAAGTCGAACAAGCTGCAGCCGGGCGAGCTCTCGGGCGGAACTTTCACGATTAGCAACGGGGGCATCTTCGGCTCATTGCTTTCGACGCCGATCGTCAATCCGCCGCAGAGCGCCGTGCTCGGCATGCACGCGATTCAAGACCGGCCGGTGGCCCGCGGTGGGGAGGTTGTCATCCGTCCGATGATGTACGTGGCCCTCAGCTACGACCATCGGCTGATCGACGGACGCGAGGCGGTCTCGTTTCTGACACGGATCAAACAGACGATCGAGGATCCGGCCCGCCTGCTGCTCGGTGTTTGATGGCCCGACTTCTCGGCGCCCGATGCCGTTGACCGAGGCGCTCGCCGAAGCTCTAGGGCTCGACCCCGGGGCGGTGTTCGGGAACCCCTGGCGAAAAACCGCCGACTTTGTGAGATTTCGCCAAATTGGGTGATATCCACACTTCCGTTACGCCCTACACATGTTCACGCAAGGTCCACTACCGCAAAAACTGGAGGCGACGCTGAATGCGTATGTTTTTATGATTCGAGTCGTGCCCGCTCCGGAGGGGAGGCAGAAGTCCCGTGCGCGACATCAAATGGAATTGTGGTGGGGTGCGATTGTTGGTCACCGCTGCCGCGCTGTCGGCCTTTGGCGTGCTTGAGCCGGCTCTGAGTAGAGCGGCTGACGATCCCGAGGAAACGGCTCAGGCCGCCGAGGATGCCCACTCGCTAAAGCGGTCCAAAGACTCGACGCTGGACACTGTAATGAAGACGCTGGGCGGACGGCAGTTCTGGGGCGACGTGAAGTTCTTCCGCGGCTGGCGCATTCAGCAGAACGTCTTTACCGAGCACTTTCGCCTGCTCGATCCCAAGGACAATCGCTACGCCTATGGTTCGCTGAAAACGTGCTGCGACAAGCTCGAAGAGATGAAAATCAAGCACAAGCTGCCGCCGACGTCGGGCAAAGCGGCGATCGAAATTCATGGAATCACCAAATCGTCGAAGACCTATTACGCGATGCGGCCCGCACTCGAAAAGGCCGGTTACATGGTGGTCCCGTTTGATTACCCGAGCACGCGGATCGACATCCCACAGGCGGCTCGATACCTCAACCGGGTGATCCAGTCGCTCGATGGAATCGACAGAATCGACTTTGTGGTGCACAGCATGGGCGGCCTGGTCGTGCGGTCGTGGTTCCGCGACCACGACGACGTTCGCATCAAGCGGATGGTCATGCTCGGCACGCCGAACCGCGGCGCCGAACTGGCCGACATGCTCAAAAAGAACGCCGCCTTTCGGTTGATCATGGGCCCGGCCGGCCAGCAGCTTGTGACCGGCGACAGTGGGACGATCGCCCAGTTACCCGTGCCGCCTTGTGACTTCGGCATCATCGCCGGCGGCCGCGGGAGCGAAGGCTACAACCCGCTCGTGGCCGGCGACAACGACCTGATTGTCAGCGTCGAGAGCACGCGGCTGGTCGGAGCATCCGATTTCTTGATGGTTCACGCGATGCACACATTTATGCTGAGCAACCCCGAAGCCATCGAGGCGACCGTGCGGTTCCTCGAGACGGGACACTTCCGCAAAAAGGGCTCGCCCCAGCCCATCCTGCGAAACGCCAAGGAAGAGCGGACGGCGGACCTCGACGCGAAGTAATGGCGATCCAGAGTCTCGCCGGGCGTGAGACTCAATTCGACACGGCGTACCGCACAGCGCTTGATCAATCCGCGATCCCGTACCGGACGATGCACCAAAGGGCTTTGAACGCGTCCTTCAAGCCGATGTGCTTGCCTTCTGCGTACGTGCGACCGGAATAGCTGATCGACATCTCGTAAACACGGTAGCGGCGACGCGCGATTTTGGCTGTCAGCTCCGGCTCGATTCCGAACCGGTTTTGCTTGAGCGTCGGGCCGATCGAGTCGAGCACCTCGCGCTTGCAGACCTTGTAGCAAGTCTCCATGTCGGTCAGGTTCAGGTTGGTAAAGCAGTTCGAGAGCGTGGTTAAGCCCTTATTTCCCAAGTAGTGCCAGAAATAGAGGACACGATGCGGGTGGTCGCCGAGGAAGCGACTGCCGAACACCACGTCGGCTTTGTCCTCCACGATCGGTTGCAGAAGACGCGGGTATTCGGAGGGATCGTACTCGAGGTCGGCGTCCTGGATGATCACGATGTCCCCCTGCGCGGCGCGGAAGCCGGTCATCAGCGCTCCGCCCTTGCCGCGGTTGACCTCGTGGTAGTGGACCGAGATCAGGTTGAACGGATCGCGTTCCTTGCGCCCTTCCAGCTCGCGGAGGATTTGTCGCGTTCCGTCCGTGCTGCAGTCGTCGACAAGCACCAGCTCCTTGCGGACCGGGACGGCGCAGACTCGCTCGATGAGGTCGCGCAGCGTTTTTTCTTCGTTGTAGATCGGAATGACGACCGAGAGCAGCAACTGTTCAGGGATTTCGAAAAAACCGAGCTGCCGGCAACCCGCCTCGCCCAGCGCGGAGCTGGGCTTCGTACCAGGCGGCCGAGTAGGGGCGCAGTTCGCTTGCGGTCAATCCCGGCGCAGTTTCAAATTGCTCGGTCATCGAGGGTCTCAAGAATTAGGGTGATCGCCCCAATGTATGTCGCTCGCTCGACGAGGCAAAGGGCAACCGGCCGCATTTACCGCAGGGCTTCGAGCGGCTTGAGCCGGACGGCCGAAAGAGCGGGGATCGCCCCGCCAAAGCCCCCCATTCCGAGCGCCAAAAGCAGGCCGAGAAGCAGAGTCTGCAGATCGACCGTGAGCCGCAGCACGACGAACTTTCCGCCGCCCCCCGTGGCACTGGAAACGATGCTGCTGGCCGTCCAGCCGTCCGCCAGATAGCCGAGCGCGCAGCCCAGGGCTCCCCCGACGAGCGCGATCAGTAGCGACTCCAATAGAAATGCCAGCATGACCTGCAGCCGGCTGTAACCCATCAGCCGGAGTACGCCGATGTCTTTGACCCGGTTGGTGACCGCGGCAAACATCGTGTTCATGACGCCCATGACGCCGCCGATCGCCATCACGACGGTGACGAAGCCGATGGCAAACAAGAACTGCCGGTTGGTCCCGCTCAGGCTCTCGAAGTACTCGGTCTCCACCTGGGCCGACAGGGCGGCTTTCTTGTATTGCGAATTGAAGAAGTCTTTGAGCTTTCGAGCGTCTTTCGCTCCCGCCGTCCGAACGACCACCGACGTGCAGCTCTCTTTGCCGAACATCGGGCCGACAATCGCGCGCTTCGTCCAGATCTCAGAGTCAAATGTCGAACCCGCCGACTGCAGCACGCCGACAACGACCCACGTGCGGCCGCCGAGCGGAAATGTATCGCCGACGTCGAGCCGGTCCCGCGCCGGGGCGTCCGAAGAACCGCGGGCTTTGTCGGCGGCAAGCACCCGCGCCACCCCTTCACCGACGACGGCCTCGATGAGTGCGGCGCCGGAGGGCGCCCCCTTTCCGTCCTGCGAATCGGCTCCGCCCTTCGAAGGCGTGGCCTCCCGCACTCCGGCCGAGGAGATCCACGCGCCGCCGGGATAAAGCTTCAATCCGTGCACGCGGCCGCCCATCTCCGCATCGTCCAGACCGCGAACTTGCGTGAAGCGGCTTCTGGGGTGACCGGGAACGGGATTCTGCAGCGGCTGATTCACGACGAGGTACGTCTCGCGGCTACAGAGCGGCCGGTCGTTCTCGCGCAGGATGCCGGGTTGGTTTTCGATATCTCCGATGTCGAGAATCGCAAGGTTGCTGAACGATTCGTCGGTCGCGCCGTCGGCCAGCAGCATGACATTTCCCGGCTGGCCGCTGGAGCGGGTCAAGCGGTCCATACCGTTCACGAAGGCCATCATCACCGTCAACAGCCCGATGACGAGCACGAAGGCGAGTGCCGTCATCGCCGTCGTCCGCCAGCGGACAGTCAGGTTGCGGATGAGGTACTGCACGGGTATCTGAACGCTCAGGAACAGCCCGACGAGCAAGAGCAGAGCGCCTCCCGTCATGTAGAGCACGGGGCGCGAGGCCGAGGCGGTTAAATGCTGAACCCAATCCACGCTCAGGCCACCTTTGACAAGGCTTCAGTGACTTGGATTCCGCTGGCGCTCCAGGCAGGCACGACGCTACCCAACAGCGCGGTCGCCACACCGGCGCCCAGCCCCCAGAGGATGGCGGCGGCGGGAATAAAGAAGGCACCGAAGAAGGCGATCGGAAAGTTGAAGCCCCCGAAGACGTGATCGATCACGTAATACGTGCCGCCGGCCGAGGCCAGTCCGGCGAATCCACCGAGCGCCACCGCTTCCCCGACCACGAGCACGAGAATGTGACGGGGCCGAAATCCGAGCACCCGCAGGACAGCGAACTCGCGACGCCGTTCGCGAACGCTGATGCTGATGGCGTTGGCGATCACGAGCGAGAGGGTCAAGAGGATCGCCGGCGCCAAAAGCCAGCGCATCATCCAAATCAAATCCCGATACGATTCGAGAAACGAAGCAATCCCCGAGGCGGCCGTCTCGCATTTGACCGCCGGCTGGGTATAGAGCGGGGACTTCATGATCTGGTCCTGTACGCGGCTGAACGCCTCAGTGTCGGGCACGCGGAGCCAGACCAGATTCAGCGCCTTGTCGGCCAGGTCGTGCTTTTTGCCGTTATGCGACTGCGGGTAGGCGTCGAGCGCCGCATTGAGATAGTCGCAATTGATCACGGCCGTCTGGTTGTAGCGTCCGTCGGGGAACTGGCCCAGCACTTCGAGCTCCAGATCGATGTCCTTGTAGTTGAAGCTGTTGACCGTAAAGCGGTCGCCGACGCGCTTGTGCATCTGCTTGAGCTTTTCCCAGCCGACGATCGTGCCGTTGCGTTTCTGCTTCATCAGGTCGATCACGCGTTGCATCTCGGCGGCATCCTTGGCCGGCAGGCTCTTCAGCTCGAGATCGTCCATCATCGTGGCCAGCTTTTCGGGGGCCATCGCGAAGGCGAAAAAGGTGTTTTCGCGCGTTCGTTTTTCTTTGTCGATCGTCCCTCCGTAAAACGACCACGTCATCGAATCAACCGGATGAACGTCCCCCGGATTGCGCGGCTCCTTCGGCAAGTGTGGGTGCGTAGGCGTAGGGCATCTGGCTGGCGATCTGCCAGCGCTCGGAGACGATGGCTTTGAGGTTTTCTGTCTTTTCGGCCGTCACCGCATCGAGAAAGCTGAGCACCGACCAGATCAGCGTGAAGACGAAGACGAGGACCATCGTGCCGAGCGCGGTGAGCGTCGAGCGGATCAGGTTCCGCCGCATGTTTTTCACGGTCAGGAGCAGAAGCTTCACGGTTGTCTTATCCCTATCTCGATGAGCAAAGTCTCCGCCGTCTCACGCCAAGGCTTCGTGAGAGTCGAGCAAGAAACTATCAGGCGGTTTGTCGACCAGGCTTCCCTTGTCGAGAAAACGCATGCGGTCGGCCCGGCGAGCGGCGCGCGGGTCGTGCGTGACCATCACGATCGATTTCGAGAGCGACTTCTGCAGCTCCTGCATCAGGTCCAAAATCTCGCTGGCCGATCGCGAGTCGAGGTCGCCGGTCGGCTCGTCGGCGATGATCAGCTTGGGGTCGGTCACGACGGCCCGCGCGATGCCCACGCGCTGTTGCTCTCCGCCGGACATCTGCCCCGGCCGGTGGTGCAGCCGCTGACTCAGCCCGACGATTTCGAGTGCGGTCGAGACCCGATCGCGACGCTCCCGAGCCGAGAGCGACAACAGCAACAGCGGCAGCTCGACGTTTTCATAAGCCGTCAGCACGGGAAGCAGATGGTAGAACTGAAAAATGAAGCCGATGTTGCGCGTGCGCCACGGCGTGAGTTTTGACTCGGTATAGTCGGAAATGCGGTCGCCCCCCACCCAAACCTCGCCTCGGCTGGGTTTGTCGAGGCCGGCGATCAGGTTGAGCAAGGTCGTCTTGCCCGATCCGCTGGGCCCCATCAGCGCCAAAAACTCGCCGTAGGGCACCTCGAGCGTCAGTCCGTGCAGCACGTCAAGCCGTTCGCTGCCGCGCTGAAAGAAGCGGTGAATATCCATCAGCCGAACAGCGAAACCGTTATCGGACACTCTTTTTTTCCTCGGTATTTCGTAGGGTGGGACCAGCTCGCGTAGCGAGCGCCGGCCCACCGTCTTCGTTTTCCGCTAAAAAGAACCGGCCAGCTGACACTGGCCGCTCGCCGGGCGGGATCATTTTCCGGGCTTGGCGCTGGCAACGGGCTTGTCACCGGACGTCTTGGGCGTGGTTTCCGCGGCGTAAAACGTGACCACGGCCCCCATCTCCGGTTTCAAGTAAACCCCTTCCTCTTCGCGCGGGACCGTGAGCTTCACGCGAATCGGAATGGCCCCCTTGGCCCGGTCGGCGATCGGCATCAGGCGCGACACGACGCCGCTATAGACGCGGTCGGGATAGGCCTCCGAGCGCACGACGCAGCGCTGACTCTTGAATACGTTTGAGATGTCGCGCTCCTGGACGGTCAGATCGACCTCGAGATCGGACAGGTCGGCCAATTCGCACAGGCTGACCGAACCGCTGAAGGCGATCGGATTGACGAGATTCCCTTCCTCGGCGTTCTTTTTGAGGATCGTGCCGGTGATCGGCGAGCGAATCTTGCAGTTATCGAGCTTCCATTGGGCCTTCTCGACGTTCGACTCGGCCGTCTGCAAGTCGGCCTTGGCCTGGTCGATTTTTTCCTTCCGCGAGCCGGCGAGCATCAGTTTGTAGGCGAATCGCATGCGTTCGATCTGGCGGGTCATCGCCTGGTACTTGCTGAGCGAGGCGTCGAAATCGGCTTGGGTCGCCACCTTCGCCCCGCGAAGCTGCTGCACCCGCTTCCAGTCGGCCTCGAGCGTGATGAGGTTGGCCTCGGACTCCTGCAGTTGGGCCCGCGCCTGTTCGATTTCCTCGGGTCGGTTGCCGTGTTCCAGCTCGAGCAGTTTTTGCCGAGCTAATTCGCACTCGCCGAGCGAATGCGAGTAGTCGGTGCGATAGTCGACGTCCTCGATCTCCGCCAGGACGTCCCCCTTCTTGACCCGCTTGCCTTCCTCGAACGTGAGGCGGGTCACCGTGCCGCTGACCTTCGGGCTCACGAGGATTTGGTGGGCTGCGATGATATAGCCCTTCGACTCGAGCACGACTCGGCGGCCATTCTCGGCACTGGCCACGCCTGACGAACTCGGAGGGGGCGCCGCTGCCGATTCACCGGCCTGAGACGCGTTCGAGGCGTCATCAGCGTCTCGCTCGACCGGCACGGCGTTGAGCGCAAAGCCGCCGCGCCAGAAAACCGTCGCTAGGAGGATGACGCAAAGGAGCCACGGCAGAACGTGCGCTCGCGATCGGCGCGACACCCCAGTCTCGGGCATTCGCAGCGACTTCACCCGTTCGCTCAGCACCCGTTGCCGGTCTGTCCGCGCGGGCGACAGCGAGATCGTCGGAGCGGGCTTGCCGTCCTCGACTCTCGGAATCGATTCGGTTCGGGCTACCGGCTCAACATTCGCGGCAGGTTCAACGCTCACGGTCCGCTCTCTTGGAGTCTGCGCCCCGTCTGAGGTTGTGAGACGTCAGCGGGCGCACCACTGCCGCCTGGTTGTGAAGCGCGGGTTCCTGCACAAGATGGCCGTCGCCCCTACCGACTAGCCGGACGCAAGGATTTCCAATCTCCGAAGTCCCAAAGCCCGATTGTATCAAGAACTCGACGGACGAACACTGGGTTCTTCGGGCCTTCTCGTAGGTACCCCTACTCTACGCGCCCGGAGCCCTATGGGTGTCACTAATCACGGGCCGGACCGAGCTTTAGGCACCCAGGTTCGGCGCCCCAGCCGTTACCGCCGATTTCGCAGTTCGACCCGCCGGATTTTGCCGCTGACGGTTTTGGGCAGCTCTTCGACGAACTCGATTTCGCGAGGATATTTGTAGGGAGCGGTCGTGTGTTTGACGTGTTCCTGCAATTCGTGCTTGAGCGCGTCACAAGGCAGGTGCCCTTTGGCCAGCACCACGAACGCCTTGACGATCTCGCCGCGCTCGGGGTCGGGCTTGCCGACGACGGCCGCCTCGACCACGGCCCGGTGTTCGACCAGCGCGCTCTCGACCTCGAACGGGCCGATGCGATAGGCCGAGCTGTTGATGACGTCGTCGGCGCGGCTGGCGAACCAGAAATAACCGTCCGCATCGACGTGTCCGCAATCGCCCGTGCGGTACCAACCCTGCCGAAACGCGTTCGACGTTGCCTGCGGATCGCGCCAATACTCCTGGAACAATCCCAGCGGACGATTGGGTTCGATCCGGATCGCAAGATCGCCGTCCTCGCCGACCGGTCGACGGCGGCCCTCGTCGTCGATTGCAGCCAGGTCGAAACCCGGCGAAGGCAGCCCCATCGATCCGGGCTTCACCTTCACGCCCGGGAAATTGCCGCAAACGAGGACCGTCTCGGTCTGGCCGTAGCCGTCGCGAATCGTGAGCCCCGTCGCCTCCTTCCAGACGTTGATCACCTCGGGATTGAGCGGCTCGCCGGCCGCCACGCAGTGGCGCAGCGCGGCGGGCCGAAACGAACTCAAATCGAGCTTCACCAGAAAGCGATAGATCGTCGGGGCGGCGCACAGCGTCGTGATCGGATAGCGGGCCAGGCACGTCGAGCACGTCGGCCGGCTGAAACTTCCCTGGCGTGTGGTGGACGAAAAGGCTTGCCCCGCACCCGAGCGGTCCGAACAGGCTCGACCACGCGGCTTTGGCCCAGCCAGTGTCGGACACGTTCCAATGCAAATCATCGGACCGCAAATCGAGCCAGAACCGACCGGTGATCTGGTGGCCGATGCCATAACTGGCGTGCGTGTGCAGCACCATTTTCGGCATCCCGGTCGTGCCCGAGGTGAAGTAGACGAGCGCCGGATCGTCGCGCCGCGTGGCCGTTCGCTCGAGCGGCGATTGCTGCGCGGAAAGTCATTTCCTCGTAAGCAGTGCCAGCCGCGGGCGCCGTTCTTTGTCCGACGAGGATGCGGTGCTTGAGCCCGGCGACCTGCGACGCGATCGCATCGATTTTTTCGGCCCCCTCGGTGTCGGTAATCACGGCGCTGACGCCCGCCAATTCGATGCGGTACGCCAGATCTTTCGACGTCAACAGCGTCGTCCCGGGAATCGCAACCACGCCCGCCTTGAGCAGGCCGATCAAAGTCTCCCACCACTCCGGTATCCGCGGGAGAATCACCAGCACCCGATCGCCGCGAGCCAGCGGCAGCTTGGCGACAGCCCGAGCGAATCGCCCGGATCGATTGGCCAATTCTGCATACGTGACGCGCTGCTCGGTTTCCGGCCCCACCCACTGAAGAGCCGTATGCTCGGGCGAATCGGCCGCCCACGCGTCGATCACGTCGAAGCCGAAATTGAAGTTCTCGGGGCACTCCCAGCGGAAGTTGGCCCGCACGCGATCGTAGTCGGAGCGTTCGCAAATCCGCTCGGTCGAAAACGGGAGGCCCTTTGGCCGGCCACTTAACTGTGATGCTCTTCGATCTTCGCCCATAGTTCTTCGAGTCCCTGTCCCTTGGCCGCGCTTGCCTTGAGTACGGGAATCGGGCGAGCGCCGGCAGATGCAGATTGAGATGCTCGTGCACCTGCGCCGCCATGCGGTCGGACCCAGGAAGATCGGCCTTGTGCACGACCACGATGTCGGCCACTTCCAAGAGTCCGGCTTTTTCCCATTGCAGTTCATCGCCCGATTCCGGCTGCAACAGGACCACCAGCACATCGCTCTGCTCGCGGACGGCGGTGTCTCCCTGCCCTGCCCCGACCGTTTCGAGAATGACCGTGTCAAACCCGAAGGCCCCGAGCAGGCCCACCATCACGTCGAGATTCTTGGCGATCGCCTGCTGTCCGCCGGGAGTCGCCAAACTGCGAATGAACACGCCCGAATCGTCGGCCGGCTTGGCGATCCTCAGTCGGTCACCCAACAGAGCGCCGCCAGTCAGCGGACTTTCGGGATCGCAGCACAGGACAGCCACGGAGCGGTCCCGCGACCGCAGCAGCTCGACCGACCGGCCGATCAGGCTGCTCTTGCCGACGCCGCCGCTGCCCGTGAATGCCGTGACTCGACCTTTGCCTGGCCCCGAGTTCAGCTCATGCCGCAGGACATCCAGCGACTGTCCGCGCGACGCGATCGTCAGCAGACGGGCCAGCGCGCGGCGGTCTTTTTGACGGAAGCGGCGGACCAGGTCCTCGACCGACTCGGGTTCCTCGGGCTTATGAAGCCGCTCGACGATTTCCGCGATCGTAGTGCCCGGACCGGCGACCGAACGCACGCCTAACTCGAGTAACTTCGGAATGTCCTTTTCGGGGATGATCCCGCCGATGAGAACGCCGACGTGTTCGAGTCCGGTCTTCCGCAGTTGCTCCATCAGCGGAGGCACGAGCGTCATGTGGGCGCCGCTCAGCAGGCTGATCCCCAGCCAGTCGGCGTCCTCATCGAGGGCGGTTTGGACGACCGCTTCAATCGGCTGCCAGAGGCCGGCGTAGATCACGTGAAAGCCCGCGTCGCGCAGGCCGCGGGCCACGACCTTCACGCCCCGGTCGTGTCCGTCGAGCCCGATCTTCGCCAACACCACCCGCGGTGACGTCGCATGCGCGATCACGATAGGCCGCCCGTCTCATGCCGGCCGAGAACGTCCGCCAAAGCGTTCATCGTCTCGTAGACTGTCGCGCGGGCCGTCGCGGCCTCCAGCAGGGCCGGGAAGACGTTTTCTTTTCGTTCGGCCGCCCGCTTCACGTTGTCGAGCGCCCGCCTGACCGCCTGATTGTCGCGGCTCTTCTTCAGACGCTGCAGGTTGCGGGTCTGCTCCTGCTCCGGCCCTTCGTCGATTTGCAGAATGTCGATCGGCTTTTGCCCGTCTTCTTCAAATGCGTTGACGCCGACGATGATCTTCTCCGCGCTTGTCGACTGATTTCTGATAGACGAATGCCGCTTCGGCGATTTCTCTGCGGAAGAAGCCCGAATCGATCGCCGCCAGCATGCCGCCCTGCTGCTCGATGCGCTCGAAGTATTCTTCCGCCTGCTGCCGCATTTGCTGCGTGAGGGTTTCGACGAAGTAGCTGCCACCCAGCGGATCGGGTGTGTTCGGCACACCCGTTTCGTAGGCCAGAACCTGCTGCGTCCGCAAAGCTAGCGTGACAGCGTGCTCGGACGGCAGCGCCAGAGTTTCGTCCATGCTGTTGCTGTGCAGCGATTGGCAGCCACCCAAGACGGCCGCCAATGCCTGATAGGCGACTCGGATGAGATTGACTTCAGGTTGCCGATCCTGAAGCGAGCAGCCGGCCGTTTGGGCGTGGAACCGCAGCTTCCAGGCCGATTCGTCGCGGGCTTTGAACCGGTTTCGCATCACGTCGGCCCAGAGCGAACGGGCGGCCCGATACTTGGCGAGTTCCTCGAAGACGTCGTTGTGCGCGTTGAAGAAGAAGCTGAGGCGCCGGCCGACCTGGTCGACGTTCAGACCGCGCTTGAGGCACTCCTCGACGTAGTGAATGCCGTCGGCCAGCGTAAAGGCCAATTCCTGCACGGCCGTCGAACCGGCCTCGCGAATGTGATACCCGCTGATGGAGACCGTGTTCCATTGCGGAACTTGCTGGCTACAGAACTCGATGAGGTCGATCACCAGCCGCACCGAGGGCTCGGGTGGAAAAACGATCTCGTTCTGAGCGTGGAATTCCTTGAGGATGTCGTTCTGAATGGTGCCGCGGAGTTTTCGCCAATCCCAACCGGCCTCCTGCGCGCGCGGCGAGGTAAAACGCCATCACGATGGCCGCGGGCGCATTGATCGTCATCGAGACGCTGATTTGTTCCAGATCGATGTCGGCGAAGAGTTGGCGCATGTCGTCGATCGTGTCGACGGCCACGCCCAGCCGACCGACCTCGCCGAGCGATTGCGGACAGTCGCTGTCCAGGCCCATCAAGGTCGGCAGGTCGAAGGCCGTGCTCAGTCCAGTTTGTCCCTTTTCCAGCAGAAACCGAAATCGCTCGTTGGTCTGGCGGGCCGTGCCGAAGCCGGCGAATTGGCGCATCGTCCACAGCCGGTCCGCGGTACATCGCCTTGTGGATGCCGCGAGTGAATGGATACTGGCCTGGACGTCCGAGGCTGGCCTCCGTGATTCCCGCATGGGCCAGATCGTCGCCCGTATAAAGCGGGGCGATCGAAACGCCGCTGACCGTGGTCGCCGGCTCGGCCCGATCGGGAACCGAAAGCTCCGCGCTTCGGACCCCGGTTTCAATTTCGACAGCAGGACTGGCCATTTTTTTCTAGCCCCGGCGATTAGAGAGGACTTTCGACAACGTCAATGGCACCCCGGCATACCGCCGGATTCTGACAGTTCTCTTGGTCTTGGGGAACCCTTGAAAATACTACGCCGAAGTGACCCCTCCGGCCTAGTGTGTTTTTGCTCGCGGCAAGCGGTCGAAACGCATGGGCGACGACTGATTGTCCCGGTTCGGCGGTGTTCCGGCCCAATCCGTGGAATGGTATCCTGGCGGATCGCTCGACGCGGGCGTCCGAGACTCGCGAAAATCGCCCCGGCGCTGCAGTCTTTTGCATAAACAACAACCGGCATTTCGGATCAACGATTCTTTGGCAAACTCTCCCCCGGCCGGCCTGCAGCAGAAATCGGCCGAGATCGCTTTTTTCGACGGCGTTACCCAAGACGGCGACTACGACGTTTTTACGCATCGGGGTTACGAGCGGATTCTTCGGGCCTTCGATGCGCATCTACGGCCGTTGATGCGTTCCCGACAAGGTCAGCTCGAGGCCGTCGACCTCGGCTGCGGTACGGGGGCCTTCACCTCGCGACTTCAGCGCTATGGCTTCCGCTTGCACGGTGTGGACATTTCGCCCCAAAGCGTGACGCGTGCCTCGCAAAAATTCCCGAGCATCGATTTCCATGTGGGTGACATCGAGTCGACGCCGTTCCCCGGATGTTCGTTCGATGTCATCTTTCTGAGCGCCGTGTTGCATCACTTTCCCGACCTCACACGGACGGTCTCCGAGTGTGGACGACTTTTGAAGCCGGGAGGAATTCTGCTGGCCTGTGACCCGCACCGCGGCAATCCCGCCATGTGGCTTTATCGCTGCAAAGAGTCGCCGTTCTACTCGTCGAAGGGCGTCACCCAGAACGAGCAGCCGCTGTCGAAGGCGGCTTTGCATCGAGCCTTTCAGGTCGAACCGTTCGAGGAAGTGCGCGTCTCGGCGATTTCTGGAATCAGCTATAAGCATGTCGCCAGCCGAACGGCCTCGCTGTTCCTGCCGGCCTATAACCTTCTCGACCGCTGCTTCGATCTGCCCCTGGTTCGCGATCGCTTCGGTTCGTTCCTCATCACCTACGCGCAAACGAGCCTGATGAGTCGCGGTTCCGACTCTTGTTCGCTCACGGCTTGAGGGAAGATATTTCTACCGCAACGGGCAGCGTTAACACGCGATGGCCCTGTGTATCGAGAAACCGGAGTGCCGGAAATGGCACGCGGTCCAAACGAAGCTCGGTCGGGTATGCGAGAAAATGACGTTCATCGGGACTTAAAGCGGCCGGGGCACTCGATCGGTCGCTGCTCGTCGATCGGCTTTGACCACGGTCGAACAGAAGAAGCAGTTGAGCCGGGCCACCAGGCTCAGTCGACGCGATCTGTTCTCCAGAAGCGAGGTCTACCAACTCGACTGCCGCGACACCTTTCAGGTTTCGCCCCTCCGGCAGCTTCAGTCGCAGCAACGATCGACCATCGTATGTTGGATCAACCCCGGCCTCATAGGCGCAATCGTAGAGGTCGAGGTCCTTACGCTCCTTTCGGACGAACAGCCGACAATTGGCCACGCGGGCGAGTTGCTTGAAGTGCTGAGAGATGAAGTCCAAAAACGCGTGCGCCGGCAAAGCGGCCGCGAATTTCGAGAACTCGAGCTTGTGTGAATCGAGGTACCAGGGCGTCGGGTTGTCGATGAACATCATCCGGAGGTGGTCGCGGTGAGCGGTAAGCAAAAGCTCGTTCGTGGCCGGATCGAGGGTGTCCCATTCGTTGCCCAGGACAAAATCGCTGGCAGGCCGTCGATCGGCCCAGAAATGCACGCTCATCAATCCGATGCGCGCGACGAAGCAGTCGGACGACTTTTCAGCGTTGATCGCCAGGAACGTGAGCAAAGTCGCTTCTCTCTCGGAAAGTCGCGTCCATCGACATCCGCGCAAATCGAGCGGCACGAGGTGTTCATAAGTTCTTGCGGCCACCAGCGCGGGAAGCCCGCCGAACAGCAACGCCAGGCTTGCGGCGACGAGATTCCAGTTCAAGTCCGACGCGCGCGGCGCACCCAGTCGACCAGGTCCACCTCCAAGAAGTCACACAGCAGCACGCCACCGGCCAAAAGCATGGCCCACGTCGGCAGGTGAAACGGGCCGCCGTCCACCGGAAGAATCCGCAGCGGTCGCAGACAGACTGCCAGCGTCAATAAGAGGCGGAAGACCAAGCCGGCCGGGATTTGCTCGTCCCGAGCCGGTGGGATCAGCAGCAGCCAGACCAGAGGCAACGCGAAGCGAGTCCAATCCGTGTCCCACCCGTAGGCCGCCAGACATCCGAAGATGAGAAGGGAAGTGAGCAGCCTGAGAGGCCGTAGGAACCGGCGCGGCCCGGACCCGCCCCAAAGCACGACGAGCGCGGCCCCAGCACCGACGAGCGACCAGGCAGTCGCCAGGCTCGGGAGTTGATACGAGCTGCTGACTCTCACATAAATCCGCCATTCGAGAACCAGCCAGAGCGCAGCGAACACGACCAGAGAGAGGGCAATCCGCACGATGAGGGCAGTCGGCAAGGCAGGGCGGGTGGCGACTTCCAATTCACGACGCAGGTCGAGCAAGAGCACGACGCCGACCAGGATCGCCGTCACGGTGCCGATATGGACCTGGCTACCCGGCACCGGGAAGACCTGAATCGGCTGGAGGCATGTCGTGAACGCCAGTAACAAGCGGAAGAGCCATTCTTTCGCCTGCGGCTCGCATTCCGGCGGGGGAACCAACAAGAGCCACATCAAAGGCAACGCAATCCATGTCGCTTGAGAGTCCCAGGACCGAGCCACAAGCGCATCCGTAAAGATCAGCGCGCAGACAAACAGCCGAAGCGGCCACAAAACGCTGCGGCTTCTCGGTCCAAACCAATGCGCACCCAGACCCAACCCCGCCCCGATCACCGACCAATACACGGTGAGGCGCGGCAGCGCCAGCGGACCCCCGAACCTCGATCCGGCAAAACCCCGCCACGGCTGAATCAGCAACGCCCGAAAAATCCCAGCCAACGTGTTCCCGTGCGCGACTGCAAATCCCAAGGTCAAGCTGGCGACAGCCGCTGCTCCCAAGGCGCAGACGAGCACGTGTTTCCAACGCACTGCGCTGGGTCCGACTCCAATAGTCGCCAACCAGCAGCACGGCAGGAGAGCCGCCGTGATCATGAAGCAGAACGTTCCAAACCCATCCACGAAGCGCGATCGCATCAAAATCGTCGGAAGGGCGAGGATGGCCAGCGAGGCCGCGATCCGCAGCCCTGTCCAGACCACCGAAGGGCGCGGCCCCAGGGAAACGAGCGCCATTCCCAACGACAGGCCGAACAAGACGCCCACGTTGATCTTGGTCAAGATCAACGCTGCGGTGATTGCTCCCAGCAGCACGAGGGCGGTATTCGGTCGCGTGTTCCACAGTTGTGCGGCAATCCAAAATGCCGTCGCCAAAAGCAGCACGACCAGTTCCTGGGGGTGTCCGGGCTCATTGGTGAAAACGACGAGCTGAAAGACGCCGGCCATCCAGACGATTGCAGCCAGACCCAGCGCCCAGTTGGTGTCATGAGCCAACCGCCAGGCGGTCATCGCTAGCAGCAAAGCCGCAACGACCCAGGCCAGCAGGGCAACCGCACGGACGCCGTCGTTGCCAAGCGGAACGCCCAGCAGCGAGAAGACGACCCATCGGTCGAGCAGATAGGACGGGCCATAGATGAAACTGGCCTGATCGTAAAGCGCACGCCCGTCGAGCATCTGCTGAACGGACAGCAGCATCTTCCCTTCGTCGTCCCAAAACGGGAAACGGCTGAAGAGAGTGAAGAAGGCGAAGGCGACGCCGGCCGCAAACGTGCTGAGCAGCACCGTTCCGAGCACAATTCGGCGAACCGCCACACGCCGCCCAGCAACCGCCGTCGAGGACCCCAACGCTAAGGCCGCCTGCTCCGGCAAGACGAAAAGTCCTTGTGGTTGATCGGCTATTGGACTACGGGAGCCGGCTGCCCAGTGGAGCTCGGCGATGCGGCGACCGGCCGATCGAAGTTGATCGACTCGTTCTCGATCACGAGCGGCCGGTTCTGCACATACGTGTGAATCGCGCCGATGTATTCGCCGATGATGCCGATGAAGAACAGTTGCACGGAAGAGAAGAAGAACAGGCTGATGATGATCGGCGCGACTCCAACCGTGAAGCTGTACCAGAAGAGCAACTTCGCGACGAGATAGCCCATGGCCACCAGCAAGCTCACGCTGCCCATCGCGAAGCCGGCCATCGTGGCGATTCGCAGCGGGACCTTGGAGTGATTCGTAATGCCGAGCATCGCCAGGTCGTAAAGCGTGTAGAAATTGTTGCTGGTAATGCCCCGCTTGCGCTGGGGCCTGTGGAACGGAACCGTCGTCACCGGATAGCCGATGTCCGAAACGAGCCCGCGAAAATAGGGATACGGATCCTCGATCCTGCGGAGCACGTCGATAAACGCCCGGTCGTACAGTCCGAAGCCCGTGGCATTCTTGACGATCTCAACGGACGAGAGCCGGGCGACGAGCTTGTAATAGAACGAACGAATCGCAGAGAAGAGAAAGGTCTCGTCGGAGCCCATTTTGACCGCCATCACCACCTTGGCGCCGGCTTCCCATTTCGCGACGAACTCGGGAATCAGCGACGGTGGGTCCTGAAAATCGGCGGCCAGTCCGATTACGGCGTCGCCCGAGGCCTTCAAAAAGGCATAGTAAGGTGATCGCACGTGGCCGAAGTTGCGGGTGTTGATAATCACCTTGATCCGCGGATCGCGGGCCGCGAGCTCGCGCAGGATGCTGGCTGTGCGGTCGCGCGAAGCGTTGTCGATGAAGATGTGTTCGTAGTCGTACTGGCTCAAGGGCCCGGCGAAGAGTTCGCGGATCGCCTCGGACATCTCGCGCACGTTGGCTTCTTCGTTGTAACAGGGCGTTATGACGCTCAGAAGTTTTCGCGGCCGGGCGAGTGTGGGCGGTGAATTCTCAGAGTCCATAAGGAACCGTGGTCTGGTCGATGCAAACAGGGACCGGCATCCGCGCAATCATGTCACGGCCGTACCGGAGCTTGAGGCGTGGCGCCGCGGGGCGAGGAGTCGTGCACGGGGAATCGCGTAACAAACCAGATCCCAGGTCGCGAGCAGATGGGGGCGGAGAAACAACGAATACTCATCGGAAAGCGCACGCATCTGCAAAGGGAGCCGCCACACGTGGTCCTGCCGATGATAGACACAGATCGCGAGGGCCGGAGCGTGGCGCTCGATGATCGCGGAAGCCCCTTCCAGACCTTCGGGCTCGTAACCTTCGATGTCCATTTTGATGTACGTGGGCACGCTGCCGGAAAGAAAATGGTCCAAGTCGACGCAGGCGACGTCCACCGTCCCATTTCCGTTCCCGACGCACGACGCCTCGTCCCCCTGTGCGGTAAAGCGCACCGTTTCTGTTCGGGCTCCGACCGCATAGGGATGAACGCGAATCTTGCGGCGGAGGGACTCGGACAAGCGGGCGACGTCCCGTTCGAGCAGCTTGAAATTTGCCGGATCGGGCTCGAAGGACTCGATCGATCCGAATGACTCGCCGCGCCGCTTCAGGAAAGACCGGATCGAGTCACCGTCAAAGGCGCCGCAATCGATGAAGACTTCGTCTGCTCGAATCTCGAACAGGTCGTCGGGCAAGTACGTTTCGTGGGTGACGGGCCCGGGCAATCCGCCGAAATCCAAGTGCGTTCGCCAGCGAATCTGGGCCAGAAATTCGCGCCGTGACTCATCGTCCCCCCAGATTCGGCAGGCGGCCCGCATGTCATCGGCTGCCTCAAGAACCTTGTGCGGCAGATCGAACGAGTACCACGGGGCGAAGACTTCGGGAAACTTCCAAAAGAGGAGGGCGAACGGGACGGCGACCGTGCATCCGGCCGCGTGGAGGTCTGCGAGCAGGTCCTCCATCGTCTCGGTCCCGTAGGGAGTCCAGATGGCACAGACGAAGGCCGCCGTTCGATCGAATTTCTGAACGGACTCGGCGAGCGAAAAGACCGGCACGCCCTCGACCGATTTGCCCCAGAGCTGCGGATTGTTGTCTGCAAAAGCCACCGGCTCGACGCCCACTTTCCGCAGCCCGGCCAGCGTCAATCGGCCAATGCTGCCCGCCCCGAACAGAACGATCGAGCGGCGGCTCGGCCCGGCGACCTCGTCAAACGCACGTCGCGCGCGATCCTCTGCCGAGGACGGATCTTCGCTCAGAATCTCTTCGACTTCTGCAATGAGCTGATTCTCGTTGATACGCTGACTCCGTTTGCGCAGGAGGTGCGCAAAAGCCGGCAATTGGGCGGAAGGCGTTCGCGACGACGGGCATCGGGCGACTGAACAATGCGCCTGTCTCTACGTTAACTACGGGCCGGTCGCTCAGCAATCAAGGATTCGCAGCGTTGCCGACTCCCTGCCAGGCATAGTGGATCGCCCCGCCCACTCGGTCGATCGCGAGTTTGGTATCCTGAGGTCTCACGCCACTTAAGGAGACTTCTGCATGCCGAATGTCGTGATGATTCAGGATGCGGCTCGGGTTCAGTGGGCGACTTGTCCTCTCGCGGAAATCTCGACCAAGGAGGCCGTCGAACAGCTGGTCGGCGGGCCGGTTGAAAGCGCTTCCGAATGTACCGCCAGGGTCGTCGGTCGCCGTGCCCCTCCCGAGCACGATTCAACGAGTCCTGTCCGCGTCTTCCGTCGGACGAGCGGTGTCATGCATCCGATGGTGGGAGCGATCCACCAGGCTTATCAGGATCATCGGCCGCTCGTCCTGTCGCCGGACATGTTCTGGCTGCTCGTCGCTCAGGGACTTGCGCTGCACGTCAACAATCACCCCGACGAGTTCCGCGACCGATTCCGCGTCGGCCCGGGACAAGAGGAGATCGAGATTGTAAACGACGACCTTCGCAAAGGGTCGTCCGAGAACGCGTGGGAAAACGTGGTCGAGGACTTCTGTGAGCAGATCACCGACCGCATTGGCGGCGACAACTACGCGCAGATCGTGACCACCTTCTCCACGACAGGGCTCGTCGATCGAGCTGCCAACGTGATCGTGCTCACGGACACGGTCAAAAGCTATTTCCAATATTGCGTGCGCACGAGGTGCGGCATCCCCCAAGTCGTGTTGGAAGGGACCGCCGCCGACTGGGAACGGCTGCGCGACAAAACCGAGTCCCTCGGCAAGACGTACGCGGTCACGTGGTGGACCGACCGGCTCCTGCCCATCCTCGATCGCGTCGCACGCAACGCGGCTGGAAAAGAAGATGCCGCCTTGTGGGAATCGATCTACAAACAGGTCGACGCGAGTGGCGGCCCTTATCTGAATGGTTGGATCACCGACTTCTTTCCCTATGTCGGGTGCGACGAGCCCAAAGATCGCAACGGTGCCTTTCGGCAAGAGCCGATTTCAGAGGATTCCAGCATCGTGGAAGCGGCCTTCGGCAGCCGCATCACGACGGACCAACTTCCCAGCTCTCTTTCCAAGGTCCCCTTCGTGTGGAAGTATATTCACGAGGAATTTCGGATGGAATTCCTGGCCGGCTTCGTCGGCTTCACGCAAGAAGCCGAAACGCTCCGCCTCCGCCCGAAGATCGGCTGGGCCGTGCGCGAGGCTGGGTGAAACGAACCGGGGCGCTGGGTAGCATGTCCGGTTGTTGTCGGTCGCCCCCCGGGGCTTCCGCAAAGCGGAGCGCCCCGCCCACCCGTCCGTATGACGAGAAGGCATCGTTCCCGTGATGCTCGGCGGAAGTCGACCGCCTCGCCAACATGGTCGAATAATGGGGACCCCGAAGTTATGGCCGAGAGCCAGCTGCGTGATTTTGCAATTCGATCGGCGGGGCCTGCGGATGTGCCGGTCATTCTGTCGCTGATTCGAGACTTAGCCGAATACGAGCGGCTTTCGCACGAAGTGGAGGCGACCGAAGAGTGCCTAAAGCGCAATCTGTTTGGAGAGCGGCAGTACGCGGAAGCGCTGATCGGCGAACTGCGAGGGGAGCCGGTCGCCTTTGCGGTCTACTTTCACAACTTTTCGACATTTCTGGGCAAACCTGGGCTCTATCTGGAAGACTTGTTCGTCAAACCCACGGCGCGCGAGTTGGGGATCGGCGGAGCGATCCTGCGGCGCCTGGCACGCATCGCGGTCGAGCGCGATTGTGGTCGACTGGAATGGTCGGTGCTCGATTGGAACGCGCCCGCGCTTGCGTTTTACAAATCCCTGGGCGCAATTCCGATGGGCGATTGGACGATTCATCGAGTGACCGGGGATGCGTTGCGATCTTTGGCAGAGTCGGAGGGGAAGAGGTCGCAATAGGAAGAATCCCAAGATGGATTGCAGAGCGGACCGAGGGATCGGCAGGGTGGCGGGGGCGCTCCGCTGTGCGGAAGCCCTCGTTAGCATCGTTGCGTTTGAAGCGTGCTGCCAAGTGACGTTCTGCTTTCAAAGGAGCGAGCGTATTTCGCGGCCGTCGTCGCAGAGCAGCCCCGGGGCTTCCGCAGGGCGGAGCGCCCCGGCCAGCCGTCGGTCGCTCAGCAATCAAGGATTTGCAACGTTGGCGACTCCCCGCCAGGCATTGACTGCCGGGTCGCGTGGCTGGTCGAGCAGCCCCGGTTACTCTGCCAGCTTTCGCCAGTGTGCCGTTACAATTCAGCCCGCTCGACGCCTTCTGTCTCTTCGCACCCGGGTCACGATGGCAACTGCTTACGATCGCAAAAAGTTTCTCAAATTCCTCTGTCAGCATCTCCTGGCGATTTCCTGGTACCAAGGCCCGATCAACGCCAAAGGTGCGTTTACACAGCAACCCGAGTTTTGTGCTGCGTCGGCGTTCCTAGCTCAGCCCATCAACGAGTCGGATTACACGGTCCTTGTTACAGCAGGCCACGTTTTTACGGATTACAAGTTCTACACTCCTCAGGTCAACAAAGCAGCCAAAAGCCACAGCCTATTGGACATCTGGGGCTCCCGCTCTACTTGCCAAGAGCGGATTCCTCTCAATGTCTTTGAGGAATCTGGGTCAGCCACTTATGAACCCACTAAAGGCCGCGATTTCGCATTTGTTCATCTGCCCAACTGGGTTCACAGGCTCTTGAGTCAAACAACGACCCCCTTTCCGAGAAAGGTTTGGGCAACAGAGCCTCTGGAATCATTCGACCAGTTCTTTATGATCGGCGTTCCTTTGGGGTTGGTAAGGCAGGTAAGAGGATTGACCGGCGACGGAAACTTTGTAACCAATTATCAGAAGTCGGCATTGCTCGTCTTGGAACGCTGCGACCCACCTTGACCTGCCCCCCTTAACCGAGTCCGGATGTCGAGTGATAAACTGCGGCATTCTGGATCATTGAGGAGGAGGGCAAGATGCCTGGGAAGCGATTTGGAGCGGAGCAGATTATTCCGAAGCTGCGGGAAGCCGAGGTTGATTTGGCCAAGGGCCTGACAGTGGCCCAGGCCTGCAAAAAAATCGGTGTGACGGAGCAGACGTACTACCGCTGGCGCAAAGAGTACGGCGGCATTCGGATGGACCAGGCCAAGCGGATGAAGGACCTGGAGAAGGAGAACGCACGGCTGAAGCGCCTGCTGGCCGATGCCGAGCTGGACAAGGCCATCCTTCGAGAGGCCGCTTCGGGAAACTTCTGAGCCCGGCGAAGCGACGGCAAGCCGTCGAACACGTGCGGAATTCGCTGGGCCCGGAGCAGGTCTCTGAGCGTCGGGTGTGTCGATTACTGGCACAACCTCGTGCGACCCAGCGTCGCCAGCGACACGTTCCGGACGACGAACCCCGGCTCATTCGGGAGATGGTGGAGCTGGCCACGCAGTACGGTCGGTACGGGTATCGCCGGGTGACGAAGCTGCTTCATCGCAGGGGATGGCGAGTGAACCACAAGCGGATCGAACGTCTCTGGAGGCAAGAAGGGCTCAAAGTGCCGCAGAAACAGCCCAAACGACGTCGGTTGTGGTTCAACGACGGTTCGTGCGTGCGGCTGCGGCCGGCGCATCGGGACCACGTGTGGAGCTACGACTTCGTCCAGGCACGAACGCACGATGGGCGCGCGTTCCGCATGCTGACGATCGTGGATGAGTTCACACGGGAGTGCCTGGCGATCGACGTGGCCCGGAAGCTAACGAGCGAGGATGTGTTGGAGCGTCTCTCAGACCTGTTCATCCGGCGCGATGTTCCCGACTTCGTTCGCTCGGACAACGGACCGGAGTTCACAGCCAAACGGGTGAAGGACTGGCTGGCACGAGTCGTGGTGAAGACGCTGTTCATCGAGCCGGGCAGTCCCTGGGAGAACGGTTACGTCGAGTCGTTCAACGGCAAACTGCGGGACGAGCTCTTGGACGGTGAGATCTTCGACACGCTGCTGGAAGCGAAGGTGCTCATCGAGCGGTGGCGTGTGGAATACAACACGATCCGACCGCACAGTGCGTTGGGGTATCGACCACCGGCACCGGAAGCGATTCAGCCCTGGAAGTCCAACCTCGCTACGCTCGGCTGGACTTCCAGGGCTGAGACGACCGAAGAACTAACATAACGACTGGTACCATCCTGGGGGGCACGTCAACCTTCTTACAGGAGCAAACAGAGGCAACAGAGGTCGGAATCCGAATTCTCTCCGTTAGCTCCGTTGCCTCCTGTTCAAGAATTCCAGTCTAGAAGCGGGGATTGACCGCCGTTGCTCGAGGCCGACACGGCAAGTCCCGTGGCCGTTTATCGCGTGAGCCGATCGACGGGAATCGCGTAGCAGATTTGCTCCCAGCAATCGTCGCTGTGCCGGCGAAGAAAGAGCCGGTATTTTTCGGAGAGCGACGCGATAAAGAGCGGGATCGTCCAAAGGTCTTCCTGGCGGTGATAGAGGCAGATCGAAAGCGCGGGGACGTGCTTGCGAATGGTGTTTTGCGCCCCTTCGAGGGCCTGCAACTCGGACCCTTCGATGTCCATTTTGATCAGGGAGGCCCCGCAATCGGCCAGCACTTCGTCGAGGGGCAGACAGCGCACCTCGTAAGTTCCGGCCGAGGTCACCTGAGAGCCGGCCGTGCCAATCGCCTCGAATCGCACGGTCTCGCGGCGGGAGCCAACGGCTGCCTGCACGAGCTGAATCTTTTCACTGACATCTTTTGGAAGTCCCGAGACGAATTTCTCGAGTCGCCCAAAGTTTGAAGCATCGGGCTCGAGCGCCACGATTTGGCCGAAGGAACTCGACGAGCGGTCGAGAAACGCTCGCAGTGTATCGCCGTCGAAAGCGCCGCAATCGACGAAGACTTCATCGACGGAGAGCTTGAACAAGTCCTCGGGGAAGTACATCGGACCGGGATGCGCTGGCGGCACGGCCTCATCGAGCAGCGCTCGATAGCGGATCTGGGCCAGGTACTCGGTCCGCGACGCCTCGTCCTCCCAGATCTTGGCCGCCCGCAAAATGTCCTGGCGGTGAGGGAGAAGTTTGCTCGGCAGATCGAGGCACCCGTGCGGAAGAAATGTATCGGGATACTGCCGGAAGACGTGAGTGCAAGCGATCGCGCAGCCCCATTTCCGCCAGTTGCCGGCGAACACCCGCTCCGGTGTAAATCGTGACGACGAAAGTCGCCCCTCCGCCGAATTTCGCCGAAGCTTCTGCCGCCGAGTAGACTGGCAGCCCCTCGACAATGGTTCCGTGCAGTCGCGGGTTGTTGTCGGCCCAGGCAACGGGCTCGATGCCGATCCGCCGCAGACCTTTGAGAGCGATCAGCCCCAGACGGCCGGCTCCGAACAGCACGATCGGGCCGTTCGATCCGATCGGCTTGACGGCGGCCGGGCCGGATTTCACCTGCTCCAAAGCCCGCTCGATCTGCTCTTCGAGCTGGTCAGCCATGCGGTCCGCCACCTGTCGATTTCAAGGGATTTCTTTCCGAACGGCGATGGCGGCACCCGTTGAGCCGAGTTTCAAACAGGCTGGGATCGGCGCGAACGGTGAGTTATCGGATTCGCCGCGAGCGTGGAACGGCGTAGCAAACCGTCTCCCAGAACTCGGTCTGGTAGCTGCGAAGAAAGAAACTGTAATCCGCGAGCGCACGGCTGTCAAATTGCGGATCCGCGGCATCCGCGATCGCCAACGGCACCTTCCACAAGTGGTCACCGAGGTGATAGACGGTGATGGCCATGATCGGACGACAGCGTCGGATGGTCGCGGCCACGCCTGCCAACGCTTCCAATTCAAAGCCTTCGATATCCATCTTAATGAAGGTCGGCGACTCGTCGGCAAGCAGCTCGTCCAGGGGGACGGCCTCGACGGTTACAGAACCGTTCAACGCGACGGATGCGTTGTCCGTGCCGCTTGCTGAAAATCGAAGCGTCTCACGCCGCCGTCCCACAGCGTAAGGCAGCGCCGTGATCGAAGCACCGCGGTCTTGCAACGAGGTCAAATAGGCTTGGAGCTTTGCGAAATTCTGCGGGTCGGGCTCGAGCGCAAAGATGCGGCACAAATCACCCTCCAGCCGCTCTGCGATTGCGCGAATCGTGTCTCCGTCGAAGGCCCCACAATCGACGAACACCTCGTCCGGTCCGATTCGAAAAAGATCGTCCGCGAAATATTGCTCGTGGACCGACCTTTTCGGAATGCCGCCGAAGTCCGCCAGAAGTC
Source organism: uncultured Planctomycetaceae bacterium (assembly GCA_963714075.1). Classification (GTDB taxonomy): domain Bacteria; phylum Planctomycetota; class Planctomycetia; order Planctomycetales; family Planctomycetaceae; genus DASPSM01. Next base: position 2,619,086 of record OY970228.1, read on the forward strand.
GCCAGCGCAGGATTCCCAGGAAAGACTCGGCAGACTCCTGGTCGGCCCACAGAGCGCCGCAGCGACGGATCAAATCAGCATCGGCCAGAATGGAATGCGGAGCGTCGAGCGAGAAATGAGGAAGATAGGCAGCGGGATCGGTCCACAGCAGCGAGAGGTAGGGGATCACTTTGACGCAGCCCAGCTCCTGGAGCTGCCGCTCGCGATCGAGATGGGTGTCGTTCCCGCGGGACGGCCAGATCGAGATCACGAACGCGGCACGCTTGCCCCACTCGGCCGCCGCATCCGCCGGCGCACGAACGGCAATTCCGTCGACCGTACTGCCCCAGATTTTCGGATTGCTGTCGGCAAAGGCCAGGGGCTCGACTCCGTGCTGACGCAGGGCGCGGGCAACCTTGTGTCCCAATTGCCCGGCACCGAAGATCACAAAACTCTTGCCGAAAGGTTCAGCCAGACGCCAGAACGTGTTCCGCTCGCGGTCCTGTGTCGCCGCGGGCGACTCGCTCAGCATCCGCTCGAGTTCGTTCGAGTTCGGGCCGTTCTGCAAGATTTTGCTCTCCGAACGGGCACGTTACTCGGAAATCGCCGGAACAATCATGTTCGACAGGAATTCATCACGGGGTAAGAAGGGCCAGAGATCCTCGAGCGGCTTGGAGACCATCGATCCATCGGGGCGAGGAACGGAAATGACTCTCGGGGCGCGCACCTCGTCCGGCGGTACCAGAACATCGACCACGAGCGGACCCGGCTCATTCAGCAAAGCGGCCACGCGGGCTCGCAGGTCGTTTTGATCTGCAAGACGCACGGCGCGGATGCCGTAGGCCTCGGAAATCTTCAGCAAGTCCGGCAGCGTCACGCCGCTCGTCGGGTCGGCCCCGCAGAGTCGGCCCTGAAAATAGCCCGCCTGAGAAATTCGAATCGAAGCGTAGCCATTGTTGTTGATGACAAAAAACTTGATCGGCAGCTTGAGCCGGGCGACGGTTTCGAGCTCCTGAATGTTGAGGTGGAAGCCCCCGTCTCCGTCGAGGCAGATCGTGCGGCGGCGGCCCGCCGCCAGGCACGCGCCGATCGCCGCCGGAATCCCAAAACCCATGGCGCCGAGCCCGCGCGTGTGAATGACGCGCTGGCCCGCCTTGTGTTGAAAGCACAGGTGAAACAGCTCGATCGCGTTGCCGGAGCTGCCGGAAGCAATCACGTCGTCCCCATTCATCTCCTGGCATAAGACCTCTGTGAGGTAATACGTGCTGACCATGCCGCCGGGTTCGCGGTGCTCCGGCAGCACGACCGGGTAGCGTTCGCGCCACTGGCGGCAGCGCGAAATCCAGGCGCTGCAGTCGCGGGGGCGGTAATCCCTGTTTGGCTCGGTACGCTTGAGTAGTTCGCGGAGGAAGGCGCCGGCGTCGGCCTGCACGGGCACATGGATCGTCGTTTTCATTTTGGCGATTTCCGCCGGGTCGATATCGACCATGACTTTCTTCGCCCCGCGCGAGCTTCTCGTGGGCGTAGGCGGTCATCGCCATGTCGAGGCGCGCGCCGACGGCGATCAACAGATCGCAGTTTTGCAGGATAAAGTTGGCATACCGCGGGGCGATGGGGCCCGGCCGGCCGAAGAACAGCGGGTGGTCGCCGGGCATGAGATCGATCCCCAGCGACGTCGCGGCCTCCGCGGGGATTGCGAGCCGGTCCACCAGCGCCAAAAAATCGCTGCCGGCTCGTGCCAACCGGATTCCGCTACCCGCCAGGAGCAGGGGACGTTCGGATTGATTCAGCAATTCGACAACCTGCGCGACTTGCTCCCGCATCCGCGATTCGTCGAAGAGCGCTGCTGTCTCCGGTTCGGGCTCGAATTTTGGCAGCGTCGATTCGTCGATGGGAGCCGCTTGCACGTCGAGCGGCACATCGATCCACACCGGCCCCGGCCGACCGCGACGCGCCAAGTAGACGGCCTTTTCGAGGTGATAGCGGATCGAGCTCGGATCGGTCACGGTCACGGCATACTTCGTGATCGGTGCGACGAGCGAGACAATGTCCACCTCTTGCACGCCCAGCTGCCGAAGCCCGCTTGTGCCCTTGAGGTCGGGCCGTTTGACCTGGCCGGAAATAAACAGGCAGGGCGTGGAATCGAGCCAGGCGCCGGCCACGCCGGTGATCGAATTCGTCCCGCCCGGCCCGGTTGTGACGAGGGCCACGCCCAGGTCGCTTGTCACCTTGGCATACGCTTCCGCCGCGATGGCACAGGCCTGCTCATGAAGGTTGCAGACGTACTCGATCTGCTTGCATCGGCCCAGAGAGTCATCCAGATGCATTGCGCCGCCGCCGGACAGCATGAAGACATGCTTGATCCCCAGCTCGGCAACGAATTGAAAGATGTAATCGGAGAGTTTCACAGTCGTGCGGATTGGGTCGGATGGAGTGAATCGTTCCGGGAAAGGATCAGATCGACCAGTTCGCGCACGGCTCCGTGCCCGCCGTCGCGCTCGGTCACAAGTTTTGCTTGCTCGCGCACGGCGCGGTGCGCATTGGCGGGTGCGGCGGAGAACCCGGCGATCGCCATCGCGCCCAAATCGTTGACGTCGTCACCCATGAAACAGATTTCCTCGAGCGGCAGATTCCTGCGCTCTGCGAATTCGCGCAGGGCGGCCGCCTTGTCTTTGCATCCCTTGAAGAAGTCTTTGATTTCAAACTTTTGGGCGTACCGATCGACGAGCGGGCTCTCCTCGCCGGAGATCAGAGCCACGATGAGGCCCGCCTTGCACGCCCGCGAGACGCCCATGATGTCGACGAACGAGAATCGCTTGAATTCCTCGCCCGCCGGGCCCCACCAGACAGTGCCGTCGGTGAGGACGCCGTCCACGTCGAGCGCCAACCCGCGGATCTTGGGAAGCTGCACGTCACTTCCCCACTCGGCGGAGCTTGTCCATGACGGGCACTTCGCGCGGGTAAACGCGTTTGACTCCGTCGCCCATCGCGGTTTCCACCAGGCGGATGTCGCGCACGAGCCGCGTGATCCCGTTTGGCTCGAGCGATGCCGCGTGGTCCGATCCCCACATCGAGCGATCGAGAGTGATGTGTCGCTCGATGCAGCTCGCGCCCAGTGCGGCCGCCGCGACCGACGACGGGATGCCCGTCTCGTGCCCGGAATATCCGACGGGCACTTTGTAGCGCTCGCGCAACGTCGCGATCGTGCGCAGGTTCAACTCATCGTAGTACGACGGGTAGGCGCTGCACGTGTGCATCAGAACCAGATCTTTAGTTCCCAACAGCTCGACGGCGTGATCGACCTGTTCGATTGTGCTCATCCCTGTCGAAAGAATCAGCGGTTTGCCCAGCTTCCGGTGATATTTGAGCAGATTGTCATCTGTCAACGAGGCCGACGCGATCTTGTAACAGGGGGGATTGAACTGCGCGATGAAATCGGCCGAGGCTTCGTCCCAGCACGACGCGAACCAGGGGATTCCTTCCTCCTTGCAGAAGCCGTCGATTTCCCGATATGCCTCGAGTCCGAACTCGAGACCGCGTTTCAAGTCGCCATTGGTCTCGCCGAACGGGCTCTCGCGCGGACGAGCTAGCTCCTCCTTGCTGTACACCACATCGATCGTCCGCTTCTGGAACTTGACCGCGTTGCAGCCGGCGGCTTCGGCCGTCTCAATCAGCTTCTTGGCGAGCTGGACCTCGCCGTTATGGTTGATGCCGATTTCGGCAATGACGTAGCACGGCTGCCCGTCGCCGACCATGTCTTTGCCGATTTTGACCGTTGGCATATGCCGATTCCTTCAGGACTTCGTCACTGTTGTTCGATGGTGCTCAGTGGCCGGTGCGCACCGGCCCGCCCAGTTTGCCGTGCGACTGATAGCGTCCTCGAGCATGATCCATGGTTTGAGCTGGAGTTCGTTCGCTGCCAGAGTCACGTCGGGAACATATCGGTCGACACTCTGTCCGGGCTGAGCCGCCCGGGCTTGATGGATTTGTGCTCCGGGCGCGAGTTCGTCGCGAACTCGACGTGCAAGTTCCGCCATCGAGACTGCCTCGGCGCCCCCCACATTGTAAGCCTGTCCCGGTTTCCCCGCGACGAGGATCGTCCAAAGCCAGGCTGCCAGGTCGGCCGCATAGAGATAGGAGCGAACCGCCGTCCCGTCGCCGCGAATATGAATCGGACCACCCTGCATCGCGTCGCGAATGAAATTGCCGATGGCGAAATGGGCATCGAGCGGCAAATGAGGACCGACAAACGCAAAACAGTGCGCGACCTTCACGGCCACTCCACTGGGTTGGGCCTGCAAACGGCAGAGCAGCTCGGCCATGCGCTTGCTTTCGCCATAGGCCGAGCGCGGATCGGAAATGTCCGGGCCACCTGCGTAGCTTTCGGGGATCGCGTCCAAATTCGCCGGTTGTCGGCCGTAAACCGCACCAGAACTGATAAATAACAGATGCTGTGCGCGCGACTGCTCCACGAAATCGAGCGTGCGCTCGGTTCCTTGTAGAACGAGGGCGGTCGTCTCGCGTGGATCGGAGAGAGGTTTGGTCGACGGAAAGGCGGCATGGATCACGTGCGTGAACCGTCCTTCCGGAGAGATAAAGTCCCGCACGTCCCCTTGATGGAAACGAATCGATCGATGCCCGGCAAGGTGCGGACTTTTGTCGGCAAACGATTCCGGCGATCGAGTCAGGACGACGGCATCCAGAGGAAGCTGAAAGCGGTCAACGGCGCAAACCAGTGACTCGAGCAGCCAGGTGCCAAAAAAACCCGTCCCGCCCGTGATGAACAAGCGGCTGCCGCGCAGCTGGTCCCAAACCTGCGGCGTATGCTCGAGGACGTGATCGAGATCAGCGGTCGACAAGCGAGGCATGAGAGCGCGTTCGACAAAAGCCGTGGATGGTATCGAGCACGTAGTCGAGCATTTGGGGCGTCAGACCGGGATAGACGCCGATCCAGAGCAAACGCTCCATCACGAAATCTGTATTCACCAGGGAGCCCACCACGCGATGGGGGATCTTCGAGTAGGCGGGTTGCCGTAGCAGGTTGCCGGCGAACAGAAGCCGGGTTCCGATCTTGCATGATTCGAGATGGCGGACGAATTCGTCGCGCGAAAACGGAGCTTCCGGCTGCACGGCGACCGGAAATCCGAACCAGCTCGGCTCGGAATTGGGCGTCGCCTGCGGCAGAAGCAGATAGTCCTGAAGGTCGCTCAGTCCCTCATTCAGCCGGCGAAAGTTGGCGCGGCGCGTCTCGATAAAACGTGGCAGCTTCTTCAACTGCGCCACGCCGACGGCGGCTTGCAGATCGGTCGCCTTCAGGTTGTAGCCGATGTGCGAATACGTGTACTTATGGTCGTAGCCGTGCGGCAGCGAACCGAGCTGCCAGTCGAATCGTTTGCCACAGGTGTTGGCCTTGCCGGGTTCGCACCAGCAGTCTCGCCCCCAATCGCGAAACGATTCCACAAGCGTTTTCAAAATCGGCCGATCAGTGAGGACGCAACCCCCCTCGCCCATCGTGATGTGATGCGCCGGATAAAAGCTGGTGGTGGCCAGATCGCCAAACGAGCCGACATTTCGTCCGCGATAGGTCGCGCCGACGGCATCGCACGCGTCTTCGATCAGCCACAGATTGTGCCGCCGGCAAAAGTCGACGACGGCTTCCAGGTCGAACGGATTTCCCAGCGTGTGGGCGATCATCACGGCCCGGGTGCGGGACGAGACGGCCGCTTCGAGTTGTGTGATGTCGATGTTGTAGGTCGGAATCTGGACGTCCACGAATACCGGGACCAGGCCGCACTGCAGGGCCGGGTTCACGGTCGTCGGAAAGGCGGCCGCGACCATCACGACTTCGTCACCAGGGTGAAGCTGTCGCTCGCCAAGCTTTTCGGAAGTCAGGCACGACAGGGCGATAAGATTCGCGGACGATCCCGAATTGACGAGAGACGCTGATCGCACTCCGATAAATTGCGCGAAGCTCCGCTCGAATTCTGCCGCAAAACGGCCGGTCGTCAGCCAGAAATCGAGCGTGGCGTTCATGAGAGAGCGCATTTCGTCCGCGTCAAAGACGCGGCCCGAGACCGGCACTGGAGTAATCCCCGCTTGAAACTCCTGCGGGGGAAACGCGGCCGCGAAATACTCGTCGACCAGCGCGGCCATGCGCTCACGCAGTGCGCCGGCCGTCGCCGCCCCGTTCGAATTGGATGGGTGACTTGTGCCCGTCATTCTGTCTGTTTGAATGCGCTGATGTCATCGAGGCACGCCGCGGCAGCCGACGTCGGATCGGAATAATACCGCTTGTACCACTGGGCCGTCCGCTGAACCGCCTCGCGAACCGACCAGCGCGGCCGCCACGCAAGTTCCGTTAGAGCTTTTTCGATACTCAGCCGCAGCAGGTGATCTTCGTGGGGCTTGCTGGAGTCCGAACAATCGACCCAGCTGCCGCGCCCCCACGATTCGATGAAAATTTCGGCGATTTCGCGGACGGTCACCGCCCCGTCCGGCAGCGGGCCGAAATTCCACGCACTGCACCAGCGCGCTGAGGGATCTTGCAGCATCCGCGCGGCCAAGGTGAGATAGCCCGAGAGCGGCTGCAACACGTGCTGCCACGGCCGCACCGCGCGAGGGCTGCGGATGGGGATCGGTTCGCCCGCGGCGAGAAACCTAGCCAGGTCGGCCACGATCCGAGCCGCCGCCCAGTCGCCCCCGCCAATCACGTTGCCAGCTCGTACGGTTGCCAACTGCACGCGATGGTCCGAGAGCCGCTCGGGCGGAAAATAGGACTGGCGATACGCGGCGACCGCGAGTTCGGCCGCTCCCTTGCTCGCGCTGTAGGGGTCGTGTCCCCCCATGGCGTCGATCTCGCGATAACCCCAGACCTGCTCACGGTTCGCATAGCATTTATCGCTCGTGATCACGACGACCGAGCAAGGCCGTGCCAGCGACCGCACGGCCTCGAGCAGTGAGACGGTTCCCATGACATTTACGTCAAAAGTCTCCGCGGGCACTTTGTAGCTGGTCAGCACGATGGCCTGCGCGGCCAGATGGAAGATTACGTCGGGCGCAGCGTCGGCGATGACGCGGGCGAATTGCGCGCGGTCGCGGACGTCAGCCATATGCTGCGCGACGACACTGCGCTCGACTTGAGCAGCCGTAAACAGCGCGGGCGAAGTCGGCGGTGCAAGTGCGTAACCGATCACTTCGGCGCCAAGCCGCTTAAGCCAGATTGTCAGCCAGGCGCCCTTGAAGCCCGTATTTCCGGTCACCAAGACGCGGCGCCCGGCAAAGGCTTGCCGAAAGTCCTGTCCTGCCGTTTTGGAAGCGGAGTTCACCATATTTTCCACGGTGCGTTCCCGCCGTCCCAAATCCGGTTGAGCTGCTGGTATTCCCGGTACGTGTCCATGGCAAAGAAGCAGCCTTCGTGGCGATAGGCCATCAACTGCCCTTCGCGGGCCAGCCGCTCCAGCGGAGCGCGCTCCAGGATGCACTGGTCACCGTCGAGATAATCGAACACACCCCGATTGAAGACAAAGAAGCCAGCGCTCATCCAGCCTTCGACGCGGGGCTTTTCAGCGAAACTCGTCACGCGGGCATTGTCCTCGAGTTCCAACAGCCCGAACCGCGACGTCGGCTTGACCGTGGTGACCGTAGCGAGTCGGCCATGTGTTTGGTGAAAGCGAAGGAGGCGATCCAGGTCCACATCGGCCACGCCGTCCCCATACGTGACCATGAACGTGTCCGCGTCAACGTAGGGTCGCGTGCGCAGGATGCGACCGCCCGTCATCGTTTCCAAGCCCGTGTCGACGAGCGTCACCCGAAAGTCCTGCTCTTCATGCTGGCCGTGGTACTCGATCTGCTTGCTGCCGCCCAGCGAAATCGAAAAGTCGTTGTTCATCGCCTCGTAGTTGAGGAAATACTCCTTGATCGTCTGACCCTGGTATCCGAGGCACAGAACGAACTCGCGGATGCCGTGCTTGGCGTAAATCTTCATGATGTGCCAAAGAATCGGCCGGCCACCGACCTCGACCATCGGCTTGGGACGAAACTCGGTTTCCTCGCGCAAACGGGTTCCTTGTCCGCCGCAAAGAATGATGGCCTTCATGAGGGATCGCGGTCCAAAGGGCTCAAAACGCGAGAGGACGGTTCGCTGAAGAGAATTCGATCAGTGAGGGTGAGTCACGCTCCTGAACCAGTCGATTATATTCGACCGCACGACTGTGACCAAGAAACCGTTTTCAGCCGGAAAACGGGCTTAGACTCGCACGAAAGGGCTAATCGCGTCCCGAGCCGTGTCTGCGGCGTTCGATCGCACGGCGGTCAATCGAGGGTCGGCCGCTTCCGGTTCCAGTCGGCAATGGCCGTCAACATCCGCTCGCGGTCGGCGACGTCGGGACGGGTCTCGACCAGCGCTCGTCTCAAGGCCGCAACCGCCTGATCCTCATGATGGGCCGCGTAGAGCGACTCGGCCCACTGGATGCGGACGACGGGCAGCTCGGGAGATTTGGAAATGGCGTCGGCCCAGAGAGCCTGGTCGTCGCGCCACACGGGCAAGCGGTTATGCGTGACGTCGAGATACCCACACACGAGAACACCACACGCGGCAGCGGCCAGCGACCGTGCCGCGATACGCAGTGGTCGCCGCTCGGAAGGCCGATCCGCGTCATAACCGAGTGCGCCCTCCTGGGATCGACGTTGTCCGAAGGGACTCGAGCCGAATGCGTAAAGCCATTCGATGCTCGCCGCCATCAGTGCGAAAAGTGGAATCGACGGCAAATACAAATAGCGGTCGTTCATCAGCGTCGTGATTGGGAAAAAATTGAGCACGGGAAAGAGAAGGGCACCGAAAGCCACCAGTGCCAGCATCACTTTGGGAAACCGACGGCGCAAGGCGACGGCACCGCCAACGATGGCGAGCCATCCCGCGCTCGCAAGCACGATCGTTCCGGTGATTCCTGATGTCGGCGGATCGTAGAGCACGCAAAGATCATGTGGCCAAACGAGCAGCCCCACATAGTCCCAAAGCACCACCGTGTCGAAAGCGGCAATGCGAGCCTTGCTCCAGTGCAAATGTTCGCGGACTCCGCCCAGCACAGAGGTCTGGGCCGACATCGTCACAAGCAGCACAAGTCCGGCCAACAGGCACGGGACGACCTGACGCGCCGCCGCATCAGCCGCCCGTTTGCCAGCGATCAGCACGTCGTAACAGAAAACAACCGCGGGAATCGTGATCGCGACTGCCTTGGCCAGCAGGCCGAGCGCGTGGAATACGATGGCCCACGACTCGTTTCGAGGCGACGGCCGCGGGCGCAGCCAGCAGATCAAACTCGCCAGAACAAATGTGCCCGACAGAATCCCCTTGAACGACGAAATCCAGGCGACCGTCTCGATCTGTACCGGGTGAATGGAGAACAGAGCCGCGGTGGTCCAGGCGATAAACCGGCTCAAGGTGAGCTGTCGCAACAAGACGTAAACCAGCACGGCGTTGACCGCGTGCAAGAGGACATTGACCAGGTGATAGCCGCCGGCCCACGTGCCCCACAGCGAGTGTTCGACCAGATAGCCGAACATCGTGATGGGCGCGTAATTCCGCACAGCCGGCTTCGTAGCGATCTCCCACAGGTTGGCCGGGCGCCAGGTGGTAATCAGCGGATTGTCGAGCACGTACCACGGATCGTCCCAATTGACGAATCCATAGCCGACCGTCGGGAGGAAGACAAAAAGCACGAGCGCGACGAGCAACAGAGGTCCGAGAATGTCGGCCGCTGAGCACGGTCTTCGATGTGTAGCATTGCCCCGCATAGCGTTTCAAACAGCCTTTCGGACAAGTCCCTCTTCACGCTAGACCGCCACGCGGCAAATGAAGGCTCCTCACTCGCCGGGCTCTCCGTCGAACGCTGAGCAACTATAGGTCGGGCATCGCGTTCTCGAAGCGGCCGCACAATCCTGCTAACCGTGGCGATCCTCAAAAGCGCGACGCAGGCTCAAAAAGCGGCGTCCGGATCAGGCTCGAACTCACTTTCCCCGGTTGCTGAGCGTCACAAGGCATTACGCATCAGTAACTTGAGAAAATCCGTGATCCGACCCCGTTGATATTTCGTTATTGACCGAAGTAAGCTCTGGATTGCGACTTGCCCTGAATTCCTCAGCAGAACGCCAAGCGATGTCAGATCAAGACGCTCTCCCGCCCCGCGGCATCCTGAAGTGGTCCATCGGGCTTTTCGTCTTGGCGGTGCTCGTCTTGTTCCTGGGTTCGGCACTCTATCTTCGGGTCAGCAAGCCTTCGATTCGCGACGTCGAGCCATTCGACATCGACGCGTTTACGTCGATCTCCGTTCCCCCCGAGAAGAACGCGGCCGCACTCTACCGCGAGGCCGCGCCGCTCTTCGTCGAGCAGCAGTCGGCGAAGCTCAGACCGAGCGAAGTTGAGGCATTTGACAAAAGCTACGACGAGGCCGTCGCGAAGGATTGGAAGTTCGCCAACGACGATGTTCGCCGCTGGCTGGAAGCCAACCGCTGGGCGATGGAGATCTGGAAACGCGGGAGTCAACTCGACGACTCGCTGGACGTCCCTCCAGGCAAGGTCCATCTCGCGACGGATTCTTCGCTGGCCACGATTGGCGGCCGTACCTTCGCGCGGCTGGCGCTTCTCGATGCGGCCCGATTGACCGCAGAAGGGCGCAACGACGAGGCGTGGGACCGGTATCGATCGGTGCTGCGTTCGAGCCGCCACGTCGGAATGCACGCGGGCGCGATTTGGAGATTGGTGGGAGTCGCCATGCAGGCGACCGCCACTGACGCGATCATTTCCTGGTCAGCTCGCCCAGAGGTGACCGCGGTCCAACTTCGCAAGGCGCTGGACGAGACGCTCGCCATCGACGGGATGACGCCACCCGCGTCCGACTGCTTCAAGGCCGAATACCTGGGAACGATTAACAGCTTCGACGATGCGGAAGCAGAACTCGGTGGGGCCGCTACGGTATTCAACTTTTTCGGTGCTCGCGAACACGCGCGTCGATCGTTGCGATTGATTTTCGCGAATTGGCTCGGCCAGGCGGATCGACCGCGTTTTCAGCGAACGGAAATTCATCGCGGCGAACCGGACCTTTTTGAGCGCGATTCTGCGGCGCCACCAAGTTCCCCTTCAGCCGCCGACATTCAGAGTCAATGCGGCTTATCGAGTCCCGGACCGGGCAGCATCCTCTTGAAGCTCATGCTTCCAGCCGGCCTGCCGGTGATTGACGCAATCGACCGTGAACAAGCGCAGCGCACGGCGCTGATCTTGGCGCTGGCGTTGGAATTCTACGATCGGGACCACGGCGAGCTGCCCCCGAATCTCGAGGCGCTCGTCCGGGCGGGCTATCTCAAATCGATTCCGGCTGACTCTTTCGGCAAAGGCGAGCCATTCCACTACCGCCGCGCGGAGAATCCTGCCGAGGGTGGCCTTCTTTGGAGCGTTTGGACCGACGGAATCGATCAGGACGGCAAGATCTCCGTCGATACTCATCCCGGCGACACCACCGGCGACAAGTGCTTCGTGATCCGGGTTCCGCCCGCGGCGAAACAGCGTTCAGCCGGTTCAGCGCCTCGATCCACCAAACCCTAAATGTGGCGTCTCTGACGTCAAGAAGATTTCTAACGGCCCGAAATATCTCACCTGTAAAGGCCCCGATGATGCACAAATCCTGGAAACTGCCGGTTGCTGCACTATGCGCCGTCCTCGCGTGTGGAGTCTCCGCACTCGCATATGAAAGTCCTTCGCCTGCCAAATCCGCACCCCATTCGCTGGCCGGCGATTGGATAGGAACATTGAAAATCGGCGCGGTGAGCATGCGCCTTGCAGTGGCGATCAAGGCCAAGCCCGACGGTTCGTATGCCGGGACGCTCAACAGCCTCGATCAGGACGCCGTTCCGCATCCCTTCGACGAAGTCTCGTTCAAGCAAAATTCCGTGCATCTCGTGTTCAAGAGAGCCCGGCTTGTGATTGACGGCACGTTGAATGAAGCCGGGACCCAGATCGATGGAAAACTCAAGCAGGGCGGAGCCACCCTGCCGTTGGTGTTCAAGAAATCCGATCGCGCGCCCGAGCCACCAAAGCGGCCGCAAGAACCGCGCCCGCCGTTTCCTTATCGAGCTGAGGCGGTGACGTACGAGAACAAGCTCGCGCACGCGAAGTTCGCGGGAACACTCACCATTCCTCGCGGATCGGGGCCGTTTCCGGCCGTGCTGCTGCTCACCGGTTCCGGTCAGCAAAACCGGGACGAGAAACTTCTCGGCCATCGACCGTTCTTCGTGCTGGCCGACTACCTGACTCGGCACGGCATTGCCGTGCTGCGTGTCGACGACCGGGGCGTCGGCGGGTCGACCGGCGACGTCGAGCACGCCACTACCGAGGATTTTGCCGGAGACGCGCTGGCGGGCATCGCGTTTCTCAAAACGCGGCCCGAAATTGATGCTCACAAGATGGGACTGATCGGTCACAGCGAAGGGGGCGAGATTGCGCCGATGGCGGCAAACCGTTCTTCCGATGTTGCATTCATTGTTCTGCTGGCCGGCCCGGGCCTGCCCGGCGACCAGATCGTTCTCAGTCAGATGGAATTCCTGCTCAAGGAATCGGGCGCCTCGGATTCGCTGGTGGCGCGGACTCGGTCGTTCCAACAGAAACTCTACGCGATCGTGAAGCAGGAGCACGATCCCGCGGCGCTCAAAACAAAACTGAAAGCCCTGTATAGCGAGTACACCGCCTCACTTTCGCCCGCCGAAAAGAATCAGGCGGGCGCTCCCGGCAGCGAGGCAGCCGAAACAAGCGCGAAGATGCTTGGCTCCGCGTGGTTTCGCTACTTTCTGAGCTACGATCCGCGCCCTGCACTCACTCGGGTCAAGTGTCCGGTTCTGGCTCTGATCGGGGAAAAAGACATGCAGGTCCCGCCGAAACTCAATATCCCCGAACTCGAAAAAGCCCTTCGCGCAGGGGGAAACAAGGACTTCATGGTTCGGGAGCTTCCTCACTTGAACCATTTGTTTCAGACGTGTCAGACGGGCAGCGTGGCGGAATACGCCAAGATTGAGGAGACTTTTTCTCCGACTGCCCTCGAACCGATCGCCAAATGGATCCAGGAACGCACCTCCGGAAATGCCTCGAGCGATCACGCAGCCAAGCAGCCCTAGACCGACAATTGCATTAACAAATTAACAGTTTGTGAATTTTGCGGCCTGGACTTCGGGTCTGGGCCACAAGCGGCCTGGAGTGAGCCCCGGGGGAGCGGTAAAATAAACTGCGGGTGCTGCGCCGAATGGCGCCCAGACAGACTAGACGCAAGCGGGCCAAACTTTCAGCTTTCTGAATCTGCGCGAGGGCGCATTCGTCTCGGAGAGTTAGGCGAGTCGATGAATCGAGCCGAGGTGGCCCGCGATCCGGCGGCCGATCCACGGGAACGTTTTGCGCGGCGTCCGCCGTCTCAAGCCTGGGAGGCGATCGCAGCGGCAGACCGTCCTCCGAACACGGCCTGGGCTTGGTTCAAGCCCCCCACGGTCCCTCACGGCTTGATTCTAAGGATTTCGCCCGAGGCGTTTCAGTCGGCCGCGCCGGCCGCCCAGTGGACGATGCGGCAACTGCTGCTGGCCGCCGATGTTGATCCGGCCTGTGTGATCATGTGGCAAGTCAACGGAGCCGCATTTCCGGCCGCGGGAGGAACGAATCCGCTGCTCGATCTGCCGGTGCCGGCACCCGTGCCGGGCGCCGATCCGAATATTGCAGTGAGCGTCGCGCTGCCCGCAATGCATGCGGTATTCGCTCCCAGCCTGCCGGTGCCTGGAGTGACTCCGGCCGCGCCCAACGGCTTTAACGGAAACCCCGCGGCCCCCGGGCTCCCGGGAACTTTTGTTCCCGGACATCCGATGCCCGTGTTGCCCGTCCCGCTCGGGATTCCTATCGCAGTGCCTGCCGTTCCCAACGGGGCGCCGGTCGCTGTGCCAAAATTGGGCGGCAAGCACGAACCGGTGATCCCTGCGCCGGCCCACCTCATGGAGGCCTACGAACACGTCGAGCAAGACTGGCGGGCCTGCCAGGAAGCTGAAAAAGATCTCGCCCGGTTGCGACAGCAGTGTTTGGACATGATGGGGCGGCTCAAATCGCTCAACCGGGAACTGACCGGGCCCGAACGCCTGCATTCCAACAATCAAGAAAAAAAAGACTGGACGAATGCCCGACGGATGCTGAGGGACTGCACCAACCGGCTGTGGAAGTCGGTCAAGGCGCACGACATCGGCTACACCAGCTCGGCCGGACAACGCCGTTGGTTCGAGGAGACGTATGACAAATACATCGCTCCCCGCCGGCACTTCGAGGGCTTTCAGGACGCCGACCGGGCCTTCGGCTCCTATCGCAAGATTGTCACGACGCTGCACATCGAGATGAGCAACGGGCTCTCAATCGCGCAGTTGGATGGCGAACGCCGTGCCCAGCAGATTCTCGCCAGGATTGCCGAGAAGATTCGCGAAGCGGGCAATCGCAAGAACTTCTTGGGCGTGATGCTCGATTCTTAAGCGACTGGGTCTGCCGCCGCGTTTTCAGCAGTGCTTGGCAAGCGGCTCTGTTTCGTCGGGGTCACGCTTCGCGGATAAAGCCGTGCCGCGGACCGACGAAGTCGCTGGTGATCTCACGCGAGCGGAATGGTGCGACCGTCTTAACGCGATACCGTCGAAAGTTGTGAACGATCCAATCTCCCGGACCCACGTCGACGAGCCGCTTGGTTCGCTCGTCGGCGCGCCAATGGGGCGACCGACCGTCCTCATTGACCGGGACGATCAGTCGGTGGGTCGTTCGAGCCTTCAACATCTCAAGCTCAAATTCCAACGAATACACAAGGCTGCGCATCGTGCACCAAAAGCAACACCGCCGGTCGATCCAGACAACGACCGCGTCGCGCACCGTTCTCTGAACCGGCGCAACGCGGCGGAGCGATCCGTAACACTCAATCAGCGTGTGCGACTCCCTCACCCCAAACCCGAGTCGCACGAGCATTGTGGGCGTGGGGCCTTGGGAAATCAAGAAAGCGAGGGGGCGCGTTGCGGGAGCCGGTGGATCCACCTATTAGTAACCTGCGGTCAGGATGTGACCCCGCGGTGCGTCAGGCACCCAGGGCTCCGATGTTAAGCGCCCGGGAATTGGTCACGATCACCTTCCTTGAAGAATGAAGCGGCCAAATCGCTGCGGAATTTTCATTCTGTGAATTTCGCGTGTGTTGCGTGGCCGTTTGGTGAAAGAGTCGTGCCGTCGTGCTAGAACGGAATCCTCACCACGGTCCTGCAACCGCCACGACCGCTCGACTGGAGACGAAGATCATGCAGCCTTTCAACGTTGGCCGCTGCCAATTCTTGGCAGCGGCGCTCGCTGTCATTGCCGGAGCCGGATTCGCGTCGGGCGCACCGCCGCAGACGGCTGGTCCCAGTGAGAAAGGTTTCGTGCTGCCAAACGGTTGGGTCCTGACTCCCGCGGGCCATCACATCGAGCTCTCCGACTTGCCGCTCAACATCCTTCCCTTGTCGGACAACCGAGTGATCGTCGGCACGGACGGCTATAACCGCCATCAGCTTTCGCTGATCGACCTGACGCAACAAAAAGAACTGGCGCGCGAGAGCGTCGGCGAAAGCTGGTTTGGCCTCGCGACGTCCGCCGCTCAGGATCGGGTCTGGTGGTCGGGGGGAGGGAGCAACCGCATCTTTGAATACCTGATCGGCGACAAGGGGATCACGCGCCAGTCGTTCGAGCCGCCGCTGAAAGCTCAACACCCCGCCGGTGAACGCGCCAACCTCCATCATTTCCGCAGCGGACTGCTGTTGGATGCAACCTCGCAGACCCTCTATTCGCTCGACATCAATGCCGGTCGGATTGATGCGATCGATCTGAAGAGCGAAAAGGTGTCCAAATCGGCTCCCTGCGGAGGGCGCCCGTACGACATCGTCCTGTCGCACAACCGAGCCCTGCTGTTCGTTTCGGATTGGGCTGGCCGGGCCGTCCTGGCCGTTCGCCCGGACGACCTGCGCGTGATCTCGCGAATCGCAGTGGGCGAGCATCCCAACCAGATCACCCTGCATCCGAAGGACGACCGGCTGTTTGTCACCTGCGCGTCCACGAATAACGTTTCGGTGATCGACACACTCGCAGGGAGGGTCGCCGAGACGATCTACACCCCCTTGTTCCCGAAGTCCCCCGAAGGGAGCACGCCCGACGCGCTGGCGATCACACCCGACGGCCAAACCCTCTTCGTCGCCAACGCCGACAACAATTGCGTGGCCTACATCGACATCAGCCAGCCGAGCCGCAGCCAGGTGAAGGGGTTTATTCCTACTGGTTGGTATCCCAGCGCGGTCGCGGTGACGCCGGACGGCAAGAACCTGCTGGTGGGCGTCGGGAAGGGACTGCAGAGCCATCCCAACGCGACGGGACACACGCTCGACACCAATCAGAAAGCCCAACAGGCTGCAGGCGCCCTGCGCGTTCCGTATCGATACATCGGCACCACGCTTTCGGGAGCGCTCTCGATCGTGCCGATTCCGGACGAAGCTCAACTGGCGAAATACACCACCCAGGTCTACGCCAACTGTCCCTACTCGGACAAGTTACTTTCCGCCTCTCCCACTGACGAAAAGACGGTGATCCCCAGCCGCGTCGGAGACCCCTGCCCGATTCGCCACGTGATTTACATCATCAAGGAGAATCGGACTTACGATCAGGTGTTTGGCGATGTCAAGGAGGGGAACGGCGATCCAAGCCTGGTGATGTTTGGCGAAAAAGTAACGCCCAACCATCACAAACTCGCGCGCGAATTCGTCCTGCTCGACAACCTGTATTGCAACGGTCAGGTGTCGCGTGACGGGCACCCCTGGTCGACGATGGCCTACCACACCGATTACACGGCCCGCGACTGGCATCTGACTTACTCGCGCCGCACGGGCGTCGACGATGACGATGAAGGCAATTTGAACAGGGCCCCTTCGGGTTACATTTGGGACGCGTGTGCCCGTGCCGGCCTCGCCTATCGCAACTATGGAGAATACGGCCGCCGAGTCAGTCAGCCGGACGGCCATCTCGTAATGGACGGGGCCGTGCCTGGATTGATCGGCCATATGTGCGCCAGCGTATGGGATCTCCAAAGTTGCCGGACAGAAGCAGCGCGATATCTCCAATGTCGACATCTTCTTGGAAGAGTTCCGCGAGTTCGAGCGGCAAGGCAAGCTCCCGAGCCTGATGGTGCTGAGTTTGGGCGAGGACCACACGACCGGCACCCGGCCGGGCACGTTTACGCCGGCCGCCTGCGTCGCCTGCAATGATGTGGCCCTGGGCAAACTGGTTGACGCGGTCAGCCACAGCCAGTCGTGGCCGCAAACGGCAATCTTCGTAATCGAGGACGACGCACAAAACGGACCCGATCATGTTGACGCGCATCGTACCGTGGGCCTGGTGATCAGCCCCTATGTGAAGCGCAAAGCGGTCGACAGTACGCAGTACAGCACGGTCAGCATGATTCGCTCGATCGAGCTGATTCTCGGCTTGCCTCCCTTGAGTCAATACGACGCGGCAGCCCGGCCGATGTATGGCTCATTTATGGAGCGGCCTGATCTTTCACCCTACCAGAGCGTGGCGGCGCAGATCGACGTGAACGCCCTCAACAGCGAACTCGCCTACGGTGCGGACCGCTCGATGAAAATGGATTTCAGCGAGTACGACCGGATCAACGATTTCGAGCTGAACGAGATCCTGTGGCGCTCGATCAAGGGCGTCAACGCGCCGCTGCCCGCTCCGGTGCGCCGCGCCATCGCTGATCGACCGGCCAGCCGATTGAATTGAGAGAGCCTCTCATTTAGTCCGAAGCAGCGGACAGTGAAAAGTACAACAGCCATCGGCAAAGCCGATGGCTGTTGTGGACATCCGTGTGTTGCGACCTCCTGGCGCCTGCTCCTGAGTCTCCTAGTCCGAGTATCGAGCTTCTCCACAACCTTATGGAGCTGCTCAAAATCACGCGCCGCGTGTAACGAAAACCAGCCGAGCTAGCGGTTGTTGTTCTGCTGGTTCCCGGCGTTGTTGTTCTGCTGGTTGCTCGTGTTGCTGGGGTTTGGCGGCGCGGCAGACTCTGGCGGAGGAGGAGTCATCGCATTCTGTTGGTTGTTGGCACCAGGCTGCTGATTGCCACCCATCTGAGGATTCATTGCCCCGTTGCGTTGCCCGTTCATGTCGCCGCGCTGTTGCGCATTCGTCCCCGGGGCATAGGTCGGGGTCGCTGCTCCATCGTACGTAGTTCCGTTGTACCCGCCAGGAGTTCCCGGCATTGGTCCCGACGGAGGATATGCGGCGGTGGTGGTTCCGCAGCCTCCTTGTGAGTAACCGTAAGCCGGCTGCGTGCTCGGCGCGTAGTTCGTATACGTGTTGCCGGAATTGTCATACGCGTAGCCCGAGCCAGGGTAATAGCCCGTGCTGTAACCGTAGTTGGGGTAGTCGTAGGCATAGCCGCCGTACGGGTAGCCGCCGTACCAGCCATAGCCGCCATATCCGCCCCATCCCCAGCCGCCGCGCCAACCGCCGTCCCATCCACCGCGCCATCCGCCACGGCCCCAACGCCCATCACGGGCCTCGGCGGACGGGCTCATCGCCATCACCGCGCCTGCAATCGCCAACAGCAGCAGGCCTGCTTTCATCCTTGGATGCAGTTGCATTCTTCAGTCTCCTGTCAAAAGCCCAAAACCTCGGAAACCTAGTGATACTGTCCTACTTCTTTTCACGCTCGGTGCGCTCGAGCGCCGGTCGTGCCGCAGGTGCCCGAACCGTTCGGTCGGGTTGCGGAGGTCGTGGGGTATTGACTCGTGCCGGCCGGGCGGCCGGTTGGACATTCGGTGTTCTAGCTGCCCCGCCGCGTTCTTCAACCCGCGGCGCCTCGCGACCGGGTGCGACTTCGGGCCGTCGGCCCGTGGGCAGCCGCAGGGTTCGCGGCCCTTCCGCGATACCCGCGCCTCCGCGTCGTAGCTCAGGCCCTACTCCGGCTCCCGGGCGCTCCGTCGGCCGTTCGGCCGGGCGTTCAATCGGGCGTTCGCCGGGACGTTCGATCGGTCGCGCACCGGGACGCTCGCCTGGGCGCTCAACTGGGCGTGCGCCTGGACGATCGAGCGGTCGTTCGCCTGGCCGGTCAATCGGTCGTTCGCCCGGTCGCGTCCCCGGACGTTCGGGCATCCTTTCGCCTGGGCGCCGCTCGAGTTGCCTGCCGACGTTGCTCGCCCGCTCGAGCCGGCTGCGCTCCGTGGCGAGATTTCGATGGAAGTCGTTTCGCTGTCGCAGAGCGCGCCGATCGGCATCTGTCAGGCGAACGATGTGTTGGTTAAAGCGCTTATCGCCCAGCGCATCGCGGAGGGGCAAGGCGACCATCCGATCGCGCCCGATCTGTTTCCCATCACGAACGAGCCGCTGATAGTCGCGCCACGTGTGCGGTGGGCGCAGATTCGGATCGTGAACAAGTCGGTCATAGCGCCGTCGAAAATCATCACGCCAGTGCGGGTTTGTCCGCCAGAACAAACTGGATCGATAGGCGAAAATCGGGTCGTAGAGATAGGGCCCGACGCCAACGTTGAACCACGGATAGATGCCGAACTGCGCGTATTGCGGCCCGTAATAGTCTCCGAAGAAGTAGCTCTGAAATCCGGGCGCGACGAACAGATTGTCGACCAGGTTATCCAAGGAGACCAGATACTGCGGCGTGTAGACAAACGCCTGATTCAGATAAATCGGAGCGGTGAAGGCCACCGGCGTAAACAGGATTCCGCGTTGATCGAGCGGGTAATCCCAGTGCCCGGCGATGAAAACGTAGCCGTTGGGCGTCCACTCGTAATGGGCCGAAACCCACATCCAGCCGGAGACGATGCGGCTCCAGTAACCAGGCTGCCACTCGTACGACCGCGTGCGATAAGCCCAATATCCGGGAACCCAAAAGTGATCAGCGTCGGGAGGTTCCGAGACATCCACGCTTTCGTCGCGGTAGGGCGGCGGGGGCGGGAGATACGTGACCTCTTCCACGTCTTCGGGAGTCCAAAAGCCGGAGACCCATTGATAGTTACCGTCTGTTTCCGACCAGTAACCGGGAATCCAGCGATGACCTGGAGGCGGCACCCGCCAACTCCCGCTAACCCAAATGTGGTTGTTGCTCTCAGCGTCCCACGACCAATATCCCGGGACCCAGGTCGATTCCGGATTGTCGGGCCGGGCATCCGGCGGAGCTTCGTTAATCGGCGCCGGCGGTTGTTTGGGGACCGGCGGCGACGGCTGCGGAGTCATGTTGGTCATCTCGGCGAAGCCCTGATTGATCGGACCTCGCGTCAACTCGACGACTTTGTCGCTGGCAGCGCCCTGCGGCGGCGGCACCGAAGTGTCCGGCTGAGGCGCGGACGGCGGAGCCTGACCCGGGTTCACCTCCTGCTGAGCCACCTGGTCGAGCCGGTTTGACGGAACAACGTTCTGAGGTTGCGATTGCACCAGGGACGCCGTTCCCACCAAACCCACAACACAGAGTGCGAAGAGAGCGTGTTTCACAGGTCGCTTCATTTCCTTCACCTCGGGTTTGTCATGAATTGGAGTGTCGGTTGGCGCGACCGATATTTGAACGCCTGCGACGACTCCACCCAGCCCTTGCGGCAAGGGGGCACATCGCATGCCAATGCCGCGGTTTGGATGAAAAACCAACAAGAGTGGCGAAGACTGCGGGCCAGGTCGCAAGCAGCGGACATCACGCGACTTGGGACGAAAGAAAAGCGAAGAGTCGCGCCGGCCTGCGGAGAACGATTGCTTAGACGAAGCGCCCAAAGTCAACGATTGATCCAGTTGCTGCTTGGGTCGGTCAATCGCGTGGACGGCGCGACCGGTCGGGCGCTCAGCCGTCCTCGAGCTCACGGCGAGCGACTTCGAGCTTCGCGACCATTGGTTCCATCAGGTCAGAAAGCGTCTCCAAGGCTCGCAGGATCGCGGCTCGATTGCCCGAGCGGGCCAACGCTTCGATCTCGACGGCGCGGCTTTGCACGGCATCGCAGTAGACATTGGCAACCAGACCCTTGAGCGAATGGGCCGCGCGCTCGACTTCCCCAAATTGGTCGTTTTCCAAAGACGTCTCGATCTTGCGCACCAAGTCGGGGCTGTCTTCCACCACGAAATCGATGATTCGAGCCAGCAGAATGCGATCCCCTCCGACGCGATCCAGCGCCCGAGGGACATCAAATTCGATTGTTGCGATCATACAACCCCTCGCCGGCAGAATAGGCAATCCTCGCCGGGCTCTTCCAAGCATGGAAAGAGGCCCTGCGGGCGATGGCTCAATGGCAATCGGTCCGATGGAAAGCAGATCAGGAACAGCACTTGTCCGCCCTTCACATGGAGTTGACGTGCTGGCGCCGATCAAATTCCGGATGCGGCAGCACAAGCACCCGCCAGGCAATCCGCGCTCCGACTCGGCGGGCCTCGCGTTCGCCAGGCGACCACTCGCTACGGATCTGGTGGCAAGCCTCCCGAATCTCATGTGGGGAGGGGAGATACGGTGCTGATTGCCCTCTAAACTGTTGCATCGCCGGATCCCTTCCAAGGTAAGCCCGCTGTCCGCCGAGTTCAAACCGCTCAAAATCGTTCCAAGAAAGATTACAAGGAGCTAACCTATTCAGTTTGCTCCATACGAGGAGATCGAATCGTTGCAAATCGGGTGCCGCAGGCTTTGTCGCTCTCAATTCTCGGCTGCAGAGCCCCTCGTCCGTGTTTGCGGACCCGGCCCGACCCCGCACCCGCTTTCCTTCTCGCGTTTATTGCGCGGCTCATCCAGGCTGTCTAAAATCGGCAAATCGCAGAGAGGTGGTTTTCGGCAACCCTGGGGGAGAGACTCGCCGCCATGAATGCGCCGTTCTTGCAATCCGCTGAATTCTCCGACTGGCAGCGCGCTCGAGCCTTCCTCAGCACGGATGGGATCAGGTTCGTCGAGCACCTTGTCGCGGCGCTTGTGATCGTGTTCGTCGGACGCTGGGTCGCGCGTGGGTTGGCACGACTCACTCGAACCTTGATTTTGCGGTCAAAAACTGACGCGACCGTCGCCGCCTTTGTCTCGGACGTCATTTATGTGACCGTGCTCGTCTTTGCCGTCGTCTCCGCGCTCGGTTGGGTCGGTTTCGATACAACGTCATTCGCGGCGGTGATTGCGGCTGCCGGTCTGGCGATCGGCCTGGCCTTACAAGGGTCGCTCGCCAATCTGGCGTCTGGCTTGCTGTTGCTCGTCTTCAAGCCATTTCGCGTCGGCGATTCGGTCGAGATCGGAACCACGGCGGGCACCGTCGAGGAAATTCATGTCTTTTCGACGCTCTTGCGAACGGCCGACAATGTGCAGATTCATATCCCAAACAACCAGATCACCCAGGGCGTGATCAAGAACTATTCGGCAAAGGAGCAACGGCGAATCGAACTCTTGATTAACTGCGCCTACGACGACGACTTACCGAGCGTCAAGCGAGTGCTCGATGCGCTCGTGCGACTCGAAAGCCGCGTCTTGGGCGATCCGGAGCCAAGCGTGAGCGTCAATGACTTTGTTCCTGCCGGCGTGCAGTTGGCTGTGCGCGTCTGGGTGAAGTCGGCCGACTTCGCCGACGTGCGCTCGGCCCTCGTCGAGCGGATCAAGCTTGGCTTCGACGAGCACAAGTTCAAGCTCGCGTACCGCACGTAGCGTTCGCTCAGATTCAGGCGTTCAACCGCCGCTCGCCCCTGATTTCATGAGCGATACGCAGACCATTTCCTTCTCATTGCGTGCGAAGACGCAACCGTGGGCAAATGCGGGGTGCGACCAGACGATGTTTCGACCGCGGGCCATTGCCACGGGATCGAGAATGTGCGCCCGGCTGATTTCGTGATAGCCCTTGGGCGTCAAATCAGCCAGGATCAAGTCACCCTGGTCGTTGAAGAGCACAAAGCGATCTTCCAGGGGCACCAGAAAGACCGTGCCGCACTCGGCCTTCCGTCCCGTGACCGCGGCGAAGGTTTCCCAGACATTCTCGTGAGTTTTGGCTTTGAAGCAGTGCAAATCACCGACGCTGCCCACCGCGTAGCCATAACCATTCTTAAAGACGGGCGCGGCCATCAGGCAGTGGGCGCCGTCCGGTTTGCCTGGGTTTTGGCTTTGTCCCTTCCAAACCATTGTGGCCTTGTCGGCCTCGACCTTGAGCATCATGGGTCCGTGGTAAAAGGTCGAGAGGAACAGCAGGTCATCCACCTTCTTGACGGTGATGATGTTGACGGCCGGCCGCTGCATCGGCACTCCTTCGGGATACACGTGTTTCCAAAGCTGCTTGCCCGTGGCAGGGTCGAGCCCGTAAATCGCTTCGGAAAGCCAGACGATGAGTTGCCTCTTCCCGCCGAACTCGTAGAGCATGGGCGGGCTGTAGCCGGTTTCTTGCGTGTCGAGCGCTTTCCACACGGGGGCGCCCGTGTCTTTGTTGAGTGCGACCACCGCGCTGCCCGGTCCGCCGGCGAGGCAATACAACAGATTCCCGTCGAGCAGCGGATGGGCCGCGTATCCCCAGATCGGGACCTTGGCGTGAAACTCGCGGGCCAGATTCTTCGTCCAGCGAACGTGCCCGTCGGAGGCGTCGAGAACCGTCAAGTCGCCCATCGCGCCCAGTGTGTAAAGCCGTCCGTCACGCACTAACGGCGTGTTCCGAGGCCCGTTTGAATAAGAAATGTTGTAGAGACAGTCGTACTCGTGCTTCCAGACGACGCTGCCGTCGGCCGCGTTCAGGCACAGCACGCGCTCGTTGCCCGGAATGCCCTTGATGCGGCCGCCCGCCGGTTTGGGTTTGGGGTCGCTCGGCCGCTTTTGGCGATCCATGACATAGACGCGATCGCCGACGACGGCCGGTCCGCTATACCCATTGCCGATCGGCACGCGCCAGCGAATGTTTGGTCCGTCCTTGGGAAACTTGTCAATCAAACCCGTCTCACGCCACACGCCGTCGCGCTCGGGTCCCATCCACTGCGGCCAATCGGAAGCACAGGTCGCGCGGAGGCACAACAAGTTCGCAAGGGCGGCAGCCGTTAGAGCGATGCGAGTCAAGGTCGAGCTCCGATTGAGGATCGAGACAGGTAAGGGGACGGGGATCACCCCAGTGGTCGCTAATGAAAATAAATGCGCATGGGTGCGCGAGTCAAGGGGCGGGCCGAAACGCTTAAGTGAGATCGGCGGCCGGACGTACTGCGAACGGCGCCGCTGCGTCAGCGCCGAGATCAGGAGTGGCAGCCCAGTGCCGAATTGCCGCATCGATTCGCTCGGTGACCGGGCCACGAAACTCATCCCAGACGATCAGCGGGAATCGATTGAGTTTGTCGTGCAGGGCGACGATCTCGATGGCAGCGGGCGGCCGTCCGGCCATGGCGCGAATCGCCTCGGCGTAGAGCAGTAGCTGGATGGCGAAATGCTCGCGGAGTGCGGCGGGATCGCCGTCGGGCAAGCGCCCCGTTTTGTAGTCGAGAATCTTCCACTCGCCGCCGGGCGAAAGGAGCAGACAGTCGAGCGTGCCGGCGATGACGGCGGTGCGGTCGCGCTCCGCGGCGCCGATGGGCCAGCCAAGCAGGAAGTCGATTTCGCGAAAGCAGCGCGTGGCCGTACGCATTTCGTCCCACAATTCGCTTTCGACCAGGGCCTGCACGCGGCGGACCATGACCTCTGCGTTCAATGCCTCGACATTGCGGCCCGTCTGGCCCCTGAGCACGGATTCTACGCCCGCGGCGATCACGTCCGCGGTAATGTTCGAGTCGCGCGGCAGACGCTCGATCACGCGATGCACGAGCGACCCGACGAGCGTGGCGGCCTCGCCCAACGGCTCGAAGTCCGCGTCCAGCGCACTTTGAGAGACCGGTCGGCGCGTTCGCGGCTGCTGCGTGGCGCTTCGGAGCGAGGCGTCGGCCTCCTCGATTTCCGAGACACTCAGGTAGAGCGGTCCGACGCGGGTCCTAGCGACTTGACCCATCAGGGGTGGCAGCGGATCCGGCTCGCTCGTCTCCGCCAGCTCACGCCATTGGCTGAGCTTCGCTGTCTCTGTATCCAGCCGCGGCACGACGGTGAGTTGCGGGCATTGCCGATGGACCAGAACATCCGGGATTGCGCGCGACTCGCGCGAGCCGGATCCCGACGCTTTCTTGCCGGCAGCCAGCCGCTTTTCGCCCGCGAGCGAATCAAAATACGGATCGCCCTTCGGCAAGCCCGTTCCCAGGTCATAACGCTCGGCCACCAGTCTCAGCCATTGCGACCGGACGCTGCGATCGCCGACCAAAGCCGGATCGGCGGCCAGGCCAGCCGACAGGATCAAGTGGTCGGCGGCTCGGGTGAGTGCCACGTACAGAATTCGTAGCGACTCCTCATCGTCCTCGCGATCCTCAACATATCTGTGCATCTCGATGGCCGGGTGGCGCGGCTCGTCGGCCCCGAATTTCGGAGGCACGAGGATCGGCCCAAATTGGCGATGATAGACGGCGTCCGAGAAGGAGCCGCGGTTCTTTCGCTCCATGTCGGCCAGGATCACCACGGGAAACTCGAGACCCTTCGCCTGATGGATCGTCATCAGCCTCACGACGTTGCTCGACTCGGGATGCGTCGCAGCCAGGTCTTCGATTGCTTGCTCAGACACTGAATCCTGAATGCGCCGCGTGAAGTCGCCGAGCGTGCCGATGCCGGACCGGTCAAACTGGCGAGCCATGTCGATCAGTTTGCGGAGATTGGCGACTTGCGCCTGCCGAGGAACTCGCACAAAAGGGACGCGTCGTAGGCCGTCCGCTCGAGCGCCAGTTCGAGCAAATCGGCGAGCGGAACGCGATCTTTCCGTTCGAGCAACTCGTCGATCACCCGCGCGGCCAGGCGGACCTGTTCGCATTGAGTTTCGGAAATCCCGCTCGGGGGCGACTGCCGCAACGCCTCGCGCGGAGACAGCTTGCCGACCTGCGTCATGGCGACGATCGTGTCGTCGCTCAAGCTGAAGAAGGGGGAACGCAGCACGCCGACCAGGGCGATCGAATCGGCTGGATCGTTGAGGAACGTGCACAGGTTGACGAGATCGTAGACCTCTTGCTGGGCGAAGAAGGCCCGGCCGCCCACCAGGTAATAGTCGACGCCCCGGCGGCGAAAGACGTCCTCGTAGATGGCCGCATCGCTCATCGCACGAAACAGCACGGCGATGTCGCCGGCTTTGACCCGCCGCAAATGTTCGACGTGCGACTCGGGATCGCGCTCGGAAATTCGCGGCGTCGGATCGCTCAACAGCGTCAGAATGCGGCGGGCGATCCACTCGGCTTCGCGGCGCCGGTGCTCTTCGAGCGAGTTGGGATCCGACTGTGCGGCTTCGTCCGGCCCGGGAAAAGCGAAGAGAAATTCGACGGACGGCCGCGGCGAGAGCTGCGTCCGATGCGGCACAAGCGCCTCGTAACCTTCCATCACCGGCCGGAAAAGCGAGTTCACAAAACTGAGGATCTCGGGCTGGCTGCGGAAGTTGTGCGTAAGCGGCAGCCGGCCGCCCGCGGGAAGCCTCTCGCGGGTCGCGTCGAAAACGGACGGCTCGGCCCCGCGGAATCGGTAGATCGACTGCTTGCTGTCGCCGACGAAGAACAGCTTTCCCGACAAGAGGCCGTCGCCGACCAGCGCCTCCACGATCTCAGATTGGATTCGGTCGGTGTCTTGATACTCGTCGACCAGAAGTGCGTCGATCGAAGCGGCCGCCTCACGATGCACGTCGGGCGAGTTGCGCAAAAGATCGCGCGTCTTGACGAGCAGATCGTCGAAATCGAGCACGCCGGCTTCGACTTTGGCCGCGGAAAAATCGGCGACCGCGGCCTCCACCACGCTCACCAAAGCGGCCGATACCTGGGCTGCCTGCTCGATGTCCCGCGGCTCAAAGGTGACGAATTCCTTGAGGCCGTCGACCTTATCGCGAAATCTTTCGAGCGACTTCTTGACGGCTTCGTAGGTCTCCTCGTCGGCCCACGCGCTCTTTCCGCCGCCACCCTGCACCTTGGCCGCCTCGCGAAGCTCAAAAACTTGCTGCACGTCGGGCGTCCGCGTGTCGCGCAGAGCGGTGAGTCCGCTGAGAAGTTTGCGGCGGCGGTCCTGCATCGTCGGATTCGAAGGCACATTGTCCTTGAGCAGCCGCAAGATTTGCGCCGTGACGTCGGACTCACCCAGATCGTGGGCCGCGCGCGGCAAGAAGACGTGATCCAGATAGTCGCGCCATTCCTCAGCGAACTGGCTCGCCGTGTGGTTCTGGAAGCGATGGGTATCGGCGACGGCGCGGCCAAGCACCAATTTTCGCAGCGCACGGCGCAGCGGCTCGAGCCCGAATTCGGAGAGCAGCCGAAAGCAGTTCGGATCCCCCGCTTCGAGCAGCCGCTTGACCGTGCGGGCCACGCTCTGCCGCAGGAGCGCCTCGCCGACGTCCATTTCGAGGGGCCGAAACTGCGGGTCGATTCCCGCGGCCACAGCGTGCCGCCTCAGCAGACCGGAACAGAACGCGTGGATCGTACTGATGCGAGCGGCGTCAAGGCCGCGTACCACGGTTAACCAGTGCGAGATCTCGCCCTCTTCGCAATCCCGCAGTTTTTTCGCGCATTCCTCGCGAATGCGATCCCGCATCTCGCGGGCCGCCCGATCGGTGAAGGTGATGGCGACCACGCGGGCCAGTGGAGCGGCGGCCGACGTGTGCCCATTCCCCGACGGCTCGAGATGAGTCAAGAATCGTCGGGTCAGCACGTGCGTTTTTCCGCATCCGGCACCGGCCGACAGACCGATCGATACGTCCTGGTTGTAAATCGCCGAACGCTGTTCGTCAGTCAGGAGGCTGTCGCCCGACAGCGCGAGTTGCTCCGCGAACAGCGATCGACTATGCGGGGCGAATTTCGCCGCGCCCGCGCGTTTTCCAGCTGTGGACGTTCGGCGAGCGGTCATGGCTGTGACAGGCTCCACAGTTTCTGACGCTCGACTTCGAGACTGCGAACCTGCCCCACGCGGCAGACGGTGCTGTATGGGCACCATTTGCCGCACTCGGGGTTGGCGTTGGTCACGGGAAACTGTCCGGCGCAGGCGCTCGGCGATTTTGGGCAGCACCTCGTGCAGTGCGCGCTCGATCTCGCCGGCGACTTCGGGATTCAACATGTCCAGCGATTTGGACTTACCCCTGAGGCCGACGACGCAGCCGGAAAGAGTCAGCGTCCAATACGCCATCTGGAAAACGGACGCTTCGGGGTCCAAAACCCCGCTACGTCGGGCTGCCGAAGCGTAGATCGCCAGCTGTAGCGCGAGGCCCAGCTCGATATCG
Source organism: uncultured Planctomycetaceae bacterium (assembly GCA_963714075.1). Lineage (GTDB taxonomy): Bacteria > Planctomycetota > Planctomycetia > Planctomycetales > Planctomycetaceae > DASPSM01. The sequence goes on from OY970228.1 coordinate 2,647,412, forward strand.
GCGAGCTGATATCGCGGAGCCCACCGCGTTTTGTAGTCGATCACCGTGAAGACCTGTTTGCCTCCGCGTCGACCGACGTCGATGCGATCGATGCGGCCCCGAACGCGCACGGGCGAATCGTCCGGGCCAAAAGTCACGCAGGGAAGCGCCGCCGGCTCGGGAGTCGACTCGCCCGCACCGGGGACGTTGCCAAAGGCCAGCTCGACAAACCGCGGCGAGGGAGGCTCCTCCCAGCCGTCGCCGATCGCGGCCCGATAATCCTCGCACTGCTGGCAATAGAGATCGGCGAACCGCTCGGCGAATTCGAGCTCGGCCGCCTGCAGCGCTCGCTCGTAGGCGGGGATTTCAGAGGCGACCGCGAACTGTCCGGCCACCAGTTCGCGGAGCGCCGCGATGAGCGCGGTCCGGTCGGGCTGAGAGAGTGGCTGCCCTTTGGGGGAACGATGCAAGTCCGCCAGCACCTGGTGTAGCGCCAGTCCCCTCTTGCGCGGATCGATTTCCGGCTCGACCGGGTCGTGGGGCTCGAGATCGAGCACATCGGACAACAGAAACCGATAGGGGCAGGTGGCGTAGCGTTCGAGCTGCGTCGCACTGAACTGATAATCGGGGGAATATTTTTCGGCCAATCGGGCGATGCTGGGGCCGTGCTGCAGCCAACCTTCGAAGGGTGTGAAACCGTTCTGCTCGAATCGGCAGGCATCCATTTCGGCCGCCGCAAGAATCCCTCGGGCCGGCGCCCCACCAGACGGGATCGCGGCCAGGGCGCGGAATAATCCGAGCCTGCCGAAATGCAGTTCGTCGGTGGCGGCCAGTCGCAAGTCCGCCATCGACAGAACCTGATTGCGACTTGGAACCGGGTCGAGATCGGATTGGCCGGCTGGCACGAGGGCGGGGCGATAAAAGAGATCTCGAATCGCGGTCACATACGGACTGGGAAATAACGGCTGCCCCGATGCGCTCACGCTCGGGTAACTCAGCGTGAGGCGCTGCCGCGCGCGTGTCACGATCGAATAAAACAGCAGCATTTCGTCCTGCTGCGGCGTGGGCGGTTCCAGTCCGGCCCGATCCTTCCGCAAAAAATCGCGGCGTTCCGCGGCGCTGTAAAAACAATCGTCGCGCCGGCCGCGCGGGAAGCTGGCTTCCGACAGGCCCATCAGGAACAGATGCGGGACGTCGAGATTGCGGACATCCGCGGCCTCGACCACCCGCACCCGGTCTCGCTCCGTGGGGGATTCGACGATCGTCTGCGATTCGAACAAATCGCGCAACAGCCGCGCGAATTCGGCCACCGAGATCGTGCGACGATCGTTCAACAGTTCCCGGACGCGCGCTGCCTCGCGCAGCACCTCGCAGAGGGCGTCCCAGACGTGACGATCGCGGTTGTCGAGCTTGTGCGACTCTGACGCGTCCTCGGTCGGTCGGTCTTTCTTGCGCGGCTCGATGCCCAGTTCGCCCGCCAGCCCCATCAGAGAATCAGCCCATGCCTTGAGATCCTTCACAGAGCGCAACCGCCTGGTGGCATCCGAGAGGGTTTGCAGTAGCCGGGCCGCGATCCGGATTTCCTCCTGCCTGGTCGGATTGCTGCGTGGCGATTCCGGCGCCTCGGCGAGCTTGGCAAGACGTTTCAGGATGTGCTGGCGGTCAGAGCCGAGCTGATAACGCCGGAGGACGCGAATGGTCGTTTCCACGACAGACTCAATACCGGCAAACGGCCACCGCGGCCGGAAGTAGTTCGATCGCAGCACGGCACAGAGGGGTCCGAACTCCCAATCCTGCAGCTCGGACTGAAGGACCGCGAACAATGCTCGGCCGATCGCCGTTTGTGAAAAGCGCGTTGCCGTCTCGCAACACACGTCGATACCGGCCTCCGTGAGCGTGACGGGTAGGTCGAGCCCGTCTTCGTCGAGCGAACGGGTGGCAATCACGATGTCTTCGGCCGGCACGCCGTCGAGCAGAAGCCGTTTGACGCGCTCGGCAACAGCGCCGCGCCTCGCCGGTCGGACCGGCTGCCGCGATGATTTCGATCCCGGTTGCATCCGAGAGCTGCGGAAGCGTTCGTGGATTGTCGAACAAGTGCTTCGACAAGTGCCGCAGGGCCGCGGGGAGTTCGACACTCTGCGAAGAATCGGGAGCCACCGCCAGCGCGTCGACCGTACAACGACGGCGGATCTCCTCGAGCGCCTTGTTCGATTTTGCAAACAGATCGGTCCGCCGCACGGGCTGTTCCAAGGGGAGCGAGACCACCACGCGCTCGGCGTAGCCGGCAAGATGTTCGAGAATCTCGTATTGCGGCTGCGTGAAGTCGGCGAAGCCGTCCGCGACGAGCAGTGTCAGCGGATCGAATGCGCCGCGCCGCCCTCCGGCAAGCTCCAGCGCGCTGCCCAGAACCGTCCCTCAGCGTCGTAAAGTGCCAGATCTGTCAGCCGCTCTTGATAGCGTCGATACAGAGCGAGGAGTTCGGTGTCGCGAGGAGAATTTCGATTGCGGCAAGCAATGGCGAAATCTTCGGGTTCGGTCTCGTCTCGCTTTAATTCGGCGATCAGGCCTAACACCAAATCCAAGAACCCAGACGTTTCCGCGATCGGCGCGAAATAGGGGAGCGACTGGGCGGCGAGGGCCTCATCGATGATCGTTCGCACGATCATCCGCTGCGCCACCCGCGAGAGGGGCGTAATCCCGGGTCCGGTCGTCTGCAACAGCCGTTCGGCGAAAGCGTCGAAGGTGAGGACGTTCGGCGCAACGCAGACGCCGAGCGATGTGTCGAGCAATGATCGCCGGATTTCTCGCCGCGACCGTGCGGTCGGAGTAAGCCACACGGCCCGACCCGGTGTGCCGTTCGCGTGCAGCCGCCGGAGCTCGTCTCGGAAGACGCCCAACAGCCGGCTTGTTTTGCCGGAGCCGGCTGGCCCGCTCAGGACCTCAACTCGTCCTTTCATGGCAACGGCGCCTTTCCCTGGACCGTGAGCATTACCCTCGGTCGATTGCAGCAATCCCCCCGCAGTGCGTCAACCAACGGATCGGCACAGTCCCGCTTTTTGGAAGTTATTCGCAAAATCGCGGAGCTTGCCGAAAATACGGGTGCGACCTAGACTGAAGAAGACCAGGGTCGCTCAAGCGCAGCTTCCGCGAGCGCCGACCTCTAGGGGAAACCGATGCTAAGCGTGAAATTGCCCGGCAGAAAACGAGTCTGGTTACCGGCGGTGCTGATTTTCGTGCCGATCCTGGCGGCCTCGGTCGCCCGCGGAGAGGATTCTGAAAAGAAGGACGCCCCTCCCAAGGACGACTACTACACGCTGATGAAGGTGTTCGTCGACACCTTCCAGCAAGTCGAGCGGAACTACGTCAAGGACGTCGACCGTCGCGAACTGCTGCAGGCGGCCATCGAAGGCATGATGTCGAAGCTGGATCCCTACTCCAGCTACATCAGCCCGGAAGAGATGGCCCAGTTCAGCGAGTCTGTCGATCAGGAATTCGGCGGCATCGGCATTCAGATCTACCCGGACGAGCGGACCCATCGGTTGATGGTCGTGTCGCCATTGCCCGGCACACCCGCATACCGGGCGGGGATGCTTGCCGGGGACACAATCCTTGAGATCGACGGCAAGTCGGCCGAGGGGTACTCCACCGATAAGGCCGTCTCCCTCCTGAAGGGAAAGCCAGGCACGGCCGTCAAGTTGAGTCTCCTACACCCGGGGACCAATAAGAAAGAACAAGTCACGCTCGTTCGCGATGTGATTCACGTCGCCACGGTGCTCGGCGACCACTACAAGCCTGACGGCGCCTGGGACTTCATGCTCGACAAGAAAGACAAGATCGGCTATGTGCGGCTGACTCATTTCAGCCGCCACAGCTCGATCGAGCTGGAAAAGGCGATCAACCAGCTCCTCGAAGAGGGAATGCAGGCGCTCGTGCTCGATCTTCGGTTTGATCCAGGCGGACTCTTTTCCCAGGCAACCGAGATCGCCGACATGTTCATCGAAGGCGGGACCATCGTCAGCACCAAGGGCCGCAACACCACGGAACGCACGTGGGAAGCCAAGAAAGAAGGCACTTTCCCCAATTTTCCGATGGCCATAATCGTCAATCATTACAGTGCGTCGGCGAGCGAGATCGTTGCCGCTTGTCTTCAGGATCACCATCGCGCGGTGATCGTGGGCGAACGTTCGTGGGGCAAAGGCAGCGTCCAGAACGTGATCGAGCTCGAAAACGGTGCCAGCGCCCTCAAGTTGACCACCGCCAGTTACCATCGGCCCAGCGGTAAAAACATTCATCGTTTCCCCGGCGCAAGCGAAAGCGACGCATGGGGCGTAATGCCCGACCCGGGATACGAAGTGAAATTCACGCCGAGAGAAACCCGCGAATACATCGACAACTACCGTCGCGAGCGGGACATTCTCAGCAAGAATGGTCCGCCGGCGAGCGATTTCAGAGACCGGCAGCTCGACAAGGCACTTGCCGCGGTCCGCACGAAACTGGCCGAAGCTGCCAAGAGCCCGGGGCAGACACCCAAAGCCGAAGAGAAAGCCAAGGCAGCGCCGGCGGCTGAGAAGAAAGCCGCTGCGAGTCGTCCCGTTGCTCCAAGAGCCGCAATGTTCGGCGTCGGCTGAAATCTGTCGCGGTTGCACGACTCTGCGACGGCGCGTCAAGTTTGGCGAGCGCGCCGGTTGCGCCCAAACGGTCGAAACAGCCGAGGCCGTCGAATACCGTTGCGTAAGGCAACCGCGGGTTTATGAACCGTCTTGGCTTACTCCTGGCAATCGAATCGAGCTGCGACGAAACGGCCGCCGCGATTGTCGACCGGGACTTGCGGATCCGCTCGAACGTGGTGCAAAGCCAGGATGATTTGCATCGGCAATTCGGCGGGGTCGTTCCGGAAGTCGCGTCCCGGGCTCACGTGCGACGCATCATTCCGGCCATCGACCAGGCGCTGCGCCGGCCGGTGTCGAGCTCGACGATCTTGCAGCCATCGCAGTGACGAGCCGTCCCGGGCTGGTGGGGTCACTGTTGGTCGGTCTCACGGCGGCGAAGACGCTCGCGCTTGCCTTGAAAATTCCGTTGGTCGACGTGAATCATGTCGAAGCGCATCTGTTCGCCTGCCAGATGGCGGCGGGGCGATCTGTCTTTCCGGCAATCGGGTTCGTCGTCAGCGGCGGACATACGCTGCTCTTCGATTGCCGCTCGGCCGTCGACTTCGAGATTCTCGGTTCGACGATCGACGATGCGGCCGGCGAAGCCTTCGATAAAGGGGCCAAGCTGCTCGGCCTGGAATACCCGGGCGGACCGGCAATTCAGCGCGCCGCGGCGTCGGGGAATCCCCTGGCTGTGCGTTTTCCGCGACCGCTGATCGACAGCCGGCAACTCGATTTCAGCTTTAGCGGGCTCAAGACGGCCCTGTTGTATGAAATCCAAGGGACATCGCATGGCCGACTCGAGTCGGTCGCGTTGGAGCCGTCGCGCGTCGCCAACCTGGCCGCCTCTTATCAGGAGGCAATTGTCGATGTACTCGTCGAGAAATGCCGAAAGGCCGTTGCGCGCTCCGGACGTCAGATGCTACTGGTCGGCGGAGGAGTCGCCGCCAACCGCCGGCTGCGTGATCGGCTGGCGGAACTCGCCACGGACCAATCGATCGAAGTTGTGCTCGCTCCGCCTGAACTGTGCACCGATAACGCTGCGATGGCCGCGATGGCCTGGGAGCTCTTGGCACGCGGGGCCGCGGCGTCGCTCGATTTGGATGTCAGCCCGGGACCGATCCGAAAGCGCTGACTCTCAAACGTCCGTTACTGCGTGCGCATACTTTGACCGGCGTTGCTGCCCACGAACGTAAACGTGAAGACCTCGCTGAGCGTCGAAAAACTGGGCACCACGGCCAGACGCACATAGCGCAGATCGGCAGAGACCACTGCTGCCGCGGTCATCATCGACCCCTCGGGCACGATGGTGATCTGGGGTTCAAAGCCGACTGCCAATCCGTTTCCGACCGCTGTGCCGCCCGTGACAAACGGCACGCCGCCGCCCCCTGCCACTCCGCCGACGTCAAACTGTCCGATGGTTTGGGATCCGGTGCCGCCCTGCCCGCTGACCACGTTGCCGCCCGCCACTCCGGAGGAGCGCCGCGCACGGGGAATTGCGACGCCAGGAGCAAATGCGGACGGAAGCGCCGACCAGCGGATTGACCGCGGCGAGGGGCTATTTGCCACAAACTCGATCAACTTGTTGAGTAGCGCGGTGTGCCCCTCCGTCGTTTGTCGCTCGGGCGCCAACTGCCGCCGGCGGCCGTTGGGAACCGGAATCCGCACGGCGGCGAGGTCTTTATCGAGTTTGAGCACGAATGTCTGAGACGATTCGTTTGGCCCTCCCTGATTGAGGACGACATTCAGCTGGGCCCTCTTTCCGACGATGCTGCCATCGACGCGCCGCACGCGCACGACGTACACGCCGGGTGATCCGAAAGCGCAGACATATTGCTCGTAGCAATTGTTCGGATCGGGTCCGTAGCCGTCGTGCATGTGCACGCCGCCGCCCCGCGACTGCGGGTCGATTACGGAGCAAATCGTCCCTAGCGGCTCTTCGACCGACAAATCGAGATCTCCGTCGCCAGCCCATTGCAAACGCACGAACAAATCGCGTGTCCGAGCCTGCGCCATGGCCGCTCGCAGGGCCTCGGCCTGGGACTGTCTTCCGATTGACTTGAGAGCCCGCTCGGCGTCGAATGCGGCGTCCTCGGCTTCGCGGTGCAAGTCTGCGTGGTCCTTGGTCCAGGCCGTTCGCAAGACACCGGGGGCGGTCCAACCGATCGCCTCGTAATCCTTCAGCTCGCGCGCCAGACGCAGCCCGAGCACGTACGCTTCCGGACGCGTCGGCTCGATGTCCGCGGCCTGCCGATAGAGTTTGAGCGCCTGACCCTTGGCGCCAAAGCGACTGAGGTAGGCGGCCGAGAAGAGCGTGCTCGGCAGGTCCGTCGCGGAAAAATCGATCCGAGACAGCAGAGCCCGCTCGACCTCCGATTTGGGACGTCCGGCGAGCTGCATGGCGAGAGCGAGGACGTCATACATCCACGGCTCAACCTGACCGTTCAGCAGGGCCCCCTCGAGCACTGCGATCGCCTGCTCGTATTTTTTTTGAGTGGTCAGCCGCAGCGCCAGATCGGCAATGGCTGGCGACGGAGGCTGCTGCTTGCTGAAGTACTCGCGCCAGTATTTCTGCGGAGGTTCAGCGGAGCCCGTCGGTGGCAATGGGATCTTGAAGTCACTCGGCGGGGGCCCGTCGATTGTGACCGGCCGTCGCCCCTTGCCGACCGCGGGCGCCCCCAACTTGCCGGAAACTGCCCGTTCTTCCCGCTCACCGGAGCTTAACGCGCGTCGTTCTGTTTTTTTTTGCTGGCTCGCACCGCGTCGTTTGTGAACGCGGGGGAATCGTCGACTTGCGCGAGGGCCGATCGGTCGATGGATCCCGACCGGGCCGCGGAATTGTCCGTCGCCCGTGCGGGACGGGGACGAAGCGGCATCTCAGCCGGCGGGGGCGACGCAGGTCCCGTCGAACGCAACGGTTCGCTTGGAATGCTGAACATTCCGCCGCCGCCCATTCCACCGCCGCCCAAGCCGCCACCACCACCGCCCAAACCGCCCGCGCCACCACCGGCGCCGCCCTGGCCACCACGGCCGCCGCCGGCACCGCCGCCGCCGCCGCCGGCTAAGGCCTGCAGCTGCTGGGGACCCATGATCAGGTCACCGACGGGGTACATGCGGATCGACAGCTTTTCATTAGCTTTGTCGACAGTGGTGATCTTCAACACCTCGTCTTCGATGACATAAGTGAGCGGTTGGGACATCTGTTCGAGCAAGAGCTTGAACAAATTGCGCAGCTTGATTCCGGGATAGCTCCCGTGAACCTCGGCCGACAAGTCGACGTTGGCGTCTTCGAGCGCCTTGGTGTCGGGTACGATGGGAATTTGGTAGCGGGCCGCGATGAAGTCGAGCGCCTCTTTCAGCGATTGAGGCTCGATATTGAAATCAACCTGCTGATCGAGCGCCTCGCTAATCCGCTGTTCGGGTTTGCTCTCGGAACGAAGATCGACTTGCGCCCATTTCTTCCGCCGCTCGGTCAAGGCCCGCCACACTTGGGCATTAGGCCACTGGATCGGTGGTTCGTCGGGGAACGGGACGTGGGCCAACTCGACCAGGTAGAGCGCCTCGAGGAGTCGATCGGCCCTCAAGCTTCGCAGCCGATAGGCCTTGTTCAATTGACCGCCAGCCTCGGAATTCACGAGTGCTTGCGTGGCCGGTCCATTTCCCGGACGGAGATTGATCGCTTCGCGCGCGACCGATTCGGCCTGCTCGTACGCATTATCATCGCCATGAACAGCCTGCACGAGCAGTGCACGGCATTGGTCGATGAGCTCGGTCAGCCGTGTCTCCTCGAGCGACATTTGTTCGAGCGATTTGCGACGGGCTTCCACCTGTGCGAGCCGCTCCGCGTTGTTGAGCCGATTGATCTGTTGGTGCTCCTTAATACTACGGAGCTCTTGGATCGTGTTCATCAGCCGTCTGGAGAGTTCGTCCCGGACCTGCGGTTCGATGTCGCCGGCGGTGGTGACGATGCCCTGCTCGCGCTTCAACAGCGCGATTGCCGAATCAGGGTCGGTCGCGCCAGATCGTCGAGCTTCGGCGATCGATGCGGTGACTTCGTTGCTCAACTGCTGGCCTCGAACGGCCATCAGTTCGCGGTACCTGCTGACGGAGCTCTCTTGCGGCGGACCCACGCGCTGCCCCAATTGGCCGGCCGGCGCTTCCGGGACCGGCGGCCCGGCGGGCGGGCGAGTGGTCGGTGGCGTGCTCTCGGATCCCCCTTCGGGTGCGACCTGCCGCAGAATTTCGTGCGCCGCCGTTTCTTTTCGCAATTTCGCGGCGGCCGTGGACAAAGACGCAGCGCGAGCGTTGCCCCGATCGAGCTCGGCCACGGCGCGTGCAAGCTGTTCACCGGTTGCCGCGTCGTGTGACGCGACCGCTCGTTCGCCCTCGCTGAGCATTGCATCGATTCGTTCGGCGAACGCATCGTTCGCTGCGGCGACCATCTGCGTCCCCGCGAGCGAAACGGCGACTCCGCCACTGACCTTGGCTCGCTGCCAGAAGTAAGGCAAAGCTCCGTTGGCGTCGCGGCGCACAGCGCCTCGTGCATGAAACGCCAGCGGCTGTTGGTTTCCTTCGACCTCAAACGCCAGAGTTAAAGCGTCCTTCACTCGCCCCTTGCCGAGATAGACTGTCGCGCGATCGCTACGCAGCGGCAATGCCGTTCGAGGCATCAAATCGACGTTTTGCCCGTCGGTTACGAATCGAGTTGGGTAAAGAATCGGGGCTTTCGCGGCTGCTGCTAGCTCCCCGCCGGGGGATCCGGCTGCAGCCTGGATTCGCTTGTCGACCAGGACGATTCCGCCGGTTTGTTGTGCCAGCGAGCCCAGCATCTCCAGGTCAGTTTGCGGGCCAACCGCGAAACTGTGCACCGCAACGCGCCGGCCACGCATCTCGGCCGCCAATTCTCCGACTTCCGCAGGCGGGGCCAGGCGAGCCGCACTCATGCCGTCGCCGATGTACACGATTGCCGCCGGCTGGTCCGCGGGCAGTTCACTCAGCACAGTTCGCAGGCAGGCGAGTTGATTTGTAGCGCCGAGGGGAACGCGGTTCGTCAGTGCTTCGACTCCGCTCGCGCAGGCTTCCGATTTCGCAGAAGCCAGGGCGGACATCATGGGCTCAGCCTTCACATCGACGGCGTAGAGCCGGACGCGGTCCGCGTCTCCCAGCGCCGCCAGGTAGCCGCGGACAACTTCCATCGATCGCCGACGGTAGACGCCGAACTGGCTGGCCGACGTATCGACCAGTACAGCGTGCGTTCGCACTTCGCCAAGGGGAAGAAGCGCCCGGTCGGCACGCACTCCCAAGGCAAAGTAAGCCTCACCCTGCGACGGCGAATATTGGTAGATGCAGACCGATGGCTCGGAAGCTGGACTCGCGCCGGCTGCCAGCGACGTACCGGCGACACCCGAGGCGACCGCCCAAGAAGCAATGACAACCACCGCGCTCATGGCAAGCCCAGGCCGGATCGCCATATGTCGTAACTCCCGAAAGAATCGTCAATGTGAGCCGAGGCAAAACGAACCGAGGCAGCCCCGCCCGCGCTTCCTGCGCAGCGTTCTCGGAAACCATCTCGATTTTATAACGGTTCGGAGATGTGTTCGTAGGGAATTCCGCCGAAATTTGCCGAAATGGCCAAATTTCCCAAGTTCCACGGACGGAAGCCTTTCGTGTCGTTTTTGCGATGAAGACTTCAGAGGTTCTTTAGGCGAAGTTGGCCTCTTGATCCGGATTCAGGCCCTGCCTCCCAACGACTTTCCGGTTCGTACCGATTCCGCTGGTTGTGCCGCTCCCGATGAGCCGATGAACAATCGGGGGACTCTGGCGGGCTCGACCGCGGTTTCTGCCAACTCTTGCACGCTTCGCCGAGACTCCCCGGCGCCTAGGCTCGCGGCCATTCAATCGGCCGAGTTGTTCGCAGAGACCGCAGGAACCGCTCGCAATGCGGCGTACTTTGTTCGTCGCCGGCCTGGTCGCGCTTGGAGCAGCCCTCCTGCTGCTCGTCACGCAGCCAAAGCGAGACCATTCTCTCGATCGGCGCGAATCGACCGACTTCCCCGCAATTGTTCCCGGGGCTGCCTACGCAGTGGACGTCGACCGCGATCAGGCAGTGCTCGATCTCGACTTTCGATCGAACTCTCGCTACGTGGTCGTGATCTCGAGTCTCGCACCAAGCACCGGGACATTTCGGGTTTCAGCCTCATCTCAGACGATCGTTTCACCGGAATTTCCTCCCCGGCGGTTGGCTCCGCTGGAGTCGACGAGTCCGCCCAGCGACTCAAGGATAGGCCGTCCATCGAAACCTGCCGCCCCTGCGAACACAGCGACAGTGACCGCGGCACAGCCTCTGCATCGGGGTCCGCCACTCGAGTCGTCACACCTATCGAAGACCGATGCGCCGTCCCTCGCAGGGGCACCCCGCGCGTTCGCACTCCACGTGACTGATGGGAGTTTGGACGATCCGAACCAATACGCCAAGGTGCCCGCCCACGAGGTCGCCCGTGGCCGCAATGTCCGCGTCTATCTTGACGACCAACAATCGCCGGGCGAGCTGGCGCCAGGTCTGGTGCGGAGCATTGCGGAGCTATTCGACAACGAGCTGATCCCCCGGTTCGGCGAGGTGTTTGGAACCTATCGCGACGTTGACGGCGACGGCCGGTTTTCGGTGCTGCTCAGCCCGTGGCTGGCCCGCCTGCAAGGGGGCCGCACTTCGATAGGTGGATTCGTCCGCGGCAGCGATTTTCAACCATTCATTTCCCCGCCCTTCAGCAATCGCTGCGACATGATGTACGTGAATTCTCAGACCATTCCCGGACCGCACTTGCGGACCCTTTTGATTCACGAATACACGCATGCCGTCAGCTTTAGTCGGCGGACGGCAGGCCAGCCCGGAAAGCCCGCTTTTCCCGAGGAGGAAGACTGGCTCAACGAAGCTCTGGCGCACTGCGCAGAAAGCTTGTTTGGCGGCGGTTGGACCAATCTCGACTATCGCATTTCGCGCTATCTCAACGACACCGCCGCGTACCCACTGGTGGTCGAAGATTACTATCGGGCCGGCTTGTGGCGCTGTCACGGCTGCCGCGGCGCAACCTACCTGTTCCTCCGCTATTGCGTCGAGCGTTTCGGGACGCAGACGTTGACCCGGCTTGTCGCTACTCCTGCACGCGGCAGGCGCAACCTCGAGTTTGCGACCGGCTGCTCGTTCGAGCGCCTGTTTCGCGACTGGACGCTTTCGTTGCTCAAGAGCAATGACCCGCAAGGCGAAACTGGATCCCCGGACCCTCCACACAACTCGACACCTGCCTGCGGAATGAGCCGCGGGCAGTTGGCGAGCCTTGATCTGTATGAGCCACTTGGACCGTGGGGACTTGCCGGTCCCCGACAGCGAAAATGGCAGATTGACTCGGGCCCGATGAACGCTGAGCTTAAGGGGACGTCTGCCGCATTCGTTGAATTGTCGGCATCGGCCAAGGAAGGTTTGCGGCGAATTCGTCTGGTTGGCACCCGAGGTATCCAGCTGCAAGTTTCGGTCGTTCGCCTGTCCGACGATTGGCCCCGAATCGAAGTCGAGGCTGCCTGGTCGCATCGAACGTCGGCCGGCGACGGTTCCGCCCTGCGGACCGCCGGAGGAGGTGGCGACGACCTCCTGCGAGCTGTTGTCCACGGTCCCGCGGATCTTGCTATTGAGCAAATTGCGGCCGAGCAAAACGCCGGCGAAGATCACGTCCCGCTGTGCTTCTCTGGGGATTTGGTCAGATCGATCGAAGTCCCCGACGACCGCCGGTCGGACGCGGCGACAATGTCGGGGCAAGGATCTGGCGGTTGGGCGCCGCTAACCCGCGTATTCGAGCTGCCGGGCAAGCAATTCTCGAGTGCCGCGTGCCCGGTAATCGTTAAGGTCGTCGTCGTCGATCGCCAAGGTCGACGGGCCGCGGGGTGGGCAACGGTTCCTGAACCCCCGCCCCAGCAAGTTGCAGCGATCACGCGCGCCCGGCGTTAGACCGTCGCGACTGCGACTGCGCTCACGATTCTCGCGGGCTAGCAAGCGCCTGAAACGCGTCCTCGCGATTCTCGAACAGCGGCCAGACGTCGAGCAGCTTCATGGTTTGCAGCAAGGTGCGAGTCTTCTCAGAGGCCCTGCACAACACTGCACGACCTCCACGGTTGGAGGCGATCCGTGAAAGCGCGACCACCACGTTAATCGTCACGGCGCTATAGACCGGCGCATTCCCCAAGTCGACCACCAAATCTCGGAAGGGTCCCCCCTCCAGCAGGCGGCGGACTTTGTTCGACTCGACGTGCACGTCGCCGTAGTGAAACTCGGACGCGTCCCCCAGGGGCATCACGACGAGCGTTGCGCCCGAGCGGTCAGCCCAAAATACCTTGTTATGACGCACGGGCTCCAAAACATCGAAGTCCACGGGAGTACGGGCTTGCGCATCGGCCGCTGACGACTCGGCGCATTCAGCAGGGCTGATGCCGGCGGAGGCATCTGCCGCGAACGTCTCTGGAAATTCCGCGGTTGCTTCTGGCTCCGCAACCGGCTCGTTTGGGGGCAGTACACTACCCTCGACGCCGGCTGAGGCGCCCATCGCTCGCTCGGCAGCGAGCCTCTGCCACTCGAAGGTGAGCCTCTGCTTGAATTCGGCAAGTTCGCCGGTTCGGCTTGCCAGTTCGATCCTCTGGCGGCCAAGCGACTCTGTGTCCTCGGCCAAACGCCGCAGCCGCGCCGCCAGAATCCTCCTGCCTCCGACCGAGATCGGCGGCCAGCGCGTCGTAGGCTGCACGGTCGACATGCAGATGTTCCCACTCAGAGGCCAATCGTACTTGCGCCTCGCTCAATTTGGCTTCACGCCCATCGAGCGCTTGCTCGCGAGCATCCGCCGCCTGCCGCTGGGCCGCCAGATTCCGACGTTCCTGCATCAGCCATGCGCGCTCCGCTTCGATCGAGGAGCGGTCATGGGCCGTCGCATCTGAAGGGTCGATCGCTTCATCACCGCCTTCTGCCGGTGACAGGACGACGTCCATTTCGTCCTCGTTCGACGACATGCCTCGACTCTGGAGAATCGATTTCGAGAATTGCCCGGACCCGCTCGAACTCCGCGAGGCGGTCGGCATCGCGCCACTCAAATAGTGAACTCGTAGGTGAAATCGACCAAGGCGCAGAGTCTGCTCATTCTCTAGACGTGCGCATCGCAGAACCTTGCCGCGCAACCGCGAGTGGCCGCGGCCCGAAACGTCGACAATCCAAAGTCCATCCACGAGCCACAGGAGACTGCAATCGACCTTCGCCACGCTCGAGTGCTGTAGGCGGAGTTTGCATCGCGGCGAGCTTCCCACGAGTGTGATCAAGCGGGTAATCGTCATTTCGGCGCTGGGCACGGCGCCGCTCAGGATCTCAATTTCGATGCGCGGCAGCGTCCCCAATTGCCCCGCGTAGGGATCTAGCGGGCTAAAGTGTTCTGGAAACGGCACATTCGGACTGCCTAGCCCGATGCTGTCGAGTACTTGCACTTGATGGGGACCGACGCGAACCGGCGAACCTGGGTCCAACCACCCACTTTTTCGCGCCTTGTCGCCCCAGTGTGTTCCCGTGCGGCTCCCCAGATCGATGCAAAAGATGCGACCGTAAATCGCCTGCAAGTACGCATGTCGCCGGCTGACGTCCGGATGACTGAGCCGACAGACACAACTCTCGTCGCGGCCGATCAGTGCGAAGGGCCCATTAACCGCCAATGGTGCAGGCTGCGGCTCATCGGGGCCAGACACTGCCAGTCGAAACATTCCTGGCAGAAGGGCGCTGTCATCGCGTTCAGTAGCCAGCATCGATCAAGGCCTACGGCTGAGCAAGGTTTCCGCTGCTGAACAACTACGAAGAGATTCTTGCGAGCAATGAACTTCGCGCGAGTTTTGGGCCGGTTTTTCCAAAACTCCCCGCCCGGCCTGTTGAATCGCTCAATCCGCCTGGTGAAACCCTAAACGTCATCGAAATCCGGCGCGCCGACCGAGTTTCAACTATGACCGATCGATCGGGTGCATTCAAGATGGGGATTTCACCTAACTCCTTGTGGGAACTTCCCAAAATGCCCCTTCTCGGATCGAAGACGGCGTGGATTCGTCTGCGGGGTCGTTCAATTTCCGACCGGATTTATTTTGTCGCCATCCGCTTCTGCCGGGGGTATCATCGGGCAGGCTAAAGTGTCGGGGGTTAATGGGATATGCGCGGTCTGTGGTACTACGGCGGGGCCCTTTTTCTTGTCGCGGCTGGCCTCGTTTTACTCTATCTGGTGTTTTTGGCGGGTCAGGCCCTGCGTTCCCTGATGCGGGCGCGCCGCTGCCAGAATCTGGCTGAAATGGCTGCCAAGAGACTGCGCGAAGGAAACGCCACTGAGGCGGTCAACCTGTATTCGAAAGCCGAGTCTGCTTGGGCTCTCAACCGCTGGGACGGCAGTCGCGACTCTTGGATGCGAGACCTCGACCTTTTGGCAACCATCGGCTCCGGATTGGTGCGCTCGGTCGGTCGAGAACCGGGAACGTGTTACGCCGACTTCAACGCTACCGTTCGCGAAATGCGAGAAGTGTTGAAAGAGCGACGAAACTTCGGCGTCGACGGCAGGCGCATTCTCCCCGACGTGATGATCCGCTGGAAGGCCTCGATGGACCGCCTCGACGATTACCGAGCTCAGCTCCGCGAGGTTTGCAAACCGCGTAACATCCGGCGGATTTGAATCGCGCAAAAAAGCGCAATTTCGCGGCGCAAATTGCGGCGTTGGGACTGGACAGAGAAGACGATGGGCGCCAGAATCATCGATCCCCCGCCGCTTCTTGGGCTCGGTCGTGCCCTTTTGGGGCGTTACCAAAGCACAGAGACAAGGCGGACATGCGTCTGAGCCGGCGGCGATTGAAACCGCCTCCGATCAAGACGCACGGGGGGCGCATAGCTCAGTTGGTTAGAGCGCAGCTCTGATAAAGCTGAGGTCCGTGGTTCGAATCCACGTGCGCCCACTTTGAGGAAGGAGTCGACTGAAAAGTTGAACCGCCCAGGGAGCCGTTCAGAGTTTTGTAGTCGATTTCCGACGCTCACGGGGCGGGGACGTAGCTCAATTGGGAGAGCGCCGCCCTTGCACGGCGGAGGTTGCCGGTTCGATCCCGGTCGTCTCCAATTATTTTTTGAAAAGGCGTGACGGCTCCCTTGACGAATAAGGGGGGTCGCGCTAAGATTGTCCTTCCCGCGGAGAGACTATCGACTTAAGTCGTTTCTCGCAAGTGGGTTGAGTCCAATTGAGTGGTTTGAAGCCGTTTCAGCGGCGACGCTGGATCCGCTTCAGCCCACTGGGCGCAACCCGGCGGATTTATCCTCCGGGTTTGTTCTTTGACAATTTAGATAGCGGTTCAAGTGGCATCTGTAAACACAATGCAATTTGGGTGATCGGTTTACGGATCGGCAGCCCGACGCCTCAGAAACGGCGGGACGCAGATTCGGAGTTGGTTTTCGGACGCGGGCAACCGCGGTCGACGACGGGCTCAGAAGCCGATCTCCGAGCGTATTGTGTCAGTGCACTCTTAGCGGCTTGGCGGCTTGGACGTTGTCAGGTGCCCGATTCGGAGCTTTTCCGATTCGGACATATTTCACGACGGACTAAGCGAAAAAAGACTGCATGTTGAATGCGTCTCGATTGGCCGGGGTAACCCGGGCGTTCGAGGCGAGGATCATAGTGGTCAAGTTACTAAGGGCGTGTGGGGGATGTTCTGGCGCCAGAAGGCGATGAAGGGCGTGGAAGGCTGCGAAAAGCCCGGGGAAGCTGTCAAACGAGCGTTGATCCCGGGGTCCCCGAATGTCGTACGCGGAATCCATATGCGTACGAGGCAAACGCGGTGAACTGAAACATCTTAGTAACCGCAGGAAAAGAAAACAAAAGTGACTTCCTCAGTAGCGGCGAGCGAACGGGAATCAGCCTAAACCGCATGGCTTCGGCCATGCGGGGTCGTGGGGCTCATCACAGTGAAGTTACAAAATTGTCTGCTAGAAGAATGCCGCAGGAAGGCGGAACCAAAGAGGGTGACAGTCCCGTATTCGAAAGCAGTGCAATCTTCCGATGAGTACCCGAGTAGGTCCGGTCACGTGGAAACCGGATTGAATCTGGGAGGCCCATCTCCTAAGGCTAAGTACTTACTGGCGACCGATAGTGAATCAAGTAGCGCGAGCGAACGATGAAAAGAACCCCTGCTAGGGGAGTTAAAAGAACCTGAAACCACACGCTTACAAGCGGTCGGAGCTCGACGTCCTTCGGGACCGAGTGACGGCGTGCCTTTTGCATAATGACCCGGCGAGTTACCGTCGCTGGCTCGGTTAAGGCCTTCAGGGCCGGAGCCAAAGGGAAACCGAGTCTGAATAGGGCGACAATTGGTCAACGGCGGTAGACGCGAAACCTTAGTGATCTACGCATGGGCAGGTTGAAGCGCGGGTAAGACTGCGTGGAGGACCGAACCCGTCTGGATTGAAAACCGGTGGGATGACCTGTGCGGAGGAGTAAAAGTCTAATCAAACTGGGAGATAGCTCGTTCTCTTCGAAATAGCTTTAGGGCTAGCCTCGAGCCACTACGCAATGGGGGTAGAGCTACTGATCTCGATAGAGGTCCTACCCGGATGCTCTGCGTAACCAAACTCCGAATACCATTGCGACTATCTCGGGAGTCAGTCCGCGAGGGATAAGCTTCGCGGTCAAGAGGGAAACAACCCAGATCGCCTGCTAAGGTCCCGAAGATCCGCTCAGTCACAAAGGATATTAGAATACTGAGACAGCCAGGATGTTGGCTTAGAAGCAGCCATCATTTAAAAAGTGCGTAATAGCTTACTGGTCGAGTATTTTAGTACCGATAATGAACGGGAGTAAGCGGATCACCGAAGCAGCGGGTTCATCGCCATTTATGGCGGTGAGCGGTAGAAGAGCGTTCCAGGTCAGATACCAGTCATACCGTAAGGGTTGATGTAGGGATCTGGAAGCGATTATGCCGGGACGAGTAACGATAAAACAGGTGAGAATCCTGTTCGCCGAAAGCCTAAGGTTTCCTGGGGAAGGTAAATCCACCCAGGGTTAGCCGGTACCTTAGTCGAGGCCGAGAGGCGTAGACGATGGAGGGCAGGTTAATATTCCTGCGCCACTTGTGTGAACCGATGGGGGGACGTTGCATAGAGGGTGAGTCGGGCGACTAGAAGTGCCCGCAGGGGTCGCTAAGGATGTGGTAGGTAAATCCGCCACAACAATCCAAGGGGATCTCTCGAGTGCCTGGATCATGAAGTCACCTGAAGTGTAACCAAGAAAAGCCCCTAAGGGTTAAAGCACAAGTGACCGTACTAAAACTGACACAGGTAGGCGGGGCGAGAAGCCTCAGGCGCTCGGGAGAACGCTGGTTAAGGAACTCTGCAAATTAACCCCGTAAGTTCGCGATAAGGGGTGCCTTCTGGGGTTCACGCTTTGGAAGGCCACAGAAAATCGGTTCTAGCGACTGTTTACTAAAAACACAGGACTCTGCGAACTCGTAAGAGGATGTATAGAGTCTGACGCCTGCTCGGTGTCGGTAAGTTAAGGAAGAAGGTTAGGGTCTTCGGACTCGAAGCCTGCGACCGAAGCTCCGATAAACGGCGGCCGTAACTATGACGGTCCTAAGGTAGCGAAATTCCTTGTCGGGTAAGTTCCGACCTGCATGAATGGCGTAACGACTGGAACACTGTCTCAACCAGCGACCCGGTGAAACTGTAGCCGTGGTGAAGATGCCACGTTCCCGCACTTAGACGGAAAGACCCCATGAACCTTCACTGTAGGCTGATATTGGCTCTAGGTATGTCTCGTGTAGGATAGGTGGGAGGCTATGAACCGGGTACGCCAGTACTCGGGGAGCCATCCTTGAAATACCACCCCTGACCTGCTTGGAATCTAACACCGTTCCGTGAAACCGGGCGGTGAACAGTGTCAGTTGGGCAGTTTGACTGGGGCGGTCTCCTCCTAAAGAGTAACGGAGGAGCTCAAAGGTACCCTCAGCCTGGTTGGCAATCAGGCAACGAGCGTAAAGGTAGAAGGGTGCTTGACTGCGAGACTCATAAGTCGAGCAGAGACGAAAGTCGGACTTAGTGATCCGGCGGTTCCGAATGGAAGGGCCGTCGCTCAACAGATAAAAGGTACTCTGGGGATAACAGGCTGATCACACCCGAGCGTCCATAGCGGCGGTGTGGTTTGGCACCTCGATGTCGGCTCATCACATCCTGGGGGTGAAGAAGCTCCCAAGGGTTCGGCTGTTCGCCGATTAAAGTGGTACGTGAGCTGGGTTTAGACCGTCGTGAGACAGGTCGGTCCCTATCTAGTGTGGGCGCACGAAACTTGAGGGGTTTTCTCTTTAGTACGAGAGGATTTGGAGGGACGTACCTCTGGTGTTCCTGTTGTCACGCTCGTGGCACTGCAGGGTAGCTAACGTACGGCCTGGATAAGCGCTGAAAGCATATAAGCGCGAAGCCATCCCCAAGATTAGGTTTCGTTGGACTTCGGTCCTAGAGTCCCCTGGAAGACTACCAGGTTGATAGGCTGGTTGTGTAAGGCGAGTAATCGCTTCAGCTGACCAGTACTAACGGACGAACACTTGACCACTTTGATTTTCTTCTTGAACGCGACACGCTGCCCAAAAGCAGTTTGTCCGAAGCATGGGCGTGCGGACTCTTTCCGCTCGCTTTGCTCCGCAAGAGTGTACTGATGCCACTGAATCGCTATCTATTTGCATATCAGGCCAGGACGCGGTTTGCGCCGCGCCCCGGTCTCTTTCCGGTGACTTTTCCAGGGGGGAAACACTCGTTCCCATTCCGAACACGACCGTTAAGCCCCTTGGGCCGATGATAGTGCCGAAAGGTGCGAAAGTAGGTTATCGCCGGGACCTTTCACGCAGCCCGCAGCTTGAAAAAGCTGCGGGCTGCGTCGCTTTGTGGCGTGCGGATTTGACCCCCGCATCAACTTCTCTCGATCCGAAATCGCGAAACTGGTAGATTCCGCCGGTTTTTGCAGCCCAGCGCCGGGAAAGCACGGAATGCCTCGGCCCGGTCCGCGAACGGCTGCTCGATTTTGAGAGCGAGTCATTCTGGGAGGCTTTGAGCCCGTTGTCGGTTTCCGGCGCACGCTTCGCCGACGTTGCCGATCCAGATTTTTTTCACAGCGCATGTGTCGAAAGGAATTGCCATGCGCGAAAGCGTATTTGTGGCCCCCATGCGGGCGAAGCGCAAGGAAGCGCGGGGCCTCGTGCTCTTGGTTGCACGAGTGCTGTCTGTTGGTCTGTCTTTTCTCGTGGCATCCGCTGCCGCACGGTCCTCGGCCGGCTCGGACGATCCGGCCCCGCAAGGCGAACCGCCGGTCGAAGAGGCGACTGAAGAAGTCCAAAGTCGGGAGCAGCGAATGCTGCGTCAGGCGGTCTTTCGAGATCGCAACATGCAATGTGCCCTCGACGGCGCGGAATCAGCCCTGCGCACCGGCGAGACAAACCGAGCGGTCGCACAGCTGCAGCAAGTACTCGACCAGCCCGGCGATCACTTCATTTGGATTGAGTCGGAACATCGCTTGGCGAGTGCCCGACGTCGGGCCGTCGACCTGCTGAGCGCCTCGGATGGTAAGACTCGCGAGTTCTACAATTGGCTGCACGCAACCGAAGCCCAGCGCTTGCTCGAGCGCGGACTCGCTGCGTCTGACCCAGCTGTCGTGACCCAGGTCGCCCGACGCTTTTTCCACACCGCTTCTGGTTTCGAGGCGACGAACTGGCTCGCCACGCGTTGGCTCGATCGCGGAGAGTACGCGTTGGCGGTTCGCGCGTGGAGGCTGCTTGCTGCCGATCCGTGCCACCGAAAACGCGTCAACGCCGGAATGCTGCGAAAGCTGCGCGTCGCGGAGCGGCTGTGCGGCGGCGATTTGCTCGCCGATACGAGCATCGTCACTCGACCCATGGCTCCGATTTCTGCGGGATTGGGTCCGCGCGAACTCCGCAGCGATGGCAACCAAGCGGCGGTTGCGCGCATGGTCGATCTGGCCTCGCTTGATGAAGACGCCGGCTCGGATCAGCCGTCAAAGGAGCCGCGTGCCGAACATGCCCTGGCAGCTTTTGAATCGTTCGCCGCCGTTGAGCCGGGCGTAGGTCTCAGCAACGGCTCATCGTCAATCCCCTACATGACGCCCACATGGCGCGTCGGTCTGATCGAGCCCAAGAACGCGTCAGGCTCCGAGATCAGCGATTTGGTCCGACGCTGGGAAAGACAGTCGTCGCAGCGCGAGGACAAGCGGCCGGTCGCCGTTCAGTCGGCCCTCGTTGTCGGGGGTGCGATTGTGTTGCGGGATTACGCGGGCTTTCGCGCGCTCGACGTCAACTCGGGTCGGGAACTCTGGAAATACAGCCCGACGACGTCCCTGGCGCGGGCGCTCGCCGAAGCCGATCAGCCCCATTCCGCGGTGGAGAGCAGCTCGTCGCACGAAACGCCGCGCGACGTGCTGATGGGCGCTTATGCCGCCAATTCGATCCTCGGAACGCTGACTACCGACGGCCGTCGCGTGTTTGCGGTTGATTCGATGGATTTTCGTCCGCGGCAGCCCGGCGTTCCGGTAGATGAGAACGGAGAGACGCAGCATGGCTCGCAGCGGCTGTCGCGCAATGCAAACCGGCTGATCGCGATCGATGTGCACAGCCCGTCGCGAGATGCCGCCGGACTGGTCAAGCCGGTCTGGTCGGTCGGCGGGGCGGTCGGCACGTCGCATTGGTTCTATCGGATGGATGCCAATGACGACGGCCGCATAACGCAGGCCGAGTTTTTGGGAACGCCCGAGCAATTCAAGCAGTTGGACAGCAACGGCGACGGATCGATCGACGCCAAAGAGGCCGAGCGAGCGGGCGACAAGATCGAGCAGCAGCCGCTGCACGGCCACTTTTTCCTGGGGCCGCCGCTGGCCCTCGACGGTCGGCTCTACGCGATCACCGAATGCGATTGTCAGCTCAACCTGGTCGCACTGTCCGCGGCGAATGGCTCCGTACTGTGGGTGCAAGGCATCGGATACGTCGATCGGCCGATCGACGAAGAGCCGTTGCGATACGCATTGGCGTGCACGCCCGCGAGCGGCGGCGGGGTTATCGTCTGCCCGACGCAGGCAGGCATGCTCGTCGGCGTCGATGCGCTCGACGGGGCGCTGTTATGGACCTATTACTGCGGCGACGAAGATGGCTCGGGCTCTGAGACCAGCTGGTCGTTCGCCTGCCGGCATACGTTCGGCAACCCGGGCTTTCCCAACGTCGCGCTCGTCGAGGGAAATCAGGTCGTAGTCCTGCCGCGCCAATCCGAAGCGATTCAATGTCTCGATCTCTTGACAGGCCGCGGAATCTGGAAGAAGCCGCGCGGCGACGGCGAATTTGTGGCCGCTGCCGCAGACGGGGTCGTGATGGTCGTGGGAGAGCGTCTCTGCCGCGGTCTGTTTCTGGCCGACGGCGCGGAACGGTGGTCGATTCGAGTCGGCGAGATCGGCGGATCGGGCGTTCGCTTAGGCGGCGAATATCTCATCCCCCTCTCGGACAACCGCATCGCGGCGATCGACATTCGCACGGGCATGCGACGCCGAGACTTGTCCGCCCACGACGAGGACACTCTGGAGCAATCAGAGCCGCAACGGGAAGATTTTCTTCGAGACGGGTGGACGGAGGACGACTCGAACAACGGCGACGGGGAACGAGAGCAGGCGGCCCCCGGGAACCTGGTCGCTGCCGGCTCGTTGGTCGTTTCCTGCGGTCCCCGCGAAATTATTGCCTACACACGAGCCGAATCGCTCTTGGAAAGAGTGCAACAAAGGCTCGCTTCTGGTCCGCAGCCGGCCGATCTTGCGCTCGCGGCCGACCTCGAGTTGGCGCTCGGACAAGTTTCGGACGCAAAGGCCTATTTGTCCCAGATCGCTTCCGCAGGACTTAGCGACGAGTCGCGGCGGCGAGCGGAAAGCCTCAAGAGAACCGTGCTGCTCGAGGAGCTGACAGCCGGATGCGCCCGCCCTGCCGACCGCTTGCATGAGCTGGAGAGCTTGTCGCGAACACCTTCTCAGCGATTTCGTTTCCTTCAGGCCAAATCGGAATTCGGAATTCGCAGTGGCAACCTGAGCGCGGTGTTCGACGCGACGCGCGCCTTTGCCTCCCTTGGAAATGAGGGCCTGCTCGCCTCGAAGAATGATCCGGCGTTCTTGATCTCAGCGAAAGCGTGGCTTGCAGCGACCGACGAACGCGTTCGCCGCTCGTTGTCAAACGACGTTTTGAAGATCGCGAAATCGCGAGTCGGCGTGCAACAGCGGGACGCTCTTCAATCGAATGACAGTGGAATGCTGGAGCGCTTTCTCGCGGTCTACGGCAACTGGCCGGAGGCTGACCTCGTCCGATTGCGTCTGGCTGACGTGGCCGCCTCTTCCGGGGAGTGGCAACGCTCAGAGTTGCTGCTCCTGTGTTGCGAGCACAGCCCGCGACCCGAAACCGTGCGGGCGGCGCAAAGGCGGC
Organism: uncultured Planctomycetaceae bacterium; assembly: GCA_963714075.1. Lineage (GTDB taxonomy): Bacteria > Planctomycetota > Planctomycetia > Planctomycetales > Planctomycetaceae > DASPSM01. The sequence continues at coordinate 2,670,577 of OY970228.1, forward strand.
TGGTGCTGCTTTGGGACCGGGTGGGGCTGGCCGAAGAGGCCGCCGACTTGCTGATCGAGCTGGAAAAGCAAGCCGGGCTGGAAAACCGGGACCCGTGTGAAACCCAGCAGATTATCGGTGATTTGCGGCCGGATGGCCTCACGCGACGTGCCTTCGCGCGGCTGAAGTCGGCCGAGAAGCCGTTCGGTCGAGCGCGCTTATCGCAGACATTGTGGGAGCACTGCGACAACGACCTGGCCGAAAAATATGTCAATGCCTCTCGCCCCGGCGTGACGCGCGCAGCGTCGGCATTCCAGTTGATCGACGCCGGCACGGCCAGCGAGCCCAAGGTGAACATTGTCGATCGGCTCACCGGGACAGTTGTCGGGAACCTGGAAATCCCCTCGCACTATTGGGGCCTCACGCTGGCGGCCACGTCACAAGTCGGCCATTTCATCCCGCTGGGAAGCCGCGCTTCATTCCACGGCATCTCGTTGCTCGAGCGCGACGGCCAAAGGCCGTTTTGGACGAACTCGCCCACAAGAATTGCCAAGGACGCAGATGCCGCGCTCGTCGGCCCGACCGGGCCGTCGTTTTGCGCCTTTCAGTCGCACCGGCATCTGTTTGTGGTCGATCCGGCGACGGGAAAGCTGCTTTGGCATCGCACGGATTTGGATCCTCAGTCGGGGTTGGTCGCCGATCCGAATCGCGGAATCTTCGGTGACGACGAAGCGCTCGTCGTGCTTGGTTCCGATCACCTGAGCTACACCGTTTACCGCACGGCAACGGGCGAAGAATTGCGCCAGGGTAACCTCGACTCGACAACGCGGCAGATTCCCGAGCGACGCGCCTTCGGCCGCTGCCTGCTGTATTTCACCTCGCACGAAGGCTCTCATCGGATGCGCCTCTGGGACCCGCTGACCGATCGGCTGCTCTACGACACGCTTATTTCCGAACGTCTGCTCTGGAAGGAGACGGGCGAGGACGAAGTGGCCGTGATCACGGCGAGCAGCGCCATGCAGATCGTCGACGGTCACACGGGGGCCGTTCGTGTCGATTTGAAGCTCGATGCGCGCGAATTCCAGAACTTGTGCCAGGTCTCGGCGTTTCGCGATGCGAACTGCTACTACGTCAATCTGCAGCCCATACAGACCATTCCCGAGCCTCGTCGCTACGCGTATTGCTTTGGCACCGACACGACTCTGCCGCATGCGGACCTGCGGGGCAATCTGGTTGCGATCGATCGCCGTTCCGGCCAAATGCTGTGGAAACGTGCATTCGCACAGCGCACGGTGTTGCGCGTGCCCACGCTACGGCTGCCCGTGCTGGTCATGCTGGCCTTCGTTGGGGATCGGCTCAACGGCAATCACCGCTCGATGCTGGTCGAGGTGATCGACACCAAGACCGGCGACACACTCGCGTTCGACGATGACCGGTTCCCCAATCGCATTCTGCAGATGACCTACGACGAGGACCGCCGGCGCATTCGGCTGTGGGGGACGCGATCAGTCGTCGATCTCGATTTTGCTTCCCACGGAGCCCGATTGGCCGCCGAGAACAGCGCTCGTTGAGCCGCGTCAGCCGGCCGCGAAGCGCCGCTTGACCGTGTTTCGCGCGACCGATAGATTGGACGGTGCGCCCGCGATTTGAGCGTGGTGCCGTGCGCCCGTGGTGAAATGGTATCACGGCAGCTTCCCAAGCTGCGAGTGCGGGTTCGATTCCCGTCGGGCGCTCTGCGAGCGGACTATTCTTTGACGTCTGAATTCGCCTCTCTGTGCGAATTTCCGCTCTTGCTGAAAAGCCCGCAGGCGTTTCCCGCTCCAAGCCGCAGGATGATCCAGAGTGCGGCCGCCGATTCGCGCCAATTAATTTTGGATGTGCCGTAGCGCCGATCGTGAAAGACGATCGGGGTTTCTTCAAAGCGGCAGCCGGCTAGGCGGCAATGGAAGAGGATTTCCTCTTGAAATGCGTAGCCGCGGGCCCGCACGCGATCCAGATTGATTTGACGGAGCTTGGAGCACCGGTAACAGCGATAGGCTCCGCTGTTGTCGCGCGTCGAAAGGCCGAGCAAGAGGCGAGCGTACCAGTTGATCCCCTGGCTCATGAAATGCCGCAGCGGACCCCAACCTTCGATGTCGCCGCCCGGAACGTATCGCGAACCGATGGCAACATCGGCCCGCTCCATACAGGCAACAAGTGCCGGCAGATGCTTGGGGTCGTGGCTGAAGTCCGCGTCCATATTGATCACGAAGTCGTAGCCGTCGGCAATCGCCCGACGCAGGCCGGCCAGAATTGCCGAGCCCAGTCCGAGCTTTCCGGCACGATGCAGCACGCGAATCCGCGGATCCGTGGCTGACAACTCATCGGCCAGTGCGCCCGTGCCGTCGGGAGAACCGTCGTCGATGACCATCACGTCGGCGTCCGGCAGAGTACGGCGGATCTCTGGAACGAGCGCGCCGAGATTCTCCCGCTCGTTGTAGGTGCACAGGATGACGAGGATGCGCGGCATGGATGACGTGAGAAGAAATCGCAAAAAAACCCTGACCGGTCGCGTCGGTCAGGGTGTTGAGATCAAGATCAGCCGGCGGTTGCCGCCGCCGGCGTCACCAACAAATCAAATTAGTAACGGTTGCCGTACCCGCCTCCTCGGCCTCCACGTCCGCCGCCACCACCACCGCCACCGCCGCCACGGCGATCCTCGCGGGGACGTGCCTCATTGACGGTGAGGGGGCGCCCTGAAAATCCTGGCCGTTGAGTGCGTCGACGGCGGCTTGTGCTCCGTCGGCCATTTCCACAAAACCGAAACCGCGCGGCTTGCCGGTCTCGCGATCCATAATGACTTGTGCCGAAGTAACGGTCCCATGCGCGCTGAACAGCTCGCGGAGGTCGTCGGCAGTCGCCTTAAAAGACAGATTTCCCACGTACAGATTCTTACCCATTGTCATCCCTTGTGAGCCAAGCAGGCTCTTCTTCAAAAAAACCAATACATTGATTGTCCAGAAACGACGGAGGAAGCCCGAGAGAATTCAGATTCGGACGTGCTGGCGCGGAAATACGCCGGCACCCATGTCCATTGACCACGAGCCGTGCGGGCGGATACGCGACCTCCAGCCCACGGGGCGATCGTGCCTCGACTTGTGTAACCAACAGCTGACGGTCTTTTGACCTGTGAGACGGGATGACTCAAAGCGCGAGACCGGACGTCGATTCTCGAGGGACCCAACCGAATCCTCTTAACTTCCGATTTGGCTGGGAACCCAGCCAAGCGACCGATTATATCCCCGGATGGTGGACAAATACAGCCCGGATCCGGGCCTCGGAAGCCACGTTTCGCTTTGTAACAGCCCTGATCGGATTGACGGCGAAATCGGTTTTTCTTAACACCGAGATGCCGGAATAAAGCGCGGATTGGTTGGCGGCGAAAACTACGCAGGCCCCGTAAATCTGATCGGAAGCGCCCGCCTTGGACGTGCAATTTGCAAGCGACCTCGAGCGTTGGGGGCCAGGGCGCGCGACCCTGGCTGCGTCCGAGTCGCAAGCCGAGGCGTATTGCCGCTCGCTGGCCCGCCGCCACTACGAGAATTTTCCTCTGGCCTCCTGGATGTTGCCCCGGCGTTTGCACCAACACTTCTTTAATGTCTATGCCTATTGCCGCTGGGCGGACGATCTCGGCGACGAAGTCGGAGATCGCGAGCGTTCGCGCGAATTGCTCGGCTGGTGGCGCGGCGAACTCGAAGCGTGCTACGGGGGTTCGGCGACGCATCCGGTTTTTGTCGCCCTGCGGAAAACGATCGAGCGTTTCTCGATTCCCCGCCAGCCGTTCGAGGATCTGATTTCGGCATTCGAGCAGGACCAGCGCGTCACCGAATACGAAACCTTCGCCCAGCTGCGGGACTATTGCCGTCGCAGCGCCGATCCGGTGGGCCGAATCGTTTTGTGTCTTTGCGAATGCTTCACCGAAGAAAATGTGCGCCTGTCCGATTCGATCTGCACGGGGCTGCAGTTGGCAAACTTCTGGCAGGACGTAGCGCGGGACTACGACATCGGCCGCGTCTATTTGACGCGTGAATCGCGGCGGCAATTCGGCTACTCCGACGAAGATCTGGAACATCGCCGCACGAACGAGGCGTTTGTCGAGCTCATGCGGTTCGAGGTTGAGCGGGCCCGGCAATACCTGCTCGGCGGTTTGCCGCTGGTTGAGGCGCTTCCCGGCCGATTGCAGATCGATATCGAGCTTTTTGCCCGTGGCGGCCTCTCGATCTTGGACCAAATCGAGCAGATCGGATATCGTGTGTGGCAGAGTCGGCCGGTCGTTGCCAAACGCGTCTTCGCCCGATTGTTTGTAACAGCGCTCGGGCGAAGCCTCTGGCGGCGGATTCGTCACCAGAGCGCGGCATCTGCGGTGCAATTGGGGCACGACGAACTGCCCGGCTTAACGGAATCGGCAGGAAGTCCTCGACCGTCACGGACGATGGAGTAAACCCGTTCATGTTGGGCATGATTTTTGGAGCGTCGGGGAGACAGGCCCCGATGGTCATCGCGCAAACAAACGTCGAAGTCGGTTCCTGGACACCGCAGGTCATTCGCGAGCCGTTCGCGGGAATCCTGAGGGCGTCGTACCGCTGGGCGCGCGAGTGCACTCAAGCCAGCCGCAGTAATTTTTATTACTCGCTGCTGGCGTTGCCGCGACCTCTCTTCCGCGACATGTGCGCGCTCTACGCCTTCATGCGGGTTTCCGACGACCTGGGGGATGATTCGCGGTTTTCGATACTCGAGCGCTCGGCGTCGCTCTCGCAGTGGCGCCTCGACGTCGATCAGGCACTGGACGGGTCCGATTTTCGGCATCCCGTTTTGCCGGCGCTGGCCGACGTCGTCGGGCGCCATCGCATTCCGCGCGAGTCTCTGTTTGCGGTCATCGACGGCGTGCAGATGGATCTCGAAGGAGCGGGCTTCGAGTCGTTCGAAGAATTGTCCGACTATTGCTATCACGTGGCCGGGGCAGTCGGACTCTGTTGCCTGCACATCTGGGGGTACGACTCGAGCGAGGCGCTGGAACTTGCCGTCGATTGCGGCCGAGCGTTTCAGTTGACGAACATCCTGCGAGACGTGGCCGAAGACGTGCGCGTCGGACGCTGCTATCTGCCACGGGAAGATTTGGGCCGCTTTGGTTTGAGCGAGGGCGACTTGCAGGCAACGCAAATCGATCGGCGGTTTCGCGACCTGATGGCGTTTGAAGCGGCCCGAGCGCGCGACGATTTCGCACGGGCTCGCCGCTTGATCCCTCTGTGTCACCCTCCCGGACGTCCAATCCTCGATGCGATGATTCGAACCTACGCGGCCCTCTTGGACGCCATCGAGGCCCACGATTACGACGTGTTCAGTCGGCGTATCGCTTTGGGGCATTGGAAAAAAATGGCGATCGCGTCGGCGGCCGTGCTGCGGCACCACGCGCGACGCTGGCTGCAAGGCGAGCCCGCCTAGACGGCTCCGGGGATGCCGGAGTCGGCGGACGAACGGGCTGCGTCCCGACCCACGGCCTGGCTGGGGCGCTCCGCCCTGCGGAAGCCCCGGAATGTACGCTTCGACGACGGTCGCGAAGGACGTGCAGTTTTGAACGCGGAACGCTCCTCGAGGTAAGCAGCCTCAGCGCCGAGATGCCATCGGGGGCTTCCGCCAGGCGGAGCGCCCCCGCCACGCTGCCCGATCAGACGGAGCCAGTCGGCCAGGAGCGGGGCCGGGCCGTCAACCGGCCAGGGCCAGACGAGCCGCTTGGATTGCTCCTCGATGGGCTCTCGGCTTTTGTCTTTGTACGCACATCGCTCGGCGAGAAGCTGTGTCAATCGCGGAGGCCGCAGACGAGTTCGGTCATCGAGCGGCTACGACGATCCTGCTGCCAAGCGAATACTGACGGACACGCAACAACCCATCAGCGGGTGCGGCCCCTTCCTTTCAGACCGGTCTCTTCGGCTCCTCCCGATATGGCTTGTGGGCTTTGTAATGGTCGAGATGAGACTGGTAATCAGGCTTTTTCTTCTCCGCTGCCATTTCAAGAGCCTTCGTCTGCCATTTGACGGCCGCGCCGAAGTCGCCCGCTTCGGCATACGCCGCCGCCAAAGTATCCAGGCAATTTGCGGCTCTCCAGCGGCTCAATTCACAGGCCTTAGTCGCATCGTCGACGGCTATCTTGCCATTACGCCATGTCGCATCGGGACAAGTTGCTTCAATCCAGGCTCGACCATTCCAGGGTCGACCATCCTTCGGATCGAGCCGAATTGCCTCATCAAGATCGGAAATCGCCCTGTCGTATTCTCCTCGTGCCTTCCATGCGGCAGCCCGATTGATGTAGCCGAGGGCGAATTGCGGATCGAGACGAATCGCTTCCTCGCAGTCGGCGATCGCCTTGTCGTATTCCTGTTTCGCGATCCATAGAAATGCACGGTTCATGTAGGCATCCTGCATCTTCGGATTCAGACGAATGGCCTCGTTGAGTTCGCCGAGGGCCATCTCGATTTCGCCCTTCATGGCCAACATCACTCCATGAAGCTGGTACGCACTTGCCGTGGGATTGCGCTTCAATTCGTCGTTGAAGAAATCGAGGGCCCGTGAAACAGGAATCACGTCGGAGCGATTGATCCAACCTGCGACAGTTCCGTGCCCGCTCGAATGAACCACCCACAACCGATCGCCATTCACCTTATCGACGACGAGAGGATTGCCTTTCGCAATCATCCCGGTCGTGTCGTCGGAACGCACCACGGCGTTTGTAATCGCGACAATCCGGTCGCCCACGCGAAATTGTGGAGCGGACGTGCCGGCAGGCAACAAACCGACCGACAGAATGACTGAAAGAAAGGCAGCTTGACGCATGGAAACAGCCCCTTGGAATCGAACGACGCGATTTCACGCGCTACCATTATGGGGCGAGAATCGACGGGATTTCAACGAGGAGTTTTCGCGAACCAATTCACAAATGGGGGCCGGCCAACCGCGACGATAGGCGGCAGACGGCGGCATCACGATCGGTGGCAGTGCTGAAGCGAAGATGACCGCGAACACACAGCCTGAGGCTGGCGCAGATGCTCAGGCCAACCCCCGAACAGCAGCCTGCCGCTCAATGATAGGGCTGTGTCTCGCTGACAAGACGCCGCGAACCACGACAAGTCCGAGTCTTCCCCATCGTGGTCCAAAAAACTTTTGAAAGGCCGCCGAGTTAGCCGGCCGATTCAACCATGCCCGGCGTTGCGCAACAGACACGTGACCGGTGGGACAGGCCTTGGGGACACAAGGGCACAATAGGGGGCACAAACTGACTCGACAATGCGTGACTGCTTTGTGGCACACTAAAATAGAAAAGGCCCCGAGCGGCTGGGTCTTCCGCTCGGGGCCGATCTTCCGATCCCTGGAAGTCTGGAGGAATCCGTTCCCTCCGAAAGGTACCGTCTGTGAATCAACCTGCCTGCTATTGCATTCGTTGTGCGGCCGCTGCATAGGCCGTCGGGTTCATGGAAAACGCCTGGATGCTCTCCGGGCTACAGAACAGATAGAGGCGATCCTTGTACCACAAGGCAAAGTCGAGCGTGCCTTCGACGGCCTGGTCGCTGTTGGCTTTGACGACGACATCCATTCCGCCGGCAGCCGGTGCGTATTTGTGGGGAGCCGCGTCGAAGCGAGCCTGGGCCTCGGACGACGAGAAGCAGTATCGCTGGCCGTGGTAGACCGAGCAGTAACCGGCGTTGGCATCGGCCAGTTCGCGCTGATCGCGAAGCACCACGGGGCAGAAGCCTTTGAGGCCTCTTTGTCCCACGCGTTCTCCGATCAGCCGCTGTTTCTCGGCCGGTGTCTGCGAATGGTGCGCATGCGTCTGCACGGATTTGGTCGGCTGAGGCTCAGGTTGGGGCAAACTCGGCCCTGTCAGTTCGTTATCTGCCGTTTGCGGGAGCGAGACGTGGCCCGGTTCATCACTTTGCGGGATCGACACGTGTCCGGCCACATCATTTTGCGGAACTGAAACGTGTCCGGGATTGTCGCTTTGCGGGAGTGACACGTGCTCAGGCTCAATGCTTAGGCGAAGGTCAGCCGGCTTTTGCGCGTCGACCGGCTGCGAAGACGCATGAGCGATCTTCGCCGGTTCGGCGTGATGCGCGTCAGCGGCAATTGACCGAGAGGGAGCCGGCGCGGCCGGAGTCAGGACCTTCGGGGTTTCGACTTTCGGCGGAACGAGCTGATTCTGTTCGTCCTCGAGAGTCAAGCCGGTATAGGGGCCGTTTTCATTGTGGTCCGCTTCCGCCTCAGAAGATGCGCGAAACGGCATCGTCGGATCTTCGGCTTCCGGGACGACGTTGGCGGCAGCGACCTTTTGAGTCACCGGCGGGCCAGGTTGCGGATCGGCGGGGAGACCGACGACGGCGGGCGCCACAACGGCCGGTACGACGACGGCGACGTGGGCGGGCTGCGGCTCCTTCTGAGCGACTGCCGTCGGCACCGCTGGGGCGGGCGCCTTATCCTTTTTCACGAGCTTTCCACTCGGGCCGAGGTCAACCCAAATCGGCGCCGGAGTTTGCTCGTTCGGAACGGGTTGTTGCGGAACTCGTCGCAGGGTCAAATCGCCCCAAAAGCTATTCGGCTTTGCGGCCGGTACGGACGTCCCAGATGCCGGAAGCTGCGCGGCCACTGTCACTGGGGGTTGGTTCACTGGGGCCGCTCGGCGTTGAGCAGGCGCGGAGGAATTCACGCCACTCGCCGCCGTGCTGACCGGGGCGGAGGTTTGCACCTGGCTTTGGGGCTGCGCGGCCGGCGTCGATTTGTGGAACGGATTGATGCGATCGTACCAGTGCCCTTCGGCCGGCTGTGTCGCAATCGCCTGTCCCGATTGGGCGCGGGCATTTTGAGTCGCATTGGAGGAAGCACCGCCCGCCGCGGGCTGCGGCCCGGGGATCGCCTTCCCTTGGCTCTGGTAATAGTCGGAGAGCTGTTGGTGAACCGTCCCTTGCGGGGCTGGGGCGACGCGCTGGTTCCGCTGAGCCGAAGTCTCCGCCGACGATTGCGAGGGCGTCGCTGGCGCGGCCTGGCCGCTGGAGGCGTCTTGCTGCATGTACTCGGGGAGGGGCCGACCGTCGCGGCGATACAGTTCTTCAAGGCGCTGCTGCACGGCGGACTTAGGTGGCGCGGCCGGCTGCGCGGCTGGCGCCTGAGCGTGCTCGTCGAACGGCCAGTTCTCGGCCGGCGCTTGTGCCCAGACGAGGCCGGCCAGACTGATCGATGCGACGGTCCCGGTCAGCAGACAGATTGTTGCTGCGGGGCGCGAACGGAAAACGGTCATTCCCGGGGTCTCCTGGGGAGCGGCGGCTTCGCGGCGCGGGCCTGCGTAATGCTTAAAGCCCGAAGATTGCACTCCACAGTACGACGAGGGATAATCGTCACGGCTGGAGTAATCGCTTTCGCCAGAGCTTTTATCGACGCGCGCACAGTTCGGTTTTGACGCGCGTGGGGGTTTTGCCAAGGATTCGGACGACCCCCGCCGGCAGAAAGCGAAACACCGGAAAACCGGCTGCAACTTGCTCCTCTTACCAGGGCCGCCCCGATGAGTGCTCCGATCAATCGACCTGTCGTGCCTTCTCAGCCCGAGCGACCGCTGGTTGTCGTCCAAGCGCCGCGCAGACGCGTAGCGACCTGGCTGCTGATGTTGGTCTTATTGACCTCCGTCGCTTTCAACTTGATGCTCTACTCGGCGTACCACACGTATTTCAGCTACGGTGACGTTGTCGAGAAGTTTCACTCCGGTGACCCGCTGATCACCGACAAGATCGCGCTCATCACCGTGGAGGGGACAATTATGCCCCCCTTCACCGGCCATGTGCTGAAGTCCATCGAGCAGGCCAGTAAGGACGACAACGTCAAAGGTGTCGTGCTGGTCGTCGACTCTCCCGGAGGCCTTGTCGCCGACAGCAACGAGATCTACCACGCGCTGCGCAAGCTCGAGACCGACAAGCACAAGCCGATCAATGTGTCGATGAAGCGGCTCGCCGCCTCGGGGGGCTATTACGTTTCCATGGGCGCGGGTCCCGAGGGTGTGATCTTTGCCGAGCCGACATGTTGGACTGGGTCGATTGGGGTCATTCTTCCGCATTACGACATTTCGAAGTTGGCGGAGACTGTCGGGGTCAAGGAAGATTCGCTCAAGACAGGCCCGTATAAAGACACGCTCAGCTTTTTCCGACCGGTTTCCGAAACGGACAAAAAACTCTGGATGGAAGTCCTCGACGAGACGCTCGACCGGTTTCTCGAAGTCATCGCCGGGAGCCGCAAGGGGCTGGACCAGAAGAAGATCCGCGAGATGGCCACTGGCCAGGTTTTCACCGCAAAGCAGGCCAAGGAGCGAAAACTGGTCGATCAAATCGGCTTCACCGAAGACGCGGTCAAATCGCTCAAAGAACGCCTGAAACTGAGCGCGGCACGCGTCGTGTCCTACGAATCGCCGCCGAACTTTCTCGAGCGGCTGGTTTCGTCGAGCGAATCGGCCCGCCCCGAGGCACGTTGGAACGCGGTGCTCGAGGCGGCTGTGCCCCGGGCCTACTACCTCTTCACGTCGCTCCCCGGAATCGCGCCGCGCTGACGGCTCCATTGGGAGGGGCCGAAACTCCTGCTGAGCCGCTCTTCGGCGACGACCCCGCACGTCCCTACCACCACCAGTTGCTAGAAGAATTGTCCCGTCCCGCAGTCCCGTCCCGCAGTCCCGTCCCGCAGTCCCGTCCCGCAGTCCCGTCCCGCAGTCCCGTCCCGCAGTCCCGTCCCGCAGTCCCGTCCCACCAGTCCCGTCCCACCAGTCCCGTCCCACCAGTCCCGTCCCACCAGTCCCGTCCCACCAGTCCCGCGCGAGCAATTTGTAGCTTTTTCGGGCGCTTCGGCCGTGGGTTACCAATCGGGTGCGCTTGCCACTCCTAGTCAGAGAATGTGACCCGACCCACGAGTTAGTGTCCCGCGGCGGGCGCACGTCTACCGTCCACGACGCGACCAACGGAATTGCCGCGCACACCCTCATTCCATTGTCCGATATTTTGACGTTCATACCAGACCGCGTTTCTATGCCCGAAGAAACAACTTCCAAACTTTTTTCGGCCCAGGCGGGCAAGGGAAAGGCGCGCATCCGGCTATTGGACAGTTGGTCCCAGGATTCTGAACCCCGATAGGGTTGGGAGGTAGTGCCCCAATTTGAAACAGAGTCGATGTCGGTCCGAAGATGCGTGCGTCGGCCTCCTGTCTCTACGGCAGACCTAGGAAGAACGACAATCTCGCGATTACCCGCCCTGCGACGGGTTTTTCTTTGCTCCGAATCCGCCGCTAGAATGACGGCATGAGACGACTGACGCTAACGGCGATTGTCGCGATCCCATGCTGGGCATTCGCGGGAGTGCTCCTCTGGCATCAGCCACATCCAATTCTTGGCGGCCGCCTTAGAGATGGGCGCGATTGTCGCCCACCTGGCCATCAAGTCGCGGCGCGCTTAACCGGAGTGACGGCATGAGCGAAGGATCGCACAATGCACGATAATTCGATCCGTCGGAGAATCCTGGCACTGTTCCTTGTGATGCCCGTTCTGTATGCGCTCTCGATCGGCCCTGTGGCCGGTTTGAGCGGCACCGACTTCTTCAATCAATCACTGCTTACGACTGTCTACCGGCCACTCCGTGAAGCCAGCCGGGTCGACTGCATTGGCAGACTGACCGTCGCTTACATCAACTTGTTCATGAACACAGCGGAGCGTGAGGCGGGTCAGGATTGGGAAAATCGCCCGGGCATTGGTTGGGGGCGAGGAATTCCCTTTGATCACGAAATGGAACAGATGCCGCCACCGCCCCGTTCCAACCTACAGCCGCCATTGCATGATTGAACTCCCGTGCCAATCGCTGAGGTAACGGCATGAGCGACGAACCAGGCAAATCGACGCGATGGCGATGGCTACAGCTCGCCGCAGCCCTCGGGCTGATCTTGGCCGGATTCGTCATGCGGCGCGTCGGGCTTGCCGGTGTTTATACGGGTCACGCTGAGCCGCTTCTTTCGTGGAGCATGGCATGTGGCGTATTCGCGGCATGGTCGCCGATTGTTACCGCGGCGGGAGCACTCTTGCTGTTAATGCTCGTGGCGGTCGAAATTATCGACCCGCGGCGGCGGTGAGCACCGGCGAGTAAAACTCCCGTGCCAATCGCCAAAAAACGCGGTTTCAAACGCAGGTACCACCCCGGCACCCCCGCTAAAATGACGGCATGAGCGACCGCGAGGATTACTTAATGCGAAGCCCCAGGCGACTCCGCTTCGCCGCGAAACAGGATGGAGAAATTCATCCTCTCAAAGGGCATCGTCATTGTCTGCTTGGGGGTGCTTGTCGTCTCGCCGATCATCGGCGCTGCGATCGTTTTGCTTTTTCGGTGACGGCATGAGCGAAGAACCGAAGAAACGGTCGCGGGCGTGGATTTGGTGGACGCCGCTCGCTCTGTGTTTCCTCTATCCGCTGTCCTTGGGGCCAGCACTGGCGATAACCATACGCGAAAACAGTGATTCGGCACGGGCAACCTACAACACTGTTTATCAGCCACTTTGGCGCATCTGCGACCGCTGCCGTCCAATTAGTGACGCTCTGACGCGGTACTGTGCCTGGTGGGACGACCGATTCCCAACCCCTTAAACTCCCGTGCCAAACGCGAAAACAGTTTGCCCGAGCGGAGCACCGGGAATGCACTCGGCCCTACAGCAGTCGAAAGCCTGGCATGGAATCGTGTTCCTGACTGCGCTTGGCGCAGTAGCGATTGTTTTGTCGCCGCTCACGTGGCCGTGGTACGTCCTGCTGCCTTTGCTCGTCTATGCCGTCGTTGTGCTGGCCTGGCCGGCGTTGCGCCGAACGGCTCCTCGGTTCGCTTTCGGCCGTTGGACGGGTCGGCCCTTGGTGGCGGCGGTCGGCCTCAGCGTGGCCACTTCGGCCGCGCTGGTGGTCTTCCAGACCTTCGGGCACCCGGAGGTCGCTGATCTGGCCGCCGGGGTGCCTGTGGCCGTCTTTGGCAATTTGCTGTTTGCCGGCATCTGCTTCAGTGCGGCAAACGCGACGCTGGAGGAGTTGATTTTCCGCGGCATCCTCTGGGAAGTCGCCGCGGCCGAGTGGAATGTCGGCGTGGCTCTGGGCGCGACCACTGCCCTGTTTGGCCTGGGCCATCTCCATGGCTATCCGCCCGGTCCGCTCGGCGCGGTGTTGGCGGGCATCTTTGGATTGGCGTTGGGGCTGCTTCGGTGGTGGACCGGCGGACTCGGGTTGGCGATTGCAGTTCACGTATGCGCCGATGCCACGATCTTCGGCTTGCTGTGCTTGTCAGGAGCATTCGGTCAAGCAACTGGGTGACCGCGGTTGGCCCACCTGCAACGCTCGTCTTTCAGGCCCCAACAGGGGTGACACTCCTCTTGCCGCGGGTGCGAACCCGTGGACGCGATTGGTGCTTCTGGGCCTAGGAAGCCCCCGATAGGGGGCGACACTTCTTAGACGGGGACAGTGTCGCCCCCTATCGGGGGCTTAGATGCCGAGGGGGATTTCGCACTCCACCGGTTTACACCGGTGGCAAAAGGAGTGTCACCCCTCCGGGGTTGCGGATCGAAACTCTTGACGCGGCGCCATCATTCGCAATCGGCTGCGTCCGCTCTCTTGTTGGCAACAGAATAGCGCAGGCCGCAGAGCACGCAGACTTGAAAGCAGCCGATTCCCGACCAGCCGAATACCTCTCCGATTGCGCGAGCGTTCGCAAGAACGTCAACCAAGGCGGCCGTGAGGAACAAAGTGGCGCCAACCAGGAAGAAACAAAGGGCCGCCTTCCGATAGAACGTCGCGGACGAGTTCCTGGGAGCGGCTTCGAAGCCTGCCACTGCGTCGATTTCCCCTCACGCCGAAGAAAATCGCAGACAAAAAATCCATCGCAATCTCCGCGTGAGGTCACTCCTGCGGCACCGAAGATTCTTCTTCATGTAACTGCGACGCGAGGCGTTGCCGCAGCTCGGCGCGGGCCCGGTGGATGCGGCTGCGGACGGTGCCGATTGGGCAGCCGATGATTTCGGCGATTTCCTGGTATTTCAGGCCGTCGATTTCCTTGAGGACGAGCGGAATCCGGAATTCGGCGGGCAGAGCGGCCAGGGCCGCTTGCACGGCTTTTTGGCGTTCGGCCTGTTCCATCGAGTGCGACGGGACGGCTTCGGGGTGCGGGTCGACGGGCGTGCGTCCGCTGCTCTCACGCATCGAATCAATTGACGTCGGCTTGGTGCGGGCTCGGCGTTGCTGGGTGGCGGCCGCGTTCAGAGCGATCCGGAAGAGCCAGGAGTAAAAGGCCGAATTGCCGCGGAAGGTCTTCAGCTTCTGGAAGGCCTGCACGAAGGCGTCTTGGGCGGCGTCGCGGGCGTCATCCGAGGAGCCCAGCACCCGAAACAGGGAGTTGCACAGGCGGTCCTGGTAGCGGACGACCAGTTCCCCAAAAGCCTCCGTCCGGCCTGCCAGACATTGCCGAATGAGCTGTTTGTCGTCGCTGGACACGTTGTGGCACGAGCCCGAGTGGCGGCGAACGGAGAACCGGGCGCTGCCGCACGTCGTCGGCAAACCGCATCCGGGCCGCGGCAGCGCGCGGCGCCCGTCATCGTCCTGCGTGCCGGCGCTCCTGTCAAGCCGTGCCCGTCAAACGGCGATCGCCCGGCCGGACTTCGCAAGCTGCGGATTCGTTCGCAGGAGCGGCTGGCGCGACAACCAGATGCTGAAACCAATGGCGAACACAAACATCACGATGCTGATCAATTGGGAAATCGTGAATGGCGTGCCGAACTGCAGCGGCTCGTCGTCGCGCAAAAACTCGATCGTGAAGCGGGTGATCGCATAAGTGAAGGCACTCAGCGCGAGCACGGCACCGTTGCGCGGGCGATAGTAAAAATACGCATTCGTCAGGAAAAACAGGATCGCGGCTGTGATCGAACTGTAGAGCTGCGTCGGATGCAGCCGCATCGAAAAGTCCTGATCGGCCCCCAAAAAACCGCGCAAGACAAGTGCCATATCGGGGACGCTCCCCATCGGGAACCGGATGCCCCACGGCAGAGTGCAGCGATCGCCGTAGCAGCATCCGTTCAAAAAGCAGCCGACCCGGCCGAAGGCCAGCCCGACGAACAACGAGGGAGCGAGCACGTCGCCCAACTGGAGATAAGCGATCTTCCGTTGCCGGCAGATCCACCACGCGACGAGCGCTCCCCCAATCAGGCCCCCGTACCAGACCAGCCCCCCGTCCGGCAGATTCACGGCCGAGAGCAGCAACGCCGGCAAGCTCTTCAGGACGTATTCGCCGTTCTGGTAATCAAAGAAGACGCGCTGGCTGTACTGAATGCAGTAAAAGATCCGACAGCCGATCACGCCGGCGATAAACAGCCAGATCGCAACGTCCCACATCAGTTCTGGCGGGTAGCCGACGCGCATGCCGCGGCGAGCGGCCGACCAGGCGGCTGCGGTAAATCCCAAAAACAACATCGCTCCGAAGCCGTACACCGGCAGGCTTTTGCCCGCCGTCTGGTCGCGGAAGGGGCGGCCCTCGACGGCAGCCTGCAATTGTTGGCGCATTCGCGGAAGGTCCGCCAGCGGCGCGACCTCCTCCGAGCGCGAAGCCGACGTTGCCACTCGCAGCGCTTGCTGCTGGGTTACGACCGCATTTTTGAAATCGCCTCCCTCGGCCTCGGCGGCACCGAGCGTGGCCAGATACTCCGGATTGCGAGAGGAGGTCAGCGCGCACGCCTGTTTCGCGTTAGTAAGCGCGCCCGCCGCGTCACGGACCGAAGCCTGCGGGCAGGTGGCCTGGATCCAAGCCAGCCGATTGAGCGCAATGGCGCTTTGCGGATGGTCGCGAAGCGCCGTCTTGAGATCCTCGACCGACTGTGCGTAGTCGAGCTTGTTGTAGTTCGCTTGCGACCGAGTAATCAGGGCTTCGAGCGAACTGGGATCGGACGCGAGCACGCGATCGGCTTCGGCAATTTCGTCGCGCGCGGGCGCTCGACGAACCACGGCACCATCACAATTGCCGCCGCGATTGCCAGCCAAATTCCCAGGGGCGCGAACAAGGCCTGCAGATGAGCGCGCTTCGCCGGATTCCGGTAGAGCCACACGATGCCGACCAGGCACCACGCGACCAACACGATCCCAAACCCGAAGCCGGGCAGCTCGAGCCGACCCATGGTCCATGGACCGTCGAGGGGAATGCGAAGGAGCGTTTGGCGCATGCCGGGAACTCGTTATCGGGGATTAGGTGCGAGGCTCGATCGTGATCGGCAGGTTATCGATCAACCGGGTTCGTCCGACGTGCGCGGCGACCAGCGCCACCATGTTTTGACGGGGAGTCGCGAGTTCCTCGAGACTTTCCGAGTCGGCGATGGTCGCGTAGTCGGGTCGCGCTCCGGCCGTCTCGAGGAGTCGCCCCATTTCGCCAGCGACCGCTCGAACGTCCTGCTCTCCGTGGCGCAGCCGCTCGGCGGCACGCTGCAGCGATCGATAGAGAGAAAGGCCGGTTTGGCGCTCGTCGGCGTCGAGATACCGGTTTCGGCTGCTGAGTGCCAGGCCGTCCGGCTCGCGGACCGTGGGACACGTCCGGATTTCGACTGGAAGGTCGAGCTCTCGACACATTTTACGCACGAGGAGTTGCTGCTGAAAGTCCTTCTGTCCGAAGTAGGCGCGCTGCGGGTTGACGATGTTGAGCAGTTTCAACACGACAGTCGCCACGCCGCGGAAGTGGCCGGGACGCGACGCACCTTCCAGGACCCGCGACAGCGGCTCGACGTCGACGTAGGTCGAGAAGCCTGCCGGATAAAGAGTCTCGGCCGTCGGCGCAAACACGAGATCGACGCCCGCGCCGCGGCACCGAGCCAAATCGTCTTCGAGGGGTCGCGGATACCGGGCGAAATCCTCCTGAGGGCCGAACTGCTTCGGATTGACGAAGATCGTCACCGCGGTAAAACCGCACTCCTGGCGGCAGGCTTGGATCAGGCTTTCGTGTCCGGCATGAAGCGCGCCCATCGTGGGGACGCAGCCGACGGCGCGATCGCGGCGACGAGCTTCGAAAACGGCCTGGCGAACGTCCGCCACCTGGTGGGCGATGATCATGCTGCGTCCGCGGTGAGACGAGCTAACCTGAATGACGCACGATTCCCCAACGGCGATTGAAGTAGGCCCCCTCACCCCCAGCCCCTCTCCCGCAAGGGGAGAGGGGGGAAGAGTCACGACGTTGGCACTGCTTGCGAAGGCAAGTGGCGTGCAAATCTTCTCCCCTCTCCCCTCGTGGGAGAGGGGTTGGGGGTGAGGGGCGCTCGGCGACCGGCGCAGAATCGGGAACCGATTTCTAGAAATGATACTTGCGATTGCGGACGTCGAAATCGCTGTCGGTCAGGCCGACGTTCGTCTTGATGTCCGTGTACGTGTACTCTTCGATCAGGGGCGGTTCGCCGCCTCCGACCGGAAAGCCCCATTGCTCCATCCGCACCGGAAAATTCGTCTTCTTGTCGATGAACAGCCGCGTGCGATGGAATTTGAATTGCCTGCGGGGAGTCGGGTGCGTGCACTCGCAGACCTGGCACTCGATGTCTTGGAGCTTGGCGTTGGGATAAAACTGGCACTCGCACTCGCCGAACTTCTTCTCTTCGTTCCACAGATCGATCTGACCCTCGATCATCTTCTGCATGCCAATTTGGGTAATCGGGTGGCGTCCCTCAGCCATGGCCGTGGGACTGCGCGGATCGAGAGAGACGGTGCCGACGATGTTGCGGATCGATCCGGGCGGCTCATGCGCCTGCAGCTGATTCCGATACCGCGGTCCGGCGTAGATCACTTCCCGGCCGGCGTTCGCATCGACAAACCGCATGTAGACCCCAAACGGCTCCTGTCGGAGCTTGATCATCATCTGTCCGAAAAAGAGCGTGCGGCCGACCAACTCGCGCTTGGTGAACAGGGCCTCATAATCGTGCACGCTGGCAATCGCGTCACGGCTAGCCTTGGCCATTTTCACGAACGGAGTCAGCGGATGTTCTTGCGCTGGCAACGCCGGCTGAAGCGGCGAGCCCCGTCAGCCCGCAGGCGACGACAGCCAATGTTCCCACAACGAACCGAAGCGGCGATCGATTTAAGTGTCGCATGCACTCCTCACAGCAGGCGGCTCTCGAGAGGCTCCCGACAGGCCGCCCAGGCAAAGCGTTGGAAATTGAAAATTGGTCTTTTGCCAAATGTTGCTGAACTTCTTACAAGTCGCGAAGCGCGAGTCACGCGCACGAAGCCCTCCGGCGAGCGCGATGGCCCTCTAGAATCGCCCTCCCGAACTGCAATTCAAGCGCCGCCGCGGAAAAAACTCGAAGCGTGGCACATCCTGGCGAACGGTCCAGATTTTGCGACCGTGGCTCGCAATGCGGCAGTTTGAGCAACCGGTTTCATAGCAGAGAACTGCCGTTGTGAGAAGAGTGAACGTGGGCTAGCATCCGCCCCCCCCGAAGACCCACGGGGGGGAAGCGGACGCCCGTTTTCCGACGCAGCGCCGGTCGTGGATTGGCCGCTATCGCTTGCGCTCGGAGCCGACGTTCGGTCGCGGTTGTGCATGGAGGTACCCCGCGCATGCGCTCGCCCTTGAGCGGATCGATTGCCACGTGTCTGATTTTCGTCCCGCTGGTCGCCGTTCCGGTGCTGGCCATCGTCGGGATGCCCCAACTCTCGGCGACCGCGTCGAACAGCCCCGTCGACGACTTGAAGTTCGCCCAAGACGCGGCGGCTCAAACGGCGGGAAACGCCGAACTACTCGGCCCGGTGCAAGTCACCGATTCGCGGGGCGACGCGCCGGCCTCGACTCGCGAGAGCCAGGGCGGTGCCGGGGTTTCCGATCCTTTCGCCGAATTCAGCCGCGATTCCGACGGTTCGCGGCGGCAGGCCAACGCGGCCAGTTCGAGCGGATCGTCCCCGAATCGGCCGAAGCGCTGGCTCAACGAAGGTAACGGACTGCCCCAAAAAGCTCTCTTCTCCAGTGAGCACCCGGACGATGACCGCGCGGCTTCCAACTCTCCGGATCGACCGGCCGTCAGCGGATCGTTGGAAGACCATCCTCAGGAGCAGCCGAGTAGCGAGACTCCCGTCAAAGCGCCGGTCGCGCGGCGGACCCTCCCCGAGGCGGAAGCCGTCGTCACCAACGATTCCGATGCGGCCGCGACCACGGCGCCGACCGATGCCCCTGCGCACATCCGCGGCTCCTCAGAATCGCGCTCGTCGAGCAATCACGCGTCTGCCTGGAAGCAGGCGGTGGGCCGGCTCAACGCTCTTGGCATTCGCGACTATCAACTGCAGCCCGGCGAACGCGAAGGCGAATTCAACTTCAGCTGTCACTTCGCCGCACGCAGCAACCCACGCGTCATCCACCGCTTCGAGGCGGAGGCCGCCGATCCGTTGGACGCGGTCAATCAGGTGCTGCGGCAGCTCGACGATTGGCGGGCTCGGCACAGTGACCGCCGCCAGGCGGCCCGAGATTCCGCGGGCGACGCGAACGTCCTGTCGCACGCCGCGGACTCGTCCGAGGTCGAGATCACGAATCGGGCGTTCTAACCCGCTCGTGCTCGCATGAGAATGGACCGAACGATCCGCGATTTGACCGGGTGGCACTGGCAGCTTGCTGCCAGTGGTCTCTTCCCGCGTTGCCTAACCTCGCACTGGCGGGCAAGCCGCCAGTGGCACCCGCCACAACCTTCCGATGAGCGTGCGCGGCAGTTCTTCCGGTTCGGAGCCCGAGGCGACGCCGGGGCGCGCAATCGATCGTACGAGGTCGACGAGAAAGGGGTTCGCGGACGCAAGGCGGCGCGCGTCGAAGCCCTGCTGTTCGTCAGCGACACGGCACTTTCCGCCCGACGGCTGGCGCAGTTGGCGATGCTCGCCGATTCTGCTCAAGCGGCGCAGATCGTCGAACAGCTCAATGCCGCCTATGATCGCGATCGTTCGGCCTATCGCATCGAGCGCGCGGCGAATGGCTATCTGCTGCTGACCCGACCCGTCTACGCACACTGGTTGGGACGAGTTCACCATCGTCAGGGAGAGATGAAGCTCTCGCCACCGGCGCTCGAGACCCTGACGGTCGTCGCTTATCGCCAGCCGATTACGCGCGCCGAGATCGAAGCGGTGCGCGGCGTTCAGTGTGCCGAGATGCTCAAACACCTTCTCGAGCGCGGCCTGGTGCGGATTGCCGGAGAAGACAACTCTCTGGGACGTCCCTATCTCTACGAGACCACGCGGCAGTTCTTGGAGGTCTTCGGACTGGGAAGTCTTGACGAGCTGCCCCTGGCCGATCGCCTGCGCGTGGTGCGAGCGCCCGATCCCGCCCCGGCAGCCGAGACTTCCCAATCGGCCGCCACCTCTCGCTAAACCGAGAGGGGCCTCCATTCGGACTAAATCTCAGACTCGTTTCCGGCCGATAAGCGCACGAAGGATCGATAACCGAGGGTGCGCGCGGGCGACGCCGCGGTTGCGTCGAGCAATCCATCGCATTAATCGTAACCCGACGAATCGTGCAGGGGATCGGCGTGGGCGGTTCCTCATTGCCGCAGGGTCGACCGATCGCGGAGATCTCGCTGGCCGAACTGCAATCGCGATTCGCCGCTCGCGTTCCCCTTTCGTCGGACGACGTGTCGCGGCTGGCGGTCCGCCTCCCCCTCTTGCGCAGCGCTATAACGAGCAGCTGCAGCGCGCGAAGATTCAATTCGTCGATCCGCGGCTCAATCTTGCAAGCTGTCGCTCGTTGCTGCTCTTGGCCCGCGCGGCGGCTGCAGTTTCTCAACTGATCTATCAGGCAGTCCGGCCCCCGAACGCTGCCGAGGCGGCGCCATCACTGCCAACGGTCGCTCCCGAAATCGTCGAAGAAGCCCTCGCCTGGAACGATCGCCAGCTGGGTTTGATCGCGCGGCACCTGCACGTGCTCGACCGGACCGAACCACAAATCACCTGGCTCAGAACCCTGCTCGATCAGCTGGAATCGTGCCCGCGCGTTTCGTCGTCCGACTGGACGAGGCTTGCGCGAGACGTGTTGTCTGCCTCATCCGCGTCCGATACGGCAGGGGTCCCTTCTCTGCCCGGCGTGGCCCTCAAGTCCTATCTCGCAGAAATCGGCCACGCTCGATACGCGGAGGTCGTCGCTCGTGGGATCGAGGCGTCGCAAATCGTCGCGAGCCTGGTGGCCGGTCGCTCCGTGAGCGGATTTGATCCCGAATTATTGATGGTGGCGGCGTTGTGCCAAGATTGCGGCCTGTTGCTGGGCAGAGCGCAGACGTCATCGAAAGCCGCTAGCTCCGCGCAACAGCTGCGTGACCTGCACCCGTCCATCGGCGCCGGACTGGTCGCGGGCCTGGTGGAATATTCCACGGAATTGCCCGCGCTAGTGGCTCAACATCACCGACGCCTGAACGAGCCGCGCATCACTCCTGACCTTTATGCCCGCACTCAGAATCGCGCCTCGCGATTGCTCGGCCTGATCGCCCGCTGGCTGGAATTGACCGTAGAGGGCGAGCCGGCGACCGATGAGACACTGCCGGTCGCCGCACGACTCGATTTCGCTCACTCCGCGGGGCGTTTGGCGCGGGAAGCGTCGCGCGGCGATTGGGACCGGCGGCTTGCTGCCGATTTACTGGGTGCCTTGGGATTCCGCGCGGAGAGCGATTCGCTCCACGAAGCGGGCCGCCGCGTCTCGGCCGTCGAGAATCGTGAAGAACTAGAGCGCCGTCTCGATTCTGCCGACGAACAGTGGCCGCAGCCCAATCTCCAACGGGCGAATCTCGGTCTGACCAATCTCGAGCTGGCAAAACGGTCGCGAGAATTGCATCATGCCCGCGCCTCCGCAAGGTAGCCCGCCGCAGTCGGGAGGAAACGGTTATTGGAGCGGTACTCGAAAGCCGCTCAATTGCCTGCTGTTCGTCGTCCCGCTGTTGGCCGCCTATGAGGCCGGGGTGATCTGGTTGGGCGGTCGTGACTCCGATGCGTTTCGCAGCGGAGCCGATGCGTGGCTGCGCGGGGGCCTCGAATACTTCGGTCTCAACCGGCCTTGGCTTGTGCCGACGATGGTTGTGGTCGGCCTCCTGGTTTGGCACATCGCCAAGCAGGACCCGTGGCGGATTTCGCTGGGAACGTTGGGCGGCATGCTCTGCGAGAGCTTGCTCTTTGCCTGCGTGCTCGTCGTGCTGGCCCAGCTGCAAAGCTACGGCGTCAAAAACTGGCAAATGGGCGCGGCCACAACCACGTCGATTCCGACGGAAAGGGCCGCCGCGATGGCCGTGATCTTTCTCGGCGCCGGAATTTACGAAGAAGTGTTGTTTCGCCTGTGCCTCTTGCCGATGTGCCACGGGCTCTTTCTCACGAGCGGAGTGCGTCCGGCACTCGCTGCCTTCCTGGCGGCCCTCGCGACGAGCCTGGCCTTTTCGCTGGCTCACTATGTGGGGCCGGCGGGAGAGCCGTTCCGGCTGTTCAGCTTCGGCTTTCGGACATTCGCGGCGCTGTTTTTCGCGCTGCTATTCATGCTCCGCGGTTTCGGCATCACGGTCGGCGCGCACGCCGCCTACGACTTGATCGTCGGCCTGATGCTGGCCAGCTCGAATTGAAAGAGCCGCGCACAAAGTAAGCGGTCCGCCGGAGGCGGTTCATGCAGGCTAGCTGCATGAGTGCCGATAAAAACGCGACGCGGCTAGCCCGCAACAAAAAACACCGCTTACTTCGTGCGCGGCTCCTTTTGGCACTGGCAATCGGGGCCCCAAAAAGACCTGCGGCCCGACACAACCCAGGAGGTTCTCCTCCTCGATCGCGCGGGCCAAATAAGTCTCAGATTAGCGGCAGGTCGCTTGAGCGAACTGATTCGGTATCAGTAGCCCGTCGGATAGCTGTAGCCGGTTGAGTAGTTGGTCGCAGGCGGCGTCCCATAATAACTGGGCGCTCCATACGAATAACCGCTCGAATTGCCGGCATAATAACCGGGATAGTAGGCTCCCTGGCCATAACCGGAGTTGCCGTAAGCGTACGGCTGGCTCGTGTAGGCATAGGGATCGTACCCGGTGTCGTCGTAGCCGTAATAACCGTAGGACGGATAGCCGTAGCCGTAGCCGGAGTCGTACGGATAACCCCAGTAATACGGATACCCGAAGCCGTAGGCACCCCACCACGGGTAGCCCCATCCGCCCCAACCCCAGCCACCACCCCATCCCCAGCCACCGTATCCCCAGCCACGTCCGCCCCAGCCGCGTCCGCCCCAACCACGTCCGCCCCAACCGCGGCCTCCCCAGCCTCGGCCTCCCGCGAATGAGCCGCCGCGAAAGCCCGCACCGCCCCGGGCGAAGCCTCCGCGAGAGAACCCACCTCGTGAAAAACCTCCGCGAGAGATGCCTGCGCTGCGAAATCCACCGCCACCGCGCATTCCGCCGCCACCACGACCGCCACCACCACCTCCTCTGCCGCCGCCGCCACCACCTCCGCGTGCCAGTGCAGTGCCCGCACCGGCCTCGCTCAAGATCAGACCAGCGGCCATCACGATGGCGGCCAGTCCCATCAAACCTTTGCGAACTTTCATTGTTCCGCCCCCTCAAGAAGACGCCGTTGGACAGGCTGCCCCGCCTGTCCTCACGTCTTCAATGATAAGCCTGTAATCATTTCATGGTCAAGGAGTGCGCGGCGGCAACGGCTCGTGTTCCCACGTCGTCCGTTGCTTGATCGGTCGCGCTTCTGAGACCGGCTTCTCGTTTTCCATCTGGGCAAAAATTTGGCCCGTGCTCCGAAGGCAAGTTTACACTCGCGAACGACGCGCGGGCCAAACTGAGTTGCGATTCTCGGTCGAATCAGTAGACCGTTCCGTAGCCGTACGTGTTGTAGTACGGCGAGTAGCCGTAATAGCCGGTCGTATAGCCACCGTAATACGGATAGCTGTAGGTCCCGTCATTCGGATAGCTGTAGGTGCCGTAATAAGCGGGGTACCCGTAGCCGTAATAGGGGTATCCATAGCCGTAGCCCCCCCAATAGGGATAGGACAAGCCTAGGCCTAACCCCACGCCGTACCCGCCCCAGCCCCATCCACGTCCACCCCAGCCGCCGCGGTAACCGCCACCCCAACCGCCACGGTAGCCTCCACCCCAGCCGCCGCGCCCACCGCCACCGCGCCCTCCGCGCGCCATGGCCACATTCGAACCGACATCGCTCAGTAAGAAACTTCCCGCAGTCAGCAGGGCTGCTACTGTCATCAGAATTCGTTTCGAGAACATTTCAGTCCCCCTTCATCTTGGAGGGCAGCGGCCCAATCGCTTCGAACCGCTCCGCCCCGCTCACAAGGAGCCCAAATTTTTATTGCGTCTGCTGCTGAGTCGTCGGTCCCAAGACCCACTTCCGCATCAGACATTTTTTTGGCAGAACAGGCTCTCGACAGTTTGATTTCTCAGGGAGCCCGACTCACCGAGACAAGGTTTCGCAAAGAACGCGCCAGAACCGACCCGACTTCGGCTAATTGTTGTCCGCGCGAGCGAATCGATGAGATGGTTCAGATGCTGCCGCGAGGCAGGACGTCAGAGCGATTCGCGAGCAGCGTTACTCAACCTGGCGAGTCGCTAAAGCTCGAACAGCGACTGCGTTTTCAGCACGCTGCAGCTCTCGGGAAAGGTGTGAAATGCATGAATCAGCAGGCTGCGCGTTCCCGAGTCAGTCCGCAGCAGACTTAAGGGTTCCGGCGACAGCCGGTTCTCCGACGGGAAACGGTAGGCGACGGCGGCTCGCTTGCAGTCGGCGGAAAGTTCCTCGTGGAAGTTGAGAAACACCGTTGGCTCCAGCCGCTCCATGTGGTAGCTCAGGCTGTATCGCAATCCGCCGTCAAAGCGCACCGATTCGTCGCGGCAGCCGCGCAAAGATTTCTCGAGGAATCGTTTTTTTTGCGGCAAGAGCTGGTCGCGGCTCGCGGTCAGCTCGGTGACCGTGTGGCCGTTGTAGCGGAAGTCGATGCTATGGCCCGTGTCGCAGATCCGCAGCGTGGCCGAATAGCCGTCCTGCGCGATATCGGTCTCGGCAAAGATGCGAAACAGCTCTGGGTGCACTGAACGTCCATAGACGTGCAGCATCAATCGAGAACTGTTGGGTCTGACAAATCCGACGCTCATTGCTCATCCGCGTGTTCACGGGGCCGTGTAAGCAGTCGCCATTATAGCGGTGCCCTTCAAGGGGGCGGAAGGAGTTGCTCGCCGGCACGCATCGCAAAACGCGAATTCAAAACTCAGGTCAAAGCGTGCCCCGGCCTCGCTCGATTCGCAGGGCCACTCGCGACGTCGGCCGAACGAGGCGATTCGATTGGGGCGCTTCGATTTAGTCGTGCCTCACATCGACACTGAGCTTGGGACCGTCGTGGCCGAGCCATGACGTTGGGAAGAGAATCGACGCCTGGCACAGTCGAATTTTGACAGTCTCGTTATAATGGGGTGCTGCGCAATCGGTTAACCAATTCGGAGCATACGCTTTAGAGGCGGGCTTGCTGACCGATCGATGCGCTTTTCCCGGTCGCTTGCCCCGACTTTGGCAAGGCCACAAACGGACTTGCGGCACATTGGTGTGTACAAGGTCGCGCTTGCCACGCAGGACGGTTTTTCGATAAGGTCCGGAACGCGTAGAGGATTCGGCCAGGAGGGCGAGGCGTTCGTCCGGGACGCTGGGCACAGGTCCGCGCTGCACAGGGATTGATTCCAAGCGGCTCTTCGGAAACGAAGGCAATGGCAACTACAAACGTATTGCGAATGGTGGGCCGCAGTCTGGTCCCCAACGATGTTTCCGGGATCGCTCCCGAGGAACTCGATGAATGGTTCGAGTCGCTGGACGATGTGCTCGTCCGCTATGGGCCGCAGCGGCTCCAAGAACTGCTCGTCAATCTGCAGGAACGGGCCTATTTGCGGGGGGTGACGCTTCCGTTCACCGCCAACACTCCCTACGTCAACACCATCCCCGCCGATCAGCAGCCGCGCTATCCGGGAAACATCGAGATCGAGCGGCGGATCAAGAGCATTATCCGCTGGAACGCGATGGCCATGGTCTCGCGGGCGAACACCAAGTACCCGGGCGTCGGCGGGCACATTTCGACGTTCGCCTCGTCGGCCACCCTGTACGAAGTCGGCATGAATCACTTCTTCCACGCACCGACGGCCGAGCACACGGGCGACTTCATCTATTTTCAGGGACACGCGTCGCCCGGCATGTACGCGAGGGCGTTCGTCGAAGGCCGGTTGACCGAACAAGACCTGGAAGCCTTCCGTCGTGAGACTTTGCGCCCGGGCAAAGGGCTGTCGTCGTATCCGCATCCGTGGCTGATGCCCAACTTCTGGCAGTTCCCGACGGTTTCGATGGGGCTGGGGCCGATTACGGCAATTTATCAGGCGCGCTTCTTGAGGTATCTGCGCGACCGCGGCATCGTCGACACGAGCCAGTCGCGCGTCTGGTGCTTTGTCGGCGACGGCGAAGTCGATGAACCGGAAACGCTCGGCGCTCTCACCCTTGCGTCGCGTGAATCGCTCGACAACCTGATCTTCGTCGTGAATTGCAATCTGCAGCGGCTCGACGGCCCCGTGCGGGGCAACGGCAAGATCATTCAGGAGCTCGAGGCGGCCTTCCGCGGCGCGGGCTGGAACTGCGTCAAGGTGATCTGGGGCAGCGACTGGGATCCGCTGCTCGCGGCCGACACCGACGGCCGTCTCGTCAAACGGATGGGCGAAGTGGTCGACGGGCAGTATCAGAAGTACAGCGTCGAACCGGGCGCCTACATCCGCGAGCACTTTTTCGGCGTCTCGCCCGAACTCCTGGCAATGGCCGAACACCTCTCCGACGAGCAGCTCCAAAAGATGCGCCGCGGCGGACACGACCCGCGCAAAGTCTTCGCGGCCTTTCACGCGGCCGTCCATCACGAGGGTTCGCCGACCGTTATCCTGGCCAAGACGATCAAGGGATACGGCCTGGGCGAGGCGGGCGAAGGCCGCAACACGACTCATCAGGAAAAGAAGCTCGACGGCGAGGAAATGCGGGCCTTTCGCAGCCGGTTCGCGATTCCGATCGGCGACGACGAGCTCAAGGATGCGCCCTTTTACCGCTTCCCTGAGGAGAGCGAAGAGTTCCAGTATCTTTCCGAGCGGCGCAAAACGCTGGGCGGATCGCTCCCCGTGCGGCACGGCGCTCTCGAGCGGCTCGAGACGCCCCCCCTGTCAGCCTTCGAGAAAACGCTCAAGGGCAGCGGCGGACGCGAAGCCTCGACCACGATGGCCTTCGGAGCCCTGCTCAGCCATCTGCTCAAAGACAAAAACATCGGCCGGCGGGTCGTGCCGATCATTCCCGACGAGGCGCGAACCTTCGGCATCGAAGGGCTCTTCGCTCAGTGTGGCATCTATTCGAGCAAAGGCCAGGTTTACGATCCGGTCGATGCCGGCACGATCATGTACTACAAGGAGGCCAAAAACGGCCAGATCCTCGAGGAAGGAATCAACGAAGCCGGGGCTACGTCGTCGTTCATTGCGGCCGGCACCGCCTATTCCACGCTCGGGACCTACATGATCCCGTTTTACATCTACTACTCGATGTTCGGATTCCAACGCGTGGGCGACCTGATCTGGCTCGCCGCCGATGCCCGCACGCGCGGATTTCTGATCGGTGGAACCTCCGGCCGCACGACGCTCAACGGTGAAGGGCTGCAACACCAGGACGGGCACAGCCAACTGATCGCGACGACCGTGCCGAGCGTTCACGCTTACGATCCGGCCTACGCCTACGAACTCACCGTCATCATCCAGGACGGCCTGCGCCGGATGTGTCACGAGAACGAAGACGGCTTCTACTACGTCAGCGTCTACAACGAGAACTATGCGATGCCCGAAATGCCAGCAGGCTGCGAGGAAGGCATCCTCAAGGGCATTTACAAGGTGTCGAGCACTCCGAAGACAGCCAAGAGCAACGGGGCACGGCCCCAACTCCTCGGCAGCGGCCCGCTCTTGAACGAGGCCCGCCGCGCCCAATCGATTCTGGCCGAACAGTTCGGTGTCGGCAGCGATGTTTGGAGCGTCACCAGTTACAGCGAGTTGTTCCGTGACAGCCGCGCCTGCGAACGCTGGAACCGGCTCCACGCGAAAGAAGAACCGCGGCAATCCTACTTGCAGCAAGTTCTGAAAGGAGTCTCGGGGCCCTTCATCGCCGTGAGCGACAACGTGCGGCTCGTCGCCGACCAGATTCGCCCCTGGATGCCGGGTCCCTACGTTACACTAGGGACAGACGGCTTTGGCCGCAGCGACACGCGGTCGGCTCTGCGGCGGCATTTTGAAATTGATGCCGAGCACACGGTCTACGCGGCGCTGTGCGCGTTGTCCGACAACGGGCAGTTTGATAAGAAGAAGCTCGCCAAAGCGGTCAAAGACTTGGATATCGATCCCGACAAAGCAGACCCCGCGACCGCGTAAATCGCCTGTAGTCCTCGTTGGGCTGGCCCTGTTTGGCCGACTTAACGCGCTCCCTGCCTCGCCTGCGATGCTCGGCTGGCGCCGAGATCGTGCTCCGACGCGAACATGACCACAGAATTTAAGCTGCCGTTGATCTCCGAAGGCGTCGAGGCCGCTGACATCGCCGCGGTGCATGTCCACGAAGGGGACGTGATCACGGCGGGCCAGATCGTGCTGGAGGTCGAGACGGAAAAAGCCGTCGCGGAGATTCCCGCGCCGCAGGCAGGGCGCGTCGAAAAAATCCTGGTGAAGCAGGGGCAAACCGTCAAAATCGGGCAGCCCCTCCTCACGATCGACGAGTCGGCGGCCCCACCAGCGAACGCACCAGGAACGACCGCTCCGCCGGCGGCGAAAACCGCAGCTCCGGCCCCCGAGAAGCAAGAGACCGCGACAGCGAAGCCTTCGCCCTCTCCACCTCCTCCGGCCGCCGCCGCGACTGCGAAACAGTCCGCGCCCCGACAGCACAGCCCGCGCCGGTGAAACCCAGCGCCGCCCCGGAGCCCGCTGCTCCCGCGACGGTCGCAAAAACGCAAGAGGCGTCTCCTCCAAACAGTGCACCGGGACGCGGCGAGGCTTCAGACAACGGACACGACTCAGCGCCAGTTCCGGCCGGACCGGCGACCCGGCGTTTGGCGCGCGAGCTGGGGGTGGACCTGCACCGAGTCACGGGAACGGGACCCGGCGGACGCGTGACCGGCGACGACGTCCAGTCATTCGTGCGCTCGCTGACGACAGGACGGGCCGTGCAAGGCGGTCCACCCGGCGCAGGCGTCACGCTGCCGCCGTTCGATCGCTTCGGCCCGATCGAACGCGTGCCGATCAACAAGTTGGGCCGCGTGAGTGCGGCCAATCTCACGGTCGCCTGGCAAACCGTGCCGCACGTCACGCAGCACGAGCTGGCCGACGTCACCGAGCTCGAGGAAGCGCGCCAGAGCTACGTGCGCAACATCGGTCAAAACGCCCCCAAAGTCACCATGACGTCGATCATGGTCAAGGCGGTCGTCGGCGCGCTCAAGGCGTTCCCGCACTTCAATTCGACGATCGACATGGCTGCCGGCGAGCTGATCGTGAAGCACTACTTCCACATTGGCGTGGCAGTCGACACCGATTTCGGACTCTTGGTGCCCGTCATCCCCGACGCGGATCGCAAGACGGTCCTGGTGATTGCCCAGGAACTCGGGACACTCGCCGCGAAGGCTCGGGAGCGGAGGCTCGACCTGGCCGACATGCAGGGGGGGACGTTTACGATCACAAACCTCGGCGGCATCGGCGGCACGGCCTTCACGCCGATCGTCAACTACCCCGAGGCGGCGATCCTCGGCATGTCGCGAACGCAAAAGCAGCTCAAGCTCGTCGACGGCAAAGTGGTCGAGCGACTGATGCTGCCCTTGTCGCTGTCTTACGACCACCGGATCATTAACGGGGCCGACGCGGCACGATTCATCGTCAAGCTGGCGGGAATTCTGTCCGACCCCTTCAAGCTGCTCATCGAACTGTGATGGGTTCTGGGTGGCACTGGCAGCTTGCTGCCAGTGAAATTCTTGCAGGCATCTCGACGGCGCAATCGAAGACCACTGGCGGACAAGCCGCCAGTGCCACCCGAAGACGTCCTTTTGCACGCATCGATCACCAGCGAGACTCAACATGCCGGGCCAGGGGGAAAAGGAAAAAGGAGAGATCGGCGGACGCGTTGAGCTCGTGGTAATCGGCGGCGGGCCGGCGGGCTATCCGGCTGCCTTTGATGCCGCGGATCGGGGCATGGACGTCGCGATCGTTAATGACGAACCCATCCCAGGCGGCGTCTGCCTGAACCGCGGCTGCATCCCCTCGAAGGCCTTGCTGCACGTCGCGCAGCTTTTGGGAGAAGCTCACGACGCAACGCAATGGGGCGTCACCTTCGCCAAGCCCAAGATCGATCTCGACAAGCTTCGATCGTTCAAAGAATCGGTCGTCAAGAAACTCACCGGCGGCGTCGGCGAACTCTGCAAGGCCCGCGGCGTGAAACTCGTCCAGGCCCGCGCTCGATTTCTGGATTCGACCACGCTTGAACTCAAAAAACCCGACGGCTCGACGCAAAAGCTCGCCTTCGGGAAAGCCATCGTGGCGACCGGTTCCTCGCCCATCATTCCGCCGATTTTCGCGATCAAAGATCCGCGCGTGATGGACTCGACGGCCGCCCTCGACCTACCCGATGTCCCGCAAAAGTTGCTTGTGGTCGGCGGCGGATACATCGGTCTCGAGATGGGATCGGTCTACGCGGCGCTCGGCTCTCAGGTCACCGTGGTGGAAATGACCGCCGGCCTTTTGCCCGGTGCGGACCGCGATCTCGTGCGGCCGCTGAAGGCGCGGCTCGACAAGCTTTTCGCGTCCATCTTGCTCAATACAAAGGTGGTCAAGCTGACCGCGACCAAAGAGGGGATCGTAGCCGAGCTCGGGGGAGAAGGGGTCGAACCCAAGCAGACCTTCGACCGCGTGCTGGTCTCGGTGGGCCGCCGGCCGAACAGCCGCGACCTGGGCCTCGAAAACACGCGCGCGCAAATTGACGAAAAGGGCTTTATCAAGGTCGATCCGCAGCGCCGCACGGCCGATCCGAATATTCTCGCGATCGGCGACGTGGCCGGCGAACCGATGCTCGCCCACAAAGCCACCCGCGAGGCGCACGTGGCGATCGAGGCGCTCCACGGGGAGCCGGCCGCGTTCGACAACCTGGCGATTCCCGCCGTGGTCTTCACCGATCCCGAAGTGGCCTGGTGCGGCCTGACCGAGACGGAGGCGAAAAACACCAACCGTGAGGTGCAAGTGGCCCGCTTTCCGTGGGGCGCCTCGGGACGAGCCGTCACGATTTCGCGGACCGAAGGGCTGACGAAACTCTTGATTGATCCACAGACCCAGCGTGTGCTCGGCGTCGGCATCGTCGGAGCGGGAGCCGGTGAACTCATCGCAGAGGGCACGCTCGCGGTCGAAACCGCCTGCGTCGCCCGTGACGTGGCCGAGACGATCCACGCCCATCCGACCTTGAGCGAAACGCTGATGGAAGCCGCCGAAACCGCCTTCGGTCAGGCGACGCACATCTATCGCGCGAAGCGCGCGGAGCCGCGCCCGTGAGGAAGCGGGCTGTCACGCGCCGACCAAAGGTTGATAATCCGCTTGCTGACGGCGCGGCTCCAAAATGCCGGCATTCGGCGGAGTCCTGACGTGCCCACCAACATGATTGAGGCCGACGTTGCGATC
The DNA here is from genome assembly GCA_963714075.1 of uncultured Planctomycetaceae bacterium. Taxonomy (GTDB): domain Bacteria; phylum Planctomycetota; class Planctomycetia; order Planctomycetales; family Planctomycetaceae; genus DASPSM01. The sequence goes on from OY970228.1 coordinate 2,702,323, forward strand.
ATTGGGGGCGGGATCGTCGGGCTGGCGACCGGTTATCAGCTTGCGCGCCTCTACCCCGGCAAGAAAATCGTCCTGCTCGAAAAAGAAGCCGGGCTCGCCGCGCACCAAACGGGCCGCAACTCCGGCGTTATTCACTCCGGTATTTACTACAAGCCGGGCTCGCTCAAGGCGGTCAACTGCCGCGAGGGACGCAAGGCGCTCATCGAATTTTGCGGACAAGAAGGCGTCGCCCACGAGATCTGCGGCAAGGTGATCGTTGCCGTCGACGAGACCGAGATGCCGGCGCTCGAACGCATTTACGAGCGCGGCCAGGCCAACGGTGTGACGTGCGAGATGATCGGCGGCGAGCGGCTGCACGAGCTGGAGCCGCACGCGGCCGGCATCCGGGCGATCCACGTCCCCGACGCCGGAATCGTCGACTACAAGGGTGTGTGTGCCAAACTAGCGGACCACATCAAAAAGTCTGGCGGAACGATTCTGACCAACGCCCGCGTCACGGGGATGCGCGCCGAAGGGGATCGCACGCGGCTTGCGAGTACTGCCGGCGAGGTCTCAGCCAAACTCGTCGTCAATTGCACGGGACTGTTTGCCGATCGGGTGACGGCGCTGGGTGGCCTCGCGCCGCCGGCGAAAATCGTCCCGTTTCGCGGAGAGTATTACGAGCTTGTGCCGGCCGCCCAACATTTATGCCGGAACCTGATCTACCCCGTTCCCAATCCCGATTTTCCGTTTCTCGGCGTGCACTTCACGCGGATGGCTCTGGGCGGCGTCGAATGTGGGCCAAACGCCGTGCTGGCTTTCGCGCGCGAGGGATATCACCTCACCGATGTGAATCTGCGCGACCTTGCCGAGTCGCTGAGCTATTCGGGGTTTTTGCGGCTGGCTTCGCGAAACTGGCGGATGGGGCTGGGCGAGCTTTGGCGCTCGATCAGCAAGCGGGCCTTTGTGAAGGCGCTGCAGCGGATGGTGCCCGAGATCCGCGTCGAGCATCTCCACTCGGCACCCGCCGGCGTGCGAGCGCAGGCGCTCGCGCCCGACGGCAGCCTGGTCGACGATTTCTCGATCGTCGAAAACGAGCGGATCGTGAACGTGCTCAACGCGCCTTCGCCGGCCGCCACCGCTTCGCTCAACATCGGCCGCCTGATCGTCGAGCGGCTCGCCAAACATTTCTAGACGACGTCGCGACGAGCCGAGGCACGAACAAAAGGAAAGACGGCGCGGAAGCGCGCCGTCCTTCTGTTGTCATCTTGGCGGTTCGATCGCCGGCGACTAGTGCTCGACGCGTTCGAACGAATAAACTCCGGCGGCCGGCTGGAACGCGCGGCGTTCGCCTTCGACCTTCGCGAGCCAGGCCGGATACTCCTGGCCTTCTTCGGGAGGTTGCGGCTCGCCGGGACCGGGCACGGCCCGTTCGCGACGATGCACCCGGTAAATGATGTGAATCACCTCGCCATCGTGCACGCGGACGGCGGTACGGTTGACGCGCAGCACTCTGGCCTCCACATCGATGTCAAACGCGCCCCGCCTCGATTCGCCGGGAGCTTCATGCACTTTCAGGACGGCAATTCGCAGCTCTTCCGGTGCTTCCCGCTGCAGGCGGTAGTATTCGCGCCGCGGCAGCTCCGCTCGCGCCTCCTGGGAAAGTCCAAAAAATGCACCGATCGCAGCCGCCGCTCCAAGTAGGAGGGCTCCATTGCTTAGCGAAAATCCTTTCATCGCGCTACTCCTTTCTACAATCCATCTTGTTACGTCGATCTGGGTCGTTCGCGCTCGTCTCCCGAACGCGTCTTAGGCAGCCAAGACCGCGGGTTCGCGTTCAATCGCCTCCCGCAAGTCGCCGGCCGACACTATGCGTTTGCCTGCAAGTCGCCGCCTGGCTGCCGGGCGAATGCTAGCAAATCGCTCCCGGCTTGTGGACTGATTTTCGGTTCATGCTGATCCCCCTTTCTTTGGGCCGTGGGGAAGGCCATCCCGATATAATCGGACGACGTATTTTGCCCAAATTCGCGACACACAAAAGAGGAGGCTGCCATGGCCGTCAAAGCGATTCCCGAAGGACATCACAGCGTCACGCCTTATCTGGTCGTTGTCGGAGCCGACAAGCTGGTCGCATTCCTCGAGGCAGCTTTCGCAGGGAAGTGCGTCGAGCGCATACCGGGACCGAATGGCGCGATTGCGCACGCCGAGGTCAAAATCGGCGACACAATCTTGATGCTGGGCGAGGCCAACGAACGAGCGAAGGCCTATTCCGCAACGCTCCATCACTATGTGACCAACGTCGACGAAACGCATCGCCGCGCCGTCGCCGCCGGCGGCAAGGTCCTGACCGAGCCGACTGACATGTTTTACGGGGACCGCACGGGCGCGGTGATCGATCCTTGCGGGAATTCTTGGTACATCGCGACGCACATCGAGGACGTCTCGCCCGAAGAACTGAATAAACGGATGCAGGCGATGAGAAAGTAGCGGCGGCAGCAGAATTGGGGACATCCACCTCGCCCGAATCGCGGCTGTGCCATTTTGCTGCGCGGTCCAATGTTCGCTGCCCGGTCGCTCGCGACGACCGCGAAATAACGTAGAATAAACGGAGGTTGATGCGATTTCGGGCCACCATTCCGAGGGTGCCATTTGCCGGGTCTCCGATTTGGGGCAATTCTCGCGATCCTCGCGTCGGCGAGCGGTATCTCGGCCGCTGGCGGGCTGGATTTTTCGCGCGACGTGCGGCCCATTCTCAGCCAGCACTGTTTTAAATGTCACGGGCCCGATGACGCCGCCCGCGAGGCAAAACTGCGGTTGGACGTGCGCGAGTCGGCGATTGCGCGGACCGAGTCCGGCAAAACGCCGATCGTTCCGGGAAAGCCCGATTCGAGCGAGCTGATTCGCCGCATCTTCTCGCACGATGCCGACGAGATGATGCCGCCCCCTGCGGCCAACAAACCGCTCTCGGACAGCGAGCGGCAAATTCTCCGGGCCTGGGTGTCGGCTGGTGCGGAATACAAATCCCATTGGGCCTTCGTTCCGCCCAAGCAAGTGCCGCCTCCGAAGTTGTCGGCGCAGCGCACGCACTCGCGAAACCCAATCGACGACTTTGTGCAGGCGCAGCTCGAGTCGAGCGGCCTCGAACTGAAACTGTCGCCGCAGGCCGATCGCTACACGCTGGCCCGCCGCGTTTGCATCGATTTGATTGGTCTGCCTCCGACGCCCGCGGAAGCCGACGCGTTTGTGAACGACCCCGCTCCCGACGCCTATGAACGACTCGTCGATCGGTTGCTGGCGTCGCCTCACTATGGCGAGCGCTGGGCCCGCCGTTGGCTTGACCTGGCCCGCTACGCCGACACCAACGGTTACGAAAAGGACCGCACGCGATCGATCTGGCCTTATCGCGATTGGGTGATTACGGCAATCAACGCCGATATGCCCTTCGATCAATTCACGATCAAGCAACTAGCCGGCGACATGCTGCCCAATGCGTCGGTCGAAGATCGCATCGCGACCGGCTTTCACCGCAACACGATGCTCAACGAAGAGGGGGGCATCGACCCTCTCGAATATCGCTACTACGCGACGATCGATCGCGTGGGCACCACCGGCACCGTTTGGCTGGGACTCACGGTTCGCTGCGCTCAGTGCCACACGCACAAGTTCGATCCGATTCCGCACCGCGACTACTACCGGATGATGGCCTTCTTGAACAACGCGGACGAAAAGCAGATCGACATTCCCGTTGCCGCGCTCGTCAGCCGTCGACGACAGATTGAGCGCCAGATCGCCGCCGCCGAGGTCGACTTGCCCAATCGGTTCTCGCCGGGCGACCGAGAAGGGCGCGCTAAGTTCGACGCGGAATTCGACCATTGGGAGCAGAGGGAATCATCTCGCGCCCTCCACTGGACGGTTTTGCATCCGGCACGGGCGAAAGCGACGCTGCCGCATCTGGCCGTTTTACCCGACGACTCGATCCTCGCCAGCGGCGACATGAGCAAGAGCGACCGTTACGAAGTTCAAGTCGACCAGCTTCCGGCAAAAATCACCGCGCTGCGGCTCGACGTGCTGCCCGATGATTCGCTTCCCGAGCACGGTCCGGGCCGCGTCTTTTATGAGGGCCCGTTCGGAGATTTTGAGCTGAGTGAATGGACGGCCAAGTGCGACGGGGCACCCATTCACTTCAAAGGGGCCACGCAGAGCTACGCGGCCAACGTGGGAGGCGCGAGTGCGGCGATCGACGGAAACCCGCTCACGTCCTGGTCGATCAATAAAGGGCAGGGAAAACCGCATTCCGCGATCTTCATCCTCGACCGTCCGCTCGAGAACGCCAAGAGCCTCTCGGTGCAGATGTTGTTTGAGTACTACTACGCCTGCGGGTTGGGCAAGTTTCGGATTTCGGCGACCGACGGCATGGTGCCAACCGATCGCCGAGTGATGCCGGCGGAAGTCGATCAGATCCTGGCCCAGCCGCGGGAGCAACAGAGGCCCGAGCAGCGCGCGACTTTGATGCGCTACTTCGCGTCAATCACGCCGGGGCTTGACGGTCCGCGAAAGGAACTGAGAGCCGAGCGAGCGCACGAACCCACCTTGCCAACGACCCTCGTCTTTGCCGAAAGACCGGCGGACAATCCGCGGCAGACCTTTGTTCACAAACGGGGCGAGTTCTTGCAACCGAAGGAGGCGGTGGAGGCGGGAATTCCGTCGCTGTTCGGCTCGCTCCCCGCGGAATTTCCACGCAACCGGTTGGGTCTTGCGCGATGGCTGGTCGATGCCCGCAATCCATTGGTCGCACGAGTCACGGTTAACCGGCAATGGCAGGCCTTTTTCGGACGTGGGCTGGTGCGGACGGGTGAGGACTTTGGTTACCAGGGCTCGCTCCCGACTCATCCGCAACTTTTGGATTGGCTGGCTGTCGAATTTGTCCGACGAGGCTGGTCGCTCAAGATGGCGCATCGGCTGATTGTGATCAGTGCCACCTATCGCCAGGCATCGCGCGTTACGCCCGACTCGCTCGCCAAGGATCCGGAAAACAAGCTGCTTAGCCGCGCGCTGCGCGTGCGTTTGGAGGCTGAACTGGTGCGCGACTCGGCGCTGGCCGCCGCCGGATTGCTTTCGGAACGCATCGGCGGGCCAAGCGTGTTTCCGCCTCAGCCGGCGAGCGTCTCGGAGGGGTCGTACGGCGGGATGACTTGGAATGTCAGCCAGGGGCCCGATCGCTTTCGCCGCGGACTCTACACGTTCTCCAAGCGAACCTCGCCGTTTGCCATGTTCGCCACGTTCGACGGCCCCAGCGGCGAGGAGTGCATCGCGCGCCGCGAAGTCAGCAACACGCCGCTGCAAGCATTGACCCTGCTCAACGACGCCCAGTTCGTCGAGATCGCGCGAGGGCTGGCCGCGGACGTACTCGCAAAATCGGACGGACGAAGTGAGCAGATCGCGCGGGCCTTGTTCCGCCGCTGCCTGGTGCGCCCGCCCGACGCATCCGAACTCGCGGCTCTCGTGACCTTTTACTCTCGGACTCGGGCGCGGTTCGAGGCCGATCCGGCCAGCGCAAAAAAGATCGTGTCCGGCGCGGAGCTGGCCGCGTCGGCGGGGGCCGGCAAGCTCGAACCCGCTCCGCTGGCCGCCTGGACCCTCGTCGCCCGCGGCCTGCTGAATCTCGATGAAGCCATCACGAAGGAATAGCTCCGTGCGAATCGGCTCGAAGGCGCGTTCATGAATTGCCAGGATCTGCTCTATCGAAATTGCGACCCGCGACAGGTGACGCGCCGCTGGTTTTTCGAGCAGTGCGGCGTCGGACTCGGGCGGATCGCGCTGGCAGGGCTGTTCACGGGCGCCCTTTCGCGCTCTGGCTCGGCGGCAATCACCAACGCCAGCGAATCGCTGATTCCCAAGAAATCGCCCTACAAAGGACGGGCGAAGGCAGTCATTCACTTGTTCATGGCGGGCGCACCGAGCCACCTCGACCTCTTCGACCACAAGCCGAAGCTCGCCGAATTCGAGGGGCAGCCGATTCCTCCGTCGATCATCGGCGGGCAGCGGTATGCCTTTATTCGTTCCGATGCCGCCGTGCTCGGCCCACGGTTTCGCTTTGTCAAGCGGGGCGACTCGGGCACCGAGATCGCCGACATCCTGCCGCACTTCGGCAAGATCGTCGACGAGGTGTGTTTGATCCGCTCGATGCACACGGATCAATTCAACCACGCGCCGGCCCAGATTTTCCTCAACACGGGCGCCGCCCAGCCAGGCCGCCCGAGCCTTGGCTCCTGGGTCGTTTACGGCCTCGGCGCCCAGACGAGCGACTTGCCGGCCTTCGTCGTGATGTCGACGGGCTCGGGAATCAGCGGCGGTGCGGCCAACTGGTCGAGCGGCATGTTGCCGACCGTTTACACGGGTGTCCGCTTCCGCAACCAGGGCGATCCGATCTTAGATGTGTCGCGACCCGCCGGCGTAAGCCGCCAATCGCAGCGCGACACGCTCGACCTGGTCGAGGCGCTCGATCGCCGCCGGCTCGACGTCGTCGGTGATCCCGAGATCGCCACGCGGATCGCCTCCTACGAGATGGCCGATCGCCTGGAAGCTTCGGCGCCCGAGCTGATGAATCTACGCAGCGAAAGCCGCTCGACGCTCGAGATGTACCGAGCCGACCCCGACAAGCCGTCGTTCGCCCGCGCCTGCCTGATCAGCGCGGCGGATGGTCGAGCGAGGCGTGCGGTTCATCAACATCTATCACGAAGGTTGGGACGCCCACAGCGATCTGAATGGGAATCATCGCCAGAATTGCGCCGCGACCGATCAGGGATCCGCGGCTCTCGTACGGGATCTCAAGCAGCGCGGCCTCTTGGACGAAACGCTCGTGATCTGGGGCGGCGAATTCGGCCGCACGCCGATGGTCGAAAGCCACCCAACACTCGGTCGCAAGCTGGGGCGCGACCATCATCCGCAGGCCTTCACCATGTGGATGGCCGGCGGCGGCATCAAGCCGGGCATCACCTTCGGCAAGACCGACGACCTGGGCTTCCACGTCGTCGAGAACGGCGTCCACGTGCACGACCTGCAGGCGACGATCCTGCACGTGCTGGGCTTTGACCACGAGCGGCTGACCTTCCGCCACGCCGGCCGCGATTTCCGCCTGACCGACGTGAGCGGAAATGTGGTGCGACCGATTCTGGCGTGATTCAGGCCGCTTGGCGGCGTCCAAGCCGGCTGCGAATCGCGTCCGCATTTGCGATCGCGTCGGAGAGAATTTCGGTGATGCGAGTAACGCCGCGTTCGTCGAGCTGCAGGCCCGTTGGCAGTGCGAGAACCGTGTCGGCCAACCGCTCCGTGACGGGAAGCGATTGCGCAGCCATTTTCGCGTCGGAGCAGTAGGGCTCCATGCGGTGGCAGCCGGGGTAAAAGTAGCGGCGGGCCAGCACGTTTTCCGCCACCAGCACGGCGATCAGTTCGTCCCGCGTAAGTCCGGCGATCTGCGCATCGACCTCGACCACGACGTACTGATAGTTGCTTTTCTCACGCTCGTCGAGGGGGAGAAGCGTGAGGCCGGCCAGCGGCCGCAGACGGCGGCGATAGGCCTCGTAGTTCTGACGGTTGACGGCGACGATCGTCGCCATGCTATCGAGTGACGTCAGCCCGACAGCCGCCGACAGCTCGCTCATCTTGGCGTTAATGCCGAGCGACGTCACACGGTCGCTGCCGGCAAATCCAAAATTCCTCAGCTGGCGGACGCGCTCGGCCAGTCGGTCGTCGTTTGTCGTGACCGCGCCCCCTTCGCCGCAATGGACGAATTTCGTCGCGTGGAAACTGAACGTCTCGCACGCTCCGAATCCGCCGATCGACTTTCCTTGATAGGTCGACCCGAAGGCGTGCGCCGCGTCGAAGAGAAGTGGAATCGCGTGTTCACGGGCAACGGCAGCGAGTGCTGCCACGTCGCACGAGCGACCCCACAAGTGCACGCCCAATATGGCCGCGGTCCGCGGACTGATCGCTCGCGCGACCTGCACGGGGTCGAGTGTGTGCGTGGCCGGATCGACGTCGCAGAAAACGGGGCGCAAACCATGCCACGCGAGCGCGTGGGCCGTCGCGACGAACGTGTAAGCAGGAACAATCACCTCGCCAACGAGGCCCAAAGCTCGGATCGCCAGCTCGAGCGCCGCGGTTCCGTTGCAGGTTGCGATGCAGTGTTTGATTTCCGTTTCGCTGGCCACGCGGCGCTCGAATTCGGCAACCAATGGACCGCCGTTCGTTAGCCAACCGGCTTCCAGCGCTCCGGAAATTCGTTCAAGGATGGCCTGCTTGTCGGGAAGATTGGGCCGTCCGACGTGCAGCGGCGCGTCGAATGCAGGCGGATGGCCGAAAATTGCGAGTCTGGCAGGCATTCGTTTGGTCTCAGCAAGATCTAGGACTCGATCGGCTCAGGCCCGTCCCGCGTGCTCGCGATGAGCCGCGTCGACGAAAAACACTTCCAGCTCCGCCGCCGCGTCCCGATTTGAGAACAGCACGTCGCACCGCTCGAGGATTCGCGAGCGGAGCGACTTCCGTAGCGACGCGTCGTTCGCAATGCGGATCGATCGCTCGACATAGTCGGCCGGGCTGGTGGCGACAGAATCGGTAATCCCGAGTTTTTGAAAGAAGGCGTATGCCATCCGCCCCGGATTGAAATCTCCCGGCAAGGTCACGAGCGGCACCCCCAGGCCGAGGGCGTGCATGGCCGTCGTGCTGCCGCCGTAGTGAATCGTGTCGAGCACCGCGTCGGCTTGCGGGAGCAGCCGCAGGTAGTCGTCACGCGCGAGCCGCGGCAGAAAAACGACCCGGTCGACGACGTCGGGAATCGCACGCTCGAGGCGCGCCTGCAAAAGCGCCTTCCAGGTCGGCACTTGCCCGTCAAACAGAACGACAATTCCAGACGGGTCGCGCCGCAAGATCTCGCCCAGCAGAAAATCGAACTCGGGATGAATCTTGAAGAGCGTCTGCTGGCACACGTACCAGCGCGCGTCCGCGGGCAGCCCAAAGCCCTGACGGTGCGCTGACTCGTCGGGCATCGGCGGCCGCTCGAAATAGTGCGGCATATTGGCGAAGCACACCAGCTGTTCGGAGTAGTGTGCTTGCGCCGCCGGCGGCTCGAGGAGTTCGCACGAGAGAAAATAGTCAACGGTCGGAATTCCCGTGGTCCCGGGCTGGCCGAACGTCGTGCATTGCACGCGAGCCAAGCGCGAAAAGGCCAAAAAGTAGGTCCAGGGATCCATTCCGATGTCGGTGTAGAACAGGACGTCAAGCTCGGCCGCCGCGACCTGCTCGCGAGCCTCTTGCAAGCGTGTCGACAGCCGAATGACGTCATCGGCCCCGGCGTCGATCGCCCGTGAGACTTGATCCTCGGGGCCGGCCACTCGGAGGACGGTGTACCGCGCCTTCTCCCGGGGAAAGGCCTTGAACAGCCCCGCATAATGTTCGCCAACGGAATGCCGATAGAAAAACCGCGAGATCAGCCCGACGCGCACGGGCGAGCGATCCGACGAGCGGCGGTAGTTGCGGCAGTGCGGAGCCGTGAACTCCAACGACGGGACGGCCCTGCGATAGACTGCGGCGATTTTCCGCTGCAAGTCGAGGTCGTTGCGGCCGTGATAGGTCAGGTAAAAAACGGCTCCCGGTGTCTCGCTCAGCGGATCGCGGACGTGCAAGTCTTCTTTGAGCAACCGATCCAAGTCCGACTCGAGACCCTGACGCCGTGCATCGATCGCGGGGACCGATTCGGGGATCACGGGCAAGAGCAGCGCCTCGCGAATCTTTAATCCCGAGTCGTGCGGGGACAGGGCGCGAGCCAAGCGCAGTTCCCCGCGAGCTCGCTCATAATGGCCCTGATCAGCCAAAGCGATGGCGAGGTTTTTTCGTCCGTCCAAGAACCGGCCGTCGAGGGCGAGCGCCCGCCGATAGCAGGCGAGGGCCTCGTCAAACTTCTGCCGGTCGGCAAACGTATTTCCCAGGTTGCCGTGGGCCATCGCGAAGTCGGGCCTTTGCGCCAGCGCCCTCCGATAGCAGTCGGCCGCCTCGGTAGTTCGCCAGGCCGCGCGATGCATGTTGCCCAAATTATTGAGCGATTCCGCGTGCCGGGGATTCAGTTCGAGGGCTCGCCGATAGGCAGCCTCGGCGTCGCGAAAACGCCCGAGGGATTCGTACACAACGCCCAGGTCGGAGACGAAGACGGCTTCGTTTGGCTTCAGTTGTGCCGCCTGGCTGACGAGCCGATAGGCTTCGTCGAGCCGGCCTTGGGCAAGGGCGGCCATTCCGAGGAGATGCAGGGCGTCGGGCTGCGATGGCTGAAGTGAGAGGACGCGGCGGTACAGGCCCTCGGCCTGATCGAGCCGCCCGGCCTGATGATGCGCAAGGGCCTCTTGCAAACAGGCGACGATCAAGGCCGGCCCCTCCCTGCGGTCCCCGGTCGCGACTTGAGCCCAATTGCGTCGCTCAATCGCGCAGTCTCACTAAAGAGATCGGCAGTTCCGGTTGCGCAGGATAAGCGAGATTTTCCGCCGGCCAGTTTATTTGCCGAACAGGACGGCCGTCGGGACGCGCAGGAACTTGGGGTGATAGATGGTCGTATCGCGAACGACGTCTCCCAGGCTCTGAGCGTTCACGAGATAGGTCACGAGCAGTTCGCCGGGTCGCGAAAGCCGCGCGTGCCCTTTGGCGGCATAGGTGAAATACGAACGGTTTGTGACGACCTCGGGCACGCTGTAAATCGTGCGCGGCGCCGACCAGGGCCCTTCAGGACGCGATGCCGTCCGCGCGAAGATCCGCCTTCCGAGGAACGGCTCGCTTTGAATGAGGACCCACATCGACCGGCCGCCTTGATCGACTTGCTCCACTGAGAATTCGCTCACGAGACCCTTTGCGATCGGACGGGCAGCCGTCGATTGGGAACTGGGGGCATCGGAACCGCCAACAAACCTCCAGGCGTCGAATCGCTCGATCGACTCAGCCGGCGCGCGAGCCAGCACGAGAGACAGGTCGAACGGACCGCTTTTTCGTGTTCCACACACAAGCACACGACTTGCGGCGCTGGCCGTCTCCCGCGGCACACAGGCCGACAGGCCCCACAACATTTCGAGTGGTATTTGGCCCCCGGCACTGGCTTCAATCCGGCCCGTTTTCGGAATGTCGAAAACACGGGGCCGCCAGTGCTCCGGTGGATCGCTCAAGTTGTCGATAACGGCGAGACTCGTTCCGACAGTCGCGAAGTTCCAAACTCCTTTGCCATGCGGATCACGCCGCACGCGGAAGAGAAACACGATCAGTCGGCGGCCCTTCCCATTTTCCCGCGAACCGACCACACCCCCTCCCGTCGCCCAGTACCACTCGCGATTCTCTTCGCTCTCGACTCGGCCCGGGGCCGTTTGCGGTACGAGCCAGGCGGTCGGATGTCTCTCTTTGTCGAGTGGACCCCAATAGAACTGAACAGTGTGCAGGTCGGGCGGACGCCACGAGGTCGATTTGTCGGTTGGATGGATGGCGATTGTGTTGTTGACGATCCAGGCTCCCGGAGCCCGCTTCCCGTCGCGAATTTTTCCGATCCAAGTGTCGGCAAACAGCCAAAGCGTCCGGCCATCGCCGAGATCCACAGAGCCGGCGGCATCTGCGCCGGTCCAACCGTCGGTCCGGTCGAACACGGCATTCCATTCGGCGTCCGGCGTAACGGCCGAGACTGGACGTTGCTCGTCGGCGAATAGGGTATGAGCACTCGGCGTCAAAGCGATCGCTAGCACGAGTACGAGAAAGCGGAGTCGTGATCGATGCCGACGGCGAGTCAACGGTCGGCCCTCACCCCTGACCCCTCTCCCGCGAGGGGAGAGGGGAACAAAGCAATTGGTTGCGTTTTCGATCAGCTAGGCATCGTTAGGACGAGATGCGTTCATTTCCTCAAGCGCGCGAGCTTCTTCCTCCCCTCTCCCCTCGCGGGAGAGGGGCCGGGGGTGAGGGGGCTTGGGCCCCGATGCAAACGCGCGTCCGAATATTCACACCGGGCTCACTTCGCGTGGGAAAGAAAGGCGACCAGGTCGGCGAGGTCTTGCGGCGTGAGCTGTTTGTCGAGCCCGGCCGGCATCACCGAGACCGTGCCGGGACGCATCTCTTCGATCTGATCGCGCGGTACGCGGACGGTCTCGGTGGCGCTGGTGACCAGCACGACTTCGTCCGCCGCATCCTTCTTTACGAGGCCGTTGTACGCCTTGCCGCTCTTGGTCACCACCTGAATCGGCTCGAAACTGCGGACAAAGCTCGCGCTGGGAAACAAGATGGCTTCGAGCAGATCCCGCTCGGCCCGGATTTTGCCGATGTTGGTCAGGTCAGGGCCGATGTGCCCGCCTTTGTATCCGAATTGGTGACAGGAGACGCAGGCCACCTTGGCCTGCGCGAAAACCTGTTGCCCCCGCCGCACGTCCCCGTGTCGAACTAATGGGAGCAAGTCGGCGATCTGCTGGCGCTGCCTGGCGATGTCAACGTTGATCAACCGATACAACTCCTCGGCCTGCGTTTGCACCGACGCCGGCTGTTTCTTGATTCGCTTCTCGACCGAGTCGACGCGCAGCGCGCTGAGCGTCGGCGAGGTCTTAAGGGCGGCAACCAGCTTGAGGCCGATTTTTTCGTCGGCACAGTTTTCATACGCCGACAGCAATCGGTCGATTTCGAGCGGTCCGGCCGATTTGAACGAGTCGGTCAGCTCGTCGAGTTGCGACAGCGAAAGTCTGGCGGTCGAGAGCACGCCGGCTGCGGCGGCTCGCGTCGGCACGGGAAGATCGGTGTTCAAGCGCGCCCGCAGAAACGCGAACGATTGCGAGTCGACCTGCGGCAGTCCATCGGGCACGGCGGCCAGGGCCTCGAGCCGCACGTCGCTCGGCAAGTTCGCAACGTCTGCCAGGCCAATCAGCGCGCACCGAATCGCAGCGGAGCGGTCTTTGCCCGCCGGAATCGCACGAAAGACCGAGACCACGTCACCGGCAAGCGAAAAGTCCTTTCGCTTGAGCAGCCCCAAGAGCGCGTCGGACCAGGCTGTCGGCAGCCACTTGGGATGCGCTCCCCGCATCGCCTTGAGCACGGCGATCTGCGCGACGTGAGGCGCACGCGGATCGGCCAGGGTTTTGGCCAGCAGCGTCTGGACGGCCGCACTGTCCGAGAATTGCGCCAGGTAGGGCTCGATCTCGGCCCACTTGGACTCGCGGTCCCCCGCAGTCGACATCCGCACTCGCAAGAGGTCGGCCAACGCATCGCCCCAGTCGGGGTGCCGTCCGATGATCCAGGCGGCGGCCTGCTTCAACCAAGGATCGGGCGACGCCAACAAGGCAAAGACCGCTTTAGGGTCCGATCCGCCGCCCGGCATTTGATCGAGAGCGATGAGCGCCGCATGGCGGATCGCCTCGTTCTTGCTCGCCAGTCCCGAACGGGTGGCGACAGGATCGCCGATCTCGATCAGGGCATAAATCAGGGAGTGCTCGAGGATGCGAGCCTCGGGCCAGGCCACCGTTGTCAAAACGCGATACCCATGCGGCAGGGAGGTATACCCGAGCGGCGGCGGTAGCTTCCCGGCCGCCTCCAAGAGCGGTGCGACGGCCGACTTGTCGCCGATGCGGCCCAGCGCTTCGGCCGCGACGCGCTGGTTTTGCAGAGAGACGGACTTGAGCAATTCGATCAGCTGCGGCACGGCCTCGCGGTCGCGGCAGAGGCTCACGCAGTGTGCCGCCACCTGCTTTACGGTTTCGTACGGGTCGGACAGTCCGGCTCGCACCGCTGCGCGGGCTTCGGCTTCGTCGATCCGCACGAGGGCCCACAGTGCATTGCGGCGAGCCTCGATGCTCGGTCCTTTCTGCACCGCGGCGAGTATCGGCACGGCTTGCTCGCCGCGGCTGCCCAGCTCCTCGATCGCCCGATGACGAACCGCAGGCCGCGGATCGCCGAGACGTTTCGCCAGCGATTCAATCGAATCGGCCTCCGGGTCGAGCACTGGCTGGGGGCTGTTCAAACGCTTGGCGATCGACTCGATCGAGGCAGTCTTCCAACCAAGCTTCGTGCCGCGAGGATCGTCGATCTTTGGAGCGCCTTTGCGGCGAATGCGGTAAATCGCCCCGAGGATGTCGGGTTTCCAAAGTTGTGAAGTCGGGCAGCAGAGTTTGTACCAGCCGCCGGTGTCGATCACGATCAGGCTGCCGTCCGCGTCTTCCAAAATATCGGTCGGATGGAAATCGAGGTTGTTGGAGACGAGAAAATCGCTCGTCGCCGCCTTAAAGGTCGCCCCCTCTGGCGTCAGCACGTGCCGCGTGATCTTCCGCATGTTGAAGCAACACGCGAACAGGTTGTCGCGATAGTCGGGGCCGAACGTCGTCGACTCGTAGCGAACGAGGCCGCAGGGCGCTGCCGGACCCAAATGCACCAGTGGCGGCATCAATTCGCCCGTGCGCGGATGCCGGTTGATCACGTCGTGATCTTTCCCGTAGACGCCGCCGTAAATCGCGTGGATCAGGCCGTCGCGCTGTCCTTCGGAGGGATGCACCAGGAACGTTGTCGTGAAGATCCGCTCGCCGCCTGGCGTGAAAACGACTTCGACGGGGTTGTCCATGCCTCCCGTCATCACCGGCTCGAGGCCCGTGCCGTCTCGTCGAGCACGAAAGATGTGTGCCGCCGACGAGGCGACCGGCTCGCGCCCCTGAAGCTGATACGTCTGCCGGGCGAAGGCCCCCTTGCACCAATAAATCCACCCGTCCGGACCGGCATAAGGCCCGTGCAGATCGTTCGCGCAGCCGGTCAGCGTGCGCGTCAGCCATTCTTCGCGTCGGTCGGCGACGCCGTCCCCGTTTGTGTCCGTGAGTTTCCAAATCGTGGGCGGAGCCGAGACGTAGAGCGAGCCGTCCAACCACATCGTCCCCTCGGGGAACATCATTTTGTCGGCAAAGACGGTCTTGCGATCGAACCGACCGTCGCCGTTGGTGTCCTCGAGCCGCAGAATCCGATGCGGACGCTCGGCCAGTTGCTTCTTGACCGGATCATTCGACCCTGACGAGTCGGAAACATAGAGCCGCCCCTGCTCGTCGAATGCACCCGTGATCGGCCGATTGACCAGGGGCGGTCCAGCCACCAGCTCAATCGTGAAACCGTCCGGTAGCGTGAAGACGTGCCCATTGAGCGAAACGTCGCCGGCAAAACAGAGGGCGTGATGCAGCAAGAGCAGGCCCACAACGCAAACACGACACACCGATCGCAGTTTCATCACCGAGCCTTCTGAACGGTAGGTTAAATCTTCGGCGAAGAGCACGGCTGAGCGAGTTCAGCCGTGGCACCCTGGCCCGGAATCCATGCGTATCGCCCGCGACTCAAAAAATCGCCGAGATCGGTTCGCCGGTGCTGATCGGCAGCGGCCGGCCCAGCGAATCGTGGACGAGCGTTTCCGGCCGGTAGCCCAGGCAGTCGAAGACCGTCGCGGTCAAATCTTGCGGACGGACGCATCCTTCCCGCGGCTGGCCGCCGATGGCGTCGGACGCTCCGTAGGCTTGTCCGCCGCGCACTCCGCCGCCTGCAAGAGCGACCGAATAGACAGAGCCCCAATGATCGCGACCGGCCGCCGCGTTGATCCGCGGGCTGCGGCCGAATTCAGCCATGCAGACGACCAGCGTCTCGTCGAGCAGTCCACGCTGGGACAGATCCTCCAACAGGGCCGAGTACGCCTGATCGGTCGGCGGAGCCAGCACCGTGCGCAGCCGCTTGGCCTCGTCGGTGTGGCTGTCCCAACAGGGATTGGCCATCGGCTCGTCGGCCGAACGATACCAGTTGACCTGCACCAGCTTTACCCCGGCCTCGATGAGTCGCCGCGACAAGAGCACACTCTGGCCGAACGGAGAGCGTCCGTAGCGATCGCGGACCTTCGGCGGCTCGTCGTCGAGCCGAAACGCCTTGGCCGAGCGCCCCGAGGAAAGCAGGTCGAACGCCTGTCGCGTATCGGCATTAAACGCCTCGAGCAGCCCAGACCGCAGCACAGCCGCGCGTTGCTGATCGAATTGGGCCAGCAGAGTTTGCCGACGCGACAATCTCATCGCGGGAACTTCGTTCGGCAGGCTCAGCCCTTCGATGCGGAACGGCTCGGAATTGGGGACGCAATTCACCAGCCAGGGATCGGTCGCGCGACCGAGAAAGCCGGCATCCTGCCCCGGCCAGACGCTGCCGTTGGTGTTGAAAATGTGGTGCGGCAGGCTGATCGCGGGCGGCACGGCCCCGTGCCCCGGGTTCATCGCCCGCACGACGGCTCCCACGCTCGGGAAATCGTTCGGCGGGCCGGGATTGGCGTTCTCAAAATTCGTCGGCGTGTGCGGCCGACCGGTGAGCATGTAGTAGCCGCTCGAAGAGTGAGCGTTGTCGCCGCTCGATACGGCCCGGAGCACGCAAATGTGATGCGCCTGCCGCGCCGTCTGTGGCAGCAGTTCGCCGAAGTGCAGCCCTGGAACGGAACTGGTGATCGGGCCAAACTCACCGCGAACTTCCGCGGGAGCTTCGGGCTTGGGGTCCCATAGCGAATGCTGCGGCGGCCCGCCCATCAGGAACAGGACGACACAGCTTTTCGCGCGAGACTGGCCGCCGGAAGACCGGGCCGCCAGGTTACTGGGCGCCGCGGCAGCTTTTTCACTGCGGAGCAAATGGGGGAGCGAAAGACCGAACGCGCTCAGGCCGCCGATCCGCAGCACTTCGCGCCGCGTTATCCCGTCGCAAAGCCGGGCCCGACCTCCTAAGACGTCCCACATCGAACCGCTCGCCGTGCCGCGTTTTTTCTACCTCGACGCGGCCCATTGTCGGCTGTGCGGGGGCTGGCTGTCAATTTCGGTGTCGGCGGCCCCAGATGACACGATTCAAGCACCGGTCGGGATTCGACCGTGGTCGAGGCCACGTCCGCCGCGACTGCTCGGCCCCGACGCCTTCGCGGGAGGGGTTGCTTTCGGCGGCGCAGCCGAATCGGGACTGGGCGACCCCGGCGGCGTGATCTCGTAGAGCAGTGTCTCCGTGCCACGCCGTATCAGGGCCAGCAGCGGGCGCGATAGAACGGCTCGACCCATGGGACTGGCGGGGAACCCGGAGGCCAATCCCAGCTCCCGCTCATTGTTGACGTTCCAGCCTTCAACGCCAAGCAGCAAGTCGCCATTCTCCAAGCCTCCCTGTTTGGCGGGGAGATTATCGCGAAGGACACCCAGCCGCATCCCGGTGAGGTCGCCCTCGCGTTCGGGCACGGCACTGCCAATGCCCAGAGTATTGAGCAATTCGGCTCCCGCCGCCGCGTTGCTTTTCGCCAGAGCGTCGTTTGCCGGCGCGGGAACCTTGCTCGCCGAGGAGAGAAGCATTCGCGAGATCTCACCGGCAAAATCCGGCGAAATTTGTATGTTCCAGATATTCTTCTTGTCCGGAATCGGTCGCAGAGACGGTGTGTAGGAGTCCCCACTGAGATTCACCGCAAACGCGAACGGGGTTCGGTTTGGCTCCCACGTGAGGAGCGTTTTTGGAAACCTGTCACGTTCGAGACCTTCGCCCGCGAGTCGCCGCAAGTCGGAGGCTAAGAGAACCACCATCCATTTGAGGTCGTACTTTCGAGTGCGGAAGTTGAACCGCGGAGCCTCCTTTCCCCGCGACAGCGACTTGAGGCGATCGACGAGCCAGGCGAAGCGATCGCTTGGGGCGAGCTCTTGAAAGTATGGGCCGTCGGACAACTGTCCCGGGAAACCGGCGCCTCTCGAGGGCCCACCGCGACTGGCATTCCGGGTCGATAGACGACGCCAGACTGGTCCCCCTTGTCGCGGGTCAGTTGCAGCCGCCCCTCCGAAGTCGATGATCCGTCCGGCAGAATCGAGGACAACGTCGAAGTCCTCTTCGGGTCCTCCGCTGGGATTGGGATGGCCCCACCCGTCGTTTCCAACCGTGCGGGTCGGTGGGGAACCAATCCTGCAGACGATCAGCGAGTCGCTATTTTTGAGCGACGGCATTCCGGCGAACTCGAACTCGACGTCGACGGGTGGCCAGTCGTGAGCCGGACAAACAATCGAAGACGTAATCGGAAAGGCCGGTGAAACCTCCAGGGGAATGAGCGTGCTCTCCTGCCAGGGCATCGTCAAATTGAGCATATATGTCCCTGCGGGCAGCATTCCAAAGTCCAAATCGCCGTTCGCGTCGGACGTGCGCTTAAGAGCCGCGAGATTGGAACCAGCTCCGTTCAAAAAGAACGTTGCCTCGACCCCTTGCGCCGGTGATTTCTGGGCGTCGTCCTGGACGAGATGAAACAAAACGTGTGCCCTTTCGGGTCCGCCGGTGCCGGGTGCCGGCCTGGCAGCCATCAGCGCCGTTAGCTTGTCGACAAGTTCGGCGTTTGTCTTGCGAATTGACTCGGCCGCCTCCTGGCTCGCGCGTTGGGAGGTCCAAGCCATCCAGCCGAGCAGCAGGCACATCACGAACATCAGTCCCATCGCGGCCAGCGTCAATCGCTTCGACATGATCGTGTCCTTCATGGCGTCCACCCACAGTCGGCGGGCCAGGTCGCGCGGGTCGCCGAAACGGCGTTTGACGTTTTCGACGGCTTCGTCAGGCGTGATGTTTTTGGTCAGCTCGCGTTTGAGGGCGCAGTCGAGATGGTCCGCCAGCTCGTCGAGGATGTCCTGCCGGAGGCTGGCCGGTTCATCGTTGCGCGGCGCTGGGAGTCCGTCGGCGGCCGCGTCATGCCAGTCCATTGGCCACTCCCAGCACGCCGTTCACGCCGCGGGCGAACTCGTTCCACTCTTCGCGCTTGGCGGCAAGGGCCTTGCGGCCGGCCGGGGCCAGGCGGTAATACTTCCGGCGCCGCCCCTCCACCTCTTCCCAGTAGGACGTGACCAGCCCCTGGCGCTCGAGGCGGTGCAGTGCCGGGTAGAGGCTTCCTTCCGTGAGCTGAAAGTACCCGCCCGAGCGTCCGAGAACCTGCTGAGTGATCTCGTAACCGTAACTGCTGTCGTGCGCGATCACATCCAGGATCAACAGATCGACCGTGCCGCTCAATAGCCGCGAATCCATGGTTTCTTGCTCGCTTGGCACCGATACATTGACTGTCTAGGTATAAAGCATAGACAGGTTATGTATTGGCGTCAAGCAAGATGGCGACGGGTCCGGAAACAACTCGTCACAGACGCCAGGGTCCGCGGGCGACACATTGCATCACGGCAACCGGAAGACGTTGCCGTCGTTCCGCATGATCGCCCACTTCAGCGCTCTGTCTTTGAAGTCCTCGAACCGAAAGATATGGCACGAGCCGTCTCCGCAGGCTGCGGTGAAATGGCCTTTCACAAACCCCCCGAACTGAGGCACGGGTTTATCTGGGTCGAAGGGAATGTCGGCTGGTTTGGTCCACGGGATGTCGAGTTTGGCGTCGACGAACATCAGGGTGTTGGACGTCCCGTCGGTGATGTCGCGAATCGGGATTCCCTCCTTGCCCTCGAAGATCGTGCCCTTTCCGACAAGCGCGAAGTACCCGCTCTTTGTCGATTTTTCGTCGTTGAAGGGACTGCGCAAGACATCGGGCATTTGCCGCAGGACCAGCTTGTTATGCGGGCTGTCCCACGGTTCGTACAACCGGTATTGATCGTACAGGCGCTTCTCGTCCAAGAATGGCAAAAGCTCGACGCGCCAACTGTGGGGCGTCTTGCCGTCGGGCCCGATCACGACTGCGGGCGGAAAGTGTCGGTGGACATCGTGGTAGTTGTGCATGGCGATTGAGAGCTGTTTCAGTCTGTTTTGGCTCTCGCGTTCCTTCTGGTAATCCTCCTGCGGATCGGACGCTTTTTCGGCGGTTGCGGAAGAGCGATTCCCCGCGGCGGGCGGGTCGTCCGCTTTCGCCGAGCGTTGCGCGACGACAGACGCGGCCACCAAAGCGAGGACTGCGATGCTCGAGAGGAAGAGCGAGCGCGACACGAGGCCAGTCGTCACTTTGAATGAGGGAATCATCTCAAAATCTCCTCGACACTTTCGGAGGCATGTTGGCGGCGACAAACAAAGCGAGTGGAATTCATTTCTTTGAGGAAGCTTTCCCGTCGGGCAATTTCTCCGCCGGTTTGGCAAGCAGCCCGTCAACGGGTTTGGGAGGCCGCTTCTCAGCTGGCTTGGCAGGCCTCTCTTTGAGCATCTTGCGCGGTTCGTTCAGACTCGGAATGACGACCGCCGGGGCGGGGAATTGCAAGTGCCCGAAATCCGGTCCGGTACTCAGATCGCGCCCCTCTCGCGTGAGGATCTGCACGGGGGCGGTCCCTTGGCCGGGATGATTGACGACGAAGTGGCAGCCCGAAGCTCCGGCGCTGGCGACGAATGGCTCATTCGCTTCGACATGGTCGCCATCGTTGGTGTAAAGGGCGGTGGGGAGGCCCTTCGGTTCGTAGAGGAAGTCGCGCCCGGTCCAGGGGTCGATCGGCAACCAGGCGAAGTACGTCGGCAGCAGCTCGCTCAATTTGTCGGGCAACTTGTGATGTTCCCGCCGGTAGTCGGCGACAGCCCAGACCAGAAAGTGCAGCCGCACCGCTGCCGTCCGGCTCACTTTCCACTCGGGAGTCGACATCCAAGTCCCGCCACTGGGACAATCAATCGGGACCGCGAGGGTCATGCGCTCCCACTTCCAGGGAGCCTGCTGACCATTCAACGTGATCAAGCCGGCGTCGACGAAACCGCGATCGCGAAGCTCACGTTCAACGAGCTGCATCTCATCGAGAGACTGGGAAAACATCGCATCCTGCAACCGCTGCAAGCGCAGCAATTCCCAAGGGAGGCACCACCGAACAAATCCGGTCTCGGCCGTCGCCAGGTTTCCTCTGTTGGGATTTTGGCCTTTCCAGACGTACGTTTCGAACATCTCGCGCTCGAGCCGCCAATCGCGAAGAATGTCGCCTGAATAAAAAGCCGCGTCCCCTTCGAAGCGTTGGAACGCATCGATGGCTCGCTTGATCAGTTCGGGCGTCTGTTTCGGATGAATGGCCCAGCGGTCCATGGCATTCATGGCCAGCATTCGCGTTGGAGGAGCGAACCGGGAGGGAATGCTATCCGACCGTGCGAGGTCGTCACCCAAACGGGCCGCGGCCATGTAAATTTGCAGCGCGTCTTCCAAACGACCTTCGGATTCCAGCTTGCGGGCCGAATCCAACAATAACGTGGTCAGGTGCATGACCTGCTGCAAACCTTGACCGAGGTCCCGCTTCTCGTAGATCTGCTTCCACCATTCCGCCGGAAAGCGACCGGGTTCTTTCCGCGCTGCCTCGAGGGCCAATTTCCGCGCGTGTACATTGGCCTCGACCCAGTTTCGCGTGTGCGCGTCGGCGAATTCCCATCCGTCGGACACTTTGGCCTGATCGGGATTGTCCGTTGTCGGAGGCGGAGGGCTCGTCAAATTCATCGCGTCGACAAACAGCGATTGCTTCAAATTGCGGCCCTCGATCGCACGTGGCGGCTGAGGTTGCCGCAACTCGAGAGGCAAGCTGACCGCGGGAATCTGAACGACCCGGAACACAATGACCGCGCAGCAAATGCCAAGCAGCGGTACCGCGAGGCTTGCCGCCACGCGGCCCCACGCGACGAGCGAATTGCGATCGACCAGCCAGTCCCGGGTCCGCAACCAACCGGCGAACAGAAAGATCAGCGGCAATAGACCGATCGTCCACCAGAAGGGAACGCCGAGTTCCGCGACCAAGACCCAGACACCAACAATTCCCGCCCACCCCAGCAGCCCCAAAACCACCGAAGTCATCGCGCTGGGAATCGCCAACGAAAGCAAATGCCCGAGCAAGTACAACGAAACGGAGACGAACAGGAAAACCGCAACCGTCGCCACGGGGCCCGCGGGATTGCCGATATAACCTGGGGTGTCGGTGAAAGTCACACCGGCAATGTCGTGCATCATTGTCCAGATGGTTTCCCGGTGCTTGTCTGGTGCGGGAAAGGCCGCCACCATCAGTCGCTGCCCGGCCAAGAACCAGAGGGCCGTTGCCATCGCGAGTCCCGCCCAGACCGCGTGCTTCGCGAGCCAAAAGGCGTTCGGGGACACGCCGCGATTGGCCAAGAGTCGATAGGCTCCGTCCCGGCGATCGGCGCGACCGGCCGCGACGCCCAAAACCAGGGGGACGGCTATCAGGCCGATCGAAATCAGGAAGAGCCAATCTTTGGTCCAGCGCCAACCTATGGACTGCTGCGCCAGCGACTCTCCCACTGCGAAAAAAACCGTTACCAATGCGCCGGCAGCGGCAAGCGTCAACGTGATCGCGCGCGCCTGCCGCCACTCCTTCCAAACGAGACTGCTGGCGGCCCGCCTCCAGGCAACGCTCGAACGCACGCTGAACGTGGAATGGCCCGGCGCCGTTCGCGGCCAGGCAAATCTCAGCAGCCGCAGGCGCGAGGAACCAAGCTGCGAGTCTCTGAGCCAGAACGGGACCAAGAGTCCGTCGCCGACGGCCACCGCCGCGAGCACGGGAATCGCCACAAGCCAGTTGTTGCTACCGACCATTCCCATAAATACCGCGGTCGCGGCTCCGGCCACCATGACGGTCGTCAGCACCTCGCGGAACGCCAGCGAGCACAGCACTCCAAGCACGAGGAACGGCAGCGGCATGAGAAGAGAGAACCAGAAATCGGGGAGTTGAGGATCAATATCGAGCCGCGGCCTCGAATTGTCTCTCGACATTGCCATACCCCAGCCGTCGCCCCAGAGGTTGGCCGTCAGCGCCAAAATCGTGAGCAGGGTATAAGTCCCCAAGAGCGACCAGCCCAGTTTGCCCACGAGCAAATCGCCGGTTCGGACCGGCAAGCGTTGAAACAATGACTTGGTTCGATTCTCCGTTTCACCCGCGAACGCAATCGCCGTCGAGCCGACTGCGAAACAGCAGGCCACGACGACGTTCACCGAATAGAACCAGTGTGCATCGACCGCCGAGCGATAATAAGCCCGACCGAGAAAGACGGGCAGCAGTTGGATGAACACGCCGAGCCCAAGAATCCACGCCCAAAAGGCGCGTTGGACGCGAAGCTCCTTCCAAAAAATGCGGCCGACAATCGCCTGGCTCATACGGCCCCCGACTCAGATGGCCTCACAGGGCGGGCAACTCGGCGGTGCTTCCGGCACCGGCTCGCCTTTCATGTATCCGACGAAAATCTCCTCGAGCGACGGCCGGCGGACCTCGACGCTGCGGATGTTTTCTGCGATGCGGAAGCCGTCGAACTGCGATTCGTCCATGTTCCGCACGAGCAGCCGCCACTGACGTCCCTTGAGCTCGCGATGCAGCACGGTGCCCGGAATGTTCGGCAGATCGGGAACGCCGTTGCGGAGCGTGACGGTCATCTCGCAGACGTGATCCTTGAGGGCGTCGAGCTCCTCGAGCAGCACGAGCTTGCCGTGTCGCAAAATGGCGACGATGTCGGCCACGCGCTCGACCTCGGCAATTTGATGGCTGGCCAGAATCACCGTTCGGCCTTGGGCCGCGACGTCGACCATGCTTTCGAGAAATTCGCGTCGGACCATCGGATCGAGGCCCGACGTCGGCTCGTCGAGGATCAACAGCTCCGGGCGGTGCGCCATTGCCACCGACAACGACACCTTGGCCCGCATGCCTTTCGAGAGTTCCTTCATCCGGCGTCCGGGCGGAAGTTCGAAGTGTTCGACCAGCTCGTTGTAATGCCGTTGATATCCGGGCGGATAAAAGCCGCCGACGAACCAGCCGACTTCATCAACGGTCATCCAGTCGTAAAGGGCCGGCTGATCGGGGACGTAGCCGACGCGATGACGGATCTCCAGACTGTCCCGGCGACTGTCGAGGCCCAGAACGGACGATTCGCCCGAATTCGGATCGAGCAATCCCAGCAGGATCTTGATCGCCGTCGTCTTGCCCGCGCCGTTTTCTCCCAGCAGGGCGAAGACCACTCCGGGATCGCAGGAGACGGTCACGTCGTCGAGCGCGAGTTGATTCTTGTATTGCTTGGTGACGTTCTGGAGCGAAAAGGCGGCAGTCATGACTGGTTTCCCTGCGGCATCGAGCCGCGCCAGTTCCTCTTCGGTGAGGTTGCGGATGTCTTCGGCTGAGAGACCGCTTTGCCGGGCCTCGGCCAGCACGCTGCGGAGGCGGCTGCGAATCAGGGCCGCACGGTCGGACAGGCACTTTTTGGGGGCCGAGGGAGTGATCTCCAACCCGGTCCCGCGCAGCGGTTGCAGCACGTTGTCGGCCTGCAGCTCGCGATAGGCCCGGGCGACCGTGTTCGGGTTGACGGTGAGATCGCGGGCCAACTCGCGGACGGAGGGGACCAGATTCCCCGGCTTCAGCGCATCGCTGGCGACGGCGAACTTCACCTGGCGGACGATCTGATCGTAAATCGCGATGCCGTTCGAGGGGTCGACATGCACGAACATGATTGCGTCCCTTGCGGCCGCGGTCCGCCCCGACTCGTCGCGAGTCTCCTCGGCCGGCAGCGTACTAGTCTGCTAGTACAGTGACACAACAGGCTTCGAGCGTCAAGCTGTTTTCGCAAAAATTCTGAGCCTGCTGAAAATTGCGAAGACGCGACTCGCTCGTCACCGCTCGCCGACTCGGCCCGATTGCCGTATTATTCGCCGAGCCTCGACAGCCGGGTCTGTTTGCGTCTTTCGACAACTCTTGAAGTCACGCGACAAAAACTGCTGCGGAGTGAACCATGTTGCGTTTCACGTTGGCCTTGATCGTGTTCGGCAGCCTGATTGGTTTGGGAGAAGCAGCCGTGCAAACGAAAAAGATCACCTATAAAGTCGGCGACCAGACGTTCATCGGGCATCTCGCCTGGGACGATTCCATTTCAGGCAAACGCCCCGGTGTGCTCGTAGTTCATGAATGGTGGGGGCTCAATGACTACGCGCGCGGGCGTGCCGATCAACTCGCTCAGCTCGGCTACGTGGCGTTTGCCTGCGACATGTACGGCGACGGCAAATTCACCAAGCACCCCAACGAAGCCATGGAAATGGCCACGCACGTGCGGCAAAACATCGACGAGTGGCAGAAGCGGGCAACGGCCGCCCTCGACCTCCTCAAGCAGCAGCCCCAATGCGATCCAAGCCGCCTGGCGGCGATTGGATACTGCTTCGGCGGATCGACCGCGCTCATGCTGGCGTACACGGGGGCCGATCTCCAAGCCGTCGTCACATTTCACGCGGCGATCCCCACTCCAACCGCGGAACAAGCCCATGCGATCAAGCCGACGATCGTGATCTGTCACGGAGCGCTCGACTCCTTTGTTCCTGACGAGGCGATCCACAAATTCCGCAAAGCGCTCGACGAAGCCGGCACGGACTACGAGATCGACATCTACGCCAAGACCCGCCACAGCTTCACCGTGCCCGACGCCGACACCCACGGCAACCCGGGCATGTCGTACAACAAGCTGGCCGACGAGCGCTCCTGGAGCCGCATGCAGCGACTGTTCGAGGACAAGTTTGGCAAGCGCTGATTGTTGAGCAGTCCGGCGGCCTCGGGTGACGATTCCCGTCACTGCGATCTTCGGGTGCTGTCGGCGCGGCGTTTGCCTCGTAAAATAGTGAAAGAAGAGCCGCCGGATGGTCGGCGGGCGGACGAAAAACGCCGGTCAGCCCGATAGCCGCTTGTGCAGTCACCCGATGCTTGGAATCGATACCACATGCGCTCGCGACGCCGCAGTTTGTCGAGTGCCCTTCTCATCGCTGCGATTGCGTGTGGGGCCTTTACGTGTCCTCCCGCGCTGGCGGACCGTGAACTGTCGGCGGATCGTGTCAAGGATTCGATCCGGGCCGCGCAGCAATTCCTGATTCGGATTCAGAATCCGGAAGGCTCCTACGGGATTGGCGGCGGTGCCTCGGGAGGCCACACTTCCGGAGCGACCAGCCTGGCGATGTTGGCGTTGTTGACGTCGGGTGTGTCTGCCGATGAGCCCGCCGTCGCGCGAGGCCTGAAATTTTTGAGGCGGATTCCCGATCCGCAGTCCACTTACGCGACTTATCAACTGTCGCTGATGCTGATGACGTTTGCGGCTGCGAGACAATGGGACACCGATCGCATTCGCATGACGAGCATCGCCAGTCAACTCGAAGAATTTCAAGTGAAAGACGGGTCGAACGCCGGGATGTGGAACTACGGCCGGAATTTTGCTTCCGAGGACAACAGCAACACGCAATTCGCCATCTTGGGACTCCGCGAGGCAGCCGTCGCCGGCATAAGAGTCAGTCGCAAGACCTGGATCCTGACGCTCGAGCATTTCCTGAAGACCCAAAACGAGGACGGCGGCTGGGGTTATCAAAACAACCTGCACAGCACGGGAAGTATGACCTGCGCGGGCATCGGATCCCTCGTCATCTGTGAGCAGATGCTCGGCTCGATCGACGAGGACACCAACCCCGACGGCACACCCCATTGTTGCAGTCATAACCAGCTCACGAGCGCCGCACTTCGCCGCGCATTGCGATGGATGTCGCAATACTTTGCCGTCGGCGTTAACCCGGGCGAGCAGGGGGGACGCTGGGTGCTCTATTACCTTTATGGGGTAGAACGGGCCGGCCGCCTGTCAGGCCAGCGGTTCTTCGGCAATCACGACTGGTACCGCGAAGGGGCCAGCTATCTGGTCGACCGGCAGTCGCGGCGCGACGGAAGCTGGAGCACATCGGCCGGGGTTGAAGCCGATCCGCTCGTCGCCTCCAGCTTTGCTCTTTTGTTTCTGTCGAAGGGGCTCGCCCCGGTTCTGATCAACAAACTCAATTACGGCTCGGAGCAGGGACAACGGGCCGGCGCCGCCACGCAGCCGAACTGGAACCTGCATCCCAGCGACATCCGCAATCTCACCGAGTATGTCAGCACTCTGCCAAAGTGGCCCAAGCTGCTGACGTATCAAGAGGTCGATCTCGATAAACTGATCGCTCACGGCGGCGTTCGCGATCTGTTGCAGGCGCCCATTCTCTACATCAGCGGACTCGACGAACCGAAATTCACCGACGCGCAGGTACAGCTGTTACGCGCGTACGTCGAGCAGGGGGGCTTCATCTTCGCCGTCGACAATTGCAACGGCGCCGGCTTCGACGAAGGAATCAGGAGCCTGGTCTCGCGGATCTACCCCGGCGACGCGCACCTGAAGCGTTTGCCGCCCGAACACCCGATCTACCGCGCCGAGTTTCCGCTCGACCCGGAAGGGACGGAGCTCTTGGGGGTCGATTTCGGTTGTCGGACTTCGTTCGTCTACGCGCCGCATGATCACTCCTGCCTGTGGGACAAGTGGTCGCTGCAGCCGGTGCCCAAGCGCACTGCGGCTTTTAGCCTGCTCGTGCTCAAGGCGATGAAGGTGGGAGCCAACGTGGTGGCCTATGCGACCGGGCGCGAGCCCTACGACAAGCTCGACGCTCCGAAGGAAGAAGTGGCCGCCGCACCGAACCCGATCGAGCGGGGTCTTTTGCAAGTCGCCAAGCTCCGGCACACGGGCGATTGGGACGCGGCTCCGCGGGCATTGCATAACGTGCTCGTGGCGCTGAACCGCATGTCGGTGCTCGCTTCGCCGCGCCAGAAAAACCTGCTCCCCAGCGATCCGAATCTACGCCGCTATCCGCTGGCCTATCTTCACGGGCGCACCAGTTTCGAGTTCGGACCGCAAGAAATTGCAAACCTGCGAAAGTATCTCCAGAACGGGGCCGTTTTGTTTGCCGACTCGTGCTGCGGCTCGCCGCAATTTGACCGCAGCTTCCGCGAAATGGTGCGGCAGCTCTTCCCCGACAAGAAACTCGAGCGAATCCCAATCACGCACGAACTTTTTTCGGAGGGAATCGGCTTCGACATCCGCCGAGTGAAACGGCGGATCCCCGAAAGCGGCAACCCCAACGATCCGCTCGACTCGACGTTCAAGGAGGGCGAACCGCTGTTGGAAGGAATCGAAATCAACGGCCGTTACTGCGTGATCTACAGCAAATACGACCTCAGTTGCGCCCTCGAGCGGCAAGCCTCGGTCGCCTGCGCCGGTTACGAACACCGCGACGCGGTCAAAATCGCCGTTAACGTGATCCGCTATGCCCTGCTGCAGGATCTCTCGTACGCCGAGAAGAACAAATAGCGAATCCCCCGAATTCCGTAGGGTGGGTCCGGCGATTGGTCACCGCTCACAGCCGCTGATATAGTTGTGCAGGGGATCGGCGCTGAGCCGGGCATGCACGTCCGGTGGTCCAGACAATGGCACGGAAGGCGGGGAAGCCATGGAATTCTACGACTTCGAGTCGCGACTCAACCAGCCGCTCAATATGAAGCTGGCTGAGCTAAAACGCAGCGAGCGGCTGCGGCACGTCATTTTTTCCACGCAGTTCGATCGCGAACTGCTCGACGACCTGGCGCGCGTGGCGGACATGATCCGCCAGTTGGACAAGTCTCGCGAAGGGAAGCGATTCCTCGGAAGCCTCTTGTCCAATTACCGGGCCATGCTCTACTTCACGCAGCCCTCGACCCGCACGTTTCTCTCGTTCTCGGCAGCGGCCCAGATGTTGGGCATCGCCTGCAATGAGGTGCGCGACGCCTCGGTCTCTTCGGAGGCCAAAGGGGAGTCGCCCTTCGATTCGATCCGCATGTTCTCGAGTTACTTCGATATCGTGATCATGCGCAGTGTCGTGCCGAATTTCGCCGAGTGCTGCGCCTATCTCATGAACGATCTCGATTTACTGGACCATCGCAGCGTGCCGATCGTCAACGCCGGCTCGGGAGCCGACGAGCATCCGACGCAAGCGCTGCTCGACGTGTACACGATCAAGCGGACGTTTCAGTTCAAGCACCCGAAGGATTCCTCCCGCTGGAACCGCTTCGACGACGAGCTCCGCCGCAAATACCCCGACCTGACCAAGAGTCTCGACGGCAAGCTGTATGGCTTCTGCGGCGACATTGGTCGCGGACGAACGGTCCGCTCGCTGGCGAGCCTGCTGTCGCTCTTTGAAGACGTCTCGATGTGCTTTATCTCGCCGCCGCATGCCAAAATGCGCCTTGGGGCGGACATGCGCGAGCGGCTCATGCGCAAGGGCGTAAAGATCTACGAGTTGGAATCATTCGAGGATCGGATCGACGGACGACCGGCGATCGAGGCGATCGACTGTCTGTATATGACCCGCATTCAGCGGGAGCACGACACGCGAGAGGATGCCGAGGCTTATCGCAACTTCGACCTGGCGAAGTATTGCCTCACGCGCGAGCTTGTCGCGCGGATGAAGGACTACGCTCCCATTTTGCATCCATTCCCGCGGGACAGCCGCATCGGCGAGATCCCGACCGACATCGACAGCGATTCGCGGGCCATGTATTTCCACCAGGCGCTGAACGGCATGTGGATTCGGGCGGCCCTGCTCGCGTATCTCTTCGACGTCGACCAGCGGATCGTCAGCCGCTTCCAAAAAGACTTCGCCGAGTACCACGACTACAACATCGGCGCGCTGGAGCGCTGAGCGCCTTGGAAGCACGAAATCCGAAGCTCTAACTAGAGCTCTTCCATTGGGGCTTAGGGCATTCGGAAATTCTTTCGTCATTCGTGCTTCGGATTTATGGTGTTCTCTCCTTCCGCTTCAATTCGGCATCGTGGTCTTTGAGGAAGGTCTTGATATCCTCGGAGAAACCGAGCAGTCGATCCCACTGCTCGACGTACAAGGTCACGGGCATTCGCTGCAGGCCATAGACGCTGACGGCTCCTTTGGGACTGACCTTGCAATAAAGCGTCCCCCGCTTGGGCGCCTCGTCCGCGAGCATCTTGGACGCTTCTTCGATCGAGAGGTCACCGGACGCGACTTTGGCCAGCACTTCTTCCTTCTTCACGTCGTTCTCCTTTGCTCGGCCACCGGAAAGCTGGGCGGCCGGCTCTTCCACCCCGAACGCGCGTTTGCGAACGCCTGGGCGATTCTGAACAGGCTTATTCTGAAAATGAGCGCCCAGCCTGTCTAGGCTGCGGAAACGCCAGGTGACCGGAGATTTGGGCTGAAAGTGCCCTGAGAGGGCGTCTGCCGTGGCACAAACTGTCGCCCGCAATCCCTCAAAGGTCAAGCTGCGCGGCTCGTTGACCTTCGTTTCAGGCCAACCATACAATCGGGGGCGGGTCGCATCCGCTGGAAAATGAACGCACTTTTTGCGCCCCCAGTCCGCCGTTTTAAGAGGCCGCTTGATCGTGGCGTTCTTGCACGTCATCAAAGGGAGCCGTCCCGGGCAAGTGCTCGAATTGCGCGGTGAGCGGATGGTGTTGGGCCGCCACCCGAGCTGCGAAATTGTGCTCGATAACGCGGCCGTCAGCCGTCAGCACGCCCAGATCCTTAATCGTCGTGGCACGTTCTTCCTCGAAGATTTGCGGAGCCGCAACCGCACCTATCTGAATGGGGCGCCCATCGACGCGCGCACCCCCCTCAACGACGCAGACGAGGTGACGATCTGCGACATCGTGCTGCAGTTCTTCCACGCGCGCAAAGACGAATCGAGCGACGCGAGCACGCCGGGCAAGCCGACGGGTCTCCCGGTGCGCGACGATTCGCGCCGCACCCGGCTGGACGTGACCATGCCGCCGGCCGATTCGTCGGACGAGGCTGCCGATCAATCGTCATCGATCATCACCACGCTCGACGCGAAGTCGGCGGCGACGATGCGCTGGGAGTCAAACCCGAGGTCAAGCTGCGCGCGATCCTCGAGATGAGCAATATGCTGGCGCGCACGCTCAAGCTCGACGACGTACTGCAGAGCTTGCTCGACGGCTGTTTCAAAGTTTTCCCGCAGGCGGACAGTGGCTTTGTCATGCTGGCCGCCGGCGAGGACCGTGAGAGCATCGTGAAGGCGTCGCTGGCACGGGGCGGTGACGCGACCGGCTCGGTGCGGATGAGCAATACGATCCTGCGCACGGCCATGCAGAGCGGCGAGGCGATATTCGAGCGCCGACGCGCTGGAAGACAGCCGCTTTGACGCGAGCGAAAGCCTCGATGGCTTGGGCATCCGCTCGATGATCTGCGTTCCCCTGATGGCCAAAGGGGGCGAAGCGCTGGGAGCCATCCAGCTGCAAACGCAGAGCCTGCGGCACCAATTCACCCAGAGCGATCTCGACGTGCTGATCAGCGTCGGTTCGCAAGCGATCCTGGCGATCGAAAACGCCCGGTTGCACGAAGACCTGTTGCGTCGTTCAGACATCGAGCGCGAGCTGCGCTTTGCCACGCAGGTGCAGCTCGGATTTCTTCCTGAGATCCGGCCCACCCCGCCGGGTTACGAGTTCTTTGATTACTACGAACCGGCCGAGCGCGTCGGCGGCGATTATTTTGATTACATCCAGTTGAACGACGGGCGGACCGCCATCGCCCTGGCAGACGTCGCCGGCAAGGGCATCCCCGCGGCGCTGTTGATGGCTCGACTGTATTCGTCGGTTCGACTGCACCTGTTCTCGCAGCCGACGCCGGCCAAAGCACTCTCCGCTTTGAACGCCGAGATTCACGCGCAAGGCATGGGCCATCGGTTCGTGACGTTCGTGCTGTTGACTCTCGACCCACAACGACACGAAACGACGATCGTCAACGCCGGCCACTTGCCGCCAATCTTTCGCACGGCGGACGGCAAGTCGACTTCGGTCGGCCGCAAAGAGTCCGGAATGCCGCTGGGAATCAATCCCGAGCAGGAGTACCGCGAAATTACGCTCGCCCTGGAACCGGGCACGAGCGTTGTCCTTTACACCGACGGCATCACGGAATCGATGAATGCCGCCAATGAATTGTTCGGCCGGGTGCGGCTGGAAAACTTCGTGTCGTCGATTTCAGGCTCGTCCGAAGATTTGACCAAGGCGATCGTGACCGAAGTCGATCACTTCTGCGGCACGCCGCCCGCAACGCGACGACATGTGCCTTGTCTGCCTGCGGCGATTAGACGAACCGGGTCCAAAGGACGACTCCACTTGTCCCTCGATTCCGGTCGTCGCGGACTGAGCCACAAAACCCTCAGCACGAATGCCGAAGGAATGTCCAAATGACCTAATGCCCGAAGGACAACAGACTGGTGTCCCTTCGCGCCTCGAGCTTCCTTCGATATTCGAGCTTCTCGGCAGACCATGACTCAAATTCACGAAATTGACGGCGTTCGTCTACACCTGGGTTCCCCCGATCCGTCGCCGGGAACCTGGATCGGGCAGCGGGAAATCCTCAAACAAATCCTCGCGTGCTGGCTGATCGTCGACGAGAAGGACTTGCCCCTGACGCCGCGGCTTTTGGGGCCTCCCGGAATCGGCAAGACGACACTCGCGATCGCTGCGGCCCGCGAGCGGAAGCAGCCTCTTTACGTCTACCAATGCACGGCCGACACACGCCCCGAGGACCTGCTGGTGACGCCCGTGCTTGGCGAGAGCGGGGCCATCAAATACCACTCCTCGCCGCTCGTGTCGGCGATGATTCAGGGCGGCATTTGCCTCCTGGATGAAGGCAACCGGATGAATGAAAAGTCCTGGGCGAGCCTCGCGCCACTCTTGGACCATCGTCGCTACGTCGAGTCGATCGTCGCGGGAATTGTGATCCCGGCGCATCGCGATTTCCGCTGCGCTGTCACTATGAACGAAGACGAATCGACGTTCGAGATTCCCGACTATATCCAGAGCCGCCTGCAGCCGACGCTCACGCTGGCGCATCCCAGCCGGGAGGACGAGCTGGCCATTCTCCGCTACCACATTCCCTTCTCAGACGCGGAGATGCTGAATCTAACGGTCGAATTTCTGCAGAACTCGCACAAGCTGAAGCTCGATTTCTCGTCGCGCGACGGGATCAACGTGCTGCGGTACGCGCTCAAGCGGATCGCGCAGGATCCCAAACATCCGTTGGGCAAGGACCAGGCTTGGCGCGAATCCCTGAGCAGCTGCCTGGGAGAAGAGGCGCTCGACCTCAACTCACTTGCCGAGCGCAAGTCTCGCCAGCTGGGGAGCAACGCGGTGCCGATGGGGCTGGGCGATTTCTTCTTCGCCCCCGACGATCCGCTTAATCCCGACTACGACGACGATGAAGATGATGACGAGGACGAGGACGAAGAGCGAGCGTAGGGTGGGACAAGCGAACGAAGTGAGCGCAGGCCCACCATCACAGACATGACCAGCGATTTTCTCCGCATCAGCCCAAAGATCGCCTGTCTGCCGATCATTCACGGCAGCGGCGATTACGCGATCGAAGTGCGCCGCAGGATGCTGGCCGCGGACTTCGACTGCCTCGCGGTCCCGCTGCCTCCCTCGTTTCAGGAAGACGTCGAGCGAGCCGTCGAGCTGTTGCCGTCGATCTCGGCAGTGCTGCAGGACGAATCGCGCGTGTACTCAGACGACGACTCGGCCGGCGACGAGGAATCTGCCGAAGAGGATTCTCCGTCGTGCAGCTACGTGCCCATCGATCCCTGCCAGGGAGTGATTGCCGGACTACGGATTGCCCTGCAGGAGCAGATGCCTCGGGCGTTCGTCGATCGCGAGACGGCGCGATTCGAGCCGCAGACCGCGGTCCTGCCCGATCCGTACGCCCTCAAACGCGTGTCTCTCGAAAAATTCTCGGCCGCCGTCCTCCCGGGGATCGCACCGCCAAGGCGCCCGCAACATCGACAGCGCTGCGTCACGATGGCCAGCCGGCTCCGCGAGTTGGAGTCGCACCACTCGTCGATTTTGTTCATTTGCTCGCTCATGGACTGGCCCTGGATCCGCGACGCGTATCGTGAACGCCGTGCGATCGAGGAGGAAGAGGATTTCGTCGAGCCCACCCGGATTGTGTCGGTGCAGTCGTCGACGCTCGCCTTCTTCCTGGGTGAGCTTCCCTTCATCACCGCCGAGTACGAGCGGGCCCGTGCCAACCTCGACGACGACGAAAACCTGTCGATTGACGGCGTGAAGTCGCTGGTCTTGGCGGCCCGGGATCGCTATCGCCTCGACCTCAAGTCGATGGCCCGCTCGATCACTCCCAAGTTGTTGTCACTCTATTTTCAATACGTCCGCAACCTGTCGCTGGTTGAACGGCGGATGACGCCCGATCTCTATTCGCTCGTGGTGGCCGCTCAGCAGGTGTTCGGCGACCAATTCGCCCTGCACGTCGCCGAGACGGCACGCGAATATCTCGACACGGGCCTCGCTCCGTTCGGCCGCATGCAAATGGGCGTAAACCAGGCGCGCCTGCCGGACGGCGAAGTCGTCGCGATGAAAAACCGTCTGCCGGGCCATTCGGTCATCTGGCGGCGCTGCGAGCTGCGGCCGCGGCCGTTGCGGCCCGAGCAGCTCAAATGGCGGATGCAATGGAATCCACACAGTCAGTGCAGCTGGCCTCCGGAAGACGTTGCGATCGAGCGCTTCCGCACGCACGTCAAGGACACGGCGCTCGCTCTCTTGGGCAACGACCTGGCCCGTACGGAAAAGTTCAGCGCCAGCCTCAAGGATGGTCTCGACCTGCGCGAGACCCTGCGCAATTGGCATACGGGCGAGCTGTACGTGAAGATCTTTCCGCCGGTGCGTGGGAACCTCGATTGCGTGGTGATGCTCTTTGACGCGCCGGCCGATCCCCGCGATTACCCGTGGCGAATCACCTGGCACGCCGAAAGCCACGACGAATCGACCCTCTCCTTCTTCGCCACCGATTTCATGAAGGAGACGGTCGGACCCGGAATCGCCATGGCCACGTACGGTGGCGCGATGTTCTTGTTTCCGCCGCGGCCAATCCGCGACATCTGGCGCGACCGCCGCTTCGACTTCACCGACACGCTCGAAGAACGACTGATCGCAGCCGGCTGCTTCTACAGCCGGGAGAAGCACGTTGCTCTATTGAGTGCGGCCCCACCCGGCCCGGGCATTCGCCGACTGGCACGAAAGTACCGCCGCAAGCTGGTCCACATTCCCATGAGCCGCTTCAGTCAGGGCACCATCCAGCAGCTGCGGATGTTCCACGTCCTCAACGGACGCCAGGTCCGCAGCTTCGCCGCCCACTTTATTCGCCGGGCGTGATCGGGTCAGTGCAACTCTTCGGGGGCCGCGGCGAAGTTGATGGCTCGAAACTTGGCCGCGCGGCACGCGTCATAGGCTTGAATCACGTCGCCCCAGGGGACCTTGCCCTGGACTTCAAGGATCACGCTGCTGGTCGACTCGGCGCCCGTAGCGGCGCGGAGTGTCTGCGGCAAAAGTGCGAGGTCGCCGCTCGGGCCGTTGTTGACGCGAAGGGTCGTCTTCTGACGCAGCGCGTCACGCTGCAAATGCAGCCAGACTTCGGCTGGCCGCTCGGCTGGCGTCGGCAGAGGAACTGTCGAGGCGACCGTCCCGGCCGAAAGAGCCGTTGATAGCGTTCGTTCGGCGATTCGTCCGCCGGAAGCCAGCACAAAAAACACCAGCAATTGAAAGACGACGTCGACCATCGGCGTCACCGTGCGATCGAAGTCGCACACGGGACCGCCGGCACGGATCTTTGGAAGCCGCATCGTCTTTTGACCGCCTCTATTTGCCTTCAACGGCCACTTTAAGATTCGTGATTCCGTGCTGCGCGCAGGCGAGGATCATTGGCTTGACGTCGGCAAAGGGAACGGAACGATCGGCGCGAAGACGGACGTCCAGAGTCTGCGGCTCGCTGCCGGCTCGCTCGATGAGCAATCGTTCGACGTCGTTGGGTGCGACTTGCTCGCCGGCGACGAAGATCCGCCGGTCTGGGCCGAGCGTGATTGTCAGGCGACGCGGAGCCGCCTGTTCATTCGCGTCGAACTGCCGTGCCGCCGGCAATGCGACCGGCTGGGCCGTCTCCTTGCGGACGTATAAGCTGGCGAGCGCAAAGAAGACGATCAAATTAAAGACGATGTCGATCAGCGGAGTGATGTTGAACCGCACGCCGCTATCCCGCGATCGGGCAGGGGGCCTCATGCCGACTTCTCCCGCTCGATCGCCACCGGCGGAAATGCGGGGCGCAGCCGCTCGCGATCGACGCGCGCCTTGAGTTGCTGGGCCCGGGCCTTGCGGCGGCGTGCCGCCTGATCGCGACGGTAGTCGAAGAAGATGTGTTCGGCCACTTGCGAGCAGTTGGCCAGCGCTTCGTCGACGCGGTTGCGGAAGTAGGCATAAGCCGCATACGCAGGAATGGCGACTGCCAGTCCAAACAGTGTGTTGACCAGCGCGGTTGAGATTCCAGGGGCCAATTCGGTCACCGCGACATTCGCCTTCGACGCGAATTCGGAAAACGCCAGCATCATGCCCCACACCGTGCCGAGCAGACCGAGCATCGGCGAAAGCGTGCCGATCACTGACAGATAGTCGATCTTGCGATACAGCCGCCCCGCGTGCTGGGCGCAGGCGTCTTCCATCGCCTTTTCAACGGCTGCGTAACCCGAGTCGATTTCGGCGAGACCGGCCGCGACGACCAGGCCCAACAGACTGCCGCTGTGCCGACACTCATCGGCCGCGAGCTTGAACTGCCGCTGGCCGATCAGCTCTTGCAGTCGCTCGACCAGTCGACGCGGGATCGTTGCTCCCCTTCGCAGTGAAATCAGGTACTCGAACACGAGCGCCACCATCCCGACGCTGAGCGCTCCGATCACGACGCCCACGCCGCCACCGGCTTCGATCAGCTTGCGAAAGTCGAGATTCGCGAAACCAGGTGGCAGCGGACCGTCGGCCCGCGCAAGGGCCGGGGAAATGAGCAGGCCAAGCAGCGCGAAAAGTGCCGCAACGAGCGATTTGCCGGGCGGTCGTCGAAGAGGGGTGTTTTCGCAAACGGGACATTGTCAGTGCACCTCGCCGGAAGGTCGGGCGGAGACGCGGGAAGGACTCGGCGCGTCAAAGTGTGACACGTCGCGGCAGACGTATTGGCCGTCGCTCTGGGCGGCCAGTTTTTTTAAGAAATCGGTGGCCTCGGCGGCGTCAGGGTCGTCCTTGGAGCTGAACTGCACGCAATGAATCCGCGTGTGGCGATCGTTGAGCCGATTGAGTGATTCCAACTCGAATGACGACAGCCCCGGCTTGCCGCCGTCCGTCAGAAAAAAGATCACATCCGGATGGAGGCGCAGCGCGAGCTCAATGGCAGTCAGGTGCTGAGTTCCGCCGCCGGGATCGATTTCCGCGACGAATGAGCTGGCCAGCCGCAGACTTTTGTCATCGGCCGAGAAGAAGCGAAAATCCATTTTGCCGGGCGCCTTCAACCACTTCTGATCGGTGGTGTAGAACACGATTTGAAACTGCTGGAACCGGTTGAGTGTGTGCAGGCTCTTGAGCAGTTCGTTTTTTGCCGCACCCATTGCGTCGTGGCTGTACATGCTTCCCGAGCAGTCGATCACGTAGACGAACCGGCTGCCGACATCCACGATGCCGAAGAAGGGTGTTGAGCCGCGCGAACCGCGACGACCGCTTCCTGGCTTACCGTTCGCACCGACACCGTTGATATTGCCGTTGGAAGATGACGGCTTGTCGCTGCGCCGAAACAAGCCAGGCCGCTCGCCCGGACCGATGATTGGCGGAGCAGTGACCAGATTCGGAGCGGCCGGAGGACTGTTTTGCGATCGCGCAATCGGCTCGGCCGCGAGCGGGAGCGTCTTCTGAGGAACGGGAGGAGTCGAGGCAATGGGACTGGGCTCAGGATGGGGGCTTGTGGTCGGGACAAGCTTCGTCTCGACGGAGGGCGTTTTCGCCTGTCCTTTGTCACCTCCGTCTCCGTCGGTGCCATCTCCGGAATGACCAACCCAGATGCCGACTGAACGAAAGTCTCCGTCGGGGTCGCCGACGATTCCCCCGCGAAGCCCGGGAAGCGAAGCGGCCAGCACGACAAGCAGGGCCGCGTGCAACACGA
Source organism: uncultured Planctomycetaceae bacterium (assembly GCA_963714075.1). Lineage (GTDB taxonomy): Bacteria > Planctomycetota > Planctomycetia > Planctomycetales > Planctomycetaceae > DASPSM01. Next base: position 2,740,091 of record OY970228.1, read on the forward strand.
GCGAGAGCAGCCAGCTCGGCCCGGTCGCCAGGAGCCCAGGCCTCAAAGTGCCGGCGACCTCTTCGGCCGAATCCGGCCCGATTCGCGGTTGCGGATCAGAATCGGACGACACCACCCGCAAGCGTCTCGGATCTGTCGGCGGGTGATTCATGAGAGGCAACCAACCCAAACTCGGGTCGCGCGAGGGCCGTCGAGCGAACAAACCTGGGGAAAAGCCGCGGTAGTTTAGGTGCCCTGGGAAATTCGGTCAACATGATTCCCCGTCGCCAACGGCGGCTCACCAAGCCTCGAAAAACTGATTTGAGGAGCCACCTTCTTCCACGACCTTGATCCGCACCAAGGCGGCGCATCGCGGACAGCGACCGATGAAGGTGTCGCCACTCGAGTTGAGATAGGCGCGCACATAGGTGCGGCAGCATCTCATCAGGATTCCGAGGAAGTGTTTGGGTTCTGCGGGGGGCGATTGCTCGTCCATCTGGTCCTCGAGTGGGCATAGGGGGTCGCGTTTTAGCCTCTTGTTTGCGACTCTGGCAATGCCGATTGCCGCTGCATTTGGCCCAGGGGACGTGCCTTGAATTCGCAGGTCTCTTGACCCAGAATGCGTCGTGTTCGAAAAAGGCGGAAGGCGCGAGTTTTCCGCTTGCGCAGGACCCTTTTTGACACCGCAGCGATTCAAACATGTCGATCGAGACCGCTGAAAAACTCAAGGCTCAGCTCACGGATAAGTACGTCGTCGTCAAGCACGGGGTCGCCGAGCTGAAGCGGTTTGAGACGCTGACCGGCGTCGTCAAAACGGTCAATATGAGCGGCCGGGCGCTGGTGCAGTTCGACGGGCCGGTGGACATCAGCTGGTACGACATCGATCCGCTCTATCTCAGCGTGGTCGAGCCTCCGGCCAAAAAGGCCGCCGAGGAAAAGCACGCCGGAACCAAGGAAGCGGCCGCCAAGGCCACGCCGGCTCCGGCAGCAGCCGCGAAGCCTGCGGCAGCGAAACCCGCGGGCATGAGTCCGCTCGAAATGGCCCGGGCGCAGGGCGCCGGCGCTGCCACGGCCCCTGCGGCCAAGGCACCCGCTGCTCAAGCGCCGGCAGCGGCCGGAACCGCTCCGGTCGGCGGAGCAAAACTATCGCCGTTGGAACTCGCTCGTCAGCAGGGCGCAATAAAAGCCGGTGGCGCTCCCCCGGCTGCCAAGCCAGCCGCTCCGGCGAAGGCCGCGAGCGCGCCGGCCGCCGCCCCTCAAGTAGAAACTGCCCAGGCTGCCGCGCAGCCGGCCAAGAAAATGTCGCCGCTGGAAATCGCGCGGATGCAGGGGGCCCCAAAAGAAGGCTGCCTGACAACTCCGCCAGCCACGCCGCCGGCAGCCACGCCGACCGCGGCCGCGCCGACTCCTGCGGCCGCGGCTCCTCCGACCCCAGCTCCGGCACCGCCAGCCGCAGCACCGCCTGCTGCAACGTCGGCCGGTGGCAAAAAGCTCTCGCCGTTGGAGCTCGCCCGTCAGCAGGGCGCATTCAAAGGCAACGGCTGACGCACTGCGGGCGATCGCAACCGGCGTTCGCTAGTTCGCGCCGAACACAAGCGAGTCGTCCTGCTTGCGGATTGTCGCCGTCCCCTGCCACAGCGTCGGATCGACGGTGTCACCCACGAACTGGACGCTGCCGTCGCAAAGCAGGATGTTGACGCCCTTGCTGTGCATGCTCGAATAGGCTTGGAAGTGCTGGGCGGGATCGTTGGGCGGCTGGTCCGATGCCCCCAGCACGCGACCGATTGCCTCGACTCCTCCCGGAGGCGCCCGAGCCACATTCCCAGGATTTGCGGCGTTGTCGTGATGTTGCCGCGGCGTTCACCCACCATCATCGTGTACGTCGTACCGTCGCGAACGTCGCCGATCGTGGTGCGGCTGTTGAGGAAGAAGACTCCATTGCCCGGGCAGTCGACCCCCACGGCGTTCGAGTAGCAGGTGTGGTAGTCGGTCGAGCCGAACGACGCGATGTAATTCGACGTCGCGAACGTCATCGGAAGATTCGGATTGGTCTGAGGGGGGTTTAGCGCGACTGAGACCGTCCCAGGCCCGGTGTCGCTCGGACATCGATAGATCGGCAGGACGAGCGGTTGCACGATCGCGTCGCCAGGATCGGTAATCGGAAGATTGAAATTGAGCGCGGGGAGCTTGCCACCCCCCTTACTTTGGATCGACGCCGCAACTTGCTCGAGTTGCGGGAGGATCAGCGACGACCACGCCAGGCCCCCGACTCCGTTGACGTCGGGCTGGTAGCTGGTGACGCCAATCCAGCCCGGCGGAAACATCAAATAGGTATCGTGGTAGTTGTGCAGGGCGATGCCGATTTGATGGAGGTTGTTTCGACATTGCGTTCGGCGCGACGCCTCGCGGGCCGCCTGCACGGCTGGCAGGAGAAGGGCCGCAAGGACGCCGATGATTGCTATGACCACGAGCAATTCGACCAACGTAAAACCGCGCTTGGTAGGAGTCATTGTTGCCTCACTGCTGAATCCCATGTCGGTTTCTCGACCCGCCAAGCTCATTATGAAGATTCCCAATCCGGCTGCATATTCGGAAATGACGGCGGGGAGGCGATTTTTTGTCTGTCGGGGAACCAAACACGATCGCCGCTTGCATTCGGGAGATTTTATCCTGGTGGCCTGTAGCCGCGCACCGTTACGGTAGTGAGACTACGATCTGGTGACCGAGGATGACCATGAGCCAGCAGCATTCGCGTTTCGGAGAGGCCCTCGCCTACGCGGAGGCAGCCCATGCCGGACAAGTGCGAAAGAGAACCTCGGTTCCCTACATCGCCCATTTGCTGGGTGTCGCCGCCCTGGCGCTCGAGCACGGCGCGAATGAAGACGAGGCGATCGCCGCCCTGCTGCACGACACGGTCGAGGACTGCGGCGGATTGGAGCGACTCCGGGATGTCCGCGAGCGGTTCGGCCCGAACGTCGCCGAAATCGTGATGGGCTGCACCGACGCAACTGAAATCCCTAAACCTCCCTGGAAACAACGGAAGGAAGCCTACGTGCACGATCTGGCAGCGGCGCCACCGTCGGTCCTGCTGGTCTCGGCCTGTGACAAATTGCACAACACGCCGCTCGCTGGTTCTCGCGCTTCGGCACGAAGGGGACGCCGCGTGGCGAATGTTTTCGGGCGGCAAGGAGGGGACGCTTTGGTATTACCGGGCCGTCCTGGACGTCCTGTTGCGGCGGGGGATGCATGCGATTCTGGTCGACGACTTGAAGACCGCGGTTGAGGAGGCGCATCGGTTGGCCGGTTCAAACGTGCCTTTGAGCGACGTTCGTTTCCGCCAGAGTGAATAGTGACAGCACCGGCCGTTCTCAAGCACTCTTCCCGCCGCTAGCTCCGCCTTTGCAATGCCCGATCCACGCTTGCCCCTGCCAATCGACGAAATTCTTCCGCAGATCCTAAGGGCGCTTGCGGAAGGCCCAAACCTGGTGATTTGCGCACCGCCGGGAGCCGGAAAGACCACGCGTGTTCCGCCGGCGCTGCTCGATCCGGCACTCTCGATCGGCGGACGCGTCGTTGTGTTGCAACCTCGGCGGATGGCGGCGCGGGCCGCCGCTCGGCGGATCGCCGCGGAGTGGGGAACTTCGCTCGGCGAAGAGGTCGGCTACCAGGTCCGATTCGATCAGCGGATCAGCTCGCGGACGCGGCTCGCCGTCGTCACCGAAGGCATTCTGCTGCGGATGCTCCACGACGAGCCGCTGTTGGAATCGGTCGGGGCCGTGATCTTCGACGAGTTCCACGAGCGCAATTTGAACAGCGACCTCGCGCTGGGGATGGCCCGCCGCATCCAGCAAACCGTGCGGCCCGAATTGCGAATCCTCGTGATGTCGGCGACGCTCGATTCGGCTCCTGTCGCGGCCTTTCTGGGCGGCTGTCCCGTGATCCACTCTGCCGGACGAATGTTCCCCGTGACGATTAGCTACTCGGGCGCCGGCGAAAAGCGGCCGTTGGCCGATCTCGTCGCGAGGGGCATCGAACGCGTGCTCGGGAGCACCACGGGCGACATTTTGGCGTTTTTGCCGGGCGTTGGTGAAATTCGGCAGACCGCCGCCGAAACTCAGCCCCTCGCCCGCAAGCACAACCTCACGGTTTTCTCGCTGTACGGAGATCTGCCGCCCGAAGAGCAGGACGCCGTGTTGATGCCGAGCGAACGCCGCAAGCTCGTGCTGGCGACGAACGTGGCCGAAACGTCGCTGACGATCCCGGGAATCACCGCGGTGGTCGATTCGGGGCTGGCTCGTCAGATGCGATTTGATCCCTCGGTCGGCCTCGATCGGCTCGTGCTCGGTCCGATCTCTCAGGCGTCTGCCGATCAGCGCGCTGGCCGGGCGGGACGCACAGCAGCCGGCGTCTGCCTGCGACTCTGGGAAGAGCGCACGCACGCACACCGGCCCGCGTTCGAGCTGCCGGAGATCGAGCGCGTCGACCTGGCGGCGGCCGTTTTGCAACTTTGGAGTTGGGGCGAGACCGACGTCATGAGCTTTCCGTGGTTTGAGCCCCCGTCGCAGCCGGCCATCGACGCGGCGCTGGCGCTGCTCGAGCGGTTGGAGGCGATCGAAGACCGCGGCTTGACCCAACTCGGCCAGACGCTGGCCCGATTGCCGGTTCACCCGCGGATCGCGCGGCTGCTTGTTGAAGGAGAGCGACAGGGTTGCCTCTCTCAAGCCGCGCTGGCCGCCGCCATGCTCTCCGAGCGGGATCCGTTTCTGCGATCGGGGCCGCGCGTGTCGGGAGGGTCGTCTGGCGTGGGACCGCGAACCGCGGCCCGTTACGTCTCGCGGTCGGACGTGCTCGATCGCGTGACCGCGCTCGAAGAGTATCAGGCGCACGGCCGGGCACAGACCGCATTCGGAGAGATCAATCCGGGCGCGGCGGCATTCGTCGCCCGGGCCCGCGATCAACTGATGCGAGAAGTCCGGGAGCAGCTCGCCGACAACCGTGAAACGCCTGCCGGCCGACCGCATCCAGAAGCCTTGTTGCGTGCACTTCTCGCGGCTTTCCCGGATCGGGTCGCCCGGCGTCGCGACTCGAGTACCGGTAAAGGAGTGATGGTCGGTGGACGCGGCGTGCGAATGGCTCCTCAGTCGGCAGTCACCGACGCGGAGCTGTTTCTCTGCGTCGACGTCGATGCCGGGCAAACTGAGGCGATTGTGCGTCAGGCCTCGGCAATCGAACGCGGATGGCTGCCCGCGCGAAGGCTGCGGATCGTGGACGAAGTTTTCTTTCATCCGACTCAAAAAAGCGTCGTCGGGCGCCGCCGTACCTACTGGGACGATCTGGTGCTCGACGAGGTCAGCATTCCAGCGCCTGCCGGCGAAGAGTCGGCCAAGATCCTGGCGGAGGCCGCCTGGCGCGACTGGGATCGCGTCTTCCCGGCCGACGATCCCGATGTTAGTTCCTACCTCGCCCGGGTGCTCAGTCTGGCCGCTTGGATCCCCGAGCTCAAGCTTCCCATTTTTGACGACGCTCAATTGCAGGCCCTTCTCGCGGAAATGTGTCAGACTCGTCGGTCGTTCGAAGAGCTGCGCAAAGCTCCCTGGCTCGACATGTTGAAACAGCGGCTGACGTACGCTCAACGCGAGGCCGTCGAGCGCGACGCTCCCGAACGAATCGCGGTGCCAAGCGGCAGCCGGATCGCGATCACTTACGAAGTGGGTCGTCCTCCCGTGCTGGCGGTCCGCATTCAAGAGGTGTTTGGACTACGGCAAACGCCGCGGATCGCGGCCGGCCGTGTGCCTGTCGTCTTGCACTTGTTGGCGCCCAACATGCGGACTCAGCAGATCACCGACGACCTGGAGAGTTTCTGGGCCAACGGTTATCCGCGCGTTCGCAAAGACCTGCGGGCGCGCTACCCCAAACATCCCTGGCCGGAAGATCCCTGGACGGCCGAACCGACGCGTCGCACGAAAAAGAATCCAAAAAAACCGTAGCGCTAATCAGCCTTGGCCCCAGCGGCCGGCTTTTCACTGGTCGGCTCGTTGGAGACCGGCCCGGCGTCGGGATCCTGGGCGAGGATCAGATCGAGGATTCGCAGCTTGGTGTCCAGGTTGCGGACATCCATCGAGGGGACAGCATGGATCGCGCTCAGTTTGTGCATGCGATCGACTTCTTCGCCGAGTTGATCCCGCATGGCCTTGGTGATCGACCGCAATAAACGGACTTTGCTCTCGGCCGTTTCCAGGGCGAAGCCAGGCCGGTTCTCCTTGGCAGCGTTCGGTTGCCGAACCCGTCTCAATTCGCCGAGCGCGTCCTGATAAGCCACGCTCAAAGTGACCAGGTCGACGGGCGATTGAAGAGGCGAAAAAATCCCAGCCGACCGTGTGAACGGCGGTCCGATCGACCGCCAGGGAGCCATCTGGAGGTAGCTCGGCGCAGTGACCGGTGTGCCGATGGAAGCGGGCTCACCGGGCGGATGCGGAACGGGGGGAGTTTCGCTGGCTTGGCCGCCTGGATTGACCCCCAAGGCGTCGGTCACCTGCTTGTTTACCGTCGCCTGAAGTTGTTTGAGTCGCAGTTCGAGAACGCCGTTGCGTTTTTTCAGTTCGTCCCGCTCGCGCTCGAGAGCCTTGATTCGGTCGTCGGCTGGCTTTGCGTCCTGAGCCGTCGAAAGCGACGGGCCGACGAGACACAGGAAGAGGACGATCGACGGTGTCCAAAGCGCTGCCGCGGCGAAATCCCGGGTGACTCGGACGTATTCAAGCATAACGCGACTCCGGTTTCCGTCTGACAAATCTGTCCCGTCCCATGTCCCGTCCCGTCGGTGGGTCAACTAGTTGGTGGGTCAACTTCCTATTGAAACAAAGTGTCCCGACCCACCGGACAGACTCTATCCCGCTCGTGTCCCACTTTCCCCCTCGCCCGCCCGCTTGGGTGAAGGCCAAATTCGCCCGGATACGCTCGATCAAGCAACCAGTCCCGTCCCACGAACCAGTCCCGTCCCACGAACAGTCCCGTCCCACGAACAGTCCCGTCCCACGAACAGTCCCGTCCCACGAACAGTCCCGTCCCACGAACAGTCCCGTCCCACGAACAGTCCCGTTCCACGAACAGTCCCGTCCCACAGAACCAATCCCGTCCCGCGAACCAGTCCCGTCCCGCGAACCAGTCCCGTCCCACCGAACCAGTCCCGTCCCACCGAACCAGTCCCGTCCCACCGAACCAGTCCCGTCCCACCGAACCAGTCCCGTCCCACCGAATCAGTCCCGTCCCACCGAATCAGTCCCGTCCCGCGAACAGTCCCGTCCCACTGAATCAGTCCCGTCCCGCTGAATCAGTCCCGTCCCACGGATCAGTCCCGTCCCACGGATCAGTCCCGTCCCACGAAAGCGTCCCGTCCGGCTCAAAAGCCGACCGGTGCTTATCACTCTTGTTACTCTGCGGGACGCCTCGTTCCCCCGGACGAGCGTTCACCAAGCTGACCCGCGGGCGAAAAGGTGGCAGAACCTGCCACCTTAATTTTGGCCGCTCGGTGACCCGTCGTTGCCGGTACGCACCGGACCCCTCCTTGGGCGTGAGACTGCTCCCCCAATTCCTATTGTTCGCTGGAGTGATTCACGGAACGAGTCCCGCTTTCGATTTTTTTGATCAACTGGACGAAATTGGCGAATCGCGGATCGCTGATAAGCACCATCGGGCGTCAGCGTGGCTGACAGCCCGACCCTCGCCGGGGTGGTCGAGCTGGCGAGTTTTAAGGCCGTCCTGACGCCCTAGCGCAATGGAGGGGAGGGCGCAAGGCTAGAATGTGGGCATGCACAACTTGCAGAGTGAGGGCCCGAAAGCAGCCGTAAACCACGTCAGGCGGATCGCTGCCATCGCACTCGCGGTTTCTGTGACCATCATCGCGGCGATCGTAACCTTCCAAGAATCGCACAAGGGACGCTCTCCGGATAGCGCCCATGACCTCTGCAAGTGGACTTGGGATGCCGGGACTCTCATTCCTCTTGCGGCGCTATGCGTGGGGATTGGGTGGTTGACTTGGCCGAAATCACCGCGGCGCACCGCTGAGACGCAAGAAACAATCAAGAAGTGGGTCATGGGTGGCCTTATTGCGGGTGCGGCCACCGGATTCGGCATTCTGCTCGTCGAGCACATACGGAGCGGGGTCATAAAATCCGTGTGGTTCTATCCGCTGGCAATGCTTTACTTGGCTTTTCCCGGCGCCGCGATCGGGTTGCTGTGCGGACTCGTTGTCGCGCTGGTCTGCTGGTGTCGTTCAAGGTCTCGGTCGCCCAACGATGTCGGAGCGTAGCGCAATCGACGGCATGGCGCAAGTGTAAAGCGAGGTGCGACTGTGAACGCAAAAGAGATCCTGGGGCCGGAGGACTATGCGACGTATCGCAATGTGCGTGCGGCGCGGTCCTGTTCGTTGTCTTCGGCAGCATCTTCGCCTTGGCAGGCGTCGCTCTTGCGTTTGGCGAGCAGCCCCCACCCAACGAGGATCAGGTGCCGACATGGTTCGCATGGGTCTTGACCGCGATCGGTCTCAGCGGGGCTGCGGGGGGCCTAGCGGTGCTGCTCGGGAGTAGACGCTGGTCAAAGCTGGCCTACGTGATCGCTGCGTTCTACACGCTGGGATTCCCGATAGGAACGATTATGGGTTACACGTTCCTGACTGGACTGCCTACGTATTTCGACGGTAGGGAGAGGCTGGCTAAGGCAGCCCCTGACCAGCCCTCTTGACCTCTGGGTTTGTCAAGTATGACATTCCATCAGGTGAAGACTTCGTCGACCACGTTGCCTTCGTTCACGGTGGGACGTTCCGGGCGGCCCTGGTGGAGGTAAATCAACTCGGTGTGGTCGAGGCCCAGCAGGGCCAAAATCGTCGCGTGCAGGTCGCGGACGGTGATGCGGTTTTCGACCGCGTGCATGCCGAAGTCGTCGGTTGCTCCGACAACGTGTCCTCCCTTCACGCCGCCGCCGGCCAGCCACATCGTGAAGCCGTACGGATTGTGGTCGCGGCCGTTTCCTTTCTCGGACATCGGCGTGCGGCCGAATTCGCCGCCCCAAATCACGAGCGTGTCTTTCAACAACCCTCGCTGCTTCAGATCGGCCAGGAGCGCGGCGATCGGGCGATCGGTCTGGCGGCACAGGTCGCTGTGGTTTTGTTCGATGTGGCTGTGCGCATCCCAGCGGCTGCCCGAACCGGAATAGAGCTGGACGAAGCGCACGCCGCGCTCGACCAGGCGGCGGGCCATCAGACAATTTCGGCCGAAGGCCGCCGTCGCCGGATCGTCGAGGCCGTAAGCCTGCTGCGTCGCGGCCGTCTCCCGCGCGAGATCGACGGCTTCCGGCGCGTGAGACTGCATGCGGAAGGCCAGTTCGTACGAGGCGATGCGCGCTTCCAGCCGGTCATCGCCGCTACGAGCCGCCAGGTGGCGCTGGTTCAGCTTGCGGAGATATTGGAGCTTGCCGCGCTGGCGTTCGTCGCTCATGGGCTTGGACGAGTGCAGGTTCAGAATCGGCTCCTGGCCATTGAGCAGGCGGGTCCCCTGAAACGTGGCGGGCATAAAGCCGGTGCCCCACACGCGGCTGCCGCCGGGGGGCTCGTGGTCGTTGTCCAGGAGCACGACGAATCCCGGCAGATTTCGATTCTCGCTCCCCAATCCATAGTTGACCCAGGCGCCCAGGCTGGGACGTCCCGCCAGCACGCTTCCCGTGTTCATCATCGAGACGCTGCCGACGTGATTGATCCCGTCGCTCACGCATGAGTGAATCTGGCAAATGTCGTCGACGCACTCGCCGACGTGGGGATACCAATCGGACACGGCCTGCCCGCTCTGGCCGTAGCGCTTCCACGTGCGGCGGCAAGCCAGGAGCGGATTTTCGGTCACCGCCATCGGCGTGAAGACTCGTTTCACGCTCTTGGGAAGCGGGCGGCCTGCGTATTGGTTGACCAGTGGCTTGTGGTCGAAAGTGTCGATGTGGCTCGGTCCGCCATCCATAAACAGAAAGATCACATTCTTCGCGCGAGCGGTCAGAGTGCCCGCTTTGGCGCGCACTCCCTGGCCGGCCGGCTCGGTCGGTGCGGCAGCCGCTCGCTGAGAAGGCAACAGTCCGTCCTGGGCCAGCAAACCGTAGAGAGCGATCGCGCCGAAGCCGCCGCCGGCGCGGCAGAGAAAATCGCGGCGGCTGCCGGCTTGCTCGAAGTGTTGCATGGCGGGTGTCCGTTTACAGGCGGGACGATGACTGTGCAGGTTCAGTGTCAGGGCAGGTTCAGTCGAGGAACAAAAACTCGTTGGCATTCAGGAGGGTGTGACAGAGATCGGCGAAGGCCGTGCGGAGGGCCGCCTCGCTTTGGTGGTGAGCGGCCGCGTCGGCGTGAAGCTCGTGGTCGGGTAACAATTGACCGGCCTGCGTGCCGAGGAAAGCCATCGCGTCGGCCCGTTCGTCGGCGTCGGGCGGCCGCCCGAAGACGATGCGATAGGCTTCCACCGTCCGCGCGTTCCAATCGGTGAGCCGCGTGTCCGCGAGGATGCGTCGCGACAGCGAGTCCGCGCAGCCGACGACAAATTCGCCGTTAAATAAAGCCAGTGCCTGCGGCGCAATGATCGTCGCAGATCGGCGAGCGCAGCTCTCGTGCATATCGGGCAGGTCGAAATCTTTGAGCAAGGGAAACGGCAGATTGCGCTTGGCGAAAATGTAGACCGAACGACGGTCGCGATCGACGACCGAGGGGGTCACTTTCCAGCCGTCCTGTCGCAAGGCGGCCGGCAGCGTCGGGCGGATCCCGGGACCGCTCATCTTTTCGATCAGCCGGCCGGCAACAGCCAGGTTGGCGTCGCGCACTTCTTCGGCCTTCAGGCGGCGGCGATTGGCGTGCCAGTAGAGGCTGTTGTCAGGGTCGATTTTCGCGGCGGCCGCGGGTCGGTCTGTGTCGCGATGCCGGTCGCAGGCTTGCCGATAGACCGAGGAAGTCAGAATCAATCGATGCAGGGCTTTGACGTCCCAGCCACTGGCGATGAACTCGCTCGCCAGCCAGTCGAGCAACTCGGGGTGGCTAGGGGGCGGCGTCTGCGTCCCCAGGTCGTTGGCGTTTTCGACAAGCCCGCGGCCCAAGTGCCCCTGCCAGATGCGGTTGACGATCACCCGAGGGACGAGCGGATTTTGCGGATCGGTGAGCCAGCGGGCCAGCGCCGTCCGCCGGCCGGGCACGCCGTCGCGCGGCGGAACGATTCTCGCCGCCGGTTCCGATTCGCGAAACAGCACAGAGAGAAAACCGGGTCGCACTTCGCGAACCGGCTTGTCGTAGCTGCCCCCCGCGTTGAGAAATGTCGGCGGAATTGGGCCGGCAACTTCGACGGTGGCCATCACATCGGCCGAACGCGGCGGCCTCGGCCGCGACGCCTCGAGCTGGGCCACTTGCTGCCGCAGCTTGGGAAAGCGGGCGCGATCAGACGGGGTCATCGACGCCAGGATTTTGACCTCGCTCGACTTCGATCTGCCGATCGGACCAGAAGAAGAGCTGACGCTCGAGGGGCGTTCGCTGCTCGGGGGGCTTGTCGATGGCGGCGAGGACTTCCGGCGGAAATCGTTTACGACGCTCGGCTGCCACCCGGCGCGGGCCGTGCTCACTACGCGGAACAAATCCTCGCGGACGGCTGCGCGTGCGCGTCTCCCAATCGGCCAGCCGCCGCTGGTAATCAGCAATCGCGCGGGCGGACCCGACGGCCACCTTCTCAACCGGAACGATCCCGGCAAAAAAAGCCTCGAGCCGATAAAAGTCATGCTGCTTGATCGGGATCGAATTTGTGATCGTGGCACTGGGCACATCCAATCGAGAGCCCAAGAAAGGCGGAGCCGACGTTGCCAGTCAGGTCGTTGAGCGCGTCCTGCCGCGCCAGGGCCACGATCGACGCGTTGCTTTCGTCGGGCCACATCCGCAAATAGCCGGTGGCAATCTGGGCGTCGACATCGTCGGGGAACAGTTCGTCCCCGGCGATCTGTTCCTGAACGAATCGGTCGTAGGGGACATTGGCGTTGAAGGCCCGCACGACAAAGTCGCGATACTTCCACGCCAGGGGCCGGAGTGGGTCGGCCTTGTAGCCGGCGGTTTCGGCAAAGCGGACGAGGTCGAGCCACATTCGCCCCCAGGACTCGCCGTAATGCGGACTGGTCAGCAGCCGGTCGATCAGTCGCTCGTACGCGTCGGGCGCGGGATTGGCAACGAAAGCGTCGACTTCGGCCGGGCTCGGCGGCAGTCCCAGCAGATCGAAGGTCGCGCGGCGGATCAACTCGCGACGGTCGGCCGGAGGCGAAAACCCGAGCCCGCGCTCTTCCAGTTTCGCCAGCACAAATGCGTCGATCGGAGTCCGTACGCGGCTGGCAGCCCGCACGCGGGGGACCGGCGGTCGATGGACGGGCTGAAACGACCAGTGCGCTCGCCCTTCGGCCGAGAACGACTGGCGCGGCTGGCGACGCTCTGCCCCCACGGCAAGAGTGTCGTTTGGAGAGATTCCCAGCGGCCAGCATTCCAGCAGGCAGCTTGCCGCCAGAACGGTTCCGAAACCCAAAAATATTCTCGGCGGGCAGATGCCGTCGGTGCGCATCGCGGCCTCGTCAACAACCTGCGACCTCCCGCCCACTATACCGCGGCCGCCGCGCGATTTGAATCGGCACGCAAATAATTGGCAGCAACCGGATTGGGGTTCGTGCATTTTCGCGGCACGGTTTTCAAGACGGCAGGGCATCCGCTATACTCTCCTCTTGAGCGCCTGTCTCTATGGAGGTGGCCTCAGCGGGCGTCTCCTTTGGGGGGACGGCGAGTCGGGGCGGCGAGTTACCAGTTTCTCGGTTCCTCGGCGGGAAGTCGTCGTGTCACAGTTGGTGTCGTCGGAGAAGGTCGCCGAACCTGTCGACTTCAAGACGCTGATTCACAAGGCCGCTCCCTTTACGCTCGACGATGTGAAGCAGCTCGAGCGGCTGCTGGCCACGCCGCACCTCTCCGAAATCCGCCAGGAATTTATTGCCCTGCAGCGGGAGGCGAGCACGGCCGCAAAGCCGACGGCCACCCTGGCCGCACGGCTGGGAGTCGGGCTGTATCTGCTCGGGCATCCGCGCGAGGCCGAGCGTGCGCTGGCCTACGCTTCCGGCGACGCGGTTGCCACCTTTTATCATGCAATGGCCCTCTCGGCGCTCGAACGGCACGAGCAGGCCGACGCCGCTTTTGCGGAAGCGGCAAAGCTCGGTTATGACAAGGTCGAGTCGACGATGCGCCGGGCCGGGGAGCTTCGCGCTCAGGGCAAGCTCACCGAAGCCGAGGCCATGCTGCGCAGCGTCGTCAACGAGGGAGCTCGCCGCGCCGAATACTCGTATCAGATGGGCACGCATTCGGGCCGACCGCGGCGATACGTACGGGGCGGTCGAATACTTCGAGCGTGCCGTCGACATGGATCCGCGGCACTCGCGGGCCCTGTTTCGGCTGGCCGTCGAAAATGCGACCCGCGGCAACGATGGCGATGCGATCCGTCTGTACGAACAGGCGCTCTCCCGGCCGCCGATCCATCTGGGGGCCCTGGTCAACCTCGGCCTGATGTACGAGGACGATCAGAACTACCGGGCGGCCGCCTTCTGCTTCCGCCGCGTGATCGAAGTCGACCCGGCCAATGAACGGGCGCGGCTGTACCTCAAGGACATCGAGGCGGCCAGCGACATGTACTACGACGAGGACGCCGCCCGCGATGCCGCGCGGATGGAGGCGATTCTCGCCCGGCCGATCAGCGATTTCGAGCTGTCGGTCCGCAGCCGCAACTGCCTCGAGGCGATGAACGTCCACACGCTGGGCGATCTGACGCAGGTCAGCGAGGAAGAGCTGCTCAACGGCCGCAACTTCGGTGAGACCTCGCTGCGCGAAGTCCGCGACCTGCTGGGCGTTCACGGACTGCGGGTTGGCCAAAACGCGGGAATGGGCGGACGGCTGCGCGAACCTCTGTTCGCACCGGCCAGCATGTCTCCGCAAGAGCAGGCGGTGCAGACGATGCCGCTCTCGGACCTCAATCTTTCGGTGCGTGCCCGCAAATGCATGTCGCGGCTCGGGCTGACGACGCTGGGCGACCTGATCCAAAAGACGCCGGATGAACTCTTGGGAAGCCGCAACTTCGGCGTGACGTCGCTCAACGAAATCCGCGCGAAGCTCGCCGAAATGAACCTCAAGCTGCGCAACGATTGACCGGGCTCCATCGCGAATGACGAAGCACGAATGACGAAGGAAGCACGAAGCTCGAAGCACGAAACGCAAGCGTGTTTTCGTCGGGCTTAAGTCATTCGGTCATTCTTTCGTCCCGCCGAGGGCGGATCGAGGCGGCATTCGGATTTCGTCATTCGTGCTTCCAATCCAGGGATGGACAAATCGCCCATGAGGGGCAAGCTGATCATCTTCGTCGCCTTGCTTGGCATTGCGGGCCTGGTGATCGGCTGGCGGTTCGCGAGCGAATCTTCCCTCTTCGACGCGCACTCAATCCCGGCCAGCCTGCGCTCCTTTCGCGAGCTGGAAGACGTCCCCGATCATGCTGGACTGACGCTCCCGCGCGAGGTCCGCGTTGCGCTCACCAACAGCCCCGTCTCCCAAGTCGAGATCGCGGTTGACGGAGCCTACACGGCAACCGTCGACGCCGCCGGCTCTTCCGTTCAACGAGGAACTGGTCTCACGTCGACACTCGCGACGCCGTTGCCGAACGGATTTCGCATCGGTCATCGGCAATTCACCGGCACGACGCTCGAGATCGTCCCGGAACGCTCGCCGGGAGTCTGGGTCGCTGACCGCCAATATCGGGGTCGCATTCGGCTCGTGCGTCAACGGAACAACAAGATCGTCGTCGTGAACGTCGTCGGTTTGGAGGATTACATCGCCAGCGTCGTCGACGGAGAGATGCCTGCTGCGTTCCCCGACGCGGCTCGGCAGGCACAGGCCATCGCCGCGCGATCGTACGTGCTCTTCCAGCTGCGTAGTGCCGGTTCCAGCCCGCTTTTCGATGTCTTTGCTTCGACTCGCAGCCAGAACTACGGCGGCTATCAGTACCGCGGCCGCGACGGACGCCGCTATGCGGCTGAATCGGAATCGAGCCGGCACGCGGCCCGTCAAACGGCGGGCATCATCTGTCTGTGCGACGGGCAGCCTTTCTGCACGTACTACACGGCGGTGTGCGGCGGACGGACGGTCGGCGGTGCAGCGGTGTTCAACGACGAGAATCCGGCACTCGCACCGGTCGATTGCCCCTGGTGCCACGACGCCGAACTCTTTCGTTGGACGCAGGAAATACCCCTCGGCGAAGTCAACGGGCGATTGCAGCGATTCCTGATGTTGCAGGGAAAGGCGTTCGGAGGTCTCGTTTCGATTCGTCGCACGGCACAGACCGACGCGATTCGCGAACCGGCCTTCGAGATCAGTGACGGCAGCCGGCGTTACCGCGTCTCGGCCTTTGATCTCCGCCGCCAGCTCAATCCCGCGAACGTCCCGAGTTATCAATTCGAGGCCAAGGTCGCCGACGGTCTTTTGGTGCTGGAGGGACGCGGTCACGGTCACGGCGTGGGCCTGTGCCAGTGGGGGGCCCGCGGCTCGGCCGAGGCCGGTTCTGGACCGCTGGCGATCCTGCGTCACTATTATCCTGGCGTCGAAGTGGTCCGGCTGCGCTGAATCGTGGCCCGCGTCCCTCGCGCTGCACTACAATGAAAAGATGACCGCTTCAACATCACCTTCCGGCGAGAAAAACCGAGACTGCGCACCCGACGGCGTCGATCTGCCGCGCATCGAGCGGGCCGTGCGCGAGATCCTCTCCGCCATCGGCGAGAACCCCGACCGCGACAGCCTGTGTGAGACGCCCGGTCGGGTCGCGCGGATGTATGCCGAGCTGTTCTGCGGCCTGCATAGCGATCCCAGTCGGCACCTCAAAAAGGTCTTCACCGAGACCTACGACGAGATGGTGTTAGTGCGCGATATCTCGTTCAACAGCATGTGCGAACATCACCTGCTGCCATTTTTGGGGAAGGCTCACGTCGGTTACCTTCCCCGCGGCAAGGTGACCGGGCTGTCGAAGCTCGCGCGCGTCGTCGAGGAGATTTCGCGGCGGCCGCAGATCCAGGAGCGGATGACGCATCAGATCGCCGACCTGATCAACGCCGAGCTCGACCCCAAGGGCGTGATCGTGATTCTCGAGGCCGAGCATACCTGTATGACGATCCGCGGAATCAAGAAGCCTGGCAGTCTCACCGTGACGAGTGCCGTCCGGGGCTTGTTCAAGTCGAACCCGGCCAGCCGCGCGGAGGCGATGGCCCTGATCAACGGGGCTGCGAAATAGTTGCCGGCAAACGCGTTGACAACGAGCAACCCGCCGGCCAGATCGTTCCAATGATTTCCCAGTTCGCCCTGCGACTCTTATGCGGAATCAGTCTCACCTGGCTGATGCTTCCGCGGTCGCAGATCACTCCGGGGTTCTTTCGGATTCAATCGCTCTTGGCGCTGGCGCTCGGAGCGCTTGCCGGCATCGCCGTCGGGCAGTCGGTTTTCGCGCCCGTCGGCGAGACGTCGCTGCTTCCGGTGTCTGCCGCGCGCGCGGGGTGCCTGGTCGCCGGGGGCCTCGCGTATCTCAGTTCGATTTTGTGGACACTCGGGCGCCGCCAGGCGGGAACGGCCTGCCTCGTCGCGGTCGCGGCGATCTCCGCCGCCACCCTCTTGGCCGGGTCCCTTCCTCGCGAGACGCTCGGGCCAGGGTTGACGCTGTTGAGCCTCTTCTCCGAGCTGGCCACGTCGTTGACCATCGGCTCCGCGACGGTCGGAATGCTGCTGGGGCACTGGTACCTCACGTCACCCACGATGTCGATCGCCCCGCTCAGCACGGCAAACCTCTGCTTCGCGTCGGCGGCTGGACTGCGACTTTTGGTCTCTGCAGCGGGCCTGGCGGTGGGCTGGCAAACGCTGACGAGTGAGAGTTTCGGCGGAACCCCCCTAATGTGGCTCGTACTGCGGTGGCTGGCGGGGATCGTCGCGCCGCTTGTCCTGGCGGTCATGGTCTGGCGGATTCTTCGCTATCGGAACACGCAAGCGGCGACCGGGGTGCTGTTTGTTGGCGTGATCGTGACCTTTATCGGCGAGTTGAGCGCCACACTCGTCTCGCGGGAGCTGCACCTGCCTCTCTAGGCGGCTTACGATCATGCCGGCTCGCACCGACTACCGCCCGATCGAAGCCTCCTATGCGCAGGCGGCACTCTTCGCCTCGCTGATGGCCCCCGTCATCGCTGTTATCGGATTTTGCGGGCGTCTCGGTTTTGCCGACAACTCGCCTTGGGCGTGGGCCCGGTTCGTCGGATTGAGCTGGTTTCTAATCCACTTTTCGTACGCGGCGCGCAAGCTCTTGCGCACTCCCGGCGATCCGCTGGCGGCACCGTGGTGGCAGGGTCACGCGCCGCTGACTTTGGCTGGCCTCGCTCTCGTCGTCGCGTGCGGCGTCGAACAGATCGCTGTGACGCACGTCGCGGTCGTGCTCTTAGCGATCCTCGGCACCGCGGCAATGGTGTTGCGCAGCATTGAGTACGGAAGGTTGCGATCACTCCGCACCATTTGGCTGCTCTTGTTCGCCCTGCTGATGGGTTTGTACGCGGCCGGCTCGATCTGGGGAGGCGGGTTCGAGAATCCGCTCTTTGTCGAGAATCTTTGCAACGGCTACGCGCATATCGACACGCTGTTCCACGCGACGCTGGCCAACATGCTCCGCACCTACGGAACTTGCAGCACAGGGTTGGACGGGCTCCCGGACGTGCTCTATCACTTCGGCAGTCATTGGGTATTCGCCCGATTCTCGAATCTGCTCGACCTGCCCGTGATCGACTTTTACAACCTGGCCTATCCGGTGATCTTCGCTCCGTTCGTCACCTTCAGCCTGCTGACGTTTGCGGTTTCGATCGCCGAGCTCTGGCGCGGACGCGGCAGGCCACCAGAGGATTCCCGTTCGGAATCGGATCGTCCGACCAAAGCCGCTAAGACCGGCATCCCCCAATCATTCAATGACCCGCTCGACGCCGGCTTCCGCGAGCCCGGATTGTTGTTCTGGTTCGTGGCGGCGGCCGGGGTGATCGGCGTGCTGCCGCTCGGGAGCGCGATCGAGCCGGTGGCCCGCGCCGCTCCGATTTTCGCCAGCGAGTCTTACGGTCTGGCGATTGCGGTGGCTCTGCTGGGGATCGCTGCCGTGTCGGCCCTTTCGCGCGATATCGCCACGGCGCCTCACATGCGCAGCATCGACGTCCTCTTGGGGTTTTTCTTTTTCTGCACGCTGCCGGCGGTTGTGGGGCTGCTCAAAATCTCGGTGATGATGCTGTTGTCTGCAGCGGCGGCCTGGTTCTTCATCCGTTTGCGGCTGTATCGCTGCAAAGTGACGGCCCCGTCGTTCGTGATCGGATTGGGCGTGCTCTATTGCGGCTTTCTCTTCACCTACAACCCTGAGTATGGCCAACTGGCCGGCATCGCCCCGTTCAGTGCCCTCAAGGCCCTCGTGGGCTTTACCTGGTGGTCGTACTACTGGCTCTTCTGCTACGCATGGACGCTGCTCTTCGTGGCGCTGCGGCTGCGGGAAGAGGGCGCTCGCACGATCGGGGACATTCGGGGCGCATTTCGCGAGCGCCGGCTCTTGGACGTCGAGCTGGTGCTGATCGTGGCCGTGCTCGGTTCCGTGCCGGAAATCCTGCTACGCGATTACTCCAGTACGCACTATTTCGCGATCGATCAACAATGGCTCGCGTTGGGGCTGATCTTGGCTATCGTGCTGCGGCCCGTGCGTTCTGGGGCGCTCGGGCCGGGGGCCGGCGCAGTTGATGCGGCGCCCGGACGGGCCCAGTCTCGAGCGCCCCGTTCGAACCCGATTGCGAGCTGGCTGAGTGGAATTCGCACGCCCCACTTGCTTGCGGTAATCCTAGGACTATTCGCAGTCGGGACGTTCGTGCTCAACACCGATGCGTTGCTGAGTGGGGCGGCGGCCGTGGTGAAAGGCTCCCTGGGACTGGCGCCCGCGTCGACCGGTCCGCTCGATGCCGCCTGGGCCGGGGAATTTCCGCAGGCTCGGCAAATTCTCGACCGGCAGGTTGTTGCGGTCGAAGAGCGGTTGGCGACGGATAAAAACGTGATCGGCCTACTGCGCGGTCTGGACCGTTTGCCGCTGGAAGAAAAACGCCGCTCGCTTTTATACATCCCCAAAACCAACCGGCAGTTTTGGGACTTGCTGCACACCGCTTATTCGCCGAAAGACGGTCCGTTCGTGGCGCCCGCGCTGTCGGGCATTGCCATGCTCGACGGTCTCTATGACCGGCCGGAGGGGGACGTCTGGTCCGGCTACGGCTATCAGCACTATCCCTGCCCGATCGAAAAACAAAAGCAGCCGCCGCTCGCTGAGTATCTGCCGCTCCTCAAGCAACGCTGCGCAAAACTCGGCATGAATCAACTGATCGTGATCGACGAGCGCGACGGGCGCAGCGAAGTGCGGAAGTTTGAATGCCCGTGACCCGCGCGGAATCGCTGAAGCGGTCCCCGTGCGGTTCCTATCCTGACGCAATCGCGTGAGATCGCGGGCCATTTCCTCCCGGCAAACCCCCAAAGGCATCGTTTTCCGCCACTGTCCCCCGCATCCCCTTCCGATTTCGCGAGGGTCCCGACCCTCCGAGCGATTTTTTGGACCATACTCTAAGGGGAAACCCCGGTGCCGGGTCCGGATCTAACGACCCTGGCGAATCGAACGGTTGTGACGTCCTGAGAATTCACTGGGCCATGATCGCGTCCTCCGCTAACGAGACTGAAGGCCACGTCCGCTGTCCTCGTTTCGTCGCCGTTCTTCGGCGAGAACGATCGCAGTCCCTGGCGCTCGCGGCCAGGCTTCGAGAGTCGGGAATCGCCGCCGTCGATGTCGAGAGCACGGTGCTCTTGTCCAAGCTGGTTGCCGCGAAGCTTGTTGAGTTGCTGATAATCGACAATCAAATCGAAGGCTTCCTCACGGGAATGGAAGTCGTTCACAAAATGCGGACCGCGTTCGTTCGCGTTCCGGTGATTGTCCTGGGCTCAAACATCGAGATGCTCCGCCAGGAATCGAACGTCCTCGGCCCAATCACGTTCGCTGACGCAAGCGAAACCACCGACGAGATTGCGAAACTCGCGCGACGCGTTTTGAGTCGGCCGCCCAATGATCTCGACCTGATTCCCGAGCGGGCCCGCGTGCTCGTCGAACGCCAGATCGACTTGCCCGTTTTGTCGCAGCTGATCATGCGGCTGGTCGGTTATCTTCAGGCTCCGATGGACGAGATCCCGATCGACGAAATGTGTCGCGACATTTCGATCGATCCCAAAGCGACGGTCGTGCTCTTCAAAGCCGCGAACGCGTCGGCTCACGGCCTGTTGCGTCAAGCAACGACTGTTCAGGACGCCGTCCGCTTGCTGGGGGTCCGGCGATCGATCGGCCATATCCTGAACGCGGCCGTCGTCGACGGAATGAGTGTTCTCGCGCAGGGGCTTCCGGTGGCCGACCAGAGCTGGCATGCCCGGCGCGGCATGCTGATCGCAAGTACCAGCTCGACGTTTGCCGAAGAGATCGAACGCGCCCCCACCGAGGCAGCCTTTGTGACGGGCCTGCTTCAGGATGTCGGGATTTTGGCGCTTTTGCCGCCTGTCCGAAAGACTATCGGGCCGTTCTCCAGCGATGGCGGACGGTGGGACACTTAAAGCTGCCGATCATCGAGCGCGCGGAGCTCGGCTGCACGCACGCTGACGTTTCAGCCGCGATGCTGGAGCGATGGCAGATGCCCGCTTCGTTAATCGTTCCGGTCCTGCATCATCCGGAGCCGGCTCAATATGCCTCGCGTCTGGGCATCGATCCCGGTCTGCATCGCGTGATGATGATCGGGGAAGCGACGGCCGATTTGATCGATGCTCCCCACGCGAGCCGCCGCCACACGCTGGACATTCTGCTGGCGCAATACGGCCCCGAAGAGCACTCCGCCTGTCGACGAGCCCTCATGAACGCGACGGCCAAGGCGGCGGAAGCGTCTCGATTGCTCGATCTGCAGTTGCCAGCCGCCCCCGAGCTAGAACGCATGCTGCAGTCGGCCCTCTCGACTGTCCCGCAATCAATTCGCGAAGAATTGGTCACAGCGCCACCCGAGGGGCATGCCGAGCCGCTGAAATTCGACTGCCCATAAAGAGCGGCGTGCCCTGCGCGTATCGAGCCAGCCGCTGATCGCTGCTCACGCGTCGCTATTTCTGACCGGAGCGCAGGGCAGCGAACGCGTGACTCACGGCTGCGGCACCGCGGACGGCTTTGGCAGGCAGCGGATGGGATGCGTTAAAGACGTCCATCTGTGCAGGCTGCTCGATGGTGATTCGACTCAATTCCTCGGGACGATCTTCGAAACCGAGATTCCTCGCCAGGAAGGAGTAGACAGCCGCACGCTTCGATGGGCCGAAATCATGCGCCTCTTTGGGTAGATAAACGCTTTCCACACAAGGGCCCGCTCGATAGACATCGTAGGCCCTGCGGACGAACGGGAACCCGGCCTCTGGAAAATCCTCAGTCGGGTCGTGTCCCACCGAAACGATGAGCTGGGGTCGCGGCGCAATGGCGGCCGCAAATTCGATGCAGTTCGTGGCGGCCGCCTGCATCACGGGCATGCCCCCTTCGCATCGGCAGCAGCCTTCGGGCGCTTTCCAAGGATAGACGATGACTACCGGTGCCGAAGCCTTGATCCGATCGTCCAAAAGCGCGAGATAGAGGGTTTGCGTCCCGCCGCCGCTGGCTCCCGTCATGCCGATGCGCTTGGAATCGACGCCCGGCAGAGAGCACAAAAAGTCGAGCGCCTTGAGGCTGTTCCAGGTCTGCAGCGCGAGAACGAGTGGATCGTCATGCGTGGTCTGCATCGAGTCCTGCCAGCCGACCATGCTGTAAGAGAACACGGTCGCACCGCGCTGAGCCAGGTGTGCGCAGCGAATTTGCTGTTCGGGGCGGAATCGTCCCAGCGGCTTGAAGTGCCCATGCGGGCAGAGGATGCCAGGTCCGCGCGTTTCGGCGGCAGACAAGACCGGCAGCGGACGATACAGGTTCCCCGTGCAATAAAAGCCGGGCAACGTCTCGATCGCGACGTTCTCGACCGAGTAGCCGTCGTATTTCCGCAAGCCATGACGAAGAACGCTGTAGGGTCCCTGCTTCGGCAAGGGCCAAAGGCCGGCACCCTTCAAGAACTCTCTTCGCAATTCGGCGCGGCGACGGTCCCACGCGGCCGAGTCGCGGCGTTCGGCATCCATTCGCGCGACGTCGCGGAGCACCTGCTGACGATCGGCCCGTGCCGGCATTGCCAGCGCTGGCACGAGCAGCGTC
Source organism: uncultured Planctomycetaceae bacterium (assembly GCA_963714075.1). Lineage (GTDB taxonomy): Bacteria > Planctomycetota > Planctomycetia > Planctomycetales > Planctomycetaceae > DASPSM01. The sequence continues at coordinate 2,762,461 of OY970228.1, forward strand.
GCGATCCCCGCGAGTCGCAACCACGCTGGTAATCCGCGAAGCCGCATGCAGCCTGCGTCTACGACTTCACCTCTTCGCCCGGGTGATATTTCGTCTGAGTGTGGGCGTCGACTTCGTCCTTGTAGAACCAGGCCGCTTTGAACTTGTGATCCGAGTAAAGCTTGGCCTGGTCGAAGTAGTGGGGCGACTTGGGATCTCCGCTGTCGCCGTACTGCAAAACAGTCGACGCCTTCACCCGACCGGGAACGAACTCGTAGACGCCCATGAAGGAACCGCCCACGACGCCGAATCGCTGCTTTCGCACGGGAATGCTCGGGCTGTAATAGAGCGTGAAGGCGATGCCCATCGGGCCAGGAGCGCCGACCAACGGCAGGCTCGGCTTCTGGTCGCGGAACAGCTTTCCAGCGTCTTCGACCGTCGGGGCATTGGGCACCCGCTGCGTCCGCGTGACTTTTCCCCAGGCGACCTTCCAATCGCCGTGCAGCGATTTCAGCGTCTTCGCTGCGTCGACAAGCGCCCGGAACCGCGCGGGAATGCTCTCCAAGTATTGCGGCTTGAGCGTCTCGGCCGGATAGCGGTCACCGTACATGTCGGCGTACCACTGGGAGCACAAGAGGGCCTGCGTCGAGTCGGCCGTCACGCGGCAATCCCAGTCGAGCAGGTGATCGAGGTAAGGCTTGACCTCTTCGGCCAGTTGCGGATCGCTCTTCTTCAAGTCCTCAAACTGCCGCTTGTAGACCGGCAGCTCGACCAAAGGCCAATAGAGGGTCGTGTCGAAGGCCAGTTTTTGCCAGTCCTCGTAGGTGACGTCGTGCGCCTCGCGGAGCAGTTTTCGCGAGATTTGAGAGCGGCGGCGATCGAGGAACGCGTCCTCGCACATGTAAGCCGGAAAGTCCCGGGCCTCCGGATTGTCGACGTCGTTCGTCTGAAAGGGGGTTGAATTGCAGTTCTGGACGTACCCGTCCGTCGGGTTAAGCACTTGCGGCAGATCCTCGAAGGGATGAAGGCCCTTCCATTCGGTGCGGGGGTCGCTGCCGTCGACCGGCTTGGTCCAGTCGAAGTGCGGATCGCGAATCGGGATGGCCCCGTTATAGACGTAAAAAATTCGGCCCGAGTCATCGGCGTAAGCCGTGTTGAACATCGGCAGATTGAGCATCGAGATGGCACTCTTCCATTCGGTAAAGTCCTTGGACTTGCTCATTGCCAGGGCCTGCCGAACACGAATCGCATCGAAGATGCGGGAGATCTTCACGGCAAAGGCGTGCTTGCCGTTTTGCCGTCCCACGATCGGGCCGTGATGCGTCTTGCGAAACGTGTAGTGATTCTCGATCGGGCTGCCGTTCCCCTTTTTGACGAGAATCGTGTCTTTCCATTCGACGGCCGTGCGATATCCCTTGTCGTAGCGGTAGTTGAGCGGGTGCTCGGGATCGTCGAAGGTCTCGCGGTAGACGTCGGCGATATCCGGCTCGTTGACCGTGTGGGCCCAACCCAGGTGCTCATTGTGGCCCATCGTCAGCACGGGCGAGCCGAAGAAGCACGAGCCAGAGAAATTGAGTCCTTCGTCGCTCTGGCAGTGCGCCTCGTAGAACTGCCCGTACCCGTACCAGGGCTGGTGCGGATTGATGAACAGCATGGCATGACCGTCTTTTGTCTTTTTCGGCCCGATCGCCCATTCGTTCGAGCCGGTGACCTTGGCCATCCGTTCTTCGTATTCAGACGGCAGCGGCTTGTCGGCGTGGGACTTGGAATACATGAAGGACAAGAGGGTGAAGCGGTCGAAGGCGACCACCTGCCAAGGCTCGAAATGCGTTAAGAGCCGCGGGTGCACGTTCGGATGCTTTTCCAAGTAGTAGTTGAGGCCGGCCGTATAGGCCTCGGCGATGGCTTTGACTTCCGGACTCATTTGGTCGTAGTCGGCCTTGGAGCGGGCGGGGACTTCGTACAAATGAATCAAAAGGTCGGAGCCCAATCCGGACGGCCCCACGACTTCGGCGTAGCGCCCCAAGGCCTGGAGATAGGTGTCCTCGACCTGCCAGAAGAAGTCCTCCGCCTGCGCATAGGCCAGGCCGAACGAGGTGGCCGCATCGGTCGGCCCGTAGATATGGGGCACGCCCCATTCGTCGCGCTGAATCGTCACCGACTTCGCGAGTTTTTCGACGTCGGCGCTAGACAGTTCTGACCCGGCCGGGAGCCGGTTGGGCGCAGCGATCGCCAGCAGGGCAAAGATGAGGGACCAGGCTCGTAAAGCGCGTGTCATGGTTCGTGCCTCATTCTCGATTGCGGAGATTTTGATTCTTGATTCGGGGTGGCCGGCGTAGATGCCTTGCGCGTCGATGTTGTCAGACGGACGCCCGGCGCGGACGGAACGGCTCGATTGATCCCTAGATCAGACGAAAAAGCGACGCCGAATGCAACCCGCCCGATCCGGTTCCGTTCCCTGACGCGGCGCGTCGGAATGGCGGTCAGAGATCGGCAGGGTGGAACCGCTCACCGGCGGCTGCCATTCGGCGCAGCCGCTCACACGGCGCAAAACGTGGAGATGCGGCCGCGAGTCGGTCGAGAGTCTGCACGATTTTCGGCGGGCCGACGCTGTCGGCATAGCGCAGCGGGCCGCCGCGGAAGGGGGCGAAGCCCGTTCCGAACACCATCGCCAGATCGACGTCATCGGCCCGCTCGGCAATCCGCTCGTCGAGACAGCGGGCCGCCTCGTTGATCAGTGGATAGACGAGCCGCTGAATGATTTCCTCGTGCGAGAGAATCATCTTTTTTGTGCCCGACCTGCGGGCCAGATCGTCGACGGCCGACTGCACGGCCGGGTTCAGCCGCTTGCCGAACCAGGTCTTTTCGATGACTTTCATGCCGCCGACTTTTGACGCGTCGGCCGATTGCCGCAGCACTTGCCAGATAGGAGCGGGCTCCATCCGTTCGCCGTAGGCCGCCCGCATATTTTCCGACACATGACTCGAAACGCCGAGCCCCACCAGATCGATCAGCGCCAGCGGCCCCATCGGCATGCCGAAGTCGATTGCCGCCCGATCGATCTCGAGCGGATCTTCGACCTCGGCCACCAAATGGCCGGCTTCATTCATGTAGGGCCCCAGGATTCGATTGACGAGAAAGCCGGCGCAGTCGCCGACCAACACGAGCGTCTTGCCCATCCGCGCCGCTAACGCGGCCGCTTTGGCCACCATCTTGGGGTCTGACTGCGGCCCGCGCACCACCTCGACGAGCGGCATCTGATGCGGCGGATTGAAAAAGTGCAGTCCGACCACGCGTGACGGTTCCGGCGTGCCCGCGGCAACCGACGCAACGGTCAATGAACTTGTATTCGTGGCCAGCGCACAATTCGGACCGGTCGCGGCTGCCAAATCCGTGAAGACCTGGTGCTTGACGTCGAGTTCTTCGACGACCGCCTCGACAATCACGTCGGCCTGCTTCAGCCCGTGGTAATCGGTGGCGGGGCTGAGGTGGTCGAGAGCCCGCATTCCCTCGATTGGCGTGATGCGGCGCCGCTTGACGTCGGTGGAGATCAGCTTGCGGACGTTCTTCATTCCGCGGGCGACGTACTCGGCCTTGATGTCCTTAAGTCGCGTCCAGATGCCGCGTCGGGCCGCCAAGAGGGCGATTCCCGCTCCCATCGCGCCGGCTCCGATCACGGCGGCGTGTTCGATCGTTTCCGGATCGACCGTCGCGCCAAGCGATTCAGGCAGCTTCTTCCCCGCCTCGCTCAGAAAGAACAGGCGAACCAACTCGCGCGTCACGGGTTTTTGACCCAGTCGAACATTCGCGTCGCGGACGTGAGAGAGGTGCTGTTCGGGCGAAACGCCGATGCCGCCGCGCAGGGCGTCGATGATCTCGAACGGGGCCGGATAGTGCCCGTGCGTGGTCTTCAAAACTTGTCGCGTGGCCTGCCATAGCACCAGCTTCTTGAGTGGACCGAGCCGATCGATCAAACCGCCAACCAGCCCGGCTTTTCGAGGCCGCACGTTTCGGCCGCCCGTCGCCAGCAGCATGCGGGCGACGTGGTCCAGGGCCTCGTTCGGCACGGCGTCGTGCACCAGTCCCTTGCGGGCCGCCTGGCGACCATTGAGGCTCCGCCCGGTCAGCAAGAGTGGGACGGCCTCCGCGAATCCGACTGCGGCGGGCAGTCGCAGCGTTCCGCCCCAGCCCGGGACGATCCCCAGCATCACCTCGGGAAGCCCCAGTTGTGTTTTGCGGCCGTCGTCGGCGATTCGCCACCGGCACGCGAGTGCGAACTCCAGTCCGCCGCCCAAGCAGGCCCCGGAGATGAGAGCGACCGTGGGGACTTTCAGCGAGGCCAGATCGTCGAAAATCTGCTGGCCCTGAAGCACGAATTGCCGGGCTTCGTCGGGAGAACGGATCTTTTGAAACTCGGTGACGTCGGCCCCGGCGATGAAGGTGCCCGATTTGCCACTCTTGAAGACGACCCCGGTAATTGTCGAGTCGGAGCGGATACGGCCGATCAGCTCCGACAGTTCGTGCAGCGTGTCGCGCGACAGCGCATTGACGGGCCGCTCCTTCCAGTTGATCTCAACCCACAACACTCCGTCCTGGGGTTCGCCCGCGTGCCACATCAAGGCCATCTTGGCTCCTGTTGTCAGAACAGGCGGGCTGATCCGCCGCGGCGGACCGCTCGCCAGATCCTTTAATCCCCGATTCGTTCGATGATAGCCGCACCACCCTGGCCCCCTCCGACGCACATGGTCGCCAGGCCCAGGGTTTGCTTGCGACGTCCGAGTTCGTTCAAGAGCGTGAGCACCAATCGCGCACCGCTAGCTCCGACCGGATGCCCCAGCGCGATGGCTCCGCCGTTCACGTTCAAGCGAGCCTCGTCGATGGGGCCCAGGACCGAAGCCCCGTCGGTCCCGATGCAAGCGGCTGGCGGCGATTCGAAGCACCGCAGGCACGCCAACACCTGCGCGGCAAAAGCCTCGTTGATCTCAACCAAGTCGAGCTGGCTCATCCGGACGCCCGTCGCTTTCAAAACGCGATTGCTCGAATAAACCGGCCCCAGCCCCATCACCGATGGGTCGCAGCCGGCGTACGCGTAGCCGCGCAGTCGTCCCAATTGCGGCAGACCCAGCGAGCGGGCCTTCTCCTCGTTCATCAGCAACAACGCCACGGCGCCGTCCGTCACCTGGCAGGAGTTTCCGACCGTCACGGTCCCCCAGCGGCGATCGAAGAACGGCTTGAGCTTGCCGAGCGCTTCGAGCGTCTGGTTCTCGCGAGGGCCGACGTCGCGCTCCACCGCTCCTTTTGCCTTGTCGGGATAGACAGTCATCACTTCGTCATTGAGTCGTCCTTCGTTCCAAGCGGCCGTCGCCCGCTGGTGGCTGCGAAGGGCGAACAGATCCTGGGCTTCGCGGCTGATGCCATACTCGCGGGCCAGCTTTTCGGCCGTGTCCCCCATCATCATGCCCGAAACGGGGTCGGTCAGCCCCTGCTTGATGCCAATCACCGGGGCCAAATCGCGGGGCCGCACGCGAGCCAGCGCCCGCAGTTTGTTCCAAGCGGTCTTTGCCGTACTGAAGTCCAAGAAATCGTCCGTCAGCGACTTGGTCCACAGGACGGGGATGTTGCTCATCGAGTCGACGCCGACGGCGATCACCGCCTGAGCCTGCCCTGTCCGAATTCGCTCGTAGGCTTGAGTGATGGCTTCCAGGCCGCTCGCGCAGTTACGGTTCACGGTGTGCGCGACGCGATCGATCGGAACGCCCGCCCGCAGGGCGATTACGCGGGACACGTTTGGGGCGTCAGTCGCGGCGACATTCCCAGTGATGACTTCGTCGATTGCGTCCGGATCGACGTTCAGGCGTTCGAGCAGCTCGCGGACCGCCAGTCGGCCAAGCTCCTGGGCAGGCACATAGTTGAAGGCTCCCGCGGCTTTGACAAATGGCGTGCGGACACCGCCCACAATTACCGGGGATTCCATGGTCCTTACCCTCCTGACTCAGCATCTTAAGAGCCGCGCACGCAGTAAGCGTCTTGTTGCGGGCAAGCCGCGTCACGTTTTTGACTGGCACCCATGCAGCTAGCCTGCGTGAGCCGTCTGCGGCGGACCACTGACTCGACGCGCGGCGCGTAGAATTCCGGGCTCCGCCAGGAATTCTACGGATCCGTCGGCAAGTCGGCCGGCTTTCGGGCCACCCAGCCTTACCGCCGGAACCGATACTCGGGATTCGACGGGCTGAAATCGTCGTCGGTGAGACGTCCGTCGATGACGACATTCGAGTACTTGTAATACTCGATGAGGGTGGCCTCGTCGAGGGCCGCGCCTTCCAGATGTTGGTCCGGCTCGGGCCACGCGTAGTTCTCGACCCGCAGCGGCACGTGCCACTCTCGATCCAAGTATTGAATCGACTTGCGGTAGTCCGGCGCAGCTCCTTGTCGTCGAACTCGAACACGTACACTGCACAGCGACGTCCGTCGCAGAAGCCGTCGGCTTCCTGCCGCGTTCGGGCGTAGACCTGAGTCTGCAACTCCAGTTCGCGGTGGACGATCAGGGATTCGGTCAGGCCGAGAATGCCGGCTTTGGTAATCGGATAACGCGATTCGGCCATGGCCAGTACGCCGCCGGCATCGACCTTTAGGGTCGGGATTAGGCGCCCCCTCACGCCTCCCAGCCGCACGAGCAGATTGCCGTCATTCTCACCCTCGTTATAGAGAACCTCCTTTCCCACGCCTCGGCCTTCCAGCCATTTGAGATAGATCGCAAAGGGCTGGTGGCGCACCTTGAGTTCCAGCGTCGTCAGCTCCGTGAGCTCGGAACCGATCCGCTCGCGCTTGATAAAGTTCGCGCGGTACGCGGGGATTTGACCGAACTTGTCGCGTCCCGATTTCAGCAGGTTGCAGACCCGCCGCAAAAGCTCGAGATTGTGCTCATCGGCCTTCCCGAGGACGCCGCCGCCGATTGCGCCGCCCCCGATTGCACCGCCCGACTGGCGGCCATCGGCACTGTGATCCCCAAGTCGGGGCGCTCCGATCGATGCGGCGATTGCCGGAAGCAGGACGCTGGAAGCCGGCGTTTGTGAACGCCCCGAGCCAGACAGCGCGAGCCGACGTGTGGGATCGGACGCACTCGCCGTCGTCTCAGAATGTTGGGCTTCCGCGGCCGTCGCCGCCTGACGGTTAGACCGCTTGTGCGACAGGCCCCATTCGATCATGCGGACCGCCGCGCTGGGATTGAGCGCGAGCCAAACCAGCGGAACCAGGCAAGCGGCGAGTCCGGCAAGCCCCTTCAACAGGCGCCGCCTCGTCGAGCCTTTCCAATACGCGATCAAGGTGGCCATGGCTCAGGTTTGTGAGGGGTCGGGGACTTCGCGCAATTTCCTTCGGAAGACCTTGCCCAAGAAATTCCGCGGCAATTCGCCTCCGGTGATTTCGATCACCCGCGGCCGCTTGTGTTTCGCCAGATGTTTGTCGCAATAAATCCAAAGCTCGCGGAGCTCGACGTCGTGTCCGGGCTTGGTCGCGATCACCGCCTTGACGATCTCGCCCCGCTCACGGTTCGGCACGCCGATCACGGCGACGTCGGCCACTCCCGGAAAAAGGCGAAGCACCGGCTCGACCTCGCTCGGGTAGACATTGAAGCCCGACGTGATGATCAGGTCCTTCTTGCGATCGACGATCCGGAAGAACCCATCCTCGTCCTCCGTGGCCAGATCGCCCGTGTACAACCAGCCGTCGCGAATCGTGCGGGCCGTCGCTTCCGGATCGTTCCAGTAGCCCAGCATGACCTGTGGGCCGCGGATGATCAGCTCCCCAATCGACCCGCGCGGCACGTCCTCGAGACCCGCCTGCGGATCGACAATTCGCACGTCGGTGTCGGGAAGGGGCAGGCCGATGGTGCCGCCACGCGACGTTCCATCGAGCGGGCCGACATGCGTGACCGGGCCGGCTTCGGAGAGACCAAAACCTTCGACCACGATCGATCCCGTGTGTTTGGCGAACTCGGTGGCGACCTGCTGGTCCAGGGGCGCTCCGCCAGAAATGCAGTACCTCAAACCCCGCCGCACGGGCCGTGTTTTGAACAGGTCATTGAGGGCGACGAGCATGGCCGGGACGGCCGGCATGACGGTCGGCTCGTAGCGTTCGATCAAGCGGGCCACCACCTCGGGCACAAAGCGGTGGTGCATGATGATCGTGGCAGCCATCGAAACGCCTGCGAGGGCACAGCTCGACAGCCCATAGCTGTGAAAGAAGGGCACAACGGCCAGCACCGAGTCGTGCCCCATCTGCGTGCCGGCCCAAGCATGAATCTGAGTTCCATTGGCAATCAGGTTTCGATGCGAAAGCGTGACGACTTTGGGGCGTCCGGTGGTGCCGCCGGTGGCCAGGAGAAAGGCCGGGGAGTCGAGCGACTGCGGACGGATCGGCTCGAAAGCAGGGTCCGCCTGTTTGATCTCCTGATCGAACCAATAGACGCGCGACTTCCGCCCGTGGGCAGAGAGCACCCAGCGACGAAGTCGTTCCGCGCGATAGGCAAGCTTTTTCCAACCCGAGAGCCGCTCCTTGAGCGTGGTCAGGATGGTAATCTCAGGCTGGTGAGCCCCGCTCCAGACCAGCGGCGCGAGCATGTCGAGGGTGATTACAACGCGACAGTTGGTTGCCGCCACGAGCGCCGAGATCTCTTCCGGGACGCAGAGCGGACTGATGGCCACGGCCGACGCACCGGCGATCCAAATTCCATTGATCGCTGCCAGAAACTCGGGCACGTTCGGCAGCAAAATGCCGACGCAGTCTCCCGGGCGGACGCCGAACTGCACGAGGCGATGCGCCGTGCGCCGGGCCAAGTCGCGGAGTTGGCCGTACGTGAGTTGGTGATCGAGGTGGACGCAGGCCGTACGGTCGGGAAATTCCGCGGCGCTGTGCTCGAGCAATCCAAACGCAGGAATCGCCGGGTATTTCAGGGTCTGCGGGACGCAACCTGGATAGTGAGCGAGCCACCGGCGTTCGCGCTCGGTGGGCACGCCGACAACTTCCTGCCACGTCTCTAAAGACCGCATCCCAGTTCTCCGAACCTCGGTTCGAGGAACACATCGAGGCCTGGCGCACTCCCGTCAGGATCCAAGCAACTGGGATGCCTGTTGGGTGCGAATGCGGTTTTTAGGTACGGCCGAACCGTCCGTGCAGAAGTGACTCGTGACGAGGTGAGGCGTCGAATCGCGTGGGCCGGGCCGGTGCGATCAGCACGCTCCTTCAACCTTGCGCTGACCGCAAAACCGCCCCAATTCTTGATGTATTTGCTTTATTATAGGGCGCGCCGCAAGACCTTACTGCGAAAAGTTGTGCACGTTGCGCGGATTGTTTGCGACTCGCCCGCTTTCGACGTCTTTTCCGGATTTCACAGACCGAGGCAACTCGTCCACACGCCGGGCTGCGTATGATTCCGGGTGTTGGACCCGCGGCAAGACTGGGGGGCAACTCCCATCCCGGCCGCGAAGGCCCAAGTCGCCCGCTTTTGAAGGAAGCACAATCCGAGTGAGGGGATGCAGCGACCGGCATCGGGCTTGTTAGGGCTGCTTTGGCGGCTGGGCGTGCTCGTGGTCGGGACCATCCTGCTCGTCGCCGGCGTGATCATGATCGTGATGCCGGGACCGGCAATCGTCTTTATCCCGCTCGGCCTGGGGGTGCTGGCGACCGAATTCCAGTGGGCCCGGACTGTGCTCTGTAAGGCCCGTCCGATGATCGACCGGGTGGTCGAAAGAGCAACACGCCGCCGGCCGCATTCTTCGTAAAACGCGGTCAGGCGGTGGCGCCAGCCGTTCATCTTTTGTCCGATGTGGAATCCGCCCCCACTTGCAGGCTGCGCCGGTACAAAGAATTCTTGTACGACTTACACTTTTTTGACGGCCTCCAGGGCATGCGTCATCAGCTTGGAGTCGGGGGCTTGGGAGCCGTTCAGGTAGTAGACCGAGGTCGCCAGCAGATGGGGCCGCCAGGCCGGTGATACCAGATCGTAATCCTCGAAGATCGCCGCCGCGTACTTGTAGCGGTGGGCGTCGGTCCCCTTGCGGAAGATCAGGCGCCGCGCCAACTTGAAATAGGTATGGGGCTGGGGATGCTTTTCGGCCAGGGCGTAGGCCCTCGCCGCCGCTGCGGAGGGATCCTGACCGACCAGCTCGAGTGTTTCGGCGGCCGCCTTCGGTTCATCGTTGTCGATTTTTGCCGCCTCCAGGCTGGTAATTTTCACGTTGCCGAACTTTCCGCGCGACATCGACTCACGGAACTCGCCCATCCAGGCGACAGCGTGCAACAACATTAAGAGCCTTGTTTCCGGGTCGACGGCCGTCCGGAACGCATAGTGCAGGGCATTGGTCGACGTGACCGTATGGATGCCCAAGAATCCCCGGCTGGCGCATCATCAGTTCGCAGGCGGCCAGGTGGACGGCATCCCAGGCTCCTTGGGCCTGCGTTTTGCCGGTTTGAAGCTGTTCCAGCAACTTCTTGCTGGCGTCCTCGATGCTGGCGGTGCGCAGCGCCTCGAGGAGGTCGCTGGTCGCGGCCTGATCGCTCCCGGTGCCGGTCCAGCTTGCCGGCAGGTGGGGCAGAACCTGCACGGCCCGTTCGGCGTTGGCCTGATAGGTTTTGTCGTCGAGGCCGGAGCGCGGGCCGCGTTGAGCCGGCGCCGAGCCGCGCCGTCCGCCCGCATCGAGCAAGGCCATGACGAGCGACCGCATGGCCGGCTCGGCGTGCCTCCAGCCGATCGTTTGCAGCGTCCGCCAGGAATTGGCGACGAAGATGCTTTTGTGGCCGATGTCGCGAAAATCGCGGGCTCCGTAACGCCAGAACGCCTCGATCACCTCGTCGGCGCCGCGGCTGCGAACGAACGCGACGATTGCCCGCTGGGCCCGTTCGTCATCCCACGTCCGCATCGCCTCGTGAAACTCCGCGGACGCCTTTTCGGGCGAGGGGAGCGTCCCGGTAAACTCCCGCATCCGGACGTTGCCCTCTCGGATGTTGTCCGCCTGCGATTTCTTGAACTGATCGAGGGCCCAAAACAACGGGAGCAGTCGATCTTCTGGAACCGCGTCGAGACTGAGCTGATTGGCCGAGTGAATCGCCAGCACGCAATGGAACTTGAACCCAACCGGGTGCGGCATGACATTGCGGACGCCTGCCAAAAACAGCGCAGCAAGAAAGTTTCGATAGGGCAGCCCCTGCTGCAATTCATCAACCATGAGCTCGACACATTTTTCGCGGGGCGTCTCCTCGATCAGCCGCACAATCGGTTCAACGTCGGGCGTCAGGTGCACTAGCTCAGGGGTCACCTCGGCTTCGCCGCGCGCACGCGGGGCCAGTGTGCTCAACAGACTGGGCGTTGCGGTCCCCAACACAAATCCGGCAGTCGCGGACGATCTGAGGAAATCTCGGCGGGTCGACATGTTCCACTCCTTCGCGCGAAAAGGGTTGACGGCGCCAGCATTATACACGCAGCCGCCGTAGGGTGGGACAAGTCCGCCGCACGCGGATGAAGGCCCACCATCGCATTTGGAACAGCGTACTCACCGTACCTCGATGAGGATGGTGGGCCTTCGGCCCGAAGCGGGCCTCGTCCCACCCTACGACTCACGCTGGGGGCTCGCCAAGTCGATTGCGCGCCGTCTACGAAGCCACGATCGCGATGTGCTCGTTCTGCTTTGGATCCGTCTCGGGGAAGTCGCTGCGAAAGTGGACGCCGCGGCTTTCGTGGCGGGCGGCGGCCGCGGCGATCACCAAACGGGCCACCAGCAGCATGTTCTCGCAGCTCCCAGCCGCGGGGATCGGCAAACTCGCGGTCGGAGACGTACCGTTCCCAGAAATTGACCTGGTCGGCGGCCGACTTGAGATCCTCGGCGTTGCGCTCGATGCCGACGCTGCGTCCCATCAGATTTGTGAGCGAGTGCCGCAAGTCGTCGAGATCGAGCCCGTCGTCCTGCGGCCGCTCGGGCCAGTGCCGAATGCAGCGGAATCGGCAGAGAACGTGTCGGGCTGGTCGCGGGCCAATTCGCGAAGCCCCGGTGCCGGCTCGCAACCCAAACACGAGTCCTTCGAGCAGGCTGTTGGATCCGAGACGATTGGCGCCGTGCAGGCCGCTGGAGCTGACTTCGCCCGCCGCCCACAAGCCCGCGGCAGCGATGTACGGCCCTGCGTCGTCGATCGTCAGTCCGCCGATCATGTAGTGGGCGCCGGGCCGCACGGGGATCAGGTCGCGGGCGAAATCCAGTCCGAACTCCGCGCACACCTTGCGGATATGCGGGAAACGCTCGTCGACCTGCCTGGCCGGCAGATGCGACAAGTCGAGGTACACGCACGGATGCCGCGTCTTGGCCATCTGCATCGTGATCGCCCGGCTGACCACGTCGCGCGGCGCCAGCTCGAGCGCCGGGTCGTAATCTTCCATGAAGCGGCGACCGGTCACGTCGCGGAGGTACGCTCCTTCTCCGCGGACCGACTCGGAAATCAGGTGACGGGCGCTGCCAGCGATATAGAGCACCGTCGGATGGAACTGGACAAACTCCATGTCGCGGACTTCGGCCCCCGCGCGAAAGCCGATGGCATGCCCGTCGGCCGTCGCAATCTCGGGATTGGTGCGTCTCGCGATAGAGCCGACCCGCACCGCCGGTGGCGAGCACCGTCTGCTTGGCCCAGACGAAGGTCTTGCCGTGGTTGCGGCTCCAGACGAGCGCCCCGCGGCAAGACCCCTCGTGCGTCAAGAGATCGATGGTGAAGGTCGGCCTCCCAAATCTGGATATTGGGCCGCGAGCGGACCATTTCGGCCATCGCCCGCATCACTTCCTGACCGGTCGCATCGCCTAGCGCGTGGACGATGCGGCGATGGCTGTGGCCCCCTTCTTGGGTGAGATCGATTTCGCCATCGTGCGTGTCGAAATGGGCGCCGTAACCGATCAGCTCCCGGATGCGATCGGGCGCTTCGCTGACGACCATGTCGACAATTTGCGGGTCGCAGAGCCCTTTGCCCGCAGCCATCGTGTCGGCCGCGTGGCTCTTGAAGTTGTCGACCGGATCGAAGACCCCGGCAATGCCCCCCTGCGCATAGGCACTGTTGGACTGCAGCAGACGATCCTTGGTGACGACGACCACATCGAGCTCGGGATCGACGGCCAGCGCCGCGCGGATGCCGGCGATTCCGCCGCCGATGATCAGCACATCGGTAAAAAGATGCGGAATCCGCTTGGGATCGAACCGGACGAGATAGCGGCGTTTGGAAACGACTTTCAGGCGCGGACCGACATTTCTCGCGGTTGCTGCGAGGCTTGGTCGTCGGGGATGTGACTGCTGCCGAGTTTCAACAGTCATATCGTCATGCTCGAAAATCCGCCGTCGACGACGATGTTGGCCCCCGTCACAAAGCTGCCCGCATTGGGCGACGCCAAGAACAGAATCGCGCCGGCCAGCTCCTTCGGCAGGCCGAAACGCTTGAGCGGCGTATGCCGCATGACGTTTTCGATCCGCTCTTCGGTGAGGATCGTCTTGTTCTGCTCGGCGGGGAAGAAACCGGGCGAGAGCGGCGTTGACGCGAATTCCCACCGAGGCCCATTCGCGGGCCAGATTCTGCGTGAGGTTGATCACGGCCGCCTTGGTGGCCGAGTAGGTAAACACTCGGGACAACGGGGTGATTCCCGACAGTGATGCGACGTTAATGATCGAGCCGCGCGTCGCACGCTGAATCATGTATTTGCCGAAGACCTGGCAGGCCAGCCGCACGCCACGGAGATTCACATTCAGAATCCGCTCCCATTCGTCGTCGGTGATTTCAAGAAAGGGCGTGGCAGCGTTGATTCCCGCGCCATTGACGAGCACGTCGGTGGAGCGGCTCGCAGCGGCCAGGTGGGCGACCAGCGATTCGAGATCTTTCCGGCTCGTGCAATCGGCCGCGAAGAACTCGGCGGAACCCCCGGCGGACGTCAGGCGGTGGACGCAGTCCTCGCCTCGACCGCGGTCCCGCCCGGCGACAACAGTGTGAGCACCGGCTCCAGCCAGCGCCTCGCAGAAGGCACTTCCCAGCACGCCCGTGCCGCCGATGACCACGGCCGTCCGTCCGTGCAGCCCGAAGAGTCCCTTGAGATAGGATTCAGCGCGTCATGGCGTCTCTCGTGAAGCGGGCAGCGCGCGGGTGCCAGCATCATCGGCTCAGGAACGAATCCCGCGGAGCTTCAAGTGTTCGGCCATGACCTCGCGATAGTCGTCCGGAGCGATGTCTCGCTCGGTGCACACCAGCATGAGCGCCCCGTCGGAGCGAAAGTTTCCATCCCACTCCATCAGCTGTTCGTCGGTCCAATTCGGGTCGTATTCGCGAAGTTTTTCGTCACTCATCCGCGAGAGATAAGCCCGCACCGCGACGTCGGTTTCATCCATCGGGCTTCCGTCGGGCGCGTGTTCGTAGTCGATCTGATCGGCGGTCGTCATCGTCTACCTCTTCGTCTAAAGGCAAGTGTAGATTTTTTAGCAGTCAATATCCACAGAGCGTGCTGTGCACTTCGTATTTCGTCGGTTTCGACATCGGTTTCCCGGGTTCATGGCAGGAGACGCACGTGGCTCCCTGGGCGACCTGGCGATGCTTGGTCGAGCTTTGAGCGTGAATATCGTGGCAAGTGACGCACGTCGTGATCGACTTACCTTGCTCGACCTCGCGGACGTTTTGGGCGATGTGCCGATCGCCCGGGTTTATCCTAGCAAGGGCGGCGTCGCTCAAATCAACCTGGTAATCGCGAAACAAGTTGTCGCCGACGACGAAATTGGTCGGATAGGGCAAGCCACTCTTCTTCGATTTGCCGGTTCGCAGATGACACTGGGCGCAGTTCGCCAGTTGCATGCGAGGGGGGTCGGGGCTTCCCTTGCCGAACGCCACCAGCTTGGTGTCTTTCGAATGACGCAGATCGACGACGCCGTGGCACGCGTAACAGTCGAGCGAGATCGCCGAGAAGGCGTGCGTCTGCGGGTCCACGGCGGTGGTGTGACATCCCGCACACGACTTTGCAAACGTCCGCTCGTCCCAGTGGACGTCTTTGGTCTCGATCAGTTTCCCATGGACTCGGCTGCTGGCGCCCGGTGGGGCCGGTGCGTAAGCGGCCGAGAGCAACCCAAACTTTCCATATTCGTTGGACCGCTTGAGAAAACGGATCGACCGCCGCGCGCCCAGGAGATTAGCCGCATCGGACACGAAAGTCTTCATTTCGGGATCGGCCGTCAGGGCTTTCATCGCGGGGGAGTCGGCATCCGCGGGCCGAACCGTCCGCTGGTGATAGTTCTTCGCCCAGCGGTTGCCCCAATCATCTCGATGGCAAAACAAGCACTCCTCTCCGGTCACATATTCCGGAAGCGGAGCGTCGACGTGATCGCCCCAGTCGCCGCCTTGGGCCGGAGCCGATGCGGCGGTTTTGGCAGACGGCGTCGATTGCGACTCGGGCTGCGACCCCGCACAGAGGACGCCGATCGCCAGGCAGAAAACCCACGACACGACGACGAGAGCGGCCGACAGTGGATTCGCCGGCATTCGGAGCCGCTTGTTCACACGCCCCCCTCATCCCCGACCCCTCTCCCGAGGGGAGAAGTGGAAGTGCGTTCCCCCTGCAATCTTTTCCCCTCTCCCCCTGCGGGAGTGGGGTTAGGGGTGAGGGGGAACACGCCGTCAATGTCCCGGTCGCGCACACTCATTTAGGAGTCTGCCCGGACCCAGCCATGAGCGGCGTTGTCCGATCGTCCGCCGTGTTCGAGGTAAGCAACCTTCAACTTCGACAGCGCATCCTTCGGGAAGGCGTTGCGATGGGCGGCCGGGTCGACGTCGTAAATCTTCGCGGCGTTCAGGCCGAAGATCTTCGCCTTGTCTTCCTTCGTGACCTTTTTGTAGCCGAACTTATCGCACAGCTCGTCGCTGATCTGGAACCGCTTGAAGGCGTCGATCACCCATTGCGGCGAGCCCCACCACAGGCAATCGGTGCCCCAGATCACGTGGTCGGCGCCGTAGTACTTGATGTTCTTGCCGATCAGGTGCTGGCACATTTCGGGATGGACGATCGCCGTCGTGCCGAAGGCCGAGCCGATCTCGGGAAAGACGTTGTTCATTCTGCGGATTGCGTGTCCTTGATCTCCATCAATTCCTGCGTGCCAGGCGAAATCGCCCGTCTTGGGATCGTACGTGCTCTTGAAGCCCGGCTCGTCGGGGCCGTGCTTCATGGCCGAGTGATAAATGATGAAGGTCAGATCGGGATGGTCCTTGGCGGCCTTCTCGATGTCCGCCGGATGGGCCAGGTGCCCCAGAGTTCGCGATTGCGACGCGTACCCCTTGTGGACGCTGAACTTCTTCATCCCGAGCTGCTTCGACTTCTCGTAGAAGGGGTAGGTCATCTTCTCGTCGTCGAGCTTGAACCCGTTGCCCGAGCGGCCGGGGTCGGTGTGGCAGTACCACTTCCAGCTATCGATGCCGTAGAGATGGACCTCGCGATCCATCTGCTCGAACAGGGCCGTCAAGTCCTGCTTGTTGGCCTTCCTGTCCCAGTAGTGGTTGGGAGCACAGTTGCCTTGGGACAGCACCCGCTGGCTTTGGGCCAGGTCGTTGAGTTGTTTCTTGGACTGCGCCATCAGCCAGCTCGGAAGGATGCCGCCGAACAGCCCCCCCTTAGACGAGCGTTCGCGGCCTTCGAGCACCTTGCCCGTCTTGGGGTCCTTGTTGACCTCCTTGCCGGGGACGCCCGAGATGACGCCCATCGTCGTCTCGCTGTCGAGGAAGATCTCCTTGACGAAGGTCAAGAAGCTGTAGGCGTCCTTATCGTTCCTTCAGGTGAAAGTTCATGTTCTTCATGAACTCGGACGTGCGGAAGCCGATCGCCAAACCATCGGTGAAGTGCGTCTGCACGTCCATGATGAAGTATTCGCCCTTGGGCCATTTCTCCTCGCTGGCGGCCGGCTCGAGCGTCTCGGCCGCGTCGACCTCCCAATGCGGACCGTAAACCATGTTCGACGCGAGAAAGGCGGTCGCCATGCCCATCGACGTGCGCATGAAGTCGCGCCGCTCCATGCCCAGCTTCTTTGATTTTTCCTCGGCCAGCTCGCCGATCAGCTTTTCCCACTGCTTCTGCTGGGCGGTCTGCGGTCGAGGAATGAACTCTTCGTTCGAGAGCACCTGGGTTGGAATCGGAGAGTCCACGCCCTGCTTTTGATCGCGTTCCCATTTACGAACCCACATCGGCAGGCTCCTCACAGTTTTCTGGAGTTTTCAGATGAGTTTTTGAAGTGATGGCTTCGCCAAAACGCTCGGATTTCGGCTTCGCGGAAGCCGGTGACGGCACCGAGCGGTCGCCCTTAATATAGCCAGTCCGCGACAACAATGCAGGTATCCGTTAGATTCGTGCCATGACACGCGTGCTGATTGTCGGCGGCGGATTTGGCGGGCTTTCGGCCGCGAAGACGCTCGGCAAAACGCGGCAAATCGACGTCACGTTGCTCGATCGCCGGAACCATCACCTCTTTCAGCCCCTCTTGTACCAGGTCGCGACGGCCGGCCTGAGCCCCGCCGAAATCGCCCAGCCGATCCGCGGCATCCTCTCCCAGTATTCGAATATCGAAGTCCTCGAGGGAGAGGTGACCGACGTGCATTTGGACAAGAAAGAGCTCGTCGCCGACTTCGGCACATTCGCTTACGACTACTTGATTCTCGCCTGCGGATCGCTGCATTCCTACTTCGGCCACGATCAATGGGAGGAGCATGCGCCCGGGCTGAAGACGATCGAGCAGGCCACCGAGATTCGCCGGCGAATTCTGCAATCGTTTGAGGAAGCCGAAAGAACAAACGATCTCCAAAAACGGCGATCGTTGCTGACGTTTATCGTGGTCGGGGGTGGTCCCACCGGCGTCGAGCTGGCCGGCGCCATCGGAGAAATGAGCCGCTTCACGCTGACTCGCGACTTCAAGCGGATCGACCCGAAGCTGGCTCGTGTGATTCTGGTGGAGAGCGGCGATCGAGTTCTCAGCACTTTTCCCCGCAAGCTCTCCGCGCGAGCGACGCGCGACCTCGAAGCGCTCGGCGTGCAGGTCTGGAGGCATAGTACGGTTACGGGAGTTGACGGGGTCGGCGTGCAGATTGGCGGCGAACGCGTGGAAGCGGCCACGGTGCTCTGGGCGGCCGGCGTCCGCGCGGTGGGTCTCAGCCACGCCTTGGACGTGCCGCTGGATCGCAACGGGCGGGTGATCGTCGGGCCCGACCTGTCGCTCGAAGGACATCCGGAAGTCTTCGTGATCGGGGATCAATGTCGGTTCGACCATCAAAACGGCCAGCCGCTTCCCGGCCTGGCGCCGGTTGCCATGCAGCAGGGACGTTTTGCCGCCCGCATGATTCGCGATGACCTGGCGGGCCGTCCGCGGTCAAAGTTCCACTACGTCGACAAGGGGCAATTGGCGGCGATCGGCCGAAGCCGGGCCGTCGCTGACATCTGGAAGCTGCATTTCGGCGGCCTTGTCGCCTGGCTAGTCTGGCTGTTCGTTCACATCTACTACCTGACCGGTTTCAAGAACCGGCTCTTCGTCATGTTCCAATGGGCGATCTCTTACCTGACGTACAGCCGTGGAGCGAGGCTGATCGTTGGACACGATTGGCGGATCACTCACAAGCCGCACGTCGACGGGCAGCGTCAACCAGGATCGTGAGCGGGCGCTGAGAGCCGCTCCGCCGCGATGGCTGACCGCGGGCTGCGATCGCTACGCAGGACTCGGCGTGATGGAAGGACCCGTCGGCCACGCGAGCGCACGACGGGCGATATCGAAGGCGGCTTGCGGCTTGCCGGTGCGCTTCGCGTTTTCTTTGAGGCTCGCCAGACGCGAGGGATCTTCCAAGAGCGGGGTCAGCTTGTGGGCGAGCGTCGCGATATTGTTGATTTTTACCGCGGCTCCTTTTTCCAACAAAAAATCGCTGTTGCGGCTCTCCTGGCCGGGGATCGGGTTGACGACGGCCATCGCCGCGCCGCGGGCCAAAATCTCCGAGGTCGTGAGTCCCCCTGGCTTGGAGACCACGAGGTCGGCGACGGCCATGAGCTCGTCGATTTGATCGGTAAATCCCAGAATTTTCACGCGATGTCGCTCGGGCGCCGTGATTGCCTCGAGCTGGTGCCTGGCGGTTTCGTTGCGGCCCGTGATGACGACAATCTCGAGCGGCACTTCGATGGCGAGAATGCCGCGAAAGATCTCTTCGATCGGCCCGACGCCGAAGCCACCGGAAATTTGAACGACGATCGGCCGGTCGCCGGCCAGTCCTTGCCGCTTCAGGCACTCGGCTCGGTCTTTCGGCTGGCTGAAAACCGGATGGATGGGAATGCCGGTCACGCTGATGTCGCCCGCCGGCACTCCCCAGTGCCGAAGGTATGCGGCCCCTTCGCTGGTCGCGCTGAAGTAGTGGTCGCAGGGCTGATTGACCCACAGCCGATGCGTCTCGAAATCTGTGGTCACGGTGAGGTGCGGCGTTGCCAGCTTCCCTTGCTTGCGCAGTGAGGCGATCAATTCGGGCGGCAGGAAATGCGTGTTGACGATCACATCCCAAGGCTCGGATTTGAGGAATCGCAGAAAGGGACGCAGGTTGAGTTTTTCAGCCATGAGCCGCAAACGATCTGACGTGCGGCGAGGCGATACGGGGCGATCCATCAGGTCGTAAAAGTAGCCCAGCACGTGCGGCGCCTTGTTGACGAGATCCAAGTAGGCCTTGGCGTAGACGCGGCGAAACGCGGCGTTCGTCAGCTCGAGCACGTCGACATTCTTGACGACGGCCTCGGGATCGAGCTGTCGCAGCGCAAGCTCAACAGCCTGTGCCGCCCTCAAGTGTCCAGCACCGACCGACGCCGAAAGCACCAACACGCGTTTGGACATCGCTTAGGCCTCCTGACTTTGAGGCGTCTGCCACGTCACTTTATAACGCGAATCGGAGAAAAGCGCGTGGGATCAGCGTCCGCAAAGAGCTGCGCACGAAGTAAGCGGTTTTTCACGCGGTGGAAGCAAGAACTCAAAGACAAGAAGACACCGCTTACTTCGTGCGCGGCTCTTACGGATCAGCCGCAGAGCTCAAACAGTCCGGCCGCGCCCTGTCCGCCGCCGACGCACATCGTCACCACGCCATAGCGAACTTTGCGTCGCTGCATTTCATTCGCAATGACGCCCACTAGCCGGGCTCCGGTCATTCCAAACGGATGGCCGATGGCGATCGAGCCTCCGTTGACGTTGAGCTTTTCCGGATCGATGCCGAGCCGATCGCGGCAGTAGACCACCTGCACGGCGAAGGCCTCGTTCAATTCCCAGAGGCCGATGTCGGCGACGGTGAGCCCGTGCCGGGACAGGAGCTTGGGGACGGCGAAGACCGGGCCGATGCCCATCTCATCGGGGTCGCAGCCGGCGACGACGAAGCCGCGGAAAGCGACTTTCGGTTTGACGCCCAGCGAGCGGGCCTTGTCGGCTGACATCAAGAGAGCGACCGAGGCCCCGTCGGAAAGCTGCGAGGAGTTGCCGGCCGTCACCGATCCCTTGCCGCTCTCCTTGTCGAAGTGCGGCTTGAGCGCGAGCAGCCCTTCGAGTGTCGTGTCGGGCCGGTTGCACTCGTCCTGCGTGACGTCGCAATCTTCCTGGCCGATGATCTTCCCGGTTGTCTTATCCAAGATCCCTCTCTGCACGTGCATCGGAGCAATCTCGGCGGCGAGGATGCCTTCTTTCTGCGCGGGCGGTTCGGATCTGGCTGGAGAGTGCGTACTCGTCCTGCACCTGTCGACTGATGTTGTAGCGTTTGGCCACGACCTCGGCCGTGTCCCCCATCACCATGTAGATTCCGGGGAATCGCTCTTTCACCCAGGGATTTTCGTCACGGTTGCCCCGCGGAATCTGGGTGATGCTCTCCACGCCGCCGCCGAACGCGACGTCGGCCCCTTCGTGCATGATTTCGTGGGCCGCCATGGCGATCGCCTGCAGGCCCGAGGAGCAGAACCGGTTGACCGTGGTGCCGGCGACCGAAGTCGGCAGCCCGGCGCGGATGGCGGCCACTCGGGCGATATTCATCCCCTGCTGCCCTTCGGGGTAGCCGCAGCCGATCACGATGTCCTCGATTTCGCCATGGTTGAGATTCGGGACGCGCTTGAGCACCGATTGAATGCAATGCGCGACCATGTCGTCGGGCCGGGTCATATTGAACGAACCGCGGAACGATTTGGCCAAGGGCGTTCGCAGACTTTCGACAACAACCGCTTCACGTGCCACGGGCCTGGGCTCCAATCTGGAAGGGATCGATCAGGCGGAAGTGCTATGCTGGAAAGCGGGCCGCGCAGCCCGCAAGTCTTTCCCAGAAAATGCCGCCCGGCGAATGCCGCAGAGAGCGACCGTCTCATTAGCATAACCGAAAAAAAGTCGGCGAGCGAAGCCTGTGCCGTGCCAGCTGGCACGATCGACGCGGTGTTGCGCCGTTACCGACGAATCTTGGCGGCGCCGACGGCCTGCGTGCCGGTCGAGCGCCCGGGATTCAGCGGAGCCCTCGTGCTGCGAATTGAGACCGCGGCTGGGGCTTTCTGTTTGCGCGGCTGGCCGCTGGGTACGGAGAGTTCGGAGAGAATCCTCGCGCTGCACGAATTCCTCGCATACGTCCGCGCGCAGGAGATCAACTCCGTTCCGGTGCCCATCGCATCCGATGAGGGAACCACGCTCGTTTGGGCTGCCGGCCGTTTTTGGCAACTGGAGCCCTGGCTGCCCGGCCGCGCCGATTTTTGGTCGCGGCGCAGCGACGTCCGACTGGCTGCTGCATTTGTGGCGCTGGCCCGTTTTCACCAGGCCGCGCGCGGGTTCCGGCCGGCTGGCTGCCGGCCGTCACACCTGGGACCTGCTGAGCCCGCAGTTGCCCCGACGGTGCTCGATCGGATCGAACGCATGAAGCGCTGGAAGCCGATTCGCCTGGCCGAGCTCCGCGAGCGAATCTGCCAGTCGTCTGGCGATGGTCCAACTGTCGCGGTTGTCGCCCAACGCGTTCTGTCTGCCTTCGAGCGGTGCTCGCCACGGATCGAACGAGAACTGCAGTCCGCCTCCCAGATGCCCGTCCCGCTGCAACCGTGCCTGCGCGACGTGTGGCATGACCATGTGCTCTTCCAGGGAGACGAAGTAAGCGGGCTGATCGACCCGTCGGCCGCGCGGACCGACACGGTGGCTGCCGATATTTCTCGGCTGGCTGGCAGTCTGATTGCCGACGATCGTCTTGGCTGGGGCAGAGCGATCGACGCTTATCAGTCGGTGCGTCCGTTGTCGGAGGCAGAGGCTGCGCTCGTCGGGATCCTCGATCGCAGTGGCGTGTTGCTCTCTGGGATGGCCTGGCTCGAACGCCGGTATTTTGAAGGCATCCCCTTCACGGAGCGGGCGCTGGAGCGTCTTCTGCGGATCGCCGCGAGGCTCAACTCGCACTCATAAAGTCGTCGAACACCCGATCGAGC
Organism: uncultured Planctomycetaceae bacterium; assembly: GCA_963714075.1. Classification (GTDB taxonomy): domain Bacteria; phylum Planctomycetota; class Planctomycetia; order Planctomycetales; family Planctomycetaceae; genus DASPSM01. Next base: position 2,784,918 of record OY970228.1, read on the forward strand.
GCCGGGTTGAAATCGAGCAACGGCGTCGCGAGCACTTGCCGCGCTTTCGCGTTCGACATCGAGACATCGCGCGGCCGCGGCGCCCGGCCGGCGATTTGATCGGGCGGCCGCGGGCGCACGAGACCCGGCGAATAACCGAACCGCTCGGCGATCCGCCGCGTGAGAGAGACGCGGTCAAGCGCGTCGTTGCCCGCTAAGTGAATCACCCCCTGGAACGAGCCCTCCGCAAGTTCCAAGAGCGCTCGGCCCAACGTCAACACGTCGATCGGCGTGCGGATTTCTTCCGGCGGGACGTTGATCGTCTGCCCGGCCCGCAGCATGGGGATCGTGCGCTCCAAAAATGAGTTTCCGCCGCCCAATGGTCCGAAACCCATCACCAAAGCGATGCGGGCGATGGTTGAACCCGGCACGGCGGCGACAATCGCCTCGCCGGCCGCTTTTGTTCTCGCGTACTCGTTGATGGGCGATGGCTGATCGGCCTCGGTGTAGTTTCCCCGCTCGCCGTCAAAGACGTTGTCGGTCGAGACGTAAATCAACTGCGACCCGCCGCGCGAACAACTGTCGGCGACCGCCTGCGTCAGCGTCACGTTGAGCGTGCGAGCCACATCCGGATTTCTCTCACAAAGGTCGATGTCCGCCGTCGCGGCCGCGTGAATCACCACGTCGGGCGCGATCTCAGCGAGAGCGTGCTTCACCGCTTCAGGCTGCTTGAGGTCGAGCGTGTGCCAGACGAGCCCCTTGCGGCGAGCGAGTGCTACCTTGCCGGAGAGCGCATGCAGTTCCCAGCCCTCGGGCGCTTGATGAATCACGCTGCCCGCGACGAATCCACCTCCGCCGGTAATCGCGCATTTTCGCATGGGTCTCTAGGATCGCGATCAAAGTCTCGCCGTCGCGACGGTGTCGTGCTCGGCGTTCATTGCGGCGGAATCAACAGCACCGACTCGACCTTCGCCAGCGTCCCCTTGAGCGGATCGGCCGCGCGGAGGGTAAATCGCTGCTTGCCGGCCTTGAGCGGCAGCTTGCCGATTTCGACGGGGAAGAAGGTGGTCCACACCTTGCCTGTTCCCTCGACCCGCGCCGTGATCCGCTTGTCGGCCGATTCGAATTGGAACGAGTTGCCCGCCGCGTCGTTGTGGCAGGAGTACATCACGCTGACGGTGTAGAGGCCGGGCTTTTGGATGTCGACGTTCCACGCGGCCGAGTCGTTGGGGCTGTGCCATTCGGCGAGCACCGGTTCATCACGCCTCTTTTCGAGGACGAGCGTGTTGCCGTAGATCTCGCAATTGGACGCTTCGAGCGAGAAAGTCCCGTCGGGCGCTGCCGTGACCAGGGCCGGCTGGTTGCCGGGGAAAACTTTGCGGCTCGGGCCGGTCGAGCCGACGTAGGCCATGATGTCGGCGAGGTCCTGCGGTTTAATGTCTTTTTCGAGCCCCTCGGGCATCAGCGATTTTCCGGTGCTGGCCAGCGTCTCGAGGTCGCCGCGCAACAGCGTCGTTTGTTTTCCTTCCTGCTGCAGCAGCGTAATGCTGCTCCCAGTTTCCGCGGCCAGGATGCCGGTGTATTGACGGCCCTGATTGGTGACCGCCGAGTAAACGTTGTATTTCTGCTCGACGGCCCGGTTGGGATCGAGAATCGCCACGATCAGCGCCTGCGGCGACTTGTCGGTGAGCGCGATCAGCTCGGGACCGATCGAATAACCCACGCCGTTGAGCCGGTGGCAAATGATGCAGGTCTTCTCGAATCGCTCGCGCCCTCGCTTGGCGTCAGTCGGCAGCGTGAGCGCCGATGCATATTTGCCGATCACGGCGGCCCGGTCGGCGTCCACCGAGTGCAGAATCTGTTTCGCGCGGTCGGCCAAGGCGCGGTTCTTGAGCGCCATCAGCCGCTGACTGCGGGGGACATCGACTTCGCCCGAGCGGATCTCCTTCTTCTCGACGCGATCGAGCAGGGCTGCGACCCATTCGTCGCGGATCAAGAGCACATCCAGAATGCTCGACCGCAGAGCCGGGCTCACGCCTCGCCAGCGTTCCAGCATCGTGCCGGCGACCTGCGGTTGCCGGAGTTTGCTCAGCGCGGTGACGATCCCCTCCTGCAGGGCGGTCGGCGTCTGAGGCGAAAGGAGCTGGCCCAAAGTATCGATGTCCGCGGCGTCGTGCGGAGTCAGGCCGCGGCCCAGAATTTGGACGGCGGCTAACCGCGAGTCGAGCGGCGCCTGCGGATCTTCGGAAGCGGTTCGCGCGGCATCGGCGACGCGCCGCAGTTGTTCGAGCAGCGCCGGGCCGCGCCCTTTCAAGCGTGCGGCGAATGACCCGACATCCAGGTGCTGGCGATCGAGACCATCAAGCAACGCGGCGACGGCCGACAGGTCCGCGGCGCTGTAGGCGCCGTGCGCGGAGTGGGACATCGCTCTGATGAATTCTTCGATGACGCCGTCGTTGCCGTACGCGGTCGCCATTGTCATCAGGTTGCGATAAAGCTCCGGCGGGGCCGTTCCGGCCGCGGAATGCGTCACCGTCGCAGCCACGCGGGCCAGGTTGCCCTTGGTGATCGAGCTCATCGCCGCGGCGAAAAGATAAGGCTCGTGTTGATTGGCCAGCGCGAGGCGGCCGATTGCGTCGCCTGAGCGAGGATCGTTCCATTCGCCAAGCGTGCAGGCGACTTGGAGACGCACCTGCGGGTCCTGGTCGTCGATCAGCTTCGCGATGCTTGGTCCCAACTCCGGGGCAGACTTGAGAAACGACTCACAGAGCCGGACGGCGTTGCGGCGAACGCCAGGATGCTGATCGCGAAGAGCCGTTTCGAGAAGAGCTGGAGTGAGTCCTCCGAGCCCGTCGAGTGCGCAGAGGGCTTGGAGCCGCGTTTCAGCCCGCGCATTCTCAGCCGCCAATTTTTGCAGCGCGGGGATCGCGGAGCGGTCGCCGCGCTCGACGAGCAGGAATTGCACGAGGTCGCGTTGCCAGCCCCCGGGGCTGTCGAGTGCCGTCACCAGCTCGGCCGTGCTCATCTTCGCCAGATTCGGCCACGGGCGCGCTGGCTTGTCTTCGGGAACGATGCGATAGATTCGCCCTTTGTTGGCGCCCGCACGAGGATCGATACGGGCCAGGCGATCGGCCGTGATCCATTTCGGGTGCTCGATGATCATGCGATACATGTCGACGACCCAGAGTGCGCCATCCGGCCCGTTCTTGATATCGACGGGCCGCGACCAGTTGTCGGCCGACGCGTAAAACTCCGAATTCTGCTCGCTCGGCGCGCGGACGCCGGCAAACGTCGCTCCGAGCGGCTTGAGAATGCGGCGGGTCACCAGATCGTGCACCGGCTCGCACATGAAGGCGTTGCCCCGATACTCCTCGCCCAGCAAATCGTCGCGATAAATCACCGGGCTGCAGGCCGAGGTTACGCGGTTCGCGCTTTCGGGATGGTTGAATCGCCGCAGCGTGCGGCTGGCCGGATACAGATGGTCGGGGTCTTCCTTTGGCACCAGCACGACGGGCTCGGGCGGCGCAACGAACGGATTGCGGCTCACGTAGCGATCGGCGAGCGGAGTATGCAGCAGGAGCTCGCTGTTTTGGTTCGAAAAGTAGTTGCCCCAATCGTCGCGGGTGCGGCCCTGCTGGGTGCCCCCGCCGCTTTCGAGCTCAAAGAGGTGGCGGTCGGGATCCATCCGAAAGTCGCGGATTCCCATTTTGACTTCGAGGTCGGGCCGGTCGGGGCAGCGAATCAGTCCGCCCAAGAGGCCGTTGCCGCCGTGGATCCAGTTGTCGAGACCATAAGAGAGACTGTTGACGCGGGCCTGCCAGTTGCGCGAGTCGAAGCCGGTGAAGACGACCTTGCGGATGTCGGCTTTCCCGTCGCCGTCGGTGTCTTCGGCGTAAATGATGTCCGGAGCCGCGCAAACCAGAACGCCCTTCTTCCACACGGTGATGCCGTTCGGGAAATGGACGTGCTCGAGGAAGACGGTCGACTTGTCGAACTTGCCGTCGCCGTGCGTGCTTTCGAGCAAGCGGACGCGGCCGGCCGGCTTGTAGTCCCCCTTGATCCCGTACGGATAGTCGAACATTTCGGCCACCCACAGTTTGCCGTCGGGCCCGAAGTCGATCGCCACGGGCGAGGCGATCAGCGGCTCGGCTGCGACAAGCTCCACCTTAAGTCCCTTTGGCACGTGAATCGCCTTGAGCGATTGTTCGGGAGTCATCGGGGGCGGGAACTCGTCACGTTGCTCGGCAGACGCCGAAGCCGCCCCTAGCCCACCGATCACAACCAGCCATAAAACGGCCGTACGTCGGACATGCCTGCAGACGGCCTGCATGTAAGAGGGACAAATTGCCGAGGCGCGAGCGTCTTGGGGGAAAGACATAGCGGTTCTTGCGTCTGGAGGAATCGAGGTTGGGCCGCGGCCCGGAACTCCGCCGTGGTTGAGCGGGCCGTCCGCGAATTTCAGTCTAAATCGTGGCCTGCAATTGTGCGACGCAGGAGGACCGCAGGGGCATCCCCGGCCAGGTCGCGGGCAACTGGCGGCTGGACAGCAGTGTGCGTAGATTGCTAGCGGATCAGGAATTCGGGCCAATTGAGCGCTTGCGACCGATTTCCGAAAAACTGACTTTCACGACACTCAAACGAGATGACAGCCATGCCGCGACCAGTTCATTTTGAAATCCATGCGTCGGATCCGCAGGCGCAATCGCCTTTTACGCCGGCCTGTTTGGCTGGGAGTTCAAGAACTGGGGCGGACCGATGGAGTACTGGTTGGTGACGACGGGTCCTGACGGCCAGCCGGGCATTAACGGAGGACTGATCAAACGCCAAGGGGATCCGCCTGCCGAGATGGCCGCGGTGAACGCGTACGTCTGCACGATCGACGTTGGGGATATCGACGCGTACATAAAGAAGGCGACGAGCGCCGGCGCTCCCTTGGCTGTGCCCAAGATGGCGATTCCCGGCGTCGGTTGGCTTTGCTACTTCAAGGACACCGAGGGAAACATCTTCGGCATGACGCAGAACGATCCCTCGGCGAAGTAAGAATCCGCATCTCTAAAGCGCGCCGGCGGTCAGGATAAACGCGGGGCAGAATCGACGGCGAGCCGCGGCGTCAAGCGGTGCAGACGCGGTGGGGCGTTCGTCACCGACGTGAGGTCAGCCTTGACCCAATCGACGATTCGCCAGTCCATCCAGCGGCGGTCGGCGTCGACGCCGTTTTTGCCGACGTAGCCCAAATGTCCGCCGTGATTGGTGATGTGCAACTGCACGGCGTTGGGTAGCGAAAGCGCGTCGAACGCGGCGATCGGGACGAGGGGATCGTCGGCCGCCGTGAGAATCAGCGTCGGGAGGCGAATGTTGGCGACGTGCCGGTGGGCGCTGCTGGTCGTGTAATAGTTGTCGGCCGTTCCGAATCCGCAGATGGGCCCCGTATAGGCATCGTCGAATTCGATCAACGTCTTCAGCCTGCGCTTGACGTTCAGGGGTGGGACGTCGGGACGCAGCCGGCGATTGACTTCGATCTGCCGGCACAGCGACCGCACGAAATAGCGTTCGTAGCCTCTCTGCCACCGGCCGGAGAGCGAGCGGGCACAGAGCCCCAGATCGAGCGCCGGGCAGATGACCATCGCCTTTTCGACGTTGATCGGCACGCTCTGCGGCGATTCGCCGATCAATTTGAGGACGATGTTGCCCGAGAGGGAATAGCCGACGATCGTGACGGGCGAGCCGAGGCAAAGGGCTTGCAGCACCTGGAGCGCGACGCGGGCATCTTCGGAGCGGCCCCCGTGATAAGGGCGGGCGGCCAGACCCGCGCCCGCTCCGCAGCCGCGGAGATCCATGCGAAACGTCCGGACGCCGCGACCGACGAGTTTTGCGGCAGCGCGTCGCATGTAGTTGCTTTGGTGGCAGCCTGCCAGGCCGTGCAGCAACAAGGCGACACGGTCACCCGGCTGCCAGCCCGAGGGACGATCGTCATGCAGGACGACGGTGTCACCGTCGGGGAGGGGGACGCGGAGCTTGACCGCGCGCTCGAGGTAGCGGCCGCTGGGCAGGTAGGCGCCGGCGAGCGTTTGCGCATGCCCGTTGCGCAGCAGCGGGTGCGGTTTGAAGTCGGGGATCGAAAAGCGAACGGTCATCGGCTGAGCCGATCTTCAGAGAATTTCGTCGTCGGACAGCGGCGTCGTGCGACGCTTCACGAGCGTGACTTCGTTGCCCTTCGCGTTGAAAACGATTTCGTCCATGAATGTGCGCATCAGAAGCAGGCCTCGGCCGCAGGGACGTTCGAGATTGGCGGGGTCGGTCGCGTCGGGAAGCGTGGTCGGATCGAAGCCGGGTCCTTCGTCTCGGACGACAAAGCGGCACTCCTGGTCGGTCAGCAGGCTCTCAACATAAATCTTGCGATCGGAATACGGCTTCTCGCGCGCCCGCTGGCGAGACAGCTCGTAGTAAGCGTTGTGATCGCTTTCGCGAAGGTCCGAGCTGATTTCGAGGTTGCCGTGGTAATACGAATTGAGCAGCGCCTCTTCGAGCGCGACGCCGACGCGCAGGCAGTCGGTTTCATCGCAGAATCGCATCCGCGTCATCGTCTGTTGAACGTAGTTGACCACCGACGGGACGAGCGAAGAATCGGTCTCCAGCACAAAGAAGGTCTGGTGCCGGTGGACGCGGTGCATAAGACGCGATTCGGACCGGTCGAGATGCGACGCGCTGAGAACGCGCTCGACGATCTCACGCAGATCCTGGCTCAAGCGACGCTTGGGGACGTAACTGGCCGCCCCAGCCCGCAATGCCTGAACGGCGATTTCCTCGCTCCCCTGCGCGGTCATCAGCACGACTGGGATCAGCGGGTATTCTTCCTTGACGGTGGTTACGAGCTGCAGGCCGTTCATTTCCGGCATTTGCATGTCGGTGAGCACAAGGTCCGGAATGTGGTTCTCGATTTCGGCCAGTGCCTCTTTACCGTTGACCGCATAGATCACGGTCCATTCGGGGTTCTTGTCCAAAATCCCCCCGACGAGACGCCGATCCATTGCGGAGTCGTCGACCACCAGCAAGGTTGCCATTGAGAACTCACTTTAAGGCGCTGAACCGAGACGGGGGCGAAGCTCCCGCCGGGCCGACTTGAGACGTTCCTTCAATCAGCGGCTCGGCAGTCGACCGCGGCGGATGGCCCCGTCATCACTCACCGCGGTCGCCCTACAGATTTAGCGTGTCTGAGGCGCGCTCGCAAAGGATTTCGCCTCGGAAAGGATTTGATCGACTTGGGATTCCAGCCGCGCCATCCTGGCAGGAGCGGCCGAAACATCGCCGCGGCGGCCGATTTCTTCGAGTTCGGCTGCCAATTCGGCGGCCGATTCGATTCCCAGCGTACGGAGCGCGCCCTTGAGCGTGTGCGCTTCCCGCCGCAATTGGACGGAATCGCCCGCCGCGAGCGCGCGGCGGATTTCTTCCAGGAGCGTCGGTCCCTCGATCAAAAATGCCGCGACGATTTCGCCCAAGAGCTCGCGGTCTCCGTCGACGACGGCGATCGCCGAATCCCAGTCGATGGCGGACGGCCGGGTCGGTTTGGCGGCGTCATTGGCATCCTGATGTCCGGAGGGGGCCGCATCGAAGGGCGCGGTCGATGCCGGCGCAGGAGCGGGTGCGATGACCGCGCGATTTCCAAAAAGCGACTCGAGCTTGTCGTAGATCTCGCGAGCGCGGACGGGCTTGACGAGGTAATCATCCATGCCGACCGACAGACACCGCTCGCGCATGCCCTTCACGGCTTGCGCCGTCATGGCGATGATCGGGACACGGCGTCCGGTTTCCCGCTCTCGCGCGAATCCGTTTCGCCGCCTCGAGACCGTCCATCTCGGGCATCTGAATGTCCATAAAGATCAAATCGAAGTCGCGCGACGCAGCCAGGGCGACGGCCTCGTGTCCGTTGTTAGCCACGGTGAGTTCGTGGCCTCGCTTGCCCAGCACGCCAAGCGCGAGCTTCTGATTGAACGGGCTGTCCTCGGCCAAGAGAATTCGCAGACCGGTGACGCGATAAATCGGCGCCGGCGTTTCGCTGTCGTCGGCCCGCACGACCGTCCCGTTTTCCTCCTCCCGCACCAAAAGCGCCAAGAGGGTGTCGAACAACTCCGAGTGGTCGATCGGCTTGTTGACGTAGGCGGCCACGCCGATTTCATCGCATCGGGCCAGGTCCGCCGTCCGGTCGACCGAGTGCAGAAGCATGATGGTGGGGCCGACGCGGCCGGCCCCTTCGCGGCGCAGCCAGTCCGCGAACGAAAATCCGTCGTTCCCCGGCATATGTGCGTCGACAAGCGCGACGGCAAACGGCTGCTCGCGCGTCGATCGGCGTTCGACAAGTTCTTGCGCTGCCCGCGCGTTGCCGGCTATGTGCGGCTGCATTCCCCAGGATTTCAGGCAGCCTTCGAGCGCGGTGCGGCTGGCAGGGTTATCATCGACGACGAGGACGCGGAGATCCTCGAGATCGTGCCGCTCGCCGCCGGGTTTTGTGGGGATCGCCACATCTTCGGACTCGACGACTCCGAACCGGCCGGTGGCGTGAAACGTGGTTCCCCCCGCCAGGTTGTTTTCGAACCAGATCCGGCCGCCGATCAGCTCAACGAGTTTCGAGCAGATGGCCAGCCCGAGCCCGGTCCCCCCATACTTGCGCGCCCGAGATCCGTCTCCTTGCTCGAAGGCAAGAAATACGCTTTCGCGTTTCTCCGGCGGGATACCGATCCCCGTATCGGAGACCGCCAGGTGCAACAGAACGGTGCCTTGCTCCCGGCTGTCGACCGACAGCCTGACCACGACGTCCCCTTGCTCGGTGAACTTGATCGCGTTGCCGACCAGGTTGACCAGAATCTGTCGCAGTCGGATCGGGTCACCGGTCACTCGGTCCGGGACGATCGGGTCGAGATTGAGCACCAGCTCGAGCCCCCGTTTGTGGGCGGCGACGGCCAGCGATTTCAGGATCCCAGTCACAGTGTCGCGCAGCCCGAATTCGACGTGTTCGATGTCGAGCTTGCCCGCCTCGATCTTGGAAAAGTCGAGAACGTTGTTGATCAACGACAACAGGGACTCGGCCGAATCCTGTACCACCGTCAGGTAGTCTCGCTGCTCGGCATTCACCGGAGTATCGAGCAACAGCTCGGTCATTCCCAGGATGGCGTTCATCGGCGTGCGGATTTCGTGGCTGATATTGGCCACGAACGCGCTTTTCGCCCGGTTCGCCTGATCGGCTGCTTCCTTGGCCCGCTTGAGCTGCGCCTCGGCCTCCTTTTGCGTCGAAATATCGAGCACGAAGCACAGGCAGCGGTCTCGACTCCCCTTGAGGATGGCCAGGCCGTTCAGCACGGGCACCCGCGAGCCGTCCTTGCGAATCAGCTCCTTTTCCCACGGAGGCGAAGCGCCCGTCGTGATGAGCTGCTCGATGCCCTGCCGGTCGAGCCAGCCGTATTCCGGGGCGGTCACCTTGTCCCAGCGCAGGTGTCCCGCGTGGAACTCTTCCCGCGAATAGCCGACCAGGTCGAGGAACGCGTCGTTGGCCTCGCTGATGGTGCCATCCTGATGGACCATCAGAATGCCCATCACGTTCGAGCGGGTGAGGCTGCGGAAGCGGGCATCGCTGGCGCGCAGGGCCTCCTCGGCCCGCCTTCGCGCCGACACGTCCCAGAACATTCCCTGGATGCCGACCACGTTTCCGTGTGCGTCGTAGACCGGCGACTTCAGGACTTGGACGTAAATCGTCTCGCCATGCGGCTGCCGGTGCTCTTCGACATCCTCAAAGACGCGCCGTGAGGAGATCACCCGCGCGTCGTCCCGGCGGTATTTCTCCGCCAGATGCCGCGGAAACAGGTCGTAGTCGGTCTTTCCCTCCAACTGTTCCCACGGCAGGCCGATTTCGTTGAGGTAGGTCTGGTTGGCATAGACCAGGCGGCCTTCGAGATCCTTGCGGAACATGTGCAAGGGAAGGCTTTCGACCAACGAGCGGTAACGAGCCTCGGAATGCCGCAACTCGTCGTCGGCCCGTTTGCGCCCCACGGCGTAACGCACGGCATGCTCGAGGACGCTCGGCGTGAGGTCGTCCCGAATCAGGTAGTCCTGCGCACCTTGCCCCAGGGCTTCAATTGCCGCGCATTCGTTGGCGACGTCGCAGAGCGCGATCAGCGCGACGTCGGGCGCTCGCTCGCGGATCTGCGCAACGCGCGCAGTCCTCCATTGCGGGGCGCAACATCCAGAAGGACGGCTTGGGTCGGGTCGCTCGCCAGATCGACGAGACCCTGCTCGACGGTCTCGGCCGATTCGACGTCGAAGTGCACGCGCTTGGCCTGCGACAGCAAGTCGCGGATTGCCCCGCCAAGGCCGGCATCGCGATCGATCAGCAGGATCTTGATCGAAGGCAGACTCATGGATTCGGGCCGAAAGGAACGGCTGAAGAGCCAGTCGCGAGTGTAACCCCGTGCGCGGGCGTTTCAACGAGTTTGTGGCCCGCGAGTCCATTACGTCTCGCAAGGCGCGCACTCGACGAGGTCCGATTCTGCGGGCGGTACGCGGCCTGGGGAATCCTCGGCATACCAGCGAGTCAGCACGTCGTGCCATTCCTGGGGGCTCTTCACCGCCACAAAGGCGCGCGAAACGTCGTTGTGCCGCGGATGAAGTTGCGCGTACTTGATTCCGAACTTGCGCATCAGGGCACACGAACGTTGGTCGCCATACGTCTCGCGGGACAGTGCGAAATGTTCGGCCAGCACGTCGCGCTGCTCAAAGAGGCTGGGCCAGCGGAGAGGCCGACCTGCCGCCGCATCTCGCACTTGCTCGAAGATCCACGGGTTGCCAATCGCGCCGCGGGCGATGCTTACGCCGTTCAGTCCGGTGCGCGCGATCATTTCAACGCAGGCGGTCGCCGAGAACAAATCTCCGCTTCCCAGGACGACGCGATCGCCAGCCTGCCGTTTGATGTCGGCGAGAGTGTCCCAATTGCTCGGTCCGATGTAGCGCTGCACGACGGTCCTTCCGTGCACCGTGATGGCGGCGACGCCCAGATCAAAGGCGCCGGCGAAGATCTCGTCGAAGTTCGCGCGGCTTTGAGGGCTATCGTCCAGTCCGCGCCGCATCTTCACAGTAACAGGAATGTGCGTCGGCAACGCCTCGCGGACACGGGCGACGATCTCGAGGGCCGTTCGCGGCTGACTGAGCAGGAAGCCTCCGCGGCAACGGCCGAGCACCTTTTTCACGGGGCAGCCGAAGTTGATGTCCACGACGTCGAAGCCGGCCTCCACGAGCTTGAGCGCGGCGGGCGCGAATTGGGCCGGATCGGCCCCCATGAGCTGGCCGCCGACCGGATGTTCTTCGTCGGTGACTTTCAGCTGGCGTCGATTGGCGCGATGCAGCTTCTGATCGAGCACGAAGCGATCGAGCAGCACTTCGCACAGCGTGTACGGAGCCCCGAGCCGACGGGCGATCACTCGCATCGGCCAGTCGCTGTAGCCCGAAAGGGCCGCTTGCACGGCGGGAAAGCCGATCTCGATTCGTCCGATCGTTAGCGGTTTCCAGGCACCGTTCACGTGCCGGCATCCGCGAGGCGGCGGTGGGCACCCAGGATCAGAGCCTCAGTCTCATCCCAGCCGATGCAGCCGTCGGTGATCGAAACGCCATCCTTCAAGTCGGCGCGATTTCCCGTCAGTTTTTGAGAGCCCGGAAGAAGATTGCTCTCGAGCATCAGTCCGACGACCGTGCGATTGCCGGCGGCCCGCTGGCCGACGACGTCGTTCCAGGCGACATGTTGAAGGCGATAGTCCTTGTCGGAATTGGCGTGGCTGCAGTCGACGACTAGATTTGGCGACGCGCCGGCTTCCTTGAGTCGGACGGCCGCGCTCTTGAGATGCTCGGCCGAATAATTCGGACCCGAGCGGCCGCCGCGGAGGATCAGATGTCCCCAAGGGTTGCCCTTGGTGTTGATGATGCAGGTATTGCCGTCCGCGTCGATTCCCAAAAAGCTGTGGCAACCACGGCCGGCCACCAGTGCGTCGATCGCCACCTGCAGATTTCCATCAGTCCCGTTTTTGTACCCGACGGGCATCGACAAGCCGCTCGACATCTGCCGATGCGTCGGCGACTCGGTGGTGCGGGCGCCGATCGATGCCACTGTGATCAGGTCGGCGATGTATTGCGGCGTGATGGGCTCGAGCATTTCGGTTGCGGCGGGTAGGCCCAGCTCGGCAATGCCGAGCAAGATTTGGCGAGCCAGCCGCAGGCCGGTCGCGATATCGAATGTGTCGTTCAGATGCGGGTCGTTGATCAGGCCCTTCCAACCCAGCGTCGTCCGCGGCTTCTCGAAGTAGACGCGCATCACGAGGCACATCCGGTCCTCAACCTGCTGGGAGAGGCGTTTCAACCGCCGCGCGTATTCAAGAGCGGTTCGCTCGTCGTGAATCGAGCAGGGCCCCACAACCGCGAACATCCGCGGATCGTCGCCGGCCAAGATCCGCTTGATTGCTTCGCGTGACTCGACCACCGTACGGTTGGCCGCGAGCGAGGCCTCAGTCTCCGCGCGCAGGCGCTCGGGGCAATCAGCGGCACCGTGCTCCGGACGTTCAGGTCGTGAGTCGGCTGGAGCTGGTGGTCGACGATCATGCGGGTGCCCAAGGTTGCGAATAAGGTCCCGAATTATAGGAACCGCGCGGCGGGGGTGCCATGCGATCTGCCCCGCGCTCCCTGGGCTTCCATCTCCAGCAGCCGCTGCTTGAGTTCAACTCCCGTGCGACACGAAAAGCCGCCGATTGCCCCTCCGGCCGCGACGACGCGATGGCACGGAACCAGAAGTGCGATCGGGTTCGACGCCATCGCGCTTCCCACAGCGCGGGCCGCGCGGGGCTTACCCGATCGGGCGGCCAGCTCGCCGTACGACAGCGTCTTGCCGTAGGGAATCCGGCGGGCTGTTTCGAGCACCCGCTTGCGATACGGGGTCGTCGGGCCCAGGTCGATCTTGAACGGCCGCAAATCGACAAGCTGACCTTGCGCATAGCGCTCGAGCGCGTGGCGCAACTCGGGGTACCAGTCGCGCTCCTCGAGCGAGTCGTCGGCCTTGGAATTGCCGGCATCGGTGACTCTCGCAGAGAGCGACGATCGAACCTCCTCCGCCGAAGCGTGTCCAATCGTGAGGGCGACGACGGTCTTTTCAGAGCCGGCGACTCCGATCCATCCCAGCGGCGTGGCGAAGATTGATGCCTCGATCATTTTGGGTTCGGCCGACGCCCGGTGACGCGAGGACGACGGTCGACGAATTCGGGCAGCGGTCGGTCTTTGACCCATGCGTTAACCCCCTATAGAATGGTACGGGCTCGTTGCAGAACGAGCCTGCATTTGAGGCGTTTGGCAACGCACTCGTTCGAGGATGCGCCCCTTCGTCCTGAGACAGGTCGTCCTGATTCGGGGTCCTGCACGCAGAATCGTCGAGGTCGGATTATGAATGTGTACAGTTCGCTTGCCGACGATTATTACATCAATCTCAATCTCAACACGGAAATGACTCTTCCGCAGGGGCGTGAGACAATTCTGGGTTTTTTCGAGCGGATCCAGAAGCAATACCCCAGTATGCGGAACTTTTACACGCGGGAGAACGGCGATTTCGTCCTCGAAGAGGACAAGGACCAGCCGCACCAGCGCTGGATTGCCCTCGAGCCCCGCCGCATCTGCAGCGGAGTGATCGACCCCATGGACGTCGATTCGGCCGTCGAACAGCATGCACTCATGCTGCGGCTGGCGCCCTACATGCTTTCCGTAAGCCCGATCGAATGCGAGGCCCTGGACTACATGATGGGCTTCGATTTCAGCTACCGCGGCAACCATGACGAGCTTGTGGCCGAGGCACTCGGTGCGGGGCCGGCCCTGGATGGCATGATCAGCGTTCCAGGCGTCAAGGTGCTCAATTACGAGCCCTCGATCACGATTAGCCTGGACGAAACGTGCCGCCGCCAGGCGCGGCTGATGGTCGAGACGCGGACCAATGCCTATCAGGTCCGCCGTGGCGAGTTCTCGGAAGATCAGATCAGCGTCTACTTCACCGTGCGCCAGTACGGCGGTCTCGAAGGGGTCGAGTCCTTCGAGCAAAGCCTGTTCAAGCTCCGCGACCAGTGCGACGAGCTGATGCACGGCTACGTGGTCGATCACGTCCTGCGACCTCTGCAGCAGGCCATTTCGGCGAAGTAACCCGATCTCGACGCGGCGGCAGGCAGCGGCCTGAGGACTGCGATGCTGACGCTCCATGGCCGTCGCTACGAAAATGGCGAGCCGGTGCGAATCACCGTCGAAGGAGAGCGGATCGCGGCGATCGAGCCGGCGTGGCCGCCGCACACAGCGGACGACTGGCCTTGGGTCGCGCCGGGGTTGTTCGATCTGCAAATCAACGGCCGTGGCGGCGTCTGGTTCGGGAAGGCAGGCATCACCGTCGACGAAGTCTTGCAGGTGCTCGAGGAGCACTTCCCCTTCGGCGTGACGCGGCTGTGTCCTACCGTCATTACCAACTCCTCCGAGGTGCTTGAGGCCGCTTTGACCGCGCTGCGGCACGCTTGCGAGCGAGAGCCGTGGGCCCAGCAGATGGCACCCGGGTTTCATGTCGAGGGGCCATACATTGCGGCCGAGGACGGCCCGCGAGGCGCCCATCCGAAAGAGCATGTCCGACCGCCGGATTGGGCGGAATTCGAGCGCCTCCAGGCGGCTGCCGGCGGACGGATCTGCTTGGTGACGCTGGCGCCCGAACTGCCCGGCGCGATCGATTTCATCCAGCGGGCGACGGCCTCGGGCGTGACCGTATCGATCGGACACACGGCAGCCTCCGGCCAGGAGATTGCCGCGGCGGTTGAGGCCGGCGCGCGCCTCAGCACGCACTTGGGCAACGGAGCGCATCCGATGCTCCGCCGACATCCGAACTACATCTGGGAGCAGCTCGCAGACCCGCGCCTGTCGGCAAGTGTCATCGCCGACGGCCACCATTTGCCGCCATCCGTGCTGCGGTCCATCACTCGCGTCAAAGGCGTCCGGGGCGTCATTTTGACCTGCGACGCTTCGGGCCTCGCGGGCTGTCCGCTCGGTGTTTACACCGAAGGACAGATGCGGATGGAGATTTTGGCGGACGGACGGATCGTCGTGGCGGGGCAGCGCGCAGCTGCTGGCCGGATTCCGCCGCCGACACCGGTCGCTGCGTCGTGGAGGCGATGCGCGCAAGGAGTGAGCCTTGCCGACGCTCTGGACATGGCCGGCCGCAACCCGGCCCGTTTGCTCGGGTTCGAAGGAGATCCGCTTGCGGGCCGGTTCGCGTGCGGACCTCATCTTATTCCGCCTTTCGGAACCAGATTCGCTGGAAATTCTAGCGACGGTTGCTGCGGGAACCTTGCGGTCTGGCACGATTTCGTCGCCTTAAGGTCTTTCCGGAAGCACTCTTCCTGGTGTTTCTGCTTGAACGGCGTACAAAGCGTGGTACGATCAATGGGCCAGTGCCGACGGTTCAGCAGCCGTTCAGACTGCGCCATTTTTATTCATTTGTGACTGTTTTTCATCATTTTCTTGAAACCGCCGTGCCGCAAACGCAATTAACTCGGGCCCATTCGAGCCTGTTGCACGCCGGTGGGTCGACAAAAACTCAATGACTCTCGAGGAGCTAAAGACCCTTCTCGTCCGTCTGCACCTTGTTCAGCCCGATCAGCTTGAAATGGTTCATTCGCGTTCGTGCCCCACGACGGACGACGCGAATGTTCTGCTTCAAGCGCTTGAGAGCCGCCACCTGCTCACGCCGTATCAAGTTGGAAAACTTGAACGGGGTGAAACGGACTCGCTGGTTCTGGGCGACCACAAGTTGCTGTACCGTAACGCGTCGGGGAGCTTTGCCCGCGTCTACCGCGGTGCCTCGCTGACCGACGGCAGCATGGTCGGACTGAAGGTGTTGCGTCAGCGGTGGGCGGACAACCCGCGGGTCGTGCGCCTCTTCCGCCGTGAGGCCGACCTCGGCAAAAAGCTCAAGCACGAGAAGATCGTCCCAATTTACGACGTCGCCAGTCAGGGCGACTGCCATTACTTCACGATGGAGTTCGTCGAAGGGGGCAACCTCCGGGATTTTCTCAACATCCGCAAGCGGCTCTCGGTCGTTGAGGCCACTCGCTGCCTGATTGACATGGCCGAGGGGCTCGAATACGCGGCCCGCATGGGCGTCACGCACCGCGACCTCAAGCTCAGCAACGTGCTGATGAGCACGCAAGGAATCGCCAAACTGGTCGACTTCGGGCTGGCTGGCGACGAAGTCATGAATTCCGAGGCCGGCGGCGACAGTCTGCAGCGGGCCCTCGAATACGCCACTCTTGAGCGGGGGACAAACGCTCCAGCGAACGATCCCCGCAGCGACCTCTATTTCTTGGGTGGCATTTATTACGAGCTGTTGACCGGCGTCCCTCCCTATCCTCGAACGCACAGCCGCGAGGAGCGTCGGCAGTTCTCCCGCTATGCCAGTCTGAGGCCGATTCGCACGGTCGACCCGAACATTCCCAAGGGCGTGGCTGAAATCGTCGAACGGTTGATGAAGACCAACCCCGACCAGCGCTATCAGTCGGCCGCGATGGTTCGGGCCGACGCCCAAGAGGTGCTGATCGACCTCGAGCGGCCGGCGAAGCCGGCGGTCGCGGCTTCGCCGGAAGAAAACGCCAACGGCCGCAAGGTCTTGCCGACCATTCTGTTTATCGAGCATCGGCTGAAGCAGCAGGACATCATTCGCGATTACCTGTCGAAGCGGGGGTTCCGCGTCCTGTTGTTCAACAACGTGCACCGGGCGATCTCGCGCCTGCAATCCAATCCGCCCGACTGCGTGGTCCTCATCGGGGATTCCATCGGCGACGACTTGGTCCAGGCGTATGAGAAGGTGCGCGGACTCAACGGCGACCGCTTCATCAACATCGCCGTGCTCGCCGAGCGCCAGGCCGACCTGGTCGAAAAGCTCGAGCAGACTGCACTGTCTCGCGTCATGCTGCAGCCGATCACGCTGCGCGAGCTCAGGCGTGAGATTCATCTCCTGTTCCAGCGGAAGATGAAAACGGTTGGCCGTCCGTCGCTGAGTTCCTGAGACGAGTTTGCCCCCGGGGTTGATCTTTCGGACCGGTTTCGAAACCCGTACACTGAAGCCCGGCGGGCGACGGGGCGGCGGATTTGGTCGGTTATCCGAAGTAGTCGCATTTCAGCGGAGGAGACGGCGTGCACAATCGAATCTCTGACAGTCGCGGAGTCTGGTTGGTTGCGGGCGTCATTATTGGATTGGGAGTCACCTGGTTCTGGCCGCACGAACCCGTTCGCGCCGACCAGTCCGATCGCGCGGACAAGTTCGGCATTTGCACGGTGCCGGCCAGCCTGGCCATTGCCGGGCTTCCGACCAGTGAGGCCGTGTTCATCCTCGACTTCGTCACCGGCCGGCTGCAGGGCTTCTACCTCAACCCGCAGCAAGGCGGCTTCTCGCAAATGTTCTATCGCGATATCGCCGACGATTTGCGGTTGAACGAGAAAGGCGCCGCCCAGCCGGTCTACGCGTTCGCTGGCGGCCAGGGCCAGTTTTCCGGACAAGGGCAGACGTGGGGTGCGAGCATGATCTATATCGCTGAGATGACCACTGGCAAGCTGGTCGCCTACGCATTTCCGTTCTCGCAGGCCAACGCCGGTACGCCGGTGCAGATGGTTCCGGTGGCCAACGCGCAGTTCCGGGCGGCCGCCGCGAACTAACGGTGCCGCGCGGTCCGCGGGATTTAGGGATCCGACGGGTCGCTCTTGGTGCGCCGGCAGACGATCGCCCGAGCTCGCCCCTCAAGTCGCGCAAAGATCAGGACAGCAGCGGCTCGCCCCGACAGCGACAGGCGCCGGCGAAGTCCCTCGATGTCGATCGGAATCCTGCGGCACATGATTTCGAGCGAACCGACGTCTGAGCCGCGAAGGTAGTCTCGAATTTCCCGCTCATTGTTTGGCAATTGGGCCACCACCTCGAAGGCCTGAGCCAGGTGCGAGGCGGGAATCGCGTCGCCGGTGAGGTATTCTTCCGCATCATCGAGTCGGCTCAGTCCCTGACGGACCGCGTAGAGATCGATCAGTCCAGACCGCACGAGCGCGGGATCGGGATTCATCAGGTAGCGTCCGAGCGCGGTGATCGGGGCCGCGGCGCTCAACGGGTCGCCCGCCAGGCTTTCGCCGCTCGGAAGGGCGGTGGCCCGCCAAATCCTGGGTTCAGCCAGTTCGCCAAACCAGATCGTCGCCTCCTTGCATTCGCCGTTGAGGCTCACCAGCTCGACCTCCGCGAGTGGAAACTTCCCGCCAAAGTTTGAAGCCGGGCTGGTCTTGATGGCGCCGCCGGCGAATTCGGTTGTGAGCCGCGTCAAAGTTTCGAGGCTCGGCGTTCCTTCCTCCAGCTTCAAGGACCGGGGACCGCCGGCCGATGCGCCGCCAGCCGTGCGCGCCGGACGGCGGTCGGGATCGATGTGCAACAAACCGCCGCGATCTGCTACCGTCTCGATGTCGGCGCACAGAACGGTCAAGTGCCCGGCGGTCTCATACGCTTCGGCGTTCCAGTGCGTGCAAAGGCAGGCTGCCGGATCGCGATCGACTGCCAGGACTTCACAGCCGGCCGCCAGTTGGATTGCGTCTCCGCCGATTCCGCAACAAAAGTCCCACACGCGTCCGCGGCCGTGGAATCGCCGGGCCTTGTGACGCGCGACGGCTTCGGCGGTGCTCTGCTCCAAGCCAACGCGATCGAACCACATTTGTGCAGCCCGCGAAAACTTGCCCGCCGCCCGGCCCCGCAGTTCGACCAGCGTGAGCGCTCCCCGAACCAGGTCCGCCGGAAATTGGGCGCGCAAACGGTTCTGCAGGGCCAGCTCGGGCCCACTCAACGCATCAATCTGTTGGAAGACTTCGGGAGTGGCGCAGAACGCCGCAAAACATCGGGATCAAGGTTCATTGGGAGACGGCGCGATTGTCAGTGCTGTCTGAATTTGGAAGTGAGATTATAGAGCGTGTGAGGGCGCGAAAGTTGCCAGAAAAGCGACCGATGAAGTGCGCCTCTCGCTGACTGGTCGCCCAGAGACCAGCGAATTGCAAAGCCGGGGGCTCCCTAATAGAGTGGATTTTCACACGCACCCGAGGCGAGGAACTGGTAGGCGATGCACGTTCAGGACGGGTATCTAAGTCCGGAGGTCTGCGCTGCGACCGGGCTGGTCGCAGCGGCAGCCGTAGGCTATTCGGTCTACAAGCTCCGGGACGGCGTGTCCGATCGCGTTGTGCCTCTGACTGGAATGACCGCCGCGATGATTTTCGCCGGCCAGATGGTCAACTTTCCCATCGGCCTGCCCGTCTCCGGACATCTGATCGGCGGCGTGCTCGCAGGGATGATCTTGGGGCCCTGGGCCGGATGTCTGGCCGTCACGATGGTGCTCGTCGTGCAGCGCTTTTTGTTTTCCGACGGAGGGCTGTTCACGCTCGGTGCCAATATTCTGCACATGGCGGTGATTGGCTCGATCGGCGGCTATGCGATCGTTTCGATCGTGCGGCGATTTTTCACGAAGCCGAGCGTCGGGGCGATCGTCGGCTCAGTCGTCGCCAGTTGGGTCACCGTCGTCGCTGCGTCGGCCCTGTTTTGTCTGGAGTTTCGGCTGTCACATCCGGCCGGGGCATTCGAGTTCCGAAATATTTTCGCGATGATGGTGGCGATCCACTCGCTGATCGGCGTGGGCGAAGCCCTGATTACGGGTGCGGTCGTGTCGTATGTCCTCGCGCAGCGTCCCGATTTGATTTTGGGCCAGGCGAGTGCGTCCGGCGAGACCGTGATGGCGGGAGTCGGCCGAGTAACGACAGCCGGAATCGTCGTCGCGCTTTGCATCGGTGCCTTTTTGGCGCCGTTCAAGTCGAATTTGGACGACGGCTTGGAACACGTCTCGAAAGTGCAGGGATTCTCTGAACTGGCGCACAATGCGTGGGCTTTCTTTGCCGACTACGAGGCCATTGGGCTGTTTGGCGGGCAGTGGCAGGGGTTATCGGTCTCCGTCGCCGGGGTCGTGGGGACTCTCTCTGTCTTGTTGCTGGCCCTCGCGTTTGGACGCGCCGTGAGTCCCGCGCTCCAAGGTTGTCGAGGCAGGTCGTGAATGAATCGCTCGCTCGACCGCGGCCGATTCGGTCGTTGTGCCATCGCCTCCCGCCGAGTGTCGCTCTCCTATTTTCCGTGACGGCCCTCACCGTCGGGATGCTGCTGCCGCCGACGCACTGGCCCTCGCATGGCGCGCTGTTGTGCGTCCTGTTTGCCGCGCTGAGTCTCGCGCGGGTTCCCTTCCGCGTGGTTGCCGGGCGCCTGGCGTTTTTTTTGGCCTTCGCCCTGTTGTTTGCCGTTTCGGTGCCGTTGTCGCAGGGTTTTCACGGCGGATGGGAGATCGCGCAAGGGATATTGCTTCGCGGAACGGAGTCGTTCCTCTCCGGGCTCTGGTTGATCAGCGTGGTCCCCTTCGAGCGGCTCTTGGCGACACTGCGGAGACTTCATGTGCCGGCGATCCTGCTGGCGATTCTGGCTTTCATGTATCGCTTTGTGTTCGTTCTCTGGGATGAACTCGACACGATGCGCACCGCTCGTCGGGCGCGCACCTTCGATCGGGCCGGGCTGGTGTTTCGCTGGCGCAACGCTGCCCAGATGATCGGCATGCTGATGATCCGGTCGCTGGGCCGCTCCGAACGCGTTTACGGCGCGATGTGCGCCCGCGGCTGGGACGGCACTCTGCGGACGTTGGACGAATGAATCCCTCCGCCGCCGAAACCGTTCTCGAAGTGAGCGGGCTGAGCTTCAGCTATCCGAACGGGCGTCAGGCGCTCGTCAATGTGCAGTTCACGCTGCGCCACGGTGAAATCCTGGGAATCGTCGGGCCCAGTGGCGCAGGAAAGTCGACGCTGCTCTTGCACCTCAACGGCCTGCTGCCTTTGCGTCCCGAACCGTCGCGCGCGTCAACAAACGGAGCCGCCGTCCATGTGGCCGGCCTGTCGGTCGGAGGAGGGAACCTTGCAGAGGTTCGCCGGCGCGTGGGGTTTTTGTTCCAGGATCCCGACGATCAATTGTTCTGCCCCACCGTACGGGATGATGTGGCGTTTGGGCCGCTCAACCTGGGATTGCCGCGGGCCGAGGTCGAACGCCGCGTCTTCGAGAGCCTTTCCGCGGTTGGGTTAGAAGGTTTTGAAAGTCGCAGCACGCTGCAGCTCAGCCTGGGCGAGCGCAAACGCGTCTGCCTCGCAGGCGTGATTGCCTGCGAGCCGTTGATCCTGGCCCTCGACGAGCCGTTCAGCAATCTCGATCCGCGTGCCCGCCGCACGCTGGTTGACGTATTGCGCCGCTTCGAGGGGAGCCAGATCATTGCCACGCACGACCTCGATGTCGTCGTCGAGCTCTGCAACCGCGTAATCGTGCTAGACGAAGGGGCGATTCGGGCGGACGGCACGCCTTCGGTCGTACTCGGCGACCAGACTTTGATGGAACGACACGGACTCGAAGTGCCCTTGCGCTTGCAACTCCTGAGGAATTCCGCGCCATGAAACTGCCGACTCCTGCGTCTCGCCCAGCCACCTCGCCACCAGGTCTTGGGGTCGCACTGATTTGTGCCGGCCTATTCGGAATGCTTCGCCCTCCCTTCGTGGTCGCGGCCGAGCCGACGCCGCTCATCCGCGCGCACGCCCACAACGACTATGAGCACAAGCGGCCTTTGTTCGACGCGCTCGAGCAGGGACTCTGCAGCGTGGAGGCGGATATTTTCCTGATCGACGGGCAACTGCTCGTCGGACACACGCGAAGATCGTTGAAGCCGGAACGCACGCTGGAGTCGCTCTACCTTATGCCGCTGAAGGAGCGGGTCGCGAAAAACGGCGGACGGGTGTACCGCGGCGGGCCCGAGTTCACGCTGCTGATCGACATCAAGACGAAAGGCGAGCCGACGTACGCCGTGCTGAAGACGGTGCTCGCGAAATACGCTGACATGATCAATGCCCCTTCGGCTGACGCCGCACCGAGGCGGGCGATCAACGTTGTGGCCACGGGAAATCGGCCTGCAGATGTGATCACGGCCGACGCCGATCGCTTAGTCGGCATCGACGGCACCTTGAGCGATCTCGATTCGGATCAACCGGCCAATTTGATCCCGCTAATCAGCGATAACTGGCGCTCGTTCTTCAAGTGGCGTGGCAAGGGACCGATTCCCCCCGAGGAGCACGAGAAGATCCGCTCCGCCGTGCAGAAAGCGCACGCTCACGGGCGTCGACTGCGGTTCTGGGCCACTCCCGATAATCCGGCGATCTGGCAGGAACTCTACGACGACGGTGTCGATCTGCTCAACGTGGACGACCTGCCGGGGGTTGCTCGGTTTTTGAACGACCCGGCCCGTCGTTCGGCGACGGCGCACTGAAACCAAGCACCATCGGGCTCACGCCTGGCTCACGCCCGACGCTCGCCGGGTTGTTTCCGCACTGGGCTGGCAATCTAGCGCAGGACGTAGATCTCGGGATCGTCGACGATCCACTCGGTCGACCAGGTGTGGCCGTCGTCCTGGTTCACGATGTTGAAGAAGAGCGTGTTGAAATTCTCGACCCGCGTGCCGTACGCGATTTTCGAGACGAGGTGGTCGGCCTGAGTGAGCGGGGTCACTCCCTGCTTCGCGTAGTAGTGGATCACTCCGTCCGGCGTGAAGCTCATGCCGAGCGTGTACCAGCCGGTCTTCGTAATCTGCATCGCCGGGATCTCATGGCCGTACTCGTCGCCGCGGATGAGCAGCGTGGCCGAATCCTTTGTCTGGCCGTCCCCTTTATTGAACTGAATGAAGAAGCCGGGCCAGAAGGCCTCGGTGCTCATCGTCGGGCCACGCCGCCACCAGCGGCCGCCCCCTTCGTTCTTGTGGAAAGTTCCGACAACGTCGACGCGAAATCCGAACGAAGTGCCCGTCCGCTGTTCCCATTGCTCGAAGGGGGGCAGAAAAACGCGGCACACGACGCTGGGCGTGCGGGCGGGAGAGATATATCCGCCGGTCGTCATGCCCGCGTTCATGATCAGATCGTCTCTGCTGGAACTTGTACGTGTGATAGCCGGGCACTCCAGAGTTGAGCGTGCGCATCGAGAGTGACCCCTTGCTGCCGGGCAGACCGCCCGCCGGCGTCGGCACGCGCTTCACGATATCCGGCTGACCACGAAGAGCGCTCTCGTACCAGCGGCCGTTGCTCGACACACCGCCGGGCTGGCGCTCCTGGTTGTCGAGGTTGCTGCTCGATTTAGGAAGGTTCGGCTCGTAGCTCCAGGCGGCGTCTTCGAAGTCATCGAAGGCGATGCGAGTCCCCGTCCCGGGGACGACTTGAGCGGCAACCCGCCCGCTTGCCCCGGCCACCAGCAACACCCCGAGCGAACAGCTCAACACGCCACCATAGGCACGAGCCAAGGAGAGATTCATTGTTCCACCCGTTCCATTTTGAAACCGAATGAGCCGTCCGAGCGTGGCTGGTTGCTCCGAAGATCGGATCTACGCCGGTTAAGCACGCAACAGATCTTTTGCCGGCGTTAGACTCACTCTGCCAGCTTTCGGTGAGCGGACGGCGCCTCGCTAGCCACACGGGAATCCGTCGCCGAACAGGCCGCAAAGTTTGTGCAAATTGCGTGCTTTAGTCCTGATTCGCAGCTTATCGTGACGGCGTGAAGTCGACATTTCAAGTCGAGCGCACGACGTAAACGCCCGGGTCAGGCGGTGGGAGCGAGGACTCGAGTTTGAGGGCGACGTCCGGCAGTTGGGAAGCCGGCCCGTGCGTTGCGTTTCCGCCAGTAGCTCCGCACGAACCAGGGGCGGCTGTCGACCACATCGCCCTGAGAGGCGGCAGCTTCGTTCCACCGCTCGTTCATCTGTGCCGCCAAGCGAAAGGCTTCCTTCGAGTCGGGAGGATCCGCGAACCAACTGCACTCCAGCGGAAGGCGCTCGATCGCCAGTCGCGGCAGGAACCCGGCGGGATTGCTAATGATCCGTCGATGAACTTGCTCTCCGCGCCACCACAGCGAAGTTTCGTCGAATCGATCGGTCGGTGCCCCGACGTCGATCGGCTCATTGACCGTGACTGGCTTGAAGATGCTCACGCAGGGAGCGGCCGTCCCCGTGGCCCAGTGTCGCACGCCGGCGGGTGTTAGTTCTGATATCCAACTCCCGGTCGTTTGTGATGACGCGATCAGCCCTCCCGCATGCACGCAGGGCGCGGTCAGGCCTCCGTGAAAGAACGAAAAGTGGGGACAGGCCCTACCCTCGCCATGGTCGCGAAGAATGGCCGCAAGTTCCGCAGGCCTGGTGGCTTGCTGAGCCAGACATTCGGTCCGCGAACGCCGCAGTCGGCCGGCCCCTGCCCAGGTCTTCACTCGGTCGCTGTGCCGCTCGGCGAATCCGGAGATCGAGAGCACATTGGAGATGCTCCGCGTGCCGCGGACATCTTGCGTTGCCCAGGCGCGTCCGGCGGTTTCCAGCACGATGGCCCGCGAGGGGTCGGCGATCAGGAAGCTGTTGTGATACGTGAAGCGGCGATTTTCGTGGCCGCAGCCGCCTCCCTGTCCGTGCGTCTCAAGCAGCCCCACGATCACGTCGGCGGCCGATTGCGCGTCGGCGGCCCGCTCCAGCGCGAGCCGCAGCAGGTCCATTCCTGTCAGCCCCGTCTTCGCGTAGGGCGCGCGAGTGAAGACGGCCTCATTGCCGATTACCACTCCGTGCTCGTTCGCCCCCATTTCTGCGCCCCAAGTCCAAAAGGGCCGGCTGAGCAAGACCGCGTGCGTCGTTCGCACCTGGGGAATCTCGATCCAGGTACAGCGAACGGTCGTGCCGGCGGGATATTCCTGGCGGGGCTGCCAATCGAGGATTTGGGCTTCGTTCGGATCTCGATCGGAGTTCTTCGCGAAGAGGACCCGATCCTTTTGGACCACCGCGATCGTGTCGCACATGTCGGGCGTCCTAAACATCAAGGCCGACAGAACTTGGCCGAATTGGCTCCAGCATACGAAAAACGGCGATTTTGATCCGGTCTGTCAAGAATTTCCCGGAAAATCGGTCAAGATTTGAATTGCCCCGGCGAATCGCCCACAATCAGAGAGAGCGTGCGGGCGCAGTCTGCCAGGGGACGGACGCTGTCCGTCGGACGAGCCCCTCGGTTTTGGTCCGCGCGAGGAGTCAGCCATGGTTCGATCGGCCATTGTCGGCCTGGTGGCGGTCTTATTGATCGCCAAGGTGGCGACCGGCTTGCGGTTCATCATGCCCAACTCGGTCGAGCGAACCGAGACCAAGGAGTTCTCCCCGGGGCACACCAAAACCTTCGACGTCCATGCCGAAAATGGCTCGATCGAAATCGTCGGTCAGAACGACGCGTCGGCGAATATCGAAATCACGTCGGTTCTGCAGGCGTCTGCCCACGACGAAGAAGCTGCCGCCGCCGCCCTGGACGCTATGGAAGTGACGATCGAGGGCATGGATCCGGGCAAGGAAAAAGAAACCTGCAAGGTCGGCTGGCGCTGGAAGACGCCGCCGCAAATCGATTGGTCCGGGTCGGTCCGCTTCAAAATTCTCGCTCCGGAAAAGGTGAACGTGGAATGTGACGCCCAAAACGGCGCAGTCACTGTCACCAACCTTAGCGGCACGGCCAAGCTTAAGAGTCAAAACGGCAAGATCGTGTCAGACACATCGGGCAAGTCACTCGAGGCCCGGACTGATAACGGCGTCATCGACGCTAAGTACACGGGACCGCATCTGCAGTTGCACGCCCAGAACGGCACGATCTCGGCCGATTTGAGCCACGCTCGCGCCGTCGATGGCGACATCACCACCCAAAACGGCGCCGTCAGCCTGACCGTCGGCGACGACACGTCGTGCAAGCTCGCGGCCTCGACCGTGAACGGCCGCGTCCTGATGCCCAATCACAAGCGGGGTTGGCTCAAGCGGCTGATGAAGTCCCGTTCAATTCACGAGACGCTGGGCACGGGAGGCGGGACGCTGAAGCTCGCCGTTCAGAATGGCGTGATCAAGGTCAAGCACGTGAAAGCCGAAAGTGACTCGGACTCGGACGACGAAGATTCCGACGATTGAGGCAGGTTCACGGGTCCAGTCTTCGCGTCACAACTCTTCCGCGTCCCTTTGAGCGGCCGTTACGACGCCTCGCGGAATCGCAGCGAGGGCTTCTCGATTGTCACGACGGTGTTGGGCGGAACGCTCCGCGTGACCGAGACGCCGGCTCCAAGCACCGAATGAGCCCCGACGACCGTGTGACCGCCCAGGACGGTCGCGTTTGCGTAGATCACGACCTTTCGCTCGATGGTCGGATGCCGCTTGGTGCCCCGCACCAGGTTGCCGTCGGCGTCTTGATCAAAGCTGAGGGCGCCGAGCGTCACGCCCTGATAGAGCCGCACGTGGTCGGCAATCTCGCAGGTCTGCCCGATCACCACACCCGTGCCATGGTCGATGAAGAATCCTGGACCAATGCGAGCGCCGGGTGGATGTCGATTCCCGTGCGGGAGTGAGCCCACTCGGTCATCATGCGAGGGACGAGCGGCACTCCCAACTGATGCAGCTCGTGCGCCAGGCGATAGTGCAAGATGGCCTCGAGCCCCGGATAACAGCAGATAATCTCGTCCGCATCCTGTGCTGCGGGGTCGCCGTCGTACGCCGCTTGCACGTCAGTGGCGAGCAGGCGTCTGATCCTTGGCAAGGCGAGCAGGAAGTCGTGGACGACGGCATCGGTTCGCGCGAGGAGATCTTCTTCCACAATTTCCGCGGCGTTTGATTCATCGATTGCGGCATGCTGCCGCGCTTCAACGGCATAACAGAGCGTGCAGGCGACGAGTTCGGTCAGTCGCTCGTGCAGGCTCAATAACCGCGTGGCCGCAAAGTCGATCGCGTCGGCTTCGCGCAGCGTCCGCCGCTGGTGAAAGCCCGGAAACAGCAGGTGCCTCAGCTCCCGCGCGATTTCGACGACCGACTCAATCCCCGGCAGCGGACTGCGGTCGAGATGCCCGATGATTTCGAGATCGCAATAGCTGTCAACCATCCGCTCAGTCAGCACCGACAGACGGTCGTTGTGCGCCTCTCGACACTTGGCAGCCCCCTCAGACGCTTCGCCCGGAATGTCTCGCCCTTTGATCGACTGGCGGGGCTGCGTGGATTGAGGCATTCCAACAACGCCGGAAATGAGGCCGAGATCGTAGTGGTCCGTCTACGACAAAAAGGTGGATTCAGGGTGGCACTGGCGGCTTGTCCGCCAGTGTCTTTGATCGCGCGTTCCAAACGAGCCCACTGGCGGACAAGCCGCCAGTGCCACCCACCAAAATTGGTGTGGACGCACCAGTAGGGTGGGACAAGGCCCGCTTCGGGCCGCCGGCCCACCATTTCTCGGTCATTCGGTTTGGTGTGGCCCAGCATTCTGGGAAACCTTTTCCGATTTCCCCGACTTTCCTGACGGCCGCAAAGTCCGTTTATATTCCTGCTGTCTCACCTCCTGCTCGGGAACGCCCTGGAACAAGAAGACTTCCAGTTCCTCATACGCGTCCAGATCAAGGTGCTTGCGGCGATTTGCTCGACCACATTGACGACCTCCTCTCCACGGGCCAATTCGGAGACCGGATCGAACTCGACGCGCATCACGACGCGGAGGATCCTGGGCGTGCCTTTGTGCATCTTGCGCTGGCCGCCGTCGACGCGCGGTGAAGAGTGCGGGAAGGCGGCCGCCAGCGCGTCTTGAAACGGCCGAAACGGTCCGACGTGCAACGTCCAGTAGATCCACATGGCAGACGTGGTCAACACGCCAAAAGCGAGCATGCCGAGCACCATCCCGCGCCCGGAAATGCGCCACTCGGGCCGCCCGGTTGCACCAGTCGGCGTGGCTCTCGAATCCCAATTCTGATTTGCCCAGAAGTCGTCGCTCATCCGTTTTCTCCGCCCCCAACGACAGCGGAAACCGTCGATTCAAGGTTGGCGAGCGGCTCAGGACCACCCATCGCACGCGACCAGGCGACTTGTCCCTTGCGATCGACCAAGAAGGCGCCCTCAAGCGGCAGCCGACGCTGTTCATCGTAGCGACCCCACGCCTGATGCACGCTCAGATCGACATCCGAAAGCAGCGGGAACGGGTATTGCCCGTGAGCGGCCATGTCTTTGCGATTCTCTTGCGGCAGCGCCGTGCTCACTGCCGTCACATAGACGTCGGCTCTTCGCAATCGGGGCCACTCGGCCCGCAGAACGTCGAGCGCGTGCGAGCGATGCGCGCCTTTTGTTCCGTCATAAAACACCACAAACACGCGCTGGCGGCCCAAGTAGGATGACAGCCGCACCAGGTGCGACGGCGAGTTCTCATCGTACAGCTCGAACGCCGGTGCCGGGCCGTTCAGCGGCGCGACGGTCGTGGTTGACTGGGGCGCGTACGTCCGAGTCGCCCGAATCGCGCAGAGCGCGACAATGACCACTGCAGCCGCTACGAGCAGCCAGAGCCGCCGATCGTGGGCTGCGGATCCCTCGGTTGAGTGAGCCGTTTGCTCTTCTGGGTGGGCCGCGATCGCTTACACTCCCCGTGCGGTCTCGAGTCTCGGCTCGGCAGCCCGTCCGGACTCCTTCTCGGCGACCGCCTTATTGAGCGCCTTGAGGTAGGCCCGCGTGCTCGCCT
The DNA here is from genome assembly GCA_963714075.1 of uncultured Planctomycetaceae bacterium. Taxonomy (GTDB): domain Bacteria; phylum Planctomycetota; class Planctomycetia; order Planctomycetales; family Planctomycetaceae; genus DASPSM01. Next base: position 2,813,589 of record OY970228.1, read on the forward strand.
CGATGATGTCGGTGCTGACCCCCTTGCCGTGGAACTTTCGGCCAGCGCAGACGATCTCGACGGAGACTTCTCCCAGCGCGTCCTTACCGCTCGACACGCTGCGAACCTGATAATCCTCGAGCTTGGTCGTGATGCCTAGAATCCGCTCCATCGCGCGGTAGACGGCGTCGATCGGGCCGTCACCGATGGCCGCGTCGCGAAACGTCTCGCCGCCATCGCATTGCAACTCGACCGTCGCCGTGGGAATGGCCCCGGTGCCGGCCGATGTGTGAAAGCTGAGCAACGTCCACTTTTCTTTTGTCGCGCCGAGCCGGTCTTCGATCGAGCGCGACGATATCTGAATCGTAGATGTCTTTCTTCTTGTCGGCCAGGGCGATGAAATCGTCGAAGACGGCTTGGAACGTCGCGTCGTCGAGTTCATGACCCAGCGACTGCACCCGATCTCGAAACGCGTGCCTTCCGCTGTGTTTGCCCAGGACAAGATTCGTCCCGACGAAACCCACCGACTCGGGCTTCATGATTTCGTAGGTCGTCCGCTCCTGCAACACGCCGTGCTGATGGATGCCCGCCTCGTGCGCGAAAGCATTCTGGCCGACGATCGCCTTGTTCCGCTGGATCTTCATCCCGGTGATGTTCGAGACGAGATGGCTCGTCGGATACAAGCGCGTTCGTCTGGATCGACGTTTCGCAGCCGTAAAAGTCCGCCCGCGTCTTGAGCGCCATCACGATCTCTTCGAGCGCCGCGTTGCCGGCCCGCTCGCCGATGCCGTTGATCGTGCACTCGACCTGCCGGGCTCCCCCTTCGATCGCGGCCAGGCTGTTGGCGACGCCCAGGCCCAAATCGTCGTGACAGTGGGCGCTCAACACGGCCTTGCCGATGTTCGGCACGTTCTTCCTCAAATACTCGAAGACGTGCCGGTAATGGGCCGGGACCGCGTAGCCGACCGTGTCAGGAATATTGATCGTCGTCGCGCCGGCGTCGATCGCCTTCTCGACGACTTCGCAGAGAAAGTCGAGCTCGGTCCGCGACGCGTCTTCGGGCGAGAACTCGACATTCGGGCAATAGTCGACGGCCCGCTTGACCATCTCGACCGTCTGTCGCACGATCTCGTCCTTGGCCATCTTGAGCTTGAACTCGCGATGGATGGCGCTCGTCGCCAAGAAGACGTGAATCCGCGACCGCGGGGCGTCCTTGAGCGCCTCCCAGGCGCGATCGACGTCCTCTTCAAGGCAGCGGGCCAGGCCGCAAATCACGGTGCGATCGCCAAACTGCCGGGCAATCTCGCGCACGGCCTCAAAGTCACCCGGCGAGGCGATGGGGAAGCCGGCCTCGATCACGTCGACGCCCAGTTCGACCAGGGCCCGCGCAACTTCCAGCTTTTCGGCCGTGTTCATGCTGCAGCCGGGCGACTGCTCGCCGTCGCGCAAGGTCGTGTCGAAGATCGTGATCTTTTCCCGTTTTTCGGCCGACATGGCTCAAACTCCCACTCTGTACAGGCGTCGGATCGTGGCAACGCAATAAGGCCAGCAAAAAACCGGCAACAAAAAAACCCTGAGACCACAGGTCTCAGGGTTTGTATCAGTCAGGGGACGGCCGCGAACTGAACCTAAGACCTCTCCGCAGAGAGCGGAAGGAGTAGCAGGTTCAGCAGTAGGCGGCGACCGAACACTTTTCTAGCCTCGCGGCAAAGACCAAAGCGAGTCTAGCTCGCTGGGGATTGAACGTCAAGCGCGTGGATTGGGGGCTGCTAAGACAGTCGACTGCCAACTCCCTCAATCGATTTCGCACTTTGGCAACACAGCCTTGATCCGGCGAACACCCTCTGGTGTGACCTTGCTTCCCTTGATCATCAATCGCCGGAAACTGGCGGTCGACAGTAGGATCTCAATCCCCGCGTCGTCGACTTGCGTGTTGCGAATCGACAGCACTGCCAGAGACGGAAATCGACTCAGCCCGCGCAGGCTGGAGTTAGTGATCTTCGTGCCTCCGAGTTGCAAACACTGCAGGCTTGGCAGGGCCGGCAATTGAGCCAGCCCCTCGTCGCCGAGCTGAGTGGAATCGAGATTCAGCGACCACAGATTTTTCATGTCGGCGAGATGCCTTAAGCCGGCCCCCCGCAGATTGGTGCGTGCGAGATCGAGCGAGATCATCTTTGTCATTTCGACCAGGCATTCCAATCCGTCATCTGTGACCTGAGTTCCGTCCAGTGAGAGGTTTGTCATTCGAGCGAGACCACGGATGTGCTGCAGTCCGGCGTCCCCGATCGCGGTGTCGGACAGGCCCAGATATTCGAGCTCAGCCAGGGGGACCAACGACGCCATGCCCCGATCGGTGATTTGTGTCTGTTGCAGCCCCAACGAGCGAAGGCTCGTCATTCGCCGCACCTGTTTCAGCCAGCGGTCGTCCACCTTTTGCCACTGGGGCGCGTTGAGATCGACGGGCGTGCCGACCAGCCAGACGTAGTCCCGCCCGGCCCAATCCTTGAGCCACTGAGGACCGACCACTTCGAGCTGCACGCTGCCTCCTGCCTTCTCAATGTTGGGCTGCAGCGCAATCATTTCCGAGAGGCAGTAGACGCCGTAGATGGGAATCGCCAGAACTGCGATCAGAATCGCCAGCGACGTCCAGCCGCGCAGCATCGCCCGCCACCTGCTTCGCGGTGGTGTCGCCGACGGTTGGAGTGAGCCAGCAGTGGTCATCGACCTCCTCTCTGTCGCGATCCGCGATTCTTGCGATTCGATCGAGGTGGCACCGGCAGATCGCAATTCGTTTGTGTCCAACTCCGTCGTCATTTCGCCCAGGACATCGCGGCTCGCTGCAGCCGGACTTGCTTACCGTCAGCGCGACCTTGATGACCAGGCGAGAGGTCCGACTTGTCGAGCGAGATGCCCGGACTCAGCCTGTGTGCCCCTTGGGACGTGATTTTGGTTCCTTGAATTGCCAAGATGAGTCTGATGTTTGAGTATTCGTCGAGATGTCCAAGGCTCGAAAGAGTCTCGACGGCCGCATCGTCGACTTGAGTGTCGCGAATCGATAAAGACGTGATCGACGGGCGACCCGTCAGGACGCGCAGGCCGGCACTGGTGATTTTCGTCGACCCGAGGTCCAACCTGTTCAGGGCCGGCAGCGCCGGAAGCTTGGCGAGCCCTGCGTCGTCGACTTCGGTCGACTCGAGATTCAGGTCGGTCAGTTCGTTCATTGCCGCCAGGTGTTTCAAGCCGGGGCCGCGCACCCGGGTGTGGGAGAGGTCCACCTCGGACAAATTGTTCAAGCCGGCCAGGCACGCCAGCCCTTCGTCCGAGACCCGCGTTCCGTCGAGCCAGAGGCTTTTGAGTTTTGTCAGGCCGCGGATTTGTTCGAGTCCTGCGTCTCCAATGTCGGTTCCGGACAAGTCCAAGTATTCGAGCTCCGTCAAGTTGGCAAGCGCCGTCATTCCTTGGTCGGTGATCTGCGTGCCAGCGAGGCTCAATGTGCGAAGGCGAGTCATGCCGCGCAAACGCTTCACCCAGCGGTCGCTGACTTTCTGCCGTGGGCCAACGATGAGGCTGACCGGGGTGCCGACCAGCCAGTCGTAGTTTCCCCCGGCCCAATCCTTGAGCCACTGCGGCCCGACGGCCTCGAACTGGATCATGCCGCCTCCCTTTTCGATGTTGGGCTGGAGGGTGATCATTTCCGAGACGCTGTAAACGGCGTAGAGGGGAACGCCGAGGACGCCGAGCAGAATCGCCAACATCAGCCAGGCCCAGAGTTTCTCGCGATGGGTGCTTCGTGATGGTGTCGGTTGCGAGATGCAGGGTTCAGCGACGCTCATCGACGCTCCCTTTGTGCGGACCTGAATGCTTGCGAGATTCCATCAACGCGGCCGCTTGGAACGCCGCAGGCACGCGCCGGCGGGATCGTCGCCGCGAGTCGCCCGTTTAGAGACGACGAACAGGCTCAGATTTGTTCACAAGATGTGAGACGCCGAAGGGCCGGCAACCGAAGTTGCTTACCGGCAGGCGCGTTTCACGCGGTCCGGGCGTCGCGGCAGTCGGTTCGTGCCAATCGGTAGACTACCGCGTCTGACGTCCGCCAGCGGCCGGTGCTTGAGATTCCTCGATGGGAATCTCGCGGATGATGATGCGGGCGAATCGTCCGGGTTTCGTCGCGGAGAGTTGCGCGCGAAGGAACGCCGCGGCCCGGCGGCCGGTGAAATACGCCGCCTGCCGCGTTCGGAACCGCAACAGACAGAATCGTTCCTCGAGTCGCGCTTTCGCGCGAGATGCCTGGTCCGTCAGCAGGATGACGCCGTTGCCCGGGTCGAGGCCGAGTGTCCAGGCAACCGTCAGGCGGGCGAGCAGCGCCTTGGGTTCGATGCTGTCAATCGTCCGGCTGCGAACGGGGCGCGTTCTTTGGAGGGCGAAAATTTCTCGAATCTTGAGAACGGCCCAGACCCTTGCGGTCTCCCGCCGGTCGGCAGCGGCGAACGTTACGAGCCCACTGTCCCGGTTGTTGCCTGGCGATTGGGGCTTCGGATGGTCGAGCACTGGAACGGCAACAGTCGAGGACCGCGCACGCTCAAGTCGGGCCAGGGCGACTTGCTCGCCTTGATAGCGTCCATCCGAGGACCAAAGGGCCCCGAAGACGGCTACCGCCGCGATCAGCAGGAAGACCCGAAAGTTCATCACAGCCCGTCCTTGATTCAGCACCCAGCAGGCGTGCCTTTCGATCCGGCCGATCGGCAACCTTGGCCGGTGTACGGTCCGGTGGCGCGCGCCCGGTCCCGGATGTCAAAGAGTATCGACTCGTGGCGACACTCCCTTGCGGGCAACGCGTGCGGCGCTTACGTCCCTCGGCGGCTCGAGTGCTCAAGAAGCGACTCTGCCGATCCGTATTGTCGTGCCCGCAGTTACGAGGTTGCGGATTTTCTAGGCCGTCGCTCAACACCGCGGACTTTGTGCGCGGCCCCAGCGACGAGTCGACCGCCGAGTGAGTAGGCGATCCGTTACAATCGGTTGGAATGGACGAGATGCAGCAGAAGCCGAAGCCTTCCATCGCCATCGAGCCGCTCGGGCGGCCGATCTGTGCCACCGTCCGTCCGCCTGGCTCCAAAAGCCTCACCAACCGGGCGCTGATCGTGGCCGCTCTTGCTGACGGATCGTCCCGATTGACCGGGGCTCTCGACAGTGATGACACGCGCATGATGACCGAGAGCCTCAGGCGGCTCGGGCTGCGGCTGACCCACGACACGGCCGGGTACACCATCGAAATTGACGGTTGTGCAGGCCGGCCGCGCGGCGATGCGGCCGAGCTGTGGCTGGAGAATAGCGGCACCAGCATTCGGTTTCTGACGGCCGCGGCCTGCCTCGGAGAAGGCACCCGGCGTCTCGATGGCAATGCCCGAATGCGACAGCGACCCATCGGACCCCTGTGCGACGCGCTCAATGAGCTAGGGGCCCTCGTGGTGTGCGAAGGGGCCGGCGGTTGTCCGCCGGTTCTTGTCCGGGCTCAGGGCCTGCGAGGCGGTCGCGCAAACGTTGCGGCCGACTTATCCAGCCAGTTTTTGAGCGCGCTTTTGATGACCGCGCCGTGTGCAGAGACGCCGGTCGAGCTGGGCCTGCGTGGGCCACTTGTCTCGGAGCCCTACGTCGCGATGACCGTCCGCGTGATGCAAGCCTTCGGCGTGCGGGTCGACGGTCTCGAGGGGGCGGCTACCGCATCGTGCCGCAGCACTATCGGGGACGAGAGTTTGCCATCGAACCGGATGCGTCCGCCGCGAGTTACTTTTTTGCCGCCGCCGCGATCGCGGGGGGCAAGGTCACCGTCGAGGGCCTGTCTCGCGACTCGCTGCAAGGGGACGTCCGCTTCGTTGACGTTCTCGAGCAGATGGGCTGTACGGTGCATTGGGAGAATTCGTCGATCACGGTTGAAGGCGGCCCTCTGCGAGGCGTCGACGTCGACATGAATGACATCAGCGACACGGCCCAGACGCTGGCTGCCGTTGCCATCTTCGCGGACGGCCCGACGCGGATTCGGAATATCGCCCATGTGCGCCACAAGGAGACCGATCGCATCCAGGCGGTAGTCACCGAGCTCAAGCGGCTCGGGATCGACGCAGAGGAGCACGACGACGGCTTTGCGGTCCGTCCACGGTCCGCGAATTGGCAAGACATCCGCCCGACCCTCATCGAAACGTACGACGATCACCGGATGGCGATGAGCTTTTCACTGGTCGGCCTGCGTGTTCCCGGAATTCAGATCAGCGATCCGGCGTGCGTCGGAAAAACCTATCCGGCATTCTTCGAAGATTTGGCGGCCGCCTGCCGCGATGCTCGGGGTGCGACGTGAAGCACGTGCCCCGCAAACGACGCTTTCGACGTGAGCGGGCGGCAGCACACGTACGAAATGCGCGCGACGCCGCGTTTGCCGTGCTGAGCGAGTACAAGAACGGCGGTCGCTTTGTGGCGGCGCTGCTTGAGCCATTCTTCACGAGCGACGCGCTCGCCTCGCCCGACGAGCGGCGTTTGGCCGTTGAGTTGACGAACGGTGTGGTCCGCCGCGAGGCCACGCTCGATGCGATTCTGAGGCCGCACGTGCAGCGTCCGCGGCACCGAATCGAGGGGGAACTCTGGACCCTGTTGCAGTTGGGTGCGTATCAGCTTGTGTTCCTCGATGCGATGCCCGCCTACGCGGCGGTGAACGAGACCGTCGCGCTCGCCAAATCGATCGGCCGCGAGCGCTGGACGGGCTTTTTGAACGGAGTGTTGCGAAACGTCGAGCGGACGCTGACCGATCAGTTCGACACGACGCTGGATACGACTGGCGTTCCCGTTGCCCAAGGGCGCGTTCGTCGCTTGTCGCACGCCGTGTTTGCCGACCCATCGGTCGATCCGGCTGGTTACTTTGCCGAGGCGTTCAGTTTTCCGCGCTGGCTGGCGAAGCGCTGGCAGGAACGGTTCGGCTTCGAGGAATTGTGCCGCCTGGGATTCTGGTTCGACCGGCCGGCCCCGCCGACGTTGCGGGCGAACCCGCTCAAGACGAGCGGGAGCGAACTAATTCGATTACTCAACGAGGGAGGGGTCGCCGCCACGCCCGGAGCGCTGCCCGAATCGATTCGTTTGCAGGGAACCGCACGGGTGGACGCCTTGCCCGGCTTTGCCGATGGATTGTTCTCGGTGCAGGATGAGTCGGCCATGCAGGCAGTCGAACGGCTGGCTCCGCGACCAGGCGAAACGATTCTCGATTTGTGCGCGGCTCCCGGAGCGAAGACCACGCACATCGCCGAACGGATGCGAAACCAGGGCACAATCCTCGCGACCGACATTCGTCCCGAGCGTTTGGCTCGCGTCGCTGAGAACTGCAGGCGTTTGGGGATTTCAATCGTTCAGCCGATCCTCGTGCGTGAGAGCGAGTCGGGCTTGCAGGCTAAGGCGAAGACATCCGCTCCGGCTGCCGGACCGTTCGACGCCATTCTCGCCGACGTGCCCTGTTCCAATACGGGCGTATTGGGCAAACGGCCCGAGGCCCGGTGGCGACTCACGCCCTCCGAGATCGCGGAACTAGCAGTTCAGCAGTTGCAACTGCTCGAGTCTGCCTGTCGCCGCCTCCGGCCGGGTGGGCGACTCGTCTATTCCACGTGCAGCATCGAACCCGAAGAGAACGAGCAAATCGTTCGCGGACTTCTGCGACAACAACCCGCGCTCACGCTCGTCGAAGAGTGGTACCAGATTCCAGGCCGACCCGCCGATGGCGGATACCAGGCGCTCTTGGTCCGAAATGCATCCGAAAGTGTCGCCGAGGACTCACAAACAGCGACGGCACGCATCGACAAATCGGAATTGAGTTGAGAGGCCCCGTCCCGCCCCGTTAGACTGGCGTTTAACAGACGCTAACCCCGCCGAAGACCTTCCGAAGATCTGCGCCTTCCCGCCTCGAGGACCTCGCACGATGAAACGGCTTCTTACCGCACTGTTCCTGATGGTTCTCAGCGCCGCGACAGTCCACAGCGCGGCTGACAAAGATCCCAAACCTGGCAAAGAACCCAAGTCCGCCAAAGCCGCCGCACCCGAGAAAAGGGCCCCCGCACCCCTGTTTCCTGATAAAGAACTCGCGGCCGCGGTCCGCGAGGAACTCAAAAAGGGGGAGAAAGAAGAGCTCAAGGAAGAGGAGCTGCAAAATATCTACTTCCTGCGAGGCAAGAGCAAGAAGATCAAGAATCTCGCCGGCCTCGAAAAATGCGTCAACGTCGAGCTGATCGACCTGGCTGGAAACGAGATTGTGGACCTCAAGCCGCTGTCGGGGCTGGTGAACGTGCAGTCGCTGGATCTCGGACATAACCAAATCGTCGACGTCGCGCCGCTGGCTCCCCTTGTGAAGCTGCAATATCTCAAGCTCGAGTCGAACCGCATCGAGAACATTCAGCCGCTCAAGGATCTCAAGAAGCTGATGACGCTTGACCTTTCTAAGAACAAGGTGCGGTCGCTGGAAGCCGTCTCCGGCCTCGAAAAGCTCGTTTCGCTGTACCTGGAAGGCGATCAGGTGAGCGATCTGGCGCCGCTCAAGGGGCTGAAGTGGATCGAGTCGCTCGACTTGCGCGACAACCAGGTCAGCGATCTGTCTGCACTCTCGGGGATGACAGAGCTGCGCTACACGATGTTGGAGGGCAACAAACTGACCGACCTGGGCGTGCTGGTGGCGATGGCCAAAAAGGACGCCCAGGGAGATCGGCGGTTTGCCCCGTACTGGTTTCTGTATCTGAAGGGCAACCCGCTCACGGAAACGGCCGCCAAGCAACAGGTGGCCGAGCTCAAGTCGTACAACGTCCGCGTCGAACTCGAGAAGTGAGCCCGATCGCCGTCGCACGAGCGGCGTGGCACTCTTTCAGACGAGCGCGGCGACGTTGGTCTGGGCGTCCGAAAGGAACTGCCGATATTGTGACAAGAGTTCGTCGGCGCGGCCCTTCTCGAGCAGTCCCAGGGTCGTCAGCGTGCGGGCCAAGAGATTGGGCGGCTCCGCCTGAATCGCCAAGAGAACGGCCAACTGGTCCTCGGTAATAAAGCCGCAAGCGACCGCGCACGTTCCGAACCGCTCGCCGGTCTCTCCTTGTTTCCGCCGCACGTCGTCGATTTGCGACGGCGCGAGCACTCCGAGCAGTTGGGCCAGCGACCCCACCCGCAGCCGTTCGGGCGAGGTCTCGAGGAGGGCCCTGGAAATCGTTGGAATATCGAGGATGGCGTTTTGCACAAGCCAGCGGCTGAATCGCTTTTGCGCGATGAGTTGGGCCAGACGACGGTCCTTGTTTGCGATCAGTGAACGCACGTGGAATTGATTCCGGCCGTTGTTCTTCGACTCGTACATTGCCTCATCGGCGGCGGCGACCAGACGCAGGGCCAGATCGCCCGGCTCGCGCTCGGGCAGCGCGATTGCCGCACCGATGCTGATCGTCACCGGCACACGATTTCCGTCAAACAGGAAGTCGTGCTTCTCAACCGCCTCGCGCAGCCGACCGGCCAGTTTCTGCAGGCCTTTCTCGCTAGGCTGGTGGACGAGAACGACGAATTCCTCTCCTCCGTAACGGGCCACGACGTCCGAGCGGCGCAGCGCTTCCGTGTGGATGCGGGCGACGGTGGCCAAGACCGCGTCCCCGAATTGGTGACCGTACTTATCGTTGAGACGCTTGAAGCGATCGATGTCGCTGAACAACACGGCCAGCAGTCCGGCCGACCGGCTGGCTCCGCCGATTGCGGCGTTGAGCGCCTCGGCAAAGAAGGCTCGATTGTAAAGCCTGGTCAGCGGATCGCGGATGACCCGTTCCTGCAATTCTTGATTCTTCGACTCGAGTTCCTGCTTGGCATGCTCGACCGCGTCGCGCTGCATTTCGACCCGCGTGCTCGCCATGTGTTCCCGCACGGCCACGTGCGCCAGTTGCTCGCTGGCCTCGGCCATCAGGTCGACAGACGTACCGAGCTCGTCAAAGCTCACGGAAAATAAGTGTCCGGCGCGGTCGATTCTTTCTCGCGTCTTTGCCAGGTATTCCTCGACCGCTGGCCGCTCCATGTGAAAGAACGCCAAGGCAAACTGCTCGGTCCGCGCCAGGGACGCGCCCTTGTCGGGCGTGCAATAGTAATCGCCGACCGCGGCCGCGATCGCGATCACGCGGTCGCCGCCCGTGTCTTCATCAGCCAGTTCGCTCAGAATTCGCTCCGTGGGCTGGTGGTGCCGCGCGACCGCGTCGATCAGTTTTTCCGGCAGCCTCCATTTCCGCATCAACTCGATGCCGATGCCAACGTGATCGACGCCCAGTCGGGTGCGCTCGAGCTCCGGCAGGGAACCGCCTTGCGACTGCCAATCGACGAGCACGGGAAGGTACTCTTGCGACGCCGTCTTGAGGATTGCCAGACGACCGAGATCCAAGAGCAGCCCGGTGAGGAAGCAATCGCTCGAGAGCGTTTTGGCGTAATGTTCGGCCAGGACCTCGGCAGCCACGGCCTGCACGATCGACTGTTTCCAGTACGCCGAGTAATGCTCCGCAAGTGGGCCGGACGCCATCGCCGCGTCGACGAGCGAAAAGCTGAGCGCGAGGGTCGTCACGACGGTCGTGCCGAGCAGGGGTACCGCTCGCTCGATCGACGTCACCGGCGATTTGAATCCGAAGAAGGAGGAATTGGCGGCCTTGAGGATCTTGGTCGTGATGGCCGGATCGGATTTGACGACGTCAATGACGTCCTTGAAGTCCGTTTCCGGATCCCGAGCCAGCTCGAGCAGCTTCATCGCCACCGAGGGCAAGGTCGGCAATTGCGACGATGCCAGAATTTTCTGCGAATCAATCATCAGGGGCACTCGATCGAGGGAGATGGGTTTCCTCGCCGTTGCCGGTCCTGTCCGACTGGAAGATTTCTTCCTAAGACGAGGCCGCAAGGTGCACGTGCGAATATATCTCACAGCCCCGCCGGCGGCTGGGCTGCTGCCAGGCTGGCTGCGCCCTGACCATGCGGTCCCAGCGCGTTGCGCGATTCGCGCAGGGTATGCCGATATAGAGACTCACCGGGGCGGATCCGTCGCTAATGATTGCACCGATCGTGGCGACTTGCGGTACTAAGTAGTTGCCCTACAAAGCCTCGCGCGCTCTCCTCGGCCAGCGTTGGAAATCCGGGCCTTTGATCGGTCCTACGCGTCCGGGTCGGCCACTTTTTTCATCGAGATGGCAAGCTCCATCTCCAGCTGCAACAGCCGCTGCCAGTCGGGCCAGCTCACGCGCATCACGGGGTTGTTCCCCGGCTCTTCGACCGCTCCGTGCAAAATCCGGCGGATCTGTTCGTGGCAATAGCCCAGCACGTCAGAAACCTGCGCCTCGTTGCAGCGGCCGCAAGCCGTGCGGGGGCTCGGGGGGACCGTTGGGGAACAGGTCGATCGACAGATCGTCGGGATCACGCTCCGCGGGCCCGTTCTGCCCGGCGCCGCCGAAGCAGGTGCCGTCATCGTACGGGTCAGGACCAAATTGGGTGGCGCCGTTGGTGGGCATCACGTCGGCCGTACTTTCCGACTGGCCCCGGCCTTCGGCCAAGAGCTGCGAGAGCCGGCTGCGGATTTCCTCGGGGCTGCCATACACGAGCAGGCAGCGGCCGATGGCGATCTGGTCCCCAATCTGCAGCACGCGCATCTGAATCGGATGCCCGTTGATCCGCGTGCCGTTGGTGCTTTCCAGATCGGTCAGGATCAGCTTTCCGCCGTCTTCCTGAATTTTCGCGTGGAATCGGCTCACGCGCTCGTCATTCAGGCGGACGCTATTTTCGTCCTCGCGACCGATGGTGACGGGCGTGTTGAGCTTGCGAAAGATCAGGCCGCGCTCGAGCCCTTCCAGCAACTGTAATGTGACCTGCGCCATCACGCTCTATCCACGCAGCCCCGCGAGCCTTCGCGCAAGCCGCGCGAGACTCGATTTACTGCCCCGCAATTCTTTGTAACGCCGATTATTCGTCGGCGTCAACAGGACCCAATTGTAGCGGGCTGGCCACGTGTTTGCTGTACAGTATTCACGCCGCTAACCCGGAGTAGGTGGTTCTGCTACACGAAGTGGCCCCGCCACACGGACGTGCATAGAATCGTGCCAGCTATGGCGACTGAAGCCCCTTCTCGCGACGAGCTGGCAGCTAAATATCTCGATCAGCTTCCCTACACGCCCTATCCGGTGCAAGAGGAGGCGCTGCTCGCATGGTTCACGGCCGACGAGGGGTTGATGGTCTGTGCCCCCACCGGCACCGGCAAGACGATCATCGCCGAAGCGGCTCTCTTCGAGGCCCTGCACACCGGTAAGACCGCCTATTACACCACGCCGCTGATCGCACTCACCGAGCAGAAGTTTCGCGAGATGCAGGCGGCCGCGGTCCGCTGGGGGTTTTCGGCCGAGGACGTCGGGCTGGTGACCGGCAACCGCACCGTCAACGGCCAGGCTCGGATTCTCGTGGTCGTCGCCGAGATCCTGCTCAATCGCTTGCTGCATCCGGCGGCGTTCGACTTCGCCGGCGTGGCAACGGTCGTCATGGACGAGTTCCACAGCTTTGCCGATCCCGAGCGCGGCGTCGTTTGGGAGCTGTCGCTGGCCATGCTTCCCCCGCACGTGCGCGTGCTGCTGCTCTCGGCAACGGTCGGGAATGCGGCCGAATTCATCGTCTGGCTCAATCGCAGCCTCGATCGCAAAGTGCAGCTCGTGCAGAGCACCGAGCGCAAGGTGCCCCTGACCTACCACTGGGTGCCGGACGAGCTGCTGAACGAAGCAACTCGAGCTGATGGCGGAAGGCAGACGAGACGGAGCGGCGGATCCCCGGCGCTCGTTTTTTGCTTCAATCGCGACGAATGCTGGTCGGTGGCCGAGCAGCTCAAGGGAAAGAGCCTGCTGGCTGACGGTCAGCAAAAGCGGCTCGTCGGACGAACTGGCAAAAGAGGATTGGTCGAAGGGGGCCGGCCCGAAGCTCAAGCAAATTTTGCAGCGGGGCGTCGGCATCCATCATGCGGGAATCTTGCCCAAGTACCGCCGCATCGTCGAGGAGCTGTTTCAGCGCAAGCTCCTTTCGGTCTGCGTCTGCACCGAGACGCTGGCCGCGGGAATCAATCTGCCGGCCCGCTCGGTCGTGCTGACAACCTTGGTGAAGGGTCCGCCCGGCAAGAAAGACCTGATCGATCCCAGCAGTGCGCATCAGATGTTCGGTCGTGCCGGCCGGCCGCAATTCGATTCGCAAGGCTACGTTTACGCGCTGGCTCACGAGGACGACGTCAAGATTTTGCGGTTCAAGGAGCGCATCAACCAGATTCCCGAAAACACCAAAGATCCGCTCTTGATCCGCGCCCGCAAGAAGCTCGAAAAGCAGATGCCCACGCGGAGCAAAACGGAAAAATATTGGGAGGCCGTGCACTTCGAGAAGTTGAAGACGGCTCCTCCCGGCAAGCTCTACAGCAAGGGGCAACTTCCCTGGCGACTCTTGGCCTACTTGCTGGAAATCTCTCCCGACATCGAGAAGCTGCGCGCCGTCGTTCGCAAGCGCTTGATGGACGCGCCGCGCATCGAAGCCGGACAAAAACAGCTTCACGCGGATGCTGATGTCGCTCTGGGCCGGCGGCTTCGTCCGCCTCGAGCCCGAACCTCCACCGCCCGAGGAGCCAGGTGCTGCCGGCGGTGCCGGTTCTCAAGCGGGCGGCAACGCTTCCGCAAAGGCCGCGCCCGGGCCGCCGGTGATGGGGTCGTTCGGTTCCTTGCTGACGGCCGCTCGGGAAGGTGAGCGCTCGATCGACTGGCGATAAAGGAACCCCACTGTCTGGGCCGCGAATCATTCGTGTGGTCGGGGAGGCTGAGCCCGTTCGCGAGATCTATCAGCCCCGATTTGCCCATCCGACGCCCGAACTGGCCAGGCTGCTCGTCTTTCGCAGCATCAATCCGCTGTATGGAGCGTTCCTCCTGAAGCACCTGGGCATTGCGGACCGCGACGAGCGGGTGCAGGCGCTCGAAAGCGTGCTCGAAGTCCCGACCTCGATCCTGCGGGACGTTCGCGTACCGCAAATGCGGGATCTTCCCCCCGGTCCGCTGGCACGCGATCGCCTTGACACGATGCTCATAGAGCGCGGGCTCGTGACGGCCGAGCAGCTGCGGGACAAGTCCGAAGACGAAGGCCTCAACTGGGAAGAGCGCTGGACACCGACGCTCGGCCGACAAACTGCGGCTGCTCTTCGATTCCGAGTTCCCCGGCGTGCACGACCTGGTCACGCGGCCCGTCTGGATCGCCGGAGAGGCACTTCGCTTCGGCGGCGACTTCAACAAGCTGATCACCTCCAAGGGGATCGTTCGGCAGGAGGGCATCATCTTTCGGCACCTGCTGCGATTCATTCTCTTGTGCGGCGAGTTCACTGCAGGCAACTCCCGCCGACGTCGATCCCGAGGTTTGGCGGAAGGATCTCCGCGAGTTGGCCGACGCCATCACCAACTGCTGCCGGTCGATCGATCCGGAAAGCACCGACAAGGCGATCGAAGCCGCGCTGCACGCCCCCGACCTGGTCCGCGGCGAAGAACCAGCCGCCGCCACGACGCTTCCCCCCGTCGACGACAAAGACGCCGACGAATTCGGCATCGGCCTGAGCGAGTAGGGTTCCCTCCGCGACAAAATGGACCGCGATGGCCTAGCGGCTCAGACGGCGGGTCATCTTTCTGGTGGGTCATCTACCTGGTGAAAAAAGGTGACCCGACCCGCCTCTCACAATCGCGTTCGTGTCCCGTCCCGATTCAGAGATCATCGCAAACCACTGCCGGATGGGCATCTAGAGCATCCGTGTCTCACCGCCGATCGCCGGTCCGATCATTCTGTCCCGTCCCGACAAATCCTGCCCCCGTTCCAATCCCTGGCCCTCCGAAATTGGGTCAAATTGAATCCCCTATACCAGGAGAGAGTGTACCGACCCAATTTCGGTCTGATCGACCACAAATCGTCCCGTCCCCAGTGCGTAATTGGCGCGTTGCTGGGTCCAACTGCGGCGGTGGGCGCTCGAGCTAACAGAAATTAAGGTGGCAGGACCTGCCACCTTATTCGCGACTTTCCGTCAGTCGGGCGCCCACGTTACCGGTCGTCGGGCTCGCCTCCTCTCTTGACTCTTCCCTTTTGGCAACGTCCCACGCGGGCCGAAATCATTTCGCGCCGTGGGTGGATGTCTTCGCTTCTTGCTCGGCTCGCTTCGTAGCTTCGAGTTCGTACTCTTTCGCGAAAGAGGCAAAGGCGCCGTCGGCCCGCATCCGGCGGATGTCGGCCAAGAGGGTCTTGATCTTGTGGTGCACCGGTTGGCTTTGGCGCACGACGAGCAGTCCGTCGAATTCCGTAATCGACGTGTTCTCCTCGTTCCACGAGTCGCCGATGCCCGAGACGATCGTCCGAATCAGCGGCAGCCGCCGCGAGTCCTCGATCTTCGAGCTGGCCATGGCAGCGGGAGCCGCGGCAGAAGGTGCCGCGGCGGGCGGGGCCTTCTCGGCGGGTTTTTGTGGAATACCCGGCGCAGCGGGAGCCGGTCTGGCGGGATCGGGCGGCGCCTGGAACGTGCCGCCACCGCCAAATAGTCCGCCATCGATCGCCCCCCGATTCTGTGTGGCTGGGACCGATCGCACACCCGGAATATGATCGAGCGAGCGAACCAAGGTCAGGTCGCGGCAATCGTAGACGACCGCCTCCCGATTGGAGCTGATTCTTTCGATGGTGCTGACCATGAGAGAGCCATGGCGAATCTCGAAGCCCAGCGCCTGCGTGGCCAGAATCAAATCCAGAGTGTCGCGAAGCGTGAGGCTGCTGACGTCGAGTTTCACCTCGAGCTGCTTGAGGTCCACCTTCGCATCACGCAGCGCCCGTTGGTCGAGCACGACGGGAACGTGGAACTTTGAGGACAGTAAATCGAGGGCCTTTTGCAATGGCTGTGGCTCGATCTTGAAATTCACCGTCTCTTCGAGAGCCGATTCAATCCGTGGGTAACGGCCTGCGTCGGAACTCATCGGACGTTCATGGGTTGCGGATCGACGCTCCTTCACGGCCGCGGCGGATTCGTCGCTCGGTTTTGGGTGTGCGTCCGTGGCCCGCGCAGAGGCACCGTTGCCGTTCGTCGGTTTCTCGACCTTTGGCTTGTCGGCCTGATCCTGCGCAACTGGCTGCGCCCCTTCTTTTCGCATCAAACGGATCGACGCGAGCAAAGCCTTGATGCGTTCGTGCACCCCCACATTCTGACGAACAATCAAGAGCCCCCCCATCTCGAAGATCGACGCGTTCGGCCCCGAATCCTCCCAATCTTGTTCCCAATTGTCTGTGGCCGACCTCACCATTTGGATGAATGCTTGCCGGCGCGCGCTGCGATCACACTTCTTTTCCGGTGGGCCGCTTTTCACGTTAAGGCGCACTTGACGCTGGAAACTCGGCCCCGGAGTGGCTCCATCGCCTTGCCCGTGATCGCCCGCTGCCGTGCTTCCCTGATCAGGCAGATTGATCAAATCGCGGCAATCGTAAACGATCGTTTCCAGATGCTCATTGACGTAGTCAACGGTGCTGATCATCAGCACGCTGTGGACAACGTCGTAGTCCAACGGTTGGGACATTTGATCAAGCAGCAGTTGCAAGGCGTCGCGCAGCGAGATGCCCGGAACATTCAGCTCGACCTCAGATGACGTGTCGACGTTCGCGTCGTCGAGAGCTCTTTGCTCGAACAGAATCGGAATCTGGTATCGGGTGGCGATAAAACCGATCGCATCCTTCAGCGACTGCGGCTCGATTGCAAAGTCGATTGGCTGGTTGAGCGCCTGTTGGATACGCGCTTCGACGAGCGAGCGCCGCGCAAGGTCGGAACTGAGGGGGTGATCCACCGAAGCGAATCCGACCGCAACGGGTCGTTTCTGCGGCACAGCCTGATCGTTTTTGGGCGATTTGCTCTGGGTGGGCGCGATTTGGTCCGCCCCACGTTTGTTCGGTTCGAGCACTTGAGTGTCGAGCCCCGCAAAGGCGCCTCTCTTCTCATCAACCGGATCGAAGCGAGCAATGCCTTAATGCGTTCGTGCACCTCTCGTCTCTGCCGAACAATCAAGAGCCCGCCCAATTCGGAGGCCGACTCTTCCGTGTTCCAAAAGTCTTCCGCGGCCGACACCATTCGGAAAAACGGCGGTTTGATCAAATCGCGGCAATCGTAAACGATCGCTTCCAAATGCTCGTTAATCTTGTCGACGGTGCTGATCATCAGCACGCGGTGGACAACGTCATAGCCCAGCGGTTGCGACATTTGACCAAGAAGAAGCTGCAAGGCGTCGTGCAGCGGGATGCCCGGGGCAGTCAGCTTGACCTCAGATGACGTGTCAACGTTCGCGTCTTCCAGAGCCATTTGATCGAACAGGATCGGAATCTGGTAACGAGCGGCAATAAAACTGATCGCGTCCTTCAGCGACTGCGGCTCGATTGCAAAGTCGATTGGCTGGTTGAGCGCCTCACGGATCTGCGCCTCGCTTTTCGAAGCCCGTGCGAGGTCTGAACTCGATGGATGCTGCATTGCAGGTGGCGCGGGGAGCACGGACTGCCGCCGCAGTTCGGCGCGATCGTTGCCGCGACCGGCCGCGCCTCCAACTGATTTGCCGGATGGAGTCGCCGCGGCTTTGTGCGGTTCGGCCTTGGTCTTCTCCTGGGCGACAACCCGATCCGGGCCGCGAACGGCCCGGTTATCGGGCCAGAAGGCAAACGCGACCAACACCGCGGCAGTCAGCGCGCCGACCGAACGCAGCGACAGACGCATGGGGAATCTCCTTCATGTCGGCCCGCGATGGTCAGACGTGGCGGAAAGGGCACCGGCAAGTGCCATCCGCTCGCAGGGATCGCTCTTTCGGCCTTCGGCAGGAAGGGGGACCGATCTCGGCGTGCTTTTTAGACGACTCTGCCGAGTAAAGGGTTCCCGGGGCGCAACTTCACGGCTGCCCGGCGCGCCCGACGAACGCGTTCTACCGACGGGCTTACATGTCCCGCACAGAGACCGCAACCGGAAGATTCGCCCAGCTATTTGGTTGGTTCGCTTGGGCTCCAGGTCTTGGCCGGAGCGGCCTGCTGCGTGCGAAGCAGTTGCACTTCATGTTCGAGCTGTGAAAGACGTGTTGTCAGCACTGCGCTCGTCGGCCGGGCGTTTTTTCGCTTCCATGTCGTATTGATCCGAGAGAGCCGCAAAGGCTCCGTCCTTTCTCATCAAGCGGATCGAGGCCAGCAGCCGCTTGATTCGTGCATGCTCGAACGGATTTTGCCGAATGACGAGCAAACCGCCGACTTCGGAAATGGATGTTCCTTCCTGCCAAGCCTCTGGCGCGGTTGTCGACATGATCGTTTGAATGAGCGGTAGCCGCGCGGCGGCGTGCTCACGAGACTTTTCCTCACGGCCGTTTTTGGCCGCAGTCGATGCGGGCCCAATTGGCCCCGCAAACTGAAACATAGCTTGATGCCCCGCGCCAGTCCGCCCTTGTTCGGCCACGACCGGGCGATCGAGGGTGGCCAGGTTGACCAGGTCGCGACAGTCGTAAACGATGACCGTCAGATCATCGTTGATCCTGTCGATCGTGCTGATCATGAGTGCTCCATTGCGGACCTCGTACCCCATCGGCTGGCTCATCTGAGCAAAAAGCCAATGGAACATATCGTGCAACGTGATCCCCGGAACGTTCAATTTGACCTCGGCCGACAGGTCGATATTCGCATCTTCGATCGCCTTTTGGTCGATCAAGATCGGAATCTGGTAATGGGCCGCGATAAAGTCGAGGGCCTCTTTGAGCGACTGTGGCTCAATAAAGAAATCAACCGGCGCCTTCAACGCTTCTGCGATCCGCGACTCGTTCTTCGAGCGTTCAACGACGTCGGAACTGAGCGGGTGGTCCACAGGGGCCGGTTCGAGAACGATCTGCGGCTGTTGCTGTGCAGCGTGATTGTTGTTGCCGTGTCGTTTGCTGCCTGCATTTCCGTTGCGCGACGGTGACGCGTCTGCCTTTGTGCTTTTCGCTTTGGGTTTCTCTGCCTTGGATTTCTCTTGAGCCACAATCCGTTCCGGACCGCGAACGGCCCGGTTGTCGGGCCAGAAGGCGAACGCAATCAACAGGGCAGCAGTCAGGGCGCCGACCGAACCGAGCGACAGACGCATGAGGAATCTCCTTCGCTTCAGACGGGCAATGGTCGTAAAGTGAGCGGCGAGAACCGCCGCGTCGCCGAATTCATCGAGAGCTTGGACGACGGCCTTCTCGCGCGTCACACCGGCCCGCGCCAGTTCTTCCAATCGCTCTTCGAGGTGATCGCGCAGCTCATCCGCAATCTGCTCGCGTTGCCCGGACGTAAGACGCAGGCACTTGGCGAGAAGTTTCAGATACAGATCGAATTCTTGTTCGGACATAGCGGCGCCACAAAGAACCGAGCGGACGGCGTCGGGCCCCCCCCCCGAGTCAGCGTCGACTACAGTCCGGATGGCTTGCGTTTGGTTGTCTCGGGTGCCGGTGACGACGGAACACGCGTGGGCGCGGGTGTCGGACTCAGCGTCGGTGGCAAAACCGGCCTCATCCTTTGCGTCCGTGGCTGCTCAGTAGGACGCGTTGTCGCTTCCGCGCGATTGCCAAGTGCTGCGTAGGCGCCGTGGGCTCGCATCTGGCGAATGTCGGCAAGAGCGCGGCGGATTTGTTCATGAACGAGCGGGTTCTGACGCACGACGAGCAGCCCTCCAAATTCGGAAATGCCCGCTTGCGATTCTTCATCCCAGGCCTCGGTGCCTGTGGCCGCTGTTAACGTGCGTATCAGCGGCAGGGACAGCCTCCGCAGAGGTTCGGGCGAGCCGTTGTCCGGAGTGTTCTGCGTGGGATCCTCCGAAGTCTTCAGCTGCGAATTGTTGGGTGTCCTTCTTGGGGCCGGCGTTTTGGACGGCTCCGGCGAAAACTGGAACTGGCCGTCAATCGTGCCGCTGGTTTGAGCGACGGCCGCACATCGGTCCTGCGTGCCGACGTCGATCAGATCGCGGCAGTCGTAAACAACGATTTCCCAGTGCTGTTTGATCTTGTCGATTGTGCTCACCGTGAGCACTCCGCGTCGAAACTCGTATCCCAACGCCGGACTGGCCTGGTTCAGAAGCAGTTCGAGCATGTCCCGCATGGGGATCCCCGACACAGACAATCCCACGTTCTCTTTTTTGAGGTCGATATTCGCATCTTGCAGTGCTTTGCGATCGATAATGATCGGAATTGAATATCGGGCGGCCATGAATTCGAGGGCGTCTTGCAGAGGTTGTGGCTCGATATTGAAGTCGACGATCTGGCCTAATGCGTCGGCAATGCGTGCCTCGACCTTGGAACCTTGAAAGACGTCGGAACTCAAAGGCCGCGCCTTGGCTTCAACAGCTAGCCGTTGAAGCTCGTCTTGAAGGGCCCTGACCTTTTCGCGGAGGTCGCTGATCTCCTTCTCCGGGTGATCGACTCGGACCCTGAGGCCCTGGTTGATCTTCACGAACCTGTCGATCCGTGACTGAAGCGCCTCGCGCTCCTTCTTCAGCATGAGAATCTGTTCTTTGTCACTCGTTGGCCCGTCGGCCATGTTTCCTTGGGTGATCGCCTCTGGCTTCTGCTGCCGCTTGAATGGCTCGGAAGGAGGCGTCTTCGGCTTCTCTTGGGCAGCGATTCGTTCAGGACCGCGAACGGCCCGGTTGTCGGGCCAGAAGGCGAACGCAATCAATAGGGCAGCAGTCAAGACGCCGACCGAACCGAGCGACAGACGCATGAGGAATCTCCTTCGCTTCAGACGGGCAATGGTCGTAAAGTGAGCGGCGAGAACCGCCGCGTCGCCGAATTCATCGAGAGCTTGGACGACGGCCTTCTCGCGCGGCACACCGGCCCGCGCCAGTTCTTCCAATCGCTCTTCGAGGTGATCGCGCAGCTCATCCGCAATCTGCTCGCGTTGCCCGGACGTAAGACGCAGGCACTTCGCGAGAAGTTTCAGATACAGATCGAATTCTTGTTCGGACATTGCGGACAGTCCCCGCAATTTTGTGGAGTCAGGCTGTCGCCGGACGCAGGCCCGGAGCGGCCTCGAGCAGATCTCGGATGCACTCTGCGTAGGCCCGCCATTGGATGGCCTGCCGCTCGAGGCAGGCGCCGCCCGACTTGGTGATCTCGTACCACTTGCGACGCCGGCCGGTCGAATCGTCCCAGCGGCTGCGGATGAAGTGCTCAGCCTCGAGGCGATGCAAGAGCGGATAAAGCGTGCCGGCCGGCAGCGGCACCCGGCCGCGCGTAGCCTCGCGCAGCTGCTGCTGAATCGAATACCCGTACTGCGGGCCTTTTTTGAGCACGGAGAGGACCATCATGTCCAAGCTCCCGCGCATGAGCTCGGCGCTAAATCGGTCCGTCACGCGAGGCTCCTTGGGATTAATGCGAAATCAAATCCGATAAGCAGCCTCACTATATATAGCCGTGCGATACCTCAGCGCCAAGATAGAAAATAAGGATTTCGTTCGCAGAAGGGATGAAGGCGTCGGCTCAAGAGAGAGGAGCCCATCGACTGGGCCGGCCGACGATTGCCGCTTGGGGAGTGGCAAGAAACGGAAGGCTTCGAAAACGGAGTGTGCCCGGGAGAGCCACAACTCTCCCGGGCACAAACCTCACGTTCTATCGCCGAGGACAAAGGTTCTTTGCCGACGTCCGCCGTCAACGATGTCGATGTTTCCAGCAGTCCGCAACGACCTCGGCAGGGGGAGGCGGGCCGGGTTCAGCCGACCCGATCCTCCCGCTTGATTAACTAGCAACCGCAGCCGCAGCCGTGGGGCCAGCCGAACAGGCCGTGGCCGCAGCCGAGGCCCGTTCCGCATCCGCCACAGCCACCGCATCCGCCGCCACAGCCACCGAACAGGTGGAAGTGGTGACCACATCCGCCACCACAGCTGCTCTCACAGCCGCAGCCACAGCTGCGGTGGTGATGCCAGTGGTGGTGGTGGCAGCCGCAGCCGCAGGTCGGCGCGGCGCAACCACAGCCACAGGTCGGAGCCGTGCAACCACAGCTCGGAGCCGGAGCGCAGCAGCTGGGAGCGGCGGCCGGGGCCGGAGCGCAGCAGCTAGGAGCCATCGCCGGGGCCGGAGCGCAGCAGCTGGGAGCGGCCGGAGCCGCAGCGCAGGGCGCGGGAGCCGCACACGTCGGAGCCGGAGCACAGCACGACGGCGCGGGAGCGCAGCACGACGGAGCCGGAGCGCAGCACGACGGCGCACAGCCGCAGCCACAACCGTTGTGGTGGAAGAACGCGTTCGCCGAGTTCACGGACGAACAACAGAACAACAACGCCGCAGAAACCGAAAGCCACTTCATTGCAACTTCTCCTCGTACACCAAGTCTTGTAGGGACGAACGTGAGGAACTCCGTGTCATGCCGTCACCTGGCGAATCCGCATCGCCTGGCAGGGGGAGTTCTCGTCTCACAGGATGGCAAACACTACTGCCATTTCGGCCAACCGAAGCTTTGCGGGTCACGTAAAGTGCGAAGAACAGATTGGGCTTGGTGAACTCCGGAGAACGTAGCAGTCGTATGAATTCTCAGGTTCCTGTCTGTCACAAAATGCCTGCGGTATCGTAGCGACATATGGAAGGGGCCCTGAGACTTATGGCCAGCGTGGCGATCGTGTCGAGCGTGCCTCCCGTGCTGGCCGCACGGATGAGGCTTCGCAGAGACAACCCTGCTGGGCGCGTGGCTTTGGGGCGCGCTCGCCCTGGCCGCTTGGGCAGTCACCTTCTTTGTGACCGAATTGCTTGGCATTGTTTCCCCGGGGGTGGCCGACCAGATGTGGCTGGCGTCGGCCGTGCTGCTGGTTTGCCCCTTGATCGCGGTGCTTGGCGCGGCGGCCGGGATCGCGCGTATGGGGTTTGTTTATCGTGGCGCCGCTGGCGGTTGTGCTTGATCTACCAGCCGTAACAGCCTGGAATGGTGACTTCCATCCGGCCTCTCTGCGGCTCGAGGTCCCCATGCTGGCTGGCTATGGGCTGGTGCTCTTAATGGGCGCCGGCAACTATCTGGGCACGCGATTCGCCCTTCCCGCACTGCTTGCCGCGGCGGCCATGCTTCTCGTGCCGGTGTCGATGTCGTCGCTCCACTGGTTACCTGAGTCGTTTCCCGCGCGAGCGGCGGCGACGCTTCTTTTGGGAATCGCGGTGTGGATGGCCGCGATTGCGATGCGGAAAGCCGTGCGCCGGGGCGAGAGTCTGACACCCTCTTCCAGTCCGATGGACTTCGGCGAGCTCAGTCGAGCCGGAGAGGGCAGGGCGAGGTGGGCGACCACCTTCGATCGATTGTGGAACGACTTTCGAGATCTTTATGGGATCGTTTGGGCGCGACGCGTATTGGATCGGGTGAACGATGCAGCCGTTCATGAGGGTTGGCCCGTGCGGCTGCATCTCCATGGGTTCGCCGGGCTCGATCCCGCGCATCCGCCATCGCTTGCCCCCGACCAGTTCCAGCAGATTGAGCGTGCGCTTCGCTGGCTATTGAGGCGGTTTGTCGACCCGGAATGGATCGATGAGCGGATCGCAAAGCGGGGGACATAGACCCCAGAGCCACTTGTCCAAACCTCGTGTTACAATCGCCGACAGCCGTCGTTCGTCCCGTTTGTGCGAGTCTTGAGTTCATGGCCGGCGAGTCCGCTAACCTCACCGCACCCGCGGTCGTGCCGCAGCAGCAGGACGCGCTTCTGCGCCTGCTCGACGTCACGTGCGAACTGGCCCGACATCACACCCTCGATCAAATCCTGCAAACAGTCACCGCGGGCGCCTGCGAGGCGCTCGGCTGCGAGCGGGCGAGTCTTTATCTCTACGACGCCGATGCCAACGAGGTCTACACGCGGGCGGTCACGGAACTCGAGTTGCAGGAGATCCGCTCTTCGGCCGACCGGGGCATTACGGGTTGGGTGGTGCGGAATCGCGAGCTGGCCAACATTCCCGACCCGGCAGCCGACGCCCGGTGGAACGCCGGCTTCGACCGCCAGACCGGCTTCCACACGCGGAACATCCTCGCGTCGCCGATTATCGGCCCGAGCGATGATCGCCTACTCGGCGTGTTGCAACTCTTGAACAAGCACGGCGGATCGTTCGGTCCGTTTGATGAGCAGGTGATTCGCGCATTTGCCGCACACGCGGCAACCGCCCTCGAGCGTGCTGACTTCGTCGCTGAGGCCAAGGTGTCGCACGAGCTGCAGATGGCCGTCAACATGGGACGGCGGATTCAGCAGAGTTTCTTGCCGCGGCATCTGCCGGAGATACCGGGCTACGAAGTTGGCGCGTGGTGGCGGCCGGCGGAGCTGGTCAGCGGCGATTATTACGACATCGTGCCGTTGAAGAATGGTCGCCTGGGGCTGGTGGTCGCGGACGTCAGCGGGCACGGCGTCGGGCCGAGCCTGCTGATGGCGTCAGTGCGGGCCATGGTCCACGTGCTGACTCGCAGACGGACCGAGCCTGGCGAAATCGTCCCGCTCTTGGCCGAGACGATTTCGCCGGATCTCGACGGAGGAACATTCCTCACGCTCTTGATGGCGGCGCTCGACCCGCGCACTCACGAACTCACCTACGTCAACGCCGGGCATGGACCCGCGATCGTTTTTCATCGCGAGACGCTCACGTTCCAGACACTCAAAAGCACAAGCCTGCCGCTCGGCTTTGTGGGCGATTTTTCGCCCCTTGCGGGATTGAAACTGACGATGGGCCCCGGCGACTTGCTGATCCTGGCGACCGACGGCCTGATCGAACTTGTGAACGACGCGCGCGAGATGTTCGGCCGTTCGCGCCTCGAGCAACTGATTCGCGAGAACTGCACCCTGGCCGCGCCGGACCTGGTGATGGCGATTCAGGACGCAATTGCCGAGTTCCTCGGCGACAGCCAGCCGCTGGACGACGTCACGCTGATGATCGTCGAGCGGAAACTGGCTGCCGTCTGAGTTGCAGCATTCAGGAGCGGACGCTGATTGCTAACCGGCCCGGCGAGCGTCGGGCGTCAGCCCGATGGTGCTTCAATGGCTGATTCGCACTTCGATGAATTGACGCAATCACTTCCGGAGAACCAGATCATTGGCGGAGAAGCACCCGCCAGCTTATCCGCCGTCGGCGGAGCGGCTCGCCGGGTCGATTCGCGCCGGGTCGGTTCGTTTTGACGTGCGCTGTCATTCCAGCTTTTCGCCCAAAATACGCTCCGCGTCCGCGCGGCGTCTCGCCAGGAGCTTCTCCCGCAGTTCGGGCCGCGACAGCGAGAGGATGCTGACCGCGAGGAGAGCCGCGTTGATCGCGCCCGCCTTCCCGATCGCGAGGGTCCCGACCGGAATTCCTTGCGGCATCTGCACGGTGGAGAGCAGCGAGTCGAGGCCGTCCAGAGCCCAGCCCTTCATCGGCACGCCGAGCACCGGGCGAACGGTGTGGGCCGCCACCACTCCGGCCAGATGGGCGGCCCCGCCGGCGGCTGCGATAAAGACCTCAGTCCCGTGTTCTTCGCACGTTTGCACGTATTCGACCGTCTCTGCCGGCGTGCGGTGGGCCGAAAGGACTCGGCACTCGTGCCGCACGCCGAATTCTTCGAGCGTTGTATGAGCGGGCCGCATCGTCTCCCAATCCGATTTGCTTCCCATCAGGATCGCAACTAGCGGCGCATCGCCAGGCATTTTCCCAGTCTCCCCGTCTTCGTTTGTCAAAACCCGTTCTATGAATTCGCAATCGTTACGGCAAGCGCTCGCGCGCTCGTTGCGACGACTCGCCAGCCAGCCTAGAATTCGAGCGTGCACTATTGAAAGAGAGTCTCCGTGTGTTCGCAAGTTCTGCTACGATCTCTCAGCAAACGACGCCCACGGCGATCGTGTTCGAAAAGCAGCCCCGCTGGGCTCCAGAATTGCAGCGGCAGTTCCTGACTGAGGATGTGCGGGTGATCGCTTGCCGCAGCGTGCGAGACGTCGAGGAGCGTTTGGCCGGCGTCGCCCGCGGAGTCGTGCTGCTGGACGCGTCGACGGCTCCCGGGGAGTGTTTGCAGTTTCTGAGACGTGAAATGGCCGATCCCGAAGCGCTGCCTGTGCTCATTGTCGGCACGAAGCGAATCGCTCCTCTGGAGTGGTCGTTTCGAGAGCTGGGGGCGGCCGCCTTCTTTTCCAAGAGAATTCCGGGCCACGAAATGGCGTCGCTTTGCCGCCGGCAGTGGAGCAGACAAAGCACATCGCGCTCGGAGAGACCGGCAACCAGCCATCACCAGCGGGGATCGAGCCACCCATGACCAACGCACAGCGAGAGCAGGGTATTTCCAAGGCCCTGCAGGACGTGTCGGAGCCGGAGATCGGTCGGACGCTCGGTCAGCTCG
The DNA here is from genome assembly GCA_963714075.1 of uncultured Planctomycetaceae bacterium. Classification (GTDB taxonomy): domain Bacteria; phylum Planctomycetota; class Planctomycetia; order Planctomycetales; family Planctomycetaceae; genus DASPSM01. The sequence goes on from OY970228.1 coordinate 2,839,935, forward strand.
ACATGCTGCGGGGCGTTCGCTTTGGCGACGATGGGACCGTGCATGTCGAAATCGAGCTGCCCACGCCCGCTTATCCGAGGCGCGAGCGGATCACCGAGGCCGTCGAGCAAACACTGAAAAATGCACACCTGCTCAACGGCAGCCGGCTGGATGTCGCCTTTTCGGCGAAAGTCCGAGGCAAGAACGCCGGCGGAACGCTCGGACTGCGGATCGCCAACATCATCGCGGTCGGCAGCGGCAAGGGAGGAGTCGGCAAGAGCACGATTGCCGCCTGCCTCGCCTACGGCCTGCAGCATTTTGGCGCCCGGACCGGCCTGATGGACGCCGACGTTTACGGCCCGAGCATCCCCCATCTCTTAGGTGTCGCGCAGTCGAAACCCGCGGCCTTCGAACAGCGCACAGCGACCGGCGAAACGCTGACGCGCATCGAGCCAGTGAATGCCGGCGGCATCAAAACGATCTCGATGGGTTTCTTCATCAATCCGGACCAGGCGGTCGTCTGGCGGGGGCCGCTTTTGCACCGCGCGATCACCCAGTTCCTCAAAGACACCGAGTGGGGAGAGCTTGATTACCTCGTGATTGATCTGCCGCCCGGAACCGGGGACGTGGCCCTCACGCTCTCGCAATCGGTCGGCTTGGCGGGTGCGGTCGTGGTCTGCACGCCCCAGCAGGTTGCGCTCTTGGACGCGGTCAAGGCGATCAGCATGTATCGCCAGGTGAAAATTCCGATTCTCGGAATGGTCGAAAACATGAGCGGCGAGATTTTCGGCCGTGGCGGAACGCGGCGCAAAGCCCAAGAGTTGGGCGTGCCGTTTCTGGGAGAGATTCCGATCGAGGCCGATATCCGCATCAAAGGGGACGAAGGCAAAACGGCCGCGCTTTTCGACGAAGGCAGCCCCGCCCGCCCGCACTTGCTTGCCATGTGCCAGCAGACGTCGCTCGAGATCGCCCGCCAACTCCTCGAATCGCCCAGCATGCCAACGCTCGAAATCCTCTAAGTCGTAAACAAAATTCAAAGTCTTTGATGAACCACCAAGGCACCAAGGACACCAAAGAAGGCAAATCATTCCCGTTTTCTTGGTGTCCTTGGTGCCTTGGTGGTTCAAATTCTGACTTTGGCTTCTCTCAGCAAAGCGAAGGTCGCCTTGGAACACTTCACAAGGTGGCTAAAATACAGGTTAGGGAACGGCCCCGTCACGATGAACCTGAAATGCGGGGCGGTGTCATAAGGCTATGGCAGGAAAATTGTTGCACGATTCCGGGAATTCGCCGTTGAGCTCTTCTGAAGCGACGACCATTCCCGAGCTGATCGAGACTTTTGAGGCGCTGGGCGACTGGGAGGCTCAGTGCGACTATCTGATTGACCTGGGATACGAGATCCCGGAGTTCCCGAAGTCTGCGCGGATTGAAGCCAACCGTGTCCACGGCTGCCAGAGCAACGTTTGGCTGATCACCGAGATCAAGCCGGGTGATCCGCCGGTGATCGAAATCCAGGCCGACAGCGACTCGATGATCGTTCGCGGCCTGATTGCCGTGCTGCTCTTGGCTTATTCCGGCAAAACCGCCCAAGAAATCCTCGAGACCGATATTCAACAGATCTTCGCGCGCCTGGGACTGAACCGTCAGCTCAGCTCGGCCCGTCGCAACGGACTGGCCGGCATGGTGCAGCGCGTTCGATCGCTCGCCGAGCAGTCGGCCGCGGAACACTCCTAATGGTCGCTCCTACCTCGGCCGATTCGCCCGTCGATCGCACCAGCATGCTCGACCCCTCAGCCATTCGCGCGCAATTTCCGATCTTCGACGAGCCGCTTCCGAACGGCCAGCCGCTGATCTTTCTTGATAGCGCGGCCAGCGCACAAAAGCCCCAGTCGGTGATCGACAAGGAACGAGAGTGTTACGAGCGGTACTACGCCAACGCCTACCGGGGCGATTACCAGTTCGGCGTGCACGTCGACGAAGAGCTGGAGGCCACGCGAGCCAAGGTTCGCGACTTTATCGGTGCACCGCAGAGCGAAGAGATCATCTTCACCTCCGGCACCACCATGTCGATCAACCTGGTCGCCGACGCCTGGGGGCGGAAGTTTCTCAAGTCCGGCGACGAAATCCTGCTCACGCAGATGGAGCACCACGCCAACCTCGTTCCCTGGCAGCAGGTTGCCCGCGCAACCGGCGCATCGCTCAGATACATTCCCCTCACGAGCGATTGGCAGCTCGATTTAGATCGGCTCGACGAAGTGCTCACCGAGCGAACGCGGCTGGTGGCGCTTACCGGCATGTCGAACGTGCTGGGGACAATTCCGCCGATCCGAGAAATCACGGCCGAGGCCCACAAACGCGGTGCCCTGGTGCTCCTCGACGGCGCCCAAAGCGTTCCGCACCTGGCCACGAACGTTGGGGATCTCGACATCGATTTTCTGGCCTTTTCGGCGCACAAGCTGTATGGTCCCAGCGGCGTCGGGGTGCTTTGGGGCCGGCGGCGACTGCTCGAAGCGATGGACCCGTTCCTCTGCGGCGGACACATGATCTCCGAGGTCTTCTGGGATCATTCCAACTGGGCCGCAATCCCGGCCAAATTCGAGGCGGGCACGCTGCCGATCGCCCAGGCGATCGCCCTTGGAGCGGCCGTCGACTTTGTGACTGGAATCGGCATGCCGGCGATCGCCGCTCACGACGCGGACATCACCGCATACGCACACGAGCGGCTCGCCACTGTCCCGGGCCTGAGGATCTTCGGACCCGAGCCCGCGCTCAAAGGGCCGATCATCAGTTTTTCCATCGAGGGAATTCACCCGCAGGACCTGGCGAACCTCGTCGATCGCAAGGGCGTCGCGGTGCGGCATGGACATCACTGCACGATGCCGCTGCATTCTCTGTTGGGAGTTGCTGCGACCACCCGGGCGAGCGGCGGCGTCTATACCACGCGCGGCGATATCGACATTCTGGTTGAAGCGATCGAATTCGCGCGACAAAAATTGCGTCGCGCCTAAGGAACCGCCGAATGCTGCCGAAAACGACCGATCCGTCTGCCCCTGCCCCTGCCTCGACCTCCAGGGGTGAGGTCAAACTGAGCCGCCGCTGGCAGTGGGCGACGCGCGGACGGGCGATCAGCTATTTGATGGAGCAGGCGGTCGAGAATCCGCATGCCATTTCGCTCGCCGCCGGGCTCGTCGATCCCTCGACGCTTCCCGTCGCGGAGACGCGCCGCGTGCTCGCCGATCTCTTGGGCGATACCGAGCGCGGCTGCCGGGCCCTGCAATACGGAACAACCCCGGGTTCCGAGCGCCTGAGGCGGCAGGTCGCTCTGCTTTTGGGGCGACTCGAAAAGAACTCAGCGGGGCAAAACGGTGCCGGACATGCCCCGGCGGAGATCGACCCCTCCCGCCTCATTCTCACAACCGGCTCGCAACAGTTGCTCTCGCTGGTGGGTGAAGTTCTGCTCGATCCCGACGACATCTGTCTCGTGGCCGCCCCGACTTACTTCGTCTTTTTGGGCGTGATCCACGGCTTGGGAGCGCGGGCCGTGCCAATCCCGGCTGACGAGAACGGGATGCAGATCGACCTACTCGAACAGGAACTCGAGCGGATCGAGGCAGCAGGCGAACTTTCGAAGGTGAAGCTGATCTACGCGGTAAGCTATTATGAGAATCCCAGCGGCATCAGCCTCTCGACCGAACGTCGCGGTGAGCTCGTGCGCCTGGCCGAGCGCTGGTCGCGGGACCAAAAGATCTTCGTGCTCGAGGACGCCGCTTATCGCCAGCTGCACTATGACGGGCCCGATCACCCCAGCATTTGGAGCTTCGATCCGACCCACGAGACTGTGATCCTCGCCCAGACGTTCTCGAAGAGTTTTTCGCCGGGGCTTCGCTGCGGTTATGGGCTCTTGCCCAAACCGCTGGTTCGCCCAATCGTTGATCGCAAAGGGAACGAAGACTTTGGGTCGTCGAATTTCATTCAGCATCTGCTCGCGACGGTGTTGGAGAGTGGAGTTTATGAGCCGCACGTCGAGCAGGTCTGCGCGTCTTACCGGGTGAAGCGCGACCGCATGCTGGCCGCGGCGGAAAAATACTTTGCCGATCTGCCGGGCGTTTCGTGGGTGCGGCCGCAAGGCGGCCTCTATGTCTGGATGACGCTCCCCGAGCAGATCGAGACCGGGCTCGACAGCCCCTTCTTTGATCGGGCCGTTAAGGTCGACGGCGTGATGTACGTGCCGGGAGAGCTATGCTATGCAGGCACCCCCGTCCAACGCCGCCGCAACCAAATGCGACTGAGCTTCGGCGTCGAATCGCCCGACAAGATCGAAGAAGGCGTCCGCCGGCTGGCCAGTGCCGTCCGCGCAGTGCTGTAGCATTCGGGAGGGCGAGGCTCCTGCAGCTGGGTGCCACGGCTGAGACGGCTGAGACGCTTCGGCTCAGCCGTGTTCCTCACGAAAGGTCTTGCGCTTGCTCATTGCCGACGAGCACGACCTACCGTAAGAGCACGGCTGAGCGGCAGCCGCTCAGCCATTGGTATCTACACAATTCTTGCCTGCTTCTTACCCGCTCCGTCGGAGTTCCGGGAGGATTTGAGTGGCGATTTGGCGGATTTGATTGGGAGTGTATTCATCCAAGACCTGGAGCATGACGAGCAGCACATGGAGGCCAGCGAGAAGGGCGGAGGTCGTGACCGGGCGCGACCGCTTCATCTGCCGGCCACTCAGTCGAACGATGAATGTTTGGCAGCTTTTGGCGGCCGGGGTCGTTTGAGCTTCCAGTTGCCAGGCGACGACACAGGCCATGCAGGCCACCAGCAGTCGCCGGGCGATGGCGCCTGCCGACTCCTGCTGCCACGATTCCAATTGCAACCCTGCAGACTTCAGCAGCTTATGGAACGATTCAATTCGCCAGCGCCAGTAATACCACAAGGCAATGTCCGATCCGGGTACCTCGTCCGGGACATTCGTCAGCAGCCACCATTGCGCCAGCAAATGATTGTTGGCACCGCGGACCTGAGCAACGACCAGTCGCAGATCCAGACGAGCCCCGTACTCGCGGCGTCTTTTGCCCTTAGAGCCCCTGTGCCAGGCAGGCCCCGAGAGCACCACGCTCGCCTGGGCGATCGACAATTTGCCGCCTTTTCCGCGGACTTGGACGTCACGTGTCACCTGGAAAACCCGTTCTTTCCGCAGGATTTCCACAATCTCGGAGAGCAGGAGCGAACGCCCCCGGTACTCCACCCGCCGGTCATCCCCGCGGACCAGGAACAGATGCCCCTTCTGCTCCCACTGACGGAAGTGATGCACCGAATCCGCTTCGCGGTCGATCACATGGACCAGCCGCTGCCGGATGTTCCAACAACGACTGGCTTGCATCGTCGGGAGCAATTGCGCCAAGTGGGGCAGCGACCGCTGAGGACGGCCGGAGCCGGTGGAATGCCGTCCGTCGGATGCCAGGAGGCTGAGTTCCATGGGAGCCAAGGGACTTCCCGTCGACGCATCGACAAGCAGTGCGGTCATCAGTTCATAGCCGCGATCCAGCGAGTTGCTCAACTGGAGCTGATCCGTCTTCGAGATATGGCCCTCGTAATCGACCTTCGACCAGTCGTGCACCAACAACGCGTAATCGGAAGCGCTCTGGCCGATCGCTCGACAACCCAACTCACGCAAAGGTTCCGCCAGAGCCGGCAAGCTCACCCGCGAATTCGAAAAAAACCGCCACGCCGCCTGCGTCGCAGCGAACGAATTACCGACCGCAGGCAAGCCTCGAATGCCAGCCGCCAGCTGAGTTGCTGCGTTCATATGTTGCATCACAAGCCGCACATACCGCTTCTGCAACCGCACGTCCATGTGGGGAAGAGGCACACCATCCAGGCCCTTTTACTCAAAACTGAAAAATGTGTAGATACCAATGGCCGCTCAGCCGTGGCACCCAAGCCAAAATGCTGTCGCGGACCCGGACACCCTCGAGATTGCTCAGCTCTGCACCTTACCCAATCACGACTGCCGCACGGCGCGATTCGAGATTGCGGCCGTTCTTCTTGGGCGGTGAGCCGTTAAAGCGGACGTGCTCTTCACCGACCACGCCTTGCAGCTCGCTCCGCAGCGTGCTTGTGCAACTGACGGAAAGCGGTTGCTTCAAGCGAAAACGGCGGCGAAGCGAGGGGTCCGTTTCGTCGTTCGATTCGATGAAAATCACCACTTCGACGGGACCCGGGTTCGCCTGCAAAATCTGCCGCACACGCTGCATGTCGTGCTCGCTGTGCAGGCCCCGCTGAAATTTGACGGCAACCTGCGTCGTGAACTCGCGGCTGGCTTCGTCGAGCGTCAAGAGGCGGCTGGCGATCACGTTCGGCTCGCGTCCGCGGCGGTCGACACGGCCGCGGACATAGCCCACCTGCTCGGCCTTCACGCTTTCGCCGTGCCGGGCGTAATCCTCGGGCCACATAATGCAGCGGATCATCCCCTCGGGGGTCTCGAAGTCGAAATTCACGTAGCGCGAGTGACCGTTGCGGCTCGGCTTTTTCGTGACGGCCTTCTTGATGCTCGAGACCATTCCGCCCAGGAGAATTTCGGTTTTTTCATCGACCCCCGCGAGATCCTTCAAGGTGTGCGTGGCGTAGCGCGTGATCTGCTCGGCGTTTTCCGCCAGCGGATGCGACGTGAGGTAGAAGCCGAACGCTTCTTTTTCGAACGCCAGCTTTTGCGCGTGGGTCCAGTCGGGTACGTCGGGGAGCATGATGCTCGTCGGCGCCGATTTTTGCTCTTCGGTTTCGTCGCCGCCGCCAAAGAGCTTCTTTTGCCCCTTGAGACGGTCGCGGTGCATCGCGGAAGCAGACTGCACGGCCCGTTCGGCGAGCAGCATATGCTGGGCGCGCGTCGGACCGAGGCTGTCGAGCGCCCCGGCCTTGATCAACAGTTCCAGCGCGCCCTTGCCCAGCACCTTGGAATCGACCCGCTCGGCGAGATCAAAAATGCTGGCAAACGGGCCTTTCTCTTTCCGTTCGCCGACGATTGCCGTCACGATCCCGCTTCCCAGCCCCTTGATCGCGGCCAGGCCGAAGGACAGCTCGTTGCCGAGCACGCTGAACTCGACGTCGGAAGTGTTGACGTCGGGAGGGAGGATCTTGATGTGCATCCGCCGCGCGTCGTCGACGTGCTCGGCAATGCGGTCCGATTTGTCCATTAAGCATGACAAGAGGGCCGCCATAAATTCGGCCGGATAATGGGCCTTGAAGTAGGCGGTCTGATAGGCGATGGCGGCGTACGCGGTCGAGTGCGACTTGTTGAACCCATAGCCCGCGAATTTTTCGATCATGCCGAACAGCTCGGCGCTTTTTGCAGAACCCAGGCCGGCCTGCTGCGCTCCGGCGAGGAACTCCTCTCGGTACTTGGCGATCGCCTTGAGTTTTTTCTTGCTGATGGCCTTGATGCAGCCGTACGCGGACGACAGCTCGATGCCCCCCACGCGGTTCAGGATCCGCATCACCTGTTCCTGGTAGACCATCACGCCGTAGGTCTCGGTCAGGATTTCGTCGACGATCGGGTGGACCTTGGGCACCGGCTCGATGCCGTGCTTGACGTTGACGTACGTCATCACCATGCCGCCTTCGAGCGGGCCCGGGCGATAGAGGGCCGAGGTGGCGATGATGTCGTTGAATCGGTCGGGCTTCATCTTGGTCAACAGGTCGCGCATCCCCCCGCTTTCCAGCTGGAAGATGCCCTTGGTCTCACCCCGCTGCAGAAGGGCGAAGGTCGGCCCGTCATCGAGCGGCAGTTTTTCGGGATGGATGTCGAGGCCGCGGTGCTTGCGGACGTTTTTGACGGTTTTGTCGAGGATCGTGAGGTTGGTGAGCCCCAGGAAATCCATTTTGAGCAGTCCGGCCTGCTCGACCCGCGGCCCGTCCCACTGGGTGATGACGTCCTCTTTGCCCGTGATTCGTTGCAGCGGAATGTAGTCGACGAGCGGCCGGTCACCGACGACGACGCCGGCAGCGTGCGTGCCGGCGCTACGGGCCAGGTCTTCGAGGCGGATCGCGATGTCGATCATCTCGCGGACCTGTGGATCACCTTCATAGGCCAGCTTGAGATCGGGACTCTTTGCGAGGGCGTCGGTGAGTTTGATGTTCAGCTCATCCGGCACCATCTTGGCGATCTCGTTGACGCGCGGCAGCGGAATCGAAAGCACGCGGCTGACATCCCGAATGGCGGCCTTCGCCTTGAGCGTGCCGAACGTGCCAATCTGCGCGACGCTTTCTTTCCCGTATTTCTCCTTGGTGTAGTCGATGACCGCCTGCCTGCCGTCGCGGCAAAAGTCGATATCGATATCGGGCGGCTCGGTGCGGTTGGGGTCGAGAAACCGCTCGAACAGCAGGTCGAACTTGATCGGGCACACATTGCTCAAGCCCAGCAGGTACGCGACGAGCGAGCCGCACGCCGATCCACGGGCCTGGCAGGGAATTTGTTGCTCGTTGGCGAAACGGACGAAGTCCCACACGATGAGGAAGTAGCTCGCATAGCCCATCTTTTCGATCACGCTGAGTTCGTAATCGAGTCGCTCGCGATGGGCCGTCGTGATCTGCTCATACCGCACCGGCAGCCGCTCTTCGCACAGTTCGCGCAAATACTGTGCGTCGGTTTTCCCGGGCGGCGGCGAAAAGACAGGGAAGTGTCGCTTGGTCAGGTCGAGATCGATGTCGACGCGGTTGGCGATCTCTTGAGTGAGGGCGACGGCGTCGGGATGTTCGGGAAACGCCTGGTACATTTGCTCGGGGGTGCGGACGAAGAACTGGTCCCCTTCCATCCGCATCCGCTTGGCGTCGCTTCGCATCGCAAGCGTGTTGACGCACAAGAGCACGTCGTGTGCGTCGGCGTCGGCCTGTTCGAGATAGTGGGCGTCGTTCGTCGCGACGAGCGGCACGCCCATCCGCCGGGCCAGCTCGATCGTCCCCTCGGCGCATTGACGCTGGATTTCCAGCCCGCCATTCTGGATTTCGAGATAAAACCGGTCGCCGAAGATGCCGCGATACCACGCGGCCAGTTGCTCGGCTTCGTCCATCCGGTCGCCCAAGAGCAAGAACGAAAGCTCTCCCGCCGCGCACCCCGAGAGGCAAATGAGGCCTTCGTTGTGAGCGGCGAGCAGCTCTTTGTCGATGCGCGGCTTGTAGTAAAAACCTTCGAGAAATGCGGCCGTCGAGAGCCGCACGAGGTTTTGAAAGCCGACGCGATTCATCGCCAAGAGCGTGAGGTGGAAGCTGGCTTCCTTCATTCGCGTCGCCCCGCGGTCGCGGCGATCTTTGGGGGCGATGTAGGCCTCGTAGCCGATGATCGGATTGACGTCGTTGGCCCGGCACTCGTTGTAGAACTCGAGGGCCCCGTAGAGGTTGCCGTGATCGGTGATGGCAACGGAGTTCATGCCCGCGGCCTTCACCTTGCTCACGAGCGCATCGATGCGGTTGGCCCCGTCGAGCAGGCTGTAATGCGTGTGGCAGTGAAGATGAACGAAGGGGCGTTCACTCATGGAAATCCTTTCCAACTCGTTTGAATATTCCTAATTCGGCCGCGCGTCCCGTCGGCCCGGTTTCATCTCGGTCAGTTCGGGGACCACATCGGATATTCTACGGACGCGTCCGTCGCGGTCGACACAGGCCAGAATGCTGTGGGCGTCGGCAATCACCGTCCGGTCGCGGGACAGCTTGTACTCATGCTCGAGCTTCGCCGGAGTGACGCGCACGACCCGTGTTCGCAGAGAAAGCAAATCGTCGAAGCGGGCCGGTGACCGGTACTTGACGTTCATTTCAACGACGACGAAGAAGTGTCCGCCCTCCTCCATCTTGCGGTAGTCGCCCCCCTGCGCCCGGAACAACTCCGTTCGTCCCATCTCGAAATACGAAAGGAAATTGGAGTGGTGCAAAAATCCCATCGCATCGGTCTCGCAGTAGCGGACGCGAATCGGGATTTCGTGTTCGTACGGGCCCATGGACGAATGGCACGCCTGTGCGCGAATCGATCAGGGTTAATTCGTCATTGCCGCCGAGGGCGCGGCCGCCGTCGCGACACCGGCCGGAGCATCGTAGGTTCGGCCGCTCGGCGGACCGTGGTCGCTACGGGAGTTGTGGAGGGCGATTTGGTAGAGCCGCTCGCCGGCGGGCGTCGGATAGCGACCGTCGATGCAGGCCTGGCACAGCTTGCTCGCGGGCTGTTCGAGACAGCGGGCGATCGACGCCAGCGGCAAATACCGCAGACTGTCGGCCCCGATGGCGGCGGCCATCTGGCTCTCGATTTCCGGCGTGAGCGCGATCCCTTCCATGAAGCGCGGGGCAAACAGCTCCGACACCGTCGACATGTCGATCCCGTAAAAGCAGGGCGCGATGATCGGCGGGCAGGCAATCCGCACGTGCACTTCGCGAGCCCGGCCCCGCTCTTTGACTTGCGAGATCAGCGCCCGCATCGTCGTCGAGCGGACAATCGTGTCTTCGACCAAAAACACCCGCTTGCCTTCGAGCACCTCGGGCAAGGCCGTGTATTTCATCCGCACTTTGTCGGCCCGGTTTTGCCCTTCGATGAATGTCCGGCCGACGTAGCGGTTTCGGATCAGCCCTTCCTGCGAAGGGACGTTGAGGCGATAAGCCATGGCGTCGGCCGCGGCCTTGGCCGTGTCGGGCACCGGAACCACGATCGTGTCGGAATCGATGGGCACCGTCTCGAGCTGAGCCAGCTCTTCGCCCAGTCGTTTGCGGGTGAGGTACACGCTGCGGTCGTCGAATGTGCTGGCGACGTTGGCGAAGTAGATCCACTCGAAAAAGCAGTGCGCGGTCCGGGGCGACTCCGCGAACTTCTGAATCGAGAATTCTCCGTTCTCGACGATGATGGCATGGCCGGGGGGAACGTTCTTAATCGACGCGTCGGAAAAGCCCAAATGAATGAGGGCCACGCTCTCGCTGGCCGCCGCGAAGAGTCCCCCTCTCGAGCGTAGCAGAGCGGCCGCATGCCAAGCGGATCGCGAGCCACAAACATGTCGCCACAGGCATTCAGGTAGATGATGTTGTAGGCCCCGTCGAGCCTGCGAGCGAGCCGCGTCAGCAGTTGATGCAGGCTGGGCCGCTTGTCGTCGGAAAGTTCCTGCGCGATCAGGTGCAGCAGGATTTCTGTATCGGTTTCGAGGGCCAGATGCAGCTTCGGATTGGCGAGGATCTCGCTGCGAAGTTGCGGATAGTTGGCCAGTTGGCCGTTGAAGGCAAAGCTGAACCACTTCAGTTTTTCGATGTGCCGCCGCTCGAACGGCTGGGCGTAGCTGCGCCCTTCTTTGCCGCAGGTCGCATAGCGCACGTGACCGATGGCGGCCGGCCCGGCGCACTTGTGCATGATCGATTCAAATTTTGCCCGGTGGTTGAGCCGAAAGACTTCGCTCACGGCGCCGACGCTTTTCCATTTCACGAGCAGTTTGTCGCGGTGCGGATGGAAGGCCGCCAGGCCGGCCGCCAATTGGCCCCGGTTCTGCATATCCACAAGCATTCCCGGGATCAGCCGGGAGGCCGCGCTGGCCGGATGTCCCGCCAGGAGACGGCTGGGCCCCTGGTTGGGGAGATGGTAGACGGCTGCCAGGCCGCACTCGTGATGGAGATCGGACATCAATTGTCCTTCTGGAAACGGTTCAGAGACCGCTGCGGGGGCCTGCGTGCCACCCGAACTGAATCGCGCCGGATCGCCGGATCCGGCCGTCACCCTGTCACCCCGGGCCTTCGCTGGGGCCCGGCGGCGTAATGCAATTCTATCGCCGGCCGACCGCAGATCCAAACGCGCCGGGAAGCCCTGCGAACAAGCGTTTTTATCGTTGCAGCTCTGGCGTGCTGGTCACCAGGTTCAATAGGAAGCGGTTGTCGACGAAGGGTCGGTCCCCAGCGTACGCCCATGTGATTTGGCCATTGCGGTCGACGAGGAACGTCCCGTGCTTCAGATCTTCGTCGCGGTTTGCGGCCGCGCGCGTGTAGACGCCATAGTGTTCCGCGACCTGGTTATCACGGTCAGACAGCACCGGAAAGTGAAAGCGGCCGTATTGGCGAAAGCGGGCCGCGGTTTGGCTTGAGGGGTCTGCGCTGAGCGCGACCACGTGCACCCCTTGTCTGACGAATTTCGGGAGATCGTCTTCCAGCGCGAAAAGTTGTGCAACGCAATGGCTGCAATAATAGCCGTAATAGAACACGACGATCACCGGCCCGTCCCGGCGCAAATCGCGCAGTGCAACTCGCTGACCTTCGGTGTCGGTCAGCTCGAAGTCCGGCGCCTGCTTTCCGACCAGTGGATGTGATTGCCCCATGACAGGCGGGCTTTCAGTGGCTCTCTGCGCCGGGGGTTGCTCGCTGCGCGCCGCGGCGAGATAGGCCCGCGCGTCGGCGGCGACGTCTCCCGTCTCAGAGGGGGCGGGGGCGGGGGCGGGCGGAACCGACATGCGGTAGGCGATGAGCGCGCAACACACCACCGCGAGCAAGCCGATACAGGCCAAAAACAATTTGGTCGCCGGCGACCGACCCGATTTGGCCGGTCGCGCAGCGGCGGACACCGAAGTGTCCGTTTCCGGGGCGATTCTGTCCGTCAGCATTCCGTTAACTCTGCGTCGTTTTTGCGAGAGGAGTCGAGCGTAGGTGGCTCCTCTCACGGTTTTATCAAACCTGGAGGTCAGCCTGCGAGGCTGGGAGTCCCGGCAATCTCGAACAGTCGGGGTCAGATCGAAGTTCGCGTGGACGTCCGACGAAGGGTCAGTTTGCGAAAGTGCCGTCCTGCGTCAGCACGATGCCGTCCGGATACATGTCCTGCACGCAGTTGCCAAACAGCAGCGTCTCGACGTGACCGTCGAGATAAAGATAGTTCGCCTGCCCGCCGTGGCGGGTTGTCGCGATCCATGATTCGAAGATGAGCGTGCCCAGCCAGATGTCGTAATCGTCCTGACGGGGATCGTTGGGACTCGGAGGCATAAATTGCGAGGCGTCGCGCTCGACCCAGCAAATGAAATTCGACAGTCCGCGGCGTATTGCAATCCGGCCAGTTTCCACAATCCGTATCGCCGCGTCTTGTGGCTGAGTTGTGAGTTCATCAAATAACTCGTGCGTTGGGCAATGCCGTCCACCAGCCCTGTGGAGGGATTGATGTAGGAAGCTGGGTAGGAAGTGTCGTCGGGACACCGATAAATCGCGGCACTGTTGACCACGATACCCTGCTGGGCCACCGAGTCCTTCGCCTCGCCCACGCCGCCGATAAACGGCATCAGTTTGTCTTCCCAATAGATCTCCGCAAACGAATCAGCCTCCGCGAATTGCGAGGCCACATCGGCATCGAACGGGTGATGTAGGAAGAAGCGTCCGTGGTTGACCTCGTAATAGCTTTGGACGGCGAGGCCGATTTGATGCAGATTCGAGCGGCAAGCGGTGCGGCGGGCCGCCTCGCGGGCGCCTTGCACCACGGGTAACAACAGCGAGACCAGCAGGCTGATGACAGCGACAACAACCAGCACTTCGATCAGTGTGAAGCCCCGGCGAGCAGTCATCGGCGGTCTCCTCACGACGAATCGAATTCGCGAATCGGAAAAGCAATAAAGGGACCTGCAAACGAAAAAAAGCCACCACGGCTCGCTACGGTGTGGCTGCCTGGCAACGAATTGCAGAGGCAGCCGACCCGCCATCGCGAGCCGAGGTGGCTTTCAGGCCCCATCGTACGACGGGGTGCGCAGGAATCAAGAGGAAATCCTCTCAGCGTGTTTGTCAAAACTGACGGAGGCCGTCGTTCGTATCGGGCAAAATCAACCCGATCGAAGAGCAATCATCGACGATGGCCGCCTGGCGACCATTACGCGACGCCACTCATGCCATCGCAGATGCCGGACCGCGGCATTGTGTTATCGGCCGCCTGGTCGGTTCGCCAGTTCCAAGAACTGTTCGACCCGCCGCTCGACGACGTCGAGGCTGCGGTTCCAAAACGCCGGTTGAGTGAGATCGTAACCGAGCGTGCTCTGCACCGCTTGCTCTGTCGGCAGCGAGCCGGTCGCCAAGAGCAGCCGCTCGTACCGCTCGGCGAACTGGCTGCCGAATTCGCCGGCCAGTGCGTAGACACCGGTCGACAGCAAAAAACCGAACGTGTAGGGGAAGTTGTAGAATGGCAGCGAGCTGATGTAGAAGTGCAGCTTCGACACCCAGAAATTGGGGTTCCAGCCATCGGCGGCCAGGCCGTCGCAATAGGCGTCCTGCTGGGCGGCCCGCATCAGTTCGCCGAGCCGGGCGGCCGGAATTTCGCCGGTTGCCCGTTCGAGATGGAAGCGGTCCTCGAACAAAAAGCGGGCGTGGATGTTCATCATGTAGACCACGGCGTCCGCGAGCATACCGTCCAGCAGCACCAGTTGCTCGTCTCGCGACGCCGCGGCTTTCAGACGCTCTTCATTGAGCACGGCCTCGGCAAAGGTCGAGGCCGTCTCCGCCAGATTCATCGGATAGTCCTGCAGAAAGAATGGCCGGTCCTTGAGCACGTGCGAGTGATAGGCATGCCCCAGCTCATGGGCCAAGGTCGACATGCTGTCGGGGGAATTGGTGAACGTCATGAAGATGCGGGACTGCCGCGCAGTCGGGAACCACGTGCAAAAACCTCCCTGTCGCTTTCCGGGGCGGTTTTCGACTTCGAGCCATTTCTTGGTCATCGCCGTTTCGGCGAATTTTCCCAAATTGCTCGAGAACCCGTGAAATGTCCCGAGCACATGCTCGCAGGCCTGGTCGTACGAGAGAGACCGCTCGCCGAGGGATGCCGCTTGGGGTAAAGGGGCGTGCAGGTCGTACCAGGCCAGCCGGTCGAGCCCGAGCAGCTGGGCTTTCTTCGCCAGATACTTGAGCAGGACGCGCTTGCGGGCGGCGACCGCCGACCACATCGCATCGAGCGTGGCCCGCGTCATGCGGTTGTAGCGCAGGGGCGGATCGAGATGGCTCGTGAGTCCCAGTCTTTTGTAAATAGCCAGCCGCGTGCCGGCGATGTGGTTGAGCGCATCGGCACACGTGTCGGCAATCGATGTCCACGACTTGTCGGCGGCGAAGAAGTTGTTTTCGCGCACGGACCGCTCGGGCGAGTCGAGCGACACCTGACCGGGCGATTTTTCGACTACGTCGCCTCGCTCCATCACTCGCACGCGCAACGCACCCGAGATGCGATCGTACAGCCGGCTCCAGGCGTGAATCCCATCAACAGCCAGGTCGGCAGCCAGGCTCTCCAGCTCTTTGGGCAAGCGCAGCCCGGCTCGTTGCCGCCGATCTTGAAGAAAGAACGCATTGGCAGCCAACGTTGGATGGGCCGCGCTGACCGCGCCGAGGTCGTCGGGCGACAGATCGCGCAGAGCCAACTCGACGTTGGTCGCAATCCGTTCTTTATCCGGCTCGAAGGATGCCAGTGTCGCCTCAAGCTGCTGGAATTGCTTGTTTCCTGCCTCGGCGGCCGCGTGACAACTCACGAATGAGCTCAGGTCGGACGCGGTGGCCGCGACCGCCGCGTAGCGTTCCAGGAATTCGCCCCAAGCGCCTGCTGAACCGGCCGAGCGCGACAGGGGAGGCAGACGATCCGACTCCTCGGCGACGCGAGCCAGCTCGCTGCGGAAGCTCGCCAGCTTTGCGCGAAAGCCATCGGTCTCTGGATCAGGCAGCAGCGAGTCGAGGTCCCACGTTTGAGAAAATTGGGGTTCTTTGGACATCGTGCGGCTCCTCCCGACGTTGACCGTGACTTATATAGCAAGCTGGAACCTAAGTTATGCTGCAGATGAACGCAAACCTCGGCGAGCGCATCTTGGATGCCTTCTGATGACAACATCGACATCATCCGGCGGATTTCCGTTCGCGCTCATTCCCGCCGCTGGGCGGAGCCGGCGAATGGGCACGCCCAAATTGCTGTTGGACGTCGGCGGCCGAACAGTGCTGGCACGGCTGTTGGGGGGGTTGGAAAATGCAGGTGTCAGCAGTCGGTGGGTCGTCGTGCATCCCGATGATGCGGAGATTCGCGCCGAAGTCGAGCGCCACGGCGGCAGCGCTCTTGTTCCCGCCGCGCCTCCGCCCGATATGCGCGCCAGTGCAGCCTACGGCCTCGCTGTCCTGAAGCAGCGTTTCCACGACCGAGGCGAAGTTCCGCAGGCCGACGCACCTTGGCTCCTGGCGCCGGCCGATCACCCCGTGCTATCGGTCGAAATTGTGACGACACTCTTGGAGGCCGCCCGAGTGAACCCGGGTCGAATTTTCATTCCGACCTATCGGGGCCGTCTGGGGCATCCCACCGTGTTTGCATGGCGGCATGCACTCGAAGTTGACCAGATTCCGCCTGACATGGGGTTCAATTGGATCGTTCGGCAGCACGCCGCGGATGTCGTTCACGTGCCTGTCGAGAACAAGGGTGTCGTGCTCGACCTCGATACGCCGGAAGACTATGAGCGCGTGAAGGCGATCTGGCGAACGTGAGCCACGCAGTCCTGCGCCTTGACCGGACCTCCGCCCCCACTATGCTTGGGAGAGGAAGCCCGCAGGACGAATCGAATGAGCCGCGAAGTTTTGGACAGTCTCCCCCGCGACGGTGATCAACCTGTGTTGCCGCCGGTCGAGCCGCCGTCAGCCGGGTTCATCATGCAGTTGTTCGTGGTGCCGGCACTGATCGTGCTGGCGGTGGTGGTCGTGTGGGCGTTTTTTGGCAAGATCGCCGCGAGCGAAGAGGATTGGCGGGAACTCGTCGAGGACATTCGCAACACGAACGAACATCGCCGCTGGCGCGGAGCCGACGGCCTCGCGAGGCTGTTGCAAAACGATCAGCAGCTCGGCGACAGCGGTCAACGTCTGGCAGCGAATCCGGAAATTGCCCGCACCCTCGTGGGGCTGTTCGACGAACAGCTGAAAAAACACTCGCAACGCGACGATGATTTGAAGCAAGAGGCCTTTGTGGCCCGTACTTTGGGACTGCTCGACTCGCCAAAAACGGTGCTCCCCGCACTCGAGCGGGGCATGCAGGCCGAGCAAGACCGGGAAGTTCGCAAGAACAGCATCGCTTCAATCGCGGTGATTGCGGGCCGCGCCTCGGAAGTCCATCAACCGCTCGACGACGCCAAGCTTGTCAACGACCTGGTCACTGCTTCCGGAGATCCAGACAAGCTCATCCGCGACGTAAGCACCTATGCGCTGGGGCTGATTCCGACCGACGCTTCGCGGGAGCGCCTGACGGTCCTTCTCACAGACGCCGATCGCAACACGCGGGTGAACGCGGCTGTCGGGTTGGCACGCCAGAATTCAACAGCCGGATTTCCGGTGTTTAAGGACGTGCTTCAGTCAGCTGCCTCGGAACCCGGCTCACCCGGAGAGCTGGAAAGTCTGCTGTCGGTCAAGAACTCGCTCCATGCCGTGAAGGTCCTGGCCGGCCATTGGACGGCTCCGCAGCGGAGCGAGCTGGTCGCGCTCATCGATCCGATCACACAGCATCATCCCGAGCCGCGATTGCGAACTGACGCAATCGACGCCTTGGTCAGCCTGCGAGCCAGTTCCCCCCAGCCCGCCGCTATACGCTAAACCGGGCGGTAGACCCGGAGACTGTGACGATGCTCAAATGCGGTGTTCGGGCTGTTCAAGGCAGAGCGCTCGCGATTGCAACTCTGGCTGCGTGCCTCACGGTGGCGGGAGGGTGCGGTAAAGCCAAAGTGCCAAGCGGTGCGGGGTCGGACGATCCGCGGTACAGAATCCCTGTCGTGACGTGCGACCTGCGCTGTGATTGGACCCCCGAGGGGCTCATCGCGAACCTCTCGTTCAAAAACGTGAGTGAGAGCGATGTCAAACTCTTGAATAGAACGTTGTTACAAGGCGATGAGGCCACCGAACTGACGTGGTCACCCTTCGAGGTGGCACACCTTGGTGCTCGTATTCCCTACAGCGGTCAGTCGGTAAACCCTCCGGCACCGACAGCAGCGGATTATCACGTTTTAGCGCCCGGGGAAGTCGTAAATGCCACGGTCAACCTCGGCAGCGCATACAAACTGTCGGCGCCGGGGTCCTATCGAATTCGCTACGCGAGCGTGAATTTCACGCCCGACGCGCAGAAGCGGATCGACATCGCCTCAAACGTGGTTCAAATCGCGAAGCCGGCAGCAAATTGACTCGCGACGCCGAGAGACTTCGGGGCGCCATTGGTGGCGTGTGCGCCAGTGTCTTCTCAGTCTTCTCACAGGTCCAAATGAAAACACTGGCGGATAAGCCGCCAGCGGCACACAGACGCAAGACTCCAAGCAGACTAAGCCGCCGCTGAATCATCTCGCGGGAAGAGCTTCACCGCTCCGCGGACGACCTCGGGCGTGACCACGTACTTGCGACCCGGCTCTTCATCCGGCAGCGCGTACATCACGTCGAACAAGAGTTCGTCGACTACGCTGCGCAGGCCGCGGGCGCCCGTGTTCTTCGTCTTGGCGATTCGCGCGATCTCGGTGAGCGATTCGGGCGAGAACTCCAGCTCGGCGCTCTCCATCTCGAAGAACTTCTTGTACTGCTTGACCAGCGAGTTCTTCGGATCGGTCAGGATGTGGACGAGGTCTTCCAGCTCGAGCGGCTGCAGCGGGCTGATGACGGGCAGACGTCCGACCAACTCGGGGATCATGCCGAATTCGAGGATGTCGTCGACGGCCACTTGATTAAGCAGGCTGGCCTGGCGTTTCTCCGCCGAGTTGACTCCCGCTTCCTGGCCGAAACCGATCATCTTGCGGCCCATCCGCTTGCCGATGATCTCTTCCAGGCCCGACGAACGTGCCGCCGCAGATGAACAGGATGTTCGTAGTGTCGACCTGAATGTATTGCTGCTCGGGGTGCTTGCGGCCGCCCTGCGGCGGGACGTTGGCGACGGTTCCTTCGAGCATCTTGAGCAGGGCCTGCTGCACGCCTTCGCCCGAGACGTCGCGCGTGATCGAGACGTTCTGGCTCGTCTTGCCGATCTTGTCGATCTCGTCGATGAAGACGATGCCGCGCTGGGCCGCCTCGATGTCGAAGTCGGCCGCGTGCAAGAGCTTCAAGCAGCAGGTTCTCGACGTCTTCGCCGACGTAGCCGGCTTCGGTGAGCGTGGTCGCGTCGCCGATCGCGAACGGCACCTGCAGGTACTTGGCCAGGGTCTTGGCGAGCAGGGTCTTGCCGCAGCCGGTGGGGCCGATCAGCAGGATATTCGACTTCTCGATCTCGACGTCGTTTTCGACGTCTTCATGCAGCATCAGCCGCTTGTAGTGGTTGTGGACCGCGACGGCCAGGATCTTCTTGGAGATCGACTGGCCAATCACGTATTGATCGAGATGGTTGACGATCTGCCGGGGAGTCGGAACATGGGTGAAGAGCTTTTTCGGCGTGCCGCGGCGGCGGCGCTCCTGATCGAGGATCGACTGGCAGAGGTCGATGCACTCGCCGCAGATGTAGACGTCTTCGGGCCCCTCAACGAGCGGCCCGACGTCGCGGTAACTCTTGCGGCAAAATGAACAGTTGGCGTTCTTCTTGCCGGGTACGTTGCGCTTCCCGGAGGTGAAATCTTTACCGGAGGGCATTCGTCTTCCTTCAGCGTTGCCGATCGAGCCAGGAAACTAAGCGGACTACGAACTACTTAAACCCCTTCCGACCGAGGCTCACCTTGAGAGTCTTTGGGGTCGGATTCCGATTTCGTCAGGGTGCCGGCATCCCCGGCAGACCCCACATCCGCGTCCTTGCAAACGTTACCCGTCTCATATCGGCATCCACGCGGCGGCAAACCTTGCCCTGGTTCTGGCGCGTGGAATGATCGCGGGGTTCGATCAACCTGCTTTTTGATGGATCGGAATTCTTCCTCGGACAGCCCACCCCGGCGATGCATTTCTCCCAGCTGCATCAGCAATCGGTGGTTGTCTTCGGCAGGATCCTCATGATCGCGAAACCGTGCTCGAATGCGGAACAAGAGCCAAGCGGCACCCGCGACGACGGCAAACAGGATCAACCACCAGTACCAACTGGCTTGGAAGACCCGGGAAACCCCCTCGCGGTGATCTAGCCCCAACGGGCCCCCTCCCGCTCGCCAGCATGCCCATCGTTGGCGCCCACCGTCGCGTTATTATCGGACGGGGGCGTGACTTAGGCAAGGCGCCGTCTTCGGCGGCGTGGCCGTCAAAAACCACCTGGACTGCGTGGATTTCTCACCGCGCTCCCGGCACTCTGGTTTTCGGCGGCCACGGCGGCATCGTCAAGCACACACTCCGCTTGCCAATGCAAAACCCGAGCCGACCGAGAGGATTGTCGTCGATCCCAGGATCTTCCGTCGAACGATCGGCAACAGACGCCGAATCCCCTCGTTGAGAGCCGGAGTTTATCGAGGAAACACCTGTCGGACACGCGCTGGGCCGGCAGACGCGGCACGCGGGATATGATTCTGCTCCCTGCAAAGCTCGCGCGCGATCCGTTCCGGGAAATGCCTTTGCAATCCTTGCAATTCGATCCCTGTCAGAAGTGCCGCGCCGCCGCTAACTGTTCACGACGGCGATTGCCCGGGCCGATACACAAATTTCGCGAGTCGAAAAAAGGCTTGCGCTCCTCTAAAATCGACGATGGTCCCTTTTCTGCGGGTAATGTGATGGACTTCGAAAAACGGTTGGAGAGAGCCCTAAGCCGCGGTGCGAATACGCGCTCCAGCCAGGAGCAGCTCCAGACCGACCGGAAATTGACCGACGAGCAGCTTCACAGCGAACATTCCCGCTGCCGGCTCGAGCTTTCCGAGCAGATCGAAACCTGCCTGAGGAAACTTGCCGACTACTGCCCGGGCTTCCGTTTTGAAACTGTCGTGAGCGACGCAGGTTGGGGAGCCCGCGTCAGCCGCGACGACATTGCTTTGGTGCGCGGGCGCTCGGCCGGCACGGAATACAGCCGGCTCGAAGTTCTGGTCCGCCCCTTCAGCTCGACTCACATCATCGAACTGGTCGGCAAAGGAACGATCCGCAACAAAGAGCTCTTCCAGCGCACCCACTATCAGTTTCTAAACCAAGTCGACCTGCAATCGTTGCTCAACCTGGTCGATCTGTGGGTGCTGGAATACGCCGAGATGTACGCAGCCCGGTCGTAAGTCTCGGCGAGCGGCGGGTGTCAGCCCGCCGGTTCTCGCGCACGAAGTCATTAAGACCCCGCAGTCGCTTCCTCAATCGATTCAATCGCCACATCGCACAGGCGATCGATGAGATCGGCGGGCATCGCCGGCGCGGGCATTAAGACGACAACGTCGCCCAGCGGCCGCAGGATCACGCCCCGCTTGCGCGGCCAGCGTCACTTGATGTCCCATGCGCTGTGCAGCCGGGAACGGCTCGGCGGTTGTTCGATCGCGGACCAGCTCGATGCCAACCATCGTCCCTTTCTGGCGAATGTCGCCGACGAAGGGCGACCTTCCGATCGCGCTCAGTCGAGCTTCGATCCGCCGGGCATTGGCCCGCACGTTGTCGACGACCTGGTTCTCGTCGATCAGTCGCAACGAGCTGAGTGCTGCCGCACACGCTAACGCGTTACCCGTATAGGTATGACCGTGGAAGAACGTCTTTCCCTCTTCTGGCGGCGCGAGGAAGGCGTCGTAGATTTCATCGCTGGCGAGGGTCGCGGCCAGGGGCAAGTAACCTCCGGTGAGCCCCTTGGCCACGCACATCAAATCCGGGCAGACATTCTCCTGCTCGCAGGCGAAGAGAGTCCCCGTCCTCCCGAAGCCGACTGCCACCTCGTCTGCAATCAGGAGAATGCCGTGCTCCCGCGTCAGCATCCGAACCCGGGCCAGGTAACCGGGCGGATGGACGAGTATTCCCGCGGCCCCCTGCACGAGCGGCTCGATGACAAAGCCGGCGGCCCGGTCGCGATTTTCGACGATCAGCCGCTCGAGCTCGGAATAACAATGTTCGAGGTAGGCCGTCGGCGTGAAGCCGGGCGGCGTGCGAAACGCCACCGGTGACGGCACAGTGACGGTCTTAAACAGCAGATCGCGATAAGCACTATGAAACAGCGGGATGCCGCCGACGCTCACCGTGCCGAGCGTGTCCCCGTGGTACGCATTTCCGAGGCACAAGAATCGGTCGCGCCGCGGAGCGACCGGCACCCCTTCTTTTTGTGCGTGATACTGGTAGGCAATCTTGAGGGCGACCTCGACGGAAGTCGCGCCGCTGTCGGAATAAAAGACCTTGGTTAATCCGCGCGGCGCCGGGCGACCAGTTCGCGGGCGAGTTCGATCGACGGCACGCTCGACAGGCCCAAGAGCGTTGTGTGGGCAACTCGATCGAGCTGCTCGCGGATCGCCCGATCGATCGCGGGGACGCGGTGCCCGTGGACGTTGCACCAGAGCGACGAGATGCCGTCGAGATACTTTCGCCCTTCGACGTCGATCAGGAAAAAACCGTCGGCCGACTCGATGATCGGGGCACTTTCGTCCCGATAGGCGAGCATCGGGGTGAACGGATGCCAGACGAACTGGTTGTCCCATTCCCGGAGCCGTGCCAATTCGCGGCATCGCCGCACTCGCCCTTGTCTCCCCAACACCATCTGTGTCAGCCGGGGAGCAAGTCTCGGATCGCGTCGCGCTCACTGCGAAGCTCCGCGAGAGTGATGTTGATTTTTTCACGCGCGAACTCGTTGTGCTCGATCCCCTGCGGAATCTTCCAGCTCTTGCCGTCGGTCGTGAGTGGATAGCCGAAGATCAACCCGGCGTCGACGCCGTACGCTCCGTCGCTACAGACCGCCGCGCTAAACGTGTCACTCGCGGCCGTCGACGTGATGAGGCTTTTCACCGTGTCGATGACGGCATTCGCGGCCGACGCCGCGCTCGATGCCCCGCGGGCCTTGATCACGGCCGCCCCCCGCTTTTGCACCCCATCCACGAACGGGCCCTTGAGCCAGGCCTCGTCGCGGATTGACTCAGTCGCGGGCCGGCCGTTGATCGTCGCGTGATAAAAATCAGGAAACTGCGTGGCCGAGTGGTTGCCCCAAATGCCGACGCTCTTAACTGCGGCGACCTCGACGCCCGCTTTGTGGGCCAACTGGGTGGCGGCCCGATTCTGATCGAGCCGCGTCATGGCAAACCACCGCTCTTTCGAGAATCCGAGGCGCGTTGTGCATGGCAATCAGGCAGTTGGTGTTGCAGGGATTACCAATCACGACGACTCGCACGTCCTGAGCGGCCGCTGCCTGAATCGCCTTTCCCGTATTGGTAAAAATCGGCCCATTAACCCGGATGAGATCCTTGCGTTCCATTCCCTCTTTCCGCGGCACGCTGCCCACGCACAGCACGAAATTGCAGCCACGGAAGCCGTCTTCAAGGTGGTCGCTGTCGGCTTTGACGACGCCAGCCAAGGTCGGGAACGCACAGTCATCAAGCTCCATCATCACGCCGTCAAGCGCCCCCATCACCGGCGGCACTTCGACCAGATGCAAGATCACTGGCAGCTTCGCCCCGAACACTTCGCCCGAGGCCAGCCGAAAAATGAGCGCATATCCAATCTGTCCGGCTGCGCCGGTAACAGCCACACGAATGGGGGAGGTCATGGAATTGTTCCAATATGAGCGAGCAAGGAAGGGTCGCCGAAGGGTGCAACCTCTGAGCAACTTTTAGCGTGTCGCGCGAGGTCGGGCAACTGAGGGAAGACGCGCCCCGAGCGCGTCTCAGGAGATGTGTCAGGTCGCTCGAATAGAGAGGGGACTCAATCTTCGGCCGACTGCTGCGGCTCGGGGAAACTCGGTTCGGTCCCGGCCGGCTCGGCCCCGTCCGGTTTGGCCCCATTTGGCTCGACCTTCTTTGGCTCGGGCTTGGTTGGCTTGGGTGCCTGTGGCGGCATCGATTGTCGGAGTTGCGAACCAACCGTCGACACCCAGTCGGCCGACGGGACGGCGTAGGGCCGCAGCTTTTCGGTCGTGCCCAGTTCCCGCAGGTACAAAAGGGCCCGGTGGCCGCCCAGGCGGGAGGCCGCGGGGCAGTCGATCAGGCTGCTCGAGTCGGCGGAGTTCATTTGGAAGGCGACTCGCACCTCGAACTCGCGCAGCGTCGATTGCGTGATCCAGCGAGTGAGGTTGCTGTAGGTGTCGCACCAGACGATCGAATGCACATTGAGGCCGGGCCGTCTTTGAAGATGTCGGCCAATTGGGCGCCGGCTTGCGGGCCCTCTGGAATCGTCGGTGCGGCCGAAGCCGAATTCGTCCTGCTCGTTGCGGAGGTCGCGGAAGCGGCTGTAATTTGAGAGGAAGACGAAGATCGGCGGCTGGTCTTTGCCCGTCTCTTCCTTGCGGCGGGCGACTTCGGCGGCGATCGTGGCGACGGTGGCGGCCGCTTCCTTCTGGCCGGCCCGGATGATGCGATGCGGCAGCTGCTCGACGATCTGCTTCCAGCGCGTGCCGTCTTCGGCATCGTTGGCGTCGCCGTCGAGCACGAAGAACTGGGCGGGCGAGGGATCGTCGGGCCCGGCGGGACGGATCTGCGCGGCCAGCGTGATCAGGGCGACCATCATCATGCCCTGCGAAGCCGGCGCGTCCTGCCCGATGATCATCATGTTGTCGCCGGGACGCTGCGTGATGCCGATCCGCGTCGGCGGCTTGATCGAGACGGCTTCGCCCAGCCAAAGCGAGAGAGACTCGCGGCGGCGGGCCTCTCCGTTGAAGAGGGCGGAGAACCGCTCGATTGCCTCGCTGATCGACTGGTTGTTCCGCGGATCGGAGGCCAGGTTGCCCTCGAACACGATGGCCGGATCGATGCGGAACTGTTTCTCCTCGGTCCGCTCTTGGATGATGCCCAAGAAGTGGTCGCGGCGCTCGTCGGGGAGCCAGGCGATCTGGAACGGGTGATTGCCCTCGGTGAGGCCGTTGGAGTCGTTGTAGATGGCTTCGCCGGGCCGCGTGAGCAGGCGGGCGGCGCCGTTCTCTTCGCTCAAGATCAGGTGCGCGTCGCTCTCGCTGCACTGCAGCGCGATCCGCACGCCGATCTGTCCCAGCGTGCTGCGGGCCAGCGAATACGCGCCGCCCAGAGTTTGCGAACCCAGTAACACGTGCATGCCGAACGCACGGCCCTGGCGGACGAGCCGGTCGAGCAAGAGGTTGGCCGCCTGCGAAAGCTGGTCATCCTCGACGAAGAACTCCTGGAACTCGTCGATGATCAGCAGGATCCGAGGCAGTTTCTTGTCTGGCTCGGCGTTGCGAAAACTCTTGATGTCCTGCACGCCGACTTTACGGAACAATTCGCCGCGCTCCTTGAGGATGCCGTCGAGCCGCTCGAGCACGCTGATGCCGAACTCGCGATCGCTCTCGATGCCGATGATCCGCGCATGGGGCATCGCGTGGCTGGCGTACGTTTTGAACTCGACGCCTTTCTTGAAGTCGACGAGATAGAACTGCATCTCGTCCGGCGCGTAATGCAGTCCGATGTTCACGATCAGCGTGTGCAACAGCGACGATTTGCCGGAGCCCGTTTTGCCGGCGATCATCACGTGCTGCGAAGTGCCGCGGCCCAAGTTGAGATGCTGCAGCTTGGTCGCGCCGGCCCGGCCGAGCGGGATGTCGACCCCGGCGCGGCTGTCCTGATGCCACAACTGGCCGTTCCGCGGGACGATCCGCTCGAAGGCCACTTCGACGCGGCGTGCATCTTTCGATTGGACACCCGCCTTGCGAACGATTCGGCGAAGTCGTTGGCCCGCGGCGGAGTCTCCATCTTCACGGGGAAATGCGCCAGCACCGGATCGCGAACGACGAAGCAGTTATTGACCCAGTCGAACGTCGTCGCCGTCGCTTCGAGGTCGGCCTTGTCGAAGCCGTGCGGCATCGCCTGCCGCGTATCCATGCTGAAGAGCGTGTAGACGCCGCACTTGGGTCCGCTCGCTGGCGATGCTCAACAGCCGCTGCGCCGCCGCGTCGCTGAAGCTCGGCCGGGAAATTCGCGACGACGAGGAACCGGTACGGCTCGGCGACTTCGCCGGCCTGCTCGTTGTATTCTTCGATCGTCTCGTATTCGTTGCGGAGATAGGCCTGAAAGACGTTCTCCATGTGCTCGGAGAGTTCGGTCAGCTTTTCCTCGATGTCGTGCTTCTCGGTCCAGATTCGCTTGTTGATGATCAGCTCGTCGTAATCGGCCAGGTGGCTGAAGACGGAAAACGCCTGACCCCGATCGGCCCCGTCGATCATCGTGAAGCGAATTTTTCCGCCGGGCAGCGAGGTCAACAGCCGCAGCATCACCGACTTGATCCCGTCGACGGCGACGTCCCGCCCTTCTCCCTGGCATTCCCAGAGCATCGACGCACGGCCTGGAAAAGGCAGCACGAAGGGGACTGCAACCCGCGGCGGATCCGGCTTAAGCTCCGGAGCCTCCGACATGCCGTCCGGGATCTTTTCAAAGTCGACGTCATAGCTGCCGACACGGATCGGGACACGGACCTCTTCCGGCAGCTTCCAGCTCGCGTCGAGCAGCTGGGACCAGTGGCCCGAAGTCCGCTCGCACTCTTCGCGAAGCTCGCCCGCCATTTGGAAGAATTTGGACGTTGCCGCCCGCCACTTCCCGGAGAGCGCGCCGCGAGCTTCGGACTCGCGCGACCTGCGCTGCGACGTTTGCTCGGACGTTTTGCGCCGTGCCGCTTCGAGCGTCGTGCGGCGGCCCGCGGTCAGCTCGGCCTTCTTTTTTCCGAACTCCTCGTCGAGTTTGCCGAGCTTTTCCTCACGACGTCGTTCCAGGTCGGCGAGCATCGCGGGGAATTTCTGCTCGGCCTCGGCAACTCTTTGGGACTTGCGTGTCTCGGCATCTTGCAGCCGTTTGGTTGATTTCGTTTCGAGGTTGGCGAGCGCCCGCTCCCTCTGTGCGATGACGTCGGCATGACGCCGCTCGTATTGTTGCTTGCGCTCTTGCAGCTCCTGCTTGGCGAATTCCTGCCAGCGGCGATGCGCCGCCTTGAGGTTGGCGGCGGCCTGCTCGATCGGCTCGAACACCGCGGCACTCTTGGAGCGGGCAACGCCGAACAGAATCGACATCACAATCACGACCAGCAGCGCCGAACCGCCGGCCGCGGT
The DNA here is from genome assembly GCA_963714075.1 of uncultured Planctomycetaceae bacterium. Lineage (GTDB taxonomy): Bacteria > Planctomycetota > Planctomycetia > Planctomycetales > Planctomycetaceae > DASPSM01. The sequence goes on from OY970228.1 coordinate 2,866,948, forward strand.
CAACAGCCAGGTCGTGCGACTGTTGAGGGCTTCGATCTTAAATAGCTGCGGGTCAACGAACATCAGGATCGGCGCGCAGATCGCCGCCGCGGCGAGCACGAAGAGGAGCGCGGGCCAGACGCCGCCGAAAATCCGCGCGAGCGTTTGCCGGCGTAGCGCGGCGCAGCCCTTCTCAATCTTGGTTGCGGAGGATTGGAAAAGCTCCTCGGCCTCTTCCAGGGTTTCCGGCTTCTCGACCGTCTCGATCTCGCCCTCGCCCTGCCATTGTCGGCGGTCTTGCATCAAGTCGGTCGCCGCCTTGACGACCTCATCCATCTCGCGACGCCGCTGAGCCAGCCGGTCCTTCGTTGACGTCAGACGTTTCTTGAACGTCTCGTATTGGTAGCGCGGGCTGTCGTGCGCGTTGTCGTCGAGCACCGACGTGACCATCCAGCTGGCGTCGGTCTTCTCTTTGTCGGCCGCTTCCTGTTCGTTCCCGTATTCCAGCTCGATCTCGCGCAGTTCGGCCTGCTGCTGGGCCTTGACGCCGCTCTCCTCCTGCGCGAACTGTTGAACGATGGCGTCGCGGGACGTTTCCCACTGTTGTTGAGCGTCCTGCAATTGTTGGTCGAATTGCGAGCCGACCTTCTTGAGGTTCTTCTGCAGCTCGTACTCGGGGTCGTCGAGACTGTTCGTGAATTCGGCGGCGACCTCCCGCTCGGCGGCCGCGCGCTCCTGGGCCGCAGCAAGCAGCGCCTCGAGCTCGCTCTTGATTGGATCGCCAGTTGTCAATTCCGCCATCTCCGCCATCGGGAGTCGCTTTCGGGTCGGGGTGCCTGCGGTTGGCGTCTGGGCAAAATCGGCCCCCAGAGCTTGAGATACGGCGGGCGTGCCTGCGGCCCAATCCCAGCCACCCGCCTCATCATCGATTCGTCACTTTCGAGTCGAGCGCGGTTGCCAAAGGTCATCGAGCGCCTTCCGGAGGGCCGCAGTTGCGGCGAGCCTGCCCCATGGTTTCGCTCAAAGGGACGGTGGCTTCGATGATCTCATTGAGTTGTTGAATGATCGGCTTAATGTGAGCGTCTTCGAGGTTCCGGCTGGTTTCGTCGTCCCAATTCTGCTTGGCTTCGCGCCAGGAACGCTCGAGGTATTCGATGGCCCCGTGCAGCTTCGCCAAGGCGCCGGAAAATTGTCCCACCGTCATGTGTGCGACCTCGCGGCGGCCTCGGGAGTTGCCTCTTCGACTTCAGCGGAAGGTGGAGCTGCGGATAAGACCGCCGGTTGCCCATTCGCGCCGGAGCTTGCCCATTGTCAGCGGCAGCTTCCTGTTCCGGCGGGGGACCCGTGTCGACTTCGACCGTTGCGTCCAAGTCCGAGACCGCGCCCTTCGCGACCTGCGCGTAGTCTTCGAGGGCCGCGATCATGCGATCGAGCATCATCTTGATCCGCGGCAGGCTCCTTCCAACGTGCTGCTCGACGCGGCCGACGCGGGCCGTGTATTCGTCGGCCGCATGATGGGCCTTGATGCTCCATTGCCGGCAGGCCTGGACCTTTTGCTGGGCGATTTCGAGATTTTGCTTCGCTTTTGCGAGGGCCTTTTTCTCGTCGATGCACTCGGAGCGGTGTCCGGCGATCGTGATCATCTGCTTCCGCATCAGCGTCGTTCGCGCCTCGGCCACGCGATCGAAGCCGCCCCGCACCTGGTTCTGCCAGTATTGCGGGCAGTCATGATCGATCCATTGAAGGGTCCGGTTGATCTCGACGCGCAGGCTGGTGAGCGCAGCCCCTAAGTCGTCCTCGAATTGGGAGACCTTGGGCCGGAACCGCTGAACGGAATCGAGAGAGCGAACGTTGGCGCGGGGCATTAACGGCTCCTTACCGCTGCTGCATGTACTCTTCGATCCGCTCTGCCTTGCGGAGCAGGTAGGGAATGTGCTGGTTATTGGCCTCGATGAACCGGGCAATCATCTTCATGTGCTGCTCGAACTCGGTGCGGAACTTGAGCTGTTCCTGGTCGCGCCACGAGTTCGTCAGGTCGTTGAGCTGGTTGCCCATCGCGCTCATCCGCTCTCCCAGTTCTTGGTTGAATTTCTTCAACATCTGGGCAAACCGGCGAAGTTCCGCCGGATCGACTATGGCTTGCGGCATGTTCGTTCCTTATCGAGGGAGAACCGCTCGGATCCCTTGTCCGAATCGAGACGTGTGTTGGGTGGTAGGGCAGGCTGGGCCTGCCGCGATTCTACCGGCAGGCAAAGCCTGCCCTGCGGTCCAGAACCGTCCTCTTTCTTTGTACCAGCCCGCTTGCTTCAACTTTACCTCTCGCCAGGGGTTGCTTCAGAGACGCCTCCCTCGCCGACGCAGTCGGAATTCTCAGGGGGAGGCGGGTGTTTCCTCCGTCCGGGTCATCAGGTACCATGCGTTGGGGCAGTTTTTTGGCGATGCTTCGGTCGAGCCGTCTTCGCGGGCCTGCGGTTCGCGCTTTGCCGCCGTCCAACGAGAGTCCTGCGCAGATGGCTCGCACCGCCGCCACGGCGTACAGCGCCGATTTGGCTTCGATTCACGATGCCGGCTTTGGCCACGTGGCGGCCAACGCGGCCGTCGAATTGCTCAAACATCTGCGGAAGTCGCGAAAGCGCGCAACGCCCGGGCTTGTTGTCGACGTGGGCTGCGGCAGCGGAATCCTGGCCCAGGCCGTTTCCGCCGCCGGGTACGACGTGCTCGGCTTTGACTATTCAGAAGCCATGCTGGCCATCGCCCGCAGACGCGCGCCCGCGCGGAGTTCCGCCGGGAATCGTTCATTTCGGCTGCCGTTCCCCCCTGCATTGCTATCGCCGCCGTGGGGGAAGTCTTCAACTATCTCTTCGATCGCCGCAATCGGGCCAGCCGCCTTCCGCGCGTCCTGCGAAATCTGTATCAGGCGCTGGAACCCGGCGGCCTGTTGCTCTTCGACGTCGCCACGCCGGGCCGCGTTCCCCGGTCAGCTCCGACGCGGGGCTATTCCGAAGGTCCGGGTTGGACGGTGCTCTTCACGGCCGAGGAAGACCACCGACGGATGACGCTGACGCGTACGATCACCAGCTTCTGGAAGATTGGAGACTTCTACCGCCGCAGCCGTGAGATTCACCGCTTGCGTCTTTACCCGCGAAACACCGTGGTGCAAGAGCTGCGAAACGCGGGCTTTCAGGTGCGCCCGCGGAACGGCTACGGTCGGTTTCGCTTTCCGCCCGGATGGGTTGGTTTTGCGGCCAGAAAACCGCGTCGGTGAGGCGTGGCTCGACGCTCGCTGCACTCGACCTCACCGATCTGCTAGCCGGCCAACCATCGATCGATTTCGACGTCAATTGCATCCTGCAAATGCTTGCGAAAACGTCGTCGTCAGAGCGTTGAGGATGAGTCGCCGAATCCCTATAATTCTGCCTTGGCATGGATGTCGTTTTTGGCCTCTTTGAGCCGTTGGAAACCGGGAATCCATGCGGCCGCCCGCCACGAAACGAGCACGGCGGCCGGAGCGGGCAGCCGGGTCGGATTTTGCCCTTCGCTGGCCGACCCGACTCTTAGCCAACGCGAATATTGGGAGAGACAGTCTTGGCCGACGATGGCGACGGCGATATCGATGACGCTCTGACGCCCGAGGAGATTCCCGGCGGCGCCGGGGAGATTTCTTCCGAGCGGATCAAGCCGCTCGATATCGAGGACGAGCTGCGCTCGAGCTACCTCAGCTACGCGATGAGCGTGATCATCAGTCGCGCTTTGCCCGACGCCCGCGACGGCCTCAAGCCTTCGCAGCGGCGGATCCTGGTCGCGATGAACGACCTCAATCTCGGGCCGGCCAGCCAGCGCGTGAAGTGCGCCAAAATCTCCGGCGACACGAGCGGCAACTACCATCCGCACGGCGAATCGGTGATCTACCCGACGCTCGTTCGCCTGGCCCAGTCGTGGATCATGCGGAATGTGCTGATCGACAAACAGGGCAACTTCGGCTCGCTCGCCGGACTGCCTCCGGCGGCCATGCGGTACACGGAAGCCCGGTTGTCGGCCGTCGCTTCGGAAATGCTCGACGATCTCGAGAGCGACACCGTCGATTATGTCGACTCCTACGACCAGCGGGGTCGCGAGCCGGTCGTGTTGCCGTCGCGGTTTCCCAACCTGCTCGTGAATGGATCGAGCGGTATTGCGGTCGGAATGGCGACGAGTATTCCCCCGCACAATCTCAACGAAGTTGCCGACGCCGTGATCAAGGTCATCGACGATCCGGACTGCACGATCGATGACCTCTTGGAAGTAATGCCCGGCCCCGACTTCCCGACGGGCGGAATCATCTGCGGTCGCGAAGGGATCCGGCAGGGCTATCTCACGGGGCGTTCCACCATCACGCTCCGCGCGGCGACGCATTTCGAGACCGAGAAAAATGCCGACGTCATCGTCGTGACCGAGATTCCCTACCTCGAGACGCGCGACCGGCTCAAAGAAAAGCTCGAAGACCTGGTGCGGGACGACCGGATCAAGGGGATCGCGAGGATCGTCGACTTCACCGACCGCAAGACGCCGGAATGGCAGGTGCGCCTGCACATCGTGCTCAAGCGCGACGCCGATCGCGACGTGATCCTCAATCAGCTTTTCCAGTACTCGACGCTGCAGGTGACGTTCAGCGTGATTCTGCTGGCGCTGGTTGCCAACCGGCCGCAGACGTTGTCGGTAAAGGAATTGCTCGAGGAATTCCTGCGGCACCGGGTGACGGTCATCCGCCGTCGGACCGAGTTTTTGCTGGCCGAAGCCCGCAAGCGCAAGCACACGGTCGAAGGCCTGTTGATCGCTCAAAGCGAAATCGACAAGGTGATTGCCACGATCCGCGCGGCTGCCAGCCGAGCGGCCGCGAAAGAGGCCTTGCAGGCGATCGAAGTCGCGGCTGAGCTGGTCGCGCGAGCGCTCGGGGACGTCGGGTTCCGCGACTTTCAGAGCGAGAAAGGCGTCGCCGAGGTCTACAACCTGTCGGCCAATCAGTCGGAAGCCATCGTCTCGATGCAGCTCGGCTCGTTGGCCAATCTCGAACGCGAATCGTTGCGAGGCGAACACGCCAAGCTGCTCGAGAGCATCATCGAGTTTTTGCGGCTGCTGTCCGACGAAACGTACATCCGGGCTCTTGTGCGGCAGGAAATGCTCGACCTTAAGGAGAAGTACGGCAACAAACGCCGCACGCAGATCTCCGAGGAAGAATCCGTCGCGATGAATCGGGACGACCTCGTTGCCGAAGAGCCGATGGTCGTCACCCTGTCGCAGCGCGGATATGTGAAGCGAACACCCCTCAGCACTTACGAAGCGCAGCATCGGGGGGGAAAGGGAATCACGGGGGTCAAGTCGGACGAAGAGGACGACGTCAAGCATCTGTTCGTCGCCAGCACGCACGCGTATTTACTGTTCTTTACCGATCGTGGTCGGGTCCATTGGCAAAAGGTCTACGACCTGCCGCTGCAGAGCCGCACCAGCCGCGGCCGGGCGATCGTCAATTTGCTGTCGCTCAAAGATGGCGAAGAACGCGTGACGAGCTGCCTGGCCGTCCGCGAATTCACCGACGATCGGTTCCTGATCATGGCCACCCGCAACGGCACGGTGAAGAAGACGGCCCTCTCGTCCTTCAGCCGCCCGATGAAAGGGGGCATCATCGCCATCAAGCTCGATGAAGGGGACGAACTGATCGACGTGCTGAGCGTTACGGGCGACGATGACGTTGTGCTGGCCACTCGCAACGGCATGTCGATCCGTTTCTCGCATCACGACGCGCGACCGATGGGCCGTCCAGCCCACGGCGTTCGGGGCATCAGCCTCAGCGAGGGAGACGCCGTTGCCGGCATGGTGATGGCCGATCCGGAGATGACGCTACTCACCGTCTGCGAAAAAGGATACGGCAAGCGCACACCGTTCGGCCCGGCCGTTGCGGATGAGGGCGAAGAAGCGGCGCTCGAATCCGAAGTGCCACCCGAAGCCGAAGCCGAAGAAGAGCCGACCGCAGTGCCCGCCGCCGAGGGGGAATTGCCCGAGGGAGAAGAGGGTGAGGAATCGGTCGCCGGCTACTCGGGCAACCAGCGTTATCGCCGGCAGCGCCGCGGTGGCAAGGGTCTGCGCGACATTCGCACGACCGATCGCAACGGAAAAGTCGTCGACATCGTCTCGGTCGCAGACGATGATGAAGTCATCATGATTACGGCCCGCGGCAAGATTCAGCGAGTCCGCGCGAGCGACATCAGCCAGATCGGCCGCAACACGCAAGGCGTGCGGATCATCCGCCTCGACGAGGGGGACACGCTGGTCTCGCTGGCCCGCATCCCGGCCAAAATCTCGGAATAGCGGCCCAATCTCGGAATAGACGCAGGCCCTGCCTCCCCGATAAATTCGGTCTTTCGCGGCGGACTTCCATTCGCGGTCCGCGTCGCGGCGCGGGCCGGTTAGCAATGTGTCCCCGAAGAAAGTCGTCAAGCGGCTAGACCGCAAAGGAACCCGCAGAAAGAGACTATGTCTCCTCGTCTGATCGTCACCGGCGGCTGCGGATTCATCGGCTCGAACTTCATCCGCGAGCAGTTGGCCCGGTATTCCGAGCAGTCGATCGTCAACATCGACAAGCTGACTTATGCGGGGAACCTCGAGAATCTCGCAGACGTCGAGGGCGATCCGCGTTATCGGTTCAAGCGCGGGGATATTTGCGACGCACAATTCGTCAACTCAGTGATTGGATCCGGCCCAGTCGACGCCGTCGTCAATTTCGCGGCCGAGAGCCACGTCGATCGCAGCATTTTGGACTCGGGCCCATTCATTCAAACGAATGTCACAGGAACCCAGGTGCTTTTGGACGCGTGCCGAAAGGCGAAAGTGCGACGATACGTTCAGGTCTCGACCGACGAAGTCTATGGCAGCCTCGGCCCGACGGGGCTGTTCACAGAGGATACGCCGATCGCGCCCAACAGCCCTTACTCGGCGTCAAAGGCGGCTGCTGACCTCTTGGTGCGATCGTACTGTCACACGTTTGGTTTCCCCGCGATTACCACGCGTTGCTCGAACAATTACGGCCCCTACCAATTCCCCGAAAAGATCATTCCTCTCTTCATTGCCAATCTGTGCGAGAACAAGCCGGTGCCGGTGTATGGCAAGGGCGAAAATGTCCGTGATTGGATCCACGTTCGCGATCATTGCGCGGGCATCGACGCAGCTTTAAGGAAGGGCCGCGACGGCGAGGTCTACAATTTCGGCGGCCATCAGGAGATCAAAAACATCGATCTCACGCTCACGCTCCTGGAGCTGCTCAATAAGCCGCAATCGTTGATCGAATACGTGAAAGACCGGCCTGGGCACGATTTGCGCTACGCCATCGACTGCAGCAAGGCTGAGCGCGAGCTGGGCTGGCAGCCGCAGGTCGATTTTCGCAAGGGAATTCGCGAGACCATCGACTGGTATCTGGGCCATGCGGTATGGGTTCGTCGTGTGCGCTCCGGCGACTATCTCAAGTATTATGAAGAGCAGTACGGCAAAGGGCGGCGAAAAGACCCCGAATAGTCTGTTCGCCCGCCCGGGCCACAGTTTGGAGCGCACGTCTTGAAGATCGCCATGATCGGGACCGGTTACGTTGGGCTCGTAACCGGCACTTGCTTCGCTGAAACCGGCAATGACGTATTCTGCGTCGATATCGACGCCCAAAAGATCGAATCCCTGCGGAAGGGTCAGATTCCCATCTACGAGCCGGGCCTGACCGAACTCGTGCTGCGGAACGCCCGGTCGGGCCGCATCAAGTTCACGTCCGATTACAAAGAAGCCGTGCCGGCCGCCCAGTGCGTCTTCATCGCGGTCGGCACGCCGCAGGGAGACGACGGCTCTGCCAACCTGACCGGATTGTGGAAGGTCGTCGAGACGCTCGCTCCGCTGCTCGACAAGTCGGCAACCGTCGTCATCAAAAGTACCGTCCCCGTGGGGACCAACCGGGCTGTCGCGGAACACCTGCGGCAGCTTTGCGGCCGAAACGTCGACGTTGCCTCCAACCCCGAGTTTTTGAAGGAAGGGGCGGCAATCGAAGATTTCACGAAGCCCGATCGGGTGGTAATCGGCGTCGACCGGCCCCAGGCGGCGGAGGTCCTGCACGAACTCTACAAGCCTTTCCTGCGGACCGAGCATCCCTTTCTGGTGATGGGGCTCGAAAGTGCCGAAATGACAAAGTACGTTGCCAACTGCATGCTGGCGACGAAAATCAGCTTCATCAACGAGATGGCCAACCTCTGCGACCGCGTCGGGGCCGACATCAACGAGGTCCGCCGCGGCATCGGCCACGACCAGCGGATTGGCTTTTCGTTCCTGTTCCCGGGCGTCGGCTACGGCGGGTCGTGTTTCCCCAAGGATGTGCGTGCCTTGATCTCGGTTGCGCAACAGAAGTCGATCGAGCCCAGCATTCTACGAGCGGTCGACCATGTGAACACGGCGCAGAAGGAAGTCTTGTTCCAAAAGATTCACCGCTACTTCGAAGGGCAGCTCGCAGGAAAGCAGATCGCCGTCTGGGGACTCTCGTTCAAGCCGCGGACCGACGACATCCGCGAGGCCCCGTCGCTCGTGTTGATCGATCGCCTGCTCACTGCTAAGGCGACCGTCCGTGCCCACGATCCGGTCGCACAGGAGAACGTGCAGGCCATTTACGGCGACAAAGTGACGTATTGTGCCCATCACTATGACACCCTCGACGGCGCCGACGCGCTGGCGATCGTCACCGAGTGGAACGAATTCCGGAACCCGGATTTCGCCTACCTCAAGCACAAGATGAAGCAACCGGTGATCTTCGACGGCCGCAATCTCTACGAACCCAAACGCATGCGCGAGCTGGGGTTCGTCTATTCAGGAATCGGCTTACATTCCTAAGAGCCGTGCGCAGTAAGCGGTCTTTTGTCATTCCGCTTCTCGACATCCGTTCGACCGGGTAGCGGCCCAATCGCCCCGCTCCTATAATTCGCTGCCCGTCGCTCTTCGCGGGCGTTGATTCAAAGGAGTCGGCCGCATGAACAGTGAACTCAAACAGGCCTATCAAGAGATCAGTCGACGGATCGTCCATCTGCGGGACTCTCTTTGACTACGATCAAAAACTGAAACGCGCCGAGGAAATCAATCAGACGATGGCGGCGTCCGGCTTTTGGGACGACGCCGAAAAGGCGCAAAAACTCGTCAGTGAGCTGCGGCAGCTCACCAATTCCACCAAGCCGGTCAAAGAGCTTTTTTCGCAGTTTGACGATCTTGGAGTGCTGCTGGAATTTGCCGACGAGGACGCCTCGGGCGACAGCGAGACAGAATTCAAATCGGCGCTAGCCGCTATCGGTCCGAAGCTGGACTCGGCCGAGCTGCAGGCCACGATGTCCGACCCCGCCGACGTGATGGGCGCCTACGTTGCCATTCAAGCCGGCGAAGGAGGCACCGATTCGGCCGACTGGGCGGAAATGCTGCTGCGGATGTATGACCGCTGGGCCGAGGACCACGGTTTCGAGCGCGAGCTGTTGGAGACGTCGCCGGCCGAAGAGGCGGGTATCCGCAACGCGACCTTGGCCATCCGTGGCGACTACGTGTTCGGCCATCTCAAAGGTGAGACGGGCAACCATCGTCTGATTCGGATCAGTCCGTTCGACTCGGCCGGCCGCCGACACACGTCGTTTGCCGCCGTCGACGTGACGCCCGCCATCGACGACGAGACGGTGATCGAAGTCGATTTCGCCAACGACGTCCGCGAGGACACGTATCGCGCGGGCGGAGCAGGCGGCCAGCACGTCAACAAGACCAGCTCGGCCATCCGCCTCACGCACTTGCCAACGAACGTCGTGGTGCAGTGCCAGAACGAGCGCAGCCAGCACAAGAACCGAGCGCTGGCCCGCAAGATGCTCGTGGCCAAGCTCTACCAGCGCGACCGCGAGAAGAAAGCGAAGGAGGCCGCCGACCGCCGCGGACAAAAATCCAAGATCGGCTTCGGCGGCGAGACCATTCGCAACTATGTGCTGCACCCCGACCAATTTGTCAAAGACACCCGCACCGGCCAAAAGTCCGGCAACCCCACCAACGTCCTCAACGGCGAACTTGATCCGTTTATCGAAGAATATCTGCGCTGGTCGCTGTCGCAAGACTAACCGGCGACCATCCGAGTCCTTGGAAGCTCTGCGGAACGGTTTCCGGTGGCGGATTGGACGTTCGTGAAGACTTTCTGGCCCCGCGCAGGCGTAAGCACAGCCGATACCAGTTGCCTAAATCGCGTGCGGCGGGTGGCACTGCGCATATTGCTCTTCGTGGCCGCAGTGTTCGCAGCGGTATGTGCTCACCGTGCCCGAAATCTCCGATTTCTCTTCGCGAACACAGTTCAGGACGAACCAGCGGCCGCATTGCGGACACTTGCCGAATAGGGAGGGACGCAAAGGCTCGCTGAGAATACTGAGCGTCTGCCGAGCGAACATCTTTGTTCTCGTCGAATTGCGCGTGAGGCGCGTATGCGCCGCCGGCGCTCTTTAGCAACAGGATGACTTCTACCGCCTCGTAGATTGCCGCGACCGCCAGGACGACCGCGACCAGCAGGCTGCCCTTGATGTTAAGCAACAGGCCACGGCAATAGCGTTGGAAGAAACTCGACTCGGGATCGGCGTGGAACATAAACACCGCCATCATCAGGCCGAAGAACGTTGCCAGGATGTAGCCCTCGCCTTCGAGAAGCAGTGTGCCGGAATGGGGCAGCATCAGGTGAACTTGCACGAGCGTCGCCGGCGCCAGCAAGAGTCCCCACAGCAGGGCCCGATAGGCCGCTACGAGCGTCCCGCTCGCCGGGATGATGCACGAGGGGAGCGTTATGAAGACCACGGACCCGAGGAAAAAATTGATCACAAACGTCACAAGGGCCGCCCAAGCCATGTTGCCGCTGAGGTAAGCCTTGCCAGCGTATTCGAGCGTGCGGTCGCCTCCGCCCAGGGCGCCCCGAACGATGGCCTGGATGGCGATAAACAGATCGGGCGTCCCGAACACGAACCCCGCGGCCAACAGATAGATGCCGAAATAGGCCAGATGCACGCCCCAGATCATTCGGCGATGGGTGGCTATCGTAAGCAGCGGATCGTGCACGATGGCCCAGCGGACACGAGATGCCGCGACGGAGTACAGGGCAATGAAGGCGCCCGAACCGCCGAGGAGGAGCAGCCCTTCGCCGAATAGGGATGTATAGAACATTTGCGGCGCCGTGGTGGGGAGGCAGGCGACGCTGTCGAACTTGTCGGGCGGAAAGTGCTCTTTGAGCTGTTTCTCAATTTTTCGATTCGTGAGTTGCTTGGAACTCAGCGGGATAAGCACGCCCGGCCGAAAGCTCGCGTCTCCTTCGTCGCCGTGTTCGCCGGTGCGATCGCTTTCCGGCACGACGTAGCTGCGAGCGAACAGGCCGGCTTCACGGGGCAACCCGCCGGTGACTTTGTAGACGGTTTCCGAGACTTCGCACTGGTCCTGGTGAGAGGCCTGTTGGCCGGCGAGCACTTCGTTTCGGTCCATGCGCGGGAGCTTGCCCCAGGCCAGGCTGCTTTCGGTGATGCCGGCCTCTTTGAGCGAAACTTGGATCAGCTTTTCCGAGAGTTGGAAGCGCAGTCGCCGACCCGTATCGCCCGAGGCGCCCGCCGACATGGCCAGCATCGCCGAAATCCCGGAAACGGGCAGTTGCAGCACGCCGGCCTTCGTTGCCGGAAAGGGGATCGGCTCGTCGAATCGCTCCGACGAAGACCGCGCGACCACGATCATCCCTGAAGAAGTCGGCGTTGACCCCTCGGCCGACCGACCCGACTCGTAGGCCCAGATCGTCATCCCCATGCCGACCGCGGCGAGGATCAACCAGGCGAAGACCTTCATTCAATAGCTCCGCAAAAGGTCGTCGATGGATCGACGAGCTTCGGGACGCCGATTCTGAACACCCGCCGGCACTTTTTTTTCAATCATACAAGGAACCGAATATAACGCGAAATCCCCGAGAGATTCGCGTGGCGGGCGTCGAAGCGATGCAGAATGCGGTTGCACTTCCCGGCAATTCAGACCCAGAACTGGCCCGCGCGGTCGAGGCGTGGCCGGCGGGCCGAGTGTATGAAGCGGGTGATTCTCGCGCGGGTCGCTGCGGCCGCTCCTGACGGAGAGGTGGCGGCCCGCGGCAGATAGCGGCGGCGCTTCAGGGACCCGTTGCATTTCGATTGGCGACCGCCCGATCCATGGGCCTCCGCCTCTCCGGTTGCTCGCCTTACCTTCTGCCCGGGCGTCGGGGATTTCCCTACAGCGACATAGGGGATTCCCCGATGGCAAGATCAGGAATCTCCCTAGTTGATCAAGGTTTTATGAAGGCGTAGCCTCGTGCGTACACCTGTAAATCCTTACTCAGGTGTAAATCCTTATCGCAGTGTCTTTTAGCGTTTCCGCGTCGTAGCGTTTTTCTCGGCCGTTCCAGTTCTAAGGAGTCCTACGATGACACGCCTCGCGTCTGAGCGCAACCGGCGCTCTGGTTTTACGCTGATTGAGTTGTTAGTGGTGATCGCGATCATCGCAACACTCATCGCGCTGCTGCTTCCCGCCGTCCAAGCGGCGCGCGAAGCGGCCCGCCGCAGCCAATGCCGTAACAATCTGAAGCAGTTCGGCATTGCCATGCACAACTACCATGACACCTCCCGGATGTTTCCCATGGCCGCGGCGGTGTACGGCAACAGTTGGGCTGTGCAACTCGGGGCGCCTCCGGGCACCCCGGGGCTCCCTCCGGGCAACATCTACGTCCAAGCGATGGCCAACGCATTCGTCGCGCTGTCGCCGTACGACGAGCAGACCGCCTTCGCCCACGCTTATCAGTGGAACCGTGCGGTGAACTCCCAGACTGTCTCGGCTTCCACGAACGGCATCGGCCTGACGCAAACCGCAATGCAGGCGGCCTCCGCCAGCGGGCTGTACCGCTGCCCGTCCGACACCTTCCCGGATGCATTCCCGGGAGCCGGCGTCGCGTCGCAGGGTCTCTACGACGTCCCGCTCAACTACGCTCTCTCCCACGGCGTCAACGACCAGCTTTGTTGGACGACACAGAATATTCCGGCGACTGAGCGCGGCGTGTTCAATATCAATTCGGCCACGCGTATTCGTGACATCACCGACGGCACGAGCAGCACGATTGCCATCGGCGAGGCCGCGATGTCTCCGTTGATCCAGAACCCGAAATACTCGATTTGCCGTGGGCGCTACTGCCTGGCGCCGGCCACGTGGCCAGCTGCAATCCCTCCCGCGTTGACGGCCATCGGCGTTCCCGCGAGCGTCGCGGGTGCGCCCCAGCCCGTGTGGGTCCAGGTACTCATCAATGACCAATTCGTGAACAGCACCAACAACTCCGTTGCTGCCCAATTCGTGCTGACGGGAGAAGCCGCCGCCTGCATGATGGAACAATTGAACAAGAACCCTGTGACCGACACGTTTGCTGATTTGGGCGGGCCTCCGGGCACGACCGGCTTGGCGTTTGTGACCAGTCGCTTCAACACGTGCCAGAGCACGTGGTCCGCGGGATTCGGTCCGCCGGTCTCCCTCGATTTGACCGGTCAAGGGAATGACAGTGCTGGCAAACCCAACCCGACGCCACTCGGAATCGGGAATCCCGAGATCGGCAGTCTCTCGAATTTCCGCAGCGATCATCCCGGCGGGGGTCTGTTCCTGCTGTGCGACGGTTCGGTGCAGTTCCTCAGTGAGAACGTCGACATGACAGTCTACACCGGTCTTTCCACCATTCAGGGTGGCGAGACGGTGAACGGCGCCGTCGGCGAGCCGTAAGCTTTCGCTTTGCGGTTAGACTTCTCGTGAAATTGGCGGGCTGTCGACGAATTTCGTCGACAGCCTGCCCTTTTTTATGTTAACTTCGCGCGAGTGACACGCGTCGTCCCCTGGTCCAGCCGGTCCGGTTGAGACTCATCTGGATTTCCTGCTCGCCTGGACCGTGGTGGTTTGCCGTGCCTCTCGCGCTAACGGGCTTTCAATCGGAGGAACCAGTGACGTGAGGAATGCCAGTTACATTGCAATTGTGTGTGGCGTACTCTTGGCCGTCCCCGGCTGCGGCAGAGGCGGAAAGGTCGCCGCGCCTGCGCCGAAACGGACACCTTCAAGGACACCCAGTATTACCAAAGCCTCATGGGCATAAACTCAGTTACTTCCTTCGGAAACTTTCTGAACGGCCTCGGCCCGGCCGACCGCGTCAAGTACATCAACAAGAGCGTGGAAGACGGACCGCCAACGCGTACCTTCGGGCTGAAGGCGGCGTACGAGCGGTTTGTCAACGACCCGAATCCCGAGGTCGCGGCAGCGGCCAAAGAGGCCCTCTCAAAGATCCCGTCGAAGGAAGAACTCGAAGCGGCCAGAAAAGAGGAATTGGAATCGCTTAAGCCGGCGGTTAAATAGGCCAACGGAGAGCCCGTTGCCGCCAATGCGCTTTGCTGGAGTTTGCGATCTCCTAACGATCAGCAGGCTGCCAACGCCGTCGTTCGCAGCCTGCCTTCTTTTGCGCTGCCGTGTTTCTGAATGTGGCCATGTGTGGCAATGCGTCCGGCAATTTAATGGTTATAAAAGGATTCGAAACGGACTGCCCGCGGCGTATCGGGGTGTGACCAGGCAACCCTCATTTTTCTGCAGCGACTGGCGATTCGCCGGCGAGCGTTTTGAGCTTTGCCTCAATCGCGTCGAGCGAGAATTCGTTGGCGAGGACGTCGGTGCTCGCCCAGTCTCCCAGCAGAGCGTGCTGCCAGGGGAGCGGTTTTGATTGGAGGAATTCGCGCGCTCTCGACGAGATAGTTGATCGCGTAGTGATAGTCGAAGTCGAACGGTTGGTTCTCCGCGACCAGCTGTCCGGTGATCTCAGTTCTGTTCCCCCCGAGCGTGACGTCGACCGTTTCGCCAGGCTTCAACTGCAGGGGGACCGATTGACACGCCGGTGCAGCTTAGCCGTGCGGCTTCTTCGCGACTGCGACGAGCCGCTGCGCTTGCGGGCCGTAAGGGGACGCGTCGAAGCCGCCGTAAATAGCAATGTCAGCGAAACCAACGCTGGAGAACAGGTCGCGGATTTCGCGCGGAATAGAGCCAGTGCCGCAGCCGAAAGCTCGTGGCGCAGGCCTCCTTCGAGGATGATCCATTCGACATCGATCCGCGACCAGTCGTCGATGACCTTCCGGCGTTGGATCATGATCGACCCGTCCGCCAGGTTGTCGGCCTGCGTCGGCTGAAATCGTCCGGCGAGGAGCTCCTTGCCGATGTGCTCGAAGACAAACGTTCCCCCGGGCTTGAGGCTGGCCAGAATGCTTTCGAGCACGCGACGATTCTCGGCCGGGTCGTCGAAATAGCCGAAGGATGTGTAGACATTGAGCGCCAGGTCGAAGGCATCCGGCCGTAGGAACTCGCGCATATCCTGTTCGACCCACTCGACCGTCGCACCCGCCTGCGTCGCGCGTTCGCGGGCCTTGTCGAGCAAGAATCGAGTGCGGTCGACCCCCGTGACACGAAATCCAGCCTGAGCGAAGGCAACGGCGAATCGGCCCGGTCCGCAAGCCAAATCGAGCACGCTGCCGCCCGTCACCCCGGTCAGCGCGACGATCTTGGGGACGTTCTCAACCGCCGCCGTGAAGTGGGCGTCGGTGAACATAAAAGAAAAGAATCGCGCCCAAAGCGCTTCCGACTCAAACCAATCGCCGCCGCTGGGATCCATGACTGCCTCCGCGAGAATGATACCTGCCGCGGAGGCGACACGAAGATCGATCTTGCGGTTCGCGCCGAGCGCGAGGACGGCGGCTCACCGCTAGAGGCCCGAAGACCGCAGCGGATCGGCCCTTTCAATGAGGACTTTTCCTTCGCACGGGCCAGCAGGCCCTGGACGACGCCAAGTTTCACGCTGGCCCGGGCGAGGGGCGGCGATGGGACGTCTGCCGCCCGAATCGCCTCATCGATATCGCCGATCCACGCCTGAGCCTGCGCCACGTCTTGCAACGATCTCGCGACGGCGTCGTCGACCGGCCGGTGCGAAAGACTCTTGATCGCCAGCGAAAGCGTTTTGCGCGCAACTCGCGCTGGCCCAGCGTAACCTGTGACGCGGCGAGCTGAACAACGTCGTCGACTTCCTCCTCGCTCAAGTCGAGCTGACCCACGATATCGAACGCCGAACCCAGGCACTCGGCGGCGGCCGCGGAGAATCCGGCGTCGGCTTCGGCCACGGCCAGCTGGGTCAAGCGTCGAAGCAGATAGCGATCTCGCTCCTCATGCCGGGCCGCGGCTCGACTCCGATCGAACATCCGCAGAGCGAGGTCGCGACTGCCCGTCCGCGCGGCTGCCGAACCGATGCCTTGATCGATTGACGAGAGCTGCGACCAATCGGTCTCGCGAGGCATCGCTCGCGCCCTGGCCGGCGCTCGCGGCTGTGATCGCGTGCCGTGACGCTCGAGCTGCTCCGCAAATGCGACGGCTTTTGCGAGATGACCTCCGGCCAGATATGCGGCGACAATCCGTCGTTGACCGCTGTCAACCAGGCCAAAAGTGCCATGCATGAAGGCCATCACCCGGCTGTACTCTTTTTGGACGGACGGGTCGTCTCCTCGCCGAGCGTGCTCGGCTGCCAGATTGAAGATGGCAACGGCCTTTTGCGTCCGATCCTTAGTGCGATCGATGAGGTCCGATGCTTCCTGAAATCGGCCGGCTTTGGCCAGTCCGCTGACAAGCGAGGGAGCGACTTCGTCCTTCCGAAACTGCGTGGTCAGATCGTGGAAGCACTTCTGGGCAAGGGGGATTTGCCCCTTGTCGGCTGCCGACTTCGCGACCTGTACGGGATAGCGCTCCCAGACCACGGGCGCATCTCCTTTCAAACGCGCGGCGGCCTGAAGCGCTTCATCGAATCGACCCTCCCTGTTGAGCGCGCTCACAATGGCCCCAACGGACGTTCCCTTCGAAAAGGCGCAGGGTCACGATTACGCGTTCTGCCGGCGTCATCCGATCGTTTGAGTGCTTCTGGGCCCAGATGCGGCTTGCGAGCTTAAAATCCGCATCGATGCGATCGCAGGTCGCCAGCGCTGCCAGGAAATTCTGTTCGCACAGATAGGTCAGGACGACAATCGGCTGCGTTTGTGCGCGGCTTTCCTCGTCCGTCGCCGGATAGGCGGCAATCGTTCGTCGCGCTCCTGCGAAATCCTTCTGCCCTTCCCCCTGGGCTGTCGCAATTTGAAGAAATAAGTCCCACCGATCCTCGGCCTTGGAGCCAAGCGCATGGTCGATCGCTTCCCGAATCTGGCCAGCGAGGACTTGTTGCCGGGCAGTCTCGCCCAGTGCCCTCCACGGACGATCGAATCGGTCTTCAATCGCTGCGCCGACTTTCCAGGCGCGGTCAAACGACACCTGCGCGGCCGGGTGCTCGCCGATCTTGGCCTGTGCTGAGCCGATTTCGGTCCACAAGTTTGCCGCGTGCAGCGCGTCCGGAGGTTGCGGTTGGAGCAAGCTGCTCGCCTGGCACAAGAGGACGAGGTCGCCGGCCTCGCGCAGGAGTTGTCGCATGCGGTCGACGTCGTCGGCGCGCGCGGAGGCCGCGGAAAGAACTGCTGCAAGCAGAACCGTCGTGGGGGTTGCGAGGCGGAGCATGCGTCTCCCGTCGCCGTCAGTCAGCCGATCACTCGGCCATCAAATCGATCGCCGAAAAGTGCTCGTGATCGCTCTGCGTGCCGACGCTGCCGACGCGGACCGAGTAGATGCCCGGCGCGGGAATTTGGAATTTCAGGCGGGTGCCGACTTTGCAGTCAGGCTTGAAATCCATGAGAAACTGGCCCCGAGTCACGACGCCTGGTTCGAGAAAGGGCTGCGATTCTTTTTCGGGGCCGTGCGACTCGTGCAACGAGGCGGCCGGTTTGCGGCCGAGTTTTTCCACACGCACCACGTAGTAACGAACCTGAACCTGTTCGATGTCGTGGTGCGGATCGGTGTTCGTGAAAAAAAACTGCAGGACCAACGGCTGGTTGACTTTCACCTTGAAGATGGGAGGCGTGTTCCGGCCGCCGGCCGGAGGATCGGTGTCCGATGTGGCCGAGGCCTCTTTGCCCGGTGCTGCGATCACCCGCAAATCGATGCGCGCGTGTTCGGCACGTGCGACTGACGTCGCGCCAGCCAACACAACAGGAATCATGACAAGGCGTACTGCTGCTGAGCGGCCAAAAGTCATCGTGGGTTCCCAATTCCATTCCGGCTGGTTACGCGCCGGTTATTCACAAATCAGGTCCAGCGCGGCGAAGTGTTCGTGGCCGTGCGTCTTGAGCATTTCGCGGGTTTCGACCCGCAGCAGGTAGGCACCGGGCTCTTCGATTGCGAGCGCAAACTTTCCGGTCGCGCTGCCTCCCGGCTTGAAATCCATCCAGAGGGCCGACTCCTGCACCGGATCCCGGAGATGGGGCATCGTCGTCTCCCCCGGCTCCTTTTCGGCGACGACCACGCAATGAATCGTGACGTCTTTGAACGTTTCACGCTTGCTTGAATTGGTTGCTTTCCAGGAGACGACGAAGTCCTGGTGCGCCTTGACCGTGCACGTGGGCCGCGGGTGTGGTTTCTTTGGTGAAGGTTGAATCTCGGTCTGGGTGGTGCGCACGCGCTTGCCGCCCGCTTTGACTTCGATCGAAATTTCCATGTCGGAGGCGAAGACTCTCGGCGACGTGCAAGTCAGAGCAATCAGTATCGCAAGCGGTCCAATCAATCGCCGACCATCAGCAGGCATTGTTCTCATGTTTCCCATTCTGACGAAAATCGACGGCTCTCGTAAGTCTGGCCGTGAGGCGGCGACCAAATCGGTGAGAATTCAGCTCGGCGCCGCGGTGAATCTCTTGACTACCCGTGTAGTCGACGGTATCGTCACCGACTACCTACGTAGACAAGGAGTCAACGATCATGCCACGCCTGCGTCACAATCTGGGCAGCCTCGAGCGGTTGATTCTGGAGCACGTCGCCGACAAAGGCCCGATCCTCGCGCGCGACGTCACGGAACACTTCGAGAAAAACACCGGCCGCGCACGGACGACGGTGCTCACCGTAATGGATCGGCTTCGTGAGAAGGGCTACCTGAAGCGGGAAAAATTGGGCGGGTTGGTCCGCTATACCTGCACGATCTCTCGGGCCGACCTGATGCGCCAGATCGTCGGCACCTTCGTCGACGACGTGCTGCACGGGCACGTCTCGCCCTTCGTGGCGTTTCTGACCAAAAGCCGCAAGCTCACCGGCGACGAAGTCCGCAAGCTCGAGAGGCTTCTCAAACGGCTCGAAGCGAAAGAGCGCGGGGCCAAGCGATAAGCAGGGCCCCCCGCGGACGGCGACTGCGGCAGGTTACCTGCTGTAGACAGCCGGTCCGGGCGGGAAACGCACAGAGACGGAAACGCCGCAGCGGAGTGGCTGCTCGGAATTGCGAAGCCGGACCAGGACGGGGACGAGCCCGCTTTTCGGCTCCGCGACCGGTGCAATGAAAATCAGGCGGCCGATCGAAGGCGCCCCTTCGCGATCGACTACACGCACCTCCACGGGTTGCCCGAGTGCCACGTCGTCGGCTTGCTGGGGCGTCAGCTCGCACTTCACGTCCAGCTCGCGCAGGTCGACAATCTCACCCCACACTGACGTGCCTGGCCGCGAGACGACGCCCGGATGGACATCCAGCCAACTGACGACGCCGTCAATGGCCGCCGCCACGCTGAAGTGCTCTAACTCGGCCCGAGACGAGTCAAGCGCCGCTTGAGCGGCGCGTTGCTCGGCTTCGGCCTTACGGACGGCGTGTGCGGCTTCGTGCAGGCGCTGCTCGGGCAAAATCTCCTGCTTTGACTGGGCCTTTGCCAGAAAACGGCGAGCCTCATTGGCCGTGGATTGGGCGCTTTCAAGAAGTGCTTCCTTCAGCCGCACGTCGGCCCTGGCTTCGTCGTCGTCCAGCTTGACGAGAATTTGCCCCTTTTTCACGTGCTCGCCCTGCACCGCGAGGACATCGACGACCGGGTGTAAGGGAACAGGGGCAATGCTTGCACGCGCCCTGGGACACACTGAGTTCTGCCCAGCGCTTCGATCGACCCATCGCTTGCGACGATAGGCGAGCCGGGCTGAGCCCACGGCGTCGACCCCGATTTCGTGCCGGAGATGGAACCGCTGGCGGCCACGCACAACGCCGCCAAGCCGCCACCGAGCCAGAGCACAGAACGCATTGGCACCTCGCCGTCGTAAGCACAAGGTTTTACGCGGGCGCCCGCAACAACTCAGAGCAATCGGCGCCGCCGCAGAAGTAGACCGAGCCCCTCAAAAACTCTAGCCCACTTTTTGGATAACAGGCTGCCGGCGGACTGGCCGACCACAGATGGGGCGGCGTGAGCCGACATAAACCGTGCCAAGGTCGGCTGTCCCGACAGATGTTTCCACGGCTCCAAGAAGCGCGCCGGGAACATGTTTCCGCGACGCAACGCCGGTTGCCGGGCTTCATTCGTGTCGGCCGGTTGCACCGCCGGCAAGAGCGGAAGTTGAGGCCTGTGAGGACGAGCAGACCGGAGGGCGTGCCCTGCTGCTGGGACTCTCATACCGTCGTCCGAGTGCAGCGGGCGGCTGCCGAACTAACTCATTCTTCCGGCAAGAGTTGCGACGGTTGCGGTCAAGGCTTCGGGAGCGATCGGCTTGGAAATGTGAACGGTGTAGCCGACCGCGAGCGACTTGGCTCGATCTTCGGGCCGCGCGAAGGCGGTGAGAGCAATTGCCGGAACCCTTCCGCCGCGGGCTGGTGCCAGGGCTCGGATTCGCCGCAGGAACTCGTAGCCGTCCACGTCGGGCATGCCGATATCGCTGATCAGAATGTCGGGAGCCGCGGTCTCAACCAGGGGCAGAGCCTCGGCAGCCGAAGAGGCGGTGACGACCTCGGCGTGACACTCGTCGAGCATCCACTTGATGAGACGGCACGCATCGGGTTCATCGTCGACGACGAGGACTTTGAGACCGCTCAAGTCGATCCCACCGTCCTGCGCGGCAGCCGGACCCGCTCCCTGTTGATCCGGACGCGGCGCCATGTTCTTGCGATCAGGCGTGGCCGCCAGAGGCAGGGACACGACGAATGTGGTTCCGCGTCCCTCGCCGGTGCTTTCCACCCAGACTTCGCCCCCGTGCAGCTCGACCAATTGCTTCACAATGGCGAGCCCGATTCCCAGTCCGCTGTGTCGGCGCCGAATGGTCGCGTCGGCTTGGCGAAAACGATCGAAGACGTACGGGAGAAACTCCGCGGAAATCCCTTGCCCGGTATCGGCCACGCTGATCTGGACGTGCGAATCGCCCCGTTCGAGAGTCACCCGGACCGTGCCCCCCTCTGGCGTGAACTTGACGGCATTGGTGAGCAAATTCCAGACGACTTGCTGCAGTCGATTCGCGTCGCCCCGCAGGGGACCGGTGCGAGGATCGAGGTTGCGATCCAGCCGAATCCGTTTGGCCTCGGCGGTCGGCTTGATCGTCTCGATCGCGGCCTCCACGAACGAGAGGGGAGTCAGCATGTGCATGTCGAGCCGCAGCTTGCCGGAGATGATGGAGCTCATGTCGAGCAGGTCTTCGACCAGCTTGGTGAGTGCGCGGGCATTGCGGTCGATGGCCTCGAGACCGTGAGTGGTCTCGGCAGCGCTTGTGCGGCCGCGGACGAGAATTTGCGACCAACCCACGATCGCGGTGAGCGGCGTTCGCAATTCATGAGAGAGAGTGGCGAGAAACTCGTCCTTCATGCGACTGGCCCGCTCGGCCACCGATCGCGCCGAGCGCTCGCTGGCGAGTAGTTGCGTGCGTTCTTCCTCGGATTTTCTTCGCTCCGACACGTCCCGCAGCATGACGAGGATACCCGTCGTTCCTTGCCAGGGGACGACTGCCGCCGCCGCTTCGACGGGCACGCGAGAGCCGTCGAGCCGCTGCCATTCTTCGGGCTCGACGGGCATCGTTTGGCCGATTTGCGCGAGATGCTGGCCCCGGGCTGCGACACGAGCTTTGGATTCCGGTGCGGCCAGGTCCGCAGGTGAGCGCCCCAGGAGCTCGCGCGCATCCCTGGCGCCAAAGAACCGCAAGGCGGCCGCATTCACGTAGCAGATCCGCCCGCCGACGTTGACGTACATCACGTCCGGGCACAGCTCGGCCAGGGCGCGGTAGCGACTTTCGCTCTCGTCACGCTCAGCGGTGCGCCGCTGGGCAAGCAGCTTGCTCTCGCGTTCGGCGACGGTAATGGCCCGAAAATAGAACAGGGATGCCAGCAGCCACGCCGAGACAAGTAACGTGACCCACGGCCCTAACTCCTGCCGGGTCTCGCGCGCGACAAAGAAGCCGACGATGCGGAACGCGAACAGCGAAAACAGGGCCGCCAGCAGCAGTAGCCACGGACGCCCGTCGCCCCCTTCGCGAAGCATCAGGACCACGAAGATCATGGTCGCGAAGTACAGAGTGCTGGCGATCGCGAACAGGATCGTTGCGGATTCAGTCACGCCCGGGCCCCCGCTTCGGTCAACGACAGGTTGTCGCTAGAAGCCGGTCGGCGGCGCCAGTTTCTAGAAGCCGATTGGTAGCGCAAGTTTACAGTGCCGAGGGGCCGCCCGGAAAGGGGGGGCATTCCTCCCGTCGGCTTGATTACGGAGGTGCAATCGAGGCGAAAGCGAGCCATACTCGGTCCCCGTGACGCCTTTGCTCTTCAATCGGCCATTGGAGTTGCCCCATGCCTGTAATGTCTGGTTTGTCTGGGAACGAAATGTACTGCCTCAATCTGAAAGGCCTGGCTCCCGGCGAACTCGTGATCGGCAACAGTGTTTATTCGCTCGGCTTTCTCGGCAGCCTGGGCGCGGGTCTTAGGACCATTGCGGGGGGCGAGGTCACGCAGGTCACGCGGGTAATTCACGAGGGCCGACTGCAGGCCTACAGCCGCATGGTCGAGGAAGCGGCCCAGCATGGCGGGCATGGCATCACGAGTGTGACCAGCGATCTCAAGACCTTTCACGGGAACGTCGAGTTTCTGTCGATCGGCACCTGCGTGCACTACGCCGATTCGGGCTCCCGCGACCTCCACTTTTCCACGAGCAGCGACGGGCAGGAACTCTACTGTCAGCTCGATGCCGGCTTCACCCCCCTCAAGTTCGTGTTTGGAAACGTGGCCTATTCGATCGGGCTCGGCGGCGGGATCGTGGGCAGTTTGAAAAGTCTGGTGCGCGGAGAAATCAAACAATTCAGCGACGTGTTTAACCACACGCGGCATCTGGCCCTCCAGCGATTGGTGAACGAAGCCAAAGCCGTTAACGCCAACTCCGTTGTGGGCATTCAAACGACGATCATGCCCTTCCGCGGGATCCACGAAATGATGATGACCGGCACCGCCTCGCGTCACCCGGAGTTGCCAAGAGAATTCGACGCGAATCCGGTCACTAGCGACCTGACCTGCGAAGAGATGTGGAACATGGCCAACATCGGTTATCTGCCGATCAAGCTCGTACTGGGCACAGCGGTCTATTCTCTGGGCTTCGTGGGTGGCTTGGCGGCGATGTTGAAGTCGTTCTCGCGGGGCGAGGTGAGCGAGCTGACGTCGTTGATTTACGACGCGCGCGAGCACGCAATCGGACTGATTCGCGACGAAGCGGCGGCGATCGGAGCCGACGACGTGATCGGCATCAAAACGCACGTCCACGAACTGGGCGGACTGCTCGAATTCATGGCGATCGGCACTGCGGTGAAGCGCTTCGCCAGTTTGAAAACAATCTCGCCCACGCTTCCACCGCAGGCGATCATTACGGACAAGGACACCTGGATCAGCCACGAGCAAGGGCTGTTTCAGACCGTCAAGAGCGGCAAACAGAACGGCTGAGGAATCGCTAGCCGTTCCTGGCCACCAGAGGCGGCACCCCGAATCGACGCCGCTGCTCTTTCATGACCTTCTCGAATCGCTGCCGAGCCACGACCCAGACGCGCGGCTTGAGGGGCACATCGCAAGCGCCCCAGCCGCGGCACTCGTTTAGTCCCGGCGCGTCCCCGCAACCACCCTGACCGCGGCAATCGTTATGTCCCTTGCAGGGATGATAGCGAGCCGTGGCGCAGGTTCCCGTGCCCGCGCACTGATTCCGCCGCGTCACGTCTTTCGCGCGACAGGTGTTGAGACCGCGGCAGATATGCGGGTCGGAGAGCAGCGGGTCCCTGACGGTGCTTCGCGGAATGTCAGCCGCGCTCGCGTGGCTGCCGGCGGCAAGTCCGGTGAGTGCAGCGAGCGTCAACTTTGCGAAATCCCTACGCGTGAAATCGACTCCGTTGATGTCGATTTGACCGGACATATCTTCAACCTCGCAAAGGTTAGAGCCTTCCCATCCACAGTAGCAATCGCCGAGCCGGACTTCTAAGAATTTCTCGGATCGCGTCCGTCGTTTACGTCGTAAATCTTTTTAAATTAATTGCTTACGACGCAATTTCAAACCGGAGGCCCGTTCAATTCGAGAGGCCGAGATGCCCCGCGTTGGCGACAAAATCTGTCGCTTCGCTGCTCCCCGTGGAGTCGGCAACAGCCACTCAATTCCGAGCCCTGAAGACTATCACAAATGCAATTCCGCGCAGCGAATTCGCCTGACGCATTCGGGGCCCCAACCGGATTTGACGACACCGCGTAGTGATTTTGGTCCCTGCGCAAATCATCCGCCGTGCGCCGGTTCGACTCTTGGCGTGACCATATTCCGTCTGGGAACGGGCAGATAGACTCAAGTTAATGGCCCGGGATAAGGTAAACGGAACTCGAAAACTCTCCGACTCGTCACAGGAAGACGGCGCGCCCGGTCCGCGGCCCGCGTGGGCTTTGATTTGTATTGCCCTGGGAGTCGCATTGTCGGCGGCCAGCGCGCAATCCATGCTGGGGTCTTCGGTCGCTGCGGACGCGCTCGCTTCACGCGGGCTGATGGCTCGGATCGACGGCTGGCTGTCGGGCAATCCGGCGTCGCTTTCAGGAACCGTGGAACCTGATGTTCCCCCGTTCGCTCCCATCTTCTTGATGCTCGCTGCGGTAAGCGTAATCACATGGCTTGCAGGGGCCTGGTGGATCTCTCACCGCGGCAGATTTCCTTTGCCGTAGCCGCCGCAACGTGGGGATCGTATGGCTGGTTGTGGTGGGTCGCGGGCGGCAGTTGGGAAATCGTGCGATTGCTCGTCGTCGCCCTCGGAATCCTTGAGTGGCAGCTGTTCGTCGAGTCGAGCGCCAGCTTTTGGATTGCGACCGGCGTCGCCGGCTGGATGGCCACCTTCCTGACTCTTGCGGCGGCGAAGGCGGGATCCGGCCAGGAATTGCCCAGCGAGCTTGCCTCGGGAAGCAGGGCGCCAGCGACGGGACCGAATCTGCGAAAGTCCGCTTTTCCAGACGACTATCGGATCCCTGTCGCGGTGTGGCTCTGCTTCGCGGGATATGTCGTCGCCTTCGTCGCGATGAACTGGCAGCTTTACCGGAGTTTGCTATTGCCGCACGGCGACTCGGCCATGTACGAGGAGCACTTGTGGAACCTGCTGCACGGAAAGGGGTTTCGCAGCTACCTCGATCAGGGAATTTTCTTGGGCGAGCACGTCCAAGTGATCCACCTCTTGTTGATCCCGCTTTATCTGTTGTGGCCCTCGCAGATGCTGCTCGAGCTGTGCGATTCGGCACTCCTGGCGGCAAGTTGTATCCCGGTGTACTGGATCGCACGGCGACATTCAGGCCAGTCGCGCGCGGCCGTTTGGCTGGCTGCCGCGTGCCTGCTCTACTTTCCCCTGCAGTTTCTCGACATCGCCATCGATTTAAAGACATTTCGCCCCAACGGGCTGGGGATTCCGTTTCTATTGTTTGCCCTGGATCAGCTCGAACGCCGCCGGTTCAAATCGTTCTGCCTGTTGGCCGCCGTCGCGCTCAGTGCCCAAGAGGATTACGCGGTTGTGCTCGCTCCGCTCGGAGTTTGGATTGCATTCGCATTCTCGACGTGCCGCGCGGATGAGCTGGAAGGGTCATTCAGCAGTGACTCACCGGATTCTCCACGCGGGGGCATTTTCAAACGCCTGGCGTCGCTCAAAGCAAACTGGCGCGTCGTTGTCTTCGGAGTCGGACTGACCGTTTTTTCGGTCGTTTACTTGATCGTGGCCACGCGGGTCGTCATGGCCCATTTCCGGCACGGGCAGGAAATCCACTACGCGAGCTACTTCTCGAAGTTTGGGAGAACGCTGCCGGAAATCGCGCAAACGATGGTCACGCATCCGGCCCGTTTGTGGGAGGCGTTCGTCAATGCCCATTCAGCGGAGTACGCGCTGATGCTCCTGGCGCCGCTGGGGTTCTTGCCCCTCTTCTCGCCGGGACGTCTGGCGGTGGTTTTGCCGCTCTTTCTTACGTTGTGTTTAAACGAAGTAATCGATTCGCCGCTACATCACGTGCACGCCGCGGCTGTGCCGATTTTGCTCTGGGCGGCGGCCGGCGGACTGGGGGCCGTCTCCCGCGGATTCGGCTGGCGACGTTGGGCCAAGCAG
Source organism: uncultured Planctomycetaceae bacterium (assembly GCA_963714075.1). GTDB lineage: Bacteria > Planctomycetota > Planctomycetia > Planctomycetales > Planctomycetaceae > DASPSM01. The sequence goes on from OY970228.1 coordinate 2,893,456, forward strand.
CAGCAAGCCGTGTCGGCATCTGACTTCCCCGGTTCTCGTGTGTCCTGGTGGGCGCAATTTACTTGCGTCTGCGCCCTCATGACGGGACTGTTTTACGGGCTGAGCCCGTTATCGATTGGGTTTTGGGACCCAGATTCGGGATTCTATTGGCGCGACCTTTACGTCTTGGGGAAGCGTGCCGAACTCTTTCCGCGCGTGCTGAAGGAGATCCCCGACCAAACCGCCCGAGTGGCCTCGACCGATTTTGTTCACCCTCGGTTCACCCACTTCGAGCGATCGTATGATTACAGTGACTATCCCCGCGCGGTCAACAACTACCAGCCAGGCGTTCCCCCGGACACCGACTACATCGTCATCGACACCCAGCACAAATACAGCAAGATCAAACGGCCCGACCAGATCCCCGAATACCGCGACCATCCTGACCAGTGGGAACTGCTCCCGGACACCACCGAGGGCTATTTCATCGTGCTGAAACGAAAACATCAGGCCGGTGCAGCAGCCCGGCCCTGAGAACGGACGGCGGAGCGAAGCGTGCTCGTTCTGTATCTCTCGAGTGACTATCTGATCGGAATGGCGATTTGGCTCGTCGCGTTCGGACTGTTCATCACTGTGCTGTTGCGTGCGCCAGCGCGCCCATCAAAAACCGCGCCGGCTCATGGTCGTCAACGCAGGCCTGTCGCTCGGGATGTTGCTGGCCCTCGTCACGGTTGGCGAGCTGGCCTTTGCCTGCTTCGCCGACTTCAGCGACACGTTTAGCGTCTCCAACGTCTCAAAACGCTGGCTGGCAGTGCACGTCGAGGGGGAGAAAAACGAGAACGGCTTTCGCGACCGCAATGAACTGACCACATTCGTCCCAGGTGCCAGGAAGCGAATCATTTTTTTGGGAGACAGTTTCACCGCGGGCCACGGAATCCGCCGGATGGAGGACCGCTTCACCGACCTGATCGCCGCACGTTTCGAGCGCGAACAGCCGGGAAAGTTCGTGGTCGCCAATATGGCTCTCCCCGCTTACGACGCGCTGTCGGTCGTAGAATTGGCGCGGGCCGAATTGCTTCAGAAGCACTACGAGATGGCCGCCTGCGTGTACGTCTACAATCTCAACGACGTGGATACGTTCGATCCACACACGGCTGAATCACTCAAGACGATTCAAAGTTCAGAGCCGACATTTTTTCTCTTTCGCGACACGTACCTGCTGAATTGGCTCTATTTCCGTCTCGTTGCATTTCGCAACTCGGGCGCTCAGTCCTATTACGAGAACCTGCGACGGTCTTACGAGTCGGAACCCTGGCAGCAGGTGCGGGGCCTGCTGTCGAGTCTGCATCGCCAGTGCGTCGAGCAAGGGGTCGATTTTCGGATGGTGATCTTTCCGTTCGTGAGCGACGTCGGCGAGAACTATCCGTTTCGCGCGGCCCATGAGCGAATCGTGGACTTTTGCAAAGCGGAGAAAATCGCCGTCCTCGATCTCGAGCCGACCTTCCGCACGCACGCCGGTGAAAACCTGGTGGTCAGCCGCTTCGATGCTCATCCAAACGAGCGAGCCAACGCGATCGCGGCAGCGGCCATCGAGGACCAGTTGCTCGATGACTTCTTCCGGCCGACACAGTCCCCCCCAAACTCAGGAAGAAAATAGCGGAGTGCGCTTCGGTGCTGGTGCTGTATTTATCGGACGGATACCTGATCGGGACGGTCGTCTGGCTGGTTCTGCTGGCCGGGCTGTTCTTTGCAGTCTTGCGATACCGCCGGACGGAGCGGACGAAAGGCCGCAGTCTCGCGCTGGCTAACATGGGGCTGTCGCTGTGCATGCTTTTGGCAGTGGTCACCGCGGCCGAGCTGGCCTTTGCTTGCTTCGCCGACTTCAGCGACACGTTCAACATCACCAACGTCTCCAAGCGCTGGCTCGAGCTGCACATCGATCACGAGCGCAACAATGAGGGCAACCGCGATCGGCAGCCGTTCACAAAATATGCCCCGCCCGGACGCAAGCGGATCATCTTTTTGGGCGACAGCTTCACGATCGGACACGGCATCAAGCGGATGGACGACCGCTTCTCCGATCGGATTGCCGCCTGGCTGGACGAAAAAGCGCCTGGCAAATACGTGGTCGCCAATCTGGGCGAACCGGGAGTTGAGGCCTCGGTGGTTCAATCGACCGCAGCCGCCGTCATGTTCAAGATGCAGGCCGACGTCAGCCTGTTTGTCTATGTCTACAATCTCAACGACATCGAAGGCTACATGCAGTTGGAGGGGCAGAATCCGCTCGAGGGCATCTACACGTCGCAGCCGAAATTCTTTTTATTCCGCGACACCTACCTGCTCAACTGGCTCTATTTTCGGTTCCTGCAGTTTCAGGGGCGGAACAACACGTACTTTACGCGTCTGGCGACGGCCTATCACACGCCGGCCTGGGACGGATTGCGAGCCAAGCTGTCGCAACTGCACCGCGAGTGCAAAGAGGGGCACGCCGACTTTCGGATGGTGATTTTCCCCTTCCTGCACGACCTTACAGGAGACGATTCGTTCCGCGATGCGCGAGCCCGGCTCGTTGACTTTTGCAAGTCCGAAAAGATTCCTGTGCTGGATCTCGATCCGGTCTTTCGGCAGCACGCCGGTGAAAACCTGATGGTGAGCCGGTTCGACGCACACCCGAACGAACGCGCCCATGCGATCGCTGCGGAGGCGATGGAAAAAGATCTGCTCTCCGACCTCGTGCGCCCCACTCAGCCGTGACTCAACCGAGCCCAAACTGCCTATGACTTCTCGAGGCGCCGCGTCCGAAATTCCAGCCGGGCGAAAACGAACGCTCGTGCGTTGTTGGCTGCCCGTAACTGCACTGCTCGCGATTCACGCGGCTCTCGGGATCACCGCCGCCGGACAGCTGACGACGACCCACGACGAGTATTGGCACCTGCCGATCGGCCTTTTGAATCTCAAAACGGGCCGGTTCGACTTCGACGACCTCAACCCGCCGTTATGCCGGATGCTCGCGGCTTTGCCGCTCACTTTTACGTCGGCTCGCACGGGCTCTCCCGACGCACAACATGACCCCCAGGGTTGGGGTGACGTCTTTATTGACGAAAACCACGAACACTACCAGCGGTGGTTCACACTCGGCCGCTCGATGATCGTGGTGCTGTCGGTCGCAGGGGGTTTGGCACTGGCGATCTGGGCCCGGGAACTGTTCGGCAACGGGGCCGGTCTCTTGGCGGCCCTCTTTTGGGCCTTTGAACCTAACCTCATTGCCCATGGATCCGTTGTGACGACAGACATGGGGGCGGCCGCCTTTTTCGTATTCACACTGTATGCGGTCTGGCGCTTTGCGCGGCAGCCTAGCTGGACGAGCGCGTTGTTCTTTGGTGGGTGCCTAGGTTTGGCCCAGCTCGCCAAATTCACGTCGCTGGTGCTTTATCCAGTTTCGCTTGTGGTCTTTCTACTGGTCGTAGCGGCCGGCCGGGAGAAGGAAAGTCTTCAGACGGCGGACGCCCGACGGCCCGGCATTCTCAAATACGCCGGCATGTGGGTGAGCGCACTCGTTCTGAGTCTGGCCGTGTTGAATGCCGGGTATTTATTCCGCGGCTCATTTTCAACGCTGGCAACGTACGACTTCCAAAGCGGCGCGCTCAAACGCATCGCGAGTCACCTCGAGGGCCTTCGCCGGGTGCCGGCCCCCTTGCCACGCGATTACCTAACCGGGCTCGACCATCAGCGTCAGATCATGGAACAAAAGCATCCGGTGTTCCTGGACGGGCAGTGGAGCGAAGACGGATTCCACGGTTATTACGCTTGGGCGATGTTCTACAAGTTGCCCCACGCTCTGCAGTTTTTGGCTCTTTTGGTGCTCTTCTGGATCGTCATGCCGAGCGGCCGATCCCGCCGGCTGCTGACGCAGGCCGCGATTCTGCTGCCTGCGATCGTCGTGCTGGCGGTCGCCGAGAGTTCGCCGATGCAACTCGGAATTCGGTATGTGCTGCCGGTGATCCCGTTCGCGATTCTCTTCGCATCGCAGGCGGGTACCTGGTCGGATTTCAAGACGTTTCCACTGCGGAGCGGGGCAACGGTGCTGCTGGCCGCCGCGATGGTGCTGTCTGTCCGTTATCATCCCGAGCATATTTCCTATTTCAACGAGCTGGCTGGCGGACCGCTCGGCGGACGCGAGCATCTGCTCGATTCCAATCTCGACTGGGGCCAAGACCTCGGCGGGCTCAAAAAATATCTTGACGAACAGCCGGACCACGGTCGCGGCGACAACGCGATTGGATTGGCCTATTTCGGCACTGTCCCGCCGGCCGCGCTGGGCATTCGCTACGAGATTCCGCCCGCGAATGTGCCGCAGCCGGGACGGTTTGCCGTCAGTGTCAATTTTGAGCAGGGACGGCCGCACTGGGTGAGGACGCCCATAGGCAAGATCCAGCCGGTCGATATCGGCCAGTTCGCGTATTTTGGGTTTTTCCAGCCGATCGCACGGATCGGCTACTCGATCGACGTCTTCGACGTGACCGAACACGATATCGTCGACTGGCGCAAGCAAGTGGCTCAGGCGCCGCGGCCCTGAGAGCGGCGATCCATCGCAACGTAAGCGTCGATGACTGCCCGCTCGCCCGCCTTTCCCGCAATCGCCGCCCCGTGCTCCATGCCTAAAGCGCCGGCGTAACCGATCGCGTCGAGCGTGGCGAACAATCTCGGGAAATCGAGTTCTCCGGTTCCCGGCTCCTTGCGGCCTGGAAAGTCGCCAAGTTGCACGTGACCGAGCACATCGCCGACGTCTCCGAGCAACCGCGGCACTTCTTCGCCGGCCACCACTTGCTGATAGACATCGACAAGGACGCGGCACGAAGAGCGGCCGACCGCGCGGCACAGTTCGGCAGCCTGACGAGCCGCACGCAAAAATAAGCGCGAATGGCCAGGACCGTGATCGATCGGCTCGAGTAGCAGCACGATTCCGCGTGGCTCGCAGACATCGGCACACCAATGAAGCAGCTCGATGGCGTGGCGTCGCTGGTCAAGCGGATGGAGTGCGGCATCGCGCTGGCCCGGCACCACGCTCAATGCCTTTGCACCGACGCGATCCGCGGCTTCGATTGCGCTGCGCAAGTCACTCAGAACTTCGCACTGCAAGTCGCGACGGCCGGAGGCAAACGTCGGGCGACCGAAATCGGCGACGCCCGTGAAACACGCCAACGACATCCCACGACGGGCGAGCTCGCTGCCAACTTGTCTTTGTAGTGCAGGAGATTTCGCCAACAGACCGGAATCGTCGATCGAACGGAATCCTTCATCGGCCAGGAAGCGAACTTGGTCCAGCGGATCGGAGCCAGCGTGGTGGCGAAACATGGCGAGATGAGGCGCGTAGTCACGGCTGAAGCCGCGAGATGCGTTCTTGGTGAAGACGGTCCCGGTCCAAACGCTCAGCGAGAGCGCCCCCGCAGAGCCGATTTCCAGGAATTCTCGACGATTCAGCATCGCTTAGTGCCTGTTTCGGATTACATGCCCGCGACCCGGTCTTCGTCAGCAAGACGACCAGTTTCAGCATCACGGGTCTGCTGGGCTGTTGCAAGGCACCGCCCGGACACATGAGGCACTCCGGCAGTGGAAAACGAAGACGATTCCACGCCTGTAATTTCTTGTTTTTTCAGTTAACGACGGCGTCGATCTACGGTTTCCTCGGTGGGAGGGGAAAATTGTAATGCACCCGTCCATACGACACCCGTCCATCCGACAACGCAGTCTCGCATTGGCGCGGCTTTGTCAGGCTGAGCTGCTCGGAGCCGACGAGGAGCGGCGGTTGTTCCAACAGATGAAGCAAGCACGTGAACAGGTGACACGACGATCACTTCGCCGCCCGACTTCGGCCCGCGAGACCTTTGGACCAGCCGCGCGCGTGACGGCCATCCGCAACCACATCGCGCTCTCCAACCTGCGCCTGGTCGTCTCGGTCGCGAAACGGTTCGCCAGTCCACAAAATTCACTGGAAGACCTGGTCAGCGAGGCCTCGCTCCTCTTGCTTCGCTGTGTCGAGCGTTTTGACGCCGGGCGAGGGACCCGCTTCAGCACCTATGCGACGCGAGCTCTGACTCATCACTTTGTGCGGCTGGGCAAGCGCGAACGGCGGAGAGGGCTGCGTTCGCTTTCGCCCGCGTTGCTGGATCGAATGCAGCCAGATGGACACGGCTGCCAGAGCGTCGAGCGGCTGATTCATCTGGAAGATCTCAAGCGACTGGACCAGCAACTGACCGCGCTGCCTGGCCGTGAGCGGACGCTGCTTGCTGGCCGTTTTGGCCTCAATCCCAATGCCGAACCACAGACGTTTCGTGAGCTGGCGGCTTCGCACGGGCTGAGCAAGGAATGGGCTCGCGTGACGACGGCCGGCGCGATCGAGCGTTTGCACGACTCGCTTGCCGATGAGTGCCGTCGATGAAGAGCGACACGTTCGTTTACCGATCGCGAATGCCGGCGTCGGCGACCGAGGTGTTTGCCTGGCACACGCGACAGGGAGCGTTTTCACGCTTCGCTCCACCGTGGGAGCGGATGCGGTTGATTGCAGACGGTCATCCCATTCGCGAGGGCTCGCGGGCCGAAATCGACGTTTCGATCGGCCCTCGATGGCGCCGCTGGACCGCCGAACATCGCGACTTCGTGCCCGGCCGGCGATTTCGAGACGTCCAAATCCGTGGCCCGTTTGCTCGCTGGGAACATACCCATACAATCGAGCCCGAGGGAGCGGACGGGTCCTGGCTGGAGGACCGGATCGAGTACGCGCTTCCCTACGGCCCGATCGGGCGCTGGCTCGGTCGCGGGTTTGTAAAGCGCAAGCTGCGATCGACGTTTCAGTATCGACACCGGACGCTGGCCGACGATCTAATCGCTCATCGCAAAGCGCGGGCGACGTCGGAGGCGGAGACGAGCAGGATGAGAATCGTAGTCTCAGGTTCGAGCGGTCTCATCGGTGGTTCTCTCGTGCCTTTTTTGACCACGGGGGGCCACAGCGTGACCCGCCTTGTGCGTCGGGACCGGACCGGGGGCCCGGCCGCTATCCGCTGGGATCCCGTGCTGGGGACCATCGATCAGGAGGGGCTCGAGGGTCACGATGCGATTGTGCACCTGGCGGGCGAGAATATTTCGTCGGGCCGCTGGAACGCACGGACCAAGAAGCTCATCCGCGACAGCCGATTGGAGGGGACGCGTCTCTTGTGCGAGACGATTAACCGACTGCAGAAGCCGCCGAAAACGCTGGTCTGCGCCTCGGCCATCGGCTTCTATGGAGACCGCGGCGACGAGGTGCTCGACGAGAGGTTCGCCGCCGGCGAAGGGTTCCTGGCCGACCTGTGCAAGGATTGGGAGGCACTCACCGAGTCAGTGCGCCCACGGGGAATTCGGGTCGTCAACGTGCGCTTCGGGGTCGTGCTCTCTCCCGCTGGCGGGGCGCTCGCGAAAATGCTGACGCCGTTTAAGCTGGGAGTGGGTGGCGTGATCGGCAGCGGCCGCCAGTACATGAGCTGGATCGGCATCGACGACGTCGTGGGAGGCATCCACCACGCCATCACGTGCGAGGCACTCAATGGCCCAGTGAACGTGGTCGCGCCGAATCCCGTGACGAATCGCGATTTCACCAAGACACTCGGCCGGGCCTTGCGGCGGCCGACCGTGCTGCCGATGCCCGCGTTCGCCGCCCGGCTGGCTCTGGGCGAAATGGCGGACGAATTGCTTCTGGCCAGTACGAGAGTCGTGCCACAACGGCTCGATGAGACCGGCTACAAGTTTCGCAATCCCGAACTCGAGCCCGCGCTGCAGCACTTGCTGGGCCGCTGACCCGAAGCCCCATCAGCCGAATGTCGAGCTGGTCAAGAGCTCGCGCGTCGCCGGATGCTTGGGGGAGTCAAAAACCTGTTCAGGCGTGCCCGATTCGACGATCACTCCGTCAATCAGCACGTGCACACTGGTTGCGACGCGGCGGGCGAACGACATGGCGTGCGTGACGACGAGCATCGTCTGCCCCGACTTGGCCAGGTCGGCCATTACGCCGAGGACTTCGGCTGTCATCTTCGGGTCGAGCGAGCTGGTCGGCTCGTCGAAGAGGATCACGTCGGCCTGCATGGCCAACGCCCGGGCGATTGCCACGCGCTGCTGCTGCCCGCCTGAGAGTTGGTGTGGGAGCGCGTCGAGCCGGTCGGTGAGGCCGACGCGGGCCAGCAGCGTCTCCGCCTGCCGAATCGCCTCCTCGCGCGGTTTATGGAGCACGTAGATCGGGGCCTCGATCACGTTTTCAAGCATCGTGCGATGGGCGAAGAGATTGAATTGCTGAAACACCGTCCCGACCGAACGACGGAGCATGCGCAATTGCTGTTCGCGTCCGTTGCCGTCGAACGCCGTCAAGCATGCGTTGCCAACCGCGACCTCTCCTTCCTCAAACATCTCCAAGCCGTTGGCGCAGCGGACGAGGGTGCTCTTGCCGCAGCCGGATGGACCAATCAATACACCGACCGTCCCCCGCTCGACGCGCAGACTGACGCCTTTAAGAACGTCTCGTCCTCCGCGGCGTTTCACGAGGTTGGTGACGGTCAGCAAGGCGAGCGGTTTCCCGGCATGAGTGTCACTGAATCTTATTTCCGTTCAGTCGCCGCTCCAACCACGAGGCCAAGAGCGAAAGCGGCCAGCTCATCGCGAGGTACAAGACGCTGGCCACAATTGCCATATGCAAAAACAGCCCCGTACTCTTGGCAGCGACCGAATATTGCTTCGACAGCTCTTCGACGGCAATCACCGAGCAGACGGCCGTGTCCTTGTAAAGCGCGATGAAATCATTGGCGGTCGCCGGGATCACCGTGCGGACCGCCTGGGGGAGAATGATCCGTCGGACGGCCAGCGCCCGCGACATCCCGAGGGAGAGAGCCGCTTCCATCTGGCCGACCGGAATCGACTGGACTCCCAGGCGCATGATCTCGGCCTCGTACGCCGAATAATTAACGGCCAACGCCAGCACACCCGACCAAAACGCGCTGATCGTGACCCCGAATTCGGGTAGCACGAAATAGACGACAAACAGCTGAAAGGCCAGCGGCGTGCCGCGGACAATTTCGACGTAGAGCGTCATCAGGGCGCGCAGCAGCCGGCCCAGGATGGTGGGCTGCGCGCCGGTTCCTCCCAGGATGGCTGAAGGCCAGGCGCGGACGAGCGCGATGGCCAGCCCGGTCCCGACAGCCAGCGGCATCGACAGGAACGCCAGCACGACCGTGACTCCGGCCGCGCAAAAAAGAGCGGCAGCTCCGCGCGAATTTGCACGAGCGCGCCGGCCTCGGGCGTGGCGTCTGGGGGCGGCCAGTGCTTCCAGACCTCCGGCAGGCCTTCCTGTGCCAAGTTCCACAGACCGTACTTTTCGTAGATGCTGCGCAGCGTGCCGTCGTCATACAGCTTCCGTAACGCCGCGTTCGTGTCGTCGATCAGCGAGTCATCACTGCGCCGGGCATAAAGCACGTAATAGCCGGGCTGAGCCGGGCGGTCGACGATCCTCAGCCGCGGGTAGCGTTTGAGGCGGTTGAGATAGAACTCCAGCGGCGGAAGGTCCTGCACGGTGGCGTCGAGTTGGCCCGAATCGACCAGCAAGAACGTCTCGACGGTCCCTTCAAATCGGACGACCTCACACGATGAGCCGAATTCGGCAGTGACGTACCGGTCGGCCGAGGATCCGCCGAGCACGCCAACCCGCGGCCGGTGTCCACCGCCGGCCGATTGCCGCAGCGCGGACCACGAGCCGATCGGAGAGCCTTCGCGCACGCACAGGCCCAACTCGTAGATGTAATACGGAATGCTGGACGCATAGTGGCGGGCGCGCTGCGCCGTGTACTCGTAGCCGTTGAGCCCCAGGTCGATGTCGCCGCGGTCGAGATCCGAGAGAATCTGGTCCCACCCGCAGAGCACCAGGCGAGCGTCGCGGCCCATTTGCCGCCCGAGCGCATTGGCCAGGTCGACCTCGAACCCGATCACTCGCGACGGCTGATTCGGATCGGGATAGATATACGGGCCGCCGCCTTCGCGGTCCGCGCCCCAACGAAACGCTTTCGCGGGAGGCGCGGCCTGCGCGGCGTCGCACATCGGTCCGATCAAAAGAGCCGCGACCGCCGCAACGTAAAAGCGGAAAGGTTTCAGTCTGGACGAACGCGGCGAAGAATTGTTCGTCTCGATGGCTCCCGACCGCGAGCTATTCTTCTGGACTCGTGGTTTCTTGTTCGAGCGATTGCGGGTTGAGCGGCTCGACGATGCGATATTCGCCCTTGGACCAGCGGAGCAGATCAACTTGCCGGCAACGCTCACTGCAGAAAGGAAACGTCGCCGATTTTGCGGCGATCTCTGCCGGAAGCGGCTTGGAGCAAATCGGGCAGGTGGGCGGTGCGATCACGAATTCTCCTTGGATCCGCCCGATTTTCCGCCGCGCGACTTCGCGCCGCCTGACTTTTCAGAGGAGGATTTGGGCTCGGCGGACTTGGATTCCGACTTCGTCGAGCCGCTGTCCGATTTCTCGCCGTTGGATTTCGCCGAAGCTCCCTCGGATGCTTTTTTATCGGCTTCGGCCGCTTTCGTGTAGCCTGAGCTGCGATAGTCGGTCTGGTAGAAGCCCGAGCCCTTGAAGATGATTCCCGCGCCGGCGCCGATCAGCCGCTGCGCCTGCCGCTTTCCGCATTTCGGGCATTTTTTTTCCGGCTCCGCCTTGATCGACTGGAACAGTTCCCAGCGATGGTGGCAGGCCTTGCACTCGTAATCATACGTCGGCATGCGGTTGCTCCGCGTCGGACGATTCTGGTCCGTCCGGCGATACTTTGCCATCGCCCGTCGATGGCGTCGAGACGATCACGGTGGCAGGCCGAACGACCCGGTCTTTCAAAGTGAAGCCGCGTTCGACTTCCTGCACGACCGTCATCGGCGGATGCTCGTCGCTCTGGACCTGTTGGATTGCCTGATGCAGGTTTGGGTCGAACGGTTTGCCAGCCGACTCAATCGGCACGACGTCGTGACGCCCCAAGGCAGCCTCGATCTGCTTGGCCACCAAACGCACGCCGTTGACAAGATCCTTGACGTTGCCCGAGGCTTCGGCCGCGGCGAGAGCCCGGTGCAAGTTGTCCAGCGCAGGCAAGAGGTCGCGGGCGACGGGGAGCGCCTGGTACTGGCGCTGCTCCTCGGCCTCTTTTTGTGCCCGCTTGCGATAGTTTTGCAACTCGGCCTGGGCGCGCAAATAAAGGTCGTAGTTCGCGTCGCGCTCTGCGCGGGCCGCCTCGAGTTGATCCAAAAGCGAGATCGAATCGGCTGGCTCGGCTGAATCAGCCCCAGTCTCTGGCTTTGCGGCGCCGGGTTGTGTTGCGCCTGCGCGGTTCTCGTCGGGCCGATCTGCGTCACGCTGTGATTGGGGTTTTTCCGGCATTGTGTTTTACCCCCGCTCGGCTCGCCGTTCGCCGGCTTCTTCTTCGTCGGCCGGGGCGAAATAGTCTTTGAGCTTGTCGAAAAATGATTTGCGGTGCGGAGTGACCTCGACTTTTTCCAGCTCGGCCAGATCCCGCAGAATTCGCTCCTGACCTTCGCTCAGATGCTTGGGAACCTCGACTTGAACCTCAACGTACAAGTCTCCGCGCCGTCCACCGTGTGGATCGGGCATTCCCAATCCGCTCAATTTAAGGAGTTCTCCCGGCTGAGTGCCCTGCGGAATCGTCAGCCGTTGGCGCCCATCGAGGAGCGGAATCTCGATTTCGGTCCCGAGCGTTGCCTGGGTAAAGGAAATCGGCACACGGCACGACAAATTAGTCTCGTGTCTCTCGAAAAACGGATGCGGCTTGACCTGGATATCGACGTAGAGGTCGCCCGACGGTCCACCGCCCGGCCCGGCCTCGCCTTCCCCGCGCAGGCAAAGCTGCATCCCGTTATCGACGCCGCAGGGGACTTTCACGTCGAGCTTTGCGGGACGCAGTTGGGCTCCCGACCCGGAACAGTCGTGGCATTTCTCACGGATCACGCGCCCCGAGCCGTGACAGCCGGGACACGTGGTCTGAACGCGGAAGAAGCCCTGCGAATGCACCACCCGGCCGTGACCGCCGCAATAGTCACAGGTTTGCGGTTTCGTTCCCGGCTTGGCTCCCGTGCCGTGGCAGGTGACACAGGTTTCGTGTCTACGGATTTCGAGCGTCCGAGTACATCCCTGAGCCGCTTCCAACAAACTGATGGTGACCGAGCTACGAAGATGACTGCCGCGGTGGGCTCGGCCCCCTCGGCGCCCTTCGCCGAACATTCCAAAGTTGTCTCCGAACAGGTCGCCGAAAGCGTTGAAAATGTCCGAGATATCAGAGAACTGGGGACCGCCGTTGCCCGACACCCCTGCGTGTCCGAAGCGATCGTAGCGGCTTCGCTTGTTGGCATCGCTCAAGACGTCAAAGGCTTCGGCCGCTTCTTTGAAACGTACCACGGCCCCGTCATCGCCCGGATTGCGATCGGGGTGATTGGCGATGGCGGCCTTCTTGTACGCCTTCTTGATTTGTTCGGGACTGGCGTCCTTGGCGACGCCCAAGACCTCGTAATAGTCCCTTTTCGAAGCCATCGAAACCATATTTGAGTGGAATCCCGCTGGACTCCGCAAGATCGGTTTACCACGTCGGCCTGATCTGGCCCGCAGCGACACGGGCCACCGTTGGCCGGTGGCCCGTGGGTGCGTCATCGAAATTCTACGCCATTAGGTAAAGGTCTAACGGATGCTCCCCTCGACCTTGGGCTTCTCCCCGCCGCCCGTCTCGTCGGTGCGGGTCACCAGGACCTGCGTCGTGAGCATCAAGCCCGCGATCGACGCGGCGTTTGACAGGGCGTTCTTGACGACCTTGGTCGGATCGACAATCCCCTTCTTCAACATGTCGACGTACTCGCCCGTGTTGGCGTCGTAACCGATGTTGCCCGCCTTTTGGCGAACCTCGTCGGCAACCACGGAACCGTCTGTGCCGCTGTTGGAGGCGATCTGCCGGATCGGAGCCTCGAGCGCTCGGACGATAATCTCAACGCCGATCTTCTCGTCTCCCTTGGCTTTGACTTCCTTGACCGCCTCGATTGCCCGCAAGAGAGCGACACCACCACCGGGAAGAATGCCCTCCTCGACGGCGGCACGTGTCGCATGCAACGCGTCTTCCATGCGGGCCTTGGTTTGCTTCATTTCGGCTTCCGTGGCGGCTCCGACGGAGATTACGGCCACGCCGCCGGTCAGTTTTGCCAGCCGCTCCTGGAACTTTTCGCGGTCGTACTCGCTGTCGGTCTGCTCGATCTGCGTGCGGATCTGCTGGATGCGGGCCTGAATGGCCTTCTTCTCACCGGCTCCCTCGATGAGGGTGGTCGCGTCCTTGGTCACCTCGACTTTCTTCGCCTGGCCGAGATGCTTGATCTCGACGTTCTCGAGCTTGATCCCGAGATCCTCAGAGAGGAGCGTGCCACCCGTCAGGACGGCAATGTCGCCGAGCATGGCCTTGCGGCGGTCGCCGAACCCCGGCGCCTTGACGGCGCAGATATTGAGCACGCCGCGGAGCCGATTAACGACCAGGGCCGTCAGTGCCTCGCCCTCGACGTCTTCGGCAATCACCACCAATGGTCGGCCCGAATGGGCGACCTTTTCGAGCAAGGGCACGAAATCGCGCAGGCTCGAAATCTTCTTCTCGTAGATCAGAATCAGACTGTTCTCCAACACGCAGGTCATGTTCTGCGGGTTGTTGACGAAATACGGAGAAATGTAGCCCTTATCGAACTGCATGCCTTCAGCGAATTCGAGCGTCGTGTCGTTTCCCTTGCCTTCCTCAACCGTGATGACTCCGTCGCGGCCGACTCGCTCCATTGCTTCGGCAATCAGATCGCCGATCTTTTGATCATTGTTGGCCGAAATCGCGCCGACCTGGGCGATCTCCGCCTTCGACTCGACCGGCTTGGACGCTTTTGTAATGTGCTCAATCGCTGCCGCGACGGCTTTCTCGATTCCGCGGCGAACGACCATCGGGTTCGACCCAAGCGAAATACTGCGCAGCCCCTCGTCGTAGATCGCGCGGGCCAATACGGTCGCCGTCGTCGTTCCGTCGCCGGCCACGTCGCTGGTCTTCGAGGCGACTTCGTTGACGAGCTTGGCTCCCATGTGTTCATAGGGGTCGTCAAGTTCGACCTCTTTGCTCACGGTCACGCCGTCCTTGGTAACCAGGGGGTTGCCGAAGCTCTTATCGATGATCACGTTCCGCCCGGTGGGCCCCATGGTGACGGCCACCGCGTCGGCCAGGATCTTGACCCCGCGCTGCAGCTTGATTCGGGCCCGGTCGTCGAACAACAGTTGTTTCGCCACTTCTCGAGACTCCTTGATTCGCGTGCCTGCCTGGTATCCGCGTGTTTGCCGGAACACCGTCCGGCACGAGACCGATCGTCGCGGTCGCGCGCGACTTACTTCACGACCTTGGCCAAAATGTCGCTCTCGCGAAGGATCTTCAAATCCTTCCCTTCGACTTCGATATCGGTCCCGCCGTACTTGCCGAACAGCACTTCGTCGCCTACCTGGACGGCAATCGTCGCCCGCTTGCCACCGTCGAGGATTCGGCCGGGACCGACGGCCACGACTTTGCCGCGTTGCGATTTTTCTTGGGCCGCGTCGGGAAGGACGATGCCGCCGGCCGTCCGCTCTTCCGCACTCGTAGGTTCGACAACCACGCGATCATCCAGGGGTTTGAGGGCCATATTTTCGTCTGACTCCGATTCGATTGATTTGAGGTTTTTGTTGGTTCCAACTCACCGCGGCAACCTGTCGCAGTTCTCGGCTTGCAGCCGCGGAGGCACTAAAAGTCTCAGCCCATGCCTCCCATGCCACCCATTCCTCCCATGCCGCCTCCCATTCCTCCCATGCCGCCCATGCCTCCCATGTCGTGATGGTGGTCGCCTCCCGCGCCTTCTTTTTCCTTCTTGGGTTCTTCGACGACGATCGAATCTGTCGTCATGAGGAGGGAGGCAACGCTGGCTGCGTTCTGGAGTGCCGTCCGCACGACCTTGGTCGGGTCGGCGATGCCGAACTCAAACATGTCGCCGTATCGGTCGGCCATGGCATCGTAACCGTAGTTCTTGTCCTTCGCCTTGCGGACGTTGTTCGCGACGACGGCACCATCGAGTCCGGCGTTCTGTGCAATCAACCGCAATGGCATACTGGCGACATTGGCGACGATGCTTGCGCCGTGCGCCTCGTCTCCGTTGAGCTGCAGCTTCTTGAGACCTTCGCCGCAGCGAAGCAGAGCCACGCCGCCGCCGGGGACGATTCCTTCTTCGATGGCGGCCCGCGTGGCGGCCAGTGCGTCGTCGATCAGGTCCTTACGTTCCTTCATGGCCGTTTCGGTCGCGGCCCCAACGCGAATCTGCGCGACGCCGCCTGCGAGCTTCGCCAGGCGCTCTTGCAGCTTTTCGCGGTCGTACTCGCTGTCGGTCTGCTCGATCTCACGGCGGATTTGCTCCGCACGCCCTTCGATGGCCGCCTTCGGGCCCGCGCCCTGGATGATCGTCGTGTGCTCGGCATCGATCATCACTTTTTTCGCGACGCCCAAGTCCTGCATCTCGACATTCTCGAGCTTGATCCCCAGGTCTTTAAAGACGGCCTTCCCGCCGGTCAGCACGGCAATGTCTTCGAGCATGGCTTTCCGCCGGTCCCCGTAGCCGGGTGCCTTGACGGCGACTACTTTGAGGATGCCCCGAAGCTTGTTAACCACGAGGGTGGCGAGCGCCTCTCCCTCGACGTCCTCGGCGATGATCAAGAGCGGGATGTTCGCCTTGGAAATCTTCTCCAAAAGTGGGACGAGGGCTTTGGCCGAGCTGATCTTTTCCTCGTAGATCAGGATGCGGCAATTTTCGAGGATGCACTCCTGATGGTCTTCGTCGGTGACGAAGTGCGGCGACAGGTAGCCGCGATCGAACTGCATGCCTTCCACCAGCTCGACCTGGGTCGTGACGTGGCGACCCTCTTCGACGGTAATCACACCGTCCTTGCCGACCTTCATCAGGGCGTCGGCGAGAATCTGGCCAATCTCTGGATCGTTATTGCCAGCGATTGTCGCGACCGTTTCGATTGCCTTCTTATTTTTGGCCTCGACCGGTTTGGCGAGCTTCTTGAGATCTTCGACGATGCTATTCACCGCCTTCTGGACGCCGCGGCCCAGCGACATTGGATCGGCTCCGGCCGCGATGAATCGCAGCCCTTCGCGGTACATCGCCTCAGCAAGGACGGTCGCTGTGGTTGTGCCATCGCCGGCGATGTCGCTGGTCTTCGAGGCGGCTTCTTTGACGAGCTGGACCCCCATATTCTCGAACGGGTCCTCGAGCTCGATGTCTTCCGCGACGGTCACGCCGTCCTTGGTCACCTTCGGGGCGCCCCAGCCTTTGTCGAGCACCGCGTTGCGTCCGCGGGGACCCAGGGTGCTGCTGACGGCCTTCGTCAGCTTGGAGACGCCTTCCAACAGGCTCTTGCGGGCCTCTTCGTCAAAACTCAAGAGTTTCGCCACAGCTTCTCCTCAGTGCGATGGGCAGAACGGGGTTGAGTGCCGCTCCGCGCGATGATGCCTATTGAACCCACTGGTGCGCCGGAACTCTTGGCGCCGGTGCCTTGCCAACCTAGACGGACCGCCCAACTCGGCTACCGCTCTTGAGGCGACTGCCACGTCAGTCGAAAGTATGTCCGCGGCAGGTGCGAAAAGCAATCAATGTGCCGGGGCGCAGCCAACTCCATAACTTATTGCCATGCCGTATCTTGCGACTATTGCGATATCGGCCTGCAAGTTGACGGGCTGTCAACTTGGCAGGCCCTTGGCGACAAGAGGTCGCGAATCGGGTTCGCTCGTCGGCTCCGGGCGCGGCTGTTTTGGACGCTTCCAAAGGACGGCGACGCAGGCGGGCAAGAGGAACAGAGCGCCGATCAGCGCCCCCGTGAGGGTCACAATCGACAGCTCGGCAAACCGGCGGGTGGGCAGGAAGTCTGAGAACAAGAGCACGGCCAGGCCGATCACCGTCAAGAAGGTCGAGAGGCACATCGGCTGCCCCTTGCCGATCAGTGTCTTCCAGGTCGCCCGATCGATGTCGGGGTCGCGGCCATACTCCTCGCGGAAGCGCAAGATGTAGTGGATCGTGTTGTCGACGGCAATTCCCAGGCTGATCGTAAACACGATCACATTGCCGGCATTCAGATCGAACCGCCTCAGCCCCATGTAACCGAAGGTCACCGCGAGCGGAATGACGTTGGGCGGAATCGTGATCAGGCCGATTCGGAGCGAGCGGAAGAGGACAGCGATCAATCCAAAGATCACGAACGCAGCGGTCAGAATGGAAAACAGCAGTTCGTGAATCATCTCCGTCAGGCCGAGCGCGCTGACGTAGGCGTCGCCCGTCAGGCGATACGTGATGCCCGAGCCAGGCGGAAAGAGCTCCGCCATTTTCGCCTCAAGCGTGGCGGCGAGAGCCAGCGTGTCGCGCGTGCCGACATCGCGAATCTTCAGAAGTAGCCGCGCGTGCGTGTCGTCGGGGGACATGAATTCGTGATATCGCATTTCCCCGGCGACTTTCCCGAGAAAAATGCGGGCCCGCTCAATGCGGCGCACCCCTTCCGCGTCCGTACGGGGCAACTCTTGTGACAACTTTTCGTCGGGCACGAAGCGGCTGTTGATCTCATTGAAGTAGTCGACGTATGACCGCGCGAAGAGGACGGGCTTCTGCTGACGGGCAAATTGCTGCAGTTCGGCCACCTTGCGGAAAATCTCGGGGCGGTAAAAGAGCCCGGACTCATCGGCTTGCAGACTGATCTCCAGGGGCAATAGACCCGAAAGATGCTCTTCGAGCGCGTGCAGTGTCTGAATCATCGGGTTGCTCTCGTCGTACGTCTCCAGCGTCGACGAGTTGATTTCGACCATCCGCGCGCTCCAGAGCGACACGCCGGCAATCAGCACGAACCCGCTGATGGTGGCCCAGCGCCACTTGACGATCGCGCGTCCTACGTGGGCCAAGCCTGTGGAGAGCAACCGCCACACGCGGACCTCGTGGAATGCGGGCGCACGAAAGTAGGGCAGAAGCGTGCCGAGTGTGAGAATCACGGTGAAGTACAGGAACAAGAGTCCCATCGCCGCCTGCGTTCCGAACTCCTGGAGGACGGGCGAGCTGGCCGTCTTGAGCACGTAAAACCCGATGGCCGCCGTGCTGAACGCGCCCAGGCAGGCGACCAGCATTTGCCGAATCGTGTTGCGGCCGGCGTCGCGGCGGGAGACTCCGGGACGGGCCTCTTCGGAATAGCGAGTCAGCACGTGAATCGAATTGGAGACCCCGTTGATCAAAAGCATGCACGGCAGGATGTTGCTCACGATGTTGAGTGGCTGCCCGCGGAACGCGATCACACCGAACGTCCAGATGAGTCCCTGCCCGACGGCAAACAGCGGCAGCAAGCTGCCGGAAAAGCTGCGAAACGCCATCGCGAGCGTGATTAAGTAGAGTACGCCGGCCAACGGCATCAGCCGCTCCTGGTCCTTCTGCAGGTCGTTGACGATACCGACGCGCAAGACGGGCAGGCCGCTCACCAGAATCTTGTAGTCCGGGGGCGCATCGTGTTTCGCGAGCGTCGCCTCGACGTGATGGACCATCGAACGCATCACATCGAAGTCCGAGTCGGTCGCGTCGAACACGACGAGCAGGGCGGCCATCTTATAGTCGCGGCTCACCAGCGAGCCGAACGGCAACTCGGTCTCGGCTAGCCGTTCGCGAAGGACGTCCGCCGTCTCTTCGCTGACGGGAACCTCGTCGATGATCGGCTCGTACGACAACTTGGGATTAAGACCAAGAGTGACCCTCGGCGTTTGCATCGAGATCAGGCTCTCGACCCGCTTGACCTTGGGAAGGTGCTCAAGCTCGCGGACCATCTGTGCCTGCCACGTCAGGGCGGCCGCGGTCACCACGTTGCCTTTTCCGAACGCCTGAAGCCCGAGAATGATCACCGTGTCGTCGTAGTTGAACTCGCGCCGGAACTGGGCGGCGTACGCGATCTCAGGATTGTCGCGGCTAAATACGGCATCGGGATTGAAATCGAATCGCAATTTTCGCGCGGAGTAGCCCGCGATGGCGGTCACCGCCAGTAGAAGCGCGAGCACGAAAAGCGGTTGACCGACGATCAAATCGGCCAACTGCCCGGTGAACGACTCCATCCGCTTCGACAGTCTCACGCTAGCTCTGAACTCCGTTCGATTGTTTCCTAAATGACGCCGTCAGTTTTCCGATTTGCGGACGATGACCGCTGCGGGGCGGGCCGGTCACGCCAAGGTTGTGCCTCTAGGAAAGGTTACGCAGTTCATGCGTGAGTGATCGTCGGATCATGCAGAGAATTGCAATTATTGCGCCGCAGGAGCCGGCTCGAGCAAGGACCGGCCGGTCATTTCCGTCGGCGGCTCAAGCCCGAGCAGTCGCAGCATGGTGGGCGCTACGTCTGCCAATATGCCCGAACGGAGCTTCCAGCGCGCTCGTCGGCGCCGACATAAAAAATCTCGACGGGAAACGTGGTATGCGCGGTATGCGGCTGACCGTTCGCCTCGCGCATCTTTTCCGCGTTCCCATGGTCGGCCGTAATCAGGGCCACGCCCCCAATCTTGCGTATGACTTCAACCACTTGGCCGACGCACGCGTCAACCGTCTCGACTGCCTTGACGGCGGCCGGAATGCTGCCGGTGTGTCCAACCATGTCCGCATTCGCGTAATTGCAGATCACGGCGTCGTATTGCTTTGATTCGAGCCGACGAATTAGCTCGGCCGTCACCCCGGCGGCACTCATCTCGGGTTTGAGATCGTATGTCGCGACTTTCGGAGAGGGAATCAGGACGCGGTCCTCACCTGCGACCGGCTCCTCCACTCCGCCGTTAAAGAAGAAGGTGACGTGGGCGTATTTTTCCGTCTCGGCGATCCGCAACTGCTTGAGTCCGTGTGACGCAAGAACCTCTGCCAGAATGTTTCGCATCGATTCCGGCGGAAAGGCAACCGGTAATTTGAAGGTATCCTTGTATTCCGTCAGGCAGACGAACTCCACCCTCCGCCGCCGTTTGCGCTCGAATCCGGTGAAGTCGTCCTGGAAAAAGGCCTGCGTCAGCTCTCGGGCGCGATCGGCTCGAAAGTTGAAGTACAAAATCCCGTCACCGTCGCGGACGAGCGGCTGATTGAGATCGGTCTGCGGAGTCCGAATCACGGTTGGAGGAATGAATTCGTCGGTCTTGCCGTTGGCGTACCACTCGTCGAGAGCTTCGGCGGCTTTCGGACGCTGCATTCCTTCGCCGAGCACCATCGCGTTGTAGGCTGCTGCCACACGGTCCCAGCGATTGTCGCGGTCCATCGCGTAGTAGCGGCCCATGACCGAAGCGATTGTTCCCACGCCGATCTGCTTCATCCGCTCTTGGAGTTGCCGCAGATAGCCGGCTCCCGCGGTCGGCGACGTGTCGCGGCCATCCATAAAGCAATGAACATAGACATCGGAGAGGCCATTGCGCCTGGCCAGTTCGAGACAGGCGTACAAGTGCTCGATATGGCTGTGCACGCCGCCGTCAGAGCAGAGTCCCATCAAGTGCAGCCGTCCGCCCTGGGCCTTGATGTTGCCGACGAGCGACTTCAAAGCGGGGATTTCAAAAAACTCTCCCTCGCGGATCGATTTGGCGATTCTCGTCAGACTCTGATAGACGATCCGGCCGGCACCGAGATTCAGGTGGCCGACTTCCGAGTTGCCCATCTGGCCGGCTGGAAGCCCGACGGCTTCGCCTCCTGGATCGAGCGTGGCGTGAGGGCACTCTGCGCAGAGCGCGTCGTTGACGGGAGTGCGCGCCATGAGCGTGGCATCCGCTTCTCGTTCGATTCCGGCCCGACCCGCGGGATTGATGCCCCAGCCGTCCCGAATGATCAGGACAACCGGCCGATGCGCCAGTTTCACCACACGAACTCCTGAAGACGAACCCCGGCGGAAAAGACCGTGGCGAGCGCTCGGCGGCCCGATACAAAACGGACACAAGTCGCGCCCCGCTCGGATTGTAGAGTGCCCGACAATCGCGGCCAACGCACCGCGGGCTAGCCGCGCAGATTCACGATCCCAGCGTTCTCTTTTGCGAACGCGCAGTTTCGGCCGGTTTCCTGTTGACGAAACTTGGCCATGGCGATATCACACGACTCTCTCTCCTCTCTCTCCGTCTAATCTCCCAACTCGACTTAAAGATTCGCAGTCGAATCGCCCAGTCACTGGCGCGATCCGAACGGCTCACGACCGCGCAAACGGGTTCTGCGTTTCCGCAGGTTTCGTCGTTCGTTTGCAACCGGTGACACCCGGCGAGTTTCGCTGCGCCCCATCTTCATCTCCATGGCCGACCAAGCCTCAAAACCTAGCGAGCATAAACCGGCCGCTGAGAAGTCGACCACGACTCCAGCGGCTCCGGGAACTGTCGCGAAAGTGCTCGTCTTGTTGAAGGCATTCAAGTGGCCGATCGCGGGTGCGGCCGCGGCGCTGACAATGTTGAGTGCTGGGTCGTACTGGTATTTCTTTCATGACACGCGTCCCGATCCCTCCGTGCTGTTGGCGCAGGCCCTCGAGTGCCTCAAAGAGCGCGACAACGCCCAGGCGATGGTCGAAGCACGCAGAATCGCCTCGGAACTCGACGGTTTGCGGTATCGCGATCCCGAATTCGGCGGCGCGGTGCCGTACATCCTCGGCATTTTGGAATTTCGCAACGCCCAGCAGCAGACCGATCGCCAACGGCTCGAGTCATTCCGCTCGGCAGCCGCTCACCTCGAGCAGGCAGCAAACAGTCTCGACGCGGAGCACCGCCTGGACGGGCAATTCACACTGGGCATCGCTCGTTACGCGATCGGCGACGTGGCCGGCGCTCAGCAGCCGCTCCAACAGGTGGTTCACGACTTTTTGACAGAAAAAGAACCAACTCCGCCCCCCGAGTTCTTTCAGGCGGCCGCGACATTGCAGGACGGATACATCGACGTGCACACGCCTTCGTCATTGACGGCAGCCATCAAACTGAACGAGGCGGTACTTGGCAAAAAGAATCTGGATACCGCGGAACGCGACCGCACCCTGCTTCGCCGCGCACAGGCCTTTGTCGCGCTGCACGACGGCGAGCAAGCCCGTGCGGCCATGAGCCAGGTGTCGAACGAGGCGTCGGCCCGACAGGGAACTGTGTTGATTCGTGCCCAGGTAAATATCGCCGAACGTCACTTCAAAGAGGCCCGAGCCGATCTCGAGTCGCTGTCGAATGAATCGGGACTCGACAGTCTCTATCCGCGACAGGCGCTCTATCTGCTTGGCGTTTCGTACGAGGCCGACCACGATTATGAGAACGCGCTCCGCCGCTACGGGGACGTCGTCCGCCGTTATCCCGACCGAGCGGAAGGTCTGGCCGGCAGTGTCCGACGTGCCGAGCTACTGCGAAAAGCCCAGCGATGGGAAGAGGCCCTTGACGCGTATGTGAAGGCGCTGGAGCAGGTGCGCCCCAGTGGGTTCACCAACCGCTGGCTGCAGCTCGACGAATTTCGGCGCTTCGTCATGGCCGCTTTTGACGACTTCAAGCGGACGCGGGCCTACGAGTTTGCCGTCGAGTTGGCGCGACACATGCGGCCCCTGTTCCCGCCCAAGGAGGCCTACCAGGCACTGGAACGCCTGGCGACCGCGAACGAGCTGTGGGCTGCGCAAGTCGAGGCCGAAATAGCGGCACGCCCGTTCGCGGTGCGGCAGCAGCGGAACGACGAGTTGCTGGAACGCTGGAAAACCAGCGGCAAGGCCTACGCCGACCTGGCCGAGGCGCTGCATGAATCCCCCAAATACTCCGACGTGCTCTGGATCAGCTCCGAGCATTACCGCAAAGGACACGATTTTCAGAATGCGCTCGTTCAGGTCACGCGCTACATCAACACGCAACCCAAGCAGCGGCTACCGCTTGCCTATGTGCGTCGGGGTGAGATCCTGATGGACCTGGGCCGCTTCGACGAAGCCTTGGATCACTTTGAGCGATCGCTCGCCGAATTCCCGACCGATATTGCCGCTTTCGCGGCGATGTACCTGGTTGGAGCCTGCGAGGTGGAGCGCAATAAACCCGAGAAGGCCGTCGCCGCCTGGCAGCGGGTCCTGCACGAGCCGCATCTCGATCCGTCGGCCAACGAATGGCAGGCGTCGCTGTTTGCCCTGGGCCGGATCCAATTCGAGATCGCCATGACGATGAAAGCGGAGCCGACCGCGGACGAGGCCGCTAGCGCCACTCCGACGCAAGAACTGCGTCCGCGTCCGCCCGCGGCCTACGAGCGGCTGGACGATGCGATCAACCGCCTCGAGGAGTTCGTGGCGCGGTATCCCAACCGTCCCGAAGCGCCTGAGGCCCGATTCCTTCTAGCGAAATCGTTGCGGAACCGGGCCGTGCTCCCGCGGCAAAAGCTCAAGAAAGCGGAAACCGACAACGCACGCAAAGAGCTGCAGGCCGAGATTCAGCGGCAATTGCTTGAGGCCCAGGATCAGCTCGAGCTCCTGATCGAGAATCTGCAATCGAAGGAGACAGCCGGGCTCTTGGACCTGCTCGGGCAGAGAATGCTGCGCGATGCTTATTTCGAGCGCGCACACAACCTCTATGCGATGGATAGGTTCGAGAAAGCCATCGAAGCCTACACGAGCGCGGCCAACCGCTACGTCGAAGATCCGAATGTGGTGCTCGCGTACATCCAGATGGCCAACTGCTACGACCGCCTCGGCAAGCCGATCGACGCCCGCGGCGTGGCGATCCAGGCGATGCTGATTCACAAAAACCTGCCGGATAAAGCCTTCACACCCGACAAGACCTTGATGAATCGCGACGAATGGCGGACTTGGCTGGAATGGGCCGGAGCGTTGCGAGATGCTCCCAAACGCGACGTTGCTCCGCCGCCGGCTGCCAACGCACCTTCGACCACTTCGAGCGTTTATCCGGGCCCGAAGGGCCCCGGTGGCCAGGTCGCCCTATTGTTAATCGCGAGAATCTAATGTCCCTCTCCACCCTCGAAGAAATTCGCGACGTTCTCCAGCATCGCCGCAAGCATTGCCGCGACTTGTTGGAGCTGTCGCTGCGGCAGCACCAATTCATCGACGCGGCCGACTATACGCAACTCATGTCGACTCTGGCCCAAAAGCAACGGATTCTCGGCCGGCTCGACGAAGTGAAGCGGCGGTATCCGGAACTCAGCCGGCAATGGACGCTGCTGCGTGACACCGGTTTGCCGACGATCCGCACCGATTGTGAAGCGCTGATTGCCGATACTGAGGCCATCCTTGCCGAACTGCTCGAGTCCGAAAAGCAGGGCACAGACCACCTGACCGAGCGCCGCGAAGCGACCCGCCGTCAACTCGAAGCCGTTTCGCAGGGAGTCCATGTCAACCAGGTCTATGCCGATACCACCCCCACTCTCAACCATCGCTTCTTGAATACCGACGGCTGATTGCCGTTCACCACCGGTCCACCTCATTTCCTCTCGCCTACTCCTTCCGACATTCCTCCCCTCTCAGTTTCCACATCTCATTTCCACTCCCCACCTCTCGACGGATCAATTCACATGACTGCGATCGCGCCTCAGCGACCGACCACTCAGACAGCAAGACTACTGCTTTGTTGCAGCGAGCCAGCAATCTTGATTGAGAAGTTGGCAGCGGCGGATGATTCCGGGCTCGAGATCGACGTGGCCGCGGATCAGGTCACGGCGCTCAAACGAGTGACCGAGCGGCCGTTTGAGATCTGCCTCATCGACGTGACATGGGACGATGCCGCCGTCGCCGAATTGTGTGCCGGGATTCAAAACCGCAACGCGGCGACGCAGGTTGTCCGACTCGCGGAAACCAAGGAACCGATGTCGCCGGACGGTCCCTGCAACATCGACGTCGTTCCGCTCGACACTCCGCCCGCCCTCTTCGGCAAGCTGCTACTCGCCGCCGCACAAAAGGCCCGGCTGCAGGCTGAAAATCGCTCGCTCAAGCGCCAGCTCCAGTCGCGCGTCCTGAATGAAATCGCCGGCCAGTCGGAAACGACCGTCGCGCTGCGCGACACAGTCCGCCAGGCGGCCGACGCCGACCGGCACGTGCTGATTCGTGGCGAGGCCGGCGCTGGGACGCAGCAGGTTGCTCGGCTCGTGCACCTGGCCAGTCGCCGCGCGACGCGGCCGTTTATCGTCCTCGATTGCCGCGTGCATTCAGCCGAAAGCCTCGAGCGCGAACTGTTGGGTGAGGCCGCCACCGAAAGCTTCGACTCCAGTGAACTCGGAGCTCCTGGTCGTCTAGCGACGTGCGCGGGGGGCAGCCTGCTTCTTAAAAACGTTGAAATGCTGCCCGTCGCCATCCAGAAAAAACTTTCGGGGATCCTGTCACGGCAGTCGTACACCTGCCTGGCGACCGGGAAACAGCGGCCGGTCGACGTGCGGGTCGTGGCTGCGACCCACTCCGATCTGGTGGTCCTCGTTCAAGAAGAAAAGTTTTCGGCGACCCTCTATGAACTATTGAGCGGCTGCACGCTGCACGTGCCCGCCCTCCGCGAACGGTCGACCGACATCGGCATTCTGGCCGAAAACATGCTGAATCACTTGGCGGTCGTCGAAGGAAAGCCGGTAAAGCGTTTGAGTGTCGAAGGGCTCAACTTGCTGCGGACACATGACTGGCCCGGCAACCTTCGGGAGCTTGAAAACGTCATCGAACGCGCCTGCTCCCTCGATGAAGGGGCTCTGTTGACGGCTGAAATGCTGCAGCCGTGGATTGCCCGACCGCTCGTCGAACAACAGGAATCGTCCGCTCTCTCGCTGCGAGAGATGGAACGCAAATTGATCGAAACGACTTTCGCCCGATGCCAGGGAAACCGCGAACACACGGCCCGGTTGCTCAAGATCGGCATCCGCACGCTTTCCGGAAAACTCAGGGAATACGGGTATCCTCCTCGCGGCGGGCCGGGCTCGAATCGTCGATTGATCCGCGCGGCCTGATTGCAAACCGCGTATCGCACCGGGTGCGAAGTATTTTTGAGGAGAGGCTCATGCCTTCAATCGTCGACGGAACCACAATTCCGCTTTTGGAAAAGATCGCGGTCTTCGGTGAGCGCCGCAACACGGTGCTCGCCACAAACGTCGCGAATATCGACACGCCGAACTATCACCGCCGCGACCTGCCGGTGGAAGACTTTGAAAGGGCGCTCCGCGAGGCGATCCACGGAGGCACCGCACGCACTACGCAAGCGTCGGCTGATCCTGCTGGGCTTTCTTCGCCTGAGCTGCTTCAGGCTCGGGAGGTCGCATCACCCAGCTTGACGTTTCAAGACAACAGTAACCGAAGCATCGAGCACGAAATGATGGAGATGACCAAAAACCTCTCGATGCAGAGCTTCGCCATCACGCTGCTGACGACTCAGATGAGCATGCTGCAGGCTGCCATCCGAGAACAGGTCTGATCACCCGATTTAAGGGCCGTCCGAGATGTTCAGTCCGATTGACGTGAGTACAAGCGCGCTGATCGCCGAGCGGCAGCGCATGAACACGATTGCCGACAATCTTGCGAACGTCAACACGACGCGGAATGCGGACGGCAAGGCATCCGCATTCCAGCGACGGTTCGTGACTTTTGCTGCGGCCCAAATGGAAGGGGCTCCCTCGGGCACGGATGGCGTCACCTACGAGATTCATGTCGATACGACGACTCCGCCGCGCCGCGCCTATCAGCCCGGACATCCCGACGCCGACAAGGAGGGCTACGTCTCTTTTCCAAACATTGATTACATGACCGAATTCGTCAATGCAATGGACGCCAGCCGCGCCTATCAGGCGAACCTCGTTGCCATCGACATGGCCAAGCAGATCGACAATCTGAGCTTGAAGATCCTGGCCTAGCAGCGAGTCCAGTTTGACCCCGAAGGAACCGCGAAATGACCGGCCCGATCAATGCCTTTAGCACGCCGATGTCTACGAACTCTCTACTGGGATCGCTCCAGGGGACGTCGGCGTCATCGAGCCAGACTCCGATGTTCGCCGACATGCTGCTGCAGCAGTTCGGGCAAGTGAACGCGCTGGATCAGTCAGCACAATCAGCCGTCGAACGCAGCCTGTCCGGCGGCGATGTCACGCAGGTCGAAGTCCTTACCGAGATGAAAAAGGCCGATCTGGCCCTGCGGATGATGATCCAAGTCCATAACAAGATTTTCGACGCCTACAACGAAATCAAACAGATGCAGATGTGAACGCCAGGCATTAATCGGTCTGCAGTGATCTGACTTACGCCCTCGTTTCTCCGAGATAGAATTTCCGGTTCGGATCAGGCATGCGTCGCACGTTCGAGCAGTTTTTGGCCGTCTTCAATTCGCTGGCTCCCAGCCAGCGGATCACTTTTGTCGCGATTGCGCTCTTGATCCCGGCTGGGTTCCTGTTCTTTGCCTGGAACGGTTCCTCATCCACGATGGTTCCGCTGTCGTACGGCAAGGTCTTTTCCAATGACGAACTGCGTAACGCCGAGCAGGCGCTTAAGGAAGCGGGCCTTTCAAAATTCCGAAGCGAGGGACGGCAAATCCTCGCGCCGGCCGGCGAGGTGGAAAAGTACAACGCGGCCCTGTTGCAGGCCGGCAGCCTGCCGACACACTGGGCGGAAGAGCTCGAGAAAAAACTCGAAAGTACAAACCCCTTCCTCACCTCGTCCGAAAGCCTAAAGCAGACGCGCGAAGCGCTTTTGACCAAGCATCTGGTGCAGATGATTATGGGCAGCCCCGATTTCGAGGATGCCGACGTGCTGTGGTCGCCTGCGAGCGCGGGCAAGTCGCGATTTTCCCGTGACGCGCGGATGAGGGCGACCGTCGTCGTCAGGCCGAAAGCCGGCCACGACCTGACGACGCGTCAGGTCCAAGCCTTACGCGACGCCGTCACCTTTGCGATTCCCGACCTCAAATCGACCGACGTCACGGTTTATGACCAGCGCAAAGGAGAGTCGCACACGCCAGAGTCCGAGAGTGATCCGCTCAACGGCAAGCAGTTCGCGCTCTTGCGAGAAGCCTCGCAGCTCTACGAATCGAAAATCAAAAACGCGCGTGGCGCACATTTCGCCCGACATCGTGGTGACGGTGAACGTCGACCTCGACCCGGTCCAGGAATCGACGACCCAGACCGTCAAGTACGATCTCAAGCGCAGCATCGAGCAGCAGACCTCGGAACAGAAGCGGACAGAGTCGTACCGGCAGCAGCCCGTTCAGGCCGAGCCCGGGCTGCGCTCCAACCAGCCCCGGTCGCTCGCGAACGCCCCCTCTAGCATGCAGAACCGCCAAGTGACGGAGGAAAACAACTCCACCACGCGCAGCCCAGGTGGCGAATCGACCTACGTCAAGAACCTGCCTGCCATGCCCAAAGTTGTCACCGTTTCAGTCCTCATTCCCGAAGACTACTACGCCAAGGCGCTGGAAGCCCAGAAGAGCGCGCCCGGTCAAAAAGCGGGCGGCAAAACGATCGAGAAGATCAAAGACGAGACGGAACAGGCGGTGAAGAACATCGTCGCCGGCGCCATTCCCAATCCGGATCCGAAGTCGATCACCGTCAGCTCTTTCGTGTCAGTCCATGAGCCGCCGCCTCAAATCACGTCCTCCTCCTGGAATACGATCACATCGCTCTTGAGCCAATGGGGAGGCGCAGTCGGACTGGGGCTATTTGCGGTCTGGGCTCTTTGGATGTTGAAGTCGTCGGCAAGTCCTCGGGCCGCGTCGTTCGAGCGTCCGACCGAGGCCTCGGTCACCGTTCCTGCACCATCCGGCGGCGGCTCGAGCGGTGCCGCGGCTCCCGTCCAGTCGGCCGCAGCCAAGAAAGAAAAGGAAAAGGAAGAGATCGTGATCGAGGAGGAACCGATGCAGAGCCTCAACGACCGCGACAGGGTGCAAACCATGGTCCGCGACAATCCCGAAATGGCCGTGGCCATCATCGGTAAATGGCTGCAAGGGGCTCGTTAATGGAAGCCGTTCGCAAAGCCGCCATTTTATTGCTGAGCCTCGAGAAGCCGATCGCGGCCGAGGTTTTGAGCCAGCTCCCCAAAGGCATGGTCGAGCAAGTCACGCTCGAAATTGCCCAGATCGACGACATCACCAAGGACCAGGTCGAGGCGGTCCTTCGCGAATTCCGCGGTTTGGCTCGTGAACGCGTGCCGATTGAACGGGGCGGAATCGAGTTCGCCAACGACCTTCTGAAACAGTCGCTGGGCACCGAAGGGGCCGGCGAGATTCTGGAAAACGTTCGCAACTCGATGAATTCGGTCCCGTTCGGCTTTTTGCACAAGACGGGGGCCGAGAACATCTTGACGTTCATCGTCGAAGAGCACCCGCAGACGATCGCTCTGATCATGTCGCATTTGCCGACCACCATGGCGGCCGAGGTGCTCTCCGGACTGCCGTCGAACAAGCAAATCGAGGTCATTCGCCGCGTGGCCAACATGGAGCAGACCAACCCCGAGGTGGTCAAAGACATCGAGGCCAGTCTGGAGCGGCGGATGAAGTCGATGTTCAACCAGCAGCTCGAGAAAGCGGGCGGCGTCCGACTGGTGGCCCAGATTCTCAACGTCACCGACCGCATGACCAACAAAGGCGTGCTCGAGAACCTCGAACAGGAAGATTCCGACCTCGTCAACGAGATCAAGCGACTGATGTTTGTCTTCGACGATCTCTTGAAGCTCGACGACAAGGCGATTCAAGCCGTGCTCAAAGAGGTCGACAACAACCAATGGGCCATCGCGCTCAAAGGGGCCTCCGAGGAACTGAAGCAAAAGATCCTGGGCAACCTCTCCGAGCGGGCCGCCGAGTTGCTCAAGGAAGAAATGCAATACGCGGGCCCGCAGCGAGTCAGCGACGTCGAGGCGATGCAAGCACAGATCGTCGAGGTCGTCCGCAGGTTGGAAGATTCAGGACAGATCACGGTCGCCAGCGGCGAGCAGGAAGAATTTATCGCCTGACCTTGGCATACCTTCCCCAACGGTAGAACACGCACGTCATGCAGCCGACCGAAATTCCCGCGCAGACCCGGTTGCTCAAGGCCAACAACGTCCGCGGCCTGGGCTCGAAGGTGGTGTTCAACTTCGATGACCTCCAAGAGCGTGGCGACGCCTATGTCGAATCGGTCCGCCAACAAATCGGCCAAATGCTCGCCGCAGCGGAATCGGAAGTCGCCGCGCTGCGAAAGTCGGCGCAAGAACTGGGCTTTGAACAGGGGCAGCGCGAAGGCTTGCAGAACGCGAGCGACGCCATCGAGCAGCGGGCCCGACAGATCGCCGAAAAGACCGTCTCAGAAGGGCTCGCCACCGCACTTCCTGCTCTGAAGGCGGTGGCGGAATCGCTCGCCGTCGAGCGCGATCGCTGGATCGCCGATTGGGAGGCCACTGCAATCCGGCTGGCCGCGGCAATCGCCGAGCGGCTGCTCGGCCAGCAGTTACGAATCCATCCTGATCTGGCGCGAGATGATCCGCGAGGCCCTGCAGTTGGCTGTCGGCGCCTCGCGCATCCGCCTCCGTTTGCACGGCGCCGACGCGGCCTTACTAGGCGCTCAGGCTGCCGAAGTCGTTCGGGCCCTGGCCGCGTGCGGAGAGGCGGAGGTCGTCGCAGATAATTCCCTGACGCGCGGCGGGTGCTTGATCGATACTCAACACGGCCAAATCGACGCTCGGGTTGAAACCGTTTTGGACCGCATTGTCGCTCAACTGCTCGAGAACCAGGACTGACCTCGATCCAGACTCTTTTCTCTTAAGAGCCGCGCACGAAGTAAGCGGTTCTTGCTTTCAGAAGACATAATCGCGTTTCAGAAGTTAACCGCTTACTTCGTGCGCGGCTCTTTAAGTCACGAGCAACAAAACACCGAACGCCAATCGGAACCTTGCGATGCTCTCGGTCGTCGACCAAGTCAAACATCTCCTGCCGTTCGGGCTGACCGGCACGATCACACGCATCGTGGGTCTGACGGTTTCGGTTGCCGGATTTCCGGCTCCGCTCGGAGCGGTTTGCCGCATTCATCGCGAGCAGGGGACCTCGATCGACGCGTCCGTGGTCGGCTTCCACGGCGACGAAACGTTGCTGTTGGCATACGGCGATTTGGAGGGCGTTCGGCGCGGGAACCGCGTCGCGCTTCGTCAATCAGTGCCCGGCGCACGCGTCGGGGACCGGCTCTTGGGCCGTGTGCTCGACGGGCGAGGGCGGTTTTTAGACCGCCTGCCGCCCGCCCCACGCCCCCACCACGTTCCGCTTTTTGGTCAACTGACGCCCCCTCTTGACCGACCACGAATCGACGCACCGCTTGCCACCGGCATTCGCGTGATCGATGCCTTGTTGACCTGCGGCAAAGGACAGCGGCTCGGGATCTTCTCGGGCAGCGGAGTTGGCAAAAGCACGCTGCTTGGGCAAATGGCAAAGACCAGCTCGGCCGACGTCAACGTCATCATTCTGGTGGGCGAGCGAGGTCGCGAAGTTCGCGAATTTTTAGAGCGTGACCTCGGTGCAGACGGGCTCCGGCGGTCGGTGGTGGTGGTTGCCACGAGTGACGAGCCCGCGCTAATTCGTCTCAAAGCTGCCTACCTAGGCACCGCAATCGCCGAATACTTCCGCGATACCCACCGCGATGTGCTGCTGATGATGGACAGCGTGACGCGCGTGGCCCTCGCCCAGCGCGAAATCGGCCTGGCAAGCGGCGAGCCTCCGGCGACCCGAGGCTATCCGCCCAGCGTCTTCGCTCTCTTGCCGAGACTGCTAGAACGCAGCGGACGAACCGTAAGTGGAAGCATTACCGGTTTTTACAACGTCCTGGTTGAAGCTGACGACGCCAACGAGCCGATCTCAGATACGGTGCGCGGCACGTTGGACGGACACATCATGCTCTCTCGCAAGCTCGCGCATCAGGCCCATTGGCCGGCCATTGATCCACTCGCCAGCATCAGCCGATCGATGAATGACATTGTCAGCCGCGAGCACCGGGCCGCCGCTGACAGCATCAAGCAGCTCTTGGCCGCCTACCAGCAATCCGAGGACTTGATCACAATCGGAGCCTATCAGATGGGGTCGAACCAATTGGTCGACCAGGCGATCAAGCTGCGAGAGCCGATCGACGCCTTTCTGCGGCAAGCCTCCACCGAGCGGGTGACTTTTGACGCCGCGCTGGCAGAGCTGATGAAGCTGGCGCGGCTTCGCGCGAGCCTGGTCCACGCGGAAGATCGTTCGTCGTCGGGCGCCAAGGTTGCGCCGCGCCGAACTCCGGGTCGCGCGGTTGCACCGCCGACCAACCCGCAGAGCGCCTCCGGAACGGGAGGTAAATCGTGAGCGGCTTTGTCTTCGCTCTGCGTCCACTGCTGGAGTTTCGGCGACATCGCCGGAATCTCTGCCGGCAGCTCCTGGCGCAGGTCCTGGCCGACGAAGCGGCGCTCCTGGCTGACAGGCAGACTGCGCTGGCATCGCGCGAGCGCCAATTTGCAGAGATCCGCGGCTTGAGCCGCCGCGGGCACGTCAGCATCGAACGGGCCATCTCCCGCCGATATCACACCGGACAACTCTTGGGCCAGGTGCGAGTGATCGAGGAAAAGCGCCGGCTGGTCGCTCAGCAAATGCAGCTCTGCCGCGACGCGCTGGTGAAGGCCGACACTGAGGTGAAGGCGCTCGAGCGCTTGGAGGAACGGCAACGCGCGGAATTCCAATACCGTGCCGAGCGGCGGAGCCAGTTTGAGCGCGAAGACGCGTGGATGGTGCGCAGACTTCAGGAGGCGGCGCGATGATCCGCACTCTTTGGATCGTCATCAGCGTGAGCTGCATCGCCGTTATCGTCTCTGAGTTGGCGGGCGCGGGCATTCTTTGGTCACGGGGTCTTTTGACTGCGCGGCAATTACGCGAAATCCGTGACGTGTTCGAGCCGCAGGAGAAGGAATCGCTCGCGCGGGACGCCGAAGCTCAACCGGTGATGCCCTCCGCGCAGGACGTGCTGCGCGATCGCAGCCTGCGCGTGTTGTCGCTCAGCTCACTCGAGACCGACGTCGGCTTGCTGAAAACGATGCTGGACTCCGAGCGCACCAGTTTGAGCACCCAGAATGCGGCTTTCCAGCAACAGCGAGCCGCCTTCAAAACTCAGTTGCAGCAACTGTCCGATGAGACTGCAGTCGCGGCCCGCGAGCAGGCGCGGGGCGTTCTGTTGGCACTGCCGCCCAGCGAAGCCGTCGACCGGTTGATGCAATTGACCGTCAACGAAAACGTTCTGCTGATGCGGGAAATGCCCGAGGCCAAGATCGCGCTTTTGTTGAAGCAGTTGGTGTCTGCGCCCGAAGGCGAAACGTCCGCCGCCAATGCGAACACCAAGGCGCTGGCCGATCGCCGCCAACGTGCGCAAGACATCTTCAAGAGCATCAATAATGGCGAGCCCCGTAATTCGATCATCCGTTCGGCTCTGTCGAACCTGCAGGTCGGAGAACCCGAACGACCTACGGCCTCCAGCAATAGTCCCGCAACAACGACTCGCTGAGCCCCGACTAAACGCATAGTAGACAACGTCCGGTAAAGGTCCGGTGATGACACAAATCGGCACATCGATCGCAATCCTCCCGCCGTCGAACATGGCCTCTGATGTCGCCTCGGCTGCGCCGGCATTTGCCGATTCACAGGCCGAACCAAATTCGTTTCTCCAATCGCTGACTGCCAATGGAAATTCAGCCGGCGGCAACCCCAACGCATTAACGAATAGCAACGCGGGGACGAACGCGAACACCCAGTCGACCACTCCGACCCCTTTCGCCGCGGCGACGGGATCCCCTCAAGGCTCACCCGCCGCAACAGGGTCAAACAGTCAAGCGGGCGCAGTGTCGGGCAATCGAAACGGCAGTCCGTCCACGAACTCGGCATCAGCCAGCGACCAATCGTCCGCCCCGACGAACGGCGGCAAGAAAACCCAGCCTGGTCAGAACGGCGCCACTCAGGGCAAATCAACCCAATCCCAATCAACCCAATCCCAATCAACGCAGGGCCAATCGACGATTTCGTCGTCAATCGCCTCTGGGAAATCGCCCGCTGCTCTGTCTAACACAGTGGCCACTAGTTCGCAAAATCAAGCGGCCGCCCAGTCCGATGCCGCCCAATTGCAGGCCGCAAACACCGCTGCCGCGAATGGCAGCGCGCAAGAAGTGGAAGCATCAACAGACGCCTCCTCGGCGCCAGCGGCGTTGGCCCAACTTCTTCAATCCGGAACGGATGCGACGCTCAAGACGAATGGGTCGGGGGCTACGGCGGATCCTAGCCAGCCAGTCCTCGCGCCCAATGGACTCGTGGAGGCTTTGACGCTTGCGCGAACCGCCCAAGAGGCTTTAACGAACAAAACGCCCGCCCAAAAAAACCAGTCTGTGAACACCGACACTCAAACTTCCGCGACGAAGCAGGACGCATCTGCAGCGAGTGCCACGACCGCTCTTGGCTTGTCGAGTGCGGCCTCGTCGGCTGAGATCGCCGCGACCACAGCTACCGTTGACCAATCGACAAGCGGCAAAGGTTCCGCCGCCGGCGCTGCCTCTCAAGGGAGCAATTCTCCGCTTTCAATAAGCTCGGCAATCGCCAATGCCGCGACTGCGACGACTGCAGCGGACTTGACCGCAGTCACTGACCAGCTCAGCGCAGTTGACACGACAGTGTTCGCCACCCAGCTCGCGACGGACACGCCGGCGGGTCGGACGGACGCCGAAGCGAATTCTGCGACTGCTCGCACCGACTCCGGAGATTCTGCGGCAGTCAAACCGAGCGACAAAGACGCGGCG
Organism: uncultured Planctomycetaceae bacterium; assembly: GCA_963714075.1. GTDB lineage: Bacteria > Planctomycetota > Planctomycetia > Planctomycetales > Planctomycetaceae > DASPSM01. The sequence continues at coordinate 2,928,257 of OY970228.1, forward strand.
GCCAATTCAGCTGCCGCCGCCGCACAACGCGCCGCGCCGGCGGCGCTGACTGTCGCAACGCCTTCCTCCGCCAGTCCTACGGCCACGTCCTCAACGAATGCAACCGGCCCCGCGACTTTGCTGAGTGCCCAGTCGGCCCAAGAGCTCGCAGATCGCGTGGCCGATTCGCTGCGCAGCGGTTTCGATCGCGGCGGTGAACTCCGTGTGCAACTCGAGCCGCCGGCGCTGGGAAAAGTGCAGATTGAGGTACAGGCCGATTCCGGCGCGGTCTCCGCCCGGCTGGAAGTGCAGACGCCTGCTGCCCGGCAAACCTTACTTGACAACATGTCGCTCTTGCACGACGCGATCGGGCAAACGGGCGCGACGGTCAACCGCATCGAAATCGAAGTCGTCCCGCAACAACACCAAGATTCCAATCAGTCGGATCCGCGCGATTCAAATTCCGGAGCCCAGCAGCAGGACTCCGGCCACGCGGGTTCCAAAAACCAATCGAACAATCCGAGCGGTGGCGGCCAGCGACAAAGTCAAAGGTGGCGGCCCACTGCCGCCATCGACGAAATCGACATCGAAATCTAACTCTAACTCCCAATTCGTACGGGCAAGGAGGCCAAAATGAGCGTCAATCCAGCCGGCGCAACGGCAGCGGCAAATAGTGCGACCGCAGCAGCAGCCAACACTTCATCCACCGGCACGACCACCACGCCGAACGGCTTCAATAACCTGACCACGGCGGATTTCATGCAGATGCTCGTCGCCGAGCTGGAGAATCAGGATCCGACGCAGCCGATGAGCAACGAGGATCTGCTCACGCAGCTCTCGACGATGAGTCAGCTGCAGTCGACGCAGGACTTGGATAGTGCCCTACAATCCAACACCACCAATCAACAGCTCTCGATCGCCTCCTCGTTTATCGGGCAGAGCATTGCGGGGACGGACAGCAACAACAACCCCGTTTCTGGAGTCGCTCAGCAGGCGGTCTTGCAGAACGGAGCTGCCTACGTAGCGGTTGGAAACTCACTTGTGCCGCTGGCGAACATCACCGCCGTCGCCCCCGCTTCGCTCAGTGGATGAACATAATGACGTGCCGTCCATGGGCCGTGGTCCGTGGCGGTCGCGGGGTGATTTTACAAGAAGCGCGCCATAAACCTTGAGCGGCCTGTTTGATCAAGGTTAAGATGGCCTTCTCATGCTACGGATCCTTGGCAGCTGCAAACGCCTGTGCGATGGGATCACTCGCCGCGACCTGCTCCAGGTCGGTGGCGCGAGCGTCCTCGGTTTGAGCTTGCCGCGGCTGCTTGAGGCTCAAAGCGAGCTGCTCGGGGGCCGATCCGCTCTGCACGGCGATCTGGCCGCGAGTTTTGGCCGCGCCAAGCACTGCATTTTGCTGTTTCTCTATGGCTCGCCGAGCCAGCTCGAAACGTTCGACATGAAGCCGAACGCGCCTGTCGAGATCCGTGGGACCATGCAGCCGATCGCTTCGTCGCTTCCCGGCCTCGACGTCGTGGAGCATCTGCCGCGCACGGCCCGGATCATGGATCGTGTGACAGTCGTGCGTTCTGTCACGCATCCCTACCCCATCCACGGCGTGGCGTTCGCGACGACGGGGACCCCGGCAATCGATGTCGCAATGGAGCTCAGCCCGAGTGATCCGCGGCATCAGCCGTATGTCGGCTCGATTGTCGAGTATCAGCTGCGGCGACAAGGCTCGCTCGGGGCCAACGCGGTCGACAATGTCTTTCTGCCGTTTCCCTTCAGCAGCCAGCGCACGGACGAGTCGCACCGGGCCGGGCCATACGCGGCATACCTCGGGGGCGAGTATCATCCGAAATGGACTGAATTCGTCGGCGAGGGGACGAAGTCTATCGTCAAGGCGCGCCCCGGTTTTTCATTTCACGGCAAAGAGCCCTACCTGGGATGCACGCCGACAAGCACGTTTCGCATGTCAAACACAGGCGTTTTGCCGGGGATGTCGATCGATCGGTTGGATCGCCGGCGCACCCTGTTGGAGCAATTCGACGCTCTGCGCGGCGACCTGGAACAGTCCACCGCGGGTCGGCCGCTGACACGTTTTCAGCAGACGGCCTTTTCGATGCTGTCGTCCCCGAAGACCGCTCAAGCGCTCGACGTGCGACGCGAGCCGCTGGAAACGCGAAATCTCTATGGCATGACGCTATTCGGCCAATCGTGCCTGGCGGCGCGGCGCCTTGTGGAGGCGGGTACCCGATTCGTGTCGGTCTTTTGGGATGAGTACGGTCTGGCCGGAGACGCCTGGGACACGCACTTCAATCATTTCCCGCGAATGATCGACCAGTTGTTGCCGAATTTCGATCTCGCGTATTCGGGCTTGATTCTCGACCTCGAGCGGCGGGGCCTGCTGGACGACACCCTTGTGCTCTGCTTGAGCGAGCACGGCCGCACGCCGAAGCTGGCGAACGTGGCCGGAGGCGGCCGCGATCACTGGTCTCGCGCTTACTCGACGCTCTTAGCCGGCGGCGGAATCACGCGCGGCGCGTAGTGGGCTCGAGCGACGACATTGCCGGCGACGTGAAGGACCGCCCCGTGTCGCCCAAGGATCTCTTGGCCACCGCTTATCATCTGCTTGGCATTGATCGCCGCACGCGCTTGCCCGATCGCGCCGGACGTCCCATCGGTCTGCTTCCCGACGATGCAGAGCCAGTCGGGGAAATGATCGCGTAAAGCCCTCATTCTTTGGCGATTTGTCCCTTCCCGTGGCAATGGCCAGATTTCTGGCAGCGTGATTCGCCGCCAATACGGAATCTGCTAGACTACGGAAACCGCGACGGTGGGTCGACGCGGTGAATTTCCCTGGCGGGAACCACGCGCGAATGAGCTCTTCGGACCGCAATCGCTCCTCCGGACTGATGCTCTCCCTGCCGGCCATTCTCGCCATTTTGCTTGGTGGTGGGACGCTCTTCGTCTGCTGGAAATTCGACTACCTGTTCTACGAGCTGAGCGAAACCGAACGGATTCTGATCTACGGCGGCGGGATCGCCGCCCTCGTCTGGGGAGTGGCGCGAGCATTCACCGACATTCCCGTTGCGCTGCCGCGGCGACTGCAATTCGGATTGCACCGTGTGTCGTTGCCGCGAACGGGGCAATTCTATCTGGTGATCATGATCCTGATTTTCTCCGGCTCGCTCCTGGGCCGGTCGAATATGCTGATGCTCGTCTTTTCGATGATGGCCGGGCCGTTCGTGATCAACGGCTGGATCACCTATTCGATGCTCAAACGGACGGCAGTCGAGCGGATCGTACCCGCGCGCGTGATGGCCGGCGAACCGATGACCATCGAGCTGGTCCTGGCAAACCGCAAACGGCTGATGAGCTGCTGGCTGATGTCGGTGCGCGACAAGATCGAAAATGGCGAGGAGCAACTCGAGCCAAGCCTGCTGTTCGCGCGGGTCCCCGCCGGAGAGCGGCAATCGGGACACTATCAGGTGCGTCTCAATCGCCGAGGACGTTATCGCCTGGGACCCGCCCGGATCACCGCGCGGTTTCCGCTCGGGATCGTTGAGCGCGGACTGTTGTTCTCCTTGCCGGGCGAGATCCTGGTGTATCCGAGGCTGGGGCGACTCTCCTCCCGGTGGATGCGAGAACACTTTCTTGCGTCCGATCTGGTCGAGCGCCGCGAGCTGCGGCAGGGGGCCTTCGACGACGAGTTCCACCGCATCCGCGAGTATCGTTGGGGCGACAATCCGCGGGCCATCCACTGGCGCAGTTCCGCCCGCCACAACGCACTGATGGTTCGCGAGTATCATCAGAGCCGCGATCTGAATCTGATGGTGCTTGCCGACCTGTGGCTGCCCCCTCGACCCGACGCGAAGGACCGGGAGCGGCTGGAACTTGCCCTCTGTGTCGCGGCGACGATGTGCGTCTCTCACATGAAGGAAAGCCGCGACTCGACGCTGCACGTGGCTATCGCCGGCACGCAGCTCTCGCGCTGGAACGGCGAGTCGCGAATGTCGAACGCGGACCCGCTGATGGATCTGTTCGCGATGTCCGAAGGAGCACAACATCCAAACGTAGTGGCGCTCCTGCAACAGTCCGCCAGCAAGCGGCTGCGGGGCACGCGGGTTGTCATGCTTACGACGCGGGCCCCCGGTTCGGCGCAGCGGCGGGATCTCGATCGCATCGTTTCCGAGCAGGCCGTGCACGAGTCCACCGGCCCGCTCGAAATCGTGGAGGCCGACTACGATCGGCTGGCGTCGATTTTTGAATTTGTTTAACAGTCCCTGAACAGGTTCCCCTGAACATGGATTCTCACGAATGGTGACAGGCAGTTAGTCGGTCGAGAGTCGGTCCTCCTCTGAAGCAGGCGAATTAAAGCAACCCAGTCGTTTCAGGAGCGTCCGTGTCCCGGATTCCCACAGTCTTCCTAATTAGCGTTTACGGGCTCGTCGCGATGGCGGGCTTGATGCTGGCTTTTGCGGAGGGGAGCCCCTTTCCCGAAATCCTCACGCCCGGATTGGCGATCGTCGCCTACGTGCTGACCGATCGCACTCGGACGGTCCATTTGCCCGTACTCGTGGCGAACATGTTGGGCGTGATCGCCTTCCTCGGCGCGGGATGGCAGATGCGGGACCAAACGCTCGATCAGCGAGTGTTGGTCGCCGCCCACTTGCTCGTTTACTTGTCGTGGATCGTGCTCTTCCAGAAAAAAACTGTGGCCCAGTACTGGTGGATGTGTGCTCTGGCGGTGCTCCAGGTGGCAGTCGGGTCGATTCTGACCATCGACACGTCGTATGGAGGCATGCTGGTCGCATTTATGTTCGTGTCGATCTGGACTCTGTCGCTGATGTCGCTTTACGAGGCGTATTTGCAATACGAGGCGGGGGGACCAGGCGAAGTCGCCGTCCGGTCGAGCAATGTGCCCCGGTCGGCCGGTGGCTGGAGGATGGGCCGCAAAGCTGCTGCCGAACGTGCACGCACATTGTGGATGCGACCGAGCGCCGCCCGAGGCGCCATTCAGCTCGACCCCGACGAACGCTGGCTGGGGCTGCGCTACACTCGCTCGATCGTCGCTATTGGAATGGCCGCGCTCGTGGTGGCTGCCGCCTTCTTCCTGTTCATTCCGCGGCTGTGGGCCGGTCGAACCGAGTGGGGAAATCCCGACTCGAAGAAGCTCGCGGCCGCGGGGATGACGGGTTTCACCAACGAAGTGCGGCTGGGGGAGCTGGTGCCGCTGTTAGAAAACTCCAGGCGCGCCCTGCAGATCCGGATGTTCGACTCAAACGACAATCCGATCGATCTGGAAGACTATTGTGCGCAAGTCGGATACATCGAGCCGCTGTTCCGAGGCGCGACTCTCGAAATCTACGAGGACTCGACCTGGAAAGGCTCGGGCCATTTGACGACGTGGACGCCGGAGGCTCGCTCGACTCGAACGCCTGGCGCTGTCCGCCAGCAAATCTTGATGGAGCCGATCGGAACGTCATTGTTGTTTGCCATTCATCCCGTCCGGGCGGTGCGCCTTTCGAATCCGCAGGACGTCGTGCAGACGATTCCCTTTTCGAGCCAAATGTTTCGCCCGGAAACTATTCCGACTGACAAGGCGCTGGCTTATACCGTCTTCTCACCTCCTGCCGCAGTTGCTGCCAACGACCTGGGCCTGCCTCATTCGGTATTTGGTCGAGGACCATCGTCGAAGCACATCGACCTCGCAAAAGCAGATCCCGATAAAACCCTGCTTTCGATTCCTGACGGCTTGAAGGGGTTGAGGCAACTGGCATTCAAAGTCACCGGCGGTGAGCAGATTGCCGTGCGCCGGGCGACCCGGCTTCCGATCCCAGTGACCCGGCCTCGGCCGCAAAAGCGCGCCGACTTGTCGACTTGTTATGCCACCATTTGAGAGACAGCGGAGAATACGTCTATTCGCTCGACACGTCGGCGAAAAATCCGAAGCTCGACCCCGTCGAAGACTTCGTACTGAATCGCAAGGCGGGGCATTGCGAATACTTTGCCTCGGCCCTCGTGCTCATGCTGCGGGCGGTGGGCGTGCCAACGCGGATGGTCTCCGGCTTCAAGGGGGGAACGGTCAATACGATCTCGGGCGCCTACGAGGTCGAACAGCGGCATGCCCACGTCTGGGTGGAGGCTTTGATCGGCGGAGATCGCTGGTTGACCGTCGATCCAACGCCCGCAGCCCGGGACGTCAGCGTTGCCAGCTTTGCCGCGCCGGTCAAGACGGTGCACGAGCTGGCGTCGGTCGTCGACACAACGTGGTCCCAGCTCATGAACATGAGCATCAACGAGCAGCAGAACTCGTTTTACGTCCCGATCCGAGATGCGGTCGAAAACTGGTGGAGCCCCCGGAACGGAGACCGCCCCCTCCTGGCACAGCTCTACTACGGCGTGATCGATTTTGCCACCGATCCAACACAGTGGTTCACCATGAAAGGGATCATTGCGGCGACCCTGACCGGGGCGATCTTCGCGACGATCGGTTTGTTGATTCGGCTGCGCAAGCGAATTTGGCACGGTTTCATAGGTCTGTGGAAACGCCAGAGATCGGCCCGTGAAATCCGGATTGCCTTCTATGAGCGGTTCGAGGCGATTTGCCGGCAGTTAGGATTGGTCCGCTCGAGCCATCAGACCCAGCGAGAATTTGCCGGGTCGGTCGGAGCTCGCATTCGCCAGGTCGTGGCCAGTGCAGACGGGCTGCCGGACGTGCCGCCGCGCCTCGTCGAGCTTTTTTATCGCGTGCGATTCGGCGACGAGAATCTCGCGCCCGCGGTGGTCGAGCAGCTCGACCGCGATTTGACCTCGCTGGAAGGGGCGATTCGCGACCCGCGCCGGCGAGGATCGGGAGATCGCCCGAATGGTTCGCTTTAAAGAACTGCTCGAATCGTAACTCGCGCCTCACGCGGCCGGTGCTGGCGCTGGCAGCGGAACAGGATTCTTGAGACGCAGTTTGGAATACCGCTTGCCGCTGGCGTCGTACAAGTAGATCAGGTTGTTGTCAGCCACCCATACGGCGGCCAGTCGGACGCTGCGCGGGCCGCGGAGGCAAAACTGCAGGCCGCAAGTGCGCTCCCCGCGGATTAACCGGAACTCAGCGGTGCGGTATTGGTTGTCGAGCAGATTTTCTTTCTGGCACAAAGTCCGGTGAATGAAGCGTCGCAAATCGTCCAACGTGCGGACGTCGTCAACGGTCGCGTGCATTGGATTGGTGTTCGTCTAGGTTGCATCGGGTGCCGTCCCTGGGATCTCGTCGTCAGCCTTGTTGTGGGGCAAAGGAGGGTATCGACCAATTCGCGCGGCGAACTCGCCGCTGACGGCAGGGTGCCTCTCGACCGCTATGGTTTGGCGAACGCGCACAATCCGAGCAAGACGAATTTTCGCCTTAAAACTGGCGGGAGCCGGCCCTGAGGACTACCGCCCCATGGCCTCGGCAGCCGCGGCCAGATCTGACGGATCTCCGGTCCCTGCCAGCGGCAGCGGCGTGGGGTTGCGCTCCTTGTCGACGTACTCGTCGAGCGCAAAAATTTCGACCCGCGCGGCGGGCACCTGTTTCTTTTCACCGGTGTACAGCGTGTCGGGTTCGAGGGCTCCATCGATCGTGAGCCGCAAACGCTCCGTCGAGATGCCACGCTCAGTCAGATACTTCATCGTGGCGAGTGCTCGATCCCGAGCCAGCTGCCAGGCCTCGCCGAAGGCACCTCCCTTGGGGAGCGCTTGCCGCGGCGCATAGACGCGGACTTCGATCTTGTTGGGCTTGCCCAAGAGCAACGGGAGCAACGTATCGAGCCGCTCCTTCGCAGGAGCATCCAGGGTGGCTGTTTCCTGTCCAAACAGAACCACGGTGCCGACGCTATAAGTGCGGTTGAAGTGCCGGAAAATCACGATCTGCGGAGGACGCTTGGCTGAGACGCCCACCATGCTGCGCCGGCCGACGACTTTGTTCTGGGCCATGGCAATTCCGCGCGCAGGACCCAGGCCGCTCTCGAACATCCCGATCGTGGTCGAGTCTTCGGGGCCTTGCAGCGAGGTCGAGCGGGAGCCCTTGTCCATGCCGAGCGGATCCTCGAAGTACTTCGCGACCGCTTGCTTGACGGGCTTATCCTGACCGACGATCCACATCACCAGAAAGAACGCCATCATCGCGGTCACAAAGTCCGCGTAAGCGACCTTCCAAGCGCCGCCCCCTTTGCCGGCCATCGAACCCGTCCCGTTTGCGATCTAGAGCGTCGAGTGTCACCCGCGATTGCACTCGTGTTTCGATTAGGTTGCGTCGACTTCCTTGAAGAGTTCTTCCATCTCGGTCCGGCTCGGGCGGACCTCGGTGCCGATTCCGCGGCGAGCCTGCTCGATGACCACTTTCGGGCTTTGGCTCTGGGCGGCCCCCATCACGATCGAGGCGATCGCTCGGAAAAACCCCAACTCGACGATCCCCATGAATTCCATCCGCGAGGCCAGCGGGCCGAAAAATCCGTACGACAGCAAGATTCCCAAAAATGTCCCGACGAGCGCGGCGCCGACCTTATGGCCGACTTCCTGCACCGGGCCGTCGATGGCGCCCATCGTGATGACAATTCCCAAGACGGCCGCGACGATTCCGAATCCGGGAAGCGCGTCGGCGGTCTTCGTCAGCACGTTCACCGGCGCGTGGTGCTCTTCCTCGAGGATTTTCAGCTCGGCGTCCAACAATCCCGACACTTGTTCGGGCGTTGCGCCGTCGACCAGCGGAGACAGTCCGTTACAGATGAACTCTAGCACGTGATGGTTTTTGGCGATCCGCGGATAACGATTAATGACCTCGCTATGGTGCGGATCGCTGACATGTCGCTCCAGCATTAACAGTCCGTCGCGGTGCGCAATACGTAGTAAGTCGTACATCAGCTTGAACAGCTCACGGTACGTCGCCTTGTCATACGGACTGCCTTTAATCGTCGTGACCATCGCGGACGCGAGGTTCTTGAGGACATTGAGAGGCGACATCATCAGCATCGCGCCCATCGCCGCCCCGCCAATCGTCAACAGCTCGGACGGGTGCATCAGGGCGCCGATGTGGCCGCCGGACATCGTGAAGCCGGCCAGGACGGCACCCATCACGACACAAATACCGATAATGACGATCATGGCGGCGGTGCGTGACTTTGTGGGCGGATCGGGACTTTATGACAGGTACCAGGAAGCGAGCGCGCGATCAGCGCTCGTTACGGACCTTCCAATGGGCGGACGGCGACCGCCGAGGAAGCGGACGAGCGCTCGCCGTCAACATCTTCGGCGTATCGGTTTTGACCGCTGAAGCGAATCGGCTGGGCCGTCAGGAAACGCCGATTCCGCCAGTCCCGCGGGCCGTACGTCCGCTACGCGCGTTTTGCCTCCGCTCGCTGCTTCCGGCACGAACGCGACAAACTGCCGGGACGGCAAGGGCGCCTCCCTCAGACGATGCTCGGCAGAGCGCGCACAGCCCGGGAATAGGCGATGGCCCTGCGGACCACCTCGGCGACCGGCTCCTTGACGATCACGCGCTCGTTCGAGGTCAACGTGACGTAAGTATCCGGGCGGCTCTCGACATAACGAATCATCTCGGCGTTGACGATAAACTCGTCGCCATTGAGTCGCGTCAGCTTGATCATGGCGGACGTTCCTCGGGCCGACTAAGTCGTCTGCTGCGCCAGGGTCAGCAGGTCATTAACGAGCTGATCGACCACGCTGATCACGCGGGCATTGCCTTGGTAGTTGGTCGAGATGGTGATCAGGCTCACCAGGCTGGTGCCGATATCCGTATTGGAGAGCTCGACGGCCCCCGACTGCAGCGAACCCGCGCCGAACGTGTTGGGCTTTGTAAGATTCGCCGGGCCCGCGCCGACTCCGTCGGTAAACGTGCCATTGCCGGCCTGAACGAGTCCCTGCTGATTCGCGAAGGTGGCGAGCATCACCTGACCGAGCGTTCGCGTGTCGCCGTTGTCAAAGACGCCGTTGATCACGCCGTTTTGATCGATCACGAAGCTGGTGAGCGTTCCCGGCGCCGATCCATTCTGAGACGCCAGCGAAAGCGTGCTCCCGGCGGCAGTGGAAGAAATCCCTGAGATGTTGCTCAAATCGACATTCACCACGAGGGGGCTGACGGCGGCCGTATCACTCCGGTTGATCGAGAAACTGCCCTGCCCGCCGTTCGTCACCACGCCGCTGCTATTGAACACAAGTGTGCCGGATCCGAGGGCCGTGCTGGGACCGTCATTGTTGTTGCTGTTGAAGAAATAACGGTAGGTCGTCGCGTCCGGAGCCGTCGATTGCAAAACGGCGGTCATCGTCACCGTCAGTGGCGTGCCCAACGAGTCGTAAACCACGAAATTCGTGGTCGCGCTTTCACCGTTGGCCGTCTCGTCCTTGTTGAAGTTGATCGGCATCGCGGTCCCGTTATCGGTCAGGTCGCCGACCGCAACTGTGATGTCGTTGGCAGTGCCCATGTTGCCGGTGACTTCAATCTGCCCGTTGACGATGTCCACGCCCGGCTGCCCTGGCCCGCCGACTTTGTTCGGGTCATTGGGGATTCCATTGCCGGATTGAATTCCCAGTGCTCCGTCCATGAGCGATGCCAGTTGGCCGAGCGTCGTCGTCGCGGTCACGGTCAAACTCTCGGACGGCAATGTTGTGCCGCCGACTTGCGGCGTGAAGTTGAGCACGTCTCCGGTCTTGATCCCCAGGCTCGTCCCGGGAGGATCCTCCAAATTCGTGAGCAGCGTCGATGCCGTCGCATTCGCGCCGGCGTTGCCTGCGTCGCCCAGCACGTCGCTCAAAATGTGGGCCCCCTGGGTGCCCACAGTCCCGGTCGGCAAGAGGGCCCCGTTCATCGAAATCTGGGACGTCTGCTGGGCGACGTTCAAATTTCCAATCGGAATCGAGATGTTTTGCAGATGGGACGTGACGAGGTTGAAATTGCTGTCGACGCCGAATCCCTGAACGGCGAATCCCTCGGGATTGACGAGCGTGTCATTGGCGCTGAGCGAGAAACTCCCGTCACGCGTGTAGACATTGCCCGACGGGCTGTTGAGAACGAAAAAGCCCTGGCCTTGAATCGCCATGTCCGAGGGGCTGCTGGTGTTGGTGATGCTCCCCTCGCTGAAGTCGGTGGCAATCGTGGCGATGCTCGCACCCAGACCGATTTGCTGAGGGTTGGTGCCTCCGTTCGTCGCGGTAGGGCCCGAGCCGACCGACAGGGTCTGCGAGAGCTGCGTCGTAAACAGTACGTCCGACGCTTTAAAGCCGTTCGTGTCGGCGTTCGCGATGTTGTTGCCGATGACGGCAATGGCCGTCTCGTTGAGCGACAGTCCATTGACGGACGTGTTCAGCGCCGACGTGAGACCCATCGGTTACCCCCCTTGGCGAATGGCTCGTCGAACGAGAGCGGGAATGCGTGCGCCCGTGCACCGGCTCCAATCAGCCCGCGCCGCGGCCGCCACGGCCCCTTGTCCATGGTTATCGACCGGCCAGGCGTCAAATCCGAAATCTTTGTTCTAAACGCGCGCGCCAAACCTTGGGCGCGAACGATCGGAAGCAAGAAGCCCGCGGCTGAGAGCGATGGCGGGGCGGACGAGCGAGCGCCCCCACAATTCGCCGCCGGGTGGCTCGGGGCGCTGGTCGACGGGAGGGCCCAGCTAAGGCGCGTCAGTCGTGTGCGTGTTCCGGGCCGGGGAAAGATCCATTGCGAACCTCCGCCGCATATTGCGACGCCGCGCGAATCGCCTCGGCTCGAAGGTCCGTGAACTTCTTGAGAAAACGGGGGTAAAAGTCGCCGGTCAGCCCCAGCATGTCGTACCCCACCAGCACCTGACCGTCGCAGGCGGGACCCGCGCCGATTCCGATCGTCGGAATCGCCAGTTCACGAGTAATCCGGGCAGCAATCGCCTGCGGAATCAGCTCGAGCACGATCGAGAATGCGCCTGCTTGCTCCGCAGCATGAGCGTCTCGCACCAGCGTTTCTTCTTGACGCTGAATTTTCCCCATTCCCCCGACCGAGTGCACCGACTGGGGCTTCATTCCCTCGTGGGCCATGACGGGAATGCCGGCAACCGCCAACGCACGGATTGTTTCTGCCATCGCCTCGCCGCCCTCGAGTTTGACGGCCGAGGCGCCCGAGTCCTTCAGGATGCGGCCAGCATTTCGCACTGCCTGTCGTGGACTGACCTGATAAGACATGAACGGCATGTCGACGACGACCAGGGCCCGGCGGGTGCCCCGAACGACCAGCTTTGCGTGGTAGATGATCTCGTCGAGGGTCACCGGCAACGTCGTCGGATGGCCCTGCACCACCATCCCCACCGAGTCGCCGACGAGGATAGCGTCAACGCCGGCCGCATCAAATATCCCAGCCCAAGTAAAGTCGTAAGCCGTTAAGACGGCCAACTTGGCATGCTTAGCCTTGGCACTTATAAACCGTGGCACAGTCACGGTTTGTGAGGCAGGGTGACTCGTGGACGGGGGGTTCTTGTCCGAGGAGGGCATGGTTTAGCAAGTATCACATCTCGGGCTCTGCCCTGACAAGAGCCATGCCTCGGACGAATTGGTTAGCCTGCCGGGCGACGTGAGGGGGGCGCATTGGAAACGAGCGCCCATTTTACATACAATTGTTGGAAAACAATACACTCTCGGAGGGAGTTCGCTTGTTCGATTGATTCCCAATTCGAGAACATAACTCAATGCAAATTTTGAACTTGCGACCAAATGATTCACCTGTGAGAGATTCGGCACGATCTGTGCATTTAACTTATAACGCCGGGAAGCAAGCGTTGGCCCGCACTTGCAACCTGGATTATTCGGAAGGCCTTCCGATCAACTGTGTTGATCGGAAGGCCTTTTTCTTTGCGCGAAGCGTCTCCTTGGGTTCGTCACTTGGCTCCGCCCCGAATCGCCCGACCTCAGTCAGTTGCCACCCGCTCACTGCGCGGCTATCGTCGCGGGGCCTAGAATTCTGCCAGTTGGACGAGCGTTCGACGACTTGCCGCATCCTAAGTTCAGAAGCGATAGGGTAACAAGGGTGGCGGAGACATCGGGGAAATCGGCTCATACGGGGCCATTAAGCGTGGTCATCATCGGCTCTGGCCCAGCTGCCTGGGCTGCCGCCATCTACGCCGCGCGCAGACCTGCACCCTCTGGTCATCGAAGGAGCCGTGACCGAGGAAAACCGGGTGAGGGGGACGCTTCCTCTCGGACAGTTGGCGCTGACAACCGAAGTCGAAAACTATCCGGGCTATCCGGCGGGGGCGTTGGCGGAATACCTGCAGTCAGCCATCGACGTCGAACGCCAAAAGTACATGCCGCCACATACCGGGCATGGCATCAGTGGTCCCGAACTCATGGAGTTGATGCGCATGCAGGCGGTCAACTTTGGGACGGAGGTCTTCACCGACGACGTCGTAAAGGTGAATTTCCGCCGGCAACCATTTGAGCTTTACTGCTTGGGCGGCCGCCGGTTTGAGAGCCATTCGGTGATCGTTGCCACGGGGGCCCGAGCGAATTATCTCGGCCTGCCGTCGGAGGATCGCTTCAAGAATCAAGGCGTCTCCGCCTGCGCAGTTTGCGATGGGGCCCTGCCGCGCTTCCGCAACAAGCCCCTGGTGGTGGTGGGCGGTGGTGACACCGCGATGGAAGAAGCGAGCTACCTGTCGAAATTTGCCTCGACGGTCTATCTCGTGCATCGCCGCGACGCGTTTCGGGCCAGCAAAATCATGGCGGACCGCGTGCTGGCCAACAAAAAAATCGACGTCAAATGGAATTCGGTCGTTGACGAAGTCCTGGGAACAGACGAGCAGGGAGTCACTGGGGTCCGTCTCCGCAGCACCGCGGAGAAGTCCAAGCACGAAGATCTCGCCGCGTCCGGCTACTTCGCCGCCATCGGTCATACGCCCAACACCGATTTTCTGCAGGGCCAGCTCGAGCTGACCGACAAGCAGTACATCAAGTGGACCACCCCCGCTCGGACCTACACGAGCGTCGAAGGCGTGTTCGCTGCCGGCGACGTCGCCGACGATTACTATCGTCAGGCAATTACCGCCGCCGGAAGCGGCTGCATGGCCGCTCTGGATGCCGAACGCTGGCTGGCGTCAAAGGGATTGCACTAAACTGCCGGACGCCGCGGCTCATCAACTACCTCGCACCATACGGGCTCGACGGGGATCGTTCGAATGTTGACCAAAGACGGTTGCCTGTCGCGCCGGAGGCGCCTCTGGGAATCAGTCGATCCGCAACTTCAATGGCTGTTGATTGCCGATCCGCGGCACCTCAACTACCTGGCGAACTTTTGGATCCATCCGCTCAGTTTTTCCGCGGGCGAGCGCGGGCTGTTACTCCTCGAGCGCGACAACGGCGCCACACTGCTCTGCGACAATCTGGCACTGGGCTCGAGCTCGGCGGAGCCGCATGTCGATCGTCAGGTTGTTGACACGTGGTACGACCATCAGCAGTCGCCCGTCAATCGCGACCACTCGTCGCTGAGAGCGCTCTCGAAAGTCGCAGGAGAGCTTGCCGGGCGTCCAGGACTGGTCGAGAGCGAATGGCTTTCGGCAGCCGCCTGGGACATGCTTCCCGCTGCCGATGTGCTGAATTATCCGCGGGGCAAGGGTGGCCCGAGCCTTGGGTCGGTCCTTCGCCAGTTGCGGCGGCAGAAGGAGCCGGACGAGCTGACGCTCTTGAGACAGTGCATGCGAGCGGGGGATGCCGGCCAGCTGCGCGCTTGGGACGTCATTCGAACCGGCGTGTCCGAGATGGATGTCTTCCGCGAAGTTCAGCAGACCGTGATCGCGACTGCCGCCCGCCCGGGACTAGTTTACGGTGACTTTCGCGCGACCACGAACAAGCAGCCGAATCTGGGCGGCCTGCCCACCGCCTACCGTCTGCAACTGGGCGATCTATTCATCCTCGATTTTTCGGTCGTCCTAAACGGCTATCGCAGCGACTTCACAAACACGATCGCAGTCGGTGTCCCGACCATTCGGCAGCAAGAGATGTTTCAGATTTGCGTGGCGGCGCTCAAGAATGGAGAATCGGTCCTCCGCGCGGGAGCCCGCGCGGCCGATGTCTACGCCGCGGTTTCGCAACCATTCGTGGAAA
The DNA here is from genome assembly GCA_963714075.1 of uncultured Planctomycetaceae bacterium. Taxonomy (GTDB): domain Bacteria; phylum Planctomycetota; class Planctomycetia; order Planctomycetales; family Planctomycetaceae; genus DASPSM01. Next base: position 2,943,332 of record OY970228.1, read on the forward strand.
CCGGGAAGCCTCCGTTGCCACACCACGCGGGACACGGGATCGGACTAGCGCACCCCGAGCCGCCGATCTTCGTTCCGCAGAGCGACGACGTATTGATGGCGGGTGATGTTGTGACGCTGGAGCCGGGATCGTATCAAACAGGCGTGGGCGGCATGCGCTTCGAGCACAACTACTTGATTACCGAAACAGGCGCCGAACGCCTTAGCAATCATCGCATTTCTCTGACCTAGCGACTGGGACCTTCAAGCGAACTGCGGTAGTGGGCCAATGTCCTCGTTGTTTCCCCAATTGTCCGAAGGCCTCGACACGCTCGCCGAGCAAGGGTTGCTGCGGCAGCGTCGCACGGTGAGTCGCCATGCGGGAGGCTGGTGCGAAGTGGATGGGCGCGGGCTCGTCGACTTCGCGTCCAACGATTATCTCGGGCTGTCGCACGATCCTCGCGTGATCGAAGCGGCGAGACAGGCTGCAGAGGAATGCGGCACCGGATCGGGCGCGAGCGCTCTCGTCGTGGGTCGATCCGTCTGGCACGAACGTCTCGAGGCCCGGCTCGCCCGGTTCGAGGGGCAAGAGGCCGCGATCCTGTTCCCCACGGGATACGCCGCCAACGTCGGCACGATTACCGCGCTCGTCGATGGTGACGATGCGATCTTCTCCGACCGCTTGAATCACGCCAGCCTGATTGACGGTTGCCGCCTGAGCGGCGCAGTCGTGCACATTTACGATCATTACGCCCTCATGAGCTTGGAAGCTCGGCTTGCGGCTGCAAAGAACGCCCGCAGGCGACTGATAGTCACCGATGGCGTCTTTAGTATGGACGGAGTGCAAGCTCCGCTTCGCGAGCTGTGCGCGCTTGCGCGACGGCACGACGCGCACCTTCTCGTTGACGAGGCTCATGCCACGGGAGTCTTCGGCCCGCGGGGAAGGGGCACCGCCGAATTGCTTGGCGTCGAAGAATTGATCGCGGTGCGAGTCGGCACTCTCAGTAAGGCGATCGGATCGGTCGGAGGATTTGTTTGCGGTAGCCGCGTGCTGATCGACTGGCTCTGGAACCGCGCGCGACCGCAAGTTTTTTCGACCGCGGCGCCTCCCTCGGCCTGCGCCGCTGCCTGCACCTCTCTGGAGATCATCGAGACGGAACCCGAACTTCGCGCGAATGTGTTAGCTCTAAGCGAGCAATTACGCGAGGGGGTTCAAGAACTAGGTTTGGAGACAATTCCTGGAGGAAGCGGCCCGATCGTGCCGGTGATCCTGAACGACGCGCCGTTGGCCGTGCGCGTCGCGGAGGGGCTGGAACAACAGGGATACCTCGTCGGTATCATGCGTCCTCCTTCCGTGCCGGACGAATCGTCGCGATTGCGGATCACGCTCTCGGCCGCTCACGTGCCGCAGATGATCGATGGCTTGCTCACCGCGCTCAAGAATGTTGTCGCGGCAGAGCACGCGGTCTAACTCGACATGTGCCCCGCTCGCACCGGCTTCGAGCAGGAATACCCCTTCCAGTCGCACGAGATCCGTCTCGACGGCCACCGCTACCACTACCTCGACGAGGGGTCGGGCCCGACGCTGCTCTTCGTGCACGGCAATCCAACCTGGAGCTTCGCCTTTCGGAACTTAATCAAGGCGCTGGCGCCCAGTTTTCGGGTGCTGGCGGTGGACCACATCGGCTGTGGTTTCTCTGACAAGCCCCAGAGTTATCCGTACCGCCTCGCGCAGCACGTCGAAAACCTCGAGCGATTCGTGACCGGGCTCGATTTGGCCAACATCACGCTGTTCGCTCACGATTGGGGCGGTGCCATCGGAATGGGCGTGGCCGGGCGAATGCCGGAGCGGTTTTCGCGCTTCGTGGTATTTAACACAGCGGCCTTTCGCTCGCGGCGAATGCCTTTGCGAATTGCGATCTGCCGTATTCCTGGGCTTGGCGCCCTGGGCGTGCGGGGGCTGAATCTTTTCTCGCGGGCCGCGCTACGAATGGCAGTTGCCCGGCCAGATCGGCTGACCGCGACCGTTCGCCGCGGATACCTGGCTCCATATGGCAACTGGCACGACCGTATTGCGGTGCTCCGCTTCGTTCAGGACATTCCGCTCTCTCCATCACATCCCAGCTATGCGACACTTGTGTCGATCGAGGAATCGCTGTCGAAGCTGGTTGATCGGCCGATGCTGCTCATTTGGGGTGAGCGCGACTGGTGCTTCACGACAGACTTCCTGGACGAATTTCATCGACGATTTCCACAGGCCGAAACGCTCCGGCTGCCCGACGCCGGTCATTACGTGTTCGAGGACGCGCCCGAACTGATCATCCCGCGCGTCAAGGAATTTCTCGCGCGGCAAGTGCCGCCGGCCTGAATTCATTCCTAGCGTCGATGACAAGCTGTCGGAAGATTTGGCGCAGATCTCGAGCCGCTTGCCACGAACGCCCGGGTAGCCTAGAGTTTTTGGGATCGTCTCGGCATTCCTGTCGCTTCCCTATCGGGCGGTCGATGCGTTTCGCAGCGGCTGGCGCCCTCGGGCATTCGGATGTCCAATTCGTCTCTTCGGGCCTGGGTCCATGAAGTTGCCGCCCTCACTCGGCCGCAGCACGTGCACTGGTGCGACGGTTCGCAAGCCGAAATCGACCGGCTCTGCGCCACGATGGTTGCGGACGGCAGCCTGATTCCACTCGACCCGGTCAAGCATCCGAGTAGTTTTTACGCTCGCAGTCACGTGAACGATGTCGCGCGGGTCGAGGACCGCACGTTCATTTGCTGCCCCGACAAAATCGACGCCGGCCCGACCAACAACTGGTACGCCCCGTCAGAGATGCACGCGGTTCTCGAGCCCATCCTGGCCGGCTGCATGCGGGGACGCACAATGTACGTGCTCCCCTACCTGATGGGCCCGCCGAAAAGTCCGATGGCCCGCGTCGGCATCGAAATCACCGACAGCCCCTACGTCGTCGCGAACATGCGAATCATGACGCGCCTGGGACAAACCGCACTCGACGAACTCGGTGATCGCGATGATTTTGTCAAAGGCATCCATAGCGTTGTCACTCTCAATCCGGCCGAGCGCTACATCAGCCATTTTCCGGCTGAGAATCTGGTGATCAGCGTCAACTCGAACTACGGCGGCAATGCGCTCTTGGGCAAGAAATGCTTCGCGCTGCGGCTGGCGAGCGTGCTTGCTCGTGACGAAGGCTGGATGGCCGAGCACATGTTGATTATCGGCATCACCGACCCGAGCGGCCGCAAGACTTACATCGCCGCAGCGTTTCCGTCCGCTTGCGGGAAGACCAACCTTGCCATGCTCGTGCCGCCTCCGGAGGATCTCGAGGCGGGATGGAAAGTCGAGACGATCGGCGACGACATCGCCTGGCTGAAGTTCGGATCCGACGGTCGGCTGCACGGCGTCAACCCAGAGGCTGGATTTTTCGGCGTCGCTCCGGGGACGAGCCTTGCCACCAATCCCAATGCCATGCTGTCGTGCCGGGCCAACACGATCTTCACGAACGTCGCGCTCTTGAGCGATCACACGGTCTGGTGGGAGGGAATGGACGGGCCGCCGCCAACACAAGCCTTCGATTGGCGAGGCAATCTGTGGACTCCCCAGTCGACGACGCCGGCCGCCCACCCCAACAGCCGTTTCACCGCGCCGGCGTCGCAATGCCCGTCCATCTCGCCCGATTGGGAGCGCCCGGAAGGTGTGCCGATTCACGCCATTCTCTTCGGCGGTCGTCGCACGACGACGATTCCACTCGTGTACCAGGCTTTTCACTGGCGACATGGCACGTTCGTCGGAGCATCGATGACCAGTGAAAAAACGGCCGCTGCCGAAGGCAAAGTCGGCGAGCTGCGGCACGATCCGATGGCGATGCTCCCCTTTTGCGGCTACCACATGGGCGATTATTGGCGGCACTGGATCGCAATGGGCGAACGGGGTGGCGAGCGCATGCCGTCCATTTTCCACGTGAACTGGTTCCGGAAAGACGCCAACGGCCGCTGGCTCTGGCCCGGCTTCCGTCAGAACATGCGGGTGCTCAAGTGGATGGTCCGCCGCGTGCACGGGGAGGTTGACGCGGACAAGACAGCCATTGGCCTGGTGCCCCGCGCCGACGATCTCGGTTTGAAGGAATTGGGAATCACCGGCAACACTGCCGAACAGCTACTTGGAGTCGATCGCGCAGCCTGGATGGCCGAGAGTGAGGAGCGCGACCGATTCTTTCAGCGATTCGGAGATCGATTGCCGCCGGAGATCTTCTTCGAGAACGCAGCGCTGCGCTTCCGGCTTGTGATGCGACGCTCAGCATGAGTCGTTCGCTCTAGGCGCGTCGCTCGTCCTCAGGCAGCTCGACGCAGCGCTAGCTCCGCTTCGGGCTCCGAGTCGGCCGGGTCAAACGGACGCAAGCCCCGGACGCTCTCGGGCGTCGTCGCGGCACTCGGACGGCGTTTGCGGAGCGTGAAGTGATTGAGCCAGTCGAGGAACCACGGCGTAAAGCGCTTGGCGTTGAATAGCAGGTGGGCGATGGGCGTAATCACCACCATCCGGCGATTCTTTTGGATCGCGCGTACGGCCACGTCCGCGATGTGCTCGGGCGTCGCGCTCAACCAGGCTGGCGGGACCGGCACGGGCTTACGCTTGCTGCCGCTGACCGCCGCCTTGTAGAGGTTCGTTCGCACGGGGCCCGGACACAAAGCAGTCACACCAACGCCGCGCCGGCCATATTCGGATCGAAGTGACTCGGTGAATCCGACGAGCCCGAACTTGCTGACGTGATAGGCGGCGGATCGCGGACCGGCGACCAGCCCCGCGACGCTGCAAACATTCAGGACGTGGGCCTCCGGTCGCTCCAGGAGCACGGGAAGCAGCTCGCGGATGATCTGGATCGGCGCAAGAAGGTTGATTGCCAGCAGCCAGTCCCATTGTTGGGACGTCATCTTCTCGGTCGGGCCGTAATACGCGACGCCAGCGTTGTTGACCAGGATGTCGACAGACCTCCACGAGGAGACTAACTCCGCGATGGCTGCCGAGACTTCCGCGGAATCGGAGAGGTCGCACCGCCTGGCAACCGCTTCCACGCCGCAGACTTGGGCGTCGCGAACAACCTCGTTCAGCCCATCGAGATCGACGTCCAACAGCCAGACGTCGGCGCCTTCCAGCGCGAGTCGCAGCGCGATTTCGCGGCCGATCCCTGAAGCCGCCCCCGTGATCAGCGCCCGCTTGCCCCGGATCGATTTCATGCTCGCCTCCCTGCGGCGAGGATTTAATCAGATCGGCAAAAGCGAGGCAAGATGCGTTGTGCCTCAGCGCGGCCTAGACGCCCGCTGGGCCGCGGCCAGCCGGTCGATGAACTCCTCCGTCATGCCGGCTTTCAACCGAGGCCCTCGATTCAACTGGCCGCCGATCGACTTCTCGGCTCGCAGGGGCCAGTGGAGGTGCGCGGTGTATGCGTCCCAATCGGATTGCTCGGGCGGCTTCAATCGCCGCAGCCATTCGAGCCCGAACCGCACGTGGCCGATCTCATCGCGATGAATGGTGCGCAGAATTGCCGCACTTTGAGAGTCGCCGACCTGGTCGAAAAGCGTTTCGAGTTGGAGCGTATGATCGAGATTGCGCCCCTCGAATGTCAGCGGCAAACCCGCGAGATAGTCGAGAACAGACTCAAAAGCCTGCGACTTCGCCCAGATGTAATCGTTGACGGGCAAGTCGCCGAACCTAACGCCCAATTCGGTCGCTCGCTCAATATGCAGGAGTGTGTGTCGCTGTTCGTCTCTCATGATGTCGACGAGGCCGCTGCGAAACTCCGACGGAGCCTCAGGAAAGGCGAGCAGCACGAACGCCATGACTTCCAATGCCTGCAATTCGTGATTGGCGAGAATATGGTGCGCCACCGCGCGTTTTTTCGGATCACGGAGCGCGCCGGCCCGTGGCATCGCCGGGGCCGTTCGTCGCAGGGCAAATTTCAGTTCTGGCGGCCGACCGGAAACTGCTTCGCGTCGGGTCGGACCGGGACGATCGTCCACAAGAGAGGTCGGAATCTTCGCGAGCTTTTCCGCCAGGGAGTCGGACAGCACAATGCGTTCGGCAATCTCACGAATCTGCACAGGCGCGGACTCGACCGGTTCGCGCAGGCTCATTTAACCACGTCCACCTTCGCAGCACGTCTCGCAGATCGCCCGGCACTGGCTGCATTGCAGTTTTTGCTTGATCTCGATCAACGGTCCCCCGCAAAGCGGGCACGCAGGGCGCTGCGAACGATCGCCGCCGGCCACGTTACTTTTGATGGCAGCGTCCGGCTCAGTCGGTCGCAAAGGTCCGGGTTGAATTAGAAAATCCCTCTGGATATCGCCAAGCGATCGATTTATTACCGCCATTCGATTTTACGAGAGGTCTCGTTATCCCGCGGGCCGGAAGTTCAGGCAAATTCGGGGTTTACGAGGCTGCTGATGGCGAGCCGCACACGCATCCGCTAAGTTAGAAATAGGCAGGCTGTTAACATCAACTGAGTCCACAACTCGGATTATGTGGTGCTCCGGCAAAGCCGTCTACGCCGAAGGGCGCGTCGCAACTCATTGAGGAAGTTTCGTGGTGACGACTGCAGGTACTGAGCTCCGGCAATCAGCACAGGTCGCGGTGACATTCTGCTGTCCAAAATGCCAGCAGACGAGTCGACTGACCGTCGTGGCGGGCGAGGGGGTTCAGTGCGCGGGCTGCGGCTGGCAGCGGGCTGCTGGGCTCGACGATTATGTTCAGGGCAAACCCCTGCACTGTCTCGTGTGCGGCTGCAATGATCTCTGGCGTCAAAAGAACTTTTCATCGCGCGTGGGTCTGTTGATGGTCGGAGCGGCCATTCTCTTCAGCACCATTGCCTACGCGCTCTGGCAGCCCGTTCTGGCTCTGGCAATCTTGATGGGCTTCGCGCTGATCGACGCACTCTTCTACCTGTTCATGCGGGACGTCTCGGTCTGTTATCGCTGCGGAGCGCGGCACGCCGGCTTCGAGCCCGCCGGTTCGCACGAGACCTTCGACTTGGAAGTCGCCGAGCGTTACCGCCAGGAGCGCCTGCGCCGGCAGGCGCTCTCGCAAGTGTCCTCGTGATCAACCCGCCCTTGTCTGGGAGGGCGAAGCTCTGGGTGAGCCTCTTGGATATGGCTGCTTGGCGTGAGTGTCATTCTTCCCTCTCGGCAGCAACGCAGTGAACGAACGGCAGCTTCAACTCACCGAGGACCTTTCCGGAATTTTCCGGGGCGAGGTGCGCTGCGAACCTCTGATGCTGGCCGCCTACGCCAGCGATGCGAGCATCTTTCAGGTGTCACCGCTGGGAGTGGCCCGCCCGCTCGATCGTGACGATGTCGTGGTCCTGGCGAAGTATGCGGCGGAAACGGGAACGCCGCTGATCGCTCGAGGAGCTGGCACGGGCGTGGCAGGGGCCGCGATCGGTGACGGGCTGATCGTCGATTTCTCCTGCCACATGACCAACGTCGAGTCGATTGGTGACGAGACGGTGCGCGTACAGCCCGGAGTCGTGCGCGATCGTCTGAACTCGATCTTGCGGCCCCACGGCCAGTACTTTCCCCCCGATCCGTCGAACACGGCCGTCACGACGGTGGGCGGCATGCTCGCCGTCGATGCGGCCGGCTCGCATTCGATTCGCGTCGGCTCGGCGCGAGACCACGTCGCCAGCATCGAGACGGTTTTGGCCGGCGGTACCGTCGTCGAATTCGGCGAGGAATCGCTGACGCCGGCCCAGCTCGAGGTTGCCTTCGTCGCAGACACGGCCCTGGACGCACAGCCCGTCGGCAACGGCGACGCCGAGTCATTGAAACGGTCAATGGTTGAGCGCCTCGCGGCTCTCTTGATCGAGAACCGCGATCTGATCTCTCGACGGCAGCCGCCGCTGATTCGCAATGCGGCCGGCTATTATTTGCGGGGAGTTCTGGCTGGCTCGAAACTGAGCGTGCCGCGGCTGCTGGTCGGCTCTGAAGGGACGCTCGGACTGTTCACGGCAGCCACGCTGCACACGTCAGTCCTGCCGCCGCATCGGGCGGTCGCACTGCTGTTGTTCGGCGACCTCGAGTCGGCCATCAAGGCCGTCCAGGAAATCGCCGAGCAGGAACCAAGCGCGTGCGACCTGATGGATCGCCGGTTGCTCTCACTGGCCCGCGAGGCCGATCCGCGTTTTGAACAATTAATCGCCCCGACTGCGGAAGTCGCGTTGATCGTCGAGCAGATCGGCTTCAGCGATGCCCAGTGCCGCGACCGCATCCAGATGGTGATTCGGGCAGTCCGGGCCCTGAACGTCAACGCCGTAGTGGCCTACCAGGCGCACGCCTTCGAAGACGTGGAATTCTTGTGGACGCTGCCGGGCAAGGTGGTGCCGCTCCTGACGCGGTTGAAGGGACAGACGCGACCGACCCCGATTGTCGAGGACATCGCCGTCCCGCCGGCGACGCTCTTGGACTTCCTGCGTTCCGCCCAAAAAGTGTTTCAAAACCACGAAGTCACGGCCTCGCTCTACTCGCACGCCGCTGCAGGGCAGTTGCACCTGCGGCCCTTCCTGGCTCCGCCGTCACCGCTCGAGGGCCCCAAGCTCGAAGCGCTCGCCCGAGATTTGTACGCGGCCGTCTTTGCCGTCGGCGGCACCGTGAGCGGCGAACATGGGGACGGCCTGTCGCGCACAGCCTTCTTACGGACGGAATACGGCCAGCTCTATCGAGTCTTCGAAGAAATCAAGGAGATCTTCGACCCCAAGCACGTACTCAACCCCGGCAAGATCGTAGGAAACGATGTTCGATGGCCGCGCGAACAGATTCGCCCGATTGCCTCAGGACAAACGGAACCTGTGCCGCTGCAGCTCCGCTGGAGTGAGAAGGAGCTGCTCGACGAGGCTCTCGCCTGCAACGGCTGCGGTCAGTGTAAGACGCAATCACCCGGCTCGCGGATGTGTCCATTCTTTCGCATCGAGAGCCGGGAGGAGGCAAGCCCGCGCTCCAAGGCGAACGTTTTGCGGGATTATCTGACAGGACGGCTCGATCCACGTGAATGGACGTCCGAGTCCATGAAGTCGATCAGCGACCTGTGCTTCAACTGCAAGCAGTGCCAGCTCGAGTGCCCCACGAACGTCAACATTCCCCAAATGATGATCGAGGCCAAGGCCTCGCAAGTGGCTGCTCACGGCATCACGCGGGCCGACTGGATCCTGTCGCGGGCCCACTCGTACGGCTGGCTGGGGAGCACCGCCTCGTTGGCCATGAATTGGGCGATCGCAAACCCGGCCGCGCGGTGGTGCATCGAGCATCTCGTCGGAATCTCGCGGCGGCGGAAGCTGCCGCTGTTTGCGAGACGTTCATTCTTGAGCACGGTCCGCCGCGCAACGGGCAAGCCACAAAAGTCTCGCCGGGGCCGCACGACGGTTGTCTATTTCGTGGGAGACTACGTCAATTTTCACGATCCGCAATTGGGGCAGGCGCTGTTGGCCGTGCTCGAGCATAACGGGATTTCGGTTTATGTCCCGCCGGACCAGACCTCATCCGGAATGGCCATGATCTCGGCCGGGGATTTGGAGGCAGCTCGCATCGTGGCCGACCAAAACGTTGGTGAGCTGGCTGAGCTGGCTCGCGAAGGCTATCCGATCCTTTGCACCGAACCGACGGCGGCACTCTGCCTGAAGCAGGAATATCCGATGATTCTCAACCATCCCGACGTCGAGGTGCTGGCGTCGCAGGTGGTCGATGCGGGAGCCTACCTCAGTGCTCTGCACAAGAGCGGCAAACTCAAGACCGACTTTCGCCCACTCGACCTGGACGTGGCCTACCATACGCCCTGCCATCTCAAGGCGCTCGAGTGCGGCACGCCACTGGCCGACTTGCTCTCTTTGATCCCGCAACTCCGCTTGCATAGAATCGAAAAAGGATGTTCGGGAATGGCTGGGGCTTACGGCCTGACTGAGAAGAATTTCCGAACCTCGATTCGGATCGGCTGGGATCTGATCACGACGATGCGCAGCCCCGAGTTCGATGCCGGCCTCACCGAATGCAGCGGCTGCAAGTTTCAGATGGAGCAAGGAACCGAGACCCCCACGGTTCATCCCCTCAAGCTGCTGGCCTACGCGTACGGACTGATGCCCGAAATCGAGAGCAAACTTCGGCGGACGAAACGGAAGCTGGTGGCCTCATGAAGCTGGATGTGCGGCTCTTCGCACAGGCCCGCGACGCGGCCGGCGCCGAACGCGTGACGGTCGAGCTACCGGCCGGTGCGCGCGTCGCCGACTTGCGAGCTGCACTGGCCGCCCACTCGCCGAACCTGCGGCCCCTGGTCCCGTGTCTGCTCGTCGCAGTGGGCACCGAATACGCCGACGACCGCGTGCTCTTGTCTCCAAAGGTAGAGGTCTCTTGCTTTCCTCCAGTGAGCGGCGGATAACCCTCGATGCAGCGCCTCACCGAAGAGCCGATCGATTTTGCCGCGCTGACGGAGTCGATCCGCTCGACGGAGAGCGGGGCAGTCGTGCTCTTTCTGGGAACAGTCCGCGAGATGACCAACGGTCGCCGCACCACCGCCCTCGACTACGAAGCCTTTGGCCCGATGGCCGAAGCAAAATTGGCTGAGATCGAGGCGGAAGCCCGTCGTCGCTGGCCTCTCGAGGGCGTCGCCATCGTACACCGGCTCGGGCGCTTGGAATTGGGCGATGTGAGCGTGGCGGTTGCCGTCAGCTCGCCGCATCGGGCCGAGGCGTTTGAGGCCGCCCGGTACGTCATCGACACACTCAAGCAGACTGTGCCGATCTGGAAAAAAGAGAACTGGCACGACGGCACGACCGAATGGGTGCACCCCGGTCTGGAATCGTCGGGATGCAAGTCCTCTCCACTGGCGGGCAATCCGCCGGTGCCACCCACGATTCGGGGGGCGACGCCGTGATTGACGCGCCTCGCCCGGCCCCCCTCGTCGACGGCTTCGGCCGCGTGCACACGAATTTGCGGATCAGCGTGACCGATCGCTGCAACATCCGCTGCTTCTATTGCATGCCGGCCGAAGATGTTCAGTTCATGGAACGTCGCGACCTGCTCACCTTTGAGGAGATCGAGCGTTTCGTCCGCGTCATGGCCGAGCTCGGCGTCAACAAAGTGCGGCTCACCGGGGGCGAGCCCCTCGTCCGCCGCGAGCTGCACAAACTGGTCTCCAAGATTGCCCCCATTCCGGGAATCCGCGACGTCGGGCTGACGACCAATGGCATTCTCCTGGCCGAACAGGCTGCCGACCTGTGGAACGCCGGCTTGCGTCGGCTCAACGTCAGCCTCGACGCGCTCAGCCCGGTCAAGTTCAAGCAGATCACACGCCGGGACGGATATGAAAAAGTGATCGCCGGAATTCGCGTTGCTCAGGAAATCGGCTTTCATCCGGTGAAGGTCAACGCCGTGTCGGTCCGTGGCCTGACGGAGGACGAGATCGTCCCGTTCGGACATTTCGCTCGCGAAACGGGCGTTGAGATGCGGTTCATTGAATACATGCCGCTCGATGCCGACTGTGCCTGGCAGCGCGACAAGGTCCTGTTCGCGCACGAAATCATCGACACGCTCTCCCGCGAAATCATGCCGCTCGTTGCCTGCGGCCGACCGGACCCGGGTGCTCCGGCAACCGAGTATCGCTTTGCGGACGGAGTCGGTCGCATTGGCTTCATCGCCTCTGTCAGCCAGCCGTTCTGCATGGACTGCAACCGGTTTCGCCTGACGGCCGACGGTCAGATCCGCAATTGCCTGTTCAGCCTCGAAGAAACCGACATCCGGGCGATCCTCCGGGGGGGCGGAACCGACCTGGAAATCGAGGCCGCAGTTCGCCAGTCGATCGCCGTCAAGAAGGAAGGGCACGAGATCAACACGGCCCGCTTCATCCAGCCGGCCCGCCCGATGTACTCGATCGGTGGCTAAGGTCTGAGAGACCCGAATGACTAAGCACGAATGACGAAAGAAACACGAAGCTCGCAGCCAAGGAAGTGGCTTGTTTCAGGCCTAGGTCATTGGGTCATTCATTCGTCATTCGGATTTCGTGCTTCATTGCAACGAGTTCCCCGTGCAGCGCATCTATCTCGACAATGCCGCGACGAGCTATCCGAAACCTCCCGGGGTGATGGAGGCCGTCGAACGCGCCCTGCGGGACGAAGGCGCGGCCGAGGGACGCAGCGCGACCCGCGCCGCCCTGCGAGTGCACGAAGTGGTCGCCCGCTGCCGTGAACGTGCGGCCCGGCTGCTCAGGGCAACGCAATCCGAGCGGATCGTTTTCACATTTAACGGGACCGACAGTCTGAACCTGGCGCTGCACGGCCTCCTGCGGCCCGGCGATCACGTCGTCACGTCTGCAATCGAGCATAACTCGGCGCTGCGGCCGCTGCGAAACCTGCGCGATCGCGGTGTGGAAGTGTCGTACGTTCCAGGCGACAGCGAGGGACGCGTCAATCCCGACGAGGTGAAGCGCGCGCTCCGCGACAACACGCGGCTGGTCGCGCTCGTCCACGCTTCCAACGTAACGGGAACGATCCAGCCGATCGATTCCGTGGGCGAGTTGGCCCGCGAGGCTGGAGCGTTCTTTCTCGTGGACGCAGCGCAAACCGCGGGGCACTTGCCAATCGATGTTTCGCGCTCGCCGATCGACCTGCTGGCCGCTCCCGGCCATAAGGGGCTGCTCGGCCCACTCGGGACGGGCCTTCTGTACGTGGCGCCGGGTGTCGAAGAACAGCTTCAAAGCGTTCGCCAAGGGGGCTCGGGCTCCAATAGCGAGGACGACCTCCAGCCCGCCCGACTTCCGGATAAATACGAGTGCGGCAACCACAACGTCCCCGGCTTGTTCGGACTCGAAGCGGCCCTCGCCTGGATCAAGGAGCGAACGGGTGCCGAACTCCGCAGGCACGAGCGTGCGCTGACGGAGCAGCTGGTCACCGCGCTGGCTCCAATCAAGGGTCTGCGAATCTACGGGCCGCAGTCAGCAGAAGATCGCGTCGGCGTCGTGAGCGTCACGCTCGATGGATTCGAGCCGCAGGAGTTGGCGACCATTCTGGACGGTTCGTTCGGGATTGAAACTCGCGCGGGGCTCCACTGCGCCCCGGCGTGCATCGCTGCCTGGGCACCTTCGCAGGAGGTGGTACGCTGAGATTCAGCGTTGGCCCGTTCACGACCGGGGCCGAGATCGAAGCAGCAGCCACGGCTCTCGGCTCAATCGCGATTTAGCGATCACGCTCCCCACTTCAGCCTCAGGCCAAAATCCCCATGACGGGATCGGCCTTCACCATTTCGCGCGGCTGGTTGAGGTGATTGTAAATCGTCTGCCGCGGCACAAGGCCCACGCTGTGGTAGATCGTCGCCAACAGCTCCATCGGGTGGACCGGGTTCTCGACTGGGGCGGAAGCCGTTTTGTCGGACTTGCCGTAGACAAAACCCCGCTTGACGCCGGCGCCGGCGACCACGGCCGTGTAGCAGTAGGGCCAGTGGTCACGGCCGTCGTCGGTGTTGGAGTTGCCGGACGTGCTCACGCCACGCTTCGGACTGCGGCCGAATTCTCCGACAGCGACGACGAGCGTTTCCTTGAGCAAGCCGCGCTCATCGAGATCGGCAATGAGCGCCGAAAGCCCTGCGTCTAGCATGGGCGAGTTTTCGTTCTTCATCCGCTCTGAGAGGCCCACGTGCACGTCCCACGAGTGACGGTCGGAGTTGGCGATTTTCGGCCAGTTGACCTCAACCACTCGGGTCCCCGCCTCGACCAGTCGGCGGGCCAACAGGCAGCACTGACCGAACGTGTTGCGGCCGTACCGCTCCTGGGTTTCCGTCTTTTCGGCCTTGAGGTTGAAGGCGTCCCGAGCCCGGCCTGACAGCACGAGGCTCAAAGCCTTGTCGTAGTATTGGTCGAGTGCGTAGCTCTTCACGGCCTGATCGAGGTCGCGAAGGCTCGAGTTGACCATGTCCCGCAGATGGGCCCGCCGCTCGAGCCGGGCTAGCGACACGTCTTTGCGCAGCACCAGGTCGTCGATGCTGATGTGGTCCATCTTGGCCATATCGAGATCGTCGCCGGGCGGATAGAGGTAGTACGGGTCGTACGCGCGGCCAAGGAAGCCGGCCGTCCCTGCCTTGCCGATGACGTTACTCTCCTGCAGCGGTCGCGGCATCATCACGTAGGGGAGCATGGGCACTTCGGGCGGTCGCTGCTTGATGATGTTGCAGCCAAAGTTCGGAAAATCTTTCGGGCTCGGCGGCTCGAGCTGGCCCGAAGGGCTCACGTTGTCGGCCGTGTAGCCCGTCAGCATTTGGTAGATCGCGGCGGTGTGATTGAAGAGCCCGATCGGCGTATAGCTCATCGAGCGGATCATCGTGAACTTGTCGTTCACCTTCGCCAGCTTGGGCAGCACCTCGGTGAATGAGATGCCGGGAAGCTTTGTATTGATCGGCTTGAAGACGCTTTTGACGTTGTCGGGGACGTCGGTCTTCGGGTCCCACAAGTCGAGGTGGCTCGGGCCCCCTTGGAGGTAGAGCAAAATGACCGACTTCGCCTTGCCGAAGCCCGCTCCGGCTCCGCCGTTCTCAATCGAGGTCGCCGCCTGGGCGGATTTCGCTTTTAGCATGCTGGGCAGGCTCAGGCCGAACAGGGCCGAGCCGCCGACCCGCAGCAGCTCGCGACGACTGTAACCGTCGCAGGTGTCCTTGCCGTACTGTCCGGGGATAACCAGCATGACGCGTCTCCTAGCGGTCAAAGGAGCAGAGGCGGGGGGCGGGAACACTCGACGGGCGTCGCACTGATCGACGACGCGTGTCGGACAACTAAACACAAACAGCGTGCTGAAGTTACAGCATCTCAGGATAGACCAATCCACGCATAGGGTACCCAAAAAACGCATCAGTTGTCAATTATGCGATCAGGAAGCAAACAGGTGGCACGGTCAGCTACCTTTGCTTTAAGCCTTGTCACGGCTGGCCTTCCGGTAGCTGTGGACGATTGGTACGATCCCGCTCCCTTCATCGACGCAATCTCTGACTCCGATCTCCCTTCTCCCGACTGATTTCCCATTTCCCTCTCGGCGCGTGGGCTTTGGCCGTGCGGAGCCCTCGCGCGCGGACTTGTTCCCTTCGCGAATCGCGGGCAAATGGCTCGATACGCGCTTGCCATCGTTGTGCTCGTTCCGCTGGCGTCGGGCTGCGGGTGGCTCCCGCTCTTCAGCCGGCGCTCGGCTGAAGAATCGGCCCGTCTGACCGAACAAGCGCGGCAAGCCTGCGAGCGGGGCGAGCACATGCAGGCTCGTCAGCTGTTGTCGAGGGCGGCGGCCGTGGCGCCGGACGACCCAGAAATCCAGCGCGACATCGGGCGCGGGTTGTTATTGGCCGGCGAAACCGAGGAGGCCGTCAAACATCTCCACTACATGATGCGGCGGGGCTTGGACGATCCCGACGCCTATCTCGACCTGGCACGGATCCTGTTCGAGGAGCATCGTTACCGGGAGTGCGAGGAACTGGTCGATTCGGCCTTGCGACTGGTTCCCACCCACACCGAAGCGCAACTCCTCAAGGGGCGGCTGGCCGAGATCAGAAGCAAGGACGACGACGCGCTCGAAATCTATTACCGGCTGTTGGCGGGCGATTCGACCGCGACGGAAGCCACGCTGCGCATTTCCGACCTGCTCGTTCGCACGGGTCGGCCAAGCGAGGCAGCGCCACTGTTGCGAAGGATCGTCGACTCCGACCGCGTCGCTCCGGCCGAGCAAGCCCGCGCACATTGGGTGTTGGGCCAGATCTATGCGAAAGATCGCCGCTGGTCGGAGGCGACGGCGCAGCTTTCAGCGGCGGCCCAGTTGCGCCCGCAACTCTCGGCGGATGACTGCTACCAGATCGCATTTGCGGCCTGGGAGGCCGGGCTCCCCGACAAGGTGCAAGAGTTCTTGTCGAAGGCGCTGACAATCGACCCGCGCCACAACGACGCCCTGGCGTTAGCCGCACTCTTCCGACAGGGTGAATCGACCACGTCGCAAACAGCCTACTCGCGACCACCCTTGCCGGCTCCCAAAGGCTGGGAAGAAAGCCAAGCTGACGGCGTCATTCCGCAATGAGTCGGGGCGCCAAATCCTCTTTCAGCGGCCGGGCGATCGCCGGTAAAATGGCAGCGCGAAGAGCCCCGCTCTTAAACGACCAACATTGCCAGGAGGCACAGGTATGAGCCGACGTTACTTGTGGATGAGCGCCGGAATTGCTCTTGGAGCGATGGTCGCAGTGCTTGGCCTGTATCTCAGCCAGTCGTGCGCGGACGAGCGGGCGCCCCTGAACGCGGGACCTGACAAGACCGTGACGATCTCGCAACGTGAACTGAAGACGCTCCTGGAGCGAGTCTCCGATCTCGAGTCGCGGGTGACGGCGCTCGAGTATAACGGCGTCGTTCTTGTCGGCCCTCCTACCGCAAAGGCCACCTATCCGCCGGTGCCTTTGACCCCCGCGTGGCCGAACGACGGATTCGGTCCGGTGCGGACAATTACGGCAGATGCGCACAGTCGCTGAAATGCTGCATTGTGCTCCCGATGGGATCAAGCGGCGTAAAGAGCTCGAAGAATTCAAAGAACCGCTTAGTTCGTGCGCGGCTCCTAAGACTTAAGAGCCGCGCACGAACTAAGCGGTTTGTGTTTGTCGGAATCGCAGCGACTTACTGCGTCGGCAAATCAGCCGCGACGCGGAAGCCCAAAAAGTAGTCGCGATAGGTCGGCACGTCCCAGTAGCGGAAGGCCGAACGGCAGAGGCTGGCTGCGTCGTACCAACTGCCTCCGCGAAAGACGCGGACGGTGCCGGTGGGCGGACCTGACGGATCTTTTTCGGGCGATTTCGCGTAATAGCTCTCGCCGAACCAGTCGCGACACCATTCCCAGACGTTGCCGTGCATGTCGAACAGTCCGAACGCATTGGGCTGAAATGAGCCGACCGGCGCCGTGAAGACATGGCCGTCGCGGCCAGCGATGCCGGACCAGCTCGAGAATTTTTCGCGGGCCGACGCATCGGCCACGTTGGCCACGGCGGCCAGACCCTCGGGGTCGTCGCCGTAGGAGTAGAGCGTGGTCGTACCGGCCCTGCACGCGTATTCCCACTCCGCCTCGGTGGGGAGCCGATAGGCGATCTTTTCCTTGCGGCTCAGCCACTGGCAGAAGGCAACGGCGTCGTTCCAGGAGACGTTGACGACCGGCTGATCGTCGCTCTGCGCAAAACCGGCGTTTTGCCAGTTGAAGTGCGGGTCCTGCTTGAATTCGCTGGTCGCTGCGTCGAAGCCCATCCCACCTTTGCGGTCGCGCTGGGCATCGGTCACGTACTTTGAGCTTCGGACGAACTCCGCGAACTGGCCGCGGGTCACTTCGTGCGCGCCGAGCAAAAAGGGCCGACTGATTTGCACGTGATGCTGCGGCTGTTCCTCGCGTTCCCAATCCTTGCGGAACGACGGATCGCCGCGGCGCACCTGGTGGACCTGCAGCGGCGTCGAGCCCATAAAAAACTCGCCGGCGGGAATCACCACCAGCTTCATGCCGATCGAGTTGGTCGGATCGACGGGAAGCTTGAGGCCGTCGGCCCACCACTCCTGCGCGGTCCTGGCGGCCGTTTGGTCAAACGGGGCAGTCAGCAGCGCCGGACGGTCCTGACGGGCAATCGCCGAGGCGAGCTGGATGAGTCCGTTCCCGAAATCCGACGACGTTCGTTTGGCGAGAGGCTTCTCGCCTGCGAACTGACTGTTGGCATCCGCGGCTCCGCGCAGCGACCTCCGTCGAGAGCCGCACAAGCTGCGGCACATTGACCCAGCCGGTGCGGCGATAGAGCGGTCGCACTTCATCGCGGGCCTCGTGCAGCCATCTGATGCCCGCCTCGCACGCGACAATTCGCGCTTGGCTGGCCGCCGGAAGGCCGCCCGGTCCGGACTGCAGTACCAACAACCGCCCGAGAACGGAACGCGCGAGGCTCGGCACGTCCTCCTCAGACAGCTGAAATTCGTCGATCCATTCGAGGAAGGCGGCCGCCAGCTGGCTGTTGACGGTGAGCGGCAAATCGGGGCGGGCAGCCCAGACGATTTTTCCGGCCGCATTGACCAGGTTTCCCCGCGACGCTCGCAACTTCGGCACGATTTCCGTCGCCTCGGTCGCGCGCGATCCGGCAACTGGATCGGGCGTGGGCCAGCCCCCTTCGGGGACTTCCGGATCGACGTTCGCGACAGTCTTTGACTGCAGCCAGTCGGCGGCGGCTTGTTCGAGCGAGTCAAACGCAAACGCGCCGCTGCGCATGGCCTCTTCGCCTCCCGTGCGCCCGAGCGGTCGCGTAATTCGGCCCAGCCGCCGCTGGGTCCGGCCCGCCTCGTCGTGAGCCTCGCGGCAGATTTCGGGAATCGACTCTCGTCCGCCAGTGAACAGCAAAAACGGTCGAAAGGCATGCAACGCGCAACGAACACCGGCGTGCAGTGCGTCGTTATCAAATCCAAACTCATCCTGCCAGCGCCCCAGCTCGTCGCGCAGAAAGGCGTCGATCTGCGAATCCCCGGTAGTGAGCGCGGGGTTTCGGGCCCGCGTGTCGGACTGTTCCTTAGGGGAGACGCGAAGAATCGGCATGCCGCTTGGCTGCGCGGCTCCGTCCGAACTCTGGCCGTCCTGCCCAATCAATGAGTCAGCCGGCGGGGCAGCCTGCCGCTGCGCATAGTCGACGAGCAACAGGCCCCCCAGGGCGATGCAGCCGAGGCACCAGATCCACCAATGTTTCCAAGGCGGGGCCGGTTGCGGATTGGTCATCGGGCAGTCCTTTGCCGACGGATCACCGCAGTGTTGTAGCGCTCAACTGCCGAAACGGCAACGTCATTCGGCCCGAACGGGGTTTTTGAGCACCCCGAGGCGGTCGATTTCGACCTCGATCTGGTCCCCGTCCTTCAGGAAAACCGGGGGCGTGCGGGCCATGCCGACGCCGGGGGGCGTGCCCGTGAAAATGACGTCGCCGGGGTCAATCGTGACGACCTTCGTGATGTGCTCAATCAGCTTTGCGGGGCTGAAAATCAGTTCTTTCGTCGTCGAGTCTTGCATCGTCTGGCCGTTGAGCCGCAGCCGAATCCCGAGGTTGCACGGGTCGGGGATTTCATCGGCTGTGACCAACCAGGGACCGGTCGGACCAAAGGTGTCGGGCGTCTTGCCGAGCAGCCATTGTTTGCCCGGCTTTTCGGTCTGCCAGTCGCGGGCCGAGACGTCGTTGCCGATCATGTAGCCGGCGATGTAGGAGGGGGCGTCGGCCGCGGAAATCAGCTTTCCCCGGCGGCCGATGACGACAAGCAACTCCGCCTCGTAGTCGACCTTGTGCGAGGCGCGCGGCAGGATGATGGGAACGCCCGGCCCGACGATCGCACTCGAAAACTTGCTGAATACGATCGGTTCCCCGGGGATCTGCGCCTTGGTTTCGAGGGCGTGATCGCGGTAATTGAGGCCAATGCAAAAGACCTTGCCCGGATAGGGCAGCGGCGCGAGAAGATTGCCAGTGACAAATTGCTTCGCGGGCAGACCCTTCGCGAACGCCGCTCGGGCTCGGTCGAGACCGTCGGAGAGTGCGAGGATCGCCGAGAGAGTTCGCGGCAGCCCCGCGTCAGCCGCGCAGAGATCGACAAACCGGTCGGCCCCCGAATCGGAGTGAACTCCCACGACGCGGGGTTCATGGAGCGTTTGCACAGTTGCTAGCCGCATGGCAAGTCTCTTCCTGCGTGTTCAACGTTGTTCGTCGGTTAAAAACTGGCAAGGCCGGGGACCTGTACGAGTTTAACGGGTGGTTGCATTTGGGCAACCGGCGAAAAGCGTGTCGACAGGGGTCACGCTACGCAGTCTGAGGATCACATCGCGAACCGCGACCGACGTTTTTCCGGCGTGAGAAATTCCCAAAATTTAGTGTTGTGTTTGGTCTCGCGGCGAGTGAGCATGGAGTTCATGCTCGCGATTCAGACCGACACCTTGCCGCAGACCGGATTGAGCTACTTTGCCTTCCGCATTGCGTTCCAGGAAACGCTGGAGCGCATCTGCCTGGCTCAGCAGGTGGGCAATTACACTGCGGAATGCTTTGGCTTTTTGACGGAAGTTCCGTTTCTGCGTGCCGTGCCGCCGCACGTCCAGCTCGACCTGCTGGCTGAGACCTGGTGCAAGCACGCGTCGACCGAAAAGTTCGTGGCAAACCTCGTTGACGAAAGCGTGATCTACGCCGCCTGCGAAACGTCGGCCCGCATCGTCGAGCAAGAGCCGCACGTCATCACACGCTTTCTGGCTGGCGGCCCACAGCAAGTTTCGCCCAAGGCCGATAGCCTGCTCGCCGGCGAATTGAGGGCCCTGCATCTCAACCTGGCCAGCGACGGCGATTTCTTGATGATCAGCCAGTTCGAGGACATGCCTCCCACCGAAGCGGCCGAATCGAAACGGCAGTTCGGCTTGGACGACGACCGCTTCGAGGTGATGTTCGAGGTTTTGGGTCGCTGGGCCATGTCGCACTCCTTCCTGCACAACCTGTGCGGGCTGATGACCAAGGAAGAGATCGTCCGCACCGCGCTCGAACTCGGCGTGACCTGACGCGTGCGAAAGGCTGCCATGGCCAGCCCGAAGACGCGGCGAACTGGGACCGCCAAAAAAAGTTCGGCACCAAAAAAACGGTCCGTCAAGAAACCCGCGGCGCGCAAGAATCCGAGCCCGAAGCCCGCGAAAAAAGCTGCCACCAAAAAGGCCGCCACGAAGCCGTCCGCGCGCCGTAAAAAATCCTCCGGATTTGGCCGCGTGCGTGTGCCCGTCGACGCACGGCTCGACTTGGTCTTTCAAAAGGATTACCAGGCGCGCGAGATCTTCGACTTTCTGCAGGTGCAATCGATCCGTGAGCTCGAGCAATTCGCTCCGGACGAAATCCTCGAGCGATTGACCGGGCCGATGCAGCAGACCGTGCTGCGGATCCGCAAGACTTTAGCGCTGGTCAATCGACATCTGGCACGGGACGAAAAGTTCGCGAAGGAGTTCTTACGCGAAGTTTTGCCAAGTTCCGCAAAGCCCCGCGGTTCGCAGAAGTAAGGCAATGCCTTAAGAAACCGAAAACCTTCGGCCCGCTCCGGTCCATCTCTGCTGTCTTCCCACGTCTCTGTTCAACTGTTCGGTCTGGCTCGAAACCTCGCTTTTTCATAAAAACGCGACCCCCGCAAGAGCAGTAACTGTGAGGGTCGGAATGGTCTCGAGGCCATCGTTCGCCGGCGCGTTCGCGTTGGCTGTCGCGCTTCTGAGCGCGGGACAACTGTTTGGGCAGAGCTTCGACAGCCCGTCGGCTCCGCCCCCTCCACTCACGCACGAGGGATTCTCGGCACCACCGAGTCCACAGCCGCCCGGCGAACCCCCCGCAAACCCGTACACCGCAAACCCGTACACAGACGCCCCGATCGGTCCGCCGGGTCCTGGAAACTCGGGGCCGCGAGGCTACCCGCAGCCGCTGACCGGGCCAGCGCCGCCGACAGGACCTCCGCCGGGCTACGGACCTCCTGCCGGGTATGGACCGCCGCCGATTTACGGACCGCCGCCGGGCTACGCTCCGCTGCCGGCCTATTCTCCTCCGCCGATGGTCTTCTTCCCGGCGTTCAGCCCCGATCCGCCACGGTTCTGGCTGCGTTCGGACTATCTCGTCTGGTGGACCAAGGGTGCTCCGCTGCCGCCCCTGGTGACGACCGGCAGTACGGGCGATTCCGTGCCCGGCGCGCTCGGACAGCCGAGTACGAGCATCTTGTACGGCGATGGGAGCGTCGGTCTGGGTGCGACGAGCGGCTGGCGGCTCGACGTCGGCGGCTACTTCGATTCGCACGAAACGTGGGGACTGCAAAGTGTGTTTATCATTCTTGGCAGGCAAGAGGCCGGCTTCGATGCCTACTCCGACCAGAACGGCAACCCGCTCATCACCCGTCCGGTGGTGAATGCCAACAACAATACCGAGACGGCTTACGCCGATTCGTTTCCCGGCTCCCTTGCCGGCGGTACGTCGGTGAGAAGCACGAGTGAGTTTCTCAGTTGGGAATTGAACGGCCTGGCAAAGGTTTTCCAAAACGACCATTGGCGGCTCGAAGCCCTCGGGGGCTTCCGCTACATGAACCTCACCGAATCGCTGGATATCGACGATTCTGTCGTGCCGCTGACCTCAGGCGCTCTGACCTTCCTCGGGCAGCCGGTCGACACGTCGAGCGTCCTGTTCGATTTCGACCGCTTCAGGACCACGAACAATTTCTTCGGCGGACAGTTGGGAGGCCGTTTGACCTGGACCACGGGCCCGTTCTCGATCGAGTCGGTCACCAAGCTGGGCCTGGGTGCGACTGTGGAGCGGACGGAGATCAGCGGCGCCACGCAGGTCGTGAATGGCGCCGGCGCCGTGAGCAGCGCCCCGGGGGGAATCCTCGCGACAACGGCCAACATCGGCAGCTATTCGCAAACCCGCTTCTCGCTCGTCCCCGAAGAGGACCTGAATTTCAGCCTGGCGATCACCCCCTACATCTCGGCCCGACTGGGCTACTCGTTCCTGTACTGGACCAACGTGGTGCGGCCCGGCGACCAGGTCACTCGAGTGGTCAGCCCGACGCTGGTGCCGTCCGATTCGGCCTACGGAACCGGCGGCCCGAACGAGCCCGGCAACCACTTTCAGACCGCCGGCTATTGGGCGCAAGGCCTAAACATCGGCCTCGACTTCCACTTCTAAGCGTCCCGTCCCATCGATCGTGTCCCGTCCCGAGATAAGACTGGATTTCTAACCACGAAGGCACCAAGAGCACCAAGTTTTTGATTGGGACCCACTCACAGTTGTTCTTGGTGTCCTTTGTGGCTTGGTGGTAAGCAACCTCTTCCACTTCAGATTGAGATTCTGTCCCGTCCCGGTAGTGTCCTTATTTGACAAATTAGGACACTACCTCCCGTCCCACTTCAGCTTTCTCCGTAAGCCATTTGGCTTCAGCGAATTGAGGTTGGACAACTTCGGCTTTGTGAAGATGTCCCATCGTGCGTCCCATCGGTCCCAATCCCGTAGGGTGGGACCAGCCCCTCCGGCAGGCGGGGCGCCGGCCCACCGTCCCCAGAGGGCGGGAAGAAATGGTGTGCCTGCGGCCCCAAGGCGGCCTTGTCGACATGAACTTCCCCAGGTTTCGTGGGCGCGGGTGATGGGTTGTTCCGTGCAGGCAATGCCCTTGGAGGAGTTGCCTTCGTCGGAGCCGGTCGTCGGTCGCTCACCCTCGGTGGCGACTGACGGCTGGCGGAGACGATGGCGACTCCGGACGTTGCCTTTGTGGGTGAGGTTCGAGGGAGCATCAAGCCGCTTCCTCGAACCTCGTCGGACTCTGGTAGCCGATCGCCGAATGCCTCCGCACCCGGTTGTAAAAGACTTCGATGTACTCGAACAGGCTCTGCCGCGCTTCCTCGCGCGTGGCGTACCGCTCTTGGTGCACCAACTCCTTCTTCAGCGTCGCAAAAAAACTCTCCATCGGCGCGTTGTCCCAGCAATTCCCCTTGCGGCTCATACTGCACGTGATCCCACGCGACGCCAGCAGCCGTTGATAACTTCCGCTGGCATATTGGCTGCCACGATCCGAATGCGCCAGAAGTTCCACCATCGGCAGCTGCCGGCCGATCGCCATCCGCAAGGCCTCGTTCACCAACTCGCTCGTCAGCCGCTCTCCCAGCGACCAGCCCACGACCTTCCGCGAGTACAAATCCTCCACCGCCGCCAGGTACAACCAGCCTTCGTCGGTCCACACGTACGTGATATCCGAGACCCATTTCTCGTTGGGACCACGCGCCTCGAATTGTCGATCCAACACGTTTGGGGCCACCGGCAGCCGATGATTCGAGTCGGTCGTGTGCCGGAACTTTCGGGCCGTCGTCGCTCGCAACCCGCTCTGCCTCATCAATCGCGCCACCGTGTTCTCGCTCACCCGATGTCCCTGCGCCACGAGCTCCCGCTGCATCCGCGGACTCCCGTAACTCCGCTTGTGCCTCTGGCCATGGATCTCCCGCATCGCTTCCAACAGCTGCTCCTGACGCTGCCGGCGCCGGCTCACCGATCGCTTCCGCCAGGCGTAAAACCCACTGCGAGCCACACCCAGCACCGAGCACAGCACGCTCAGCGGCCACACCCTCCGATGTTCCCGGATAAACCCGTACCTCACTTCTTCTCGTTCGCGAAGAAGGCCGCCGCTTTTTTTAAAATGTCACGCTCCATCAACAGCCGCTTATTCTCCGCACGCAGACGCTCCAGCTCCGCACGCTCGTCGCCGGGAAGTGAACCTGGGGATGGACCCGCGTTGCCGCCCTCCGCCCGCCGCTTCCACTTGCCCAACAGATTCTCGGGAATCCCCAAACTCCGCGCCGCTTCCGCGATCTTGTAACCCTCCTGCGTCACCAGTTTGATCGCTTCTTGCTTAAACTCTTCCGTGTACGTCCGATACTTCCGACTCATCTCTGGGCCTCCTCTTTGAAGAGATTACACTCTTCTCTGAGCGCCCACGATTCCTGGGGAACTCCAGCGAGCTCAGTCGAGCCGAGGGCCGGGGTGAGGGGGCCCCGTGCTCAATTGTCGTCGTGGTCACCTATCTCCGTGGCCAACTACCTATCAAAAGCCCTATCAAAAGTAGGTGACCACACCACACCCCCTTGGGATGACATATCGTTAACCTCTCGTCGTGCTGCCGTCTGCGGCAATTGCCTTGCAGATTCCGCCCGCGCGCACCGGCACTCACGACGTTGGACCACGCCTTCAGCGGATCTCGGAACTTGGACTGGCCGGAGTCCTTGGACGTCAGACTGGCATCTAATTGTTCCGCGTCTGATCCGTCGGCCAACCCCGGTTTTGAAATTTTTCTGAGCCGGATTGCCGGCTGACATGGGACGTGGATTTGCCACGGGCGGTCTCTCCTATCGTGCGCCGCGGGTAATGCACGAAGATGCGGCAGCACGCCCGTGGCTGTACAATCCTCACGCGTCCCGTGCGAGAGCATCCGAATGCAGTTAAAGAAGCCATCGCTCGAAGCCTTCCTACCCGATGGGCTCCCGCCCATCGAGAATCCGCAAACGGCTCTTCCGGCGATCGCCAAGAACGCGAAGCTGATAGGACGTATCCAGGAGGCCGTCCAGCGAGTCCCGACGCATCACAACCTCTTCCATGGAGACGCGCGGGCGATGCTGCTTGAGTCGGAGTCGGTGCACCTGATCGTGACATCGCCTCCCTATTGGACCCTCAAGCAATATCGGAACGGTGAAGGTCAGTTAGGGCATGTCGCCGATTACGAGATTTTCTTGCGACAGCTGGACAAAGTCTGGTCCAGGTGTTTCGACGCGCTCGTGCCGGGTGGCCGCCTCGTCTGCGTTGTCGGCGACGTCTGCCTTTCGAGACGCAAGAACGAAGGGCGGCATACGGTCGTTCCACTTCACGCCTCGATCCAAGAGCACTGCCGAAGCATTGGCTACGACAATCTTGCTCCCATAATTTGGCACAAAATCGCCAACGCGGCATACGAGGTCGAGGGCAATGGCTCCTCGTTTCTCGGCAAGCCGTACGAACCGAATGCCGTAATCAAGAACGATATCGAATTCATCTTGATGCAACGGAAACCAGGAGGCTATCGCAGCCCTTCGGTTGCGGCACGCATCTTGAGCGTCGTTAGCGACGAGGACCACAAGACTTGGTTTCAGCAAATTTGGACCGGACTCACAGGGGCCTCGACTCGAAATCATCCGGCGCCGTATCCAATCGAGCTCGCGGAACGACTCATTCGGATGTTCAGTTTTGTGGGCGATACCGTCCTCGACCCGTTTCTCGGAAGCGGCACCACAACCATCGCCGCTATGCGTCACGGACGAAACTCCATCGGATACGAAATAGACGAATCCTACCTGTCCCACGCTCGGCGAAGAATTGCGGCGTCAACCCACCTATTCATGTCGGCTGAGGTTGCGGTTCATGAATGATATAGACCGCCGAGTGGGAGAAGCGATCAAACTGTTTTGGGAAACGCGCGAGAGGCAGAATGCGAAGCAGGGAAGCGTCAGCGGCCAAAAGGATGCAGGGTTACGCAAAGCGGTGACAGGTGGGAAGCACCTTGACGGGTTTACGTCAATTTGCCGCGATTTATTCATCGATGGCGGCGTGCCGGAGGCTCATGTCTATGGAATGAAAAAACGCGAGTTGCCGGGATTTTACCGCGCCGAAAAGAGTTGGGACTTGATAGTTGTGGCAGAGGGCCACCTGTTGGCTCTGGTGGAATTCAAAGCACAGGTCGGTTCGTTTGGCAATAATTTCAATAACCGCACCGAGGAAGCGCTCGGGAACGCGACCGACCTTTGGGAAGCTTATGAGAAAGGCGCATTTAAACCGTCTCCGCGGCCTTGGTTGGGATTTGTTTTTATCTTAGAGGACTGTCCCAGCTCTCAGAGACCAGTAGGAGTGAAGCAGCCGCATTTTAAAGTTTTTCCTGAATTCGTCGATGCATCGTATGCGAAGCGTTACGAGATTCTTCTGACAAAGCTACTTCGTAAACGTCTCTACGACGGTGCGTGCCTTCTACTGACGACAGCCGATGGTGGCAAGAAGGGGAAGTTTTCGACTCCTTGCGAAGAGCTGAGCTTTAAGACATTTGCCGCAGGCTTGGCTGCCCAAGCTGTTGCGTATGCCAATACGCACGACCACGGTCGCCAGAGAAGAGTCGCCGCAAAGAAGCGTCGGAGGAGTGGACGCCGATGAAAGCGGTCGCGCTAGGAGGCTGCTGCGCGAGTGAGCGATCCGTCGGGGCGTGAACTCGAGAGGACCCGTTATCACCCGGCGCCCATCGCGCCTCCTGAAGGAGCGAGCCCCCCCCCTGCATCCCCAAGGATGGCGTGAAGATGCAACAATCGCAAGCGGAACTCTTGGAGGGGATTTTTGTGGAGGATCGGCACTTGATTACCGTCGATGAGCTGCGGGCCGCCGGCGCTCTGGACGTGCCCGCGGCGTGGCGAAAGTCGCTGCACGTCGAGCGCGATCTGTTTACCGATTTGTTTAAGGACGACGACGCGGGCTCGCAGGAACAAGACCCGACGGGAATAGATGTCGGCTCGCCAACCGAGCGTTGAGAGGCTGGGCTATTGTCGGTGGCCCTGCGGGATCCCCCTCACCCCCGGCCCCTCTCCCGCAAGGGGCGAGGGGTGAAGAGGTAATGAGACGGCTCGTGATCCCAGGCCTGCGCTTTGCTCCGACCTGGGCTAGAGGATCTCAGCCCGTTGGGCCTTCACATGACTGGGGGCGAACCGAAGTCCGCCGCAGGCCGATCCCCAGCCACCCGAACGCCCAACCCCTCACCCCTGCCCCTCTCCCGCAAGGGGCGAGGGGAGAGGCCTGGGGGCGGACTCAATGCGGGGCGAAGGGAAAAGAGTTGGAAAAAGAAAAGCGGCCTTCGGAATTGCTTCCGAAGGCCGCTCGCGTATCACTGAATCTTTCCGATCAGACTACTCGACTTCGCTGTCTTGTCGGTGTCGACCGCTTCGCTCGAAACGATCGGCGTCGACTTTACCTCGTCGGTCTCGACCGCTTTGGTCGAAGCGACCGGCGAATTTACTGTCTCGCCGGTGCCGACCGCTTAGGTCGACGCGACCGGCGAATTTACTGTCTCGCCGGTGCCGACCGCTTAGGTCGACGCGACCGGCGAATTAATCAGTCGAGAAGGCCGAACATGTTGGAAAGAGTCTTGGGCTGAGCTTGGGTCTGCTGATCCCGAAGACGCGAGGGGAAATAAGCCTTGTCTTCCGGAGGAGCAGGAGCCGGCGCCGGTGCAGGAGCCGGGGCCGGGGCTGCCGACGGAGTCGGCGCCGGAGCCATCGGCTGAACCGACGGACCCGTCGCACAACCGCCAGGAGCCGCCGCACAGCCGCCGACCGGGCCACAGCAGCTCGGTTTGCAGCAGCCATCGACGACGTCGTAACCGCACTGACGCAGAGCCTTCTCCGCGTGCCGACGAACCGCGCGATCGCAGTCCGCCAACGCACAGGTCAAGGCCGCCGTGACTTCGCGGTTGCAGCAGCAAGGATTCTTCTTGAGCGAGTGACCGAGTTGCTCGGCCGACTCGCGTCGGACGTGCTCGTCGGCGTCGTTCAGACCGTACACCATCGCGCACAGGATTTCAGGATTGCACTGGCAATCGTACGCACCCAGCTTGTGGATCGCGTGAGCGCGTTGCTTGCCGTAGCAGGCCGTCTGTGAGCGGTAGATCAGGTCGGCAACTTCACAAGGATCGGCACAGCAAACCTTCGTCGTCGTGCACGAGGTCTGGTAGCAGACGCCCTTGTTGTGATGGAACATGTCGAGGAAGCCGTGCGGCCAGCTGTTGCAACCGTTGTTGCAGCAGTTGTTGCACGTATTGCAGCCCTGAGCGGCCGGAACGCAGCAGCTCGCCGGAGCCGGAGCACAGTACTTCGGCGCACAAGTCGACGGAGCACAGCACGTGGCCGGGGCCGGGCAGCAGTGAGAAGACGGGGCGGGGCAACCGCAGGTCGCCGGAGCCGGGCAGCACTTCGGAGCTTCACAGCACCGAGGAGCGGCACACGGAGCCGGGCAACCACAGCACGCCGGAGCCGGAGCACAGCACTTCGGGGCTTCGCAGCACCGAGGAGCCGCACACGGAGCCGGAGCGCAGCAGGCGGCCGGAGCGGGGCAGCAGGCCGGAGCCGGAGCACAGCACTTCGGAGCTTCGCAGCACCGAGGAGCCGCACACGGAGCCGGGGCACAGCAGGCAGCCGGAGCCGGGCAGCAGGCGGCCGGAGCCGGGCAGCAGTGAGAAGCTGCACACGGAGCCGGAGCACAGCACGCGGCCGGAGCCGGAGCACAGCACTTGGGAGCCTCGCAGCAACGGCTGCAGCAGGCGGGTTTCTGACACGCACATTGCCGTTGGTAGCAATGCACGGTCGGGCAACAGGGCTTCACAATGACCGGTTTGCAACAGCAGGGCTGGCAGGCGCTCGCGCACCCACAGCTCTTCGCGCACCCGTCATGGTTCCACCCATGAAACAGGTCGAACATGTCGGCCTGTGCGGCAGTGGTCAGACCTAAGGTCGCGACCACCGCGCTACAGAGTCTCATCCATTTCATGACGCAGAGTCTCCTTCCCTTGGGATTCGGATTCGTGGGCCGTCTCCATCGGTCGGCGACGTGCCGGCAAAATGTTTGTTCGTGGGCTCTCGTGGCCTCGCACTTGGTTCGGAAGTCGAGGCCGCCCGGCGACGCGCGTCGCGTTAGTCCGAGTTACCGACCGCAGTCGCGCCGCTTGAGACGACAAAACGTTTTTCACCACGCAGGGGAGGCCTTCTTCGGCTCCCTGTTTGGCTCGAGTTCCCTACCCGAGCCACATACTTCCAGGCGGTACATGAGGTACGTCCTTCACGCTCGGTCTCGGAAGGACTGGACCAATCTATCGGCGGCATTCGGACGACCGCTTTAGTCGCACAAACCAGTAATTCGCAAGGCCTTTACGTCAAACCGAGGGCCGGTTTTTTCGGGCTTTCCGCGTGCGAAAAATGGATGCGACCTTAACGCCGAGAGGTGCGCCGGGACCGGCAACCGCGTGGAATGGTGGAGAGGATGCGCGGCCTTCGCGAAGGCTGGGAAGAGTTTTCAGATGTGAGGATCTTGGGCTTCGATCATCCTGAGCAGATAGCGCCCGTAGCTATTATTGCGCATGGGCTCGGCAAAACGGCGGACGTCGTCTGCGCTGATGTAACCCATCCGAAAGGCAATCTCTTCGGGACAGGAAACCTTGAGCCCCTGGCGGCACTCGAGCACGTGCACGAAGGTGCCGGCCTCCAAGAGCGACTCGTGCGTGCCCGTGTCGAGCCACGCGGTGCCGCGACCGAAGATTTCGACTGTTAGCCGGCCTGCCGCGAGATAGCGGCGGTTGAGATCGGTGATTTCCAACTCGCCTCGGGGCGATGGCTTGAGCGACTTGGCCAGCTCGACGACGTCCCGGTCATAAAAGTAGAGTCCAGTAACGGCGTAACTGGAGCGCGGGTGTTTGGGCTTTTCCTCGATATCGATGGGGCGACCGTCCTGGTCGAGCACGACCACGCCATAGCGCTCGGGGTCGGCGACGTGGTACGCGAAGACCGTCGCCCCTGCGGGGCGCTCCGCCGCGCGCTGCAAAGTCTGGCTCAAATTCTCGCCGTAAAAGATGTTGTCGCCCAGCACGAGGCAGGAAAGTTCGCCCGCCAGGAATTTTTCGCCGATCAGGAAGGCTTGCGCCAAACCCCCCGGATGCGGTTGCTCGGCATATTCCAACTCGAGGCCCCACTGCGATCCGTCGCCCAACAGACGCTGAAACATGGGCAAGTCGAGGGGCGTGCTGATGATCAGAATCTGCCGCATCCCGGCCAGCATCAGGGTCGAGAGCGGATAAAAGATCATCGGCTTGTCGTAGACGGGCAGCAACTGCTTGCTGACGACGCGCGTGGCCGGATGCAGCCGCGTGCCGGCTCCGCCCGCGAGGATAAGACCTTTGCGACGAAGCCCAGGGTCGGAGCGATCGGCCGGGGCGTTCATGAGCCGGAATCTCGATTGAGCAGGGATCGATAATATTCGATCGTTTTCACGAGGCCGCTTTCGAGCGAAACCTTCGGCGACCAGCCGAGAAGCTTTTTGGCCCGGCTGATATCGGGGCAGCGCTGCTTGGGATCGTCCTGCGGAAGGGGCATGAATTTCAGCTCGGAGGACGAGCCCGTCAGCCGCAGCACCGTCTGTGCCAGTTCCAGCATCGAGGTTTCGACCGGGTTGCCGAGATTGACGGGGCCGGTCGTCTCGTTTTGATCCATCATGCGGATCAGCCCCTCGACCAGGTCTTCGACATAGCAGAACGAGCGGGTCTGGCGGCCGTCGCCGTAAATCGTGAGCGGTTCGCCGCGAAGGGCCTGCACGATGAAGTTCGAGATCACGCGGCCGTCGTCGCGGGCCATGCGGGGTCCGTAGGTGTTGAAGATCCGTACGATCCGCACCTGCACGCGGTGGGCCAGGTTGTAGTTGATGCACAGCGACTCGGCGACGCGTTTTCCCTCGTCGTAGCAACTGCGCGGGCCGATCGGGTTGACGTGCCCCCAGTAATCCTCGGTCTGGGGATGGACCTGCGGATCGCCGTAGACTTCCGAGGTCGAGGCGTGCAGGATGCGGGCCTGGCAGCGTTTGGCCAGTCCCAGCACGTTGACCATGCCGACGGTCGAGGTCTTGATCGTCTTGATGGGATTCGACTGATAGGCTTCGGGCGAGGCCGGGCACGCCAGGTTATAGACCTGGTCGACTTCCAAGAAGACGGGCCGCACGATGTCGTGCCGGATCAGCTCGAAGTGCGGGCGGGGAATGAGCTGCTCGACGTTGTTGCGGCTGCCCGTGAAGAAATTGTCCAGGCACAGCACGTTGTCGCCGCGACCGATCAATCGATCGCACAGATGGCTGCCGACGAATCCCGCTCCGCCGGTTACAAGGATCGTTCGCATTCATTTATCCAAGAAAGCACGAAGCACGAACGCGGAAAGAGTGTCCAAATGACCCAAGCTCGAATGAAAACGAGTCTTTTTCGTGCTTCGGGTTTCGTGCTTCCTTCGTCATTCATTCGGATTTCGGATTTTTTCCGCCCACTCGCGAAGAAACCGCCTTCTGAGTTTGCGGCTTGAGAGTCGTCAGGTACTCCACGACATTGACCAGGTCGTCGGCCGTCATCGTTTTTTGCAGGTCGGCGGGCATCAGCGAAACGGTTTGCTCCTTGATCTCCTCGACTTCGGGCGTGCGGAACGTGCGGGTGATCGCGTCGATCCCCCGAATCGCGATCGAGTCGGGCGTCCGATTGATCAGAATTCCGGAAACCGCGTTGCCGTTTGTGAGCACGACGGTGTAGGCGGAAAAATTATGGCTGATCGCCGCGCTGGGGAAAAGGATCGACTCATATAAGGCGGGTCGGCTGAGCTTGGCGCCGATCTCCGAGAGGTTCGGACCGACGTCTTTTCCCTGGCCGTTGACCACGTGGCACTTTGCGCAGGTGCCGATCGTTGCGAAGACGATCTCTCCTTTCCGCGGATCGCCCGCGCGGCGAAGGAGCTGCCGCACCGGGGGCAGAGGCCGCGCGTCGACGGCCGGCGGTAGCGGGAAGACTTTGGCAGCACGGGTGCGGATCGGTTCGGACGCGGAGGCGTAGACCGCAGCCGACGCGGCTTCCCGGAGTGAGGCTTCAAGCAGGCCTCGCTCGGCCCGCGAGAGGATTTCGTTCGCTCCGCGAGTCGTGCGGCCCGCGCCACGAATCGCCTGGCGCCGGACGTCGAGCGGCCGCTTCAGGTCGTCGACCAGGGGCCATAACAGCTGCCCGGCCCGCGGGTCCGCTGAATTCGCCAACGCCGCGATTGTATTTTCGACCGTCTTCAGATCGTGGTTGTTCAGCGCTGCCTCGATTGCCGACTTCTCTCCCAAGTCGAGCAGCAGACGCACGGCACGAACACCGAGGCTCTCTTGCGCATTGGACTGCGCGAGCGAGAGCAGATCAGCGGAATATCCGGGAATCCGGAAATGCTCGATCAGATCGACCAGTCGCGGCGTCCCGCGCTGTGCGTCGACCAACGCTTTGAATTCTGCCGCAAGTTTGGGGTCGCTGAGCACGTCTTCGCGATTCAGCCGGGAGAGGGCCTCGACTCGAATCGCGTCGAATTTGCCGGGGTTGTACTGCGAATCGGCAGACGCCAATCGGAGAAGTGCCTCTTTTTTCGCCGCGCCGCTCTGAAAATCGAATGCTCGCACCAGGCGCGGCCATTGCTCCGGCGGCGAACTCCCCAGCCAATCGCTCCACAACATCTGATTGAGCAGCTCGGGCGTCTTCGCCGAGCGGGAGCGCCAGACAACGTCGATTCGTCCCGGTTTGCTGCCACCCGGCGCGGTGTGCGCGGGCCCATTCCACCAGGCGTCGAAACAGGCGTCCCAGTCTCCATCGGCTCCGATACCGAGCGCCTCGAGATACCAGCGGTCGCGGCCGTCGTGGGGCACTGCCAACTCGGCCCAGAGCTTTGATCGGTCTGGGTCCGCGACGTTCCGCAAGGCAATCGCGCATTCGCGACGCACCTGGGCCGAGGGGTCGTGAACCAGCGTTTGGACTGTTGCGACGACGTCGCGGCGCACCCGCCGCGCGGCCCTGATTGCCGTTATCCGCAGGTTGGGGTCGGCATCCGCCGCGGCTCGCGCGAGGTAGTCACTGCTACGCCCGTCGATCATCGCCAAGAGCCATAGGGCCCGCGCCCGCATCCGCGGATTCGGCGATTTTTCCAACAGGCGCGCCAGCGCGGGTTCCGCCTCGACGCCCCGCGCGTGAAGCGCCGTCCACGCGAGGTATCGCGTGGCCAGGTTGGGGCTGCCCAGCGCGTCGATCGCGCCGGGAATTGAATCGAAATCATGCTTGGGAATGCGATAGGGCGTTTTCGGCGGGGCAAGGCGATAGATGCGGCCCCGTTTGACGTCGCCCATCCGATGGCCGCCGACGCCTGGATCGCACCAATCGGCCACCATCAGCGAACCGTCGGGCGCGACGCAAACGTCCGAGGGGCGAAACCAGTGATCGCGGGCCCCCGAAAGTAAATTGAGAGTCCCCGTCGAGCGGTATCCGGCCCCGTCCGTCACGATTCCGTAAGACCGCACGACGCTCGGACCGGCGTCAGCGTGGATCACCTGTCCTTGGAACTGTTTTGGCAGGAGCGTCCCTTCGTAAAGAACGATACCCGTCGGCGAACCGGCTCCGGTGACCAGCAGGTTGGGAACGACGCCCGGGTCGTTTTGGTGCCAGTGTCGCTCGGGAATGGTGGCCTCGAGATTCGTGCGAGGCGTCTGCCAGCTTGCGCCGGTCATCTCGTCGCGGTAGCCGTAGTTGCCGTACTCGAGCAAATAGTTGATGCGGACGGCCCGGTTGCCGTCGTCGTCGTTGTCCGACTGCCACAATCCGCCGAACGAATCGACGGCCAGTTCGTAGTTGTTGCGGAAGTTGTGCGCGAGCACCTCGAACTTGCTGCCGTCCGGCTCACAGCGAAAAGCCATTCCGTCGTAGAACGGCCGGCCCTTGTCGACCACGGGTCGCCCGAAGATGTCGCTCACGAGATTGCCGTCGCGATCGTGAACCGAGCCCCCCTTGTTGCCGAAATTCCAGTAGAGCCGCCCATCGGGGCCGAACACAAATTTGTGTGCGGTGTGGTCGTGTTGCGGGATCCCCGTTTTGCTGAACAGGACCTCTTTTTTGTCGGCCTTGCCGTCGCCGTCGGTGTCGGTGAAGACGAAGATGTTGGGCGAGCACGAAACAATGACCCGGTTGCCGAGCACGCAGATGCCCATTGCCGAATCGATGTCGCGCCCCTGATAAAAGACAGTCGACTTGTCGGCCCGGCCGTCGCCGTCGGTGTCCTCCAGAATCAGAATGCGGTCGCCCTCAGGACGCTCGCCGTTGCGGTGTCGATAATTCACGACCTCGCAGACCCAGACGCGACCGCGATGATCGACGTCGATATTCGTGGGGCTGAGCATCATCGGCTCGGAGGCAAACAGCGTCGCCTCCAATCCCGGCGCGACGTCGAGCCCGGCGAGCGCCTGCGAAGCCGGGTGCTCGTCCTGGGCGCGGAGTTGCGCGCTGCAATTTGCCACCAGCGCGAACGCGCAACACACCCACGCGAGCCGCCAGCGTAAGCTGGCGGGTGCTTTATGCATGAAGACGAGCTGCGAAAGGCGAAGCACCCCAGGGCTTACGCCCTGGGCTCGCCGGGTCGATTGTTCCATCCGCGTCGTGCGACGGACCACAGTCGTCCCCGTCACGAGCCGCTCTCCGCGCGCCATTGATCCAAAAGCGCCTGAATGCGGGCCGGGTTGTAATCGGCGGGCTGCGGTTTGTCCTGATTGGCTTCGAGATCCTTCACGGTGAGCGGGCGTGACGGTATTCCGTTCGCCGGAACCTCGACGTGCGCGGCCCACACGATCGCGTTGAGCACGAGCTTGCGGAAGTTGTCATTGCCCCAATTCCAATGGAAGTGTCCCCCGCTGATGCCGAAGCCGCGGCCCCCGTCCGGCCGCTCGCGGGCCCAGGCCATCGTTTGCGGCTCGCCCTTGGCGATTGCGGCCCGAACGGCCGGATTGCCGCTATGCGTCCCATCCTTGCCCACGCTGCTCTTGGGAGGCAGATCGGTGAGGATCGGCGTCACGTCGGCTTGTGGCAGGAAACGCATGTGGTAATACCACTCATCGTTGATCGTGAACGGGTGGACGCCGCGCGTGATCGGGTGCTGCGGGAGCGTCTTGTACGTGGCGGTCCAGTGCGGGTTCACCGACCAGTTCGGCGAAAAGTAGCCGCCGGTCCAGTCTTCCATGGCTTCGCCCGCACCGCCGTTGGGGACCTCGACCGCGTAGTGAATGCAGACAAGGCCGATGCCGCGCTTCATCAGCTTGTCGAATTCAGCGAGGTGCTTGACGAGCGGGTGACCCTCGCCGCCGTCGGCGTAGACGACGACGCAGGCCGCGTCGTCGAGAATGCTCGCGTCCTTCGGCCAACCGTTCTCGACGATGACCGCGTGCACTTGGGGCACGTTCTCGTTGAGCGCTTTCGCTAAAAGCAGCGAGCCCGCCCGGTGTTCGTGCTGGGCATAACCGTGACTCTGCTTGCCCGCGATAAACACGATTTTCTTTTGGCCGTTCGTTTGTCGTTGGCCGCTCGGCTCGGCAGAGGTCAAGCCTTCCGGCGGAAGCTCCCGGTACTTGATGTTTCGGAACTGCACTTTCATGATCGGACCGGCATGAACCTGCAGCGCCAAGATCCCCTCGGAGCGCCGCATTTTCACGTCTTCGTCGTCGCACACAGCCATGAGCACTCCATTGATACGCTGCTCGAAGTGATAGCCGCGCGCCGTGATCTGGTAGGTGTTCCAATCGTCCTTTTTGATGTGGGACTGCAACTCTTTCGGATCGCCCAAGCTGCCGACTACTTTCGGCTTGTGATCGTTTCCGATAATCGTCTTCTGCCCGCGGGCGGCGAGTATCCCGCGGAATCCCTCGCCGTAGATCCCGCCCGAGTGCTGGTCGCCGGCATCGATGTCGGCCTGGTAGCCGTAAACCACCCACTTCTTGTTGGGCGCTTCCCAACTGCGATATTGGACGCCCGAATTGGGTTGGAACCCTCTGTCCGGCGTCAGGCCGGTGCGGATCTTGTATTCGACGGTCAGCTCGAAGTCTTTGGTGTTGAAGCCTTCCTTGATGAGGAAGGTGTTGCTTTTGACCGGATGCTCGCGTGTCGAGTCGCCAGTGATCGCGCCGTCCTCGACGCGCCAAAACTCGGGGTTCCCGGTCCAGCCTTTGAGTGAGGTGCCGTCAAAGAGCGACTGCCACTGAGGCTCCGCAGAGACCGCTCGCTGCGGGATCGCCAGACACGCGACTGCGGCAAACGCCAAACCTAACATCAGAAGGCGAGCAGAGAGGCGATTCAGGCTGGGAAGCATTTTCTTCTCTCTTCGACGAAGGAGGGAGGGCAATGAGGCGACCGACCAGTCGTTCGCGTGAACCAAGATCGTGGCCGCTGGATTTGGCACCGGACTGCCAAATCCGCGACGACGCTGGCTCCCATTGTGGTGCGGCGGACGAATAAAGTCCAAGCCGCGAGCGGCTTGTTTTGTCCTGCTGTTCCTGGGCTGAGGGCGAACAGTTTGGTTTCGCGAAAACCAGTCTCTGAAGTCTTCAACTCCAGAGGCTCCGCATTTCGAGTTCACCGGAGCTTCCGTCTACCGGCGGTCGGTACGGCACAGGAAGTGCGGCTGTCTTAGGTAGGGTAGATTGCGCGCGGACAGGACGTCGTTGCCGCAGAGCGGGCCGCACTGGTCGCGATAGGTCCGTCCCTCATCCACTAAGGGTCGAGTGAACCCTCTTGCCTCGTCGAGGCGATTTGTCATTCACAAAAAAGACACCAAAAGAACTGTCGTGACGAACGACGCTTCGCCCTTCGGCGCTACGCCGGACCACGAGAACGAGGAACTGAAAGCCTCCCGAAGGGAGCTGCAATCGCTCAACGCGGAGTTGACGGTCGTCAATCAGCGACTCGAGGATAAGGTCCGCGAACTCGAGGCAGCCATTACGGAACGGACGCAGTTCGAACGCGAGCTCGACAAGGCCCGCCGAGAAGCCGACTCGGCCAACCGCTCCAAGAGCGAGTTCGTGGCGAATATGAGCCACGAGATCCGGACCCCGATGACCGCCATTCTCGGATATGCCGACGTACTGGCCGCGCACCTGCTCGATGAGGACGACCTGCACTGCGTGGAAACGATCCGACGCAATGGCCGATTCCTGCTCGAGATCATCAACGACATTTTGGATCTGTCGAAGATCGAGGCCGGCCGTCTCGACATGAACTTCGAGCGGATTCGGATCGACTCGCTCGTCAACGAAATCCTGGCGATGATGCGGCTTCGCGCGGTGGAAAAGGGATTGAAGCTCGATGCCGAGTTTGCCGGCCGCATTCCTGAAACGATCGAGAGCGACCCCCGCCGAGTGCGGCAGATCCTGATCAACTTGATTGGCAACGCGATCAAATTCACCGATCGCGGCAGCGTGCGGCTGCGAATTGCCTTCGACGAGAGCCGGTCGCAAATTGTCTTTGTGGTCACCGACACGGGGATCGGCATCAGCGAAGATTTGCAGGCCCGGCTCTTCCGGCCGTTCACGCAGGCCGACGCGTCTGTCACGCGTCACTATGAAGGGACGGGGCTGGGACTGGCGATTACGCGCCGCCTCGCGGAAATGCTGGGCGGGCAAGTCTCGGTTGAGAGCCGCCTGCAACAGGGGAGCACGTTCCGCGTGACGCTCAGCACCGGGTCACTCGAGGGGGTGCGTCTGGTCGAACCGCGCCTGGTCGAGGAAGTGTCGACCGTCGCCCCGGGAGTGCCCAAGCTCACGGAGTGCCGCGTGCTCGTGGTCGACGACCGCAGCGAGATTCGTTTCCTGGCCAAGCAATTTATCGAGAAAACCGGGGCGACCGTCGAGGTGGCCGTCGACGGAGATGACGCGCTGCGCGCCATCGACCGCTCTGAGTGCCGCGACGAACCGTTCGACGTCGTTCTGCTCGATATGCAGATGCCCGTCAAGGACGGCTACACGACGGCCCGCGAGCTGCGCGCCCGGGGCTTCAAGCAGCCGATCATCGCCGTGACGGCCCATGCCATGCAGGGGGACCGGCAGCGCTGCCTCGAAGTCGGTTGCAACGATTACACGCCTAAGCCTCTCGAGCCGAGGCGGCTTTTGGAACTGATCTCTCAATATTGTCGCAAGCCCGCTAAGCGCGGTCCTGCGAGCACGACGGAGCCTTTCATGTCTGAGAAAACCTTTGACCTGCGCCCGAAGCACGATGCCGGCGGTCAAACAAAGGACGAATCCCCACCTACGAAGGCGACGGCTCGTCGCGTGCTTCTCGTCGACGACAGCACCGACGCCTGCCTCGCGCAAAGCCTGTTGCTGAAAATGCGAGGCTACGAGGTGCAGACGGCCAACTCGGGCCGCGATGCGCTGGTCGCTTATGAGCGCTTCAAGCCCGACATTGTTTTGATGGACCTGGGCATGCCGGAGATGTCGGGCTTTGACGTCGTGCGCCAACTTCGCGGCAAGCCGGGTGGCGATCATTCTCTCTTCATCGCCTTGTCGGGACGCGGCGAGGAAGAGGACCGAAACAAGGCTCGCGAGGCGGGATTTCATCGCTACGCGATCAAGCCGGTCGATCTGGCGGACCTCGAGCAGATGTTCCATTCCGCGACGAGCAATTCAGGCAGTCCCGAAAAGAATTGACGGGACCCGATCAGGCGGTCCCGAAAAGAATTGACGGGACCCGATTGCGAGGGGCTCGCGGAGATCGGTACGGTGAGCCAAGGCCGCGTTGGCACAACGCCCGTCTTTCCGTCTGTCGCACCCCGATGCCCGAATTGCCTGACATTACGGTTTACATCGAGGCGCTCGAGCGCCGAATTGTCGGGCAGTCGTTGCTCAAGGTCCGCGTCAATAGTCCGTTTTTAGTGCGCACGTACGAACCGCCGCTGAGTGTGGCCGAAGGGAAGCGCGTCGCCGAGCTGCGACGGATCGGCAAGCGGATCGCCATCGGCCTGGAGGGAGACTTGTGGCTCGTGCTGCATCTGATGATCGCCGGCCGCTTGCACTGGAAGCCTGCAGGCTCAAAACTCGCCGGCAAACAAAACCTCGCGGCCTTTGACTTTGACTCGGGGACGCTCACCCTCACCGAAGCCGGCAGCAAGCGGCGGGCCGGGCTCTGGCTTTTGGAAGGTGAGGCTGCTCTGACCGAGTTGGACGCTGGCGGACTCGAAGTGCTTTCGGCATCGTTCAAGCAATTCGAGACGGAACTCAAACGCGAGAACCACACACTCAAGAGGGCGCTGGCCGACCCGCATTCCTTCAGCGGCATCGGCAATGCCTATTCGGACGAAATCTTGCACAGCGCAAAACTCTCGCCCTTGGCCCAAACGCAAAAGCTCACTTCCGAGGAAACACGACGATTGTTCGACGCAGTTCGAGACGTGCTCAATGAATGGACGGAACGCCTCCGCGAGCAGACGGGCGAAAAATTTCCGGAAAAGGTCACCGCCTTTCGTCCCGAGATGGCTGTCCACGGCCGGTTCGGCAAACCGTGCCCCGTGTGCGGGGCGCCGGTGCAGCGGATCCGCTATGCCGACAATGAAACGAATTACTGCCCGCGCTGCCAGACCGGCGGCCGCATCCTCGCCGACCGCTCGCTCTCGCGCCTCTTAAAGAACGACTGGCCGCGAAGTCTGGACGAACTTTGAGTCGGCTGGCGGTGTCGTTGCTGGATTGGACCACGTCTTTCAGCCTTCTTGACGCTTCCTGCGCCGCTGGGCTATATACCAGCAGACCTGTCCGGGCGATGCG
This sequence comes from uncultured Planctomycetaceae bacterium, assembly GCA_963714075.1. Classification (GTDB taxonomy): domain Bacteria; phylum Planctomycetota; class Planctomycetia; order Planctomycetales; family Planctomycetaceae; genus DASPSM01. The sequence goes on from OY970228.1 coordinate 2,983,258, forward strand.
ATCCGCCATTCGTTGAGGCGAATCGATCGTCGGACTGAAGGGATGAATTCTCATGATCTCGGTTCGCCTGCCGGATGGTTCGGTCAAGGAATATGCGGACGACAGCACCAGCCTCGACGTCGCCAACAGCATCGGTTCGCGGCTCGCTCAGGCCGTGCTCGCTGCGAAGACGAACGGCACGGTCGTCGATAGCGCGCGGCCGCTCAAAGAGGTCGCTGACGTCTCACAGCCAGTCGATCTGAAGCTTCTGACCGATCGCGACGCCGAAGCTCTCGGAGTGTTAAGGCATTCGTGCGCGCACGTGATGGCCCGGGCCGTGATGCGGTTGTTTCCGGGCGTCAACCTGGCGTTTGGGCCGACGCTGGCAAACGGCTTCTACTACGACATCGATTGCCCGCACAAAATCAGTGAGGAGGATTTCCCGCGGATCGAAGACGAGATGCGAAAGATCGTCAAGGACGCCGAGCCGTTTGAGCGATTCATTCTCGATCGCAAGGAGGCCCGCGAATTTTGCGAGGGGCTCAATCAAGAGCTGAAAGTCGAGCACATCGACACCGGCCTCGCCCAGCACGCGACCGTCAGCTTTTACCGGCAGGGCGAGTTTGTCGATCTGTGCCGCGGGCCGCATATTCCCGACGCCGGCCGGATCAAGGCGTTCAAGCTGCTAACCGTGGCCGGCTCGTATTGGAAAGGGGACGCAGCCAACCGCCAGCTCCAGCGCCTGTACGGCACCGCCTTCTTCAAGAAGGACGAGCTCGACGCCTATCTCACCCAGGTCGAGGAAGCCAAGCGACGTGACCACCGCGTGCTGGGCAAGAAGCTCGGGCTGTTTGCCATTAGCAACGACGTCGGGCAGGGACTCGTCCTGTGGATGCCCAAGGGGGCCACCGTCCGCGCCCTGTTGGAAGAATTCATCAAGAAAGAGCTGTTGGCTCGCGGCTATCAACCGGTTTATTCGCCCCACATCGGCCGCGTCGAGATGTACGAGACCAGCGGCCACTTTCCTTATTACCGCGACGCACAGTTCACTCCGCTGTTTGGCCACGACGCCGGACAGCTGGTCGATTTCTGGATCCGCCAGTTGACTGCCGGCACCCTCTCTGCCGAGCAGGAGAAAAAGCTGATCGCGGCGGCCGAGGTGATGGGTGCCAACCTCGACGGCTATCACGCGGCGGCTTCCAACGACGAAAGGATTCAATCCCTCCGCCGTTGGGAGCATGGGCAGGAGCGCTATCTACTCAAGCCAATGAACTGCCCGCACCACATCCAGATTTACAAAGCCGAGCCGCGGAGCTACCGCGACCTTCCGGTGCGTCTGGCGGAGTTTGGCACCGTCTATCGCCACGAGCAGTCGGGCGAGCTGAACGGCCTCTTGCGCGTGCGCGGCCTGACGCAGGACGACGCGCACCTCTTCTGCACTCCCGAGCAGGTCGAGGAAGAGTTCCGCGTCACGCTCGATCTGGTGAAGTTCGTCCTCGAGGCGGTCGGACTCGAGGATTACCGCGTGCAGCTCTCACTCCGTGATCCCAAGAGCGACAAGTACGTCGGCAGCGACGAGAACTGGCAGAAGGCCGAGTCGGCGTTGCGGAACGTATTGGAACGTTCGGGTTTGAAGTTCGTCGCCGCGCTGGGCGAGGCCGCCTTCTACGGACCCAAGGCGGATTTCATGGTCCGCGATTGCCTCGGCCGCGAATGGCAGCTCGGCACGGTGCAGCTCGACTACAACCTGCCCGAGCGGTTCCAGCTCGAATACATCGGCGCGGACAACCACGCGCATCGGCCGGTCATGATCCATCGCGCTCCCTTCGGGTCGATGGAGCGATTCGTCGGCGTGTTGATTGAACACTTTGCCGGCGCGTTCCCGCTTTGGTTGGCGCCCGAGCAAGTTCGCGTGCTTCCGTTGTCGGATAAGTCGCTCGATTACGCACGGCAGGTCGAGCAGCGGTTCCGCGAGGCCGGCTTCCGCGTGTCGATCGACACTCGCAACGCAAAGGTCCAAGCGAAGATTCGCGACGCGCAGCTCGATCTGATTCCTTACATGGCCGTCGTGGGCCCGAAGGAGGCCGAGCACGAGGCGGTCGCGCTCCGCGATCGCATCGACGGGGACTTGGGGACGATGCCGATTGCCGCCGCCACTGAGCGGCTCCGCGAAGAGGTTCTCTCGCGTAAAATACGCCAAGTGGCCAAATCGTCGTTCGCCGGCGTCGAACAGGAGCAAAGCGAGCAGTTCGAGTATTAGTAGCTTTCGCGAGGGCGAAGCTCCTGCTGAGCCGGTTTTCTCCAAGAGAGCGGCTCGGCGGGAGCCCGGCCCTCCCGTCGGAATGACGCCGATTCGCACCGGAATCCTGCCATGCCTGCCACGCGACGTCTGCCTCCCGGGCCAAGAACCGGCTACTTCGACTGGCCGCTCGCACGGCGGCTGCAAACCGAGCGGCTCGATTACCCGCTCGAACTGGCCCGCACGTATGGCGATCTCGCCTATTTCCACCTCGGCCCGGTGCATCTCTATTTCGCCAACCATCCGGACCTCGTCAAAGAGGTCCTTATCACTCGCGGCAAGAGTTTTCGCAAACTACCTCGGCTGATTCGAGCCTTGCGCGACGTCGACGGCAATGGGCTCGTGCTGAGCGAGGGAGACTTTTGGCTCCGCCAGCGGCGGCTCGTGCAGCCCGCCTTCAGCCCCAAGCGTTTCGAGGGTTATGCCAAGACGATCGTCGACTGCTCCCAACAGGCGGTCGATTCCTGGTCGCCCGGTTCGGAAATTAACGTCCCGCTCGAAATGCGGCGCCTGACATTGGCCATCGTCGCCCGGACGCTGTTCGGGGCTGACATTTCCGGCTCGGAGGAAGCGCTGGGCGTCGCGACCGAGACAATCTCGGAGATCGTCACGGTCCAAACTGGGCGCCTGATTCAATGGCCTCTCTGGGTCCCCACCGCCGAGAACCGCCGCAAGCGCGAAGCGATCGGCGTCGTCGATCGCGTGATCCGTCGCATCATTCACGAGCGGCGGGCCAGCGGCGAAGACCGGGGCGACCTCTTGTCGATGCTGCTGGCAGCCGTCGACGAAGAGGGAGACGGCACGGGGATGACCGACGAACAGGCCCGCGACGAGGTGATCACTCTCTTCAACGCCGGCCACGACACCACTGCGTCTGGGCTGACCTGGACCTGGTACCTTTTGGCGACGCACCCCGAGGTCGCTTCTCAGGTCCGTGAAGAGGCCCGAGGCGTGCTGCAGGGCCGCTCGGCGACCTACGCCGATCTGGCGCAGCTCGCTTACACGACTCGCGTCGTCAAGGAATCGCTACGGCTCTATCCGCCGACCTGGGCGCTGATTCCGCGCGTCGCCACGCAAACTGTGACAATTGGCGGATACGAACTGCCGAAAGGCGCGTGGGTCTACATCTATCCCTGGGTGCTCCACCGCGATCCTCGTTTCTTCCCCGATCCGGAACGCTTCGACCCCGATCGCTTCGCCCCCGACCGCGTCGATTCCATCCCGCAGCACGCCTATATCCCTTTCGGCGCGGGGCCGCACGTTTGCATCGGCAACACATTCGCCACGATGGAGATGGTTCTCGCCCTGGCAACGATCGTGCGCCGTTGCCGCTTCACGCTCTCCGTCGACCACCCGCCGGTCGTGCCCGACGCGCTGATTGCCATCCGCCCGCGGGACGGGCTGACTCTGCGTGTCGAACGCCAGAGTCAGGACAGCCTGGCGGGCGCGAGCGTTCAGCGCTCCGCTCAAGGTGCCAGAAGCTTGGCCGTCAGGAATGCCTTGGCGCTGGCGTACTTCTCGGGCTTCTGTACGCCTGGAATCAGCAAGTAGCATTCATGGCCCACGCGGTCGGACTTTTCCTTGAGCTTCACGCCGAACATCGGGTGGTGGATGCCGTGGCCGGCATTTTTGGAAGGGAGCGTCATGTCGTCGCCGTAGGTCATGAAGAGGGGCGGGTCGTGGGCATCGACGTGGTTATACGGTGAGAACTCGGCGTAAGTTGCCTTGTGCTGCTCGTAGTTTTTGAGCGCGTCGGCCATCGATTTCTCGCCGACGGCCATCCAAATCATTCCGTGCTTGAGCACATTGGGGCCGACCCAGTCGACGATCACCTTCGGGTCGATCGAGGTCTGTCCGGCGTTGACGGCGGCTGCACAGACCCGTGTCGACTGCCTCAAGACGGGATCGCTCGACTTCGGGTCAGCCAGGTCGTCGTGAAACAAGAGCCACATCGACGTGCACGCGCCGGCGCTGCCGCCCGTGAGCGCGATGCGATCGGAATTGATGTTCCACTCGGCGGCTTTCGTACGCAGGAACTGCACCGCACGCGCCGCGTCGTGCACCGGAGCCGGCAGTGGGTCTGTGCCCGTCAGCCGGTAGTTGATCGCGGCGAACGAGATGCCTTTGGCGAGCCAGGGCTGAACGGCGTTGGGACTTTGCTTCTTGTCGCCGCCGACCCAGCCGCCGCCGTGGATCGCGATCAAGAGGGGCCGCGGACCGGCGCCGTCCGCCTTCCAGAAATCGAGGACGTTGCGATGGTGCGAACCGTAGGAAACGTTCGCGTAGGTCGGCGGCAACGGTTTTGGATCGGCGGCCGTCGCGTGCTGGTTTGAGACAGCCAACGGGAAGAGGACGATCAGAAAAAGGCACGCTCGCATCATTTGTCTCCGCCTGGGCTGCTGAGTTCTCGTCGATCCGGGTCTTATGCCCTATCCTGGACTCATCTTCACGCTTTGACGGCGACGACGCCACTGACTCGACGCGCGCGGACGACAAGCTGGAGAGAAGGAGCGAGACCATGTGGGAGAGGCTGGCCAGAGCGCTGTCGGTGCTCGCGGGGATGCTCGCGTATCTGGGGCTGGCCGTCGCCGGATGGGGCGGGATTCAGGCGTATTTCGCCCACCCCCCGCTCGTCGCGCTCGCAATTGTGCTGGCCGCCGTGTCGAGCGTCGCCTTCTTTGCTGGCGGGAATCTGAGCCGTGGCGAGATCGAGGATCGGTCCAACCGTTGGGTGCTCATCGTGTTTTTTGCGGTCGGGCTGCTGCTCGGCTATCTGCCGGCGTACACCGATCGCGAGGAATTCTGGACGCTCGATGGCGACACCCTGCGCTGGATCGGCGTCGCCCTTTTTGGTGGCGGGACGCTGTTGCGAATTTGGCCCGTGTTCGTCCTCGGCAACCGCTTTAGCGGCCTCGTTGCCATTCAACGCGAGCACACCCTGGTCACCACAGGACCTTACCGTTTCGTGCGGAATCCGAGCTATTTGGGGCTCATCATCGCGTCAGTCGGTTGGGCTCTGGCGTTTCGCTCGGCCATCGGCGTCCTGCTGACCGTGCTGATGATTCCGGCCCTCGTCGCGCGGATGCACGCTGAGGAGCGACTGCTCGGCGCCCACTTCGGGGCCGAGTACGAGGCCTATCGCGCGCGGACCTGGCGGCTGATTCCCCGGCTCTATTAACGGGCCAACAGGGCGACAACTAAAGCCGCAAGCAACGCCAGCCCGACGAGCACCACTGCCCAGAGCGTCCGGGGACTCGCGTTTTGGATCTTCGCGAGGAAAGAGGGTCCGTCCGCCTGATTTCGCACCTCGCACGCCCGCGGGTTCCCTGGCTGGAGCTTCAGAAGCACGCTCGATTTTTCCAGCGCCGCGGCTTTATCGCCGCGACGCTCGGCCTCGTCGATCGCGGTGACTAACGCGGCAACTTCCGTTGTTTTGGTGCGCGCGTCCGCGAGGAGTCCCTGGAGCCTTGCGGGTCGCTGTTCATCAGGAACTTGTCCGATCGCCTCGACCACCTTTTCATACTGTCCCAGATCGAAATGCCTTCGAGCCGCTTTCTCAACTTCAACGAGCTCGTCTTCGCTGAGCGATCTTTTCGCCAGGAACTGCGCGGCCAGCGACCGGCGACGCTGCTTGGCGGCGGCGCGTTCGGGGGACAGGGAAGGATCGGCCTTTGCCGTCGCTGAGGTCAGCGTCGGTTTTGGGTCGCGATTCTCGAGGATCGCTTCCAGCACGTCGGCAACCTCAGACAACGATGCAAAGCGATCTTCGGGCGCTTTGGCCATCATTTTCAGGCACACCGCGTTGATCCGCGGATCGAGGTCAGTCCGAAATTGGATCGGAGGAGGCGGCTCCTTGACCAACGCCTGGGCAATGATGGCCATCGACGAACCGCGAAACGGCAACTGCTGCGTAAACAGCTCGTAAAGCAGCACGCCCAGGCTGTATTGATCGGTCGCTGGCCCGATCTTTTCGACATCGCCTTCGATCTGTTCCGGCGACATGAATGCCGGCGTCCCGACGAGGATTCCCGACTGTGTGAGCCGAACGTTGTCCTGCCCAGTCGTTTGCCGCGCCAAGCCAAAGTCCATCACGATCGGTTCGCTGTGCTTATCCAGCATCACGTTGGACGGCTTGAGATCGCGGTGCACGATGCCGTGGTCGTGCGCCTCTTGCAGGGCGAGGGCGATTTTGCGGGCGATGCCGGCGACCCGCTTCACCGGCTGGAGTGGCTCGCCCTCCATCAAGGCGGCCAGCGTTTGCCCCTCGATGTACGCCATCGAAAGGAACTGCGTGCCGTCAATCTGGCCAAAGTCGTAGATCGGGCAGATGTTGGGGTGACGCAGCGCGGCAGCGGCTCGCGCCTCGCGATGGAAGCGTTGTAAGAGGTCGCTGTCCTGGTCAAATTGCGGAGTCTTCAGCGCGACCTGCCGATCGAGCTGCGTGTCGATCGCCAGGTAGACCGTTCCCATGGCCCCGCGACCCAAAACGCGCACGATCCGGTAGCGGCCCAATTGCGTGCCCGGCGGGAAGTTGCAGGCGGCGGCGCTGTGGCTTCGCGCCGATGGCGGGAGCGTATCGCCATGGCGTGTGAAGGCGCCTGTCGAGCCGCCCGTGAGTTGACCCGGCGATGGCTCGGCAGCTCCCAGTCGGCGCGCGTCTTCATGGTCGATGGCTGACCGCAGCCGGTGCGCGATCTTGGGATTCTGGCCGATGAAATTCTCGCGGTCGACAGAGATGCCCCGATCGAGCAGATCGAAGTATTCTCGCATCGCGGAGGCGACGCTCGGATCCTTCGATTCCGCGTGCGTCGATTCGTCCGTCACGGTTTGCGATTCCCTGGATCGTGTAGCTTCAGATGAAATCCAAATTCATGGCGCAAAACGCCTATGCGCAAATTACCTCACAGCATTCGCCCAATCAACGCATTTCTTGGCCACTCGGAGTCGAGCGCAGGGACCTCAACAACTGCTTGTATTGCTAGCTGTGGGCAATTAGATTGAGGGCACCTGCTGGCGCGTTGCAGGGCTCGTCGGCGATGAACGCCCCATTGTGCATTTCTGCGCACAAGAAAGGGGCTTTTTTTATTTGCCAATCCAGTCGAAACCAACCTATGCTGCTGTAGCAGATTCAGCCATTGCGCGATCGGTGTAATGGACGACCATCTCACGACCCCTGCACCGGAACAGGAGCGGAACTCCCCGGGCGCGAACGGCCCGGCGGAGCGGGGTGACGTTGAAAATCGCGTCGCGCCTGATCTGAGCACGCAGGACGCCGCCGCAGATGAAGTCGAGGTCTTCGACGCCGCCAACAGGCGGATGCCGGCCGACTATCAGGCTGTCATTGAGCTCGCCGGCTTCGACAAGAAATCTCTCGAAGAGATCAGCGGAGCCCTGAATCGCTCGATCGAGGAGACCCGGAAACTTTGGCAGTGCGCGTTCGCACGCCTGCAAGCGGAATTGGGCCTTTCGTCGATCGGGCACGGGCCGAGCGAGCCTGATTCGTGCGAGATCGATTCGGTCGGGAAGGAGGGGCCTGCGGCTTTACCGATCGAATTCGCGACTCTTTGCCACCCCGCTGAGGGGCTGCCGCAAGAATCGGTCACGCCCGCCGCAGGCCCTGGTGCGACGCCGAGCCCCGCAACAAAATGCCTGGAGTTGATCGCCCGCGTCCGTCGGTATCGGCAACAGCAGACGCCGGAAGCTCTTTTCGGCGGGGCCGCTCAATCGCTCGACGACGAAGACAGCCGAGACGAAGGCAATCCCCACCGGCTTGGGCGGTTCGAGGTATTCCGCGAACTGGGGCGCGGCGGCCACGGGATTGTGTATCTGGCCCGCGATCCGGCTTTGAATCGTCCGATCGCACTCAAAATTCCACGGCCCGATCTGCTGCTGTCAAAATCGTTGCGTCGACGCTTCGTGGATGAGGCGCAAGCTGTGGCGAGGCTCGATCACCCGAACATCGTTCGGGTGCTCGAGGCGGGTTTCGACGGCACTTTCTGTTACATCGTCCAAGAGCTTTGCGACGGACCGTCTCTTGCCGCCTGGCTTCGCGACCACCGCCAAAAGATCAAACCCGACGCCGCAGCCTGGGTCACCATGGAGCTGGCCAAAGCTCTTGCTCACGCCCACGCTCACGCGATTCTTCACCGCGACGTCAAGCCGGCCAATGTCTTGCTAAAGCCGCTGAGAAGTGGCAGCTCGAGCAGCGACAAGGACGCGGTCAGTCGTGTCGAAGAGGCGGGCCCGGCTCAGAGCGACCGAATGCCTGAGTCTTTTCCGTTCGCGCCAAAGCTCTGCGATTTCGGCATCTGCAAGGTCTTCAACCAAAACGATGGCCGAACCGCCACGCAGACCGATGCCGTCGTGGGGACGGCTGCCTACATGTCGCCTGAGCAAGCCACAGGAAAGGATTCGGAAACGAGTCCCAAGACCGATGTGTACGGACTTGGTGCCATCCTCTACGAAATGCTGACCGGAATCCCTCCGATTTCCGGTGGCTCGCGCTTCGACATCTTGCGACGCGTCTTGACCGACGAGCCGACACCAATCCGTCGGATCCGGCCGGAAGTGCCGCGCGACCTCGAGCTGATTTGTCTCAAATGCCTCGCCAAGGAGCCAGATCGTCGGTATGCCACGGCGGACTTGCTGGGCGAGGATTTGCAACATTTCCTGAAGCGCGAGCCGATCACCGCACGCAGCGTTCGGCCCTGGGAGCGCGCCTGGCTGTGGTCGCGCCGCTATCCGCTTCGGGCGGCCTCCGCGCTCTTGGTCTCCTTTTTGTTTTGCGTCTGGATCCTCACGGTAACCGCAGCGAACGTGCGATTGAGCCGCCTGAACGACAGGCTTGAGGGCGCAAACGCCCAGTTGCTCAAGGCGGGGGAGGACAAAGACGCCGCCGCGGCGCAGGCTCGTGACCTGCAACGCACGGCCGAACGTGAACGGGCAAAGGCCGACGAGCTTCTGTACGTCTCCGACATGCAGCAGGCCGGAACGGCTTTGCAGTCCGGCGATATGCGACGCCTCATGAGTTTGCTCGAACGTCATCGGCCGCGCGATCGGGCCGAGATCTATCAAGGGGGCGAATGGGACTTCCTCTCGCGCCGAGGTCGTGTAACGCACCGGCTCATTGCCCGCGCAAATCGGGCGATCTATTTCGTCTGTCTTTCTCCCGACGAGCGATACCTGGCGACGGGGGGCAAAGCGGGGATCATTGGGATCTACGACTCGGCGGCGTCCACGCTTCTGTTTTCGATTGATGCGCACCAAGGCGAAATCAACGGTTTGGCTTTGTCGCCCGACGGCAACACCTTGGCGTCCGCCGGCGACGACGGGACGATCGCTCTTTGGGCTGTCGATTGGAAGCAGCTCAAGGCCCGGCATCTCCGCTCGATCAAGGCCCACCCGTTCCAGGTGTTCAATGTGCTTTTTGCCCACGGGGGGCGGACGCTGATCTCCGCCGGGCGTGACACAGTGATCCGACTTTGGGACACGGCGACGGGACGACTCGCCGGCGAGCTCAAAGGGCATCTTGATACGGCGGGTTCGATCGCGCTTCACCCGGGCGGAAAGTGGTTGGCCTCGGCCGGCCATGACCACGACGCGATCGTGTGGGACCTCGATTCGCGCACGATCTCACGCCGTGTCCCAGTCGGGGGCGCGCCGGTCCTTTCCATCGATTTCTCCAGAGATGGCGGTTTGTTCGCTGCCAGCACGAGCGAGCACGACATTCGGATCTGGCGAGTTCCCTCCTGGGAGCTCGCGAACAAAATCGACCTGCTTGACCAGGCGCAACGCGTCGCTTTCAGCCCCGGGGGGGCCTCGATCCTGGCCGGCGACAAGGTGGGCACCGTACGCGTCTGCCCCACCGGTGTCGACAGCTCCCCTTCCGGCTCGGCCGAGCAATCGGGGACGCCGCTTAAGGCCTGGGGGGCGCATCAGGACCCAATTTACGCTTTTGCGGTTTCTCAGAAATCCCGAGAGCTGATCACGGCGGGGAGCGACGGATGCGTCATCGCCTGGAGTCTGCGTAGCGGGGACTACTTCAAGGACCTTCGCGAGTCGTCGCTCGAAGTCGAGGACATCCAGTTCGTACCAGGAAGCAATCAGCTCGCGGTGTGCGGCGGCTCAGAGATCTCGCTCTGGGATCCGGAGTCGATGGTTCGCATTCGCGAACTCGGAAAGACCGATAAGAGGATCCTCTGCCTCGGTGCGTCGCGCGACGGCTCGACCCTGGCCGTCGGGACGATGAACGGTGTGGTTCGTCTTTACGACCTGCGCGACGGCGGCCGCCAGTCCGAATGGAAGCTCGGCCCCAACTTCAACGTCCATCGGATTGCCATTTCGCCGGATGGCCGAGTCATAGCGGCGATCGACCGCTACAACAGCGAAAAGCACGACGACCTGTACGTGATGGACGCTCGATCGGGCAAACGGCTCGAGGGGATCCGCGCAAAAGAATGTAATTGCGCCGTGTTTTCCCCCGACGGCCAGTGGCTGTTCGCCAGCGGTCCCGCCAACGTGGTCCTGGTGTGGAATGTCCGAACACAGCAAAAGGTCGCCGAGCTTCCCGGCCACAGCAGCTCGATCAATTGCATTGTGTTTGACCCGCTGGCTCAGTGGGTCGCGACCGCCAGCGACGATCGGTTGATCAAGGTCTGGAGCACGGCCGACTGGCAATTCAAATTCAATCTCGAGGGGGCTCACGGGCCGCTCATCCGACTGGCAAGCTCCGTGAGCGGCCGCACACTCGCATCTTCCGAACAGGGGGGCGTGCTCACGTTGTGGCACACGGCGAGCGACGAGGATCTGTTTCAGCCGATGATCGACGTCGATTTTTCTCCGGCGCATCCGGAACGGATTTCATTTTCCTCGGACGGCCGTCTGATGGCCTGCCTGCTCGACGATCCGACCAGCCGCTCAGCCAGGCGATTCGTTCGCGTCATGAAATGGCGATCCGAAACGACCTCTTCGCCCGAGTGATCGCTGGTTCGCCCCATCTTTCACGAAATGCTGTCCCGGCCGCAGCTTGTTCACAGTTGCCGCGCCATCACCTCTGCGAGTTCGTCGTACGCCTTGAGGTACTCGTCCAGGATTGCCTGCATGTCGGGGCCGTCCGGCATTTGTTCGAGCTGCTCCTCGAGCCTGAGGATTTTTCGGACGAGAGGTCGCACATCGAGCGTCTTTTCGACGCCGATCAGCGAACGGACCTCGTGGCAATCCTGGCACTGGCAGACCCATTTCCGCCCGGCTTCCATGTCTCGCCGGATGTGCTCGTTTGCCGTGGCCCTCATCTCGCTCATGTTGTGTGGCACGGGAGCGACTCCCCTTGTCGTTCGACGTAGCCAAACCGCGCCTTCCCGACCTCGACCGAACCAGAAGCCGAAGAGTCCGCCACCAACAATCGAGGCGAGCGTGATCGTCCCCAGGTCGTTTAGGTGGGTGATGAAATAAGCGAAAGTCGCATCTTTGTTAAACGGAGCGAACCGCCATTCCGTGAAGATTCCCGCCACGATGCCGAGCAACCCACAGGCAACCCCAAGGCCGTTCGATTTGCCGCCTGAAAGGGCTCCGCAACCGATCCCCAACAGAGCACCGGGCAGAACCAGTCCGTAAAAACCGAGTCGAGCCAGGAGGAAAAATCCGAAATACCCGACGACGACTCCGCAGGCCGCGCCGCCAAGGCCGAAGAGCCAATCGACGTTTTTGGATTTGTCCGCCATGAGAGAGTGTGGAAGATTGACGGCCCGGCTGAGCCACAAATTTCAGAGGTGTTCGAGTCGACGATCGCAACGCGGCAGATGCCAATCGTACCTTATGCGGTCGACTCGGCCAACGAACCCGCTTTCGGGCTCGCGTCGGAACCGAACACTCGCCCCAGCTCCGACCAGGCCGATAGGCCCTCGTTCCAGCGGTATTCCAGGGACGTCCAAAGCCGCCATTGGACGGGATCGCGACGGATCAAGCACTCCGTCGCCACGCCAAGCCGCATCGCGGCCATGACAGAGTCCCGCTCGCTTTCGCCCAGATCGTCAAATGGCAGCTCGGGAAGGATCTCGATCCTCAGCTTCTCGTCCGCAAACGGAGGAACCCGGACGACCGTAAAGGGCAGGACGCAAGCCCGTGTCCTGAGGATGAAGTTGACAAGCGATTTCGAGCTGAAGACGGGCCGCCCGAAGAGCAGGCTCGGAATCCCAGGTGACTCAGGAAACCGAAAATCGTTGTATAAAGCGACCGCGCCGTTCGATTTCAGTCTGACAAGCATGCGGCGCGCGCCTGCCGCAGTCGTCGGGGCAAATTCGACGCGACCTCCATACGCCGCGTAGGCGGGATGCTCCGCCCGATTGGCGTCGCTGATGTCGTGACTGACTGCGGTGAAAGTTTGGTCGAAGAACTGCGGATGGCGCAGGCAGAAACCTGCGTGAGTTTGATGACAGCTCACCAGGAGGACTCCCCGACCGCGATCAAGAGCGGCCGGCAGTCGTTCCGCTCCGATCAGCTCAGAGCGCGCAAAGACCGCGAGCCGCCGCGTGTCGTCATTCAGCACAACCGGGTCGAGGAGGCTGACAAACAGGAACTGAGCGTTTTGCTCGAGCCAGTTGCTCGACGTCAAAGGCTCCACGTATTGCCCGACCGAGCGCGTATTGAAAAGCAAATTCGTTCGCAGGTTGCCCCAGTCCGACTCGTAGGCCTCGCTTCCCAATGCGAGCAGGGCGCTCATCTGTCTCGCTGGGGACAGGCTGGCGATTAGGGACTGCCATTGGCTCGTCTCGGACCATTTTTGAATGGCGTCGACGAGCAGCGTTTGAGAATTCGTCGGCGGAATTCCCTGGAGAAATCGGTGCAATGAATCACGCAAAGCGCTCGACATACTGCCTCAACCGGTTAGACGCTCCGAGGCGTCGAAAGATCTCGGGAAAGATTGCCAACGCGATTTCACATTCCTGATGATCGACGGTGTCCAACCCGCCCCGCGCGAGGCAAGTGCCGCCGCAGAAGTGCCGCCAGTCGCAGGTTTGACACGGTGAAAGGACGTCGGTGCACCTGCCTCGGATCCGCTGCGCCACGGGCACGTCGAGCGCCCGATCAACGGTCATCGAATCGATTTTGCCCAGGTTGAGGCTCGCGTCTCCGATCGAGTCGCACGCTTGGATCGTTCCATCGACGTTGACCACGACGAGTTCTGCGCCTGCCCCGCAGCCGTCGCACAAGCACATGCTGCGGCGCTCGTCTGAGAGCACGTTTCGGACGTATCGCAGAACCGGTCCGATCGACATCTGGTTAAAGTGTCCCGCCTCGACCGCGTCGAAGAGACCCAGATACGATTCAATCACCGCGGCCGTCTCCGGCACAAATTCGGCCGATCGCCCCGCCGCCCGACCCAAGGGCTGAAACAGCGTTGTGTCCCAACGCCCGATTCCCAAGCCGGCCACGTACTCGGCCGTCTCGATCAAGCGGTCGGCATTGCGGTTGGTGACGGTGGTGAGCACTCCGGCGACGGCCGTCAGGCGCGGATGGCGCTTCAGCGTATCTTCAATATCCGCAAGTCGTCCCCGTCCTCGATGATCGACACGCTCGCGATCGTTGACCTCACCCGGACCGTCGATGGAAATCCCGATCGCGAAGTGTTCAGCGAGCAGGAACTCGAGGACTTCCGGAGAAAAGTGCAGACCGTTCGTCTGTACGGCAAACGTCACTTGCCGGCCACAATTGGCAGCTTCTGTCTTGGCAAACGGAACAAGCTGCCGAATTGTGTCGAAGGCCAAGAGCGGCTCGCCGCCGTGGAACAAGATCTGCAACTGCGGCCCCGCGCAGTCGAGTGCCTGGCGGATCGCCTGCCTGGCGGTTTCGTCCGACATTCGCAAGGAGTAAGTCTCGGTGCGAAAGTCGTAGCAATACCGGCAGGCCAAATCGCAAAATCCCACCATCTTCAGGATGAGCAAATTCACTTTTCGACGAGCGCCGCGACCGCAGCCCGAAGGCGTGGCGGGTAGCGTCCTTCGCTCCCGAATCAGCCCGCCTTTCAGCAAACCTGTGACGAGCGGCCAGACCTTGGTCTCATCGGCCCGGTCGAGTTGTCCGGCGGCGCAGGCGGCCAAGAGCGCTCGCACGCCCCCCAGGCTCTCCGCGCACATGATGACCCATTTTCCGCTGGCGGGATGCAGCAAGAGGACGCGATCGGGACTTAAGGGCGCTCGACGAGTGGTTCGAGCACCTCGAATCGCCGCGACCCCTGCAGGACGGACGCGGGGACGAATGCGGTCGACATCGATGCTCAGCAGGCCTTGTCCCAAATGCCTTGGGGAGCGGCGGCAGCGACACCAGGCTTCGGAGTTTCGGCAGCAGCCTCGACGAAAACATGGCCGACGCCAAATTTGGGCCCCTTGCCCAGAGTCAATCGTATGATGTCTTCGATGACATCGACATCGACGGCTTTCCACTCCTTCGGCACTGTGATTGTGATCTTCTTAACGGGTTTCTTGCCCTTTGCCATGACGGTGGCCCTTCCAGGAAGTGGTTTCTCACAGTTGTTGTTCTACTCCACGCGCGGTCACGGATGGGTCTGTTGCGATGTACTCTCCTGGATCAGTCGCTGCGCCTCCTCGTCGACCCCTAGCAATTCTTTGGCCGCCACCTGCTCGGATTTCTTCCAGACTTGAGCTTTGTGCAGGTAGTCGATTGCCTGGCGAGCATTATGCAGCTTCCAATGCGCCATTGCCACAAAAAACCAGTCAAATCCATCCCCGCCATCCCTCAACATCATCGATTTGTCGAATGCCTGAAGCGCCTCCGCATATTGACCCGCGCGATAACATGCCACTCCGAGGGTGTTCCAATAATTGGCGTTCCGCGGTTCTGCGAGGACGGTCTTTTTGGCGACTTCGATCGCTCTGGGAAGGTCGCGCTGTTTCGGGTCGGGAAAGGTCGCAAGGTTCCAAGCCATCGTGTTGAGCGGACGTGTGTTGGTCGGATCGAGCGCGACCGCACGCTCCTGCCAGGCAATTCCGGTCCGCAAGTCGCCCCGCAGGATGTGAGTAATGCCGATGCCGCCAAACACGTACGACGCTTCGCGCCGGTAATCCGCCCGATTGGGATTTTGAGTCACAAGTGCTGTAAATAGATCGATGGATCGCTGCGCCGTCTTGACGGACCGATCCTGCCCACCGGCGCTGCGTTCGAGGGCCGACAAAGTGTAAACGGTGCCGGCCAGATCGAAGCGAAACGCGTCGATCTGCGGGTACGTTCGCGCGAGACGATCCCAGAATTCGACCTCGCGATTCACCAGTTGCTTCATGCGCGCCGGATCGGCCACCGGCATTGCTTTTCGAAGCAGGTACCGCGGGTAGCGGTACAGTCCGACCGCCAATGGCTGGAGTTCGTCTAAAGACGGATTCCGCGCCATCAGGCTATCAAGGAGATCAAGTCCCTTTTCCAGGGTGTCGACTCCCAGGTCGGGCTGGCCGTTGATGAAATACAGTTTCGAGAGACGGAGATACGTCGCCCCGACCTCGGCCAAGAGCTGCGAGTTATCCCGGTTGTGGTCAAG
Source organism: uncultured Planctomycetaceae bacterium (assembly GCA_963714075.1). Lineage (GTDB taxonomy): Bacteria > Planctomycetota > Planctomycetia > Planctomycetales > Planctomycetaceae > DASPSM01. Next base: position 2,999,079 of record OY970228.1, read on the forward strand.
AAACTTCTCGTAGTATTGGATCGCCGTCGCCAACAAGTCCCGGCGCAGAGGCTGCAGTCCCGGTTCGTCGAGCAACCGGCTTTCGCTGACTGTGGTGTAATACTCATCGACGGCGCGATGAGCCGATTCCAGGCTGCGCTCGGCCGCTGCTCGCGCATCGCGTTCCGCCCGGCCGAGCGATCTGAACGAAAAGGCTGCCCACGTCGACACGCCTGCGGCGATCGAAAGAAATAGGAAGAGCACCGTCAAGCTCGCCGCCAACGCCCTGTTCCGGCGGCACCATCGAGCCGCGCGGCCGAATAGTGTCGTCCGCCGGGCCTTGATCGGTTCCGAGCGACGCCACCGCCGAAGATCATCAGCCATTTCCCGCGCGTTTTGGTAGCGGCGATGCGGCTCTTTCTCAATCGCCCGCAGACAGATCGTTTCGAGATCGGTCGGAATGAAGTTATTCAGGCTACGCGGATTGCGCGGATCTTCGTTTGCCGCCTGGTGGATCACCATCTGAAGGTTGCCGTGAAACGGCCGCTCTCCGGTCAACATCTCAAATAGGACGACGCCCAGGCCGTAGATGTCGCATCGGTGATCAACGTCGTGAGGCTTGCCGAGCGCCTGTTCCGGGCTGAGGTAGGCGGGCGTTCCCAGAATTTGGCCGTCCATGGTCAACGTGACGTCCGTTTGCGCCCGGAGGGCGAGACCGAAATCGAGAATTCGCGGCTCCCCCCTTTGGTCGATCATGATGTTCGACGGCTTCACGTCCCGATGAATGACCCCGCGCTGGTGGGCATGGTCGAGCGAGTCCGCCACTTTGGCGATCAACTCGACAGTTTCAATGAACGAAAATCGCCGCTGCGCCAACAGGATGTCGAGCGACTTGCCCTCGACGTATTCGGATACGATGTACGTGATCCCCTCATCGACTCCGATGTCGAAAATCGAGACGATCCCCGGATGTTGCAGGTGCGAAGCGTTGCGAGCCTCGCGTGCGAAGCGCTCGATCTGAGCCGGAGAGTCGAATTTGTCGGCACGCGGGATCTTGACCGCGACGAACCGCTTGAGCTCGGAATCGAACGAACGATAAACCGAGCCGAATCCGCCGCGACCGATCCGGTCAATCAGCTGGAAGCGGCCGATCTGCCGCGGTCCAGAAGTAAGGTCGGCGCTGGTCCGATCGCCACCTTCGAGCGACGACACGATCGTGATTGCCGCCTGGCGATCGAATTGCAGAAGGCAACCGCACGAGGGGCAATGTGAGTCCGCGACCGCGTCCTCCGGCCGTGGCACATCCACGAAGCAATTGGGGCAAACGACCTTCATCGTCACTCAGTGGGGAGATGGACGCACGAGTTTGACGTCATCCAGTCGTCCGCCGATTGTACTCGCATCGATCGAAATCAATATGAAGATTCCGCGGCGACTTTTTCGCTTTTGGAACCTGATTGAGCCACCCCCGCTCCAAAAAGGAGCAGGCCATTGACCGTGGCCTGCCGCGCTGCACTAATGCTGGAACGCTTCAGAATGCACGAAACGGCTCAGACACCAACTTCAGGTAGAACGCCGATGAGCGGCTCTTTTCAATCCACGCGCGAAGTCATCCTTCGCACGGACAAGTGGTCGGAAGCGGTCTCGTTTTATGGGTCGGTGCTCGGCCTGCCGATGGCCTATCAAAACGCGACGATGGTCGGATTCGAGACCGGGGCCTTCCGGCTGTATGTCGAAAAAGGGAAGCCACATCCCCCGGTCTTCGAACTGCTTGCTCCCGATGTCGAAGTGGCCAAACGCCAACTGCTGGCGGCCGGTTGTACGATCGTCGAGGAGGATCCGGCCCTTCCTCGCTGCTACATCAGGGACCCGTACGGGTTCACCTTCAACCTTGCCCCAACTTCAGGGCCGAAATAGCACTTGCAGCGCGTCGCGCGACCAGGAAATCGCGACCAACGGCCGTCAGACACACATAGGCACCGTGACCGTCAGCATACCGGCGCTCGACGAGGCCGCGGTCGTTGGCGTCCTCCCACACGGTCAGCCGCGGACACGACGTGCGCCAAGCGTCCATGACTTCTTCATACGGCTTCGGCTCGGGGCCGATCCATTCCAGGAGATCAAGGATCAACGCGTCCAGCGAAGTCGACAACTCGGGATCTCCTGATTGCGATGTCCGTCGTTAGAGCCCGACAGTAAGGGCCCGACCCCATTCTAAATCCGAGCGTTCGCGGCGACAAAAAAATGCAAAAAATCAGGGCTTGACTGCTCGACTTGTTGTATATACAAATACCGCGGAGGCGAGAATGGCGGACGACAAGCGCAGCCGGGACATCGACACCGTGGCTCGCGACTGTATCGCCCTGCGGGTGCGGATGCTCAATCGCATCGTGACCAGCATCTACGACGAGGCCCTGCGACCTCTGGGACTCAAAGCGAGTCAGTTCAACGTCCTGGTGGCGGCGGCAAAGCTTGGTCTGGCTCGCCCTCAAAAGGTGTGCGAGATTCTTCAAATGGACGTATCGACCCTGAGTCGCAACGCGGAACGATTGAGAGCCAAGGGTTGGCTGGAGGCCGTACCCGGCGAGGATGGCCGGGTGCAATCGTTGCGTCTTACAGCACGTGGTTCCCGCCTCCTTGAGCAGGCCATTCCGGCCTGGGAGCAAGCCCAGCGTCGGGCGAGGGATCTCTTGGGCCGGGATGGGGCGACACTGCTTGCCAAGACGACGGAGAGAGTTGTGAGGCAGCCCGTGTCTTAAAAATTTTCCCCAGATAGTTGTATATACAAATATTGGAAAGTGATGTGTGCCATGGCTGAATCGCTGCAAAAATCGAAAACAAAGAATCAGGACCGAACCGGACTGTTGCGCCGGGAGTCTGACGGCTTGCGACCGCCGCGCGAGAGCGACCTCGGTGGGCTTGCCTTGGCGGGCGGCTGGGCCGCAAAGGCGGACGTCGTTTTACTCGGTGCGTTGGTGGTCGTTGCGCTAGCCGTGTGGATGACGGCCGTCGTGGTGCTTGGAGCGCGGGGCGCGTTTGTGCGTCCTCCGGGGACGCCGCCGTTGCCGATTGCCCTGGGCTTCGTCGCGCCGGTCGTCGTGTTTCTCGTCACCTTCCTCGCGTCGGCGTCGTTCCGTGATTTTCTCGCGGCCCGGGACCTTGCGCTCCTGACGGCCATCCAATCCTGGCGGTTTGCCGGCTTCGGGTTTATCGCACTCTCCGTGTTCGGCGTCCTGCCGGGCACCTTCGCCTGGCCGGCCGGGTTGGGCGACATGGCCATTGGTCTGACTGCGCCGTGGGTCGCACTCTGGGTAGCTCACCGACCGGGTTTCGCGGCCGGCCGGCTGTTTGTGATCTGGAACTGGCTGGGGATCCTGGATCTCGTCGCGGCCGTTGCGAATGGGGCGTTCAACCAGGTCTTGGCAACCGGCGCCGCCGACGAGATCACAACCACGCCAATGGCCCAGATGCCGCTGGTGCTCATTCCGGCGTTTCTCGTGCCGATCTTTCTGATGCTGCACGTGACCGCGCTGTTCCAGGCCCGGCAGCGGGCACGCTCAGCACTGGGCAAGCAGCCCGACTAGCCGGACCTGATACGGGAGTGACGATCGGTTTCCCCGGCAAAAAACGGGGGACCGACCTCCCGTGGTGGGCCGGAGCATGGCGTCCGCGAGGCGTTCATGATTCAAGCTGCTTCGCCGAATTCAGGACACGGCTTCTCGACTAGTCCCGTGGCGCGCTCGACTGCTGTTGCCAGAGCGGGGCGACCAACGTCTGGTCCCATCGATCCCAGAGGCCTTTGAGTTCATTGACCTTGTCGGGTTGGGCGCTCGCGAGGTCGTGGTGCTCGCCGATGTTCTGAGTCAAATTGTAGAGACGCAGCGGCGAGACTAAGGACGACGGTGCGCTCGGCCTTTCCGCGGCGAACTCATACGAATACTTGACCAGCTTCCAATCGCCTTGGCGAATCGCCATCTGCGGGCCCAATCGCCAGTAGAGCGCGTCGTGCGGGGCGCCGCCCGTTTCACCGGCGAGATAGGGAATCAGATTGACGCCGTCGAGCCTCCAATCGGGCCGTCGCTCGATTCCCGCCGCGGCGAGCGCCGTGGGCAAGAAGTCGAGCTGGATCACCGGCTGATCGTAGACCTTGCCGGCCGGGAGTTTGCCTTTCCATGAAACGACAAACGGCACGTGGATGCCGCCTTCCAGCGTCGAAACCTTCGAGCCTCGCAGCGGCGTGTTGCGCGAGGAATTGAGCGCGGCGCGGGGCACGGTCGGTCCGCCGTTGTCGCTGCAGAAGAAGATGAGCGTGTCCTGCTCGAGGTTGGCATCGCGCAGCTTGGCAATCACCTTGCCGATCGCCTCATCCAAGGCCAGGGTCATCGCGCAATAGGTCCGCCGCATCGGATCCGTAACCGACTCGAATTTCTTCAGCCGCGCGTCCGTTGCGTTCATCGGCGTGTGCACTGCGTTGAACGCGAGATAGAGAAAGAACGGCTGCTTTTGGTGTCGATCGATAAACGAAATGGCTTCGCGTGCGAACGCGTCGGTCAGGTATTCTTTTTCATGCGCGACCTCGGTGCCGCGAAGGATCGGCGCAACTCGCCGAGCGGGAGCGCGCTGCAGGCCAGGGAACACGATATTCAGCATCCCGGCGCGTAGACGTGGGCCCCCCCGAGAAATCCGAAATACTCATCGAAACCGCGTTGCTGCGGATGAAATTTCGGCGCAACTCCCAAGTGCCATTTTCCGACCGCGCCGGTTGCATATCCGGCCGCTCTCATCCGATCCGCGAACGTCGTTTCGGAAAGCGGCAAACCGATCGACGTGTCAGTTCCGCCCGGCTCGCCCCGCGGGCCGGGGTTGAACTCGTGGCCAAAGCGTTGCTGATAGCGACCGGTCAAGAGCCCGGCGCGAGTTGGACTGCAATAAGGACCGGAGACGTAGCCATTGGTGCAGCGGACGCCCCCCCTGGCGAGCGCATCGATGTTCGGTGTGGGAATGTCGTTGCAACCTTGAAAGCCGACGTCGGCGTAGCCGAGGTCGTCGGCGAGGAGCACGATAATATTCGGCTTCCGGTCCCCAGCGAGCGTCGGCTCAACGAGTCCTAACGCGAGAAATGCCAGGAACGCAGTTCGACTTCGGAACATAGATCGTTCCTTTCCCGAAGCGCGGTTGCAGAGATGTGATCTCAAGAAAGCGCATGAGACCGCGGCAGCCTTGCGCTCGCGCCAGCTGTGCGGCGAGCCCGCAAGCCGCTGGTATCGACGATGATCATTACAGAAGCGCGGCCGGCGGTTTGTCAATTCCCCGTCGCGGGTGGCATGCGGGTCGTGTCGATTCCCGTCGCACGATTAGGCCGCCGTGCCATTCGTGAGAAAGCGCCCATTGCAGAGGTCGGCGACCGAGTCGACGATCGTATCGGGGCGGTAGGCGTAGTTGTCGACGTCTTCTTTGCGCGTGCTGCCGGAGAGGACGAGGACCGTGCGGTAACCCATCTGCACTCCGCCCAGAATATCCGTCTCCATCGTGTCGCCGATCATGATTGTCTCGTCGGCAGAGAGCCCGAGTTCTTTGCGGGCCGCACGCATCATAACCGGGCTGGGCTTGCCGACGCTGAAGGCTTTTCGGCCTGTGGCCGTCTCCAGGAGTGCGACGATCGCGCCACAACCGGGACGCATACCCTGCTGCGTGGGACAATTCGGATCGAGATTCGTGGCGACGAGTTTCGCTCCTTTCTGGATCATGCGGACGGCTGTCTCGAACATCTCGAAGTTGAGCGAGCGTCCCTCGCCGACGACGACATAGTCGGGGTCATGATCGACGACCGAGTAGCCGTTGGTGTGCAACGCTTGCAAGAGGCCGCCTTCGCCAATCACGTAGGCAGTGCCGTTCGGCTTTTGCTGTGCCAAGAACCGGGCCGTCGCCATGGCGCACGTGAAGACGTGCTGTTCTTCGGCCTGGATGCCCATCCGGCGGAGCTTCGTGGCAACGTCTCGGCGAGTGCGTTGGCTGTTGTTCGTCAGAAACAAAAACGGGACGTCCGAACGCCTGAGCGTGTTGACGAACCGCTGGGCGCCGGCGATTAATTCCGATCCTCGGTAAATGACCCCATCCATGTCGATCAAAAACCCGCGAGTCATATTCTGCCTTCTCTTTCAGCGTCGCGACTGAGACTCTGTGCACTCGAAGCCGACCGGATCGTAAGCGCACGCGATCCCTCATTTGAGCCTCATTTCCCTGCTTCATTTTCGTCGGAGCGTTTAAGAAACGGTGAATTGCTCCGGAGTTTTGGCATGAAGCGAAGACGACCGGACAACCAGTGCAACCGGCGTGCCGATGCAGAACACAAATCCGGACGAGCTCGATTTCAGCACAGCGCCGTTTTGGGGAAAAAGTAGCATTTGCAGGAAGCTCGCAGGTATGATCGCCGCGAAGGGACATCGTACGCGTCTCTTGACGATGCGCTCGCGACCTAAAAAAATGCGTGCCATCTTGGTTTCCGGTCCGGACACAACTTTTTCCAGCAGGGCTCATCGAATGATCGACCTTGGCAGAACTCTTCGCGTGGGCATGTTGCTCGTGGTGACCGCGGTCGGAAGTCGCATTGTCGGCGGCGAGGAGTGGCCCCGATTTCGGGGAGTCAACGGGTCCGGGGTTTCGACTTCGCGCGGCCTGCCCGCCGACTTTGGGCCCGATAAGCACCTCCTATGGAAGGTCGACGCGTCGCACGGCTCGTCGTCTCCGATCATCTCGCGCGGACTGCTCTACTTTTCCTCGTACGACGGCGACCAGCGGACGCTGCATTGCCTCGACGCCGCGACGGGCAAGGAACGCTGGGCGCGCTCCGTGAAAAAGCTCCGGCAAGAAAACGCCACGCCGCCGAATGGACCGGCAACACCCACTCCCGCCACCGACGGCGAGTCGGTCTTCGTCCTTTATCCGGACGTCGGTGTGTTGTGCTACACGACTTCCGGAAACGAAAAGTGGCGCGTCGACCTGCCGACGTTTCGCAGCATGCATGGCATTGCGAGCTCGCTCGTCACGCTCGACAACCTGGTCATCCTTGTGATTGATCAGCTGGCAGACTCCTACATCGAGGCGCTCTACGCCGACACCGGCAAAGTGGCCTGGAGGACGACTCGCGCCGACGGCGTGGCCGGCGCCTGGTCGACCCCGGCCGTTTATCGATCCAAGAATGGCCCGCCGGAACTGGTTGTGAGCGGTCCAATCGAGGTCGTGGGATACGCTGCGACCACGGGGAAACGACTGTGGTGGATCAACGGCATCACCAATGCGCCCATCTCCGTGCCGGTGATCTGGCGGGATCGGGTGATTGTCTGCGAGGAGACTGGCGAACGCATCCCGTTTTCGATTCTGGCGCCGTACGACAAGAACAAGGACGGCAAAATCACACTCGAGGAAGTCAAAGGCAACATCCCGTTTACGCGGCTGGTCGAGCGGATCGATGCGGGATGGGGGAATCACAAGGGCGTCATCACGCACGTCGAATGGGACAAAGCGTGGGAGACGCTGACGAGCAAAGCTGGACTGGTCTCAATCGGCCTCGGCGGTTCGGGCGACGTCACTAAAACGAACGTGCGCTGGTCCTACACCAAGGGTACGCCGTCGATTCCTTCGGCGATCGTGTATGACGATCTCGTCTATACCGTGCGGGATGGCGGAATCTTCTCAGCTTTCGACGCGGACAGCGGAAAGCTACTCAAGCAAGCGCGATTGCAGCCGGGAGGCAAGCAGTTCTACGTCTCTCCGGTCGCCGCCGATGGGCTGATCTACGTCGTCGACACGGAAGGGAAGCTGACGGTCGTCAAGGCCGGGCGTGAGTGGAAACAAGTCAAATCGATCGACCTGGGAGAACGCTGCTGGGCAACGCCGGCAATTTGCGACGGGCGCCTGTACGTTCGCACGAGCAAATCGCTGTTTTGTTTTGGTGCGTAAGCCGGATAGGACTCAACTGCCATGCCCCGGCCCGAGTATCGATGTCGCCTAGTCGTACTTTTCTCTGAAGGCTGCCATGCGGCTTCGCAGTGATGTGTTCTCCGGCTCCGCACGGATGGCGCTTTTGAGTGTCCTTTCGTACTTGATCACGGCCTCGGTGTCGTCCGGCGATTGAGCCATGATGTAGGCCAGAATGTCGGCGGCCTCTTTCCAGCGCTCGAGGCCCCGCAAATTGTCCGCGATCAGATGGTAAGCCGCCATCGATTGGTCGTTGATCTTGAGCGCTTCCTCGCACAGGGCCATCGACTGGTCGAATCGGTCGGTAATCTTGTAGACCTCTGCCAGATCGAGGTAATGGCGGCTCTCCAGGGGGGCCAACTCAATGGCGCGGCGAAGCTCGGCCTCTCCGAGGGCGAACTTCTTTTTCCGAAAGTGGTACCAGCCCATCCCCTCGTGGGCGTTTGCGTAATTGGGATCGAGCGCCAGAGTCTTGATGTAGTTCGACCGGCCTTCTTCGATATGGCCCGTCCGGGTGAGTGCGTCGGCCAGCTCGCAATATGCCTTTGGTTGGTCCGGAGCAGTTTGAACGGCCTCGCGATAACGAGCCAATCCTTCCGCCACCTGGCAGTCGTTGATGAATGTTGCCCCTGACACGCACCGGGCGACCCAGGCGTTTGTCGTCGTGATGCAGTGCCTCATCACCGTTTCGGTGTCTTGCCAGTAAGAGACCTGGTGATAGCCGACAAGGGCCAAAAGGGACACGACGACAACCGCCAGCGTCCGAGATCGGACGAAACCGGCAAACGCCAGGTAAATCCCGATCAGGGGAAAGTAGGCGTAGTGGTCGGCCATCTGCTGGCTGCCGATCTGGACGATGCCAATTAAGGGCACGAACGTGCCCAGAAACCAGAGCCAGCCGACGGTGAAGAAGGGCCATTTGTCGCGGACTTTGAACGCGACAAAAGTGGCCGCGACCAGAAAGGCGATCGCGGCACTGATCGATACCAACGAAATTGTCGTCGCCGGATAAGGATAGAGCACACTCAGATTGAAGGGCGCGAATGCCTTTTGCAGATACAACACGTACGCCACCGCGGCGTTGCCTAATCGCATCGGGACGGGGTAGGACGAAGTCGGCTCAACAAATCCCCCTTTTACCTGTGCTCGAAAAATCACAACACACAGGATGACGGAGACGGAAAAAACGGCAGCTTCTCGACGACGGCCCGACGACTCAGTCGCCGTAGCGGCCAAAAGTCGATCAACAGCAGCACGCAGGGCAGCGTGACGAGCGTTTGCTTGGACAAAAGGCTGCAGAGAAACAGCACCAGACTCGACCAGTAGGCAACGCTTCGACCCCGCCGGGCATACGCGACATAAGCGAGCATTGACGCCAGGCCGAAAAAGACACTGAGCACGTCTCGGCGTTCGGTGATCCAGGCCACCGACTCGACATGGATGGGATGCACGGCAAACAGCGCCGCGACGAACGCCGCCGGAAACGGGTTGCCCGTCAAAGACCTCCCTAGGTAATACAGCAACAAGACGTTGCCGATGTGAAACAGGACGTTGGTGAGGTGGAACCCGCCGGCCCACAGCTCGTACAGCGCCGAATCGAGCATGTACGTCAAATAGGTCAACGGAATCCAATTGCCCGAGTAAGAGTGCGTGAAGGCCCATTTGACGTTGGTGACAAAAGTGCCTGAACGGATATGCGGGTTCATCGACACAAAAATCGGGTCGTCGACCTGAAAGAACTCGAAATGGCGGACCTGAAGGTAGACCCCCAGCGTCAACGCGATCAGCACGATCTCGACGACATGCCGCGCAAGAAAGGGCCCTAGCGATGATCGTTGTGAGAGCTTCACTGTCTGTCAGTTTGATGTGAAAACAGCCAGGCGTTTCGTGGCGGGCGTCGCCATCATCGTTTTTACGGGACAATTGATTTTACTGTGGAAAACCCGGCATTGCACGATGTCGAAGGTGGGACGGCCAGTTGGTGAATCAGACGATCGGCCTCTGAGCAGAGAGACCGCTCCGCGACCTCTTGATGGGAGAGGACGCGGACGGCTATGGTGCCTCGTGGGAATAGTGCCCCAAGTCTGATGTCTCGATTGGAATGGTCTATGTTCGGCCAATGCCGTGGAGTTTTATTGATCACGACTGCCACGACTCTGCTAGCCGGAGTGGCGGGCGCGTCGGCGGACGAGCGACTTGCGAAGCGAGACGCCCTGTGGGCGGCCGTGCGGGCTGGCGACGTTAAGGCCGTCAAGGCCGCCGTCGACAAAGGGGCCGACGTGAACGCCAAGAACGAGATTGGCGTGTCGTCACTGTGGATTGCCGCCAGCAAGGGAAAGCTCGACGTGATCGAGCTGCTGCTCAAACGCGGAGCGGATGTCAACGTTCGCGACGGCATCTGGTATCAGACTCCCCTCAGCATGACGGCGCCCGAAAAGAAGATCGATGCCGCGAAGTTACTCATCAAAGCAGGTGCAAAAGATGTCGATGCCGCGCTCTTTGCGGCAGTCACCACGGGCAACGCGAAAATGGTCGAGATGATTCTGAAAGAGGCCAAGATCAGCCGGGACGGTTTGGACGCGGCGCTGTACTCCGCCACATCCTTTAAGAACGCGAAAATCCAGGAGCTCTTAACCAAGGCCGGAGCGAAGCCCCTCCCCGCCGCGTCGGAACACGATCGCGAGGCGTGGAAAAAAGTCGCGGGGACCTACGAAAGCGATGGAGGCGCGCCGTTGGTGATCAGCCTCAAGCCGGTCGGTCTCGTATCTGGCGGTCGCTGGCTCAAGCCGACCGGGCCGGACACGTTCACTCCATTGGGCTCCGAGGGAGCTCGCTTTCGCGTGGATCGCAAGGGCGACGAAGTCTCACGGATTACGGTGACCCGTTTCACCGCGGAATACAGCTTTTACCGCTTCACGAAGCCAGTCGTGAAACCGGAAGCGGCGGGTGACCTCAAGAACCAATCGGTGACAATGCCGCGCAACTGGCCGTCGTTTCGGGGGCCGGATGGCACGGGTGTGGCCGACGGGCAGAATCCGCCGGTCGCCTGGGACCTCAAGACGGGGAAGAACGTCCGTTGGAAAACGCCGGTCCCCGGACTGGGCCATTCCTGTCCGGTCGTGTGGGGCAACCGGGTCTTCGTCACCACAGCCATCAGCAGCGATCCGAACCCCAAGATTCGCATCGGGAATTATGGCGACGTCGATTCGGTCAAGGATAAGTCAAAGCACACGTGGAAGGTCGTCTGCCTCGATCGCGATAGCGGGAAAATCTTATGGGAACGCACCGCCTACGAAGGCGTGCCGAAAATCAAGCGCCACTTGAAGGGAAGCCAGGCGAACTGCACACCCGCCACAGACGGGCGCCACGTGGTCGTCTGTTTTGGGTCCGAGGGTCTGTATTGCTACGACTTCGCCGGAAAGCAGCTTTGGAAACGCGATCTCAGCACACTCGATACGAGCTTCGCGATCGACGAAGAGTACGAGTGGGGCTTTGGCAACTCGCCGGTCATTCACGAAGGACTGGCGATTCTGCAATGCGATATCAGCCACGATTCGTTCATCGCGGCTTTTAGCCTGGAGGACGGCGCGAAAGTCTGGTCCACCTCCCGCGATGAGATCCCTTCGTGGAGCTCGCCAGTGGTCTGGCACAACGCAGAGCGCGACGAAATCGTGACCAATGCGGCCCAATATGCCCGCGGCTACGATCCGAAGACGGGCGCGGAGCTGTGGCGCTTAGCCAAGAAATCCGAAGTCACGATTCCGACGCCCGTCTGCGGCAAGGAATTGGCCTACATCACCAGCGGCAATCGACCGATCCAGCCGATCTTCGCGATCAAGCCGGGCGCGGCCGGGGACATCTCGCTCAAGAAAGAAGAGGAGAAAAACTCGCACATCGTCTGGAGCAAAATGCGCGGCGGTCCCTATATGCCGACGCCCATTCTGTACGGCGACTACTTCTATACGTGCTCAAACTCGGGGATCGTTACCTGTTACGAGGCCAAGACCGGCAAGGAGATTTACAAAAAGCGGATGGGAGACGGCAGCTACACGGCATCCCCGGTCGCGGCCGACGGCCGACTTTATTTTTGTTCGGAGAAGGGTGAAGTCCGCGTCGTCAAAGCCGGCCCGAGTTTCGAATTGCTGGCCGTCAATGCGATGGACGACTACGTGATGGCCACACCCGCGATCTCGAACGGATCGCTCATCGTCCGGAGCCAGCATTTTTTGACTTCGTTAGGAACGAAGACTCTTGGAAAGTAGCGAGTGGTGCTGATTGATGAGACCGCCCGGAAATCACGGCCGCCAGTCGATCGGTGCTTTGCGCGACGCCAGACGAGGGTTTTCGAGCCGCGCCCGTGAGAAACATTTTGCATCTAGGCCGCAAGTCCTTTGCGGAATCGAATTCTTGCCGCGTTGGTGATGAGTTTTCCCCAGACCCAGCGTGTCACGCGGTGAAGCCGACGAACCCAGGCCGGCAGAGTAACGCACCCTGTTGCGCCGAAGCTCCTTACCCACCTTCATGACCGACGCGTACGATTGAGGCCAGAGTTCGCATTCCATGGCTGGACTCCTTCCTTGGGACTTGAAATACACCACCATCCATTGTGAATGCGAACTTCTTTTTTGTGCAGTGACGTAACCCCTTTCTTGGGAAATGTTCGTGAGGGAGCGGCGTATTACGGGTAGAAGCGAGCGTTAGACCCCGCTCCCTCACGGTCGCGGCTCCAAGAGTCCGATCGAATTCCCGGAGGGTCTCACCCAAAGCGGTGAGCATGGCGCCCCGACCAGGCTCGAATTCCCGGATCCGTCGAGCAAGCTCAGCCGCGGGCACCCGGCGCGAAATTCTTCGCGAGCTTCTACAATGCGGTCCATGCAACTCATCGACACGCATTTGCACCTCGACGAAGAAGCCTTTCGCCCCGATCGGGACGAGGTTGTCGCCCGGGCGGTCGCCGCCGGCGTCGAGACGATGATTTCCATCGGAATCACGGCAGCCACCAGCCGTGCTGCGGTTGACCTCGCGCAGACTTATCCGGCCGTCTACGCCGCTGTTGCCATTCAGCCGAATTACGTCTCGCAGGCCGCTCCGGGAGACTGGGAGATTATTGAAGAGTTGGCGACGCAGCCGAAAGTCGTGGCGATCGGCGAAACGGGCTTGGACCGCTACTGGGATCACGCCCCGTTCGAGATGCAGGTCGAGTTCTTCGACAAACACCTCGAGCTGGCCCGGCGTTTGAATTTGCCGTTCGTCGTCCATTGTCGCGAGGCCGAGCGCGACGTGGTGGCCCAGTTGCGTCGGGCAGCGGCCAGCGGACAACTGCGGGGCGTCATGCATTCGTTTTCGGGCGATTTGGAGACGGCGCTGGCGTGCGTCGAGCTGGGCATGTTCATCTCGTTTGCCGGCATGCTCACCTTCAAAAAGAACGATGCCTTGCGATCGGTGGCGGCCCAGGTGCCGCTCGACCGGCTGCTGGTCGAAACCGACGCCCCTTACTTGGCGCCGACTCCCTATCGGGGCAAGCGCAACGAACCGGCCTATGTGCGGCACACGGCGGAAGTCCTGGCGAGCGTTCGAAACCTGACTCTCGACGAAATCGCCCAGGTCACAACCGACAACGCCCGTCGGCTCTTTCTTTGCGGGCTAGCCGCGTCCCCTTCGTTGCGGCGCCCAGGCGGCTAGCCTGCACGAAGCCGCCTGCGGCGGACCGCTGACTGCGTGCGCGGCTCCTTAAATGCGGGAAGTCGCGTAAGTCGGCTATTTTTGTGCGGGCTAGCCGCGTCCCCTTCATTGCGGCACCCAGGCAGCTAGCCTGCACAAGCCGCCTCGGCGGTTGGACTCGCCGCAAGAGGCGTCCTTGCCTATGATTCGATCGCGTTGTTGGGGATTTCGCCTGAGGGGAACTGTGCGTTCTGCCCGACGGGAACTGATCAAGGAAAATTCGATGCGGAATTTAGCGTCGCGGCCGATTCGGATCGCAATCTGCGGAATCGTTTTGTTGTCAGTCGCGGGAATGTTCATCGGTCGCACCGGCGTCTCGTCAGCACAGGACAAGCCGGCCTCTCGGTCGTCCGACGAGGCGAAGGGAGACAACGCCAAACCCATCAAGGGTTCAGCGATTCCCCCCGAGACTTTTGTGGTCCCCGCCAAGGGGACAATCGCTCAGCTCGCGCGATTCATCAGCAAGATCGAGGCTTTGCGGCCCGAATTCGATTCCGAGACCGACGCGATCAAATTCCTGACCACGTCGCGGACGGCGATCCTCAACGCCACTGACAAAATCCTTGCCAGCCAGCCGAATGAGGAGCAGGAGGTTGAAGCGCTCAAGTCGAAGCTGCAGGCGTACCAGCTCTTGCTGATGGTGGGCGCTCCCGACGCGTCGGCCAAGGGGCTCAAGTTCGCGGACGAACTCAAGCACGACAAGCGCCCCGAGCTGGCCGAACTGGGTCAAGTCGCCTGGTTCGACTTCAAAATGTCGACCGTGCCGACGCTCGACGCAAAAGAGCGGCACGCACTGGTCGATTCACTCGCCACCGCGCTCCGCAAGAAACCGCAGACGTATTTCGAACTGGCCAAGAACTTCGGTCGTCTGCTCGAGTCGCTGGGCGACGGCGAGAATGCCGCCGCGGCCTACCAATCCTTCGGCGAAATCTTCAGCCAGAATCTGGATGAAGAAATTCGCGCTTACGGCGAGGTGTTGAAGACGGGAGCCGTGCGACGGGCCCGCTTGCTCGCCGGTGACAAGATCAAAGTCTCGGGCAAGACCGTCGAAGGCAAGCCGTTCGACATCAGCGAGTACAAGGGCAAGGTGGTGATCGTCGACTTCTGGGCGACCTGGTGCGGACCATGTCTGGCCGAACTGCCCAATCTCAAAAAGATCTACGAGAAGTACCACGATCGCGGGCTCGAAGTCGTGGGCATCAGCCTCGACGACGACGGTCCCGATCTCGGGAAGTTTCTCAAAGACAACGATCTGCCTTGGAGGATCTTGCACAACGCCGAGCCTGCGAAGGCCGAGGGCAAGAAGCGGGGCTTTTCGGACCCGAACGCCGAGTTCTATGGAATCATCGGCATCCCGACGATCATTTTGATCGACCGACACGGCAAGGTGATTTCTCTCGACGCGCGGGGCGAGCAGCTTGCGACACTCGTCGACGGGCTGATCGGCGGTCCTGGGGTTCTTCGCCGCTAGGTCGGGCAGCGCCGGGTGGGTGCGGGCGGCTTAGGTCACGTGCCGCAGGGCCCAGCAGATCAATCCCGAGACCACGGCCGTGGACGGGATGGTCAGAATCCACGCCCAGACGACGCTGGCCACCACGCCCCAGCGCACGGCGGTCAGCCGCTTGATCGAGCCGACGCCGATGATTGCGCCGGTGATCGTATGCGTTGTGCTGACGGGGATGCCGCCGAAGATCACCGCGATCAAGGTCAAGGCGGCGCCACTCTCGGCACAGAACCCGTCCATCGGACGCAGATGAATGATCTTCTGGCCCATCGTCTTGACGATTCGCCAGCCGCCGAGCATCGTCCCTAAGCCCATCGCCAGGTAGCAGCCGAGCACGACTTCCGTCGGCACATCGGTCGGTGTCTTAAAGGCCTTGCCCCCCTGACTGGCCGCGATCAAGAGCACGAAAATCACGCCCATCGTCTTTTGGGCATCATTGCCGCCGTGCCCCAAGCTGTAAAAAGCGGCCGAGATCAACTGCCCGCGGCGAAAGAATTTTTCGACGCGGCGCGGGCTGGCCCGATGAAACAACCACATCACGATGACGGCAATCACCGCTCCCAACAAGCCGCCAATCACTGGCGAAAGGACAACGAAGGCGGCGACCATTCCGATTCCGTGCCACTCGAGCACACTCCAACCCCCTTTGACGAAGCCTGCTCCAATCAGACTGAAGGTCAACGCGTGCGATGAGCTCGTCGGCAGGCCCAGGTACCACGTGAACAGATTCCATCCAATCGCCGACAACAAAGTCGCCGCGATCACGCTGTTGTCGACGATACTGGGGTCGATCAGACCGGTCCCCATCGTTCGGGCGACTCGAAGATGAAACACCCCGAACGCCACAAAATTGAAAAAGGCCGCCCAAGCCACAGCCACCGGCGGGCTGAGCACCCGAGTCGAGACGACTGTCGCGATGGAGTTCGCCGCATCGTGGATGCCGTTCGTGAAATCAAACGCCAGAGCCAGCCCGGCTAGGAGCAGCACCACCAGCGGCAGCGAGAAATAGGGGACCGTGCCGAATTGCATTGTCGCCCAAAAATGCGGCACCGTTGCGGGCTCCTGTGAGTTGAGTGGGCCGTTTCACGATTGAAAATCGCGGCCCCGTCGGGATTGCTGGCTCGGTGATGGTAGCCGGGGCGGCGCACCTTTGTCACGTTCGGTAGGGGTGGGCACTCACCTCTTCTCGCGCACGATGGATCGATGCTCGCGGCCATTCCCTCGTGGACTTTGGCCAAGTTGATCGTCCCCCGCAGTAGCGAATGATACGCCGGGGAGGTACGCGAATCAGTCAATCGGATTCTCGTCGAACAATCGGGCGACCATGGCCGAGTCGAGGTAGGCACGCACGCGCACGATCACAGAGTCCTGGAAATAGACGATCCAGCAGTAGCGGTTATCGAAGCGCATGCCGTTTTTGGCGGTCGCGAGAGAACGAAGCTCGACAGCCGCCTGATCGTCCTTGACGATCAAGTGCTCAACATGCAGCTGCGCCCCTTGCCCAAGAACCTGACCCAGTTTCGCGAAAGTGCCGGCGATGAAGTCCTTTTTGCTGTGGTAGTGTCCTGCGAGCGGGTGCGTGCCCATTACGGTCCAGTCCACGTTGTCGGCGACCCGTTCGAAGAAAGCAGCACCGTCACCGCTCTCGAGCCCCTTGAAGATTTCGCGAACACGCTCAGGGGTAATGGCCATCTTGAAATCTCCTTTTGCTGACGTGACACGCTCTAGCCGGCCTTTACGCGACCGAGCAGTTTCATCAGCTCCGCGACTTGGATGTTTTCAAGTGAACGCACGGCGGCCTTGATGTCGTTGCGCAGGCCCATTTCGGCGCGGTCGCCTACGAGCTTGTCGAATTTCGCGCCAATCTCGTCCCAGGTGAACGGCCGGGTCGGGAAGCCAGGGTAGTCCTGCACCTCGTGACTGTAAGACTTGCCGTCCTTGAGCCGGACTGTCACGCGAGCTGGGACCAGGCTGGGATAATGTGCAGTGAAGCTGTCCTCTGGTCTGACCTGCACCTTCTGGAGCAGGGCCTGCACATCCGGCCTGTTAATTCGCTCAGCTTCGAGCTGTGCCGGTTGGACCTCGCCGTCCAGGGCGGCGACGGCCAGCAAGTAGGGGAGGCTGTGGTCAGCGTCGTTTTTCGTGTGGACGTCGGTCTTCGGTCCGAACTTGCCTCCGCCCGTGAAGTCATACGCCTCTTGAAAGACGTCGGCCTCGATGCTGACGACGGCGTTCGGCTCAAACGGGTGGACCTTGCGCAGTTCGAGCATGCAAGAGATGGCTGATTCCGTCGGGACGGCGCTGTTGTAGCTCTTTAAGGCGAGCCGGTCGAAGCAGTCCAGTTGCTCGTGGTCCCAATCGACGCGGATCGGCTGGCCGAGCAACTGGGCCAGGCCGTTGGAGCCCTCGATGACATACTTTGGGCCGCTCACGCCGCGTGACGCCAAGAAGACCCCGTGGACGCACCCCAAAGCCACCTGGGACGAGTTGAGGCCCTTCCATTGCGAGATGGGTGTGGTCCGCACGACGAGCAGAGGAATCCCCCCAGCGCCACAGAATCTCGACGGCCGCCGCGGTCTTTGTCTCGTCGAGGCCCAGCGCCTTGGACAGTCCGGCCCCAAGCGAGTAAGTGAGCGGCGTCGTCAAGTCGAACCCGTGAGCCAGGAACGGCGCGGCCACCGTCAAAGCACACTCAACCTGGTAGGCAATCGCCAGGGCGATCAGGAATTCCTTGCCTGATCGTTCGGCATGCTCACTCGCGGCGAGGATTGCCCCGGTGTTGTCCGAGGGGTGGCAGAGCCCGCCTTTCGCGAAATAGCTGTCCATAAAGTCCATGTAGCGCACCAGCGCCGTGTTGTAGAACGCCGCATAGAGGGCGTTGGCTTGCCCGCCGCCGATCAGGGTGCACCGGCCGCTTGAGCTGCCGAACTCCTTCGCCTGGGCAAAGCACGCCTCGATGGGGGGCGCCCCGAGGGCCGTGATCGCGCAGGCCAATGAGTCCAGGACGCTCACTTTCAGCCGCTCTCGCCGCTCGGCGGTCAGGTCCTCATACTTCGCCCGGTAGGCGAATTTCGCCATCTCCTCGGCCTGACTCGGACCCGTGTGGATCGGGTTCGGTTTGTCTGGGGACAGCCTCGCGGCGAAGTTCGGCTTCGCGTCGCGAGATTCTTCAGCAAGAGCGGCGTTCGCAGCCACGGTGGATACGGCGAACATGCCTGTCTCTTTCAAAAATGCCCGACGATCAGATTTGCCCATCGCATCCTCCTCACTTCGGGGTTGTCAAATCACGTGCATGTCCTTAGCCGCCGTTGTTTGGATTCATCCTCCCAGCGGGTTGGCGGCGATCGTAACCGACGCCGACAAACGTCTCCGGAATCGTCTGAGTCCGTTTCATATTTCGCTTCCCTCTGATCACATGCCAAGCCTGCGAAGGCGCCCGCAGGACAGGCGCGATTTAGCATGAGATCTGGAGGAGAACCCGAACGCACGCCCGGCACTCCACGAGGTTCGTGTAGGGCTCCGCCGCCCGCTGAGGCGGGGGAGGCTCGTCCTGCCCAGATCAGCCCACTCGTACTCGCCCTCGAGAACCCGCTCGGCCCTTGATGCGGTGGTGCCCACGTAAAGAGACATTTCAGGCGGCAAGCGCACACGCCGCTGCAATTCGCAAACTTAAGAATCAGCCGCGAATTCTTACGGGCGGTCCGCGCGCTCGAGAGGGTTTGGCCATCGGGCACCTCCTCGAATGGAATCAGCGGCCCGTTGCACACCAGACAGGGTGCGGAGATGACGCCACACGACTACGCTCGGCCGTGAATGTACTCGGTCATGACGTGAATCGTGACTTCTTGGCTATGGGCCTCGTACGCGTTCAAGTCGCCAATCGAAATCACCCCGTGCAGGCCCGCTTCATCGACGACCGGCAAGTGCCGGACTCTTCGATTCTTCATGACGGACCGAGCCTCGTCGATTGTCGTATGAAGCTGGCAACACAGAACTTCCGTCGTCATGACCTCTTCGACCCGCGTCTTGGCGGCGTCGCGCTGTTCTGCCAGAACGCGCTGCAGCAAGTCGCGCTCGGTGATGATGCCCACCACGTTGTCGCCGTCCATCACCATCAGCGACCCGACCTTGTGGCGGTTCATCGAAATGGCCGCTTCCAAGGCGCTGGCGCGTGGCCCGATCGATGCGACCCATGAGTCCTTGTTCGACAGGATTTCGCGAACGGTACACATCGACGGCTCCTCCCATGCGAACTAGACGGAGAGATACAATCACCACTTCCGAACGGGCGGGCACCACTTCCGACCCGGGCGGATTGCTTCAGTAGACCGAGCGATCGTCGGTAAGTCAAAAAAAACTTGGCGACATCCGCGAGATATGCAACGAATTTGCATCATCGGAACAACTGGCTCCGGCAAAACCACGGTCGCTGCCGAGGTCGCGCGGAGCTTGGGGAGGGTCCATATCGAATTGGATGCCCTGAACTGGCAGCCAGGCTGGGTTCTCGTCCCGAGCGATCGCTTTCGCCAGGGCGTAGCCACGGCTCTGGAGGCTCCCCGCTGGGTTACAGACGGCAACTATCGTTCCGTTCGCGACTTAGTCTGGGAGCGGGCCGATTGCCTGGTTTGGCTGAACTACCCCTTGTCACTGATCGTGACCAGGCTGATTCGCCGGACGGCAAGGCGGATTTGGAACTCGGAGAGCTGCTGCAACGGCAACCAAGAGAGCCTGCGCCGCGCATTTTCCCGCGAGTCGATCATTCTCTGGGCCTTGCAGACGCACGGCCGCCTGCGCCGGGAATACCCCCCGCTGCTTGGCCAGTATGCCGAGCGAGGAAAGACGGTTGTGATTCACCGCTCGCCGAAAGAGACGCGAGCGTGGCTCGACAAAATCCGCCTGGCGCAACGGGCGACCACTTCGAAAGGGATCCGGGAATTCGATCGGGTACCATGGCTGAGGCGTTTCGGCTCAGCCGTGCTCTTCACGAAAGGTCTTACGCTTGTTCATTTCCGACGACCACGAGCTACCCGCAAGAGCACGGATGAGCGGCAACCGCTCATCCGTGGCACCCAAGCCAAAATACTGCATCGAATTCCCAGACGGTCTCGGCGATCAATTCGTGACGGCTTCTCAAGCGGCGGCGACGAGCGCCGGGCGCTCTTCGGTCCGAGTCCCCGATGGAGCAGGGACGTCCACTTGAGAGTCGATTCGCGCGGCGGGCCGCCGCTCGAGCGAGATACAACTGCCGAGAAACCAGACTGTTGCCCCGAGACCCAAAAGACCGATGCGTCCGCTGGTTGGCAACAACAGGTAGTGGAGCCACACCAACGCGACGGGAAGCCACGCGAAGAAGGCGGCCTTTCGCGGCTGCCCGAGCAGAAACAACCTTCCTGAGATGTACGGGATTGCGGGAAGAAAGAGCACGTAGTAGCAGGCCCGCGCCACGGGACAGACCACCAGCGTCGCCACGCACGCGAGACCGAACACGGCGCCCTTCCCGGCCAGCTCGTTCCTCGAGCCCGCTCGAACCACGAACAACCCCAGGGCTGCCAGGGCGAGAATGCGACCGAGGACGATCAGCATGCCGGCGTTCGAGTCATCCATCGGCAGTCGCAGCGACGCGTCGTGCGGATGATCGATCAGTGTGTCGTCGGGTCCACCCGCGAACTGATAGTTGAGGAAGTTGCCTAAGCGGTAGGCCGCATTGTCGAGGCTTTGATTCCTGATGGTTCGCACGTCCTCTCCAAAGTCCGACGTGCGGACATCGACCACTTTTGTGACAACCTTGGAAAACCAGGTGTGCAGGTGCCCGAGATTCCCGTTCCAGCCGGTCAGTGCCGCCGGAAGCAGCAAGGCGAACAACAAAAGGCCGGCACCAAGACCGGCGGCCAGAGAAACCGGCCTGCGCCAGACCTGCGGCTTCCGGCGCGTATTCCAAGCCACGACGACCTCGTAGGTCAAGAGGCACAAGACAGGGAGCAGAGGCGTCAGCTTGAGGATCCCGGCCAGCGCGAACACGATGCCCGCGACAACCCAGTGGCGCATGCGTGTCCCCGTCAGCGCAATGCGGAAGCCGAGCATCAGCAGGTAGAGTTTAAAAATCTCGACCTGTCCGCGCTGCAGACAATTGAACGC
The DNA here is from genome assembly GCA_963714075.1 of uncultured Planctomycetaceae bacterium. Classification (GTDB taxonomy): domain Bacteria; phylum Planctomycetota; class Planctomycetia; order Planctomycetales; family Planctomycetaceae; genus DASPSM01. The sequence continues at coordinate 3,020,395 of OY970228.1, forward strand.
GGGAATGAGAGCGGTCGCCACGGCTGCGCTACAAATCCAGAACACCGGGCGCGACGACCCGCTGAGGTTGCTTAAGGATTGCGCGAGCGCGAAGTCGACAATCCGCCGTAGCTCGAAGTAGCAGCCAAACACCATGGCCACGCTCAGGACAAACCAGACGGCGACCTGCCCCATCGGCGGCAGGGCGTGCAGGGGAGCGACAAGAATCGCGAACATGGGCGGATACAGGTAGTGCCATCCGCGCGGGTTACTGACCTGGTAGGGGTCGCGGCCATCGAAAAAGGCGGCCCCGGCCTCGGTGTAGACGGTGAAATCGGTGCGGTGCTCGTTGATCCGCTCTCGATTGACCATGCCCCGGGGCACGACGTCGACCCAGCCCCAGATGGCAAAGGTGATCAACAGTGGGAGATAAATCCAGCGGTAGCGGAGCACTTCGTCCGCGGGGCGAAAGCGCGATGTTGTCACGGAGATCCTCGGTCAGTCATGCATCGCTTCGGGAGCCGCCGGCGCATTCGTCTGGGAGACGAGCTCGCGAGCCAGCTCGAGGTCGGCCCGCGCGACCGGATGGTCGGACGCGGGATTCGCGATCCATTCGGCCCGGACCGTTCGCAATCCACGGGTGATGATCCAATCGATGGGATTCTTCTTGACCGTCGGGCCGGGAATGTCGGCCAGCGCGTTGTGGACGCCCGGCGTTTTGAGCAAGCGGACCAACTCAGGGTGCGTGGAAAACTCGTTGAGGTCGCCCAGCAGAATCGCCGGTTCGCTCAAAGAGAGGAACAAATCGAAGGCCGTCCTCAGTTGGATGTTGTGAGTGTCCCCTTCTTCGTCCTTGTCGATGTGCACCGTCAGCAAATGCACGGTCCGCCCCCAGTGCTCGAAATTCGTCAGCAAAGCGGCACGAAACCGCTGCCGGCTCGGGGTCGGGAGTGGAATGCGCACGTAGTCGGTGAGTGGCAGCCGCGTTAACAGGGCATTGCCATAGTGGTTGTGCCACCAGCGCTTCTCGGCGGGCACGAACAGCCAGCCCATCTTCAGTTGGGCGGCCACATCGGAAACTTGCGGTCCGCTCGAACCAAACAGCGGGCTGCGAACCTCCTGCAAGGCGGCGAGATCGAGGTCCTTCAAAGCCTCGGCGGTGCGCCCCAAATCGCGAACGCCGTCGCGGCCTACGCCCGCATGCGTGTTGAAGGTGGCGACCCGCAGCGGTGCCGACGGGGCGAGCGGGGCCAGGCGATCGGTCTCGTGCAGGACGAGCGGTTCAACCGGGTCGGCCGGCCTTTGCATCGCTCCATCGCCGACGAGTCCCGTCGCGACCGCGACCACCGCTCCGGCAATCAGCAATCTGCGGTTCGTCAGCCGGGACCACGTCGACGGTCGCAGGTCGTCCTTCGGGGAAGCGGTCATTGCACATTCCTTTCGTCGCTGTCGCGGTAGCCAACGGGCGTTACTCGCGATTTTGGCATCGGTCCCGGTTCGCCGAGAATCACCTGGTCTTCGTAGGGCACTTTCGGTCCGGGCCGGCGGTGCATGGCTTGCAACGGCGAGATGCGCAAATCGTGGACGGCGACCCGCTGGATGTCCTTACGGAACTTCAGGCGATAGAGCGTGAGTTTTCCGCCCTGGGGAACGCCCCGGTCGCTCGTGGCACTTTGATCGAGCTGCTCGACGTTCCCCCAATGCTTGAGGTGTTCCTGCTCGAACGACAGGCTGACCAACAGAATTTCAGGAGCGTGGATCTCGGCGGCATCCAAGAAGGTCAAATCGTGCAGCAGCGTTGCCGAGTCGCGCTGATAAAACATCCCCAGATGTCCATGAAACGGATGCGTTCCCATGTCGACAAACACGGGCAACTGCTCGCGGTCGGCCCGATCGCGCACCGCCTTCAGAAAGGTGACGTCGTCGCGGTACCGGTCGAGGTACTCGGCGCTGTAGAGGTGGCTGCCGCAGTAGGCGACTGCCAATAAGGCAAAGACGATCGCGGCGCCCCGGCGCGCATTCGAATCGAGGGTGCCCCACGTGGCGAGATAGGCGACCACGGGAGCGGCCACCATCAGTGCATAGGGAAACCAAGACGGGCCCGGAATCTTGGCGTGAAAGATCAAGAGCACGATGACCGCCGGCAAGCCGACGGTCAACAGGCTGAGACTTGGTCGGCTCAGAAGTCGCGGCAGATTCGCAAAGATCCGACGCAGCTCGACGGCTCCCAGGATCCCGAAAATCGCCCAAGGCGAAAGAGCATGCAGCAGATAGTGGTGGTGCTTGCCCCCGGGAATCGAAAAGACGATCGGCACGACAAACGCCCAACACCAGAGAAATCTCTCGGGCGAGGCCGACTCGTTCCAACATCGCTTCCAAGTTGCCTTGAGGCCGAACGGGACGAGGACTGTCCACGGGGCGCACATCCAGAGCAGATTCACCGGGTAATACCAGAGCGGAGCGTTCGTGACCGTATAACTGCCGTTCACGCGCCCGCCGAGGTCGAAGAACCAGAGGTCGGTCACATCGGGATAGCGGGCATAGATGGCAACGGGCCAGGCGAACATCACGAGCGTATAAGCCAAGATCCCCCACACCCAGACGTACTTGGCGATGCGGCGGAAGTCGCGGGTCCCGAGCAAGAAGACGGCAATCGGCGCCCCGGCCATCACGGCACCGAACAACAGCCCTTTGACGAGGTTCGTGACGCCGAGGGCTACGAAGAACGCCAACAGCCACCACGAACGCTTGCCGAAGAGCACCCGACCCAGGCCGAGCCGCGCTTGGGGCGTCGCCGATTGTTTGGTCCAACCCTCGTTGGCCAGCGCAAACTCGTTCTTGACGAAGAGCGCCATGACGGCGGCCATCACGCCGCAGAGGTAAATCTCGTCTTCCGAGCTCCATGAGTAGCGGGTGAACTCGAGCGTCGTGGCCATGGCCAGTCCGCACAGCACGCCGATTCCGCGTCCAAACCAGAGTGCGCCGATCCAAGCCACCGACAGCACCGCGCCAATCGACACCAGCGTCGGTCCGAGGCGAACAATCGCCTCACTGTCGCAGCGTCCGAAAAGCGAGGCGACCGCCACGGTGCACCATTGCGGCAGCGGTGGGTTTTCGAGCCAGGGAGCCGGGGGCATCGTCGCCTCGACCGTGCCGGGGCGCTTGGCGTCGATCTTGGGCACAACAAAATCATGGTCGGCGAACATCGATCGGGCGGTCTGCGGCAACACGGCTTCGTGCAGCGACAAGGGCCGACCGCTGACGACGGCGATCCCGCATACGATCGCCGAATATGCGATCAAGATGCCAAGATCGCCGCGCAGTAGGCGCCCGGGGCGCATAACGCGGGTCGATCGAGAGAATCAGCCCCACCAGCAACCCGACTGTCCGTGTCCGGTCTTGCCATCTGCTTGCTCCCCTCGGTCGCTCGAGCAAATCCAGCGGCTTTCGGCTCCGCCGCATTTCAGCGCTGATCAATTCCACTCGGCAAATACCAGCCGGCGCAATGTTGCGCAAGCAAAATCGAGTGGACCGCTCCCTTGATCTGACCCGAACTAAACCAATCGCGCGGCCGGCAGCTCTCGAATCCCAGGCCGGCCGGCTCGTCGGGTTGGGAAAAGTAGGCCAATCCTCCGCTTGGGTCAATCTCAAGTCGATTGATCTTCGTTTAAAAACGAAGCGGTTCGGGGACTGTGCCGCGCGCGGCAACCGTCTCGTCCCGGCGGCCGACAATCATGATCTCGGTCGGTTCGGAGCTCTTGTTTCGATCGCAGGAAATCGTCGCGATCAGTTTCCACGGGAAGCACAGGCGGACGATGTCATTCCCCTTCACCCACATGCAAAAGTAGCCGCCGTTGCCCCATGCGTCGGGTTCTTGAGCATCGAGCGGAAGCATGCGGACGTTTTGCGCGAGATGGAGCAAGAACAAATGATGGGCAGGCCCGAGGCTGACAAGTGTTTCGCCCGTCGGAATTTTGTCCTTAACGTCGCGAACGGCCTGCCGCGCGTCTTCGCTGGTTTGCTGCCGAATATTCACCACGATCGACGATTGACTCACCCCCAAGAAGCAAGCCACCAACGTGAACGTCACGGTGAGCCCCGGCGGTGTCATCCGCGCTGAAAAACGCCAGACGACCGCGGCCGCCGCTCCGCAAAGAACAAGATAAACCGCCGCGAACCCGATCGATTGTGCCAGGCCAGAGGCGGGATCGAACCAAGAGATGCAGGCGATTCCGAGTCCGGCCCCGGCCATCGCGACCGCCAGCAGACGCTGATACCAGCAGATCAGCGCGGCCCAGCCGCCTCGCTCCTGGGCGTTAACAAAAGCTTCCGCCAGGATTCCCACCAGACAGGCGATGCACGGGAACAGCGGCATGTAATAGCGCAAGCTGGCCAGCGGCGCCAGCCAGACTGACGGAAACGTCACCGCCAGGCAAATCCCCAGGTAAAGCGCGTCGTCGCGATAGGCGCGCAACTGCTCCCGAACGCGCCGGCTCAGGAGCAACGCGAACCAAATCGACCAGGGGAGTAACGAGCCGCCGAGCAGTTCCGCCGGATACGTGACCATGTGCAGGGCCACGGACTTGATCGACAACTCGTAGAAACGCGGGCCGACGTCGTGAAAATACAGTTTGATCGAGTCGGAGAGTCCCATCCGCAGCGTATAGGGAACCTGCCAGACGCCGACAACGACGAGCGCCGTGAGAATGCCGCAGAGGTGGGGAACCGAAAAAAGGTCACGGCGGCGACCGGTCAACAAGCAATAGATCGACACCGAACCGACAAAGTAGAGCGGAGCCTGCGGCCCTTTTGTGAGGGTCGCTAGGGCGGCAAGCGCATAGCTCAGGCACCACGCGGCATACGGCGAGACGCCTTTGTTCTCGCACCATTTCCAGACAAACAACGAACCGGACAAGAAGAGCATGAAGAGCGCGTCGGTCTCACCCAAGCGGCCCAGTTCGAGCACTTGTCCCAGACTGGCGAGCGCGAGACCGCACGTGAAAGCGCCGAACCGTGAGAGAAAACTTCTCGCGTAGCCGTAGGTCACGCCGACCGCGAGCAGAATCGCAACGACGCTCGGAAGTCGTAGCGCGAACGCATCAACCTCACCGTGGAGAATCCCGACTAGCGCGATCAGCCAGTTCTGTAGCGGCGGGCGGAAAAAAACGGGCTCGCCCTGGATCCGCGGCACAATCCAATCGCCGTTGTGCCACATCTCCCAGGCGATCCGTCCTCTGCGGGACTCCTCGCCGCGAACGGACAAATCGGCGACTCGGATTCCAAAGAAGCAGCCGGTCAGGACCAGCAGCAGGCAGAACTGCCATTCCTGCCACCAGGGTCGAGCGCGGCCTTCGGCGTCTGCCTTCGGCAGCGAAATGCCTCGGGACGCCTGGCACGCCGAAGCCATTGATCCCCCCGACTCCTGCACAATATTTTGCGTCTCGGGCGCAACTCGTTGAGAGAGCATCGGATGAACGGGTCAAAAAGGGAGTTGTTGGCGAGGCACACTTTTCCCAAGCCGACGGCTCTGCCGTCGTTCTTGCGCAACTAACTACAAGACGACGGCAGAGCCGTCGGCTTGGGAAGCTGAACGCCGCAATGATTCCATCACGCACGCGTCCAGTCGGGGCCGTTTCAATGAGTTACGACGCAGATGCACAATGTTGTGCGGCTCGCAATCGCTGAAGCCGACCAGTCCGCAAAACGGGGCAAATTAGTGCAAATCCGCGATTGCGCGAAGGCGAGAAGACCGATTGACGCATTCGGGAAACAAAGCTAAAGAGTGCCCGCTGTCCGCTTGGGCGGACGCTCAAATCTCGCCCATTACTCAATCGGGTCGTTCAGTTCCAGCGGGTCGTCGCCACGCATGCATCCATCTGCCGACATCCTGAGGCTCCCGTCCCGCAGGCCGGATCACGACCTGACGCTGATTATTCCTGGATACAACGAAGAAAAACGATTGCCGCGGACCCTGAGCCAGGTCCGAACCTATTTGGATGATTGGGGCATCGACTATCGCGTAATCGTCGCCGACGACGGCAGCCGGGATGGCACGGCCGCGGCAGCGGAAGGCTTTGGGCCGCGATTCCGCGTCATTTCCTTACCCGTAAACCGCGGCAAAGGCGCCGCAGTGCGGTCGGGAATGCTCGAGCGCCACCGGGCACGTGGCCGCCTTCACCGATGCCGACTTGCCTTACTCTTTGCAGAGCTTGCGGGCCGGTTACGAACTGATTCGCAACGGCCAATGTGAAGTGGCATTCGGGGCGCGCGACTTTGAGGGATCACGGGAAATGGTTCAGCGTCGCACGCTGAGGCGTGCCGCCTCGGCCGTGTTCCGGCAGATCGTTCGATTCCTGATCTCCCGCGACGTGACCGACACTCAGGCCGGCCTCAAACTGTTTAGCGCCGACGCCTGCCGCGAGATCTTTTCCCGCGCGGTGATCGATGGATTCGCCTTCGACGCCGAGGTCGTGTTCCTGACTCACCATTTGGGCTTCGACTATCGGCGGATCCCGGTCGTCCTGATCAACGAAGAGTCATCCAGCCTCTCGGTCTGGCGGCATACGCTTCCCATGCTCCGCGAGGTCGCGCAAATTCGCGTGCGGGCTCTCAGGGGCGAGTACGAAGTCGCGACGTACTCGCCGCCAGCCCATGTGGACGAGGCGCTCAAACGCAGGGCGGCATAATTCCGTCGAGTCGGCGCCGTCGTGGGAATCGCCTGACGGCGGTCGGCTGCCAGGAGCGCGGGGTGGATCCGGAGGGGCGATTTCAAACTGGATTTCGAGGCACAGCCTTGGCTCGCGACCTGTCATTCTCCTCACGCGACACGTTGAACCGTCACGCCCAATGGGCAGACCGGGCCGCGTGGATCGCGTGGACAGCTCTCTTCGCGACGATCAGCATCCTGATCCTCGCCGGCAGCGACCACAGTGTTGTCTCAACTTACCGTGACGCGACCCTTCAATGGTTTGCCGGCCGCGACATCTACACCGATACCGGACACGGGTTTCTCTATCTGCCGGTTGCGGCGATCCTTTTTGCCCCGTTTGCCTGGCTGCCGCCAGCCGCTTGTGAGATCGCATGGCGGCTCGTGGCCATCGGCGGCTTTGCGATCGGTGTTCGCCGGCTTGGCAAAATCACCGAAGAAGGGAGGTCCGATTCGACATTCGCCATCCTGACGCTGGCCTCGCTCCCTCCTGCGATGGCCTGCGCGCGAAATGGTCAATCGACGCTGATTATGGCCGGCTTGATGATGTCGGCCTGCGTCGATCTGGCGGAAGGGCGCCGAGGCAGGGCCGTGCTCTGTGCGACGCTCGCGGTCGCGCTCAAACCACTGGCGGTCGTCCTGCTGCTCTTGGCTCCGTTCTTCGATCGGCGCCTCGCCTGGCGCGCGGCTCTGGGATTTGTGGCCGTTTTGTGCTTGCCCTTCGTAACGCAGCGGCCGGCCTATGCGCTGGATCAATACATGAAGTGCGCCCAGATGTTCCGGGCGTCATCGCATTGCGGAATGATCGAGCTCTGGGCGCAGCCCTTCAGCGTGCTGGGGCTGCTCGGAATCAATGTCCCCGAGTCGGCCCAAACGGCGATTCGACTCCTTGCGGCGGGCGGTGCGATCGGACTGTGTCTGGCCGCGCGGTCGCGAACGACGTCGACTCGCGCGGCGGAATACCTGCTTGCGATCTCGGTGCTCTACATTCTGCTGTTCAATCCGCGCACCGAAAACAATACCTATGCGATGCTGGGACCGGTCATCGGAGTCTCGCTTGTCGCCGCGCTCGCATCGACGCCTCCTAGCCGCGGCGACGTGGTTTTTCTGTCGACGCTGGTGGCCCTGATGGCGGTGGGCGACGCGCTCGTGCGGCTCTTCGTTCCGGAGGGCGAGCACATTTGGATGACGCCCTCGCTCGCCGTCCTTTTTTCGGCGTACCTGATCCGCCGCCTCTTTTTCCATGAGGGAAGACGATCGGCTCTCCCGCCCGCGGAAGTTGACGAAGCTTTCGGCGAGACACTCCGTGGGCCGCATTTGGCAAAACGCGGCTCGACGGCAGGAGTTCGCTAGGCCTGTGACCACCACGTTCGACCGCTATTTGATCTTCCGCTATCTGCAGATCTTCGTGATCTTGTACGTGAGCATGTTCGGGCTCTTCGTCGTCATCGACGGATTCTCGAACCTCGACGAATTCCAGGATCACGCCAAAAGCGCCGTCGACCTGCTCCTGCTGATGGGCACCTATTACGCGAATCAATCGACCACCTTTCTCGATATGTGCGGACCGATTCTGACGGTCGTCGACGCGATGGTGGTCTTCGCGCTGCTCGTTCGGCAGTCAGAGCTGCATCCGATTCTTGCCGCGGGAGTGCCCTCCTGGCGACTGCTGGTGCCCATCATCATTAGCACGGCCCTGGTCAACGGCGTCATGTGCATCAATCAGGAATTGATCATTCCTCGGCTCGCCGGCGTTCTGGCTCCCGGTCGCGACGATCTTTTCAAAGGAGTGATTCAGATCGAGCCGTTGACGGATCCCTCGACTGGCATTTACATCGACGGCCACGAGCTTTCGCTCGATCCTCAACTCATCAAGGACGCGGAGTTTGTGCTCCCGTCACCCGAAATTGCCCTGTCTCCGACGTGCATTAAGGCGGGCGAAGCGCTGTACGTGCCCGCTACCGCGAATCATGAGGCGGGATGGCTCTTGAAAAACGTCGATCGGCCGTTCGCGAAGCTGGCCCTCTCGGCGGAGGGGAGCCAGCACGTGCGCGCCTTGGAAGGCCAGCCGAAGGAGATCTTCATCGTCAGTGATCTCCCGTTCGACCAGCTGTTCAATCGGCTCGGAAGCTCGAAGCTGCTCTCGACCGCGGAGCTGATCTATCGGTTGCGCAGCCCGGCCTTCGACCAGTCGACGGCCCGGCTCTCTCAGACGCTTCACGCGCGGCTGGTGCGACCGCTCGCCAATTTGCTGGCGATGCTCGTCTCCATCCCGCTGATTCTGCGCAAGGAGAGCCGCGGCTTGATCGCCAATATGGCGATCGCCTCCGGCGTGCTGGCGGGTCTGCTCGGGATGTCTGAAGGCGTTGCCTTTTGCGGACAGTCGGGCATCTTGCCGCCGGAACTGTCTGCCTGGGTTCCGGTGATCGTGACCGGAATGCTGTTCGCCTGGCTCACGCCCCACATGCAAACCTGAACGGCGCACTCGGTCGTTGCGCACCTTTCAGGTTTCCAGCGGAACCACCCGCGAGACTGCCTCTAATGCGTGTGGCCTCGATCCGCCGCTAGGCCAACGTTGTCGCATTCTGGTGGCGAGGCCGTTGCGACGACGCTAGGATCGGAGCCCAACAGTGAGTCGCTTGAATTCAAACGCCGCACGAACGCTGTTCCAATGGCGCCGAGTAACGAGACGCGATGAAGAAAACATCTTCCAGTGCCGGCTCAAAGCCTCAGCGATCGCAGTGTCGCCCCATCACTCCCGAAGATCTTCTTCGGCTGCACGTCGTCTCGGATCCGCAAATTTCGCCCGACGGTTCGACGATCTTATTCGTCGAGAAACACGTCGGTGAGAAAAACGAATATGAGACAAACTTGTGGCTCGTCGCGGCCGACGGCTCACGTTCCAGTTCAGTCGCCCAGCCGCGGCAGTTCACGTCCGGCAAGCGCGATTCGCACGGCCGCTGGTCGCCCGACGGACAAAAAATCGCGTTCATCTCAGCACGCGACAAACCGAAGCCGCAGATTTTTGTGATGACGGCGACGGGGGGCGAAGCCACCCCGCTGACCAGGTTCCCCGAGGGGGCGATCAAGAGTTTTAAGTGGTCGCCCGACGGGCGCCTGCTGGCGGTCGCCTACCGGGAAACGGAAGTCGGGCGAACCAAAGAGGCCGAAAAAGCCCGCGAAACGAGCGGGGCGAGCGTTCCGCCTCAGGTCATCGACGACTTTTTCTATCGGCTGGACGGCGACGGCTATTTCTGCGGACAGCGATTTCAGCTGTACATCGTCGACGCGGCGACCGGAGAGCATCGCTTGCTCCGCCGCGAACGAGCCGCCTCTTTCGACTTCGACTGGGCCCCCGACTCGTCGGAGCTGGTGATGGCGGTGAATCTCAACCGCGAGCCGCTCATGGCGTGGTGGAAAGACGATCTGCTGCGGGTCGACGCAAAAACCGGCACGTCCGAGAAAATCGCGGGCCTGCCGTTGGGTCCGAAGCAGGCCGTCCGCTGGTCGCCCGACGGACGGTCGATTGCGTTTGCCGGACGCGAAGGGAAAGAGTCGTGGGGCGTGCACAATACGCGGCTCTATCTCTACGACGTGAAAAGCCAGCGCACGCGCGACCTGACCGGGAACGAAGACTATTGCCTCTCGGCCGCGACTCTGAGCGACAGTGCCGATCCGGCGTTCGGCGCTGCAGCTCGAGTGGACTCCTGACAGTCGCCGCATTTTCACGAACATCGGCTGGCACGGCGAGTCGCACGTCGCCTCGATCCCCGCGTCCGGCGGCCCGCTGACGTTTCACACGAAAGGCCGCGCGATCTTTTCGCTTGGCAACCTGAGCGCCGATGGGACGCGAGCCGCGCTGACCATAGCCGACCCGACTACGCCTGCGGAGGTCGCCGTTGGTTCGTTCGCCAACGCCAGCGGCCCGCTCGCCACGAAGGTTCTGACCCACTTCAATACCTCGTTGATCGACCAGCTCGAGATTTCCCGACCCGAGCCCCATTGGATCGAGTCCGCCGACGGCACGAAGGTGCAGGTCTGGGTGATCAAACCGCCCGGCTTCAAGGCGGGCCGAAAATATCCCACGATCCTCGAGATCCACGGCGGACCTCATGCCCAGTACGGCGAGACCTTCTTCCACGAATTTCAGGTGCTGGCCGCCGCGGGCTACGCGGTCGTTTACAGCAATCCGCGCGGCAGCAAAGGCTACGGCGACGCGCACTGTACGGCCATCAAAGGCAATTGGGGCGAGGCCGACTGGCGCGACGTGCAGGCGGTCATTCGCTTCATGAAGAGTCTGCCGTACGTCGACACGACTCGCCTGGGCGTGATGGGCGGGAGCTACGGCGGCTACATGGCCAACTGGGCAATTTCTCACACCGATGAGTTTGCCGCCGCCATCACCGACCGCTGCGTTTCCAACCTTGTGAGCATGGTCGGTTCGAGCGACTTGCCGCTGGTTCCCGGGGAATATTGGGACGGCAACAGTTGGGACAACACCGAGGCGATCTGGGAACAAAGTCCGCTCAAACACTTCGGTAATGTCAAAACGCCGACCCTGATTATCCACAGCGAGGGCGATCTGCGTTGCAACGTCGAGCAGGCCGAGCAAGTTTTCGTCGCCCTCAAGCTCCGCAAGGTGCCGACGCGTTTCGTGCGATACCCGTCCAGCACCAGCCACGGCCTCAGCCGCTCCGGGCCCCCGGACCTGCGCGTGCATCGCCTGTACGAGATCCTGGAATGGTGGAAGAAATATCTCGGGTAGGAAACCTAGGCGAATTCGCGACAGCACCTCGAAGCCGAATCGCTCCTAAGCAAGGCATTTTGCGAGCGCGCCGATAACCTGGGTGTTTTGCGCATCAGCCTTGGTGAGATTTCTTTCACATTCGGCTACATGCCCTCATGCCGACTGGACGATGTTCATCAAAGCGCACCGCAAAGCGCGCCGCGCAATTTGCGAGTGTGTTTCGTCAGGCGCGTGCCTGACTCGCGCTCTCAGACGTGACTCCTGATCAGGCGGGGCAAGATGGCAAGTGCCGACGAAGAATATGTCCGTGGCGTTCGGTGTGAAGAAGATCTTCGCCCGGCCAAGGCGCTCGAACACTACTTGCGAGCGGTTTCGTTTCAGGCCGATCACGCGCCTTCGCACAACAACATCGGCGTGATCCGGCAGCAATGGGGAGAGCTCGAGGCCGCCGCCGCTGCCTTTCAAAAGGCCGTCCAATCCAATCCGCAATTTGGTCTTGCCTGGTTTAACCTCGGTAATTGCCTGCGAGAAGACAATCGACTCGACCAGGCGATCGAATACTATCGACGAGCACTTACCCTGTTGCCGGCCGATGATGAGACGCGGCTCAATCTCGCGACCGCGCTCAAAGACTTGCGGCAGTTCGACGAGGCGTTGACCATTCTTGAAGAGATCCCGGTTTCATCGCCCCATCGCCCCAAGGCACAACTGACCCGGGCTATGGTGCACCTGGTGCGCGGAGCGCTCGGTCCAGGGTGGGACGAATACGACGGACGGCTTCAGCTCGAATCAAACCGGCGTGCGATTCCTGCTTTGCGATGGAACGGAGCGGCTTTAGCCGGACGCTCGATCTTGGTTCTCGCCGAGCAGGGAATCGGCGACCAGGTGATGTTTGCTTCCTGTCTCCCCGATTTGTTGAAGGGAGCCGGCACCGGTTTTGTCGAGTGCGATCCTCGTCTTGTCCCGCTGTTCGCACGGTCGTTTCCGCAGATCAACGCGGTTGCAAGCCCCGCCGACCCTAGAGCGCTTCCGCCGGTTGGCCGTTGTGACGTAATCGAATACCTCGGAACGCTCCCGCGTTTCTTACGCCGGCGGATTGACGACTTCCCGCAGGCGGCCGGCTATCTCGTGCCTGATCCAAATCTCGTCGCAAAATGGCGATCGTCGCTCGCACGATTGGGGGGCACGCTCAAGGTTGGCATCTCCTGGAACGGGGGCAAAGACGCCGAGACACGTCGCCGGCGATCGATTCCGCTCGACTTGTGGGGGCCGATCTTTCAAGTTCCCGGCGCCCAATTCGTCAATATTCAATATGGCTGGGCCGCGGCCGAAGCTACGACAGCGAACGATCGCTTGGGAATTCCGCTGGACGACGGCTCCGATTGCAATCCACTGCAGAATCTGGACGACTTCGCGGCCAAGCTCGCGGCACTCGATTTGGTCCTGACGGTGGATAACTCGACGGCCCATCTCGCGGCTGCCCTCGGCAGGCCGGTCTGGACGCTGCTGCCCTTCGCTGCGGATTGGCGCTGGAGGCTCGACACGGAAAACACGCCGTGGTATCCGTCCATGCGTCTCTTGCGCTGCGGGGCTGCCGACGACTGGAGCGAGCTGCTCCAGCGAGCGGCGCGCCTGCTCACGACGGCCGCCTTCACTCGCGATTTTAAATTGCGCGCGGCCTAGGGCGCTCTGCGCGGCCCAGCACACTCGCCTCCTCACGTCGCCCGCTCGGCAAGGGCGTCGAAGGCCACTTGAGTGTGCCACGCCGCGCCGATTGGCAACGATTGTTCATCAACCTTGAACTTCGGGTGATGGACGCTGTGCCGAGTTTCCCAGTTCGCGGCACTCACTCCCAAGAAGGAAAAGCAGCCGGGGATCCGCTGTTGATAGAAGGAAAAATCCTCTCCGCCGAGGATTGGCTCCATGGGATGGATGTTGGCGGCGCCGACGAGACTTTCGGCAGCCTTCCGCGCCAAAGTCCAAGACGATTCGTCATTGACCGTCGGAGGATAGTCACATTCGTAGGCGATCGTCACCGTGCAGCGGTTTGTTGCCGCAATTCCGCGGACGATCTCGTCGATGCGCTGTTTCACCGTCGCCAGCCCCGATGACGAGAGGCTGCGGAACGTCCCGCTGAGTTTGACGGTTTCGGGAATGACATTGGGGGCGTCGCCGCCGTGAATCGAGCCGACCGTCACGACCGTGGGCGAGAAGGGGTTGGTCTCGCGTGAGACGATCGTCTGCAGCTCAACGATCACTTTTGCGACGCAGGTAATCGGGTCGATGGTCGTGTGCGGCATGGCCCCGTGGCCGCCTTTTCCTTTGATGGTGACCTCGAATGCCCCAGTCGCGGCGAGGATGACCCCCGGGTTCCCGGCGACCGATCCCGTGGTCATTCCGGGAAAGACGTGCAGGCCGAAGATCCGCTCGACTTTTGGCCCCTCGAGCGCCCCTTCCTGACACATGCGCTCGGCCCCCGCCCCGCCCTCCTCCGCCGGCTGGAAGATAAGCTTAACAGTCCCCCGCAGCTCGGACTCGTGATTCTTGAGCAACCGAGCCGCCCCCAACAGCATGGCCGTGTGACAGTCGTGCCCGCAGGCATGCATCTTGTGATCGATTTCACTGCGAAAGGGGACGTCCGTCTCCTCGTGGATCGGCAGCGCATCCATGTCGGCCCGCAGCGCGACGCACGGCCCTTTGCCGTCTCCGAGTGTGGCGACGACGCCGGTCTCGGCTAACGGGTACTTGTACGGGATATGCAACTGGTCGAGCGTGTCGCGGACCAGTTTGCTGGTTTTCACCTCTTGGTACATCAACTCCGGATGGCGGTGGATTTGTCTCCGGAGAGTCACGATCCACTCGGCGATCTCTTTGGCTTCCTGGAGGATGTCCATCGGCTTTCTCCGCGTTATTGAAGCCCAGTGATGGCTAAAGTGTAGCCAGAACGAATCTTGCGCTCGGCGCCGCACCGGCAATTTGAGCTCGGGCCCAGCCGCCTCAAAAATTGGGTCAATTTGCCCCCCCTATACCAGGAGAGATTGTACCGACCCAATTTTGGTCAAAGCGACTCTGTTGATCCCTTCGACTCTGGCGGCCCTCCCGCCTCATCGGACGGCACGGTGGGGGTCCTTCCGGTTGAGAGCGTATAGATGCGTTCGGTCCGTTTCAGTTTCTTAAGCTCGCTGGCGACCAGCAATCCCTCGTCCACCAGCGATTCGAGCACCCGGACCACGTAGGCCCCGTTGATCCCGAGCTTGTCGCGAACCGATCGGGCATTTGCTCCTTCGGGGTTTTTCGCGAAGAAATTGAGCACGTTGTGGCGATGACGCTCAAACGTGGCGGCCGTCCGGCGGGCGCGTTGATCTTCGCTGGCGGCAAAGCGGCGCTCGTCGGACTGGGCTTCCGCGATCGTCACCGCCCGGATGGCCGTTCTCCATTTGCGCGGCTCGAAGCCCCGCGCAACCCCTTCATTCGCATCCAGCGCCCATAAGCCGTGGTGCCCGGCCCGCCCGCCCGCGGTGAACCAGAGTTCGTGACGCCCCATATCCGCGTCGAATTTCCGCCGGCGCGAGAGCAAGAGCCACTGGGCGGCGAATTCGGCGAAACCGCTCCAGGCGATGTCGTCGAGGGTCGCCGGATCGTGGGTGGTGTGCTTCGAGTGCTTGCAGTGGTGGACGACGAGGATCGTGCAGCCGGTCGAGTCGCCGATGTCGGCCAGCGGACGCAAGAGCGAGCCCATGGCGAACAGGTTGCGGGCATCGTCGCCGCGGACGGCCAGATAGGCGGGGTCAATGGCGACGCAAATCGGCTGTTTGTTGCGGATGATCCGTCTCAGTGCTCGCACGTCGGCCCGGTTGTCCAACCGGGGAAGTTTTGCCGACAGCTCAAAATTGTCGAGCGCTTCGAGGCAGATGCTGCGGGCCGTGCAAATGCGGCGGGCGATCGATTGCAACGCGGACAGGCCCGATTCGCCGGAGAGGAACAGCACGCGACCCGGCTCGGCCACTCGGAACTGGCCCAGGAACGGCGTGCCGCTGGCCAGCGAAATCAACAGGTCGGCCGTGACCGACGTCTTCAGCGTCTTGAACGCGCCGAAAATTCCGCCCGGCTGTGCGGCGGCGAGAATGCCGGGGATCAGGTAGCGGGTCTCGAATTGGCCCGAGTTGAGCTGGGCGGCGCTCAAGAAAGGAAACCGATCCTCGTCCGGTCCCAACCGCAGGTCGAGTTCGTCGAGCAGATCGGAGGTGTCGGGCTCGTTACGTTTGAGCCGGGCGGCCCGGGCGACCATCTCGGGGGCGAATTTGTGGGGATCAGCGGTCGGCTTTTCGCCCCGGATTTCCCGAAAGATCGACTCCCACGCCCGCTCACGCTCTTCGCAATACTCCGCCGGGGTTGTCACGGCGGCGACATCAGGCTCGAAGCCGATCGAGATCAAATACTCGGCAAACGAATGGGGGCGAGGCGAATCGAGCAGGGGCGATCGTTGAGACATGGGCACTCGTCCGGGAAAGCGCTGCGATAAATATGGCTATATCATAATTATCGCAAGAGTCCCGCAATCGGTCAAGGCCAATGTTCCATGCGCATGGAAACAAGTTCCAAAATTTCCTCGGCCGGAGACCGTTTTGTGTCGTCACGCGACCCGCGACCACAATTTGCATCTCGTGATGCATACGACTGCAAGAGGCATCGGTTGAACAGGTCCACGAGGGAGCTGTTGGCGAGGCGCACTTTTCCCAAGCCGACGGCTCTGCCGTCGTTCCGGCGTGCGCAACAATAAGACGACGGCGGAGCCGTCGGCTTGGGAAGCTGAACGTAGCAATGATTCCATCACCGACGTGTCCAACCGAAGCCGTTTCGAGGAGTCACGACGCAGATGCGAACTTCCGTTTGGCCAGTGGCCAGCAGGGGCGCTCCGCTTCGCGGAAGCACCGGAGGCGTTGGCGAACCTGCTGCGTCCCTCGCGACAACACAGCATGGCCGCCCTCCAACGAAAGAGCTAACGTCCCAGAGAATCTGTCGCCCCCCCATTCGGGGGCTTGTAAGAGATGAGAAGAGCCGATTTCCCACGGGCTCGCGCCAGTGGCCAGAAGACCGTCACCCCTCGCGGGGTTCAGGACGCTTTGGTCGTCGACCGCGCTTCTTGTGCCTTTTGCTTGAGGGCGGCTTCCAACAGCCAGCTCGGTTCGCCCATGCAGATGAAGTGGTAACCATCGCGGACGAGCTGCGTGGCGTCGCCGATCATCCACATTTCTTTGCCATGCGCTGAGCCCGCTTTGCGAATTGTCGCCAGGGCTTCCCGCACCTTGGGGTGGTTCTGCTCGCTGCACACGCCCAATTCCGCGGAGAGGTCGTAGGGGCCGACGGCAATGCAGGTCGTGATCTCGTGGCCGGCAATTGCGTCGACGTTGGACAGCCCGACGCGGGTTTCGATCTGCGGCAGCACGATGAAGGAATCTTCGACGCCCGACTGCCAGGCCGCTTGAGTGTGCTGGGTCAACCAGCGGTTGCTCGGCCCGCCCGGGGCGGCGGCGGCCGCGCGGCGGGACACGAATCGCATCCCGGACAGCATCAAGTTGGGCCGCCGACTCGATGCTCGCCAGCAGAAAACCGCAGCAGCCGAGATCCATTGCCAGTCGCAGCGTCGCGTATTCGTTGTTCTGCGGGCGGATCAGGATCGGAAAATTGATCATCCGTCCGACGGCGCACATTTCGGCAACCGTTTCGATGTCGGCCACGCCGTGCTCGATGTCGAGGATCAGATAGTCGATCGACGCGCGTTTGGCGATTTCGATCAAATCCAGCCACAGGTGCTGAGTCACCAACAAACCCAGCGTGACTTCACGGCGGGTGACTTTCTCGATCAATCGCTTGGCGGGTTCCATCGGGGGCCTTTCCAGGTGTGCTGGCCGACAATAGCCGCTGCTTTTGGACGCGTCCAGTCCCGGCGCAAGGGCGCAAAGCGGCGGCTTCAATTGCCTGGGCGATGCTGATGGCCGCCGGTTCGCTCGGGTGCCACGGCTGAGACGTTTCGGCTCAGCCGTGCTCTTCAACAATCGTATTACGCTTGTTTATCTCCAGGGACCACGACCTGCCGGGAAGAGCACGGCTGAGCAGACTCAGCCGTGGCACCCGAGCGGTGGAAAGATCCTCAGAGTGCGCAGCGCGAACTGGGACTGCAGGGACGCGCCAGTTCTTTGCAGCGGTCGTGCGACGGATTAAAATAGAGCCGACGCTCGAGAACTGAGTTCAGTTTGCACGCTTGGCTCCCTCCTGATTCGCCCCACCTTGATTTGACGGTTCGCACGTGGAATTCCGCGAAGCGCGCCGGTTAGACACCTCGCTCGAGTCCTGCCGTATCCAGCCTAATCGCCAGACTGTACCCGCCTGAACAGCTTCCTCGCCCTCCGGAGTGATTGATGAGAGCCCTGACCATCTGTGGTTTTCTCCTGGCTGCTTTCTTCACTCGTGCGCCGCTCGTCGCAGACGATCGCTTCGACGCACAGTGGATTTGGTACGACGCCGGCCATCCGGAGCAGAGTGCACCAGTCGGCAAGGTCTGGTTTCGGCGGGAACTCCGCGCCGACGAGCCTTCGACCGGGGCGGCCCGCGTCTTGTGCGACGATCATTTCGTGCTGTGGGTCAACGGCATCAAAGTCGGCGAAGGCGATGCCGACCATCTCTACCGGTTCAATCTGAATGACATCGTCGACCGCGGCCCGAACGTGTTTTGCGTCGAGGCAGAGAACCGGGGCGGCAAGGCGGGTCTGTTTATCGACGGCGAAGTGCGCAGCCAGGGGGGTCACAAGATTCCGTTCGATACCGGGTCCGCCTGGGTCGCGACGACGATTGCGCCGCAGGGAACCGCCTGGCTGCAACCGAAATTCGAGACAGCGCGATTGGAAGCCGGTCAAGGTGATCGGCCCGCACGAAAAGTCACCCTGGAAGGAGATCGTCCTCAAGGAGACGTATCTCGACCGATTCGACGTGCCCAAGGGATTCGAGCTGGTGCGGATCGCCGAGCCAAAACTGGTCGGGTCGTTGGTGGCGATGACCTGGGGCAATCGTGGACGGCTGATCGTTTCGCGAGAACGCGGACCGATCCTGTGTCTGATCGACGACAATCACGACGGCATTTACGACCGCGTCGTCGAATACACGACCGAGGTCAAGAACTGTCAGGGACTGTGCACCGTCGGCGATGATCTGTACGCCGTCGGCTCAGGGCCGAAAGGAGTCGGCGTCTACTGCCTCCCTGATAAAAATCACGACGACAAGGCCGACGAAGTGCGGCTGGTCGATCAAGCAGCAAGGGCGGGATGGGCGATCACGGTCCGCACGACGTGATTTTTGGCCCCGACGGTTGGCTGTATCACAACATGGGCAACCACGCCCATATCACGCACAAGCCCGAGCCGACATCGCCTTGCCGCGATTACGACGAAGATTACCTGCTCGTCCGCAAGTTCGAGGACGCCGGCGGGCACGCGGTCGGCATCAAAGCCCCCGGCGGCACGATCTGGCGATTCACGCCGGACGGAAAACACTGGTCGATGGAGACCAGCGGCTTTCGCAACGAGTACGACTTCGCGTTCAATGCGGCCGGCGACATGTTCACATTCGACGCCGACATGGAATGGGACGTCGGGGCGTATTGGTACCGGCCCATCCGTGTGAACCACTGCATTGCCGGCGCGGAGTTCGGCTGGCGCAGCGGAGACGCAAAATGGCCGGCGTATTATTTCGACTCGCTACCGGGAACCGTCGACGTTGGCCGCGGCTCGCCGACCGGAATCGTCTTCTACGAGCACACGCAGTTTCCGCAAAAGTATTTCGGCAGTCTGATCATGGGCGACTGGTCGATGGGCCGGCATTCTGGCGGCTCATCTCCAAAAGACGGGGGCCACTTACACCGGCACGTGGGAAACGCTGCTCTCCGGGAATCCGCTCAACATTACAGACATTGAGATCGACCGCGACGGGTCGATCGTATTCACCACCGGCGGCCGCGCGACGCGAGGGGGGCGTCTATCGCCTGCGATACAAAGAGGGCTCCTCGAAGCCGGCCGACGCGTCCAGCGTGGCCGAGCTGCTAAAGCTGCCGCAGATTGAAGCGGCCTGGGCCCGCGAAATCGCCGCGCGAGTGAAAACCGATGCGGGCCCCAAGTGGGAATCGACTCTGGCGGCCGCTGTTCGCGGACGGAACCCGGCTCTGCAGATTCGGGCGTTGACGTTGCTGAATCAGCTCGGCCCGAAGCCCGATCTGCGCCTGCTTCTCGAAGCGGCCAATGCACGCGACGCCAGCGTCCGCGCGTTTGCCACGCATCTGCTCGGCTTCCACGAGGGATTGGAAGTCCGCGCCGCACTCGCGCGACTCATCGACGATGCGGACAAGACCGTCCAGCGTCGGGCGTGCGAGGCCTTCATTCACAGCGGCATCGAGCCGCCGGTGGCGAGCACACTCAAGCTGCTCGGCAGTGACGACCGCTGGCTGCGCTTCTCGGCACGCCTGGCTCTCGAACGAATTCCAAGTCGAGCGCTGGCTGCGAACGGCCCTCGCGTCCTCGAATCCGCACGTCGTGACCGAAGCACTGTTGGCGAGCTACCGCCGTGATCGGCGGGGTGCCGCTCCTCTGATCTTAAAGGAGACCGCCAAGCTGCTTTCGTCGGCTCCGACTGAGAGAGCTTCCGACATCAAAATGGCGGCGCTGCGGCTCACGCAATTGGCCCTGCTGCAAGGAGCGCGGAATCCCGACTCGGATCAAATCGGCCGCACGCTACTGTCGGCTTTTCCAACGGGCCAGACCGAAATCGATGCCGAGACCGCACGCATTCTGGCCGTGCTGAATCTGGCGCCGGCCGCCGAAAAGATCATGCAGCTCGTCGAGACTTCGCCCAACCACGGCGTCCAGCTGCATTACGCGCTCACGCTGCGCTATCTCAACGCCGGCTGGACCTTCGATTTGAAGCGGCGGTTGCTGGCCTGGTACGAGGGGACTCGCGATTGGGAAGGGGGCAACAGCCTGACGGGTTACGTCGTCGAACATCGTCGGCGCCACGACCGAACGCTTCACGCCGTCGGATCGCAAGTACTTCGTGCAGCACGGGTCACAGTTTCCCGCCGCCGCGGCCCTGCTCGTGCGGATCTGCAAGCCGGAGGAGATCGCCGACTACGAAAAGATCCTGGGCGCGCTCTGTCGGACTCGACGACTCAGAGCGGACGCGGAGGCGAAGAGCTGGTGGCCGCCGCTATCCAGTCGCTGGGCAAGAGCGACTCGCCGACCGGACGCGCCATGCTTCGCCGATTGTACGAAGAGTATCCCGATCGCCGCGAGATGATCGCCCGCGCCGTGGCCGCCAAGCCGCTGAACGACGACTTGCCCCTGTTGGTGCGGACGTTGCAGTTTGCCGACTCGACGACGATGCAGCTTTGCCTGGAAGCACTCGACAACATCGAGCAGCGGCCGGAGAACGCCGACGCGTATCGCACGCTCATCCAGGCCGCGCTCAAACTCGGGACAAACGGCGGGCGCGGCGCGATCGGCGTGCTGCGGGATTGGACGAAGGCGGATGCCAAGGCCGGCCGCGATCTCAACAAGGCGATCGCCTTTTACCAGAAGTGGTATCGCGACAAATTTCCGTCGGCCCCCGCACCCGAACTTCCGAAAAGCGAGACAACAAAATCAATCTACACGTTCAACCAGATTCTCGATCTGGTCGAGCACGACGCGCACGGCGCCGCTTCGAAGGGGCGGGTCATCTTCACCAAGGCCAAATGCGTCCGCTGTCACCGCTTTCAGAGCGAAGGCGAGTCGGTCGGGCCCGACTTGAGTTCGGTCCGCCGGCGGTTCCAGCGCAAAGAGATCGTCGAGTCGATCGTCTATCCGTCGCAGGTCATCTCCGATCAGTACCGCATGGTGCAGGTCGTGACCAAGGAGGGCCAGGTCTACGTGGGGATGCCCGTGCCCGGCATCTCGAAAAACGATAAACTGGTGCTCTTGATGTCGGACTCGACGAAGCTCGAAATTGCCAAGAGCCGCATCGAAGAGCAGAACCCGTCCAAGATCTCGGTGATGCCGGCCGGGCTGCTGGATTCGCTGACGCTCGGGGAAATCGCCGACTTGTTTGCATTCCTCGAGACGAGCAAATTCAACGCACCCGTTGCCCAGGCCGCGGGTCGTTAGACTGGCCGTGTCGAGCGACCAATCCCATTGGTGGGTGGCTCACATTCATGCCAGCCAACCTGACGCCGCAGTATCAGAAAGCCGAGGAGGAGTATCGCCGCGCAAACTCCTGAGGAGCAGATTCGCTGCCTCGAGGAGATGCTCAAGCTCATCCCCAAGCACAAAGGTACCGAAAAGCTCCAAGCCGATCTGAAGACCCGGCTCAAGGAAGCGCGCGGAGCCGCCGAACACGAGGCGAAGACTCCGAAAAAGGTCGGCAAGAGCTATCGGTATCCGCGGCAGGGGGCAGGCCAAGTGGTGCTTTTGGGTGGGCCGAATGCGGGCAAGAGCCGCATCCTGGCGGAGCTGACGCATGCGACGCCCGAGGTCGCGCCGTACCCCTTCACTACCCGCGAGCCGATGCCCGGCATGATGGCCTGGGAAGACGTGGCTGTTCAGTTGATCGACACGCCTCCGATCACCGATTCGCATTTCGAGCCGTATCTCACTAGCATCGTACGCTCGGCCGACTTGGCTCTATTGGCGTTCGACGGCTCGTCCGACGATGCGCCGGATCAGACGATCGACGTGGTGCGGCAGTTGGCCACGCGCAAGACCGAGCTGGCGGCCCAGTCGGGTTTTGCGGACGAGGATTTTTCCACCGTGAGGGTTCAAACGCGTCTCGTTGTCACGCGTGCGGACGATGCGGGCTGTGATGATCGACTCGCGTATTTCCAAGAAGCCATGCCTCACGAGTTTCCAGTATTGCGGGTCGAATTCGACCGGCCGGAATCGCGCGAAGCGCTCCGCAACGCAGTCTACGAGGCACTGCACGTGACTCGCGTTTACACAAAGCGGCCCGGCCGGCCCGCCGAGCTTGATAGCCCGTATACGATTCCCCTAGGCGGCACCGTGGACGATCTGGCTCTGCGGGTGCACCGGGAGATGGCCGAACAGCTGAAATTCGCAAAAGTGTGGGGAACCAGCGCGCGCGACGGTCAGAGCGTCGGCCGCGACCATGCACTGGCCGACAAGGACGTGGTCGAGCTGCACTGGTAAGAGGAGCGGATGACGATGCGGCAATTGGGAACGGTGCCGGACCAGGCGATGGCCCAGCGGTTTGCAGACTATCTGCTGACAAAGGGCATCCCGCTCTCGGTCGATCCCGCGCCGGGAGGCTGGGCCCTCTGGGTTCGCAACGAGGACCATCTGGACGAGGCGCGCCGCCAGTTCGCCGAGTTCTCCGCCGCGCCCGACGCACCCATCTACCGCGAGGCGGCCCGCCCGGCCGAGCAACTGCGTGCCGAAGAGCAACGCCGCGCGGCTGCGGCGAAGAAGAATCTCGTCAATGTCGGGGGGCGCTGGCGCCGCGGCGGCGTGGCCCGAGCTCCCGTGACCTATTTCCTAGTGGCCGTGTCGATCGTGGTCGGCATTTTAACCGGGCTTGGATCGAAATCGAATTGGTCGATGGTCGTGCACTTCCTCTTTGACTACGAGTGGAACACCCCCGACGGTCCTGTTTTGGCGCATGCCTGGAAGGAGGAGCCGTGGCGACTGATCACGCCGATCTTCCTGCATTTTGGCATCTTGCATATCGTGTTCAACATGATGTGGCTCGTGCAACTGGGGCCGATCATTGAGACGTTGCGCGGCTCCGTGAGATTCGCCTTGATGGTGCTGGTGATCGCCCTTACGTCGAACATCGCGGAGTTTTGGTGGAGCGGCAATCCTTACGGCGGAGGGATGTCGGGTGTTGTTTATGGTCTGTTCGGTTACGTCTGGATGAAGAGTTGGTACGAACGCAACAGCGGTTTCTATGTCACGCAGAATATGGTGTTCTGGATGCTCGGTTGGTTCGTCCTGTGTCTCACCGGACTCATGGGGCCGATTGGGAATGCCGCGCACGGAGTCGGACTGCTTGTCGGCGTGATCTTAGGCCGATGGCGCAGCGCATTAGGGATGACGCGCTAAATCTCCCCGCGTCGCATTGAGTGTCGCGGCCAGATCACCGGCGAGGGATTCCAGGCAGAGTGGAATCGACGCGTTGGCGTCGATTTGTTCTTCCGCGTCGACGCAGCGCTCGATCGCCCGGCCGATCGACTCGGTCGCCTCGACATGGTCGGGGTAGCCATCGCACGAAGCACGCAGTTTCGTTTGCAGAAAATCGACGGCGAAGCGGACGATCCAGCGCGCATTCGTCCGCTGCCGCTGCGTGTCGCCGGCCAGTCCGTCGAGTGCTTCTAAGAGAGTCTTGGCGATCGTGAAGGGCTCGAGCCGGCTCTTGCTGAGCTGCGCAAATAGCGCGTGTCGAACGGCCTGGAGTTGCGGATTCAAAACCTGTTGGGCAACGGTCAGGCTGCCGCCGGAAATCTCGGCTGCGACGCGGGCCTCGTCGGGACTCTCGGCCCAGCCGTTCGCGCAAATCAGCTCGGCCACGTCGGCGATCGAAAGAGGGTCGAATCGCACGGTCTGACAGCGCGAATGAATCGTCGGCAAAATCCTGCCCAGGTCGGCGGCGAGCAGAATGAGCAGGGCGTAGTCGGGCGGCTCTTCCAGCGTTTTGAGCAGCGCATTGGCGCTTTCGGTGTTCATGCGGTCGGCGTCATCGATGACGGCCACACGCCGGCGGGCCAGCATCGGTCGCAGCGACAAGTCATGACACAATCCCTCGCGACCCCGGTTGTCGAGACTGCCGACCAACAGGTCGATCGGCAGCTCGCTCTTGCCTTCCGGGCAGGCGACCGTCAGAAAGTCGGGATGATTGCCGGCCAGCATCAGCCGACAATTGCGACACTCGCCGCACGCATCGAGGTGTGCGTCCGAGGATCGCTCGCAAAACAGGGCCATCGCCAACATCCGGGCCGTCAGACCCTTGCCGACTCCGGGCGGCCCGGCAAACAGCAACGCATGGGCCAGACGACCGGCGGCCGCGCTTTGCCGCAAATACTCGACGGCTCGCGACTGCCCGCGGATTGAATCCCAGATCACGCCGACTCCTCGGCACTTTCGAGCCAGCCAAGCACGTCGCCCGCACGGACGACCGCGTCGAGCGACCGCTCGATCCGTGCCAACGTTCCCGAATGCTCGGCCAGCACGTCGAAGGTGATGCCGTCCATCAGGATTTCGATGACTCGATCTCCTTCGTCGACGGTATCACCCAGATCGACGAGCCAGCAACTCACGCGGAGTTCTTCGTTGCCCACGCCGAGTTCGGGGAGAGTCAGGGGAGTCCGCATCTTTCTGCTGAGCCGAAGGTGGGCGGGACACTCAAGCCAGCGCTGTCGCCATTTCGCCGGCGTGGTAGCTCGAGCGGACGAACGGGCCGCTCGCGACGAGTTTGAAGCCCAGCTTCCGCACCTGCGTGCCGATGGCCTCGAATTCTTCCGGAGGGACGTAGCGCTCCACGGGCAGGTGTTGGGGTGTGGGCTGCAGATACTGGCCGATGGTGATCATCTCGCAGCCGACTGACTTGAGGTCGGCACAGACCGCGAAGATTTCTTCTTCCGTCTCCCCCAAGCCCAGCATCAATCCGCTTTTCGTGGGAATTTCCGGCGCCCGTTCTTTCACGCGGCACAAGAGATCGAGCGTGCGTTGATAGGCGGCATTGCGACGGACGCGATGGTAGAGGCGCGGGACCGTTTCGGTGTTGTGGTTAAAGACATCGGGGCGGGCCTCGATCACGCGGTCGATCGCGCGGACGTTGCCCAGGAAATCGGGAGTCAGCACCTCGACGGCCGCGTCGCACCGGTCCCGCACGGCGAGCACGCACTGATAAAAGTGCTCGGCGCCGCCATCGGGCAAGTCATCTCGCGTGACCGACGTGATGACCACGTGCTTGAGTCCCAGCCGCACGACGGCTTCCGCCACGCGTTCCGGCTCATCGGCCTGCACAACTTCGGTCTTGCCCTTGGGGACGGAGCAAAAACCGCACGGGCGCGTGCAGACGTTGCCCAGAATCATGAATGTGGCCGTGCGATGAGACCAGCACTCGGTCCGGTTGGGGCACTTGGCGCTTTCGCAGACCGTCTCGAGCCGCAGGTCCTCGATCACCCGGCTCGTAAAGAACATGCCGGGAGCGGGCAGGGGCCGTTTGAGCCAGGGCGGCAGACGGCGCCGAGGTTGCGGCGGCAGGTCTTGAAGAATTTCAAGCGCAGACATTGGTCACCCTCCGCGTGCGGACGAGCAGCGGGTGTCCGGTGAAGATTTGATACTGCGAGTAACCGAGTCGGCGTGCCAGGTTGCGAATCAGGCTCTCGCGGACGGAGGACATGGCCGTCGCCCGGCCGCGGACGGCTTCGAGCGACGTCGGTCGCAGACTGTTGCCCCCGATCGACACCAACCGCTGGATTTGCATCGCAGGATTTACGTTGATGAAAACTCCCTGGTAGGCAATCCAGCGTTTTACCGCCGCTCCGACAAACGCGAACACTCCGCCGCGACCGGCGACCCCACAGTTGTGTTCGACCGGCCAGGCCGGAACGTCGAGTTCGCCGCAGACATCGAGGATGCTGCCCACCAGGGCAGCCCGATAGTCCTCGAGCCCCAAGCCGAGTCGTTTGACCGGCACGACCGGATACACGGCCAACTGTCCCGGCGCATGGACCAGGCAGCCGCCGCCGCGATTGAGCCAGCGGACCTGCAGCCCGCGCGTCGCCAGTTCCTTTTGTTCGAGCAAGATATGGGCTCGGCTGCCCGAGCGGCCGACGGTAATCAGCGGCGGATGCTCACACAAAAACAGGCCGCCGAACCGGTCGGTCCGCCCGCTGACTTCGTAAACGAAGCGTTCCTGCAGAAACTGGGCCGACTCAAAGTCGACCGTCCCCAGCAAGCGCACGTCGAGCTGCGGCGTGTCGCACCAATTCGGCTCTTTGCTGGGTGAAATTGCAGACACTTCGCAACCTTCCTTGCGGAGGGATCTCCCGACGGAAGTTCAAATTCGTGTTCGGCGACGACATGTCTTGCACCGATGCGACGAATTGTTTCGCGTCCCCGGACAATGGTGATTTTACCACCGCTTACAAGAGCGAACAACGCGTGAGATCCGCGAGGGCACGGCGGCGCGCCGCGAACGCCGATGAGTGTTGTCCGGCATCATGTTGCGAGCGCGCGTCCGATTCGCTACTGGCAGGCGACCGGAGCGCGGCGCGGGCGCGGCCTTGGAGCCGAGTTCGCGGCGACGAATCGGCACGCCAGCCGGAGCCTTGATGCCGATCTGCACGCGGTTGCCGCGCAGGCGCACGACAGACACGCAGATCTCGCCGTTGATGATGATTTCCTCGCCGATTTTCCGAGTGAGGACCAGCATGCTTCGGTCTCCTTTGCGATTCGTTCGCGTTTGTTTCGGGCCGCGCGATTTGAGTCGACGTCGGGCGTTTCGCCCGTAACGGGCGACCCCGACGAATCCAGTCGCCGTCGGGCCCCTGTTCAGATTTGAACGCTGGGCCCGTAACGGGCGACTCCGACAAAAACTGCGATCGCCAACGCTGAGCCGCGTTGCCGTGCTTGCTTCCTCCCTGCTTGCCGATTCGTGCGGCTGCAGAGTGACGCGCATCGCCTAATAAAGCGGGTAGATTCTGTGAAATTCGCTGCGGCCAGGAGTTGTATATAAACGTCTGAACAGTAATATACAAATGTGGCAATTAGCGCCAAGAGGAAAACCGGCCAAGTTGACCGAAGATTTTTGAACGAAGACCGACTCGTGCTCCTGAGGCCTTGCGAAATTTGGATTTCGGGCGAGCGAACGACTTCTTAGTTTCTGCGTTCTCAAACGCGACCCAGGGATCCAGACCGCAAACAGCAACGAAATCACGAATGTCGAATTCCTTTGCAAGCGCTGACAATCGACTGCACCGCGGCGTTCGCGAACACGTCGACAGGACACGAATCGCCTCACACAGCGAGCAAGCTTTTCTTCGGCATAGGGCGGTGCGAAGCGCTGTGCCGAGCACCCAGAGTTCCCTTCCAGACGGTCGCCCGCTGTGATATCCTCCGCGCGCCTTCCTGATTGGCAGGGAATCGCCCGCTTTCAAGACGACAAGCGCAGGAACGAGACGGCAAGGAGGCCTCCGTGAGCCAGAAAAAAGTTTCGGCACAAGAACTGAAAATTCAGATCCGCTGGCTCATCCGGCGTGACATGCACGATGTGCTCACCATCGAGCGCGCCTCCTTCGATCACCCTTGGACCGAAGAAGACTTCTTGTGCTGCCTGCGGCAGCGCAACTGCATCGGCATGGTGGCCGAGCACGATCACCGCATCATCGGCTTCATGATCTACGAGCTGCACAAGTCGAAGCTGCGCGTGCTCAACTTCGCGACCATACCCGACATGCGCCGACAAGGCGTCGGCGCTCAGATGATCCGCCGGCTGGTCGACAAACTCTCGCAGCAACGCCGCAGCGAAATCATGATCGAAGTCCGCGAGACCAACCTCGACGCGCAGTTCTTCTTCCGCAATCAGGGTTTTCGCGCGGTGTGCGTCTTGCGCAGCCATTACGACGACACCTACGAAGACGCCTACGTGATGCAATACCGCCTCGCCGGCGTCCAAGACGAGTGGCTGCTCCCCTTCTCGCCGTCGAACCGAATTTCGGAATTCGACGCTGCCTGAGAGTGAGCAAGATTCTTCCGATCGGCTGAAAGATTTGCCTCCCTCCTTCGTGTATAGAAGAAGAGGGAGGCAATATGCCGGGCGTTCCCGATACTCGTGCCAGCCTGATTCTGCGTCTGCCGCGGACGGAAGATGCCGAGGCGTGGCGCGAGTTTGTCGCGATCTACGAGCCGTTCGTCCATCGCTTCGCGCGGCGCCACGGCTTTCAAGAGGCCGACGCGCGCGACCTCGTGCAAAACGTGCTGCTGTCGGTGGTTAACGCCGTCGGACGCTGGCAGGCCGACCCTAAGCGAGCCCGCTTTCGCACCTGGCTGTTCACGATCGCCCGCAACCAATTCCTCGATCAGATGGCCAAGAAACGGCGGCGACAACCCGTTCGCAGCGGGTCGAGCAGCGTGGTCGACTTGCTGCTCCAACAGCCCGCTCCCGATGACCTGGCCGACCAACTGGCCCTGGAACATCGACAGACGCTGTTTCGGTTCGCCGCGGCCCGCGTCCGGCGCTCGTTCAAGCCGACCACCTGGCGGGCCTTCTGGATGACGAGCGTCGAACAGTGCTCGGTCGAAGAGGCGGCGGAGTCGCTGGGGCTCACGGCCGGCGCTGTTTATATCGCCCGCGCTCGGGTCCTGGCCCGGCTGCGCGACGAAGTCCGGCAGTTGGAGGGCGATCATGCGTTGTGAAGACATGCGACTCGAAAGAGTTCTCCTCAGTGCCGACGAAGCGAGTGCCGAATTCTCCGAAACGGCCCGTCACCTCGAAATGTGCCCGCGCTGTCGCGAGCGGCTCAGCGAACTGTCCGGCGCCGACGATCTCGTGAAAGAAGCCTGCGAGACGTTGCGAGACGGCGGCGAGCCGACGCTCGAGCGCAAGGACGGTCCCGCGTCGATCGTCGTTTCGGTCGAGCCGCTGCTCGGTGACGACATTCCGATCGATTGCGAGACGCTCTCGCTCGATTTTCTCGAGCCGGCCAGCCATCCGGAAATGCTCGGGCGAATCGGCCGCTACGAGGTCGAGCGGCTGATCGGCGCCGGCGGCATGGGCGTCGTGCTGAAGGCGTACGACACCGAACTGCATCGCGTCGTGGCGATCAAGGTGCTCCTGCCGCATCTGGCGACCAGCTCCGCCGCGCGGCGGCGGTTTGCCCGTGAGGCGAAGGCGGCTGCGGCCGTCGTCCACGAGCATGTCATTCCGATTTACAACGTCGAGTCCGAGGGGCCGATCCCTTATCTCGTGATGCAGTTCGTGCCGGGCCATTCGCTGCAGGCCCGAGTCGACGAGCACGGGCCGCTCGAAATCAAAGAGGTCTTGCGGATCGCGCGACAAGCGGCGGCAGGGTTGGCGGCCGCCCACGCGCAGGGCGTCGTCCATCGCGACGTAAAACCGGCCAACATCCTGTTGGAAGACTCGATCGACCGCGTGCTCCTGTCGGATTTTGGCCTGGCGCGAACTGTCGACGACGCGACCCTCACCCGGTCGGGCGTTCTCGCCGGCACTCCGCACTACATGTCGCCCGAACAGGCCAGCGGCCAGAGTGTGGACCAGCGCTCCGATCTTTTCAGTTTGGGGAGCGTGATTTACTTCATGTGCACGGGCCGTCCGCCGTACCGGTCCGAATCGCCGATGGCCGTGCTCAATCGCATCTGTCACGAGCCGCACCGGCCGGTCGACGATGTGAACCCCGACGTGCCGATCGAGCTGGCCGAACTGGTCGACCGCCTGCTGGCAAAAAATCCCAGCGAGCGATTCGCGACCGCGCAAGAGGTCGAAACGCATCTCGCCGGCTTGTTGTCCCAGATGCAGCAGGGACACCGCCTGCGGCGCCGGAGTTGGTGGCGCCAGCTTCGGCAGCGCCATCTTCGGCCGGGAGGACCGCTTCTCAAACGGTTGGCGATTGGCCTGGCGGCCGCTGCCGTGTGCATGCTGATTGGAGCGGCGGTCACGCATTACTTCGTGTCGCAAACAACCAATGCGTTGGCGCGCCGCTTGGGCCAGGGACTCGGGCCTACGGAATCCCCGTCGGCCGATTCCACCCCGCGTGGGGTAACAACCGTGGTTGTGCCGCGCCTTCCGCCGGACACTTTTGATCGCGACGTTGCCGAGGTCAAGCGAACGCTCGAGTCGATCGAATCGCAGGAGCAAAGCGGCCCGATCCTAGTCAGCCCCGGCGACAGCGGGCAGTGGCGGACGGATGTCTCCCAATTGCAGTCGGACGTTTCGCAGATCGAAGATTCATTGGGGGATCGGCCGTCCACCCCGGCGACCGACACTCCTCACCCAGCGTCTGAAAGGAAGGAATGATGAATAAACTGCTTCAACGAGCGTTGTTGGTGATCGTGCTGGGTGGCGGATCTCTGCTGACGAGAGCATGGGCCCAAACGCCGGAGACGGCCCAGACGCCGGGGACCCAGCCAACCCTCGGCCCCCAAACACATAGCGAGGCAAAGCCCGGGGATACGTTTGACGCAAATCCTCCGGCCGCCGCTCCTGCCGCCCCCGCTCCCCCGCGGCGGCCACCATCGCCGGCCGAGGCGTTCGGCCGCAGGGGCGGCATGGGACATCGCGGGATGGGAATGGGCGGGATGGGAATGGGAATGATGAGAGGCAGAGGTCCGCTCGCTCATCCAATGTCCGAGGAGGAGATGCAGGAGTTCGAAAGCGCTCAGTCAGGCAGTCGAGAAATTCAAAACCGCGAAGAACGACGCAGAAAAAACGAGCGCGACAAATGAAATCTCGCAAGTCCTCGAAAAGTGGTTCAAGCGAGATCTGGAACGTCGCGAGAATCAGATTTCCGAGATCGAGACCCGCGTCAAGAAGCTGCGCGACCAGATCGATAAGCGAAAGAAAGCCAAAGACGAAATCATCAACCTGCGCCTGAAGACGATTGTCAACGAAGCCAATGGCCTCGGCTTTCCCGGCGCATTCGAGCAGGAGTCTGAAGCGGAACCGTTTTCAACGCCTCACTACCGAGCGGTTGTGCCGCCACAGGCATTTGACTTCGGTGACCATCCGCAACAGTTCAGGCCTCGAGCTCTGCCCGAGCCTGGTGATCAGTCCCGCTGATTTTGGGGCCCGCCGTGCCCGGGGGCAGTTGCCTGCGGGTGGCCCGGACAACCCTGACCCGCTGCGGCTGTCCGGCCACCCTGCAGGTCGTTCCAACTGCCTGTCCAACTGACGGCGGTCGACGACCTGCTCAAATCGACCAAGAATCGAAGAATCCCACGTCTGAAAGGATGAAGCGATGAATCAATTGGCTCGGCACGCGTTCCTGTTAATCTTCCTGGTTGGCGGCTCATTGGTAACGCTGGCGTGGGCGCAGACGCCGGAAGCCAAGAAAGTGCCTCTCCCTCCGGCGCGAGCCGTCGAACCTCTTGCCGACGCGGAGGAAGACCTCGCAAACGATCCGCCCGCAGTGCCGTCGTCGCCATGGGACGGCAGGGGCGGGCAAAGTGGTCTGGGGGGCGTAGGCGGCGTCTGGGGCGAGCACGGGCGTCACGGGATCTTCCGACGTGCGTTCTCTCACCCGATGTCGCACGAAGAAATGCAGGAGTTCGAGGCCTTTCATCAGGCGGTTGAGAAGCTGAAATCTGCCAAGAACGACGCAGACAAAACGAACGCGACGAATGAGATCTCCAAATTGCTTGAGAAGTCTTTCCAACGCGACCTCGAACGGCGCGAGCGGCAGGTCGCAGAGGTCGAAGCCCGGGTCAAGAAGCTGCGCGATCAGATCGAGAAGCGGAAGAAAGCCAAAGACGACATTCTCAACCTGCGGCTGAAGACGATCGTCAACGAAGCCGATGGTCTCGGTTTCCCCGGCGGGATTGAAGCCGATTCGGATTCCTTCAGCCCGCGGCCCAAAGCATTCCGAATGCTCGAGGCTCCGCACGATTTCGACTTCTCGCCGCTGCAAGCACCCGCACCTCCTGCACCGCCATCGGGTGATCCAAACCAGTTGAGTCCGTAGGCGGCCCGGTCAATCGCCGGCCCAATGGTCGGGAAGTCGCCGGCATCGCCGCTTGGTTACATCCTGCCCTCCCCGGGGAAAACGGGACCGGTTCGACGTCGAGAGTCTCCAAGCTCTCGCGTTGCGCTGGCCCCGTTGTTCATCAACCCGAAAAGGTGTGCGGCGGACAGTCCGCGAAGTCCCTTGCTTCAACTCTGCGATCGCGGCGGATCGGTCGCCTAGCGCTGAGTCGCTCGCGCGCATCTCTGTGACTTCCCCTCTGGTACATGACTTGCAGAGGGTAGGTCGTTTTGGCGCGTCCGGCCGAAGGTAGCCCCGACATGACCGCCTGAGACGAGTGAATTCGTCGGGACTACTGGATTCGTCGGACTTTCGGATCGCCCTTCGTGATTGTTGCAGTAGCGGGTTCGAGCGAGGTGGTTCGGTCTGCGCCTGGCACTGCGACGTACTGGGAGGAGGACGATCATTCGGCGAGGGTTTTAACAAAGCGAGGAAGGAACTATGCAGCATTTCTCTAACTTGCGAGGTGGCCTGACGTTCTGTGCCATGACGACCTTCCTGATGGGAGCGGGGAGTCAGGTCATCGCACAGAACGAACCCGTGAATCAAAATCCGTCCGGTCAATCATCACCCGTCGAGCAGAAAGCGGGCGGGCTGGATCAAGCGAGTCACCAAGACCAATCGGGTCACCAAGACGGCGCGCCCCAGCATGTGGGTCTTGGACTTCAGTTTGAGACGCAGCCCGGCTCAGGTCGAGGACTGGAAATTGCCAGTGTCGATCCGAACAGTCCGGCGGCGCAAGCCGGCCTTCAGGCGCACGACCGGTTGATTTCGATTGATGGCCGCCCGTTCGCACACCGCCGCCACGCGAAAGCCTATTTGACCGCGCAGGCGGGACGTCCCGTTCCGCTGGTGATCGAACGCAATGGTCGCCAGCTTTTGCTTCAGTTTATTCCTGGCCAACCGGAAGGAGACAGCGGCTGGCTGGGCATTCTGCTCTACGGAGAGAATGAAATGCCTTCAAACGGTCAGAACGCGCCGGCAATGCAGTCGAGCACTGCAGACGGCAACCTAAATAATCAAAGCGCGCCGGGCACCAATCCGAGCGCCCAAGGCACTCCGGGCGCTCCGGCCAGTGGGCAAAATGCACCCGGCCAAAGAGGGGCTCGCGTGGCGCAGATCTATCCCGGAAGCCCGGCGGCCCGCGCCGGCTTACAGCCCGGAGATCTCGTGACGCAGATCAACGGACAGAAAAT
The DNA here is from genome assembly GCA_963714075.1 of uncultured Planctomycetaceae bacterium. Taxonomy (GTDB): domain Bacteria; phylum Planctomycetota; class Planctomycetia; order Planctomycetales; family Planctomycetaceae; genus DASPSM01. The sequence goes on from OY970228.1 coordinate 3,053,814, forward strand.
CGACGATCCCGCCGAACTGATCGCTCTCGTCCACGAAATGAAGCCGCAGACGAAAGCCGACTTCGAGGTGATGCGGGGCAATCAGCCGGAGAAGATCCCCGTAACGATTGGCAGCCGGGCCAGCGAGTATGCCGAGAGCCAGTATGGCCCGGGACCGAGTCAGGGTCAGGGCCAGGCGGGCCCGGACTCGAACGCACTGCAACGGATCGAAGAAGAGATGCGGCAGCTTCGCGAAGAGGTCCGCCTGTTGCGTGAACAATTGCAGAAGAAGTAATCCACCGATTTTCCGCAAACGGAGAACGAATCATGAGTCGAAGAATTCAGACTTTGTTGTTCAGCGCCCTTCTTGGCCTTGCCGCCCTCTTGTCCTGGACGTCCACGGCACAATCCCAGGACAGGCGCGGAGAGAGGCGCGGGAACGTCGTACGTGGGAACGCCTGGCGTGATGACGGAGTGCGGAGGGGCGGTTGGAACGGCGGTTACCGGGGCGGCTACGGTAGCTATGGCTACGGCGGCTACGGTTATGGATACCCGTATTACGGTTCGGGTTATTACGGTGCAGGCTATTACCCGGGCTATTACAGCGGCTACTACACCGGCGCCCGAGCGCCTATGTAGGCGTTGGTCCAGTCGGTGTTGGTGTCGGCGCTGGTGGTGCCGGCGTTGGAATTGGCGGTGCCGGTTTCGGGTATGGGTGGTGGTAAGCGGGAAAGTTCTTGATGGACGCTCCCTTCGTCGGCGAGCGTCGTGACAGACAGAAGTGGGGACCGAAAGGGGAAGGGAGGCGCGACAGCGCCTCCTTCTTTTTTGCGCAGCGATTGTCTTTTGCACGGACCTGAGTCGAGGAGGACAATTCCAGCCGGCAAGCGGCGGTCTTACGCTCTGACGGCCAGGGCCTCGATCCTTGCGACGTCTTCGGGAGCCAGAGCGAAATCGAATACATCGAGATCCGCTCGCATGTGGTTGGCGTCAGTCGTGCCGGTCAGAACCATCATTCCGACGTCCAGAGCGAACCGAAAGACAATTTGGCTGACGGTCCGATCGTAGCGTTTGGCCATCCGACCCATTTCGGCGTGAGCAAGCACGTCACGATTGGCGGTCAGCAACGAAAACCCCTGATAGACCAGGTCATTGGCCTTGCAGAAGTCTCGGATGCCGCGATCCCAGCCCCGGACGGCGTAACATCGGTTCTGCACGAAACGAGGTCGGACGCGTGCCTCGCCGCAGAGCCGTTGGAGTTGCTCGAGGGTGACGTTGCTCACACCGAGCATGCGCGCCCGGCCAGAGTCGTGAAGGGCCTCCATCGCTCGCCAGGCCGCCCAATCGGACGGGGCCAAGCCGACCCGCTGGGTGGGGCCGTGCAGAACGTACGAATCGATGACATCGGTTCCCAGGTGCTCTAGCGAGCTGGCGAACGACTGCTCGACTTGCAGCGGGATCGGTGCTTGAGGATCGTAGGGGAGGCGATCGTCCTGTCCCTGCCGAAAGGTGAACTTGGTTTGCAGGAACAGGTTCTCTCGAACCACCAGGCCACTTGTGGCCGACGCCGAGATGGCCCGCCCGACCGCAGTTTCATCGTAATGGCGGCGCTGATTGGCGGTATCGATCCCTCGAAATCCCTGTTGCAGAGCGAGCTGAGTCAGGCTCTGCGTCATTTGCTCCTTCCATGCCGTCCCGTACAGGATGCGGGGCACTCGAGCCCCTTCGATCCCTTGGTCCGGGTCGACCATGACTTCTCCAGACTGGTGACTCATTGCGGCCCAAACAGTTTCGGCCGCCCGGCTCTTCGGAGCCTAGACGCCGTTCTCTTGGATCAGCGATCTGTAGGGCTCTGTCTTGGAAAACCGGACAGGTGACGGTGGCCGAGGCACGCCGTGCCTGGTGGTTGAATAGGGAAAAAGCGGCGCAGAAACTGCAAAACGGCGCCCGCACGGTCGAGATTCTGCGGTGTTTCCGCAATTATGGATCAATTCCGGCAACCCGCCCAGTAAGATGGCGACCATGAAATCCGCACGGCCACTGGCGTTTGAACGGAAGGAGGCAGCTCGTCCTCCCGAAGGGTGAGCTGAGAATGATCCCGTGAGCCGTCAGCGACAACACCGACAACTCTGCTCGACATCGATGTTTTATCCGGATTGCTGCTCATGAATGATTTGGCGACACTTCATGCTCTTTTCGCCCCGGTTCCGTGGATCAATGATTTCCGGGTCGTTCAAGAGTCCGATGCCCGATTTACGGTCCATTGTGTCACCGACGAACATTGTTGCCTCGACGATCTGCGCGCGCTGCTGAACGAAAGTGCGCCTAACCTTGCCGCGCGGGTCGAGCCGCGGATCGTCCCGGAGCTGTCGCTCAGCAAACTTGGACCGGATGCTGCTCGAGAAGACGGCGTTCGGGCAATTCGTGATGCCGCGGCCCTACCTGGTCTCGCTGAACTTCCGCGGACGCTTCCCGAAACTCTGCGACGCGCTGCTCAAAACGCACAAGCCGGCACGATCGTGCACCTGGCACCCGACGGCGGAGAGAAACGCCAGTCGTTTGCAGACCTGCTCGCGGAAGCGGAGGCCGTGAGCGGCGGTCTATTGCGCTCTGGACTGAAGGCCGGTGACAGCGCGATTCTGTTACTCGACGACAGCGCGGAGGTGCTGCCGGCTTTTTGGGGCTGCTTGCTCGCGGGAATCAAGCCGGCGATCGCGCCGATTCCGCCGACGTTCAGCGGGGAGAACCGCGGGCTGGAACAGCTCTGTCACGTGTGGAGACTGCTCGACGCGCCGCTCGTCATTACCAGCGCCGAATTGATTGAGTCCGTTCAGGCACTGTCAGCGCGGCTGGGAGTCGAGCAGCTTCGCTGCGCTGAGATTGCGTCTCTAATGTCCTCTCCGCCCGCGACCGACGTTTGGTCTGGCCAACCGGACGACACCGCGTTCTTCAGCCTGACGTCGGGCAGCACGGGTGCCCCGAAGTGCATCATGCTGACGCATGCAAATCTCATTCAGCGTGCGCACGGAGCCAATGTCTTATGCGGCCACTCCGCGCAGGATGTCATTCTGAATTGGCTGCCTTTCGATCATATCGGCAGCATTTCCGACTGGCATCTTCGTTGCGTGCTGCTGGGCTGCCGGATGGTTTATGCCGGCAAGGGGGCTGTGATCACGCGTCCCCTGAATTGGCTGGATCTGATCGACAAGTATCGCGTCACGCATACGTGGGCTCCGAACTTTGCGTACTCGCTCGTTTGCAATGCGTTGGCCGCGCTGCGAGCGGATCAAAAATCGCCTCCGAACTGGGACCTGTCGTGCGTCGACGGCATGTTGACCGCCGGAGAGTCGGTTTCGCCGATGGTGATTCAACCCTTTTTGACGGAGCTGGCCGCGTTTGGGCTGCCGCCGACCGCGATTCGACCGGCTTTTGGCATGGCCGAACTGGGGTCGGGCATCACATACCAGGTCGCGACGCAAGATCGGCCGCTGAAATTTCATTCCGTTGCAGCGCCAGATCGGCGCCGGGAGGCGTCAACTCGGCCGGTCCCGATGCGGCAAACGCCAGTACGTTCACCAGCCTGGGTCCACCGATTCCGGGCGTGGGAATCCGGATCGTGAACGAGGAACAGCAAGTCGTTCTCGAAAACACCGTGGGAAACCTGCAGGTTCGCGGCACAGCGGTGTCGCCGGGATATTTCCGTAATCCGGAAGCCAACTGTGTCTTTCAGGCGGACGGTTGGTTCGATACCGGAGACATGGGTTTCCTTTCGGACGGTGAGCTGGTCATCACCGGCCGGGCAAAGGAAAGCATTATCATTCGGGGCGTCAATTATGCGTGCAGCGAGATTGAAGAGGCGGTGAACGCTGTTTCGGGCGTCGAGGCCAGCTTTACGGCGGCCTGCGCCGTTCAGCGCCCGGGTGCCGGCCGGGAGGAACTAGCCGTCTTTTTCCACACGGCCGCCGACGAAGACCGGCGACGGGCCGAAATCTTGCGAGAGATTCAGCAATGTCTCGTCCGTCAGCTGGGAGTGCGGGCTGATTTCCTGTTGCCCGTTCCTAAGGAAGCCATCCTGAAAACAGCGATCGGCAAGCTCCAGCGCGGGGAGTTGAGTCGGCGGTTCGCCGAAGGCCAGTTCGGAGCGGTTCTGGCAAGCGTTGCCGAGTTGCAGCGGCGGCACGACGGCGGCCGCGAGGCTCAGATCCCCCACGGCGAAATCGAAAAGCAAGTCGCCGCGATCTGGCAGGAAGTGCTTGGCCTCGAGCAGATTGGAGTTCACGACAACCTCTTCGACTTGGGCGGCGATTCCCTGCTCCTGACGGGAATGCACATCAAGCTGCAGCAGCAATTCGGCCCGCGAATCACGCTGGTCGAAATGTTCAACTATCCCACGATCCAGGCACTCGCGAAATTTATCAGTCGATCCTCCGGGGGGAATGCCGTCGGACGCCCCTCCGAGCACCAGACGCGCCGCAAGCAGCGGGACTTGGGGCCGAATGTCTCGGCGGCTGCGAACGACGTCGCGGTGATCGGAATGGCTTGCCGCTTTCCCGGCGCCGGCGATCTCAATCAATTCTGGAGGAACCTGTGCGAAGGGGTCGAATCGACGCAGTTCTTCTCCGAAGAAGAAGTGCTGGCCGCCGGCGTCGATCCAAAACTCGTGCGCAACCCAAACTACGTCAAAGTCTCGGCGGTGCTCCCGGACATCGAATGGTTTGACGCCCGATTCTTCGGCATCACTCCGCGCGACGCGGTCCTGATGGACCCCCAGCAACGCGTGCTCCTGGAATGCGCTTGGGAAGCGTTTGAAGTCGCCGGATACAACCCGCAGACGCAAACCGGTCCGGTTGGAGTCTACGCCGGCGCCGTGATGAATACCTACCTGCTGAACAATCTGTTGCCGGCCCGGTCGTTTCAATCTCCGGACGACTCGTCCGAGATACTCACGCTCGACTCGTGGGGCGGCTTTCGCGTGATGATCACCAACGACAAGGATTACCTGCCCACGCGCATTTCGTACAAGCTCAACCTGCGCGGGCCGAGCGTCAACGTTCAGACGGCCTGTTCCACAACTCTCGTGGCCATTCACATGGCGGCCCAGGCCGTGCTCAACGGCGAGTGCGACATGGCCCTGGCGGGAGGCGTGTCGATCAAGGTCCCGCAAGAGGCCGGCTACCTGTTCCTCGAAGACATGATCGTCTCGCCGGACGGACATTGCCGCGCCTTCGATGCCCGCGCCCAAGGCACCGTCTTCGGCAACGGCGCGGGGATGGTGCTGCTCAAACGCTTGGACCAGGCGATCGAGGACGGAGACCATATTTTTGCGGTGATCAAGGGGTCGGCCATCAACAACGATGGCTCGGGCAAGGTCGGGTATCTGGCTCCCAGCCAGGAGGGTGTGGCTGCCGTCGTGAACGATGCGATCGAGCGCTCGGGAGTGGACGCGCGCACGATCGGCTTCGTCGAAGCCCACGGCACGGGAACGGCGCTCGGCGACCCGATCGAGCTGGGGGCGATGGCTCAGGCATTCCGCGCGGGCACATCCGAAAGCGGTTTCTGCGCCGTGGGATCGGTCAAAACGAACGTCGGCCATCTGCAGATCGCGTCCGGAGTTGCCGGCTTCATCAAAGCGGCTCTGGCGCTGTATCACCGCCAGATCCCTCCCACCTTGCACTTCGAGAACCCGAACCCCCGCATCGACTTCGAGAACAGCCCGTTCTATGTGAATACTTCCTTGCAAGAGTGGTCTCGCGCCAAGCAGCCGCTCCGAGCGGGGGTGAATTCCATGGGCATCGGCGGCACCAATGCGCATGTCGTCCTCGAGGAAGCTCCGCCGCAACCGCAATCGACTGGCGCCCCGCCGCGGCAGCACCTGCTCCCAATTTCGGCGCGAACCCCCACCGCGCTGCGAGCACTGATCGGCCGCTACCGCGAGGCTCTCGAACAATTTGACGACGCATCGTTGCCCGATATCTGCTTTACGGCGGCGGTCGGGCGCGTCCATTTCGCGGAGCGGTTTGCGGCGATCGGCTCGTCCATCGCAGACGTCAAGAACGCGCTCGCGGCAGCTTTATCACAGGCAGAAAACGACTCGCCGGAGCGCGCGGCCCGCCGGCCCGGTCGGGCTCGAGTCGGCTTTCTGTTTTCCGGACTGGGAACGCAATACGTCGGGATGGCTCGCGAGTTGTACGAAACGCAGCCTCGTTTCCGCGAGACGTTCGACCGATGTTCTGAATTACTCGCGAGTGAGCTGCCGCAGCCGCTGCTCGATGTCTTGTACGGGCCGCTTGGCGACTCTGCCGTCTTTGAACAATCGATTTTTGCCGAGCCGGCCTTGTTCGCAATCGAATTCGCGCTGGCGGAAATGTGGCGGGCCTGGGGAATCGAGCCCTCCGCCGTCCTGGGACACGGTCTGGGAGAGTATGTCGCGGCCTGTGTGGCCGGCGTCTTCAGCCTCGAAGACGGTTTACGCCTGGTTTCCGCCCGCTCTCGCGTGATGCACGAATCGCCTCGCGACGACGGAATGCTGGCCGTTCGGATGGAGGAAGAACGCATTCGCGAACTTCTGCCGGAGTTTCCGGGGCTCTCGATCGTTGCCGTCAACGGCCCGCAAGATGTCGTCGTTTCGGGCGAGCCGGCCGTTCTCAGTCGCCTGGTTCAAGAGTTAAAAGGTCGACGGATCGCCGCTCGGAAGTTGCCCGCCTCGCATCAGTCCTCTTCCCCCATTCCAGAGCCGCAGTTGGCGGCATTTCGGCAAATCGTCGAGGGAGTCGCGCTCTCACCGCCGAGAGTCCTCCTCGTCTCCAACCTGACGGGGCGTGCGCTGGGAACAGAGATCACGAATGCGGACTATTGGTGCCGGCAGCTTGTCGAGCCTGTCCGCTTTGCCGACGGCGTCCGGACTCTGGCAGAAGCCTGTGATCGATTCTTGGAGATTGGCCCGCAGCCGATGCTGTTGCCGTTGGCTCGTCGGATTCTGCGGGAAGACCTGCGCTTCCAGTCCGACGGATGTTGGCTCCCCAGTTTATGCAAGGGTGCCGAGGACTGGACCCAGATTCTCAATGCGCTCTCTGAACTCCACGCGGCGGGCTTGGAGATCGACTGGGAAAGTTTCCATCGCGACGTCCGCCAGCGGCGAGTGGTCCTGCCCACTTATCCGTTCGAGCGGAAGCGGTTCTGGGTCGACCGGCCGCCGGCTCCTGCCGCTCAGTCGAAAACACAGCATGGCGATGCACATCGGTCGTCGCCGCCGAAAGCAACACAGTCTCACCTCGGGCGAAGACACGCTCTCAAGCCGCAACCCTGATTACTGCACGTTGACGATGATCGTCCGGGGGTATGGCCCTGGTCAGTCGGCGTCGGTCTGCGGAATCTCTGTTCGGGAGTCGTCGTCGATCGGCAGCGGCTGCAGCCACCAGTCGCCTTCTTTGAAGTTGACCCTCTTCAAGTAGGCCCAGACGTGGGCCCGCACCTCGACGGAATCCGCGGCGATCCGGGCGGTGAAGTCCGCAGAATCCCTGACGTTTCGCTCGACCGGATAACTGACGGTGACGGGATCGGTGCTGCCGCCGGCGCTTCCGAAGGCGCCGCGCAGCCCGTCAGTCCAGAGCACAATCCGAAGTCCGGCGCGGCGCCGATACCGAGGGAGAACCGATATTTTGTGACCGCCTCCCTTTGGTCTGCATTCGCGGCGCCCCTCGCCCGATCACCAAACGTAAAGCGCGGTACAGACACAACTCCACCTCCAGAAGAGACCCCTTGATCCCGTGTTTCACAGCGATGCCGAAGGCGTTCTCGGTGAGATTCATCAAGAACCGCTCGCGCCAGACATCGAGCTCGTCCGAGGAACCGGCCGGCGGCCATTCCCCCGCCCACTTCTCCACCGTTTCCTCCAGCGCCCTCCAAAGGCCCAATTCCACCTTGATCCACGAGGCGGCCATCCCATGCCGCAGCGCGATGGGGTAGATGGCACAGGTGAGTTCCGCCGCAAAGTTCTCGACTTGGGTGTCCCCGTTGCAGACGGCGGCATGGTTGTCACTCATAAAGGGTCACTCCGTTGTAAGTACGCCTTCGATTTCGGCCGTTTCGCAAAGTCGGAGCGAATCGCGAGCCTGAGCAGTGGCGGCTTCCCGGTCGGTAGACCCGCTCCCCTCCCGAATTCCCTTACCCTTTTGAACGCGGGCTCTGCGTTTGTTGGCAGAGCTTCTGCCACACCTCTTCCCGGTACACCGGAACGTCCTCCGGGGCGGAGATGCCCAGCCGCACGGCTTTGCCTTTGATCGCGATGACGGTGACCGCTACGTTGCACTGGGGCATGGCGATTCGTTCACCGACCTTGCGGCTGAGGACGAGCATGAAAGTTCCTCCTTGAGTAAGTCCCCTTCGCTTGTTCCTGTTTCGCGTAAGCATCCAGCGCAGCCCGCCACCGCCTGTCGGCGTGGGCGCGAGACAGATACCACATGACGCCCACGAGCGCGGCAAGAGCCAGAACGGCGGCAAGCGAAACGCCTCTCGAGGCGGAGTCGGCCTTCGAGATCAACAAAAGCCAGCCGATCAAACCGAAAAGAAACAATCGAACAGCTCGGAAGAGGGCTGGCCAGGTGAGAGACATCCGTAGGGAGCGAGCAGTCTGAATCGTCGTCATATTGCACCTCAATTCGGTTTCGTCTGGCCTTAGCCCCTCGCGCCTCGATCCGCGCCTTCGGGATTTCTGGGGAACTCGGCCCGCGGACTGCTTTTGTCAGGGTGTCGGCAGCAACTCGCTCGCGTCCAGGAATGGGAGCCTGCCCTTTGTTGAATGAAGCGTCCCCCGCTAGCCACGCCCGGCGTTGACGACCTCGTTCAGGTTGATCTCGGCGGCGACCCTGGTCGCAGCCGTGCCGCAACAAAGCAGGACCGGTCCGCACCGGATTTCCCAGCGCCACAGGTTCGGCGCGATGGCATAGACGCATACCTGGTACATGATGCACCTCGTTTTCGCTCGATCCAGGTGGCTGTGCGGCGTTCTTCTAGCGCGTTTGTCGCGATTGACGACTCTGTGCCGGCCGTTTACGATAGTTGAGGATACACTCACATAACAAGATTGTTGAGGATGGACTCAAAAAAGTCAACGGCGAATCTGCGGCGAAGCGCCCGAGCGCCCAAACGCCGCCGCGGCATGCTCCGCGTCGCTTCCTTGATGGACGCGGCGTCCGCCGTCATTGCCGAACGAGGCTACGAGTCGGCGACAATGGCGGAAATCGCTGCCCGCGCCGTGCGCAAATCGGGTCGCTCTACCGTTTCTTTCCCAACAAAGAAGTGCTCGCGGACGCGTTAATCCACCGTTACGGCGAACTCATCGACGCGGCTTTTCGCAAGATCGAAAGCCAAGCGGCATCGTCGTCGGTCGACGCTTTGGCCGACTCCTTGCTCGACGTGTTTGTCGAGCTTCACGACGAAAGCGAGGCCATAGTCGCCTTGTTGGATGCACGTTCGGAGTGGTCGGTCAAGCGGGCCGAACTTCGCAAGGCCGTCCTCCGGAGCATCGCGCAGATTCTGCTGCTCCGTTCGCCCCAGCTCCGACCTCAAACTGCCAAAGACATTGCTGTCGTCGTGCTGCAGAACATGAAAACCATGAAGGCAATCGCCTTCGAACAGGAGATTGCCACCAGCCCGGGAGCAATAGCGGAGCTGCGCGAGATGAATCGCCTGTACCTGGCGAGCAAGCTGTCTAAGAAGCGGCCGTGACGGCGCTTTTTCACAGGATCCCGACCGTTTTCTGAGTGCACCCTCCGATCACCGCCCAGTGAGGGGCGGCTCGCGGCGGCTCGTACTGCCTTCGATTTGAGGAATCGACCTGGTCAGTCGCCCGTGTGCGGGATCTCGGCCTGCGAATCGTCGTCGATGGGCAGCGGCTGCAGCCACCAGCCCCAGATCAGATAGTTGATCGCACCGAAGGCGAAGAACCCGACAATCACCGCCAGAAAGCCGAAGGCTTGCGGGAGCACGAGCGCGGTCAGTCCCAACAGCCCGATGCCGACGGCCAACAGCGCCAGCAACGCGAGGACCGTCGGCACGTTGCTTTGGGCCGGTCGGCTCATGGGTTTTCCAAGAGGCGCTGAGCGCGCCGTGCCGATGCGACAAACCGCGATCGAGCGTCGTCCGCAGCCGATCGGCCGTGAGCATGAAGCCCATCAGGCCGCCGGGGGGTTCGAACTCGATCCGATCGGTGACGAGGACCGTGTCGTTCGACTGGGACAGGAGCAGGTGTTCGTGCACGTAGCGCGGCAGCAGACCCTTGACCTGCGTTTCGGTAAATCGGTCCGGCCGCGAATAGTCGGTGATTTCGTAGGTGACGTTCTGCGGCGGGCCGAACGCCAGGATTTGAAACTCCATGCGACTTCCGAGAGCGAGCTGCGGCGGAGCGTTGATGACCGAGAGCCGTAATTCGTCCGGCACCAGGTGGAGCAGGTTCGCGGTCTTGGTGAGAAAGTCGAACGCTTTCTCAGCCGGACAGCAAATCGAAACGGACGCTTCGAGCAACGGCATAGTGAATTCGCTTTGGGCCGCGGAGTCAGGCTGGATCTAGAGAAAGCCGCAAGCGCCCGAAAGTCGGCCGGCCGAAGAGCGCGGCCGTCTCGCGAATTCCTACTAACGTCCCGCATCGCGGGGGCCACTTATTAATCAACGTCGGTTGCAGACTAGGGGATGGAGATCGGCGTTGAGGCACACTTTTCCCAAGCCGACAGCTCCGCTGTCGTTCCGGAAACGACGGCAGAGCCGTCGGTTTGGGAAACGGAACGCGGCAATGATTCCATGATCGATCCTTGCAACCGGAGCCGTTCTCGAGAACTTCCGCCCAAGCTGCAAACGTTATTGCGCGGGCAAATGCGGAGACGGCGGATCGGGATTCTCGCCCGGCAATCGAGGCGAAGGTGACTGGCCCGCGACATCGGCCGGACCGCGATAGAGGATCAAGATGCCGAAGCCGGTCATGATTGCCATGTCGGCGACATTGAAGATGCCCGTTCGCAGAGGGCCGATGCCAACGTTCAGAAAATCGATCACCAGTCCGTTATGAAACAGCCGGTCGATCAGGTTCCCGATGCCGCCAGCCAAGAGCAGCACAACTGCCAGGTGTTGCCCGCGGCCGGCCGGCCGCTTCAAGATCACCAGGCCGGCAATCAAACCGAGGAACAGGGCGTTGACGACAACAAGGATGGCGAACCGCGTGGAAGGCGAGAGTTGCGAACCGGCTCCCAGAAAGGCCCCCGGATTCTCCGCGTACTGAATCCGCAGCGTGTCGCCCAGAAACGACAGGGCCGGCCCCTGGCGCAGGTGCTCTGTCGCCAGGCTCTTTGTCCACTGGTCGCAGCCGATGCACGAAAACAGCACGACTGCCGGAATCACGACCGGGAGGATTCGTCGGGCCAGGTCGGACAGCCGCATCGCGCGAGTTTCCTAGGTCGTTCTTAAGACGGCGTCAACGGGCAACATACGGTTCCATAATCGTAGTTTGCCGCGGGTTCTGGTCAAAGATCGAATTGGTTCTCCTCTCTTCGGGGATCCCAACAAAAAAAAGCAGCGGAGCTTGGAGCTCCGCTGCTCAGGGGAGGGTCGAGTCGATTGGTTTCCGAGTCAGGTCCTCGGAGTGGTTTCGTTTATTTCGCTTCGGCGGGAGCCGGCGGGACGTCGGCCGATTGGGCGGGTGCCTCGTCGGCCCCGTTGGCTGCAGCCGGCTGAACGGCAGCACCCGGTAGCATGGCGCTGGGCGGCATCGGCTTTGGACTCGGGGCAGCGGGCACCGTTGGCCAGCTGTGGTTCGGCGACGCGGGGGTCGTCGAAGGAGTGCCAACCGGCGTTCCACCATCCGGTCCCGGAGCGACGCTGACTCCGGAGGTCACTCCGCAGCTACCGCCTTCCGTCCCTCCCGCGTAGATCACGTGGCGATGCCAATCCGCAGGTCGCGGGGCGGGCGGATACATGTTGGGGTTCGGCATCCACTGCGGCACTCGGGCGTAATAGAAGCCGAGCTGAGTCGTGTCCGTCGGCATGTAGACCTGCGGAAACATCGGTCGGAGATTGAAGCCCGGGTCCCCGTACCATTTGTCCGGCCAATACCGGTAGTAAACGACGGCTTCGCGGTAGACGGGAGCGGCCGCGTACGGCTGAAATCCGCGTGTCGGGTTGAACCAGCATCCCGCGCCGGCGCCGGCACACGCACCGGCATTGCAGGCGGCGCCGTCACAGGGGGCACCGGCGACTGGTCCCGCGGCGGAGCCGGCGACTGCTGCACCCGGTGCGGGTGCGGGGGCGCCCGGTCCGGGATCGGGCACCGGAGCCGGCCGGTCCGTGATGTGAACAATGGCCGCGTCGTCGGCGCAGGCGCCCGCGACGAAACTCGCCGCGATCAACGTGGCCCAGCAAGCTTTTGTCCAAGATTTCATCGCGTGATTCCTGAAACCAAGAGCATTCGGATCGATCGGCGCTGTGGTTGCGGATCGTGTCAGTTGGAGCCCTTAACGGGCGGGAGGCGTGTTCGGCATAACGGGAGGCCGCGGCGCGGCCGCGGCGTCATACGCGTTGGGGAACGGGGCCGTCGCGCCCATTATCGCGCCCGATTGCGGGGCGACGCGGGAGATGTACGTGATGCGGCTGGCGGGAATGCCCCAGTTGTAGTTGACTTGAGTTTGCACGGTCGGAGCGATGGGCACCGTCATCGGGGCCCCGAAGCCTGCCGCTGCGTACACCCGCGTGTCGCGCGGATCGTAGTACCACGGGTTGACCGGGTAGGTCATGGAGTAACAGTGGTAATCGAGGAACCGGCAGCCGTAGCCATGATCGGGGTTGCAGAGGCAGGTATGCCAGATGCCGCAACCCGCCGGAGCGCCGCCACAGTTTGCGTTGCCGTCACAGGCCTCGCCGTGCCCGATCCCAACGCGGCCGACGGGGGCCGACTCGGGAGCCGGCGCCGCCGGAGTCGGGGTCGCCGACCCGGTGGTCTGTGCGGCGATCCGCATCATGCCGGGGGAGTCCTGTCCGTGTGCACTGCCGACAATCAAGAGGCCGACTGTCGCCAGCGAAGAGGCTAGTTTCTTCCGTGTGAACATCTCGTTCTTCCCTGAACTTTGTGATGAGGCGCGGGCGCCGCTTTAGTAGCTGTTTGACGGAACGCAGCTCGGAGACTTCGATCCGTAGGCTGGGTAGTGAATCCCGTCTCGCGGGTTCGAATACCAAGGACTCATTGGGAAACAGACACGATACGCGCAGATGTCCCAAAACTTTGACGGCGGGCAGCTGCCTGGGCTGAAAAACTGTTGCACCTTTCGGTAGCAGCAAGAGCGCTGACAGCAACAATCGCTCTCGTCGGGGCAGTTGGCCTGGGCCTTGCGGACACAGCGATCACAACTGACGCAGTAGGGTCCGCGCGGTCCGTAGCAACGATCGTAGTATTGGAGGATGCGATCGCTTTCGCAGTCGGCGGCCCGCGCGGCGGCCACGCCTAATGTTGCCAGGAAGCCGACGCAGGCAATCGTCACGAGTGCGCGGTAGCTAATGGTCACCATGAGGGATTCTTTCTGAGTGCAAATCGCGGCAAACGAGTCGGTTGGATCGCTGAAGGGTGCGAGCGCGGCTCTTGGCACGCTTCAGCAGGGTCATGCGAATTTGCGAACTAGTCCGCGCTCCAGCGGTGGCCGGTCCAAGTCTGAATAATCGGCGGGTTGCCGGCATGTGGCTGCGTGCCGGGCGGGCACCAGCCGCTGAACAGGCCCCACGACGATTTGTATTTCACCGAGACGTACGTGCCACGCAGTCTCCAGTGCTCGCTTTGACCGACGCCCCAGGGGAACGTCTTCCAGCAGCCCGTCACCTCGTAGTAGTAGGGTGGGTAAAGCGAGCGGTAGGTATGCGGATAGAGCATCTCGTGCGGATCAAACGCCTGATTCGTGATCAGCGTTCCCCCGACCTGGTACGGAATGTACGGGAGCGGACACGGATACATCGGCGCGTTGAGGGACGGGTAGCCGTTCGGCGTGATGTTCGGGGCCGTTGGCGGCAAGTAGAGCGGAGCGGGAACCGGGCCCGCCTCATGAACGACCACATTATGTTGCACGTTGGCACCCACTTGCTGGACCGTGCGGTCGTACGCATAGCCCGGCGGATTAGGCACCGCCTCGGAATGGGCGGAGACTCGCCGGCTGGCGCCGGGATTAGCCGGCATCGTGGCGGGAGCGCTCTCCGGGGCCGACGGCGCCGAGTCGCTCGGCGCGGAAGACTGAGCGAAGCAGCAGTTGAGCGAGCAGGCCGACACGATTGCCGTGTAGGCGGCCGCCCGAAGCGTGATTCGAACCATCGATCCCTCCCTGAATCCAATTTCACCGGCCGTCACGCTCGAGGACGCGTGGGCATCCATGCACAGGCGCTCTGAGCGAACGAACTCTTCCCTGACAAGCAGTAACAAGATTCGGAGGAATCGAATCACTCGAAACAGTTTTTCGGGCCGTAACGAGAGCATCGATCGTGCCTTGGGAATCGACGTCCCGCTTAAACCGTACAACCGGAATACTCTGTAACTCGGTCATCGCAATCGCTAAGATCCGGCCAAATTGCCAGACCGCGGCGGCTCATTTTGGTCAAACGATTGGCCGGTCAGGGGTTTTGGCGTCTAGGAGGGTGAGTTGTCCAAGAAGGAGTCTCGATCGTCCGGCGACGCGTCGGAGCCCAAGCCGGAGGGTCAAGCCGAGGAAGCCGCGAGCGGCAGCCCCGCAAAACGTACGACCGCCGTCAGCGTCGGCAGGGGGTCGAACGGTGACGACGGGGATCAAATCACCTACGTTTCGCTCAGCCAGGAAACTCGCCGCAGATACCTCAATTACGCGCTCTCGGTAATCACGTCGCGCGCTCTGCCGGATGTCCGAGACGGGCTCAAGCCCGTGCAGCGACGCATTTTGTACGTCATGCACCACGACTTGGGTCTGACGGCAACCGCCAAAACTCGCAAGAGCGCAAAGGTTTGCGGCGACACCACAGGCAGCTATCACCCGCACGGCGAAATGGCCGTTTACGACTCCCTCGTCCGAATGGCCCAGAATTTCAGCCTGCGCTATCCGCTCGTCATCGGTCAGGGGAATTTTGGATCAGTCATTGGGCTTCCGGCGGCGGCCGCGCGGTACACGGAAGTGAAACTGACTGCCGTGGCCGAGCAGTTGATGAACGAGCTGCGGTTCGAAACCATCAATACGGCGCGACATATGACGCCGCCAAACAGGAACCGATCGTTCTTCCCTCGCGATTTCCGAATTTGCTCGTCAACGGCACGCAGGGGATCGCCGTCGGGATGGCGACCAATATTCCGCCGCACAACCTGCGGGAAGCGGTCAAGGCCTGCGTCCTCTTGATTCACGAGCCCGAGTCGACCGTGGCTCAATTGATGAAGTTCATCAAAGGCCCCGATTTTCCCCTCGGCGGCCGAATCGTCACCGACCGTCGATCGATTCGTCAGGCTTACGAAGAAGGACGCGGCTCGATCAAGGTGCGCGGCGAGTGGAAGCTCGAGAAAGACCGCAAATCCGAGGCGACCACCCGGATCGTGCTCTCGTCGGTCCCTTATGGCGTCGAGACTGGGCCGCTGCTGACGGTGATCGGCGACATCATCAACGGGCGCAAATTGCCGCAGGTTGTCGGGGTCGCTGACGAAAGCAGCGAAAAACACCCGCTTCGCCTGGTGCTCGAGATCAAGCCGGGCTCGGACCCCGAAGCCATCATGTCCTACATGTATCGGCACACGGCTCTCGAGCAGAACTTCGCATTCAACACGACCTGCCTGGTCCCCGACGAGCACGGCGCACTCGTTCCCGCGAGGCTCAGTCTCAAAGAGTTGCTGCGCCAGTTTCTCGACTTCCGATTTAAGACAGTCACGCGGCGATACGAGTATCAACTGCGGCAGCTCGAACGACGGATTCACATTCTCGAGGGCTTCGCCATCGTCTTTAAGGGGCTCGACCAGGCCCTCAAAATCATCCGCAATAGCTCCGGAAAGCAGGATGCGGCCGCCAAGCTGATGACGGCCTTTCCACTCGACGAGGAACAGACCGAAGCCGTCCTCGAGTTGGCCTTGTATCGCATCTCATCGCTCGAGATCGATCGCATCCTGGAAGAGTTGAAGGAAAAGCGGGCCGAGGCAGAGTCGATCCGCAAGATCCTCGCCTCGAAGGCCCGGCTTTGGAAAGTCGTCGAAACCGAATTGGATGAGGTCGCGGAAAAATTCGGCGACGAGCGACGCACGGCGATTGGCTCGGAAGAAGAGGTCACCGAATTCGATCCGCAGGCGTACATCGTTCGCGAAAATACGAACGTCGTGCTCACTCGCGACGGCTGGATCAAACGGGTCGGCCGCCTGCAGAAGGTCGAAAGCACGCGGGTGCGCGAGGGGGACGCGGTCCTGGCCGTCGTTCCCGGCAGCACGCTCGAGAACGTGGTCGTTTTTTCCAGCGACGGGGTCGCGTACACGCTGCCGATCGACCAGGTTCCCGCGTCGTCGGGATATGGTGATCCGCTTTCCAAACTGGTTCGCGTCGGGGATGGCGCGCGGCCGATTTGGGCGACGACTACGGACCCCCGCTTTACGTCGACCGACGCCGTCGTCCGCAAGACTCAGCCTCCGCGGCCGTACCTGTTGATCGCGACGCGTCTGGGCCAGGTGATGCAGTTGTCGTTCAGCGTTTTTCGGGCGCCATCGACCAAGGCCGGGCGACGCTATTGCCGCCTGCGTGCGGGGGATCGCGTGGTCTTCGTCGAATTGGTGGGCAAAGCCGACACGATGTTCTTAGCGACGCGCGACGCCCGCGTGATCCATTTCAAAATCGGTGACGTGGCAATTCTCGGAGGACCCGGTAAGGGAGTCCGCGGAATCAAGCTGGCTCCCGAGGACGAAGTGCTCGGAGCCATTCAACTCGCAAGGCCCTCAGATTGCCTGCACGTGATCAACGAACACGACAAGGAACTGAGCTTCGGTCAGATGAAATACAGCGTGACGGCCCGGGGCGGCAAAGGCATCAAGACGAGCACGCGCACTGGATTCAAACAGATTATCCCACCGCCAATCGAGTTAGTGGACTGGGAGCAATTTGAGGAAAAGCCCGCCACGGCAAAGAGCTAGGGCCTGTGAGTGACAAAAGGATGACCTCGGGTGGCACTGGCGGCTTGCCCGCCAGTGGGCCTTTCTAAACGTGTGAGAAGACACTGGCGGACAAGCCGCAGTGCCACCCAACTGACGTGGCTGAGTCACTACTGACTGAGCATCAAAGCAGCATGGCAACCGCATCAAAAACAAATCGGCTCAAGCCCAGCGGAAACTACGCTGCCGCCGATATCGAGGTCCTCGAAGGGCTGGAGGCCGTGCGACGGCGTCCGTCGATGTACATCGGCGGAGTCGATGCGAAAGGTCTGCACCACCTTGTCTGGGAAATCGTCGACAACTCGGTCGACGAATACCTGGCCGAGGCGGCCGACCACATCGTGGTGACGCTGCACAAGGACGGCACCTCGCTCACCGTGAGCGACAACGGCCGCGGGATCCCCGTCGACAAGCATCCAAAAATCAAGAAGTCGGCGCTCGAGGTGATCCTCACGACGCTGCACGCGGGTGGAAAGTTCTCGAACAAGAACTATCTCCGCAGCGGCGGTCTGCATGGCGTCGGCGCCTCGGTCGTCAATGCTCTCTCGATCGAGCTCGAGGCCACCGTGCATCGCGACGGCTACGAGTGGAGTCAGCGTTACAAGCGCGGGAAGGCGACGACCGAGGTCAAAAAGGTTCGGCCCTTCCGCGGACACGGCACGAGCATCTTTTTCCGACCCGACGACGAAATCTTTCGCCGTGTGCAGTTCAATATCGAGATCATCCGGCTGCACCTCGAGGACATCACCTACATTCACGGCGGCTTGCGCATTACGCTCGTCGATGAGGCCAAGAATGAGCGGGTCGACTTCGTACATCCGGAGGGGATCGCCGGCTTTCTGGAAAAGCTGACTGCCGAGAGCCAAAAACGGGCCGTTCACGAGCAGATCTTTTCCGTCGAAAAGGACGAGGGGAGCACGCGGATCGAGGGTGTCCTCCGCTGGAGCGAATCGACCGACGAAAATCTGCGGAGTTACGTCAACGGAATTCGCACGCACGCCGGCGGCACGCACGAGAACGGTTTTCGCAACGGCATCGTGCGGGCGATCCGCAATTACCTCGACGTCCACGACATCAAGCACAAGGGCCTCAGTATCACGGGAGAAGACGTCCGTGAAGGCGCCGTCGGCGTCCTCTCGGTCTTTCATCCCGACCCGATGTTTCAGGGGCAAACGAAGGAGCGGCTCAACAACCCCGAGCTGACTGCCCTCGTCGAAGGACTGGTCAGGCCAGCGCTCGAAACCTGGCTCAACAACAATCCCTCAATCGCCGACGCAGTCATCGGCCGAATCGTCCTCGCGGCCCGGGCCCGCCTGGCGAGCCGCGATGCGGCCAGCGAGGTCCGCCGAAAGTCGCCCGGTTCCCGCAGGACCAATCTTCCGGGAAAGCTGCTCGACTGCCGGCAGACCGACTCATCAAAAACGGAGCTGTTCATCGTCGAAGGGGATTCCGCCGGCGGCACGGCCGCGATGGGCCGCGACAACCGCACGCAGGCCGTGCTTCCGCTACGGGGAAAGATCCTCAATACTGAGGCCCTTTCCCTCAGCAAGATCCTCGAAAACCAGGAAGTCAAGGACCTGATCGAGGCGCTCGGGACCGGCATCGGCGCGCAGTTTGACATCCACAAGCTGCGCTACGGACGCGTGATCCTGTTGATGGACGCCGACAGCGACGGATATCACATTTGCACGCTGCTCTTGACGTTCTTCTTTCGGCACATGCGGGAGTTGATCGCCCAGGGCAAGCTCTTCATCGCCCAGCCGCCGCTGTATCGGATCGTCACCTCGAGCGAGATCTTCTACGCGCAGGATGATGCGGCAAAGGAAGAGATTCTGTTGCGACTCGGCAGCCACCGCAAAGTCGAGGTGTATCGCTTCAAGGGGCTCGGCGAGATGGATGCCAAGCAGCTCAAGGAGACGACCCTCGATCCGAAAGCCCGCGTGCTTTTGCAGGCCGAGATCGAAAGCCAGATCGAGACCGACAAAACATTCGCCCAGCTCTTGGGCAAAGACGCGTCGGAACGCTACCGCGTCATCATGGAAGAGGCTTCATTCGCGGACGACCTCGACGTTTAGCGCGCGGATGTTCTCGGACTCCGCAGGCCGGCGATTGAGCTTTTTTCCGTTTGGCAAACGACGTGCCAAGCGCCTCCCGCACGGAAAATCTCCGAACTCTTTCCGGGTTTGACAGAGCGGGCCGTCAATTGCCGACTTTGCCTTAAAGTCTCCGACGCGATTTGGCGTTCCGGTGCAACCGGCAGCATCCGCCGCACGAAAACGGTTCGATACTTGAGATAGAGCCAAATTGTCCCGTTGTAGCGGGTGGCCCGCCCATCTCTCCAATCGGCGGTTCTTAGCGTCACTTCCGACGACAGCCGGCGATACGGTCTCGGGACTAAATCCATCCGAAAAATCAGTTTGAAGAAGGCGCTGGGGATGCAGTCTCTGAAACTCGTCAGTGCGTTCGTCTGCGCCGCCTCGACGGCGGCCCTCGTCGCTTCGGCGGCCGACTATGGTTCTTCACCGACCTGGAGGCACGAATTTCGGGCGGCGGAGGCCGACGCGAAGCGTCTCAACCGCCCGCTGCTCGTTCACTTTCACGCGAAATGGTGCGGCCCTTGCCAGATGATGAACCGCGAGGTGCTAAGCGATCCCTCGGTGCTGCGACAACTCGATGCGGCCGTGGTGGCCGTCAAGGTCGACAGCGACGAGCGGCCTGATCTCGTTCAGCGTTTTGGCATCCAGTCGCTGCCGACGGACATTTTCCTGGACCCGAATGGATTCGTCTTGGACCGCAATTCGGGGATGACCGATCGAGAGCGCTACTTGTCGCTGATCGCGCGAGTGGATGCGCGATTCGTCCAGTCGCACAAGACGCAGATCGCGCTGCAGACCAAACCCACATCGCGCGAGCCGGCTTCGCTCACCCAGGTGACTCCTCCACCGATCGCTCCGAGTCCGATTCGCATAGCTCCCCAGGAGCGGCCGCAGATCGCCGTAAGAACGGCGCCGGGCCTTGGGCGGTCGTCGCTCTCGAGGCGTACGTTCGGGGTCGGGCTGCACGGGTTCAGCCCGGTGTCGCTGGTGGGCGACCACAAGTGGATGCGGGGAAGCGATCGCTTTGCGTTTGAGTACCAGGGGACCACCTACTACATGACCTCAGCCGAAGAGCTGCAGCAATTCAAAGAGGAGTCCGAGCGTTTCGCGCCGCAAGTGTTGGGCTGCGATCCGGTCATTCTCGACATCACCGATCGGGCCGTCGCAGGCGACATCCGCTACGCGGCGTTCTTTGACGGCGAGCTGTTTCTGTTTGTCAGCGAAAAATCGCGGCAGGCGTTTCGGGAGGACCCGGATCGATTTGTGCGGACCAAACACGTGCTGAAACTCGACGATCTGGAGGATAAGCGTTTGGAGTAGGGAACGGCGGCCGATCGATCGCTGTTCGCCGCCGCGCAGAGGGGCATTCCCTCATCAGCGGGAGGGAATCGGTGATTTCTTTACCAGCCTGGAAAGAGATGAATTGACACAAGCCGACGGAAAGCTATGATAGGGGCAGTATTGGAGCCCGCTGGCCCTCCAGAATGCAAGAACTCCTTCCCCCCTGACTGTGGCGGAAAGGGCGAACGCAAGGCAGCGGCTCATCGGCTAGTGACTTCCCCGCTTGTGGAAGTTCTCGTCACGGTGGCCCACCGTTTTGGCACTGGGGCTGAGTGACGAACCCGTCAGCCCAATACGTGCTTTCCTTGGCTGTCTGAGCCCAGATTGCACGTGCGGGAAATCACGGTGTCAGGGCGGCACCGTCCTTTCTCGATGGACTCGATTGAACATACAGGGTCTGGCGCGCACCGCCGGATGACCGCTGCCTCGAATTGGCCTGCGAGCGTGTCAGATCGTAGCTGTCCACAAGGCAAGGCACCGCATCGAAGCAGCGGGCAATCGCAAATTTGCGGCAGACCCGGAGCGCCACAATCCGGCGGAGAAAATCCGGCCGATTGCGGATCGGGTCGACTTAGCTCAGAGCGGCAGGGCAGTCCCTGCTCGCGAGACGATGCGCCCGGCAAGAGGCCCGGAATGGGTTCTGGTCAGCCTTTCGTCGGGGTCAAGCTTTCGTCGGAATGACGAGACGAAGAAGCCAATCGTCACCACAACCTAAGCCGAGCGGACTGCCGACCAACGCTGTCGGCGAGCCGCGAAGCCGTTTTTCTGCGAACACGCGAAATGACAGAGCGCGTGGGGATAGCGAAGATTTGAGCGACCGCTGGCAACCTTTTTGCTTTGATCGAACGTTAGCGGCGAACAAGGCGAGCCTAGCGTTGCCGGTTCAGGGGTCGCTTTCGCGATCCCTGGGGTTCACCCTAGAACGGGAAATCCGCGCGATCCCTGGTCGGTCGTCTCCGATCGCTGACTTTGATCGGGAGCGATCTGTCTCGTTTTGAAATTTGTTCCTCGCCGCTTCGTTCGGTGCTGACCGGACGGGTCGAGGTGCCCCTTTTTCGGCCTCTGGCCGTTGACTGACTTTTCTCTTTGGATATGCGAATGACCGAACAGAGTTCCGGATCCCCGTCTCGGGGACGTCGCCGGACACCGCGCCGTGCGCCGGACGTTGTGGAAGAACAGACCCCCCAGGAAGCTCCTGCCAGCCAGAGACGATTTTGGCGCCGGCGTGGACGACCCGGTTAAACCGTGGGACAACCACGCGGACGAATTCGAGCCCGATCTGGGCGGTCCGGAGGTGGAGTCCCAGGCGCCGCAGGGAATCGAGCGGCCCCACTACAGCGGAGGGGGCGATTACGATTCGGGGGGAATGCCCCGCCGCCGCCGTCGCCGTCGCCGTCGCCGCCGGCCGAATGAAGGTGGCTACAACGACCAACCGTCGTCTGGCCCGCCGCACCGGGGCGGCCAGCGCGGCGGACATTATGGCCATCATCAGAATCGTGGAGGAGGAGGCGGGCGTCCTCGCGGCCCTCGGCCGATGCAGCAGAGCCAAATGCGTTCCGGCCCGGCAATCCGCACGAACGGCCAGTCGGAAGCCTCCGGCATCGCGGACGGCGTGCTGGAGCTGCATCCCAAGGGTTACGGCTTCTTGCGCGACATTAAGCGCGACTATGCCGCCCAGGAGACCGACCCCTTTGTCTCCAGCTCCCTGATCGAGAAATATCAGCTTCGTCCCGGCGTGCTGATCCACGGCGAAGTGGGCCCTGGGACGAATTCACAAGGCCCCCGATTGCGATCGATCGAGTCGGTCGACGGCCGGACGCTCGATGAATATGCGAAGATCAAGCACTTCGACGAGCTGACCGCGATCAATCCGTTCGAGCACATCAAGCTGGAGACTGGGCCGCAGCCCGTCAGCATGCGGGTGATGGATTTGCTCACCCCGATTGGAAAGGGCCAGCGGGCGCTGATCGTGGCCCCTCCGCGCACCGGCAAAACGATTCTGCTGCAGCAGATCGCCGAGGCGGTGAGCCGCAACCATCCCGAGATTCACCTGATGGTGCTCTTGATCGACGAGCGTCCCGAGGAAGTGACCGAAATGCGCCGCAACGTTCGCGGCGAGGTGATCGCCTCTTCGATGGATCGTGACGTCGAAAGCCACGTCCGCACCAGCCAGCTCATCATGGAGCGGGCCAAGCGGATTTCCGAGTCGGGTCGCGAAGTCTTCGTGCTGTTGGACAGCATCACGCGGACCGCGCGGGCCTTCAACAAGTGGGTCGGCAACACGGGTCGCACGATGTCGGGCGGCCTCGACGTCAAAGCCATGGACATTCCGAAAAAGATGTTCGGAACGGCCCGACGCTTTGACGAAGGGGGCTCCCTCACCGTCGCAGCCACGGCCCTGATCGACACCGGCAGCCGAATGGACGAGGTGATCTTTCAGGAGTTCAAGGGCACCGGCAACATGGAGATGGTGCTCAGCCGGGATCTGGCCGACCGCCGCATCTGGCCGTCGATCGACATCACGCTCTCTGGCACTCGCCGCGAGGAGAAGATTCTGCCTCCCGAGGCACTCGAGAGCATCGTGATGCTGCGGCGCAGCCTCGTTGCCATGAGTCCCGTCGAAGCGATGGAGCAGCTCATCAAAACGCTGCAGCGCTTCCCCACGAACGCCGAGTTCCTGGCGAAGGTCAAGTCGGTCCTCTAACGCGAGAGTCCGAATCGAAAAGACCGGCACCGCCGTTTAGCGGGCAAGCGCTCGCTTGTTTGTCGTCGCGCTTAGGGCAACCAGACGGTGTACGGGACCGGGCACGATCCGTAAATGCCCCAGGGCGCGACGTACAACGCCGGCTGATAGTAGGGCGGGGCGGAATACATCGTCGGCCTCTGCAGCGAGATGCCCATCGCGTGCCGGGCTTCAATCCGGCTCAAGCGGGCGCGGGCTTCCACGGCGGCCCGTTCGTGCACGCGCTCGGCTGGAGTGAGCTGGTGTACGCCGGATCGCATTTCGTCCTTTTCGTAGGCCTGCTGGCCCGGCGACTGCGCAACTGCAGCGCTTCCCCAGGCCAACACCAATAGGCCCAATCCAATCACAACGGTTCGCATGCGTGCCTCCTGCAATCCGTGCCCGGGCCGCGTCCCTTCCGCGGATGCTCTTCCGGTTGTATCGGCTGCAACGAGCGGAGAGTTTAGGAGAAATCTGACGGCTGTTCGGTCGCAAGCGAGCTTAGCCCAACCAGTGACGCGAGGACCGCAGTCCTAGCCGGCCGCTGCCTCAAGCGATCAGAACCAGCGCGCTTTGGCTAGATAACCGCTCAAGCGGAGGGCTGTTCCAGCAAACTCTGCAGTGTCGACAGCGAGTCAGGTCCGCCTCGAATCAGGCAGACATACACGAAGTCGCCCTGCTGCCAGGCAACACAGACCGACTCGCCGATTTGCGCCTGCAAATATCCGCTCGACGGAGAAGCCGTCGCGAGGGAATCGGCCTCGGGCAGATTGCGAATCCGGCTCCGCGGTATGACGGCGATCAAACCGCGAACAGCTCCTGGATCTGCTCCTGCATGCCGCGTCTTTGGAACGTCGAAACCATAGACCTCGATTAGGTTCGATGCGAGGGGCAAACCCTTTGCCTGCGTTCCACACTTCCAATTCAGCCGCTCCCATCCCGACTCGGACGGAAGCCCGGCGTCCTTACCCGTGAAATCGGGCAGCGTTCCCAGCGATTCAAAGTCGACCTTGGCCAGCGCCCCAGAGATGTCATCCACGCTCCAACTCGGCGTGAAAAGCCAAACGACGCCGAAGAAGCCAACCAGGGCCACAACTACGGCGGACAATGGAACGAGGCGCTTCAAAAACCGCCGCCGCGAGGCGAGACGGGTCGCTTGGATCGGCCGAGCCGGCGTGACCGTTGCCGCCGTGGACGGCGACGGCTGACCGTTGCGACCGCCCTCTTCGCCGCCTGAGTGGAGACCATCCAACTCGGACGCACCAGCCGGTACGACCGCCGTTCGCCGAGCATCCGTGTCCGCATCGGCCGTTTCCAGCTCGGAAAGTCGCGCGAGCAAGCGCTGTTCGGGCGCCTCGCGGAATCGGGACGGCTCGCATCGCCTGTCCGATTGCCCGATCGAGGTCTCGACGATTGGCGACTGTCCGCGCACAGGCCGGGCAGCGTTCGAGGTGTGCTTCCGCGGCGGCTCGTTCCTCGGCTGAATACACCTCGGCTAGCGAATCGCCCGCGTCGCCCCCATCGAACTCGAGGATTTGCAAAGCCTGTCGACAGTCCATCACGCTCACCTTGTCCAGCCGCTCGCCTATCGGATCGGAGCGGATTGTAATGCCTCCAGCCGGCGCCGTAAGTGAGTTTTGCGCGCGCGCCAGCCGGCTCATCACCGTCCCGATCGGAACGTCCATCTGTTCGGCGATTTGTCGGTAGCTGAATTCTTCAAAGTAATACAGGACGAGCGGCGTCCGGAATTCCTCCGGCAGCTCGTTTAGCACCTGCTGGAGCTCATTCGAGTCGAAATTCGAGGCCGGACCCTGCTCCTGAACGGGGTCCCAAAATCCGTGCAAGGGAACCATCTTCTGGCCGCGTTGCGAGGTCACGCGGGTCAAAAACGTGTTTCGCAAAATCGCGCACAACCACGACTTGGCTGAGTTTGCATCCCGCAGCTGATGGAGGCGCTGATGGGCCGCGAGAAAGGCTTGCTGGGTCAAGTCTTCCGCTTCTTCAGCCGACCCGCACAGGCGATACGCATAGCGATAAACGAGCGCGTAATGCAGACGGACCAGTTCCGATAGGTTCGGAGCGGATCGACCTTCGTCCATGGCGAACCTCAATCCCTAAGACATCAAAGGCTGCCGGTTTATTCCCGGACGCGTCATTTCCAGTCGTATTGCTGAGAGAGCAGGACTGGACCGGTCGGGGCTCGGATCCCTCCGCATACCCCAAGTGTGGGCCTCGCCGCACGAAACCGCAAGTTTTGGGGGTGGGGGCGGACCAGGCACTGCGAGGCGAGAGCCGCCGGACACAGCAAGATTTCGGGAATAAGCCCGCCAGACCGCCCGTCCTACTGATTGTTCGCTCTTGCCCGGATATCCTTGGCGAGCGGCCGCTGGCTTCCGATGACATGCCACCGGGCTCACCGATTTCTTAGTTCGAGATACGATCAGATCAAACATCCTCAAGGGGTTGGACCATGCGTAAACCGTTAGCGTTGATTCTTTCAATCTGCGTCGGTGCATTGGCCCTTGGTTGCGAGCAAGAATCCAAGCCGGCGCCGAAGGGTCCGCAGGCTGATCTGGGTGCTCCTGCGAAGTCGACGACGACCTCCACGACGACGACGACCAAGACCAAGTAGGACGCGATTCGTCCTAACAGGCGACGACCGAGGGCTTAGGCTGCGGTCCGACGCGGGCGGCTCATGCAGGCTAACTGCATGGGTGCAATCAAAAACGCGACGCGGCTAGCCGGCAACGAACAACACCGCTGACTGCGTGCGCGGCTCTTTGAGGCTCACTCGCCGACGTACTTCCAGAATTCGTCTTCGCCTTCATCGCGCGGCCCCGCGGATGGGGTGCGCTTTGGAGCGGGCGGTTTTCGCGGCGGCTGCGCCGTGGGCGTCTTGATCACCTCGGTGGCCGGCTTGGCAGCGGGTTTCGGCACTGAGGGATTTGAAGCTGGCGGTTTTTGCGCTGGTGCTTTTTGCAGCGGTGGTTGTTGCAGGGGCGGCTTTGACGCTGCTGGGGGCTTCGCGGACGCAGCTTGGAGATTGGTCGCTGTGCGCTGAGCGGCTGGAGCGGCCGGTTTCGCGGCGGGCGGAGACGGCTTTCCTTGACCGGGACCGCTTTTTGTGGCTGGCGCCTTCGCCGCGCATTGCGGGCAAATTCCATTCTCGTCGAGCGGCCGATGGCACTGAGCGCAAACTGCAATCGCTTTGGACGGCGTTTCGTCGAAAAACGCGTCCCATTTATCGCCTGAAAGAGTCGTGGGGATCCGTTCGCTGGAGGCAGAGGGAGAAATTTTCTTGAACGGATTCGGACCGGTCTTGTCCGCCAGGACGACCGAATCGGAACTCCCCAGCCGCGGATCGGAAGTCAATTGGGCGACGATATTTTCCTGTCGCAGGATCTCGGTGTGAGCCGACTTGCCGCTGGCGTGATCCTTGGCGGAGACATGAACCTTCGCCTGCGGATCGTAGCTGATCGTGACGTCGATTTTGGAGCCTTCCGGCAGGTTGGGGGGCAAGCCGTCGATGCGACAATCGCCCAACACGACATACGGTTGGTCCTCGGACGTTCCGCTTTCGACGATCACCAGGTGCACGCGGCGCTGGTTCGGGATCACGGTGCCAAATTGCTGTGTGGAAGAGGCCGGCAGGGGTGTGTTGGCGGGGATCAGATAGTGCGGCACGCGCGTTTGAGTGCTCATGTCGCGAATCAGAATCCCCAGCTCGCGCGCGTTGACGCTCTGTTGCTTGACCTTCGCCAAACGCTTGTTGGCCGCCTCACTGAGAATCGAGCGCGCGAACTTGTCGTTCGAGAGCAGCATTCCGGCGTAGTACGTCGCGCCATGCGCGATCGACAGGTCCGGTGAAAGAGCCGTATTGAGGGTCCGGCCGCTGAGCTGTTTGAGCCGTCCGCGAATCATCGGCATCCGGGAGGCGCCGCCGGTGACCAGCACCACGTCGACGTGCGCCCAACCGAGCTTGTTGTCCTTGAGCAGCTTGAGCGTTATTTCTTCCGTGCGGTCGACCAGCGGTTTGGTCAGCCTTTGAAACTGCTCGAGCTCGACCTGGTAGGTCTTGCGGTGGCCGCCGTGGTTGACGGTCAAGGGAGCGCGCGGACGGACGGAAAGCCCGCGCTTCGCCTGTTCGACCTCGAGTGCCAGCGCCTGCAGGCTTTCCGGGTTGTTCCGCGGATCGTCGCGATACGCCTTTGTGAATTGCTCGCCGATCGCGTCAACCAGAGCCTCGTTCCAGTTGATGCCCCCGAGATTCAGATCGCCGCTGCTGGCGATGACGGTGACTTCGTCTTTTCGATAGCGAACCAGCGACAAGTCGAACGTGCCGCCGCCCAGATCGTAGACCAGGATCCGTTGCTCGCCGGCCAGCTCCGTGAACCAGAGGCCTTCGCTGCCGAGCACGTAACACAGTGCCGCGGCCACCGGTTCATTGATGACATCGACGCGTTCCAGTCCGGCCGCGTGTCCGGCTTGAATCGTGGCGTGCCGCTGAGCGTCGCTGAATTGCGCAGGGACCGTAATCACGGCCTGCGAGATTGCCCCGATTTTTTCTTGGGCCGCGCCGACCAGCTTTTTGAGAATCAGCGTCGCAATGTCGACGGGGCTGTAGGGGCGATCGTTAATCCGCCAGCGCTTGCCGACGTCGCCGATAAAACGCTTGGAGTTTTCGACCACGCGATCGGGAAGGCGGATCGAATTCTTCAAAGCCTCGGTGCCGACGGTCGGCTGATCGCCGTCGAACAAAACCACCGAGGGTGTCGCCAGCTCTCCCTCTTGATTGGGGATCGTGACCGGCTCACCGCTCTCGTTGAGGTGAGAGATGACCGAATAGGTCGTCCCGAGGTCGATTCCGACCGCCTGCACCGTCGGTGTAAGGCGCGTCTGCTCTGGCATGGTACTATTGTACCTGGAATCTCGGGCGACGGAATAAGTATGGTCCCTCGTTTTTACGGACTCTGTTTGCTGATTGCCTGCCTGTCGGCCCCCCCCCGCGCGGCCTGGGGTGGCACCTCAACCAATCTCTTTCCGGACCCGCTGCCCGCCCATTATCGGACCGGGCGTCCCTTTACCACCGCCCTCGAACAGCCGATTTCGGGGTCTTGGAAAGGTGTGCCGCTGCGATCGATCCTGAGGCGGCTGTCGCACGAACGCCAAATCTCGATTCTCTTGGATCGGCGGGTCGATCCCGACCAGGAAGTGCGGGTCGAAACAGGCGACCGACCCCTGCGAACCGCGGTCAATGAGATTGCCCAGGTGACCCGCCTCGGCGTGACCCAGGTCGGCAATTGCCTGATCGTGGCACCCGCGGCTCCCATTCTGCGGCTCAGAACGCTGGTCGCTTTGCGCGACACAGAACTCGGCAAGCGATCGGCATCCGTTGAGGGAGCTGCAGAACTGCGCGCTCAAAAAGCCACGGTCGCCTGGGAAGATCTCGAACGGCCCGCCGACATCGTTTCGCGCATCGGTCAGCAGTTTGGTCTTTCGATCGTCGGACTCGAACAGGTCCCACACGACTTGTGGGCCGGAGCCGCCATTCCCGACGCGACGGCGTGCGAAGCTTTGTCGCTGGTCCTGAACCAGCTTGATCTGACTTTTGAATGGCTGCCCCACGAGGCGGGAGTTCGTCTGGTTCACGTTCCAGACCATGTCGCGATCGAGCGGACGTACGCACTGCACGGCAAGCGGGCCCCCCAGACGATACGGATTTTGCACTCGCTGATCGAAGGACTCGATGTGCAGACCCGCGGCACCAAGCTTGTCGTCCGCGGGACGCTCGAACAACACGAAATCGTGGCCTCGGTGATTCGGGGCGCCAACGGCTCGTTGCAGCCAAAGTCGAAACAAGCTGCGGTGCCGATCGAAAAGCAGTCGTTCATGCTGCAAGCCGCAGGGGTCAGCTTGCAGGAGTTGTTTGCCGAGCTGAAAAAACAGGGACTGCCGATGGAGTACGACGCGGCTCTCCTGAAAAAAGCCGGCGTTGATCTGCGACGCAAGGTCGACATCGACTTGCCGCGACTTCCGGCCGCCGAATTTCTGACTCGGCTCCTGGATCCGTACAAATTGACGTTTCGCTTCGAGCGCGGCACGGTCGTTGTCTTTCCGAAGTGACTTTTGTCAGGAAGGACTCGCTCCCGGGCGGCTTTAAGAAATCCTGCAATCCTAAGCGGAATTTTCAGATTTCCTCGATTCGGGCCTTACAGGTTGCCGAAAAAGAAAATGGGTCCGGGCGGAGGGCGCCGGCAATTCAAGGCTGTTCATGCGCGCGCTCTTTCTTTCCGCAGCGTTGATCTCAGTCGCAGTCTCTGGCTGCGTGAGATGCTGCGTCCCGCTCAACGCACCCCCGTACGACCCGGCGCAATGGGGGTGGGGTCCGCAGGACCGCTTCTGCGTGACACGCTCCTACTACGGCTTCGCCAAGGATTACCCGGGCGTCCACCCGTACTACATGGTTCCGCCCGGTGCACCGCCGCGTTTGGCTTCAGCGGGTCCGGGTTGTCCAGGCTGCGGCCCAACCGTGGTGCCGGTCTGGCAGGCTCAAGCGCCGATGGGTGGCCCCAATTTCGTTGTCGGGCCGAATGTCGGTGGACCCAATGCGGCCACCGCTCCGAGCGTTGTGTTCGCAGGGCCCAGCGCCGTCGCCTTTTAGGGCGTGGGACCAAGTAGGCGGCCCAACTCGGGGACGGAAGCTGCTCTTCTCCCTATAATGGAGGACGCACTCGTTCCCGCCCCGGCAGCACCTGAATGTCGTCCCGCCCGCCAACAGCCCCATCCCGTCGCGATTTCCTGTCGGGCCGTGCGCTGCGCGGTCAGATCGAGCAGACCGGCGAAGCTCTGGCCGACGCGCTGCTCGAAAGCGAGCCCCAGCAGGCAATTCCCGGTGCCGGCCCGACCGTGCGGCTGCAGACGCGGGCGATGGCTTGCGAGTTCGGCGTCGTGATGAATCCCGGGCCGCCGCGGCAAGTCATGCTGGCCTCCGACGCGCTCGACAGGATCCATGCGCTCGAAGCTCAGATGACGGTTTACCGCGCCGAAAGCGAACTGTCTGAGATCAATCGGCGAGCGGCGTCCGGACCGGTGACGGTCGAAGAATCGTTGTTTCGGCTGTTGATGCTCGCCCGCGACATCTCTGAGGAGACCGAGGGCGCGTTTGATCCAACATCCGGACCCCTAATCGCACTCTGGCGAAGATGCCGTCGCGAGGGACGCATTCCGACCACTGCCGAAATTGCTGAGACGCTTTCGATTGTCGGCATGAGCCACGTGCACTTTGAGCCGGATCAAAACTTGATCTGGTTCGATCGGCCCGGCGTGGAACTCAACTTGGGCGCGATCGGCAAAGGTCACGCAGTTGACCGCGCGGCCGCTTTTCTCGTGCGGGAGGGTTTGGAGTCCTGGCTGTTCCATGGGGGTTACAGCAGCGTGCTGGTGCGCGGTCCCCACGCCGGTCACGAGGGATGGCCGGTGGGCCTGCGCAATCCGCTCATCCCTCACGAGCGGCTCGGCACGATTCTGCTCTGGGACCAGGCGCTGGCGACGAGCGGATCGAACGTTCAATATTTCCGGCACGAGGGGCGGCGGTATGGACACATTCTCGATCCGCGCACTGGCTGGCCGCCGTCGCACTTGCTGTCGGTGACGGTCGTCGCGCCGACTGCTGCTAGCGCCGATGCGTTATCGACCGCCTTTTTCGTCGCGGGAGTCGAAAACTCCCTGCGCTATTGCGATAATCACCCGGAGATTGGGGCGATTTTCGTTCGTTCCCCCGAACGGGGCCGCACGCTAGACTTGGTCGTGCATCGTATCCCCGACCGCTCGCTGTTTCTCGAAACCGACGTTCAAGTGGAGGTCCCGACTCGTGCGTGATAGTTGGCGATTATCGGGAATCGCCGTGGCGCTCGTTGTTTTGCTGCGGATCGCGATCGGTTGGCAGTTTCTCTACGAGGGACTTTGGAAACTCAACACGTTTTCGTCCGCCAAGCCGTGGACGTCGGCCGGATATTTACGCGCGGCTCACGGACCGCTGCGCAATGCTTATCGCGGAATGACGGGCGATCCCGACGACCTGCGCTGGCTCGACTACGACGAGGTTGCGTCAGGTCTCGATTCCTATCGCAGTCGCTTTCTGGCGCACAACCCGGATCTCACCGACGATCAGAAGTCACAGCTTGACACGATGCTCGATGGGCCGGCGCAGTTTTCGGTTCGGCTCGATCATTTGCCGGCCGGTTTGAAGTTCGAAGGGAATCTCAAGAAGGTCATCTCTTACGATCCCGAGGCCAAGCGGCTGATCGTCGATGGCAAGCTGCATTTCCTACCGAAGGAACGATTCGACCTGGAAAAGCAGGCGCGGGCCCTCAAGTCGGCTTCAAAAGCGGACGTCGATCGGTTTGTGAAGGCGCTCGATCAGGTCTTCAAACTGTCGTCGCGCTTGAGCTACAAGGAGCGGCTGGCGGTTTTGCTTAAGATCGATCCCGAGCGCGTCGGCCTGGTTTACCGCGACGACAAGACCAAGGAAGTGGTCGAGCAGCGCAAAGGAAAGATCACCGAGTACATGGAACTCTTGTCGCGTTACAACGAGCAATTGCCACAGGCGCGCGAGACCTTCGAGCACAAGCACCTCGAGACGCAGTGGGACGAAATTCAAAAACTGCGGAGCAACCTGGTCACCCCTGTGCGGGCACTCGAAGCCGACTTCCGACTGGACGCGCAAGCTGCTGACCGTCGAGCAGCTGGCTCGCGGGCCGGTTCCCGAGCCGTGGACCGCCCAGCAGCGGATCGATCATCTGACGATCTGGACGCTAATCGGAGTCGGATGCCTGCTGATGGCGGGCCTGTTTTCGCGGCTTTCGGCGCTCGCCGCTGCCACTCTTCTGCTCTCATTTTATCTCGCGATTCCGCCCTGGCCCGGCGTAGAAGAGCTGATCGAGACGGCCGGGCCAGAGCACAGTTTCATCATCAATAAGAACCTGATCGAAGTCATTGCCCTGTTGGCGATTGCGTCGATGCCAACGGGCCGTTGGCTCGGTCTCGATCAACTGTTTTCACTCGCGTTTCGACGGCGCAAGTCGCTGCCACAGCAAGCGGCACGCGTTTGATCAGGTAATTTGCCGGATTGAGGGGAGTGCTCGATGCAATTGACGCCGGAACAAGTGCAGATCGGCTCCGAAAACTTCAATCGCGTGGCCGGTTCGCTCAATGACGCGGACGTTTCGCGCCGCGATTTCCTGAAGGCCACGGCGGCCGGGGGCCTCGGGCTCGGTGCCCTGTATTTTGGCTACAGAAAGCTGGAAGGCGACCCGGTGCGGGTCGGCTTCATCGGCACGGGCGATGAGGGGAATATTCTCCTCACGCAGCATCCGCCCGAATACATGAACATCGTGGCGATCGCCGATATCCGCCCGTCGAACCGGGTGCGGGCCTTCATCGGCGACGGCAACGAAGACCGCATGGGCCTCGCGAAAAAGCTCGGCGACGATCGCGCGAGCAAGATCAAGGTCTACGACGATCATCGAAAGCTGTTGGCCGACAAGACCATCGAAGCCGTGGTGATTGCCGTTCCGCTCAACCGGCATGCCCCCTTGGCTCTCGAAGCGATGGAGGCCGGCAAGCACGTGCTCACTGAAAAGCTGATGGCCCACGACGTCAGCCAGTGCAAGCAGATGATCAAGAAGGCGCGCGAAAAGAATCTGCTCTTGGCGGTCGGGCACCAGCGGCACTACAGCGTGCTCTACGACAATGCGAACCACATCGTCTCCGGCGGCACACTGGGCGACGTGAAATTCATTCGTGCCCAATGGCACCGCAACAACAGTTTCCCCGGCCGCGATAGCTGGCGCAAAACGATCCCGGCCGCCGACGAAAAGGCGCTCGAGGGCCGCATTAAAGAGTACGGATTCGAATCGATGGAGCGGCTGATCAACTGGCGGCTGTTTAACGACACCGGGGGGGGCCTGATGGCCGAGCTCGGCAGCCACCAGATGGATGCCTGCAGCATCTTCTTGGGCAAAAAGCATCCGCTCGCGGTGCAGGGGTACGGCGGCAAGAACTTTTACGGCGTGAAAGGGGTCGGGTCGAGCGACAAGCAGAACGATGATCGCGAGATCGACGACCAGATTTTCGTCACGCTCGAATTCCCCGGTCCGCACTACCATGCGACCGACAATCCCAACGACATCTGCGTCGTGACCTATTCCTCGATCAGCACGAACCGGCTCGAGCCTTATGGCGAGACGGTCTTCGGCAGTCGCGGCACGCTCATGGTGCGGACTGAAAAAGACGCGCTGTTGTTTAAGGAAGAAAGCCCGACGTCGGCCGGTGGCGGTCTCGAACAGCGGATCTACGTCGTGAATTCCGCGAAAGGCAGCGGTCCTGTTCTCGAAGCCTACGAGACGAATACCGGCGGCCACGCTTCGGCCGAAGGTCCGAAATCGGTGAGCCGCGGTTACACCGAGGAGATGGAGCACTTTTGCTACTGCGTCCGGCACCAGAATTACAAGTCGCCGCAGGAAGGGGGCCTGCGTTGCCCGGGCACTGTGGCAATGGGCGACGCGATCATGGCGCTCACGGCCAACCTGGCTATGAAGCACAAGAAGCGAATCGTGTTTAAGCCGGCGTGGTTCGATCCCGATTCGGAGGCGGTCCCCGAGACCGATCGCGACGTGATCGGCTAATCTCCGCCTCCCAGTGCTTGCGTTCCTGGGGCCGCTTCGCTGAAATCGGTCCCGTTGTCAACGGATTCTTCATGGCCCGTTGGCCCGACGACACCCGATCGACCGTGACGACGCTGGCCCTGGTCTTTGTCGTCTTTCCGCTGTTGTGTGTTTTTGCGTATTGGTTCGTGCATGGCTGAAGCCAACCCGGCAGAGGGACACAAGCGGTCGAGCCTCGCGATCATTTTCGTCACGGTTTTCATCGATCTGTTGGGCTTTGCCATCGTCCTCCCGCTGTTGCCGCGGTACGCCCAGCACTTCCAGGCCGGCCCGAGCACGCTCGGCATGCTGATGGCCTCGTTCTCGGCCATGCAGTTCATTTTCTCGCCCATCTGGGGCCGCGTGTCGGACCGCGTCGGACGCCGGCCGATTTTGATCATGGGCCTGGCCGGCTCGATGGTTTCCTATGCGATATTCGGCCTGGCCTCGTCGCTCTCGCCGGGCGGCCGCTTGCTCGGCCTCTCTCCGTTGACGTGGCTCTTTATCACACGAATCGGCGCAGGCATTTTCGGAGCGACGATTTCGACCGCTCAAGCGTATATCGCCGATGTCACGTCGCCCGCCCAGCGCCGCCGCGGCATGGCGCTGATTGGGGCGGCGTTCGGCGTGGGCTTTACCTTTGGGCCGCTGTTCGGCGCGCTCTTCGTTTCGGGCGATGCCGAGGGGGCACCGAGCCCCTATCCCGGTTACCTGGCGTCGGTCCTGTCAGGATTGGCCCTGTTGTCGGCAATCTTCATGCTGCCCGAGTCGCTGCGACCTGACTCGGCGCCGTCCGCTTTCGGTTGGTTCCTTCTGGGAAACATGGCCACGGCGATGGCCCGTGCCGCCATTGGGCCCATTCTCCTCGCGATGTTTTTCACAACGTTTGCTTTCGCTCAATTCGAAGCGACCTTGGCCCTGTTGACCGAACAGCTCGGCGTTTCCGACAAGAAGAACTATCTGGTCTTTGCCTATGTCGGGTTCGTGCTGGCACTCAGTCAGGGATTGATCGTGCGGCGATTGGTCCCTCGGGTCGGCGAATTTCGCATGAGCCTCGCGGGAACCGTGCTGATGGCGGCCGGACTCGTCGGAGTTGCCGTCGCCAGCCATCTTCAATCGCTCGTCGTGCTTTGCGTCATGATCGCCGTCTGCGTCATGGGTTTCTCCGCGCTCACCCCTTCGCTGCAGTCGCTGCTGTCGCGAAATGCCCAGGCATCGGAACAAGGGGCCATCTTGGGGATTGGCCAGGGGATCGCCGCCGTCGCTCGAATTCTCGGCCCGTTTATCGGCATCGTCCTCTTCAAGAGCGGCGGTGTTCCCTATCCGTATTGGACGGGCGCGATCATCATGGCGCTCAGCGTGCTGTTGATCATTCCCCTGCGAAGCACGCCTGTTCTCGAGTAGAGGCTCGTGCGCGGCGACCCTTAGCTGCCAGGCGGTCGATTCGCGTCTCCCGGCGTCACGATCTGGCGATCGAAGTAATTGATCCCCATTCCGGCGTCGATCACCAGCCCTTGCGCATTGATGCCTGAGGAGCGAGGGCTCAGAAGAAACGCGATCGCCGCCGCCACTTCTTCTGTGCGAACGGCCTCTTTGCGAAGCGTTGCGCGTTCCGCGAATAGATAGCTGTCGACGTAGTTGGGGATCCCGGCCGAGGCGGACGTTTTGAGCAGGCCCGGGCAGGCGGCGTTGAAGCGCACCCGGGAAAACTCAGAGAACGATTTCGCCAAAAAACAGATCGTCGAATCGAGAGCCGCTTTGACTGGCGCCATGTAGCCGTAGTTCTCCGCCGCCATCCGCGTCGTGGAGATCGAAACGGTGACGACGCTACCCGTCGCCGGATCGAGCCGCTCGCGAAACGCGTCAGACAGGGCGATCAGGGAATAGCACGAAATGTCGATTGCCTGCAGGAAGGCCGCTCGGGGGACCTGGTGGAAGGGCCGCCGGCCGAACGAATAGTCTGCGTAGGCGATCGAATGCACGATGCCATGGAGCGTCGGAGCGGCTTTCGAGACTTCGTCACGCATGCGGTCGATCTCGCTCTGCCGCTCGACGTCGCACACAAACAGCGGCTCGTCGGGGCCAACCAGCTTGGTCGCACTCGCGCGGCGCTCCTCCGAGCGGACGGACCAAAGGACGCGGGCTCCCGCCTCGCGCAACAGCGTCCCGACGTGCCAGGCGACGCTTTTGCGGTTCGCCAGGCCCACAACGAGGATGTTTTTGCCCGAAAGCTGGAGATAGTCCATCTAGGTGCCCGCGCTCGCAAACTCGGTTGGAACCCAAGGTCGATTGAAACAGAGCCTAAATGCGGGTGCGCGATTTTTGGGACACCGACGCCAGGGCCCCCCTCACCCCAACCCCTCTCCCGCGAGGGGAGAGGGGAGAAGATTGGCACGAAACGCTGTCTCACTCTTCCCCCCTCTCCCCTCGCGGGAGAGGGGCGGGGGTGAGGGGGCACCCGGCCGCTTTCGCAAAATCGCGCTCGGTCATTTAGGTCCGAACCACCGAAGTTATTGAGGCGGCGGACGTTTAGAAAGGTCGCCAGGAAAAATCGGCTCTGCTATTCTGAAATCAACCGACGGGAATGGGGATATAATCCCCCATCGAGGCACGAGTCGTGGCATTTCATCTCCGCAAAAAACGATCGCTGCACCTGCCGATTACGCTCTCGGTCGTGCTCGTGTCGCTCAACATCCTGTTGATGGTGTTTTGGATCATCCTCCTGGCGCGGCAAGAGCAGTGGGGCGGTCTGGCGATCGGCACCGTCGGTTTTTCGGTGATTTTGTGCGGAATCGCCGTCTACATGATGATCGCCGTCAAGGAAATTCGCCTCAATCAGCGGCAGGCGAATTTTGTCGACAGCGTGACGCACGAACTGAAGTCACCGATCGCCACGCTGCGGCTCTATCTGGAAACCTTGCAGCTCCGCGAGATCGAGCAACCCCAGCGGGAGCAGTTTTACGGGGTAATGGAAGGCGAGCTCACCCGCCTCAACAGTCTGATCAACCAATTGCTGGAAGTCGGCCGGCTCGATGCGATCGGCCATCGCTACGAACCGGTTGAAGTCCCCTTGGAGCCGCTTCTGAGGCAGTGCGCGAAATCGGCCAGTGCCCACCACAAGCGCGAAGAAGGCCAGGTGTTTACCTTCGACGTCGAACCGGCCGTCGTGCATGCGCGACCGATGGTGCTGGAGATGATTTTCGGCAATCTCATCGACAATGCCCTCAAGTACGGGGCCACGGAGCCAACCATCGAAGTGCAAGTGCGCGTCGACGAACGGGGCCGTGTGGTCACCCGCATTTGCGACAACGGCGACGGTATCCCTCCCCGTCAGCGTAAGAAGATTTTCAAGATGTTCTACCGCGGGGGCAACGAACTCGAGCGGACGCAAAAGGGGACCGGTCTCGGCCTCTACATCGTTCGCACCCTGGTGCACATGTTAAGAGGAACGGTCACCGTTCAAAACCGCGTCAGCGGGAAGGGCAGCGTCTTCGAGGTGAACCTTCCGGGCAGAGCCGAGTTATGCGAATCCTGATCGTCGAAGACGAGGATCCCCTGGCCCAGGGATTGAAGTTCAATTTCGAACAAGAGGGCTTCGATGTCCTTGTGGCGGGCGACGGCCCGACCGCTTTGACGCATTTTCAGGACGAAAAGACTCCCATCGACGTCGTGGTTCTCGACGTGATGCTTCCGGGAATGAGCGGCTACGAAGTGTGCAAAGCGATTCGGCAGATCGACGAGCTGATTCCGATTCTGACGCTTTCGGCCCGTTCCTTGAGCGAGGACCGGACGCTGGCGTTCGATGCCGGCACAGACCAGTACATGACCAAGCCGTTCAAGCTCCCCGAGCTTTTGAGCCGCGTGCGAAACCTGTTGAGCCGCACGGCCCGCACGAGCCAGGCTCCGCGGCCGGCCGTGGCGCCTCCGCCGAGCACGACGTTCGACTTCAACTCGGTCCACGTCGATTTCGAGAAGTTCGAAGTTACGGTCGGCGATAAAACACAGAGCCTGACCACGCAGGAAATGGAGCTCCTGCGCTACTTTATCACCCACGAAGGCAAGGTCCTCTCACGGTTGGACATTCTCGACGACGTTTGGGACCACAATCCCGACGTGACGGTGCGGACAATCGACAATTTTGTCCTGCGGCTGCGGAGAATCATCGAGACCAACCCGGCCGAGCCGCGACATATTCTGTCGATTCGCGGGACTGGGTACCGTTTCCTCGCCTACCCAGCCGGCGAACGCCAGCAAGAGCAGGCGTGAGAAGGGAGGTTCTCAGAAGGCCATATAGACCACCGGCGCGGCCGGCTGTTGGAATGCCCATCCGACAAAAAACATCCCACCCACGAAGAGGCATTCCAGGCAAAGGACGCTCCAGAGCCGGCGGTCGTTGCCAGCCGTCAATTGGGGGAGGCGAATCGCAGCGATCGCCTCGTTCTTCCAGAGCGCGATCAGCAACACGGCGACGATGCCGATCGCGACCGCGACGGCGTGCGACGCATAGTTCGTCAGCACGGTCGGCAGGTGATAGATCTCGGTCCCTGCCGACGCGAGGATCTTGATGGCCGTCTCGAAATCGCTCGAGAAAAAGAGCTGGGACAGGCACACATAGTGGAGCGTCGTCACGACGGCGACCAGGCGCATCACAGGATTTCTCAAGTAAGCATCCACGCCTTTGCGACCGAGCGTCGCGCGAAGCACGTCGCCGTAAGCTCGCGTCACGGCAGCGCCCAGGCCGTTCAGGACGCCGAACATGACAAAGCCGCTTGTCGTCCCATGCCACACGCCTGCCAGGAAAAGGGCGACGAACAGCAGGGCATAGCTCCAGTAGCGAGCCGCGCGTGGGAACCGGGTGGCCGCTGTTTTGTAGCTGGTCATAAAGACGTAGTCGCGGATCCAGTGCGTCAACGTGATGTGCCAGCGGTCCCAAAAATCCAACACGTTGCGGGCCAGCCAGGGCCGATTGAAGTTCTCCGGCAGCCTGAAGCCCAGTAGCCCGGCGGCGCCAATCATGACGTCGGTGTAGCCCGAAAAGTTGCAATACAGATAGACGGGATACTCGTAAAAGCAGATCAGCGCCTCTTGGAGAGTAAAGGTCCGATGGCCGTAGCTGGCCGCGCGGAAGGCGGATTGAAAATAGGCCCCGAACACACCAATCTTGATCATTCCCGTCAGAATTCGGATCCAACAGACCACGCCGTCGCGCGTTGCGCCCGGACCACGATCGATCGCGTCCCAAGAGGAGAGAAAGTCGTTGTAGCGTTGGATGGGCCCGGCCGTCAGCGTGAAAAACGACAACTGGTAATTCAAGTAGCTCCACAGATTGAAGGGAGCCAGTTGTCCCTCCCACTGATCGACCAGCATGTGAATGAATTTGAAGGTCATGTAGGAGACGCCGACCACTTCGACCGGATGGACTTCGAGATCCAACTCGAACGGCATCGGAATAAACTCAGAGACGAGCGCGTACCGTTTGAGGTACAGATACAGAAAGACGGCGAGTGCGATCCCGAGAGTGGCGATGCCTCCGCGAGGCCAGGCGCGCACCAGAACGAGAGCCGCATACGTGATGGCCAATACGACAGCGAAGCAGATCCAGCTTCGCTGATCGGGGACCAGTGACGCGAGAAAGGCGCTGCTGGCGGAGGCGAGCAACAGCTGTCGCAGCCACTTGCCCGGGGCGAGCTGGACGACGAGCGCCAATCCGCCGCAGTAAAGCAAGAAGGTGAGCGAACAGATCGTCATCGGAACAGGCGCGTCACTTCCGGCTGCGGACCGTGTCGTTTTCGAGCAAGGCGCGCACGTCCTGTGCCAATAGCGCCGTATAGAGCGCGACGCCTTGGTTGTTGAGATGGACGTGGTCGTAGCAGACCGCCCAGTCGTACCAGAGCAGGCGGGGTCGGCCGAGGGTCAATTTCGGGTAGGACTTTTGCAGTTCTTGCGACCAGCGCTCGATCGGGGAAAAATCCTTCATGTGCTGCGCTTGGCTCGGCATCGGCGAGAATCGGAGCAGCAAAGGGACGCCCATTGTGTCGCAGGTCTCCGCCAGCGAGCGGACATTGCGATCCCAGTCCTCATGAATCTTGATGGGCTCACCTAGCCGACTGAGCATCCAGATCTTGCCGTGGACGTCCGGGAGCGGGTCGTAACCGCGCATGATGAGCTTTCCACGCATCACGCTACGAAATGTCTCGCCCGGGCTGCCAAACAGCGGCAGATCGCGAACGTCCGGCTCTCCCCAGCGCCAAGTTGAGAAGTTCAGCCACCCGCGTTGGATCAAATAGCGCAGGCTCTTCTCGGACGGAACGATGCCTGGCACCTCGGGACCGTAATTGGCCTCAAACCGACTCGGGAGACGAGAAACCGAGGGCTGGTCGGCCTCCGCAGCGCCGATCTCGAACGCGATGGGCGACATGCAAAGAACCATCAGTCGGGGAGGAGGATGCTTCAGCAAGTAAGCCTCGGCCGTGATGAAAAACCCCATCGGTCCGACGGGGCCGATACTCCCGAGGTTGAAGTTGCTGAGCCCCGTCAAGTGCTGAAAGGCCGCCGGGTCGACCCCGCAACGACAGGTGCTGTCCCCCAGAAAGACGACGTCATTCTTTTCCGTCGAGCGAAGGGCGTATTCGACGGGAAAGACAACAACCGCTTCGTCCACGCTTGGCGGTCGGCGCGGCTCCAAAAATCGCAACTCGGGCTCGATACTCTTGCCGACGCAGTAGCTCATCAGGGACAGCCCTCCGATCGTTGCCAGCACCAGCGTCACCGCGACCAGGCTGGGAGCGAGAGTCAGCCGGTGCTCTGCGCGCTCGGTCGCAGAGGGAAGGCGGGCCGCCGGATCAGCTCTCAACATGGCTCGACCATCGCAGGGGCAACGCCGTGCTCACATCGGACTTCCGGACTTCTCCGAGAACCAATCCGGTTGCTGATTCGGCGTCAGGGCACGCGCAAACAAGGCCACTATTGAGACGCTGCTCGGCTTCTTGCTTGCTCAAGCATCCTACCACGAGCGCCCCCGGCGGCGAGAGCCCGGCAGCCCAGGCAGAAGCGGACGATCGCGGCGCGAAACCGGAGCCGGATTTCGCCGCCGTTCAATTGACGTAGAGAAATTCCTTGACGTTGAGCAGTACGTGGCAGAGTCCGGCCCACGCCTCTTCGCGTTCGGCCGCGCCATCCCCTTTCGACGGCCGCAGGAATTCTTTGGCGAGCGTTCGTTCGCCGGTGGTTGGGAGCCGCGCGAAGGCCGCTTCGTAGAGGCGATTCAAGAAAGCATCGGTGTCGCGATTGGCCTCACCCTGTCCACGCATTCGCTTCGCCCAAGTTTGTGCCTGCTGTGCGACGAATGGGTCGTTGAGCAGCGAGAGTGCCTGCGCCGGAACGTTCGATTGCGCCCGGCGGCCGGCTGCCGTGGCCGGGATTGGGAAATCGAAGGCCAGAAACATTGGCGGCAAAAAGTTACGGCGAACTTCGAGATAAATGCTGCGTCGCCCGGCGCCGTCGAGGGGACCGGAGACCG
Source organism: uncultured Planctomycetaceae bacterium (assembly GCA_963714075.1). Lineage (GTDB taxonomy): Bacteria > Planctomycetota > Planctomycetia > Planctomycetales > Planctomycetaceae > DASPSM01. The sequence continues at coordinate 3,095,329 of OY970228.1, forward strand.
ACGGACGTCCGCGACCGGTCATAAACTCATCCAAATGCACGCGGACGCTCGGACCTTCCAGGCGCTCATCCAGTCGCCCCGAGACGGCGAGAATCGCGTCGCGAATGGCCTCCGCTTCCAGTCGCTTGACTCTCGCTCGGTGCACCAGTCGGTTCTCGGGGTCGATAGCCTTCGATCGGGGGTCGGGCTCGCGGCTCGACATGCGGTAGGCGGCAGACGTGACAAGCAGTCGCTGCAGGTGCTTGATCGACCAGCCGCTCTTAATGAGTTCTGCCGCGAGATAATCGAGCAATTCGGGATGCGACGGAGGCTCACCCATCTTGCCGAAGTCGTCGGTCGACGCAACGAGCCCCCGGCCGAAATGGTGGTGCCACAGTCGATTGACGATCACCCGAGCCAAGAGCGCGGACGCCGACCCGGTCATTGAGTGCGCTAACTCAACGCGGCCGCTCCCGGTTTCGCCTGCGCCGATCGGTGCGGCTTGGAACACTTCGAGAAACCTGCGCACCGTCTCGTCGCCCGGCTTTCTTGGGTTGCCGCGGATCAGAACGTGATCGTTCTCGGCCGAGCCGTCTGCCAAGGCCAGGACTCGCGGGGAGGGCGCGAGTGCCGATTCCCTGCGGCGATACTCGTCGAGGAGACGTGCGAGATCACTCGTTTCCTGCCGGCGCTCCAAATCACCGTGCGCAATTCTGGCACTCCGATGGCCGAACCCCCCCTCACCCCCAGCCCCTCTCCCACGAGGGGAGAGGGGGGAAGAGGAAGAGCGCTCCCCCACAATCTTTCTCCCCTCTCCCCTTGCGGGAGAGGGGTCGGGGGTGAGGGGTATCCCACCTCGGTCCCTCAATCGCGCGCGGTCATTCAGCCCGCCTCCACACAAAGAATTGAGGATCGGGACCCGGGATTTTGCGAAGCGGTCGTCAGCCAGCCGGCCGGCTCTCCAAAGCGAAACAGTTTCCGCAAAGAGATTTTCATAGGCCTTCGCGAGCTTGGCCGGGCCATCAATCGAATCCTCGTTGACTAGGCTTCGGATCAACTCGTTCGGCCGATCGACGGGCGGATTGGGATCGTCCGAAAACCGGATGGAATCGACGGAAATCCAGCCGTCATCCTCGTCGACGATTTCGATGTAGGCCCGGTTTCCGATCAGTTTGGAGACATTTTGCGAGTACCAGGCTGCCGGAGCATCGTTCTCGACGGTGAGGGACAGCTGCCCCCACAGCGGGTCGCGGATGATCTGAAAACCGTCGACGATCAGGTTGAGTTGACCCGATTTGTACGGCCGGCCGGAACCGGCATCCCCATGGCGGCGAGCGGCTCGATAGTGGATGAAGGGGTTTTCGATCGTGAACGATTGGGAGCGAAGGGTGCCCTTCAATTTGGGCGAGACGAGTCCAGAGTGAGCCGCTCCAGGCCCTGCGAACGCGAGAATCGGTCGGTCCGCGGACGCGCCAAGGACAAAATCTCCGGCTCGGGACGGACGGCTTCCGAACGCGGTCCCTGTCGGTCGCCATCGGTCAAATGACGGAGAGCAAAAATCCTCAAACAGCGTACTCTTGCTCTTTTGCAGCCGGGCCAGTTCCTCGCGGCGATGGAATTCGTCCGCCAGTCGCTTCCGCTGTGCGACAAAACTTGGTCCTGCGGAAACCGATCTCAGCGCGTGCCAGGGCGCAGAACTTCGTCATCCTGCGAGCCCTCACTCCACGATTGCGGATTCAGCAAACGGCCGATGAGTTCGGCACAACGCGGCTCGCAACTTCGTCTCCAGCTGGCAAAATCCGCGATGGGGCGCGAGTCGGCGAGAAATGCAACTTGCTGTCGCGAGCTTCGCAGGAAACCGGTCAACGCGTAGTAGTCCTGCGCACGAATGGGATCGAACTTGTGATCGTGGCAGCGGGCACACGCGATGCTCAACCCGAGAAAGGCTTTCCCCATTACGTCGATTTGATTGTCGAGCCGGTCGCACTCCTCGGCCCGCAGATCGACGGGCGAGTGCTTCGCCTGGCCGAACCACCAAAACGCCGTCGCCGCGATCGATTCGTTCGTTCGATTGACCGGATTGCGGCGAGGATGCACAAGCAGATCGCCCGCGATCTGTTCGGTCACGAACGCGTCGTACGGCAGGTCGTCGTTGAACGCGCGCACGACATAGTCGCGATATCGCCAGGCTTCGGCGATCGGATAATCAAACTCGTGCCCGTACGTCTCTGCGAAACGCACGAGATCGAGCCAGTGCCGGCCCCAGCGAACTCCGTAGCGCGGCGAGGCCAACAGCCGATCGACCACGCTTTCAAAGGCCCACGGTGACTTGTCAGCGAGAAACTGGTTGATTTCGTCGGGCGTCGGCGGCAATCCGGTCAGGTCGAATGTGATTCGCCGCAAGAGCGTGCGGCGGTCGGCTGCCTCCGCATGTTGACAACCGGCCGCTTGAAGGCGAGAAGCCAGGAACGCGTCGACCGGATTGTGCGGCCAACCCCGCTCGGCAATGGAAGGCGCGGTGGTCCGACGCAGGGGCTGAAAAGACCAGTGCTTTGCGCGCTCCGCGAAATTCATGCCTCCGGCCGACTTTGTCGCTCCCGCGGCCGAAGAATGGTCAGGCCAGGGTGCTCCGTCGCGAATCCACTCGGTCAGCGCACCGATCGAATCGGCATCGAGCTTTCCCGTGGGCGGCATCTGAAAGCCGTCCGCCTCATAGTTAATGGCGCGAACGAGTTCACTCTTTTCCGGATGGCCCGGATTGACCACGGGGCCACTTTCACCGCCTTTAAGCAGGCTTTCACGCGAGTCGAGCCGCAAGCCCCCTTTCTGCAGCGCGCGGCCGTGGCAGCGGTGGCACTTTTCGACAAGGACAGGCCGGACCTTCTTCTCAAAGAATTCAGCCGACGCCCCGGTCGGAGGTTCCGCCCGAGACGGGCTCGGGGCTAGCGCCAAGATTGAGGCCGCGACGACGCAGCCAAGTCGAAACACCACGAGCGAGAATCTCCAATTCACGCCCGCAGCAGCAGGAGCTTGTGAGACCGCATCATGCGTCATGCCAAACCTCGATGCCAGGCGTCAGCCACGGACGTAAATCGGGTTGGAGAGGATCCAAACCTCGGGCGCATCAGCCAGGTTGACCCAGACTTCCAAGCGGTAGTTCCCCGGCGAATCGACCGGGTGTTCATAGGCGCGGCCGATCGCGGTGTGGACTTCCTTGCCGTTACGAATCAGTCGGAACCGCGCGGGCAGAGGCGAAACCGATCGCAAAGTGATTCCCTTGGCGAAGGGGACCTCACTTCCCATCTCATAGACATCCTTGCCGTGAACGGCCTGAAAGTTGAATCCCGTCGGATCGGCAACCCACTCGAACGAGACGTAGGCGCGGCCGGAGATCAGGGCGTCTCGCACGGTGCGCTCGGTTAGCGCCGGCAGAAACAAGTGTGTCGAAACGTGCCGAAAGCTCCTCTCATACGGATCCAAGTCGAGCAGCACGCTCGAATCCCCGGTATGCAGGTTGTTCGGCAGAAGCGGTTTCAGAAATGGAATCTTCTTCGGGTCGATCTTGGCCAGTTTCTTCCCCAGCGCATCGACCAGCTGCAGCCGCCCGTCCTCGAGAACGACCCCCTTGATCGCGTTGTTGTGATGGGCGTCGTTGGCGGCAATTCCCGTCAATCGGGACTTCTCGCAGAGCTGATCGTATCGACGCAGATAGTCGGCCGGATAATCCATCAGGGCGGCCATCGTTTCCTGCGGATACGTTCGGCTCGCCGGCAGCAGGGTTAAGAGGCCGGTGAGGCTGCGCATCGACTGAATCAGTCGTGTTTCGTCTTTGAAATCCGCGTGGAGGTTGTAGATCTCACTGCCGGTGAGTCCCTTCAGGTCCCAGTCCATTCGCTCTTCCAGGTGGCAGAGGAAGATCTGCCCGTGCGTCTTCAGCACCGCATCGACTTGCGCCTGAGGATCGGAGCTGCCTTCCGGCACACTGTCTTCCGGAAAGGCGAGCAGCCCGGTCAATTCGGCCCCGGGAATCAATAGCACGCCATCGACGAGACCGCGGTGCCCCTCCTTGAAATAGTCGTGGCCAGGAACCGGGTGCTCGGTGAACATCACAAATCGCATGCCGGCCTTTTTCGCACCCGCGACCACCTCGGAGACCGGGCTGCGGCTGTCGTGCGACAGGCCGGAATGCACGTGCATCGCCCCGCGGTAATCGGTGAATGCGCTCGGAAGCGACACCGTCTGGCGATCTTGCTTGAGCCCTTCGATCGCCGCGTGCAGCGCCTTCAAGTATTCCGGCTTCAACCGGTCCACGGCGTCGCCGCGCGTTTTGGCCCCGACGAGGGACGACAGCCAAACGGCGGTCACGAGCGCGAACTTGAGCCCTTTTCCCAGGAACACGAAAGGTCTCCACAAAAGGCGGGGCGCGGATGGCAGGGTTCTAGCGGTCTCTCTAAGTTATCCGACGACACGGGCCACGGCCACTATTGGTCACAGAGACTCGAACGCCGGGTCTGGTTATGCCGCAATCACGATCGAGAGTCAGATCCTTGGGTCTCTTTAGTCGAAAAAAGAGCAGACGGCCGCAACGGATGACGGTTCGCGACGCTGGCGATTCTCTTTCGCCGCCGGGGGACACGGATGTCACTGCTCCAGAACGTCTTGTTCGCGCATCGCTGCACCAGCACTCATCACAAGCTGATTCTCGACGCCCTGCTTCACCTGCGTCGCGACGACGCGGAAGCCTGGCGGCGCATGTTTCTCAAGCAGGGCGAGTCGCTGCTCGCCGGCGCGACGGCCCCCGACGATCAGTTCAAAGACTTCCGCAACCACGTCGTGCACGTGCGCGAGAAGTGTTGGGGTGGCGCCGTCGAATCGGCCGAGACCTGGTACCGCCACACGGTCGAAGCTCTTCAAGGCAAACAATGGGGCAAAGCGGCGTTTGCGGCCGGGGCCCTCAGCCACTATTACTCCGACCCGCTCATGCCGCTGCATACGGCCCAGACTGAAGAGGCCGGCATCGTGCACCGAGCGTGCGATCGGAGTGTGTTCCGCTCGTACGATGTGCTGACCGCCATTCTCGAACGGGACCTGGGCGGGTATCCCCAGATCAAAACACCCACCGGACCGCGCTGGCTCGCCGAAATGGTGAAGACGGGCGCCCGGCTTTCGCACGAGCACTACGACGTCGTCATCGACCACTACAACATTCAAAAGGGCTGGCGGAATCCAACGGCTGGGCTCGATGACGAACTGCGCGTGAGTCTGGCCGAATGCCTGGGACACGCAGTGGTCGGCATCGCGAGAATTCTCGATCGAGCCATCGAGGCCGCGGGGGTTCCGGCGCCGAAAAGCGGCATCGCAATCGCCGGAGCGCGAGCCTGGTTGGGCATTCCCGTGACGCGGTGGAAACGCGGCCGTGCCGCGGTGCGCGAGCGGCGGATCATCAAAGCCGCCTTCAAGGAGTTCCGCAAGGCCGGCAAAGTGACGCGCGCCTTGCCGGAAGACGAAAAGACGGTTCGTCGCCTTCACGCTGAAGATGTGCTCGGCACAACGCTGGAAACGCTCGACGCCATCAAGCCGCGGCTCGTGGGGACCAAGCACGGCACGGGGACGTATCTGCGCCCGATGAGCGCCGCTTCCGGTCCAGTCGTCTCCATCGAGATGCAACCCAAGGCAGCGAACGCATCGCCGCATTCGACCTCGGACGCCCCACAAGCCGGCAATTCCACCAAGAAAATGTCCTCCGGATCGGCTTCCGACTTGGCTTCTGCTCCTCGCCTCGCGAAGCCGGTGCCGCGGCTCGCGAAATTCCATCTCGATCCGTCGTCGTCGCTCGCGGACGCGCCCTCAATTGGCAATCGCACGGCGCAGAAACTCACTGCGATCGGCATCCGCACGGTCGCCCAGCTGCTTGCTCGAAGCCCCGAGGATGTTGCGCTGCGTCTCAAGCTCGGCCACATCAAGCCGGATACCGTGCGGGAATGGCAGATTGAAGCCCGGCTCGCCTGCCGCGTCCCGAATCTGCGCGTGCTGGATGTAAAGATCCTGGTCGCCTGCGGGATCTGCGAACCGGAAGACCTCGCCAAGTGCGAGGCGCTCGAGCTGCTCGACAAGGTGGACCTCTTTGTCTCCACCTCGGAGGGGCAGCGCGCCATTCGAGGCGGCGGCCACCAGCCCGATCTCGACATCGTGACCGGGTGGATCGAATCGGCACGCCACGCCCGCACGCTCAAGGCCGCCTGAGTTCGACGGGGACATCAGGACCTCTCCACGGAGTCGTCACCATGAGCCGTCGCCACTCCGATTGGCTGGCTTCGCAGCGGCCGACCGCGTAGCAGGGGCTTTTTCGTGTACTGCGGGGGAATGCATCGCAGGGTGTCGGGCCAGCAATATTCTTCGAGTTTTACCCCGCTACGACGACGACCGACGCACCGAACATAGCCCAGGTAGCGGCCCTCATCGTCCTCGACGGCCTTGATTTCCGTGGCGTTGTCTGGGGCAACGGCGTGATGCCAGTCGAGCCAGACTCGCCATCCGTCGGCCATGTTGTCCGCCAGATCAACGTCCACGATGCCGGTCCGCTCCCAGTGGCGTCGCCACCAGGCAGCCGAATGCAGGGCCCACAAGTCCTGGGTCCACCACGCGCGCAGGTGATCGGGAACGGCACCTTCGATTTCCTGCATCAGCCCAGCGCCGGCAATTCCGATCGTACCGCCCGGCTTCACAAATTGGGTGAGGTAGTTCAAGTACAAATCATCGGTGCAGAAATAGTGGCCCGAGTCGATGCATAAAATCGCATCGAAGAATTCCGGGGCGAAAGGGAGCGACCGGGCGTCGGCATGCAGCGGAAACACGCCATCCTCGACGCCCGCATCGCGGATGCGCTGGATGTTTTCCGTTGCGCTAAACCACAGATCGGTCGCCCAGACCTGCACACCAAATTCGCGTCGTAGAAAGATCGACGACGAAGCGCGCCCGCAGCCGAGATCCAACACCCGCATTTCGGGCCTCAGGCTGAGCGCAGAAGTCAGCCACTCAGTCACCCACAGCGAATTCGCACCGCCGCTGGCGTGAGCCAGGACCCATTCGGGGTTGTAGTGCGAAGAGCGGGGAAAACGCTCGGAAAGCAGTCGGTTGTCTGCGGACATTGGGGTCTTTCTTGCTTTCGGAAACTGATCGTTGCCAGGCGTCTCGGCGTGAGCCGTGCCGCCGTCCTCACTTGCTGACCGCTGCCGACCTCGAGAGGTTCACTGTCGAACGCACTCTTGACAGCTTTGAGCCGGTCCGCAGACTAAAGGCGCCTCGTGCCTTCCTCAATAGACCGCTTGAGGGATTGAGTCAGCCTTCTCTTATTGGCGCAGAAAAAACCGCGCAGAGTGTAGCGGAGACCGAAAGGCGAGGAGTCGATGCGTATTGGTTTGGCAGTCGCACGTCTGACTTCAGCAGCGTGGGTCGGCGCGGCGGTGTTGTTTGTGATTACGGCCGTGCGGGAGGTGCGGCATCCCGGCTTTGATTCCGCCACCAAGGACACCTTGGCGCTGCTGAGATTTCCGGCCTATTACGCCTTGGGATTTATGGTCGTTTCGGTCGCGCTGGCCGCCTCGATATTCGGAATGATTGGTCGCAAAAAAGGGAAGCGGAGGCGGGTTGTCGTCGCAGTCTGGCTGCTGGGTGTGGTCTTAGTGTTAATGGTCGCCGATTTTGTCGCGATTTATTTGCCGATCGTGGGGATGATCACGCCGGTGGGGCACGCTCGCTCGGCTGAGTTTGCGGGCTATCATCGGGCTTCGATTTTGATCAATGTCTGCGGCGTGGGCCTGTGCGCTATCGCCGCCGCGCTCCTTTCGTGGGAGAATCCGCAGAACGACAGCGCTCAAGGCGCATGGCGGAAGGATTGAGAAAATGGCGGCTCGTCGGCGAAGATCTTATGTGCGACCGATCTGGAGTTTGCTCGCGGGATTCGCAGCAACAGCCAGCTTGTTTAACTTGTGCGCCGACGCCGGCGACTGGCCGCAAATTCTCGGACCGCACCGCGACGGCCGCGCCGAGGGGGAATCTCTTTCCAATTCGTGGCCGACCGGCGGGCCCAAGGTCTTGTGGGAGCGTCCCGTCGGACGTGGTTACGCTGGGGTCGCAGTCGTGGGTGACCGGGGCGTTCTGTTTCATCGCGTCGAGAATGAGGAAGTCGTCGAAGCATTCGACGTAAAGACCGGCAAGTCGTCGTGGAAATTCCCGATTCCGACCTCGTACGTCTCGGGCATCTCGCCCGACGATGGGCCCCGCTGTGTGCCGATCATCCACGGGGACCGTGTGATCGTCTTCGGAGCGCAGGGACACCTCGCCTGCGTGCGTTTGGCCGATGGGTCAAAAATCTGGACCAACGATACGCATGCCGAGTTTAAGACTAGCGAGGGCTACTTTGGTGCGGGGAGCTCGCCGATCGTCGAAGGGGACAAGGTGATCGTGAACATCGGCGGCGCGAAGGCGGGCGCCGGGATCGTGGCCTTCTCGCTCGAATCGGGCAAGCCGCTCTGGAAGCAAACGAACGAAAACGCCAGTTATTCCTCGCCGGTCGCGGTCACAGTGAACGGCATCCGCCACGTCATCGTCGAGACGCGGCTCACCACGGTGTCGCTCAATCCGGACAATGGCGCGATTCGATTTGAAATTCCGTTCGGCATGCGCGGCCCCACCGTCAATGGAGCCAACCCGACGGTGGTGGGCGATCGGCTGTTCATGACGGCCAGTTACGGCATCGGCGCTGTCTTTGCAAAAATCGGCAACGCGTCGCTCGACAAACTGTGGGAATCGAACGACCTGATCTCGAGCCAGTACGCGACCTGCATCGCCGACGGCGGCGTGCTCTACGGCATTCATGGCCGCGACGATCAGGGGCAGGCGAGCCTCCGCTGCATCGACCCCGACAAGCAAAGGGTGCTGTGGGAGAAGGAAGATTTTGGATACGCGACGCTGGTCTTCGCAGGTGGCAAGCTGCTCGCGCAAAAGACGGACGGGACATTCGTGCTGCTGAAAGCCTCGCCAATGCAATACACAGAGCTCGCTTCCGCTCCGATCTTCAACACGAAGACGTTCGCCCTGCCGGCACTCGCTTCGGGCCGGCTCTACGCCCGCGACGACCACACACTCAAGTGCCTCGACCTGCGGCGGTAGTCGGCTTCTCGTAGGGTGGGACCAGCTCGCCGAAGGCGAGCGCTGGCCCACCATCCGCACGCACCACAACAAGAAAAGCGGCTCAGCAGGAGCTTCGCCCTCCCATCTGCACCGCACGTTCGATGTCGACGAGAATTTGCTCGTCGGTCAGGTAGCGGGCGGGCAACACGGTCCGAAGCGGAATCGGAATTTCATCCATCCGATACGCCGTCCCAGATTGATGAATTCCGTAAATCGACGTCGTGAATTGCACGGTGGGGCGAAAGACCGGATCGGCCTGCGGCGGATCCAGGACGATCGTCGGAATTCGTGCCAAGTGGGCCAGCGCGCGGGGGGTAAACCGCTGGGCGCCGCGGCTGCCTACGAAGACGCAAGCGTCTGGCTCGCCGCGCTCGAGCATGTCGTTCGCGGAGAACTCGTCGGGGTTGTAGCGTGGAAATCCGCGGGACAGATTGACGCTAAAGGGATAGCCGGTCTGCCAGGCCAGCACGCTGTCGGCGCCCGTCACGTCGCCTGAGCCGCGCAATCGCCGGGCGTAGAATCGCGTTTGGTCGTTGAGGTCGGTCACCAACTGCAGCAGCGCTTGCACGGCGAGGTTCGCGCCCGCTTGTCGCACGAGGCCGAAGCCGAAAAAGACCACGCCGCTGCGACAGCCCAGCATCCGCCGGCACAAATCTTCAACAGCGGCGCGGGGCACGCCTCCGAAGGTCTCGCCCTCCGGTTGCTGCCCGCGCAGCAGCCCTCGCAGAGCCCAAAGCAACTCGAAATCACCGCCCGCCTCGACCGGGATGAAAACGTCGGCTTGCTGGCTCGTGGCAGTCGGCATCACGTCGACCACTACCAGCGTGCGGTCACGACGTCCGCCCGGCACGAACAAGCCCGCGCAGTCGGCGGAATAGCGCTCCAGATGTCGCGGATGAGTTTTGACGGGGTTGCAGCCCCAGAAGATCACGAGGTCGCAACGGTTCTTGACCTCGCCCAGCGAGCACGTCGATTCGCCCACCTGCTGAACGGCGACAATTGAAGGGCCATGGCCGTGCGAAGCCGTTGTATCGATCGTCGCGCCGATCGTCTCCGCCAGTCTTACGGCGGCACGCTGTCCGTCAGTGCTGCTCTGCGAGAGCCCGAAAACCAATGGGTAACAGGCCTGGGCGAGGAGAGCGGCCGTCCGCTCGATCGCCACGTCGACGCTCACGGCCGCGCCGTCGACGCGTGCGGGGGGCGGCTGCTGCGAGTTCTGGCCTAGCAGCCAGGGCTCGGCCAGAACGCAGGCCCGCTCGGCGCGAACGATGCGATCGCCTTCGACCGTCAGCCGCAGGTCGTCGCACACGCAACTGCAGAGGCGCAGGCGAAGTCTTCGACGATTGCCATGCGGCGTGCCTGAGGAGCGCACGCAGTAAGCGGTCTTTCGCGGCGCCCGGTGGAACCACCGAAATTCACTGCCAAAAACAAATCAACCGCTTACTTCGTGCGCGGCTCTTTAAAGTCGGGGTCCTAAGGGCCCAGTTTGACCGTGACCGTCTTGAGCTCCGTGTAGTGCTCGATTGCCGCTTCGCCGTTTTCGCGACCGTGGCCGGACTGTTTGAAGCCGCCAAACGGAGTCGTCGTATCGACCACGTGGTAGCAGTTGACCCAGACGGTGCCGGCTTTGACCTCCCGGGCGTAGAGATGGGCCTTGTCGATGTCTTTTGTCCAAACCGCCGCGGCCAGGCCGTAATTCGTGTCGTTGGCCCGCTTCAGGAGCTCGTCGACGCCCTTAAAAGGCAGGACGCTGACAACCGGTCCGAAGATCTCATCACGGGCGATCGCCATATCGTCGCGAACGTTGTCGAAGATCGTCGGCTCGACGTAAAAGCCGCGGCTGCCGACCCGCTTGCCGCCGGCAACCAGCTTGGCACCCTGCTTCTCGCCCAGATCGACGTAACCCAGGATCTTGTCCATCTGCTCCTTCGACACCTGCGGACCCTGTTCGGTGGCGGTGTCGAGTGGATCGCCGATCTTGCGATTTTTTGTCGCAGCCGCGAGCCGCTGCACAAACTCGCCGTGGATCTTGTCCTCGACAAACACGCGGCTTCCGGCCGTGCAGCACTGGCCGCCGTGGAAGTAAATCGCGTGGAACGCTCCGGCGACCGCCGCGGGAAGATCGGCGTCGGCGAAGATCACGTTCGGGCTCTTGCCGCCCAATTCGAACGTGCATCGCTTGAGCGTGTCGGCCGCGGCTTTGGTGATAATCTTGGCCGTGTCGACGTGCCCGGTGAAGGCGATCTTGTCGATGCCCGGGTGCACAACCATTGCTTGCCCGGTTGTTTCGCCCATCCCGTTCAGCACATTGATCACGCCGTCGGGGAACCCGGCTTCGAGCGCCAGCTCGGCCATCCGCATGCCGGTCAGCGGCGTCTGCTCGGCCAGCTTCATCACGATGCAGTTACCACAAGCGAGGGCCGGACCCCATTTCCAGGCGAGCATCAACAGCGGGAAGTTCCAGGGAATGATTTGCCCAACGACGCCGACTGGCTGCCGCAGCGTGTACGACAGGAAGTTCCCGCGGACGGGAACCGTGCGACCTTCGATTTTGTCGGCCCAACCGGCGTAGTAACGCAGCGTGTTGAGCACGCCCTGCACGTCGCCTCGAGCATCGTTCACGGTTTTGCCGCTGTTGAACGATTCGAGGACGGCCAGGTCTTCGGCATTTTGCTCGACCAGGTCGGCGAGCCGGAACATCAGCTTGCCGCGGTCGGCCGCGTCCATCGTTTTCCAAGGGCTCGATTCGAGCGCCCGCCGGGCCGCCTTCACCGCGCGATCGACGTCCTGAGCACTCGCCTCGGCAACCTGGCAGATCGTTTCGCCGGTGGCCGGATTGATCGTGGCAAACGTCTTCTGATTACTGCTGTCGACAAATCGTCCGTCGATAAACAGCGGTTGATCCTTCACAACCGGTGCTTTGACGGTACGAGGCTTTTCCATGGTCGGCGCGGACATGGTGGTCTCCGTGGCTTGAGGCTCGTTTACGCAAAAGCGGGATCGGCCCGACGAAATTAGACCACAGGCTCGCCGCGACAGCCACCCATCGCCCGGTCAGCCGGCTTGAAGCTCAGCCTGAATGCGGTCGACGACCGAACCCCAATCGCCCCAGGTCGCTTGGCGGAAGAGTCGCATCGTCGGATACCACGGCGAATCCGAACGGTCGAGGTGCCAGCGCCAGTCGGGAGTGTGACAGAGCATCGTCCAGACTGGGCGACCCATTGCTCCAGCGAGATGGGCAATGGCGGTGTCGACAGTGATCAACAAGTCGAGGCGTTGCAACATGGCTGCCGTGTCGGCAAAATCTTGCAAGAGTTCGCCGACATCAACCACGCGGTCAGCGGCGGGCAAAGCCGCAAGCTGCGAGCGTCCAATGGAATCGCATTGCAAGCTGAAAAATCGCATTCCCGGAAGTTCGAGCAGGGGAAGAAGCTTCTCAAGCGAGCATGAACGCACAACATCCCGCGTCTGCCGCGGATTCCCCTGCCAGACCAGGCCGATCCGTCGATCCCCGGTTTTTTCGCCCAGGAGGTCGCCGATGCGCGACGGCAGCAGAGCGAGCGTCCTGAGGTAGGGCACGCTGAGGCCAACTCGCTCGATCGTCGTGCAGAAAAGCCCCGGCAGCGACGCCAGCGGAACGTGCTGGTCAAACGCGGGAAGGTCCTCATCGATCGTGCAAATCGCGTCGGCAGCGAAGCAATCCGCAAACAGCCTCCGCAGGGAAGGCTGACAACGAAGGATCAGTCGCGCTTCGGATCTTTGTTTGCAGAGCGGCAGAAAGCGAGCAAATTGAATGGTGTCGCCCAGGCCTTGGTCCGCATAAACGAGGAGCCGCTGACCGGCAATTGGCCGACCGTCCCATTCCGTCGACGGCGGTCCGACCGCGGCAGCCCCGGCAACGCGAGCGTGCTGACGGTAGCCGGGCCAGCCCTCGGAATAGCGGCCGGCCAAAAGCAGCGTCGTTCCCAGGTTGAATTCGGCCAGCGCGAACTCCGGTTTCAATTCGACCGCCCTGCGGAACGCGTGACACGCCTCATTCAAACGGTGCAGCGACCGAAGAACGGTCCCCAAGTTGTTGAAGCCTTCCGCGTAGTCGAGCCGCAGTTCGACGGCTCGCTCAGCCGCGGCTAGGGCTTCGCGCAAGCGGCCTTGCCGTTCCAGGACAAATGCCAGGCTGCTATGCGCTTCGGCGAAATCCGGTCGTTCATCGATGACCGCTCGATAGGCGTCGCCCGCTTCGTCGAGCCGCTCGTGCTGGACCAGCGCGGCGGCGAGGTTCATCTTCAGGTCAAGATTCTGCGGCTGATGTCCGACTGCCTCTTGCAAAATGCCTGTGGCTTCCAGCTGTTTGCCCTGACGGCCAAGCACGCCGGCCAATTGCAGCCGGTAGGCGGATTCGGCGGGCTTGAGCCGAATTGCTCGCCGCAGCGAAATTTCCGCGTCCGCAAATCGTCCCCTCGACTCGAGCAGCCGCGCAAGATTCGAGTGCGCCAGGTCGAAGTCAGGATTGAGTTCGATGGCGGTTTCATAGGCCCGAGCGGCCGCGTTGAAATCGCCGATCCCCTGATACGCGACACCCAAGTTGTTGTAGACGTCGGGGACCTCCGGGCGAAGCTTCGCGGCCCGCGAGCAGACGTCGATCGCCTCGCGCAAGCGGCCCAGCTGCAGGAGGGCCGTTCCATACAGATACAGCACGTCCCACTGTTCCGGGTTGGCCGCGAGCACCGCTTCATAACGGGCCGCCGCCGCATCGAGATCGAGAGCAGCGTCGCGCCGCGTGTCGGGCAAGAATCCGGGTCCTTCCGGAGAGTCGAAAAGATCGCCGCCGAGCCACCCTGGCCCGTGAACCTTTCAGCCGTGAAAGTTCAAACTTCCGGCGTGAAGCCCAGCACGAGGTCGAAATGGGCGGCCAGCTCTCCGACCTTCGAATTGGGAAGTGGCGTGAAGTTGACCGTCACCGCTTGCCGCGCTTTGGGGTCGCGGATGCCGCGGTACACAAAATCGCGTTCGTTGGCGCGTTCGCCCTTGATGTAGCACTGTGTGGTCCACCGCTCGCGGCCCTTGCTCTTGATCGCGAAGTGAATGTGCGGCGTACGCCCGGGATATTTCACGGGCTTGATGGTGCGGAAGTAATATTCGCCGCTCGAACCGGTCAAGAATCGCCCGAATCCCTGAAAGTTCGAGTCGCGGTGATCGCCGCCCGAGGAATGCGAATGGAGATACACGCCGTTGTGATCGCACTGCCAGATCTCGACGAGCGCGTTCTTGATCGGGCTCCCATCCGGATGCAACAGCCGCCCGCTCAAATGCGTAATCTCGCCGACCGCCGGTGTGAGGTTGTCGTTGACGATGATCAGGTCATTGTCGGTGTCGAGCGGAAGGTGATCGGGATAAAACGGGCCTTCCGTTTGCCGTGGGGTGCGCGTGAGCTCTTCGGCGAGCAGGCCGCGTACGCTGAACAGAGCGGCGCCGAAGGCAGCGCCCTGGAGAAAATTGCGACGTGTGGGCCGGAGTTCGAAGTCGAGCATGATACGAGCCTCCTTCGTTTGCGGCGCGCTCATTTTAGACCGGCCGCGCTCGTCCCACAACACCCCGCCGAGGATGTTGTCGTCCCTCGCGTGTCGGTTATGATTTGTTCGTTGACGAGGAACCCGCAACGAGTCAGCACAACCAGAGCGGCGGAATCCCATGAGTGAAACGAATACTTATCCCTACGAAACCCACCTTGACATTTTTTACCCCCAAGGGCAGCTCGTCGACGTGCCTGCGCTCGTCGAGGCCTGCCGGCACCCCTGGTACAACCAGACCCTGTGCAAGGTGAATGATTCGGTCGTGCGTCTGGGAGTCGTCCAGGGTGAATACCACTGGCACAAGCACGACGAGGACGACGAATTCTTCTACGTGGTCGAAGGGAAGCTGCTGATCGACTTGGAAGATCGGACCGTGGAACTAGCGCCGCGGCAAGGGTTCGTCGTGCCGAAGGGTGTCCTGCACCGCACGCGAGCGCTGGAAAAAACCGTGATGCTGATGGTCGAGAACGCCGGGATCATTCCGACCGGGGACTAGCCAAGGCAGGCGGTCGCGGCCGCAATCCCGTTGCGCGGGGCCGAAGCTGCACTTCTCATCCACAACTAATCGTTGTATTACAACGCGCCGCTAAATGACGGAGCCCGGCGTGGATCGCGACGGATTTGAATCTCGAATGCGAGAAATCGATGCCAAACTCGGCAGGCGCAACGTGCCCGCTCTATGGAGGCCAATCTTTGCTTGGTCGAAAATGAGTGGTCAGCGCATTTTTCGCTCTGAGCCGCCCGATCCCAATTGCAGCCCTCTTGAGGGACCAAATCTCTACCACGAAATCGAGGGGTGGTACGGCCGCCATTACCCGGTGCAAGCCACTTTCCAAGGCGACTGGGGAGTGCGGTGGTTCCATATCGGCGGCGCGTTCTACCGTGCGCGGATGCCGATCATTTTCAATTCGACAACTCGGCTGAACGCCTTTGAGTATCTCGAAGACCTTCCGCCGGTGCGTGCTGACTTGCTGACTGACGGGGAGATGCAACTGATCCAACTCGCGTTTAACGAATTCTTCCGACAGGCCTCCACCATAAACTTGTCATTGGGCTCGGCGCATCGGCAAGGCGATGTTTACTTATTGCTGGAACGATCTTGGTCCGATCTGCGGACTTGTGGTAGCGCATTCGAGGCGGCCAACCCAACTACGATCATGTTCCCGATTCAGCAAGCTGCGGAGAAATCTCTGAAGGCTCTGTTGATCGCCCGCGGCGTTGTTCGCGATGCCACTGACGCGAAAAAATTCAAACATAACATCGGAAAGCTGAAGAAAACGTGCGCTCCCGTCGCTCCAGAACTCGATTTTCTGCAGGCACACGCCCAGTTGTTGTCATATGACCAGTCGATTCGATACGAGCGCGCCCGAATGGAAACGGCTGCAGTCCTAAATCGAATGGACTACTCATACGCAATATGCGCTGCCGTCGCAAAATCTTTACTGCGGGCGCGTCGAAAACCGAACGCCGCGTAGACATTCGCGTTTCGGCGGAGGCAAGTAACGTCTGGCCGCTGGCTCGCCACTACAGCCGGAAATGAAACGTGCGGCGGAAGTACCGCCAAAGCCAGCCAAAAGCTGAGCGCCGCTCCACCGTGAAACGGGCGCGGCCGCGCATTCCGGTCCGCAGCAAATCGGCGTCTTCGTCGAGGCGGACCGTTGCCTGATAGGCGCTGTTTGTAAGTCGCTCGCGGCCGTGCGAATCGGCGGTTGTCGCGAGGTCGCCTCCCGCCTTGCTGGAAAGCACCTCCGGGGCGAGCTCGGCCTCGCGATCGGAAATGCGCTCGATCTGTCCGCTGTATGTCCGATCGGCGACGTGCTCGAGCTGGATTTGGACCGTTTGTCCCAGGCGAATGTCGTTGCGGTCCGCCTGATCGACGTAAAGCACCGCGTTGTTGCCCTCCTTCTTCGGTGCGATTGAGCAGACGTGCGTACGCTCCGTCAATTGACAGCCGATGTTCTCGGGATCCAGCGGATGGCCGTACCAGCGACTGAGCTGCCGGCTCTGATCGCCGATCGTTGGTTCGGGGACGCGCGGAGCCGCGACCACATAACCGTCGCATGGGGCGCGGAGCTCGAGCTGGACGAGCTGGCGGTTGAAATCGGCTAACTGTTTCTCGATGCCATCGAGAATCGTGCGGGCGACTTTTTCTTGCGCTGGGTCGTTGAGCACCCGGTCCAATTCCAACTCTTTCTGCTGGACGTCCCGCTTCATCTCGAGCTCGCGACGTTTTTGCTCGGTCTCGCGATTGATCAGCTTCACGAGCAGAGCGCCCTTCGAAACATGGTCTCCCGGAGCCACGTGGACTTCACTCACGCGGCCGGGCGCCGTGGCATAGACGTGTGCCACATCCAGCGGCTCGACCATGAAGACCATCTCTTCGTGCAGCGGCAACGGCACGAACAGCGCCGCGGCCAGCACAATCGCGACCACGGTCCCCGTGATCGTCACTTTGCGCATGTCCATGGGGTCACTCCGGGGAGCGCTCACGATCTTATAGAGCGAATAAACCAGGTTGCCGACGACCGCTGCCAGCGAAGCCACGGCGAGCACGATTCCGATACTTTGCAACCCGTACGGCTTCAGCACGCGGTACAAAAACAGCGTAATTCCAAACACGATCACCCAGCGATAGATCGCCGCCGCGATGGCGAAGGTTACGAACCAGACTCGTCCGGTCTCCGGCATGAACGGATCCGGACGCTGCTCGATGCCCAGGCAGTACCAGGAGAACTTCTCGGTCAGCATCTTGTCGGCTTTGGGTCGCAGGTTGGGCACCTCGAGATAGTCGGCCAGCATGAAGTAGCCGTCGTAACGCATCAGCGGATTCGCATTGAAGATCACCGTGGAGACGGTCGAGACAAAAAAGACGTTCAGGCAGAGGTAGTGCAACAGGCCGGGATTCGTGTTCCACCAGATGAAAATCGCGACGGCCGAGAGCACGGTTTCGACGTACATGCCGGCCAGGCCGATGTAGATGCGATGCCATTTGTTTCGCATCATCCAGGCGTCGGAGACGTCGCAGTACAGAGTGGGGCTAAACACCAGCAGCATGATCCCCATCTGGTGGCACTCGCCGCCGAAGTGCTTGCAGGTCAGCCCGTGTCCGAACTCGTGCAAGATCTTCGTGACCCCCACGGTGATCCAGAGGTAGATCATGTTGCGGACGGTGAAGAACTGCTGAAATTCGGGCAAACGGCGCCGGAACTCGCTGAATTCAGTGCCGACCAAAAGCAGCGACGAGGCGACCAGGGTGACGCACAACGCGACCGTCCAGGGCGAATAAATCCACCAGAGCCGCGGGTGCAACCACCTCAACATGCGCTCTGGGTCCCACCCCGGCAGCCGAATGTAGAGCAGATTCCGGAAGAAAGCCCAGATCTTCTCACCACGCTTGGCACGATAGTGCTTGAGAAGAGCCGCCCCTTGGCCAAACCGCAGACTCTGCAACAGGCCTTTGTCGTGCAGGTCGGTGATGAGCTGCTGAACGTCGTTGAGCGTGACAGTCAGCGTGGGGAACAGGCGGATCAGCTCGTTGCGGATTTCGTCGAGGTTCCGCGACCCATCCAAGAGCCCCAGGACGCCGAATTGTTCCGCGTGCAGACGGTGATACTTGAGCCCGACCGGGTCCTTGATGACGTAAGAACCGATTCCCTGGTATTCGATTCGGCGGACGACCAGGTCGGGACGGCGGCGCAGCGGGATGGGTCGCCGCGTCGACGGAAGCATCTGCGCCCGACGGTGATGCTCATGGCGCTTGGCGATCCCGCCGGCCCGCGAATTTCGAGTCGAGCTGTGCCGGGCGGTTAGTCGCGGCTCCCGCGTTCCCATCCTCGGGCAAGATGGTCATGATCGCGGTGAATCCAGGCCGCAGCAGGTTGCCGGGATTGGGCACCTCGGCCCAGACGCGCGTGTCGCCCATGTTGGCGACCTGGTCGACAAAGCCGATTTTGCCGCGGAAAACCTGCTTCTCAATCTCGAGCTCCACGTTCTTGATGTCGAGTTGAACGGTCACGGGAAATCCGCGTTTCACACGCCAGATGTCCCGATCGGTCACCATGCCCTCGACGTGAACCATGTCGGTGTTGACCATTTCCAAAATTGGGTCGCCCTGCTTCACGGCCTCGCCCCGATACTTGAGCACCTTGCTGACGAATCCGTCGAACGGTGCCAGGATGTGGTAGGTGTCGAGCTCGGCCTTGGCCTGGTCGGCCTTTTTTACGTTGACCGCAATATCATGCGTAGCCTTTTTGATCTGCAGACCGCTTTTCACTGCGTTCAGGTTGAGCCGTTCCAATTCGATCTCGGAGATCGTCCTCGGGGCCTGCACGTTGGCCGCGACGCTCTTTTTGTATTCGAGTTCATCGACGCGGTGCGCCTCGGTGGCGTATAGGACCTCGATCTGGTCGTCGGCGACGAGCTTGGCGACTTCCCAGTTCGCGACCGGAACTTCGTCCATCAGCCGGATGATCTCGACCCCCTCCTTGACCGTGTCACCTTCCTTCGGGTCGACGACGGAGATGACTCCTGGCCTGTCGGTCGCCACGCGGGCCGTCTTGACGGCCTTAATCTCGCAGTTGCGCAGGATGATCGGACCCAGAGAGGGACGCTGCGGGTCGGCGGCAACAACCCGGCGATCAGCGCCGGCGAAAACCACCGCTGCCGCTACCCCGACAGCCGCTATCCATCGTTGAGATTTCATGGCGCTGACCGAACAACCGAGGATTTCCGCCGCTGCGGACTCCCCGATTCCCCCAAGGAATTCCAGGACCACCTCATCCGAATCCTCACGCCGTAGATTTCACACTGCAGATTCTCACATACGGGAGCGGGCTCAACAAGACGCCGCCCCCGGCAGTTCGGGAGGCTGGGGGCATGCGATCGGAAAAACCCGCCCAACTTCACCCGCCCCGCATTATGTTCGCGACCGCCGTATGAAATTTACGACGCGACACCAATTAAATACGCCACACTCGGGCTGACCGCTGTGCCTCGTGTGGCAAAGCGGACGATTTCTCATAAGATTACAGGACGGTTTTTCCACTCTCCCGCGATTTCCAAGTCGTTCTGGTCGCATGACAAACGTCGCTAGTATCCAGCAGGCGCGCGACCGGGTGCTGCAAATGGCCCGGCAGATCGAGGAGCTTGCCCAAACGGCAGCCCCGCCGGAGACGTTTTTCCCCGAATTCCTGCGACTCTTGGTCAATTCGCTAGGGGCGCGTGCCGGGGCCATCTGGATGCTCGACGGAGCCTCCCGGCTGCGCTTGGCGCACGAGCTGCGGTTTGCCGAGACCGGCATTCGCGAAAATTCGCCGGCCGCGGGGATCAACGATCGCCTGCTCAACGAGGCGCTCAGCACCGGCCAGGCGGTCAGCCTTTCGCCCGACGATCCGAACACCGCCAACCGGCTGCCGGCGGCATTTCTGGTGCTGCTCGCGGCGCTGCAGGTCGGCGAGGAGTCTTTGGGCGTCGTCGAAATCTTTCAGCGATCCGATGCCCCGCGCGATGCACGCCCCGGCTTCCTGCAGTTCGTCGAGCAAATGGTCGGCCACGCGTCGCGCTACCTCGAGCGGCAGCAATCCGACGTCCAGCCGCAGGACGCTTCGTCCTTCCTGACCGACTTTGAGCAGTTCATGCTTCAGTTGCAGCGGGGAGAGAACACCGAAGAGGTGGCGACGACGGCGGCCAACGACGGACGTCAACTGCTTGGCTGCGATCGTTTGAGCGTCGCCATTCACAAGGGAGCCAAGACTTCCATCGTGGCGATCAGCGGCCAAGATAGCGTCAATGCTCGGGCCAATCTCACGCGAGCCATGGCGCAGATCGCCGAGCGGGTGATCGAGTTGCGCGAACCGCTCACGTTCAGCGGCAAGATCGACGATCTGCCGCCCCAGATCGAAAAGCCGCTCGCCGACTTCGTTCAAGAGAGTGGCTCGCGGATGGTGAAACTCTTGCCGCTGATCGAGCCCGAACCGCTGATCAGTCGCCGGGAGGACGAGCATCGCCGCAAGGCGCCGCCGCGGCCGCGGGAGACAATCGGCTGTCTGGTGATCGAGCAGACGGCCGAAAGCCGGCCACGCGTCACCGTCGAGGCTCGTTCGGCTTTACTGGCCGAGCACGTTAGCGCGGTGTTGACCCGGGCCCGGCAGAACGATCGCATCTTGTTTCTGCGTTTGTGGCAGACCCTCGGTCACGGCGTGGAATGGTTCCACGGGCGTCGGCTGGCAAAGACCTTGGCCGCTGTAGCCGGAGTGGCTCTTGTCATCGCGGCGCTATGGCTCGTCCCCTATGACTATCGTGTCACCGGCAAGGGGAAGCTGATGCCTGTGCACCGGCATCAAATCTTCGCCCCCGAGAATGGCGACGTGATTCACATCTTTGTGCACGGCGGGGACAAGGTGAAAAAGGGCGATCCCCTGCTGCAGCTGCGTAATGAACAGTTGACAGCCGAATACCACGACAACGTATACAAACTCGACCAAGCAGCCCAGAAGGTGCGCTCGTCGGGAGCCGAGGCGGAAGCCGCGTCACGCGAGGGCGATCGCCAGGCGATGCTCAGAGCCAAGTCAGCCCGCCAGCAGGCAGAGATCGAACGAGACGGACTGACCGAGATCGTGAATATCCAAAAGGAACGCGTCGACCATCTCTTGATTACCGCCCCGATCGACGGCCGGGTCGCGTCGTTTCAACTCGAAGAGACCCTGCAGAATCGCCCGGTGCAACAAGGCGAGCTTTTGCTCGAAGATATGGACGAGAACGGCCCCTGGCGACTGGAGCTGGAAGTCGAGGGAAGCCGCATGGGCCACGTGCTGCGGGCCTGGAAAGCCAGTCCCGACCATAAGCTCGACGTCGAGTTTATTCCCGCGACAGCCCTCGAATCGACGTTCACGGCGACACTCGATTCGATTTCCACACACTCGGCCGTGTCGAACGATCAGTCGATCATCTTCGAGATGCACGCCTCGACCGACGCCTCGAAAATTCCCGACAAGTGGATCGGGGCCGAAGTGCGGGCCAAGATCGACTGCGGCCCACGCAGTCTCGGATACGTCCTGTTCGGGGACGTCGTCGAGTTCATCCGACAGAAGCTTTGGCTCTGACCGAGCAGATCGAGAACTGCGAGCTCAGCCCATCCAGCGGATTGTGCAGAGCTTGTAGTCGCCGCCCAGGCTCTTGCGGAGCAGGTTCTCCAGCTCGGTCTGCTCCAGATTCGTTTTGAGCAAAACGTCGTCCCGCACGCCGCGGGTGAGATGGTGCAACACGGCGTCGAGCGGCCTGGCGGCCGAGTAAATGCCTTGCCCGTCCAGCTGGAGCAGCTTTTTGCCGATGCTCTCGACCGAGGGTCCCAAGGCCCGCTCGCTGATCGTGACGACAAAGGATCGGTCCGTCATACTGTGTCCCTTTGAGTGGCCCACAATTATAAGCGAACGATTTTCAACAAGTGGCAGGTGCCGGTCGCCGCTGAGGAAATCGCGAATCGAGCGTTCATAGGCGACTCTCGCAAGGCTTGCGAGGCAACTGGTGTTCGCAACAAATGCGGCATCACGATATCTCAAACCGTTTGATCCTGCGCCGCCCGGCAATGAGATCCGCCGCGATCCCGAGAGCGAATGGCAAGGAAATCGCCACGGCATTCTGGCTGGCTCCCCTCAAAGAGAGGTTGTAGTCCAAGCCGAGTCTTATTTTTTTATCCATCAACCGAACTCGATTTGGCAAAACCTCTTACGGCAATTTGATTGTACCTAAGTCGAATTGGACCAATTGATTTCTTCCGTGGCGGCTGCGAATAATTCGGCCGATGGATCGGGACGGAAGATTTAGCAACGGTCGGCCATTTGCTCCGGAAATGGGACGAAGCGGGTTTTGTTAAGAGCCTCATTGTCCTCAGACGAGCCGGATCAAACCTGCGGAAATGGCGCGAAATCCGTTAGACAAAAATTTCCTGTTTTTTTTGTCCGGCGGCGGGGATTGTTGGGCAACCGATTGGGATTGTGTTAGCATAGGCGGTTTACCAAGGCGAATGATGGATTCGCCTCGCTGGTTCTCGATGGAGAGAAAGGATGCTATCACAGAGAACCCACTCTTCCCTCATTGCTTGCCGGCCATCCCGCAGCGTTTCTTCTGCAATCGGCCCTGGGGCGAGTACGTCGTAGGAGAGTGATCTCCACGACGACGCCGGGCTTGGTTTGCCTGCTGCCGGGACTTCCATGCCCATGCGGGTGTCGTGGACCGACACGGCGATGATCGGCGCGAACGCGGACGATTCCGAATGGGTCGTTTTCATGACCGCCGAGGCATCCGTCGGAAGTGCAGGGAAGTACGAAAAGTGATTGGCTTTTTCGTGCAAGGACGTGCGATCCGAAACGGTTCCAAGTGGAAGGGAGCTTTCCGTGT
This sequence comes from uncultured Planctomycetaceae bacterium, assembly GCA_963714075.1. Classification (GTDB taxonomy): domain Bacteria; phylum Planctomycetota; class Planctomycetia; order Planctomycetales; family Planctomycetaceae; genus DASPSM01. The sequence continues at coordinate 3,118,464 of OY970228.1, forward strand.
ATCAGGTTGATGCTGCACTAAAGAGCGTCGTCGACGGCGCATTGAAGCGCGGCTTTGTCTCGTTTCATCAGGTCAATGAATATCTTCCCGACGAGGGGGGCGACCCGGGACTGGCCGATCGACTGATTCTCACGATGGAGGAGTTGGGACTCGATCTGGCCGAAGACCCCGACGCACCGGCACTTCCCGATGCCGACGATCCGGCCAGCTCGCAATGGTCCGACGAGAGCGACGGGGCCTCACTGGCTCGTTCGATCATCGGGGCCGAGGCTGCTGCGCTTTCGTCGCGCGATCCCATCCGCATGTACTTGAGCCAGATGGGAAATATTCCCCTTTTGTCTCGCGAGCGCGAGATTTTTCTGGCCAAGCAGATCGAAATTACCCGCAAGCGGTTCCGCCGCACGGTCCTCGAGTCGGACTTTGCCCTCAAGATCGCGGTTGAGACGTTCGAGAAGGTCCGCAATAACGAGCTGCCCTTCGAGCGCACGCTACGGACGTCAGAGACCGAGGCGGTCGGCAAGGAGCAGATTCAGGGGCGAATGACCGAGAATCTGAAGACTCTGAAAGTCCTGCTGGAGAAGAATGCGGCCGATTCGCGACTGGCCCGCACCCTCGATGCCCCCAAAGACAAGCGCAAGGCGGCCGAAGACCGCATGAAGATCCGCCGGCGGAAGATGGCCACCCTCTGCGAGGAGCTCAGTCTCCGCACACAGCGGTTGCAGCCCATCATGAAGCGGATGCACCAGGTCGCTGATCGGATTGCCGATCTGCAGCGGCAGCTGCAACGCAGCTCGCGGAGCCACTCGCGCAGTAATGACGCGGATATGCTCAGGCGCGAGCTGGCCGAAATCGTCGAAATGACCCTCGAGACCCCCGAGCAGTTCCGGGCCCGCAGCCGGGAAATCAAGCGCCGTTTTGACGCCTGGACCGATGCCAAGCAAAAGCTGTCGGGCGGCAACTTGCGGCTTGTCGTGTCGATCGCCAAGAAATACCGCAACCGCGGTCTGAGCTTTTTGGATCTGATCCAGGAAGGCAACGCCGGACTGATGCGGGGCGTCGAGAAGTACGAGTATCGCCGGGGCTACAAATTTTCGACCTACGCCACGTGGTGGATTCGCCAGGCGATCACCCGGGCGGTGGCCGATCACGCCCGCACGATCCGTATTCCGGTCCACATGTTCCAGAGCATCTCGACCCTCAAGGCCAAGAGCGAGCAGATTCGCCAGGATACGGGTCGCGAGCCGTCGATGGAGGAGCTGGCCGCCGCGGTCGGCTTCGGAGTCGACGAGACTGAGCGGATCATGAAGACCTGGAAGCATCCGATCAGCCTCGATACACCCGTGGGCGAGAGCGAGGACAGCAGTTTCGGCGACTTCCTCGAAGACGATAACGAGGACAGCCCCGCCGATTCGGCAACCCAGCAGATGCTCAAGGACAAGATCGAGCACGTCCTCAAAAGCCTCACGTATCGCGAGCGTGAAATTATCCGCCTGCGTTACGGACTCGGAGACGGTTACAGCTACACGCTGGAAGAGACCGGACGCATCTTCAAGGTCACCCGCGAACGCATCCGGCAGATCGAGTCGAAGGCCCTCAAAAAGCTGCAACACACGACCCGCAGCACGCATCTGAAGGGTTTTGTGCAGGACTTTCTTCCAACCGACGGTGAGATGGCAGACGCGAACCAGGAGCTGGTCGGCGCCACGTCCGACTGATCCGATCGGTCCTAAAACTTTCAAAGGCGCCGCGCTTTACGCGCGGCGTCTTGATTTTGGGCCGTCGCGGAGTCCCCAATTCCTCTGGACCGCTTGTCGGGTCTTTGCTACATGAACCGGCGGCCATCGATGGCCGCAGTGCGCCCACGTTTCAGAAACGGACCAGGGATGGTACCCTTTTGAACTCGTTCCCCCGGCTACTCACGTATGTTTGGCCGCATCGCCGCAAGTTTTACTTGTCTGTGGCGTTCGCCGTGCTGGTTGCCGGTCTGTGGGGCTTGAGCCTTTCGGCTGCCTATCCCATCATCAAAGTGCTGTTCGAGGACAAGCCTCTCGACCGTTACGTTGACGACCTGATCGCAACGACGAAAGCGTCGATCGAAAAGCAAGAGGAAAAGGTCGACGAGCGCGAAAAAAAGCTCCGCACGCTAGACGCCACCGATCCCCGCGATTCGCAGCGCGAACGGCTCGAGATTCTCCGCCGGCAGTCGAACGAGCAGTCGAAGGTCAGCACGGCATCATACAAGCTGATGATGCTCGTTTGGATTCGGACCAACGTGGTCCCCAAGCTGCCGAAGGATAACTTCGATCTTTTGGCAGTGGTGCTGGCTGTCCAACTCTTGGCGACGCTCGCCAAGGGAGCCTGCGAATACGTTCAGGAGAATCTGCTCGCGCAGCTCGTCGAGCTGTCTTTGATGGGCGTGCGAAAGGACTGCTTCCGTCGCGTGCTGCGGCTTGACTACCAGTCGGTGTCGCTCAAGGGAACGCCGAAGCTCATGTCGCACTTCACCAACGACATGAACGTCATGGCCTCGGGCCTGCGACTTATGGGCGGCAAGATCGTTCAAGAGCCGCTCAAGGCCGTGGCTTGCATCGCGGCAGCCACGTTCGTCTGCTGGCAATTAACGTTGTTGTCGCTATTGACGGCACCCATCTTGGCGATCGTCTTCGCTCGCATCGGCTCAAGCCTCAAGCGGGCCAGCCACCGCATGATGGACAGCGTGACGCGGCTCTATAAAACCCTCGAGGAGACGTTTGAAGGTTACAAGGTGGTGACGGCGTTCAACGCCGCGGCACGTCATCGGAGGCGGTTTCATCGCGACAGCAAGGACTACTATGAGCGCTCGGTAAAGATCGAACGCATTGACGCACTGACCGGCCCAATCACCGAGACAATGGCGTGGGTCGCAGCCTATCTGGCGCTTTTGCCCGGGTGCTACCTCGTGCTTCGCCATACGACGGGCATCTGGGGCATTCACCTGACGAGCAGTCAGATGGGGATCGCCGATCTGGGGGCACTTTACGTGCTGCTGGCCGGAATTATCGATCCGGCCCGCAAGCTATCGACCACTTACGCCAAGCTCAAGCGGGCGGGTGCCGCGGCCGACCGCATCTTCGAGTTGATGGATGAAAAAACTCGGATCGAAGATCCGGCCTCGCCAGCCGAACTGCCGCGACACGCCGTCTCCATCGAGTTCGACAATATCCATTTCGCCTACGCGCGCAGCAGTCCCAGCGGCGTCTCCCGGCCGGCTGCCTTGGAGGGAGTTTCGCTGAAGGTCGATGCCGGCGAGGTGATTGCCGTGGTGGGCGAGAATGGTTCCGGAAAATCGACGCTCGTGAATATGCTGCCGCGCCTGTACGACCCCGACTTCGGTTCGGTTCGGATTGACGGCGTCGACATCCGCGAGGTTTCCCTCGCCAATTTGCGAGAACAGATCGCCGTCGTCACCCAGGAAACGGTGCTCTTCGACGACTCGATTTACGAAAACGTCCGCTATGGCCGCACCAACGCGTCCCGGCCTGAGATCGAAGACGCCGCCTCCCGCTCGTACGTGAACCGCTTCTTCGACCAGATGCCCGAGGGCATCGAAACTCGCGTCGGCGAAAAAGGGGGCCGCCTGTCGGGAGGGCAGCGACAGCGCGTCGCATTGGCGCGGGCCATCTTGCGCAATCCGGCGATCCTGATTCTCGACGAAGCGACCTCCGCGACCGACGCTCAAAGCGAGCGATTGATCCACGAAGCGCTCTTGAGCTTCGTCGAGGGTCGAACCACATTCCTGATCACGCATGCCGTGACGCCGGGCGTATTGGAACTGATCGACAAGGTGGCCGTCATGGACCACGGCCGCCTGATCGCGTGTGGCACCCACGAGCAAGTGCTGGCGACCTGCCCCATCTATGAGCGGCTGTTTCATGCGCGGGGTCGCCGCGCGACCGAAGTGGCCTCAGAAGCGAGCGGCGGCCGCCAACTGCCCGAGGACGTCCCCAACGACGCAGCAGGAGTCTCGCGGCCGGAAATCCTCCCAATGCCGCTGACCGGCGGAATGCGCCTGGCGGCGCAGAGTCCTCGCCCGACAAGGGGCGGGATCCCTCCGATGACCGGCGGCTTCGCGACGCTTCCTGAATCGCGGGCTGCTGATTGCCGTCGCGATTTCTCAGACGCGCCTCCGCGTTAGAACCGTAGAACGCACGCCGCCACAAAGGATAAGATGCGGATACCCCTCCGCGCCGCCGCGTCGTCGGATGGGCCAAACGCTTTCGATCATGTTTCGGAGCTCAGAATGCGATGCGATCGGATGGGACCAGGTCTTGTCGGGCTGTGGCTCAGTTGGGCCGTTTTCGGCCCGGCAATGGTGCGGGCCGCCGACATGTCGGTCGCTGATCTCGCCGCGAAGGTTCACGATTCGACAGTCGTGATTTCCGTCGCCGGACGCGATGGAGAACGATCCAGCCTGGGGGCAGGCTTTGTCATCGATAAAACCGGATTGATCGCAACCAATCTCCACGTGATCGGAGAAGCACGGCCGATCTTCGTGACGCTTGCCGACGGGCGACGGCTCGAAACCACCGAGATCCACGCGACCGATCGGGCGATGGACCTGGCCGTCATTCGCGTGAAAGCCAACGATCTCAAACCGCTCGAGCTGGGAGACTCAGACGCCCTCAAACAGGGGCAGGAAGTCGTGGCTGTCGGAAATCCGCGCGGACTCGAACATAGCGTGGTGAGCGGAGTAGTCTCTGCTGTCCGGGTCATGGACGGAAAACCGATGCTGCAGCTCGCCATGCCGATCGAGCAGGGCAACAGCGGTGGCCCGGTCCTCGATCGTCAGGGACGCGTCGAGGGGGTCGTGACGATGAAATCGGTCGTCACGGAAAACCTGGGATTCGCCGTGGCGATCAACGCCCTCAAGCCGCTGCTCAAGAAACCCAATCCGGTGCGGATCGATCAGTGGCTGACGATCGGCGCGCTGGACGAACGGGACTGGGCGCCGCTGATGGGGGGCCGTTGGAGGCGGCACGCGGGACGGATCGTCGTCGAAGGCAACGGCACCGGTTTCGGGGGCCGCACGCTGTTAGTCTCGAAGCGGTCGATCCCCGCCCTGCCGTACGAATTGGCCGTTTGGGTGCGACTCAAGAACGAGGACGGCGCCGCGGGCCTGGCGTTCGCGGTGCATGAGATCGATCGCCACTACGCCTTCTATCCCAGCAACGGCAAGATGCGGCTTGACGCGGTTCGACGGCCCCGACGTCTATTCCTGGCACATCCTAAAGGAAGTTCGCAGCTCGGCCTATCGCCCCGGAGAATGGAACCGGCTCAAGGTTCGAATCGAAAAGGAGGCCATTCGCGGCTACGTGAACGACGTGCTGGTGGTCGAAGCGAGCGACGCAGAGTTTCGACAAGGGAAAGCGGGGCTGGCGAACTTTCGCGACACGCACGCCGAGTTCAAAGGTTTTGAGATCGGGGCCAAACTCCCCTCTTTGCTGCCTGCTCTCGACGTAACTCAGCGCGTCGAGCGGCTGGCGCGGGAAATCAAGGCTGACCAGGCGCCTGACAACAAAGTCATTGCCGATCTCTTGCCGAACGCGGACGCAGGAGTGCGTGCCCTGCTGGACAGCGCCAGTCGCCGCGAGCGCGAAGCCAAGCAACTGCGGCGCACGGCCGACTCGTTGCGCTCACGGCACACACAGCAAGAGATCACCGCCCTTTTTGACCAGAAGAAAGACAAGGACGTCGACCTGTTGCGCGCCGCCCTGATCGTGGCGCGCATGGATAACGACGATCTCGACGTCGATGCGTACCTCCGCGAGATCGATGGATTCGCGAGCGCGATCCGCAACAGCCTGCCCCCGAAGGTGGACGAGCGGGCCAAGCTCGCAGCTCTCGACGAGTTCCTGTTCAAGAAAATGGGCTTTCACGGCTGTCGGACTGAATTCGAGAGCCGCTCCAACAGTTACTTGAACGAAGTAATCGACGACCGCGAAGGACTACCGGTTACCCTGTCGATTTTGTATATCGAGCTGGCCCGCAGGATCGGCGTAAGCGTGGTCGGGATTGGTCTCCCGGGCCGGTACCTCGTGCGGCTCGAGTCGGTCAAGGACGATTCGACGCTGATTGATGTCTATGAAGGGGCACACCGACTCTCGCACGTCGAGGCCGAGACCCAGGCGCGAGCACTTTCCGATTTGCCCATCACGGCCGAGAGTTGGAAACCCCAATCGAAACGAGAAATCGTCTATCGACTTGTGCGGAACCTGGCGGCCAGCGCGGAGGAGTCCAGAGACGCTGAGGCCATGCTGCGCTATATCGAAGTCATGCTGGCACTCGACACCAGTTCGGTCCTGGAACACTGGCGGCGTGCCGTGCTGTGCTTCGAGACGGGCCGGCGACTCGGAGTCGCTCTCAGAATGTAATTGGCTCCTGGCAAAGGATCCTCAACAACTCGCACAGATCACGGACCAGAATCAAATTCAGCAACTCAAAAGTCTGGTGGAGGCAGAACCGTGAGGTGGACTGGGACCCCATCGATTTCCGCATTCGTTCGATGCGCTGTCATGATGGCGACTCTGGCCGCCTTGCCGTCCGCGCCCCTTTGGGCCGCCGGGTCTGCAACGGGCTTTGATTGGATTGATCGGGCCGAGCAGGGGACGGCGGATCTGCTGTACGACGGGCAACCGGTGCTGCGGTACATGTATGCATTTGATCGATCGACCCCCAAACGCGCGGAAGAAACGTTCAAGGTCTATCACCACGTCTTCGGTCCCGGTACGTCAGACTTGATTACGAACGGTCCGAGCGGGCTCTATCCGCATCATCGCGGCCTGTTTGTGGGCTGGCGGCAGACGCGCTATGACGGCGGCGAGATCGACTCCTGGCACTGCATCAAAGGCGCGCACCAGCGGCACGTTCGATTTGTCGAGAAGGAAGCCGACGCGCACTCTGGCTTTATGACATCCGAGATCAGTTGGAACGACGGAAAGGGCCAACCAGTCATTAATGAAATTCGCTCGGTGCGCGTGACGAATGTCGGCGCACCCGGCGGGCCGCCGGCCTGGCAGATCGATTGGATCAGTCGATTGCAAAGCCGCCGCGGTAAAATTGAACTCGCGGGCGATCGTCAGCACGCCGGATTTCAGTTCCGCGCGGCCCAAACCGTCGCGGAGACGAAATCGGCCACTTTTATCCGCCCCAAAGGCTTTCCGCAGCAGCCCAAGGCATTCGAGGTCGACGATCGCAAGGACCCCGATAAATTTATCAACCTCGGTTGGCTGGCCATGTCTTACGCGATCAACGGCAAACTCTACACGGTGACATACTTTGAAGACCCGGCCCTGCCGAAGCCGTCGCGATTTTCCGAGCGTCCCTATGGTCGCTTCGGCGCTTACTTCAAAACCACTCTGACGCCGGAACATCCTCTGACCATGCATTACCGCTTGATCGTGACTGCCGGCTCGCCGCCCGATCGCGAAACGATTCAATCGGAGTACGATCGCTTTGCTGCCGAGCTGGCGCGGCAGCCGGTCGCCGCCACGCACTAAACGGGATTTAGGCAACGCGAGGGACCGATGATGCCCAAGCCAACGGTCGCGATTCTCGGCGCAAGCGCCGATCGAGCGAAGTTCGGAAATAAGTCGGTTCGCGCCCACGTGAAGGCGGGCTACGAGGTGTATCCGGTCAATCCGTCCGGCGGAACTATTGAGGATCTTCCCGTTTACCATTCGCTGGCAGAGGTTCCCCTTGATCGCCTGGACCGTATCAGCGTTTACCTGCGACCGGAAGTCGGTCTTAAGCTTTTGGACGAAGTAGCGGCCAAGGTGCACGGCGCCAGTGGCACTGAAGTCTGGTTCAACCCGGGCAGCGAAAGCCCGGCCCTCCTGGCGCGAGCTCGCGAGCTGGGTCTCAATGTCGTCGCCGCGTGCAGCATTGTCGATCTGGGACTCAGCCCTTCCCAGTTTCCAGATGCTTAGTTGTTTGACCTGGATGTTTCGCAGTCTGCGAAACGCATGCAGCCCAAGTCTTATGTCAACGCGACCGTGGGACATTGTTTTCTTGTCGGGTTCCTCGCGTACATCATCATTCGTGGAGTTTTCCAGCAGCGCACAAAAGGGAATGAGAAATCGATCAGCCGCGTCGATTGGCGAGAGCGCGCCCTCCTGTGTCTCGTCTTCGTCGGATGCATTCTGCAGGGTCGTCCCGCGCAGACGAATCAGGGGCGGTTCGTAAGTCAATTGCGGGAGCGCTCAGCGCAAGCGAGCGCCAGCGCCGGCTCCAGGGCTCCCGCTCGCCACAAGCTCCGGCGTTCCCGGAACGTTGGCCTGCTGATCCGCCGAATCCCGACGCGCAAATTGAGGCGGGACGAGGTGCGACAAGGTCGGCCGGAAGATCACGACCAGCAACAACGGCACGTACCACAGCGAGTAAACGCCTCCCTGCTGCGGATACCAAAACTGCGTGCCGACGATGATGGCTGCCGAGCTGGCGATCAGATGCTCGAGCGTCTTTTTCCGCGGCCAGACAGAGACCACGATCGCTCCGGCGCAGTAGGCGACGATCACCGGGAAGCGGTACCACCGAATCTCCGGCTGCCAAAATCCACCGCCCTGATCGTCTCGGAAGGACAGGGCCGGCCAATCGATGGCTGATCCGATCATCTGATGCACAAATGACGTCGTGTCCGGCGAGGTGAAGATCAAGCTGCCGACCAAAACGACGCCGACTGCCGCGAGGCCCGCTCCGAAGCGGAGCGCCCGCGCCGATCGTAGAACAAGAACCAGAGGGGCAGGAGAAACACGGGAAAGAACAGAGTGCCGCATGCCAGCGCCATCAGCCCTCCGGCTAGGAGCGGACGCCGATAGGATGCGAGGGCCCACAAAATGAAAGCGGCCGGCAGCACATGATTGAGTCGCCCGACATCGTACGATGTGCAGGGCAAAAGCATGTACAAGGCGGCCATCGCCATCCCGATCTGCTGGTCGCCGAAATGCCAGCGCCCAATGCAGACCAATGCCACAATCACAAGTAGATGTGCGATGATCGATGCCAAGCGTGCGGCGTACACGGCGTTTATCATCGCCGCGGGACCGGCCGCTTTGGGCTCAGTGCCGATCGTCGGGGCTAGCGACGGGATGAGCTTCCCAATCGGCACAATCGGGGCCGTCAGGACAGCCGCTGCGGGGCCCGCCTTCGCGTCGTCCTGTGGACGCGTTGGCTTAGCCGGCGCCTCCCGACGATTGAGCAGTCGATCGGCTGCTTCAACCGTTTGCACTGAGGACGCCGGGACTTCGTCCGAGGTCCAGGCATGAATCGAGAGGAACACAAAGGCGACCGCGCACAGAAATGTCAGCCCGGATGTGTTGAGGTTTTGCTCGAGCCGCGGTCGGCGCGTGAAATAGCCGTCGAAAATCAGCCGCAGCATCCACGCGCCGCAGACGATAAACAGCCAGACGTAGCCGGAGGATGAACCGGCCTTGGCAAGGAGGATCCCGGGGGAGATCGCCAAGAGGGTGAAAAGATCGCCGTTGCGCAGAGTGACGATGCGGTTAAAGCGGAAATAGATCGCGACGATCAGGAAGAACGACAGGTAGAGCCATGTCGCGCTCCCGACCTTATATCCGTTCAGGATTTCTTCCATAGCCCGTTCCGCAAGAAGAACCCTGTGCCCGCTTCACCAGCATCAGCCAAACCGCTCCGACCGGAGCGGAAAGGTTGCCGCGAAACGTGCTCGACACATCTTCAAGCGAACACGTGGGATTATTCCCACGTCGCGCAAAAGTGGCATTCAAACTCGAATGACCTGCGCATCCCCGGGCAGGCATCGCAGCCGCCACGAGGGGCGCCACCTGAAGCACGGAAGCGTGCCAGCCTGATTCCGTCGATTTTCGTCTGTCCCACGGGCGAAAACAACGGCAGGCGAAGCTTACCATCGCCCGCTGCAGGCAACAACTGTACAGGCGCCAGTCGTGTCCGCCAGCCCTGCCTAGCTCCCGGGCTCAGAGAGGTTAGCGGGGCCAGAGCCCGTTAGATGTCGCCGGAGGAGCCGGCTGAGGCGAAGGTGATCCCGTGGTCAGTCGCACATTGGGATTCTCCTGCGAGGCTGGTCCCAGCATGGGCGGCACCTCTTCCTCGACCGGGTGCGGCGGAGGTGGTGAGGCCTCGAATCCCGGGAATGGCGAGCCAGGCGGTTCTGCTGGCGGTTGCCCCGTCCGATCGGGCTGGGACTGCCGCGAGGCAGGATTGGTCCGTTTGTCGCCGGAGGCAGGTGGCAACACCGGGGCCATGGGAACCGTGAGCGTAGGCTGCTCATTCCCCTTGGGCGAGCTCACAGCACCCGGCTGTTCGTGAGACACATTAATCGGTTCCGGCTGACCCTCTCCCCACAGGGAATCGGTCTGAAGAGGGATAGCGGTCGGGAATGCGACCTGATACTCGAACGGGTTGTCACCGGCCGGAACACACTGCGGCACGACGCATGTGGGAGGCGTGACGGGCCCCAACGCCGCGAGTTGATGTCCCGGGTCCTTGTCGTACATCCAGCGGTAGTAGCCGACTTGAGCCGCCGGATAGGGGAGATGATCGAATTGTTCGAACGAAAGCGCCGGCTCGCGGAACGTGTTGTAATCACACCACACCCTGCGCACCGAGTGATTCCACTGCTGCTCGCAGCACGACGAAGAGGCTGCAAACACTAGGGCGGCGATCAGGCTGTGCCAAAGACGGCTTCGCATGGAGCGCACAAACGGGTCCGGTGGCTGGCGCAAAGCCCGCGGGGAGAGCGTGGGCGCGCAGTACAATCGTCACTATCGGAAAATTTGACCTCGCCATCTGGGTCGTTGGTCTCAAACGAAGCCTTCGGAAGGCGGATCGCCCAAGGTCGAGCGTTCAGATTCGCCAGCTTGCCCGGTTTCGGAAACGTTCGCGCGCGAAAACTAACTCATGGACAGCTGCGAAGCATCCCTACGCGGTGACCGACGCTCGCTGCTCGGGCCGTTCAAGGACATAGAGCGCGCTTTCGGCGCGCAGGTTGGCGGCCCAGGCGCGATCGACGGCGTGACCGCGGATGATGGGCAGCTCCTTGATGATTTGAATGCCCAAACGCTCGACCAGGTCACGGAAATCGTACATCGACATGAAGTGCAAATTGGGCGTGTTGTACCACTCGTACGGCAAGGCTTGCGTGACGGGCGCCCGGCCGCCCAGCAGGTGTTGCAGGCGGCCTTTCCAATATCCGAAGTTTGGCACCACGACGAGGGCGCGCCGTGCGACACGCAGGATTTCCTCGAGCACGCGCTTGGGATATTTGACCTGCTGAAGCGTCTGGCTCAAAACCACGTAGTCGAACGAGTCATCTGGAAATTCGGGCAGACCCTGATCGAGGTCACCGTGAATGACGGGAACCCCTCGGTCGATACAGGCGATGATTTCTTGGGGGTCGAGCTCGATTCCCTGCACACGGCATTGATGGACGTCACGCAGGATCTCGAGCAGTCGTCCATCGCCACAACCCAGGTCGAGCACCCGGCTGCCAACGGGGACATGTTTCATGATCTCCTTGTGGGTGAGTGCGATGGTGGGATCGGGCATGAAGTAGCGCGCCCGAGCCAAGCGCGGCATCTTGAGCCTCGCGCCTCGACCATCGGATCCCGACATTGGAGCTTGTGCTGCTTCGTTAGACATTGGTTGCGGACGATCGGTCGTGTAAGCCCTCTATTCGTCTAAACCCACCAAACGGCTCGCAGTTCAGGAGGCAGCGGCGGCGCGCACTTCCTCGAGTGCGCGTTCGAGAAACGGGCGGGCCAGTGCCTCGAGCTGGTCGATCTCGATCAGGAATGTGTCGTGGCCCTTGGCGCTATGCAGCTCGATAAAGGATGCGTGTTTCCCCGCCGCGATCAGCGCGCCGACGATTTCTTTGCTCTGCCGCGTCGGATAAAGCCAGTCGCTGTCGTAGGACACGACGAGGAATCGCGCCGGTGAAGCAGCGAAGGCCTTTTCGAGCGATCCGTAGCTCTGGGCCAAGTCGTAGTAATCCATCGCCTTCGTGAGGTACAGGTAGCTGTTGGCGTCAAATCGCTCGACGAATCGCCGCCCCTGATAATTGAGATAGCTCTCAACCTGGAACTCGGTTTCCTTGAGCAAGTCAAAGGCGAGTGCTTCGATGTCCTGCAGTTTGCGGCCGAATTTACGCTCGATCGACTCTTCCGACAGATAAGTGATATGCGCGACCATCCGCGCCAGGGCCAGACCCGTGCGCGGACCGCTATTGCCATAATAGCGCCCGTCCTTGTAATTGGGGTCGTTAAAGATCGCGTTGCGGCCGACGGCGTTAAACGCGATCCCCTGGGCCGACATCCGGGGAGCCGAAGCCAGCACGACCGCCGAGGCGAGCCGCTCGGGGTAGCGGGCCGCCCATTCCAAGACCTGCATTCCGCCCAGGCTGCCGCCGACGACCGACAACAACCGCTCGATCCCCAGCGAGCCGACCAATTCGGCGTGCACGTCGACGATATCGGGGATCTGAATAACCGGAAAATCCGGACCCCACGGCTCGCCGGTGTCGGGAGAAATGCTGCTCGGCCCGGTTGTTCCCTGGCAGCCGCCGAGGGCATTGGCACAAATCACGAAATACTTGTCGGTATCGAGCCCTTTGCCCGGGCCGATAAACCCGTCCCACCAGCCGGCCTTTCGCGCTTCGAATTCCTCCTTCGAGCGGTAACCTGCCGCGTGCGCGTCGCCAGTCAGCGCATGGCAAACGAAAATCGCATTGTCGCGATCGGACGAAAGTTTTCCGTAAGTCTCATACGCGACCGTGATCGGCCCGAGATGTCGGGAATTGGCCAGCGTCAGCTCATTGGGCGGAGCGAAAAGTGTGGCCGACTGCGTGCGAACGAGTCCCACGGAACGCGGGCCAACGTCCGGGACACTTTCTTCGATGAGCTCCGTGGACATAGAAGTCATTATAAGTCGTTCAAAACGGCATTGCGAACCGCCGTTTTGAGCTTCTTCGGCAGTGCCGGCGACGAAATGGCTTGCAGAAAGCTGCCCTTGTCCGGTTTTTGCCGGCCACGATATCATCCGCCTCTCCTCCTCAAAATCGATCTGGGTCACTGCCTATTGCGTGCGCGCCTTCTGACGCGAAAACCCGCAAGGACCAGGCCGGACATGAAGCAACCGAACAGCGCCGCGCTCTTGCTGGAAGTTGACGCGCGGCGTATCTGCGTGATCAAGCCGAGCGCGCTGGGAGACGTGGTCCAAGCGCTTCCGATCTTGCCGGCGCTGCGCCGCCGCTTTCCGCGTGCCCGCATTTCGTGGGTTATCAGCCGCTCGCTGGCTCCGCTGTTGGAGGGACACCCGGATCTCGACGAAGTCATCGCGTTCGAACGTCGGGGCTCATTGGGTGACTGGCGAAAGCTCATGACACGTCTCAGGCGCAGCCGGTTCGATCTCGTCTTCGATTTGCAGGGACTTTTGCGCAGCGGCCTGATGCACTGGTCGACGAGGGCTCCGCTACGCGTGGGGTTGGAATCGGCGCGCGAAGGTTCGATGTGGGCGTGTCATTTTTTGATCCCTGGCACCGAACTTTCAGTCCCGGCACACCTGCGCTGCCGTCGCGTGGTGGACGCGTTGGGACTGGCGAATTTTTCGACCGATTTGCGTTTGGTAGTCCCACGCTCGGAGAGGGAATGGGCCACACGCCAGCTCGCGCCGCTCGAAGGATCTGCGCTCGCGATTCATCCGGGCGCGAGCTGGAAAACAAAGCGGTGGCTGCCCGAGCGTTTTGCCGCCGTGGCCTCTAAGGCGCTGCGCCGTTACGGATTGTCGCCGGTCGTCCTCGGAGGTCCCGATGAGTACGGCCTGTCGGCCCAATTCGTTCAAACTCTTCGTCAACTCGCGCCGCACGCCAGGATCGTCAACCTGGCGGGTCAGACAAATCTCAAGCAGTTGACGGCTGTCCTCGAACAGTGTCGCGTGCTGCTCACGAACGACTCCGGTCCAATGCAACTGGCGGCTGGACTCGGCACACCGGTCGTCGGCATATTCACCTGCACCAGCCCGACAATCTCGGGCCCTCCGGGTGACCAACATGAGTTGGTCGCGACGGGGGTCAAATGTGCGGCGAGCTATCGCAAACGCTGCCCCCATCGCGGCAAAAAGCACCTCGCTTGCATGGAGGAACTCGACGTCGAGCGCGTCTGGGCCGCGCTGTGTCGGCTCATGCAGAAAAACTTCCAGCAGGCCGACGCAGCCTAAAGAGCCGTGCCCTCAGTCAGCGGACCGCTCAGCGGCTCCAAGCCAATAACCGCTCAACTCAGTTTTGCCTCCGCCTCGTCGAACGCTCGATCTTCCCTAACTGTTCGCCAAATAAATCCCTGAGCGAAGTAGATCACCCAAAACAGTGCGGTCAGGCAGGCATAGACGAGGCGCTCGTTCGTCGTGAGGTGGCTCTGCCTGACGAAGCTCTCGATAAACGCCGCCAGAACAAGCATTCCCGCTACCCCAATCACCGTTCGACCGGCTTCGGCACCCGCGTCGACCAGGGCCTCGGCCCGCGTTTTGAGCCCGGGGCTGATCACCGCTCGGCCGAGCACGAGGCCGACCCCTCCGCAGAGGGCCGTTGCAGTCAGCTCAGTGATGCCGTGAGGCAGAATCCAAGCGCAAACTTCCAGACCAAGTCCGGCCTTGATGTAGACCGAGAGAAACGCGCCGAGGATCATGCCGTTGTAGAGCATCAGCAGCACGGTCGGCACGCCGGCCAGCACTCCCAATCCCATCGCCGTCATTCCGACCTTCAGATTGTGCGTAAACAGGAACGACGCAAAGAAAGACTTCGAGCCCGATCCCATCTCCTGTCCGCCGTGAAGATATTCGAGGAGCCGCTCGGGGGGCGTCCCTGGTAGACGCGGATCCCCAGGGACGGCGAGGGCGTAAGCCGCGAGGACGTCGCGCGTCGCCGCGTGATAGGCCAGAAAGGCACCCGCCAACAAAAGTCCCGCTGAGATCGCGTGCGCGCGCCAGTGGCGCGCCACGCATTCCGCGAAGCCCAGAGCGGCAAAGATCGCGACCTTATTCACGATTCCCTGCCGCGGCGGGAGGTAGATCAGACTGTGCGCGGCAGCGGCAAGCTGATTGAGGTAGGCGGCCAAACGCTCGTCCCGCGTGCGAGTTCGCACCTGCGCCAGATGGATGGCGACGCGGCGGTAGAGCACATCCAGGCGATTCAACTCCGCTGGCGAAAGGCGTCCGACGGAGCGGCGACCGCGGGCCAAGAGCCGTTCCAATTCGTCCCAATCGGGCCGATTGCGTGTCACGAAGTCCGCCATTATCGTTACGTTCCTAGCCTTTGAGCCGCCTCGGTGGTCCACGCGGAGGGGATCCGCGGGGCCTTCCAGTCTGACGCGAGCGCTTTGCGATGGCCAGCTCGGTCCTGTTCGAGACGCCCGAGAATGTGCAGATCGCCTACCGGACGGCTGGTCTCGGTACGCGGTTTTGTGCCTGGGCGCTCGACACTTTCTTTGTGGTTCTCGTCGCGATCCTGTTGTTCGTTGCGGTTTCGATCCTGGCTCCCGCGGCGGACGTCACCTTGAACAACCTGAGGAAAAATCTGGGCATGCGACGCCCTGTCTCGCGGGACGAGGTCCGACTCTATTTTTTTGCCGTCGCGATCCTCGCCTTTCAACTCGGAAGCCTGGTCTACTTTGTGGCAACCGAACTCCTGCTCCGCGGGCAGACAATCGGCAAGCGCGCCTGCGGCTGCGCGTGGTCAAGGCCGACGGCTTTGCACTCGATGCCGGCAGCGTGCTGATCCGCAACGTCTTTCGCCTGATTGACCAGATCCCCGTGTTCTGGATCGTGCCGCTGCTCTCTGGCCGGAGCCAGCGCTTCGGCGATATGGTGGCCGGCACTCTGGTCGTGGCGGAGGCGCAGGATCAGATCGGCGATCTACGCGCCCGGTTGATGGGGCGCGATTCGCAGGAGAGCCGATTCCGCTTCGACGCCGCCATGTTGAATCGGACCAAACCGACGGATGTCGAGGCGATCGAACGGATCCTCGAGCGGTGGCCGTCTCTTACCGACCGGCAGCGAAGCATTCTGCTCGACCGCATGGTCGAACCGCTGGCAAAACGCCTTGCGGCCCCATCGCCCGACGTGGCCGACCGACAGGAGTTTCTTGTCGAATTGCTCTCGGCGATCTACCACCGCGAATCGCGCAGGCTCGGCTGATGCAACACAATCTGCGGCAAATCTTCGACGTCGTTTCCGACACGCTGCACGACCATTGGATCAAGTTTGCCACGGCCGCGCTGATCGCGGCAGTGAGCTGGCTTCTCGGACGCCGCCGGGCACGCGCCGAATGGACCCGACGCGAGTTCTTTGACCGGTTAAACATCTCACTAAACGCGATTCGAGACGGCACTTTGACGATTCGCACCATTGCCGAGGAGAGTTGTCTGGAGGTCTTCCTCAACTCGGTCGCGGTTTCGTCTCTCGTCAACGCGGCCCGCCACACAACCCTCGAAGACCCGCTGCTGGAATTGCGCGAACACGATTACTGGTATTATCTCAACGCCGTCCTCAACAAAGTGGCGGAGAAGTTCGGCGATGGCCAGATTCGCCGCGACATGGGACTTCCCGTTACCACAGCCCGCTACGTGGTGTGTTTGACGAGCGAGTCCGCGGGCGAGGTGCGCACCCGAAAAATTCGGGCGATGCTGATCCAAAAGAGCCTGCTTTTGAATCTGCCGAATGAGGAGCCGAAATACGAGAGCCCCACTCACGCGACGCGCTGGAAAACGCTAAAGTATCTCGCCACACAGTTTCAGCGCACGCCGTATAAATTCCGTGAGGTGGAAATCTGCGTTTGAGCGTGCCCGAGCGTGCTCGTTTGTCACACGGGCTCGAAGTGGGAAATATCCAAGATCGACGCCTTGCGCTCGCGTGCGAAGACTGCCCGCACCCGCAGACCGACCACCAACCGGCTGAGATCCTCGCCGCGCACGACATGGGCCAGCGACGTGTCGGCCCCATCGAGTTGAATTAGGGCCAAGCCGTATGGCAGAGGGAGGGGTTGGTACGGCTCGCGGTAGCGGATGATCGTGAATCCGGTAACACGGCCTTCGGGTCCGACCTCAACCCAATCGCCCGTCAGATCCGTGAAATCCCGCTCGTCGACCTGCCGCGGCGGCACAAACACCTTGCCAGTCTTCGGATGTCGCACGCCGTAGATTTTCTGCTCGTCGCGGAGCGCCACGAGCCAGGTGCTGCCGACTCGCCCGGCGAAATAGTTGTACGGCAGGGCAAACGTCCCCTCGACCACGAAGGCATCCGATTTAGCGGCCATTCAAGCGCCCCCTTCGATGATCTCGAAGTACTTGATGTCGGTGATCGCTCCGGTGCGCTTGCCATCCCCCTCAAACACGGCCCGCACGCGCAGGCCGCGCCGCAGCTTGCTCATGTCGGTCTCGTGCAGCTCGTGCCAGAAGGTGGCTCCGCCCTTCGAGCCGTCCAGTTCCACGTACGCGGTGGCATAGGGAACCTCGCGGCTCTGGCCCGTGACCGGATCGGGACTGGCATAGTAGACGACGTCGAAACTCTGTAGCGTGCCCGCCGGCCCGACTTCCTCGAATTGCGTCGCCTCAACTCGGCAAACGGCGCAGACCTCGCGAGGCGGGACCTGCGAGCGGCCGCATCGCGGGCACACATTCGCCAGAATTCGCTTTTCATCCCGCAGAGCCTGCAGGAATTTGCCCATCACCGGCCCGGTCGACCACCGCTGCGGAAATCGGGCCATGTGTTCGCGATGCACGAGTTCGTCGGAGAGTTTTTTCGGCGGCATCGGGAAATCCTGAGTACAGGCTATCGGCGTTCGGCGGAGCGAGCTCCTGCTGAGCCTCTTACATTTCAATTCAGCGGCTCGGTAGCAGCCCGGCTCTCCCGCACTAATTCTCCGGCTTATCCTTCGACAAAAGCATCAACACGGTCCACAACGTGCCCCCAAAACCCGAGGCAAGCGCTTTGCGGACCGGGCGCGGAACTTGGTGCGTGCCTGCGTCGCCTCGAATTTGCAGCGCCGCTTCGAGCGGACGCAGGAGAGCGGTCGCCCCGATCGGATTCGTCGCGGTCACGCCGCCCGACGGGTTGATCGGAAAACGGCCTTCGATGCCGATATCGCCGCGCTCAACCATCTGCAGGTGCTCGTCACCTTCCAGCAGCAAAAAGTCCCGGATCCAACTCAATCCCCACCAGGCGCTCGGATCGTACATCTCAAAGACGTCGATTTCCTCGACGGGCTTGTCGATGTCGTTGCGGGCGAAGAGGATCTCGGCGGCGCGGCGTTGCGTTGTGGTCTCGAGCCGGCCCTGCGAGTCGTAAGTGGCAACTCCGGAAAGAGCAAGGGTCTCTTCGCGATGCACTGTGACGTGGTCCTGAACCCAAACGGGGGGTCGCCGCCGCAGTGATGCGGTCATCTCGGCCGAGGCAAAGATCATGGCCCCCGCTCCGTCCGATTGTGAGCACATGTGAATCAGTCGCAGCTCGCCGACGAGCGGCGGCGATTTTTGCATCAGGTCGTCGATCATGTCGAACGATAGGTTGAAACGGCGGTGCGCGTTGGGATTCTTGGCAGCGTGCTGGTCCATAATCACCCGATAGCGCATTGCCGCCCGACGGGCCCGGTCGAGCCCGAATTCGTCGATCACCTCCAGAGCGGCCATTCCCGTGAGAGCTCCGGTTTGCAGGTGCCGTGCCCAGAGGGGGTCAGCCATCGCTGTAATCCCGCCGGTCGTATGCCCCTCCTGCTGTTTCTCGAAACCGATCGCCAGCACCACGTCGTGCAGGCCGGAGGCAACCAACTGGTCGGCCGCACAAAATACGGTGGACCCGGTCGTGCCGCCTGTTGACACCCGCAAACAAGGTTTTCCCCACGCTCCGTTCCCTAGCACCTGCCACATGTCGGGCTGGTGGGTTCCCTCGAACATTTCCATGTTGCCGGTCACGACCGCGTCGATGTCGCTCAGGGAGAGGCCGGCGTCGTCGATTGCGAGGCGCACCGCTTCATGAACCAATTCCGGCTGATTCACGTCCTCACGATGGCTCGAATGCCGCGTCTGACCGACGCCGACGATGGCCACCGGACGAGTTTTGCGGGGCATCTGGGCGTCTCTCCTAGGTTTCCAACACAACAACGCAGTGCTGCTGCCCGGCCGGCCCCGTCGTGCCGTGGGCCAGCGCGCGCTTGGCGGAGGAAATCTGCCGTTCGCCAGCCTCACCTCGCAATTGCAACACGGCCTCGGCCGTGCGGGCCAGGCCGCTGACGACCTGCGGCGTCCCCGATAGGCTTCCACCCGAGGGATTGAATCGCGAAATGTCCCCGGCAAGCCAGCGTTTGGGATCGTCGGTGAGGCCTGATTGCCAGGCCCAAAGCGGAAGCTGGTGCGCGTACGGATCTGACAACTCGCAGACGTCGAACGCGGCCGACGCGGCGGGAATATTCGCCATCCGATAGGCCCGCTCGGCGGCCTGGCGCAGACTGACCGATTCGGACAAATCTCGGTCGCCCAGGAAAAAACTGTCGATCGACGAGCCCAGTCCGGTGATCCAAACCGGCTTGTCCGTCAGCTGTCGCGCGCGGTCTTCGCTCGCCAGGATCATGGCAACGGCCCCATCCGAAGGGGGATAGACGTACGCCTCCCGCAAGGGATCGGCGACCATCGGGCTGGTGGCGGCCGCTTCGGGCGAGAGCGGTGCGCGTTCATTGGCGAGCGGATTGCGCGCGGCCTTCCCGCGCTGCTGCGAAACGAGCCTGGCCAAGTCCACGTCGGTGATGCCGAAACGCCGCAGAAAGGCCTCGGCCTGTAGGGCGGCGGCCGCCAGGTAATCGAGGCCAACTGGCCGCGTATAGAACGGGTCAAAGGCCGCGTGCGTAATCAGATTCCGGTCGCCGACCTGGCTTTCCTTGGAATGCCCTACGACCAGCACGACGTCGGCCGAGCCGGACGCGACGTTTGCATAGCCATAGTAGACGGCCTGCGCGCCGTCCTGGGCGACTTTTTCCTCGCATTTGAAATGCGCGCCGACAACGTCGGTGATTGCGCTGTCGGAGATCGTTCGGCAGTCGAAGAAGTCATCGGAGTTGGAGACCACCGCATCGATGTCATCGCCGGCCAGATCGACTCCTGTCGCGCGGACCACCTGTTGGACCACTTCCCAGCACATCCCCTGCACGCGATCCTGCCAGCGATCGCGGACATATTTCGTTTGCGCGACGGCGCAGATCGCGACGCGTGGCGGCATGCGGTGTTCGGCTTGTGTGTAAACCTGAATCGGGGGACGTGGCCGGTCCAGTGGAACATAGGACGCCTAATCCAGTCAATCGAACGCGATTCAGTTCGGACGGCTCACTGAACGGCCGGCGGATCTACGCAGATTCTGCCGGCCTGCCCGGCTGCGACAGCGGTGTATCCAGTGCCTTCCCCTGGATCCAGTTTGTCGCCCGTCCTTCGCGAATTTCGCGCAGAATCGCGTCTCGCTCCAAAGCGCAGTCGACCGTGACCCACGCGCGGCCGCACATTTCGCGCGTGTGGGCATCGTCGGAGACAATCTTCGGATACGCGATCTCGGGAACGTCGAATTGCGGCGTGTAGCGACCGTGGTGCGTCACTTCCACGCAATCGATCGACAACCGCTTCGTGATGGCAGCGAGCACCTCCACGACTTTTTCGACAGCCATGTTGTAAATCGAGGGATGATTGAAGATGCGCAGGGTCTCGCTGTCGCCCCGAATCTCCCCGACGTGAACATAGCCCCGCTCGAAAACGGTCAGCTCGATTCCCTTGAAGACCAGGAAATCGGCGTCCCCCAGCGGCAAGCGGTCCCAATAATCGCGACGCACCAGGTGGTCGTGATCGGTGATCGCCACGAACTGGAAGCCAAGGTCCCGATAGACCCGCACCAACTCGTCCGGCTCAAGCTGGCCGTCCGAACAAGTGGTGTGCGTGTGCAGCGCGCCTTTGAGAATGGGCATTCGAGTGCGGTCCGGTTTATACGGCCGCTCGAGTGCCCGAGAAAAACAGAAGCTACGGCTCGCAGGCCCAGCGGCTGGTCCCCGCCATTCTACTTGCTTTCGGCCCCCTTCGCTTGTTTCACATCGAGCTGCACCTGCTCAAGCTGGGCTGCCTTGATTGCGACTTGTGCCTGGGCCGCATGAATAGACGCCTTCGACGCATCAACGATTGCCATGGCCTCTTCGAACGCATGGTTTGCTTCGTCGACGACTTCCTCGCTTACCGCGTTTTGCTTCCTCAACGACTGAACACGGCCGAGCTGGGCCTGACGATATTTGAGATTGGATAAAGCGCGCTTCATTTCTGCCTCGCTCTGGTCAACGGCGGCGCGGGCCGCGGTCACCTCAGCTTCGGCGATCCGTACGCGAGTCTCCAGCGATTGGAGCGCGAGCTGTAAGATCGGGCCGGCGTTTGCATCCGCTCGCGGATTCGTCGACGAAAGGGATCGGGCCTGCAGCAGCTTGATTTCGGCGTCCAACCGCGCCTCGCGCACTGCGTTGAACTCATCGGTGCCAATCGTTTTGGCATTCCACAACTTTTCGACGAAGTCGTCAAAATACCTCATGAAGTCCAGATAGCGCTGATAGACGCCAACCGTGTCCTTGGGTGCGGTGATCTCAAGCTCGGCGTCGAGCAGTGTGCGAGCGGCGGTGATCACCGACGTGATCGGCACGGAGCGGTCTATTTCGGTTCTCACCAGGTGACTCTGCAGCGACTTGAGTGCCGAGTTGTAGCGGTCCTTGAGCAGCCTCTGTAACTGGTCATCGCCGGCCGCCGCTTGCAAAGGCTTGGCCGTCAACATCGCCGGCCGCGTCTTGGAAGCGCTGGCTGCAGTGGCGGGACCGCTCGTGACGGGTGGCGGCGGCACCGAACGTGCGAATTCAGGAAAACCGGCAGGCTCAGTGGGAACCTGCCTGATCGTTTCAGGCGCTCTGACTTTCTCTTTGGAAGGAAGCTGCGCCAACTTGAGCTGAGCATCGAACATCGCTTCGCGCGCCTGGGCCTCGTCAAGTGGAGCGAAGCCGGTTGCCGCTCCGATGTCGAGTTTCGCCTTCGCTTGTCTCCAGTAAATCGTAACGAATTCGAGATAGTCCCTGCGCGCGCGAACTTGGTCGTCTGAGTTTTTCGCCAACGCCAGTTTGGCTTCCAGAACGCTTCGGGCGGCTGCGAGAAGGTTGCCCAAGCTTGTCGTGCCGACATCGTATTGATAGTCGTAAAGAAGCAAGGCGCGGAATGCGGCGCTGTACCGCTGCTTCAAGATGCGCTGGATTTCATCGTCGGCCGGCAGAGGCTCGACGGGCTTGTCGCGCAAAAAGGCAATCGGCTGCCGTGGCTTCGCAGTCACCAGGGCCGACTGCCTCCCTGACGCAGTGACGTCCTTCGCCGCCCCGGAACTCCCCGGAAGGGCTGCTCCAGCCTTCGGAGAGGCGACAGAACCCGACCAGTACTCTCGCTGCCGTTGTTTGAAGAGGAGTTCTGCGTCGATTCGTGCTTCTCGCATCTGAGCCGATTCGACCACAACATTCTCCCCGGTCGTGCCTCCGGCCGCTCGTTTCGCCTCGGCAAGTTCCTCGAGGTACTTTGTGAATGCGAGATAGGTCTTGTAGGGATCTAAGTCATTCGTCGCAGGCCTGTCGTGCAGCGCAACTTCCGCGTCGCGCACACGTTTGGCTCCTGCCAACATCTCGCCCAGTGACGGGAGGTTGCCGGTCTGCTGCATCGAAAGATACGCTCGCATCGCTTCCAAGGCCGCGTTGTATCTTTCCTTGCGCAGCTTGCGTTCTGTGTCATCGGTGGGGTCAGTCGGCAGGGGCTTCATGTCGTATGAGCCAACCCCTTCGGGTGAGCCGAGTCGGATATCGAGCTCGGGTCCGCCTGCGGTGAGGCAGGCTTCGTTGTTTTCAAAGGCACGCCCAAGGGATTTGCTGCCGAGGCCGTCGCTGCTTTGCTAGGGGGCTCAACTTGAGCCGCTGTCGTCGTCAATGAAACTGCAAGAGCGATCGCACCGAAGGCGATCAGGACGGCTAAACGCCCGGTCGACAGCCTGGGCCAACGAGAGCCCTTGAGAATCATGGTCATTCTCCGCTTGAGGTGTTTCTTTCGCTCGACGCCGATTGAGACGGCGGCCGCCGGGAGAGAGCCGCAGGAGACGAACTCGGAGACCGCCAGCAGCGCTTCGCCGTAGATTTCGCAATCGTGCGGTTGGAAGGAAAGCACGGTCGCGTCGCAGCATTCCTCTTCCGCATTTTGCAGCCGGCGCACGGCCCACCATGCGAACGGGTTCCACCAATAAAGGGCCAACACAACAACCACGAACCAACGGACCAGGTGGTCGCCGCGGCGAATGTGCAGCAGCTCGTGGAGCAAGAGCAGCCACCGCTGCGACGGATCGATCGACTCGACAATGCGTTGCGGCACCAACAGCGTCGGTCGCCATCCCGACCAGATCATCGGCGGCAGTGGTCCGTCGACAACCATCAGTCGCGGAGGTCGCCGCAGCCCAATCGATCTGGCGATGTCGCCGATCTCGTCTTGGAGACAATCTGAAGGTGGACATTGTGATCGACGCAGCGCGTGGGCGAAACGCCACACACGCACCGTGGTGATGGCGAAGTAAAGGACCGTCCCCACGATCCAGACGCCGCCCAACACATCGAGAAAGTGTATCGTCCTCGCAAACGATGGCTCCGGGACCGGCGCCGAAGCTTCGGACGTTGGGTCAACGCGGCTGAGTGGAACAGCTAAGCGCGCCGGCGGGCCGGGCGAAGCGTCGATCGTTTTGGCACCCGGGACCACAGCCGGATGAGACATCGGTGTCAAATGGGCGTCTTTGTCCTGGCTCGCGGCCGCCGGCTCGGGACTTACGACATCGGGCGTCTTCGGCGACTGATTTGCTGGTGGTTGTCGGGCGAACCAGTCCGGCGTGCGTAAGGGGATCTGCAGCATGGGCGGGGCAACCAGCCTCAGGAGGACGATTGCCCAAAGCACGTGCGCGAGATAGGGATTTCGCCAGAATCGCGTGACAATTGCGACGACTGTCGCCAACAGGGCCGCGGCCACCGCGTTTGCGAGTCCGAACTGCAAAAGCGCTTCCATCTCGACCTCGCTTTCGCTCAGCGTCGCTTGCGGGATTCAAGGAGCGCACGCATCTCGTCGAGCTCGCGCCGGCTGAGGCGGTTGTTTTCGACGAGATGCACAAGCAGCGGCGTCAACGAGCCTCCCGACAGTTTCTCGGCCAATTGCGAAAGCTGCTGGCCTGCGAACTGCTTTCGCGGGATGGTCGCCGAAAAGCGGTGAATGCGCTGGGCCCGATCCCGCAGGACGAGAGACTTGTTTTCGAGTCTTTGCAGCAGCTTCTGCACGGTGGCCACATCGGCGGGCGTGCAAGTGGGATACAGCCGCTCTGTCAGCTCGCGGGCGGTTCGGTCCCCTTCGTCCCACAGAGCGGTGAGGACGGCGAACTCGGCGTCCGTCACGTGAGGAGCAGGTTTCGCCATGGTGCGCCGAACCTTTCGGGGCGTCTGACGAGAGAATTGCACAACTACAGACAAGATGTCTATCTAAAATAGACATTTTGTCTGTAATGTCAAGCGATTTTCTTTTCGCCTCGAATAATTCGATCGCCGCCACCGTTATGACGCCGGAGAAAACGCCGCCAGGGGTCGCTCGTGGACGATGGGATGCGCGCGGTTCTGCAATTCGCTGATCCGTTTTTCGACGGCCGCGACCTCGGCGGACGACGCGTGGACGATTAGCGCGAGTTGCGTGGTCGAGGACTGTTGCGGAGCGAGAGTAACAACCCGGCCGTGGCGGCGCTCGAAGGTCTTGAAATTTGGGAAATTCGTCGCGGGCTCGAGGCCGGTCACGTATCCGTCCGCTTCAGGCTGCGTGCACTTCCAGACGGTGAAACACGGCAGCGCCCGGATGCCGTACTCCAAGCTGATGCCGCGGTCGCCGGCCGCGTTTCGCAAGAGCACGGTCGTCTGCTCGCGATCGTCGCCGATCAGTTCGGCGTAGTAGCACTGCTCCGTATAGCCGGAGGTAGGTCCACGATAGGTTTGCCACGTGGAGACATCTTCGGCGGCGCGCGGATCGCGGGGGGCGGCCTGCCGCACTGGCAAAACCAATTTGGCACCCGCGTCCAAGAATGGCCGGCCGACGTTCGTATGATACAGCAACTGCACTTCGAGTGGTCGGGCCGACAGGTTACGAACCTCATCGCGGATCGTCAGCCGATTCGAGCCGGGGACTGTCTCATAACTCGTTGAGAGCCGGAGTGACGGCCCGAACATCGAGGATTCGTCGACTTCCCCACGAACGACCAACAGACCATTGCCGGCCGAGTCGGCCCGAACTTCGACGCGGTGTGCCGGCAAATTGGCGATTTTGCCGTGCAAGGTGAGAGGAGTTTCGCTGCGTTGGCCCGTAGCGTCCACGATTGCGTCGACGCCCGGCGGGCCATTCGACGACAGCCCGCAGCGGCAAAGCAACTCGTTGAACCCGGCGAGCCAGCCCAGTCCGTTCCGGTCCGACAGGTCGACAAAAGCCGGATTCACCGGCCGCTTAACGGGCGAATTCCAGCCGATCTCTAGGTTCTCGTATCGGCCCCGCCAAAGGCCCATGCCGCGCGTCGGCAGAATCGAAACGGAGAGTCTGCCGTTGTTGAGCTCGACCACGTCGACGCCGTCGGAAACCCCACCCCGCAGCGTCCGCTTGAGAATCGACCAATTGGAACTGCCGGCCAGACGCAAATCGGCCGATTCGCGCAGCTCGAATGCGTCGAGCCAGATGTTTTCGCCCAGATCGGTCAGTACTGTGGATTTGCTGCTCATGAGAGAGGCCCTACCGGGCTCGCGCGGTTGCGAGTCGCAAACTCAAAGCCATTTCAGCAATTCTATTCACGGAAACTCGTCTTCGCGTAAAAACGACGGACGCTTAAAGCATACACGCCGGCGACTTGCCGGCGTGGAAGGGTGCAAATGTCGGTGCCGCTCAATCGGCGAGCGGCTTCACGCGGATATTGCGGTACCACGTGACGCTTCGCGGATCATGCGCCTGCAATGCGAAGCTGCCGCAGCTCAGCTTTTGCCGGCGCTTGGCAGCGTCTTCGGGCTTCTCGGTGTAATCGACGACCACTTCGTCGTTGACTTTCACGATGATGTGCTTCCCCTGCACGATGATCGTCTGCTTGTACCATTCGTCGTCCTTGGCGGGAGTTTTGTAGAGCTTCACGACTTCGTACAGGCTGCCGGTCTTGACTGGGTCGCGATGCGACACGTTAACCTGCGATTCGTAGCCCGTATTGGGAAAGCCCTTCGCCTGAAAATGCGTGTGAAAATAAATTCCCGAGTTGGCGTGCGGGTGCGTCATCACCTCGGCTTCAAAGATGAAGTTCTTGAACTGCCAATCGGTGAAGGCGTGCGAGTGGGGACCGGCACATACGATCTTGCCGTCCTCGACATGAATCTTGCTTTGATCAGCGTCTCCCAGCTTCCAGCCGGTCAGATCCTTCCCGTTAAACAGCGAAATCCAACCATCTTTGTCGGCAGCCGATTTCGGCGGGTAATTGCAGGGATGTTCGTCCTTCGTTTCCTGCGAAGCCGTGACGCGAGAGTTGCTCGAAGTGAAAATCAGCAAGGCACACAAGGCGGCCGCGGCGAGTCGGGCTGCGAGTGAAAACTTGGGCATGGATGTCGGACTCCGATGAGAATCTGGCGGGTGGAACGGCCTGTCCGGGAGACGGACTGAGGACATTTTGCACTATAGCCGGACGCGCAGAACTTGGAAAGCAGGCGGCGCGCTGTCTATTTTTGCTCGCGCGCGGGCAGCGAGCTTTCGACCGGCAACTCGCGACACAGAATCTCGTGGTCGCTGCGGGCGTAGACGCAACGACCAGCGTACGCCGGATGAGCCCACGTGTCGTCGATGATTTTGCTGCGGGCGAGCTCTGTGTAACCCTTCGGATTGAGCCGGACTAGGATCAGCTCGCCGGCCGCATTGAGGGCCAGCGCGCGGTCACCGTCCCCGATCCAAACCAGCGTGGCTTGCGGATTGGTATCGCGAGCCGTCAGGCGGTGCCCGTCGGCCCAGAGTTTGTTGCCCGTCGCCATCTCGAAACAGGTGAGTCCAAAATTCTTGTCGAGCAAATAACCGAAACCGTCGCGGCACAGCGGCTGCGACATCAGTCCGCGAAGCGTGCGATCATCTTCCCAGGCAAGAGTTGCTTTCCGACCGCTCGCATCCAGACGAATGGCCTTGGCTCCCGCCCAATAGCCGCTCACAAAGACAACGCCTGAATGGTAAACGGGCGTCGCGATCGAGACGCCGTAAGTCACTTCGTACGGAAGTTTCCAAAGCGGGTCGCCGCTTGCCGCGTCGAGACCGCGAATGTGCGACGGCGTCCAGCACACCAGCTGTACGCGGCCCGCCTGCTCGATCAGGATCGGCGTGGCGTAAGTCGCCTCGTCCGAGAGGCTGGCCCAGATCTTCTTGCCCGTTCTACGATTCAAGGCGACAACACTGGCGCCCTTGGCGGAGCCGGGATGAACAATCACCGTGTCGCGAAAGATCACCGGCGACGCGGCGTAGCCCCAGGTTGGCATCCGTCCCTCGAAGTCCGACACGAGATTCGCCGACCAGCCGACGGAGCCGGTCTTGAGGTCCAGGCAATTCAGCTTGCCTGTGGCTCCCAGCGCGTAAACCAGACCGTCGAACACGGTGGGGGCAGCCCGCGGACCGTTCCCGTAATCGAGCTGGCCGTAATGCACCGAGTCGGAGTGCGTCCAACGGACGTCCCCCGTCCGAGTGTCGTAACAAACGAGGCGTTCGGCCTCGGTGGGAGCCATCTGCCGATCGGCAAGCAGGACGTGATTGCCGGCGACAATCACCCCCGCGTAGCCGCCGCCGATCGGCTTACGCCAGCGGAGTTGCAACTCGGCAGGCCAGTGTTCCGAAAGTTTGGGGCCGTTCCAAGTCCCGTCGCCCCGTGGACCCCGCCAGCGTGGCCAGTCTTCCCCCGCACTGCCGGAGCGACCAGTCACGATCTCGGCCGCTGAGCTAGTGAGAAGGCCGGACGAACCGCAAGTTGACAGCAGAAGACCCAGCAACGCTGCAACGGGCAGAAAGCTCGTCCGCGGGATCATCGGAATCGCTCCCGGAGTTCGGGCACGGCTCAATCGGGGGGTTGGCGACGGTTGTACCAAACGGTCCAAGATGTGTAGATAGCAGTGATTGGAGCGCTGTCAGCCCGCCCGACCCTCGGAGGATCCCTCATGTCCCGACTGTTTGCCGCCGGTCTTTGCCTCGTGTTGTGTGTATCGACCACCCCCGCGCGATCGGCGGATAATGAGCTGACGCCTGAGGAGAGAGGGGCCGGGTGGACCCTCTTGTTCGACGGCAAATCCTTGGACGGCTGGATACGCAGCGACGGCAAACCGAGCAACCGGGGCGTCGACCACGAGGCGATCAACCCGCACCGCTGTGGGGCCTACATGCTCGTCTACGACAAGGAATTCTCCAACTTCGAGTTGAAGTGCGACTTCAAGGTGACCCCGCAGTGCAATAGCGGCGTTTTCGTCCGCACGTTTCCGCTCACGCCGCGCAAAGGGAGAGATGTGGGCTACAACGGAATCGAGATTGCGATCGACGACGGGATCAAGGAGGGGTACCACGCCACGGGGGCGATTTACGACCTGTCCCCCGTGCTCGTCGACGTGACGAAGCCGACCGGCCAGTGGAACCACATCGACATCGTCTGCAACGGTGCGCGAATCGGCGTGGAACTCAACGGCAAATTGGTCAACTCGATCGACCTCGACGAATTCACAAAGCCCAACCTACGGCCCAACGGCACGCCCCACAAATTCGACGTCGCCTACAAGGACCATCCCAAGCACGGCTACATCGGCCTGCAAAACCACGGCTCGCCGTGCTGGTTCAAGAACATCAAGCTGCGCGAGCTGAAGTGAGTGCGGACCGGTAATGCCTACCGGTCGATCTCGCCCATCACGATGTCAAGCGAGCCGACGATGGCCGGGATATCGCCCAGCAAAAAATCCTTGCAGATTGGCTCGGTGATCGAGAGGTTGCAGAAGCACGAACTCTTGGCCCGCGCCCGGAGCGGATTGGCCTCGCCGTTGCCTACGATGTAAAAGCCCATCTGGCCGCGGGGGCACTCCGTTTCGAGATAGACTTCGTCCTTGGGGAGCTTGGTGCTCATCTTATAAGGGACGCGGAACGCGCCTTTGGCCGTCGGATACTTGGCAATCGCCTGTCGCACCAGGCGGATTGCCTGCACGACTTCGAGCATCCGCACGTAGAAGCGGCACCAGTTGTCCCCCAGCACAACTTCCGGGGGCGAGTCCTTAAACGGCGCGACGATCACGTCGAATTCATAGCCCTCGTACATCTTGGTGTAGATCGGATCGCCGTCACGGCGCAGGTCCCAATCAACCCCGCTGGCGCGCAGCACAGGTCCGGTGCAGCCGTAGCTGATCGCCATTTCCGGCGAGAGGATCCCGAGTCCGGCGGTCCGTTTGATGAAGATCTGATTGCGCGTCAAGAGCTTGTGGTACTCGACGATCCGCGGCTCGAGCCAATCGAGGAACAAGGTGGCCGCGTCGATCCATGACAGCGTCAGCTTGGGAGACTTGCCCGAGAGCGAGGCCAGACCGGGCGGGATGGTGATCGTTTCGGGCAGGTCGTGCGTCGCGCCGCCCATCGTAAGATAGCTATAGGTCAAGCGTGCCCCGCAGGCCTCCTCGAACAAGTCCAGCACGATCTCCCGTTCGCGAAAGGCGTACAAAAATGGGCTGAAACTGCCGAGATCGAGCCCGTACGCCCCCATCCCAACCAGGTGGCTGGCGATGCGGCCCATTTCGGCGATGATCATGCGCAGGACCATCGCCTTTTCGGGCAGCTCCATTTTGACGAGCTTTTCGACCGCGAGCGCCAAGCCGAGATTCATGTTCATCCCGGCGAGGTAATCCATCCGGTCGGTGTACGGAATCCATTGCGGCGGCGCGAGGTTCTCGCCGATCTTCTCGGCGCAGCGGTGCAGGTAGCCGATGTGCGGCGTCACTTCATGGACGACTTCGCCGTCGGTCCGCAACAGGAGCCTGAGCACGCCATGCGTGCTGGGATGCTGCGGGCCCATGTTGACCAGCATCTCGTCGGTCCGCACGTCGAACTCAACGACGCGGGGATCTTCTAGTTGCATGCTCATAACAGACCCTATGTTCGTCGTTGCGCGACTATCGGCCCCGAATCTCGTGGTATTCCAACGGCATCTCGTAATCCTTACGGAGCGGATGTCCGACCCAGTCTTCGGGACAAAGGATCCGCCGCAAATTCGGGTGACCAAGGAAGCGAATTCCCATCAGATCGTACGCCTCGCGCTCGTGCCAGTCGGCAATGCCCCAGATGTTGGCGACCGAATCGACTTCCGGAATCTCGCCGGCCACGCCGTCTTTCCAGCGGGGGAGCTTCACCTTGAGCGTGATTTTGTGTTTGCGCGGTAAGCTCGACAGGTGATAGACGACCTCGACGTGCGGCTCGTGCCCATACTTGGGCGCCTTCTTGGGGTCTGGTTCGAAGTAGTCGACGCCGCACAGATCATTGAGGTGGTTAAGCCGAAGCCGATCGTCGTCGCGGCAGAACAGGGACACCTCGCGGATGGCGGGCGGGTCGACCTCAATCCAGGGGTCGGTCGCCGTCAGGTTGACGCCGGTGATCTTTGTCGGCCCAAACCGTTCGAGCAGCAACTGGTGCATTTCTTGAGCGTTCATAAGAGCAACGTCTTTTGTGTGGGTTCTTTGGTGCGTCGTCGGAGTCGAGTTTCGACTCGGCGAAGTCGTTGCCGCTCAGCCGACGGTCTGAGGGACCGGCAACGATTCCGGCGCCGGAACGCGAGGTGTGCCCGATTCGGCAGGGAACGTCGCCTGCCGCGTTACCGCGCGGACCCAGTTGAGGTCGCCCCGCTTCCACACGTAAGCGAAGCCAACCAGCAGCACCCCGAAGAAGACCAGGATGTCGAAGAAACTCAAAGCGGCCAGACGAAAGGCGGTGCCTGACCCGATCGGCTGGACAGCCTGCGACGGGGCAGCGTTGAGCAGCTTCGCCGAAATCGCCGCCCGGGCTTCCTGATTGATCCGCGGGTCGGCCAACTGCGTGGCGCCACCGTAGATCAAAGCCCACGGGAAGAAGAAGGCCACTTCCACGTCGAAGATGATGAACAACAGTGCGACGACATAGAACCGCAGGTCGAACTGGATGTAGCTCGAACCGATCGTCGGCTCGCCGCATTCGTAAACGGCGACCTTTTCAGGCGTGGGCAGATTGGGCCTTACAAACCAGCCAATGATCAGCGGAACGGCCAGCAGGACGACCGCGACGACTCCGAAGATGATGAAATGCCCGACGAGATCTGTCATGGAATCAAGGTTGTCTCAAACCGGGCTCCATCGGAGTCCGCGCGCCTCACTTCTTGCCGCCGTTGTCGCTCGGCTTGCCACCCGGGACCGATCCTTCCAGTAGCGACTGTCGTCCCGCGAAACCGGCCTCCAACTCGTGCCAGAAGGCAATTTCGCCTTCGCCGAGCTTCCAGCACAAGTAGGCCTCGCGACCATCGATCTGCGTGAGGAAATCGATCAGGCCGATTCTTGGGTCCTTCAACTCGACACCCAAACGGCGCAACTCGTCACAAAACTCTTCGAGTCGATCGTTATCCTTCTCGATGTCTTCTTCGATCTGCTGCACTTCCTCGTCGTACGGATTGTCCTCATCCCGGCGTTGACCGGGCAAGCGACGGACGTTCTTCAGGCGATCGGAACGCTCCTCGATTTCGTTCTTAAGCTGCACAATGTCGTCGACAATCGCCCGGACCAAAGGTAGCATGGCGTTGGCTTCGGCGACTGTGAAGTATTTTTTTCCCGCGGAAGTGTTCATGGCTGGGACCTCGCGGTTGCCAATCGATTATTGCGGCGATTACTGCTCGGCAGTCAGTGTTCACCGGCGGCCGGCTCGAATTCAAAGGGGCTCGGTTCCCCTTGCACCCAAACCGGCTGATACAAAACCTTAGACTCAGAAACGGCAGTGGGGTTCAGCGTGGCCTGTCCCCAAGCGACTTGCAGAGGTAATTTGGCGTAGTCGACGATACACCCGTCCCGACTGTAGCAACTCAGGTCAAAGTTCGACCCCATGAAGATGCAGTCAACCGGACAGGGGTCGACGCAGAGCGCGCAAAACATGCACTTTGTATAATCAATCGTGAAGCCATTGAGTCGAAAGCCCTTCCCCACGGGGGCTTTTTGCTTCTCGATATAGATGCAGTCGACCGGACAGGCGACCGCACACTTTTCGCAGCCGATACAGGTTGTCAGGTCAAAGCGATGAAACCCCCGATAGCGCGGTTTCACGGGGACGGGGACTTCCGGGTATTCGAAGACTTCGGTGAAGGTCCGCCGGCGGTACGTCTTGCCCATGATTCCGAGGGTGACAAACAACCCTTGAAACACGGTGACAAGTGCCACCCACACGTTTCGGAACCACTGAATCATGACCCGCCTCGACTGTCCCCGAGCCGCTCGCTCGGTGGGCTCTCGGCCCGAATCCGATCAACCCATCCTACCTGTCATCGACAAATTGTCGCTCGCAAGTGCGGGCGATTGTCGAACAAAATCACACTCAAACTTCACCGAATTATAGGACGGCAAGTGGCCAACGCAAGGGAGTCGGCGAAGCCTCCAATTTGCATTTAACCATCTTTCCAAGACCAGTTTTGGAACCCGCAGCAATCATTTCCTGGTGAATTCCACGAGTCGGCGGAGCACCTCCCCGGCCGCCCCCGAGTCGATCGCTGTCGCCGCCATCTCCACCGCCTTGTGGGGATCTTCACTACGCCCGGCCGCCACCAGCGCCGCGGCGGCATTCGCCAAAACGATATCCCGCGCGGGTCCCCGCTCTGCGGCTAGCAGCCGGCAGATCCGCTCCGCACTCTCCGACGGCGATACCACAGAAATGTCGCTGACGCGGCATTCCTCCAGACCCAGTCGTTCCGCAGACCACTCAGAAACCTCGATCGAGTGCTCTTGAACCTGAAACACTTTGGTTGGCCCCCAGAGGCTCACCTCGTCGAGTTCGTCATTACCGCACACGACCAGCGTCCGCGTTGTGCCCAGGCGGGCCACAGCAGCGGCGAGTTTCTCAGCCATCGCCACGCGGCCGGCACCGAGCAATTGGAACTCGGCACTCGCCGGATTGGTGAGCGGGCCCAGCAAATTGAAGATCGTACGAAAGCCGAGCTGTTGTCGGACCGGGGCGGCAAACTTCATGGCTCCGTGAACGAGTGGCGCAAAGCAGAACCCGACACCGATTGTGTCGATGCATTCGGCGACTCGTTCGGGAGCCAGGTCGACTCGCACGCCCAACGCTTCGAGGACGTCGGCCGAGCCGCTGACGCTCGACACGCCGCGATTGGAATGCTTGGCAACGGGAACGTCACAAGCCGCCGTCACGAGGGCGGTCGCCGTGCTGATATTGAATGTCGAGAGCTCGTCTCCGCCCGTGCCGCAGGTGTCGAGTAGTCCGGTGCGGCGGCACTCGATCGGCGTCACCCGCTCTCGCATCGCCCGAGCGGCGCCGACGATTTCCTCGACGGTCTCGCCCTTAAGCTTGAGCGCGGTCAGAAGCATCCCCAAGCCGACGGAAGAGGCGTTGCCGTCCATCACCTGCAGGACGGCGGCGTGCATCTCATTTTCGGTGAGACTCCTCATCTTGAGCAGAATCGCGATCGCATTGTGGATTGCGTCGGCCATCCGCAGTTTTCTACGCCGTTAACAAAACTAGCCCGAAACAAGCCCGCCGAGGCGTCGTCCGATTCCGTCGCGTGCCGCGTGAGACGTTGCGACCCAGCCGTGTCCTTCGGCTCTGCAGAGACCGCTGCACTCGCAATGCCAATTCCATCCTATCTGAGCGTGCGCCTGTGCGATAGCCGACGGTTTTTGTACTGACTTCCGCTTCTGGGCTCAAAACCATCGCGGCGGCAGAGGCCTTTCCGTAAAATGGGTCCGCAGCCGAGCGAGCTCCGGCCGGCCGGCTTGCCCAGTTCGGCACGTCGAGCTTGGCAGTGCCGAGAACTCGTCGGCCTCTCGCGATCGGACGCGGAGCGGAAAGGAGCCCCATTGCCGCAAAAGCTCATCATCGACGCGGACCCCGGCATCGGCGATGCGCTGGCGATTGCGCTCGCGCTGTTCGACCCGGAAATCGACTTGATCGGCTTGACGGCGACCGCGGGTTGCGTCACGGCGCGAACCGCGACGCGCAATGTCCAGGCCATCGTCGAGACGCTCGACCCGGCCAAATGGCCCCGACTCGGCGGTCTGATGTCCGACGTCCCGGTCGAGGCCCCGCCGCTTGACCCGGCCGGCGACGTTGTGATGAAAATCAACGGCCCCTCGGGGCTGGGTGATTTCGACGTTCAAGTGGCTGACCTGCACAACATCCGCGATCCGGCCCGCGTGTTGAGCGAACTGGTTAAGGCCGCACCCAATGATGTCACGTTGCTTACTTTAGGCCCGCTCACCAACGTCGAACGTGCGTGCGACCGCCACCCCGAGTTTCTAGCGAGCCTCAAGCGATTGATTTGTCTGGGCGGCGCTGTCGACGGCGGGGGCGACGTCACGGCATCGGCGGAGTTGAACATCTATTGCGACCCCGAGGCGGCCCGCAACGTCCTGCGCATGCCGGCGACGAAGTCGCTGATTCCCCTAGACATCAGCCGGCAGGTCATGCTCGCGATGAACCAGATTCAAAATCTGGTCGACGACGAGAGCAACCGTCGGGCCAAGTTCTTGAAGGGCATGCTGGCCTATGCCTTCCGCGCGTATCACGAGCATCTCGGGCGTGAGGGCTTTCCGCTGCGCGAAGTTGTGGCGCTCACGGCCGTGTCGCACCCCGAGCTGTTCGAGAGCCGGCGGATCGCAATTGACGTTGAAGTCTCCGGCGAGCTGACCCGCGGAATGACGGTCGCCGACCGCCGGATGACGACTCCGGTGCACCGCCTGAATATGGAAGTTCCCGTTCGCGTGTCGGAAGCCGGAGTGTTGGACTATTTTCATAAGACGTTTGAACTCATCGTCAGGTGAAGCAGAGGCCACGGTTATGAAAACCACGCTGACGCTTGCCGTGGGTTGCTTGATCGCGCTGACTTCGACGACACAGGCTGCCGAAGGCCGAGAACGGGTCTACGTCGGCACGTATGGTCAGGCAGTCAATGAGGGGGTGTTCGTCGCCGAATTGGATTTGGCAACGGGCAACGTCTCCGAGCCGCGCCTGGCCGGGCGGGCCGTCAATGCTTCGTTTGTGGCCCTGCACCCAGATCGCCGGCACCTTTATGCGGTGGCCGAAGTCTCGTCGGTGGGCGGACGACGGTCGGGCGGCGTGATGGCGTTTTCGATCGTGGCGGAGAGCGGCATGCTTCGCCCGATCAACGAACAGATTTCAGGCGGCGCCGGACCGTGTCACCTGATCGTCGACAAGGCCGGAAAGAATGTCCTTGTCGCGAACTACGAAGGGGGATCGGTCGCCGTCCTGCCGATCGACGAGCGCGGCGGCTTGAGGCCGATCTCGTCACTATTCTTGCACCGCGGTAAGGGAGTGAATCGAGAGCGGCAAGGAGGACCTCACGCGCATTCGGTCAATCTCGACGCGGCGAATCATTTTGCCTTTGTTGCCGACTTGGGTGTTGACAAAATCTTCGTCTACCGGTTTGACCCGAGGGCAGGCAAGCTCTCGCCGAATCAACCGCCGGCGGTAAAGGTCGCGCCGGGTGCGGGGCCACGGCATTTTGCCTTCGACCCGACCGGCCGCTTTGCCTATGCGATCGACGAACTCGACAGCACGATCACCGCCTTTTGGTACGACGCAGAAAACGGCACGCTTTCTCGCATTCAAGTCGTCTCGACGTTGCCCAAGGATTTTCGCGGGGTGAACACGGCCTCCGAAATCGTCGTGCACCCGTCCGGGAAATTCGTCTACGGAGCGAACCGCGGACACGACAGCATTGCCCTCTTCTCGGTCGATCCGGCCAGCGGCAAACTGAGTTCCGAGGGACATGAGCCGACGCAAGGCAAGACACCACGAAATATCGCCATCGATCCGACCGGCGCGTTTTTGCTGTCCGCCAACCAGGATTCAAACTCGGTGGTCGTCTTTCGCATCGACGCGTCCAACGGTCACCTGCGACCGAGCGGCCAGAAGCTGCGAATCCATGAACCGGTCTGCGTGCGGTACTTGATGCTTGGCGGGTCATAGAACCGAACTAGCCGGCGCTCCCGCATTCACCCAAATGCCATGAGCTGCGCGCGGTCACGGTGCGTCCTCAGGCGTCAACAACCCAGCGGGCGTCGCTTTAAAGTGGTTCGTAGGCTGTTTTCCGGGATTGGCACAACGGTTGCTTTAGTGCGTGTCGTGGATTCCACGCGATTTCACGCGGAACTTGATACCCGGAGAACAAATATGGACAGCCTCATTCATATGGTGCCCGTCGTCAGTGCAATCGGATATTCCCTCGTTTACCTGCTCGCTGGCGGGGGGGTGTTCGGCGCGTTTGTGATCTTCGTCATCGCGAAGATGTTGGGTCAGTAATCAGTAACACGACCGCGCTTCCCTGAACGGGAGCGCGGCATTCAAAAATCGGGGCGGTTGGTCCTCCCCGAGGGGTGCTAGCGCCCTGGAGCGGCTATTCGCTGCTCCGGGCGCTTTTTGTGCGCCCGCCCTCAAGAGACGAATGAGATCAGTTCCATAATCGGCCAACTTCTTGTCGCCAATGCCGCGAATGCCGCGCAGATCGGCCAGCGTCGTCGGTCGATGGCGAGCCAGGTCGCGGAGCGTCGCATCGCTGAACAGAATAAACGGCGCCTGTCCCCGTTCGGCCGCTTTGTCGCGGCGAAATTGCCGCAAGGTCTCGAACACGTCGCGGTCGACTCCGTCCCAGGAATCGCGGGCTGCCTGCGAGGTTTTGCGGGGCCGCTTTGCCGGTCGCAAAAGTCTCGGAGTCAATTCGCCGCGCAGCAAGCGACGGCCCGCCGCTGTGATTCGCAGGACGTTGTAATCGCCACTTTTCTCGAGGAAGCCCTGACCGACAAGCTGTTCAATCCAGACACGAATGCTCTTTTTGTCCTCGCCCGTCAGTATGCCCCAAGTGCTGAGTTTGTCGTGAGCGTTGGCCAAGATTCTCTGCTCGCGAGCGCCGGCGAGCACCTGGGCCGTGTATTCCCCGCCGAAGTTTTCACCCAGTCGATGAACGCACGACAGGATCTTCTGGCCTAAGACAAGCGGGTTCTCCGCCAGGTCAAGCTCGGCCAGGCAAACGTCGCACGCGCCGCAATTCTCAGCTTCTAATCGTTGCCCAAAGTACCCGGCGAGCACGCGATGTCGGCAGGTGACTCCGCTGCAATAGCCGTCGATGGCCGAGAGCAACGCCACCGCCGCCTTGAGGGCGGCTTCCGGCAGTTCCTCCTGCATTCTTCGCCAGGTGCGAAAATCGCCGGCGGAATAGAAAAGGCAGCACTCTGCTTCCAGTCCGTCGCGTCCAGCCCGTCCCGACTCTTGCAGATAGTTCTCGAGCGACTTCGGCGCGGCCGCATGGATCACATAACGCACGTCTGACTTATCGATTCCCATCCCGAAAGCGACGGTGGCGACAATGATCTTTGCGCGATCGTTGATGAAGGCGTCCTGATTGGCTTTGCGCACTTCGTCAGGAAGACCCGCATGATAGGGGAGGGCCTTGCAGCCGGCCGCTTGCAGGTCGGCGCACAACTCCTCGACGTCGGTGCGGCGAATGCAATAGATCAACCCCGCGTCGCTCGGATGGCGGTCGATGACTTCGCGCACTTGTCGCCGCAGTTCCTTGCGGGGCTGCACGCGATACACAAGGTTGGGCCGGTCGAATGAACCGATCAGGATCTCCGGATTCGCGAGTTGCAGCTCGCGGACCACGTCGTCACGGACGCGGCGGGTTGCCGTTGCCGTGTAAGCATGCACGGCCACGCCGGGAAACGTCTCTTTCAATCGCCGCAGCGTCCGGTACTCCGGGCGGAAGTCGTGTCCCCACTCGCTGATGCAATGGGCCTCGTCGATGGCAAAAAACGACACTGAAACGCCTTTGAGGAATTCCAGCGTGCGGTCCGTCATCAGTCGCTCAGGCGAGAGGTACAGAATCTTGACGTGGCCCGAGCGAATGTCTTCCGCGACCTGACGTTTTTCACCGGGCAACAGCGTGCTGTTGACGCAGGCGGCCGGCACTCCACAGTCGCAGAGCGCGTCGACCTGGTCCTTCATCAGCGAGATCAGGGGCGAAACGACCACAGCCAGGCCGCGCTGACAAAGTGCGGGCGCCTGAAAGCAGAGCGACTTGCCCCCGCCCGTCGGCAACACCACGACTGAATCGCGGCCTGCCACCACGGCCTGCATGGCCTCGGCCTGGAGCGGGCGGAAAGCGTCGTAGCCCCAGTACTTTTGCAGGATGGCCCGAAGCTCGTCCATGCAATGACATATAGCCGGTCGTCTGCCATACGCTCAATGCATGGCAAGCAAGAACTGGCCGCCGATCTTTCGATCGCGGCCAGTTTACTCGGGCAACAAGACTGATCGGGTATCGAGGCTCGATCCGAATGGGGACAGATCGGCCCCGGTGCCGTCAGTCGCTGCCCGATTACTTCTGATAGGCCGCCACGAAGTCAGCGATTGCCGGTCTTCGGTCAACGGCGAAAACTCCGCTTGCTGCGTGCGCGGCTCTTTGAAATGCTTACGGCACGGGTGTGCGCTGGCCCGTCGCCAGGCTGATAAGGAACAGCACGATGAACACCACGAAGATGACCTTCGCCACGGCGGCGGCGGTTCCCGCCACCACGCCAAAACCCAAGATCGCGGCTATCAATGAAATGACGAGAAAAGTGATTGCCCAACCCAACATAATCGTTCTCCTTGATTTTGATTTATCTTCGCCCCGCCGGTCCGCGGATTCTGAACTGATGCCGGGCTTCCTGCCCCATACGCGATGCCCGACCTCGGTCGGACGTCGCGTCGACTCCGTTCCCTTATTCGTTCATCCCTGGGCTCCTTTTCGCTCCAATCGGTCTTTATGAGTTTGCGCGGCGGGAACGGCTTTGCCGCTTCTGGTATGCCGTCCCTCGGTTCCAAGCGACTTGGAAAATTGCCAGATTTGACAGATCGCAAACTGTGTGCCAGGAGGGATCCGAAGGTTGTGCCGAGGGAGCGCGGTAACGAAGTATCCAGTGTGCGGATACGTCACGAGCACTTGTTAAGCGGTGACAGCGGCGAGCCGAGCGCAATTCGCCAACACAGAGTTATCGCTGCGCGGCGTGTACCAGGGGTACGCAACTTGCACTTGGCCAGAAGATGCGTCTTGAATCCGATTGGATCGCGAACCAACGCATAGGAAGTGCTTAAAGCATATGACTCAAAATGCATTGCCCATCAACCAGCACCTGTCTCCAGTCGCCAGATTGCGCACTGGGGCGAACAAGATTCTCGTTCATCATCCCTTCGGGACGGGTCTTGGTTCCACGGTAGGAGCCGCCCTCGTAAGTGTCGCGGCGGGCGCTGCGGGCGCGGGCAGCGTGGGCGTGTACTCGTGCATGGCGACGGGCGTTGTCATTGGTGGGTGGGCAGGCCACACGATGAGCAAGAGGCGGTCGAAAGGGCACGATGCGGACGTCCTGCGACGTCGTACCCGAACACTTCGGCTGTTAAAAGTCACGCGTATGCTCCGGCGCAGGAAAGTCGCCTGACCCCCCGGGCCGGCCGGAGGCGCAAGGGGCCTCGTTCGAGACGAATCCGATCCTCGAGATTGCCATGAGCCACTCCTTAACCTCGCGACACTCGCACACGGGGCGAATCGTGCGGCTACTCCTCCCCGGCAATCACCCGCCGACGATCCGAAAACGATCTCGAACGCGGATCGCGGGATTGCCGCTCTTCGAGGTCGCGTTCGGCCCCCAGCCCAGCCGCGGCGAGCGGCATGGCCATGCGAAGGCCTTGATTGCCGTTGGGGACCAGGCGACGGGGGTGCTGGCGATCGGCGGTCTCGCTCAGGGAGTTGTCGCAGTCGGCGGCCTTTCCCAGGGGCTAATCGCAATCGGCGGCTGCACCCTGGGCCTGCTCGCCGCGCTCGGCGGCGTGGCCGTCGGTGGATTCGCAGCCGGCGGAGTGGCCCTTGGAGCCATCACATCTGGAGGTGTGGCCATTGGCGGCTTCTCCGCGAAAGGACGCGAATCGGTCTCGCCGTATACGTAGTCGAGGGAAAGCCAATCAGAGACGCGGACTTAGTAAGCGGTCTTCTCCGCCTTGAGTCACCCTGCTGCGTGAGTCTCGGCCTGCCTGCGAACTTGTGACGGTCGAAGGCTCTGCTGGGGGGCCAAGTCTCAAGATTCCATCCGGCCCGCCGCTACGGAACTTTCCTGCTCGGCGGTGTCGACGCCGAGGCGGTGATAGAGACTACAATGCCCGCTTAGGCCGCGCCAAATTAGCCCGGCACCAATCGCAGTTGCCGCCGCTCCTCGCAACGAGCGCATGCCGCCCATCGTCATCAGAATCGTGCCACCCGCGATGACCGACGCCAATCGCTCCATTTGACCCACGTTGACCTGGCAGCCCTCTTGGCCGGCTCGTCCGGATGATGCCATGACCTGACTCCTAAATAAACCTTGGAGACTGTGCCACGTGCCAATCGTCTGCACGCGGCATGCCAGGATACACCCCCGCTCGCCGGCGGAAAAACCATGGGGAGTTTCGCGCTCGGGTGCTTGGCCCTGATGAGTGGGCTGATTGGTGGGCTCGTGCGCCGACGGGGCGGACTGAACGCCCTCCGAGCATCCGGGGATCCCGGGCAAGGAGGCGGGAGAGGGACCGGCGCTGAGGGGCCTACTCGATCGATGCCCTTTGGTTCGCGGTCCCGTCCCAGTCCCGGCGTCCCGTCCGGGTCCCAGTTGTTTGGGCGCGCTCGACGTCGCGCTTCTGGCCCGACAGGGGCCTTGGACCCAGGGGGCGAGTCTCGCCGGCTACGGAAAGGTCGAATGCGTAGTCGGTCTTGCCATTGCGACTCTGCGGCCCGCGGCGACTTTGGGGAAGGCGTGGGCGCGCCGGCCTGATGCCGAAACGCTCAAGGCGACGGTTCGTCCGAATTCGCCCGAAATCGTTCGCGCGCCGGTTGTCCCGCCACGTATCGAATCCTTCAGACGCTCTGCGATCTTCGGCCGATCCCTTAGTGCCGACGCGTGAGGACATCCCATCAAGTCCTGCGCGCGGCATCGCAGCACTTCTCGCGACCGAATTTCCACGACGGCGGCCGAGGATTCACGTTTATGAAGAGAGTCTGGCGCGGCGGTTCTTCTTCCAAACGTTCCGGGTTTCTTGCAGGACTGACAATCTTTGCCGCGGTGGCTTTCTTGTATCTGAACTTCGAACCTGCGCCGGCGGGGGCCGATCGCAAGCATCGAAGAATCGACATCACGCGGCTGGCCGCCACGATCGAAGCCGCTCCCAAGCCGGCTGCGTCGGTCGTTCTCGCGCCCGTCAATAGCCCTGCCGACGGAAAAAAGGGGGCTGTGGCGCAAGGTCCGACCGAATTCGACAGGATGGCCATGCTCATGAATATGATCCTGCTCGAGCAGGGTCGCCGACGGCTCGGAGAGGCCTCCGATTACACCTGTACTTTTTTCAAACAGGAGCGGCTCGGCACGGAACTCTCCGAAGGGCAGATCATGGAGCTGAAGATGCGGCACAAGCCCTTCAGCATCTACATGAAATGGCTCAACGGCGAGAAAGGCCGCGAGCTGCTCTACGTCGACGGCGAGCAGGACAACAAAATGATCGTGCATCCCGGCGGCTGGAAGGCGCGTATCGTCCCCTCGATCAAGCTCGAACCCGATAGCTCGCTCGCCCTGAGCGAATCGCGACACCCGGTCACAATGGTCGGTCTACTCAAGCTGAGCGATGAAATCATCAGCCGGCGTAAGACCGAGATCGAGCACAGGTGCCCTGTCCGCTGCCAGTTCCTGGAAAACGAAACTGCCAACGAGCGGCCCTGCTACTGCTTCGTGTCGGTCTACCTCGATCGCAAGTCGTCCGAGGAATACCGCAAGTCGATCCAGTACATCGACCGCGAATGGCTGTTGCCGATCTGCGTGAAGAATTTCGCCTGGCCTGAACCAAAGCAGACGTTTGCCAACGAAGGCGCCCTCGATGAGGCCACGCTGATCGAGCACTACGCCTACACCGAGCTGCAATTTAACCAGCAGCTTGCCCACGACGACTTCGACCGCGCCAACAAGTCGTACAACTTCCGCCGCTAAATCTTAAGAGCCACGCACAAAGTCAGCGGTTCTTCTGCCCGATTGCCCTCAACGCTCCTTGTAAAACCGCTCGACGGCATCGGCCACGAAGCGATCGATCATCCCGGGCGCGATCAATTTCACCCATTGACCCGCCTTGCCGGCCGCCGTCATGAGTAACTCGCGTCGACGGCGCTCGATGGCTTTCACGATCTGCCGGCGCAGACGTCGACCGGCATGCCGCGATCGTTGGGTCGATCGAGGCTCTCCTCTGAGAGCTTCCCGTCACCGCCGAGCCGACGGGTGTGAATGCTCGTCGCGACGGGGCCAGGGGACACGACCAGCACGTCGACCCCCGTGTGCAATAGCTCGATCCGCAATGAATCGAAGAAACCTTGCATTGCGTGCTTACTTGCGGAGTAGGCCGAGGAACCAGGAAAGCCCGTTTTGCCTTGAATGGACGAGATCGCCACCAGGAGGCCCCGAGTTTGCTTCAAATGGGGAAGCGCAAAGTGTGTGCAGTAAACAGCGCCCAAAAAGTTGATTTCCATCAGGCGCTGAAAGACCTGGAGGTCGGTGATTTTGTCAAAAGCCGAATAGATTGAGATCCCCGCATTGTTAATCAACACGTCGATGGTGCCGAACTCTTCGAGCGTACGGTCGATCAGGCGACGGCAATCGTCAAGACGCGACACGTCGGCGGCGACAGAAATCGCGGATGCACCTGCATTCACGCACTCATTGCGAGTCTCCTCGAGGGCCTGGGCATTTCGAGCCGCCAGCGAGAGCTTGGCGCCTTTGGCGGCCAACTCACGAGCCAGTTCGCGACCGATGCCCGCCGAGGCGCCGGTAATGACGATTGATTTCCCCGAGAGCTGCATGGGATTTCTCAGCGAACGCCCGGTGTGGCTCAAAGGCGTCGCTCAAACTTTGAGGTGTTCAAGCGCTTTCGCGATCGGCGTGACGTAACTGATGTAAAACGGGCCGAATTCGCGCATAGCGGGCTGAGGCGCGGTCGAATCGCATGGTGTAGACGATCTCTTTAATCGACTCGGGATTCCGTCCCCAGAGCGTGACGCCCCACTCCCAATCGTCGAATCCCGTCGAAGCGGTGATGAGTTGACTCACGCGGCCCGCGAACTTGATTCCCGACGTGGCATGTTCGGCCATCAACGCGCTGCGCTCGCTGAAGGGCAACTGGTACCAGTTGGC
Organism: uncultured Planctomycetaceae bacterium; assembly: GCA_963714075.1. Classification (GTDB taxonomy): domain Bacteria; phylum Planctomycetota; class Planctomycetia; order Planctomycetales; family Planctomycetaceae; genus DASPSM01. The sequence goes on from OY970228.1 coordinate 3,162,079, forward strand.
GTCCGGGTGGCGAATCTTGTTCATCGGGTAAAAGCAGGTGACGGGTAGCGGCGGAAAATCGGGATACAGCCGCTGCTTGTTCATCGCCGGCAACCGCTGGGCATAAGCGTTGATCTTGGCCTGGTGGGCCGGGTCCGTCGCGGCCGTTCCGTCCTGCCGCAGTTTCTCGCCGTACTGCTCGACGGTCGGGACGTACTCCGAAACTTCGGTGATCGACACGAACGAATAGACCGGGGCCAACACCGTGCCGAGTCCGCTGGCCCGGATCGCTTGCGGCACCGAATCGATCAACAGCGGATCGGGATCGAGCATCATCAAACCGAGATCGGCCTTATGGCCCGAAACAAGCGAGCATTGCAATCGCTGCGGACCTCCTTCGCGATCGGGATCGAGCAGGCGAATCAACTCCGCGGGGCCACGGGCACGGGCCGATTCGTCGAGCCGGTTCAGCTCTTGCTGGTCCACGCGATAGTAAAGATGCAGGCAGTGCCAGCCTTCGGTCAGGCGAATCGTCGGATCGGGCAGCGGGGTGCGTGGATGCGGCGGGCGCGGCGAAGCAGTCACGGGCGATCAGTTCCTTTGTTACCTGGTGGAGGTGCCTATTGTGATGCAGGACAAGAGCGACCGCCAAGTCAACCGCTTCGGTCACAGTGCCAACCTGGCCAACACCGCCTGAGCTTGGGTAACGAATTCGTCCACGATTTCACGGCACGATTGCACTTCCCTGATCCCTCCGCAGCCTTGGCCGGCCGGAAAGCAATTATGCTCGGGGTCGCGTTCCGCCATCTCGGGGAACAGAAAGCCCAAGAGGCCTTTCTGCGCCATGACGTCGGCTTGCTGCGGAAAGGGCTTGATCTCCTGGGGGCGACGTTCCCACTCGTCAGTCGTCGAATTGCGGATGGCTCGCAGCGTTTTTCCCGTCCAGCAGCGGGAGATGACGGTATCGCTCTCGCCCGCCTGCACAATCGCCTGCTTGTAGACCTGCGCGGCCCGCGCTTCCTTCGAGGCAACGAACCGAGTGCCGACCCAGACTCCGGCGCAACCAAACGCCAGCGCGGCAGCCAGCCCGCGACCGTCAAAGATCCCGCCCGCCGCAACGACAGGAATCGAAACGGCGTCGACCGACTGGGGCAGCAAAGCAAAGGCTCCAACCGACCCGGTGTGTCCGCCGGCTTCGGATCCCTGCGCGACGATCAAATCACAGCCGGCTTCGGCCGCCATCCGGGCATGCTTCACCGTGGCCGTCACCGTGATCACCTTGAGCCCGGCCTCGTGACACATGCCAACCACTCTTTTGGGAACTCCCAAGCCGGCCGCAAAGCTAGTCGCGCCCCCGTCGATGATCTGTCGGACTTCCGCGATCGGGTTATCGTTGAGCGCGTGGAGGAGATCGACGCCGAAGGGCTTTTTGGTCATCCGTCGGATGCGAGCTAGCTCTTCGCCGATTTCGGTGGGGCTCAAATTCCCCGCCCCGAGCACACCATAGCCACCGGCTTCGCTAACGGCGGCCACGACTTCTGCGAGCGACACTCCCGCCATTCCAGCCAGCATGATCGGATACCGAACGTTCAACATTTCGGTCAGCCGGGTCTGCAGCATGGCACGGATTCTCCCAAATCGCGGGGGTGACGGACGCAGCGAACGCCTTCATCATACACCCAGCGAGCGAAAAGCGACGGAAGGCAGCCGGCGGGCCGTCAACGCTCGCGCCAGAGCACGTCATCGGCGATCGCCAAGCGCGATTGGACCTCGGCCACGTCCCGGCGAAAGCGATGTGAGTCGCGGGGATAGCCGTGCGTTGGCTTGAGCTCGGGGAGGTGATTCAGCCAGAAGCGGTTGAAGAGCTCCATCGCCAGCTCGCGCACATATTTCGAGACCATCGACGAAATGGCGACCGGGAAGTGCCGCTCGGCCTTGGCCTCGAAGCGAATCTCCGTTGGGCCGACGCGGTAAACGCTCGCCGCACGCGATTCGCCGCGGCAGCAGACCATCCGTCCCTCCAAGCAGTCGACGAGCAGATCTCCGTAGTAATTTCTACCGCCGTGCTTGTCGGCGATGACTACCGTCGGACCCGGCTCGTCCGGATTCCAGACGCGGCGAAGCAGTTGCAGATGCAGTCGCGAAAGAGTCGTGGCCTTGTTTTCGGTCCGGCGGTTCTCGCGATTCCAGCGGCGCGGTGACACGACGTCGCTACGAATCGCGCGCAACCGCACGCCGGTCGCCTCGCAGATCGTCCGCCACTTTTCCGACGCGCTCTCCGCCAGACGTCCCTCTTCGCTGACCGGCAACGGCAGATCGACGTCGTCGGCAAACCAGAGGTCGCGCCGCGCCGCGCCCATCGCGCTCATAGATTTCGCAAACGGACGATGCGTCGCCGCATATTTCGTACGCCATCACGTCATCGAGCAACTGATTGAGGGCCGATGGCATCTGCGATGCGATGCCGAACGTCGCCAGCACGCCGCGCTCGAGTGCCCCCAGGCCGATGGCGGGACTGTAGACCTCTTTCGAGTCGGCAATGTGGAGTCGCTCGCTGACGGCGGAAAGCCTCGAAACGTTGGTCGCACCGTCTTCTAGTGCCTCAATTGCGATCGCGCAGTCTTGCGGAGAGTCGGCGGTCTTCTTCTTTCGCGGGCGTCCGGGAGACTTCCTTTGCCGAACTGCCGGCTGCTGATCGCCTTCGCTCTCATTCTGCGCTTCAGCCGCCTTTGCGCTCGGCAATGTCGGCGAAGAGTTGCCAGAAATCGGTTCGCTTCGGCCAGCGGCCGGGGACCTCCCACACCGTGGCGGTCAGCACCAACGGCCCCAGGTTCGGGCCGTATCCTGCCTCATCCATGCCAATGACAAAACCCATTTCGGGGCGCGCTCCTCGCAGTTTGCCGGCAGACAAGTCCGTCTGCCGCGTGCGCCCTGTTCTTAACACAGGCTACCAATGGATTTCAAACGCTCAGCGGGCCCGTAGTCCTATTGGAAACGCAGCAACCCAAACGACTCGGGGCGCGGGCGCGTCGAGGCAGGCGGAATCCAGGCCTCCTGCTTGACCGTCGGAGCGGTGCGCACGATTGCCAGACCCCAGCCGTCGCCCACGCGCGGCGGCCGCGGCACCATCTCCGAAAAAGGGATCATCCCCTCGATCTGCCAGCGCTCATCATCCCCGTCGGCCGCAACAGCCATCGGTGGATTCCAGCGCGGATCGTTCCAGCACGATTCGGCGACGCAGCCCCGCTGGTCGATATCAATCTCGTACCAGGTCACGCCGTCCCGATCGACGTCGAAAAACAGCGAGATACGGTCATAAGCGGACAGATCCATGTCATGTTTGCGGCCCAACCTCATCGGGCCGTCTTTCGGTAGTCCGGGAACGCGTGGGACCGATGCAGCAAAATAAAGATACTGCGCAGTCATGCGCCAACATGACGTAAGCGTGTGGAGCGTTGCCCGCGATCGCGACCGCACTTGTCGAGAGCGGAATCTCGACCGCCTCCTGCCAGCAAACGTCCGACAGCAGCCCGTCCGGCTTGAGCCGCTCTTTGGCAGCCAGACAGACGACGGTCTTTTGGGCCGATCGCTCGCCAGTCTGCGTTGCGGCGAGACCTGCAGCCGCGGTCGGATCGGCATTTTGCGCGTCGGCCTCTGTGGCGCTCGCTTGGATCACCCCTGAACGATCTCCGGGCTCGGCAGGCAGCGTCGTCATTCCCGACTGGCGCAGCAGGGCCGCCAACGGAAACTGGATCGCCGGGGTGCGGTAAAGCGCGGGTGACTTCCGGCGAATGAGTGCCGCCATCTTCAATGCCGAATCGCGCTGTGCGGCCGAACGCAGCGCGCCAAGATCGGAATTTCCGAGCCGCAATCTTCCCGGTGTGGTCAGAAAACGCAGCGGATCCGGACCGTCGAGCGCGGTTGGGTCGCGGTCCTTGAGATCGGTTTGAGACAACGCGATCGCTTTGTCGATCTTCGACTGAAGCTCCGAGGGGGTGAACTGCATCCGAGTGGTTTGCACCGATTCCGGCCGCAGCCGCTGATAGGTCAGCTCGGCCGACGTCCAGTATTGAAACAGCCACTGCATCGCATTGAACGTCGCCGGCTCGTCGGGGAAGCGTTCGACCAGATCGAGGACCGCAGCTTCGGCCAGTTCCCACTGGGCGTTTTGCCGGTAGGCGTCGGCCAGGAGCACCAGCTGCAAGGCGGCCGACGCGTTGTCGGAGCCGCTGGTCTGGTCATGCAGCATGCCGAGCAATTCCGCGCCCCTGTCGCGCCGCGGACGCGCTGACGAATCATCGCGCGAAAATTGCGATCGCGTCGAGCCAGATGCTGCGTCTGATCGTTCGTCTCGCGATCGATCGCTCGGAGCGCAGCGCCGCGCGTCGGTCCCCGGGCCCAACCCAATCCCAGTGAAGAAGTCTCGCAGCTCGGGCAGGTTTCCGTTCGCACCGTCCATTCCCGGCGCGACATCGACGAGGCGGTACGACTCGCTCTCCGGGGCAGACGTCTCCACCGGACTCAATCGGCTGGCGGCGCCCGCGGCAAGGCGCATGACCGAAGAGCCGCGACGCGGGAGAATTTCATCGGCGTCGAGCCGGCAGTCGCCGGCACTACCGGCCGGCAACCGCATGAAAACTCGCGCAGTCGTCCAGGGAGGCAGTGCCGCGACGCGGGCCTGTTCCGCAAATGCCAGTGGGTCGCCCGCTTGCCGTACGGCGGCCAACACCGCGTTCGCCAGCACGGTTCCTGCGGCATCGTCGAGGGCCGGCTGGTCGATTATCACCACCGTGGGGCGCCACATGCGGAGTTGGCAAACAAGATGTCCGTAAAACATCGGCTGGAATTGTCCTTCTGTGCGCCGCATCCAGTCGGCGACGAGCTTCTGCGGATCGCGCTCGAGCCCAGGGATGTCGAGTGGAAAACGCCAACCTGTCACTCCCTGCGAACCACCGGCGACCGTCACGGCGTCGTGCACCTTAAGGTCGAGCTCGGGATCGCGCGCTCCTTCCCCCTCGGCTTGTCCGCGCACCGGCAACAGAACCACGCTGCGGTAACCCAGCTCGCCCGATTCCTTGGCGAGCGCGCTAAAGGAGATGCGGTCGGGCCGCGATTGGATTGTGAGCAAGGCGGCTCGACGCTTCGCCGCTCGCACCGGCTCCCACGTCTGGCCGCCATCTTCTGTGTGAAGAATGGAGCCGAAAGCCCCGACGGCACAACCCAATTCATCCGTCGAGAAGGCGAGCCGTTCCAACGGCGCGGTTTGGCCGGTCGGTTGAGTTCGCCAACTGCGGCCGCCGTCCGGTGAATGCCAGACGACGCTGCCCGGCGAACCGGCAACCCACAGGCGGTCCCCGCGAACGGCGACTGCGTGGAAGTCAAAAATTACTCCAGCTTCTTTCGGGAGCCGCGTCGGCGGCGATTCCCAAACGACGCCGCGATTGTGCGTCCGCAGGATCAGGCCTCCGTCGCCGACCATCCAACCGCTGTCGTCGCGACTCAGCTTTACGTCATAGAATCCGCGGAGACCGAAGCGACCGGCGCGAAGGTCAATCACGCGTCCACCGTCCACTCGAGCGGATTCTCCCTCGAGTCCGGCAACCACTCCGATTGTGGGCGCTACAAAATCCGCCGAACGCCAGCCGTCATGCCGCCCGCCATCGACCGACTGCCAGGTTTTCCCCCCGTCCGCGGTGGTCATTACGCCAGTCGGAAAGTCCGGCGTCTGCTCGCCGACGACAACTCCCGTGCTGGGCGTGAAGAAGCGGACGTAGTGCAGTTGTGGCAACGGGCGCGAGCCCCGGGCGAGACTGGTCCACGTTTTGCCGCCGTCGCGCGTGCCCAAGATGACACCCACGCCGACGCGAGTGAACGCGGTCGTCGAACCGCCCGCGACCCAGCCGATGCGGTCTGTCACAAAGCAGACGCTGCGAAGGGCACAATCTACGGGGCAGGGGAGCGGTTTCCACGTCCGGCCGCCGTCTTCCGTTCGCCAGACTGCTCCGTGGTCGCCGATGCTCCATCCATCGCTACGGCCAAGAAAGGAGACGTCATGCAGATTGGCATCGTCTCTGAGCGAGTCGTCGACCGCTGGCGTACGCGGAGACGTCGAGGTCTTCGGTGCTGGCTCATGTGTGGATGACTGGGCCGCCGCTCGATGATCGGCCGACGACCAGCACACGGCAAAGAGAATTACGGCAACCCAGACAGTCGCGCGGTGGACGTCCATCCTTGGACCTCCTGCGAAATGGCACAAGGCGGCGAGCTTGAGCCTACGATTCGAGCTGTCAGCTCGGGTGGGGGAAGAATGTGCCCACGACGCGTCCCGACACGACCGTGAAGTGCAGCTTGCCGTCTTCAATACTGGCGTCAGGAAGGAGGAATTCGTCGATCTCCTTGAGGAGTTCGGGAATCTTCTGCTCGGGGAAGACCTTGTCATCGAGCACGATCACCGTGCCTATGACGCGTTCGCCAGGCAGATAGTGCAGCTCGACCGCGCCGCAATCTTTCCCCGGTTCCGCTTGGATCAGGAATCGCTCCGAGAACGGGGTTCTGAGCGACCGAACAAAATGCAGGGCCATGACTCACACTCACCAGGAGTAGAGGAAGAGTTGGATGCCGGCCGCCGCGAGGAGGACCATCAATAAAACGACTCCCATGCAACCGGAAGCTTGCCCGCGCGATTTGCCCTCGCTGCGATAATGTAGCCCCGTGCCGGGAACGGTGAGCGCCTCGTAACGGCGTCCCTTGGAGTTGACGCCCACGCGGAAATCTTTGCCGCCGACCGAGTAGCCGACGCCCGATTTACTCAGGTTAACTCGGAACGGTCCGAGGTTGACGCTCTTGCGATAACTCCATCCCATGGCCCGTCGATCCTTCGGCCGGACGCGATTGATCGGTCTGCGCTTGTGGCCCGTCGACTGCTCTCGTCAAGCAGCGGCAGGATTCGGAACGCCTTGATATATGCCGATTTGCTGCGGAAGGATAGTGAAACCGGACAGGGGAATCCAGACGGGTTTTGTTACAATGTGGCCGCCGGGAGGGCGAAGCTCCTGCTGAGCCATGCCGCTGCTGTACTCAAGAGGAAGCTCGGCGGGAGCCTTGCCCTCCCGCGCAAAATATCCATGAAAACGATTCGCATAGGCAATGGCGCGGGGTTTTGGGGAGACAACCTTGATGCGCCCCGCCGACTTTGCGAGGGCGCGCGGCTCGACTATTTGACGCTCGAGTATCTGGCCGAGCTGACGATGTCGATTCTCGCACATCAGAAATCGCGAAACCCGTCGGCCGGCTGGGTGACCGATTTCGAGATCGTGCTTCGCGACCTGATTCCGGCCCTACGCGCCCAGCCCGGCCTGAAGATTGTGACCAACGCCGGGGGCATGAATCCGCAAGGATGTGCCGCGGCCGCCTCCCGTGTTCTTGTCGAGGCCGGGATGCCGGACGTGGCAATCGGCATCGTGACGGGCGACGATCTGCTTCCCCGGCTCAATGAGCTGTCGCACGAGGGGGAAACGTTTGCCCACTTTGAGACCGGCGAATCGATCGCTTCGGTTCGCGATCGGATCGTCAGTGCGAACGCGTACCTGGGCGCGGCGGGAATTGTCGAAGCGCTGGCCGGCGGAGCCCGCATCGTGATCACCGGTCGGGTTGCCGACGTATCGCTCACCGTCGGACCGGCGGTTCACGAATTTGGGTGGAGCTTCCGCGATTGGGAGCGGCTCGCCCCCACGACCGTCGCGGGCCACCTCATCGAGTGCGGCGGGCAGTGCACGGGCGGAATGTATTCCGGTTGGACGCCGGAGATTCGACTGGCGGATATCGGCTATCCGATTGCGGAGATTTCCGACAAGGCCGACGTGACGATTACGAAGCGCGAAGGTACGGGCGGCCGCGTCGATGTCGAAACGGTCTCTGAGCAGCTGCTCTACGAAATTGGCGACCCGGCCCACTACCTCACACCTGACATCGATACAGACTTCACGCAGGTGCGGTTGACGGAAGCCGGTCCCGATCGTGTCAGCGTCCAAGGTGCTCGCGGCAGCTCAGCACCGGACAAATTCAAAGTTTCAGTCGCTTATCAGGACGGATACCTGGTTTCGTCGACGTTGACGGTTTGCGGTCCTCAAGCCGTGGAGACGGCGCGCTCGGCTGGCGCGACGATTCTGGAAAAATTGCGGATGGCGGGCGTCACACCGGCGCGGACCAACGTCGAAGTGATCGGAGCCGGCGATACCGCGCCCGGTTTGCCCGGAGAACGGGGCAACCCGTGGGACGTCGTGCTCCGTGTGAGTGCGGCCGATCCCTCCCGTGCGTTGCTCGACCGGTTCACCTGCGAGTTCGCGCCGCTGGTGACGGCCGGGCATCCGGGAGTAACCGGATACGTCGGCGGTCGGGCGAAACCGCGTCCCGTGCTCGCGTATTGGCCGACGACCGTCTCGCGCGCATGTCCAGGCCATCTCGATTGTACGAGCAGCCCGGGAGTGGATCGCATGAATGGCTCGATCCGTCTGGGCGAAATTGCCCACGCGCGTTCCGGTGACAAAGGGAATCATGCCAACGTCGGCGTGATCGCCTTCACGCCGGAAGGATTTCGCTATCTGGGCCAAGTGCTGACCGAGGCGCGAGTCGCCCAGTATTTTCTTCCGTTTCGGCCCACCGAAGTGCGGCGATATGAATTGCCCGGCGTCGGCGCGTACAACTTCCTTTTGTTCAATGTGCTAGGCGGAGGAGCGAGCCGCTCGCTGCGCACCGACAGCCAAGGCAAGACTCTCGCTTTGGCCCTGTTAGAAATGCCCGTGCCTGCGCCCCGCCAACCGACCTGGATCGCATGCGCCGGCAGCAACCAAAACACAACGAGGCAACCTCCCGATGAGTGAGCGGCTAGTCAAGCTGACGATGACGGACGGCGTGGCTCAAGTAACGCTAGATCGGCCGGCTCGACGCAATGCCCTGACGCGCGATCTCCTTGCTCAACTTTCCGCCACCGTCGCCGAGGCCGCGGCAAATCCTGCGACACGGGTGGTCGTGCTCGATGGGAGCGGCCCGGCGTTCTGCGCCGGGATGGATCTCGACGAGATGCAGCAGCGTGCCTTGGCCCCCGACGCCCGCGCGCAGTGGGAGCACGATGCGTCGGGTTTTCGCGACGCGCTCGTCGCCATTCTGCGAGTCGACATGCCGACGCTGGCCGTAGTACACGGGCCGGCCATTGCCGGCGGGTTTGGGATCGTGCTTGCCTGCGACCTGGTGCTTGCCACGCCCAACGCGAAGTTTTCGCTGCCGGAAGTCAAGCGGGGAATCAGTCCGGCCGTTGTCTCTCCGCTCTTGCTCTATCGGATCGGCAACGGGCCAGCCATGCCGCTCTTGTTGGAGGGACGCGCAATCAGCGGCGAGGAAGCGCACCGCTTGGGAATCTGCCATTACCTATGTCCGCCCGAGCGTCTCGCTGAGAGTCGCCAAGAACTGGTAGCCTCTCTTCTCACCGGCGCACCGCAGGCGCTGGCAGTCACAAAGCGGCTTGTGCGCAGTTTTGTAGTGGAGCAGCTGATTCAACAACTCGAAGCTGGCCGCAAAGTCTCCGCCGAGGCGCGGGCATCGAGCGAAGCTCGCGAGGGACTCGCCGCATTCCACGAAAAGCGCGAACCGAAATGGGTCGTCAAGTAGTGGTCCGTCTACGACAAAAAGGGTGGATTCAGGGTGGCACTGGCGGCTTGTCCGCCAGTGTCTTTGATCGCGCGTTCCAAACGAGCCCACTGGCGGACAAGCCGCCAGTGCCACCCACCAAATTGGTGTGGACGCACCAGTAGGTTGGGCTAAGGACCGATTCGGGCCGCTGGCCCACCGCTCTTCGATCGCGCGCGATTTCCCAAACAAATGAAGATGGTGGGCCTGCGCTCGCTGCGCGAGCTTGGCCCACCGTATCAGCCTCCAGCGCCTACGGTTCCGTCTGGAACCAGAACTGGCGGTAAATCTCAACGTCGGTCGAATTGCCGTCGAAGATTTCGATCGTGTTGTAGCGGTAGCTCCCGCGGACGCCGAAGCCGGGCGCGAGGTTGACCAGCGGCCTCCGGTAGGCGGAGCGACTCTCCGGGACCGGGTACCGCGCCTGGATCTCCGGCGGCAGGACGTGACTGAAATAAGACCGGCGAAACATCCATCCTTGGTCGTCGGCTGCCGCACGGTTACTCGCGAACTGGCAGAGCCCGATCACGACGGCGAGCGTCGCCGTCAGCCGAGCCATCGAAGCGAATTTTTTCAACCAGCTGCTCATCGCGTCATTCCGAGCAAGTCACGTTTCATTTTAGCAACCGAGTCGAGGGTCTTTGTTGACGATTGGCAACGAACCTCGTTCGAATTTGCTGGAAATGAGCAAAGTGCATGCGGCGTGCCAAACTCCAGGAACGGCTCCGCTCCCGGTCTATCAGACGACGAGCGGTTGGCACGACTCTTCAGAGGCGCAGCAGCCAATGCGGCCGTCACCTTCCGCTAGTCTTTAGCCGATGCCCGCGATCAGCCCAAAGCGGAATGCAGGACGTCGCGTAAAAACGCGACTTGATTCGGGGCTGCGGAAACGTCGAGGCGCGGCAGCGGTGGCAGGAGATCGAAGCGGAGCTGGGGATCATCCTCGGCCGGCCCTAGCCAGGCCAAGAGCTCTGGCAACTCATCGGAAGCCGAGGTGGACTGCCACTGGGTAATCTCGACTCCAGGTCCGGACAGGATCCGCACTAAGCGCTCTCGGCTCGAGCTCGAGGCCCCCACCAGCGACATGCGCAGCGGACGACGAAGCAGACGCCCGCGCAGTTCCGCCACGGTCTGGCCCTTGATCGGATGCCGAAGATCACCCGCAATTGCGGCGAGCGGATCGAGCACAAATCGCCGATACCAAGAGGCCGGGTGAGGAACTTGCAGTCGCGGGTGGTCGATCGTGTCATCGCCGTAAAAGATCAGGTCGAGATCGAGAGCCCGAGGCGCCCAGCGCGGCCCTTTTCTGGGGCCAGTTGCGCGTTCGAGTTGCTGCAGCACTTCGAGCAAAGCCAGCGGCTCAATCCCCGTGTCAATCCGCGCGGCCGCGTTTAGAAACTCCCCTCCGGCCCATTGACCGACCGGCTGGGTGCGAAAGACGGGGCTCAGCTCAAAAACATCGATCCCCGGAGTGGCAACAAGGCCGGCCAGGGCTGCGCGGAAATTCGCCTCGACGTCGCCGACGTTGCCTCCCAGGGCGATGTAACAGCGAACAGTCATCAGCGTCCGGGCCAACATTCCAGCGAAGGCGCTTATTTGTCGCAGCAGTCAGCGCTTGCTTCGCGAAATGTCAGCCGCCGTGAGCCGTGATCTGGGCTTCGATGTTCGTGTACTTGGAGCCCAGGGCCTGGCCCATTGCCGCTACGGTCGCGAAAACTGCCATCAAGATCAACGACAACATCACCGCGTACTCGACCGCGGTTGCAGCGCTGTCTTCTGTGAGAAACCGAGTTAACCATTTCATGGCTTACCTCCGGCGAGCTGCCTCCGCAAGGGTTTGAACGCGGGATGAGATTTTTTCTACCTATGTTATTTCAAACATAGGTCGCAGTTGGCCTTTCGCAAATTGGCAATTGCGCCGATTTGTGGGGACACAAACGCGGCGCGCGGTGCGTTGCCCGAACGCGACACACCCCGACGTGAGTGAGGTGAGATTCCCACGCGATGGAAGGCCCGGTCGCGCGAAAAATCGCCAGATGGCGCACCGGCGGTTGTCGGCTGCGAAGTGAGGCCCAGAGACGACGCTGACTCGGGCTCGCTCGTGCCGTCAGAGCCGGCCGCTGCGGAAGACCCCGTAGATCAGCCAAATCCCGAGCAAACTCGACAGAACGAACAGAGGCACCGTAAACCAAACCGATTCCGACCCCGTCCGCAGCACAAGCGACGACGACAGAATCAGCGCGGAAACGACCAGTCCGATCACGACCCGGTTGCTCGAGCGGTCCAATTCCGTCATCAGTCGGTCGAGCCCCGTGTGCTCGAATTGCACGCGCAGCTCGTCTTTACTCAGTTTTTCCAGAGACCGCCCGACGTAATGGGGAACGTCCCGCGCCAGCCGTGCCAGATTGCGAGACTCCTCGAGTGAACTGATCGAACATTTGCCGCGGACTGTAGCGCTCCGACACAATCCGCTCGATGAAGGGCGCCAGATGGGCCGCCAGATTGAACGCAGGATCGAGGTCGCGACCGACGCCCTCGAGCGTCACCAGGCAGCGGATCAAGAGCATCAGGTCAGCGGGACAGCGGATTCCATGATTGAGCATCACCCCCGCAAAATCAGTCAGCATTCGGCCGATGCGAAGCTGCTCAAGCGGGACGCCATAGTAGTTCTCGATGAAATCGCGAACGTCGGCCCGCAGAAGGGGCGTGTCCACAGGGCGAAACGGTTGTCCTAGCGCCAGAACCATTTCGACGGCGCGGGCAACATCGTGACGCTGGACGGCAACGAACAAGTCGACCAGAAGCTCCCGCTTCTCGTCATCCAGAATGCCGACCATGCCGAAGTCGAGCAGGCCGATGGTCCCGTCGGGCAGGACACGGATATTTCCCGGATGCGGATCGCCGTGGAACACGCCGATCTCGAAAGCCATTTTCATAAAAATTCGCGCACCGTTGGCGGCCAGAAAGGGGGTTTGAATGCCCCGTGCGGCGAGCGCCGCGCGGTCATCGATGCGGCAGCCGTCGACGAAGTCCATCGTGAGGACCGCCTCGCTGGTTAAGTCCCAATGCACCTTGGCAATGTGCAGCGTTGCGTCGTTGCGGAAGAACCTCGCGAATTCCTCCATGGTCCTCCCCTCGCGGGTGAAGTTCATCTCGCGACGGATCGTGCGGGCGAAATGATTGACGAGCCCCACGGGATCGAAGACCTCGGCCTCGGGAACGTGATTTTGAATCAAGAGTGCCAGTTCGGTCATCAGCGAGAGATCGCGCTCGACTTCGCGCGGCGACGTTGGGCCGGCGGATCTTTACCGCGAGCGTGCGGCCGTCGTGGCTGATCGCCTTGTGCACCTGGGAGAGCGAGGCGGAGGCAATCGGTTTTGGGTCGAACACGGCGAACAGCTCGCTGGCGGGCCGCCCGAGCTCGTGCTCGACCAGCGCGATTGCCTGCTCATAAGGAAACGGCCTCACGTGCTCCTGCAGCCGGGTCAGCTCTTCGATGACGTCGACGGGAATCAGGTCGGGCGCGTGCTCAGGACCTGCCCGAACTTTACGAACGTGGGTCCCAAGTCTTCGAGCGCCTTGCGGAAGCGACGGGCCCGCGTCTCGTGGCTTTCCGGCACGTTCGGCTGCCGCAAAATGACTCGCCGGCCCCAGCGGACGTAGCGCTGCATCCGGATCTGATCGACGATGTCGCCGAAGCCGTGCTTGACAAACACCGCGGCAATCTCGCCGCTACGGCCGAGATTGCGGAGGAAGCGAAGGGGATGCGGCTCCACGTGCTGGACGTCTCCCGAGTCGGCATTCGAGGAGTGAGTTTTGCCAGAATGCGGTTGGCGCATTCTCGACGGCCCATTCTAAACGGCGCCACTTCTCCCCCGCGACGAGGGGGCCGTAATTTGCGGCCGCTACATCACCGAGAAATAGTTCTCGATAGCGACGTCGAACGCCTCCGTGGTCAGCTTCTTGGCGGTTTGTTTGAAACTGCAATAGTTCTTGACCTGCAACATCAGGTCGCGCGGCTGGCAGGCGCGGAAGGGGCGTCCTGCCTGCTTGTAGTGCTTTTCGATCAGGTAATCGATCGCCTCGCCGTCGTATTCGAATCCAAGGTTAGGGGCCATCAACTTGCACAGGTCGCGGAACTGATCTTCCGTTGGGTCAGGGACCTCGATCTTGTAGGGGATTCGCCGCAGGAACGCGCCGTCCACCAGAGCCTTCGGCTCGAGGTTGGTCGAGAAAATGATCAGCTGGTCGAAGGGGACCTGAATTTTCTTGCCGCTGGGAATGTTGAGGAAGTCGAACCGCTTTTCAAGCGGAACGATCCATCGGTTGAGCAAGGTCTCAACGGGCATCACCTGCCGGCCAAAGTCGTCGATGATCAACACGCCGCAGTTGCTCTTGAGCTGCAGGGGGGCTTCGCAAATCTTGGTTTGCGCATTCTGCATGCACCTCCAGCTCGGACATGGTCAATTCGCCGCCGGCCGCCACTGTGGGGCGAACGATCTGCACCCAACGCCGGTCGACGCCCGAGAGATTCAGAATGCCTTCGTTGGTCTCGGTCTCGACGGCATCGTGCACACCAGGGTCGTACAGACGAATGATGTCGCCGTCGATGCCCAGCGTGCGGGGAATCCAAATCGTGGTGCCGAAGGACCGTGTGACGCGCTCGGCGATGCTGGTTTTGCCGTTTCCAGGACTGCCGAACAAAAACATGCCGCGGCCCGAATTGATCGCCGGCCCGAGGCGGTCGAGCATCCGCTGCGAAATCACCAGGTCGTTGAACGCGCGGTGCAGGTCATCTTCCGTGGCTTGTTGCTTGGCGATGCTCTGGGCCGCCATCGCTTGCAGATAGTCAGGCAACGTGACGGGTGCGGAGCCAAAGTATGTGCATTCCTCGGAGTAACGCCGGGCCCGTTCGCGGCCGAAGTCGGTGATGGCGAAGTCGTAGTCGCCCATCTCCGCGGCACCCTTAAACGACAGGAGTTGCTCCTGCTTGAGCTGTTTCAAGATCGGATCGGTGATCTGAAAGGGGAGGCGGACCTGATTGGCGATTGAGCGGCCGCGACCGGAACCCTTGGCCAACAGGTATTTCAGAATCAGCCGTTCAACTTCTTCGAACGTCAGGCCGGTTTGCTCAAGCGTTTCGGGAGCCTTGGGTCGGAACGGTTGCTGGGGATCTTGCTGGCTTCCGCTGCCCAGCAGCGTGTTCACCCGGTCGAACAATTCGGACAAGCGCGAGTTGCGTTTGACGTAGTGCCCAACGTAGCGGCTGCCGGCCTGGTAATCTCCCGATGAGCAAGCGTCGTGGACCGCATCGTCGTCGTCGGTCTCTTCGCGCGCCTCGTCCTCGGCCGACTCTCCCTTTTGGGATTGGAGGTCGGAAAGATCGAGGTCGTCGACGTCGTCCGAGGGCTTCGCCGCAGCGCGCTTCGCGGGGGGCTTGCGCCCTTGAGCGCGGCCAGGAACTCGGCCGGAGTCAGTTTTCCCTTAACAGCCATGCTGGGACAATCCGCGGGACAATCCGAAGGGAAGGCTATGCCATGGCTTGCGGCGGTCAACCGGGGGTGAAAGACCTGGGTGGACGAACCCCGGTGGGTTGGATGATGGCAACGATCGTAGGATGCGCCCGTGCCAGTCCGTTGCTGACCAGACAACCGCAGTCGTGCGGAGGCTTTCGCAGGGCAAGGCTGCCCCTGCCGAGGTTTTTTGGCCGTGTAGGCTGTGCCTGCCGGCACTTACCTCGCGCCGAAGCCAGGAGCGGTAGACAACGACGGTCTGACCACCGCACGACGGGGCAAAGGGCGCAATGTTCCGAATCGAGCGATTGCAGCGCCTGTGCCGACGGCTCAATGGGTGGGTCGGCCACCGGTCGTCAGCAGGGCCAAGAGCACCCCGGCGGCCACCGAAGCGTTGAGCGACGCGATTTCGCCCCGCGCCGTCAAGCGGCACGTTTCATCGCACTTATCGAGAGTCAATCGCCGCAATCCGCGCTCCTCGTTGCCCAACACCAGGAGCCAAGAGCGATCGCGATCGACCTCCCTTACATCGCGCTCTGCATGCTCCGAAGTTCCCAATACCCAAAGTCCCGCAGCCTTGGCAATTTCGACCCCATGGATGAGGTTAGCCGGATGCGAAAACGGGACGACCTCGAGCGCCCCGGAGGCGACGTCGTAGACCGTCCCATTGAGCGGCGCCGAACGATCCCGCGTTAGCAGGATCCCGGCGACTCCAAAAAAAGCGGCCGTGCGAAAGATTGCCCCGACATTGTGGGGGTCTTGCAACTGATCAAGCGCCAACCAAAGTCGCGGCGCCACCGGCTTGTTCTCCGACTCGTTTCCAAACAGCACTTCGGGCGGGACGTCAGGGCGCTCCTTCACGGTTGCTTCCGCAATCCCGCCGCGCCCGCCTGCCGCCTCCCGCTGTCCGCGTCGCCCGACACGCTCGCCCTGCGTCGCGCCACGGACGACAGGGACGCGGTGAGCTTTGGCGAGCTGTTCCACATCCCGCCATGCGTCCGATGCAGGACCGGCGGGCAATCGCACATCGATCACCGCCTCCGGCCGACGCTCGAATGTCGCCAGAATACTGTGAGGATTTCGCAGATGAATCGCCACAGCCGTGAGCATGCACGACGCAGCCGGGCATTTCCACCCAAGCATCAGCGGGAGTAAGCGGCGGCATGAATCGGGGCACCGCCCATGCCTCCACCCATTCCGCCCGCCGAATAGCTGGTGACGTCTTTCGCTTCCCGATGTTGAACGACCAATCCGCTCTTGGTCTGCTTCGTGTCGCTGACAGCCCCTTGCAGAATGTTTGACAGGAATGCCGACGCGTCAGACACGCTCGCCTCCTTGGCGACAGACTTGTTTTCGGTTCTGTTCGGGGCTGCCTTGGCCGCGCCAGAGCTGACGGCGTCAAGCGCGTAACTTTTCAAAAGCTTCGGCCACAACTTGCGGAACAACGGGGTCGACTCGAAGACGTCGACCGATTCGATCTTTCCGTTGATGGCGACGACCGCGCCGACGACGCGGCTTGTCGAGCCGATCTTCGCTGAGAGTGCCGCGACAAAGGGTTCCAGGTCGTCACGGACCGGTTTGGCCGCATAGGCCTCGGTAAACGCGCCCGACTCCGAATCGACCTTCAGGGCGGCGTTCGTCTTGGCGACGTTGTCCCAGACGGCCTCCTGACTCTTAGCAGATTGGACCGCGACGCGGCCCGCCTTGCTGAGCGGTCCGGTCGTGGCAACGAATTTGCCGGCCTTGGCTTGCTGGGCCGATGACTCGAGCTCGGCGGGCGTGGCGGCACCGCCGAGTGCCCTCAGCAACGGGGCCGATTGTGCGACTTCGCGACCGCCCCACCGGCCGTGTTCGACGCAGAACACATCGATGGAAACGGGCTTGCCATTCGCTTCAATGATGGTTTCCTCGCCGATCGTGCGATCCTGATCGCCTCCGACGATCACTTCGCCGGCCATCAGGTAGAGCGGCTTGCCCGAGCGGTTGACGACCATCAACCGGTTGACTTCATTTGCTCCCGAATTCTCATTCGTTTGAAAATAGGCGAGCGCTGCCTGGAGTGCAGCGCTCCGCTGCCCCTTGTCGGCGTTGGTAGGCACCGCCTGTGCGTTCGAGCGGCCTCGCTGCGCATTCCGGTGCGTCGTGGCGGACTGGGCGCGTGCCGCCTCGACGAAAACGGCTGACTCGGTCACAAAGGCGGGGAGCCAGACATTCCTGGCACCGATTTCGACCACGTCAACCCTGTGAATCCGGAGTCCCTCATCGAGAGTGAGATACCGGTCCGCATTCTGCTCCGTGGTGGACAAAACAGGAAAGATGGCGAGATTCTTATGCCGAATCGGCTCGCCGACTCTGTAGCCGATTTCTTCAATCGATTGGGATGAAGGGCGGCGCGTTCGTTCTGATTGGGCAACACAGTCAATGCAACTGACCGCGAACAAGAAACCAGTCAACACGGGAAGCATGGGGCTGCGCATGGCAACACTCCTACGGGCAAGAGCCGCCGGCGAGAAGGCCGGACCCGATTGAAAGCACTCACCAAATAGACGGCCGCGGCGCGAAAAAAGTTCCCGCGCAATTCGGTGAGCGCCGTTCAGTCGCCTGTGTTACTACTGGTCTTCGTGATCGCGCCTGAGCGCTGGCGCGAGACCTCGTAGAACAAAATACCCGCGGCAACAGCCGCGTTGAGGGACCCGACGCGCCCGTGCTGTCGAATGGCGACCTGGTCGTCGCAGAGGTCCAGAATCTGCGACCGGATGCCGACCGCTTCGTTGCCCAACACAATCGCTGTGGGTTTGCGGAAATCGACTTGCGACACATCACGTTTCGCGGTCGGGCACGTTCCGACTACGTTCACTCCTTCCTGTTTGAGCTGAACGATCCACTCACCGAGGTCTGGAACCTTGGCCACACGCACGTGGTTGACGGCTCCCGACGAGGCCCGCACAACCAGGCTCGAGACCTCGGCCTGCTGCGCCGCGCCCACGAACACTCCGTCGACGCCGAACGCGTCGGCGCTTCGCAAAATCGCCCCGAAGTTGAACGGGTCTTGGATGGCATCTAACACCACGTAGAACGGCTGGGGCGGACGGCCTTCGATCAAATCGACGGGTCGTTCATAGGGAAAAGGCGGCATCTTGGCGAGGTGGCCTTGATGCTCGTCGGAACGACACAAGCGTGCGAGCGCTGCGGCCGTCGATAAGGCCACCTTAACGCCTAGCTGCTCCGCATGTCGGAGAACTTCGTTGCGGTCCTTCGCAGGCAATCGCTCGTCGAGCTGGAGTTCGAGCGGCCGCCAGCGTTTCGCGCGAAGAGTCTCCATCACGGGCAAGCGGCCCCAAATCCAACACCGCTGATGGCTGCCCATCAACGCCGGTCGTTTTTCTTTGTGTGGGGAGCGTCGCGTCACGAGGGATCAGACTTCGCTTTGGGATCCATGTTGATCTTCCTCGCCGCGATCACGACAATTGGCAAGGCCTCGAACCGGCCCAGGCTGCGAACCGGCGGTTTTAGTTCCAGCGCCATCATAGGAACCAGGATAAAGAAGCAGGCGCCGTGCGTCGAAAGCGATCCGCTCCGGCAATCCCGATTTACGACGAAACCGAGCGCGACGGACTGCGCGCCGCGGGCCGTTTCAACGCACAGCTGATGGACTTCATTCGTCCCAAGGTCGTGGCCGGCGTGACCACCGCCCAGCTCGATCGCCTGGTCCACGATTACACGCTCGATCATGGACACATTCCCGCGTGCCTCGGCTACCAGGGATTTCCCAATGGCGTCTGCACCAGCATCAACGAAGTGGTCTGCCACGGGATTCCGGACAACACCGTGCTCCGCGACGGGGACATCATCAATGTCGATCTGGCGACAATCGTCGCGGGCTGGTACGGGGACCAATCCGAGACATTTCTGATCGGGAAAGTCTCCGACACGGCGCGGCGGCTGGTGCAAGTCACATTCGACTGCCTTTATCGCGGCATCCGCGCGATCAAGCCCAACGGCCGGGTGATCGATATCGGGGCGGCAATCGCCGAGCACGCCCATGCGGAACGCTTCGCCGTGGTCAAAGAATACCAAGGGCACGGAATCGGGCGCCAATTCCATCAAGATCCCGGCATTCCCCACTTTCCCCATCCGAACAATGTGGGCGAAGTCATCCCCCCCGGCGTCTGTTTCACGATCGAGCCGATGCTCAACGTCGGAACGTGGGAAACGGTGCTCGATCACAATGACAAATGGACGGTGCGAACCAAAGACGGCAGCCTCTCGGCCCAATTCGAGCACACAATCCTGATGACCGAGTCGGGCACCGAAATCCTCACACTCACGAAAGATGGACCGCAAGAAGGACACATCTTTTGATGTCGCGCGTTGCGGAGTAACAGCCGGAACTTCATCGTTTCTTAACTGATGAGGGCGATGATCGAATCCACGCATGTCGCACTGCCCCGTTGCCGTTCTTTGGGTTCGGTTAATCGTCTTGGCCGCTTTGGCAGGGACCTCCGCGGGGTGCCAAATCCGCGACGCCGAACTTCCTTCCGAGTCGGCCCAACTCTCGCAACCCAGTGGCTCACACGCCGGAACAGCCGCGGAGCCCGCCGATTCGAGCCAGCCACTCCGCGGCCGGATCACGATCGACGGCTCGAGCACGGTGTACGTCATCACTCAGGCCGTCACTGAGGAATTCCTCAAAGCTCATCGGCAAGTGCGGGTGACGCTCGGCCGAGCAGGGACTGGCGGCGGATTCAAGCGGTTTGACGTCGATGATCTCGACATCTGCGACGCCTCGCGGCCCATTGAGCCCGAGGAAATCGAAGCCTGCCGGCAGAACGGCGTCCACTATCTCGAACTGAAAATCGCCCTCGACGGATTGACCGTCGTGGTGAATCCGCGGAACACCTGGTGCCGCGCCCTAACTGTCGCGCAGCTAAAACAGATCTGGGAATCGGGCAGCGCTGTAACGTATTGGAATCAGATCGACCCTGCCTGGCCGGCCACCAAGATCTTGCTTTACGGGCCGGACACCGATTCGGGGACGTTCGAGTACTTCACCGAGATAATTTGCGGAAAGAGGGGCAACTGTCGGACCGACTTTCAGCAAAGTTCGGACGACAATTTTCTCGTGCAAGGCGTGCAAGGTGACACGGGCGCGCTTGGTTACTTCGGCTATGCCTATGCAGTGCTCAATCGGGACTCGGTGACGGTGATTCCGATTGCTGCGGGATCGGACCCGTCTGCCGCCGTCGTTCCCAATGATGCCACGATCGCCAGCGGAGAGTACGCGCCTCTTTCACGCCCGCTTTTTCTTTATGTCAATCTGCGAGCCTTGCGTCGGCCGGAGGTCGTGGCATATTTGAACTTTTACCTCGACCGCGGCCCGGGCCTGGCCGCGGAAGTCCATTCTCTTCCCCTTCCGCAAGCTCAGTACGCTGAGACCCGCGCAGCTGGCCCGAGCGGAAGCGGCCAGCGCGGTGAGGACTCCCTAACTCGTGTCGAGCGCTCCGCAGGAATTCCCCGCCTCGCCGTCGCTAGTGGTGCAGCCGCTCGGCCTGGGCCCGCGATTCTCCCTCAGCCGGGTGCGCGAACAGGCCATTCGCTTGATTCTGCTGGGCTGCGCTTTGGCGTCGATCCTGACTACGGTCGGCATTATCTACGTGCTGTTGAGCGAGACGATCTTTGCTATCCCTCCGAACGAAGCCTTCTTTCAGCTCGTCTCGCCTTGGCACTTTTTCACCGATACGCGCTGGACGCCGCAGTTTTCTGACCGGCACTTCGGTATTTTGCCCCTCTTGTGCGGAACCTTCCTGGTTGCAGGAATCGCCGCACTGATAGGTCTGCCGATCGGCCTGGCAGGCTCGATCTACCTCAGCGAATACGCATCACTGCGAACGCGAAACCTCGTGAAGCCGATCCTCGAGATACTGGCCGGAATTCCGACCGTCGTGTTCGGCTACTTCGCCCTGGTGTTCGTCACGCCGTACGCCCTTCGGCCTGTGTTTACAGGCCTTTTCGGCTGGGACGTGCAGGTGTTTAACGCCGCGAGCGCCGGAATCGTCGTGGGGATCATGATCATCCCGATCGTCAGTTCGCTGAGCGAGGACGCTTTGCGGTCGGTGCCGCAAGCACTCCGCGAAGCGGCCTACGCCCTCGGCTCGACGAAGTATCACGTCTCGACGCGTGTCGTCGTGCCGGCCGCCCTCTCGGGCGTTTTGGCCTCTTTCCTGCTGGCCATTTCGCGGGCGGTGGGCGAGACGATGGCCGTGGCCATTGCCGCCGGCCAGACTCCGGTCTTAACTCTCAATCCGTTCCGTAGCGTCGAGACGATGACGGCTTACATCGTGAATGTCAGCTTCGGGGACAAGCCGCACCAAAGCCTCGATTTCAAGGCATTGTTCGCGGTCGCGATGACGCTCTTTGTGCTGACGCTGGTGATGAACATCCTGTCGCACCTGGTCATGCGCCGGTATCGGGAAACCTATCAATGAGCGCGACCGCGATTGGGCCAGGAATCGGCGTGCCGCGTACGCGAGCTTCGGCGCGTCCGGGGCTTGTCGGCCCCTTGTTCGCAGGTGCCTGCGCAACTTCAGCGTGGTTGGGGCTGGGCGTGCTGATCGTTCTGCTTGTCGGTGTGCTGTGGCAGGGGGCGGGCTGGCTCTCCTGGTCATTTCTCACCAACTACGACTCGCGACACCCCGCGGAGGCTGGCGTCCTTGCGGGGTTGTGGGGGAGTCTGTGGCTGGTGGCATTGGCGACTCTCTTTGCCGTTCCGGTCGGTGTCGGAGCTGGAATCTTCCTGGAAGAGTACGAGAAGAAAGGCTGGCTCCGCACACTGATCGAGATCAACTTGTCCAACCTCGCGGGCGTGCCTTCCATCGTTTACGGAATTTTGGGGATGGCGGTCTTCGTCAAAATGTTCGGAGCCTTTCAAGGCCGGCCGAAGGTGATCGAAATCGGCTTAAGCAGCGCCCATCTCGACATTCCGCTCCCGTTTGGTCGCACGGTGTTGTCCGGCGGATTGACCTTGGGTCTGTTGATTTTGCCGATTGTGATCGTGGTCACACGCGAGGCATTGCGGGCGGTCCCGCCGTCGCTTCGACAAGCATCGTGTGCGCTCGGCGCAACGCATTGGCAGACGATCCGGCACCAGTTGCTTCCGGCGGCTCTCCCCGGCATCATCACCGGGGTCATCCTTGTCCGTTTCGCGCGCGATCGGCGAGACGGCGCCGCTCTTGATGGTCGGGGCGGCCGTGTATCTGGCGAACTCTCCCGGGGGCATTGAAACGCCGGTCGACCTCGTCAAGCACCCGGGTGGAGTTGTCGAGGCGCCGTTCGATTCATTTACGGCATTGCCCGTTTTGATCTTCAATTGGATTTCGCGACCGGAAAAGGAATATCGGCACGTTGCGGCTGCCGCCATTCTGGTGCTCTTGGGCCTCCTTCAGGTCTTTAACATCACCGCCAGCGTGATCCGCGCGCGGTTTCAGCGAAAAGCGCGCTGGTAGCAAGAAAGACGACCAGACTATGCTCAACGGCCTTTCGACGATCGTCCGCGACCGGGTGGCAGCCCAGGCCGCTCTACAGCCGGATCTCAAGGCGAGCACAAAGCCCAAGCTCGAGGCCCACAGCCTCTGCTTCTATTACGGCGCCACGCAGGCGTTGTTTGATGTCACCCTGTCGATTCCGGAACGATCGGTAACGGCGCTCATCGGCCCCTCTGGCTGCGGCAAGAGCACGTTCCTGCGGACCCTCAATCGGATGAACGACATCATCGAGGGGACCCGCGTCACAGGGAGAGTGCTGCTGGAGGGGGCCGACATCTACGAACCGGCGCATCGACGTCGTGGCACTCCGCAAGCGGGTCGGAATGGTCTTTCAGAAATCGACCCCCTTTCCGAAGTCGGTGTTCGAAAACGTCGCTTACGGACCGCGTGTGGCAGGTCACCGCGGTTCCAAGGCCCTTGCCGAGCTGGTCGAAGCCTGTCTGCGGCGAGCCGCGCTGTGGGACGAGGTGAAAGATCGCCTCGGCGACTCGGCGCTGGAGCTTTCCGGCGGTCAGCAGCAGCGGCTGTGCATCGCGAGGGCGTTGGCGACCAATCCCGACGTGCTGTTGATGGACGAGCCGGCTTCGGCCCTCGATCCGGCGTCGACTGCGCGCGTCGAGGACCTGATTTTCGAGCTCAAACAGAACTACACCATCGTGATCGTCACGCATAACATGCAGCAGGCGGCCCGCGTCAGCGATCGGACCGCTTTCTTCAATCACGGTCACCTGATCGAAGTCGACGCGACTCCGAAAATTTTCACGCGACCCGGCCAGAAACAGACTGAAGATTACGTCACGGGCCGGTTCGGTTAGGAATTTAACAGGCAGTCCAAGGTCCAAAATCGAAAAGGGGCTCGTCTTCGAATTGTTGACCTTGGACTTCAGACTCTGTACCAATGACAAAACACCTGGCGCGCGAGCTCGACGATCTGCACCACGACATCTTGTCGATGTGCGCCATGGTCGAGGAGATGGTCCATCAAGCCGTCGACGAGCTTACCGAGCCGAACTACGACCGCGCCCGCGCCATGGCGGTCAAGGACGACGAAATCGACGAATGGGACGTGCGGATCGAGGAAGAATGCCTCAAGATCCTCGCCATGCACCAGCCCGTCGCCACCGATCTCCGCCGCATCAGCAGCGTGCTCAAAATCGCCAATGAGCTCGAGCGCGTCGCCGACCTGGCCGTCCACATCGCGGAACGGGCCTGCGGCCTGGTCACCTGGCCCGAGGTCTACGCGCCGGCCAACCTCAAGGAAATGGCGGCCATCGCCGGTGAGATGCTGCGAAACAGCATCGACGCGTACGTCGACATGGATAGCGGCCTGGCCCGCCGGGTCTGCTCGCGCGACGAAATCGTCGACCGTCTGAATCGCGAGATCATCGAAGAGATTCTCAGGCGGATGAAGGAGACTCCCGCCTACATCGAGCCTTTGCTGCACTTGTTCTCAGCATCGCGGCACGTCGAGCGCGTGGCCGACCACGCGACGAACATCGCCGAAGACGTGGTCTATCTGATCGAAGGCGAAATCATCCGGCACCGCACCGAGCTGTGACGGATGCCTGCGTCCTAAAGAGCCGCGCACGCAGTAAGCGGTCTTACGCCTTTCCTTACCTGAATAACATCGCTTACTGCGTGCGCGGCACTTAAGACTCTCGCGTGCCAGGCTAAATCTCTTCCTCGATCATCCCTCGCCGCTGCAGCCGCGCTGCAACCAGCGCGCAGAGATTGGCCCAGACGAGTCCCGCGGTCCAACCGGCCAGCACATCGGTCGGATAGTGCACGCCAAGATACACGCGACTGATCCCCACGATTCCAGTCAGGAGTAGCGCGCACAGCAGGAAATAAATCCTTACTCGCGGCAGGTTACCGGCAAATTGCGTCAGGAGCGCGCCCAATGTCAAGTAGATGATTGCCGACATCATCGAGTGACCACTGGGGAAGCTCGTCTGGTAGGCCAGTTCCAATTGCGGCACGACAGTCGGCCGCGGGCGGACAAAATACGCTTTGAGCCCCATTCCGACCAGATAACCGCTAATCGACGAGCCGACCAGAAAGCGAGTCTCGCCCCGCTTGCCGTGTAGTTGCAGGAATCCGGCCACCATCGCCACGAGCAGAATTAGCACCGAGTAGCCGCCGAGCGCGGTCACATCGCGGGCGATGTCCTGCACCCAGGCTGGGCCGATCGGCACGCTCGGGTCGTCGGCGCGCCGGACGGCGCGCATCACGCGCTCATCGAGTTCCTGGGTGGCCTCAGTCCGCACCTCGTGGGCCAGCGCGAGAAAGGCCCACGTGCCGAGAAA
The DNA here is from genome assembly GCA_963714075.1 of uncultured Planctomycetaceae bacterium. Taxonomy (GTDB): domain Bacteria; phylum Planctomycetota; class Planctomycetia; order Planctomycetales; family Planctomycetaceae; genus DASPSM01. Next base: position 3,187,099 of record OY970228.1, read on the forward strand.
GATGACGAGCAGGCGGACGAGCTGGGACCGTTGGTCCTCGGGCGAGTTGCGAAAAAAATTCCAGATCCCGCGCGACACAGTCCGCCGCTCCGTCAACGCCATCGCCAGGCCGCCGGGATCATTCGCAGAAAGTCTGGCACTGCCGAGCCGAAGCAGTGGCGCCCGACACCCGAGCGACCTTTGTCGCTCTTCGTGTTATCTCACAAGCCGGCATTCGCGCCCATCTCAGCAAGAGATGAATTTTTTTCGGCCGGTGGGCCATGCTTAGGAGCCGCGACCGTGAGGGAAGGCTGTCATGCCGCGGTCCATAACCGGCCTGCCGACGCGCGCAACTCCAGATCTCTCTCGTACCGTGCTCGTCCGTCACGCGGCGGCACTACCGTCGCCGGCGCTTGCTTCGATGGGTGGAGCGACCGTTACGCGGGCCCTCAGGTCGAAGAGGCCAAAGATTTCGGCGGCCGACATGCTGAGCGAGGCATTGGTCGTCCGACCGTCGCCGAGCACCGAGGCGAACAGCTCGCGCTTCTGGCGCAGTACGAGGTCGATCCGCTCTTCGATCGTGTCCTTGGAGATGAATCGCGTGACGATTACCGGATTCTTCTGGCCGATGCGGTGAGCCCGGTTGATGGCCTGATCCTCGACCGCCGGGTTCCACCAGCGATCGAACAGGAACACGTATCCGGCAAACTGCAGGTTAAGCCCCACCGCCCCCGTGCCGTAACTCATCAAGAGCAGGTGACAGTCGGGGTCATCACGGAACCGGTTGAGGACCGGCTCGCGCTGCGAGTTCGAGACGCCGCCGTGATACAAGAGCGGATTGAACGCGCCGAGCCGTTCCTTGAGCCAGTCGAGCGCCTTGGTCCATTGGCTGAAGAGGATCGCCTTGCCGTTGCTTTCGGCGATTTCTTCCATTTCGGCAAGCAGTCGATCGAGCTTCGCGCTCTCGCTGGTCAGCGGGTCGAAATTCGTGATCTGCTTCAACCGCAGCACAAGCTCGAAGACGTGCTGTACCGAAATCGAGTCGCCCAGCTCGTTGAGGTGGATGACTCCTTCCTTCTCGGCAATTTTGTATGCGTGCTGCTGCGCCGGCGTCAGCTCGAGGTACTCATCGCGATCGAGCCGCGGAGGAAGATCGGTCAGGACAAGGTCCTTGGTGCGCCGCAGGACGTAGGTTTTGGACAGTTTTTGCAGCTGCTTGAGATCCGGGTTGGCGCGTGGCGGCACGACCTCCAAAAATTCGTAGAGCGAGGCCAGCTCTTCGGGACGGTTCTCGATCGGCGTGCCTGTGAGGGCCCAGCTTCGCTTGCGGGGAATCGAGCGGGCGACTTGGGCCGTTCGCGACTCGCGATTCTTGACCCGCTGGGCTTCGTCGAGCACGAGCAGATCGAGTCGGGGGAAGTCGGCGTCCACCAGCTCTTCCAGGTCGCGCGACATCAGCTCGTAGTTGGCGATCAACACGTTGATGCCGGGCATGGTCCAGAGCATCTTGCGCCGGCTCGCGTCACCTTCGAGCAGCATCACCGGCAGTTCCTCGGCCCAGAGCTTGAACTCGCGCTGCCAGTTGGGAATCAGCGGCTTGGGGCAGATGAGCAGCACTCTGCGCGCCTGACCGCTGCGCATCAAGAGGCGAATCGCAGTAATCGCCTGCATCGTTTTGCCGAGCCCCATTTCGTCAGCCAGCAGGGCCGAATTTTGGGAAAAGAGCCAGGCGATTCCCTCGTATTGATAGGCGAACGGCTCGAAGGGCATCACCAGCTCCTGGCCGGCAAGCCAGGTCTCGAGCGGCGGCTGAAGCAAATAGAACAGCCGGTCCTGCAGCGACAAGGCATCCTGCGGGGGTCGCAGTCGTGTGCGTCCGGGACGACGCTGCGACGCGTGCGGAACCTCGGCCGTCGGAGGCTCGATCGGCCGAAGTTTTTCCTCCGGCTGAGGGCGGGGCGGCTTGGGGGGCAAGAACATTGCTCCCTCGGGAAATAGCAGGCGAAACGTCGCCAGATGAGGCCGCTGTGGCTTCCAAGTGGGCTGGATGCCGACGCGCTCGAGGAGCTGACCCGACGTCGCTTCGATGGGCGGTGTGCGTCGCAGCGCTCCGTTCATCCCCGCTGCGAAGACGTCGGTCGCAAGTTGCAAGGGCAACTCGCAACATTCCAACGCTGAATCGGCCAAATCCTGCGGTGCGAGGGAGCCCTCATGGCTAATCAATGCATCGCCGCTCGCCGGATCGCGGTTCACCGTGCGCCTCCTAACCGGGCCGTCTCGCCGAGCGCCTCGCGAACCCGTTCAAACGGCTCGCGCAAGTCAGCGTTTGAGGGAACGACGCGCGCTCCGCGGCTGGCGACCGAGCGGTCGTTCAAGTGCCCCGCGTGAAATCGCAGCACCTGTCGACCCAGTTGAATCGCCGGACAGTCGTCCGGCGATCCGTTGGCCCGGCTGCCACTGCTCTGCCGTTTGGGCTCAGGCGGCCCTTCAGCCGACAGTGTGAACGTCGCTGGGGTGATCGAGGCGGTGACCGATGTGGCTTCGGACTCAGCGGGTTCGGCATGCGACTGCGAGAGATCCAGAGCCGGCTCATGGATCAACGATTCGAGCACCGACGGCTGCACCGCGGTCGAGATGTCAGTCGTGGGTTCGTAGCTTGGCCGCTCGATAACGGCGATCGGCTCCTCGGTTGGAACCAAGTCAGCCTTGTCTTCGGTCGCGTTGGATTCGACAGAGACCGAGGCCTCCGCGGCGGGAGAGTTGGCCTGTCCGCTTTCAGGCAAGTCGTCCACGCAGGCGACGGGAATCTCGACCAGGTCGCGCAGTCCGAGCAGCTCCTCGCGCTCGGTCAGCACGATGTGCGGCTTGACTCCTACTTTCTCAATCAGGGTGCGGCCGATCAGGTCGCCGAGCACATACGGGACAAGTGTGGGACCGTAGAGGATTTCCTGAGTGCGGTTCGGCTTGAGCGGCGCGGTGCACTGAAACTCCAGCGGTCGGCCGAAGTGGTTCGTAACCAGCAGGCCGCCTATGTATCCGCGGTCGGGCACTTCGATCGCCGTCAAAAAACCGAGACGGAACAGTTCTTTGCCGGTGTCGACGGACATGCAACAAGTTCCCCAGAATCCGCTGACGGCCTTTCGCCCGGGTCGGCCGTGCTGAGGTTAAATTCGACGCCTGTCACAGAGCGACTTGAGGATTCGGCCGGACGAAGTTCGCCGAAATTACATGCCCAGAAAAGCATACCCAAACCGTTTTGCCATTTGACGATGCGTACGCTGCGATCGATGCGCCGCCGCGACGGCAAACAACTGCTCTGCGTGAGACTTGCGCAGTTTGGAAAACAGTGCGACTAGTGCCGGTTTGCACATTTGCGGTATCTTCAACGAAGGTGCCGGGCGAAAGGAGATTGGGCGCGGACGAGCGTCGGAAGAGCCTTCGCGACTGCGCTGCGTACGAATCTGGCAAGCCCGGCGAAATGCAAGTCAATGACCCGACGTTCCCCCGTTTCGCTTGACCATCCCGACCGTCACGACCTGCAAAACCACCAAGCGCAGCGGTTAAGCCAACTTATCGCAGCCGCGGTCCCGGCAAACGCGTTTTGGACGAAGAAATTCGCCGCTGCCGGTTGCCGGCCCGAAGACCTCCAAACGCCGGCCGACCTCCCCCGACTGCCGACGACGCAAAAAAAAGAGCTGATCGAAGACCAAGTCGCCGCGCCGCCGTATGGGACCAATCTGACCCACCCCGTCCGCGACTATAGCCGCCTTCATCAAACCTCCGGCACGACCAGCACGCCGCTGCGCTGGCTCGATACGCCGGCCAGTTGGGAATGGGTGACGTCGTGCTGGCGGCAAATCTTCGGGATCACGCAGACGACGGCCGGCGATGTGGTGGCTTTTCCGTTTTCATTCGGACCGTTTCTCGGATTCTGGGCGGCCTTCGACGCAGCCAGTCGATTGGGAGCACTCTGTCTTCCGGCCGGCGGACTGACGAGTCAGGCCCGCGTGCGGATGATCCGCGACAATCGGGCCAGTGTCGTGTGCTGCACGCCGACCTACGCTCTGCGCCTGGCGGAAGTCGCCGAGGAAGAAGGCTTCGATCTCCCCGGGAGCACGGTCCAGTCGATCATCGTCGCGGGGGAACCTGGGGGCAGCGTGGAGGCGGTCCGTGCCTCGATCGAGAAGAGTTGGGGCGCGCGAGTGTTCGACCACTGGGGCATGACCGAGGTCGGGCCGCTGGCCGTCGAGTGTCTCGAAAACCCTGGCGGATTGCACATCCTGGAGACGGAATGCATCGCCGAGATCGTCGATCCAGCTTCACAGCAACCAGTTGCTCTCGGCACTCAGGGCGAGCTAGTGATCACAAACCTTGGCCGCACCGGGTCGCCCTTGTTCCGCTATCGCACGGGCGACCTGGTGGTGGCGGACACCGACCCGTGCCCCTGCGGCCGACATTTGTTGCGCCTCAAGGGAGGCATCCTCGGCCGGCTGGACGACATGGTCACGATCCGCGGAAACAATGTCTTTCCGTCCAGCATCGAAGGAATTTTGCGCGAGTTCCCGCAAATCGCCGAGTACCGCATCGACGTCGAAACGCGCCGGTCGATGCAGCATATCAAGATCTCAATCGAGCCCCACGCAACTCTCCATTCGGCAACGCTCTTGGAAGACGTGGGCCACGCGATCCGTGACCGACTCCACTTTCAGGCAGAAATCGTCGAAATTCCGCCAGGGCAGCTTCCGCGTTTCGAACTGAAATCGCGGCGATTTTTCCGCACGTAACCTCGTCTCGTTACGTAGGAAGTGGGGCGGGGACGCCCGGAGCCCGGTCTTTCTGCGCTCATACCCCTGTTATAAAGTGGGGCTAGTCGGCTTTTTTCAGCCGCAAATCTCCGCGACGGGGCATCGGCGGCTAAGGTTTGAGAGTATGTGCGGAATTACGGGAGTCGCCTGGACCGACGCGGAGCCGGCAGCGCTCGACGTCGTCTGGCGGATGACGAACGTCTCTGGCGCACCGTGGCCCCGACGACTCCGCGGTCTATCATTCCGGCGCCGGCCGAAGATTTTCGCCACACGAGGCGCCGCCCGACGGATTGATCGCGTCGCGAAAGCCGGGGGCAGCGCTCGGATTTCGACGGCTGGCGATCATTGATCTGGTCGCCGGACAGCAGCCGCTGGCCAACGAAGACGACACCGTATGGATCGCCTTTAACGGCGAAATCTACAACTACTGCGAGCTGCGTCCGGATTTGGAGAAGCGGGGCCACCGGTTCCGCACACACAGTGACACCGAAACGATCGTCCACCTTTACGAGGAGTACGGTCCGAAGTGCGTCGAGCGCCTGCGAGGAATGTTTGCCCTGGCGATTTGGGATGAACGCCGGCAGCGACTTTTCCTCGCCCGCGACCGGCTCGGCAAAAAGCCGCTCTTTTATCGGCTCGAAAGCAACCGCCTGCTCTTCGGCAGCGAGCTGAAGGCCCTGCTCCAGGTCCCCGGTGCACCTCGCGAAGTCGATCCCGCCGCGCTCGACGCGTATTTGACCTATCAATACGTCCCGCACCCGGAGTGCATTTTAACGGGCTATCACAAGCTGCCTCCGGGGCATTCGGCCGTCTACGAGAATGGACGGCTGCAGGTCGAGCGGTATTGGACTCCGCCTTTCGCCGAGTCGGCCGGGTCTGGTGCCGGAAACGGCCACTCCATTCATCGCAGTCGGTCATACGACGACTGGAAACAAGAGCTGCGATCAACGCTGACCGAGGCCGTCCGCCTGCGGCTCCGCAGCGATGTGCCGTTGGGTGCGTTTCTGTCTGGCGGCATCGACTCGACAATCATCTCGGGGCTCATGCAGCAACTTTCGGCGCAGCCGATTCACACTTTCTCGATCGGCTTTCCCGTAAAGCGATTCGACGAGACGTCGTATGCGCGGGAGGCGGCCGCGTTCCTGCGCACGCGTCACCACGAGCAGATCGTCGAACCGCACGCCCTGTCGATCCTTCCCAAGCTGATCTGGCATTACGACGAACCGTTTGCCGACAGCTCGGCCATTCCCACGATGTACCTCTCGGAGATGACCCGCCGTGAAGTGACCGTCGCGCTCTCCGGCGACGGGGGTGACGAACTTTTTTGCGGGTATGACCGTTATCGGGCGGTGCGAATTGCCGAGCGAACCGATCGGCTGCCGGGCTGGGCGAAGAGATTGCTGTCGGCTTCGCTGTGGCAGAAGTTGCCCAGCTCTGTGGAACAGAAATCGTTTCGGCGGCGACTGAAGCGGCTGCTGGCAGAGCTTTCGAAGCCGCCTGAGCGGCGGTACCTGAGGTGGATCAACATCTTCGATGAGGGGCGACGCCACGCTCTTTACACCGCGGAATTCGCGGCCCGGCTGGGACCGGTCGACTCGGCCGATTTTCTGCTCGATGCGTATGGCCAATGCCCCGGGCGCGACTTCATCACCCGGACGACGTGTGCCGACGTGCTGACGTACCTTCCCTGCGACATCCTGACGAAGGTGGACATCGCCAGCATGGCCTACGGGCTTGAGGCCCGCTGTCCGTTCTTAGATACGGAAGTGGCCGAGCTCGCCGCGCGTATGCCGATCGAGCTCAAGCAGAGTTCAGCCGGCGGGAAACGGATCTTGATCGATACGTTCCGCGATTTGCTGCCGCCGTCGATTCAGCATCGCTCAAAGATGGGGTTCGGAGTGCCGCTGGATCACTGGTTCCGAAACGAGCTCAGGCCCCTCCTCTTCGATACGCTCCTCGATAGCCGCAGCCTCTCGCGGGGCTATTTCCGACCTGACAGCGTCAGCCGGCTGATCGAAGAACACGACGCCCGGCGCTGGGACCACAGCTACCGGCTGTGGGCCCTGCTCTGTTTTGAGCTGTGGCAGCGGACCTATCTCGATTCGGTGAGTCCGCCCCCAGCCCCCGTCGCCGATATCACCGAAGTGCACGCGGCTGCCTAAGCCCCCGGCGACCGGCGTGGCCTGAGGTCGTTTCTGGCCATTCCCGTTCGATTCCGGCCGCAAGAGTGCCCCGTCACCTCCTCTTGCCGTTGAATATTCTGCGGCCGTTGTTAGAGTATCGGACTGAAACAGTCGTGGTATCAAATTCGGAACCGAAGTGCTCAAGTCGGGCTTTCGCGTCCTGTTTAGATGGACGGAAGGCATTATGCATCAGTGGGTTGGGATCGCAGCATGAAGATGAGTGTGGATCGGAAGACGGAGCTGATTCGCCAGTATCAGCGGACAGAGGCAGACACCGGCTCTCCGGAAGTGCAGATCGCCGTTTTGACCGAGCGGATCTCCAACTTGACCGAGCACTTGCAGTCCCATCAAAAGGATCACGCGAGCCGGCGAGGCCTGCTGATGCAGGTTCATAAGCGTAAGCGCCTGCTTGAGTACCTGCGACGGACGGATCCCGAACGATTCCGCGACATCAAGAATAAGCTTTCGATCCGGAAGTAGTTCGTCGCTTGTCCTCGTGTCACGAATTTCGAGCCTGGCGCATGGTGCGCAGCGGCTTGAAGTCAGGTCACTCGCATCTTGGCAGACCTGCAATTGGGCAGGCTGTTCTGCCCGGCGGCTCTCTCGAGTCGCGGCGAGGCTGGCCGATCCGTGGTCCGCGCGGCGGGGTTGCCGCAGAGCGCGGTGCGCACGAGTTCCAAGCGCAAAATCTCATTGAGGAAAATATTTGTGAAAGTCACTGTTGAACGCGAAATTGGGGGCCGCACTTTTAGTCTCACGACCGGCGAAATCGCCAAGCAGGCGAGCGGGGCAGTTTTGGTGCAATTGGGAGAAACGGTTGTCTTTGTGGCCGCCCAGTCAGGGCCGCCTCGCCCGGGAATCGATTTCTTTCCGCTGACGGTCGATTACCGCGAGCGCCTGGCCGCCGCGGGCCGATACCCCGGCGGTTTTCTTAAGCGCGAAGGACGGCCGACGACCCGCGAGGTTCTGACGAGCCGGCTTACCGACCGGCCGCTACGTCCGCTGTTCCCAGAGGGGTTCACCGACGAGGTGCAGATTCAAGGCAACGTGATGGCGTGCGACCCGGAGAACGATCCGGACGTACTGTCGGTCACCGGGGCCAGCGCCGCGTTGTGCGTGTCGAATATCCCCTTCAATCACCCGATCGCCGCCGTGCGGGTCGGCATGGTCGACGGGCGGCTCATCGTCCTTCCGACGCAGGAAGAGCTTAAAACGAGCACGCTCGACTTGATCGTCGCCGGAAGCAAAGAGTCCGTGCTGATGATCGAGGGATTCGGCCAGGAAATCCCCGAAGACAAGATGGTTGAAGCCATCATGTTCGGCCACCGCGAGGTGGCCAAGCTCTGCGAGCTTCAAGAAGAACTCATGTCCAAGGCGGGCATCAGCCCGACTCCGTTCGAGCCGCCGCCCGCGAATCCGTTTGCCGCGATTCTCGAATCTCGAGCCTTGGACAAGTTGCGCCAACTGAAGCAGAATCCGAGCAAGCAGGAACGGCACTCGGCGACCGACGACCTGAAGGATTCGCTGGCCAAGGAATTCTTCCCGGAAGGCGCCGATGTCGACGCCGAAGGCCGCACAAAGCTGCAGTTCAACGCGGCGTTCTACGAGCTGGAAGGTAAGGCAGTCCGCGGACTGTTGCTCGAAGGCAAACGGCTCGACGGCCGTTCAACTGACCAGCTTCGCGAGGTCAGTTGCGAGGTGGGCGTGCTGCCGCGCGTTCACGGTTCAGCCCTGTTCACTCGCGGCGAAACACAATCGCTGGGAACGGTTGCGTTAGGAACTCCGCGCGACAAGCAGCGGGTCGACGGCCTGTTCGGCGAAGTCTCCAACCGTTTCATGCTGCACTATTATTTCCCGTCGTATTCGGTCGGCGAGGTGCGGCCGATCCGCGGCCCCGGACGGCGCGAGATTGGCCACGGCTGCCTGGCCGAGCGGTCGGTCGAGCGGGTGATTCCGCCCGAAGATCGCTTCCCCTACACGATTCGGATCATCTCGGACATTACCGAGTCGAACGGCTCGAGCTCGATGGCGACGGTCTGCAGTGCCACGCTGTCATTGATGGATGCCGGCGTTCCGATCGTCCAGCCGGTGGCCGGAGTTTCGATCGGGCTGGTCAAGGAATCAGACGACCGGTTCACGCTGCTCACCGACATCATGGGTGACGAAGATCACTTTGGGGACATGGACTTCAAAGTGGCCGGCACACAGCGCGGCGTCACCGGCATTCAGCTCGATCTGAAGATCAACGGGATCAGCGAGCGGATTATCCGCGAAACGCTCCAGCAAGCGCACCGCGCCCGCCGTGATCTGCTGCGGACGATGCTCAGCGTCATCCGCAAGCCTCGGGGGGACATCTCGCCGTACGCCCCGCGGCTCACGCAGATCAAGATTGATCCCGAAAAGATCGGCCTCTTGATTGGCCCGGGCGGCAAGACGATCCGCAGCATCCAGGAACAATCGAAAGTCACGATCGACGTTCAGGACGACGGCACGGTCACTGTTGCCGGCCTCAACGGACCGTCGGTTCAGGAGGCCCTGGCGACGATCGAGGCCCTCACCGAGGAGATCAAGGTCGGACGGATCTACGAGGGGACCGTCAGCTCGGTGAAAGATTTCGGTGCCTTTATCGAGATCGCCCCCGGCAAAGACGGCCTGTGCCACATCAGCGAGCTGTCCGACGGCTACGTCAAGAATGTGACGGACGTCTGCCGGGTGGGGGACAAGCTCGAGGTCAAGGTCATCGCGGTCGACGAACAGAACCGGGTCAAGCTGTCGCGGAAGGCCGTTCTGGCCGAGGCGGCCTCGCGTTCTGACGGCGACCGATCGAACTAGTGCGGGTGCTCAGTTCGGGTGGGCGAAACCCGAATTGGGAGGGCGATCCGCCTCCGGCGGACCGCCGAGCCGCGGTTTTACGCCAAACCATGAGAATCGGCTCAGCGGGAGCTTCGCCCTCCCGATTGTAAGACCGCCTGCGTGCTTTCAAAGACCGATGGCGGATCCCTCCACCTCAAACGAACACGTCTTGGCGGAAAACCGAATCGGCCCAGGTGAGGGTTCCGCTGCGCCGCGCGGCGATTCGATCGCCTCAGGCGACGCGGGAGCGACCGGCCAGCTCCGCCGACAATACGAAGAAGTCGCCGCGCTCGCCGGCGGCCTGGCTCACGAGATCCGCAACCCGCTCTCGACCATCGGCATGCTGTTGGAGCTGATGGCCGAAGATCTCGAGACTCCTGAGACGCCGCGCGATCGCCGCATTCTCACGCAGGTAAGAACACTGCAGCGCGAATGCGGGCACCTGGAAGAGATTCTCAACGCGTTTTTGCAGTTCGCGCGGTTGGGCGAACTCGAGCTTGTCGAGTGCGATCTCAATCAGCTCGTCCGCGACTTCATCGAGTTTTACAAAGCCGAGGCCCGCGATCACGGCATCGAAATCAGCCCGCACCTGGCTTCCGATGTGCCTCCCGTGCGGGCCGATCGTTCGCTCTTCCGCCAGATGTTATTGAACCTGGCGCTCAACGCCCAGCACGCCATGCCAGACGGCGGAATCATGGAATTGCAGACGAGCTTTGAGGACGGCTCGGTGCAATTGGCGATCATCGACAACGGCGTCGGCATGGACGAAGCGACTCAGGCCAAGCTCTTTGACGTCTTTTTTTCCACGAAAGTGGGAGGAAGCGGGCTCGGGTTGCCGACGGTTCGCAAAATTGTCGAGGCGCATCAGGGACGCATCGCCTGCCAAAGTGATTTGGGAAGGGGAACCCGGTTCGTGATCTCATTTCCCCCGGCTCGAGTATGACTCCCCCCAAAAAATCCGATTCTGCCACGATCGAGCCATCGAAAGTCGACCCCTCGAAAATCGACGCGGGCAAGCCCGATCACGCCAAGAGCGGCGATCCGGGCGACCTTTCGGGCATTCCCCTCCGCGTGTTGATCGTCGACGACGACGAGGCCCACGCGCAGGCGGTTGCCGAAAGCCTCGAGCGGATTAACTGCGATTGCGCGGTCGCAACCTCGGGGGCTCGCGGCATTGCGATGATCGAAAGCGAGAACGATTTCGACGTCGTCGTCACCGACATGAAGATGGATGAGGTGGACGGCCTCGAGATCCTTCGCAAGAGTAAGGAGGAGCTCCCCGACGCGGAAGTGATCGTCGTCACCGGCCATGGCTCAATTACCTCCGCCGTCACCGCCATGCAGCACGGCGCGTACACGTATCTTTCCAAGCCGCTCGATATCAACGAGCTGCGGGCGGCCGTTCAGAAGGCCTCCTCGCGCGTCAGGCTCATCCGCCGCAATGCCGAGCTCAATCGCCGGCTCGACGAAAAGTTCGGCTTTGAGGGGGTAATCGGCTCGACCCCTCAAATGCAGAAGGTCATCGACACGCTCAAGTTCGTCGCGCCGACCGACAGTACTGTGCTAATTCAGGGTGCAAGCGGCACCGGCAAGGAATTGGTCGCCCGCGCGTTGCATCAAAACAGCCCGCGAAAGAGCAAGCCGTTTGTTCCGCTCAACATCTCGGCCCTGCCCAGTAGCATCCTCGAAAGCGAACTGTTCGGTCACGAACAGGGGGCATTCACCGGCGCCGTCGGCCGCCGCATCGGCAAGTTCGAGTTCGCCAACGGCGGCACACTGTTCCTCGATGAAGTCGGCGAGATGCCGATGGAAACCCAGATCAAGCTCCTCCGCGTGCTCGAGGATCGCAAGGTTACCCGTGTCGGCTCGAACGAAGAGCACCAGGTCAACGTTCGACTGGTGGCCGCCACCAATGCCGACTTAAAGGCCATGGTGGAAAAAAAGACGTTTCGAGGCGATCTGTATTACCGGCTCACTGTGGTCAGCATTCACCTCCCGCCGCTTCGCGACCGCCGCAGCGACATCCCCCTGCTGATGGAGCATTTCCGCAGAGAGCTGTGTGCCCGCATGCATAAGGAAGTGGTTGGTTTCACGAGGGCGGCCCGGCAAGCGTTGATCACCTACGATTGGCCCGGCAACATCCGCCAATTGCGAAATACGGTGGAGCGGATGATCGTCCTCGATTCCGACAGCCAATTGGACGTCGACGACCTGCCCGATGAAATCGCCGCCCTGGCCCACCGCGACGGGGAAACGCCGGGCGTCCCGGCGATTCCCGGCAGTGATTCCCTGATCGGCCGCCCGCTCGTCGACGTGGAGCGCTATTACATCCACCGCGCGCTGGAGCTCACCGAGGGCAAACGCGAGGAAGCGGCCCAACTCCTGGGCATCGGCGAGCGGACCCTCTACCGCAAGATCAAAGAATACGGCCTGAAGAACGATTGAGCGCCCGGTTCTCTCAGACGAGAAGGCGAGCGGTCCGCCGCGGCGGATCAGCCCGCTGGCTCATCCCGTGCAATTCAATGATGGGCCAGATGAGCGTATTCGGGCAGTGGCAGGGGCACCCGCGTTTGGGACGCGGCGCTGCGTGCCACGGCCTCGGTGAATTCCATGGACTTCACACCGGTGGCGAAATCGGTGAGCCGCACCTTCTCGTAACCGCGAATGGCTCCGATAAATTCGGCCTCAACCCGCCATCCGTCTCGCTTCTCGGCCGGCACTTCGAACTCCAGTAGCTGCTTCTCGCCCGCACGACCTGTCAGGAGCCGCTCGACCGGCGTGGTCTCGTACCGCAGGGTCCCTTCGCTGCCGTAGATGTGAATCTGGTTGCCGGGCCCGAAGCGACAGACGCCGCTGATGTGGTACAGACCGCGTCCGCCGTTTTCCAAGTCCGTCAGAACCTGCACGCTGTCGGGAACGGTGACCTCCGCGCGGCGACCAGAGCCGTCGCCCGTCGGCCGTGACCGGACGAAGGTTTGGGCCTCCGCGAACACGCTGACGGGAGCCGGAACCCAGCGGAGAACTGTTTCGTGCAGGATCCCCAACGACAGCACGTTGAAGCCGCTCTTTTGGGCGTCCTGGCGCCAGTGCAGGGGACTCTCGGGATTTGCGAAGACGTCGTTGGCGCCAATCACCACCACCTCGCGGATCTCTCCCAGAAATCCGTCGTCGATCATTTCGCGCACGTGCTCGTTCTGCACCAGCCCTAAGGGGCTGGGGACGATCTGCTTGACCAGGTCGGGATATTGATGGGCGGCCTGCAACATCCGGTGCGCCTCTTCCGCGTTGCGCGCCATCCGGGCTTCTGTGAGGACATGTTTCCCCGCGGCCAGCGCCGCACCGGTGATCTCGCAATGGAGATTGGGCCAGGTGCCGATGCAGACGGCGTCGATCTGCGGATCGGCGACCAGTTCGCGCCAGCTCGGATAACTCTTCGCTATGCCGAGTTCCTTCGCCGCTCGGGCCGTGGACTCGGGTGTGCTGTTGGCAACTCCGAAAAGCTCGACATCCGGAAGACTGCGGAAGCCGGGCACATGCCGCTCCCGCGTATTTTTGCCTGCGCCGACGATTCCGATCCGCACCCGCTGCTCAGCCATCGCCTGCTCCCGCTGCTTTCACAGAGTGCAGCGATTCTAGCGAAGTCGGTAACGGGCAGCGACGCCGCCGATTTACTGATTGCTTACGCGGCCTGCGCGCGCTCCAGAGGAGCCAGATGTCCGAGGATTCGGTCGGCAGTGCGGCCAGTCGCTCCCGGCTGGCCGATCTCCTGACGCAGCTGGCGGAGGTCACGCGCGACCTGTGCGAGCTTGAACGGACTGGCAATCCACTCGTTGACAACCGCGGCCATCTCTCGCACGGTGCGATCGGGACGCAGCACGACGAGCCATTCCGGCAGCAGTTTGCGGCCGGCAATCAGGTTGGGCAGGGTGATCGAGTTGACGCTGACTAACGGTCGCACCAGCGCGTACGTCAGCGGACTGACGCGATAATGAACCACCGCCGGCTTGGCCCGCGCGAGCATCTCAAGGCTCACCGAACCCGAAACCATGACACAACAGTCGGACGCTTCGATGATCTCCGGAGTGCGCCCGACAAACAGCTCGACCGGCAGCGTCCGAGGGCGCGCTGCGAGCAACTGGCGGCAGCGTTCGAGCTGCCGTTCCTTGTAACAGGCAACCAGAAACTGCACGTCGGGGTGCCGGGCGGCCACCTGCTCGATCAGGTCGATCTGCAGCGGAAAATTCGCTTCGACCTCGTGATTACGCGAACCGGGCAGGATGCCGACGATTCGTTTGAAATCGGCCTGAGCCCGGCGGCAAAACGACTCATCGAGCCGGCTCTCGGCCACGTCGTCGAAGAAGGGGTGTCCGACGTATTCGGCCTCGAGCCCCCGATCGGCGTACCACTTCGGCTCGAAAGGCAGGCCGCACAGAATGTGGTCGACGAATTTCCGCATGCGCTTGATCCGCCAGGGCGCCCAGCCCCAAAGCTGCGGCGGCAGATAGTAGAAGACGGGAATCCCCGCCGCCTTGGCCTTCCGCGCGATCCACCAGTTGAATCCGGGGAAGTCCACGAGGACGACGGCGTCCGGCCGCGTGTCCCGAAACAGCCGCTCGGCCCGCTTCACGAGCCCATAGAATTTCCACAAGAGCGGCAAGACCCGAAAGATGCCCACCACCGCCAGGTCCGTGAGCTCGAAATTCAGAACACAACCAGCCTCGGACATTTTCGGTCCGCCGAAGCCGCTGAACGCCAGGTCGGGACGTCGGCGCTTGAGCGCGCGGATCAGGCGGGCCGCATGTTGATCGCCGCTCGGCTCGCCGACGGAAAAGAAGATTCGCATGGTCAAGCCGCTTTAGCCCGCGGCACGGGTTCGACGGCATGCCGGGCAGCCCAGGCGCAGCAGGCCGCGGAGTCGGCGCGGAGCGCCCGATCGACCGCCCAGCTCCAGGTCTCCGGGGCAACGAGCTGTTGCGGCAGACGCAGGACGGCAATCGCGTGGCCGCAGGATTTCTTGGGGATTGTCTGCGATCGCAAAGACGACACGATTCGTAAACTGTCGGAGATTTCCTGAAAGTCCTGATGGCCGGGCAAAGCGCTCAAGTGCCGGCAATAGCAACCGAAAGCATGACCGCTCGAATCGGCTTCGCCGTGTCCCACACGGCACAGAAACGCGATGCAGCCCGCCGGCGGCAAGCGGCTGATGAGTCGAAGCGTTGCCGCGTAGGCCGCGCGCGACTGGAGCGGACGATGGTATTCCGAAGAGTCGCGGACCAAAACGACGTCGAATTCGGTGCGGAGGAACGGCAGCGGATCGATCACCGACGCACAGCTGAACGTGCAGTTCGGAACGTTGCGACGCGCGTCGAGCACATTTTTCGGCGATTCATCGATTCCCGTGCACTGGATGCCCAGCGAGTCGAAGAACTTTGCCAGATCGCCCCGCCCGCAGCCCACCTCCAACACGCTGAACCCCACGCCCAGTCGCAGCGCGGCCAAGAGCCGCGACATGACCTTGCGCGGGATTCCGGTTTGCACGAGCAGATCGCTCGATTCGGCGCTGAGTCGCTGCCAGGGTGACATCACGCACCTCCCTCGGATCGGCCGGTGCGCTCTTTCGGAAAGGGGAAAGGTGAAGGGCCGAGCCAACCAGAAGAGGCGGAGAATATCGCGGGCTGCAAATCCCAGCAATGCCGGAATCTGGCATCGAATGCGCTGTTTCAGGCTGCTGCACGGCGTTCCTGGTGCGGCAAATGCGCGGACACGTTTTCGCCAGGATGCTGAGACACCGCGGCAATCGCGATCGCCTCCTGTCGTTGCATTTCCGCCTGCAAACGCTGGGCGTAGAGCTCGAGTTGTTCGCGATCGAGGTCGGCGGGAACTACAAAAGCTGGGCCGCCCCGGGCATGGACGCGGGTGAAGGGCATTGGCAGCTGCATGTCGGTCCAATTGCCCCGGATCCGCCAGGGCCGGCGGCACGCGTAGGCGGTGGGAATAATGACGCGGCCCGAGCGGGAAGCCAGAAAGATAATGCCGGTTTTCATTTGGCGACGCGGACCGCGGGGTCCGTCGGGGGTGATCGCCACGTGCAGGTCACGGACTCGATCGAGCAGCTCGCGCATCGCCCGGCTCGCGCCCCGTTTCGAGGAACCACGCACCGAGGTGATGCCGACCCGTTGCATGGCGTCCGCAAGGTAGGAACCGTCCTGATGCGGGCTCACCAGCCCGGCCATTTTTTTCGGCCGGCCGCAAAAGACGGTCATCAGAATGTCGTCGTGCCACACGCAGTAGAGAAACCGCCGGTCTCCCGTGTCCTCGTACGGGCAACAGCCGGCCACCTCGGTCGCAATCTCAATGCGGCACGTCTTGAACAGCAAGCGGACGAACGCAACCGCCGCGATCGCGATCAGTTTTGTGAGATATCGATTGCGGATTTTCAAGATTCAGCTTTCCGGAGTCGGCGCCACCGCTGAGCCGAAAGGTCTCGAGGCGATCCGGGAATTCGGCGAACGGAGTGTCGGGAATCAGTGCCTCGAAAGCCCCCGCAAGGGGGCGCCAGATAATAGCCCAGGGCGTAAGCCCTGGGTCTCGGGCGGCAATTTTCGTTGACTAAGTCCCGGAGGGACGACAGTGGCATTAAGAGCCTGTTGTTCTGTCGCCCCCTGTCGGGGGCTCAAGAGGTTGTGGGGGGCGATTGTTTTCCCAGGGCTTGCGCCCTGGGCTATTGTCGGCGGCCCCTCCGGGGCCAAGAAAAGATGTCACGTGCGAATTCCCGGATCCGCTCGAGCCGAAAACGTCTCAGCAGTGGCACCCGAACGGCGGACGGATTGTATACAACCGCAGCTATCCTCAAATGCCAGTTGTGCACCTACTTATGTCAGACGTCAGTCTCCCAGCGTCGACTTCCGGCGGAGGATGTGATGATAGTGCTGGGCGAAACGGTGGGCTTCGTCGCGGACGTATTGCAAGAGCCGCAACGCGTACGAGTGACGCGAGAGTCGTCGCGGCTCGGCTTCGCCCGGCACGATAGATTTCTTCCTCGCGTTTCGCCAGCGATATCACGAGAGGCGGTTTGACGCCGATCGCCTCGAGTGCCGCAACGGCGGCGCTCAGTTGACCTTTGCCGCCGTCGATCAGCAGCAGGTCCGGCAGCGACTCGCCTTCCTTGGAGAGCCGCAGGAACCGGCGGCTGACCACTTCGCGGATCGAGGCGAAATCGTCGACCCCCTGCGACGCTGCGAATCTTGTAGCGCTTGTAGCCATGCTTGAACGGCAGGCCATCGATGAATTGCACTAGACTGGCCACGGTCTCGCCGCCCTGCAGGTGGGCGATGTCGACCCCTTCGATCCGCCGCGGAAGCTGCGGCGAGGTCGAAGATCTTCTTGAGCCCCGCCATTCCTTTCTTCGGGTCGATGTAAAAGACTTCGGGCTGCACGTCTTCGTCGAGCTTGCCCCGCAGGCTCAGGTTGTCGAGCGCCTGGATTTCGTCGCGGATGCGGGCCGCCTTCTCGAATTTCAGCTCCTTGGAGGCCTGTTCCATTTCGGCCTTCATTTCCCGCAGCAGGCGCTTCTTTCTTGCCGTCGAGAAACAGGATCAGCCGGCGGATGTTTCGACGGTATTCTTCGCGGCTGATGCGAAAGTTGCAGGGGGCCGTGCACTGGTTGATGTTGTAGAGCAGGCAGGGGCGAAACCAGCGCCAGCGCTCGTCGCCTTCGGCGATGTCGAGCGAGCAGGTGCGGAAGCGAAAGATCTTCTGCAGGACGGCGATGGCCGCCCGCAGTTTCTTGGCATTGGTGAACGGCCCGTAGAGCTTGGTCCCCCGCGGCCGGGGCTTGCGCGTGAACTCGACCCGCGGGAATTCCTCCCGAATGCGGATTTCGAGATAGGGAAAGGTCTTGTCGTCCTTTAACTCCTGGTTGAACCGCGGCTGAACGTCTTTGATCAACCGGGCTTCCAAGAGCAGGGCATCGACCTCGCTTTCGGTCTCGATGAAATCGACGGCCCGGATTTCCGGGACGAGATTGGCCGTACGAATGTCTTCGGCGGCGGCGGAATTGAAGTAGCTGGCCGACGCGGCTGCGCAGATTGACCGCCTTGCCGACATAGATCACGCGTCCCAGGGCGTCCTTCATCAGGTAGACGCCCGAGCCGGTCGGCAGGGACCGAATCCGCTCCCGCAGCTCGGGGCCGCCGGAGTCGATCGGCAATTGTTCGTCGGTTACTTCGTCAGGCACGCCCAAAATCCTTGGCCGGGGCAGTTGCGCCCGCTTTGCGAATTCTAGCGCCTGGCCAGTGGGTGCCAGAGCGTCGACATTCCAGATAGCCGCGGCTCGACCGAGCTCGCCGACGTCCTAGCCGTTCCCCAGCGTCCGAAGTCCCTGGCCACGGGGGTTGGGTCAGCTTTCTGGTGGGTCACGTACCTATCAAAAAAATGTGACCCGACCCCCTCAATAGAGAATTGTCCCGTCCTGGTAGTGGGGTCGCATCGTGGACGAAAATTGCCGATTGGCACGAGAGTGACATGTGCAACTGGATCCAGAGGACTATACGGCCAAGCTGTAGGATCGGCCAGTAGACGATAAAGCAAATCCAGCCCAATGTTTCATTCTGGCCGAGCACATCAGCGCGAGCGAGCGACAACAGAACCAGCCAGCTCCATAGGTAGGCGAGCAGCACGACCGCTCCCCACTCGTAGCGCCCCCACCGCTTCACGTTGGGTTTCTTCGGTTCGTCACTCATGCCGCCACTTCACAATTGGATCGATATGGGAGTTCAGCCGAAAAGCGCCATGTACCAATTAAAGGCGCGTTGGACGAGCTGTGAGGCATTCACGGCCCAGAAGAGCGGCTGATAGGCTGACTCCATCCAAACCAATGATGTGTTTGTCTTCCGGCAGATCAGAAAGGCAGGCCCAATCGAGAGCGGGTATACCACGACCACCGCGATGAGCGCCCATCCGATCCACGCCCGCGACTGTTTCTTCGGTGCGTCGCTCATGCCGTCATTCCGGAGTTTGGCCGGTGGCTCCGTTTGAAACTTTTCAAACGACGACACGACCTCTCGTCCCAGTTCAGGTTTCGTCGCAAACGCCATGTGGCTCAGAATTTGTCGCCCGCGACCATCGAGTCCGTCCCGTGGTTGTGTCCCGTCCCGGTCCCAGCGTCCCGTCCCAGTCCCAGCGTCCCGTCCCAGTCCCAGCGTCCCGTCCCAGTCCCAGCGTCCCGTCCCGGTCCTGGTGTCCCGTCCCAGTCCCAGTGTCCCGTCCCAGTCCCAGTGTCCCGTCCCAGTCCCAGTGTCCCGTCCCAGTCCCAGTGTCCCGTCCCAGTCCCAGCGTCCCGTCCCGGTCCCAGTCTCCCGTCCCAGTCCCGGTGTCCCGTCTCAGTCCCGGTGTCCCGTCCCAGTCCCGGCGTCCCGTCCCAGTCCCGGCGTCCCGTCCCAGTCCCAGTGTCCCGTCCCTAGTGGTCTGTCCCTCCCAAAATGGGTGGCTGGGGTCGAACCGTCTTCGGTTCGCCCCCAGAGAGAGAAGAACATTTTGCATTTGCGTCGTAAGTCCTTTGAGAGCGAGGTTGGCTGGCGCGATCGATAGTGGAATCATTGCCGAGTTCCCCTCCCCAAGCCGACGACTTGTCGTCGGTTCCGGATCCGACGGCAAGCCGTCGGCTTGGGAAATGTGCGGCTCAACTCAAATGTCCGAAGCGCAATGTTCAACCCGTGTCAAATCAGCGACTTGCGCTCGCAATGCAAAATGTTCGAGAAGCACTGGGGGCGGCGAAGACGCCGACCCCAGCCACCCTCAGCCCGACATTTTTGAGTAAACGAACCACCAGCTGTTGCGAGCCAAGCGTCTCAGGTGCGCGAGCCTACCCCTTGGCCGCGGCTCCCCTGCCCGCGGCGCACAGCGATCCTTTCGCGCCTCTTGAAAAAATAGGCCTTATCTCGATCGTACAGCCAAAAATGCGATCTGCCGAGATCGAGTTTCCATGCGCGTGTAAACAAGTTGGAAAATTTTCGTCGCGGTCGGGGAGCGCTTCTTCCGCCCTATGGGGTCAGCGTGGGTCGATGTCGCCGCTTCGCGGGGGGCGGACGCGGTCCCTGGGCCGCAAGAAGACTCCGGCGATGATCAGAATCCCGGCCACAGGAAGCAGCAACTTGAGGGGGAACCGGATTGCCAGCGCGGCGAGCGAGACGGCGGCCACCGACCTGGGGTTGAGCTTGGCCCAGGCCGCCGGTCGTGTACGGGTGGGCATGGCCATCCAGAGGGCCGCCATCACGATGCCGATCCGCCCGCAGGCTCCGCGCCACATGACTGCGGCCTGGCTTGTCGAGACGCCCGGCAAAATCCAAAGCAGCGCCGCGGCGGCCAAGAGCGTCACGGCGATCAAACCGGCGAGCAGGCGCCGCATGTCCGCATTCGGGTCTTCCATGGCGTTGATTATGACTCGCCGGCCCGCTAACGGTCCAATGGACGACTGGAGTCCGACACTCGCGTTTCATCCGAGCGTCGAAAAGTCATCGCAAAGGAAGCCGCGTGGTTTGCCCAACCTTGGCGGATCGCCAGGTAGTGGGTCAGTTTGAATCTGTGGTCGGGTCTGGAATCGGAGCTGTGGCTTGACTCTCGTTCCGCGCTCGGCGCTGGAGTGCCCGAAAGGCGAGCCATGCGGCAGCGATCGCGACAAGCTCTCCAGCGTGGATAGCCAACCTGCGATTGGGCATGCGGAGCCACAGGTTGATGGCTATCCAGGGGATCGCGAAGATGAGCCCCAAAACGCACAAGTGGCCGATTCGGGTGGCCGGGCGCATCTTATCAAGGGTTATCGTCCTGTCGTCCGTCATGCCGCGATTGTACCGGGAGCGATCGCCAACCGCTCTTCTCTTAACGGCCTACGCGGACTACACTTGCCGGGCCTGGGATTGCGGGAAAAGGGAGGTTCCCCGGATGGCATTCGCGCCCTGCGCTTTCTGCACGCAGCCGATGCGCGCCTCGACCAGGCGATCGGCGAGATTCCCAAGCTGCCGCCCCGGCTCGCGGCCACCGTTCAGGACGCCACGCGGGCCGCTTTCGACCGCTTCATCGCCCTGGCAATCGAGCACGAAGTCGATTTTGTGCTGCTGGCAGGCAACACGTTTGTCGAGGCCGACCAGAGCCTCTCCGCTCGACTGTCGTTGCTCGACGGGTTCGAGCAACTCGATCGGAGCGGAATTCGAGCGCTCGTTCTGCCCGGTACGCTCGACCCGCTCGAGTCCTGGCGGCGTATCCCCGACCTTCCCGAGAACGTTACGCTGTTAGAGCCGCATCCCAAGGGACTTGTGGCAGTCAAACGCGATGACAAGGTGGTGGCGCGGGTCGGCACCGAGTTATTCATGCCAGCTCGCAAGAAGGCGCGAACGCTGCGCGACGACTTGCGATCGGTGAGTCAACGGCCGGTCCCGTTCAAGATCGCCGCGATCCAATCGGGCGACGAAGCCGATGACGAAGCCACCTTTGGCGACTGGTGCCCCGAGGAACCGTCCGACGCGTCCGCAGGCGACGAGCAGGTTGCGAAAGCGAATACGGGATCTGGCAGCGCTGGCAAAGATGGCAGCGGCAGGCGGCTCCCCGTCGACTACGTCGCCCTGGGCGGCGGAGCGGCTCGCCGTACGATTGCCAGACGGCGGGGCATCGCCCACGACCCCGGGCCCATGCAGGGTCGCGGTGCCGATCAGGCGGGGCCACGCGGCTGCACGCTGGTCACCGTGGAACAGGACGGCACGTTGCGGTGTGATTTTCTGCCGGCCGCGTCGGTTCGCTGGGAGCGGTTTCTGGTCGAAGTCCCGTCCTCCTTCGATCGTGCCGAGCTGCTGGCGCGGTGCCGCGCGCACCTCGACGGGCTGCGTCCCGAAGCCTGCGAAAATGCTTGGATCTTCCAATGGGTGCTGCACGGCAGGCGTCCGACGATCGACGTATTGGAAGACGAGTCTTTTCGTCGGCAGTTTCGGCAGGACCTGGCAAACGCCGCCGCCGTGCCGAGCTGCGACGATTCGATGCACCAGTTGATCATCGAGGCTGATGAAAATTCGATCGACCCCACCGGCAACGTCGACCCTCTCCAGGCCGATTTCCTCGAGGCCCTGTCAGGCAGGCGGGGCGCGTCCGATTTGTTCCGTCCTTCTGTGAACGACCTGCGCGCAGCCGACGCACATTGGGCGAACCGGCTCGACGGGCTTCTGAGCGACTTGAACGTGGAAGCGATCCGAACCAATGCCGATCGCATCGGGCAACAGCTCTTTCGCGCCGCGATGGCGCAGGGAGCCGCGCGATGAAGATTACAAAGATCGAGGTCGACCGGTTCGGCGTGTGGCGTCAGTTGGCTCTACCTGTGTCGGGGCGCGGGTTGACCGTCTTTTATGGCCCGAACGAAGCCGGCAAGACGACACTCTGGCGATTCATTCGCAGCATCCTCTATGGCTTCGAGCCTTTTGAAGTCGACGTGGACGGCGGCACCGTGCAGCCTGTTCGCTGGGAGGGTGCCCTGCAGGTCGAGGCTGGCGCCGGACCGTTTTCGATCCATCGAATTTCCGATCGCGGAACCCGCGGTTTGGTCTCGGTCGTGGGGACGGATCGGCAGGAGCCGGCCGAGGCGCTGCTCACGGAGCTTTTGTTCCGCACAAACGAATCGCTCTTCGAGAACGTTTTCGCGGTTGGACTGAACGAGCTGCAGGAGCTGGCGACGCTCGAAGACGAGGAAGTCGCCCATCACATCTACGGACTGACGCTCGGGCCCACAGGGCAAAAACTGCTCGATGCGACCCGGGCGCTCGACGGTCAAGCGGGCGCGCTCTTCGACGCCGCGACACGCTCGGGCCGACTGGTCGACGTGTTGGAACGGGATCAATCGCTTCGGGAAGAGCTGGATGCCCATCGCGGACTGCGCGAGGAACACGCAGACGCCTGCGCCCGCCGGGGCCGCATTGAAGCGCGGATCGAGACGCTGAAGCGTCGGCGGTCGCAGCTCGAACGGCAGCATTCGGGCCATCGGCTGCTGGAGCGCGTCTGGCCCTACTGGCACCAGGTCCGCGAAATTGAACGCGAACTTGCCGAAATTCCGGTGCTCGCTCACTTCCCCTCCCGCTCCGAGGAGCGGCTCGAGCGACTGGAAGCCGACCTCGAGTCGTCGACCCACCTACGTGACCAGCTCTCGCAAGATGTCGCGGCGTTGCGGTCGCGACGCAAAGAACTGGCCGACGCGCGCCGACTCGACAAGCATGCGGCCGCGTTTTCCGGTTTTGTCGAGCACGCGGGCTGGTATCGGGACGTTTCCCAGCAAGCGGCGGCGGCCCGCGCACGAAGTGCCGAACGTCAAAGTCGGCTCGAAAGTGCTGTCCAGGAACTTGGTGAGGGTTGGTCGGTCGAACGGCTAGAGCGGATCGACACCAGTCCGGCCGCACACCGGCGGATCCTGGCCGCGGCCGACCGCTTTCGGACGGCGCTGCGCCGGCGAAATCGCATGGCGCGACGGCAAAAGCTTCTGAACCGGGCCGTGCGCAAGCGAACCGCGTTGCTTGAAGAACGCTTGAAGCCGCTGGGGGCCGTCTCGCTCGATCAGGCGATCACCGAACAAACCGCGCGACTGGGTCACTTCAAGGAACTGACACGCCTCAAAGAGCGCGAGGCGGAACTCGCTCGTCGGCAACAGACTCTGGCCGAGCAGTTGGCTGCGGACGGTGCCGAGATGCCCCTGTGGATCGCGAAGTTTCTCGCGCTCTTGGCAGGGAGCGGATTGCTGGTCACGGCCATTGGCCTGTATCAGGCGGCCGCCGCAGTCGACGTGGTGGCCGGCGCAGGGCTGACTTTCATCGGCTTTACGGGGCTGGGACTTGCCTGGGGTTTCAAACGGCATCGTGACGTTCAATCGGCGGCGGATGCCGAACGGGCCGACGAGCGACGGTCGGTTGCGGCCCAGATCCGTGAAACGAACGAGGCAATCGGCCGTCTGGATGCGGCCGTCGCGGAACCCGGAGAGTCCGAGCCAGCGCAGGCGACCGACACTCCGGGCGATGTCGCGTCAGGCGGCAATCCGACCAGTCCAGCCCCTGCAGCACCGATCGATCACGAACAACGCCTCAAGCAGGCCTCCGAGCGTCTCGGCCGATTGCAGCGCTGGCGCGGGCGCATCGAGCGATCCAAGCCCGCCGCAAGCGCCTTTCGGAGCTGCGCTCGCGGTTTCAGTCCGTTCAGCGTGCGCTGAGTGCCGAACGGCAGAGCTGGTGTCTGTCGTTGAAGGAGAATGGACTGTCGGAAAGCGTCAAGATTTCGGAAGCGCTCGAGACCTGGCATCGCATCGCCGACGCTCACGAGCACTTGCGAGACATGAAGGCGGCGGCCGCGGAGGCCGATCAACTCCAGCGACAGCTCGACTCGTTTCATGCGCGCATGCAGGAGGCCGCGCGAAGGGCGGGGCGTAACTTGGACGATGGTGGACAACCGCTCGAGGTTCTCACCGCCTGGGGTCGCGAGCTCGAATCGCTGGCCGGCGTTTCGGACGACGTTCGCCGCACGCATCGGGAGCTGCGGCAAGAACGCCAGAAACGCCGTCAGGCCGCCCGACAGGTCCAAGTTCTGCGTTTGCGCCGCATGACCCTCTTCGCCAAAGGGGGCGCGAGCAACCGGGCCGAGTTTCTCGAGCGGGCCGGGTGGGTGCGACGCCGCGCCGAATGTGACGGGCTGCTGGCAACCGCTCAGGAGGAACTGCGCGCGGCGGGCGAATCGGAGCCGGACCTGGCGATCGTCGAAGACGATCTCGTAAATTTTAACGAGGACGAGAACCGCGAGCAGCGTCGAGGCCCTGGCCTCGGAACTGGAACAAATCGAACGCGACCTGCACGCGGCCTTCGAAGAACTCGGCAGCGTCAAGCAGTCGCTCAAAGCCCTCGAATCGAGCTGCGAGGCCAGCCGGTTGCGTTTTGAAGCCTCGCAAACGTGCCACGAATTGAAGCGGACGGCCGAAGAGTGGCTAGGTCTGGCTTTGGCGCGGCAGGCGCTCGACCACGTTCGCTCGAAGTTCGAGCGGAACTGCCAGCCGGCTGTTTTGGCGTCTGCCTCGCGCTATCTCGAGCGGTTGACTCGGGGTCGCTATCGAAACATCTGGACGCCGCTGGGGCAGCGGGAACTCCGCATCGACGATGAGCGGGGCCAGACCCTCACGGTCGACAAGCTCAGCGGTGGGACCCGGGAACAGCTCCTTCTGGCCGTGCGGATGGCCGCCGTGCGACAATTGTCGCAACAGGGGATCGAGCTACCGATGGTCTTCGACGACGTGCTGGTCAACTTCGATCAGCAGCGCACCGAGGCCGCGGTCGAGACGCTGCTGGAATTCTCGCAGCAAAACCAGCAGGTGCTGTTCTTCACCTGCCATTTGCACCTGGCGCACCTGTTCGAGGCCAAGGGCTGTGAGCCGATCTGGCTGCCAGGTCAAAATTTACCGCAGCAGAATCTTCCGCAACAGGAACGCCGAGCTGGATAGAATTTAGATCGCCTTCGACACCTCGCGTGCGTCGATCGAAAGTCGCCGCATCCGCAAAGCATACGACAGAGACCTGGTCGCTAAGGAGTGCAGAAGCCATGTGTGGGATTGTCGGATACGTCGGCTACCGGTCGGCCCAGGATATTCTTCTCGAGGGCCTGCATCGCCTGGAGTATCGAGGCTACGACAGCGCCGGCGTGGCCATCGCGCGGGACGGACGGATCGGCATTCGCAAGAAAGCCGGACGCGTGCAGGCCGTCGGGGCGATTCTCGAGGTCGAGCCGATCCCCGGCACCGTCGGAATCGGGCACACGCGCTGGGCGACTCACGGGGCCACGACCGACGTCAATTCGCACCCGCACGTCGGGGGTAACGGCGAGGTGGTGCTGGTCCACAACGGCGTGATCGAAAATCATGCCGCCCTGCGAACCCAGTTGCAGGAACTCGGCTACGTCTTTCGCACGGGGACCGACACCGAAGTCATCGCCCACTTGATCGCCCACCATCTCGATGAACAGATGCGTCTCTATGGGGGCCCGATCGACGAGCAAAAGTGTCTGACCGCCCTCGAGCAATCGCTCGTGCGGCTCAACGGCACCTATGGTCTGGCGATCCTGTTTCGCGACTTGCCGAATGCAATCTTTGGGGCCCGGCTGGGCAGCCCCTTGGTGGTCGGCGTCGGTCGCAACGAATATTTCCTGGCGAGCGATTCCAGCCCGCTCATCGGCTACACCGAAGAGGTCGTGTACCTGGCCGATCACGAGATCGTGGTCCTTCGGCCGGAAGGGATGCAGCTCTTGCATCGCGATACGGGACTGATGTCTCCCGCCGTGCACACCCTCGACCAGGTTATCGGGAACGCCGATCGTGGCGGCTACGAGCATTACATGCTCAAGGAGATCTTCGAGCAGCCGCAAACGGTCGAAAACGCGATGCGCGGCCGGCTCGACGAGGACGAAGCCACGGCCAAGTTCGGCGGGCTCAACGTCGATCCCCAGCAACTGCGGCGAATCGACCGCATCGTGCTGACGGCCTGCGGCACGAGCTGGCACGCGGGATTGGTCGGCGAGTATCTGCTCGAAGAATTCACGCGCATCCCGACCGAGGTCGAATACGCCAGCGAGCTGCGCTACCGCAATCCGCCGATGACCGACACGACCATGGTCTTCGCCATTACGCAAAGCGGCGAAACGGCCGACACTCTGGCCGCCATGCGCGAGTGCAAACGCAAGGGTCATCCGACGCTGGCGATTTGTAACGTGGTCGGTTCGTCGATCGCCCGCGAGGCTGACGGCGGCATTTACTTGCACGCCGGCCCAGAGATCGGCGTCGCCTCCACCAAGGCCTTCACGGCGCAGGTCACCACGCTCACGCTGTTGGCGCTTTACTTGGGCCGCATGCGGCACCTGTCCTTCCCGGCCGGCAAGCGGATGATCGACCGGCTCAAGGCGATGCCCGAAATGGTCGAGCGGACGCTGCAGTGTCACGACGCCGTGCGGGAAGTTGCGGAAAAATATCACCGGGCAAACAACTTCTTGTACCTCGGCCGGCTGCACAACTTCCCAGTCGCGCTCGAAGGGGCGCTCAAGCTCAAGGAAATCAGCTACATTCACGCCGAGGGGTATCCGGCCGCCGAAATGAAGCACGGGCCGATCGCGCTGGTGGACGAAGAAACGCCCAGCGTGTTCGTGATTCCGCGGGGCCAGATGTACCCCAAGATCATCAGCAACCTGGAGGAGATCAAAGCCCGCAAGGGGCCGGTGATCGCCATCGCCTGCGAGGGGGACGACCGGATTGCCGAGGTGGCCGACGACGTGATTTACGTGCCCGACGTCGACGAGTTCCTGCAGCCCCTGGTGAGCGTGGTGCCGCTGCAGCTTTTGGCTTACCACATCGCCCTGCTCCGCGGCTGTAACGTTGACCGGCCCCGCAACTTAGCCAAGAGTGTAACGGTCGAGTGACCGTTGGGGTTGCTACAATTTGGCAAGGGACTCGTGTCTACCCGATGGCGGGTGGCCTGACGCTCCGACTTGCGACAAGGGCGCGTAAGTGGCAACACATCCTAGCGAATTTTCAACAGGGAATCGTAGGCGGGACAGATCATGAAATTCGATGAATGGTTGGCGGCAGTCCCGATTCAGAAAACTCCGGAGGGCGCCACACTCGACTTGCGGCTCTATGTCTACCCCGACGGTCACGGAAACTTTTGCGTACAAGATCAGATGGGCCGGTCGTGCGCCAATCCACAGCCGGTGAGCAGTCCAACGGAGGCGCGCGCGGTCCTGGAAAGGATTTGGAATCGCGCGATGACGCTCACGATCCAGTCCGACAAAGCGCAATCGCAGCAGCCGACACTCGCGCAGCAGTTCGCGGACTTGATCGGCACCGCGCCCGACTTGCCCACCGACATGGCTGCACAGCATGACCACTATGTCCACGGCGTGCCAAAATCATGAATCCAGTTTTTGTGGACTCCTTTTACTTCTTCGCCATTTTGAATCCGACGGACGAAGCTCACTTGAAGGCTGTTAGGTTTTCAACGCAACACACTCTGGCGCTCGTCACAACCACGTGGATTTTGACAGAAGTCGCCGATGGATTGGCGCGATCGGCCAACCGCAGTGTGCTCAAGCGCCTGATAGCGAGTTTCAGCGCTATTGCGGTCAATGAGATTGCGACAACGACCGATGACTTATTCGATCAAGGAGTCGCGTTGTACGACTCTCGCGCCGACAAACAATGGTCACTAACTGATTGCATCTCATTTACGGTGATGCGACAGCGAGGGCTTCAAGAGGCGCTTACCGGCGATCATCACTACGAGCAAGCCGGGTACACGGCGCTGCTCAAGTAGGTGGCCGGCTTCCGATGGCTGCCCAACGATTCGGATCGCTATTCGCTGCCACCGGACATCGACGAATTTGGCTTACCACATCGCCCTGCTCTGTAGCTGTAACGTCGATCGGCCCCGCAACTTAGCCAAAAGTGTGACAGTCGAGTGAGCTCGGGTTGCGCAAGCGGAATTCGGCGATAGGCTCCCCCACGGTGGGCATCTCGCCGCGAGCGTCTACAATTCTCCGAAAACACGACGCGCTCCGGGTTTCCCTTCATGCCCATGCAGATTCTGTTGGCCAATCCACGCGGCTTTTGTGCCGGCGTCAACATGGCCATCGATTGCCTCGACGAGGCGATCAAGATGTTCGGTCCGAACATTTACGTCTACCACGAGATCGTGCACAACAAGTATGTGGTCGACCGCTTTGCCCGCCAGGGAGTGACGTTCGTCGAGGAGATCACTCAGGTCCCCGAGGGGTCGCTGCTGCTCTACAGCGCCCACGGCGTTTCTCCCCAAGTTCGTGCCGAGGCCCGCAGCCGCGGGCTGCAAACGATCGACGCAACCTGCCCGCTGGTGACAAAAGTGCACCTCGAGGCGCTCAAGTTCGCCCGCGAGGGGTATCATATCGTCCTGATCGGCCACGAAGGGCACGACGAGGTCATCGGCACGATGGGTGAGGCTCCGCGCAGCATCACGCTGGTCGAGAGTCCCGAGGAAGTCGACTCGCTTCCCTTTCCGGCCGACGCCAAGATCGCCTACTTGACCCAGACGACGCTCAGCATCGACGAGGCGAATGCCGTGATCGAGCGGCTGAAGGAGCGCTATCCGCAGATCGCCTCGCCTCCCAAAGAGGACATTTGCTACGCGACCACCAATCGCCAGTTGGCCGTTTCTGAGCTGATTCCCCAGGCTGACGTACTAATCGTCCTGGGCAGCCAGAACAGCTCCAACAGCCGCCGGCTGATGGAAATCGGCCAATCGTGCGGAAAGCCGGCCTACTTGATCGATGGCCCTCACGAGCTGTTGCCCAAGTGGTTCGACGGCTGCGAAACGGTGGCCATCACGGCCGGAGCCAGTGCTCCGGAACAAGTTGTGCAGGAGTGCATCGATTACCTGGTCGAGCGGTTCGAGGCGGTAGTCCGCGAGGTCACCTTCCGGGCGGAAAACGTCAACTTCCCGCTGCCGCGGGAGCTACGCGCCTTGAAGAAGGCCCACGTCTGAGTTCGCTGGAAATTGTGACAATGAATCTCGACGACGAAAATCTGAGCAAGCTGACCACGGTCCCGGGCGAATACGAGGCCACGGCGATCGTGAGCGCGCTCGAAGCAGAAGGCATTCGTGCCACCGCGGTCGGCGGCTTTACTGCCGGCTTCAAGGCCGAAGCTCCGGGCGGTGCCTCGGTGATGGTGCTCGAGGACGATCTACCGCGAGCGAAAGAGATCCTCGCCCAGCTGAGAAAACAGGGCGCCGGAATCGACTGGTCGCAGGTCGACCTGGGCGAGCCGGAAGCAGGCGAGTCGCCCGCGTAAGCCGGCGGGTTCTTTCAATCTACTCCGCGTGCGGCGGACCCAGCTGCCATTCTTCGTCGAAGAAGTCGGCCGCGGCCATCTTACCCGGCCAGTCGTCGTTCGGCGGAGTGCGGATGTCGACGATCGCCCAATCGGGAAGCATGGGGATTTGCAGCGCGTTGCTCATATCGGCGTGCTCGCGGAAGGTGAACCCGCTATTGAGCACGACATATCGATTCGGATTGAGCGGATTCGGGTAAATCAGGATCGGCACATGGTGGGCCGCGTCGAACCGCTGTGGCCCCACCGTAACTTGGCCCCCCTCCTCTCGAATGGGCAGCTTGCCGGCAAGCTGGGAAATGAGCGAATTGCTCGTTGCGTCGCCCCAGAGGATAAGATTTTTCGATGCGATGTCGGCGGGCGTGACGTCGCGATCGTCAGCGATGCGCGGCGTGCCGCGGAACTGCCGCCGCCAGCGAACTACGGCTCGGTCCAACTCGTGGTGAACCCAATTCTCGACTTCGGCGTGTGCAAACTTGCCGGTCGGACGCACAAACAGAAACGGCTCCAAGAAAGCGTCGTCGATCGGGCCCTGCAATCCATGCCGCTTACGGAGCCCGCTGCCGGGGATTGCGCCGGGCCTCCACTGTCGCCCCTCGCGGTGAACTGAAAACGTCCAACTCCGGTCGCTGTGCGTCAGCGACGGCGCTTCCAGTATTTGCGGCTCCCGTGCGTTCGTTTCGATTTTTGACGGCAGGAACTGCAGCGAAACGTCCTTCTGCACTGACGCCCGAATCGGCGCGTATCCCGGCGGAATGCTCACAGTGAATGCCTTGATGTTGTCGGTGGCAAACACGAGGCCTCCCGCTTCATCCGCATGTGCCTCGATCTGGGCCCGTTGCCAATGGCCGTCGAGAGCGTCCACGGTGATCCAGGCACAGTGGTTGTAACGCAGCGTATAGGTCGTGAAACGGATGCTTTCGGGAACCACTTCGCGGCCCCGCTCGGCGAGTTCTGCGATCCGTCGATCGACCTCCGCGGCGCCTGCGGGTGGTATTGATGTTTTGTCTTCGGGCCGATCACGTGGACGAGATCGAGCCCTTCCTTCTTCATGGCAAGGGCCATGATGT
Source organism: uncultured Planctomycetaceae bacterium (assembly GCA_963714075.1). GTDB lineage: Bacteria > Planctomycetota > Planctomycetia > Planctomycetales > Planctomycetaceae > DASPSM01. Next base: position 3,217,895 of record OY970228.1, read on the forward strand.
CGGCGGCCTGTTTTTGCGAGTCGAGTTCGCCGGAATAGGCGATTGTGGGGCAGTGCCAGAGGTTCCCCGCCCAATCGGTCGCGTCGTACCAGTGAAAGAGAGTCCGTTCCCACCAGGTCGGCTCGAGGGGCTCATGATGGAACACGTCGGCAAAAACCGGCGTTTCGGCAAATCCAGCTCCCGGGTTGGCGGCAGCCCAGAGATCGGGATAGTGAACCGCCAGGTGCCAGGTCGAGGCGCCGCCCATTGAAAAACCGCGAATGACGATCCGGTTGTCGTCGATTCGATAGCGCTCCTTCACCGAAGCGATCGCCTCGAAAACATCGACTTCGCCGGCGAACTTGTTCGCGTTGCAATAGCGTCCGTAGGGATGCAACACGATGGTGTCGGGCGGCGCAAAGGTCCCAACGTTTTTCTCGCGTTCGCGCAGGAAATTGATTTCGCTCGAAGTCTCTCCGCGTCCATGAAACCAAAGATCCAGGCGGAACTTGCCGTTTCCGGCGGTGGTGTATGACGGGGGGACAACTAACCCGTACGGTTGGACCGAGTCGTCGAGTTGGGATCGATAGCCGCGGACAACCAGGCCGTGCGCGTCGGTCCAAGACGGGGTGTTCGCCTTGAGTGCCGCGGCGCGTGCGCGGCCTTCGTGCAACAACTCGAAGGCAGTGTCGATTTCCCGCGGTTTAAAGAATTCTCCGTCGGCAAGCGCGTTGTGGACGGCCTGCCAGAAAATCTGGACGTCGGGTAGGAGCGACTGCGCGCGGGCCGATCGATTCCGCCCGAGGGCTTGGATTTCCTTCCCGAAAGCGTCGAGTTCCTTTTCGAGCGCGACTCGCTTTTCGGGCGGGACGGCAATGCCCGCAGGTGGAATCCGCTTTGGAGCTTTGGGGGCCGGGACCTGGGCCGGGGCTTTGGGGCTGTCAGCCGCGAATGTATTGCCGATTGGCAGGAACAGGGCCGCCGCCAGACCCCCGGCCGCCGCGCAGAGTCTGATCCGGCAACGCGGTCCTCGAAATGAATGGCCGATTCTGGGGCGCTGACTCATCGGGAGATCCTATCAAGCGTTCATCGGAGGGCTTAACTGTCAGGGGCTGGAAATGACGAGGGCGATCTCGCCCCAGATTTGATCGCCGGCCGCCACTGTCGCGGCGACGTCGAATTCGATGGTGAGCAAGTTGTGCGGTTCGAGGCAGGCAGTGGGAAAGACGGCTGTTTGTGCGGCGTCCGGCGGTTGGGGCGTTAGGGTGATCCCGTTGAGCGACACCCGCGCACCTGCGGGCAAGTCGTTGACGACCAGCGAGATCCGGTCGGCTGGCCCGAGATTCGTCGGCCGATTGAACCGGCGACTCAATTGCACGTCACGAACGTCGGCGTCAAACAGCCCAGCCCAGGGGGCCGGAAGCTGGATTCTCCGCGGGGGGGTCGAAGGCACCGCGGTCGGCTTGAGCAGCCAGGGCCCGCGAAGCCGGATGCGATGCACCGTCTGATTCGACTCTGGCATGTCCTCTTTCCAACCGGGTTCGATAATACGAGGCTCCCGGCGCGTGTCCAAGTGTCGGCTCCCCTTTCGGCATTGGTTAAGGCTTTCGACCGCGGTTTCAGGCGTCCGCAGCCTGGTGTCAACGAATTCTTCACGCGGTGCGCAGCCGAAGTCGCGCTAGCGTCTTAAGATGACAGCGACTATACTCCCAGCCCCAACCCGGACCCGGGACAGTCCGGCGACCGGCCAACACGCCTCCTGCGGGTGTGAGCCGCCAGATCCGAGCCGCGTGAATTTCCAAGAGTGGGTCGCCGACTGAACGCGAATTTCGATTCGGTTCCTTGACAGGGGCCGTCCGCCGGGCTGCAACCGCCGCGCAGCATGTCGACGGACTTCTCTACAAGGGCGAGTAATGCATCAATCTACGGTCCGCGTCGACGGCACGCCGGGTGCCGGCCCGACCGCCGATGAGATTTCACAGTTGCGAGACCAATCCGCGCAGCCTCCCGTGCCTCAGGTCACGTTGGCGGTCGAGACAACAAAAGCCGGCGTCTTCACTCTGCGGCGGAAGACCTGCTCGCTGATGGGCGTGCAAATCGTCGGCACCGGCTCTTACGTTCCCGACAACGTCGTCACAAACGCCGACCTGCTGCGCGAGAACGGCTTCGACCCCGACTGGATCGCACAGCGCTCGGGCATCCTCGAACGCCGGCGCGCTTCCGGCCAACAGGCAACGAGCGACCTGTGCGTCGAGGCGGCAACACGAGCGATGGCCGCGGCAGGCGTAGGTCCAAAAGATGTCGACCTGCTGATCGTCGGCACGTTTACGCCCGATCATTTTTGTCCTTCAACGGCCTGTCTCGTTCAAGATCGTCTCGGCCTGGCGGCTCCGGCCTTCGACCTGTCGGCCGCCTGCTCGGGATTCATGTACGCGCTGTCGACCGCGGCCCAATATGTTGCCACGGGTAACGCGACGACGGCACTGGCGCTGGGAGCCGACACCAACACGCGGTTCATGAATCCGGCCGACCAGCGCACGTACCCCTTATTCGGAGACGGCGCGGGTGCGGCCGTCATCACGCGAGGGACACCGAAGCAGGGGCTCTTGTGCTATCAACTCGGCGCCGACGGCGGCGGCGGACCGCTCTTGGTGATTCCCGCTGGAGGCACGCGCGAGCCGGCCAGCCTCGACAGCGTGCAGGCCGGCCGGCAGTACGTGCAGATGGACGGGCGAAGCGTCTTCAAGTGGGCCGTTCGTGCGCTGACCGACACGATCCAACTCGTTCTCGAACAGACACAGCTCGGAGTGAACGACGTCTCGCTCTACTTGCTTCACCAGGCCAATCAGCGGATCATCGACGCGGCCGTCGATGCACTCGGCATTCCGCGCGAGCGCGTGTTCAGCAACATTCAGCGCTACGGCAACACATCGGGCGCCTCGGTGCCGATCGCGCTCGACGAAGCCTTCCGCGCGGGCCGAATTCACGCGGGCGATACGCTCCTCTTGAGCGGCTTCGGCGCCGGCCTGACCTGGGGCACGGCGCTCTTCCGCTGGTAAACGGCTGCCTAAAGCCTTCGGCAGTTTCTTACTTCTTCCGTGTGTCGGCGAGCAGAATCTTAATCTCCGCGTCCGACATGTGACGCGCCGTCGTTCGCAGCATTTTTTCGAAATGCTCGACTCCGCTGGGTTCTCCGGGATAGCCGATATTCCCTTCAGGACCGTCGCTGGTGATGAGCGGTTTGCCGTCAGAGTCGAGAATCACCATCCAGGGTATGCCGCCCTGGGCTTTGGGACGCAGTTGCTTGATAACCGCCGCGCCGTGCGCAAAGCGGGGATCGACGGTGATCCAGACATAGTCCTTTTCGACCAGAGATCGGTGCTTATCGAGATACTTCGCCAGCACGTGGCACCAGCCGCACCAGGCCGCGCTTTGCTCGACGAGCACATGCTTGTTCTCTCGCCGGGCTTGGACGAGCGCGTCGGCCAAACGCTTTTGCGCGTCGGGCATCGGCGGCAGATGCTGCTTGAGAAACGCCGTCAGCGGCTGGGCGTCCATCGTTTTGCCGGGCCAGATCTGCTTAGCCGTAGTCGCCGCAACCAGATGACCTTCCGTATCGACGATGACAAAAGCCGGATCGTCGACCTTGGGTGACGGCGCGTCCGACCGGGCCAGAAGCGTTTTCAGTTCGGCGCCATGTTGTGCTGTTGAACCGTCGATCGCCAGCAGTCGGAAGTTGTCGAGCGTGTCGCGTGCTTCGCCGTCCCCCTCGCGAGTGTCGCGACGGTAGAGAATCGAAAAGAACCGCTGACAGGCGGCATCTTTGGGCGACGCCGCCAAGATCAGCACGTAGTTCTCAAAGAGCCGCGCCTCGTAGCAATCGCCGTTGAGCCGCGCTTCGAGCGGCTTCTTAACATCCATCGCTTTGCTGATCAATTTCTCGAGCGTGGGAGGACGATAAGGGGCCGGCAGCTTGAGTTCCCCGAGGTCCGCCTGGTCGGCATTTTTCGGAACGAACTCGCTGACGGTCTGCCAGGAAATCGCGCCGTCCTCATTGCGTTCCATTTCCACGTAGACGTCGTGTTTCAAGCCGACAGTCAGTTTCTTCACGCTGAAGCGGCCGCTGGCGTCGGTCGTGCTCTCCTGCCCGAAGTACCAGGTGAATGGCCCTCCGTTTTGCGGAAGCCGCACGCCAAAGTGAATGTGGCGATTGGGCGGCAGGCTGGTCTGTTGCCGCGTCGATCAAAATCCCCGTCGCGGAGCCCGTCGGCGCAAGCGAAACGACGACCGATTTATCCTCGGGCGCGATGTCGACGGATCCGGCGAGAGAACCAGAACCAGCCCAGATCAGCATCTTGATTTCAGATCGGTTGACTTCAAATTTCCCCTCCTCATCCGCGACGACGCTGATCCGTTCCGCGAAGCCGGGTGACCCGTCCGTGGCGATTCCCTCGACCCTGGCCTCGGGAATGCCGCGGGACGGGTCCGATTTCAAAACGACGCGGCCTTTCAGCACGCTCTTTTCAGGTCGCGAGTCGACTAGATTGACCTCGATATCGTTTTGATTCTCGAGTTGAACGCTTCGGCGTCGTTGGTCCCAAACGCCGTTGAGCTGCAGGTTATAGGAGCCAGGGGGAGCGAAAAACTCGAAGCGACCTTTCGCGTCCGTCTCAGCGTTTTCATAGAACTGCGGACCAATCCAGCGCCGACTTTTCCTGGGGTTCGGCAGCTGCTGGCTTTTGGGCAGTTTCGAGTAGTCGTCGCTCGGATTGAGTGACAGACTGACGGTCCCATGCGCGACCGGTGTTTTATCCCGGCGCGCGTCACCTGTCCGTAAACGCGTCGGCCAGGTTTCAGCACGAAGTTCAGCGGCTCGATCGCCGCCCCCAGCAAGATCGTCCGATTCTCTAACGGGGCAACGGCCCGGTCGCGGCGGGCCGAGAACGTGTAATACTTGTTCGGCGGAACGCGCAGCTCGAAATCGCCGTGGCTGTCGCATTTCGTCGAGCCCCGGAAGTCGTCCAGGTTCATGTCGTAGCCGACACCAGCCGCATGGACCTCCGCCGCGACGGCCGGCCGCCCCTCGGCAGTCGTCACCTTCCCGCGCACTCGTTCCAGCGGGACCATCACGGTGGTGATCGCATCCGACTTCGATTGCGGATCGAATGTCGGGCGCTCGAGAGGCACGTACTCGGCGACCTTCCCCATCCAGAAGGTGACTTTCCCTTGATTGTCGATGGGGACGAATGGAAACGTAGCAACGCCTTGTTGATCGGTCAGTCTGGTGAAAAGCTCTTCCCCAGACACGCCAGTCATATTTAACTGCCCTTTTTTGGGCAAATTGAAATACCAGGGATACAACTCGACGCCGGTGATCGGCTTGCCGGTTCGATCAGTCACGCGAACGCTCACAGTCCGAGCGCCGGTGAACACGAGCTTGAGGTTGTCGTTTTTGTCGGGTCCTCGGCCGCTCTTTCTCACCGAAAGGCTTGACGCGACATAGTCGAAGCCCACGCCCGCCTTCATGGCAAAAATGGTGCGCGACGAAAGGCCTTCCGGGAGTCGCAAGGGCGCCTTGCCCTGGGCGTCCGTTTCTTGTCGGACCAGGAGTGCGTTTTGCACGATGGCGCCGACAGTTGCTCCCTGGATTGCATTTCCCGACTTGTCGGTGACCGTGACCGTGATCCCTCGGGGCTCCTTCAAAACGATGCGGACTGGGTTCGATTTCTGCCCGATCAACACTTGGACGAAGCCCTGTCGGCCCGTTTGATCCGTCGCGTGAACCATACCCCAGGACAGCCCTTTTGCCGCGATTTTCATCTCAAACCTTCCGTCGGCGGCCGATTGGGTGCTCTGATTGACCCGGTATCCGCGTGCGGCGACCTTGGCGTGGGCGACCGGTTTGTCCGCCTCATCCACGACAACCCCACGCAACTCGTTGCCCACCGCGATCGCTTCCGACGGCGGTGCCGCGCCGGCGCTGACTGCGGCGGTATGCAGCACGAGACACATCGAGGCACAAGCCAACGCACGGAATGCCGGCATGATTGCGTCCTTTCGTCTCGTCGATCGGCCTCGCGGGCGAGTCGTGGCAGTCGAAATGTCGAAAAAGCAACTCGATCTGAGCGACGGCCAGTATATCACTGCCGTCGTGGCGGTGGCAGATGCCCCCGTCGCATCCCAGCCTCGCCAGAACCAATGTCGCGCTACGCCCTGAGCAACGCGTTCGTCTATAGTGCGATTTGGCGCCGTCGAAACTTCTCGGAGGATCTCGCGATGAAACTCGGCATGGTCACGTACCAATGGGGAGCAAATTGGGATCTTCCCACGCTGATTAAATATTGCGCCGAGGCCGGCTATGCCGGTGCCGAGCTGCGCACCACGCACAAGCATGGCGTCGAAGTTTCGCTCAACCGGGACCAGCGGGCTGAGGTCCAGAAGCGATTTGCCGATTCCGGCGTTGAACTCGTCGGGTTGGGGTCAATCTGCGAATTCCACAGCAATGATCCGGCCGTCGTGAAGAAAAACATCGAGCTCACCAAAGAGTTCATCGTTTTGTCCCACGACGTCGGTGGCAGTGGCGTCAAGGTCCGGCCGAATGGACTCGTCAAAGGCAAGGATCGACACGGCACCGCCGAACAGATCGGCAAGGCGCTCCGCGAGTGCGGCCAGTTCGCCGAAGGCTACGGCATGGAAATCCGGCTCGAAGTACACGGCAAGGAATCGTCCGACCTGTCGCTGATCGAAGAAATCATGCGCGTCGCCGACCACCCTAGTGTGGGCGTCTGCTGGAATTCCAATGCGAGCGACGTCATCAACGGATCGATCAAGGCGAATTTTGACCGAGTCAAAAAAAAGCTTGGCCGGACCTGCCACATCAACGAGTTGTATTCCGGTTACCCGTATCGCGAGCTGTTTACGCTCCTGCAAGCATCGGGCTTCGACGGGTACTGCCTGGCCGAATGTCAGGCGACTGCGGATCCAAAGCAAGTGATGCGCTACTACCGTGCGTTGTGGCAAGAGTTGTCGCGACCGGTCGCAAGTCAACCGCGGCCAGCGTGATGAGGACGTGCTTCAGGGAGCCGGCGGAGCCGCACTCGGTGGCGGAGTCGGCGTGCTCGGCGGCGTCGACGGGATTGAGGGATCCTGCCGAACTCCCTCAGGCTCGCTGACGCCCGGCGCCGGCGCGGACCGCCGGCAAAGTCGCCCTCCGGCGGACGCTCGATCACCGTTTGATCCGAGGCAGCAACTCCCACAAACGGCCGCAGCTCGTCTTTGTCCTCGGAAGGGGGTGGGTAGACCTCGCGGAAGTCGGTGGCGTCGTCCACCTGCCTCAACAAGAGGTAAATCACGGTGCTGGCGGTCCAGAAAAAGCTCACGCAGAATCCGGCCACCAGCAGTCCGATGAGTTGCAACCAGGCCCCGGCGATGCGCGTGCCGACGCCGATGTCCGCCGAGGGGAGACTGCTGACGAAGTTCGCTCCGCCGACTGAGTCGGGCGAACCAAGCAGCATTCCGCCGGTGCGGGATGGCCCCAGCCCCGACGCGACTCCGGCAGCCGACAGGTAAACGACGAGCGCGGCCACGAGCGAAATAAAAGTGGTCACGAACGCTCCGTAGGTCAGCCCCACGAGAGAGAACCACAAGTAATGCCAGGGGCGCGTGAAGACGTAGCTGTACGAGCGGCTGAAGGCGTCGAATCCGTCGCTGGCTTCCGCTCCGATCGTCGCATACATCAGCGGCCAACCGGCGACGGCCGCAATCAGAATCAGCGCCATCAAGAAGCCGAACGCCAGCTCGACTCCCCACAAGAGCCCCAACAGCGGCTGCCCGATGCCTGGAATCCGTCCGATCCATCCGCCGATCGTGCAAAGGAACCAAAACAGACCGATCGCCACCACTGGCAACAAAACTGCCGTCATGTACGACAGAAAGTTCTCGAGCGAAAACCGCAGAGCGCCGGAGAACGACATGGGCGTATCGGTGGCTTGCTCGACGGCGGCAATCCGCGTCATCGCGCCGCCAAGCACTGACCAGACGCAGAGCGCCCAGAGGAGGCGGGTCCAGGCAAGCGCCTTCTGGCTCCAGGACGCCTCGGGCAGCAGAATCGTACGGGCCGGTTCCAGGACGGTTCGCGCCGGCTGCAGCAGCCGGTCCCAGCGCGATGCGATCCCGGCGAAGACCCCCCAAGGGTTGTTAACGACTCTCGCGGGAAAATCGATCGGGTTTTCCGCCGCTGGGCGGTCCCACTGGTAGGCGGCCTGAGATTCGGCCGAAGTTGTGTTGGATGGGGTGAACAACAGATTGGTAAAGACCCGATCGCCCACAGACAGCGCCACGAGCGCCACGCAGCCGAGCGTCAGCATCCGCAGGTCAATGGCCGTGCGGAATACACGAAACAACCGTACCCACGGGAAGATCCGTTTCCAATCGATCTTACCGAGTTCGACGACGGTATCCGGCATGGGCGCTTGCGTTCGGATCCTGGGTGTCAATTATGAAGGGGCCAAACCTTAATTATATTGCCGAAATGGCCCGCGTGCCGCGACGAAAACGCGGCAATTGTCTATTTGTTCGGCAGTTCGAGGATGCCGTTCCAGCCGGGGGGAGGAATGCGGTTGTGCTGGGCGATGACGACGCCCAGAAAGTCCTGGGCCCGGTCGCTGGCCGGCATGCGGTGCAGATCTTGATAGGCGTCTTCCCAGCGGCCCGCGATGAAGTGCTCGACCGCCTGATCGAAATGCGCGACCTGTTCGTCGCTCAAAGTGCCCTCTGCCGATGCCGGGGGCAAGAGTTCGCTGACCACCACGGGAGTCTCGATCCCGTACGGCAGGACCTTGGCGAGCCGGCGAGTCCGTCCTTCCCGGCGGTCGAGACGGGCGTTGACGATGGCCGCTGTGGCTTCGTCGATGACAATCGGCACCCGAAGCTGTTTGGTCATTCCCTCGAGTCGACTCGCCAGGTTCACGACCGGTCCAAAGACTGTGACCTTGACCTGTTCGGCCGTGCCGATCTTGCCCGCGACCGCCCGGCCGTGGGCGATGCCCAGACCCACCTGAAAATTCTTCAGGGGATGATCCTGCCGGCCGAACGTTTCTTGAAAAGCGGCGCGGATGCCGAGCGCGGCCCGGCAAGCGTCGAGCGGCGCTTCGGGCGACAAAAGGGGCCAGCCCCAAAAGCCCATCGCGGCGTCTCCCTGAAAGTCGCCGGTGACTCCGCCGTGCTTGAGGATTTGACTGGTCATTACTCCGAGGGCGCGACTCACACGTTCCAGCAGTCCGCGCAAGTCGTCGGCAGCCGCCACGGCAGTGCGACTGAAACCGCGCAGGTCGCAGAACAGAACGGTGACGTCGCACTCGCGCGGCTCCAAGAGTGCCGTGTCGAGATCGTCGCCCAAAGCCGACAGGATCGGAGGCGCGAAAAATTGCCGCAGTCCCGATTTTTGCCGCTCGAAGCGGTTAAGCCTCAGCACCGAGCTGACGATTTCCGCGACCAGCTCTGTGAATTTGACGTCAGCCTGCAGGAAGACGCCGTCGGTGCGCGACATCTGGCCGGGAGCCAAGGGCTGGTCGAGTCCTCCGGCGACATAGATGCCCCAGGACGATGCTCCGTCAGCGACCGGCGTGCAATACGCCCAGTCGAATTCGGCGGAAATCGTATACTTGCTGTCTGCCGACTTGGCCGATTCCCACATGTGCAGCACGCTACGGTGCCGGCGCAAGAGCGCGTCGCCGATGAGCCGCGAGCTGGGCTGGACCAGTCCGGCGGCCTCGCGGCGGCGGTCCCAATTCAGCACGCGAACGGCCCCGGCGTCGTCGATTTCGACAATCGCGACCGCCTCGGCACTGCCAACGCCAGCCAGGATCAAGCTGGACAGCCGATGATAGAGTTCGCTTTGCGTCCGCGCGCTCCAGATGACCTCATGCAGCCGAGTCAAGACGTCGAACCGCCGGTCTGCGTCGCTGAAGCGAACGTTCCTCAGCATGTGCGGATCGAAAGTGACCTCTTCCAGGGGCCCTGTCTCGCTCAACCGCAAACCCTGCCGCTCGAGCGAAAACGTGGTCGCTCCGATGACGAAGCGTTCTCCCTCCTCGAGCGAGAAACGGGTGGATTGCCGTCCGTTGACGAATACGGGGTTGCGGGCTTCCGGCAGGGTTTCGATGCTCAAGCGTCCGTCCGCCACCGTCAATCGCGCGTGGCGGCGCGAAATATGCCCGTCCCACGGAACCGAAAGATCGGCGCCTCCGTCGCGGCCGAGAACATAGGGCCGCGCGGACTCGAGAGCTTGGCGCCAGTGATGATCCCGGTCTAATCCCTGTGCGACGAGAACCAGCAATTGGTTTACCTTCGGCGGCCACGACGACAAGACCCGAGGTGAAGCCGTTCGTCGCTAGAATCCGCGCAACAGCCCACTCGGCGTGGGAGGCCCGCTGGCGGCCGCGCCACCTGACCCCGCGATTCGGACGCATCGGCCAGAACCGCGGCGTGCGATCGATCAACGCGCGCCCCACAAAATACCACAACAGGCCGATCAGCAGGCAACTCCCCGCCAAGGCCCACAGCCCAGTCCGCGTCAGCCGCGATTTCATTTCCTGCACGGGCTCGAGCGCCGCGGTCCGGCGCTCCTGGACCACGGCCACCCATTCGGTCCAGGGGACGGCAGCGAACGCGGCCAGCCATTCCCCCCCGAGATCTTTCGCGGCGACATCGAGACGACAAAGCGGATCGGTGTAGTGATCGTCGACGGCGGAGTCGGGATTTCCCAGCGGGACTTCGGTGCGCGCGAGCCGATCGAGCTTTTCACGCACCGCCTGTGAAACGCGGAACGTTGCCAGCACCTCCGGTTTCAATTTTTGCTGCCGTAGCTCCTGGTGATGCTTGTCGAACCAGGTATGGTCCAGCACATTGCCCCCCTTGCGTTCGATGAGGGCGATTTCGCGCGTGTCGTCAGGCGTGGCCGACGGGGTCGCGGTTTCTGCAAAAATCGCGTGGCTGTAAACATCCAAGAGCGAGCGGATCTCGATCGTTCGACCCAAGACTCCGATCACTTTGTCGGACTCGTCAAAGATCGGAACGGAAACGGCGACCAGATGTCGCTCATTGAGCACCTCAGTGAACCACTGAGAGATGTGCGGCACGCGGATTGGCTTCAGATTCGGCGGCTCACTTCCCCGCGCATAGTCGATTCCCAAGCCGTGAAAGTAATCGCGACCCGCAAAACTTTTCCCGAGGTAGTGCGGATATTTCCAGCTCTGGTCGAATAGCGGCGAGCGCCATTTCTGAATCCCATGATCGTCGACCAGGAACCAGCTGAAATCCTTTTGCAGACCCAGCTTGTCGAAGCGCTCGTCTGACTCCTTGCGGGACGCGTTGAGTTCGGCAAAAAGCTGCTCGTTTTTGGTTTTGTCTGTCGCCACAGGAGCGGTGATCGCGTCGCGCAGAGTCTTAAGCGACTTGTCGTTTGTGATTCGGTCCGAGAGTTCGACCAGCTCCTGCTCTCGTTCGCTAAGGTCGCGGCCGATGCTCTGCGCCACAACCCGCGCGGACAAGATGCCGCTCTCATTTGCGCGTTTGGTCATCAATACGTTGGCATCTTTTTCCGCCGTGCCCAACAGGTCGAAAACGAGCCAGGCCATCCCCAACAGCAGCAAGCTCGGGCCGACAATTCCCAAGCTGATCAACGGCCGGCGCGCTCGCGATCGGTCGCGGAGCACAAGCATGTCCAGGACCGCCTGAGCGTTGGGAAAGCGTCGTTGCGAATCGGTCTGCAGGCACCGATCGACGATTTCAGCCAGGCGTCGATCGACTCCGGGGGCGTTTCGCAATCCGGTCGGCCTCGGGCTGTTGCGGATCTGCTCGCGGTAAACCGCCAGCTTCTCGTCGAGCGTCGGCGCTGAACGAATGGCCTCTTCGATCTCGGGCGTCCAATACGGTGGCTTGCCGCACAGCATGTGGTAAAGCAGAGCGCCAATTGCGTAAACGTCCCAACGGGCGTCCGGAATGGCCTGCAAATCGGCCTGCTCGGGCGCCATGTAAAACAGGCTGCCCAAGGCCGGATTTTGTTCGTTCGAAAGACGTGATTGACCAAAGTCGCACAACCGGGGCTCGAATTCGCTATCCAAAAGCACGTTGGCCGGCTTCAGATCGCAATGCAGGATGCCGCTGCCATGCGCGTGAACCAGCGCGCTGAGCACGCCTTCCGCGATGCGCACGGCCTCGTTAACCGGCAACGGCCCGGCCGCCAGATGCGTGGCGAGCGATCCGCTGGCGAGGTACTCCATCACGTAATAGGGCGGCTCGCTGTTCCAGCCGACGTCGATCAGTCGAACGATGTGTCGAGACGTATAGAGAACCGCGAGCTTTTCCACTTCGCGGTTTAAGAGCGACCAGTCCAGCCCGCGTTGGTGCGTGTAAAACTTGATCGCGACCTGCTTGCCCGTGTTGTCTTCCGATGCGAGCCACACCGTGCCGAACGCCCCGCCTCCCAGCGACCGCAAAAGGGTATATCCCGGCACTCCCCCCGGCGGAGTTTCAACCCAGCGGCTCAGATCGGCCGCCTGCGCGCTCTCGTGCTCATCCTGCACGAGCGTATCGTGGATTTCTGTCGGAGAGGGAGGGGAGGAAGACACGCCAGTCCGGAGGGCTAAAGCCGTGTGCTGGAAACGCGTACGCCGCACGTGCGCCGACCCTTGTATTTTCGCGTCGCGAGGCCAAAAAGCACAGTCCGTCTTCGGCCCGTCACCCCTTTCAACCATGAGGCGAGGGCCAGCCTGTGCGCAATTTACGCCCTAATCATAACTTCCTGGTCCTCGCCGTCCCAACACCCCAGTCGCTTCAATTGGTAGACGCCGCGCAGTCCGACTGCGCGGTATCAAGTCTGTCACATTGCGGCCCAAACGACCATAATCGATTTCTCGGCAGTTGGGCTCGGCAGGAGTCGCGATCGTGGCTCGTCGAAACTCAGAAAGCTGAATCAGTTCATGACTGCCCGATTCTCAACCGCAACTCCTGACCCAGGAGGCCGTATTCAGTCGGAGCATGGCGCATCGAGTGATGTCCGGCAGCGCATTCGCTGGCTGACTCCGACAGCGAGCGTGGCGGCTACGCTCGCCGTAACACTCGTGCTGGTTTGCGGGACTGCCTACCTCGCGATGCGCAGCGCGCCGAGCGCCTTGCGTTTCTTCGACCCGCGCCGGTCGCCGACGTTTGACGAGACGTGCGTCGTTAGCGCGATGGAATACGCTCTCTCTTCGACGGAAGCGAACGATGTCATTTTTATCGGCGACAGCGCTTGCCGCACGGGTGTTGATCCCGTCCGCTTTGAACGCGCGACCGGGTTGGGGGCCTACAATCTCGGCATCGTGGGCGACCTGGGGCCGGGCGTGATGCTGAATGTGGCCAAAGGCTACCTCTCGACGCATTCGACGCCGCGCCTGGTGGTCCTGTGTCTTTCGCCGGTGGGTTTGGAACGAGACGTACCCTGGTACTGGACCAAGCTGCGAAATCATTTCGTGGATTGCTACGGGTTCGATGTTCGCAGCCCCCGTTCGCTGGAAGGGAATCTGGGCTACACGTTTCGGCAAGGAACGCTCCTCGCTTGGAACGCCGCGTCGGCCTCGCTCACCGGGAAGTCGGACGACGTTCGCGATTGTGCCTTGATCGGAATGGAAAAAGTGACGTACCGGCAGTTCGAACGCGTGGCGCGGCAAAAACGCGGGCACTTTGAATTGCCTGGGCGTGGTCCCACCAAGAATTTGGATCGTCCCGGGAACATCGTTGAGATCCACGATGTTTGGGATTCGGGCGTGCGACGACTGGTCGAGGCCTGCGACAATGCCGGCGTCCCGTTGCTCATCCGGTTCTGTCCCGTTTCCGCGGAGGCGACCAGGAACCTGAAATTCGAGCGCGTCGAGGCGTGGCTCAAAGATTTGCAGGCGTCGTCCCCGCGCCTCTTGTCCGCGGACCACGACAAAATTCTGCGCTATCCGCCGGAGTTGTGTTGGGACTACTCGCATCCCAATCCACTGGGGGCGCAGAAATTCACCCAGCTGGTCGCCGACGACGTGCGGTTCGCACTCGATTTCGCACGTCAGGCCAAGGGAAAGTGACGATTCGCGATGTCGGTTTGCTCGCTCGGCTTCTTGGCGCTGTGCGTTGCTGTCGTCCTCGCTTTTCATCTGGCCCCCGGGAAACTGCTGCGACAAGTCATCCTTGCCGCGGCGAATGCCACGTTTCTCATTTCACAGGTCCCCAATCTGCGGAGCTGGGGCTTTTTCGCCGCCGTGCTGGTCGGGACGTACATTGCACTCGCCGCGGTTCGAGCTTTCCGACGGGGCGCAATCGTCGCCGCGGCGATCACGGTCGTGCTCCTGACCTTTCTCTACGTCAAACGCTACGAGTTCTTCGCGACCTGGGTTCCAGTGCCGATGGAATGGAATCTGGTGTTGCACCCCGTCGAACTGGTCGGCCTCTCGTACATGTTCTTCAAGCTCATTCACATGTTCGTGGACGAGTGGCAAGGACAACTGGCGCCCTTCAACCTCTGGAGCTATTTGAACTACCAATTGTCGTTTTTCGCGCTCACCGCCGGGCCCATTCAGCGCTACAACGATTTTCTGAGAAGCTGGAACGAAATGGATCTGCGCCGCGCGAATCGCGCGAGGCCCTGCTTTTGTGGACCCGCATTCTGACAGGCATGATCAAAATCAGCGTGCTGGGCGCTTGGGCACTCGCCGAATTTAAACGAGCCGCTGTGCCGCCGGGACCCCGCAATCTTTCCGAAGTTCTGGTCTGTTTTTACGTCTACCCGGCTTATCTCTATTTCAATTTCTCGGGTTACACCGACGTAATGCTCGGAGCCGGCGGACTGCTTGGTTTCGAGCTGCCCGAGAATTTCAATCGGCCTTACCTGGCCCGCAACGTCTTGGACTTCTGGAACCGCTGGCATATTAGCGTGAGTCACTGGATCCGCGATTACGTCTTCATGACGAGCTACAAAGTTGCGGCGAGCCAATTTCCGAGCGCGGCTCGTTACTGGAGTTACGCGCTCTTGTTCCTGGCTCTGTTTCTGGCCGGCGTCTGGCACGGGACGACGGAGGGATTTGTCTGGTTTGGGGCTCTCAACGGCTTGGGGGCCGCGGTGACGCGCGCCTATGGAGACGGCCTGCGAGCCGTGCTTGGCGGAGCGGGGCTAAAGGCCTACCTGCGAAACCGAGCCATTGAGTGGATCGCCGTGATCGTCACCCTGCACTATGTCGGTTTCTGCTTTCTGTTCTTTTCGATGGATCCGCGCGAAGTGTGGGCCTTATTGGGAACTATGTCGCGTGAACTCGTGAACTTGCCCGCCTCGCTGGTCGCGTCCCGCTGGCAAGCCATGGATGCGACGCCGATGATCGTCGCGGCCGTCGCCTTGGCCGCGCTCTGGAAGGCCGACGCCATCGGGTCGGTCCTGGCACGGCTCGTAGCACGAATCGGCGAGCGCCCCGCGCTGATGTACTCGATCCTCTGCACTCAGACGGCCATTGTGGTTCTGGTGCTTTACTTCGAGTGGGCCTTCAAACAGGAACCACCCCCCGTGCTCTACATGTCGTTCTGACCGCGTTTCGAATGCCGCGGGGTCGACCGATGCGTTGTCCCGCTCTGACACTTTTTCGGCAGGTTGAGCGAT
Source organism: uncultured Planctomycetaceae bacterium (assembly GCA_963714075.1). Classification (GTDB taxonomy): domain Bacteria; phylum Planctomycetota; class Planctomycetia; order Planctomycetales; family Planctomycetaceae; genus DASPSM01. The sequence goes on from OY970228.1 coordinate 3,233,541, forward strand.
TCCAGGTGCTTGCCGACCAGCTCGGTGCGGATTTTGTAGCCGGCGGGGTTCGGGTGCAGAGCCCGGCTTTCGAGCCAGATAGACGTGGCGAGACAACCGGCGCTCGGCACACAGCCGATGCACGGTGGAGAGGAAGCGTTGCAATCCGGAGAACGTCTCTTCACCCTCGAGGCGAGTCAGCTCGGTCGTCCGCTTTTCGCGTGCATCGTGCCAGCGTGCCGAAACGATTGCCTCCTGATCGGTGGCGTCTTCCGTCGCGTCCAGTTCAAATCCAGCCTCTCGGAGCAGTCGCTCGTTCACGCCGGGAGGACAGAACTCGAAATGGCCCGTCGAACTGCGCACGGCCAACTCTTCCTTGGAGACAAGTCCAGTGACCACAACCGGATCAGTCACCAGCAGTCGGCCGCCGGCGCAGCACCCGGTGCCAGTCGTTGAAAAGGCGCCCGCGGTCTCGAAGATGGCAGAGAACGTCCATGCAGACCAGCGCATCGAAGTCGCCTTCGGCAAACGCGAGTGGCTCGCAGACGTCAGCTTGGCGAAAGGTAACCGTTTCCTGCATTCCCGACTGCCGGGCGAGCGATTGACCGGCTTCGATGCCGGGTTCGCTGATGTCGACGCCCGTCACGCGGCAACCGGTCTCCCGCGCCAAGAACAAGGCCGGCCCGCCCGAGCCGCAGCCGACGTCCAAGACGTGCTCGCCGGCACGCAACGCGAGCATCCGGAAGAATCGGCGATATTCGTCGCCTGTGACCCAACTACTCTGTCCGAAGTCCTCGCCGTAAGTTTCTTTGCGGACTTCCTCAACCGCTCGAGTTGCGAAGTTACCATAAGCGGTGCCGTACAGATCGACGGACGAGGACATGCGCTACTCCTTGACCGGTTTGGATCGTAGCCGTCGGCGTCGTGGCTGTCACCATGAGCGGCCGCGCTACGGTGGTGTGTGGCCGTCAATTGCCGAAATGCGAGCCTGCCTGAGTCATCACTCCCTGTGATTCACCCCTGGCCATTCCGAGGAACAAAATGCCCGAGACACACGTGATCGTTGTCGGAGCAGGAATTGTCGGACTGGCCCATGCCTGGTCGGCCATCCGACGCGGAAAATCGGTGCGCATCTTCGAACGGTCGAGTCGGGCTGAGGGGGCCTCGATTCGCAATTTTGGCATGATCTGGCCCGTCGGACAGCCGGCCGGCCTCTGCCACGCAGCCGCGCTGCGCAGCCGCGAGCTGTGGCTGGACCTCAAGAAAGAGGCCGGGATTTGGGTCAACGAGTGCGGGTCAATTCATTTGGCTCATCGTCCGGACGAATGGTCCGTCCTCACCGAGTTCGCCCAGCGCGCGCCGGCACTTGGCTATAGCGTCCGGCTGATGACTGCCGAAGAAGTGTTGGCGGCAAGTCCGGCGGCCAATCCTGACCGATTGCTCGGCGGATTGTGGAGCCCGACCGAATTGTGTGTCGACCCGCGCGAGGCGATCGCATCGACGGCCGATTGGCTGCGTGAGCGACGCGGCGTCGAGTTTCATTTCAACACGCTCGTCCGTGCGGTCGACGAGCGCGGCGTGGAAACGGCGGACGGTCGCCGGTTCGGCGCAGCCCGGACGATCATTTGCAGCGGGGCCGACTTTGAGACACTTTTTCCTGACATCTTGGCCGCGTCGGGTCTGCGGCGGTGCAAGCTGCAGATGTTGCGAACGGAGCCTCAGCCGGGCGGATGGCGAATCGGGCCGCACGTCGCGAGCGGCTTGACGCTGCGGCACTATCGGAATTTCGACGTCTGCGAATCGCTCGCGGCAGTCAAACAGCGCGTCACACAAGAGACGCCCGAGCTCGACCGCTACGGAATTCACGTGATGGTGTCGCAGAACCGGCTTGGCGAAGCGGTCCTCGGCGACTCACACGAGTACAACGAGGCGATCTCGCCCTTCGACAAGGCGGAAATCGACAGTCTGATGTTGCGCGAACTACGCGCCGTTTTCCGTCTGCAAAGTTGGACAATTGCCGAACGTTGGTCCGGAATTTATGCGAAGCACGCGTCGGACCCGCAATTTATCGCCGAGCCGCTGCCGGGTGTCTCGATCGTGACGGCAACCGGCGGCGCTGGGATGACGATGTCATTCGGGCTGGCGGAGGAGAACTGGCGGCGCTGGGAGTGACGAGGTACCGACCATCCCATCCAGCGGAGCCGCGACCGTGAGAACATTTTGCATCGCGAGCACAAATCGCTGTTTTGACATGGGTTGAACATTGCGCGTCGGATATTTGAGTTGAGCCGCACATTTCCCAAGCCGACGGCTTGCCGTCGGATTCGGAACCGACGACAAGTCGTCGGCTTGGGGAGGGGAACGTGGCAATGATTCCACTATCGATCGCGCCAGCCAGCCTCGCTCTCAAAGCACTTACGACGCAGATGCAAAATGTTCGTTAGGGAGCGGGTTATAGACCGTTGGCGCCATAGCCCGCTTGCTGACGCGCGCGGCTCAAATGCGAATTACGGTCGCTCGCCGTTGGCGATCCGCGTCTCGAGCTCATTGACCAGACGGGGCAGCCCACCAACAGACCCAATTACCGCGTGTGCGCCGGCTCGCAGGAGCTTTTCGCCGGCGGCCGCGGCGCGGCGCGTGCGTTCGAGCGGGGGAAGCGCCTGCGACTCCGCCAGCGGCAGGCCGATTTCGCTGCCCGTTTCGGTAACGCCGATCGTCCAGACTCCGGCGTTGCGCCCTTCTTCGATATCGGGGACTGTGTCGCCAATCTTGAGGACTGCGGTTGCGGGATAGACGCCTGTCAGTTCCATCAGGCGAAAAATCATCCAGGGAGCCGGCCGGCCGGCTCGCACGTCGTCCGGGAAGATGCAGTAATCGGCCGCCCAGCCTTGTGCGCTCGCGGCATCGGCGACGGGCTGGCCGATTGAACGGGGATAGCCGGTCGTCGTCCCGACCGCGATCTGCTGCTCCCGTAAAGCGGCCAGACACGACAAGGCGCCCGGGATGAGGTCGGTGCAGGACTGGGCCTCGGCGTCTTGCAGCGGGAGAAATCGTTCGTAAATGGCGTTGGTGTCGGCCGACGTCGGCGCATGGCCGAAGGCCGCTTTCCAGCGGGCCGAAACCGAAGTCAGACGCAGCACCTCCGCGATGTGGTCTCGCTTCGGGAGGCCCATCGGTCCCCGTGCGTCTTCAGTCGATAGCTCCAGCCCCAGTTCTCGAAACGCGGCGACCAGGGCCGCGACCGGAGCCATCGATCCGTGGTCGACGATCGTTCCAGCCATGTCAAAGACGACCAGACGAATTGACGGAGCCGTCATCGCGGAACTCACACGTACGTTAACAACTGGATGCGGCCGCCGCTCAGGTCGTCTCGCGCGGCGGCCCTTGTGGCGAAATCACGGCTCGAGCGTAGTCGAGATAGTGTTCCAGCGGCGGCGTCACAAGTTGCGGAATTTTTGCCTCTTCGTCCCAGCGGCGAAGTTTGATCGCGGCCGCGAAACAAGGATGTTCTTCAAACTTGCGCGCCTGGGCCGTGGTGAACGAGCCCCCCTGCAAGCGCAGACTCAGCCGCGAGGCGTCCGAAAGCCGAGCAAAATATTCCTCATCGACCGCGCACGGATACGCGCTTAGCGGCGACGTGCAGCCGCACCGGCTCGACCACCTCGAAGCCAAAATGCTGCGAGAGCCACTGGGCGCCCAGCGCCTCGTGCTTGTCGTCGATGCCCTCGTCGGCGCAATCCTCGTCCAAGTCGTGCAACAGATGGCCGACGTCGTGCAGCAAGGCGGCCGTGATCAGCGCGGCATCCGCCCCGCTCTCTTCGGCCTGCAGCGCGGCCTGCAAGGCGTGCTCGGTCTGCGTGACGGGCTCGCCAGCGTACATTTCCCGGCCGCGCCGCGAGAACAGTTCGTTGATTTCTCGAATCAGCGCTGCGGATTGAACGTTGGAGGTCATGGATCGGGATCGCTTTCGGCCGCGGGCGTCTCGTCTGGCGGAGGCGCGCGACGGCCTCGCTCGCTGAGGATCAAGTATGTCAGGGCGAAAATCAGGGTCAAGCCGCAGACGACGGCGAGCGTCGTAAAAACGCCGTACCACTGAAATCTTCCTGCGACGCGAGCCACTCCATACCCCGAGGCGATCCCACCCAGGTAACCCGCGCCGTCGAGCAGTCCGGCGGCGGTGGAACTGCCCCGCTTGCCGCCCAGGTCGAGCGCCATCACTCCGGTCAGGTAGGAATAGGGGCCGATCAGAAAAAAGCCGTTCACGGCGATCAGAGTCATCGCGGCCCAGGGCTTTCCGTCGACGTCGATGGCTCCCATCGCGTAGAGCGACCCGGTCGCCAGCACGAGCGACGGCACCACGACGAGTCCGTGACGCCCCTGCAACCGATCCGAGAGCAGTCCCGCGAGGATCGCCGCAATTCCGCCGGCCAAAGGAAATACCAGACTCGCGATCCCCGCGTTTCCCGCCGACAAGCCGGCGACATTCTTCAAAAATGTCGGGCTCCAGGTGAGAAACGCCTCGCGGACGAGGGTCAGGCCGAAATTGATTCCACAGATCGACCAGAAGACGGGGCTCTCGAGCAGCGGCAAGATCAAGGCGGCGAGCGGAACGGGGCCTGCTGACTGTCCCGATTCTCCAAACACGTTGTTCGGATTCGCGATTGGTTCCTCGAGACCCAGGTCGCGAGGACTGCCCCGCAGCACGGCCGCGGTAATCAGAGCGATCACGCCGAGAGTCGCCGCCGCGATCAGGAAGACCGCACGCCAGTCGGCCAGCCGCTCCAACGGAGTGCCGGCATACTTCTGTCCGATCGCGACAATCCCGCCCAAATAAAGCCGAATCAGCGCGTCGCCGAAGAGAAAGCTCAGCGACAAGATTCCCATCACCGTCGCCTGGCTGCCGAGCGGATACCAGCGGGACGCCGTCTTGACGAGAGCCGGCCATCCCATCGATTGAAAGAACCGGCTGGCGCCCCAGATCCCGATGAAGACCGGCAACGCTGCACCAAACGGAAACCCGACCGTGCAGGCGATCGTCGCCAGCATTCCGAAGAGGAACATCTGGCGACCGCCGAGATAGTCGACGACGACGCCGTTGATGACCTTACCCAGCGCGTACGCCGCGACGCCGACGCTCGAGATGATGCCGATCTGCTCAAGCCCCAGACTGTGGTCGCGCGAAGCGTCGACCATCAGTGGCGTGGCGATCGAGAGGCACGTTCGGCCCAGGTAGTAGCCGGCGTATCCGACGAAGAGGCTGCCGGCCGTGATCTCCTGCCAGCGTCTCAGTCGCGAGTCGGACATCGGCGATGAAGTCTTCGGGCGAGGCGAGCGATGCGAATGCTGCTAACGACGGGAGCGATAATAGCACGCCCGCGCACGTCGCCTCGTAATAAACGCTTTGCCCGTGAAGAATTCATGAATCCGCGTCGTTGGCGGCGGGTCGCCTCAATGATTCTCTGGCCAGGCGACAGGTTCTCCGCCGTTTCGCGTCAGCAGGGCATGCAAGAGGTCCGAACCGAAATTGGGGCCGATAAATCGGATCGATCCGTCGGCGAAGGCGGCCGCAAAACCGTCTTTTCTCGAGCCGAAGAGGATCCGTTTCGCGTCAACTCCATCGACGTTGAGATCTTCCGGCCTGGTCCATTCGACCCCGCGGGCCCAGTCGGCATTGACGATCAAGATGGTGTTGGTCGTTCCGTCGGTGATCTCTCGGATCCGCAATCCGTCTTTCGGGCCGAAGATCGTCTGTTTGCCGACCGGGACAAGCATGGTCGTCTTTCCCTCTTCGCGCAGTTTGGGACTGTCCGGGGTAAAGACCTCGGGCAATTTGGCGATCAGCGGTTTGTTGTGCGCGCTATCCCACGGCTCGTCGAGATGGAATTGCTTGTAAAGCTCACCTTCATCCAGATAGGGCAGCAGACTCACGCGCCAACTCAAGAGGGGCCGTCCCTGTGCGTCGCGAATCGCTGCCGGCGGAAAATGACGGTACACGTCGTGGTAGTTGTGCATGGCGCGTGACAGTGCTTTGAGGTGATTTTTGATCACGTTGGACTCGGCTTTCCTCGCCATACCAACGGCGGCCTGGCCGAAGAACGCGCCCGCTGCACCGGCAGTGATCTGTTTCAAGTCGACTCGCACCGTGAGCCGACTTCCTTCGACCTTCGGCGCAAGTAAACGCGAAAATTTCTCGATGAGAGCCGCGATCATCTTCGACTCGGTCGACTTTTCGGCAGCAACGCTCTCTTTTGCAAATTGGAAGGCGCCCCCGATCCAAAGGGCGAGGGCCTGGGCGGAAGTTGCGTCCTTCGAGCCGATCACGACCTTTAGATCGAGCGTGTCGTGCGCGCTCAGGCCCGCGGCGAGCCACTGTAAGCCATCGGTCAACGCTAACCGGGAAAGCTCGCCCGGATCTCGTACGAACTCGGCAGGCACAGTTCCGCTCGGCATGCGCTCGATCATCGCCCGCTCAGCCGGTGGGTCACGCAGGAACTCGCTCAGCACGCGGCGCTGATCGCTCGTCGGCAACACAAAGGCCCGGATCTCCGCCCCGGCGACCGATTCGAGGGCCTCTTGGGGAACGACCCGCAGCGGCCCAGTGAATTCTCGCAGTCGGTTCAACGTCTGGTTCGATCCAACGATCAACGCGCCGTTGCGTTCGAGCGAACCGCTAAAGAGGAACGGATAATCCATGCCTTTGGGTCCCGGCTTCCCCGCGACCATCAGGCCTTCGAGGCCCCGCGGGTCGGCACCTTCGTGCAGAGGGACCACGAGAAAGACGCTGTTCTGAAGGTCGTCGGCCAGAGTCACAATGATCCAAATGTCGCGCCCGCCTCGCTGATGAAAGAGCTTCAGCCAGTTGGAAAGTTGCTTTTTATAGATTGCGAGATCTTCGCGCTGACGCATGCTCAACACGGGAATGGCCGAGACTTGTGCCACCGCGGATTCGAGATCGAACCGTTTGGTGTCGACCTCGATGAGCGCGACTGTCTGCTCGTCGAGCACCGACGCGACCGCCGCCGGCACGCCAGACTCGCCGGTCTGAGCCCGCGTCCCGGGGACAACAGACAGCCAAACGCAAGCCGCAAGCAGCGGGACGAAAGCCCGAACGCTGATCGCGGGCCAAGGCCGGCGAGGATCAGCGATCGGCGCTCGGTTCGTTCCCATCTTCGTGTTCTGGTGATCTCGAGTGCGGGTCATTGGGCGGACCTCGATTGGCTTGGGCGACGATCGCCGGCGATGGTGATCTCGAAGACGTAATCGCCTTCTTGCAGGGGCGCGGGGGCTTCAGTCATCCGGCGCGCTTCGAGAATCGCTTTGTCGCCTTCAACTTTGTAGGGGAAGGGCGTCCCGAACCGCGGATGATTGGGCACGGGAACGACGGAGATTTCGGAGAGCGATTGCGGCAGTTTTCCGCCGTGTAGAGCGGCATGCATGCGAATCGCCTCGATGACGCGATCCGCCGCGATCGAAATATCACGGCGAATCATGGCTTCGATTCCCGAAGTCGTCGCCGGCAAGAGGAGCGCGTTAATGGGGATGACTTCCCGACTCGTAGGCGGTGGATTGAGATAGCCACTTCGAATCAGGTCCGATTCCGCCTGTTTCTGTCGCCGCCAACCCTCCGGATAGGGAAGAAACGTCCACTTCAATGACTCGGAGGCGATGTAACGACACTGCTGCACCTCGTCGATTGCCAGCACCTGGCCCACGGGCATCTGCTCAATCTTCGCGGCATCGTAGCCCGCTGCGATCAGGTCCCGTTTGGCCTGCGTGTAACCGCGAAGCGCGAGACCGGTTGCAAGTAGACGCGCCTGCCAGCCGGAGTCGTCTCGTGGTCGCTCGGACCCGAGCCGGTCCAGCGTGACATAGGCCCGCGAGATGAGTTGCGCCCACTGCTCCGGGGAATGCTGAGTATGTTCGGGGTCTTTGAGAAACGGAAAGACTCGCGATGGAAATCTGACCTCGAATTCGACCGAGGGACGCAAGTCGATGAGAGGTCGCGGAAGCTCGGTCAGGGCCCAGTACAAGTTCGGCGATTTTGGAGCCGCGCTGAACGTGTGCACCTGGTCGTCGAGAATTCCGGCGACAGCAATCCCGACCAGCCCCGGGATGATAATTGGTGTGGTGCCCAAATCGCGGGCGAGCTGATAGCCAACTCGAAGGGTGTCGACTGCGTCGTCGTATCGGCCTTCTGCGATTTCGAGCCGTGCTTTCGCTGCCAGACATCGCGCGAGACCGCGACTCTGTTGGATCTCCTCCAAAATGAACTCGAAGCTCTTGGGCCCCTCAATGTCTTGCAGTCGCCAATCCCAGTCGCACCGCTCGCGGCTGGCCGCCTCGCGCAAGTCATCGAAGGCCCGGAAGCCCTGCAGCGCCTTCCGCACTTCGTCTCGGGGGAAGTTCTCAAGGGCGCTTGGGCCCACGTGTCGAGCCGAGCGTCGAGAGTGGGTTGGTCCTTCCCAGTGTTGAATCGACTCTGATAGCCCACATAGGCCAGAATCGCGCGATAGTAATACGGGACTGCGTTCCCCGGCTTGCGCTCGCCCAGCGGGGTCACGAAGCTGTACTTGAGCGCCGGCCGCGGCTCAGCCGCCGGATCCACCGAGAGGCGGATGACAGTGGGCTTCGATTCGGGGACAGTCGGCCCACCGCGCGGTTGGGCCGCGATCAATCCCGGGCTGCTCCCCAGGAGCAGGAGCGTCACAAGTTGGCCGAAATAGCGCGGCATGCGGTGTTCCTTCTGGAAAGTCATCCAGGTCTCGTCTGATGGTTTAGGCAATGAAGCTCAGCCTGCGGAGCGGCCCTTCAAGACTTGTCGCAGCATCGCTCGCTCAGTCCTCGGTTCGTCGTCAGCCGCCTCGGAAACGGAACGTCGAATCGGAGCCGGCTCGGGAAGCGCGTCAATTCCGTAAGCGAGCACGAACGAGCGTAACCGCGGATAGTTGGAACCGGCCGCCATCGCGCGAGCCACTTCGTCCGCAGTTGGCGCCGCTACGCTCGAATCGATAGTCAGGCCGTGTATTTCGGAACCGACCTGTCCGGGACCCGACGTTTGGCCTGAGGAGAACTGATCGTGGCCAATCTGACCGTGGGCAATCTGACCGGTCGCAACTGTCGTTTCGGTGACAGCAGGAACGCGCATCCGATCGGTGTCGACGGAGTCCGAGCGGCGCGCGGCCGAATCTGTTCGCGTAACCAACAGCACTGCAAGGACCACGGCGGCGACGCTGCTCAATACGGTTGTTGATGGCCACATCCATCGTCCGAGGACCGCGCCCGGACGAACCGATTCGGCCGACGCGCGCCCAGCGAGAAATAAGAAGCGATCGCGGTCGATCCGACTGGCCGCCGGTCTCAGCAGCGACAACGCGCGCTCCAGCTCCCGCGCGTCGGCTACGTTCTTGGTTGTTGCCGTTTTCGTCAGCCACGTGACACCCAGTTTCTTTCTCAGAGAGGCCAAGGCCGCCTCGTACCGGCGATGAGCCTCGCTTGATGAGATCGCCGCAAACTCTCCGATCTCTTCAAACGTCAAACCACCCCAAACTCGCGCGATGACCACTTCGCGTTTTTCGTCCGCCAGCGCCTCGAGCGCCCGAGCAGCCAGCTCGGCGTCGAGAGGACTCTCACCGTCCGCTTCTAACCGCAGCCGAGCCTGACCGATTGCGGCCTGTTCGTTGCGCCTGCGCCGTGCATCGCGTCGAGCCGCGCTGATCGCACCATTGCGCACGACGCGATACAGCCATGCCGCCGGTCGATCCGGTACGCGCGCTTGTCGCACCAGCTGCAAGAACGCCTCCTGCACGACATCTGCCGGCGTGGAAATCCATTGCCCAGCAAACAGTTCAAGAGCGGCCGCATGACGGTCAAACAATGTTGCAATAAGTTCCGGCGATATCCGACTCATCCGGCGAAGCGCTTCGAGAGAGTGATTGATTGAGATGACGCCGCCGAAACGGTTTCTTCCCGCGCAAATCGCGAAAATTCAGCGGCGGACCGTGCAGGAGAGTGGGCGACCGCGGAGATTTGTCCAACCTTGCGAGATTTGTTCGACCTGAAAGAGCACCCGATACCGCCCGGGAGGGGGTTCGTCCCGAGGGAACCTCGCCGCGGCACTCGGAGTGGGCCCGGCCGATTTTCGTCATTTCCGAAATTTAATGAACGCAACTCGACGCGGCGCAAGACTTAGTGGAAGGCCGAATTACCCGGAAGTCTGAAGATTGGCCAACCGTTTTCGAGGCACGACACCCCTTCTTCGCCGCGTCTTCTTATTGACCCCTTCGGCACTTCCGTCATATAAACCGCGCCCTCTCGCCTTTTCCTCTCTCCACATCTCCGTTCCACCACACCGTCCGGATCAACTTCCGTCTGCTTGTTTTCCGTTGTTTCCGACGGCGCCCTCCCCTCAGGTCCAACCTATGCTCGCACTCACTCCGCGAGAGTTTGACCGCCTCGTTCCGCGCTGCTGCGCAGTCCCCGGTCGTTCAGCCGGGCCGCGCTAGCGGTGGCGATGGTCTTGGGACTGATCGTGTGGTTCGCCGGGAGCGTCCGTGCCGGCGACGACGACGATGACGACGATGACATGCCGGTCAGAAAACGGGCCACGCCCGCGTCAAAGGAATCGAGCGATTCGAGTTCCCCGGGCACGAACGGCTCATCGCCCATCACCCCCGGCGCGCCGAATGACGGGCTTGGAGTCGACTTTATCCCCGGATTCTCCGCTGGCCAGGGTATTGTTCAGGATAAGTCGCTCGCGCCGATCGAGGCCTTCCCCTACTTCTTGGTGAATGATTCGCTGTACTTCAGCGACTTGCGGTTCTATCCGACGATCGATGGAACGTTTGGCGGGAGTCTCGGCGGCGGATACCGCTACTTCAGCCACAGCCTGAACCGGATCTTCGGTGCCAGCCTCTGGTACGACGGGGATGGCACGCGCGATTTGTACTTTCAACAGGTCGGCCTGAGCCTCGAAACCTACGGGTTCATCGACTTCCGCACGAACCTGTACTTTCCCGTCGGCCAAACGTCTCAGCAAAGCGGGCAATCGATCGTCAACGGCTCGCAACGATTCACCGGCAACAATCTGGCTTTCGACACGCTCACGACGTATCTGGCGGCGATGCGGGGCGTCGACTTCGAGGCAGGTATCGGGATTCCCGGCCACTTCGCGGAAGATCACGGTGTCCGGGCGTATCTCGGAGGCTACTACTACGACGACGACGAGGGCGACCACATCCTCGGCATCTCCGGACGGGTGCAGGCCAATATCTGGTCCGGTCTCGACGCATCGGTGGAGGTCACCAACGACAACTACTTCAACACGCGGGCCTTTGTGAACGTCTCGTGGACGTTCGGCCCGTTGCATCGCTCCGAACTGTCGCAAGCAACCACAGAAGGGCGCCTCGGCGAGCACATCGTGCGCAATTACACGGTGCTGGCGACCTCCCACAGCCAGCTCGACGATCCGGTCGCCTTTAATCCGAGCACTCATCAGCCCTACGTCATCGCGCACGTCGACAGCAACGCGGCGCCGGGCGGCAACGGCAGCGTGAACAGTCCCTTCCAGACGATCGCCGCGGCGCAAGCCAGCGGCGCCGCCGTCATCTTTGTCCATGCCGGCAGCGTCTTTAACGGCAGCGCCGCGAACGTCGCGATGAATTCCGGCGAGTTCCTGTTCGGTGACGGCACCGGAGAGCGGAATTTTCTGCCGATCTCGACCTTCGGACAGATTCTACTCCCGCATGGCCCGACGACGGGCGCCTTGCCCGTGCTCAATTCCTCCACTGGCACGGCGGTCACGCTTGCCAACAACAGCGTGCTTTCGGGCTTCACCATCAGCAATTCGACAGGCGTCGGCGTCCTGGCCAACGGCGTCGGAGGAGTGACCCTCAAAGACTTGACGGTCACCGGCTCCGGGTCCGACGGCATTCAGATTCTCAACGCCAACGGCAACACCGTGCTGACGAATGTCAACGTGTCAAATTCCGTCGGTAATGGGCTGGTCATCAATGGCGGTGACTCGAACGTGCAGTTCAGCGGCAACCTCCTCGCGAACCAACAGCACGACCTGGTGATCGAAAACATCGGCACCAATAGCGTCATGAGCATGGGCAATGCCATGTTTCCGGGCTCCGGCAGCCAGGGCATTCTGCTCGAAAACGTCGCGGGAATCGTGAACTTCAATAATCTCTCGCTGGGCAACACGACTGGCCGGGGGATCGATATCGAAGGGGGAACGGGAACATTCAACTTCCTGGGTCAGACGACCGTCTCCGCAGCGGGCGCGCAATCGATCGTGGTCAATAACCTGAATCCGACCGGTGTCGTCAACTTCGGCACGCTCGACATCAACAACCGGCATGACGAAGGCCTGGTCGTCAGCAATTCGGCGGGCAACGTCTTCGTGAATGGTGTTACGACGATCACCAACGAAGGAGGCACCGGCGCCTCGGCCATCGATGTCAACAATTCCTCCGGCAACGTGACGTTCCTCAACAAGGTCAATGTCGTAAACTCCACCATAAATCCCGGCGTAAGCCTCACAAACAACACCGGCACGACGAGCTTTACCGCGCTCGACGTGTCGAGCATCAACGGCACTGGCCTGTACGCGAACAACGGCGGTACGCTGGTGATCAACGGCGCCCAAGTTGCGGCAGCCGGCGGAACGATCGTGGCCACCAATGGCACCGCGGTGGATATCGAGAACACGACGATGAACATCTACCTGTTCAGCGTCTCCAGCAGCAACGCGGCTGTCGGCATCAAGCTCTTGAACGCGCCGGGCGCGTTTGCCATCTTCGGCGACAGCAATGAAACGGCCGGCGCCGGCGGGACGATTCAGGGAGACACCATCGGCGTTCAGGCCGTGAACAGCGGCGCCGTCGGCCTGTTGTCGATGAACTTGAATGGCAACGGCACCGGCATCCAGGCGCAGGATCTCGTCAACCTGTCGCTCACGAACGTGAATGTCACCAACTCGTCCACGTTCGGAATCAACGCCCTCGACACAAGAACCCTCGTCGTACTCAGCTCGAACTTCTCGGGTAACGGAGGTCCGAACGTTGCGACCTCGGTGGACACGACCGGGTCTTATGCCTTCAGCTTTCTCGCGAGCAAGTTCACCTCGACGACCTCGGACAACATCCAGGTCACGACGCTCTCCGGCGGACAAGGGGCGACGGTCAACCTGGTCGCGCAGGCCAACCAGTTCGAGAACGAATCGGTCGGGACCGCAGGCATGAACGTGAACTGGAACGGCACGCTCTCGGCCACCGTCACCCAAAACTCGTTCTTGGCGACCGGCGGTTCAAACACGGGAGTCAAGATCAACAACGGCGCGACGAACGCCCTGTCGAACATCGCCTACACCAACAACGTCTTTACCAGCGAGGGAGGCAGCGACACCGCCTTAAACATCGTGTTGGCCGGAACCGGTCAGATCAACGTGGCGTCAAACGGTGTGCAGTTCGGGGCCGAAACCGGCACGGCGTTTCACTTCTCGCTGGGCGCGGCGTCCACAGTCAACATTACGGGCAATACCATCATCGATACGACCGACGGGGCCACAGCAATGCAGTTTGACACGATCGCGGCCTCCAGCAACCTCGCAATTTCCGGCAACACGATTCAGCTGTCTCAGAATGGTGCCGAGTTGACCAGCGGCATTATCATCTCGAACGTGACGGGCACCACTCAAGGGAGCGAGAACTTCTTCCTGAACCTGTCGAGCGCCTCGAACAATACGATTAGCGGCGCCAACACGATCTTCTTCGCGCCCACCAACACGACCGCGGGCGAACTGTCGATCAACGGCTCACCCATGCCGTAACAGTCGGGCGAGTGGGCCAGCAGCCCGTCGGATTCACCGATTCGCCTCGCCCGGCTTACGCTGCTTGAGCAGATAGGCCAGCAAATCGTTTAACTCTTGCGGCGAAAGCAGGTCGCTCACGTTGGCCGGCATTGGCGAGAGCTTGGTCTGCGTGCGTTGCTCGATCTTGCTCTTGGCGATCCGCTGCTCGTTGCCTTTCGTGTCGACAAGTACCACGACCGGACCCTCCTCGCGCACGATGATGCCGTTGGCAACCTGGCCGTCGTCCAGGGCGAGGATCGTCGCGCGGAAATTGACGTCGACGTTGCGATTGGGGTCAAGCACGTCCTCCAAGAGCCGCTCGACGCCGCGGTTGCCCGCCCCGTCGAGCTGCGGGCCGACGCGATTGCCCTTGCCGGCGATCTGATGGCAGGCGGCGCAGTTCTTCTGAAAGACCGCGACCCCACGTTCGGCGTTGGGTGAGGCCTTCGCAAAATCGGCGGCCCGGGCGGCGATCGCTTTTGCAATCCGCTCGTCGGTTTTTGGCAGCCCTTCCAGGAGCTTTGCTACTCGACTCTCCAGCTGCGGCCCGGCCGTTGCCTGCAATCGGGCTCGCAAGGTCTGGTCGGCCAAAAGCTGCGGCGAACATTGGCCTTTTTCGAGTGCCTCAATCAAGGCCGCGGCTCCTTCGCGATTGCGGACCAGCGCGTCGACGACCGACGTCGCCAGGCGCGCCGGAGCGACCTGCAGCAACGAAACCAGGAACGCCCGGATGGCCGGATCGTTCGTTTGCCGCAGTGCATCGACGACGTCGCATCGAAGCTCCAGCGGCGTCTGTGCATTCCGCACGGCGGCCTCAATGACCGGCAGTGCGGACTTCGTATCGATCAGAACGAGCGCACTGGCCGCCGGCCCGTGCAGCCGCGCGAGCCGTCTCCCGTCGATCAGTTTCGCCAATTTCGGAATGGCCGAGTGCAGCCGGGCCTCGGCCGCCAGCTCGATTCCCTGCCGCACCAGCCGCGACTCGTTCTTGCCGAGCAGCGCGTCATCGACCGTCTCGGCCCAGACCTTGAGTTCGTCGGGAACGGGCGCGCCACGTTCGCGGCTCGCGCGCAGCACTGAGGCGAGGATCGTCCCCTCCAGCTCCAGTCCTTTACCGCGATACGCCTGCGACAGCCGATCGACCTCGGGCATCCGCGAGACTTCGATCGTGTTGGCGATGTAAGAGACCGAATCCGCGATGCGCGGCGTCACGTTGGGACTTGCCGACAGAAAAGACAGCGCCATCGCGGCGGCTGTCGGCGTGTGGATGCCCATGCAGACGTCAATCAGTCGTCCCTGCACGTCGGGCGACGCGTGCCGCGGGTCTTGCCACGCGCCCTCGGCCGTTCGGAGCGTATTGCGAAGAGCAATCCGCGTGACATGGATCAGCATCGTGTCTTCAGGATCCGTCGCTCGCCAAAGATCGAGAAGCGGCCCGACGTTATGCATGGTCGGGTGTATCCCGAGCACCTCCGCGGCCGCTCGTCGGACAAACGGATCGCGGTCGTTCAAAGCTTGGCTAACGCATTCCCAGTGCATCCACTGCCAATGCTCCAGTTCTCCGATTGCCTTGAGCGCGTGAATGCGGACGAGCGGGTCGGAGTCCTGAGCGACGCGACGCATGATCTTTTCATCGAAAACGCCCAGTCGCATCAAGACCCAGATCGCGTGCGCACGGGCTGCAGGGTTCTTCGAAGACTCGATCACCTGCCGGGCCGCAGGAATCGCCGATTTGCCGATGCGGTCGACCAGCTCGTGCGTGGCGAAAGTCCGCGTCGGCAGATTTTCACTCGATAGTGCGGCGATCAGAGCGTCCAGCGGCGCCCGTGACAGGTCAACGATTTTCGGAGCCGCGGCGCTCGGTTCCTTACCGACGTACGAAATCCGCCAGATGCGGCCCCGCGTTTTGTCGCGCAGCGGATGCGTCAGGGGCACCTCGTAATGGCCGATAATGCAGTTGTAGAAGTCGGCCACGTAGATCGAGCCGTCGGTCGCCAGCTGCAAGTCGACCGGCCGGAACCAAAGGTCGTCGCACGTCAGAAAATCGGGCAGCTCGACGCCGAAGTGTGTGGACCCGTGCGTCGTGATTCGGTCGTGGTTGATGATTCCTGTGACCGGATTGCCCAAAAAGATCGTGTCGCGATACTCGGCCGGGAACGGGCCACCCGTGTAATAGACGATGCCGGCTATCCCCGTCGAACCGTGCTCGTGCGTCATAATCTCCGGCGCGAAACCGAGGCCATCGTGCGGCCGGCCGAAGCTCTGATAACAGCCGCCACGGAGCACGAGCATTCCCGGCCGGCTGTGGCAGTCGGCAGTGAACATGTCGCCGCGCGGATCGAACGTCATCCCGAACGGATTGACCTGCCCGAACGAGAACTGATCGACGTGTGAGCCGTCGATTCGCACGCGAAACGTGTTGCCCGACGTCATCGTGATGGCCGAACCATCCGTTCCCTTCACGGTCGAGGTGTTGGAGTATCCGTGGCAGCAATAGAGCCATCCGTCGAGCCAGTAGTTGAGGCCGTTGACCATGCCGTGGGTGTCGCGATGGCCGAAGCCGCTGTAGGCGATCTCGCGCGAGTCGGCCAGGCCGTCCCCGTTCTTGTCGGGGAAGCGATACAGATTGGGGATCGAGTAGCCGAACACACCGCCGGGAATCGGCGTGATGCCGATCGGAATCGACAGGCCGCTGGCAAACACCGAGACCTTGTCGGGAATCCCGTCGCCGTTCGTATCG
Organism: uncultured Planctomycetaceae bacterium; assembly: GCA_963714075.1. Classification (GTDB taxonomy): domain Bacteria; phylum Planctomycetota; class Planctomycetia; order Planctomycetales; family Planctomycetaceae; genus DASPSM01. The sequence continues at coordinate 3,250,112 of OY970228.1, forward strand.
ACGATCCGCCGAATCGTGTCGCGACCTTCGACTCCCTCGGGATGCGGAAACGGATATTCGTACGACTGCGTGACGTACAGCCGGCCGGCCGCGTCGAATTTCATGTTGATCGGCTTCACAATGTCCGGCTCGCTGGCCACCAGCTCGATGCGAAAGCCAGGCGGCAAATGGAACATCCGCTGCTCTTCCTGCGCAGTGTGCGGCGGCGTCCGGGCGATCAAGAGATCGGCCTCGTCGCGGCCGAACGCGGGACCTGTCCAAATCACACTGGCGACCGACACTGCCACCACAATCGCTCGGTTGAAAATCCGCGGGTCAGAAAGTGAACTATTCGACATGCTGGCGAATTCTTTCGACAATTCTGGGCCGCTGGACTTTTGACCGCGTGAGGTGCGCGATCGACCACGAGTCCGAAACTTTTAGCGTAGCGATCGCGCGCTTCGCTGCCCAGGACGCCCGCAGTCTGACAGAAGGGCCCACGGGCGATGGAGTTGTAGCTTCTCTGCGTGGGCGAGGATACCATCGTCTCCGTCCAGAACATTCACCTCAAGTTGCTTCTTGGAAAGGTGGAGGCCTGCCGTGTCGAGTTGCATGAAGAAATTGTCCTCGAAGGGAATCGCCGCGTCAGTTTGCCTCGCTCTGGCACTCACCTCAAGCCGCGCGGCGGCCGCGGCCGATGCGAGTGCCGCCAAAGACGAGTTGGCACGTCTCGAAGGCGTCTGGAGCTTCGTGACGGTGAAGGTTGACGGTAAAGAGCAGCCGCAAGCCGGGCGCGAGGCCGATCGGATGATCATCCAGAAAGATGGCCGCTACGCGGTTGTCCAGCGACCGCAGATCACACACGGAACCATCAAGGTCGATCCGACCGCTTCCCCCAAACACTACGACGTCGTGATCGGCGACGGCCGCCTCAAAGGGCTGATCGTGCCCGCGATCTACGAACTCTCCGGCGATACGCTGACGATTTGCATGCCGCTCGGGGGCAACGAACGTCCCACGGCAGTCGAGAGCAAGGCAGGCGACCATCGCCTGTTTGAGGTCTTCAAGCGAGAGCAACAAGAACGTGAAAGAGGCGCTGATCGCCGCCGGTCGCCGGGAGCTGACGGGAACCTGGCAGTCGGTCTCCTACGCCCTCGACGGCAAGAAAGCCTCGGACGACGAGATGAAAAAGATCCAGCTCGTGTTCGACGCCGAGGGCAAGACGACCGCACTCAACGACGGCAAAGTCTTCCTCGCCAGCACGACCAAGATCGACCCGACGGCAAATCCCGCGACGATCGACATCACTTTTTCGGAAGGCGACGGCAAGGGCCAAACCGCTTTGGGGATCTACAAGGTCGAGAGCGGCGTATTGACAATCTGCCGCTCAGCGCCCGGCAAAACCCGGCCAACGGAGTTCGCCTCGAATCCCGGCAGCGGCCTGACTCTGATGTCCTACAATCAGAGGCCCAAGGGGCCGAAACATTTCCGACCGATGATGCGGCCGCTGCGCTGATGGCGACGGCGATCAAGAAGCAGCGGGAGCCGGCTGCTTGTCGGGATGCAGATAGATAAAACTCTTCCCGAGCCGGCCGCCGTAGTTGCCGGCCGAGATCCGTAAAAGGCCGGGCGTATTCACCGAGGCGGCAATCGCGGCCTGGGTCGCGGCGATGATCGAGGCCAAGTCGCGGCCGTTGATGATGATCTCCTGCACCGAGCGGACGCCCGGCGGCAGCTCCGATTTGGCCTTGGGATCGTCGGCAAGTTGCGGGCAGAACTTTTCGTAGGTGCTGGCGAACATAAACTTGTAGTTGCTGCCGGCCTTGGAGCCGCTGCCCGCAATGCCTCCCGGGAACGGCATGATCACGCCGGGGCACTTCGCGACGGCGGCTACGCCTGCTTCCGCGGCATTGAGTGCGGCGTCTTCGCTCTCGCCGAAATACCACAGGTTGCCGCCCATCAGGCCGTCGGCGTAACCGAGGCGCCGGTCGAGGATGAATTCGCCGCCGAGCGTCGGAATCCACCACATCTTGCGGCCGTAGCGTTCGATCCGCTTTTGAAAGCCGTCGCCGAAAAACGCGATCTTCTTGCCCATACGAAAGTAGTTTGGCGAGTCGATGAGGTTGAAGCACGAAGCCGTCGGACAGGTGAGCACATTTTGGCTGATGCGGACGAGTGCCGACTTCTCGAGAGCCGGGACGCGGTCCTTGCGAAACCGCGGCACGTGCAGTTGCACGATCGCCCCGGGGCGGCCGTCGGGCGTCGCGAACGATTCGTCGCCCCCACTTCCTGGACCCACGAATCGATCGACCCCCGCTTCGCAGTCGCACAAAATGGTGCTCGACGCATTCCCGGTCGCGGCGTCAACGGCATGCTGGACCCACCGTCGATCGCGCGCCGTGATCAGGAATTCGACGCAGATGCTGCGAAACGCCTCGGCGTAAGTGTCATCGATCAGAGCAGGCATGGGCAACCTTGATCGCGTGCACGGCCCTGTCAGCGATTCGAACCGCGTCGGCCTTCGTACGTCGCCCGTTCGGTGACCACTTTGTCCATGAACACGTCGTGCGGGCTGACGATCAGATCGTCGAACAACTGGCATTCGTAGCAAAGGCCGATGAGTCGGCAGTCCGGTCGCACGCGCTCGAGCAGACGGTCGTAGTAACCTTGGCCATTTCCCATGCGGCCGCCTTCGCGACTGAAGGCGACGCCGGGGACGATCACAAGGTCGATCTGCTCGGGCTGGAATTCCTTGCCTGGCTCAGTCCATCGCTCGTGCGGGGGCTCGAGAATCTTCCATTTGCCGACCACCAGCTCGTCCATGCGTTCAAGCCGCCACAAGCCCAGCTTGTTCGCGCCCGCCTCGTCGACCGTGCAATAGGGAATAATGATCTGCTTGCGGCTGTTGAGCGCCTCGGGCAGGGCATGCTTGGTTCGCAGTTCCGATCGACAGTCGAGGTACCACAGGACCGTTTGCGCGTTCTCATATTCCGGCGACTGCATCAGCGTGGCGACGGCAACTTCGCTGATGCGGTCTTTGTCTGGTTGGGCATTGCGCGCGTCATAAGCCGCGCGGCGCATCATCCCCTTGGCATCGAGCAGTTCGGTCATATCTCACTCAAAAAAGACTAATTTAGATTGCGGATTCGACGCTGTTTCGATGCTTCAACAATGCAGGCCGGCCACTCGATTGTCAATTCGCCGACGCTCGGTCCCTAGCGGGGAATTGCGGCTCGACGCATGATTGGTAGAGGAATCGGCTTTCCTCCACATCCCGATTAAAAGCAGAGCGATGCGCCCCTTCTTACAACTTGCCGTGGTTCTGGCGGCGTGGCCCCTGTGTGCGTCGGCGGCGGACGGCCCCGTTCGGCACCGGTTGATGTTCTTCGAGTACGGCAACTGTCCGAATCGGTTTGTCGAGCTCGACACGAACGGCAAAATCGTTCGCGAGTTCAAACCGCGCAGCATCGCCGTCATCTTTCAGGCGCTGCCAAACGGGAACATTGTGTACGGGTACGGCGGCAAACCGACCGGCGTGGTCGAGGTCAATTCTCGTAACGAGACGGTTTGGAATTACGTCAGCCAATGCCCGCAAGTGCTCGGCTGCGAACGTCTCTCCAACGGCAACACGCTGGTTGCCGAACAGGGACCTTGTCAGGTCGTCGAAGTCGATTCAAGCGGCAAGATTGTCCACGTCACAAAGCTGTTCACGAACCAGGCGGCTTATCACCTCCAGGTTCGTAACGTGCATCGGCTCGAGAACGGAGACATTCTTGCCGCACACGAAGGGGACGGGGCGATTCGCGAATTCAGCCCCGAGGGGCGGATCGTCTGGCAGTACACGGGCGTCGAGAACACAGGCGACGCGCGCCGGCTCGCGAACGGCAACACGCTGATCGGTGGCGGCACGCAGAAGCGTCTGATCGAGGTCTCGCCTGACGGCAAAATCGTCTGGGAGTTCAATGCGGCCGACGCCCCCGAACTGAACCTCACTTGGGTTTCCAGCCTCCAGATTTTGAAGAACGGCAACTACCTCGTCGGCAATTTTCTGCGCGGTCACGAGGGGCACGGCGCGCACGCATTCGAGGTCACTCGGGATAAGAAGGTGGTCTGGACTTTCGCCGATCACGCACGGTTTAAGTCGGTGACGACCGTGCGGACCATCGAGGAACCTGAGGATCGAGCGCAGCACAATAGGGGAAAGCACTGAGTAGGCGTTTGACTTTTCTAGACGCGGCCGACGCTCGTTAAAAATCGTTTTCCTTCTCGGATTTTCTTTGCGTCGGCGAATCCTAATTGCGAAAATCATTCGCTCGCATCGAGAGCGTGACCCTTTCCTTAAGGTCACCCCATCTCATCTCGATCGTGTCATTACTGCGGCCAGCGTCTCCCGTGGTGGCGGCCGGCACTCCCTGGTGACGCGCTTGGTATAAATCGATCGCACAGAACCCATCTCGGATCGACCAATCGCAGATCTGTGGACGCGGTTCCTACGTCTCGACCAGATGAATTCTAAGCGGCCCGCCTTCCATACCTCAGCTGACCGAACGCGTGAGAACGAAGATATGCCACACGGAAATCCAGATGGGCCAATTGTGCTTACTATCGGCGATGTCAGCTTCGACTGGTTGTGCTTTGCGATTGATCGTGACCAGAAGAAAAAGGGAAGCGCGCCAATCGTGGAGCAAAGCCCGCATGTGCCGCTTGCATGGTCGCTGGGGAGCCGTGTTGAGTATCCAGTGGTTCACGGCGGAGCCTGGTATGTTGACACTTACATTCGCATGCTGCTTGGCCCCGAGGATCGGAATCGCATCTTCACGTACAGGCGATTTAGCCCTGGCGCGATGCGGGTGGTCGAGTCGGGAGTCATGCTGCACTCCTTCACTGAGTATTCGCTCTTTGACGGATCGTTCCGCAACAAAGGACCCACCGTCCACGAGTTCAAACGCCCCGACGAAGATCGGGTCTACCGTGCCAAAGATAACCCTCGATTCAATGGCCCGCCCAACCATCAGCTGAGCCATCCACAGGTGGAGTCCCGCTCTGATCTTTCCGAGGAGGATCGGGGTGACCACATTGGCGCGAAGGCGACGTCGACCAAGGCGTTTCTTGCAAACCTGAACAAGCCGCGTCCGTTTCCCTCAGAAAACCCGAGAATCGTAGTTGTTTTCGACCGCGGGAATGGGTTCAGCTCCTTGGAGTTTGCACGCGCCAGAGGAGGAAGTCCTTCCGGACCGGCAACCGAGTCGAAAGGCTCAACTGCCAAGCGGGCGGAAGCGAATTGGAGCCAGGCACTTCCCTCATCTAACGGGGTCAGCGGGAGGAGAGCCTCGGCACGCGTGCATGCCGTCATCTTGGCAGTCGAGGACGTCAAGCGTCTACTCGGAGAACGTGCGGCGCCGTCGGGCGCCGCACAACTCCGACAGTCAACGAGTCCGAAGGAGGAGCACCAACTTTGGCAGTACCTGGACGCCAACGGTTACTTGCCGCGCACCGTCGTCGTCGTCGACGTGGACGACTTGCGGAGGGCGGGTGTTCAGATCAGCCGAAGCGAATCCTGGGAGCGAACTGGGATCGACTTCGTTTCGCAGCTCAAGTCAAATCCTCTGCTCAAAATGCTTTCCAGTGCGGGCCATCTCGTCGTTCGCTTCGGGGTCAGTGGCTTGATTCACCACACGGCTCGGGCCAGCGATTTGTATTTCGACCCGCAATTTGTCGAAGGAGAGTACCGAGACCCCAAGAAGGAGGGCCGAATGTTCGGATACGGTCCCGTGGTCTGCGCAACTTTGGCTGCTCATCTCTATGAGCGAGCCAAGGCGCAGGGCCGCGGGCGGTTGGCTCTCGATATCGACGAATCCCTCGCTAAGGCGCTAGCGAATTGTCGATCATTTTTCCGTCATGGATGTGGCACGGATGCTTCAGGCTTGGCCGGACAGGCTGAGCAATGGGATCGCATGGCAGGAAAAAAACGTTCCGTTAAGACGCATAGGCGGCTGCCAGGCATTCGGTTCACAGTCTCGACCTTCTACGAATTCGATCCCGTTAGCACCTACGCCCCTGGCGACGACGCCAACTCTCGAGCGCCCGCAGACAACGCACCCGCCGTCCCAGCAACGGTTAGCATCTATACTGACCCGGCGGGCAAAGCGACGCTTTGTCGTCGTCCGTCGGACGTGGTCGACGCGATCGCTGACAAGTGTCGCGAAGAATTCAGGAGCATGATGAAAGACTTCGGGATCGACGAAGAGTCGATTTCGACGGCGACCCCAAAAACGACCAAAGGCAGCCGATCGGAGTGGAAGTATTCGATCACAAAGAGCCCCGCCACGAGGGCCTGGGCCGAGGTTACGGTACGCGTCGAAAGCAGAAACCGACGCGCAAACTGGGAGGAGGCGTTCCTGCAATATCTCGGCGACCGAATGACCGAATGGTCTAGTAAAGATGAAGATCGCGGCAAATTTGTGCAGAAGCTCATCAACGACATTGAGCCCCTCAAAACGGCTGCTCAAAAAGTGAAGGTCGCCTTGCAGAGGATCATTCAACACGCGCACGAAATGCCGTCTCGCAAAATGCACTGGCGCTATTGCTGGCCGGTGTGCGTTTATGGACTGAATGAGTTCAAGGTCTTCGCGCATGCTCGGATTCAGAACAAACCTGAGTGGCGGATCCTCGATCCAGGGCAGACGGATCTCGCGGAAGTTGCGAAAAACATTGTTAAGCGAGGCGTCGACAAAGTGCTGTCGGCCCCTGATTCGGCCTTTCCAATCGCCCGGTTTGAAGGATTGGTGACAGTCGATCGAATGGAGACCGAGAGCTATCGGAGCATTCGAAACCTGATCCGAGAATACAACGACAAGGCTCGTCCGGCGAGACCGCTCTGTATTGCGGTCTTCGGCCCACCGGGGTCGGGGAAATCCTTCGGAGTTAAACAGATTGCCGCAACCATCTCGGAGAAATCCAAGTCCTATGAATTCAACCTGGCTCAATTCAGCTCTACCGACGATCTCCGGAAAGCGCTCATCCAGATCCGCGACGATGCGCTCGGGGGAACGCGACCCCTCGTCTTCTTCGATGAGTTCGACTCTTCCTTTGACAAACAACCGCTGGGCTGGCTCAAGCACTTCCTGAGCGTCATGCAGGACGGCGAATTCAAACACGGGGATCTGACGTTGAAAATCGGAAATCCGATCCTAGTCTTCGCCGGCGGTACCAGTGCCAGTTATGAGAAATTCACGCAACACTACAGAGAGTTGACTCGAAAGGAATCGCAAAACAACAAAAAGGGGCGAGAAGAAAGTAAGGCGCTAGAAGAAATTAAAGCGGCAAAGGTACCGGACTTCGTGAGCAGGCTGCGAGGTTTTGTGGATACGACCGGCCCCGATCCGCGCGACGAAGACGATCACGTCTGCATCATTCGGCGCGCCGTCATGATCCGCGGCATCATCGAGCGCCAGTACAGTGACTTGCTTCGCGATGGCGAAGCCCAGATCGATGAGGGGGTTCTCAACGCGCTTTTGCATGTCCCCAGTTACGAGCACGGAATTCGTTCGATCGAGGCGATCTTCGAGATGAGTACGCTTGCGCAGAAAAAGCGTTTTGAGAAATCGGCTTTGCCTCCTCGTGAGCAGCTGGAAATGCACTTGTTTCGCAGTAAGAAGGTTAACTCGCCGCGCGAATTCGCTCGATTGCTGCGGGAACCGGGCGTTACCGCGGGCGGTCATAAACCTAGGGCGTCCGGTGCAATTGGGCGGCGCCGGCGCCTCGCCGTTCTGCGCAAAGTGAAAACGAGGAGGCCATAGGCCCAGGGCCGATCCGACAAGAATTACTTCTTTTTATGGTCGTCGCCGCCGTGTCCGCCGCCCGACGAACCATTATGCCCCCCGTCGTAGTGGAAAGTCTCGCTGGCCTCGTGGGATGACGTTCCGCTCGCGCTCCCGCTCCAAGCGGCGCTGCTTCCGCGACCAAAGCTCTGAGCCGGCGCGGATCTGAAGACATCCCAACTGGAAGGTGACTTGCCGCCGCTGCTCGCGCCCGAATTGTTGCTCGAGAACGCGTCGACGTGCGCCTCCACTTTCCCCCGTCAAGGACTTTGCCGGGGTTGGCGTCGGATCAAAACGGAACGGGCCGGCGAAGTTACTGCTGACTCTCTTGGTCTCGCCTGGCGTCCCAGCAGCGGGCTCTTTGATTAGCTGATCCAGAACGAGACTCAAGGCGTCCGTCAGCAAGGGCGAGGAAGCATCGCTGGTAGCATCCGCGTTCTCGTTGCTCGGCTGATCCGATTGGTCCCCGGCAGATTCAAGTTGGGCAGACTTATCGAGAGTCGCGGAATTCGTAAGAAGCTCGAGTTCCCTGAGGCACTCCACTCGGCTGCTCACATCTTGAGAAGGGGAAGAGGTCGGTTTGGCGTCGGCGGAGCCGATTTCGTTCTCCAAAAGCGGGGCGGTTCCCCCGTCGCCGTTCGATGCCGCCACCTGGCTGACTGACGGCTGCTCACTTGGCGACTGATTGTGGGCCAGATCCCAGAGCCTGACAGTTTTGTCTCGGCTCCCAGACGCCAGCACGGTGCCATCCGGGGAGAGGGCGACCGCCCTCACCGAATCATGATGTCCGGCCAGGCGCGCAATCTCCTGCCCGGTTTTGGCATCCCAAAGTCTGACGACACGGTCCTCGGGATGGAACGAGCCTTTGGAGACTCCTTTCTTGCTGCTGACCCGAATCGCCCGCTCATACCTGGCTCCGCTTCCGATCGCAACGAGCGTCCCTTGCGCTGAGTAACGTGCTTCCCACCAAAACGATCCCTTTGGTCTGTTCGCCAATTCGTATCGGCGTTCCGAACGGGCAACGTCCCAAACTTCCACAACTTCGCGAGTGGTAATCGCCAGATCTCTTCCGTCGGGCGAGAAGTCGAGGGACACAACAGGCCCGCGCCTGCGCGCTGGCGAATCGGGGGGGACGTCGCTTCGCATTCGCGCTCGACGTTCCAGACCCTCACGGTTCCGTCGACACTTCCGGAAGCAAGCGTTTTCCCGTCGCTGGAAAATGCCGCACAAAGCACGGCACGCGCGTGGCCTTCGAGGGTGGTCTTTTGCTTGCCGGATTTCGGATCCCACAACCGGACCGTTCGGTCGGCGCCCCCCGCGGCCAGCCAGGCGTCATGAGGCGCAAAGGCGATGCCCAGGACCTTGGCCGCGTCGCCGGACGGCGCCGCACAGGCCCTTCCGGTTGCGAGCTCCCAGAGCGTCACCTCTCCGTTTTCGCCGCCCGAGGCCAGGATCTGGCCGTCGCTTGAAAAAACAATCGTGGAGATGTCACCCGAGTGTCCATAGAGAGTCCGGCGGAGCGTTCCGCTCTTCACGTCCCACAACTTGATGGTGTCGCCCACGCTTGCCGAGGCCAGAGTCCTGCCATCGGGCGAAAACGCGACGGCGATAACGACCGCCGAGTGCCCTTTGAGAATTTTGGCCTCGTCGCCGGCGACCGCTTGATTCGTCCATCCGGAAGAAGTGAGACACAGAACGAGGAACCCTGAGACGAAATGCACTGCGTAGCTTTGCACTGCGTGGTTTTGCACGGCGTAAATTTGGGCGATGTTGATTTGCACGATTCGGAACTCCCTTTGCCCCTCTGTCGCGGTGGACGCTGGTCCGCCGTCGGCGTCAGCTCGGGCGGGAGTCTATCAGCCTACATTTGTTCAGAAAATGCCGGAAATTTCGCGATTTCCGCTCCGGCCGCATCGGTGCATCGAACGTCAGGTCGTTGAATTGCGGCAAACGCGGGCATACGCTGAGTTTGGGCTCGGACATCTGCACATCTAGACGTCCGGCCGCGGAACTCAGCGTGAAGATCTTCGCGAAACTTCCCAATTTCCGGGTGTGGATCTCGCAATGGCGCGAGGTCCTGCCCAGCCTCATCGCCAGCTTTGTGCTGCATGTAATCGCGTTGCTGGTGCTCGGGTTGATTGTCTTTCGACTCACTCCCGCGGAGAGCGAGGCCCTTCCGATCGAGGCGATTGGAAACGACTCGCCCAACGGTCCCGTGGAAGCCATCGACCGAGTCGATTTCGTCGACGAGCCGCTCGAGAAGCCGCGTGAAAAGCTGGCCGACAATGGCGACACCAGCGGAGTCTCTTTGGGCAAACTCGCCGAGGTCGGAAAAGTGCCGCCGATCGATTTCACGCCGAGCACTCTGCAGGCCGCGGAAAAGGTGGTGTTGAACGCCGAGCCGACGGTTCACTTCAGCGGCGAGTTGACCGGTCGCACGGGTGCCGCGCGATCGTCACTGCTCGTCAAAGGCGGCGGCACCGGGGAGAGCGAGAAGTCGGTCACCCTGGGGTTGCGGTGGTTGGCGCGGCACCAACAGCCCGAGGGACAATGGAGCTTTCATCACGGATCGGACGATCCGGGGACGCTCGAAAAATGCACGACCGGCGCGACGGGGCTGGCGATCCTGGCCTTTCTGGGAGCCGGGCACACACACCGCGCCGAGCACGTGCGCTTTCAACCGAACGTCGATAAGGGGCTGAAGTTCCTGGTGTCGCAAGAAAAACGCAGCAAAGAGGGGGGCGATCTGCGGGGCGAAGTCGTGTCGAACGAAGGCATGTACGCACACGCCATTGCAACCTTAGCCCTGTGCGAAGCCTACGGCCTGACGCACGACGAAAAGCTCCAGGCGCCGGCGCAGCAGGCGGTGAATTTCATTGTCTCGGCCCAGGATCCTAAGAAAGGCGGATGGCGCTGACTCGCCGCGCCAACCGGGTGACACAACGGTGACCGGCTGGCAGGTGATGGCCCTCAAGAGTGCCAAATCGAGCGGTCTCAAGGTCCCCACGCACACACTCAACGATGCCGGCCGGTTTCTGGATTCAGTGCAGACGGCCGGCGGTAGCCGCTATGGCTATGACCGCGCGGGGAGTTCGCCGCCTATGACGGCCATCGGCCTGTTGTGCCGCATGTATTTGGGCTGGAAGCAGAACGCCCCGCCACTGCGACGCGGCGTTCAGTACCTCAGCCACACGGGTCCGTCAATCAATGATATTTACTATGACTATTATGCGACGCAGGTGCTGCATCACTGGGGTGGCACCGAATGGAAGAAATGGAACGAAGTGCTTCGCGAGTATCTGATTGAATCGCAAGCCAAGGAAGGAGATGCGTTGGGGAGTTGGAAGCCGACCGGTGACCGAGGCGCCGGCCCGGGCGGTCGGCTCTATCAGACGTGTCTGAGCATCATGACGCTCGAAGTCTACTACCGTTATCTGCCGATCTATCAGAAGGAGGCCGCGAGTCGCTGACGTCGTTCGGGCTTCGGCCCGCGCAGACGGTTTTGCCCTCTCAGATTTTGAGAGGAAAACTCGTTCGAGATTGGCGTCATGCAACGGCCCTGCCAAGGCTCTACTCGCGTCGACTTAATACGCGTTTGGGCTGAAAAATGCTAATTTTCCGCCTGAATTTGCGAAGTTTCTAGCGGCGCGAAGCCCAAAATTTTCGGCGCTCCACTTGCTCGCGCCGCGACACCTGGGATAGTCTCTGTTGCTGGTCATGTCCGCGCTGCATGTCCTTGCGGGCCAACAGGGAACATCTCAATGCGGTTTCGGAAATCTCGTTCGAAGCGGGCTCCCCGTCGACCCCGGTATCAGACGACGATCGAGCGTCTCGAAGACCGAGCCCTCCTGACGGCGAGCTGGAACAACTACGGCGGCAACGCGCAGCACACGGAAGTTGCTCAAGTCGCCGCCCAGCCCCTCAACCAGCTGCTCTGGTCAACGCCGCTCGACCTGGCTCCCTGGGGCGCCGTGCACTACGGGGATCCGGTTTTCACTCCCGGCAGCACGGTCATCGTCCCGGTCAAGATCACCTGGAGCGGGCAGAACCAGAACTCGCAGAATTTTTATATCGAGGGCCTCAACGACACCACCGGCGCGGTCGAATGGACGAGCGCGTTGACCGGTTCGGTCACCGCCGCCAGCGACGCGGGGCCGATCGTCATCACCACGGGGACGACTACTGGCCTGGCCACGGGGGACTCGGTCACGGTCGGCGGCGTCAACGGCAACACGGCTGCTAACGGCACGTTTACGATTACCGTGCTCAGCTCGACCCAGTTCGAGCTCAACGGCGCGACAGGCAACGCGGCGTACACGTCGGGCGGCGCCTGGGCCTATAACCCCAACGGCGCCAGCTACATCGCGCCGGACTACCACTGGCTCGAGCCGGTGCAGCCCGTCTACGACCCCGTGTCGAACCGCGTTTACTTCCCCGGTCCTGGCGGAACGCTCGACTACATCAACGATCCCGACAATCCGGGCAGCTCGACGCCGGCTGTCAATCAAGAGGCCTTTTACGGCCTGGCCAACTACACGGCCAATGAATCCGCGTACAACTCGTCGATCTACATCAATACTGGCCTGATGGTTGATGGCTCGGGCAACATCTATTTTGGCTTCACGGAGACGGGCTCGAACCCGTCGGGTATCAACGACGGCGGCTTTGTCCGCATTACTCCGTCGGGAACCGCCACGTACACGCTCGCCTATTCCGCCGTCGGACAGACGAACGACGGCAACTGGAACCCCACATTGGGTCAGACGCCGGCCCTTAGCAACGACGGTTCGACAGTCTACTTCGGCGTCAGTGATTCCGGTTACTCGCTCAACGTCAACAACGAATCGGATTCGTATCTTGTCGCGCTCAACAGCACGACCCTGGCTGGCCAGGACTCGGTGCATCTCATCGACCCGGGGACCGGCTTGGGCGCGATGCTGATCGACGAGAGCACGGCCTCGCCGATGGTGGCTCCCGATAACACCGTTTTCCTGGGCGTCTTCCCCAACATCAACACCTACAACGGGTCGCGCGGCTTCCTCTTGCACTTCTCGGGCAATCTGCAGACGGAATATACGCCGGGAGCCTTCGGCTGGGATGACACGCCCTCGATCATTCCGACTTCGATGGTCCCGTCTTATACGGGCTCGTCCCCGTACTTGATCCTGACCAAGTACAACAACTACGCCAACGCCGAGGTGGGCGAACCGTACGGCGGCAACGGTGTGAATCAGATCGCGATCCTCGATCCCTACAACACGCAGCTCGACCCCAACTACGACGCCAATTCCAGCTTGCAAGTCATGAAGCAGGTCATGACGATGCAGAGCCCCTCGCCTGATATTCCCAACGCAGAGGCCGGCGATCCCGACGCTGTGCGCGAGTGGTGCACAAACGGCACGGTGGTCGACCCGGCCACCGATAGCGTGTACATCAACAACGAGGACGGCTACACCTACCAGTGGAACCTGGGCACCGGGCTCGTGACCAACGCGGTCCAAGTCACGTCCGGCGTCGGCGTCCCCTATACGCCGACGGCCATCGCCCCCAATGGCGTGATCTTTTCCGATAACGGCGGAACTCTCTTCGCCCTGGGCGGTTATTCGAACTACACGATGAGCACGGTTTCCTCAGCCGATCCTGTCGTGGTTGGCAACACGGTCACGCTCACAACCAACCTTGCGTCGACCGATAGCGGACCCAAGCCGACCGGCACGGTGACTTACACCTACTACCAGGGCGCCAATAACCCCCTCAACTACAACACCACGCCCGTCACGATCGGCACGGCGAACGTCGTCAACGGAGTGGCGTCGATCCAAGTTTCCGGATTGGTGGCCTCCCACTATCACATCTACGCCGAGTACAGCGGCGATTCAAATTACTCGACCGGGCAGACGATCCTCGTGCTGCCGGTTCTCGGACAAGTGTCCACAACCGTCACCTCGTCATCGCCCAATCCGGCAAACCCCGGCGCCGACGTGACGTTCACGGTGACTGTCACTCCGAATGGCAACGTCGCGAACGGCGCAACGAGCGGGGCAACCGACTTTGTGCCCATCGGCACGGTCACTCTTTATGACAATGGGACAGCCCTGCGGACCGTGTCGCTCAACAACCTGGAAAACGAAACGAACCCGTCGACCACCAACACCGCAACCTACACGGCCCCCGGCCTGGAATTGGTTGGCGGCACGAACGCCATCACGGCTGTCTACAACGGCGACCAGAACTTCACCAGCGGCACCTCGCCCATCGCCAACGAGTACATTCCGCTCGTCATCAACCCGGGCACGCAGAATGGCGCGGTTGGGGACTCGGTCTCGCTGCAACTCCAGGCATTTGGCTTGCCCCCTGGTGATTCGTGGACGTTCTCCGCGACTGGCCTGCCGTCCGGCTTGTCCATTAACACCAGCACGGGCGCGATCACCGGCACAATCACAGGATCGGCCAGCACCTATTCCGTCTCGGTCAGCGCGGCCGACGGCACAAAGGCCAGCAGCGCTAGCCAAAACTTCACCTGGAATGTCTCAGCGCTGTCGGTGACCACCACGACGCTGGTCGCTTCGTCGGCCAATACCACGTACGGTCAAAACGAGACCTTGACCGCGACCGTAACGAGTCACGCAGGAAGCCCGAATGCCGGAACGGTCACGTTCTACGACGGCACGACGTCGTTGGGAACTGTTCCGATCAGTAACGGGACCGCCCAGTTTTCGACGACAACGCTCACAGCCGGGTTGCATGTTCTCACGGCAACATATAGCGGCGACGGCGGCGTGGAATTCGCGGGCAGCAGCAGTGTTTTGAGTCCTTCATCGGTCATCCAGACCGTCGCCGGAAACGGAGCTCAGGGCAACAGCGGCACGGGGAATCAAGCCACTCTCGCCGAGCTGAATGGTCCTCAAGGCGTGGCCGTCGATTCCGCTGGCAATCTCTACATCGCCGATGAGCAGAACGACATCGTCGAAAAGGTCAATGCCCAGACACATGTGATCACGACTATTGCCGGGACGGGAGTTTTCGGCTTCAACGGCAACGGCATCCCCGCCACATCGGCCGAATTGGATGCTCCAGTTGCTGTGGCCGTCGACAGCGCTGGAGATGTCTTCATCGCGGATGATCAGAATGACATGGTTCGGGAAGTCAGCGCGGCCACGGGGCTGATCAGCACCGTCGCGGGCGATGGCGGCTATGGCTACAACGGGGACGGGATCGCGGCGACTTCAGCCACATTAGCGTCGCCGGTCAGCATTGCGCTGGATTCAGCCGGAAATCTCTACATCGCCGACTTTGGAAATCATCGAATTCGCGAGGTGAGTAAAGCCACGGGATTGATCAGCACGATCGCGGGGACCGGAACCGCGGGCTACAACGGTGACGGCATCGCCGCGACGTCGGCCGAGTTGAACTACCCCGATGCCGTCGTGCTGGACGCTGCCGGCGACGTGTTCATCTCAGATTCTCACAACAATCGGGTGCGCGAGGTGAATAAGTCGACAGGACTGATCAGCACCGTCGCCGGGACCGGAACCGCGGGCTACAACGGCGACGGCATCGCCGCGACCTCGGCCGAACTGAATGGTCCTGGAGGTCTGGCGATCGACGCCTCCGGCAACCTTTTTATCGCTGATACCTCCAACGTGCGCGTTCGTGAGGTCAGCGCGGCCACGGGTCTCATCAACACAGTCGTCGGCACAGGCACCACGGGTTACAACGGCGACAACATCGCAGCCGGTTCGGCCGAGCTTTCCACGCCAGAGGGTCTGGCGATCGACTCTGTGGGAAATCTCTATATCGCCGACTATTCGAATTGGCGGATTCGCGAGGTGGCGGGCGGTTATGCCGTCGTCGGCGTCAGTCCCCTCGTCGTCAACCCGGGCACCCAGAACAATGCCGTCGGCGACACCGTGTCGCTGCAGGTTCAGGCCAGCGGTTTACCGACGGGCGATTCGTGGACCTACTCCGATACAGGTCTGCCAGCAGGGTTGTCGATCAACACGAGCACGGGCCTGATCACCGGCACGATCACCGGCTCGGCCAGCACCTATTCCGCGACGGTCACTGCCGCCGATGGCACCAAAGCCAGCGCCAGCCAGACCTTCACTTGGAATGTCTCCGTTTTGTCGGAAACCAATCCGGGCACGCAAACGAATGGCGTGGGCGACTCGGTCTCGCTGCAAATTCAGGACAGCGGATTACCAAGCGGTGATACCTGGAGCTATTCTGCGACCGGTTTGCCCTCCGGCTTGTCGATCAGTCCGACTACTGGGCTGATCACCGGCACGATCACCGGCACTCCCAACACCTATTCGGCGTCGGTCACCGCCAGTGACGGTCAGGGAGCCAGCGCCAGCCAAAACTTTACCTGGAAAGTCTTCGATCGCCCGGCGATCGCCGCGCCCTCGAGCGCCAGCGTAACCGAGAACTTTGCGCTCACGTTTTCCTCGGTCAGCGGCAACGAAATCACCGTGACGGACGGCTCTGCCGGCGGCAATCCTGATTCGATGACGGTCTCGGCGTCCAACGGCACACTCACGCTCGGCTCAACAACCGGTTTGACGCTGACACAGGGCGGATACGGCACTGGCTCATTCACAGTAACTGGGACCATCGGCAACTTGAATGCGGCGCTCAACGGCCTCACTTATCAGCCGAACGTCAATTACGTCGGGCCTGACACACTAGCCGTTTCGCTCACCGACTCGGTGGATACTTTGACGGGCTCTGGCAATGTGGCGGTGACCGTCAATGCGGTGGGCCCGCCATCGATCGCGGCACCTTCCACAGCGACGGTGAGCGAGAACGGATCGCTCGTCTTCTCGCCGGGCAACGGCAACGCAATTTCCATCACCGATAACGGCGCGGGGTCTAATGCCGACACGGCCACGCTGTCGGTCTCGAACGGCACACTGACTCTGGGAAGCACCATCGGATTGATCTTCACGTCCGGCTCCAACGGCTCGGCATCGTTCAGCGTCAAGGGGACGGTGAGCAATCTGAACGCCGCCTTGAACGGCCTCAAGTATACGCCGACGGCCAACTATGTCGGCTCCGACTCGCTGTCGATCCTGGTTTCCGATTCCGGAGACAGCAAGTCCGGTTCGACCAGCGTGGCAATCAATGTGAGTCCGCTCGCGCCTGCGATTGGCGCGCCGTCAACAGCGCTTGTGCCTGAGAATTGGTTTATCGACTTTTCGACCGGCAACAACAGCGCAATCACGCTGACCGATGCTGGTCCCGGCGCTGATTCACTGACCCTCTCGGTCTCCCACGGAACGTTGACGCTCGCCACCACGACCGGATTGACGTTCACGACCGGGTCAAACGGTTTGGCCTCGTTCACCGCGACCGGAACCGTAGCCAATCTCAATGCGGCCTTGAGTAATGGGCTGACCTATACGCCGACGCCGGCCTACTCTGGGTCCGACACGCTCGCAGTCTCCTTGACCGATACCGGCGATAGCCTGTCGGCCTCGAAGAATATCGCGATCACGGTCCAAGCCCCCGCTCCTCCTTCGATCTCGGCTCCGGCGAGCGCGTCCGTGATTCAAAACGGTTCGCTGGTCTTTTCGTCCGGTAACGGCAACTTGATCTCGGTTGCCGACGCGGGCGCCGGCAGCGGCAGCGATTCGCTCACGCTGGCGGTCTCGCACGGCACGCTGACTTTTTCCAACACGGCGGGTTTGACCTTCACGACGGGCTCCAACGGCAGCGCCTCGTTCACGGTGACCGGCACGATTGTCGTTTTGAACCAGGACCTGAACGGTCTGACCTATGCTCCCACAGCTGGCTACTCCGGCTCGGATTCGCTGGCTATCTCAATCGCCGACGCGGCGGACAACGAGTCGGCCTCCAAGAGCGTGTCGCTGACGATCAATTCGTCCAGTCCTCCCACGATCTCGGCGCCGGGCTCGGCCTCCGTCGTCCTCAACGGATCGCTGGTCTTCTCCTCAGCCAACCACAACGCAATCACCGTGGCCGATTCGGGTCCCGGCAGCGGCAGCGACTCGCTGATGCTGACGGTCACGCACGGCACCGTGACGCTGTCAACGACGTCAGGATTAACGATCACTGGCGGCGGCAACGGCTCTGCGACAATCACCGTCACGGGGTCTGTGGCCAGCCTCAATGCAGCCCTCAGCGGGCTGACCTACAAGCCGACCACGGGTTACACGGGCTCCGATTCGCTGGCCATTTCGCTCAAGGATTCGGTCGATAATCTTTCGGCCTCCGCAAACGTGGCGTTGAGCGTCAACAACAGCCCGCCGGCGATCACTGCCCCCGCGTCGGGCGCGGTGGTCATCACGTCGAGCCTGGTCTTCTCGACGGCCAACAACAATGCGATCAGCGTCGCCGACGTGAATGCCGGCAGCACCGTCGAGCCGCTCACGCTGACCTCCACGGATGGGACGCTGACGTTGGGATCCACCACGGGGATCACGATTACGTCCGGCGCCAACAAATCGGCGTCGATGACGATCAACGGCACGCTGGCCAACCTGAATGCCGCACTCAGCGGTCTGACGTTCACGCCGGCAGCGGTCGGGAGTGGGACGGTCGTGCTCTCGTATACCGACGTCGGCAACGGTCAGATGGCCTCGGCCACGATTAACATCACCGTGATCAAGAGCGGATTTAAGCTGGTCCAAGGATTGCCCGTAAGTCCGCCGTCTTCCCCGGCGGTCACGCGAGCAAGTTCGGTGAGCGCTCCGACCGGCGACGGTACGATCACCCCAGCGGCCACTCTGACGACGGCCAATGACACGACCGACGACAATTCCCTGCCGCCCGACGCCCTGACTCAATGGCAGGGACTCGCCGCCGCTGTGGAAATGCTGAGCGGCTGAGTTGGTTCCTTGATTTGCTGCTCGGGATTGCGCGGCAATAGCGCCAGCCAGTGCTCCCAGCAGATGGATATGGACCCTCGGGGGAGTGTCAAGGGGCATGTTAATTTTGCCTCCGCATTGGGGATTTGGGGACTTGAATCTTCTGCTGAATTAATGTCCAATCCCCTGATAGTTAGTTAAATGACGACCATTCACGAAATCGGTTGAGCTTCGGTCTCAATCGAGACGGGCGTCTGGGCCGGCACCGTCGGGCTGAGCTCTTTTTCTTCTAAGCGTCATCGCTTTTACGCCCTGAGAATCGCGCATCCGCTCCAGGAGTCGAAGGATGTTGTTCCGCAGACGGCTTCAGATTTCCCGCAAGCAAACGCACAGGACCGGCAGCCAGAACAGAAGTTCGCGTCGGCGGCATCGCGGGGATTTGGGGATCAGTCCGCGGTCGGTCTGCTGTGGTCCGGTCGTGGAAGAGCTCGAGGGCCGGCAAATGCTGGCAGCCAGTGCCACGGCGACGGTTACCGGCGTGGCGGTTCCGACCCTGATCAACCTGGGCCGAGTCGCTAGTCCCGGCAGCGTCAAGCCCGGGAATTCGCCGGCATCGTCGGGACCCTACACCCCGTCGCAAGTGACGACCGCTTACGGGGTCAATCTGATCAATTTCAACGGAATCGTGGGCAATGGCGCCGGCCAGACGATCGCCATCGTCGACGCCTACAACGATCCGAACATCGTCAGCGACACGGCAACGTTCAATACGCGGTTCGGATTACCCCAATTCAATCAGACCGGCGGCCCGACCTTCCAGGTCCTCAATCAGACCGGCGGCACGACGCTTCCGGCGAATACCAATACGACGATCGGTGACTGGGACCTCGAGGAATCGCTCGACGTCCAGTGGGCCCACTCGATGGCTCCCCAGGCGAACATCATCCTGTTCGAATCCAATACGAACAACGATCCCGACATGGATGCTGCAGAAGTGACGGCCGCCAACTGGCCGGGCGTCTCCGTCGTCTCTAACAGCTGGGGTGAGGGCGAGTTCAGCGGGGAGACCTCCGAAGACCAATACTTCCAGACGCCGACGGGTCACGAGGGCGTGACCTTCCTGGCCTCCGCCGGCGATTCCGGATCGCCGGCCGGTTATCCGTCGTATTCGCCGTACGTTGTTGCCGTCGGTGGGACCAATCTGCAGATTCAAAGCAACGGAACGTACACCTCGGAAAGCGCCTGGTCCGACGGCGGCGGCGGCATCAGCACGCAAGAATCGCTTCCCAGTTATCAGGCTGGGCTCAACGGCATCAACGGTACTAGCACCACCAATCGCAACGACCCGGACGTTGCAGCCGACGCTGATCCCGCCTCGGGCGTTTATGTGCTCGATACCTGGTATGAAGGCCAAGGCGGCGGCTATTTCCAAGTCGGCGGCACCAGCCTTTCGTCTCCCCTTTGGGCAGGATTTATAGCGATTGCCAATCAGGGACGCGCTCTGGCGGGCGAATCGACGCTCAATGGCTACACACAGACGCTGCCCATGCTGTACAGCTTGCCGAGCAGCGACTTCCACGACGTCACGACCGGCAGCAACGGCACTTATTCCGCGGCTTCTGGTTACGACCTGGTGACTGGTCTGGGGACGCCGATTACGAATCTCCTCGTGCCGGCGCTGGCTGGATACGGGACTACTGCGCCTTCAGTCAGCAGCCCCACCTCGGCGACCGTGACCGAGAACACCTCGCTGGCATTCTCGACAGCCAACAGTGACGCAATCAATCTTACGGATCCTTTCTCCGCCGGCGCTTCCGATTCGCTCACGCTTTCAGTCTCGGATGGGAAGCTCACGCTGGGCTCGACCACCGGCTTGACTTTCACCAGCGGCTCCAATGGCTCGTCATCATTCACCGTGTCGGGAACCATCGCCAATCTGAATACGGATCTCGATAGCTTTGGTTTGACCTATGCGCCAAACTCCAACTACACGGGCTCTGATTCGCTGGTCGTGTCGCTCACCGATCCCGGAGAAAGTCTGACAGGGTCTTCCACGGTGTCCATCACCGTGCAGGCACCCCCCCCATCGGTCGGGAACCCGGCCGTAGCGAGCGTCAACGAGAACAGTACGCTCGCCTTTACCGGCGCAAATGCGATCAGCGTCAGCGATGGCGGCGGAACCGCCGAGCAGATGACGCTGGGAGTCGGCCACGGCACGCTCAGTCTCAGCACCACGACGGGCCTCACGGTCACCGGCAACGGGACGGCAAGCGTGACTCTCGCCGGCTCGCTGAGCAATCTCAACACCGACCTGGCCACCCTGACGTACACGCCGACGAACAACTACACCGGGTCCGACGCGCTGAGCATTTCCGACAAGGACACCGGCACTGGCCTTACGGGAACGGGAAGCGTCGCAATCACCGTGCATGCACTCGCACCCGCGTTCAATTTTTATTTCGGCCAGACAATTACGATGCCCGAGAACAGCGTCTTCCAATCGCCGGAAGACGCCCCGTTTGCCCAGGTCAGCGATGTCGGCGGGACCGCTGAGAGTCTGACGATGAGCGTGAGTCACGGCACGCTCCTTCTCGAGGCCACAACCGGCCTGACAGTCACCGGCAACGGCACCGCGTCGGTGAACGTCGTCGGTTCGCTCGCCAACATCAACAATGAGGCGCTGGTCCAGTTCGCCTATACTCCGACAGCCAATTACGTCGGCACAGACACGCTGAGCCTCTCCGATACGGACACGGCCACCCATCTCACCGGGACGGCCAACGTCGCGATCACAATTACCGGCTTCACCGTGACCGCGCCATCCAGCGCGAATGTCACGGAGAACACGCCGCTGACGTTCTCCTCCACGAATGGCAACCAGATCTCGGTCACCGATAACTATCCCGGCAACACGTCCGATTCCTTGCAGGTCACTGTGGCCAACGGCGCCGTGACGCTGGGCTCGACAACCGGCTTGACGCTGACACAGGGCGGATACGGGACCGCTTCTTTCACCGTGAGTGGCACCATCGGCAACCTGAACGCGGCCCTCAACGGTGTCACCTACCAGCCGAACGCCAACTACACCGGCTCGGATTCGTTGGCGCTGTTGCTGACCGACAACCTGACAACTCTGAGCACGTCGGCCAACGTCGCGCTGAGCGTCAACGCGATCAGCTCGCCGACGTTTGCGGGTCCCTCCACAGCCACCGTGTCGGAGAACGGATCGCTCGTCTTCTCGCCGGGCAACAGCAACGCAATTTCCTTTACCGATAACGGCGCCGGGAGCAACTCCGACACTGCCACGCTGTCGGTGTCGAACGGCACACTGACTCTGGGAAGCACCATCGGAGTGATCTTCACGTCCGGCTCCAACGGCGCCGCGACGTTCACCGTGAAGGGGACTGTGTCCAATCTCAATGTGGCGCTTAACGGCCTGAAGTATCAGCCAGTGAACGGTTACGCGGGTTCCGATTCGCTGGCGATCTCCGTTGTGGACTCGACGGACAACAAATCGGGTTCGACCAGCGTGGCCATCACGGTCAGTCCGTTTGCCCCCTCGATCACGGCTCCGGCGGCCGCCTCGCTGAACGAGAACACCTCGTTCGTGTTCTCCGGCGGCAACGCGATTTCGCTGATCGACGCCAATCCGGGCGCCGTCGATTCGCTGGCGCTGTCGGTGACGCACGGCACGGTCACGCTTTCGACCACGTCCGGCTTGACCTTCACGGCCGGCAGCAACGGCACAGCGTCATTCACCGTGTCCGGAACAGTCGGCAACCTCAACGCGGCGCTCGGCGGTCTGACCTATACGCCCACTGCCAGCTACACGGGTTCCGATACGCTGGCGATCTCGATCACGGATCCAGGAGACAGCTTGTCGGCCTCGAAGAACGTCTCCTTGACCATCAACGGTCTGCCCGCACCCACGGTCACCGCGCCCGCCTCGGCCACGCTGCTTGAAAATAGCTCGCTGGTTTTCTCATCGGCCAACGGCAACGCGATCACGGTGGCGGATTCCGCCGCCGGCAGCAACAGCGATTCGATGACGCTTTCGGTCACACACGGCACGCTCACGCTGTCGACCACCAGCGGATTGACGTTCACCGGCTCCAATGATACGCCTTCGTTCACCGTCACGGGAACCGTGGCCAGCCTCAATGCAGCTCTAAACGGTCTGACTTATACGCCGACCGCCAGCTACACGGGTTCCGATTCGCTCTCCGTCTCGATCACCG
Organism: uncultured Planctomycetaceae bacterium; assembly: GCA_963714075.1. Classification (GTDB taxonomy): domain Bacteria; phylum Planctomycetota; class Planctomycetia; order Planctomycetales; family Planctomycetaceae; genus DASPSM01. Next base: position 3,272,978 of record OY970228.1, read on the forward strand.
ATCCCGGGGACAGCGAATCGGCATCGAAGAGCGTGGCCCTGACGATCAACGCATTCAGCCCTCCCACGGTCTCGGCGCCGGGCTCGGCGTCCGTCGTCCTCAACGGATCGCTGGTCTTCTCCTCAGCCAACCACAACGCAATCACCGTGGCCGATTCGGGTCCCGGCAGCGGCAGCGACTCGCTGATGCTGACGGTCACGCACGGCACCGTGACGCTGTCAACCACGTCAGGATTAACGATCACTGGCGGCGGCAACGGCTCTGCGACAATCACTGTCACGGGGTCTGTGGCCAGCCTCAATGCAGCCCTCAGCGGGCTGACCTACAAGCCGACCACGGGTTACACGGGCTCGGATTCGCTGGCCATTTCGCTCAAGGATTCGGTCGATAATCTTTCGGCCTCCGCAAACGTGGCGTTGAGCGTCAACAACAGCCCGCCGGCCATCACTGCCCCCGCGTCGGGCGCGGTGGTCATCACGTCGAGCCTGGTCTTCTCGACGGCCAACAACAATGCGATCAGCGTCGCCGACGTGAATGCCGGCAGCAGCGTCGAGCCGCTCACGCTGACCTCCACGGATGGGACGCTGACGTTGGGATCCACCACGGGGATCACGTTTACGTCCGGCGCCAACAAATCGGCGTCGATGACGATCAACGGCACGCTGGCCAACCTGAATGCCGCACTCAGCGGTCTGACGTTCACGCCGGCAGCGGTCGGGAGCGGGACGGTCGTGCTCTCGTATACCGACGTCGGCAACGGTCTGATGGCTACGGCCACGATTAACATCACCGTGAGCAAGAGCGGCTTTAAACTGGTCCAAGGACTGCCCGTGAGTCCGCCGTCCTCCCCAGCGGTCACCCGAGCAAGTTCGGTCAGCGCTCCGACCGGCGGGGGCACGACCACGCCAGCGGTCACTCTGACAACGGCCAATGACACAACCGACGACAGTTCCCTGCCGCCCGACGCCCTGACTCAATGGCAGGGACTCGCCGCAGCCGTGGAAATGCTGATCGGCTGAGTTGGCTGGCTCGTTTTGCGTCCACACGCGCGAGTGCGAATCCTAGCCGGCGACAAGACCGAGGCGCGCTTCCATAGTTGCTTTACGGACCCAGCTCGCGCTGTGCGCTATCGAGATACTCCTTGAGACGTCGTTCCTGTTCGTCTCGCTCCCTGGTCCGCGGGCCGAGTGTCCGTGGAATCAAATCGCGTGCCGACCAGAGGAGTTGCTGTCCTAACGGATCTGACGCGTTGGCCGATTTCTTGAGGTCGCTCACGATCGGTGCCAGGGCCACGCGCGTCCGCTCGGCGAGCTGCCGCCAGTCCGCGTCGGAAGCCGACTTTGCCCGCAGCTCTTGGACCTCCGCATTGATCGCCTGCAGCGTCTGCAGATAACGTCGCTCGCGCCCGTAGGACTGCGTCCAGAACGCGAGGTAGAACACATTGAGCAAAACGCAGGCTGCGACGCCAGCGCCGATGTCCCAATGAGCGCGAACGAGGCCGCGGAAATCGAACGCCGCCCTTGGCGCTGCCCTGCGTCGTGCCGTCATTGGTTGGCCCGAGGATCCGCCCCCCAATCCTGAAGCCGTCGCGCCTGCGGTCCCGGCAGTCGAAGACGTGATTTGAAAGGCCTTCCACGGACCATCCAGCCCGTGGCGAACGCGCACTTCTGACGCCGTCTCGCCGGAGCGATTCAGGAGGTCTTCGAGATCGCTGCGAGACAACGGACCGTGAGCGCGGCCGTCGAGCTCGTAGTACCACTCCTCGCCGGAAGGAATTGGCGTGTCCTTCGGATACACGTTAGTCGCCAAAAGGAAGCTCGAAGGGCTGGGCATTATCCCTCGAATGCAGGAATTGCCAAATCTGCGGGTCAATGTTTTCGCTCACGTACTGAGCCGAGCCGTCGAGCAGCAAGATGTGCACGCCCATCGGATGCATGCTGCGCGAAGTGGCCTGGCTGTTGGACGCCGGACTGTTTTGCTGGCATGGCATACCCAACGTCAGCAGCTGTTGCATGCCATATTTCGCAATCAGGGCGGAGCAACTGACGAGTTTGTCGCCTTGAGGCGCCTGGTTATTGGGCGGGCCGCTGTTGGGAAAGGTATAGATCCCGTTGCGCACTGTGAGGCTCGCGCCGGCCATGCCCAAGGCCCACGTCCCGCGAGGATCCAACGGATCGATTCCCGCGCGAATCTCGTCCAAGGCGGCAAACTGCGTGGTTCCACTGGGAAAATCGCGTAGGCGGAAGCTGATGTTCAGTCCCGAGAGTCCGCTCCCCCAGATGTGCATGTTCGTGTTGAGCAGGTCCAGGCTGTCGACCAAAAACCCGCCGGTGCAGCCCGCCTGTCCCATATAACAAGGAGCGTTCGGCCCAAAATTGAGCGCATAGTTGCCTCGGGCATAGGTGTGCCCGGTCGGATTGCCAGCCAAGAGAGCCCGCTCGTACGGCTTGACGTTATAGCCGTCGCTGGGGCATAGCATGAACGGAAGGTTTGCCTGGCGAGCCGCCGCATTGGACGGATCATCAACCGGCAAATTCTGGTTGAACGCCTTATAGACATTGCTCTGCTCGAGTTGCGGCAACAGCAAGATCACCCAGTTGGCGAGAATGCGGTCCGGGCCGTTGGCCGGAGAATATCCAATTGCCACCCGATCGATCGCCCCGACTGGCAACAGATCCTCTCCCAGCGGCTCGCCCGGACCGCCGTTCCAGACGACGGCTGGCGGAAAGCAAGAGTGCACATCGTGGTAGTTGTGCAGCGCAATTCCAAGCTGCCGCAGGTTGTTGAAACACTGCGTCGAGCGTGCCGATTCGCGAGCAGCCTGCACCGCGGGCAAGAGCAAGGCTGCGAGCAGTCCGATAATGGCAATCACGACGACCAGCTCGATCATCGTGAAACCGCGCTTGCTGCCAATTCGATGCGCCCGACTCGACGCGCAGAGCGCCGCAAAGGCTGACGCTGCGCGGTCAGCGGAATTGGCAGAACTCTCGCTTGTCGATCCGTTCGAAGGCATTCGCGCGCCTCCGTGCACCAAAATCAAGCCGGCTACCGAGGACGTAACAAGAGATCGCTTCAGTGAAGGTCCTCAAGCACGAGGAGACGACGCTGCGGGCAGGACAGCTCTGCGAGATGGTAGGTGAGACGCTACGCCAGGCCGACCTGAATTGCAAGCGCGTGCAATCGCCGCCTGAATCGGCAATTCTGCGCAAGCCCAGGACGTGCTAGACTGAGTCACTGCCACGAATGCCTGACCCTTCCGACGGGGGGCAAGTCGAGGTCGGCAGCTTCCCGGCGGGCAAGCCGCTAGGGCTTCCTAGCTTTGATTCATCGTTTACATGCGCCCGTAGCTCAGATGGATAGAGCAACGGATTTCTAATTCTTCCCCATCATCTCGGCAAACCATGCGAATACTCGCTGAAATCCGCGTCTAACAACGACTTATCGCGATCTCTTCTACAACCTCGAAAGCCTCAAAAACCCTCATTTGATTGTGCTTTCGGTTGTCAGAGACAACCGACGCGTTCGCCCCTTCGCGGCCAGAAGCTCGCGTTCTGGAGGTCGGTGCAATCGTTGGCCTCCGATGCGAACAGTTGCCCGTCGAGCTAAATCCGACGCGTTTTCGGGGTAAGTTAACGTGACGGGTCCGGCGTAGCCGTCGGTCCCTCATTGAGATGCAAAAACGCCTGGTACTCGGCCATGCAAGCCGACGACCAGGCGTTTCCTTTTGCTGCATCTGGAGAATCGCACCCCACAACCACGGAGGAATTGCTACGTGACACTGACCACCGCTTTCGGCACCTGCACGCTCCTGCTCTTGGCCACAATCCTGGCCCTCGTTCGCGAGGTGCGGCTCCGCCGCGCCTTACAGCGTCTTCTGCTCCGACTTCTCTCCCTCTGGAGGAACTCGAATGCGAGAAACCCTGCGCCGCCTCAAGCGGCCGCTCCTGCTCGCTGCAATCGTGGTGAGCGTCATCCATCCGGGCTGTGATTCCGACCAGCGCGTGGTCGAGCTGTCCCGAGAAAGCCTGAACCGGCAGGCCGAGCAGAATGCTCAGCTGGCCCGACAGAGTCAGGCTGTCACCGAAACGACTCACGAGCTCATCAAAGCCGAGTCGAGCGTCCAGAGCGATGCGAACCAGCTGCAGCAGGAACTGCACACCGAGCGATCGACTCTCGATCAACAGCGGCAGGATCTGGAGAACGAACGCCGCTCGCTGGCTGCCGAGCGTCAACGCGACCCGATTATTGCGGAGACGATCAAGGGACTCGCCATCGTCATCGCCGCGGCACTGCCGCTCGTGGTCTGCTGGTATCTGGTTCGGTCATTGTTCCTGTCCACGAGCGAGGACTTCACGGCCGCAGAGATCCTGATCGAACAGCTTGCGATGCAGGGTCCACTCTTAACGGCGTGTGGCCACGCTGCTCTGCCTCTCGCCGTTAACGAGCACCAACCAACCCCGGATCTGCCGCCGACGCCAAACCCTCCGCCTGAACTCCCATCCCCGCAAACAAGCTCTCTCTAATGAGGAGAACGATGTCGCACATTGTCACGATCGAAACCGAAGTCCGGGACGCCTCGGCCGTCCAGGCGGCTTGCGAGCGTCTCAAACTGCCGGCCGCTGCGCATGGGCTGCACGAGCTCTTTAGCGGCACGGCCCAGGGCATGGCAGTGCGGCTGCCCGGCTGGAACTACCCGGCCGTCTGTAACCTCAAGACCGGCAAGATCGAGTTCGACAACTACGGCGGCCGCTGGGGTAACCAGCAGGAGCTGGACCGGTTCCTGCAGGCCTATGCCGTGGAAAAAGCCAAGATCGAAGCCCGCCGCAAGGGCTACTCGGTCACCGAGCAAGCCCTCGCCAACGGCTCAATCCGCGTCTCAGTCCAGGTGGGAGGTGCCACTTGAAGACCATCGAAATCACGGTCTCTCCTGCCGGCCAGACCAGCGTCGAAACAAAGGGCTTCTCCGGAGCCGAATGCCGGCAGGCCAGTGAATTCATCGAGACCGCTCTGGGCCAGCGGACACGCGAGCGACTCACTGGCGAGTTTTACGCTCAGGAAGGGCAGCAACAGCGGCTGCAGGAGGGCGCCTGATATGCACCAGCCTCGCCGTCGACTTCTGCGACCGTCTCGAACCTTGGCCGACGACGGTCCTCGACAGACCAAGCTGCTGGCCCGGCGTTCAAGACTCGAGACCGAGCAGCAAACTCTCAGCCGCTGGATGAGCCGACTCAAACGGGCCTTTCACGCGGTCGAGAAGCAACAGCAAAAGGTGACTCGTCTCGAACGCGAGATTGGCCGCCTCCAACAGAGCTGAATAATCCCACTTTCGCGTCTCCGCTCGCATGCCCGGCAACTTTCCAATTACGCAATTGTCAACTGATCTGGGCCCAGAACGCGGCATTTAAGTGAATCATCCCACCACCTCCATAGGAGATCCTCGATGACGCTGTCCCAGCGCCTGGCGGAGTACGTGCGCGCGTGCTTCACCGGCCTCTGGATCGAATCGCATGAACACGAAGACGCCCTGGCCGAGATTGCCCAGCTGTGCCGCGCCGAGAATTGGCGTTTGGCCACTTGGGACATCGACCGGGGGCTTTTGATCGGTAAACAAAATCCAGCCGAAACCGGCCAGGATCCGCTGGCCGCAGTGCGGGCGTTAACTGCACTCGCCGAGCCCGAGGGGACCGCCCTGTTGGTCCTGGTCAATTTCCATCGCTTTTTGAACTCGCCGGAGATCGTGCAGTCCTTGGCACGGCAGATCACCGCCGGCAAACAAAACCGGACCTTTGTCGTGATTCTGGCGCCGGTGGTGCAGATTCCCGTCGAGCTCGAAAAGCTTTTCGTCTGCCTGGAGCACGACCTGCCCAGTCGCGAGCAGCTGCAGGAGATCGCCGGCGGGATCGCTGACAAGCCAGGCGAACTACCCGACGGAGCCGGCTTGGCGTCCCTTCTCGACGCGGCAGCCGGCCTGACTCGCTATGAAGCCGAGGGCGCCTTCAGCCTGTCAATCGTGCGTCACGGCCGTCTGGCGCCGGAGACAATCTGGGAGCTCAAGTCCCAGATGCTCAAAAAGAGCGGCCTGCTCCAGCTGCATCGCGGCGGGGAGCGATTCAATGACCTTGGTGGACTTGAGGCTCTTAAGGAGTTTTGTCGGCGCGCCCTGCGGCGTTGCACGGAAGCCAATCCTACGGCCCGGCCGCGGGGCATTTTGCTCCTGTCGCCTCCGGGCTGTGGGAAGTCGGCCATATCGAAGGCCCTGGGTAACGAACTGGGCCGGCCTACTCTGGTTCTCGACGTCGGTGCCCTGCTCGGCTCGCTGGTTGGTCAAACCGAGCAAAACATCCGCCAAGCACTCAGGATCGCGGATGCCATGGCTCCTTGTGTGCTGATGGCCGACGAATTGGACAAGGCGCTCAGCGGGGTGGCCTCCAGCGGACAGACGGACTCGGGTGTTTCGGCCCGGTTGTTCGGCACGCTTCTCACTTGGCTCAACGATCACGAAACCGATGTCTTCTTTGTCGGCACTCTGAATGATGTGTCGAAACTGCCCCCCGAGTTCTCGCGAGCCGAACGCTTCGATGGAGTGTTTTTCGTCGATCTGCCCGGTCAGCGCGAGAAGCAAACGATCTGGCAGATGTACCTCGACCGGTTCGGCCTCAATACCAAGCAGCAGCGCCCAGTCGACACCGACTGGACGGGAGCTGAGATTCGCGCTTGCTGCCGCCTCTCGGCCTTACTGGACATGCCTCTGCTCGAAGCCGGCAAAAACATCGTGCCCGTGGCGGTGACAGCAGCCGAATCGGTCGAGCGTCTCAGGACCTGGGCCAGCGGCCGTTGTCTGTCAGCGGACAAGCCGGGTATCTATCGCCGCGAAGACGGCGGCGAGGCTCGGCGGCGTATCAGCCGCAACGCTTCTAACAACTAAAGGATGGTACAAGCCGCATCACTTACAACAGGCCTGGGCGAAGTCGGCGCGCTCCTTAACTCGGGCAGGGCCTCTCGCCGGGAAGAGTTTCCGGAATCAGTGAGGCGATTCCCAAGCGGTTCTCCGGGGAAGGAGCTATCGATGGTACGCAAGAGTAAACCAAGCATTCCGCCCAGTGCTTCGGAGCTGGCCCACGTTCTCGTCAGTCTGCTGGAACACTGGAATCGCCAGGCCAAGGCGCGAGCCAAGGTCTCTGTGAGCGCGTACAACAACGCCCGCGACACGGATGTCGAACTGTCGGTCGAGTACGCGGACTCCGATCGTCCCGGCACGTACACATCATTCACCGTTCGTGTCACTGGCCCGTTCGATGCCGAGGGACACGAGTATTAACACCGATCTGTTCAGGAGACTCATTTGGCATGACAACGCTTCTGGATGAACCTCCGTCTCACACTATGCTGGCGGCCGGACAGCGACTGCGAGCCCTGACCGCTGCCGTCCGTCTTTCGTTCACTTGGTTCGGCACTCGGAAGACTCTGACGCCGGAGCAAAAGGCCCAAGCAGCCGACACGTTCGGAGCCGAGGGCGAATTCCTGTCGGCGGGCAAGAAGCTGATCGACACCAAACATCCCGACTTCAAAGCGGTGACCAGTGCCCGCGGTCGGATCGTGTCGTACTGGCGGGGCATCAGTCTCCCCTACCCCGAGCCGGGGATCCGGCTCATCCGTCAGGACGACGTCGGGCCGGTCAATCTGCAGCTCACCACGCTCAAGGCCGACCTCGAAGAGGCCGTCCGCAATCTCGGCCGGCACTTTGCCTCGCTTAAATCGGCCGCCCGCGAGCAACTCGGTCGCCTGTTCGACCCGGCGGACTACCCGCAGTCCCTGTGGGGCCTCTTTGACGTGACTTGGGACTTTCCATCGGTCGAACCGCCCACCTATCTGCAGCGGCTCAGTTCCGAGCTCTATGAACAGGAATGCCGCCGAGTCTCCTCCCAGTTCGACGAGGCCGTCCGCTTGGCCGAACAGGCTTTTCTGCAGGAACTGTCGCAGCTGGTCTCGCATCTGACCGAACGCTTGAGCGGCACCGAGGACGGCAAGCCGAAGATCTTCCGGGACTCGGTTGTCGAGAACCTGGGTGAGTTCTTTGAACGGTTTCGTCGGCTCAATATTCGCTCGAATGACCAGCTCGACGAGATCGTGGCTCAAGCCCAGCGCGTGGTGCGCGGTGTTGAGCCACAGCAACTGCGCGACAATGAGAACCTGCGGCAACGCGTGACCGATCAACTTTCCGAGGTGCAATCGGTCCTCGATGGACTGGTGATCGACCGGCCGCGGAGAAACATTCTGCGGCCGGCGCGCTCGGAGCCGGTGTGATGGAGCTCTTCATCACGCCGGCTGGCCAGGTGCGCTGCCTCTACGCCGAAGAGCTCGATCTCGGTTCACTTGGACCACTCACGATTCGGCGCGCCTCTCGCGTCGAGCCGACTGATGGCGGCAGCTGGACCGCTGACCTGTCACCAATTGCCGGCCCGACTTTAGGACCGTTTGCCCAGCGAAGTCAGGCACTCGCGGCCGAGGCCCGCTGGATCGAAGGCCACTTGCCGTCGATCCCTGGCTAGCCGCCATACAGCCTCGTTCTTGGGCCCCGTTTACGGGGCGGTTGTGTGCTCCTCACACGGCCGCCCCGGCTCTGGGGCGGTCGCTTTCTCTGGCTCTCACTCACTCTAGGAGAAGAAGCGATGCCCCAGAACGAATTGAACCGCGCCGTGGCCCGAGCGACCGGCGAGTCGGTGGCCGTTGTCTCCAGCATGGGTTTTGTCCCGCTGACGTGTGTCCCACAAGAACGCGAGCCGCGGACCATCGACTGGGACGAAGCCCAGCAGACGCGACGGATTTCTTTCCAGCCACGGCGCAAGCGACCTGCCGTCGCCTGATTTGGTTTTCGTGGTCTCTTAGCGTCCCCAGTCTCAAAGACCGGGGCGGTTTTGTTCTTTGGAACAGGACCGTCCCGGACACGGGCGGTCCCTTTTTTCTTCGAAGGGTCGCCCGCATGATCGCAACCGTATCGAAGTCGAAACGAAAGACTGCGTCACGCCGCCGGAACGACAAGTTCGTTGCCATGTTGCCAGCGATTTCAGAGCAAGCCAATTTCGCGTTTCGCCGACTGCCGGTCGAAGCCCGCGAAGAGCTGATCCAAGAGGTCATCGCGCAGGCCTACAGCCTGTTCGTGCGGCTGTATAAGAGGCACAAGGTGGCTCTGGTCTTCCCGACGCCGCTCGCCCAGTTCTCGATCAAGAAGGTCCGAGCAGGCCGGCGAATCGGATCGCGGGGCAATATCCGGGACGTCACTTCACCGCGTGCCCGTGTGGCGAAGGGCTTCACGATCCAGCGGCTCGACCGGTTCAATCAGCGGACCGGGCAGTGGCGAGAAGCTCTGGTCGCGGACCGCACGGCAGGTCCGGCCGAAACAGCCGTGGCACGAATCGACTGGGCCGCCTGGCTACGCTCTCTGTCTCGACGTCAGCGCACGATTGCCTCGGTCCTCGCCACCGGAGAAACGACGGAAGTTGCTGCCCAGAGGTTCCGCCTCAGCCCAGCTCGGATCAGCCAGATGCGGGTCTGGTTCCGAGAGAGTTGGCGGCGGTTTCACGGCGATACACCGTCGGTGGGCCTCGCTCGCTGCTGAGCTACCAATGGCTCAAGTCCCGGCTGGCGCCGAGTCCATCCTGCTCGGCGCATGGTGGACTTGGTGCCTCCGCCTACAAGAACGGAAACCCACCAATCTCCGCGCCAGCGCAGTCGGGTGCCCTTCCGTTTCTCCCTGCCGGACAGGTCATCATCACCAGGAGTCTTACATGAAAAGTCCGAGCATCGAGGTCTCGGCTCTCGTCGTCTCGGCCATCATCACGCTCGCGCTTGGGGAGTGGTGGCACTGGGTCCCGGTGATTGCGGCCATTCTTGTGGTCCACGTTCTACGCAGCAAGTGAATGACCCCGATGCGGGCGGCCCGCCATCCGTGGCGACCGTGTGATGTCGGCCGCGTGCTGATCGACGAATTGGCGCCGAGGGCCTCCCCGGGCGGTTCGGCCGGGGACGCCCGAGGAACGCATTTGGTAAAGGAGCGGGCGGCTTCGCCGCCGAGATTTGCCAATGCGAAACCTCAATCCCGACGAGTACCCGGGAATTTGATTTCCGACATGAGAATCTCGGAATGCGAGTCTCGTGGAATTCCGCGATTGTGTTCAGGCTCGCAGGAAACCGCAAAAGCAACGTTTTTCAGCTCGACCACGGCCTGAGGCGATGTAAGGTCAACCGTCGAGGCGCGTTCTTGCCACAGCTGAGTTCGACTATTCCGCCGCTTTCCGGGCCAGGTTCATTTTCTGCAATCCCTCTCTCTCGGCGGCAGCCAGTTTCATCGGTCCGACTTCGATGACCACTTTTTGAATCTTGCCCGTGAATTTGTTGTCGCCTTCCTTGTAGTCGTCCGTCACGGGCGTCTCGCCATCCTGGCCAACATCCGTGCCTTCATCGGCGGAGAAGAAATTTCCTTGGGTGTGGTCAATCTTCGCTTCGGCGACCTTCGTGCCGTTGACGAGGATCGTTCCCGTGCCCCCTTTGCCGAGACCGGGCCCGTCGTAAGCGAATTCGTAGCGGATGGTCGCCTTGCCGGCGGGAAGGGCGTCGGTCGCCGCGACCTTGTACGTTTTCAGGCCGAGGAGGTTGTACGCGTACATCGGCTTGCCATCCTTGAGGTACAAGCTCCAACCGCCGAAGCGGCCCGCCTGAGCGATGATCACGCCGTTGGCTCCGCCATTCGGGATCTCGACCTCGGCGCTAATGCTGTGTGAGCGGTTCTTGACGTTGATGAAGACGTTCTCGGTCATGCCGATCATGCCTTCGTAGACCGTCAACGACGTGCGACCGCCCATCAGGTCCGGGCGCCCAACGAGGTTGGCGTTCGTACGCTCGAGCAAGCGATCATCCAGGGGCAGGGCGTAGTTCGCGGTCGCTTCCTTCAGGAAGAGCTGCTGCAATTCCTTGAGCTTTTCGGGATTCTTCGCTGCCAGATCGTGCGCCGAGCTGAAGTCCTCCTCAACGTGGTACAGCTCCCACTTGTCTTGCAGGAACCGAGCGCGTGGCTTGGATTCCCAGGCTGCCCGGTGGACCGTGTGGGCCAGCCAGCCATCCTGGTAGATGCCGCGGTTGCCGAAGATCTCGAAGTACTGCGTTTTGTGGCGGTCCTTCGCCTTGGCATCGGCGAATGTGTAGACCATGCTCACGCCTTCGATGGGAGTCTGCGGCGTGCCGTTCACCGACTTGGGCTCTGGCAGGCCGGCCGCTTCGAGGATGGTCGGCGCGATGTCGATGACGTGGTGCCACTGCGAGCGCACTTCGCCCTTGGCCGCGATTCCCTTGGGCCAATGCACGACCAAGGGGTTGCGACAGCCGCCGTAGGTGCCGGCGACTTGCTTTGTCCAGGTGAACGGCGCATCGCCGGCCACGGCCCAACCAGCCGCGTAATGGGGATACGAGTTCGGTCCGCCGAGTTCGTCAATGTGCTTGAGGATGTTCGAGATGTCTTCGGGGACGCCGTTGAAGTAACTCATCTCGTTCATCAGGCCGTTCATGGTCCCTTCGCCGCTGGCTCCGTTGTCCCCCACCTCATAGAAGACGAGCGTGTTGTCCAACTGGCCCAAATCTTCGATGGCCTGGATCAGCCGGCCGATCTCGAAGTCGGTGTATTCGCCGAACCCGGCAAAGACTTCCATCTGACGGGCAAAGAGCCGTTTCTCATCGGCGCCGAGCGAGTCCCAGTCCTTGATGGCCGCGGGCTTCGGGGCGAGTTTTGTGCCCGCGGGAACGACGCCGAGCTCGATCTGGCGAGCGAGCGTCTCTTCGCGAAGCTTGTCCCAACCCTGGTCGAACTTACCCTTGTACTTGGCGATCCATTCCTGCGGAACGTGGTGCGGCGCGTGGGTTGCGCCCGGTGCAAAGTAGATGAAGAACGGCCTGTCGGGCGTGAGCGATTTCTGGGCGCTCGTCCACTTGATCGCGTGATTGGTCATGTCGGTCATGAAGTGGTAATGGGGGTCCTTCGGCAGTTCGACCCGGCTCATGTCTTCGTAAATGGCGGGCGCCCACTGGTTCGTCTCGCCGCCGATGAATCCATAAAAATGGTCGAAGCCTGAGCGGGTCGGCCAGCGGTCGGTCGGTCCCGAAGGGCTGACTTCCCACGCAGCCGTTTCGTGCGACTTGCCGAAAGCGGCCGTGCTGTAGCCATTCAGCCGCAGCATCTCCGGCAGCGGAGCGACAGCATTGGGCCGCTGCCCCGTCTGGCCGCGGAAGGCAGTTGCAGTCTCGGTGATCGAGCCCATGTTGCACACGTGATGGTTGCGGCCGGTGAGTAAGGCTGCGCGGGTCGGCGAGCAGAGGGCCGTCGTGTGGAACTGGTTGTACCGCAGACCCCCTTTTGCCATCTTCTCGAGCGTAGGCATGTGGATCGGGCCGCCGAAGGCGCTTGCCTGTCCGAAGCCCATGTCGTCGATCAACACGAAGAGCACGTTCGGCGCACCGGCCGGCGGCTTGACCTCGAATCTCGGCGGGGCCTTTGCATTGCGCGCGTCGAGCGTCGTGATCGGTGCAAGTTTTGGCTCCGGGATCGGCAGGATGGTGCGGTCGACGTGGTACGGGGTTTTCTCATCGGGCTGCGGCTGGGCAGCCAAGAGTCGATCGGTGTGGAACTCGCTGGGTGCCACCCCGCCGAGAAACGCGCCGACAGCGAGCACCGCGACCGTCCAAATCATCGACCGATTCATTTCATTCACTCCAAGAGCGGAAACATGACAGAACGGGGCAGGGCTGGACCGTGGCGCACCGCATAGACGCAGTCACTTTGAGAAGTTCGGTTCCAAGCAGCTGATTATATCGTTGGACGTTCCCGGTCACCCGCGTTGGTGAGAATTGCCAGACGTCGCACAAACATTATCGGGGAACACCGAAAAACGACCGAAATGTGACGGCCGTGCCGTAAAGCCAAACGTTTTTCGGCATGCGGTCCAACGTGCCGGATTCTCATACGTTTAGGCGGAATTCGGCCTCGGGCTGCGAGAGCGGATCAATCGCCCGGAAATCGGCGGCAGAATTCGAGCGGTTTCTCGGGGTTTTGGGTGTGCGATCGAGGCGAATGAGGTCTGCACCGTGGACTGAGTCAGCGGCAGACTCAAGTTCCAGGGGCGGCTCGGCATCGTGGTGTAACAGAGAAATTCGTTGCTTCGTTGATCCGACTGGCGTAGTCTCGGCATCGACGGCGTTGAAATTCTTGCGAAATAAGCCAGAGATGTGACGTGCCCCCCAGGATGGTACCAGTCGTTATGTTAGTTCTTCGGTCGTCTCAGCCCTGGAAGTCCAGCCGAGCGTAGCGAGGTTGGACTTCCAGGGCTGAATCGCTTCCGGTGCCGGTGGTCGATACCCCAACGCACTGTGCGGTCGGATCGTGTTGTATTCCACACGCCACCGCTCGATGAGCACCTTCGCTTCCAGCAGCGTGTCGAAGATCTCACCGTCCAAGAGCTCGTCCCGCAGTTTGCCGTTGAACGACTCGACGTAACCGTTCTCCCAGGGACTGCCCGGCTCGATGAACAGCGTCTTCACCACGACTCGTGCCAGCCAGTCCTTCACCCGTTTGGCTGTGAACTCCGGTCCGTTGTCCGAGCGAACGAAGTCGGGAACATCGCGCCGGATGAACAGGTCTGAGAGACGCTCCAACACATCCTCGCTCGTTAGCTTCCGGGCCACGTCGATCGCCAGGCACTCCCGTGTGAACTCATCCACGATCGTCAGCATGCGGAACGCGCGCCCATCGTGCGTTCGTGCCTGGACGAAGTCGTAGCTCCACACGTGGTCCCGATGCGCCGGCCGCAGCCGCACGCACGAACCGTCGTTGAACCACAACCGACGTCGTTTGGGCTGTTTCTGCGGCACTTTGAGCCCTTCTTGCCTCCAGAGACGTTCGATCCGCTTGTGGTTCACTCGCCATCCCCTGCGATGAAGCAGCTTCGTCACCCGGCGATACCCGTACCGACCGTACTGCGTGGCCAGCTCCACCATCTCCCGAATGAGCCGGGGTTCGTCGTCCGGAACGTGTCGCTGGCGACGCTGGGTCGCACGAGGTTGTGCCAGTAATCGACACACCCGACGCTCAGAGACCTGCTCCGGGCCCAGCGAATTCCGCACGTGTTCGACGGCTTGCCGTCGCTTCGCCGGGCTCAGAAGTTTCCCGAAGCGGCCTCTCGAAGGATGGCCTTGTCCAGCTCGGCATCGGCCAGCAGGCGCTTCAGCCGTGCGTTCTCCTTCTCCAGGTCCTTCATCCGCTTGGCCTGGTCCATCCGAATGCCGCCGTACTCTTTGCGCCAGCGGTAGTACGTCTGCTCCGTCACACCGATTTTTTTGCAGGCCTGGGCCACTGTCAGGCCCTTGGCCAAATCAACCTCCGCTTCCCGCAGCTTCGGAATAATCTGCTCCGCTCCAAATCGCTTCCCAGGCATCTTGCCCTCCTCCTCAATGATCCAGAATGCCGCAGTTTATCACTCGACATCCGGACTCGGTTAAGGGGGGCAGGTCAGGCCGAGGAAAGGGCTTTACATTCTCTCAGATACGGAGCCTTCGACGGGCGCCGCCCTAAGTATTTTCTCGAAAGGGCCATTTCTTCGGGCGCCGCGTCAAGCACAGATTACTCTCCGGTGCCCTGACCTGCAGCGCGAAGTGCTTTCTTCCTGGTTTGTCGGTGATAATTGGCGAGGAATGACTGAGTATCCGCCTTCGACTCGAACTTCGTCGGGTGGGTTTTGCCTGTCGTGTCGAAGCAGAGTCGCAGCGTTCCTTTATCCAGTTCGTAAATGCCGAACATGGTCTTACCCTCATGCTGCCCCTTCGTGCCAACGAAGGTAATCGTTTTCGGCACCTCGGATTCGTCGACCTTGTACGTTCCTTCATCGACCTGATCGCCGTTTGTTAGGGTGTACTTCCCCTTGCCAAGGACAAGATGCATCGACTTGAGATCTTCACGGGGAAGCTCCTTGCCGGCCATCACGGCGGAATCGGGCGTCCACCGGCCAGTCAAGGCCTTGTCGGCCTTCGGCGGTTTCGGGTCCGCACACAATCCAACTGACGCAACGGCCAGGACGATCAATACGACACAGTGTTTCATCTTAGGGCTCCAGCGAGAAGGTGAATGATCTTTGACGCACCCAACAGCGTGTATGAGACCGCGCAGGAACGCAAGCAGAAGCGATCCTCAAAACCAAAGGCGGGTCAAATGCCTTCCCACTCGGACCGAATTTCCAACTTACCGCTACAGTCGCAGGGGAGGCGGAGACGCGACCGGCGCTCGGAGAAAACCGACCGCATTACAGCCCCGTACGAGCGATCCGATTGGAGTTTTTGAACTTTGATACGTCCAGAAAACGGAAGGAAAAGCGATGTCGAGAGGAATGAACCCAAGCGAACTTGATGCGGCCGAAGAGCTACTGAGGCCGTTCACAGACAAGATCATTGAGCGACCCATCAACGAACAGGGCGAGCGGTCCCTACTGGTGCATATTGTCGGCGGAGTTAATGAAGGTGCGACGCAGTTTTACACACTCGACGAGGTTAAGGAGTGCGTCGAAGGACTGATCGCGAACCGAGGGCGCCAGCTCGGACTGTACGACGAACCGAACGCCGATTGAGGGGAAGCGATGGCCACGCGAAAGCAGCTCGACGACATCCTCGACGATCTCAACGCTCATTGGGCTGAGATGAAGAAACTTGTACCACGTCTGAAAGCTGACCCCGAGGGACAGGACGCGGAACTCGATGCCGAAGTGACCCGCGTGCTGCGCGCCATCGCGGTCCGGACGAACAAGCTGCTTAACGAGGGAATTGAGCCGACAGAGTGAGATCCATCTCGTCTAAGGGGCTTTGCCTAGAAAGTCGCGTTTGATCAGAAAGTCTGCAGCTTGATCAGAAAGTCGATTGGCACGGGAGTTTAAGGAAGTTCGACGGCGTGCTTGGTATTTCCGTCTGTGGGCGACCAGGCTTTTGCGGGACCCGGAATAAACTTGCCGTCGATCTTCGCGGCCCCCCTGAAACTCGCGCCGCCACGTCCGTTGGCCACCCAGCAGTACAAGATGTTGCCGTCTTGGCTCGAAGTAAAAATTCCGTATTGGCCACTCGCGCCGTTCTGGACTCCAGCGCCGCCTGCCTGCGCTACATTGACGAGTGAGGGCGGCGCGTCGTGTCCGTTGTGCAGCCCGTGCCCGACATAGAAGAGCGCTCCTACGAGCGCGACCGCAACGAATCGCCAGAATTTGTTGTCTTGCATGGCCGCTTGTCCTTCCGAAAAGTGATTACTTCGGTTCGTCGCTCATGCCGTCACCCTAACGCCAACTGAGAACCGCCCACGCCATTCCGATGATCATCGTGGCGACGAAGACACACGCCGCGAGCGGTCGGAGACGCGTAAAGATCCCCGCCTCAATGACATCGTCGTCTTCGGATGGGTCGCGGTCGCTCATGCCGTCATTCTAGGCTGCTGGGCTCGAATTGCCCCAGGCGGCGAACGGAGAGCCGGGCCACTTGCGCATATCGGGCGTGCTGTGCCAATCCCGTCGCCCGGCCTCGATCCGTTCTTCAAGCGACATCGATTCCCATTTCAAGCGTGCCGAGTGGATCTCGGCTTGCAACTCTTTCGCATCGCGCCGTGTAGACCGTCTTCCTCGCCTGCGATTCATTGCCGTCGTCCTAGCAGGGGCTTTGCACAAATAATCGGTTCTGCACAAATAATCGAACGGCTGCACAAAAATTCATGGCTGGGCGGCCTGTTGAAGAATCATGATGCCGGAATCGGGAGCTGAGGTGACGTCCATTTTCGCCGGCGCCCAGGCATTGAGATATGATGCCAGCGCTGACCTAAGTACGGGCATTCTCGCCGCTCGAAATACCGGACCATAAGCCTTAGAAACCAGAATAGGGACGCCAGTGACTCGAAACGCTGGCCCAATGCTGAGCACGTACGTCACCAGCGACGCCACGACGATCCAGAGTGCACTTCTCCAGCGCCACCGCTTCCGGCTCGGCTTGTCGGTCATCGGCGTGCTCCGCTCATGCCGCGATTGTACCGGGAGGAACCAAACAGCAGAGAGCCCACGGGCTTACTCGGCTGGGTCGACCCTGAAGAAGAATCCTGCATCTTCGAACGCTCGGGGCATTGCGCCGATTGCAGTGTGAGCTGCTGTTTGCGTTGGGAAGACTTCTGCTTTCTCGCGCGGACCGAAGATGCGATGTCCGGCGGAGTTTGGCGGAGAAAGCCAGGCTTCGAGTTGATACGCGCTGACCGCTCTGACGACGTATCGCACTTCGCGCTGAACGGATTGGTTCGCCATGACGTGTCGGCCCTTCTATTGCTGATGCGCACGATCAGACAGACTGGACACGAGATGGCGTACCGTCCAAATCTACCCATGCCAAAGTGCTCAAGCAATAAGAAGCTCCCCCGGAAACCACGTGCCTCCATCCGCCGCTTCACTCGATCTCACGAGGGGGCCCATTCCAATTCGCGGGCAGTAGATCCCTCTGAATTCGCCCCAATTCATTGGAGGCTTGTCATCGAGATCGCAGTCGACGACCCTGTTCCCGATGACGACGGCCAAGTAACACAGCCGAAGTGCAACCGCGCATTCCTCAACTCTGAAATGACCCAGGACGACGCGGCAACGGGCCAGCCGAGGGTTTGGATCATCAGGCAGACTAAAACAACGCCACGGTTGAGCTGATGGTTTCACCGACGCCGAGGTGCGACCCGCTCACTCCCGCCGCGGCAGGTGAATTTGGTCGTCACACCCGGTGCTCTCCCGTAATCTCAACCGTTTTCCCGGACACGCCATCAAAGGACCGATAAGTGCCCGGTGATGCGCAGAAACTCATCCGTTTTTCGGCACACGCTCCGAGTGCCGAAAACTCATGCGTTATTGCGGACTCGCGCTTCGTTCGCCAACCGCGGCAAAAAACGCCTTTCGGGCGACGGCGTAATTCGAACCTTTTTCGGCATCCGCAGCCGGTGCGGCTCGGCACATCCACCGATTTGATCTAAGTTGTGCAAAAACAGTTTGCACTTCGGCTATTTCTGCTTGCCCGAACCCCGCGCCAGGTTCTACTCTCCTCCAATGTGCTCACCCTTCTCGGCCACGGAGCGTTTCATGAACAGCACGAGAACGACGAGGGCCAGGGCCAGGATGGCGCACAGGCAGAAGACGTCGAAGTACGCAAGCGACGCGGCTTGCTGTTGGCGCAAGTTGTCGAGCGCTTGGATGCCCAGTAGCTGTGACCGCGCCGGGTCGCCCGTCCGCTGCAGGAGTACCGCGCGAGTCCCATCCAGGAACCCTTGGACGTGTGGGTTCAGCGAGCCAAGGCCTTCACCCAGACGCGACAGGTGAAACTGCTCGCGCCGCTCTTGAATGGTCTGGGCCATCGACGTGCCGACGCTGCCCCCCTCGGTGCGCAAGAGGCTAAGTAGTCCCACGGCGGCGCCGCGGAGATGCACCGGAGTGTACTTGTATGCGGCCACGCTCATCGGCGCAAACAAGAGTCCCAGACCTAGCGTTAGCAGCATCCGCGGTCCGACCACCTGCCCAGGGCTGATCTGGAGGTTCATCCGCGCCATCCAATAGTTGCCGGCAGCCATCGCCACCAGTCCGGCCGCGATCGGCCAGCGGGCATCCAGTCCGCGACCCACAAGTACGCCGACGATCACCATTGCGGTTAGCGAAGAGACGCCCGACGGGGACATCACCATCCCCGAACGAAGCGCGTCATAGCCGAACAACGATTGCAGCATTCCCGGCAAGGCGATGCTCGCGGCGTACAGCACGCCGAAGGCACAGAACATGATGATGCAGCTCACGGCGAGGTTTCGCTCTTTGAGGACCCGGAAGTTAATGATCGGGCTGGCGATCCGCATCTCGCGGAAGATCAAGAGGCAGAGTCCCAGTACGAACAAAATCATCAGCGTCTGAACCCGGCCAGATGGGTCGCCCAGCCAGTCCCATTCCTGTCCCTTGCTGAGCATGATCTCCCAGCAAGACATGACGAGCGCCAAAAGCCCCAGGCCGATGTAGTCGAAGTTCAGCGGCCCGCGACTTAGTTCGGCCCGCTCCTGCTTGAGGTATTCGGGGTCTTCGACCACGGCGTACGCGGCGAGCAGGGACAACAGGCCGATCGGGACGTTGATGAGGAAGATCCACGGCCAGTCGTAGTTGACAGAAATCCAACCGCCCAACGTCGGCCCGACAATGGGCGCGATAATGGCGGCAACTCCGAAAAGCGTCATAGCGGTTCCCTGTTTCTCGGACGGGAACGCATCGAGCAAAGCGCCCTGGCTGCACGGCTGCAGCCCGCCGCCCGCCAGACCTTGGATCACTCGGAAGAGGATCATTTGCTGGAGGCTGCCGGCCAGGCCGCAGAGGGCCGAGGCGACCGTGAAGAGGGTGATCGATAGCAGGAAATATCTGCGGCGACCAAGGTGCGCCGACAGCCAGCCGGTGATCGGCAGGACGATGGCGTTTGCGGCCAGATAGCTGGTGATGACCCAATCGGCGTCGGTCTCTGCGGCGGACAAACCGCCGGCGATGTATCGCAGGGCCACGTTCGTAATCGTCGTGTCCAAAATCTCCATGAACGTGGGCACGACGACCACGCAGGCGACGACCCAATAATTGAATGCCGGTCGGCTGACTGCTGCGGGGCTGATTGCGATGGTACTCATGATGCATCCTCCGGTAACTGAGCGAGGCGCGGCAGCCTACCCTGTTCTCTCCGGTTCAAATCGCCGTCTCACAGTTCAGGACTTAGGTTCCATGGCCTTTGGGCATCGCGGCGTAAGGCTGTAAGACTTCCCCGGCGTTGGAGCCGGTTGCGGCTTCCCGGAAGTACACGTAGGGCGTGACCGACAGGCCGACGAACAGGGGACTCTTGCTCGCGTCGTAGTCGGTCAGTTCGATCCGGACGGGCAACCGCTGAATGATTTTGACGAAGTTGCCGGTGGCGTTCTGCGGCGGCAACAGTGCGAGCGTCTGGCCGGTCCCCATCGTGAAGCCGGTGATG
Source organism: uncultured Planctomycetaceae bacterium (assembly GCA_963714075.1). Classification (GTDB taxonomy): domain Bacteria; phylum Planctomycetota; class Planctomycetia; order Planctomycetales; family Planctomycetaceae; genus DASPSM01. Next base: position 3,293,045 of record OY970228.1, read on the forward strand.
CGGCCGTCGAACTCCCGGCGACCGCCGTACATGTCCACTTCGCATCGCACTCGCTGGCCGATTCGCAGATCCGCGAGCTGCGTCTCCTTGAAATTGGCGTCGATCCAGATCTCGTTGACAGAGCGGACGGCCATCAAACTTTGCCCGAACTGGACATCGTTACCCGGGTTGACGTTGCGGCTGGTCACCACTCCGTCGATCTCGCTGACAATGTCGCAATAGCGCAGGTTCAGCTCAGCTTGCTCCAGGTCGTGCCGGGCCTGTTCCAATGCCGCGTTGGCCTGGAGCACGCTGGGCACCTTCGGCAGCAGATTGCGGAGGATGCGGTCAATGTCTCCCTCCTTGTCGAACCGACGGAACTCTTCGAGCGCCTTGTTCGGCGTCAGGCCAGTGAATCCCAGCGGCAGTCCGAGCTGGGTCATCGTGTCCATACAGTCGGCCAGCGCGGTTCGGACCGCGGAGAAGGTCTGATTCAGGTCCGCTGGTACATCCGTCAGGCTTGCCCCTTTTTTTGGCTCCGGGGAAAGTCCGAGCGACGCGCGCGTCTGGTGGATCGCCTCGCGGGCCTGCTTTACATTGGCCGTAGCGACCCGATATTGCTGATGGCGGTGGTCGAAGTCCTCACGGCTTATCGCCGAGGACGGCAACAATCGCTGGCCGCGCTCGTAGTCAGCTCGGGCTACGTCGAGTGTCGCTTCCGTCGTTCGCAGGTTGGCTTCCTGAGCCGCCAAGAGCGCGACCTGGCTGTCGACCTGCTCGCAAGCGCTCTGGAGCTTCCAACGTTGGCTGCCAAGTTGAGCCTCCAGGCTGCGGGCCTTGGACTCGGCGGCCGCCAGGTTCGCCTCCGCCACCTTGACGGCGGCACGCTTGAGCGCCACCTGCACCTGGAACGGCTCTTTGTCGAGTTGGAGCAGCAAATCCCCTGTCTTCACACGGTCGTTGTCGTCCACCAGTACTTTCTTCACCTGGCCGGAGACTCGCGGCGCGACGAAAGTAACGTGGCCGTTAATGTAAGCGTCGTCCGTGCTCACCGTGTTGAGCACCGTGTTCACCCAGGGGACCGAGAAGTATCCGCCGACTCCGAGTGCGGCCACGATCCCGGCCAAAAGCAACCATTTCCGATAGTGACGCACAGGCGGCGCGGGAACGCGCCGCTCAGCCTGCGTGATGCGTGCGGCACCGTTCGCCGGCGTGGCAGGGGCTTCAAGCTTCGGGGGTGGATCGGCCGTGGCAGTCGACGTCTCGTCGGATACGTGCGTGAGCGCCTCGTCGGGAGCGACTGGTGTGGGCTCCGCCGAGATGTGAGCGGTTTGAGAACCGTTATTGACCAGTGTCTTCATGGGTGAACTCCTATGTGAGACCGTAGAAATGTGAGGAATGTCGATCGCCCGGATCTTGTCATCAAACTCGCGCGAGCTCGGCGCAGCACCCTGCCCTCTTCGTGCCGGGGCGCTAGTTCATCAAGCGCGACTTCGCGAAGTAACGACGCGGTCTCGGTGTCGAGATTGACTTTGACGACGTCCGGCCGAAACAGCAGGGCGAAGGTCCAATCAATCACGATGCGCAGCTTTCGGGCCAGGCCCGGCGTCTGCAGCCAGTAATAGGTGCGGCGAATGAACCACGCAGGGAACCCATGCACCCGGATTTTCAGAAGCTGACCAAAGCCCTTGCTATGGCCCAGCGACCCCATCATTCCGACTGTGTTGAAGATGAACGGCTCAAGGGCCCGATGATTCAATGCAGCGAAGATGTTTTTGGCGAGCACTCGGGCCTCGCGCAAGGCGTGCTGGGCGAGAGGTGGGTAGGGTCTACCGTCGGGGCTCAGAATCGAGGCGCAATCGCCAAGGGCCCAAAGCTCAGGGTGGCTCGGACAGCGCATGGTCGCCTCGACCACGATGCGCCCGCTTTTGTCCTTCGCCACGGGAAGATGCGTCACCGCCGGGTTTGGCACATTCCCCGCCGCCAGCACGATTGTGTCCGCGACAATGGTTTCGCCCGCCAGATGAATCGTGCCGGGCTCGATGGACCGCACTCGTGTGTTTGTCCGCAGCTCCACGCCAGGCCGGCGGGCGAGCACCTCTGTACCGTACGCCGCGAGCGTGGGATCCATTTCGGGCATGATCCGGTCGCCGGCCTGGAGTAACAACAAGCGGACCTCGCCTCGGTCGATGTGCTTGTAAAGAGGGATGATGCCGTCCACGAAGGCGGACAGCTCGCCGAGCAACTCGACTCCGACCAACCCGCCCCCGATGACGACGAATGTGAGGAGCTGTGCTTTCCTTTGTGCATCGCTCTCGACGTCGGCGCGCTCGAAGCGCTCGATGACGTGGTTGCGGAGCAACAGGGCGTCGGCCAGGGTCTTGAATGTAAAGGCATGCTCCGAGCCGGGAATCATTTCGCGGTTCGTCTTGGACCCGAGCGCCAACACCAATTCGTCGTAGACCAGCTCCGTGCACATCTCGGCCGTTGCCAGACGGACTACGCGCCGGTCCAGGTCAATGTCCTGGACACTGCCCTCGATGAACCGCGTGGCGCCCAAGGCCGCACGAACGGGGAACGAGCAGGAACGCAGATCGACGGCGCCCGAAAAGACTTCGAATAACAGCGGCGTGATGAGCAGAAAGTTGTCTCGGCTCACCAGGACGATTTCAACATCCGAACGCCGGCCCAACAGTCGTTCCAGGTGGCGGGCGGTAGCGATCCCCCCGAAGCCGCTGCCAAGAATTACAACGCGTTTTTTAGATGCGAAAGCATTCATCGGATTCCTCACCATCGTTTAAGAGAGCCGGTCATTTGGGGTGCGATTTGATGCAGTTCCGCGCGACAAGCAGCGCTGAACGCCCGCAGGGGATCGAAGTGGTTCACTTCGAAGGATGTGCGGATTTCCGCAACCGTCATGTTCGGCTTTGAATAGAGCTCGACGATTTGCCGGCAGCACTCTTCCGCCGCCGTGAGCACGGGCGGTGACGAGAGAAGTCGGATGCAGCTCACGTTTGAATAGAGCTTCACGAACTTGTCTGGTCGGTCTAACGAGTTGCTCAAAGAGTCGATGACCGAATTCGACGCGTCCTTGATGAACTCCTCGTACAGCAGTTGTCTGCGTCGCAGCTCCTCGACAGCGTGCAAGCGAGCGAATTGGCTTCGCTCTGTCATCCAATTCGTGACGATTGAAGCTGAGGCGCCCGCCAGCGATCCGAGCAGAGCCGCCGTCGCCGTGATCATTGATGAGTCCATCGAGTTGCCTCTTTGCAGATTGCCCGTCACTTCGAGAAATCGCAGTCATGCTCCTGGGTGATCTCGGCCACCATGGCTTTGGTCAGGCAGTCGGCAGCGATGAATTCCGCAGCCTGCCGGTGCAGGGCGACCAGGCAGGCCCGGCCCGCAGCGTCGATGGCCGTCACTCCCGTCAGGTCCACGCGGAGGAGTGCTTTGTGCTCGCGCGTCACGGCACCTTGCCAGCACTCCTCCAGCGCCTCCGCGCCCTCTCTTCCCAGCCTCCCTTCGAGCTGGAAGGTGAGTGCTTCTGGCTGGTCGTGAACAGTGATTCGGAGCATTGCGTGTCTCCTGTATTTGACGTGCACGCGTCGAAAGCAGGGCCCGTGCCGGGCGGCGTCGCGTGCAGGCGATTCGCCTCGTAAGGAAAGGGGCAATGGCGACTTGCGGATTTCGCGAAGGAAGTCGACGCAAGAAAAGAACGAAAAGTGCCAACGGCCGAGTGCCAACGGGCGGTCACAGCCGCCAATCGGCTGGCACTAACGGGGCTTGGAAATGCCGAGCTTCTTGAGCTTCCACTGCAACGTGGAGCGCTTCATCCCCAGGCGCGCCGCAGCCCCATCCGGCCCGCCCACCACCCAGCCAGTCTCGCGGAGGACAACAAGGATGTGCTCTCGCTCGGCATCGGCGAGCGTGACCGCTACGGCGGGTGGCCCCGGGGCCTCCGTCCGAGCAGGCGGCAGGTCGCCAGGCGGAATGTGAAGTGACGAGCCCGAGGAGAGAATCACCGCCCGCTCGATGACATTCTGCAGCTCACGGACGTTGCCCGGCCACGGATAGTGCACCAAAGCATCCATGATGGTGGACGGGATTGTTTCGATCCGTCGCCCCATCCGCCGGGCGAACTGCTGAGTGAAATGGCGGACGAGTTTCGGGATGTCGTCACGGCGTTCTCGCAGCGGCGGCAACATCACAGGAAAAACGTTTAGACGGTAGTAGAGGTCTTCGCGGAAACGGCCCTCCGCGACCATCGCAGCCAAGTCGCGGTGCGTGGCTGCTACCAGCCGCACGTCGACTTTGATCGTCTTCGTGCCACCCAGGCGCTCGAACTCCTGCTCCTGCAGCACGCGGAGCAGCTTGGGCTGTAGTTCGGCAAGGATGTCGCCGACCTCATCGAGGAATAGCGTCCCCTTGTCGGCGAGCTCAAAGCGGCCGACCTTCTGGCTTACGGCCCCGGTAAAGGCACCTTTTTCGTGCCCGAACAGCTCGCTTTCCAAGAGTCCCGTGGGGATGGCCGCACAGTTCAGCTTGACGAACGTGCGCCCCTGTCGCGGGCTCAAGTTGTGAAGCGCCCGGGCGACAAGTTCCTTGCCGGTGCCCGTCTCGCCGCGAATCAGGACCGTGGATCCCGTGGGAGCGACCGTCTCCACCTCCTTCAGCACCCGCAGGAGGGCCTCGCTTCCCCCAACGATATCTCCGAAATTGTGCTCCGTGCGGACCTCTTCTTCTAGGTAGGCGTTTTCTCTGGCCAGCCGGTCCTTGAGCGCCGCGATTTCCTGAAAAGCGAGAGCGTTCTCTACGGCCACTCCCACCTGGTTGGCGACCTGTTGCAGAAAGTCCAAGTCAGCCGTGTCGCAGGCGGACGGCTGTTTCCAGGCGAAGACCAGCGTACCCAGCCGCCGCCGAGCCGTGGTCAGCGGCACCTCGCACAGGCATTGGATCCCGTACGGCTGCACTCGTTCCAATAATCGCGGCCAGCGCCTCAGCTCCTCGGCACTCAAAATGATAAGCGGCTGCTGGGTCTGCCAGACGAGACCCGCTGGGTCGTCTTGAAGAGGCAGAACTATCGCGGGCGTGAGCGGGCCGGGCTCGGAGGCAGCCCCGACGTGCAAGCGCATGGTGTTGGTTGCTGCCTCGTGGAGAACTACGACGACGTAATCGAAGCTCACCAATTGATGAAGCCGGCCGGCAAGTTCTTGGAACAGACCCTCCAGATCGCGATGCGAGGTAATTGCCTCCGAGACGGCAAGCAAGGCGCGGTAGCGCTCGCCGCCGGCCCCTGCCTGCGCATCACCCTGAATCCCTGTCATGGCGAATGCCCTGAACGGCCTCCAGCTCCGAAATGATCAGAAGGGAGTTGCCCTCCTGCTGTTCGCAGTCGCGTGAGCGAACGAGATTCTAGCGTACCCTGGGAATAGGCACGCTGCATGGGATCGGCCGGACGCCCGGCGCCCGCGTTCCGGAAACTCGAACGTTTTCTGATCCTCGCATTAAACGACCGATAAGTGCCGCCGTCACGGGCACCGGAAACTCATCCGTTTTTCGCCACTCGCTCCGCGTGCCGGATTCTCGTACGTTTTGGCGGAATGCGGCCTGGACTGTGTGAGCGGATAAAACGACGCGAAATCGGCGCAGAAATCGAACGTTTTTCCAGAGTTCAAATCCCGTGAAACGATGAGGGCTCGTCGCAATGGCCGCACTTGATGCAGCTTGGTCGGAAACGGTGCCAGGAACCGTTTTGACTGTCTTCGGGTCTGCCGCGGGGACGGAAGGCGGACGCGAGGTCGCCCCGTTTGGCCGTGAGAGCGCGGCACTCGGGAGCGCCGAACGCTCGCGCGCGGACGGGTTCAAGAACGGTTCCTGACACCTTTTCCGCTCATCGAAGCGCGGCTCGGACGAGCAATTTTGCCAGACGAGGAGCCGTTTGCGGCCGCGCTTGCCGACGAGTTATACCACGCGCGGCAGGGATTGGGACAATCCCAGGGAGGGCTATCGACGGCGTGGCCCTAAACGGGATCGCCGGTAAAAAGAACCTCCACTGCCGGTCGCTGGTACGACGAGAGGGAGCCGTCGAACACCCGGCTGGGAAGTTTTCCATAGTAGTCCGTGTCCTCGGCCCGCCTCTGGTACTCGATACTGAAACGACCAAGGCGTCGATACTGCGGGATGCGGCCGTCAAGTACAAGCTTGGCTAACTTGGGCGAAAATAACTTGATCGTTTGCAAGACCGTGTGCGGTCGAAGCGGAACGAGGGCCAAGGTTGGGCCTCCGGCGCGAAAGCACGGATCGAGAACGCAACGGGGATTCGCTACATCCAATCCGAAGCTGCGGCAATACCACAACCCTTGCTCAATGATTACGTCGCTCAAGAAGAAGCCCGCTCGCGGCGATAGGACGAGATCGATGTCTGAAGATTCTTTGCCGGGGTCCACGCGAGAGCCGACCAGCCATAGTCGAAAGGGCCCCAGCACGGAGGCAGCCCGGAGTTCGCCAAGAATGCGCCACATGTCAGCATCCGAAACTGGAGCTATTTGCTTTTTGTCAAAGCCGAATAGCCGCCGACGCGTACGCAGCTCGATTGGTGTCATGGGAATTTGTGACATGCTCTGTCAGACGGAGTCGCCGGCATCGCCACCGTCATTGCCGGCGACGGTGCCATCACCATCATCGTCACCCGTGTCCCCGCCATTATCTGCGATCCCTCCCATCGCGCCTGGATCTTGCTGGAGTATCGTGTTGACAGTGTTTTCAAGAGCGGGTTCATCCGCAGGATCATTCGATTGGTCCATAAGGCTGTATACGCCTGCTTGCCCGTCAACAACGACAGGGAATGTCCATTCGTACCATGTAGTTCCCCCAACCTGGGTTTGTCCGGTGATGCTCCCCTTGCCAACCGAAACGATAGGCATCTCGTTTTCTCCAATTGGTTGGATCGACGCCTGCCTGCGATGAAGCAGTGGCAACAACGCCTCGGCTGCCGACGGATCAGCTTGCTCGATGGCGGAGAGAAGTCGGGTGACGTCGGTCATGAGCGAGCGCGCGGATCGGTGTGTCTACGTCAAGGGGCTCATTATACAGCCTACATCCCCGCGATCGGCGACCCTCCGTCGGCAGCAGTCTCATTTACTCAACCCTTGCTGAGTTTCGGCAAAAAACGAACTTTTTTCCGGAGTTCAACCCCGGTCGCCCCGACTATTCTTAGTCGGCTGCGCGCCAGCCGTCACTTTTTTCCCGCCGAAGCTTTGGCTTCCAGCCGGTCAAGCAGTTTCTTGAACTCTGGACGATCGCGCAGGCCCTCGAGGTCACTATCCTTTTTCATCAATTCGACGTCCTGGAACCCCGCGTCAACCGCCTGCTGGAGCAAGGTCACAGCCAGGTCCGCTTGCTTGGCGTGGTCTTTTACATCGGGGATCATTAGGGCATGAATGCACGCGACGTTGTACATGGCCTGGAGCGTATGCGGGTGGCTGGCTCCCTTCTTGGCCTTTAGCAGCACAAAGGCGTCTTCAAAGAGTTTTGAAGCTTCTTGGCGCCGCCCGGCGCCGGCGTAGCTCATGGCCAGATTGTTCATGCTCGCGAGTGTATCGGGATGGGTGGGTCCGAGCTTGGCCTTTTGCAGCGCCAGCGTTTCCTCTTGGAGTTTGAGGGCGTCGGCTTTCCGACCGAGCTTGACATAGCCATCGGCCAGGTTGATCATGCTCCAAAACGTGTCAGGGTGATCTGGACCGATGATGACCCTGCGCCGAGCGAGCGTCTCCTCGTGAAGCTTGACCGCCTCCGCATTCCGCCCCAGGCCGGCAAGGGCTCGCGCCAGGTTGTAAGACGTACGGAGAGTCTCCGGATCGTTCGGGCCAAGCTTGCTCGTGCTCAAGGCCAGCGTCTCCTGCAAGATATTGAGCGCGTCGGCATAACGGCCCAGCGATGAATAACTTGCACCCAGGTTATTCATGGCTCCCAGAGTTTCGGGATTGTCCGGACCAAAAACAGCTTTTTCCCGCGCTAGCGCTTCCTCGCGGAGCTTGAGGGCTTCGGACTGCCGACCCTGGGAAGCATAGGCGTTGGCCAGGTTGTCGATGCTCCGGAGAGTGTAAAGATGGTCCGGGCCGAGTTGGCTCGTGTAAATAGTGCGGGCCTTTCCATATTGATCAGCCGCGGCATTTCCATCACCGAGAAAGTAAAACGACGTACCCAGCGCCATTCGTAAACGCGCCGCGATCAGCGGTTGCTTGTCAAACCCCTGATCCACGAACCGCACGGCTGCTTCGATGGCGCGGCGGAGAGTAATTTCAGGGCCCAGGCCGCCTTCCGCCTCCGTCCGAGCCGCCCCGAAGATCTTTTTTTCGACAAAGTCCAGAACCGCCCGCGTTTCCGCCTCGCGCTCCTGCGCCGTCTCCTTCGCTTCCTTCTCCGCAGCAGCAGCTTCCACGGCGCGCTGGCGTTGAGCCGCTTCCGCATTACGGGCGTCCTCCGCCTCTTGCCGGGCTCTATCAGCGCGCAGCATCCCCCAGGATGTGCCTACGATGCCTGCTACCAGCAATAAGAACACTGCTGCAACCGCCCGCACCAGACCTTTGTTGCGGCGGAAGAACTTCCTGAGCCGATAGGTTGTTGACGTGGGCCGGGCCTCAACCACTTCGTCGGCCAGATACCGCTGGAGGTCGCGGGCGAGCCCATTGGCCGTTTCGTACCGCCGGGAGCGCTCCTTCTCGAGCGACTTCATCACGATCCAGTCAAGATCGCCGCGCACGAGGCGCGTCAGCTGCGCCGGCTCGAGGTTTCGCTGGGCAGCGACGGAGGGCAAGGATCCCGAGCCGCTCAGCTTCGTGCTTGGCTTGCTGGGCTCCTCTTCCTTGATCAGGCGCACGATCTCTTGCCAGGCGGCCTCTTTGAAGCGCTGTCGATCGAGCGGCGTCGTGCCGGTCAAAAGCTCGTACAGAATCACGCCGAGCGAATAGATATCGGTACGCGTATCGACATCGAGATTATTGAACTCGGCTTGCTCGGGACTCATGTACAAAGGGGTCCCAACCATCACGCCGTGGGCCGTGTACAACGTGTTGTCCGTGAGCGGCTGGTTGATCGCCTTGGCTAGGCCGAAGTCGATGACTTTCGGGACCGGCTGACCGTCATACAGGCAAACCAGGATGTTCGACGGCTTCAAATCACGGTGGACGATCCCCTTTTGATGAGCGTGCTGCACGGCCTGGCAAACCTGCACGAAGAGTGCCAGACGCCCCTCGACGGTGACCCTCGCCTCGTCGCAAAACTGGGTGATCGGCATCCCCTTGACGTATTCCATTACGAAGAACGGCGCCCCCTGGTCCGTGACCCCGCCATCGAGCACTTTGGCGATGTTGGGATGATCCATGACGGCCAGCGCTTGCCGCTCAGCCTCGAAACGCGACAGCACCTGCCGGCTGTCCATGCCCGGCTTGATGAGTTTGATCGCTACGCGCCGGCGAACGGGTTGCAGCTGCTCGGCAGCCCAGACCGTTCCCATTCCTCCTTCGCCGATCTCTTCGAGCAGCCTGTAGCGGTCCGCAATGATCTTGCCCGCAGTGGAGGTTGTTGGCCCGACGACGGTCGCTTGCCGTTCGCCCGCAAAGTCCAGAGTTCCGACGTCGGGCAGCTCGCTGGATTGGTCGTGCGCTCGCAGCAGCGCATCAACTCGCGATCGCAGCTCGTCATCGCCTGCGCACTGCGCGTTGACGATCTGAGCCCGCTCGGCTGGGTCTTTGGCTTCGACCGCTACGAGAAAGACGGCCTGCACGCGACTGGGATCAATCGGCATGGATTCCCCTCGAGCGAATCAACCTCCCATGCGACGTCCACAAAGCGATCTGTCGAAGAAAACCGAAAGAATCTCGCACATTTCAGCGTTTGAGATCGTCCCGCAACCACGCCTGGGCTAAACGCCTTGCCTTCCGAATCGCTGACTATTGTCGCAGAGTCGCTGCTCAGCAACTCAACCCTTTTCTGGGAACGCCAAAAATCGACCCATTTGCGGGAGTGCGCCGAGGTCAGGCGCGAGCGCTCGTCCTCGTGCCCTGTCCGGTTCTAGACTGCTGATCAGTCGGCGGGCATCGGAAACGTTGTTTCGGCACTCCACCATTCGAGAAGCGCGCTTGTTCCGCATAGACCCCCAGAATTCCCGGTGCCGCAGGGTCGCGAGTGGCACTCGCACGCTTTCGATCGCCAAGCTCGGTCCGGCGTGGTCAGCATGATCAATGGTTGTCTGTGCGGTCATCAGCCGGCGCGACCCATTCATTGGCGTTTGGACCGTTGCCGACTGTCGGAAAGGCGGAGATCCGTAGCCGGGCAGCCCCCATCGGGATGAGAGTGATCGTCACTTTGGGCTCGTCGGTACGTGCCGGGCTTTGTTGCAGCAGCCCCACCAGCCCAGTGCGATCGATCTTCCATTCCGGGATTCTTCGAGCTTTCGCTCGCAGCTCGATGGGCGTCGTTGTGGCGGTGAACGGCTGCTCGGCCAGCGGGCCATTCTTGCGAATGACCTCAAACGATCGCTCGGGCGACTGCGGGTCGAGCAGCAAGCCGTAGTTCCACGGGCTTCCGGGAAAAACTTCCCATTCCGGCCGGGTGTCCGTTCCGCCACTTCGATGCCAGTGCTCGTCGATTTTCAAAGAGAAGGTGAGAGGGCCGTAGTCGACGGAGGCCGCGTCCTTGTTCTTCTTCCAAATGCGGACCGTGACACGCATCGGCAGCTTCAGTGTGACTGTATCCCCCTCCTTCCAGACGCGCTCGACGCGAAGAAAGGTCAAAGGCTCGGCTTCGACATCCACGCGCTCTCCGTTGACCTCAAGGACGGCGGGAGCGCTCCAGCGCGGCACACGCAGATAGAGCGGGAACCTTACGGGTCTGGCCCCGGAGACCTTGAGACGCACGATCTCCGAGAACGGGTAATCGGTTTCTTCGGCTACGACGACTTGCGTGCCGTCGCCAACCTTGGCGGTGACCCGAGAGGCGGCATAGAGCGAAGCGCACAGCCCGTTGTCGGCTGTCGCCAACCAAAGGTTTTCAGTGTAGTAGGGCCAGCCGTGCGAGACATTGTGTTGGCAGCAGCGGTAGATCGTGTGCGGGCTGTAGGCGAGCTGGCAACCGCGGTTATCGAAGCCGGGGTTCTTGTTCCCTTTGTCGGCCTGCACCAGATTGGCACAGGTCAAGTAATGGAGACCCTTTGCATCGGGCGTCAGCGCGGCCGGAAGAGAGTTGAAGGCCAGCGTTTCACAGCGATCGGCCCAAATGGGGTCGCCGCTGATCACAGTCAGCATCTCGAAGCTGTGCAGGAACTCGACGATGCCGCAGGTTTCAAATCCCTGTCGCGGGTCGCCGTGCCCGGGGCGGCAGTTTTCATCGCCGGCAAAACCACCCCCGGGGAACTGGCCGTAGAGGCCCTTAATTGTCTCGTAGTTGCATCCGGCTGCGCAGAAAGCGAGGATCTTTCGACTGCATGTAATAAATTGCTGGCTCGCGAAACCCCTGCGCGACGTTGACGTTGTGCCAGTTGGGAACGCCGCTCGTCCAATCGGCCATGTTCTTGTGCACGCGCTCGGCCAAGGTCAGCAACGACTTGTCGCCGGTCCGGTTGTACAGCCAGTAAATCGTCTCGAGGTTGTCCCCCATCCGGATCTTCGGCCAGTAACCGGCCCCGAAGGCCTCGTCCGGGAGTTTCGATTGCCAGTGGAAGTAGCCCGACAAGAGCCGCAGCGCCCGCTCGTCGTGGCTGTAGTCGTAATACGATTGCAGCACGTTGAGCATGATCATGTGCGGCCAAAGATCAGGCTTGCCGGCCAGCGACGCAAACTCGGCCCCCGGAAACTTGCCGAGCGACGCCTTCAGCTCGAGTGGACCAAACCAGCCATCGGCCGTCTGACTGGCCATCACCGCATCGATCCATTTGCGGGCTTCCTGAATGATCTGTTGATCGCCGAGGACATAACCCAAATCGCCGTAGCCTTTAAGCCAATACGGCAGCTCCTCCCAACCGGCGTCGCCCTTGCCTTCCTTGTTGGCCCACGCACTCTTGTCGAACCGCAGCCAGGGCGAGAGTTCGCCGAGTCGTCCTGTCATGCCGCGGGCTTCGAGCACGAGCTGGCCCCGGAGCCAGCCCCGTGGTTCGATGCTCCCCGGCGGCAACTTCACCAATGGACTGACCAACAGCGGAGGGCGGTTGGACGGGTAATGGTCGTTCGCCTTCTCGGCGGGCAACGCTTTCACGACCTGGACAGTGGCACGCTCCGCATCCGCACGTGCGACGATCGGGCAGAGGCAAAGAGAACAAAGCAGCGGAAAAAGTGGCTGTCTCAACTTCGATTCCGGATCTCAATGGGGTTGCATGCAAGCGGGAGACTGCTTGGCCATTGCTGTACGTTAACTCGCTTGTTGCCGCAAATCATTCGTGCGGCTAGCATCGATGCGCTTCCGGCCTGTCATAGTCCACAGAATGCCGAGCGCATTATGCTCTAACGGCCTTTGCGATCCCCCGAAGAAACTGGGTCACTGCCGACAACATTCGTGTGGCGCAGCCTGAAGATCTCCGAGGAAGCACCAATGATGATTCGCCGAGGATTCACTCTCATCGAAATCCTGGTTGTGATTGCCATCATTGCGGTTTTGGTCGCTTTGCTTTTACCCGCTGTGCAGGGCGCTCGCGAGGCCGCTCGTCGGACGACCTGCCGCTCGAATCTGCATCAGATCGGTCTGGCGGTCCACAGCTATTACGAGGTCTGCAGGGACGCTTTTTCCTGCACCACCCCTTCGATGCCGACGTTGCCGCACAATTCGCGGATGCCGAATCGTTTGCCGAGATTTACTGGGAAGACAAGCTGATGCCCTTCATCGGCAGCTCGGCCGAGGCAAAGGAGACGGTCGCAAAGCAGGGTATCGTGGTCAACAGCGCGGCCATCTATCGCTGCCCCGACGACACGTCCTACCCGACGCCTTATATCAACCCCCGAACCGGATTGGTCGATGGGATTGCCCAGCGGACGAGTTACCTCATGAACTCACAACTCAGTCACAAGACTCGGCGGTACGGCCTGTGGAAGTTAGCCGGCTTCCAATTCGCTCGCGGCCTGTCGAACTTCATCTGCTGGGTGGAGCGCGACGCCTCGCAGTTCACGCCGCCAAGCTCCAACGACCCGCGGCAGGACGACTACGATGTGTGGCTCGGAACGCAGATTTTCGAGCCCTGGATCGCGACAACGCGGCACAGCGGACTGGCGAATTACCTGTACCTCGACGGGCACGTCGAAATGCTGCTCTTCGAGAACTGCGTGCAGGACATGTTTCCCGACGGGATCGTCCTGACGCAAGACGGCACTTTCGCGAATTAAAGCCGTCTCTGGGTTGCCGATTTATTTGTTTGCGTCGAGCCTATGCGTGTGGCTAGCATCGAACTCAGCCAGCTCCCCACGCAGAGTTTGCAAGATGCAAGCTTCCTTCACCGTCATTTCCGGGCCGCATCGCGGCCAGACGTTTCAAGTTTCGCACGGCAAATTCATCATCGGCCGCGAGACCGACTGTCACTTGGTGCTCGACTCGAACTCCGTCAGCCGGCATCACTGCGTGCTGCTCTTGGACGACTACACGCTCAGAATCCGCGATCTGGCGAGCAAGAACGGGACCTTCGTCAACAGGGACCAGACCCGAACCGGCGAGCGCATCTTGGTAAGCGGCGACACCGTCCGAGTCGCAGATCTGGTCATACGGATCGAGTTGGAAGCGGGTGCATCAACGCCGGATGCCTCCCTGGAAACGCAGAACGTTGACACCGAGACGATAGATCACGTCGGCCATTCCCCTGAGAAACCCAAGGTCGATCAGCCGAGGTCGGCTGATCGCCCGCAGAAGACGCTTGAGGGTTCGTGACCTCCGGAAGGAGAAGGGTGTTCGCGCGGCAAGGGCGGTTCTGGTCATTAGTTTGCAATTGCGTAATTGCAAAGCGCCACTTGTTCCATGCGAATGTGGATCGAACGGCGCGGTCTTGAGGAGAATCGGCCTACTGCGCGTGGATGGAGATCCCAGGAGCCCCCGGGTGGATCTCCGAGCTGTTCGCCTGAGGGAATTGCCTGGGCGCGTGACGAGCCTCACAGCGGGGCGCTGAATGCGGCCAAGACGAGTGCCGTCATCCGAGGGCGTTTTCGTGCTGGTCGCGATCTGAACCTCGGATCAAACAACCGATAAGTGCCGCCGTGACAGACACCGGAAACTCATTCGTTTTTTAGCATGCGGTTCTGCGTACCGAATTGCCATACGTTTTCGCGGAATCAGGCCTCGGGCCGCGAGACCGGAACAAACGCCCCGAAATCGGCGGCAGAATTCGAACCATTTCTGACGCGTGAGACCTCTTCGTTCCGCATCTTTCGGTTCAGATGTTAGTGCGGGGCCGCGCTCGTGAGGATGCGGCATGCTGGAAGAGCCTTCTGCAGCTCCTGCATTCCGGCCGCAGTGACCTTGGTCTCAGTCAGGTCGAGCTCTTTGAGATGCGTGAGCTGCCTCAGTTGCCGCGCTCCCTCATCGGAAACAGGACTTTTCGCCAATGAGAGTCGTTCGAGGTTCTTGAGCTCAGCGAGTTCCCCCAGGAAGAGCTCGGATAGCTTCGGGCAACCGAGCCGCAGCTCCAGGAGTTCCTGCAGCTCCTGCAAATGGATCAGCCCCTTTCCCTCGATGTTTGCTCCGTCCAGCACCAGGCGGCCGAGGTGCGGTAAGCCCTTCAAGGAGGCCAAGTCGGCATCACTGATGGCGGTGTCCGACAGATCGAGGGAGCCCAGGGCCTCCACGCCTGGATTTTTCAGGGCCTCGAAGACCTCATTGAGCGGCTGCCGGACGCCGGCCAAACTCACACTCGTAATCTGAAAAGAGTCGGGGGGAAGTTCGCTGACCACATAAGCCGTACGGTCTGCTGCGGCTCCTTGCACGCGAATTTCGACGCGGCCGCCGGCCGCGAGGATCGCCCGCGCCGCGGTGTCATTCGGCTCCGACCAGACGATCCGCGCGCCACTTGGAAGGGACGCTTTCAGGATCGCTAATCCCTTGGCTGAAACATGGGTGTCCCTCAAATCGATCATTTGCAACCGGGGCAAATGCAAAAGTTTCGGGATCGCGAAGTCCCCCACCCGATGCGCTCCCTTCAAGCTGAGTCCGCCAAGGTTTTTTAGCCCTTGCAAGTGCACCAGTCCCGCGTCGGTCACTTGTGTCTCGCCTAAATTGACGCTCTCGAGGTTCGTCAGCGGCTCAAGGTGCACCAGTCCCGCGTCGGTTACCGCCGTGCGATCCAGCGACAGGTGTCGCAGGTCCTTCAGCGTTCGCAGGTTCGTCAGCCCCGTGTCGGTCACAGGCAGGCCGCTTAAGTTCAGGGTTTCGAGCTTCAGCAGCGGGCGCAGGTGCTCCAAACCGAGGTCCGTCACCTGCGTGCGGCGCAGGTGGAGTGCACGGAGCTCGGTCAGACCTTCCAAGTGCACGAGACCCGAGTCCGAAACGCGCGTCCCGCTCAGGTTCAGATCGGCGAGTTTGGTAAGACCCCGAAGATGCTTCAGTCCCGCGTCGGTCACCTGTGTCTCGGATAAGATAAGACCACGGAGCTCCGTCAGCCCTGCAAGCTGTGCCAGCCCTGCGTTCGTCACGGGCGTCCCGCTCAAACCGAGGACGCGAAGATTCGTTAATCCCTTAAGGCCGGCCAGGCCGGCGTCCGTGACACGCGTTTCACCGATGTAGAGGGTATCCAGCCGCGTCATGTTCTTCAGGTGCGCAATCCCTGCGTCGGTCACGCGTGTCTTGATCAGGCGAAGGTCCTGCAGGTTCTTCAGAGCACCAACGTAAGCCAATCCGGCATCGGTCACCGGCAGCAAGCACAAATTGAGCGATCTCAGCATCGGGAAACGTCGAAGTTGTGGGAGGCCTCGGTCGGTTACACGCGTGCCGCCCAAATCGAGAGCATTCAGTTGCTTCAGACCCTCAAGCCGCGCGAGCCCGGCATCGGTCACGGTGGTCCCGCTTAGGTCCAGCTCGACGAGCTTTGTGAGGCTGCGGAGGTGCTCCAATCCCGCGTCGGTAACCGCACATTTTTGAAGTCGGACCCCAGTGAGCTCAAAATCCGAAGCTGGTAAATCATTGGCGCGTTCGATCGAGATTGGTTTTGCCTCACCGCCCACGCGAACGGTCGCGGACCCTGCCAGCGAAAGAACCCACGACGCCGCACGGCGGTCCAAATCGGGAGCAGCCGGAATTTGCGGGGTCGGGCCTTTCGTCATCGTGCCACTTGATCGGCTCTCCGACCGCTCTGGCACAAGGGGCGTGCGGGACGCAACAACCTTCGCCAATTCTTGCTGGACATCGATGACTTTTCTGCCCCCGCGTCGCAGCGTAAATCGGTCGGTCGTGAAGGTATTTTCGCCAGTCGGCTCCTTCACCGTCACTTCGAGCTGATGTTCGCCGGCGGCTAGCGTGATCTCCCTCTGCCCAGGCCGGTCCAGGATCGCGACGTTGTTTTCCTGCATCATCACGACGACCAGGGGATCGTCGATTTCGATCACGACCTGGCCCTTGTTCGTCGCAATCCGAATCAGTTGAGCGCCGAAGAGATAGCCCAGTGGCAAAAGAATCATCAATCCGATCGCCGCACCCACCAGCCACGTGACTCCAGGGCCCCGAATGTCTGCCGGGTCCCTCGTCACTGGACCGGTGGCTGGCTGATCGACCTCCTTCCCCGCTGCCAGATCGTCAGCGATCTCCTGCAGTGCATCCACAACCACCTGTACGGATGGGGGCCGGCGGTCAGGGGATTTGGAGATGAGTTGACTGATCAAATCGGACAAGGCAGCAGGCACCTGTGGATTGAGTGTCCGCACGGGGGGCGGTTCCTCGCAGGCCAACGCGCGCAGCACGGAGAGCAAATCGCTCCCCCCGAACGGAGCTCGGCCGGTTGCCATCCGATACAAGACACATCCCAGGCTGAACAAATCAGTCCGCGGATCAACGGCATCTCCGGCGACTTGCTCGGGGGCCATGTACCGAGGCGTGCCGATCATCATTCCCGCGTGGCTGATTTCCGGTTCGGCAGACCACAACTTCGCCAATCCGAAGTCAAGGATCTTGACTCTGCCCGACGGAGACTCTGCTTGCGGAAGACGATTGAGCTCGGCGGGCGGATTCGGCGACTCGCGCCGTTCTAGCCAGATGTTGGCCGGCTTGATGTCGCGGTGCAGCAGGCCTCGTGCATGCGCCGCAGCCAGCCCCTCGCCGATCTCACGACCGATCCGGATGATTTCCGGAACGCTCAATCGACCGGTGTGGGCCAGATGGTCCTCGAGGGTTTCGCCGTGGAGCAGCTCTAGAACAAGGAACGGCGTCCCCTGCTGCAATCCCACTTGATGGATCGTCACGACGTGCTCGTGCTTAAGCGATGCGGCGCTCTGCGCCTCACGCAGGAACCGTTCGTTCGATCCCGGCTGGGACGCAGTGGCTGGATGCAGAAGCTTCAGAGCGACTCGCCGCTTGAGCCGAGTGTCCTCGGCCTCGAACACGGCAGCCATTCCGCCGAGACCCAAGAGACGCAGGACACGGAAATCGGCGAGGCGACCGATTTCGTCCGCAGATTGCGGGGGGGAAAGTACAGTTTTGAAATCGGCTAACGAGGGAGGAAGTGCTTCGTGAGCCGTACGCGTGTCATCATGGGCCACGAGCCACGTCGAGACGGCATCTCGAATCCGCCCGATCGGGAGGTACATCGTCTTCGTCGGCTCGCTGTTGGCAGCGCGGCCTGCCTGCACAGCTTCGAGAATTTCGTCGGAGATGATCCACTCCCGCAAAGCGTCCAAGCACGTCGGGCACGTATCCAGGTGCTGAGCGATCGCCTCCGCGCGGGAGCGGTTCAGTTTGCCTAAGACCATTTGTTGTAATTCGTCACGCCACGGACAGCTCCTCAATTCAGCCATTGCCGTCCTCCCTGTGGGGAGAATGGTCGGCCCGGTCGGAAGCCTGGGGGAAAAGCGCTCGGTAGTTCCGGTTTCGAAACGGTTGGCGGAACGAACTCAGCGATGTCGGACCGAATCCCGTTGCGATCCGAGAAGACAGTGCCGTCCGACCGGGTCGATGACGATTCTGCCTCGGGTGGCGAACCGATGGGCTCGGGCACCTCAGGTGTCAGATCGATCAGCAAGGTGACTTCACCGATGGATATGGTGTCGTTATGCAACAGAATGATCGCACTTGTGCCGACCCGGCATCCGTTCACAAGCGTCCCGTTCTTGCTCGCCAGATCACGGAGTTGAAGCGTGTATTTGTCCAGCAACAGAATGCAGTGGTAGTTGCTTACGAAATCACTCTCGAGTCGGAGGTCACAGTCTTCCGCGCGCCCGATCAAGAGCTTTCTGGGAATTCGGACGGACTGTCCTGATAGGGAGCCGCTAAGGACCTTCATCGCCGCGTTCATGATCTCAACAGTATAGTTAGTCCAAACAGATCTGGGCGGGTTCTCGGTTAGGGGTTTGTACGTATCTCGCAGCGGGACGAGCTTTCGCAGAGCGCGAAGCTGGCGGCTCAAGCCGTCCCGATCCGAGGGCATGCGTTCAACCCGCCGTACGCAGCAGTCAACCGTTCGACCTCAGTCTTCCCTTTGGCAGGACATCAATCGTCGAACGGCGATCTCGACTCACGTTTGCAGCTCGGCCACCAACTTCGATTTGATGCACGACGACAACTCACCTCTGACCTGGGGCTTTCAGATTCATCTAAACGGAGCGCGTCTCGGCCCACGACGACAGGGTCCGACTGGGGGACCTGGTAATTCGAGTTGAATTGGAATCGAGCGCCGTCTCGCCGTCCGTGGCCTCACTGGAAACGAAGGACGTCGAACCCGAGACGAAGCAGCTGGACAGTCCTTCCCTTGAGAACCCCAAGGCAAACCAGCCGCCATCGGCCGAGGTGCCGGAAGCAGCGCCCGGGGACCCGCGCCGTCGCGAATGAAGGGTCTCTTGGGAGCTGCCAGGCCGGAGCTAATTCCAATTACGCAATTGGAAAGTTCCGGCAAGGGCGGTTGTCGTCTCGGATTGCCTGTCCTTCCGGTCTGATTTCGGCCGACGCGCACGGTTTGGGGGCCGAATGCGCCCAAACGCTTGCCTGGAGATCCCCAGAGCCCCTGGGTGGATCTCCGAGCCGCTCACTCGAGGGAAGTGCCTGGTAGCTAGACGAGCCTCACAGCGGGGCGCTAATGCAGGCAAGACGAGTCCCGTCAACGGCTGGCAACCAGGGGAACCCGACGAACGACCAGTCGTTCTCCTCGTGAGGAGACGGAAGCCAGGACGGGTCATTCTCGGGAGCCGCAAATCGGATCACCTCATGAAGGCCGGCCTTCATTTCATCTGTCTCGCTGGCGGCGCGGAGGAGGCCCGGGAACGGCTCGTGGGGCTGTCCAATGAATGGGAACAGACCGACCGCATTGCCCGGATTTCTCACCTCAATTACGATCGCCAGCAGAGAAGTTCACGTTTCAGCGGGACCAGCCATGAGATTCGCTTTCGCAGCTTCCGGTTTTTTGATTGCCCTGCTTTGCGTTGGGCAGCGCCACGTTCGTGCTGACGAAAAGTCCTATCCACGCCCGGACCTTCTGATCGAAGCCAAGCAACTCGCCCAAGATGATGTCGCCAGGGAGTTCGTCATTCTGGACGCTCGATCACGAACGAAATACGAAGCGGGCCATCTTCCCAAGGCTCGGTGGGTCGACCATGAGGTGTGGGCCAAGGCATTCGGCCACGGTCAGGATGCCGAGGTCTGGAGCAAGCGAATCGGAGCCCGTGGAATTACCTCGAACACGAAGGTCGTCATCTACGATGACAATCTCACCAAGGACGCCGCCCGCATCTGGTGGATTCTCCGGTACTGGGGTGTCGAAGACGTGCGGCTGCTCAACGGCGGTTGGAAGGCATGGGAAGACGGCAACCATCGCACCGAGACGGCAGTCGCTTTTCCAACCCCAGTGGAGTTTGTTGCGACCCCACGCCCTGAGCGGTTGGCGACAAAGGAGCAACTGCTCAAATCGCTGGGCGGTGGCAAACTTCAGATCATCGATGCCCGCTCCGAGAGAGAGTTCTGCGGCATCGAGAAAATGGCGAACAAACGGGCAGGAGCGATTCCCGGTGCGAAGCAATTGGAGTGGGTCGATCTGATCGACAGGAAAACAAATCGCTTCAAGCCAGCGGACGAACTTCGGCGGCTGTTCGCCTCGGCCGGGATCAGTTTGGACCGAGCCATCGCAACCCATTGCCAATCTGGAGGCCGGGCGTCCGTCATGGCCTTCGGCCTGGAATTGATGGGGTCGAAGGACGTGAGCAACTACTACCCGAGTTGGGCCGAGTGGAGCAGCGCCAACGACACGCCGGTTGTTTCGGGAACTCCCAAGGAAAGGTAGTGGCGAGCGGCGTTCAGAATGGCCGAGCGACAGTCGTGGGGCAGAGCAATGGCCGCTGACGAGCCTGAGCTTCGGCATGTAACCCCCAAAGACCTCACGCTGGAGCCCGATTCGTCACGAATCCCTCACCGACGAGCAGACCGCCTTGTCGCTGCGGCGAGACCCTGCGATCACGCTCTGCTGTGCCTTCTGCCGACCTGCGGGGGCCACGTCTTCGTCGGTTTGGAGACCAAATGAGCCTACGCTGGCCGAGTGATCCCCAGAGCCGCTGTGTGGATCTCCAAGCCGTTCACCAAAGTGAAGTGCCTGGTAGCGTGACGAGCGGGCCGTTAATGCGGCCAAGACGCGACGGTCCACGGTCGACGCCAGGGCGGGAGCTTGCCCCTGGTCAGCGCATCGACAATTTGGTTGGTGATCTCCTGGCGGATTTCGTTCGGGCTGACCATCATCGCCTCTTGATTGGGTGACGACGATTACTGCGGTGTCCTTCCATTCGTTTGACCCAGCTTCGAGGTTGCTGTCCCTGCTGGCCTTCTCACCAAATGCCTGGGAGCAGCCTGTAACGAACCTTCTGGGTGTATTCCTTGTATCCCGGCAACTCGGCCTGCAAGGTGTCGTCTTCCCACTTCGTGCGAAGAACAAGGAACAACCACGAAACGACCGCAGGAATCAGCGCCCAGAGGGAGCCCAGGGCCAGTGCCGTCCCGACGAAGATCAGGAGGCCGGACGAATAACCAGGGTGGCGCATAATGGCGTAAGGCCCGGTTTGGATAACTGTTTGTCCCCTGTCAGTCTGAAGACGCACAGTCACCTCGAAAAACTTGTTCACGGACTCGGCCCAAGCGCTGATGACCAACCCGATGACGAGCAGGACGTAGCCGAGACCACTGACCCACCAAAGCACAGGGAGCCAATGAAAACGGCCATCGTCGAGTGCGGCCAACGTCATAATCGCCGTCATCAGAGCGTACAGAAACCAAACCAGGACTTTATCCCAGCGTTTTGTCCCCTTGTGAGGGTTGCTTCTGGCAATGACGACTTCAGGATTGACACGCCACAGCCAGAATCCAATCGGTATCAGCGTTCCAACGAACACCAAAATGAAGAGCCAGCCTCTCGTCCAGGCCCAGGTTCCGGCAGGCAGAAACATAAACAGGGCAAAGTAAACCGGCAGTCCGAGCAAGGTCAGCACGACACTTCGTCGGCCGATCCACTGCACATTTTTGTAGTTTTCGGAAGACATCGGAGGTTTCAGGTCGATGGTTCATCCATCGGCCGCTCCTCATCGAGGCTCTCAGCGACCGCTTCGTAAACGGCAACGGCGGCTTTTGCCTTCAGATGAATTGTGTGATGCGACGGCAGCAGTGGGAGCCGTGGCGGCTTGAGATGCCGAGCGACGACGCCTCTGACGGCGGCATTACCCACTCGGGGTCTCCTCGGAAAAATACACAACGCACGCTTGCCGTGACGGCGGACCCAATGCCCAGACTGGCCCGAGCGTATCGCAACCGGTGTTCCTGTCGCCGCTCCTCCGGCGAGTCTATGTCGTCGTTGCCGAGGTCTGCGACATCATTCTTCGGAAAGGCCGTCGTAACAAGCCAGCAATGTGCGGCCGACATCGACCGGCACTCCGAGAGCTTCCACGTCCTCAACCCCGGTCGAGATGGCGATCAAAGCAGCGATCAACTTCCTCTCGACCGCCTCTGGCTGAACTTCGTCGCCAAGGTACTGCTCGTGATAGGCAAGCCAAGCCGCTGCGACGCTACACCAGACCGCAACTTCCTGTTCTGGCGACGAGTCACGCATGAACGTGATCTCGAATTGCTCTAAGGTGGTTCCGAGGAATGCCCCGAGCACTTCGTAGACCGCCCTGATTTGTTCGAGCAGGTCACGAGGCAGAGACTTGTGGCGGATTGGACCAGGCCGCAGTTGGCGTGAGTCGATGGGTTCGGGATCGGTCATGTGATCCTTACTCGACGGTGCCGCAAGAATCAGATTTTACCGTCCCTCGATCAGGTAGTCGTCTCCTCGAAGTGGTGACGACGATTGGTGGGGTGGCCTTAGGCGCCTTGTCGCGGCGGCAAGACCCGGCGATTGCGGTTCTGCTGTGCCCTCTGCCGACATGCAGGAGGCCAGTTCCCCTCGGTTTGGGGACCGAATGAGCCAAAACGCTTGCCTAGAGATCCCCAGAGCCCCTGGGCGGATCTCCAGGCCGTTCACCTGAGGGAAATGCCTGGTAGCGTGACGAGCCTCACAGCGGGGCGCTGATGCGCCGAAGACGAGTACCGTCAACGGCTAGCAACCGGCTGGAGCCGAAGAACGGCCAAGTCGTTGCCGTCGCCGCAATCGTCCAGCGTGCGAATGAGCTCGCGGGGCTGGAGGCTCCAATCGAAACAACCAGAGCGGGTGATTAGCACGCTCGGGCATGTCACGGGCACTTCGCCGCACGTCGGCGCTCACGTCGCCAATCCCACGGCGGCAGCCCACAAGCCGCATCGGTGCTCGCGGCGCCGACGATCGGTGAGCGGAAGGGTGATGACGGCGGAGCCGCAACGGCTGACGAACACTGGCTCTGACAAAGCCGCTGGCGGCCCTCGGGACGCGAGGGATCCGCGCAATCGAAGTCGATTATGTGCGTGCGGACTGAGCACCGCTTTTTGCGTACGGAGACGATCGTCTATGCCGGATAATAGGGTCATAACGCGCTTTACGACTGCGAGCATCGCAGGGCATCGCAATCGAGCAGAGATTCAAAAAATCGCTCACCGCACAGCTCACGCAGGTGCAATTCTTGAACCTGGGTGGTCAATGTTTGATCAGCAGTCGCCTGAGAGGCAGCAATCTGCCTGAATCTCCTCGGCACCACGGACACTTGGGAAAACCGCATGCTGGACTGGGCCTCCATTCGTGATGAGGCGTTGGCAGGGATGATCCCGTCATTCATGGCCCCCAACATCCAGCTTCCCGCGTTACCGCACGCTGTCACGCTATTCGTGAAGCGCTCCAGAGACGAAGCGGTCCCGCTGACGGATCTGGCAAAGATTCTGGAGACGGATTCAGGACTGACGACCCAACTCCTCAAGTACGTGAATTCCACGTTTCTGGGGCTCCCAAAAAAGGTTGCCAGCGTAGCTCAAGCCCTGTCTCTCTTGGGGTGCCGACACGGCCGCCATTTCGTGATAGCGACCGGAATGGAAGCGGCAATCCGGGCCCACAACTCGAAGCTCATCAACCAGAACGCATTCTGGAGCGCCAATCTTCGCAAGGCGATCTTCTCGCGGGAAATCGCCCTGCTGCTGCAAACGGATCCCGAAATTGCCTTCCTCGGCTCACTGTTGCAGGATTATCTGCTGCCAGTGCTGACGAACGATCTGGTCGATGACTATCGCGCTTTCCTGCAGTCAGGAGACGCGAATGCAGAGTCGCTGTGTGATTTCGAGCAAGCCCGGTTCGGCTGGGACCACGCGCTGGTCGGTGCCTGCCTAGCGTATGACTGGCATCTGCCCGACGAGCTTGTCTGCTGCATTCGCTATCACCATCGCGGATTGCAGATCTTGACCGACGCGAGGCTTGGGCAGTCGCCAGTTGCCGCATCCGCATTGTCGGCCCTGCTTCCCGACCAATTCTGCCCAAGCCACCACGGCTTAAAGCTCTTGATGAATCTGGAAGGCAGTTGGCCGGACTTCAGTCTCGAACGGTTGGCCGAGTCGGTCGACCAACAGTACCTGCAACTAAGCCTCGGAGTCCAAAACGAAATGCCCCTACTGCCGCTTTGCAGACGCCTGGCAATTAGGCGCGCTCTGGCTGCGGCAGGGAGACTCGAGCTCGGCGACAGCTGACGAGTTCCCCAGCTCGTTCAGTCGGCACCCGCCCCGACTCCTTCGGGCGCCGACGGACTTGGGGCATTCACATTCCCTGACAGCGGCCGGTTCACAGAAACCCATTTCTCTTCGGGAAACGCCTTCAGGCGACCCTATTGCGGAAGGCGGCGATCACCAGCTGGGGCGGATCGTCGCCGCGCGCTTTGTCCGGTTCGCGCCAACCGCGATGCCAATGCCCTGCTCGCCGAGCTACGCCCCGAGTGCGATCGTGTCACGAGATCAGCCCAGACTGGACCATCGCCTTCCCCACTCCCGGCAACGCGGTGTAGCCGCCGCGACGAGCCTGCCACCTCGTTGCGGAAAATAAACGCGCCTAACGATTCAAATTTCTCAAGAGAGTATTGACTCTGTGCGGGGGTAACACAGCTTTTTGTTTGTTAAGCACGGTCCACGTGCAATCCACATCACTTCGGAGGGATTCTCAACACAACTACAGAGAGGGTCAGTGATGAGTCAAATTCTGCACGGCGTGAAGCGGTTCTTGGTTTCAGAAGACGGTCCGACTGCGGTCGAATACGCGGTCATGCTCGCCTTGATCATTGTGGTCTGTCTGACCGCGATTCAGGCCGTCGGCACGAACGCCAACAACCAGTTCAACACGGTTAAGAACGCCCTGACATAGGCGGGAGTGCTTCAATTCGCGGCGATTGTGCTGTGGACTGCCGCGTCGGAGCCAGAGGCGGGGATGTCCGCATGTCCCTGCCTTTTTCGTCGAAGTGGGCCCATTTGCTGCACTTCTTCCAAGACGGTGAGCGGGTATTTTCGACACCGACGCGGCTCATGCAGAGCCTCACCGCGGTCCCTACCTGGCATAGCCGACAAAGATCACGGATTCGCGTTTGGGGGGTCGATGATGTCGTCCGAGAGCATCCCGGTCGCGGAAGGGAGATCGGTTCGGAGTCTGACGGCCTGGCTCAGCCTTTGTCTACTTTCTGCAAGTTGGGGTGCCAGGCTGGATCCTTTTCTGCGCGGCGTCTGGGCGCAGGTCGGATGCTATGGGCTGGTGGCTGCGGTTGGTCTCGATCGTGCTGAACGGACACGCTCGGTCCTTAAGCGGAAGGTGCCGCCAGCCACGACGCGAGAACGTATGGAACGTGCTCTGGCAAACGTCGCCGCAAAAGGCACGTCGTTGTCGGCGATTGCGGCGGCGGTAAATCGAATTTCCCAGGAATGCGACCGTCGCGATTTGGAATCGGGGGGACGGCGAAAAGAGCGGAGAGTGCGGTTCCCCCATCCTGTGCGGGTCTTATCGGTGGGGAGCGATCGAATTGGACAACGCAACTTCGCGGCCAACGCGATTTCCGCAGATGTCCGGAACATCTCCCCGAGCGGTGTTGGGCTGCTTCACAAGGATCGCATTGACGGCCATCGGTTCTGGCTCCATTTGGAGCTCTTCAATGGCGAAACGATCTCCGTGTTCGTCGAGCGGCTTTGGCAACACCGCCGGCCCGATGGACCGTATCAAAGTGGTGGGTGGTTCACGGAAATAGCGGCGACAAGTGGCCTTGCTCCGCTACCCCGAGCAGATCGAGTCGCCGGCGACGATGGCCTGGGCCAAACTTCGCCAAAACCGTGAAGCTGGTGGACGACGGCGAAGCTGATCCCGCATGCAGCGTAGTCCCGTGGCAGGGTCGCAATTGTGTGATTTGCTTCGTCTCGATTTTTGAAGAGTCGGGCATGCTCGAGTTCTCCGACCGAATGGAATTCCGATCCGGCGACAGACGCAAGCCAAGCTGCCTGCCCAACCGAGTTAGAAATTTTGACAACGAAGCTCATGGACCTTCCACAAATCATGCCAGCATTCACGGCGGCGACGCGAGAAAGCAAGGGCGCGGGTCATTTCACAATCTGGATCGTAAAGCGAAATCCGTAGCGGTGAAATGCTGTAGGAAGGTGGTCGATCGCGGCCTGTGCTTCGGCCTTACTGGCGAAGATCTTCGCCTTCGCCCGAGGGCCAAATGTGTAGCGGCCGACTTGCGACGGCGTGAGCCATGTGATCTGCCCCAGGGGATCGACGACCTCGACGACGAATTTTTTGTTCACGCTGTTTATGTAAGACAAGACACTGTATGTGCGGCCGCGCGGCTCGATCCACGAAGAGGCCGAGGAAGCGATTGCCAGTGTTCACTCTGACCGCCCTGGCATCTAACGCCGAAGAGGTCGGAGAGACGCGGATCAGCTAGGCCCACGGCGATTCAATCGGCCGCGTCAGCCTCGCGCCGCGCTCGGGTCTCGTCAGCCATCGTCGATGGTGCGCGCGGCTACTTGACAAAAAGAAAATTGGCCCGGGAACCTGCACAGCATCCCTGTCCCACAGGCCGACCAACAAATCCAATTGAACTATAGGGAGACGACTCGCACGCGTGAACCCCCAAGCGGAAGGGCACCATCTGGCCGCGCGCAGAGGGAAGGTTCATCCCGTGCAGGACCAGCGCCTCGACGCCGCATCCGATGCGATCGAACCCGAGCTGCCACTCGATTTCGTCCTGTTCTGCTTCGATCCCCTCAGCGTCCGTGTCGTGCATCTCACGATCAAGGCCGGGAATCGCGGCAATGCGGTTCAGCTCGCTCACGTTGACGTGCCAGCGGGCTTCTTCCTCTGGATCATCGGCTGCTATCTCGTGCAATCGTTGTCGGCTGGCTCCAGGCTCCCACAGGCACAGGAACGGAAGCACGTCGCTCTGATAAAGGCGGCCGCAGGACTTCGAAGATGGGTCCGATGTTCGGATGATCGAGCGTGGCAGCGGCGCCGGTGTTGAGGACCCGCGCGATCTAGCCGCCGGGCGATTCAATCGGCCGGTTCGATTGAGAAAGTGCGGCCAGGGCCCTTGAATGCCTGCGGCAATTTGCGGATCGCAATGTTTGCGTCTTCGTATTTCTCGAACACGTCAGGCTCTCGCGACCGGCAAGCGTACGAACGCCCCCATCGTTTGCGGCGCTTAGCCAAGAGATGCCGCTGGCGCGGCTCGTGAGCTTGACGACGAATGGCATCGGCGGCCACCCCCGGGTATGCCGTCATTCTAAGCGGTGGAAATAAGCGAAACGGCACTTACCGGATCAAAGTCGGCGCGTGGCAGCCTTCGAAGGGGCGGACCAGCCGCAAAACAGTGTTATGGCTCGGTCGCTGCCGGCGGCTTGGACGAAGTGGCCAAAGTTTTGGCGACATTCTGGAGCCTGATAGTCAGGATGCCGTGACTTACGCCGAACAGACCGGCCACACCGCACACTGGAATAAACTGTCCCGCCACTGGACGAAGGAAGTTGAGCTGGACCGCAAACCCGAGGACTCCGGCCCCGAAAAAGCAAGCTGCAGCGAACAACAATGCTACCGTTTGTTCGACACCCAGAGACTTGAGGAGTGCATCGACTGGATTCATTGCGGTTCCCCTGAAGGCGACCGGACCGTATGCGAACGACGTCCGCCGATCGTATGGATGGACGCCTTCAATCACAAACAGCTGGCAGATTTGCGAAACGCAGGCGACGAATGGCCTCTATCGGATTGGAGCAGCGCGTCGGCGCTCGCGCCGCCACTCCACGGCGGCACTGATGAGTCCCAGAATCGGGCGGTTCAGGAACCCGGCCTGCGAGCCCTGGCAAGCGTTGGATACCCGTCGATCGGGTGCCCGATCCAGTCCTTCACTCAAGGCTAGCCGCTGCCTGATTGAATAGCGCGGCCCACTCGCGCAGCTTCGTTGCAATCTTTCGGGCCGGATCGTCCCGGAAGTCTGTGATGGTTAGAAGCGGCTCGATCCGCAGCTCCAGCCCGTAGCGCACGTCTTGATCCGGGTTGGAGACATCGCGGGGCCTGAATCTCATCGGTGCCGAGCACCGGACGAACTGGCGGCCGATGGCTGTGTTGATGGCCTTTTGAATTCTCTGGGCTTTTCCGCCGGCCTCCATGCCTTCCTCTTTGGTGAGATGGACAGCAGACATGCGTCGTCACCTCGCTTCTAAGTGGTTGGCCGATCGCTTGCCCTCGAACGATGCTCCGTGACGCCGATCGCACAGAGCGACCCGAACTCTGGGTCTCGCGAGATGTAAACCGGATTTAGCATCACGGGGCGGACGCCAGATTCCGGCCGAGGCACGCGTCCTCATTTGAGAACGAGGTTAACCAGCGGCATCGCTCACAGGCGCAGTCAATTCAGCGCTGGTTGTCGATGTCGGGATTGGACTCTTTGAGGGTCTCGTACGATTGCTGATCGATCAGGTCGATCATCAGCCATTCGTGCCCCCATTGTTGAAGGATGAGGCCGGAGAACTTGCCGTTGGCCTCTTGCACCGCGTCGGCCATGCGATCAACGAGCTTCGGATCTTTGGGCAGCTCGATCAAGACGGCGTACGCGGAGTTGCGCTTCTCAGGCCGGAGGATCGCCCACTGAGGGGTCGGGGCAAGCTCCTGCAATCGCTTCAAAAGCGGGACGACGACGTCGCGATCCACATGCGTGGTGTCATCCACATCGAAGAATTGACCGTGTCTTTCTAAGAAGGGGAGTGCATCGCGCTTTTCGTGCTTGTCGAGCATGTCTTTGCGGACATGTTGGTCGGCAATCTCCTGAATGTCCTGACGGCAGCCGCTCGTGCCCAAAACCAGTCCGAGGCACGCCCCGGCAATCCAGCGACGACAAGTCCGCGTCATGAGAACCTCGCTTCGAACGGGCCCGCGGCCCCGTGTCACGGTGCCTCCACGTTGACGAATTCGCCGCCGTTCGGTGTGCCCAAGGCCGTGAAAACCTGTGGATCGATGCCGTCGTTCAGAAAGACACAGGACCCGTCCACCAGCACGAAATTGGCCCCCTGCTGGTGGCGGCTGCCAAAACAGAGTGGATCGGTGGACGATCCATTGAGCGGATGATTGGGATCCGGGAGGAGATAAGGCACCGAGCGCAAATCGTATTCATCGGCGAAAGCGACTTGGCCGCACCACGCCGATGTAAACGGCAGGCTCGTGGGTCCTCCCGGTTGGACGATCCGTTCGCCCAGCATCAAGGTTTGCGATGTGCCGTCGGTGATTTGTGCGATGCGAACGGCCGACATCGCGCTTAACACGCCCTCCGAGCCGCAATAATTTCCCGAAGCGAGTTGGAAGGGAGAACCGCCGGTTGGTACACAGCCGATCGTGTCGGAACCGATTTCCGACGGGCAGCGAAAGGCCGGAATCGGCAGGGCGATCAAGGGAAGGTTGCCGCCGAGTCCAGTTCCCAAACCAAAGTCGATCTGCTCGTAGACGGCATTCTGTTCGATATAAGGTAGAGCCATCGCTCCCCAGCCCCAACCGGACTGCATCGGGAAGGAGGGGCCCATCGTGTAACTGCCGGGGGGAAAGCAGCGATGGACATCGTGGTACATGTGCAACGCCAGGCCCAATTGGCGAAGCTGATTCTTGCAGACCGTTCGCCGCGCGGCGTCGCGTGAGGACTGGACTGCGGGAATGAGCAGAGCGGCCAGCACGCCGACGATCGCGATCGAGACGATCAGCTCAATCAGCGTGAACCCGGTACGGCGGAGGAGTCGGACAGACATCATGCGGCCCTGAAGTCGGTCTGACCGAACGAACCGATCCGTCTTCAGATTCCCGGAGTAGACGTCCGTGACGCCGGGCGCGCTAAGAAGCTGTTGGTCGCCAAATTTGGGCTGAGCACAAAACAGGCAGCGACGCCAGGCGCGTTGCAAATCCCAAGGAACTGCGCTCATCCTCGCGTTTGTGCCGAGCCTCTCGACATCGCTAATACAGCCAGAGCATCGCATCGCCCGCGTTGATCAACGCGAGCGAGCGACGCCTGAATGGAATGCGGAATGCCGATTAGGACGCTCCGCCGCCGGAATAGGTGCCACAGCACGTGTAGCAACAGCGGCCGCAGTGGTCGCAATTGTAAACGCTGGAACAACAGCAGTAGCACGGATCCTGCAAGAAGCAGCAGTTCTTGTAGCATTCCGATTTACGGCAGCAGTTCTTGACTTGGCACCGACAACATCCCGTAAACTTGCAGGTCTTGGTATTGATCACGCAGCAGCACGTGGAGCTGCATCCCCCGCCATTGGTCAGGCAGCCATGGGAATCAATTCCTTGACAGAAGCAGCTGCATGATTTGTCGCCTGAGCCAGCCCAGGCAGGCGAGACGGCCATCGCGATCCAAGCCACGGCCAAGACGGCCGTCCGTACCCGGTAAAAACGTCGACTGATCATGACTCTATTCTCCTCAATGGCCACTGTGCTTCCGTGCCTTGAATGGAGAGCCAGCTCTTTCCTTCTGGAGCCGGCCAAGCCTCATTACCGGAAATGACAACCTAAAGCCTCGTGGTTCGCTTCTTCAATTGAAAAATGGATTGATCGGCAAGATTGCACAAAATAAGAAGAGACTAGTGGTTATGTAAAAAAGGCCAGATTGAAGGAAGACTGGGACGACTGGATAAACTAGGGATAAATGCCCATGGGACAGGGAATTGTGCAGGTGTGGTCGAGCCTGATCGATTCCCAAGGGAATGAAATTGGTCGTTGAGCGTCATCATCGAGGTGCTCCTATCTAGATAGTGGCGAGTTTCGATGGCGATTTGCCTCAAGCGGCTGGCAGTTTTCAATTCGTTTGCCCAGTCCGGCCGGTTCGACCGATTGGGGTCGGGGCTGGCTTTCGGACGGGCCGACTGAATTTCAGCGACGAGGTCGACAAGACTGAGGCGCGAGGTTCCTCTACGCCCGCCTGCCGAAATCGCCCAGGTCACGGCTGAAAGTCGAATTGCGGGCCACCGATTTGAGTCGCCATTACCGCCGTGATCGACCAAAAGCTTCCGCCGCTGCAGCATGCGTCGGTCCGACACTCCGACGCGGCTTCCGCCTTCGCCAAACGTGAGGCCGCGACGAAGCCTCTGCCATCGTCCGCGAAACTCAAGCGTTTTCCGAAATCACCGTTAAACCACCGATAAGTGCCGTCTGGACCCGGAAACTCATCCGTTTATCGGCACGCGGACCGGCGCCCAGGCACGCGATTGAGCGAGACCGAGACTGGATTCGGCGAGACCAACTTGTCTCCCCGCTGGCCGGCAAGGTTTTCGTCCGCCACCAGGCGTGATCCAGCCTAGAATTCCATCGGGTTCAGGAGGTGGGCTCGATTGCCGGAGCATCGCATTTGACAGGGCGGTCACAGGGATTGTCCCTTTAACGGTCAAATCTTGAGGCCGTCGAACGATGACGAGTGACGATTCTACAGGTTCCAACGACGACGTCGGGAAACTGCTCGAGAGTTGGTGCGATCGACGTGAATATCGAGCTCTTGCCGCGGTTCTGCCCGCGTGGTGTGCGACCAACAATCTTACCGATGGGTCTTCCGGTTTGGGAAACGCGCTGCAGACGGCTTATACGTTGTGCGGACACCTTCCAAATCACGAACGGGAAATGCTCAAGAATATCTGCGACAAAATGGGCGTCGCGCACTAAGTCGCAGTCGAACGGTCTCCTACTGCGCCAATTTGAAGTCGATGAAGCGCGCGCCGAGGTCGACTTGGCCGATCACTGCCCGAGGACAGTCTCGAACTGCCTTGTGGTGCATCCGTGACTTCCTGCGCACAATTGGGAACACGCGTGTCACGCGCAGGTCTAAGTCAGGATTCCTGCGACAACGGATTTGCGGACATGATGTCCAACCGGCTGGTGGGCGCCTTGTCGCGGTGGCGAGACCCGGCGATTAGGCTTTGCTGGGCTGACGTGCCCCCCAGGATGGTACCAGTCGTTATGTTAGTTCTTCGGTCGTCTCAGCCCTGGAAGTCCAGCCGAGCGTAGCGAGGTTGGACTTCCAGGGCTGAATCGCTTCCGGTGCCGGTGGTCGATACCCCAACGCACTGTGCGGTCGGATCGTGTTGTATTCCACACGCCACCGCTCGATGAGCACCTTCGCTTCCAGCAGCGTGTCGAAGATCTCACCGTCCAAGAGCTCGTCCCGCAGTTTGCCGTTGAACGACTCGACGTAACCGTTCTCCCAGGGACTGCCCGGCTCGATGAACAGCGTCTTCACCACGACTCGTGCCAGCCAGTCCTTCACCCGTTTGGCTGTGAACTCCGGTCCGTTGTCCGAGCGAACGAAGTCGGGAACATCGCGCCGGATGAACAGGTCTGAGAGACGCTCCAACACATCCTCGCTCGTTAGCTTCCGGGCCACGTCGATCGCCAGGCACTCCCGTGTGAACTCATCCACGATCGTCAGCATGCGGAACGCGCGCCCATCGTGCGTTCGTGCCTGGACGAAGTCGTAGCTCCACACGTGGTCCCGATGCGCCGGCCGCAGCCGCACGCACGAACCGTCGTTGAACCACAACCGACGTCGTTTGGGCTGTTTCTGCGGCACTTTGAGCCCTTCTTGCCTCCAGAGACGTTCGATCCGCTTGTGGTTCACTCGCCATCCCCTGCGATGAAGCAGCTTCGTCACCCGGCGATACCCGTACCGACCGTACTGCGTGGCCAGCTCCACCATCTCCCGAATGAGCCGGGGTTCGTCGTCCGGAACGTGTCGCTGGCGACGCTGGGTCGCACGAGGTTGTGCCAGTAATCGACACACCCGACGCTCAGAGACCTGCTCCGGGCCCAGCGAATTCCGCACGTGTTCGACGGCTTGCCGTCGCTTCGCCGGGCTCAGAAGTTTCCCGAAGCGGCCTCTCGAAGGATGGCCTTGTCCAGCTCGGCATCGGCCAGCAGGCGCTTCAGCCGAGCGTTCTCCTTCTCCAGGTCCTTCATCCGCTTGGCCTGGTCCATCCGAATGCCGCCGTACTCTTTGCGCCAGCGGTAGTACGTCTGCTCCGTCACACCGATTTTTTTGCAGGCCTGGGCCACTGTCAGGCCCTTGGCCAAATCAACCTCGGCTTCCCGCAGCTTCGGAATAATCTGCTCCGCTCCAAATCGCTTCCCAGGCATCTTGCCCTCCTCCTCAATGATCCAGAATGCCGCAGTTTATCACTCGACATCCGGACTCGGTTAAGGGGGGCAGGTCAGGGCCTTCGACGCGCTTCCCGAGGTCACATGCCTCCAGTCACACAGCTGGCGCTGACAACAACGCGAACCAAGTCGGCGACGCCATCCGTTTCCATCTTCCTCATGATTCTCGCACGGTGCGCCTCCACTGTCTTACAACTCACGTGCAGCCTTTGTGCGATCTCTTTGCTCGGAAGACCATCAACGACGAGTCGCAGAACCTCACGTTCCCGGGGCGTCAGCCGTTCGATTCGCACACGAACAGAGTCGTGCTCACTGCGCTGGCGGCGACGCTGAGCGTCCAAAGCCAGGGCGCGCCGAACGTGGTCGAGCAAAACGTCGTCGTCAACAGGCTTTTCCAAGAACTCGACGGCCCCGCTCTTGAGCGTACGAATCGCCGAGGGGATGTCGCCGAATCCTGTGAGCACGATGATGGGAATATCGAAACCGCGCCGAATTAACTCCTGTTGCAGACCAAGGCCGCTCATGCCCGGCATCCGCAGATCGAGGATGAGGCAGCCGGCATCCCCTGGCTGATAGGCTTCCAAGAAACTCGCGGCAGAGGGAAACGTCCGCACCGGCACGCCGAGCATTTCAATCAGCAAATGCAGCGATCTGCGAATCGCCGGCTCATCATCAACGATGAAGACTGTTTGTTGCGCAAGCGGCGGCTTCATGGCTTTCGACCCCGCAGCAAGGTCTCCTCGCGGCCCTGCGTCTGGACCGCTTCAATTTCCTGGACCCATGCCATCAAGGTCGTCGCGGTTGACAGTGTCGACTTCGAGCTACATCAGAACGATAACCGCCCGTTTCCTCTTGGCGAGCAGGTTGCGATTTGGTTCTCGACAACCTTAAGGCAAACTTCATGCCGCGCCCTCGGCATTTTTTGCCTCGCCCACGCATGCGGTCATGCTCGCTCGGATCATCGTCGTCTGCCTTACTGCCATTTAAGCGGTCGGGACCAATGCGAACAACAAATTCAACCAGGTGCAGAACTCCCTGACATAAAAAAGCCACGCTCTGCTTGGTACGGACACCTGACGAGGCCCGCGGAGAAACAGCACCTCTGCGGGCCTCAGTGCTTTATTTGCTCTTGCTTCCGCCAGCCAGCGCTCGTCTTAGAGTGGAAATCCCAATTGCGGCCACCAAGGCGAGCTGCGTACCCTGCTGCCTTTGCTCCTACAGCGCAACGTGATCTGCCCGCAGCCCGGAAAACCACTCGTTGCACAGGTGGGGCGGCGGGCTGCTCTCAAGTCAGAGTCACTCTACTGAGGAAGGCGTCTCTGCATGGGCGCCGTCGTTAAGATCACCCTCCCCGGTTTCCGCGCGGCACCGCCCCAGTGGATCGGGCCACAGGTGGAGGATCTCTCGAAATGCGTTGTCCCGCGCCACGAGGCTCACGTGTTCCCTACAGCTACTGATGCAGAAGCGGAGATCGCACGATTCCAGTCTCTGCTTCCGCCCGATGCGTTCCTATTTGAAATTGAAACTAAGTGAAGCGGTGGGGCATCTGGTCAGTTCGTCAACGCTAAGTCGCGCTTTCTAAAAAACGGACGAAGGTGACAATGCCAACTACCGATGGGAAGAATCCTTCGGACAACGACAGCGACAAGGAAGACGAGACCAAATGCTGGTGTTCAATCTGTGGAAGGGAGATCAGTCTTGCCGAGGCGCTGCAGTGCGACGAGTGCGGTTGCATGTTTTGCAGTGCCGATTGTGCACGAAAATACCGTCACTGCGACGCGGACTGCCACCGCTGAGCCAACTTCACGGCCGAGTCGGACAGACTGGCTATCGACGGGTTTACGGTGGTCTCACAAATCCCGTCCTGTAAGTGGACCTCGCTTGTCGTCTCTTGGCGTCCGAGGTTTTCGCTCTTTAGGCACGCATGGCCAGAGTCTACGCCTCCAGATTTGTGGTTAAGGCCCTGTCCGTGGCGCCTGGGAACTCGCAACTGAGGTAGAGTTGTCGGGGGGCCCCAGTAATGACCGACTTCATGCGGTTCGTCGTCTGTGCGACAGGCCCGAATGGCTTCTTTTGGCTGAGCAAATCCTCGGACGTCGGCTTACGCGCACTCGTCACGCGGGACGAGGCGGACCAATTCCCAACCATCGAAGAGGCGCAGCGTGCGATCGACGGGATGCCGAAAGGCTATAAACTGGCAAGAATCAGTTTCGCAATCGAACTGTCCGTCGAGTCTCGCGTCACGCCCTCGGATCCTGTTAGCTGAATCAGCGTGACGTGAGACCTCCAACATCGTCTGGCGATCGCCCTGTCGTTTTCACCACTCCTTTCCATTTTTACTGCCTGTTCCGGAATCCCAACCGTTTTCTGCGGACTGCACAAATCCACCCATAAATGGCGGTTCGTCGCAGCGAGATGACCCTTCCGCTCAGCGGTTCAACGGATCACCTGTCAAAAAAAGCGACGGCGGTCGGGCCGTCCTCGGATTCAAGGAAGCGTTTGATACGGTCAAATTGCGGTGGCCGGCTCACTGTTTTGGCGGATCGCGTGGCGTGACGTCGCCCATAGTGGCCTTCGTCTCGAACTGGTGACCGCATTGCAAGCAGCCCCAACGGATCGTGCACATTCGCGGCGCATCAGGCAGGCCTGCGAACGGATACCTTTCAGGGTCCGGCGGTGGAGCGTCAACTGAGAGAAAGGACGCCGCAGTGTTCCCGCATTGCGGACAGGCTACCGAATCGAGTGGGATGATAAGTGGCACTCCTGAGATGGGAGTCGGGCCCGCGCACCGTGATGATGCGATCGGAGGGTGCGAAACCGCAATCGGTATTTCCCCTCATCCACGCCGCTGTGTCGTTAGCAGAATTCGAACGCATGGCGTTGCGCAGGCGTCGATCCGAACCGAAAGACGCTCAACAGTCGTCTGCGCCGGTGCGGGGGCAACACCGAGCAGATTCGAAACGCTGCGCGCTGTCTGTCGGAAGCTGCCGCTGTACGCACAACTGATCGGCAATCCGATCCGAAATGCTTAGCGAGCCTTTGCCGCAGCTCGCTTCGCCCGTCGCCACTCCCACGGGGGGATCGGATCCTTGTCGGCCCACAAGCCACGTCGATGCTCGCGGGCATTGGTCTCCGCCGCGGTGAAACATCAATGACGCAAGAGCCAGTGCGCCACTCGTCCGAGGATTAATACCGCGGAGAGAATGGCCAAGCCGATGGACAGACGATGGCGGGTGACGGGACTCATTAGGAACTCTTATGGATGAAGTGCGATGGCCACGGTAACGAATAGCTGTTGCCACTTGTGGCAACGGCGGCACCTCCCGACTGCCAGCGCAGCCGGAGCGCCAATGTTCCGGCTGCAGCTCGCGGTCGGGGTCAGCGACTACGGCCTATTTCCGCTGGTTGTCTGCCACTTTCACAATGGGGCTCGTCAGAGCATCGACCTTTTGCTCAAGTGCGCGGACGTTTGTGCTTAGGGTCCGAATTTCCGCGGACTGACCTTGCGAAAAGATCGAGACAATCACGGCGATTGCAATGAGGCTGCCAAGGCCCAGGCCAGGCGTTAGATTCCTTTTCCAGATAGACGTTTTGCCACTCTGAACAAAATCGATCGCTTGGCTGCAGTTGGGACAAGTTGCCATGAGACTTTCTCCTTTGGAAACTTTGACGAACGATTCCGACACTCGTGTTTACGACCTGTTCTGAAGCGCAGACGGGCTGCGAATGTTACAGGAAAACGGGGACGTTTTACCCTGTGCTGAAACGGGGGACTGCCCATGGGCGAAAGCCGGCTTCCGAAGCTCATCAGCTGGGCTTTTCCGCCGGCTGCTTGTCGGTGGGGACCGCATGTCGGACGACGTCCGGGTCATCCGCGAGACGGCGGCCGGGCTAACGTGCAGGCCCCGGCCCACAAGCGCGTCTTGAGACCGACAGGGATGGATCCTGGAGGGGAGCCTACGAGACCGCGTAACTGGACAACTGCTGAGGGAGGCGGCGAGAAATGCTCGGAGAACTCGGTCCGAGCCGTCGCCGGTGCGATCGGTGCGCTGCAACCTGGACCAGGGAGAACGCCATCGACGCGGCCGAAGAGGAGTTAAAAATGGGGCTGGCGGCGACGTAGGACAACGAAAAGGAGATGAGCAATCCGATCTCCGAATCTGGAAAGGTGAATACCGTCAAAAACCTCGCCAATGCTACCGCTGGAATCAACGAGCAAGGTGGCATCAAGAACGCGATTACGGCCAAACGCGCGCGCTTGGACCAAAGGGTAAACGGCGCCATAGGACAGGTCTCGAAAAGACCGCGGGGGGACCGAATGGGTCTAAATTCCCGACGCGACGGCGAAACCGATCGCCGCACAGGCAGAAATGAGAAAAGCGATGATTGTGACCGCGAGCGCCCTTGCAACAAATGCAATTGCCACTCGCCAATACGCGGGGCTTCGAGCGATCTCGCTTCTTGACATAGCACTCTCCCAACTGGTTTACATCTCGGCCGCCAGCTCCACCGGCTTGTCGGCCATCGGATCAATGTTTGATTCCTGAAGCGCAGAAGCGGAGCGAATGTTCCAGAATTCCAGGAATGTCTCCAATATCGCAGTGAAACGTGAATCGGCAGAACTCGAACGCCCTATGCGTGATGCTTGGTTTTGAGGGTCGAGCAAGACGAATCTCCCGTGCAGCGAGCGACGTGCACAGACTGCCGGCTGGCGATTTCTTTTCTTTGTCGACGTCCCCCCGCACCCGATCCTTTTTCGAAATCTCAACCGTTTTCTGAGGCGATGTTTCGCCAAGGCTAAGTCCGGTTTTTCGCGATGGCGAATTGTCCCGTCGTCTTAATATGCCCGCAGGTCATCGGCCGACGAAATTCAAGAGCCGGGCCCTATCGGCGGACACTTTGCTACAAACGCGCTGGGGCCTTGCTCGCAGTCTTAGGCAGCGAGTCCTGGGTTCGTGCTCGGGGATCACACGGCCGAGCTCGACAGACGCGAGTCGATTGCGTAGTTGGGCAGGCTCAGGTCACGACTAAGCGTCGACCGCGATTCCACGACTGGTTCCGCGGCACGCGTTTCGACGGCGGGCTGCGGCTTCGCGCTTCGCAGGAGCGAGACGATCGCCGGAAGACCGATGAGGCCCAGCACCCCAATCGTACCGAAGAGCACCAGACCGACTGCTTCCTCGCCGATGTGCGGCGACAATACAGTTACGAGTGCTCCGAATCCGACAGCCCCTGTGTTATGGATCGCATGCACCATCATGCCCGGCTTCACCGAATTCGTTCGGTATGCAAGCAGGCCGTTAACAAGCCCCAGAGGCACAACCGCGATGACGTGCAGCAGCGAGTCCATATGCATCAGAGCGAATAGCAGGGACGAGACACTGATCGCCACAGCCGGTGACCAACGCTGCAGGAACCTTCGCTGCAAGTAGCCGCGAAACAAAGTTTCTTCGACCAGCGCGGGGATCACGCTGAGGATGATGCTGAGCAGAGTGATCGTCCACCAAGAACCGTTGTTAATGACGGCGGAGACCGGGTTAGTCGTCTTAGGCGGACCGAGGACCAGCGCGACGACGATGGCGGCGGCCAACGCAGTAGACAGGGTGAAGGCGGCCATGGTGGCCAGCTTGAAGCGACCGACGGCGCGGCCCGTCGGCGGTACGAGGCCGAGTCGTTGCTTGAGCGGCTCCTTCGAGCGCCACGCGGCGAATAGGACGACACCCGTCATGCCGAGTTGGAATGGAATCAGCGAAAGCAGCAGTGCCAGAAGAGGCTGCTGACAAATCTCTTGGATGCGTGCCTCAACCTGGGCACCATTCGCCCCCTGCGCTTCCATGATGGCGCCGGTTATGACGCCGACGGCGACGGCGGCGGCGAGCGAGGCGATGCTGCCAATGATGACGGCGGCAATCCAAGTGGCGAAGGCCGTCGAGACGCTCGGCTTGCGACTCTTTGGGCTGGCGATGGACACAGATTCGCGAGCCGGTTCGGGGATTTCGCATAGCGGCATCAACGCGGTTACGGTGCTCATTGTTGGGGGTCTCCTTTTGAGTAAGTAGCCGGAAGGGATTTTGGGTCGTGATTGATGCAACGAAGGCCCGATTGGAAGTCAGAGCGTCGTTCGTGCCCGTTTGTTACAAGCCGCAGAAAAAAGAATTCGATTTCTTTGTGACCAGGCGAATTTTCTGAGCGGGGGTTTTTTTCTGTAACAAACGGTCCCGGCTTTCGCTTCGAGGTCAGAGCCTCGTTCGGCGCCCTCTTTGTCGATGCCGCCATCGCACTTCACGCTGGGGCGTTTCTGACCTCCTTCACTCTTCAAAAGGCTTGCCATGGAAGCGCTTGTGGAAATCTCTCAGCTTGTAAAGCGTTACGGCGACTTCACGGCCGTCGATTCGCTGACGTTGTCGATCCCGCAAGGTTGCATCTTCGCGCTGCTGGGGCCGAACGGTGCCGGCAAGACAACGACCATCAAATTGCTCATGGGCATGCTGCAGCCGACGAGCGGCACCCTTCGCGTGGACGGGCTCGACGCGTTTGCGGACGGCGTCGCCGTCAAAGCGCGCGTCGGCTATCTGCCCGACGAGCCGGCGTTTTACGACTTCATGCGCGGCAGCGAAATCATTCGCTTCGCCGGCGAAATGCACGGGCTGCCCAAGCGGGTCATTCAAGAGCGCGGCTCGCAGCTGGCCGAACGTTTACACCTCACCGACGCGCTCGGGGAATTTGCCGAGAACTATTCGCGCGGCATGAAGAAAAAACTCGGTCTGATCTGCGCTATTGCACGAGCCTCGGCTCCTGGTGCTCGACGAGCCGACAAACGGGCTCGACCCCCAGGGAACGCTGGAGCTTCACGGCCTGATGCGCGAGTCGGTCACGCTCGGCCGCACGGTGATCTTCTCGACGCACCTGCTCGACCAGGCGGAAAAGCTCTGTGACCGCGTGGCCGTCGTCAATCAAGGACGAATCGCCGCCGAAGGAACTCTGGCAGAGGTGCGTCAGCGATTCGGCGCTGATGCGAGCCTCGAGTCGGTCTTTTTCAAACTGACCGAGAAAGCACCGAGCGCTGAACGGGAACTCGTTTCGGCAGGAAAGGAGTAAATTGCCATGAGCCGCCCGTCGAACCTCGCGGTGCTTTGTTTGTTTGCGCGAGTCGCGCTGCGGCGTGCCGCGAACGGCTCTGCGCTTTTTGCCCAGCGCGCTGCCCAAAACTTGTCCAAGGCAACGTCGCGCAAAGCGACCGTTCCCAGCCGATTGCAGAAATCGCTCGGCAGTCGAACTTTTGCGGCCTCGTTTGGCTTGCTGATCGTCTTCGGAACGGCCCTGCTGCTGTCGCGAGCGATTCCTTGCCTCACTCAAGCGGTCCGTCTCGATGAGATGGCCGATTCCCAACCGATCACGCTGGCGTCGGGCGATTACCAGGCGCTGCGGACGGCCAGCAAATTGCGGGACGCAAAGCAGGCGTCGGATGCGGTCAACACGGCGCTCAAGTCGGCGATCGACGGATATGGAAGCGACTGGCTGGAGAGTCGAGGCAAAGAGATCCTGCATGAAAAATTCGAGAAACAGGGAATCGGTGGCTTCCGCGCTGCGGAGTCGACATCCGACTGGCGCGGCAATCTGGCGCTCTTGTCTGCGGACGGTCGTCTGCGGGCTCTGCGAGGCGCGGGCTTATACCTGTTGCTGATTGGCGGATCCGGGATCTTACTGACTATCGGCCTGATGAGCAGAAACCTGTCCCAGACTGACCCCGCGCTCACCTGGCTGTTCCAGTTCCCGGTGCCGCGACCTGTGCTCTTTCTGTCAAAGCTGGCCGAATCAACATTCAGTAACTCCGTCGGCCCGTTGGCGGCGCTGCAGGTCGCGATCTTGAGCTGGGGTTTCGGCGCGACGTTTGGCGGCGGGCTCGCACTGACGCTGATGTTCGGCCTCGCGGCAGCGATCAGCGCCGGGGCAATTTGTCTGGCGCTCGAAATATTTCTCGCTCAATGTTGCCGTCGAAAGACTCGGGGAGCGATCGTCTCGACGGCCGCGGCAATCGGTAGCTGCGGCTTGATGTTCGCTTTCTACTTTCCCAATGCGGCGCCGACAACGCGTGTGTTCTTGTGGATGTCGGATTCGCTGCCCAGCTCTGTGTTCTGGAATCCGCTGTCACTGGGAATTGGAACCTCTGCGATGACGGCCGGCATCGGGCCGATTTGGTGGATTGCGCCCGCAATCACTGCGTTGGGTCTGGCGACCTTCGCAGTCACCTGGGCGACGCGGCTGACGGCGCGAGGCCTGGCCTCTGCAACCGATTCGGTCCCCGTTGCGGCCCGACGAGCTCCGATCGAGCCGGCCTCCGATGGGTTCTTTTCCGTTCTCGTCTGGAAGGAACTGCTGCAATTGCGGCGCCAGCCGGAATTCCTGGGTCAGGTGTTGTTGGCTCCGCTCGTTATTGGCTTTCTGCTCTATGTCAGGAATCCGGACCAGTTCGTGCGAGTCGCGGCCGGCGACGTTGCAGGCTTGTGCGTATCTGCCTTTGGCGCGGCGAGCTATCTATTGGTCCTGGCCGGTGCGTCGGTGCTTCGCACGGAATTGCGAACGCTCTGGTTTCTGCAATGCCAACCCCGATCGCTGGCCGACTGCCTCCGCATCAAGGCCCGCGTCTGGGCCGGTCTGGCGATCGCTGTGGGGATGAGCCTCCTCGCCGCTGTCGCCGTGACCCAACCAGGGCATCGGACAGACTTGGCAATCCGTGCTCCGTTTGTGATCGCCTCTCTGTGGCTGATGGCGGAAATCTCGTTCGGCCTCTTGTCACTCGGCTCGACCGTCGTCAATGAAACGACAGTTCGTATGCGACGTCTGCAATGGGTCACTCCCTTGTTGATCAGCGCCCAATGCGGCGCGGCGCTTTATCGAGGCCTGCTCTGGGAGCTGTCGACCCTGCTGGTCGTGTTGTACGTGCTGAGCATGGCCATCCGCCAGAAGCAGTTGGCCGATCTGCCTTGGCTCAGCGAACCGGTCGAAAATCCGCCTGCTCGCTTCGACGCGTTGGATGCGTTGCTGGCTTTGCTGGCGTTCGTTTCTGTGCGCGATCTCTGCGGCGGGATTTTGCAGCACGCCGTCGCGAGCGTGCCAATGGCCCTGGGCGGCGCCTACCTGACTAGTGCAATCGGGGTCTGGGCAGTCGTTTCGATTTGGATGCGAGGCACCGGCCGACGAATTCCGGTCCCTGACGTGGCCCGCCTCAAATTCCGACCGATCGTGATCGGTTTGGCCGCGACGTCTCTCGTCGGCGCGCTCTGGGTTGGCGTCCTTCGTCACTCGAGCGAGGCGGCAATGGCCCAAAGTGACATGCGTGTTCCCACAACGCTTGGCGAGGGCACCGCCGGCACCTGGTTGTTCTTGGCGACGATCGTTCTGGCTGCCCCGATCTTTGAAGAATGGCTGTTCCGCGGACTTCTCTATCGCAGCCTGCGGCGATCGTGGGGAATTGCCACGAGTGTCGCGATCAGTTCGC
This sequence comes from uncultured Planctomycetaceae bacterium, assembly GCA_963714075.1. Lineage (GTDB taxonomy): Bacteria > Planctomycetota > Planctomycetia > Planctomycetales > Planctomycetaceae > DASPSM01. The sequence continues at coordinate 3,335,764 of OY970228.1, forward strand.
TACTTTTTACCGCGATCCACCCGATGGCAAGCTCGGTCGCCGTTCTGTGCCTGGCCATCGCGACGGCCCTTGTTTTGGAAAAGACCGGGCGCCTCTGGCCATCAATGATGGTTCACGTCGGCTACAACGCTTTCATCGTCGCGTTGTGGAACATACCGCTCTGAGAAGCCCGCCCTGCTTCGACGGCGAACTGATTGTGTCCGGTGCCACAAGGCGTGCTGCCCTGTAACAAAATCTCCAAAACCTCGCTCGGCTATGTGCCGGTCGGAAACCATTCGGTCATTCGCGAAGATGGCACGGTAATTGGTCGCTCGATAAGGAGTCTTTCAATGTCGAGATTGGGGATTGTTTCCAGGGCTTTGAGTCTCCTCATTGCAGGCGCTTTCACTGTTCTCTGCCTTCTGGGCGGAGGACCAAAGGCAGCGGAGGTCGCCTGCCTCGTCCTGCTGTTTCCTTTGGCGTTGATCTGGTTCCCTGAGCCAATCGGGGCCGCGACGGGGTATCTGGGACATGCGCCAATTACCGTTGAAACGCCACCCCTTCTGGTGGCGTTCATGGGCTGGGTGTTTTTGCTGGGACCTGTCGTTCTCGCTGTTCTTACCGGCCGTTAGGGGTCTGTTTCCTGGGACGACAGGCGCGGTCGGTTTCCCGGCCATGCCCGACGAACGACTCGGTGGAAATCCTTGGTCACTACGTCCGAAGTCGCGGGTACCAGCCACCGACGGAATTCGAGGAGGCGGTCATGACATGCCCCGACCCCGTGCGGTCTCGGGCTGATTACCTCGCGATTTATTTGAATGTGCTCCTACGCTGAGACAGTGGCTCGACCCCACCTCGGACTGATTGGCGCCCCGCTCGGACTTTTTTCACGGAGTCGTGAAAACTCGGCTTGTCCTGTAACGCTTCGCTTCCGATTGCGCTTTGCTAACAAACCAGTAAACCGTTCAAATAAGGGAGACGTTCTATGAACGCGCAGACCCGCCAACGCATCCTGTTCGGTGTGATGATCGCCGTCGGCATGGCGATCTTCCGAGCGATGGGGTTCTGATCCCCGCTTGCATCGCTTCGCTCATGCTGGCGGAATGGACAAGATGCGAGACGCAATCCGGCCGTACCTCGCGTACCTCCGCAGGCTTTGGCTGCGGATGGAGAAACGCAGCTTCCCTAAGGACGACGAATTGTTCCGGGCCATGAGCAACGCTTATGGTGTGACGCACTTGCTCTGGATCACGTTGCATTAGATGAGCTGCGCCAGCGGCCATCCGTATTTCGGCACGCGGAGCCGCGAACCAGATTGCCGTTGGGGCTTTCAAGCCAGTCAGTCAGTCATGATCTTCGAGATCGCGGCCACCGTACGCGTCATTATCCCGAGTTCTACTTGTGCGCGACATTCGGTTCCGGTTTCGGCACGAGCTTCACCAAACTGAGCGTCGCCCAGGAGCCGGCGGCGCAGGTGATCGGCGTTAGCAATTTCGTCGGCTTGCACTCCGCCCCCAGCGTTGATCGCGAGATCATCGGCCAGCTTCCGTCCGGCTTTTGATTCGCGATCAAGAAGTCGATCCCCCGCTTGATTTGAGATTGGTCAGCCGTGAAGCCGGCGAGGCAAAGGACGTAAAGTGTCTGACCGGTGGCGTAGGCATCGCTTGCCATCTCGGGGACCTGCCGCCAGCCGCCATCGGGTCGCTGCAGAGCGAGCAGCTCATTGAGTGACGGCTGCAGTTCCGCACGCGTTTTCTTCTCGCGAAGGGCTATCCAGATCTTGAAGATCTTCGCTTGCTGGCTTGTCGGCGTTTGACCATCGAGCCAAGCCTTCGCTTTCGCGATGGCGTCACGCTCGGGCGATGGCTTGCTGGCGTCTGTTCCCGCCTCCATCGCCATGATGCTCCATGCGGTGTCGATGGCCGGGCTTTCATGGATCGGGATCCGATCGTCGACGGACTTCCACGACCCGTTTTTCTCCTGTTTCTTCGGAATTTCCGCCGCGATCAGCTTCAGGCTTTGCTTTTGCCCCTCCGACAACGAGGGCAACGCACGCCCTGCAATCGCCATGAACACAATCCCCATATTGGAGCCGGGCCGCGTGTCGGGTTTGCCCTTCGGGTCCGGCAGGATCCTCGATGCGATCATTTTCTCGCGGCTGCCGAGCGTACGGTCGGCCGTCTCGGAGACGAACTTCTTGTCGACGGAATACCCCTGCCGCTCGGCCTCGATCATCGACCAGAGCGGGAGTGCCACGTGGTGGCACGCCGCGCATTTGCGCACGTTCAACCAGGACGTGCTCTCGGCCTGGAGATACTTCAGACTGCGCTCCACCGATTGATGCACTTGCTGCGGCGTCGCCGGTCTGGGAGCGGCCGCTGGCTTGTCGGCAAAAGCGGCTGGGCAGAAACAGATCGTCGTCACGAGAGCGAGTGGCGAGAGGCGAGACATGGATCGATCCTCGGAGGGAACGATGGCGGGCGATGAACGAGTCTCGATTGTACACCGCGGCCGCGGCAGGCGTCGGAAACTCATCCGTTTCGGCACGCTGTTCGGCGTGTCGGATTCTCATACGTTTTGGTTCGGAATCGAGCGTCGGGCCGCGAGAGCGGATCAAACGCCCCGAAATCGGCAGAATGAACGGCTGGAATCAAGGGCGTCAGCAGGCGTTTCGATCGCCCTTTTAGCGAATTCCGTGATGCAAGGTCCGGCCTTATGGTTGCGTTGCCTGGCCCGTCGGATAAAAGGATTTCCTTGCGAATTCGAGATCCCCATAGATATCGAACATCTTGTCGAGGCGCACTAGCCGCATGACTTCCATGACCGGGCCAGAAATGGCTGCCAGTTTGACTTCTCCGCCTCGTCGCCTCAGCTTGGTTTGCAAGCTGACAAGTGATGCGATGCCCAGACTTGAGATGTACCCCATATTACGGCAGTCAATGATGATCTTTGAGTGGCCGGCATCGAGATGCCTCCGTATCTGTCGGTCAAACTCTGGAGCTGAAACGGAATCAAGATCGCCACGCAAGACGATGGCGAGGATGTCAGTCGATAGTCTCCGACTGGAAAGGCTGATTTTCGATCATTGTTCACGACCCGTCGTCGGTGTGCAGACCAGTCAAGTTTGAGCGTTTTTCATGCCCATCGCGCAGTAGAATGCGGGCGACTCAGGGGGGGACGCCGATGACCGACAAGCCGGACGCGAAGCGGTACGAGTAATGCCATGCCCGATTCGCGTTTCGTGGAAATCTGTCGGGCAGAGAATGCCCTGGCCGCGCATTTCATAAAGGCCGCGCTTGAGTCTGCGGGAATTCACACGCAAATCACAGACGAACAGTTTTCTGCACTCGCTGGCCTGAACCCGATCTGGTGGGAATCTCCTCGGATTCTGGTCCCCGAGGCCGATGCGACGAAAGCTGCCACGATCGTCCGCGAATTTGAAGCCGCTCACGCCCGGCGCTCAACTTCTGGCAACGCCGATTAGTGACGGCACCCCATCAACACAACTCGCACCCACTACCGGAAAGCGGACCGTGGCCCTAATCGAAATCCGCGACGTTTCGCGAGTGTACGATCTGGGGGAGGTCAAAGTCGAGGCGCTGATCCGCGCCTCGCTCTCGATCGCAAAAGGCGAGTACGTCGCTCTCATCGGGCCATCCGGCTCGGGCAAGAGCACGCTGATGAACACGCTCGGCTGTTTGGACCGCCCGACGAGCGGCAGTTACAAGCTGGCCGGCGAAGAAGTTGCGACGATGTCGCGCGAGGAGCGCGCCCACATCCGCAACCGACGCATCGGATTCGTGTTTCAGAACTTCAACCTCCTGGCGCGCACGTCGGCGTCGGAAAACGTTGAATTGCCGCTGTTGTATACGAAGGGCGTCTCCGCGTCGGAACGTCGCCGCCGAGCGCTGGAAAAACTGGATCTCGTCGGACTCTCAAGTCGACTCGATCATCAACCGAATCAGCTCTCCGGGGGACAGCAGCAGCGAGTGGCCATTGCCCGCGCCCTGGTGAACGAGCCGGCCATCCTGCTGGCGGACGAACCGACCGGCAATCTCGATTCGAAGACCAGTCGCGAGGTGGTTGCGCTGTTCCGGGAGCTGAATGAAAAGTCGGGCATCACGATCATTCTGGTGACTCACAACCAACGGATTGCCCGCGACGCCAAACGGACGGTCGTCATGCGAGATGGTGCAATCGTCTGCGACACGACCGATTTCCACCTGGCGGCCCAAGCACTGCGGGAGGACTTAGACGGTGACGGCCCAGAACTATAGCACGATGCAAAACCGTTCTAGGAATGAAGATCTCGGTTGGGTGGCTGCAACAGGATGGGCACGCGGAGAAGAAGAACGTCGTTTCGCCCGGTCAATCCCGAATCACGGATCAGCCGCGGCTCCGAAGAGGCTCTCCTGCCTGTCCTTCAGTCACTTGCACAACAGCCATCAGCGTGTGCTCAGCACGCGGCTTGCGCCGAATTAAATCAGTCCGATCGCGTCGTGGATTGGCGTTCCCGTGAACTAAAGAGGATGAATCAGGAGTCTGTAGGGAAGAAAGCTCGCTCCGCCTGCCGCTGCGGCACCGAGAAGGTAACCAACGAGAACACCCAGCGTATCAAGAAGGATTCGCATTCCTGGCTTCCTTCGATTGGACAATCATAAATCTGTTCCGCGGTCAGACCGGACGCGGGAACGCCTCTCCGACTTTCTTGCGCGAGTCTGATCTTTTTTAGGGAGTTCGAGCTAAAGCGCGAGAAATGAGCCCAACCACGGCATCAAGATAATAGACGGCAACGATTGGACCAGACATGCCGCGGATCGCTCCGGAAGAACTGGGCCGCCTCTATCGCAAGAATGCGGCGGCGCTGCGGCTCTACGTACGGCAATGGCCCCGGGGCGATGAGGACTCCGTCCAGGATGCCTTTGTCAAGCTGGCCCAGCAGTCGCCGGTTCCAGATCAGGTGCTTCCGTGGTTATACCGTGTTGTCCGTAATGCCGCGCTGGCTGCGGGTCGCGGCGAGTCGCGGAGGCGCCGCCGCCAGGACCAAACCAGCACCAGCGAGGGCTGGTTTGCCATAGCGGATGACCACCTCGACGGCCGGGAAGCCACTCGGCTGTTGGCCGAGCTACCCCTGGAGCAACGCGAGGCGGTTGTGGCCCGCATTTGGGGCGGGCTGACATTCGATGAGGTGGCCCAGTTTGTAGGCTGCTCACTGCCGACAGCGCACCGCCGATACCAGGCCGGGTTGGCCGCGTTACGAGAGAGGCTCGATAGCGAATGGTCACGCACGCCCCCGACAACGATGACGCCTTGAGCGATCTGGAGCGCCGCTTGACTGGCTGGCGCCCGGATTCTGCAGGTCTGGACGCCGACGCGATGCTGTTCGCCGCCGGACTCGCCGCCGGCCGGCAGCGGCGCGGCCGGCTTCTTGGCCCGTCGCTGTGCGGTTTGCTGGCGGCCCTGGCTGCGGGGCTTGGCGCGTGGGGCCTTACCGAGCGCGCTGAACGCCAGGAACTGGCCACCCGCCTTCGCTTACGCACCCGACACTCAGCGCAGCCTCAGGGCCCGCCGTGGCTCTTACCCCGGCGCCTTCCTACGAACCGTCGTCGGGTGACTACCTGAGCACGCGGCGGCTGATGGAGCAAGACCCGAGCGGCATGCTGGCCTCACTGCAACCCATAGCGCCGCAGGCACCCGGGCCGCCCCCTACTAGTCCCTTGATCCTTACGCCGCACCAACAGGATTCTCTGTCCGTTCAATGATTTGCGGCTAACCCTATCCTCACCCCAGATTACAGAGGTCGTACCGATGATTCGACTGCTCCGATGGTCCGCGCTCATTTTGCCCCTCGCCCTAGCACCGGTCCTCCGGGCTGACGATCAACCCGCGTCGCCATGGGCCGTCGACCGCGCCCTTCAGGTCTCGCCGCAGGGTGCGCCGGAACCGGCGCTGAAATACCGGCTGCTGCCGCCTGTCTGGGAGTTGAAGGACGGCAACGCCGTGCCGATTTACCTCCGCCTCGTGCACGAGCAGAACGATGCTGCGCGGAAGTACTGGACCGAGACCCCCGTGCCATGGAACCTCTTGCCGGTGAGCAAGATGCCGTTGGACGATGCCCGTAAGTTCCTCCACGATTACCATTATCGCCTGCGACAGTTCGAGATCGGTGCGCGCCGGCGAAGAGCTGAATGGGATTACACGCTCGACGAGCCCAACCCCATTGGTCTCCTCTTGCCCGACGTACAGGTCATGCGCAGCTACGCCCCGATGCTGGTCCTCCAAGCGCGGGTGGCCATTGCAGACGGGGATTACACGGCAGCCGCCCGCCATTTGGAGACGGGCTTTGGCTTCTGCCGTCATGTTGCCGAGGGGCCGACTCTGATCCACAGCCTTGTCGCGATCGCCATGATGTCGCAGTTCACCAACACCGTGGCCGACCTGGTAGAGCGACCGGGCGCGCCAAATCTCTACTGGGCATCACCGCGATGCCTCGTCCCCTGGTCGACCTGGAGCGCGGCCTTGCGTTTGAATACCAGACGGCAGAAAAGCAGTTTCCGGAATTAGGCGACCTCGACCGCGAACGGACTGCCGAGCAATGGGATGGCGTCCTGCGCCGCCTGCGCACGGATCTGCAAGCGCTCGCCATCGTGCCCTTGGAAGGCGGCAAACGCAAACTCCCGGACTGGTTTCCAAAGGATTCCGCTCCAGGCGACCCAGCCGCGAACTCGCCCGAACTCACCGCGGCCCGCACGTTTGTCGCCCGCAGGGGCCTGTCGCTTGAAAAGGTCGAGGCAATGCCGCCTGCCCAGGTGCTGCTACTCTACATAATGGGCACGTATCAAATTGATCGAGATGACTGGTTTCGGGCAGCCTACCTGCCTTACCCGCAAGCCCTACCCCTGTGGGCGGCTGCAGACAAACGACTCGGCCAGACGCGGACGTCTGAGGGACACATGCTCGGACGCGTCCTCTTACCGGCTTTGAACCGAGTTATGTCAGCACAGGCCCAGCTGGAGCGCAGACTCGCCATACTGCAGACGATTGAAGCCTTGCGGATGCATAGCGCCGCTCATAAGGGCAAGCTGCCAGACAAACTGAACGAAGTTACCGAGGTTCCCCTTCCCAATGACCCCGGTACCGGGCGGCCGTTCGAATACAGTCTCGAGAGCGACACCGCGACGCTGGTCAGCCTGATTGCCGGTGATCCGCAGCCCCATAACGGCCTGCGCTATCGTGTAACCATCCGGAAGAATTGATCCGGGCATTCCACTGCGGCCGATCGAAAACCCGCCCATGCCAGCGGGGCGCGTGGCCGGCGGCGAAGGGGTGCTCGGCCTGCAGCGGGCCTTTCAGCTCGCGGGGTCGAAAAACGTCGTGGCCAGCTTGTGGAAGGTGGACGACGGGGCGACAGTCTCCCCGCGCCAGCGTTTCCTAAAACTCATGCGTTTACTGAGAATGTCATCAAACGACCCTATTGCGGGAGGGGCGATCGCCAGCGAGGGTGGCGTGGTCGAACCGGACCAGCCGTCATGGGCCGAGGTGCCGGAAGCGGCGCCCGGCGAACCGCGCCGTCGCGAATGAAAGGTCTCTTGGGAGCTGCCAGGCCGGAGCTAATTCCAATTACGAAATTGGAAAGTTCCGGCAAGGGCGGTTGTCGTCCCGGATTGCCCGTCCTTCCGGTCTGATTTGGGTCGACGCGCACGGTTTGGCGACCGAATGAGCCCAAACGCTTGCCTGGAGATCCCCAGAGCCCCTGGGTGGATCTCCGAGCTGTTTACCCTAGGGAATTGCCTGGTAGCGCGACGAGCCTCACAGCGAGGCGCTGAATGCGGCCAAGACGCGGCGGTGCGCCGTCGGACGTGTTGGTCAGCGACCATCGGAATTTGAGTGCTTCGTCAAGCGCCACACTCGGAAAGAGGAATTTCTCAGCTTGACCACTTTGACAGGTTGAAGTAACCTGCCGCCCCTCTATCGCCGTTTGTGCCAATCAATCGCTCCATTTCCCGTGTCCCACTGAAGCTCTGCCGCGCGTGCTCGCCTTTGCGCTTCTCTGCGCCATCGGCACGGGCTGCTCCCTATTCCAATGGCCGCCCAAGTTGATCGGGGAGCGGCACTGGCGGGGCAACCGGGCCGATTGGTTGTCGGGGAGGGCGGATGGGCAGTATTCACGGCAGTCCACGTCTCCGAGGGTCGTGACATGAACATCGTGATCGGGTGCTTGGCAGTCTTTTTTACCTTTTGCGGTTGGATGACCCTGGAAGCGAAGCGGGAGGCGGTCGCACGCGCCACCGATGCCCTTACCCAAGAACTCGAGTATCGGGTCGTGCCATTGCCTGAGCCGCCTCCAAAGGCCTAAAGCGTCCGCCGTGACAACTCGGCGGCGAGACCGCACTTTCGGGGATGCCATCTGGTGCCGCGCCACGCTGCACGCGGTTTCGCCCGGTGTGGTCAGGACGGCATAAAGACGCGGCGAGATTTCAACGGCGAAGGCTCGCGCGTTTTCGACTTCCCAATATCAGCCAAGATCATTTAATTTAACGGAGTAATACTAACTCAAAATACGTCCGAGCGGTCACGCGCTACTTGGCCTTACCGCCGCGCGCAGTTCTTGGCCTGCGCTTACGGGAAAGCACGCCGCGAGCGCTCTCAGCGGCGTGTTTTTTTGCGCGGAGGACCGGCGCTCACTGTTCCAAAATCAGGTACCGTACGGAGTCGCCCCAGAACATGACCACCTCTCGCGCCGCAAGGTTCGCCTCTGCGCGAGTCTGAAAGACCTTCGCCTCTTCGCTACGCGGCAAGATGCGGGGAGCGCCAAGCCCGTCTCGCCCATCGATCCAATGAACACGATCGAGGCCGCGCGCCGTCACCTCTACAACGAATCCCATGGCCCCCTCCGATCGGCCCGCTCGTGCCGTGGATCATACCGACGCATTTCGCGGTTTGGCACCGAAGTTTAGCGCGCTCAGACTTCCTCGATCTCGAAGCGAAAGCCGTCGGGCAGCAGAGCGGCAAAAGACTCGATCTCCCGGTCCGCTTCTGCGCGGACGTAGAATTCGCGTGCGCCATCGCGCGGCACAGTGCGCTTGAGGCCCTCCAATGTGCTGGGGCCGGTCCAGACCGGGCCGGACAAGCCGCCAATCACCTTCACGACGTATCGGCTCATGCCGTCATTCTAGCGCCGGGCAGCTCAATCTGCCGGCTCGACTGAGAAAGTGCGGCCAATGGCCTTGAATGCCTGTGGCAATTTGCGGATGGCAATGTTCCCGTCTTCGTATTTCTGGAATACTTCAGCGCTCCCGCGAGTGCCAAGCGTGCGAATGCCATTCTCGTTTGCGGCGCTTAGCCAACAGACGGCGCCGGTACGGCTCGTTAGCTTGACCACGAATGGCATCGGCGGCCCTACAGGATTGGATGCCGTCATTCTACCGGCGGATCACTGCGTGGCAGACCATTTCCGATACTCGGCATCATCTCGTCAGTCAGTTGCGTATGCGCCCCTGGCTGTACTCGGTCCTGCCGACTCTCGGCTGGCGGTACATCAGGTACGGCGGACCTCCGTTCAGGGCCTCCTTGGACTCGTTCTCAGCCCTGATCTGGCGCTTCAGAGCCTCGATCTCCTCCGGCGAAGGCAGGTAGACCGTTCGCTGCCCGCGCCGTAGGTAGCTCGCACAAGTCGAGCCCGCGTGCGTTGGACTGTCGAAGAGCCGCGACTCAATCGCATCCTGTTCGACTTCCGGGCGCTTGGCTTGGGTAGCGTGGAGTTCGCGGACAAGGCGCGGCATGTTTCGGATGCGGTTCAACGAACGCTCGTTGGTAACCCAGCGGGATTCGATTCGATCACTGTCGGAAGGCTCGACGCTCATGGCGCTCAGCATGAGCAAGAAGGAACGCTGATGCAAGAAAAATCAGGGAGCAGCCTTTGACGCCTGCCGTTTTGCGCGGCGCCACTCCCACGGCGGCACCGGATGCGCATCAACCCACAGTCCCCGCCGGTGCTCGCGGGCGTCGGCCTCCGCGGCGGTGAACTCGCCGGGCTTGTCGTATTGCACGTAGCGCCACGCGAAGCCGTCGCGGACCAATCTCCGATAACAAGCAGCCTGAGCAGGTGATCGCGGCGAGGATGCGGGAGCTGTCTCGGGCGTATGAGATCGCTGCGGCGAACCTGGAGAGCCGGAGTTGAGAAGAAAGGCCCGCGGGCCACAGGGGGACGATCCGCGTGGCCGCGCGGGCGAAGATTCTCCACGGTCGCCGGGGGTCGTAAACGGCGACCGCAGAAGAGGTCACACGGTTACACCTTCTCGCGTGACAGCAGCCAGCGTACGGGACGCGCGCAACCGGACGCAATGAGTAATTCCACTAAAAAAAGACGTGCGCGGCCCGGCCGGCCCGGAGATAGATCAGGCTGGCGTTTAACACGACGCCGGGATCCCCGGTCGCGTTCTGCGAGGTGCCGGGGCTGTTTAATCCTGCCGATCGCGAGGAAGCCGATCGTGCTGGCCTGCTGCACGAACTGACGGTGAATCTTAATGCGTTTGAGATTACTGCGGACTTCAGGCTCGAGCCCGAGAAGGTCGTGGCCGCCGAGCTGCGGAAGCTGGCCGACGTGTTGCTGGGGGTTGCTGCGAAGCTGGCCGGGTGATTATCAAAACAACCCCGGCCGCCCTGATCCCATCGCGGGGCGGTCGGTTTTTTTGTCGACAGGCACCGGCAGAATCCGCCGCCCGCTTACCACGTGGCACATTCCAGCCGTTCCCGATCGCGCTCGAATATATCGTGGCCATTGAACAAGAACAGCAAGCGCACCGTTAAGCAGTCCAGCAACTCTTCCCATCAACACAACTCGCACGCCCCAGGGCCGCCGATTGCATTTCCCACCGTTCCCGGTGCATCCTGGATGTCTTCCATGCCGGCCCGCATTGCGATAAAGCCGAGCAGGACAGCCAGGAGGCGATTTCGATGGGAACGCTGCTGCTGATAGCCGTGCTGGCTGCGCCACAGCCTAAAATCAACGTCGACGACATCCCGTCGCACGAGCGACACATGCTCGAGGCCGCCGAGGGGGAGCGGATCAAGCGACTTAAAGATCCGCGGACGTCGGCCAAGCAAAAGCAGGCGTTGCGTAAATTCGAGTTGCTGGTGCTGCCCGACGCATTCTCTGTGCAAGCGACCCGCGGCACATTCTGCCGCATCCGGGAGGACTGCGTCGCGAGCGTCAAGCCGGAGGGAAGCCCCGACGTGGTTCGAGTGCGGGCACGTCAAGGCGCCCCCGTTCGCCAGGTCGTCAAGAGACAACCCGCCGGTTGGTTCGACGATCGGGGGAGATCGGGGTTAATCGTGACAGGCGAGAATGCCGCGAATAAATACCTGGAGCCGCTGCAATGCGAGGGACACTTGCAGGGCGGGGTCACGTTCCGCATTGTGCCCACGCCGGATGACTTTTCCGCTAAGTGGAAAGCTGTGTCGGAGTGGATGGAGGCGCATCCGCAGAAGGAACATTAAGCGAATCGGTGTAGTGTGCACCTTGATACGCGGTGAGCATCGCAAGGTGCCACGTGCTGGCGAGCCGCGACGCTGAGCCTGGGAAGGCTGTGGCCGCCGAGCTACGAAGACTTGCCGACGCGTTGCTGGGGGTTGCCGCGAAGTTGGGTTAAAGCACACCGGCCGGCCCCGAGATGGATCAGGCCGGCCGGTCCTTCCACGCTTGGCGTGGGGCCCGCAGTCACTCTTGGCAGGCCATCTGTGGGTCTGTGTCAATTGGTTCAACGGAAAAGCGTATGCCGGCGTCTGTGAAGTGGGGCGAAAGCATGGCAAGCGCGCGGCTTGCCTCGTCCAGATTTCTGAAAATCTTGGCGTGCTCGCGGGTGCCGACAGCACGCAATCCGTTCGTGCCCACGAAAGCAATCCAACCCGCCGCTCCGACCCAATTGCTGACTTTGACGACAAAGCGCATGGGTGCGCCCTCCAGTGTTTCCTTTTACTTTAGATCCGTCAGACTGCCAGGATGTGTCCGGATCGCCGAACGGTTGACCAGAGAGCTCCTAATAGCGGTCTCGGCCACCGCCGCCGTAACCGCCTCGTTCACGACCGCCGCCGCCAGACCTGCCGCCACCCCGATCTTCTCGTGGTCGGGCTTCGTTGACAGTCAGCGCTCGCCCTCCGACTTCCTTCCCGCTCAGACCGTTGATTGCGGCCCGAGCCTCTTCATCGCTCCCCATCTCGACAAAGCCGAAGCCTTTTGAACGCCTCGTGTCTCGATCCATGATGACTTGAGCAGATTGGACCGTTCCGTACTCCTCGAACATCTTTTGGAGCTCGCTGTCGCTCGTGCTATACGACAGGTTTCCAACGTACAACTTGTTACCCACCCCGAGACTCCTTCGGAAGAATTACTTAATACACGCTTGACGTGACGGCGGACTCAATGCCCGGCCTGGTCCCCAGCGTATCGCATCCGGGATTCCGTGTCGCCTCGCCTTTGGAGACTTGAAGGACGGCTCTCCCCAGCGAAGATCGTTTGTCGCTGAACGGGTATCGGGATGCTTGGTTCCACGGCGTCCACCTCGGAATCCACCGCGGCACGTTGTGAGAAGCGGTAAAGCAGTGAAGCCGCTCAGGGGTAAGTTCTGGCCGGACGGAAACCGATAAGGTTGCTACGGTAGACCGGAAGGGTGGTGAGACGGAAGGCCGAACTGACGTTCTCCGGCCGAGAGTTGAACGCCCCGCCACGCAACACACGGCCCTGTGTATCTTCAACGGGTTGCACACTGGGCACGTCCCCAACAACTTTGTCTAGAGCCAGTTTCAAAACCGTTTGTTTCCGCGGGTAGTCTACTGACAGGTCAAAGCACCATTCCCACACGTTCCCTAGCATGTCGAATAGGCCCACATCATTTGGCTTCAGGCTCCCGATGGGCCATGTCCGGTTCTGGCCGTTCGACTGATACCATGCGTATTGCGCCAAAAGGTCTTCGGTCATCCCGTAGTAGCGGCTCGTCAGCGTTCCCGCTCGACACGCAAATTCCCACTCCGCCTCTGTGGGCAACCGATAGCCAGTCAATTCCCAGAATTTGTCCTTGGCCTTCATCCCTACAGCATATTTTCCCTGCTCATTGCGTTCGTAACACCATTGTTCCTTTGGAAGCCCCTCCCGCTCGCTCAGCCAGTCGCAGTACGCCGCTGCCTCGTACCACGTCATTTGCACCTGCGGCGAGTCGCCCGTCTTGACCCACTGGTCGATTTGCTCCTTTGCAATCTCAGGCCGTGCCGTTTGAAATCGTCCAAACTGGTCCCGCGTTACCTCAGTCGTTGCGATCGCAAACCGCCGGCCAATGCGGCGGCGGTGCTGGGATACCTCCGGATAGCGATACGGTTCCGATTTCGGCGATTCCATCAAGAACTCACCCGCGTGCATGATCACGAATGTCTGCTTCTGCGTATTGACGTACCACTGCCGCTCGCCGTTGGCCTTTCTTGCCTGTAGCTGTTTTTCATCGCTCTTAAGCTTTTCAACAACCGCTTCCAGTCGTTCGCCCTGACCCCATTTCCGCAGCAACCACTCGGCTGCACCGTGTAGTCCTGCATCCGGTTCGTTCTCGTAAACCATCAGCAGCTTCTCGATCAGTGGTTGTCGCTGAGCAAGAGACAACTGTGTATCCGTGAAGTTCCCCAGTGCGAGCATGAGTGCCCGCCGAATCGTCACGTCGGGCTCTGTGTCGAGCCGCTGGAGGATCGGATGACGGGCGCGTCCCAGCCGGCTGAGCCAAAGAATGACGTAGCTGCGGACCCTGGGGTCCGGGCTGAACTTGAGCACCGGCCAGACTTTTTCCGGCTCTCGCAGCCGAAGGAGCGCTACTGCGGCGTCGGCCTGCCGCCTTGCGAGAAGTTCTTTGTCATGCTCGCTCGCCTTTTCGAGTGGTATTCTGGCGAGTTCCTCGTGAGCCAGAGTGACGGCCTTGTCCTTGTCGGAGGTCAGCTTGTCAAACAGTACCGGAAACTGAAATTGCTCAGCATGGGCCAGCAGGTTGAACAATTCATCAGGCCGGTCACCGGCATAATCTCCCAGCGTCTCCGTGGCAAAGCTACGAAACTGTTCTTTCTGTTTTGTGTCCCTGTAAATCAAGGCGAGCCGTTCAATCAATTGCTCCTTGACGGGACGCAGGGCTTCCCGCCACGCTACGAGGTCCGGAGGCTGAAGGCGTAGCACGACCAGATTCGCTTCCAGAGCCGTTACGACGTTTGGCTCACGAGTTGGCTCCGTCTGAACGCTCGCCGGCTGTCCTGTAGGCTTGAACAGGAAGTCGATGAAGTGCCAGGCCTCATGGTTATAGGCCGGATCGTCCCGGATGTCGTCCGGCCACCTCGCGGCCAGCATGCACAGATAGAGGCGTTTTTCGTCGTCCGTTGGCCGCTGTTCGAGCAAAGGTGCCCAACGGCTTTGGTACTGCGGATGCTGCTTCAGAAGCGAGATCACCTTATCCAGCACCTTGGGATTCGTCTGCTTCAGCTGTTCATAGGCGATCGCGCCGATCACCATCTGGCCGGCTTTGTTCCAGGCCCTAACCCTGCTAAGCGGACCAACAGCCAACACAACGGCGAGGGCAATAACAACCTTTGTGCGCATCTGGGGCAGTCCTAGGCGTCTTGGCGAGGCAACGAACGGTATCGGACCCCTCCATGTTGCCGGGGTTGGTACATCCCGGCAATCGTGACCGAAGAAAGTGGCGAGACCCGTGCCGAGCAGCTTCATCCCGTTATGCCACGCCGCTCGCCCAATTCGCGATCAAGAAGGTCCGAGCGGGCCGGAGAGTTGGCTCGCGGGCCAACATTCGGGACATCTCATCACCGCGTGCGGGCGTGGCGAAGGGATTCACGATCGAGCGGCTCGACCGGTTCAATCGGCGGACCGGACAGTGGCGCGAGGCTCTGGTCGAAGATCGGACGGCAGGTCCGGCGGAGATAGCGATGGGTCGCTTGGATTTCGCCGACTGGCTCAAATCATTATCGACACGGGACCGGCAGCTCGCCGAGAAATTGGCTCTCGGTGAGACAACCGGCCGCGTGGCCCGCATGTTTCGGATTTCTGCGGCGCGGGTCAGCCAGTTGCGCCGCGACCTTTGCAAGAGCTGGCACCACTTCGTGGGCGAGCTGGCGGAGGTCAGTGGCGACCGTGTGATGTCGGCCGCGTGCTGATCGACGAGTTGGCGTCGAGGGCCTCCCCGGGCGCTTTGGCCGGGGAGGTCCAAGCGAGGCGGTTTCCCTGATCTCAGCTGAAGGAGCGGCCGGCTTGCAGAGCTGAAATCTGCACATCGGGAAACCTACCTTCCCGACGAGATCCCGGGACTTTGATTTCCTTTATGAGTATCCCGGAATGCGTTCTCGGGGAATTCCGCGACTGCGTTCACGGTCACAGGAAACCGTCAAAAGGAACGTTTTCCGAATTGGCGCACTGCGTCAGTGACCAAGCGGAGAGGGACCTGATGCCTGTACGCTTCAGTGATTCCGCTTATTTGAGCGCGGCGGTAGCGGGAGGGTGTGGATTCGGGAATCCGCGTGTGGCTATGCTCGGGGATCATCTGGGTGGCTCCTTCGGAGCTGACATGAGCGAAGTCACGCGAATCCTCTGGCCTTGGCTGAAAATAGCGAGTCCGGTTTTTCGAGGCGTGATATGAGATTTCGCAATGCGTTTCTGGCCGGCCTAGCGCTCGCTTCGTGTACCACGCAGTTCATCCCCGTGCTCTTCGGCATGGTAAGCGCAAACGCCGGCCCGAAGACTGCCAGAGCAGCGGACGACAATCCGCCTGGTTCCGCGCAGACCGGTACCATCAAACTGAACAACTGCCTGATCAAAGCGGTGAAGATGGCACGGCTGGCCAGCGGCCAGTCTGGGGTGCTCAAAGACATTGCACCGAAGGAGGGAGATGCCGTCAAAGAGGGTCAGATCGTCGTGCAACTGATGGATGACGTGCCGCGAGCCAATCTCAGAGTTGCCATTCTGACTGCGGAGAACACAATCGAGATCGACTTCGCGACCAAAGCGAACGCCGTCGACGTCAAGGAGTACGAGAACGCGCTTGGTGCGAATCGCAGGAATGGGAATATCTTCAGTGCCGAACTTGAGCGGCTCAAACTGTCGACGGAGAAGAGCCAGCTGCAAATCGTGAAGGCGAAGCAGGAGGTGCAAGTGAACCAAGCCAAAGCGAAGCAGGCGAAGGCGGAATTAGACACGTATCGCATTCTCGCTCCCCTGAACGGAGTCGTAACGCGCGTGCAGAAGTACCGGGGAGAGACCGTCCGGCCAGGCGATTCGATTTTGGAGGTCGCCAACACCGACGTCGTTCAAGTGGAAGGGTTCGTGAAGCCAAAGGAGATCTGGGGCGTCAAGGCAGGCGCTGCGGTGGCGGTCCAGTTGAGCGGAGACTATGCGGGGCCCGAAATCACAAGCAAGGTCTTTCAAGGGCGAATCGGCTTTGTCGACCCGCTTTCGGATGCCGCGAGCGGCGACACGCGCGTCTGGGCGGAGGTCAAGAATCCCGACAACATCCTCCGACCCGGGTTCAAGGCAACGATGATCATCTATTCGCGATAGCCGGCACGGCTGATTCAGAATGCGAGATCATCGCGGGCGAAAGTCGCCGGTCCCGGATTCCGTGTGAAAGCCCATTCTCCCAACAAGAATTCTTAAAGCGATTCTTGAGGGAGTCCTGATGGCCGCCGGGGTTCTGCTTCGCCCCGGCGGCTTTTTTTGCTCCCAAAATCTCAATCGTTTTCTGCGAACTGCAAAAATCGACCCTATTAGAGGAGGCGGCCCCGCCAGCTGGGTGCAACGCCACCGCACGCTTTGTGGCCGACCCCGAACTGCCACGAAGTCGGGCTTGGAAACGACCGGCGTACCTGCCCGAGGGTTCCGCTCACTCCGGCCTGGATCACCCGCCCTTTGGTCGACGCGTTTTTCGGGCCGCACATCGGAAGTTCAGCGGCAGCGTACAGGCGGGCGAGTCGCTACCGGACGAGTAACCGAAAAAAGTCGACGATCAGGCCTCGTGCACTTGCCAAGTGAGCAATTGCGCAATTGCCAACTCCGAGTCTTGAGTGCCCTCCCCCCACCGATTCCACGATTGCCTTTGGATCCGACACGCAAGGCTTTTGGAACCGAATGAGCCGTTACGCTTGCCTAGAGATCCCCAGAGCCGCTAGGTGGATCTCCGAGCTATTGACCCGAGGGAAGTGCCGGGTCGGGTGACTAGCCTCACAGCGGGCCGCTAATGCGGCCAAGACGAGTGCCGTCGACGGCGGGCAACCGGGGCAACGATGAATGACCAGTCGTTCGCCTCGTGAGGAGACGGAAGCCAGGACGGGTCATTCTCGGGAGGAGGCAGATCGGATCGCCTCATCGTGTCCCGCATGTGCTCGATTTCGTCGTGGCTAAGAGTGTCGGCCTTGCTGACGCCCAGAAAGGTCTGACAGAGGCGGTCGAGGTTCCCCGGCCCGAAAGGCAACGTAGTGTCGAATGTTGCGAGACGGATCGCGTACAAGCGCCCTTCGGGCGTCTGGAGGAACTCAACGATCGGAGCGTGATCAGCGAAGTTCTGCCCTTTTGCCACAAGCGTCAGCCGCTTCCGGCCGGAGAGCTCGATATTTGGCACGCCGGGGGCCGGTCGAAACAGGGCTTCATAGAAGCGGCTCCCAAAGCAACGCGGCAGATCGGCCTGCAAGAAGTGTCCAACGAGGCAGACCTTGATCTGCGGCACCCGCCATTGCTGGCTCGTCTCATCCCAGACTCCGTTTGCCGGCTGCGAATCTGGATCCCGAAGTCTCGATAGGCCCGCTGCTCGCGACAGCGGTGTCACATGCTGCAAACCGAAAAGGTCTGCGAGCATCCGCATCGGAGAAAGTCGTGCGGAAATAGCTGTAGGCGGCCGCCACCTGATTCCTCTATCGAGCCCAAGGCCCTGCAGATGGTCCTCGGACCGAAAGTCAGCTGGAAAGGCGATCTCGGGAGCGTAGTAGACCTGGGCCAATAGCTGCCCAGTCGGATCACGAGCCGCGACCTGCACAGAGAGTGTCGACGCGCTTCGAACTCAGTGTCGATGGCCAGTGTGGCGCCATCTCGCACAAGCGATTGGAGTGTAGATTCGAGTGTAGGTTGGGTAGCCATTTCGAAAATCTCCTCTTGAGTCAATTGGCGGCGACGGCGACCGTCGCCGTGCGTTCTGTTACTTCGTCCAGCGGCAGCATTTCGCGGCCGAGGACCTCAAACTGGTATCGCTTGGATGGATTTGCTCCAGTTACCCAGCGGCGAAATCCGCCACGAAGTTGCAAGCGCAAACGAACGGGCTGCCCGGCTTCTTCGGTCGTAACCTCGAAGGTTTCATCAAGGTGACGGCTCAGGAGGACACCGATCGCCCTTTCTCGGCCGCTCTCAGTGTCTCCCTCGACCAGCGAGAAGAGGATCCTCCTGAGGCCCAGCTCAACGGCCAGCGCGGCCCAGTCTCTCGCGGGACGCACAGTGCCGGGGTTATTAGCCCCTAGGATCCCGATCGCGTGTCGGACCGGATCGTCGGCCGAGCGACGAGCACGCTGGTTGCCCAGAAAATCCGTAAAGCCACTGACTCTGAGGATTCCGCCGATGGTCCGTGCCCACGGGGTCATCGGGTGTTCGATCTCTTCGTCGAGGGGACAACCGGCATTTCGCCAGCGCTCGATCATCCCGCGAAGTTCCTTCTCGATCCTGGCGCGGTTTTGCGGAAGGAATTCGAATT
Organism: uncultured Planctomycetaceae bacterium; assembly: GCA_963714075.1. Taxonomy (GTDB): domain Bacteria; phylum Planctomycetota; class Planctomycetia; order Planctomycetales; family Planctomycetaceae; genus DASPSM01. Next base: position 3,354,501 of record OY970228.1, read on the forward strand.
TGGGATTTCCGATCGAAGGGTGGCGATCTTGCACGTCCCCCTTCGGGGCGAGGTGGATGGAAAGCGCGCGGTTCATGAGGTCCGGGCTCAACGATCCGTCGTTTGTATTGATGATGGCAACGGAGTCGTTGACGCGACGAATCGGCTCACCAGCTCCAGGCGAGGCCAGCACGATTTCACGATTCGTGATGAAGCTTTCGAGGAACGCGGACCTGATGAACTTTGATCGACCCCCACTGCTGTCGAGTCGGACGTTGTCGAACAGGACGACGCCGATTTCCGGATCGAGCTGGATCTTCCGCTGGAACTCGCTTCGCATTGGCCAGTCGACGCTCTCGTAGAGCAGAATCTGCTTTGGAGACGGACCCCCGAATGAACTCAGTGACTGTGCCTTTTCCCGCGAAGCTTTTCGTCGCCGTGATCGACACAAGAGGCTTTTCACCGAGCCAGTGGTGACGCAACTGGACCGTCAGTGCCCCGGCCACCGCGTTCGTTCGGTCGGCATTCGACTCAAAGTCCATCGCCTCCAGGAATCGCGCGATGGTCTCCGTTGTGCCGGCGATTTCGGGCGTCGGCCCAACATAAAGGACGCGTGCGCCGATGCCGCCGTCGTGGTAGCCGGGTTGCGCAAGCGCGAAATCAGACAAGTAGTACGGCGTACGCACGACCGCATCGACCGGCCTAAAGCAAGCCAGGAACGTCTCCGACCGCAGCAACGCGTTTAGATGTTGCGCTGGGCATATCGCCGACGGTCTTGCCATCCTTCGTGACTACGATCGGCAACCGGTCTGCGAGTATCGGACTAAGGTCTGCTGCCCTAAGGAGCAGTCGAGTCCGTCCACTGGGCAAGACCTGGATCAGCCCGTGATCTTCGGCGCCGTTGCGGAAGAGATCGGGGCATTCGGCCAGACGCCGGCCAAGGTGCTGGTAATTCCTCTGGGCGCCGCTACCAACGTCCCACACGAGGGCATCAGGGGTGCTATCAGTGCCATGTTGGTCCCCTGAGCGAAGGGGATTACAACGCCTTACACCCATAACATCGCCGTTGCCGTTGACTGGTTCTTGAACGTCAAAGTCAGTGCTCATTCTCGTTCCATCCCGCCGCGGCCGCTGGGGACTCGCGTCGACACTGTCCGACCGCTCTAGTGGAAATCAAAAAAATTCGATGACGTTACTGCGCGTTCTATTCCGCCTCCGGCCGGTGACATGTGGCCGCGGCCGCAGTCGGCGCATCTGTACGAACATCTCGAGATCGGCGACGTCGATGCGGTACCGCGCCCGCCCGGTGGATTTAGCGGCCACGTTGAGTGCCGGCAGCTCACCCGAGCGGATCCACGACCGGATTTTGTCCGGATTCACCTTGAGCCGCTGGGCGACCTCTCGAACCGTCAGCGTCGATGAGGCGTTCCTAATCATGGCACGCACCCGACCGACTCCGAGCGCGAAGTGCGAGATCTGACTCGGCAGATTCGAACAGAAGTGCCCCACGCCCCGCTCGGAGCGATCGAATCCAACCACATCGCACCCGGGCGCGAATCTTGGCGACTGTCGCGTGGTGTCGGTAAGCCCACTGCTGAGCGCCGATGGATTCCATCTCTTTGCCCTCCGTCATACGCGGGTGACCCGCGAATCGAAGGCTATGCAATCGAGCCTCTTTTTTCGTGGGGGAATAGGTATGGAGTTGAGGTGTGGAATCGAGGTGAGGTGTTGAATTGGCATGGAGCCGGCCGGGAACTGTTGAGCGTTGCTCGGCTTGTCGGCTCCGGAAAAGCAACTCATCGGTCGCGGGGCGTTGGCTGCCTGCGTGGGCTTCGCTGGCCGAATCGATCCGCCTTGCAGGGACAGTCAATCGACTGAGCCGCACCTTCCCTTTTCAGAGAGCTTCCGGGGGTTGGTGCTCAATCCGAGACCGCGGGACGGAGGGCTGCCGAAGCCGTGGGTGTTGCGGGTCTTCTGGCGCCGACCAGATTTGATAACCGCGACAGGAGGAAAAAAGCGAAGACTCCGAGACCGTCGCCCGGTCCGAGTCTCTGGTTCACGCTGGTTGGTCAGGATCGCGAAGACCGTAGCCCAATCTTTCCTCGCCCGAGCGTTGGACAAGTCGACCCAGTGCGTCAGGCTTCTTTGCCAATCGCTTCAAGATGTTGACTGCGTCTGTATGACCGCTTCGGTCGACTAGCTCGTCCTTTGTGAGAGTCTTCGGGAACACGTCGTGTATTGCGCGTATGACGTCGTATCCAGCCTTCCTAAGACGCTTCTTTGCCCCCTTGACAATCACCTCGCGGCTGTCGGGGTCGCCGAGAGACACCGGGCAACCTGATACCGGACTGCGACCTCGGAGCTCCGATTCATCGGGCTGCTCGTGGGCCCTCGGCGCAGCATGTTCGGGCGCGAGTGACCCGCCGCTTAAGACGGTTTCGTTGCCAGGCGGCGGGTTTATTGAATCGTCGGGTATTAGGCCCTGAAGATACTGACGAAGGGCTCGCCCGTCCGCGCCTGCGTCGCGAAGAAGGTTTATTAGGTCGGCCAGAAGCGACTCGTCCACGTTCGCAAGAGGAAGGCGAATTCCAGACGCAAATATTTTAGCCAGCGCGACAGCCGCCGAACTGCGGACCTCATTGACTCGGTCTGCTGCGGCACATCGCATCAGATCGTCGATTGCCCCGATTGCATCGCGGCCTAGCCAGCCCAGGCGATCACAGGCCAATCGTTGGACTTCCGGGTTTCGATCGGCAAGAAGTGCTTGCACATCATTGACTGCCGATGACACTCGATCGATTCCGAACTCCGGCAGTAGTTCGAGACAACGGGCGCGGATTCGATGATCGGCGTCTTTTAACCCATGTTCGACACATTCGAAAGCCCTGCTCCTTCGTCGTTCGCTGCCGGATGCCTCTGTGGCTGAGCGGCCGTCGTGCCTCATTACGAAACGTATGGCGATCACACCCAGTCCGAGGACAATAGTATTGCGTACCTCGACATCGTCGCTGTCCATTGCCCCAAGGACCGCAGCTGCGGCAGACTCTTGGAGCCTAATCAAGATTGAGTGCCTGATGGAACGTTCATTGGGAGTTCGTGCATCACGAACCCGGATTCCCGCCTTTCGCCCCTCGTCGCCACCGGCGACCACGAACTGGCGGCAGACCGCGACGATATGGTGAGCGGCGCAAAGTCGGTCATTTTGGTTGCCGCTTTTTGTAACAGACGACAGCTCGCCAATAGGGTCGTCTGTGCCGGATCTTGATGGCGCGAAGTGACCCAAGAAATCTTCACACGACCACCCATGCAGACCAAGCGGACGCTGCCTCTCATGCAACAAGTCCGCGATCTCGGCCGACCTCTTCAGAAATTGGGGATCGACAACCAACGGCGGAGTATCCGGCGAGTTACCGGGAATTGATTCAGGGGCACTAACCCTTTCCGGCCCTGCGTTCGCGCTGACCCTCGGTTGGGAGCGCGCACGGTCAGGTCTTTTTTTACGCACGGCACCCCGCCGAACGGCGCCTCGGCGACGCAGAGGAAACTGCCGTCCGCGAACCCCGTCACGAGACGACCCGACCATCGAACGACCTCTCTTATTGCCCCGCAACTAAATCGAACTCGGCTGAGTTGACGGTCGAACCCGAGCGTAGGTGCCGGTGATCCCGCTGAGCCGAAGCAAGCGAGAGCGCCTGAGCAGATTATAGGGACCTCGATGCTCCCCTTTTTCTTTGGGCCAATCACTCGAAGCGATGCCGATTACGTCGATTTCTGGGCAGCCGCCTCGGAAATCTGCACCGATGTTTGCAGCGTATCGGTGGCGTTTTGAAAAAGCCAATTCCGTACATGCTCGGTCACTGCCCGCAGCCGCTCGTCACTGATCCGCTCACGGTACACGCTGGCCATGTCCTCGCGGGCGTGCCCCATGATGTGATCGACGGCGACCTGGTCCTTCGAGTCGCCGGCGATCGTCTCGAAGACGTGCCGCAGAGTGTAGAAGTTTCGATGCCCATTGATGCCGATCGCCCGCAGGAGTCTGGCAAACCGCTGGGAAAGCGCGTCGAGCGAAACCACGGCGTCCGCGGACGCGCCGGTCTCAGCGCCGGCTCCGCTTGGCTGCTTACGCTGGACACGAACCCAGCGGACGCCGTTTCGTGTAAGAAACACCAGATCAGCGTCGGCGGGATTCTTGGCTTCGGGTCGCTCCGCGATCGCTTGGCGGAGCGATTCAACTGTCTCGAGCCACAGCGGAACACACCGCGGGATGCCGGTTTTAGGCCGGGGGAAATCAATCCAGCCGCGGGCGAGGTCGACCGCGGATTTCGGTAGTCCGGCACAGTCCGAGTTGCCGAAACCCGCGTTGAGACCGAGCAGTGTCATGGCCCGTAATTGCACGTCTGCGACGTCGAGAATCCTCCGCAGCTCCTCCACGCTGAACAGTCGCGGGCCGGCTTCGTTCCGCGCCTTGCGGATCGTCTTCGCCGATGGAAGATCGAACGACTGACCGAAGTGGACCGGCCGATCAATCAGCCGTTGGTCAAATGCGTACTTAAACGCAACGCGGCACCGATTCACTTCGTTCTTGAGCGCCACAACGCCGCGGGTCTTCGCCAACGCCTTGCGGAGTCGCTCGAAATCGTCTGGCCGCAGATCGTCGATCCGGCGGTCGCGGCCAAGTCGGCCAATCAGCAGTTCGCACGTCCGGTAATAGTCTTTGAACGACCGCGGCGAGAGCTCGCCGGTGTCGAGCTTCGCCTTCTTGCTGGTCAAGAATGCGTTGCAGAGTAACCGAAGGGTACACCCATCGCCGGTGTCGATCGGGGGAGGCGTGCGGCCGTCCTTCAAGAATGGCCACACAAGATTGAACCGGTCGAGCGCGGCTTCCGGGGAATCTAGCTTCCCGAAGTAGTGGAGTTTGCCGCGGATTTTCTTGCACCACCGGCCGGATGGGTGCGGGGTGAGAGGGAACCCCTCGTACGGCTTCGCGGACGCCTTTGGCAACCGACGACGCGTCGAGGGGCGTTTTCTGGCGCGAGTTGAAGTGCTAGACTTGGCCGTGTGTCAACCTCCGAGTAACAGCGTTGGTTGGCATCTCGACAGCCGCGGCCGCAATCACCGGTTATCGCTTTTTCACGGCCTCAAACGTACCTAGTTGTCATGTCGGTTGTCAAACCACTGTTTGTTCCCGCACGAGATTCATAGATAGCGCTTGTTTTTCAGTATCCTGCGCCCGTAGCTCAGATGGATAGAGCAACGGATTTCTAATCCGTCGGTCGGGGGTTCGAATCCCTCCGGGCGTAATCGCAACCCCTTGTTTCGCAGGGGGTTGTTTCATTTCACAAAATCCAACTTTTGTCGCTCGATCGTGGTCGTGATGATTCGGCATTGCGGAAGCGATTTCCTTAGCTCCGCAACACCAGCGGCTGTGACTTGCGTGTCGCTGAGGTCGAGTTCTTTGAGTCGTGTGAGCTGCGCGAGATACTTGGCGCCTTCGTCGGAGACATGGCTCCTGGCCAAAGACAGTCGTTCCAGTTTCTTCAGCCCGCCGAGTTCTACCAGAAACAGCTCCGTGAGCGCCGGGCAGCCGAGCCGGAGTTCGGCGAGTTCGGTGAGATCCTGTAAGTGCGTCAGACCCGGTCCGCGGATGGCGTCACCATCCAGCACGAGTCGCCGTAGCGAGGTCAAGCTTTTCAGCTGCGGGACGCCGGCATCCGTGATCCGCGTGTCCGCAAGGTTCAGCTCCTGTAACGTGACCAGCGATTTGAAGCGCTCAACGTCGGCGTCCTCGATCGCGGTGCCAGACAAGTCGATGGCAACCAGCGCATCGAGCCTCGAATTCACAATCGCAGCCAACAATTCGTTGAGCGTCTGTCGCGACCCGGCCAAGCGGGCCCGCGTGATCTGAAACGATTTAGCGGGAAGTTCGCCGATCGTCTTGACCGGGCGCCCGACCCCGTTCTCCTCAAGGCGAACATCGATGCCGCCACCAGCCTCCAAAACGGCTCGGGCCAAAGCGTAATTCGGCTCGGACCAGTCAATCTGGAGGTTCGGCAGGATGGCCTTGAGAATGCCGAATCCCTTGGCTGACAGGTGCGTGTGTCGCAAGTCGACGTGCTGCAGGCTGTGCAGTCGCACGATTCTGGGCACTGCGGTATCGCCCACCCCGGGCAGACCGTACAAACCCAGGACGCGGAGGTTTGTGAGATCCTTCAGATTCGTCAATCCGGCTTCGGTGACACGCGTTTCGCCCAGATACAGGGTATACAACGGACTGAGTTCCTTCAGGTGCAGAAGCCCCGCGTCAGTCACGCGAGTTCGGTCGAGGATGAGGTGTTGCAGATTCTTCAGCGTCCGTAGCTGGGCCAGCCCGGCGTCGGTCACGGGCAGAGAACTCAGGTCCAGGATTCGCAACTTCGCGAGGCCGCTAAGATGCACCATCCCCGCGTCGGTCACGCGAGTTCCGCGCAGCCACAGCCGATCAAGCTGCGGCAGGCGTTGAAGTTGTTTGAGTCCGGCATCCGTGACGCGAGTCCATTCCAGCATGAGTGCGTGCAGTTTCTTCAATACTGGAAAACGTTCCAGTCCGGCGTCGGTCACTTGCGTGCCGTTGAGCCGCAGAGACTCGAGTTGCGTCAGACCTTGAAGGTGCTTCAACCCGGCATCGGTCACCAATGTGTTCGTGAGATCGAGCGTGGTTAATGCCGTCAGATGCTGAAGGTGGGCCAGACCGGCGTCCGAGACCCGCGTCCCCTCGAGCGCAAGGCTCTTGAGATTCGTTAGACCCTCCAGGTGCGTAAGTCCCGCGTCGGTCACGCCCGTTTTCTTGAGAGTTAGTGTCTCCAAGGCTCTGAGGCCCGAAATTTGCGCCAGTCCAACGTCTGACAAATGCGCCCGGTCGAGCGCGAGGCTCGTCAGCCTGGTCAGACCTCGAAGAGGTGCCAGTTCCGCGCCGGTTGCCTCGATGCCGTTGAGAACCAGACCGCGAAGATGAGGGAGATCCTTCAGGCGCAGCCAATCGGCATCGCTAAGCGCTGTGCCGGACAAATCTAGAGAGACCAAGCAGTCCAATCCCGGACCGGTTAGAGCAGTAAACATCGGCTCAAGCGGGGGCCGCGGCGCCCGCCAGGCCGGCGGAGGTGATCCGGAACTGCTCCGAAGGCAATTCGCCAATCGTTTTGATCGAGCGGTCCGTCGCAGTTCCCTGCAGGCGAATCTCGACCGTCCCGCCGGCCGAAAGCACAGCTTTGGCCGCGGTGGCGTTCGGGTCGGACCTGGCGACGTGTACTGAATGCGGAGGACCCGCCTTGGGTGCGGCGAATCCGTTGGTGGACACGCGGGTGTCGGTCAGGTCGAGTTCCGCCGAATCAAGCGGTCCACGGTTCGTTGCGATCCGGACAATTTGAGGGCCAAAGTAATACCAGTTAAGAGGGACCAGGAGGGCGAGGCCGACGCCCGCGCCGATGGCCCACTTTTTCCTCGACTTGCGGCGCGCCCCACTATCCGACGATCGATCACTCGCGCTTGCCCTTGTGGAGACTTGTTCGCGGGCGAGCCCTTGCTCGATGGCCCGCAATTGGTCCACAACGACTTGCGCCGTTGCAGGACGGTCGTCGGGCGATTTCGACAAGAGCTTGCCGACCAGGTCGGACAGCGCCCGGGGCACTTGCGGATTGAGGGTTCGCAAGGGGAGCGGTTCCTCACAGGCCAACGTGCGCAGGACGGAAAGCAAATCGCTCCCCCCGAACGGTGCTCGACCGGTTGCCGTCCGATACAGGACACATCCCAGGCTGAATAAATCGGTCCGTGGATCGACGGCATCTCCGGCCACCTGCTCTGGGGACATGTACCGAGGCGTGCCGACCAATATTCCGGCGTGGCTGATTTCCGGTTCGGCAGACGACGACTTTGCCAGGCCGAAGTCAAGGATCTTGACTCTTCCCAATGCGGCCTCCGCTTGTGGGTGGCGATTCGACTCGGCCACCGAGTCCACAGGACCGTGGTCTCGCGAAGCGGACTTCACGGGGTTCGACGACTCGGGCCCTTCCAGCCAGATGTTGGCCGGCTTGATATCGCGATGCAGCAGGCCTCGCGCATGGGCCGCGGCCAGCCCCTCGGCGATTTCGCGGCCGATCCGGATGATTTCCGGAACAGTCAATCGGCCGGTGCGGGCAAGATGGTCCTCGAGGGTTTCACCATGGAGCTGCTCCAGAACAAGGAATGGCGTCCCCTGGTGCAATCCCACTTGATGGATCGTCACGACGTGCTCGTGCTTAAGCGCTGCGGCGCTCTGCGCCTCTCGTAGGAACCGTTCGTTCGATCCGGGCCTGGCAGCGATGGCCGGATGCAGAAGCTTTAGAGCGACCCGCCGCTTGAGCCGGGGGTCCTCTGCCTCGAACACCGCAGCCATCCCGCCGATCCCCAAAAGACGCAGGACACGGAAATCGGCGATGCGACCGATTTCGTCCGGAGATTGCGCGGGGGAAAGTACAGTTTTGAAATCAGCTAACGAAGGAGGAAGTGCTTCGTTGTGATCGGTACACGTGTCATCCTGGGCCACGAGCCACGTCGAGAGGGCATCTCGAATCCGCCCGATCGGGAGGTACATCGTCTTCGTCGGCTCGCTGTTAGCGGCGCGGCCCTCCCGCACGGCTTCGAGAATTTCGTCGGAGATGATCCACTCCCGCAAAGCGTCCAAGCACATCGGGCACGTGTCCAGGTGCTGAGCGATCGCCTCCGCGCGGGAGCGGTTCAGTTTCCCTAAGACCATCTGTTGTAATTCGTCACGCCACGGACAGCTCCTCAATTCAGCCATTGCCATCCTCCTTCTGCAGGGGAGGATCGACCGGGTCGGAAGCCTGGGAAAAAGCGCTCGGGGCTGGTCTCGAAGCGGTGGGCTCTGCCTTGGGCGTTAGATCGATCAGCAGGTTGACTTCACCGATGGATACGGTGTCGTTGTGCAACAGAATGATCGCACTCGTGCCGACCCGGCATCCGTTCACAAGCGTCCCGTTCTTGCTCCCCAGATCGCGGAGTTGAAGCGTGTATTGGTCCAGCAACAGAATGCAGTGGTAGTTGCTGACGAAATCACTCTCGAGTCGGAGATCGCAGTCTTCCGCGCGCCCGATCAAGAGTTTTCGGGGAATTCGGACCGACTGTCCTGATCGGAGGCCGTTAAGAAACTGCAGCGTCGCGTCCATGATCTCAGCAGTATAGTTAGTGCAAGCCGATCTGGGCGGGTTTTCGGTTAGGGGTTTATACGTATCTCGTGTGCGGGACAAGTTGACACCGCGCGGGGTGTCGAGCCGGCGCCGTGCGGATTCGAGGCAAAGCGTCTGGACCCGGCGCTCCTAACCTTCGATGAGACGTTCGACCCCATTCTCTCTGCAGAAGATCACTCGTCGAACGGGGATCGCGGCTTCGTGTTGCGAGCCTGGCCATCAACTCTGATTTGCCCCACACAGAGCGTGGCGGCTGGCGTGGCTCTCGCACTCACCAAGCGGACGAAATCAATGCCACCGTCGAGCCACTGATGGTGTTCAGCGCAACGGCAACGTGCGCGCCGCTCATTTTGGGCTGCCGCAAAACAAATCTGCGCGTGACATCTGCCGCTTCCCCGAAATCTCAGAGTGGGCCCCGGCGCCCAACATCGCCGCGGCACTTGCCCAGGTCATCGCGTTCGCCCAGGCGGGCTTCCCTATTGCGGCAATTTCAGCTTGATTTGGTATGTGCTTTCCATCTTTTGGGCGATGTCCGCAGTCCCCTGGTACAACATGTGCCAAATCTCGTCGCGCTGGCCGGCCGACTTTTCGACCTGCGATTCTTGCTGACTACGGACCTGCTCGAGGTTGTCATTGGTGCTCACCCACGTGGGTACATAGGAGGGCCCCGAGATAGGAGAGTAGGCGAGCACGCGATAATTCACGGTTTCATCACTGCGAATAGATCGTTCCAGATCGTCGAGGCGCACCAACTCGCCGCGCAATGAACCCGCAAGGGCGAGCAATTCCTTGCTCACATCTCTGCCCCAGCGGACCAACGCGGGATCGACGGCCGTGGTCGAGAGGGCGGCAATCCGACGGGCGAACTGCTCGTGCCAAAGCGCCGTTCTCTCGTATTCGGTGGCGTCGCGATTCTTGTAAAGCAGTGCGTTCAAAAGATCACAAACTTTGCCGTAATAGGCTGCAGACGCCACAGCATTCGGCTTGCGGATCTCCTCACCGCGAACTTCCTGGGCCGATATGTGCGGAGATTGAACCACGCTGAGCAGACGGCGCAGACCCACCTCGTCGAGCGGCACCTCAAAGGTCAGCGATTTGTCTGAAATGGTGGTTTTCGCAGCCGCGAGTGCGTGAGGTCGAGCTCCAGCGTCGTCGAGCCATTGTGCGAGGGCCTTTTCCAATCCGTTGGCGTGCTTGCCGATTGGTGCGTCAAAGTCGAGCCGCAAACGTGCGACGATTGCATTAGAGACTTGCACGGACAAGCGGGCCATTCTCAGTGACGACAGCACCTTGGCCAGTCCTTCAACGTCGTCAGTCGGCGCAGTTTTGGCGTTCCGACGATCCAATTGAGAATAAAACGCGGCTTGAGGACGCCCTTGAGATCGACGACCAGTTCGACCTGAGAGCTCTCATTAGTCCTGAGAGCGTCGAGGATTCCGTGTGCGACCGGCGCCAATTGCTTTTCGTCGAACGCGCGCATCCAGCTCGATGCGGCCTCGCGATTCGCCGGCTGGACGGCGCCGACCATGCCGGGAGCAAGCTGTATGAAGCAGACATTTCGAGGAGACACCACCGCGCCGTGTCCTGCGATCTTTTCCAAGGGAGCCAACTCGTGTTTTGCGACCTCATCGATGATCGAACGCTGATCCGTCACGTAGATGGAATACGTTAGCGGCTCGTTCGGAGTCGCCGAGCCGACTGTCGTCGCTTGGATGATTTCCTTCACCCACGGCGGACCGGAGAGCAGTCCTTCGGCGTAGGCTCGACGAGCCTCGTCAAACCACTTGTCGTGCTTTCCTAACGGACTATTGACGAGCCTCCGCATTTGCACGACCGCAACGGCATTGCATGAGCCCGGGACAGAGCCCAAAGGATCGAGTTCCGCCCCGATCCCGGGTGTGGATGCGACGCAAGTCAACACGGGTCCCATCAGCGCGATGCCGATCAAGACCTTCGGGGCCAAGGTTCTGAGCAACTGTCGAACGTTCTGAACAAGCACCTTCGTTCTCCTTCGGTCGCAGATTCCGAGGGCACTGCGGACTCTGACGATTTTAGCTCAACCGTTTCTTGGTTGCTGCAAAAAACGACCGATAAGTGCCGCTGTGACAGGCCCCCGGAAATTCACCCGTATTTCGGCACGCGGTTTCACGTCCTCATACGTTTTGGCGGAATCGAGGCTCAAGCTGGCTGAACAGACCCTTGATGAACCGCGCTCTCGGCGGTAATCGAGCCGCCATGCAGCTTCACCAACTCCTGAACCAATGCCAGTCCGATCCCACTGCCTTCGTGGGTGCGGCCCTGTGCGCTCTCAATCCGGTGCAGCTTCGAAACGCCGGTCGATAATAGATGATACCCGTCTGACGCAACAACGACTGCTGCTCAAACTCGCGCGTAACTCCGCCTGAGACGCGTCATGTGGCGGGGTTACACGAGCGCAGGAACTTGAGACGGGCTACGCTGCATGATGGGGCGTTGCAATGCGGGGCCTCACGCCGTCGCAGCCGCGGCACGTGGCGCAGTCCATTCTTTGACGGCTTCGGGGCATGGGGCAGCCGCTGGCCATGCGAACCAGGTTCGGCCATCGTCGGCGATCATCACCAGGCCGCTCAGGGCCTTGGCGCGTTTCATCGCTCCCAGCGCCTGGGAGGGGGTTTGCACGATTGGGCTGCCGACATTGAGGGACGTGTTGACGGACACTTCGACTCCCAGCCGCCGCCCCATCGCCTGGAGATAGGCATAGGTAAAGGGGTCGTCCTCTTCGCTCACAATCTGCACGCGGCCGGTTCCATCCCGGTGGACCACGGCGGGAATTGTGCTGTACGCCTCGGGCCGGGCCCGCGCCGTGAGCACCATATAGTGGTAGGCGTTGTATTGATCGTCGGCCCCGCCGGCCGAGAGTTCGAAAAACCGCCGCGCTGCCGCGAGCGTCGCCATCGGGGCGAGCGGGCGGATCGGCTCGCGAAACTTGACGCGCAGGTTGATCGTTTCCAGCGTCCGCGGGTTGCAGGGGTTGGCGAGAATCGAACGATGGCCGAGCGCCCGCGGCCCCGTCTCCGCCGGCCCCTGAAACAATCCCACGACGCCATCCTCGGCGACGATCCGCGCCATCAGGTCGGCGATTCTCGTCTGCCGTTCCGAGTCTCCGATGTTCCCCAGCGTGCAGTATTCAACTTCGGCATCGTTCTCGAGAGCCGAGGCAATCTCCTTGGCGGCAGCCGCCGTCCCGCACCAGAAGGCGTGTTTGAGGGCGGGGCCCGGACGCACTCCGGCCCGCAGCGCGAAATTGTACGCGGCCCCCATCGTGACCCCAGCGTCGCCCGGTGTCGGCGGCACCCACACGTGCAGGCGGGTCCGCTTGCCCAAATTGCGGCGATACCATTCCTCGTCGTAACGATCGACGAGGTGCATGTTGGCCAGGCAATTGAGGGCCGTCCCGCCAGTCAACACGAGCTGATCGCTCCCCGTCGTCCGAATCAGATGATCGACGACGTGAAACAGCGCATCTTCGAAAACGAGTTGCGTGGCCGCGGCCAGATCGACGCGCTCGTGCGTCGCGGCGGCGTGCTGCGTCTCCTCCACGCGGAGCACCGCGTCCGGGTTCCACATCTTTTCCGGCGGGATCGGATCGCCGGTGATGTCGCGAAGCAGCTGCGTGTACGCATCGCGCTCGCCACCGATGTGCCAGTGGGCCAACTTCCGATTGATCCGCACTTGCCCTTCTTCGCCGAAGTGGAAAATCTGCCGCAGGCGGCGGTAGTAGGGGTTAGTGAGGCGGTCGGAATCTCCCCAAGCGACCGCCCCCATGTACCGTCCCTCGCTCGAGAGGACCGTCCAGCCTCCCTGAGTCGAGCTGATGACCGAATAGAAACATCCCAGCGAGTCGCAAAGACTGTCGTTCGAGCGCAACTGCTGCAAACGCCCGCGTTCGGCGACGTACAACGAAATCGCCCCGTCGTCGCCAAATCCGTCCAGCACGGTGACGATCACCGGCTTGTCGCTGTGGTTGAAGGGGGAAGCGGCGTAGGAAAAGGCGGCGTGATTTTCGTGGTGCCCCATCGAGATCAACGGCTGCGGCGCGTCGAGCCCGAATTGCTTTGCCAGTCGGCCCGGGCCCTTTCGCACGGACGGTCCAATTTCGAATAAGTTGAAGATCGCGATCGCATTTTTGCGCACCAGTGCCAAACTGCCGGGGAAATGCTCGACGGCGCTCTGGACTCCGAAACAATCCAGGCTGATGTAATTCCAGCTCAGCAGCACGGCATGCAAGTCGCGCGGCCCAAGCCCCAGGCTCGCCAGCCGTTGCTTCAGCGACTCGATACTTTGTTCCGGATAGCCGCCGAAGTGCTTGACGCCCGTGAATCGCTCTTCTTCGTCATTCGACAGGAGCCGCATGCCGCCGCGCTCGGAGACTTCGACGAGCGCAGGCGCCGCTGTTGTGGCCGGCGATCCCTAATCCGGCAAGATAGGCCGTTTCCCCGCGGGCCAGTCGGGCACGCAGCGATTCCATCCGCTCGCGCAAAAGGGCTCTCCGGCTCATGCACGTGACTCCGAGCGAAGAGAATCCTGCAAACAGGGTGCGCCGCCGCGGAAGCCAGTTTTCCCAGCCAGGGATGTGCCGGACCGTATTTGCCGTAGACCGTCGACATGGCGAACTGAGCCGTATGCTGAAAGGACTTGCCACCGATGTAGGCACTGTTGTCAATGCCGTCGCATTTAGACGACCTCTGTGTCGTTGCCTCGTCGGACTGTTCGTAGGGAAAAGATTAGTCAACGCGATTTCAGTGTGATTTCCTCGGCGATGGCAGACTCACGGAGAGTCGGGGCAGACATTCCATCGCCGGTGCACAAGTCGCCGACGGCATTTCGCGGATGCCTGCGCCCGGCCGGAGTCGCTGCTTCATGGGATGCGAACTTCATGGCACGTGCCGATTCTCGCGCACAGCACGTCCGCAATCAACGCGCTGAACGCCAAGAAAGTGGCAAGGGAGACACTCACCGGCAACGAAGCCCGACCACATGAAAACCGGGTGTTGGGAAGCGGAGGCTGACTCCGAGTGCAGTGTTATAACTCGCAGCGGCTGCCGACCGTCAGTTCGCGGACGATCGCGTCGACGTCATGGCCGCGCACTTCTTCCGACTTCGGGCACGGGATTTTTCAGCGCCACGGGTTCCAGTCAGGGATGAATGGCGGGCTGCGGATCGGGAGGGGTCGAACGACCCAGGAAGGGCACGGGAAACGTCAGTGGTCGAGAGTCAGAGCCGACACGGGGCGGGCACCCCCCTTAGGGGAGTGCCGCTCGAGAAGACGTCCGATTTGCTATCGGGAGAATTCCAGGCCTGGATCGTTGGGATCCGTGTTCTTCAGACGGAATTGGAACGCGTTGTTCCCTTTCATGGTCAAAACGCCGTTCATCGTTTGGCCGTCCACACGATTGAAAACAAGAACTGTCTCCCTGCCGATTGTAAGTGCCGGTGAAGGTTTCGGTTTGTCCTCCTTGCGTGGCCGTCCAAACAAAGTGGGCGTCGGGCTCCAGCGTCGTCTCGATTGTGGCGCCCGGTGCTGGTGTCGCTCTCCAGGTTCCCGCCAACGACACTCCTCCGCTCGCCGAGGCCGCCGACTGTCCGGATGTCGCGATCGACGTAGCACTCGTCATCCCCGCAGCCATGTTCGCGCTCGCGAGTCGGACTTGAGCCGTAGGCGTGCCGCGACCCTGATTGATGGCGGCCGTCGTGACTGCGGTTTCGCTGGAAACCTTTCTCTGCGAATTGACAGTCTGCGCTTTGCCCAAACCCGCGATGAGATTTGCAGTCAGACTGTCGCGCGGCTCAAGCGCGCTGACATGCGCCAGCTGGCCGCGCGCGGCCCTCAAATGCCCGAGCATCAAATATTGATACCCCAGCTCGAACCGGCTCGCCGGGTCACCGGCATGCGCGCCGACGTAATGTTCCAGTGCACGAAGTTGTTGCGTATACGTATCCGTAGACGCATAGAACGACTGAAGCGTGCTCCAATCCCAACCCGGACCACCTTCCAAAACGGCATGCGCGACAGCCGCCGCCCGGTCGTATTCGCCCATCGCAAAAAAGACCAAGGCGTGAAATTGGTGGACATCCGCGTTTGTGGGGAGATTCTGAACTGCCTCATTGATGTCGAGCAGCGCCAGTTTGTAGTCGCCCGCGTAGAAAGCCGCGCGAGCCGCAGCAAAACTTTGATCATCCTGAGGGGCCTGAGAGTTCTCGGCAATCGGCGCGGCGTAGTCGTATCCGCCGTACAGGTACGCATTCGTGTAAAACGGATTCCAATAAGTGTCGTCGGCTACGGGCGCGTACCAGAACTGCGACCCGTTGTCATAGTCCCACGGATAGTCGAAACCCCAATATGGTCCGCCCCAGAATCCGAAGTTTCCGCCAAATCCCCGATGCCGAAAATGGTCCCGATCGTCGACCCCCCGGCGTCCGTGGTCCCGACTGACCGACCCCGGAGCGGCGGGAACGTGCGTGGAGTCGATGCCCCGGTCGAACGCCATCAGTCCGCCCGAACGAAACCCGCTTCTGACGATACCGCTCGGACGCCCAAACGAACTGACAGTACTGTGCCCCACACCGCCAAAGCCGCGGAAGCCACCACTTGAGAGATGCCCGCCCGAGAATCCACCAAAGCTGCCACCCCGGAAGCCGCCTCCAAAGCCGCCGCCGTGGAAGCCGCCTCCATGGCCACCGCCGCCACCTCCTCCTCGCGCGTCAACGGGGACTGGCGACACCAAGCCGGAACAGGCGATCAGAGTTGCCACGACAATAGAACGTTGTGCTTGATGAAACATTTCTTGCCCCCTTCTTCGAGATGCCACAATCTTCCCACGTCAGACTGTCGCCCACATGCTTCGTCGATAATGGGTTCAAGCAAGGGCTGTACCGAATCGGCAAGCTCTAGCCTGCTCTCATGCGGACTTCCGCACGCGATTCAGCCCAATCGCGGGAGCAAGAGACTGAAGGCTGCTTTCATGCGTTGACATTGGAACGGGCAGAGAGAAGAGACAGCGTCCCATTTCGGGCGATTCCTGTTGCTGCAACGAAAGAACGCGGTTTGAGAAGCGGTCGCGCCGACGTTTGATTCGGAGGAGCCGGACGGAACGGCGGCAATCGAATTAGCCAACTGGGCAAGAAGATTGCCCAGGTGATTCAAGCGGGGCTGAGATGGAACTTCCGGGCAGCAACTCGGGTGGTTTCCCCGCCGGCGAGGACCGAGCCAATCGTGCGCTGACGTCGAGACAAAGAGCGCAGCCAAGCGGCCCAGTCGATTCGTCCCGCGGCGGTTTCCGCCGGTCCCGTCACTACCACTTTTTTACCACTTAACCTCTCGGTTACCACGTTTGCTTGCGAGAAAATCGCGTCGTTTGCAACGGTCTGCAATGAGCGATAGGATGCGCGAAACATAGTTGCCCCAGAAGGGCTTCGTGGCTTTTCGGCGAAGTCTTCCAGCCCGATTTTCTAATCCGTCGATCGGGGGTTCGAATCCCTCCGGGCGCATTTCGCGAAGCATGGCTTGCTCGACCTGGGCCGTGTCGCTTTTCGGAGAGATTGGGGAGGTCGAGCACACTCTCGAGAACCGCACCGGCCGGATTAATTTGGAGCGAGAGTTTTCCCTTTCCGTCAATCTTGGCGACACGCGTTTCAGTTTCGGCGGGACGCTTGCGATGTCCGACGGCTCGCTTCACATTCTGCACGTCGACATGGACGCCTTTTATGCGTCTGTCGAGCAACGCGATCGGCCCGAGCTTCGCGGGCGGCCGGTCATCGTCGGCGGCACTGGCGGACGAGGCGTCGTCTGCGCCGCTTCGTACGAGGCCCGGCCCTTCGGCGTGCACAGCGCGATGCCGACCGTCACCGCCAAACGGCTCTGCCCGCAGGCGGTCTTCTTGCCTGTGCGGATGCAGCATTACGCCCAGATCGGCGGACAGATTCGCGAAATCCTCCTTTCGTTCACGCCTTTGGTTGAGCCCCTGAGCCTGGATGAGGCGTTTTTGGATGTGGCCGGCTGCCAGACGTTATTCGGCACAGCTCCCGAAATTGCCGGCCAGATCAAAACCCGCGTCAAAAGCGAGACCGGGCTCACGGCTTCGGTCGGCGTCGCCCCGAACAAGTTCCTCGCCAAGCTGGCCAGCGACCACGGCAAGCCGAACGGCCTGGTCGTGGTGGCTCCAGACCGTGTCGCGGAGTTTCTTGCCCCGTTGCCCGTCGGGCGAATCTGGGGCGTCGGCAAAAAGGCCGAAAAGCGGCTGCATGCGCTCGGCATCGAGACGATCGGCCAGCTGGCCCGACTTTCCGAGCCCGATCTCGTCGGGCAGTTCGGCGAGCTCGGCGAACACTTCCGCCAATTGGCCAACGGCCACGACAATCGCCTGGTCGTTCCCGATCGCGAAGCCAAGTCGATCAGCGCTGAAACGACCTTCGCGAAAGACATCAGCGATCGCCAGCTCCTGCGCGATTGGCTGCTCGACCTCACCGATCAACTGGCCGCCCGGCTGCGTCACGCCGGGCTGCGGGCGAAAACGGTCGAACTTAAGATCCGCTCGTCCGATTTCCGCACCCGTCACCGGGCCCAGGCTCTCCCGGAAGCCAGCAACGCGACCGACGCCCTCTGGCAAACGGCCCAAGCGATCTTCGAACACGGCCTGACGCGCGATATGCTCCCCCTACGCCTGCTGGGCGTCGGGGCCACTCGCCTCACCGGCGAACCGGCCGCCCAGCGCAGCCTGTTTGACGCCGACGAGCGTGATCGGCAGCGTTCGCTCGATCAAACGGTCGACGCGATCCGCAAGCAATTCGGACGCTCGGCCGTCCGCAGAGGAGCCCTGGTCGATCGAATCGAAAGAGACAAACGTTGAGGAAGGGAATCCATGCAACAGCCCAACAAATCGGTTTGCCAACGCGTGTTCATCCTGGCACTCGGCTTCGTGCTTGTTTCAGGCGGCCGTTGCCTGGCTGCTCGCTACGTGCCGATCACCATCTGGGTCAACGGACACGCGGTCTTAAAGGGCGGGACGAACGCCAACGCAGATGCTGACCCCGATGCGCTCTGGCAATATCTGAAGAATGTAAAACTGGAGCCGATCGCCGATTATCGTGTCGAGCCCGATCCCCAGGACCGTTTACGGGCGACCCTGGCGGGCAAGATCGTCCTCGAAGTCTCGTACGCGGGGCGGGCCGAAGTCTCGGAATTGCAGCTCATTCGCGACGAGTTCGCAACCTGGAAGGTCGCCCCCGACGAGATCGAACGCACGCTCAAGATCCGCCACAAACCGTTCGACTTCCGCATCTCGATCGCCGGCCAGCCGACGCTTTGGACGAAGCAGACCACCAGACGGGGAAAGAAGGCCGACACGCCCGATAATGTGTGGCACGAGCTGCAGCGACAGACCATTTACGGAAAAGAGATCGCCCCGAATTTCAACGACCCGCTGCGCACGACCCTCAAGGGAGGGGTGGTCATTAAGCTGACGTACGCAGACGAATCCTGGGGCCGCGTCGAAGTCCCACGACTGAAGCTCATCCGCGACAAGCCGAACACACTTTGGAAAGTCGATCCTGAAGAGTTCGAGGACATCCTGCAAAATCGGACGGAGTCGGAGTAGACGCGCAGAGTCACGTGGCGCGGCCCGGGCGACGGTCGAATGATCCTCGCGCACCGGTCGGGGCAGTTCTCCAGTCAACTGGTCGAGGGCCGGGGTGAGGGCAAATCCCGATGTGTCCCGTCCCAGCAGCGTGCGGCCAAGGCCCGCTCGGATCTCGCGGCGCCGCGATATACCCTGCACGCGCCGATCGCGCCGCCGTAAGTCTATGGAGAGTAGCCGTTCCCGAAGATGCCCTTGGTGTAGTAGCCGCTTCCGTAGTACTCCGGCGCAGAGTAGTTGCCGTAGGAGCCCGAATTAACGGCGCCGTAGTTCACTCCATAGCCGCCGTTATTGCCGTAGTAAGGGCTATAACCACGGTAGCCGCCGTCGTCGTTCAGATAACCGCCGCCGGAGTTGTCAGAGCTAGACTCCAATCCCGCGCCGTAATAGCCGGTCGCCGGACGATTGCCGTTGTAGGGTCCGTAAGCACCCGGAGTTCCATAGGCCTCGTAGACGCCGCCAGATTGCAGTTCTCCCGCCGGTCCGCTCAGGATTCCATTTTGGACCTGCCACGGCGTATTTTCCAATGGGATGACAGGCGTTCCAAACATCCTGTTTGACGCGGGGCTAAACCTCCCGTTTTGCAAGGGAGGAGGAGTTCCGAAAGTTGCCACGCCTCCTCCCAGCCCCGGCGCCCAGGGAGGCGTCGCGCCTTGGGGAATGGGCACCAATGTGCCAAACGGGCCTTCGCTTTGTGCCCTTGCTGCAGAATTCGCAATTCCAGCCAGCCAACAGAATGTCAGGGTCGCCAAGGCGAATTTGAAAAATGGTCGTTTCATATCTGATTCCTTCAGGCCCCTCCCAATTCTTCGTCCGGCTGCCGGGGTCCGAGAGAATGCCGGCCCCGATAAGAGCCTGGTTGAATCGGGAACTCGCCGAAGTGTCGTCGGCCGAGAGCGAATACGTTCTTGATGCAATTATAACCCCGATTTCGGGCAAGTTCGCCGGCCCAAAGAGTCGAGCGTAAAGCCCATTGCCGCAAACCTCATGCCGCCGACTCGAATCCCGATCCTTAAAACTGGCTCGATCAGCAACCGAAAGGGGGCGAGGGAGACTGGCCCTCTCGTCCCGTCCCATGTCCCGCTCGTGTTCCGTCCTGTCATGGCAGGGGGTCGGGTCACCAATTCTGCGGGTCGCCTTCCTATCAAAAAACGTGACCCGACCCACCCCCTACGAGTCGAAGCGGCCCAATCTGTCCCGTCCCGATGCGTTCCGTCCCCAGGAACTTCCCCTCGCCCCCTGCGGGAGAGGGGCCAGGGGTGAGGGGGATTGGCCCTCTTGTCCCGTCCCATTCAGTCCCGTCCCATCGTCCCGTGTCCCGATCCGTCCCGTGTTGCATCCGAGCCTTAGGGGGCGCCGGCACTGGGGATCCTTTCTCCCTCTAGTGAAAAAGGATCCCCATCACCGGCGGGGATCCTTTTTTCGTTCCCGCCGGGGATCTTTTCCCCGGCGAGCGACCCAGGTCCCGTCCCAGCTCCCGTCCCGCCATTCACCCTCGCCCAGTCAGCTGGACTTCGGCGAGCTCAGTCGAGCCGGAGAGGGTCGGGGTGAGGGCAAATCCGCGATCGGGTGCGGCGGGAAACAAATCACTACCCAGTCGGAAATGTTTGCTTACACGTCTTTGGGCTGCCCGCGCCTTCACCGTGCGCAGCAATCCTCGCGACCCGCGAACAGCGGGCTCTCTAAATTCTGTCACGAGTGATCGAGGTGCCAAGTCCCATTTTTTTTATTTTCCGTTGGGGCAGGAGGGCCTTGCGGCCAAGCCCCGAACGGGGCGGCACTCCGCTAGCCACGGGTGTGAACGCGTGGTCTTCGGTCCCGCGCAGCAAATTCAACTGAGCGATGCAGCTCAGCCTGCCGAATGGGATAATTGGCGACGATTTGAAACCTGAGTTCCGATTATCCATTCGACTTGCCAGAAACCGACGATGACACGGCTATTCGCCGGTACGCCGTTCGACCGGCCACCGAAGTGCGAGCGTTGCGGGAGGCTGCAGCAGGATTGCGCCTGCCCACCTCCGGAACCGCAGCGGACGCCACCTGAGCAGCAGCGCGTGAAGCTTGCGATCGAGAAACGCAAGAAGGGAAAGGTCGTGACAGCGTTGCGCGGGCTAACCGGGCGCGAGGCTGAGATCTCGGAGTTGTTGAGCCATCTCAAGTCGGTCTGCGGCGCCGGCGGCACCTTCAAAGAGGGCGTGCTCGAGATTCAAGGAGAGCACGCGGAGCGAGTGCGAGACGCACTCTTGAAACGGGGCTATCGTGTTCAGGCGAAGTGACTTTCGGTCGCGCAGGGCTCGGGTGGCACTGGCGGCTTGATCGCCGGCCGCCAAAACGTCGGGCCGCGGTTGAGAGCACTCAAGCTCGGAATTGCTTGCTCAGCCTTTTGGACAAGACGTGGCCTTTGACGTGTATTGAGCCCCCGCAAGCCCCGGAGGGGCGACAGTCCGCTAGCCACGGGTGTCAACCCGTGGTCTCCGGCCCCGCGCAACAATAGAAGCCCCCTTGCGGGGGCTTAAATTCAGTTGTGTCGATGGGCCCGCTATCCACCGGTTTGCACCGGTGGATAGAGGAGTGTCACCCCTCGCGGGGTTCAATTGCGCCAGCTCAGTCCCAGCCGAACTGCAGCAAACCGCGCCCGCATTTGGGGCAAGGGGGTCCGCAGTTTGCCGCGATCGATACTCGCGATGTGGCAGATAGGACAATAGACGCCATCCCGGTCGAGCGGCAGCGACTCGCGAATGGCAGACATGGCCGCCGCGATCCGATAGACCTCCTCGTCGTCAGCCGCGAGCGAAGGCAGTCCAACCGACTAGGGATCCGGGTCGAGCCGATTGATCGGCGTCGTCTCAATCCAATCGTCGAGTCCCAGCCGCTGATCGTCGCCGAATCGTTCCGTCAAATCGACCTGCATGTGGTGGATTGGCCCCGTGAAAGGCTGTGCCTTCTTTCTCAGGAAGACGCGCGCGAATCGTGTCAATTGCCCTGCCGATGAATGGCCACATGACGGAATGCCTGATGATCAACTGCAGCGCGAGTTCGACCGCATGATCTTATCCCGGCACCGCAAACGCGACGACCGCGGCTCCAAAGCTCAGAACGCGACAGCCCGGCCCGCACCCGGGGCCGCTCAAGAGCCCCGAAGGGGCGACGCTCCCCAGGGGATCCTCGAGAGCGGCACGATGCCCGTGGAGTAGTCGGAGCGGCACCCGGTACCGGCGCCCGCTACCATCTCACAATCGTGAGGGTTGACGCATCTCCCTCGCCCTCGACACGTGTATAACCGTCTCGCCTTAAGCGCAGAAGAGTCAAGTCACTTGCGCTCGCGCTAACTCCCTCTTCCGAGAGTTTGCGTCGCAAAAGCGAGAGATTCGTTGGCCGACCTATACCCGCAATTCTACGAATGCTCTCGAGGATCTCCATCCATGCAACTGGGCCACCGCAGACCCACTGGATCACCTGATTTTCTGTCATGACGCCGTGGGGAGTATTGTAAAGACGGAGAGCCATTCGACCGCCTTCGTTGGCCTCGTCAAAGCCCGCGCGACAGCGCTGGGCTCAATGCGCATTCGTTCGTCATATGCGTTCTCCACTGCTGTGTCATCGGGCCACAGAAACCCCATTGCTCTTGGATCAAACGCCATCCCGAGTTCCTATCTCAGTCATTGAGCGTTAGTGACGTCGACGCCGAAGCTCTCTGTAAACTTTGACTTGAATTGCATGCGCACAATGTTGTTGGCCGCTGCTGGGTCCAATAGTCGAGCCACGTAGGCATCGAAAACGCTGCGAACTCGATCGCGCAAACGCCAAGCGTCGATCATGACAGTCGGACAGTCTCCGCCGGCAGCGTAAGTGGTGAAACCATTGGCCGCAAAGTCAATCAATTGCGGTCCGCTTCTCACCATGCCGTACGGCGTCACGTGCGCATCGTGCAGAATTCCGCACCTGAATGCGTTATACAGGACCTCGGCAAATGTCGTGAGCGTTAGCGGAGGATCCGGCCCGGCATCAATCTTGTGCAGTATCGGCTGCGGCAAGTTTACCGCAAACTCGGGAATTGAAATGCTGACAAAGTTTATGAAGTTCGTTCGCGAGGAGCGATTTGTTCCGAAATAGAACTGGCTCAAAGAGTCGAGCAGAATGCAAGAGAGCGCCGCCACCGGAAATGCGAACCGTTCATCGTTTGTTTGGAGATGATCTGCTGGATCCAAATACCACCACCTTACACGATCCCTGTAGTTCTCCACGATTGATTGCAAGCTCGTCCAATTGACGCCGTCGTAGAAAGCTCCTGCGTTAAACTCGCGGTTGACGAGATTTATCTGGTAAAACATGCGCGTAGACTTGGAATAAGACAGCAGCCTCAATGGATCGAAGTCACGGGGGCGCGTTTCGTCTCGGTCAGCCTCGTTATCGTGAACTTACTATTTCCAGAAGTCCGGGAAGAAAACGCTGATCGGATTGCCAACATGCTCGGGGTCTTCGAGAGCCCGCCGAGCCAGCGTCGTGATCTCCGACCGATACGTCTCGATGGCCGGAGTGAACGTGTAGATATCGGTGTTATCGATAATGACTGAGTTAACTTGGTTCACGTCAAATGGCAGTCTGTCAGCCTTGCGGATTATCTGGACAATGGGCAGTTTGACGGAGTGCCGCAGTGCCATTTCGTAGAAGACGTTCGGGTTCAGCAGTGATAGGTCAGCGACTACCAGCCTACTTTTCTTGATGTGTTCCAGGATGTGGCTGGTGATAATCCCCGGCTCAGCGATCTTGTCAGCGCGCACAACATCAAGCCCGAGTTCCTTCAGTGCCGGCTCCACGATGATCGACAGGAAAAGGTCACTGTGCTTCCGAGGATCACTGCCGGCGTCGCCGATGGGCGCGATATAGAAACAAGTCGTTTCCCACTTCGGCGTCCCCGCTCTTTTGGCCGCCTGATCAGTCCCAGCGGCGCCCGCTGCAACTATCTGGGTCGGCAACTCTTGAACGCCACTCGTGTCGTCCAGCGCCTGCTCGATAGGGATGAGGGTTTCGGCGCTGGCAATGTTGCGGAGCAGCCCCAGGTCCTTGACGTTCACTACAAATAGATCGATGCATTCCTTCGGGTTGTCATACACCAACCCGGCCTCGGAAAGCCGGTCCTTCATAACCTCGTGGACCGGGAGCTTCCTTCCGACGTAGGTGTCGTACAGCAGTTTGAACGGCTCAATGCCGTCGATCGCGAGATCGAACTGGGCTTTGAGGCGGCTCCGCCGGTCGCCCTCAGGGTCGCACGCAAGACGACCATTCGGCGTCAACTCAATGTATTCGGCGGCGTAGCTGCCGGTGGTGATCCCATACTTACTGGAGTTGGTGATCAACATTCGAGTGGCGCTACTGTTGGGGTTGCGCTG
Organism: uncultured Planctomycetaceae bacterium; assembly: GCA_963714075.1. Classification (GTDB taxonomy): domain Bacteria; phylum Planctomycetota; class Planctomycetia; order Planctomycetales; family Planctomycetaceae; genus DASPSM01. The sequence goes on from OY970228.1 coordinate 3,378,759, forward strand.
CATCTGCTCCAACAGCGTTAGCCGCCTCACCTTGTCGCCCGACCGGATCCTGAACATGCCTTCGGCGATGGCCGTAGCCTCCCGGAACGAGGCGACTGGGTAGGGCCGGGCGGCAGCCCCCCCCTTTTTCTTGGGAGGCGCTGCGGCCTTTGATTTGCCCTTGGCCGCGGCTACGCGCTTCCGCGCCGCTTTCTTGCGGGGCTGGGTCGGCTCGGGTATGGGCGATGCCTTGCCCCGAAGGTCGTTTGTCGATTCGTCTGCCATGGTAGGGTTTCTCAAGCGAATTTGTTCAGCCACGGCATCCATCGCCGACTCGAAAGGACTCCCGTGCCCTTTATTCCATTTGATCTCTCATTAAGCACCCAAATAATATAAGGCGCCAGCGGCATTGATAATACGTGGAAAATCAATGCGTGGAAGGCGCGGGTAATTCCGCAGGGACGCGCTTCTCATGCGCGGTCGCAAACTCGCGTTTGACAGGCAAACGCACTGCAATGGGGTTCCGCATGATAGACAGTCCCAAACAAAAGCCGACGACTGAATTGGGCATACCTCGGCGACAACTGTTGGAAAGAGGATTGATGCTGAGCGGACTTGCCGCACTCGATGCATTCTCGGGCGGAACTCGGGCTGCGGCCGACCCGTCGACCCTCGCAACTGCACACCACCGTCCCAACCCCATCGGCGTCTCCACGTATTCCTTCTGGCGGTTTCAGGACGACTGGAAACTGTCGATTCCGGAATGCATTTCGCGCAGTGCCGATATGGGGTTCGACTTTGTCGAAATCCTCGAAATGCAGATGGATCACTACGCAGTGGCGGGCAAAACGGTGGCGGGCAAGCCGCCAGTGCCACCCAATCGTGCGGCGCTGGCGGCCATCAAGCGGCAGGCGCTCGTGTTGGGGATGCCGCTCTGTGGGTTGTCGACGCATCAGGGGTTTTTGTCGCCCGATGTTGAAATCCGGCGGCAGAATATTGCGAAGACGATCGCCTCGATCGAGCTGGCTTACACGCTCGGCATCCCGACGATGCGCGTCAACACGGGGCGCTGGGGGACGAGCAAGAGTTTCGACGACCTGATGAAGCATCGGGGCATCGAGCCGCCGCTGGCGGGGTACACCGACGCGGACGGATTTCCCTGGGTGATCGAGTCGCTGGAAAAATGCCTACCGACGGCTGAGAAGTGCGGCGTCGTGCTGGCGCTCGAGAATCATTGGGGGCTGGGCCGGCTGCCCGAAGGCGTGCTCAAGATCGTCGATGCGATCCATTCGCCGTGGCTGGGAGTCTTGGCCGACACGGGGAATTTTCTCGAGGAGCCGTACGACAAGCTGGCCAGGCTCGCGCCCGCGCGACCTTCGTTCAGGCCAAGACGTACTACGGCGGCGGCATCTATTACACGCTCGACCTCGACTACAAGCGGATTGCCGCCATCTTTCGCGCGGCCAAGTACCGCGGCTACATCTCGCTGGAATTCGAGGGGCACGAAAGTCCGATGACCGCGCTGCCGAAGAGTTTGGCGCTGTTGCGCGAGACGTTTGGACGGGCGTAGTGGTGCGTCGACTGAAAATGTCGGGCTGAGGGTGGCTGGGGTCGGCGTCTTCGCCGCCCCCAGTGCTTCTCTCTCTGGGGGCGAACCGAAGACGGTTCGACCCCAGCCACCCCACATTTTGCGATAGAGAGGCCAGTAGGGTGGGCGAAGGGAGGCTTTGCGACCGCTGGCCCACCAGGGACGTCGTTGACCTTGCAAAGACATGGTGTGCCTGCGGCCGCGTCGCGGCCTTGTCACACCCTGCGTGTCTCGCGTTTTTAAGAAAACGCCGCTTGATTCGGTCGCTCTGCGGGCTAGATTTGAGTTCACGCCGCGAACACGGCCAAAACCAGTCGACTAAACCGCGTTCGAGCTGCCCGTGCATTCAGCCCTTCAAGAATTGCAAGAAATAATCGATTCGATCGACCGTCGGGCCCTCTCGGAGCCGCCGATCGAATTGCGGCAGTTTGCGAAGGAAGAGACGTTTCAGCAGCAAGGCGGGCGGGAAAGACGCCGCTTCCGGCGTTACTCGCTCATTACGAATGTGATCGTCGTTCCCCTCGATGAACGGCTCTGCCCGGTCACGAATCCGTTCGTCTCGCTGTCGAGCGGCATGTCGGTCGACGGGATTCGTTTGCTGCACACAGACCCAACTCCCTCGGACCAATTATTGATTGAAATCGAATCGCAACCGGTTCGATTCGTGCTCTCGGTTTTGCGGAGCTGTTCGGTCGGCGGCTGTTTCGAGATTGCGGGCCGGTTCATGGACGCCGCTCTGGTGAAGAGCAAGCTGGCATCGCCGGCTTTCGCGACGGCGAAGTGCGACGGGATCAGCAGTAACGATCTCGAACACTGCGCTGTTCTCGAACACGGCGCCGATCTCGAACGCAGTGCCAGTCTCGAACGCAGTGCCAGTCTCGAACGCAGTGCCAGTCTCGAACGCAGTGCCAGTCTCGAACGCAGTGCCAGTCTCGAACGCAGTGCCAGTCTCGAACGCAGTGCCAATCGCGACCCGGGCATGCTCGATCGATCTCTGCCGACTTTCGACGAGTTTGCGCAGTGGGCCGGCGTGACCGCAGCCATGCAAATGCTTCGCGCGGGCTCAACTCGCTGAGGGCGATCTGCTTCGAACTCGCATCGCCTGCCACGCGACAGTGATCACCCAGGTGGAATAGGCAACGATTAACAGCCTGTTTGGCCACCGCGCAATTTGGATCAAGAGCGATTGGTTGTCTTACGACCATTCCGGCGTAGGTTCGACCAACTTGCGAATTCGCGGGCCGTTTTTATCGCTGACGCGACCGGTATGTTTTTTGCGAATCCCAGGCTGGCTGTGCGCGCTTCTCGCGAACCTAGGAAATCTTCAAACTTGAGCAACGCGGCCAAGTTCCCACTCAGCACACGCGCAACCGCGCCCGTGATCGGTCCGTTTTTGAGAGGCGGGCATAGTTCCGATGCGATCTGAGCCCGCGCAACCTCGAAAGCCCGACACAGATCTCGAGCAAGCCAACGCGCATCTGCAATCGGAAAGCGCAGCGCGCGAAGCGAGCGCGATCCTCGAGGGACGGCTGAGCGCGATCATCGAGTCGTCCGACGACGCAATCGTCAGCAAGACCCTCGACGGGATCATCACCTCTTGGAACGCGGCCGCGCAGACGCTCTTCGGCTACACCGCGGAGGAGGCGATCGGCAAATCGATCCTGCTCATTGTGCCGCCCGAGCGACACCATGAAGAAGCGACGATTCTGAGCCGCCTGAGAAACGGCCAAAAGATCAATCACTTCGAGACTGAGCGGCTGACCAAGGACGGCCGGCTCGTGGAAATTTCCCTCAGCGTCTCGCCGGTTCGCGACTCGACCGGAAGGATTGTCGGAGCGTCTAAAATCGCCAGAGACATCACCGACAAGAAGCGGTTCGAGCGCGAGAGAGAACATCTGTTGGAGGCCGAGCGGGTCGCGCGCGAGGACGCGCAGCGAATCAATCGGCTGAAGGACGATTTTCTGGCGACGCTGTCGCACGAGCTGCGAACTCCTCTCAATGCGATTCTTGGCTGGGCTCAAATGATGGGCCTGGGCACGTTGACCGCCGAAGAGACGAAAGATGCCGGCCGCGTCATCGAGCGAAACGCCCGCACCCAAAAGCAGCTCATCGAGGATCTCCTCGACATGAGCCGCATTATCTCGGGAAAGCTGCGGCTCGAATTGCAACAGCTTGAGCCGGCCTCCTTCATCGATGCGGCCGTCGAAACGACCCGGCCCGCGGCTGCCGTCAAGGACATTCGCATCGAGAAGCTGATCGATCCGCTGGCGGGACCGATTTCGGGCGATCCCGCGCCTGCAACAAGTCGTGTGGAACCTGCTGTCAAACGCGGTCAAATTCACTCCGAAGCAGGGCAGGATTCAGGTCCGCCTCGAAAGGGTCGACTCGCACATTGAGATCTCCGTTTCCGACACCGGACAAGGGATTGATCCCGCCTTTCTGCCGCACCTGTTTGAGCGATTTCGACAGGCGGATGCCTCGGCCTCCCGCAAACACGGCGGCTTGGGGATCGGCCTGGCCATCGCCAAGGAGATTGTCGAACTGCATGGTGGGACCATTCACGCAATGAGCGCGGGCGAAGGAAAAGGCGCGGAGTTCGTCGTGGAATTGCCGCTCCTGGTGTTCAGGCGAAGGCTCGAGGCGCGCGTGCATCCCACCGCGCCCAGCGCGATTCCGATCGACGCGGGCTCAACCGAGCTCTCCGGACTGAAAATTCTGTTTGTGGACGACGAACCCGACGCGCGGGGGCTGGTCAAACGGCTACTGGAAGAGTGCGGTGCGGAAGTCGTCACGGCGGAGAGCGCGAGTCAGGCCCTCGAGTTAGTCACGCGCTACAGCCCCAACCTGGTGATCAGCGACGTGGGCATGCCGGAAGTCGATGGCTATGAGTTCCTGCGCAAGCTGCGAAAGTCGGACCATATCTCTGCGACGGTCCCCGCCATTGCTCTGACCGCCTTTGCCCGATCAGAAGATCGGACTCGAGCCTTGCGCGCGGGATATATCCATCACGTCGCCAAGCCCATCGAGCCCTCGGAACTCTTGGCGACGATCGCGGCCGTGTCGGGACGCGTGCTGCCCGATGAGTGACCGGCGGATGCCGAACAAGCTGGCCGCCGCGTCTCGCTCGATGGTGAATTGCCTTCTTGTTAGCGCGCGTGGGTCGTATTCAGGATCCCACATGGCAGTCCCGGATCGGGTTGTCGCGAATTGACTTCGGAGTTTTCCCATGATCGTAGAGGTGCGAAGCTACCGAATCGTACCGGGCCGACGTGAGGAGTTCCTCAGCCTCTTTGAATCGCGAGCCGTCCCCGCACTTCGCGCGCACGGAATGAAAGTGCTGGGCCCTTTGATCGACGTCGAGAATCCGAACAAATTCGTCTGGCTGCGCAGCTTCCCCTCCCTGGAAGAACGCGACCGCTTGAAAAAAGCCTTCTACGAAGGCGATCTCTGGAAGAACGAACTCGAAGCCCTCGCCATGCCGATGCTCGAGAGCTACGACGTCATCCTGTGCGAGACATCGCCGGGGTGCGTGTTTGACGTGCCGCGAGATGAGAAGTGACGCTTCAAAATCAGCGTGCGCAATTCTGGGACGCCGAACTGTGCGGCCCCCTCACCCCCGGCCCCTCTCCCACAAGGGGAGAGGGGAGAAGATTTGCGCGCATTGCCTTCTCGTTGAAACGCGCCAATGCTCACACTCTTCCCCCCTCTCCCCTCGCGGGAGACGGGTCGGGGGTGAGGGGCACCCCGGCGACGTTCCGCCAATCGCACGCGGTCATCGATCGCTGTGCGGTTACATCGCGCGGGAGACGGCGTAGGGGACGGGATCGATATGCGGCGGTTGGCCGGTCACCAGTTCCGCGACGAGTTTGCCCGTCGCCGGCGCCATCGACAGCCCGAGCATTCCGTGCCCGGCCGCCAGATAGACGTTGTCGAGCGCCGGCAAGCATCCAATGAAAGGCAGGCCATCGGGTGTCATCGGCCGCCAGCCCCACCATTCTTCGAGCGTTGGTCCTGAGAGAGGCTCCCTCAAATATAAGTCGGCGCTTTCTCGCAGCAGCCGCAGACGGTTTGGGTTCAGGCTCGTGTCGTAGCCCGCAAATTCCATCGTCGACCCAACTCGGTAGCCCGTTTGCATCGGCGAGATGGCCACACGATGCTCCTCAAAAATCATCGGGCTGCGCGGGCAAAGTGCCGGCCGAGGCATGGTCAGCGAATAGCCTTTGCCCGGTTGAATGGGGAGGGAGCACCGCAACATTCGGCGCCACTGCGCGGTCCAAGCTCCGGTCGCGATGACGGCCTGATCGGCGGTGATTTCCCTCTGATCGGTAACCACGCGGCGGACGAGACGTCGATCAATCGCCAGGTCTCGCAAGGCGCAGTGTTCGCGGATCTCGACGCCGATCGACTCGAGCGTGCGTCGCCAGGCCGACATCAGTTTGTCGGGGCGCAGTTGTCCGTCTGTCGCGTACCGCCAGGCGCCGGCGACCGACGGCTTGAGCGCCGGCTCAAATTCCCAGAGCGCGTCCCCCTCCAATCGGGCCGCCGCAAGACCAAACTCGCTTTGCAGCACTCGGTCAGTTTGGGTGTAGTGCTCCATGGCGGATGACGTCAGGAACACGAACAGCAGCCCCGCAGGGTCCCACTCCACGTCCGTCAGCGTCGACTGGAAGAGTTCGTCGTAGAGCGCGCGCGAAGAATCCAGAAGCTGCTGGATCGCGTGCCCCGCGGCGAGGGCATCGCGCTGGTTGCAGCGGCGTGAAAACTGCCAGAACCAGCTCCAGAGCGCCGGATCGAAGCGCATGCGCACCTTCAGAGGCGAGTTCTTCCGAAACAGCGTTTTGAGCGCCGAGCGAAACGCACCGGGACCGGCCAGCGGCAAAACGTGGCTGGGGCAGACGTAGCCGCAGTTGCCATGCGAGCAGCCTTTGCCGAACCGACCGGAGTCGATCAGCGTCACCGACCTTCCGGCCTGTCGCAAAAAATACGCGCAGGATGCTCCGACCACGCCTCCGCCGACCACGACCACGCGATCGGACCGTGGGGCCGTCGGAGGCGCGGCGGCCGATGTCATGACGGGCAACCCCACGCCAGGGGATCTGCATCGTCAATGAGCAGCGTCGCCTCGGCGGTCACGAATGCCTGACCGGAGATTTTCGGGATCGTCTGATTCCCTTCGGTCCGGTAAGAGGCCGTGAAGACGCTCCCCAAAATACTCTCCTGACGCCAGGATTCGCCCGGTTTCAGCAGCCCGTCGGCCGCGAGACAGGCGATCTTGGCGCTCGTCCCGGTGCCGCAAGGCGAGCGATCGTAGGCCCCGCCGGGACACAGGACAAAGTTGCGGCTGTGGTTGCGCTCGTCGGCAGGTGGACCGAGAAGTTCGATGTGATCGATCTCCGCGCCCTCCGCGCCAGTAATGTTGCTCTCGCGGAGCGCCGCGCGAATCCGCAGCGTGAAATCGGTGAGACGATCGACGTGAGCCAGTTCCAGCGGCTCGTTGTGATTCCGAACCAGGAAGAACCAATTGCCGCCCCACGCCACGTCGCCGGTCACTTTGCCGACGCCTGCCACGTCGACCGTGACGTTCTTGGCATGGCGATAACTGGGGACGTTCTCGAGCGCGACGGTGTTTGAGCCGTCGTACTCAATGGGAATGCGCCCCACGGGAGTCTCGAGCAGGTAACGACCCGCCTGGATCCGGCCGAGATGGCCGAGCGTGACGGCCACACCGATCGTGCCGTGCCCGCACATGCCCAGGTAGCCGACGTTGTTGAAGTAGATCACGCCTGCCACGCAAGCCGGGTCTTCCGACGGGCAAAGGAGGGCGCCAACCAGCACGTCAGAGCCGCGCGGCTCGCAGACGACGGCTCGGCGAAAATCGTCGTGGTGTGTCCGGAATCGTTCACGCTGTTGCGCCACAACCCCGCCCCCCAAGTCGGGTCCGCCCGCGACAATCACGCGAGTCGGCTCGCCGCAGGTGTGAGAGTCGATGACCTCAATGCGCTGCATCGTCAAGCTGCCGGCAGATCGGGACGATTTTCCAAAGCAGAACGGATCAGCGAAAGCACGCGCTCGCGCTCAGGACCGCAAAGCGGCAACCGCGGACTGCGCACCCACTCGCGGCCCAAGCCGGCCTCTTGGACCGCCAGCTTAATGTATTGCACGAACTTGACGTGTGAATCGAGCTTCAGCAACGGGTAAAGCCAGCGATAGAGGGCGCGGGCCTCGTCCCAACGACCGCGCCGCGTCAGTTGCCAGAAATACTGATTCTCTTTCGGCACGGCGATGCCCGACCCGGCGACCCAGCCGTCGATTCCCAGGATCGACGATTCCAGAATCAGGTCGTCGACTCCGACAAATAATGCGTATCGATCGCCGACGGCAATCCGCAACTCGGTAATGCGGCGGGTATTGGCGGAGCTTTCTTTGATCGCCACAAGATTCGGAATATCAGCCAGCTCGACGAACATCGAAGGGGTGAGGTCGACCGGATAGGCGACCGGATTGTTATAGAGCATCCAGGGCAGACTCGTGGCCGCGGCCACCTGGCGAAAGTGATGGGCGGCTTCGCGCTCATCGGCCTTGTAGACCATGGCCGGCATGACCATAAAGCCGCTCACGCCAAGCTTTTCACAGTCACGCACATATTGGCAGGCAGACGCGGTCCTCATTTCGGCCACGCCGGAAAGCACCGGCAACCGGCCGCCGGCACATTTGACGGCCTCGGCCACCAGAGCCCGCTTTTCCGCGGCATCGAGCGTCTGGCTCTCGCCGAGCGATCCGCCGACGATCAGTCCGTCGATGCCAGCTTCGATCAAGACGCCCCAATGGCGCGCCGTGGCCGCGATGTCGAGCGATTGATCTTCGCGGAATTGCGTCGTCACCGCCGGGAAGACGCCGCTCCAGCGCGGATTGGGCATGCAAGCCGCCCCCTCTCTTCCAGGTCTTCTTTCGGCTTAAACAGCTACAGGCCCGATCGGGTCACCACACTTCGACGCGGTCCTGGGGGTCGCGGTACATCGCGTCGCCCGGCTTGATGCCGAAGGCGTCGTAAAACGCCTGGATGTTCGACACCGGCACCGTCGCGCGAACGATCGGCGGTGAGTGCGGATCGGTCCGCAGGCGCAGGCGCTGTTCGGCGTCGCGGGACGTGCCGCGCCAGACTTGGGCGAAGCCGATGAAGAACCGCTGCGGGCCGGTGAATCCGTCGATCACCGGCGCCGGCTGACCGTGCAGCGATTTTTGATAGGCCGCGTAGGCGATCGCGACCCCTCCCAGGTCGGCGAGGTTTTCGCCGAGCGTCAGCCGACCATTGACGTGCAGCTTCTCCAGCGGCACCTGAGCGTCATATTGCTTCACCAGCTTGTCGGTCTTGGCGTTGAACCGCGCGCGATCTTCCGACGTCCACCAGTTCCGCATGTTCCCGTCGGGATCGTAGCGACTCCCCTGATCATCGAAGCCGTGGGTGATCTCGTGGCCGATCACCGCGCCGATCGCGCCATAATTGACGGCATCGTCGGCATTGGCATTGAAGAACGGGGGCTGCAGAATGCCGGCGGGGAAGACGATCTCGTTCATCGACGGGTTGTAATAGGCGTTCACCGTCGGCGGCGTCATCCCCCATTCGGTGCGGTCGACCGGTTTGCCCAGCTTCGACAACCGGTAGCGAATGTCGAATGCCTCGGCACGCATCACGTTCTCGGCGTACGAATCGGTGCCGATCTCCAAGGCCGAGTAATCGCGCCACTTGTCGGGATAGCCAATCTTCGGCGTGATCGCCGCGAGCTTGTCGATCGCGTGCTTTTTGGTCTCGGGTCCCATCCAGTCGAGCGACCGCAAACGGTCGTGATAGGCCGCGATGAGGTTCTTGACCAGTTCGTCCATCCGCTCTTTGGCGGCGGGCTTGAAGTACTTCTCGACATACAAACGCCCGAGTGCCTCGCCCATCAGCTGGTCGATCGCCGTGACGGCCCGCTTCCAGCGCGGCTGCATCTGCTTGATCCCGCGGAGCACGCCGCTCTCGAAGCGGAAGTCCTCGTTCTCGAACTTCGAGCTCAGATAGGGGGCCATCGAATGGACGACGTGCCAGCGCAGATACGTCCGCCAGTCGGCGGCCGGGACCGAGGCGATCAATTCATTGAGCCGCGTTAAGAACTCGGGCTGACCGACGATCACATCGGCGGGCTCGGCGATTGCCGCGGTTTTGAAATAGAGCGCCCAGTCGACTTGGGGAGTCAGAGCGGCCAGTTTGGCGGCGGTCAGCTTGTTGTATTGCTTTTCGCGATCGCGAAGCTGCACGGGCGTGCGCGACGCTTCGGCCAGTTTCGTCTCGATCCGCAGGATCGTGTCGGCGCCGCTCGCAGCCGCCTGCGGCGAATCGCCCAGCAGCTCGAGCATCTTGGCCACGTGCTTGCGGTACTCATCGCGAATGCGTTTGGAGTCGTCGCCCGTCCCGAGGTAATAGTCGCGCTCGGGGAGCCCCAGCCCGCCTTGGTACACGTAGACCGCGTACACATTGCTCTGCTTCTCATCTTGCCGGACCATCATCCGAAAGAGCGCGGGAGCGCCGGCGAGATGCATCCGGGCCGCTTCGGCGACGAGTTCCTGGGGCTTGGTCACTTTCGCGATCTGCTCGAGCGCGCCGGCCAGGGGTTTCGCTCCGGCTTCTTCGAGCTTCGCCTCGTCCATTGCCGTTTTGTAAAAGTCACGCAGCTTCCGACCGTCGGCATCGAGCGGTTGGCTGGACTTCGTCAGACCATCGAGAATCTCGCGCAGAGCAGCCAGGTTGTCATCGCGCAGTTTGGGAAAGGCGCCCCAACGGCTGTACTCCGGCGGAATCGGATTGTGCTTGATCCAAGTGCCGTTGACGTACAGAAAGAAGTTATCGCCCGGCTTCACCGCCGAATCGAACGTCGAGCGATCGATCCCGCTGCTGAGCGAGTTTTCACCAGCCGCGCAAACCAGGGCGTTCAGCAAAAAACAGCAGACGCCAACACTCAGCACTCGAGACATTCGTCCAGATCGCATCGATTCCTCGCATCACAGCGTATTTGTAGAAACTGACGTCCAATTCATCCGACGTGGTTCGATCTGCTGGGACTTGGCCCGCACCGAGCCAGGCCACAATTGCTGCGGATCGCCGCCTTAAACTTCTACGGCATAATAGCCACAATCGCCGGATTTTCGGTAGGGATTGCCCCCGTTGCGGCGCACATTGACCGTCGCTTGCGAGTTGCCGCTACCCGGACTACGACTTGGCAGGTTTTAGCCCGGCGGAGCGGGCCGTCGCCTCCGGTTCCTCGACGACGAAGCCGTGGTACAGGCCCATGTAGTACGGCAATAAGAACACGGCGCCGTCCCCCAGCTCGGTTCCGCTGCCGCCCGTGTTGAGCGACCACGGGTCGTGATTCCAATGATCGAAGTAACGCTCATCGACGGGCAAGGTCTGCCCCGAGTAGAGATGGCCTCGCGGCCCGGCTCGTCGACCGAACCGGCCCATTGCGACGCGTACGATGTCGATGCGGTGGCTGTTGGTATGGGCCCAATTGAACCTGTCGAGCGGAAAGCGTTTGAGCTGATCGAGAGCATCCGCCAGGCAGGAAGTCGGAACGCCTTGCTGCACGCCGCGCCCGAAGGCGCTGGCTGTGAAGCTCGCGGCGAAAATGTAGTTGAACAGCGGATTCCGCTCCGGCTGCTCGAGGAACGTCCAGTAGCGGTACAGCGACTGTGACCCCGCGCGACGTGCCGTCGGATCCTGTTCGTACTTGAGCAGATCGTAATAGTTCATGAAGGCCATCTCGTCGTCGGAATGATTGCCGGTGCTCGGGCCGGTCTGCGGCTTCGGCGTGACGAGACTATTGAGATAGCCGTGCTCGCTGACTAATCGCTGGAACGCCTCCGCATATTTCTTGTCGCCGGTGGCGTGCTGTGCGACGCGGAGGTACGACAGGATCGCGAGAGAGTTCAGGCCCCGCGCCGGCCCACCGCGGGTCCAGGTTCAGCGATTTCGGACCATAGACGGCCCAACGCGTCGGCTTTCCGTCGTGGTCAACGAGATTGAAATCGTGCTCGAGCAGGTGATCGGTGACGGCCGCGATTACTTCGCGGGCCTCGCGTTTCTCGTTGTCGGTCTGGGCGACGAGGTCGTAGTAGGTCGCATAACAAAAGTAGTGACCGTCCAGCTCGTCGGAGCTGGTGTCACACTTCCAGTACCATTTTCCATCGGCGCTCTTGGGCCACCGGGGAGCAATCGGCTTCCAAAGCGGATCGCGGCTGTTATAGCGGACATCGTTCTCCGCGGAATCGGGGCGATTTGGGTTGGGCCCGTCGGCCGGCAAAATCGACCGGGCGGGGAAACCTTTCGGAGCGGGATGCTCGCCTCCCTGCGTGACCTGGCTCAAGAATCGCAGCGCGCGGAAGGCCTTCGTCGCTCGCTCTTTCGCTTTCGCGTCCTTCGTGGCCGCGTACGCGAAGGCTTCCCCGGCACCGTACATGGCCGTCCAAAGCCCGTCGTTATCGTTCTCGTGCTGCCGGACTTGGCCTTTTTGTCCCGGTGCGCGGACGCTGACTCCATCCACATATTCGTGGGGTGTGCGGCGGTGGTATTTGTCGATTTCGTCTTCAAAGAATCGTGCCTTTTCCGCCAGCGTCATCATCCGCGGCTCGATCCTCCCGACGCCCGCCTTGGTCGCAAACCAGGCCGTTCCGTCCGCGGCAATCGCGATTTGGCGGATCTCATCGTCCGGCACCCAACGTTTGCCCTGTCGATAATTCCAGTTCTTGCCGTCAAAGCGAATGGCGCCCTTGGTCGTGCCGAACCAGACCGTGTCGATGAGGGGAGTGCCCCGATCGCCGGCGGCCAACGTCGTGAAATCGTTGTAGGGGAGGCCGTACTCGCCGGTGTAAAGAGTCCATACGCTGCCCTCGAGAACCCCGACCCCTTGCCGCGAACCGAACCACAACCGTCCGTGCGCATCGAAAGCGACGCCTCCGACGTCGCGCGGCAACCAACTCCGATCACCCTGAACGGGATTTGGCCGAGACCAAAGCCCTTGGCGATCGCAAACGAACAGCCCACCGGTTGCCGCGACGGCGATTTGCCCATCGGGCGCGACAGCGACTTGCCGAATGTCCGGACCCACTCCTGCGAGCGCGTCTAGCGATTTGTCATGGGAAAATTTCCCTTTTGCGCCCCGAAACAACGCGTCGCGACCGGCAAGCAGGATTTTTTCCCCGTCAAGAACTTCTAGCGCCCTCAAGTCGCGCGCAGCGGCGGGAACATCCGCGAATTGATCGACCGAGTCGCGGCGGACGCGAACCAGTTTGCCGTGCGACGCGACCAACAGGCCGTCACCCGATGGCGCCAGCAGAGTGACCGGACCGCTGATGTCGGCGACAGAGTGCCAGCGTCGTCCGTCAAAGCGTGCCAAACCCTTTGCCGTTCCCGCGTAAACGTCTCCGGACATAACGACGGCGATCGCAAGGACGTCATTCGACGGCAAGCCATCGGCGAGCGTGTATTTCGTGCGGACGTCGACGGGGAATCGGCCGACCTTCAGTCCGCTCGCATTCTTGGGCAGCCGTCCAGAGTTCGGAGGTTGGGCGGTCGAGTCAGTGGCTAAAATCGAGAAGAACGACCACTGGAGGACCAACGTCGTGCAAGCGAAGCACAACTGCGATCGACAATTCTGACGGGCCATCGGCGAGACGCATTCTCCCTTGCGGAATGAGTATCGGACTACTTTCGCTAATGTCGCCGGATTTCTCCACTGATGAACGGAGATCAGGCGCCACCCTGCTCCGCCGGTCCTTCGACCGAGATTAGGGCTGCTTGTAAATCGTGCCACCCTTCATCACCAGGCGGACCTTACGAAGTGCCGAGATGTCTCGCGTCGGGTCGCCTTCGACCGCGATCAGGTCGGCGAGCAATCCTGGCTTGACCGCGCCCAGGCGGTCGTCCAGATGCAGCACCTTGGCGTCGACTGAAGTCGCGGACTTCAGCGCCTGGACCGGCGTCATGCCGTAGTCGACCATCATCTCCAGCTCGCGGGCGTTGTCGCCGTGGGCGAAGACACCGACGTCGCTGCCGCTGGCGATGGTCACGCCCGCGGCGAGCGCCGCCTTGAAGCTCGCTCGCTTCTGTTTGATGCGGGCCGGTTCGGGCTGGGATCCCTTGTGCCAGCCGCGATACTGCAGCACGGCGTCGCCGGCCGCCAGCGTGGGACACAGAGCGACGCCGCTTTCGGCCATCATCTTGAAGACCTCGGGCGTGCCTTCGTCGCCGTGCTCGATAGTCTCGACGCCCGCCAAAGTCGCTCGCCGTGCTCCTTCCGCCGTCGTCGCGTGAGCCGAGACGGGGCAGCCCGCCGATCGCGCCGTCGCGACGATGAGTTTGAGTTCGTCGATTGAGAATGTCGGCTGCGCCTGCGGTCCCGGACCCCAACGATAGTCGGCGTAGACCTTGATCCAGTCGGCGCCCGCGCCGATCTGACTCCGCACGACGTGCACCAGGTTGGAGGCATCGGCTTCTTCCGCTCCCTGCGGCACAGGCAGACGGCTGTCGGTTCGCCTGGGGCCATAACTCCCGGTCGCGACGATCGCGCGAGTCACCACCAGCATGCGCGGCCCGGGGATGATGCCTTTCTCGATCGATTGTTTGAGGCCGACGTCCGCGTCCGCCGCTCCCTCGGTCCCCAGGTCGCGCACCGTGGTGAAGCCGGCCATCAGCGTGGCCCGCGCATGCTGCGTGGCCCGGCAGATGCGCTCCGCCAGCGATTCCTTTAATACCTGATCGTCCCACGAGGTCTCGTTGTAGGGATGCAAGAACATGTGCGAATGGGCCTCGATCAGTCCCGGAAGCAAGGTCATGCCGGGCAGCTCGATGATGCGAGCCCCTTCCGGTACCTTCACGTCCTTCTCTGGGCCGGCCTGTTCGATCCGCTCCCCCCGCACGACGACGATCCACCCTTCGTGAACCTGATCGCTCACGCCGTCAAACACGCGGGCCGGTTTCAAGACCAGCGGCGGAGCCGCGTCGGCAGCCGACGATGGGATTGCGCCAAACAAAATGAGTGCGGCAACGGCTAATACCCGCATGGCGAGCTCCGAACAACAGGCAGCTGGGGATCGTTAGGGGCGGCGACTGCCCGTACGACGCTTCTCGCGGTCTCACCGACGCGGGACAAGCCGACCAAGTACGAGCAGTAAAGACGCACCCGTTCGCCATGATAGCGATCCCAGGTATCGCGAAGCTAAGAATCCGTTTCGACCCCTTCGAGAGCACGGCGTTGGCTGAGGTGGCTGCCCCAATTCCCTCCGTCCGTTTGTGTTGGATTTGCGGGTTTCGCATCCGGTCGCGTCGGAACGCACCGCATTTCGTGCAAATTCGGTACGGACTTCGTGGCTCCCGACCGTGCCTGTGCGGCGCCGTTTGACGCAACGCAGTTGGGGCCTAACTTTTTGGGGCCGGCTGCCTTTGTGACCGGAATCGCCACCAATCGAACCGAACCTGCGACGACTCGACTTCATGCGCATCTGCAGATGGATTTTGCTTTCGGCCGCCTGGTTGGGGGCCGTTTCCGCCAGCCTCTGGTGGATGCTCGAATACGAAATGACGCCCGCCGCCGTGGGCCAATGCCCGGAGCTCTGGCCGCAAAGTTCCGCATTGGTGCACAGCGACGAGCGCCCGACTTTGCTGATGTTCGTTCATCCGCATTGCCCCTGCAGCCGGGCCAGCGTCGACGAACTGGCCCTGCTCGCCACGTCGTCTGCCGATGACCTGCGAATGACGGTGGTCTTTCAGAAGCCGGCCGGCTTCGCGGAAGACTGGGAGAAGAGCGATCTCTGGCGTTCCGCGCGGCAAATCCCCGGGGTCACCGTTTTCTGCGACGACGGTGGCAGGGAATCCACTCGGTTCCGCGCCTGCGTTTCGGGCGAGGTTCTTGTTTATGACCGCCAAGGACATCTGATGTTTCACGGCGGCTTGACGGCCTCCCGCGGACATCACGGTGATAATCCGGGTCGAACGGCCATCGAGCTGCTGCTGGCGGGCAAATTGACGCCGCCACAAGAGACACCCGTCTTCGGTTGTTCTCTCAGGGAACGAACGTCAACGCCTGCGGTCGCGGCAGAGACCGTCAATCGCCGAGAGCAAAAATGAGTGATCCTTCGAGCGACGCGATCATCGAAAATAGTCGACGCATCTTCGAGCAACAGCGGCAGCGGCTCTACCGCCGCACGGACCGGATGTTTGCCGTCCTCATGGCGCTGCAGTGGATCGGCGGGGTGGTGGCCGCCTACCTCATCACGCCGCGGACATGGCACGGTTCGCAGAGCCAGATTCATCCGCATCTGTGGGCGGCCGTGGTCTTCGGCGGGTTGCTGGCCGCGCTGCCAATCACCCTCGCGGTGCAGTTTCCGGGCCGAATGATCACGCGCCACGTGATTGCAATCTGCCAGATGTTGTTCTCGACGCTGTTCATTCACATCAGTGGCGGACGGATCGAGACCCACTTCCATGTGTTCGGCTCGCTGGCATTTTTGGCCTTCTACCGGGATTGGCCGTTGCTGATTCCCGCCACGTTGCTCGTCGCAGTCGACCACTTCGTTCGCGGCACATACTGGCCCGAGTCGGTTTTCGGCGTGAGCGCCGCGAGCCCCTACCGCTGGATCGAGCACGCGGCGTGGGTCGGCTTCGAGGATATTTTCCTGATCATCCTGTGCCAGTACGGCGTGACGGAGCTCTGGACCTCCGCAGTGCGCACAGCCGAGCTAGAACAGTCCTATGAATCGAAGAATGCGATCATCGAGAGCGCGCTCGACGCCGTCGTCAGCATGGATCTCGACGGACAGATCACCGGATGGAACTCTCAGGCGGAAAGAACGTTCGGCTGGACCGCGGAGGAAGCGATCGGACGCCGAGTTTCGGAGACGATCATTCCCCCTCGCCAGCGAGAAGCTCACGAAGAGGGCCTGCGACGGTTCCGCGCCACCGGGGCAGCGGAAATTTTGAATCAACGAATTGAGCTGACAGCCATCAATCGGCGGGGCGAAGAGTTTGCGGCCGAGCTCTCGATCTCTCCGATCCACACCGGCGACACGATCACCTTTTGCGCGTTCGTCCGCGACATCAACGAGCGACGTAGCGCCGCAGAAGCTTTGCGCAGCGCAAAAGACGCCGCCGAGGCGGCGAACCGCGCCAAGAGCGCGTTTTTGGCCCATATGAGCCACGAGATTCGGACTCCGCTCAACGGGATTCTGGGATTTACGGACGTTCTGCTGAAGATGGGCGCCGAGGCCAGCGAGGCCGAGCGCCGCGACTATCACGAAACGATCAATCACAGCGGGCGACACCTGCTCGAACTGATCGACGACATTCTGGATCTCTCGAAGATTGAATCGGGACAGATGGAAGTCGAGATGGTCCGTTGCGAGCCGCACAAGGTCGTCGCCCAGGCGATTTCGATCCTCAGGGTCCGGGCCCAGGAAAAAGGAATTAACCTCGAATACCGCTGGGATAGCCCCGTTCCCCACACGATTCTGACTGATCCGTCCCGGTTCCGGCAGCTGTTGATGAACCTCATCGGCAATGCCATCAAGTTCACCGACCGAGGCGCGGTGGAAGTCGTCGCCCGCCTCAATGAAAGAGATGTCTCTCCGCGACTGGCCATCGACGTCATCGACTCGGGAATCGGCATCGCGTCCGATTCCCTCGAGCGGATTTTCGAGCCGTTCACACAGGCCGATCAATCGATTACTCGCCGGTTCGGCGGCACCGGCTTGGGGCTGGCGATCAGCCGACAAATCAGCGAACTGCTGGGAGGTGGATTGAACGTCGAGAGCGAGCCGGGGCGCGGAAGCCGCTTCACGGCTGAAATTGCGACGGGCCCGCTCACGGGAATCACAATGCTCGATGCTCCAACGGCGGATCTGATGGAGTGCAAATCTCAGCGCGCTGCCGGCTTCGCGCCGGTTCTGGCCGGCGCTTCGATCCTGCTCGTGGAAGACGGCGCGACGAACCGCAAGCTGATCAGCCTGGTCTTGCGCCGCGCGGGGGCCGAGGTGATGACCGCGGAGAACGGAGAGATCGGCCTGTTGCTCGCCTGCCAACACAAGTTCGACGTGATTCTGATGGATATGCAGATGCCGGTGCTCGACGGCTACATGGCGACCACTCAGTTGCGGAATCGAGGAGTGACAACTCCGATTGTCGCGTTGACCGCGCATTCGATGAAGGGGGACGAAGACCGGTGCCGGGCCGCCGGTTGCACGGGATATCTGACCAAGCCGATCAACAGCGATCGTCTGCTCAACACGGTGGCTGGCGTGCTACAAAGCGGGCAACAGGCCTCAGAAGACGCGAAAGAGCACACCGACAGTGCAGGATCGCTTGAGTCGGATTTGCCGATGGATGATCCCGAATTCCGCGAAATCGTCATTGAGTTCGTCGACCGGTTGCGCGCGAACCTCGACAAGATGCGTTCAGCCGCGTTGGTGAAGGACTATCAGACGCTTGGAGGCCTGGCGCATTGGCTCAAGGGTTCAGCCGGAACGGCCGGGTTCAGGCGCTGACGGCGGCGGCCTTGCCCTTGGAACGCGCGGTTCAAGAGGGCGATCCCGCCGCCATCGCGGCCTACTTGAGCGACGTTACACAGCTCGCCGATCAGATCGTGATTGACGGTCTCCCCCGTCAATGCCTGGACACCGTGAAAACAGCTTGAAGCAGCATCCGTTGGCCGCCCGCTAAGTCGGCCAAGCCAGATAAGGAGGATTGGGATGGGAACATCTCTGGACGATTCCGGGCCGACGGCAAGCGTCGCTGAGGCGGCCGCGCCACAATTCCGCACAAACGACCTGGCATTGCGCTCCTCGAAAATCATGATTGTGGACGATGAGCCGACGAACGTGAAAGTGGCGCGAAAATACCTTGCGATGGAAGGGTATGCGAGTTTCGTCGTCACGACCGACGCGCGCGAGGCACTCGCGCTGGTCGAACGGGAATCTCCGGACATCCTGCTCTTGGACATCATGATGCCGCATGTCAGCGGTATCGAGATCCTGTCCGCGGTCCGCGGCAACGAACGCAGCGTGCACCTTCCAGTTGTGATTTTGACGGCGGCCAACGACCAGTCGATCAAGCGACAGGCAATCGAGCTGGGAGCCAGCGACTTCCTCAGCAAGCCGGTCGACCCGAGCGAACTCATTCCCCGGGTTCGCAACGTGTTGATCGTCAAACAGCACGCCGACTACTTGGAGAAATATTCGCAGGAGCTCGAGGCGGAAGTGTTGCGGCGGACCGCCGAGCTGGCCCGATCGCGACAAGAAGTGATTCATTGCCTGGCCCGCGCCGCCGAGTTTCGCGACGACGACACCGGGCGTCATGTCCTGCGGGTCGGGCGCTATGCGCGTTTGATTGCCGAACAACTCGGTTGGCGCGGCGAGCAACTCGAAATGCTCGAGCAAGCGGCCCAACTGCACGACATCGGCAAGATCGGGGTTCCCGATTCGATTTTGCTCAAACCGGGCAAGCTGGAACCGGAAGAGATGGAGTTGATGCGGAAGCACAGCGCTTTCGGCAAACAAATCACCCAGTCCATCCCGGAGCACGAATTAAACTTGCTGCGCCGGCACACGGAGCTCGGCTCGCGTTTGCTGGAAACGACCGAGTCGCCGATCCTGGCGCTCGCCGCCACCATCGCCATGAGCCATCACGAAAAATGGAATGGCACCGGATATCCCCTTTGCCTGGCCGGCGAGGACATTCCCATTGCGGGCCGCATCACCGCCGTGGCCGACGTGTTTGATGCCTTGAGCAGCAAACGCCCGTACAAGCCGGCATATCCGTTCGACAAATGCTTGCAGATTCTCGAAGACGGTCGCGGATCCCATTTTGACCCGCTCGTGCTGGACGCGTTCTTTCGACGCCGCCAGGAGATCGTTCAGACACAGGTTCGCTTCGCCGACCCGGATTAAACGACGCCCGCCGTAGGCATTCGGCTCGCTCCATGCGGAAAGGGCAAAGCGTTCGGGTCTCAAAACTCGTGGAATTTGGAACGGTATTTTTGAAGACCGATCGGGAGAGAACTTCCCGCTCCTACACCTTCGCGAGAATGGCTTTCTTGATTTGCCTGATTCTGGCCTCGTCGCGCTTGTAGAAGGTCCACTTCTTGATTCGCTTGGCGCGTGTGAGCCCGGCCTGGCACAGAATTTTCATGTGCTCGCTCGTGGTCGGTTGGCTCACGCGAAGCTTGGCGCAATCAGACACCCGCAAACCCCATCCTTCACCAAATCCCCGTCGACCTGAGGGGGGAAATGGCTGGTCGGATCCTTGAGCCACTCAAGAATCTGCAGTCGTCGTTCGTTCGCGAGAGCCCGGATTGCGAGACTCGTTAAGCGGTACGCGTTGTTCTTGGTCGGAAGGGCTCATTAACGGGTTGCAACCGGCGTCGTCTTCGAGTCATGTGCGACGTCCGGAAATTGTAGCACGCGCTGAACAAAGCGAGTATTGGCAGATCGAGTTGGACCAGCGTCAGCTCATGAACGAGGTTTGGGAAGGGCGGCTCTCGCCGCGTACGTCAAAAACTTTTTTTGCATCAGCCCTGGGTATCTGCGGCTCATTGCCGCGACCAGTTCATCCGCGTTGGTCGCTTCGCGTCTCGCTGATTCGAACTCGTTCAGATAATTGTGCATGAACGCGATCGCCTCAGGAGAATCCGGAAGACCGGGATTGCCTTTGTGGCCGGCGACAACGATCCGCGGGTGCAGGGCGGAGATGAGTTCGAGGGAATGGTGCCACGCAGACCGTGATTCCGCGCTTGAATTCGCCAACCAGGGATGGACCCCGCTGAACACGACGTCTCCCGCGACGATGGCATCGAGAGACGGCACCCAGATGAAGCTATTCATCGATTTCAGCACGTCGCCCTGAAAATCCTTAATCACTTCGACCGCCTGTCCATCAACCGAGAAGATCGTGGCGGGCAGCACTTCGGGCGTCGGCAGACCGTCCGGCGTTTCGGAGGGTGCTTGTGCCTTTCGCATCGCCAGGGATTCGGCCGACGTCCGTTTGAATTCTTCCAGGGCCGCGGCCGTCATGTAAATCGGCGCATTGGGAAAACGCTGATGAAGCACAGCCGTGCCGATGTAATGATCGTCGTCTGGATGGGTGATGAAGATTCCTTTGAGGTGACAGCCTGTCGCGGCGACTCGGTCGGCGAGTTTGTTCGCCTGACTGATTCGGAACTGGCTATCGACCAGGATCGCCTCGGTCTTTCCGTAGATCAACGTGGACGTGACGCCCCAACTGTCTTCATTACCGGTGAACACTTCGAGGTGAAGCGGTTCGGGCGGTCCGGCAAACGTGGGCTGCACCTGCCAGGTGAGTCCGGATCCGAGCAACAGGCTTAAGGCGATTGCCGCGGCTGTCCGAAGTCTTTTCATCGCGTCGGCTCCCCTTGACCTTCGGGTGCTGGCAGATTCATTGTGGCTTCACAGATCGGAGTGACGTAGCCGCCGACATCGATTCCATCGGCACCCTGTTCCCCGTGGATTCGTACGTGCAGGAGGCTGCGGCGGCCCATCTTTGTTCCCTGTTCGTTGACGAAGCACGTGCCCGCGGCCTTCGAGGCCAGACCACGCCGCATCATGAAAGCGGCCAAGGGCCCCGTTGAGCTTCCGGTCGCCGGATCTTCGGGGACTCCGTATTCCGGCGCAAACATCCGGGAATAAGCTCCTTCAGGCGTTGGAGTAAACAGGAAGACGCACAAGGACTCGTTCCCCGCACCCTTTAGAGTTCTGAGACCCGTGAGATCCAGCCTCGCCCGATCGACTGCGGCTTTATCTTTGGCTGCAACGAGGATTGTTGGATTACCTGCGCTCAGCAGTTGCGGCAGGATTGGAAGGAGATCCCGTGTCTCGAGCCCCAGCACTTTCGCAGAGAGAGAAATCTCGAAGCATCTTCCTTCGCGAATCGGTGGCGTTCGCAGCCAAATCAGCGGGCGCGGGCAGTGTTCCCCTTCGATTCGAATCGGGACGGGGCCGACCTGCTCTTCCAGACTGAAGTCGCTCGTGTTGCGCGATACGGATCCTTCTTGCCGCAACACAAACGCAGTGCCAATTGTCGGATGCCCGGCGAATGCCATCTCCTTTGCGGGCGTAAAGATGCGTACGCGTGCCGCACAATCCGCGCGCGTCGCCGGAAGCACGAAAGCGGTTTCAGCCAGGTTGAGTTCCCTGGCGATTTTCTGCATCGTGGTTTCGGAAAAGTCCGCCGCGTTCGGGAACACCGCGAGCGGATTTCCGGCTAAGGGCTCCGTCGCGAAAACATCAACGACGACGTACCGGTGAGACTTTAATCGGAGCATGAATCGTCAACCTCGGCGAGCAGAGTGATTTCCACACAAGATCCGAACGGCACCTGAGCGACTCCGAAGGCGCTGCGCGTGTGCGTTCCGAGCTCTCCAAATACCTGCGCCAAGAGTTCCGAAGCTCCGTTAGCCACCAGGTGCTGTTCGGTGAATGAGGGGCTGCTGTTCACGAGCACCACCAGCTCCAGGATGTGTTTGATGCAGTCTAAATCGCCCACCGCGGCGTGAAGCGTGCCAAGCAGATCGATGGCCACAGCGCGAGCCGCGTCTTGACCCTGTGGGGTTGTGAGGTTTGCGCCAAGCTGACCGACCCACGGCGTGCCGCCCTGCCTGGCGATATGGCCGGACAAGAAAACCAGGTTGCCGCTCCGCCGGAAGGGAACGAACGCCGCGACCGGGGGTGTCAGGTCCGGAAGCACGATGTCCAGAGCGTCGAGCGTTTCGTAAACGGACATGATTTCTCCTCGGGGTCGGATTGCCCGGCCGCCGTCAAACGGCCGTTTGCCTTTCCGCGCGCGTCCTACCGGTTGGTAAGAGGCGGAGGTGTTCGGTCCCACTTTTCATGGCTGATCTCCTCAGAGAACAGAACCAACCATTTATCGCCGCTGACCTTTCGCCAGCCATCCCGAGTGACCGCAGTCAAATACACCTTTTCCGTTTTTCCCCCGGCGCCCGTGCGCTCGACTTCGAGCGTTTCAAATATGATTGCCACCCAATCGTTGCCGTTCGGCATGACGGTCAAGACGCGGGCATCGAAGCGCGTCAGTTTTACGCCGGGCGGAGATGAGGAGATGGCATCGATGAACTGCTGCCGGTTTAGCCTTCGATTTCCGAGTTGGACGTACAAAGTCGGCGCCAGCATGCTCTCGAACGCGTTCTTGTCGATCGCCACTCGGGCCTTGCCCCACTCAACATTGCCGCTTTCAATCGCCTTCCTCGCTTCCTCACGAGTTGCACGCTCAGAACCCTCTCCGACGCACGTGACGGGCAGAGCGACCAAAAGAAACGCGAATGCGATGGGGCAATGACCGAGTCGCATAAAGTCAGGTCCTTCAAATCAAGAGAGCTGTCCGACGGCGCTTGCGTCGCGGCACCGATACCGCAGGCCATGCGAAAGCGAACTCGGCCATGATACATAGTCAGTTAGCTAACTGTCAATATAATAATGGCTGCCACGAGGCGCGCAGCGGGCGGCTTGCGCGAGGGCTACACTTCGTAGGTCGTAATTTCGACCTCGTGCCCGTCTGGGTCGTGAAAATAAATCGACTCCGAGACGCCGTGATGCTGCGCTTCGAGAGGAATCCCTCGGCCGCTCAGCTCACGCCGGGCCAGGTCGAAATTCGCGCGATCGGCCCGGAACGCAAAGTGTCGCATGGCCAGCACGTCGCGACCGGGAGACGGCTTGGCTTCTGTGCCTTCGACCGGGAACAACGCGATCGAAGTCGTGCCGACTCCGACCATCGCCGGGTAACTCCCCCAAGCGTCTTCGTAGCGCCTTTCCAATCCCAGCACTTCCTTGTACCAGGCCACCGAGCGCTCGACATCGCTCACCGCCAGAGCAATGTGATCGATTCCTTTAATGGAAAACATGCCGCGCCGCCCTCACACCGGAGTGGGCCGAACCGATGCGGTCGACTCCCCGCCTTGCGAATCCACCACAATTTGGCCCAAGATTCAAGAGGCCGCTCGAATCACTCTTGTCAGACTCGATCCGACTCTCAGTGTCCGCAGTCACGAATTGGGAAAATGATGCGCAGTGCATTCGTCGTTTTGATGGTGTTTGTAGCCACGGTTCTGGCGCTGGCCGGATCCGTTCATGCGCAATCGACCCCGCCGAAGAGTTCCGCCGTAGCGACGCCTTCCGCTTCAACGCGGCTCGATCCGGTCGCCGCCACCGAGGCGTACGTTTCAAAACTCACTCCGGAGCAGATCGCCAAGTCCGACGCGTACTTCGAGGGCGGGTACTGGCTCAAGCTCTGGGATTTCCTGCTGTCGGCGGCGCTCTCCTTGATTCTGCTCACCACGGGCTTGTCCGCAGGAATGCGGAACCTTTCAGAACGCGTCGTGCGGTTTCGCTTTGCTCAGGCGCCGCTCAGGACGCTGGTGTTCGGGGCTCAGTACTTCCTTTTCACGACAGTCCTGGGCTTTCCCCTCGCGCTGTACGAGGGCTTCTTCCGCGAGCAGAAGTACGGACTGATGAACCAAACGCTCGGGGCGTGGCTCTCCGAACAGGCCATCGGCATCGCCCTTGGTGCCGTGCTCGGTGGCGTGGCGATCATGATCCTGTATGCGATCCTGCGCCGCGTGCAGAAGAGCTGGTGGATCTGGGCGTCGGTTGCGTCGGTCGCGCTGTTGTTTCTCGTTCTGGCGCTCGCGCCGGTTTATATCGCGCCCTTGTTCAACGAGTACCACACGCTCGACGATCCGAAGCTGCGGGATCCGATCCTGAGCCTGGCCCGCGCCAACGAGATCCCGGCCGAGCAGGTCTACGTCTTCGACGCCTCGAAGCAGTCCAAGCGAGTAAGCGCCAATGTGAGCGGAGCCTTGGGGACCATGCGGATCTCGCTCAACGACAACCTGCTCAACCGCTGCTCGCCCGCCTCGGTGAAAGCCGTCATGGCCCACGAGATGGGGCACTACGTCATGAATCACGTCTACAAGGGATTGATCGAGCTGGGGCTCGTCCTGACGGTCGGCTTCGCCTTCTGCGCCTGGGCCTTCGATCGAATTGTCGCGCGTCGCGGCGAGGCCTGGGGCATCCGCTCGATCGCCGATCCGGCCGGCCTGCCCCTGATCGTCCTGCTGCTGGGCGTGTACATGTTCGTCATGACGCCGGTGACGAACACCATCATCCGCACCGAGGAGATCGAGGCCGACGCGTTCGGCCTGAATGCCGCGGGTGAGCCCGACGGATTCGCAGACGCGTCACTCATGCTCTCGGAATACCGCAAAATGCGCCCGGGCAAGTGGGAGGAGATCGTGTTCTACGATCACCCGAGCGGGTACAACCGAATTTTGATGGCCATGACGTGGAAAGCCGAGCACCCGACGTCCGGGGGCCATTGACGTCCAAGACCGCAACCGAAAAACTTGAGAGATTCTCGCCTCGCAGCCAGATGCTTGTTGAAAGGTCAATTCCGTGAAGCCTTATCGTCTGTTTGCAATCTTTTTCTTCTCGCTTTCGCTTGCTGCCCCGGCGGCCGGTCTCCAGCCGCCGGTCGCACCAACCAGGCCTTACAGCTTCGACTTCCACGGCCAAAAAATTGACGATCCTTATCACTGGCTCAAGGATAAGACCAATCCGGAAGTCATTCAGTACATCCAAAGCGAAAACGCTTATCGGGAAGGTCTCACGAAAGACTTGAAGTCGTTCGAGGACAAGCTCTACCGCGAGATGCTCTCGCACATCAAGCAAACCGATCTGAGCGTGCCGGTCCGCGACAACGGCTTCTGGTACTACACCCGCACCGAAGAGGGGAAGCAGTACCCCATCTTTTGCCGGAAGAAAGGGAGCCTCGAGGGAGCTGAGGAAATTCTGCTCGACGTCAACAAGCTGGCCGAGGGGAAAAAGTTCCTTTCGGTGCGGCCGATCGCGGCCAGCGACGACGGCAAGTTCTACGCCTATCTGACCGACGTCACCGGCTTCCGCGAATACTATCTGTCTGTCAAGGACTTGAAGACCGGCAAGCTGCTGGAAGACAAATTCGTCAAAGTGTCAAACGTCGAATGGGCTGGCGACAACAAAACTCTGTTCTACGTCATCGAAGACGCCGCCAAACGGCCGCACAAACTCTTCCACCACACCCTGGGAGACCCGAAGGAGAAAGATCAGCTAGTTTACGAAGAAAAAGACGAGCTCTATCGCCTCGGCGTGAGCCGCACGCACGACAAGAAATATCTGGTGCACACTTCGGTCAGTTCCACGACGACCGAAGAGTCCTTTCTGGATGGCCGGACTCCCGATGGCCAATTCAAAGTCATCGCACCTCGCAAGGAGGGGGTGGAATACTCAATCGATCACCGCGACGGACTCTTCCACATCCGCACGAACAAAGACGGAGCCGTCAACTTCAAATGGATGACCTGCCCGGTCGCCGAGACGAACGAGAACGGGTGGAAGGAATTTGAGCCCTACAAGCCGAGCGTTTTTCTGGAAGGCATCTCGCTCTTCAAAGACTTCGCCGTCGTCGTCGAGCGTGAAGCGGGCGTTCCACAGCTGCGTGTCTACAACTTTCGCTCAAAGGAGTCTTATCGCATCTCCTTCCCCGAGAAGAGCTATGCCGTCAATCTGGGAGCCAATCCGGAATTCGACACGCTCGACATCCATTTTGACTATACCAGCCTGGTCACTCCGCGTTCCGTCTTCGACTTCAACCTGAAAACGCGAGAACGCAAGCTGCTCAAGGCGACTGACGTGCCTGGCGGCTTCGATGCCAAGAATTACGTCAGTGAACGCATCGACGCGACGGCCCCCGATGGCGTGAAGGTGCCCATTTCGATCGTGTACCGCAAGGGTCTAATCAAAGACGGCAAGGCGCCGATCTTTCTCTACAGTTACGGCTCCTACGGTTTCAGCACCGACCCGTTCTTCGATCCCACGCGGCTCGTGCTGCTCGACCGCGGGGTCGTGTTTGCCCTCGCTCACATTCGTGGCGGGTCCGACATGGGCCGTCAGTGGTATCTCGACGGCAAGTTGATGCACAAGAAAAACACGTTTACCGACTTCATTGCCTGTGCGGACGAACTCGTGCGAGACAAATATGGCGCCCGCGACCGCCTGGCCATCGAGGGCCGCAGCGCCGGCGGCCTGCTGATTGGGGCCACGCTCAATCTTCGCCCCGATCTGTGCAAGGTCGCTCATCTCGGCGTGCCGTTTGTGGATCTCATCAACACGATGCTCGACGAATCGCTCCCGCTGACAGTGCAGGAATTCTTGGAGTGGGGCAATCCGAAAGAGAACGCTGCCGGTCGTTACATGCTCGAATACTCCCCCTACGACAACTTGGCCCGCACGGCCTATCCGTCGATCCTGGTAACAACCTCGCTCAACGACAGTCAGGTCCTTTACCACGAGCCGACGAAATACGTCGCCAGGCTGCGCACTCTGAAAACGGATAAGAACCCGTTGATTCTCAAGTGCAACATGGACGCCGGCCACGGCGGGGCCAGCGGCCGCTACGAGGCTCTGCACGAGAAAGCCTACGAACTGGCGTTCATTCTCGATCAACTGGGAATCAAGCAGTGACGTCGTTCAGCCGCGGCGGGCCGATCACGTTCGTGCGACCTTCGTGAAGCCGTCCGCACTCCATTCTTCGCTGCCGACGCCGTGGTGGACGCAGAACAGGCCGTTCGGATCGTACTTCTTCTTTGTGGCGGCTAAGCGCGCATAGTTCGAGCCCCAGAATGAGTGCTGCCAATCGCGCTCGAAATAGTCGCTTTCGGAGACGTAAGAGCCGGGCTCGCGGACGACTTTCAAGAGTTCGTCCATTGCCCGGTTGATGGCGGCGGCATTTCGACGAGCGGCGGACACGTTCGGCTCGTGGCCGGCAATTCCCGGAAACGCCGGCCCGCTCTCGCCGGCGATGATCGCCAGGGCGAACGCGTCGAGAACGGCCGGATTTGTCGCTGTCTCTCGGGCGGCCGCCAACTCTTCCGGCGGCGCGCCGGCGAGCCCCTTGTTGAAATGCAGCGAGACGGGCCAGCGGCGACTGGCGGCAACCAGCGCGTCGACCAGTTCGTGCTGCCGCTCTTTCTCCAACAGCGCCGCCGGCAGCCACGCGGAACGGTAACCGTGGACAAACTGCCCAACCTGCTCGCCGTCGCCCGCCCAGAAGACGTTGCCCTTCGGCGCATGCGGACGATCGTCGTGGACGACAACTTTCACGGGGAGCGCATCCCAAAACTTAGGATCCCAGAAGCGCCGCGCCGGCAGGGCCGCAATTGTCGTCGGCGTCGTGACGGAAAGATCGGCACGCCGGCCGGCAACCCAATCGAAGAAGGGCTTCCACACGGCCACAGCTTGCTGGCGATCGAGCCCCTGCGAGACCATGTGCAATTCGACGGTATTCCGCTGCCCGAAGCGAATCTGCTCGCCCCAATGCGGATTGAAGAGCCGATCGCGGTAGAACCCGATGATTTGGGCCACAAGGTCCCGATACGCCGCGTCCGATTTGGCCCGGATCGTACCGGAGACTGCTCCGAAGTATTTCGGCAGCGTGCGCGTGCGCAGAGTCAATTTCGTTACGACGCCGAGGCTTCCTCCCCCGCCGCCTTTGAGCGTCCAAAAGAGCTCCGGATGGGCGCCGGCGTTGGCGACTTGGACTGAGCCGTCCGCAAGGACAACCTCGGCCTCCAACAATCCAGCCGCTGCCAGTCCGAATTGCTTCGAAAAGCTGCCGAAGCCGCCGCTTTGAATCAGTCCGGCCACGCCCACTGTCGCGCAGCCGCCGCCTTGCACGTAGCGACCCGCTTGGGTCGTGACCGCGTCGTAAAGTTGCATCCAGATCGCCCCCGACCCGACGGTGACCGCTGGCTGCGGCGCGACCTTTCCCGCGCAGCCGTCCGGCACGAAGGCATCATGCAGAACGATGTCCTTCATCGCCCGCGTCCAAATTAGCAGCGAATCGGGCGCGTTGGAGGTTCCCTGATAGCTGTGCCCACCCCCCTTCACCACCAGCCGCAAATTGTGCTCGCGGGCGAAATTGACCGCTGCCACGACGTCGGCCGTTGTGGACGCGGCGACCGCGTAAACGCTCGGGGCCGACGTCCAGGCGTCGACCCAGCCCGATGTCTGCGTCAGCGCCGGGTTATCGCCGACGAAATAAGGATTCTTGAGTTCCTTGAACAGCTCGGCGCACGCCGGACTCTCCGGCGCGCTGCGACAGGGGTCGAGCGGCGAATTCAACTCCATTAAGCGACCGCCGACGGCCTGCTTCAGTTTTTCCCAACTCGCCGGCGACGGCCACGCGGCATCCCCCGGGCGGACTCGCCGAGCCACCGGCGGCGAACGCCCTGCCGCCGAAGGCCCGACGGCGGTGCCGGCGAGCCAGTCAGCAGAAATTACGGCAACGGGAATGGCGCCGGCTGTTTTGAGAAATCGGCGTCTCTTCATCGCATTCGCTCGGTTCGGACGGAACTGTTTTCGATCTGGCTGTCAGGTATTCGACGGCCGGCGCGATTCATTGGAAAAACGACAGACTGACGAGAACAGAACGGCTCGGAGCCCTAAAGTCAACCAAGGACCTCTGGCACACTTCTGTCATCTTTGACAGTCTCCGCATCGCGAGGACCAGAACCGTCAGAGGCGCCGGCTTGCCATTCGCCAGCGCGCGGCCCATGATCGCAAAAATCTGACCAGCGATTGAGCAGTAAGCCATAAGACAACGAGGATGACCGCATGATCTGCCTCCACTCCCGGCTCGCCGGCTGGAAAGCCCGGGTGGTTTTCTTGTGTGGCGTGCTCACGCTCCTGGTTGCGGCTGGCCAGGCCGCGGCGGCCGACTCGCGCAAAGACTCGCGAGATTGGCTCGGGGACTGGGTGCAGATGAAGCCGATCGTCCCGCGCGGTTACGTCTGCTACCGCGCCGCCGCCGCTCCAAAAATCGATGGGCAACTTGATGACGCGGCGTGGCGGGCCGTGCCGTGGACGGAAGACTTTGTCGATATCGAGGGTGATCGCCGGCCGAAGCCGCGGTTTCGCACCCGCGCCAAAATGCTGTGGGATGATCACTATTTCTACATCGGGGCCGAGCTCGAAGAACCCCACGTCTGGGGAACGCTGACGAAGCACGATTCGGTCATCTTTAACGACAACGATTTCGAACTCTTCATCGATCCCGACGGCGACAATCACGACTACTACGAGTTCGAGATCAACGCCCTCAACACGAGTTGGGATCTCTTCCTGCCGCGGCCGTACAAAGACGACGGCCGGGCGGACAATAGCTGGGACATCCCCGGCCTGAAAACGGCCGTGCACGTCGCGGGCACGCTGAACGATCGGTCCGATCACGACACCGGCTGGTCGGTCGAAATCGCCATCCCCTGGGATGCCCTCCGCGAATTCGCCCATCGTCCGGCCCCGCCGCACGACGGCGATCAATGGCGCGTCGACTTCTCGCGCGTCGAATGGCAGCACCAAATCGTCGCAGGCAAGTACCAACGGGTGCCAAACACGCACGAAGACAACTGGGTCTGGTCACCCACCGGCATCGTCGACATGCACCGACCCGAGCGCTGGGGCTACGTGCAGTTCTCCGCAGCCGCGCCGGGCACCGATTCCTTTAAACCCGATCCGACACGGCCCGCGCGCGACGCCCTGACGGAGATCTACTACCGGCAACAAGCCTTCCAACAGAAAAACGGGCACTACGCACCGAGCCTCGACCACCTCGGCCTGAGTGCGAATGTGCGGGCACTCCATCCGAGCCTCAAGACGACCGGCGACCGGTTCCTAGCCAGTGTCGACATCCCGATTCTCGGCGGGGCAAAAAGCACGATGCTCACAATCCGCCAAGACTCACGGCTGCGTCGAATTCATCCGAACGACGACCTGCTTGACACGCTCGAAAGCATCCTCTCCGAGCAAGCCGCCGCCTGGAATCGCGGCGACATCGACGGCTTCATGCAGCACTACTGGAAGTCCGAAGACCTGACCTTCAGCTCCGGCGGCCACACCACCCGCGGCTGGCAGACCACGAAGGACAACTACAAGCTGCGTTATCCCACCCGCGAACGAATGGGCCACTTGACCTTCGACGGCCTCGAAGTCTTTCCGCTAGGAGACTCCGCGGCTCTGATGCTCGGCCGCTGGCACCTCGACCGCAACGGCCCAGTCGGCGGCAACTTTTCGCTCGTGTTCCGCAAGATCGATGGGGCCTGGGTGATCGTGCATGACCATACTTCGCGAACCCCAGAGAGCCCTCCGGGCGAGAGACAATAGCCAAAAGATCTAGCGTCAGGCTATTGTCGATTACCTAAAGGTTTCGTTCCGTGCGACCGCCAGAGTCGATTTCTATTGGCCGGCCTGCTTGCCGAACAAGCTTTCGAGCAGGCGTTTCGCCCGCTCCAAACCTTCGTCGGTCAAGATGACCGACTTGGCTTTGCCTCGCGGATCGGCGATGTAGCCCTTTTCGTGCAGCCGATGCATCGCGTCCCAGTCGAAGCCTTTCCACGCGCGGACGCCGTCGTGTAAGCCGAGCAACAAAAGAGCGAGTGTCGCGTCGTCAATCTTGTCGGTGTCGAGTTCCATGGTCCCTGTCGCGTAGCCACTTGGTCGCAACTTTACTGCCGACACAAATTCGCATTTTCATTTTGTGCCTGCTCACGGCCGCCAAACCGATGCAAATAACGTGAGCCGACCTTGACCAGCCAGATTTGTGCGTCAGGAATACGGGCGCTCAGCTTGTCGCACGTCGCCAGCTCGTTGACATCAAGCTCGAAGTTCCCGGTTTCGATGTCGATCGCGACAAATTTGCCTTCGTCCGCAGCAGTGAGCCTAGGTAGAACGTCGGCTTCGTAGATCGCGTCGCCTCGCCGGGCGAACTCCTCTTTGCTGTAACGGCGCTTGGTTGGGGCCATGAGACTTCCCGTTGCGGGTCGGGATGGAATGACCATTTGATTGTACCAAGCGAATTGGAGCTTGCAGCCGCGAGCGAGAACGACCGCCGCGGCGCGAGCTTCGCGTTCCCTCCTCGTGCAAGGCACTACGCTTCTTTGCACGCTCCCACCGGTTCCGCCGCGTCGTACATCTCGGCTGCGGCGGCCAGGGATTCGGTGGCGGTGATGTGATGCTCGGCGGTCGGACGGAGCGGGCGGATGCGGCCGGCGAGCCAGAGGCAGAGCATTGTGGCGGCGGCCGAGACCAAGCCCAGAATCGGTACATGCAGCAGGCGGCCGTCCGCAGCTTGGGCGACGATCAGGCCGCCCACGTAGGTGCCGAAGCCGATCGAGAGGTGTTGCACCGACGAGTTGGCGCTTAGAAATCCGCCGCGGCGGTGTGATTCGACGCTGCCGGTGATCATGGCCATCGCGGCCACCATCCGGCCCGAGTTGCAGACCATCAGGGCCGCCATGATGGCGACTGCCACGGCCACTGGCACCGGCACCAGGTTCGCCGCGGCCAGCGTGAATACGGCCGATAGGGGGCAGACAATGCGGAACACGCGCAGCTTGCCGTAACGATCCGCCAGCCGGCCGATCAGCGGCGCGGAAAAGAGCGTCACCGCTCCGCCGGCGATGTACACCAGCCCGAGCTCATCCTCGGTCATGCCGATGTTGCTGACCAGAAACGGGCTCATGTACGGAAAGATCGTGAAGGCGGCCACCATCAACATCACGATCAGCGCGAACGCGTTCAGGTGATTGGGCTGCGTGAAGGTCTCGAACACAACGCGCAACGGGTGTGTGCTCGTCGCCTTGGCCAGGTGATCGCGCAGCGGTGGCAACGTCCACACGGCCACCGCCCATACCGGGCAGCCCAAGAGGCCGAGCAAGATGAAAGGCACGTGCCAGCCGAAGTGCGTTCCCAGGTAGAGGCCGAACGGGACGCCGGCGACCGACGCCAGGGCGAACCCCGACATCAGGGCCCCCGTCGCGCGGCCGCGCCGCTCTTCGGGGAAGACGTCGCCGATGATTGCCAGGGCCAGTCCGCCCAGTATTCCGCCGAACGCACCGGTCAGGACCCGAGCCAGAACCAACGTCCAATAAGTCGGAGCCAGGCCACAGAGGAACGTGCCGATGAGGAAGCCGGCATCGAGCCCGAGGAACGCGGCCTTGCGACCGAGCCGATCCATGAGCGACGAGGCGACCAAACCCGCCAACCCCGCCGCAATCGTATAAGAGGCAACGACCAGCCCGAACTGCTGCGGCCCAATCGCCAGTTTCCGCATCAGCTGCGGACCGAGCGGCATGATGATCATGAAGTCGATGATCGAGATGAACTGGACCGAGGCCAGCATCAGCACCACGATCCGCTCGCGGGCCAAAGTCGCCGCGGCGGAATCACGAGGCTCACGCGCAACAGTCAGCGCGGCGTTTCCGCGAGGCTTACGGCTGTGCGTCGCCTCGGCCGCTTCGCCAACCTCCCCAGTTTGAGTCACGCCGAACTCCCCATCGAACCACGCGTCGCATCCGTGGCCTGGTTCCGTCGTGGGAATGGACACGGGCAATGCTTCAGATGTTCGCTCGCCGACCGTACGGCTGTCAGAGCCGCACAACCGAGCCTGCGGGGAAGCGCGAACCCGAAGTCGGCGGCGAAGCGAGGTTTCACGAATCGTAGCGGATTCCGCGAAAATGCACGACCGCGATTTCATCCGAGGCGACCAAAGCCCGTCCTAAACGAGTGATCACTCTCTCTCGAACTCTGAAGCCGGCGGATTCCAGACGCGGGTGCCGGTTTTCCGCTCGACGGAGCGCTCGCAAGTCACGAGCCAATACTTACTGACTGGCTCGGCCGAACAATGGTGTCTGCCGCGGGTCACGGGAACCAGGTCGTCGTCCGACGGCGGGCGTGGCAAAAGTTCTACATGTTCAAATGGCGAGGGCCGTAACCGGAGGGCAAAATTTTTACGACCGCGACCGATTACAACAGCCATGTCCGCCGATTAAACTGCTAGGGATCTGAATCCGCGGTCCCAGAAAACTCGGAGGTTCCCATTTTTAAGACAGTTGTGTGTCTGGCGGTCGTGTTCGCGTTTCTCGATTCCTTCGCGCGTGCGGAAAACTGGGCCCATTGGCGCGGGCCAACGGGGAATGGGACGGCTGCCAATGCGTCGCCTCCGATCGAGTGGAGCGATTCCAAAAACGTCAAATGGAAGGCCGACGTTCCCGGCCGGGGACTTTCATCGCCCGTCATCTGGGACAATCGCATTTTTGTGACGACTGCCGTTCCCGCCGCGGGCGAACCGGAGAGCGGACTGCCGACGCTCGAGTTCAAGGTCCTCTGCTACGACCGGCACGACGGCAAACTGCTTTGGGAAAAAACGGCCATCGTCGCCAGGCCGCATCAAAAGACGCACGAAACCAATGGGTTTGCCTCCGCCTCCCCCTGTACCGACGGGGAGCACGTTTATGCGCACTTTGGCTCGCGGGGCCTTTATTGTTATTCGATGAACGGCGACCTCGTCTGGAAGCGGGACGACTTTGGAAAAATGGAAACGCTGTTCGGCTTCGGCGAAGGGAGTTCGCCGACACTGGTGGGCGACATGATCCTTGTGCCCTGGGATCATAAGGGCCCGTCAGCGCTGTACGCGCTCGACAAGCGGACGGGCAAAACGATCTGGAAGGCTGACCGTCAGGAGCCGACAGAGTGGTCGACGCCGCTGGTTGTCGAACACGCCGGACGCAAACAGGTGATCCTCAACGGACAGAAGTCAGTCCGCAGCTACGATCTCGAAACCGGGAAAGAATTGTGGCGTTGCGGAGGCCAGACTCTGCGGCCGATCGCCTCTCCGGTCGCCGCCAATGATCTGGTCATCGTCGGCAGCGGATTCCAAGGGGCCTACGTGGGGGCGTTCCGCTTGGATGGCGAGGGGGACATTCGGGGCACCAACAAAGTGGTCTGGCAAATCAACCACGACGCCCCGGACGTCGCTTCGCCCCTGCTTTCGACGGCCGGGCGGCTCTATTTTCACAAAGGCAAAACCGGACTGCTGTCGTGCGTCGACGCGGCGACTGGCAAGCCGCATTATTTTGCCCGCAGGATCGGACTCGATAACCCGTACGCGTCGCCGATCGAAGCCAACGGACACATTTACCTGACCGCGCGATCCGGGACGACGGTGGTCATTGCCGACGCCGACGATTTGAAAGTGCTGGCCACCAACCATCTGGATGAGACGATCGGCGCCACGCCGGCGCCGGTCGACAAGGAACTCTTCATCCGGGGCGACAAGCATCTCTATTGCATCTCGCGGTGACGCTCAGTCTTCGCCCGCCGAGGGTGATCGGTTTTTTCAACTGCGCAAAAAGGCGGGCTCAGGCGAGTAACTCGACCTTGCCCGTGCTGAGATGGTAGGTGCCGCCCACGACCATCAATTCTCCCGCTTTGAAGAGCTTGGACAGGATTGGCTCGAGGCCCTTGAGGCGATTGACTCCCTCTTTGACGTTGGCGTTGATGACATTCGTGAGCTTATCGCCGGGTTGACCCGCCACCATTCGGACGATCGGCCGAATCGGGTTGATCAACTCGCCGATCGCTCCGGGAAGCGCATCATTCGCCTCAATATGTTCGATCGCCGCCTTGCACGCGCCGCAGCCAGTGTGGCCGAGCACCATGATCAACCGGGCGCCCAGCTCGGCGACCGCATACTCAATGCTCCCCTTCACGGTGGGGCCCGCGCCGCTGACGATGTTGCCGGCGACTCGAACGACGAACAGGTCGCCGACTCCCTGGTCGAAAACCAGCTCGGGCGCAACTCGCGAGTCCGCACACCCGACGATGACAGCCCGGGGTGCCTGTCCCTGGGCCAGCGGCGCAAAATCCTTCGGGCCGCGTCTCGGGTGAAGCAGCCTTCCTTCGACGAACCGCTGATTGCCCTGAAGTAGCTGCTCGAGCACCGCTTCGGGCTTTGGCTGCGCGAGTGAGTCGGCTGCCTTCGGACTCGAGAGGCCGCTGAATCCTGAGATCCCGACCACACCGGTCGCCACCGCGATACGCTGAATAAACTCACGCCGGGAAGGACAGTGAGAGGTCTTCATAACCACTTTCTCCCAAGACAGGGTCTCAATTGGGACCCTAACCTACCAATGGTGCCGGAACGCCGGCAAACATACACTGCCGCGCGACTCACAAAGTTGGTCTCCGCGGCTGCGACGAACATTTCTTAGGATGAACGAGCCGCGAAAAGCGGACGCGTTCGAACTGCGACGAACGAAATTCGATCAGCGCAGGAATTATGCCGGCAATGTCCACGGTAAGCACACGGGAAGCGAGCGCTCACGCCTTATTGACTGCGTCGGCCTCGGTCGTGTGCCTGGTGCTGGCTGAGGCCTTGCACCTCGAGCATGCCGATCTGGCCGTCTGGACGACGTTTCTGGTGATGGCGCAGTACACCTTCACGAGCTTTCAAAAAGGGCTCGAACGGGTGGTGGGTCGGGGCGTGGGGATCCTCGCCGGCCTGGTTTTGACGACGTGGTTCAACGAGGCGCCTCTGGTTGCGCTGGCGCTGATCGGCGCCTTTTTGACGACCTTCTTTTACATCTATTTCTCCGGGCGGCTGGCGTACACGTTCTTGCAAGCCGGGCTGTATCTGGTCGCCATGTTTGAGATCGGTCACGCCGACCCGACCAGCGCTGTCTGGCAAGCCAAGGAGCTGTTTGCCGCGGTCGTGCTGGGCGTGTTGGTGGCCGACGTGCTCAGCTGGCTGGCGGGCTTCGAAGGGGACGTCCGCATTCGTTTCGGCGAGAAGCCGCTGTTGCCAATCCGAGCCGAGTGGATCAACCAGAGTTTGATGCTCTCGGTGACGGTGCTGGTGACGCTGGTCGTGGCCCACGCGGTCGAATTGCCGCCGGAAAAAGCCGCGGTCTCGGTGCTCCTGCTGACGATTACGCCCCACCTTCAGGCGCTGATTCAGAAGGGCGAGCTGCGCATCGCCGGTCTGGTGTTGGCCACGATCTTCAGCCTGGCCACATTTCTGCTCGTCGGTCTGCTCCCCTACTTCCCGCTGCTCGCGGGTTTGCTGTTTGTCGGCCAGTTAGTCGCGACCTACTTGACTCGTACGACTGGGAAATATGGCTACGCGGGATTGCAGATGGGGCTGGTGTTGCCGATGGTCATCGTGGCAAACCCGACCGAGTTTGGCACCATCACTCCCGCGGTCGAGCGCCTGGAGGGCATCATCCTCGGGCTGGGCGCGTCAATCGTGGTCGCCGGTTTGTGGCCGCGATTTCCGCTGGCGGAGTCACCTCCCCAACCGCCACCCTCGCCCACCGCGATGCCCGGGGAGATGCACGCGTAGTGACGAGGCGCGCTGTTCCGATCGCCGTTCACAGGTAGTAAAGCCAGGCGATGACTTTGTGCCAAAACCGGGTGACCTTGTTGAGCGTACCTTTTGGTTCCGTATAGACGGCCACGCTCCCCGTCATGCCGACTCTCAGCGGAACTGATTCCGGGTCGTCGAGTGTGAGCCGCACTTGGAACCGCTGTGCCGGCGGCACCCAGCTCGTCGAAATCTTGACGTCGGGAAGTTGCCCTGAGGGAACGCCTTGTCCCTGGCTCACGCCCCAGCCGATTGAGGAAACCGTTGCGGCAAAGAGTTGACCCGGCAATCCGCGAAAGGCGATCAGAGCGGGCTGACCTTCGCGCAATCGGGCCAGCGAGTTTTCGCGAAAGTTGCCAACGACCAGCCAGCGACCGGTGTCGATCAGCGTCATGGCCGCCTGGCCGGTGTGGACGTAGGCCCCGTCGCGCAGTTGCAAGTCGGTGATGAGCCCGTCGCAGGGCGCTTTGACGCGAGTATAGGACAGCTTCAGTCGCGCCTCGGCCAGCTCGGCTCTCACCTGCGCCACCATGGCATTCTCTCCAGCGATGCGAGCACTGAGGGCATCTTCAATACGGCGGACGTTGTTTTCCGACTGGCGGACGGCGGCCTGGCTCGATTTTTTCTTCTGAATGGCCTCGAGATAGCGGCGCTCGGTCGTCGACTCGGTCTTATAGATTGCCTCCTCTTGCCGGTGAACTGCGGCGGCGTAATCGGCATCGGCGACGAGACGCTCGTGATCGGCCTTCGCGGCTGCCAGCTCGGCATCGAGTTGCTTGACCTGATGCTGCGTCTCGACCAGCTTCGCCTCGAGCGATGCGACACTTTGTTCGAATAGCGCGGGTCCAACTCGAACAGCAGATCGCCGGCTTTCACGCGGCTGCCTTCACTGACGTGGACGCGGACCACTCTCTCGGCAACCTGGGGCGCCACCTGAACGACGTAGGCCTGCGCGTAGGCCTCCGTCGTGAAAGGCGTGTGGATTTCCGCCAGGGCGTAATAAGCGACCAGCAGGACGAGCAGGCAAACGATGGCGAACACCCAAAAGCGCACGGACCCCACGATTCGCCGCAGTCCGCGGCCGAAGCCGCGAATAACCTTAGCTGGAATCCGCGCGACCCACGCCAAGGCTTGGGCCATCCGGTGCCAGATGTCCGATTGACGACCTTCGGCCGACATGAATACTTCCGCAGGGCTCCCGTGACGATCGTTCGCCGACCGGAGCTTATTGTATTACTCAGGCTTTGGAAGCGGAGGAGGTGCCCGCAGCCCATCGGGCGGCTGGGCGTTGTTTCCATTGGGCGCTTCGGCCGGCCCGAGCAATGACGCGGGCGGGTCTTCCAGCGCATAGTCCAGGCCGACGAGCGCTCCGAGATATTCGTAATTCGCCGAGATCAGCCGCTGCTGGGCGCGGGTCAGAGCCACCTCGGCGTCGACGATATCGGTCGGCGTCGCGTGCCCGTTTCGATAGCGATTGCGCACCAGGCGCAGATTCTCGTTGGCCTCGACAATGGCAGGCACGTCCCGCTCGATGCGGCGGCGGGCGGTTGTCGCCGCCAGGTGAGCCAAGGTGACTTGCAGCGTCACTTCATCGACGACAGTCCGAGCATCGGCGAGCGACTGACGGATCTCGGCGTCGGCCGCGCGGAGTTCGCCATGACGCCGCCCGCCCGTGTAGAGGGGCAAGTCGATGTGCAAGCCGGCCCCTTCCTGTGATCCCGACACGATGCTCGAGCCGCCGACCGCGCCGACGCTTGCCAACGTATAGACCTTTGGAAGGAATTCGCCTTCGACCGACTCGCGTCCGAATTGGGCCGCGGCAACCGCTTCCCGCGCGATGCCGATTTCAGCCCGCTGAGTGGCGGCAATCTCCAGACATTGCACCAGCGACAGATTGAGCGGCGGCTCGAATTTCCAGGCCACGAGCACGAGCGGCAGGCTGGCGTTGCGGCCCATTGCGTTGTTCAGCTGCGCGATGGCCGTCAGCTCAGACTGGCGGGCCAAATCGACGTCTTCTTCCGCCGCGGTCAACTGCACTTCAGCCCGCAACACGTCATCCTTTTCCAACACGCCGGCCGCGCGGCGCGATCGCGTGTCGCGGAGCGTGGCCTCGGCCCGACGGATCGCCTCTTCCTCGATGCGGCGAGTCGCGCCGGCCCGCAGCGCGAGGAGATAGGCCGAGGCGACGTCGAAGCCGACCGTTTGCCTGGCGCGCGCGGATTGCAGCTCGGCAATGCGCTCGCGGGCCTGGGCCTGGTGGTATCGTCCGCCGGTTCGTCCGAAATCGTAGAGGGTCCACTGGAGCTGCAATTCAGCCTGGGCGTAGCCGTGGGTCGCGGTGTTAGTCGGCACGATGATGCCGGTTGACCCCGCCGATGCCGGACCAAGCGCGGGCGAAGTGACCCCCTCGTGCGTCAGGAAGTCGATCTCGGGCAGAAAGGGCGAAAACGCGACATTTTCTTGCCCCCGCGCGCGCTCGATCGTCGCCAGCGCCGCCGCCAGGCGGGGATTGTTCTCGAGCCCGAAGTCGATCGCTTCCCGCAGCGAAAAAACCTGCGGCGCTTCCGAAGCGTCCGTAGCAGCGACGAGCCGAGTCGCGTCAGGGCCAGTTTTCGGCGAGGGCGATGCCGCTCCGCTGGTCAATTCGGTCGAGGCGACCCCGGCTGTCGTCTCGATGGTGGCGAGCGAGACCGGCGCAATCATTCGTGCGCGGACGGCATCGGGCGAAACGTCCGCAGTGAGCGGGGGTGGCGATCGCGACGGATTAGACCACGAACAGCCCGAGATCAGGCAAATCGCGGCGAATCGGCCCACAGAGCGAATCCAAGGTGATGCGCCGACGGGTGTGGACCTTGAACGCATCAGCCCGCTCCGGCTGCCGAGCGGACGTCCCAGGATTCCGGAATCGACCGGTTATTCCGCCCACTCGCCCGCTCCAATCAAGACAGCGCCGTTAGAGTTATCGGCAAAGTCAACGGAGCCGGTTAAGTCGAAAAATGTCCGCCGCCCGGTGCGTTGGTTCGCGCGCGATCTTTATCACCCAATGCGGACGAAAACCGGTCATGACTGACCTGGATCCGCATCCCACGGGATCGTGTAGCGCGTTCCCGGCACTTCGATGCCGCCGCGCTGACCGGGCGTTACCGAGCCGTACCTCTCTGCAAAGACCGGCGGGAGGGGCCGTGCATTTTCGGGAGCCAGCCAGAGCCTGAGCAGATGACGTTTTCGATGGGGTTCCGGCGAATCTTCGAATGCCGTTCGGTCGTGCAGCAGCGTATGGTTGTGTACGAGCTGAATGTCGCCGGCCTGGAATCCCATTTGAAAATTTAAGGCCGGATCGTTCGCCAATGCGTCGAACAGGTCGAGGGCTTCGATCTGTTGCGGCGAGAGAGGCCGGACGTCCGGGAATCGTCGCGCTGAATCGATGTAATTGCGATGGTAGATCGTCGACAGCAGGCCTTCGTACCAATTGAAGACCGGAATCGAAAAGTAGGGCTTTTGGCCCGTCGGAACCTCGCCGCGCCGGTCGGTCTCGATTGGATCGAAGAGAACCCGTGCGAGATCCGGACGCCGCGCTCGCATCTCGTTGAAAATCGTCACGGAACTGACCAGGCTCGACAGCCCACCTGCCTTGGCCGGCTGCAAACAAAGCAGTCCGACCACATCGCACGAATCGGTGTGATAGTGTTGCCGCTCTTTCGTCTGGTAAATGCGAACGCTGGGATCCTGACTGGCGAGCCCCAGATCTTTGACGTGACCGAGCAGATGGCCATGGCGGTTCTGCGATCGCAGCCTCCCCCAATGCAGTCCCAGGCCTAAGAAGGCGACAGCCGAGATGCGCCGACCCCAGCGCTCGACCGGCAGCCCGCGCAACAGCACAAAGCCGCGCCCCTCGAGGACTTCGTCAAGAATCCGGGCCAGGCGGGGACTCAACG
Source organism: uncultured Planctomycetaceae bacterium (assembly GCA_963714075.1). Taxonomy (GTDB): domain Bacteria; phylum Planctomycetota; class Planctomycetia; order Planctomycetales; family Planctomycetaceae; genus DASPSM01. The sequence goes on from OY970228.1 coordinate 3,419,599, forward strand.
TCGGCAGCGGAAAATCATCTCGACTGAGGGTCGCCCAGTCGGCTTCTGTGAGCGCGAGCCGTCGGCTGGCCGACTCGATCTCGGCCAATTCGTCAGGCGACAACGACTCGATCCAATCAGATCGCTGCGCCAAGTCAGGGCCATACCAGGCGGAGGGGCCGCTGATCGGTGGCGGGACATCAATCATGTGAGCTGTCCGGGAATTCAATCGAGTTTTCGAGCCGCGCCCGTGAGGAAGCGGGCTATCACGAGTAGAAGCTAGCGTTAGACCCCGCTTCCTCACCGGTCGCGGCTCGAATCCCTTCATTGGTCGTCGCGAAAGAGTCCGACGTTGGCCCCAAAAGTCGGACCGGCGGTTTGGTCGGGCTATTTTCTCGACTCCAACTCGTCGACCAGCTCTCGCAGAAGTAGATTTGCCTCAGTTTGCAGACGCACGAGTCGCGACAGGTTTCGGAAGGCCAGAAACGCTCCAATGACCAGTGCAAGCCAGACGAGCAAGTAGATGCCGGGGAGGAAAGTCATGAGCGGAGAAGAGTAATACATTGGGAACGTCCCCCTGGATTGACGTGCTGGGTCTGTTTTGCGACGCCGGCCGCGGCTGCGATCATGCTGCGATTGTACCGGGAGCGACGGACGTCTGCCGCAAAAGCGTGTTTGCCAAGCGCCACTGGGCTCTCTCATAGATGTGACCAGCTTCGCGCAGCGAGCCTGCCACACCCTACGAATGCGCCGCCGTTTGCCCCCGCGGGTGGCGTGCCCAGAAAAAGGTAGTCTGGAGCAGAAGAGTGTCGCCCCCGTTGGGGGCTAGCGGATCATGCGCGACCAATATTCCACCGGTTGACACCGGTGGCAAGAGGAGTGCCGCCCCCATTTCGGGGGCTGCCGGGCATCGTGCTCGGGACTGTGGTGGCACTGTAGCGCCGGTGATCGACGCTGCCTGATCGACGTCACAGAATCAGGGCTAGCGCGCTTCTGCGCCGACGGAGGCGCTCTTCGGTGTTAACCCCGAAGGGGTGGCACTCCCCTTGCCACCGGCGCGAGCCGGTGGTCGCCGATCCTCTCCCCGGGCCCAAAAGCCCCCGAAAGGGGGCGACACTCCGACCGACGTCAAAGCGGCTCAACTGGGCTCGGTGACGGCCGACCGGCACACCCGGCCACCAAAGCCCCCCGCCCCAACTATTTTCCAACTTGTTTCCACGCGCATAGAAACTAGGGCTTCTGCGATCGGGCCCGTTCTGGCAAGATGAGGAAGGGCACCTTTATTTTACGCGGCACTGATCGAGGCTTCTCGCATGCAGACTGGAAACGGGCACGAAATTTGGATGGTGGGCGGACGGACTTACACGAACTTCAAGGAGGCCGTCGAGGCGCAAGATCACCGGGTGACACACTTTATCCGCCTGGGCGGCGTCGGCGAGGAAGAACTTTCCCGGATGCCCAAGCGGGTCATTCCCGAGGGGGCCACTGCCCAAAACTATAACCCGGAGCCCGAATGGCCCATCTCCCAGGCCATCGACGAAGTGCTGGGGAAGAAATTCCGGCTGTTCACGGGGGCCCAGCTCAACTCGGGCCAGCATGAGACTCGTTACTTGATCCCCGGTGTATTGGCTGCCGGTCAGTTGGGGGGAATCTTTGGGCCTTTCAAGACGCTTAAGACATCTCTGGCGGCCGATCTCATGATTTCCTTGGCCAGCGGGACGCCCTTCTTGGGCCGCTTCCCCGTGACCCAGCCGGGCCGCGTGCTGTTTTTGTCCGGGGAGTCGGGCTTGCCGGCGCTCAAGTCGATGGCCCAGCGGATCTGTGCCGAACGCGGACTGTCGCTGGACACCTTGGAGAATTTTGTCTGCTCGCCGGACGTTCCCAAGCTGGGCGACCCCTTCGACATGATGGCCTTCACCGAACTGGTCGAGAGAGAAAAGCCGGTCTGCGTGGTGATCGATCCCGCCTTCCTGGCGTTGGGAGGCGGGCGCAAGGGCCGGGGCAAGTCCAAGAACCTGTTCGAGATGGGGCAATTGCTGCGGCCGCTGGCCGAGCTGTGCGAGTCGACCGGCTGCGCCGTGCTCGTCGTGCACCATTGCAAAGCCGGCAAAGCGGGCGATCCGGCCAGGCTCGAAGACCTGGCCGGCAGCGGTTTTGCGGAACTCTCCGCCCAATGGCTGTTGGTCTCACGCCGCCGGCCGTTCGACCCTGCACCGGGACCACATGGGACGGGACACCACGAGTTGTGGCTCACAACGGGCAGCCGGGTGGGTGACCAGGGTCTGTGGGAACTCGACGTCGACGAAGGCGCGGCGGAAACGTCGGGAGGTCGCCGGCGGAAAACGGCCCTTCGTCCGGTGACCTCGACAACAACCTCGGCGGACGAACGGTTTGTCGCCGCCCGTGAAGACTGCAACCTCCGTCGCCGTGCGCTGGCGTTCGATCGTCAGTGCCAGCGCCTGTTAGAGCTGTTGGTTGCCTACCCGGACGGACGCACGGCCCGTTTTATCCGCGATACGCTCGGCATGAGCGGCGATCGGATCAAGCGGGTGCTCGACTCGCTGATCGAGAAAGGGCACGTGGTCCGAATGGAGGACCGCCTCATCGACGCACGCCGGCCAATCATCACTTACGCCCGCGTGCAGGTGGTGGACCTGGCCGCCTCGGCGATCAAAGCGGGCGGCCTCCCCGGGCCTGATCAAAAAGTATACGACATCGGGACGGGACTGTTTGTGGATCAAAAACCGTCCCAAGATGCCAGCCTCATTACGTGCCTGAACGTCGAGGAGATGCGTCGGACAGTGGCCCTGGGACTGCATCGCCGAAGGGGCGCCGCAGCAGAATCGACGTGCGAAACATCTCCGGCGACGGAGTCGGGACGGGACACGGAACTCGAGAACGCGTACATCGCGTGGGGCATCTGACAGCGAGCGACTCGGATTGGCAGCGTCGCTGACGGAATCCTTGTCGCGTTCCCTTTCCCAAGCCGACAGCTCCGCTGTCGTTCCGGATCCGACGGCCCCGCTGTCGTTCCGGCGAGTTCAACGATAAGACGACGGCAGAGCCGTCGGTTTGGGAAAAGTGTGCCTCGCCAGCGACTCCTACGACGACTCGTTCATCTGAGGCTCTCTCTCAACGACTTGGCGCCCGAGACGCGAACTGTTGTCCCTGCGCGGCTGCTTCGGGACGGGACACGGGACAACAAGCGGGACGATGGGGGCTTAGGAACCAGACAAACGGGCACCGCTGGCCTTGCAAGCGGCGACAAGGCTCTCTAAATTTGGCGTTTCGCACAATTTTCGACCGGTCGGATCTGTGAAGGAATTCTTGCATGGGGCGGAATACGGGGCCGAAGGGGCGGGTCAACCGCCGCCTGGCTGCAATGGTTTATGAGAGCGCGGGGTCCGTGCGGGCTCTGGAGCGGCGCGAAACTCCGCCCGGCATGTACGGTCGGCGAAAGAAGTTTTCGACCTACGGAGCCGCCTTCGCCGAGAAGCAGAAAATCAAGCACTATTACGGCCTCCGCGAGGCGCAGCTCCGCCGTTACTTCGAGTTGGCCCGCAAAACCAAGGGCAACACGGGCCAGACGTTGATGCTCTTGTGCGAGCGGCGCCTCGACAACGTGATCCGCCGCGCGGGCTTTGCGCATACGCGTCCGCAGGCCCGCCAGGGCATCGTCCACAGCCACTTTCAGGTCAACGGACGGACCGTCGCGACGCCTTCGATCACCGTCAACGCGGGCGATGTAATCACCGTCCGCAACCGCCCGAACCTGCAGGCGGTCTACCGAACGACGGTCGAATCGACGACCCAGCAACGCTGCGACTGGATCTCGTTCGAGCCGGCCGCCCTCAAGGCAATTGTGACTTCGCTGCCCGGCGCGACCGATATCAGCCTGCCGGTGGACGTCGGCCAGGTCGTTTCGTTCTTAGGCCGGTAGATGCGGGTCGATTCGAGACTGGGCTTGGGTGGCCGCGGTCGCGAAGCGATGCGAGGTCTGAGCGCACTTTACTCGACCCATTCGATCGGCACTCCAGCGGGGCGCTGCTCCTCGTAGGCTCTGGCGGAGCTCCACTTCCAATCGACAGCCTTCTCGACTAGCCCCGCTCGCACGGGGTTTAAATGCATATAGGTCAGCTTTTCCTCGAGCTTTCTGGTTTCGTGAATCTCAAACGAGTAGTACCCCGCCTGCCAGAAGCGGTTTCCGATCCCAAAACCAACAAAATAGTTGGGAGCTTCCTGGCGATACCAACGCCGAATGCGGAAGCTGCTCATCCGCCTCCAACCGTGCATGAAGCGTCGAAACTCGCCGCTCCTCGGAAGCCAAACGATCGCGTGGACATGATCCGGCATGACCACATAGCCGACGCACCGGCCCTGAAAAGTCTCGAGTTGTGAGGTAAGGACGCCGACCAGAATTCGCTTGGGATGATCGTGGTCAAGAAGACGCCGGCGTCCTTCCACCGAGAACGTCACGAAGTGGGCGTAGGGCGCTTCCTCGAAAGTTCGGCGGGACATCAGTTTCCTCGTGGCAGCCCAATGGTAACCTCTTCCGCCTGCGGCGTCCCGGTTGCAAGCAACCGGGACCACCCACCAATGCGTGCGAGCGTCGGTCAATCGGGTGGCCGCGGTTGCTCGCAACCGCGGTCGCGCAGCGAGAAGAGGCTGGTCGCCGAACGCGCCTGTCGTCTGGTGATCCAACCTCCTTCGCCTTCGGCGCCCCGGTTGCAAGCAACCGGGGCCACCCTGCGGACGAGGCTTGCCCTTACAACCGCGCGAGGTGTTCCAACCGGACCGTCTCAGGCAAATTGCGGGGACTTGAGCGGACGCGGAAGATTGACCGCGCCGGGTGGCCCGTTTATCATCGGGTTTAGTTATTAGCCTAACGGGAAACAAAATGCTCCGCTTTCAGTTTTATTGGTTTAGCACCTGGAATCCAGGGCCCGCGGAGTCCGTCTGCCAGTAATTCGATCCTATAAAGAAAACACTCCAAGGCCCTGAAATCGCACTCGGTTTCAGGGCTTTCTTGTTCCTGAGACTTCCGTAAGGCTTAAAAACCAGCGAACGCGCCCCTCGGCCTTCAATTTGCTCGTCACAACTGCCAATTGCTAAGCGGGAAGCCAGCCCATGATTGTGGTCATGAAACGCAGCGCGACGAAGGACATGGTGCAGCAAATGGTCAAGCGCGTCGAATCGATGGGGCTCAAGGCACACGTGCTTGTCGGAACGGAGCGGACCGTGATTGCGGCAATCGGTACGAAACGGGAGGGAGCCGTCGAGGTGCTGTCCTCTTACGAGGAGGTCGAGAAGGTGGTTCCGATCCTTGCTCCCTACAAGGTTGCGAGCCGGGAAGCAAAACCGGAACCAACCGTCGTGCGAGTTCGCGACCTGGTGATCGGCTGCGGATCGATCGGCGTCATCGCCGGACCCTGCTCGGTCGAGAGTGAAGAGCAGATCATGCAGGCGGCGGTGGCCGTCAAAGAGTGTGGGGCCAAAGGGCTTCGCGGCGGCGCCTTCAAGCCCCGCACGAGTCCTTATTCGTTCCAGGGTCTCAAAGAAGAAGGGCTCAAACTGTTGGCCGCTGCCCGCGACATGACGGGGCTGGCAGTCGTCACCGAGGTGATGACGCCGCAGCATGTCGAGCTGGTCTGCGAGTACGCCGACGTGCTGCAGATCGGAGCCCGCAACATGCAGAACTACCACCTGCTGCAAGCCGTCGGCGAGACGAAGAAGCCGGTGCTGCTCAAACGCGGTCCGGCGGCCACGATCGACGAGTTCCTGCTGGCGGCGGAATACGTGCTCGATCAGGGGAACAGCCAGGTCGTGTTGTGTGAGCGGGGCATCCGCACCTTCGAGGCCCACACGCGATTCACGCTGCCGCTTGCGACGGTTCCCTTCCTGCACGAGCGAACGCACCTGCCGGTGGTCGTCGATCCGAGCCACGGAACGGGCATTGCCTCGCTCATCCCGGCGATGTCGCTGGCTGCGATCGCGGCGGGCTGCGACGGTCTCATCGTCGAGGTGCACCCCGATCCGCACGCGGCGCTCAGCGACGGCGACCAGTCGATCACGCCGGCGGCCTTCGCCAAGATCATGGAAGACTGCCGCAAGGTCGCGACGGCTTTGGGCCGCACGCTCTGAGCTGGCTCAGGTTTTCTTCGGCTCTGGCGCCGGGATCGGCGCGCCGTGCCGTCTGAGCAGGTCGACGAGCCGATCGAGATGCTCTTCGCGCGCCCAGCCTTTTTCGCAGCGTCCTTTGTTGAACACGACAACGACGTGCGACGCCCCGTCCGGATTGCTGGGCAATTTAAAGAAGTCTGTCTTCGCCAGTCCGGTGAGGACTTCGTCGAGCTCAGTCTTCGGAATGTCGATGTAGAGGACCTCTTCGGTCGCGGCCAAATCCTCCTGGTCCTCGGGCGGCAGCTTGGACGGTTCCGGCGACTCGGCTGTCTTGACCGGGATGGTGGCCGAGAAGGAAAACGCATCTCGCCATTCGTTGGAGCGCGGTTTTGCGCCCGGCTTTGGGATCTTGCGCTATCCGTCACGATGCGGAGTGTGGCCCGCGCAAACGCCGGATGAACGCCGGGACACGGATATTGCAACTCGAGGTGCACGCGCCTCCGAGTCCAGGGGCGCGACGTCGGCGCGGCAGACTGATTACTCGAGGCCGGCTCGACATTCGCGGTTTGCTCGACTGCCGGCGGTTGGTCGAGCCGCTGAAGCTCGGGCGTCGAGGCCAGATCGTAACTGATTTGCAGGTGCTGGTACTCGGGAGCGCCGTTGGCGGCGAGTTTGACTTTTTCGTTGACCGTGCAGCCCGGTAGCGAGAGACTGACGAATGTCACAACGAGCGCAACCGACTGGGCCAATCGCTTTCGGCGTCTGAAGTTGATCAAAAAAGGCGCCATGCCTTCCCCCGTTCCAAGCCGTCGCAGGTGCGCCGGAGAGACTCTCGGATCCCTGCAATTGGCATTATCGGCACGGTGGGTAAATCGGTTGAAACTTCGCCTCCTGGGCGCTCCAAACCACCTGCGGACCGCGGTTCGCCAGGCCGGGGGGAGGCAAGGTTCGCCCCATTTGCCGAGACTCACGGGAAGCGAGTCTAAAAAGAGCCGCGCACGAAGTAAGCGGTGTTTTGGTTTTCGGGAGGTTCGTGCTCGACGCCGTCACGACCGCTTACTGTCGTGCGCGGCTCCTTAATTAGCGCGCACCGAGCGTCTATTGGGCCGGCGGGACGTTCGTCGGCGCTTGCAGTGTGCCGATCACGGCATTCAGATTCGGCCAGCCCTCGGCTGCGACCAATTGTTCAAGCTCGTCAACCAGGCGGGCTGCGACTCCCGGATCGTAGAAATTGGCGGTCCCCACTTGGACGGCCGACGCGCCGCACACCAGGTATTCCATCACGTCATTGAGTGAGGCGATGCCCCCCACGCCAATGATCGGCACGTTGACGGCGCGGGCGACCTGCCACACGCAGCGCAAGGCAAGCGGCTTGATCGCCGGTCCGCTGAGCCCTCCGGTGCCCGCGCCGAGAATCGGCCGCCGGCGTCGCCAGTCGACAGCTAAGCCCTGAAACGTGTTGACCAGCGAGACGGCGTCGGCCCCGGCCCGGGCGACCGCTTGAGCGATGGGCACGATCTGCGTGACGTTGGGGGTCAGCTTGGCAATCACCGGGAAACGACAAGCAGCCCGCACACGCGCGACGAGGTCCGCGGCCAGCGCCGCATCGGTGCCAAAATCGACGCCGCCGCTGACGTTCGGGCACGAGATGTTCAGCTCGAGGCCGGCAATTCGCGGAAAGGCGTCCAAGCGGGCCGCCATTGCCACGAACTCCTCGATCGTCGCGCCCGCGATATTGACGATCAGAGACGTCCCCAAGTCGAGCAGAAACGGCAAATGCTTCGTGAGGAACGCATCGAGGCCGTCGTTGTCCAGACCGATCGAATTCAGCAGCCCGGCAGGCGTTTCGATGGTACGCGGCGGCGGATTGCCCATTCGCGGTAAAGGAGTGACCGTTTTGGGGATGATGCCGCCCAGCTTCGCGAACGGAACGAAGGGTTGCATCTCACGCGCGTATCCGAAGGTCCCCGAAGCGACCAGGATCGGATTGGCGAGCTGCAAGCGATTGAGCGCGACGGCGAGCCGACTCACGCGAAGAGTTTCCTCCGCGGGCCAGCATATCAGCCGATGACTGTCGGGCAAACTGCTTGGCTGCCCGGAGCACGCTCCGGCACACGTCGATGCGAGGTTGCTTGATGGAAGAGGGCGAGCGGAAACGTAAGTCTAAGTGCCGGCACTGGGCGCACAGCGCCAACGCCGTCCGAATCGGACCGCAGTCGGATCTGCCGGAATTCGGCTAGATCACGCCGCCGTGTGTGCGGTAAGGCGTTTCAACGTCCGGCATATCCAAACCCCAGATACGCTCCCAGATATCTGGGATGTGCCGGAGGTTTTCCGACTGGTAGATCAGCTCTCGTGCCCGAACGTCCGGCGAGGACGAATAGATGGGCACGAAGCAGCCGACCTGCACGGTCGCCGCCAGAATTGAAGCGGTGATCAGAAACTTCCGCATCTTCCACCTCCACCACGGACCGCTTCCGAAGCGTCGACTGAAGTCGGCGCGCGTAAGTCGTCCGCGCCCGGCCTCACGGCCGGGCTTTCGACTTTTTCAACAAATTTGGCGAAAGGATCGTTCGAGGTTCCTCCCCGAGAACCGGGGAGTTTTTGGGTGGGTCGGTCAACGGGAGTGCGGGTTCCCGAGATTCGATCCGTCGACGCTTCAACGATTTAGGAGTTCAGTTCGCTCGGCACGGGCGACGGAACAGAGTCTGGTCCTGGTCGTTGTCGCCACGTATTTCTAATAGATCGGTTGGGCGAGCAGAAAAATTAAACCTGATGTGCCGGTTCTGGCGTTGGGGAGGAATTTGCGGCTGCGCGAGCGGCTGCGGCGGCTTCTTCCAATTGGCGGACACGTTCTTCCATTTCCTTGCCGGGTTTGAACGTAACCACCCATTTCTCCGCGACATCCACGCGTTCGCCCGTTCGCGGGTTTCGCGCTTTGCGGGCCGCTCGTTTCTTGACTTCAAAGACCCCGAAGTTCCGAAGTTCGATCCGATGATCGGCGACGAGCGTCTCGATAATGGCGTCGAACGTCTTTTGAACGATCTCTTTGGTCTTGAGCTGAGTCAGACCAATCTCTTCCGAAATCGATTTCACGATTTCTTTTTTGGTCACGTTTCGATTCTCCCCCGAGAGATGCGACCGGACCGGCGTTCCGTCCTTTGAGCCCTGCTGATGGTGTCTCAACTGTAATGGTAAGTTGAACTTAGTGTCAAGTCGTTCTGCCGCAAGTTTTCCGGCGGCGGGCTCGTTGCCCCCCAGTGGGAGCGGACGGGCTAGAAGTCGCTGATCCGAGCGTAACCACCTACGTCTTGTACTGAAATGGGCTGATCGAGTGGGCTTTGCGGCAAAAAAGCCGGGTTTAGTGAACAAAGGAACATTTTCGGTAGTTCGTGCCTGACACGGGATCGTTCGTTTGGCTGAAATGAAATCCCTTAGGTGATGGAGTTGGCTGCCGGTTTTAGCCCCTTCGTCGCATATGCGCTGTACCGGCAAGAGGCGCCCGCTCCTAGACCATCTAGTGGAAAATCGTGGAACATGGAAGCAATGCAACCGTCATGCTCCCCTCTCCCCTTGCGGGAGAGGGGTTGGGGGTGAGGGGGTCCCTTGCGCCGCTTTCCACACTGCTTCCGCGACGGACTCCCATTCGTCGAAGATTTCATTGTTCCAATACCGCAGGATTTGGAACCCCTGCGATCGCAACCATTGATCGCGCGCGCGATCGTACTGGCGCCGTGTTTCCGCGTTATGCTGGCCACCGTCCAACTCGATGATCAGGCGTTTCTCGAGGCAGACGAAATCGACAATGTATGTTCCCAGCGGAAGCTGACGGCGGAATTTCAAGCCTTTAAAGGCGCGGCCGCGAAGCCGTCGCCAAAGACATGCCTCCACTTCGGTTGAAAGCGTCGAAGTTGCCGGGAGCGATCTTGATCGCGAGTCAACGGCTGGCCCCCTCACCCCTAGCCCCTCTCCCGCGAGGGGAGAGGGGAACAAGAATTCCGGCTCTGCCGCGAGGGGAGGTGGGAACAAGAGTTTTTCGCATCGCGCGATCCTCCGACATCCTCAAATGTCGATGACGCGCGCCAGTCGCTCGATTTCTTCGAGGGGAAAGAACTCACCCTTGCCGGCACCCGGGCACGATTGTTGAGTCATCTTCCATGCCTCGCGGCTTTCGAGGTTCGAATTCCAGAAAGGCCACGTCTTGCACTGGGCAGGGCGAGCTCCGTAGACGGTGCAGTGCCGCGTCTTTGGATCGAAGAAAGTGCAGTCGCCGTTCTCGCGTTCGACAAGCGAGACGCGTCCGCCGATCAGCCGCGTATATTGAGCTCGCACCTCTTCAATCGACTGACCGCGGACTTCGGCGATCTGTGCGAGTTCCTGTTCGGTGACCCAGACGACGCCCGGCTCACCCGTGCAACAATTCCCGCACTGCGTGCAGGTGAACGACAAACCGTCTTTGTACCACGGAGCGCGCTTCGGCATGGCACTCAGTGTAAGACGGCAGGCGCGGTGCTGCAACGAGACGTTCGGCGTCTCGCCGATCGTTACAACCAGCGTTCAATCGCGAGCCGTTTGGACCGTAGGTTGGCCCAAGCAACGAGCGGAACTCCCCCAGCCACTTTCGGAAAATATTTGTCGACCAGGCCGCGACGCGCGGCGGCGGCAGCGTTCTGACCGGCTGGCCGCGGCGACGATTTGACCAACACGAGGGCTGTTGCCCGCCAGGAAATCGAGAGAAATGCGGCGATCGAATCGCTCGTCACATTCCAACAGCGGGGAAGCCGCTGGGCCGATCGTTTCTCGGCTTCATCGAGCACGCGTCGAGGATCGAGAACGGCGATTGAGCCGTCAGCACACGCTTTGCGGATCGAACTTCTCTTAGCCACCACTACGGAATCGCGCAGTACGGCGTTCACGAATTGCGCATTGAAGGCCATTGCCGCCAATGCCAAGTCGTGCGAGCGCTCGCCACCGAGCTTGTAGGCACGGTCCCAACTGCGCACCAAGTCGGCTACTCCGCCACCGCCGACGAGCACCGCGCGGTCAAGCGGGCGACTGCCGGTTGGATCTGGCGACAGCGGAAGACGCAGTTTGAATAACGAGGTGAGACGCCGATCGAGGTCGTTGAGCGTGAGCAGACTGCCGCCGAATTTGTAAATGACGAGCGGCATCGAATCGTTCTCTGGTCCGCCTCAGACGATCCGATTCACAAGGCGAATCAGAGCTCTCCGAGGCGTTCGCGCAGTTCGTCGCGCTCTTTGCGGGTCATCTCCAGATCGAACATCAGGTATTTGATGTCCAGCCGCAATTGGGAGAGCGCCTCTTGAACCAGAGACAGGATCCGCCGGCGTCGACGCACGGCATCGACCACCCGCACGTAAGCCATCTCGAGTTGTGTTTGATGGCTGGGAGGCAAAGCGGCGATGGTCCGCGCCAAGTCGATCAGTTCGCGTGGTAATTCGTCGGGCGGATTGTCCGGCAGTCGGGACTGCATGCTCATGCGCGCTGAAGCTCGGTGGTGTGGATCCAGGTAGATACAGATTCTGTGCCGCCGCGATTGCGAAAACAAGTCGCGGGAAAGTTAACCCGTTGGCGCTGCGTAACTTGCGGAGACTTTGAGGGCCGCGCTCTGGTCCGTTTGTATGTCCTTTTCCGGCGACGCCTCATCTTGGCCGATTGAACAAAACCCAGTAGTATCCGCGACTTGCGCCGGGGAGTGTCGGCACGCCGCGTGTTTCGTTTCGTCAACATTCACGCAGTGCGCGGAAAGCGCCCCGCGTCCGCGCGACGGAGCCTGGAATTGCGGGGTAAAGCGTCGCTGCTCCGACGACCATGAATAGGGTCGCCGGAAGCGCCTGGATGCGTCAAACAATGCGCGGTTTGCGGCTCATCACCCGGGTCTGTTTGTGCGGGGCGGCGCTCGTCGCCTGGCACGAGGCGGCGGCAGTGCGCGGCGAAGAACCGCCGCTTGCCAGCGAAACGCCGCAATGGAAGGTCTATCAAGCACCAGGGCAAATCCAGCACCACCGCGGGCCACAATTGGGGTACGCCGGAGCTCCGGGCGAGGAGATCGTCGTCGACGGCAGTCGGGAGGCAACTCAAGTCGTCTTCGATCGCAAGTTGACCAAACCCGGACGCACGCTGCCTGAACTCAAAGCTGTCGTGTGGGTCCGGGCGAGTCGCGTCGGTGCCCAGATCTACTTGCACGTGGTCTTTCCGAAACAAACCGATCCGACGACCGGCCATCTCCTGGAAAGCTACATCCTGGGCGGCGAATACACCGATGCTGGCCATTGGCAGCAGCTCGTCTGCGGCACGCCCGACAAGGAGCTGCAGTCGGAGATTCACAAGCACCGCTGGAGGCTGCGCACGGAGCCGATCGACGTGAGCGGCAGTTACGTCGATCGTGTCGTGGTGACGTGTCCCCTGGCGACCGAGCAATTTCGGATTGTGCTGGGGGACCCCCAAGTCGAACCGCTGATCGAGGTCGCAACACAGGCTGCTCCGACGGAACAGTCGCGACCCACGCGTCCGCCCGCGGAGATTCACCAGGGGCAGTTGACAATTGGCGGTCGGCCGCGGTTGGCCATCATGGCGATCGATCACGGCGAAGATATCGAGACTTACAGGCAGCTTCACTTCAATACGGTTTGGATGCGGCTGCGCAACGCCGAGGAGCGGGCGCGCCTGGCCGCGCTGCACGAGCGAGGGATTCTTTGCCGCCGCGGCCCCGCCGAGCGACCCTGCGCCCGTCGAGCAGCTCTCGGCCGACGGCATGCGAGCGACGCCCCGCGCCTACGAGTCGCCCGAAATCCTGATGTGGTATCTCGGCACCTGGATGTCCTCGCAAGATCGCGAGGACGTTGTGGCTCTGACAGAACAGCTTCGCGCACACGACTACCGTTTGCGCCGCCCGACTCTGATCGACGTGACGGAGGACGAGCGCGGTTATTCGCGCTACGTTTCGATGCTGGGAACGAGCCGTCACGTCTTTGGGACGGCGTTTACGTTCAGGGACTATCGCAACTGGCTGATGGAGCGATCCCGACTGGCGAACCCGGGCACTTATCTCTTCACCTGGATTCAGACCGAACCGGTTCCCTCCTCGAACGACTGGCGCATCGAATCGAGGATCGCGCCCGCCGTCATGGAGCCGGAACAAATTCGGCAGCAACTTTATGCGGCGATCATGGCGGGCTACCGCGGCTTCGGGTATTGGAACCGCACGTCGCTCGAAAGCAACGCAGCGGGAGCCGTCGAGCGACGGTTCCAACTGGCGCAGCTCAATCTCGAGCTCGAGTTGCTCGAACCATTTTTAGCAACGGCCAACCTTGCGGACACCGTAACGTTTCGGATCGACCAGAAGCTTCCGAAGGCGACGCGAAAGCTGGTCGACTTTCCCCGCGATACGTCCGATCTCCAGAAGACAACACGGCAGAAGCTTGCCGAGAATGACACGCAAGTCAAAAACCAGAAGCTGATGCCTCAAGAAATGGTCGCCGCGGTCTTCCAGGGAACGAACTATCGGCTCGTGGTCGCGGCCTGGCTCAGCCACGATGCTCAGTATGTGCCGGGCAAGTTGGCGGCTTACGACGCCAAGGTGCTGATCCCCGAGCCGTCGGAGAATGCCCACTTTTGGGAGCTGACGACGACTTGTCTTCGGCCGCTCACGAAGCAGAAAACGGTCGGGCACTACCTCGTGACTCTGCCCAAGTTCGACCAGTCGGCGATCATTCTCGTCTCCTCGGACGCGGGTTGGCGCGACCAGGTCGAGCAGCATATTCGGCAGGTCGCGCCGGCGAGCGCCCGCATTTCAATCGATTTGGCCAAGGCAAAATTGACGCGTGTGCGCCAAGTCGACGCCGAGCTGACGCAGCTCGGATCTGGACAACCCGACGGCCCGTCGATTTTCTCGCGAGCGGAGCGCTGCATCCGGGACGCTGAAGCGGCTTATCAGGTGCATGAGTTCGAGATCGCAGAGATCCTCCGCAGGCGATGCCATGCAGCTGCTGCGCGTCCTCGAGTACGCCCACTGGAACGAGGCAGTGACTCAAGGCGAATACGGCCCGATCTCCAGCCCGTACGTCACCTGTTTTCAAACGCTCCCCGAGCACCTGCGACTGATTCAACGCCTCGGTCGGACGGCCGACAACCCCCAGGACAATCTGCTTCCCTCCGGCGACTTCGAGAGCAAAGACGCAATCCGCGCGGGCTGGACACAGTCTCAACACTCCATCGAAGGCGTCAGCGCCGCGGCGGAAACCTACCCTTCCCCTCACAAAGGGAAATCGGCCCTGCGGCTCATCGCCATTCCGACAACGGGAATCGATGCTCCGGAAATCTTCTCCAAGCCGCCGGTGTCCGTCAGCAGTCCCCCCATGGCCGTTCGCAAAGGTCAAATCCTGCATGTCAGCGGGTGGGTGAAAGTGATCGCGCCTCCGTCGCGCAGCCTCGACGGGATTACCGTACACGACAATATCGACCGGTTGCTGGGAGCCCTCCGCTTCACCGAAAAGATCGGCTGGCAGCGATTTCAATTTTTGCGCGAAGTGCGAGCTGACGGCCCCTATATCCTCACGCTGACGCTGCATGGCATGGGCGAAGTCCTCTTCGACGATCTGCAAGTCATCCCCCATCAAGTCGCGACGATCCGCGCTTCCAGCGATTCCGATCCGCCCTTCCAGCGTCCCGCCGCGCCGTACGGGTCTGCCTCGTCTGGCTTTGGCAACGCGCTGCAAAGCTTGCGTCCGGCCACGACGCGGTAGACGCCCAATCCGTGTGGTGAGCGAACGTCGATCGCGGCCAGCAGCGCGACTCAGCCGGCAACCTTAGGCACGGCCGCCGGGTCTGGCTCGTGGCTCAGGTTGAGCGTGTGAGCCGGGACCATCTGCTCCTTGTCGGCATCCCAAGCCATCACCTGGCTCGTGCGCCACGATTCGTTGGCCATGTTCACGGCCACCACGCCGGCCATACCCAATTCGACCGGACAATTGAGCGGTTCGCCGTTTCGCAGGTGATTGTGGAAGTTGGTGTGATGGTTGTGCAGATCCTCGCGGAGTTTTTGCTTCTCGGTGTGCTCGGCCAGAATCTTGTCGTCCTTGTCCTTGGCGACCCATCCCTCCTTCGTGAAGTACATCGTTCCGCGGTAGCCACGGATGACGTGATCGACGCCGACGCGGTTGCTCTGCGTCCCCAGCACGTAGACCGTCATGCCGCGGGGATACTCGCAGATCATCTCGAAGTTGTCGGGCAGATCGCGTCCGTCCGGCCACTGCCAAATGCCGCCCATGCCGACGACGCGTCGCGGATACTGCAGGTCGCAGGCCTTCATGATCCGCGAGATGCGATGGATGAACAGGTCGGTCGCGATGCCGCCTGAATAGGCCGAGTAGCACCGCCACTCAAAGAAGTGATGCGGATTCCAATCGACCTTCTTGGCGTGCCCGAGCCAGGTGTCCCAATCGAGGTCGGTCGGCTTCGCGGCGTGGGCGTGCGAAACGCGCTCGCGCCACGGGCCTTGCCGATCGTAGCGGCGGACATATTCGATCTGGGCTTGCACCACCCGCCCCAGCACGCCGGCGCGAATCGCTTCGCCGGCCGTCGCGTAGCTGTCGTCCGACATGGCTTGCACGCCGACCTGCAGCGGCAGCTTCGTCTCTTTTACCTTCTTCGCGACCGCCAGCCCTTCGGGGATCGTGTGCGTCATCGGCTTTTCGCAATAGACCGGCTTGCCGGCGTCGAGCGCGGCGATCGTCACGATCGAATGCGAATGTTCGGGCACGGCCACCGTCACATAATCGACGTCCTTGTTATCGAGCACGTGACGATAGTCCTGCACTGCCTTGGCGGCGTCGAAGCGACCGGCCCCTTCGTCAGCCCGCGTCTTCCAGCAGTCGGCGACGATGATTCCGTCTACGTTGTTCGACTTTTGCAGGTCGCTGATCGTCCCGACGTGCTGCATCCCCTGACCGCCGACGCCGACGAAACCGACCCGGATGCGATTGTTGGCCCCGATCACCCGCGCATAGGCCTGGGCGGAAAGCGTCGTTGCGGCGAGCGCGCCGCCGGTCGTCTGCAGAAAGCTGCGTCGGGAAACGGGGAAATGATCAGTCACGGCGAGAACTCCTGGCGAGCGGAGGGAAGGCGGGCAACCGCAAACGTCGATGCTTCGATCGGCGTTGCCGCTTCATCTTAAACCGATCGCGAGTCGCCATTCAAATGCAGCGCGGGTACAACGAATGCAAGGCGCTGCGATTCGCGCTTGTCGCGGCGAGCCAACGACGTTCTATTTGAGCGGTTCGAATTCGACTGGCGCCCCTTACCCAGGAGGAAAAGAGCTATGACCAACATCGCCGTCTGGTTTGATCTGCCCGTGCAAAACCTCGATCGAGCGTCTCGCTTCTACTCCGCCGTGCTCGACGGCAAGTGCGAGAAGCAGGAGTTCCCCGGAATGACGTTCGCCCTCTTTCCGCATTTCGACGAAGAAGGCAGTGTCTCGGGCTGCCTGGTGCCGGGCAAGAAGAACAATGCTCCGGACGCCGAGGGCGGTCTGCTTTTGTATTTCAACTGCAATGGACGGCTGGACGAGGCAATCAAGCTGGTCGAGCCAAACGGTGGGAAAGTGGTCCAGCCCAAACACCAGATCGGCCCGCACGGCTTCCGGGCCATCGTGCTCGACAGCGAAGGCAATCGCGTGGCCCTGCACTCGCGATAGGGTCGGACAAAGAGGGGTCGGGAGCCCTCTCGCTAGCAGACCTCCGTCGGCCGGCCGCGAAAACGGCTGATCTATTTGGTTCGTGCTTCCGTTAGGAAGTGCGGGCCTGAATTTCTTGCAATTGCCGCGCGGCCGGAGCCTCGATGTCTGACGTCCACACGCTGCCGACGCCAACGGGCGTCCCTGCGCGCTCTCGACGAAGGCGGGCCGTCGGCACGGCGATTTTGGTGGCGATCGCCTGCGCCGGCTTCTGCGCCTACCGGCATTTTACGACTCTCGAGATTCCCGAACCGTTCGACGTCGCCGGCTACGTCGCGTACACGTTGCCCGACGAGGAGAATGCATTCACGTATTACCTCCGCGCCGTGGAGAAGTTGGTAAGCGAAGACGCGGTCTTCGCCGGCAACCCCTCGTTCAAGCGGGACGAATTCTGGCAGAGTTGGAACGTAGCCGCCGAGCTGGGTTGGGATCACGCAGTTCCTTCGCTGCGGCAATGGGTGACGCTCAACCGGCCCCTGCTGGCGGAATTGAACCGGGGCGCCGAGTGCGCCGCGAGCTTGGAATTTCCCCTCGCCGACGCGGCGACCGCGAACGCACTCTCTGTTAACTGGAGCAGGTTGCGGACTTGCTTCCAGTTGCAGACGCTCGAAGGATTGCGGCTGACGGCGGAACACCATCCGGTCGCGGCCTGGGACTGCTTTCGCAACACGCTGCGGTCGAGCCGCCACCTCGCCATGCACGCCGGCAGCATCGAGACGCTGTTTGGCACGGCGATTGGTGACCAGGCGGCCCGGTCAGCCGTCATTTGGGCCGCCGATCCGAGCGTTGGTCCCACGGATCTGCGGCGCGCGATCCAAGACCTGCTGGCGGTCGAAGAGATGCGGGCTCCCGCCTCGGACCAGATCAAGCTCGAATATCTCGCGCTCTGCGCCTTCGCCGAGAAGGGTACGATCGGCAGCACTCCGACACGCCCGTGGGTGCGTGCGACCGGGTACCCGACGCAAATCGGCCTGTGCGCCCGCATGGTGGTCGCCAACTTGCTCTCGCAGGCGGACCGGCCGAAGTACCAGCGGACCGCTGTTCATCCGGGAGAGTTGCACTTGTTCGAATTGGACCCGGCTGCGCCGCAAGACCCCAAGCTATTACCGCCGCAAGAAATCGAAGCAGCGGCCGCCAACAGCGCGAATACGCTCGCGCATGTCCTGAAACCAATCCTGCCGGACGCGGCCCAGCAATTGGAGTATTGCGATCCGCCGTTTCTGCTCGGCTCGCTCTGGCAGGCGAGCCTCTGGCGCGACGCCTCCCAAGCTCATCGCTCCGCACTGCTGCTGGCGCTCGCGCTGGAACTCTACTATCGCGAACACCACGAATTCCCGGCGACGCTCCAGGATCTGGTCGCGAAGGGCGAACTCAAATCGATTCCGCTCGACCCGTTTGGCACCGGCGAACCGTACCATTACCGTCGCGAAACTCCGGCTGAACGGGGCGCGACGCTGTGGAGCGTCTACACAGACGGCATCGACGACGGCGGCGCCGACTTGCGTGACGGCAAAGGAGACCTGGTCCTGCACGTGCCCGCTCCGGGCACCAACAACCAACCGAAGAATCACCGCACGCCAATCAACATCAGGTAAGCCGCCGGTTCTTTGGCACCGCCCGGTTCTTTAACACCCCACCGATGACGACAGAAACGAAACCACCCGGCTCGGCGAAATTCTGGAGATTAACCAAACCGCGCTGGTTGATTCTCGCCGCATTTCTTCTGCTCCCGGTGTCGCTGCTCGGGCTGCGGGCGTATGAGATCTTGTCGACCCCCAACGTCGGCGAGCCGTTCGACGTCGAGGCGTTCTGCGCGTATCGCCTGCCGAACGAGAAGAACGCGTTCGTGCATTACCGCAAGGTGTTCGAATTATTCGTGAGCGAGCAAAAGGTCTTGGAGAGCCATCCCTCACTGAACCCGCAGGACTTTTTCGACAGCGTAACCGCAGGTCAGGAAAACTGGTCGCGGGCGATTCCGGCGGTGAGAGAATGGGTGGTGCTCAATCGCAAGTCGCTCGACGAATGGCAGCGGGGCGCCGCTTGCGAAGAGAGCCTCCTCTTCCCGTTGGACGAGGCGGCGACCGCGTCTGCCATGGATGCGGTTAACGTCGCCACCCGGCTGACCAGGCACGCGCAACTCGAGAGCCTCGAGGCCATGCGACTCAATTCCGCAGGGCATCCCGATGAGGCTTGGGAGTGCTATCAAATCTTGCTCCGGGCGAGCCGCCACCTGGCCATGCATGCCCCGCTCATGGGCCCGCTCGTCGCTGGAGCAGTCGCCGATCTCGGTGTGAGCGGAGGTGTCGCCTTGGCGAGTCAAAAGAGCGTCAATGCGGCATTGTTGCGGAAAGCCATTCGCGACATTGAGGCAACCGAGCAGATGCGGACGCCTCCTTCGGATGTCATCAAAGTCGAATACCTCGCACTGCGCGAGGTTGAGAAAACCGGCACGGTGACGGGGACAACGTTGCCGGATTGGCTCCGATATACTGGCTATCCGGCACAAATCAGTCGAACCGCACGATTGGTGACCGCCAACTTGCTGTCCCAGGCCGATCGCCCGCGTTACCACCGCACCGGTGTCCATCCTGGGAAATTGGGACTTTTCGAGCTCGATCCGGCCGCCCCGCCTGATCCGCGCCTGCGGCCGCCGGAACAGATCGAACGCTCGGCCGTCAACAGCGCCCTGACCGTGGCGAAAGCCCTGCGTCCGGTAGCGCCGGAAACGGCTTCTGACATTGAAGTCTGCGATCCACAATCCTTCGCGCAGAACATCCACGGCGCGATCCTGGTGAACGACATCGTTCAAACGCGACGCTCGGCGCTGCTCTTGGCTCTCGCCTTGCAGCTGCACTACCGCGAGCACGGAGCATTTCCAACGTCGCTCGATGAACTGGTGAAGAACGGTTATCTCAAGGCGATCCCGATCGACCCCTTCGGCAAAGGGGAGCCGTTCCGTTATCGCCGCGAACCGGGACCACGCGGAGCAGCCGTGGTGTGGAGCGTCTGGATCGACGGCATCGACCAAGGCGGGCTTGATTTGCACTCTGGGGCGGACGACTGGGGCCTGCGCGTGCTAGCTCCCGGCACCGGTCAGGCGCCCGCGAAATGAGAGTCGAGAATCCCTGCACGCGTGCGCGTAACGGTCGCCTGGCTACAGCATGCTCGGCGTCGGGTTATGAAAAACCTCGGTCGCATCTTCCTCACTTAGGGGCGCATCCGATTTCTCCCAGCGTTGATACCCGACTAGCGGGCTTCCCTGCTCGAACTTTGCGGTGCCGTCGGGGTTGGTCTTGAGCGTCGCCCAGCCGACGTATGCCAAAAGTTGCTGCTCGGAATCGAATGTCGCGACGAGCTTCCGGGGAACACCTGGCTTCGATGCGTAGAGGTAATGCACGCGTGGCCTCCGCAATGATTATCGGCAAATCTAATTCCACCGCCAGGTTCGCGCTCGTCGACGACAGGCGGCGATCGAGGTCGGCGGACATCGGACCAACGCTTGACGCTCCCCCCGGCACGCGGATAATGCAAAGACGATTGTGGTCGCGCTCACGGGGGACGAAAAGCTATCTCCGAGTGCGGTGGGACCGCGCCCAACCGGGTCAGGCCTTAACCGGAGCAGCCCTAAGCGTTGGCTTTCAGGTGCATCCGGAGATAGCTTTGCGTCCCCCGATTCTGCGCTCGGAGCGGGCAGTTGTCGAACGCGCGAAGCACCGCTGAAGCAGGCGATGATGGATGCTGCATCTCCCCATTACACGGTTCTGGCACGACGCTTCCGGCCGCAGACCTTCGCTGAGGTCGTTGGACAGGCGCACGTCGCCCAGGCGCTGAAGGAACGCCATCGCCTCCGGGCGCGTGGCGCACGCCTATCTCTTCACAGGAGCGCGGGGCGTCGGCAAGACGTCGATGGCGCGGATTCTGGCCAAAGCCCTCAACTGCCCCAACGCGCACGATGCCGAGCCTTGCAACGCGTGCGATATCTGCCAGGCGATTGCCGCCGGGCATGACGTCGACGTGCTCGAGATCGACGGGGCCTCGAATCGCCGCATCGACGACATCCGGCTCTTACGTTCCAACGTCGGCGTCAAGCCAATGCGGGCGAAATACAAGGTCTACATCATCGACGAAGTGCACATGCTCACGAACGAAGCCTTCAACGCGCTGTTGAAGACGCTCGAAGAGCCGCCACCGAACGTCAAGTTCATCTTCTGCACGACCGAGCCGAACAAAGTTCCGGAAACGATTCTGTCGCGCTGCCAGCGGTTTGATTTCGCTGCGATCGCTACGCAGAAAATTGCCGAGCGGCTGCACGAGATTGCGCTGGCCGAAGAGCTGCCAGGTCGAGCCGGCGGCGCTGGAACTCGT
The DNA here is from genome assembly GCA_963714075.1 of uncultured Planctomycetaceae bacterium. Classification (GTDB taxonomy): domain Bacteria; phylum Planctomycetota; class Planctomycetia; order Planctomycetales; family Planctomycetaceae; genus DASPSM01. Next base: position 3,440,816 of record OY970228.1, read on the forward strand.
CGCCCGCCGGGCCGGCGGATCGATGCGCGACAGCCAGTCGCTGTTCGATCAACTGCTCGCCTATCGGCGGAAAGTCGATCACTGCCGAGGACGTGCATCGCTTGCTGGGGACGGCCAGCGACGAACGGCTGATCGAATTGGCCGAGGCAATCATCGGTCACCAGCCGGCTCGCGCGCTCGAGCTGCTCGACCAGGCGCTGGCCGGCGGGGTGCAACTGGGTGAGTTCGTCGACCAGATCCTCGACTATCAGCGCGACTTGATGGTGGTCGCGGCCGGCTCCGAGTCGGCGTCTCTGCAAAGCGTCGCGCCGTCGAACCGCCCCATCCTGGGCGAGCAGGCTCAGAAATGGGGATTGCCGACGATTGTCGCCGCCTTGCAGATCCTCGCCGAGACAAAAACCCGCATGCAGCGTTCGGGCATGGGGCGAGCCCTGGCGGAACTGGCACTCGTTCGCTTGTGCTTGTTGGAGGAAACGCTCGATCTGGCTTCGCTGGTCGAGGAATTGCGGTCCGATCGAACGGAACCGGGCAGCAAGGGGTCGGCAGCCACAAGTGCGTCGCGCACTCCGTCGCATGCTCGGTCGCTCAAAACGGCGAACCCTGCCGTCAGCGAGTCGGAGTTGGATCAATCCAAACCAGGGCCTTTGCCGAGCCCGTCTGCAGCCCAAGTTTCGAGTGTGAACCCGGATCCCGGCACGCCGGTGCCGGCTTTTGAGCCGAGCCACGCCGATGCAATCTGGGCACAAATTGCGTCGAGGATTGATGTTAAGGGATTTCTCGGAAGCGCAATCGCAAAAGTGAGCCGAACAGCAATTTCTGGACCAAATCAGCTAGAAATATTCTTTCCCGCGGCCTATCATGGCAACAAGAGCCTCTGCGAACAGCCGGCTACCCTGGGGAAACTTGAAAAAGCCGCCTCGGAGGTTGCCGGGAAGCCAGTGCGAGTCATTTTTCGGCTTGAGGAATCGGACCCAAAGGCGGAGCCAGCAGGCGGGGGGGTGAGGCCAGAAAAGGCAGCCCCTCGAACGGCTTCCAGTAATGCTCAGAATGGCCGCCAGGATCCGGCAAGTGTCAATGATTCCTACGTCGAACGGGCGAAGACGATTTTTGGCGCCACGATCGAAAATGTAACCGTTGCCAACCGATCCGCGCGGGAAGCCTCCGACGAATCGGATTCGGCTCGCGAGAGTTGAAAAGAACATGTTCAAAGGACTGTCCAACCTCACCACACTGCTCAAAGAAGTGCAGCAGATTCAGGGGCGCACCGAAGAGATGCAGCAGAAGCTCGGCCAGTTGCGAGTCGACGGTCGAGCCGGCGGCGAAATGGTGACCGTGCAGGCTGACGGCTTACAGCGAATCGTGGGGATCAAAATCGAGCCGAGCCTGCTGCACGGACGCCGAAATGCTCGAAGACCTGCTGGTGGCCGCCACCAACCAGGCGCTCGACAAATCGCGGGAATTGGCCGCGGAGGAATTTTCAAAAATCACTCAAATGCAACTTCCCGGACTCTCCGAGATGATGTCGAAATTCGGTCTGGGGGGCGGGGGCGGCGGCACGAGTTCAACCTGAGCAGCGGATTGGAGATCGGGAGGGCGAAGCTCCTGCTGAGCCGTACTTCGCGAGCAAGATTGCAGAAGCTCGGCAGGAGCCTCGCCCTCCCAGCATGGAAGCCTCGGACCATGACTATGCGAACACGCGAGATCGACGAACACCAATCGCATCCCTACGGACCGGCGGTCGCCAGCCTGATCGACGAGTTCGCGGCGACTCCCCGGCATCGGCCGCAAAACGGCCGAGCGGCTGGCTCATCACATTTTGGCTTCGCCCACCGACGAGGCCTTGGGGCTGGCGGAAGCCATTCGCCGCGTGAAAGAGGCCGTGCACCCCTGCTGCGCAGTGCTTCAATCTCACAGAAGGGGAATTGTGCGCGATCTGCAGCGATTCCAAGCGGCAGCGGCACATGCTTTGCATCGTTGAGCAGCCACGCGACATCGTTGCTCTCGAGGCGGCCGGTGTCTTTCACGGCCTCTACCACGTGCTGCAGGGCCGCATTTCTCCCTTGGACGGAGTGGGCCCCGAGGATTTGACGATCAGCGCGCTGGTCCGCCGCGTGCGGAATGGTGGTGTTACAGAGATTGTAATGGCTACAAATCCGACGGTCGAGGGCGATGGGACGGCCCTTTACATCTCAAATCTTCTCGCGGGCGAGCAGGTGCGCATCACCCGGCTGGCCCGGGGGATCCCGACGGGCAGTGTGCTAGAGTTTGCTAACAGAGAAATGCTGGCCGACGCCCTGATGGGCCGACAGGAATTCTGAGGAACTGAGAATGACGAAGCGCGAATGACGAAGGAATGACCGAAGCACCAAGGACGCGGGTGCGAACGATTTTCCTTCGGGCTTGGGTCATTTAGACATTCATTCGTCATTCGGATTTCGTGCTTGAAAGCAATGGTGGGCCAGTGGCCGCGGCGGCCTTGTCCCACCCTACGACTGGTAAATCATGCAACTGAATCTGTCACAACACATGAAGATGAGCCAGCAGATGAAGCTGGCTCCGCGCATGATCCAGTCGATGGAGATCCTCCAGCTGCCGGTGATGGCCCTCAACGACCGCATCGAGCAAGAGCTGCAGGACAACGTGGTTCTTGAAAAGGGTCCCGACGAAGAGGCTGAAGGCGAGGCCACCGAGACGGCGACCGCCGAGGCGGCCCCCGCTGAGAAGAGCGTCGAGGAGCGCGAGCTTGTCGTCGACAACGAGCACAGTAACGAGGCCGACTTCGAGCGGCTGTTGGAGATGTCGGCCGACTGGCCCGAGGATAATCTCGCCGCCGGCTCGCGTCCCTCGTCCAACCGCATCGAAGAAGAGGGCGAGCGCAAGCTCGACGCCATGTCGAACATGGAGGCCCGGCCCCCCTCGCTGCACGACTATTTGATCGAACAGTTCCATTTCTTCGAGATGCCGCTCTCGGTTCGCGAGTTCGGCGAATACCTGATCCAGAACCTCGACAACAACGGCCGGCTTGCAGAGCCTCGTTGCCCGAGATCGTGCAGGTCTATTCCCTCGAGAACAAAGTCTCGCTCGAAGACGGCCAGCAGGCGCTGTCGCTGATCCAGCGGCTCGACCCGCCCGGCGTCGGGGCTCGCGATTACAAGGAATGCCTGCTGCTGCAGGTCCGGCCCGACATGCCCCACCGCGACGTCGTCGTCACGCTGATCAGCTCGCACATGGAGGACGTGAAGCAGAATCGCCTCCCGGTCATCGAGCGCAAGACCGGCTATTCTCTCGACGACATCAAGGCGGCGATCGAGGAGCTTCGCACGCTCAATCCGTGGCCCGGGCAGGGATTCGAGCCGCGGCAGGCCGAGCGCGTGACGCCCGATCTCGTCGTCGATCGCGATGAACACGGGAAGTACACCGTCACCCTCGTCGACGAATACACACCGCCGCTGCGGATCAGCCGGTACTACCTCGAGCAGCTTCGCGGCAATCCCGATCCGAAGACGCGTGAGTTCATCAAGCGGAAGATCGATTCGGCCCGCTGGCTGATCGAGTCGATCGAGCAGCGAAACAACACGCTCCGCCGCGTGGCGCAAGCCATCATCGACCATCAGACCGAATACTTGGAAAAGGGGCCGCAGTTCATCGTCCCGCTCAAGATGCAACAGATCGCCGACGTCGTGCACGTGCACGTGACGACCGTCTCGCGGGCCGTCGACGACAAGTGGATTCAGACTCCCCGCGAGCTGTGCCCGCTCAAGAGCTTTTTCGGCGGCGGGACGAAAACGGCCGACGGCGACGACGTCGCTTGGGACATCATTCGCCTGGCGATGAAAGAGATCGTCGACAACGAAGACAAGTCCGACCCGCTCTGCTGACGAGGCGCTGGTCGAAGAGCTGGCCAAGCGGGGCTACAACCTGGCCCGCCGCACGGTGACCAAGTATCGCAAGGCCGAGAACATTCCCTCCTCGCGCGAGCGCCGTCACTACTAAATCGGCTGACGCAATTCGCCCCAAAAATAAAGCCGCCGGACAACTGTCCGGCGGCTTGGCGTTTCGAATCCCAGTGGTTTTAGGCCACTGAGTCTATCACGGGAACGGCGAGCCGAACGTCCCCGGCGCGAACGTTTGCCACGTGTAGCTGAACGGAGCGGTACCGTTCGAGACGGTGCCGCCGACGGCGGGGCCGAGGAGGTTGACGTTCGAGCCGAAGTCCGAGATCACGGTGGCGAAGTGGTTGAAGGTGTTGACCGACGGTCCCGAGTCGGTGACGAAGGTCGACTGACCCGTGCCAGCCTGCTCGAACGCCGTGACCGTGAAGGGGGTCCCTACCGCCGGCGCCGCGCCCAGGGCTGGGGTTATGGTGATTGTATCGTTAGGTGTGGTGGCCGAGGACGAGATCACACGCACTCCGATGGATTCGATGGCGTTTACGTAGTCACCGGCATTGATGACGATGCCGTTGTTACTCTCCCACGTCGTTGTCGTGGGCGCCGGCGTGGGACCCACGCTGTCAGGCGTCGTGGCACTGGCATCGTGAGCGAAGGTGCCCCAGATGCCACCGATAAAGAGCGCTCCGCCGTCGAGCGATGTGCCGCCCTCGTTGAAGACACCGGGCTCGCGTTGGGCATTGCGGAAACGAGTGTCATTGGCGCCGACGAACTGGTATTCGCCGAGACCAATGAACGGATCGTCGAACGTTCCGGGGATGGTCTTGAACGCGTCGGCTGTCGGCGTCACCGCCGCGTTGGGCGGATAGAAGGCGCCCAACCGAGTCACATCGATGGTGTTGCCGACGTTGCCGGTCAGCGTCAGGGCCAGGCGTGCCACCGGATCGGGCTGGAAGTTGAAGCTGATTGTGGGGGAGCCTGCTGTGTTAACGAATAGGTTCGTGATGGTCGGGGTCGCGGTCGAAACGAACGACTGCGTCACGAAGTCGATATTCGCGTTGCCCGAGAAGTGGTTGTTCGTGACGGACGCATTGATAAAGCCATTCGCGCTCGTGCCGGCCGCGATAAAGATTCCATCCCCGTCGTCGGGCGCGACCGCCTTGAGGCCGTTGCCGCTGATTTCCGTCTGATTGACGGTCAGGCGGACAATGGGCGCGATCTGCGGGAGTACTGAGTAGAACGTTCCATTGAAAAATAGAGTGGTGTTCAGCGGATCCGTTTGGGACAGCGTGATGTCGGCGAAGTTTTGGACCAGGATGCCGTCGAGGCCGTTGCTATCGATGATGTTGGAGGCGTTGGCGGGTCCGCCCGTGTTGGGATTCACGGTGCCCTGGATATTGGCATCGATCTCGCCGTCCCACTGATTCAGGATGTCGATTCCATGTCCGCTGTTGAACGAGATGATATTGTCCGTCCAAGTGGCGATGATGAGTCCGTGGCCGTCAGCAATGGGGGCCTGGTCTGTCGCGTCTGTCCCGAGCTGGGTGGTCATGTTGACGCCGTCGTTGCCATTGTTCGTGATGGTGTTGCCGGTCGCGGTCGCGTTGATGACCGACTCCTGGTTGGAAGTGAACTGGACGCCGTCGAGCGTGTTGCCCGTGATCGTGTTGTCGAGGATGTTGACGTTGACGACGGAGGAGCCGGACGGCTCGATGTTGATGCCGTCGCCGCCATTGGCCTTGATCAGGTTGGAGACGATGTTGATCGTGCTGTTGCCGCCACCCAGCGGAATCGGCGGGGCCGACTGGAAGTTGATGCCGTCGGAGATGTTGTGCTCGATGAAGTTGGACAACAAAGTCACGTTGAAGGCGGGCCCGGTTTGATCGGCATCCAGGAAAGCCACGCCAAAGATGCCGTTTTGCTCGATGATGTTGTTCGACCACGTACCTTCAACTTGCGAGAAGGCCTGGGTTTCGGCGCTCACGCCGTCTGCCGCGTTCCCGTTGATCGTGTTCTGAGCGCCGTCGGCGCCGCCCAGCGTAATGCGGAAGTCGGCGTCGCTTGACGACTGGAAGAAGGCACCGCTCCCGGTACGGGCGAGGGCATTTCCGTTGTTGCTCAGATTGTTGCCCTCGATGAAGAAGTCGATCGTCAGGTGGGCGCCGCCGTTGGTGATATCCGTGCTGCCGCCTTCCATTTGCAAGTTGAGGCCGTTGCCCACGTTATTGGAGATGTTGTTGTTGAAGATGTCGACGTTGTTAACCGCGGAGTCGCCGTTGCGAATGAAAGTGATGCCGTCGTCGTCGTTAGCGACCCCGCCGCTGCCGTTAAAGCGGATCTGGTTGCCTTGGATGATGACCAGGGCGTCGTTGGGCGTCGGCACCGAAGTGAACCGCGTGGTATCGGTCAGCATGCTGTTGGAGAAGGTTTCGATGAAGATACCGCTGCCGAGGTTGGGCCCGGCGCTGCCGGCCGAATTGATGCCGATGAAGTTGTTCTCGATGTCGAGATCCCAGAGGAAGGAATTCCCCTCGGTGCGGATGTGAATGCCGTCGCCGTGGGCAAACACGTTGAGTCCGGTTGTGATTCCGGCGGTCTGGTTGGTGATCGAGTTGTTGGTGATCACCAGGCCGGCCGAACTGCCGGTGACCAGGTCGCTTTGCAGGCGGGCGAAGATGCCCGCGTTGCCGTTGGCGTTGATCGTGTTGCTGTCGACGACGAACGGCTGGGCGCCGGCCATGTTGGGAGGCGCGCCCACCAGGCCGATCTGGCCGGCGTTCGCGTCGAAGTTAATTCCGTACTCGACGTTGCTGTCGATGACGTTATTGACGATCGAGCCGGTGACCGTGCCTTCATTCGTCACGAAGACGTGAATGCCGGCGCCGCCGACTCCCGGCGAACCGTTGTTCGAGATGTTGTTAGGCAGTCCGCCCTCGACGCCGATCTGCGCGTTGACGGTCGCGAAGGGACCGTTGGCAGAGATCAGCAACCCGTCCGGGTCGCTGCCGATGACCGGAATGCCGGAGGTCCCGTTGTTGGTGATCGTATTCCCCTGGAAGTTGGTGACGTTGATGGTGCCGCCGCCGACGATGCTGTTGGCGTCGAACCAGACTCCGTTGCCCAGGTTGCCCGACACGGTGTTGCTCTCGAAGGAAGTGACGTTGATCGTGCCCCCCTCGGCTTCGACGTGCACGCCGGTCGTCGGGGCAATGTTCGCGCTGGCAACGTTGTCGTCGAAGACCAGGTTGATCGTGCCGGGCGCGGTCGTGAACTGGAAGCCCGTGCCGTTGGCGGTGGCCGTGTTGTTCGTGTAGACGGCGTTGATCGTCTGGCTCGCGTCGTTGGTTTGGGTCAGGAAGCCGTTGCCCGCATTGCCGGTCGACGTGTTGCCGGTAACGGTCAGGTCCAGCGTCGACGGGTTGTTCGAGGGGTTGGAATTGATCACCTCGAATCCGTTCTGCGAGACGCCGGCCATGCCCGTGGCGGTGTTGTTGACGATTTGGCCAGATCCGTTGTTGGCGAAGATTCCCAGCGTGTTGTTCGCGGGCGTGCCGGTCGCGTTCTCGAGCTGCACCGCGTTCAGGTAATTGATGAACTGGTTCTGGTTGATGTTAAAGCCGACGATCGGGCCGATCGGATTGCCGATGCCGTTGCCAAACGACGTGTTGCTCGCATTGGCACCGGTGATCTCGAAGCCCGAGATCTGGTCGCGATTGGCCAGCTCGAACACGTCGGTACCGGGATGGTTGTTGGCGTTGGAGACGAGAGGCAATGAGCCGGGCGTGAAGCCGGGGAGCAGGAAGTTCCCCTCCAGCGTGGTGATTTGGTGCTGCGTCGTGGTCCCCAAAACGTTCTGGTCGTTAAACAACTGGAACGACTGAGTGACGGCGAGGTTGGTCCCTGTGCCGTCGTTTCTCGGCTGCACGAGAATGATGTTCACGTTCGGATTGTCCGCGAGGCGCGCCTGCTCGAGATCGCCAAAGGGATGCTCGGCGGTGCCGTTGCCGCTGCCGGCCGGCAGGTTCGGATTGACGTGCAGCACGTCGATCGGCGCCCCGGTCCCCGGATTCAAGAGAGGACTGCTGGAGATGTCCGTGATTTCGTTGACAGGAATGCGGTCTTTACGCCAGACCATGCTGTTGAGGCGGTCGACCACGGCGGTCGGGCTGAACCATTTCGTGGGGATGCCATCCGGCAGCGCCCAGGAAACGTTGACGAAGGCCGTCGAATTGAAGACCGGGTCTTCCTGCACCTGCACGTTGACCTGCAGAGTATCGCTGACGGCGATATTGATGCGCCCCTGCACGCCCACGCCTTCACCGGCATGGTCACTGTGCACCCAATACGGGCCGACGTAGGCGTTCACTCCGTGGCGGCCGAGGAAGGGAAGCGGCCCGCCAAGTTCGATATCGAAGCCGTCATAAGCGGCTTCCGCCGTCCGGAAATGGCTCAGCAGGATTTCGTTGCCGCGGAAGAACGGTTCCCCGAATTGGCCCTGCCCGATCGTGTACTCGGTGTTGTTGTTGAGGAGGTACCCGTTCGCGCGAAAGTCGAAATACTTGCCCAAGTTTTCGTAGGAGAGCCCATAGCGCGTGAAGCCGAAGTCATGCGTGTTGTCGTAGTCGACAAATCCCCAAAAGCCCTGAATGCGGTTGAAATCGCCGTTGTACTCGCGATAGCCCAGCCCCCCCGTGGCATAGCAACGCCCGAAATCGTCGACGCCGCCTTGCAAGAGGCCGAAGATCGCACTCTTCCCAGGCACGATGTGCCAGGGGTAGTACAAGTCGGCCTGGTACGATGTCTGGTCCCAACCGACACCACGACCGGCGTCGACGTTGAGGAAGAAGGTCGGACCGAACGGACCGTCACCGACACCGAACGGATTGTTCCAAGTGGGCTGGTTGGCCATCGAGTCATAGGACACCTGCCCTGGGGGTGAGGAACTGCCGCCACTTCCCCCGTTGGATTGGGGCAGAGCGGGCGGGGCAGGTTCGGCTGGCTGGGAGTCGAAGGAAACGTGGCCGACCGTCGGCTGGCCGCCGGCCGCTGGTTGCGGCGCCTGGGCGAATGCTCCCTGCGACGTCAAGGGACTCGGTGCGGAATCTGGCGCAAAGGGGTTCGCCGCAGTGGGATTCGGATCGCCCGCCCAGGCCAATGTCTGGAGACTCGCGCTAACGAGCAAGCCGAGCAGAGCGGTTCTTGCAGTCGTTTTCATCGATCTTCCCGATCTTGCGACGTGGAGACCTTGCACCGGTAGTGCCGGCTGTAGCAGCTATTCTGAAAGTTTCGGAAAGATCGGTCGTGCGAGTTGAATCGAATTTGACGACTCGGTGGAATATGAGGGCAAAAACTGCCCAAACCCCCAAGTGCGGCGGTTAGCAGTTCCGGCGCGTTGCTTACCTGAATTGGTTCGCGACGGGCCGCGAGGCATCATGCGCTCTCGCAGCGTGTACGCATATTCCGTAGGTGAAAACACCCGGATTCGAGGTGGGAGTGCCGCTTCGGAATTCCAGAGCAGAGCGCGCTGGTGCGGGTAAACGAGTCAGCGGGTGAGCGGTCTCAGGCGGGTGCGAAGGCGGCGGGGGCGGTGTTTTGGTCAGTTTGCGGACTTCCGGTTTTTTTTCTCCGACCGGGAATAATCGGTTGCCCGCCGGTGTCTGAGTTGATGGAATGGACCACTTCAATCGAGCCCGTTCCTAGGGGGGCGGGACAAGTGGGGACTGATACACGTTGAGGAAATTGAGGAAACGTCAATGAAGAAGCTCACCGCGATGCTGTTGACTCTGTGTTTCACGCTGGCGATTGTCGGCTGCAGCGAAGAGGCGAAGTCGACGAAGAAGGTTGAATCCAAGACGACGGCCACCGATACGCCGAAGAAGTAACGCACGCTCTGAGAAAGTTCCGCAGCCCGCCGTGCCGGCATACTGCTGGCCCCCGGCCGCGGAACTTTCTCATTTTCTTGTCCCGGTTGATCCCGGCAAGGCGCGGGGGGATGCCCGCGACCATCTGGGCCGGTGGATTGACAGCGAGCCCGCTCGTCAGGTGAGCGGGACGAGTCTAGGCTCCCACACATTGAGGAATTGAGGACAACGTCAATGAAGAAACTGACCGCGATGCTGTTGACTCTGTGTTTCACGCTCATGATCGTCGGCTGCGGCGAAGAGACCAAGACCACCAAGACGAAGACCGATACCGCCGGCAACAAGACCTCGACCACCACGACCACGACCGACAAGAAGTGAGTTCGCGGCCTCGCGAATACGCTGAGAGGGTTCGACGGCCGGCGGACGAGCGTGTGCGACGCTTCGACGCCTGCAGTGGAACTCTCTTTTTTTGCGATTCAGTCGATGCCTAGGCCTCCGCGCGGGACAAAGAGCCGTACCCGGCGTCATGCGTAAATCACGTCACCGAACGGGCGCATCGACCGCCAACTGACGCTCGGCCAGCTCGACTGCCTTGATCAGGCCTTTTGCCTTGTTGAGCGTCTCTTCGTATTCGGCGGCGGGGACGCTGTCTGCCACGATTCCCGCACCTGCCTGGATGTACGCCCGTATCGCCCAAGCAGGACCAGCGTGCGCAAAGCAATACAGGTATCCATGTTGCCGGTGAAATCGACGTAACCGACGGCCCCCGCGTAGGGTCCGCGGCGATTTTGTTCCGACCTCGTCGATGATCTGCATGGCCCGAACTTTGGGAGCGCCGGACACCGTGCCGGCCGGCAAGCCGGCCCGCAACGCGTCGAGCGCAGTCGTGCCGGGCGTCAGCCGGCCCTGCACGTTGGACGTGATATGCATCACGTGGCTGTAACGCTCGACGACCATCACGTCGCTCAGCTCGACGGAACCGAACTTGGCGACGCGTCCCACGTCGTTGCGTGCCAGATCGATCAGCATCACGTGCTCGGCCCGCTCCTTCGGGTCGGCCAGGAGTTCCTCGGCCAGCCGGCGGTCCTCGTCCTCGTCGCGTCCGCGCCGGCGGGTGCCCGCCAGCGGTCGGACGGTCACGACTCCGTCTTCGACCCGAACCATGATTTCCGGCGAACTGCCGACCAGGTTCACGCCGGGGCTTTGCAGCAGGAACATGAACGGGCTCGGGTTGACGACGCGTAGCGCGCGATAGATCTCGAGCGGGCCCGCCGTGCGTTTTGCGATCCCAGTCGCTGGCTGATGACGACCTGGAAGATGTCGCCGGCCCGAATGTACTCCTTGCACTTGTCGACGGCCGCCTCGAATTCGCGCGCGCGTGACGTTCGATCTCCACGCCGGCCCCGCCTCGTCGTCGAGCCGCACGTCGCGCAGGTGCAACTCGGGCGACGCGGCCTCCAACTGTCGACACAGCTCGTCGACGCGATCCGCGGCCTGCTCGTAGGCCCTGCGAGGGTCGTCGATCCTGGTCGCGAATTGGCGACGACCAGAATCGTCTTGCTGATCTGGTCGAAGATGACCATGCGATCATAGAACGCGAACGCCATGTCGGGGATGTGGCGGTCGTCGTCCGGCGCGTTGGGCAGACGCTCGCAGTAGCGGACGACGTCGTAGCCGGCGTAGCCGACCGCGCCGCCGCAAAACCGCGGCAGCCCGGGAATGTGCGACGGCCCGGTATTGCGAGAGCAGACGCTCCAAATCGCGCAGCGGATCGCGCGGACTGAAACTCGTCGCTGAGCGTCCTTCGCGCGGTGACGACCACGTCGTTGCCGAACGCTTCGATCCGCAGGAACGGATCGGCACCGAGAAAACTGTAGCGTCCGATCTTCTCGCCACCCACGACGCTCTCGAAGAGGAACGACGAGGGGCCGCGCTCGATTCGCCGATAGGCCTCGACGGGCGTCAGCGCTGTCGCCAAAGAGTCACGATAAACGGGAACGACTCGCCCGTCGGCGGATGCGGCCTTGAACTCGTCGAAATCTGGAAGGCTGACGTGCATAGAACTGACGAGCGAACTTCTAACCATTTGATCAGCTGCTACGACATCCGCGCGGCGGCGAGGCTTCGGTCTGTCGGGTCAGCGAGGGCCAATCACATCGCGGCGCTGAGCCGATCCATAATAACCGCTTGCCGTTACGTCGAAAAGACGGCTCGGAGCGTCGCTTGACAGCCCCCCTCTCACCGCTAGAATTGATCGCGCTCGACCCACCTTTCCGCTCGATTTGTCATTCGCCGCGTGGTCTCGTTCCTCATGACAAAATGCAAGCGTTGCTCCAAACCGGCGACCCTGCACATCACCGAAATCCGCTCGGGAGCCGTGCAGGAGCTGCATCTTTGTGAGACGCTGCGCCCAGCAGTATCTCAACCAGGAGCAGGACGAGAGCGGCGAACCGACCGAGGAGGTCGTCGCAAAAAGAGGCCGAGTCGCTGCGAAGAATTCGATCATCTCGTTTGCCCGAACTGCGGCATCACCTTCCGCGAATTTCGCAGCCAGGGACGGCTCGGGCTGCCCGCACGACTACATCGCGTTTGCCAAGGAGCTGAAGCCACTGCTGGAAAACATCCACAGCGAAACTCAGCACACCGGCAAGTTTCCCAAGCGGGCGCCGCACGCCAGCCAGCTCCAATACCGGCTCATCAAGTTGCGGAGCGAGTTGCGAACGGCCGTCGACGAGGAAGAATACGAAACAGCGGCTCGAATCCGCGACGAGATCCAGTCTCTTGAGAAGGAATTCGAGTCCAAGTCGCGCGGGCTGACGGCTGGCCCGCGAGCATCCGCCTCCTCAAGCGGCGCTGCGAGCCCGCTTTCCGCGAGCGGAATGCGTCCCCTGTTTCAGCGGACGCGGCCGCGCCAGGTCTGAACCGAAGCGCGGGGACGAGGGAGGGAATCGATTTTGGACATTGACACCCTGACGCACACCAGCGGCGAGTGGCTGCGCGGGAGCGGACCCGATTCCGACATCGTGATTTCCAGCCGCATTCGCCTGGCTCGGAACCTCGCCCAGTTTGCGTTCCCCAACCGGGCCGACGACGACGCTAAAAGCCAGATCGAGGGGCTGCTGCGGACGCACGCTCGACCAGCTTCGCATCGGCACCAAGCTCAGCTATGTCGACGTCGCTCGCCTCGAAAACCTCGATCGTCAGTTTCTCGTCGAGCGGCAGCTGATCAGCCGCGAACATGCCGAGGCCCACGGTTCACGCGGCGTCGGCATCGGCGACGAAGAGAACCTGAGCCTGATGATCAACGAGGAGGATCACCTCCGCATGCAGGTCCTGCGCAGCGGCTTGGCCCTCGACGACTGCTGGACGGCCATCAACAAGCTCGACGACGCCGTCGAAGAGCACGTCACGTACGCCTTCAACGACCAGTTGGGCTATCTGACGGCGTGTCCGACCAACGTCGGCACCGGCATCCGCGTCAGCGTGATGCTGCATTTGCCGGCCCTGGTCCTCACCAACGAGATCAAAAAGGTCTTCCAGGCCCTGCAAAAGATCAGCCTGGCCGTGCGCGGTCTCTACGGCGAGGGCAGCCAGGCGATGGGCGACTTTTACCAGATCTCCAACCAGATCACGCTCGGCAAGAGCGAAGAACAGTTGATCAACGAGATTCGGGACGTCGTGCCCAACATCATCTCGTACGAGCGACGCGTGCGCGACGAACTCGTCAAAAACAACCGGCAAGGGCTGCACGACAAAGTGTCGCGGGCCTACGGAACGCTGAAGAGCGCCCAGTCGATCAGCTCAGAGGAGACGATGCACCTCTTGTCGAGCGTGCGGATGGGCATCAATCTGGGGCTGATCGACGATCTGCAAATCCCGACCGTCAACGAATTGTTCATTTACACGCAGCCGGCCCATTTGCAGAAGCTGCGTCACGAACATCTGAAATCGGCCGAACGCAACGTGGCCCGCGCGTCGTACTTGCGGCAGCGCCTGAACGGTCAGCGCCCCAGCCGAAACTGACCCGTCGCGGCGCAATCAGAACCCGGCGAGCGGCCGGTGTCAGCCGCCGGTTCCTCCTCCACGCGGAAAGAACCGGCGCGCTGACACTCGCCGCTCGCCGGGAGCGTTTGCGCTAAAGCCAGCGTGCTAGCTAGCGACGATCTTCGGACGAGTGGCCGCCGGCTTGCGGACTCTTTCCTTTGGCCTGAGGTTTTGGCGGCGCTCGCCTTTGCTGTTGCTGCTGGCGCGTGTTTTGAGTCGTGTTTCGCCCATTGGTGTTCGTCTGACGGCCGCCTGCTGCCGCATTGCGTTCGGCCGCGGCGTGGGCGTTGGCCTGCAGCGTAGAGTGGGGTGCTGCCGACTTGAACGGTGCGCCGCTGCGTCCCGCGTTCGACCGCTCCATCGCGGCACGCCGCTCGTTGGCCATGTGCTGCTCGCGCACTGCGCGATGAATTTCGGCCCGGCGAGCTGCCGCGATCCGCTCGAAGCGCATTCCGCCACCCCGCGCGGCCAGCACGTTGATGTGCAGGGCCAGGGCCGGACCGCCCCACCCACCGCCGCGAATCATGAGCGCGTAAGTGAGCGGCGGACGAGCCTCGGGATGTCCAAGCCGGAACCGGAAATCGACCACAAGCCGGTCATGCCAGGCCGGACCGTAGTGCCAACTACAGTACGCAAAACACGGGTCGTACCCGAACCGATGGTGCCATTGGAACCAGGGATAGATGCCAATGCCCACAAATGCCGGCCCGTAGTAGTTTCCAAAGCAATACCCGCACGGCCCGCAGAAGAGGCAGCCCTGGCAGGCCGCGAAATCCATGGCGACCGCCGGCGTATAGACGTAAGCGCCGCCAAACACGATTCCCGGACGGAATACAACGGGCGCGAAGATGACTCCGCGATTTTGCATCGCGTAGTCCCAGTGCCCTTCGGCGAAGACGTAGCCCGACGGCGTCCAAACGTAGTGCGCCGGGATCCAAATCCAGTCCGGGTTGCACGGCGCCCAAAATCCGGCGCGCCAGGCGTAATGCTCGCCGCGCCAGATCCAGCAGCCAGGTACCCAGGTCACATTGGCAGACGGCGCCGCTCCGACCGGCCCGGTCTCGAGCGTGTCGGGCGGCTTCTGCGGCATGTAGGTGACTTCTTGCTCAGCCGTCTTGTGCCAGTATCCCGAGACGAATTGAGCTCCGCCGTCGACCTGTGACCAGTAGCCGGGCACCCATTCGACGCCCGCGGGAATCGACCGCCAAATTCCGCTAGTCCAAATGAACTTGGTCTGACTGGCTTCCCAGGTCCAATAGCCCGGGATCCAGGCGACGTGATCGCCGGCAGGCTTCTGCTCGGGAGGCATTTCGTCGACCGGCTCGGGCGGCTTTTGCGCCACCACCGCGCCGGGAGCCGCGTTGAAGACCACCGGCTGCGCGAAGGCCTCGTGGACCGCTCCGCGCGTGAGCACTTCGGTATTTGGATCGGCCGGAGGCGTCCCGTCAGCGGCGCCCGGTACGCCTTGTCCATCCGGCAGATTCGGGGGCAAAAGTTCGGGAGCCCCGTTCTGGCTCGTTTGATTTGCGGGAAAGTCCTGAGCCGAGGCCCAAGGTCCCCACAGCGCGAACACCAAAGCAAGCACGGCCCCGCTGGCCAACGTAACTGGGACGAAACGACGCTCCTTCATCTCCGACACTCCTTCGGTCCAATCGCGGTCTGTTTTGGCTCAGCCGATTCCGCTCGGCGAGAAAGGGCCGGACCGTAGCGAAATTTGCAATTTGGCGGAAGATCGGCTTTGCGAACCTTGATAAGATGGCTCGAAAACCGTGGGCCGCACAGAATTTGGGCTAACAAACCGGAGAGGCGGGATGCGCTTTTGCCGACGACGTCTTGTCGAAAGAGGGCTGCTCCTTTGCGCGGCGGTCGCGTTCTTGGTCGGTCCGCTGAATGCCGGGGAAACTGCACTTGACCGCTATCTGGCCAAGCCCGACTCGAGTTACGCGTGGAAACTGGTCGGGCAGCACAAGCAAACGGGCGCGACGACGTTTGTGATCGCGCTCACGAGTCAAACTTGGCGCAGCGCCGCCGAGGTCAAAAAGCCCGTTTGGACGCACTGGCTGACCCTCGTGCGCCCCGATCAGGCCCGCGCCGGCACGGCATTCCTGTTCATCGGCGGCGGCAGCCATCGCGATCCGCAACCCAAGAAGGCCAGTCAGCGCGTCGTCGATCTCGCGCTCGGGACCAATACGGTTGTCGCCGAACTCTCGAATGTCCCCAACCAGCCGCTCGCGTTTGCCGACTCGAAACATCACGGCCGGTCCGAGGATGATCTCGTCGCCTACAGCCGCGTGAAATACATGATCACCGGCGATGAGGAGTGGCTGGTGCGCCTGGCGATGGTGAAAAGCGGCGTGCGCGCGATGGATTGCCTGCAGGAGTTTTTAGCCAGCCCCGACGGCGGACAGTTGAAGGTCAATAAATTTGTGGTGGCCGGCGGCTCGAAACGAGGCTGGACGACGTGGCTGATCGGCGCGACCGATCCGCGGGTGGTCGCCATCATCCCGCTGGTGATCGACGCCCTCAATTCCGAAGCCATTACGCGTCATCACTTCGAGGTTTATGGATTCTTTTCGGCGGCGCTCAAGGACTACGTGCATCACGGGCTGTTTCCCTACCGCGTCGGCACTCCCGAATATCGCAAAGTGCTGGAGATCGAGGACCCCTACAACTATCGGGATCGTCAGCGGTTGACCATCCCCAAGTATTTGATCAACGCGGCCGGCGACCAGTTCTTTCTGCCCGACAATTCGCAGTTCTATTACGCCGACATGCCGCCGGAAAAACATCTGCGGTACGTTCCTAATGCCAAGCACAACCTCAAGAACAGCGATGCGCTCGAGAGCCTGCAGGCGTTCTATCAATCTGTCCTCGACGGGCGCCCTCGACCGCGCTATTCGTGGACGAAACAGTCCGACGGCTCGTTGACCGTGACGCCGCAAGATCGTCCGCGCGAGGTCAACCTCTGGCAGGCGACCGATCGCCACGCCCGCGATTTTCGGCTCGACGTCATCGGCCGGGCCTGGCATTCGACTCGTCTGCAGCCCGATTCGCAGGGTAATTACGTAGGCCGCATCGCAAGCCCCGACACGGGATTCTCCGCGTTTTTTGTCGAACTGGTCTACGACAGCGGCGGAAAATATCCCTTCAAATTCACCACGGGCGTCAGCGTCGTGCCGGACGTGCTTCCGTACAAATGGTCGACCACGACGCCAACCAGGCAGGACTATTGGGAAGAGCCGCTGGTCTATTGAGACGCTGCCTTGACGAGGCAGGCCGAGAAATCTCGCGTAGGCCTCCGAGGCTCAGGTCCCCGGATCGTTTGAGTTCAGTTGCTCGGGAGGTGTGACCAATGAGCGAGAGTCCCACGAAGTTCATCGCAACCGAGCATGCCGGCGACACCCTGATTGCCCTGCTGTGCCGCGGCGGAAGCAGCCTCGTCGGGCCTGAGTTCGCAGACGATCGCAGCGCACTGATCGAGCAAATTCACAGTCCTGACGTGCGCTCCGTCGTGTTCGACTTGGCCAACGCCGACTACTTCGGTTCGCTCGTGCTCGACGCCTTGTGCATGGCGTGGAAGCACGCCCGCGAGTGTGGGGCAGGCATGGCGCTGTGCAATGTTTCGCCTTTCGGGTTGGAAATCCTTCGCAAGGCGAAACTCAACATGCTCTGGCCGGTCTTTCCGTCGCGCGAGCTCGCCGTCGGGGCGTTGCAGACCGCGAGCGGACAAAGCGCTGGCACCGCACGACGCGAATCCAAAACCGCCGCGCCGCCCATAACCGACCTGACGAGCCGACTCCAGGTTCTCCAGACTGAACCGGTCTTGGTGATCGGGTTTGGCGGTCGCGATCTACCGCCGGAGCATGTGCTCGGTCGCTATCTGGGCGAGATCGGCGAATTGATCGATCGGACGGGTTGCCGGGAACTGGCGTTCGAGATGGAAGGCGTCGTCATGATTCCCAGCGGGTTTCTCGGCGTGATTGCCTCGATCACCAAGCGGGGCGTGGCCGTCACAGTCCGTCACCCCTCAGCAGACGTCCAAGAACGTGCTCGAACTGACTCACTTCGACCAGATCGTCAAGCTCGATCCCCCCTCGTCACCGCCCGAGTGAAGAATCGTATCGCTCGCGCAAGGCAGCCGTTAGGGAGACGGAGCTCATGAGGCGGCCCCTTGCAGGATGTCGCAGAGGCGCCGGGCCACGACCTGTTCCTCGCCCGATTTGAGCTGGAATACGGAGATCAAGAGTCCGCGATCGCCGGTGCCACTGACGCGCCCGGCGCAATTGACGGACTCCCCTTCGCCATTTTCTTGGTGACCTGATCCCGATCGATGCGGACGCGACTTTCGTCCCAAAACACCAAGAGGTGCGGCACCTGATTGGCGATCGGCGGCACGAACCTTTGCGTCGTGACGGTCGGAACTCCGCTGAGCAATTTTTCGATATCACCCAGTCGTCGCTCCCATTCGCGTAGCTCGGCTTCATGGTCGATTCGGACATAGCGCTCGACGGCGGCCCACAGTGCGACCATGTCTTCCTTGCCGACTTTCAACATGCGTCCAATCGTGCCGCAATGCGGATTGGTGTTGAGCTTGGCCGCCTCGATGAATTCCCGTTTTCCCAGGAGCAGCCCCGTGTTGCTGGGGCCGGAGAGCGCCTTGCCTCCGCTGAAGGCTACCATGTCGAAGCCCAGTTTGTTGTAGCGCGACAGGGCCTCGACGGGCGGGACGTCCGCCGCGGAGTCGACCAGCGTCGGGACGCCGCAGCGGCGCGCGACCTCGATCCACTCTTCTTTTGTGATTTTTCCATCGGGCTCGAGCAGGTTGTAAAACAGCATCATGGCCGTGCGCTCATTGATCGCCTGTTCCAACTCCTGTCGGGTCTCGATATCGATCAATTTGACGCCGCAGCTGGTGACCTGATGGTCATAGCACGTGTGATGCGACTTCTGCGTGATGACTTCGTTCTTCATACCCGTCGTGTCGGGCAGACGCGCGATTCGTTGCGCATCGCCGCGCGTGACCGCGGCCGCCGTGGCCAGGAGCATCGCTCCGGCCGCGCCGGTCGTCACGAGTGCCGCTTCCACCCCAACGAGCGCAGCGATTCGCTCGCCGATTCGGTCCTGCAACTCACCGATCTCAACGAAATGCTCCGCCGCCGAAGCGTGCGCGGCCAGGACTTCTGGAGGCATTAACGAGCCGCCCAGTGACGTCAGCGTCCCCGCCGCGTTGATGACGGTTTTCACGCCCAGCTTTTCGTACACGCTCGGTTCGCTGGGAGCGGCCCCCGACGAAGTTGAACCTGAGGAAGTTGGGCCGGTCATTGCCAGCGCTCCGCCGAGTGCACCGGTTGTTCCCGCTTTCATCGCCGCCCGCCGCGTGATTTGCCGCGTCATTTTCTGGGGCCGTTCCTCTGGCCTGAGGAATCGCCCTTCAAGTCAATCACATTGGTGCGGCAAATTAAACCGCCGGATGGTCCAGGCGCACTTCAAAAATCGCCTCCACCTCGACCGCAATGTTGTTGGGCAACGAGCCCATGCCGACGGCGCTGCGGGCTCCTTTGCCGTTTTTCTCGCCGAAGACCTGCACCATCAGCTCGCTAAAGCCGTTGATCACCTTCGGTTGATCAGCGAAGGTGGGCACGCAGTTGACCATTCCGAGCACTTTGACGAGACGCACGACGGCGTTGAGACTCCCGAGTGTCGCCTGCACGGTGCTGAGCGTGTTGAGTCCCACCAGACGAGCGGCCGCGTAACCGTCGGCCAAGGTGAGATCGCTGCCGACTTTGCCGCGGACCAGGGTACCGTCGGGCTTGGTCGGGCCCAGCCCCGAAACAAACAGCAGGTTACCGACCCGAACCGCCGGCACGTAAACGGCAATCGGTTTGGACGCGGCGGGAAGCCGGATTCCCAACGCCTTGAGCCGCTGCTCGGCACCCGGGGGGAGATCGGCAGCCTCAGTTCGCGGCAGCCCGCCTTTTAGCAAGACGCCGGTCGACAAGCCTCCCACGATCGCGCCAGAGGCCAACAGAACTCCATCGCGAAGAAATGCACGCCGGCCAATCGATGTGTTTGTCATTACGGGTTCCTCAGGTGTGGTGCAAGAACCGTAATCCAATCGGAGTCGGGATGCCACAGACCGATCGGCAAAAAAAGGCGCAGTGCGGACCGTTCGCTACTGAAATCACGACCGAGGAGAGGGCCCCCGTGACCCGTGCGAGCCGCGGGTGTAAACTAGGCGAGCAGCGCTCTCGGTCCCATTCGCGGTTTCCTCTCTCGGCCAGCGAAACAGATCGCCAGACCAGGCATGAACCCACCGACTAAGTTCAATGAGCCACTTCTCGAACGCGTCCGCCAATTCGTCAAGGACGAAATCCTGCCGGTCGCGAGCCGACTCGAACACGCGGACGAGTATCCCGCGCAGATCGTCGAGGGCTTTAAGCGGCTCGGCCTGTTCGGCTGCAACGTGCCCCGCGATTTTGGCGGACTCGGCCTCGACTATACGACGTTCGCCAAGATCATCGAGGAACTGGCCCGCGGTTGGATGAGCGTCGTCGGCCCGCTCGGCACGCATTCGGTGATTTGCGACATCATCCACCGCTTCGGGACCGACGAGCAAAAACGCGATTTTCTGCCGGGACTGGCCTCCGGATCGCGTCGCGGCGGCTTGGCGCTCACCGAGGCTGACGCGGGCACCGACGTCAAACGCCTGCAGACCATCGCGACGCGCCAAGGCGACGGCTATCTGATCAACGGCTCAAAAATGTGGATCACCAACGGCAAACGGGGCGACACGTTCGTGCTCGCCGCCAAGACACAGCCGCACGCCGCCCCGCCGCATAAGGGAATTTCCGCCTTCCTCATCGAGAAGGGGCGGCCCGGATTCCGCGTCGTCCGCGAGATCGACACGCTCGGCTACCGCGGCGTGGAAAACTGCGAGCTGGCGTTCGAGAATTTCTTCGTCCCGGCCAAGAACCTGATCGGCGGCGTGGAAGGCGAAGGCTTCAGGCAGATCATGACGGGGCTCGAGAGCGAGCGGATCAACGTTGCGGCCCGCGGCGTCGGCGTCGCACGGGCGGCGTTCGAAGACGCGCTCGCCTACTCGCAAAAGCGCCAAACCTTCGGCAAGCCGATCTGCGAACACCAGACGATTCAGATCAAACTGGCCGAAATGGCCACGCGCATCGAAGCGTCGCGGCTGCTGGTGTATTCGGCGGCCGAAAAGAAGGACCGCGGCGAACGCTGCGACCTCGAAGCGGCAATGGCCAAGCTCTTCGCCACCGAAACCGCGCAAGCCGTCGCGCTCGAATCGCTACGCATCCACGGCGGAGCCGGCTATTCCACCGACCTGCCGGTGGAGCGCTACTATCGCGACGCGCCGCTCCTGATGATCGGCGGCGGCACAAACGAGCTGCAGCACCTGATCATCGCCAAGCGGCTGCTTGCTCAGCAACCGCCTCCATCATCAGAAGAAATTCAATGAACCACCAAGCGGCTGTGTTTCTTTTCAAGCGTTGACGAGAGATTTTTCGAGTCGCCACGAGGTGCCGTCCTTCAGGATCGTGTTGAGAATGGTCAGCAACTTGCGGATGCAGGCCGTGATCACGACTTTGAACGGCTTGCCGGCGGCTTCGAGGCGCTTGGCGAAGTCTCGAAGGATCGGGTTATGAGTGCGTGCGGTCAGGGCCGCCATGTAGAGCACGCTGCGAACCGAGGCGCGCCGCCCCAGATCGAACGTTTGCCGCGGAAGCGGCCGCTGTCACGGTTAAAGGGAGCCACCCCGACCAATGCGGCGATCTCCTGGCGATTGACCTGACCCAACTCCGGCAACTCGGCCAGGAGCGAGGCGGCCGTGACGGGTCCGACCCCCGGCACGCTCCCCAAGCGATTCATTTTGTCTTTCCAGTCGTCGTCCGATTCGACCAGGGCCAGGATTTGCTGCTCGAGCTGATCGATCTGTTTGCGGAGCACGACGATCACCTGTTGAATGCTCGTGCGAACGGCCTTCGAGGAGCTCGCGTGCTTGCGGTTGGTCTCGGCAGTTTGCAGCTGGACCAGTTGGCGTCGGCGGACCACCAGTTGCTCGAGTTCGGCGGCTTTCTCCGAGACTTGAGCGACGGTCCGCGGCTCCGCTTGCTCGGCGCAGCGCGCGAGGACGTAGGCATCGATCCGATCGGTCTTGGCGAGGATCCCCAGACCGCGTGCGAAGTCACGGACCTGACGAGGATTGGCGACTGCCACCTGGTGCCCCGCGTTCACCAGCTCAGCGACCACGGCTCGCTGATAGCCCCCGGTGGCTTCCACAACGATCCGACACGTCCGCGGCGCGGGCAACGCCTTCGACAGTTGTGCCAGGCCCTGTTCGTCGTAGGTGAAGCTCTGCCGACGATCGTCGGGAAGCAGGCACAGATCGAGAGACCTCTTGGAGACATCGACACCAGCGAAGAGAGCAATGGAACCGTCCATGGAGTGATCCCCGTCTTGCAGATGCGAGCTCGACGGCGAGCGTCGGCTCTGGCGGCTGTTCGGGCTTGTTCCACGAGACCGGCGACGATCACGCTTAGTGACGGCCTCAATGGGCCCAGGCACGATCGATCTGTCGCCAGCCGTTGGTGGAAAGCCTGCTTCGCTACGCTTCGCAGCCTTTCCACCAACGACCTCCATTACACCCTCACTGTTTGAGGAAGCAAACATACAAGGCACCAAGGACACCAAGAAGCACAATTTCAATTTGAGTTCTTGTCTTACTTGGTGATCTTGGTGTTTTGGTGGTTCAAATTCTGATTAGCCTCTTTAGATTCTCGCGAACTGCTAAAAGGCGCCCTCGTCGCCCGAAGGGCCATAGAGTGCCGGGACCGGCACGTTGTTGAGCCGCAGGTAGACGCACAAGTGTCCGCGGTGATGGATGCTGTGGTTGAGCACCATGCTCCGCACCACGGCGATCCGCGGCATGGCGAACAGCTTTTGGCCCCCTTTGAGCAGCGTCCACGTTTTCATGTAGTCGGCGTCGGACGAGGCGCTGATTGCCGCACGCGCATCGGCGACGTTTTTGTCGAATAACTCGAGGATCGCTTGTTTCGACTTGGCCTCAGGCAATTTGAATGGCTGGCCGCCCGGCGGCGCGACGTCCAAGGATTCGTGCTTCATCGTTTCGGTGGCCCAGCTCGGCAAATCGGCCAAATGCTTGCTCACCCAGCCGATGGTGTTCGACTTTGGATGGGCTTTCCAATCGAGCTTGTCTTCGGGAATGCGCTCCAAAACCTTCCGCGTATTGGCCATTTCCTGGTCGAATTCGGGCAGCAGAGCCTGGCTGATCGGCATGATCCACTCCTGGTGTCGCTGAAGTGTCGAACGGAATAACTATACAAACGTATCGTACTCTAGCCGGCCGGACATGACCAGTCAACGGTGTTTTTGAATCCACCGCTCCAAATAATCAAACACGGTCAGGCAGACGACCGTGACGATCGCCATTGTGACGGCGCCAGCGAATTCCCCGGCTCCGATCGAGCGCTCCGATGGCCGCCAGCACCCAGACGACGCTAGCCGTCGTCACGCCGATGATCACGTCGCCGCGGGACATGATCACGCCGGCACCGAGAAAGCCGATCCCGGTCACCACCTGGCCCAGCACGCGCGTCGCGTCGCCGCGCTCGTTCCCCATGATCGCGCCCAACTTCACGAAGATGGCCGTTCCCAGCACGATCAGAATGCAGGTCCGCATGCCGGTCGGTTTGCCGCGTAGCTCGCGTTCGATGCCGATCAGCCCGCCGCAAAGGACAGCCACGCCGATCTGCAGCCAGTATTGATGATCGAACGGATTGAAGATTTGCATGTCCGTTGTTCCGGGTTTCGGACGAGTGCGGCGTGGCGCCGTCAATCAACGAGTTTAACAGCACTCGCGATCGATCACGGAATTTTGCTCGACAGCCGCGCCAGCCAAGCCACGCCGACGAATCCCGCCGACGCCGCCAGACCAAAGGCCACGCTCGGTTGGCCGCGAGACAAAAGCCAACCGACCGACAAACTCGAAAGTAGGTCGCCGACGGCGTTCGTGCACGCGAGTATTCCAAACCCGAGGGATCGCCCCGCGCTCGGAATCAATTCGGCAACAACCGCCTTTTCCAGCGTCTGTTCGACGGCGATGTAGACCCCGGAGAGCAGAATGGCCCCCACAAGCCCCGGCAGCCAGCCACTGAATAGGGCCAGCAGCAGATTCGTGACGACCCCGAGAGCATATCCGCCGATGAGCACGCTGCGCTTGGGAAGCCGATCTGCCAAGGAGCCCACCGGATAGGCCGCCAGGCCGCTGATCGCGTTATGCGCGGCGTAGAGCAGGACGGCAATTGAAATCATGCCAGGAGCGCGCGGACCCTCTTCCCCAAGTGCGTGCGCGGCGAGCCAGATCAAAAAGGCCCTCGAAAAGTCGCCCAGGCCGAAGCAGAACACGCCCCCCAAGAAATGATAGAAGACTTTGGGGAAGCGGACGGCCCCCGACGGCGCCGGCGGTTCCGGGACAGTGCCTTCCGGAAGCGGGGACCCTTCCGCAACCGTGCGCACATCTGCAGACGCACGGAATCTTTCGCGGACCAGCAAAGCGATCGATGCGGTCGCAAAGATCCCAGGGACAAACGCAATCAGCAGCACCGAGCGAAACTCAAACCCAAGCCAGACGAAGAGCGCGGCTGTCAGTGGACCCACGACAGCGCCGAGCATGTCGCCCGTTCGCTCGAGGCCAAACGCCCGTCCGTAATGTGTCTGTTCGACTGCATCGCTCAGCAAAGCGTCCCGCAGCGGCCCGCGATAGCCACGGCCGATCCACGCCAGGCTGCGCAGCGTCACCAGGGCAGGTACGCTCTGCACCAGTCCCAATGCACCCGTCGCAGCCGCCGTGATGAGATAACCCACCGCGACGAGCGGCTGCTTCCGGCGAACGACGTGACCAAGCACGCCGCCGGCGAGCTTGGAGAGGCTGACCAGAAAATCAGCCACTCCTTCAATGAGCGCGAGTGCTTCCGGCCCGTGGCCGATGGCGGTCAGGTACAGCGGCAGGACGGCCGTGCTGAGTTCGTGACCGCAATCGGAGAAGAACGTGGCCAGCACGATCCCGACGATCGTGCGGTTCACCCAGCTCGGTCCGAAGCGTTTCACTTTCCGCGATGCGCCAGCTTGACGTAGCGTTGCCGCATTTTTTCCAGCTCAATGTAGTAATGCTGGACGTCCTGGTATCCGAACGAGCGACCCATCAGGTCGGCACTGGGACCCAGCACGACGGTGCACGGGATCGGCTTGGCTTTGAGAATCTGCGCGACGCGTGCGTCTTTGTCTGCGTCCAGGTGGACGGGGACGAAGTTGCTCGAAATATAACTGAGCAGCTCGGGGTCTTTCAGCGTTGTGCTGTCGAGCTCGCGACAATAGTGGCACCACTCGGCTCCGAAAACAATCAGCATCGGCCGGCCGGTAGCCGCGGAGACACGATGGGCTTCGTAGAGATCGTGAAACCAGACGAGTTCGGCGGAGGTTTTCTGGGCGTCCTTTCCGGTCGCCGGCCAGGCC
Source organism: uncultured Planctomycetaceae bacterium (assembly GCA_963714075.1). Classification (GTDB taxonomy): domain Bacteria; phylum Planctomycetota; class Planctomycetia; order Planctomycetales; family Planctomycetaceae; genus DASPSM01. Next base: position 3,466,167 of record OY970228.1, read on the forward strand.
TCGCCGCGCGAATCACAGGCCGATAGCAGGATGCAGGCGACGAGAGCAATTTGACAGACTGAGCCAGGCCGGGGCATGTCGATCGGCTCCGCGAGATTCGTGTTTCTGGTGAGAGCTATCGGGACCGACATGCGCAGCAGCGGCCCTGATTCGGGCCTTAGATCGACAACAAGACTGGAGTAACTGGATCGAATTTGACGACTGTGCAGGTTTTTAACCGGAACGCCCGGCCTTGAAAGCGCCAATTTCGCCGATTGGCGAGAAATCGGCTCAAGTTTCGAGGAGGGGAAGCGCGGAAATTGAACCACTAAGGCGCCAAGGACACCAAGAATACCAATCTTGGTTTGAGCTGCTTTTGTCTTCCCTTGGTGCTCTTGGTGCCTTAGTGGTTCACTGAATTTCCCCTATAGCGATCACGCACGCTCGATCGCGGGGTCGCTCACGTGCCGCGAGCCGTCTTAATCGCTTGCACATACTGTGCAGCCAGCTCGCGCAGCTGCGCGAAATTGCCATCGCGGATGGCTTGGGGCTCGACGACAGAGCCGCCGACACCGACGGCGCAGCGCGCCGGCTTTGATGAACGCGGGGAGCGTTTCGAGATTCACGCCGCCGGTCGGCATCAGGCGGATTTGCGGGAACGGGCCGCGCAAAGCTTTGAGATAACCCGGGCCGACGCAGTCCGAGGGAAAGACTTTCACGATTTCGGCTCCGGCTTCCCAGGCGGCAAGAATTTCCGTCGGCGTGAACGCCCCCGGCATCACCACTTTGTCGTACCGGTGACACAGTCGAATCACGTCCAGATTGAGCGATGGCGAAACGATGAATTCGGCGCCGGCCAGCAAAGCCGCCCGGGCCGATTCCGGATCCAGCACGGTCCCCATTCCCAACAGCACCCGGTTGCCGAGATCTTTTTTCACCGCGGCCAGAATCTCGAGGGCGTTGGGGACTGTGAACGTCACCTCGATCACGTCGATCCCGCCCTCGAACAGAGCGCGGGCGACGCTTGCCAGTTGGTCGCTTGTCGGCACGCGTAGGATCGCGACGATTCCGGTCTGTAGCACGCGGTTCAGATCTTCAATGCGGCTCATAAAGGGTTCCGATTTTCGGGAGGGCGAGGCTCCCGCCGAGCCGCGCTTCATTGGCGCGCTCGAAGAGGCTCAGCGGGAGCTTCGCCCTCCCGAAGAGGGGATGACTTCGTGGTCCTGCAGGTACTGGTCTTCGACAGCATAATTCCGGAACTGAACCGTGTAGTACCGTTCAAACCATTCCCGGATGTGAGGGAGGGCCGATTCATCGTAGCCGGGAGCGACGTGGAAAAGCCGCCCGTTTTGGGTGCTGCGAATCTCGCCATCTTCGACGACCACCTGGCCTGCGCGAATCACATACCGTGGCAGCTCGAACATCCGCTGGATGTCGGCATTGGGATTGTAGATCGTTACGTCGGCGTCCGCGCCGGGGCCCAGATGCCCCTTACGATCGAGGCCCAGGATCCTGGCGGGGGCGGCGCGAGTGATGATCGCGATTTCATCGAGCGTGTATTCGCGGTCGAGACTCTCGAGCACAGTCCGCGTGCGGATGCCCGGCGGAAGGGTTTTGAGGACGTCGCTGCGCCGGCCGCGGTCCATCAAGAGAGCGATGATTTCGGGGTACGCGAGGAACGAACCGCCGTTGGGGTGATCGGTGCTCATTGCGATCCGCCACGGGTCGTCGACCAGCAGATACCACTCGAGGCCCGTCGCCCACTGCACCGAATGCACGAGACTCTTGTCTTTATATTCGATCGGCACGATGCCGCAGCCGGTCTCCATCTCGCTGTCGCCGCTGAACCACTTTCGGCCGGTCACCTTGTGCAGGTAGTAGCCGAGCGGCCCGTCGCCCGTCATGGAGGTCGTTTCTCCAAACAGAACCTGGCCGACGTCGACCGAGAGATTGGCGTGGGCGTTCACGTACTCGGCCAGCTTGGGAACCTCTGAGCAAAACGAACGGGTCTCGTCGGGCTGGCCCCCGTAGCTATGAAATTGCACGTGCGTGAGATGCCCCCGCCGGCCTTCGAGGGCGTTCATCGTTTCAAGCGTCGTCGTCCAGTTTCCCGGCACGCCCAGGTTGTTGCAGTGAATGTGGACGGCGTGCGGCAGGCCCAACGCGGTCACCGCTTCCGCGACGCCCTGAATGATCTGCCGCGGCGTGACCTCAAAGTGCCCGACCACGTCGTCGAGGCCCGTTGCGTTTCGGCCGGTTTGTTTCCAGATCTCGACTCCGCCCGGGTTGACCAGCTTGGCGGCGTAGCCTTTTGCGGCGTTGAGCAGCCACGCGACGTAGGCCTTGACTCGCTCGGGTTCGCCGGCCTGAATCGATTGCATCACGTAATGATTGTTCCCCATCAGGACGTAAAAGCCCTTGTCGATGATGGGCGTGTCGTGCAGCTCTTCGTGCGCGTGACGCGCGGCCAGCGGCGGAATTGCCGCGTCAAAGGCCGTCGTATAGCCGAGGCCAGCGTAGAGGTACCCAGTCGCGAACGTGCTGGGAACGGCTCCGGTCGTGCCCGAGCGGGTCAGTGCAGTGCGGCGGAGGGGCGGCGCGGCACGCTTATTGTCGGGCATCATCTTGCGGGCCATGTTGACCTTCGGCCCGGCGATGTGGCAGTGCATGTCGACGCCGCCCGGCATCACCACCATGCCCGAAGCGTCGACGGTGCGATCGGCCCGCACGGAAGGATCGGCCGGCGCCTCAATGACGCGACCGTCAGCGATCCACACGTCACGAACCTCGCCCCGGATACTATTGCGGGGGTCGTAGACTTTGCCTCCCGTGATTCGGAGCAAGATGTTTCGCTTTCGCGAGGCTGTCGGTTCGTGGAGCCGGATGTCGCGATTCTCTCATCGCTTCCGGGGAACCGCAATTTTGAAATCTCACGATGGCACCCCTTGGCGATCGATTGTGCATTGACGTTGCCCCGTCCTTGACAAACTGGTCCTGGCCGCCTACCGTTCTGGCTGACACTAGCCATTTCGCACCGCGATGAGTCGGTGCGGTTAGCGTCGCGAATCCGCGCAGCGGGTCATGCCCACTGCCAGAACGAAAGGTGCCTACCATGGCTCCGTCGACTGCTCATTCCGATTCTTCATTTCGCTGCAAATTCACCGTAGACGAATACCGCGCGATGCCCATCCCTGGCTTTCCAGAAGCTAAGGCTGGCAGCTGCTACGTTCGCGTGACGGATATTCCCGAGAAGCTGGACGATTGGATGCGCGTAAATCCGCGCGTGCCCAAACGGACGGCGAAGGGCGTCGTATCGGGGCCTGTAATCAAGGGAATTCGCGAGACTCTCCAGGAGCGCCCGGTGCGGATGGTCGTCATGAACCAAGGTCTATTTTTGCTGGCCGATGCTACTGAGTTTGTAAAGCTACCAGGCGGGCGCGGCGAGTTGACCATGACGCTTAGCGACCCAGACCGACATGGTCTGGTAAACGGAGGTCATACGTACGCCGCGATTCGCGCTGAGATTGAGGATGCCGAGGCGATGGGCGAGAGCGACGAGGCGGAGTCTCGCCACAAAGCGCTGCGTCAGGCATTTGTCCGAGTACATATTTTTCAGGGCATCGACCCCGCGCTGGTTCCCGAAATCGCGGAGGGGCTTAACACCAGCAAACAGGTCGACGCTGCATCGCTGGCGAACCTCGCCAAGCGATTCCGGCCGATCGAGGACGCGATGGTGGGAAAGCCCGGCGCCGCCGATATTGGGTACTACCAGAACAGCAACACAGAGCTCTACATCACGGAGGTAGTAACGATTCTGGAGCTGTTCAACTGCGAGCGCTTCGACGATAGGAAGCATCCGTCGATGCTTTATCGCTACGCAAAAAAGGCGCTGGATCTTTTTCTGCAAGATCAAGACTCGACGCCTTCGCCGATGGATTTGCTAATCCCGCGCACGTACGAATTCTTAAAGCTGGCCGATGACATCAAATTGGCAGTGCCGACTGCGTGCGACAGGCTGGGCTATCAGTTCGGCCGAACCAAGGCTGGAGCTCGTGCGAGGGCGGGATCTCCGTCCAACCGTGACACCAGGCTGCCGTTCAACGGGAGGACTATGGACTACCACGTCACCAACGGATGGCTCTTCCCCTTGTTGGCCGCGTTCCGGGCAAATATGCGCTGGGACCTGCGCTGGCCAATGCGAATGGAGAGTTCCGGTGGAAGCCTTGCTGCCCAAGGTGATTGATGCCATCGTCGGCGTGTGCGTGCAGGCGCGCAAGGGCGAAGGTCTCGAGCCAGACGAATTGGGAATGAAGGACCACATCTACAGCCAGTGTTTCGACAAGGTTCAGTTGCAGCTTGCCAAACTGAATAAGCTGAATTAGGCCCCGGTCGAGAACGCGTCTGCGAGGTGAGTTCAGGGACGGGGTATTCGCGCCTAGCGAATACCCCGTCCCTATTGACCTTCGGCCCGGCGATGTGGCAGTGCATGTCGACGCCACCCGGCATCACCACCATACCCGAGGCATCGAGCGTGCGATCGGCCGCCGGGATCGGCCGGCGCCTCAATGACGCGACCGTCAGCGATCCACACGTCACGAACCTCGCCCCGGATACTATTGCGGGGGTCGTAGACTTTGCCTCCCGTGATTCGGAGCAAGATGTTTCGCTTTCGACGTGACTAGGGTCGCACTTGGTAGGAAGAGCGGGAGAAATGAACCACCAAGGCACCAAGAGCACCAAGGGAAAAAGATCACAGGGCGAAGCGCTTGATGCCGTCTTTTAGCCGAGTCACATTGAATTTGATAAGTAAGCCCAGGCGTTTGTTCGCAAGCTTCAAATAGGTCAGAAGCTGTGCTTCGCAAAGGGGAATCAAACTTTCAACGGCCTTCAATTCTACGATGACGGCATCTTCGACCAGCAGGTCGAGCCGCAGCGCAGCGTCCAGCTGAATGCCGCGATAGAGAATCGGAACAGCCACCTGAGACTTAAGCTGCAGTCCGCGCTCGGTTAACTCGTAACAGAGGCAGCGCTCATAGACCGGTTCAATCAATCCAGGACCGAGCGCCCGGTGAACAGACAAGGCCGAATCAACGATCTGCCTGGCAACAGCATCGACTCGTTCAGAGATCGGTTCAAAGGGCGTGATGACTGCGTTCCCCGATTAACGGCCTGACTTGGTGTCCTTGGTGCCTTGGTGGTTCAAACCTCTTCGTTTGTTGCCCGATTCTCGCAAGCCGTGTTGCAATCTGCAATTTGCAATCGCGCCCGGTCCTTCTGCGATGGTGCCGTGTTTCGGTGGTGCTTATAATTGAGCTGCCTGCCTGATTGCACGCGAATTGATTTGCCCGGCTGCTTGTGAGCCGCCCGCCTGAACGAGATCCCTCCGGAGCACGCCACGTGCTTCTTAGACCCTGCCAGCTTTCGACACGCTCGATTGGATGGAGATGGAGCTGCCACTTTCGTTTTGGTGGCGCTTTGGTTGTCGGAATCGTGCTGGCGTTCGGAGCAGCGCGGCCGGGGATTGCTGCATCCCCCGAGGATGGGGTCGAGTTCTTTGAGTCGCGCATCCGTCCGCTCCTGGTCAAGAACTGCTACGAGTGCCACTCTGCTCAGGCCAAGGAACTCCAGGGCAAGCTGCGGCTCGACAGCCGCGAGGCGTTGCGACGCGGGGGCGAGTCGGGCCCTGCCGTGGTGCCGGGTGATGTGCCCGGCAGCCTGTTGGTGCGTGCGCTGCGTTATGAAGACCACGAGATGCCGCCCAAGGGGAAGCTTCCCCCGTCGGCGATTGCCGACGTTGAGCACTGGGTGAAGATGGGGGCGCCCGACCCGCGCGATCGGCCCGACGGCGAGGCATCACAATCGACCGGCAAGAAACAGAGGACGATCGACTTCGTGGCGGCGCGGAAGCATTGGGCTTATCAGCCGGTGCGCAATCCGCCCGTGCCCCCGGTGAAAGACACCGCTTGGGCGCACAACGAGGTTGATCGATTCGTGCTGGCGCAACTCGAAGCCCGCGGCTTGAGCCCCGCGCCGGCGGCCGATCGGCGGACGTTGCTGCGTCGCGTTTCGCTCGACTTGATCGGACTGCCGCCGACCTATCGAGAGATCGAGTCGTTCGCGAATGACGATTCGCCGCGTGCGTTTGAAAACGTCGTCGATCGACTGCTGGCATCGCCGCACTACGGCGAGCGGTGGGGCCGTCACTGGCTCGACGTCGCCCGATACGCCGACACCAAGGACCTGGTTCTGGTCTTTGGCGATGACGCGATCCGCCCGTATGCCTACACGTATCGCGATTACGTGACGAAGGCGTTTAACGCCGACGTTCCCTACGACCGGTTCATCGTCGATCAGCTCGCCGCCGATCAGACCGCCGGCAAAGGGGAATCGTGGCGGTTGGCGGCGATGGGATTTCTGACGCTCGGCCGGCTCTTCGACTACAACCTCAACGACGAATACGACGACCGCATCGACACGGTCTCACGTGGCCTGCTGGGAATGACGGTGGCTTGCGCCCGTTGTCACGATCATAAGTACGACGCGATCACGCAGGCCGACTACTACGGCCTCTATGGCGTCTTCGCCAGCAGCGAGGAACCCGTCGACCTGCCGCTGTTGGCGGAACCGGCAGCGACCGCCCGCTCGGCCGACTTTCGCAAAAAGTTCGCCGCCAAGGAGCACGAGTTCCAAGAGCACGTTGATCATCAGTTTCGCGAGCAGACTGAAGTGGCCCGCCGTCGAGTCGGCGATTACCTGCTCGCCGTCGCCACGACGCGTCCCGATCCGAACGAGGACGCCGTGTTCTTTATGTCACTTTCGCCCAGCCAGCTTCGCCCGCAGATCGTCGGACGCTGGCGGCGTTACGTGGCCCGTCGCTCGACGCAGAGCGATCCTGTGTTCGGGGCCTGGGGCGATTTTATGCGGCTGCCAGACGCGGAATTTGAACAGCGCGCGCCGGCCGTCGCCAAATCGTGGCTTGACCGCCCGCGCGGCACGGCTGCGGGACAGCTCAATCCTGTGCTCGCTGAGGCGCTGGCGACGGCTGATCTGCACAGCAAAACGGATGTCGCGCGACTTTACGGCGACACGTTCCTCAGGGCCTACGACGCAAAGACCGGCAATTGGCCGGCCGCGCCGGGCTATTCCGCGCGACAGCAGCTGCTCGATATTTTGACTGGTCCGGAGGGCCCCGCGTGGTTTCCGCGGAGCAACGCCTACCTCTACATGTCGCGCGTCGAGCGCGATCGCTACCATCATTTGCAGCTCGAGCTCGACCGCGTCGCCGTCCACTCGGCAGCCGCACCGGCCCGCGCGATGGTCGTCAACGATGCGGCCAACCTCTGCAGCCCGCGGATCTTCGTTCGCGGAAATCCGGCCCAGCCGGGTGAGCCGGTGCCGCGACAATTCCTGCGGGTTCTGGCCGGCGATCATCAGCGTCCGTTCACTCACGGCAGCGGTCGCCTGGATCTCGCCCGAGCGATCGCCTCGCGAGACAATCCGCTCACCGCCCGCGTATTCGTCAACCGCGTTTGGATGCATCATTTCGGGCAGCCGCTCGTTCAGTCACCCAGCGATTTCGGGGTGCGGTCCGCTCCTCCCACGCATCCCGAGCTGCTCGACTACCTCGCATCGACGTTCATGGCCGACAATTGGTCGATCAAAAACTTGCATCGGCAAATCGTGCTCTCGGCCGCCTATCAGCAATCGAGTGCCGACCGGCCCGAGTGCCGCGCGATCGATCCGGAAAACCGGCTGCTGTGGCGATTCAATCGCCAGCGGCTCGACATGGAAGCCATGCGCGATTCGATGCTCGCGGTTTCCGGCCGGCTCGACCGAACTCTCTTCGGTCGCCCCGCCGACATCGTGGGCGATCCGCACTGTCGCCGGCGAACGATCTACGGCCTGGTCGATCGGCAGCACCTGCCCGGATTCCACCGCGCGTTCGATTTCGCGAATCCCGATCAATCGGCCGAACGCAGGCCGCAAACCACGGTGCCGCAGCAGGCGCTGTTTGCCATGAACTCGCCCTTCATGCTGGAGCAGGCACGAGCGCTAGCCGCGAGTCCGCCAGTCGCGGGCAAGCTGTCGCCCGCGGACCGTGTGGAAAGTCTGTACGAAATTGTGCTTGGCCGCCGCCCCGACGAAGCGGAGACCGAGTTGGCGCTGCGATTCGTCAATGCGGCCCAGGCGGAGAGCTCACTGGCTCACGCGCCACCAGTGAAGCTCGATCCGTGGGCTCAATACGCGCAAGTGTTGTTGGCTTCCAATGAATTTATGTTCGTGGACTGAAGAAATGGCCGTGCTCAAATTTGGGAACAGTAGGATGCCCCTCACCGCCAGCCCCTCTCCCGCAAGGGGCGAGGGGGGAAGAATGCCAGCGTTGGCACCATTTGACCAAGACGGCATTGCGTGCGAATCTGTTCCCCTCTCCCCTCGTGCGAGAGGGGTTAGGGGTGAGGGGGATCCGCCGTCGGCGTCCCAAAATCGCGCGCCGTCATTTACTCTGCCTCTCGCCAACCCAGCGTTTTTGTCCCGCCGCGAGCTCCTGGCGCGAACGGGTACGGGCCTTGGCATGCTCGGCCTGGTCGGCCTCTTGGGCGATTCCGGAGGGCTCGGATCCACGGCGGTCGCCGCAGAGTCGTCGCAAGCTGCCAAGCGTACGCACTTCCCTGCCCGGGCCAAGCACGTCATCCACATTTATCTGAACGGTGGCCCGTCGCAAATCGACACGTTCGACCCCAAGCCGGCGCTCGCCCGTTACGCCGGCCAGCGTTTGCCGACCGGAAACCTGAGCACCGAGCGGCCGACCGGCTCGGCGCTGCCTTCGCCGTTTCGCTTCCGTCGCTACGGTCAGAGCGGCCTCGATTTCAGCGAGATCTTCGAGAAGACGGCCCAACACGCCGACGATATCTGCGTCATCCGCTCGATGTACTGCAACACGCCCAACCACGAGCAGTCGATGCGGTTGATGAACACGGGGGACGAGCGGCTGTCGCGGCCGAGCTTCGGCTCGTGGCTCTTGTACGGCATGGGGACCGACAACCAGAATCTGCCCGGCTTTATCGCCATGTGTCCGGGGCTGCCCGTCTCGGACGTCTCGAACTGGCGATCGTCGTTCTTGCCCGGGGCCTTTCAGGGCACCTATATCGACACGCGGCAGACGAAAGTCGAAGATCTAATCGACAATATCCGCAACCCGGCTCTCTCGCAGCCGGCCCAACGGCGGCAGCTCGACTTGCTGGCCGCCCTCAACCGCCGGCACCAGCAGTCGCGTGCCGAAGATCAAGGGCTCGAGGCGCGGATCGAGTCGTTCGAGCTGGCCTTCCGCATGCAGACGGCGGCGACGGACGCGTTCGACGTCAGCCGCGAGCCGAAACACATTCAAGAAATGTACGGCCCTGGCGTGCAAGCCCGGCAGATGTTGATCGCCCGGCGCCTCGTGGAGCGCGGCGTGCGCTGCGTCCAGCTTTACCACGGCGATGTGCAGCCGTGGGACGCGCACTCGCACCTCGAGCAAAACCACCGCGAGCTGGGCCGGCAGTGCGACCAGCCGATCGCCGCACTGCTCACCGATCTCAAGCAGCGCGGCCTGCTGGACGAAACCCTGGTGCTGTGTGGCGGCGAATTCGGCCGCACGCCGGCCGTCGAGCTCGGCCAGGCCGGAACCGGCAATCCCAAATTTGGCCGCGACCACAATCATTGGGGATTCAGCGTTTGGATGGCCGGCGGCGGTGTTAAAGGGGGAATGACCTACGGCTCGACGGATGAATTCGGCTACCGGGCTGTCGAAAACCGCGTCCACGTCCACGACCTGCACGCCACGATGCTGGCCCTGTTGGGCTTCGATCACACGCGGTTGACCTACCGGTACGCGGGGCGCGATTACCGCCTCACCGACGTTTCCGGAACCGTCGTCCGTGATATCATTTCCTAAGGCGAGTGGCCCGACCGTCCTGAATTGACGGGTGCCATGCCCACAGCTTTGAGTGAGACTGTCCGGGAATTCAGAGGGAAGATTTGCCTTGGGTGCCACGGTTGAGCTTGCTCAACCGTGCTCTTAACGGGTCAGTAGCCGTCATCAGCCGCCGGAAAGAGCACGGCTGAGCCGAAGCGTCTCAGCCGTGGCACCCGAATTACCGGACAGTCTCACAGCTTTGAGTGGGCATGTCCCCAAAAGCATGCCCACGCCGAGCCGTGGGCATGGCACCCAACGAGTAAATCCAGTTCGGTTGAGCCACTAGTCTTAACGCTCGGCAGCAGACCGAAATTCGCCCGGTTGCACCGCGCTGAGCGTCTGCGTCCCGTCCTGATCTTCCAGGTGCCGGCTTGCGATTGCCATTTGGTCTCCCCCGCGAACGCGGTCCGGCGGACGCTCTGCTCTTATCGCCCGATGAGCCGGGCGGAGAGTCTTCCATTGAGCGAGCGCCCGCGGCCGACAAATCCGCCAAACCGCGCAAGCCTCTTCTGAGATCAAACTTCGTTCTGGGCGCGCTCTTGGTCGCGCTGACGTTGGCCGTCTACGGACAAACGTGCGGCTTCAGCTTCATCGTTCTCGACGATCCGTCCTACGTGAAATGGAATCGGTTCGTGTTGGACGGCTTGAAATTGTCCAGCGTGCGGTGGGCCGTCACGCAATTCAACGACTCCAACTGGATCCCGTTGACTTGGTTGTCGCTGATGCTCGATGCCACGATTTATCACAACTGGCCGGACGGCTATCACATCACGAACGTGCTCTTGCATGTATTCAACGTGCTCTTGGTGTTCACCGTTTTTACGCGCATGACGCAAAGCGCGGCGCGCAGCGCTTTTGTCGCGGCGCTGTTCGCCGTTCATCCCCTGCACGTCGAGTCGGTGGCGTGGATCACGGAGCGCAAGGACGTCTTGTGTACGCTGTTTGGGCTTTTGTCGCTGTGGTCGTACGTGAGCTATGCCCAGACGCGGCGCCGCTGGCAGTACGTGGCCTCGTTCGGCTTTCTGACGTTGAGCCTGCTCGCCAAGCAGACGTTTGTGACGTTGCCTTGCGTCTTTTTGCTGCTGGATTATTGGCCGCTCAAGCGGTTCGGCATCGCCGAAGAGCCGGCGGACAGCGACGCGTCGGTCCTGGGAGCCGAGCCAGAGCGACTGGCCGGTTGGCGACGCCTCGTCGTCGAGAAGATCCCGTTCTTCGCACTCGTCGCGGCCTTTAGCGCCATCGCCGTCTTGGCTCAATCGCGAGGCGGCATTCGAAGCCTCGAGTCAGTCCCGTTCGGTGCGCGGGTGCTGAATGCCATCTCTGCCTATGGGTGGTACGCATGGAAAGCTCTTGTTCCGCTGGACTTGGCGGTCTTTTATCCGCACCCGATCGAGCGGCTGAGGCCCGTCGATGTGGTGGTTCCGGCGGCGTTTCTCGCGGCCGCGACCAGCCTCGCGCTCGTCAATGTGCGGCGACGGCCCTATTTGATCGTCGGCTGGCTGTGGTATCTGGGCACGCTGTTTCCCTTGATCGGCCTCATCCAAATCGGAAAACAGCGGGTGGCCGATCGCTACGCCTATCTGCCTCTGTTGGGGCTGTACCTGGCTGTCGCCTGGCTGGTTCCCTCGCTTGTGCCCAATTGGCGGCTGCGTCGCTGGGTTCTGTCGGCGGCCGCTGTTGGTGCGATCGCCGTGTACGCATTTCTCGGATTCAAGCAGGTCGCGCTCTGGAGCGACGACGTCAAGCTGTTTCAGCACGCCTTGGCGGTCACCGAAAACAACGCGATGAGCCGGTGCTCGCTCGGCTGTGCGCTGCTCGGGCAGGGGGACGCCAAAGGCGCAATCGCGAATATGGAGGAATCCATTCGCCTCGACCCCGACGACGCGCTCACACACGACGATCTGGGCAGCGCCTACCAGGCAGACAAGCGCCTGAAAGATGCCGCCCGGGAATATCGCAAGTCGATCGAGCTCAAGGAAGACTCGGCCTCGCCGCATGAAGGGCTGGGAACGATCCTCAGCGAGTGGCACCAGTATGATGAGGCCCGAAAAGAGTTCAATCGGGCGCTCGAAATCGAGCCCAAGGCCGCGATGACCTTCTACAATCTCTCCAGGCTGTGCGAGGATCAGCGGCACTACGACGAGGCGATCACGTATGCCGAGCGCGGGCTGGAAGCCGATCCCAAGCATGTCGAGTGCCAGCGACAAATCGCCCACGTCCTCGCCGCCCAAGGGCGGATCGACGACGCGCTCGACGCGTACAAGAAAGTCATCGCGATGGCGCCGGCCGACACAGAATCGCGGATCAGGATTCACGAACTCACGGAAAAGAAATCTCGCGGACCTTCTGCGAAGAACTGAGCGAATGCTCCTCGGTCGAGGTGACCTCATGCGTCGAGGCGATAACGGTTCTGTTCGACTCTCGACTGCGTGGCTTTCGGGTTGGTGGCTCGCCGCGGCCGCGCTGGGCGTCGCAATTTTCACGGCGGATCTCAATCGTGCGACGGCCGGAGAAGGAAACGCCGCTGCCGGACAAAAACCCGTCGATAAACTCGTCGCGTTGGATCCGAAAGGCATCGTGCAACTCGACCATGTGGGAAAACGCCTGTTGGTCAAGACTCACGTCGTGCTGCGCGAGGGCTTCCTCGAAATGCTGTGCTGTCCTGCCCAAACGAAAGAGCACGAATCGATCCTTGCCGTCGGCGGCAAAGCCTACGTGATCCATGCGGGGCTCCTGGCGCTGGGCGCGAAGACCGGCGGCCCGGTGCAATATCAGCCGACGTTTCATCCACCCACCGGCCAGCCCGTCGATATCTTTTTGCAATGGGCCGACGCCGACGGGAAGCCGCACCGCGTGAAAGCCCAGGAATGGATCCGCTATGCGACGCATCGCTATTTCATCGTCAACATGGATCAACTGCCGGCCGGCCTGACTCTGCCCGAGCGCGACGAGGCCCTGCCGATCCGCTTCTTTCCGAAATTCAAACAGTTGACCTGGTTCGGCCCGATGTCCGTTCAGCAACGCGACAAGCTGCTGACCTTCAGCAAGGATCCCGCCTACAAGAAGGCGATCGCCGGCTTCTTCGATCAGAGCCAATCCCGTCAGATGGACGTGGGCTGGGTCTTCGTCGGCAGCGGCTACTACCTCGACGAACGAACGGGCAAAAAGGTCTACCTCGCCGAAGGCGGCGACCTGATCTGCGTCTCAAACTTCCCCGACTCGATGCTCGACCTGGCGATCAAGAGCACCGACAAGCAGGACGAAGGACTGTTGTTTGAAGCTTGGAGCGAGCGCATCCCGCCGCGCGGCACCGAGGTGACGATGGAGTTGGTGCCGCGGTTTGAGAAGGCGGCAGGGAAGTAGCGGGGAGCAAAACCTGCAAAATCGTATGCCGGGGCTAGTGCGTCACTCCGACCAACGCACGATATTGTGCCGATCGAAAAACTTCGCCATTGCTCGCATGAGCCGTTGCATGGTCGACAGTCGGTCGTCCAGCAATCCAATGCGGCGCCAGGGGTCGTGAAGAATCCACTGTTGGATCTCCGCAATATTTCCCGCGTCGGACCACCGCCCGAGACGATCTGATTCGGTGTAGACGTCACCCTGTGATCCGGTCAGTTTTGCGATGACCAACGCACAAGTGCCGATCGCCGCCAGGATCTGCTTCTGATCGATTTGTCCATCGACACACCACCATTCAAAGTGGTTCTCAAATGTGTGCCGAAGCTCCCGAACAGATGCAAACCCTTCGTCAGACATCGCTGAGAGTGCGTTTGCAGCTTTGGGCTTGGTGAGCAACTTCTTTGCCGTGTGCCACGTCCTCGTTGAATGGAGTGCTTTGGTCAGGGCTGCCGTACCCGCGGTAGTGGCCGATGGCCTAGCGCCAAGTGACTGGCAAATTACGTCCCGCGCAACCGCTCTCAAAACTGATAATCGAGCGGGCACACTGGTGAAAAGCTTATAGGCCGAGAAATCCTTAATCGCGGATCTCGTTCCCGTTGATAGCCCATGCACGTAGACCGATCGGGCTACATAAAAACCGCGAAAAAAGTCCTTAAATCGCTCGTCGCCTCCAAACAGATTCGTAAGCGCGTCAACAAATCGATCAGCCACGCCCGGCGTAGCCGAGTCTAGATTCAATGCAGCCTCAATTGCCCCGCAGTACAGCGCAACATCCTCGGAGACGGGAGACGTGAAGATGTCGGAGAATTGCGCTCGGAAGTATTGTCGTACCGAGACCACGAGACGATCGTGCGGGTCATCGCTAATTCGCCCCAGTAACTCATCATTTTCGGGTTGCTGCGGAAAGAGACCGTAACGCGAGCCGCAAGCTCGAACGGCTAGCGGAGGATGAAGTTTTAAGCTCTCGGCCGACTCGATCATTTGGCGGCCTTGCTTTGTCGAAAAGCTAATCAGCTGCGCTTTGCCTGTGGGGTCTCCCTTGTCTTCAAGTCGCAAATATGCAAAGCACTCGGATGGGTAAAACTGCCGTGAACAGTCTCCGAGAAAGTGGAGAACTGCGACGGCTTCGTCGATGTGCTCGTCAAGCCAGTGGTGATCGTCACTGCGCACGAGCGTCCCGAATAACGGTTCGCCAATTTCCGCACTGCGAAACTCCGGAAAGTCGCGGTAGATTTCGAGGTGCTTTGGTCGCGGCCGACCAAGAATCGAACTCCAATTGGTCTCCGAGTCTTCGACAAAGACAGCCTTGCCAATTCGATACTCCTGGGAACCCGAGATGGGATAGGCAAGCCGCAGGTAGGGCAACCAGTAGACGATCATCGCTTGTCCCAAATCTCCGCCTTTTTGCGCCACGGAATCACCGTCGTCGGCGAGTTCTCCTTAGGGGGGACACAACTCTCAGGCGTAGGGTTCTTGAGCAATTGTCTGCAACAATTATGCGCGGCAGGGTGGCGGGGGCGCTACGCCTTGCGGCGGGTGGCATGCCCACGCAAAGCCGTCAGTATGACATCCGGCGTAGTTGGTGGATTGGTTCTGGACGCAGTCCTACCCACTTTCACGATAAGATATCGGCTGAGGAGCCAAGTACCCGATGAAACCTGATGAAGAGCCCGCAGTCGCAACCGACGCACCCTCTTCCCCCGATGCGAGGGGAAAGGCCGCCCCGGTCCCAACGCCAGACGCGTCTGCGCCCCCGCCCGCGAATCCCACAAGTGAGGAGCTCGAACGCCGCAAGCTCGAACTTCAGATTGCTGAACTTGAACTTAAAAACCGTGACGTTGCTCGGCCGGAATACCGCCGATCGACCTTCTGGATAAGCGTCAGCGCGGCCGTAATTGCTGGCGTAGGGGTTATCGCCCAAGGGCAGATGAGCATGCTGAGAAGTGAGCGGGCCGACATAAAAGAGGAGCGCGCCCAGCTCGTGGTTGAAAAGGCCAAGACCAGCGTTAAGGAGTCGGAAGAGGGCCGTAAGGCAGCGGAGCTCGAAGAGAAGGCCGCTAAGGTCGCGGAGGCAACTGCGCTCTCCCGTCTGAAAGACGCCCGCGAAGCTGAAGAACGCGTCTGGCGCAGGCTAAGCGATGCCCGACCGAAGGCCGACGAAATCGAGGCTCGCCTTCAACAGCTTGAGACATTGAGCAAAGTTGGCGGGAGTAACACTGAGGTAGCGAAAAAGGCCTCCGAGTTGCGGCATATGATGGCCAGCCTCCAGAAGACACTTTTCCGACTCAGGGTCAAGGTTGAAGGAGCGACAACAGGAGTGGCTCGTAACCACCTCCGCCGTGTGACTATATCTTCATCTTCCGAGCTTTCTGACCTGACGGTTTACGTGTTTCCCCATTCCGAGTGGCAAAGCCTGTTCGATGAATACGGAATTGAACTCCTTAGGAACGAGGAACTGCTGCGCAGTAAGGCCAAAGACGCTAAAATCGCCCCCTTCGACGTTCCCCTCTCGCCGGGCAAGTACGTCTTCGTCTCGTGGGGGAACAATCTCATTGTACCCGAGACTGTCACTATTCCGTGAGCGTTGCATTTTGAAAATACTGGCCGCCGGGTGCCACTGGCGGGAGCTTTAACCCGCCAGTGCCTTCGTTGGCGCCGATTTGTCGGATGATTGGAAAGGTAAGAGCACGGGTGAGCGGAAGCCCCGTCCATGATGCCCGAGTCCTGCACTCATTCTCCTGAAGCAGCTTGTCGAAAAGCACACAAAGCGCACCGGCAGGGTGGCGGGGGCGCCCCGCTTTTGCGGAAGCCCCCGTCGGCATCTAGGCGATTGGGCCACTTCGTTTCGGCGAACGACATCCGGATTGTGTAGCACGAGTGTCTTTCCCGAACGTCGTCTTGAGCAAAAGCCCGGGCTTCCGCAACGCGGAGCACCCCGGCCACTCCGCCGCACACATTCTCCTAAAATAGATTGTCGCTCGCACACAAAGCGCCCCCGGCCGAAAAGTGTTTGCTTCTGCCTGCGCGGGCGTGTAGTGTCGGATGCCGTGTCGATGGCTCCGAATGAGTCGGCTTGCCTCTGGTGGAACATGATTAAGCGATACAACAACCTCAGCTTTGTGTTCGGCGTCCCTGGAATCATTGCGCAAATCTTTGGCAATTTTTACATGCAGTCGCATCCGAATTCCTTGTCGGGACCTCTCATCACATTGGGCGGGACGGGCCTGTTGCTGGTCGGTTTTGCGTACTACGCGTTGGCCAAAGGACGGAATCCTGCCTGGTGTCTCGTGGCCTTTCTATCGTGTCTTGGCTTGATCATTTTGGCGCTCTTGAAAGACGAATCGGGTACGGCCTAGGGCGAGCCGACGCCCCTGACGGGAGCCGGGCTCCGCGAGAAAGTTTTTGGATTTGGGCTAGTCGGAGCGATCAGGGGCGACACAATTGAATTGGGCGTTCGCCGCAGCGGACTGCCGCGCGCTCCGTGTTAAGCCGACCGAGGAATCGAGCACGGCTGTGGTTAACTGCGCCGTGACCGGGAGGGAGATCACCAACTCCGGGTCCCAGTCAATCGTCGGGACGGGACAGCGAACGGGACTGGGTTTGGACGGGATTGGTCAAAGAGGCCCTCACCCCGGCCCTCTCCGGGCGGACCGGGAGAGGGGGAAATGCGCGATGCATTCGGACGTCGAACGCTGACCAAGCCGTCGATCTGACCCAAAATTGGGTCGGTACAATCTGACTTGGTATAGGGGGGGCGCAATTGACCCAATTTTTTTGGGTCGCCCAGACGCTGGGGGGACCGGATAGAACTTTGTCCGATGGGTCGGGACACTTTGTTTCAATAGGGAGTTGACCCACCAGAGAGTTGACCACCGGGAGAAACCGGCGTTCCGTCACCAGACGAATACTCGTCGGATTTTTGGAACCACCAAGCGGCTGTGTTTCTTTTCAAGCGTTGACGAGAGATTTTTCGAGTCGCCACGAGGTGCCGTCCTTCAGGATCGTGTTGAGAATGGTCAGCAACTTGCGGATGCAGGCCGTGATCACGACTTTGAACGGCTTGCCGGCGGCTTCGAGGCGCTTGGCGAAGTCTCGAAGGATCGGGTTATGAGTGCGTGCGGTCAGGGCCGCCATGTAGAGCACGCTGCGAACCGAGGCGCGCCCGCCCCAGATCGAACGTTTGCCGCGGAAGCGGCCGCTGTCACGGTTAAAGGGAGCCACCCCGACCAATGCGGCGATCTCCTGGCGATTGACCTGACCCAACTCCGGCAACTCGGCCAGGAGCGAGGCGGCCGTGACGGGTCCGACCCCCGGCACGCTCCCCAAGCGATTCATTTTGTCTTTCCAGTCGTCGTCCGATTCGACCAGGGCCAGGATTCTGCTGCTCGAGCTGATCGATCTGTTTGCGGAGCACGACGATCACCTGTTGAATGCTCGTGCGAACGGCCTTCGAGGAGCTCGCGTGCTTGCGGTTGGTCTCGGCAGTTTGCAGCTGGACCAGTTGGCGTCGGCGGACCACCAGTTGCTCGAGTTCGGCGGCTTTCTCCGAGACTTGAGCGACGGTCCGCGGCTCCGCTTGCTGGGCGTAGCGCGCGAGGACGTAGGCATCGATCCGATCGGTCTTGGCGAGGATCCCCAGACCGCGTGCGAAGTCACGGACCTGACGAGGATTGGCGACTGCCACCTGGTGCCCCGCGTTCACCAGCTCAGCGACCACGGCTCGCTGATAGCCCCCGGTGGCTTCCACAACGATCCGACACGTCCGCGGCGCGGGCAACGCCTTCGACAGTTGTGCCAGGCCCTGTTCGTCGTAGGTGAAGCTCTGCCGACGATCGTCGGGAAGCAGGCACAGATCGAGAGACCTCTTGGAGACATCGACACCAGCGAAGAGAGCAATGGAACCGTCCATGGAGTGATCCCCGTCTTGCAGATGCGAGCTCGACGGCGAGCGTCGGCTCTGGCGGCTGTTCGGGCTTGTTCCACGAGACCGGCGACGATCACGCTTAGTGACGGCCTCAATGGGCCCAGGCACGATCGATCTGTCGCCAGCCGTTGGTGGAAAGCCTGCTTCGCTACGCTTCGCAGCCTTTCCACCAACGACCTCCATTACACCCTCACTGTTTGAGGAAGCAAACATACAAGGCACCAAGGTCACCAAGAAAGGCGAGAACTGAACTTTTAGAACTTGGTGCTCTTGGTGCCTTGGTGGTTCAGATGCCTTCTGAATGGGCCACTTAAGACGGGGCCCGGCCTGCGTTGCCCGATCAGCCGCCGGTCATGCCGCGTAACTATGTGAAGTCGATCTTCGCCGCCATGGGCATGCGTCGGCCGCTGCCGAAGGCGCGCTGCGAAAGCTTGATGCCCGGGGGCATTTGGCGGCGCTTGAATTCGTTGCGGTCGAGCTGGCGGGCAACCCAGCGGACGGTTTCGGGGGGAAACTGTTTCGAGAGTGCTGAGACGGAAAGTTCGCGTTCGATCAGTCCCTCCAAGATCGCGTCGAGCAGATCGTAGGGGGGAAGAGTGTCCTGGTCGAACTGGTTGGGTGCCAGCTCGGCGCTGGGGGCTTTCTCGATTGTGCCCGCCGGGATGACCTCGCGTTTTTCGATGGTCTCGTTGATGTAGCGCGCGACGGCATACACATCGCGTTTGAAGACGTCACAGAGCACGGCGAATCCGCCCGCCATGTCGCCGTAGAGCGTGCAATAGCCGACTGCCAGCTCGCTTTTGTTTCCAGTCGCGAGGGCCAACCAGCCGTAGCGGTTGCTGCGAATCATGACCAGCGCGCCGCGGATGCGGGCCTGCACGTTCTGATCGGCCAGGCCGCCGGGCTGGCTCGACAGGTCGGTCCCCACGACCGAAGTCGCCTCGTAGGCTCGATGAATTGCGTCGATCGGAATGACTTGGGCATCGACGCCGAGATTCTCGGCCAGTTGCCGGGCGTCGGCCACGCTGTGGGGGCTACTGTAGCGGCTGGGCATGAGCAACGCGTGAACGTGCTCGGGTCCGACCGCCCGCGCGGCGATGTAACACGCCAGCGCACTGTCGATTCCGCCCGAAACACCCAGCACGCAATCACGAAAGCCGCTCTTGTGCATGTAATCGCGCAATCCGAGCACGAGAGCGTCCAAGAGCAACGCCGGTCGAGGCGGGCTCGCGAAGGTTGCCGCCGGCAGATGATCGAGGTCGCAATAAGCCAGCTCGCTCTCGAATCCCCGCAGGTGGACGGCACACTCGCCGGCCGCGTTCAGCACCAGGCTTTCGCCGTCGAACACGAGATCGTCGTTGCCGCCGACCTGGTTGACGAATAGAAACGGCCTGCGATGGCGGGCGACGTGCCCCTTGATCAATTCCAGTCGCCGGGCGGGCTTCGACAGCTCGAAAGGACTGGCCGAGACGTTGATGAAGGCATCGACACCCGCGGCGGCCAGCAGCGCGACCGGATCGGGCAGCGGACGCGGCGGAATGTGATAGCTGGTCGATTCGTCGCCCCACCAGGCGTCCTCGCAGATATGCAGTCCGAACCGCCGACCGCCGATTTGCACCGGGGCGACTCGATCGGCCGGGCGGAAGTAGCGCTGCTCATCGAAGACGTCGTAGTTCGGCAGCAGCATCTTGTGGATTGTCGCGGTGACCCGGCCCTGCTCAAGGACGCTGGCGGCGTTCGCGACGCGCCCCCGGGGACATCCCGATGGCTGGGATGCCCGACGATCACCGGCAGCCCGGTTGGCAGGATCGCGGCAAGCTCATCGACGGCCCGGTCGCAGGCCGCCACAAATCCTTCTCGCAGCAGCAAATCCTTGGGCGGATAACCGCTGATGATGAGCTCCGAGGCGACCAGCAACTCGGCGCCCGAACGGCTTGCTTCCTCGGCGGCAGCGCGCACGAGTTCGCAATTTCCGCGAATGTCGCCGACGATCGGATTCAACTGGGCCAGCGCGATCTTCAAAGCATGGCTCCCAACGAGCAGGAACGCTCCCTTGGCAAGTATCGTCCTCGAGCGCGGCGCGGGCAACGGTTCTACCGCCTCCAGCGATTTTGCCGTCCAGGATTCGGCTTCGGTCCCGCAATCGCGGGCTGCAGATTGCGGGCGACGTGGAAATCGGGCCGCAATTTGCGGCGTGTTGCCTTTTGACAACGTGCCAAGTGCGGCATAGGCTTCGGATTGAAATCAGCTTCGGATTGAAAATCGGCTGCCTGCGAGCTCTTGCTGATATTTGTTGTCCCGCCTGTTGCCTTTTGATTCGCTGTCGACCGTTTCGGGAGTCCCTCCGGCATGTCCCGCCTTGTCAACGACCACGGTGTCAACCGGCTCGCGTTTCACCCTTCCGCGACCGCCCGCAACACGATCTTGATTCTGAGTGGCTACCTCTTGGGAACGACGGTGGCACACGCCTCTTCACCGATGCTGGAAGGCGGCGCGCTGGCGGCCGGACTGATTGGTACCCTGGCGTATGCCGTCTTGGCGGTCGCCGCCCGGAAAAAGCGGGTGAAAAACGCGCGCCTGGCGATTCAAAAGGCGACCGTGCACATCGAGCGGCGGATGGACCAGCACGTGCAAATTGCCTCGGCCCGCTTGATGTTGAAGCTGCATGCCGCTCAATCCTGGTCGCACGAGCAATACATGCCCGTGGCCCGTTCAGCCGGCTCCATCCGGTAGATGACGTTCGGAAGGAGTCTGGGCCTCGATGTATTCGCAACGCAGAAATCTGTCGCCGCGCGCGTTCTCTTTGCAGTGCTTAGTCGCCGGTTTCGCGCTCTTTTTGTCTGAGTCGGCGACGGCGCAAACGGGCTCAACCGCGGGCGCACGTCGCGATAGCTCTGCCGTTCTGGTGACGGTAAACGGCACGCCAATCACTGAGAGTCAACTTCTTATCTATCGATTCTTGCGGAGGCTTCCTCCGCACGGGCCGGCCGACTCACGGAAGGCCGATCTCGAGCAACTTGTCGAAAATGAGCTGATGCGGCAGTTCCTGGCCGATCGCCGGGCGGACGTCGATCCCAAAAAACTGGCCGCCGCGGTGAAAGCAGCCAAGGAGCAGTTGAAGCGCGAAAAGCGCGATCCGGACAAGCTGCTCCCAAGCTCGAGTCAACTCGACGCGCTCTTGCGGCGCGAGTTGTCGCTTCCAATGGCGTGGCAAATTCACCTGGGGCGCGTGTTGACGCAACAGGCGATTCGCGACGAATTCGACCGTCACCGCAGTGAGCTGGACGGGACGGAAGTCCGCGCGAGCCAGATTTTTCTCAAGCTGCCCGAAACGGCCGACTCTGCGCAAGTGAAGTCGGCAGAGGAAAAACTCTCAAAGCTGCGGACCGAGATCGTCGCGGGCGAGATCAAGTTTGCCGACGCTGCACGACGTTATTCCGAAGCACCGAGTGCCGCTGACGGAGGCGACGTCGGCTGGTTTGCCTTTCGGGGGAAGATGCCGCCGGAGATCTGCCGTGTCGTTTTTCGGCTCAAGCCGGGCGAGGCGAGCGCCCCATTCCGCACCAAGTTCGGCATGCATCTCTACACGGTCACGCAGGTTCGGCCGGGCAACCTGAACCTCGAGGATGTGCGCACGAGCGTCATTTCACGTCTCTCGCGACGCTTGTGGGAGGAGTTCGTCGCTCAGGCGCGCGAAAAGGCGAAGATCGACTGGAAGACGACGCCCTGAGACGGATGTCGATGGGCCTCAATGAGCCGCCGCGCCGGCTTCAGCGGGAGCCACAGCTGCGGACGGAGCACTGGGAGCGGCGTGCGCCTCGGCAGCCGGTTTGAATACCATCACCATCGCCGCTCCGACGACTGCCAGTCCGATCCCGGTCAAAAATCTCCAATCGGGTGTGGCGACCTTGCCCGACGAGAAAATGTAGAGCGTTGCGATGGTGTTGACGATCGGGGCGCCACCGAAAACAAGCGGCGCCACGTAGATCGCGCCCCCGGCATTCGTCAAAGCAAAGATCAGGCACAAAGCGCCCAAGGCCCCGGATAATCCCGCGGCGAGTCCCCACATGACCGGCGTAGGCTCGAAGGTCGGCGTGCCTCTTGCCGTCGGATCCCAATTGAAAACAAAGATCATGATCATGGGCAGAACAACGGCGACGATGAAATAAGCCACCCCGACGAACAAGAACGCGCGAAGATTGCTATGAAGCGCCGTGGCCCCGCGATGCACCAGAGGCGCGTACAATCCCCAACACACCGCGGCCCCCAGCACGAACAACAGCACTACCAAAGTCTTCTGCATTGCAATTCTTCTCCGTGAGGTTAACCCGTCTGAACGAGCTCGATTTTAGTACGTGGGCAAAGTTTGTTGCAATTTAGGGCGGCGACTCGTTCATTCCGAACGCAGCGCCTCCAGAATGCGAGTGCGGGCCGCTTCGATCGACGCCAAAAGCGCCCCCAGCATGCCGACGAAGAACACGATCGCGAGAATGAGCGCGAGCGAGCCCCAGGGCACATCGGCCCCTGTGCTGGCCAGGTGCGGAACCATCGCGACGAACGCGGCAACCGTCCCCGTTGCCAGGCCGCACAGGAGCAACACGGCCGTCTCGACGAGCACCAGCCAAGCCAGTCCCGATGGGCGTAGCCCGAGGGCATTGAGCAGAGCCAGCTCCTTGCGGCGTTCCAGAACGTTGCGAACCATCACCGTCGCCAGGCCAAGCGTTCCCAATAAGAGGCCCAAGCCGCCCAGCGTCTGGAACGTCGACAAATACGTATTCTGCACCGCGAGAAAATTCGCCAGTCGGTCGGAGACCCGCTCGGCGTCGAAACCGAATTGTGTGAGCTGCGTCTCGAGCACGTCGGAAAGATGATCCGCCTGTGCGGCCGATCCCGGCGACTCGATCAGAAAGTATTTGTAGCCTTCGACGGTCGGGTACGCCTTGCGGAAATTGTCGTCCGACATCAAGAGCACGCCCTGAAACACGCTGCCGTCGAGCATGCCGACGATTTTCAGCGTGTGCTGCGGATGCTCGTCGTCGGGAACCGCGATCGTTGTCCCGACTTCCTTGTGCAGGCTGTATTGCAGCGTGTTAGCGTCACCGATGACGGGGATCGAGCCGTCGGGTTCGGTCTGTTCGAGCAGCGTCCAGGGATTCGGCTCGCTGCGGCCGATAAAGCGAAATCCGCCCCGTTCGATGAAGGACGTCGGCACGCCGAGAATCGTGGGGAGCCGCGTCTGATAAATATTGAGGCAGCTCGCGTCTTCCCCCGGTTTGACGCGGAAGGCGAAGAATCGCGAGTCCTTGATCAGCGTCTCGTCCGGCGAGCTTGGCTTGAGTTTCATCCCGAGCGCAGTGCGTCCGGCCGGCGTGTTGAGATCGGGCAGCATCGGCTCGGTGCTTTCCGCGACAAGACGGAAGCCGCCGTTGCCGGAATTCTTGTCGGGCGCTTCGGCGGCCGGATTGCGTCGACCGGCCGCGACGGCCACGATCACGAACGTAGCGGCCGCGACGAGTGACACGGACGCAGTGCTTCGTTGCCGCTGCCGCGCCGTGTTCCGCACGCCCAAGCGAGCCAGGCCGGTCATGCCACGTCCCCGCACGGCGGCCGAGTGTTCGCCGTCGAGCAGCCCGGCGATCAGCATGACGCCTCCGACAAGGATGATCACGCCGTCCAGAAAGAACAGCACCACGCCCCAGCTCAACCCCTCGAACGCTTCGCCCTGCAGTCGGCCCGTCAGCACGCCGAGCAAGAGAACTCCCGCCAGAACCAGGAGGCGCGGTGCCGATCGCCAACGAGCGGCGGCTGCGGCGGCGCTGCTTGGCTGCCGAAATGGCCGGTTCGGTGGCGCCGCTCAACAGTTCGCGCGGACTGAGAGCTTTGAGCTGCCGCAATCCCCACAGCACCGCCAGTGCCGTGACGATGGCCGAAATTGCGAATCCCATCGCCAATGTCGAGGGGACGATAAAGACCGACAGCGATTGTGTGCCGACTGCTTGAGTCCACCAGTGGGTGAGCCCGTAGACCATCAATTCGGCAAAGCCGACGGCAGCGGCCGTCCCAAGCAGCCCTCCGACAGCGACCAGAATCAGGCCCTCTTCCAGGAAGAGCCAACGCAGCCGGCGTGGCGTAAACCCGACCGCGGCCAAGAGACCAATCGTTGTGCCGCGACGCTCGATCCCCAGTCGAAAGATCAGGCCGATCAAAAACGTAGCCGCCAGGATCAGAAAGAAACTGAAACCCAGGAACAACTCGCTGAAATCGTTGGAGCCGGCAGCGGCCTGCACGCCCGTGTATTTCACCGGCTGAAACTGGAGATGCGTTTGGGCGGGCTTACGCGACTTGAGAAGTTCCCGCCGCATGTCGGCCGCCGTCTGTTCGACTGTTTGCCCGGCTTTCGGCGCGACTCGAACCGACGTCAGCGAACCGAATCGGCTGCCCCAGAGTTTTTGTGCCGTCTCGAGCGAAACAAAAGATTTGGGCGTGGCCCGGTGCTCGTCCCAATATCTGTCGTCACGCGGGGTCACCCGATCGAGCCGCATTGGAAAGGGCTGTTTCCAATCGTTGATCGTCTTCGCGTCGGTGATGCCTTTCACGACGGGAACGAGCCCGGGGTCGGCGGCCGGCCCTTCGAGCTTCAAGATGCCGGCCACGCGGAACGTGTGCTCGACCTCGGGCAGTTCGCCATGCGATCCGATGATGTGATACCGCAGGCGGACTTCGTCGTTGGGCTTCGCGCCAAGGTCTTGGGCGATCCAATCGTTGAGCACGATTTCGTCGGGACCGAGCGGATGCGCCGGAACGGGCGACGCCCAGACGAACGGCCCAAACGGCGGATTTGTCGCGGCCACCGGGTCGAGCCCGGCCACGACAGAATACATTGAGAACTTCTTCGGATCCTTGACGTTGGTGAGTTCGTTGGCGAGATAGACCAACACCGGCGAGGTCGCCAGGCCGAGCTTCTTGGCACTGTCGGCGGCCGCAGCGGCCACGTCGTTGTCGAGGATCTGTTGCTCCGATTCGACCGAGACATAACCGCGCGGCGAGTCGACGGCAATCCGCAAGCCGAGGTCGGCCGGGGCGAGCAGTCCAGCCAGTTCATCGCCGAGCGCGCGGGCCGCCTCCGGAGCGCTCGCTCCCGTCTGGTCGGCGGGCGATTTGGCGGAGACAAACAGCGCGTTGATCTGGGCCTCGCTCCCTTGCGGATTGCGGCGCGAGCGTTCGACTCGGGCCAAATCGACGCTCTCCTGCAGAAAGCCGAGCGGGACGAACGCGTTGAGCGGCAATTGCTGCGTTGGGTTGAGCGTGAGCCGCGCCGCCCCCGAATCGTCCGGCAGCACCGCTTTGATTTTGAGCTGGATTTCGCGGAAATCTCCCTCCCGTTTGCCCAGCAGCGATTCGCGAGGGATGGCCGAGGGAACCTCGATCAACAGGCTCACGTCGTCACCGGCGTGAACTCGAAGCCGCTCGGCCAACCGCTCGTTGATCGCCGTCTCGTTGCCGGTGAGGTACGGAGGTTTGACGTCGATGAGCTTCCACAGCCGTTCGTCGCCGCCGAAGATCTGCACGCCCCCAGCGCGGCGTGACACCCCCCCGTGTTCAGCGACGAACGGTGCGCTGAGCATCAAGGCGGGAGCGGCCGTCTCGAATCGCTCTTTAAAAAGGGGCTGGGCCGCGAGCTCGCGGGCGAGATCTTCGCGAACGAACCGGGGTGCGATCAGGACGTCGTCGATTTTTTGCAACCGCTCGAGGCTCATCTCCCGCAGGCTGCCGCGGACCGAGTCCCCGACGATCAGAGCGCCCGTGATGACGGCGGTTGCCGCGATCACGCCGAGCACCACCGCCGTGTTCGTCCGTGCGTGATAGAAGAGATTGCGAAGCAGAAGTCGAAAATGAGTCATCGGATTGCTACCGGTCGACCAGCCGGCCGTCGACGAGTTCTGCGCGGCGAGGGAACCGCGCGGCAAGTTCGGCACTGTGCGTCACGCAGACCAGGAGCGTCTGGTGGGTGCGGTTGAGCTCCAACAGCAGATCGCCGACCGCTTCGGCATTCGCCCGGTCGAGGTTGCCCGTCGGCTCGTCGGCCAGGAGCAGCACGGGCTGATTAATCAGGGCCCGGCAAACGGCGACTCGTTGACGTTCGCCTCCCGAGAGCTGAGCGGGCCGATGGGTCACGCGGTTTTTCAAACCGACGCGCTCAAGCAGCTGCATGGCTCGCTGAGTTTCGGCCGCTCCTGCCCCCGCGCCGGCAAGGGCCGGGATCAACACGTTCTCCAACACATCACATTGCGGCAGCAGATGATGGTCCTGAAAGACGAAGCCGATCTTGGCGTTGCGAAAGCCGGCGAGCTGCGCGTCAGTGCGCGCGAAGGGATCCTCGCCCAAAAGCCGCACAGAACCTGAGGTGGGGCGATCGAGCATACCCAGGATGTACAAGAGCGTGCTCTTGCCGGATCCAGAGGGGCCCGTCACCGCGAGCGCCTCGCCACGGCGCATCTTCAGACCGACGCCGTTTAAGATCGTGAGGCGGCCCGCCTCCGAAACGAATTCCTTGGTGAGGCCCGCAACGGCGAGATCGCCGTCCTCCTGCTGCATGATGATGACTCTCGATGGTTATGCTTCGCGGTCGCCCGCCGCGAGTGGTTCCTCCTGCGTAGCGTCGTAGGGTCCGAGCATCGCGTCGAACTTCGCCGGAATTTCCAGCGATTGGATCGGCTGGCCCACAGTGAATCGGCAATAGGCCGTCTTGATCTGACCCGTGGCGATCAGTGTCGAACCGCGATGGAATTCGTATCCCAGCGTCAGCGATTTGAAGCCGCGCCGCCGGACAAAGATGCGGATCTCGAGCACCTCGTTGTGGTAGGCGGGAGACTTGAACGAGCACGAGGCGGCCACGCGCGGCCAGCCCTCCGCCGTCCCCGCCGCATTTGGTCGCTCCGCCAGCGTGTAACCGAAGCTGCGGAAGAATTCGGCCTCCGCTTGCTCCATGTAGCGAAAGAAGTTCGTGAAGTGGACGATCCCCGCCATGTCCGTGTCGACGAACTCGACGCGACGGCTGGTCACGAAGCGAGGTTTCTTGTCTGTGTCC
This sequence comes from uncultured Planctomycetaceae bacterium, assembly GCA_963714075.1. GTDB lineage: Bacteria > Planctomycetota > Planctomycetia > Planctomycetales > Planctomycetaceae > DASPSM01. The sequence continues at coordinate 3,493,515 of OY970228.1, forward strand.
ATGCGGCGTCGATTTTTCGAAGAACTGCCCGGCGGCAGCCCGGACTTACGTCACGTGAGCGGAGCGGAGATCTCCAGCAAGTCAACCGCGGCGTGCCGGTTGCAGAAAATCGTAGCAAGCCGGCCGTAGGTTGTGCCCCCCACCGGCATCTGCAGGTAGCGCGCCAGCGAAGGTCCCGCCTCCATGCGCAGCACGGCCCCCAGGTCGATGTGACGTAAAACATTGTGATCGATGAGCACCCGCCCCAGGGGTTTGTGACCGGCGAGGATTTCCTCCCGCACGGTCGGAGTCACATAGCTCAAATCGAATCGCACGATACCGAACTGGACCGCGGTGTCGGTTCCCGATTTCAGCAGCACGATCTTGCGGCTGTACGAGTCGCCGTCCAAGCGACGATCGAGGATGCGAACGTCGACACGGCAATTGTGGTACGACTCCATTGTGACCGTCATGTGATGGTTGTGCGCCAGCATCCGCCGGTACGGTTCCGGCAACGTCTCGGAGGCCACGTGCTCGGCATCGACGAGCACGGGCTCGCGTTCCGGGAACAGGTCCAACAGCGATTGAAGTTCGACGTGCGGGTTCACGTGGCACAGCCTCTTTGTGCGGGCTAGCCGCGTGTCGCGGGTTAGCCGTCGTGCAGCTAGCTCAGGTGTAGCGGACTGCGCGGTGTTCTTCTTCGAAGTACTCCGGCAAAAGCGTGTCGACCTGCAACAACCCGCGCCGAGTCAGGCGAATTTCGTCCCCTTCGACCGACAGATAACCGGCCGCCTCTTGATTGCGCAGCGGCGTCGCAAACTCCTGCAAGATGTCGACACCGAATTTCGCGCGGAAGGGGCGGGCCGAGATCCGGCCCTCTTTGAGCTGCAGCACGACCTCGCGAATCAGCTCCTGGTGCCTGGTCGGCACGAGCGCTCGGTGAATGGGCAATTCGTCGGAGGCGACGCCTTGCACGTACTGCTCGAGCTGATCGAAGTTCTGGTAATGCACGCCCTGGAAGTGGCCGAACGACGAAACGCCCGTCGCCAGGATGTCGCTGCCCCGAAACAGATGGTCGCGATAAACAAAGTGATCCGTGTCCAGGCTTCGCACCAATTCGTTGCCGCTGGAGATTTTGTAGCCGGCCCCCAACAGCGAGTCGATCGCCTCGTTCACCCAGCGACGCTTGATTGCCCAGCCGGCGATGGGGGACGTCACGCCCAGCTCTTTGATCTCGCGGGAGATGAGTGTGTTGTGCGGCAACTCCATCTGGTAGATCGTGATGTTATCGGGCTCGAGCTTTTTCACTTGCTCGACGCAATTGGCCCAGTTCTCGTCCGACTCGCCGATCATACCGGCGATCAGGTCGACATTGATCTGTGGGAAGCCGACCTGTTGCAGCCAGTCGTAAGCCCGAAAGACCTCGGGCGAGAGATGGGCCCGTCCGTTGTTTTCTAAGATCTCGTCGTTGAAATTCTCCACGCCGAGCGAAACGCGGGTCACGCCGATCTCTTTGAGCATTTTCACCTTTTCGAGGCTGAGCGTTCCCGGCTCGCACTCGAACGTGACTTCTTCGGCAGTCTCCCACGAGAGATATTCGCTCAACCGGTCGTGCAGCGAGCGGAGCTGCTTGGAGCTCAGATACGACGGCGTGCCGCCGCCAAAATAAGCGAATCGCAGCGTGCGCCCCTGGACGCCGGGCTGACGGCTCAAGAGCTCGAACTCGTGCTCGAGCGCCTGGACGTAATTTTCGATCGCCTGCGCGTTCTGATTGGTGTAAACGCGGAAATAACAGAAGCGGCACCGTTTGCGGCAGAAGGGGATGTGAATGTACAGCCCCATCGTCACCGAACGGTCTGCCTCGCTTGCCAGGGCGCGGCGAATCTCTGGAACATGCTCCGGCTCCCACAGCGAGAACGGCGGATAATTGGCGATGAAATAACTACCGACGTCGGTCGGGGTCTCTGCGATCATGTTGCGTTTCAGCCCAGCCAGTTTTCCTGCCCAAGAACCGGTGCCTCGGGCGCCCAGATGCGACAACCTTGCCATTCTAGGCGATCACTGCCGGCTCGGCCAATCGACGGCTGTTCAACCTGCCCTGGCGAGCGGCGGGTGCGGGTACCTATGGCAAGCCCTGGGTGCCGCCGGTTCTTCAACTCGCGGCTAGCTCGGAGAATGGCTGGTTCGCGCCACTGATGGCAGCCAGCACCCGTCCGATGATTAAGCACGCGTCGCAGTTCGCATAGCCGTCGAGAAACCAATGGCGGCCGGAGTCTCCTCCCCCGTAGACGGCGCGAAAATCGCGAACGGCAGCCGACATCGAGGTGAAATCGCCCGCGCAGGACTGACAGCGTGCACCCATCGCCTCGATCAACGGGCGCAATTCGACCAGTGCGGCCCCTTCCAGCACGACAGTCGAGCCCGGCTGCTCCGCGAGCAACAGGGGCACCACAAGGCGGGCAATGGCAGCTGCTGAGACATGTCGCCCGCGCTCGTCGATAAAGCCGCAGCGCTGGCCGTCGTCGTCGATCAGAATTCCGAGTTGGGCCTGGCTCTCGCGAACGGTCGTTGACAGTCGAAGGATCGCTTCGTCGCGCCGACGCGTGGGATTGCGAATCTTGACCGGCAGCTCGGCGCAGAGCAGCTCGCAGGACAGCCCTTTCGACAGGCGCTGCAAGAGTTGGACGACAAGCGGAGAGGAACAGGCCAACGCGATCTTCTGTAACTGAATCCCGTCGAAATGCTTCGCCAGTGAGGTCTCATACGGGGCGGCCGCCTGAAATGTCCGCTCCGTCCCGGCGGTGCGAGTTGGACGCGTGACACGAAACGTCTCAGACTTTTGATTGGCTTCTCGGTCGGTTCGGAAGCCAGAGACTTCTTCGATCGATGCCGGACGCGCGCCTTCCCACAAAAAGTCCATCCCGGTCCAAGAAGGCTCTGTCCCGGATCCGGTTACGAACAATCCTCCGGAGGCATGCAAGTGATCGACCGCGAACCAGAAGCAGGGCTTTGTCACCAATCCGACATCCAGGACGTGGCAACCCATTCGCCGCAACGCGGCGACCGCCGCGGCAAAAATGGTCGGGGACGACGGACGCTCGTCATAACCGACGACAACCGTGGGTCGCGACAGGCGCGCGCCGCGGTCAATCCCGTCGTTCGGACCACGAACCGACGCTCGCTCCCACAAGGACTCCGCAAATTTCGTTGCGACTGTATCCGCGACCCGGCGCGTAATCGCATTGAGAAAGATCCCCCGCAGCCCTCCGCCAGCGATGAGTTCGCGCTTTGGTGCGGAAGGCGCCTCGACCTCGACGCGCGACAAATCGCGGACGGCGATCCGCGACCCCTCGTCGCGCAGCGGGCACTCGCGACACGCGGGAAATGCGGCGGCGAGCCGAGCCAGGTGAACGGATCTCGAGATCGGGTGCCTTTCGCCGGGGCAGATGTACGACTTGGTCTCGACGTCGATTGGCATCACGGGCATCCGTTGCGGCAGCAGCCGTGCCGTGCGGTGGGCCAAGAGGCGCCAGCGATCGCAGGCCCACCCATCGCGTTCAATGGGACGACGGCTGACCAAAATGGTGGGCCGGCGGCCCGAAGCGGGCCCTGTCCCACCCTACGTTGACGTCGATTGCCATCACCGGCATCCGTTGCTGTAATCGGGCGCGGGCGGCGACTGTAGGCGTCGCTCGAAAGCAGGTCAATCCCCAATGCATGCCACCGCGTTTCTGAAATCCCCGCCAGACAGCGTCGGGGCGATCGCGGTGCTTTTCGGCGAGGAGCAGTTTCTCAAGCGGGCGGCCTTCGAGAGCTTGTGTCGGCTGGTGTTGGGTGAGGACCAGGAACGCCTCGGCCTCACGCGGTTCACCGGCGATCAGACGGATCTAAAAACCGTTTGCGACGAGCTGCGGACCGTCTCGATGTGGGGGAGCCGCCGGCTCGTCATGATCGACGATGCCGACCGTTTCGTGTCGCAAAACCGCGAAGGCTTGGAAAAATATCTGCAGAAGCCCGCGAAGAATTCGGTTCTCGTGCTTGACGTCAAAACGTGGCCCAAGACCACGCGGCTGGCGAAGGCCGTTCCGAAGATCGGATTGGAGCTGGAGTGTGCGCCTCTTTCCGGCAGCGACCTCGTTCGCTGGCTTTCTGAAACAGCCAAAAACGCGCACGGCAAATCACTGAACCGCGAGGCGGCCAACTTGATTTGGGAATTGGCCGGTGGCGACTTGGGACTGCTCGAGCAAGAGCTTGCAAAACTCTCGGCTTACGTCGGTGATCGCAAATCGATCGAAATCGCCGACGTGCAGACGCTCGTCGGAGGTTGGGCGACCGAGACGACGTGGGCCATTGCGGCGGCCGTCCGTCGAGGCGAAACCGGCGAGGCGCTCGATTTGTTGAATCAACTGCTCGACGCGGGCGAGTCGCCGCACAAGATTCTCGGCGGTCTGACTTTTGTCTTTCGACGGCTGGCACAGGCGGTGGAACTTTCCGGGCAAGGCGTTTCGTTGGATCGCGCTTTGGGTGAGGCGGGCGTATTTCGCGCGAGATCGGCGAGTCAGCCGTGTACTTGCGTCGCCTGGGCCGCGCGGAGGCGCAGCGCCTCTCGGCGCGTTTGCTGGAGGCGGATAGCGCACTCAAGGGAGCCCTCATCATTCCAGAACGACAGGTGCTCGAGACGCTGATGGTGAAGCTGACTGGGACATCTGCCTTGTCCCATCGAAAATGAGAGGCTATAGTCCCGAACGACACTCCACACCGTTGCTCGGGAACCCGTCTGGAAGTAGGGAGCTCGGGCTCAAGCGCTTTACATATTGAATTGCCGGTCACCGCAGACGACGGCGACGGCCGGAGGTGGATGATGTGCTCTCAGGCTGTATTGACGGGACGTTCTGCCAGCATTCACGACGAAGCGAAGCGCAAGGCGCAACGCCATAAGTGGATCGAAAGCCAGAAACACGGACGCGACCTGGGCGACCAGGCCATTCGCGACTGGTACCGCAAATACTGGCGAGCTTATTGCCGCTACCGACGGATCGAACACCTGCGCGGACGAAAGCGCTGGGCCGAATTCGACGACGAGCCGTTCGGCAAGATCGATGCGTTGATCGCCAGCGGCGATTGCCTGGTCGATCGGGTGCTCGACCGCGTGTACGCGGGGCACGAGAACCTCGAGATCATCAATTGGGCCATCGACTGGGGCCTGCCGACGGACCGGGTGGTCGATATCCTTGCTCAACTTGATGTCAACCGCGCCCGCTTCGAGCCCGTCGTGCGATAAGAGCCCCGAACCGCCCCCTTCTCGTGGTGGCGTCTCCGCCGGATTGCGCACAGTCAGCCTGTTGACCGTCGGGAGCCGGGTTCTCGGACTCGTTCGCGACGTGGCGATGGCTGCGGTGTTCGGCAACGGGCCGCTGATGGACGCGTTCTCGGTTGCGTTCCGCGTCCCCGGCCTGGCGCGCGGCATGTTCGGCGAAGGGGCGCTGACGGCCGCTTTCCTTCCCGCATTTCTGCAGGAACGCACGCACAAGGGGGCCGAGGCGGGTTGGCGGCTGGCAAGTGGCGTTTTGGTCGCTCTCGCCGTCGGACTCACGGCCCTGGTGCTCGTCGGAGAGCTGCTGATTTTGCTGCTTTTGCTGCGGAGCGAACCGGCCTCCGACCTGCGCGTGCTGTTGGGGCTGACGGCCGCTTTGCTCCCTTATTTGATCTTGGTGTGCGTCGTCGCTCAACTGAATGCGGTGATGTACGGCCTCAACCATTTTCTCTGGCCGTCACTCGAGCCTGTGCTGCTGAACGTCGTGTGGATTGCCTGCCTGTGGCTGTGGGTTCCGTTCATCGAATCTCCGACGGCCAAGATCTATGCCGTCGCTGCAGCCATCGTGGCTTCGGGCTTCTTCCAGCTGGCCGCGCCGCTGCGAACCTTGCGTCGACTCGGCTTTGAGTACCGCTCCGATTGGCGCGTGGCCGGCGGGCGCCTCGGCGAAATCGGCCGCGCGATGTTGGCGGTCACGATCGGACTTTCGGTTACGCAGCTCAATTCCCTGTTGGACGGGCTGGCCGCCTGGGGTTTCACGCGGCCTGAAGCTGCGGGAACCATCCCTTGGTTGCCCGGTAGCCTGTCCTATCCGCTCGATCCGGGCACGGCGTCGGCTTTGTACTTTGGAGCGCGGGTGTACCAATTTCCCTTGGGCGTGTTCGGCGTGGCGTTGGGAACCGTTTTATTTCCCATCCTGTCGCAGCATGCGGCGGAATATCGCATGGACAAGCTGCGAGAAGACCTCGCGCGAGGGTTGAAGCTGGTGTTGTTCATCAGCGTGCCGGCCAGCGCGGGACTCGTGGTGTTGGCGCGACCGTTGACGATTCTCTTGTTTCAGCACGGCAGTTTCGACGACGAGGCGGTGCGGCAAACCACCGACATGGTCCGCATGTTCGGGTGCGCCGTCTGGGCCTACTGCGCATTACTGATCGTCCATCGCGGCTTTTACGCCGTCGGCGACCGGCGTTCGCCGCTGACCATGAGTTTGATTGGAATGGCCATCAATCTCAGCCTCGATGTGACATTGATTTGGCCGATGGGTGGCGGCGGGCTGGCGCTGGCGACGGCCGTCTCTTCCATGGTGCAATGCGGCCTGGTGCTGTGGCTGTTCGAGTTGCGAGTCGGTCGGCTCGATTGGCGGAGCTTGCGGGAGTCGTGCCTGCAAATTGGGGCTGCCGCGTTCGCGATGACGATCGTGTGCCTGCTCGTCGCGATGCTTTTCCCGCCGGGCCCTAGCTGGGCCCAAAGGCTGCTTAGCGTCGGTGCGCCCGTCGCCGCGTCCCTGGCGGTTTACTTCGGACTGGCCCGGGCGTTCGGGATGGGTGAAATCTCGCTGCTGTTCCGCTGGAAGCCTGCCGAGCCCTAATCGTTGTCCAGGCTGATCATTTCACCGTCCGCTTGTGTGTTATTGACACTGAGTCTCAATTGCAATAGATTACCTCTCGATTCCGCGATTTTAAGGCGTCTGAGAGCTCGCATCATGGAGATTCCGAAACGCGAAGACCCACGCCTGATCGAATCAGACCTCGCTCAGTCTGGCGAGCCGCATCACCGCGATTCTCATTCCGCTTCGATTCCGCTTGGTGCACAGCGTGTGCTGGATTCGGCTGACCTCTTGCAAGGTGCGCGGGAGGTCCAGATTAGGCACGAAGAGAAAATCTATCGCTTGCAGGTCACCCGCAACGGCAAACTGATTCTCATCAAATGAGTGTTACCGTTCGACGCGGGGGCGGCGTTTGAATGGATAGAACCAAACGCCGTACGGCAGTAACCGCACCGATCGCGGCGGGGCGAATCTCTGCGGCCGCTGCAATTCGTAGACGAATTTGCCCTCGAGCAGGTCGGCCGGGACGCAGGCCGCTTTGTAATCGGCGGGAAGTGACGGCCGGCACTCGATCAGATCGATCGTGCCGACAAGTTTTCCGACTGGCAGCGACGCGACTTCGATCTTAAAGCGGCGTGCGGCAGCTTCGGCCGCCGACAGTCGCGACGTGCGCTTGCTCGCGTACAGATAGATCGTGCCGCGTAGCTGCGTCGACTGCGATCGGATTTCGAGAGTTTTGATCCCACTCAGGATCAGTTCAGCCCAGGGTTGCTGAATGGCCAGCGCGATGCGGTCGCGATCCGGCACTTCCGGTCGGTCAGCCGGAATCAATGCCGAGTCCCGGCTCCCGCCTCTGCTCTCGCTGCTTCGGTCACAGGCGGAGCGACCTTCGCGTGGACGTCCCGGATTCTCAGCGGAACTGGGATGTGCGGATAGTGTGGATCGTCCGTCGTCAGGATAACCGAACAGTCTTCGCCCTCAGTCGGGACCTGGGCTGCGACGTGGATGACGACCGTCGTCTCGCGTCCTCCTTCGGGATCGTCGACCGGTTTGCCCAGCTCGACTTTCACCAAGGGCGAGCGGCAAGTTGCCGAAGTGACTCGGAACGGTTTGGGCCGCATGTCGGTTAATAGGACCTTTTGCACCGTCTCTGAGAGTCCGTTTTGATAGACGAGCAGCTGCGACGGGCTCAACGTCACTTCGCGCCGGATGATCAACTTGAAGGTCACGGTCACAACGCGGGGCTGCGGATCCTGATATTCGAGCGTGAGCAGATATTCGTGCGGCCCCGGCGTCTGGTGCGTGGTCAACACGCCAAGTACGAAGTCGCTGATTTCGCCGGGCGCATAGGCTCGCTTTTCAATTCGGGGGGCCAGGCACTTGCAGCTTGGGACGACATTCGTGATGCGGACCGGAAAGCTGCCGCAGTTCTTGAAACGAAAGTGAGCCTCGGCCCGAGCCGAATTGTGGATCTCGCCCAGATTGACGAGGTACTGATCGAAGACGAGAGCAGGATGGTCGATCGAATCGCACAATGGGCTGGGTTGGCGTTCAATCGAGCAGAATCCGAGCGACGCAAAAAAGGGCAAGCCGGCGGTTGCGATTAGGAGCAACCGACCAATCGAGATGCGGCGGACTTTGGAGGCTGAGACGTCCATCGAAACCTCGCTCCGCGAAGGAACAGGAGAAATGCAGGTCTGTGAAAGCGGCGGTCTTTTAGCAAAGGCTGGCGATTCGGGCAATACGCCCATCCGCCGACGGCTCGGAGTGAAACGCCCCGGAGGCGGCATGCGCAGAACTCGCCTTAGCGGGAATCGGCCGTCTCGGAGATGGCCGTCGCCAAACAGCCCGAGAAAACCCGCGAGTCGGCGATTCGGGCGGCAATTCGCGGGTGCGCGAAGACCCGCACGCGCTTGACGTAGTCGTCGAACTGCGTCCGGGCCAGTGCGTCGACGACTGGAGAAACAGTGTGCAGCGGCCGGTAGACGTCCTCTTTGGGAAAGTAGATTTCGACGTCGAACTCGATTTCTCGATTGGGCGGAGGTGCGTCGATCAGCACGTCAGTCGGATCGACCCGCTCGCCGAGCGCCTCGGAAAGCTGCACGGCCAGCGTCTCGGCGCACTCGACCAGGTAGCCAAACGGCCGCCGGGCCAGCAGGCGATAGGTCTCGGGCACTTGATAGAGGCTGAATTCGGCAACGCGCTTGTACAGTTCGCGCTTCGCCCCGAACAGAGCGTCCAAAATCGGCGCGCAGCGCGTTCCGCTGGCAGCATCCAGCAAGCGGCTGATCGATTCCGCCTCGCTGAGCTGAAAAAACGACTTCAGTTCCAGGCGCGGGCGCAGCTCGAAGAACGCCCGGGCGAACATGCTCGTGGCCGAGCGGACCGCGTGATGCCAGTAAACCTCGCTGAACATCACGTATCGCGCAAAGACCATCAGCTCGGCAGCCGTCTTGCCCTTGGTCGAAATGGCGAGGCCGTTTTGCGTCTCGTTCAAGAGCAGAGATTGGATCAGCCGGTTGCGGTCGAAATTCCGTCCGTAGGGAACGCCCGCGTGCAGACTGTCGCGGTCGAGATAATCCATCTTGTCGATGTCGATTGGCCCGGAAAGGATCGAGTGAAGCAATCGTCCAGGCGCTGACGCGTCGCCTCCCGTTACGACGTCGAGGACTTCGCCCGGTTCGACGTCCCAATGGGTGTGCAACACACGGCTGAGCTCCGTCTGGTCGGAGAGGAAATGGGCGGCAAATTCCTCGTGCGGGGGAAGATCGTCGAGCCCCATGTCTTCAATGGGATGGCAGAAGGGCCAATGCCCGACGTCGTGCAGCAGGGCCGCACACAAGAGCACTTCGGCCCGGTGACGATCAATCACCTCGCGGAATCGCTGATCCTTGCCGAGTTGCCTCAGGTAACGCACAGCGTTGTAAAACACGCCGAGGGCGTGCTCGAAACGGGTGTGCGTGGCCCCGGGATAGACCCGCGACGCCAGCCCGAGCTGAGTGACGTGCTTGAGGCGTTGAAACTGGGGCGTGTCGACCAGCGCGCGAACCCGCGGCGTGAAGGGGACATCCAGCTCCATCGGAATCCGCACGAGCCCCTGACCGGTCTCCAGGTTGGCAAGCTCGGGGATTTCAAACAGGGAATGGGACATGCACTCAACCCGTCGGTTAGACGCCCTTGATCATATCGCACGCGCCCCGACTTTCCGATGGCCTGCCTGACAGCGACGCTGCAGCATCGCGCCTAAACGATCAACACATCAACGTCGGGGATCGCGACCAGCAAGCGCTCGAGGATCGAAGGCCCGAGCCAGCGGCGATACCAGGGGCGTTGCGTGCGACCCAGGACAATATGAGTGATCCCATACTCTCTCACGTAAGTGGCAATCGTGCCGACCACGTCGGAGCCCTTGAGTTGAAAAGGGGTCCCTCCCATTTGCTGCGTCAACGTCAGTGTATTGGTGATCTGCCGCTGGGTGGCCGCGTCGACGAGATGCAAGTCCTCGTTGGGCGTCTGGATATAGACGGCGTACCAGGGGGCGTTGAAACGGTCGGCCAGCCGGGCGGCTCGGCGCAGCAGCCGCTCGGCGTTTGGACTCCTCGAGCTGAGACAGACCATCACGCGTCCCGACGTGCTGTGCTCCATCTCTTGCCTCGCTTCGCTCTGCCGGCGATCGAGGCGGTAAGCGATCTCTTCAAACGCCAGCTCCCGCAGCCGCGTGAGGTTGGCGTTCGTGAAGAAGCTTTCGAGCGCTGACCCGATGCGCTCGGAAGGATAGATTTTCCCCGCTTCCAAACGTTCCCTCAGGTCCTCGGCCGACACGTCGACATTCACGAGCTCGTCGGCCATCCCCAGAACATAGTCGGGGATGCGCTCTTTGACCTTAACGCCCGTGGCCTTCTCGATCGCGTCGTAGAGACTCTCCAGGTGCTGAATGTTGAGGGTGCTGAGCACGTTGATCCCAGCGTGGATCAGTTCGTCGATATCTTGATAGCGCTTCGCATTGCGCGAGCCCGGGGCGTTGGTGTGAGCCAATTCATCCACCAGGACAACGCTTGGGTGCCGTGCCAAAACGGTGTCGAGATCCATCTCCTCGAGCGTAACGCCGCGATATTCGATCGTGCGGCGCGGGACTTGTTCGAGATCGCCGATCTGAGCCTGCGTCTCGGCCCGCTTATGGGTCTCAACGACGCCGATGACGACGTCGACTCCCTGGCGCTTGAGGCGGTGCGCCTCTTGCAACATTTCATAGGTTTTGCCGACGCCGGCCGCGAAGCCGAGATAGATCTTCAAACGCCCGCGCCGCTGCTGGCGGATCATTGTCAGAAAGCGCTCGGACGCGGGCTCCTGATGATCGAGGCTCACGAAAGGGCTCCGCGGTCAGGAAACGGCTTTCAGTGAGGGTTGATACCGTCCGGGGGTCGTTTCGCGCAGGGCCGGCAGGCGGATGCGAAACTCGGTTCCTTTTCCGGGACGGCTTTCACAAGCGATCGTGCCGCCGTGCGCGACCACAATTTCTTGAACGATCGCCAGTCCCAATCCTGTCCCCGCCCCTTTGCTTTGCCCCGGGACGCGGAAGAATTTTTCGAACACGTGCGGCAGAGCGTCGGCGGGAATCCCGATGCCCGTGTCGGCGACCGACAGCTCGACTTCGTCTGCGTCACACTGGGCGGCCAAAGTGATCCGGCCGCCGCGGTCGGTGTACGTCAGCGCGTTGTTGAGCAGATTCTGCAGCGCGCTTCCGAACCGCGCAACGTCAACCTGAATCTCCGGCATGCACTCGCCGCCCAGGTTGACGACGACCTCGATGTCCTGGTCGGCCGCCCGCGCGCGAATCGAATCGGCCGCGCTTCGCAGCAGCGACTCGGGCTGCACGGGCTGCAAGTCCAGCTGTCGCGAGCCCTGCTCCAGCCGGGCCAGGTCGAGCAGATTGTTGACCATGGCCAGCAGCCGCTCGCTGTTTTCGCGAGCATCGAGCAGGAGCTCCGTCTGTTTTGGCGTCAGCGGTCCGACCGTTTCTTCCAGCAACAGGTGCACAGCCAGGCGAATGCTCGTCAGCGGCGTTTTCAGTTCGTGGCTGGCGGTGGCGACAAGATTGTTCTTGACCTGATCCAGCAGGCGCAGGCGCGTGACGTCCTGCAGGAGCACGGCGGCCCCCAGCGTATTGCCGTGCGGATCACGAATCGCCAGCACTCGCGGCAGCATAGCCCGTTCGCGACCCGAGGTGCCAAGCAGAATCACGCGGTCGAAGCCCTCGGGTGAGTAGTCTCGCTGCTCGGTGAGCGCATCGGCCAGCGGTTGGCGCAAGGGCTCGGGGGGCTGCCACGTCCCCGACGTCGGTTGACCGTGGTGCTTCGCCAACACGCCCAGCAGCCGCCGGGCGGCCGGGTTGGCGATTTCGACGAAGCCCTCTGAGTCGATCACGATCACCGGGTCGGGGAAGGAATCGACCGTGGCCTGGCTCGCCTGCTGCGCCCGAAACAACCGCGCCGACTGCGATTCGCGAAACTCGCGGAGATGGCGTGTCATTGTATTGAAGGCACGGGCCAATTGGCCCAGCTCATCGTCGGATTGATAGGGGACGATCTGGTTGAGGTTGCCCCCGCTGATCGCCAGCGCCGCCTGCGTCACCGCTTGCACGGGCCGCAGAATCGTCCGCATGGTGTGCAGCACGGCAAACCCGGCCAGGATCAGGGCAATTGCCAGCGCGATGGCAAAACCGATCGAAGACAATTTGGCGAGCCGGCGCGCGTCGGCGCTGGCTTGCTCCATGTTGTTCTGATTGAGGTGCAGGACCTGGCCCGACACGTCTTTGATCTGGCCGAAGACTTCCAAGAGGCCGCTCGGCCCGTAGTACGCTTCGGTCTGTTTGCCGTTCGCGGCCGGGGCTGCGTAAAAGTCTTTGCCCTTTCGGTGGTAGTCGTCCGTCAGATGCTCGAGCCGGTCAACCAACTCGCCTTCGCCGGGTACCGTGATGTTGTGCTTTTCGACTTCGAGATTCTCGAGATACGATTCCCAGCTACGGGTGAACTGTTCGCGCGCCTGCTCCTGACGTCCGCTCAGCGCGAATTGAAACGACGAGTCGATCCGCTCGACGGCCTCGTTGAGCCCCTCCATGGCGATGACACTGCGGTAGTTTTCCCGAAGAATGGCATCGACGCTGTTGCCCAGGCGCAACAGCAGCACAATGCCCGCGCTGCCGATGGCCGCCAGCAAAAGCAGCAGGGGAATAAGCGTAATCAGAATGCGTTGGCGCAAAGAGAGTGTCACAGTTCGCATTGTGCCTAGGCGCCGGCGACGAATGCAATTCGGTTGCGAGCCCATGCCTAGTTGAAGATGTGATCGGCGATCCAATCTGAGGCAAATTGCACACAGGCCCGTGCAAATTGCACTCTCGGCACGTGTGGCACAGAGTTCGAAGGAGACGTCATCTGCGGGGCGCGACGGGAGTTAGGTCTCGACCGAGTCCTCGGCATAAGCCTTGCGTGCCGAAGCGGACGCGGTGCACCCCAAACAACTCGCTTACCCAGCATCCTGGCAGGACGCGGAGCTCTTCGAGATGAATCTGCTGGTCTGGCTTCCCGCTCTGTTACTGTTGGGCCTGGGAGCCGTAGGGCTGGTCTTTGCTTTTGCTGCCGGCTGCGAACGCGTTTAAGGCGACGGCGGAGAGAATCGGCAGTCAGGCGAGCGGCGAACGGATCGTCGCTCCGGCTCGACAGCCTCGCCGCAGTGTGGCTCGTCGGACCACTGCGGGCCGCTCATGACTTGGTTCACCGCAATCGTTTTTGAAAGAGACCCATGATCGTGCTGACGGGCATCGTGACTTTGCTGTTGTTTGTCTACCTCTTGGCGGCTTTGCTGCGTCCCGAATGGTTCTAGGCGCACCGCCCTGGTTTTGTCGCACGGATGCGCGGGCCTTCTTTTCAAAACGCGTTTTTCGACACGCGGGCCCGAAATCCCCGGTCTCTTGCCACGTGCCCCGCCCCTGAGGTTATCCATGTGGTTCTTGCCGTTCTTGATCATCGCGACAACGGTGGTGCTCTCGATCCCATGCGGTTTTTATCTCGCGTGGATCATGGACGGCCGCTATCGCGCGCCGCGTTGGCTGCAGTGGCTCGAGCAGCGGTTTGACACCGGGCCGCAGAGCTGGAAGCAGTACACGGTTTCGCTGCTGCTGTTCAACCTGCTGCTGTTCATCTTCGGCTACGTGGTGCTCGCGCTGCAGCCGGTGCTCCCCTTTGCGCCGGCCGGCAAGGGCATGCTGGCGCCAACGACGATCTTCAACACGGCGATCTCTTTTTTCACGAACACCAATCTGCAGCATTACGCGGGCGAGCAGCACTTCTCTTATTCGAGCCAATTGCTGTTCGTGGTCGCCAACATGTTTCTCTCGGCCAGCGTGGGCTTTTGTGCGCTGCTTGCCGTGACTCGCGGACTGCGGGGCGACGCCAACTCGGGCAACTACTACGTCGATTTGTGGCGGGCCGTGGCGTATGTGTTTTTCCCGGCGAGCCTGCTGATGGGCGTGGTCCTCATGGCTCGTGGGGTGCCGATGACGCTTGAGCCGACCGTCGAAGCCCGCACCGTCGAAGCCGGCGCGATGGGACAGGACGCGTCCGGTGCTGCAAAGCCCCAAAGCATCGCCCGTGGTCCGGTTGCCGCCGTGATTCCGATCAAGCACTTGGGAACCAACGGCGGTGGCTTCTTTGGCGCGAACTCGGCACACCCTTATGAGAATCCGGACGATTGGACCAACTTCTACTCCTGCGTGAATATCTTGATCTTCCCGTTCTCGCTGGTCGTGATGTTCGGCCGGATGTTGAACAATCTGCGGCATGCGGCCGTGCTCTATGGCGCGATGATGGTGATGTTCCTCGCGATGGTTGGCTGGGCCATCGCCTGGGACTCGATGCAGCCAAATCCGGCTTTGACGGCGCGGGCCGCGATCGCTGACGCGGCGGGCAAACCCTACGTCGTCGAGGTTCCAAACGCAGAGGGGCGCTCCACTCCCACGACGATTGATGTGCCCGCGCTCGCGGGCCTTCCCGTCGATCAGGATCTGGGCAATCTAGAGGGAAAAGAACTACGGTTCGGCACGTCGGCTGGGGCCACGTTTTCGGCCGTCACCACGGCGGTGACGTGTGGCTCGGTCAACTGCATGCATGACAGCCTGAACCCTTTGGCCGGCCTCACACCATTTGCCGGAATGTGGCTCAACTGCGTGTTCGGCGGCAAGGGCGTCGGACTCATCAACCTGATGATCTATCTCATCGTCGGCGTGTTCCTGGCCGGACTGATGGTGGGGCGTACGCCGGAGTACTTGGGCAAAAAAGTCGAAGCCCGCGAAATGAAGCTGGCCATGCTGGCCCTGCTGGTCCATCCAATTCTGATTCTGGGTCCGACAGGCCTTTTCGCCGCGTGCGACTGGGGCACCAAGGCCACGAACAATCCAGGGGCGCACGGGTTTTCGGAAGTCCTCTACGAATTTAGCTCGGCGTCGGCGAACAATGGATCTGGCTTCGAGGGGTTGGGGGACACGTGGGGATTCAACACGCCGCAAGAGAATAACTCGCCGCCCGCTCCCTACAGCCCGTACTGGGACATCGCGACAGGCCTGGTGATGCTTTTCGGTCGCCTCATCCCGATCGTCGCCCCGATTGCGCTGGCCGGCGGCCTGGCGGCTAAGAAGAGGACTCCGTACACCGCCGGCACACTGCGCACCGACACGGCCACCTTTGGATTCGTATTGCTCGGTACAATTCTGCTGGTTGGGGCCTTGCTATTTCTGCCCTCCGCGGTGTTGGGCCCCGTGGCTGAACACCTCGGACCGATCCCGTTTGGCGGCTGAAAAGACACGTCAAGGTTTAGGCGATTTGCGCTCTGACTCAGGTACCAAATTCCATGTCGACTACGATTATTGAACCGCCGCAGTTGTCCATGGCTGAGGGACCTTCGCCGGAGGAACTGAAGCTCAGCCGCCGAGCGACTCGCCGCTACGGCCTGTTTGCACCGCATCTCTTGCGGGCGGCGCTCAAGCAGTCGTTCGTGATGCTGCGGCCGGACATCCAGTGGAAAAATCCGGTGATGTTCGTCGTCGAGGTGGGCACGGCGCTGAGCGTCGTGTTCACCGTCGCCCGGCTGTTCGGATATTCCTCGCAGGTCCGTGTCACTTATTTGTTGGCCCTCGACGTCTGGCTGCTGTTGACGGTCGTATTCGCCAACTTTGCGACGGCCCTGGCTGAGGCCCGCGGCAAGGCCCAGGCCGACGCGCTCCGCAAGACGCGGCGCGAGACGCCAGCCTTTCGACAGCTGCCCGACGGGACTTTCGAGGAGACGAACTCGACCCTCCTCAAGGCGGGCGACCTGGTCGCGGTCACAGCGGGGCAGCTCATCCCGGGTGACGGCGAGATCATCGAGGGGGTGGCTTCGGTCGACGAGTCGGCCATCACGGGCGAGTCGGCGCCCGTAATCCGCGAAGCGGGCGGCGACCGCTCGGGCGTGACCGGCGGCACGCGAGTGCTCTCGGACCGCATCGTCGTGCGGATCACTGCCGGGGCCGGTAAATCGTTTCTCGACCGCATGATCTCGCTCGTTGAAGGGGCCATCCGTCAGCGCACTCCCAACGAGATTGCGCTGTCGCTCGTTCTGTCTGCCTTCACGTTGATCTTTTTGATCGTTACGGCCGCTCTTTGGCCGATGGCGCGAAACGCCGAACTCTACATGCAGTCGTACCTGGGTGCGTCCCAACCGATCCAGAGCTTGGGGACCGACATCCCGACTCTCGTGGGACTGTTGGTCTGCCTGATCCCCACAACGATCGGAGCGCTCTTGGCGGCCATCGGCATCGCCGGCATGGACCGCGCCCTGCGGGCGAACGTCTTGGCCAAGAGCGGCAAGGCGGTCGAAGTCGCCGGCGACATCGACACGCTGCTCTTGGACAAGACCGGCACGATCACAATGGGGAACCGCCGGGCGACGCAATTTGTGCCTTTCGGTGAGTTCACCGCGGCCGAAGTCGGTCAACTGGCCGCGACCGCCTCAATCGCCGATCAAACTCCCGAGGGGAAGAGCGTCGTCGAACTGTACCGCACACTCGCCGCCGATGGCACGAGCAAGCTGCGGACCGCGTCGATCGAGGCGCTCGTCCTGTCCGGGTCGCGGTTCATCGAATTCACGGCGCAGACGCGGATGAGCGGCGTCGATTTGCCGGACGGACGGCGAATCCGCAAAGGCGCACCGGACACGATGGTCCGCTACATCCAAGAGCGCAACGGAGGCGTCGCGCCGCAGGTTCAGCAACAGGTCGACGCCGTGGCGGCCCGTGGGGCGACCCCGCTCTTGGTCTGCGAGGAACACCGCATTGCCGGATTGATCGTGTTGGAGGACGTCCTCAAGCCGGGCATGCGCGACCGCTTCGAGCGGCTGCGGCGCATGGGCCTGCGAACGGTGATGGTCACCGGCGACAACCCGCTCACTGCCAAGGCGATCGCAGATCAGGCAGGCGTCGACGCCTTCATCGCCCAGGCGACGCCGGAAGCGAAGCTCGATTACATCCGCAACGAGCAGGCCGGCGGCAAGCTCGTGGCGATGATGGGGGATGGCACCAATGACGCGCCGGCCCTCGCTCAGGCCGACGTCGGCGTCGCCATGAATTCGGGCACGCAGGCAGCCAAGGAAGCGGGCAACATGGTCGACCTCGACAGCGATCCGACCAAGCTGATCGAGATCGTCGAAATCGGCAAGCAACTTCTGATGACCCGCGGTGCGCTCACCACCTTTTCGATCGCCAACGATCTCGCCAAGTATTTCGCCATCGTTCCCGCGCTGTTTGCCGCAACGCTCCCGTGGCTCAAAGCTTTCGACGTGATGCACCTGCACTCGGCGACGTCGGCAATCCTGTCGGCCGTGATTTTCAATGCGATCATCATCCCCCTGTTGATTCCGATTGCCCTCAAGGGGGTCGCCTACAAGCCGGTCGGGGCTGACGCTCTGTTGCGTCGCAATCTTTTGATCTGGGGACTCGGCGGCGTCATCGTACCGTTTGTCGGCATCAAGGTGATCGACATGGCTCTGTGGAGCCTGAACCTCGTCGCTTGAGCGGACCTCTCGAAAACCGAGGCCGAAACGAATCATTCTCAATCGAAAACGAAATCCATGCGTTCCCATTTGCGTGCGAATCTCTGGCTCTTTGGCTTGTCGCTGCTTTTGTGCTGCGTCATCTATCCGGCTTTGTTGCTCGGCGTTGGCCGGGTCGCATTTCCGAATCAGGCTGAGGGGAGTCTTGTTTTCGACCGCGACGGAAAGCCGATCGGGTCGCGGCTGATTGCGCAGCCCTTCACGGCGGACGAGTTCTTTCAACCGCGGCCCTCGGCGGTGTCCTACAATGCGGCCGCCTCGGGTGCGTCGAACTGGGGTGCCAATAATCCGCTCTTGCGCGATCGAGTCGCGCGTCAACTAGGGCCGATCGCCCGCTATGGCGGCGGATCGAAGGCCCACAAACTTGTCGGCCCGGATATCGAACTGTGGTTCCAGCAAAAGCCGGGAATCGTCGCTCAATGGGCCCAGGCGCATCCTTCACTCGCGCGGAACTGGGTGACGTCCGACACGCTGAACTCCGACGCCGTACTCACATGGAAGACCGGGCACCCGGCCGACGTCGCGCGCTGGATCTCCGAGAACCCCGACACGCCCGAGCCGAAGCCCGAGGATCTTGCCGTCCCGTATTTTGTCGACTTCAGCAAGGCTCACGCCGGGGCGTTTCCCGTCGCCAGCGAGCGCAAGACAGCGGACGGCAAGACGGAAAAAACGATCGCGCCCGCGAGCGCGGGACCCGAGATCCAGTCGACGTTCTTCGACCTGTGGCGGCAGGAGCATCCGAAAGAGGAGTTGGAATCGGTCCCGGCCGACATGGTGATGGCCTCGGGTTCCGGCCTCGACCCGCACATCACCCTGAAGAATGCGTTCTATCAGCTCGAGCGCGTTGCGGCAAAATGGACCAGCGAAACACGGCGGGATCCGTCGCAAGTCCGCGGCGAGATTGACTCGATGCTGCGCGAAAAAGCGCGAGCCCCGTTCGGGGGGCTCGCAGGCGTCGAGCTGATCAATGTCCTGGAAATCAATCTCGCGTTACAAGAGCGTTACCGCCCCGCTCGTTAGTCTTCGTTGAACTAACGGGCGCCAGACGTCGCTGTCGCGCTGGCCGGGACTCCGGGGTACTGGGGCAGCTGTGAGCTCGAGGCGGCCGCCGGCATCACAGCCGATGAGGGAGCCGCGGCCGGGTCGCCGGGCGTGGCCGGCACAATGTACAACGCGGTCCCCACCACCTTCGCCTGGCAACCGATCTTAGTCAGTTCGGAATTCAAGATGGCCAAGGTTTGTGTCGGCGTATAGCGGGCCGAGTCCCAGCGATTGAACGTACCGGTCGGAAACGCCTGCATTCGCAGCTCGAGCCCCGTGGCGAGAGCGAAATTTGCCAGCACGAGGGACCAAGGCGCATTCCGGAACTGGAACGACATGACTTTCGTGCGGTCAATCGAGTCGAACGGACTCGCACCGGGCTGTGCCGGCGTCGCGGCATCCGGGCGATCCTGAGACGCGCGTATAGGCGCTTGCCGGCTGGCCAGGAAGAGCCATCGACGCTTCCGCGGAACGAACAGGCATGGGATCCGCCGGCTGCGGTTGGGGGATCGGCTGCATGCGGGGCGTGGGAGCACCGCCGGGTAGCGATAAGCTATCCGGCCGGCCGGGGACGATTGTCAGACTTGGAGTGTTTGCGTTAGACGCTTCGGCGGAGACCTGGACGGCACCAGAGTTCGCAGCCACCGGCGCCGCAGAGGCAGTCGCCGCCGGGACAAGCGGCCACTTGGAGCTGGCGTCCATCGCTGGACTATTCGTCGTCACAGCCGGTTGAAACGCCGGCTGTCCGGCACCGCCGCCGTACGATTGTCCGGCGGGATGATCGGTTGGAGCGGCGACCGTTTCTGCCGACGGCGATTGGGCCGGCCGCGCCGGACTCATGGGCTCGGCGCTGAGGGGTTGCGAAATACCGTGGTTGCCGGACCCGGCGGACTCATGCACGGAGTGATCGACCGGCAGCGGAAATCCCTGAGCCTCGTCGAGTTGCAAGGATTCGTTGTCGTCCGCGGTATGCTGGACTGAATGGCTCGACGCTGAGCGGCGATGTGTTTTGGAGGAATCCTCGGCCTGATCGTCCGATGCCACCTGTTCGTCCAAAGCGACGACATGAGTCGATTGCGTTTTCGAGTGCGCCGCGGGGGCATGGACGTGCCGGAAACGGCTCGGCACGCTTACGGAGCCGCTCTGGTCGTCCTCCGCATCGTCCGCCTGACCAGAGGCCACACGCATTGCGCCGTTCGAGTCGGCGGCGACACTCTCGTCAGCCGCGCGGTTTTTGTGGCGCAGCTTGACGACGATCGTCTGGGCCGCGAACACGCCGGCACAGATCAACACGCTGAGCGACAGGGTGCCGACGATGGAGATTCGCGGGCGGTCCGCTGCGAATCCGCGCGCGAACCAGCGGAAGCCGTGCGGATCGGCGGGACGAACCTCGCCGTGAGACGCTGGGCTGGCGTGCTCTTGGACCGCTTCGGGAACCGGCGCGCTGGGCATGACGACAGCCTCGGGTTGAGTAGACGATGGACGGCTTTGAAGTTCTCGATCCTGTGCGGTCCGAAGACTTCGGTAAATGCGATCTTCCACCCCCAACCGCCTTTCTCGATATCGCGGCGGCAAAAGTGCACGCCGCGAAGGCCCGCGGGCATCTTCCGAGGATCGAATTCGCCGAAGGCTGCGCAGCCGGCAGAACCGATTCCTTCGCTACTATCGGCAAGATCGAGAGCGTGGGTGCACAAATGATTGCGGCGAATGTGCGGCGGGTTCTATGTGTTCCCTGCCTCTTGCGCCACTTGCCCAACTTCCGCGAACAAGTAACGTCGGCAAGCGCTCATTCAGAGAGTGTGAAGGCTTCGGGGTGCGCCTTCTCGGGCAACAGCTCTGGAAAGCGGGAGCCTGATTCTTCCAGGCTCCACGCCGCGACCCAATCGGTCCAGCGCGTGCGGCTGCGGCCGAAGACCAGCGATTCGGCATCAATGGAAGCCGCGTTGGCCGCATCGGCGTCGATCTGAGATCCGTCGGGCACTTGCGGAATGATCCGCGGCGACTGTTCCAGATCGAAGACGATGGCAGTGGTGCGACCCGCGCGCGGCAGCAAAAGAAGGCCCGCCTCGGTCACGTCGTACGGACGCACGCCCTGTCCCAAGCAGGCCACAATCTGCTCGCGCACCAGGTCCGCCCCGCCGACACGGTAGAAGCCGATGAGCAGTCCGCGGATCGTCGCGATCTGAGCGTCGTTGAGCTTTGGCAGCCAGCCGGGTCGCCAGACGCGAGCGATCACGTGTCCCGACTGCTCCTCAAGCGCCAGCCACAATTGCTCGGGACCGAGCTCAGACGCACGGATTTCGACGCGCAGGCTATTGGTGCCGACGTCGGTTTCGCCGACCTCGAGCGCCATGCCGGCAAATGCCGAAGACTCAGCGAGAAATCCGAGGAACTCGCGGTCGAAGAAGCGAAGCACGTGCAGCTCGACATGGTGCAGCTTCTCGTAGTAGCCCATCAGATCGCGCACGCGACGCGAGGGATTGGCTCGGCGCGCCGCGCGCCGCAGCTTTGAAAAGAGGCGGGGAAGCGTGCCGGAGTGAATCCCGAGTTTCATCAGCCGAATCATTGGCTCGCCGTGGCTGCCGACGATGGCCGGCTTAAGGTCACGACGACGGTTGGCCGAGTACAGGCGCCAATTCCCCCGCAACTCCCAAACCAAAAAGCCGACCGCGCCGGGCAAAAGGAACACTGTGATCCCCGCGACCGTATTCGCCAGAACTTTGCCGAACAGGGGAATCAGCTGCGGGGCAAGGACCGGCAGCAGCATCGGCGCAATCACTTTGTGCGAGACAGTCACGACCGGGAAGTGCTTGATCGGATTTACTTGCGGCTCGATCAACACCGTCACGAGAAAAGCGACAACAAAACGCGCGATCGACCAAGGCACGCCGAGGACTGCCTTGATCCACAGCACGGTTCGACTCTCGCCGCTCTTGAAGCGGAACCATTCGTCGATCTCGTAGAGGACGCGCTCCAGGCCCTCGAGCACGTTTTTAAAGAAGTCCATCACCAGGTCGAAGACCGCTAAGACAACGTGCACGCGAACCCGGTGCCAGAGCAGCTGCATCTGTTCGGCGGCGAGCTCCTCGATATCCCGGCCGGCCCGCGAGTTGAGGAGTGCGGCCAGCGCGACAAAGACGAGCGCAGTCATCGCGCGCGGGGAAACCGATACCACCCGGCAGCCGGAAACAAACCGCAGAAAACGCCGGTCAATATCAGCGCGGTCAACAGCCGTTTGCGAAAGAAAACCGCGGGAGCACTGCGCAGAATACGATTGATGAATGTCACCTCCGCGATCCAGGCGGGGACTTCGATCACCAAGAACCGCAACGCCCTGCCGACGGCACGCAGTCCCTGCCAGACGGCCCCGCGAAAACGCGAGCTGTGGGCCAGGCCGAATAGCACCAACCCGAGAGGGATCACGAATTCAGGCTCAGTCATGCCAAGCGGGACCACGCCGGACGAATCGGCCCCATACCACCAGTTGATCCCCATGCGCACCCATTCGGTGACATGATCGAGAAACTTCAGGATCACGAATGCCCCGCCGAACGGAATGGCCGCGTAAAGGGTCAGAAACCGGCCCAAACTCGTACCGAACGCGCACGAGCTGATGCCCTGCAGGAACCGCAGATAGATGGCGCCCCGCTGATAGACTCCGTCGAGCGAATCGCCGAGCCGCCGATCCGCGCGCAGCAAGCGGTCGCCCGCGACAAGTTCGAGCGGATCGGCCACGTCGTCGAGCTTGAGGTTGTTGCGGGCAATCGCGTCTCGGATTTCCCCCATCGCGAAATAACCGGAATCGACAACGTGATCGAGCAGCTCTTCGACGATCTTGCGGAACGAGACGCGCTCGGGCACGTTCTGCGGCAGAAATCCGACTTCGATCAAAGTCTCGCGCAGGACGGGCGCAAGCGTTCGCGCAATCGATGCTCGGCGTAGACGGCCGCCTCATGCAGCAAGATTGCCAGGTGTTCCCGCTCGCCGGCCGAGACCGACAGCTTGGTGAGCCGAGACGCCGCCGTGCGCAGATGCTTCGACATCAGGACTTCGCGCTGGGCCGGAAGAGCTCGCTTGAGGGGCCGCTTTCCAAGCGACCAGAGCCACGAGAAGAGATCGACGACGTAGCTTTCGCGCTCGAAATCGAGACAGACTTTTTGCAAATCGTAGAGCAGCCGCGAGCCGGATTCCAAAAACCGCGGGCCGAGCTGGCCAAGAGCGCGGACAACAGCTCACGCCAGACGTCGGCAGTGCGCTCGTCGATGGCGAGGGCGCCCCGCAGCCGGTTTGTCAGGCGCCTCACGTCCGCGGCCGCGAGCCCCTTTGCGCGAAGGCGCGCTCGGAATCGCGGATCCGCGAGGCGCGCGTGTGCAGGATGGCAGCGCGAACGTCGTTGCCGCGAGAGGCGGCCTGGGCCGCTATTCTGAGTTGACGTCGGAAGAGACGCTCGCCCAGGGGAGGAACGACCGCGGTAGGAACTTCCGCAGATTCCAATTCTTCCGGCGTCACGTCGGCCGCGCTCGAGCTCTCGACCTCCAGGGCTCCCGTGGTTTCGAGAACCGCGTCGAGCTCGACGTCCTGAATCAGAATCTCCTCGACTCGATCGAAATCGTCGAGCGACGGGAAATAGGCAGACAAAACGTCGGGGGCAAAATACCGCAGCTCGAGAAACACCGCCGCGAACTCGACGTAGACCGACACGGTCGAGACCGGCGGCAACAAGAAGGCTTCCTGCGAGAGGACGGCTCGAATCTCATCGAAGGCCGACGAGCCGATCTGTTCGAGACGCTCGGCCACCGTCAGGTCGCTCAGCTCGCCGCGCGCCAGCCGCTCGTCGAGGGCGGCATGCACGCGCGCATGAAAGTGCAGCCGACGATAGTGCTCGCGCAGCGCGTCAGCCGTCATCGCCTCGAGTTCGTGCTCCTCGGGCCGTGCCAAGAGCAGCAGCGTTTCGGGCAGCGGCGCGCCCGGATCGAGCCCCAACTCGTCGTTGAGCACGATTTGCTGGGCCTGAGCTGCAGAGATTACGAAGCTTTTTCGATGCGGGACGCGACCAATCAACGCCGGCAGATCGATCTCGTTGCGAATCACGCGGCGAACAATGCGTGACGCGATCGGAAATGCGGACGGATCGGCCTCCCGAATCGCGCGCTCGATCGAGTCGAGCGCGGACAAAGCCGTCTCGGCACGAGGCGCCGGCTTGCTCGCAAGGATCGGGTCCGCCATCTTCTCCATCATACGCCGTCGTGGCGTTCTTCGCCGAAGCGCCGCAAAACATTGGACTGAATACGGGCCCGACTTATTCCCCGGACATCGTAATGGCTGCACCGGGAGCAAGCGAACCTCGCACTGCTCGGTGCACGTTTGGGAGAGGTCGGGGCGAACCGGCCCGGTTTCGCCCTTGTCGCTGGACGTGCAGGGCGCGATTACAATCCTGGGTTCACGATGACTTCACATCTGGTTGAGGCGAAGCCGCCCGCGAAATGTAACGCACGGGAGATGTTCTGATGCAAGGCAGCCGGGCGATTGCGGAAATCCTCAAGCGGGAGGGGGTCGAGCACGTTTTCTGTTTCCCCTTCACGCCGATCCTCGACGCCCTGGCCGAAGCCGGCATCCGCCCGATCGTCGCGCGGCAGGAGCGCGTGGCTGAAAATATGGCGGACGGGTTTTCGCGGACGACTCTTGGCAAGCGGATCGGAGTGGTGACCGTTCAACAAAACGCCGGGGCCGAGAATGCCTTTTCTGGAATCGCGCAGGCCTACACCGATTCGAGCCCAATCTTGTTTCTGCCCGGCCATCCAGGACGCGAACTGGTGCGCACGCCCCCGACTTTCGACTCGGTCCCGAATTACGCGGCTACGACCAAGTGGGCGGACATGATTCCCTCCGCGGCGGCGATCGCCAATCGCATGCGGCGCGCCTTTACGCTCTTGCGGTCGGGGCGGCCCGGCCCCGTGCTGTTGGAAGTTCCCGTCGACGTCGCCCGAGAGACCGTCCTCGAGCCTCTGGACTACCAGCCGGTTCCACGCACACGAAGTGGCCCCGATCCGCTCGCGATCCGTGACGCGGCCCGGCTGCTCCTGAAGGCGAAGCGGCCGATGATTTGGGCGGGGCAGGGGGTCCTGTACGCCGGGGCTTCGCGCGGGCTGACTGACGTCGCGGAGTTTCTTGGCGCGCCGGTTATGACGACGCTTTTGGGCAAGAGTGCCTTCGACGAGACCCATCCATTGTCGCTGGGTTCTGGGGGCCTGAGTGCGACCGACATGGTGCGCAATGCGCTCGCGTCGTGCGACACCGTCTTCGCCATCGGCGCCAGCCTCACGCGAACGGTTTTCGCCCCGACGATTCCGCCCGGCAAGCAGATTGTGCACGCAACGCTCGACCCGCGCGATCTCAACAAGGACTACGTCGCCGACGTGCCCTTGCTGGGCGACGCGGCTCTGGTTCTCGCGAGCCTGCTCGAGGAACTCAAATCGCAACACGGCGGCCAAGGCCGCGCAGAGCGCGATCCTGTGGAATCGCAACTCAAGGACGCCCGCGAGCGCTGGAAAGCGCGCTGGGCCTCCAAGCTCGTCTCCGATGAAACCCCGATCAACCCGTATCGAGTGATCGGCGAGTTCATGAAAATCGTCGACCGCAAGCAGACGATTGTCACGCACGACTCGGGTAACCCGCGGGACCAGTTGCTTCCGCTATACGAGTCGCCCGTTCCCCGCGGTTACATCGGTTGGGGCCATTCGACGCAGCTCGGCTTCTCCCTCGGATGCAGCATGGGGGCAAAGCTCGCCTGCCCCGACAAACTGGTCGTGAACTTCATGGGGGACACGGCGATTGGGATGGTGGGCATGGACATCGAAACGGCCGTCCGCGAGGAGATCCCGATCCTAACGCTCGTGCTCAACAACTCGGCGATGGGCAACTACGAAAAATACATTCCGGTGGCCACGGCGAAATATCGGACCAAATTCACGTCGGGCAATTATTCCGACGTTGCTCGCAGTTTGGGGGCATTTGCCGAGCGGATCGAGCAACCGGCCGACGTCGGGCCGTCGATTCGCCGCGGCATCGCCGCCACGCGCGAGGGCCGCCCCGCTTTGCTCGAATTCATCACGCGTGAAGAACCAGACATGGCGATTGCCCGCTAGAGTTGTTGGAGTCCCGGCTTTAGCCGGTCTTTTGCCTCTAAATCCAAATTCCGGACCGGCTAAAGCCGGGACTCCAACGATGTATCGCTGGCGACATATGACCCCGAAGCAGAGGCGAGAGGCATTGGACTACCGCCGGCGTCACGAACTCCCTTGGCACAGCCCACCGCACTATTCCGATGAATCCGGCCTCTATCTGCTCACTGCTGCTTGCTATGAGCACCGCGCGATCATCGGAGCAAGCCCGCAGCGAATGGCCGAGTTTGAACAGGAACTGCTGACAACCACGCACTTGCACGCAAAGAAAATCCTCGCCTGGATCGTGCTCCCTAATCATTACCACTTGCTCATTGCTGTGTCGGACATAGCCGAGTTGCTCAGGAAGCTCGGTCAGTTCCATGGCCGTACTTCGTTCCGCTGGAATCGCACCGAGTCGTGCCGCGGACGGCAGGTGTGGCATCGCGTTGCCGAAACGGCGATGAAATCCGAGCGTCATTTGTGGGCGACCTTGAACTACGTGCTGCACAACGCGGTTCGTCATGGTTACGTTCGGCGGTGGCAAGACTGGCCTTACTCGAACGCAGCCCAATACTTGCAAGTGATCGGACGCAAGGAAGCGCGCCGGCGTTGGTCCGAATATCCGATTCTCGATTACGGAAAAGATTGGGACCCTCCGGATTTGTGAAAGTTGGAGTCCCGGCGTTACCCAGCCTTTTACCCCTAAATCCAAATTCCGGACCGGCTAAAGCCGGGACTCCAACGAATAAGGAGTCGACATGCCAACACACGCTGAAAAGTGTCAGACGTTTCGA
The DNA here is from genome assembly GCA_963714075.1 of uncultured Planctomycetaceae bacterium. Classification (GTDB taxonomy): domain Bacteria; phylum Planctomycetota; class Planctomycetia; order Planctomycetales; family Planctomycetaceae; genus DASPSM01. The sequence continues at coordinate 3,520,488 of OY970228.1, forward strand.
GAAATGCACGAGCGTACCGGCCTGTTCGTGATGCCCAATCCCTGGGACGTTGGATCGGCGCGGATCTTGGAAAGTCTCGGATTTGAAGCCGTGGCGACGACCAGTTCGGGTTTTGCGTTTGCGCAGGGGCGCCTCGACTATGAGATGGGCCGCGACGCCGTGCTCGAGCACTGCCGGACCCTGGTGGCAGCAACCTCAGTCCCCGTGAGCGCCGACTTGGAGAACGGCTTCGGCGACGATCCGCAAACGGCGGCGGAAACCATCCGCCTGGCAGCCGAAACAGGGTTGGCCGGTGGCTCGATCGAGGACTCGACGGGTCCACCGGTCAACTCGATCTACGAACAGGCCCTCGCGGTGGAACGTATTCGCGCGGCGGCCGAAACGGTTCGGCAGCTGCCGGTTCCTTTCGTTTTGACCGCCCGTTGCGAAAACTATTTGCATCAACGGCCCGACCTGTCCGACACAATCCGCCGCCTGCAGGCCTATCAAGACGCGGGGGCCGACGTCCTGTATGCTCCGGCCATCAAGAGTCCCGAGGACATTGCCACGCTGGTCCGTTCGGTCGATCGTCCCGTGAATGTTTTGATGGGAATGCCGGGAATGAATCTCAGCGTGGCGCAACTCGCTGCGATGGGCGTCAAGCGGATTACTGTTGGCAGCGCGCTGGCCCGCGCGGCGATTGGCGGATTTCTGCGCGCTGCGCGGGAGATCCGCGAGAATGGAACGTTCCATTTCAACGACGAGGCAGCTCCTTCGAAGGAGATCAACGCGCTCTTGGATCGATCCCCCTAGGTAACGCGAAGCCGGACAACAAATGCCGTCGATGAGGACGATCGCACTGAGAATTGGCCTGACGTTGGTGTTTGCGCTTGCGCAGATCGCCTCTCGCATCGCCGTGCGCGCGGACAACGCGCCGGCGACGATTGCCCATGAAAAGACGCTGTCGGGCCTGTTAACAGGGGAAGCCCAGCGGATGATCGCGGAGTACCCCGACACCCGTTACAGTCACAAGACCCAGATCGACAAATCACAGGGAATCTGCGAGGTCGATTGCTCGGGGTTTATCGTCACCCTTTTGAAACACAAAGCGCCGAAGCACCTCGAATCGATCAGCACCATCCACAAGCGTCCGCTGGCCGAGGACTTTTTCGCCGCGTTTGCACCCAAGGAGGGCGCACCAGCCCGCGGCTGGAAGCGGGTTGAGCGGTTGGCAGACGCCGGACCCGGTGACTTACTGGCCTGGGTGAAACTGGATCGCGTGGAAGGGGACAACACGGGGCATGTGATGCTCATCGCCGAAAGGCCGATTCCCGAGTTGCCCGAGCGCTTCCGCGTGCGAGTCTATGATTCGACGTTGCACGGGCATGCACACGACGAACGCACAAACAGCGGAAGGTCCGGCATCGGGCAGGGAACGCTTTGGCTGGAGGTCGACAATCGGGGCCGCCCGATCGGTTATCGCTGGAAATCGAGAACAGGCAAACTGCAGGTGGTGCCGATTGCGATTGGACGCGCGGTCGCGATCGACTGACAGGACTGCACCGCGGCTCGCCGCGACTTGCCAAATCGCGACGCGTCAGCGAATCTTGCAAAAGACAAATACGAGGCCGGCCGCCGTCATATTTGCCTGTGGATTCTTTGCCAGTATCGCAGTCCGGTTCCGATTTCGCGCTCTCGGCTTGCACCAAGGACTAACCTCTGTCCGGACCAACCTCGGGTCGCTCCGCTTCTTCGTTCGCGGTTCGCACTGTCGATTTGACGAAGGCCTACGGCAACGCCCACGCGGCCGTTTACGCCCTGCGCAGCGTATCGTTCGAGGTGCGGCGCGGCGAGCGGATCGCCCTTCTGGGGAAATCGGGTTCCGGAAAATCGACGCTGCTGAATTTGCTGGGAGGTGTCGATCGCCCAACCGAAGGAGGGCTGGAAGTCGCCGGCCGGGAGCTCGTGCGTCTTTCGAGCCGGGGACTGGCCCGCTTTCGCTCCGCCGCCGTCGGGCTGATCTTTCAATCGTTTAATTTGGTGCCGTCGCGCACTGCCCAGCAAAACGTCGAGTTGCCGATGATTTTTGCGGGACTGTCGAAGACTCAACGGCGAATGGAGGCGCGGCGAGCCCTCGAAGCGGTCGGCCTCGGCGAGCGACTTGACCATCGGCCCGCCCAGCTCAGCGGCGGAGAGAACCAGCGCGTGGCGATCGCCCGCGCACTCGTCAACCGGCCCGAAGTCCTGCTGGCCGACGAGCCGACCGGAAATCTCGACAGCGCCACGGCCCACGAAGTGATGGGACTGATCACCGATCATGTGCAGAAAAGTGGCGCGACGCTGATCCTGGTGACTCACGACGAAGAGCTGGCCCGTGGTTGCACCGACCGCGTGATTCGCCTGAAGGATGGCCAACTGGTTTCCTGAATCGGTTCACGTTTTTTTGATTGGTCTTGAGGGAGCGTTCCGTGCGGCTGGGCGACTTATTGGGACTACCGCTGGCCGCGCTCTGGCAGCAAAAGACGCGCACGGTGCTGACCACGCTCGGCGTGGTTTTCGGCAGCTTTGTGTTGGCCGCCAGCCTGTCGATCGGCCAGGGGGTGCAGGACACGTTCGAGCGCGAGACTCACAGAAGCGATGTCCTGCGCGAAATCCGCATCCAACCGCAATCTGGCGATTCCAAAGCCAACACCAAGCCGGTGGAAGTGAAGGGGCAAATGAGCGACGCCCGGCGCGAGCGAATTCGCGAGGCCCTCACCGCGCGGCGACGCAACATGGCTGCGGCGCCCGTTCCGCTGACCCGCGAAATGCTCGACGAACTTTCCCATCTGCCGCATGTCGAGGCCGTGGTGCCGCAGAGTTGGCAGGGCGGATCGGTGATCCTGGGTAAACATTCCCAAACGACGGGGATTAGTGCCTCGCGGGTCGACGACTCCCAAGCGGGCAAGCATCTGGTGGCCGGACGATATTTCGAGTCGGCCAACGAGCAGGCGGTCGTGCTCTCCGAGTATCTGTTGTATCGACTCGGGGTTGTCGACGACGCGGCGCTCAACGGCGTATTGGGCAGGAAGCTGACGCTCGAATTTCGTGCGCAGGGAGAACAGCCCGGCCTCGGCATGTCGCTGTTTAAGCCGGACGGCGAGGACGCCAGCCGCGACGAGATCGCGGCTTTGGAAAAAATGAAGCAGGAATTGCCGGCGGCGCTCGAGCACTTGCACCTTTCCGCGAGCCAGATCGAGCTTCTGCGCAAAGCCTTGTCTGGCCCGCCGCGCAAGGTCGAACCGGTCCTCTCGCGCGAATTCACGATCGTGGGGGTGATCCGGGCGCGCCGTCCCGACGAGGAGCGGAATTGGGATCCCCTCTATGCGGATGGCGACCTCGTTCTTCCTTACGGCACGGCGACCGAACTGTTCACTGCCAGTCCTGCGCACATACAGGGCGTGAATATGGCCACGGTTCTGGTGGATCGTGACGCCAATGTCGAAGCCGTGCTCGCCGACATCCACAAGATGGGACTCTCCGCATTCGCGTTTCTCGAGAACATCAAGCACGAGCGGCTGATGTATCTGTTGATCTTCGCGTGCATGACGTGCATCGCGGCGGTCGCGCTCCTGGTGGCGGCGATGGGAATCGCGAATACGATGCTGATGAGTGTGCTCGAACGCATGCGCGAAATCGGCATCATGAAGGCGGTGGGAGCGAGCAACGGACAACTGCAGCTGGTCTTTGTGGTCGAGGGGGCGCTGATCGGCCTGGTGGGCGGCGCAATCGGGCTCTTGCTGGCGGTGGCGAGCGCCTATCCGGGCGACGCGTGGGTCCGGAACATGGTGAATCGGGACATCAAAATCGAGCTGAAGGAGGCGCTCTTCGTTTTTCCCGCGTGGCTGTGCCTTTCGGTGCTCGCCTTTGCCGTCGTCACGACGACGCTGGCGGCCGTTTATCCCGCGCAGCGCGCCGCATTGGTCGACCCGGTCACCGCGCTCAGGCACGAATGAGCCGGACACAACCAACGTATTGCATCCTGGCGCAAGGCATGGGTGCAGCGTCGATTGAAGCATTCCGCGATGGATGTTCGTTTCGACGCACACTTTTCCCAAGCCGACGGCTCTGCCGTCGGTTCCGGAACGACAGCAAAGCTGTCGGCTTGGGAAACTGAACGTGGCGAATGCTTCCACGATCACCATGCAACCGACGCCTCTCTCAAGGAATTGCAACCGAGATGCAATATGTTGGGCGCGAATGGCGGCGGATTGACAAGCGCTCGGACGACACTCGAAGATGCTTCGCATGTCGATGTCGCTCGTGATTCTGATCGGGGGATGGCTGATTTTCTCGTTTTGGGTGGTGGGCGTCGCGCCGTCGCTCGTCAGCCTGTTGTGGCGGTCGCTCGATTCGGTCGTCGCCACGCTCAAGCCGCCAACCGAGTGGCCAAAAGTCTCGATCATCGTGCCGGCCCGTGACGAAGCGGCCAAAATCGAGGCGGCCATGCGCTCCAAGCTGGCCATCGATTATCCCGATTTCGAGTTGATCGCCATCGACGACCGTTCTCAGGATGCGACCGGCCCCATTCTCGATCGACTGGCCGCCGAGGATCCGCGGCTCTGCGTGATTCATCTCGATTCGCTGCCGGACGGCTGGCTGGGCAAGAGCCACGCAATGCACGTGGCCGCCGCTCGCGCGACGGGAGATTACCTGCTCTTTACCGATGCCGACGTTTTTTTTGCCCCCGACATCTTGCGCAAGGCCGTGACGATGTGCGAAAGGCGGGGGCTCGACCACCTGACGCTCGCGCCCCATTTGGAATGCCGCGGCTTTTTCGAGCAAGTATTGCACGCGTATTTTTTCGTGCTGCTGTGCATCGGTGCGCAGCCCTGGCTGGTGCGGACGCCGTTTCGCATGTCGTACCTGGGGATGGGCGCCTTCAACATGGTCCGGCGTTCGGCCTATGACCGCTGCGGCGGACACGCCGCCATCCGCCTGGACGTGCTCGACGACGTCAAACTTGGGAAGCTGATCAAACGGAACGGCCTGAGACAAGACGCGCTCGATGCCAACGGCGGACTCAGCGTGCAGTGGCAAGAATCGTTCTTTGGCGTGATTCGCGGTTTGGAGAAGAACGGCTTCGCGATCTTTGACTATTCGCTCGTCAAGCTGTTCGCCTATTCGGCGATCGTCGTGCTGTTCCAGTTGTTTCCCTACGCGGCAGTCGTGATCTGGCCCGACCTGCGCTCGAGCGGATGGCTGGCGAGCCTGCTCTTTCTGCACCTGGCGACCGCGTTGGCCGCCCAACTGCTGGGATCCTCGTCCGTCGTTTCGCTCGGGCTGCCTGTCGCGATCTTCGCGTTGCTTTATACGATGTGGCGGTCGGCCTATTTGACGCTGTCACGACAGGGCGTGCGCTGGCGCGACACGTTCTATCCGCTGAGCCTACTCCGCGAAAACGTCTATTGAATTTCGGGGACTTTTCATGAAACGGCATCATCGACTGTTCCGTGCGGCCTTGTTGGTTGGATCGGTCGCGATCTGTGGACTCGCGGCTCGCGTCGCGGCGGCGGACGACTCCGCCGCCGGGAAACCCGTTTTGGTCCTGTGGCCCGAGGGTGCTCCGGCGCGCACGGGACCGCCGACAAAGATAAGCCGACGTTGACAGTCCATCTTCCCAGTGCCGCCATTGCCAACGGATGCGCGGTGGTGATTTGCCCCGGCGGCGGTTATCAGCACCTGGCGATGAGCTATGAAGGACACGACGTCGCCGAATGGTTTAACACGTTCGGCGTGGCCGGTTTCGTGCTGAAGTACCGCCTGGCTCCCGACTACCACCATCCGTCGCCCCTGCTCGACGTGCAGCGCGCGATCCGCCTGGTTCGTGAGAAAGCGGCGGACTGGCACATCGATCCGCACCGCGTCGGCGTGATGGGTTTTTCGGCCGGCGGGCACCTCGCCTCAACGGCCGCCACCCATTTCGATGCCGGCAAGCCGGACGCGTCCGACCCGATCGACCGCCAGAGCTGCCGGCCCGATTTCGCCATCCTGGCTTATGCGGTGATCACAATGAGCGACAAATTCGGGCACGGCGGATCCAAGAAGAATCTGCTTGGCGCGAACCCGGAAAAGGGGCTCGCCGAGAGCCTCTCGAACGAGACGCAGGTCACGGCTCAGACACCGCCGACCTTTTTGTTCCACACCGCGGAAGACAGCGCGGTGCCGGTTGAGAACAGCGTCGAGTTTTTCCTCGCGCTGCGGCGCGCGGGCGTGCCGGCCGAAATGCACATCTACGAAAAGGGCCGGCACGGTCTGGGCCTGGGGACGAAGGACCCCAAAATCGCCTGGGCGCTAGGCACCTGGCCGGGCCGCTTACACGACTGGATGCAGCTCCGCGGCTTGTTGGCGCTGCGTCCCTGACCGCGATTCACGGCAGCGTGACGTTTATTTGCCGAGGTTCTTGCCGCGCGTGCGAACGCGAGGAGTCACTTGGGCCATCTTCTTCCGCAAGTGCGGCAGCTTGGTGGCCGGCCGGCGAAACGACTGACGGGCTTTTCCGGGCATCTTGAAGTCTCCTCACGGTTTGGCCAAGGGCTGCGGCGCGATGCGATCTTCGCGAAACCGCTCGAGTTAAGCAAACCCAATTGAATTGTACGCCGACCAGGCGAGCCGCTCCGCCAGTGGCGGATGAGCTGGCGGGTGCTTTGCGCCCTCGAGCCGCCGTGTGCGATATCCGATGCACTCAGGCCGGCGCAGGGTTCATAACACGTCGTACCGCCGATAAGCCTCGGTGACCTTCATCTCTAGCTGGATCGCCACATCTCTTCAGTCCTTTGCCGTACCCCTTACTATCGGCGGCTGGCATTTCAGCGAGTGGCCGCTGGCGGTACCGCGACTCCAATGGCGGCAGCCAGTACGCGCCAGTTCTCCGCTGTTTTCTTAACGTACAGAATCGAATAGGCCCCGTTGCCCTGGTTGGGCAGTCCCCTGAAGCCGATTGCGATATCTGTCTGAGTTTCATGAACGAAGAGAATCTCATTGGCGTCCAAGATCGCGTCATCCACCGAAATCATCTTGGTGCCCGGCAGCGCCCTGGGCGGCTGACCATAGGTTGTCCGTGAGCACCAAACGGCCATAACACAGACCGCAACGCAAGCCACACCTACCCACAACGTTTTCATTTCGCGGTCTCCTTTTGCAGATTAACGACCCCTACTGTTCTGCGCCGGCCGCTCGCCGGCGTTCATAACACGCCGTAGCGCCGGTACGCTTCGGTGACCTTCATGCCTTGTTGAATCGCCGCGCGGGCGCGGTTTTCGTCGTGAGCTTTGTTCCAGGCAAGACGAATCGCTTCTTCTTCGACGTCTGACGGCACGACGACGACCCCATCGGCGTCGGCGAAGACCAACTCGTTCGGACGGAATATCACGCCGTCGATTTCGACCGCTACGTCAATCTCCGTCACTTCCTGGCGATCTTTGCTGTCGTACGGGCAGGTGCCGCGGGCAAAGACCGGGAAGCGCATGTCTTTCATTTGGGCGAGGTCGCGGACCGCCCCGTCGACGACCGCTCCCACGCAACCGCTGTTCCGCGCGGCCGTCGAAAGCAGCTCTCCCCAAATCCCCGAGCGCAACGAGCCCCCGGCAGCCGCGATCAGCACCTGATTGGGCTGGCACGTGTCGACGGCCAGCAGTTCTTTTTCGTAAGGATGTGGATCTCTCGTGTCCGGGTCTGACCAGAGCGTGGTTTTGCAGCGGCCGACGAGCAGACCGTCGACGGTTTTCACCGGCCACGCGATGCGGGGCGACTGGCCGCGAACGCCCAGCGCATCCAGGGCGTCGCAAACCAGGGCGCTCGACAACGCGGCCCGCATCATTTCCAGCGTGATTGAACGGGGTGGATCGGGCATTTTCAGCGCATCCTCGGGCGAAAATCGTGGTTTCAGTCCCTGAAAAACTGGTGCCATCGACGGTGGATTTGTGTATATTACTCTCCGAAAACCGGTTGGTCCGGTGACGTCGCGATTGGGATAGCGCGAACGGTTGCGGCAGGAAAGGCGATTTTTCTCGAGAGCGCCGGGCGCTCGAAGGCTGGCCATGCGCAAGAATCTGTATGTCGGGAACCTCCCCTACGATACGACGGCGGACGATCTTCGCGAAGCGTTCTCGCAATTCGGAACGGTCTCGCGATCACAAGTCATCTCGGACCGGGAGACAGGGCGGTCGCGGGGTTTTGGTTTTGTGGAGATGGAAGACGGAGCTGACTCCGCCATCGAAGCCATGAACGGGAAGGACTTTCAGGGACGGCGGCTGACGGTCAACGAGGCGAAGAGTCGCTCGGAGAGTGGTGGCGGTGGCGGTGGCGGAAGCCGCAGCCGCTCGAGCTACTAGGCGGCCCGTTGTCGGGCTCTTGCCGCTCCCGGCCGAGCCATCGTGGATTGACTCGGGCCGATTGATCGAGCGATTTACGATCCGAGCGCGAGCAGCCGGATTTTTGCGCGCGGGACGCATTTTGCTGTTCCTGTATCTTGCGCCGTGCGCTGATCCAAAAGCCGGTCAAAAGGTAACGGCCAAAAAATTTCTGCCGCAGGATTGGCAGGTTGCGCCCGTTCTACGAGAATTGTGCGCTCGGTCCGACGACGGCGCCGGCACAGGCTTCTAGGCGGCTGTTGGTGGCCGATTCACACGGCGGACGATGGAGCTGCGATGAGACGGGTCCTAGCCTTGGTTTTGGCAGGCGGCAAGGGAGCGCGGTTGGAGCCGCTCACCCGGGACCGTGCCAAGCCCGCGGTCCCTTTCGGCGGCGTCTACCGCATCATCGATTTCACGCTCTCCAATTGCATTAACAGCGGTCTGCGGCGGATGCTGGTGCTGACGCAGTACAAGGCGGCCAGCCTCGATCGGCACATCAGCCTGGGCTGGCGGTTTCTCTGCCGCGAGCTGGATGAATTCATCGACGTTCTGCCGCCGCAACAGCGCATCGACGAGCACTGGTACCAGGGCACGGCCGACGCCGTCTACCAGAACATCTACTCGATCGAAAAGTCGCGTCCCGACCTGGTGCTGATTCTCGCCGGCGACCACATCTACAAGATGGATTACTCGGAGGTCCTGCAGGACCACATCGAGAATCAGGCCGACTGCACCATCGGCTGCATTCCGGTCGAACTGCGGGAGGGCTCGCCACTTCGGAGTCATGGAGGTCGACAAGTCGCAGCGCGTGCGTCAAATTCCTCGAGAAGCCGGCCAATCCGGATCCGATGCCCGACGATCCGAACCGCTGCCTGGCTTCAATGGGCATTTACGTTTTCAACGCCAATTTTCTGTTCGATCAGCTCTGCCGCGACGCGACGGTGACCGAAAGCAGCCACGACTTCGGCCGGGACATCATTCCGACGATCATCGAAACGCACCGCGTGCGGGCCTTTCCGTTCCGCGACCGCAACTCGGGCAACTCGCGTTATTGGCGGGACGTCGGCACGCTCGACGCGTATTACGCGGCGAACATGGACCTGGTCGCCGTCGAGCCGCAGCTCAATCTGTACGACGAGGCCTGGGAGATCCGCACCTATCACCCGCCGCTGCCGCCGCCAAAATTTGTGTTCGCGCAGTTCGGCGGCTCAAACTCCGCGGGCCGGCATGGCGCTCGACAGCATGGTCAGCCCGGGCACGATCATTTCCGGCGGACGCGTCGAGCGTTCGATCCTGTCCGCCAACGTTCGCGTCAACAGTTGGGCGCAGGTGGAGGACAGTATCCTGTTCGAGGGCGTCAACGTCGGCCGCCACGCCAAGATTCGCCGCGCCATCATCGACAAGGGCGTCGTCGTGCCCGAAGGGGCCGAGGTCGGCTACAACCTCGAGCTCGACAGGGCCCGCGGCTTCACCGTCACCGAATCGGGCGTCGTGGCGATCGGCAAGCTGCAGGGCTTCGTCGACGTCCACGAGCGCACCGGCGCCGTCGATCTGTCAATCGGCTGAGACCTGTTGGGCGGTTGCCTCACTCCTCGCGCGATCGCTATCGGGCGCCGGTCACCAGGTGCGGTTCGCGGCATCGAGGTCGAGATAGATCTCAACGGCCTCATGCGCGGGCCGGATCGATTCCGACGTAAGTCTCCGCCCGTAGCGGTGCGCGTAAAGCAGGGTTGTGACCGCGGTGCACCGTGTCTCGAAGCTGTCGAACAACGTGCTCCCCGGAACCGATTCGGTGAAGACGCCCGGCAGGTTCAAGTGCTCCGCCGCAGCAATCCGTTCGCGCGTGGGAGGATGAGACGCCAGCCAACTTCCTTTCTCATTCTCGATCATCCTTTTGGTCCGTTTTTTCACCTTGGGAGCTCGGTTGGCCAACTCCGAGACAAAAGCGACCAGATCGGCGGGGAGAATCCGGCAGTGCGTTGATCCAAACGCGTGCTGAAATGCCAATTCCTGCGCGATCGTGAGGGCCGCCAGACGTTGGCAGGATGCGGCGAATTCCGCCGACCCGATCACTCCGACTTCGTGGTGGTCGGCGTCAAATTCCATTCGTCGCATGAGCGACGCGCTGGCCAGCAGGCCGAGGTACATCAGGCAACGCAGGAAGTAGCGTCCCAACCCGACGAGCAGCATCAGCACAAGGCCCACCGCATTCACCAGGTAGTGATTGCTTTCGGACGTCAACGAGTGGATGAAATCGTCCAGCATGTCCGGGCGTTCGACGGCGGTCGCGAACCAGAGGTTGATCCGTTTGATGAAACGATCCAGAAAGCCGCTGCCACGTTGGCCGAAATGGCCAAACTCGTGGGTCATGACGCCGGCGAGCTGACACAAGGTCAATCCGGCGACGAGCGGCATCCCCAACGTGAGCGTAAAGGCCCGCCGCCGCAGCCCGAAGAACGAGGTTTCGTAGTAGGCGCTCGCGTTGACATCGAGATTGAGGCAGATGATGTCGGGTCGCGGACAACCAACCTTGTCCGCCAGGACCTCTGCGAACGCGAACAGGGCTGGTTCGTCGCGCCGCGAAAGTGGGCTCGCCACCTCGACTTGTCCCAGGCTCAAGAAAAGAGGCCGAATCAGCGAGAGGGTCCAAAGGGCGCCCCCAAGCATGAGCCCCCCGTAGAGAGCAGCGGCAATGACCCTCGCATATCCGTAGGCCTCCTTCATCCAGAACCAGTCATTCATTGCGTGCCACCACGTCAGCCAGCCGACCCCCACGACGAACGCGAGATAGACGATCGGCAAAAGCAGCATCAGCCCCGCGACCACCAAGGCGGCAAGTCGGTGTGCGATCGTGATTCGCTGCTTCGGGAAGGTGATCGAGTCGCCCAGAAGCCGCAGCATTTGCTGCGTCTGAGCGGCCTGCTTCGACAGGCCGGACTGCTTCGGTGGAGGCGTTGGAGCTTGCGCGAATGAAGCGGGCTCAGGAATCGAAAAGCGGGTGCCGCACTTCTTACACGTCCCACGCTTTCCGGCCGCGCGGGACGACATGCGATACGACCGGCCGCAGCCGGGACAGGCGACGTCGATCTCGGCCTCGGACTGTGGCGGGTCACGGTGCTCCAACAAGTTCTCCACCAGCGATTTAAATCATCGCTTCGCGCTCCTTCGGGTCCAATCCCTTTATCGAGGAATCGGCGGTTGGCGGGGACGCGTTTATTGTCCCGGTAGTCTGATCGGTTCGTGGCCGTTAATCGTCATCAGAGCCTCGAGCGTTTGCGCGTCGATGGACTTACTGATGAAACGCACGGAGCCATCCGCGAAACCCATCACACAGCCTTCCGGATGACCGCCCAAACCATCCGGGCCGTCGATGTACGGCTTCTTCGTCAACGAGCGGATGGTCGCGCGACCGCCGGCCGCCCACGACCCCAAATCCTTGTTGCATTCGCTGATCGCAATTGTGGTGGAAGTGCCATCCTTGATGTCGTCAAGCCGCGTGACACGATCGTAGGCGAAAACGCCTGCCCGGGGACTGGTGACAGGAAGCATTGGTCCATCGGCCCCGACGCCGGCCATCCCGACGTATTCGGTCACGGGAAAGCCATTCGCCTTCTGCGGCCCAAGACTCGGATTGATAAAGAGCGCCAATGGCGAATCGACCGCCATCTTATTCGCCGGATCGTCGCAGGCCTTCTTGAAATCGATCAGGTCATAGATCGGCTTGTATTCGAGGAAGGGCAGGAGGTCGGTTTGCCAACTTAGCCGCTTGTCCGGCTTGAGGTCGGGATTCGGATGGGTCCCCTGCGGAAAGCTTTTGTGAACGTCGTGGTAATTGTGCATCGCCAGCAGGAGCTGCTTGATGTGATTCTTCGATTCCGTGCGGCGCGCGGCTTCGCGGGCTGCCTGCACGGCGGGGAGCAACAGCGCGACCATGACGGGTGCGCCGACGAAGGCGCCTGCCGACAAACCGGGGGCCGACTCGCGCGACTGCAACCGCACGCCCTTTGAGTCGACGGTCACGGCAGTAATGTTGGGAAACATGGGCCGCGTGATCACCTCAGCCGGCGGAATCTCCGACAGGAGCGCCATCCTTTTGCCGCCGGCCTGCCGCGCCTGGGGCTTGCCCGATCCCTGCTCGGCAGCGTTGTTGATAAATCCGGCAACGATCGGCAAGTAGGTCACCGCGGCCGAGTACAGCGGACGCGGATCGGTCAGCGAAAGCCCGACGAACTCCTTCGGCACCGAGTCGAGCGCCGCCTGCTCAGCCTCCGAAGGCTTCCAGGAATCGAGCTTCCCGTCGACTCGCAGCAGGGCCGACTCGATCGATTGCGGCGTCAGGCCGATCCACAACCACTTCTTGTCGAGCGCCGCGGTCGGATGAATGGGAAGGCTTCCCATGTCCACTACCCAAACCGGTCTCCCCGAGCGTTCTTCCTCAGCGGCATTAAATCCATTGGGGAAGACGGTCTGCAGCTTCTCGAAGCCGGTCTTCAAGGTCTTTTGCAAAACGTCGGGCTTCTCCACCGAAAGGGCGATGGTAAAGCCAAAACCCCCGGGAATGCCGGCCGCCGTGTCGCCGTAAATGCACACGACGTGTCCCAGCGCGTCGACCAGCTCGCTCTTGGGATCGAAGCCCAGAATCTCGGGCGCGCGTTGCATCACCTCGTCGACCTGTTGCGAACCGTTGTTGTTCGCCTTGTCGGCGATCTTCCGAACGATGCCCAATATCGTGTCGTAGGCCTTGCTCCAGTTGAAGCTCGCGAGGCCGAAGCCCGTGGTGGTCTTGGGCAGAGGCGGCAAGTTGCCCAGAGTGATCGGGTTCTGGTCCGCCAGCGCCAGGATTCCCGTGCGCGGCGAGGGCGCCTCGATCACACAGTCGGAGACGAGCGCCCGATCTTTCAGCCCGATGCGCAGCCCCACGCTGACCAAACGCTCGCCGCCCAAGATGTCGATCAGCTCGCCCACGGTGAATTTCGGCGAGCGGTCGGTTTTCTCCTGCATCACGTAATCGCCATAACGCGCGTGCAGGGCGGCGACGTTGCACCAGGCGGCCGCGATCGCCTGAAAATCGGCCGGCTCCTCGCGGTACTTGTGCCAGTTCGCAGTTTGAGTGATCGGCGACGACTTTCCTTCCGCGACGTCGAGAGCCGCATCGACGGCGCCCTCGCCGAAGACCAAAACCAGGTGGCCACCGTCGGCCCACCAGGCCAACTCGGCACCGTGGGCCGACTCGAATTTCGTGCGCGTGACGTGGCGGCCGCGGATCGTCGAGGTCTCAAATTTCACGTTTTTGTCGGCAATCTTGGGAATCGCCGAATTGAATCCCCCTTCGAGCCCAGCCGCGTGATGCAAAACGATGACGACCTGCGGCAGCGCGTGCTCTTTGGGACACGACAGGCTCACCGAAATGCCCTGCCGGGCAATCCCCTCGAACAGTTGCCGAACAGCCTCCTGCGGCACCGGCGAATCGGCCGGAATGTAAGACAAAGCAAAGTCGGCGATCGTCTTCACCAGGTGCGTCTTGTCGATCGCTTCGTAACACGCCGTCTTTTCCCACGCCGTCTTGTGCTTCTCGGTCCCGTCCCAGCCGAAGTAAACGACGGCGTCAGCCGGCAACAACGACTCCGGCGCCCGCTCTTCCGCGGCGGCCAGCGCAAAAGCCACCGCCGAGGCAATTCCGACGCCCAGAATCAAAACAGCCGCCAAGAGAACCCGTTGACGCCGCATGCGACACCTGTGCGCTCGAAGTTTGTTGGTCGTTGGCCCAGAGAGAAAGCCGCCCGGAAAGAAAGCCCGCGGCCCCGCCGCGCGATTGCCGTCAGGCTACCCCGGCAAGAGTCGCCCCGCAATAGGCGCCTCGGGTGCGGCTAGATTTGTGTGGCCGGCATTTCTTATGCGCGAATTGTCTGCACGCGAGCACCCGCTCTTGGTGATTCCACCTAATTGGCCGCGGCCGAGGCTGCACCGAATGGATACAGTAATTAGCGTGCGGCTATAAAGGGCGTTGGACGAGGAATTGAGGCCGCTCGCGGCGGCGGATCGTCGAGCCACGGAAGTGATGAAAAAGGGCATCGCCTCTTGGTCTAAGCGGCGAGACCAAATCCCGATTCCCGTCGGGCTATCGGGTTCGCCAAAAATGGATACGCCCAGGCCTGGTTCCGCGAGGTTCTGAGGCGTTGATTTTCGGAATTTTGAATTTCTTCCGACAGACCGTGGCGTGGGTGTCGCATGGAATTATGAATCGCTCAAGAGGACGTCCATGCCGATTGACTCAAGTCGCGTTCAACCCGTTTTCTTGGCGGCAGTTGCATCAACAGACCCTGTGGAGCGGGCCCGGGTCTTGAATGAGCTTTGCGCAGGCGATGCGGAGCTGCGAGCGCGAGTCGAGGCGCTTCTGCAAGCGCATGACCGCTCGAGCGCGTTGCCCGGCGCCGGTCTGGGCGACGTCGCCGCCGGATTGCGCGCCACCCTGATCAATTCAGCAACCGCCTCGGCAGGTAGGCTGATCGCAGGCCGCTACCGGCTCCTGGAAGAGATCGGTGAAGGCGGAATGGGGACGGTGTGGGCAGCCGAGCAGCTGCAACCTGTTCGGCGGCGCGTGGCGATCAAGCTCATCAAACCGGGTATGGATAGCCGCCAAGTGCTGGCACGGTTCGAGGTCGAGCGCCAAGCCCTGGCGCTGATGGATCATCCGAACATCGCCAAAGTGCTCGATGGGGGAGTGACGGACCAGGGACACCCATTCTTTGCGATGGAATACGTCAAAGGGGTGCCCATCACCGAATATTGCGATCAGGCCAGGGTCACCGTCGAAGGGCGACTCGCGCTGTTCACGCAAGTCTGCCAGGCGGTGCAGCACGCGCATCAGAAAGGGATCATTCATCGCGATTTGAAGCCCTCGAACATCCTGGTCTGCCTGTATGTCGGTCGACCGGTCCCGAAGGTGATCGACTTCGGCCTGGCCAAGGCGATGGACCAGCCGCTCACGGAACACACGTTGTACACGGCGCACGGCGTGATGGTCGGGACGCCGTTGTACATGAGCCCCGAGCAGGCCGAGTTCAATAACCTCGACATCGATACGCGCACCGATATCTATTCGCTCGGCGTGGTCCTGTACGAGCTTTTGACCGGCACGACGCCGCTGGATCGGCAGCGGGTCAAAAGCGCGATCGGGCAGGAGATCGTGCGATTGATCAAGGAAGAGGAGCCCAGCAAACCGAGCGCCAAGCTCAGCGGTTCTGGCTCATTGCCTTCCGTTGCGGCGCAGCGAAGCTTGGAGCCGGCGCAGTTGACGCGTCTCGTGCGCGGCGATCTGGACTGGATCGTGATGAAATCGCTCGAGAAGGACCGCAACCGCCGCTACACCACGAGTGGCGCCTTCGCAGAAGATATCGAGCGTTATTTGCGAAATGAAACAATCACGGCCAGACCGCCCTCTGCGAGTTACCGTCTTAAGAAGCTTGTTCAGCGCAATCGCGCGGCTGTGCTGGCGGCCGCCGTGGTGGCCGTGGCGCTCGTGGCAGGCACGGCGGTTTCCGCCTGGCAGGCGTACCGCGCCACGCGCGCTGGAACGGCGGCTTTACTTGCTGCCGAGGCCGAGAGAATAGCGAAAGATGATGCTCTGGTCGCTGCCAATGGCGAGAGAAAAGCGAAAGACGACGCCCTGGTCGCTGCCGAGGCCGAAAAAAGGGCGAAAGAGGACGCCTTGGCGCGCGAGGCGGAAACCAAAGCGGTGCTGGGGTTCGTGGAGAACCGAATCATTGCTGCGGCGCGGCCCGAGAGAGAGCCCGAGGGCCTGGGCCGCAAAGTCACACTCCGCAAGGCGATCGAGGCGGCCCTGCCGTACGTGCATCAGAGTTTTCCGGACCAGCCACTGATCGAGGCTCGGCTGCGGCTGACAATGGGGCGTTCGTTCATTCTCCTGGGAGACGCGCCAACGTCGGCCGAGCAGCTGGAGGCGGCCCGCGCCTTATACACCCAGCATCGCGGTGCCGACTCTCCCGATACTCTCCAGAGCATGAACGATCTGGCCACCAGCTACCGTGCCCTCGGTCGGATCACCGACGCACTCAAGCTTTCAGAGGAGACGCTGACGCTGCGGAAGGCCAAGCTCGGCCCCGACCACCCCGACACGCTCATTAGCATGGGAAATCTCGCCAACAGCTACCGTGCTGTCGGCCGGCATGCCGAAGCGCTTCGGCTCAACGAAGAGACGCTGATGCTCCGGAAGGCCAAGCTCGGCCCCGGCCACATCGACACGCTTAAGAGCATGGGAGACCTGGCCAGCAGCTTCTATCACGCCGGCCGGTATGCGGAGGCCCTTAAGCTCTACGAGGAGACGCTGGCGCTCGACACGGCCAAGCTCGGTCTTGGCCACCCTGACACGCTCAGGTGCATGATCAACCTGGCCCTCACCTACGATGCCCTCGGCCGGCGCGCTGAGGCCCTCAAGCTCCGCGAGGAGACGCTGGCGCTCAACAAAGCCAAGCTCGGCCCTGACCACCCCGACACGCTGAGAAGCATGAACAGCCTGGCTGGAGCTACTTTGTACTCGGCCGGTATGACGACACCCGTAAGCTCGTCGAGGAGACGCTGGCGCTTAAGAAGGCGAAGCTCGGCCCCGACCACCCCGAAACGCTTTGGAGCATGGATAACCTCGCCCTCACCTACGATGCCCTCGGCCGGCACGCCGAGGCCCTTAAGCTCCACGAGGAGACGCTAGCGCTCCAAAAAGCCAAGCTCGGCCCTGACCATCCCGACACGCTGAGAAGCATGAACAGTCTGGCTGAGAGCTACTTTGGCCTAGGCCGCTATGCCGACGCCTTTAAGCTGAACCAAGAAACGCTGGCACTCCGGAAGTCGAAGCTCGGGCAAGACCACCCTGATACGTTTGAAAGCATGGACAACCTGGCTGAGAGTTACTTTGCCCTCGGCCAGCACCGGGAGGCGCTCAAGCTCTTCGAGGAGACCCTGGCGCTGCGGAAGGCCAAGCTCGGCCCCGACCACCCCAATACCCCTTTGACCATGCGCGGCGTGGCGAAAAGCCTGCTCGCGGTCAATCGCGCTGCCGAGGCGGCGGCCGCGATCCGCCAGGCGGCGACGATTTGGGAGAAGCTCAACCGCACCGACTCCGACAGCCTGTACAAAGCCGCGAGCTTTCGGGCCGTCACCGCGGCGGCGCTCCGTGCCGCCGGCAAGTCCGCCTCGGCCAGCCATGACGCCGATGCCGAGGCCGACCGCGCTATGACCTGGCTCAAGCAAGCCGTTAGCGCCGGCTACAAGGACGCAGCGCACATGAACAGGGATAGTGACCTCGACTCACTGCGCGCCCGCGAGGACTTCAAACAGCTGGTCGCGGAGCTGGAACGAGTGAAGACGAGCGAAAAGGCAAAGCCGTGAAGGGGCGCCTCGTGTCAGGAGAAACCGAACACTCTCGGTGGGCAGCCGGACGAGTGCTCCTAAGACGATCGCTGCGACGCCCCCACCCAACCGGTACATTTGACGCCAACCCTCGCTGAGCTGGGCCCGAAAAACTTTCCGAGTTGTTTCCACGGGCGTGGAAACTCGGGGTTCTCGGCTTCCGGTTTTAGCTGTAGGCTGAAGGTAGGGGTCGTGCTGGCGACGGATCGCGGTGCGCACCGGTGCCGGACCGCGGGGATGTCAGAATTCCCGTCCTTCAGCCAATTGATTTGGCTCGGGACATGGGACGGGACAGCTTTGGAATTCAGTGCACTCGCAGTCGCAGACGGTCAGTCTTTTTCCGGGGGGAAAAGTTCCCCGGCGGGCCCCGGCGGGGACGAAAATTCCGTTCCCGGCGGGACGGGACCGGTTGGGACCTGGGACAACTTCCAAGGGTGGGACAACTTCACAATCGGGAGTTTGTCCCGCCATAAAGCGTATCAGGCAAAAGATTTACAGAGGACCCTGAGGTGGGACGGGACAGGTTCGCTGATAATGGGGATGCAACTTAGTCCCCAGCAGAATCCTTTTAACCTCGAAGGCCCCAAGGACACACCAAGAAAGCCAAGGCTCCCGACTTGGTGCTCTTGGACTTCGGCGAGCTCAGTCGAGTCGTGCCTTTGTGGTTCAAAACTCCTGATTCAGTCCAAGCGAACTCACGGGTAGCGGAATGACTTGTCGGGATAGGGTGGCGAAGCGGGGACGGGGCGCGGGTCTTTGGTGATGGCTTCTTGGAGGTGCTTGATCGCCGCGTCGAGTTGGGCGTCGGAGCCGTTGAAGGTGGCGTGGGGCAGGTTGTCGACGACGATGTCGGGGTCGACGCCGTGGCCTTCGATCAGCCACTTCCGCTCGGGGCCGTAGACACCGTTTTCGGCAGCCGTTGCCAAGCCGCCGTCGGAGAGTGTGTTCTCGGGGCTGAGCCAAATTTCTCCTCCCCACGTCCGCGTGCCGATAGCTTTGCCCAGCCCGAGCCTGCGGAATCCTTCGGTGAAGGCCTCACCGTCCGAGGCTGTGTTTTCGTCGCAGAGGACCACGAGGTGCCCGCGGAACGCATACTGCATGTTCCACGTCGGGATGCCCACGCGCGCCTGCCAGTAGAACCAGGCCTTCCGCAGCAGCTTTTCGAGGATGATGCTGTCGATGTTGCCGCCCCGATTGTGGCGGACGTCGATGATGAGACCTTGGCGGTCGAAGACAGGGTAGTAGCTTCGATACCATTCCGAGAGGTCGTTGCCGGTCATGGCGCGCAGATGCACGTAGCCGATTTTGCCATGGCCTTCCTTTTCCACTCGTTGTCGCCGTGAGTATGTCCAGTCGCGATACCGCAGATCGGCCTCGTCGGCGATGGGCGTCACAATCACCTCGCGAGCTGTCTTGGCGGTCTTCGGGCGGATTTTGAGGAGGACTTGGCGACCTTGCTGGTCCCGCAGCATCAGGAGCGGATCGGGCTGCGAAAGGACGGGCTCACCGTTGATCGCCTCAATGATGTCGCCGGCGTGGATGTCGAGATCGGGGTCGGCCAGCGGCGGCAGCTCGCCGGGCAGATCGGGATCGGACTGATAGATGTACTCGATGCGGTACCCACCCCTGTTGTCCTCGCGCTCGAGTCGAG
Organism: uncultured Planctomycetaceae bacterium; assembly: GCA_963714075.1. Lineage (GTDB taxonomy): Bacteria > Planctomycetota > Planctomycetia > Planctomycetales > Planctomycetaceae > DASPSM01. The sequence continues at coordinate 3,539,934 of OY970228.1, forward strand.
CGCCAAGAGTTGGCACTTGAACTTGATCGGGCCCTTTCCGCAGGTCGCCGCCCCGTACGGCCGAGTGCAGCACCGACAGCTCGCCCACCATCTGTGCGAGCAAGTCGTTGAGCTCGCTTCGTGACGTAACGCGTTTGACCAAGGGTTCATATTTTTCGCGGATGGCCACCCAGTTCACGCCGTGCATCTGGCGGTCGTAAAAATAGTCGCGATGCATGCCGCCAAGCATCGACAAACATCTGGTGCAAGTCTTCGCGGACGTCAATCGAGTAGTGCCAGGCGGAAAAATCGACTTTGCTTTCCGCGACCTTCATCGGAACGGTCGGTGCGGCGTCGATGATGTAAAACTCGTCCTGTTTGCTTGCTTCGTTGCTCCTGCGAGCAAGAATCTTTTGACCGTTCGCGGATAGCTCGAACGAACGGATGTCGGGCAGAACCCGTTCTGGCTTTTTGCCTTCGTTGCCGATCTCGAGCGCCATCAGATGGGTTTTGCCGCCGCTGCCCGATTCGCGCTCCAGCCAGAACAGGGCCTTGCGATTGACAGCCAGCCGGCTCAGGTTGCCGCGGGGGACGGGCACTGTTTTGATGCGACGCTCGATGCCTTCGCGATCGACTTGAATCGCTTTAGGGCGCGGCACCGCTTTCGCAGCCGGTTTGGTAGTTGCGGATTTCTTGGATTCTTCGGATTTCTTCACGTCTTCGGTTTCCTTGGCCCCTTCGCCGGCAGCTTCTCGGGAAGGCCCCGTCGTCGGCGCCGGCACATGCAGTTCATCGGGCGGCTGAAACGGAGAGCGAATTCCCTTTCGCAATGCGAGGCGGAAGATTTCGACGGGCTTGTCGAAATACGGCTCGGGCTGCCGCGGTCCCCACGGTCCTGCGACGATGGAATGCATCGCTCGATCGGAAAGGAAATAGAGCCATCGCCCATCCGCACTCCACGCCGGGCTGAAGCTGTTGAATCGATCGCTCGTGAGCGGCGTGGTCATTCCGGTCGAAAGCTCGTAGAGCTTTAGCTGAAGAAACGTGTTGAGGGCCGTCTCGCCGAAGACAAGGAAGCCGCTGTCGGGCGACCACTCAACCCCTTGAATCCCTTCGCGGTGCTTCGAGATTTTCTTGCTCTCTCCTGTCGCGACGTTCGTCAGCCACAGGTCGTTGTTCTTGTCCTCGAAGGCGAAGTGCTTTCCGTCTGGAGAGGAGTATCCCTCTCGTCTGAAAATCTTGCCGTCGTGTGTGACGGCTTTTTCAGCACCAACTCCCCGCGATGGCAGCAGGTAAAAATCGAGCTCGCCAGCTTGATCCGACAGAGCCAGGATTTGCTTGCCGTCGGGCATGAAGCGCGCATCCCGATAGCGGACTCCGGGCTTGCGGGAAACCCGCACGAAACGGCCTCCTTTGGCAGGCGCGACAAATACGCCGCCACGGGCAGTGAGCACGACGCTTTGCCCCGTTGGATGCAGATGGGCGGACGAAAGATGGTCGATCGGCCGTTCGACCCATTTCTCGCGGAGCTGATCGAAGTCGGAAGCGAGCGTGATCGGGACGACACGGTCGACGCCGGTGGCAAGGTCGAACAACCAGATGTCCGCCCCCAATTGGTAGACGATGCGCCCCCGGTGCAAATCGGGCGACTGGACGTCCCAGCCGCTGTGTTTTGTGTGCTGCTTGAGGTCACCGCCAGTATCCTTCATCGACCAGATGTTGAGCGTGCCGTCGCGATCGGTGACGAAATAGACGCGGCCGTGTTCCCACATCGGGGCAAAGCTCTCGCCGACGTAGTCGGCGGTGAGGTTGGTCGCCTCGGCGTCCTTGGAGGCAAACCGCCAGATCTTCCGTGCGGTTCCCCCGTGATAGCGTTTGACCGCCTGCCGATGGAATGGAGGTCGGACGAAAAAAATCGTTCCTTCGGGGTCAACCGAGGCTTCGCCCGATTCACTGAGCGGAACTCGCGAATGGTGGCCGGTGGCAAGATCGAGCTCCACCAACTGCGGACCCGGCAGAGTCGAATAGTGGGAAGTGTTGTAGAGCAGGCGGCCGCCGGGGGTCCAAGCGACCGGAATCGAAGGCTCAGCCGCATAGGTGCGACGCGTCGGAGAACCGCCCTCGAGCGGCATGGTGTAGACCTCGGTCGGCCCTTCGTAGGTCGCGGCAAAGGCGATGAGCCTTCCGTCGGGCGAGATCCGCGGATTGCGTTTCTTCGCCCGGATGCGAGGTCAACCGCCGCGCCACGCCGCCATTGACCCCGACGGTCCACACGTCGCCTTCCGCCACAAACGCGATCGTGTCGCCATGGATGGCCGGAAACCGGTAGTAGCCCTGCGGAGCAGGGGTGTCCGCGGCACTCGCGGCCGCATTGACGAAGAGACCAAGGAACAAGCCGGCAATCGCGGCGGAGACCACACGCTTCATGTCTGCACTCATCCTGGAAGTAGGCTCAGTTGTAACTTTTGGGCAGGAATCGGCGGCGAAAATCAGGCAGGCGCGTGAGTTCCAAGCCAGGCGCGGCCTGCGCAATCTCTCGCTCTTCACTGTAAAGCAAACGAGGGGTGAAATCCGAGCGAATCGCGAAACCTCAAGAAGGGCCAAATGGCGGATACCTGTCGGATCGTGCTGATTTTCCAGGCCAGGGGGCAAGCACTTGTTGGCAGTTCCCGGTGAACCTAAAATCGGAACGCCGGAGGGTTTCAGAGGTTACGAGCACATCGCGGGGGCCATGACACGGCGATACGTCAATCAATTAGGCGACGGTGAGTCGGTTGAAGAGGTGTTTCTCCTCGCGGACAAGCAGCTCCGCGCAAACCGCAATGCTAGCCTGTACTTGCTGGCTACGCTGCGCGACCGGACAGGGATCATCAACGGCCTGATGTGGAACATGACCGAGACTTCGGTCGCTCCCCTCAACGCCGGCGATTTTGTGAAGGTCAAGGGCAAGGTGCAGCTCTATCAGGGCGCGCTGCAGATTATCTTGACCCACATTCAGCCGATTCCCTCGAACGGCATCGATCCGTCCGACTTTCACGCGACCACGAACAAAAACGTCGACCAGATGCTGTTGCGATTGAGAGAGATCCTGCTCTCGATCAGCGAGCCGCATCTCAAATTGCTCATGGAACGCTTCCTGGCCGATCCGGAGCTCATGCGCGACTTTGCGCTCGCGCCGGCCGGGATCAAGGCCCATCACGCCTATCACGGCGGATTGCTCGAGCACGTCGTCAATATTCTGGAGACCGCTCAGCGGATCGAGGATCTCTACCCCAAGGTTGACTTCAACCTGCTTCGCGCGGGGATCTTTTTGCATGACCTCGGCAAGATCCGCGAGATGAGTTATGCGACCGCCTTCGCCTATACGGACGAAGGGCAGCTGTTGGGGCACTTGGCCATCGCGCTCGAAATACTCGATGCCAAGATTGCCGAAGTCACGCAGCTGAGCGGCCGACCGTTCCCGATCGAAATCACCTTGCGGCTGAAGCACATGATTTTGAGCCACCACGGAACCTACGAATTCGGCAGCCCGAAACTGCCGATGACCCCCGAGGCGATCGCTCTGCACCACCTCGACAACCTGGACGCCAAGGTCCATGAATTCGCCCGCTCGATCCAGGACGACCCCAACGCTGGATCGAACTGGACTCCCTATTCCCCGCGGCTCGATCGGAAGCTGTACAAGGGCGTTTCTGCCGGAACATCGTGAAAACCGGGTGGCACTGGCGGCTCGTCCGCCAGTGAGCCTTTCCATTGCGAGCAAAGACACTGGCGGACAAGCCGCCAGTGCCACCCGATGCTGATTGGTCGGGCGCGGCGAACCATCTCATGTCCGATCTCGAGCGGCGAATTCTCGATGTGCTCAGCGAGCCCGGCGTGAAGCCGCTACGGCCCGCCGCACTGGCCAGACGTCTCAAAATCACGAAAAAGCAGTTGCCCGAATTCCGCGAAGCGTTGCAGCAGCTTGTTGAGGCCGAGCGGGTGAAGGAGGGGAAGAAGGGCGGCCTGCGTCCACGGCATTCCCCCGGCTTAGTCGAGGGAATTGTCAAGCGGATCGGCTCGGGGGCTGGCTATCTCCGACCGCATGAGGCGGTCGCGGAGGGCCGCCAGGCCGAAATCTTTATCGCGCCGGTCGATATGCGCGATGCGCATACCGGCGACGAGGTGCTGGTGCGGCTGACCAGCGCACGCCGTCACTCGGGCCAGCGCTGCGGGGTCGTCGAGCAAGTGCTGGCGCGCGCCACCGGGCAATTTGTCGGCACCTATCTGGAGCGCAATGGACAGGGGTATGTCGAGGTCGACGGCAGGACGTTCCGCGAGCCCATACTCGTCGGAGACCCAGGCGCGAAGGGCACCCGACCCAACGACAAGGTCGTGATCGAAATGCTCCGCTTCCCGTCTCACATCGAGGCAGGGGAGGCAGTGCTGACGCAAATTCTTGGTCCCCGCGGAGCGCCGGGCGTCGATACGCTCTCTGTCATCCATGAATTCGGCCTGCGGGACGCCTTTCCCCAAGCCGCGCTCGACGAGGCTCGCGAGCAGGCCGAACAGTTCGACGAATCGCGCGTCGAGGGGCGGCTCGATTTGACCCGCGAGACAATCGTCACCATCGACCCGGCCGATGCGCGCGACTTCGACGACGCCATCTCGCTCACGCAGTCCAAAAACGGCGGCTGGCGGCTCGGCGTGCACATCGCCGACGTCTCCCATTTTGTCCCCGCGAAGAGCGCTCTCGACGAGGAAGCGCGGATTCGCGGCACGAGCGTTTATCTGCCCGATCGCGTGATTCCCATGTTGCCGGAGGTGGTCTCGAACGGTCTCGCGAGTCTGCAGAAAGGCAAGGTCCGTTACACGCAGTCGGTGTTTATCGAATTCGACGCCGAGGGTGTGCCGATCGACGTCGAGTTCGCCCGCTCGGCGATCCGCGTTGCCTGGCGGTTCGCGTACGAAGAGGTGCTCCCTTTGATCGAGGGATCGTCCGGTGCCGTTCGGGACGTGCCCAAACCGGTGCGCGACCTGGTCGTGCGAATGCATGACCTCGCAATGCTGCTCCGCTCGCGACGACTTGGGCACGGGGCCCTCGATTTGTCGCTCCGCGAGGTCAAGCTCGTGCTCAACGAACAAGGCGCAGTGACCGGTGCCCGTGAGGTCGAGCACGACGAGAGCCACCAGATCATCGAAGAGTTCATGCTCGCCGCGAATATTGCCGTCGCGCGGGCCCTCGATGAGCGGAGGATCGCCTTCATTCGCCGAGGGCACGGTGAGCCCGACTTCGCCAAGCTGCGGGCCTTGGCGCAGTTCGCGAAGATCCTGGGTTATCCGCTCAAGCGCTGCGAGAGCCGCCGCGATCTTCAGGCGCTTTTGAATCGGGTCGCCGGGCGGCCGCATGAGCGGGCCATCAACTACGCCTTGTTGCGGAGCCTCAAGCAGGCGGAGTACACCGTCGCCGAGGTCGGCCATTACGCGCTCGGCGTCGACGACTATTGTCATTTCACGAGTCCTATCCGCCGCTATCCCGACCTGACGGTGCACCGCGCGGTCGCCGACGTTTTGTTTGACCGCAAGAGCAGGCGCGGCGGCGACGTTGTCGCGCTGGCCAAAGTCGCGCGCCAAAGCTCGGTTCAGGAACGCAAGGCCGAGCAGGCCGAACGCGAACTGATCAAAATCAAACTGCTGACGTTTCTCCAGGACAAAGTCGGGCTGGAAATGGACGCCATGATCACTGGCGTCGAACGCTTCGGCCTGTTCTGCCAGGGAGTCGAAATTCCGGCCGACGGCCTGGTGCACATCACCGCGCTCGATCGGAACGACTATTACGAGTTCGATGAGGCGACATTCAGCCTGATCGCCCGCCGTTCGGGTCGACAGTTTCGACTGGGTGACCAGCTGCGCGTGAAGGTGGCGCACGTCGACGTGGACCGCCGCCAGCTCGACTTTTCCATCGTTCCCGAGAAAGCCAAATCGAAACACAAGCCTCAGGCGAAACGTGAGCATCCCGTGACGAAGCGGCATCCGCGCGTCAAACACGCGGAGCGCGCTCCGACCCCGGAAGAATCAACCGCCATCCGCGCCCGCCGCCGCGAGAAAAAACGTCGCCGAGCAGAGCGCCGCGGTCAAAATGGTCGCCGCTAAGGCACTCCTGAGCGGCTCATGCCATGGCTTGCATGCCGCGCGTGAGTCGGTCGAGTCCTTCGCGTATCCCATCAGGGGCGCCGCCAAAGCCGATGCGAAAATGATCCGCGCAGCCGTCGCCAAAGAAGCGTCCCGGAGAGACGAGCAGGCCGAACTCTTCTTGTAATCGCCGGGCAACTAGGTCGAGTGCGGTTCGGCCCGTCCAGCGAGGGAAATACAGGCAGCCTGACGTGGGAATCTCCCCTTCGAGTAGACCGCTCTGGATCAATCGTTCCGTGCCGGCTGCCAGAAGTTGTCGGTTCGTCGCCAAGTGCTCCAAGCTCTCTTGCAACAGTGTGTCGAGCTGCTCGAATGCCATCAGCGACAAGGCCTCCAGGATTTTTGATCCGATGCTCTCGAACTGGATCCAGTCATCGAGCAGTTGCGGGTAGCGGGCTTTATCGGCGATGACCCAGCCGCATCGGAGTTGGCCCAGGCCGAAGGTCTTCGTCAGGCTGCTGACCGTGACAATGGACGGATCCAGGTCGGCCGCCGTGCGGAACGGCTCGGGACCGAGGCCAAGAAACGTCTCATCGACGATGAGCGTGATTTTGGGGGCGACGGCGGTCACGGCGCGGGCCAGCTGGCTAATCTCGTCACGCGTGAGAAAACTGCCCGTTGGATTATGCAGATTGGAAATGACCAATGCAGTCGTCGACGGCTGCACAGCATGACCGAACGCCGCGGAGAGATCGCCCGGAGCCCGCTTGAGCGGAATTGGCACGTCTACAACTTTGGCGCCGTAGCGGGGAGGCAGAATCGCCAACGGTTGATAGGTAGGCGATTCAACCAGGACTTCCAGCCCCCCGCGGCCGGCGAAGAGCGATTCGCAGATCAAGCGATAGGCGGCCGAGGCCCCGGCGGTCAGATAAATCTCGCGGTCCTCCGGAACGCGGTACCTCTGTCTGATCGCAGCTTTCAGCGCGGGCAAGCCGAACTCGTTCGTCGGCGCCATGCGATCGATCAGATGCGGCAAGCGGTCGCGGCAAATTCGTTGAAACCACGTGTCAACGCCTGCCGTGTGCACGCCGGAGGTCGACAGATTGACGATGCGGTCGCGAACAGGGGTTTCCTCCAGCCCCGCGACGTTTCGTTTGATCCACCCGACAAAGGATTCAGGCGATTGGGGCACGGTTGCCTCCCACGTACGATCCGCACGCGGTCCTGGGCTCTGCGCACGGTCTGTGACTGCCAATTGTGTTCGGAAAGACACCCGCCAGCTTACACCGCCGGCCGGCCTATTTGCGCTTGCCGTCGGATCGGCGGGATTTCTTTTTTCCCGCCGCCGTCTTCCGCGCCGAAGAGGACTTTGCCGCGGGTGTCTTGGGGACAGCCGCGGACGACTTTGTGCGGGCGACCGATTTCGCGGCGGCCGATTTCTTTGTCGCGGCGCCGCGTTTTGGTGAAGCGGCTTCGTCCGTCGTGGCCGGGGGCTGGGTTTTCTGCCCGTTGGTTGCAGCTTTTGCGCGGCGCGGTGTCCGGCGGCCGCGGGACGGGCCGCCACGGGCGACCTTGTCGGCTGCCCATTGTGCCACTTGCTCGAATTTCACTTCTTCGACAGTCGTTCCCTTGGGGATCGTGACATTGACTGAGCCGTAGCGCACGAACGGCCCATATTTGCCCTCAAAGATGGCGACCGGGCTGCCATCCTCGGGATGTTTGCCCAGCTCGCGCACGGGCGTGGCGCTTGCGCGTTTCCGCGCTTGCTTGAGCATTTCGACAGCCGTCTCGAGGTCGACGGTGAGAACGTCGGACCTTTGGCCATTGTGCTCGAAGGTTCCGTCCTTGCCGAACGACTTGAAGACTCCTTCGTGCACGACGTACGGGCCGAAGCGGCCGATCCCCGCCTTGACCGGCTTGCCGCTCTCGGGATGGTTGCCGAGTGTTCGCGGCAACGCGAGCAGTTTGACGGCCGTCTCCATCGAAACTGTGGCCGGATCGGTCCCCTTGGGGATACTCGTGCGCCGAGGCTTGGGGCCTTCCTCTTTGACGTCACCCAATTGCAGATAGGGGCCATACGGACCGGCCATCACATAGATGGGCTCGCCCGTTTCGGGATCGAGCCCAAGTGGCTCGGAGCTGCGCTGCTTTTCTTCGATCAGCCGCGTGGCGACGTCGGCTGAGATGTCGGCCGGAGCGACGTCGTTGGGAATCGAGACGGTGAGGCGTTTGCCGTCAGTTTCTTGCTCAAAGAAGGGGCCAAATCGCCCGACGCGAATCACGGGTTCCAGACCGCTGATTCGCAGCGAACAGGCCTCGCGCGGGTCGATCGATTCCTCCTTGGCCTTCACCTGCTCGACGAGGCCCTCCGAGCCGGCATAGAAATTCGTAAGGTACGGAAGCCGCTCGGCTTCGCCGTTCGAGATATCGTCGAGCGTCTGCTCCATCTTGGCGGTGAAACCGAGATCGACCAGCCGCGGAAAATACTTCTCGAGCAGCTTGGTCACGGCCAGCGCCGTAAAGGTCGGCACCAACTGGTTGCCCGATTTGCGGACGTAGCCGCGATCTTGAATCGTGCTGATGATGCTGGCGTAGGTGCTCGGCCGGCCGATCCCCTCAGCTTCCAGCGTGCGGACGAGGCTCGCGTCGGTGAATCGGGCCGGAGGCTTGGTTTCGTGCGAAACGGCCTCGAGCTGCCGACAGGCAATGCGCGATTCGGTCGGAGAGCGGCGGCAGGGCCGACTCCTGGTCGTCCATCGCCGCTTCGGGATCGTCGACGCCTTCGACGTAAGCCCGAAAATAACCCGGGAACTCGATGTGGCGGCCCGTGGCGCGGAACTCGGCGTCGCCGGAGCTGATCGTGACCGTCTGAAACAAGAGCTGCGCATCGACCATCTGCGAGGCGACCGTCCGCTTCCAGATCATGGCGTAAAGTTCGGCCTCGCGCCCGGAGAGCGAGAGTTCTTCGGCCGTGTGCATCTCGGTGCCGGCCGGGCGGATGGCTTCGTGGGCTTCCTGCGCGTTGCGGCTCTTGGTTGTGTAGGTGCGTTCCGATGGCTTCGAGGTACGCCTCGCCGTACCGTTCGCGAACACATTTCCGGACCGCGGTGATCGCCTCGCGCGAAAGCTGCACGCTGTCGGTACGCATGTAGGTGATGTAGCCGTCCTCGTAGAGACGCTGGGCGACGCGCATCGTGTCTTTGGCGCTGTAGCCCAGTTTGCGGTTGGCCTCTTGCTGCAGCGTGCTGGTCGTGAACGGCGGCGACGGACGCCGGACCTGCGGCCGCTGCTCGACGTCAGTGACTCTCCAAGGGCCGGCAGCCGCGCGATCGCGAAGCGCGGTCGAGCTCCGTCTCGGACAGCAGGACCACGTCTGACACCGGGCTTCACGCTTGCCCGTCGACTCGTCGAAGTCCTTGCCCGTCGCCACGCGGCGTCCGCCGACGGCAGCGAGCGTCGCCTCGAACTCCCGTTCTTCGGCCGCCGCCTCCGACGATTCTGGATGCGGGACGACCAGCCGCGCTTTGAGATCCCAGTACGTACCGCTGTGGAAGGCCATCCGCTCGAGCTCGCGCTGCACCAAGAGCCGCACGGCCACCGATTGCACGCGTCCGGCGGAGAGGCCGCGGGCGATTTTCTTCCACAACAGCGGGCTCAACGTGTAGCCGTAAAGCCGGTCGAGCACGCGGCGAGTTTCCTGCGCTTCGACCAGCTTTTCGTCGAGAGCCCGAGTTTGCTGGATGGCGTGTTGAATCGCCTCTTTGGTGATTTCCGAAAAGACCATCCGCTTGACGGGAACTTTGGGCTTGAGCAACTGGCTCAAATGCCAGCCGATGCTTTCCCCCTCGCGGTCTTCGTCGGTCGCCAGAATCAGCTCGGAGGCATCCTTGAGGGCCAGCTTGAGCTGGGTGACGATTTTGCGCTTATCCTTAGGGATGACGTAGACGGGCTCGAAGTCGTGTTCGACATTGACGCCGAGCGACGCCCAGGGCTTTTTCTGCTTCTTGATTTCTTCCGGGACTTCTGAGGCGTTGGCGGGCAGATCGCGAACGTGTCCCATGCTCGCCATGACGGAGTAATTTTTGTCCGAGAAAGCCGCCGATCTTGCGGGCCTTGGCGGGCGACTCGACAATTACGAGACTGGGACGAGAACCGCGACCTCGCACAGCGATGTCGCCGCCATCCCCGTCTTCGCCCCGGCTGCGTTGTGCCGCGGCCTTGGCCTTTTTGCTGACCACTCGAACAATCCTATAGACGGCTTACGTCAGCCCGGCGTGCTCTCTAAGTGCAATCGTGCCAACGGGTCTCTTGGACTTGCCACTGCTAGGTCGACGGCTACAATGCGCGGCGATCGAGACACCCGGATGCTCGTCAGATTCCGGGTCGCGCGTCGCGTCTCAACCCGTTCCCCGGACTGCTGATGCAAGTGCTCGGCCAGTCCTTTTCATTGCGTTTGCCCGCTCGGACTTGGCAACCGAGACTGGGCAATGGATAAGTTAAGTCTGTCGAGTCTGTCAAGTGTCTGCTTGTTGATATCAGCTCGCGAAGCGCACTTCTCGCGTGATTGAACGACTCCAGGTGTCGAGCTTACGTCGCGGCGACAAGTGCCGTCGCGACTCGAGGAAAGTTGCATGAGATCCCCGTTTGCCATCTTTCGCAAACACCAAAAAATGGCCATGGTCATCCTCACCGGATTGTCCATGTTTGCCTTCGTCGTGATGGATCAGCTTCGGGCCGAGAACCCGATGACGGTGCCCATTCTGGCCGCGGCAGCCGGGATGCTGGTGTTTGGCTTTTTGGGCTATCGACGCGGCGAGCCCGTGACTTGGGGCGTGGCGGGAACAGCCCTTGGAATCGCAGTGGCAGTCGTCGCCATGAAGTTTGCGCCAAGCGGGCCCAAACCCCCCGTTCAGACTGCGCTGGGCGACATCTCGCACGAGGAGCTGAACAAGCTCATGATGCGCCGAAACAACGCGAACAATTTCCTGCGAATGGCGTTCGAAAAGGTCAATCCCCCGCGCAGCAACAATCCGATGTTCCTCAACTATTACGAGCAGCAGTTGCGAGGCATCCTGTTTGATTTCGGAATGAATCGCGGGGACGACATGTCCGACGATGTGATCATGGGCTATCTGCTGGACAAGGAAGCCGACGATCTGGGGCTGTCGGTCTCCGACGGGACCGTCACCGACTACATCCACAAGGTCACCGACAACAAGTTGTCGCAATCGGAATACTCCGACATCCTCAAGACTCTGCGGTTGACCGACGGCCAGCTTTACGACGCGATCCGCGCCGAGCTTCGAGCACACTTGGCGATGGAAATGCTGTTGCCCCGCGCAACCCAACTCCCGAACAATATTGGGACGACTACCGCAAGCTGCAGGTCACTCAGACGCTCGACGTGGCGGCGATTCCGGTCGCCGATTTTCTGGCTCGAGGCGCCCCAGCCAACCGACGAGGACATTCGCAAGTATTACAACACGTGGAAGGGCCTGCCTCCGATCGCGCCGGGCGCTCCCGGCTTGTTCCAGCCTCGCCGAGCGCGCATTGAGTTTTTGCAGGCAGACTACGCCGAGATCGAAAAGCAGGTCGCCGCCAAGCCAGTGACCGACGCCGAGGTCAAAGAGTATTACGAGGACCACAAACAGGATTACCGCAACCGCCCAGCAGCCGGCTCGTCGACTCTGAGCCCGCTGATGCAAACCCCGAACTCACTTTCGGATCCCGGGCTGACCACTCCTGCGGCTCCTACTTTGCCGGCTTTGCCAGAGCCGCTTGCGCCAACGGCACCGCCTGCCAAGCAGCCGACAGCACCCGACATGCCTTCGAGCGCTGGGTCACCCGCTCCCGGATCGAAAACTCCGGCGCCGACGCCGCCGAACGGGGCTGGGTCGAAATCGACACCCGCGCCCAAGAAGAGCGATAGCAACTCAAAATCGGGCGCCTTCAACGATCGTCCCGCGCACGGCTTCGGCCTCGACGGCGAGATGTTGGCCCTCGCGGATGAGCCGTCGGGTCGCACAGTTCAGATTGCCTACCAAGCGCCGCCGGCCCAAAAGGACGAGAAACCCGAGCAGAAAAAAGAGGCCGACCAGAAGAAAGCGCCGACTCAGAGGAAAGAAGTCCAGCCGCGTCCCGCGAGCGGCGCGCCTGCGACGCATCCGACGGCCACTTCACAACAACGTGGTGAGCCGAAGGCGCCCCCCCTGCCACGAACCGCTTCGGGTAAGGGCGAGGCTGAGCCCGAATTCCGCCCGCTCGATGACCTGTTGCAGCGGGAGATTCGCGACCTGATTTTGCGCAACCGCACGCTCGAAGTCATGAAGACCAGAACGCAGGGTGCCTACGACTACATGGCCAAGCTGCGCGAGCAAGTGATTCCGGCGGAGATCGGCGGTGAGCCCGCAATGAACTCCGAGCAGCGCACCAAAGCGCTGAGCGATTATGCCGCGCAGCACGGATTGAAATACGGGATCACGCCGCTCCTGTCGCCCGTGGAGCTTCAGGAGGCGTCGGAGAAATACCCAATCGCGGCTGCGGCTGAGCCTGTCGAGAATCCATTCCAGAATCGCGAGCCGATCTCGGTTTTGCAGGAAGTGTTCGGCACTCAGCCGGACGCGCTGTTCCAGCCGGCGCAAGCGGACGATCGCGACGCCCACCGGTTCGCCTTTTGGAAGGTGGAAGACATCGACAACCATATTCCGTCGCTCGAGGAGCCGGGCGTGCGCGATGCGGCGATCCGCGGCTGGAAGATCGAGACCTATGCTCAGAAACAGGCTGAGACTCGGGCCAAGGAATTGGCGGACCTGGCGCGGAAAGTGAACAAGCCGATGGCCGAGGCGCTGGTCGGGCAGACCGTGACGAAGCAGCCGAAGTCGCTCGCGGTCCTCATTGTTCCCACGCCGCCATTCTCGTGGTACACGGTGAGTTCGACCGCTCCCGAGGGACTGATGCCGCAGACCACGCCCAAACTGTCCGAGGTTGTCGGCGTCAAGGACGCTGGCGACGCGTTCATGAAGACCGTATTCGACGAGATGAAGGTCGGCGATGTGAAAGCCATGCCCAACATGGGTGGATCGGTCTACTACGTCGTGAAGGTCAAGACACGGCACCCCGAGAACGCAGAGGAATTAGCCGCGTTCCGCGCCCGCTTCATGAAGGAAAATTTCTTCGGCGGCTTCTTCGGCCACACGACCTATGAGTATTTGAACGCGCCGGTTGAGCAAACGCTGTTGCAGGATTGGACGAATCGTCTTTTCACGAAATACAGCGTGAAGCGCAACTTGGACGAAGAACCAGTGCGCCAGACGCGCTCGCGACGTCGCACCGGCTGAGCCCTGCGTAAAGGCTGAAATCCGCTGCTCAATTTGGCCCGCTGGTCAATTTGGCCCGCTGGTCAATTTGGCCCACTGGTCAATTTGGCCCACTGGTCAATTTGGCCCACTGGTCAATTTGGCCCACTGGTCAATTTGGCCGCAGCGTGCGCAGGAAGAATTGATCGACCGCGTCGGTCGCATAGGGGATGCGCTGCAGAGAATGCGGACAATGGTCGACGTGCGCGAGCCGCAGGTAGGTCACATCCTTGCGTCCCGCTTCGCCGAGCGCGGCTACAAACCGATCGGCCGTCTTTACGTCGACCTGGGCGTCGGCCTCCCCGTAAATTAAGAGGAGTGGCGGCCCCTTCGCGGAAACAGAGTGGCCGGGCGACGCCTGCTCGAAGAGGGCCAGTCGGGCGCCCTCAGGCGAGCCTCCCATAAACCGCCCGATCACGGTCCGCAGAGCTCCGTTGCGATAGTCCGCTAACAAGTCGATCGGCCCACTGTCGCTCGCTACGGCCTGCACCCGGCTCGATTGTTCGAGCGGCTTGCTGTGATCGGCGGGATCTTCGAGCAGGCCCAAAAGCAGGGCGAGATGCCCGCCGGCCGAGTTGCCGTAAACGCCGACTTGCGTTGCGTCTAGCTGATATTCGGTTGCGTGCTCCCGCAACCAGCGAATGGCGGCGCGACAATCCTCGAGCGCCGCCGGATAGGGGGCGTCTTTTGAAAGCCGATAGTTAATCGTCGCGGCCGCGAACCCGAGCCGAGCGAAGTCGACGATGTTGCCGGGCACTCCGTGCGTATCCGAAGCAAAGCTCGATTTGTCGCCTTCGATCCAGCCGCCGCCGTGAATGACGACAACTAAAGGCGACGGACGCGGCTGAAACTCGTTCGGCAAAGCCAAATCCAAGAGGCACGACTTGCAGCCGTTTTTGTACGAGAGATTGAGCAGCGTGCGGATATAGGATCGGTCTTTCGCAGTCTGGACGACGGCACGTGCCGGGGGAGGCGCGAATTTCGGCTTGGCGGCGGAACCGTCGTCGGCGACAGCGGTCGAACGACAAACCTCGCCAAGGAGCGCGAGCAGAATGGTCGCCAAGGCCCCGCGTAGGCTCGCACTCATAGCCAGTTCGCCTTCTTGGAATTCCCCGCACGACTGACCGGCGCGGCTGTCGCGAGTTGATCTTCGACCAGGCCGTGCACGTGGCGCAGATAGGCGGTCGAAATGTCCGAACGATGCACGAGCCCGAGCACTTTGCGATCGCTCGATCCGTCGATCACCGGCAGGGCCGTCAGATCGTTTTCGACAAACAGTTCAAGCGCCCGGTCGACGCGGTCTTCGAGACGCAGGGCGTCGACATCAGTTCGCATCAAATCCGCAGCCAGAATCATGGCTCGCGAGTGGGGTGACTGCGCCGCCAGGTGTGCCTCTTCCAGGCTCAATACGCCCAGTAAGCGCCCCTCGGAATCGGTAACTGGCAACGCGCTGTTCGACGTGCTTGTCATCACGTCGAGCACGTGCTCCAGCCGGTCTTCGGGGTGGACGACGGGCACTTGATGTGGAGAGACAAACTGGCTCACTTGCAAGCCCGTCAGGACCTCGCGGACGTAGTCGCCTTGGTGAGCCGGCGAGCGCGAGCGGCTCTCAACCTGCGAGCTGTAAATCGACTGTTCGTCGGAGAGTAGGAAGGCGATGGCGCAAACCCAGAGCGTCGGCAGCAGCAAATCGTAGTTGCCGGTCATCTCGCTCACGATCACCATCGTCGAGAATGGCGTCTTTGCGGCCGCGGCGAAGAACCCCGCCATTCCCACGATCACAAACGTTCCCGGATGCGGCGCCAGCCACGGGCGGATCCAGTGGAGCAAGATGCCGAGCGCACCGCCTCCGCAGCCGCCGATGACCATCGATGGGCCGAAGACGCCTCCTGACCCGCCGCTGCCGATCGTCAAGCCGGTCGTGAGGATCTTGCCCAGGGCGATCAGCGTCAGCACGAGCGCGAGCCCCAAACTCGCCTGGTGTTCGGCTGGAAGCGTCATCGCGTCCTGCAGGCTGCCGTAACCAAACGAAAGCACGGCCAGCACCCTCTGATCGCGGCCGACCAGGTAATACAGCACTAACCCCAGCAGTCCGCTCGCAAACGCGCCGACGGCTGGCTTGAAGTGACGGGGGATTTTCCAACTGTGAAAGAGGTGCGTCAGCCCGTAAAAGGTCCGCGTGTAAAGCATGGCCAGCACGACCATCAAGAGCGCGAGAATCAAATACGAAAACAAGCGCAGCGGCTCATTGAAGGTCAGCACGTGCCGGATGTCGTCGGGGATCGAAAACAGCGGGGCCCAGCCGAACTTGATCCCGAATGTGCAATAGGCGGCGACGCTCGCGAGACCGGCCGGGATGATGACCTCCGACTCGAAGTCGGGCGAGCGATAGAGGACCTCGGCGGCAAACAGCGCGCCCGCCAGCGGAGCACGAAAGATCGCCGCGACTCCGGCGCCCATGCCTGCCGCCATCAATGTGCGACGTTCGACTGGCCGCAGCCGCAGCACGGTTCCTAAAAAGGATCCAAAGCCGGCGCCGATCTGCGCAATGGGGCCTTCGCGCCCACCGGAGCCTCCGGTGCCCAGCGTGAGCGCGCTCGCGACAATTTTGACCAGCGGCACGCGTGGCCGAATCAGGCCCTGATGGTAGTGGTAGGCGGCAATGGCGGCGTCCGTTCCGTGCCCTTCGGCCTCAGGCGCTATCGAGAAGACCAACAGTCCGCTGAGCAATCCCCCGAGCGTCGGCACGAGCAGCAACATCAAGGGCCGGAACGGCGTGGTCGCTTCAGGAAAGAGCGGCGTTTCGCCACCCGGTGGATTGGGTCGGTAGCCGGTCCAATCCTCGAGCGCGTAGTGAAACACGTACTGGCAGGCGAGATAAAAGACGATCGCCCCAACGCCGGCAATCACGCCGACCATCACCGACAACAGCATTACGCGGCCCTGGGGCCGAAAGCGCTTGCGTGCCAGGCTCCAGAATTCCGGCAACCACTTCAGCGGATGCGACGGGACCGGAACCTTCGACTTTTGAACATGCGCCGCTGTCGGCGGTTCCTCGGACAAGTCTTGCCCATCCATAGCGGGTCTGTCTCACCGAAAGAGATTCGGCAGCCCGACGACCGAGCGACTCGGGGCGCAGCGCCACAAGCGTCGGAGCCTGCAGGAATCGGGCCGAAAGGCCTCTTTTATCTTGCGACGGCGTAGATGACCAGCACGGTGGCGGTCCAAAAAAGTGCGAAAACGAGCGCCGCCAAGCCAATCATCGACAGCACCAAGCCCCACCCCTTGGTCCAATAATAAAAGGGGTCGAGCCCCGGCGGCCGTGGGAAGACGTAGCCCAAGCCTGAAAAGAAGACCAGCGCCCCGAGCCCAATGGGAAAAAAGGCCTGATGCCATTCGGGAACCTTGAGCCTGTCGAACGCATAGGCCAGGCCTAGAAACCACGGCACCAGGTAGAGCGAGCCGAAGTGCACGGCACGGATGTCGCGAAAATGAGGTTTGAGCGACGGAGCGAGCTTCAAATCCAACAGCGTCCACAAAATTCCGGTGCTTACCATCGAAACAATGTGCAGGGCCGCGAGCACAAAGTAGAGTTCGCGCATCGTCATCGATTGAAGGTCCCTAATCGCACGTATCCGGAAAGCGCCGAGCTTAAGTTTCGCCCCAGACTACTCGGATGTTCCAGTCGCGCCCACGCTGAATCTGTTGGAAGGCCAGGCGCTGGGCTCGCAGGTCGTATGAAAGCGCTGTACTGTGGGACTCAGGTTGACTACGGCCGTACGATACTGAGCGGGCAGCTCGATGGCCGATCCAAGAGGTGGCAGAATCTTCGAACCACGCCTGTTTGCGTCGCCGGCAAGCTAGAGAAACAAAGTCATGCGTGAGGACGTCCCGACTCAGATGATCACAACTCGGCTGACTCCAAGCGGATTTGGACGATTGATCCTGGCGGCTGCCGCCCTGTTTTGCCCATTCCTGATTGGCAACCGGCAAACGGCGTCTTTCGCGGCCGACAAGCCACAGGGTCGTGCCGCGATCGCCAATTTCACACTTTCTGACGTTCACGCTCAGAAATGGTCGCTCGACGCCCAGAAGGATCGACAGATCGTCGTGGTCGCTTTTGTCAGCACAGAATGCCCACTCGCCAAACTCTACGCACCTCGCTTGGCACAGCTGGCGGCTTCTTACGCCGGCAAAAGTGTCGCCTTCGTGGCGATCGACTCGAACGTGCAAGATTCGCTCGCCGAATTGTTGGCTTACGCGCGGACCGCGAAGATCGATTTTCCCGTGTTGCGGGACGTCAAGAACGAGGTCGCCGCCCAGTTCGGCGCGGTTCGTAATCCTCAGGTTTTCGTCCTCGATCGGCAGCGCGTCGTCCGTTATCACGGGCGGATCGACGATCAATACGGCGTCGGCTTTGCCAGAACCGAGCCGAAGCAAAACGACCTGAAACAAGCAATCGACGAACTGCTGGCCGGCAAGGACGTCACGGTTTCAGAGACACCGGCAGTCGGCTGTTTGATCGGCCGCGCTCGGGAGCCGCAGGCCGATGCGCGAGTCACCTATTCCAAACAGATCGCCCGACTCTTCAACAAACGGTGCGTCGAGTGCCATCACGCGGGAGACATCGCCCCGTTTTCGCTCACGAACTACGAAGAGGCTTCGGGCTGGGCCGAAATGATCGCCGAGGTCATCGATCAGGGCCGCATGCCCCCCTGGCACGCAGACCCCAAGTTCGGGAAGTTCTCGGACGATCGTCGGCTCACGGATGAGGAGCGGCAAGAAATTCACGACTGGGTGGCAGCCGGTGCCCCGCAAGGGGATCCAAAACAGTTGCCGCCGGCGCCGAGTATTCCTGCGAGCGGCTGGCATCATGACCAGCCGCCGGACCTGATCCTCGCGATGAGCAAAACGCCTTACCGTGTGAAGGCCGACGGCGTGCTTCGATACCAGAACTTTCGGGTCGAGACCGGATTTACGTCGGATAAGTGGGTCGAAATGGCCGAGGTGATGCCCGGGAACCGGGCAGTCGTGCATCACGTCCTGGTCCATTGCCGATCGCCCCACGGGCGCGGTGGGGGGGCCTTGGCGGGGCAGGGGTTTCTGGTCGCCTACGTTCCGGGACTGCGGCCCATTGCCTATCCGAAAGGGATGGCCAAGCGCATTCCGGCAGGCTCGGTCTTGACGTTCCAGATCCATTACACGCCTAATGGCTCCATCCAAGACGACATTACGCGAATCGGACTCTGGTTCGCCGATCCGAAGGAGGTTACGCACGAGGTCACGACGATCGCCGCGGCCAATCCGCTCTTTGTGATTCCCCCGGGGAACGAGAATTACGCGGTGGAGGCCACCTCGAACCGGTTGCCGAACGGCGCCCAGGTGCTGACCTTCATGCCGCATATGCACTTGCGGGGCAAATCGTTCTTCTATGAGGCGGTTTTCGCCAACGGCAAGCGCCAGACGCTGCTCGATGTGCCGAAATATGACTTCAACTGGCAGACGTCCTACCGCGAGGAGCAGCCGCTTAAGTTCCCCGCGGGAACCCGTATCCATGCGATCGCGCACTTCGACAATTCGGAAGAAAACCTCAATAACCCGAACCCGAAAGCGCCCGTCACCTGGGGAGACCAGACCTACGAAGAAATGATGATCGGCTACTTTGACATGGCCGTTCCGAAGCGCGACCACGCGGACAGCGGGCGTGGACTTCATGAGGATCGCAGCGGCCGCGGTGGCATGCCTTTCACCGGGCTGAGTGAGGACGCGCTCAGGAAGACGCTGAAAAAACTCGACGCGAACAAGGATGGGAAGATTTCCCGCGACAAGGTTCCCGAGTGGTTGCGCGACCAGTTCGATCGAATCAGCGGCGGCAAGGACATCTCGGTCGATGAGGCCCAGAAGCGGTTGGTCCGTCTGCTTCGGCGAACGGATCGGTCGTAGCGCACCGTGTCGAGCACGTCAAACCGCTCGCATCTGCGCGCTTGTCGATCGTCAAACCTGCCGCTAGAATCGCGGCGGCAGCCGGGCTAAACGGCCTGCGCCAGGGTGCCTGTACGGTCACGAAGGCTCGGCTCGGTCGGAAGCGCCGCTTGTGTTGACGGCGCTCACCGGGTCCCAATGAGGTGTTGTGCGCCGTTCCGCCGCGCGAAGCACAGAATGAATGGCGCCAGGTCTTACGGCGAGCGAATAGGGCAATAAGTTCGTGGGCGACAACTTTCACGCCTTTGAGCCAATCCTGCTGTTTGCGGCGGTGCTGGTCGCGTTTTGCATCGTCAACCTGATCCTGGCGCATACCATCGGCCCGAAGCGGCGCACGGCAGTCAAGGAGATGCCCTACGAATCGGGCATGGATCCGATTGCCGACGCCCGCCAGCCGTTCGACGTGAAATTCTCGCTGATCGCGATCCTGTTTTTGATCTTCGACGTCGAGCTCTTGTTTCTCTTTCCCTGGGCGGTGAGCGCCTATGAATCCGAGGCGGTTGGCGGCGTGCCTCGAGAAATGCGGCACGAGCGTCTTCTGGGTGATGGTCGTGTTCGTACTGACGCTGGTGATCCCATACGTTTACGCGTGGCGGAAGGGGGTCTTCCAGTGGCGATAGGCGCGTCCAGACAACGTGTTCATGACCCAGCTGGACGCGGCCGCAAACTGGGCGCGCTCCAACAGCCTCTGGCCCATGCCGTTCGCGACGGCGTGCTGCGGAATCGAGCTGATGGCGACCGCCTCTTCGCGGTACGACATTGCCCGTTTCGGTGCGGAAGTCATGCGATTCAGCCCGCGGCAATGCGATCTGTTGATCGTCGCCGGCCGCGTGGTGATGAAGATGCTTCCCGTGCTGCAGCGGATCTGGCTGCAGATGCCCGAGCCGAAGTGGTGCATCTCGATGGGCGCCTGCGCCTGCACCGGCGGAGTGTTCGACACGTATGCCGTCGTGCTGGGCGTCGACCGCTTTATTCCCGTCGATATTTACGTTCCCGGTTGTCCGCCGCGGCCCGAGCAACTGCTGGCCTCGATCATCGAGCTGCAGAACGCAATCAAGAAGCACGGCACGCTGACCGGCAAGGAATTCGCGGAGCGGCGAACGGCGATGGGGCCGGCTCCGCTGTCGCTCGATGAACTCCGCCGTAGCCGCGACTATCTTCTGGACAAGGCCGAGCAGGGCGAAGCCGCTGAGGAAAAACGGCGCCGCAACGGCCAGCAAACACCATCCATGAGCACACTCGAGCGGCTGACAGAGCGTTTCGGCGGCGAGGGCTTCAGCTCCAGCCATTTCCGCGACAATGCCCGTTTCGACATTCCGCCCCAGTCGCTCATCGAAGTGCTGAGCTTTCTGAAGAGCGGCTGCGGCTTCGACTTGCTGGTCGACATCACGGCCGTCGACTTGCTCGAATATCCCGACGCGCGAAACCGTTTCCGCGTGATCTACGTGCTGGCGAATACGGCGACGGCCGAACGGATTTACATACGCACCCACCTCGACGAGCCGGACCTGACACTGCCGTCGGCCGTCCCTTTGTGGTTGGGGGCCAATTGGATGGAGCGCGAGGTCTTCGACATGTTCGGCATCCGGTTTGCCGGCCACCCCAACCTGAAACGGATCCTGATGCCCGAGGAATTTACGGCCTTTCCCCTGCGCAAGGACTATCCCTTGCGTGGCCGCGGCGAGCGCCATAACTTTCCGGTCATCACCCGCGCAGAAAGCTGAGCGAATTTTTGGCGAGCGGTCCGCAGCGGCGGGCCGGCTCGCCCGGTTCTGAGACGGCAGAAAACCGGCTCAGAGAGCTTTGCCCTCCGACCTGGCCGTCGATCGACAACTGGACTGAGACCAACCTCGATGTCCCTCCAACTTTCCGAGCTCAGCGACGTCGAATCGCCCGACCAGGAATATCTGTGGACCCTCAATTTCGGTCCGCAGCATCCGGCCACGCATACCACGCTGCGGCTCGTGCTCAAGCTCGACGGCGAAACGATCGTCGATGCGGTGCCGGATATCGGCTACCTGCACAGCGGCTTTGAAAAGCTGGGAGAAGACCTCGATTTCAATCAGTACGTGACGATCGTCGACCGGATGAACTACATCTCGCCGGTCGCCAACGAGATTGCCTGGCATCACGCGGTCGAAAAGCTGCGTCGGCGTCGAGATCACTCCCCGTTGCAAATACGTCCGCACGATCTTCGCCGAGCTGATGCGGATCCACGACCATTTGCTCTGCGTCGGAGCAGCCGCGCTCGACCTCGGGGCCTTTACTCCGTTTTTGTACGCGTTCAAGCAGCGCGAAAAGATCTACGACATCTGCGAGTCTGCCTCCGGGCAGCGGTTCCATTCCAGCTACACACGAGTCGGCGGCGTGATGTTCGACGTCGACGACAAGTGGGTGGCCCGCGTGCGCGACTTCGTGGCCGGTTTTCCGGCGGCGCACGCGCGAGATTAACCGGCTGCTGACCCGCAACCGGATCTTTATGTCGCGGCTGCAGCGGCATCGGCATGCTGAGCCGCGAGGACGCCATCAACTACAGTTGCTCGGGGCCGGTCGCCCGCGCCAGCGGCGTCGTCCGCGACCTGCGGAAAGACGAGCCGTATCTCGCGTATCCCGACTTCGAATTCAAGGTCGTCTGCTCCGACGGCTGCGACTGCTACGCCCGCTATCTCGTGCGGATGCAGGAGATGCTCGAATCCAACAAGATCATCGATCAGGCCATCGAGAACCTGCCCGGCGGTCCGATCAACGTCGACGCCGAAGGCCGGGCCATCATGCCCGGCAAAGCAAGAGGTTTATCAAAGCATCGAGGGGCTGATTCGACACTTCGAGACGATCATTCCCAATCGCGGTTTCCTCGCGCCGGTCGAAGAGATTTACGCGGCCCAACGAGACGGCCAACGGCGAATTGGGCTATTACATCGTCGGGGACGGCACGATCAAAGCGTACCGTGCCCGGACGCGACCGCCGTCGTACATCCATTTCGCGGTCTTCCCGCATCTGATCAAGGGGCACACTCTGAGCGACGTGGTGGCCGTGCTGGGGAGTCTCAACATCATCGCGGCGGAGTTGGATCGATGAGCGTGTTGTCCGAGGAAATCAAAGAGCGAATCCGGGCCGAGTTCCCAAAGTACGCGAACAAGCGGGCCGTCACGCTGCCCGCGCTGCACATCGTTCAGGACGAGCATCGCTGTGTCTCGACCGAGGCCATCCGTGAGGTGGCCGGGCTGCTCGAACTGCCTCCGGCCGAGGTGTACGACACGCTGAGTTTTTACGGCTTCTTCCGCGACGAATCCGCTCCGCTCGGGAAACATCGCGTCTGGGTCTGCCGCAGCCTCTCGTGCGCGCTGCGCGGCGGCGAGGAGCTGCTCGACGAAATCAGCGCGAAGCTCGGACGCAGAGCCGGGCGAGACAACGAGCCGACGGCAAGATCACGCTCGAATTCGCCGAGTGCCTGGGAGCCTGCGAAGGGGCGCCCTGCCTGCTCGTCGACGACGAGTGCCACATGAATATGACCGCCGCATCAGCCAACGACTTGATTCGCGACCTGAAGTAACAACCTGTGCGGGCTCGCCCGCGCGATAGGCAACCCGTGGCTACATTTGAACCCGTCCTGCTCCGACGCGTCGGCAAAGAGAGCGGCCAGTCGCTGGCTGGCTACCGGGCCGACGGCGGATACCAGGCGACCAAAAAAGCCCTGGGCCTTCCCCCCGACGAGGTCACGAAGATCGTCAAGGACTCGGGGCTGCGCGGCCGCGGCGGCGCCGGGTTTCCGACCGGCGTCAAATGGACCTTTTTGCCCAAGGACCATCCCGGGCCCGATTTATCTTTGCGTCAATGCCGACGAGAGCGAGCCGGGCACGTTCAACAACCGCATCCTGATGGAGCACGATCCCGCATCAGATCCTCGAAGGGATCATGATCGCGGCCCATGCGATCAAGTGCCACACCGCTTACATCTACTTGCGGTACGAGTTCGGCCGCTCTTATCGCACGCTCGATCGGGCGATCCGCGAGTGCTACGCCAACAACCTGCTCGGCAAGAACATCCTCGGCACCGATTTCTCGCTCGACGTGTATCTGCACCGCGGGGCCGGGGCCTACATTTGCGGCGAGGAGACGGGCCTCTTGGAGAGCCTCGAGGGGAAGCGAGCCTGGCCGCGGATCAAGCCGCCATTTCCCGCGGTCGAGGGACTGTTCCGCAAGCCGACGATCGTCAACAACATCGAGACGCTCGCGTGCGTGCCGCACATTATCGAGCGGGGGGTCGATTGGTTCCGCTCGATCGGCGTGCCGCCCGATCCCGAACAACCCGCGCGACGCCGGTAGCCTAGGGCCCAAGCTCTATTGCATCAGCGGCCATGTGAATCAGCCCGTGCTGCGTCGAGCTGCCGCTTGGGCATCACGGCCCGCGAGCTGGTCGACGACTACGGCGGTGGAGTCTGGAAGGGACGCAAGGTCAAGGCCTGCGTTCCGGGCGGAATCAGCATGGGTTTCTTCTCGGCGCAGCCGAGATGGACACGCCGCTCGATTTCAACGGTCCGCGCAAAGTCGGCTGCCTGGGGCTGGGAACGGCAGCCGTGATCGTGGTCGACGACCAGACCAGCATGGTCGACGTGCTGTTTAACTGTTGCCGGTTCATGGCCCACGAGTCGTGCGGCCAGTGCACGCCGTGCCGCGAAGGGACCGACTGGTCGCGCAAGATTCTGCAGCGGATTCGGGCCGGGCAGGGGACATTGAGCGACTTGGACACCCTGACCGAGATCGCCCAATCGATGGGAACGATTCCCGGCACGACGATCTGCGGCCTGGCCGACGGCGCGGCGTGGCCGATCAAGAACGCGATCCAAAAATTCCGCGGCGACTTCGAGACCTACATCAAGAGCGGTCGCAAAAAGGCGGTCGCGGTTACCGCATGAGGAACTGATGGGGACCGTCCTCGTAAACGGCACTGCCGGTCGAAATCGGCGCGAGCGAGCGCCTGAACGTGATTCAGGCCGCCGACCGCGTCGGCGTCGAGGTGCCGCGCTACTGCTGGCATCCGGCCCTGACCGTTGTTGCCAGTTGCCGCATGTGCCTGGTCGAGACGGGCGAAAAAAAGCCCGACGGCACGATCGCCATGGTTCCCAAGCTGGTGCCCGGCTGCCAGACGCCAGTCAAAGATGGCATGGTCGTCGTCACCAACAGCGAGAAAGTGAAGGCGGCCCAGGCCCAGACGCTCGAATACCTGCTCCTCAACCATCCGCTCGACTGCCCCGTTTGCGATCAGGCCGGCGAGTGCTGGCTGCAGGATTACAGCTATCGGTACGGCCACGCCCATTCTCGGCTCCACGAGCCGAAGATCCGCCGTCCAGACAAGGATTACATCGGCGACGAGATCACGCTGTTTACCGATCGTTGCGTGATGTGCTCGCGCTGCGTGCGGTTCACGCGCGAGATCAGCGGCACGGCCGAGCTGCAGATCATCAATCGGGGCAGCCACTCCGAGATCGACATCTTTCCGGGCGAGCCGTGCAACAACAAGCTCGCCGGCAACGTGGTCGACATTTGCCCCGTCGGCGCCCTGTGCAGCAAGGACTTCTTGTACAAACAGCGCGTCTGGTGGCTGCAGATGAAGGAGAGCGTCTGTCCCAACTGCAGCACCGGCTGCAGCATCACCGTCGACCAGAACAACGAAACGATCTATCGCCTGCGACCGCGCTATAATCCGCAGGCTCAAGGCCACTTCATGTGCGACGAGGGGCGCTTCGGCTTCAAGTACGTGCATCATCCCGACCGCCTCGCCGAGCCGTTGGCCCAACCCAAAGCCGGGCCGCCCGGCCAATGACTGGCCCGCAGTCCTGGCCGGCGTTCAAAGCGCGCTCAAAGACGTGGCAGAGCGAAATCCAGTCGGCCTGGTGGGTTTGCTTTCGCCCTGGATGACCTGCGAAGAGGCCTTTTTGCTGGCGAAGTATCTGAAGTCACTCTCGGCGCAGGTGCGACTGGCGATGGGTCCCGTCCCGATTGAGGGAGAAGACGACCGGTATCCCAAGGGAGTCGACGGCCGCCCGTTGGAAAAGACCCTGTTCACGATTCGTGCCGAGAAATGTCCCAACCGTGCCGGCGTCGCGGCCATCCTGCAGCACTTCGAGGGCAAAGTCGTCTCGTTCGACGAAATCAAGTCGGGACTTAGCGGCCGGTCACGTCGAAGCACTGTACGCCGTCGGTGGCTATCGTTTGCCTTGGCTCACCGACGTCGGACCGGCCGTGGCTGTCCACGCTCAAGCTGCTGATCGTTCAGGACATTCTTCCGTCGCCCGCCAGCGGATTGGCGCAGTACCTGTTGCCCGGCGGCTCTTTTGCGGAGAAGGACGGAACCTTCGTCAATCACGCGGGTCTGGCGCAGGAAATTCACCGGGCCGTTCGCGGTCCCGGAGAGTCCTGGCCGGACGGCCGCATCCTTTGGGAACTGGCCGGCCGACGCGGGCTCTTCCACGCACCGACTTTGCGCGCCGAGATCGGCACCGAGATTGCGGCGCTGGCCGCCTTGCGCGTGGGACGCCTGGGGTCGCTGGGGCACATGCTTTCCGCAGGCACAGCGGACCAAGCTTCAGCCGGGCCGCTACCGAATTGGGCGCCGTCGCCCGCCTTTCCACCGGCTCCCCCGGCCTCGGGACCGCCGTCGCCGCCTCCGCCGCATCACTCCGCGTCGAAACCACCGGCCGCCGCCGGAGCCAACCCATGAACTGGATTCACGCGATGGTGGCGATCGTGGTCGTGCTGGGAGGCGTGCTCACCCTGTGCATGTACCTGATCTGGATCGAGCGCAAGCTTTCGGCCCGCATCCAGGACCGGATCGGCCCCAATCGCGTCGGGCCCTACGGCTTGTTGCAATCGATCGCCGACGGCATCAAGTTCGTCCTCAAAGAAGACGTGATTCCGGCCGACCGCGGACAAGGCCCTGTTCGTCATCGCGCCGACGATCTCGGTCTTCACCACGATGTTGGCCTTTTCGGTCGTGCCGTTCGGGCCTCCCGCCGTCGCAGCCAGGCGGGTTCCCGTTCGCGATCGCCCCAAACGTCGACATCGGCATCCTGTTCGTCTTTGCGGTCACGAGCCTGGCGGTGTACGGCGTCATCTTGGGGGGCTGGTCGTCGAACAACAAATACAGTGCTCTGGGCAGCCTCCGTTCGAGCGCCCAAGTCGTGAGCTACGAGATCCCGCTGGGGCTGTCGGTGCTCGGCGTGGGGCTGTCTGGCCGGCTCGTTCAATCTCGAGACCGTCATCGCACAGGCAGAGCGGTTGGCTTTTTCGACTGGAACATCTGGTTTCAGCCGCTGGCCTGGCTGATTTTCTTTGCGAGCGGCTCTGGCCGAGTCGAACCGGTTGCCCTTCGATCTGCCCGGAGTGCGAGCAGGAACTGGTGGGGGGCTACCACACCGAATACAGCGCGCTCAAGTTCGCGATGTTCTTCCTGGCCGAATACACGCACGTGATCACGGTCAGCTTCCTGACGGCGATCATGTTCTTCGGCGGCTGGCACTTTCCCTGGATTGCCGAGGCCGGAGAGCGCCTATTGCGGCGCGACGGTGGTCAAAGTGCTCGTGCTGCTGGCCAAAGTTGGAGGTGATCATCACGTTCATCATGCTGATCCGCTGGACGATCCCGCGGTTTCGCTTCGACCAGTTGATGGCGCTGACTTGGAAGGTGTTCATTCCCTTGTCGCTGTGCCAACCTGCTCGGGATGATGATCGTCAAACAATACGACCTGAGCCTGTTGGTGGATGCTGCCGTTTTCGGTCGTGCTGGTCGTCGTGACGACGGGCGTGTCGCTGTGGATGACCCGCGGCGTGCCTGAGAACGTCGCGGCCCAATGGCGCGGCCGCCTGACCTGAGTTCCTTCCATCAGTGCGACTGCTTCGAGAACGGATCGCGGGCAAACCATGCCGATCAAGCCGGAAGACGTGACGTGGGTCGAAGGAGCCGCAGTTCGGGCTGCTGGAGGCGATGTACCTGCCGGCGATTGCCGAAGGGCGTCGAGACCACGCTCAAGCACCTCTTCAAGCCCGAAACGATCACCGAGCAATACCCCGAGGAAAAGCCCGACCTGCCGCTCAATTATCGCGGCGTTCACCGCCTCAACCGCGACGATCAGGGACGCGTGAAGTGCGTGGCCTGCTTCCTGTGCGCGACGGCCTGCCCGGCGCGCTGCATCGAAATCGTCGGCGACAAGGCCCCCTGGCCCGACCGCGACAAGTATCCGACGAAATTCGTGATCGACGAGCTCAAGTGCATTTATTGCGGCATGTGCGAAGAGGCCTGCCCGGTCGATGCGATCGAGCTGACGAGCATCTACGATCTGGTCGGCCACAGCCGTCAGGAGATGCTGTTCGACCGCGAAAAGCTGCTGTCCGTCTACGACCAGACGGTCAAATCGGGCAAGGACCCGATCCGGACGCACTCCACCCCGCTTGGGCCCGGCGTCCCAAATCGTCACCACGCTGTTTCCCGCCGGAGGAAGCGCCTCGGTCGCTGCATCCTGTCGGCCCGTTGGGCCCGCCGAGCCAACCCGATCACCCGCATCACGAGCGCACCCCCTGAGTCGGCTCTGCCCATGAACGCAATCTTTGAATGGATGATCGAAAACCGGGGCCTGCTGGTGCCGCCGGTGTTCGGTTTCGTCGCGCTTTATCTGCTGCTGCCGCGCGAGTACGGGTTCTGGCGGCCGGTGGGCATCGCGTTTGGAGTGGTCGCGCTGGGCGTGCTCGGCTTTTTGTTCGGGCCGGCTGCGGCGCCTCTGCATGGGGCGTTGTTTTACTTGTTGCGGGCGTGGCGATCGTGGCGGCTGCCGCCACGGTGACTTTCCCAATCCCATTTATTCGGCCCTTTCGTTTGCGATCGTCACTTTGAGCGTGAGCGGACTGTTCGTGCTCCGCGGAGCGCTGTTTCTGGCCGCGACCACGGTAATTATTTACGCCGGAGCGATCGTCGTCACTTTCCTGTTCATCATCATGCTGTCGAGGCATCCGGGGAATGCGCCGTACGACCGGCACGCCCGCGAGCCTTTCCTGGCGAGCCTGGCCGCCTTCCTGTTGCTGAGCGTCCTGCTGTTCACGCTCGCCGATTGGAGGCAGAATCCGTTCGGCCAGCCCGCGGCCGCGACGACGAAGTCCGCTGTCGCCGCCAAGAAGTCGCTCGATGAAACTCCGCGGACGGGCGCTGCTGCAGTCACCGCCAATACGTCGCTCGACGGAACTCCGCGGGCTGCGCCGGATTTATTCCCATACCGCCCAGCCTCGATCCGTATCCCCACAGTCGTATGCGGGCGGATGAGCCCAGCCCCTGCGAGGCCTCGGTCGAACTTTCTTCAGCGATTATCTGTTCGTGGTCGAACTTGGCGGGAACGCTGCTCCTGGTGGCCGGCGTGGGAGCAGTGGCGATCGCTCCGCGCCGCGTGCGGGCCCGTGCAAATCCGCCAGCCAACTAATGTGTGCGCCTGTACGAGCGACCGACTCAATGCCGACAGCGAATGTTGCCTGACGAACGATGACGACCGCCTGGTGATTTCCGGCCAATGACATCTGACTTACTCGGTTACCTGATCGTGGGAGCCGTGCTGTTCGCCCTGGGGGCGCTCGGCTTTCTCACACGCCGCAACTTGATCGTCGCCTTCTTGTCGCGCGGAAATGATGCTGTTGGGCGTGACGCTCAACCTGGTCGCCGTTCTCATACGAGCATGCCAACTACGAAGGGCAGGTCTTCACGGCGATCGTGCTCACCGTGGCGGCTTGCGAGGCGGCCTTGGCGTTGGCCTTGGTCTCCGCTCTCTACCGCATGCGGAAGACCCTCGACATGATCGCCTGGCACGATTTGGGCGAGCCGGAGCCGGCATCGGCCGACGAAGTCCCCGAGGAAGAGACTGCCTCAGCCTACCGCAGCACTTCCCGCGGCTCACGCCGGCCGGCAATTCCCGCCGACCGCGCCGCTCGCGCCAAAACTCTGGAGACGTCGACCCGTGTCTGAGACGCTCCAGACCGTCCTCCTGTGGCTGATCCCGGGCTGCCCGCTTGGCCGCGGCGGTCGTTGGTCGCGCTCTTTGGCCCGGCGTTTTTTCGCTGCGGCGGCCATCGCGTCGTGGTCTCGGCGCTGGTCGTTTCTTGCGTCTTGTCGCTGATTCAGTTGGGCCACGTCGCCGTCGCGGCTGGACATCATGCGAAGGACGAAGGGCTCGCCCACGGCCGGACCGGCGGCCGTTCAAACGCCTGAATCGGTGCCCGATGCGCGCGGCTACGAATGGGTTTCGATCGGCGACTTTCACGTGCAAGTCGCGCTGCGCGTCGATGCGCTCTCGGCCGTGATGCTGGCGATGGTCACCTTGGTCAGCCTGCTCGTCGCCATCTACGCCAGCGGCTACATGCATGGCGACCCGGGGTATTCGCGGTTCTTTGCCGAGCTGTCGCTTTTCGTGTTTTCGATGTGCATGCTGGTGATGGCCCGGAACTTCGTCGTGCTGTTCGTCTTCTGGGAAGCGGTCGGCCTGTGCAGCTATTTGCTGGTCGGCTTCTGGTTCGAGCGCCCGGCCGCCTCCGCCGCGGCCGTCAAGGCGTTCGTGATGAACCGCATCGGCGACGCGGCATTTCTGGTCGGCTCTGTACTTGATCTGGCGGACGTTCGGCAGCCTCGATTTCGTCGACGTGTTTCGCGGACGCGAGGCTTTCGCGGAGCGCCCGCCGACTTTTCGACCCGCGTGTTGACGATTTGCTCGTGCCTGTTCACCGGGGCGTGCGGCAAGTCGGCCCAGTTTCCGCTGCACTTGTGGCTGCCCGACGCGATGGAAGGCCCGACCCCGGTCAGCGCGCTGATTCA
This sequence comes from uncultured Planctomycetaceae bacterium, assembly GCA_963714075.1. Taxonomy (GTDB): domain Bacteria; phylum Planctomycetota; class Planctomycetia; order Planctomycetales; family Planctomycetaceae; genus DASPSM01. The sequence continues at coordinate 3,570,204 of OY970228.1, forward strand.
CGCGGCCACGATGGTGACGGCCGGCGTCTACCTCGTCGCCCGCTGCACGCCGCTGTTCGTGCTGGCCCCCGAGGCCCAGGCGGTCGTGGCGACCATCGGGGCGATCACCGCCCTGTTGGCCGCACTGATCGCGCTCACGCAGAACGATCTCAAGCGCGTGCTCGCCTATTCGACGATCAGCCAGCTCGGCTACATGTTCATGGCGCTGGGAGCGGCGGCGGCCGGCGAAGCGTTCGCCATCGCCGCCGTGACCGCCGCCATCTTCCACATGTTCACGCACGCCTTTTTCAAGGCGCTCTTGTTCCTGTCGGCCGGCAACGTGATGCACGCGATGGGCAACGTGATCGACATGCGGCAATTCGGCGGACTGCGAAAGGTCCTGCCCTGACGCATTGGCACGTTTCTCTGCGGCGGCCTGGCGCTCTCCGGCTTTCCGCTGCTTTCCGGCTTCTGGAGCAAGGACGAAATTTTCGGCCTGTTGCTCGAATGCGACGCACCACGGTGGATACCCGCGGCTGTTTCAGGTCGTCTTTGCCGCCGCTTTTGTCACGGCGCATCCTGACTGCTTTTTACACGTTCCGCGCCTACTACCTCACGTTTTTCGGACCGCTGCGGATGCCGGCGGAGGCGCTGGCGCACGCCGCCCATGCCTCGCACGGTGACGACCGCCATGCGCACGACGGTCACCCAGAACGAGAAAACGTGTCCGCCTCGACGGCCTTCGGTCACTGCGGAACACGCGCCGCCGCAGGTTCACGAGGGTCCGCGCGCGATGACCTGGCCGCTGGCCGTGCTGGCCGTGTTCGCTCTCGCAATCGGTGCGATCGTCGGGCCGACGCACCTGTTTGAGCGGCTGGATCGAGCAGATGCCCACGACCCTTCGCGTCGAAACGGTGGCGTTTCAAATCGGCTTGGCGATTGCGAGTGCCATCGCCGTGATCGGCGGGTATCGCCATTGCCTATGTGATGTACGCCCAGCCTTCCGATCGGCCGGCAAAGGTCGCCGCGGCTGCGGGGCCGTTCTACCAGTTGTCGCTCAACAAGTTCTACCTCGACGAGCTGGCAAACGTCCTGGTCTCGTTTCCCGTCAATGCAATCGCCTTTATTGTCGCTCTTGTTTGACCAGGGGGTGATCGACCGGCTGGTGGATGAAGTCGGCGCCGTCCCGCCGATGGTCGGCCGGTTCCTGCGGCCCGTGCAGAACGGATTGATTCAGTCGTACGCGCTGGTGATGATCTTCGGGCTGGCCATCTTTCTGACCACGGTCCTTCAAGTCTGGGCGGTGCGGATGTGATTCAGGCAGTGCCCGCGATCCTCGTCGCGACAATCATGATTCCGCTCGTCGTGGGAGTCCTGCTGTTGCTCGCGCATTGGCCGGCGCGATTCGCCCGCTGGCTGAGCCTGGCGGCGAGCGTGGCCACGCTGGCCTGCGGGATCGCATTGACCGCGTCCTACGATTCGCTTCCCGCGCCCTCGTCCAATGCCGAGTCGCCTGTCCAACCGCGGCTGCGGTTCGGTCGCGAATGGCTGACGTATGGGCATGGCAATGCGGGGACCCATACGCACGCTTCAAACGATCGCATCTCGAGTTCTAGCTCGGGATGGACGGCATCAGCCTGTCGCTGATCCTCCTGACGTCGCTGTTGACGTTTTCGGCCGTGTTGATTTCCTGGTCGCCGATTCACGATCGCGAGCGCGAATACTATGCCGCCTTGCTCATCCTGATGGCCGGCGCTCAACGGAGCCTTCTGCGCGTTCGACCTGGTGCTGTTTTACGTCTTCTTCGAGTTCACGCTGCTGCCCCTTGTTCTTTCTGGTCGGAATTTGGGGTGGACCGCAGCGACGCGAAGCTGCTGTCAAGTTTTTCCTGTACACATTCGCCGGCAGCATCATCACACTCACCGGCCTGGCCCTGCTCGTGATGTATGCGATTCGAGCACAGCGAGATCGCCTATCCCTTTTCGATCCCCGAGCTGGCCGCGGTGCTCGAAGTCCGCCGGATGCCCGTCTCGCTACAGATCGGATTGCTGTTGGCGATTTCGCTCGGCTTCGCCATCAAGGTGCCCCTTGTTCCCGTTCCACACCTGGCTGCCGCTGGCGCACGTCGAAGCGCCGACGGCCGGCAGCGTGATCCTGGCCGGCGTGCTCTTGAAGCTGGGAGCGTACGGGTTCCTGCGGATTTGCCTCCCCCTGTTCCCCGACGCCTGCTACTCGGTCGGCACTGCCGCTGATCGGCCTGCTCGCGGTCATCGGCAGTCATTTACGGGGCCCTGTGCGCGTATGCGCAGAGCGATCTCAAAAAACTCGTCGCCTACAGCAGCATCAGCCACCTCGGCTTTTGCATGCTGGGCATGTTCGCCCTCAACGTGGAAGGAATCACCGGCAGCTTTCTGCAAATCATCAACCACGGACTCTCGACCGGCGCACTGTTCCTGCTGGTGGGCATGGTTTACGAACGCTATCACACGCGCGAAATTGCTCAGTTGGGCGGAATCGCCTCGAAGCTCCCGCTGATTTCGACCGCGATGGTCTTTACGTGTCTGGCCAGCATGGGGCTGCCGGGGCTCAACGGATTTGTCGGCGAGTTTCTGTCACTCGTCGGCATGTTCAAAACCAACCGCCCGTTTGCGGTCGTTTCGACGCTCGGTGTGATCCTGGCCGCGCTCTACCTGCTCTCGATGCTCAGGCGGGCGTTTTTCGGTCCGGTCGGCCCGGCCCCCGCTCATCACGATGTTGGCGACATCCGCCGCGCCGAAAGCTGGGCGGTGGTGCCGCTCTTGGTGTTGTGCCTGGCGATTGGAATTTATCCAAAGCCGCTCATCGACTTCGTGAAGCCGGATGTCCAGGCGCTCGCCCGGCTTTACGACGCGCGACGCGTCGAGCAGAATTCTCAACCCGTGGCGCTGTCTCAAACTGCGGCCGCGCCGATGACAGGGGAGGACGTCGCTGATGCTCCCCTTTGTCCAGAACGTTCAGAGCCAGTGCTGCCGGAGATCTTGCTGATCGGCGTCGCCTGTCTGCAGTTTCTGATCGGCCCGTTTCTTGTCACGGAAGGCCAGCCGGTCAGCCGTCGGCTGGGCCGAACGTGGGCGGTGATTTCGCTCTTGGCTTTGGTCGGGGCGATCGTGATCTGGGTCGAGTCGCCGTCGTTCCCCTCGCCCGGAGTCGTCCAGAGCGATTCTTTGGCCTGGTTCGGCCGCGGCATCGCGATTCTCGCCGGAATTGTGCTCGTGCTGATCAACTGGGACGAGGTGGACGACGCTTTATCCGCCGAGTTTCATGGAGTGCTCTTGTTGCTGATCGCCGGGGTCAGCCTGACCGCGGCCGCCAACGATTTGATCGTGCTGTTTTTGGCGCTCGAGCTGGTGAGCATCCCGACCTACGTCTTTCTCTACCTGCCGCGCCGCGCCCCAGCCAGTGCCGAGGCGACGACCAAGTACTTTTTGCTGAGCATCGTTTCGTCGGCCATCACGCTCTACGGATTCAGCTTTCTGTATGGGGCCGTCGGCTCGACGAACTTGCGGGCCATCCATGCCGCCCTGGGGCATTTTCCGGCGGCGCAGTCGCCTGCGATTCTCTTGATCGCCGCGGCCTGCATCGTCGCCGGACTGAGTTTTCGCGTGACGGCGGTCCCGTTTCACTTTTACGCTCCCGACGTGTTCCAGGGTTCGCACGCGGGCGCGGCGGCCATGTTGTCCTTCATCCCCAAGGTCGCCGGCTTTCTGGCTCTGTATCGGATCATTCATTTCGACAGCATTGACCCGTTTATTCGCACCTCCGCCGACAGCCTGCGGGTCTGGTGCGAAACGATCTTCTGGTTGATGGCCGTTGCCAGCATGATCATCGGCAATGTGCTGGCCCTCTTGCAGCGCGATCTCAAACGGCTGTTGGCCTATTCGAGCATCGCCCACGCCGGATACATGCTGGTGGGACTGGCCGCCGGACATCAGCCCGCCAGCGTCGGCGGCACGCCCGCGCTCTTGTTTTACCTGGTTGCCTATGGCGCCACGATCGTGGGCGTTTTCGGAATGCTCGTGTTGCTGAAGCGCGGCGATCGCTCGGTGGCGACGATCGACGACCTGGCCGGCTTGAGCCAAACGCAGCCGGCCGCCGCCGCGGTCCTGATGATCTTGCTCTTCAGCCTCACCGGCCTGCCGCCGACGGGCGGTTTCATCGGCAAGCTCAACTTGCTGATGGCCGCCTGGTCGCAGCAGACGATATCGGCGGAAATTCTCGCGATCGTGCTGGCGGTCAACGCGGCAATCGCTGCCGCGTATTATCTGCGGATCGTCGCGGTGATGTACCTGCGGCCGGCGCCGGCAGGCGTTGACGTGCAGGCTTCTGACCGACTGGCCGCCTACGTCGGCATCGGCGTGTGCCTCGTCGTCAGCGTTGGACTGTTCTTTTTCCCGGGCCCTCTTTGGGACGTCGTGGCTCAATTCTCGACCTAGGGCGAAAGACCACGCCGAGTCGGACCCAATGAAATCCGATCTCACCGGTAAAGTCGCGCTCGTGACCGGCGCGGCCCGCGGCATCGGGCAGGCAATCGCCGATCGCTTCGCACAAAACGGCGCCACCGTCTATTACACCGACGTCGATGCAGCAGGGGCAGCCGCGGCGGCGTCTCGATCTCCCGGCTGCGAGTCAGCCCTGCTCGACGTCACCAAATCCGACCAGGTGGGCGCGCTCGTCGACCGCATCGAGCGCGAACGCGGGCGGATCGACATCGTGGTCAATAACGCCGGCGTCAACACGCTGGCCAATCGGGTCACGATCGACGAGTTTCCCCGCTGGGAATGGGACCGCATCCTCGACGTCGACTTGAACGGCGTCTACGAAGTCAGCCACGCGGCCGCCCGCGTGATGAAGCGGCAAGGCTCCGGCCGCATCATCAACATCGCGTCGATCGCCGGCCTCGTGCCGCTCCGTCTGCAGTCGGCGTTCGTTGCCGCTAAGGCAGCGGTCGTCAACCTGACGAAGTCGATGGCGCTGGAGCTCGGGCCGTCAGGGATTCTGGTCAACGGCATCGCCCCCGGCTCGACGCTCACCGAGGGGACGAAGCAGCTTTTTTACGGCCCCGGCGGAACTTTCAACTCACGCGTGCAGGAGATGCTCGATCACGTGCCGCTAGGCCGGCCGGGCACGACCGACGAAATCGCGGTCGCCGCGCTGTTCCTCGCCGACCCCGAAAACAGCTACATGAACGGCCATATTTTGGTGGTCGATGGCGGCTGGATCGCGGGCTATCACCGGCAGTTTTGAGCGCGGCCCATTCGGATTCAGGAGACGAGCCACGGTCCGGGGTTCTCGATGCCCTGTCGCAGCGTGGCGAGAAACTGTGCCGCGGGTGCGCCGTCGACGATACGGTGGTCGAACGTCAGGCTGAGCGTCATCTGGTCGCGGGGGACGATCTGATCACCGACGACGGCCGGGCGCTTCTCGATGCGTCCCAATCCGAGGATCGCGCACTGGGGCACATTGAGGATTGGTGTGAAGGCGTCGATACCATAAGCGCCGAGGTTGCTGATCGTAAATGTGCCGCCCGTGAGTTCCGCAGGACGCAGTTGCCCGCACTCGGCGCGCGTCGTCAAGTCAGCCAAGCGTGCGGCGATCTCGCGAATGCCAAGCGTCGGCACATCGCGCACAACGGGGGCCAAGAGTCCGGCCGCTGTGTCGACCGCCACCGCAATGTGAATCCCCTCCGGCGTCTCGATTCGGCCGTCGATCCATTGCTGATTGAGATGCGAATGCTCGGCGAGCGCGTGCGCGGCCAGCTTGGTGATGAAGGCAAGATAGCCCGGCGTGACAGTCTCAGATTCCGTTGCCGCGGCTTTGAATTGCGCCCTCAGATTCACAAGATTGGTCGCGTCGACCATCGTTGTCAGAGTGACGGGCGCTGTCGACTGAGCACCGGCGCTCATGCGGGCCGCAATCGTTCGACGCAGCGCCATGCGCGCGGCGTTTTCTGTCAATTCGTTGGCGACGGCTGGACGGGAACGGGCGACGGCAGTTCTGTTTGTGTCCACAACTGCCCGCACGTCGCGCTCGCGGATGCGGCCGCCGCGACCGCTGCCGCTCACTTCTCGCCAGTCGATTCCCAACTCGTCCGCGATGCGCAGGGCGCGTGGGGAAATTCTTGGACGCACCGTCGCCGATCCGAGCAGCCGATCCGAGCCGTGCCGTCGCGAGTCGAGCACGCGAGAGCCGAAGCTCGGCGAACCCGGTTCGTGCTGCGGGGGTTCGATCGGTGAGATTTCCGGCTGCGAAGGTCTCTGGAATCTCAGGCTCCGGACTACTCGGGCTGGGGATATCCGGCCTGGGGATATCCGGCCCGGGCGTTCTTGGACTGGGCGGTTTCGGAGCTGGAACTTCCGGGTCGGGAGCAGCCGGCGGTGGAGTTTTGGACGGAGTTGTTCCTGGGCGCGGAACCTCGGGACCGGGCTTGTCGGGGCGGGCCGGTTTTGGCTGCGGGACTTCTGGTTTGGGTTGCGGAACCGACGGCTTTCCAGGCTGTGGTTTCTGAGGCTCGCTTGCGGAAAACGGATCCGCCTCGTCGGCAGTCACTAAGAAAGCCAGTGTCACGCCGACGCTTACCGGTTCGCCATTTTCGGGTGCGCGGGGGGAAATCCGCAGGATGCCCGAGCCGATCGCTTCCACGTCCTGGATGGCCTTATCGCCCTCAATCGAGAAGAGCGGTTGCCCCGCTTGAACAAAGTCGCCGTCGCGTTTGAGCCACTCGACGAAGGTGCCTTCCTCCATGCTCCATCCCAGGCGCGGCACTTTGATCTCAACGGGCATCGGCAGTTCTCATTCGTCCAAAAGCTTGCGGATCGCGCGGGTGATTTCCGCGACATTCGGCACGACAGCCGCCTCGAGCGGCGGACTGTAGGGCGTGGGCGTGTGCAATCCGTTGAGCCGCCGAATCGGTGCGTCCAATTCGTCGAAGCCCCGATCGGCGATTTGTGCGGCAATTTCCGCGCCGACGCCGAACGGTGCGAACGCCTCGTCCACGATCAACAGTCGACCGGTCTTCGCAACCGACGTGAGCACTGTCTCGACGTCCAGCGGAGCAATGGTGCGCGGATCGATCACCTCGACCGAGAGACCTTCGTTTGCCAGCGCGTCGGCTGCTTTCAGAACGTGTTGGGCCATGAGCGCCAGAGCAACCACGGTCACGTCGCTGCCCGTGCGAAGCACTGACGCCTGGCCGAACGGAATTTCATAATCGGATTCGGGCACGGGACCTTTGAGAGTCAGAAGCTCACGGGGTTCCAGGAACAGCACGGGATCGTCGCACCGCAGCGCATAGAACAGCAGCCCCTTGGCGTCCGCAGCGTTTGACGGAAGGACCACCCGCAAGCCGGGGAAATGCGCGTACATCGGATAGTAATTGCCCGAGTGATGAGTCGCTGCCGAGTGGCCGATGCCAACGCAGCCGCGTAGCAGGACGGGCATTTTGAGGCGGCCGCTGCTCATGTACTGCATTTTGGCGATCTGGTTGAGGACTTCGCCGACTGCGTCGAGGATGAAGTCGGCGAACATAAAGTCGATCACCGGCCGGGTGCCGATCATCGCGGCGCCGCCGCCGAGCCCGACGAAACCGCGTTCGCAAATCGGCGTGTCGCAGAGACGGTCGGCCCCGAACCGATCGTAGAGCCCGATCGTCGTCTTGAAATTCCCGCCCCGTTTGCCGACCCCTTCTCCCATGACAAAGATCTTCGAGTCGGCAGCCATGGCCGAGGTCAGAGCCTCGAGCGTGGCCTGCATCCAATTTGTGACGCGTCCATTGGGACCGGATTGCCTGGCAATGGGAACTCGTTCGGCTTGGTTGTACACGTGGATTGCCGCGGTCGATGGCTCGGGCCAGGGGCTCCCCTCGGCGAAGCGGACCGCCTCTGCGATCTGTTCGGCGATTTCTGCATCAATCGCGTCGAGTTGATCGGAGTCCGCGAGGCCCTCATCGAAGAGCGTCTTTCGGAACCGGGCGATTGGGCAGCGGCCTTTCCAGCCGTCGACTTCCTCGCGAGTGCGATAGCCGAAATCCCCCATGCCTTCGGCGTGCGGGCCGCGTGCGATAGGTTTTGCATTCCAGTAAAGTCGGCCCCAGGCCCGCCCGTGCCCGCGAGACAGCTTCGCCGGCGGCGTCCGAAACAGCCAGCACATCGTTGCCGTCGACCTCAATCCCCGAAAGTCCGTACGCGGCCGCTCGTCCTGCCACGCTGGGGTTGCCGCTCGAGTAGCTGAACGGCACTTCGGTGGCGTATTGGTTGTTTTCGCAGACAAAGAGGACGGGCAGGTTCCAGATGGCGGCCATGTTGAGGCCTTCGTGAAAGGCCCCGTTGTTGACGGCCCCGTCGCCAAAGAACGCGACAGCCACGCGGTCGCATTTGAGAATCTTGAAGCCGTAGCCGGCGCCGGCCGCCTGTAAGATGCACGGCCCGACGATTCCGCTGGTGCCCATCAGGCCGATTTCGGGGGCGAACAAGTGCATGCTGCCGCCGCGACCGCGGGAACAGCCGGTCGCACGGCCAAATAGCTCGGCGATCAGCTGTCGAGGCTCCAAACCCTTGGCCAGCGCATGGCCGTGCCCCCGGTGCGTGCTGAAGACAACGTCGTCCGCTTTCAGGTGAGCACAGACTCCGGCAGCGATCGCCTCCTGACCGACGTAGGTGTGGCAGGCCCCGTGGACCAACCCGCGCTGGTGGCAGCGAGCCAGCTCTTCTTCGCACTGTCGAATGATCTGCATCGTGCGATAAAGACGCAGCCGCGTCTCCGCTTGCGCTCGGAGATCGAGTCGAGTCGCCATGAAATCCTGCCGTTTGGAGATGTCGGCCCGAAGGTTCAGGCCTTTTCTGCAGGATACTCACAGCGCTGAGTCGGCGTAAGGGTCGATCGCGGAGGCAGGAGCGGCTGTCGCTTAGCCGTTGCGAAGCAGCCTGCGTCGGCGGGCTCGCTGCGAACGGTACATAAACCGGTCGCCGTCCTCGGCCTCAACAAAGAACTGCCCGGCCAGCAAACGGTAAAAGAGCAGGATGATGAACGCTCCTCCCGTGCCGGCGGCGAATCCCGCCGTGCTGATCGGCATGATCCGCTGACCGTGAAAGAAGAAGGCGATGACGCCGCACCCCAGCACCGACCCGACGATTCCCATCAGCGTCGTACCGAGGGCACCGCCAGGATCGCGACCCGGCATGATGGCCTTGGCGGCCAGGCCAACCAGCGTCCCGAAGCCGACCCACAACAGAACTTCGTGGGCCGCCTGTTGGAGAATCAGGGTAATTTGGGGATTTGCCATCCGTGGCACCGGCGACAACGGGGCGTACAGCCGCGTCATCGTTATCGTCTGCTGTCAGCCGGTTCCTGTAACGGTTTCAACCGCCATCATCCGCCCTTGGAAGTTTGGGAATTCTGCGAAAACAAGAAGCCGGCAAAGACCCGGCCGCAACCTTGCGGCGGGTCCTCACCGGCAAAAGGAGGGGAGGGCGTCCTCGCGGATTCGACGCCCCTGATGAACTTATTGCTGCCGGTATTGTTGGCAATAGGGGCAGGAGTTCTGGACGGGCATGCGAGTCGCGGGCTCAGCCTTTTGGAAGGCTGTCAAAATCTGATCCCACATCTGTCCATAGAGCGTCTCGCTGGTCTGGTAGACCTGAAACGCCTGAGCATTATCGATGATGGCAACGTGGGGAAGCTGGGGCGATCCAAACAGAGCTTGGACCTTTTTACCGTGCGGCGACGACGTGTCGATCACCGCAACCACATAGTTCTGAAGTAGCTCTCGCCGAATGCGCGTCTTCTGCACGTCTTCGAGCGAAATCATAGAGACCTTCGCGCCCTTCGCCGGGTTCAGAATCACCAGCATGGGCTTCTTCGCCTGCTTAGCGGCGCGGTAGGCCTGCGTGTAACTGTCGTACGAGGACGGAGCAACTTGGGCTTCCGTGGGCGGGGCGGCATTCGTCGCCGCCGCAAATCTGTCACTCGCCGCCGCATTGGCAAACAATAGAAGGGCGAAACCAACGGACATGACTGTTCCTTTCATCCATTCGAGACTCGGTCATCCAGGACCGCACCAAGTAATCGACTTGGTTCCAACGGCCCACCGTCCTATCCGCGAAGGCTCCAATGTGGCGGCCCGCAAGCGGAGGGTCAAGTTCCCCGATGGATAAAGTTGGCAAATTCAATCCACAACTCCCATCTCTTCTAGTTTGCCAATTTTGGAAATAATTCAGCGGCAATGGTGCCACGAGTTGACAAGGAAATGCCTTCCCGCTCGAAGCGTCGGCATCAATTTGGAAAGAGACGCAAGATTTGCGGGTCGTCGAGACGCTCGGCAACGAAGGTCGCCGCACTAAAGTCGTGATGGCGGCTGTGCTCGTGCGGAATCGAAACAGCGACCGCCCCAGCAGCGGCAGCCGATCGTGTCCCGATCTCACTGTCCTCGAGCACGAGCATTTCCGCCGGTCGCACCCCAAGCCGGCTGGCGGCCGTGAGATAGATCTCGGGGTGGGGTTTTCCCTCAGTGACGTCCTCGGACGTCAGCAAGAGGTCGAAGCGATCGACCAGCTCGAACTTCCGCAACACCGACTCGATGTAAGGCCGGCGCGACGAGGTCGCCACCCCCTTGGGCAATGCCCGACTCTCAATCGCGGTCAATAGCTCGAACAGGCCGGGCATGGGAGCCACGTCCGTCCAGAGCATGTCCTGAAAGATGGTCCGTTCCTCGGCCCGCAGGTCGGCAGCCGACTCGGTGAGCCCCAGTTCGGCGATCATCAGCGGAAACGCTTCGTCAGCCCGCCGGCCCATCATCAACGTGAGGAGTTCAGGCGTCATTTCGAGGCCGCGCCGTCGTAACAGCTCGCGGCCAGAACGGTTGAAGATTTCTTCCGTGTTGAACATCAGGCCGTCAAAGTCGAAGACGACGGCTTTGATCACCCCCATCTGTGATCGCTCCCTCTTTAAATTGTGGGTGGTAGGACCTTTCGGTAACTCAGGTCGAGCACGTCCATCGGATGGGCGACCCAGATTGGCGACCCGGCCCGGCGGAGGGCCGCCTGAATCTGCAGCGAGCAGCCCGCGTTGCCCGTGATGACCGCCTGAGGGGTGCAGCTCAGGATGTTCTGCAGCTTTCGTTGCGAAAGCCGCTCCGACATCTCGGGTTCCGTCAGGTTGTAACTGCCGGCCGCCCCGCAGCAGATTTCCGACTCGGGCAGCGGAACCAGCTCGAGGCCGGGGACTAGGGCCAAGAGACTCCGGGGCTGTTCGCGGACCCGCTGGGCGTGGACCAGGTGGCAGGCGTCGTGGTAAACCGCGCGAAGCCGGAGTTCTCCGGGCGGCGGGACGGGCCCCAGCTCGGCCAGAAACTCAGAGACGTCGCGAACCTTCGTTGCGAAGCGAGCAACTGAATTCGCACGCTCCGCGTCTGCCCGGGTGGCACTGGCGGCTTGTCCGACAGTGGCATTTTCCTGCGCCCGGCGGGACGCTTCCTCCTCGATATGTCCGTAATCCTTGAGCATCGACCCGCAACCCGCCACGTTGACGATGACGGCATCCACGCTGGCGACATCGAAAGCAGCAGCGTTCCTGGCGGCGAACTCCAGCGCCGGCCCCTCTGCACCGCTGTGATAGTGAATTGCCCCGCAGCAGACTTGGCTCTTGGGAACGACGACGTCGCACCCGTTGGCCTGCAAAACCCGCGCGGTGGCCCAATTCGTTTGCGGGAACATGGCTTGCGCCACGCAGCCGGCAAACAGGCCGACCCGCGCCCGACGGGGTCCAATTGCCGGGAGCAGCTCCGGCATCGCGGGCGCCGCGGGCTGGAGACGCGGCAGCTGGTCATACATTCGCCGCACAAAGCCGGGCAGCAGCCTCGGCAGGCCGCTGCGATCGATAAGTCGATCCAACTTTGTCCGTTGCAGCCACCGGGCCGGGGCAAGAGCCGCCTTCATCCGCGCCGGATACGGGAACAGGCCGTAGAGCAACATCCGCTCGAGCCACGGCGGGTCACTGCCTCCCTTTGAGGCGTCAGTCCCCACCTGGTTGCGCTCAGCCCGGCGCATGTCGACGCGGAACGGCTCGATCAATCGCCCGTATTGCACGCCGGATGGGCAGGCCGTCTCGCAACTTCGGCAGTCAAGGCACAAGTCGAGGTGCCGCTTGACGCTTTCCCCCATCTCCAAGCGACCGTCGGTGACCGCTCGCATCAGGTAAATGCGACCTCGGGGGCTATCGTTCTCGTTCCCCGTCTCCAAGTAAGTTGGGCAAGCCGAGGTACAAAGCCCGCAATGGACGCAGTCGAGAAAACGCCCATAGTCGATGTCCGCCCCAACCCGCGGAGCTCCGGCGGTGGGTAAAGTCGGGATGGAGGGGCTGGCAGGACCGATGGATTTGTCGCGGGGCGGTGAGTCAGGCATTCCGTTTCGTTCGTTGAGCCTCAATTATAGTGGGGCCCGACGCTTTCCGCGCCGAAGCGTGCCGGGTCGTCGTCCCGTTCGGCCGAAAGTGTCCCGTCCCACGAAGAATCCCGCCGAGTTCAGCGCCCCGTCCCGGTGGAAGTTGGCAACGTCCGCGCAAGGCGGACACTGCTGTGCGACCCCACGAAATGGTGGCGCCGCCGGCTCGAAGCGGGCGCTTGTCCACCTTACAGGGACTTGTCCCGTCCCGGTGTCCCGTCCCGGTGTCCCGTCCCGTCCCGGTGTCCCGTCCCGTCCGGTGTCCCGTCCCGTCCCGGTGTCCCGTCCAGTCCCGGTGTCCCGTCCCGTCCCGGTGTCCCGTCCCGTCCGGTGTCCCGTCCCGTCCCGGTGTCCCGTCCCGTCCCGGTGTCCAGTCCCGGTCTCGGTGTCCCGTCCCAGTCCCGGTGTCCCGTCCCAGTCCCGGTGTCCCGTCCCAGTCCCGGTGTCCCGTCCCAGTCCCGGTGTCCCGTCCCAGTCCCGGTGTCCCGTCCCAGTCCCGGTGTCCCGTCCCGTCCCGGTGTCCCGTCCCGTCCCGGTGTCCCGTCCCGTCCCGGTGTCCCGTCCCGTCCCGGTGTCCCGTCCCGTCCCGGTGTCCCGTCCCGTCCCGGTGTCCCGTCCCGTCCCGGTGTCCCGTCCCCGTCCCAGTGCTGGCCGCTCCTGTAGTCGCAGCCGCGCACGGCGACCCGTCCGGCGCACAAAAGTTGCCCTATTTCCATCCTACCGCCGATTATGCAACTCGACGAGACCGAGTTTCTACGCGCTCATAAACAAAGTTGAAAATTTCCGAGTCGCGTCGCGGACTGTCATCCGGGCAGGATGTCCGCCAGCGGGTTGAGCAGATTCTCGGGGTCGAAGGCGGATTTGAGCCGTCGCACTAACGCCGACGGGCCTTCTTCCCACCCGGACGCGGATGCCCGTTTGGTTCGAGTCGGACTGCCTCGCAGGATAGCGAAGGTGCCTCGGGATTGAGCGAATAAGGTGGCAAGTTCTGCCACCTTATTGTCGACGCCGACCTGATCCGTAATCGGCCCTGCCAACTTTCCAAAAAGTGTCCCGTTTCCCGCTCGGGCGACGATCTCAATCGGCAGGTGCGACGCGGCCTCCTCGAACTGACTGATTTTCGAGGGAAGCAGCCGGGCCTCGAAGAAGAGGGGCTCGTTCCCTGGAACCGCGAACTCGGTCAGCGCGGACCATAAAGGCCCGGCATCCGCGTTGCGGAGGACGTGCTGGCCAAGCGGACGAAATGGGGCCAGCTCGTTCAGCAGCGTGACAGTCTGCCAATCGGTCTCGCGCTGTGTCCCTTCGTAGCCCACGATGAGCGCCGGACCGCCGTCCGGAATGCCGACCCGCAGCCGTTTCCCAATTCCCTCCACCGCCGCCGCATTCAGTGAGTCGATCGCGATCGGGCGGGTTTGCGAGGTCAGCAATCCGGCCACGGCCGCTTCGCGGTCCAACAGATTGGCAAACCCGGCACAGACGAGCGCCGACGCCTCCGGAATCGGCTTCAGTTTAAGCGTGACCTGCGTGACGATGGCGAGCGTGCCCTGCGAGCCGACGAGCAGCTTGCAGAGGTCGTAGCCGGCCACGTTCTTGACGACCCGCCCGCCGGAATGAAAGACCTGGCCGTCCGCTTTCATGGCCGTCAACCCGATCACGTAATCGCGAAACGTCCCCAAACCAAACCGCCGTGGCCCGCTGGCATTCGCCGCCAGAGCACCTCCCAGCGTCGCGCGTTCCCACTGCGGAATGTCGATCGGCAAGCGCAGCCCTTCGCCGCGCAAAATCTCATCGAGCCGCGCGATCGGAATGCCGGCTTCGACCGTAATCGTCATGTCGCGCACCGCAAACTCGACGACGCGATCGAGCCCCCGCGTAGCGACTTTCACCGCTCGATCGGGGAGCGGCGGGCCGACTTCAAGCGAAGTGCCGCCTCCGATGGGCACCATCGGCCGCTTGGGTCCGCCAAAGGTTTTCACGAGATAGGCGCCAACTCCTCCTGTGTTGAGGGCGCAAACTCAGTGGCAGATTCGGGCCGGGCGGAGGTCATCAAGCGGGAAACGGTCTTTCGGAGCCGCGCACGTCAGTAAGCGGTGTATCCACGTCGTTTCGCGCGTTACACCCCCGCTCCCTCACGGTCGCGGCTCCAAGGATGTCCAAGATCGGCGTTCTGCGCTTCATTGTGAGCATTTTCGCCCGAGGCACCAGTGACGACACGGATGGAGCAGGAAGCCAAGTAATCGGGAGAGTCACAGTGCCGCCCGGCGGCCCGGGTGGCTGCGTTCGATCTGTTCCGTGCCGCAGCCGCCGGCTGTGGGGAGCATTTTTTGCGGGCTGCAGCGGCCGTTGGGATTGAAGACATCGTGGACTTGGCGCATCACGGCCAGGTCGTCGGGCGTGAAGAGCTTTTCCATGAAGCTGATTTTTTCCACGCCGATGCCGTGTTCGCCCGTCACGCTGCCGCCCATTTCGATGCATTTGCCGAGGATTTCGTCGCTGGCTTCGAGCACGCGGGCCACCTGGGCGGCGTCGCGCTCGTCGAAGAGCAGGATCGGGTGGATGTTGCCGTCGCCGGCGTGAAAGACGTTCACAATCCGGATCCCGTGGCGGGCACCGCATTCGGTGATGAAGGCCAGGATTTCGGGAAGCCGCGTGCGGGGGACGACGCCGTCCTGCGTGCAGTAGCTGGGGCTCAAACGGCCGATCGCGCCGAACGCCTGCTTGCGGCACTTCCATAAGAGCAGGCGTTCTTTCTCGGTCGTGGCCCGGCGGACTTCGCGGGCTCCGGACGATTGGCAGATCGTCACGATTTTTTCCGCCTCTTCGTCGACCGCGACCTCCAGGCCGTCGACTTCGATCAAGAGCACGGCGCCGGCGTCGAGCGGAAAGCCGAAATGAAAGGCTGCCTCGACCGCGCCGACAATTCCCTGATCCATCATCTCCAGTGCCGCGGGAATGATCCCGGCGCCGATGATGTGGCTGATCGCCTGCGTGGCGTCGGCGACCGTCTCGAAGATTCCTAACAGCGTGCGGTAGGCGGCCGGATTGCGGGTCAGTCGCACGGTGATCGCGCGTGCAAATTCCGAAACGTTCCTTCGCTGCCGACGAACAGTCCTGTGAGATCGTAGCCCGGTGAATCGCCAGTCGGACTGCCCAGCTCAGCGACCGACCCGTCTGGCAAGACGACCTCGACCGCCAGCACGTGATTGACCGTCACCCCATATTTGAGAGTGTGCGGTCCGCCGGAATTCGTGGCCACGTTGCCGCCGATCGTGCAGGCCCCCTGGCTGGAGGGGTCGGGAGCGTAGTGGTAGCCGGTGCCTTTGAGGTGTTGCGTGAGGTGCACGTTTACGAGACCCGGCTCGACGACGGCATAGCGATCGCGGAGATTGACCTCGAGGATCCTTTTCATCCGAGTGAGCGCGATCATCACTCCGCCGCCGACGGGGAGACAGCCGCCCGGACAGGCTGGTGCCGGCACCGCGCGGCACAAAAGGGACGTCGAACTCGTTGCACGTTTTGACGATGGCAACGACCTGGTCCCGTGTTTCGGGAAACAGCACGACGTCCGGAGACTTTTTCTCGACCACGTAACCGTCGCACTCGTAGACGAGCAGCTCTTCGGGGGCCGACAGCAGGCCGTCCTCGCCGACGATGGCGCCGAATCGCGCGAGCAGCTTGCTTCCAGGCGCAGCCGCTGGTCCCGTCGAAGAGTTTGCAGGGCCCATCGGCAGCGTCATCCCGTTGTGGCTGGCGCGCCCAGCGGCGACCATCTTAATTTGATGACGCCGGGCAACTGCGCGAGCTGGTCGAGAAACTCGGGAGGCCGGTTCTGGTGCGCGCGGGCCCTCCAGTGAATCTCGCAGCTCAGTTCCTGGCGTTTGTGCTCGTTGTCACGCACGAGGCCGACCGAAAAGATCTCGCAACCGGACAGGACGACCATCCTGCGCAGCTCCTCTTCGGCAACACCCGTGTCGCCCGCGACGACCCACAGCGTCGCCTGGCGGTCCTGCGGCAGTTGGGCTTCGACCCACTTCAGAACCCAGAGCACCAGCATCCCGAGGACGAAGGCGGCAATCCCCAGCGAAAACTGGCCCCCTCCGAAGCACAGCCCCATGACTGTAACGAACCAGAGCGTCGCGGCTGTGGTCACGCCCACGACGAGGTTTTCCTTCCGCAAGATCGCTCCGGCGCCGATGAACCCCACGCCGGTGAGAATTCCCAGCGGCAAACGCATCAGATCGAGCATAATGAAGGAATCGGGCGTCTCCCGGCGCTGCTCATCAGCAGGTTCGCCTGAATCATCGAAATGCAGGCTGCTAGGCTGACGAGCAGCACCGTCCGCAAGCCGGCCGGACGCCCGTGCTCGCCCCGGTTCAAGCCGATCAATCCGCCGGCGATGGCGGTCAGGATCAACCGCAAAGCGATGTCAGACCAGCCGATCGTGACGGACATTCCGATTCACTCCCCCACCAAACTCTCAACGGGGCGCGAGCGGGCGCCCCCGTACGTGAATCATGCGGACTAAAGAATGAGCATGCAATCCCCGTAACTGTAGAAGCGATAGCCCTCACGAACCGCCTCCTGGTACGCCCGCTGCATTAGCTGCAAGCCGGCCAGCGCGCTGACGAGCACAAACAACGTCGAACGCGGCAAGTGAAAATTCGTCAGCAGGCAATCGACGCCGCCAAAGCGGTACGGCGGGCGAATGAACAAATTTGTGGTCCCGCTCCACGGGACGAACGAGCCGTCGCAAAAGGCGGTCTCCAGCGTCCGTACGGTGGTCGTACCGACCGCGACGATGCGACCGCCCGCCGCGCGAGTCTGGTTGAGCAGGGCGGAGGCATCGGCGGAGAGTTCGCACCATTCTGCATGCATGGCGTGATCGCTCAATCGCTCAACGCTGATCGGCCGAAACGTGCCAATGCCGACGTGCAGAGTCACGAACGTTTGCGGAATGCCTCGTTGCTCGCAGCGCGCCCGCAGCTCGGGCGTGAAGTGCAGTCCGGCCGTCGGCGCCGCGACGGCTCCCGGCCTGGCCGCGAACGTCGTCTGGTATCGCTCCCAATCCAAACGAGCGCCGAGTTTGCGGTGGATGTAAGGAGGCAGCGGGACTGTGCCGAATTGTTCGAGCAGCTCGACCGCGTTCTGGCTTGAGGCGGGGGCGGCCGTCCAGATGCCCTCGGCATCGCTATCAAAAAGAGTCAGCTCGAGTCGCTCCGACGATTCCGGTCGATGCGCTGGAGCGATCACGAGTGTTTCGCCCGACCGCAGCTTTCCGCCGGCGTGTCCGATCAGCCTCCAACGGCCCGCAGCATCGACTTCCAGAAACAGCCCTTCCCATTTGCCGCCGGTCCCCTTGCGGACGCCGAACAGGCGGGCGGGCACGACCCGCGTGTCGTTGAGGACCAGCCTGTCGCCGGGCCGCAAAATTTCGGGGAGATCGGCGATCGACCGATGTTCGAGGCGGTCGGTGCGGCGGTCGACGACCAGCATCCGCGACGCGTCCCGCTGCGGCAAAGGCTCGGTCGCGATCAGCTGTGGGGGAAGTTCGTAGTCGTAGGCGGCCAGATCGTCCATTTATTGCGAAGTCATCTGAAGGTCATCAATCTGTTAGACTGAAGCGAAAAGACGCCGACGCCGCGCGCCCTAATCTTTAGCCACCAGTGCCCAGCGAACCGCCACCGACCCGCATCGCCTTTTGCATTACCGATCTCGACGCGGGCGGGGCCGAGCGGGCCCTCGTGCAAATCGTAACGAGATTGGACCGCCGCCGCTGGGAGCCCCACGTCTTTTGCCTCGACGCGGGGGGCGTCCTGGCCGTCGAGCTGCGCTCCGCGGGCATCGACGTCGTCTGCCTCGGAGCCCATCGGCCGCGCGATTTCCTGGTTGCCTGGCCGCTCTATCGGCACTTGGCCGCTCTGCGTCCCGCGATCCTGCAGACATTTTTGTTTCACGCGAACATCGTCGGACGTCTCGCCGGGGCAGCGGCCCGCGTGCCGGCGATTGTCTCTGGAATTCGCGTGGCTGAAAAGCGCAGCCGAGTGCGCCTCTGGATCGATCGAGTCACCGATCGACTGGTGACGGCGCACGTGTGCGTGAGCCGCGACGTGGCCGAGTTCTCCGCGAAGCGAGGCGGTTTGCGGAGCGAGAAGATCCGCGTGATTCCCAACGGCGTCGACTACGAGCGTTTTGCGAACGCCGCGCCCGCCGACCTCACGCAATTCGGCGTGCCGCGCGACAGTCGCGTGTTGTTGTTCGTCGGTCGTCTCGATCCACAAAAGGGCCCCTACCGCTTGCTCGAGGCGGCGAGCGAATTAATTGCGGATCACGCCGACCTGCACTTGCTGATGGTGGGCGACGGACTGCTGAGTGCGGAACTTCGCGAGTGGACGAGAGACCGCAGCGCCGACTCGCAAATCCACTTTATCGGCCGACAAACGGACGTCGCGGGGCTGATGCGCGCGGCCGATTTATTCGTTTTGCCTTCGCAGTGGGAAGGGCTCCCCAACGTGGTGCTCGAGGCGCTGGCCGCGGGGACGCCCGTGGTGGCGACGGCCGTCGAGGGTATCAGCGATCTGCTGGCAGATGGCAAATCGGGGATCGTCGTCCCGCTGGATGGGAAGCCGCGGCTGGCCGACGCCATTCGCAGGGCGCTTCAAGAATTGCAGGCGCTTAAAGCGGCCGCATTAGAGGCACGAAAGATTGTGGCCGAGCGCTTCACCTGGCAGTTGGTTGCCGCGGACTATGAGCGACTGTACGCGGAAAGTCTTGCCCGACCCGCCGAGCTTCCGGCGCCGCCAATCGACTGACTACAGCCGAATGGAATTCGAACGCTTCGGTTCGCACTTCGCATGCAGTGCAAGCGCGGAAGCACGTCATTTCGCGGGCTCCCGGCCGTAGGGGATGCGTTGCGGGCGGCGCACGTAATCGATCTTGTCGCCGGCCGCTGGGGAAATCATGGCCTTAAGCGCCGAGTCCTTGATCGGCTCTTCGAGAAACCATGTGCTGCTGTCGCCGAATGTGGCGCAGAAGCCCCCTCGAAAAAAGCCGCCCAACTGCGGCAACGTGCCGTTTGGGTCGTAAGGAATGTCTTCAGGCTTGGTCCAGGGGATATCGCGTTTCGCTTCGACGATTGCGATCGTGTTCGTCGCGCCGTCAGTGACTTGTCGGAACGCGACTCCGACCTTGCTGCTGAAAAACGTCTGCAAGGCCGGTCCATCGACGGTTTCGTCAACCAGCCGGCCGACCAAGACAAAGTACCCAGAATTAACGGACCCCGCCGCGTCGGCAGGATCGCGAAAGACCTCAGGCATATTGGCCAGCACAACCTTGTTTGCCGGACTGTCCCACGGTTCGTCGAAGTGATAGCGGTCATAAAGGTTGCGTGCCCCAAGGAAGGGAAGCAATTCGATCCGCCAACTGTGCGGGTATTTGCCTTTGCCGTCCTTCCCGTAGACCACTGCCGGTGGAAAGCGAAAGGGTGTTTGAGATGACGAGGATGATGACGAATTCGGCGAGGTGCTCGACGTGCCTGAGGAGAGTTGATGCGCCCCGGCCCAGTCGTGCAGCGCGATGCACAACTGTTTGAGGTTGCGGACCGATTCGTTCATCTGCGTGACGGCTTCGGGCGTATCGAGCGACTTGGGGAGCGCCTGTTTGGATTCTTTGGCGGCGTCCGCCGACTGGTTGTCTGCGCGAACCGGGAAGCAGGTAAACGACGCCGCCCCCAGCGCCGCCAGCACGAACGCGACGCGAGAGCAGTTCGGACGCACCGATGAGTTGGCAATCATTTCGAATCTCCCTGCGATGTGGGAACGGTTTCCGAAGCCGGGGGAAGCCAGCATGCCGAGATCGAGAGTTGCTTGTGAAAAATCGAGGGCCCGCAGGAGAGTCTCGGCGTAGAGCCGCCGCGACCGCGAGAGGCGCGCGATCGCCAGGGCGTCGCAGCATTCCTCCTGCCGCGCTTGCATCTCCCACAGCGCCCACCAGGCCACCGGGTGCCACCAGAACAAAGCGACCACGGCCAGCCCCACCAGATTGAATGCGCGGTCATGGCGCAGCAGGTGGGCCAGCTCGTGCGACAAAATGCAGGAGATCTGTTCGTCATCGAGCTCGTCGGCCAGGCCCCGCGGAAACACGATCGATCCCTTGCGCGGCCGCATCCAGAGCACCGGCGTAATCGAGGCCTCCACAATCTGGACGTCCGGGACGGGCGACACCTGGAGTCGGTTCGCCAAACCGGCCGCCAGCGAGGTGAGCCGCTCGGGAGCCGCGTAAGCCGTGCGCAACTGTCGGCCGGCACGTAGGCTGAGCCGCACGAATCGCGCGACGAGGAAGAGAGTTCCGGCCAGGGACACGCTCAGCAACGCCCACGAAAGGTCCGGCCGCCAATCGCTTACGGCAGACGGCGCCAGCTCGGCGGGCTCGGCTGCTGTCCCGATGGCATCGCGACGGTTTTCCAGCGCCACAGACCCGACGGGTGACCGCTGCGAAATGATTTCCGTGCGCACGTTGGCTGTCGGACCTGGCAGGCAGGGGATCGGAACGAGAGGGGGAACGACCAATTTGACCAGGACGGCGAACCATAAGAGATGCATGACCGCCGGGCGCCGGCGAAAGAACTTCGTGGGGCCGAGTAAGGCCACGGCGGCCGCCAGAGCAGTCGCCAGGAGGGCATTCCACAGCATCGCCTCAAGCAGCATGGCGGAGCGCCTCTTTATAAATGACTATTCCATGCTTTCGATGAGTTTGACGATGGCGGCGCGGTCGTTGCGACTCAACTTCATCTTGGGGACGAGTGTCAGGAGCATGGGAGCCAGCGCGCCGCCGAAATGGCTTTCGGCTAGTTTCTCCAATTGATGGCGAACGTATTGGGCGCGCGAGACACGGGCCGAAAACCGGTGCGCAAAGCCGGAGTTGTCACAGGCAATAAACCCCTTCGCCTGGAGTCGTTCCAAAAGGCTCTTGACCGTTGCGTGCAGGGCCCGCGAGCGTTCGCGATACAAGACTTCGACGATCTCCCGAACGGTGCACGACCGCCGGTCCCAGAGCACTTCGAGGATGGCCAACTCCGTGTCGGTCACTGGGGCGGGCTTGCGGGTCATGTGCGATTTCTTCCTAGTCGCTGCTATAAGGCACTCTGCCTGACATTCACCCGCATTGTAAGGCATCGTGCCTGATATGCAATCCAATATTTGCCGCGTTTCAAAGAATGCCAATCGTTGGACGCTCCCGGAATTGGGGATTCGTCGTTCCACGAAATGGGGAAATGGTGACTCACTGAGGCTGAGCCAGCCGCTCTACACTGAGTGGGACCCGCCAAGCTCATCACCGCGAGTGCGCAAAGCAGTGTCGGCAAATGCCTTAGGTGGCAGTTCGTAGTTCCGGAGTACGAGCGGCTTTATGCGGAAATCCGCAAGCCGGTTCTCCGAAGAGGCCTCGACAGTGTCTAACGGTCCCGAAACGGGGTCCCATAAAAAAAAGTTTCCAAGTCGTAACTCCGCTTCTCAAAAGCGGCTTGCGCCCGAGAGCAACGGCCGGACCGCGCAATTAACAAATCCATCGCTTGAAACACCGTCCGCACTTGGTAAAAACGGAATCCCACGCTGTGGTGAATTTTGGTGAAAAATGGCGACCAGGGCCCTGACGGGCACCTATGAAAGGATCCTCGACGAAAAGCTTCGGATCGCCATCCCCAAACCGCTCAGAAAGCAGCTATCGCAAGAGGAAGAGTTAGTCGTGTTTGTGACGCCTGGCTTCGACGGGTGTCTCAACCTGTTCTCGGCCGAGGGATTTGAAGCACACTCCGCCAGACTCCAGGAGCACGCGACAAATGAGGCCGGCTCACGCAACTTTTTCCGCATGCTCTTTTCCGCAGCCGAGGAAATCTCAGTGGATCCTCAAGGTCGAATCCGCATCCCGGAACGACTCGTGAAACACGCCGCTCTCGAGCATGACATTGTGCTGATCGGAGTTCGTGATCATGCAGAGATCTGGGACAAGACGAAATGGGAAGCGAATCTGGTGAAGAACGCTCCCGAATTCGACAACCTGGGCTCGCACGCGCTCGACTGACGTCGCCCTCTCGACGTCAGAACTTTTCGCTCAATCCGAACCGTTGTAGACAGTCGTTTTGAGTTCGTAACGCTGGAAAAATCCGCTGGCTTACCGGGCTTTGCGGACACGGGAAGCAGGAGGCTTCGCCGGTAAACCCCATGGACGGATGACGCAGGCCACCCTGTCCTGCCAAGTCCAGAGCCATTCGCCTCTCAATATCGGGAGCCAAGGATGTCTCCCGGAGGCGAATGGCTCGGTTTACTTTTTGGGGTTTTCAGAATTTTGGAAATCGCATAGAAGCGCCTTCATTCGGCGGTCGCGTCCGCAACTCTCACCCGAATCCTTTTCGGGCCCGAACCCCTCGGGGCGGATGCGACCTGTTTTTAACGACACCTGCCCAATTCTCCTTTCCCGTTTTGTAACACTCCCGTCCCAGTCAAACATTTTTCTCCAAAAGCAATGTCCGATTCGACGCCGGCCGGCGATCCGGGCGCGTCCATACATCGTCCGGTCCTCGTCCGGGAAGTTTTGCAATTCCTGGACCTCGGGCCGGGACTCGTTGTGGTCGACGGCACGGTCGGCGGCGGCGGTCATAGCAAACTGATCCTCGAACAACTCGGACCCGACGGAAAACTGATCGGCCTGGATCGCGATCCGGCGATGCTCGCCAGGGCGTCACACGCGCTTGCCGATTCTCGCGCCATTTTAAAACACGGCAATTATGCAGATTTACCCCAGATCCTCGACTCACTTGGAATCAGCCGGGTCGACCGCGTGCTGCTTGACCTGGGACTTTCCTCCGATCAGCTGTCCGACTCGGCGCGGGGTTTCGGAATCCAGAGTGGGATTAAAAGTGAGGGCGGCGGGCCGCTCGACATGCGATTTGATGCCTCCACGGGACCGAGTGCGTCCGATCTTCTGTCGACGCTCGGCGCGGCTGAATTGGCCGACCTCTTTGAGCGATTTGGGGAAGAACGCGCGAGCCGAGCGATTGCCCGGGCAATCGTGGCGCGGCAGTTCGAACTTGCGCAATGGACGGCCGCCGATCTCGTCGCCGCCGTTGCTCAGAGCCTGCCGCGCGGCGCAGTGCGACGCCACGAGATCCACCCGGCCACGCGTGTCTTTCAAGCCTTGCGAATTGCCGTCAACCACGAGCTCGAGCACCTCCAACAGTTCCTGTCCGTCGCGCTGCTCGACCGGCTGAAGGCCGGCGGACGCGCGGTGATCATCAGTTTTCATTCCCTCGAAGACCGAATGGTCAAAGACGCTTTTCGGGATCAAGCACTATGGCAAAACCTAACTCCCAAACCGGTCACGGCCCGCTCGGCGGAACAGAGGATGAATCCGCGCTCGCGCACGGCGAAACTTCGCGCAGCGACGCGGAAAGCGACGGAGAGGCCGATTGGGAAATCCCCAGCGCCCCTGACAACTCGCCCCTGAGCCGCATCCTCGGCCTGGTGCTGGTCGTGGTGCTGGCCGGCGTCTTCAGCTTTGTGGCCTATCGGAAGTACGACGAGGCGCGACGCAATCCGGCGAGCCAAACCGTGGACGCAACGGGCGGAGGCGCGACGCCCGGGGATCCGACCACCGAGTCACAAGCGCCGCCGTTCTCAGGCGACGAAAATCCGACGGCCCGCGGTAATTCGCGCACCGACACCCCCGCGGCTCCGCCTAAGCCGGCGGCCTTGTTCGCTCAAAACGGTCCAGGGTCAGCCGACGGTTTTCAATCGTTCGAAGATCGTGGCCCCAACCATTCGCAGAATGGGCTGCGGCACGATCCGCGACAAAATTCTGCCGTGTCGGGCCGGGTTGCGCTGACACAAACACAAGCAACCACGACTGGCAATCCGAGTGGCACGGCGGGTCACGAGGTGGACGCCAATCCCTTCGGGGACTTGGGTGGCGGTGCGCCGGCCGAACGTCAGCCGCAGCAACCGCCGACACAGTCCGAGCCGCCGCAGCAATTCGCCGGTGGCACGGGCTCCGCGACTGTGTCCATCAAACCGAATGCAAGCGTCGGAATGGCTTCTACAGGTTCACAGAACTCGTTCGGCTCCGCGGCGACCTCGAAAGCCCCGCAGACTGGGTCTCCCCACGCGACGCCTGCGGGTGACGATGCCGACATGCAGAATCTCTTTCCCAATGAAAGAACGCCCAAGCGCGAGGGCGCTGCATCAATTCCGCAGAACCTTGCGGCGCGTGGCACCTCATTTGAACCGACCGGATTAACGCGTACGGCCGACGTACAGAGCCAACCGGCACAGAACCCAACAGCGCAGAAACAAATTCCACCGACTCAGGGCGAGCCCTTGGACGACGAGCGGCTGGAGGAGTCCCGCCCGACAGGGCGTTCGGCGACGGACAATCGCGGCGTGACTCACCTGCAGCAGGACTCGCATGGGTCGACGACAGGGAGCGCGACGGCCCGCGTTCCGACGACCGGACGTGCAGAGGCGCTCTTGGGAAGCAAAGAGCGCACGCCAATGGAAGACGAGTCGGCCTTTGGCAATTCGGCGACTCCGAGCGGCACTTCGCCCCGTCCGAATCCACCGGCAACTCTTCAATCACAGCGACATGCTCCGATCTCGACAAACATCTCCGATGTCGACGTCCGTTCGCCCTCGGCGTCCGATGACCCATTCGCGAGTCATCAAAGAGCCGCAGGCGACGGATTTGGAGGCCGGTCCGCTTCGTCCTCTCCGGCCGATGGTCGTCTGTCGCAGTCCGGTCGGTTGCCGGCTGCCGGCGGCGCCGTTTCGCCGGTGGGGACGACCAGCGACGCGGGGGACTACTACGTCGTGCAGCCTCAAGACAATTTTTGGACCATCTCGCGGAAGAAATACGGCACGTCGCGCTACTTCCACGCCCTGGCCGAGCTGAACAAGTCGCGGATTCCCGATCCCGGGCGGATGCGGCCGGGCATGAAAGTCAGCACGCCGGCGGCCGAAGTTTTGGAAGAGCGCGTATGGACAATTCCTGCCGCCGGGGACCAGGGTGCAGGTCACAGCCGCCGAAGAGGCGTCCGCCAAATCCGCGCCGACCGGATTTTTCGTCAGCTCCGACGGAACTCCGAAGTATCGCACGACCGAAAAAGACACACTCTCGGACATTGCGGCCAGGCACCTGGGCCGCTCCTCGCGCTGGATTCAGATTTACGAGATGAACCGCGATAAGCTTTCCAGCCCCAATCAAGTGAAAGTTGGCACTGAGCTGGCTCTTCCGGGCGACGCCAGCAACGTCGCGCTATCGAGCGAGGACGACGACCGCCGATAAAGACGAGGCGATGTATTTTCGCTTCGGTGCGGCCGTGGTGTTGGCGGTCCTGGTAGCCGTCGCGGGTATTGCCATCGAAAAGCGGTGCCTCACGTTGCGCCGCGCGCTAACCCGCGAGCACTATCGCTACGAGGTCTTGCGCGACCTCTACGCGCGGCAACGGCTCCAGACACAGCAGCTCGGTGCCCCGGCCCGGCTGTTCGAGGCGTTGGAGAGCGATCGCCGCGAATTGATTGCGCAGGTCGTCCGATTCCCGTCAAAGGCAAATCGCGAGCGAACCCAGCACCAGCACGCGCGAGTAGACACGGGAGCGCGCTCGAATGTCGACTGAGCCACTCGCTGCCGACGCGTCGGGATGTGATTCCTCATCGTCCCGCCTGAAGGCGCCGAGCCCACGACCGGTGAGTGGGATCGTTTGCCGTTCTGAGCAAGACACGGCTGAGCAAGCTCAGCCATGGCACCCGATTTCTCGGACGCGACTTCCCGAACGCGTCCGCGCGGAATCGTTCATTGGGGGAGTCCGCCGCGGGATGATCGTGAGCCTCCTGTCACTGGGAGGGCTGGCGATTGCGCTGCGGCTCGGGCAGCTGCAAGTCGTCGAGCACAGCCGGCTGGCCGCGCGTGGCACGCGACAAAAATCGTACGTCGAAGTCCTGCCTGCTCCGCCCGGAGACCTGCTCGATCGAGACGGCCGCGTGCTGGCGACCTCGATCGTTGCTCGCAGCCTGTTCGCCGTTCCCGAAAATATCCCCGACCCGTGGCCCTGCGCCAACGGTTGGCCCGCGCGCTTCATCTCGATCCCGATCGCTTGTGTGAGCGGCTGCAACAGTCGGACAAGAAATTCGCCTGGGTCAAGCGGCGCCTCACCGCGGAAGACGAGCAAGCGGTGCGTGCGCTCCGCTTGCCCGCGGGTGCCTGGGGCTTCCGCGAGGAGTACGTGCGCCGCTATCCACAAGGAAATCTGGCCGCCCACGTACTCGGCCTGCGCGATGTGGACGGCATCTGCCGAGGAGGCCTCGAGCAGTCGCTCGAGGTCGTGCTGCGGGGAGAGTCCGGTCGTCGCACGCTCTATCGCGATGCCCGCGGTCACGTGATCGACGTGCCCGACGACACCGACGTCCCGCCTCAGCCCGGGCGATCGGTCGTGACGACGCTCGACTCGGTCATCCAGCTCTATGCCGAGCGCGAACTCGACCGAGTCGTCGAAGAGTGGAAGCCGCAGGGTGCATGCGCCCTGGTTCAAGATCCGGCCAGCGGCGAAATCCTGGCGATGGCTTCGCGACCCGCATTCGACCCGAATCATCCCGAAGGCGTTTCCGATGACGCGTGGAAGAATCGGGCGATCGCCTGGATCTACGAGCCCGGCTCGACGTTTAAGCCGTTCGTGGTCGCCGGTGCAATGGATCGCAGCCGGGTTCATCCCGATGAGGAGATCGATTGCGCCGGCGGCGAAACACGGTTGGCGAGCCGCGTGTTTCACGACACGCACCCCTACGGCCTGTTGAATGTGGGAGACGTGTTGGTGAAGTCGAGCAACATCGGCATGTCGCGGATCGGCGCGCGGCTCACGAACGCCGAGCTCTTTGCGACGATCGCGACATTCGGTTTCGGTCGCGTGCCCGGGTCGGGTCTGCCCGGAGAAATCGGCGGCGTGTTGCGACCCGTGAAGCTATGGTCGTCGTATTCCAATGCCTCGCTGTCGATCGGCCAGGAGCTCGCGGTGACGCCGCTGCAGATGATCGCGGCTCATTCGGCGCTCGCCAACGGGGGAACGCTGAAATCGCCCAAACTCGTCCTGCGGACTCTGAATTCTCCCGCGGACTCGGCAACGGATCTTCCCATGACATCGAGCGTCGTCAGCAGGGCGACCGATCGCGCGACGGCTCGCTGGCTCGTCGAGGGGCCGATGCGTGACGTCGTCCTTCGAGGAACCGGGACACGGGCAAATCTGCCGGGTTATTCCGTTTTCGGCAAAACGGGCACTGCCCAAAAGCTCGACCCCGCGACGGGCGCTTATTCAGCCGACAAGTACGTCAGTTCGTTCTTGTGCGGCGCCCCGACCGAAAATCCACGGGTCGTGGTGCTGGTCGTCGTCGACGAACCGTCGACCGGCTCGCATTACGGAGGGACCGTCGCTGCCCCCGCCGCCGCTGAGATTCTGCGGCAAACGTTAGCCTACCTGCGAGTGCCGAGGGACGATTCGGTCGGTGAGAGCGGGCACAAGGCGGACGAAATGACAGCCGCTCCGGTCGAAGAACAGTAGGGTGGACAAAGGCTCGCTTCGAGCCGCAGGCCCACCATCCGCTCCGTCATCTCCCATCACGGTTGGCCTGCGTTCGTCAAAGACGAACTTGGACCACCCCGACGAATCAGAGACCTTTGCGCTGACTAGGCGCTCGCGAGCGCTTCGTCCGGTTTTCTGTCGAGCGGGATTCGATCATCGACTTCGGTGGCGAGACCCACCGCTCTCAGGCCGCGGATCAACCACCAGGTCGTGTCGATCTCCCACCAGCGGTGACCGGCGCGGGCCGTATGCGGATGTGCGTGATGATTGTTGTGCCAGCCCTCACCGAACGCGATCAGCGCGACCCACCACAGATTTCGTGACTCGTCGCGCGTGTCGTAGTTGCGATAGCCCCAGAGGTGGGTGGCCGAATTCACGAACCACGTGCAGTGGTAGGCCCACGTCATGCGCACGCAAACTCCCCACAGCACTCCGGGAAGACCGGCAATCGCGTACAGGGCCACGGCGATGCCGATCAGGCACACTCCGTAGAAGCGCTCGTAAAACTGCATAATCGGCCGATCGACGAGATCGGGAATGTAGCGCCGATACAGAAGGGCCCGTTGCTCGGGCCTGTGATTGACAAACAGCCAAAGAATATGCGACCACCACGCCCCCTCGAGCGGCGAATGGGGATCGCCGTCTTGATCGGAACGCTGATGATGCAGACGGTGCGTCGCCGACCACATCAGTGGCGATCCCTGCCCTGACGCGACCGAGCAAAAGAGCACGACGAACTCGGCCGGCCGGGTGAGCTTCAAGGACTTGTGCGACAAGTAGCGATGATAGCCCAGGCAGACGCCGACGCTCGCCGTGAGCCAGTGTGCGACCAGCGCGATGCCGATCGCTTCCCACGTAAAGAAGAAGGGAGCCGCCAGGCAACCGGCATGAATGGCGACCATCCAGACGAGGGTCACCCAATCGATGTTCTTCCAATTCAACTGATTGGGATTGAACCAGTCGTAAACTTCCTGCGGAGCGAGAGTCCGCTCGACCCTTTGCTGTATTTTTCGCCGAGCCTGCTTCTTCGAGCGGCGGCGTTTCGGGGGAGCAAGTACTGCGCTGGCCATCATGGTCTCCCGGTCATCGGCGAGTATCGGCCGAATCGGCGTGGTTTCTGTGTGAAACTTTAGCGGGAGGATAGAAAAGCAGCGTCAGCGCCCGGTCACTGCTCTGTCATATTTGTGTCACAGGCGCAAATCGACAATCTGATTTGACTTACCGCGACTCGGCACGGATATTGTGACTGTTTCGGCAACCGCACGATGGGGCTGCCAGGAGTGGAGACGCGACAACGGAGGCAACGAGATGGCGATTCTCAAAATGACCGCCGAGGAGATCAAGGTCCTCCGCAAGACGCTCAAGATGAGTGAGGCTGAACTGGCAAATCGCATCGAACTGGAGGACCGGCAGGCGGTGAAGCTGTTGGAATCGGGGGGGATGGCGCCGAGCGTGAAGATGCATCGCCTGCTGATCCGGCTATTGCGAAACGGAGCCACTCGCTCCCCCAAGTTGAAGAAAATGCTCGAAGCGGTCAAAGAGCGCTCCGAGGTCCGCTTTTAGACGACCGTTCCTCGCGCGATCCCGCCCGCACACTCAAACCGCCGCGGAGCCGCACCGTATGTCGTTTCGTCCGATCTTCGTTTGGTTGCTTCTTGCACTCTTCGCGATCGGAGCCCAGGCCCAATCCCGCGGAGGCGATGCCGGGACGGTAAAGCCGGCGCGTTCGCTGATCGTGCATGCCGACGACGCCGGGATGTCCCATTCGGTGAACATGGCGACGATCGAAGGGCTCGAGCACGGTGTCGTCACCTCGACCAGCATCCTCGTCCCTTGCGCCTGGTTCCCTGAGTTCGCGGAATACGCTCGCAAGCACCCCGAGCGCGATTACGGCGTGCATCTCACGCTGACGTGTGAATGGAAACATTATCGCTGGGGTCCGGTCGCGCCCCGCGACAAAGTTCCGAGCCTGCTTGACCGGGAGGGCTATCTGTATCGCGATAATAAACCCGTTGTCGCGAATGCCAAACTCAGCGAGGCCGAGACTGAACTTCGCGCTCAAATCGATCGGGCGAAAGCCTTCGGTGTGCGGCTCTCACACCTCGACACGCACATGGGAACGCTGCTCGACCGCCCCGATCTCATCGAGCTCTACATCAACCTGGGCATCGCCTACAACCTGCCCGTGATGTTCACCCGCCAGGCTTCGCTCCCCGCCTTCCAGGCCAAGTATCCGGCCCTCCGCGGCCACGATCGCCAACTCCTGGAAATGCTCGACACCCACCATCTCCCCGTCCTGTCGTCGGTGCTCATGATGTACGACGACGGCGATCACGCGGCCCGCACCCGCAATTACCTCAAGGCCTTCGCGCGGCTGCCCTCAGGCGTGAGCGAGTTGATCGTGCATTGCGGCATCGACAATGCCGAGCTCGAAGCGATCACCGATTCTGCCAAACTCCGCGACAGCGACCGCCGCTTCGTCACGGATCCCGAAACAAGGGCAGAGCTCACGCGGATGGGGTTCGCGTTGACTAACTGGAACGAATTCCGGCTGGCGGCCGAGCGGAAATAGTCGCTTCACGGCGTCACTTCGGTCCCTAAATTGACGGCGAGCGAAATCACTTCGAATTTGCAGTCCCGCGCTCTTTTCCGCGGGTTGGGATGGCCGATGATTCAAGCAGTCGCTGCCGGACGCTCTTTCGTTCGCCTCGGGCAGGATTTAGACTGAGAAAAGCGGCGCCTGGGAATAGGTCCGTCGCAGTTTCGGAGTTCTCAATGCGCGTCCCCCGAATGGTCCGCATCCGCCAAAAGTTCGAAGTCCAGCGCACAACCGACGTTGCGGCGGAGGTTCAGAGCCAACTCCGGCGGCTGAATCTGGGCCAAAAGGTCCGGCCCACACAGACAGTGGCGATCACGGTTGGCAGCCGGGGAATTGCCAACATCGCCGAGATCACAAAGGCGATTTGCGACCACGTTCGTTCTCTCGGCGCCAAGCCGGTGATCATCCCGGCCATGGGCAGCCACGGCGGCGGCACTGCCGAAGGGCAGCGCGAGATCATTGAGTCTTACGGCGTGACGGAGGAATTCACCGGGGCCGAGATCCGCTCGTCCATGGAGACGGTGATCGTCGACCGCACGCCACAGAAGATCCCCGTCCATTTCGATCGCCACGCGTTCGAGTGCGACCACGTGATCGTGGCTGGCCGCGTGAAGCCACACACCGGCTTCGTGGGCGAGATCGAGTCGGGTTTGCACAAGATGATGTTGATCGGCCTGGGCAAGCACGAAGGGGCAAAAATCTATCACCGGGCGATCATCGACTACAGCTTCCACGAGATCATTCAGGCCGTGGCCGCCGTCGTGCTGCAAAAGTGCAAGGTGCTTTGCGGCGTGGCGATTGTCGAGAATGCCTACGACCAAACGGCCCTGATCGAGGCCGTGCCGCCGGAGAAGTTCTACGACCGCGAGCGCGAGCTCTTGACGCTGGCCCGGCAGTGGATGCCCCGCCTGCCGTTCAAGCAGATCGGCCTGCTGATCGTCGACGAGATCGGCAAGAACATCAGCGGGTCGGGGATGGACACCAACGTCATCGGCCGCAAGTTCGTCGGCAACCCGGACGCAGGGCGGGACGACGTGTCCTGCACGCGGATCTTCATTCGCGGTCTTACCGAGGAAACGCACGGCAACGCTTGCGGCATCGGCCTGGCGGAATTCACCAATCGCCGGACCGTCGAACAAATGGATGTCAACATCACGACGATCAACGCCCTCACCGGCGGGCACCCCACCGCCGCGGCCGTCCCGGTGACCTTCGAGACCGACCGGGACGTGCTCGAGGCGGCCCTGGCGACCGTCGGATTGGACGAGCCGGAAAACGCCCGGGTGGTGCAAATTTCCAACACTTTGCAGCTTTCCGAAGTATTGGTTAGCGAGGCCTATTTGCCGGAGGCCTCGCGGCGCAGCGACCTGGAAATCCTCGACGGACCGTGCGAGATGGAGTTTGACGCCGACGGATTTCTGCTCCCCGTCGCGGCCTCGGGCCTGACGGTGCATTAATAACGCCGGCCGCGGAGGTGTTGGGCCAAACGGCGCGACCTGAGGCTGTGGAAGTTCGAATGCGTCGCAGCGTCTTGTTGGACCAGTTTGGCGATGAGATTGCGGCGTCGGCCCATCGGGGCATGAGTCGGCGCAGTCTGATCATCTCGGCCGCCGCGACCCTCGGCGGCCTCGGTGCAGCGACCTACGCCTGGAACCGTTTTGCCGACTCCCTGCTCGAGACCAGCGGCACGTCTGGCCAAGGCATCGTCCCCGGCGAGCCCTTGGCACTCACGCGTTCGGGAATGCTGCTCGACACCGAATTTCCGGATCCGTGTGCAGGCGGGGAGTTCCTCGGTTACTTGCCGCTGCACTCGGAAGAGGACAAGTTTCCGGGCCAGCTTTACGTGAACTCGGGGGGAGGGCACGACGCCCGGCTGTGCATCGATGTGGCTTCGCTGTTGACGCCCGAAGGACGACTGACGCCGTCCGATCAGTTCTTTATCCGCACAGAGTACCCCGACCTGCTCAGGCCGCAACGCGAGTGGATGATCAAGTTGCACGGCCATGTGAAGCAGCCGCGGAACGTGCCGCTCAGCTCACTCCACGATCTTGTTGAGCCGAAGGGCCCGGTCCTGCTGGAATGCTCGGGCAACGCCGCGCAACTGAAATTCGGATTGCTGAGCGTAGCCGATTGGGCCGGCATCCCGATTGAAAAGATCATCAAGCTCGCCCATCCGACCGAGAAGGCGAAAGCGATTTTGATCAAGGGCTTCGACGACGATTCCCATTTGCCTGACAACGGACCCCCGTACACGACTCATTCGTATCCGACCTGCAGTTGGGTCTTTCCCATCGAGACGCTCGTCAACGGAGGCGCCTTTTTGGCGACGCAAATGAATGGAGCGCCGCTCCCGAAGAATCACGGAGCGCCCGTGCGGCTGATCATCCCCGGCTGGTTCGGCTGCACCGAGGTGAAGTGGGTCAACGAGATCAAGTTCGTGGACGACACCGAAAAAGCAACCTGGCAAATGCTGGAGTTCAGCGATCGCACAAACCAGGAGGTCCATTCGGTTCGGGGGTTCTATCACAAGCATGGGCCGGCTTTAGCACGCGATTATCGCCCGGGCACGATCGACCAGAACGCGATTCCCGTGCGAGTCGAGCAGTGGAAGGTCGGCGGAAAAATCCGCTATCGCGTGGTGGGCATCACCTGGGGTGGAAACGCCGGCGGCCGGCAACGCACGGCGAAATTCCGGATCCGGTTCGTGACGTCTGGGGCCGCATCGAAATTCGAGCCCGTGCTGTTCTGCAAAGCTGTCACTTCCAACTCGCAGTACGGCATCTGGATGCACACCTTCGCCGCCCGCAGAAAGGGCCCTTGTCGGATTCAAATCCGCGTCAACGATCCCAATGTTCCCACGCGACGATTGTCGAGTAACGGATGGGATCGGGGCGTGTTCATTCCGGCCGTCTGACGTTTCTCGTCGACATCAGACGCGATAGTAGACGTCCATCACCTGCTGCAGCATGCCGTGCACGAGCGATCGATCAGGCACCGTTGCGGCCAGGCCGTAAATCGGTGCCATGCCTCCCATGAAGTCGGGATTCTCGCGGACGAGCGCCACCGCATCCTTGAGATCCGCGACGAAGCGTTCGGCGACGCCGGGTTGGGCGTGCCGCAGCGTGGGACTCACGTGGATTCCCGCCGGTCGTTGCAGACCGGTGAGGCTCCAGCCTTTTTCCGACATGCGATCGAGCACCTGGTAGATATTGAGCCTCTCGCTCGTCGACATGAAAGCGAAGACGCCGATCGTGCGGCCCATCAGCCGCAGCTCGGGAATGTCGGCGACGCCCCGCTTTATCACGGCGACTGCGTCCAGAATTCGGCGAGTCGCCTCGAGGTAGCCCTGCTCGCCGATGGAAACCAATGCGGCCCAGCACGCGGCGCTCAGCCCGCCCGGGCGACTGCCCGAAAACGTCGGCGAGTAGTACAGCCCCCCGGGCCAGTCGGACGTGGTGAAGTATTGGAACCGCCGGAGCGCCGCGCCGCGATAGAGGACGACCGACGTTCCCTTGGGCGCGTAGCCGTACTTGTGCGTGTCGCACGACATCGACGTTACGCCGGGCAGCCGAAAATCGAATAGCGGCACCGGCTGGCCGAGCCGTTCGGCCCACGGCAGGAAGAAGCCGCCCAGGCAGCCGTCAACGTGCAGACCGACTCCGTGCTCCTTGGCGATGGCGGATAGGCTCTCGATCGGGTCGATCGTGCCGTACGGGAAATTGCAGGCCGAACCCACGATCGCAATCGTCTTTTCGTTGACAGCCGCTTCCAGCGCGGCGAGGTCGACGCAGAAGTCGGCATCGAGCGGAACCACGCGAAGCTTGAGGCCGAAATATTGTGCCGCTTTGTGAAAGGCCGCGTGTGCCGAGACCGGCACGACCAGCTCGGGCTCCGTGATGCCCTTCGTCGCGCGGGCCCAATCGCGGTAGGTCTTCATCGCCAGCAAGATGCTTTCCGACCCGCCCGAGGTGACCGACCCGCAAACCCCTTCTTCGCTCCCCACCGGCGCGCCGGCCTTATCGCCGTTGAGCATGTGGGCGGTCATCGCCACGATTTCGGCCTCGAACTTAGCCGCACTGGGCCACAAGTCGGGGTGCAGCGGATTCACTTGCGAATGCAGGGCGTAAACTCGGCTGACGAAATCGATGTGGTCGCGATCGCCGTTGTAGACGGCACCCGACGCCAATCCGTTCTCCCAGCGAGCCGCCTCGCGCTGCTGCAGATTCTCCATTGTGGCGAGCACCTCCTGGCGCTTGAGGCCCGTCGCGGGGAGACGCGGGAATTCGGGCAACTTGCCCCGATAGGGATGCATCATCTGATCGAGCGAGGCGGCCAGATCGATTGGGGGAGCGATGTCGGTTGCCATGACGATCCTCTCGAGTAACTCGTTGAGCTGTTGGCGAGCCGGAGGCGTAAGCCTCCGGGTGCTTATCTTGTTTCTTGTTGCGGCCGGCGAGCGATCATTCGCGAAAATCGAAAAACCGGCCGGCTTACACCGGCCGTTCGCCATTGTTTAATAGCGCGAACAGGCCCCGCGTGCGCTTGTAACATTTCACAAACGCCGACGAAAGCTCCCGATACGTTTTTCGGTTACGGGGATTCGGTTCGAACACCCCCGAGATCGGAACCAGGGAGGCAATCTCGTCGCGCTTGCGAATCCCGAGCGACGCGAGCGCATGCAGGGCGGCTCCCCGGACCGTCGCCAGCCGCGGCGACGCGATGCGATGAATGGGGCGATCCAGAATGTCGGCGAGGATCTGGCACCAGAGGTCCGACTCCGCGGCTCCGCCCACCAGGCGCAGCGTATTGAACCGCTTGCCGACAAACGTCTCCACATGCGGCAGCAGCCAGCCCAGGTTGAAGGCGATGCCTTCCATCACAGACCGGACGGCCTCGGCCCGTCCCGTCCGCAAGGTTTGATTGATGAAGCCGCCGCGAACCCGTCCGTCCGCCGCGGGCGGGCCCGATCCGTTGAGCCACGGCAGGAACAGCAGCCCGTCGCATCCGGCGGGGACAGCGGCTGCTTCCTGAAACACTTGCGCATAGCCGTCGCTGCGTTCGTTATGGCACGACCAGTTTCGATCGGCGTAAAGCAAACGCTCGACGACTGCCTCGAGGCACCTGCCGGCTGCTCCCTGTTCGGCGACGACGATGTTTCGGCCAGGAATGGCCGACGGCATAGTGGCAATCGCCCGCAGCAGGTTGCATTTCTTGAACGGAATGTGGCAGCTCAGCCAGGAGGTTGTGCCGACCGAGATATATCCGACGGCGTCGTCGATCGACCCGGCGCCCAAGGCGGCGGTTTGGTTGTCTGTCGTGCCGCAGACAACCTGTGTGGCCGCCGGCAACTGCCAATCGGCGGCAATCTGCGGCTGCAGCGTTCCCAATACGGCGTCGACCGGGACCAGGTCGGGAAGCTTTTCGCGATCGACGCCCGCTAACCGCAGCAGCCCCTCATGGTAATCGACTCGAGTGACGTTGCGGTTGTCGGTCAGAAGGTAAGGGAAAACCGTCGCGTAGGACGCCGAGAACCGACCCGTGAGCCGCAAGTTGAGATAATCCATGGGCTCGAGCAGCTTATGCGTGCGGGCGTAAATGTCGGGACGGGCGCGCTTGAGATACAGAATATGCGCGAGCGAGTCGGCGCCGGCGTGTGTCGGCACCGCGCCGGTGATTTGAATCCATCGCAACAGGCGCCGCAGCCCATAGCCGTCGATCTTAATCAGCCCGTCGGTGAGCGCCTGCGTATCGGGAGCGCCGCGCGAGTCCATCCAATGGATCGCGTTCATGAGCGGCTCGCCGGCTGCATCGACCGGCGCGATCACCGACCACTGCCCCGTGCAAGAAACGGCAACAATCCGGCTTCGATCGACCTGCGGCTGTGAGAGTGCAGCGGTGACCGCGTGATCGACTTCTCGCCACCACTCGAGCGGATCCTGTTCGGCCCCGCCGCCGTCGACAAAGAGCGTGCGAACCGTTCCGCGCGCGTGTGAGAGAATCTCGCCACGTTGGCTGATTACAGCGACTTTGGGACCCCCGCTCCCCAAGTCGATGGCCAGCACGGTTCGTTCTTCGTTCGCGGACCGGTCCAATCGCGCCGCTCCAAACAGTCGCTACAACGCCGTCTTGAGTCAGTCTATCGCGGCGAGCGCGTCGTGGTTGCCATCGTCCGCCGCGACGCGACGCTCGACGAGGCGCGGCTGCGGTCCTGGTGCAGCGAGCGGCTAATCCATTACCAGCAACCGAGGACGCTGCTGTTCGTCGACGGCCTCCCGCGCAACAGCTTGGGCAAGATCCTTCGCCGCGAGTTGGCGGGCCGCTGCGAATCTCAGTCTGGCTGACGTCGATTCGCCCGTCGCCGGGTCAGGACTTTTTTTTGCGCGACTTAGCGGACGCTGCCTCGACGGCCTTTTCCTGAGTGACCAGGTTGCGGCGGCTGCGTTTCATGCGGCGTTTCCGCCGTTCGCCCGAATGGTTGGCGCCCATGCTGTCCTCTATCTTTGGGAAAGATGAAATCTCCGCGACCGGTTCGCATCGCGGAGGAACTATAACAGATCGACGAACCGCTGCGCAAGCCGATGTCCCGCTTCCTCCGTGGCCGATTCACGATTCTGCTTCCATGTGAAAGCGATGCAGGAATCGATGGACGATGGGTGCAATCACGACGCCGATTGCCAAAATTAACGCGAGACCGCTGTAGAGTGCGTAACAACCGGCGAAGATCTTCCCGCTCGTCGTATTGAGGGTGCCCAGCGGGCCCATTCCCGAGAGGATCATTGCCGCATTGGCGAACGCATCAACCCAGTTCTGGCCTTCCAAGTAGTGGTAACCGGCCATCCCCGCGACGAGCGACACGACGATCAACGCGATTGAAAAGGCGGCGTTGGCCATCAAACGCCGGGCAAAGTCGCGCCGATTCAGCAGGGGTTGATTCATTCGCTCGTATTTGAGCAGGCGGCGCTTCACCGGGTGGACCCCGCGGTGATGCGAGAAACCGGGCATCGGTTCGTTGTGCGAGCCTATCACGAGGGATGGTCCCCTTTGTGAAGTTCAGGGCGTGGGCTGGTGGCTCAGGCTTTCGGCGGAAACCGTTCGATCGCGCGGATGCGGCGATGACAGCGGAAGGGTGTCGTTGTTGGCTGCCTGCAGGCCGGCGAGCGTCGTCATCAATTCGCGTTCCTTCGCCGGATGACCGTTGGCGACATTATGGATTTCGTCAGGATCGTCCCGGAGATTGAAGAGCTGGCTGAAGTTGATTTGGGGATAGCGAATCAATTTCCAGTCTCCAACGCGGACCGCGCGCTGAACATCCATAAACGCCAGGAAAATCGCATCGCGGCCCGTCGCGGTTTTACCTTTGACCAGGTCGGCGAAGCTGCGGGCGTCGAGCCCGCCGGGCGGGGCGATCCCGGCCAGCTCGCAGACCGTCGGAAAAAGGTCGTGCAGGTAGACGAAGGCATCGCTCTGCCCGCGGCGAATGTCCGGCCCGGCAATGATGAGAGGGGGTTTCATCGCGACTTCGTAGAGACTTTGCTTGCCCATCAGCCCGTGGCTGCCCAGCGCGAGCCCATGGTCGGACGAGAAGATAATGATCGTGTTGTCGTATTCGCCCGAGTGCCTCAGGGCGTCGAGGATGCGACCGATCTGCTCGTCGAGATAGGTGATCACGCCATAGTAGTCTGTGAGATGTCTGCGGACTTCGGCCGGCGTGCGGGGCCAAGGGGCCAGCCGCTCGTCGCGGCCGGTCAGCCAGCCGTTCTCGAAGGGATGAATCGGCAGATAGTTTGCCGGCAGGGGCATCTGTGACTCGTCGTAGCGGCGGCGATACTCCGGAATAACCACTCGCGGATCGTGTGGATTGCCGAAGGCGAGGTAAGCGAAGAACGGCCGGTTCTTGTCGCGGGTCTCGAGAAACGTAACGGCTGCGTCGGCGATCTCCTTGCCCGGCCGGCCAGAGAGCCGCTCGGCATCGTCGTTATGCAGATATTTCTCGTGCTCGAAGTCCTTGTAAATCCTGGTGGGCCCGTTTTGCCGTTTGCCGTGGTGGTAGGTCTCGTAGCCCGCCTCGCGAAGTGTCTTCGGAAAATTAATCTGGTAGCGAACGCCGTAGCCCCCCTGTTTGTGCTTGAGATGAAACAGCGATCGGCCGCTCAAGAGCATCGACCGGCTGGGGAAGCAGACAGCGGGCATATCGCTCCCCATGCAGTAGCAGTTGCGAAAGACGAGACCCGACCGGGCCAGGCGATCGAGGTTGGGCGTCTGGATCGCGCTGTTCCCAAGCGCGTGAATCGTGTCGGCCCGCTGGTCGTCGGTGAGCAGGAAGAGGATGTTCGGCCGGCGGGCGGGCGGATGCCCTTGCTCCGCAGCGGCGCCGAGGTTCAGCCCAACCGCAAACGCCGCGAGCGCAACGGCGAGCACTTGGAAGCGGCGAATTGCAACAAGCATGCGAGCAATGGTAATCGCCGCACGCGATCGCGTCGAATTGGCAGTGAAGGCGATTACAGAGACGCACCCGGGGCTCACGCCCCACGCTCGCCGGGGCCTGAGCCGACCCCAAAAAAAAACGCGCCCGGAGAATTCCGGGCGCGTCGGATCACACTCGGGTCGGAATCAGGCTTTCGGACCGCCCAGTGAGGGCTGAGTCTGAGGCGCTCCCTCGAGCTTCGTTCCCGGCTCCTGGGGAACCGGGGGCTTGGCCGAAGGAATCACTTCCATCGGCGGTTTGCGAACGTCCTGCGGCTGCGGCACAGCCTCGGCCTGCGGCTTGATCGGGCCAGGACCGGCCGGAGCGGTCGCTCCGCAGGTCGCACAACCGCCGCACGACGAGCAATCCGACTGCGCACAGACGGTGACGGGCACCATCTTGCAGACCTCGTAGGCCACCTGACGCGGCACGCACTTGGACACCATCCGTGTGCAGCACACGGGCACCGTTTTGCACACGCAGCGCGGCACGCAGCGTTCGACCTGGTAGGGA
Source organism: uncultured Planctomycetaceae bacterium (assembly GCA_963714075.1). Taxonomy (GTDB): domain Bacteria; phylum Planctomycetota; class Planctomycetia; order Planctomycetales; family Planctomycetaceae; genus DASPSM01. Next base: position 3,609,842 of record OY970228.1, read on the forward strand.
ACCTGGGTCGGCACGCAATAAGCCACGCGGCAAGTCCGCGGCTCCTGCACCATGTGATAGGTCGTCACCGGGACCTGGCGGGTGTGCTCTTCGCACACCAGTCGGCAAGTCTGCACCGGAACCCGCTGCGTCATCTGCTCGCACACGTAGCTGCAGCGCTGCACCGGATACTTCTCGACGACTTCCTGACAAACGGTGCGACAAACCTGGTAGGGAATCTTCTCGCAGATGGTCCGCGGCACCATTCGGCAAACCTGCACCGGAACCGTCTGGCGAACGACTTCGCAGCGATAGGTCGTGCACGGAACTTGTTCGCAGACGATCTTCGGGCAATACACGCGACGACACGTCGTGAAGCCCGGGCACTGGACCATGGTGGTCCGCCATCCGCAGCACGGATCGCAGACGCATTGCGGCACGACCGGGCCCGGGTGGTAATCGGTCACGGTCTGCCAGGTTCCGCAGTCGCGCTGAACGGTATTGTAGACCGTGACAGGACGCATCACCGTGCAGCAGCGCTCGGTGTTGACGGTCTCGACGACGCGATCCATCACGCAGCGCTGGACTGTCCGCTCACAGGTTTCGACGACCGGCTTGTAAACCAGACGCCGGCACTCCCGCTCTTCCGTCGTCCACACCGGCCGCTGCACCGTGTAATGGCACTCGCGGTAAGAGGTCTCGACGATCGGCTTCTGAACGGTGTAACGCTCCTCGCGACAGCTCGTCTCGCAAATCGGCTTGCAGACGGTGTAATGCTCGTCGCGATAGCGGGTCTCCATCACGGTGCGATAACAGGTCTCCTGATGGCGATCGAAGACCGTTTCGTACTCGACCCGGTTGACCGTGTACTGCTGCGGTTCGCAAACCGTGTCGTACACCGTTGCGTAACAGGTCTGCCGCTCGACCTTGCAGGTGGTGTAACAGCAGCTTGGTTGACAACAGGCTGTCGGGCAACAGCTGTAGCTGCACGCCCCGCAATAGTAGCTGGCCTGGGCGCTGTTCGCGGCTGTCAGCGCCAAGGCCAGCAGAGTCAAGATCCCGATGCTTCTCATGCTTGAAATCTCCAGAATCTGCTGCGCAGGTTTTATGACGGACTCACTGCCCCAATCCCGCCTGCCGTCATGAGCAGACCGTCCTCCATTCTCAGCACGTTGATGCCCAAATGCAAAGGAATTGCGTGCGTGAAAATCGGGGCCAATCGAAACGATTTCCATGACTCCCCATCCTGCCAAGCATAGGACACGCGATCTAGGAATCTTGAGCGAAAATGGGTGTGGGGTGGGAACTCATTTGCGGTCCGCCCGGCGCCGACACTACATCCCGCACTCTTTAACATTGACGATCCCGTAAGCACAGTTGCCGACGCGTGTTTGGGAAATTGTGCCGGTGGCAACGGTCAACATTCGGTTGCCGCCGGGCTTCGCATCGGTCGTTAAGTCGTTAGAATCCGCGGAAACGGAACACGATTCGCATGGGGCAACCGGCTTCCTCCTCCGCGGGCACTTCGACACCTGCCGCTCCTCGACCCGTCGCGCCCAGCACTGATCTGGCAACCGTCGGAGTCGTGGTGATCGGCCGCAACGAGGGCGAGCGACTGCGGCGATGCCTGCTCTCGGTACAGGGTCAAGCGGCACTGGTGGTCTATGTCGACTCGGGCTCGACCGATGGAAGTCCGGCTGCTGCAGCCGCGCTGGGAATCGAAGTGGTCCCGCTCGATCCGTCGGTTCCGTTTTCCGCGGCTCGCGGGCGCAACGCCGGACTCGAGCGACTGATTGAACTTTCATCGGGCCTTGAGTTCGTGCTGTTTGTGGACGGCGATTGCGAAGTCGCGCATCGCTTTGTGGAGGTCGGTCGCCAAGCGCTCGTCGACGATGCGCGCATCGGAGCGGTGGCGGGACGGCTTCGCGAACGGTTTCCCGAACGGTCGGTCTACAATCGCCTGTGCGACATGGAATGGGACGTTCCGCCCGGCGAAGCCAAGAGTTGCGGAGGAATCGCCCTGTTTCGCATAAGCGCGTTGCGGGAAGCCGGCGGCTTCAATCCTCGAATCGTCGCCGGCGAAGAGCCAGAACTCTGCTTGCGCCTCCGTGAGCGCGGCTGGACGATCAAACGCCTACCCGACGACATGGCGACTCACGATGCGGCCATGACCCGCTTTTCTCAATGGTGGAAGCGCGCCGTTCGCGCCGGTCATGCGTATGCGGAAGGCTCGGCGATTCATGGGCGGTCGCCCGAGCGGCATTTCGTTCGGGAATCCCTTAGCGGTTGGGTCTACGGAGTCGCAATTCCCTTCGCGATTTTGGCGGCGACGGTTGCGATCAGCCCGTGGGCGCTGGTGGCGGCGATCGTCTATCCGTTGCTATTCGTGCGAATCGCCGTCGGCCGCAGGCGCAGCCATCGCGACCCCTGGACCTTCGCCTTCTTGTATGCCGGCGCTTGTCTCGTTGCGAAGCCCGCGGAATGTTGGGGGCAGACGCGCTACTGGTATCGACGGATGCTCGGACGACGGCCGCAGATCATTCAGCACAAGGCCGTCAGTCGCGGATGATCGGCAGTTCCCACTGAGGCGCGGGAGCACTGCGGATCGAAGGCGTCGGCAGCGTCGAAGGAACGGCCTCTGACGCGGCTGTCGGAGAGCCAGCAGTCGGCGCATTCGTCGCATAGGGGGCTGGATGTTGCACCGAGGCGGGGGCGGGCACCGGCGGAAGCGTGGTTGCCGAAGCACCGTCAGGCGAAGGAGCGATGCTGCCAAGCCGCTCCGGAGGTGGGGCGGCGATTGGTTTGTCTGACATGGTCGGACCGACCGTTGTCCGCAAGCTGCCGATCCCGGGAGAAGTGGCAGAGCCGTGATAGAGAGTGGACGGTGAAGGCCCCTGGGTGGCCTCACGGTCCATCGCTTCACTGGGAGGAGCCGCCGGCGGGTACACGACGTCGGCGGGGGGGGCGGCCGGCGTTGACCAATTGGCAGACCCTGGCTGTGCGGCGGACATCGTGCCGCTCGCGAAGGGCGTCTGTCCCGGTGAAGGCGACCGCGGCAAGAACTCTCCGGGTGGGTATTGGCCGGGAGCGAATTGTCCTTGCGCGAACTCACCCGCTCCTTGCGGTGTGCCGACCGACCCAGACGCGCCCAAACCCGAATAATAGTAGACTTCCGGAACGCCTTCGGGGGGCTGAGCGGTCTGTGCGTCGAGTGCGCTCGCCGTCACGTTTCCGTTCTTGCTGAGCAGCCAAGGTGCCGTGCGTAAAGCCGTCGCACCAGGCTTGCGCTTCGCGCCGATCATCCTCGGTCATGCCGTTCGCGCACCAGAAATGGCTTGGTCCGGGAGGTTGGCAGGAATCGCCGCCGCAATTTGCGAATCGATAGCCGGCCTTAAATCCCGCCTTAAAGCTCGATTCGCAGGCGATGCCTTCGTACATCCACTTGCGATTGCGCCAGGCTTTATCGGTGGTCCAACATTGGTGGACCCAGGTGGCGCAATAGTTGGCTTCACTGACGCAGCCAGCGCCCAGGCAGGCCACCGCCAGCGCGAGAGCGAGGCCTGTCGAGATTTTCATCGCGTCGACCCCGGCTTGGCTGCACCGGCTTGGCTCTCAAGGTTTAACGGAGAGTCCTCGGTCAAAGGCGGTTGAGGAGGGGCCGGTTTAGGCGCCGCCGGTGCCGGTCGAGGCGGCGTTTTTTCGACGGGGCGCTCAATGGGCAGCTCGATCGGTCGAGCGGGCACTTCGGGAAGATGCACTGGCTCCAACTGGTGTCGCGATCGCGAGTCGGCACTCGCACCGTCCGCTTCGATTTCATGCAGCGAGATCCCTCGAGTCGGGATCATCGGCCAAAGCGGCTGCGGAGCGCCGGGCCCTTCCGCAGCAGCGGTTCTCGACTCGAAGTCGCCGAGCGCGGCGGGTGGTCCGGGGAAGACCGGGAATATCATGGCCCGCGTGATGGCCGGATTCTGTGCGTTGCCTTGATCGACAACCGCTGACCGCGGAATGGCTGACTCGAACTTCGGCGGAGCCGCTGGAGCGATTTCAACTGGGACGGGGAGGGCGACGGGAACCGAGACAGGTAAGGGAACGGTCACGGCGACGCGAACAGGGCGCGGGACGGGCGGCGTAATGAGCGATCGCGACTCGACCTCGGGGATCGTCGCTGGTCTTGAATCTTGTGTGAGTCTTGCCTCTTGTGGCATCTGACGGCCGCGGATCGATGCCAACGCGGCAAGTGCCGCCCGTTGCATGCGCGGAACGTCGCTCGTTGCCGCCATCTCGAGTCGTGGAACGGCATCGACTGCGGCCGAGCCGAATTGGGCCAACGACAACGCGGCCATAATCCGCACACGCGGACTCGGGTCGTCGAGGGCATCGGTCAAACGGACGATCGCCGTCAGATTGCTCGATGACGAGGCGAAGCCGAGCGCTCCGGCAGCCGCCTGACGCATATCGGCGTCATTGGGATCGACTAGGAAGTGTGACAGCGCCTCGAGCGCCGAGCGATCGCTGGGCTGGACCCTCAGGATCGCCTCGGCAATTCGCAGTCGAACTGTTCTTGTTCGGTTCTTCGCCCAAGAGCTGGCGCAGAGCGGGCAGCGCGGTGCGGGCTTCGGGCCCGGAGGCACCGATTCGCAGAGCGCCCAACAGCCGATGCCGCGGCTCGGGCTGTGACAGAAGCTCGAGACCGTCGAGGACGGGCCGCGTGTGGATCTCACGGAACTCCGGATCCTGAATCAGGGCGGCAAGGTTGAATGCGGGTTTTGGTTCGGTTGGCTTTTCTTCGAATTGCGGTGACCTCGAAGGCTGCGTCCGGCGCGATTCGGAGGCTTCGTTGGGCTCTGCAACGGCATCGCCCCGAACGTGTTTCTGAGGTGCGGGAGTCTCGTCAACCGGTTCGCGGCGTGCGTGATCGTTCTCAGTGCGTGGGCCGATCTCTTGATTCGCGCTTGATGGGGAAGGTGGCAGGTACGATTTCCAACCCGCTGTCGGCGAATCAAGGGCACCATCGGGGGGCGCCGATTCCGCGCTGGAGCCGGTGCTCAACAAGTCTTCCAGTCGCGAATGGCCCCCAGTCCGATTGCCCGGGATGATCCGAATGTCGTCGGTTTGTTTCGCCAGCTTTGTCGCAGTATCGAGGAGCGACTTTTCGTCTTCCCGATCGGCCTGAAGCGGGACCGATCGCGGCACGGATTGCGGCGACAACTGCACGGTCTGGGGAGGGCCAGAAGGCAATGTCACGATCCCTACGGGCTCCTGAGGAGCAGCCGCTGGCAAGGGCCGCTCGCTGACGACTGGGGGCGGAACGAATGCTGCAGGCTCTTGGTCGAGTCGCAAGGTCTCGGGAACGTTTCCAGTCTCCGGCGAGAGGGTCGGGACGTCGGATAGCGCTTGAACCGGAATGCTTGGACGTCCTTTTGTGGCGTCGGCAGCTGCCTGTCTGGCCAATTCCATGGGGTGCATGGGCGTGATCGGGGCTTCGCCAGCGATCATCGGCTGCGCGCGTTTTGGCGCTGTGCTGTTTGACTCAATGATGTCAGTCGGGGTGATTGGCGGCGGCGCGATCGTCGCGGCGGATGGCTGGGCCGGCTTGGCGATTGCGGGCTTGAGCTCGAGCGGTCCCTCTGAAACCGAGACGACCGTTCGCAGGGGGGCTTGGCTTGCAACCGGTTCGCTGTGAACGAGTGCGGCTGGCAGCGGCGTGACTGCGGGCCGCCACCCGTTGGCATTTGGCTCGACTTGGGTATTTGGCTCGACTTGCGGGGCCGCCGGTGTCACTTGCCTGTCGAGGACCATCACGGGAGCTGGCGCAGCCGTCGTCAGAATTGGCGCGCCCGATTGCGCGGTGGTGTTTTGAGCATCCGCGTTGGACCGCGCTGCTTCCTGAGTCGCGACCTGAACGGATTGCGGTGAAAAATTTTCGCGGTCGTTGGTTGCGTTTACCGTTGCCTCCGCCGAGCCCGCGTCGGCAGATTGTTGCGGAAGCTCGAATTGCGTCGCGGGTTGAATCTGGTGATTCGGAGATCCGAAGGCCGGAGGCACGTTTTGATTCTGACTCGCCCGCCCATTTGGTAGCCCCCCGGTTGGGGTCCATGTCGATGTCGACAGACCTCCGCTCGGTGTTGTCGCACTGTAAGGCGAATAACCGCGCGGCGGTGCGTGTTGGAAAGTTGCCGGCGACGCCTGGGTGCGAATCAAGCTGCGCCGTTGCAATTCGAGGTAGATCCGCTGGGCCTGGGCGGAACGCCCCTGCTGTTCGAATAGCCGCGCCTCGGAAAAAAGCTGTTGATCGGATTGGTTTGCCAGTTGGATCACGTCGGGATTGCTGGTGGCCGCGTTCGCGGGCGTATAGCCGCCGCCATAGTTTGTTTGGGGCGGCTGGGAATATTGGGAAAATGCGCGCGGCGAAAGTGACCCGCAGAGAACCAAGCCCGCGAGCATCACGCACTTGGGCCAGCGGATGCCGCGCCGTCTCCTGCGGGACCCCGCTTTGCCGGGGAGAGAACCTGTAAGTGATTGCTGGATCATCTCTTCCGCATTTCCGAAGTCCGCGCGATCCGGACGGAATGTGGACGAAGAATCGCCTTCTATCTGTATCGGTTGTAGCGATCGAGAAAATTCAGTCGTTTGGGAAGGTTGCAGTGACTTTTCTATGACTTACGAATCGAACTTGGAGGCCGGGAACCCACGCCGGCGCACAGCCGAACGACAGTCGTTTGACGCGTCGAATGAAAGGCCCTGGCTGATTTGTTACAAACGGTCGGTTCTGGAAACTGCTCAGTTTGGAGCGGGCGCTCGGGCGTCCCGACGGGGAAAGTATGAACAACGTATCTTTTGGCAAGTCCTGGGTTCTGAGGACCGACAGCGGGGGCGGCGGGTGAGCCTGTTGTATCTGGTCCGCCATGGCCAAGCGTCGTTCTTCGAGGAGAATTACGATCGCCTTTCGCCGCTGGGCGAGCGTCAAGCTCGCAGGCTGGGCGAGTTCTTTGCCGCGCGGCAGCGTGAAGTTTGACGCCGTCTATTCCGGGCCGGCCGAGCGACAAAAGCGGCACGGCGGAGATCGTTGCTGAAACGTTGGCGGCGGCCGGCCTGCCCTGTCCCGCATTGACCGTCGTCGACGGACTCAACGAGCATGGCGGCGACAAGCTGCTAAGCAAGCCGCAGATGCAGATGGTTCTTGGAAAAATACCCGGAACTTGGCGGGTTAGAGCAGGCATTTCGGCAGGCACGCGAACCGGAAGACGTGCAAAAGAGCTTTCAAAAACTGTTCGAGGCGGCCGTCCTGCTCTGGACCGACGGAGAGATCAGCCCGCCCGGAATGGAGCTGTGGGACGAATTTCACGAGCCGGGCGCGGCGGGCGTTCGACTCGATCATCTCGCACCCGGGGCGAGGCCAGACGACGCTCGCCGTTTCCTCGGTCGGGCCGATCTCAGTGGCCGTGCAGATGGCGCTTGGCACTTCGATTCCGGTCAGCCTCGACCTTGGCTGGCGGCTGCGGAACGCCTCGGTGACGACGTTCCTCTACACGCCCGGACGGTTCAACGCTCGACGGTTTCAATTCCGTCGCGCATCTGGCAGATCCGGAGGAGATCACGTACCGTTGAGTGCAATTGCGTTTCGTCGGCCGCTCGGCATCCGATGACCTCTGGCGGGAGCCCTGATGGACTTTTCAATTCCGCAACCGCTTCAAGACACCCTCAAATCGGTCCGCAAGTTTTTGATCGAGGAGGTCTATCCTCTCGAGCGCGATCTGCTTGTCGCGGCCCTTTCGCGAGTTGCTTCCTGCGCTCGCACGCGAAGCGTGAGAAAGTTCGCGAGATGGGGCTGCTCACGCCGCAGGTCGGCAAAGAGCACGGCGGGGCCGGACTGAAGTTCATGGAGCACGCGCTGCTTGAGCGAAGAGCTGGGCCGCACGCCGCTCGGGACACTTCGTCTTCAACTGCCAGGCTCCCGATGCCGGCAATATGGAAATCCTGCAGGAGTTCGGCACGCCCGAGCAAAAGGAGACGTGGCTCAAGCCGCTCGTCGCCGGCAAGATTCGCAGTTGCTTCTCGATGACCGAGCCCGGGTATCCCGGCTCGAATCCCGTGTGGATGGCGACGACCGCGGTGCTTGACGGCGATTCGTACGTGATCAACGGGCGCAAGTGGTTCACGTCGTCGGCCGACGGAGCGCGCTTCGCCATCGCGATGGTGGTCACCGATCCGCAGGCCGACCCGCACGCCCGGGCGAGCCAGATCATCGTTCCCTGTGATACGCCGGGGTTCAAAATCGTCCGCAACATCTCGGTGATGGGGCACTCCGGCGAGGATTGGCCCAGTCACAGCGAAATTTCGTATGAGAACGTCCGCGTGCCGAGGAAGAACCTGCTGGGCCGTGAAGGGGCCGGTTTCGAGATCGCGCAGGCGCGGCTCGGGCCGGGACGGATTCATCATTGCATGCGGTGGATGGGGATCTGCGAGCGATCGTTCGATTTGTTGTGCGAGCGGGCCGCCCGCCGCGATTTGGCGCCCGGCGACAAACTGGGGACCCGGCAGACGATCCAGAATTGGATCGCCGAAAGCCGTGCCGAGATCAACGCAGCGCGTCTGATGGTGCTGCAAGGCGGCTTGGACGATCGACCGGGAAGGGACCAAGGCGGCTCGCGACGAGATTTCGCTGATCAAGTTCTTTGCCGCCGACGTGCTGATGAAGGTCATCGACCGGGCCTTGCAAGCGCACGGGGCGTTGGGCATGACGGACGACACGATCCTTTCCTATTACTACCGGCACGAACGGGCGGCGCGGATTTACGACGGGCCCGACGAAGTCCACAAGAGTGTGGTCGCGCGCCGCATCCTGCGCGGCTACGGCTTGTCGTAGGTGCCAGCAACCGATGAGTGATGCAAAGCACCACGTCGATTTGCCGATTCGATCGGCCGTCCCCGTGCGTAACGGCGAAGAACTCGACGCTGAGCCGACTCGGTGCGTATCTCTGCGGGCAGTTGGGCCGGCCCGACGCGCGGCTGGAGGTCGAGCAGTTTCCGCAGGGCTTTTCCAACCTCACCTATCTGGTGCGGTGCGGCAGCGACGAATACGTCCTGCGGCGACCACCGTTTGGCAACACGGTGAAGTCCGCGCACGACATGGGACGGGAATTCAACGTCCTGTCCAAGTTGTCGCCGGTTTACGAGCTGGCTCCCAAGCCGGTCGTGTATTGCACCGACGAGTCGGTGCTGGGTGCGCCGTTCTACATGATGGAGCGCCGCCGCGGGGTGATCTTGCGGCGCAAGCTTCCCAAGGACTTCCAGCCTGACCCGGAAACCTTCCGAAGCTGGGGACCGCGTTCATCGATAACCTGGCGCGGCTGCACGCGCTCGACTATCGGGCCGCCGGGCTGGCCGATTTGGGCAAGCCGGAAGGTTATGTCGAGCGGCAGGTCAACGGCTGGATCGGCCGGTACGAAAAGGCGAAGACCGACGATTGGCCGGCGATGGACGAGGTCGCCAAATGGCTGGTCGAAAATCGTCCGGCCGAGTCGGGCGCCGCGCTGATCCATAACGACTACAAGTTCGACAACGTCGTGCTCGACGCCAACGATTTGACGAAGATCATCGCCGTGCTCGATTGGGAAATGTGTACGCTCGGCGATCCGCTGATGGACCTGGGCTGCACCCTGGCGTACTGGATCCAGGCCGACGATCACGAAGCACTCAAGTACTTCGTGCCCGGGCCGACCTTTTTGCCCGGCAACCTGACGCGCAGAGAGCTGCTCGAGCGCTACGCCGCAGACGTCCGGCCGCGACGTCGGGCAGGTCCTCTTTTATTACTGCTACGGCCTCTACAAGTTGGCCGTCATTATCCAGCAAATCTACGCGCGGTTCGCGCGCGGGTTTACGCAGGACCCGCGGTTTGCCGACATGAATCAGCAAGTCGGCAGCCTGAGCCGTTCGGCCGCCCGGGCAATTGCAATCGGCGGTGTTTCTTGACACAATTCACGGCGGGACCTTGACGCTGTAGGGCTGGACAGACGCTTTTCTGCGCTTTTTGTGTTCGGCGCTCTACGCCGTTTGCGTTGTGTTTGCGATCCGATTACCAAATCGTGAGGGTTACGTTCCCGGCCGTTTCGCGGCGCGCTGCCGCTGGGACGAGTTCCGCGTTGAGCGAGGTGCTCGGGGCACCCAGCTAACGGACGACCGGTACGTTCGCTCCGTGTCGAAAGGTGTGATTGCCCATGAATCCGCAAATCCGCGAGTTGGAAGAGCACGCGACCGAGACCGCGACCTTCGTCGAAACGGCCCTCAAGCTGGGGGGGGCGAGCGAAGAAGAAGCGAAGAAGACCGGAGCCCTCGACCGGGCGGACGAGCAGATCGAGGACTTGTTCGCCCCGAAGTATCAAACGGCCGGCAGCCCCGCCCACCGGGCTGTCTGGGACAAGGAATTCCCGATCGACATCTTCGTCGGCCAGGCCGAAGCCCGCCTGCCGCCGCGGCCGCAGGCCGTGATGCGACAAGACGATCGAGCTCGTCAAGCGCCTCCGCAGAAAGACGGCAACGCTCTTCGATGAGAAAAACAAGATCACGCCAGGAGCGCGATCGACGAGCTCGGCAAAGTCGGCTACTGGGGCCTGTTGGTCGATCAGAAGTACGGCGGCTCCGGCTGCAACTTCGGCGCGTTTGCCCGCTTCCTGGTGAAGATGGGCACCGTCGACCCGACGATCGGCGGTCTCGCGTCCGTCCACGGGTGCATCGGCGCCGTCGACCCGGTCCGGACCTTCGGCAGCACCGCAACAGAAGGAAGAGTACCTGCCCAAGCTGGCCAGCGGCGAGCGCGTCTCCGCCTTCGCCCTGACCGAGCCGGCCGCCGGTTCGGACCTCACCGCTCTACGGACGAAGGCCGAACTCGTCGGCGACTACTACGTCGTCAACGGCGAGAAGCTGTTCATCACGAACGTGGTGCCCGGCCGCACGGTCGGTCTCGTCTGCCTCGATCAATAACAAGCCGGCCGTGCTGATCGCCGACCTGCCGAAGCAGGAGGACGAAACCTTCCAGCTGGTGAAGTACGGTCTGCATGCCCTCAAGCACACTTACAACCAGGGCATGATCTTCAAGAACTTCAAGGTGCCCAAGAAGAACCTGTTGCAGCCGACGCGCGGCGACGGTTTGACGGTCGGCTACCACGGCCTCAATCGCGGCCGCGTCGCCGTCTGCTGCGACGGCCGCCGCCTCGCATGCGGCTGATGCTGGCCAACATGCTGCCTTGGGCCAAGTTCCGCAAGACGTACGGCGAACAGATCGTCAAGCGCGAGCTCGTCCGTCGCCGCATCGGCCGCATGGCGGCCTTCATCGTCGGCTGCGACGCCCTTATCGACTGGTGCTCGTGGCTCTTCGACGAAGGCTACCGCGGCGAAATGGAATGCACGGTCGCCAAGATCTTCGGCAGCGAATCGCAGAAAGAGGCGGCGATCGAGCTGTTCATGAAGACCCACGGCGGCCGCTCGTTCCTGCACGGCCACATCTTCGGCGACAACGTGCACGAGTACCTGGCTCCGTGCATCTACGAGGGCGAAGGCGAGATGCTCTGCATGGGCTTCTTCAAGTCGCTCATCAAGGAGCACGGCAACAAGTACTACGAGCCGATCGGCAAGGCCTTGTACGCCGCCGGCATCAAGCAGCCCAACATGGCCAACCCGGCCCACATGATGAAGCTGGCCCCGGCCGCCATGCCGTGGCTCAAGTGGCGCGCCAACGAGATGGTAGCCGGCCCCGTCCGGGCCAAGCTGCCGTCGATGCCGCCGTCGCTGGCCGAGCTGGCGCAGTTCGCGGCCGACAACCTGCAGGGCAGCCGACTCGAGGTCGACCGCCTGATGCAGAAGAACCAGCTCAAGCTGGCCGACCGCCAGTGCTCGATGGTCGAGCTGTCGCAGCGGATCCAGAGCATGATCGTGATGCTCACGACGTGCCTGTGGGCGGCCAAGCAGTCCGACGAACTGGTCAAGACGGCGGCGATCGTGCTGGGTCGCGATATCCGCCGCCAGATCACCGGCAAGCGACCGACGTCCGAAGACTTCCGCCTGACGACCAAGCTCGGCGCCGACATCGCCGAGGGTGGCTTCAAGGCGCTCGCCGGCGTCGAAGAGGTCGAGCTCCTGATGCCCTATACGCCTTGAGGGCGCGGCGGCCGCCCAGTTGGATCATTGACGGAGTCCGAGCCGCTCGGCTCGGGCTCCGCGTCCGCTGTCACACCACTCACAGACCTCTGCGGCTCCCTTTTCTGGAGCAGCAATGGCCAACGCGTTTCGACTGGAAGAACTCGACGGGCAGATCGCCCTTCTGACGTTCGACGTTCCGGAACAAAGCGTCAACACGTTCGGCCAGCCGGTGCTGGCCGAGCTCAGTCAAGTGGTCGATCAGCTGGCCAAGCGGAAAGACCTGCGAGGGCTGCTGCTCAAGAGCGGCAAGAAGGGGCAGTTCATCGCCGGGGCCGATCTCAAGGAGATGGCTGCGCTCGGCCTTCGCGACCAAAGAGCAAGTTGCTGCCGGGACTCAAGGCGCCGGACACGACGTTTTTAACCGCGTCAGCCGACTCCCGTTCCCGACCGTCGCACTCATCGACGGCAATGCCATGGGAGGCGGCACCGAAATTACGCTGGCGATGGACTACCGCCTCGCTGCCGACACTCCGGCGACCAAAATCGGACTGCCCGAGGTCAAAGTCGGCGATGATTCCCGGCTGGGGCGGAACGCAGCGATTGCCGCGAGTCGTCGGCGTTCAGCAGGCAATCCAGATGATCACTTCCGGGCGAGCCCGATCGGCGCGAACGAAGCCGCGAAGTGCGGGCTTGGTCTTCGACGCCGTGCCCCCCGAGCGGCTAGTCGACGAAGGTCGCCGCCTGATCGACTACGCGCACAAAGCGGGCGAGTGGAACGAGCTGCGGCGCAAGAAAGAACAGCCGCTGGGCCTCAGCGACGATCAATTGAATTTTGCCTTCGGCGTCGCCGAAGGGGCCGTCCGCGGCGCGACCAAGGGCCAATACCCCGCGCCGCTGGCCGCACTGCGGGCGATGCGCGAGGGGATCAATCGGCCGCTTGCCGAAGGGATCGAGATCGAGCTGCCGAGAGTCGCAGGGCGTCGTGGGGACGCCGATCTCGGCCGCGCTCATCGGCGTCTTCTTCATGCAGAATCTGCTCGCCCGCGATCGAGGCGTGACCGACCCCAACGTCAAAGCCGCGGCCCGTCAATCGCGTCGGCGTGCTGGGGGCGGGGCAAATGGGCGCGGGCATCGCCACGGCCCACGCCCGGTCGGCGATTCCGACCGTGATGGTCGACGTCGACGACAAGCGGATCGCCGACGGATGCGGCGGGCGACCGACGTCGTCGTCGGCCGCATCAAAGATCGGCCGCGCGACGCCGGCCGACATGCAGGCCTTGCTCTCGACAGTTGAGCGCCTCGACCTCGCACCAGGTCTTCTCCGACCGCGACGTGGTGGTCGAGGCGGTGACCGAGAACGAAGAGTTGAAGACAGCCCTCTATCGCCAGCTTGTCGACGGCCCTTAAGAAAGACGCGATTCTGGCGACAAACACTTCGACGATTTCGATCACGCGGATGGCCGAGGCCTGGCCCGACGCGACCCGCTTCATCGGCATGCATTTCTTCCTGCCGGTCGACCGGATGCAGCTCGTGGAAGTGATCCGCGGCAAACGGACGAGCGACGAAACGGTGGCCACGATCGTCGAGCTGTCCAAGCGGATCAAGAAGACGCCGATCGTCGTCAACGACTGCGCCGGATTCCTGGTCAACCGCATCCTGCTTGCCCTACATGACTGAGGCATTGGCCCTGCTGCTCGAAGGCGCGTCGATGGACGCGATCGACCGCGTGGCGACGAAGTTCGGCATGCCGGTCGGGCCGATCGCGCTGCAGGACATGGTGGGGCTCGACACCTCTTGCTTTGCGGGCAAAGTGCTGGCCGCCGCGTATAGCGATCGAGCGCTCAAGATCACGCTGCTTGGACGATCTGATTGCTGCGGAGCGGCTCGGCAAGAAATCGGGGGCCGGGTTCCGCAAGTTCGCCGGCACCAAAGGCAAGCCGGCCGACGATCCGGCGTTTGCGCCGTTTCTTGGAAAAGCACCGCACGGCAAAACGCGAAGTCTCGGATCAGGAGATCGAGGACCGGCTATTTTTGTCGATGCTGCTCGAGGCCGTGCGGACGCTCGAAGAGGGGATCGTCCGCGAGCCGGCGCACGTCGACATGGGGCTGATCCTGGGCGTCGGGTTTCCGCCATTCCGCGGCGGCATCCTCCGTTGGTGCGACGCGATCGGCGCCGGCCAAGCTTGTCGATCGCGCCGCGAAGTACACGTCGTTGGGCAAGCGATTCGAGCCGAGCCCGATGCTTGTCGAGATGGCCAAAACCGGACAAGATGTTTTATCCGCGGCCGACCGCGCCTGCAGCAGCGAATGCCGCGAAGTAAGTGCCGCCACCAGAAACGAAATTCGCGAGTTCGAGAGATCGGAGCGAGAAGATGCGACATGCGGTGGTCATCGACGCCGTTCGCACGCCGATCGGCAAGGCGTCCTCTGACAAGGGCATCTACCGCGACGTCCGCGCCGAAGAGCTTTCGGCCTACGTCATCGACGCGCTGGTCAAGCGGACGGGCATCGATCCGCACCTCGTCGACGACGTGCGTTGGGGCTGCGTGCAGCAGCAAGGGGAGCAGGGTTTCGACGTGGCACGGACGATCGCGCTGATGGCCGGACTGCCGATCGAGGCCGGCGGCGTGACGATCAATCGCAACTGTGCCTCGAGCCTGCAGGCGATCAACGACGCGGCCATGAACGTCGCCGCCTGCTGCGAGGACGTGCAGATTGCCGGCGGCGTGGAGCACATGGACCACGTCCCGATGAACAAGGACTACAACCCGCCCCCCGGCCTGTTCTTCAAGCACAGCGAAGCCATCATGAACATGGGGCTCACGGCCGAATACATGGCGATGAAGTATCAAATTCCGCGTCAGAAACAGGACGAATTCTCGGTCCGCAGCCATCAACTGGCCGCTGAAGCGACCACCGAGCGGCGGCTTCAAATCGGAGATCGTGCCGACCTGGGGACGCGACGACGAGGGCCGCAAAGTGCAGATCCGCGCAGGACCAGGGGATCCGCTTCGACTGCTCGCTCGAGGGGCTTGGCGCAGCTTCCCGCGGCCTTCAATCCGGCCGGCGGATCGGTCACGGCTGGCAACAGTTCGCAGGTCAGCGTCGGGGCAACGGCCGTGCTGGTGATGTCGGAGGAGAAGGCCCAGGAGCTGGGACTCAAGCCGATGGCCAGCATCCGCTCGATGGCGGTCGCCGGCGTCGATCCGAGCGAGATGGGGATTGGCCCCGTCCCCGCGATCCATAAGGTGCTGCAAGCGGGCCGGGCTCGAAGCTTGCCGACATTGGGCAGCATCGAAATCAACGAAGCGTTCGCCGTGCAGGTGCTTGCCTGCCTGCGAATTTTGGGGACCGACGAAGAGCGCGTGAACCGCCGGGGCGGCGCGATCGCGTTGGGGCATCCGCTGGGAGCCAGCGGCGCGCGGATCGTGACGACGCTGTTGCACCGGATGCGGGACGAAGGATCGAAATTCGGCCTGGCGACCATGTGCGTCGGCCAGGGACAGGGAGTCGCCACGGTCTTTGAGGCTTGCGAGTGAGGTTTCCACTCACAGAGTGCGATGCGCGAGGGGAGGTCCGGTCGTATGGCGTTTTCTAATCTCTCCGACATGCATCGCAGCCAGTGCCGGCTGCTCGGTCCGCGAACCGCGGTGCGTTTCAAACGCGACGGGCTGTATCACGACCTGAGCTGGACCGACTATCGCTGGATGGCCGACCGCGCAGCCGCCGGGCTGATCGAACTCGGCGTAAGCCCGGGCGACCGGGTCGCGATGCTGGCCGAGAATCGCTACGAGTGGATGGTCGCCGACGAGGCCATCCTTTCAACCGGCGCTGCCGACGTTCCCCTGCACGCCCCTCTGGCTCCGCGACAAGTCGAATATCAGGTCGGCCACAGCCAGTCGCGTGGCATCATCGTGAGCGGCCAGCAGCAGGCCGACAAAGTTTTCCAGGTCCTCGAAGTCGCTGCCCAATCTCGAGTTTCTGATCTCGTTCGATCCGGTCGTCTCACCGACCGAGAAGATCCGCGTGCTCACGTGGGACGGCCTGATGCAGCGCGGAAGCCGGGCGAATAAGCAAGAAGAGATTCTTCGCCGCGAAGTCGAAAATCACCGGCAAGGATCTGGCGACGATCATTTACACCAGCGGCACGACCGGCAACCCCAAGGGGGTAATGCTCACGCATGACAATCTGCTCCAAAACGCAAAGACGACGCTCGAGATCGGCCCGCGAGACCCGAGCGACGTTCTGTTGAGCTGGCTCCCTTACAGCCATATCTATGCGCGCACCTGCGACCTGTATGTCCCGGCCATCGCCGGTTCGACCGTGGCGCTTGCCGAATCGATGGACACGCTGGTGATCAACCTCGCCGAGACGTGGCCGACCTGGCTGACCTCGGTCCCGCGGTTTTACGAAAAGGTCTGGACTCGGGTCGAATGCATGCCGCCCGATCAGCAAAGCGTGACGCTCAAGAAGATCTTCGGTCCGCGGATCCGCCAGCTTTCGTCCGGCGGCGCGCCGCTGCCCAAGCACGTTTGCCAGGGATTCTTCGACGCGGGGCTGCCGCTCTTGGAGGGCTACGGCCTGACCGAGACTTCGCCGGTCGTGAGCTTTAACACGACTCGACGATTACCGCATCGGCACGGTCGGCAAGGCAATTCCCGGCGTCGAAATCAAGATTGCCTCGGACGGCGAAATCCTGGTCCGCGGCCCGAACATCATGCAAGGTTACTGGCGCAACCCCGAAGCGACGGCCGAAGTCATCGAAAAGGACGGTTGGTTCCACACGGGAGACGTCGGCCATCTCGACGCCGACGGTTATCTCACGATCACCGACCGCAAGAAGGATCTGATCATCACCTCGGCCGGGTAAGAACATCGCACCGAGCGAGCTCGAGCGGCTGCTGGTGAGCGACATTTATATCGACCAGGCGGTCGTTTACGGCGACGGGCGAAGGTTCGTGAGCGCCCTGATCGTTCCAAACTTCGAGCAGCTGCGGCAGAAGGCGGCCGAGCTCAAGTGCCACGCTCGAGTCGACGCCGGACGGCTTTTTGCGGACTCCCTGTCTCCACGAGTTCTTCGCGCAGCGAATCGACGCGGTAATGCAGGAAGTCAGCAATCCCGAGCGCGTAAGAAAGTTTCTGGTTCTCGACCGCCCGTTTCAGCTCGATGCCGACGAGTTGACGGCCACGCTGAAGGTTCGCCGCAACCACATCATTGGCAAGTTCGAGCACCAATTGGCCGCTCTCTACGATGACTAAGCCCGATAGGCCGCGATGGTTGCTGATGGACAATGGTCTGAAGAAGCGGGTAGGGAACACGGCGTTTACCTTCCGCGGGTACAACATCTCCAACTTGGGCAGAACGCCCGAGCTTCTGGCGCATCCTGATTACGGGCCTGTCGTCCGCCGCCACCTGGACGACGCTTCGCGGATCTGCACGCAGCGTCACCGGCCGCAAGGTGAATCTGCTCGGCCGCATCCATCGCAAGGCCAAGACGACCCTCAAGAGCTACGCGCAGGATATTTGCCTGATCGTCGCAGTCGAAATGGCGCAGCTGCAAATCCTGCACGACATGTTCGACGTTTCGATCGGAGACGCCAAGCTCGCATTGGGCTACAGCCTGGGTGAGCTTGCCGCGCTCGTGGCGTGCGGCGTCTACACAATCGAAGCCGCGATCGGTCCTTTGGTGCAGTTGGCCGACGAGGCCTCGTCGCTGGCCAACGACGTCACCTTGGGAATTCTATTTTCGCGCGGCCCCGCTCTGGGGCAGGACAAGATCACCCAGCTTTGCCTGCAGATCAGCAACGAAGGCAAAGGGACGATTGCCGTCTCGACAGTTCTCTCCCCGGATACCGTCCTGTTGATGGGTCAGGGTGATACGCTCGATCGGTTCAAGGAGCGGATGGTAGGCGTGCTTCCCGAGACGACGCGGCTGCGCAAAAATCGCAACAAGTGGCCGCCGATTCATACTCCCATCACGTGGCAAAAGAACATTCCCAACCGGGCCTCGGTTCTTTTGGAGAAAGTCCCGGGAGGGTTCCGCGCCCCCGTGCCGCCGATCCTGTCCTGCGTGACCGGCGGTTTTGATTACAACGACTACAACAGTCGCGAAATGCTCAACCGCTGGGTCGATCATCCGCAATTGGTCTGGGACGTGGTCGATAAGACGTTGGCTTCCGGCATCGAGACGATCATTCACGTCGGCCCCGAGCCGAACATCTTTCCCGACACCTTTCGGCGGATCGCAATGAACGTGGAAACGCAGCTCAACTCGCGTCCGTTCGCGCGATTCGGCGTCCGCGCGATGACGACGATCATCCGTCGCCGCAGTTGGCTGCAGCGCCTGCTCTCAACCGACCCGGTGCTCCTTCGAGCCCCTTATATCGAACAAATCACGCTCGAAGACTGGCTGCTGGAGCACAAACCGGGTTAGATATCTGTAAGGACGGCCAGGCAGTCAAAGGTCTAATCATCTGTCGAGAATCTGACCCCAGACTCACCTACGCCTTGGCAATGACTCAGAACATCGATGTTCGGTACTACAGCGTCTTGTTCAAGCTGACCGAGACTCCGTCGACCACCTGAACAGAACGGTGGACACGTCGGCGCGATCGCAATTCTTTTGCAGCGATAACCACTTCGGCCCCGTGACGCGCGACGTATTCTCGTAAGTTCGTGATCTGGAGCGGGCCCGTGCCTCTGCACGCTCCATACCTCGAGCAGATGAGTCCCGGCGTGGCTGTTCAGCGATTCGCGGGACAACTCCGCGCCTCATCGAAACTTGCCGCGCACCACTTCCCAGCCGCTTAATTTTATGGTAATATCATAAAACTGCCACGGTTGTAACAAGCCCGCACAAGTGCTTTCGAGGGCTTACGCCGTGAGGCGGGACTTCGGGGAATTCCCCCAACGAGTGCGAGACCTGCGGGGGATCCAAGGGCCTCGCGAGAAGCGATGCAACTCAATTTGGCTGAGCGAAGCGGACAAAAAAGCTCATCAGGCCGTCGAAGCGGTCGGTCGGTTTGGAGCTTCGCCAGTTGCGATTTCGCGGAGCCGACGCGGACGTGCCGAGAGTGGCGCGGTGGTCTCCCTGGAGGGGCCGAACCCCTCACGGTGCAAGACGAGTCGCCTCACAAGCGACGGGACGAGATTGTGCTGAGTCGAGACGGTGAAAATACCGGGCAACGCCGACCCGTGCGACCCGGTGGGTGCCGCCGAAACGGTTCAGACGACCTTTGCCGCCATTAGACTGCTCGCTTCAAGGATCCAGTCGCAAGGCTGCCGATGGGACGCCCGAAGAGGCACCCGGAGATGGGGGTGGTGCCGGCAGAGGCACGCGGAGATGGAGGCGGTGCCGAAAGAGGTTACTTCAATTTGTCAATCCGACCACGTTTTTAGGTGGTGGTGTGCGGAGGTTGAGTTAGAGCGATGCGCGCTCGGACATAGCCCCAAAACGCTCGCTCACCGCCGCTCTCCGTTGCACGTTGACACCCAACCGCGGCACTTCTAGCATTGAAATTGCAACCTTGTGCTGTCGGCGCGACGGGTCGCAACCCGCTTTGGCACAGGAATTTGCGACCGGCCCTTACCCCTCAACCAGTCGCTGGAATTCTCCGCCACTTTTGAGCCCCTCGCTTGTTTATTTATTGGTCAAATCCGCGGTAACAGCGGAATCGAGAGTCCATGTCTGTCGCTCAGGACGGTAAAGCCAGGCTCGGCCGCGCTCACTCGGCGCCACCGGTCATTCACGTCACCAGTTACGACCGCGTTTGGTCGATCCTCGTCGCGCTCTTGGCGGTGCTCATCGTGGCGGTCTGGTTCTTGTTTCTGGCTTGGGACAGTTTTCGGCCGCACGTTGCCAAGATGCAGCAGCCCATCGAAATCATTTCAGACGAGAGCGGTGGGATCGAGAATGGCTCTCCGACCGAGTCACTCAAGCTGGAAGGGACCGGACCCGAGCGAGCCGACGCGACTCCCGGCGAAGCTTCTGATGACAGCCGACCCGAGGTCGAACAAGTCTTGAAAAGCGTTTCGCTCGAGGCCGCCAGTGCCGATGCGGCCGGAGCTGTGACGTCCGGTTCGTCAGATCAGCTCGAGCTCGACACGGCTCCGGTTGCCAGTCCGAAGGGGGGCTTTGCGCTCGGCACGGGAACCAAGCCGGCGCTCGGGGGTGGGCCGGGCTCCAAGGGGGGCTGGCCTCGGCATCAACGCTGGTATGTGTATTTCCCAGACAAGGGCTCATTGAGCCAGTACACGAAGCAACTCGACTTTTTTGGAATCGAGGTCGGCGCCCTGATGCCCGATCGAACCATGACCTATCTGTCCGATTTGTCGGCCGACAAGCCGACGGTTCGGAACGCCGCCTCGGGTGAAGGAGAGAAGCGGCTGTTCTTTACCTGGCAGGGGGGCAAGCGGCGGCAGGCGGATGTTCAGCTCTTTTCGAAGGCGGGTGTTCCGATTGGTCCTGATACGATCATCTTCCATTTCTATCCGCCTGCCACGGAGAATATGTTGGCACTGAAGGAGCGGGACTACCGCGATCGGCCGGTCCGGCAGGTTCGACGCACGTTCTTCACGGTTTTTCCGTCCGCCGGCGGTTACGACTTCGAGGTCACACGCCAGGTGTACTACTGACGATGGACGAACCCGCGGCGATGTTGGACCTCGAAATTCACAATGGGTCGCTCCCCGCTGAGACCCTGCGGATTTCCCGTCGGCAGCCGATCTGCATCGGTCGGCATGCCTCCAACGACATCTGCATCGACGACACGGACGTGGCCCCGATTCACTGCCGCGTCGCGTGGAACGGCGCTCAATTCGAAGTCGCGTCGGCCAACCGAGACGGCGTCGACGTCAATGGCACGCTCGTTCGGCATTCGGCGCTCAAGGTCGGCGATGTGATGCGGATTGGGCCGGCGGATCTGTTCATCCGCCAGGCCGGCGACTCCCCGGTGAGCAACGGGCCGGCGGACAACGCAGCCGCGACTGATTCACAACAAGACGACTCGCTCCCGGTGTTTCCGGATCCACGCTCGTCCGCCGAAGACTTGTCGCTTCCTTCCGGCGAAGTGCCGCTCAGCCCCATGTCTCAGGACGGTCTCCCGGCTCAGCAGGACTTTTACCGCGGCGTTTTTCGGACGAATGCCTGGTCAGCCCCGGACGAAGGCAAGGGGCCTTCGCGTCCACCTGTGGTCGTTCCGGTGCACGCCAAGACGAGCGACGCGATCGGAGCGATTCTCGACGAGGGCGACAGCGAAGAGAGCAATGTGCCAGTGGCCGTGTTGTCCGGGCTGCGGCCAATCGGGGCGCAATTCTCCGATCGCCTGAGCTCGAAGCGCGTGCGGCCCGGTGAGCAGGAGGCGCTGCGGTCGCCGATCATTCTGGGAATGCTGGGCGGGACTTTAGCGCTGGGACTCGCGGCTGCGGCGATTTATTTCGTGATCGGTCGCGAATCGACCCAGCTAGAATACGACGCGGCGACGGCAGAATTCGACGCTAAACACTACGGCCAGTCTGCCGAGATGTTTCAAAAATTCCTGGCCAAACACAGCGGGCACAAACTTGCCGCCGACGCCCATTACCAGATGTGGAACGCGCGAATCCTCAAGGAGATTGGCGGCGGCTCGCCGTCTTGGAAACGGGGACTCGAAGCGGTCGAGCAATCGATCGAGGCGAACCGCGACCGAAAAGACTTTCGGGAACACAATGCCGACCTGGTGAATTTTCTGACGACGATCGCGCTCGGCGCGTCAGCATCGGCACAGAGCGCGGCGGATCGCAGTCTGCTTGAGCTTTCGTCCGCCGCCGAAGCCATGCTGCCGCGCTATTCTCCGGAAGGGAAGTTGCCGAGCGACGTGGCCGCAAGGCTGCGGTCGGCGTTCACGACCGCCCAGGAAGCCATTATCAAGCACGACGTGGTCACAGCCAGCGAGAGCGAGATCGACAAGGAGAACTCCGCGAAGCATCCGATGACCGCCCTTGCCGCGCGCCGCACTCTGCTGGCCCGATATCCCGAAGTGGCTTCTGATCCCAGATTGGGGAAACTCCTGTCGCAAACGCTCGACGTCGAAAAGGCGCTTGTGGTCCGGGAGGATGTCAAAAAGCCGGCCCTTCCGGCGCAGGCACGGACGGCGCCGCGAGTGCTGACTCTCACCATGCACACGCGATCCCGCACCGAAGAGCCGGCCGGCACACGTCCCGTATTTGTGCTGGCCAAGGACTGCTGCTACGCCGTCGATCATGCGACGGGCGAGCCAATTTGGCGGCGACTCGTCGGCTTGGACAGTCCGTTCTTTCCAGTGAAGGTTGAAACTTCGCTGCCCGGACTGTTGGTTTTCGACTCAAATCGACTTTCGCTGTTGTTGCTCGATCGAAAGACCGGCGGTTCGATTTGGGAGCAACCGCTCGACGAAGCCGCGTCGGGTCCACCGCTCGTCGATCAAGGACAGATTTATCTGGCAAGTTCGGGACATCACCTTTACAAAATCGACTTGGAAAGCGGCCGCATCACCACTCGGCTGACCTTCTCACAAAAGATCCTCTCTCCGCCGGCGCTCACGCGAAACAAAGAGCGGCTTATCGTTGCCGGTGACGCCTCGCTGATCTACACACTCACCACGTCACCGCTCGAGTGCATTCGAGTCAACGACATGGGGCACGACGCCGGCTCTCTCATCAACGGCGCGACCGCGGTTGGCGGACTCGTGCTGTTGACCGAACCGGGACGAACTTCGGGAACGCGGCTCCACGTATTCGATGCCCAGAGCGACGAGACATGGCTCAAGCCGGTCGACGTGCAGACGGTAGAGGGCCAGGTCCATGATGCACCGGTGATTTACGGAAAGATGCTCTTCGTTTCGTCGGTGCCTGCCCGGATTTCCGCATTTGCCGTCTCCGACACTTCGGGACAAGAATCACTCGCACCCACAACCAGCCTGGCGATTCCCAACCAGAAAGACAGCCCGATCTTCCTTTCCCCGGGGCCCGACGGTCAGCTGTGGATGGCGGGAAGCTCGGTCCGCCAACTGCAGCTCAAGCTCAACTCGCAGACGTTTTCGCTCAACGCGGCCGAAATCGCCGTTGGCATCAGTTCGCAGCCGCTGCAGGTCGTCGGGCAATTTTTGTACGCGGCCCGACGGCTTCCTTTTGCCGGCAGCGTACTTTTTTCCGAGATCGACCGCGAGCCGATGACGGGCCAGTGGCGAACGGTCTTCGGCTCCTCAATCCTTGGCGCGAGTGTCTTTCCCGGGGGCGAGATCGTTACCGTCGGCGAGGCGGGCGATGTCTTTTCCGTCGGTCCGAGTGAACTCGATTCTGCTGGCTTCAAGTCGACGGCCACCGCCGTGGTCGAGCCCGATCCAAAGACCGAGCTGCCCCTCCGCGCGACGAGGCTCTTCGACGGCAAAATCGCAGTCGAGTCGCTCGGGCCGAACCCCAGGCTTTGGCTTGTCGGTCGCGGCGCACAAATCGCGGCATCGTTCGGGATCGACAAACCGCTCGAGGCACCGCCGGTCGAAATCAACGCCGGGCTGGTGCTTCCCTTGCCGGGGCGGCTGCGGCTGGTCAGTCCTACGAGCGGGGTATCCGACGTCGAGGAACAACTCGCGCCACTCGAGGGGGGAAAGACGGCCCGTTGGAAATCTGTCGAGCGGATCTCCGAGAGGGACCTGGTGGCCCTCGACAGCCGCGGTCGACTTTCGCTCTTTCAGTATCGGACCGAACCAGTCCGTAACCTGGCGGAGTTGGTCTCGAAAAAAGTGGAGGGCCCCTGCGATACAGGCTTGGCCGTCGTCGGTTCGCGCATCGCGTATGACGACGGAAATGGTGTGCTGCATTTTCTCGACGCGGCCACGCTCGAGCCGGTTGCCACGCAGAAGCTGCCCGCTCCGGCGGTGGGACGTCTCTGGACTGCAGGCTCGCTACTTGTCGTTGAAACGCGTGACCAACAGTTGGCGGTCTATGACGCGAGCGGACCGACCAAGCCGCTGTTCGTGGCGTCGGTTGGCGGAACTGGACCCGCTGGTCCTCCGGCGCTGATTCACGGTCGGCTCGTCGTCGCCAATCGTGACGGCACAGTTATCGGCATCGATCCGGCTCAGGGGGCCGTCCTCGCTCGAGCCGCGATCGGACAGGCCCTTTCGGGCGGCGTCATCGCCCTCGAGGGGCGTCCGGTCGTCTGCACGATCGACGGCAGCCTGTGTCGAGTCGATTCCGTGCTCGAATCGCCAAAGCAGGGACCATGAAGCGCGCGATGGGCTCATTCGGCATTTCGCTTGCCTCGCGCCGGTGTGCGCGAGTTGCCGCGCTGCTATCCGTGTTTGTGCTGGCGGTGATCGGACTCCCGCTGGGCCCGACCCTCGCGTTCCAAGAAGGCCCCGGTCCTCGTCCAGGCGGCGCACGTCAAAAGGGACCTCCCGGAGCAACAAAGGAGCCGCAATCGCGATCCAAGAAACGAGCCAAGAAAGAAAAGGAGCCGGAAGAAAAGAAGTCAGATGCAGTCGAGAAAGCCGCAAGCGACGAGTCGAAGAGGCTGAAGGATCTCAAGAGTGAGCAAAAGCTCCCGCAGCTTTTGGACATGAGTGTCCCGACGGTTGCTGAACTGAATCGTCGGCCCGTGGACTGGTTGGTGCTCGCCGGAAACAACAAGGGCAACCCGGAAATACTCGTTGTCAAACCTGTCTTTCCACGCCCCGACACCTTGCGAAAGCTGTCCGACGCGTTTGACGAGCTACGCAAACGTCCGCGGCCGACCAACCCGGACGAACGCGAGAAATTTGAAACTCAAAAAGCCGATCTTCAGAAGCTCATGGTGTCGTTGCCGGATGATGCTTCAGGACAGATTTACGAAATTCCGACCGGCAAGATCGACCATATCGTTTATCACGAAGACCTCGTCATTCGCCGCGCGGGACTGCTTGCGGACGAAAAAAAATTCCGCGACGCGCTGGAATTGCTCTATCCGCTCGAGCGAACTGCACCAAAGTGGAAGGGGCTCGAAGACCTGTCGCGGCGCATGCTCTTGAGCGAAGCCGAAGCGACCCTTCAGGGGGGCGATTACCTGGCCGGATTGATGTCGCTGAGCGAGCTTCATGCCCGCGATCCCGGCTATCCGGGGCTACATACGCGCCTGGGCGACGTCACCAACAAACTGATCGAATCCGCACGACAAGCTCATGACGATCGCGAAGCCCGCCACCACCTCGCGCGGTTGGCGCGGATCGAGCCGAATCACGAAATGGTGGAAAAATGGAATCGCGCCCTGCAGGCCGACGCTCAGACGCTAATTGCCTCGGCGCTCAAGGCGGCTGGTGAAGGGCACTACGCCGAGGCAGCGGCAGCAATCGATCGGGCGGCACGCGTTTTGCCGAAAGCGGTCGGACTGGCGGAGGTGCATCGCAAAATCTGCGAGCGGTACCAATGGCTTTCAGTCGGAGCGATGACTCTTCCCGGCGACGATCCGGGACTCGCCTGGCCGACGCTCGCCGATCAGCGTGCCATGCGGCTCGAGCAATTTGATTTGTTCGACGTCGACCGGGTCGACGATGCCACTCACTACCGCAGCCGATTGCTGGAAGAATGGGAACCGACCGATTTGGGGCGGAGGGCGTTCTTTACGCTCCGCAGAACGCATGCGAGCTGGGAGTCCCGCCCGGACCTGCCGGCCGCGTCGCTCATGTCGACGATGCGGACATTGATCGATCCCGCGAGTCCCGATTACGACGAACGCTTTGCGAGCTACGTCGACGGAGTGCACCTGCGCTCGCCGCTGGAGCTCGAAATCCGGTTTTCTCGAGCGCCTCCGCGGATGGAGCCGCTCTTTCGTTTTCCGATTACGGCGTCGGGCGGCGCGGGATCAGCGGCCGGCAGCCTCGGCCGTTCGGGAGGTGGGCCGGTCCTGTCACGGCGTTTTGAACGGTCGACGCCTGCGCACGACGCGGTCGTCTTCCGCCGCGCTTTCCCCCAACCCGAAGGCCTGGACCAGTACCGCCTCGCCGAGGTTGACGAACACCGTTACGATTCGCCGCAGCATGAAATCCAGGCGCTTTTGCGAGGCGACGTTTCGATGTTGCTCGATCTGCCCCCGTGGGCGATCGGGTCGCTTCGCAAGGACACTCGTTTTTTCGTGCTCGATTATGCGATTCCGACGACGCACGTTCTGCAGTTCAATCCAAACAGCCAGCCTCTCAAAAGCCGCGAATTGCGGCTGGCACTTTCCTACGCCCTCGACGTGCAGCGGATCCTCTCGCGACGCATTGTGCGGAGTGCGGATTCCCCGGTCGGAAGGCTAAGTACGGCGCCGTTTGCCACAACGAGCTACGCCTACAACGGTGTCCTGACTCGGCGCGACTTTAGTGCCAGCATGGCAGTCAGTTTGCACGCGGCGGCCGTCAAGAGCCTCCAATCCATTCCGCCCCTTCGCCTGGTATGCGAACACGATCCCGAAGCTCAATCCGCGGCTGCCGAAATCGCCGCCCAATGGAAGCGGGTCGGCATCGCGGTCGAGCTGGTGCAGCCTGAGTCGCTCACCGGCAATCCGCAGCCCGCTCACCGCCCTCTTGAATGGGACATCGCCTACCGCAAGCTGAGGATGGAGGAGCCACTGGTGGAGCTCTGGCCGTTTCTCACCGTCAATTCGGGGGCGCGGCTGGAAAGCGTGCGGTCTACACCCGATTGGTTGAGAATCGAACTGCTCGAGCTGGATCGTGCTCCCGACTGGAAGTCGGCTGTGAGCCGGCTGCAAACGCTGCACGCGCATCTTTATGCAGAGGTCGCCTACATCCCCCTTTGGGAAGTCGACGACGCGATCGTTCTCCGCAAGAATGTGCGAGATTTCCCGCCTTTCAAGTTCGTGACTCCCTACCAGGACGTCGAGCGGTGGATCGTGCAGTCCTGGTTTCCGGAGGACGAACCATGAGAATCGGTCACGCACTGGCTCTGCTGGCGTTGCTTTTCGGCTACGCTCCCTGCAGTGGGGCGGACGAAGCGGCACCGTTGGGCCGTGTCGATTACATGCCTTATCGGGTATCGCTGTCCGTCGCCTTTTCGCCAGATGCCGAAATCACGGAAGCCTATCGAGAGTCAGTCTGCTCGACGCTGCGAACAAGGCTGGAACAAACGTTCGGCGCCGTCTGGATTTTTTCACCGGGAGGGGCCGTCCGGCCGAACGACCGCTTGACGCCGCCCGATGAGTCGGGCCTCGAGCGATTGAGCTATCGCGACGCGGCGCAGCAGCTCTCGGGGATCGCCTGCGACAAGGCCTACTTTCTGACCATCGGCCGGCAAGGCCCAAAGTGGCGAGTCGCAGGCCGCGAATGGGACCGGACATTGCAATCGCTTGGAGCGATAGCCTTCGAAACGACGGTTGACCGCGCGCTTGTGCCCGACGCAGCCCTGATCGCGGTCGAGCGACTCTTTTCGCCTCTCTTGATCGTGAACGACGCCGACCGCGACTCGAAATCTGCCACGCTGACGATTCGCGCGGGTTCCATTCCGTTCGGGGATCCGAACTTCGCACCCCTAAGAGAGGGGGATATTTTGCGGCCGGTGTTCCGCTTCCTCGACTCGAAGCGGGCCGTTCGTAGTATCCAGTCAGTCCCCTGGACGTATCTGGTCCTTCAGCCGCTGTCGAAAGGGCAGAGCCAGGTCAAAGCATCAGTTGTCAGCTCTTACCGAGCCCCGCTGGCAGCGAATATGCGCCGGCGGGTGGAGGCGGTCGCGGTGAGAGTGCGGCCCGAGCTATCTGAAACGCATCTCAAGCTCGTGGCGGGACGAGATCCACCCCAGCCGCAGGGGGGACTTTTTGTTTCGATCAGTGGGCTCTCCATGCCCACTACCATCGCGCAGTCTTCAACGACGCCCGCCGCCGGCCGACCGGCTGCCTTGGTTGAAACAGCCCAGATGAAGCTCTTGAGCGATCGCCGGGGAGACGTCACGATCCCGGTCGATTTGCAACATCCCATTGTGCGCCTGGAAATTCACAGCGGGGCTGCGATCCTCGCGCGGCGTCCGTTCGTACCCGGGCTCGATGCGGAGACCACCCTGGAGATCGCTGACGACCGCGTTCGGCTGGGCACCGAACGCGAGATCGATGTTTTGGAGAGTCAGCTGATCGAGACGGTTGCGAGGCGCGGCGCATTGATAGCGCGTACACGGGCCGCGCTCAGTCGCACCGACACGCAGAGGGCGCAGCAATTGATTTCCGAGGTCGAGCGGTTGCCTGGGGGCGACGAGTATTTCGCCCAGCTCAATCGGATTCGCGTGCTGGCACTCGAAGAGGCCCACAACCGCAAGGATCGCGTCGCCGAACGGCGGATCGAGGATTTGTGCCGAAAAACGCTCGAGCGGATCACCCAATACCTGTCAGACGACCGCATCGCGAGGTTCAAAGAGGAACTTGCCGCGCTAACAAACGCGAAAAAGGTCGCCATCGAGCTGCAGAACGCCCCCATGCGCCGTGAACAGGATTCATCGCCGCGGGACAATGCTCCGCTACGCCGGCGGTCGCCCGACGACGTGAAGCCGCCCGTCAAGAAGCACACGGAGGAGCATCCGGCGCAGCCCTCTGGCGTCTAGGCACCGGTGCATCCCGTCGGGCGGAGCCGTATGGCTCAGGCGCGTTTGGACATCTGCCGATGGCGTTCGAGCGGCCTGCGGCGGGTCACCGAGTGACGCAGCTCTCGGAAGACGAGCCCCGGAAGAGCCAGGCCGTCGCGAAGATAGCGGCCCGAGAGTCGGCGGGGCTCGAGCGCCACGCGATGCATCCATTCCAAGCCGGAGCGCCGCATCCAGCGGGGCGCTCGCTGCTTTTCTCCAGCCAGAAAATCGATTGTCGCTCCGACGCAAAGCGCGACCTTCGCGCCAATGCGATCCCGGTGCTGATGGACCCAGAGCTCTTGTTTGGGGGCCCCCAGGCCCACGATCAACACGTCGGGTTCGGCGGCCGCAATCTGCGCGAGAATTCGCGCGTTCTCGGTTTCGCTGTGTTCAAATCCGAAAGCAGGACTGTGCCGGCCCACGACTCGAATCCACGGCCAGCGATTTTCGACGGCTTTCGAGGCGCGCTCGCTCACCTCGGGCCGCGCTCCGAGCAGGTAAACGCGGATCGGCGATTCCGCCCGGGCCCGATCGAACAGCATCGGGACCAGATCGCTTCCGGCCACCCTTTCCGGCACGCTTCGCCCGAACATCCGGGCCAAGAGCACGATCGGCACGCCGTCGGCAAGGACGAAGTCCGCGTCGGCATAAACCCGCGCGAACTCTGCGTGCCGTTGCAGCAGCACCGCATGGTTCACGTTCGGCGTGACCACATATCGGCAACGGCCGGTGCCCGAAGATGCGATCCATCCGCACAATTCATCGACGGCCTCGCTCATCCGGCAGGGATGGAGATTGATGCCGAAGAGCTCAACCGGCTGGGGAATTGCCATCCAGAGTTTCCCGGGCTTCCTTGTCCGCGTCTTTTCACTCGATCCCCGGCCCGCTAAACTCGGAAAGACTATGTGAGCGACGCTGAGTTTGCAAGCTGTGATGAAGGACGGCTCAAAGTTGATGGCGTCGACGCGCGAGATCTCGGCCACAGTACCGGACTGGTCGCGCGAGCGCATCGGGGGCCTCTACGATCCGCCTCGAAAGCTTCTCTATCACCTACGCGCCTATCAAGAGTGCCGGGGCCGAGGAGGGCTCTTACGGCGCGTCAAATCGCGTTGGCACGTGCTCTGGTATCGTTTTTGGAGCGCTGTTTGCGGCGCGGAAATCGATCTCAAAGTGCAGATCGGCGGCGGCCTGTTGATCCCCCATCCCAATGGGATTGTGATTTTTCCCGACGTGGTGATCGGCGCCAATTGCTTGATCTTTCAACAGGTTACCCTCGGGATCGGTGGCCGAATTCCCGGATGTCCCGTCATCGGGGGGCACGTTGACGTCGGAGCGGGCGCCAAAATTCTCGGCGGGGTTACGATCGGCGACCACGCGAAAATTGGGGCGAATGCAGTCGTCCTCGACGACGTGCCCAGCGGTGCGACGGCTGTAGGGGTACCGGCTCGAATCGTTTTTTCCACCTGACCGATCAGCAAGACCATGCGCGTCGCCTATCTTGTCAACCAGTACCCAAAAGTCAGCCATTCGTTCATTCGGCGCGAGATCCGCGCGCTCGAGAAGCTCGGGGTTGCGGTCGAGCGAATCTCGCTGCGCAAGAGCGGCGAGGAACTGGTCGACGCCGAAGATCGGCTGGAAAGCGAACAGACCTACGTCGTGCTCTCGGGCGGCACGAGCGGGCTGCTGTTCGGAATGATTTCGTGCCTGGCAACTTGCCCGCTCGCCCTCTTTCGAGCGGTCCGGCTGACTGCGCTGCTGGCACGGCGGGTTCCGCGCTCTTGGAAGCATTGGGCCTATTTGGCGGAGGCGGCCGCGCTAACCAGCAAATACCGCACGGCTCCCCCTGCGCACATCCACGCGCATTTCGGAACGAATTCGGCGACGGTTGCCCTGTTGTGGAGTAGCTTATCGGGGATTCCTTTCAGCTTTACCGCCCATGGTCCAGAGGAGTTCGACCGTCCTGAGGCACTGGGTCTCGACATCAAAATCGCGCGAGCGCGATTTGTGGTTGCCATCAGCAATTTCGGCTGCAGCCAGTTAATGCGCTGGTGCCCAAGCGACCAATGGGAAAAGCTGCACGTCGTTCATTGCGGGGTCGACGACAGTTTTCTCGATCCAAGCAAATCCTCGCCAGTTCCTGACGTTCGCCGTGTGGTTTGCGTTGGCCGCCTGTGCGAGCAAAAAGGACACGGAATTCTGGTCGAAGCGGCCGCGCGGCTCTTGGCCGAGGGAGAGTCGTTCGAGCTGGTCCTGGTAGGTGACGGACCTCTGCGGTCACAGATTGAAGCTCTCGCACCGGATCGCGGTCTCAACGGCCGACTGAGAATCACAGGCTGGAAGAGCGGTCTCGAGGTGACGCAGGAGGTTCTCGCCGCACGCGTGCTGGTATTGCCGAGCTTCGCCGAAGGTCTTCCGGTGGTCCTCATGGAAGCCCTGGCGTTGCGGCGGCCCGTGATCTCCACCTATGTTGCCGGCATCCCTGAACTCGTGGCCCCAGGTGTCTGCGGGTGGCTGGTGCCCGCGGGATCGGTCACCGCTTTGTGCGAGGCGCTCCGTTCGGCATTCCGTACGCCGATCGAGCGACTGGAAGCCATGGGAGAAATGGGAGCTTTACGGGTGCGACAGGATCATTGTGCACTGACGGAAGCTGGGAAGCTACGCGAGCTGTTTGTCGCAGCGGAGAATGCCATTATCGTCGGAAAGGCCAAATCATTCGGAACATTGCGCAATCTCCATGCTCCGCAAGGTCTACGCAACAGGAAGAATTTGACAATAGGGAATTGACACTTATTTCGAAAGCGGTAGGATGGCGCAGACAATTTCCACGGCCTGGACGCCGGATGCTGTTCGAGGGAGTGGGCATGCACCAAGTTCTGCGACGGATCTTTCCCTATTGTGCATTCGGCCTCCTGGGCCTGAGCGCCTCTGCTGCTCAAGCGGGCTTTATTGCCTCCACCACCGGGGCGATCAATGTGATCTCGGCGCCCGCCTCTGCCGTGCCGGGCGCTCTGACCTCCAATAACTACCAGGCCTGGGACGAAACGAGCGGCGTGATTTCCGCCCCGTTGCAGGTCGACATGCTGGGACAGCCTGGGGCATACGACGGTTTATCGAACTTCACGCCCCTAGCCGGCACCTTGGCCACCGGGACTAAGTACGACTCGGTTATGGTCCAACTGGATCCGAAGACCACTTTTCCGGCGCAGAGCCCGATCGCGTCAATCACATTCACCGGAAAGATCATCGGCTTAGCGCTGTTCGGACCGGCCTTGGACGCCAGCGATATTTACGGCAGTCCGTCGACGACTTATCCGCATGGTTTACCGCCGATCGGCACGCAGGGGCGAGGCCTGAACCGTACGCACGACAATCGTTTTTCGATCACGAACAACGGAATGACGCTCAATCTCCAACTTACAGCGGGCTTCGGCGGGTTTGAAGAGATTCGTATTTTCGCAGCGCCGGCGGTAGCGAGCGTGCCCGAGCCGGCGTCGCTGGCAATTTGGTCAGCAGTTGGATTGGTGCTTGCTTTCCGAAGGAGATCGCTTTTGAGCGGCAAACTGCGGCTTTTGTCCTAAAGGCGGGCGCTGTTTGAAACTCAACTTTCTTCTTGTCCGACAATCGTTTGAGACTCTTGCGAAATTTGGCAAAATTTGCGGGTCGGGGGCTTGACGAATGGTTTGTGAGCCTTTATTGTGATCGCGGGTCAATGACCACGCGGGCGGAGGGCTGGCGTGGTGTGGATGTTCTCATTCGGGTCAATGAGGCACTCCGAAGTATCATCCGACGCGACTGAGTCTAGTCCCGAGTGATGGGGCACCTGACAGGAAGCGGGCGAAGCACTCATTCTGACGAAACAATCGACTCATAATGGGGAAGGATCTATGAGAAAGCTCTTAGTCGGTTTTTCAGCGCTAGGCGTGCTCTTCTGGGCCGCGCCGGCGTTCGCTGGGTTTGCACTGTCGGCGACCGGCAATGTGCCGGGCACGATGAACGGCTTGGTGACGCCCCCCGCTAACGCGGTGGCAGACACGAGCCTGACCTATCAGATCTGGAATGAGCAGCAAGGCACGCTCACTGCTCCGGTCGCGGTCGACAACAATGGAGCAGTCGGAAGCTATAGCGGTACCTCACCGGGCACGCCGACGATCCTTCCGACCGGAACGCCGTTCGGAACGACCTATGTGCAGTTGAACCCAGGTGTCGACGGCACCGTCCATTCAGGCGTCGCCACGATCCTGTTTAGCTCGAAGATTATCGGGCTGGCCCTGTCGGCTACGAACCTCCAAGCTACGAACATTTACGGAGCCCCCGGCACGACCTATCCGAGCGGGCCGGGCGATCCCAGCAACAACGGTGGTAGCGTTGTCGGGAAGAGCAATCAGTTCTTCTCGATCACGGACGGTGGGTTGGAGCTGCAAGTGGCGTTGACGGCCAACTTCGACGGCTTCAAAGATATTCGCGTCTTCACAGCCAACAACGCTTCGACCGTGCCAGAACCAGCCTCTCTGATCGTCTGGTCGGTGCTCGGCACGGTAATCAGCGGCGGCGCATTTTCGGCGCCGGCAGCGGCCTGCCGTGTAAGGCGGGCGAAGAGCCGTTCCAGACACGCAATGATCTGGAATCGTAGCCAATCGAGAAGCCAACGAAGGCTGCCTTGTGGCAAACCGCGCAAGGCAGCCTTCGCTTTGTTGATGCTCGATGCGCCGCGGCGATTGCTCCCTGCAAACGGTCTTTGAGAGATTCTCCAACCATGGCGCGTCCTGCTGCCACTCCAACCGATAGCTCCTCTGAACCCGCATTGACGAACCGAATCGACGCGCCGCGCCACGGTAGCTCACGGCTGCGAATCACTGCGGGAATCTTGCTGCTGGCCTTCGCGGGCTGGTGTTTCTGGCCCACTTTCGCCGAATTGATCCGTGTTTGGGACTCGAGCCCTGACTACTCGCACGGATATCTCGTAATTCCGCTTGCCGCCTGGTTTCTGTGGCTGCGGCGTGACACGCTGCCCCGATATCGTCTGGGTCCAAGCTGGTGGGGATTTTCGCTAATCGGGTTGGCCGCGTTCCTGCGACTGGTGGGGGCGCGCTTTTATATCCCTGAACTGGATAGTTGTTCGCTGCCGATCTGGATTGGGGGCGTTTGTTGGCTGCTCGGGGGCGGGAAGTTCTTACTTTGGGCGAGTCCGTCGCTTGGGTTCTTGTTCTTCATGGTGCCGCTACCGGCGTCGATGGAGACGCTGCTCAACCGTCCCCTGCAGGCGCTGGCCACGTCACTGAGCACGTGGACCTTACAGAGCCTCGGGCAGCCTGCGATTGCCGAGGGGACGACGATTCTCTTGGGCGACAACGTCCTCGAGGTGGAGCGCGCCTGCAGCGGCCTGCGGATGTTTTACGGCATCCTGGCTCTGGCCGTGGCGACGATCATTGTCACTCGCGCTCGGTGGACCATGGCTCTGTGCCTGCTCGCGGCCGTCGCGCCCGTCGCGATCCTGGCAAACATGATCCGAGTCACCACGACCGGCTTTTTGTACGAGTTTGTCTCGGACGAGTCGGCCAGACGCTTCTCGCACGACCTGGCCGGCATTCTGATGATCGTGCTGGCGATCGTATTTTTCCTGCTGGTGCTCTGGATCGCCCAGCGAATCTTGCTGAGATTTCGCCGCACGCGGGCCCGTGCGTTTCTGCAAACGGCGATTGCTTTCTTGGTCATCGCGTCCGTGGTTCCGGCCGGTCATTTGTGGCACGAGCGGCAGCAGGAAAGAACGGTTGACCGATTTCTGAAACGGGCCGACAAACTGCAGGAGGAGGGGAAAGACCTCGAGTCCATCGTCTTCTTGGACCGCTATCTGCACTTCAACCCAAACGACATGGAAGTCCGGGTGCGGCTGGTCCGCACGGTCGACAAAGTGGCCACCAACTCGCTGCGAAAAATTCGCGCGATGGAGCTTTATCGGGATACATGGAATCTCGCTCCCGATCGGGTCGAGCTCGGCGAGCGCTGTGCGGAGCTGGCAATCGAATTGTCCCGTTACGACGAGGCGCTGGCAACCGCTACCACTTTGGCGGCCACCGATCTGCGACCCGCAGAGGAAACTCCGACGGCTCAGGCCGAAGCATCCCGGCGTCCGGTGAAGCGCGGCGGATGGCGGCGCGGCTCAAAGCGTTGGCAATGCTCGGGCGATCGATGCGGGCCGACGTCGTCACGCCCGAGG
This sequence comes from uncultured Planctomycetaceae bacterium, assembly GCA_963714075.1. Taxonomy (GTDB): domain Bacteria; phylum Planctomycetota; class Planctomycetia; order Planctomycetales; family Planctomycetaceae; genus DASPSM01. Next base: position 3,644,766 of record OY970228.1, read on the forward strand.
GGGAATGGCAGGGGATCGTTGCCGCTTTTCAAGACGCGATTCGCCAAAATCCGACCGATATTGAGCTTGCCGTCCGTTTGGCCGAGATCGAACGCCACCAGCTCAAGGCTGCGCCGGCGCCCGAGAGACAGAAAGTGGCCGACGGCCTGATGGACGCCATGGTCGCGCGAAACTCCGAGCGGCCCGAGGCGTGGCTCGCGCGCTACTTATACTGGAAGTCATTAGTTGCCGCGGCAGAACCGGTTTCGACCGGTTCGGAGGGAGATCTCGATCGAGCGCTGGAGATCGGCCGGAAGGATCCCAAAAAGGAGAGCGCCAACGCCCTCTTGTTCGCCGGGGAGCGCGCCTCAGAGAAAAAGGATCTGGCAGCGGCCCGTCAGTTTTTTGAGCGGGCCACTGTTATTCGGCCGAGCGACTATCGAGGCTGGACACGACTGGGCCAGCTCGTCGCTGATGAGGGAACCGACGCGGCGCGGACCCGCGCTGTGGAGATTTGGAGCAAGGGCGTCGCCAGCGTCAATGAGTACGACATGGAACTGATTCTGCCCCTGGCGGCGACGTTGGTTCAGTTGCGGCGCTTCGCGGATGCCGAGGAAAAGCTTCGCCCGCTCGATGCGTCGTTGCCGCGATTGCTGGAGCCCGGCCGGACCTTTGTCGAGCTGGGCACAGCACGGTTGCGCGCCGGTGCTGCCGCCGCGCAGGGCAATACGGTCACGGCGGTCACGACTCTGCGCAATGTGCTGAACGGAACGCGAGCCGGGTCGGCGAGTGCCGTTTATCGCACTCCCTTTGCAGACGGATGGATGCAATTGGGGGACTACTACGCCGAATTAAAGCTCGATGATGAGGCGGCCGAGGCTTACGAATCGGCTGGTCGGTTGGATGAAAAGGTGCCCCGATGGCGAACAAAAGCGGCGGAGGCCGCCGAGCGTTGCGGTCGCCCCAGTGATGCCGTTCTGCATCTGCGCGACGTCGCCCGGCGCGATCCTTCGCCGGCGAATTGGCTGGCTCTGGCTCGCGAGAATTTCGTTGAGCAGGTCAGCCTGGCGCCGCGCAGCGCAATTGGCACGATTTCCGTGAGGCATTCAACAAGGTTGCCGAGAGCAAGACCAACGGCGGCCAGTTGACGATTTTGCAGGCCGAGTATCAGGTGAGCGAGGGCCAATTCGACGCCGCCGTCAAAACGCTCACCGCGGCGCTGGCGCGGTCGCCCAAGACCTGGCAGTTTTGGCAGGCATTGGCGATGGTTCAGGAGCGTCGCAAGGACGCGCCCGAGACCAAAAAGGCGATTGAGCAGTTTGAGAAATATGCCCCCGACCGCGATACGGTCGTCTTCTTTAAAGCCCGGATGGCGCTTGAGGCCGGCCGCTTCGACGAGGCGCGGCAGCTCCTCGAGGGTGCCAAGTCTTCGCTTTCCGCGGCCGGGAAGGCGTCGGCCCGAGATCAACTGGTCGAGATCGATCTCCGACAAGGACGCAGGCAGGACGCTCGACGCCGATTGGAGGAGGCGGCTGCCGAAGAACCGGCAAATCTCCAGATCCTCGACACGCTCGGACAGGTGATCGCCGACGATCGCGACTGGAAATCGCTCGAAGACGTCGAGGCTCGCCTCAAGAAGCTGGAGGGCGACGACGGAACGCTCTGGCGCGAACTGCACGTGCGTCGGCTTGTGTCTCAGATCGCAGAGTCGGACGACCCTCGCTTTCGTGAGGCCGAGCGGCTGACTCGCGAAATCGCCGCGTTGCGACCGAGCTGGCAGCGCCGCTGGGTCCTCCAGGGAATTCTAGCGCGGCGGCAAAATCAGCCAGACGAGGCGATTGCCGCGTATCAGCAAGCGATCCGTTTGGGCAATCGCAGTATCGGTCTGTCCGAGGAGTTGATTGATCTGCTCAACGAGCAGCACCGGTTTACAGAGGCTGACCGCGAGTTCGAACGGGTGCGTCAGGCGGTGGCCCGCTCGAGCCGCTTGTCATCGGCCGCGATTCCGATTTATGTGCGGCGCGGTGAATCGGAGGAAGCGCTGCGGCTGGCCGAAGACTGGGTCCGGCGACAGCCCGAGGATGCATCGAGTTATGTCCGTTTGGGTCGCACTGTGCTCTTAACGACTGCCGAAAGCTCCGCCGATTATGCCAAGGCCGTCAAACGCGCGCAAACGGCGTATGAGCACGCCGTCGAGCTGGCTCCCAGCGACGTCCGTGTTTGGATCGTCCTGTTTCGGTTCTACACCGGAGTCCAGAAAAATGCCGAGGCGGCGAACGCCATGCTCACGCGGCTGGCCCAGCGGATCGATGTTCCGGAAACACAGCGAGTCTTCGTGCTGGCGCAGCTTTACGAGGCGATCGGGAACCGCGCGGAGGCCGGCCGTTTCTACCTGGCCGCCATCAAGTCGGCGCCTGCGGATACACAGCCTACTGTGCTGCAGCGGGCTGCCCAGTTCTTTGTGACCGAGGATCCGGCGCAGGCGGAGGCCTATTGCCGGCAACTGTTGAAGTTGCGTCCCAAATCGATTGAGGCCAGGCGAACTCTCGTCCGGGCGCTGGCCGAACAGGGAGGCGAGGAACGGTTTCAAGAAGCCGCTGGAATCCTGCGTGACCTGTCCAAAACCCGCGAAAGCAGTTTGGGGGACAAGCGGCTGGAGGCCATTCTTCTCGCCCGAACGGGGACCGCGGCTGACCGGCAGCGGGCGACGGAACTTCTTGAAGCATTCGTTCAAATTCCGCAGCAGGCCGCGCGTCAGGACCGGCTGCTCCTGGCCACGCTTTACGAGACCGAGGGGCGCCTCATGCCCGCGTACGAGCAACTTTTGGCCCTGTCACGACAGGACGATGCGACGGCGGCCGACCTGGTGCGCTACGCGGAATTTCTCCTTCGTAACGTGGGCGAGCAGCCTCAATTCGCCGATTACGCGGAACCAGTCTTGACTCGATTGGAGCAGGATTCATTCAACCGCGTGAGCGGGGTACGCCTGCGAATGGCAGCCGCCAGTAAGTTGCCTGCGTCCCAACGCGCAGGCGAGAGACCGCCAGATTATTGATCTAGCGGCGAAGCGATTCGTGACCGATGAGAAGGATGACGTCCTTCGTCGGGACACGCTGATGAAACTGCTGGTGCTGCTTGCTCGCCAGGATTTGCTTGACGAGGCGGTCCGGCTCGTGACGGACAAAAATCTCTGTTCCAGTTTGGACACCGCCATCGCACTGGCTGACGCGCTCACGTTGCTGCCGCGCGATTCGCAGCTTGCCCAGAAGGGGGCGCCGATCCTCAAAGCGGCTCTCGAGAAATCTCCGCATTCGGCGGAGCTTTTGTACTCTCTTGGGAACCTGAAGTACGTAGGTGGCTCGCGCGATGAGGCGATTGCCCTCTATCGCCGGTCTCTCGAGGTGCGGCCCGATGACAAGTTGACGCTCAATAATGTCGCCTTGGCGCTCGGCGACCGCCCCGAAGGAGTCGCCGAAGGGCTGACATTGATCAACCGGGCATTGGAAAAGTTCGGCGGCGATGTGGCCCTGCTCGACACAAAGGGGCAGCTGCTCGTGCTTGCCGGCCGGTCGGGCGAGGGGTTGGCCCTGTTGACCGAGGCAGTCTCGGTCCAGGGCAGCGATCCTCTCCTGCTTTTGCACCTGGCCAACGCCTATCTTGCCGCTGGCAAGCCGGCCGAAGCCCGCACGACCTATCGTCGAGCCCAGGTCTTCAACGTGGCGTCGTTCGCGGTGACCGCCGGTGATCGGGCGATTATCGAGCGCTTGGAGGCCCACATGCGACAAACCGTATCCTCGGGAGGCTGATCGATGTACGAAGCGTTGCACTCTCGGAGCGGAAGGACGACGTTGGCGGCCATGCTGGTCGGCCTCGTTGTGTTCACCGCCGTGCCCGCGATCGTCCAGGGAGTCTTGACGCGGCGCTGGAGCGGAAAGGCCGACATTTCGGGGGCTGCAGACCGATTGGTCGAATTTCCAACCCATTTTGGAGATTGGCAGCAGCAGGGAGATGAAGAAAAAGTACCCGAAGAGGCACTCCGCGAGCTGCAGTGCGCCGCTTGCTTTAACCGCCATTATGTCAATCAGCGACTGGGGAGAGACGTCACCGTGATTGTAATGGTCGGTCCCGCGGGCCCGCTGATCCGCCACCCACCCGAGATTTGTTACGGCAACCGGGCCAACACGCTCCTGGCCGAGCCAGTCGACATCGAGCTGACGACCGCCGATTCGGTCCAGCATCGTCTACGCCTCCTGCGATATTCCAATCCCCGAGCGGTTTCGGGTGAGTTCTCGGTCTGCTACGGTTGGTCGGAGAACGGGGCATGGAATGTTCCGGCCTATCCGCGGGTCGAATATGGCGGCGCTTCGATGCTCTTTAAGATGCAAGTGCTGACAACCGACTCTGTGCCAAAGGATGGCAGTCTTCCCACAGCGACGGCCCGGTTTTTGAACGATTTCCTTCCTTTGCTGCGCGACCAGACGCTTGCGGCTCGCTAACCGGAAATCTTCGATTCCATCGAGGGTCCCATCTGCGGGCGGCCCAAGCGTGACGGTTCCGCGTGCTGCGACTATTGAGGCATGCTGTTTCTCCAAAAGCCGTCACGACGAGGCTTGGAAGCTTTTCTCGCCCAGCAGCGCGACGCGACTTTCTCTTACACCGCGCTTGGCTGCACCAGCGCCCAAGCTCCGCCCGGCTATGTGCGCGATCATCGAGCGCACCGCGCTCGGTGGCGGTCCGGCAGCCTTTCAGGCGGCCTGCGACGCGTTGCGCGCCTGGAAGATGTTCGATCTCGGCTGGACGTCGGTTGTCGACCCCACCTGTCCGCTGATCGTTGGGCGCGAGGTGGGCGTCTTGGCACGCGTCGGCTTCCTCTGGACGCTCAACGCGTGTCGCATTCTCGAAGTGTTCGACGAGCCGGGCCGTCGACTCGGTTTTGTCTATGGCACGCTCGACGAACACGCCGAGCAGGGAGAGGAACGGTTCCTGGTCGAACTCGATTCAACGGGTCGGGTCTGGTTTGACCTGCTCGCCATTTCTCGTCCCCACCGGTGGTACGCGCGCATCGCCAACCCCGTCGCCCGTCTTGTCCAGCGGCGCTTTCGCCGGGACGCTGCTGCCGCCATGCTCCGCGCCGCGCAACCGGTCCCGAATCGATCGCAGGACGGATAGGGGGCTCCGATGCTCCGTTTTCCGCTCCAGGTTGTCTTTCTGTGGCTCCGCACCGGTTAAAGTCGGCCGTGGCGCAACGCGGCCAGCAGGCGCCGGCCGCGGCGCGTCGCTCCCAACGTCGTCTGCTTCCGGTGCACAGACCACGACAACAAACACGATGACCGCCGCCGGAAGTCCAATGAAGAGCGTAGCCGCAATCAACATCTTTCGCACCGTCGATCCAAATTCCCCGGACGCCGGCGCGGAGCCTTTCTTCAGGAGACGACCGCAACGCGGGCAGGCGGACAATCGCGGGCTGACTTTGTGACCGCAGCCGGGGCAGACCGAACTGGTCAGCGTCACGGCCACGTTCTTTGTCCAGCGCAAAATACCCGGACGACCCGACAGCGAGAATCCGCTGCCGTGCGAGGCGTGCGAGAACGAGAGGTGCGCACCTTCTTCGTGCCCAGTTGATCCGGCGCCACAGGTTCCATTAGCGGACCCGACCACCGCTGCCGTGTGAATGATGCCGCCACAGCGCGGGCACGTGGTCTCGGAATAGGGGTTCTCCGGCTCCTCAAAAATGGCATCGCATTTTGGGCAATGAAGCATTAACACGGCGTCACCAAGCCTTACACCGAACGAGGCATCCTGCGGACCGCCTCGGAACTGCCTTTCTTGGCATCTCGGTACGGACAATCCTCTGCCTATTAGAACGTAAAGACGGCCCTAACGGATCAGACACCTGCCCGGCGCCAAATCGACGTTAGCTCGGGAATTCGAGCCCCCGTCTCGCCTCGTTGCGCGTGTTTGGCTCTTTCTGAAGCGTTGCCAACTTCTGGCCCGCGTGCCGCAAGTGATGAAAGAAGATTCCCGCCGCAACCGCAACATTTAGCGAGTCGGCGCCCGGAGCCATTGGAATCGTGAGTTTGCGGGAACACAAGTCGATCCACTGCGCCTCGAGCCCATGCTTCTCGTTTCCGAACAGAATGCCCATTTTGTTGGCGGGCACGATCGTTTCGAGCGGCTCAGCGGCCGCATCGAGCACGGTGGCGTACAGCTCAAAGCCGAACTCATCGCGAAGTCGCGACAGATCACCGTGCAAATTGCGCGAATCGATAATCGGCACCGTAAAAGCAGTTCCCATCGAAACGCGGAGCACCCGGCGGGAAAAGGGATCCGCACAGCCAGGCCCAAGGATGAGCCCGGCGACGCCAAATCCGGCGCAGAGTCGGATGATCGCTCCGATATTTTCCGGATCGTTCACGTTCGGACAGACGGCCGCCAGCGCAAAGCGATCACCCGTCGCGGACAAAGCGTCGATCGGTGGGCTGGGCTGCCTTAAGCCGCAGGCAAGAACGCCCGTGTGGAACGCATAGCCGACGAGCTGCTCGGCCAACTCGTGCTCGAGCAGGTAAATCGGGCAATCGGGCGGAATGTTGGTTGGAAGCTGCCGCGCGAGCCGCCGGCTCACCAGCACCGACTGCACGCGAAAGCGGCTCGCCAGCAGGCGTTCCACGACGAGCGGGCCCTCCGCGACAAACTGGTTCGACCAGCGAGTGAGATTGGTCGCCTTCAGATTGCGGTAAGGCTCCAGCCGAGAGTCGTCAAGATGAGCGACGATTTCGAGTGCCATCAAGGACCCGTAACTAGCAGTCGTTCCTTAGGCGAGCGCACAGCTCAAACCCGCCTTCCCTCATTGCTAGCCAGATCTTTGCTGATGAACTCTCACGCGGCTAGCCCGCAAAAAAAAACGCGCCGAAGGCCGGCGCGTTTTGAAATGCGGTAAGAGTCAAACTGTCAGATTTCCGCAAAAGGCATCGGTTCCGGCTGCAGAACGAACGGAAAGACGCGGATCGGCTTGCCGACAGAATAGTCCCGGTCGTAGCTGATCTGCGCGGCTCGGTCGGCTGCAAACTGCAGCATCGTGAATTCCAAGCCGCAAAAGCGGTCCGTTCCGATCTCAGCGGCAACATCAGCGAAGACCTCGCCGGCCGAGGCCGCATGCCGGCGCACGCCGTGGATGCTGCATTCTCGGACCTTGACTCCTGCCGCCGCCAATTTGATCAAGCCGCGGAGGAACTTTCCGACTGCGCACTCGGGTCCGGCAAGTCGCCAGAGCCGTTCCCACTCTTCGTGGGCTTCCCAGTAGTAGCCGGCGTTAAAGTAATCGAGGGCCAACAGATACGTACGATTGTCGGCCCAGTTCTCTGGGACGAGGGGCAGTGAGGTCCGGCCCTTGCGGCTGTGGCTGTGCCCACGCGGATCGCGCACGGGATGAGGCGTGCTCGTCCCCGGCACGAACGTGTAGGCCGGCAGCTCCGCGGCTGGCAGCAGCCGATCGGGCCGACAAGGCAATGTGTCAACGGCCATCTTGTCCTTTCTCCTTGCAGTCGTAGTAGTCGCCCGATCTCGACGGCGTTTGGTGCCGCGAGATGGCTTGGCGGGCGTCTTGAGGCACTCTTTGCCAGAAGCCATATGGAAACGTCTACGCATGATGCAGTCAAACCGAATGAGGGAATTGTTTTAGAAGACCGATATACGCAAATCGGCCCGTGTCTTCGTCGAATTTTCTCACCGCGAGACCGGTCGCGATGTTGGCATAATCATCCAAGGGATCAGCTGCCCCGGCGGCAGCGGTCCTTCTCATTAGACCCTCAAATGATACGCAACGGCTGAAATGTCGTCGTGGATGTTCCACGCCGAAGCGGCCCATTCCGTGGGTTCGGATTCATCCATGCCAAGCGACTCACCGAAAGGACGAGGCGGGCCGAGGCAGCAAGCACAGCCCTAACGCGGGTCCGTGGCGGAAGGAACTCACCATTCCTAAGATATGCGCAGAAATCCGTGAAAAAACAGCCCAATTCCGCCTTGCAGCACGGAATTGTGAGATTTTTTACCGCACGCGGCTGAAAGTCGGCGGTCAGGTAAAGAGGCGTTCATGTAAGCGTGGGGCTGTCGGGGACCTTTGGCGAACCGATTCCGGATTTTGGGAATAAAAGATTCGATTTTCGGGCCCATATTCTCCCTTTTGGGCCACCACCGAGGACCATTCGAGATGACGGTGTCCAGCGGATTGAGTACGACACAACTGGCAGAACTCGTCAAATACGACACGCCAACCGTCTGCAATGTGATCGAGCTATTCGATGTCCGGCCGCGCAACGTCGGCTACATGAACGAATCGATCAAAGCTTGCTTTCCCCAAATGCCCCCCATCGCTGGCTATGCCCTGACGTCGTTCTTTCGCAGCCAGGCGCCGCCCCGTGGCGGCGACGTCTACTCCAGCCTGACGAAGCAGATCGAAGGCTTTGCGAGCCTCCCGGGCCCTGCCATCGTCGTATTTCAGGATGTCGATGCGCCGATCGCCGCCGCCACGTTTGGGGAAGTGATGTGCACGACGTACAAGGCCTTCGGGGCGCAGGGGCTGATCACTTCCGGGACTGGGCGCGACCTTGATCAAGTAGAACGGATCGAATTTCCCTGCTTTACTTCAGGGGCGACGTGCGCCCACGGCTACAGCCACATTCTGGCGGTGGGCGTTCCGGTCGTAGTCGGTGGCATTACGGTCTATCAGGGGGACTTACTGCACGCCGATCGCAATGGGATCACCACGATCCCACACGAGATCGCCTCGGAGGTGCCCGGTTGCTGCCGCGAGTTTGCCGCCGCCGAGCAGATCATCTTCGATTACCTAAAGGGACCGAAAATCTCGGCAACCGGCTTCGACGAGGCTCGCCGAGCCTGCGGCGACGCGATCGACACGCTGAGCAAGCGGGTTCGCCGTTCAAACCGCGGCTAAGCTCTGGCGGCCACGCCCGATGTGAGTTGGTTGGTCGCAACTCCGCGACCACTCGCCCCAGCTGCTGTGAACTCAGAAGAGGGGATAGATGAAAGGCGCGGCTCCTGTGCCGGCCAGGAAGATCAGCAGGCCGACCAAAAGCAGCACGACGACGATCGGGGTGATCCACCAAGCCTTGTTGTGCAACAAAAAGTCCACGAGTTCCCGCAGCAAACTTGGCGACGTCTGCTCGGCCTGGCGCGAAAAATCTTCCGATTTGGTCATTCGATTGGCTCTAGCGACGGTCCAATTCGCGGTTTCTCAATAATCCGTGGCGCTGGCAACGTGCGCGACGCTAATACTGGCGAAAATAGCGGGCTGAATCGGGATCGGTGCGTCGTGGCTTCCAGTAAGTTTTTGCCGTTCGATCGAAGGCACGCTCCATCGGATCCCGACCGCTTAGCCTCATTATAACGCCCACGGGTGTGACCACGAGATAGAAAATGATCGCCAGCACGACGTGGGTGATCACCCAGCCGATCGGATAGTTGATAACCATCAAGGCGACCCAAACCGGCCGCAAGGCTTTGGGAACCGCAAAACCAAGGATGGCCAGGAAAAACCCCACGCCGGCGATCGTCGCTCCCATCGGCATCGAGCCACTTCGCCGGAAAATGATCCAGCCGACAATCGCCGAGAACGCCAGCGCGCACAGACCAAACGTCTGCAGCTCTTTTTTCGATGGATTGAGGTTGAGGTCGATCACGGGTCGGTCCGGGTCAGTCCAGCTTGAATTCGGCGAGGTATTTTTCGCGGTCGGCCGACTCGGCCTGCGGCTGCTCGTCTTTCGAGCAGCACAAATTTTTCGAGCACGAGCGCATCGATGTTTGTCGCCATGAAGCAGCGATACGCCTGCTCCGGCGTGTGCACAATCGGCTCGCCGCGGACGTTGAAGCTCGTGTTGATGATCACAGGCGAGCCGGTTTGCCGCTCGAAGGCCTTGAGCAGTTTGTAGTAGCGGCCGTGTCTGGCGGCGTCGACCGTCTGAATGCGGGCCGAATAATCGACGTGCGTGATCGCCGGCACAACCGAGCGCTTCGATTTGAGCTTGGCGATTCCCTGCAAATCCCGGTCGCGACCGTTCAGCTCGAAGCGTTTCTCTTTGCGGACCGGCGCGACGAGCAGCATGTAAGGGCTGGGTTCGCTCGGGCGGGTCTCGAAGTACTCGTCGACGCGCTCCTCGAGCACGGAGGGAGCGAACGGACGGAACGATTCGCGGAACTTGATCTTGAGATTCATCGTCGATTGCATCTGCTCGCTGCGGGCGTCTCCCAGAATGCTGCGGGCTGCCCAGCGCCCGCGGGCCGAATTCCATGCGTCCCGCCAGCCAGCCCACGACCTTTTCGCCGGCAATCAGGCCGGCCGCCGCGGTCGCACAGCTCGTCTTCGCTCTCGTAATAGCGATACCGCGCTCCGACACCGTCGAGAAATCGTCGAATGTCTTCGTCCGAGAACTGGGGCCCGAGATACGACCCTCGCTGGGCGTCCAAAGCGTTCGGTCGCCGCGGATTCTCGAGCAGTTGGTGCCAGATGAAGAGGGCGACGCCCAACGCGCCCCCCGCGTCGCCCGCAGCCGGTTGAATCCACAGATCCTCGAACGGGCCCTCGCGGAGAATCCGCCCGTTGGCGACGCAGTTGAGCGCCACGCCGCCGGCCAGGCAGAGTTTCTTCTGGCCCGTTTCGGCATGCACGTGCCGCGCCATCCGCAGCAGGATTTCCTCCGTGACCACTTGGATCGATGCCGCGATGTCCATGTCGCGTTGTGTGAGCAGAGTTTCAGGACTGCGTGGCGGGCCGCCGAAGAGTTGCTCGAACTTCTTCGACGTCATCGTCAGCCCCTGGCAGTAGTTGAAGTACGACATGTCCATGCGGAACGAGCCGTCGTCCTTCAGGTCGATGATCTTGTCCAGGATCAGGTCGACATGCTTGGGCTCGCCGTACGGGGCCAGCCCCATCAGCTTGTACTCGCCCGAATTGACCTTGAATCCGCCGTAATAGGTGAAGGCCGAGTAGAGCATTCCCGGCGAGTGCGGAAAGTGGAGCTGGTGCGTCAGCTCGATGCGGTTGCCCGAGCCCGTCCCGTAGCTCGCCGTCGCCCATTCGCCAACGCCGTCGACCGTCAGGATCGCCGCCTGCTCGAAGGGAGAAGGGAAGAAGGCACTTGCGGCGTGGGATTCGTGATGCTCGGTGAACACGTACCGCTTGCGATAAGCATGTCCCAAGCCGCGGTTCAGCTCGCGCCGCAGATACAGTTTCTTCTTGAGCCACAGCGGCATGGCTGTGAGAAACGACTGGAAGCCGACCGGGGCGTACGCAAGATACGTTTCCAGCAGCCGCTCGAACTTGAGGAACGGCTTGTCGTAAAATCCGACGTAGTCGAGCTGATCGGCCCGCAGGCCGGCTTCGCGCAGGCAGAAGTCGATGGCGTGCTGCGGAAAGCCTTCGTCGTGCTTCTTGCGGGTGAAGCGTTCTTCCTGAGCGGCTGCGACGACCTCTCCATCGACAACCAGGGCCGCGGCCGAGTCGTGGTAGAACGCCGAAATGCCCAGGATCGCCGTCATGGGGAAGCGCCGCCTATTCCCACTCGATCGTGCTGGGCGGCTTGGAGCTGATGTCGTAGACGACCCGGTTGACGCCGCGGACGTTGTTGATGATGCGGTTGGAGATCCGCTGCAGCACCTCGGCCGGCATGGGGTACCAGTCGGCCGTCATGAAGTCTGTGGTCTGCACGGCTCGGACGGCGATCACGTCTTCGTAGGTGCGGCCGTCTCCCATCACCCCCACCGATTGCACCGGCAATAGCACAGCGAACGCTTGTTGGACCTTGCGATCCAGCCCCGATTTCTTGAGCTCGTCGAGCACGATCCAGTCGGCCTCGCGAAGCGTCACCAGGCGCGGTTCACTGACAGCGCCCAGGCATCGCACCGCGAGGCCCGGGCCCGGGAAACGGGTGCCGCCAGATGAGTTCTTCCGGCAGACCCAGAACCAGTCCCATTTTGCGGACTTCATCCTTGAACAGGTCCCGCAAGGGCTCGATCAGTTCAAAGCCCAGCTCCTCGGGCAAGCCGCCGACATTGTGATGCGCCTTGATCGTCGCCGCGGGTCCGTCCGGGTTTGCTCCGGATTCGATGACGTCGGGGTAGACCGTTCCCTGCGCCAGGAACTTGGCATTGGGGATCGAGAGGGCCTCGTTTCGGAACACTTCGATGAAGACGCGGCCGATGATCTTGCGTTTGGTTTGCGGGTCGGCGACGCCGGCCAATGCCGACAGAAACCGTTCGCGGGCGTCGACCACGTGCAAGTCGGTTTTGAAGTGGTGAGTGAAGCGGTTTTTGACCTCCTCGGCCTCGCCTTTCCGCAGCAGGCCGTTGTCAACAAAGATGCACGAGAGCTGCGACCCGATCGCGCGGTACAGGAGTGCCGCAGTGACCGAGGAATCGACGCCGCCCGAGAGCCCGCAGATCACCCGGTTCGAGCCGACGCGGGTCCGAATCGATTCGACTTCGCGATCGATGAGCGAACTAAGCTCCCAGCTTCCGCTGCAGCCGCAGATCCGCCGCACGAAATTGCCCAAAAGTTCGCCACCGTGCTCGGTGTGCGTAACCTCGGGGTGAAACTGCAGGCCGTAAATGGGCCGCTCGCGATGGCGGACGGCCGCAAAGGGGCAGGTGTCGGTCGCGGCGAGCGAGTCAAAACTCGCACTCAGGTCGTCGACCTGGTCGCCGTGATTCATCCAGACGGTCATCTGGTCGGGCAGCTCGATGAAAAAGTCCGTCGTGCTCTCGAATGCGGCAGGTGGTGCGGCCGTATTCTCGCGACGTTCCAGGCCTCACCTCGCTGCCGAGGGCCCGGCAAGCCACGTGCATCCCGTAGCAAATCCCCAACACCGGGATGTCCAGCTCAAAAATCGCGGGATCGAACGCCGGGGCGCGCTCCTCGTAAACACTGGCCGGGCCGCCGGACAAGATCAGGCCGCGGGGATTGAGTTCTCGAATACGCGCAGCCGGCAGATCGTGCCGCACGAGCTGGCAGAAGAACGTTGTGATCGCGAATCCGCCTTGCGATGAGCTGCGCCGTCTGCCCGCCGAAATCGAGGACGAGCACACGCTCGTCCTGAGACGTGTCGAGCAGGCCCCTGTAGGACGAAAAGTTCTTTTCGGCGGACACCATGCAGGATTTTTCGTTGTGTTGTTTTGCCGTCGTGTTCTGCAGTCCCACAAATCGGCGAGCCGGAGGCGGGCAGCCCCCGGCTCGTCGCATCAATTAGCTTACGTCGTCTGCTTCAGAGCTGCACCGTGACCGTCTTTACCTCGGTGTAGTTCTGCAGACCGTATTCGCCGAGCTCGCGGCCAATGCCCGACTGCTTGAAGCCGCCGAACGGAGCCGCTGCGTCGAACACGTCGTAACAATTGACCCAGACCGTGCCGGCCCGGAGCCGATTCGCGATCGCGTGGGCCTTACTGACATCGCGCGTCCAGACGGCCGCGGCCAGGCCGTAGGTCGTGTTGTTGGCACGCCGCACAACCTCGTCGATGTTCTTGAACGGGATCACGCTCATCACCGGTCCAAAAATCTCCTCGCGCGAGATCTTCATGTCGTCCTTCACGTCGTCAAAGATGGTCGGAGTGATGAAATAGCCGCGATCACCGACTCGCTTGCCGCCGCAAAGCAGCTTCGCGCCTTCGCGTTTGCCTGCGTCGATGTAGCTCATGACCTTCTGGAACTGCTCGTCGGAGACCTGAGGTCCCTGTTCGGTCGACGGATCGAACGGATCGCCGACCTTTCGGTTCTTGGTGAGCGACAGCACCTTGTCCACGAACTTGTCGTGAATCGACTGTTCAACGAACAACCGGCTGCCCGCACAGCAGCACTGGCCCTGGTTAAAGAACAGGCCGAAATGCGAGCCCTGCGCCGCCGCATCGAGATCGGTGTCGGCAAAGACGATATTGGGGCTCTTGCCGCCCAGCTCGAGCGTCACTCGCTTGAGATTGGACTGCGCGGAGGCCTCCATGATCATGTGGCCGACTTCGGTTGAGCCGGTGAAAGCCACCTTATCGATGCCCATGTGCCGCGAGATTGCCTGACCGGCGGTCGGACCGAAGCCCGGCAGCAAATTCACCACGCCCGGCGGAAAACCGGCTTCGAGGATCAGTTCGCCGACGCGAAGTGCCGACAGCGGCGTCTGCTCGGCAGGCTTCATCACGACCGTGCAGCCGCAGGCGAGCGCCGGCCCGAGCTTCCAAGCCTGCATCAATAGCGGGAAATTCCAGGGAATGATCTGGCCCACTACGCCGACCGGCTCATGCCGCGTGTAGCAGAAGTAGGGGCCGTTGACCGGAATCGTCTTCCCGTGGATCTTGTCCGTCCATCCCGCGTAGTAGCGGTAGCAGGCGATCGTGAGCGGCAGGTCGGCATTCAGCGAGTCGCTGATCGGCTTGCCGTTGTCGAGCGTTTCGAGCGCCGCTAGCTCTTCCTTGTTCTGCTCCATCAGGTCGGCGAGTTTGTTCAGCAGGCGTCCCCGCTCCGACGCGGTCGTTTTCGACCAGGCACCGTTCTCGAAGGCCTGCCGGGCCGCATCCACGGCCTTATCGACGTCGGCCTTGTCCGCCTCCGCCACGTGGGCGATCACCTCACCGGTCGCCGGATTGATCGTCTCGAAAGTCTTGCCGCTGGCGGCGTTCACCCATTTGCCATCGATCAGCAGTTTGGTCTGCCGCACCTTGGGGTGCGTGGATTTTTTCTTGCCGTTCGTCAGTTTTTCCTTGGAACTGCCTCGCTTCGTCGTCGCAGTCGCCATCTCAATACTCCTTCACAAGAGTCCCCTGCCCAGGGGTCGTCGCACGTTGAATTTCGCCCAGAAATGAAAGGATCGCCTTGCCCTGTTGGAATGGTACCACCCCGATCGTTCGACGGCAAAGACCCGCAGTTATTGGCTGAAAAATGTCGGATCGCGCCGGAGGAATTAGACCTGTGTGACAATCCAGCGTCCCCGGACGTATCGAACTCCCGCCAAGATCGCCCGAATTCCGAGATCGGAGCACATCCCGACCCATGCCCCAAAGAGGCCACCATCCAATAGCACGCCGCAAATGTAAGCCAGCGGGAGGCGGACAACAAAGATGCCGATGAGGTTGATCCAGAGGGGATACCGCGTATCGCCGGCTCCCCGCAGGGCGTGCACGTAGATCGTGCCGACGACCAGCGGGATCTGGAACAGTGCCAGCAGCTTAAACGCTGGGATTCCGATTTCGACGACTTGCGGGTCTTTGTGCATGAAGTGATAGATCGGTTCGGCGGCGAAAAAGTAGACCAATGTCATCACGCCCGCCAACAAACTGCATTGCAGGGCCCCGGCGTGTCCGGCACGTTTGGCTCGCCGTGGGTCGCCGGCCCCCAGCGCCTGCCCGACCATCGCGGCCGCGGCAAAGCCCCAGGCGTCGGCCGGCAGATAAGTCAGCGCTTCCACGCGAATTCCCACGAAGTGCGCCGCTAAAGTGACGTCGTCCGCCTCGCCCCCACCCCCACGCGCGACGACCATCAGAAACAAGAAGATGCCCGCCCACGTCAAAGCGCCGTCGGCCGCGGCCGGAACGCCCGTCCGCATGATTCGCGCGACGGTTTCCCCGCGAAGTCGCCATTCCCGGAGAATGATTCGCAATCCGCCGAAGCCTCGCGCAAAGCCGGCCACAATTAACAACCCGCCGACGACGCGGGCCACCACGGTCCCCATGACAATCCCGCTCACGCCGAACTTGGGGATCGGCCCGAAGCCATAGACGAATGCTGTTGCGGCAATCACATTGACCACGGTGACCAGGGAGTAAATCAACATGGGCGTGCGGGTGTCGCCCGACGCCCTGAGGATCGCGCCCCCGACGAACGTAAAACTGATGAAGAAGTAACAAATCGAATCGACGCGCAGGTAATGGATGGCAATCGACTCTGCTTCTCCCCGCAGTCCGAGGAGCAGGGTAAACAGCGGTGCCGCTACGTACATCAACACGCTGACGACCAGCCCCATCACCGAGGCGAGCGCCAAGGCGCGGTTGGTCGTCCGGTTGGCCTCCTCGAGTTCTCCGGCGCCCCATTGGCGGGCGACCAGGGCGGCCGCTCCAATGCCGACCAGGCGAAACATCATACCGCCAAGCCAGTCGACGTAGGTGGCCAGACCCACCGCATCGGTTGCGACCGCGCTGATTTCACCCGAGAGCCAGGTGTCATAGAACCCCACAAAAAATGTGAGGAGCTGTTCCAAGAGGGCGGGTAGCGCCAGCGCGAACATCGTCGCGTGGACTCCCCCCGTGACGATGCTCCGGGACGCCAACGCAGGCGGCTCGGCGGACTCGGTCGCTTCCGAGACTGATTCAGACATCGTCCGCCGGCTGTCCTCTCCGCCGAATTCCGTCAGGCAAGCAATCCGTCGCCGCGCAATAAGTCGATTGCGCGGGAAAACGCGCCCACTGTTCGCTCCAAGTCGTCGGAATTATGAGCTGAAGAGGTCGAGCCACTCCAGCCCATCCAGTCGACCCCCCCCAAGAGAAGTGCACAGCGGATCGCATGCGAGAGAGCCGGATCGAACTTGCGGTCGAGGTTCCGGTAGTCGTTGTGGCATGGAACGAAATCGTCACCCGTGGGCCGCGGACCGTCGTATGCGGGGAGAATCTTGACGGCCGAATAGCGCCCATACGACACCCAATTGACGCTCTTGCGCTCGAAAAGTTCGTTCAGGCGCTGCCGCAGTGTCCGCCCCGCATCGTTGGCAACTCGACACGGGTCCTCTGAAGCGACGATCGAGAGGGCCGCGCAGCCGGCGGCCGCCGACAGCGGGTTCGCGTTATACGTCCCTGGGTGCTTCATCTTCTGCCCGAACCGATTGTTGAACGCGAGCACCTCCATCAGGTCGGCTCGCCCGGCCAGGCAGCCCCCCGGCAGCCCCCCGGCGAGCACCTTGGCAAACGTGCTCAAATCGGGCTCGATCCCGCATACCTCTTGAAACCCACCCGGGGCGACGCGAAAGCCGGTAATTACTTCATCCAGGATGAACAACACGTTTTTGTCACGCGTCAGCTTGCGAAGGCCGCGTACGAAGTCCGGCTCAGCCGGGACGGTCCCCCAATGCGCACCGTTTCCTTCGTGAATCACACAGGCCGGCTCATGCTCGTCGATCGCTCGGGCGACTGCGTCCAGATCATTGGGCGGCACGAGCACCAAATCGACCGCCACGCCGTCGGTGACTCCCGGCGTCGGATAGTCGGGGTTATCGTGCGGCGGTTCGGCGGCCGGCAGCAGCGCGTCGTGCCAGCCGTGGAAGTGTCCCATAAACTTGACGACTTTGGTTCGCCCCGTGACGATCCGCGCCACGCGGAGGGCCATCAGCGTCGCCTCGGTGCCGCTATTGGTGAAGCGAATCAGCTCGGCCGACGGGACCAGTCGCTGGATCCATTCTCCCCATTCGAGTTCCAACTCGTGGCAAGCGCCCGGATGCGTGGAGAGGCCGACTTGCCGCCTGACGGCCTCGACTACGGCCGGATGACTATGGCCCAGGAGCAGGGCTCCGTGTCCCATCCAGTAGTCGACCAACTCGTTGCCATCGACGTCCCACTTGCGGGCGCCGGCTGCCCGATCGACATAGACGGGAAATGGCTTGAGATAGCGCGCGTCGTGCGTTACTCCGCTCGGAAACAGTTTGCAGCCCCGCTCATACAGCCGCTGCGAACCGCCGAACTTCGCGACAAACGCGGATTGAATGCGACTCAAGGTGGCTTGCGACACGAACTCTCCTTTTAGAGTCGGAGACGCCGGCTCTGAATTTCGTCCGCGGAAGCAGCCGGCGAAATAAGCACACGCCGGCGCTTACTTTAGCGATTCCAGAAACGCCAACAAGTCGGCCGCCTGCTCGGCGGTCAGGTCGCGCAACAGCGAATCGGGCATCAGCGATTTCTTTTGCGGCTCGAAGGCTTCGATGCTTTTGAACGGAATTCGCTCCGAGTTGCCCTGTGCGTCGATGAGCATAACTGCGTCGCTGCCCCGCTCCTGCACGAGGCCCGTGCGGGTTTTGCCGTCGCGCGTTTGAATGGCGTAAGCAATGTACTTCTCTTCGATCACTTTTGAGGGGTCGACCAAGTTCTCGAGAATCTGGCCTTTGTTGTACTTCTTGCCGATATGGCTCAGTTCGGGCCCCACCTTGCGGCCTTTGCCCTCGATTTGATGGCAGTTCTGACAGAGGACTGTCGAGTTCTTGAAATAGAGGTCGCGCCCGCGTTCGACGCTGCCCAGGACTGCCAGAAGTGCATGGACGTCGATCGACGTTCCCAGCCGGCGGACGCGCTGTTCTTCGGGCAAAAACCGCTCGAACAGATCACGAACCGCCGGACTCGGATGAGCCGAACCCGAGGCGATGGCTTTCGACTCCACCGTCGGATGCAGCTTGCGCTCGATCGACAGCGTGGGCAAGACGCATCGACCCGCTGGTGCTTCCAAGGAGGTGATCGAGCGCCGGATCGTGAGCCGGTGGCGAGCTCGAAGCCGATTTGAGCGAGGCGAGCGATTTCTCTTCGCGTTTGCGCTGCTCTGCCAGATGGGATCGGGCCGGGTTCTTTTCGTCGCGCGCGGGCAGTGAGACGATCCAGTCATGAAACAGCTTCACGGCCGCCCGGTCGACAACACTCGACCCGACCTGCGGCATCCGGCCGCCGCCCAGTTTTGAAAGCCGATAGAGCATCACGGAGCGGAACGGGTCGCCCGGCGCGATGATCTCGGCTTCGGGAATCTCGAACTTGCCCTGCAGCGGAACGATGCCGATTACGTCCCATTTTGTCGCGCGCCGTGGTGAACTCGAGCTCCATGCGTGCATTACCGCCGCCATCGGCCACGTGGCACTGTGAGCAATTTGCATGAAGGTACGACGCGCACGCGGGGTTCGAGCGCAGCTGACTGATCGTAGGGATTGACGAGCCGGGGCGATTTGTCGGGGGGAGAGCTGAGCGGCGGTTTCAGGTAGGCGGCCCGTTCGAGGAGAGTCAGCTGATTCTCGGCCGCAGCTGATTCGCGCGGGCGATTCATTTGCAGGGTCGACAGGCCCAGCACGAAGTTGGCCGCCCGCGAATGGCAAACCATGCACTCGGCCCGGCTGAGGAATCGCCAGGTCTGCTGCCGGGTTCCGCCAGGAGCAGCCGCATCGCTGATGCGAAACTTGCGTTCCTTGCCTTCTTTGGGAACCAGGCGGGCGTCTGTTTGTTGGTCATTCCACTCGTAGGAATAGCCCGCCCATTCGCCTCCCTGGCGGGTCATCATGCGCGTCTCGATCAATTTGCGGCTGGCCGGATTGCCATTCTCGATTTCGAGCGACAGGGTCTGCACCGCGACCGCCCCATCCATGAATTCCCAGCCGCGGGGCATTCCAGCGTTGATCGTGTCGTCATTGGGCACCCCCAGCAGGCGCGTCATGCTTCGCGCCGTCGTGCCAAACCGGAGCATTGACGGAATACGGAATCATGCCCGGCGCGGGCTTCTGCTGCGGCACCGATTCGAAGATCCCCGTCTGGCTCAACAGCTCCGGAAACTTGGTGGCACCTTCTTTGGCTCGGGGATTGGGATCGAGCTGCAAAATCTCCCCCGACAGGGCGACCAGATAAAGCTCGTTCGCGTGATCGCGCCCCCAAGCGGCACAGTTGTACGTCGAATCGGCCAAGACGCGGTGATCGAGGACTTTTCCGTTTTCGTAACGAAATCCCCAGACAGTTCCCGTCTGATAGCAGCAGTAGAGATAGTGGTTCGCCAGTTCGGGCAGCCGCTTGCCGTGATACACATAGCCGCCCGTGATCGAGCGGGCCTCGGAATGATGATGTTCGACGATGGGAGGTGAAATCGGGGCGGGGCCGATCTTGCGCTCGGGATAAAACGGATGCGAGCCCTCCATCACGCTCCAGCCGTAATTGCCGCCTCGTTTGACGAGATAGATCATCTCCCAAAGGTCCTGGCCGACGTCGCCCAGCCAGAGGTTGCCGGTGGCCGGATCGAAGCTCATCCGCCACGGGTTCCGCACGCCAAACGCCCAGATTTCCGGACGCGCCTTGGGGATGTGCAGGAAGGGATTGTCCTTGGGAACGCTGTAGGGTTTGTCCTTGTCCGGATGATCGACGTCGATCCGCAGGATGCTCGCATTCAGATCGGTGAGGTCCTGACCGGTGATGGCGGGATCGGATCCGGTGGTGCCGTCCCCGGCCGTGATGTAGAGGTAACCGTCCGGACCGAAGGCCATGTCGCCGCCGTCGTGTCCGGCCGAGTTCCACCCGATAATCCGCTCGCCGCTGTCGGGCAAGATTGCGTACGGGGGCGTTGGGGCGACGCGAAACCGCCAGATTATGTCGCGCTCATTGCGATCGCCGTTGGCACCCTGTCGTCGGCGCAGATTTGCAAAAATGAAGATCTGCCGGTTCTTTACATAGTTGGGATGAAAGATGATTGAGAGGCATTCACACGATTCCTCCTTCCCGACGGGGAACTTGAGGATCTGCTTGGACTCGGTCGTCTTAGGGTCGTCGCGAATCGCGAACACCAGCCCATTCGGATATTGCAGAATGAAGATTCGATCGGTGCCCGGCTCGGGAATCATGTAAACCGGCTTATCGAACTTCAGGCCGGGAAAGGCGCGGCGAAAAACGTACGGATACGGCGGCTCGGGGCTGCCGACGACGTGCGAGGTCGTCCACCGGACGCGCGCGGCCGGCTTTTGGCTCTCTGTCTTTTTGTTGACAGGTGATGTCGCTAATGGTTCTTTCGCCTTCGAAGCGGCGGCTTCTTCTCCGGCCGACGCCCCGTTTGGTCCGATCGCCAAGAATGCAAAAAAGAGAACAATCGCCGCGGCATTGCCGGCCGCGCACGAAGTGCGGCGCATGGAAACGAGCGTCGACTCGGTCCTCCGGTTCTTCCTGAGCCAAAGCATTCCAAACTCTCTTCTTGAGTGTATGTGGATCCAATCCTTGCAGGCCGATTATAGACGCGCATGGGCCGTCTTTGCCCGCGTGGAGGGCAGAAGAAGAGACCGACAAATCTCAACGGCCGTCAAAAATCGCGCGAGGCTGCAATTGCCGGTTCATTCAACCCGGAAAAGGTCGCTGTGACGTCGATGTGCCGCCGAGTCTTGCTGACGGCGTCGGAGCGAACGGCGATCCGCACGATCGCGCTTTGCGTCCGGCCGAATGTTGAACCTGGAATCGTCCAAGTCTCGCCAGAGTAGCGCGCAGATTTCGCGAGCTGCGCTCTGGCACGGCTGAAACCGGCGTCGACCAGCCATTCGCCTTGCGATTGCAGTTCGAGGCGGCTGAGATAACGCTGTTCACCGAGAGCCGCCTGAAGCAACAGCGTGCCTACGATCGTGGCAAGCGACAGGCAAACCAGAGCGATGAGCGCGGCGATGCCTCGTCGAGATTTCGAGGACGCTCGTGTCTGCAGCCCTGCTGCAGTAGTGGAGTGTTCTCTACCATGACGTGGCAACCTCGGCATCATGGCGTCTTCGCCTCCTTCGGCGTCTTGGATGGTTTTTTTGGCTGGCCCGGCGTCGCGCTTGGAGTCGGTGCGCCGACGCTGGAATTGCGCCCGACCACCGCGGCGATGCGAATTCCGGCGCCGAGGTCGTCGCGTCATCGGCAAGGGCCGAGCTGCGTGTCCTGGGTGCAATCGTCACTGCAACTTCACGTCCTGCCTCAGAAAGCGCGAACGTTGGCCGGGCAGCGCCGATGCGGAATTGCTCGCGCCGCTCGACCGCCTCGCCTCGCCGCACGATTCGACTCACGAAGCCGTTCGCTTCTGCGTGGTACAAGATCGTATGCGAGTTATCCATTTCCAACACGCACCCGGCCGCGTCGGCGGGCGTGCGGGCGGCTCGGGCGGCATGAACGTCATCCCGGAATGAGTGCGACAGCTGTGTGATCGCCATCGCATCGCCGAGCGTCTCGGCGGATCGCGACTGGGCGCGGAGCAAGAAAAAGACCGTGCCGCCAGCCATTGGCAGAATAATCGCCAGGACAGAAATCACCACCAGCAGTTCAACCAGCGTGAAGCCGCCGCGCTTCGTCATTTCTCGTTTCCCGACTGAAAGACCCAGGTGGTCAGTTGCACGTGCTGAGTGCGGGTGCCGAGGCGTTCGGCCCAGCTGATTTCGACTGCAATCTTTTTGCCGCGCGGCTGCTCCCCATCAGCCGAAACCGCTGCGCTCAGTCGGGCATCGGAGAGAAACTCCTTTGACTCAGCGGGAAGCGACGCGTTTTTGACAGAGTCGGCCGTGATGGCCGACCACGGTTGAGCACTGATCCGATCGAGCACGCTCGTAGCAGCTTCGAGCGCGCAACGTCTTTTGAGCGCGACCTGATGCAAGGTCACCGACCATTGCACCAATTGTGCTGCTGTGGTGACCACAGCTCCCAGCACCACCGCCGAGACCGCGACCTCGAAAATGGTCATTCCACGGCGACACTCGATTTGTGTTGTCGCGCATCGATGCCGTGTGGGTCGAAGAGGACGGTTCACAAGGTCACCTGAATGATTTCAATGATCGGGTAAAAGATGCCGACGCAGAATCCCGCACACCATCAGGCCGACGATCGCGATGACCACTGGCTGCACGGTCTCGACGAAGGATTCCGAGAACGACCGGTGCCTGCGCTCGATGTTGTCGGCAAGCGAATCGAGGACCCAGGCCAGGTTCCCGGCGCGCTCTGCGCAGGCCAGCGCGTCGGCCTCGCCGCTGCTCAGCAGCCGGGAGTCGGCGAGTGGTCGAAAACTATTGTTTCCGCGGGCGATCTGCTCGCGCAACCGACGCATGCGGTTCCGGATTCCTCGGTGCGGGTGGTGAACTTCGAGAGCCTCGATTCCGAACGACAGCGGATGTCGGCACACGACCGTCTGTGCGAGGCTGCGGAGCACCGCGGGCGCCTCCAAGCGTGGATAGATCGCGCTCGCCACGCTCCAATTGAGGCCGGCCCAACCTCCGCGGCGAAGCAGAACGTACAGAGCCCACGCCAGAAATCCCAGAATGCACAGGACAATCACATACCAGTAGCCGCTTAAGATCCCGAGCGAGTCGACGAGCGCTCGGGTTGGCGCTGGCATCGGCGTGTGAAAGGCGTCAAAGATTTTCAGGAATCGGGGAATCACCCAGTAGACCAGAAAGCCAAGGATCCCCGCAGACAGAAAAAAGAAACTGCAGATATAGAAACTCAGCCCGGCCATCGAGAATCGGCCCTGCAGCCGATCTTCTTCCCGGCGACGAAAGCGCAAAGCCTCTTGGTTGGCGACGTCCGCAACATTCCCCAAGTTTTCCGCCAGTCGAAGCGCGGTGACCGTCTGCGCGGGAGCGAGTCCGGGGATCGCTCGGAGTGCCTCGGAGAGCCGGTCGCCTTGATGAAGACGAGCCGCCAACTTGCGGAGGCGCCTGCGAAAACGACCACGAGACGAGTCGGCGAGCGCCTCACACTCCCCGGCCAGTGGGGCCTGCGTCGCGCATGGCCACCGCGAGACCTAGAAGCAGGCTCTCCTGCTGCACGCGAACCGTTCCGCCAAAGAGGGCCGCAGCCAGGAAATAAATCCCAGCCATCGGTCCCAGGGGCATCAGCGCGAGCGCCCAGCCGATGCCGCGCAACAGGGTAATCTGGTATTCGCGTTTTCGCTGCTCTTCGATGGGGGGTGGGGCGAGCAGTGAGGAGGCGACTCGCGCCTGCAGCCACCCCCCACTCAAAATCAGGACGGAGTAGACCAGCGCCGCGGCGTACGCCAGCAACCTCATGAGGTCGAACTGCGCACTCCCCTTGACGTACAGAGGCGCCCCCAAAGCGCACACGATTCCCCACAGACCCAGAGCCACGCTGCCCCGCCCCATCACGCGAAGCAGGGCGTCGATCGCCCGGCTGCCGGCGTTCATTTGCCGGTTTGAGGCGATCGAGGCCGTGGCGATCATCGCCATACCCAGGCAAAGCTGCACACACAGAATCGAATAAGCGATTGCCGCGACTTGGATCATAAAAACATATTCAACATACGAAGCATCGGCAGAATCATTGAAGCGATGAAGAACCCAACGCCCCCCAATACGCCTACGACCACCAGCGGTTCGATCAGGATTCCGGAAAGCGTGATCTGAAGGCGAGCCTGGTTTTCATAAATCCGGGCCGCCGCCCGCAGTGCGTCGACGAACGTGCGGCCCCGGTCCTTCCAGTGAAAAACATGAACGAGCTGCGGCGAGATGCTCGTCAGTCGGCGGAAGAGTTCTGTCTCGTCGCCGCCTCGTTCGAGGCATTGGGCCAGCGACTCAAACCGCTCGTCGAGATCCGCATCGCCCGTCCCTCGCGCGGCCAATCGGATTGACTCGGCCAGGGGCAACTGACCCGAGACAAACAGTGCCAGGAGCTCGCAGAACGCGGCCAGGCCCGAGCAGCGAAACATCATGCCGACAAATGGAATCCCTGCGAGGCACCGGTGCAGCAGCACCTTGCCGCCGAGCGCGTACAGGAGAAGCGGAACCCCCGCGACAACTATCAGAACACCGCACAGGATGAAGAGGCCGTAGCTGCGAACAACCTGAGAGGCGATGTCCATCAACTCCAGCAGCGGAGGTTGCTCCAGTCCGCCAAATTTATAGAGGGGAACCAGGTCGGGAACGATCCAGATCAGTCCGCCGAGTGCCGCAATCAGTCCGGAGGCGAGCAGAACCGTCGGATAGAGCAGGCTCGCGCGGCAGCGGCGGCGCAAATCGATCTGTCGGCGGACATGATGAAGAAACCACTCCATCATCTCTCCGAGGCGTCCGCTCCGGACGCCCAGAACGATCAAACCGCTGATATGCCCGGGGACGGCGCGGTTTTCGGCACCGAGCGCCGTTTCGAGCGTTTCCCCCGTTCGAGGCGTTGGCAAAGCTCGTCCAATCCCCGCCGCATCGATTTCGAGGGCAGTTCTTGGCTCAGGGCTCGCAGTCCGGGAGTGAGCGGCAATTGCGACTTGGTGATCTGCGCAATGCGCCCCGCCAGCGCCGCGAGATCTTCGGCGCCGAGGCCGGAGTCCCTCGAGCCATCGGCTTCATTTCGCGAGTCCGAATCGCTCGGCTCCGCGACTCTGTGCCAGACTGAATCGGCGGAGACTGGGCCCGACGCTTTTGATGCGTTGAGCGCCATGGCCGCCGGAGCCGTGATTTCGTCGTCCTCGAGCAGCCGCTCGATTCGCAGGCCTTGTCGGCGGAGTCGGTTGACGGCGTCGATCGAAGTGCGCGCCTCAAGCTGGCCGGAGCAGGGCTGGCCGGCTGAATTCCGAGCGATGTAATGAAACCTGGGCATTCGAGAAACCGAGGTCGGTGCCAAACCGCCTTTTCTAGCGGACGGGCCCCGAAACCAATTGCATAAACAGATCGCGCATGGGAACGAACACCAAGAGGGAATAGAAGGCGACGGCCGTGCCACCGATCGCCACCGTCAGAATCAAAGGCGCCGACAGTGAAAACAACTGGCGCTGGGATTCCGCGCGCGGCGATAGATATCGGATAAGGTCACCATTACCGCGGCCAGCCCTCCCTGATCGTGGCCCGACGAGAGCATCCATCTCGTGAATGCCGGCAAATGGACCGCCGTCTTCAGGGATTCGTTCAAAGGAATTCCGCGACGCAGGTCCGCGGCGACGCGGTGACACTCTTCCGCGAGCCGGCGGTCTCGAGACGACGCGGACGCCAACTCCAATGACAGCGGCAGGGGCACTTCTCGGTCGACCAGAATGGCGAGCAACTGACAAAAACCCGCGCTCTGGCTGTCGCGAATGATTCGACCCGCCCAGGGCAGCAGGTGGATTCGCTCGACCAACGCGGTTGACGGCCGCAGCAGAGGGAGCGGAATTACTCCTGTGACGATCGCGAGCACGAACATCGCGATCGGCAGCGCGGGCCCCCAATACACCATGGTCTGTGACAAGAGTAGCAGCAGCTTCAATAAGACGTGTGGCGATCCGCCCGAGACGACCAACAGCCCCAGGATCCGCGGCACCAATTCGTCAAGCAGCAGCAGGAAGAAGCCGTATGCGATCGCGAAAATGAGCAGGGGATAGACCAGCGCCGAACGGATCTGATGCTGCATTCCCAGGAGCGTCCGGGCAAATTCTCCAGCCGAAACCAGCGCGTCGGTCAGGCGATTCGACCGCAGTCCTGCCTCAACGAGCGCCAGATACGACGGCGGAAATTCGGCCCCGCAGTTGTCGAGTGCCTGCCTCAGGGAGGCTCCGCGCTGCAGCTCTTCCCGGAAGCGGCTGGTGATCTGCCGCAGCCTTTTGGGCAGTTCTGCGCCGCCGAGCCCGACTTCAACCGGGAGTCCGACCCGTACGAGGGCGGCAACTTCCTCGTTGAATGCAATCAGGTCGGTCAGCGAGACCGCCTTGGCGGCGGACGAAGCTCCGGACATAGTCTCCCTGTCCAAAAGACGGGTGAGACCGCAAAATTCGTCTAGTCACGGCCGGGAGACGACTTAAGAAGTCGCAGAATTGTGGGGCCGAGTGCGGCTTGTGCCAGCGTTCTGACGCTGGCCGAGAAGCCGCTGGCCGGCGTCAGGAATTGTCCGTTTTGACCTCAACCTGGAGGGCGCCCAGGAGTTTGGTGAGCTCGGCCTCCTTACGGTTCACAAAGAAGACGTTGTCGAGCACAACCGCGCGCTTTTCATCGCTGGGATGCAGCACGAGTCGGCCGGACCCCAACAGCAGGTACTCGATCAGGTCGTTGATCTCCTTGTCGATCCGCAGACTCGGGGCGGCAAACCGTTCCATGTTGGCCCAAATCCCGTGGTGATGCAGAAGCTCGTTCTGGCGGACCTCCCAATAGTCGAATTGGGTGTTGATCCAGACCCCCAGAAACAGCAACCCCAGAATCGCTGCGAAGAGGAAATAAAACTTCGCGTTGGCCGCCGGCGTGAGCTTGGCAAGGAGGCGGTGGAACGCCGGCCAGGCATCCGGGTATTCGGTAAAGAAGAACCAAGCCCCAATCGCAATGGCCAGGATGGCGAAAAACACGGTTAGCGACGTCGTGCGGGGAAAGTCGAACGCTATGACGCTCAGGTTGATGCCGAGGACCACCAGGAAGATCAGCGAAAGGACGTGCTCGGCGCGCCCCTCGACATTCTTGGTGAGGTACGCATAAAGGCCGGCAATCAGGGCGACAATCAGCGACGGATACAGGAACACGATTTTCGGGTGCGGCACCAGGTAGATTCGCGAGTGTGTGTCCGGCCCACTGACGTTCGACATGGTCTTCTCCCTGAGGTTCGTTGAAATCTAACGACCGGTCGCGCGAGTTTCCACCATTTTCCTGGTGCGCCGCACTCGACTCGAAGAGCGGAAGGCTGTTCGACAGCCGCCACTTCAGGCGACAGACACTGGCCTGAGCGACCCATCCTGGTAAGCCTCGGGCGCGTCGGCCAGGCATGCGAGCCGACGGGAAAGGGGAAAATCGTTGTGCACGCCAACGCTCATCGCTTTGTGCTGCTCGTCGACTGATTGGGCCAGCCGTTCGAGTCGGAAGGCCGGCCATTTCGTTTCCAGTTTGCGCAGCAGGTCGAGCCCATGGTAATGCTGTCGGAGCTGGTCGGGTAGCAGGGCAGACAAGGCGACAGCGGCCACGGCCGTTCGCCCGAGCTGCGCATGAGCCAGAATTCTCACGCCGCTGTGCTGGTAAAGAATGCAGCAGACAAGTTCGTCAGGCAGGTTCCAACAGTGGGCCAGGCACCCTCCTGCTAGCGCGTGGTCCCAGCCGAACTGCTTCTGCTCGAACTCACAGAGCGTCTCGGGATGATTCGAGCGCGACTGGACGAAATCGAGGTAACCTTCCAGCAAATCGTTGGTCAGCACGGGGAGCAAAAAGTCCTGCAAGAGGCCCCCGGCGAACGCCACCTCGACATCTGTTCCCAACAGCGTCGCCACTTCCCGGGCGAACAGGGCCTTCTGCAGGCAGGCGTTCCAAAACGCGCTCTGATTGATCAGCTTCGATTTGCGAGCGCAGACGCCGCCTCGGTTCCTGTCGCAAAGACCAGCATTCGGGACCGTCGGCGTCCCAGCAGCGAAAGCGCCTGCTGAACGGTTTTGGCTTTTTGCCGCAGTCCTAAGAAGGACGAGTTCACGTACCGCAACAGCTCAATGGTCAGGCTGGCGTCCGTTTCCAAGATTTTTGCGAGTTCCTCGAGCGGCGTCGCTTCATCGGTCGAACGCTGCATGAACATGGTGACCGCGTGCGGAAGTGCCGGGAGCTGGATCGTGGGTGGAATCGCGGTCATGGCGAAGCCACTCAGTCCCTCGCTCCGAATGCCGGCCCAATCCATCTCTCAGCCTCTACTCTGTGCGTAGTTCCACGTTGTCTTAGGCGGACGCGAGCCCACCGCTTAGACCTCTAAGTCCTGGAGCGTCTAACGGCAAAACTGGGTTTGCGGATCACGGCGGCTCACGAAATTCTTGGTCCGTGGTCTGTCGTGGACGTCAGCTCGAATGGTCCACATACCATTCCACAGTCTTCCGAAGTCCGACCTGCAGGTCGACCGTGGGCGCGTACCCCAGGTCGCGTTGCGCCGCGGAGATGTCTGCCCAGGAATGCTTAACGTCGCCCGCCCGCGCCGGACCGAAGTCCGGGTTGAAGGGCTTTCCCAAGAGCCGGCAAATTTCCTCGAGCAGGTCGATCACAGAAAGCGAGCTGCCGCAGGCGATGTTGTAGACCTTGCCCGAGACGCCCTCGACGGACGCCGCTCGCAAGTTGGCTTCGACGACATTGGCGACATACGTAAAGTCGCGCGACTGCGAGCCGTCGCCGAAGATCGTCGGGCGGCGGCCTTCCAGGAGCGCAGCGACGAAGAGCGGAATGACGGCTGAGTACGGACTCTTCGGATCCTGCCTGGGTCCGAAGACGTTGAAATATCGCAGCCGCACGGTTTCGAGCGGATAGCAAGCCGCGAAGCACTCGCAATACAACTCACCCGCCAACTTGGCGGCTGCATAGGGAGAGAGAACTTGGGGCAGCTGGTTTTCGGTCTTGGGCATCTGCTCCTGATTGCCGTAACAGCTGCTCGAGCCAGCGTAGATCACGCGCCGCACACCGTGCCGACGGCACGCGTCCAGAAGCGTGACCGTGCCCGTCACGCACGCGGCGTGCGTCTCGAGCGGCAGCTCGATGCTGCGCGGAACGGAGGCCAGCGCGGCATGATGGAATACGATCTCGATTCCGCGCGCCGCTTCGGCAATCGCGCTCGAGTCGGCGACGCTGCCTTGCACGAACTCGACGCGGCCGGCGGGAAGGTCGGCGAGGTTCTCAGCTTTGCCGGTGCTCAAATCGTCGAGAACGCGGACCGTCTCGCCGCGATCGATCAAGCTCGCCACCAAATGCGAACCGATGAACCCGGCTCCTCCTGTGACCAAATACCGTGTCACGATGTGGTTTCCCTTGTGCGGTGCGAAAAGTCCCCGAGAACTTTAGCACCCGCTGGCCACGGAACCTCGTTTTCCGCCGGAAAAACTGGGGTCGCGCCAACCTTGGGCCGTTTCGTCGGGGAACTCGTAAGTCGTTACAACCGATCCTCACGGTCGCGTGAGAAAAGTCTGTCCCGAGCAAATGGACGGACTAATCGGCCCGTCACTTCGGTTCGCCTTTATCGCGGCTTCGTCAGCGCCCAAATCAGTCGATGGTCTGAGCCGTTGCCCTCTCCGATGCCGCAGGTTGAAACGCTCCAATGCTCGTCGGCCAGAATGTGATCGATTCGCACCCAGGGCACATCGTTGAACCAATGCCGGTGCGTGGTGCAGGGGGCCGTGTAGCCAAATCCACAACCGGCCTCGTCAAAGGCGTTGGCGAATCCATGCCAGGTCTCGCGATAAATCTCGCTGACCGTCGGCGTGTTGAAATCGCCGACAACCAATTGCCGCAGCATCGCGCCATGCTTGTCGACGTCAGCTCGGCATTCAAGAGCTTCGTCCCGGCGCCACTGCGTGTATTTGTCCACGAATGCAGGGCCGGTGCCGTCAAGAATCGAGTCCACCGACAATGGCACGAACCCGAAGCGAGCCGTCGTGAGATGCAGGTTGTGCAGCACGATGGGTCCGTCCGGCGCGTCGATTTCAACCGATAGGCCGGAGATGCGATCGAACGGCTTGGACCGGCAGACGCCGATCCGCTTCAGCGGAAAGCGCGATCCAATCCAGTATTCATCCTCTTGGATCGTATGCCAGCCGGGAAACGTGTGGCCCAGCCGTGCGTCTACCCAGAGGGCCTCCTGCAGCGCGACCACATCGGGTCTGTGGCTTGTGATCTCTCGGAGCACCGAATCAAAATCGGGCTCATATCGTTGCACGTTGCAACTCACGATGCGCAGACCGTCCCCCTCCTTTGTGCAGAATGCCAGCGGGACTCGAGCCCCCATCAGTGGGAAGACGGCGAGCAGAATGCCCGCCAGATTCACAAGGATCATTCGCCGATAGACGAAGAAGGATGCGACCAGGAGCAGCAGAGGCGCCGCCAAGAAGGCGTGCCGCGGCAAAAAGGTCAAGACGGTCCCCCACCACGTCCGCTCGGAAATGAACCACAACACACCGGTCGCCGCCAGGATGGTCACCAGCGAAATCCAGGACAAGATACGCAGCACGCGCTGAGGCAGGCTGAGCCGCCGGACGTTCGCAGCAGGAGGGATCGCCGGCGCTTGGGGCCCGGAGGTCGGCTGTTGCATGACATGGGGCCTCGCGCCTGGCGATTCGCAGCGGTCCATCCTGTCTGGCTTCGCACACGATACCTTGCTGCGGCGCGCGGCGTCCAGGATCTCCTCGCGGCAGCAGGCCGCAAGCACGCGGCGACACTCAACGAGCGGGGTGCTTGGCCGGCTGTGTTTGAGCGGGCTCTCTGACGGGAAGGTGACGGCCCGGTATCGACGCCCACGCGCAGTGCGAGAACCGCAGCCCTTTCGTGATCAGCCATCCGGGGACTCGCAACAGCCGACGCCATCGGCTTCCCATCGCAAAAACAAATCCGATCAGTGCGGCCAGATAGAACAGCTCGTGCAGCAATAAGAGGTGCAGATAGAATGGCTGGTTCGACAGACACGCGTTGCTGACGAAGGCAGCCAGCAAAAGCGCCGGACACACTTGTCGCAGTCGTTTGTGGAACCGGCTGATCCACACCATGAGTGACGGACGCGCACCCAAGTACGACGAAAGCTGTTGCAGCATCCGCCGTCCTTCGGCGCCGCATTTGATCCGCGCGCGAAACTCCGCCTCGATCGTCGGCGGAGTCTCCTCGACCGCGATTGCCGAGTCATCGTAGACCAATCGATATCGCTGCTTGCGAGCTTGTCCCTCAGTCGTCGTGTTGCCGCTTCGCTCGCTCGGCGAAAGGGGCACATACAGGCTCTTGCGGATGGCGTAGATCCCGCTATTGATTCGCGAAAGCGCGCCCAGCCGGGCCTCGCATCGACTCAAGGATGTCTCAAACTTCCAGAAGAGCCCGCTCAGGTTGCGTCCGGTCGTTGGATCAATCGGCAAGAGCTTACCGCAAACGGCCCCGACGTCTGCCTGCTGAAAATGCCGAACCAGACGTCGCAGAGCGTCAGGCCGCATCATCGTGTTGACGTCGGAGAAAACGAGGATTTCCCCTGTTGCTCTCGCCACGCAATCGTTGAGTACTGCGGCCGTCCCGCACTGTTCGGAATAGCTGGACGACCTGTACTCGCGAATCCTCGAACGACCGCGCCAGGAGCGCGGTCAGATCACCTTCTCCGTCGCAGCCCACCACGATCTCCAAACGATCGGCGGGGTAGTTGAGAGCCGACGCGTTCCGCAGCCGATCGATGATGACGTTCTCCTCGCGGCGTGCGGCGATCAGTAAGCTGACCTTCGGCCACGCAAAGATTCGTGTCGCGTCGAGGTCGGGAACCGCTGCCGCGTCACGGACAAAGCGCGACAGGAATGCGAATAGGAGCGGGTAGACGACGTACGCGTAGACCGCGACTGCAAGCGAACTCCAGAGAATGACGAGTTCTGCCGTCTGCATCACGACTTCCTAGAGTTACTCCGTACGACGAATGTTCCGATCGCAGCGGACCTGATGTTTGCGCGGGCGGAAGCGGCAATCCGATCCTTTGGGCTGACTGGGGGCGGGGCAATGGAGAAATATAGGTCAGGGGCCTGCCGGCGACGGCGGGAGCGAAAGAACTTTTCAGCCCATGCGGGAAACGAAATGAAGTTTCGGACAGATTTGCGGGGAGGATGCAGGTGGTGAAAACGGCGTGGGTGGATTGCCAATCGCTCGATGCGCTTAGGGCTTGTCCGGCCAGGGGACCCGCTTGCCGCGCGGACTGCGAGAGCGATGTCGTCCGCGACGGCGCTGACCGGGCTCCGCAAAACCGGTGTCGTCTTCACCCTGCGGCACGGCCTGTCCAAGCCGTTTCTTGAGCGAGACGATTTGATCCCGCAGCTTGGCTGCCCGCTCGAAATCAAGCTGTTCCGCGGCCCGCAGCATCTCGGCTTCGAGCTCGTTCAGATATTCCTGCGTGACGAACTGTTCGACCGTCGGCTGACCCCGACCGCCTCCTGCACGACGCTGCTGGGCGGCGACCTCTTCTTCGATTCCGCGGCGGATTGCCTTCTTGATCGTCTCGGGCGTGATGCCGTGCTGCGTGTTGTATTCGATCTGCAACTGCTCGGCGGCGGGTCGTTTCGTCGATCGCCCGCTGCATGCTCTCGGTCACCTTGTCGGCGTAGAGCACCACCTCGGCGTTGACGTTGCGGGCCGAGCGGCCGATCGTCTGGATCAGGCTGGTCTCGCTTCGCAAAAAGCCTTCCTTGTCGGCGTCGAGAATGGCGACGAGCGAGACCTCGGGCAGGTCGAGCCCTTCGCGGAGCAGGTTGACGCCGACCAGCGCGTCGAACTTCTGTTCCCGCAGCTCGCGCAGAACCTTGCACCCGCTCGAAGGCATCGAGCTCCGAGTGCAGCCACTGGCAGCGGACCCCCTCTTCGATCAGGTAGGAGCTCAAGGTCCTCCGCCAGCCGCTTGGTGAGCGTGGTGACCAGCACGCGCTCGTTGACGGCCGCCCGCTTCTGGATCTCTTGCAAGAGGTGCGGCACCTGGCCGCGAGCCGGCTCGACGCGGATCATCGGATCGATCAGGCCCGTGGGCCGGATCACCTGCTCGACGACTTCGCCGCCGCTCTGCTCAAGCTCCCAGTCGGCGGGCGTCGCCGAGACGAAGACCGTCTGCTTGCCGGCGGGCGTCGAATTCTTCGAACTTGAGCGGCCGGTTGTCGAGCGCCATCGGCAGCCGGAAGCCGTGCTCGACGAGCGTCGTCTTTCGGGAGTGGTCGCCGGCGAACATGCCGCGCACCTGCGGCACCGTCGCGTGCGACTCGTCGACGAACAGCAAAAAATCGTCGGGAAAGAAGTCGAGCAGCGTGTAGGGGGGCTCGCCCGGCTTGCGGCCCGAGAGGGCCCGGCTGTAGTTCTCGATGCCCGGGCAGAAGCCGACTTCGCGCAAGAGCTCCATGTCGTATCGCGTGCGGGCTCCCAGCCGCTGCGCCTCGAGCAGCTTGCCCTGGCGCCGGAAATCCTCCAGCCGTTGGTCGAGCTCACCCTGGATCTCCACGAGCGCCCGCTCGATGCGATCCTGCGGCAGGACGAAGTGCTTGGCCGGGTAGATGTAGATGTCCTGCAGCCGGCGGACTTCCTCGCCGGTGAGCGGATTGATGATCGACAGGCCCTCGACCTGGTCGCCCCAGAGTTCGATGCGGTAGGCGAACTCTTCGTAGGCGGGCCAGCATTCGATGACGTCGCCGCGGACGCGGAACTTGCCGCGGGACGGGTCGAGGTCGTTTCGCTCGTAGTGGATGTCGACGAGCTTGACCAGCAGCTCGTCGCGGTCGACCACGTCGCCCACGTGCAGCGGGACCATCATCTGCCAGATAGTCCTTGGGCGAGCCCAAGCCGTAAATGCAGCTCACGCTGGCGACGACGATCACGTCGCGGCGGCTGACGAGGGCGCTCGTGGCCATCAGCCGCAGGCGGTCGATCTCCTCGTTGATCGACGCGTCCTTCTCGATATAGATGTCGCGCTGCGGGATGTAGGCTTCGGGCTGGTAATAGTCGTAATAGCTGACGAAATAGGCGACGGCGTTATTGGGAAAGAAGTCGCGGAACTCGGCAAAGAGCTGGGCGGCCAGCGTCTTGTTGTGCGACAGCACCAGCGTCGGCCGCTGGATTTGCGCGATGACGTTGGCCATCGTGAAGGTCTTGCCCGAGCCGGTGACGCCCAAGCAGCACCTGGTTCCGCTTGCCTTCGCGAATGCCGCGGACGAGCGAACGCGATCGCCTGCGGCTGATCGCCGGCCGGCTGGAATTCGCTGACAAGCTCAAATTGCGGCACGTCGAATTCTCGCGACGGTTTTCAAGTCGGATGTAGGGTCGAGAGTTGCCCGGCGAGCGGCCAGCGTCAGCTGGCTGGTGCTTGATTTCTTTCTCTTCGATCGAGATACACGCCGCAGAGAGAAGCACCCGCCAGCTCACGCCGGCGGCTCGCCGGAGCGAACCGCGGACCAGTCGTATTATACCGCCCTGTCACGCGGCGCTCTGCGTGGTGGCGCTCGGCTTAGGTCCGGCAAGCCGCTGGAGTTCAACGAGGGCCTGGGACTCTTCGGCGAGGATCGCGGCAACCAGGGCCGTGGCCTGGGAATCGCCCGCGCACGCGGGAAGTGCGAGCTCGAGCTCTCGCACGATTTGCCGCTCATTTTCGACCAGGTGCGGCAACACGAACGTCAGCGACAGATAATGCAGATCCGTGAAATCGGGAAAGGCGCCGAAATCGATCGTCCAACGGCGGCCGTCCAACAGTTCCGCCAGTTTGCGGACGCGCTCCGCCTGGGCGGCGATCAGCCGGTCGATCGCGGCCCGCAAGTTCGCCCGATCCGGAGCCGGTCCAGGGCCACGCCTCGGCCGCATACTGCAGCAGGCTGCGGCGCAGCAGGATCAAGCACACCGATTGAGCACGTCATTCTGTTGCATTGAGCTGTTTGCGACCGATTCGCCCGACAGTTGGGCCGCTGGGGTCAGAGTTTGGACGGCGGTTCGTCGGCGGGCTTTTCGGCCGCGAGCCGCGCGAATTGCGTACTGGGAGGCGCTTCGAAGACCGAGGCAGCAGCCGTCTCGGTCAACCGCAGCACGGGGGTCACACCGATTCCGGTCAACAGGACGGGCAACGTCAGGACGATCGCGAAGGCACCAGCCGGGCCGAACTCGCCCGCCGTCCGGGCGCCCTCCGGCCGCGGAGCGATGTACATCGCCTTGAGCACTCGAATGTAATAGAACAGGCTGAAGACGGTGTTGACGCCGCCGATCACGAGCACGCCCCACATCATTTTGTTCACATAACCGGCCTGCAAAAGCGGGGCGAGAAGATCGACCACTTCGCGAAGAAGCCGCCGAACGGGGGCAGCCCAATCAGGCTGAACAGGCAAACGGCCATGCACAGGCAATAGCGCGGACGCCTGCTGCGCCAGGCCGTTGTAGTCGTCGATCGTCCTCGCTAAAGATCTCGTTGCGGATCAGGGCAACCACTGCGAACGCGCCCAGGTTCATGAACATGTAGACGCACAAGTAATAAAGCAGCCCTTCGATCGACCGCGTGACGTTGAACGAGCACGTCGACGTTGGGCACCTTGGGACCGTTGGCGATCACCATCATGGCCGCGACGGCCATCAGCATGTAGCCCGCGTGGGCAATGGTGGAATACGCCAAGAGCCGCTTGACGTTTCGCTGCGAATAGGCGGCCAGATTGCCGAATGTCGCCGTGAGCGCCGCCACCAGCCCCAGTCCAATCCCCAGGGCGTAATTGAGGTTGAGCCAGTCCTCCGACGTGGTCGCCCACGATGGATGTGGCAAAAGCGGATCAAGAGGGCAAAGGCGGCCGCCTTCGAGGCGACCGAAAGATAGCCGGCCACTTCGGCCGCGGCCCCTTCAAACGCGTCCGGGCACCAGAAGTGGAACGGCACGATCGACAGTTTGAACGCCAGCCCGACGAGACACCATCAAGCACGCCCAACAGGATCGTGCGGACGGTCGGGTCGCTCATCCCGTGCCGTCCCGACGACCTGGTCGATGCGCGCGGCCATCTCGGTGAAGTTGGCGGTCCCCAGCAGACCGGCCATCAGGCTGATTCCGTAGAGCATGCACTCCGGCGGCCCCGGCCCCGTAAACCACGAACTTGAGCGAGGCTTCGCTGCTCTGCGCGCCGCCCTTTGAGGAAGCCGACCATCGCATAGCTCGGCACGCTCGCCATCTCGACGCCGAGAAACAGGATCAGCAGGTTATTGGCACTGGCCATCAGCAGCATGCCGATCGTGGCGCCGAAGAGCAGCGTGTAAAAGTCGGGACCGTCTTCGTAGTCGGGGATGCCCGAAATCGCCGTGAGGGCCGTCACAAAGATGATGAACGTCATCAAAAACAGTCGGAAAAAGACGGTGAACTGGTCGAAGACCAGCAGTCCGGTGAAGAGTTGCTTCGGCAGTCTGAGGCCGTGCAACAGGTTGTAGAATTCGCTTGGCGGCAAAACCGAGCCCGATCAGGCCGCCGAAGAGGGCGATCGTCACCGGGCGAATGAGCCGGTCGAGGTTAATGAGCCGGCACAACAGCAGAACGACAATCGTCGCGCACACGGTTAGCTCGGGCAGCAAACAAGAGCAACGACTTGCCGGTCGTGTTCTCGAATCAAGGCGTCGAGCAGGGTCTCAAAATTCATCGGGTACTCAATATCTCGCGATCGTCATCCGACAGTGGCGGGTCCGGTCCCAATGACTAACGGTCGAGGAGGGCTTGGGCCGTACCGGCCGCGTGCAGGGCGTGTTGGTATCCCGCGTCGAGCTGGGTGACGAGCTGGTCCATCGATCCGTGCATCACGTCGAGCATGAAGTTGGGATAAACGCCCAGCAGGATCGCGAACGCCAACAGCGTGAAGCCGACGGCCGCCTCGCGGCCGTTCATCGGCATGATCCCCTCGGGATGCGGCCCTTGGTATTCGGCCCCGAGATAAACGCGCTGGATCGCCCACAGGATGTAGCCCGCCGTCAGGATCACGCCCGAGGCGGCGATGATCGCCAACAGCGGAGAAAAATTCCAGGAACTCAACACGACGAAGATTTCGCCGATGAAGCCGCACAGTCCCGGCAGTCCCAGCCCGGCGAAAAAGATGCCGACCGCCAGCGCCGCAGTAGAGCGGCATCAGCCCCATCAGTCCGCCGAACTGATTGAGGTCGCGGTGATGCACGCGGTCGTAAATCACGCCGACCATAAAGAACATGCCAGCCGAGGAAATGCCGTGCGCCAGCATCTGGAACATGGCGCCGTTCATGCCCATCAGCCAGTAGTTCTTGCCGAACGCCTCGCCGCTCGCCTTCGCTGATCTTCCAGACGGCGATTCCCAGAATCACGTAGCCCATGTGGCTGACGGAGCTGTAGGCGACCAGCCGTTTGAAGTCGGTCTGCGCCATCGCGGCGAAGGCCCCGTAGATGATGCTCCCCGCCCCGATCACCACGAGTGCGTAGGCCGCGTACTGGGCTCCGTATGGACAGATCGGGAATGCGATCCGCAGGATGCCGTATCCGCCCATCTTCAGCAGGACGCCTGCCAGGATCATGCTGATGGGTGTCGGTGCCTCGACGTGGGCATCGGGCAGCCAGGTGTGGAACGGAAAGGTCGGCACTTTGATGGCAAAGCCGATGAAGAGCAGGATGAAGGCCGTGATCTGAACAGTCGGGCTGAACGCGGCGTTCGCCACAAGCCCCTGGCCGATCTGCGACAGTTCGAGGATGTCGAACGTGTTGCTGCCGCTCGCTGGCCGAAGTAAAACATCAGGATGGCGATCAGCATCAGCACGCCGCCGACCAGCGTGTACAGGAAGAACTTGATCGCCGCGTATTCCTTTCGCGGGCCGCCCCAGATGCCGATCAGGAAGTACATCGGCAAGAGCATCACTTCCCAGAAGACGTAGAACAGGAAGAAGTCGAGCGCCAAAAAGACGCCCAACATTCCCGTCTCCAGGATCAGGAACAGGACCAGGTAACCCTTCACCTGCTTGTTGATGCTCCACGAGGCGAGCATCGCCAGCATGCAGATGAAGCTGGTCAAGAGCACGAGCGGCAGGCTGATGCCGTCGTATCCGAGCTGATAGTAGATGTTCCAATCGCCGATCCAGGGGATCTTGATGCCAGCCCCGCCCTCGGTGACCGGCTGAATGCCCGCCACGTCGTAGCGGAAGTCCTTGAACAAAAAGATCGTAAGAATAAACGTGGCGACGGTGATCGCCAGGGCGAAGATCCGCATCGGCTCTTCGTCCGTCTTGTTGAAGCCCAGCGCGATGATCAGCGCGCCGACCGTCGGCAGGAAGATGATTGCCGAAAGCAACATCGCGGAAGTCATGGTTATTCCGAATTCCTTATGGGCCTCATGAATTCGTTGAGGCCCGTCTCGAGCACAGGTCAACCCTCAGAGCCCCTACTGCGGGAAAAACATCATCAACAGCATGAACAGAGCCACCACGCCGATGGCGATGAACATCACGTATTGCCGCAGATTGCCGGTCTGAATCACACGGAGCGAGCGGCCGACCGCGAAGATCGCGTCGCCCAACGCATTCACCATCCCGTCGATCACGCCTTCGTCGAAGCGCCGGTCGAGCCGCGACACGTCGATCGTCGCAAAGGTCAGTGCGTGCAAGAATCCGTCGATCACCACGCGGTCAAACGCGGCGAACCAGCGGGACACAACCAGCACCGGCCGCACGAACATCACTTCATAGAAGTTGTCGAACTCCCACTTCTCGACAAGGAAGCCGTGCAGTCCGCGGAGCTGCCGGGCGATGTCGGCCGGATCGACCACGCGCAGGCCGTAAAGCAGGAACGCGAGGATCAGCCCGGAAAACGCGGCGATCAGCGCGAGGCCGCCCGCGTCGGCGTGCACGGCGTGAATCGCTTCGTGAGCCGGCAGCACAATTCCGCTGGGTCCGCCGGCGACACCCGCCGCCAAGCCCGCCGGCTCGCTATGCGATCAGCAGCCGGTAGAGCGGACCTTCTTCGCCGCCGAAGGCCACGAAGATGGCAAAGACCGACAGCACGATCAGCGGCCCCGTCATGACGGACGGCGATTCTTGAGCGTGCTCGTAAACGTGGGCGTCGCGCGGCTGGCCCGCAAACGTGAAGAACCACAGCCGGAACATGTAAAACGCGGTGATGCCCGCCGTCAGCAGCGGAACAAAGAACAGCAGGAAGTGGACCGGGTTTGACTTGCCGGAATGCCAGAGCGCGTGGCGACGATCGCATCCTTCGAGTGGTAGCCGGAAAAGGCGAAGGTCGTTCCCAGCACCGGGATCGCCAGGCCCGAGATGGCGATCACCCCGACCAGCATGGTGATCGCAGTGATCGGCATCTTGCGACAGAGGCCGCCCATGCGCGACATGTCCTGCTCGTGATGGCAGCCGACGATCACGCTGCCGGATGCGAGGAACATCAGCGACTTGAAGAAGGCGTGCGTGATCAAGTGGAACAGGCCGGCTCCCCAACCGCCGACGCCGATTCCCAGCATCATGTAGCCCAATTGGCTGATCGTCGAATAGGCCAGCACTCGCTTGATATCGGTCGCCACGACCGCAATCGTCGCCGCGATGAACAGCGTGACGCAGCCGACGTACGCGATCGTCAGCAGCACCTCGGGCGTAAACATCGGGAAGAACCGGCCGGCAAGGTAGACGCCGGCGGCGACCATCGTGGCTGAGTGGACGAGGGCCGAAACCGGCGTCGGACCTTCCATCGCGTCGGGAAGCCAGGTCTGCAGCGGGAACTGGGCGCTTTTGCCGACGCAGCCCGCCGAAAACGCCAAGTCCTGCCACGACCAAGCAGCATGTACGGAATCGACGTGTGCTGGCCCGTCGGGATCGTGCAGTTGGACGACGTTTTCGGCCGCGAGTCGACGGTCGAGCTCTCCGTTCGGACCCCGTAGCATCTCGAACAGGCCGGGCTGCTCGACGCCGTCAACGATCGTGCGTCGTAAAACTGAAACGTTCCGAACCAGGTCCAGAGAACCATCAGGCCGATCAAGAAGCCGAAGTCGCCCACGCGGTTCATGATGAACGCTTTGTTGGCGGCCGTGCTGGCCGAGCGGCGTTCGACGTAAAAACCGATCAGCAAGTAACTGCAGATGCCGACCAGCTCCCAGAAGACGAAGACCTGGAAAATATTGCCCGCCAGCACCAGCCCCAGCATCGAAAAGCAGAACAGCGACATGTAGGCGAAAAAGCGGTAATAACGGCCCGGCCGGTGCAGGTGCCCGCCGTCGTGCCGTGTGCACCTGGTGATCGACGTAGTCGTCGGTCAGCTCGTCGCTCATGTAGCCGATCGCGAAGACATGGATGCACGTGGCGATCAGCGTCACCATCATGAACATCACGAGCGTCAGGCTGTCGATGTAATAGTCGAGCGAGACGATCAGATTGCCGAACCGCGCCAGCGTGTAGAACGAGCCCGAAAAGTGCGTTTCGCGCGGGAAGGCTCCCGTGCGTGGTGCGGCGGCCGAGGCGACATGCTCCTCGGTTGGCCACCTCGGCGGGACCGGGCGGTTGGTGCGCGACCGCGTGCGCCGTGTGCTCCTCGTGCGTGTGTGAGGGCGGCCCAGCCAGTGCGGCTGCCCCAGACTGCAGAACGCCGTCACGCTCGCGCAGAAGCCGAGAAAAATGCACAGCACGGCAAGGTAAGCGGCGGCTTTGCTGCGGCGCGTCGACCAGTACCCGCCAAAGATTTCGATGGCGAATCCGGCCAAGGGCGCCAGCCAGGCAAACGCCAGCAGCAGCTTAAGCGTCTGGCTGGTGGACTCGTAAAGTTCGTGCGTTCATCGTGACTTAGCCCTGCAGCTCGTCGCCCTGGTCGACGTCGATCGTCAAATGGTTGTTGTAAAAGTTGAGCACGATCGCCAAGCGCCACCGCGGCCTCGGCCGCCGCCAGCACGATCACGAACAACGAGATCACCTGCCCGTCGATCCCCAGCCGCGTATACCGCGAAAAGGCCACGAAGTTGATGTTGGCCCCATTGAGCACCAGCTCGACCCCCATCAGCACGCCGATGCCGTTGCGCTTGGTCGCCATGCAAATCACGCCGCAGACGAACAGCACGCCGGCCACCAGCAAGTACCACGAAAGGGGCAAGCTATCCATGAACATCGACGTCCGCGTGCAGTCCGACGACAGCCGGTCTGCAACGACGGTCCGTTCCGAACGTTCGCGCGCGAGCCGTTGGCTCCGACTGCGCGTGGCCGGAATCGATTCGCCGCTTGGCTCGGGCGAGGTAGGCGGCCCCGATCAGGACCACGAGCAAATGCACCGACACAATTTCAAAAGGCAACAGGTAGCCGGAACTCAGCTCTTTGCGCTGAGTTCCCGAGATCTTCCAGGCTCACGCCGAGCAATTTCATCCCGATCGGCCGGGCGGTGTTCCCCTCGTCGGAGGGGTTATAACCCTGTCCGACCTGCTCGGCCGCCGACGCGGGGACTCATCTTCGACCAATCGACCACGAACACGGTCGAATAGATCACCGAGAGCAGAGCAGGCCGACTCCGCAGGCCAGAACCAGCTCGCCCGAGCGAGGTGCGGATCCGCAGGAAGGGGCCGCTGGCCGTGAGCATCACGCCGAAAATCAACAGGACGACCGTCCCGCCGACGTAAATCAAGAGTTGCGTCGCTCCGACAAAGTCGGCCCGCAACAGAAAGAACAGGCCGGACGTCGAACCGAGCGACACGATCAGCCAAAAGGCCATCCGCGCCACGTTCTGGCTGAAGACGACGGCCAGCGCGCCGCCGCACGTGGCGACCGCAAAAATCAGAAACAGGATCTCCGGCGCCAGTCATGGCCGGGCACCTTCGGCGACACCTGCCGATTGCCAATAGGACTTTGCGTGTCGCAACGGGATCGACTTGGCGAGCCGCCAGCGTCAGCGGGCGGGTGCTGACCTGGTCATTCTCAGGCACCCCAATCGTTCCGAAATGCGGCACAACAGTCACCTCAGCCGTGCCCGCCAACAACGCGTCGCGGCACGCTGTCGCCCAACGGCCGCTTCGGCAGCCAGGTCGTTTCTCCGCCGGCAAGATAGGCCAGGGCCAGCGGCCAGACCGCTGCACCGAGGAACAGGAAGCAACTGATCGGCACCAGGTATTTGAGGCAGGTCGTCATCACCTGGTCGATTCGCAGCCGGGGCAACGTCCACCGCAGCCACATCTGCACGAAGACCAGCACGGTCGCCTTTGACTGTAATGACGGCCAGCCCGAACACATTCGCCAGGTACCGCGTAGCCGTCGAAACCCTGACGTCGTGTGTGCCCGCAACGGCCGCGAGGAGATAGTCGTCAAACCAAAAACCCGTGTGCCAGGCCCCCAAAAACAGCACGGACGCCACCATGCTTACCACGAACATGCTGGCGTACTCGGCCAGAAAGAAGAACGACCAGCGCATCCCGCTGTATTCGGTGTGAAAGCCGCCGACCAGCTCGCTTTCGGCCTCGGCCAGGTCGAACGGAGCCCGCTTGCAGCTGGCGGTCGCCACCGTGAAATACATGAAGTAGGCCAGGAACGTGAACGGGTCGTGAAACACGAGCCAGTTCCAGAACCAGCCCTGCTGCATCTCGCCGATTTCGTTCAGATTCAGTGTCCCGGCGGCGATGACCGGAATCAAAGCACAGATTGCCAGCGGAATTTCGTAGCTCACCATCTGGGCGGCTTCGCGCATTCCGCCGAAGAGCGACCACTTCGAGCCGCTCGAATAGCCGGCCAGAATGATGCCAAACACTTCCAGCGACAAAAACGCCAGCAGCAGGAACAGTCCGACGTCGGCCGCCACGGACACCCAACCGTCGCTGAATGGCAGCAGAATGTAGGCGGCAAACGACGCCACGCAGACCATGAACGGGGCCATGCGGAACAAGAGCGGGTCGGCATCCTTCGGGCAGAGGTCTTCCTTTTGGATCAGCTTGACGCCGTCCGCCAGGCTCTGCAGCCAGCCGAACCGGCCGCCGACGCGCGTCGGCCCAAGCCGATCCTGAATTCGCCCGGAAACTTTTCGTTCGAGCCAGATAAAGGCGAACGCGGAAAGCCCGAAGACGTTGAACAACAGGACCGCATGGATCAGCGCAGCCAGCACTAAAGCGGCCGTGGGGCTCAGCGAGCCTAGACCGGGGATATGCAACCCGGTTAATGCACCGCCGATCGAATCGGCGGCAAGAAGACTGGTCATCGAGCTAAGACCTATCGTCCGCGTCTAAATCCCCGCGGCGCCGTCAGCAGAACCGCTTCGTCCCTGCGCTCCGAAAGCGCCTCGGGCCGCTGACCCTCACGCTGGAAAGCGTGAACTATGACAAATGACCTAGCCGTATTCAAGCGTCGGAAAAACGGCGATTTAGGCGTTCCCAAAAGCGGTATTTCGAGTCTCAGCAATGGGAATTCTCGCATTGGAATTCCTTCGTTCGTCTGACTCCTAAGCCCGCGACGCCAGATAAGTCTTCTGCTTCGTGCGACCGGCGTCGTCAGCGTCGGGCCGTTCTTCGATCAGCTCTTCGGCTGGCACGGTGTGGAAGGAGACGACCACCCAGTTTTCGTTCGGGACGACGCATTGGTGCCAGACGTTGACGGGAATCGAGATCCAGCGCTCCTCCAAGTTAGCCAACGGATCGCTCACCAGCGGATTCGACTGCCAACGTCCGAGACCGCCGGTTTGCATGTCGCCGATGTTTCGGTAAGACATCATCCGCTGTTGACTGTTCGGATGGCGCTCCGCCCCAGTCGCCGTGTGCGCTCGCAGGATGAAGACCCAACTGGATCGAATGAACGACGGCAAATTCTCGCCGTAGATCGAGAGGGGAAGCGGCTCCCAAGCCATCACGGCTGCCGCATCCTGAGCGAGGTTTTGCTCAACTCGCTCCACGACCGGCGCGATTGCCGCGCGCACGTCGTCCAACTGAAGCAGGGCGTCCAGCGATTCCAAGATTGACCGCTCGTTCGGGTCCATTGCCGGCTCCTCAATACTATTCGCTGACTCGATCCGGGTTAGTCGCACCGTCGATACGACACGGTGGCCAGGCCAGAGGGTTCGAAATTACTTCGGCTGGCGCCGGACGCAAAACTGTTGCCACTGGTCTCGCTAGCGGCCGGCGAGCCGAGCGACCACTTCATCCAGCGATTGAAGAGTCCGATTCGGTCGCGGGCCGTCGCCTCGGTCAATTTGCCAGGCCCAAAGTCCGGCCACCTCCGCGGCGGCAACGTCGTTGGCCGGATCATCTCCGACGAAAAGGATCTGTGAGGCCGCGCAGTTCGCCGCACGTGTCAGGGCCTCGAAAAAACGCCCCGATGGTTTGCGATGTTTGACTTCGGAGGAGACCACGCGAAGCTCGATCGGTGACAGCTCGGGAGTGCCGTCCATCACCGCGTTCAACCGCGCGTCGAAATTCGAGCAAACCGCCAGCCGAAATCCGGCCCGCCGCAACTCGCGCATTGCCGACCCGACCTCTGGAAAGCAGGTCCAATTGTCGGGTTGGCCAAAATGAGCAAGTAATTCCTCAAAGCACTCGTTCGGAGTGAGCACGTCATCGAGGACCGATTCGACAATCCGACGCCAGCGCAGCCGCTCGCGCACTTCGCACGTGTGCCAAGGCTCCCGGGCTTCGGAGCAACCACAGTCCAGCTCGGACTCGGCGATACGGGCAAAGACGTCGCGAAAGCGGCGGGCGACCTCCTCGGCCACCAACCGCGAGCCATGCCTCAGACCGACACGATGGTACACAGCTCCAG
The DNA here is from genome assembly GCA_963714075.1 of uncultured Planctomycetaceae bacterium. Lineage (GTDB taxonomy): Bacteria > Planctomycetota > Planctomycetia > Planctomycetales > Planctomycetaceae > DASPSM01. The sequence continues at coordinate 3,689,579 of OY970228.1, forward strand.
CGGAAGGAGCGGGATGAATCAACGTTCCTACCGCGTCGAACGCGACCCAGCGGATGACGCGGGGGTCAAAATTATGGCTGTTCATCGCTGAAGTCGGCCAGGCGATCGGCGAAGGCTTTGATGACTAAGACTCACGCGTCGTGTGAACCCACTCCCGGGACACTTTGAACGCTCTGGGTTTCCTGCCCTCAATCATCGTTCGATTGAACCATTGCGGCAACCGGGCCGAAAGCGCCGCCCAGGACCGCGTTGGCAATTTCATGTCGGGGCGCCGAGAACAGCCGGAGCCATCAGGCGTCGACCCTGTCTGTGCGGTCTGTTCCATCGCGCCCGCAAGTCCGGATCGGATCATGAAAGAGTCAGCGGATCTCCACCGCGGCACTGACAAGGAAGCCGGCTCTTCGTGGATGAGCTTGCCGCGCGACTCCGAGTTGTCCGGACGAAGCTCGTTATTTGTCAGGTGCGCGAACCATTTCTAGTTCGCGCAAAATTTTGCGCGTTTGCAATTTCCGCGCAAAATCAGCGAGTTTCCAAGAGCCCGGGATCGGGGATCCCCCGATGGTTTTTTCGGGCATTTACCGATTTCTGAATTTCTCTAATGCGGTTAAGGTCATTCCTACGTGTGTAAAGCTCTTAGTCAATGACAATCCGCGACTCCATTGCCTAGGGGTGCACATTTCGCCAGTTGTGTCAGTTTGTTGCCGTTCAGTTCTAAGGAGTCCTACTATGGCCCGAGTCGTGCCTAAGCGTGCCAAACGCGCCGGCTTTACCCTGATCGAATTGTTGGTGGTGATCGCGATTATCGCGACGCTCATCGCCCTGCTGCTTCCCGCCGTTCAAGCGGCGCGCGAAGCGGCTCGCCGCAGCCAATGCCGCAACAACCTGAAGCAGTTCGGCATTGCCATGCACAACTACCACGACACCTCCCGGATGTTCCCCATGGCCGCGTCGGTGTACGGCAACAGTTGGGCTGTGCAACTGGGGGCGCCTCCGGGCACCCCGGGGCTCCCTCCGGGCAACATCTACGTCCAAGCGATGGCCAACGCATTCGTCGCGCTGTCGCCGTACGACGAGCAGACCGCCTTCGCCCACGCTTATCAGTGGAACCGTGCCGTGAACTCCCAGACTGTCTCGGCGTCAACCAACGGCATCGGCCTGACGCAAACCGCATTGCAAGCGGCCGGAGCCAGCGGGCTGTACCGCTGCCCCTCCGACACTTTCCCGGATGCATTCCCGGGAGCCGGCGTCGCGTCGCAGGGTCTCTTCGACGTCCCGATCAACTACGCTCTCTGCCACGGCGTCAACGACCAGCTTTGTTGGACGACACAGAATATTCCGGCGACTGAGCGCGGCGTGTTCAATATCAATTCGGCCACGCGCATTCGTGACATCACCGACGGCACGAGCAGCACGATTGCCATCGGCGAGGCCGCGATGTCTCCGTTGATCCAGAACCCGAAATTCTCGATTTGCCGTGCGCGCTACTGCCTGGCGCCGGCTATGTGGCCGGCGTCAATCCCGGCTACGTTGACGGCCATCGGCGTCCCCGCGACCGCAGCGGGTGCGCCCCAGCCCGTGTGGGTCCAGGTACTCGTCAATGACCAATTCGTGAACAGCACCAACAACTCCGTTGCTGCCCAATTCGTGCTGACGGGACAAGCCGCCGCCTGCATGATGGAACAATTGAACAAGAACCCCGTGACCGACACGTTTGCTGACTTGGGCGGGCCTCCGGGCACGACCGGCCTGGCGTTTGTGACCAGTCGCTTCAACACGTGCCAGAGCACGTGGTCCTCGGGATTCGGTCCGCCGGTCTCCCTCGATTTGACCGGTCAAGGGAATGACAGTGCTGGCAAACCCAACCCGACGCCACTCGGGGTGGGGAATCCCGAGATCGGCAGTCTCTCGAATTACCGCAGCGATCATCCCGGCGGGGGTCTGTTCCTACTGTGCGACGGTTCGGTGCAGTTCCTCAGTGAGAACGTCGACATGACAGTCTATACCGGACTTGCCACCATTCAGGGTGGCGAGACGGTGAACGGCGCCGTCGGCGAGCCGTAAGCTTTCGCTTTGCGGTTAGACTTCTCGTGAAATTGGCGGGCTGTCGACGAATTTCGTCGACAGCCTGCCCTTTTTTATGTTAACTTCGCGCGAGTGACACGCGTCGTCCCCTGGTCCAGCCGGTCCGGTTGAGACTCATCTGGATTTCCTGCTCGCCTGGACCGTGGTGGTTTGCCGTGCCTCTCGCGCTAACGGGCTTTCAATCGGAGGAACCAGTGACGTGAGGAATGCCAGTTACATTGCAATTGTGTGTGGCGTACTCTTGGCCGTCCCCGGCTGCGGCAGAGGCGGAAAGGTCGCCGCGCCTGCGCCCGAAACGGACACCTTCAAGGACACCCAGTATTACCAAAGCCTCATGGGCATAAACTCAGTTACTTCCTTCGGAAACTTTCTGAATGGCCTCGGCCCGGCCGACCGCGTCAAGTACATCAACAAGAGCGTGGAAGACGGACCGCCAACGCGTACCTTCGGGCTGAAGGCGGCGTACGAGCGGTTTGTCAACGACCCGAATCCCGAGGTCGCGGCAGCGGCAAAAGAGGCCCTCTCAAAGATCCCGTCGAAGGAAGAACTCGAAGCGGCCAGAAAAGAGGAATTGGAATCGCTTAAGCCGGCGGTTAAATAGGCCAACGGAGAGCCCGTTGCAGCCAGTGCGCTCCGCCGACTTCGGGTTCTGACTCTCCGCGGGTGGCAACGAAGTCGTTGGCGGCCTGCTCTGAAAGAGGTACGACGACCGCGCCGCCGCTTCCTAAGATGAGCCGCCTGACTGAGCCGTGCCCAGGGCTTGCAGAATGATGTCAGAGAACCAGGCCTCGCCTTCTTCGGCACCGAGCGAAAACATCGAGGCGGTCGGTTCGGGCAAAATGGGGACCGAGCCCACGGGCCTGTCGTCGAGGAAGACCCACCAGGCGTCGGGCTGGCGCTCGACGGCCAGCGTGTAAGGCTCGGTGGGACCGTGCTCGAGCGGCACGACTGGCGACAAGGTCGCGACCAGACCCGCGTCGCCGTCACGCCGAGCGATGCTCACACCATTTTTGGAGAGCTTGGCCAGGTATCTCGGGCCATCGCTCCCCAGCGAGATATCGCGCCCGAATTCGAGTTCGGCCGCGGCCGCCGTGTGCAGCTGCACAACGACCGACAGGCGGAAGCGGTTGATTTCGCTCATCTTTCGGCCCAGCTCGTTGGCGAGCACGTGACTGATTGTGCCGCTCGTTCCCGAGAGGACGCGCCCGCCCTCGGAGTTCTTTTTTACAGTCCAGGAACCGAAGCCTGCGCCATCCGGTGAGAGACAAGCCGTCAAAGAGATTCTTACCCAATCCGACTGGGACCAACGGGCGCGCCGATTTCTGGCCTCGAGTCGGCCCGAAGCGCCAAAGTCCGATGGCGATGCCGATGGCAAGCACCGCCACGGCTGCGAGAAAAGCGAACCATCGAGGCCGCGGCAGACGCCGGCGCCGCCCAGCTTCGAAGGGCGTTGGCTGCGCCGCTACGCTTTGGAGCGGTAGCGATTGCCTGACCAGTTCAGCCGGCGTGGGGTCAATCGAAATAATCTGTGTGGCCGCGGCGGGGGACGAAGTCGGCACCGTGGGTGTCGGCGCGGGAACCGAGCCCACGACAGTGTCGATCCTTTGCAGCAACTCTGTATAACTGCCAATGCGTTCGCCGGGCACGCGTCGCGTCATGCGGCGGATGAGATCGCCGCTCGCGGGCGAAATGTGCGCAAACTTAGCCCGGACATCGATTGAGTCGTTTGAAAGTTTCTGCGCGATGAGTTGGGGCAGCTTCATCTGCAAGAATGGTGGCTCGCCCGTGATGAGCTGATAGGCAGTCGCGCCCAGCGCATAGATATCGACGCGATGGTCGAAGCCTTCTCCTCCGAGTTGTTCGGGAGCCAGATAATGGGGGCTACCGATCGCCGTGTTGACCGAAGTCAATCTCGTTTGCACATCGACGTCGCGCGCGAAAAACGCCAGTCCGAAATCGGTGATCTTCACCATCTTGAGCCCGGCCGGCAGCTCGAATCCCGCGGGCGGCTCCACGAGGAGCAGATTGGCCGGTTTGATGTCCCGGTGGATGATCTTGGCCGATGCCGCGTGAGAGAGTCCGGCGGCCGCCTGCCGAACAAGCCTCCAGGCGACCGCTTCGCCAAAAGGTCCGTTCAGCTCGACTTGGCGCTCGACGTCGAGTCCTTCGATCAGTTCCATGACGAAATACAGACGTCCTGCGTGGCGGCCGAAGTCGTAAGCGGCCACGATATTCGGATGCCGGAGCCGCGCCACAGCCATTGCCTCTTGCTCGAACCGCGCAAGGGCCGTCGGGTCGTGCATCTGAGTGACGGGCACGGTTTTGATAGCGACGACGCGGTCGAGGCTCTTCTGTCGCGCCCGAAAGACCACTCCCATTCCGCCCCGCCCGATCCATTCCAGGATGGCATAGCCGGGAGCAACCTCCTCAGGATGCAGCAGCGTTTCGACGATGTCAGCCTGCACAGCGTCGAGCAGTCCCTGGCGCAACGCCAGGTCGCTTGCCGAAAGATCGGCCGTGCGACTCTCGACTTCGAGTCGCTGGCAAGTGTCATGATCCAGGAATCGCAGTTGGCACGCGATCGAAAGAAAATCGCCCTGCGGCCGTGACGAGGTCGGCGTCGTCATGAACGTGATATTTCAGCCCGGCTCTTCTCGGAGCGTATCTAACTGCTTCAGAATGACCTTGATCGAAGGGCGGTCGGACAGAGACTTCCCGACGTAGGCGAAACGGACGTGCCCGACCTTGTCGAGGATGTACGTCGCGGGTTTCGCCAGATCCTTGCGAATCCCGAGCGCGTCGACCGCTTTGAGCTCGACGTCGAGCACGACGGGAAACGGAGTTTTCGTCACGCCGTCCCCGGACCGAACGAACGTCGCTTTGAGGAATTCGTCCAGGCGCTGCGACTGATCGGGTTTCGCAATGGGATAAACGACGAGGACTTCGGTCGCTCGCTCACTGATTTTGGGATAGTTGGTGATCAGACTCGAGGTATAGCTCGAGCAGTAAGGGCAGATCGCGCCGTTGTAACCGCGCGTGAAGACCACCACCAGGTTTTTGGCACCGATCAAGTCGCGCGGCCGAACCGTTTTGCCCGCTTGATCGACAAATTGCAGATTCAAGATCGCGTCGCCCGGCGCGGCATTGGTCGTTGCGTCGTCGAGAAAGTGAGTGTCGGCTGGACCGATTGAATCGGCCGAATCGCCTGAGATGTACCGGCCGCAGCCCGCTAGAAGCACGGACAACAGCAGGGCCGCGCAAATCCCCGGCGAGTGAGTACGGTCACGCGGTGTTTCACCGCTGGGGCTGCACATGACGAGGGAATCTCCGGTTGCATCCTAGCAGACCGCTCCCCTCGGTTCCTCTGATTTGGGCAAGGTCATGGCTTGGCCGAAGACAGAAAGGGCCGCAGCGCGTCTAAAAGGCACTCGCTCCGCTCGTGAATCAAGCGTGCGAGGGGGTCGGCAGTTCCAACCGTTGTCCGGCTTAGGGATGGAGAACCGGCAGCGGGTTTGGTTCTCGATCGATGGCATGTCGCTGGACGAGCAGCTCTGCCAGCTCGCGCATGTGGCCATTTACATACTCGAGCAGGATTCGATTTGCCCGTGGATCCCAGCCGTAGCTCACCAGTTCCCGGTAAACGCTTTCGGGTGGATCGTGCCGCACGAGCAAGCGGTAGAAACTGACGCAGGCGCCGGTCCGCTGCGAGCCGGCGGCGCAGTGCACCAGCACCGGGCGTCCCTGCTGCTCCGACTCGACGATGGCCTGGACGGCTCCCGCGTATCGATCAATCTGACCTGTCGCATCACCTCGTAAGGGGAATCGAAGGTGCCGGACCCCTTTTGCCTGAGAGACGTCAAGTTCGGCTCGCTGATCGGCGTCGTTCGGGTCGAGACCATTGAGGTCGATGATCGTGCCGATGTGGTTCCGGTCCACGACGTCGGCAATCAGAAACTTGGAAATTTGGCCGCTACGGTACACCTTCTCCGGAACAACAATCCCGAATCGCTTCGGAACAAACCGATCTCGGAGAACGAGGAACCAAAGTGCAATGGCCGCTCCGATGACCGCCAAGCCGAGAATGGTCAGTCCGGCGATTCGGATGAACTTGCGCGGTGGGGGCTGGGCGAGTCCGGCCTCGGCCGACGCTCGTGCCGAAAGTCCGGCAGGCACGGGCACCGACTCAGTGATGGGGGGAACGTGGGCAAGTTTGCCCGAAAGCGCGGCGATCGACCGGCCCGCCATGGATGCCACCTGGTAGATCAGGAAGGAAATCTGGCGGGGCGTTCGGGAGGCAGTCAGCCGCCCGGCGGCGATTCGGCGCGCGTCGCTCCCGCACCAGAAAAACGAAGCGGGAGGATAACTTCCCTACCGGAAGCCGGACAGGTCACATTTCGGGGAGGCGAGGGCGGGCGTGCAAAAGTCGGCGTTTCAGTGCGATTTTTTCGCGTCCGCGCGCTGAACCTGCGAGTCTCCATTCCGCGGATGGCGATCCGGAGGAACTGCGCGGTTGGCCTCTATCTCCGAAACGGTCTTGCGAATTCCATTCAAGAGTTGAGCGGTCTGAAACCAGGGGCTGACGGACTTCATCTCGAGAGCTCCACTTCGCACCTGTTGCGAATCCATCGTGCAGGTCGATTTTGGACCGTGGGAATCATGTTACAGAGGTGCCAACAGGGAAGGGAAGCATTTTACTTGCCAAGATTACCGATTTCCCAGAAATGGGGATGGGTCTGACGAATAAGCAAATGTTTCAACGTGCGTCGCTTGCAGCAGTTCGAAAGGGTGGAAGCCGGTCCGACCGACGTGAGTCGGCCGAACCGGCTTCCGGAATCCCTCTCTCCCTAACGGAACCTGCTAGATGCCTTTATTTCCTCAGGGCAGGCTGTGCCTGCCGCGATTTGACTAACGGAGTTTGAGGCTGGCCACGCCGACGATCGCCAACAAGGCCGACCCGATCCAAAACCGGACGACGATCTTGATCTCGTGTTGGCCTTTAAACAGGTAGTGATTGTGAAGTGGGCTGCAGGCGATCAGCCGATTGCCGGTCAACCTGTACCAGCCGAGTTGCAACAGAACGCTCAACGTCTCGATCACGAAGATGCCGCCGACGATCACCAGCAGGGCCTCCTGCCGCGAGACGAGTGCGGCCAAGGCCAGCAAGGCACCCACTGGCAGTGCACCCGTATCCCCCATGAACACTTGGGCCGGATAACAGTTGAACCACAGAAATCCCAGCATGGCCCCGACCATCGCACCGAGCACGACACTCAACTCGCCGCAGCCCGAGATGAACGGAACACCCAAGTAGTCGGCCATCGTCCGATGGCCGGCCAGGTACGCCAGCGCCACAAATGCCGAGCCCGGCAAAGACCGTGCAGCCCCCCGCCAGCCCGTCGAGGCCGTCGGTGAGGTTGACCGCGTTCGATGTCCCAACGATCACCAGCACGCTCCAGGCGATGAACCCTCCGCCCAGCCACAGGCTGCCGGCCCCGAGCGGCCAGACCAGTTCCAGTCCGTGGGGTACGGTCCGTTGCTGCCAATACAGGATCGATCCGATCACCAGAGCGAACAGGACTTGAGCGGCAAATTTCTGTCGAACGCTCAGGCCATTGCGGGGCGTGTTCAGCTTGATCCAGTCGTCGCAGGCGCCGAGGGCCCCGAAGCACACAGTCGTCAACAGGGCAAGTTGAGTAAACGGATTTGTCAGATCGCCGAACAGCAGCGTTCCGATGACGATCGAGGCCACGATGAACAAACCACCCATCGTTGGCGTCGACTGCTTCGAGGCCTGAATTTCGTTCAACCGCTTCGAGGCACTCGCGATTCGTTCCCGGAACCGGCCCCGCAGCCAGCGGATCGCAAGCGGCCCGAGCGCGATTGCCAACACAAACGCGGTCATGCTGGCCAAAGCCGTTCGCGCCGTCAGGAAGACGCGCGAGTCGCCGGCGGATGCAGCTCCATCTGCCGCAGCATCGGGGCGAACCAATTGACCAGCCAAACCAGCATGGCGTCGTGCCTGCGAACCGGACCTGGGGAGGACAGTCATGTTTTTCGACCTGCTCGCACTTTCCGAACTGCATCCGACGGTCTCAGACCCAATGTATCCCCGGGCGCCGAGGTACACCCTCGGCGCCCGGTCTGTAGGTTCTGCTGTGAAGCGACGATTGGAGTGATTGACCCAGAAATCACTTGTTCCAATTGCCTGATATGCTTCCGCCCGGCCGAAGCCGAACAGTACGTCGGATCCCCGCAAACCCTTCCGTACACAACAGAACCTCAAAACTATGCGCAGGCCCGCGTGCTTGCGCACGGGGCGATGTTCTCGTGAATATTCGTGTGAGAGATGAGTTGTTCGACGACGCGCTCCATCCGCATCGAGCGCGAGCCCTTCACCAGCACGACGTCGCCGGGTTCAATCCAGCAGTCGAGGACGGCCGCGACGACTTCCCGTTCATCACACTGGGCAAGTTGTTCGGAATGCATTCCCACGGCGCGAGCGCCAGAGATCAAATCGGTCGCGTATTGGCCGAAGGCGATCAGACCATCGATTCCCATTTGTGCCGCAGACTGTCCGACCCGGCTGTGCCAGGCCGCCGACTCGGCGCCCAAGTTCGAGCATGTCGGCGAGGACCAGGATTCGGCGTCCGTCACAGTTCCATTCGGAAAGCAGGCGGCAGGCCGCTTCAGCCGAAGTGGGATTGGCGTTGTAGGTATCGTCGATCAGCGTCCACGGACGGCGCTGCCGCACCTGGCAGCGACCGGCGACCGACACGAACTGCGATAAGCCTTCTGCAATGTCGCATGGCTTGATTCCAACTTCCCGGGCTACGGCGATCGCGGCGAGGCCGGCGGAAAGGTGGTGCCGTCCGACGACCGGAATCGCGTAGGTTGTTCCGTCGACGCGAAACCTGACTGCGTGTTCGTCCGCTTCGATCCCGGCAGCCCGCAAGCGTGTTCTCAGCAGATTCGCCGACCGTGATCACGCGGCAGCGGGCCCGCGGCCGGCAGCCCGACAGCGAGGATCGTCTCCGTTTATCGACGGCAAATCCGCCCGCCGGAAGTGACTCGAGCAGCTCGGCTTTGGTCGCGGCAATGCTTTCGATGCTGCCAAAACCTGTCCAGGTGCGCGACGCCGACGTTCGTCAGAACGCCAACCTCGGGCCGGGCGATTTCAGCCAGCTCGCGAATCTCTCCGCTACGCGACGCAGCCGAGTTCGAGCACGGCAAACTCGTGGCCATGCTCAATGTCGAGAACGCTCAGGGGCAAGCCAATGTGGTTGTTGAAATTCTTCCGGCTGCGGCAGCCTTCAAAGGTGGCGCTGAGCACGGAATGCAGCATTTCGCGCGTCGTCGTCTTGCCGACGCTCCCCGTGACCCCGATCACCAGCGCGTCCATGCGCTGGCGATATGATCGGGCAAAGTCCTGCAATCCTTTCAGGACATCGGGCGACGACAACGGCGCCGGACCCTTTCCGGCGAATCGCCTTGTTTTCCTCGACGACGCATGCCACGGCCCCGCGGCCGATCGCGTCCGCGACGAAGTCATGTCCGTCGTGCTGTTCGCCCTTGAGCGCCCAGAACAGGTCACCCGGTTTGGCCATCCGCGAGTCGGTCGTCACGCGATCGAACGCGATCGCGGCGGGGTTAGCGGCGATTGCTCGCCCTCCCGTCGCGGCGTGCAGTTCTGCGAGTGTGACGCGTTCCATACCGGTCGGCCCTGCAGCCGGCCCCAGGGCCAGCAGCACGAACAAGCGAGACACGAGGGTGATCAGTTCCGGCAACATGAGTCGCAATCTCAAACGGTTTGTACGCGGGCTGCTTAACCGACGGCCGCGGTAACTCCGGCGGCCGACCTCCGCCGCACCAAAACTTCCCGCACGACGTCGCGGTCGACGAAAGGCACTCTCCGGTTGCCGATGATTTGTTCCCGCTCGTGACCTTTGCCGGCCACGAGGACGCAGTCGCCCGGTTCAGCGAATCCCAGTGCTCGGCGGATGGCCTCGGCACGGTCGGGTTCGATGACCGGCTCGTGGGCCGCCCGCGAACAGCCGGTGACGACTTCGCGAATGATTTGTTCGGGATCCTCGGAACGAGGGTTGTCACTGGTAACGATCGCCAGATCGGCCTCGCCGGCGGCCCGACCGATCAGCGGACGCTTTGTGCGGTCGCGGTCGCCACCGGCACCAGCCACGCAGAGGACGCGGCCGTGCGACAGTCGCTTCAAAAAGCCGATCGAGCGGCGGAGCGCGTCTTCCGTGTGTGCGTAATCGACAAAGACGTCGAACGGCTGTCCGCAGTCGACCCGCTCCATTCGACCGGGCACGACTCGCAGGCCCTCGATCCCCGCCTTGACTTCGGCGAGAGAAAGGCCAAATCGCTCGGTGGCTGCGGCAGCTGCCAGGCAGTTGGAGACATTGTGTCGTCCGACAAGCGACGTCGTAACTTCAATCGAATCCGTCGCGCGGCGGAGCAGGAATCGCGAGCCTCGCAGCGATTCCTCGAGAATCGTGGCCCACACGCGGGCCGGTCGTTCGAGGCCGTAGGTCACCACGCGGGCATCTCCGGCGACTCGTCCAACGAGAGCCGAGCTATGCGGATCGTCGGCATTCAGGACGACAAGCGCCTGCGGCTTGAGATGCGTCAGCAGTCGGGCTTTGGCCGCCCGATAAGAATCCGCGTCGTGATGGTAGTCGAAGTGGTCGTGCGTGATGTTGGTGACGACGGCGACATCGAACTCGGTTCCGGCCGTCCGCTCTTGCTCGAGGGCGTGGCTCGAAACTTCAAGCACGGCATGCGTCGAATCGGCCTCGACCATCGCCGACAGCCAGTGGGCCAGCGACTGCGAGTCGGGCGTGGTCATCTTGGACGGCGACGAATGAATGCCGTCGTGGTATTCGATTGTTCCGAGCAATCCCGTGCGGCGTCCCGCGGTTTCGAGGATCGAACGGATCAGCCAGGTCACCGTCGTCTTGCCGTTGGTGCCGGTGACGGCCGCCAGGTGCAGATGCCGTGACGGATAGCCGGCGAGGGCCGAGCACAATTCGGCAAAGGCCTTGCGAGCGTGCGGAACAACGCACTGCGGAATGTGTACGTTTGGCAGCGGACGCTGCACGAGGAGACTGTTGGCCCCCCGCTTGATGGCCTCGTCGACGAAATCGGCGCCATCGACGTGTGTGCCGGGAATTGCCGCGAAGAGCGTGTGGGGCCGGCACTGGCTGCTCTGCTCAGTGGCTTCGGTCACGCGGATATCCGCGCACCCGACGAAGCTCGCCGAGGGCAAGAGGGTGCGAAGGCTGACGGGCACCCGCACGGGCAGGAACCGCTGGGTCATACGGCTCTCCGCCGAGGGCGCAGTCGGGCCGGCAGCTTCGATGCGCGTGCCGAGAACGGGACGCACGCGCGTTGCTGCCTGGCACGAAGAACCCTTCGGCCGGTTTTCTTGAAATTCGTTAGTTGAGGAGGAAGAACAACAGAACGTTGAGGAGTTGCTGTTGTAGAGTTGCTTTCGATCGCGGCGTTGAAACCGCAATCAAGAGAGGGGCATTCTCACGATTCCGGGAAAAGCGTCAAGCCGATTTTGGAGATTTTTCAGCGGGCTTGTAAAGCTTACAGAATGCGCTGCGACGGCAGCGGAAAGAGCTGGACTCTACAATCATCGGACGGCGATTCACGATGCAGATTCCCAACGACATCCTCAAAGGCTGCTGGTTTCTTGCGGGTCCGACGGCGTGCGGAAAATCCGAGGCCGCGATCGTTCTCGCCGAACGAATCGACGCTGAGATCTTTTCGATGGATTCCATGTCGATCTATCGCGGAATGGATGTCGGCACGGCCAAGCCTTCGGCTGCGCAGCGCGCGATGATTCCGCATCACCTGCTCGATCTCTGCGAGCCGAATGAGTCGTTCAGCGTCGCGCAATACCTTCAGGCGGCCGATGCCGTTGCGCGAGACGTCGTCTTACGCGGCCGCGTGCCACTATTCGTGGGGGGGACGGGACTCTATTTGCGCGCTTTGTTACGTGGAGTTTTCGACGGTCCGCCAATTCCGCCCGAGTTGCGAAAGCAACTCGAAGCCGATCTGGAGTCCTCCTCGGCTGAGGAACTTCACGAGCGCCTGACTCGTGTGGATCCGCGGGCCGCTCAAAGAATTCATGCTCACGACGGCCGGCGGATCGTGCGCGCCTTGGAGGTTTACGTCGCTACCGGAAGGCCCCTGTCAGAGCAGCAGCGGCAAAATGTCTTGCCGCCCGAAGCTCGGCCGCAAAACGTGTATTGGCTCTCTGCGCCGCGTGGCTGGCTTTATGATCGCATCGACCGCCGCGTCGAGCGGATGTTTGCGGACGGATTAGTCGACGAAGTCCGTCGGTTGCTCGCCGAGCCGCTTGGCCTGAGCCACACGGCCCGACAGGCGTTGGGCTACAAGGAGGTGATCGCGCATTTGGACCTGGGCGTGCCGCTACACGAAACGATCGCATTGATTCAGACGCGAACCCGCCAGTTCGCCAAGCGGCAGCACACCTGGTTTCGCCACTTGGATGAGTGCCGAGCTGTCGAGATGACCGGCGCCGAAGCGGCGACTCAATTGGCGGAGTTGGTCCTGAAAGCTGCGCCGCGTAACCGCGCTCTAGGCGAGCTGGTTGCACTCCGAGCGGATCAGCGCTTAAAGGCGTCGTAGAGGACGTAAACGACGCACGCCGCGATCAGCACGTTCTTTGGAATGGGGACGTATCCGAGATACGTCAGCGTGCAGACCGTAGTAAGGACGAAGTAACCCATTCCTCGATTTCCCGATCGCCTCGACCCGTGCGATTGACGAGCTTGGTCACGGTTCGCGGGGCTCCCAGAGCATTAAAAGCTGGCAACCAAACTGTAGCCCAAAAGGCTCTTGGTGCCGAAAACGATCAGAAAAAATTCACCGAAAGCGCGTGGCGTTTGGGCAACATTCGGCACGCCAAACGGGCGGAAAAGTGCCGCTACTTAGCGGTCACCCGCGTCGGACGCGCGGGCTCGGGGCTGGTGAAGCCGCTTTCGGAATCTTTCGACGAAAGATTAGGCGGCCCGCCGGAGGCGCGTGGGGGTAGCGTCTTGAAGAAACACCATAGAATGGATGTTTCCGATCACCGGACTGCTCTCAAACCGGCCATCCTGCCGGGCAATCCGCATCGGGACCGGAGTTGTCGGTCCCAGCATCGTCGACACGATCTTTCCGTGGATTTCCGCTCCCGGAACCACGGTCAGACGATAGCGCTTCAAAATCGAAGGCAGCATGGTCCGCAGCGTGTTCATCGCCATCGGAGCCCCGATGCACATCTTGGCCCCGGCGCCGAACGGCAGATAGGCGTACGGCGAGACCGGGCCCTCGAGCCAGCGATCCGGCCGGAACACTTCCGGATCCGGGTACAACTCTGGCATGTGGTGCGTCACGTATTGGCTGAAGACGACGGGTGTCCCGCGATTGAGCGGAACATTTTGCAGCATCGTCGGAACGGCGCAGATCCGCTGCGAGTAGGACGAAGCAGGAAGAATCCGCATGCTCTCCCGCAACACGCGCTCTGTCAGCGGCATGCGGCTCATCTCATCGTAAGTGGGGCAATCCCCCGGCATCACGTCGCTGATCTCGCGATGCAGCTGCCGCATGATCGTCGGATGCTGCGCCAAGAGGAACAGAGTCCACGTCAGCGTGTTGGCCGTGGTCAGGTGTGCCGCGCCGTAGAGCAACGCGACGTGCCCGATGATTTCTTCGTCCGAGACTTTGTGGTCGAGCTCGTTGGCGCGAATCAAGAGCGAGAGGACATCATCGCCCGCCTTGCGCAACGCGCGTCGCAGGCGGATCATCTCGCGAATCTCGGCCTCGAGCTCGTTCGCGAAATCGAGCAATCCGAGATAGCGATCGTTGATTTGCGGATCGGAGACAAAGGCCCCCATGCCCGTTTCGTGGTTCATCTCGACCCAGCGGTCGATCATGTCCCCGACTTTCCAGGCAAACTCGGGCTGCTCGACTCCGAACAAAAGAGCACTCGTGATGTGAAGCATGATCCGCGTCATCTCGACGTGCATATCGCGGACTTCGCCCACCTTCCACGAGTCCAACAGCCCGCGCGTCAAATCGCAGATCGGGCCGTGGTGAAACGGCAGCGCCTTCCGCTCGAACGGACCTTTGACGACCCGACGATGCTCTTTGTGAGCCTCGCCGTTCATGCTCATGATTCCCGACGTCAGCCGGCGCTGGGCAGAGTTTCGCGGTCCACGAATGGCGAAGAATCGCGAATGAAATGTGTCGCAGTCGGACAGGATGCGCTGATTCCAGTGCGGACCGAAGACGAACACGATCCTCTGCGTGTTCTCCTCGAGAACGGCCAGGTTGCCGTGTTGGGCCCGCAAGCTGAGCATGCAGGCCATGGGGTCCTCGGCAAAGTCGAGAAGTCGGCCTTCCGTGACGGGCAGGGGCTCGTTGACGTCGCCCGCCTCGGCGGGGCGCGGAAAGATCTGCATGAACCCGCTTCCTGTGGTTTGCACCGAATCAACAAGGGCTGATCTGACGACGTCCGGCCTGCGACCGGGGAGGGCTACTTATTCCGAATATCCCTTGCCGTCAACGCCTGTTCCGGTCCGCGGACAGGCGATCTCTGGCTCCCATGTCATGGTAGCAAATTTGAGTGGGTTTGGGGGTCTGCGTTTTATTTGACGGCGCGGATAGCTCCGATATTCTGCGCAGAGCACGCATATTCCGAACCAAACCGTCAAGAAGTTGGCCGGAAAAAGACGTCCTTACTCATTTTGCTCGCAATAAGGACATTTTTCCCCGTAGATCACCTTCCCGCATTCCATGCATTCGTGCGGACCAAAGAAGAAGGGGGCCGGGGATGACGCGCGACTGTACGCAAGATAGCAAAAAATGAGCACGATAAACGCCGAAAAGAGCCAGTAATGCCAGCCCAAGAGTTGGGACATCACGAACACCAAGGAAACGGCGCAGACTAGATAGACGGTCAAATCGTGCCATCTCCGTCGCCGGATTTGGGCCTTGCGAAAGGCCGATCGGGCCTCACTGTTGAAATGAGACCGCAGCAATTCTGATTTCTCTTTTGAGACGACGGTGCGCTCTTCGGCATCGATCGCTTTTAGCAAGCGTTCAGTGCTGTCAAGGATGCGGTAGGTGTCGTCGAAATCGAAATCGGTTTGGTGGGCCCAGCGATTGCGGTACTCGCGCAGCTCGCTGACCAGGCTGCGTTCCGCGTGGTCCAGCTTGCCCCGAAACACGCGATTCCACTGGTCCCACATCACGGTCAACAGTGCGTGGGCATCCCAGCGCATGTCAGAGCCGGCTTTTCCGGAACCGCGGTCGTCGCGGAAGCTCTGTTGCGCAACATTGCGCCAGTCGTCGCGATAAACGTCGACCAGCGACCGTTCGACGTAGGGCGCCAAACCGGTCGACAGAGAATCCAACGCGCGCGTGACTCGTTCACGATCTTTCCGCACGGCCCAATCTCCAGCAAAGTGACCAGCCAAATGTAGGTCACGTCGTTGGCTCAAGCGGTCGGGATTTGATCGACTCCTGCGGGGGTCCCGGGTAGGCGCGGAATTACCCCTATAGTCCGACTGTCCGGCACTGGCGCATTACGCGGAATACATGCCGCGTCAAAGGGGACGGCGTCACCACGTCCTCAGCCCCGTCGTCGCGGCAAGAACGCGAGTTCCCGTTCGCGTCAGATGCGGAGAAAAACCCGCCGGCGATACAGCCACAGACAAATCAGCCAGATCAGAAACAGGATCGCGAACTCGTGCCAGATGGGCTGGTAAATGCTGTCGTGGCTGTAGAAGAAGTCGGTTACCGAGGCGTGACCCAGCCAACGGACGAACGACAGATGGCCGACCGACGGCAAGCGATTGCTCAGCTTGACGATCAGCCCCTGTAGTCCCTGGTCGAATGCACGCAAGTGAATCCGCAGCATCGACGAGAGCCAGCTGTCCGAAAGGTGAGCCACACAATAGACGAGGATCGAGTTCATGCCGACGATCGCCAGCGGAAATGCCAGCCGGCGGTGTCCGCGCATGTCGACGACCCAATAGAAGAGGCCGAGGAACCAAAGCGCCCAGCCGGTGCTGAACACGGCCCACGACGGTGTCCAAATCCGCTTGACGATCGGACAAAGCGAATAATTGAGCCGGTCGAAGTGAAACGGCCAAATGGTGGTGTCGATTGCCATGGCGACGACGATACAACCCAGGCCAGCCGCCATGAGGATTGCGAGTTTCTTTCCTTGCGTCCACGGACCGCGCAGCAACTGGCCCGCCATCACGCCGAAGAGCATCGTCGCGATCGACGGGATGAAATTCAGCGTTTGGTAGCCACCGCCGTTGACCCAGAACTTTTTGCCCTCCCACGGCTCTCCCACTCGGGGAAACAGGTTGAGAAAAACGCGGTCTGCCGCGGCCGCCAAATTTGTGTGCTTGTTCCAATGCGGCGCTAACCCAGTCGGCTTGAGGCCGGCATCCGTGAACTGGTTCCACGCCTCCGGCTTTGCCCCGTGCTCAGTCAAGTAGCGCGTGACGGCGTTTCCCTCAGTCGGCGGCAACGGATAGCGGTCGAAGGCAAACCAATAGCCGCCCAGGATCACGAGTGCAGCGACGCACTGCGCGACAAACGGGGCCCGCAGCAGAATGAACACAAAGATGTAGCCGAGCCCGATCTGCGTGAGCACGTCCTCAAAGGTGAAATAGGTCATCGATGAGTGGGTCGAACGCAGAAAAATTCCCAGCCCAATGAGAATCAACGATCGGATCAGGGCGTGCCCGAACTGCACGCCCCAGGAATCGCCCCGCGCCTCGCGTTTGGCGTAAGAGAATGGCATCGCCACGCCGACCATGAACATGAAGGCGGGCTGAATCAGGTCCCACGCCACGCACCCGGTCCACGCGACATGGTCCAATTGCCATGCGGCTGTGTTCCAAAACATCTTCCAAGGCTTGCCGTACCAGCGCTCGTCGAACTGGGTCAGCATCTCGGGATTTTTTTTGACGAGGCTCGTGATGCCCCAGCCACTCGAGACCATCAGCAGCATCGTGAAGCCCCGATAAGCGTCCAGGGACATCAGCCGCTCGGGGAGCGACTTCTGCGGGCTTTTTGCGGGCTTTTCGGCCGAGGCGGCCGCTGGTTTTGCGGCCGGTGCAGCCGGCTTCGGTCCTTCTTCGCGCTGCTTGAACGCCATGTCACGAACTCCCTGTTCGCGCCGCTCGCCGCGGCTCGGCTTTTGGATCGCGGTCCGGCCACAACTGCGACGACCTGTGCGCCTCTTGGCGATTGACACGATTTGCTCGACGATCTCCGGGTGAGCCGCGGCGACGTCGCGAGTCTCGCCCAGATCGGTCGCTAGATCATACAACTCAACGTGCCGCGAGCCCAACGGCCGAATGACGCCTTTCCAGTTGCCCAACCGCACGGCCTGGGCCGAGCCTCGCTCATGAAATTCCCAGTAGAGATATTGATGCTCGGTTTGCCGACCCGCGATGGCCTCCAACGACGGCAAGAAACTGACGCTGTCGAGCCCGGTGGGGGCCACGACGCCGGCCAGCTCCCCAGCTGTGTCGAAAAAGTCTCCAAAGTAAGCAACGTGCGACGATTCGGTGCCGGCCGGTGTGTGTCCCGGCCAGCGGACGATGAGCGGCACGCGAATGCCCCCTTCATACAGAATCCCGCTTGTGTCCGCGTAGCGGGCCCATGTCGTCGAAGAATCGGGGGTCGTGCCCCCCTTCCTGATGGCCGCCGTTGTCGGAGGTGAAGAGGACGATTGTCCGGCTGTCGAGGCCCCGATCGTGCAGCCGTTCGAGTATCCGCCCGACATCCGCGTCGAGCCGGCTGATCATTGCCGCGTGGCCTTTTTCGGGTTCGGGCCAGTTTTTGTCGCGATAAATTCCGTAATCCGGGATCTCCATCCCATTGGGGCGAGACTCATTGTTGGCGTGCGGCAGGGTCGAGGCAAACTCGAGAAAGAACGGTCCGCTTTTGTGTTCATCGATGAATTCGAGCGCTCGGTCCCGGATGAGATCCGGGCTGTATTGAACTTTCTTGGTCGCCACGCCCGAGCCATAAGGGCCCCGTCCGGGAACGACGTTTTGCAGCGACTCGCGAGATTCGTCGGAAATCAGGAACGTGGGGAAGTAGTTGTGCGCGTGGACCTGGTCCAAGTAACCGAAGAATCGGTCGAACCCCTTCCGCGTCGGAATGCCGTCGGTCCCCTCCTGGCCGAGCCCCCATTTGCCAAACAGGCCGGTCGCGTAACCAGCCCGCTTGAGAAGCTGAGCGACGGTCGCATCGCTCGCGCGCAGGCTGAGATTGGAATTGCCGCGAATATAACAGTGTCCCGTGTGCAATCCGGTCATCAGCACGCAGCGCGACGGCGCACAAACCGTCGAGCCGGCATAAAACTGCGTGAACCGCCGCCCCTGTGCCGCCAGGCGGTCAATATTCGGCGTCGAGATCCGTTTCTGTCCAAAGCAGCCGAGATCGCCGTATCCCAGGTCGTCCGCGAGGATCAGCACGATATTCGGACGTAGGGGATCGGGAGCTCCGTACGCGTGTCGTGGGAAGAAAGGCGCGACTCCAGCGGTCAGCAGGCAGAAAACGAGAAAGGATCGCAAACAGATGCGAAGCATGGCGTGTTGACGAGGAATTGAGGACTCGAGCAGGCGGGGCAGGATCGCGGTTCGAGGACGTTTATTTTTTTGCCTGCAGTTCGGAAGGGATTGTCTGACAAATGCCGATCTCGGTCAAATCCTGTTGGTGCGAGCGCCGCAAGGACGAGCGCACCGGTGACGAACACCGAATCAGTCAGTTATGCTACAGACGCCATCCCGACCGGGCCCGCCCCGACTAACCAAATGAAGATTCCTGCCTCAGCCGCGATGCCCAATAAAGTCCAGCAATAGGCAGGCCGTCGCAAACCGCGCGATACCGACGTCCCGGCATCCAGCCACCAATTGAATGGATGACTCATGAGCCAGAAAAAGCGATCGACACGCCGCGATTTCTTGAAGACGGCCGGTGCCGGAGCTGGCGCCGCGTTCGGCGTCCCTTTCATCATCACATCGTCGGCGCTGGGGAACAGTGAACGGCCGGCCGCCAGCGATCGAATCGTGATGGGGGGCATCGGCATCGGCAACATGGGGCGCGGCGATCAATGGGGGTACTTGAATCGCAAGGACGTGCAGTACGTGGCGATGTGCGACGTGCGCGAAGAAGTCCGTCAGCGGTCGAAAGGCGCGATCGACAACCACTACGGCAACCACGACTGCAAAGCTTATAACGACTTTCGCGAACTCTTGGCGCGGCCGGATATCGACGCCGTTCACATTGCCACGCCGGACCATTGGCATGCGGTCATCACCATCGAAGCGTGCCGCAACGGCAAGGACGTTTTTTGCCAGAAGCCGGAAACGCTCACGCTGCGGGAGGGTCCGCTGATGATCGCCGCCGCGCGGCGGTACGGACGCGTCGTCTCGGGCGGCAGCCAGCGCGTGCTCGAGGATTATCGAAAACTCGTCGACCCCGTGTGGGCCGGCGAATTCGGCAAAATCAAGTCGATCAACGTCAACGTCGGGCCGCTCCCCAAGCTATGTAACCTTCCCGCCGAGGAACCCGCCGAGAAGATGGATTGGGACATGTGGCTCGGTCCAGCCCCGTGGGCGCCGTACAACTCGAAACGCTGCAGCGGCAGCTATTCGATCAACGGGGCGAGCTGGCGATCGTTCAGCGACTATTCGGGCGGCGGCATGACCGACTGGGGCGCCCACCACTTCGGCGGCGCGACCTTCATTTGCGACGTGCGCGAATTGCAGCCCGAGGAAGTCACCTATCACGACGACAAGGACGGAAAGTACCTCGCCTATCACTATCCGAACGGCCTGGTCCTCTATCACAACCGGCCGCACTCGCAAAACATGCAGGTCGAAGGGACGCCGGGCGAAAAACTGCCGCCGAAGCCGGTGCCGACTTATCAGGGTGGAGACAGCATCGGTGCCGACTTCATTCACTGCGTCAAAACGCGCGAAAAGCCGTTCCGTGACATCGAATTGGCGGTGAATACGGCCGTCGTCTCGCATCTTGGCAATATCGCTTACCTCTTAAAGCGATCGTTGAAATGGGACGCCGCGAAGCAGGAATTTCCGGGCGACGCGGAGGCCAATCGCCTGGTCGACCGCGCCCGGCGCGAGCCGTGGCAGGTGTAAGCGCCAGTCACGACCGGCCGCTTCTCTCACGAAACGCGTAATCACATCAGTGCAACACCTCCGAACCGAGGACCGAAATATGTTGGCCGACGCCTTTGAAGCGCTAAAAAAATTCGACTGGGGGACCAATTTGGACGTCCTGTCCCCGATCGAAGACGCCGTGATCGCCACGCATGGCGACGCTGCCGCCAGTCAGGATCTGGAAAACCGCCTCATCGCCGCGCTGAAAGGCGATCTCTCGCGCGACGGCCACGGCTACGTTTGTCGGAAACTCACGGTCGTCGGAACGGCCGCCGCGGTCCCAACGCTCGCCGGACAACTGGGGAGCAAGGATCAATCGCACATGGCGCGGTACGCGCTCGAGCGAATCAACGCCCCCGAGGCCGGTGCTGCACTGCTCGAGGCACTTGGCACGGTGAACGGAAGCCAAAAGATCGGCGTGATCACTTCACTCGGATCGCGGCGTGACGCGGCAGCCGTTGTGCCGCTGGCCAGGTTGCTGCGAACGGACGACCCGGCGGTCGCCCGCGCTGCCGCCTTGGCACTGGGCAACATCGGCACAACAGAGTCGGCGGCCGCGCTGCAAACAGCCCTTCCGACGGCAAACGGTGACAGACAGTACGTCATCGACGCTCTTCTAGCCTGTGCCGAAGCGCTCTTGGCGAGCGGCAAGCCCGCCGAGTCGACGGCCATCTACCAGTCGCTCTCCGGCGAGCAGCAGCCGCGCCTGGTGCGCCTGGCGGCAACGCGCGGCTTGTTGGCCTGCGCTCGTGGGCAGTCTTAGCGACTCACGGATTCACGGCGATTCTCTGGGGGACGGCAAAATGACGCGCTCAATTTTGCACTGCGGCTTAGTTGTGGGACTTCTGCTAGTTCTGGCGGCGGGAACGTCACAGGCAGCCGACGCGCAGTCCGAACAATTCGTGCAGACGGTCGTCAAGCTGATCGGCGACCACGATAAAGAATTCCGCGCCGCGGGGCTGGAGCAGGTGCGGACGGCCGCGCGCGGACCGGCCTTCACGCAGCTCTTCGCGGCCCAACTGACGAAGCTCGACGCCGGCGGGCAGATCGCGCTCTTGGACGCGCTGGCCGATCGCGGTGATCGTGCGGCCCGTTCCGCTGTGCTCGAGTTGCTGGGATCAAGCCACGACGAGGACGTTCGCGCGGCCGCCGTCGCTGCATTCGGCCGGCTGGGGACGCCGGAGGATCTGCCGCTGTTGATCAAGTCGCTCTCCGCCGGCTCGAAGGCCGAACAAGCCGCCGCCCGGCGGGGCCTGATTGAAATCCGCGGCGACGGGATCGACAAGGCGCTGGCGGCCGATTTACTCTCGGAATCCTCCACCGCGAAGGGAGCCCTGCTGGAGGTGCTGGCCACGCGCCGCGCGAGTGATCAATCGCCGGTGTTTCTGGCGGCGATCGTCGATGAGAATGCCCGAGTCCGCCGAGCGGCCATGGCGGCTCTGGGGCAGATCGGCCGCCCCGAGCAAATCGCCCGAATGCTGGCCGGCGTGCTCAAGGCCCGCAAAGGCTACGAACGCGACGCGGCGGAAAAGAACGTCGCCCTGGTTTGCGAGCGGATCGAGAATCCGGACCAGCGCGGCGCTGCATTGATCGAGGCCCTCACAACAGTGGATCAGTCTCAGCGCGATCAGTTGCTGTCACTCCTCGGACGTGTCGGTGGCAAAAAATTGATCGACTTTGTCGCGGCAATCGCCACCGGCAACGATGGAGCGCGTCGGCAGCTCGGCATCGACGCGCTCAGCAAGTGGCCCGACGCCAGTGTGGCCGACACGCTGTTTGAGATTGCGACGCACGCGAGCGAACCGGCGGAGCGGAGCCAGGCGTTCGGCGGTTACGTAAAGGTTGCTGCCGCCCGGGACGGCCGATCCGACAGAGACCGGCTCGAGCGCCTCAAGCAGGCGATGAAGCTGGCCAAGTCGCCCGAGGAGATCACGCTCGTGATCAACCGGGTCCGCACGGCCTACGATGTCGATTCCGTGCGGTTCGTGCTCCCCTACGTCGATCAGCCGGACTTTGCCCAGATTGCGTGCGAAACAATCGTCGAAATCGCCCACCACCGCGAAGTCCGCGACCCCAACAAGGCCGAGGTCGACAAAGCGCTCGACAAGGTCATCGCGACCAGCAAGGACCCGGTGGTCGTCGAGCGGGCCAATCGCTACAAACGCGGCGAAACCTGGCAGCGCCCGGGTCGAGGATCGGGTCGGTGACACCGAGTGTCGGCTGCTGCTGCCGGATCGGGGGATTTGCAACGGCATCGGTCGCTTAGGGTCGAGGCTTCATTTTCCCGGGGTATCCCGGCGTCCGGTGCCGTTGAAAAATTTCTGGAGTTGTTTACACGCTCATAGAACATTGGTCTCGATCGAAATTGAAAAGTGTGGACAATAGATAGAGATGCGCGCTGGAGAAGCCAGCTTCCGGGCGGCTGGGGAGCGCACTGCGCCGGGTGTACAGATTTTGCACACAGCGATGGGACGGGACACTGGGACTGGGATGGGACAAACTTCGCTCGGAAAAGGTGGCAGGTCCTTGAACTTCCCCAGGTTTCGTGGGCGCGGGTGATGGGTTGTTCCGTGCAGGCAATGCCCTTGGAGGAGTTGCCTTCGTCGGAGCCGGTCGTCGGTCGCTCACCCTCGGTGGCGACTGACGGCTGGCGGAGACGATGGCGACTCCGGACGTTGCCTTTGTGGGTGAGGTTCGAGGGAGCATCAAGCCGCTTCCTCGAACCTCGTCGGACTCTGGTAGCCGATCGCCGAATGCCTCCGCACCCGGTTGTAAAAGACTTCGATGTACTCGAACAGGCTCTGCCGCGCTTCCTCGCGCGTGGCGTACCGCTCTTGGTGCACCAACTCCTTCTTCAGCGTCGCAAAAAAACTCTCCATCGGCGCGTTGTCCCAGCAATTCCCCTTGCGGCTCATACTGCACGTGATCCCACGCGACGCCAGCAGCCGTTGATAACTTCCGCTGGCATATTGGCTGCCACGATCCGAATGCGCCAGAAGTTCCACCATCGGCAGCTGCCGGCCGATCGCCATCCGCAAGGCCTCGTTCACCAACTCGCTCGTCAGCCGCTCTCCCAGCGACCAGCCCACGACCTTCCGCGAGTACAAATCCTCCACCGCCGCCAGGTACAACCAGCCTTCGTCGGTCCACACGTACGTGATATCCGAGACCCATTTCTCGTTGGGACCACGCGCCTCGAATTGTCGATCCAACACGTTTGGGGCCACCGGCAGCCGATGATTCGAGTCGGTCGTGTGCCGGAACTTTCGGGCCGTCGTCGCTCGCAACCCGCTCTGCCTCATCAATCGCGCCACCGTGTTCTCGCTCACCCGATGTCCCTGCGCCACGAGCTCCCGCTGCATCCGCGGACTCCCGTAACTCCGCTTGTGCCTCTGGCCATGGATCTCCCGCATCGCTTCCAACAGCTGCTCCTGACGCTGCCGGCGCCGGCTCACCGATCGCTTCCGCCAGGCGTAAAACCCACTGCGAGCCACACCCAGCACCGAGCACAGCACGCTCAGCGGCCACACCCTCCGATGTTCCCGGATAAACCCGTACCTCACTTCTTCTCGTTCGCGAAGAAGGCCGCCGCTTTTTTTAAAATGTCACGCTCCATCAACAGCCGCTTATTCTCCGCACGCAGACGCTCCAGCTCCGCACGCTCGTCGCCGGGAAGTGAACCTGGGGATGGACCCGCGTTGCCGCCCTCCGCCCGCCGCTTCCACTTGCCCAACAGATTCTCGGGAATCCCCAAACTCCGCGCCGCTTCCGCGATCTTGTAACCCTCCTGCGTCACCAGTTTGATCGCTTCTTGCTTAAACTCTTCCGTGTACGTCCGATACTTCCGACTCATCTCTGGGCCTCCTCTTTGAAGAGATTACACTCTTCTCTGAGCGCCCACGATTCCTGGGGAACTCCACCTGCCACCTTTTGACTCGGAAGCCAGACGAGGAACCGGTGGGACGGGACGCATTCATCAGGGGGGTCGGGTTGGGTCACATTTTTTTGATAGGGAGGTGACCCACGAAATTGGTGACCCGACCCCTGGCCCCGCCCGCACGTGGGACGGGACACCGGGACGGGACTTCAGGATCCCGACGAGGGGTCAAAGGATGTCCGGCGGGTCGGGACACATGGCAGCGACCCCGCGACGCGCTTTCAGCGGCGCAGCTCGGACTCTTGCCGGGGACCGACATCCGGACTTTGCGCCCGCGAATAGTCGGCAGCGACGTTCGGGCCGCGCAAGGCGTGATCGCGAGCGATTTGTTCGATCCGAATCATCCGCTCACCCAGGCGTTCGATGCGAACGCGCACGTCTTCGTTGGTCTGCTCCATACCGCCGGAGACGAGCGTGACGACTCCCAGGATCAAAATCATCTGCCCAGCCATGGTCGTAAGCCAGCCGGTCGGAGCATAGCTGGCCGGTCCGCCGAAATAACCCCAGAGCACGAGCGTGCTGCCGACCGTGAGCAGAGCAACGCCCGCGTACGCCATCAATTGGCCGAGCACGTAGGTCCAGTTTGTTTTCCGGCGATCCGTTTCGAGAAGGCTGCCTTGGATATCGAAATTCGGTCCACCGAGATCGACCCCGTGGATTCGGTGCACCCGCCCGGATCCCGACCGCGAGACGGTTCCCGGGGCCGCCGACGCAGCTGCCGCGTAATCGGCGTTTTGGGCCCGCAGTGGCTCGCCACCGATTGGACCGGCAAGCGACTGGGCCGTGTCGAATCGCCGTGAAGTTCCCTGCGACTCCTCTTGGCGGCTCGAGCGGTCAACCGATTCGGCCTCGAGATTCACGCCCCCCGCGCCGACAGAGCGCGTCGCACGGCCCGCGGTCGACGGAGCGCGAGCTGGTTCGCGATCGGACTGGCGCTCCGACGCCCAGCGATCCAAGAGCTCGCGGGCTTCTCGCGTTTTCGCCATGCCGGGAAAGCTGGCCGGCATCGGGATTTCCCCACCGCATGTGGCGCAGCGAACGCGACGGTTGTCGGCTGCAACCTCGGCGGCGACTTCCGCCTTGCAAGTGGGGCACCACATCCGTGCGTATCCCGAAAGCGTGTAAAGACTGGGAGGGACGCAAATTATGGTCGGGAATGGTTTTGACGCAAGAGCGGTTTTCGGGCCTGAGACCCACGAGCGTTCCGACAAGAGGTGCAGCCCCGCGGCTGTCGCGACGCTTTGCGGCATTGGCGATGTCCACGGCCGCGGGCTGCTCGCCGCAGGTCCTGATTCGGCAACTTGTCACAAACTACCGCGCGCGGTAATCTCTGGACTTTCGCCGCGCACTCCGAGCCTATCGCCTTGCGCAAAAGAGTTAACCACCCTCACCTGATGGCCAGCCGCGTGTCCGATCGCAATCGCATCGTCATCACTGGCGTCGGTCTGGCGGCACCCAACGGCAATAACCTTCGCGAATTTCGCGGTGCTCTCCTGGAGGGCCGATCGGGCGTCGTCCCCTACGAAACCCGCTACATGCAGCCGGTGGTCGCCGGGGTTTGCCACTGCGATGTGCTGCGGTACCAGAAGAAAAAGGACCTTCGCCGCGGGACTCGGGCCGGCTCGCTCGCGATTTACTGTGCGCAACGAGGCTGTCCAGGATGCGGGCTTGCCTTGGGCCACGCTCGACAAGGATCGCGGGTCGGCGTTTTTCATCGGGATCACCGAGCACGGCAACGTCGAGACTGAAAACGAAATCTACGAGATCTCGCGATACGAATACGACACGTCGGTGTGGTCGCACCACCACAATCCGCGCACCGTCGCCAACAATCCGGCCGGCGAAGTCACGATCAGCCTGGGAATCACTGGTCCGCATCTCACGGTCGGCGCCGCGTGTGCCGCGGGAAATGCCGGGCTGATTCACGGCGTGCAGATGCTGCGGTTGGGAGAGGTCGACCTGGCATTGCCGGCGGCGTCTCAGAGAGCATTCACACGTTCGGTATTTTCGCGAGCTTCAAGGCGGAAGGGGCGCTGGCCAAGCACGCCGACCCAGCCAAGGCCAGCCGCCCGTTCGACAAGGACCGCAACGGCATCGTCGTCGCCGAAGGGGGCGGGCTGTGCGTGCTCGAACGGTTGCCGGACGCCGCTGGCCCGCGGAGCCGAGATCTATGGCGAGATCGTCGGCTACGCGATGAATTCCGACGCGGGCGACTTCGTCATGCCCGATCGGCGCCGACAGGCGGAATGCATGTTCCTCGCACTCCAGCGAGCGGGTCTCAAGCCGGGCGACGTCGACATCGTCAGCAGCCACGCCACGGCCACCCAACAGGGGGATATCGAGGAGGTGGGAGCCCTGCGGCAGGTGTTCGGTGAATGTCCGAACGTCGCCATCAACAACACCAAAAGCTTTATCGGCCATGCGATGGGAGCGGCCGGGGCGCTGGAACTATTGGGGAATCTCCCGTCGTTTGACGATGGAATCGCACACGCTACAATCAACCTCGATACGATCGATCCCGAGTGCGCGATGCCGCAAATCGTGGCAAACAGGCCGCGCCGACCTGGGGAAGGTCGATTGCATTCTGAACAATTCGTTCGGCATGCTGGGGATCAATTCGGTCGTCATCGTGAAAAAACTCCATCCGTCCGCGACTTGATGAGTCCTGATGAGTTCTGCGATCGGGGGATTCCGTTCGCAGGAAGCGTCCACAAACTGACCGGAGAAGGACGGAACGCGAGCAGGGGCAGAACGGACGCGCGGTGAGTCCCGGTTGCGATGTGATCCGCGCGGTCCTTTGAGAGAGGGCTTGAGCTTTGGGAATGAATCCAGACGACATTCGACGGGTCGTGGTCGATATCCTCGAGCGCATTGCTCCGGACGAAGACTTGACCTGCCTCAAGGACGATGTCCCGCTGCGAGAACAAATGGAGCTCGACAGCATGGACTTCCTGGACATCGTCATGGAGCTGCGCAAGCAGTATCGCATCCAAATCCCCGAGGACGATTATCCGCGCCTGTCGACTATGGCCGGCACGGTCGATTACCTTTCGCCGCTCTTGAAGGGCGCCCAGGCTTCGGCTTGAACGGGAAGCAAACCGTTTCCTCAGGCGAATGACCCGTGGCCTACGACGCGGTCATCATCGGCGCCGGCATGTCGGGTCTGGCCGCGGGAATCCGTCTGGCCTACTTCGAAAAGTCGGTGTGCATCCTCGAGCGGCACACGACGATCGGCGGCCTCAATTCGTTCTATCGCCTGCGTGGCCGCAACCACGACGTCGGCCTGCACGCCGTGACCAATTATGCGCCTCCCGGCTCGAAGGCCGGCCCGTTGAGCAAAGTCCTGAGACAGCTCCGGCTGCGATGGGAGGATTTTGGACTTTCGCCGCAGCGATTCTCGACCGTCGCCTTTCCCGACTGCACGCTGCGGTTCACCAACGGCATCGACGACCTGACGCAGCAGATCCGCGAGCATTTTCCGGACGAGATCGACGGATTCTCGAAGCTGGTTGAGCACGTTGCGGGCTTCGAGGTCGCCAGCTTTGAGAAATGTAAGCTCTCCGCGCGGGCCGTACTGGGTGATTTTCTGCACGACCCGCTCTTGATCGAAATGCTGATGTGCCCGCTCCTCTTCTACGGCAGTGCCACGCCCAACGACATGGATTTCTCTCAGTTCGCGATCATGTTTCGCAGCATCTTCCTGGAGGGGTTTGCCCGGCCGTTCGAGGGTGTGCGGCGAATTCTCAAAGTGCTTGTGCGTCGCTTCAAGGAACTGGGAGGCGAGCTGCGTCTGCGAAGCGGCGTGCGCGAGATCGAGAGCCGTCGGGGGCGGGCGACGTCGCTCGTGCTCGACGACGGCCAGAGTATCGAAGCAACGAACGTCATTTCGTCAGCCGGGACGCTCGAGACCCTGCGGCTCCTGGCGGGTAGCGACGACCGGCGTCCGTCGATTGAGCCAGGCAACATCACTTACACCGAATCGATCTACTCGCTCGATCGGCAGCCCTCGGATTTGGGCCACGACGCGACGATTGTCTTCTACAACGATTCACCGAAATTCCGCTACGAGATGCCCAGTGAGCCGATCGACTTGCACAGCGGCATCATTTGCTCGCCCAACAATTTTGAATATGAACAACCACCCGAGGAGGGACGGATTCGCATCACGGCTCTCGCAAATCCGGCGTACTGGCTGAATCTTCCCCAGGACGAATACGAACGCGAAAAGATCAAGTGGAGCGGGCGGCTGCTCGAGTCGGCACTGCGCGTGATCCCCGATTTCCGCTCGGCGATCGTCGACGCCGACTTCTTCACGCCCCACACGATCCGCAAATTCACGGGGCATCTGAACGGCTGCGTGTATGGTGCCGCCGAAAAAATCTCGAACGGCCGCACGCACCTCGAGAACCTGTATCTCTGCGGCAACGATCAGGGCCTGCTGGGCATCGTCGGCACACTGATGTCGGGGATCTCCGTCGTGAACGCCTACCTCCTGAAGTAGGGCGGGCCAAGGACCGCTTCGGGCCGAAGGCCCACCGCTGTTGTGGCGCTCGCGTCAATAACATGCCGATAAAGATAAGATGGTCGGCCAGCGTCCGCTTCGCGGTCTGGGCCCACCCTACTCGGCTCGACTACGGCAACAGATGCCCCATCTTGTCGCGCTTCGTCGCGAGGTATTTCTCGCGGTGCCGCTGGGGGGCGCGATGATCGGCACTTGCTCGACGATTTCCAGATCGACGCCGTGAAAGACAGCCGAGTCGGTTTTCTTGGGGTTGTTAGTCAGCACGCGAATCTTGGTGAGGCCGAGGTCCTTGAGGATCTGGGCACCGACCATGTAATCGCGCTGGTCGGCTTTGAAGCCCAGGCGGTGATTCGCTTCGACCGTGTCGAGTCCCTCATCCTGCAGCTTGTAGGCCTTGAGCTTGGCCAACAGGCCAATCCCCCGGCCCTCTTGAGGTAAGTAAACGACCGCTCCGACACCCTCCTTGTAGATCATTTCCATAGCCATCTGCAGTTGGTCGCCACAGTCGCAACGGAGCGACTCGAGCACGTCCCCGGTGAAACAGGAAGAATGCATGCGAACCAACGGGGGTTTTTCCGCTCCCGCAAGGTCGCCCCAAACCAGCGCAAGTGGTTCTTGATCCTCGTGCGCAACGCTGTAGCAGATCACAGTTGGCGTGCCATAGTGCTTCGTCTCAATCGAGACTTCGACTTCGCGATGAATCAGCTGTTCGCGCACTCGGCGGTACCGGATCAGATCCTCGATCGAAACGATCGGGATGTGATGCTTTTCGGAAAGCTCTTGCAGTTCGGCCAGATTGGCCATGCCGAAATGCTGCTGGCTGCAAACTTCGATCAGAGCTCCGACCGGCCGCAGGCCGGCCATCCGCAGCAGGTCCACCGTCGCCTCGGTGTGGCCGGCCCGGCGCAACACGCCCCCTTCCTTCGCCAAAAGCGGTGAGACGTGTCCCGGCTGAACGAAATCGGTTGCCGCGGAGCGAGGGTCGGCCAGAGCACGAATCGTCTTCGCCCGGCTCGCCGGGCTGACGCCCGTGCCCGCGTCGCGATGATCGACTTGAATCAGAAAGGGCGTCTTGTGAGGAGCCGTGTTACGGTCGGACGCGACCGCATGAGTCATGTTCAACCGGTCGGCCGCCTCCTGCGTCAGAGGCACGCAGAGCCATCCGCGGCCGGTTCGCAGCATGAAATCCACTGTCTCCGGCGTAATTGTCTCGGCGGCACAGATCAAGTCGCCCTCATTCTCGCGATCGAGCGCGTCCGCAACGATCACGAGTTTTCCGTGTCGCAGGGCGGTGAGAGCTTGCTCGATCGAGCTTGGGGTCATCGTCGCGTGCCAATCGTCAAGAGGGATCGACTTGAAGGTTCGCGGAAAGAGCCGCCGGATCGCAGTTCCTCATTTTATGCGACCGGCAAGCCACGGGAAACCGGCGTGCGGGTCTTGTCCCCTTCACATCGCGACTGGCGTCCGAAACAATAGCCGCCCATGAGCGAACCGGCCACAACCACGGGCAGACGCCCTAAAGTCTTGATTCTGGGGGCCGGAATCAACGGCTGCTCGGTGGCGCGCGAGCTGGTGCTGAACGGCGTCGACGTCTGGCTCGTGGAGAAAAACGACATCGCCTTTGGCGCGACGTCGCGCGCGTCGCGGTTGATCCACGGCGGCTTGCGCTATCTCGAGTATGCCGATTTCCATCTGGTCCGCGAGTCGCTCGCGGAGCGCACGCGACTCTGCAAGCTCGCGGGGCACCTCGTTGAACCGCTGCGACTCTACATTCCTGTCGCCGAACGGACGAGCGGACTGATCCAATCGGGGCTGAAATTTATTGGCGCGACGCGATCGCCGACTCTCAATTGGCTGACGCGGCCGCTCCAGCACAAAAGCGAGCGGGGTCTGTGGGCGATCGAGATCGGTCTGTCGCTTTACGATCGCTTTGCCGCTGATCCGAACATGCCGCCGCACACCATCCACGAAGCGAACGAGCCGGGCGTGCCTCGAGTCGACCGTTCGCGGTTTCGATGGCTTTGCGGATACAGCGACGCGCAGATGCGGTTCCCCGAGCGCTATTGTGTCGCCCTGCTGGAAGACGCACGGCAAATTTCGGAGACCAGCGGCGTCGAATTTCGCCTGTTCACCTACTCGCAGGCGGAGTTTGTGGGGGACACCGTGAAAGTCACCGACGCTCGCGGCGCCCTTTCGGAAATGACGCCCTCGATCGTGATCAATGCGACCGGGGCGTGGGGCGATCTCACGCTGGGCGAGTTGCACGTTCCGGCTCCGCGGCTCTTCGGAGGCACGAAGGGAAGCCACTTTGTCAGCTATCACCCGGCTCTCAAGCAGGCCATCGGACGGGCGGGCGTCTATGCCGAGGCGGCGGATGGACGGCTCATCTTTGTGCTGCCATTCGGTGAAGCGGTGCTCGTCGGCACGACCGACGAACATTTTGACGCTCCCCCAGAAACGGCAGTCGCCTCCGACGCGGAGCTTGCCTACCTCGTTTCGACGGTCAATGAGCTGTTCCCGGACGTCCATCTGTCGCGAGAAGACGTGATGTTGACCTACAGCGGCGTGCGACCTCTGCCGTACGTCGGCGACGCGTCGGAGGCTTCGATCTCACGGGACCATTCGATCGCCGAGCAGGCCCACGGTCAAATTCGCGTGCTCACCCTGGTCGGTGGCAAGCTGACGACGTCCCGGGCCCTGGGTGAGCTCGTCACCGACGGGGTGCTGGCGCGTCTGGGCATTACCCGCTGTGCAATGACCGTGGGCCGCTATCTGCCGGGGAGCAAGGGACTAGCCGAAGACCCCGCTGAACGCGAAGGCCAAAAGCAGCAAGTCGCGTCGCAGTTCGGTTTGAGCAACGAGCAGGTTTCCGCAATCTGGGAATTGTGCGGCACGCTGACCGGAGAAATTTTGCGGACTCAACAGTCCGCCGACGCCGACCCAAGCCGGCTGGAGAACATCACCGGAAGCGCACTGCCGCGGACGTTTGTTCGCTGGGTCATCGAGCACGAGCGGGTCGAGCGACTGGAAGATCTCATCGAGCGCCGCCTGATGTTGCTTTACCGTCCGCAGCTTTCGCGACGCACGCTCGACGAATTGGGCGATTTGCTCATTGAACGCGGACGGTTGACCGCAGTCGAAAAGCCTGCGGCCGTCGACCGCGCATTCGAACGACTGTCGCACATTTACGCCCGCCAACTTTAGTGGCAGGTTGCCAGGCTAAGCCACGATCTCGTGAACGACCTGGCCGTGCACGTCGGTCAGCCGCATGTCGCGGGAGCTGAAGCGGAAGGTCAGCTTCTTGTGATCCAGTCCCAGGAGGTAAAGCATCGTCGCGTGCAGGTCGTGGACCTCGAGCTTGTTTTCGATCGCGTAGTAGCCGTACTCGTCGGTCTTGCCGAAGACGAAGCCGGGTTTCACGCCGCCGCCGGCCATCCAGATCGTGTAGCCGAACGGATTGTGATCGCGGCCGTCGCTGCCTTGCGCCATCGGTGTGCGACCAAATTCGCCGGCCCAGATCACCAGCGTGTCCTCGAGCAGCCCACGCGACTTGAGATCGGTCAAGAGGCCCGCGATCGGCCGATCGGTGGCCAGCGCGTTCAGCGTGTGCCCCTCGCGCAGGCGGCTGTGCTGGTCCCATCGGTCGGCGGCCACCTGCGGGCAGGTTAGTTCGACGAAGCGAACGCCCCGCTCGATCAGCCGGCGGGCCACCAGGCACTGATGCGCGTAGTTGCGGGTTTTTTCAAATGGCTCAAACATGCCGTAGAGTTCTTGCGTGGCCCGCGACTCGCGAGAAACGTCCATCAGTTCGGGGACGGCCGTCTGCATTCGAAACGCCAGCTCGTAGTTGCGGATGGCCGCTTCGATTGCGTCGCTCGGGCCGGTTCGCGCCAAGGCTGCCGCGTCGAGCTGGCGCATCAAGTCGAGCTTGCGACGCTGCCGTGCGGGCGAACTGTCTGTGCTGTGAAGATCGGCAACCGGGCTGGCCCCGCGCTGGAACACCGAACCCTGAAACGTCGCCGGCAGAAACCCGTTGTGAAAGCATTCGAGTCCGCCGGGCGGAATCAGGTCGCCGTTGAGCACCACGAACCCGGGCAGGTCGCGACACTCGTTCCCCAATCCGTAAAGCACCCACGAACCCATGCTGGGCCGGCCGACCTGTCCCAGTCCGGTGTGC
The DNA here is from genome assembly GCA_963714075.1 of uncultured Planctomycetaceae bacterium. Classification (GTDB taxonomy): domain Bacteria; phylum Planctomycetota; class Planctomycetia; order Planctomycetales; family Planctomycetaceae; genus DASPSM01. The sequence continues at coordinate 3,722,545 of OY970228.1, forward strand.
AGAAAATAATTGGCGTTGGTGTGCTCGGAAAATTGCGACGTCATCGACCGCACGACGCACAGGTCGTCGGCACAGCGGGCGATGTTCGGTAACAGGTCGCTCACGTCGATGGCCGCTTTGTCCCCGCTTGCGGAATTTCCACGGCGACTTGAGCGTGGTCCCCACGTTGTCGAACTGAGTCGGCTGCACCTTCATCTTGAAGGGCAGGCCGTGCTCGCGATCCAGCCGCGGCTTGGGATCGAACGTATCGACCTGCGAGGGGCCGCCATCCATGTAGAGGAAAATGACACGCTTGGCCCGCGCGGGAAAATGAGACGGCCGCGGCTCGAGTGGATCGGCCGAGCCGCTAACTTCCGCCAAAGCCTCATCGCATAAGAGGGCCGAGAGCGCAACGGCACCAAAACCGCTCGCTGCCCGCTGCAAGAGGGCGCGACGCGACAGCGAGGGGCCGAGTGTCAGCGCTAAGGATCGCATCCAAAGCAGTATCCCAGACCACGGGCCATGACATCAACACTTCCGACGAGCGTCATGAGACGGCCAAAGTCGGCTGTCGTCCGCCCTGAGCTGAGCCTATCCGCCGGCAATGGCTCCCACGATCAGGAACGGCTCCTCCGCCGACGCGACGGCCGTCGGCAGAAGCGTATCCGGCGGCTCGAGCGAGAAATCCTGGTTGCAGGCGAAGAACCGCAAAAAGGGGCGCCGTTTCTGGGTGGCATGATCACGGATCGTGCCGCGGAGCATCGGATGACGGGCCTCGAGCGCGTCGAGGATCGAGCGTTGCGTGATCGGGGCGTCGACTTCCAGTTCCAATTCGGCGCCGACTTGCGCGAGCTTGCGCAAATGCGGCGGCAGCACGACCCGAATCCTCATGGCAGCGTTTGAACTTCAACGGAAAGCACAGCCGGCAGGTCGCGAACGATCGGTGCCCAACTCTCGCCTGCGTCGTTCGAGCCGTAAACCTGGCCCCCCGTGGTGCCGAAATAAACGCCGCACGAATCGAGCGTGTCGACGGCCATCGCGTCCCGCAGCACGTTGACGTAGCAATCACGCTGCGGAAGCCCGTTCGTGAGCGGTTCCCATTCGTTCCCGCCGGTCTTGCTGCGATAGACGCGAAGCCGGCCGTCGGGCGGATAGTGTTCCGAGTCACTCTTGATCGGGACGACGTAGATCGTTTCGGGCTCATGCGCATGGACGTCGATGACGAAACCAAAGTCCGTGGGCAAATTTCCGCTCACCTCCTGCCAAGAGTCCCCCGCGTCGTCGCTGCGCATCACATCCCAGTGCTTCTGCATGAAGAGCACGCCCGGTCGCGACGGGTGCATGGCGATGCGATGCACGCAGTGGCCGACCTCGGCCGCGGGGTCGGGAATGTGTTCAGACCGCAATCCGCGGTTGATCGGTTTCCAGCTTCGACAGCCGTCGTCGGTCCGAAAGGCACCGGCGGCGGAGATGGCAATGAACATTCGTTCTTGATCAGTCGGATCGATAAGAATGGTGTGCAGACACATGCCGCCGGCTCCAGGCTGCCAGCGAGGTCCCGAGCCGTGCTCGCGCAGTCCGGGCAGCTCCTCCCAGTTCGTGCCGCCATCGTTCGAGCGAAAGATTGCCGCGTCCTCGACGCCCGCGTAGACAGTCTCAGGATCGGTCAGCGAAGGCTCGAGGTGCCAGACGCGTTTGAACTCCCAAGGGTGGGGCGTGCCGTCGTACCACTGGTGAGTGCCGGGGACGCCCGCGTAAGAAAACGTGTTGCCCATCGGCTGCCACGTTTCCCCTCCGTCGTTCGACCGCTGAATCAACTGGCCGAACCAGCCGCTCGATTGCGAGGCATACAGCCGATTCGGGTCAACGGGCGAGCCCTTCAGGTGGTAAATCTCCCAGCCGCCGAAATGCGGGCCAGTGACGTTCCACTGCTTGCGTGTGCCGTCCGACGTCAGGATGAAGGCGCCTTTGCGCGTGCCGACGAGTACGCGGACTCCGCTCATGCATGCTTCTTTCGCGTCAATTTCCGACAAGAAATGGATTGTATCGAACCACTCAGTGAGTGTGGCGCGCGACTTCGGACTGAAATTCCGCCGGCAGTCCGGCGAGTTCCAGGACTGGCCGGACCTCGACCGTTCCTTTGCGGGCACCCGGAATGCGGGCTGCGATGCCGATCGCCGCGTCGAGATCCGGCGCCTCGATGAGGAAATAGCCGCCGAGCTGCTCGCGCGTCTCCGCGAAGGGGCCGTCCGTCACGAGCCGTTTGCCGTTGCGGATTCGCACGCTCGTCGCCGTCGAAACGGAATGCAACGGGGAGGCACCGAGAAATTGGCCGGCCGCGTTGAGGTCGTGCGTGAGCTGGGTCGATTCCGCGAAGCAGTGCTCGCGTTCGTCGTCGGTCCAGGCTTGCTCGTCACTGTAGACCAGCAGCATGTATTTCATGGGAAATCTCTCTTCAGAAAATCCCCGTGGGATTCTTAGAGGTCAAGGAGCCACGTAGACCATCCAGCCCACGCCGAAGCGGTCCGTCAGCATGCCGAACCGCGGTGAAAAAAAGGTTTTCAAGAGCGGCATCTCAACCTGCCCTTGGTCGGCCAGGGCCGAGAAACATCGATCGGCCTCCGCAGGAGTCGGCACGGTGAGCGACAGCCGGAAGCCCTGATGACTGGCTTTTCCCTGGCCTCGACCGTCGGACGCGTGCAGCGTCGACTGACCGATCGTGAAGGTCGCATGCATGATCTTGTTCTCCCATCCCGGCGCAACCGAGCCCGGTGGAAGCGGGTCTGGAGAGTCCTTGTACCGATGCAGATACGTGACCTCCGCACCGACGGCCTTCTTGTAGAACTCGAGGGCCTCTTCACAGCGACCCTCGAAAAACACGTATGGGTTGACCTGCATGGCGATTCCTAGTTCAAGACGAGATGAGCAATCGAATTTCAGCGCGACTATTTCTTCCGCGTTGTCTGAGCCCGCAGCTGGGCTTCCTTCGCCTTCAGCGACGGCGTGAGATTCTCTCCGAAGTCCGCGGGTTCAAAAATCTGGCGGATTTCGATCTCGGTGTTCTGCATGGGAGCGCGTTTGACCCAATCGATCGCCTCCTGCTTGGACTTCACCTGGAAAGTCCAGTATCCGGCGATGAGTTCCTTCGTCCCGGCAAACGGACCATCCGTCACGGTTGTTTTGCCGTCAGAAAACTTGACCCGCGCCCCCTTCGAGCTGGCGTGCAGACCGTCGGCCGCGAGCATCACACCGGCCTTCACCAACTCTTCGTTGTATTTCATCATTTCGGTGAGCAATTCTTGGCTGGGAAGCACGCCGGCTTCGCTATCCTTGTCCGCTTTGACAATGACCATGAATCGCAAGGTCATATCTCCTTGTGAATTGCGACGACTTGACGAACTCACGGCCTCGACGATCGCGGCCGCCTTTGATTGGTACGACGTCGGCCTTTCCTGGAGTAGTCGTTCGGCGAAACGCTCAATCGACAGTCCGTCCCAAGAAATCGGAAAAGAATCAGTCGGGCAATTCGCTGAGCCGGTTCTCGAGGAATCGCCGCTCAGGTTCTTGCCGCGCTAACCCCAGCGCCCGGTGATACGCGGCTCGAGCCTCAGCCGTCCGACCGAGCCTCCGGCAGAAATCGGCCCGTGCCGCGTGAGCGAGGTGATAGTCGTCCAGATTGCCCTGCGCCAGAATCGCGTCGATTAGCTCCAATCCGGCGGATGGCCCGTCGCGCATGGCGACCGCCACGGCACGGTTCAACTCGACTACGGGCGACGGCTCGATGCGCAGCAGAAGGTCGTACAGCCCAACAATGCGGCCCCAGTCGGTTGCCGCCGGCTGCGGCGCCTCGGCGTGCGTGGCGGCGATCGCGCCTTGAATGGTGTAGGGTCCGACCTGCGGTGATGCCAATGACTCCGTCACGAGGGCCAGGCCCTCTTCAATTTGATCACGGTTCCAGAGCGTGCGGTCCTGATCCTCCAAGAGAATCAGCTCGCCGGTCGGCAAGCTCCGTGCGACGCGACGCGACTCATGCAGCAGCATCAGCGCCAAAAGTCCCCTGACTTCCGGTTGGGGCAGCAACTCGAGTAACAAGCGCCCCAAGCGAATGGCCTCGCCCGAGAGGTCAGACCTTGTCAAAGATTCGCCCGACGAAGCGCTGTAGCCCTCGTTGAACACGAGGTAAATCACGTACAGAACAGTCTCTAAGCGGTCCGGCAGATCTTCGTGCGACGGCACCTGATAGGGAATCCGCGCGGCGCGAATTTTCGCCTTGGCCCGCACAATCCGCTGGGCCAGCGTCGCGGGAGCGGTTAGAAACGCGTGCGAGATCTCCTCGGTCGTGAGTCCGCAGACCTCGCGCAGCGTGAGCGCGATCTGTGCGTCGGGCGGCAGAGCCGGATGGCAACAAGTGAAAATCAGCCTCAGCCGATCGTCCTCGACCGCCACTGCCTCTGGTCCGGCGGCCTTGCGCAGGTCGTCGTCCAGTCGGTCAGCCAGGACCGCCAGCGAGGCATCCCGCCGGGCGCGACGGCGGAGGGCGTCGATGGCCTTAAAGCGGCCGGCCGAGACGAGCCAAGCGCGCGGATTCGCCGGCACACCCTCGCGCGCCCATTGCTCGACGGCCGAAGCGAAGGCGTCGGAGAGCGCCTCTTCCGCGAGGTCAAAATCCCCGAGCAAACGAATCAGCGTTGCCAACACGCGGCGAGATTCGGAGCGATAGACTGCGTCCACAGTCTCGCGCACTTCGGCGGCGACATCTTGAGGCATCGCGGTCATTCAATCGCAGGAACATCGGGCGTCGCCGCACGTGGTTTCGCGGCTTGCGGCGCGGAGCGAACGGACGTTCCGCACGGCCCAATCGTACCTTGCCATCGTTAGGGCTGCGATACTCTAAGGGGCAAGGCCTGAGGGCAATCTCGCGGCAGAGTCAAAGGGTCCGTATGGAATGGTTGTGGTTCGGATTCATCAGCGGCATCGTGGCGCTGCTCGCCTTGGACCTGGGTGTTGTGCACCGCAAGGCCCATGTTGTTCAGCCGCGCGAAGCGCTGGTCATGAGTGCGGCCTGGATCGGATTGGGCCTCCTCTTCACGGTCTTTGTCTATTTTGGCTACGAGCAGCACTGGTTCGGGATGGACCTGCCGCACGCCGAGCCGGATGGAAGAGTTGCGGCCACGGCGTACTTGACCGGCTATGTCGTCGAGAAATCGCTGAGCGTCGACAATCTCTGCGTCATCGCCATGATTTTTCAAGCCGTTAGCGTACCGCAAGCCCATCAACACCGTGTCCTATTCTGGGGAATCTTGGCGGCGCTCGTGATGCGAGGCATCATGATTCTCGTCGGATCGATGCTGATTGAGCGGTTCCATTGGATCCTGTACTTGTTCGGCCTGTTTTTGATCGTCGCGGCATTGCGAATGTTTGTCGATCGTTCGGAAGCGAGGCCGAAAGGCGGCGGTTTCCTCCGCTTGATCCGCAGGTTCCTTCCGGTGTCGGAGGAACTGTCAGAGGAACATTTTCTGATCCGTGCAGGCGGCCGACTCGTGTTGACGCCGCTCGCCGTCGCTCTGATCGCGGTGGAGGCCGCCGACCTGGTATTCGCTCTCGATTCGATTCCCGCGATCTTCGCAATTACGGAAGACCGCTTCCTGGTATTTACGAGCAATGTGTTTGCACTCTTGGGCCTGCGGTCGCTTTACTTCGCTCTGGCTCATGTGATCGATCGGTTCCATTATTTGAACCGTGCGCTGGCGGCGATTTTGGCCCTGGTCGGCGTCAAGTTACTGCTGAAAGACGTTCTGCATGGTGTTCCGGGAATCACGTACTACCTGCTGGCAGCCATTGTGATCGTGCTGGCGATCGGGATTTGCGCGTCCCTGCTGTGGCCGAAACCGACTGCCAGCGAACGCGCCACGGGCACGGGTTACAGCGCCGGCACGTTCGACCGTTGAAGCGAAACAGCCTCGTCTATTGCGCACCGATCACGCCGACGAACAGCCGACCGTCTGTGTACCATCGATCGCCGCCGCCGTTTTTGCCCATGAGCACGGTGTGAAATCCGTCGACGACGTCGACCGACGCCAGGCCGTCCGTTTGCTCGAGGTCCAGAAACAAAAAGTCGCGCTCGGCGTCGATGTTGGCGGCCGTGTGGTGCGTGATCTGCCCCGTCCTGTGACTGAGGCCGACGCTCTTGTCATAAATTGCCGCGCCCATCCAAACTGCTCGACCTTCTTGATCGGTCATCGGTGCCCGCCAGAAGCGCACGTGATGGCGGGCCCGGGGATTACTGCCGACGGGTTTTTCAAAGGCGAGGTCCTCCCTTCGCCCAAAGAGATAAAGGTTGCTGACCGGGGCATCGTCGTACGGCCGCTTGAGCACCGTCGCTTCCGCAATCCCAAGGCAGCTTTGCAGCGTCAGCGGGTCGGCGGGGTACCAATGGGACGCGACCATGATTTTCTTCAAATCGCGCTCTGCGCCGATCATTTCCACATTAAGAGGGTCGGCGGGGATCCCATTGCCCGTTTGGGTGACCCGCGGAATTTCCTCCAGCTCTGGGTGCCGCAGCGCAAAGTGTTTCCAGCCAAACGGGATCACGTAGTAGGCCGCAAAGAGATAGAGCAACGCGAGGAAGGCCAGCATTCGCAGGGGCCGCAACCGGCGTCTGCGGGCCTCTCGTGGGATCTCTGTTGCCACGGTGTGAACCGATTCGTGCCTTCGAATGCGAATCGTGCGCGAGAGCGATGACCTGGAGGAGATGTGCCGTCTCGCGTGCGCTTCCGAACGTCGGCAGCCGACGCGCGCCCTTGATTTTGCACGGTGCGGAGTTCACATTGTAGCTGTCGGGATTGGCCCTACAACGCGGCAATCGTCTCGCCGACGTCGGCTCTGAAACGGCCGATCTGCGTTGCCGCGGATGGTTTACGCAGCCCGGGTTGGTTGAAGCCGGCTGCAATCGAGGACAGTTCCGACGCGTCGGGCAGACGCACAAGAAGAAAGTTTGAGGCAGCCGGCTCAGATCGAGCGGTCGTTTCGCGGGCAGACTTCGGGCCGATCGATCGCGTTGCCGTGGCCAATTTGCAGCGGTCGTTCACTGTGGATGTTACGCGCAGGACGTTTTTCGGGCGGAATCGCCGCAATTCCCGCCGCATCTCTGGTCTAGTAGTCTTCACCCGCGGAGGTGAATCCATGTCGGGACTCGCTCGCAACTGTCTTTTTGTATTTCTTGTTTGCGTTTCGTCCGGTGCGCTCGCCCAAGATCGCCCGCAGGCGCCGGCAAAGACCGAGGTGATCCCCTCGAAGGATGAATCGGTTATTCGTGGCAACGTCGAAGCGTTCGTGAAGGCCTATAACGCCGGCGACGCCAAGGCAATCGGTGCACTCTTCGTGCCAGAGGCTCAGATGGTGGACGATGAGGGAAATACGACGCAGGGGCGCGACGCCATTAAAAAAGTTTTCGCCGGCGTCTTTGCCGAAAAGCCGCAGCCCCAAATGACGGTCGAGATTGAATCGATCCGCTTCATTGGCACCGCGGTGGCGATCGAGACCGGCGTCAGCAAGGTCACCCACAAGCCCGGGCAACCCACCGACGTCGATCGCTACACGGCCGTTCACATCAAGACGCGCGGCGGCCAATGGTTGATGGGCTTTGTCCGCGACACGCCAGGCACCGAACTCACGAACTATGAACGGCTCAAGCCGCTGGAGTGGCTCATCGGCGATTGGATCGACGAGAGTCGCGAATCGCTGGTGCTGACGTCTTACAAATGGTCCGAAAATAAGAATTACATTCTCGGCGAGGTCAAAGTCCGCATGCGAGGTCGTGACGCGATGGATATCAGCCAGCGCATCGGTTGGGATCCGCTGACCAAACGAATCAAGTCCTGGCAATTCGACACCGAAGGAGGCCACGGAGAATCGGTGTGGACCTTCAACGGCGACCATTGGGTGGTGAAAGCGACCGGCGTCCGTCGCGACGGCGTCGCTGCGTCGGCCACCAACCTCATTGCGCCGACAAGCAAGGATTCTTACACGTGGCGGTCCACCGATCACGTGGTCGGGACTGAAATTGTCCCTCCCACTGAGGTGAAGATCGTCCGCAGACCGCCCGAGCCGGGCGTCGGAAAGTGATCGGCCGCGAGATCAAGGACTTTCGCATGAGCACGACAACAAGCATGGCACCGTCGATAAGACGAATCGCCGGTGTTGCACTGACGAGCTTGGCGCTTTTGGCTGCGCCGGTGAGCGACCTTTGGGCTGGCGGGCGGGGTGGCGGGGGCGGCGGCGCCCGCGGCGGCGGAGGTGGAGGATTCGGGGGCGGCGGTGGAATTCGCGGCGGCGGAGGCTTTGGTGGCGGCGGCGGCTTCAACGCCGGCGGTAACTTCCGCGGTGGCGGTGGCGGAGGCGGATTTAACGCCGGCGGCTTCCGCGGGGGCGCTGGCGGTGGCTTCAACGGAAACTTCGCCGGCGGCAATCGTGAGAATTTCACCGGCGGCCGAACCAACTTCCAGAATCGCGAAGGTGCCGGCAATCGGCTTCCCAACGCCGGCGACCGTTTGCCCAACGCGGGCGATCGTTTGCCCAACGCGGGCGATCGCGGAGACCGAGTTGCCAACCGCGGCGATCGGGTCGACAACCGGGGAGACCGAATTAACAACCGTGGCGATCGAACCGACAACCGAGGAGACCGCATCGATAACCGCGGCGGGCGCATCGACAATCGGGGCGACCGCATCAGCAACCGCGGCGAATATTGGCAAAACGCCCACAACAACTGGTATCACGGCTACTGGCATGGTCACTGGGGAAACGGGTGGTGGTACTCACACCCCTGGGCCAGTTGGGGCATCGGAGTCGGGGCGCTTGGCCTGACTTCGTGGGCCGTCGGTTCGCTCTTTTATGACACGGGCTATTACCCCTACTACAACCCGTATTACGTCGCGCCTGCCGTCGTGGACTATCCGGCGTTCGACTATTCGCAGCCGATTGTGACGACTGCCGCGATTCCCGATCCCAACGATCCCTCAACCAACGCCGCGGTGACGGATGGCGATCGGGCCCGTGACGCTTTCTACAAAGGCGATTACCCGGCCGCGCTCGGCGCCGTCAACGCCGCGCTCTCGAGATCACCGAGCGACACGCCGCTGCAAGAATTTCGTGGGCTGATCTTGTTCGCGATGGGGAAATACAACGAAGCCGCCGCGAACCTCTACGCGGTGCTCTCAGTCGGGCCCGGTTGGGACTGGACGACGATGAGCAGCCTGTATCCCAGCGTTGACGTGTATACGAAGCAGCTCCGCGCTCTCGAGGACTACGTGCGGCAGTACGAATATGCGCCCGAGCTGCATTTCTTGCTCGGCTATCACTATATGACTGAGGGATTCCCGAGCGCGGCGGCTCGTCAATTCGAGACCGTCGTCAAGCAGTCGCCCAACGACCAGGTCTCGCGCCAATTGCTCGCGATGATCGGGTCGTCCGATAGCGGCCACGGGGCTGCGCCGGCGACTGCTGAAGCGCCGCCGACCGCTCCCGCCGACACTCAACTCACGGCGCCGGCCAATATCACCGGAGCTTGGAGGGCGCCGGCCGTGGGCGGCGGAACGATCCACCTTTCGATGGGAAGCGACGGGCAGTTCAGCTGGAAGTTCGCTCGGCCCGATAAGACCCAATCCTTCGACGGCAAATACGAGTTGGCCGGCACGACGCTGGTTTTGGAATACAGCAACGGCGGCACCATGGTCGCCAAAGTGAATGCCGAAGGTCCGGATCGTTTCTCATTCAAAATGGTCGGCGGCCCGCCGAACGACCCGGGACTGACGTTCGCGAAATAGCGTTCGCAACGCAGATTCACTCGCCGTTCGCACGAGCCGATGCACGTCACGGTCCTTTGGGGCGGCGAACGTCAAGTAGGCCTCTCCCCGCTCATCCTCTCCGAAGGACATGAGCCTTTCGCCGCGTTGCCAAATCGGTCAGGATTTGATTCGCGGCTGCGAACGTTTGCATTGATTCAGTCGAGTCGAAGGAAATAGCTCGGATGAACGGACATCCTCTCACCCCGGAAGAAAAAGCGCTCCGCATGAACCAGGACGCCCTGGTTTACGGAACGTTCGCCGAAATCGGTGCCGGGCAAGAGGTCGTCCGCTGGTTCTTTCAGGTCGGCAGTGCCTCGGGAACGATCGCCAAAACGATCTCCGCCTACGACATGGTGGTCAGCGACGCGATCTACGGACGCACCGAGCGCTATGTGAGCCGCAAACGGCTCGAATCGATGCTGGTTTACGAATACGAGCTCTTGCTCGAGCGGCTCGGACCGCTGCGCGGCGATCAAACCGCGTTTTTCGTGTTCGCCGACACGGCCGCCGCGCATAGCCGCACACGCAAGTCAAACGGTCACGCCTGGCAGGGCGTGCGGTTTCAGACCGCGCCGCGAACCGAGCCGTCGGAAATCATCATCCACGTGACCACCCACGACACCGACCGGCAACGCGAACGGGAAGCGATCGGCCTGGTCGGGGTCAACTTGCTCTACGGAGCCGTGTATCACCATTCCGATCCGGAAGGGCTGTTGGTCTCGCTGTTTGACAATCTGAGCCGCGAGCGGATCGAGATCGACATGATCAAGTTTTGCGGTCCCGCGTTCGCCGGCGTCGACAATCGGCTGATGTGTTTGCAGCTAATCGAGCACGCTTTCACCGACACGGCCTTGTTCACGGCGCAGGGGGAGGTTGTGCAGCCGGCCGAGGTGCTGTATCAGCGGCCGATCCTGGTCGAGCGGGGCCGCTTCCGCCCCGTGAACCGCTTGACTATGGACCTGTTGGAGAAAGGGCTCGAACAGTTCCGGGCTGAGCCCGAGCTGGTCGGCGAAGAGCCAATCGTCTCTGATGGAGCTCACGCTTCGGGACCTGCATCCGCAGCAGGGCATCGATAAACAGGATTTTCTCGATCGTGTCGACGTCCTGGGGATCCTGGGAAAAACCGTGCTGATTTCCAATCACGGCCCGTATTATGGGCTCGTCGAAGATTTCTCACGCTACACGCAGAAGAAAGTCGGCATCGCCCTCGGCGTTCCCGCCCTCTTAGACATTCTCGACGACACGCACTACCAAGGGCTGCGCGCTGGCACGCTGGAAGGGGTCGGGCGGTTGTTCGCCGACAACGTCCGAATGTATGTCTATCCGCGTTGGGATCAGGCGAGCGGCCAGATGGTCACGGCCGAGAACGTCGAAGTTCCGAAACGCGTGCGGCATCTGTATCGACATCTGCTCGAAAATCGCTGCATCGTCCCGATCGAGCGAACAAACCCAGATTGCCGGGGGATCGATTCCGACCAGGTCCTGCGGCAGATCCAGGCGGGCGACTCCAGTTGGGATCGTCAGGTGCCCCCCGAAGTCGCAGAGGAAATCAAACAAAAGCGACTCTTTGGATGGACGCCGCGCTGAGAGGGATTCGCGCGAGCCGGAACGCACAGCCGCGGCCGCGTTGGCTCGGGGCGTAAGCCCTTCAAATACTCTCGCACGATAAATCCTAGTGCCTCGGGAAGTTCGGCCGACTGCTGGGCGTTCATTTGGAAAGCTCCCTTATTCATGTCCGTCCCGCGTCTGTGAGCCAACGCCGCTCTTGCAGGAGAGGTAATGCAATTTCATGCACAGCTCCTGAGCCGCGTCGTAGGCACGCCTTGGTGGCTTGAAACAGCTCGTCGGATTGCGGAAAACCGGTCTTTTCCATGCGAGTTTGCATTCGGTAGAGATACCGGACGTGCGGAATCAGGGCGTTTCGCATGCTTTCGGCCTGTCGGGTCGTCAGTTGCTGGCTATCCATGCTCGCGCCGAGATGTATACATTTGTACCGTTACGGCCGGCGATGTCAACGGCTATGAGAGAAGAAAATCAAATCTCAAGCATTTCCCACGTCCCCAACATTCGAGAGGCGCTGACATGAATCGCGGGCGAATGAGGGCCTCGTTTTCCGCACTGCGCTCAATTTCACCGGACTCGTCTTCATGGCACGGGTCTGCTCGATGGGCGTTTGCGCTCGGGCTTGTTTTTCTCGCGACGGGGCTTGCGTTGCCGGCGGCAAGAGGGGGCGACGGAACGGCCGCGCCGCCGGCTGGCGAATGGCGCTACTACGCACACGACCCGGGTAGCACAAAGTACGCGCCTCTCGACCAGATCAATCGGGACAACGTCGGCAAGCTCGTGGTCGACTGGACGTGGGACTCGCCCTATATCGCGATGCAGAAAAAGGACCGCATGCTGAGCTCGTTTGCATACGAGGACACGCCGCTCATGATCGGTGGAACCCTCTATGCAACGAGTTCGCTGTGTCACGTGGCGGCGATCGACGCGGCGACAGGCAAAGAGAAGTGGGTCTTTGATCCGAAAAGTTACAAGGCCGGACGTCCGGGCAACCTGGGCTTCGTGAATCGCGGCGTCGCCTATTGGACCGACGGCACGCTCGAGCGAATCTTCATCGCCACGCACGACGCCCATCTGTGGGCCATCGATGTGAAGACCGGCAAAGCGGCGACGGAATTCGGCGAAGCGGGAAAGGTCGATCTCACAAAAGCCATCCCGCACGCGACCGCCCCGCAGCTTTACATGATGACCTCTCCCCCGGTCGTCTCCCGCGGCAACGTCATTGTGGGCTCTTCGATCCACGATGGGCCGCAATATAAGACGTTTCCCCGCGGCGACGTCCAGGCGTTCGACGTGCGCACCGGCAAGCCCGCGTGGATTTTCCATTCCGTGCCGCAAGAAAACGAATTCGGCGTCGACACCTGGAAGAACGAGTCGTGGAGATACACCGGCAGCACAAACGTCTGGACGCTGATGACGGTCGATGAGGATACGGGCTACGTCTACCTGCCGTTCGGTACGCCCACGAACGACTGGTACGGCGGACATCGCTTGGGCGACAACCTGTTTGGCGAGTGCCTGGTCTGCGTCGACGGAGCGACCGGCAAACGGATCTGGCACTTCCAAACGGTGCACCACGGGCTGTGGGATTATGATCTGCCGGCGGCCCCGGTGCTCTGCACCATTCACGTCGATGGAAAGACGATCAAGGCCGTCGCGCAGATCACAAAGACCGGATTTACGTTTGTGTTCGACCGGGCGACCGGCAAGCCCGTCTGGCCGATCGAAGAACGCCCCGTGCCGCAGACCGACGTCCCCGGAGAAGTCTCGTCGCCCACGCAGCCTTTCCCGACGCGGCCAGCGCCCTACGAGCTGCAAGGGGCAACCGAGGAGAACTTGATTGACTTCACTCCCGAGCTGCACGCCGCGGGCAAAAAAATCCTCGACAAATACAGGCACGGCCCGCTCTTCACGCCGCCGAGCCTCAAAGGGTCGATCAATATGCCTGGCTGGGCCGGTGGCGGCAACTGGTGGGGAGCGGCGTTCGATCCCGACACCAGCTTGCTTTACATCCCCTCGGTCAGCATGCCGATCCTCGTCAAACTGAATGAGCCCGATGCCGCGCGTTCTGATTTTCGATACGTGCGCGGCGGCGGCGGATTCGGTGGTGGAGTCGACGGCCCAAAAGGACTCCCGCTGTTCAAGCCCCCGTACGGACGCATCACGGCCATCAATCTCAACACGGGCGAGCACGCCTGGATGGTTCCGCACGGCGACGGCCCCCGAAAAGCCATCAGCAAGGTGGTGGGGCACGACGTCGGTCCGCTCGGCAGCTTCGGAGGCGGGCCCCTTTTGACTAAGACGCTGCTCTTCGTCGGACAAGGCGGGGGAGGCCGCGGAGTCCGGGCGGCCAGCGGCGGTGTGCTCAAGGCGTACGACAAAGCGAACGGACACGTAATTGCAGACGTCAACCTGCCCGCGCCGCCGAGCGGAACGCCGATGACCTACCTCGCCGGCGGCAAGCAGTTCATCGTCGTCGCAACTAACGACGGCCGACTCGTCGCGCTGGGCTTGCCCGGGAAAACTGCCGAGACCGCATCAAACGCGCAGGCTCCGACGACGGCCGCTGCTGGGCATTGACCGGGTCAAAATGCGCCCGGAGGGCACCAACGTTTTCCAGCGAAAGTGTCCCGTCCCAGAGTCGCGAAGGGACTCGTGGCAAACGCGAGCGATTGGCCGTGGAGTTCCGCCAGACACTACCCTAACCGTCGACCGGTGGCCGTGCCTGTCTCCTGGCTTGATTGAGCAGCCTTCAATGGGTGGCCCGGACTACTCGTTTGTCCGGGTCGCGACGCGACAAGAGGCGACCGCGTGACCGTCGGGCCATGTCTACAGCTATCGAGTTGTTTGAGCAGCCTCTTGCTGCTTCGCAGCCGGGACAACAAGTAATCCCGGCCACCCGGCGCTGTTCGTCGCGTGGTACGATTTCTGTCCCGCACATGACCTTGAAGACAAGGCCAGCCGTTGCGGCCGGAATGGCGACGGCAACTTGGACCGTTTGCGAGTTGTTGCGGCGATCGGACCGCACTGCATTGGTGGGACGAAGATGGACGTCATCGGCGCCCTAGTCATGTCCGTCGGAGCAATTTGTTTCGGCCTCGGTATCTGGTTTCCTCGCTTCCGTTGGACGTGGGGAGGTACGCATGTCGCCTCTGGACCGCTGACTCATGTCGGCGCCGCGCTTTTCTTTGCGAGCTGCGGCACGGCCATCCTCGACAGTTCACTTCCAGGACGCCACGGCTTCTTGTACGCCGCCAGCGCAGTAGTCGGTTGGACGTTGGTTCCCGTCAGTGGCGCGCTCGCCATGTTGAATGCTCGCCATTACTGGAAGGCGGGGTTCTTTTCCGCCTTCATCGCTGTCGGGATCGCCTTCTTGTCTGTGATCGGGTTCGTCTTCGTAACCGCCAAATAGCAGCAACACAACTCGTCCCCACTGCCGGGCCACGAGACAGCTATCGAGTTGTTTGAGCAGCCTCTTGCTGCTTCGCAGCCGGGACAGCAAGTAGTCCGGGCCACCGCGGTACACTGTCTCATTGTCTCACGGGAGCCGCATCGTCTACGGTTTACTCGACAGGAGTCTTGGAAGCATGTTCCAACACCGGCACAATGCTTTTTCTGAAGGGGTTTCGAGCGTGTTCAAGCACAAAAACGATGCTTTTCAGCTTTAGCCGGGTTTCGCGGTCTCCCTCCATTATCGACAAGCGGAATTTACCGTCGGAAGCGTCGCGAGTCCATTTGGCAATGGGGATATCCTGTCGGCAATTGACACGGGAGCTGATTTCCTTCATTTCATAGCGATAGATGGTTTGACCGCCGAACGGCACTGTCTCCTTGCCGATGCTATCAACATTTACTGTCTCGACGATGTCACGCTGCGTTACTATGCCTTTACGAGTCTCAGTTACTAGAACGGGCCGGTCAATGTGGTACGTGGTCGGCAATAAGGGAAGTGCGTAGAACACGATGTTTCCGTGCTCCAAGAATGTGTAGCCGCCTCCCAGGTTTGGATAATACGTGAGAATGCCAATCTTCTGAGGTTGTCCAACTGTGACTTTAGCAATCCGCCAATCGTTTTCCGGCGCGCCCGGTGGGGGATCGTCGCCGGCGCACATCCCAACCAGAACCACAGCGGCAACAATTGGTCTCATCGGGCATGCTCTGCACGTTCCAGGACCGGCACAATGCTTTTCAGTTTGAGCCGGGTTTCGTTGTCCTCAGCCAATACGGACAAGCGGACTTTGCCGTCGGGGGTGTCGCGAGTCCATTTGGCAATTGCCGTATCCTCCCGGCGGGAGGGCCTGAGACGCAATTACCTTCATCTCGCTGCGGTATACAACTTGACCTCCTGAGTCCAACCGCTGACTTCCGACAGTTCCCAGTGCCTTTGACGCCATGAAAGAGTGAACAAGTTCCCTTCGCCCATCCTTGCTCATCTCTTTTATGAAGACGTGATATTCTACGTCGTATGTGCTCGGCATATAGGGGAGTGAGTAAAACAGAATGTGCCCGCCTTCAAAGAATGTGTACCCACCTCCGTTGTTGGGGCCATACGACAACACCCCAATCTTCTGTAGGGGTGCATTGGTGAGTTTGGAAAGCCGCGGGTCCTTCTCAACGTCGGCGTATGCGGCTTTTGCGATACGTGCCTCGTGTTCTGCGATGAAATCGCTCAGCGGCTGCGATGTAGGTTTGTCATCCGCCTTCGCAATCAGTACCAACAGCCCAACCAAAACGACGGTGGCGAGAGTTGGTCTCATCGGACATGCTCCGCACGTTCCAGCACCGGTACGATGCTCTTCAGTTTGAGCCGGGTTTCTTGGTCTGCGGCGGCTGTCCGCTCAACAGGTCGAGGGTTGGGGGTAGAGGTTGTCCGCGCGGTTGCTGGTCGGCCCTTTCACCAAACCGCGCCCAAAAGAAGCCCGCCACAATTAAGGAAATCCCAAATAGGCAGAATGAGATGTTGCAAACGTGAACAAACGCCAAAGGCGGTTCTGGGAAACTTTTTATTGCGGCCGCATAAGTCGCACGAATAAGAGGCTCCTCCGTGGGAGGGTAGTAACTGTCGGCTTGTCGCTTGAGGCTATCTCTGGTTTGCTCTTGTTGAAACCAACGTCCAAGAAGAAACGCGAGCGGGATACCAACCGCGCACCAAAACACGACCAGCCACAGCGCTATTTTTAAACGTGCAGAGTTCAGCGGGGCCTTCATCGGGACAACACCCTTACAACGTCGGCCAGTTTGTCTTCAGGACATTCGAGCATTGTCGCGTCCGGCCACTAGGAGAGCGATTCCGCCGAGGCCCGCTAAAACTGCAACAACACTCAATGCGATAACCACAGCGAACGGACTAAGGCCTACGTTGCCAATTCCCAATAGGTGATCGGTGTAGTCATCGGGAGGCAACGTCCTAAGATGGCGGTACAGCCCGAACGCTGCGTATCCAGTGGCGGCACTCAGGACGAACATGACTAGGGCGAAAACGGTCCTCATTTGGAAGCATGTTCCAACACCGGCACAATGCTTTTCAGTTTGAGCCGGGTTTCGTGGTCTTCCTCCTTTATGGACAAGCGGAATTGACCGTCGGGAGTGTCGCGAGTCCATTTGGCAATTGGGATATCCGTTCTATGCAGAGTACCGAAGCCGGGTCCCGTCATTAAACTGCGGTAGATGGTTTGGCCGCCAAACGGCCTTTTTGCCGTGCCGATAGTAGCGAGAGTTATTCGTTGAACGATGGGACGGGCTACTAAGTTGCCGTTGCGATTCTCTATTACGTGCACCGTTCTCTCAGCTTGGTACGCAGTCGGCATATAGGGAAGCGAGTAGAACTCAATTCTCTCGCCCGCCATGAACGTGTAGCCGCCTCCCTTGTTCGGGTAGTACGTGAGTACGCCAATCTTCTGTGGTGTGGCATCCGCGAGGCAGGCGAGCCGCACATCCTTTTCGGGTGCAACCGTACTTGGCTCCGAAGGCGGCGGAGTCGGCTTGTCATCCGCCTTCGCAATCCGGACCGACAGCCCAACCACAACCACAGCGGCAAGAAGCGGTCTCATCGCCCATGCTCCGCACGTTCCAGCACCGGCACAATGCTCTTCAGTTTTACCCGGGTTTCGCTGTCCTCAGCGATTATGGACAAGTGAAAGTGACCGTCGGGCGTAGCGCGAGTCCATTTGGCAATAGGGGCATCCTCTCGGCGACGGTCAGCCACCCCGGGGACGATTTCCTTCATCTCACTGCGGTACAAAGTCTGACCGCCACGTGCCATCGTACTAGTTCCGATAATCCCAAGCACTGCCGTTGTGTGGCGGACTTGGCCCGCCTGAAATTCACTCACCCCTACCCTGTAGGTGCTGGGCATATAGGGAAGTGAGTAAAACGCGATTTGCTCGTGCTCAACGAAGGTGTACCCGCCTCCGTTGTTCGGATAATACGAGAGGACGCCAATCTTTTGCGGTTGCGCACCGGTTTTTTTCGCAAGCCGCGAATCATCCTCGGGTGCGACCATAGAAGGCGGCGGAGTCGGGTTCCCATCCGCCTTAGCAATCGCGACCGACAGCCCAACCAAAAGCACGGCGGCAACAAATGGTCTCATCGCCCATGCTCCGCATGTTCCAAAACCGGCACGATGCTTTTCAGTTTGAGCCGAGTTTCGCGGTCCTCAGCCATTATGGACAACCGGAATGGACCGTCGGCGGTGTCTCGGGACCATGTAGCAAGTCGTGTATCCTCGCGACGAAAGACACCGGGGGTGATTTCCTTCATTTCATCGCGGTAGATGGTTTGACCGCCGAGAGGCACTTTCACCCAACCGATAGCGCGCAAAGTAACTCCCTTGGAGCAGCGAGGGCGTAGGAAGCCCTGGAATGTGCGCTTCGACGACGGTCACGAAAATACGCCGCATGCCCTACCGACGGCTTGGCTTGCGCATGTCTCGCGCGCTCCCGCTATGGCTCGGAAGCCCTCCGTCCGTCCCCCGCCTTCTCAATCGCCCATCGATTCGCTGGCGTCCCGGGCACGTCTTTGAGGGTCGGTGTCTCCGACGGCGTCGGTGATTGAACAACCGACGTGGCCATGTCCTATGGCGGATGCTCTAAAAATCGCCGCCGCCCCCGCCGAAGTCACCACCGCCGCCGCCGCCAAAGTCGCCGCCCCCTCCTCCGAAGTCGCCTCCACCTCCGCCGAAATCACCGCCCCCGGAGTCGCCGCCGCCGAAATCGCCTCCGCTCCCGCCGCCATCGTCCTGCGAGCCCCCGCCGAAGTCGCCGCCGCTGCCGGAGTAATCTTGATCGGCATCGGAGGGAGCCGGACCGCTGCCACCGCCGTAAGAGCCTCCGCCTCCGCCGAAGCCACCTCCTCCGAATCCGCCGCCGCCGCGGCCGAACGAGTCATAGAGCCAGTTTCCGGCGGCAGCGCCAAACAGACCGCCCAGCATGCCGCTCATGAAGCCGCCTCCCCCGCCGCCGTAGCCCGGGCCACCATATCCCGCCCCGGGTCCGCCGTAGCCAGGACCCGGGCCTGGCCCCGGTCCATACTGGCGAGGCCCTCCGCCTCCCAGCATGTGGAAGATCCCGCGGAAGAGGGCCCTGAGGATCCAGAATCCGATCAGAACGACGATGATGATCAATATCCATGACATGCCGGAAGCTCCCTGGACTGCTGGGGCAACTTTGTGAACGCCTTGATCGATGATGGCGGGAAGGGGTTCGCTCGCCGGTCGAGCTGCCACACCCAGATTCTCGCCTAGCTTTTGCTCGACGAATTGGACGGCTTCGAGCAGGCCGCTGTCGTATTCTTTCTTTTGAAAGTTCTGGAGAAGGATCTTGCTCAGCCGATCGGAATCTGCGGGAACCCGGAAGCCCCGTTTCTGCTCGTTCTTGCCGACTTCGACCTGAACGTGTCCCGGCTGCTTGGTGATCAGGACATAGATTCCTTCGACCCGCTCTCCCCGCGCCCGCTCGATGGCCCAATCTTGAAAGAAGCGACTTCGGCCCTGTTTGTCCAACTTCCCGAAGGCTTCGGCCTTATCAGCGGGCACGCCTGGAAAAGTCTCGATCAAAAGATCTTTGCGGAACTTCTTCTGGATCTCAGTGATCTGGGCATTGGCTTTTGTGAGGGCGCCCGGCGTGAAGAAGCCCGCCCCGTCCTTGACCTCGGGGACGACGGCCCACGCGCGAGCGGTCATCGCCGTGGCCAGTACCAGCGGAAGCCAAAACCAGCGCACCAGATCGATCCGCTCAAACTGCCGCGACTGGAGGGCAACGGATTGTGAATTTCGAGTCATGTGATTTCGTTCTACCCGGGGGGCGCCGGGCGTTATTCCTTCGCTCGATGGAGCGTCTCGTCGTTGCTGGCAGATTGCAGAGGCTGCGCCTACGTCGAAGGCTTCGCGCGACGCCCCGACATGTTGTCGTCCAACGCCTTCGAGACAAATTGCACGGCGTCCGTCAGACCGCGGTCATATTCCTTCTTTTCGAAAGCGTCGATCAGGATATCGCGCAGACGGTCGCGATCTTTGCCCGTGAATGCTGCTTTTTCGGTCTCGTGGCCCACCTCCACTTGAATGTGCCCGGGCTCTTTGGTGATCAGCACGTAAATGCCATTCACCCGCCGTCTGCGGGCCCGGCTATTGGCCCATTCTTGGAAAAACTTCGCGCGGGCTTCTTTGTCCATGGCTTTGACCGCATCGCGTTTTTCGGCCGGAACCGTGGCGTAGGTCTCGATCAGCAAATCCTTATTGTGCTTCTTTCCGATGTCGGCCAGCGCGTCGTTGACCTTGGCAATGGATTCGGGCTTGAACAGGCCCGCCCCGTCTTGCACTTCGGGGACGACGGCGAACGCCTGCGAAGCGAGCGCAAGTGCCAGACACAGGGGAGCGGCAATCCAGCGCCCCAGTCGCGGGCCCCTTGCGCCGAGCGCAGCCAATTTCACTGCTCCGAGCGAAACCAATCTCACTGACCGCGGCTGGAATCGGTCGCTCATGCGTAGACCTCTCGGCTGTCACGGGCCTGATGCGATAGATCTGTACAGTAAATCATTATACGCACGCGGATTTTTTCGGACCGCTGCGCGGGAATCGAGTTGATCAAACGCTCAGAGGCTCGCGTTTCGCAGTGCAAAAATCAAGCCTTGCGCCCTGTCCTCGCCGTCACTTCCGATTGCGCGACTGGTTTTTCGTCGACCTGGGATCCAACACCAACTCGGGCGCTGCAGACGCTCGGTAAACGGCTGCCGCGGATGGTCGGATCACGGGGGCCCTTCATCGGCTCTTCAGACACGTCTGCCGCAACCCGCAATAAATCGAAAAGCATTGCGCCGCTTCATCTTCAGTTAAGGTTGCGTGCCCTATGTTAGCTCTCAACCGCGGACGAGAAACGTCCCTAGGGCGCGGGTGCGGGGCTGGTTTCGAGATCGGTGACCGCGTCGATTCGGAGAATCGACCTGCACTCGAAGGTGTCGAGGAAGTTTTGATGCGCAGCAACGCGTTGATGTTTTTTGGAGGAATTGCGACGGCGGCAGTCGTGCAGTTCGTCACCCAACGGGACTGGCGTGCCACTCCCGTCAAGGAGGTTCGAGCGGACGAAGTGGCCTACTCGAATGACGAGGGCGGAACTGATTCCCGGTTTGACGAAGGCAGGGCCACGCGCCCCCAACGCCGAATCCGCGAGTCGGTCGACGGATCCGTTCACAATCGGGGACGTGCGGAGAATTACGCAACAGGCGACGATGACCGAAACGAAGAGCGTCGCATCGGTCGAAGCGACGAGGGTCAGAACGAGGAGCGGATGGTCGGCCGCCGCAGTTCCGACGATCGCGAAGAACGCGACCGGACTGAATGGCGGTACGCGGTAGACGAGCGTCCGGCGCGCGACAGCGATCGGCAAGATCGCGGCGAGGGCGGCCGGAGCTGGCGCGATCGCGGTCCAGACCGCGAGGTTGCCTGGGAATCGGGGCCTGGAACCCGTGGACCGCACAGGCGCGGTCCCGGGGACAGCGGTGGCAGCGAGAGCCGGTCGTTCAACTCTGGTCGACACGCCTTTGGTCAACACAGTTCTGGTGAACAGGGCGGCCACCGTGGTATGAGAGGGCCGGGGGGCAATGGCCCTTCGTTCGCTCGAGGTCAGTTTCGCGGCGGCCACCTGGGTGCAGCCGGATGGGGACAGCATCGCGGTTGGGGCGGAGGCGAGCGCTTCGCCGGCGGACGGCGGTTTGAATTCGTCCGCTACGGACGTCATCGCGGGCATCATCGGGCGTGGCGCGGCCATGCACGCGGACGGGCGTCACACAGTTGGGCCAGTCATCGCGGCGGACGTTCGCATCACGGTTGGCAGCGTGAACGCGGCCACGGTCGGAGTTTCGCGCGGCACTCGATTCGGGGCCACCATCACTTTGGCCATCACCGATTTGCGCGGCACGGGTTTGCCGGTCGCGGATTTGTTCGGCACGGGCACGGTCAACATGGCTTTGCCGGGGATCGGTTTGCCGGGCACCGTCGGTTTGCCCGACACGGACAGGCCCGTCTGGGGCTGGGTCAGCATCGCTTTGGCCGCGGACGGTTCTGGGCCTTCCACAGACGGGGTGAATGGGGACCGAGCGGGCGTCGTGGCGCGGGCAGGGCAGGACTTGCCCGGCTGGCGATGCGTCGCGCCGACGCGCGGCTTGATGCGCTCTTTGCCGCCGCTGACACAAATAAGGACGGCAAGCTGACCAAAGACGAACTTGCCAACTTCTTCTGGAAGCGATTCGCCAAACCTGACGCTCAATCGGTCACTAAGGACGAAGTGAAGAGCTTTATCAAGCAACGGATCACGGCCCTTCGCGCGGAACGACCGAGCGGGCGCCGACACAAATCGCACGGCGGTACCGGAGCGTCCAAGAAAGACGGAGCGAAGCCGGGTGCCGCGCAACCGAAACCAGCGCCGGCTTCCAGTCCGAAAGCCGAACCAAAGGCCGAGGGAAAGCCGGTCGCGGCACCAGCCACGGCCGCAGCGCAGCCGTCGCCCCCCTCAAAGCCGTCAGATTCCACGCAGCCGCCTGTTTCCAAATCGGGCCAGGCGAATGCACCTGTCAATAAACCGCCAGGAGTGTCAAAAGTTGAGGCGGGTCCGCCCGCTCTGCCAAGAATCATGGGTTCCAAGATCGGGACGTCGACGACGTCAGGAGACGTGAAAGCGGCTTTGTTCGCGGCACGCCGCTGACATTGCTCTGAAGCGTCGTTGACGGACCGATCCTTCGCGCAGCCCGGCCGCTTTCCCCTTGCGGCCGGGCTGCCGTACTTGTCACGATGAACAGGGCGCGCTGGAGCGCCGTCTTCGCTTTTGCGGTGGGACGGCGATCGGGCTCGCGGAGATCGGTCGCGTCATGAGAATCCTGGTCGTCGAAGATGACCCTGATTTGCTCTTTGTGATCGCCTGCACGCTGCGTGAGGAAGGCTACGCCGTCGACACGGCCGAGGACGGCGACGAGGGATTGTTCAAGGCGACGAGCTGGGATTACGACGCGATCGTACTCGACATCATGTTGCCCAAGCTCGACGGCTGGGCGCTCTTGGATCGTTTGCGGCGCTCGAAGACTGTTCCCGTGCTGATCCTGACGGCGAAGGATCGCGTCAACGACCGCGTGCGGGGACTCGACGGCGGAGCGGACGACTACCTGGTCAAGCCGTTCGAGCTGACCGAGCTGCGGGCCCGTTTGCGGGCTTTGATCCGCCGGGCGGCCGGCAAATCGCACCCGGTGATCGACGTTAAGGGAGTGGTGATCGACACCCGCTCCCGTTCGGTGACGCGCAACGGAATTGAGGTCGAACTGACAGCGCGGGAGTATGCTTTAGTAGAACTACTGGCGCTGCACGCGGGCAGACTGGTCACACGCACGATGATTTACGAACATTTGTACGGCGAGGACGACAACAGCCTGTCCAACCTCGTCGAGGTTCACGTCTCGAACGTCCGCAAAAAACTGGGCCGCGAATTCATCACCACGCGACGCGGCCACGGGTACCTTGTCCGGATATGAAGGGGCTGGAGCGCACCATGTTCCGCTCGATCCGCTGGACCCTGCAGATGTGGCACGCGGCCATTTTGGCCACCGTGCTGATCGTCTTTGGTTGGGTCGTGTTCTACCTCGAGCAGGTGACCACGTACCAGCAGATCGATGAGGGCCTGAACCGCATGGCCGATCTTGTGGCGGCCGGCCTGAGACCAGCGGGAGGTCCAAGATTCAGACGCCCTCGCTCGCCGGATAATCCGCGGCCCGAAACCACTCCGGCGGCGCGAGAAGGGTTGATCGCCAAGAATCCGAATGAGAAGAGCCCAAGCAGCACGACGCCGAGCCCGATATCGCCTTCCGACAGCAAGTCGCTTAATGCCGAACCGTCCACAAAGACCACGGGCGAAAAAGCAGTCGCCGAAAAGACTGCCGCGAACGGGACGCGCGTGGGAGCAGAAAATGGCTCGAATGTCGAGCGGGGCG
The DNA here is from genome assembly GCA_963714075.1 of uncultured Planctomycetaceae bacterium. GTDB lineage: Bacteria > Planctomycetota > Planctomycetia > Planctomycetales > Planctomycetaceae > DASPSM01. The sequence continues at coordinate 3,746,397 of OY970228.1, forward strand.
ATACAGCGGACTCGGGCAGCCGTCCGCAAGGGTCTCCGGCAGATGGGCCTGGAGCCCCGTCATTCGGGGGGCGGCGCGGGCCGCGTCCGGAAGTGCGACTCGAGCTCAACGAGGATTTTCCGAGATTTTTCGAGGAAGAATTGGGGACGACGGCCTATTTTGTTGTCTGGCGGGGCGACGGCGAGGTGCGGCTCAAATCGCAGTCGGCTGCCGACGTCCCACTGCCCGACCTGCATCCGTCACCCCACGCCGAACCCGTGCGGCTGGTCCGGCAACGTGGAGAGTTCCGCGAGATCATTCATGAGGGCGCCCAGGTCGGACAGGCAGGCCAAGCTATATTCTCGTGGGCCGCTCGATCGAGGACGATGTGGCGGCCTTGCACAAAAAGGGCTTGATGCTGATTGGCGCCGGCATGGCGGTGCTTGCGGCCGGTTTGATCGGCGGCTACTGGTTCTCCGGTCGGGCGATCAAGCCGATCGAATCCATCAGCGCGGCGGCGGCCGAAATTTCACTTTCCAACCTGTCGCGCCGAATTGACGTCTCCGGCACCGAGACCGAGCTCACCGGCTTGGCCCGCACGCTCAATCAGATGATCGACCGGCTCGAGTCGGCGTTTTCCCAGCAGGTTCGATTCACCGCGGACGCCTCGCACGAGCTGAGGACGCCGCTGGCCGTGATTCTCTCTCACGCGGAACTGGCCCTCGACAAGAATCGTCCGGCCAATGAACTTCGCGAAACGATCGAAACCTGTCGCCGCTCGGCCCTGCGCATGAAAACCGTCGTTGAATCGCTGCTAACGCTGGCCCGATTCGATTCTGGCGAACTGCAGTTGGAGTGCCGTCCCATCGACCTGGCGCGGATTACTGCAGATTGCGCCGCCCTCGTCCGATCTCTCGCCGAGAAACGGCGAATCACCTTGGAGCTGGATCTCGAGTCGGCCGGTTTGGTGGCCGATCCCGATCGCATGTCGCAGGTCGTGACCAATCTGCTGACGAACGCGATTCGATACAACCACGACGACGGCCGTGTCGTGATGACAACCCGCTCGTCAAAGAGCGACGTGGTTCTGAGTATTTCCGATACGGGCATCGGCATCGGCCCCGAGCATCTGCCGCACATTTTCGAGCGGTTTTACCGCGTGGACAAAGCCCGTTCGCGCAAGGACGGAGGCATCGGGCTCGGATTGGCCATCTGCAAATCGATCGTCGAAGCGCATGGCGGGCAAATCGCAGTGACGAGCAGCGAACCGGGAGGCACGCAATTCGAGGTGCGGTTGCCAAAGCGGGGCACTCCGGTTGCGGCTGACGCGCGGGAATCCGAACAGGGTCGATTGGAGCCTCTCGCGATGAGCGCAAAGGGCTAGCGGGGTTCCGCGGACACCGCCAGAATACTGCACGCGAAGTAAGCGGTCTTGTCGGGCAAACACGCGACGCTCAAAGCCCGGCTCGCACTCGCAAGGAAATCTGAATGTCCAGTCCGGCCAACTTCCAGGTGGTTCCCGATCAGGCGGCAATTGACCGTTTACCGCGGGACCTGAAGTTCCATGCGGTCGTCAATCCCGCACCGAAAAAGCTCTCGCGAGATCAGATCGAAGCGTTCAACCAGGACGGTTACCTCAAAGGGATTCGCATCTTCAGCGAGAGCGAAAGCCGCGAAAACCGCCGCTATTTCGACGAACTCTTAGCCCGCGTTCTGGCGCAGGGGGGAACGAGTTATTCGATCAGCACGGCCCATCTGAAGCACGGCCGCGTGTACGACCTATTGACCGATTCGCGAATCGTCGCCTGCGTTCGCGATCTCTTGGGCGAGAACGTGGTTGCCTGGGGCTCGCACTTCTTTTGCAAGATGCCGCACGACGGCAAGCGGGTCTCGTGGCATCAGGACGCCAGTTACTGGCCGCTGACGCCTTCCAAAACGGCCACGGTCTGGCTGGCGATCGACGACGCCGACCGTGGGAACGCTTGCATGCGGTTCATTCCCGGCTCGCATCACCACGGCCATCTCACCTGGCGGCTGAGCGAGGAAGACGAGCGCAACACGCTCAACCAGACGGTCGAAAACGCCGAGCAGTTCGGCGAGCCGATCGACGTCGAGCTTAAGGCGGGCGAAATCTCCATTCACAATGATCTGCTGCTGCACGGCTCGGAGGCCAACGAATCGGACCGCCGTCGCTGCGGACTGACGCTGCGGTATTGTGCCGCCGACGTGCGAGCCGGCCTCGATTGGAATCAAAAAGGAGTGATCGTCAGCGGCAGCGATCCGTCGGGGCACTGGGCCAATCCGCCTCGCCCCTCGCAGGATTGAGTCCACGGACTTTCGCGCCTGGCGCCGCATACAATTGCCGTATGGCGAATCCCCGCAAAATTGTCCGCGAAAACGTGCCTGGCGACTTCTTCGTCGATACCACTTGCATCGACTGCGACACGTGTCGCCAGCTCGCCCCGGCGGTCTTTGCCGAAGGCCCCGGCACCGCGTACGTTCATCGTCAGCCGGGAGCCGTCGCCGATCGCCGTCAGGCACTGCGGGCCCTGCTCGCATGTCCGACCGGTTCGATCGGCGACCGGGCCGACGACGACCGCAAGGCGGTAATGGCCGATTTTCCGCTGCTCGTCGAGGAGCCGGTCTATTACTGCGGCTTCAACTCGCCCAAATCGTTCGGCGGGAACAGCTATTTTATCGAGCACCCGGACGGCAACTGGCTCGTCGACTCGCCCAAATTTCTGCCGCAACTGGTGAAACGGTTGGCAGAGCGCGGCGGCATCGCCCACATCTTTCTCACGCACCGCGACGATGTGGCCGACGCCGAGCGCTACGCTGCCCATTTCGCCGCGCGCCGCGTGATCCACCGCGCCGAGCTGTCGTCTCAGCCGGGTGCGGAGCTCGTGCTCGAGGGAGACGAGCCGACGCAGTTGGCAGCCGATCTCGTCGCCGTCCCGACGCCTGGCCATACCTCCGGCCATTGCTGCCTCCTCTTTCGCGACCGCTTTCTCTTCACAGGAGACCACCTCGATTTCGACCGCGACACCAAGCGCCTGGCGGCATCGCGCGACTATTGCTGGTATTCTTGGCGTCGCCAGGGGGAGTCGATGCGGCGTTTGGCCGACCATCGTTTTGAGTGGGTGCTGCCCGGCCACGGTCAGAGCGTCCATCTAGCGGCCGACGAGATGCGGCGGCAGATGCGCGATCTCGTCGATCAGATGACATCTCTCCCTGGCTAAGCGTGTCTATTTGACTTTCGCCATGGGGCCGACGGTTCCGCACTCTTTGCCATCTACGTGATTGACCGACAGGATGTCTGCAATCAACCAATGCCCGAACCGCAGGCACAGAATTGGTGTCTCGCCTTAACAAATTGGACGTTAAGTTGGTCCGACCATAAGGGAGTTGGGCAGGCTATGTCTCGATCGCGTCAATCGCGTAAGCGCCAGCACCGCGCTCACAAGAAGGAAACTCCTAAGCACACCCCCCTCGCGCAGCATAGACGCGACGGGTCAAAGCTCCGTACCCAGCTGTCGCAGCTTCCAATTACCGCAGTTGACTATGTGCGTGACCTGCTTCCCGAGCACCTTTGGATCGCCGCGCTGAAATTCGAGTTTCCTACCACATACATCGCTAGGTACCACAGGTTGTTGGACGCCGTCCAAGAGCTGTGCCCGCCTGACGCGATTGCAACCGGCTGGATCAGTGATTTCGCTTTGGTCCCAATCGAAAAACGGGAGCAGTTCGTACATCAGAATTCCGAACTCATCCACGACGCGTTTTGCAGTCCCGTCGGTAGGATCCTCGCCTTTTATCCTGAGTGCCCCGCGGGGTGACTTGTCGAACAGCGTTGGCTCGACGAAGGGGGGTCGCTTTCCCCAGATGTCGAGCTCGCAGCACTGCGTCGGATTGTCTTGGCTCTCTTTCCAGGGAAGGACCTGTTTGCGGGGGACGCCCGCGCTTCCATTCAGCCGGTTAGTGAAGTCCGGAAAGATGGCGATCCCAAAGGGCATGCTTCCAGTGGAAGTCTTTTGCCGTTATCCGAACGAGTGTAGCGATGAAGAGAAATACCTAGTGCAGCAACTTTCACGTACGACACTTGGTGCGTGGTATGGGATGCGCCAATCGGTGCAGGGATTTGCACCTTCGTGGCCGCAGTACTTTTGGCGCCACAATTTCGACCTCGTACCGTGTTTGCCGCGGCAACTCGTTCCATCCCGGACCGCGCTGAATCCGCGGGACGTCGAGCGTCTGGGCGAGGTTTTGCAGGCCAATACAACTCGTGCTCTAGGGTACGTCAATTCTCTAGTAAACAGGATTTCGTATGACCTTTACCGCCCATTGCGCCAAGAAGTCCTAACTGGACTATTTTCCCGAATGACACGCCTGCTTCTGACTGTGAACAGCGATCCGAGCCTGTGGGCGAGGGATCTTGGAGGCATGCTGATCCGATGCGCGACGGATACGGCAATCACGTTTTGCTATTTGGTGCGCCGTGGGAATGATCAAGAGTTCCAGGATTTTGTGAAGTACGGCGAAGGGAAGGAGAAGTTACTGCTGCTTCACCTACAGGACAACTACGCCGGCAACCCCACATTCGGTGGGGAGACGGCGGAGCAAATCTCCGACGAACTTGGATCATTCAATGTCGAAACAATTGACATTGAGTTGGCAAATTGGACCAAAAAAAGTGCACGTGATCTGGCGTTTGAGGCCGGCCTTGAGAAACAGTATCGGCTGGCCTATGACCCCGCGAGTTCCGAACTTCACGGCACCTGGACAAGCCTAAAGAAATCAAATCTGTTGCGCTGCGCGGAGCCCCTACACCGCTTCCACCGTCTGCCGGGGTACACGGAGCCGCCCCTGCTCGTGGGAGTTGTCGCGGTAGTTCAACAACTCTGGGAACTGTGCGTCGAAGCAGCCGTCCATGCCAACGTATTTCCAGCGTGCGAACATAACCTTGAGCCAATCGCCGAAATTGCGGTGGCCGGGGCGCCGGAGTCCGGGCCCGGAACGACGCACGATGTCTGACAAGAGCGGCTGGCTGATGCGCCCGGTGACGTGGCCACCAAATGCCCGCATGGCGCAATTGGACCGATTCGACGTGTCCCGATCTGTCACTTTCCGGCCACCCGTCCAGTGTGCGGCGAGTGACATTCGACGCGAGATTGCATGAGGCTGCGGATCACGCCTCGATTCTCCGCTCCCGACCTGAAGTTGTTGCCGCTTGTTAGACCTTCGACCGCGACACCGCGTCGATCACGTCCGTTCTGAATCCACCCAACCACTCGCTGTTGGGGCGCGCTAGCAAGCGCGCATGTCGGTATGCCCAATCGGTGTATAGAACCGTCGCCGCCCGGTACCACCCGCCGTGGCGCTCAAGGGTAAGGGCAAGATCCGGCCGATTTGAGTCGAGAAGGTACAGAGGTAACAAGAGCTGAATGCGCCCATGATAGAATTGGGGCACTGCCATCCGATAGCTGCGTTGCGCGAGTCGGACGCTGTGCTTCATCGCCCCCTCCAAGGCATTGCGGGTACCTAACGGGATCGGTTTCCCGTCTGACGCCGACTCAGGGCCAACGGATTCATCGTCATCTGGCGGCTCTGTAAGATCGGTTGGCACCCCGTCCTTCACTTTTCCGCCCAATTGCTCCGGGAAGCGGTTCAAGTTGTCTTTCACGATGTGATCGAGATTAAGCTGAACCTGAAGCTTTGGATCGAATATGAGCTCGCGGGAATCATTCCAGTATTCCGCAAGGCTTGGAAACTCCATGAAGTCAGTCAGGATCCGATCCCCGGAGCGCGCCCAGCTTTTTAAGAACCACTTCGTATTCTGGGAAGAAATCGGGGCAGTGCGGTCATAATAATCGGATACGGTGAAAACGCCGAAAATTTCTTCCTGCCCGGGAGTCAGGAGACCGGTATTGAAGCATGCCAGCCGATCCGCCTCGATAAGCTTCTGCTGGTCGAACGCCCGGATGAACGTGAACTTGATGTAACTATCCAATACTGGCAACGGAGCCGTCGACGGCACACTGACGTAGGTCCAGCGCTCCGGCTCGGCGAGGTCTGCCAGATCGCGCAAACGATCATCCCAGTCGGCAACCTTTGAAAAATCAAAAATGCGGATCATTTGACTCACTGTGGAAAGCGCGGGAGCCTAAACTCGAAGGGCCGCCAGTACGCTGGCTTATCCGGCGGCCCGAACCAGGATTGAAGTCACGGTTTTGGCGGAAGTCAAGTGTCGACCTTCGAGTGTCTGGTCGACCGGATGACCGGTTCTTAGCGGAGCGGTGGAATGGGCTGGATTCGGCGTCGTGCTTGGAATCTGGCGTCCATCGCGATTGCTCTGGCCGCAATCGCCTTCGAGTTCCAAGCAAAGGGTCTGATCGCCGACGGCGTAGTCAGTACAGCCCGGGCCGGCCACGCGCGACACCAGGGAGCCGCGCCGGACGTCCTGGCGGCGATCACCGAGCACGGAAAGTCGCAGATGGATCGCGCGTCGTGGGTGGGCGCCCTCGGACTCGCGTTCGCCGTCATCTCGGCGGCCTGCTTCTTCATTTCCCGCGCGCGCACCGAACCGGGACATCGCATCGTTCCGATCTGCGTCTGGATCCTCTATTTTTATTGCCTGCTGCTGACCGTCTGAGGATCGGGACTTGAGCTTGCCGGGTTCCAGCCAACACTCCACCCAGCCGCCGCACGAGCTGCGGAGCGCCCGCTGGTTCGCGGGGCATACCGATACGGCCTTTCAGCATCGGGCCGCCCTCCGGTCGATGGGCATCGACCCGGACGCGTATGCCGGCCGGCCGGTGATTGGCATCGCCAACAGTTGGAGTCAGCTCAACAACTGCAACTCCAATCTCCGCGAGCTGGCTGACGCCGTGAGCCGCGGCGTGCTGGCGGCCGGCGGGTTGCCGCTCGAATTTCCGACGCTGTCGCTGGGCGAAGAGTTCATGAAGCCCTCGGCCATGCTCTATCGCAACTTGATGGCGATGGAGGTCGAAGAGACACTGCGGGCCAACCCGATCGACGGTGTTGTGCTCCTTGTGCAACTGCGACAAAACCACGCCGGCCCAGCTCATGGCGGCCGCGAGCGCCGACCTGCCGGCGATCCAGCTCAACGGCGGGCCGCGGACAACCGGGCGCTGGCGCGGCGCGGAGGTCGGGACGGGCACCGATCTGTGGAAATATTGGGACGAGCTCCGTGCCGGCCGGATCAGCGAACAGGACTTCCGCGAGCTCGAAGCCTGTTACGGCTGCTCGGCCGGCGCGTGCAACACGATGGGCACCGCCTCGACGATGACGGCCCTGTCCGAAGCTCTAGGAATGATGCTTCCCGGCACCTCGGCCATTCCGGCAACCGACGCTCGCCGCGTGGCAGCGGCCGAGGCAACGGGCCGCCGCATCGTCGAGCTCGTGCAACGAAGACCTGCGGCCCTCGCGGATTCTCACGCGCGCGGCATTCGACAACGCCATCCGCACACTGCATGCGCTGGGCGGCTCGACCAACGCAGTGATCCACCTGATCGCCATCGCCGGTCGGCGCAACATCAACCTGTCGTTGGATCGTTTCGACGAGTTGGCACAGACGACCCCGCTGTTGGCGAATCTGAGCCCCTCGGGCAAGCACCTCATGGAGGCTTTTTATGCCGCGGGTGGGCTGCCGGCGCTGCTCGCCGAGATCCGCGACTTGCTCGATCTCGAACTGCCTGACCGTCACCGGCCGGCAGCTCGGCGACTCGCTCGTCGGGGCTGCGCTCGTTCGATCGCGACGTCATTCGGTCCCGCTCGCAGCCGTTGCGGGCGAGTGGAGCCCTGGCCATCGTCCGCGGCAACCTGGCTCCCCACGGTGCGGTCATCAAAACGTCGGCTGCGACGGCCGGGCTGCTCAAGCACCGCGGCCCCGCGGTCGTGTTCGAGAGTTATGACGACATGCTGTCCCGCGTGAACGATCCGACCTTGACCGTCAATCGCGAGAGCGTGCTCATACTCCGCAACGCCGGCCCGAAAGGCGTGCCCGGCTTTCCGGAATGGGGCATGATTCCCGTCCCGCTCAAGCTTCTCGAGCAGGGGATCACCGACATAGTGCGTATCAGCGATTCGCGAATGAGCGGCACCGGCTACGGCACGGTCGTGCTGCACGTTTCACCGGAAGCGGCCGCCGGCGGTCCGCTGGCCCTCGTGCAGGACGGCGACCTCATTGAGCTGGACGTCGAAAACCGGCGGCTGGAACTGATGATCGAACCGGCGGAGCTCGACCGCCGAGGAAAAACCTGGAAACCGCCGACCTCACCGCACGCGCGCGGGTATCCCCGGTTCTACATCGACCACGTCCTGCAGGCGCACGAGGGAGCGGACTTCGACTTCCTGCGGCCGCGATGTGACAGCGACCTGCGGTTCGTCGAGCCGACGGTCGGGCGGTCGTGAGTGACGGCTGGCGACGAACTTGTTGAAGTGGTCTGCTGGGACGAGCTGCCCGCGGAATCGTAGCCGTGTTCCGTTTCCCAAGCCGACGACTTGTCGTCGGTTCTTCCCGCATGCGCCGGATCCGACGACAAGTCGTCGGCTTGGGCAAAGGTGTGGCCGGGTCGGTTTTCCTGCGCCTAACACGCCAGCCACGTCAATCGCCGGTTGCGAGCACGTCACTAGGCCGGCAGTTTGCCTTTGAGGTCGGCGGCCTTGAACGGACCCCGCTCGGCGATCAGACGACGCGCGGCGTCGACTTGCTCCCAGACATTCCACAAGAGCACACCGCGCACGCGTCCGTCGCGCAGGTAGTAGACCACGCCTTTGCGGAACGGCTCCTGCCAATCGGCGAATGTCTCCAGTTTCGAGTCTGTCTCGCCGACGGCTTCGTAACCCAGGTCGAACAAGTCGGAATAAAAATAGGGGAGGTGATCGTACGAGACTGTCTTGCCCGCCATGGATTGGCCTGCCAGCCGGCCCATCGTATTGGCGTTATCCTCGTGTTCGACGCGCCTTCGTTTCTCCAAAACGCGATCCTCAAAATTGGCGACGTCGCCTGCCGCGAAGATGTTCGGATCGCTGGTTCGCAGGGCCGAATCGACCCAGATGCCATTCTCGACCTTGAGCCCCGCTTGTTGCGCGAGTTCCACATTCGGAACAATGCCGATACCGGCGAGAACTGCGTCGGCCGTAAGCATTGTCGTCTCTTTCGTTGCGGGATTTTCGATCGCGAGGGTGAACTGCTCTGCTTGGGACTGCAGGCCGACACTGCGCCGGCCGGTCAGGACCTCGACGCCCTTTTTGCGGTAGTAGTCAGTGACATACGCCGCCAGGTCGGTGGGAAACATCCGGGCGCAGATCGCGTCCTCGGGAATGATCAGCGAGACCTGCTTGCCGTTCATCGCCAACGCGGCCGCGATCTCCGAACCGATGAACCCTCCCCCGATGACGGCGAACCGATTGCGTTTCTCCGCGAGGCCGCGCACACGCTCGTAGTCGGCGAGCGTGCGATAGTAGATGATCTCTTCGCCGCCGAACTCCAGGCGTCGCGGCGTGCCGCCGGTCGCAAGGAGCAGTTTTTCGTATTGATACGCGGTCCCTTGGTCGTCGGTGACCCGTTTGTTGCGAGGATCCAACTGCCGCGCGGTTCGACCCGTGTGCAGCGTCGTCGCGGATCGATCGGTCTTCCGCCAGATGCTCGACTGAGGCTTGCCCTTCCAAAGCCCTTTCGTCAATGGCGGACGGTTGTACGGAGGATGCGGTTCATCGCCGATCAGCCCTACCGAGCCTGTTCGATCGACCTCGCGGATTCCTTGCACGGCCGCATCCGCAGTCATTCCGCCGCCTACGATGACGTATTTGTAGCTTGGCATGGCCTTCCTCCCGTTTTGCGCCGTCCTTTAAAGACGTGCACGCCGACTCCACAGTTTCGCGACTGCGGACAACAACTGTGCGAATGATGTGCCGCGCGAAATGCCGATAACGTAACCCCTAGCGAAAGCCGGCCGGCTCCCCGCATCGGCGGCTGCCTATTCGTCGAGCAGAAAGTGTATGAACGGTTCAGATTCGTAAAGCGGCGTGCCGCCGTGTCCGAGACCCTTCAAGACGACGATCTGAGCCGAGCCGCCCAGTTTCTTGTAACGAGCGGCCAGCTCGAGCGAATTGGCCTTTACCGGGACCAGGTCATCCTGATCGCCGTGGATATGCAGAATTTTCACGCCGGCCGCCGCGAGCGGACGCAGGTTGTCGATCGGGTTGAATTCCGAGATGCGGCCGGAGAGTTGCTCGTGCGAAAGGCCGTAATCCAACCCGCGCTCCGGAAAAGCGATGACGTTCGGGAGCAGGGGCCAGGTGCGAAAATCGGTGGCGGGGCAGATGCCGGCGATGCGATCGACACAATCCGGATGGCGAAACGCCCAAGCATAGGCGATCAGTCCGCCGTTGCTCTGCCCAATGAGCCGCGCCCGACGATTGAGGCCGTGCTGCGACACCAGAATCTGATAGAACTCGTGGCAAACTTCAGCAGCGGAAGGACTGCCGCAGGACGTGCCGACGTCGATTCCCGCGACGTGGAACCCGGCCGCGAGCAACTTCTCGACATAAAAACGATGTTGCAGCCGGCCGTGACCGTCGTCGATCGAAAGCCAGAACGGAAAAGTCCAGACCCAACGCTTTTGCGGATCGACCTTGCCCGTCGGTTCGACGACATAGGCCATCCGCCCCCGCACGCGAAGTTCGATCAGTTTTCCGAATTGAAAGGTGCCGGCGATTTTTGTCGGAATCATTTTGCGCACGTACTCGGCGTGCGCCTGCGATTCCTGCTTCGAATCTCCGCCGCGAGCCAAACCGCCCGCGAGCATGAGGCCGGCGATAACCGCCGCCGGCGTGCACCAACGAATCGCGGGTCGGGCAATCACTTGTGCAGGAGCTCCGAAAGCCTCTTTTTTGTGCCGCTCACATCGCGGGGATCGAGCTGCGCCACGATCTTTCCTTGCTGATCGATCAAGAGCGTCGTTGGGAATGCGGTAATCCCGTAGTCGGCGACAACCTGGGCGTTGGCTGAGTCCTTGGTTCCCTCGATCTTGGTGAGGCCGCCGCCGGCGACAGCCAAGTGAAACGGGAGCACTCGACCTTTCCAAAACTGCTTCTTCGCCGACTCGGTCCTGTCGCGTAACTGCGCCACGTTCTTCACGGTGCCGTCATGAACGGCAATGATCGCCACATCCTTTTGGGGGTACTCGTCGTAAATCTTCATGAGGCTGGGCATCGATGCCAGGCAGGGTCCGCACCAGTAGCCCCAGAAGTCCAAAATGACAACCTTGCCGCGCAAGTCGGCGAGCTTGAGCGGCGCCCCATTTCCCCAGTCGGCGATTCCCCGGAGCTCGGGAGCGGGTTTTCCGATCAAAGCTGCCAGCCGAGTTGGGATGAGTGTGATCAGACTCAGGTTGAGCTGCTCTTGGTTGGCCTTCACCGTGAATTTGACGACTTGCGGAGTCGAGATTGTGTTCTCGACGGTGAGCGTGTATTCGCCCATGGGCAATTGCAAATCGATCCGATCATCGACGACGGAGGCCGACGCCAAGAGAAATCCGCCGCTCTGCAGATGCACGTGCGTCGCGGAATTGCGGTCGGGCAGTTTCTTGTTCGAGATCGACGCCGTCGTGTCGCAAAACGGTGAAAGACGCAATGTGATGTCCGGAGTCTGCAGGTCGGCGTAGAGCACGCCGAGGGCGCCCTCCTCCCGATCGGGATTCAGGGCCACAGCCATCGCAATCGTCGAATGCTGATCGAATAGCGTTGTTCCCGAAATGGCAACGACGCCGTCCGCGCCGGTGATGAATTGTTCACCGTCCCAGGATTCGCGTTCGAGGCGCTTCGCCAGCCCGCTGGGACTGCCCACAAGCGCGGCGAAACCGCGTGACGCGAGAGCCGGGCCTGCCCGTTTTACGACAGTCAAACGTTGGTGGGCAGCCGGTGCTCCGGCGTGATCGAGCAGTTTGACGCGAAACGTGCGCATAGCCAGCAGGGCGCGCGACCGGCTCCGCAGACGGTGCCACGTGCAGCTCGACGCCCTCGCGGACCTCGGCGGGCTTGAGTTCGAGCTCGACGGATGAACGACCGGGAGCCTCCGTGGTAGCCAACCAGAACGGGCTGACCTGAATGTATTGCTTGCCGGGGCGAATAAACTTGAGCTCGAACGAACCGTCCGAGCGCACTTTCACCGTCGGGTCATAGTAACGATTTTCGCGCAAATCCACGGGCTCGGAGCGAACCTCACGGTTGCCGACTACGCGCCCGCCATCGGCGACGACTCGTCCACGGACCGTGGCCCCGCGCGTCAGTTTGAAATCAAAATTCTCAAACCGCTGGCCCGGTTTCGTCTTAATCGGTTCCGATACCGAGTTGGCCCATTTGCGCCAACGGCCGTAATCGCCATCGTGCGCGACGAGGTTATAGACGAAGCTGTTCCCGGCCGGCATCACGTCGCGGTAACTGCCGTCGGATGCCGTTTTCACGCTGTACCGCGTGTCGCCGGTGAGCGAGTTTCCAGTGCCGGTTTTAGCGGGCGCGACCGTGGCCCCAAACACGGGATTGCCGTCCGGATCGTAGACGTGGCCGGAGAAGACGACTCCTTTTTCCACCTCGATGGTGACCGGCTTCATGCCAATCGACAGCTCGAAGGTCAAGCCGTCGAAATTACGCTGCCAGCCAGACTGCTCGATCGCTTTGCGTTCCCATTCGTTGACGGCTTGGGCGGACCACCACCGGCCCAGTTCGCCGTGGTCGTAGTAAGTCACGCCGCGAAACTTCTTAGGCTCCCCATGTCCGACGTTGAACTCATACTTTCCCGGCAACATACCTTCGATCACGATCTTTCCCTGCGCGTCCGACACGCCGCGGATTTTGCTGTCGCGCCAATTGAAGAGGACCAGCTTTTCCACGGGTTGGCGCGTGTTGGCATCGACGACCTTGGCCTCGAAGCGCACGCCTGGCTTCAAGTCGATATCGAGATTCTGTGATTTGTCGGGAAGGACGGAGACGCCGATTCGTCTTGTACTGCCGACTCCCTCCACGGCGACCTGAATCTCGTAGGTGCTTGGAAAGAGGTAGAGCCGGTAATGGCCCTTGGCGTCACTTACCGTCGAAGTTAAGACGCCGCCGAAGATAAAGCCGTTGCCTCGAAAGGCGGCTTGCTCGCCTTTGATTGTCGCCCCGGCGACCGGCTTTCCCTCCGGGCTTCGCACCGTTCCCTCGAGATAAGTCCTATTGCCCAACGTGACGACAAAGTTCTTCTGGCCACGCGGCTGCTGAGGGATGTAGTGTGGTGAATAGCCCGGTTTGCTAAAGCGGATCTCCACGAATTGTTCGTCGCTGCTGCCGGGCTTAAGGCGAAACACCCCATTGGCGTCGGTCCTTGTTTCGTCGCCCGGATACCAGGTCCACGCGTCGACCAGGACGTTGGCCAAGGGCTTCCCTTGCGAGTCGACCACCACGCCGGCGATCTCATTGGGGCCCACGTCTTGTGGCAGTTTGAGCTGGCCCGGGTCCGCGGGCATCCGGCGCCCGATCGGTTTTCTTGGCTGACGGCGAAGCCACTGATTGTGCCGCTGGCGCACCAGCCGGCGGCTTTTTCTCCTGAGGGCACGCTGGAAGCGAACAGATTAACACCAGCCCACAACCGAGCGCACCCCGGAGCGTCGATCTCGGCAGTGTCGCGTTTCGATTGGCCACCATTGCAAGTCTCCGTTTCAGCGCCCCGGAGCCATTCTCAGGTGCTCGTATCCTCGACCAATTCTTCCGGCGCACGGTTGCGCCAAGCCGTCACCAAGGCCGTCGAAACAAGGGCTTTGGTGGCCAGCTTGAGACAGACGTTGGTGCAGCCTTGCTTGCCCCAAGCGCCCTTCACCGGCACGAAGACCTTGGGCGTGTCGCACACAAACCTTCGCTGCTGCTCGGGAGTCAGCTTCAACATACCCCAAGCATCATCAGGCGCGCCCAAGGTCGCGAAGATCTTGCCGCCGACGCGAAAGTCGGGATGTCCCATATGGGCCTTCTCGATAACTCCCGGAAGGCCAAGCGCCAAGCGGCGAAACTGATCGGCGGTCATCGGAGCACCGGTTTCAGGACGCCCAACACGATGCGCGACGCGAGCAATTTTGTTTCACAAAACCGTAGTCGATCGCTCGCAGGCCATTCTACGAACGCCGCGTCAACAGCGGTACCAAGCGCAATCGGAGCGTCAGCCGGAAGGATAGTGCGGCTGACGCTCCGTTCTTTGCGCCTATCGTGGAAATTCGCGACTTATTTCTTGAAATCCCCCGCGCGGATGATCACCAGCTTCTTGGGATCGATGTGCTTGCGAAATGCCTGGGTGACCTTTTCTGGAGTCAGCGCGAGAATCGCTTTTTCCTGCTGAGCTTCGTGGGCAAACGTCCGGCCGATGTCGAGGTGCGAGGCGATTTGTCCGGCCATCGCGGCGTCGCTCGTGCGGCCGACTTTCTGACCTTCCACGAAAGCGAGCTTCGCATCGGCCAGTTCCTTCTCGGTGGGACCCTCCTTCAGGAACTGCATCAGCTCTTCCTGAACGTCGGAGGTCACCTTATCGATGTTGACGGGGTTCGTGCTGACGGTCACCGTCAAGGAAGCCACCGGGTCGCGGGACGATGCGGCGAATGACGAGCTTGCCCCGTAAGAGAGGCCGTCCTTCTGGCGAATACGGTCGCCGATCCGGGAAGCGAGCGTGCTACCGCCGAAGATAAAGTTGGCGATTCTCAGTGCGGGATAATCGGGATCATTGTCGGTCAGCGGGAAGGAAATTCCCGCCAGGTATTCTGCATTCGCCTTGTCCGGTGTGAGGATTTCGGAGGTCGACCCGTGGACGTCGTCGGCCACCCGGTGGTCGACGCGTCTGATCGGAACCTTCGACTCCCAACCTTGGAGGATTTCTTTCACGAGCTTAATCGTCGTGTCGGGATCAAAATCGCCGACGACGCCCAGTTCGGCATGCGAACCCCCGATCTGCAATTGGTACAACTTCTTGATCTGATCGAGCGTGACGTCTTTCGCTCGCGTCAGATTCTCTTCGAGAGTCGGGACGTAACGCACGTCGTCCTTCGGATAGGGAGACAGGCTTCGGCTCAGCTTGTTGCCAGCCAAAACACCCGGTTCCGTCTTGCCGGCACCCGCAAATTGGATCATTCGACGCTTTGACGTCTCGAACTCTTCCTCGGGAAATGCGGGCTCGCGGAGGATTTCCCCCAGCAGCTTGAGCGCCTGGGGCAGGGTGTCCCGCTTGGCATCGACGGAAAAAGTCAGCTGACCGAGAGAGCCACCGCCGCCGCCTCCTCGCCCGCCGCGACGCCCGCGCCCACCGAAACCACCGAAGCCCGGCCGAATGCTCACGCCCAGAGCATCAAGCTCTTCGCGCAAGGCCTGGCGATCATGCTTTTTCGTGCCGGCCATCATCAGTCCGGGGAGCATGCCGGCCGCCGTTGTGAGACCTTTGAGCGAATCTTCGTTGCCGTAGTGCAAGGTCAGCACGAGCGCGACGGTGGAGCCGCGATTCTTCTTGGCCAACAGGCCCGCCTTGAAGTTTCCTTCGTCGATAATTTTGGTGCGTTTATCCAAATTAGCGGGCGTTGGGTCGAAGGCTTCGCCGGCAGCGCCAACCGCGCCGCCTTTGTAATCCTTGACGACTGCCGCAATGGAGGGCACGCCAGGGACCGAGAGCCGCGTCGGCGTACTCGTCGGAATATAGACGCCCACGGTGCGATTGGGCTGATGAAAATACATCTTGGCTACGCGGTTCACGTCGTCCGCAGTCGTCGCGGCGATCCAGTCGCGCTGCAGGAACAGCAAGCGCCAATCGCCGTGGCTCGCGGCCGAACTCAGCGCCTGCGACATGCGCTGGCCATCCGATTGGAGGATTTCGGCTTGCCGCTTGTAGCGGACCTTCGCTTTGTTCACTTCGTCTTTGGTAAAGGGCACGTCGCCGAGCGATTCGATCGTCTTGATCAGAGACATCTTTCACCGCATCAATCTTTTCCGGCGGGCATGAAGCCGTTGCCTCAAACAGGCCGGGATCGTGCGAGTTGTCGGAGCTTGCAAAGACGTTCGTTGCAAGTTTGGACTCGACCAGAGCTTTGTAGAGCCGGCCGTTCGGCGCCTGCGAGATGATGCCGTCGAGCAGGTTGAGGGGTGCCCAATCCTTGTGGGCGGCCGCGGGAACGTGGTACGCCAGGCCCACTTCACCAACCACGCCGACGCGACGCAGAGTCACTGCGTGCTCGCCGTCCTGCGCGGGTTCCTCAGTGTAGGTATTGGGGAGATCGCGATCCGGCTTGGGGATCGAACCGAGATATTTTTCGACGAGCGCGAGGGCCTTGGGTTCCTCGAACTTTCCAGCGATGATCAGGACCACGTTGTCGGGCTGGTAAAACTTTCGGTAGAAGGCCTGCAGATTTTCGATTGGCACGCGCTCGATATCGGAACGGTTGCCGATGGTCGATTTCCCATAGTTGTGCCATTCGTAGGCTGCGGCGCGAATTCGCTGGCCCAGAATTGCGGCCGGGCTGTTCTCACCGCGCTCGAACTCGTTGCGGACGACGGGCATTTCCGAAATCAGGTCGTCGCGCTTGATGAAACTGTTGACCAGCCGGTCGGACTCGATCGCGATGCCAAACTCGAGATTTTTGTCGTTCGCTGGCATCGTCTCGAAATAATTCGTGCGGTCGTCGTTCGTGGTTCCGTTAAAGCTCGCGCCGTGATCGCGCAATGCCTTGGGAACTAGGGGGTGATTCGGAGTCCCCTTGAAGACCATGTGCTCGAGGAGGTGGGCCATGCCGGTTTCGCCGTAACCTTCGTTGCGGCTGCCAACGAGCACGGTCATGTTCACGGTCACGGTCGGACGCGAGACCTCAGGGAAAAGGAGCACTCGCGCACCGTTGGCGAGCCGATATTCCGTCACGCCCTCGATCGAAGCCACTTTCACGGGCGCATCCGCCCGCGCGGTCAACCCACACATCAGCACACAAGCAACCGCAACCCACCGTCGCATGGTAGAAGTCCTCGTGGAAGCAAATATCTGCCGACAAAAAACCAGGAAATCATCCTACCGCAACTAAGTGTCGACTAGTACCAAGTCCCGCCCCGATTCCGCCGAATCCTGAAGAGGACCTTATTTTCCCAGGCTTTTCCGGCCTTCCGCTGGCGCGGGGTCCGGCCCTACGCCCCTGATGTCAGCCTCGCAAGCATTGGCCGCTGATCCTCGTTGTTCGGGGAGTGCCAAGACTTTACGATGCACTCCAAGCCGCACGCCACCTCCAAAGCCTTGTTTCCGGCGATAGCATGAATGGCGACGTCTCGGATACGTCCTTCCTTCGGCAGGCTCTTGCCCAGGCGGTCGAACAAGGCGCCTCCGACTTGCATTGCGTGGTTGGCCATCAGCCGACGATGCGAGTGCATGGTCGGCTGCAGCCCGCGAGGGGGCCGGTTTTGACCGCCGAGCTTGCCAGGGCGGCGCTCTTGGCACTCTGTCCACCCCAGGCCCTGGAACAATTTGAACGCGAGCACAACGCCGACTTCGCCTTGGAACTGGACCTCGGCGGAGCCAGGCGGCGTCTGCGGGTGAATTATTTTCTGAGCAGCTTCAGCCTCGGAGCCTGTTTTCGCATCATCCCGTCGGACATCCCGGATTTCGCCTGGGCCGGTTTTCCGCTTACGCTCGCGCAGCGCTTAATCCACTTCCGCAACGGGCTCGTATTGATTTCGGGCGTCTCAGGAGCCGGGAAGACAACCACATTGGCGATGTTGATCAATCTGCTCGCTCAAGAGGGGGACTACCGGATCATTACGCTCGAAGAACCGATCGAGTACGTTTTCCCGAGCAGCGCCACATCAATTGTGACTCAGCGCGAAGTCGGCCGTGATGTCCCGTCGTTCGCCGAAGGACTGAAATACGGGCTGCGGCAAGATCCGGACATCATCCTGGTCGGCGAGATTCGCGACCACGAAACGGCCCAAATGGCCCTGAGTGCTGCGGAGACGGGCCACCTCGTCTTTGCCACTCTGCACACGCGTGACGCGAAGGGCGCCATCACACGCTACGTCGATCTCGTTCCCCAGCACGTGCAGGGCGAAATTCGCGCGCAGCTCGCGTTCAGTCTGCGCGCTGTCATTTGCCAGCACCTGTTGCCAAGCGTCGCGGGGGAAAGCGCGAGCTCGCGCTCGAGATCCTGTTCAACAATTCGCCGATCGCCAGCGCCATTCGCACCGCGAAGGACGAGAGCATCGACCGCAACATACTCACGAGCCGCGCGGAGGGAATGCTGCCGCTCGACGAATCGGTGCGGCAGCTTTTTGTTGCAGGCAAGATCAGCCGTGAAACGGCGGAGCAATTCGTGTCCGACAAAGGTTCACTCAGTCGAAAGTGAGCCGCGATTTCCCGGCCTGTCTCTCCGCTATGACCAGATTCAACGGCGCGGTTAGCGAAATGTTAACAAACTGGCATCACATCTCTCGCGCGGCGGCGCAGATGCTAACTCGTGCTGCCCCAATCGCTTAAGCCGGATTCAGGCGGGCTGGTGGCGCCGGCGACAATCAACAGTCTCCGTCGCCTGGCGTGGGCTATCTTTTGAGACCGGCCCAGTGCGGCCTTGAGCGCTTTCCTTGTCTACCGCGAGACCGGACGATGTTGACCGAAGAATTTCGCAGCGCGCCCGCCGCGCCAGCGTCCAGCAGCTCGGCCACTTCAACGCGACTCATCGACGTGACCGAAATCCGGCTCTCGGAAATCATTTCTGCGCTTTCGGTCGCGCTCGACATCACGCAGGGCCAACCTCAGGGGCACTGCATGCGCAGCGCCATGATTGGTATGCGGCTGGCCGAGGAGCTGCAATTGCCGGCAGTCGGCCGCTCCGCTTTGTTTTACGCCTTACTCCTGAAAGACCTCGGCTGCTCGAGCAACGCGGCCAAAATCTCGTATCTGTTCGGCGCGGACGACCGGCAAGTGAAGCGGGCCGCGCGGATGACCGACCTCACCAAGCCGGGACAAAGCTTCAAGTACTGCTGGAGAAGCTGTGCCCCGTCGGGTTCGATCGTTGACAAGTTGCTGACGATGGCAGCAATGGCGCGGCTGGGCGCGGAGGGAGCCAGAAAGATCACCGAGGTTCGCTGCGAGCGCGGAGCGGACATTGCCCGCGCCTTGCAACTGCCGGAAGCGACTGCCCAGGCGATTCTGCATCTCGACGAACACTGGGATGGAAACGGTTGCCCGCGCCAGCTCAAAGGGACCGAGATTTCGCTGCTCGGTCGAATCTGCTGTCTGGCCCAGACGGTCGAAGTTTTCTTTTCGGCCTATGGTCTCGAGTCGGCGTTCGATGTCGCGCGTCAACGGCGCGGTGACTGGTTTGACCCCGAGCTGGTCGACGCTTTGATGGCGTTTCGGCGGGACGAGTCCTTTTGGGCCTCGATCTTAAGCGACAACTTGATGAGTGAACTGTCGCGCTGGGAGCCAGACGACGCTCTCTTATTCGCCGATGAGGCCGGCCTCGATCGCGTGGCCGAGGCGTTTGCCCGCGTCGTCGACGCGAAGTCCCCCTGGACCTACCAGCATTCGACGGGCGTGGCGGAGATTACCGTAGGGATGGCGCAGCAATTCGGTTGCACGCAGGACGTGCAGCGCGATTTGCGGCGCGCAGCCTTGTTGCACGACATCGGCAAGCTGGGTGTCTCGAATCTGATCCTCGACAAACCGGGCAAACCGACGGACGAAGAACTTTGCGAGATCCGCAAACATCCCGATTACTCCCAACAAATCTTAGAACAGGTTGGCGCGTTCCAAACGCTCGCACACGTGGCCAGCGCTCATCATGAGCGACTCGACGGCCGCGGTTACCATCGGCAGCTCGACGGCGTGGAGCTGCCCTGGGCCGCTCGCGTGCTCGCGGTCGCCGATATGTGCGAAGCCATGGCTGCCAAACGGCCCTACCGGGACGAGATGCCCTGGCCGAAGATTCAACAGATTCTTTCGCGAGACGCCGGAAAAGGTGTCGATCCGGAATGCCTGGCGGCGCTTGAGAGCTGGCAGGACCGCAATCAGCTGCGTTCGCGCGTCGAGTCACAGCTCTGTGAGGTCGACCGGCTGCTCTCCGAGCTGTAGCGACGCGTGCCGCGCTAGTGTTGGTTCGTATTCACCAGGAAGTAGCCGTTGTTTGCCACCGGCAAGAGGGGAGTCCAGCTGCGGCCGGCCACTGTGTCTGACCGAGCGCTGCCGGTGAAGGAGAATGAGACGCCGACTGTGAAATTCCAGGAATCGGTTTCTGCTGCAGCCGCGCCGTTATCCGCAGTCGGACGCATGTAGGTCACCAGCGTGTAGAGTGCGACTCGGTCATTCAAAGGGACATTCGCCGCGGCTCCCGCGAACCATTCGCCGACATTTCCCTCGCCGCCGATGTGGTCCTCCACCGGCAGTCCAAGCCAGATCGATGTGTCGGCTCCTTTCCACTCCCATTTGTGATGCCAGAACACGTTGATTTGATCGATCGGCCGCCAGGTCGTGATGCCAACGCCGCTGACGTCGCGGCTATCACTGACGACTGCGACCGTTCCCCACACTCCCAGCTCGTTCCAGTTGTCGTAGGTATAGCTGACCTCGCCCCTCAATTGGCTCACGGTCGGGCTCGTGGAGAAGATGCCGTAGTTATCGTTGAGCATCCAATCCTGGACGATGGCCGCGCTCCAGGGCGATCCTTGCTGGGGTTTGCGGAACAGGCCGTAGGTGATGAAGCCTTGCTGTTGCGGGGCGCTCTGGTCGGTCGGGCGCGAGTCGGATCCTGACCAGTCGTAAACGCCGAAGCTTCCGCCAATCTGAAAGCCCACGCCGGTTGCGTCGCTGAACGGGCCCAGGCGCGTGCCCAGATTTGCGCCGACGTGAATTCCGTTATTTTCCCAGCTGTCGTCGACAATGCTGCGAAACGCATCGTAGCCGACGAATGTGATGAGGTCCCAGTCGGGGCATTGGTTACAAAGCGCGCGATTCAGACCGTCGGCGCGCGGAGCCTGATCAGGGATCGCCTGATCCATTGGCAAGTCGGGATTCGGCGGCGCTGGCTCGACGACGTCGAAGCTCGCAATCACCGCTTCGTCGGCCGCCGCAACCGGCCGAATCGGCCGGCACAGGGCCAGAAGTGTTAAAAAAATCACCAACCGACGCATGCCCGACTCCGCCAGCGGCCCGGGCCGAACGGCGCTTCCGTCAATTGCGGAATTGTCGGACCGTCTCTAGTAGTGATCGGTTCCGGACAACCGGCAAAGAGAGCATTTTTTGCGCACTCGCCGGTCGGATCTTCGAGTTGCTGAACTCCCCGCAGGCCGCCCGACCGACGTCTTCAGGGACTGGAGGTCGCCGCCGGAATCTTTTGTGGCTCGGGTGCTTCTGGTTTATCAAACGTGCTGTCCGGCAGTTTCTCGAAGGCCTTGTATTCGTTGGCCTCCCACTCCAGAAACGGCTTGCCGTCGCGCTTCGTCGTCATCTTTTTGTAACTGCGGACTCCATCGAAATCCTGGTAATCTCCGTAAACTGTTTCCTCTTCCTCTTCGCGGCCAGCCATTCCTTTGACTCGCGTCTGCATTTTGAGCAGGTATCCGCGTTCCTTGTCGAAGTACAACCGAACATCCCGGTGCCCGTCTCGCGAAACCTTGAGGCCCACGGTCGGTCGGCCTTCCTGCTCGGAATCCCCTATTAGAGAAAGCCGACAGGCCGGATCTTTCAGCGGCAACAGCGTCAGGACGTAGTGGGCGTCCATTCCCTCATAGATCTCTGCGAGCTGTTCGGGTGGCAGGGCTCGCAGTTTGCCCCCCATCACCGTCCATCCGCGGTCCTTGTTAATGACTTCGATGCGCGTTGCTTTTTTCCCGCCCATGTCCATCTGATAGACGGCTTTGAGCTGCCTGGGGAGTTGCACGTACCACTCTCCCGTGCATGCGATTGGACGTCCCATGCCGTAAAACGTGCACTTCCCCTTTGTGACATTGGCCTTGTACCGGGCGAGGTGCTCCTCGCCGCCCATCGCTTGAACGGCTTTCAGAATGATGGCCTTCGGGTCCGCATTGTCTCCGGCTCTCAGGGTCGCCGCTGTCCCCGTCGCGAGGCAAGGCAAGGATAAGAACACTAGCAATCTCAAGGTCGAGCTTCGCATCATAAGTCTCCGGTCGAGGTAAAGGCGTTCGTCTGGATTGTCCGTTTTTTATCGCGAGGTCATTGACCGCTCTTGGCCTGATATTCCGCGTTGAATTCGCCGGCCCGTTCCTGCAACTGGGCGGGCGAAAGATCTTTCAAACGCGTCGCGACTGACCAGCGGTGTCCGAACGGATCCCGAAGGATGCCGTAGCGATCGCCCCAGAAGCAGTCTTCCACCGGCATGATCACTTCAGCCCCCGCGTCCACCGCGGCTCCGAAAACCGCATCCACATCATCGACGTACAGGTGCAGCGTCACCCCGGTCCCCTGATACGCCAGCGGCGACAGCAAGTTTTTCTCGGGAAACTCGTCGTGCAACAGGAAACGCGAGTTGCCCAGCATCAGCTCCGCGTGCATCACCGATTTGCCGTCCGGGGCCAGGTTGCGATACAGCTCCGAGGCGCCGAAAGCCCGCGCATAGAACTCGATGGCCCGCGGGGCGTCGCGAACGATCAAGTGCGGCGTAATCGTATGAAAGTCATCGACATTCTGTGTCACAGTGCCGGTCATCGATCGCTCCTCCCATTGATGAGTGGATCCAAGCTGTTTGACGCAAAAATCAGCAACATGATCAGGAATGAGATCGCCGGTTCGCGCCAGTCGATTTTTTCAGCAAGCCGCGCTCGCGGGCCGCATTCACGAGAGCACTCAGACGCTGGGCCTCGCCCCTCGCGACTTCGAGCCCTAAGTCGGTGAGGCGATAGTAGCGCCGCCGCTCATCGTCGACTTCTGGATCGACGGCTTCCTTGCGTTCGACGATCAGACCGTCGATGAGCATTCGTTGAATCGACCGGTAAAGCGTGCCCGGCCCAATCCGCAGCGCCCCGTGAGTGATCCGATCCACTTCGAGCATGATGCCGTATCCGTGAGCTTCGCCTTCGGCCAATGCCAGCATGATGTGGAACACGGCCGGGGTCAGCGGCAACAGTCCGGCGATTCGGTCGTCTTCTCTTGCTCCGCCCGCGGGCATCACTGCATCCGGAATTGATATAACCAACATGGATATAGTTGCCGGATTCGCGCCGAAAATCAAGCCCGATCGGCTTGCCAGTCAGGTTTTCAGAAAATTGGGGCCTGAGCAGCGATATGCTGAAGCTCTTCTCATGCTATTTTCGTGGCTGAATTGCTGGCCGGCCGGACCGCTTCCAGAAATACCTGGGCAGAACGGCGACGCGAAAGCGGCCGGGGCATTAAGCGTGTTGCCGGACCGGCACATGAAGTCTCGACGCAACAAGTTGTGGAAATGCCCTGAGTGCGGCAGACGGTTTGCGAACAAGAACCAGTCTCATTTCTGTTCCGACGTGTCGTTGGAATCGCACTTCGAGGGAAAGCCGCCGGAGACGCGGCGGCTCTACGAAGCCTTCCTCGCAGCCGTTCGCGCACACGGCCCGGTGCTGATTCTGCCGGAAAAGACTCGGATCGCGTTCCAAGTCCGAATGTCGTTCGCCGCGCTCATGACCCGGCGGGGCTATCTCAGGGGTCATCTCGTGCTCGCCGAGAGGCGTGAGAAAGAGTGCTTCTTGAAGATCGAAACAATCTCGCCCCGAAACCACGTGCACGTCTTTGAGCTGCACGACGCCGCGCAATTACAAGGCGAACTGGGAGAATATCTCGGCGAGGCCTACCGCGTCGGATGCCAGGAGCACCTTGGGCCGCGACGTCGCAGCGGACGACTTAGAGCACCCAAGGAATGAGCGCTGCCGTCCGCTTCCGATACGTTTCGTAGGCCGAACCGAACTCTGCCGAAAGCACGCGGTCCTCGATCCGGATTTTTCTGGCATAGGCCAGCACTCCGACCGCGACGCCGAGCAGCGCGTGATACTGGCCCGACACGATCGCCGTCCCGGCAAACATGCCAAGCATGCCGGTATACATCGGGTGTCGCAGGAAACGGTACGGCCCGGTTTGCATCAACTCGTGATCGTGCATGATCGTGATCGCACCGCTCCACAAGCGACCGAGATAGAATCGGGCGAAAAGGTAGAAGAGGGTGAACCCGATCTGGATGCCGAGTCCAACCAAGGCCGTCGTGAGAGTGTCGGGGACGAATTGTCCCGTCAATCCGGGAAAGGGCAAGAAAATCAGCAAGAGAGCGGTCGAGGTCAACAGTCCGTGGCGCTTGCGCGACTCCGGCGACTCTGTGGACTTGGCCTGCGGCCGCTTCAGTTGCGCAATGCTCCAGTAGATATCCATCACCAACCAAAGCCCGGCCGAGACCATCAGAGTGACTCTCGGGCGGGCGTAAATCACAAGCGCCACGACAAGCGACAAGAGCACCAGGAGCGCGAGAATCGCCCAGACACCCTGAAGTTTCAGGCGACCAAGCTGAACCGTCGGCGTAGGTCGTTCTCGCGTTGCCGATTCCGCGCTGTTTGAAGCGTCCGTAACTTGATCCACCAAAGCCGGCTCCGTTCGTTTGCGCGACGGTGCCCTGAAATTATTCGGACCAGGGCTCGGAATCTTGCCGAAAACTCTGGGCTTGTTATACCCGACCTGTGCTTGTGAGCCGAACCGCGCCGCTAAGCCGAGAACCGCCCATGACTGAAGGGCCTGAACGCCGCGACGTGCTGTTGATCGCGGCCGATCTGAACGAGCGCAGGCTGCTTTATGGCGAGTTGCTCGAGGCTGGCTATGACGTGAAGCCTGTGCCGGGCCTGGCCGTGGCCCTGGGCGCCTTGCTCCAGAAGTCGGTTGAGCCTCGGCTGATTCTGATCGACGTCTACGACGATCCCGAAGCCAGCCCGAATACCGTCGAGCATCTGCTGATGTTGGTCCCGGCAGTTCCCCTGATTCTTGTCGTGGGGTCGACTGACCGGTCGGAGTGGGAATCCCTGCGGACACGCGTTGCGGCATTGCTGGCGCGGCCGATCACAATTGGCAAAATCGTCGAGACGACCAAGCAAACGCTGTCACTTCCAAATCGAGTCCCTTAAGCTTTTGTTCCTAGAGTCGCGACCTTACCTCCGATCAGAAGAATTGCCGCCGTGCACGCCAAGAATCCTGCTCCGCCCACGTTGTCTTATCGAAACGAGACCGCGCGCCGACGCGTGATCGCGGCGGCAGGAATTGCGGTGTGCTTTCTCTCAGGAATGGCCCAGGCGCAAAATCCGCGGAGTGGCGCGCCTGCCCTCAGCCCCGGACCCCACCGAGTCGTCTCTACACCCTCTCGAAAGCTCTCGATTACCATCACGCACAATCTCCCTCCCACGCGCGGAGTGGTGATTGTCCCTCTGCCGCCGGACACCGTCTCCCAGCGCATCGTGAGCTTCAATCTCTTTGTGGGAGGGAAGGAGCGATTGCGAGAGGTTAGCGAACTGGATTTGAGCCCATTGAAAAAGCCATTGCGTGCCGTGCATGTGAACCAACCGACCGGTGGGCAGGCCGTCGTAAGAATGGAGGTCGACCTGTTCGCGGCGGCGCTCGAGCGAGGCCTGCCGGCGCGGCCCGTGCCTCCTCTTGAGCGCGCCGAGCGGGCAGCGCGGCTCGCGGCTGAAGAATACTACGAATACAACACGCCGTTTTTTCGCGATTGGATGAAAAAGCACGATTTGATGCGGACCCCGAGCGAGCGAGATGCCGACTTTGCCTTCCGGATCCTCGGGTTTCTACGACGCTACTTCGTGTACAAGATTCCGGACGAAAAATACATGCAGGCCAGGATCGCTCAACGAAAGACTGGGGAAATCGGTTTCTTCTGCTCCGAAAAATCGGCCGAATGTTGGGGGCTCTCGCGGATCTACACGTGTGCGCTCTGCGCCAACGGAATCCCCTGTCGGCAGGTCAGCGGCTTCATTTTGCCCGACAAACCCAAAGACGAGCCCGGGCACCACGTCCGCGTCCAAGTCCACCTGCCTTCAACCGGGTGGATCCTGGTCGAGGTGGCCGGTGCGGTCACGGCCAAGGACGCGCCCCTGACAACGTTCTTTTGCTGTCGCGGCGACGACATGGTCCTCATGTGCCGAGGCGTCGGCTATCAGCTTCCCGGACCGAAAACGCCGGGCCGCATTGGTACGTTTTCCGGATTCGCGTTCGGACGGGTTAACGGAGACTGGTCGTACCCTTACGGAAAGTGGAAAATCCACGACCGAAATTGAGGTGCGCCCCCCTTCGGCTCGGATGGGTCTTGCGCAATTCTTCCTTGGGGCAACGGGAGCGTGACGCGCCCGCGTAAGAATCCCCCAATTACTTCAGTCCGCCGCCATTGATGTAGAACGACTCGCCCGTGATCCAGGCGGAATCCGACGATGCGAGGAAGACGGCCATCGGGGCGATATCCTGCGGCTGGCCGATGCGGCCCAGCGGAGTCGTTGCTTCGGTCTGCTTGCGGAAATCGCTGTCCTCGATCCCGGCGGCGTGGAGCCCTTCCGTTTCGATCATGCCGGGATTGATCGAGTTGACGCGGATCTTCCGCGGCCCGAGTTCCTGCGCGAGCGACCGCGTGATCGCGTTCACGGCGGCTTTGGTCGCGCTATACACCGACGCGGTTGGCGGCGCGAGCGTGGCCGCGACCGAACTGATGTTGACGATGTTTCCGCCTGAGGGGCCGAAGTGCTTCACCGCTTCCTGCGACGCCAAGAGCAGGCCGAGCACGTTCAAGTCGAACATCTTGTGGAACGATGCGGCCGTTACGTTCTCGAGCGGAAGGAATTCGTAAATGCCGGCGTTATTGACCAAAATGTCTACTTTGTCGAACGCTTTCTTGGTTTCGGCGAACAGGCGTTGAATGTCGGCCTGTTTCGACATGTCGGCCTGAACGGCGACGGCCTTGCCCCCCTTCTTGGTGATGTCGGAAACAACCTGATCGGCCCCCGCCTTGCTGGATGCATAGTTGACGACGACGGCCGCTCCCTCGCCCGCCAGCTGCCGCGCGATGGCCGCGCCGATTCCCTTGGACGCTCCGGTGACAACCGCCACTTTTCCCGCGAGTTTCTGCGACATCGATGCGCCTCCTTCGAGAGAAGCCGATCTGTATTGGCCCAGTCGAAAACCGACACGTAGAAAACTACGCAGTCCGGTTTGCCGGGTCAAGGCGCTTTGTGTACCATTTGGTATAGAAATGCAAAAAATGTGTCACGCGGGCGCCCCCCGGGAATTCAACGCCGACAAAGGGGGGCTTGCATCGGATGGGATCCCGCCGGCGTCGCTCGCTTTGTCGCGACCGTTTTGCACGGACTGTCGGTCCGAGCCTCTAGCGGTGCCAGCCGCCGGGAGTTGGAGCGAGTCGCACAAATTGCTTTGAGGGCCTGGCCCGCGTGACCTCGGCGCGTTCCGGAACGAATGTTTGCCGGAACTCGGGAATTTTCTTCGCTCCTCGCCCGTCTTTCTATTGCGGCCACATTTCCAGCCCGGGCCGCCTCAGGCAACGTTCAACCCTCCAAGCACGACAACGCTGCGCAAATCGAGGAGCACGATATGAAGCCTTCCTGGCGATCGATCGCAGTCTGCGCCGTGGCCACGCTCGTGGCTGGAGGTTGTGCTGAGGAGTCCAAAGAATTTGCTGTAAAGTCGAAGACGACTGCCACGATGGCCAAGGATGCGGCGGCACTGGAACGCCCGGATCGAGCAGTCAACGTCTGGCAACCCGCGCCTGTGCCGCCCGACGCGGTTGCGCGTGAACAGCTCGCCACGCCCGTCACGCACGAGCCGGTCGTGCCGCCCGGGAGTCCATCGAATGGAGCGGCCGCCGCCAACCGCGGACTTAATACCGAGACCTACGATGCCCTCGTGGAGAATCCGTTTCTCTCGGCCAAACAGAACCCGCTGTCGACATTTTCGATCGACGTCGATACGGCCTCCTACGCTCTTGTACGGCGTTTCCTCAAACAAGGGTTGCTGCCGCCGTCGGGCGCCGTGCGGATCGAAGAACTCGTCAACTATTTCCCTTACCACTACGCGAAGCCGACAGGCGACGTTCCGTTTTCCGTCAATGTCGAGCTGGCAGATTGTCCCTGGAATGCCAACCATCGCCTGGCCCGAATCGGACTGAAAGGACGCGACGTTCATCACAAGGAGCGCCCCGCGAGCAACCTGGTCTTTCTGATCGACGTCTCGGGCTCGATGAGCGATGAGAATAAGCTGCCGCTTGTCAAAACGTCGCTGAAGATGCTGCTCGAGCGATTGGGCGAAAACGACCGCGTCGCGATCGTCGTCTATGCGGGCGAGTCGGGCCTGGTGCTTCCCTCGACGAGCGCGCTCGATCGCTCGACGATTGTCGCCGCGATCGACTCGTTGGTCGCACGCGGCTCGACCAACGCGGGCGAAGGGATTCAGCTGGCGTATCAGGTGGCGGCCGAGAATTTCATCGCGGGCGGCGTGAATCGAATCATTCTGTGCACCGATGGCGACTTCAACGTCGGGGTCACCGACCAAGGTGAATTGGTTCGGATGATCGAAGAGAAAGCTCGCGGGGGCGTCTTCCTGACTGTGCTTGGATTTGGCATGGGAAATTACAAAGACTCGACGATGGAAAAGCTCGCCGACAAAGGGAATGGAAACTACGCTTACATCGACACCGAAAGCGAGGCAAAGAAAGTCCTCGTCCACCAGCTCAGCGGTACGCTGGTCACGATTGCGAAGGACGTGAAGATTCAGATCGATTTCAATCCGGCGCGCGCGGCCGGATATCGACTGATTGGTTACGAGAATCGGCTGCTACGATCCGAGGACTTCAAGAACGATGCGAAGGACGCTGGGGAGATCGGAGCGGGCCATACGGTCACCGCGTTTTACGAAATTGTGCCGGCGGGGCAGGCGATTCCCGGCTCTGATATTGACCCTTCGAAGTATCAGACGCACGCAGGTTTGACCGATGCCGCCGAAGGACCCGAATTGTTTACCGTCCGGCTGCGCTATAAGGAGCCGGACGGAAAAGCCAGCAAGCCGCTGGAGGTGCCGGTCGTCGACCGACGAATGCCGTTCGATTCCGCCAGCGACGACTATCGGTTCGCCGCCAGCGTTGCGGAGTTCGGGATGCTGCTTCGAGATTCTCGGCACCGCGGCGACATGTCCTTCGAAGGCGTGCTCGGGATCGCGTCAGGCAGCCTCGGACCGGATCACAGAGGCTACCGGGCCGAGTTCTTGGAACTGGCGAAGGCTGCTCGAAATCTCAAGCAACCGCCGCGAAAAGAAGTCGCCGGCACAGCGAGCGTCGACACGGACCGCTTTTCCGCAAATGAGCTGAATCGCCAGCCGACGACACGCCCGGCGCGGACACGGCCGCGCCCTGCAGAAACCATTTCCCAACCGTTCGAAGAGCTGAAAGCGTCTCAAGTGTTTTCGGCCGACCATCTGCTGCGGCTTCTTTTCCTTTGCCTGGTTGCATGGCTGCTGCTCGGGCTCGAACGGGCGCAGCCGACGAATGTGCGAGAGCGAGCGTTGGCAGAAGCCTCACTCGACGTGAAACGTTGGCTGACAGCGTCCCTGCGACAGGCGGAGAAGTCAGCGGCTCACGGCGCGGCGGAGCGCTCAGACCTTTTCGGCGATCAGCCGCAGGCTGTCGGCCTGGCCGGTCAGTTCGGTCCAGCGGGCCACGAGTCCGGCCAGGGTTTTCCAACGCAGCACGCTTGGCTGCCCGGATTTCGTCGCGATGCGCGCCGACTTGCGGATTCGGCCGTCGCGTCCGATCTGCTCGATCGACAGCACGCGAAAGCCGGCGGCTTCGACCATGCGGCTCAGCGTCGGCGGAGTGAAGTGCGTCAGATGCCGTGGCAGAGCCAGTCCCGTCCAGTTTTGCTGGAAGTGTTTAAACGACCACGACGCAAGGTTCGGCACGCCAACGACGACGATGCCTTCCAGTCGCAAAGCGTCGGCCGCCGCTTTCAAGACTTGTTTCGGAAACGGGACATGCTCCAGGGAGTGTCGCATCGTAAGCGCGTCGAGCGATTCGGGGTGGATATCGGGGTGCGGCAACGATCCGACGTGTGCCCGAATTCCCGCCTTGCGTCGCAACGCGTCCACGACCTGGGGGAACAGGTCGACGCCTTCGACGTGCCAGCCGTAATCGCGCATCAGCGCCAGAAAGTCGTCAGCCCCGCAACCAAAATCGAGCAGCCGTCCTGGAGAGCGAAAGGGAATCCAGTGTTGACGGTCGCGCCTGCGTCGGAATACGGCGCGGGCCGCCACGGATTTCAAAGCGGTCCACCGGTCAGGTGACCGCGAAGGATAGCCGAGGCGGTGCCGCAGCGCGGCGAACTCGAGCGTTCGCCGCCAATTTGCGAGGTGGGCCCTGTTCGACTCCGGTTCGAGGTGAGGCGCGTAGTCGGCCGGATAAAAGAGGCCGCGAGCGCGGTCAGTCGGCCTTGGATTTGTGAATGCCAACTGGCAGTTACGGCAGCGCACGACGCGGAAATTTCCGCCGATTCGCGTCAGGTGGTCGTGGGTGATTACGATCGTTTCATGATCGCCGCTGCCGCAGAGCAGGCAATCGACGGACTCCATTTCCACGGGGACAAGCGGTTGCCCCGCAGAGCGAGAGGCCTGAGGTAGTTGCCAGGAGTTCGCCGCAGTCACCTGAGAACTCTCGAGAACGGGCCGTCAAGACGTTGATGGAGGAGCGGATCGAATTCGGGCCCGCTTCCCCTCGCCGATTGGCAGCCCCCCTGGCTTTGCAGCGGCTTGTAGTAAAATGCGGGAAAATGGTCAATTGCGGCTAAAACCGGGCGTTTGTACTGGGTCCGTGAATTCGGGCATTGATGTCCACGACTATGCGTGTCTTTTCGGTCGACGACCAGCTCGCGTTTGCGCGACTTTCGGGCGATTACAATCCCATTCACCTCGATCCGGTGGCTGCCCGCCGGCTGCTGTTCGGCCAGCCCGTGGTGCACGGAATGCACGCGCTGCTTTGGGCCTTTGACGGCTGGCTCGCGGAGACCAACGCCGCGCTGCGTCTAACAAATCTCAGGGTGCGATTCCGCTCATCGATTCCCTTGAATGTCGGCGTCGAACTCGTCAGCGCACCGCAAAAGCGCGACAGACATTCAGCTTGAATTGCTGGTCCACGAATCCAAGGTGTTGACCGCAAGTGTTTCGTTCGAACTCAGATCTGGAAACGGGACACCGATCCCAGGCGAGTTGCCAGTGCATGGAGTCTGTCGCGCTCGCGGCCCGCTCGAGTTGCAGTCTGCGGGGGGAGAGCTGCCTCTCTGCTTGGAGCTTGACGTAGCGCGTCAGCAGCTTCCGAACGTCGCCCGCCACTTGCCGGCGGATCAACTGGCGTCGCTGCTCGCGATGACACGCGTCGTAGGAATGGAAGCCCCCGGCTTGCACTCCATTCTGGCCGGTCTTGACCTGCGCGATTCCAGCACGGTGCTCGGTCCGGGCGACGTCCCACAACTGCACTACGAGACCGAAAACTACGACGACCGCGTCTCGCGCCTGGAGCTGCGCGTGGCAGGACCCGGTTTGGGGGGGAAGGTGACTGCCTTCGTGCGGCCCCAGCCGCAGAAACAATCGACCTTTGCAACGCTGCGTTCGCTTGTGAGTCCCGACGAGTTCCGAGGCGAGAGGGCGCTCGTGATCGGAGGATCGCGCGGCTTGGGGGAAGTTGCCGTCAAGCTGCTTGCGGCCGGCGGAGCGGACGTAAAGTTCACGTATCATCGAGGCGCGGCCGAGGCCGAGCGCGTGGCGTCAGAAATCGCAGACGGAGGCGCATCCGCCAGCTACTTTGCGTACGACGTGCTGACGGATGCGGCTCAGCTGCCGGTTCTTGTCGGAAGCTGGTCGCCGACGCTGCTTTGTTATTTCGCGACTCCGTTCATCTCGGCGGCCGCTGATCGCCGTTTCAGCCTGAGCCGCTTTCAGGAATTCTGTAACTACTACGTGGGCGCGTTTCTCGATACGTTTCACGCCGTCCGAGGACTGGAGCCCTCTCTGAGCCGCGTGCTCTACCCCTCGTCTGCCTTTGTCGATGAGATTCCTCTGAATCTGGGAGAATACGCGGCGGCGAAGTCGGCGGCTGAGACACTTTGTCGCTTCTTGGCGAAGGCGCACGCCGAAATCCGGTTTCATTGCCCGCGTTTGCCGCGGCTGGCAACAGATCAGACCGCCAGCCTGATTCGGACCGATCTCCCCGATCCCGCGCCGATATTGCTCGCTGCTTTGCGAGAAATGCGAGCGAAGTAGTCCAGAGAAGGCGAAGAATCGGCGGTTGATCGCCAAAGTTGAAGTAAGCGAATAGGACAGACCAAATGCGGAATCCCTGGATGCGAGCACTGGACGGGTACGTCTGGGGGCTGGGGCTGTTCCTGGCCGTTGCCTATTCGTTCAGGTACGGGCTCGATGCCTTGGGGAACCATTCCGCGGTTGTCTCGCAAATTGCCATGAAAGGGACTCTCGTTCTCATCGCCTTGGCAGCGTGGAAGCTCATGGGCAGGCGTTTCAGCCAGATGGGCTGGCGCGGAGCCCGGTGGTGGAACCGGTCGTATGTCGTTTGGTTCGTGCTCGCCGCAATCGCAATGATGGCAGCGTCGGTCACGATGATTTTCTTGGAGGTTACGCATCCCATCGCGTCGCAGATGAACTTCTTGCAGATCGTCGTGGTCATCTGGCTCGGGAGCAGCTTCTCGGAGGAGGTCTACGTCCGCGGTTTGGTTCAATCGTGGGTCGCGAACGGCGAAGACGCAGTCACTCCTTCAGTCTTCGCGCCGTCCATCGTGTCGTCAGCGGTGTTATTCGCCTCGATGCACGCGCCCTTGATGTGGAGTTCGGCCGGCGTCGCAGGCGGATTGACGCTCGTGCTGGCAACGCTTTTTGTGGGCTGGGCCTGCGCGGTCTTGCGGGCCCGAACCAAGAGCCTCTGGCCGGCAATCGCCTGTCACGCTTTCGGCAACCTCGCGGGCCTTCCGGGCGGAATTCTCGGGACGATTCTCTACCGTCTCGCGTATGGTCGGTTTCCCGATTTCCTGACCCCGCACTAGGCGCGAATTCAGCTGATTGCCGCGTCCAATTATCGCAGGCCGCCAAAGATTGCGCCTCCCAGCCACGTGGCTCTGTCCTGGAGCGTCTCCTCCAATCGGAGCAGTTGGTTGTACTTCGCCAGGCGCTCGGAACGGGCGACCGATCCGATCTTGACCTGCCCTGCGCCGGTTGCGACCGCCAGGTCCGCGATGGTCGTGTCTTCGGTCTCACCGCTGCGGGCGGAAATCACGGGTCGGTACCCGGCGCCCAGAGTTCGGCGAATCGCGGTCAAAGTTTCGCTGAGCGTCCCGACCTGGTTGAGCTTGATCAGTACGCTATTCGCGACGCCGGCATCGACGCCCTGCTCGATTCGCTTCGTTTGCGTGACGAACAGGTCGTCGCCGATCAGTTGCACCCGATTTCCTAGCCGTTCCGTGATCAGTTTCCACCCCGGCCAATCGTCTTCGGCCAACCCGTCCTCAATGCTGACGATGGGGTATTGATCGACCCATTCTTCGAGCAGTTCGACCATTTCATCCGAGCGCAAGGTGTTGCTTGCATCCGCCGAGAGTCTGTAGACGCCGTCTGAGTAAAAGTGACTGCTGGCCACATCGAGCGCGAAATGCACGTCGATTCCGGGCGCCAAACCGGCGTCTTCGACGGCCTGCAAGATGAGATGGATCGCATCCAAGTTTGAAGGCAGTTTTGGACCAAAGCCTCCCTCGTCGCCGACGAGCACTCCTTCGTAACCGTGGCTGAGTAAAATCTTCCCGAGCCGACGATAGATGGCGATCGTCCACTCGAGTGCCTGGCGAAATGAGTCGGCACCACTGGCGATCACCAGAAAATCTTGGAAGTCGAGATTGCCACCGGCGTGCAGACCGCCGGAAATCATGTTCACCATCGGCAAGGGAATGATGAGCCGGTCACCCAAATTTGCGGCCGCTCCGGCCCTGACGGTTCCCGGACCCTCAGTCGCCGGCACTCGACGCCAAAGTTCGTGCAAATGCTCGACCAGCAAGATGCCCTTCGCGTGAGACGCCGCGTGTGCTGAGGCCAGCGACGCGACGAGGATAGCGTTGGCACCCAGCCGCGATTTGTCCGCTGTGCCGTCAAGCCGGCACAGGATTGCATCAAGGCGCTCCTGATCGTCGGCGTCCTCGCTTCGCAGGGCGGCTGCAATGGGACCGTTGACGTTTTCAACAGCACGGAGCACGCCGGTCCCGTCGAGTCGGGTCGCATCTCCGTCGCGCAACTCCCGAGCCTCGAGTTTGCCAGTGCTGGCGCCGCTGGGGACGATGGCTCGCCCGGCGACCCGCGATCCCTCGCAGCAAATCTCGACCTCCACCGTCGGTTTGCCGCGGCTGTCAAAGACTTCCCGAGCCAGCACCGATTCGATGCGTGTCTGCGCGGTTCGCGGCATGGTGCTTTGCGTCAAGGAGCGGAAAAACTGGTCCTTATTGCCGGGGGATGATTCCCCTGCGGCTGTCGAGCGGCCAGCAGCTCGAACAGAATCGCAAAGGCGTCCGGCAGGCGGCTGATCGAATCTTTGAGCAGGCGGCGACTGACAACACGGACGACGTCGCGGTCGCGCGGCTCGGTGAGGTAATCAACAGGGCTGGTTCCGTCGACTCGAGCCAATGCGCAGGCGGCCAAGTGGGAAACGATACGGCGTTCCAAGTCGGGCGTCTCGAGGGCCGTGCCAGGCACATTTTGCGCGATTCCTTGTCGATAGCGGTCCCAGAAGATTTGCGCCAAATGCAGGAATCGCGGACTTTCAGTGCCAGCCCGAATAGCCTTCAGCACCAGATGGCTCAGAAAGAATCCCAGATCGAACGCAGGGTCGCCATAGTGTCCCGTCTCAAAGTCGACGAGAGTCACTCGTGGTCGTGGAGGCGGTGCGATGCCGACCAGCGGGGGGGCTGACGGTGGGCAGTCGACGATCAACACATTCTTGGGACTTAAGTCGCCGTGCACGAGGCAAAGACGGCTTCGCCACATTTCGTCGATCAAACCGGCGATCTCACCGCTGAGGTCGGTGTGCACTCGAGCCACGTGCCGATAAAACGGGTCGACGCGAAGTTGCACAAAGACTTCGCGATCATCGAATGCCTGTGCGATGGCCGGATTTGCCTGGGTGCGACCGTGAATCGCCGAGAGATAGTCCGCCAGCCGCAGAGCAATCTCCTCGCGGATGCGGCCCGCGAGCAGCTCGCGTTTCCAAACGACGTGATTGGCATCAACCGCGTCCATGGCATAGGCGTAGTTCTCGCGATCTTCGTCAAGAATTCGTGGAATTGCCCCCTCCGGGAGCAGCGGCCGAACGGCCGCCATCACATCCGTTTCCCGAAAAATCCGATCGAGCTGGCTGAACCAGGGCACGTCGGTTTGTAATCTCTCCCGGGATTGCTTGATGACAAAGGCGGAGCGGCCCTGCGGTTCGACTCGCAGGACAACGTTCGAGACTCCGCCCGACAGCGCTTCGATGCGGCAATTCTCGTTGGAACCGAGCAACCGTCGGCCCCGAAGGTACGCCGGAAGTTGGGTCGGATCGAGCAGAATCATAATTCGACTATCACGCGTCTTATCGGGCAGATCAAGGCGGCAGGATGTCGCGGGAATCGCTCGCACGGACGCGTCAGGACGGCCGGACCGGGGAACTGCGGTTGGCCGGGGAGCGTCCTACAGGTGGGGGCAGACGTTTAAACGGGGTTCCGCGAGTTCGGGTCGCTTTGCGGGGCGGTCGAAAGGCGGGAAAAAACGGCGTGATTCGCAGCGAAAGCCGGGTCGCAGGCCGATTCTCGGGGGTTTGGGCAAGTTTTTGTTGCTTCCTGCCGAAAGTGGGCGATAAAATCAATGGGCGATGATGTTTGCGGGCAAATGTCTACCGAAAGGATCCGTTCCATGATTCGGCGTTTGGTGGTGTCGCCGTTGGGCCGCGGCTGTGCTCTGGCCGTTGCCTTGGCGCTTGCATGCACAATGCAGTCCTCGGCGGATCCGCCGTCGGCTGATAAACCGGCGGACAAATCGTCACCGACCGACAAATCTTCCACCGATACCAAGACGTCGACGGGCAAACCGGCAAATGCCGACGCGGCAAAGGCCGGCTCGACCAAGACTCCGACGACCAAAAAGGTCGCGGCGCGCCAAAAGAAAAAGAAAAAGTGGCTGCCGATCGCGGGCAAGCTGACGCTCGATCCCTCAGCTCCCAAGGTCGCACTCTTTGACGGCCTCGCCGACGGGACGCTGAATGCGAAGGTTGTACCCAACAACGCTCTCAGCGGTACCGTGTACGTCGAGAATCCGTCCAACAAGCCGGTGACGGTGGACCTGCCCGACTCGTTCGTCGCTGTGCCCGTGCTCCGACAGTTTGGCGGCGGCGGCGGCGGCGGACGCGGTGGTGGCGGCGCGGGTGGCGCGGGCGGTGCCGGTGGAGCGCAAGGGGTGGGTGGAGGCGCCGGAGGCGCCGGTGGCGGACTCGGTGGCGGTGGATTTGGTGGCGGCGGGATGTTTTCGATTCCCCCCCAGCACACGGCCAAGCTGCCGTTCAATTCGGTTTGCCTTGAGCATGGCAAGACCGACCCCGATCCGACCATGACCTATAAGCTGATCCCGGTCTCGGAATACACCGACAACCAACAGCTCGGCGCCCTGCTTTCGTTGATCGGCAAGAATGCCATCGACCCGCAGGTCGCCCAGGCAGCCGCCTGGAATCTGGCAAGCCACATGAGCTGGCAGGAATTGGCGGCGAAACAATCGACTGAGATCGGCTTTACTGACTACGCGTATTTCACACCGCAAGCTCTGCAGCAGGCTCAGCAACTGGTCGTTGAAGCTCGAGGTTTGGCCAACGAGCGGGCCTGGAAAACATCCAAGCCGAAGTCCGACGACCCGAAGACCGACTCGAAGAAGTCGGACGACCACGTAATTCAGGGCCGTTGAGCGGCGTTAGCGCGGAAACCATTCAACGAAAAGGGCTCGTCCATCTGGACGAGCCTTTTTCGTTCCAAGGGATAGTCGACTCTCGAAGCCGAACCGTCGAAGACGGTTCAGGTCTGTCCGTCAGTCGAACCTCTGCCGGACGCGACCCTCCGGTCGAGCGTCTCAAACCTGCTTATCAATCTTAGAAGTTGAATTCGCAGCCGACCGAGTAGCCCTGAATCATGATGCCGGCGCTGCTGAGTGCCAGATGAGTGTCGTTCTGGCCGCTGGTCGTGACGTTGTAGTCGATTTGCGACTGCGGACGCGAAATGTTGGTGGTGCCGATCAGGTTGTAAGCCGCGTACAGGCGGAAGTGTTCCTGGATCGGAATCTTGAGGTAGCAATCGACGGCCCCGACCGGAGCAAACCGCGCGTCGATGTCATGATCGTGAGCGTCGCCCACGGTCGGATCGGACGCATTGATGTTTGCCGCGAACTGATTCACGCCGAACGTAACTCTCGGGTCTGCGCCGATCGTGAACCATTGTGTGAGCAGTTCAAGGCGGCAACCGACTGTAGGCCCGTAGATATTGTTGATCGTCGATGAGTCGATCGTCGAGGCGCGACTCCCGGGTTGGTTGCCACCACGTCGAAGTGTTCGTCAATTCCAAGGTAGCGGAACCCGACCATCGGCTTGAAGACCAGGCCGTAGTCCTTCGGCACGATCGCGTTGAAGTAGATATTCGCCTCTGCTCCGAACACGAACGAGCTGAAATACTGGTTGAAGCTTTGGCTGAACAGAGCGACGGTTTGGGACGGCAGGCCACCCACGGTGACGGGGATTGCCGCGAACGATTCGGTTTGGCCTGGAATACCCGCAGGTAATCCTCCGGGATTCGGCGCGGAATTCGCCTTGCCCAGGATAAACCCGCTGGCTTCAATCGTGCCATAAGTCATCGGCACGCTGAACGTCGCTTGGAACCCGGAATTCTCGTAGAGCGATATGCCAGTGGTATCGTAGGCACGGGCCTGACCGACCTGGTTGCCAAACGAGTCGAGAATCGGAAAGACATCGGTCGGGTTCTTCTGCACCGAGCCGAAATCATTGAAGAACGGTTGGAGCACTCCGGGACCCGGCTGCGCCCCGATCAATGTCGTGGCCGGCCGCGAAATGCCCCAGTTGATGTAGTCGAGGCGAACGTCCACGTTCCGCAAGACGCGGCAAAGGATATCTTCCCAGGGCAATTCCACGAAGTCGTCTGAGGCTTCCGCGTTTCCGCATCCGGGCATTCCACTGTAGGCCGATGAGCCGGGACATCCCGGCTGGCCGGCCGCGCTGTTGGGATCCTGCATTGAGTAAGCGGCCGGCGCGACCGACGAAGGTCCGTTTCCAGGAGGTCCGAACGCCGGCTGAGGATTAGTGCCGAATGGACTAAGCCCCTGGCTGACGAACTGGGTCCCAGATCCCGGAGTCCCCGGAGCGTAGGCTCCCGGGCCGGGGTATCCGTTGGAGATGTACGCCTGCGAACCGGCGCAGGGCCTATGCCTTGGGCGTAGAGTCCGCCTGCGCTTAGGAGGCTCAAAGCCGTGGCGATGCCAAGTCCCAATCGTCCGACCATGCTCAAGTTCCTGCAGCCGAGCTAACGTCGCGGACGTCCAAAGGCCCCCTCTGGCTGTGGGCGCGAATTTACCGACAATGCCAATGGCACTAGTCGTAACAGGAGTATCGGCGATGCAGGTTATGCCACTTCAAGAAATGCAGCATGCAGGGGAATTTGTAGCGGCCGTAGCGGATTTAGGGCCGCGGGGCTAAGTTCACAACCTGTCGATTGCCGACGAGTGGCGTCAGGATGGGGAATCTGGGAAAGCGATTCCGGCCGCCTACTTCGCACGCTTAAGCTCTAGGGTCAGGATCTCTCCGTCTCTCTCGATCTGGAGCGACTGCGATCCCACCCGGCCAAGCAGCAGAGCCGACAACTCTTCCGGTGAGGTCACGGCGCGATCGCCGACTTTGTGAATGCGATCATTGAGGCGCAGCCCGGCCCTCTCAACCGACGACCCCGGCAGTACGCGACTGACAATGACGCTTCCGGGCTCCGCGTCATCACTGCGGCAAAAAACGCCGAGGGGGTGAGCCGAGCCTGGCAGATGCACATGCAGAGTCCGCGGCGAAGTCTCCCCATGGTGAACAATGACGGCGGTCGTCTCTTTCGGCGCGCCGCAGACGGCCTCGCGAATTTCGGCGGCACCTTGGACGGCCGCGCCGTCAAATTTCAAGATGCGGTCGCCGCCCCGGATTCCGGCTGCCTCGGCCGGCGAAGCGGGATCGACCTGTGTGACCTCGATCACCCGGCGTCGCGCGAGTTGTTCGTCCCATGTCACACCCAAGCGCGGCTGAGGCAGCTCGCTGGGAACTTCCACCGCATCCCGCAAGGCGTTGTTGTCCTGGAACGCGGCCTGACGGAAAGAGGGCAAACGAGGGGTTTGAGCCGCGGCGTAGACTGTGCGGAACAAGAGACGGGTGACCCGTTCGATCCCCTCCGTATTGAGTTTGTCGACGTTGTCGTAAGGCGTGTGATATTCCGGATGCTTGCCGGTAAAGACCATCAAATAGGGGACCTGTCGCGAGAAGAACGGGTAATGGTCGCTGTCGCGGCGGGAATCCCACGAAAAATCGAGCAAGACGGGCGGATCGCTGTTGTTGGCTGCGATCAAGCCGCGGAGTCCGGCCGCCGTCCGCCCGCCCAGGACTTCGGCCCGGTTCTCGCGGAGCCGGCCCACCATATCAATATTGAAGACGAGCTTCAGCCTCTCGAGCGGGACCGTCGGGTACTGGCACCAATATTCGGAGCCCAACAGGCCTTGTTCTTCAGCGTCCCAGAAAACGAAGAGCAGCGTCCGTTTGGGGGCCGCGTCAAGTGAATTGAAAGCGCCAATCAGCTCCAATAAGGCGGCGGTGCCGCTCGCGTTATCGTCCGCCCCTCTGTGGATGAAGCCGAAGGGCCCACGGCTGTTGCGTGCGCTGCCGTACCCGACGTGGTCGTAATGGGCACCAACGATCAAGTATTCCTTCGCAAGGGTCGGGTCTGAACCGGAAAGTTGGCACAAGATATTACGGCTGGCGGATTGAAACGGTTGATAATAGTCGCCGTCGGATCCGGCCGGCGGGACTTTGAGCTTTCGAAGCCGGGCGACGATATATGCCCCGGCCGCCTGGCCTCCACGGGTTCCGGTTTCGCGTCCCTCCAAGGCGTCACTCGCCAGAAACTCGCAGTGACGACGCAGCTGTTGGCGCGTGATCGTCGCGACGGCTGACGTGTAACTGCCGCCGAAAAGAGGCGCGGACCCGAGCCCGATGTACGCGCCCAGCAATAACAGGATCGCAAACTGCCGCCCGCGAATTCTGCGGGCCGAGAGACGGATCTTCACGGCTTTTGTCTCGCGGAGGACTGACGATAGGCGGGAAACTCGACCAGCACCTTAAGGGCCCCATCCTTGCGATCGCGAAACGTCTCGAAGGCCGTCTGAATCTGGGATAAACGATAGCGGTGGGTGATGATCTTTGAGACATCAACCCGCCCTTCCCCGATCCAGCGCATGGCAAGCGGAAAGTCGCTGCGGAAATCCGGGCCAACGCTCGTGTAAAGCGCGATGTTCTTGAAGAACAGGTCTCGAAACCGGACGCGGTCAAGAAACTCCGGGGGCACCCCGAAATACAAAATCCGCCCGCCCGGCTGGCACAAATCGATGCACAGATTGAGCGCCTGGTCCTGATGACCGACCGCTTCGATCACGATCTCGGCCATCCGTCCGCCGGTAAGTCGCGTGACGGCGGCAACCGGATCCTCTTTAGCATTGCAGACGGTTGCCGTCGCTCCCATGCGGGGACTGTTTGCCAGGCGCGACTCGAGCAAGTCGATGGCAATGATTTCTCGGGCACCCAGATTCCGTAATGCGGCGCACATCAATTGGCCCATGGGCCCCTGCCCGACGATCGCCACATTTCGATCGATGATGGTCGGCAACTTTTTCAGAGCGAAGATCGCCGTGCCCAATGGCTGAGCCAAGAGCGCGCATTCCTCCGAAACGCGCGAATCCAAGGGAATGGCTCGCTCTTCGTGAATGGCATAGCGCTCGAAGAAGCCACATTGGTTGTAGGGGACACACAGTACGCGGTCGCCCGCTTTGAAGCGAGTACCGTCTGTTGCGGTCACCGTCCCGATCATTTCGTGCAGCGAGTGACCGATCTCCGGATTCGGCTGCTCCTGGTTGCGCAGGAAAAAAGGGAGATCGGATCCACACAGGCAGGTCAGCTCTGGCTGAAAGATGATTTGCCGCCGGCCATCCGATTGGGGCTTAAGTGCCGGCTCTGGCGACTCGACGAGCTCGATGCGGGACGGCCCCGTGATGTGTGCGGCAAACAAACCAGCAGACTCCGTAGTGACAGATCGGATGCGGACGTTTCGTTGAACGCTTCCATAATCTGATGACCGGCGTCGATTCTGGCAACCACGCCGCAAAGTTGGAGCGAGAGGAGGCGTTGACCAGACACAAAAAAACCCCGGAACGATTCCTCGTTCCGGGGCCATTTCGCTCCGCGGGAGCGTTTATCGAAATCGCTGTCGACCTGATGCCGACGTCGGTTTTCCCAGTTGTGCCTGGCTTTTTCTTCTCGCCGCAATCTTGTCTGGCAAGTCGCGTGCCGAAAGCCAAAATCTCGAGCAAGGCCGACGGATAGTCGGTTTAACGCTGGAAATCCGTCAAACTGCGACCAGAAGGAATG
The DNA here is from genome assembly GCA_963714075.1 of uncultured Planctomycetaceae bacterium. Classification (GTDB taxonomy): domain Bacteria; phylum Planctomycetota; class Planctomycetia; order Planctomycetales; family Planctomycetaceae; genus DASPSM01. The sequence continues at coordinate 3,788,180 of OY970228.1, forward strand.
CTCAAAGGGTGACCGCCCGAGCACCCCACCAATCAATTCGACGGCGGCCCGCATCGCTTTGAGCACATTCCCTCGATCGGAATCAAGGGCTCGTCGCGGGCTTCCGCAGCAGATACCAGTGGCTCAAGCGCTTGGCCAGCGGAATGCGATAGCGGCCGTTTTCGTAGATCACGTCCGGAAGCGCGAGGCCTCGCCCAGTCGAGGTCATTGCGACCACTTCTAAACCGGCCGGAGCACGCACGGTCACCTCACCTGGGACCGGTTCGCTGAGGACCGAGTAGTCCTGATTCCAACCCGCTCCGGGCTGTCTTTTCGGTTTCAGAACGCGGGCGACCGTGGTGATCAGGATTTGGTTGGAGGAGCGAATTGGCTGCTCATCCATGGCACTGACTGCGACGGCCGCGTGCCGCGTGTTCACCAGGATCGTGACGTCCGACAGATGGATCGCTCGATCAAGCAGCGCCCCTTGGGCGGCCTGGGTCTTCGGCGTGTCGATCGATTGTGTTCCGGCCTCCCAGTCGCGCGACAGCTGCCCCGTGTCGGACGTCACCGAGTGGGCATCGGCGGCCAAATAGCTCTCCATGGCATTATGAATCACGACCGCGTCTTTCGGTGCGTCGATGGGCTTAAGCCAGGGAAGCTGCGGGACGGGGGGAATGCTCAGGGCGAAGTGACTTTGCTCCATCAGCGTGCGTGCCGCCACACAGGTGTCGGGACGTAGACCCGTATTAAAGAGCTGCTCGGGCGAGAGCGCGAACGTGTAGTGCTTGCGGGCTTCGGACACATGCGCATTGCGATAAACCAGTGCGGCCGCCGGCATCATCGCCATCATGGCCGGATCGTTGAGTGTGTCCCACACGCTGGTCAAACCGACCTGATCGGAGAGCGCCTGCTGGGAGTATCCGTACATCATGAGCGCGTCCCAGCCTTGCAGGGCGGAGATCGATGCCACGTAGAGTGGGGCCGCGAAGCGATCGACCGTCGGCTGCTGTCGGCGTTCCATGTTCCACTCCGAAACCGTGAGCGGAAAGCCTTCGACGCGATGCAGACCGATCCACGAAGCGATATTCGGTTTGTAGCGGGGATCGGCATCCAGCAGATCGGGCTTGCCGTACTCGTGCGTGTCGATTACGTCCCCCGTGGTGAGTGAAGAAATCGACGCAACCGGATTGTCGCCCCACATTTGGCCCGTAGCGATCAGAGCCTTCGATCCCGTGCCTCGAATGGTCTCGATCATGCCCAGGTCAAAGTCATGCTCCTGGTCGTTCAAAAAGATCTGGGCGGGGCCTGGACTCCATGGCGACTTGAGCTGCCGCTCGTCGAAGCCTGTCCGTTCGGCGAAGGCCCGCGTTCGTTCATTAAAGAGGCGAGTCAGCGCGACGTTGTTCTGATCGGTCATCGCGCGCACGCCGTAATGGTGCGTGATGTCGTTCTCGTTGGTGACGAGGACGAACGCAATGGCCGGATCGTCCTTGTAGGCCAGCCCCGTGTAGTGATTTACGTGCGACAAGTACTTGTTCTCGAACTCGGCCATCAGCTTCCGCAGACCCGGATCGTACTGGCAGAAGCCTTTGGCTTCGTGGGCATTCTGGGAGCGGCTAATGTCGCCGTAGGTCACGACTTCGCCCAGCTCGGTCGAGCGATCGCCCGGGCGAAACTCCCGGTACGAATGCAGGTCGAGCCAGACGTAGATCCCGTTTTCCCGCAGGCATTTGATCCAATAGTCGATGCGATCCATGCCGACGGGATCGAGCTGCCGCGAATTGTCGGCGTGCTTGTCGATCACGGTCGGGCTCACCCAGCGGGTCGAATCGTGGTGGTGCAGACGCACGAGGTTGAAGCCCAGCATGGCCAAGCGCCGGGCATGCATGGAGATCTGTTGGTTCGTCGAGAAAAGCGCGTAGGCCATCATGTTGACGCCCCAGAACCGGGCGGGCGTCCCGTCCTCGAATTGCAAGCGGCCCCCGACCGATCGCAAGAATCCATGGGCGCCGGGACGATGGTTGAGCGTGCTGAGGTCGACGGGGACGTGCGGCGACGGGAACACGTTCCGCAGCCAGCGGGCCGTGTCGACCGGGCCATACTCTTCTTCTTCAGACGGCTTGCGGCGGGTCCCCGCTGGGAATGTGACCGTCATCCGAATCTGGTCGGTTCCGGACGACGTGGCCGGCGTGACCAGAAAAGCCCGGATGCGGTTCTTGTTTCCATTCTCAAAGAAGACGTCCTTAACCCCCGGAGAAAAGACGACCTTGACTTCCTGGTCGGTCGAATCAGTCCCGTCGAGTTTGCCGCTCGCTTCGGCGGGCAATCGCCAAACGAAGCCTTCGTTATTGGGAAGCAGCTCGGGTACCGACGGAGTCCTTCCGACAAAGAGCCGCGACTGGAAGTTCATGTCGAATTCCATCCCGCCGCCCTTCACGTCGGGGCGGGTCGCGCTATGCCGCATCACCCCCTCGTAGGTCAGGACATTGGGCGGACCGATCCGGATGCTTCCGCCGAACTCGGCCGCCAGGCCCGGAACATGAATCGTGAAGGGGGCCTTGGCGCTGTGCAGATCACCCATCTCCGATGACACGTTGGCCCATTTCCACTTCTCTTGCCAGAAGGGAAGATACATGTTGAGCAGAGCGACGCCGTGATAATTGAGCGCGAAGGTGCCGTCTTCAGTCAGCTCGAATTGAAACGGGCCGGGCGCGGTCGTGGAAGGTTGATCGTCGCCGAGCGCTTGTGCTGGCCCGAACGGCGACGCTGCGCCGCCCGACGGAATCGAAATTGCTGCGACTAAAGTGACGAAGGCAGCGAGGCCGATCACGATCCTGCGGTCCGTTCGCACACTACTCTCCGTACGTTTCGGTGACAGTTCTTTAGCGACCCGGCCCGCGTCACAATCGAGTATAGCTGCCCTTCAGACGTCCGGCCATTTGGGAGAGTGCCGAGTCTGTGTCCCCGGTTGGTCTGCGGTTTGCAGGAGGGAGGGTGACCGGGCAGCCCTGCGGGACATCGCATTCTGCGGAACCCGTGCCGGTCAAAACGCTTTTCTATTTTGGGGTGTCGGGCTAAAATGCCGCGCCTTGAAGGGCAAATCCCTTCGAGGACTCTGAGTGCTGCGCCGGGTTGCCGGAAAAATCGTCCAGCGAGCGAGTAGGGTTCGCCGCCGCAAGATGAGTCGGCCGGCATCCTGCTTGGGAGGGAGTGCTTCGATGCGAGTTGCCGTCACGAGAAAGTCGATGTCCTTTGCCGCCCTGGCTCTAGCGGCCGCGATCACGGTTCTGCAATCGAGCGCCGCCCGTGCGGCTGATCAGAGTGCCGCCCCGTCGGTCACCGTCGTCGTGGCGGGGGCCAACGAGATTCTCGCGGACGTCAAATATCTGCTGATGCTCACGGATACGAATGAGCAGAAGCAGTGGAAAGTCCTCAAGGATTATCTGGACGTGTTTCTAATCGGCGTCGACCCGAACCTGCCGACGCGTGTGGACATGGTCTTTGACGAGAAAGCCAACCGCACGATTTGGACGATTCCCGTCGCCAATTTCTCTCGCTTCCGCAAGGACAACCTTGCGGCAATTTTGACGCCGCGGATTCGGGATATGGGGAACGGCCTCTGGAAGCTGGGAAGCGGTAAGCCGGCCGACTTCAACGGGTACATGATTTACGCTCCGCCATACGACCGCATCGGCGAGACGCAAGCCGACCTGGCTCTCGTTCCGGCCGATCCGCGACCCTCGGCGGCACCGTTTTTGAATCGCCACTTCGTGCTCGCGGTCGACGTCCAGAACAAGCAGACCGACGCGGCCGCACTGGCCAAGCGGCACGACCTCTTTAAGGCCACCCGCAAGCAGACTTTGGCTGCGCTCAAAAAAGAGACCGGTGAAACGCCCGCCGATTTCGACCTCCGGAGAAAAGCGACCGAAATCGAGATGGACGAGCTGGAATGGTTCTTCACAGAGTCGGAGCACGCTCTGGTGGGGGTGACGATCGACACCAAGAAGGAGCTGGGCCGCACCGACATCGAACTGACGCCGATCGCAAACACCGCGCTTGCGAAAAACGTGTCCGAGCTGTGCACCAAACCCAGCCTGTTTGCGAACGTCGAGAGAAGCAAGCAGCCGACGTTGGCCTTCTCGGTCAACCACCCGCTTGGGGACGTCCGTAAAAAGGCGGCCGTCGCCATGTCGTCGCTCGTCCGCGACCGCCTGAAAGCGCGGGTCGATTCGGAGGAAAAGCGGACGGCTGAGCAAAAAGACGCGGCCAGGCAAATGATTGACAAGGCCTACGCGATGGTCGAGAGCGGGATCAACGCCGGCCACGCCGATGGCTTTATCGACGTGCATTCGGGTGCGTCGGGCAAGAACATCTTCCTGGCGGGAACGAGGACGGCGGACGGCACCAAGCTCGACGAAATCGTCAGCATCATGCCCAAGGCCTACGAAGGGGCGACTGTCAAGTTGAATGTCGCGGAAGAGTCGGGCGTGAAGATTCACTCGATCGAATTCGCAAAGGGCAAGCACCCCTATTGGAGCAATTTCATCGGCGCCGATCTGCTCTACGTCGGCTCCTCGAAAGACACGCTGTGGGCGGCCGCCGGCGAAGGTTCGCTCGAAACACTCAAGACCGCCATTAAGAAGACGAAGCAGCCCGCCGCGGCCGGAAGCGAAAAAGCACCGTGGCTCGAGTTGATCGTGCGGCTGAAGCCTTGGATCGACGAATCGCTCTCGCAGCCCCCGAAGAAAAAAGGGGCTGACCACTACCCGAAACTCATCCAAGCCGCCTTGCAGGCGGGCGACGATCAGCTGTCGGTGCGGATGACTCGCGAGGGCAACAAGATCGTCGGCGTGGCGGAGATCCAGAAGGGTATTCTGCGTGCGGCCGGCAAAGTCGCCGCGGACTTCTCGCGAGAAAACCTCGACGAAAGCTCACAGAAGAGCAACAACTCGAAGCGCGCCCAGCGATAACGTGACTCGCAGTGCGAGCCGTCAGCGTAAGCTGGCGGGTGCTTTGATTTCTTTTGGCGCTCAGGTTTCTTGCAGCGCTCGATTGAGAATTCGAGACAAAAGAGCACCATCGGGCTTACGCCCGACGCTCGCCGGGGCTAACCAGCGAGTGTGTGCATCGAGCGCCAGTCCGACGCGGGCACTTCGGCCGGCATGTCTGAGCCGAGTCGCGATTTCAGCCAGCGCACGAGTCGCAAGAACTGAGCGCGGGGCGCTTGGGGTGCAAAGTGCGTATAGCGGAAGCGGGACGTCTCTCCCGTTTGCCAACCACCGGTCCGGGCAGCCGCGGCAGGTTCTAAGAGATAATACTCGTCACCTCGGCGGAATCCGTCGCGAAGCATACGCCCCATCAGCACCGCCGTCGCGAGTTTCTGGTGTTCGGGCAGAGCCCGAATCCGCTGGGTCTCCAGCCGGCCGTCGCAGCGATAGTTGTACGCCCAAGCGATCGGACGGCCGTTCAGCCGCAGCAGATTGAAGTCGACGCCCGCGACGCGGGTCGCGGCTTCGTGAATCTCGCGCGGCAGCGACTCGTGGCCGGTTTGGGGGTGCCGACGACCATGACTTGCGCGACGCTTGCGCCGCCGGTCCTCGCGGCGCCGCTCCAGTTCGTCGAAGAGATCCCAGCGGGGATTGTCGTCTTCCAGCGGCGATCCTTCCGGTCGATAGCGGACGTACTCAATCTCGCCTTGAGACTCTAGCGCGAGCTTCACTATGGCGATAATCGTCGCGGAGCTCTTGCGGACGCGAGTTCCAATAGTGAACCCAGTCGCCGCGACAATCAATGATCGGGCGGCGTTCCTCGACGCGACTGAGCGCGCCGAATCGCGATTGCCACAACTCGGCCGGAGCCGGTCCGCGCTCGAATCGCTGGACGTCGGCATGTCGCAGCTCAAACAGGTCCCAAGCGATGGGAGTCGTAGCGACGTGGGCGAGGACCGCCGTCAGCGTAGCGGCAGGATTGGGGCCGATCGGCTCGTAGAAGAAGCCTCGCTCGTCCGGCGAGTCGGTCAGCACGCTGAGGCGTCCGATCCGGGACGACTTGCGTTTGATGACCAGCGGCACAATTCCGATCGGGCGCCCGGCCGCCGCGACGACTAGCACGCGAATGCGGTCATTGCCGCCGCGGCGTCGCATCGAGGTCTCAAACCAGTCGACCGATTGAAAGAAGGAAGCTCGCGGCGTCTTCCACCACAGCTCCCGCCACAGTTCCCGAATTTCTGCGATGCCGGCCGCGTCGTTGTATTCCGAGACAGTGATCATGCCGACTGTGGAAGCAAGCGGCATGCCTCGAATCTGTCCTCGCTTCGCCTGCGACGGCACTGCAATCCGGCATCTCGTGCGTAACAGCCGCCGGCAGCGGCACTTATTGACCGGCACCGACCGATCGGGAATCGACGAATTGGCCCAGACTCCCGGTTCCTCGAAATTAATCTCGTGTCGCCATTCGGCAACAGCGATGCGTTCGAGCAACGCAGCGGCCCAGACCGAACTTCGACACCATCAATCGAGGGCCTTGTTCGTCCCGTGTTCGGGCGCGAACCAGGGATAGATCGCCGGCAGCACCAGCGAGGTTAAGAGCGTGGAAGTGATCAGGCCGCCGATCACCACCGAGGCCAGAGGCCGCTGCATTTCCGCTCCATCGCCCGTCGAAAGGGCCATCGGCAAAAACCCGAGGCTAGCCACGAGTGCGGTCATCAGAATCGGGCGCAGTCGCACGAGGGCTGTCTCTCGGCTGGCCGTCGGCAGGTCGGCCCCCATCTGGCGAGCCCGTTCGGCCGCGGTCACCCAGACGAGCCCGTTGAGCACGGAGACGCCAAACAGCGCGATAAAACCGACGCCGGCTGAAATGCTGAACGACAAGCCGCGCACCGCTAGAGCGAAGACGCCTCCCGACGCGGCAATCGGCACCGCCAGAAAAATCAGCACGGCCAGCCGCATCGAGCCGAAGGTCGTGTGAAGCAACAAGAAGATGACGATCAGCACAATCGGCGTAATGAGGGCGAGTCGTTGAACGGCCGACTGCAGGTTTTGGAAGGTTCCGCCCCAACGGATTTCGTAACGCGGCGGAAGACTGACGGAGCGTCTGATGGCCCGTTGTGCCTCCGCGACAAAACTGCCGACGTCCCGACCGCGGACGTTCGTGGCAACGTAGGTGCGGCGGTGGCCCGCCTCATGTTCGACCAGGTCGGGCGTCTCCTCGTAACTCACGTCGGCCAATTGTTTGAGGGGAACCGGCTTGCCCGCGGACTGCGCGACGGGAAGCTGCTCGAGCATCGAGGGACTTGTCCGCCAGGCCTCGGGAATGCGGACCCGGATGGGGAACCGCGCCGCCCCTGTGGATCGAACATCTGGCCCACGTCCCGGCCGCCGAGTGCGGAAACGACATCCATGACGCGCGCGGCGTCGATGCCGTAACGCGCCAGGGCTTCGCGGTTGGGCTCAATCCGCAAAGTGGAAAGGTTGGCCTGAAAGCTGGATTTTACGCCGGCCGATCCCCGAATCTGGTGCAAAATGGCCTCGATCTGTTTGCTTTTCTGGTTGAGCACATTGAGGTCGTCGCCATAGATAAAGACCGCGACGTCCGCTTTGACGCCGGCTACCAACTCGTTGACCCGCATCTCGATCGGCTGTGTTTCCTCGAAGACGACGCCGACGAACTTGGACTTTAGCCGCGTCGCCATTTCTTCGGAGAGATCGCCGATGGGCTTGGATTCCGGCCATTCGCTTTTGGGTTTGAGCATGATCCAGATATCGGTTTCATTCACACCCATCATGTCGTTGGCGATCTCGGGCCGCCCGGTCTTGCAGAAAACCGTGCGCACCTCGGGAAAGGTCATCAGCTCTTTTTCGATTCCGGCCGTCATTGTGTACGAATCTTCCAGTGTGGCGGTGGGCAACCGGTAGGCCTCGATCAAGAGGTCCCCCTCTGCCAGTTTCGGCATGAAGTCCCCGCCCAGTTTGAGCGCCACGGGAATGCTGACGGCAAACGTTGCAAGCGCCAGCCCGGCCGTCAGAACTGGTCGAGCCAGCGCGAGCTTGAGAACCGGTTGGTAAACGCGCCGCACTCGCTCGATCAGCCAGACGTTGCCTTCCTTGATCGTCTTGGGCAACATCAGCGTGGCGACCGCCGGCATAAAGGTGAGCGACAAAATCAAGGATCCGGCAAGCGCGAACAGCACCGTGAGCGCCATCGGCTTGAAGAGTTTACCCTCGGTCCCGTTGAGCGCGAGCACCGGCAGATAGACGACGCCGATGATCAGCTCGCCGAACATCGTCGGCTTGCGAACCTCGACGGCCGCGTCGCGAATGATCTCCATCCGCGTGCGTCCCTCGGGCGGATGCGAGAGGCGGCGGACGCAGTTTTCAACCATGATCACCGAACTGTCGACAATCAGGCCGAAATCGATCGCACCCAGGCTCATCAGACTCGCGGTGACTGCCGTGGCGGACATAAGGTTGGTGGCGAACAGCATCGAGAGGGGAATCGCCAGCGTCACCAGAATCCCCGCGCGAAAGCTGCCGAGCGTCAACAGCAGCACGGCGATCACGAACAGGCCGCCTTCGCACAGGTTCGTGAGCACCGTCGTCAGAGTGCGGCCAATGAGGGACGCCCGGTCGTACAAGATTTCGACGTTCACGCCTTCCGGCAGCGTGCCGCGGATCTCGTCGAGCCGCTCCTTGGCCCGATTGACCACCTGACGCGAATTCTCGCCGTAGCTCATCATCACCATGCCGATGACAGCTTCTCCGCGGCCGTCGCGCGTGGCCGCCCCCTGCCGCGTGAGGGGCGCAATGGTGACCGAGGCGACGTCGCGGACCAAAAGCGGCGTGCCATCCGCCTCGCGGCGGACGACGATCGACTCGAGGTCCGGAATGTCGCGCAACAGCGCCAGGCCGCGGATGAGTCGCTGTTCGCCGTTATGCACGACATAGCCGCCGCCGGCCGTTTCGTTGTTTCCCTGGATGGCCCGGAACACGTCCTCGAAGCTCAGCTTTTCGCTGGCCAGGCGATCGGGATCGGGGCGGACTTCGTACGACTTGTAAAAGCCGCCGTGGGCGTTGATCTCGGTCACTCCGCGGACTTCGCGGAGGCGCGGGGCGATGTCCCATTCGAGCAGCGTGCGAAGGTCCATCGGCGACCAGCCCCGTCCGCGCACCTCGAACTGCAGGATTTCGCCCAAGGCGGTGGCCATTGGACCCAGTTCAGGAGTGGCCGCGCCAGGCGGGATCTTGGCGATGGCATTGGGCAAGCGCTGGGCGACGAGCTGCCGCGCCCACTGAATGTCGGTCCCTTCCTCGAAGACGATCGTGACGACCGACAGCCCGAACTTGGAGACGCTGCGAATCTGCTCGACTCGCGGAAGGCCGCTCATCGTCGTTTCGATCGGAAACGAGACGTATTTCTCGACCTCGACCGGAGAGAACGAGCCGGCGTCGGACAACACCTGCACCTGGATGTTGGTCATGTCGGGAACGGCGTCGATCGGCAAATTGACGGCCGAATAGACGCCGCCAACCGCCACCAAGAGCGTGATGACGATCACCAGCATCCGGTTTTCGATCGAGACTTCGATCAGGCGGGAAAGCATTCTCTGATCCTCTTGGTCCTTGCGGTCTAATCTTCTTTCTTGATGATCGGCAGCAGCAGCTCGGCCTTGAGGTTGCTCGCGCCCCGCACGACAACAGGCGTGCCGGCCTCGATGCCGCTCACGATCTCAACCCGCTCGTCGGTCTGGAGGCCGGTCGTGACGTCGACTCGTTGAAATTTCGAGGGTTCCCTGCAGACGAACACGAATTTTGCTCCTTCGTGGCTGACAATCGCGTCGGCGGGGACCGAAAGGACCTTTTTGGCCGCGCCGAAGGGGAGCGAGACGCGGACAAACAGACCCGGACGCAAGAGCCCCTCTGCGTTGGCGATCTCGGCAACCAGCGGAACCGAGTTCGTCTCCGCGGCCACCTGCCGGCCCACATAGCGAATCCGCGCCTCGATCTTGCGCCGGCAAGCGCGGGAACCTCGACAGTTACCTCCTGCCCCGGCGCGAGTCCAAGGGCTCGCCAATCCTGCTCGCGAACGTCGGCGGCGACCCACAGGGTGTGCGTGTCGGCCAGGACGAAGATCGCGTCCGAAGTTTTGACCCGCTCGGACTGCGCGAAATTCCGGGCCTCGATCGTGCCGGCAAAGGGCGCGCGGATCTCGACTCGCGAAAGCACGTCGCCTTTGGTTTCCTCTTCGGAGACTGTGTCGGTCGAATAACCCAATAGGGCGTTCCGCTGCTCTCGGGCAATATTCAAAGTCCTCAACGTATCTCCCACCTCGATCTCCGCGACGCGCAGTTGCCGTGACGCGTCAAAAGTCGTCTGCTCGCAGGCCGCTTGCAGAGCCGCTTCGGCGCTCTGGCGATCGGCCTTGCGCTCCATCAAGGTTGCCTCCGGCAGGACGCCCTGCCCTGCCTTGTCCGATTTCTTCCACAGCTCCTCGGTCAGCAGGAACCGCGCGTAGGCCGACGTCAGAGTTCGCGCCCCTTGCCGAGGTTCTTACCGCGAAAGCGCTTTTCCAGGTCCGCGATCGGCACGCGGCTCTTCAGTCCGTCGATCAGCGCGGCGAGGTTTGCGGAAATCTCCCGTTCCCAATCGAGTTTTTTGACCGCCAGCTCCCAGTTCTCTTCGCCGTGATGGACGTCGGTCCTTGCCACCGCAACCTCCGGACTGCTCACGACGCCGAGGACCTGATCCTTGGCGACACGATCGCCGGGAGTCACGCGGACCTGAATCAAAATCCCATTGGCAGCGGCCCGAATTTCGACGTGGTGCGTTTCGTCATAGCGGATGCGTCCGGGGACGACATGGAACATCTGCAGCGCATGCACGCCGGCCGGTTCGACTTTCAGCTCGAGCGAAGCCAGTTTTTGCTCGTCGAGCGTGACAATTCCGTTCTTCAGTTGCTCCTCGTCGTCCTTCTTCTCGGAAGCTTCAGAGGTGTTGTGCGGTTGCCACAAATGCGGCACCGTCATGGCCGCCGTCATCAGCACCAGCACGGCGACCACCGCGATTGCAATCCTGACTTTCATCACTGAGGAACCTCAGACTTGGGTGTTGCCGGGCTATCGTGATTTGTCTTCGCTGCAGGGCTGGAAGCAGTCGAAAACCGAGAACGGTTTGGTTTCGCAGGCATCAATCCAGAGCGCACGCGGTTGAGCCACCGGCGCAGGCGCAGCCGCCGTCAGATCGGCGCAGGCGCTCTCAACACTGAGCGACGCAGAAGAGTGCGCGCAGTGTCACCCTGGGAAAATAGGTCTCCAGGAAATGGAGCCCGGCGACACCCAGAGGGTCCCATCGCGGGTCGCGCTCGCAAGCGGCCGCCAATAGCATTGGCGGTGGGGCACTGGCATGAACGTCGACATCCGCCTGGCTGACTGCGGCCGATTGCGCGACGTCGAACGGCATCTCCAGCGTCGATGCCCGCTCCTCGACGGGAGCGTTGTCATGCTGGCAGGGGCAATTGACGATGTGCCACGGAAGCGTCCAATGGATGTGCCAGCCGTGGTCGTCGTCGCCCGATTGATGGAAATGCTCGACGTGCCAGGCGAGTGCATCCTCAGAGTGGCCATGACCGGCCAGCATTTCGTGGGTGTGGATCCAGGGGACTGGTCCGCGCCCAAAGACAACCGCCAACGCTGCGCAGATCAGCCAGGGGCGTCGGCGGCGTTCCTGAAGTTTTGCTCTGCGGCCTTGGGTCACGAGAGCGCTCTTTGCAATGAGCGTCGATCGGCGGACGCGAATACCTGCACCACAGTTCTATCATATCAGCCCGGTCCGCGCTCGTGCACTCCCCGCATTGTTGAGAAGACCGCATCCAGACGCTCGGTGGATCGGGCAATCACGAGGGCGCTCTGGTGTGAGGAGGGCCGGCCGCCAACCTCAAGGGGCGAGGTGCGAACCCTGCGGGCTCCCGACAGATCGCCCGAGTCGAGCGGGATTCTCTCCGCGGCCGTGGCCGAGCCAGGCATTCGGCGGGTATGCAACCAATCTGCGCGCTCGCCTGGACCGAGCAGCCGTCTCAGGCCGAGCGCCACCCGGCCCATGGTGAGACGGGCATTGATGTCCTGCAGCGGTCGCCAGCCGATTTCCCCGTCGGACGTGCGATACTGCATCACGTCGATGCCGACTGGCCCTACGTAGCCCTGCTGTTGAACGCGCTGAACCGCACCTTCCACGACTTCCAGCACGCCCGGGGGCAGCAAGTTAGACGGGCGACTTTCAGCCTCCCCGAACAGGCGGCTTCCGCGATAGGTTCCCTGAGCGTCGGTCAGCAGCCCGGTAATGCCTTCCAATAACGGACGACCGGATGCCGGAACAGAAAACTGACAGCCAAACTCCGCCAGGCACTCGACCCACGGCTCAAAAAAGAGTGGCTCGTTCCGATCGAGTCGGTGCCGGGCCCACTGGATCTCCTGGGGGCGGAGGGGCGAACGCCGGACCAGAATCCGTTCGCGCGCAGACATGCCAAAATTCGCCTTGATGACCCACCCATGCGGCAGCTTCGCACCCTCGGCCAGGGCGGAATCGAGTTCCTGCATTGTGCGGATCGCTCGCGCTCCCGGCAGACTGACATTCCATTCCGCTTCCAGCTCGCTGGAGAATTCACGCGAGTTGACTTGCGCGACGGTCGCCAAATGCGGAGCGTCGCAGACGCAGCCGCATCGGGCGGCCCAGTCCTCAACAGACTTGCACCAGCCCCACGGGACAAGCGCGGTGCCGCGAACAATCTCTTCCGTTCGACTGACAAACCGCACACCGGGCAGACCGATTTCTTCGAGGTGTTGTGAGTAGGCTGGATCGGGCGGCTCAGGAGCCCAAACGCAGTCCTGCGGCTGGGCCAATGATACTAGGCAATAGGCCATTTCGGCGTTGAGCCGGCGAATTTGCGCAGACAGCACGCGCGGCGCCGTCGGCCCGAGTTGATGTTCGAACTCGTAATTCCCAAAAAATAGCTTCATGTCGTTTAAACGTTGACGCCGGCGCTGTGCGCGTCTCAGCGCCGTCGTGATCGCGCGCGAACTTTGCCGGACCGCGGTGACGTCGTCGGCTCCGCACGACGTTGCCGCGCGACAGGCGCTGCAAACGGAACGGCCGTCAAGGTCTTCGGAACGCGTTCGTGCCTCAGATCCCGAAACAGCGTTACGTCCGCTGCCGGAGGTTCTCGCGGAGCCAGCGCTTCGACCTAAACCGTGGATGCCAGCCGCGCACCGTGTCGATTCTGACATGCGTACGCATTCCATCACAGGAAGTGGCGATAGGGACGGCTCCCGAGTTGAGGTTTGAATCGCCTTTCGGGAGCCCTCACGGTTCGAAGCAGGTCGGAGAACGTGCTGAAGGTGGTCTCGAGCATGCCATCCACCCTTTCCCGTTCCGCGAGAATCGACGCGAATCGGGGTCTGCGACGTGCGTGCTTCGCGGGGCTCTGCGCCGCGGTGGCTGTCCTGGGCGGTTGCGCGGCCGACCGCTTGGGGGGACAGTGGTCCGTCTCTGATTCGCCGGTCTCTCCGGCGGCCGAATCGCAAGCCCCCCAAATCCAGATTCCGCGTCCCAGACTCCCCGAAGTTCAAGCGGCAAAATTCGAGCCGAGCCCCCTTGAGCTTCGGCCCGCTTCTTCGGAACCCGTCACGGCCGACGTGTTGATCCCCGGCAATCAGGCTTGGGGCGACACAGAGATCGACGTCGCCGCGCACGAGCCGCTCACGATTCGCGCCGACGGAACAATCTCGGTCGGCCGTTCGGCCAAGGGAAGATATGACGACCCGACGAAGGTCGGCCCCGAAGGCACGTTCCTTTACGGCGAACACATCACGAAGAAAGATTTTCCGCTGGCGGCCGCAGGCGGCGGACCGGCTCCCTGCTTCTGCTTGATTGGCCGGATCGGCGATTCGCAGCCGTTTTTCATCGGTCGTGGTCGGAGCTGGAAGCCGAACACAACCGGCCGCCTGTACCTGGGAATCAACGACTTCGACGTGTCGGACAACAAGGGGGCGTTTGTTGTCCACATCGAGAAAACCCCGGCCGTCCAGCCGATCTCGTACGAGGATTTGGTCCCGATCGACGTGACCCCCGGAGTCCCGGTCGGCGGTTGCCAGGTGGTCGTGTTCTACATCGATGGCCTGCGGCCCGACGTCGTGAAGGAAATGGCCGCGATGGGGCATCTGCCCAACATCAACCGGCTGTTCATCGAGAACGGCGCGTGGATGAGCAACGCCTTCACAGGGTTTCCCTCCGACACGATTACCTCCAACGGCACGATGTGGACCGGCTGTTTCTCGGACCGTCACGGGTTAAAGGGCCAGGTCTCGTTCAGCCGTCGCACGCTCGAATCGAAGTCGTATCTGGATTTGATGGGTCCGTCACGCAGCGCCCGCGAACTGGCCCCCGAAGGTCTCGACCGGATTCTGAACGAAGCCGGTCGCGAGGGCGTGCAGACGATCGACGGCAACGAGGCCGCTCGACGCTGGGAGGCACGCCGGACGAGCGGCGTTCCGCCGATCTACGAGCATCTGCGACAAAACGGCAGCGACTGGTCGACCGGCGCCTTGCCGATCATGACCGACTTTCCGCCGGTCCCGTGGTCGCGCAGCCTGACAAAATACGTTCCCTATCTGCGGTACGATCAATCGTGGCGTTACATCGATCAAGCCAACACAGACTACGCGCGAAACTTCCTCTTCGAGCGCAAGTCGCCGGTGACCATCATCTGGCTGCCGGAAACCGACTCGGTCAGTCATCACGATTTCAGCCGCGGCCAGTTCGGCACGACGCGCCGCATCATCGCCCGCGCTGACGTGCTGATCGGACAGATGGTGGAAGAAATTCAGGGGCGCGGAGAGTTCGACCGCACGTATTTCATTCTGTGCAGCGATCACGGCCATCACGGCGGCCGCACGATGCATTTCGCGCATTTCGATATTGCGGACGAATTCTTCTTCAAACCGCGGGTCGTGAGCGCGGATGGCGCCTGGGTCGGGGGTGGACTGGGGCTTTCGGTGCGGCAGCATCGCTTCTGGAACAAACATCCGGAAGACAAGTCGACAAACTTTGTCTGGCTCGACGCCGATTCGGACGGGGCGGGACGGATCTTCTTGCCGAACCACTTCTACAAATCGGGACAGTGGTACGGAAAACCTCGACCGGGCGATCTCTTGGCCTATCGCATTGCCGATAGCATCGCGCCTGTGAATCTCATCGGTTCACTGACCGCCGCTCAAGCCGTGCACTCCGACGGCACCACGCAGCACCCGATCGACCTGGTGCTGGCGAAACTGACCGACGACTCGATTCTCATTGCCACGCAGGACCGGGGAAACGCGGTCATCCATCGTAAGCTCAACGAAAAAGGGAAATGGGTCTACAAATACATGGTGGTCGACCATCTGCGTGCCGCGGCCGACGGCGGGATCGCTTACGAGGAAAACCAATCCGCCGAGACCGATCCTCTGGAGCTGATCGGCCACGTTAATCCGCGCCTCCTGGCGTACTACCATGACGAATCGCGCTGGCTGCGGCTGACCGCGCTGGGCAAATATCCCGACTGCATCGTGGCCCTGTCACGGCACATGCTCTGGTCCGAAAACCTCGACGAACAAGAGAAGGAACACGCCCCCGACCTGGTCGTGACGGCCCGGCCCGGCTGGTGCTTCGGCACCGAGGCGACGCCCGGGACCACGCACGGGTATCCTTTCTCCGACTCGATGCGGCCCTCTCTGTTTATTTCGGGCCCGAATGTCCGCCGCGGCGCCAAGATCGAAGAGCCGTGCCGACTGGTCGACCTCACGCCGACCATGCTCGACATGCTCGGTTTTAGCCTCGAGACCGGGGATTTCGACGGCCATACGCTGCGGAACATTTACCAACCGGCAACGAGGGCGGCGGACGAAAACGCTGCGCGTCCGACGAAGACCGTGGCGCACAGCGACGAAGATCCCGACGCTCCCGAGCATCATCCAATCTATTGGGACGACTTGGATCTCAAGGCCTGGCAAAAACTCTCGTACAACGGTTTGCCGCAGTACGAACACATGCCGCTCACCGTGCGTAATCCGAACTCGCCGTTCGATATCCACAACATTGCGTACGACCTGTTTTCAATCAGCGACTTTAATGCGCTGCGAATTGCGGACGATGCGGTTTCTCCACTCACTAACGGCCGGCCCATTGCTACGAAGTCCGTGGAATGGGGCGAGGCGCGACTACGCTGGTCGGGAATTCCCGCATTGCGCGATGCGGAAGAGGCGCTCGATGTTTCGACGACGACCATCGGCGATTACAGCCCGACGTCCGTGGGCAACGTCAAAAGGATGGACGGGGTCATTCAGTTCATCCAGAACCGCGCAACTGCGATCGATTCGGTAGTCGCGCGCCCCTTCGGTCTGGAGAACACGCCCGGAACCGTGGTACTCAACAAAGCAGTCGACGGGACGCGGTGGTGGTTATGGGAAGCCTACCGCTTCGGGTCGCGCCTGGGCGGCGAACTCGTAGATGAAAAACTGCTGAACGCCATCCAAGACGGCGTGGACAAAAATCTCAACCGCTTCCGATTGCAACCGGCGGAAATTGTGGTGCCTGGCGGATCGCTACCGAATGCGGCGCCCCCACCAGCTCCCGTCCAGGAAGGGCGACCTACGACCATTCCGCCGCCGGCGCCACCGGCCGCGCCAGCAGTCCCTGCGACTCACGCCGGTCTGACCGGAGAGTGACCCAGCGTCTGACAGTGGCGGCCAGCGGCGCTGATTAGAGCATCCAGCATTGGCGGGTGGCACTGGCGGCTTGTCCGCCAGTGCGCTCGTTTGAGCCGCGCGACAATGACACTGGCGGACTAGCCGCCAGTGCCACCCAGAACCCACCTTCTTGTCGCAGACGAAACACTACCGTACTTGCGAGTCTGGCCCGACGAGGCGGTCGGCGAATTTCCGCGCGGGCATCGAAAACGCGAAGTGCGGAAATTCATCGGGCGCGCCCAGCGGTATTCGGCCGGACCGTTCGGAGTGCCGCTTAGATGGCGGGCCGTCGTGCAATGCAGCCGGATGCGGAACCGCGTCACAGTATGACGCAGCTCAAATCCGCCTCGTTCGGCTTCGACCGTGAGGCCGCAGAACTCGATGACGGCCCGTTCCAAAACGGCCAGTGAGACCCCTTTCGCCGGGGTCACCGGCACTCGCAAAAACTCCCACAGTCCGGCCCAACGCTCGCCGGTCGGGCTTCTTCGCAACAAATACCGTCGGCCGCGCCGCACCGCGATCATCGCCTGGGAGACGGCCGTCGGTTCCGGTCGCTGCCGCGGCGGTGGGATTTCGGCCTGTAAGCCCTCGCAAAACGCCTGGCAACAGGAACTGATGGGACACTCTTCGCAACGCGGATTCACCGGCACGCAAACCGTCGCCCCCAGATCCATTAACGCCTCGTTGAAGTCACCGGCTGATCGCGCTGGCACGGCGCGCTCGGCGAAAGCCCAAATGGCGTTTCGCGCGACGGTCGAATCGGCCGGCTCGCGAAAGGCCATGAGTCTTGCGTAAACCCGTTGCGTGTTCGCTTCGACGATCGGAGCGGGCCGATCGTACGCAAACGATACGATCGCCCCCGCGGTGTAGCGGCCGATTCCGGGCAGCGTTCTCAACGTCGCGACGTCGCTCGGAACAATTCCTGCGTGCTCTGCGACGACCTTCCGCGCAGCGGCGTGCAGGTTCCGCGCCCGGCTGTAGTATCCCAAACCTTCCCAGAGACGTAGGACTTCGTGTTCGTCGGCAGACGCCAATGCCCCGAGCGTGGGAAACCGTAGGAGAAACCGCTCGAAGTAGGGAATGACGGCCGCCACTGTCGTCTGCTGCAGCATGATCTCGCTGATCCAGACCCGATACGCATCGCGAGATCGACGCCAGGGCAGGTCGCGGCGATGTTTGGCCGACCAGCGAAGCAACTGCCGCCGCAGCCGCGGCAAGTCTTGCACGTCGGCCGAGGCATTCGTTCTTGACGCGGCTAATGGCTGCGCACTCCCGATCAGCCTCCCAAGAAAAACGGCATCAACTCGTGCCCAGGAAAAAAAATCGTGGAACCTGCCGCGGTAATTTCGTTGTAGCTTTCCGCCGCATCAGGTTTCACTCCGGTTCCGCAGAGCGCGAAGGGAACCGGGCCGTGACTGTGCGTTTTCGTCCGCAGGAACGTGGGATGGTCCGGACAGATCAGCAGGCGATAGTCCCCCTGGCTCTCCAAGTAACGGTGGACTGGGCCGACAATGTCCGCGTCGATGCGTTCCAAGGCTTCCACTTTCTTGTCGGCGTCCCCTTCGTGTGAGGCTTCGTCGCTCGCCTCGACGTGGACGACGACCAAATCAACGTCTCGCAGCGTTTCGATCGCGTACTGCCCTTTGGCGGCGTAATCGGTGTCGAGGTAGCCGGTGGCGCCCGGCACATCGACGATTTTCCATCCCAAGAGCCGCCCCATGCCTCGCAGCAAATCGACCGCCGTGATCACAGCCGCCGTCTTGCCGAACCGCTGCACAAACGGCTCGAAAGCCGGCGTCCGTCCTTGGCCCCAAAGCCAGGTCTGCGTCGCCGGCAGCTCACCCGGACCCGTGCGCTGCTTGGTTGCGCGCGGACCCGGCCAGCACACTCACGCTGCGATCCATCAAGACTCGTAATTCGGCCGAGCCAGGACCCTGCGGCAAGAATCCCGCGATCGCCTGATCGGTGATGTCGTGCGGCGGGGTGGTCTTTGTCTCGCGGCCGAACGGCGCGGCCTCGCCGCGCGAGCGATAGATCAACAGGTTGCGGTAACTGACCCCTGGGTGAAATTTCCACGTCGGGTTGCTGCACTGGTCCTTTTGCAGCAACTGGATCAGCTCGCGAGCCAAGTCGCTGGGAATCTGCGCGGCCGTAAAGCTCCGCATTCGGCCGTCAGTCACGTTGACCAGATTGCAGCGAATGGCCCAATCGAGTGGTCCCAGCTCAAACCCCTGTGCGGCGGCCTCGATCGGAGCACGCCCCGTGTGGTAGCGCTCAGGGTCGTAACCGAACAGGCTCATCGTCCCCACGTCGCTGCCGGAGGGCATCGAATGCGGGACATGGTCGGCTTGCCCGACCAGGCCCGCCCGAGCGACGGCATCCATGTGCGGAACGCGGGCGGCCTCGAGCGGCGTGCGCCCGCCGAGCGAGTCCTGCCGCTCGTCCGCCGCTCCGTCGGGAATAATCAGCGCGTATTTCATCGTTCCAAAAGTCTTAGGAGCCGCGCACGAAGCAAGCGGTATATTTCGTTGCGGGCTAGCCGCGTCGCGTTTTGCTGGCGCCGATGCAGCTAGCCTGCATGAGCCCCCCGCAGCGGACCGCTGACTTCGTGCGCGGCTCTTGAATTCGGCCGTCCCGGGCCAAAAGTCCTTCGCAACTATCGCGAACGGGTGAGCGTCCTGCAAGCGGCATTCGATGACGCAGTGGCATAGCGGTTCACGGGCCGGCGACAAATAGTCGACGCGAACGGATAATCGAGGTCGTATGCAAAAGACCCGCGAAGCTCAGCCACGATCCGCCTATGTCCACGTGCCGTTTTGCGGCATCGCTGCGGGTATTGCGACTTCACGCTGGTGGCCCGCCGCGACGATCTGATCGACGCCTACCTCGAAGCGCTCGCGATCGAACTGTCGAAACTGGAGCGGCCGCGGGAAGTCGACACGCTGTTTTTCGGGGGTGGCACGCCGACGCACCTTCCCGCGCCGCAATTGGAAAGCTTGATGGCGCTCACGCGGAAATGGTTCCTTCCAGCGCCGCGTGCGGAGATCTGCGTCGAGGCCAATCCAGCCGGTCTGGACGACGCCAAGATCGCCGTCCTCGCCGACGCAGGCGTCAACCGCGTGAGTCTCGGCGTGCAGTCATTCGATGCTGCCGTGCTCAAGTTACTGGAGCGCGATCACCTGGGTTCAGACATCCCAGCCGTCGTTAATCGCGTGCGTCGCCGGATCCCGAATGTCGGGCTCGACCTGATCTTCGGCGTACCCGGCCAGTCGCTCGATTTGTGGCGAGCGACATTGTCGGCTGCAATCGCCTTGCAGCCCACGCACGTCTCGACCTACGGACTGACGTTCGAGAAAGGAACTTCATTTCAAAGCCGGCTCAACAAAGGCCTGCTCGACCGCTGCGACGAGGAGTGCGAGCGGCAGATGTACGCGCTGGCGATGGATGAGCTGCCGCGCGCGGGCTTCGCGCAATACGAATTGTCCAACTTCGCGCAACCGGGATTTCGTTGTCGGCACAATGAAGTCTACTGGGCCGGCAAACCCTTTTTTGGTTTCGGACCGGGAGCCGCCCGCTACGCAGCCGGTCGACGCGAGCTGAATCACCGAAGCGTGACGACCTGGATCAACCGAGTGCTTGCCGGGCGGTCGCCGATCGCCGAATCCGAGGAACTTTCGCCGGAAGGCCGAGCCCGGGAGCTGATCATGCTCAATCTGCGTCGCTGCGAAGGGCTAGCGCTTGGCGGTTTTCAAGAGCAGACGGGTTTCGACTTCCGAGAACTCGCCGGCGACGCGCTGCCGCGCCATCTGCGGCAGGGACTGCTCGAAGAGTGCGACGGGACACGTCCGGCTGACGCGCGAAGGACGATTTCTGGCCGACACAGTCTTTGCCGAATACGTCTGACCTGCGCACTCGCTCGCATGTACAGGCTCGGCGGCTCCTGATATCCTCGGGGCGCCATCGGGAGGTTGTGGACTGACGCGGAGGGAGCGTAGTGCGCGTCTGTGTCGTCGCCGGAGCGCGGCCGAACTTCATGAAAATTGCCCCGGTCGTGCGGGCGCTCACGGCCAGGGGACTGTCTGCCGGTATCGTCCACACCGGCCAGCACTACGACGAGCGGATGAGCGACGCGTTCTTTCGCGAGCTCGACATCCCGCAGCCGTTCGCGAACCTCGAAGCCGGTTCCGGCACCCCCATCGGCCAAACCGCCGAGATCATGAAGCGGCTCGAGCCCGTGCTGCTCTCCGACCGGCCCGATTGGGTCGTGGTGGTCGGCGACGTCAATTCCACCGTCGCGGCCGCGATGACTACGTCGAAGCTGGGCCTGCGGCTGGCCCACGTCGAGGCCGGGCTGCGAAGTTTTGATCGCACCATGCCCGAGGAACTCAACCGCATCGTCACCGACGCTCTCTCCGATCGGCTGTTCGCCTCGGAGCCCTGCGCGGTGGCCAACCTCGAACATGAAGGGATCGACGAGAGCGCGCGTGTTCCTGGTCGGCAACGTGATGATCGACACGCTGCAGGCGAATCTCCACCGGGCCCGTGCCGCCCGAGCCCACGCCCGCTTCGACCTCGAGCCGGGCGAATTCGCATTGGCCACCCTGCACCGGCCATCGAACGTCGATGTCCGCGAGAATCTGGTCTCGATCTTCTCGGCCATCGAATACGCCTCCAAAAAACTTCCCGTGCTGTTCCCGCTGCACCCGCGCACCCGCAAGCGGATGGAAGAGTTCGGCCTGTCGCACTCGATCTCCGGCAGTCGCGTGCGGATCGTCGAGCCGCTGGGCTATCTGGACACAATCGGGCTGATCGACAAGGCGCGACTCGTCTTAACCGATTCCGGCGGAGTGCAGGAGGAAACAACCTTCCTGCGCGTTCCTTGCATCACGCTTCGCGAAAACACCGAGCGGCCGATCACAGTCGAAATGGGCAGCAGTCGTCTCGTCGGTGCTCGCTACGAATCGATTGTCGCCGCGATCGATGTGGCCATCGCGGGCCCGCGCCGGATCGGGACCGTTCCCGCCATCTGGGACGGCCGAGCGGCGGAGCGGATTGCCGAGAATTTGGCCGCGGTGTGACGCTTCGCGGTAAAGAGCGGCGACGCGATCCGCAGTTCGCCGCCTTCGTGGCACGCGGTCGGTTGCGTGCGATATGATCGTGGCCCGCAGAAGCTCCTTTGAACGGCTTGCGTCGCTGGCACTCGACCAGCCGGCGGAAGCGAGGGTCTCGCGAAGCTAACGGGCAAACTCGTGCAGATTTTGTTGTGCAACGACGACGGCATCCAGGCAGCCGGCTTGTGTGCGCTTTATCCGGAACTGACGCGGCTTGGAACGGTGCAAATCGTCGCCCCGGCTTCGGAGCAGAGCGGCGTCGCGCTCTCGATCACCTACCGGCACCCGGTGATGGTGCATGAAGAAACGCGCGACGGCCGCCCCTGGGGCTGGGCCGTTCACGGCAGCCCGGCCGACTGCGTGAAGCTCGGCGTGCTGGAGTTTTGCAAGGAGCGGCCGACCCTGATCGTGAGCGGCATCAATTCCGGCGCGAACGTCGGCATCAATGTGCTTTATTCCGGCACCGTCGCCGCCGCCATTGAAGGGGCGTTTTTCGGCATCACGTCGATTGCCGTCTCGCAGCAATACGACGAGCGGGCGCCAGACTACGCCGCGACGGCCGGCCGCGCCGTGCGGGTGATCGAGCAACTGCTGTCGCACAATCCCCGCCCGGGCACGCTTTGGAATCTGAATTTCCCCGTGCAGAAACCGGGCTGGCCGCGCGGTCTCAAAGTCGTCACGATGGCCGTGAAGCGAGAGCGCGAGATCATGGAGAAGCGAACGAGCCCCGGCGGCCGCCCCTACTTCTGGAGCGATTCGGAACCAATGGCCACCGGCGACATGCAACCCGAAACCGACACGCTCGAATTATCGGAAGGCTTCGCCACCCTCACCCCGCTGCACATTGACATGACCCACCGGCAACTGATGGACCGCTTCGCGGGGTTTGAGTGGTCGGTGGAATAGAGTCGCCGATTCGTCGACGGCTTGGAGGCTGAACCCGATCTTCACGGCTTTGTTGTCTGCGCACGGTGCTCGTCGTGTCCACCGTGCTCGTGTTCGATTTCGCCCGAGTATGACTTTCCCTTGACGGTGACGTTGACATGCCCGACCAACTCGTGTTCATCGTCGATTTTGGCTTTGATGTCCGGATCGTTCGCGAGCACGAAACGTGACGACTCACCGGGATGGTCTTCTTTTTGGGGAGACGGTCTGGCGACGTGCGGGCCTGTCTTGCCGTCAATCGTCAGTTCGAGCCTCACTTCCTTTGCGTCAATCGGCGCCGGCTTCTGCGCATCCGAGCCCAGGATGTAGACGGTGACGTCCTTGGTTTTGGGATTTAAGACGACTTCCGCGTGGTATTCCTCTTCGCCAAGCTCCACCAGGTGGCCACCGTGCGGGCCGTATTCGCCGTGTTCGTGCGCGGCCGGAGTATCCTTGACGCGGACGCCTTTGGGGACTTCCCGGTAGCTTCCGCGATCGGAGCAACCGACCGTCGAGAGCATGGAGGCGAGCCCCACGACGGCTAAGAGCACCGGCAACTTCATCGCAAGGCGAGATCTGACGAGCGGGCTGTTCATCGTTTGACGTACTCCACGGGGTCTTTGACTTGTTCGGGGGATTCTTTCGCGAGTTTCACGAACTCGTCGATGCAGGGCGGGCAACAGAACAGGTATTTCTTGCCCCCCACGATCCAGGCGCACTGCGGATTGGCTTTGGTTTGGGTGATCGGACAAATCCGGTCTCCCGGCTTGGGGCCGAAATCGTGAGCGGAATGAAAGCCGCGGTATTTTTCGGCCGCCGTCGTCGAGCCGTTTGCCTCGATGTCGGCCGCGGTATAGAGGCCTTTCGGGGTCAAGTACAGATCGCGGGCCGCGTCGGCTGTCACCGTTTGCGGCATCACGGTGCTCTCAGCTTCAAAGGAGAAGCGAAAACGCTCCTTGGAATTGAAGCTCACTCGCATCCGCCGCTCGGAGCGGCCGATCTCCGCAACCAACGCGTGAACTGCATCCTTCTCACCGGCGGCAAGCTCGTGTTCCAGGAGCTCCAGATTGTCTTCCAGCGCTTTCGCCGTCGCTCGCTGGTAATCGCTCAGGTGCCAGGTCCGCAAATACACGCCGACCTGAAGCTTGCGAACCCAATCCGCGTAAATCGGGATCCAATGCTCGGCGTGCTTGCGATCGCCTGAGAGTGCCGCGGCGAGCGTCTCGGTTTGCGCGTTCGAGATCTGCTCGAAGGCTTCGTTCGAGGGCGGGTAATAGGTGTAGCAGCCGACGACGCTCACACCGATCAGCACCAGTAGTGCCGCGAATCCCAGGGTCGGCGCGGAGAGTGATGCGTTGTACCAGGCTGCTTTTGCCACGGCGTCAGGAACCGGCCGCTCGAGCCAATCCTCGATCCGAAAGCGGCGATCCAGGAGCCGCAGGGCAATCCCCGCGAGCAAAATCACTCCGAGGAATACGGCTGCGTAAAGTTCGTGGACTTGAGTGTCCTGGCGGACCTTGTTCCAGACGACTTGTCCGAGTCCAGTCATGCCGACGGTGAAAGGTCGACAATAAATGTCGAACGCATGCGTATGATCGGCGGGCTCGATCTCCGTCGGATAGAGCGGTCTTTCGACGCCGTAGGAAAGCAACAGAACGATGCTCAACAGCAGGCCCAGCCAGACGGCCGCTTTTCGCCACCCGTAGGTCCGCTGCATCCAGAGCACGAGACCCAGGTTTGTCCCCGCTCCCAACGTCAACAGGGTAAAGGCTGCGCCAACGGAGTTCCCGTGTTGGAACATCGAGCCCAACTGTGACATGGCCATCATCGGAGTCGCGTAGGCGGGAACGGCGATCGCTGCCATCAAGAGCGGCGCCCACGGATTCTTGTGGCTCATCGTGCTCTGCAGTGAATCGTGTGGCAGCACGCAGCTCAATGCGACGACGCCCAAGATCCCGACCACGATGAACAACAGGCTGGGACCGGCAATCTCCCGCGCGCCAACGATCGCGATCGCGAGCATTCGGCGTAGGCCTTTCGGGACCGGCTGCGGCGGAGCCTCCCCGACGCCGGAATTGGGAAAGAGCCGATCCCAAATCAGCCCCACGATCGTGACGACGAGCAGAGTACATAGCCCGAACGCGAGGATGGTGATGGGTTCCGAAAGGGTCAGGCCGTACAAGAGCGACAAGGGATTGAACAATGGGGCGGCCAGGGCAAAGGCCAGAATCGTTCCTCCGCTCAAGCCGGCGCGTCGCATCTCGCGGGCCACGGGAATCACGCCCAAGGAGCAAATGGGAAGCACCATTCCGATCGCCCACGCCCTGGGGATTGCGGCACGCGTTCCATGGCCGAACATCGTGCGAATGGCATCGGGTCCGAGCAATCGCCGAAAGACGCCGGCAATCACCAGACCGGTGACGAGAAACGGCGCGGCCTGAAGCAAACACTGCGAGCCCCGCAGCACGCCGCCCCAAAAAAATGTGTAGAGAATTTCCATGTCAGCACTTCCGTCAGCGTTTCGCCGCCGTGACAGGGACCGCGACGGCCGCCAGGATTTCCGCGACCATTCGCTCGACCGATTCAAAATCGCCCACCAAACGAACCGAAAGAACAGGGACGGCGACGTCCTGAATGTCATCGGGCGTCACGAATTCGCGGCCCTGGAGGGAGGCGCGGCGCCTGGGCGACGCGCTGCCACGTCAGAAGTCCGCGCGGGCTCAACCCCAAGCGGACGGCGCGGTGTTCGCGCGTCGCCCGGCCCAGATCGACCAGGTATTCCTGGAGGCTGTCGGCGACGGCAACGCGACTCACCTGATCCTGCAGATCGACGAGCGCAGATCGTTCAACCACCGCAGAGGGCACGTCCGCCGAAAGCGCGTCGCGGCCGATTCGGGAAGCCAACAGGCTCAGTTCGCTGGACCGGTCCGGATATCCGATTCGCACTTTCATCGCGAACCGATCGAGCTGGGCTTCTGGAAGTGGGTACGCTCCGTGGCTCTCAACCGGGTTTTGCGTCGCGATCACGAAAAACGACTTGGAAAGGATCCGACTCGCCCCATCGATCGTCACCTGCCGCTCGGCCATCGCTTCAAACAGGGCGCTCTGAGTTCGCGGCGTCGCCCGATTGATCTCGTCGGCCAGAAGCACGTCGGAAAAAACGGGCCCGGGCAAGAACTCGAACTCGCGCGTCTTCTGATTGAAGATGTTGAATCCGGTGATGTCGCCCGGCAGCAGGTCGGGTGTGCATTGCACCCGCGCGAAACGTCCTCCGACGGCGTAGGCCAGCGTTTTTGCGAGCGTCGTCTTTCCCAGCCCCGGCAGATCGTCGAACAAGAGATGGCCGCGGGACAAGAGGCACGCGAGCACTAGCTCCGTGACTTCCTCTTTTCCGACCAGCGCGGCGTTGAGGGCCCGGCGCAGCTCGGCAATGATCTTCCTCCCATCGACCGGCAGCCGCTGCTCCCTGGCGATCTCCTGCGAAGGATGACCGTCGTGTTTCCCAATCGATTCCAAGCTTGTCGGCATTCGAACCTCATCAATCGTCAATCAAGGACACGCCGCGCTGCGCATCGCGGCAAGCGAGGTCGTACGGATTGCCTCGCGACAGACCTTGCGCACTTCGGTTTCGGAAACCGGACAGACAATCGCTCGATGAGGGGCGTAAAGCACCCAATCGAAGAGTTGAATCAATCGGAGATTGGTTTCCGGCGAATTGAAGCCCAGTGCGCGGAGCCGCGGCCCGTGCCATTGGGCCAGCGTTCTTTCATGGGGCCGCCCGCATCCAGCAAGCCGAGCACGCCGCTCCAACAGCCACATCGTGGCTAACACCGCGCGACGGGGTCCCCCAAGCAGTCGTCCGCGCCAAATTAGGGAAGCGAATACGTCGAGCAGGGATCGGCGTCGCCAGACTCCAGCGAATGCGAGTGTCGCGGCAAATACCGCGAGCACCCAATGTTCTCGAATTGAGCCACGCAGCTCGGCGAGGAGAGCCCAAGCCATCTCGCCATAAGTGCGTGCCATTCGCGGCGGCTCGTAGCCGGGAGTCGGTTCGAGCGCCACCCACGCTCCACCGCTCAGGCCGACTTCCAGCCAAAAGTGCGTATCGTCGCCGCCGACGGCGGTTTGCCCGGCCCGTCGATCGTAACGCTTGGAGTCCGCATAGAATCCGCTCACGGCACGGGTCGGAAACCCGAGCGTTCGCAGCATCAAGGCGGCCGTGCTCGCAAACATGTAGTCCGGACCGCGGCGCCGGCTGAGGAAGTGTCCAACGACATCCCGGCAATTCGGCGGCGCGGGAGCATCCTGATCCAGTGCAAAGTCGTGTCTCAGGTGCCCGATCACGGCTTCGACCTGCACCCATCCGTAGGGCAGTCCCTGAGTCCACTTCGCAGCCAGTGCTTTGATTTCCTCAAGGGATGAAACTTGGGGAAGCCGAGTCCAATAGGTCTCCGACCCTGGCACAAAATAGGGAAGAGCGCAATCACGCACGACATCAGCGGCCAGCACGACGTTCACCAGGTCGATCGCTGTAAACTGGGGAATCGCATCGCGTCCGTTCATCTCCAGCACGCCGTCAGACGCCCACTTGAAAAAGTGCAGACGGTTGATGTGATCGATGTGGACGGCGCTGAGTTGCGGCGGGGAGGGAAACCGTGGGGATCGGAAGTTGATAATCTTGACGGCGTGTCGCTCTGTTCCAAGCACCCATTGTTTGGGCGCGGCCGTGAATTCGAGCCAGGGATTGTCGTCCGCTTCATCCATGGCCAGCCGAGTCGGGTGCTTTTCTTCGGCCTCGTGGAACCAGGTCGCTCCGTCGAATGCGTCGTATCTCTCGAGCGCCAAGTGCACCGGCACCGGCCCTTTCAGATAGAGCAGGGCGTCGGATTCCGTGCTGTGCGGGCGGATCGATGTCTGCCCCGTTTTGCGCCTCACGGTCGAAAACTCGCGCCCCGAGCGCTTCGACTCGCCAGGCGATTGATTCGGATCCGAACTCACTTTTCCCTTCAAGGCGACGGCCCGGCCGACGTGCGTGGTTTTGGTGAGCGGCTCCCCGTAACGATCGTCCAGCATGTCGTAGAGACTGGGCATCTCGGATTCGAGATACGCGCCCGAATCCACGGGGCCAAACGACATCGGATTCTGCTTCGCCGCAACTAACATGTCGCCGTCACCCACGCCTTGGCGGGCGTACGGATCCGATTGGTGTTGCCCCCCTGAGGTGGGCATGAATCCGGGCATCACGACAAGTTCGCTTCGCACCCCCGCGACCAGGCCGGCGGAGAGCGCCATCAGGGCACAAACGACTCCCAAGACCCCAAGGCGAATTGGCGCGCAGCGATGGCATTCGACGGCGACGTGACCCTGAGACCGCTCCCAATAGGCCGCCATCAACACCCAGAGACCGACGACGGCAAAAAGCGCGGCCGGGACGAATGCAGCCCGATGATCCTCGATCGCGATACAGAACAGCGTGAGAAATCCGCTGAAGAGATACGAAGCATGTGCAAAGCCGCGCCGCGCGCAAAGGCAGCCGTGCCGAACGCCGCGTTCCGCATGCTGGCCAAGAGCACCAACTCAAATGCCTCGCCATCGCCACTCAGGATTCGCAGCGTCGCTTCGACGACTGTGGGAAGCGTCAGAAAGGCGGCCAGAGAGACCGCGAGTCGGGGCAAGAGACGAGGCCGATCCAATACATCACGCCGGCCCATCCAGTACAGCGCTGCGTAACCGAGCGACGTCGCGATCAATTCAGCGGCAACAGTCCACCACTGCTCGCGCGACGTGCGGCGAACGACCTGAAACGTTCCCGCGGCAATTGCCGCAAGAACGAAACAGGATCTCCGCCGATCGAATTCAGTTGTGCGACCAGCCGTCATGACAAAACCGCTCCCATCGACGTGTCAAACTCGAAAGCGCGTCTTCGCGGCCGTCAACGACCATGCACGAGCCGCAAGCGCGCGATGGCTCATCCTTGACCTGATCCGCTTCCGGCAGTCGGCTTTCTTCAGGGTTGGCATCAAGGACAACGAACTGCGCATCCCGTTCGAGGCGTAAGATCGACCGCCATCGCATCACTCTTGCCGGAGTCGTGACGACCACCACGAGCGACTGCCCATTGCCGGCGTGCCTCGAAACGTCACATTCGCCCACTTCGTCGCCCGACCAGGTCGCCAAAACATCCATCATTCGCTTGAGCCCCGGCTCGCCGGGATCTGCGATAACAGAGCGGCGACCGATGCAAAGTTCGGTGTCAGCGTGATGGGCGTGGAACTGCCGGCTGATCGAGGCCGCCACGCGGATCAGATTCTCAACATCGTCATTCGGGTCATCGAGGCGCGTCGGGACGCCGGCATCCAATATCACGTGCACGCGTCGCCGCGCGGTCGATTGCCGCTCGCAAACCACGAAGCGGTCCTGCCTTGCCGTCTGCGCCCAGTGGACGTGTCGCAGCGAATCCCCGGGGCGAAATGGGCGCACTCCCATCACGTCCCCTTCATCGCCGAGGTGTCTGCTGTGTGTTCCGGCAACGGCCAGCGACTCCCCACAAATCGGAGGAATCGACTGCAATGAAGCCGTCCGCGGCCAGACCAGCAGTTCCTCCTCGATGGCGATTTCTCGATGAGCGTGCCAGAGCCCGAACGGAAATCCGGAAGTGAGCTGAGGGGCCTGGATCGGGTAGCGGCCGCGCCGCGGTGGACAAAACTCCCATTCGAACGTCGTGCGAGACCACCCAGCGACTTGCGCCAGACTGGCGGCCGGCCTCGACGCGTCGGAATGAGTCGACAAAAAGAATCCGCGATCGACCATCAGACCCCAGAGCGGCCAGGGCCAGCGATTGGCGACGGTAATCCGCACCCGAACGGGAGAGCCCTCCGTGGCTCGTCGCCGGTCGAATGATAATGAGCACGAAATGCCCCGCATGCCGATCCACGGCCAGGCAACTCCAATCAAGGCCACGGCGCCGATCGCAGCACAGACGATCAACGCATGCGGCGCGACGCTCACGCCGATACTGAGGGCAGCCGCTGCGGCCAGCGCGAACCAGCCGACGGGCTGCTTCAGCCAGTAGACATAGCGGTTGGCCCGAGGGCAAAAATCGTGATTCAAAAAATTGGCGAGCTGCTCGACAAATCGAGACATCGATTCGCTCCGCGGGGATCCGGACGCGCGGGATGCGCAGCTTCGCGCGCACCGCAGAACGGGAACGCGCAGCCGCGACGCTGGAGAGGCTCGCTGCAGTTCCCGCGCGGACTCGCGGCGGATCTACCGATCGCCGGCCGAGTGCGCTGCATCAGCCGCACTAGTGATCGTGGTCAATCCGAGTTAGGGGATCGGAGTACCGAAGATCACCAAATGCGTGTGCCATGCGCGCAAGGATCGCGTCGCATCGCGCGGAAGGCAGCGGGCCTCGATCAACAGCAGGGAGGCCCGCGAGAGAGCGGCTGCGTCGGCCGTTGGAGCGGAAAGAAGGATCGCGACGGTTGTTCGACCGGGCAAACGGCCGCAATGCTTGGGATGACGACAAGAGTTGTCGCAGCGACGCCCTTGACCGCCAGCAGCCGGCATGCAAAGCACGATTCGTCGCAGCTCTTAGACCCAGTTGGATGGCGGTGCGAGTGGTTGAGTTCGCCGTCGGCATCCTGCGGACAGCAGTCTTCGTTGCCGTCTTCCGCGACTGCACCTATCTCGCACGTTCCGCCGCAGTGATGGGAATGGCTCGAGTGGTCGTGGAGCGCATTAACGCCGGCGGTCGCCAGCAGGTATGCGACCAGCGAAAAAATGACCGAAACGCGCTTAGAGCAAATCATCGTGCGCACTCGTGCCGATCGTCCGCGCAGCAGAATCCATCGCTTATTACACCCGACGGTGTCCGAAAAGTGAAGAGGAAACGCAACTGAGTCGCGCGAATTCACAAAATCGCTGCCCATCCCGAAGATTTAGGACAGGCAAAGAATTGTTCGAACGAGCGCAGTCGCCACGGGCGAATGCAACGGATGGCAGGTGCCGCGCACGTGCATCACTTGATACTTCCGGCAGTCTGCAAAACCGTCTCGTTTTGTGGCTGCTCGAGATGCGCCAAGAAGGCCCGTGGCTGCGGCAGATCATTCTGAATCGCCAGCGCTTGCTTGAAGGAAGCCTCGGCCTCGGACCGCCGTTGGTGGGCGGCCAGAATTACGCCCACGTTTGAGTGAGCGGCCGCGGGGCCGAGCACCTTGGAGAACGCGTCAAAGCATTCCTGAAAGCGCTCTTGCTCACCCAAAGCGAGACCCAGGTTGACCCAAGCCCGCTCATGCTCGGGCGATTGGGCAATCGCTTTGCGAAACTGCTCCTCGGCCTGCCTCCAATCGTGTCGGCGGTAAAAGTAGTAGCCGAAGTCGTTCAGCAAGTCGGCGTCGTGCGGAGCGACTTCGAGCGACTTGCGATATTCCGCCAGAGCCCGGACATCGTTGCCTTCTTGGTCGTAAAGCACGGCCAAGAAGCGGCTGACCTCGTGCTCCTGCGGATTGAGCTGACGCGCCCGCTCGTAAAGCAAGATCGCCTCATGGGCGTGACCATGCGCCTGCAACTCCTTGGCGGTGGCAAGGCAGGCTTCAGCCGCTTGCTTGGGCGGAAGCGTGTCGGATGAGTCTGGCTTCGTCGCGCGCGGCGCATCGGCACCAGTCGTCCTTGCGCCGCTCGCCGGCGAAAGCACGAGTGCCGAGGTGCATCCGGAACAGCCGACCAGGAGGAGCAGGCAGGCAATCCGGACGCCGGCCGTCGTACCTTTGATCGGGCCCCTTGCAATTACCATTGCGACATCACGCCGTTTGAGAATCAATAGACCCCCATCCCGCCACCCCCACTCAATCCGCCGCCGCCAAACCCACTGCCACCGAATCCGCCGCCGAAGTTGGTGCCCGCCCCGGCTCCTGCGTTGGACGGACCAAAGCCCCCGCCGGCCGGCCCAGTTGCCGGGCCACTCGGTGCGCGGTTGCCCAACCGGACGGCCTCGGCACCGTCAAAACCTTCCGCCTCGGAGTAACCCAAGATGACTCGCCTTTCGGCATCGGTCGCTCCCAGAAGGGTCAGCGTCTCGACGACATATTTCCTGCGAGTTTCGTCCAAGGCGGAGTCGTCGGATTTTTCGACGATCACGGGGTACGGCACCGCAGCGAGCCGCGTTGCGATCGTCTCGATGTGGCGACGACCGTCGGGCCCAAGGCGCTTGCCGCCCGCATACCACTCGTACTGGTAGATCACATACTTGTCCTGCTCGGCGCGGAGCTTTTGTTCGGTCTGCCACTGGCAAGAATAAACTCCGGCGGGACGGGGAATGGCTCCGCAGGGAATGTCCGCGCAACGGTCGGTCGGGCACACGTATCCGTTCTCGTGGCAGCCCGTCGCCAGCACCACCACGCCCAACGTCAGCAATACGCCCGTCGTCCAGTTCGGCATTGCGGTCAACTCTCGCATGGAACTCCCCCTATTGCCTGTTCCACGTCGGGGCCGACGTCATTGGCGGAGCCGGATTTGACATGGGAGCCGAAGGGACAGGCGCCATCTGGACCGGGCCCGTCGGCGTCATGGGCATCGCATCCGGGACCGGGACAGGCAGAGCGGCCGGCGTTGGCTCGCAACCGGTTCCCTGCGGACAGCAGTTAAAGGTCTGTCCGTGAGTCCCGATGATGAAGAGGTCGTCGCAATGTTCGTAGCGCTTCTGCCGCGCACAATCGGTGCGAACGGAACTGCGATTGTCGTAGCTGCGCCGGCTTTCCAGGCGGTTGAGCAAATAAAATTCGACGTCTCCCGGTTCGAACACGTCAGATCCCGGCAGCTCAGGCGTGGCGCAGGCCTGCAGCGGGTGAACCAATTCTGGAGTGACGAGAATCACGATCTCTTGTTCGCCGTGCGAGGCTTGATTCTCGCCCGCGAGGGGACCCAAAAACGGCAGATCGCCAAAGAACGGCACGCGGACCGTCGTGGCGCCGAACGTCGTCTGCGTCAGGCCGGCGACGGCGAACGTTTGTCCTCCCCGCAGCTCAACGGTCGTTTGAAAAGTCCGCGAGTTGAGGCCCGGAACGCTTGTCCCCGTCGTGCCGGCACCCGTGCTGATGGTCGCTCCCAGGCTCGGGTCGAGCGTACTAATGGTCGCTCCGACTTGGAGTCGTACGCGGTCGCGGTCGGTGATGAACGGCATGAACTGCATCTGGACGCCGAACGGGATAAAGGAAACGCCTTGCCCGACTGCCCCAAACGTGACCGTCGCCGCCGGCACGGGAAACTCGCCCCCGGCTTGGAACTGGGCCCGCTGGCCGTTGAGCGCGACAAGATTCTGCTCAGCGAGCGAGCGGGCCAGATTGAGATTCCGCAAGGCTTGAATCGCCAGCGTAACTTTTCCGTTGTCGATGATGGCCGGGAGATTGCCGCCGATTAGCTGGGCGGTCGACCCCATTCCCGTGACGGTCGTGGGAATCAGACCGCCGGTCGTGCTCGAAAATACGGCCGTCCCCGCGGCGTTCAGCACCGAAAAGTCCAGTCCGATGCTTCGTGCCGCGGTCCGGTTGATCTCTGCCACCGTCACTCGCAGCATGACCTGCTGCTCGCCGGGAACGCGAAGCAGGTTGACGACGTTGCGATTCACGTCGCGCAGCAGGAAGTTTTCCAGTCCCTGTTGCGGCAAGTTGCCAGACGCGTCCGGAATGGCAGTGACGTTGATCTGCCCGACGGGGATTTCCGCGGCCGCTCCCCCCGTCGCCGCGTTTCGGTCCCGTGATCCACCGGGCGCATTCGCCGAGACGACGCGCAAAATGTTCGCGGCATCGACGATGTCCTTCGCTTCGCCGCTCACGACGAGCTTGTCTCCCAGCAAGGCGAGATGCACCACGCTGTTTGGGAACGCCTTATTGATCTCGCCCTCGAGCGCCTTGTAGATGCGGTCGAGGCGTTCCTTTTGCTCCGGATCGGGAATCACGCGGACCAGGTAACTCAGAACCGTCTGCCGGCCGGTTTGGTCCGGAAGCGTGAACCAAAGGTTGAGAACCGTGCTGCCGACATGGTTGCCGATGATCGAAATCTCGGTCGGCGTCACGATCGTGTAGCTGGCGATTTGCTCGTCGGCAAGCTGCACGCGCACGGGGGCTTGCTTTAAGACCAAGACGCGAGGCCGACCTTGCATGAGGTCGAGCGTGTTTTCGGCGTCGATCGTTCCGGATACGAATTGCTTGAACCGCTCCAGCGTGGCGGAAGACGGATGGGGCGTGGTTCCGGCCGCAGACGTGATGCCCCCCAGCAGCGGCAGCCGGACTTGTGACGGCCCGAATGCGCTGGCGCTCGGCGCAATGTTATCCTCGTACGGGCCGGTCGGGACTCGCACAGGGGCACTGGCGGGCGGCGTTGCAGTCTGCGGTGGCGGCTGGAGCTGGCCGTTGAATCCGACCTGCTGATTCCACTGGAGCGGCAGCTCGAAAGATTCCGGGCCGGTGCGGACCCCACTCGCCTGCTGTGCGAACGTCGGCTGAGCGGCCGACGAGCCAAGAACCGCGAGGGCCACGACCACAACCTGCGTCGAGTAACGGGGGCGGAGTCGGCCGCGCCGTCGGACGGTCGTCAGGAGTCTCGAAAAGGGGCTTCGCACGGGATCCCTCTGACCTGGAAATCGTCCCCGAACGCCACGGAACCCATTGCGCCGTCGCCGAGGATCGATTGTTCGCTGAACGATGTTCCGTGCTGCGCGTGGCGCCGATCATCCTGTGAATGCGTATCGCCGCCCAAAACGCAGTTGGTCAGACCGCTGGAGGTATTATCGTCTGGACAGGCTGGGAGACTTTTGTCGGATGTAGCGGATTTAACGGTTCAGTTGTCGAGCTGCGATCCGCCCAAGAACAGCAAGGACTTAGGAAGTGGCTGACGCTTTGGGCCAGACACACGGAGGGTCTGTTCCGGGCGGATCTCGGTCCCCCCTGAAGGAAGCTCCAGGATGGCATGAGTCCGCCCGATCGGCAGAACGGCACGCCAGGGGCGAATGCCTTTGCGAACCTCAATCACGCGCCCGCCGCCATCCAACATCGCCAGGTCCAACTCGAAGCGCAGCAGGCACGTGTGGACTGATGCGCAGGGCACAAGCAACAAGCCGTGCCCGGCCGCTGGCCGGGGCCGTAATTGCCAGCCGACGAGTCGGGACCAGTACCCATCGGCCAGCTCAAGCACCTCGACGACTGTACGACCGCTGTCCTTATCGACCAGTTGCCAGTCAGTCGCCATCTCTGCCTATTCCCAGTTTGGGCGGCGCGGAGTTCCTTCAAATCGCTGAAATTCGTCACGTGTGCCGATGCAGGCTGTAGAGGTCCGCCAGGCGGAAGAACTCGTAAAAGGCCGGGCCGAGCGTGAAGAGTAAGATTCCCGGCAAGAAACAGATGACCAGCGGGAACAACAGCTTGACGGGCAACGCCATCGAGAATTCGATGGCCCGCTCGCGCCGGCGTTGACGCAAGTCGTCGGCCTGGCTGCGAAGGACCTCGGCCACGCCCGAACCAATCTGTTCGGCCTGGACGAGAGCCGACACGAGAATTGTCACCGCCGTCACGTCGAGCCTGCGGCCAATCCGCCGCAGGCAATCGACGCGCGGACGCCCCGCCAGCACTTCGGCCTGGAATGTGCGAAATTCCTGGACCAGTGCGCGCTCGGACGGCTGCGACGTAAGAATCCGGTCGAGAGCGGCGTCAAAACCCAGCCCTGCCTCCGCGAGCGTCGCCAACAATTCCAGCGTGACTGGCAAATCGCGCTCGACCTGGGCGATGCGACGCCGTCGCGCACGACGCACGATCAACAATGGAAATCCGGCGAAGGCCGCCGTTAGCAACCAGGGCATCATGTAAAGCACCGGCCGCATCAAATCGGCGATCCCGCCCGGGATCACTGAAATCGCCTGATCGGCCGCGGTCAGGACACCGAAGATCCAACATCCGTACCCGATGGACGCGCCTGCGGCCAAAGACAGCACACTCAGGGCAAAAAAGACGGGCACCGCGCCCGCGCCTCGGTAGCCAGCCAAGCTCATCCATCGCGCCAGAGATCCGCTCTGCGATCCGGCGCTCAAGGTCGCCTGCGGGACCTCCGGCATGGATTCGAATAACCGGCGCTGAATGAGGCGCTGCGCCAAGAAGTGTCGCAGCAACACGACCACGACCAGCATTCCGAGAAGCCAGCCGATAGTGACACCGAAAACCAGCACAGTCTTGCCTTCAGATTCTGCCGCGGCTCAGGTATGCGGACCACGCGATGCCGAGGGCCTGCAGCATCACGGCCGAAGCCACCAGAAAACTTCCGATGTTCGTCGACAAAAATCCCCGCATGCGGCCCGGATCATTGAACCACATGAACAGGGCGATGAAATACGTGACGCAGAGCACCGAAATAATGGAGACACGGGCTTGCGTCGTCATGGCCCGGCTTCTTCTCGACAGCTCGATGCGGTCGCGGATCGTGCGCCCCACCGTGGCCAACGTCGGAGCCAGGCTGCCGCCAACCTCCCAGTGGACCGAGAGGGCCGAGGCGAAGAGCAGGAACGTTTCCAGCGGGACGCGCTCGGTGAGCGCGCGAAACACGGCCTGGGGGGAATCGCCGAGCTCGATGCGATGGGCGATTTCTTCAAGTTGTTCATTGAGGGGGGGCGGACTCTCTCGTAAGGCGCTCTCCAGGGCCTTTGTCAATCCGGCTCCCGCACGGAGCGCGCCCACCATCAGGTCAATCGCGTCGGCCAATTGGGACTCGATCTTTTGGACGCGGCGTTCCGCAAGCATTGCCTCGAGCTGCCAGCTCAGCATTGCGACGACGCATCCGCCGGTGACGCTATAAATCGGTCGGAAGCCGCCCAGCAGCCACAATCCGGCCGTCGCCGCACCCCCCGCGAAAAAGGGCAGGACTCGATGCCGCCGCAAGAAATGCTTGGGCGGCGCGGGATCGGAGTCGGCAAATTCCCCCGTTTCGTCCGTTGCGGCGAGTGCCCGGCCCAGCCGGTGCCGGGATTGGTTTTGCAGTCGGGCGTTGAACCAGAGGTAAAAGATTACGCCCGCCGCCGGGACGAGCACCGCGAGGAAGAGCAGACTATCCATCGGCTCGTACCTGCGGTTTTCGGAAGATTTCCAGCGGCACGGCGATGTCGCGCTCGCGCAACTCTTCCACGAATCGGGGCACGATTCCCGTCGCAACGAACTCTCCGGCCACGTTCTTGCCGCGTCGTCCCCGACGCTCGAAGCGGAAGATGTCCTGCATCTGCGGGGTTGAGCCCTCCATTCCCGTGATCTCGGCAATGCTCTCGACGCGTCGGACGCCGTCCTCGTAGCGCCGGACATGCACGACAAGATGCAGTGCCGAAACAATCTGCTCGCGGATCGCGCGCGAGGGGAGTTCGATGCCGGCCATCAGGACCATGGTCTCCATTCGCGCCATCGCGTCGCGCGGGCTATTGGCGTGAATCGTGGTCAGGCCGCCGTCGTGTCCGGTGTTCATCGCCTGCAGCATGTCGAGCGCCTCGGCGCCGCGAACCTCGCCCACGATGATCCGATCGGGCCGCATTCGCAGCGCGTTGATGACCAGGTCGCGCGCGGTAATCCGGCCTCGACCTTCGACGTTTGCGGGCCGCGTCTCCATTCGGACGACGTGCTCCTGATCGAGGATCAGCTCTGCCGCGTCTTCGATCGTGACGACGCGTTCGGTGGTGGGGATCGCCTCCGCGACGGCGCCTAGAAACGTCGATTTGCCGGCGCCGGTGCCGCCGGAGATCAGCACGTTCTTGCGAAGCCGGACCGCGTAATCGAGGCACATCACGATATCGGGCGAGAACATCGCCAGCTGCCGCAAGTCGTCCCGCCTCAATCGGCGGCGTCCAAAGCGGCGAATCGAAAGAGTCGGACCGTCGAGCGTGACCGGCGGCAAAGTGGCGTTGACGCGGCTGCCATCTGCCAGGCGCGCGTCGACCATCGGAGAGGTTTCATCAATCCGTCGCCCCACGCGGGCCGCGATCCGCTGGATGATCCGCACCAGGTGTTCGTTGTCACGGAACCGCACCTGCGTGTGCTCGAGCTTGCCAAATCGCTCGATATACACCTGATCGAATCGGTTGACGAGGATATCGGTCGTGGCCGGGTCGGCCATCAGCGGTGCCAGCGGACCGACGCCGAGCGTTTCTTCCAAGAGTTCGTCGGCCAAGCGCCGGCGCTCCCCTTCGTTGAGGGGAATGTCTTCGGTGGCCAGGACGCGATCGACGAACGACCGCACCTCCACTCCCAGTTCCGTTTCGCTGGCCGTGAGCAGTCCGCGATCGTTCAACTCGTCGAGCAGGCGTTGATGGAGCCGCCCCTTGACAGAGAGATGTTCCGCCTGGCCGCTGCGGCCCGGCGGCACCGCCTCGGCGCGCACGGGCTCGCGGTTCGCAACGCCCGCTGTCCGTTCGACTTTGATCCGTTCCTTCGGCACCGTGTAGGATCCGCGGTTCAAGAGTTGCCGCGAACGAACTTTGGCCTCGGCGTCGGAGTCGGCTTGGGTCGGCGATTCGTCGAGGGACATGGACCGGATCCTGTCTGTGTCAGGCGGGACGTTCGGCTTCTTCTGGCGCCGGGCGATTGTTGCTCTTACCGTTGGTCTCGAAGTTGCTCTGCGAGAGCTCCGTCACCTCATCGACAATGGCGCGTCAAGCGCTGTCCGGCCGTTGAGAATCGTGAGGCCCACATCGAGAAGGGGCGGCCCAGGTTGGCCGCGGCGATCAATCCGCGGTTGTACGGAACCACATGATCGACGTCGCGGTCGAGCTTGAGCGCGACATCCATCGGCTTTAGACAACCACTGTGGCGGGCGTAGCGGTTAATGACGACCCGCTGCCGTTCGCGGGGAAAGCCGATCCGGTCGAGCAGGCCCAGTAACTTGGTCGCTCCCAAAAGCGTCGGGACGACATTCTCCAGGACGATGTAGACCAGGTCGCTCGAGTCCACCACCGACATCACCACGCTGTCGAAAATCGGAAAGGTGTCGACGACTACATAGTCATAGGCTCGGCGTGAGAGGGTTAAGACTCGCGAAATCAGGTC
Source organism: uncultured Planctomycetaceae bacterium (assembly GCA_963714075.1). Classification (GTDB taxonomy): domain Bacteria; phylum Planctomycetota; class Planctomycetia; order Planctomycetales; family Planctomycetaceae; genus DASPSM01. The sequence goes on from OY970228.1 coordinate 3,827,032, forward strand.
GTCGTTGACTTCGGCACCTTCGACGGCATCGGCGGGCGCGGCCAGAAGGTGCAGGCCGGACGAGTGAGGAGTGGCGAGTTGACGAATCAACAGATCGTCGAGCCGGTCACGTTCGCGGGCGGCGTCGGTCAGAGACAAGGTCGGGCTGAGATCGAGCATCGCGGCGCAGACCCCCATCTGCAGCGACGTGTCGATCAAGAGCACGCGCTCGAGGATACCGCAACGCAAGACCGAGCGCCGTGTTGACCGCCAACGTCGACTTGCCAACACCTCCCTTGTTGCTGATGAAAGAGACAAGCTTCCCCCAGTGGACCGGGCCGCGCATCGTGACGGCGGAGGCGTTCGACGAGCTGGCCCAAGTCAACTGCCGACACCGGACGTCGCAGGAAGTCCCGGATTCCCGAGCGGAGTGCCTCAATCAAGATCGCGCTTTCGGAGACTTCGTGACCGAAGAGTTCCGGCCGGAAAGCCGCGACGCAGAGCGTGTCGGGAGAGACGGCGGCCAGGTCCGCAACGACGGACTTGAGCCGGGCCAGGTCGAGTCCCATCTCAATGACCGCCAAGTTCGGATGCCGATTGCGGGCCGTCTCCACCGCCTGCCGCGCGTCGACCACGCGCTGCACGACAGCAGCCTCTCCCGGCAGCGAGGCCAGCGCCGCCTCGCACTCGGGCGCTAACTGCGGATCGGCAGCGACAATCAGAATCTGAAAAGGTCCGGTCATGCGATCTTCAGGGTTGAAAGTTGGGGCCGAGGAAGTGGTTCACCAAAACGGGAGCGAGCAGCGACGCGGGCAGTCCCTGGTTGGCGTCGAAAACTTGTTGGACGACGGCGGCGCCGGCCTGCAAGATTTGCGGCGGCATCGGAGTCAGCAGCGATCCGGATGCGTTCTCGACGGCGATTCGATCTCGAGGCGCGTTCTGGGGCGCGTTCCAGGGAACCTTGATCGAAAGCTGGCCCGGGGCATAACTCCAAGTGACAAAACCGAACCCAACGATCGTCCGTGCGGTTGTGCCAATCGTGCTGTAAATCGGCACGTAGGTGTAGAGCGTCGGTGCAACACCGAGCGGCGCATCGCTGGCGCCGGCGACGAAAACTTGCCCGATCGTGGTGAGCAGGGCCTGGTTGGCGCCCGTGACGCCGGCTTCAACCGCATTGGGATTTGGAATCGTTCCCGGCTGCGGAGGCAGATTGGAAGTGAGGAGGCCCGTCGTCGGGTTGACGGTCGGGCTATCGGCCCCTTGCGACTCCGTTGGCTGGGTTATTCAAGCTCTGCCAATACGTGAGCGTGACTCCGAACGGCGCCAGCCCGCGAATGCCATCGACCGTATCGACCGGACCGACCGTCAATACGTGGCCGACAACCGTAGTTGGCGTCGTGCTCCCGGTTGGATTCAGGGAGATCGTCCCGGCGGCCGCGATGGCCGTCGCGCGGATGGTGATGCCGGTTTGAACGCTCAAATTTCCGTTCTCGCCGGGAATCCGCGGGATCATCGAACCGCGGCCGAACAGGAAGGGAATCGGCGGACCGTTCGAGGCAACCCCCGTCGCCGACCCGAAATTTTCAGGAGAACGGCGGAGCCTCGCGAGGAAACCGGTGTCGGTGATGGTTCCGGGTGCCAGGTCGGGGACGAAGTCCCGACGGGAGTAGTCGGCGGACTCGTCCATCGACGCAGTGGCATCGTCGTACGCCAAGTTCCAACCGTACGTTCCGGAAACGAGGTCCCCTTGTGCGGTGTTGCCCAAATTGGCCTGCAAGAGAGGCTTATACACCGGGGGCGAAGGCGTCGAGATGATGCCCCCCGCTTCGAGCGCGGGATTGCCGATCGTGTCGGTTACTTCGGCCACCGGACCGGCCCCGAATTGCTGCTGATCTCCGTTCGCCGGATTGAGATCGTCGTCGAATGTGACGGATGTCAGCTGGCTCGCGCTATAGCGGCGGGCACAGTCGATCCACTGCTGCCATTGGACGTTGGTCGGGTCGTACGGTGTCGCAGGTTGCGGACCGCATTGACTGGTCAAACCCTGTGGGAGCACCGGCGGGGTCACTCCGTTCGGCCGCCAGGCGGCAGGCAAATCGTCGCGCAGTCGCAAGCCCTCGAGCGCCGAACTGTCGGCGGCGGTCTGCATTTGCAACTGCGTCAGTCGCCCAAATCCGAGATCGACGACAAGCGCCGCCATCGCCATTGCGGCGAACACGATGAACGCGAAAATCACCAACACGTTTCCGCGGCGAGCCGGCAACCGGCCGCATGTGCTCTGGCTCCGCACAGGCGGTCCGCTGGAGAGTTCCGTGCATTGCATTGGTATCGCCATACGAATTGCGCTTCGGATCGCGGCATCCTTCGCCCTTTGAGTCTCGGTAGAACTTGCGACGGATGAGTTGCCCCTTACGGCCCATCGAACGGCTCAGGTTCATTGGGAATTGCTGGCGGCGTCCAAATGACGCGACGCAGCCGCCACGGGAATGCCGATGGCCGTCGTGCCGGTTCAGTCCGTAGCTATGCTGCGGCAACACGATGACCTCGCGCTTGCCTCCGGAGAGCGTGTCGATCGCGGTGATGTCGGCCAACGGGTCCGAACCCGGAGTGTCGGTATGGGCCTCGGGATCGTCCGGCTGACCTGAGCGGACCACGCACATCACATTGACTTCGGTTGCCAGGGCTTGGGTCACCGGTGCAATCTCATCCGGGGCGAGCGGCAATCGTGACTTCCTCGACCGGGATATTTCTGACGGTGGTCCCTTGCGAGATCGACTTGGACACGGTCGGTTTTTGGCGGCTGGTCACCGGAGTGAGCAAGACGGCGTCCTGCGCGAGGATCCGTACGTTCGCGAGCTTCTGCATCGAGGCCATTTGCGCTTCGGCCTGAAAGCCACCGTTGAATTTTCCCGTCATGCCTCCTTTGGGCATTTCCACCGGAATCGTCGCGACCAGGTCGATGTGATCCCCCACTTTCAGCCCGTAAACTCCCGAGACCTTCGACACCTCGATCAGGAGGGATCGCTTACCGGGCGGAATCGCGCCGGCGAGTCCCGCGCGAGTCCCCTTCGGGTAAAAGTCCCGCTCGGTGAAGGCGTAGTTCGCCGGTTTATCGTGTTTCAGAACCCGGCCGATGACGTCGTTGGGGTTGAGAAAGGCTTCCTTTGGAATTTCTCCCTCTGGCACCGCGACAAATGCCAGGGTCCCCGTTGCCGGATCGATGAGGTGCTCGCGCGTGATTTTCGTGTAGGCCGGGATTTTCGCGGGGCTCGCCGGGACGGCAATGTGTCCCGGGGGCAGCGGGTCATGAGAGACAAACCACGACTTTGGATCGACCTTGCCGAACGCCCACAGCGTCCCGACAGTGCCGGCGGCCGCGAGAGGAATGAAAAGCAGAATTAACAGGGCGACAATCCACGGCGCAGGACCGTGAGGACGGGAACGGGCGTAAGGCATGGCTCACCTCAAATGATCGATGGATAACTTCATCGATGTTCGCAAAACATTCGCGCTGTTAGGGTCCAAAAACCTCGCGGCGAAAAACCGCCTGGGCGGAAATGACGCGTCGAAACGGGCGAACGGTGCCTCCCATCGGCGTGCCGCCGTAGAGGCCCATTTCGCCCAATCCGTAGGTTCCTCCGTAGGGTCCGGCGTAAGCGGGGCCGGAACCCGCGTCGCCAGGCGGAGGATCGGGCGCCACAGGCTCGCCCCCGCCGGGCGGCGAATTCGTTGCCGTGACGCCCCCGTCATCGGCCAGCATCGGCGTGCTCAAATTCGGCTGCGTTTCGCCGTTGGCATTCAGGGGCGGCGATTGATAGCCGGCCATCGTCCCCGCCTGAAACGGGTAATTGAGACGCACGGCGACGAGCCCTCCGGAGAGTCCGGACGGGGGCGTGGATGCGACGCTGAAGGCGCCGTTTCCCGTCGAATCGGTGATCTCTTCGAGCACGCCGTGCCACTCGATGGTCTCGGGACTTTCTCCCGCGCGCTGACCACGAGCGGCACAGCGACGGTGTAGCCGCTGTAGCCCGGCTTCGTGCCGGACGGCGTCGTGCTGGTCAACAACGCACCCGGGTAACGCAACAGGGGAACTCCTCCGACGGTGTCGTTGATCATCATCGGCAAGAGCGCCTGATTCACCGACGGAAGTGAGATTCCCTGTGCGGCGAAGAAATCGAAGAGCGACTGCCCCGGCTGCATTCCGCTGATGTTGATCGCGAGGTAATTGGGATCGTAGACGCCGTTGATCACTTGGGGACTGGCAAGTGCGGTGGCGAACGTTGCCGTGGGAGGCAGGGGGACGCGCGACAGTTCTCGCGCGGCCTGATCGACGGCCGACTGCAGGGTCTGCGCGCCGCTAAACAGCCGGCCGAACTCGACGATCGCGACGACCAGCAAGTAAATCACCAGAAAAATGAGCGCAAACTCGAGCAGTGCCTGACCGCGACGCGCCGGCAAGCCGGTGCGCGGGGCGGTCCTCCGCCACTGACTCTGAAGCTCACAACGTCGTCGCATGAACCAAAAACTCCAGGCGAATCCAATACAGCAACAATCCGCAGGCGATTGCCGGCACATACGCCAGGTCACGGCGTCCGCGAATCAAGGCCACGATCGCGAGCAGGCCGCCGGAAATGGCCACCCAGAACAGAACGGACAACAAGGCCAACGGTCCGAGCGCCGCACCGATCGCGACAACCAACTTCACATCGCCCCCGCCGAAACCGCCCAGGGCATACAGCGGAAGCGTCAAGGCGAAACCCAGCGCGGCACCGTACAGAAGACTCATCCACGTCAGATCGGACAGGCCCGCCGCGATAAAAACGACCGAGCAACCCAGGAGCGAAGCCGCGATCCAATCTGGGATCACTCGACTTCGCAGGTCATAGACTGTGGCGACAATCGCAAACAAGAATGCGACACGAATCATGACGTCGCTGGAACTATCGAATGGCATGTGTCGCGCCTTCGCGTCAGCCCCCCGGCGCCGACGAGGCGCCGGGGGCTCGGTCAGGGACGCAAAAAGGGGGTTCCAGCTTATTCCGACTCGATGATCAGTCCGCCGACACCGTTCGCGGATCCGGCGCTGCCCGGGGCCGAACAAGTTCATGCCGAGACGATCGGTGCCGTTTTGCGAGAGGATCGAACCAGGGCCATTGACGGAGACTTCGATCGAGCCGCCCTGGCCGGCATTGTCGGTTTCGATCAAGTGGCCGCTCAGGATCGGGCCGTTATCGCCCACATGGGCACCCGGGACCATGGTCGCCGCGGTTCCCATCAGGTCCGAGGTTTTGTGGCCGAGCAGAGAAATCGCGGCCAACGAGACGACCGCAATACCCGTGACGAGGAGAGCATACTCAACCAGGCCTTGACCCTTACGATCGCGAAACAACTTGCGCAACATAGAAGTCACCTTTCGGGAACAGGAAATTAGGGAGCTTGAAGGGAAATGATCCGCGAACTAGAACGCTGAAATCAGCTTCAATCGATACTCACACAGAAAACCGTCTCGCCTCCGCAGCGATTGATGGCGCAGGGCTGCGGCCTGACCGACCATTCGCCTCGCGCTTAGTCGCCAGCGGAGGCGAGAACGGCTATGCACCGCGATGGGCCAACAACCCCGGCCGACGTTCGTCGATCGAGATCGAATCACTTAGGTGCAATTCAGAACGGCGATGGCGCCGCTCGCCAAGAAACTACCAGGTTGCCGGCGCGGCCCCGATCGCAAGCGATGCGGAGGCGTGCTGCAGTGGCAGCGACAAGGTGAAGTGCGCTTAACTGAAACGACAATGTGAAGCGCGGCACGCTCCACCAGATTGTCAGACGCAGGGCGGTCCGCGCGGGCTATAGATGTCCGACGCGCAAACGGCGAAGACGAGCGAAGCGTGCAGAGGCACGCGAGCGGCAACGAATTGCCGCAACTCGCTCGTCGGCAGCGACGGCGCCAACTGACCATGAGCTTGGAACTGGCAGATGGGGCAACCGTCGGCGTCGTGCACATCTTGCTCGCCCGCGACGATCGCCAGAGACTGCCCGCTTGACGCGCGGCTTTCGGCCGGGACGGCAGGCACGTGATCGTGCTCGCAACCCATCACCGAGTGAAGACTCGGCCCCAGCAGCATCATCCCCGTATAGAGGACAAGCATGCCACTGACGAAGACGGGCTTTAAGTGACGGGCCATGAGGCGCAGAGACCCAACTTGCGATGCACTCTCAAACGCAAACTTCTTTCCGATTATGGAGATCCCCTTTTTGATTGTCAACGACCTTCTGGGGGAATCGAATCAGATTTCGTCCAAGCCGCGACGCACCTTTTACGTGTGTCGACTCGTGATGTCCGTGGGAATGTGTGTGCGCCGGATCGCGCTACGCACGCGGTTGCCGGCCTCCTGCGGCCGGGTGGCCGGGCGCTCTCGCTTTGCGGAAGCCCCGGAATGTCGGCTAACCTCGTTGCGATGGTCCCGAAAGGACAGCACCGTCGCTCGATTAACGCGAGCGGCCATGCGCACGAGTCGACCTTCAGTTGCTTCCACCGGTTCCCGTTTCTCTCGAGGGATCGCGTCTGCGAATGGCTCGCCGCATCCATTCGGACGGCGTGTGTCGACCTCGAATTCTCGCTCTGGGCGTTCGTGTTCATGCCCGACCACGTGCATTTGATCGTGCATCCGACGCGCCCCACTTACGACGTTTCAGAATTCCTCTCCCAAGTCAAGCAGCCGACATCGCGGAAGGCGCTGGCATTTCTTCGCCGAGAGTTCCCGGAATGGGTTGAGAAGCTGAAGGTGCAGCGAGGCCAACGAACGGAGTGTCACTTTTGGCAGCCGGGCGGAGGATTCGATCGCAACATTACAGAGCCAAGCACCCTCGAAAAAATGATCGACTACGTCCACCTGAATCCGGTTCGGAAGGGTCTGGTGGCACAACCGGATCGCTGGAAATGGTCCAGCGCACGATACTTTCTCAGTGGCGAGCAACTCCCCTCTCTGGCCGTCACACGCATTCCACCAGAATGGACAGTCGGAATGTCGAGCCAATAGCCGAAGCCGCCCACGGGGCTTCCGCCAAAGCGGGGCGCCCCCGCCACCCGCCGAGTCGGTGGAATAGCGTCGCTGCGATTCCGAAAAATTGATGCACGCGTAGAAAACTGATCTTGGCGGAATCGCAATTTTATGGCTGAATGGAGAGAGGGGTTTTTTGCCCGAACTGGAGTGTTGCGCGGATCAGAACGCCTGGAGGAAAATTGCCGCCGAAGTGACTGAGGTTAACGAACTGTTATCCAAACAGGGTGTGGTGTGGTCACCTACTTTCACTAGGTAGTTGACCACGTCGATAGTTGACCACACCCCCTGGCACGCGAAGGATTCCGCGCCGGGGACGAAATTTTCGTACCCGGCGGGGTGGGGATCCTTTTTTGAATAGGAAGGGAAAGATCCCCGTGTGCTCGAAGCGGACTCCCTGGAAACGGGACGAGATTCGGGACACAAGATGCCCTCACCCGGCTCGACTGTCTTCGACCCTGAGGTGAACTTCCCCAGGTTTCGTGGCGGCGGGTGATGGGTTGTTCCGTGCAGGCAATGCCCTTGGAGGAGTTGCCTTCGTCGGAGCCGGTCGTCGGTCGCTCACCCTCGGTGGCGACTGACGGCTGGCGGAGACGATGGCGACTCCGGACGTTGCCTTTGTGGGTGAGGTTCGAGGGAGCATCAAGCCGCTTCCTCGAACCTCGTCGGACTCTGGTAGCCGATCGCCGAATGCCTCCGCACCCGGTTGTAAAAGACTTCGATGTACTCGAACAGGCTCTGCCGCGCTTCCTCGCGCGTGGCGTACCGCTCTTGGTGCACCAACTCCTTCTTCAGCGTCGCAAAAAAACTCTCCATCGGCGCGTTGTCCCAGCAATTCCCCTTGCGGCTCATACTGCACGTGATCCCACGCGACGCCAGCAGCCGTTGATAACTTCCGCTGGCATATTGGCTGCCACGATCCGAATGCGCCAGAAGTTCCACCATCGGCAGCTGCCGGCCGATCGCCATCCGCAAGGCCTCGTTCACCAACTCGCTCGTCAGCCGCTCTCCCAGCGACCAGCCCACGACCTTCCGCGAGTACAAATCCTCCACCGCCGCCAGGTACAACCAGCCTTCGTCGGTCCACACGTACGTGATATCCGAGACCCATTTCTCGTTGGGACCACGCGCCTCGAATTGTCGATCCAACACGTTTGGGGCCACCGGCAGCCGATGATTCGAGTCGGTCGTGTGCCGGAACTTTCGGGCCGTCGTCGCTCGCAACCCGCTCTGCCTCATCAATCGCGCCACCGTGTTCTCGCTCACCCGATGTCCCTGCGCCACGAGCTCCCGCTGCATCCGCGGACTCCCGTAACTCCGCTTGTGCCTCTGGCCATGGATCTCCCGCATCGCTTCCAACAGCTGCTCCTGACGCTGCCGGCGCCGGCTCACCGATCGCTTCCGCCAGGCGTAAAACCCACTGCGAGCCACACCCAGCACCGAGCACAGCACGCTCAGCGGCCACACCCTCCGATGTTCCCGGATAAACCCGTACCTCACTTCTTCTCGTTCGCGAAGAAGGCCGCCGCTTTTTTTAAAATGTCACGCTCCATCAACAGCCGCTTATTCTCCGCACGCAGACGCTCCAGCTCCGCACGCTCGTCGCCGGGAAGTGAACCTGGGGATGGACCCGCGTTGCCGCCCTCCGCCCGCCGCTTCCACTTGCCCAACAGATTCTCGGGAATCCCCAAACTCCGCGCCGCTTCCGCGATCTTGTAACCCTCCTGCGTCACCAGTTTGATCGCTTCTTGCTTAAACTCTTCCGTGTACGTCCGATACTTCCGACTCATCTCTGGGCCTCCTCTTTGAAGAGATTACACTCTTCTCTGAGCGCCCACGATTCCTGGGGAACTCCAAGGCTCGGCTCGACTGAACTCGCCGAAGTCAGACCCGAAGGGAGCTCGCCGAAGTCCGGCCCTCGGCTCGACTGAGCTCGCCGAAGTCTCCCATCCGAGGCGGACGGGCGAGGGTGAAAGACTGAGACGGGACACCGGGACTGGGACATGTTCGCAGCGCATGCTGTGCGCCCGTTCGTCGGATAAGGTGGCAGAATCTGCCACCTTATCGCTACGTGCGCGGGCTCCGCTAGTTGGGACGGGACAGCGGGACGAATCGTCTTTGTAACCACAAAGGCACCAAGGGCACCAAGCAAGATCAAAACATCTGAAACTTGGTGCTCTTGGTGTCTTTGTGGTTAGAAATCCTGTCGCGAACGGGACGGGACACTGGGACTGGGACGGGACAGCGGGACTAACGACGGGACAAATTCGGAAACGGGAAATCAGTCCCACCTCAAGATCTTCTGGCGGAGTCACTTCGGACGAAGCGTGATTGGGACGGGACGTGGGACGGGACAGATTCTGCGGATGCGCCGGTGGGTCGGGACACTTTGTTTCAATAGGTAGTTGACCCACCAAAGTAGTTGACCCACCGGAATGGGAAGGCGTCGGTCGGCCAGCCGGAGCGGATGAAAGGCACCCTCACCTAACCTCTCCCATAGGAATGGGTGAGGGATCGATCGGTGGCACGGGACACGTCGGTGGGACGGGACTCCGGGACTGGGACGGGACTCTTCGCGAAAGAACCGGCGAGCTAATCCGCCGCGGTGGACCGCTCGCCCCGGATCATTGGGTCGGACTGATCACTTCTTGGGGCGGAAGGCGACGAGCTTCGATTCGTCGGCCGTCAGGTAGGGGCCGCCGAGGAGGTCGATGCAATAGGGGATCGCCGGGAAGACTGCGTCGAGGCATTCGGCGATGGCGCGAGGCTGGCCGGGGAGATTGACGATCAGAGTCTGGCCGCGGATGCCTGCTGTCTGGCGTGAGAGGATGGCGGTCGGGACTTTTTCGAGCGAGACTTTTCGCATCAGTTCGCCGAAGCCGGGCATTAGCTTGTCGCAGACGGCTTCGGTCGCCTCGGGGGTGACGTCGCGCAGGGCCGGCCCGGTGCCGCCGGTCGTCACCACCAGCGAGCAGCCTTCGTCGCAAAGTTCTTTGAGCGTCGCCTCGATGGTGGGCCGCTCATCGGGAATAACCCTCACGACAGGGATCCACGGTGAGGTAAGGAGGCCGTCGAGGTAGGCGCGGATGGCCGGTCCGCCGCGGTCCTCGTACTCGCCGCGGCTGGCGCGGTCGGAGACGGTCACAATACCGATTTTTGCCGGGTTTTGTGTTTCTGCCATGACAGGGAGCCTGGAAGAGCGATCGCGTCACCCACGAAGACCGGGCCGAAACCGGCCGCTCGGGCGGTTCCGTCAGGTGTACCATTTCGGGGCGGGAATCGACACGGTTTTGGGCCCGTCGCCGGCCCGGTTCGTTTGTTTCCGGCCCTTTTTGGTGTACAGTGACTCGGGTGCAAATGGCAAATTATTCCTCGGCAAGCAGGAGCGAAGATGATGTTCCGGCAGTTGTGCGCGATCGTAATCGGCCTGACGTTCTTGACGCAGTCGGCCTTTTCGGCTGATGAGAACAAATCGAAGGACGTGCCTCCCGTGCTGCAATTCAAAACCAAGTCGCTCGAAGGCAAGGACGTCGATCTGTCGAAGTACCAGGGCAAGGTGCTCTTGATCGTCAACACGGCCAGCCGTTGCGGGTTTACGCCGCAGTACAAGGCGCTGGAAAGCCTCCACGAAAAGTACGGCAAGGACGGACTGGTGGTCCTCGGATTTCCGTGCAACCAGTTCTTGCGGCAGGAGCCGGGCACGCCGCAGCAGATTCGCGAATTCTGCACCGACAAGTACAACGTCAAGTTCGATCTGTTCGAGAAGATCGACGTAAAGGGCAAGAACCAGGCGCCGATTTACAAGTGGCTGACCTCGGCCGACGCGACGCCGTCCGATCCGGGCGACGTGAAGTGGAATTTCGAGAAATTCCTCGTCGGCAAGGACGGCAAAGTGGTGGCCCGTTATCGCAGCCGCACCGACCCGGGCAGCCCGCCGGTCGTGCAGGCGATCGAGACTGAGTTGAAGAAGTAAGCAGTCAACTCGCAATTCACTCGAAACACAAAGCCCGAGGACACGTCCGTCCTCGGGCTTTTTATTGCGGGCCAGCGGCTCGACTGAGCTCGCCGAAGTCCGCGTGACACGGTACCTCGAGCTCGCGCGGCTAGCCTGTTTTTATGCCACCACCTCGTAAAACATTTGGCCGCGCAGGTATTCACAAATCCTATTTCTTCGTCTCAGCGATCTTGTACAAGCTGTGAAACGTGCGCAGATAGAGTGCGCCCCCCGCGACGGCCGGAGAGGCTCGCAGGCCCTCGTTGAGCCGATTCGATGCGACGATCTTTGGCGGCCGACTCAGCTGCACGACGGTGGTCGTCCCTTCCTCGTCGCACGCGTAGAGGTGATCGCCGGCGATCAGCGGAGACGCCACAAACGTTCCCCCCAGCCGCACGACCGCTTCTTGCTTGCCGGTTTTCGCATCGAGCCCGAAGAGCACTCCGTGGTCGGTCAGCATCCAAATCCGAGTGCGATCGAGCACCGGGGCACACAGCCGGGAGTTGGCCTTGGTGCGATTCCAGACGATGTGCGTTTGGGTCACGTCGCCGCGCGTCGACTCGTCGAGCCGGACGGCCATGAAATTCGTGCCTCCGGTGCCGGAGTGGATGATTGCCAGGTTCTCGAAAAACAGCGGCGGAGCAGCCGCGTTGAAGTCTTCGTGGGGGATCGTCCAGATTTCGCGGCCAGTCGCGGCGTCGTAGCCGAAGGCCGCGCGGGAGCCGACTGAAACAAGTTGAGTGCGGCCTGCCACCTCTGTCGTGCCGGGAGTGCCATACCCCTTGCGAACGTCACCTTCGAGTTTTGGCCGGCCGTCCGGACCCAGGTCGTGATAGTTGGTCGACCGATCGGTGCGCCAGACCGTTTTTCCGGTTCTCTTATTAAGCGCCGTGACGTATTGCTGGTCGATCCCGTCGAACGTCAGGATCAAAAGATCTTGCCACACGATCGGCGAAGAGCCTGGTCCTCGATAGTGGCGGCAGTGAAGATCGCGGCGCTGCCAGACAATCGCCGCAGTCTGGGGGTCGAGTCGGGCGGTGCCATAGGTCCCAAAGTGCACATAGACGGCGTCGTCCTCCAGCACGCAGCTCGGCGACGCGTAAGTATTGACCCGGTTGCTGAGTCGCTCGGGAGCAGCGTTCTCGAACAAGAGCTTGTGATGAACGATACGGCCCGTGCGCGCATCGATCGCGTACACAAACTGCTCTTTGCCATCTTCGGTCGCGGCGGTGAACCAAAGTCGGCCGTTGCCGATCGCCGGGGTCGAGTGGCCCAAACCTTCCAGGTCGACCTTCCAGGCGATGTTCTTGCCGCTCGACTCATCCCATTCGATGGGCACTCCGCGGGCATCGCGCTCGGTCGCAGAGCCGTTCTGAAAAGGGCCATTGCGGCAGGGCCAGGGAAGATCGCCTGCCGAAACGGTTGTCGCCCCCAGATTGAAAAGCAGCAACAGCGCCGGCGAGGTGAAAGCGGTGATCAAAGTCGAGAGCCGTTGCATCAGGGTTTTTCTTTTATGCGAGCACGTCGGTGAGGACGCGGCCGTGAACGTCGGTCAGCCGCCGCTCGAGGCCATTGTGATAGAAGGTCAAGCGCGTGTGATCGAGGCCGAGGAGGCGGAGTATCGTCGCGTGCAGATCATGGATGGACGACTCGTCGACCGCCGCCTTGTAGCCCAGCTCGTCCGTCGCCCCGTACGAAAAGGCTCGCTTGACGCCGGCCCCGGCCAGCCAGGCGGTGAAGCCGTGCGGATTGTGGTCGCGGCCGCTGGCGCCCTTCTGAAACGTCGGCATACGGCCGAATTCGGTGCACCAAACCACGAGCGTGTCGGACAGAAGTCCGCGCTGCTTGAGATCGGTGAGCAAAGCGGCGGCCGGCTGATCGAGGACCGGCCCGTGAACGTCGTACTGCTTCTTGAGGAAGCGATGTCCGTCCCAGTTGCCGACCCCCTCCCCCATAGCGTAGGCGCCGTTGAAGAGCTGCACGAAGCGAACGCCCGATTCGATCAGCCGTCGGGCCAGGATACAGTTGCGGGCGAAGGCCGCCTTGAGCTTGTTTTCAGCATCGTCGGCTCCGTAGAGCGCGAGTGTGGACCGCGACTCGGTCGAAAGGTCCATGATTCGGGGAACGCTGAGCTGCATGCGGGCGGCCATCTCGTAGCTGGCGATTCGCGCACAGAGTTCTGTATCGCCGGGAAAGTGTGCGAGATGGCGCTCGTTGAGCAGCTTCAGCATGTCGCTCGTGGCGGAATCGGCCGCACTGTCGGTGCCGCGTGGACGAGCGAGATGGCGGATCGGCTGGCTGCTGTTGAACGGCGTGCCCTGAAAGACGGCCGGCAAAAATCCGGGTCCCCAATTGTTCACGCTCGACTGCGGCACGCCCCGGGGATCGGGAATCGCCACGAACGCCGGCAGATCATTATTCTCGGTTCCCAGCGCGTAACTCACCCACGCTCCCATGCTCGGGAAACCGTCGAGCGTGAACCCGGTCGACAAAAAGTTCTCGCCTGGCCCGTGCGTGTTCGTCTGGCTCGTCAGCGAATGGATAAAGCACATCTCGTCGGCCAGGTCGCCGAGGCGCGGCAAGAGATCCGACGTCATTTTTCCCGACTGCCCGCGCGGACGAAACGTGTAAGGGCTTTTGGTCAGGTTGCCGTTCTCGCCCTGAAAGGTAACGAGCTGACTGTTTCCCGGCATCGGCTGATCGTGCCGTCGAGTCAGCTCGGGTTTGTAGTCCCAGGTATCGAGCGAGCTGCAGGCGCCGGAACAGAAGATGACGAGCACGTTTTTCGCTTTGGCCGGCAGCGGCGGCCGGCGGGCGGCGAACGGATGCGCGGGATCGATGGCGGGACGGAACGGGCCGCTCTCGGCTCGCGTGGTTGCGCTCGACGCGCCGAGCGCCGTCGCGGGCCAGCAGCTGGGCCAGCGCGATGCCGGGCAGCCCCGTGGCCGTTTGTGCCAGAAATCCGCGGCGATCGAGCAACCGGCGGCCGGCGTGCGAAAGAATCGAAGATTTCTGGCCCCGGCTCGCGGACACGTTTGGAACCGTTATCTAAGGAATGAACAGAAGCTCGTTCGCGTTGAACAGGGCGCGACACAATGAGGTCAGCCCATGTTGGCTGACGAGGGGCTTTGCCGCTCTCTCTTCGAATTCGTCGGGGGCCCGGCCGAATGCCAGCTCGAAAGCCCGCCGGACGCGCGGAGCAATTTCGTCGCCGGCTTCGCGCTGGCAACGTCGGGCCAGCAGCTCGGCTTGCTGTTCGGTGAACCGGCTATTGAAAAGTCCGAGTGCCTGCACGGCCGTCGTCGATTGCGTGCGACGCGGGGCGATGAGCCCGGCATCCGGGCAATCGAACGCGCCGAAGACGGAATCCTGCTCCATCCGCACCTTCGACATGTAGACCATCCGCCGCCATTCGGCGCGACCGAAATCTTCTTTCGGCAGGTACACGCGGACGTAGTTGGTGTTTGGTTTGAACGGGCTGAAGCCGGGTCCACCCATGCGTTCATCCAGCACGCCGCTGGCGGCGAGCATCGAATCGCGAATCGCCTCGGCCTCGAGCCGCCGCGGCGGGAACCGCCACAGAAGTCGCGCCGACGCATCGATCTTCAGCCCGTCAGCCCGCGGAGCGGAGGATTGCTGATAGGTGTGCGAAGTCAGAATCAGGCGATGCACGTGCTTGAGCGACCAGCCGCTGCGAACCAACTCGCCGGCCAACCAGTCCAGCAGCTCGGGATGCGAGGGCCGGCCGCCGTTGTGTCCGAAATCGGAAGGCGTTTCGACGATGCCGCGACCGAAATGGTAGTGCCACAGCCGATTGACCATCACGCGAGCGGTGAGCGGATTCTGCGGCCGAGTGATCCACTTTGCCAGCGCGATCCGCCGCTCGCGCTCGGGGGCCGCGGTGGGAATATCGAGCGGACCAACCGACGCAATTGCTCCCGGGCCCACAGCTTCGCGCGGCGAACCGGGGTCGCCCCGATAGAGGCGATGAACCGCGTCCGGCTGCACGAAAACCCCGGCATAGATCTTCGGGGTCAGCGAAGTGCTGTCGCGCTCTTCGCGCAGCCGTGTCAACTCGGCGAGCAACCTGGCGGCCTGCTGGGCACGCTTAGGCGAGAGACGCCCGAGGAAAGACTCGATCGGCGAGTGCGCAGACTCCGCAGGCAACCGGTCGTCAGAACTGGCGACCTTTTTCCAGCCACCGTCGCCCGTCTCGGCTTCGATGAGATAATCGGTCGCCAGCCGGTCCCGGTACACTCCGGACCGATCACGACCCCAGGTGATTTCCGAGATCGCGCAATCGCGGGGGAACTCAATGCATGCCCAACCTTTGCCTCGCTCTCTGGAGATCCAACTCCGTTCGTTGCCAAAGAGGCCGTCGTTGAGGTGTTCGCGCTTGTGGAAACTCGAACCGGGAAACACCGAGGAAACGGCAACCTTCGCTCCGGACGACGCCAAGGCGACGTTCTGGAGCGAACCGTTCGGCTCCTTGGCAAAAACCTGCAACTCGTCGAGGCATGGCTCGCTGCCGTCATTGGTCGCGCGGATCGTGAAACGGACTCGACGTGTCTGAACAATCGGAAACGACTCGTCGTTGCGACGCGAATCGACCGGCGGACGCAGGCCGAGCGACTGCAGGGCCTGCGACGTTCGAGCGATCTCGGCGAAGATCTGCGTTCGCCGCCGCACCCGCTGGGGTTCGTCGACGGCGTCGAGCGGCCGCTCGCCGTGCTGCACGCCGGCGAATACGGCCTGGACTGCGTAGAAATCTCGCTGAGGAATCGGATCGAACTTGTGGTTGTGGCACTTCGCGCAGCCGAGCGTGAGACCCAGAAACGTGGTTCCCGTCGTATTGATGATGTCAGTCAGCTCGTCTTGCCGCTGCATCCGCGTCAGAACCGGGTCGGGGCTCTTCACTTTGTCGCAGGGTCCGCCCACCAGGAAGCCGGTGGCTGCATCTTCGCCCACGCTGTCGCCGGCAAGCTGCTCGAACACCAATCGGTCGTACGGTTTGTCATCGTTGAAGGCTTCGATCAAATAGTCGCGATACGGATACGCGTGTGGCCGCTCGACATTGGTCTCGAAACCGTCGGTCTCCGCAAACCGCACGACGTCGAGCCAATGGCGCGCCCAGCGCTCGCCGAAGTGCGGGCTGGAGAGCACTTGATCGACAAGTCGGTTCCAAGCCAACGGATTCTCGTCAGCGGAGAACTGTGCGACCTCCTCGGGCGACGGAGGGAGGCCAAGCACGTCGAGATAGAGTCGGCGAATGAGCGTTCGCCGATCGGCTGGCGGCGACGGTTGGAGTCCGCTCAACCCGAGCTTCGCACCGATGAAGACGTCGATGGGATTGGCGGCGAAGTGAGTGCCCTGCTTGACGGCCGGAGGAAGTTCGGCATGAACGGGCTTGAAGGACCAGAAATCGGCGCCGGGGCCGGCCTCTGCCTTTGCTTCATCAAATGTCGCTCCCTCGTCGATCCACTTCCGCAGCGTCTCGACTTCGGCTGCACTCAGGCGCGCGCCATCGGGAGGCATTGTGAGTTTCTTGTCGGAGCCAGAAACAAGTTGCAACAATCGGCTGCCGGCACTGCGCCCGGGTTCGATTGCAGGTCGTCCCGATTTACCGCCTTTGAGCAAATCGGCGCGGCGATCCACGCGCAGGCCGCTCTCTTGCGTGTCCGGGCCATGACATTCGACACAGTGCGCGGTCAGAATGGGCCGCACGTCACGTTGAAAGCTGATCGGCGCCGCTTGTGACGTCGAGATCACTCCAGACGCGACCAGCGTTGCTACAAGTCGCGTCTGGAGTGCTACAGTCGGAAAGCGCAAATCCGATCTCCGCTAACCCGATCGCGCGAGATTTCCTGGCGAGCGACCAGCGGTGAGCTGGCCTGTTTTCCGGCGTGATCGCAGACAAAGGCCGCGACCGCAATCTGAGGCAGGATACACCTCGGGGAATTACCCCGGCTTCTCGAATCTAGAATACCATCTCAGTCAACTGGACGTCACATTGCCATCGACTCGCCTGCGGCCGACAGGTTCAGTTCCGCGGAAACACGTCTTCGATCGGCTTGCCGGCTTTCGGCTCGGCCGCGCAGTAGTCTTCGCCCAGGAATCGGGCCAGCGTAGCCGCGATCTGGCTTTGGGTCAGCGGTGAGCAATTCGAGCGCTCGCCCAGCGGAGGCGTGTCCGGCCCGATGACGGCGATCCAGATATTCTCCGAGCCCGGAGACCGGGCGCTGTGGTTTTTCCAGTCCTCCGGGCCATGGCCGCGGCCGTGGTCGGGCGAGTAGATCAGCGTCGTCCGGTCGCGGTATTTGGGATGCGACCGCACCGTTTGCCACAATTCAGAAAGATAGGTGTCGACGCGGTGGGCCGACAACAAGTATTCGTCGTAGCGACCCTCGTGCGCCCACTCGTCGCTTTCTCCCAACGAGAGAAAGAAGATTCGCGGCTCGTGCAGGTGGAAGTATTCCGCGGCCGTGTGGAAGGTCAGCGCGTCGAATGGTTCTGCCGGCCAGTGGGACGGAATCTCTTGCTTGAGTTTGTTCAAGAGCGCGAGCTCGGGCGTGATCTCCCCTTCGAGCAGCGGCTCGAAACCGGCGTTGATCAAGAAGCCGCACCGTTCGCGATTGAAGATGAACGGAAAACGGTCCCACGCGCCGAAGGCCGCGACGGCTCCGCCGAAGCGCGGTTTGCGGTAGAGCCACTCCAGGACCGTGCGGTTGGGGTTATCGCGCTTGTCGTTGCTGCGAATCCTCGGGTCGGCGAAGCCACAGAGCGTTTCGGCGTATCCCGGATAGGAAAAGTTGTGGCCGTTTGTGACGCGGACGATGCTTCCCTTGTCCTGGTTGCCGAAGATTTGACCCCGGCGTGCCACGGTCTTCCATAGAAAGGGAAAAAGAGCTTCGCGCCGTGCCTCGGCAGTCGGACGGTCGAATTGCTGCCTGAGCGCGGCCGGCTTTTTCACGCCTCCCGGCTTGACGCTGACCAGCAGCGCCTCGGCACCGCGAAAGACTTCCTCCCACCGCAGGCCGTCATTCATCACCAGGATGACGTTTTGAGTCTTGAGCGGCTGTGTGGCAACGAGCGGGGTCCGAACGAAGAACAGGACGCAAAGCGCCGACAGACAAATGGTCACCAAGAATCTGCGCATTGGCTGGTTTCTGGAGGTCGGAGGGAGTGAATCGAGGCGAGCCCAATCGAGCCCGGCTATTAGAGCATCCGAGTTGCAAAACTTCGCGGCACCGGGCTTTTTCTCAGGCCGTGGCGTTTCCCACTTGTTGACACTTCGCAGAGTGTCAAACTAGGATCGAAGCGGCGAATCTTCCTCCCTTCTGGCGCTCTCGGCCGAGATCGAGCCCATGAATATCTCCGACATCATCATTCGCGCCCGCGAGGGCGTCTATGCCACTCAGTTGGTGATCGGTCTTTTTGGCGTTTATCTGCTGATCGTCATGTTCCGGCAGCTTTCGCGGAAGCGGTTCTCGAGCCAGGGAGCGGCGACCAAGTTCCTGCAGCAGGTGGGCGAGAAATTGCAGCAGCGAGACGTCGATGGCGTCGCGGAAATCTGCGATTCGCCCGCCTATTGGTCCAAGGCCGTCCCACAGCTGATCGTCGTCGCGTTGCAGAATCCGCAGCTCAGTCCGGCCAAGCTGCGCCGGCACCTGGGCGAGACTTTCGAGCGCGAGGTGCTGGCCGACTTCGATTTTCGCTCGTCGTGGATCGTGACGATCGTGCGGGCCGCCCCCATGTTGGGGCTGTTGGGCACCGTCATGGCGCTAATCGCCGCTTTTGAGAAAATTGCGACCGTGCAGACGCAGGGGACCGATCCGAGCGCCCTGGCCGGTGACATCGGGCATGCCCTGTTGACGACGGCCTTCGGCCTGGCGATCGCCATTCCGCTGACCTTGGCCGGCAACCTGATTCACGTGCGGCTCGGCATGTTGCAGAACGCGGTGCAACACCAGTTGGGCACGTTCCTCGAAATGTATGAAGCGGCGTTCCGTCCTGCGAAAGGAAAATCCGGGTGACGCGACGCGCGATCCTTTCGGGCGATTCGGCCGAGCAGGACTGGGGGACCAAAGAGCGTAAACCCCTCGAGGCCGACATTGACGTCACTCCGCTGGTCGACTGCGTCTTCCTCCTGCTCGCGTTTTTCATGATGACCTCGCCCATGAAGGGCAATCCCGACCGGAATCTGCCCACCGCCATGCACGGCGTGGGCATCAATCCGAACGGGGCGACCACGATCCGTATCGCCGAGGCCGAGCCGGCGCCCCGCATTTTCCTCGATAATCGCGAAAGCAGCGTCGACGACGTCCGACCGTTCGTCGAGGACGGCATGCGGAAAGGGCACTCGATTGTCGTGATCAAGGCCGATCGCAAGATCCCGTGCGGTCTCGTCCAAAAAGTCGCCAAGGCGATTACGTCGGTGGAGGGCGTGCGGTTTTGCATCGGCGTGCTGGACAAGAAACCGGAGTGATTCCGCTAGAGCGGCGATTGCAAGCGATCGTGACGTTATGGCCATCCGTTACCACTGCCCGCACTGCCACCAACTCCTGAGCATCGCCACTCGCAAGGCCGGGCAGCCGAGTCAGTGTCCCACGTGCGGTTCAGAGCATCGGGTGCCGCTCGAAAGCGAGGCCGATCCCCGACCAGAAGCACCGGTCCCATCCCATGTCCCGGACGTGCCCGTGGAAGAACCGCCGGTCGAAATGATGCCGATCGGTCGCGTTCACGGTCCGCTCGATCCGGCCGGCGCCTCGGCGTCGCCCTTTATGCTCGGCACGCCATCGGACGATCGCGCCCGCCATTGGGTTGACGACGAAGAGGAGGAAGAGGGGCTGGTGATTCCGGGCTTCGAGCGGAAGTCGGACGAGTTCGACTTGATTCCCCTGGTCGACTGCGTGTTTCTGCTCTTGGTCTTTTATATGATCACGGCTTCCTACGCGCTGCAGAAAATGATCGACATGGCGGCGCCCGCCGCCGACAAGAAGGGGGCCATGCAGGCGGTGCAGGCCTCCGATGACACGGCGCAAAGCTCACTGGTCGTGCAGATCGACGCCCAAAACCGCGTATTAATCGACGACAGTCCCGTGCCGAATCCGGCGGATATTCCCGACATCTTGCGGCTCAAGATGAACGGCGACCAGAAAAACGTCCTGATCATCGAGGCTGACCCGAGGGCCTTTCACGAAACGGTCGTAGCGGTGACCGATGCGGCCAAAGACTTGCCATTCCAGCATGTGCGAATGGCGGTGAAATCGGCCGAAGAAGACTGAGGGCCCGGGACGGTCCCAACCTAGGAAGGCAGGAACGCTGATGCGCAACGGCGTTTACGGCAGTTTCCGTTATGGGTGCATGATTTTCGTGATCGGATTGGGCGGTTCCGCGTCGCTTGCCGCAGACGCGAGCGATGCCAAACAGTCCTCGGCGCCGGCCAAAGCCGAGCCGCATTTTCCGAAGCTCGGCGACTACACCCGCAAAGTGACGACGACGTCGCCTGTCGCTCAGCAGTATTTTGACCAGGGACTCGCGTTTTTGTACGGCTTCAATCACGACGAGGCGATTCGCTCGTTCGAGGCGGCCGCCGCGGCCGATCCCAAGTGCGCGATGGCGTATTGGGGCATCGCCATCGCCAACGGTCCCCACATCAACCACACGGAAGTCGACGAGGCACATGCCAAGGCGGCCTGGAAGGCGCTCATTGAGTCCGAATGGTTGGCCGGATGGTCCATCCAAGAGCCGGTCTGGAAGGCCCTGAAGAAATACCGCGAGAAATACCCCGAGCCGGCCAAAGTGTCTCCGGTCGAGGAGGCGTTGATTGAGGCACTGAGCAAGCGCTACGCCGACCCGCAACCCAAAGAGCGCAAGCCGCTCGACGAGGCTTACGCCGATGCGATGCGCAAAGTCTGGGAAGCCCATCCCGACGACGCCGACGTCGGGGCTCTCACCGCCGAGGCGATCATGGATCTGCGGCCGTGGGATCAGTGGACGCCCGCCGGAAAGCCGCAGCCCGGCACCGAGGAAGTGCTCCGCATTCTCGACGCCGTATTGGCAAAATCGCCCAAACATCCACTTGCCGCCCACCTCATGATTCATGCGTCCGAGGCGTCTCCGCATCCGGAACGCGCCGATGTCGCCGCCGATCGTCTCCGCGATCGGATGCCCGGGATTGGTCACCTTGTCCACATGCCCTCGCACATCGACGTCCGTCGCGGGCGCTGGCAAGAAGCTGTCGTCGCCAATGAGAAAGCGATCGCCGCTGACAACATTTATTACGCGGCCGTCCCACAGCAGGGCTTTTATCGACTCTACATGGCCCACAACCATCACATGCTCGCCTACGCGGCGATGATGCAAGGGCAGAGCCTGAAATCGGCGGCAACCGTCAAAGAAATGCTGGCTTCGGTCCCTGACGAGGCCATCAAGCATCAGGCCGACTTGATTGACGGCTTCTTCGCATTGCCCTACGAGCTGCATCTGCGATTCGGCCAATGGGACGAGATGCTCGCCGAGCCCCAGCCGCGCAAGGAGTTTCCGATTACGACGGCCCTCTGGCATTACGCTCGCGGGGTCGCGTTGGCCGCCAAGGGTTCAGTCGATGAAGCCAAGAACGAACAAAAGGAGTTCCAGTTCGCGATCAAGCACGTGCCTCCCACGGCCACCTTCAGCAAGAATCTGGCGATCTCGATCTTTGGCATTGCCGAACGGATGCTCACCGGAGAGATTCTGTATCGCGAAGGGAAAGTCGACGAAGCGATTGCCGCGCTTCGGGAATCGGCCAAGCGCGAGGACAAATTGAAGTACGCCGAACCCCCTTCGTGGATTCAGCCGGTGCGACACGCCCTCGGAGCGGCCCTGTTGGAGTCGGGGCGCGGTGCCGAGGCCGAGCAAGTCTACCGCGACGACCTCGTTCACTATCCCAATAACGGCTGGTCGCTTTTCGGTCTTTCCCGAGCCCTCAAGCTGCAGGGCAAACAGGCCGAGGCGCTCGCCGTCAAGCAGCAGTTCGACAAAGCCTGGGAGCACGCTGACGTCAAGCTGGCGTCGTCATGTTTCTGCTTGCAGCCGAAGTGACGGCAATCGATCGTCGGTTGAAAGCGCGTCGCGCAGACCACTTCCACGAATCAGAAGAGCCGAGAACCGTCGGGCTGACACCCGACGCGCGCCTGGCGCCCACGCCTACGCGTTGTCGCCTTTGCGACCGCCGAGCATGCGCTTCCAGCGGCTGCCCGAAGCCTCGCCCTTGCCGCCGTCGCTGTCAGACGAGGAACTGGCATCGTCGCGGGCTCGCCTGAGGTCTTTTTGCAGCTGCTCGTCGATGACGCGGATGCGGACCTCTTCGCGTGCCAGCTTGGCGCGCTGCAGCGAGAGCTCGACTTCGGCAAGGCGAAGCGTTTCCTGGAGCCGCTTTTCGAGCGCGTCGAGCCGCTCGCGCAACTGCTCGGGCAGGTTTTCGAGTCCGGCCCAGCTATTCGGAACGTGACCCATCGACTCAATCTGCCGCAGCCTCTGCAGCAGATAGACGACGTAGGCATCGCGCGTTTCGCAGGCCTGGGCGAGTTCTTCGCGGGTTGCCTGGTGGGCGTCGACGGGCTCGGGTGGATCCTGCAAGGGGGGCAAGTCGATGCTCAGCACCGGTGGCGCCCCGTCGCCGCGGGCAATCCCGGATTCGTCGGCGGATGATTCCTCCGCCGGCGGAGCGCTCTCGGCCTGGAACGAGGCCTTCATGAATTCGAGGACGCTCTTCGGCGAGTCGGAGGGATTGCGCCGAGTCGAGCTCGACTCATATCGCGAGTCGCCGCGAGAGAAGGCCGCGTCGGTCGGACTCTGTCCAGACGCAGACCCAGACCCACCGTAATTCAGCACCAGATCGTGGATCTGACTGAGTTGGCCCTCCAGTCGGCCAAAAAAGGCCCCCGGCTGCATGTCGTCCCATTGCTGGACGGCCTGCTGGAGGTCCTCCACCAGTTTCTGCTGCTGAGCAATCAGCTCGGGAGGAATGCCCAGAATGCCGGAGCGCACTCCACGGTCGGCCCCGGTGCGGTGCAGACGATCGAGCTGCTCGGCCGCCTGCTCGAGACGTTCGGTGAGCGCGGCGACGAGCTGTTCTCTCTCGGCCAACTGGGCCTCGAGAGTTTCGACTCGTTCCTGCGTGATTTCTGCTTCGACCATCCTGACGCCACCGTTGCCCGCGTCGTGCCGGTTCGGACCGGATCGTTCCCGTCTGCGCGACGGGCACGCCGGTGCCGATAAATCTCCGCAGGCGGCGCACGAAGCGGCCGCGCGACGGCGCAGCCCCGCCTGTGGAGAAAAGGCAACAGAATAGCGTACCTCAATAACCGGCGGCGGGAGGCGGACTGGGGAGGGGATTGGCCGACAAGTCCGTGCTCGCGGTCACGTCGTGCGGGCGTAGGCTTCCGGATTGACCACGTTTGCCGGGCGCACACCCGCGAGCGCATCGGCGATCTGTCGCGACGCGCGCGTTCGTAACTCACGTAACGATTCTTCCGACACAAAGGCCGCATGCGGCGTCAGAATCACCCGCTCGTCGCGGTACAAAGGATCAGACAGGTTGGGTGGTTCGGGATCGAACACGTCCAAGGCGGCTCCCGCGATCCGGCCGGCCGCTAGGGCCTCTCGTAGAGCCGCCACGTCGATGAGGGCCCCACGCGACGTATTGATCAGCCAGGCCGTCGGCTTCATTCGCGCCAATTGCGCCCCTGAGATCAGGTGGCGAGTCGATTCCGAGAGGGGTGCATGCAACGACACGAAATCGCTTCGCTCGAGGAGTTCGTCCAAAGGGACCATCGGGCAGCCGGTGCCGCAATCGTCGCCGCGACGCGTATGGGCCAGCACCGTCATGCCCAGCGCGCGGGCCTTGGAATACACGAGGCGGGCGATGTTGCCGAAGCCGATCAAACCGAGCGTGGTGTGCGACAACCGCCGCATCGGCGGGCCGGCGCTCAAATTGTATTCGCCCTGCTTGGTGTGCGCGTGAAAGAAGGCGACATTGCGGGCGGCCGCTAAGAGCAGCCCCAGCGCGTGATCCGAAACTTCCTGGACGCAGTAGTCGGGAATGTTCGTGACCGGAATGCCCAGCTCGGTGCACGTTTTCACGCAGATATTGTCGAGGCCGATCCCGAAGCGGGCGACCGTCCGCAGTCGGTTCGAGGCGCGGATCACGTTCGCGGTGACGGGGGCCCAATTCGTGCCGATGGCGTCGACGTTTTTGGCCAACTCGATCAGCGTCGCTTCTTTGCCGTCGGGGGCCTCGACGACTTCCGCGCCGACCGAGGCGAGCACTTTCCGCTCGATGGAGCAGTCGGGCCAGGCCCGATCCGTGATCAGCACGCGGAAGGGCCCGCTCATGAATTGGCTCAGCCCTGTTGAGCGGCCAGTTCCGCCATGTGGATCGCCGGCTCGACGACCCTGTCCCAGTTCTCACGCAGATAATCGGGCGGGCCGCCCTTCGAGGCGACGTACTCGGCGACGCGGACGGTCGGAATCATCTCGATCGCGTCCCACGGACAGACCGTCAATTCGTAGGGATCGGTCTTCTTCGTGGGGATGTGCACGCAGACTTCGCAGCCGACGCAACGCTCAACATCGATCTCGCACCACGACTGCAACACCGAAATCTGGTCGCCCGGCACCTTGTAGATGCAGTCGACCGGGCAGACCTCGAGGCAAGCCTCGCAGCCCGTGCAATTGTCAGCGTTAATGACCGCCACTTCCTTGGGCAGTTTCTTGCGTGCTCCCGTCTTGGCCATAATTGTCCCCGTCACCCATCAATTCGACGACCGAGGTTCCTCGGCCGATTCTTGTTTTGCTGCAATCCCTTGGGAGGCCCGATTTTAAGCAGCCTGGGCCTGACCCTGCAATCCCATGAATGGTCTGGGATTTGGAACTCTGACGCTCCGATTTATCGGTCGCCCCGCGCCGAAGGTGCAACTAAATCAATTCTTGCAGCAAAGACGACGCTCGGCAACCCGCCCAGCCTTTCAGACGGACGCGACTTCGGGAGGCCGTCGATTGAGACTGGACACGCTGGACGGCCGAGCTTCTTGTCGATCTTGAGCGCCTTGCGGCGCATCGCGTCCGCCAAGTCGAGGTCGCCGCGAGCGATAGCAGGAAGTGGCTCGCTCACTCTCCGGAGATTGCGTTCCAGATGCGGCGGAAGAAGCCCGGATTCTGGTCCTCGCTGTCGCTCGACGGCCAGTTAGAGACCCTCACCGGAGCGAAGACTTTCGCAGGCGTCGTTGGCAGAGCATACGCGCTCGGCGAAGAATACCCGGATCGATCGTCCGCTTGAACTGCGGGCGCGCTGGGGGCCAAGGGGACGGCGGACTGAGAAGTCGGGGCGGGCTGACTTTCCGGCCATCGGACCTTTGCGGGCTGATTGTCGCTGTCGGCCGCCGTTTGAACACGACCGGCGCCGGCGGCAACTGGATACGATGCGGCTGCGGGCTGTTGAGGCAGGTCGTCAGTCATTTTCGGCAGAGGACGGTCCAGCGAAAGTGCCGAACTGAGGGGAGCGTAGCTCGAGGTTGTCTCCCGGAACGATTTCTCGCCGGCGGTGCTCTTGTTGGTTGAGTTCGGATCGTCGCCCAAATAGGGATCGTGCAAAGGCTTCAGGGCCACATCATGATCGTCCCGGGCTTTGTCGGGCACGTAGGAAGGAATTCCCGCGCGGGGCATTGCGTACTGCGCGACGTCCGGGTGCGCTTCGGCCTGCGGTGCCGCGAGCGTCGGACTGGTCCCCGGGAACAATGGAAGTGTTCGGGTGCGCCTGGGTGGATCACACCGAGCGCTCCTTCGATTCGCGCTCGGGCGACTTCGTCGCGTCCCGCGCGCAGATCCGTCGAGCGCCTCTTGGAGCAGCCGTTCGGCGCGCTCGCGGCTCGACCCGGCTCCTTGAGCGCCGGCAGTCGACTGCGCGGGCGAGTACACCTGCGCCGACGTTGTCGCGGGCGGTGTCGTCGCGGCCGAAGGGACGGGCGAGGTTGGTTGGACTTGTCGATCGGCGGTGAGCGACACTTCTGGGGGATACTGCGAACCTGGGCGTGCAGCCGCTTGCGCCATTGCTGCGGAGGCCGTGGCCTGTTTGCTCCCCGGCAAATTCGGTTGCGAGGTGGCGGCATCGAGACGCAGTCGAGCCCGCGCGATGCCGACCTCGGTGATGAGATATTCGGGCTTGTATTCGAGCCGGCTGAACGTAGCATCCAGCGCCTGTGCGGCCCGGGCGTAGCGCTCGGCGTCGTCCAAGCGCCGTTCATCGAGCGCCTGCAATCCGCGGTCGAGAATCTCGATCGCGCGTGCCTTCACCTGCTCGGGCGCCGGCGGAGTCTCCAAAGCCAACGCATGCGGCTGATGATCAAGCTCGGGTAAAGCACTCGTCAGCACTTTCGCCGGCGGGATCGAATCGCTCGTAGATTTCACCGAGGCGTCGGCTTTGGGAATCTCGAACAGATCGGCTGGCTCAGGAGCGGCGGCCACCAAGCCGGCAGCAGGCTTCGCGGGCTGTTTTATTTCGTGCTCACTGCCGGAAACCGGCGGACCCGCGATCAGTCCGCCGGACTTTTCTTTGCGCTCGATTTCTGCGAGGACATGCTCGGGCCGGACATCGAACAGGCTGTAAGTGGCATTGAGATCGGCCGCCTGCCGGGCCAGTCGTCGGGCTGCGTCGAGCCGATCGGCTTTCAACTCAACGGTTGCCTGACGCAGAAGCTCGAGCGCGCGGCGGCGCTCGTCGGTGGTTGCACGCTGGGAAACACTGGTTTCGTCGTCAAGTGCCAGCACGGCCCCGCCGGGCAGAGAAAGCCAAGCCAATACCCCCAACGAGCCGGCAAGCACGAGCGTAAGCCATTTCGATCCCACGGGAGTCCCCTTCGTTAGCGGTCCCTCAAACGGGCATCTCGCAGGCTGCCACAACCAGCCGGCCTCAAACCGGTCGCGGCAGACCGCGCAAGATTTACGTCTCAGGAATTACCTGTAAGATTTATCGGTTTTATTGATTGGGACGGATGAGCGTGACCGTCCGGTAGACGATCCAGCCCGCAGAGACCGATCCAAGCTCTCCCCAACTTGTAAGTCGTTGAAGCTCACGAGATTGGAAAGCGGAAAATGAGCCGCCCACGTTTGGGCTCCCAGCAACTCGAAGCGAACAGCACATGAATTTGCGTGGACTGGGGTTGTTGAGGGGTTTGGCACTTTTTGCCGCCTGCTGCCTGGTCGCGCTCCTTGGGTGTGAGGACAAACCGGAAAAAGCGCGGGTTCCGGCGCATCCATTCGCGGGTCAAACCGTAACGGTCTCGTTTCCGGCGGGATATGGCTTCGGCGACTCGTGGAAAGCCGCTCTGGACGAATGGGCCGAGCAGACCGGGGCGAAGTGCAACCTTGCGGAGTACACCCGTGGACCGCTGGGGCTGAAAGAATTTCCCACGGCCGACGTCGTTGTGCTGGCCTACTCGGACGTTCCCGCGATGGCGGCCGGTGATCGCCTCGCCCGGATTCCCGAGATCAGTCAGACGGGAGACGTCTCAGGGGGCTGGAACGACTTCTTTCCCGGTGTGCGCGATCGCGTGCTGACGATCTCTGGCCGACCCACGCTCATTCCGATCTCGTGCCCCGTTTTGGCGTGCTACCTCCGCGGCGACTTGTTGGCCAAGGCCGGTCTCAAACCGCCGACGACGTGGGACGAGTACCAGACGCTGCTCGACACTTTGCCGAAATGGGCGCCGGGTTTGAGTGCCGTCGAACCTTGGGGAGAAGACTTCCGCGCCACGCTGTTTCTCTCGCGCACTGCCATCGGTGAAGAAGGCCGGGAGCTATTCGGTCTACTTCGACATCGACACGGGCGCCCCGCTGATCGACTCGCCCGCGTTCGTGCGGACTCTTACCCAATCGGTCGCACAATTCTCCGAGTTGTCGCGCGATTCGAATAAACTGAGCCCGGCCGACTGCCGGCGGTTGATCCTGACGGGCAAGGCCGCGATGGCGATTTCCTTCGAGCCGGGCCGAGCCGACGAAAAACCGATCGAGCGCGCGCCGGGCGTGTCTTTGGTCCTGGCCCGGTTGCCGGGCGCGCGGCAGGTTTACGATCGCAAGGCGAGCACCTGGGATTCGCTGCCCGACAGTGAGGTCAATTACGCGACGCTCGCTCCCGTCGGCGGCTTGGCGATGGCCGTCGCCAAGTCGATCGCCGCCGAGCGAGCCGAGGCTGCTTGGAACCTGGTCAATTTTCTCAGTGTCGACCGCTATCAGCAGGCGCTCGCCACGGTTCCGAAAAGTGTCTGCCGGGAATCCCAGATGGCGAACGCCGTCGATTGGATTGGGCCCGAATTGCGGACCGACGAGATGTATGGTTATCTGGCGGTCAGTTCCGAGAGCCTGAGGACGACAAACCTCTCGCCCGAGTTGCCGGTCGTCGGCCGGGTCGAGTTGCGAAAATCCCTGACCGAGGGAATCACTTCCGCACTGGAGGGAAAGGCGACACCTGAAGCCGCCCTCAAGGAAGTCGCCGACCGTTGGAAGGCTGTCTCAGCGGGGTTCGGCGTCGAGCGAATGCGCGACAGCTATCGTGCCTGCCTCGGGCTGGCTCCCGTGCTGAAACTTCCCGAAATCTCCAGTCCACAACATTGAAAGCGGCCCGACGATGACCACCAGTGAAGTCAGCCGAATCGCCAAGCTTTCGCGGCACACGTTTGACGGTCAGCCGTGGTACGGGACGGCTCTCTGCAAGCTGTTGGCCGGCGTGACTGCCGAGAAGGCGGCGGCCCATCCGATCCCGGGAGCGCACAGCATCTGGCAGGAAGTGTTGCACGCAATCAGCTGGCGCAGTGTCGCGATTCGACTGCTCAACGGCGAAACAGTCCCGCCAGTAACCGAAGACGAAAACTGGCCCAAGCCGTCCGGGGATTCAGCGGCAGCCTGGCAGCAAACTCTCGACGAACTGGCCCGCACGCAGGAGCGATTCGAGGCCGCAATTACGGCGTTGACCGACGAGCGATTGTCAGAGAAAGCGCCCGAGAAGCCGTTCTCGTTCTACGTGCTCGTGCACGGCGTGATCCAACACGACGCGTACCACGCCGGGCAAATCGCACTGCTTAAGAATGCCGCGTCCTGAAACGCGGCCGCTTAAGAACGCCGCGTCGCGAAACGCGGTAAACCGTCGCGAGCACTAGTTGGGGGTTTTGGCGGCCTCAGGCTTGAGTTCCCCGCAGTCGGCAACCACGATCTTGGCCCTCGTCCTGCCGGTTCGCGATCCGAGTCGTTCAATTTGTTTGACGACGTCCATTCCCTCGACAACCTTGCCGAAGACGACATGATGGCCGTCGAGGTGGGGAGTTGCCACGGTACACAAGAAGAACTGCGAGCCGTTGGTATTCGGACCGCGGTTGGCCATGCTGAGCACGCCGGGCCCCGTGTGCTTCAGCTCGAAATTCTCGTCGTCAAACGTGTCGCCATAGATCGACTTGCCGCCCGTTCCATTCTGCTCTGTGAAGTCTCCCCCCTGGCACATGAAGCCGGGGATGACGCGATGAAACGGGCTCCCCTTGTAGCCGAAACCTTTCTCGCCCGTGCACAGGGCGCGAAAATTCTCGGCCGTTTTGGGGACGACGTCGGACCGCAATTCGACCACGATGCGGCCCAGCTTCTTGCCGTCGGCCGTGATGTCCATGTAGCAGCGGGGATGCGGCCCCGTGTCGGTGCCCGCGGCCGCCGCGCACCCGGAGACAAGAGCCAAACCGCAAACCGCAATCAACATCGACAAACCAGAACGCATCCGAATCTCCAATGTGGAAGTTATTTTTCTATTTGGAACTCTGTGCCCGCATTCTAGCCCCTCAAAATGGAGGTTCAAAGGGACAAGGCGACACGTCACTTCCGCGGCAACGCTCGCATGAACCGCACGAATTCCGCGTCCAAGGCCTTCTGGTCCGATCCGAACGCGGCCTGGAATTCGGCCAGGCGGGCCTCCTGTTCGTCCCAGACCATCGGCTGCTTCTTGGCGAGCTGCTTGAGGTAGGTCACGTACTGGTCGCGGTGCTTTTCGTTCAGGAAATAGGTCAGCGCCCACGATTCGGCGTAGGCGTCGGCCGCCTTGTGGGAATCGAGGAAACGCTCGGTCCCCGAGACCAACGTCGCGATCGAATCGCGCTTGCGGCGTTTGCGGACGAAATCGAGGAACCGATTCAGCCGGGGCCGATTGATCTCGCCGATCGTCTTCCAGCCGTGGGTGCCATCCAGATCGGGCGTCTCAAAGTACATGGCCATCCCCTCGGTCAGCCAGAGGGGATTGTCGGCCAGACGCGTGTGCATGCCCGAGTTGAAGGCGATCTGATGGGTCGCCTCGTGGACGACGGTCGCCATGTTGAAACTGGCAGCCGCGGCCCGACGCTTGATCTCCGACGCCGTCGTCGCCCGCTTTTTCCCCTTCCCGGCCGTCAGGTCGTAAAGCACGATCCGATTTGTGGGGATGGAGTAATAACCTTTTGACTCCCCCGCGAAGCTGCCGGCGTCGGCCGTCGCGAACACCTTAAAGTCCGCCTCGCCCTCAAAAATGATCGCCGGCAGCGGCCATTTTGGCTCCTCCAGCGGCAGTCCGGCTGTCTTCCAATGTTCCAAGAAAGCGCCGAGCAGCCGCTCGAACAAATCGCCGCACCACTGGGCATATTCTCGACTGCCCCGCGTCGCAATCACGTAGTGCCGTGTCTGAACCGCTTCGAAGCCGGGCCCAAGTTCCTGGCACAGGGCGCTGGCCAGCTCGGAAGAGTTGTAACGGACGAACGGGCGATCGAGCCGCTCGACCTTCGGCGCCTTGGCGCGGCCGATGGTGTGCAGCCGCCCATCGCGAGCCAAGAGCAACACGCCGCCGTCGGCCGCTTCGACGATCAGCTTGCCCTCGACGGTCGAGGGGGACGATTGGTCGCTGAAGCGGACTCGGACGAGCCCGTCATCCGCGCGAACCGGCAGCATGGCGCACAAAAGAAGGCCAACTGCGCCCACGATCCGCAGGATTGCGGTTTCGCCCTTCCGCCCCATATGTCGATTGTAACAGTTTGAGCTCCGGTCCACGTCAGAGCCGCGTGCCGGCTTGTCGCGGCGGTAAGGCAGGTCAATAATCCGCTGGAGAACAGGCTCTGACGGGGAAGTGGTCTATGAACGAATCCGAGACTCGAAGCGAAGGCACTCGACACACGCCGAATCGCCTGGCGAAGGAGACGAGCCCCTATCTGCGTCAGCACGCGTTCAATCCCGTCGATTGGTACCCGTGGGGACCGGAAGCGCTTGAGGCGGCCCGCTCGCTCGATCGGCCGATCTTCCTCTCGATCGGCTACAGTGCCTGCCACTGGTGCCATGTGATGGAGCACGAGAGTTTTGAGAATCCGTTGATCGCCGCGGTGATGAACGCGAATTACGTGAACATCAAGGTCGATCGCGAAGAGCGGCCCGATCTTGATCAGATCTATATGTCGGCCATCACCGCGCTCACCGGGCGCGGCGGCTGGCCGATGTCGGTGTTTTTGACCCCGCGGCTCGAGCCGTTTTACGGCGGAACGTATTGGCCACCCGAAGCGGGGATGGGGATGCCGGGCTTTCGCGACGTGCTCGAGCGCGTGCACGATGCCTGGCAGGAGCGGCGGGCGGAAGTTGAGCAGGGGGCGGCTGAGCTGACGGAGGCCGTCTCGCGGGCCAACCAATCGCACGCGGCCCCCGAGAGTCTCGACGTGTCGCTGCTCGAAGTGGCCGAGGACACGCGACTGCGGATTGCCGACCAGGTTAACGGCGGTTTTGGCCAAGCGCCGAAATTCCCGCATCCGATGGATCTGCGGCTGTTGCTGCGGACCTGGAAGCGGTTCGGCCGCGCGGAGGCACGCGACCTGGTCCTGTTGACTCTCGACAAAATGGCGTCTGGAGGGATTTACGATCACTTGGGGGGTGGATTTCACCGCTATTCGACCGACGCCCGCTGGCTGGTCCCGCATTTCGAGAAAATGCTTTACGACAATGCGCTGCTCGGCTCGGCGTATCTCGACGCGTTCCAGGCGACCGGCGAGCCGCGGTACGCGACAGTTGTCCGCGAGACGATGGATTACGTGTCGCGGGAAATGACCCATCCCGACGGAGGTTTTTACAGCACACAGGACGCTGACAGCGAAGGCGAAGAGGGAAAGTTTTTCGTCTGGACTCCGGCAGAAGTCGAGTCCGTGCTCGGTCCCGAAGAGAGCCGCGTCTTTTGTTACTGCTACGACGTGACGCCCGAGGGGAACTGGGAGGGGCAGAACATCCTCAATCGGATCAAGACAACCGCTCAAGCCGCGCGGGTGCTCGGGCTTTCTGAAACCGATCTCGGGCGATTGCTTGCCGAGAGCCGCAAAAAGCTCTTTGCCCTCCGTGAACGTCGCGTGCATCCCGGCCGCGACGAAAAAATCCTCGCCGGCTGGAACGGTCTGATGATCGCGGCGATGGCGCGAGCCGGCCGAGTGCTCGACGAGCCGAGATTCACAGCCGCAGCCGCGAGGTGCGCCGATTTTCTGCTCAAGCAGCTGCGCACGCCGGAGGGCCGGCTGCTGCACGTCTTCAAGGACGGAAACGCGCGGCTGGCCGCTTATCTCGACGATTACGCCTGTGCGATCGACGCCTTGGTCGAAGTCTACCAGGCCACCTTCGAGCCCCGTTACGTCGCGGCCGCTGCCGAGCTGGCGGCTGATTTGATTGCGCGATTCGGCGACGCAGCGACGGGTGGATTCTTCTACACCGCTCACGATCATGAGGCGCTCATCGCCCGCAGCAAGGACCTGCACGACAATGCCACACCGTCTGGCAACGGCATGTCGGCCTACGCGCTGTTGCGGCTCGCGCGGCTCTGCGGACGCGAGGATTTTGAAACCGCCGGACGACACACGCTCGAAATGCTCTCCGGCGAGATGGCCCACACGACGATGGGAGAAGGTCAGGCGCTCTTGGCACTCGACGATTTATTGGGGCCGGCTTACGAACTGGTGCTTTCCGACGGTCAATCGGCCGCGGATGCTGATCAAGTGCTGCGATCAATCAACGCACGATTTCTACCGAACGCAGTCGTTGCGCGCCGATTCTCGGAGACCCACGACTCATCGATCACCTCACTCTTGCGCGAGACACTGGCCGAAAAGAAGGCCGTCAAGGCACAGCCCACGCTCTATGTCTGCGAGCGCGGGACATGCCGCCCGCCAGTCGTCGGCGCGGCGGCGATCGAAGGATTGCTCGAGTCGCTGTAAGCACCATCGGGCTCACGCCCGACGCTCGGCAGGTGGTGAGCCAGGCGAGCGGCCAGCGTAAGCTGGCTGGAGCTTCACACTGCACATGAGCGGGCCGATTCAGCCCTGCGCTCCGGTTGCGCCCCGTCAGTCGATCTGGAAACCTTTGATGACTTCGTTGCCATCGGGCGTCACCAGAGCGTCGTAAACGGTCGGCTGGATGATCGGCGCGACGAAATGCACCGAGCCGTCGCCGAACAGGTGGAGCACCCCCCCGGGATGCATGCTCGAGGGACCCCACGCGCAGTTGATTCCCTGTCCGTCAACCGGCACGAAGTAGGGCGTGTAATTGATGCCAGCTTGGGGCAGCGCGTAATCGGGGGGATTTGTCTGATCGTACGGGTGCGATGTCAGCGAGCCCGTCCCGCCGTCGATCCAGACCGCGGCGTCAGGTTCGCGCGTTTCGGCCACGAAGATCGTGTTTGACGTTCCGTCCTTGATGTCAGCCATTCGTGTCGACGACATCGCGTAGAATACTCCGTCGGGATGCAGGTAGAGTTTCCCGACGGTCGTCGCTCCCATCGCGGCATAATTGCGAATCGCATACTTGCTCGAGAAGGGCAGATAAAACGATGAGTTGCTGTAATCGGGCCCCGTGTACGATGGGCAGCGATAAACGGGGATCATCTGCGAGGCCGCCAGCTTGTTGAGCGGGTCGAGCGCCGAAACGTCGTAGTTCACTTGCATCACCACGGTCGAGAGCTCGACAAACGGCAGCAGCATTCCGGCCCAGCTGTGAAGCGGATACTGAGTCGGATCGGGGCTCCAGACGCCCAGGTCGATTCGGCTGGTCGAACTGGGAGGCAGGACCCGATTGACGCTTGCGTAATTGTGGAATGCCAGGCCGATTTGCTTGAGGTTGTTGCGGCACTGCGTCCGTCTGGCCGCTTCCCGCACTTGCTGGACGGCCGGCAGCAACAGGGCGATCAGGACGCAAATGACGCCGATGACAACCAGCAACTCGACCAGCGTGAACCCGCGCATGCGCCGCATCCGACGCTCCTTATCCGCTCTGGGCCCGCGCAGTCCGTTTTACGATCGCGGGGAACAGAGTTGCCGAGCGAGCAGAGTTGCAGCGGCACCGAGACGATACCACTGGCTCGACGTCAATCTGCCCCGCACCCGAAATCATACCAAGGCCGCCCCGGCGGAGAATGTGTGAAGTCGCACAAACCTGTGAAATTTTTCGCATTATATGTGCAGCCTTCCGCAGATTCCCAGTGTGACCCGTTCTTGTGGCTGCGCAGCCGGAAAGCGGCGACCCCGGCTCCGGCTTGCGATCGGCCGCCGCGCAGCCTTACCATGCCCCATCGGCATTTCTGCCGCACGTCACTTTACGCAAATCTCTGATCGCGATTCACCGCGAATCCCGCAGATTCGTACCAGTTGCACTATTTTTTGGCGCCCCTCATGCAGCGCGACGCTTTTCTCACTGTCCAGCAGCACATTCAAGAGGAGCAGCGGCGGGTCAATCCGCACGCCAGCGGCGAGTTTTCCTGGCTGCTTTCTGGCATCACCCTGGCGACGAAGATCGTGGCCGCACAGATCCGCCGCGCCGGCCTGGTCGACGTGATCGGCAGCACGGGGACCACGAACGTGCAGGGGGAAACGGTGCAGAAACTCGACATCCTGGCCAATCAGGCCCTGCTGTCGTGCCTGGGTAACCGGGGCAACGTCGGCGTGCTCGCCTCCGAGGAAAACGAGGAGCCGGTGGTCACCCTCCGCGATCCGCGCTACGGCCAGTACGTGGTGATCTTCGATCCGCTCGACGGCTCGAGCAATATCGACGTCAACGTCAGCGTCGGCACGATCTTTTCCATCTTGCGCCGTGAAATGGACGGTCAGGAAGACCGCCCGCCCGAGGCCGACGTCCTCCAACCCGGCACGAAGCAGGTGGCAGCCGGCTACGTGCTCTACGGCGCGGCGACCCTCTTCGTCTACAGCACCGGAAACGGTGTGCACGGCTTCACGCTCGATCCGCTCATCGGAGCCTACGTGCTGACTCACCCCAATCTCAAAATGCCCGAGAGCGGCCCCTACTATTCGGTCAATGAGGCGAATTCGGCCAGCTTTCCGGCCGGCTATCAGCGGTACTTGAACGTTCTGCGCGAGGGAAAGGGAGGCCGCGTTTATTCCTCGCGCTACGTCGGCTCGCTGGTCGCCGATTTTCACCGCACGCTGGTCAAGGGCGGTATCTTCCTCTACCCGCCGACCGGTCGTTACGGCGAGGGCAAACTCCGACTGATGTACGAAGCCAACCCGATGGCTTTTCTGGCCGAACAATCGGGCGGAATCGCCACCGACGGCCACCACCGAATCTTGGACATCCAACCGACCAGCCTGCACCAACGGACGCCGCTGGCCGTGGGAAGCCGCAAAGAAATGGGACTGCTGGCGGAGGTCCTGCAAAGCACGCCGGAGCACTGAGGGCCGCTCGACTCCCCTCCAGCGGACCGGGATTCGATGGTCGATCACGATTGGGAGCGGCAGCTCCCTGGTCGACTGCGGGGCCACGAATAGAAAGACACTCCACGTGACTGTGCGAGTCGTTTGCACTCACTGTCAGGCTTCCCTCCGTCTGCGCGACCGCGATGCGTTAGGGCGCCGCGTGGCTTGCCCGAACTGTCGGCAGACGTTTGTCGCTTCGATCCCCGAAGTGGAGGACGATTGCGCAGAGGGAGAGGTGCCCGCCCTGAAGCGGCGTCCGCAGTTCGCTCGCCAGGGCGGGGGCCGTAGGCAGCAAGGCGGCAGAATTTACTCGAGGGATTGGCGGTGGATCGCCGCGGGCGTGCTGTGCCTGGTCCTGGTTGCCGCGTGGTTCTTGGCTCCGAGAGCGCAAATACTCCGTGCTGTCAATCGCGTGATTCCAGTTGGCGACTCTGCCGACTCCATTCTCGACGAGGTCGTCAGACACGAGCGGGAAATTGAATCGACGCTCGAAGCGATTCGCCAGGCTGACGCGTCGCACAAAGATCAAGCTCACCGCGCCGCGTTCGACCTGTTGAAGTCAATCCACACGCGCACGGACGAACTCTATCTGCGAGCCGTTCGACTCGATCCCGTCTCCCCCGAGGAATACGCCGCCCTAAAAAAGCGGCACGAAGAGCGTAAGAGCGGAGTCAGCGCGAATGCAGCCCTGGCACTTATTTTTGAATTGCCAAAACTGGACCCTTCGAAGCTTCGCGCGTTGCGAAACCTGGATCCCAATTCCAAAGAGGTCCAGGACGAGCTGTCGCGGCCCGGCGACGCGCAGCAAGGCGTCGAGCTGGGATTCATCGAGTCGCTCGTGCTGGCCCTTTCAAAGCAACCGCCCGAGCCGCAAAACGAGCTAGAAAAGATTCTCGCCCAGAGGGCCGTGATCGAACGCGAAACGTACAAGAAGTTGAGTCATCTCGATTCGGCTTCGGATCTCGAGAAGGCAGTTCCCTTGCTCAAAGAACAGACCCAGCGACTCGACGAGTTGTCCGAGCAAGCCGCTCGTGTGGACAATCTCGCTAGGCTCCGCGTTTTTCCCGCGGTGGCCGAGTTCCAACACTTCGAGGCGAGCCTGACATCGGCACAATTGGCGTTGGAGCGAATTCTGTCAGCCCGCTATGGACCAAACGAGAACTTCGGAAAGGCGTTCTTCGCTTTTGGATGGGCGGGCACGCATTCCGGAACACAACGCTGAGCCCGCCGCCCATTCGACTCTCTCTTTGGACCGCGCTTCAGCGGCTCGCGGACGTTGAGTCGTCTTTGGCGTCGCCTTTGCCGTCCGCCTCCGCGAGCAGATTCTTGATGAACTGGTCGTAAAACTCCCAATTACCCGCCGAGCCGGCGTAACGAATCGTGCCCTTGCGATCGAGAATGAAAACGGTCGGGTAACCCTTAATCTGCCATTTCGCCCCAATAGGACCATTGGGGCCGTCCTGCCACGATCGCCAGTTCGTGACATTTTTTCGCTGGATGGACGCCGCCTCCGCCCTTTTGTCGACGTTGACCCCCAACAGCACGAAGGGTCGCTTTTTCATCTTGGTGACGAATTCGCGCTCGTACGGGATCAGTTTGCGGCAATGGGGACACCAGCCTGCCCAGAATTCAAGCATCACAACCTTGCCGCGGTAATCGCTCAACTTGAGGCGATTGCCTTCCAAATCCTTTCCGATGATCTCGGGCGCCACGCTGCCCGGCGACAGTTGCGGAGTTAGAGATTCCGCGAGCGCTTTGAGCGCGTCGGCCAGAGGCAGGTCGTTGACGGTCACGTCGCCAAATTCTTGATTGTTGATGCGGCGGACCAATCCGAGGGCCTGCTTGTCGATTCGCTTGAGGGCCGCCGGTTCCGAGGTCTGATCGCGCTCGATCTTCAAGTTCTTGATCAGAGCCAAACAGGCCAGACCGCGATCTTCCCGATGGGGGCTCTTATCCAGTATCGATTGCAGCAGACGCCGCACTGCCGTGTGACGCAGCGGCGACGCCAGCAGAGCGATTTTGCCCATCCCCTCGGCACCGAAGTGATCGGCGAGATGTTTGGCCGCACGCGAGACGATGTCGCCCGTGAGCTGGGCGTCGGAATCGCGGACGAGATAAATGGCCGCGACCCATGCTTGAAACGCCGCGTGCGAGTTCGGTTGCTGCTCGGCCAGCTCCAACAGCTTCGAGCCGAAGGTCTTGGCCGGATCGTGTGTGAGCAGCGACTTCACCTTTGCGGCATCGGTGGTTTTCGCGTTTTCAGCGGCGAATTTCGCCGCGGCCGGCTGCCATTCGTCGAGGATTTTGCCAACTTCTTCGTCGAGTTTTCCGGGCAAGACTTCGGCTAACGCGACCCGCGGCGGCTGTTCACCGGCGGTCTGCGATGATTGCTCCGTGTCCGGCTTAGACGGCGAGTCTGCCGCTACGACCGGCTCGTTGGCCGGCTCCTCTTTCAACGACTTTGCCGGCTCGTCTTTCTGAGGGGGCAGAGGCCGAGAAGGCCCCAACGCTGACTTGTCCGCCGCGTTCTCAACTTTTGCCACCGACTGCCCGCCCGCGGGCTTCCGTTCGGAAGTATCGCCGTCATCGATGCCGAGCGCTTCTGCCGGGCGGCGCTGTTTCCGCGGCTTCGAGTCAGGCGTTTCTCGGGCAGGTGACGGTTCCGTCGTTGACGAAACGGTTTCCTGCTGCGGTGATTGCTCGGCGAACAGCGCCCCGCCGCTCCGCGGAGGCGTCTTCGTCGGAGTGCTTTGCGACGTTCCCCACCAAATGAACACGAGCAACAAGCCAACGACCGCCGCGCTGACAGCATAAATGGCCCAGCCGGGGAAGCCGCGTTCGACCCTCCTTCGAGGCGGGTTCGTCGTGGCGAGCCGAATCGTTTGAGACTCGCTCTGCGGGGAATCTTTCTGCTGCGATTTCTTCTTCGCCGCTCCCGGCTCCCCCAAAACCGCGACCGTGCCGTCTTCGCCCACTCGAATGAGGCGCCGGCACCTAGGACAGGTCAACCTCTGCTCCGCCGAATTCTCAACGAGCTTCAGCTTCGACTGGCATTTGGGGCAGGTGATATAAGCCACCGAGACTCTCCTTGCCAAAGCGCTTTGGCCCGTTCAGCGTAACCTATTAGTCCGCAGAAAACAGCCGGAATTGGAGCTGCGCAGCGCCAAGGGGCCGTCGGCTTTCCTGGTGGTCAAGATGGGTAAGGAAGACCTCGTTGGAAAGAAGTAAACCGGCACTCACTCACCCGGCTCGACTCACTTCGTCGAGCTCGGCCGAGCCGGGCTGCGGTGCGTGTTCCCCACGCTGGGCAACACGATACGATGAGAGTGTCGGACCCCCATCGAATTGCCGCTGACACCAACGTGAGCGAAAGGAGTTGTCCATTGGCGCTCTTGCAGGGCTGGTCGGCGACGCTCGTGGCGTTGACGCTCTTACTGCTTGCCGCGCCGATTGCCGAAGCCGGCCCGCCGACGTCGCACTTCCTCGACTGCCAGGGAGTCAAAATCCATTACGTCGAGCAGGGAGCGGGCGAGCCGGTGATTCTGATTCACGGGCTCTATTCGAGCGCCAGCATCAATTGGCAACTGACCGGCGTGTTCAGCGAGCTAGCCAAAGATCATCGAGTCGTCGCTCTCGATCTTCCGGGACATGGACGATCTGACAAGCCAGAAAAAGACGCGGCCTACGGCCTGGCGATCATCAACGACATTGTGGCCCTGCTCGACCACTTGCACATCAAGCAGGCGCACGTCGTGGGGTATTCGCTGGGCGGAATGATTGCGGTCAAGCTGCTCGCCCTTCACCCGGACCGCGTGAAATCGGGGCTGATCGGCGGGATGGGTTGGTTCCGCGCGGGCAGCCCCATCCAGAAATTCTGGGAGCGGATTCCGAACCGGGAAAATCAAGCGGTCCCGACGGCCTTTCTGAAAACGGTCGGGCAATTCGCCGTGAGTGAAGAGGAACTCAAGAAGATCGCTGTTCCTGCCGAGGTGCTCGTGGGAGATCGAGATCCGGTCAAGCAACTTTACGTGGTCGCCTTGCGCCGTGGACGCCCCGATTGGCCGGTCGTCGAGATTCAGGGTGCCGGACACATCAACTGCATCCTCAAACCCGAGTTTCGCAACGAGATCGCAGCCTGGGTGCGGAAGCAGGGAAAGCCCTAGAATCTAAGGCGCGGGCCATTCTGATTGAGTCGAGAGGTACCGGATGATGCACAGAAGGGTTTTTTTGTTCGACCTTACGCTTGCCGCCGCACTCTGGTCTGGGGCCGGGGCACACGGAGCCGATCTGCCCGTCCTCAAGTGCCCGGTCTCCGGACATGTGGTCAGCAAGCAGTACGTCGCGGAGCACAATGGGGGCAAGGTCTACTTTTGCAGCGACAAGTGCGCGAAGGTGTTCGCCGCCAAAACGAATGAATTTGCCGCCAGGGCGAATCTGCAACTCGTGCAGAGCGGCCAGTTCAAACTGGTGAAGTGTCCCCTCGAAGGCTACACGCTCAATCCGATCACGGCGATGGAAGTTGGCGGGATGAAAGTCCTCTTCTGTTGCAAGGGCTGCAAGAACGAAGTGCGACTGGCAAAGAGCGAGGACGAGCGGATCAACCTGGTCTTCAACGACAAGGCCTTCAAGAAAGGCTTTGAAAAGATCTCGTCAACCGAGAAAAGATAACCGCCCCTGGGCTGCTGGCACGGTGGCTGGAGCGAATCATGCATCGGAGGACTCTTCAAGTCGTGGGAGTGATCGCAGCGGGCGCAGTTTTCGCGACCGGGTGCGGCAAGTCGGCCGATCATGCGTCGCTGGAGGCGCTTCTCAAGCAGTCGGGCGACAACCGGGCCAGCCTTTACCCCCTGGCGGGCAAGGTCACCATCGACGGTGAACCCGCGCATTACGTCAAGCCGCAAAGGCTCGTCATGATGCTCTTTGATCCGACGCGACCCGACATGCCGCTGTTCAAGCGGCCCTGCAA
The DNA here is from genome assembly GCA_963714075.1 of uncultured Planctomycetaceae bacterium. GTDB lineage: Bacteria > Planctomycetota > Planctomycetia > Planctomycetales > Planctomycetaceae > DASPSM01. The sequence continues at coordinate 3,867,784 of OY970228.1, forward strand.
AGACGTCAGTGCCGAAGGGACGTTCGCCTTTGGAACGTATGCGAAGGGAGACGGGCTGCCCGCCGGAAAATTCATTGTCACGTTCGCCTTGCTCGAAGTCACCAACCGGGGCCTGCTCGGTCCGGATCAGCTCAACAACCTCTATAACGATCCCGAGAAGAACGACAAATTTCCCGAGTTCCACATCGACCATCAGGCGCCTGGGAAAGAAGACTACGTCTTCGACCTGAAAGTCGCGGGCAGAGAGGGCGTTCGGACGCCGGGACCCAGAGCGCTCACAGAAGTGCGCCCGCAGTGAAAGTGGGCACCGTCGCGGTTCAGTCGATATCGTTCTTCTCGACCACCTCGCTCCCGTTGGTCGTGATTAACGCGTCGTAGACCGTCGGGCGAATGTTCGGCGAGAGGAAGTGCACTGACCCATCACCGAACAGGTGCTGGACTCCGCCGGGGTGCATGCTCGATGGTCCATACTGGCACTCGACCAGATTGCCCGCCCCCAGCACGCTGATGAAGAACGGTGAAAAATTGAGCGCGGTTTGGGGAAACGCATAATCGGGAGGTGCGTCTTCGTTGTACGGGTGCCCGGCCAGCGAGGCGGTCGTTCCGTCGATCCAGACCGCCATATTCACCTCGCGAGTCTCGGCGACGAAGATCGTCATCGAGGTCCCATCTTTGATGTCCGTCATTCGCGTCGACGAAGAGGCGTAAAAGACGCCGTTCGGCTTATGCCAGAGCTTGCCGATCGTGGTGGCCCCCATGGCGACGTAATTCCGCAGCGCGTAATGTGGCGACAGAGCCGTGTAGAGCGGGCATTGGCTATAGTCCGGACCGCTGAAGGTGGGGCAGCGGAAGACCGAAAGAATGTGAGTGGCGGCGTCCAGGTTCCGCTCGTCGAGAGCTGACAGGCTGAAATCAATCTCGTCCCAGAGAGTCTTTTGATCGAGGAAGGGCAGCAGCATCGAGGTCCAGCTCTGCAGGCGGAACTGCGCCGGATTCGGATACCAGACGCCGTATGCCATGTCGCCCGTGCAGCTCGGCGGGAGAACGCGGTTGACGTTCTCATAATCGTGGAGCGCCAGACCGATCTGCTTCAGATTGTTGCGACACGTCGACCGGCGGGCGGCTTCACGGGCCTGTTGAACGGCCGGCATCAACAGACCGACTAAGACCGTGATCACCGAGATGACAACGACCAGCTCGACGAGCGTGAATCCAAGTTTCCGCCGCATTGGAATTCGCCTCTCCCTCCCGGACCAGGCCCAGAGCGCGGCGACTTCATTCTAAGGTGCCCCAAGGCGCGAACCAAGCGCCGAACGGCTGCCTGCGAAAGGTTGGCGAATTTTTAGCGGCCTACGGCAAGCGATCAGCCGCGCTCGCACCACTCGCGCCACATTCGGCGATAGGCCGACTCGACATGACGCGCGAAGCGAGGCGCGTCCATCAGGGGCGACTGCTGCATGCGGGTTCGAAGCGTGGCGCGAAGTTCTTCCAGTCGCGGCAGATCGCAAGCCAATCGGGCGGCAATCGTGACAAATTCTTCATCACTCCAGCCGGTCAGCTCCGACAACCCGAGATTGGAAAGCTGGCTCCAGCCGGCGCGGCCGACGGCCGTGTGACCGGCGCGCGTCACCACAGGCACGCCCATCCACAGCGAATCGAGGCTCGTCGTATGCCCGTTATAGGGAATTGTGTCGAGCCCCACGTCGATCCGGCGGTAAAGGTCCAGGTACTGCGGACGCGGGCGATATTCGACAAACTCGATTCGGTCCGGCTCGATTTTCGCCTGGGCGAATCGATCCAACACTGGCTCGCGATGCTTCCCGCGGGGCGACAACAGTAAGAGTCGCGAACCAGCGACCGCATCCAACACGCGAGCCCAGAGCGCGATAGTCGTCGCGTTGACTTTGCTGAAGTTATTCAGACAGCCGAAGGTAATCTGGCCCGCGGCAGTCGCCGGCAACGGGCCGGGCGACGGCCGATCGGTGAGCGGATCGTAGCACCAGAATGTCTCCGGCAGCCGCAACGATTTCTCGACATAGTCGGCATCGCTCTGGCCGCGAGGATCGAGATAGGGATCGGTCAGCCGGTAATCGACGGCTGCGAGACCGGTCGTTCCCGGATAAGCCAGGTACGCCACCTGCACCGGTGCCGGTTTTCGCGCCAGCACCAACGGGCGTCCGTTCGACATGTGCATCGTCAGATCGACCAGGATGTCGATTCCGTCGGCCCGGATTTCGTCGGCGACTGACTGGTCGCTGCGGCCCGCGATCACGCGCCAGCGGTCCGCGTACTGCATGATCTGCTGCGTGAACGAGTCCGGCCGCGGCAGGTTCGCATAACAGGTGATTTCGAACCGTCCGCGATCGTGCCGTGACAACAGCGGAATGGTGAACAACGACTGGCAATGATCGCGAAAATCGGCGCCGATGTATCCGATCCGCAGCCGCCGCTCGGGATCGCGATCGTTCAAGTGGGTCCTGGCTCGGTCCCACAGTTTTGCGGCGTGCCGTGCGTTCCAGCGCAGATTTTCCTGCAGGATCGCCGCCCCATCGTAGTCCGGATCAAAATGGACGGCATAAGCGAGATTGCTGTGAGAGATTGTGTCCGTCGGACAAAACTCGACCGCCCGCCGGTAAGAAGTGACGGCCGCTGCGATCTGCCCCGAGTCACGCAGCGCGTTGCCAAGATTGCAGTGAGCAATGTGAAAGTCGGGTCGGATCGCGATGCATCGCCGAAATGAATCGATCGCCTCATCCACTCGTCCGAGGTCACGCTGAGCGCTCCCCAGATTGTTGAGCGCGTCGACGTCGTTTGGGCGAAGAGCAAGCGCCTGGCTATACGAAATTGCCGCCCCCTCAAATTCACTCTGCGCCTGCAGTGCGTTGCCCAGATTGATGTACGCCTCGGGCCAATCGGGGCGTAGCTCCAACGCCCGGCGATAGGCTGCGGCGGCTTCGGTAAACTCGGCTCGCTTGTGCGAGGCGTTCGCGAGGTTGTACCAAGCCTCGGAAAAATCCGGACGGAGCGTTACCGCGCGGCGCAGAACGTCGATCGCCTCATCCAGCCGGCGGCTCGACGTCAAAGCGAGTCCCAGGTTATTGAATGCGGCCGCGAAATTCGGCTGTCGCTCGATCGCGCGTCGGCAGACGTCAATCGCCTCCTCGAGCCGACCGCAGCGAGAGAGCGCGCTTCCCAGGTTGTTGAGAGTCGCCGCCCGCTCCGGCTCCAGCTCGAGCACCTGGCGATAAACGTCGATCGCCTTTTCCAGTTCTCCCGATTGGTCGAGTGCGCTGCCGAGGTTGTTGCATGCATCGGCATGGCGGGGGTGAAGCTCCAGCACGCGTTCATAGGCGCCGACCGCCTCCATGGCTCGCCCGGCCGATTGGAGCGCGATCCCGAGTGCAAACCACGCCTCGACCTGATCGGGCGCGAGTTCAGTCGCGCGTCGATTCGCGTCAATCGCTTCTTCGAGTCGGCCCTGTGCCGTCAGCGCTTGACCCAGGCTGATGTGACAGACGGCATTGCCGGGTGCGACGGCGGTGGCGCGGCGGAGCCAATCGAGGGCCTCTTGCGGCTGGCCGCACTCGAGCGAGGCGACTCCTAACAAATGCAGCGCATCGGCATGGTCAGCCTGACCCTGCAAAATCTGACGGTACAGTCGTGCGGCGTCGCTGGCGCGCCCGGCCCGATGCAGGCTAAGCGCTTGGCCCAACGTCTCGCCGACCGCGCTGTCCGACATTACGATGCCTCCAAGCAGGGTGATGCGAGCAACTGGGGTCGAGATCGAGCGGGTGATGATCCTCGAACCGAGTTGCGAGGTCGAGAGCGTCTGCCGTGGGCTCGCCCCGAATTGGGCTTCGCGCCAACCGGAAAACCGGCGAAATAACATCGCGCGGCAACCGTCGATATCCGGCCGCCACGATTTAGTGTACGGATGACGACCTGCCGCCTGGACGACACATGCGAGTCATCACTCGGAGGAACCTGGAAGCGGCCCTGGCGGCGATCGAGGAGCGTCTGCGCACTGCCTCCGACTCTCTCAAGCTACGCGCCGACCGGGCACGTCTGTTGTCCGAACTCGGTCAAGTCGACGAGGCCAAGCGGCAATATCTCGAAATCTTGAAGCGGGATCACACGCACTGCGGGACGCTCGTCAATTTTGCCGACCTGCTCCTTCAAACCGGGTTTTCGTCAGCGGCCAAGATCGCCTACCGGGCGGCGATCACCTATCACCCCGGCAATGCACGGGCGCATTCCAATTTTGCCGACCTGTTGATGGGCGAAGCCAAGCTGGAACCGGCGCGAGAGCAGTATGAAGCGGCCTTGCGGATTGATGCCGAGCACGTCAACGCGCACCGCGGACTGGCGGCGGTTTTCTGGGAATTGGGCGACGGGGAGCGCGCCCAGCACCACCTGTCCCGTCAATTCCGAAATCAGCCGACGGCGACTTTTCCCTACTTGGGGACGGGCGAACCGATCCCGCTTCTGGTGCTGATGTCAGCGACGCGGGGCAATCTTCCCTGGCACGAGTTAATCGACAATCGCACTTTCCTGATCATCACGATTGCCGCCGAGTTCTACGACCGGTCGAAGCGGCTGCCGCCTCATCGGCTAGTTTTCAATTCGATCGGCGATGCCGACATTTGCCAGCCCGCGCTCGAGGCGGCCACGGTTCTCCTGGCCCAAACCACGGCGCCCGTTATAAATTCTCCCGCCGCGGTCATGGCCACAGGCCGCACGTCCAATTCCGAGCGGCTGGGAAACCTGCCGGGAGTGGTGGCTCCGCGGATTTTTCAAATGCCGCGCGCGGTGCTAACTGGGCCCGACGGAGTCACCGCGCTCGCGGGCCGCGGACTGTCGTTCCCGTTGCTGTTGCGCCGTCCGGGATTTCACACGGGGCAGCACTTCGTCTGCGTGGAGACTCCTGCCGAATTGCCGGCCGCAGCCGCCAGTCTGCCTGGAGAGGACGTGCTGGCAATCGAATACCTCAATGCGCGCGGGGCAGACGGAAAGGCCCGAAAATACCGCGTCATGTCGATCGGCGGACGGCTTTACCCCTTGCACCTGGCCGTTTCCGAGCAATGGAAGGTGCATTATTTCAGCGCCGAGATGGCCGGCAATCCGCAGCATCAAGCCGAAGAATCCGCTTTCCTGAGCGACATGCCCCGAGTCCTGGGCCCGAAAGCCATGCGGGCGCTGGAAGCGATTCGCGATGCGCTGGGGCTCGATTACGGGGGTATCGATTTTGGCTTAGACCCGCGCGGCAATGTCCTGCTCTTCGAGGCCAACGCGACGATGCTCATTCGACCGCCGGGACCCGGCGCGCAGTGGGATTACCGTCGGACGCCGATCGGCCGGGCGCTCGAGGCGGCGCGCGGCCTGGTGTTCGAGCGCGCCGGAGTGCGGGCGGTCGCGCATGCCTGACGAAAAGACGCTCGATCCGGACGACTGGGATGAGGTCCACTGCGTTTTTCGCCGAGCAGCGGAACTCTGTCTGGACCATACCCGGGACCTGCGCGAAGGCCCGGTCTGGCAGCCCACGCCTCAGGCGATCAAGGCGCGATTCCGCGAGCCTCTGCCACACAAAGGTCAGTCTCTCGGCGATCTGCTGGCGTGCTTCGAAGAAGCGATTTTGCCTTACGGAACCGGTAACGCCCACCCCCGTTTCTGGGGCTGGGTGCACGGCAGCGGCAACGTAGCCGGGGTTCTCGGCGAAATGCTGGCCGCATTCATGAACTGCAACGCCGGGGGCCGCGACCACATCGCGACCTACGTCGAGCGGCAAGTCGTCGACTGGTCCAAGGAGATTTTTGCATTTCCTCACTCGGCAAGCGGCATCTTGACGACCGGCACCTCGATGGCGACGCTGATTGCGCTGGCTGTCGCCCGGGATTCCAAGGCCGATGCCGACGTTCAGAAGTACGGTGTTGCGGCCGCGAGCCCGCTGGTCGGGTACGCCTCGACCGAGGCACATCGCTCGGTCGCCAAAGCATTCGACTTGTTGGGGCTGGGGACCGATGCCTTGCGTCTCGTGCCCGTCGATTCTGATCACCGCATGCGAGTCGATCGTTTGGCCGACTTAGTGGAAGTCGACCGGGCTCGCGGCTGCCGGCCGTTCGTCGTCATTGTTTCTGCGGGAACCGCAAACACGGGCGCGATCGACGATATCGAGCGCATCGCGCCTGTCTGCCGCGCGAAGAGTTTGTGGATGCACGTCGATGCTGCGTTCGGCGGGCTCGCGGTCCTCACGCCCGAGTATCTGCCCCAACTGGCGCCAATCGCGCAAGCGGAATCGATCGCGTTCGATTTTCACAAGTGGCTGCACGTCCCTTACGACGCGGGCTGCGTGCTGGTGCGCGATGGCCACGCACACCAGAGAGCGTTCGCCGCCCGACCCGATTACCTGGCCGGCCAGGCCGAGGGGCTGGCCGCGGGAGAGCCCTGGTACTGCGATTTTGGACCGGAGCTGTCGCGCGGCTTTCGGGCCCTCAAGGTCTGGCTGAGTCTCAAGGCTCACGGCACCGAGCGTTATGGAGAACTGATTGCTCAAAACTGCGCTCAAGCCCGATATTTTGGCGCACTCGTCGAGTCGCACCCGGACTTCGAACTGTTGGCCAAGGTCAGCCTCAATATTGTCTGCCTCCGATTTGTGGCTCCGGGATTGGCGGATGACGAACTTGACACGCTGAACGGTCAAATCGTCGCCGAGTTGCAGACGCGGGGAATCGCGGTGACGTCGACTGCGCGGATTTGCGGGAAAACAGCCATTCGCGCGGCGATCACCAATCACCGCACAACCACAAAGGATTTGGACCTGCTCTTAGCCGAGGCTCAGCGGGTGGGGCAAGACGCAGCGTACGCCATCGAGCGGTCACGATCGGCGCGAGCAGTGCGCCGCGCCGCCTGACTGCGGCACGATCCGCGCAACGTGCTCTACAATCCGCCGTTTCGCTGCCCCGGGGTTGCTCCATCGTTCAGAGGACCCGTGCCGCGCGGAAGGCGCCGAGTTTCGGCGGGCGTCGGCGGAGCAAACAGCTTTTGACCGAGCTTCTTAAAGGCCTTCTTGAGCTCGCTCAGGGTCAGTTCGCCGTCCTTGGTGGTGTCGGCGCGATTGATGATATGCAGCGGAAGTTCCGTCGCATCGAGCCTGCCATCGTGGTTCGTGTCCAACTTTCGGAAATACTGCTCGATCGTCGTCCCCCTCTTGGGTCCGCCATCGAAAACAACCGGTCCAGGCTCCTTCTCCGACGAATCCGAATTGTCAGTCGACGGTCGAGGGGCCGACGCAGATCGAGCAGTATCGCTGTGCGCCGCCGCGCCGGCATTGGCTGAAGACTTCGCAGCAGCAGGCGAAGCCGTCGGATCAGTGTGATGTCTGCTCGCCGGCGCTTGGGCCTGTGAAGCCTGCGGCTTCGCGCTCGTGGTCGATGGGGAAATCGGTGCTGGCGGCTGATCGGGCGACGAAACGCTCTGTGGATGCCCAGATGCCGATTCGACCGCGTCTCCTTCACGAGACGCAAGATCGGCGTCGCGAGTTTGGTGTTGATCGACCGCCGCGACATGAGACGTGTTGCCGCTCCCGAAGACAAAAGCGCCGATCACTGCGGCGACCACGACCAGTGCTGTGGCCGCCACCACTCCGTAGCCCAGCGGAATCCATCTTTTTTGCTTCTTCCTTGACGGGGCGCCTGTCCGCGGCGGAAGAGTCGTCGGCAAAGGCTGATGTTTAATTCGATTCAGCTTTTGAGATCTGGGCGGAGTCGGTTCACGTTCAGACGAATCCATGTGCGACATTTCCTCGCGAAAGGTCCGTTTAGACAGGCGGTCAGTGCTTTCGCGAAATTGCGCATCGACGAAATCCGCTCGGCTGGCTCTTTTGCATGATTACGTAATCTAACGTCCGCCGCTTTCTTGCATCTACTGTGAATGGAGCACCCGACTGGCCAATTCCAGCCGGCCAAATTCTTTTCGGACCGAACGCATGTTCGTGGCGAGTCAGCCCAGCGCCGTTGGGCCGCGCCGTCTACCGGGTCAGCCTCTCGATAATCTGCCGATGCTGAGGAAACTTGCGACAGAGCGCCTCGCGGTCGGGCATCTCGAAGTCGGCGAAATCAAATCCGGGCGCCACGGTGCAACCCACCAAAGAATAGGACTGAGGATCGCTCACGGTCGCCCCGAACAGGCACCCCGCTTTCACGACCGCCTGTGGCACTTGACCGGCCGAAAGATCCCGGCCAACCTTCACCACCGAGTAACTCCCCTGCGGGTCCATCACATGCAGGCTGAGCGCCGATCCGTCGTAGAAATGGAAGACTTCGTCCTGCTTAATGCGGTGGAGCGCCGAAAAATCGTCACCGTCGAGCAGGAAATAGATCGCGGTTGAGAAGGACCGATCGCCGCCAAAACGGGGCGGCAACGCGTCGCGGCTCATCACTTCGTCAGACCGGTAGGTCTCCCGATACCAGCCTCCTTCTGGGTGCGGGCGCAGTTGCAAGCCGTCGATCCAGCTTTGAGCGCCGGTCATTATGTGCTGGTGTTCAAGACCAAGAGCTAGCCTGGGCGAAAGAGCTTGCATCCCCTGGGGGCGAGCGGCTTAACGGGGCATCGGCAGGATGATGACCGCGTTCTCTCCAAAGTAGGCCTCATCCGCCTTGCCGTTGATTTTGTAATTCACCGTGAGCTGCTTGGTCGCTCCCGGCGCCGGGTCGCCGCCGAAGACCGTTGTGTAGCTCGGGGAGGGCAGCGAAATCAACTGCTCGTCCTTCGCCAGTTGCTGCAGCGTTTTGGTGACGTCCTTTTTCTTGTCGCCCGCCCCGTACACTGCGCTGACGATCTCGATCTTTACCTTTTCGAGCTTCGCGTGCGACAAAATGTTCCGCACTTCGTCGGCCGTGCTGCTGTGCTTTTCGTCGCCCAGCTCGCGTCCGATGAAGAGGGCCGCCTGCGACGTTTCGTGGTTGAACTTGGGATAGTCGCGGGTGAACTTGGCGACGACCTGCAGCACGGCCGGGCTCTGATATTTCTTGAGCTTGAGCACGTCGAGCACCAGTTTTTGTTCGGCCGGCTGGATGGCGGCGGCCATCGCCTTCTCGCACATCTCGATCCGCTGTGCTTCGGGCATCGCGAATTGCCGCGCCATGCGAAGGTAACCGCGGAGGGCCCGCACGCGATACTTGTCGCCGTCGGCCGTCTTCGAGAGGTCGAGCAGCACGGGGGCCGCATCGATCGTCATCCACTCACCGAGCAGCCGGCTGCTGGAGTCTTGAAGCTCGGGCTCGCTTGTCTTGGCGGCAGCGCCAACCGACGCGAGTGCTTCGATCCCGCCGACAGCGCCCAGAATCTTCAACAGGGCGATCTTCGTCGCCACCGGAGCCTGTTGCATCGCAGCCGACAGCTCTTTCGCGCAGGCCTCGCGGTCGGGCATCCGCACGCAGGCGGCCTTGAGGGCTTTCTCGGCTTCGCCGGCGTCTTCCGTGTGCTTTGGCGTGACGAATTGCGTGATCAGCACCGAGAGTTTGTCGGCCGGCACCGTCGTCCCCAGGGAGCGGAGGGCCGCGATGCGGACCGCGTCGTCGGAGTTATCCAGGGCGCTCACCAACTCGTCGACGGCCTTGATCCGCCGCTCGCCGACCAGCTCGATCAACAGCGGATAGGTCTTGCCCTGGGCACCGCGGAGACGCGTGACGATATCCTGATCCACTGTCGGGCCCGACAGATCGATCAGCGCGCCTTTGGCGGTTTTGGCCAAATCGGCGTCCGGATCGAGCGCGATATTGAGCAGCAAGTCGACGCACGAATCGTTTCCCGCACGTCCCAACGCCCCAATCGCCGCCAGTCGCACCGGGTGGGGCCCGTGCTCCGCCGCTTTGAGCAACGCGCTCAGCACGACGGTCATTTTGCGATCGGCCATCGCGCCGATGAGAAGGGCCGCCTGCTCGGGTGCCACCTGCGCAATTTCGTTGGCCAGTGCCTGGTCGATCTGGCTTCCGGGAAATTCACGGGCCGTGCCCAGAGCCAATTGAAACATCTTCTTGTCGGACGATTTGAGCTGCTCGAGCAGGAGCGGAATCCCCTGGTCCTTCCGTGCGAGAATCGCGCCGCGCGTCGCCTCGATGTGGCGTTGCTCGGGAACATCGGCTTGGCGCACCGCTTCGTAGAGCGCGACGGCTTCCTCCGCGCGGGCCTCTTTGAGCGATCGCTCTGCGCACAAGACCAGCCCCTCGGCGACGGCCGAACGGACCTTGGGCGGCGCCGAGGCGAGCACTTGCTGAAGGGCCTTCGCCGCGTCCGCGTCGCCGATGTGCCCCAATGCGACGGCGGCGGCCGAGGCCACGACGGCGTCATTGTCCGTCAGCTTGGCGGTCAGCGGGCCGACGGCCATCGGATCGCGACGAACGCCGATCGAGTTGATCGCTCCCACCAAGAGCAGGCCGTTCAGCGAACCAACGGCTTTTCGCAGAGCCGCGTCGGAGGCCGGTCCAGGGATCGCCTCGAGCGCGATCCGCGCCCAGGACGCGAGCTGCTCATCGGCTAGGAGCTTGGCCAATTCAGGGACGGCCTTCGGCGACCCGTAAACCGCCAAATCCTTGCAGGCGTCGGCTTTCTTCGCCTTGGGGGCGTCTGACTTGAGGACGGCGACCAGGTCGGCCTCTTTCTTCGGCGAAGGAGTCCGGCCCCCTTCCATCGTCCAGCCAGCGGCTTGAGCGATGGAGGCGGAGGCGAGGAGCAGCGTGAGAGCAACGATATAGCGACCGTGCGCAAATCTCGCGCGCCTCAGCAAAGGCCCCCTCACCCCCAGCCCCTCTCCCGCGGGGGGAGAGGGGAGAGGATTTGCAATCGGCGCCGTGTCCCTCAACCGCTCCCAACATGGCATCTTCCCCCCTCTCCCCTTGCGGGAGAGGGGCTGGGGGTGAGGGGGCATCCGGTCACTGACCAAAGATCGCGAACAGTCACCACGGCTATTGAGGTTGCGAGTGAGATGCACGGCAATATTCCGATTGATTGTTGTTGTCGGTTGAAGCCAGCGCCGGTGAGGATCAGTTGTGGTCAGCGGGTCAGTCAATCAGATCCGCCAAGGCTCACGCAGCGCCTCGGAGCGCAGGCGGTTGGCCTCCTCGTCGCCGATGAACTCGTGCTTGACCAGGTCGTACTTAATGGTGCGATTGAGATAGAGCGCGATGTTCGTCGCGTGGCAGGCGATGTGAGCGAAGCAGGCCGTGTCGGCATTCCCCTTCGGCTGGCTGCGGGCCTTGACCGCGTCGAGGAAGTCGCGCACGTGGAATGTCGCCGGGTAGCCGCCGATCTCGGGGATCGTGCGGCCGGCCAGCAGCTCGGGCGAGCTCAAAACCATCTTGCCGCTGTCGCCGGTTTCGACCCAGCCGGTCTCGCCCTCGAAACGGACGGGACACGAGCCGAGCGGGATCCAGTCCTTCTCGCGGAAGATCAGCTCGACGCCGTTCGGATAACGGGCGACGATCTGGCCGTCCTTCGGCGGGTTGTATTCGATCGGAGCCCAGCCGTCGTTACCGACGGCCCACTGGCAGAGGTCGACGCAGTGCGAGCCCCATTCGAGCACGCCGCCGCCGACCAGGCCGCCTCCTTTTTCAAAGTTGAATCCGTCGAGCTGCTTGGCATTGAACGGGCGCCAGGCCGCCGGGCCGAGGTACATGTTCCAATCGACCTGCTCGATCGGCGGCTCTTTTTCCGCGGGCATCCAGCCGCTGGTCGACGGGCTGCATTCCGGCGGGGTGCGCGTAGACACGTTTGAGTTTTCCGAGTTTGCCGGTGCGGGCGAGCCAGCAGGCGAACGCGAAGTGCGGCAGATTCCGCCGCTGCGTGCCGGCCTGGAACACGCGGGCCGTGCGACGCATCGTGTCGGCGAGCACGAGGCTCTGCGCGATGTTCTTGGTGCAGGGCTTTTCGCAATACATATCCTTGCCGGCGCGAGCCGCGTTCATGGCGGCCGTCGCGTGCCAGTTCGGCCCGGTGGCGATCAGCACGGCGTCGATGTCCTTGCGATCGAGCAGCTCGCGAAAGTCGCGAATCATCACGCAATCTTTGTTGCCGTTCCGCTCGTCGATCCGCTTCTTGGCGGCGATCCGGCGAACTTCCTTAATGTCGCAGACGGCGACGAACTGGGCGTCTTTTTGCTCCAAGAAGCAGCCGAGGTCGTAAGTCCCGCGGTTGCCGATGCCGATGCCTCCCATGACGATCCGCTCGCTGGGGGCAACGAACCCGTCCTTGCCCAGTGCCGAGGCGGGAATGATCGTGGGAGCGAGGCACACGGCTCCGGCCGAGGCGGCCGTCTTCAAAAACCCGCGGCGATGAATCTTGGTGACGTTCTTCGACATTGCATGGATCCTGAATGGGAATCGGCAGGAGGCGCCGCGCGGACGCCTTGACGCATGGCCGGCATCTGACAGCATACTCCCGCGACGGCAGGCATTCCAAGCAGAGCGAATGGTTGGGAGTCTGGGTGGCACTGGCGGCTTGTCCGCCAGTGTGCTTTGCAGCTAACACTCACACCACTGGCGGGCAGGCCGCCAGTGCCACCCGAAGTCGGAATCAATGTTTATTCACAGCTGGCCAGGCGGCGATCGATCACCTCGCGGTCGAAGGGAGAGTTCGTCTTCCGGCGAGCCACTTTGAGGTGCCGTCGGGCGCGGTCGAAGTCGCCGGCACGCCGGTAAAATTCGCCCAGCGTCGCGTGGAAGAGATAGTAACGCTGCAGCGACGGATCCAAGCCGGCTTCGTCCAAGGCGCGAATGCCGGCGGCCGGACCCTCGATTTGTGCGATGACGATCGCGCGGTTCAGCAGATAAACGGGCGAACGGTGAATGGCGATCAAGGCGTCATACAGCCGCAGAATCGCCGACCAGTTCGTTTCGTCGAAGCTCTTCGCAGCGCAATGATGTAAGGCGATGCCCGCTTCGAGGTGAAAGACCGACACAGCGGTTCCACGGGCGGACAGGTCAAGAAACTCTTGGGCGCGCTGGATCAGCCGCTGATCCCACTTGCCCCGGTCCTGCTCTTCGATCAGCAGGACAAAGCCGCTCGCGTCGAGGCGCGCGTCAAACCGGGCCGCGTGAAACAGCATCAAAGCCATCAACGCTTGCGTGGGGGGCGTGGCGAAGCGCGGGTGCGAGCACAGTAGGTGACAGAGCCGGGCAGCCTCTTCGCACAGATCCTCGCGAATGGCCGCTTCGCCCGCTGAGGAGCTGTAACCTTCGTTGAAGAGCAGATAGAGCACCTGATGGACGCTGTCGAGTCTCGAAACGAGTTCTTCAGCCGGTGGCGGCTCGAGTTGAATTTGATTTTCGACCAAATCTCGAGTCGCGCGCTGCAGCCGTTTCTTGACCGTCTCTTCTTCCACCAACAGGGCGCGGGCGATTTCCGAGTTGCCAAAGCCGCACAGCGCCTTAAGCGTGAGCGCCAGTTGGTTTTCACGTGCCAGCCGCGGATGGCAGCAGGCGAACATCATCTTGAGCTGGCTGTCTTCAATCTCGGAGTCGAGAAACAGCCCATCGAGTTCGCTTTCGTGTGGTGTCTGCGTGGCGGCCAACTCCTCGACGACGCGACGCCCAATCTGGTTGCGGCGCAGGGCGTCGAGGATCTTGTTCTTGGCGACTCGATGCAGCCATCCCGAGGGATTCTCGGGCACGCCAACGCGCCACGCCTGCAGGGCATCCAGCAGCGTGGACTGCACCATGTCCTCGACGAGATCGAAGTGGCGCCACCCGAAGACGCGCGTCAGCACTGAAACCAGTCGCGCCGCTTCGTGGCGGAAAAAATGCTCCACGAGCGGCGCGACGGTCAGCGGGTGTGTTGAGGCGGGAGCGGAAGTCTGTGCCGCGGACGTGTCCGGGTTCGTGACCAAGACTTCCTCAGGCGTGGAGCCGGGACTCATTTCCTTTTCCGCACGAACGTCGAGGCGTTGGTCATCTCAGGTTTGCCGTCTTTATAGAGGACCCACTCTGATTTTATGTGGTCGGCGTCGAGGAATGTGAAGGTGGCCTGGTGCATATGCTCTTCGGCCTCGAGCGTCCGATCTTCTCCTTCCGGGCAGCGAAAACGAATTTGGTTCGGCTCCGACGTCGGGACCGTTCGCATATGGGGACGGTTTCCGAGCATGCAATAGTGCGTGAGCGCCAGCCCGTTCCCCTGCACGTAGTACAGGGTAACCATCTCGTGCTCGCTCCCCGCGAAGACGGTCTCGAGCACGGCGTTGCCCCCGGCAGTCACCTTGTAGGTCACGGTTCCTCCCATTCCGCCGTGCTCGTCCGGCAGACCAGTCATCTCCCAGACGCCGGCGAGGGCTTTGAATTTCTCGAGGTCCGCGTTCTTGGCCGGCGCATGTTCGGAGTGCTTTTCGCCTGCAGTCGCAACAGACGGCATCGCCGCGGCCATTGCCAAGACGAGCGTGCAATTCGTGATCGCTTTCATTGTATTTCCTTGGTTGAATCGACGTGTTCTGTGAGGGTGAGACGGTCGTAGCCTCTCCGAAGCAGCCTTTTTTCGGAGGCTGTCGGAAGAATCGAAGTCTTGAAACGAGCAGAGAGCGGGTCTGGCGAAGCCAAGAACCGCCGGCGTCGCTTACAGCTGCAACGCGAGCCCGGCGAGGGTTCGGACCTCAACCGCGCCGCCATAGAGCAAGGCGGGACAGCCCTTAGCCAACTCGGCGGCCGCGTCGATCGTGGGGGCCTCGACGACCGAGTAGCCGCCGACGATCTCTTTCGACTCGACGAACGGGCCGTCCTTGACCACCTTGCCGCGGACGACGCGACCTTCCGGCAGCAGTCCGTCGCCGGGGTCGACCATCCAGCCCTTTTGCATCGCTTCGCCGATCCAGGCTCCCCATTTTTGCATGACTTGCTGCATCTGCTCGGGGGCCATTTTGGCCTCGGCTTCGTTTCCGCCGCGGTAAACAAACAGGAATTTGGCCATCGTGAGATTCCTTTATGCTGTGTTGCCTTGAAGAATGCGGTCTCTTCCGGTCATCGTCAGTCCTGACGAACGACAGTATCGCGCCCGGGACAAGTTTTTTTCGCAGATTTTCGGATTCTACGAAAACCAGTCGCAGCTTTCTGGTTTCTGCATGGAATCGCCCAGTTTCAGCTCACCACTGGCCAAGGTAACGCGCCTCCGGATTGCCTGGCGGATCCTCCCGCTGGTGTTCGTGATGTATGCCGTGGCCTACCTCGACCGGGCCAACGTTTCGTTCGGCAAGCTGCCGATGATCGAGGAGTTGGGCTTTTCGGAAGAGGTTTACGGCTGGGGGGCCGGAATCTTTTTCATCGGCTATCTGGCGTTCGAGATTCCCGGCGCCTTGATCGTCGAGCGCTTCGGCGCCCGCAAGTGGATGGCCCGCATCTTGATCTCTTGGGGCCTTTGCACGGCGGCCGTCGGCCTGGTGCGAACGTCGGGGGAGTTCTACACGGCCCGCTTCCTGCTCGGCATGGCCGAGGCGGGATTCTTTCCGGGGATTATCGTTTACCTGAACCATTGGTTTGCTCCGGGTGATCGGGCGCGCGCGATGAGCGGGTTGATCCTCGCAATCCCGATCACGATGGGGCTCGGCGCGCCCTCTCGGCGGGAATCCTGGGGATTCACTGGTTTGGCGCGTCAGGTTGGCGCTGGCTGTTCATTCTTGAAGGGCTTCCGGCCGTCGCGCTGGGGATCTTCACGCTCTTCTATCTGACCGACCGGCCCAAGCAGGCCCACTGGCTCTCCGCCGAGCAGCGCGGTTGGATCCAAACGACCCTCGAGACCGAGCGCTCGAGTAAACGCGCGAGCGAGCACGTCACCATCTGGCAGGCCTTTCGCCAGCGCAACGTAATCCTGCTGTCGCTGGCCATGTTTTCCGCCAATCTCAACAGCTATACGTTCGTCTTTTGGCTGCCGACGGTGATCAAGGAGGCGTCGGGCTATTCGATCCGGGAGGCCACCCTTTTCTCCGCGTTCCCTTACGTGGCCGGTCTGATCGCGATGGTCGTCGTGAGTTATTTGTCCGACCGCAGCGGACGGCGACAGGCCTATACGATCGTCCCAATGATCCTGACGACCGTGCTGCTGACCGCCAGCGCAGTCCCCGGGCAGCCGTTCTGGAGGGTGATGATCTGGTTGTGTCTCGCGGGGGCCGCCATGAACGCCGGTTCGCCTTCGTTCTGGGTGCTGCCGACGATGACGCTGCAATCCTCCGCGGCAGCCGCCTCGATCGGCATGATCAACTCGCTGGCCAACCTGTCCGGGTTCGTCGCGCCTGCGATCGTCGGCATGTTGCGGTCTCGCGGCTTCACGAGTGCCGAGATCGTGCCGGTCGTCGCCTGCGGTCCGCTCGTGGGGGCGGCTTTAGTCGCGGCGCTGCGGATGCCGCCCGCCTCGGGGCCGCGAGCAGAGGCACAAATGCCCTAAGCCTCGCGAACCCGAGTCTCAGGTCGCGTGCCCCGCCAGGCGATTCTGTCCCGTCCCGCTCTTTCCCCCTCTCCCAGTCTGCAGGACTTCGGCGAGCTCCCTTCGGGTCTGACTTCGGCGAGCTCAGTCGAGCCGAGCCTCAGGCTCGAAGACAGTCGAGCCGGAGAGGGCCGGGGTCAGGGCCGATTGATTCTCGAATTCAGCCCCGTGTCCCGTCCCGCTGTCCCGACCATCAATTCTGTCCCGTCCCAATGTCCTTCGGGCTCGGAGTGGTAACCACGAAGGCACCAAGAGCACCAAGTTTGGAGTTCCCCAGGAATCGTGGGCGCTCAGAGAAGAGTGTAATCTCTTCAAAGAGGAGGCCCAGAGATGAGTCGGAAGTATCGGACGTACACGGAAGAGTTTAAGCAAGAAGCGATCAAACTGGTGACGCAGGAGGGTTACAAGATCGCGGAAGCGGCGCGGAGTTTGGGGATTCCCGAGAATCTGTTGGGCAAGTGGAAGCGGCGGGCGGAGGGCGGCAACGCGGGTCCATCCCCAGGTTCACTTCCCGGCGACGAGCGTGCGGAGCTGGAGCGTCTGCGTGCGGAGAATAAGCGGCTGTTGATGGAGCGTGACATTTTAAAAAAAGCGGCGGCCTTCTTCGCGAACGAGAAGAAGTGAGGTACGGGTTTATCCGGGAACATCGGAGGGTGTGGCCGCTGAGCGTGCTGTGCTCGGTGCTGGGTGTGGCTCGCAGTGGGTTTTACGCCTGGCGGAAGCGATCGGTGAGCCGGCGCCGGCAGCGTCAGGAGCAGCTGTTGGAAGCGATGCGGGAGATCCATGGCCAGAGGCACAAGCGGAGTTACGGGAGTCCGCGGATGCAGCGGGAGCTCGTGGCGCAGGGACATCGGGTGAGCGAGAACACGGTGGCGCGATTGATGAGGCAGAGCGGGTTGCGAGCGACGACGGCCCGAAAGTTCCGGCACACGACCGACTCGAATCATCGGCTGCCGGTGGCCCCAAACGTGTTGGATCGACAATTCGAGGCGCGTGGTCCCAACGAGAAATGGGTCTCGGATATCACGTACGTGTGGACCGACGAAGGCTGGTTGTACCTGGCGGCGGTGGAGGATTTGTACTCGCGGAAGGTCGTGGGCTGGTCGCTGGGAGAGCGGCTGACGAGCGAGTTGGTGAACGAGGCCTTGCGGATGGCGATCGGCCGGCAGCTGCCGATGGTGGAACTTCTGGCGCATTCGGATCGTGGCAGCCAATATGCCAGCGGAAGTTATCAACGGCTGCTGGCGTCGCGTGGGATCACGTGCAGTATGAGCCGCAAGGGGAATTGCTGGGACAACGCGCCGATGGAGAGTTTTTTTGCGACGCTGAAGAAGGAGTTGGTGCACCAAGAGCGGTACGCCACGCGCGAGGAAGCGCGGCAGAGCCTGTTCGAGTACATCGAAGTCTTTTACAACCGGGTGCGGAGGCATTCGGCGATCGGCTACCAGAGTCCGACGAGGTTCGAGGAAGCGGCTTGATGCTCCCTCGAACCTCACCCACAAAGGCAACGTCCGGAGTCGCCATCGTCTCCGCCAGCCGTCAGTCGCCACCGAGGGTGAGCGACCGACGACCGGCTCCGACGAAGGCAACTCCTCCAAGGGCATTGCCTGCACGGAACAACCCATCACCCGCGCCCACGAAACCTGGGGAAGTTCAGTTACGGATGTTCTTGGCGTTGCTTGGTGTCCTTGGTGCCTTTGTGGTTCCAAAGACGATTCGTCCCGTGTCCCGCTCCAACGATCAGTCCCGTCCCAACGAGCGGAGCCCGCGCACGTAGCGATAAGGTGGCAGATTCTGCCACCTTATCCGACGAACGGGCCCGCCGCACGCGCTGCGAACATGTTCCGTCCCGTGTCCCGTCCCACCGATTCGGTCCCGTCCCGTCGGATCGAACTCCCGGGCGCGCCGGCGGCGATTTCCTCCTAATGAAAAAAGGATCCCCACCCCGCCGGGGATCCTTTTTTCGTCCCCGCCGGGGATAAGATTCCCACCGGAAACAGTTTGACCTACGTTCTCGCCGCTGAGTCAGAATCTGGCCTTCGAGTCACACAAATGTGTCCCGTCCCGAGCGTCGCCGCTGCGAATACCGGATTTTGTTGAACAGGAGGCAACGGAGTTAACAGAGGGGAAGCGAAAGCATTTCTTACTGATCTCTGTTACCTCAGTTAGCTCCTGTTCAAAAATCCTGCTCCGGCAGCTGCCCAGAGCGGCGCCGGGGATCCTTCCGCGCTATTGAAAAATGGATCCCCATCACCGGCGGGGATCTTTTCCCCGGCGCGCGGAGCCGACCGCTCGGCGTCGTCTCCGGTTTGCACAAAAACTGCCCAGCCGCGGGAATCCCTTCGCGCCGACGCAGCCTGTGGTCAACTATCCGCGTGGTCAACTACCTACCAAAAGTCCTACCAAAAGTTGACCACACCACACCCGGTTTTTGTGACGAACTCTTAACGTCTGCCGACGTATGCGTTTCTGCGCAACCACGGCGCGCTCCTGCCCAGACGGGCGATCCCCTCGCCGCGTAACGGACCCTATCTCAATTTTACCCCCGGCCGAATTGAGCGCGAATCCCGTGTTTCCATGCGCGTGTAAACAACCTGCAAAATTTCCGCGGCGATCCGCGCGAATCTGCGGAGAAGTCGCCGTGCATCGCCAGAGGACGGGAGGGTGCCATCCGCCTGCGGCGGACGGTTCTTGAGTGAGATCGTCCGGGAATTGGCATGGGTACTGGGTGCCACGGCTAAGCGGCTGCCGTTCAGCCGTGCTCTTCCCGGTTGGTCGTACTCGTCCGCAATGAACAGGCGTAAGACCTTGCTGAAGAGCACGGCTGAGCCGAAACGTCTCAGCCGTGGCACCCGATCGAATTGCCGGACGGTCTCACTCAGTGCCGTGGACATGGCACCTGAGCGGGAAGCTGCGGAGGCAAAGGGTCGGACGGGAGCGTCGAAAAAAGAGCCGCGCACGAAGTAAGCCGTCGAAGCAGGTCATCCTGGGACTCGACCGACCGCTTACTTCGTGCGCGGCTCTTTGGGGAGGAAAATGCGGGCGACAGGGGTCGAACCTGCACTCCCAAAAAAGGGAACAGGACCCTCAATCCTGCGCGTCTGCCAATTCCGCCACGCCCGCGGGAGCGTTGAGTATATCAGGCGCGAAAGTCGCGGCAAGCAGGCGCAGGCGTCGGTGGCAACTCACCCAGCGCTGACGAGGACGCGTTTGGCAGCAGCCCTTTGCCGGGCGCATCGCCCGACGGTCGGCACGAACCCGTTTGAGCGACCGCCGTGCTGTTCACCCCGTTATTGATTCAAGGGAACGGGGGCGCAGGCCGGGGTCAATCGTCGGCGCCGGACAAAGTGAAATGCCCCGGCTGTCAACAAGGCCGACGCGAGCAGCACGATCGTGGGAGGGGCGGGAGCGGTGACTGCGGTCAACGTCCCGGAGACCAGGTTCGCTCCGCCCTCGCCGAATGCCGTGAAATAAGTGCCGTCGGGCGGGAAGCTACTGACAACCAGGTCACCGCCGGCGTACCCGACGAGGGTGGGA
Organism: uncultured Planctomycetaceae bacterium; assembly: GCA_963714075.1. Lineage (GTDB taxonomy): Bacteria > Planctomycetota > Planctomycetia > Planctomycetales > Planctomycetaceae > DASPSM01. Next base: position 3,887,770 of record OY970228.1, read on the forward strand.
CCGGGGATGTCGACTTGCAACTGCCAACTGTTGCTGAGGTCCGAGCCGTCGAGCCAGACGTTCCCCGCTCCTTGGTTATTGGCCTGTGTGAGGGCGGGGGGCGTTAAATCGAAGATGAGCGGCGAGGGGTAACCCGACCTTCCGCCGGAAATCGATAGATCCTCTGCTGTTGCCAGACCACTGGTCGGATCGATCGTAATCGTCCCGGCCAACGTGGAACCGTCGGTGAAAGAGCCCGACGCGTCAAACAGGACGGGCGACGCCTTCGCGTGACCGACAGGAGCGAGCAGCGCGCCAAGCAGAACAGCCGCACGAAGAGTCGACTTCGCAAGCTTTCGCATGTCTGATCCTTCCATGACCGGACACTTCAGGGCCGAACGGAGTCGAGAGTGTGGCAATCCCCCTTGCAAGAATCAACCGACAAAAGAGGTCATTCGAGAAAACGGTCCGCCAAAGTTCGGTCGGTTTGGACATTTATTGGCCGGAGGGCGACCGCTTCCGTGTGATCCAAGCGATCCGGATGTGCCCTGGTACGGCTCGATGAGCACACGCGTTTGGCCCAAGCCGACACGGGATTCGAGACACCGATTATTTGTTATTTGTCGCCATGCACTTCGACGGAGTGCACTCGAGCGCTCCAATGTGCGTTTTGCCCCTCGCGTCGAAGCGTGAATCGCAGGGTCACAGAAATCGTCTTGCCCTCGTCCGGCTTCAGATCCTTGATCACCTCGGGCGTGTTGGCTTTGGGAACGATGAATGTCACCTTCTGTCCCCGCATCGCCGCGGGCGCGACGGTCCCGGACCCGGTCTTGAGCGCCAGCCACAAATTGGCGGGCAATTTTGCCGGAGCCGTGCCCGTCACCGTCACGTGGTCGAACTGCAGCTCCTGGCCCTCGTACTGGTCCGGAGATTTCAGAACGTCGTCGAGCTCGACCCGCCGGGCCGGCGACGTCATCGGCTTCGATTCGGGGCGGCGCGGTCGCGGAGGAGCATTTGGCGGCCCGGGAGGGGCCGGTGCGGCCGGCTTGGCGGGCGGGGAGTTCTGAGCGATGGCGCCCCGGTCTTGTCGCAAGCAGTCCCTCGACGCCCGAACGACTTGTGGATTGGAAAGCAGCTCGGCCAGATTGTGCTCCATCACATTCTTCAACACGACGACCGGTCCCGGCGACCCCACGAGCTTGCGAATCTCGGCTTCCCGATTGCCGGCTTTACCCTGTTCGGCGTGCTTTTGATCCAGATAGGTCGCAACCTGCTCTTCGAGCTTCGTGGCTTTTGCTCCCTGCGCTCCGCAGACGACCCATCCCACTTCATCGGCGATTTTAGTTCGAGCGGTTTCCCATTCCTCTTTCTTGAGCGATCTGCCCTCGTCCAAGCCTTCGAGAATCAATAGCACGGGATCCGGAAAGTCATCTTCCAGGCTTTGGGCGTAAGCCACGACCTGCTGTGGGCTGAAAATAGTCAGCAGGCGCACGGCTTCGATTTCGGCTCCATCGGTAATCTCGACTTCATCGTCCAGGTCGGGAGGATTCTTCGCTTCCAGCTCGTCGAACTGCGTTCGAAGTTTTTCAATCTTGTCTTCGTCATTGGCGATGAGCGCGTGCCGCATCTGCCCCAGGAGCTCGATGTAAGCGCCCGAAGCCTTCGCCGGCTCCCTGTTGCCAGGGCTGCCGACCGTCGTCTTGGCGGTCCGAACGATCTCGTTGAGCTGGTGCGGCGTTGCCTCGAGTCCACGCAGGATCCGCAGGGCCTTCACCTCCATGCTGAGCAAGTTTGCGTCGGCAACCGCCGGTGTCGGTGCTTTCGGCGGCGCAGCCGGGTTGTTTTGGGGTCTCGGCCTGCCGTTCTTACCGGGATTGGTTTTGCCCGGCGGCTGAGCCTTAGCCCTGCTACACGCCGGCTCGCTGACGACAATTAGCGCGGCCTGGCAAACCCACGCAGCCAGACAAACGCAGCAAACACGCGTACGTGACATCTGTTTTCCCCTGAAACCGAGTGTCCCTGTCTGCAAACTGTTTGAAATGCGGTGCTCGAGACTCGTCGAATCGGAGATTGAATACTGCAGCCGGCCGAGCTCGAACGCTTTTGCCGTCGATCGTCCACGAAAACTGGCGTCGCTAACGCCTCACGGCCACCAGCGTCATCGCCTTGAGATCGCTGTCGTATCTCGCTTTGACTCGATCCGACGGTCTCAAATCGGCCAGGCTCGACGGCTGACTATTCAGGACGACTGTGGTGTTGGGCGTGGTATCGATTGTGACGGGATCGCCCTCTTCGGGAGCGACGGAGACCGCATTCCCGTTGATCCGGTCGATCGTTCCCAGAGACCGAAAAGAAGCCCTGATTGGCTGGCGGTCCTCCCGGGGGCGACGGCGCGTTGAGATTGCTGCCCGGTACGACCACCACGTTGGGACCAGACGGAGCCACGTAGCCGGGATTTACGACGCTCGGACCGACGACATTCACCCCGCCTCCGTACCAATTCCACCCGCCCCATCCCCAGCCGTGGTTGTATCCCCAACCGCGGTTGTATGCCCAACCATGGTTGTAACCCCAACCGTGGTGGTAGCCCCAACCATGTCCATAGTGAGCGTAGTGATGGCTCCACGCCGCGTGATGCCCGGCAAAGCTCCGGCTGTGCAGGCCGGCGTGGCGATGTGCCAATCCGCGAGTGGTCCGGCCCCGATGATGTCCCGCACGCGCGGCCGTGTGGGCATGCCCGCCGTGTGCGTGTCCGCGGTGCCCATGCCCGCCATGCCCGTGAGATCGATGTCCGCCGTGTCCGTGCCCGCCGTGGCCGCCGCGTGCGAAGGCCGGGGTTTGGTTCACCTGCGTCGAGCCGATCACCGCTGCCAACGCAATCAAGCACAGACGTTTCATCGCCAGGGCCCTCTTTCTGAATGTCCCAGTCGCGCCGTGGGCGCCTTCAAACCTTTCGAGCAGTTCGGACACTTGCCTCGATTGAACTCGATCGCCGACTCCCCACCTGCGTTGTCCCGCAGACCTCGGGTGAGGCAAATCATTCGCCCAGAATAAGCCCCGTTCGGCGGCCGACGAGTGTGATTATCTGGAAAATCCTGTCGGAATTCCAAAAGATTCGATTCCCAGGCGGGGGAACACGTTTGCCGCGACCTTTCGGGTGGTCTGCTTCGACGGGATCACTCGATCGATCAACTCAACCCCCTTGTCGGACACGTCGAAAATCGACCCCTTTTCTCGGAACGTTCCGACTGGTGTCAACACTCATTCTCCGAGTCTCGTAACGCTCCTTCGGCGGGGGTTGGCTCGGGGGGAAGGATTGGGATAAGCTGGCCAGAGGTTTGATCTCTGCTGCTCGGGCAGGCCGGATCGTTCGGATTGGGGCGTGGCAATGCACAGGCACAAATGCTCTTTGTGCGGGACGATTTGGGAACATGGCGAGGAATTAGATAATGACATGCGCGCCCACGAGTGTGGCACGTGTGGTTCCCACCAATTCCGAGTCCTCATCGATCGCCGACCGGAGGCAGGCCCGGCCCGCTCGGCCACGCCTGCGTTGAGCGAGGCGCTCTGCAGCGCAAAACCCTTTGATCGTTCGACCGCTGTCTTTTCCCTGGATATGCAAAGCGCGGAAGCGCGCGGTGTGATGCCGCGGCTGTTGGAGATGGTCAGCCGGGATCCTGAGCCGATGGTGCGGCTGGCCGTCGTCGAAGCCTTGCGCCGCGGCATTGTGAAGGTCGGTGGGATGCAAGCCAGCGGGGCGGAAGCCAGTCGGGTAGAAGCCAGTGAGGCAGTGCCAGTCCTCGCCGGGGCGCTCGCGGACGGCTATGCCGAGGTGCGCCGCGCGGCCGCGTTGACTCTGGGCAGCCTTGGTCCCGCCGCCGGTGTTGCCCAAGCCGCGCTTGCGCGGAGCCTCAGCGACGGCAATCCGCGAGTGCGCGAAGCCGCAGCCAAGGCTTTGCAGACGATCCAATCGAGTGAGGGGGCCCGCCCGCAAGAGTCGCCGCCTCGAGATACTCCAAGCCTCCACGCATGAAGATTGTCGACGTCCGCATTTTTCCTCTCACCGGAGCGACGGTCGACGGCGGCTGGCCGCAGGGGCACGAGCCGCAGGAAGAATTGCACACGCTCGTCGAAGTGGTGGCCGAGTCTGGGTTGAGTGGTTGGGGAAGTTGTTTTACGTCGGGGGCGCTTGTTGCCGGGGCGATGCGGTTGTTGTGGCCGCTCTTGGCGGAGTCGCGGGCCGACGAACCGGAACGCACGACCGAGACGCTGCGGCAATCGACGTTCTGGCAAGGCCGGGGCGGCGCGGTCGAGCACGCCATCAGCGGCATCGACCTGGCGCTGTGGGACATGTTGGGCAAAGTTTGCCAGCAACCGGTTGCCCGCCTGCTGGGAGGCAGCTACCGTTCGCGAATTCAGCCTTACGGGTCGATCCTGTTCGACGAGCCGGACGTGCTCAAACTGCGGCTCGAAGAGACAGTGGGGCGAGGCTTCCGCGCGATCAAATTGGGCTGGCGTCCTTTTGGACGGCGCGGTCGAAGGTTTGACGAACTCTTGATGCGGACGGCTCGCGAGACAGTCGGCGACCAGGTCGAGTTGATGGTCGACGCGGGGGGCAGCGAACAGTTCTGGCCTCACGGACTCAATTGGGCCCGCGAGACGGCGCGAATGCTGGCCGACTACGACGTCGCCTGGTTCGAGGAGCCGCTGCCGCCCGACGATCTCGAGGGGTACGCGGAGCTGACGCGGAATTCGCCCGTGCCGATCGCGGGGGGCGAAGTGTTGACGCGTCGGCAGGCGTTTCTGCCCTGGCTCGAGCGGCGGGCCGTCGACATCATTCAACCCGACTGCACGAAGAACGGCGGCTTGAGCGAGTCGCGTCGAATCGCCCGGATGGCTCAGGACCACAATATTCAATTCGTGCCGCACGGCTGGAACACGGTGGTTGGCCTGGCTGCCGATCTGCAATTGACGGCCGCACTACCCAACGCCCAGTACGTTGAATATCTGACGCCTTGTGCATACATCGAGGACTTGGCGGTCGCCACGCCGCGCTTGGATGGTGCGGGACTGTTGCCGATCCCGGATGCCCCGGGGCTGGGAATCGAAATCGATCGCGACAAGCTCAAGCGATTTTCGACACCGCTTGAAGATTGGAAGTAACCGACCGCCGTACCGCCGGAAATGACTCGATGACCTTGTTGCGACATTTCGAGAAGCCGGAACTCTATCGCGGCGGCTACGTGTCGATTGGGAACTTTGACGGGGTGCACCGGGGCCATCAGGAAATTGCCCAGCACCTGGCGGCTCGCGGCCGCAGCGAAGGCGTGCCCGCAGTGGTGCTCACGTTCGATCCGCATCCCCTCGCGCTGTTGCGTCCCGGCCACGTCCCGCCCAGCCTAACGACTTTGAAACAGAAGGCCGAGTTGCTCGAGCAGGCCGGCGTCACCTGCGTGATCGCCTACCCGACGGACAAAGCCCTGCTGCAGCTGACGCCGGCCGAATTTGTCGATTCCATTCTGGTGGGCCAGTTGGCGGCGAAGGGAATTGTCGAAGGCCCGAATTTCTGCTTCGGCAAGGATCGCAAGGGGGACATCGAGACCTTGCGCGAGCTGTGCCGCGACAGAAAGATTTTGCTGGAGGTCGCGGAGCCGGTTGGTGGCGCACGGGCGATGGTTTCTTCGAGCACGATTCGCTCGCTAGTCGCATCTGGAAAAATCGCCGACGCTGCGAAATTGCTGGGCCACACTTATCGCGTTGAAGGAGCCGTCGTCGCGGGTGCGCGGCGGGGGCAACAGATCGGGTTTCCCACGGCGAACATCACGGGGATCGAAACGCTGCTTCCGGCGGACGGAGTCTACGCGGGCCTCGCGGCCGTCGACGGACGGGAATTTGCCGCCGCAATCAACATCGGGCCAAATCCCACGTTCCACGAGAACGCCCGCAAGGTGGAAGTGCATCTGCTCGATTTTTCCGGTGACCTGTATGGCCAGACGTTGGCGGTCGACCTCGTCGATCGAGTGCGCGATGTGAGGAAGTTTGGAAGTCGCGAGGAACTCGTCGACCAAATCCGAAACGACGTGGCGGCCGTTCGGACTTTGCTTCGCCGCAGTTGACGCCGGTTCAGGTGCGACGACGCACGTCCGGCTGTCAAGAATCTCGTCTTCTGTCAAGATCTGAAGGACCGATCTTCCGCGAGTTTGAACTTTAGTGAAAGGAGCGTAATGCAAGCCTTGATGCAAAGCCGCCGGTCGGGCAAGAATTGAGGTAGAGTTGTCGTACGATCGTGAGCTGAGTTGCTCGAGGTTCCCGAGGCGATGATCCATCTCGCTTGCGCTTGCGGAACCCGCATGGAGGTGCTGGACCTCTACGCGGGGGGTCACGTCGTCTGCCACACTTGCGGAGCTTCGGTTCTGGTGCCCGCTGACGCGGTGGTGCTCGAAGAGAAGTTTCGCTTCCATTGTCCGCACTGCGAGGCGCGGGTCGTCGGCAGGCGCGGATCGGCCGGGAAGAAATCGACCTGTCCCGCGTGCGGTAAAGCGTACACGGTTCCCGAGCCTCCCTCCGACTCGGACGTTCTGGAGTCGCAAACCGACCGTCGCATCCATCTGGATACCGACGACCTGGCCGCGCGGATTGGGTTGCCCTTCCCGGTCGGCAGGCTCGAGCCTCCCGTGGCGCCCCGGCCGCAACCGAGGTTTTTGCATCCTCCGGAAGAAGTCGCTGCGGCGCGCGAGGAGCCGATCCCCTGGCCGTTACCGCCCGAAGTGACTCCGGCTCCGCCCGAGCCCCAACCGGCGGTGGCACAGCAGCATCCCTACATGCCGCCTCGCCCGAGTCAGGGCGATCCGCGATCGGCCCCCAATGGATGGCCGGGCGGCATGCCGATCGAGCGCCATCTGGCCGAGATCATGGATCCGAACCGCCAGATGGTGATCGACTCGATCAACTCGATCCAACCGTCGAGTTCCGCTCCGACCGCGGCTTCTCTGCCGCAGTTGGACGGCGCAATGAGGCCGTCGAGCGTCGGAGAGCTGCAAGTCGTCAGCGGCAGCTGCACGGGCAAACGGATCCGGATGGATTTTCGGCGCTTTGTCGTGGGCAACGAACGGGACTGCGACCTGCGCCCGGTCAGTCCCCTGCTGAGTCGGCACCATTGCGTCTTCAAACGCGACGAGTACGCGGTGCGAGTCCGCGATTTGGGCAGCAACACCGGCACATTCGTCAATGGGCGTCGCATTCAGAGCGAAGCCATTTTGAAACCCGGAGATGACGTCACGGTCGGCGACGTGACGCTCCACGTGATTCTTCCCCATTCGCCCCGCGTCACGCAGATGCAAGACAGCCATCCGTCGATCAGCGACTTCGTGATCCTGTAGCGGTGTCGACCCCACAGGTCCTCTACGAAGACAATCATTGCATCGCGGTGGTGAAGCCGACCGGTCTGCTGACTGCCGGCGACCGCACGGGCGACGTCTCCCTGGCCGATCAGGTGCGCGATTACCTGCGCGTGAAGTACAAGAAGCCCGGCAACGTGTTCGTCGGCATCGTGCATCGGTTGGATCGTCCGGTCGGCGGCGTGGTCCTCTTCGCTCGCACCAGCAAGGCGGCGTCCCGCCTGTCGGAGCAGTTTCGCTCGGGCCGGGTCGAAAAGGTTTATGAAGCGCTCGTCGAAGGGCGCGTTGCGCTGCGCGAGGGGCTTCTGGAAGACCGGTTGGTCAAGGACCACAAAAAAAATGTCGTCCGATGCTCGTCGGCAGCGAATCCGCGCGCCCGCGAAAGCCAGTTGAGTTACCGCCGATTGAGAACCGCTCCCTCCACCACGCTGCTGGAAATCCGGCCAATGACCGGCCGCAGTCATCAAATCCGCGTGCAATTAGCGTCAGCGGGTCATCCAATTGTGGGCGACCGCAAGTACGGCTCGAAACGCCCGTTCGAGGACGGCATCGCCCTGCGCCGTGCGGCTGACGTTCGAGCATCCGACGACGAAGCTGCCGATCACTGTAGAGGCGGCCGCCGACTGGCGTGGATCCGGGATTTGAGCGTGGGGTTTCCTCCCAGTGTTCTTACTCTCCGGGAGCCATCCCTTCGTCCCGATCGTCGATGCCGTCGCCGAAGGCCACCTGATGCAGTGAGTCGGCGCCGTGCTGCATCCTCCATTTTGTGCGCAACTCCTCCAGGATACGCCGATACTCATCCATCGTGTCTTGGTCAGTCGCAGTCACCACCATCGCGACGACTTTGCGGTATTGCTCGACAAGATCACGTGGCTCCCGTGCTTCCCCGGCGAGCAGAACGTTTCTCAACCTCAAACTCACATGCCCGCAGTCGAGGCATGCCGAAGCAAGCATCGGTCGGCCCCAGTCAAAGAATTTCTTGCTATTCTCGAAAACCATCCGCCCCGTTCCGCGGATACGACCGGTTTCGACGTTTTGAGAGCCGCATTGCGCAGCGTATTGACGGGTCCATCGGATTGTTCTCTCGTTTCCTACGTTTCGCGCCGGTTTGCAATGTCCGTCAGCACCGTGCGAATCCGGCGCACCGCTTCTTCCACGGCGGCGCGGTCGTGATGACGGTTTGTGACGAGGCGGAATTGCCTCGGTGGGCGGCCGCTAGCCAATAAGCCCGCGGATTGGAAGCGGGCCAGAATTTCCGGCGTTGTCAGGCCGGTGTCCGTGTGGTCGACGTTGACCATGTTGGTCTCGACCGATTCCAGATCGACGCGCAGGCCTGGTACTTCGTTGACGGCTTCAGCCAGGAGCCGGGCATTGACGTGATCGTCGGCGAGGCGATCGACGAGGTTCTCCAGCGCCACGATTCCACAGGCCGCGATCACGCCGGCTTGCCGCATGCCGCCGCCCACGCGTTTGCGGCAGTGATCGGCCTTCGCGATAAACTCGCTGCTGCCGACGAGCACTGAGCCGAGCGGACAGGAGAGCCCTTTCGAGAGACAGAACATCACCGAATCGGCGTGCTCGGCAACGGCAGCCGCCGGAACTCGCTGCTTGATCGCGGCGTTGAAAATCCGCGCACCGTCGAGATGCACTGCCAGCCCGCGTTCGTGGGCCACCTGGCAGAGCCGATTCTGAATCTCCAACGGGACCACGCGCCCGCCGCTCAGGTTGTGCGTGTTTTCCAGGCACACCAAGCGCGGAATCGGATGATGCAGATTGGGCGGTCGGATCGCCGCCCGCAGTTCGTCCGGGTCGAGCATCCCTTTTCGGCTGGTGAGCACCATCGGCATTAATCCTGCCACGCTCGCCATGCCCCCGGCCTCGTATGCGTAAATGTGCGACTGCGAATCGAGAAGGACTTCGTCTCCGGGGTTCGCATGCGCCATGAGCGCGCAGAGATTGCCCATCGTGCCGCTGATCACCAGGAGGGCCGCCTCCTTGCCGAGCATCTTGGCGGCGAGCTGTTCCAGTCGAGCGACGGTCGGATCTTCATCGTACGTGTCGTCGCCCAGTGGGGCGTGCTGGATCGCCGCGAGCATTTCGGGCGTGGGAAGAGTTTGGGTGTCGCTGCGGAAATTGAGCATGCTCGACGTGGTCACGAGGGTGTTCCGTTTTGGCCAAGGGATCGGTCCGCTATGCTGCAGCATATCACGCTGGGCAAAAAATTTCGGAGGGAGCCAATGCAAGTCGTTATCACCGCGGTTGGTCCGGACAATCGCGGCCTGGCCGACCCGATCGTGCACCACGTCACGGGCTCGGGGGCCAACATCCACGAAATTCAGATGTATGACCACGATTCGGAGCAGTTGTTCGCTATGCTGTTGCGGGTCGAGTGGCCCGGCGGGCCCGAGTCGATTGCCGAACTGGCGGAACGGATGAACGAAGTCGGCCAGGGCAAAGGCCTCTCGTTGCGGACATGGTCCCGCGACGCGCTCGCACGTCCTCCGCGGCTCGCTCTATGCACGACTCATCGGCCGGAACCGGCGCTGGCTGTGCTGCGCGCCGTCCGTGACGGACGCTTGGCGGCCACTCCCGCGGTCGTCATCGGAAACCGGGACGCGTGCCGGGGATTGGCCGAGCAGTTCAAAGTCGATTGGCAGCAAATCGGCGACTCGCAAGGCCGGCCGGACAACGAGCGTCTGGTCGAACTCTTCGATCAATACAAAGTCGACTACATCATTCTGGCCCGCTACATGCGGATTCTGCCGCCGGCCACCTGCTGGAAGTTTGCGGGGGGCCGCATCATTAACCTGCATCACGGACTCTTGCCCTCGTTCCCGGGCGCGACCCCCTACGAAGACGCCTTCCAGCATCGAATGCTGACCTACGGCTCAACCATCCATTTCATCGTTCCCGAACTCGACGCGGGGAACCAGATCATTCATCAGACCACTTTCACGGTCTTTCCGGGGACGCCGCTCGCGGAGATTAAGCGGCGGGGGGAGACCGATCACGAAGCCTCCGCCCTGGTCGAAGGCCTGCGGCGGGTCGTGGATCGCGAGGTTGAGCTGCACTTTCACCGTGTGGTCAAGACCGGAGCCCCGCCAGGATGAGCGGGAGCGTCCGTCACGCTCGCTCGGTTAGTCTCTGGCCGCGCTTCGACGTACCGACCCCGATTGAGTAGAATTCCTTAGCCGCAAAACTCCCGGGAGCGGAGGCAATGGACCTATTGGTGATCGAAGACGAGGCCGTGTTGGGCAAGGCGCTCCAGCGCGGCCTCTCAGACTGTCATCACGAGTGCACTTGGGTGCGCAACGGCAAGAAAGGTCTCGACTTAGGATTGAGCCAGCGGTTTGACGCGATCGTCCTCGATCTGCTTCTTCCAGATATGGAAGGGATGGAAGTTCTCGATTCGCTGCGCACCCGCGGAGTCCAAACTCCGGTTCTGGTGCTAACGGCCCTGGGCTCGGTTGAGAGTCGGGTTCGCGGTCTGCGTTCGGGTGCGGACGACTACCTGGTGAAGCCGTTCGCCTTTCCCGAGCTGACCGCTCGGCTTGAGGCGTTGTCTCGGCGTTCGAATTTTCGGCCGTCGATGACGCACACGGTCGGCCCGCTGACTCTCGACATGACCACACGCCGAGCGTCGCGCGGCGAGCGTGAGATCGAACTGTCGCCGACCGAATTCACCGTGCTCGAATACCTCATGCGTTTCGCCGGCCAGGTAGTGACTCGCAAGATGCTGAGCCAGCATGTCTGGGATGACGACTGGGATGGCACGACCAACGTGATCGACGTTCACATTAACCGGCTGAGAAATAAGATCGATCGAGGTTTCGATGTGGCGCTGATCCAGACGGTTCGCGGCCACGGTTACGTATTGCGGGCCGCGGAGCCAAGCGCTCTCTGACGGACTCTCCCAGTGTGCGGGAGGAACTGCACGAGGGATGATCCGATTGCAGCGGCCATGATCTGATCGCACGGGGCATGATTTGATGGCGTCGCCATTTTCCGAGCGACTCGTCAAGCTGGCGCACCTGGCCCGCTCGGCGTCGAAGTCGTTGCGTGCCCGGTTGATGATCTGGAATGTTGGCCTGGTCCTCGTGACGGCGCTGGCCTGCTTCCTGGGAGTGCGCGAAGGTTTGCGGCAAGCACTTGTCGGCGGAATGGACAGTGTTTTAAGCGCTGACATTCGCGAAATTGGCCTCGACGTCGCTGACTTGCACGCGACCGCCGCGGACTTGCGTTCTGCGGCGAAAGGGCAGGGATTCGCCCGGGCGACGCAGTTGCTGAACGCGCTGAACCGCAAGGAGAGCGTTCACGAACACAATGGCTGGTTCGTCGAGCTGCTTGACGGCGACGACACACGACTGTGGGCGAGCGACTTGACGCCCGAGCTTCCAACGGCCGAAAAATCGCGTCGCGACATGGTGCCGGTGAGCCTCAATGGCTACCGCGTTCTGGAAAACCGTCAGCCGACGAGCGTGGGACGGCCGTTGCGGATCCGCGTCGGGGCTCCCGTGGACTTTATCGACCGCGATATCGGCAGCATCGATCGGATCGCGATTCGCGGCGTCGTATTGCTCCTCGTCGCGGCGCCTTTGCTTGGCTACTGGCTGGCTCGCAGAGCCATCCGTCCGCTCTCGGACATCATCGAAACGACGGCCCGCCTGCGACCCAATCGCATGGAGGAACGGCTGGCCATTCGTCAGACCGACGACGAGCTCGATCGGCTCTCCGCGACGGTCAATGAGTTCCTCGATCGCATCGCGGTCTATCTCAGCCAAAGCAACAATCTGCTCGCCAACTCGGCGCACGAGTTACGCACGCCGCTGGCGGCCATCCGCAGTTCGATCGAAGTGGCCATCGGCGGCCACCGCACGCCGCAGGAGTATCAAGAACTGCTTTCCGAGGTCATCGGCGAGTGCGCATCGCTCGAGCGGCTGGTGAATCAGCTCCTATTGCTGGCGGAGACAGATTCGGAACTGATCCGTGCGCATAGCGAACAGGTCGATCTGAGTGGTCTCGTCGAGCACTGCGCCGAAATGTTCAGCGCGGTTGCGGAAGCCCGCCAGATTGAACTTGTGAACGCGATCGATCCGCACATTTGCGTGATGGGCTTTGGCAATCACTTGCGTCAGGTCGTCAACAACCTGTTGGACAATGCCATCAAATTTACCGAGCCTGGCGGCACCGTCCGCGTGTCGCTCGTTCGAGAAGGGGGCTCAAGCATTCTCCGCGTTGCAGACACCGGCGGCGGCATTCCGGCGGCTGACCTGCCGCACATTTTCGAGCGGTTCTTCCGCGGAGACCGGTCGCGTCAACGAATCGAGCAGACGACCGGAACCGGCCTGGGCCTGAGCATTTGCCAGGCGATCGTCGCCGCACACCGCGGCCGGATCTTCGTCGAGACGCGCGAGGGCTCAGGGACGACGATGACCGTGCAGCTTCCGGGTGCCTTCGATGCACTGACGCCGCGCGACGCCTCGGCGGCGTCCGAGTGGAGCGCCGCGATGGCGACAACCCGCTCGGACAATTGATCGCCCGAGCGGAGTGAGCCTGGAGTTGCCTGAGATCTATTTTGTGCTCGTCAGGGCGCGCTTCGTTTCGCGAATGGCGGTAGTCAGCCACGCCCCCTCGATCAAGTTGCGAGAGGCTTCCTGAAGCGACTTGAGCGCGGCGAGCTTCGCCTCGAGCGCCGGTTTTGATTTTGGCTCGACCAACAGGGCCGCATCCGCCAGTCGGACCGCAGTGACCGGATCGCTGGTCGCCAAGGCCTTGGCCCTGGCGGCCACTGTCGCTGGGCCCCCCGCCATGCGAACCAATTCCGGTTCGGCGGCCGTTGGCGGCTGGTCATACATCGACGCCGGATTGAGATCGAACCAGCCGACGTATCCGTCGAAAATCCCTCGCACCGACCAATCGACCTTTCCGTACGCCTCGCCCACCTCCAGTTCGGGCGGAAGCTTGACCTCGCGCATCAAAGTGAACACGTCTTTGCCGGCATTCATGCCCTTGACGGTCGCATCGTGGACATAAAGGATCGCGTTGCGATATCGGGTCAGCCGCTCGACGATCTTCTCCTTCCCGACGACCGGCTCGCCGTGGCTGGGAAGCACAATCTCCGGCTCGAGCGCGAGAATCTTGTTCAGCGAGGCGACGTAGTCGAGTGCCCAGCGCGGCTTCGTGCCTCGCAAGGTGTAGATGTTCGGGAACGACTCGTAGTAATTGTCCCCGACGAAGGCCGCTTTGTACTTGGGGATCCAGACGCAAAGGTGATCGTAGGTCTCGCCGGGAGCACTCAGCAGTTCAAACTTTGTGCCGCCCAAAACGAACTCGTACTTGTCTCCAAAGGTGATGGCCGGTTCAAAATGTTTTTCCGGCACGCGGAAGGCATTGAGCACGCCCGGATCGAGACCAAATTGGGCCGCACCCGTGCGACCGAGGTAAGGCTTGAGTCGCTCCTGATAACTGTGGAACTCGATGTAATTCTGCTGAACGACGAGCTTCGTCTGAGGCTCCATCCAATAGCGCAGTCCGCCCGTGTGATCAGGGTGGCCATGTGTGAGAATCACATAGCGCACCGGGGCGTCGCTGACCCTTCGCAACAGTTCGTAATGCTTCTTCGCGCTCACCGGCGACGATGTGTCGATCACCACGTTGCCGTCATCGGTGCGCACCAGAAACGTGTTGCTGAAGCCGAGCGCGAGATAGATCGCGTCGTTCACTTTGCGGGCGGCGGTTTGACGGTTTCCCAACCGGGAATAGTCGTTGAGCGACAGGGGAGAAACCTGAGCAGGGCTCTTCGACGGAATTGCCGTCAGTCCGACGAGTAAGAGACAAGTCACTCGCAAAGAGACAATTTGCGCAGCGGCAGCGCATGGCGCATCCTCCGGTCAATTCGGTTAGGCCTAGAGCGGCGTGGTCATTGGATTTGCAGCGACCGTTTATCGGCTTTTTTGATCCGTCCGACAAGGATTCGCGTTGATACACGCGTCCGATTGCCGTTTGTCGCAGCGGCATCGCGCAGCGGTTTTCGATAGACTGCTGTTTTGCCTTTTATGAGCGACGTCGATCGTAAGAACTGGAGAGAAGGGGATGAGCCTGGCGATCGAAACCCGCGGATTGACGCGGTTCTTTGACAAGTTCTGCGCGGTGAACGGCATCGACCTCAAGGTCGAGAGCGGCATCTCGTACGGCTTTCTCGGGCCAAACGGCGCCGGCAAATCGACTACGATCAAGATGCTCACCGGGCTGCTGGCTCCCAGTTCGGGGCAGATCGCCGTTCTCGGGCGGAATATGTCTGTCCCCGCCGAGGCTCTCGAGGCAAAACGTCGGATGGGCGTCGTGCCGGAGGATTTGGCGCTCTTCGACAATTTGACCGGACCGGAATACCTGACGTTCGTCGGCCGCATGTACGGCATCCCGGCGAATACCATCCGCAGCCGCACCGTCGACTTGCTGAGACTGTTGTGCCTCGAAGGTGAAGAGAAAAAGCTGACGCTCGAGTATTCGCACGGCATGAAGAAAAAGCTCGCGCTGGCGGCGGCCCTGTTGCCCAATCCCGATCTTTTGTTTCTCGATGAGCCGTTCGAAGGGGTCGACGCCGTCACGTCGCGCGTCATTCGCGACATGCTGACCGGATACGTTTCGCGCGGCTCGACCTTGTTTCTGACGTCGCACGTGCTGGAGATCGTGGAGCGGCTCTGCACGCACGTCGGCATCATTGCTCACGGCCAACTGGTCGAGCAGGCGAGCCTCGACGAAATTCGCCAGGGCAGCTCGCTCGAGAGCCGCTTTCTGGAAAAGGTCGGGAGCGATCCGGCCGCCACCAAAAAGCTGGAGTGGCTGGAAGGAGCCGCGACGTGAACTGGCAGCACTTTCGCGCGCTGATCTGGCTGCGCGGGCGGCTCTTTCGAAACCGAATGCGTCGAGCCGGCAAGGTCAACGCTGTCATCACTCAGATTCTCAAAGTGCTGGCTGTCATCGCGTCAGTGGGGTTCTTTTTTGCGGCCCTGGGCCTGGGAGTCTGGCTTTTGCCCAAGGCTCCAGCCGACCGCGTGCCCGAGGTCATGCTGTATTTGTGGACGGGCGTGACCGTCGGGTTTCTCTTCTTTTGGATGATGGGCGTGATGACCGAGCTTCAGCGCTCGGAGGTCTTATCGATCGAAAAGCTGTTTCACTTTCCGATTTCGCCCAGCAGCGCGTTTCTCATCAACTACGTCAGTTCGCTCGTCAGCCTGTCGCTGATCTTGTTCTTTCCGGCCATGATCGGGCTCGCCATCGCCTCGGTGATTGCGCTGGGACCTTGGATGCTGGTGAGTCTGCCGCTGTTGATCGCGTTCCTGCTGATGGTGACCGCCATCACGTATCAATTCCGAGGATGGCTGGCGACCTTGATGGTGAACAAGCGGCGACGGCGGACGATCATGGCCTGCCTGACCGGGTTCATCATCCTGATTTCTCAACTGCCGAACCTGGTCAATCTGACTTATCAGAGCAGCAGAAATCGGCACGACGGCGACAAAATCGCCGACGTAAACGACTCCGTCCAAGCAGAGCAACGCGCAATCAAGCAGCTGCAGGCCGATTTGGATTCAAAAAAAATCACGCCCCAGCAATCCCAGAAGCGCCTGGCAGCCATACTCGAGGCTCAAAAGATCAACACCGAAGCCGTCGCCGAATTGCGGCGGCAGAGAGAAAACCAAAAGCTCGAGGCAACCCTGAAACAAGTGAAGAGTTGGGTGGCCATCGCCGACTTGGCGCTTCCTCCCGGGTGGTTGGCGTACGGAGTCTACGGGGCCGCCGAGCATCAAATCTGGCCGGCATTTGCCGGCACGTTGCTGCTCTGCGCGCTAGCCGGTGCGAGTCTCCGCCGCTCCTATCGAACGACGGTGCGATTTTATCTGGGCGGTTTTCGCTCGGATGAATCGACGGCCGGCGCTCCACCAGCGGCGGTGCCGGTCGCACCGCGCCACATCGACGGACAGGTCGCGCCGCCGGCAACCGGCGTGCAGGCTGCGCAGCCCCCGCTCGCCGGAATGGTCGGCAGGAGTCTCCCCTGGGTTCCCGAGCAGGCGGCGGCGACAGGACTCGCGACCTTGCGGTCTCTGCTGCGGGCCCCCGAAGTCAAGATGATGCTTTTGACGCCGCTCATTTTCGGCGGAGTGATCATGGCGTCGCGGCTGGCCGGCCGCGGGGGCACGCCGGTTCCTCCGGCCTTTCGATCGATGATCGCCCTGGGGATTGTTGTGACCGTCGTCGTCAGTCTGTCACAACTGTTCCAAAATCAATTCGGCTTCGATCGCAGCGCGTTCCGAATTTTCGTGCTCTCGCCGGCTCCGCGCAGGCAGATCCTGCTGGGCAAGAACCTCGCGCTCGCACCCATCGTTGCCGTTGCGTGCTTTATTTTTCTCGGAATTCTCGAGTTCATGTTCCCCCTGCGACTGACCGATTTGCTCGCGACTTTTGTCGAGCTGGTTACGGCTTACCTGATCGTGTGCCTTGTCGGCAATCAGATGTCGATTCTCTTGCCATCGGCGATCCGGCAGGGTTCCATGCGGTCGTCCGAAACCAAGGTCGTCCGCGTTTTGGCTCGGTTCTTGGCGATGCTGGGGATGCTGGTGGCCTTTGTGCCCCTCGTGATTCCCCTCGGCGTCGGCTATCTAGTCGAGCAGTTCGCATGGGGCGAGTGGATCCCCACCTATCTCATCCTTTCGCTCTTGGTGGCTCTGATTACGCTGTTCGTTTATCGCGCCGTCCTCGACTACCAAGGCGGCCTGCTCCAGCAGCGCGAGCTGCGGATCCTCGAAGCCGTGACGACCAAAGACGACTGACCAAGCCGGCCGAGTTCAGGATGCCGAGCCGAGTGCTGCCTTCTCGCGTCGCAGCTTGCCGCCTGACGAACGGACGAAGGGCTCGACCAGGGCGGCTTCGATCGTGAGTCCCGGGCCAAACGCCAAGAGCACGCACGGGCCCGGCGTTTTGTTGCGGATCAGTCGCTCGACGATAAAGAGGATCGTGGGGGACGACATGTTCCCGAACTCCGCCAGCACGTCTCTGGACGTTTGAATTGCGCTCGGCTCGAGCTGCAGGGCGTCGACGCAGGCTTGCAGGATGCGCGGTCCACCAGGATGGATGCCCCACTGCGCAATCTCGTCGAAGCCGATCTCTTCGCTGGCTAACCAGCCTTCCACCCAGCTTCGTAATGAACCTTGAATGGCATCGGGCACCCGCGGCGATAGCGTCATTTGGAAGCCGTGATCGCCGATGTTCCAGCTCATCAGGTCCTCGGTCTGCGGAACCACCAGTGAGCCCGAGGAAAGCCAGCGTGGTTTCTGGTCGCCCCACGCCTCATCACTGGCGTGGCCGCAGACCAAAGCTGCGGAACCATCGGCGAACAGAGCATTGGCGACGATCTGTTCGGGATGCCAGCCGTATTGATGATGCAGGCTGCACAGTTCGATCGCACAGACGAGAATTCGTGCGTCGGGATTCGCGTCGGCAAACGCGCGGGCGACCCGCAGAGCGTTGAGCGCCCCATGGCAGCCCATGAAGCCGACGTGCGTTCGCGCGACGTCCGGCGGCAATCCCAACTCGCGTATCAACTGGACGTCCACCCCGGGCGCCGCGAAGCCGCTGCACGACACGGTGATCAGATGCGTGATCGCACTTGCGGCGATCGGCGCGTCGGCGAGCGCCTTTCGGCACGCGGCGGTTGCCAGACCCGTCGCCGCTTGCGCGTACTTCTGCATCCGGGCCGCCGTGGTCGGACCATTCGGGCCACCCTCCTCAACCGAACGGTAAAAGGCCTGTCCGCCCGGATTTCCGTTTGCCTCGGGAGTCAGCAGCACGGTGTGGCGTTTTCGCACGCCAGCGTGACGGTAAAGCGTCGGCAGCAATCGCCGCTGCTTGTCCGTCAGGCCGCACAGAATGCCTGCCGCTTCGGCCGCATCAGCCTGCTCGATCGAGAGCTCCGGGACAGCCGTTCCGATTCCCAAAATGCGGACGCTCATGAATCAATCCTTTTTTAGTTGAACGCGGCTCCCTAGCCGCGGCTGCGAAACTCAGCGCAGCGCTTGCTCCGTCAAGGAACCAGTTCTTGTCTCGACCTCGATACCATCTCCCGAGTTCCAAAAATGCCCGATCAGCGGCTTGGCGACATTGGGAGCAAATGCAATCAACCCCATGGCGGAACGGACCGCCGTCGGACTCCGCAAGAAGCTCGAGAGAATCCGACAGTGCCGTTGCCGGGCGCGATGTGCGTGCGGTAGAGGGCCGACCAGGCGAGGGCCATTCGCCCGAACTCATTCCGTGCGGCGACGCAATCACCGTTCCGGGCCGAATCCCGGCTGAGCCAGTCCTCGACCAACGGCGCCGCCAGCACAGCCGACAGCATGCCCCACGTCATTCCTTCGCCGGTAAACGGCTCGATATAACCAGCCGCGTCGCCGAGCACTAACAGCCGCCGCGCCGATGTCCGCGGACTATGCCGTGTGAGTAGACCGGTGCCGCGCCATTCGGTCGTCTCGAGATTTGCGGGCGGCTTCACGCCGGCTTCGATCAAGATAGTCCGCACGGCTTCCGCCGGCCCCCGTTGTCGCACGAGATTCGGATCGACTGCGGCGGCCAGGTTGAGTGCGTCGCCAGGAACACAGACCATCCCGACGTAACCGCCGCGCGCAACGGACATCAAAACGCGTCCAGGCTCAATCTCGAACGCGCTGCAAGGCAGCGTGGCGCCCAGCCCCATGCGAGAGGCGGCCGCGACCCTCGGCGCGAAGGCCCGATGCCGCTTGAGGCTCGTCCTTGCCAATCCGTCCGCCGCGATCACCAGACGTGCTCGGGCCCGGACGGGATGATCCTCGTGTTGGAGCACGAGGGTGCGAAAGCGACATGACTCTGTAAGGCCGCGAACGAGCGTCGGTGTTCCCGAGACGAACCCGGCCCCGGCCCGAGCGGCGTGCTGCACGAGCTGTGCGTCGAAATGAAACCGGGAAACCGCAGCGCCGCCCGGCAGCTCAAAGGTGACTCGCCGTCCTCCAGCCGCCAGCTCGAATCGGTCCAAAGGGGCCGCGACGGAGGGATCGAGCAGTGGAACCAGTCCCACGTCTTCCAAGATTCGGCGACCCAGACCGCTGATGCAGCCGCCGCAAACCTTCTCGCGCGGGAACGAACTCCGATCGACCAGCAGGGTTCGCAATCCGCGAAGCGCCAACTGGCGCGCTGCGAGCGCCCCGGTGGGTCCGGCACCGATCACGGCAGCATCCCAAGCGACGCCGGCCGCGTCCTGCAAAGTGAGCGTCGAGTCGCAGCCGCGACTTTCACGCGCGGTGCGAATGGTCCGGTCGCCGGCGCTTTCGCGGTTCGGCGGAGCGGCGTGCTCGAACGCGAGCTGGTTCAATCACGACTCCATTGCAAGAGAAAGCGGCACGGCCATCGCGGCTCGACGACGGCCCCCGCCAGACCTCCTAGTCGCGCCACCTCTCGAATTTCCTTCATCGAAAAAGCCGATTGCACGGAACGCGGACCATCGACGTGGACGATCGGTGATCGCGTAAGAAAACGACAGCCCAGCCAGGCCAGACCGTAGCCGAATGCCGAGCGGCACAAGTCGTTCACGAGCACGAGTCGCTGTGCGGCTCCGGCCATTTTCGCCAACAGGGCCGACGCGACGTCCTCGGGCAAATGATGGAGAAACAGCGAGCACATCACCACGTCGTACCCGTCCGGCAGCGGAGCGTTGAGCACGTCCTGGCGAAAGAACTGCACGTTCTCGACCTGGCGTTCTGTGGCCCGAGCGGTCGCGTAGCGCACGGCAAACGGACTCACGTCGCAGCCATCGACCAGGACACGCGCGCCCGCGCGGGCGGCTCTTCTCGCGACATCGATGGCGACGTCGCCCCCGCCGCTGGCGAGATCCAGAACACGCCAGGTCCGCGAGGCATTCGTGGCAATGAGACGTTCGACGGCGTTCCAGACGATTCGGCCGCTGCCGCTGATGCGATTGATCCGTCGCAGGCCGACGAGCGCCCCGCGGTGCAAACGCTCTTCCAAGCCTGGCTGGTCCATCAGCTCGGGCTCACGGAGGCGACATCGGAGGCGATTCAGCATTTTGGTCCAGATGTCGGACACGCCGAGGTCTCAGCTCGGCCCGGAGCCCGCAATAGAGGTTCTCGCATTGTCGCTAAGATTTTACTCGACCCGCCAATTCTTGACCATTCGGACTCTGCGTCAGCGAGCCGCAGAGACCGAAAATGCCTCATTGGGGCGAAAGTGTTCTTTGCCCAGACGCACAGCGCTGCTAGCATCGCCACCGTTTGTCGGCTCTCAGGAAGGGCTGGTCGCATGAAACACGCGGTTTCCGCTCGAATTCGTTTCACACTGGTTGCCGCCTTGGCTCTGGCGACCGTTGCTTTGACGACGAGCCCCGTGCGCGGCAACTGCCCGAACCGCGCCAGGAACGCCGGAATCTGCGGCTTCACGCGGGAGAAATCGATACGGATCTCAGCCGCGTCTTTATTTTCGTCGACAAGACGGGCTTCGGTCATCAGCACGCCGTTGTCGGACGCCTCAAGGGCGGGTACTTGCGAGTGGCGAACGAGGCGGCCGGCAAAATTCTCTTCGATATGCCAACGTTTCGCGCCGACACGCTGGATGCCCGCCGAAAAGTCGGGTTGGAAGGGGCGAGCAGCGAGGACGAACAAGGGCAGGTGACCGCCAACATGACTGGGGAATCGGTGCTGGACGTGGCCCATTTTCCGACGGCCCTCTTCGCGGTGACCAGCGTGCGTCGTTTCGAAGAACGAGGATTGAAACAGTATGCGCTCGACGGAGATTTCACCCTGCATGGCGTGAAGCGCGCAATCAACATCACCGCAACTGGCGAGCAAGAGCAGGGCTACTTGCACCTTAAAGGAAACTTTCCGCTGCGGCAGACCGATTATGGAATCCGGCCGTTCAAGAAGGCGCTTGGGGCCGTCGGCGTCGGGGACGTGCTGACCGTCTACGGCGACCTTTGGATCAAGCAGTGATCGCTTGCACTCGATCTCCGCTCGGATCGACCGCACAAAACTTCGCCGGCTAAGAGGAGCGTAAAGAATGATTTCCTGCCCCACAGTCGAGAAGCGCGTGATTCGCACGCACTACAACCTGGCGACGCCGTTCTATCGGCTGCTGTGGGGCCGCCACATCCATCACGGGTTGTGGGAAGGCTCCGAAAGCCCGGCCGAGGCGCAGCTCAAGTTGACGCAGACGTTAGTTCGCGAGGCGGGAATTCGCGGAGGGGAACGAGTGCTCGACGTCGGCTGCGGAATGGGCGGTTCGTCGATCTATCTTGCGAAAACCTTGGGATGCGACGTCACCGGTGTCACGCTGAGCCCGGTGCAGCGAGGTTGGGCGGCCATGGCGGCCCGCCTGAACGGCGTCGGCCGCAAAACGCGTTTTCTCGCCACGGACGCAGAGACCGTTCAATTGGAACCGGGATCGTTCGATGTCGTCTGGAGCGTCGAATGCACGGAGCATCTCTTCGACAAGCCGGCCTTCTTTCGCCGAGTGGCCGGATGGCTGCGTCCCGGCGGGCGGGTGGCCATTTGCGCGTGGCAAGCGGGCGATGGGCGGCTGAGCGCCGACGCCGAGCGCCAGGTCTATGACGTGTGTGAAGGCTTCTTTTGCCCGTCGTTGGGAAGCAGCGAAGATTACCGAGGCTGGTTCACCGACGCGGGACTGCGGGTCGACCGGTATCTCGATTGGACGAGCCGGGTGGCCCAAACCTGGGAGATTTGCGCCCGAAGGGCCCGATTCACCCGTGTTCACTGGCTGGCGCGGTGGATCGACAAGGACCAATTGATGTTTCTCGACCGATTTCAGACAATCCTTCGCGCTTACCAGAGCGGAGCGATGACCTACGGTTGCTGGGTGGCCGAGAAACCTGCCTCCTCTCACGGTGCTTCGACGCAACACGCTGCTCTCGAACCTTCCCAAACGATATCCGCGTGATCGACGGACCCTCAAGCGGGTCCCAGGACGTGACTCGAACGATTCGAGCGCTTCACGCGACACAGTGATCAGCCCGAAAGCGCACGGATGCGACGACTATTGGGCATCAGTTTTGGCGTGTTGACCCAGGCCGTGTTCCTGGCCACGCTCTGGCCGCTCTATTGCTTTCTGCGAAATGACTGGGCCGCTGCCCCAGAGGGGTCACTCTGGATCGACGCGGCCCTCGCGCTGGGATTCGCGATTCCGCATAGCATCTTGCTCTTTCCGCCGACGCGCAAGTTTGTGACCCGCTGGCTCCCGTCGGAACTCTACGGCTGCCTGTTCTGCTTAGTGACTTGCGTCACTCTCTTGTTGCAATTCAGCCTGTGGCGCGGCAGCCAGACCACACTTTGGTCGTGGCCCGAAAAGTTCCAGCCCGCCGTTCACGCAGCCTTCCTTTGCTTTTGGGGGCTGACGTTTTACAGCCTTTGGTTGACCGGTCTCCAATATCAGACCGGAGTTGGCCCGTGGTGGCATTGGGTGCGTAGACAGCCGATGCCGCGGCGCAATTTTCTTCCGCGTGGTGCTTATCGTTATATGCGGCACCCGGTCTATCTCAGCTTTTTGGGACTTGTCTGGCTGACGCCCGTTTTGACCGCCGACCGTGTCGTGCTCATCGGCGTCTGGACCGCCTACGTTTTCGTCGGCAGCTATCTGAAGGACAGGCGGCTCGTGCAAGTCCTGGGTGAGCCTTACATCCAGTACCTGAGTGAAGTCCCCGCTTATCCATTTTTCCCGTTGAGGCCAAAGCCCATTCGGTTGCTCAACTTGGCATCGGTTGGGGGACCGACCGGCCAAGAGAGCTCAAGCGCCAAAGCGCCGGCCAAGGCGGCCTGAATTTTCGGATTTCTTTGGCCCCGGACCGGGTTTGGACTTTACGTTTTCGGACTGATCGCCCGTAATGAAGCGATGACACGTGCGAGGTAACTGCGCACGGAGCCGCACCGGGCAATGACAATGCTGAAAGTCCGACGAGGTTGGGTCGCTTTTTCGCTGTCGGCGTATTTGCTGGCAGCGATGGGCGTGCATTTTCTGCACGACCACAGCGGCTCGCACGATCGTTGCCTCGCCGGGTGCCCGACGGCAGAATCGTCCTCTGCACCGCATAGCCAGGGTGAATGTCCGGCCGGTCCGTGCGAAGACTCGTGCTTCGCGTGCCGATTCCTAGCCGTCCAATCGATCGCTCCAGAGATCGTTGTTCCGGCGGCGCTGATTGCCGTCGTCGAGCCTGTGCCCGAGCCGTTCTGCGGGCTCGTTTCTGCCGATGGCCCGGCTCTGCCGCTCACTCGCGGCCCTCCGTGCGCGTGACCGCGCAAGTCTACAGCTAACGGATGTGAAGCGGTTACGTTGCGCCTGACCTCCGATCCGTCGTCCGAATTTGCGGAGGCGGCTCTTCGGAGCGACGCGCCTCTTCCTTCTTGATCAATCGGGTTGCCTTGTTGCGAGGCATCGCCTCGTCGCAAGAGCCCGGCACGGAGATTTGTCTGATGTCTCGAAGCCAAACGGATTCCGGGATTCGAAACCGCCCGGGATTCACGCTGATCGAATTGCTCGTCGTCATCGCCATTATCGCGATTCTGATCGCGCTCTTACTCCCGGCCGTGCAGTCGGCGCGAACCGCCGCGCGGCGAACGCAAAACCGCAACAATCTCAAGCAGCTCGGCCTGGCTCTGCACAACTATCACGACGTCGCTCGCACCTTTCCGCCCGGCTGGATCGGCGTGACGAACGGCCTGCAAGATTGGAACGGTGCAAACGGATGGTGCTGGGCGACGTTGATCCTGCCTCACCTCGAGCAGGGCAACATGTATAACAAGCTCAATCTGCGACTGTCGGTGACGAACCCCGCGAACAATGCGGTTTACATTGCGAATACGCTGCAGGCCAATTTCCGCAATCCGAACGACGTTGGCCCCGAGACCTTCATGATCATGACGCCGTCCAACCCGGGGCCCGCCACGCCGATTTGCATGCTGCCGACGTCGAACTACGTCGGAAACTGGGGCAGCACCGACGCCGACATTTGCTATTCGTTGCCGATCGGGGCGGCCTGTGTGGGGAACGGCGTCTTCTACCTCAACAGCCGCGTCCGTTTGCGCGATATCACGGACGGCACGAGTCAGACATTCCTGCTAGGCCAGCACAAGACCGAGGCCCAGCCCAGTGCGTCCTTCGGCGGCGACACGTTCGCCTGGTTTTCGACCTGGGTTGGCGTGGTGCCGAACGCGGAATCGAGCATCTCGCGCGTCCTGGGCGTGGCCGATCACGTGCCGAACGACCCGGCCCACCATCAAGACGACTTTAGCGGGATCTACGACCTGGGAGCCCACTTTTGCTTCTGCGACGGGAGCGTCACCTTCATCAGCGAGAACATGGATAAGGCGACATTCCAGAGTATGGCCACAATCCAGGGTGGCGAACCGCCCGCCAATGGAGTTGGCGACTGAGGCTGCACTTGGGACTGCGCTCGGGCTAGCCGCCGATCTTCTCGCGCACGACCGCTTCGATTCGGCGGACCACTTCGTCCGGCGACAGGTGCGACGTATCGATCCGCACGGCGTCATGGGCCGCGCGGAGGGGGGCCGTTTCGCGCGTTTCATCGCGCGTGTCGCGTTCGAGGATTTGCCGCAACAGATCCTCGAACGCAATCTGTTCGCCTTGTGCCGCTAGCTCGATCTGACGGCGGCGCGCCCGCTCATTCGCGTCGGCGGTGAGAAAGAACTTGCATTCAGCGTCCGGAAAGACGACCGTGCCCTGATCGCGCCCCTCGCTGACCACGTTGCGATTCCCGGCCGCTTTGCGCTGCAGGCGAACCATCGCCGAGCGTACCGCGGGAATTGCGGCCACCCGCGATGCGGCGCTGGTTACTGCCGGGGTGCGAATCGCCGCCGTCACGTCTCGGCCGTCGGCACGAACGATTGGCCCGACGGCATCGATCTCCATTCCCTCAGCGACGTGGGCGACCCGCTCGGCATCGTTGATGTCGATTCCCGAATCCAGTGCCTTAAGGCCCACCGCCCGATACATGGCCCCCGTGTCGAGAAACTCGAAGCCCAGCCGCTCCGCCAACCGGCGTGCGGCCGTGCTTTTTCCCGAACCGGCCGGACCATCGATCGTGACAATCATGCAAGCAAATTTAGCCGGTAGCCCCAAACGCTCGAAAGGCTCAATTGATAAATCCATGGTTTTGAGGCGGACGATCTACAAACTCCAAGACTGAATCTGTTCCTCTGTCATTTCGAGCCGACCGTCATTAATCCTCGCTCGGATCTCACCACGGTAGGACGGCTCGATGTAGCAATCGATGGGGACGCGTCGCTCATTTCCGAGTCCGTCGGTGAATTCAATCTGCAGGTCGGACTCTGAAGTTGGGACCACGATCGTTTCTGTGCAGCCTCCCGGCGCGATGTCACCAACCCGGTAGGATCTTCCCGTGACATGGAGCACAACGGCACACATCGGTTCGGTCCCGGCATTCTCGACAGTAACCCGCACTCCCGGCCGAAAGTGGTACCACGCAAGTCCGACCCCAACGAGCAACACTCCGGCTGCGATTGCGACTCCGACCCATAGCCGCCACTCATTTTGTGTCGCGTGGGCTGTGTTCACTTCCGCTTCTGTGTCGCTAACCAAATCGCAGCTCGACATCGACAATCTCGTAAGCCCCGATCTCGATCAACACGGCATCGTCTACGATCGGCAATTCTCCGAGCGTGCGGCCCTGAAGATCCTGCCGCGCCGCGCGTGTGGGCGTGCGGTAGCACTCCAGACGCACGGGACGCTGTCGCCCCTCAGTCTCCACGAGTCTTACGCCAAACGCGAAACCGCCGCCTTCCGATGTTACCGTTTTGTCATCCGCCTCATCCGATCGCTCGGGCTGTCTTGCTGGCAGGAATTGCAGGATCTGCACGTTCTTGGCATTCAAATGAAACAGCCAACCGCTGCTTCCGGCGACTGGCGGTCCCGCGGCTGATTCAACGACGGTCGGCGGCACCAGATAATCCATCGCGGCCTGCATCGGATAATCGGCGTTAATCGCCATGCCGAAGCGGAATCGCCGTTCGGTTTCGCCCGCCACGATCAGCAGGCTGTCGACCATCCGCGGCCCCGTTTTGCGGTGAAACGGCAGTCCGCCGTTGAGGATCGTGATTCGCTGAGACTCGGTGGCGATCTCGAGGAAATGCGGACTCTCGAATCGCTCGAACTGCAGGCCGTGTGCTCCGCCCAGCACGCTGCGCGTCAGCGTGGCCGCGCTGTCGTTCCAGGCGAAGCGAGACGCAAAATAGTTGCTCCAAGGGTCGCCGTCCGGCATCTTGACCGACCGCAGCTCGATTTCTAACTCGATCACCGGACGACCCCGCCACAAGCGCACTGTCTGGCCGAACTCCGCCACGACCGAGCCGTCCTGCGGATCGTTGAGCGTGCCGGCGGTGACGATCTCGCCGAGCGCTGGTCCGGTCGACGTAACGGCAATCGAAGTGCAGCGCATCTGCGAGTAGTAAGTGCGCTCGACTGTTGCCATCCGGGGACTCGACGATCCGCTCCCGCGAAAAGCGAAGGGCCAGCTGCTGACTGAGCCGGTTCGGCTGTCGGCCAAACCTCTTGATCCGCCCGATGCCGCCAGTGGTCTCGTTGACGTGGACCTCGATGAACTCATTGCGAATTATCCGCTCGCGCTCTTCGGCCATCGAAGTTTTGGCCGAGCGTGAGCGAGCGGTCGCAGGATTGCGCGAGCGGACCCAAACGTATCCGCACGCCGGCACATCGAGAGTCACCTGACGATGCGTCCCGTCGAATTGAACGCTGCGAATCGGCGGCTGGACGGCCGGCGGAGTTTCGATCTTTGGCAGCTCGACGGTGACCGTGCGGTCGAAGGACAAAGGGTTGAGAATCAGATAGCCAGGTTCAGCGGTCCCTCCGACAAGGAATTTCCGGCTCAGGCGGCCGGCGGAATCGCGTGCGAACGCCTCGATCTGCTCATCGACGCTTGCGATCTCTGCGGCGTCGCCTCCCGGCAGATCGGGACCAGCCAGTTCCAGCCGATCTTCAAGCAATCGCACTTGCTCGGATCCGATCGGCTGTTGATCCAAAATGGCGGCCAGGGCGTGATACTGCGCTACTGCGTCGAATTTCGATCTACGGACAAAGTGCCGTCGAAAGCGGCTGATCGGATCGCGCTGTTCGGCGGCAACCGCCTGGATCAAAAACGGCGAAAGGTATTCCGATTCCTGAAACCGCGAGTGGCGTCCCGAATCGTCGGCCTGCTCGAAAAACTGTCGAAAGGTGACGAACCGCCCAAAGACCGGGTTGTAGCCATGAATTCGTTCGAGATCCTGCCAGAACGGATTGCGGACCTCCGGCCAGCGAGCCCAGACGATTGCCGCCGTCTGGTCCTGTTGCATCGTTTCGGCGACGCGGGAAGGAAAGCGAAGAAAGCTGGCCGCGCTGTCGACGGCGAGCGGAATTCTCGTGGTCGCATCGAGCGAGGTGCCGTCGCAACCCTCCCAACGGATCCGGCTTTCTTCGGTGTCGGGATAGAGCCCGTCGTCGAGCGCCACGTGAAGCGCTCCACGGTAGCCGAAGCGATCCAGGATCATCGGCAAAAGGGTGCTCATTCCGTAGCGGCGACGACCCCAAATCGCCGGGAGGCTGCCCAACGTTCGCTGAAACACCTCGCGCCCGCGCTCGAAGTCCCGCAGGAAGGAGGCGAGCGGCACGAGAGGCACTGGTCGCTCGCTCCATTCGCCTCCAACGATCTCGAGCCGTCCGGTGCTTACGGCTTCCCGAAGCTGGTCGATCAGTGCCGGCCGCTCTCGCGCGATCGTTTCCAGGTCGGCCGCGGTGAGCAGCATGCTCATCGGCATGCCGGACGCGATCGCCCGCTCGAGATGAGCGTCGGCCAATCGCGGAATCACCAGACACAGGTCGATCAAGTAAAACTCGACCGGGTAAAACCGTTCGCGCGTTTCGGTCAGGGCGTCGAAGCAGTTCTTAAGACGGCGTCGAGCCTCCTCGGCGTCGCCGGCGACTGCCGCGTCAGCCCCCGCGATTGCCTCCCGCCGAAGGTGACTGTCGTCGAACCCCTCGAAATGGTGCATTCGCCGGCTGAGTAGTTCCAGCATCACCTTGCCGATGCCCAGAGCCAAAAAATCGGCGACCAACTCCTGGTCGAGGGGATCTTTGCTGGCCAGGGGCTCGAGAACTGCCTTGGTCAGCTCATTTCGATCCGATAGGCCGGCCACGACGGTTGCCCCGGTGGAGCGTGCTTGCTCGATCCACCCGGCTGGGACCGTCTCCTCCGACGCGGGTGGAATGAGGACCAAGGAGTCGGTGACGGAACCAGGAGGGTCGTCGGCCCGGTGCTCGCGGGGGAGCGACTTGCAAACGCTCAAAAGGTGCGGATGCCAGGCCACGGCAAAGGCATTCAGCAGCCCCGCGGCTTTGTCGTCCGGCAAATCGGTGGGCAAATCCTCCAGACCGTGCCCGGGGAGCAGAATGACGATTTCGCCGTAGTTCATGGGGGAGAATTCATATCAGTCGCCGACCCTCTCGGAGGGGTTCCAACCGGGCTGCGCACCGAATTTGACGGATCTCGGGAACTTTTTGAAGGCGCTCAGGCGTCCAAAAAGCGAATGCCCAGCTAAGCTCTTAGACGGACGCTGATCTCGGAGACCCTCGATCTTTGAGGAAACCGACCGTCAGGGGCAGTCGACTTTTTGGCGAAGGCTTGGGCGGGGGCCGTCGGCAACCATATAATGGGGTCTCGGCATTTCTGCCGTCGCCACCAGTCGCAGGGCACTCGTAGGTTTTCCACAACTCTCGAATTGGCGAAGGGTTAGGAAGACGAATCCTGAAGTTCATCTGAAATCGCGGGCGCCACACCGAATAGAGGATCGGCATGCCAGGTAAACCCGGAGCTTGGGGCGTTGACATCGGACAGGCCGGCCTGAAGGCCATCCGGCTGGAGATCAATGATGCCACCGAACAAGTCGTGGCCACGGCCTTCGACTATATCGCCCATCCCAAGATTCTCAGCCAGCCAGACGCCATCCCGGAAGAGCTGATCTCCCAGGCGCTCGAAAAGTTTCTCAAGCAGAACGAAATCGACAACGACCTGCTGGCGATCAGCGTGCCGGGGCAGTCGGCCCTGGCCCGCTTCATTCAGCTGCCGCCGGTCGAGGCGAGCAAGGTCAGCGAAATCGTCAAGTACGAGGCGCGGCAGCAGATTCCCTTCGCGCTGGAAGACGTCGTCTGGGACTACCAGACGCTGGGCAAGGGGACGGAGGAGAGCGGCTTCCTCTGGAAGCGGAGGTCGGCCTGTTCGCGATGAAGCGCGATCAGGTCAACAACCAGCTCCGGCCCTTCACGAACGCCGAGCTGGAAGTCGAGCTGATCCAGATCGCTCCGCTGGCCCTGTACAACTTTTTGAGCTTCGACCAGTTGGGCATCCGCCTCGGCGACGAGGCGGTCGCGATGGATTCGTACACGATCCTGCTCGACATGGGGGCCGACAACACCACGCTTCTGGTCTCCAACGGCCAGAAGATTTGGATCCGCAACGTGCCGATCGGCGGCAACCACTTCACGCGGGCGCTGACGAAGGAGATGAAGCTCACCTTCGCGAAGGCCGAGCATCTCAAGTGCAATGCGACCAAGTCGCCCGATCCGCGGTCGGTCTTCCAGGCGCTGCGACCCGTCTTCAACGACTACGTCTCCGAGATTCAGCGATCGATCGGCTATTTCTCGAGCGTCAATCGCGAGGCGAAGATCTCCAAGGTGGTCGGGCTGGGGAACGGGTTCAAGCTCGCCGGCTTGCAGAAGTTCCTGCAGCAAAACCTGCAGTACGAGGTCGAGCGGGTCGAATCGTTCGACGCGATTACGACCGATTCGTTCAAGGACGCCGCCCTGTTCGAGGAAAACATCCTTAGCTTTCCGGTCTGTTACGGCGTGGCGCTGCAGGCGCTCAAGCAGACGCGAATTCGCACATCGCTGCTTACCGAAAGAGATTACCACGGCCCGGACCATCGCCCGCAAGAAGCCTTGGGCGGTGGCCGCGGCTGCCGTGTTGCTGTTGGGAGTGGCGGCGTCGGCATTCGGCTATGCCCGCGTTTACCAGTCCGTCGGCGAACCGCGCTTCAAGCCGGCCGAGGACAAAATCACCGAGGTGGTAAAGGCGGCGACCAAACTGAAGGGCGAGTACGCAACGGTCAAGGGAACGAACGCCACGAAGAACACCGAAGGCGACAACCTTCTGCACGGAGCCACGGGCCGAGAGAATTGGCTCGAACTCTACAAAGCGGTCGACGAGTGCTTGCCAGACGACAAAGAGGAGGTCCCTGACGTCCGCAAGCAAAACCGAGTTCGCATTTTCTCGCTGCAAGCTCGGATGCAGCCCGACTTAGCCGACTGGTACAACAAGCTGAGTCAGAATGCGAAGGATTTTCTGGACGGCAGTGAAAAGACCACTCCACCGCCAGCAGGCTTGGCCTATGTCGTCACGTTACGCGGCGAGCACAGGCACGATGATTTATTGGGCAAAGTCCGCGACAACGACCATCCCGAGATTGAAACAACCGGTCGCGGTGCGGGCTGGCTTTACAATCATTTCGTCAGGCAGCTCCAGCAGTGGGCCGTTCCTTCGCACGACGGATCCGGCGAGGTCGGCGTTCGCAAGATCGGCATCTCGTACGCCACCATTGCCGTGTGTCCACCGCCACAAAGGATCAAGGATGATCCGCTCGGACGGATCGTCGGCGGCGGCCTGGGAAGCCGGGGGGGCGGTGGAGGGATTTGGGGAGGCCGGGGCGGGGGAAGCCCTAAGATGGGAATGGGTATGGGTCGGGGTGCCCGCCGTGACAAACGCGACCGCGAAGGGGGCGGCGGGTTCGGGGAAGGATTCGACATAAGAAGTGGTTCCAAGGGGCTCGATGCGCCCGATGGAGATCTGAAGACTCCGAAACTGATTGATATGGACGTGAGTCCCTTTGTCGTCGAGTTCATCTGGAGACCGGGGACTCGGCCACCCCAGCCCGCGGCCCCTGCGACCACCGTTGCCACAGCGCCGGCTCAATCGAAACCGGCGGCGCCCGCAGCCAGCCCCGCGCCGAAGAAATAGCGTTCCTCAATCGACCGGAGGCCGAAGTCGGCATCGACCTCCCTCGGGATTGCCCAGAAGGATTTTGTAGAGCCATGGACCAACTGAAAGTCATCCTGGAACATCGTTTTTGGATCTTAAGCGCCCTTGCCGTGTTGATCCCGCCGATCGGCTGGTACGTCAGCACCGGGGACATGGCGACCCAGACCGATAAGCGCACGACGACGATCAAGGGAAAGGTCAAGGCCATCCAGGACCTGACCAAAGCCGTCAAAACAGTGCCCAACAACGACTGGATTGCCGGCGTCACTCAGGTCAATGGCGACCTGGCCAAGCGAGTCGACGAGACGCAAAAGCAGCTCTTCGACCACCAGCGCCCGGTGATGGTCTGGTGGCCGATCGTCGACAAGCCACTCAAAGAGGCCCAGGTCAAATACCGCGACGACAAGCCCGCCAATCCGCAGGCGTTTGCGGAGGCAAGGCGCCGGTTTATCTCGCGCTACGGCGAAATGTGGCGCGATGACGTGTTCAACGTTTTGGAGCCCTTCGACGTCGTGACCGGCAAGGGCAAAGTCTTCTGCGCGGATCAGAATGGAAATGCCAAGATCACCAGGGCGCCGGTCGAGTTTTGGGTGCAAAGGCAAATGATCACGGCGCAGGAGTTCTGGGACGCCCAAGAAGATCTGTGGATGCTGCATGCTCTGATGCAAGCCGTGGCTCGCGTCAACGAAGGCTCGATAAACATCGACGACGCGCGGATTAAGGGTCTGATTTCGGCCACGCTGCGCGGCGGTAACATCAGCGACCGAGACGAGCGCCTCAAGAAAAAACAGACCACTCCAGCGCCGGGGACACCCGGTGCTCCGGGAGGTGGTGGGATGCATCTAGGCTATGCGTCCAATCGAGGGGACGGCGACGTCGGACCCAAACCGCTCCCGATGATCGACCCCGATGACATCTTCGGTGCCGATACCGAAGCGGCCACGGGGACTGGTGGTGGCCCGGCAGGTATCGTAGGGAGAAAAACGACGACCGTAGCCGAAGCGCCACCCACCAATTCCTACGTCGAGCAAGATGGAAAGTTTCGTGCTCGGGGCTTCGTCTTACGATTGGTCATGGACCACCAGGAGATCCCCAAGCTGTTGACCGTCCTGACGGAATCACCGTTCCCGGTGCAGATCTGGCATGTCGAGCATCAACCCTACGACTTCCAAAAGAATCGGCAACAGACGAGCATTGCCACGGAAGGCGAGGTCGAGCAAAAGCAAGTGAAGGCAAATGAGGAGCGATTGAACCTGGCGATGAATCAGGTCAATTTGGCCGAAGTGCTCGTCGCGGGAACCTTCATCTTTTACAACGAGCCGAAGACGCCGACCGAGCAGGCTGCGGCTGCGGCAGGCGCGGCTCCCGCTGCGGCCAAAGCCCCGCAGGCCGGCAAACCGGCAAGCGGGTCGCCGGCCACCACCGCCGGTGCCAAGCCGGGGGCGCCGGCAACGTCAGGCCCAGGAGCTGGCCCGGCCGCGAAGAGCCCTCCGCCAACCAAGGGCGGAAGCCCGGGAACAGCGAGCGCGCCCGAAAGTCCCAAGTCCACCGCGCCGGCGGCTCCCGCGGCGGGCTCAACCGGTCCCAAAACTGTGCAACCTGCAAAGTCCAAGTCCTGACCGTGACCGTGTTTTAGCGAAACGTGTCTTAACAGATCAGTTCCCCGATCACTTGCGTGGATGCGAGAGCGCCATGAAGCTTGCCGTCCCAAATCTAAAAACTCTGGACTACAAACAGCTCGGCATCGACCACGGCGAGAAGCTGGCGATTGGCATCGTCGGGCTGCTTCTTCTGTTTGTCTTGTGGTCGACCCGATGGGCCAAGCCGATTGCCGAAACTCCCGCGGAGCTGATCGAGGAGGCCAAATCGACCGACGAGACAATCAAGAAGCAGCCCTGGCCCGAGGCCGACGGCAAACTCCTGAAGACCGGGATGGACCTGAAGGGACGAGCCACTGCTCTCTTAACCCCGTTGGAGCTCAGCCCCTGGGTGCTCCCGATCGCGCTGAACAAACCCTACCACCCGGATCGAACGCTAATCACCAAGCCCAAGTGGCTGGCGGTCAAGAATCTGCTCGCA
Organism: uncultured Planctomycetaceae bacterium; assembly: GCA_963714075.1. Lineage (GTDB taxonomy): Bacteria > Planctomycetota > Planctomycetia > Planctomycetales > Planctomycetaceae > DASPSM01. Next base: position 3,921,391 of record OY970228.1, read on the forward strand.
GACGCCCAGGCCGTCGACCTGGAAATGGATCCTAAGGTTGAGCGATTGAAGGAGGGTTTTCAGAAACTCAAGAAAGTCGATCCGTCTAAAGAAAAAGCAAAAAAAAGCGACAAGAAGGACAAGGAACCGGAAGACAAGCCCGAGATTCCCGAGGAACTCCGTCGAACCAGCGGCGGCCAAGATCAGGCGGGAGGTCCGGGAGGCGGGCTCGGCCTCGGAGGCATGGGACGCATGGGAGGCATGGGAGGTATGAGAGGTAGGATTGGCTTTGGCGGCGGAGGCCGCGGGGCCGGCCGCGGTGATACGGTCGAAAACAGGGGCAAGCGGCAGGGCCGGAGACGCAAGAAGTCGAGTGAGGACACTTCTGACGACGCCCTCGCGCAGCAAGCGAAAAAGGAAAAGGAGAAGCCGGTTGGACGCGGATACCATGTCGTGGCCGTCCGCGGCGTGTTCCCACTGCGGGAGCAAGTCACCGAAATGGTGCGCGCGTTGGGGAATTCGGTGAGTCGCCACGATGCGCAGGAAGCCATCCAGATGCACGACTTCATGCTGGAGCGGCAGATTGCCTTGCCGGGTCCGGACCCGTGGAGGGGGAAATGGGAACCTGTCGACCGTGAATCGACCCTCGAGATGTTTCACAACGACATCTTCAATTTCGCTGCGGAGACGGTCTCGGACGGCATCGTCGACAGGCATATTTGTATGCCCTTGCCAATTCGCCTGATCGGTGAGTGGGGCCGGCTGGCGACGCATCCCGACGTGAAGGATTTTGTGCTCTCGCCGGATGAGGTGCAGACGCAACTGGAATACCAGCGCAAAGTCATCGAAAAAATGCAGGAGGAAGACAAGAAGAAGAAAAAGAGCGTCGACACGGGAGGCTTCGTTCAGTTCACGGATGACCCGCGCAAAGTCCAGAAACGCGGGGCCGCGGCCGGGGTTGATGAAAACTCCAAGCCGATTCTGCAGCAGATCCTGGATGACCTCGCCAAAGCGCCCAAGGACCGGCCGAATGAAGAGCAAATTAACGCGAAGCTGACCGACTACATCACCAAACACGCCACGCCCCAAGATCACCTGCTGCTGTTCCGCTACGTCGACTTCAATGTCGAGCCGGGGAAAATCTATCGTTATCGGGTCAAGCTGGTGGTCGAAAATCCGTTTAAGGGCAAGCACGCGGAGGAGGTGAGTGACCCTTCGCTGATTGAAGGTCCCACTCGGGAGACCGAATTCAGCGAGCCGACCCGACCTGTCTACGTGCCCGAGGATGCCAAGTTCTTTGTGACCCACGTCGATGCGGCACGCGGGGCATAGCCAGCTTCCTTTTGCGAAAGTTGACCTTTATCAATGGTTTGCCAGCACCGGGACTGTGGTCAACAAGGACCTCACCGCACAAATCGGACAGGTCCTTGGAGGGCTCCACATCGCCTCGGTGCTTAACCCCGCCGAGGGAGTCTCTGAAAGGGAAAGGGTGCCTTTTAATACCAGCGACGCGTTAGTCGACGTCGCCCAGGGCTTTTCGCTTGATCCGGGACTCCACAAAGACCTGCTGAGCGAGATTGCCGCTTCCGAGACGAAGGACAAAACGGAGCCGAAAAAGGCGTCGGATAAAGACAGAAAAACGGGCACCATGGTTCCCGACGTGCTCGTCTACGTCGACTCGAACGGCGCCCTGCGGGTGATTGACGCTTTGGACCAGGAAGAGGATCACCAAAAAGAAAAGCAGCGGTACAACTTCCAGAATGGTCAGTGGGAGGATCTCACGAAGCCCGCCGAGGACAAAGGCGGCAGGGGCCGCTTCGGAGGCGGCAAAAGGCAGAGACGCGGCGGCCGGGGCGGGGTAGGGCCGGGCGCAGGCAATAATGCGGGGAATTGAGAATCCCGTTTGCCGCGTCGAATCGCCGATCGTCGAATCCTCCGATACCGATGCTCTACGAGCAGACAGTGTCGGCGTCTGGTCGCTCGATTTTGTTGGCTTCGCCTTCCTGGCAGTCGAGAATCAGTTCCCGCAGCTCGCTTGCGATGAAGAATGAGCCAGTCACGCAGATGAGATCGTCGCTCGCGGCCAGATGCGACGCGAGGCTCCACGCCGAGGCTGGCTCCGCGGCCACGTGGCAAGAGCGAGTGGCGGTCGCCTCAACGAGTGCGGCCAGTTCGTCGATGGGCACTCCCCGCGGATTCGCCTGATACTGCGTCAGCACGACGCTATCGAAGCGGGGAAGCAACAACCGCAGCATTCCGGCCACGTCTTTGTCGCGCGTGGCGGCGAAGACCAGAATTCTGCGCGACGCGGCTGAAAAATCCTGGTCGAGCGCCCGCAACAACGCGCGGGTCGACGCCCAGTTGTGTGCCGCGTCGACCACGACCGTCGGCCGCGTTCCAAGCACTTCGATGCGGGCGGGCCAGCGCACGCCCGACAGTCCGGCCTCGACCGCTGAGTCTGGAATACGCACCCCAACCTTCCGCAAAAAAGTCGCCGCCGCCACCGCCAAGGCGGCATTGTCGGCTTGATGGTCTCCGCGCAAGGGGACCTGTAGGCTCGACCACTTTCCCCAAGGAGTCTCCACGTCGATTGCACGCCGCTGTGTGAGGTTTGTCGAGTATGTCGACCGCGATGTGAGGTTTTTCGAGGTTGTCGACGCGGGCCCCGTCGATTCGTAGCTTCGGGATGGTCGCCAAAAAATCTCGCCGCCCAGCCGGTAAAGCGCGCTTTGATGCTGACGGCAGACCGCTTCCACCACATCTGCCGCCGGTCCGGGACCGACGCCGCTAATCACGGGGATCCCCGTTTTCACGATGCCGGCCTTCTCGCCCGCGATTTCGGCCGGCGAGCTTCCGAGGATGTTGGTGTGGTCGCGACTGATGTTCGTGATCACCGAGACGTGTGGATCGCAGAGATTCGTCGCGTCCAGCCGTCCGCCCAGTCCCACCTCCAACACGGCCAGGTCCGCTTCACAGTCGCGAAAGTAGAGCCATGCCAGCGCGGTTGCCAGTTCAAAATACGTGGGGCCCGGACCTTCTGTGGCCTGATCCATTCGCTCGATTGGCTCGATCAGGCGGTTGACCAGATCGACAAACTGGGTCGGCGACGGCGGATTGCCGTCGACCATCATTCGCTCCTCAAAGGCCGAGACGTGGGGCGATGTATAGAGCCCGGTCTTGTAGCCGGACGCTGTCAGGATTGCGGCGGCCATTGCCGACGTCGACCCCTTCCCCTTGGTTCCAGCGACGTGGATGACCTTCAACCCTTCGTGAGGGTTTCCGATCTGCTCCAAGAGCCTCCTCATCCGGACAAGCTTTTGATCGTCGCTCGAGAAGGCGATCCCCGTCACGCGCTCGTAGTTAATGCGACCAAAGAGGAACTCGATGGCCTGCTCATAAGTGTCAACGAAGCGACTCATCTCAGCCGTGACCTGTCTCGATCTAAAGCTGCGCTCGGAATGAATGCCTAGCGCGACGGCGCGGGGCTGCCGCCGGCCGCATTGTTCTCCAGGCACTCGATTTGAAGGTTACGAAACCGCACGACTCCGTTGTGGCTCTGCAGGCCGAGGTACCCTTGCTTGTTTCGTAGTGCCAAAAGGGGAAAACGCTCGGGGCGGGCGTCCACCACCCGCACGCCGTTATGGATCACGCTGACGTGCAGTCCCACGCATTCGATCTCCAACTTGTTCCACTCTCCGGCTGGCTTCGACACTCGAGGCGAAGCCCCCGCGATGTCGTAGAGCGATGCACTGTACTGATAGTCTTTGAGACCCGCATAGCGCGACGCGTGATCGTCGAGGATCTGAATCTCGAATCCCGCCGGAGGCAGCGATGATCGGTCTCGATGGTGATTGCCATCGGCTGGGACGTGGACGTACACGCCGCTGTTGGCGCCTTCGGCAACTTGATATTCGAGCACCAGCCGGAAGTCGCCATATTGGCGGCTGCTTCGCAGCCAGGAATGATGCTTGCCCTGACACAGGAGGCACCCATCCCGCACGAGCCAGTCTTCGCCCGCCCCGGCACCGACGGCTAACCACCCCGCGAGGTCGTGACCGTTGAACAGGCTCCTGAATTCTGCCCCTTCCGCCGACGCAATCCACGGCACGGCGCCGAAAGAAGCCACGACCGCGATCAGGACCACAAACGCCGCCGCTCTTTTTTGAATCCCGCTCATGGGCTGATTTGTCCAAAGTTCAGAATCGAATCATGATTCCCATTTTTACAACGGCGCCCCATTCTAACAGCAGACTCGACAACCAAGGCGAGCTGCGAAGACCCGAATGCCCGCTTTCACGTCAGCCTGTCATCGCGCTTGCGAGCTTTTTTCAGATTCCGCGAAAATTCCTGAAAATAGATAAAGGTTGCTGCCTCCAGGCAGTCGAAGAAAGAAAAAGACGCTGCCGATTCGGTTTCGACTAAAGTTTCGGGCGACTTCTTCAACGCATTTGGCAAATGCCATGAGCTCGATCGGAGGAGCGACTGCTGCTGGCTTGAATGTTGTCGGGTCGATCGTCGGCAGCTCGCGTCCCGACGCGGCGACCGATCACAGCAAGGCTTCCGCGGCCCAGCAGAAAATGCAGAGCGATTTTGACGCCGCTCTGGGCGGATCGCTCGAGGACGTCGCCGATGCGCAATTCTCGGCCGACCGGGATGCTGACGGCCGCCAGATGTACGAGCGTCGCGCGCCGGGGCCTCAGGATGCCACCGAGACAGCGACCGACGACGCGGCGGAGTCTCCGACTCCGATCACCAAAAGCCACGCGACGGATGCGTTCGGCGATCGAGGCAACGCTCTCGATATCGACGCTTGATCGACGATGCTCGGTCCTCTCAACCGTGCGATTTCGTCACCGAGTGTGCGCACGCTGTGCCGAGACGATCAGCGAAATTAGCTTGGCCCCGTGGATGGGCTTGGTCGTGTAGTCGTCGCAGCCGGCGGCGAGACATCTTTCGCGATCCCCACTCATCGTGTGCGCCGTCAGGGCGATGATCACACCACGGTAACCCGCGGCCCGCAGGCACGAGGTGCTCGTATAGCCATCCATCACGGGCATCTGCATGTCCATGAGAATGACGGCAAACTCCTTGCCGTCCCGCTGCGCGGCCAGGGCCTTTTCTTTCGCGGCCAAACCGTTATCGGCCACCTCGACCTCGGCGCCCGCCTTTCTGAGCAGAAAGGAAAGCAGCCGCTGGTTGTCGATACCGTCCTCGGCAACCAGCACCCGGCAAGAGAGTCGCGGCAGCATCGCGCGACCCGGGGATGTCGTGAAGGGCTGCGCTGCCACGCCCGTCGCTGGTTGGTTCAGGCGGACGCCTTCGACCGAGCCGGTGCGAACCGTAACGGTAAAGGTCGAGCCCTTTCCCACCTCGCTCTCGGCCACGAGGTCTCCGCCCAAGAGGTCCGCAAATCGCTTGCTGATGGTAAGCCCCAGTCCCGTTCCCCCGAACTTTCGCGTGGTGGAGGCATCGGCTTGTGTGAACGGGCGAAAGAGACGGCCCATCTCCTCGGCGCTCATGCCGATGCCCGTATCGCGGACGGCAAACTCCAGTCGCCCGCCCATTTGGGGATCCGGCAGGAACCGGACGCAAATCTGCACTCCCCCCGACTCGGTGAATTTGATCGCGTTGCCCACCAGGTTGATCAAAATCTGACGCAGCCGCGTGGGATCGCTTTCAATCGTTTCGGGCAGAGGCCCCGCGTAGCTCGACTTCAGTTCGAGCCGCTTGGAATCCGCACGCACTTTCATCAGCGCGATGACGTCTGCCACGATTTTTGTGGGCGAAAATCGGATCCGTTCGATTCTGAGCGCGCTGGCTTCGACTTTGGACAGATCGAGAATATCGTTGAGAATCTCGAGCAGGTGCTCTCCATTGCGTTTGATCGTTTCGAGCGCGTTTGTTCGCTCGGGCGAAGCGTGTTCGATCCCCTCCTCCATCAGCAGCAGGTCGGCGAACCCGAGAATTGCCGTGATCGGAGTGCGGATTTCGTGGCTCATATTCGCCAGAAATTCGCTCTTCGATTGGCTGGCCTGCTCAGCCCGGCGGCGAGCCACCTCGAGCTCGGCAGCCTGCTCAACGAGGGCGGCTGACTGGGCCTGGATCCGCCGTCGCGACTCCTCAACGACGGCTGCCGATCGTTTAAGCTCGGCCTCGAATGTCTTGTGGTCGGTCACGTCTGTCAGTGTGCCTGCCATCCGCACGGCGCGGCCGTGCGCGTTGTCGATCGACCGGCCCCGCACGCGAAACCAGCGCCAATCCCCCTGCTTCGTCCGCAGTCGCGTTTCAAGATCCAGCGGACGGTTTCGCTCAAGGTGAGCGCGGACGGTCGCGATGCTGCGCCGCACGTCCTCGCGTGGCAAGTGTGCTGCGAGGAACGCCGGCGTGTCTTCGAACTCGCCGTCCACGTAGCCGAGCAACTCCTTGAAACGCGGAGAATAGTAGACTTCGTTCGTGACGACATTCCAGTCCCAGATGCCGTCGCTCGAGCCGCGAACCGCGAAGTTGAAACGCTCTTCGCTCACTCGCAGGGCTCGCGCCCGCTCTTCGAGCCGCCGCATGCCGAGCCGCAGCGTCTCACGTTCGGTAAGCAATCCCCGGATTTGTCCGTACTCGGTCGTGATGTCTTCGACGATGACGAACGCGAATTCTCCCTGTTCGTCCCACCGGCGTACCGTAATGCGCTGCCTCATTCCGGCCGGGCCGTTCCCGGGTGACTCCGGCGGGCCGCCGAAACACTCCAGCAGCGTGCATGCGGTCTCGTCGGCGCCGTCTCCGTCGAGCGCCCGCGCAACGCGCTCGTTCAGCGCCAAAGCGGCCGCAGTTCCGACCGCCCCGCTGTAGGGTCGTCCGAGAATCTTGTCCCGACGAATTCCCGTCCACTGCTCGAGCGAGCGGTTCCAGCAATGGACGACCAGCTGGCGATCGAGAATGCACAATCCGAGAGGCAGCAGGTCGAACGACCTCATCTCATTGCGCGTCGGTGCGGATTGGGTGTTCCACATAGATTATCGCTAACCACTGCGAATTAAGCGGGAGGGGAGCTCGTCGGGCAAAGTCAGGCACTTAACAGCGAGGCTTCGCTCGACACGCGCCGGTAGACCGCCGAGTCGCCGTCGCCAACGCGTTCAAACCTCGGATCACGCTCCAAGCCCGCGTCGGCCGATTGCAGGATCAAAAATCCGTCGAGCGCGAGTTGATCGGTCATTCGCTCGAGCACCTCTCGACGCGATTTCGAATCGAACTCGCTGCTGCCCAGCTCCTGATGGCAGAAAATGACGTCGGTCGTGCCCACTACGGCACAGCTGTGCGAGATGTCGAGCTGGAGCCACGTCGTTTCCCGCGCCAGTTGGGGACTCGCTCGCCAGCAACCGGCGAGCGGCAGCTGCTCGAAATGACGAACGAGCCATTCGGTCGGGAGTCCCCGTTGCACTTCGCGGTGCGTGTAAATCCCGCGCCTGGCCCGCCACAGGGAGGTGGCGTCGGCATCCGAGGCGACAATCTCGATGTCCCACTGCGCTATTCCGGGGCAGAGTTCAGCCAAGGTCATCGCGAGGCTATAAGTCCCCTGTCCCGTCGCGCAGCCAACGCTCCAAATCCGCAGCTTTTGCGAATACCGGCGACTCGACAAAAGTGCCGGCAACGCGAAACAAATCAGCGAGGTCAGACTGGGCACATCCCCAAAAAAGGTCGTTTCCGGTGCAGAGGTCGCCCGGCTCACAGCCGCGGCCAACCGAGGACTCGCATGGAGACGCGGAATGCCAACTGCCGAAAGAGACCGCGGCAAGTGTGCAGCATCTCGATCGGCTTCGTTGGCTTGCAGGATGTATTCGTCCGTCGGCTCAGAGGTTGATCGCGGCCCGCGAAGCAGGAAGAGTGAGGACCGATCCTGAATCGATGAATGCATCAGAGCCTCTGTGAGCGATCGACATCGTTTCGCCGCAAATCGGAGTGACCGGCAACGCCCAATTGCTCAAACTTCTCACTCACTGTTTCGCTGCTGAAAGGCTTTTGAAGGAAGTCATCGGCCCCCGCCTCCAAGGCTGCGAGAATTTCAGAGCGCTCGAGAACGTCACCGCACGCGATTAGGGCCGGTCTGGCGTGCCGCGGAACGGCCGCAAGTTTTTTTACAAGCTCGAGGCAGTAAGGGTCCTCGGGCTTCCATTCCAACAAGATGCCCGCGAGGTCGGGCTCGAGGGCGAAGGTCTCGAGTGCTTCGAGTCCGCTCCGAGCCTCCCGGGTCTGAAAGTCGAGAGACGTCAACACGCGCCGGCCGAGGAGCCGCACGGCCCGCCATTCGTCGACAAGCAGGATTTTCCGTTTCATCCCACTGCCTCCGTATCCTTTGGCTGACCGCGACACTTCCAGCAGATTTACGAATCGGACCATCGTTCGGGCCACGGAGCCCGCCGCGCAGGGCGGAGGCCTGCGCACCGCGGACCCGGCGCTTCGCCCTATCCTTTCGGCGAAAACTGTAGGGCAGCGTGCGTGAAACCGGCTGACTGACGGCGGCAATTCGGGGGAAACGCGGGCCGCCACAGAACCGCAAGCCGACTCGTTAGGACCGGAACTTTCCGCGCGCGAATCAAGAGCTTTTGGACCTGGTCCGACCGTCGTCCCAAAGCGATTTGGGAGGCCGTCTACGCGCCTTTGACAGGGGCCGCTACACTGCCGCGCACCGCCGATTTCGAGAAAGACGCAGGTCTGATTTATGCCCGTCCGTCCTCTGCTGATGTTTGCCTCGCCAGCGACCGAAGCCCTGCTGCAACAAGAGGGCCTGGGATCGTTGGATCAAATCTTCGAAAAGCGAGCCGAGGCCCATGTTCGGCACAACGGCCGGGCCGTTTGGAAAACCGAATTGCGAGGAGCGGAGGGGGAGATCTTTACAGCGTTCGTCAAACTGAGCTGGGGGCGTCGCCGCTGGTGGCCCAGACTTTCGGACATCCGCACGGGACAAGTCCTCAAGAGCCTGGCAGTGCGCGAATGGGAAGGGTTGACCGTTCTTGAACGGTTGGGGTTTCACGTCCCTGAGCGAATGGCGATCCTTGAGGAAGGCCTGCTTTGGAAGCGCTCGGCCCTCATAATCAAGGCGGTTCCTCCTCCCGCTTCCCTGTCTGACATGATCCTGGATGGGAGTTGGCTCTCTCTGCCGCTTGAAGATCGGAGCTTGATCCTCGAAGAGGTGGCCCGAGCGCTGTGCCGGATGCACAAATCGGGTTGGGCCTGGCGAAGTATTTCGACTCGCCACGTTTTTCCCCAACGCACTGGGAGAAACGGCTGGGACATCTGGCTGATCGACTGTGAAGGCGTGCACCGTGCCCGATCGACGGAGATGCTTCACCGCGATTTCCGCAGGTTCCTGCGGGCCCTCGCTCACGATCGCGCCGACGAGCAGACCTCGGAAATGATGCGGACAATTAGTTCCCAACTCGCCTTTCCGGGGACTTCCGGCGAGCACAAAAGCGGGTCGAAACGTGCCAGGCCAGCAGCCTGAGCGGAGCCCTCCGGCGGACCACTTTTCGTGAACCAAGTGTCGTCCGTACAAAAGCGCGGATTGATGCTCCGAGACGCGTCAGGACTGCGGTTAGCATGTACCGCGAGGCCAACCGTCCTCTCCGCAGCGACGAACCCTGGAAAACAGGCTGATTGAACGGCATCGAACTTTCTTCGGTGGCCGTGACAAATGGAGAGGTTCTAGGGAGCGCGCCCGGATGCTTCCAGAACGCAACGAGAGTGAGCCACTGTCGATGCCTGGCGCCGTTTATACGCAATCCGGCTAGCCGACCATAAGCTCTCTAATGGCCGATGGTTACAGCATTCGGAAGAATCCATTCCGATGAGGTGGCTTCTGTCAACATGTTGCCCCGCGGCGACGTAAGCATCTAAGGCAAGCGGGATTGCACGATTCGCCGAGCAATTGGGGTGGGACCATATTCGGCCCACTCTGCCTGTCCGACAAACGCCCTAAGTTTCTCGCAGCGTCCCGGTTGCGGCGATCGATTGAGCTTTCTCAATCCTCCTCGGCGACTTTTCGCGCAGATCCGACCAGTCCGACGCACTTTCCGACCGGAATCGCTTCGACTTTCGAGAGCTATAGTTGGCTGGTTGACTTGGGGCTCCATAATTAGGAGCAGTTCAAAGCACCGGGGGAAATTGGTGCTCTGAACGGACCAAAAGCGCATTAAGGAAAACAGTTCCATGGCTCGAAAAGACGCGTTGCTGCGGCTTCACGAACGGTTGGTCGCCAAGCGCGACTCGCTTCGCAAGAAGCTCGCCGACGACCTGACCCATACCCAGGTGTCCACCGCTGGAGACGAGGCCGACGCCGCGAACGATGGCGCTCAGGTCGAGCTCAACACGCAGTTGGCCGCCCTGGAGAGCCGGGAGCTCGTTCAAGTCGAGCGTGCCATCGATTTGATCCGCCGCGGACGTTATGGTATCTGCGAGGTTTGCGACACGCCGATTCCGATCGAGCGATTGAAAGCCTTGCCGTTTACCCTGGTCTGTGTCACGTGCGGGCGGCTTCAGGAACAGATGTCGCGCGGCGGTGACGATGAAGGCGCAGACTGGGAGTCGGCTTTCGAGCTCGAAGGGCGTCTGCATGATCGCGAGTTGACGCTGGGTGACATCGACATCGCGGACTGAACTATGCTACGCCGGCTCCCCCTGCGGTGGAGCGTGCCGACGCTGGTGCTGGGAGTCGTACTCGGTCTGGGAATCGCCTCCCGGCCACTCAGCCACCCCGCGCACGCTCGCTCCGACGACAAATCGCTCGCCGACGTGGCGACGCTCGATCGCGGCGGCTCGTCGCTGATTCAAACGAGCCGGCAGCTCGCGCGCGTCGCCGCCGAGGTCACGCCGAGCGTCGTCCATATCGAGAGCAAATTCCAGACGTCGGACCAGCGTCTCGTCGAAGAGACCGGCTCCGGCGTGATCGTCACGAGCCCGACCGTCCCCGGTTACTACATCGTCACCAACCGCCACGTGATCGGCGACACGGCGACCCTCGAGCAGGTTTCGATTCGCCTTCGCGACGGACGCTCTTTCCATCCGACGCAGAAATGGTTCGACCGCGAGACCGATCTGGCCGTCCTCAAGATCGACGCCGACACGGCCAAGCCGATGCCTTGGGGAAACAGCGATCGGCTGGAAATCGGGAACCTGGTCCTCGCCGTCGGCAGCCCTTTTGGGCTGAGCCAGTCGGTGACGATGGGGATCGTCAGCGCACGCGGGCGAGCGCTGCATCTCGGTGCCAACAGCGCTCTCGTCAATCAGGATTTCATTCAGACCGACGCGGCGATCAATTTTGGAAATAGCGGCGGGCCGCTGATCGACGTCGACGGCCGCCTGGTCGGCATCAATACGGCGATCGCGTCCAACAGCGGCGGCAACGACGGCATTGGTTTCAGCATTCCAAGCAACCTGGTCCGCCGCGTCGTCTACGACCTTTTGGAGCGTGGGCAGGTGCAGCGAGCTTATCTTGGGGTGCAGCTCGATCCCGATTTCACGTCCGACAAGGCCCGCGAACTCAAGCTCGACCGGGTTCGCGGGGCGAGAATTGCCCAGACTTATAAAGGATCACCGGCAGCTCGCGCCGGGCTGGTGGTCGATGACGTCGTGCTCTCGTTCGATGGCACCGACGTGTTGGACGAAAATCATCTGATTAATCTTGTCAGCCTGACGCAAGTCGGACGCAAGGTCGTGCTTGTCATCTTTCGTGACGGACACAAGATGTCGATCGAGGTCAATCTTTCAGACCGCCAGGAAATGGATCAGCACTCGGAAGCGCCCAGTCATCCGGAGATGGGATCGGTGATCAAACCTCTGGGCCTGACCCTGCACGACCTTTCGAGCGATCTCGCGACGCAGCTCGGTTTCACCGAGACCACGCGAGGACTGTTGGTCCTGAGCATCGACCCTCATAGCTCGCTGGCGAAAAGCGTCGATGTTTACGACGTGCTCGAAGAAGTCGCCCGCACCCCGGTCGCGACGATCTCCGACGTTCGCCAGGCTCTCGGCAAGACGGGAAAGGGTGACGTCCTGCTGCGTTTCAAACGCAAGAATGGGACCGGCCAGCGCAGCCACATCGTGGTCTGGCAGCGGTCGTAATCGCCTAAGCCGCGAGCGAAACGGGGAACTCGGCGCGTTTCTCGCATTTGGGTTCCGCGTCGGACAGAGCCGATCGGTCGCTCGAGCGCGTGACGATCGTCCCGATCAGCAGGGGCAGGCTCCAGACTTCTGCGAAGTTCGTGAGCGACCGATAGCGGTCGATCGGATAATTCATGAGGCACCCTGGGATGATTCCGACGAAGGGCAGGCCGGCCAGACACGCGACAAATAAGTACCGCCAATCGCCCGATCGCAAAAACAACCAGCAACCGGCCAAGCTAGTCAAAAGCAGTGGAACGTGGATCCAGCTCTGCCAAAATCCATTCCAGAAATTCGCAGCTGCGAGCTGGAAATACTGGCGCGGATGCCGGCGAATGATGGTTCGGGCCACGCGGGTCAGCACGTCGTCGGCCGCGAAGGGGTCTTCCTGAGCGGTGGCCCCGTAGACGGTCGCGTAGGCAGGAACTGCGAGTTGCCAGCAATTCGCATCGGCCGCATTCGCGTTGAAGGCAGTCTGCCGATGGGTCAGCGCCTCGCCGATCGCCAACTGTGCGTATCGTGCCAGTTGTGAATCGTCGAAGGCCTTGGCATCGTCCGCATCCGCAACCTGTAACGCGGTCGTCATCAGGTTCATGCCGGTGAAGGCGTGCTGACGGAAATGGCCATGCTGCACCAGGTTGTAGGTGCAATGCAGCAGAATCCCGCCGACGAAAAGCAGCGCCAGTCCGCCCACTCGTCGGCACGCAATGCCAAGTCCCTCGCGGGCCCAATGAAAAACCAAGACGGCGGCGATCACCGCGGCAAATGAGACGCTCGCCGGCCGCGCGAGAATCAGAAGATTCAAGCAGCTGACGATCGCGATGCCACGCAGCCAACTCGGCCGCGCAAAGTAGGCGCAAAGCGACGCGAGGAGCAACAACATCAGGGAGTAGCTCAGCGGCTCTGAGAGCAGCACATTGAGGTAGCCGCTCATTCCGGTCGACCAAGGACCCCTCGACGTGTCGACGGTCACGGCTGCCAACAGAAACGATGCCGCCATCCACCACGGGACGATCGACGTCAACCACCAGGCGAAGACACAGACACTAGCGATGAAGAGGACCTTCCAAGCGCGCACGGCGGTCACGTAGCGGTGCGAAGCACCCCAGTGTGCAATAGTCCGCCGCTCGGCAGGAATACTGCTGGATCGCGGCAGAGTCCGGTCGGAGTCAAACAGGCCAATCCACCGCGCAGTCAACGGCGTGCGAATGCGCCAGTTTTCGACGTAGCTGCGTGAGTCGGGACACGTCACCAGACAGTTCCAATCAGGAATCAGCGTGAAGGCCAACCCCAATTCGATCGCCAACACGACGACGATCCGCGGCGCGAGTCCCGCAGGAACGGTCAGTGTGAACGCCGCGGAGCCGCGATTGCCGGTTGCTAACAGCAGGCCGATCGCCACAGGGAGGACCGCGGGGATCGAAAACCACCAGACTTTTTTTCCGAGCGCGGCCGAGGACTCGCCGGGCACGACGAGCACCGCTACTGGGACCGGCCCGGCCACATTCGCTGCATCAGCCGGCGACGACCAGCGAACAATTCCGCGCTCGGCATCGATCCAAAATCGGCCGGGCTCGCGGATAACTTCTTCGGGCGAGGCGGCCTCCGTCAGTTGAAGGCCCGCACAGCCAACCAGGCAGCGGATTGGCAGCCGGCTGGGAAATTGAGCTTCGTAGGCGCGAGTTCCGAGCCGCCAGATTTGTCGGGCTCCTCCCGTATCAAATGAGTACTGACGCGGAATCAGCGAGAGCCACGCGATCGCCACGAGCGTGGACGCGAACGTGGCCCAGAAGACGACCAAACAGACAGCCCGCCACAGCGGCTCCGAGCGGTCGCCCAAGCGCTCAGGCGGCACCGGGCCAGGGGCGGAACCCCGCTCGGGAAACAGCCCCAGCCGACTGAAATCGGCCCGCAGGATCGTCATTCGAGCGCCTCAGTCTTTCGCGGCCGACCGAGGAACAAGAGCTTGCCAAATCGCTCGAAATGCCGCTCGGGGACAAAAGATTCGACCAGCAATCGCCGAATCAGCTTTGGCTGGGCGAGCCAGGCGTGGTAAGTCACCTCTTCGCGCTCGTTCATGCTCGCGAGCGCATCCAGCTTTGGCCACACACGTCGCAGCGCTTGACTGGAGTAAGCGGCGTGCACAACGCGCAAGAACGGCGTCAGCCAAGGTTCGACGATCGCCACCCGACCGGCGGGCCGCAGGATGCGGTTGATCTCGCAAAACACGCACTCGATATCGTTCGGCAGTGAAGGGAGGTGGTGCAGTCCCCCCTGAATGACGACCAGGTCTTTGCTGTCGGCCTCGAAGCGAAGTTGGCGGCAATCTCCCACGTAGAGCTGGGCCGGACCGCGATAGCGCGCCGCCAGACCAGCGGACAGATCGACGCCTTCGAGCGAACGAAAGCCCATCCGCTCGAGGGCTACGATCCCATTGCCGCGTCCGCAGAAAAGCTCGACCACCTGCGACGATCGGGGAAGCGCCTCGATGCCGAGCCGGCGGTAACGGCGCAGAAATTTGCGGATTTCTTCCTCGGGCGTCTCGAATCGCTCGTAGGCGGCTTCCCAAGCTTCGTCCTCGCAAACCGCGCCGGCTTCCCAGTGAACCACTGATTGTGCACCAACCGGGCCGCTCCCAAACCTGGTCGGCCCGAGCCGGTCATTTGCTGCAACAGCGAGGCGCGTCGGACTGGAAAGCGGAGCCATCCCTGACGATTCCCCCAAGAGTTCACTTGCTCCGATCAGGCGGCGATCGATCGCCTGTCGTCGCCAGCGCTCGCCGAGTGAATGGAAAGCGTGGACGAGTCGCCGTCCGCCTGCCCGCTATTTTCGCGTTCGCGCTGCCAGATCGAGATCACTTTCATCAACAGCGCAAAGACGGCCGTTTGTGCCGCGGAAAAGACGGTGAAGGCTCCGACAATCAGCCGCGACCAGTGCATGTGAACGGTGCCGGTGGTGACGAACTCCACGATGCCCGGCCAAAGAAACAGGAGCGAAGCCGCAATGAGCCCTCCGATCAGCACGCCGATCGCGGGCCAGCGCAACAACTCGGAGATCAGCGCCGGCCAGAAGGGCGTCGCCTCACGCCGCCGTGGTCCGAAGCTGGCCATTTGGTTCGAAAGGGCCGTCGCCAGGAGCAGAAGCAGCGCGAACGAACCGAGGAGATGGCAAACGACGAATCGATAAATCATCCACTCTTCGACCCGCTGTGTCGAAAAATAATGCTCGATCGGATGGAGGGCCATCAGCAGCACGAGCATTAACGAGGCGGTCACGCCACACAAGAGCAGCCGCTCGGGGCGGTAACAGAGCACGCCGTCGAAGATCGTCTGCAGGAATCGCACGCCATCGCGGATCACGCTGAGCTTGCTTTGTCCGGTGCGCTCGTCGTAAGAGATCGGCGTCTCGATCACCCGCAGATCGTTGAGCAGAGCCCGCGCGCTCATCGACGGAGTGAAGTGAAGACCGTCGGGCAGCGGATAGAGCTGCCGCAACGAAGTCCGCCGCACGACGCGCATGCCGCTGGCGGTGTCGGTCACGTGCCGGCCGCAGAGAAACCCCAGCAAGAACGCGTACAGGTGATTTCCGATCCGCCGGACGCGCGGCATTTTGGAGCCAGGTCCGAGCCGAGAGCCCAACACAACGTCGGCCGAGTCGGCCAAGAGCAGCCGACACATCTCGCCAAAATGGCGAGGATCGCAGGTGCCGTCAGCGTCGAGAAAGGCCAGCAACGACCCCGAACCTTTGCGCCAACCCTCTTTGATCGCCGCGCCGTAACCGCGGTTTTTTGGAAATTCGATCACGCTGATTTCGTCGAAGCCGTGTGCGATCTCGGCCGTGCGATCGGTCGAGCCGTCGCTGACGACAAGGATTTCGACGTCGCTCAATCCCGCGCAGGCGCAGATGTAATTCGCGCGGCCAGGCAGCGACCGATCGTGTCGCCGATCGCTTCCTCTTCATTCAGCGCAGGAATCACAATCGACAACCGGACAGCATCCATGCCGCCATTCCTCCTTGAGCGCGCGACTCGGAAGGAATCTCCGGCGAGCCCCCTCCGATCCGGTCGGGTACTTCTAGGGAAACCGCCTGGGAGCGTCAATATGAATGCGCGCTTTGGCGAGTTTGGGAAGCTCTGGACGCGATCAAAAGCCCACGAGCGCGTAGCTCGCAGCTTGTGACGGCTCATACCGCTTGATCAATTTCTCGAAAGCGAAGTCGTTGTCGGGCCGCACGACACGGATCTCAAATGACGGAAAGGCCTCGAGTGCTTCATGGCTTCCGTCGGCATGGACGAGCTGCGCGCTGCGCTCACCGTTCGCCCTCGTCGCATGCCACGAGTGCAGACGGACGCCTTTTGAGGCAGAGGCGGCGGTGATCGAAAACTCCACGCGACCGTTGCGGGCACGAATGGCATCCAAAAATGCTTGCGCCGGAACTGTGAATCGGGTCTCTGTGGAGCTCCATTCCGCCACTTGGAATTCGGCCGGATGCTCTACCCCGCGATTGACCGCGTGAAGCTGTATGAAGAACTCGATCTGCTCGCCGCGACCGGGGGCGCCCTCCAACAGGGCGAGGAATTCGGGCGAAAGCTGTACGGCCCCGACGAGTTTTTCGTCGTCGTTGACCGCGATGTGCCCTTCGAACGGCGCGAACGATTGTGGCATGAAGCCAGTCGATGCACCGCACAACAAGGCGCCCGCCGCGCAGCTCGCGAAAAGCACCAGGGTGCCGAGACTGTGCCAGACGCGCATCAGACACAGCGCGGCGATCAACAAGGCGACGAGAACTGGCGCTTGTGCCGCCAACAAACGACGCACGAGCGGAAGCCCCGACCAATTCTCGCGGTACGGTGCGACACGATCGACTGACATAATTGGCGGCCGCGATTGGCCTTTGACCAAGCCGCAAAAACGCGGACCACGAACCGGTCCGCCGAGCACCGTGGGCATTTCCTGCGGCGAGCCCGAAAAGCGGACAAACTTCGTGGGCAAGACAGTTCCCACTTCCCGAAAGGCTCCCGTTGCGAACGCCTTGGCGGGAAAGTCCCAACCGCAGACGCCTGAGTAACCCCAGGCGCCTTGGAGGACCACGAGCCCCACCAGCGGCACGGCAAAAGCCTCCGCCCCAAACCTTGCCTCGAGCCGCCGGCCGGCCTCCACCGCGTAATGCGACGCCAGGACAAACAATACGATTGTGTTCCCGGCGACCGCGGCTCCCCGGCCAGGCGTCGTTGGCAGCAGGATGAGCTGCACGAGAATCGGAGCAAGGTAACAGACCCGCAGCAGCCACTTGGACTTGTGAGACACGAGTCCGATGCCCAGCAAGCAAATCACTACTGC
The DNA here is from genome assembly GCA_963714075.1 of uncultured Planctomycetaceae bacterium. Classification (GTDB taxonomy): domain Bacteria; phylum Planctomycetota; class Planctomycetia; order Planctomycetales; family Planctomycetaceae; genus DASPSM01. The sequence continues at coordinate 3,938,856 of OY970228.1, forward strand.
CAGCGGATTCTCGTCGAAGATCAGATTCGCGCATTCCACTGCGAGAAGTCCCAGGTAGCCCAGCGGATCCCCGGCCAGGCGCGATCCATGCTGCTGAAGCGCCGCCCAAACGCGGGCAAGATCCGCATTCGGCTCAAACACGAAACCGAGTCGCCGCCAAACCAACTCCTGGACGATCGGCAGCAGCACCCAACACAGAGCTGCCAGTACGACTGGCCCGGGCTTACGCCGCTTGACGGCGAACGCCCCGTAGACGACGAGACCCGCCAACGAACTGATGTCCACAAGCGACCAGAGTCCCATCAAAGCCGCCAGCCCGATCGCGGCACGCCACCCGAGCGGCGCCTCATCGGCATCCTTCGACACGAGGAGCATCGTCCATAAGTAACAAAAACAAAGGCCCAGCAGCGCGGTCCGATCTCGCCCACGGACGAGGTCGCGACTATCGACAGGCTGAAGCAGGTCGCCGCCAAAAGCGACTTGGCGCGATCGCGAAACAAAACGCCCGTCGTGCGCGCAACAAGCCACGCGCAGAGCCAACACAGTACCAGGTTGAAAGCGAGCGGCGCGTAGTAAGAATCCAATGCGACCGTGAACCAATTGGCGAGCACCGGAAATGCAATTCCGCGGGCCGCGAGCCCAGGTCCGGCGACGCCGTTCACTCCGGTCTTGAGGATGTGAAGCTGCCGTAGCGTCTGAATGCCAGAGTTCGGATAGAAGTCCCCGCGATACAGACAGGTGTCGCCGATCGCAGGATTAGCGGCATGGCTGCCTCCCGGCAGGGTCGCCCGAAGGGCCCCCGATCGAAGTCCGCCAAAACACCACCAGGCGAGCGTGCACAGAATCCCGATTCCGATGGCGGCGGGCAGCGGGCTTTTCTTTCGCGGTGCCGGCTCTTGTGGCGGATCCGATGCGAGGCGAACTCTTTCAAACAGGCGCTGATTTGAGGCGATTCCAAGAGCGCGAGCGCTTGGGCCTTGCGTTTCGCAGGCGTCAACCGGGTCGCCATGGGATCGCTCGAAGGTTCCGTCCGATCGGCCGTTTCCGTCCGCTGTCGCTACGCCGCGACTGTCGCTTCGGACGCGGACGCACAAGCGCTCCGCAGCGCGTCCACAACACGGCCGATCGACGCGTTGGCAAGCAGCGGCCCGATCGGCAGACTCAAAACTCGCCGAGCCGCCGATTCCGCCACGGGAAGGTCGCAATGATGGTCCGCATAAACGGGCAGGCGATGCACCGGAACCGGGTAGTAGACGTTGGTCCCGATCCCGGCTGCCGCGAGCGACTTTTGCACCGCGTCGCGATCGCATTCGCTGACGCGAACCGTGAACTGGTTGAAGACGTGATCCGCATAGTCTTCGACTACCGGCGGCACAATTCCGGCAACGTCAGCCAGCAGACGCCGATACGTTGCGGCCGCCCGCTGGCGCTCGCGGTTCCAGTCTTCGACATACCGCAGTTTGACTCGCAGGATCGCAGCCTGAATCTCATCCAGCCGCGAGTTGTAGCCAATCATTTCGTTGCGATCGCGACTGAGGGATCCGTGCGTCCGCAGTTTGCGGGCCATTTCGGCGACATGATCTTCGTTGGTCGCCAAGAGTCCGGCGTCGCCAAAAGCGCCAAGATTCTTGGTTGGATAAAAGGAAAACGCGGCGGCCTGGCCCAGGCTTCCCAGCGGCCGGCCCCGATAGCGTCCTCCGAATGCCTGCGCGACGTCTTCCAAGACCGCCAGCCCGTGCTGCTGGGCGATTTCCAGAATTGGATCGAGATCGGCCGCATGCCCGAAAAGGTGGACGGGGACAATCGCCTTCGTCCGGGGCGTCAATGCGTCGGGGATCTGGCGCGGATCGATGTTGAACGTGCGCGGCTCGATGTCCACAAAGACCGGCTCGGCCCCGACCAGACTGATAGCTTCGGCCGTCGCATAAAACGTGAACGGCGTGGTAATGACTTCGTCGCCCGGCCCGATCCCCAAAGCGCGCAGTCCGATCACCAGCGCATCGGTTCCCGAATTGCAGGCAACGGCGTGCTTGACCGAGAGCCATTGGGCGATTTCGGTCTCGAAGGCACGCACCTGCGGCCCGAGCACGAATTGTCCAGAGCGGATGACCTCAGAGATCGCCGACTGGATCTCGCCCCACAGCAGGTCGATTTCCGGAAGCAAGTCGAGCGGCGGGATCTGCGGCGCGAGTCCATTCATGGCCGGCATCCAGTCCGTCAAACGGACGGCGGCAGGCCTCCAAGCGCCGCGCGATCCGAACGGAGGGCCGGATTATAAGCGGTTCCCGAAAGTTGGGAAGGGAACCTCACCCACAAAGCGCACGGCTGAGCAACCTCAGCCGTGGACCCCGCCAGAATTCGCCTACGGTTGCAGGGGCGCTGGTTGAGGAGAGCCTCCCGCCGGCGATGAATACGACGTCCCGTTGTACATCGGAGCCGGAGCCGGCTGATAGTTCGAGCTCGGGGCCGGTTGCGAATAGGTCGGGGCCGACTGACTGTAAGCAGGAGGGCCCGGCTGGGCGTAAGCCGGTGCCGGTCCCGGCGCGGGCGCATAAGCCGGAGCGTAAACCGGGGACGGGGCAGCGTACGCCGGCGGATAGTAGTACGGGCCGTACGGATAATAGTAATAGGAGTACGGTCGGTAATACGGTCCGTAGCCGTAGTAGCCATAGCCGCCGTACACGGGAACGCCGACGCCGATGCCGATGCGCACTCCGCCGCCCGCCTGCGCGGCAAGGGGCAGCGTCAGCGCCACAACGCTGGCGATGATCAGTTTGCGGAGCATGGGAATCTCCTTTTCTCCAAGGGTCTGGGCCTGGTCCGCGATGCGGCGGCCCTATTAAACATATCGGCTCTTTTGGGGCAAGAGCGGTTCGATGGGCCCGACCTGTCGATCTTTTGCCGAGCACTTTCCCGGACTTTCTCACCAGTGAGGATGCATAAGCTCGACAACTCGCGGAAAGACAACTTGGGGAAGGGATGGAGAAGGAATCCGGCCATTCAGTCGACTTCGGGCATCTTGACACATCTACGCGAAACACCTATTTTCACGCAGCCTTGCGAGCTTAAGTTTGCCGGTCAGGCAAGCAATGAGGGACGTTCTCCATGGAGGGGGAATCGAAGCGGACCCTGCTGTTGTCGGTCCGCTACGCTGCTGCCGGCGTCGGCAGGCAGGCGCTCAACTTTCTGCTGTTTGCCGTCTGGGCCCACTACCTGTCGCCGATTGACTTCGGCGTGCTGGCCCTGCTGGTCATCAGCGGTACGCTCGTGCTGCGCTCGGTCGAGACGCCCGTCGGCTACGCGCTGCAGCGGTTTTACTTCCGGCCCGACTACGTCGAGCGCCGCGACGTGCTGCTGTTCAACCTGATGCTCTTCGTGATCGCCAACGCGCTGGCCGTGCTCTTCCTTTACTACCTGGCCGGTGGCCTGGTTGCCCGATGGCTGCTGAAAGACGACGGCCTGGCGGCAACGGTGCGCTTGCACGGATTGTGGGTCGCGTTTTCGATTACCACTTCTCTGTCGGGCGTGTTTGTGCTGCTGCTCGAGCGGGCGAGAGTCTTCAACGTCGCCTCTCTGTTGGGCGTCGTGGCGACGGGCGTCGTTTCGATCGCCCTTTTGACCTTCACGCAGCTGGGCGTCAACGCGGTCATCATCGGCCAGGCGTCGGGACTTTTGTTTCAGACGCTGCTTTGCCTTCCCGTGCTGCGCGGTCACGTGCGGCCGGTCTTGAGTTGGGCCGTTCTCCGCGAGCCTTTGCGGTTCGGCTACGCGGCCTTGCCTTCAGGGTACTCGAATATTCTGATCATCGCCGGCGATCGGTACGTCTTACAGATTCTTCGCACAACCTACGAGGTCGGCCTTTATTCGTTTGCCTGCAATATTGGCAACCTGGTGACATTGGCCATCGGAACGCCGGTGATCGGCGGCGTCTGGCCGACGATCCGTCGAATGGAAGCCAGCCCCGATCGTCAACGCGCGTTCTTGCGGCAGATGACGACCTTTGTGTGCGCCGCCAGCGTCGCACTGGTCGTGTTTTTGTCTGTTTTTAGCGGCGAAGCCATCCACGTGCTCGCGTGGGGGAAGCCGGAATTCGCGGCCGCCGCAGTCGTGGTGCCGTTGCTCGCCTTCTCCCAAGCCTTGCAGGGGCTTGCGGCATTTACCGAAGCCGGCATCAGCCTCGGAAACCGGCCCGCGTACATTTCTGGAATTGCGATCAGCTGTGCGGCCGCGAACATCGGTTTGAATTTTCTGCTGGTTCCGCGATTCGGACTGCTCGGCGCGGGCTGGGCGACCCTGACCTCGTTCGTGCTCTGGAACGCGCTGCACGTCTATTTTTCGCGCAAGTTCTATCGGCTCGCCTTTGATGTCCGCCGATTCGCGCACGCGGGGTTGGCCGGGGCGTTTCTCATCGTCGTCAGCCGGGCGATTCCAGCGGACCTCAATCTGCTGATCGCCTGTCCGCTCAAGGCACTGCTGGTGCTCGCGTATCCGGCATTGCTGCTGCTGACTGGATTTTTGACGCCTGACGAGTGGCAGAGGTTGGGGAGCTTTATGCGTGGGGCGCGGCGAGGCGGGTTCAGGTCGATGGTGGGGGCACTGACGCAGTCCTAGCGACGGCGTCTTTTGACGGAGGGGGGAACTATGTGCGGCATCTGCGGGGTGTACGAATATGCCTCGTCGATGCGCGTCGATCGGCAGCAGCTCGCGCGGATGAACGCCACGCTGCTGCACCGCGGCCCCGACGAAGACGGGTTCTTCGTTCGCGATCGGGTCGGACTGGCGATGCGGCGGTTGCGAATTATCGATCTGGCGGGCGGCATGCAGCCCATCGCGAACGAGGACGAAACGATCTCGATCGTCTTCAACGGCGAAATCTACAACTACCGCGAGCTGCGCAAGGATTTGATTCGCCTCGGGCACCGCTTCCGCACGCAGAGCGACACGGAAGTCATCGTGCACGCGTACGAAGAGTTTGGCGTGCAATGCGTCGAGCATCTGGACGGCATGTTCGCGTTCGCCATTTACGACGAGCGCATTCCGGGGGCCGACCGCCTGTTCCTCGCCCGCGACCCTTTCGGCAAGAAGCCCCTGTACTACGCCGACATCGGCCAGACGCTGATTTTCGGCTCGGAGATCAAGCCGATCCTGGAGGATCCTCGCGTCTCCAAAGCGGTCGACTTCGAGGCGCTGCACCATTACTTGTCGCTATTGGTGATCCCCGCTCCGTGGAGCATTTTCAAATCGATCCGCAAGTTGCCGGCCGGCCACTGGATGCTGGTCGACGAGCGCGGTCTGGAAATCAAACCTTACTGGAGCTGCGAGCCGCATTCGGCCGAGGTTCTGGTTCCCGAGCGGGAAGCCGTCGACGAAGTTCGCCGGCTGCTGTTTCGGGCCGTGGAGAAGCGACTGGTTGCCGATGTGCCGCTGGGCGCTTTCTTGAGCGGCGGTCTCGATTCGAGCCTCGTCGTCGCGATCATGGCGCGATTGTCAGACCGACCCGTCAAGACCCTGTCCGTCGGCTTTGAAGGTCCGAAAACGCACAACGAACTGCCCTTCGCACGTCGCCTCGCCGAGCATTGCGGGACCGATCACACGGAGCTGACGCTCAAGCCCGACGTGGTCTCGATGGTTCACGATCTCGTGCGTTATGCGGACGAGCCGTTCGGCATTTCCTCGGCACTGCCCACGCTCTTGATCGCGCGGGCCGCACGCGAGCGGCTGACCGTCGTGCTCACGGGCGATGGCGGGGACGAAATGTTCGGCGGCTATTCGCACTATCTTTGGGAGCGTTGGGCGAGCGCCTTCCGCCGCCTGCCCCGCGTCACCGATTCGGTGCTGCTGACCGCGGCGGGCACGCTCGGACGGCGGATCGACGGTCGGGCGGGTGCACTGCGCAGTCGCATCACGCGGTTCGTTTCGAACGCTCGCCGGCCGGACGCTTCGCGGCGGCTCGGTTGGGGAAGCGCATTTTCGCACGACGAAAAGCTGGGTCTCTACTCCGATGATCTGAGCCATCTGTCGTCCGGCACGACGACCGCCCTGCTCGAACAGTACGTCGAAGGGGCCCGCGATCTCGAGCCGGCGGCTGTCCAGAACCGTCTCGACGTGGCCCTCTGGCTTCCCGACGAAATGCTTGCCAAAGTCGATCGCATGACGATGGGTGCTTCGATTGAGGCCCGCTGCCCGCTGCTCGATCGCAACCTCGCTCGATTCCTGTTTGGCCTGCCGTTTCGGCAAAAAGTTCCCGGCTCGCGCGGCCGCCACCTCAAGCATTTGCTCAGGCGCGTTGCGGCTGACCTCTTGCCCGCCGAATTGCTCGAGCGACCCAAGCAAGGGTTTAACGTCCCCCTCGACGCCTGGTTTCGGGGCGGCGCCGGCGACTTGTTGACTGACGTGCTCAGCCCAGAGAGGGTTCGCCGCCGCGGATGGTTTCAGCCTGACGCGGTCCAACAGCTTGTTGCGGCTCACCGATCGGGGCGGGCGAAGTTTTCCAATCGTCTCTACGCGCTGTTCAATCTCGAACTTTGGGCGCAGGAGTATCTGTCGTGAAGAGGTCTCTGCTTTCCTGGCTTCGCTGTCCCCACTGCGAAAACGACCAATGCAAGGCCCAACTGTCGCTCGCCGAAGCCGATCACAGCCACGACGAGATTGAGTCGGGTGTTTTGAACTGCTCCGCATGTTCCGCGCAGCACCCGATTGTCGCGGGCATTCCGCGTTTCGTCCCGCTCGACAACTACGCCGACAATTTCGGCTTTCAATGGAACCGCTTTCGCAAAACTCAGCTCGACAGTCACTCGGGCCAATCGATCAGTCGCGACCGATTTTTGAAGTCGACCGGCTGGACGCCCGAATCGCTCGCGGGAAAGACGGTTCTCGACATCGGCTGCGGGGCCGGCCGGTTTGTCGAAGTGGCCCTTTCGTGCGGAGCCACGGTCTTCGCGGTCGACTACTCGGGGGCCGTAGATGCTTGTCGAGCGAATTTCCCGGGGCATGCGAATCTGCATGTCATTCAAGCGGATGTCTATGCCCTGCCTTTCGCCGACGAATGCTTTGATGCTATCTATTGCCTGGGAGTTTTGCAGCACACACCCAACCCGCGCGGAGCTTTTCTGTCGCTCCCGCGGCATTTGAAGTCGGGCGGGCGGCTGGCCGTTGATGTTTATCAAGGAGGATGGCGACGGGCGGTACACACAAAGTATTGGGTGCGCCCGGTGACCACGCGTGTGCCGCAGCAGCGCCTGTTTCACGCCGTTGAACGCAGCATGCCCGCGCTCTTGGGGCTGAGTCGGGCGGTGGGCCGCATTCCGGCCGTCGGCCGCTACGCCCAGCGGCTCCTGCCAATCGCGAACTACGACGGACTGTACGGGCTCGATCGGCGACAACTGCACGAGTGGGCAGTCCTCGACACGTTCGATATGCTCGCCCCGACCTACGATCAGCCTCAAACACCCCGAGCGCTCGCCAATTGGACGCGGCACGCCGGTCTGGAAGCCGTCGAAATCGGTCGATTCGGCCATCTCGTTGCACGCGGCCGCAAGCCCGCTGCGTAGAATACGGCACTCGGGAACTCGTGAGCGCCCCGCCACCGAAAGCGGGTATTTGCGCGCACCGAGAATCGTCAACAAGGAACAGGAAATATCGCGATGAGTCCCGCGCCTCAGCAACAATTGAATCAACTGATCTGCGGCTATTGGAATTCCCAATGCGTTTATGTCGCCGCCAAGCTTGGCATTGCCGATCTCTTGGCGAGTGGACCGCAATCGGTCGACGACCTGGCCAAACAGACTGGGACTCATTCCCAGTCGCTGTTTCGACTCTTGCGCGCGCTCGCCAGTCTGGGTGTTTTTGCTGAAGAACCCGGACAGCGCTTCGCGATGACTCCGGCTGCCGAGCCGTTGCGTCGGGACGTCCCGGGCTCGCAATGGGCGATGGCCGTCATGATGGGCGAAGAGCATTTTCGGGCGTGGGGTGAACTCCTCTACAGCGTTCGCACGGGCAAGATCGCTTTCGACAAAGTTTTCGGCCGGCCGGTTTTCGAGTTCCTTTCGCAGAACCCCGAACAGGCGGCCCTCTTCGACAAGGCGATGGTCGGCGTGCACGGGCGTGAGACGTCGGCCATGCTCGACGTCTACGACTTTTCGAAGTTCACCTCGCTGGCCGACATCGGCGGCGGCAACGGCAGCACGCTTTCTGGAATTCTCAAGCGACACCCGAGGATTCACGGCACGCTGTTTGACCTTCCCGGCGTGATCCAGCGGGCAGGCGCAGGCGTAGAGGCGGCCGGGCTCTCCGATCGCGTCCATCTCGTGGCGGGCAACTTCTTCGAATCGATTCCCGGAGGAGTCGACGCCTACGTGCTGCGGCACATCATCCACGACTGGGATGAAGAGAAAGCGATTCGCATTCTGTCGAACGTTCGGCGAGCCATTGGCGAAGACGGCCGCCTGTTGGTCGTCGAAAGCGTCATCCCGCCGGGCAACGAGCCCTTCTTTGGAAAGCTGCTCGACGTCACGATGCTGGTCATTCCCGGCGGCCAGGAGCGGACCGAACAAGAGTACCGGGATCTGTTTGGCAAAGCTGGCTTCCGGCTGGCGCGGATCGTCCCCACCGCCGCCGAAGTCAGCGTGATCGAGGGCGTCCCCGCCTGAGTTTGGCTCAACTGTCAATTCATTGGCCAATTCACTTCGTGGGATCGACCACTCGCCCGAGGAATAAAATCGCCCCGTTGCGGTTGTCTCGGATCAAGAAGACGAATGGATGGTCGGCCCGGAATACCCGGGGCGGTTCGGGCGCTCTTCTCACGGCCATCGCCCTCATGACCACGCCGGTTGCCGCAGCGGCCTCGGTCCCTTCTTCATTCACGTCGACAAACGCTTTGTGAAGCACGGCGGAAATGAAAAGTTCCTTTTTGCCGGTCATCCCGAAAAAGTCAGCAGTCGTCGGATCGAATGCGGACGCCATTCCCAGGGCCTTCAGAATGCCTCCCAACTCGAATTCGGCGGTGGTCCGGAATTTGGGCAGAAACACGATCACATCTCGTGATTCGCGCTGTCCCTCCATTTCTGCAGGCTGGTCGCGGTCAGCTTTTCTTCGAGCGCGGCGAGTCCGTCGACCTTGGTCGGCAACAGCACGACCATCGAAAGGCTGCCGTCGCCGTAGGGAAGCTCGAGCAGTTGCAGACCCTCCGCCGCCGCGTATTGAAAGTGACGGTGTTGGTTCATCAGGGGAGCTTTGACGGATTGACTTGCAGCGACGTGGAAGTCCTGGTCCTTCGTGCGGTTTTTGTCGAACGGATCGTGCCAATCCCCTTTGAAATAGACGGCGTTGGTCAACACGAGCCGGGCGCCTCTGACGGCGCTGGCTGAGGGAATCAGGTTCTTGATCTTGTCCTGCGTGTTGTCCTCGACCCATTTGTTGATCGTTTCCCGGGCGGCGTCCGGCTGCTTGAAATCGAGCCGCGCCAGCTCGGCCCCAAAGTCCTCGCGAGTCACCCGCAGATAATCGGCCAGAAAGTTGTAGCCCTCCTGAGCCCAGAGCCGATTGGCGACGTCGAGGCGATATCCCTGTTTCTTGTCCGCCAATTTCCAAGAGGCCAAGAGCGCCCGCATTTCGTCGTCGAGCTGGCTCTTGGGCATCTGCAGGTGAAGGGTCTTGGCCATCTCCGCTTCGGTGTTCTCAGCCGCGCCGACGTACGTCATCGTCAGGGCCACCGAGATGCTGGCCGGCGAGAAGAACAGGTTGCCGTCGGCACTCCTCAACCGTTCGTACAAATCGAAGGCAAAATGATTGCCGGCCTCCACGACGGCTGAAACTTGTCCCTGCGATGACGAGGCATCTTTTTTCATTCGTTTACCCGGCGGCCTGGACCAGGCCCTATCGGAAACAGCGCAGATCGACAGTCCCACCGCGACGACAGCAACAAGCGCGAATCTGCGAACCATGGGGTGCTCCTAGGGTCCAGCGACCGAAGCCGACTTAGACCAGCCGTTTTTCCAGGTACACGCACAGCGGGTCCTCATGGAATGTGCCGAACGGTCCAATCCGCCGATAGCCGGCGTTTTCGTAAAGCGCGAGCGCGTTGTGTTGGGCAATACCCGTCTCGAGGCGAATCAGGCGCAGCTCGCAAGCTCGGGCCCGCGATTCGAGCTCGTCCAAGATGCGACGCCCGACCTTCAGGCCGCGGAACTCGGGCAAAACAAACATCCGCTTGAGTTCTCCGTATTCGCCCTCGTGGTTCACGAGGGCCCCGCAGCCGATCACTCGATCAGGCAGGCGAGCGGTCAAAAAAGTCACGTTCGGTTGCCGCAGCACGTCGATTGGCAACAGGTGATTGCTTTCCGGCGGATACAACGAGACCAAAAACGCATCAAGCTCCTCGATGAGCTGGCGCACATCGGGCAAAGCCGGATCGTCGGGGTGGATTGTGAAGTCTGCCATCAAGCCTTATGTGCGGCGGAACGAAAGCGACGCGGCAGCTGAAAGTTGTCGTCCCGGCCTTGTTGTTTTCCGAAGTTGTTTCCGAATTCTACTTGCTCGACGCGCCTGGCAAAATGATCGAAGTCACAGCCCGAGAAAATCGTCGCCTTGCAAGAGTCGGAGAAAGTCACCCCTTCAGCGCACTGAAGGACGAGTGGTTGTTTAGGCGGCGTGAGTTCCCGTCGATTGGAGTCCTAGGACGGCTGGCTGCCCTCGAGCTGGGTCAACAGGCTCTCTAAATCGGACAGATTCACTGGCTTTACGAGGTGCCCGTCACAGCCGGCCTCCTGGGATTGAGAGCGGTCGGCCTCCTGTCCCCAGCCAGTTAACGCGATAATGAGCATTTGGCGTCCCCACGGCTGCTCGCGGATCCGACGCGTCGCTTCATAGCCGTTGAGCCTGGGCATACCGAGATCCATCAAGATCGCTTTGGGACGGAACTCCTGGGCCGTCTCGATCGCTTCGATCCCGTCGTGCGCCGTCCGGACCTCGTTGCCCATTAGCTTGAGCATCATGGCCATGGAATTCGCCGAATCGCGATTGTCGTCCACGACGAGGATCCGGCGGAGAGGCCCGGCATAGTGCGGTTCACTTTCCGATCGGACGGGGGCCAAAGGGGCGGCCGTACGCTCGAACGCCGGAAGCTTGACTGTGAAAGTGCTCCCCTTGCCTTCACCCGCGCTCATTGCGGCGACCTTCCCACCATGCATCTCGACCAGTCCTTTGACGAGCGCGAGTCCGATGCCGATGCCGCCGGTGGACCGCTCAACGCTGCGATCGACCTGGGAGAACATGTCGAAGATGCGAGGCAAGTCGTTCGCGGGGATGCCAAGCCCGGTGTCCCGCACCGACACGATCACCTCAGAGCCCTGGCGCTCGGCGGCGAGCAAGATGCGCCCGCCGCGCTCGGTGTACTTGGCACTATTGTTGAGCAGGTTGCTGAAGACCTGGGCCAGCCGAGTCAAATCGGCGTCGAGATAGACGGGTTCGGGCGGGAGCGAGATGGTGAACTCGTGGCCCGCCTCTTCAATTGCCGGGCGGGCCGTCTCGACCGCGCTACTGATCACATCCTTCAAAAGCACGCGCGAACGGCGCAGCTCCATCTTGTTCTGGCTGACCCGCGAGATATCAAGCAGGTCGTCAATTAGCCGGACCATATGGCCCAATTGGCGATCCATCATATCGCGGGCCTGGGCGATGGCGCTGGTATCGGTGCCCGCCAAACGCAGCACCTGAAGGCCGTTACGCAGCGGGGCCAAAGGATTGCGAAGCTCGTGTGCCAAAAGCGCGATGAACTGGTCCTTGCGTTGGTTCGCCTCGTCGAGCGCTTTGTCGACGCGCTTGCGGTCGGTAATGTCGCGGGCGATTTTCGAAGCGCCGATGATGCGGCCATCCCGATCGCGGATCGGGGAAACCGTGAGCGAGATGTCGATCAGGCGTCCCTGCTTCGAGACCCGGACCGTCTCGAAGTGTTCGATTCGCTCTCCCTGGGAGATCCGCGCCAGGATCTCAAATTCCTCGTCGCGCCGATCGGGCGGGATGATCAAGGTAATCGGTTGACCAATGGCTTCGTGGGCCGGGTAGTTGAAGAGTCGTTCGGCGCCCGTATTCCAGGAACGGATGACGCCGTCGAGCGTCTTACTGATGATCGCATCTTGGGAGGATTCGACGATTGCCGCGAGACGCACTGCGCCTCCTCGGCATTCCGTCGCTCGGTCACGTCGCGGAAGACCAACACTGCCCCGACGGCAACTCCCGAGTCGTCCCGAATCGGCGCGGCGCTGTCGTCGATGAACCGTTCTGTCCTGTCCCTGGCGATGAGAATCGTGTGGTTCGCGAGGCCAACGACTGTGCCTTCCTTCAAGGCTCGCAACGCCGGATTCGCGCCGGGCTCGCGGGTTCCTTCGTTGACGATCTGAAAAACGTCGGCCAGTGGCCGCCCCGTGGCCTCGCTTTGCGTCCAGCCAGTCAGGGACTCGGCCACGCCGTTCATGAACGTCACGCGGCCCTCGGCGTCGGTGCTGATCACCGCGTCGCCGATGCTCGCCAGCGTGATCCGCAACCACTCCGACCGTTTGCGCAACTCCTCTTCGGCACGCTTTCGTGCCTGGAGGATGGTCCGAGAGCTTTCGAGCGCGGCGGAGCGAAGTCGCTCCTCCTCGTTGTCATGCGTCGCCACTACGCGCCCCCGAGAATTTCGGACGCCATCCGGGTGCCCTCGACACGCGCGCGGATTTTTTCAAAGGCCGTGTCCCGGCTGGTCGTGGTGTCATCGCAGAACGGAGAAAACCCGCAGTCGTCGCAGGTGCCGAGCTGTTCAAGCGGAATGTACCTGGCTGCCTCGAGGATGCGGTCGCGAACTTCCTCGGGCGTCTCGACGCGCGGATCAATCGGCGCGATCACGCCCACGAAGATCCGCGGGCCGGGTTTCATGTGATCGCGGATCATCCTGAGGACGTGGTCGCGGTCCTTCTCGCCCGCCAAGGCGATGTAGAAACTCCCGACGGTGAGTTCGAATAAGCTCGGCAGCAGCTGCGCATAGTCGACGTCCCCGCTGTGCGTCGAGTCGCGGTCGCTGCCGGGACACGTGTGAACGCCGATGCGTTTTCGGTCCTCGGCTGAGAATCGCGAGAGCGCGAGGTTGTTCAGCTCGATAAAACTGTGCAGCAGATCGCCAGAGGGGTCGAGTTTGACGGCCAGTCGCCCCTCGGTGAAGTCGATCTGTACTTTGTGCGCGCCCTTCCGCAGGCAGTTTCGGACCTCGGTCTCGTGCTCGCGCAGCAGGTCCTCGAGGAACTGCTCGCGGGAATAGCCGGGAATCTCGTCGGGCGGGTACATCAGGCTGAGGGCAGAGGGTGAGATCACCGCTTGCTTCACCGGTTTGTGGGCATACTCCAGCGCCACGTCCAAGTAAGCATCTGCCTGCCTCCGGTAACGGAACGGCCCGCCAGTCAGACGCGGCATCCGGCGGACGTGTCCGGCCGAAAAGGGGATCTTGAAACCGTCGGGCGCCGTGTTCGGCAGGCCCTGGACGCAATACGTCCAGAAGTTGTGATATTTCCGCTGCTCGCCGTCAGTGATGACGGGTGAGCCCGTGGCCTCGAACCGCTCGATCGTATCGCGGATCGCCTCCTCGTAGAGCACGTCGAGCTGTGGATCGAGGCCGTCGGTCGCCGCGATCGCCTCAATCAGGCGCAACGGTCTGGGGATGCTGCCAATCGGTTCGGTCGGAATCGTCGTCATTGGGGGCCCCTCTTAGAGTGTGACGCGTTGCCCAATTCCAGGCAAATGTGCCGGCGACCCGCTCCGGTCCTGCTTTTTGCCAGGGCCTGACTGGCGTGGCGCAGAAAAGTTTCCAGGTTGCTTCCACGGGCGTGGAAACTCGGGATTCACGACTTCAGGTTTTGCCGGTAGGCTAGAGGTAGGGCTCGTCTACCGCGAAATGTCCCGGCTGGGAGTGGCTGGGGTCGAACCGTCTTCGGTTCGCCCCCAGGCATTCGAGAGTCTGGGGGCGGCGAAGACGCCGACCCCAGCCACCCCCGAGTTCGCGGTCGGTCAGAATCGATCCGGTGGGGATAAGATCCCCGGCGGGGTGGGGATCCTTTTTTTGATTGATGGGAAGGATCCCTCGCGCGCCCCCGGCAGTTGGGACGGGACACGAGGGTCGGGACGGGACATGTGGGTCGGGACAGGACATGACGGTCGGGACAGGACATGACGGTCGGGACGGGACATGACGGTCGGGACGGGACATGACGGTCGGGACGGGAACACTTTTGCAATCGGGGCAAGCGGACCGAATCGCCTGCCGCTGCTCGGGGGGTCGGGTCACGAATTTTTGATAGGGAGATGACCCATCAAATTGGTGACCCGACCCCGCAGTCCCGAGGTGGGACAACTTCACGAATCGCGAACAGTCCCACCCTAATGCTCTTCAGGCAAACGAGTTATGTTGAAAGTGAATTTGGACGGGACAGCGGGACAGAACAGCGGGCGACATCGGGATGGGACGATGCGCGTGGGACCCGGTCTTCGGGCAGCAAAGGCTAAGACTGTTGAACAGGAGGTAACGGAGGCAACGGCGGTCAAGGCCATCCGAGCTTTCTCCCCCTCAGTGACCTCCGTGGTCTCCCGTTAATTGGGAGTTTATCCGGAAGGAGTTGACGCCATGCGGGACCGCTAGGCCGCCGCGCGGCGCTCGGGGGCGACTTCCGCAGCCGTCTGGGCACTTTCGATTGACGTCGGTCTCCCGACTGCCGGGACGGGAAACGGAATCGTCGCGGGGACCGGAGCGATCATCGCCGACAGCTCGTCCAGCAGGCGCTGGGCCAGAACATTGCGGTCGTAGTGCCGGGCGACGTAGTCGCGACCGTGGGAGTAGGACGCGCGCTCGCGGGCGATCGCCCCGATGCCCGCCAGCAGCGACTCTTCGTCTTCGGGCGTCATCGCCAGGCCGGCGCGGCCGGAGAGCACGATTCGCTGGGCCTGTCCGCTGACGCCCATCACGATCGGCACGTTCATGGCCATGATCTCGAAAATCTTCGAGGGAATCACGGTCTCGAAAAGTTCCGTCTTCCGCAGATGGACCAGGCAGGAGTCGCAGCTGGCAATGACTTCGGCGATCTTGGACTTTGGCACCAGGCCCGTGAAGACAACCTGGTCGAGGCCCTCGGCGCGGCACACGTTTTCTAACCGACTTCGTTCGGCACCATCGCCGACGATCCAGAATACAATGTCGTCGCGACCGGCCTGCTTCAATTTGCGGGCCGCACGGACGATCACTTCCAACCCGTGGGCCATTCCGACCGTGCCGATGTAAGCGCAAACAAATCGCCCGTCTCCCCGCCACTGGGAACGGACCTGCCGCGCGGGCCGCTCGGGCACGAATTGCGAGACGTCGACACCGTTCGGAACGACGGCGATTTTTTCCTCCGGCACGCCGCGGCGGATCAGTTGCTCCCGATAACCGTCCCCGACGGTGACGATCTGTTTGGCCGTGATGTACATTCGCCGTTCGAGGACTTCGAGCACCCGCATGACGGGCGAGCGTTTCATGGCCCCGACGGTCACGATCGACTCGGGCCAGATGTCGCGAATTTCCAACAGCAGAGGGCGCCGCAAGATCCAGCGGCACAAGACGCCGGCCCAGCCGCAAAAGAATTGCGGCGAGGTCGCCACGATCGCGTCGACGTTGCGCACCCACATCGCACAGAGTGTCGCGCAGAGCATGTAGCTCAAGTAGTTGATCGTTCGGCCCAAAAACCCCTTATTGGGCGACAACCAGGTCCAGACGCGCAGGACGCGGATGCCGTCCACCCACTCGCGGCTCAGCCAGGAATTCTTGTAACCGGCCGCAACAACTCCTGTCGGACAATTCGGAGCGCACGTGATCACCGTCACGCGGTGTCCCGCCGCAACCCAGCGCCGGCAGTGCTCGTACGTCCGCGTGGCCGGAGCATTCACCTCCGGTGGAAAGTAGTGCGAGAGGAAGAGCACGTGCATGACTCAGCTCGCGAATCGACCCCGCAGGGATCCATCTCAGTTGCTGGCCGCCAGGCTCAAGCGGTCTGTGCTGCGGTTCCGGACAGAGATTGGCTTCGAGAGGCGCCCGATCATGACGACTCGGAACGGCGAGAGCGGAGGAACCGAGTTGACCAGCCGCTCGTAGGCGAGGCCCGCCACGTACGTGAGCGCCGTCATTCGCAGGTATTCGGGCCTCCCCTCGATGAGTCGCAGTTCGTCGACGGCAAAGTCCGCCTGTCGAGCCAGGCGCCGAATTGCCGTGGGCGTATTGGCGCGGTAAAGCGTTGGGAACGTGTCGGCCTCCGCCCGCCCCCGCAGACGATTGACGAATTGATGGGCGCCGTGCGGCGTGAGCCGGGCGATCACCGGCACATAGTGCAGCCGATTGGGAGTCTTGAAGAGGAAGATGCCCCCCGGCTTGAGAGTCCGCCAAACTTCACGGAAGGCATCGATCGGATTGCGAAGATGCTCGAGGACGTTGTCGGAAAAAACCAGGTCGAATGTATCGTCCTCGAATGGAATCTCCTCGCCGATGCCGATCTTCCCTTCGTCGAGCGAGGCGTTGGTCAGCACTCGGGGATCGGGATCGATGCCGCACACGCTGCGGACGAGTCCCCGGATGTTCATTTGGCGCACGATCCCGGCGCCAGCGCCCAGGTCGAGCGCCTTCCAATCCGGTTGCACGGCGCCGACGACCTCTCGGCGAAACATTTCGTCGTCCCAGTTCTGGTGATAATCGGCGTAGAACCTCTGATCGATCCATTTCACGAGACTTCGCATTCGCGGCTCCTGAAGGTTGGACAGCAGATGGGGGTTAAGCAGCAGGCACAAGTCCGGAACGCTCCGACCGGGGCTTTTGCGATCGCACGGCAGTCGCCGCCGGGTTTTGATCGATGAACTTTTGGGCCCAAATTTCCAGGGTGAGCAAGGCCCATTGCAGCATGTAGTAGTCGGCTCGCCCTGTCTGACTCTGGTTTCGCAAGCGTTGCACGGCATCGGGTCGAAACCAACCGCGTGCTTCGATGGCCCGCGCGCCCATCAAGTCGTTCCACATCGACCCCAAGTCGTGCCGCAGCCAATGACGATACGGAGCGCCGAATCCCGCCTTTGGTCGGTCGATGATTTCGTTTGGCACAATTCCCCGAGCCGCACTTCGCAAGATCGCCTTGGGGACGGGGTCGAGCTTTTGGGAGGCTGAGAGCGAAGTGCCAAACTCGACAAGTTCCTGGTCGAGCAGGGGGACGCGGGCTTCGATGCCGACGGCCATTCCCATCTTGTCGGTGTAGAGCAAATTATGGTTGGGCAAATAGACGGACAGGTCCCGCTCGAGAAAGCGGTCGATCTCGCCAAATCCGCCGGTCCGCATTCGTCGCAGACAATTCGCGTCAGCCTGGAACTGCCCCAGCGCGTGCGTGATGGCCGGCGATTGGATCCTGCGAACGGTCGAATCGGCGGTTGATTTGCAATATGCGAGGAATCGCTCGTCGGGCGAGCGGTGAATCTCGCGGAGCACTCGTTTGACTCGCCGCAACGTCGCCCCGACCGGCCCCCCAACCGCGCCCGGCAGCAGATTTCCGCACTGCGCCAGACCCGCCCGGGCCGCTCGAGGAATACGATCGAACCAGCTCAGAGTTCGCAAAAGGGCGTAGCGCGGGTAGCCGCCGAAAAGTTCGTCGGCCCCTTGCCCCGAAAGCAGGACCTTTGTGCCGTGCTCTTTCGCGAGCCGACAAATCAGAAAGCACGTGATCGCCGCCGGATCGGCAATCGGCTCGTCGAGGTGATAGACGATCTCGGGCAACAAACGGGTGATCTGCGGGCCGATTTCGACTTCATGAAAGTCGAGACCCAGCGAGGCTCCGAGCTTGCGCGCGTAGGGCGCGTCGTCGTGAGCCCGGTCGAGCCGATTCGATTTCGCCGGGTAGGTAATTGTGTAGCTGCGAAACGGATTGTCTCGACCCGATTCCGCCGCGGCGATCGCCGTGATCAGGCTGCTGTCGAGTCCGCCACTCAAGAAGGAGCCAATGGGAACGTCCGAGACAAGTTGCCGCCTCGTCGCGTCGGCAACGGCTGAGCGCAGCCGCTCGACATCTGTCGAATCCTCGTGTTGGGCGGCTCCGCCGAATTGCGGACGCCAGTATTGCCGGATTTCAACAGCCGAGTTGCGATCCCGCCAGCGGAGCAGGCTTCCGGGGGGCAGCCGACGGATTCCGGCCAGGGCGGTCCGATCTGAGCAGGAATGGCAAAACGTCAGATGCTGTTGGATGGTTTGAAAGTCCGGCTCTCGACGGACGTCCGGATGGGCGCACAGGGCCTTGATTTCGCTGGCGAACAGGAGCGATCCGGCCTGCGGCTCGGCGTAATAGACCGGCTTGATTCCCAGCGGATCGCGGGCGAGGAGCAGTTCACGTTCGCGATCGTCCCAAAATGCGAAGGTGAACATCCCGTTGAGCCGCTCGACGAACGCAGCCCCCCAGCGGATGAGTCCGTGCAGCAAAACCTGCGTGTCGCCCGACGATGTTTGACGGAGACCGCTGCTCGCCAGAGAGGCCCGAAGCTCTCGGAAATTGTAGATTTCGCCGTTGAAGACGAGCGTGAAACGCCCGTCCTCGGATGTCATCGGTTGGGCGGCCTGTTCGGACAAATCGAGGATGGCCAGCCGGACGTGGCCGAGCGCAACTTGCGAGCGAGGAGATTCAAAGACACCGCTGCCGTCAGGCCCGCGATGTGCTTGCGCAGCATTCATCTGATCGATCAGGCCTGGGACAAAATCGCCCACAAGGCCTGCAATGCCACACATCGCGCCCCCCAATCCTTTGGTCGGCCCAAAGCGGCTGGTTGGTATCAAATTGCCAGAACTGACGCAAGATGGGATGTCGGCGTTGTCTCGGTCGATTGCTTTTGCTAACACACGCGGCGGGCGCGGTCTCCGTTTCTCTGGATGCCGTAAGCCTCAAATTTGAGAATCGGCATGAGAATCGGCATCGATGCATCAAATTTGCGCGGCGGAGGCGGAGTCACCCACCTGGCGGCCCTGTTGTCGCACGTGGATGTCGCTGACGCGGGAATCGATCGGGTCGTTGTCTGGGGGGCTGGGGCCGCTCTTCGGCGGCTTGCCGAGCGACACTGGCTGGTGAAATCAAATCCCCCAGCGCTCGAGCGATCGCCCGCGCCCGGCTTGCCTGGCGACACCGCACACTTCCGCGGCTCGCTCGGGACGAGTGCGACATACTCTTCGCGCCGGGCGGCCTTTGCACCGATCGCTTTCATCCCGTGGTCACCATGTCGCGCAACATGCTTCCCTTCCAGTTGCGCGAAATGTCGCGTTACGGACTGTCGCGGATGCTGTTGCGGCTCGCGATTCTGCGGATGGCTCAGCGGCAATCGTTCCAGATCGCCGATGGAGTGATCTTTCTCTCGCGATTTGCGCGGGACTCGGTGCTGCGTGCCACGGGCCCGCTGCGCGGTCAAACGACCGTCATTCCCCATGGCGTCGAGTCGCGATTCTTCAACGAGCCGCGCCGCCAGCGTCCAGCGGCGGAATTCACTCCGGACGATCCGATGCGGTTGCTCTTTGTATCAATCGTCGACGTTTACAAGCATCAAGGAAACGTGGCGCAGGCCGTGGCCCGTTTGCGCAAGAAGGGCTGCCGATCTCGATTGAGTTCGTGGGGGATGCGTATCCGCCGGCCGCCCGGCGATTGGGGCGAGCGATGAGGGCACACGATCCGCTGGGACATTTCTTAAAATACCGCGGTCCGATCGAGCACGCCGTCTTGCCGAGCTGTTATCGGTCGGCAGACGGATTCGTCTTCGCGTCGAGCTGCGAGAACTTGCCCAATATTCTGCTGGAAGCGATGGCCTCGGGTTTGCCGATCGCTTGCTCGAACCGTCCTCCCATGCCGGAAGTGCTGGGGCAGGCCGGCGTCTATTTCGACCCTCTGCGCCCGCGGCAGATTGAAGCGGCCTTGCGTGACCTGTTCCACAACGCCGAATTGCGAAGACATCATGCGGTCGCGGCGCACGAGCGGGCCGAGCAGTTTTCGTGGAGCGCCTGCGCTCGCGACACATTCCGCTTCCTCGCCGATGTTTGCGAGCTGCGATCTCAGGAGAGTCGACTGGGAGACCGAATGTCTGCCGCGTTGTGCTAGTCGTTTAGCACTTGGAGATCCGCGCGGCGTCGGTCCTAGTCGGCAGCGACCCCGCGGGGATAAAATGGAAGCTGTTGGGTCCCGCGATTTCGTCACGTACGGGCCGCATGCCACTCAAAGTCTCGAACATTCGCTTGCCGGTCGAGCAGCCTGAAACGGCGCTCGCCGACGCCATTGCGCGCCGCGTCGGGCTCAAATCCGACGACCTGACGCGGTGGAGAATCTTGCGGAAGAGTTTGGACGCGCGTTCACCTCGCGATTTGCAATTTGTGTATTCAGCGGTGGTTGACGTCCCCGATGAACCGCAGAAGTTCGCCCAATTGCGGCCGAAGAGCGCGGCCGACGACGTGCAGTGGTTTTCGCCGCTCCGCTTCGATGAGCCGGAACCGGGTCGTGACCCATTGCCCGAGCGGCCGGTTGTCATTGGCAGCGGCCCGGCGGGGCTGCTCGCCGGTTATTATCTCGCGCTACGGGGCTATGCGCCCTTGATTCTCGAGCGGGGGCGAGCAGTGAAAGAGCGCGTGCCTGCGGTTCGCGACTTCGACCGGGGCGGAGAACTCGACAGCGAAAACAACTACCTGTTCGGCGAGGGAGGAGCTGGCTGCTTCAGCGACGGCAAGCTGACCTGTCGCATGGGCGGACCGGATGTCGACTGGGTGCTCGAGCGGATGATCGAGTGCGGCGGGCGACCTTCGATCGTCTACGACTATCGGCCCCACCTGGGGAGCAACCGGCTGCCGATGATTTGCCGGAATTTCCGTCGCAAAATCGAGGCGCTGGGGGGCGAGTATCGTTTTGATTGCCGCGTCGAGCGGATCGACATTGCCGACGGACGGATCCGCGGGTTGGCGACGTCGAGCGGCTATTTCCCGGCCACCGCGGTCGTCCTGGCGATCGGGCATAGTGCCCGTGACACGTATCAGATGCTGCTGGACGTCGGCGTGCCGATGTCGCCCAAGGCTTTTCAATTGGGGCTGCGGATCGAGCATTCGCAGGCCCAGATCAACCGTCAAAAATACGGACGTCGCGAATATCTCGAAATGCTGGGCGCCGCCGATTATTCTTTGACCGCTCGCGGCCGGCGCGACGTATTCACTTTTTGCATGTGCGCGGGGGGGTACGTCATCCCCAGCGTTTCAGAACCGGAAATGTTCTGCACCAACGGAATGAGCAACTCGCGGCACGACACGCCGTTTGCGAACAGCGGCCTCGTCGTGACGCTGTCGGCCGAGGAATTCGGCAGCCCCCATCCGCTCGCGGGGATGGAATTGCAGCGCGGATTCGAGTCGGCTGCGTTTCGCCTGGCGGGGAGCGATTACCGCTGCCCGATTCAGCGCGTCGAAGATTTTTTGGCGGGCCGCAGCCCGGATCCGCAGTCCCGTTTGCGTTCATCCTTTCAACGGGGGGTCAGGCCGGTCAATATGGAAGAGCTGATTCCACAGCCGGTCGTCGACTCACTTCGCTGGGGACTGCCGGTCATGGATCGGAAATGGAAGGGAAACTTCCTGCGCGATGCCGTCCTGGTCGGGCCGGAGATGCGGGGAAGCTCGCCGGTCCGCCTGGAACGCAATTCGCAAACCAGGCAGAGCCCGGGGATCACCGGGCTCTACCCCGTGGGTGAGGGGGCCGGCTTTGCTGGAGGGATCGTGTCAGCCGCCGTGGACGGGCTGCTGAGCGCGAAGGCGCTTGCGGGAAACTTTGCGCCGCTTGATAAGCAGGACGCACGCCTGACGAGAGCGCCTCGATCAGGCGGTTTGAACGTCTCAAAACTGGGTGCCAAGGCTGAGGGTCGCCTCTCGGTCGGGGCTGCCGGGCGAAGGTCCAGACCGACGCCGCCAACTGGCCGCGTCGGAATGTTCAATCGCCGGATTGCACCAATTACGTTCCATCGGGAATCGGGTCCGTGGAAAAGCGATGGATCTGGCCGTTCGAGCTGCTCGACAAGCTCGGCGAAGGTGGAATGGGCGTCGTTTATCGCGCCCGTTACGTCGTCGATAACCGGCACGTCGCCGTAAAACTTCTGCCGCAGGACGTTGCGAACGCCACGATTCTTTCGAGGTTCGAGCGCGAGCTGGAAATCCTGAAGACGCTGCGGCATCCCAATATCGTTCGTTCGTTCGGTGGAACCTGCGAGGGAAACCAGCACTTCTACGCCATGGAACTTGTCGAGGGAGGAACGCTCGACAAGTTGCTCGAGGAGCGGGGCAAGTTCTCGGCTGAAGTCGCGGTCCAGTTCGCGCTGCAAATGGCCTCGGGCCTGGCTTACGCGCACGAGCGGGGCATCGTCCATCGCGACGTCAAGCCCGGCAACTTTCTGCTGACGACCGCGGGCAAGCTCAAGCTCAGCGACTTCGGACTGGCGACGGTCGAAGCGGCCACCAAGATTACCGCGGCCGGCAAGACGATGGGGACGTTCCCCTATATGGCTCCGGAGCAAATCCGCGGCCGGCCGCCGGTCTCGCCGCAGACTGATTTATATGCGCTGGGGTGCGTCATTTTTGAAATGCTCACGGGCCGTACGCCTTTCACCGGCGATACGCCGGCCGAGGTGATGCACAAGCACCTCGATGCTCGTCCGCCGCGCGTCGCCGAGTTTGCCCCCGACTGCCCGATGGGGCTCGAATCCTTGGTGCGCGACTTGTTGCAGAAAGAGCCGGCCAATCGACCGGCGAGCGCCTTCGAAGTCGCAAAACGGCTCACCGACCTCGACGGCACGCCCACTCGCACACCGACTCCCCGACCTCGGGCCGCCGAGTCGCCTTCCTCGCTATCGACGCTGACGCCACCCAAGGGCATCGTTGCGCAAGGTCGACTGGCAGCGGAGGCTCTGGAGAGGTCGACTCGCAACAAATGGCTCTTCCCGCTGATTTGCGCCGCTTTAGGACTTTCGGTGGCGTTGAATTTTCGATCACTCGACAGCACAGTCCAGAAGAACCGGGCCGAAGAATTGTGGTTCGAGGCCTTCAAGAGCGACCAACCCGAACTGCGCACCGAGGCGGCGCGGGCCATCGGAGAAATCGCCAAAACGTCACCCGCCGCTGCCGACAAGCTCGTGGCCGCCCTTGCGGATCCACGGCCCCGTAGTGCGCTTGAGTGCCGTCGAGGGACTCGAGAGTCGCGGGCCCGCCGCACGTGCCGCGACGACCGCTCTCATGCGGATCCAAAATACCGACGACAACGATGCCGTCCGCCGCAGAGCCGTCGAGCTCTTGAAGACGATTCAAGGTTCACCAGAAGGAGTAGGAGCAAGCATTGGTACGTTCCTCTCCTGGAGCCTCGCGATTGTGGTGGGCGTGGGCATCGCCGCCTTTGCATTCTTCACACTGCGGAAGCCGGGACGCACGGTTCGAACCAGTCGTTGACGTCCATGTGCGCGGCGAGATACATTGAAAACTAGAGCGTAACCGGCAATTCTGCCCGAGCGCTTTGCGGTCGAAATGCCTCTCGTCGACGGCTCAGTTTTAGATCGTGCCCCTGATAAGTTGTGCCCTGACGGATTGACCGGGCCATGCTCGCCAAGCGGATTATTCCTTGTCTCGACGTTCACGCCGGACGCGTGGTGAAGGGGATCAACTTCCTGAATCTGCGCGACGCCGGCGATCCCGTCGAGGTGGCGTCGCGCTACGAGTCCGAAGGGGCCGACGAACTCGTCTTTCTGGACATCACCGCCAGCCATGAAGAGCGCGAAATCATGCTCGACGTGGTGCGGCGCACGTCCGAGGTGATTTTCATGCCGCTGACCGTCGGCGGCGGCATTCGCAACGCTGGACGACATCCGCACGCTGCTCAAGGCCGGATGCGACAAGGTCTCGATCAACTCCGCCGCTGTCAAAAATCCGCAATTTGTCCAAGAGGCGGCTCTGCGTTTTGGCAGCCAGTGCATTGTCGTCAATATCGATCCCAAGCGAGTTCGCAAGGACGGTCGCGAGGTCTGGGACGTCCACATCAACGGCGGGCCGAATTCCGACCGGACTCGAAGCCGTCGCCTGGGCGCGCGAGGTCGAGCGACTGGGCGCCGGCGAGATCGTGCTGACGTCGATGGACGCCGACGGCACTCAGGATGGTTACGACATCGAAATCACGCGGGCCGTGGCGGACGCGGTTCGCATTCCGGTTGTCGCCAGCGGCGGCGCAGGCGGACCACAGCATTTGTACGACGTGCTGACACAAGGGAACGCGAGTGCGGCCCTGGCGGCCAGCATCTTTCACTACGGAACCTATACGATCCAGGAGACCAAGCGCTTCTCGCCGGAACGGGGAGTCCCGATCCGCCTCGCTGGCGAGGCTAAGACGACACTGGTACGAACAAAAGCAGAAATTATGGCCACTGCGACCGACGTTCGCGTCAAAGTCTTCCGAACGACGCGAAAACGAAATCGACAAGATCTATCGGCAGCTCATCAAGCACAACGGCTCCGACCTGCACATGCAGGTCGGCAAGCCGCCGATCCTGCGCGTCCGCGGGACGCTGCGCGAGCTGCAGATGGAGCCCATCACCAAGGAACGGATGTGGGAACTGTTCGACCCGATGATCAGCGATCGGGACCGGCAGATCTATCAGGATACGGGTGGCTGCGACTTTTCCTATGTGGTGATTCAGCGATGGCGACCCGTGGCGATTCCGCGTGAACATGTTGATGCAGATGGGCAACCCTGGGATGGTTTCCCGAAAAGTCGAGCGGTTGATCCCGAATTTCGAGGGGCTGTATCTGCCCCCCATCATGGAGGAACTCTGCAAATTCGACCAGGGAATGGTTCTCCTGGCCGGCGTGACGGGAAGCGGCAAGAGCACGACGATCGCCAGCATGTTGGACTGGGTCAACCACAACATGCGCAAGCACATCCTGACGATCGAGGACCCGATCGAATTCGTTTACACGCCCAGACAAGTGCCTGATCAACCAGCGCGAGGTCGGCATCGACGTCAAGGACTTCAAAATCGCGATGAAGCACGCGGTCCGCGAAGACCCGGACATCATGCTGGTGGGCGAAATGCGTGACATGGAGACGTTCGAGACGGCCCTGCACGCCGCCGAGACGGGCCACCTCGTTTTTGGAACGATCCACGCCTCCAGTTCGCCCAGCACGGTGGGCCGTATTCTCGACCTCTTCCCGAACGACATGCACAAGGCTCTGCGCGGCAGCATGGCCTTCAACATGCGGGGAATCGTCGCCCAGAAGCTGATCAAGACCATTTGCGAAGACGGCAAGGGTCCGGGCCGCGTTCCGATCGTGGAAATCATGACCTTCAACCCAACCGTCAAGAAACTGATCCTCGAAGGCGAAGACGAAAAGCTGCCGGCGGCCATGCGCATCGGCAAGGAGGAGGGGATGCAGCGGTTCAACGAAAGCCTGTACGCCTTCCTGCAAAAAGATATGATCAGCCGTGCAGCGGCCTTCGAGATTTCGCCCAACGTCGAAGAGCTGAAAATGATGATCAAGGGTATCGACGTGAAGGGCGCGGCAATCCTCTAACGTCCCCTCGATTCGTCAGACACGTGCCAATGGGTTCGATCGCAGAAAGACGTGCCGCGTGAAAGCGAATTGGAAATTGGGCTCCTGGAGTCGGGTGCTCATTCTCTTCGCGCTTCTGTCGGCGCAGGTTGCCGCGCCGTCGCGCCGCCAGTGCGCAGTCGTCAACAACGGGCGCGGCTGGGAAATCGGCTGCCAAGACGGATACGGCCGCCGCCGCGGCCGCTGCGCCCGCCGACGCCGATCGTTTCCCCCCGAATCCCGTCCAGTTTTATCGCGGGAACACCCCTCCCCAAGAGGGATCGAGCGGCAACGGCGACGTCGGCGAATACTTGAGCCGGATCGCTCTGATTCTCTTTGTGGGATTGTTGGCGGCGTGGACGTTCATCTGCCGGTTTGTCGACGAGGACAGCCGCGGGCTCAAAGTCCGGCCCGACTTCTGGAACTCGATCTTTGTCGCTCGCGGGAGTGGTGGCTTTCTGATTGCGCTCGCTTCGCCGATGTATGTCGTGGGTGTGTTTGCGGTGTTGGCGATCTGCGGCGTACCGTTCGGCTTTTACGTTCAAGAGCGAAATCGCCGCGTGCCAGAATCGAGCAAAATCCTGACGCCGCAACATATCCGCGGCGTCATGCACCGTTGGGCCGCCCGCCTGGGCATCAACCTTGGGGGCCGTGATGGTGGGGACGAGGGGGCCGGACCGCCGATCGAGTTCATCGGCAAGTCGGACGCCAGCGGCAAGGGTGATCGCACGCGCACGCGAGCAGGTCGAAAGTTCCAAAGGTTACATGGCGGCCAAAGAACTCGTCTACGACGCGATCCTGCGCCGCAGCACCGACATTCACCTCGAGCCCAAAGAGGACGAGATGTCGGTTCGACTGCGAATCGACGGCGTGATGTATCCGACAGAGCCGTTCGACCGGGTTGTCGGCGACGCGGTGATGAACATCTTCAAAGTTCTGGGCGGAATGGACATCACCGAAAAGCGTCGCGGCCAGGACGGCAGCTTCGGTGCCCGGCTCGAAGCAGCGGCAGATCGACTTCCGCGCGGCGACGCAGGGAACGCGGCACGGCGAAAAACTCAGCTTGAGAATTCTCGACCAGTCGAACTCGGTCAACTCGCTTGCCGGCTTGGGCATGCGAAAGAAGATGCAGGATTCGATGCGGCAAATCGTCCACCAGCCGCACGGGTTGCTTTTGAGCTGCGGTCCGACGGGCGCCGGCAAATCGACCACGCTGTATGCCTCGCTCAAGGACGTCGACGCGTATCAACTCAACGTGATCACCGTTGAGGACCCGATCGAATATAAGATGGCGAACGTCAACCAGATCGAGATCAACACCAAGGCCGGCCAGACCTTCGCCAGCTCGCTGCGGAGTATTCTGCGGCAGGATCCCGACGTGCTGATGATCGGAGAAATCCGCGACGGCGAAACCGCCACCATCGCCTGCCAGGCGGCCAACACCGGGCACATGGTCTTCTCGACCGTCCACGCCAACGATTCGATCACCGCGGTCTACCGGATGCTCGAACTGGGCGTCGAACCGTTCATGGTGGCCAACTCGCTCTCGGCGGTGCTCGGTCAACGGCTTGTGCGGCGTCTCTGCAAGGAATGCCGCGAAGCTTACAAGCCCGATCGGGCCGTTTTGGAGCGGCTCGAAATCCCCACGGATCGCATCGACCAGTTCTTCCGGCCTCCCGGCAACACGGGCGAGATGTGTCCGGAATGCAACGGATTGGGATACGTCGGCCGTACGGGCGTTTTCGAGCTCTTGGTGATCAATGATGAGCTGCGAGACCTGATCCGCGACAAGGCGGCCGCGTCGAAGGTTAAGCTTGCCGCCAAGCGCAACGGAATGCTGACCATGAAGCAGGAGGGAATCCGTCTCCTGGCCCAGGGTATTACGTCAGTGGAAGAGCTCGAACGAACGGTGAAGTAACGACCCGGACCCCCGCGCACGCGTTTTCGCAAAGTCCGTAACAATGATCGATTTTGCACTGCTCGTTATCATCGCGCTGGTGACTTGGAATGTGGCGGCCGAGGGCGCCTGGGGCGCCGCAGCCATCCTTTTGAGCGTGATCTTCGCCGGCCTGTTTGCGATGAATTTTTTCGAGCCCCTGGCCGGCCTGCTGGAGTCGTCGCCCCTGGGAACCGATTGGTCGATGCGGTACGACTTCATCTCCTTGATGGTGCTGTTTGGGGGCGCTGTCTTTCTCCTGCGGCTGATGTCGGAAAAAATCGCGCCGGGTTTTATTGCCGTGCATAGCCGACTCTACGACGTGTGCCGATTTGGGTTCGCCTTGATGACCGGTTATATAACGGCCGCCTTCCTGCTGGCGGCGCTGCACACTGCCCCGCTGCACCGCGAGTTCATGGGTTTTACGCCGGAACGAAAGAATTTCTTCGGTTTCACGGCCCCTGACCGCGAGTGGCTGGGCTTCGTGCAATACGTTTCCGAGAAATCGATGCAATCCTCGGAAAGCGGACGAATTTTCGACGGGTTCGAGTACAAGATCAACGGGCACGAGAGCAATCTGATCTGGCCGACTTATATCATGCGCTATGCCTCGCGCCGCGAAGCCTACGCCGCGGCCACCGGCGGGACGCCGGCCGCCACGACCAGCGGCGCGGCCGTCGCCCCGGGCGGCGGCGATCAGGCGCCCGCCACGCTGGGGGGCGTGCGTGATCGGGGCAGCGGACTCTAGAGCCTGCTTTTGAGGCCGACGTCGCTGCCTTTATCGAATGCCGTGCTTCTTGAGCTTGCTGAAGTACGTGCTGCGTGGAAGCCCGAGCAATCGCGCCGCGCGAGCCTTGTTGCCCGAACATTTACGTAGCGCACCCAGCAGCGTCTCGCGCTCCCAGGCGGGCGTCATTCCGTCCGCGCTGACGGAGTTGATCGGGGCGCTTTCGGGAAATCCGGCCGTCGTGCGGCGGCCGTTCGGCTTGGTTTCGATGATCCGCGCGGGGAGCCGGCCGGGCCGTCCGATTTCGGCGGGCAGATCCGCGAGAGTCACGCGGTCCGATTCGGCGAGGACCACGGCCCGCTCGATGACGTTCTCGAGCTCTCGCACATTTCCCGGCCAGCGGTGCCGTTCGAGGGCTGCGAGCGCCTCGGGATCGATGTGGGTGATCCGCTTGCCGCACTTTTGCGCCGAGCGCATCAAGAAGTGCAGGGCCAGCTCCATAATGTCCTCCGTCCGTTCCCGCAGCGGAGGCATGGGTATGGTGATCACATTGAGCCGGTAATAAAGGTCCTCGCGGAAGCGCCCCTGGGCGATCAGCTTTTCCAAATCCTGATGGGTCGCCGCAATCACCCGCACGTCGACTTGAATCGTTTGCGAACCCCCGACCGGTTCAAAGCAGCGCTCCTGAAGCACACGCAAAAGCTTGATCTGGATATCGAGCGAGATATCGCCGATTTCGTCGAGGAACAGAGTCCCGCCACTGGCCGCTTGAAATCGGCCGATGCGGTCGCGATGAGCGCCGGTGAAGGCCCCTTTCACATGGCCGAAAAGCTCGCTTTCGAGCAATGTCGGCGAGAGCGCGGCGGAATGAACGCAGATCATCGGCCCGCCGCGCCGAGGACTGTTCTCGTGCAGCACGCGGGCGACCAACTCCTTACCCGTGCCGCTCTCACCGCGAAGCAACACCGACGACTCGCTGCCGGCCACCTTGCGCACCGTTTCGAGCACGCTGTCGATGGCGCGGCTCTTCCCCTTCATGTCGCTGCGATTCAAGTCGCCCGACTGGGCCGACGGGGCGTTCGTCGCAGGATTCTGAATTTGCGAAAGCTCTGCCTGCAGCACGGCGATTTGCCGCGCCTGCGTTTCAATCCGCTCGATACGACGGGAAAGCTCATCGTTGAGCCGCTCCAAATCCCGGTCGCTCTTGACGGTATAGAGAGCGACATTCGTAATCTGGCCCAGAGCGTTCAAGAACGTGAAGTCTTCGCCGCTGAAGGGAGTCGAGGTCTGCTTTGCGCCCAGGAGGACCAGCCCCACCGTTTCGTTCCCGATTTGCATGCCATGGGCGAGGTCGATCCGCAATTCGCGAAGCGCCGTTTGCGCGCCGGACAGGTCGCTCATCGAACCCAAAAGGGCCCGCTGCAGGTTGCCAAACTCGATCACGGCCTGAATCAGCGGATGCTCGGCGGGGAATTGCCGCGGTAAACTCTCGGCGCCATATGCCGAGATCAGGCGAAAGGGCGATTCTGCAGACGTGCGCAGATAAAGCGCCGCGCGATCGACGCCCAGCACATCGCGGCACGAGCTCAACATCAGCGAGGCCACCGCCTCGGGGTCCGCCAGGCGGCCTACGGCACGGTTCATCCGCTCGAGCGCCTTGCCCAGCTGATATTTCTCGCGATAGAAGCGGCGGTCGATCATGCCTTGGAACATGTCCCGCAGCCAAAGCAAGAGGATCACCGCCAGCATGAGCACGATCGAAATAATTGCCGACTGCTGCGTCAGAGGGAATACGTTCAGGTATTGCCGTGCGATCGGGCTTAAAGCCAGCATGAGCGCGAAAGCGACCGTCAGGCCGCAGTTGGCCAGATAGTACATCACCCCCTTGGTGACGATCTGATCGACGAGCAATAGACGATAGCGAATGATGCCGTAGGCGTAGGCGACGGTGAAACACAAGCCCGCCAGAAAGATCCAACCACGAGCAGCGCCCAATGCGAAGTTCTCGCGGTCGAATAAAGCCAGGTAGAGCGTCACGCCCAGGCAGACCGCGGTCAGCACGCCAGCCCACCACAGCAGCTTCAATTGAATCTGTTCCACAGCGTTGCGGGTGCTGCGATAGCTCCGTAGCACGCGGGCCATCGTGATGACGAAATACACCCCTCCGACGACGAGCGAGCCATAGATGCCCAGCCGGATGGCATCCAAGAGTCGCCGGATTGTCATCACGTTCGGCGCGAATAGGTTGGGCCAACTGCAGATCGCGGTCAGCGTCAAGAGCCCGAACATCCCGGCGACCGGGAGTCCGTAAATCAGCGCCAGCGAAGTGCGCGGACGCCAGACCAGCGGCAGCCAGGTATGCGGAAAGACCAAAAAGAAGTGCAAACAGACCGCGGGCAACAACATCGCGCAGATCACGCAGGGTGCCGTCAGCCAGAAGCTGGATGCAACGATCCACCAGTGACTGCGTGCCCAGGAAGGCCCCCAGCGTAACCAGGCACAGCGAGTAAAAGAGCTGCGATGCCCGATCGAAGGGGCGGTTCCAATACACGGCTGCGCCGATCGCCAAGGCCACCGTCTGCAGCATGAACCAACACAGCGAGAAGAGCACTTCGGAGAGAGGCAGAGACCGGATCGTGAGGTAGCACTTCTCCACGTCCGCCAGCGTTTTGCCTTGGGGAATAAACTGGATTTCCACGATTCGCGTGCCGTCGTCGTATTGAGCGAGCGACTGCAGCCCCTCGAAGTCGTACGGGTCGGTCCCGACAGGGAGATTTGCACCGCTGGGCGTCGGTTCGCTCGCGAGCCGCATTTGCACACGCGTGAAGTCGACGAATGTATTGACGGCCCACCCGTCGATCTCGACCAGCCGGTCGCCGGCCGAGGGGTGCGATTTCCCGTGAATGCCCTCCTTCGGCACGGCCCGCATCACCACGCCGTCTGTGACGTCGTTTGGCCAAGGGTTGTCGGACAGCAGGCACCGAATCCCCAAATCGGGGGCAGCGGCGACAATGCCCAGCACAACCATCGAATAAACGAGGACGATGCCCCCACACGAGAAGAGCAGCAAAGCCGCCCGAGATCGCATAAAAGCCTCCCCTCGTCGCTGCTCCGGAGCCGGTTAAACCGCGCCCGCAGAATCTGCCACAAACTCCCCCTCCGTCAATAACTTGTATCGCGTCGGCGCCGTAGATGCAACGATCGGCGCCGAATTGCGGGTTACTTCGGCGCCGAAATCCAACGGCGAAGGGCGCGAGAATTTGGCGACGGAAAACAAAATATGGAGAATTCTGGCTAAAAAGGGCGTTCTCGCAGCCAGAAATCAATGCCGGCTGATGCGAAACCCGATCCTGGCACGGCACGTGCGTTGATGGGAAGTCGCCGGAGACTCATCCGTTCCCAGATCAAGTGGTAACGACTCGTTGTCTCTGGCCCAATTTCTGACCCAGCCTGACCCCCGAGGGTGATGTCCAGCGCGAATAAGGCCTGGTTGAGGAAGGTCCCCTGAGAGCAGCCTGACCCACTCTGCTCATCAGTTCCCCAATCGCAAACTAACGTCCCAAGGCCTTAAGCGTGCAGCCATTCTCGGGGGTCATTCTATTTTCCCACGAGCGGGCGGTGTCGGCAGCGGGCGGTGTCGGCCGCCGATTCTCTCGGATCACAACCCGCAAGTGGGCGGCAATGAACCGCCTGCCTGCGTGCAGACGTTTGCTCGCCGAGTAACGCCCGCCCGACCTATCGATGGGGGCGGTATGTGGCACAGGATCGCCGGCTTTCCCAGAGCGAAACCTCGGCGACCGGCAACCCCTCGGCGGCGGCGTGCTCGTAAATCAGACGGGCGATGTTTTCCACGGTCGGATTGTCCGGGATGAGCAGGAGCGGCTCACCGAGCGATTTGAGCATCGGAACGACCGGGTCGGCTTCACACAAGATCATGCGATGATCGAGCTGGCTGTCGATCCAGGCACACAGCGACCGCTTGATGTCCGTGAAATCGACCAGCATCCCCCGCTCGTCGAGAGAGGCCGACTCGAGGACGATCTGGGCCTTGCCGTTATGGCCGTGCAGATACCGGCACTTGCCGGAATAGTTCAGCAGCCGGTGGCCGTAACAGAAGTCGATTTCTTGGCTGACACGATACATCGGGGGGCGGGTGCGATCGGGTCCTGGTGCCGGCGGCGCTGACTTTCGGAGTGATTCAGCCGCCGGATGAGGGGACGTGCATCCCGATTCTAGGAGAGGGCCGCATGGCGAACAAGCGGCCCCAGCCCGCACCCGCTCAAGTTGGCGAACCCAATGACTACCGCGATTGGATGTGGGATGTGAGCCATCCACCGGTGACAATCATCACCAGGACGACGCCGTAATCGAACAGCGTCGCCGCCTGCCAACGCGCCAGACAGTAGTCGCAGTACGGACCATAGTGACCGATGAGGCGATCCATAAATCACCTACTGGCCGGACCAGATTGCGACCTCAGAGCGCAGCAGGTCGCGCACGGCGATCGGCCAATCCAAAAACAAGATTGCTCGAACGGAATGATGGTGACCGCGAGCGCCAAGGGCACTCTTGAGTCGACGAATGGTGCAAGTTCTCCGCGATTTGAGTGGCGGGACCCGATTGGGTCTCGCGACGCGCTCTATTGAACTTTGCCCGCAAAAAGAAATGATGTGAAGTTTCTAGACGTGATACAAAAGCTTAGCTTGCAGATGTCCAGCGAGCGGTGATGCAGACCCCTGCCAAACGTGACATTTTTGAAATTGTCAACCGCTTGGCTGTCAGGAATTGGCCACTTTCTGCTCATTTGCGGTTCATGTTCCGCAAGTTGGTCCGAATCCATTCGAGCAGATGGACGGCGGCCGAACGTTGCCGTCGCAGCCGCTTCTGTAGTTTTTCCGAGTCGCGGTCGTCGGGCTCCGTTGTCAGTTCCAACTTCTTGACGACGATGTGCGGCGATTCCCCGGCCACGCGCTGAGCGAATGCCAGAAAGACCAAACCGTCCTGCGACGGTGGGGCTCCCGGCCCAAGATGACCCGTAACCGCGGCTGCAACATCCGCGTGCGGAGTCGCCCGCAACGCGCCGGCTGCCATCGCCGACGCCACCTCGGCACTGACCGGACCCGGATTGCGAAGCAGCCGGCGGGAGACTCGCAGCCATCGCGTTTTGGTCTCCACCTGGTAGACGACCGCGGATCCGCACAGGAATTCCGAAACGCCGGGAATCCGGGCCAGGAGGGCGGCTGCCAAACCGCCTGTGCAGCTTTCGGCAAGCACCAATCGGACGTTTTGCGCGCGAAGCTGTTTGACAACGCGGCTCGCGAACGCGGTTAGCTTGCGATCGTTCAAATCGCCGCCCTGTCAGCATTTAATATAGACAGTGTTAAGGTGAGTAGGCAACGTAATGCACCTGCTCTGGATCGACTATGTGGCGGCAGGTCCGCCACTCCACCCATGCCTGGCCGAGTTGGTCGTTCCGATTGGCGAGACTCTGCCTGACGTGCCGATTATTCCAGCACAACGCTCTCACGGTAAGCCCGGAACCAGACTGCGGTGATCTCGCGCCGCGGCAAGTCTTGGCGCTGAGCCGCCAACTTCCGCCTCGACAATGGTCGGCAGAGACGGTTCACCGAGGCGCAGTTCAGCGTCCTTAACGTGAGCGTTGCAGGGCCTCAGGGGGTCGTCCCGCATTCGGTCTGACATTGCTGCCACGCCGGCCGCGATGCCGTCAGACGTCGATCGGTACGAAGGGGCCAAAAAGGGGGCAGGTCAGCATGTCACGATGGATTGGCCGACGACACGCGCGCAGAACCGTGTTTTCGCTGCTGGGTCTGCTCCTCTTGGCAGGCCTTCGAGATGGGGCGCTCGGTGACGACACGGGCCGTGGAATCAGTGACGTCCTGGGCATTCCGCGAATCGTTCGCGACCCCAATGCCACCGACCTTGATCCCGCGATCGCCCCGCAAACCGACGCGACCCATCGCCAAGCGGACGATGCAACAAAGCTCGCCCACGGTCGGGCGACTCTCGATCAGCGGGTCAAAACGGTCCAAAAAGCCACGTCCAGTAAGGCGTCCCGGAAGGCGGCCATTGACGCCCTGCCGCTCGACAAGATGACTGACGAACACCGTCGTCGCGTCACGCAGATCGTCAACGGCACGAGCATTTACCGCGAGCTGCCGACGCTGCAATTCGACATCGATCCGCGGGTCTACAAGTTCTTCATGGAGCACCCCGAGGCGGCCGTCAGCATCTGGCAGGTCATGAAGATTTCGGACTTTCACATGCGAGAAACCGCGCCCGACTCTTACGAGACGGACGACGGTGAGGGGACCCGCGGCCTGATCGACGTCGCCTTTCGCGCACCGAACGAAGTCGTCGTGCTCTGCGACGGAGCGTACAAGAGCGCACTCTTGCCGACGGCCGTGAAGGCCAGCGGCGTGTTGCACGTGAACGTCGATTTCGGGCAGCGACCCGATGGCACGACGTTTGTCACGCACCGCGCGCGGCTGTTCGTCTACTTTCCGTCGCAAACGATGGAGACCGTTGCTCGTCTCATGTCGCCCGTGAGCAATGCCATCATCGACCAGAACTTTCGCGAGGTGAGCCTGTTCCTCTACATGATGTCGACCGCCATGACGCGTCAGCCGGGCTGGGTCGAGGCCGTCAGTAAGCGCATGGAGAACGTGTCGGAGGAACGTAAGATGGAAATCATGCTCGTCACGGTCGGAGTGTTTGCCGACGCGAAGGCTCGTGGCAGGCAGTAGGGATTGAAGAAGTCCAAGGCCAAACCTCCAAAGTCAGAAAAAGGGGAAGAACTCCTCCCAGTCCTGACTTTGATCCACTTTCTTTGACTTTGGGCCTTGGACTTTCCTTCGAGCTTGGGCTCCCCCAAGTGGCTAGCGCCCCTCCGCGCGCTATGATTGACACGGGCTTTCTTAGCGCGGGACGGAGCTCTTTGACCATGGGGCAGATCGGGCGGCAAATCGCGGTCAGCGTCGGATTGTGCGCGGCGGTCGCGTTTGTCTCGACTCGGTACGTCAGCGCGGGTGATGTCACGCTGAAAAACGGCCTGGTTCTCAGTGGGACTCCGCGTCGCATACAAGCCCTCACCATCGAGCGCCAGCATCCGCGCAGCGACGAGACGCTCAGCCTGCCGTTCGTGGTGGTCGATGGCGGCTATCAGTGGTTCTTCGTTCCCAAGGGCCAGGCTGCCCGCATCGACGATCGCGATGATTTGTCGAAATTCGAGACCTTCCGCCTGAGTCAGCACCGCACGGGAGGGCGGCAAATCACGGGGAGGGTCCTGTCCACAGGCCCGTTTAACGAATACGGGCAACGTACGCACAAAATTCAGACGCCGCAGAAGCAAGAAGAGATCGTCGTCGGGGTCACCAAGATCAGTCCCAAGTATGTCTCGCTGACGGGACTGCGATATCAATGGAATTACGGCATCGCGACCTCTGCAATCCCTCCCGCGCAACTCGACGCGATGATTCGCAAGGTGAGCGACCCCAAAAACCCGGACCATCGGTTCGGCATCGCCAGGTTCTATCTGCAGGCGGGGCTTTACGAGGAATCGGGCAAGGAGTTGCAATCGATCGCCAAGGACTTTCCCGAGCTGGCTAACCGCGTCGCCGACGCACGAAAAGAATTACAGGACCTCGAGCACAAGTTGATTCTGCAGGAGTTGCGCCGTCGCAAGGCCGCCGGACAGCATGAGCTGGCTCATTCGTACGCCCTGGGAGTGCCGCTCGACACGGCGAGCGCTTCGGTGGTGCACGACGTGAAGGACCTGCTGGCCGCGTACGACGCCGCCCGCGAGCGAATCGCCAAGGCCCGCGTATTCTTGGGTGAGTTGCAGGCCCAACTCAAAGATTCGGCGCTGGTCGCCGCCGTGTCGCCGCTTCGTCCGATGCTCGAAGAACAGCTTTCGATGGAGTCGCTCGATCGGCTCGACGCGTTTTTTAACCTCGTCGAAGACAAGACGCTTCAGCCGGCGGAAAAGCTGGCGCTCGCCTACTCGGGCGCCGTGGTCGGCAGCGCCTCGGCCGTCACCGATTTGCGGCTGGCGATCCGGCTGTGG
This sequence comes from uncultured Planctomycetaceae bacterium, assembly GCA_963714075.1. Taxonomy (GTDB): domain Bacteria; phylum Planctomycetota; class Planctomycetia; order Planctomycetales; family Planctomycetaceae; genus DASPSM01. The sequence continues at coordinate 3,975,242 of OY970228.1, forward strand.
GAAGCCCAGCACGCCATTCTCGAGTACCTGCGCACCGATTCCCCGCAGGAACACCGGGACCGACTCGCGCAGCTCAACGGCCTGGATGGCCTTAGTCCCGATCTGGTCGTCAAGCTGATCCGCTGTCTGCCGCCTGTTGTCGAAACGCCCGACATCCGTCCCGGTGTGCCGACAACGCTGCAAGTCGGGGGCCGAGGAGTGGAGGCGAGCCCCTCCTATGGCGTGCTGCTGCCGCCGGAATACGACTGGCATCACAAGTATCCGATGATCGTGGCGCTTCACCCCTCGGACCACGACGGCAAGGCCGAGCTCGACTTCTGGGGCGGGACGACGGCCAATCCGGGACGGGCGCAAGCCGCGGGATACATCGTGATCAGCCCGGAGTACGTGGAGAAGGACGCGCACGAGTACGGCTACTCGATGGCCTCTCACGACGTCGTTTTGCGCTCGATCGTCGATGCGCGCAAACGGTTCAACGTCGATTCGGACCGGATCTTTCTCACCGGGCACGAAATGGGAGGAGACGCCGCGTTCGATATCGGGATGTCGCATCCGGATCTCTTTGCCGGCGTCATCCCGATCAACGGGATCTGCAATCACTTCTGCACGTGGTACTGGACCAACGCGGGGCACACCGCGTGGTACGTGGTCACGGGCGAGTTTGATGCCCGCGGGACGTTCAATACCGACGCCAAGACGCTCTCGCGCATGATGGGCTTCTCGAAAGGTTACACGAACGGGATGGACGTCGTTCTGGTCGAATTCGTGCAGCGGGGCCAGGAAGCATATTTTGAGGAGACGCCGCGAATCTTCGACTGGATGGAACCGCTCCGCCGTCAGAAGGCGCCGCATGATTTCGTGATGCACATGTTGCGTCCCAGCGAAAACCGGTTTTACTGGCTGAGCGCCGAGGGGCTGCCCCAATCGGTGATGGAATCGAACGTCTTGGCCGGTCCCTCACGCGGCACGATCTCGCCGAAGCCGCTGGGCGGGAAAATCACTCCGGGCAACACAATTCGCCTGACCTCGGCCGCCAAGACTCACACGGTCTGGCTCTCGCCCGAACTGATCAGCTATGAGAAGCCGGTCACAATCATGTTGGGCAGCGCAAGGAAGTATCACGGCCAGCCGAAACAGTCGATCGACGACATCCTCGACGATTTTGCGACGCGCGCCGATCGGCAGATGATCTTCACCACGCGGATCGACGTGAAGTGAAAAAAGCCCACCGGCCGCAGTCGGTGGGCTCGCCAAAAAATCAATCAGTCGAGTCGCTCCGTCGATTAGGGCGATAGTCCCAGCAACGAATTCAGCCAGCCGAAGTTGGTCGTCACGATCGTGTCGGTCGGGCTGACGTCGAGCATCTGGATTGGGAACGAATTCACGACCGGGTTGCCGGCAGTAAAGCTGTTCGGGAAGATCGACTGACTCTCAAGCAGCGTGTTGCTACCTGCTCCGCCATCGAATGTCGTGGTATCCATGAAGAGACTCTGGGCGACGTACAGCACGTCGGCGCCCTTGCCCGCCTTGATCGTCACGGTGCTTTGGAACGTTGCTCCGTTGATGATGGCAATGGCGTCGTTGCCAGAGCCGGAGTTGATCTTGAACGTGCCCGTAAAGGACGCGGAGTTGCCCAGGACGGCGATGTCATCGGTGCCTGAGCCCGTTTTGATGCCGGTGTTTCCCGTCACGGAAACCTGATCGACCAGGATCGTGTTGTTCCCGTTGCCCCCGTTCACGTGGAGATTGCCGCCCACGTTGACCGGTCCAAAGACGAGGTTGAGCGGCTCGGAGGTGTCGTTCGACGGGATCGGAGCGGCCCCCAAGAGAATCTGATCGGCGCCGTTCCCAGTATGGATGCTGACGTTCCCGGTTACATCGACGTCGGCAACCGACACATGCTCGGTGCTCGAAGAGGAGCCTCCGCCACCGTTGCAGCCCCCGCCGCCGTTCCAACCTCCGTCCCAACCGTCTCCACCGCCTCCGTTCCAGCCGTCGCCGCCGCCGTCGCCGCCACACCAGCCTTGCAGGAAGGCGAGATCGTTCCGCAGCGCCTGGCCGATGTCGGACGATCCGAACGAGCCAGACCCGAATGCCGTGAAGAGGGCGCCAAGGTCGTCGCGACCAAAGATGCCGCCTTGCGAGTAGCAGTGATCGCCGCTGGGCGTGCGGATGTCGAGGTTGCCGCCGACGCTCACGTGGGCCGGCGCGGTTTCGCCGATGATTCCGAGCCCGGCGTCAAATCCGACCTGAATCTGATCGTCGGCGCCGCTGCTGAAGATCATCAGGTTATCGGTGATGTTGGCGTCGAAGACCGCGATCGTATTACCGCTGCCGCTGCCACCAACGATGTACAGGCTTCCGCCGATGCTGACGGCGGCTTCGGACGACGAGCTGCCGACCGTGAAGGTGTCGCTGCCCGCTCCGCCGAAAATGGCGACGCTGCCGCCGATCGAGGCGTTCTCGATGGCAACGGTATCGCTGCCCGACCCAGTGTCGATGAACAGGTTCTTGGGCAGGGTTGTGAGCATCCCCGTGCTGCCGACATCCACAACGTCCGCCCCCTGCTTCATGAAAACGGCGACGTTGCCGGTCACCGCGCTTGACGTGAAGGGGCTGGAACTGCCGTTGATCGTCGTCGTGCCGTCGAGACTCGAGACCTGCAGGGCACCGGTCGAGGTCGATTGGATGAGGATCTCGTTGCCTTTAGAGTCGCCGACAACGTTCATGTTGCCGGCGCTCGTCACGCTGACGGTGACATTTCCGGAGAGGAGCGTTCGTTCTTCGAGGCGCTCGAGAGCCCAGCGGGGGCCAAAGATCGATCGACGCGATGTCGTCCGCTTGCCGCGATTCATGGAAGCATCCCTCTCTTTGCAAAGCCGTTGTTCGTCCCTGACTCATCCCTGATGGCTTGGCCCGCGGAGCCTTGGGAGTTTCAGGGTCCCGCAGTGCACGGTTCGCGGCTAGGCGCGCCCGGCAACCATGATTGCACGATAAGGGTAGCCACCGGAAAGCAATTGTCAATCATCCCGGCAGACGGGGGAAACCGGGCGTGTTGCGAAAGCTTTTCCGGGCCGCCACGTTACACGAAGCGTGGACTTTGGCACTAGGAACCTCACCATCCGCTTAACGCCGTGAATAACGGTGATTTCCCGCGGCCCGGTCGGGCACCAAAAGCCGGGGGTTTAGGCGCGGCCCGACAGGCGGCGAAGGGCGGTCATTTTCTCATTCTGTCCGATTCGGGCCTTGCGGACGGCGTCGGTCAAGACGGCGATGTTGCGGTCGTAGGTCTCGCGATCGACGGGAAAGGGCGTGCCGTCCTTGCCCCCGTGGGCGTAGGCATAGTCGGCCCAATGCGGCTCGCTCGCGGACTGCTGGGCGGGCGGACGAAACCGTTCGGCCGGATCGCGATGCGAGGCCGGGGCGTCGAAGATCAGTTCCGCCAAGAGTGAAAGACTCAGCACGGTTGCCGGCCCCACGCCTTGCGTTCCCAACATTGCTTCGAACGAGTTCGGCTGCTTCTCGTGGGCGGCGATGAGAATGCGCCGCAGATGCTTCCGATTGACGTCGCGCGGCAAGAGTCGGTGATTGCGCGGAGCAAACAGCGTCGGCCCTTCGGTGTAGCGCTCGATCTGAGAGCAAACCCAGTCTGGGTTTTCGCAGACGACAGCGGCACTGGCCGAACGATTCGATTGAGCCTCGTCGGCGACCATGTTGAGCAGCGTCAGTTGGCGCGTCAGCGAAGCCGGTAGTGCACGCTCCGACAGGTCGCTGATTGCCCCGTGCGGCTCGCAGACAAAATCATCGACGCGCTCGCCAAGCCAGTGATAACGCCGAGCCGCCTTTTGCTCGCCGTTGAGGCCTTGTTGCACGACGCACCACTGGCCGTCACGCGTAAATAGAAACACGTGATGATAGAGCTGAAATCCGTCCTGCACGGCGGCCGAGTCGACTTTCGCACTCATCCGCGACGCGTAGATCAGGCGATCGCCGCCGTCGATCGCGAAGCGGTCGGACGCGGCGGCAATTTCGTCCGGCGTGCGGCGACTGGTGCCTCCCTTGCCCCCCGCGACGCAGATTCCCAGATCCGGGCCGAAGTGCTTAAACGCTTCTTTGAGCGCGCCGCAGGTGACCGTGGTCACGCCCGAGCTGTGCCAGTCAAAACCCAGCACGCAGCCGAAAGCTTGAAACCACCACGGATCCGACAGCCGGCGCAGCATTTCGCCCGGGCCGAACTCGTCGACGATCGCCATCGTCACGGCGCCGGCGAGCCGTGTCATCCGCCGAAAGAGCCAGGGCGGGGCCTTGCCGCCATGCAGGGGCAAATTCGCAAGCCGGCGCTTCATGCCCGAGTATAGGGGCCTTTCGGAATGCCGTATAGAAGCGTTTTGGACTGGCGGACAAGACCGCAAAACGGTCTACTCTGCGCCCGATGACCTGGGTCCACAATTACGATCCGCTGGGCAACATCTTTCTGTCCGCGCTCGTGGCGGCCGTGCCAGTCATCGTGCTGCTGGGGCTGCTCGGCTTCTTTCACGCGCGGGCCTACGTCGCCGCTTTGTGCGGCCTGGCCTCGGCGATGGCGTTGGCGATCGGCGTTTTCGGCATGCCCGCGGAGTTGGCCGTCGCCGCGGCCGGGTTTGGCGTCGCATTCGGCCTCTTGCCGATCGGCTGGATCGTGCTAAATGCAATTTTCATCTTCGATATCACTGTGCACACGGCTCGGTTCGAGATCGTCAAGCAGCAGATCGCCGCCCTCTCCACCGATCGCCGAATCCAGGCCCTGTTGATCGCCTTCAGCTTCGGAGCATTTATCGAGGGGGCAGCCGGCTTCGGCACGCCGGTCGCCATTTCGGCCGCGCTTTTGGTCGCCCTCGGCTTCAAGCCGTTGCACGCGGCCGGGCTGTCGCTCCTGGGGAACACGGCTCCGGTGGCGTACGGCGGATTGGGGGCTCCGCTGATTGCCCTCTCGCGAGTCACCGGGCTCGATCTCCATACGCTGAGCGCGATGGTCGGCCGCCAGCTTCCGTTCTTTTCGTTGATCGTTCCCTTCTGGCTCGTGATCGTGCTGGCCGGCTGGCGGAAAACACTTGAGGTTTGGCCCGCTTGCCTGGTGGCCGGCGGGAGTTTCGCCGTCGGCCAATTCTTGATGAGCAACTATCACGGTCCGTGGCTCGTTGACATCGTGGCGGCCATCGTTTCGGTGTTGGCCTTGGTCGCGCTGTTGCGGTTCTGGCAGCCGCGAACGTCCTGGCAATTCGCTGACGAGGAGCCGACCGTCGTGTCGCATCCCTCGCGTCGCGAATCACTCGTCGCCTGGATGCCTTGGGTGCTGTTGTGCGTCTTTGTCTTTCTCTGGGGGCTGCCGGTAGTAAAGAAGGGTCTCGACCGGATCGGGACGCGGCCGATTCCGGTCCCCTATCTCGACGAACGCGTTGTTCGCGTGCCCCCCGTTGTGCCGGCTCCGAAGGCGGAAGAGGCCGTCTTTCAGCTCACGGCGCTGTCGGCAACGGGGACCGCCCTGCTCTTTGCGGGGATCGTCGGGGGACTGTGCCTTGGGGTCTCTCCCGTCAACCTCGTGCACATTTACGGGCGGACGCTACGACGCGTGCGCACGTCCCTCTTGACCATCGCGGCCATGCTGGCCCTCGGAATGACGTCGCGTTACGGCGGCATGGACACCACGATGGGACTGGCGCTCGCGCACAGCGGCGTTTTGTTTCCGTTCTTCTCTCCCCTTTTGGGCTGGCTCGGCGTGGCACTCACGGGGAGTGATACGGCTTCCAATGTGCTGTTCGGCAACCTGCAGAGCGTGGCCGCCGGCCGCATCGGCGTCTCGCCCATCCTGACGGCGGCGGCGAACAGTTCGGGCGGCGTGATGGGAAAGATGATCGACGCGCAAAGCATCGTCGTGGCCAGTGTCGCGACGAGTACGACGGGGTCAGAAGTCCCGCAAGCTCCGGTCAGCCCGGCCGACGTCTTGCGATACGTCTTCCTCCACAGTCTGGGCCTGGCGATCCTCGTCGGCCTGCTTGTGTTGCTGCAGGCGTATGTCGTTCCGTGGATGATTCCGTAGGCTGCATTTGGCCCGCAATGAGAACGCGACCTTGACCGCTCGGTCGAGATGACTTTTCTGTGTCAGCGATGAAAACGAGGGCCTGATGAAACTTCCGCTGGTCATGGGTAAGAACACGGATTATCCGCGCACGGCAAGATGCCCGCAGTGCAAGAAGCGCAAGGTGTTTGAGCCTCATTCGATGGTCATTCTCGGGGGAGGCGCGTTGTTGCTGGATCGCAAACGCGAAAACAGCAGAGAGAGCAATGCGCTTTCTGGGTTTCTCGAGCTTATCTGGCACGGTGCCCACGACCACGGTATCGGCGATGATCGCGACCTTTTCACGACCCTGACCCTCGTCGACGACGCGATCGGCGGTCAGTTTTCGCTCGCGTTTTGTTCGACGGCCTGCCTGCGGGCGTTCCTCAACTCGTTGGTTAATGAGCTGGAAAAACGCATCGAACGCGACAGAAAGCAACTGGAGCGCGTGGAAAAGGACCAACAACGGACCGGAAAATTGCCCAAGCGCGTCCAGAGGGAACTCGACGACCTGGCGAAGCGCGGTGTGCTCGAAGTACGACCGAAATCAGGTCGTCCTGCGCGAGCCAGCACCCGCAGCTCGTAGATCGCTTTGAGCGATGTCGACCGCCGGCATTTGCGTTACCGCATCGACGGAATGGGTAACGGCTGCTCTTCCGTGACCTTGAGCTGGGGGAGCCCGGGAGCCACGTGCCCCGGCGGCACACCAGTCCCCATGAGATTCAAGGTCCGCAAATTCTTGAGCTTTTTCAAGGTGTCCAAAAGAGTCTTGGACGACGCGGCCGTAAGGCGGCAGTTGGAAAGATCCAACTGTTCCAGCGAGGAAAGTTCGCTGAGCGGCGCCAGATCGTCGGTCCGAAGTCGGCGGCAGTGCGCGAGATTCAGGAATTTAAGATGTTTGAGACCGGCCAGCGCCGCCAGACCCTTGCCGCTGATCCACGTATCTCGCACGCTCAGGCTCTCCAAGCTTGTGAGCACTTCGATCCCTCGCGCTCCCTCGTCGTCGAGACCGCACCCCGTCATATCGAGCGCCCGCAGATTCGTGAGACCGCGTAACGCCTCGAAGCCGCTGCCGTGCAAGTTCCGCGCGTGACCACTCAGGCTCAGTTCCGTAAGCCGAGTTAATGGAGCGAGCGACCGCACTCCGGCGTCCGTGATTTCGGTCCCTTCGAAAGTCAACGCGGTGAGACCCGTTAAGCCAGAAAGTGCCCGGATGCGCCCATCGCCCGCGTACGGATCGCCGCCGATTCGCAGCCGCTGCAGAGACTTGATTGCGCTTAGGCTCTGTAATGTGTCGCGCGGCAAGCGCTGATCGATTTGAAGTTCGCGAAGACCCGGCAGTTCGCCCAGCCGCCGAAAGAGAAAGGAATTCAGGTCGGACACCAACCCTGCCGACAGCGCGTCGAAACTTAACTTCTGAATATGAAAATCGATCGGGGGAAGATCCTGAACCCGCGTGACGGCTGTTTCGGGATCGACGTCGGTAAACACGCGGCAGCGCAGAGCAGTGTGGTCGAGCAGCCAATTTGCCCAACTGCGGTCGGAGGAGCCGACTCTGGGTGGAAGAGGCAAAAGAGTGTGGCCGTTGCCGGGACCGGGGTAGATGTGCCATGCGAAAATGGCGCAATTCGGGAGGGCCTGCTGCAGCTTGAGCAGTTCGGCTTCCGTCGTCCGCGTGTTATCGACGATCAACGAAGGCAGGGGATGCCCCATGACGTCGAAGCGCCAATCCGTGCCTGCTCGCATGAATTCGGGAGCCAGGCTCGGGTCGTTCAGGGACTTGCACTTGGCAAGTTGTTCGAGGCCGGCGTCGGTGATTTGCGTGCGGCTGAGGTCCAGGCTGGACAACCGCTGTATTCCGGCCAGCGCGGGGAGCGAGGCGTCGGTGACATATCCATCGGCCACGGACAGCCGCGTCAGGTGCTTGAGCGCGGCAAGGCGCCTCACCGAGTCATCCGTGACCGATGGAGACTGCAGGTTGAGGCATTTCAAATCCGGGAGGGACGCCAACCGATCAATGTCAGAGTTTGCGAGATTCATGGGCCCGCGAAACGTAATTCCCTCGAGATGGATGTCGCCCTGCGGAAGCTGTGAGGGCATTTGGACGGGCCTCTGCGGAATCTCGCGGAGCCAAAGGTTGTGCGCCGGAAAAAAGAGAGCCCAATTGGCAACCTGGCGATCGACGCTTGGGGGAGCCGACGTGTGTCCTGGGGCTCCCGGTTGTCGAGGCGGTTGATGCGGCGATGTCGCCTGCTTTTTTGTCTGGGCCTTCGGCTGCTCCTTTGTCGGCTCCCAAGGCTCGTGCTTGATGTCGCAGCTTGGCAGGGCGGCTTCGAGTTTGGCGACGCCCTCCTTGGTGACCCTTGTGCTCCATAAGCTCAGGAATCGCAGCCAGGTCTGGTTTTCGAGGTGTTTTAGCCCGGCGTCGGTAATCCGAGTGCCGTCGAGCGACAGGTTCTTGAGCTGGGGGATGTGCATCAAACCCTCGTCAGTGATTTGCGTCTGATCGAGTGTCAAATCAGTGAGAGAGCGCATCGCCGCCAGAAATCCCAGCGCTTTATCCGTAATCCGCGTTTGCGAGAGCTTGAGTTGCTGCAGTTGAGCCGCCGATCCGAGGCGCTTGACACCCTCATCTGTAACCTGAGTCTCAGACAAATTGAGGTCTAGTAGCCGCGGAATGTTCGCCATTGCTTCCATCCCTTTGTCGGTAATGCCTGTGCCTTGCAGAGAAAGCTGCCTCAAATGGGATGGATGCAGCGCCACGAATTCACTGAGCAGCGAGTCGTCAAATTGCTTGTTTGCCTCGAACGAGATCGATGTGACGCGGAAGGGCGAATTTGGGATCCCCGCCAGGGTCTCGATGACACTACCGTCTGCCGTGCCGACGGCGGTTCCCAAGGTCAACAACCAGACCGCCAGCCGTCGGTCTCCACTCTCCGAAGCCGAGTCCAAGGTCTTGGTGCCTATCACCGTCGCTGGGGGAAAATCGCTCGTCTTGGTTTCTCTCGGGCTCTGAGGCGGCGGGCCTTTTGCGGTGGAACCAAATCGCTTCACCGTGACCTCGGCGTCCGGGTCATCAACCCGGACTTCGGTCGTTCCACGATTGGACTTGATCTGAATCAGGATGCCGGCGAGGTACGTCCCGCCGGTGGCCAGGCCGGCAATGACTGCGACAGCGAGCGCGATTCGCAGCGGGCTCGATTTGAGGCGTTTCCAGCCACGAGCGAGAGCCGCCGGGACCGGAAGCGCGCCAGAGGCGAGACGTCGCTGCGCGGGCGGAGCAGGTGAATTCGTTGCGAGGCCCGGCACGCAGGCATCGAGTGCTGCGACGACTTCGGTCATCGATTGCAGCCGGTCGGCCGGGCGCTTGGCGACCATCGTGCGGAAGACGGCATCGAGTGACACCGGCGCCTCCTCGCAATACTGGCGGATCGTCGGCACCGGTTGTTCGCGGTGAGCCAGCAGCGTTTTCATGCCTGTCTCTTCGTGATAGAGCGAGCGGCCCGTCAGCAGGAAAAAGAGCGTGCAGCCGAGGCTGTAGATGTCCGAGCGTTGATCGGCCGAGCGCGTGTCGAGGGCCTGCTCGGGTGACATGTAGGCGACTGTGCCGATCACGATTCCCGCCTGGGTCAGCTCCTGGTCCATCTCCGCGCACGAGAGATCTTCAGCCGAGGCGAACCGCACCAGCCCCATATCGAGGAGTTTCACGGTCCCGTCATCGGCCAGGATCAGATTCGCCGGCTTGACGTCGCGGTGGATGATGCCGCGCGAATGCAGGTAGGCGAGTCCAGTCGCCGCTTGGCGCACGTAGTTGGCCGCCAAGGCAACCGGCAGCGGGCCTCGTTCCTTCACAAGGCGGAACAAGTTCGTCCCCTCGACATATTCGAGCACCAGGTAGGCGATTTCCTCCGATTCGATGCGGCGTCGTAGGCGGCCACAATGTTGGGATGCGAGAGTGCGGCCGCCGCATGGACCTCGCGTTGGAACCGCTTCACGGTGTCGCGGGCGCTCATCATCGCGGCCGGCAGCAGCTTGAGCGCGACCACGCGATTCATCGACCGGTGCAGCGCCTTGAACACCAGACCCATGCCACCCGTGTCGAGTGTGTCGAGGATCACGTAATTGTCGATTAATAGCGGATCCTTCGAGGCCTTGAGCAGGACCGACGCCTGGTAGCGGGTCAGCTTCCCCTCCGTCACCAGTCGGGACGCGATCTCGCGGGCTTCTCCGGGCAAATCGCTCGCCGTGAGCCGTTGGTTCAGCTCGTCGATTTCGGCCGGCGACAACAGGCCGCTCTGAAAGATCGAGGCAGCGAATTGCTCGACCGTGAGGTGCGACGCGGGGAGCTCGGTATCGTGCAGCGCGGCGCGCGATCCGTCCGTCGACTGGTCGTCCACCGACGTCGCGCCCGAATCCGGCTCGAACATCCAGCGGGTGGCTTTGAGAGAATCGATTGACTCGCGCACGATCGGCAAGAGTTCCGGGGCGTCTTTGCAAAGCTCTTCGAGCGTGGGCTCGCGGCCGTCGCGCTGGCCTTGCTCCCAGTCCACGAGCAAATCACTGAGTCGATCATCAAGAGCCATGTTCGTTCGCCTCCTCAAAACAGGCGCGCACGTTTTTCAAGGATTCATACAAAAGCAGTCGGGCACGGACCAAACGTCGCTGGATCGTGCGTTCGGTCACGCCGATCAGCTCGGCCGCTTCTTTTTGCGTCGCTTCGCCGTACCAGATCACGCTGAAGACGTCCCGCTCGTCGCGGGGTAACGCCTCGACGGCCTCGTGAAATTGGGCCCAGGCGTCGAGAGTTTCAGGCGGCTCGTCGCGGCGGGCCGGGCCAGAATCACCCCCTGCTGTCGATTGGTGTTGGACGTCGCCTTCGCTCTGATGGCGTCGGGCCGCGCCTTCAGGACCGAAGTGATGCCGGGCAAGGTCGATCAACGTCCGGCGGATCTGAGTTGCGGCCAGTCCGAAAAACTGGCCGATCGAATCGGGCCGCACATCCCCAAGCGAGCGATAGAGCCGCAACACAGCGCTTTGAAAGACATCATCGGTTTGCTCCCAGCGTCGCAGATGCGGATAACCGCGGAGCATACGACGCGTGAGTGCGAGCAGTCTTTGACCGGCCCGATCGAGCAGTCGGTCTCGCGCGGCGACGTCCCCGGCGGCCCAACCGTCGAGCAGACGCTGCATTTCGGTCGTTTGGCCGCCGTCGTACATCGAACCGCCCGGCCCCGAAGGGAAGAGCACTGGCGGGAGTGCCGCCGGCGCCACCCGAAGGAAACGCGCAGAAGTTAAGATTGCGCAATTGTCCCAGCTACCATAAGGAAGCGTAAGCGGCCCGAAGAACCGGACGGCGGCTGCTTTGTAAGGTTTGACAAGGCCGGCTGCGCGGCTGTGGGCACGCCATCTCGTCTTTCCGCCGGCCCAAGTCGTCGTGCGGAGACGATCTTGCCCCTCAGAGCGGCGGTTTGGGAGGCGGCGCGGCGCCCAGAAACTCGTACGAGAAGGCCCCCAACAGGGCGCCCCGCTTGACGTCGTGGCACTTCGTGCATTGCTCGCGGGCGCGGAGTGCCCCCAAAGCCAGCACGCGCCGCCCCTCCTGCTCGTACAAGAGTTCTTCACCCTTTGCCAGCGATTCCAAAGCGGCGGCCTCGAACGTGTTCAATTCACGCGTCGGGACGTTTTGGATCTCGTCCATCTGCGGCAGCTTTTTTCCCGTCACATAGACCATCGGCTGAGTGAATCGGCGCAAGCTGACGAGTTCTAAACGCTGCAACTGCCATTTCGCCGGTTCTGACGCGAACGCGCTGCGGAAGTTCGAGCTAAAGCGGTGCGGCAGGAAGCCGGCGACGTGATCGCGGTCGACGACCCATCCAAAATCGTCCGAATCAAAGAAGTCCCCAAGACCCCGGTGGTGGGATTCCCACAGTTCCCCCTCGAGAGGGTCAGCGCTCTTGCTCTCGCGATGAACCGACGGCGGAGGCAGGGCCCGCAGCACGCCGGGGTGAGTGGAAGGCGATTCGTTCGCGACCGTCCCCGGAAGTAACCCCGCCGGTTCGCGGTAGCTCCTCACGGACCATTCACCGATCGAACTCATGCGCGTGACTCCAAAGCCCGGCGCATTGACAAACTGTTCCACCGTCGAAGCGTGAATTTCTTCGAGAGCCCGTCCACGGCGCCCCCCATGGTGGGCGGCCAGGTCCGTTTGAGAGTCCAGCACCGCCCACGCCGGCGCGCCTTTGGGCGGCGGTCCGAATCTCGCGTGCGGATCAGGCGTCGACCTCAGATCGCGACCGGCAGCGGGCGGCGCTTCGTAAGCCAGTCGCGACGAGAGTGAGACTACGGGGTAACTTTCGCGAAGATGCCGGATGCCTTTGAGATAGGACCCGGATAAGATCGCTCCGCCCGCCATCGCCACCACAAGCCCGATCAGACCGACTGCCGCGACGCGCCCGACCTGCGGCTGGCGGCGGACCTGAGTCAGGCAGGCGACGAACAGCGCGAGAGACGCCAACGCAGCCGGCGGGATTGCCAATCCCTGGGCAAGCCACAACACGAAGAGGAGGCACCCCAGCGAGGCCATTGCGCCGGCACCAAAGCCCCGAAAAATAAAGACCGTCAACGAAACGCAACCGATCACCATGCACGACGCGATAAACGCGAGAATGATCATCGCACGTCCTCACTGCGCACATCTGCCATTCTGAAGACGGGCGGCCAGCGCGGATTCGTCTAATTATCGCGCGAAGCGGCTTGGCGAGCCGAGTGCGGACGGAGCTCGCACTCTCTCAGACGGCCTTTGCCGGACGTGTATTCCGCGATCGGGCGTTGTCCCTAGAACTTTGCCCCGACAAAGCGCCGCAGAAAGGCGCGGAGGAACAGAAACGCCGCCAACCCGGCCAGCCCACCACACCAGTCGGCCACCGCGTCGAAGAAATCGCACGTGCGGCCGAACGGCGGCTGCGACAGTTCGTCCACAATCGCATAGACGAAGATGACGCCGAACGCGGCCGCGAGGTCGCGCCAGCGCACTTCTCGCTTCGTCGACATCCAGACGGCAATCAAAAATCCGAAGCCTGCGTAGCCGGTGAAATGCAGCAGCTTGTCGGTGTTCTGGGGGTAGCTTTCCAGACTCACGTGCGGCCAGTGCGTGCCGGTGAACATGAGCAGCCAGTAGCAGATCAGCGCGGTCGCGGCGACACGCCGATAATGGCGGGCATTGGGCGAACTCGTCTCCGGCATCGCTAGTTGGCCACCGGATACGGGTCTTTGAGGCGAAAGTCGGGGCGCTGCTTCAGATAGGCGGCGACGCGATCGGCTCGCGACAACGCGGTCGGCAGGAAGTCGAGTGCCTTCTGAATGCGGTCGTTGGGTTCGGCACAACTGAATCGCAAGAAACCCTGTCCCGCCTGGCCAAAGCATTCGCCCCCAAGGCAGGCGATTCCGAAACGGTCGTCGGCCCCCTCCAAGAGGTAGAGGGCCAGCCCGTGGCTGGTAATGCCCAGGCGATTGCAAACCGGTGCGACATTGGGGAAGACGTAAAAGGTCGCGGTCGGCTCGAGGGTGCGAAAGCCGTCGATGCGATTGAGGCCGGCGGTCAACAGCTCGACCTTGTCTCGAAACTTGAGCATCACGGCGTCGCGTTCGGCCTGATCGCGCTCGAGCGCGGCCGCGCCGGCGAGTTGCACCAGCGTCGGCGTGCAGGAAAGTGTCGTGTTGATCATCTTGCCGATCGCGTCGGCAATCGGGGCCGCTGCGACTGCAAACCCCAGGCGCCAACCGCTCATACTGTACGACTTGCTGAACGTAAAGGCGGCTACGGCTTGGTCGAGCATGCCGGGCTGAGCGAGGATCGACGCGTGGCGGCCCTTCCAGACCATGTGGCAGTAAGGCTCATCGCTGAAGATGGCGACGTTCTTGCCCCGCACCAGGTCGGCGATTCGCTTGAGGTCGTCTTGCGTTGCGACACCGCCGGTCGGGTTGTGCGGCGAATTGAGGAAGATGGCCCGCGGAGCCCGGTCTTCCGCCAGAAAGCGTTCGATCTCCGCGATCTCCGGGCGGAATTCATTCGCCTGACGCAGCGGCCGCACGACGGCCCGCGCCCCGCCGCTCGATATTTGGCAAATACGTGGGAAAGTACGGCCCGAAGACCAGCACGCCGTCGCCCGGATCGAGAAACGCCTCGCAGAAAAATTGCTCGAAGACCTTGGCCCCCGGGCCGGCCACAATGTTCTTGGCCTCGGCTGGGATGTCGAATTCGCGTCTTACAAAGCGAGCGGCCGCCTCGCGGAACTCAGGAATCCCCGGCGACGGGCAGTAATGCGACTGGTTGTTTTGGATCGCCTCGACGCCGGCCGCTTTGGCCGACCCTGTGCTGTTAAACGGACTGTCGCCGATTTCGAGCTCAATGACATCTTTACCGGCCGCTTTGAGCGCTTTGGCGATGGCTAGCACCGTAAAGGCCGTCTCGACCGAAAGCGATCGGGCAAACTGACTCAACTCGACGGACACGCGGTTTGATCTCCCCTGGGGCGAGCGACGCAATCAGGTTCAGTATCAGGCACGTTCAGTATGCTGGGGCTCAAATGGCGACGCAATCTCGGCGCCGACCATGCGCAGCGCCGTTGTCGCAGCCGGCCCAGTCGAGTAAATTTAAGGTGGCGGGCTACGTTGAAGTCGGTCCGCGTCGCGGCGGTGGGATAAAACCACGTGAATTACACGCTTCTGGAATCTGCGCCCGCCGGAACCGCTCCCGTCGAATCACCCGCGCCCGCTTCGGGGGCAGCCAAGGTCGCGGCAGAAACTCCCAGTCTGCCTGAAGTGCGGGGACGAATCCCTTCCTGGGTGATCAGTCTGGTCGGCCACTTGCTTATCCTGGTCGCGTTGTGGCCGATCCATTTCGCGACAATGCTCTTACAGGAGCCCGAAGTCACCGCCTCGGTTACGGCGGAAGAGACTTTCAGCACGATCCCGCAAGAATTGCGGTTCGACACGGCGGCCGCTCCCGAAATCGGGAATGGGGGCGACAATTCGTCGGAAACCAGTCTGCGCGTGGCCCATTTGGGCTCCACCATCGAGACGCCCAAGTCACCGGTGGTGAGCGCAGCCAGCTCGGTCTCCGCGCTCGGAATGAAGCAAATCAGCGTCGGACGACCGCTCGCCGACGTCGGCGTGGCGACGACTAACCGGGAACTCAGCGACCTGATCGAAACCACCGGATCGACCGAGCATACCGGCGGCGTCCGGGGAGCCATCGATCGGCTTACCGTGGAAATCGAGGCCTCACTGCGGCAGGAGAACACGCTGGTCATCTGGCTGTTCGACGCGACCCCCTCAATGAAGGGCCGCCGCGATGCGATCGCCGACCGGTTCGAGAACGTTTACCGCCAGTTGGGCCTGCTGGGAGTGGGCGGCAACGGCGCGCTCGAAGACCGCGGTCGGCACGTTTGGGAAGTCTGTCCAATTCCTGACAAAGAAACCCGTTGACGACATTGCTGCGATCAAAAAAGCGATCCGGAAGATTCAGGATGACGGCGACGAAAAGGGAGCGGTGGAAAATGTGTTTACTGCAACCCTCGCGGCCGGCGAGCGGTTTCGCAGTTTTCGCATCGGGACGAAAGAGCGCCGCCGCGTGATGATTGTGGTCGTCACCGACGAGCGGGGCAGCGATACTGAAAAGCTCGAGACGGCCATCGTCAAGCTTCGTCGGATGGGCATGCGTGTGTACTGCGTGGGCGACGACGCGGTCTTCGGTCGTGAGAGACATTATTTTCCGTACGTCTTCGAGGACGGGTTTCACGGCTTCGCGTATACAAACCGCGGACCGGAAACGGCGGATCTCGAGGGAGTGCAATTGCCGTTTTGGGGCGGGCGGAGCCATCGCCTCGAGGAGCTGACCTCCGGATTCGGCCCGTACGCGCTGTCCCGCTTGTGCGCGGAGACGGGCGGCATGTATTTGATTTCCGAAGAGCTGCCGGGCCCAAAATTCGATGAGGCCGTTTTGCGGAACTATTGGCCCGACTACCGCCCGAAAAAGGACTACGAACTCGAGCGGGCGCGAAACGCCGCCAAGGCCGCCTTGTATCAAGCGGCTCTCGTAGGGCCGCCCGAAAAAATGCCCCAGCCGCAACTCGTCTTTCGCGCCGATAACGACAACACGCTGAGGCAGCAGATCACCGCGGCGCAAATGCCGCTGGCTGAGCTCGATTATCGCCTGAACGAAATGCATACGCTCTTGGAAGCGGGCGAGCGCGACCGTTCGCGGCTGGACACGCCCCGCTGGAAGGCTAGTTTTGACCTGGCGATGGGGCGCGTGCTGGCCATGCGGGCGCGGGCATTGGGCTACAACATGATGCTTGCCGATATGAAACTGTCGCCGCGCCCGTTCCAGGACGCGACAAACAACACGTGGCGAATCGAGCCGGCGTCTGAAGAGAAATCGCCCTCGAAAGTCCTCAGATTCGCCAAGCGGGCCCGCCAATATCTTGACGGCGTGATCGAAGACCACCGGGGGACGCAGTGGGAGGCGCTCGCCCGGGAAGAGCTGCAGTCGCCGATGGGGTGGGACTGGCACGAGCTGCACGTGAACTATCCGCCGCCGCGACCGCCTCGTCCCCCGCGACTTCAGCTCGACGACGACCGCGAGCGGAACATGCCTCGCCAGCCGCAGGTCTCACACGACCCGCCGAAGCTGTAGGACGTCACGGCGACTTCGGCTTTGCGCTCGATTTCGCATCCGATGCCGCGGGTGCGGCAGGCGGAGTCTTCTGCGGCGACGCGACAGCCGGCGGAGTCTTCTCCGGAGTTTTATCGCTCGCCGCCGGCTTTGCACTCGCCGGCTCGGCCTTCACCGTGGCGGGTGCCGACTGCTCTTTCGGCGGCGTTTCGCTGCCCGTTACCGGGGGTTTCGACGCGTCGCGGGCGGCCCGCCAGCGCTCGCTGAGTAATTCGAAGCTCAGCCGTCGGTAGTCGTTTTCTTGCAATGCCTGGGCAAGCTGCGCGATGGCAACCAACGCTAACGCAAACTTCTTGCTCTCAGCGAGGCACAGGCTGCGCAAGTAGGCGGCGTGCACCACCCACGTGCCGGCGCCCTGCCCGTAGCGGCGGAGGTACGAGCTGAAGGTCTCTTCGGCCAGGTCGAAATCGTGCTGCTGCATCTGACAGACCGCCATCCAGAACTTGGCGTCTTCGGCGGCCCGAAAGTTCATAAAGAACTCGCGCTTGGGAGTCTCCATCGCCAGCGGTCCATCGCCCTTGGGGCGCTTGTCCGCAGGGAGATGATTTCGTGCTTGCTCTTGAATGTCCTCCGGCAACGGCAACGCGGGCGGGAGCTCGTCGAGCTGCACGTTCAGGTATTTTCGGATCGCCGTTGCATAGTCGCCTTGAAGTTGGGCGATTCGCGATTTGATTTGCTTGCGCGCGTCGTGCCGGACTTCCACCCGGTCAGCCGAGTCACCCTGACCGGGGAACGCTCCTCCCTCTTTCCGACCCGCCTTGCCCCCCTTGAGGTCTTTGAACGTAGTTCCCGTGCTGACCTTCCAGTGCATGGTCTTCATGTCGAATTCCAGCTCGACGGGCCCCTCGAAGGGGAGCCAATAGCCTTCGTGCAGAGTCTTCGTATCCCCCTCGAGATGATGAACCGCCGAGGTTTGCTTGTCCGGATACTCCCAGACCCCCACATCCTCTTTCTTCCAGGTTCCTCCGCCTGCCGACTCGACACGCGAGCGCAATCCCGGCTTCCCACCCGCATCGGCCAACGGGGCATACACCGTTGTCGAACGATTTCCCGCAAGAAACGATTCGATGCGTTTGATCCGCGGCTCGGAGTAACGGCTCTCGGTGATGATTTCGATCTGCACCGATTTGAGATCAGACGCCCGGAGCGGATATTTCTTCTCGGGCGAGATATCCAGTTTGCGCAACAACTTGTCATCAGCGACGACTTGGGCCAAAGTGGCCGGCTTTTGCACGGTCGCAGACGTCCCCTTGTCGTCCGGCGAGGGAATCGGCCAACCGAGAGTCGGATCGAACAGGTAGACCTGCTTGTCCAAGAGCACGCCGACCAGCCAGCGCGGCGCGCGCGCCCGAGGCCCCTGAGCCTATGGCCCCCGAGGCTGCGGAACCGGCAGTCGGCGGGCTGCTCGCTTTGGGCCGCACAATGACGGAGTCAAACCCTGCTTGTCGCAAGAGTTCCCCAAAGAGCCAGGCGCGATCCTCGGCAGTTCCCCTTCCGATCACCATCGTGTCGTACGGAGTTTGAGGCATCAGGGGATCTGAGCTGTTCACAAGCGCTACCGTGCGGACCGAAATGTCGAACAGCCCCACAATGCGGTCGAGATCGGTCGACTGCGACTTGAGGGCGCCCGCCCCCAGCTGCTTCGCCAGCCAACAATTGCGAACGTGCTCGATGTCGGTCAGGTCGTACAAATCGGCGAAGGCGTCCGCGCCTCCCATTTTTCGGCGCCGGATCGTTGGCCGCGGTCGACTTGCCGCAGTCACCGGCCCAATTGTTGAGGGAGTCAACGGCCTGCTGCTCTTGCGCGGTGATTCCCAAACTCTCCGGTCTCATCATGTCGAGGCCGCTCGACAAGAGTTGCTGGCAGCGAGCGTCGGCGGCCGAGGCGGCGGACGCCTCGGCTTTGGCGGCCGCTTTCGATCCGGCGCTTCCCGACGAGCTCGACGAATTTGATTCGCAGCCCGCACTCACGATCGTCGACAGCGCGACGGCGCACACAACGTCAAACAGCCGCACGCGCGGGGCGGCGGCGAACCGGGAACGCAGCGAGTAAACGGGTGCTCGCAAAGACATGCACAACTACCTTAGGAACGATGGAATTCGTTGATGAGTGACCGTAACCGCTTAAGCTGTTCGATGAGTCGCGGAAGCTCCGCCAGGGGAATCATGTTCGGTCCGTCGCTGAGCGCGCGGTCGGGGTTCGGATGCGTCTCCAGGAAGACGGCATCGCAGCCCGCGGCGACCGCCGCGCGCGCCAGCACGGGGATCATCTCCCGCTGGCCGCCCGTCGAGGCCCCGCCTGGAAGCTGCACGCTGTGCGTGGCGTCGAACACGACGGGCACTCCCATTTTCTGCATCACGGGAATCGCCCGCATGTCGTTCACCAGGCGGCCGTAACCGAATGTCGCGCCGCGCTCGGTCAGCAGGATGTTCGGATTTCCCGCTTCCTCGCACTTATTTACGATATGCACCGCGTCCTCGGGCGCGATGAACTGGGGCTTTTTGACGTTAATGATTCGTCCGCGACGTGCGGTCGCAGCCGCGGCCGCGTGCACCAGATCGGTTTGCCGCGCCAGGAACGCCGGAATCTGCACGATGTCGCAAGCTTGGGCGGCCGGCTCAGCGTGAGCCGGCTCATGGATGTCGGTCGTCACGCACAGGCCGGTCGCCTCGCGGACTCTTTCGAGAATTCTCAACCCGAGTTGCAGTCCCGGTCCGCGAAAGCTGTGGTAGCTGGTGCGATTGGCTTTGTCGAAGCTCGATTTGAAGACGATCGGAACGTCGAGCTTCACCGCCAGCTCGGCCAATCGACCGGACACTTCACTCACCAGCTCGGGGGTCTCGATCACACAGGGGCCGGCAATAAACAGCAGCGGATGCCCCGTGCCGCAGGCAATCTTTCCGAGTTGAATGGGGTTATTTGGCACGTCCGACTCCGGCCTCGTCCGCGGACCGGGATAGCGGACTAGCGACGTCGCCTATCGAGCCGGGCCATTGGGAACGATTAATTTCAACGCTCCGGGGAGGATGCTGATCTCCGCGGGCGTAAAACCGGCCGGATCGCCGTCGCATTGGATGGGTACGGGCGTGTCGCAGGTGATTGTCACCTGCCTAGCTCGCCCGCTGACAACGTCGGCCAGCGTTTCATGCTGCCTGAGTAAAACCTTATATAAGTACCGGAACATTTGGAATGCAGAACGACGGCGGAACACCCGCAGATCGAGCAGCCCGTCGCTCTCGTCCGCGCTAGCCGCCAGCGGCAGCCCCATCGCGTAAGCCGGCAGATTCGCTACGACGACCAACCGGCCGGAATGGGGCTGACTTGCGGGTAGATCGCCCCCCTCCACCGAAATGTGCAGTTTCGGGTAACGGTAACTACGCAGGGTTTCCAGAATTGGTTGGAGGTAATTCCATCTTCGGATGTGGCCCCTCCGCCGAGCCTGCATTTTGTGCACGATGTCGGCGTCGATCCCGGCAGTCACCATCAGCAAAAACCGGCGTCCGTTGACCACCCCGAGGTCGATCGAACGGCTGCAACCGGCAGCAATCATCTCCGCAACGAATCGGCCATTCCCCGGAATTTTCAGGTACCCGGCCAGCAAGTTTTCGGTTCCGAGAGGCAAAACCGCCACGGGGAGGTCCGGAAACCGGTTCACCAGGTCGCCGACCGTGCCGTCGCCGCCCGCCGCGACCAGGCACACAAGACTTTGCCGCTCGTCTGCAATTTCGAGACGCTGATGCAACCGCGCTCGTTGCGAATAGAGCCGTGGCCGGATCCCCAGACGGCGGAGATGGCTGACCAGATGCAAAAGCTCAGCCTGCTGCAATCCGGCCCCCGAGGTGGGATTTCGCTGAATGGCCACCCAGGGCGCAGACATGCCAAGCGGTCCTTTGTTGGGGATGAGGCGAAATCTTTGTTCGAATGCAACGCCCGAGATCGAGTTTTTATGCGCTCGTAAACAACTTTGAAAGCATTGCGCCGCGGGGAGGCGCATCCTCCACCCTCGTCTGTCGAGACCAATCAGATCAACCGTTCACGGGGAGTCGGTCTTGGGCAAGCGGCGGCAGGTCATCCGCCGTCAGGTCCGGCTCTCGGCGGGTCCCCAAACGTTGAGTGAACAGCCGTTCCGCGAAGTGTTCGCAGAGGGCGGAGGACAAAAACACCGCTCTGAGAATCGTCGCATACGCAGCGGACCCGAGACGCCAAATTCAACGTGATGTCGAGCGGCAAAACTCTACTCGCGTCGAAGAAAAACATGCGTTTTTCCGGCTGAATTTGCGAGTTTTTTAGCTTCTCGCCTCGTGAAAATTTGCACGCTCCGCTTGCCCGTCCCCCGTGGCCTCCAGTAGTCTGCTAAATTCAAGGTCATCTCACATTTCACATACTCGCGGGCATTGGGAAACGTGTTCATGGTTTTGCAACTCAAGTGGTTTCGAAAGTCTCGTTCCAAGCGCACTGCTCGTCGATCAAACTACCAACCCGCGATCGAACGTCTGGAGGACCGAGCCCTCCTCTCTGCGACCGTCGCCACCACGGCGACTTCGGCGTCGTGGAACCAGCTCAACGGAAACGCCCAGCACACCGGTGACACGGCGGCTGTGGCGCAGCCCCTCAATCAAGTTCTCTGGTCGGTCCCGCTCGACTTGGAGCCCTGGGGCGCCGAGCACTATGGCGATCCCGTCTTCACCCCCAACAACACCGTCATCGTCCCGATCAAGGTGACCTGGAGCGCGCAGGACCAAAACGCCCAGAACTTCTTCGTCGAGGCCCTCAACGACGTCACCGGGCAGGTGCTGTGGACCAGCGAACCGACCGGCACCATCACGGGCGCCAGCAACGCCGGTCCCATCGTGATCACGGGCACCACCACGGGCCTGGTGAACGGCGATAGCGTGACGATCGGCGGCGTCAACGGCAACACAAACGCCAACGGCACGTTTACCGTCCAGGATGTGACCGCGAATTCGTTCGAGCTGCAGGGTACCACCGGCAACGGAACTTACTCGGGTGGCGGCACGTGGGTCCTCAACCCAGCCAACAGCAGGAGCTACATCGAGCCGACGTACGGCTGGCTGCCGTCGTATCAGCCGGTCTACGACGCGGTGACCAACCGCGTCTATTTCCCGGGCCCCGGCGGCACGCTCGATTACGTCGCCAATCCGGACACGCCCGGCACGCCGACGATTGTCCAGGAAGCGTTCTACGGCCTCTCGAATTACACGGCCAACGAATCGGCCTACAACTCGTCGATCTACATCAACACGGGGCTCACGGTCGACAGCTCGGGGAACGTTTACTTCGGATTCACCGAGACGGGGACCAATCCCTCCGGCATCACCGACGGCGGCGTGGTCAAAATCAGCCCGAGCGGGACCGCCACGTCCTCGCTGGCCTATTCAGCCGTCGGACAGACGAACGACGGCAACTGGAATCCCGCGCTGGGGACCGCGCCGGCAGTCAGCAACGACGGCTCGACCGTCTACTTCGGTATCGACGACGCGGGCTATGCCCTGGCCAATAATGGCGCCGGCGAGTTCAACTCGTACCTGGTCGGGTTCAACACCACGACGATGGCGGCCGAGAACTCGGTGCAGTTAATCGATCCCTCCAGCGGCAATGGAGCCGGTCTGATCGACGAGAGCACCGCCAGTCCGATGGTGGCTCCTGACGGGACCGTCTTCCAGGGGGTCTTCGGCAATCCGTACAACGGCTCCCGCGGCTTTCTGCTCCACTTTTCGGCAGACTTGAGCACCGAGTACACGCCAGGCGCTTTCGGTTGGGACGACACGCCTTCGATCGTCCCCGCGTCGATGGTCCCCTCCTACACGGGCAGCTCGAGCTACCTGATCCTCTCCAAATACAACAATTACTCCAACGCCGATTTCGGCGGTCCCAACTCGGGTGACTACGGCGACAACGGCGTGAATGAGATCGCCGTACTCGACCCGTATTCGGCCGTGCCCGACCCCAACTACGACTCCAACAACCCGAACCCCGGCTACCCCAACCCCAACTTCGACGTGATGGCCACGGTCGAAGCCTTCACCAGTCCCTCGCCTGACGTGCCGGCCGTCCAAGCCGGCGATCCCGACGCGGTCCGCGAGTGGTGCACCAACGGGACCGTGGTCGACACGGCGACCGACAGCGCCTACATGAACAACGAAGACGGCTACACGTACCAGTGGAACCTGGGGACCAACACAGCCACCAACGCGGTCGAAGTCACCTCGGGCGTCGGCGTCCCGTACACGCCGACCGCCATCGCCCCCAACGGCGAAATCTTCTCCGACAACGGCGGCACCCTGTTTGCCGAAGGCGGCTACTCGAACTACACGCTCACCACGACCTCGTCGGCCGATCCTGCCGTCGTCGGCAACACGATCACGCTTACGACCACACTCGCCTCGACCGACGGCGGCCCAACGCCGTCCGGCACGGTGACTTTCAGTTACTACAAGGGCGCCAATAACCCCCTCAACTACGACACCACGGCCGTCCCGATCGGCACGGCCAACGTTGTCGACGGGGTGGCGTCGATTCAGGTTTCTGGTTTGGTTGCGGCCCACTATCACATCTACGCCTCGTACAGCGGCGGTGGGACCTATTCACGGGGCCAATCGGTCCTCGTGCAGCCGGTGCTCGAGACGGTGACCACTACCGTTTCGTCCTCGGCCAATCCGATCGGCGAGGGGACGGGCGTCAACCTGACTGCCACCGTCGCGCCCAACGGCTCTTCGTTTGTGCCGATCGGCACGGTCTCGTTCTTTGACGGCAACACGCTGCTGGGGACCGCCTACCTTAACAACCTCGATAACGAGGCAAATCCGAATCCTGACCAAACCGCGACGCTGGCCGTCTCGAGCCTGCCGGGCGGCACCAATTCGATCACGGCCGTTTACAGCGGCGACTTGAACTTCACAACGGGAACTTCGGCGGTCTTCGACGAGTATGTGCCGGCGGTCGCCAACCCGGGGACGCAGAATAGTGCCGTGGGCGATTCGGTCTCGCTGCAAGTCCAGGCCAGCGGCCTGGCGCCGGGCGACACGTGGACCTATTCGGCAACCGGATTGCCATCGGGTCTCGCGATCAGTACCAGCACGGGCCTGATCACGGGCATGATCACCGGCTCCGCCGACACCTATTCGGCCACGGTCACGGCCAGCGACGGCCAGGGCGACAATCCGAGCCAGACCTTCACCTGGAACGTATCGGTCCTATCCGAAACGAACCCGGGAACGCAGAACAATGCCGTCGGCGACTCGGTCTCACTGCAAATTCAGGACAGCGGTTTGCCCACCGGCGATTCGTGGTCCTATTCCGCAACCGGTTTGCCGTCCGGACTGTCGATCGACCCGGCTTCGGGCCTCATCGCGGGCACCGTGACGGGTTCGGCCAATACCTATTCCGCGTCGGTCACGGCCAGTGACGGCCAGGGAGCCAGCGCGAGCCAAACCTTCACTTGGAATGTCTCCGTTCTCTCAGTCATCAATCCGGGCACTCAGAACAATGCCGTCGGAGACTCGGTCTCGCTGCAAACTCAGGACAGCGGTTTGCCCAGCGGCGATTCGTGGTCCTATTCCGCAACCGGCTTGCCGTCCGGACTGTCGATCGACCCGACTTCGGGCCTGATCACCGGCACCGTGACGGGTTCGGCCAACACCTATTCCGCGTCGGTCACGGCGAGTGACGGCCAGGGAGCCAGCGCGACGCAGGACTTCACCTGGAACGTCTCGGTGCTCTCGGTCACGAATCCAGGCACGCAGAACAACGCCGTCGGCGACACGGTTTCGCTACAAGTTCAGGACAGCGGATTGCCGAGTGGCGATTCATGGAGTTACTCGGCGACCTTGCCGTCCGGACTGTCGATCGACCCGGCGACCGGTTCGATCACTGGCACGATTACCGGCTCGGCCAACACGTATTCCGCTTCGGTCACAGCGAGCGACGGCCAAGGCGCGAGCGCGACGCAAGACTTCACCTGGAACGTCTCGGTACTCTCCGTCACGAATCCGGGCACGCAGAATAGCGCCCTCGGCGCCTCGGTGTCGCTGCAGGTTCACGACAGCGGTCTGCCGACCGGCGACTCGTGGAGTTACTCGGCGACGGGCTTGCCGTCAGGATTGGCGATCAATCCAGGCACTGGGCTCATCACCGGCACGATCACCGGCTCGCCGGAAACTTATTCAGCCTCCGTGACCGCCAGCGACGGCAACGGAGCCAGCGCGAGCCAGAGCTTCACCTGGAACGTCGGCCCGACCACGACCACGTTGAGTTCCAGTGTCGATCCGTCGGATTACGGGCAGAAAGTGACGTTCACTGCGACGGTGGCAGCAGTCGTCACGGGCTCGGGCAAGCCCACCGGCTCGGTCGAGTTCCTGGACGGGTCGACGGTGCTAAGCACCGTCACGCTCAACAGCGCGGACAAAGCCACCTACACCACCACCGCGTTCACGCTGCCTGTCGGCGGCGATTCGATCACGGCCGTCTACATGGGCAGCACGAAGTTCGAAACCAGCACCTCGAACGTGGTCACCCAGACTGTGAACGCCGACCCGACGACCACCACCGTCAAGTCGTCGGCCGCGACGGCCGTCTTTGGCCAGACCGTCACGCTGACGGCCACCGTGACTTCAAACAATCCCGGCAGCGGCACACCGACGGGAACCGTAACCTTCTTCGACGGCGGAAGTCCGCTGGGACCGGGGACGCTCAACAGCTCGGGCAAGGCGACGTTCGTCACCTCGAGCCTGCCGTTGGGGAGCAATTCGATCACGGTTGTCTACAATGGCAACGGAAATTATCAGTCGAGCCCCTCCGGCACGCTGACTCAAACCATCAACCAGGCAGCCACCAAGAACGGTCGTCGCGACCTCCGGCAGCCCCAGCACCTTCGGCCAGAACGTGACCTTTACCGCGACGGTGACGGTCAAGAATCCCGGCTCGGGTGCGCCGTCTGGGACGGTGGAGTTCAAGGACGGCGGCACCGTCATCGGCATGGGCACTCTGAACGGCGCCGGCCAGGCGACGTACAGCACCTCGAGCCTCGCGGTGGGAAGCCACTCGATCACTGCCGTGTTCGAGGGTGACACCGACTTCACAACCAGCACCTCGGGCGCAATCACGCAGCGCGTAACCAAGGCCGCGGCCAGTGCGTCGGTTACTCCGTCGCAGCAATCAGTCTCGCCGAATACGTCGGCGACCTTCACAGCGACCGTCGTCCCCACGTCGCCCGGAGAACCCACCCCGACCGGCACCGTCACGTTCTACAGCGGCTCGACCGTAATCGGCACAGGAACGCTCGACGCCAACGGGCAGGCGACGATCACTTACTCGTGGAAGAAGGCCGGCAGTTACAAGATCACGGTGAAGTACAACGGCGACGGGAACTTCGACGCCGTGACGTCGGGGATGATGACCGAAACGGTGACGTGAGCCATTGAGCGTGCGCTAGCAGAGTGCAACACGCGGAATGCCGGGCGCGAGTTCGGCATTCCGCGCTTTCTTTCGGACGCGTTGGAGCACATGCTCGGAGAGACGCCCCTCTTGACCTGCGCAAGTCTTTGCCGATCTCCTTGTTTCGGCCGAAAACGGCACCTAGAATAGCGTCGATGACGTTGGTTCGAGGCCGACCTGCTCGCCTTTGTCGAACCGATGCTCGGTCTTCCAGGCAAGCCCACGAGGTTCCCGAACGCGGAGAAAGTGTTGATGGCCGCCCGGCGTGAGCTTTTCCCCCACGTCATCGAAATGAATCACCTGGCGCGCCGCCGGCTTGGCTGCTGCGTTTACCTGGTGCACGACCAGTCGCAGTGGCTGTTGATCGACATCGGCTACGAGGACACGGTCGCTGAAATCATCGACATGATCCGCCGGATCGATTTTTCGCTGGCCAGTTGCCGCTACCTCGTCGCGACGCATGCCGACGTCGATCACATTCAAGGCCTCAAGAAGGCCAAAGACCTGCTCCCCTCGGCCGAAACCGTTGGCCATCCCGAGACGCTACGGCTGCTCCTCGAAGGCGACCGCGTGATGACCTACGCCGAGATTTCGGCTCAGCAGATTTCGATCGATCTGCCGATCATCAAACTCGATCGCACGATCGACGAAGGGGACGTGCTCAAGATCGGCGACAAGAGCATCGAAGTCTGGCACACGCCCGGGCACACGCACGGCCAGCTCTCGTTTCGCATGGACGACATGCTGTTTTGCGGCGATAATATTTATCGCGACGGCTGCGTGGGGAATATCGACGCACATCACGGCTCGGATATTCCCGCCTTCATCCGCTCGCTCGAACGAATTCGGGACAGCGACGTCGAGTGGCTCTTGCCAAGTCATGGACCGATTTTTCGCAAGGACAACGCACTCTTGGACTCGACGATCGAACGGTTGAACGGTTATCAGCACATGGCCGACTTCGGCACGTGTGCCGTTGACTGGCCTTTGCTGGATGAGTGGGACGAAGAGCTGGCTCGCGGTGACGTTCCCAGCAAGGTTTGACTCTTGCCTGGCTCAGGTCGCACCGTCGTTTGAGACCAGGTGCCGCGACAGGGATGTCTGCAGCTTTGAATTGTCAGCCACGCTAACGAATTCCGCCGAACGGCTTTTTGAGCAGGCGATTCGTAGGAGGTAGTTTAGATGTCGGGCCTTAGATTTCGGAGTTTGGTGTTCGTCTCTCTCAATATCGCCCTGCTCGCGGTATTTGCCGGCCCAGCCCGGGCGGCCAAGTTTAATCGCAAGGTCGACGTGGGACAGCCAGCGCCGAAGTTCGTGGGGCTGATTGGCATCGACGGCAAGCCGCACAGCTTGGACGACTACAAGTCGGCCAAAGTCATCGTGATCGCCTTCACTTGCAACCATTGTCCGGTCGCCCAGATGTACGAAGATCGCTTCATCCGATTTGCCAACGTGCAAAAAAAACGGGGCGTGGTCTTCGTCGCGATCAGCTCGAGTTTGTTGCCGCCGGATAGTCTCGACAAGATGCGGGAACGGGCGACTCAGAAAGGATTCGACTTTCCCTATCTCAGCGACCCGACCCAAGAGATCGGGAAGGCCTACGGCGCGACTGTCACGCCGCAGTTGTTTGTGCTCGATCGCGAACGCAACATCGCCTACATGGGAAAATTCGACGACGACATCGAGCCCGAGAAAGTTCAGCGATCGTACGTCCGCGAGGCGGTGCACGCGCTCTTGAACGGAAAGCGTCCGGATCCGAGCGAGACTCGCGCCACGGGTTGCGGGATCGAGTACGGTAAACCGCAATAGCCGGCTTGTCTCAACTCGCCTCGACGGATCGGGCGATCGGAAGGACTCGAAACGCTATGTCGGATGCAAATCCGTTGCTCTGTGCGCATCGACGTGCGCTCCTCCCCCTCAATTTGGCCGCATTGACTGCATGTCTCCTGCTTGGCTGCGCCGCCAAGGAGGGGGCCACACCGTCTTCTCCGCCAGCACCTGCTACGACGACAGCAGTCGCCGCCCCTGGAGCGTCCAACGACTCTTCGGGATCATCATTAGTAAAAACACCTACTGAGGTGAAAACACCTAGTAGAGTAGAAACACCTACTGACCCGGCGGCTCGCTCCGCTGTTACTGTCGAGCCGGTCTCTCCAGAGGACTTTCAGAAGTACATTGCCAGCCAGCGTGGCAAGGTCGTGTTCGTCGATTTTTGGGCGACCTATTGCCTCCCGTGCCGGGAGAAGTTTCCCCGAACCCTTGCCCTGGCAAAGAAATATGGTGACCAAGGCCTGATTGCCGTCTCGATGAGCCTGGATAGTCCCGAACCCACCTACCAAAAGAAGATTCTAGAGTTCTTAACGCAGAAAAATTCACAGATAAAAAACTTCGCCAATCGACTCGAAGATACCGACGCCGCGTTTGCCGCCCTGGATATCGTGGGCGGGGCACTTCCCCACTACAAGATTTACGGTCGCAATGGGAAGTTGCGGAACAAGTTCGGCGGCGACCCCGACCATCCGTTCGACGAGGCCGACATCGAACGAGCCCTGGTCGCGGCTCTGAAAGAAAACTGACCGCGGCGGCCTTTTCAGGCCGAACCTTAAAGTCGAGTTAAATCCAAAATCGTTCTTGGTTTAGTGGTGGTTCGTGGGGTATTCTGTTGAAACTTCAGTAATTTGCGCCGAGTAACCCCTCCGTGCCGGCGTAATCTTGTGGCGCCGAAGTCTTCGTCTGTTTTTGAGCCTGTGCGCCAGGTTTCGCGTTAAGCATCCGACAACCCAGCAGTTGGTAGATGTCCCGTTGCCCGCGGCTTTCGTTTGAACATACTGGCCGTTTAACTTCGACTCGCCGCGTTTAGCGCATCAGCCTGGCAGGAGGGCACTTCGTATGGCACAAAAATACTCGGTTGCCTGCCCATCGTGCGGCGCTTCGCTGCAAGTCACGAAAGATTCGCTGATTGGTAAGCGCGTCCCGTGCCCTTCGTGCAAGAAGCCGTTCGTGATCCAAGTCCCGACCGCGGACTATATCCCGCTCGCCGATGATGCGCCGCTCTCGAAATCGAGCGCCGGGAAATCAAGCGTTCAGAAATCTGGTTCGACCAAGGCTGCGGCCGCCGATTCGGACGACATTCCACTGCTCGCCGACGAACCCTCGAGCCACTCGCGGGGCCGGTCGAGCAAGCTCGAGGCGCCGACAAAATCGGGGAGCAAACGAGCCGATTCCAAATCTGACACTGCCACCCGCGAGAGTCGCAAGGGAGGTTCCGGAGAGACGATCCGCCCGCGCAGCGACTCGAAAACAGTGAAGTTCACGTCGCAAGCAGAGTCGACCGAATTCGATGCCATGCTGGCAGACTCTTCCGGGACCGATTTGTTCGACGACGACGAGTCTAAACCGCAGCCGCCGAAACGCACCAAGTCGGGCAAGAAGTCTGAGACTGATGTCGAAACGTCCGAATTCGATTCGATGCTGGCCGACACTGAGGAACAGGACGAGCAGACGGGCGAGCAACTTCCGCGCCTCCGCCGCAACAAGCCGCGCACTAAGGCCGACGCTGACGAGGCAGAATCGATCGCGACCGTCGAGATCGACGTCGATGACGACGATCTGCCCCCCGCCCCAGCCCCCACTCGCTCGCGACCGCGGGGAGGCTGGGCACTCCCGGAGCGCGGCCCGCTCATCGTTTGGACCTGCGTCGGCGCCGGTGTTTTGGTCCTCTTTTTGATCTATGTGCTCTTCAGCACCCGCGGCTCGAGCCCACCCGAAGCCGCATCAAGTCCGCCAGTTGCTTCCGACTCCGATGCCAAGAACATCCGAGGTCGCCGAATCCGAGAAAGCAACCGGCGACAAGTCCGACGCGACGGAACCCGAATCGGCCTCAACTCCCGTGGGGGCCCCGTCGCTCTTGCGCCATAAGGAGAAGAACGAGAAAGGTGCGAACGGAAAAGCCGCCGACCCCGCGGCGAAGCCGGGGGCTCAAAAAACCGAAGACACAGAGGCCTCGGAGAGCCGAACCGGCACGCTCGCTCGGAAAAAGGCGAAGTCGATCGCCAAAACGCCGTTCGATCCGAAAGCGGCCGTCGCTTTGGCGGGCACAGGCCGTTCCGGATCTTCCGGGACGGGACAAGTCGGAGCCGTGATTCCCGCCTTCTCGTCCTCAGCCACCGACAACACGACGTTTCACTCGGCCGACCATAAGGAACAGGTGCTGGTCGTCGCGTTTCTCGGTGTCGAATGTCCGCTGGCCAATCTTTACGCCCCGAGCCTGGCGGAGCTTGCAAAGCACTATCAGGGCAAGTCGGTGGCATTTATCGCCGTCAACTCCAACGCGCAGGACACTCTCGAGCAGACGCGCGCCCAGGCGCGGAACAATGGACTCACCTTCCCCGTTTTGAAGGACGCTGGCAACGTCGTGGCCGACTTGTTCGGAGCCGAACGAACGCCGGAAGTGTTTGTGCTCGATGCACAGCGAACCGTGCGCTACCGCGGAATGCTCGACGATCAATACGGGTACCGCGAACGGCGGTCCGCACCGACGAAGAGGTATGTCGCCAATGCGGTCGACGCGCTCTTGAAGTCGGAAACAGTCCCGCTGGCCGAGACCCAAGTTCAAGGCTGCCACATCGGCCGAGTCACCAAGGCGTCCGAGACGGCCAAGACGAGCTATTACCGTGATGTCCTGCCGATTCTGCAAAAGCGTTGTCAGCAGTGTCATCGCAAAGGGGAAATTGGCCCCTTCGCGCTGTCTGACTACGAAGTGGTCCGCAACTGGGGACCGACCATCCGCGACGCTGTCGCCGAACGAAGGATGCCCCCCTGGCCGGCAGACCGCAAAATCGGCACCTTCTCCAACGACATCAGCCTGAGCGACCAGGAAATCAAAGCAATCACAGAGTGGGTCGACGACGGTTGTCCGGAGGGCGACAACGCCGAAAAGCCACCCGCAAAACAGTTCGTGGACGGATGGAACATCGGCAAGCCGGACCGAACCTTCAACATGCCCGAGACGTATCACGTGCCGCCGACCGGGGTGATCGAATACAAAAACTTCGTCGTCTCGCCGGTGTTCACAAAAGACACGTGGGTCCAGGCGGTCGAATGTCGATTCGGCAATCGCAGCGTCGTGCACCACATGCTCGTGCTGCTCGATTTCCCCAAAGATCACGCCCGATCCCAGAACGGACTGACCAACGGTTTCTTTGCCGCCGGCGCTCCGGGGAGCACCTACTTCACGTTCCCCAAGGGCTACGCGAAGAAGATCCCCAAGGGAGCCCGCTTGCGGTTTCAGATGCACTACACGCCCAACGGCACTGCGGGGGAGGACCTGTCGAAGTTCGGAATCGTGCTGGCCAAGGGGAACTCGTTCCGCGAGGTGCAGACGTTTGCGCTGGGCAAACCCGACATCCTCATTCCGGCGGGCGATGCAGACCACGTGGAATTTGCCTCGCAGCCCGTCCCCGCCGAAATCACGCTGACCACGCTCATGCCCCACCTGCATGTGCGCGGCAAGTCGTTCGCGTTCTTCCTCGAACGGCCGAACGGCCAGAGAGAGCCGCTTTTGTCCTTGCCTCGCTGGGATTTCAATTGGCAGTACCAGTACGAATTGGCCGAGCCGCTGACAATCCCCAAAGGATCCAAGCTCGTGGTCGAGGCTCACTGGGACAATTCGGCGAACAATCCGAACAACATTTTCCCGCTGGTTGACGCGACGTTTGGCGAGCAGACCTTCGACGAGATGTTCATCGGTTACATCAACGCGATTCCCGCCAAGCTCGTCGCCGATGCCGGCCGTCCCGTTCAGCGGCAAAGAGGGCCCCGAAAGGCTTCTCGTTGAAACTCGCGCGACGCGCCGGGAAATGAGTTCACGTCCATGCTGGGCGATCAGCCTGCTGCCGATTCGGGCGATCCCGCGGATGAGCTGTTCGACGTCGTCGATCTCGAAGACCGGGTGATCGGACAGGAGCGGCGCAGCGTCGTCCACGCGCGGGGCTTGGCCCATCGAGCCGTTCATATCTTCATCTTCAACTCGCGCGGACAGCTCTTGGTGCAGCGGCGCTCCGCCTCGAAGGATGAATTTCCGCTGACTTACACCTCGTCGGCTTCGGGTCACGTTGCGGCGGGGGAAACGTACGAAGAGTGCGCTCCGCGCGAACTCATGGAGGAAATTGGCCTTGAAGCGCCGCTCGAGCGGCTCGTCAAATTGCCGCCGTCGCCCGACACGGCGCACGAGCAGACGGTCTTGTTCCGGGCGGTGAGTGACGCCGTGCCGACGCCCAACGAGACCGAGGTGGCGAGCCTGACTTATTTCACGCTCGACGAGCTCAGGGCACTCGCGGCGGCCGACCCGGCCGCATTCAGCCCGCCGTTTGCCACGCTCTTACAGTGGTACATCGCGCACCTCGGGACCGCCCCCGGGGCACAGGACCAGCAGCCGCCGGGTTAGCGCGTCACGAGCTGCTTGATGGCATGCGGCCCCGGATGGGTATTCGGCTCCTTGCCGGCAACGTCCAGGTTGAAGTCCCAGTCCGCCTTGCCGGGAGGCGCGATGTCGACGTGAAAGGGCGATGTGTCGGGGTCGTTATAGAGGTTTTTGAGATCGTCCGGCCCGCTGAATTGCGATCCGCGACGAGGCATGAGTTCCGCGAACAACACCGTATACGACCCCGGGGGCACGCCGTCCCCCTTGCTGTAGCGGGTGAACTCGAAGTGCCCTTCCTTGTCGCAGGCCGTGTAAAAGAGGGTCTCATGACCCGGCTGCGCGTCCTTCGCGCTATAGAGGATGAGCACGAGAGCCCGTTTGCGCGGAATCGAGGGCGTCTCGTGGTCGATCGTCACCGTCCCGGAGAACCGGGCGACGCCGATCTGCGACCCCTTGGTTTCCACCAGCTGTTTTTCGATTGCTTCGTCGACGCCAGCCCGCTGGCTGCATCCGGCTAGCGCGATCGCGGCCGCGAAAAAAAACGGCAGCCGCGGTAGAAGCGAACGAAACGGTAGGTCCATGAAGGAAGGACTCCCGAGATCCCCGCTTGCTCTGTCACCGGAGCGATTGAACACCAAGTAAACAAAGGGGCCCAGGCCCAACCCGACGAGCGCGCCTGGACGCTCGCCGGCCGGTTTGTTCGCGCCGCAGCCAGCTTAGAAGTTGTCGGTGACCGGTGCTCGGCCGCAGTACGTGATCAAGCGGCAGAAGGTGACGACGCTGATGTTCTCGCTCACCATGTGAGCGGAGCCGTCGCACATCGCGATTGCGCACGAGCCCGGGTGGAAGCTGTACAGGCCAAGGTTGACCTGGTTCGTGCAATTGATGAAGCAAGCCGGGGCGGCTCCGGTCGGATTGTGCGTCGGACCGCCGGGCGTCGGCGCGGGCCCCGTGCCGTCAAACGTCGAACCATTGAGGACCATCCAGGCGTTGTCGATGCAGGCCCAACATCCGCCAGCGTTGGGAGGAGTGCCCGGGGCGCTGACGACTTTCACGCCGCGCTCCCACAAGTCGGGGCGACCGGCAAGCTCGGCGCAGAAGATGGTGGTCGACGTCCCGTCGGTGATCAGATCAATCGAGATCGGCAACACGCCGTTGCGAATCCCGTTGAAGTTGAGCACGCCCAAGCGTCGAGTCTGAGCCGTGAACGCGCCCGGCCCCCCGGCGTTAAATGTGGGGACGCCCTGCGGGTCGCTCGGGCCAACCGCGCTGTCGTAGGCGCACGCCAGGCCGCAGCAATAACCACCGACGGCCGTGTAATCGCTGGCCCCCGCAAAGTACGACGGATAGGCGCAGAATTGGAAGAATCGCAGGCTTTTTTCCAAGAAAGGATTGGTGGTGCGGGGCGAAGAAGGGCAAACGTAGCCGGGCACGACGCCCGCTGCCGGACGCTGCGCGCCCGAAGGCGATCCGTTGCAGCAGCTGCCCGAGTTGAGGGCGGTGTAGCTCTGGCCTCCGTAAGTCGCGCAGCACAGTTTTGCGGGAGAAAAGATCGGCGCGTTCATGCAGATCCGGTTGTAGAGCGTGGTCGCCTCCATGAACTGCAGCAGCCGCTCGCCCCACACGTGGACGTTCCAGTCGGTGTAGGGCTGCGCAGGCCCCGTTCGTGAAGGCGCAGCAACCGCAGAAGAACTGACCAGACGACATCTGCACCGGCCCGAGCAAGAGAGTGAAGGCCGGAGGAAACATGTTGTTGGCGTCATGGTAGTTGTGGGCCCCCAGGGCAATCTGCTTCAGGTTATTGCGGCACTGCGTCCGCCGGGCGGCCTCGCGGGCCGCTTGCACGGCCGGCAATAACAACGCGATCAGCACGGCGATAATCGCGATAACGACCAACAATTCGATCAACGTGAAAGCGCTTCGACGATGACTCATTGCGGGCTCCCTTTTGAATTCTTCTTCACGTAGCCTTCACCAACAACAGCGCGATGGACTCCGAGTTCGTGCCGGCCCGGCATAATGCCTCGTGCATTAAATGCCAAGTTTCTCGCCTAAATCAACGAAGTTCAAAGCGTAAATGCGATATCGTTCGCAAGAACCTGGTCCGTGCTTAAGAAACGCGCTCGTTTGGTGAGAATCGCACGCAATCCGAGTACCAGGGGCTCGGAAAAGTGAATCGGGGTTCCGCGGTGAATTCCGTTGGGAGCCTGAGTCGTGACTCCTTTGCTGGCCTGATGTTACACGCCGCCGAGCGATCGTTTGACTTGGCCTGCCCCCTGGTCTAGTCTGGCCTTTCGCGCTCGCGCGGTCACATCGACGCCAGCCGCTCCCGCCTAACCCGCCGGAATCGACACCAGAAGGATTCGCAATGGCTCGAGCCGTCACCCTCTTCACCGGCCAATGGGCCGATCTACCCCTCGAATCATTGTGCAAGAAGGCCCGCGACTTCGGTTACGACGGCCTCGAGTTGGCCTGCTGGGGTGACCATTTCGAGGTGGACCGGGCCCTCTCCGACGATAACTACTGCATTCGCAAGCGAGACCTGCTCGAGAAGCACGACCTGCAGCTCTTCGCAGTCTCGAACCACCTTGTCGGCCAATGCGTGCTCGACAACATTGACGCGAGACACAAAGGCATCCTGCCGGAGCAAGTCTGGGGGGACGGAAAGCCGGACGGGGTCCGCCGCCGCGCCATCGAGGAGATGAAAAACACGGCCCGTGCGGCGCAAAAGCTCGGCGTGGGAGTCGTCAACGGTTTCACGGGCTCGAGCATTTGGCACCTGGTCTACGATTTCCCGCCTACGCCGCGCGAGATGATCGATGCCGGCTATCATCTGCTGGCCGAGTTGTGGAATCCGATCCTCGACGTTTTCCAGGAGTGCGGAGTCAAGTTCGCGTTGGAGGTGCATCCGACGGAAATCGCCTTCGACATTTATTCCGCCGAGCGGGCACTCGAGGCGCTCGATCGCCGCGAGGAATTCGGCTTTAACTTCGATCCGAGCCACCTGATCTGGCAGGGCGTCGACCCCGTCGAGTTTTTACGCTCGTTCCCTGACCGGATTTACCACGTGCACATGAAGGACGCGGCCGTGACGCTCAGCGGCCGCACGGGCATCCTGACGAGTCATCTGCCATTCGGCGATCCACGGCGCGGTTGGGACTTCCGCAGCGTGGGGCGCGGCGGCGTGAGGTTTGAGGAAGTGATTCGGGCCCTCAACGCGATCAAATACGCCGGTCCGCTCTCGGTCGAATGGGAAGATTCCGGAATGGATCGCGAAGCCGGAGCCCGCGAAGCGGCCCAATTCTGCAAAAACGTCGATTTCGAGCCGTCGAAACGGGCCTTCGATTCGGCCTTCGCCGAATAATCACGGACGGCACGCCCGGCCAATCCCTGAGTTTTGGGCGGCCAGGCGAGTAGCGGCCCGAAACGCGAACTCCCGCTCGGGAAACGTGCGAAGTAGCCACCTTTCGTGACTTCGGCGGCTGGCATAGAATAGAACCGTTGCCGCGCATTTGCATGCAACCTCCTCAGTCCTGTTCGAGCTGGGCCATTCGGATTCTTGAGATCAATGCCGACCACACCAGTGGCTGCGAGACTTTTTCCCCTCCTTGTGGCGACGACAGGCTCTGCTGAATTGACCTGACATTGGCCCGCAACCACTCACGGACGAATCGCTTGGTCCAATCGCTTCCCGGCGGCCGGGCGCGCCTCTTGGTCCGCCATCGGGCCGCGGTCGCATTGCGACTGATCGCGAGAACGCTGCTCCTGGCGGCGATGGTCGCGACATCGGCCCGCGCCACCGAACCGTCTGCCGTCGGCCCCGCGGCTCGAAACGCGTCGCCCAAGCACCTCGAGGCCGTTCAGGCAGAATTACGAACGCTGCAAAAACAGCATTCGGCCCGTCTCGACGGCTTTGCACAGGATTTCGCCGATTTGGGGCTGACGCAGGACACCCAAAATTGCCGCGAATTGGGCGCCCCCTTCTCAACCGCACTGTTTCACGTGCAAAAGCCTCCCAAGGAGAAGCGCAAGGAAATTCCCCAATCGCTCCCAGAGAAAGAGCGCGAGCTGCGGGTGAACTTCCGCGATGTGCAGTCAAAATACGCGACCGAGCTGTACCGGCTCTCGAAGAAGGCTCTGAGCGCCGGTTACCCGAGCTTTGCGTACGCACTGGTTCAGGAAGTCGTCCGGCAAGACTCAGATCACCCGGGCGCCCGGCGAGTCCTCGGCTACAAGCTTCGCAACAAGGAGTGGATGACGCCGTTTGCCGCCGAAAAGCTCGACAAGGGTTTCGTGTGGGACGATCGCTTCGGGTGGCTGAGAAAGCAAGACGTCGACCGCTACCGAGCCGGCAAGCGCGTGTTCCTCGGCCGCTGGATGAGCGCCGACCAGGAATCGGACATCCGTCGCGATTTTCGCCACGCCTGGCAGGTGCGAACCGATCATTACCTCGTTCACACCAACGTGAGTCTCGAACGGGGCGTCGAGATCGCCAAATCGCTCGAGCAGTTCCACGACTTTTTTATGCAGACGTTTGCCGCGTTCTTCACCACGCCCGAGCAGATGGCCAAGCTGTTCCAGACGTCGGGGCCGAATTCCAACCTGCAGATCCGCCGCGATCCCTACGACGTCGATTACTTCCGCACGCGGCAGGAGTACGCCGATCGGCTCCGCAAAACGATTTCTCAAATCGACATGACCAACGGAGTGTATTTGACGGGCGACCGCGTGGCTTACTTCTTTTACAACCCCGACCAGCACGAGCAGGACACGCTGTTCCACGAAGCGACGCACCAGTTGTTCTACGAGAATTTGCACTCCAAGCGGACGGTCGCCCTGGAAGCGAATTTCTGGATTGTCGAAGGAATCGCCTGCTACATGGAGTCGTACAAGGTCGAAAACGGGCAGTACTCGGTTGGCGATCCGCACCACATCCGCATTCAAAATGCCCGCGAGCGCTGCGTTCTGGATAACTACTACGTGCCGCTGGAAAAGTTTGCGGCGATGGGCATGAAAGAATTCCAGGAAAGCCCGCAGATCCGCAAGAACTACAGTCAGGCGGCTGGACTGGCCCATTTCTTCATGCAATACGAAGGGGGCCGCTATCGTGACGCGCTGATCGAGCACCTCGCGGAGATTTATCACACGACGGGTCGCGAGCGCGCCATGGTGAGGGGCCTCGACGATCTGACCGGCGTGCCCTATGCGGATCTCGACCGGCAGTACGTCGAGTACATGCACTCTCTGCCAGCCGGGCTTAGTCAGGCCCGCGCCGGGCGTTGATGTAGACGTCGCCGCCCAGACGTTCCACGGCGACTGTCCGCAGCTCGCTGGCTAACCCCACCCGTTCGAGGCCGGCTCCCGCGACGGCCGCCGGCGACTTGTCGCTGCCCAGGATTTTGGGCGCGATAAACACGTGAAATTCGTCGATCTGTCGGACGTCGAAGAATGAGCCCAGCACCTTGGCCCCTCCTTCCACCAGCACATTGGTGAATTCACGACGACCGAATTCTCTCAGGAGTGCAGCGACCTCGATTCCAGATTCGAGTCGGTCCGCACCGGCGCCCTTCGGCTTGCTCGGAAGCGCAAGACTTCGACGCCCAGCTCCCGAAGTCGACGCACGTTTTCGGCGGGAGCCGTCTCTGAAGACGCAACGAGGAGCGGCGCCTCTCGAACCGTTCGCACCAACTGCGAATTGGCGGCAAGAGCCGCCTTGGAATCCAGCACGACTCGCACGGCAGTCCGCGGGCCCCGCGGTCGGGCGGTGAGCAAGGGATCATCGAGCGCGGCCGTCCGCGAGCCGACGACGATTGCATCCATCCGCCCGCGAAGTCGATGAACCAGCTCGCGGCTGGCCTCATTGGAAATCCAGCGCGAGTCCCCGCTCGGCGTGGCGATTTTCCCGTCGAGGCTCATCGCCCACTT
Source organism: uncultured Planctomycetaceae bacterium (assembly GCA_963714075.1). Lineage (GTDB taxonomy): Bacteria > Planctomycetota > Planctomycetia > Planctomycetales > Planctomycetaceae > DASPSM01. The sequence continues at coordinate 4,013,871 of OY970228.1, forward strand.
GGCGTGCACCCAAGGTTCGCGACGCAGCACCAGCTTTCGGAACGGAGCCGTCAATTCGCGCGCCTCGTCCGCCAGCAGCCCTTCGTCGACTTCCACTCCGGTCGCGCGGAGCGCGGCGACTCCTTTACCGTCGACGGCGGGAAAAGGATCGCGACAGGCGGCCACGACCTTGCGGATACCAGCGCGGAGGATGGCTTCGGCGCAAGAGCCGGTTTTTCCTTGATGGCAACAAGGTTCGAGCGTGAGAAACAGGGTCGCGCCGGACGCCCGGGAGCCGGCGCCGGCAATCGCCTCGATCTCAGCGTGCGGTCCGCCAAACCGCTGGTGCCAGCCCTCCGCGATCAAATTGAGCGAATCATCGACGAGGACCGCCCCGACCGCGGGATTCGGCTCGACACATCCGATCCCGCGAGCGGCCAGCTCGAAGCGCACGGCGCATCACCGCGGCTGCGTCGGCAAACCGCCCCGGCATGGCGGTCACTCCTGTCCGGGAAGCCAGATCTTCTTCGAGCCGGAGGCCGGGCCGGGACCGGTCGATCCCGACGGCGTCCACAATCCGCCGGCTGCCGGCGAAGGCACAGCTCCGCTGCCGACGAGCAACTCGGCCGATCTGAGCCAACTCAATTTGTCACCATTTTCTGCCACGAATTGCTCCAGCACTCGGGCGACTTCCGGCACTTTGGGCGCGTAGTACTCGCTCAACGTCCGGTACAGGTTCGGGACCTCTGGATCGTCAGGGTCCTCGGCTCGCAGGAGAAATTCCGTCAGCGTCCATTTACAGAGCCGCTCGAAATTCTGCGGAGATCGGGTCGCATGCTCGCGAGCCTTTTGGGTCCAGGCAATCGCGTCCGCGTCGCGCTCTTCCTGATGGGCGATCTCCAAGAGGCCTTCGTAGACGCGATCGGCGCCCACTTGCTCGAGACACTGCGGCCGGGCGACCAGCTCTTCCATCACTCGCGTCGCAAAACGCCGATGCCCGATGACCGCGGCCCGGCGATAGACATTCACCAGCTGCGCGTCGGAAAGTTCGGTGACCGGCAACCGCTGCAGTTGCATCGGCGAAAGAGAACTGAGCGGCTCCGCCGCGGCCGGCGCCAGCGGCTGAAGCGGTTCTAGTCCCAAACGCGACATGATAGCGTCGAGATCGATAATTCCATTCAGGCGTTCTGCGAGCGCGTCGAGCACGTAGACGGCCGCCGTCAGTCGAACGCGGTATTGGGGATCGGCCGCAACGGACGCCGGGCTTTTGCCGTCGAGAGCGGTCTGCGGGGAATTGAACCAAACGTCGTCAACCAGGTGCCTCCACCAATCCTCCTGAATTGCTCGCTGTTTCGATCCCGGAGCGGCACTGAACAGTTTCCTCTGAAAATAGGGGGCCATCTCTCGCGCAATCGGCTCGACGTCGGTCGCGGCAAGTTCCTCTCTCACGGGCGGCTTCGTGATTTCGTCCGCGGCCAACTTTTCAAAGTTCGCGACACACTGTTCAAATTCCGGCGTCGCAAGGCCCGTTAACACGGCGATCGCTTCGAGGTCTCGAGCCGGGACGGCATCAAAAACCGTCAGGCTGGCCGCAATCGACGGCAGATCGTTGAAGGCGATCGCCCCGGAATCGGATTCCTTGGGGGCCACTCGGTCGAGCACGATCCGCCTGCCGGCAATTGGCGGCGCGTCGGGGTGCGCCTGCGGTTCCACCGGCAGTGGGATGAAAAGCTCGTTTCCTTCCAGCAGACCCAGCAGCCGTGACGCCGATCGAACCGGGATGTCGATTTCAGTCGGCATGATCCGATCGGACGCGTGCTTCAGAGCGAACAACTGAGCGAAGGTCTCGCATTCGACCGCCCGCTCGAAATTCTGTAACACGGTCGCCGCTTTGTGGAACGCCTCGGCGGCGGCGGGTTCGTCCGCATCCCAAGCGCGGCACAGGGCTGCGTTGCGCCACAGTTCCGCGTTGTTGGGCTCTTGTTCGGCAATCTTGGCAAACGTCCGGCCGGCCGGACCAAAGCAGGCGATTTTCGCGAGCGCTGCCGCCTTGTTCGCCTCGGCCGCATTGGGGCTCCCTGCGGGATAGGGACCCAGGTTTTGGACGCTGCGCAGCGGGTAAGCGGTTCTCGAATCGCCGTCGAGCTTCAACAGCGCGAGAAAGGTGTTTTCGCGAGATTTTTCGCCCATGAGCCGCATCGCGACGGTCAAGTACTGCCGCGCGGCCATCATGAAGTGCGAACGGGTCATCGCGTCGTAAATGGTGAGCGCCAGCAGTCCGACCTGCTCCGGAGAGCGCGTGAAGCATTTCTGAAACGCCCGCAGAATGGTCGGTTGTGCTGCTCGATAGCCCTGGTTGAGCAAGAGCACGAGCGCCGCGCGCGCCACCACGTACGGATGGTCTGGATGGTGCTTCAGCAAATGGTCGAGGCGCGATTGAGCTTCGTCGACTTGCCCCAGCGAGAGGAGGATTTCCGCGTGAACAGTGCCGACCCACGGGTTCTCGGGGTTCGCTTTCTCAATTTTCTCGATGGCCGCCAGGGCTTGCCGCGGTTGGTCGTTCGCCTGCAGGCGATTGATCTTGGTCATCTCGTCGATGATCCCAGCGCAGCAAAATTTGAGCTTTTTGCCGCTGCCGCACGGACACAGATCATAGACGTCGATCGCCATTGCAGATGATTCCTCAGCTCGCCGAATCCGGCGTCGAGCGAATTGAAACTTGACCGCATTTCCCGTGCAGCCCCGCGCCTCCCGCGCTGTTTACGGACTCTTAACGGATGGTAGCGGATCAGCAACCGCGAATCGACGGATCGCTATCCGTTTTCACCAAGGCCCGACGATGGGCCGAGAACTGCGCAAGGCCCGGCTTAAGCGTGCCGTCGGGCCGCAGGAGTCCCGCGTGTGGGAATTCGTGACGCACACCGTCGGAAAGATGCATCCAAAAGATTCCCACCACCGCTTGCTTCGCCATCAGAAGGGGAAGCAGTCCGTCAATCCAATCGGCCTGTGTCGACTCGCTCCAGCCGGCCTTCCAACGCCCCTGCTCGATCTCGATCCCGACAGAAGCCAGCGGGTCGGCGGCTACCGGCTCGGAGGGGCACGCCAGCGTGACGTAGAGCGGGATGCCCAGCAGAGACCAAAGGTCGAGCAGTCGCGACAATTCGAGCAGGTCGCGGGGAGCCGAGCCGCGCGGCCGAAATCCGACGGCGATCTCGAGATCGACTGCCGACAAGCCGATTCCCGCGCGCAGCAGGGCATCGACAAATTGCAGAGGAGCCAGGCGGTGCCCTCCGCGGGCCTGGTACTCTCCCCACGGTTGGTCGACGCGGATCATCACCTGGACCTCATCGTCGACCTGACGCACCACCTCGAGCGCCCGCGCCACGAGCCAGAGGCGGCTTTCCTCAGACAGGTTGAACGCTCCGCCCGTGTTGGCGGCAGTGCACACGTTCCAAACGCGAATGCGGCCCGCGTAGCGACCCACCGCCGTTTCGACATAATCGCAAACGAGGCTTTGAAGATTGGGGAGATCACTTCCCCACTGGCTGAGCCACGCCGGCATCCCCTCGTCAGAAAGATCGAGCAATGGGCCCCCGCAGATGAACAGTCGATTTGCGACAGCCCACTCGAGCTGCGCGTCGACGAGGTCCCACTGTGTTTCGCCCGCGGCAGTCTCGACCGATTTCCATTCGACGGGGATCAACGCCGCGGCGAACGCTTCGCGAAACGTGGGCGCTAATTCGTCGTTTGGTCGAAATTGGCCCAGCGAACACCCGAGCGCCGCGGGGGGCAGGGGCGACCGCTTGCGCCGCGCGGCAAGCCTTTGGCTGGCATACGCGCTCACCGCGATCTCAGCGGCCTCGAGAGCCCGCTCGAGAGATTGTCTTGAGAATTCCGCCATCTGCTCGGGTTGAAGCTGGGCTGCCGCCGCTTCGCGAAATTTCCGATTCGCCTCTTGGTAGGGGGACTGAAACTCCTCGGGGACAATCATCCCGCCGACTTCCCACGCCGAAATCTGATCGCGAAGCTGGGCGATTTTTCCGCGCGCCAATTCGAGCGGCAGCAAATAGGGTTCTTCCCGCTCCGGGAGCGAGGCCGTCGAAATGATGGGGCGGCCGAACCCGGCCACCGGCCAGGCGACATGCAGCCGCCCGCTGTCATTCAGGGGGCGGCGACAAATGAGCAGATTGCCGGTCACCTCGATTTGAGTCGGGAAGACACGGCCGTCGGCGCCGCTGAGATAGCCGTCGAACACTTCCGGCCAGGCGAGGATCAACTCGGGCGGATAAACCAGGAACCGCATCACCCCCATTCTGGATCCTTGCTCAAGACGGCGATGCCTCAGTCTAAAGCACCGAAGGCCAAGTTTCGACACGATTTCCGTCGCACTTTTGAGAGAGAGGCTGCTGAAGCAATCTCTGCAATCCGGGGTCGATCGTTGTCAGGGTTTTCCGACGGCGATAAAGTGAGTCCGGTTCGTGTGGTACGGAGGCATCTAGTCTCGCAATCTCCGGAAAGGTGCAATGTCTCTCTCGGCGCTCTTGGAAAGCTCAATTCCCGGGTGTCCCGTGCGGCGGGGCAAGGTCCGTGACATTTACGACTTCGGCGACCGATTGCTGTTCGTGGCGACCGATCGCATCAGCGCGTTCGATTGGGTTCTGCCGAACGGCATCCCCGACAAGGGCCGCGTGCTCACCCAGCTGAGCGAAATGTGGTTTTCCCGCCTCGACGTGCCCCATCACCTGCTGAGCATGGATCTCAACGCGGTTCCCCTGCCGGCAAACGTCGATCGCGACAGTCTCAATGGCCGCAGCATGGTCGTGAAAAAGACTGAGGTCGTGCCGATCGAATGCGTGGTTCGGGGCTACCTGTCTGGTTCCGGCTGGAAGGAGTATCAAAAGACGCGCTCGGTTTGCGGCGTTTCGCTCCCCGCCGGGCTGCGCGAAAGCGAACGACTGGCCGAACCGATTTTCACGCCCGCCACCAAGGAAGAGTCCGGCCACGATGTGAACATCTCCTTCGAGCGAATGTGTGAAATCATCGGCAAAGACACGGCCAGCCGCCTGAAGACCTTGAGCCTCGAAATCTACCGCCGCGGAGCGGAACATGCCCTGCAAAAGGGCATTATCATTGCCGATACGAAATTCGAGTTCGGATCGATCGGCGGCCAGTTGATCCTGATTGATGAAGTCCTCACTCCCGATAGCTCGCGGTTCTGGCCCGTCGATTCCTACGAACCCGGACGCTCGCCCCCTTCATTCGACAAGCAGTTCGTCCGCGACTGGCTTGAAACCGCGGGCTGGGACAAAAACAGCCCGCCGCCGGCCCTGCCGCAAGAGGTGGTGAATCGCACCCGGGCAAAATACGTCGAAGCCTATACGCGGTTGAGCGGCAAAGAATTCGCGTTCCGCTGAGTAGGCGCGGTGGCCGGTGCCTCCACGGGTTTCTACTCGTCCGCCCCTCGCACATTGCCCATTTTCGCCGGGATTTTGTGCTTGCCACAACGGAATTTATTTGCGATCCGCTAACAGATTCCCCATAATAAGCCTGCATTTATTCAAAAATCGGTCCGCTCCCAAAGATCCGGAGAGCGAGGGCCTGTCATGGCATCCGCTGATCCACGCCGCACCAAGGGTGCCGAAAAGACGGCCAACCAAGCGCTCGAGGAGACGAAGGTTCCCGGGTCTGGGCCAGCCGTGGGAGACACATTCGTGCCGGGCGACAAGGAAGCCTCTCGGGGCGGTAAGGAAACCAAGCCGGCAGCAGCGGCTTCGCCCTCCACACGTGCGGCTGACGCATCCCCCCCGCCTGCCAAGTCTTCGGGCTCTGAGGGGGATGCCAAAAAGAGCAAGAAAATCACGCAGCTTGGCGATTTCAAGCTCGAAAGGAAGCTCGGCCAAGGGGGCATGGGAACGGTCTTCCTGGCGACGCAGACCAGCCTCGACCGCAAAGTCGCCCTGAAGACTCTGTCGCCCGAGTTCGCCAAAAAGCCCGACTTCGTCCAGCGGTTCCTGCGCGAGGCCCGCTCGATGGCCCGTCTGCAGCATCCCAACGTGGTGCAGGTTTACGCGGCCGACAGCCTGAGCGGCGTCAACTTTGCCGCCATCGAGTTCATCGATGGGCAGAGCATGCAGAATTGGATGAACGAACTCAAACAGCTCAGCGTCGGGGATGCGCTGCACGTGATTCTGGTCTGCGCCGATGCACTCAAGCACGCGCACGACCAGAACATGATCCACCGCGACATCAAGCCCGACAACATCCTGGTGACGAGCAAAGGCGTCGTGAAAGTGGCCGATTTCGGCCTGGCCAAGGCTCTCGACGAAGACGTCTCGATGACTCAGAGCGGCACGGGCCTGGGCACCCCGCTCTACATGGCCCCCGAGCAGGCCCGCAACGCCAAGCACGTCGACAAGCGATCGGACATCTACGCACTGGGCAGCACGCTTTATTACTTCGTGACCGGCAAGCTGCCGTTTACCGGCGAAAACACACTGGAGCTGATCGTCGCCAAGGAAAAAGGGACCTATACCAGCGCTCGCAAGCTCAACCCAAAAGTCTCCGAACGGCTGGACCTGATCATCGGCAAGATGTTGCTCAAGGATCCGAAGGATCGCTACGGCGATTGTGGGGACATCATCAAGCGATCTCGGCAACCTGGGGCTGGCCAATCCCGCACTGACGTTCATCGAGTCGGCCGGTGGAACTGCCGTCGTCAACGCGTCGGTGGCCGCCGCTTCCGCGGCGAGCATGTCGCGGATGCAGCCGCGCGGAATGGGGCCGAACGCCACGAAGTCGGACGTCCGGCTCCCGCCGGCCGGAGATCGCCTGACGTCGGCTGCGGACGCCGGCCGCGCTGCGCCGAAGACGGCCGCCGGACCGACCAAATCCTGGTTCGTGCAACAGAAGAATGCCGAAGGGCGAATCGTCATCACGCGGATGTCCACTCCCGAAATCATGGCGGGCATCAAGGGGGAAACCATCGACCCGACCGCCAAGGCCAAGGATGCGCCCAACGGCACGTTCCTTCCGCTGATGCAATACGCGGAATTCGAGGCGCTGGCGTCCAATCGCGCCGTCAAGATGCAGGCCGAGGCGAAATCCAAAAAGACTCAGGGCATCTACGAAAAGCTCGAACGCCAAGAGATGCGCCGCAGACGCTGGCGCTGGCTCAGAAATCTCGTCGCCAACGTCAAGGGTCTCGTTAGCCTGATCGTTTACCTGGTCGTCATCTGCGCCCTCGGCTATGGCGCGCTGGCGTATGGATGGCCCTATCTCCGCGACAATGTGATCAATCGCCAATCGAATGCCCCCGCGGCCGCCACGGCCCCAACTCCGGCCACGACGGCGCCCCCCTCGACTCCGCCAGCTCAGCCGGGTGCAGTGCGTGGGCACTAAGGATCCGCGAGTCGACGCCTACATCGCAGAATCGGCCGACTTCGCCAAGCCGATCCTTCGCCATGTGCGCAAGATCGTGCACGCGACCTGCCCCAACGTCGAAGAAACTCTGAAGTGGGGGGCCCCCTTCTTTGTCGACGGCGGCATCGTGGCTGGAATGGCCGCGTTTAAGCAGCATTGTGGAATCGTCTTCTGGCATTACGAACCGGGGTCCTGGGCCGCGAAGAACGATCAGGGTCGCGGGGAGGTTGGCAAGCTCAAGAGTCTCGCCGATTTGCCTAGCGACGCCGTGCTGAAGAAATGCATTAAGTACGCGATGAAACAAAACGCCGCCGGCGTGAAGAAATCCCGCACTAACAGCAAGCCCAAGCCGAAGCTTGCAGTCCCCGCAGATCTCACCGAGGCGCTCGAGGGCAATTCGAAAGCCCGTACGACGTTCGAGAAATTCCCTCCCGGCAAGAGACGTGACTATCTCGAGTGGATTCTCGACGCCAAACAGCGAGAGACGCGACAGCGCCGCATCGAGACGGCCGTTGAATGGCTTGCCGAAGGCAAGTCGCGCAACTGGAAGTACGAGAGCAAGTAGGCCCGGGTTCGCCAATTTGTGGCCTGCGGCTCGGTCCAACGCCTCTCGCACCGCTTTTGACTTGCGCGCGCCGCGCACCGTATAACCAAGGGAATGCGGGTTCAATCGGCGTGTTGCAGCAATCAATCGGAGCTTTGAGGCATGGGCCGGCGCGTAGCCTTGATCACCGGAGTGACCGGGCAGGACGGCGCGCTTCTGGCCGAGCTCTTGCTGTCGAAAGGTTATGCCGTCCACGGCATCAAGCGCCGCTCGTCGTCGTTCAACACGGCCCGGGTCGACCATCTGTATGTCGATCCGCACGAAAAAGACGGCCGGTTCTGGATGCATTACGGAGACATGACCGACGCCACGAACCTGATCCGAATCATTCAGGAAACGCAGCCCGACGAGATTTATAACCTCGCCGCACAGAGCCACGTGCAGGTCAGCTTCGAAACGCCCGAATACACAGCCAACGCCGACGCGCTGGGCACGCTGCGTCTTCTGGAGGCGATTCGCATCCTCAAGATGGAAAACCGCGTGCGGTTCTATCAGGCGTCGAGCTCCGAGATGTACGGAGACGCGCCGCCGCCTCAGGACGAGCGCAGTCCATTTCGTCCGCGCAGTCCCTACGCGGCGGCCAAGGTCTACGCCTATTGGATCACGGCGAATTATCGCGAGGCTTACGGCCTGCACGCGTCGAACGGCATCCTCTTCAATCACGAGGGTCCGACCCGCGGCGAAACGTTTGTGACCCGCAAAGTCACCCGGGCCGTCGCCGCGATCGAAGCGGGGAGCCAACAGACGGTTTACCTTGGCAATCTCGACGCGCGCCGCGATTGGGGGCACGCGGGCGATTTCGTCGACGGCATCTGGCGGATCCTCCAACAGGACCGGCCCGATGACTATGTGCTGGCGACGGGTGAGGCGCATTCGGTTCGCGAGTTTGCCGAGCGGGCGTTTGCGGCGATCGGCATGACGATCGCCTGGCGCGGATCGGGAATCGATGAACGAGGGATCGACGGCCAGGGCACCTGCCGCGTGGCCGTCGACCCGCGCTACTTTCGCCCGACCGAGGTCACCGCGCTGGTGGGCAATCCGGTCAAGGCCCGCGAGCGCCTCGGCTGGAAGCACACCGTCAGCTTTGAACAGCTTGTGCAAGAAATGGTCGAGTCCGACCGCCAGTTGCTTGCCAAACACGCGAAGCATTAAGAATGACCGAGCGGCAAAAATTTGAATGCCCGTTTCGCCTGGCCGGACGTCGCGTCTGGGTGGCCGGGCATGGCGGCATGGTCGGCCAGGCGCTGGTGAGGCGGCTGCAGAGGGAAGGCTGCGAGATTCTGACGGCCGACCGCAAGGTGGTCGATCTTCGCCGGCAGGACGAGACGGAAGCGTGGATCGAAGCGAACCGGCCCGATGCGATCTTTCTGGCCGCCGCCAAGGTCGGAGGGATCCTCGCCAACGACACCCGCCCGGCCGAATTCCTCTACGACAACTTGCTCATCCAGGCAAACGTGATCGATGCGGCGTGGCGAAGCGGCGTCAAGAAACTCATCGCGCTGGGATCGTCCTGCATCTATCCCAAGGAAGCCCCGCAGCCCATCGCCGAACGGGCTCTGCTGACTGGGCCGCTCGAGCCGACGAACAAAGCCTACGCGATCGCCAAGATTTCCGGACTGATGCTCTGCGAAAGCTACCGCCGCCAGTATGGGGCCGACTTCATCGCGGCGATGCCGACCAACCTCTACGGCCCGGGCGACAATTTTGATCTCGAATCGAGCCACGTGGTTCCCGCGCTCTTGAGGAGAATCGACGACGCCAAACGGCGCGGCGATCCAACCGTCACGATCTGGGGCACGGGCCGTCCGCGACGCGAGTTTCTGCATGTTGACGATTGCGCCGATGCGCTGGTGCACTTGATGACGCATTACTCCGCCGACGAGCACATCAACGTTGGCACCGGGGCCGACATTGCGATTTGCGATCTCGCGCGGTTGATCGCCAAGGTTGTCGGATATGACGGCGGCTTCACATTCGACACCTCGCGGCCTGACGGAACGCTCCTCAAGCGACTCGACGTTCACCGCATCAATGAGCTGGGCTGGAAAGCCACCGTGGATCTCGAAACAGGTCTGCGGCAAACCTACGATTGGTATCGGAACCACCGGGACGCGGAGAAATGAAACCTCGGGTGGCACTGGCGGCTTGTCCGCCAGTGTTTTGATTAGGACGAGAGCCCACTGGCGGACAAGCCGCCAGTGCCACCCACCAAGCTGACGGCTCACTAATCCCCGCAGCCGCACTCGAAGTTCATCGCCGTTTGCAGCAGGCGCGTTTCGTGGCGGCGATGGGCGGTCAGACGGTTCATCCATTGCCGCACGGCTGAGTTCACTCGCATCGCGTCGCGCTCGTAGGGACCAGCCGTTTCGAGGCGGTCGCGCAGAGCCTGCAGCGAGAGCACCAACAGCCGTTGCTCGTTCTGCAAATCCTCGACGTGCCGATACCAGCTCGGATATTCGTCGAGCACCTCGTTCAGATAGCCGCGCGATTCCTTGAGCGCCATTTGCAGCGGCAAGGTTTCCAACAGCGCGTCGAGAACGGCCACGAGCCAGCGCCGCGTGTACTGATCGGCCGGCTCCTCGAGCAGATCGCGAAGATCGCCGAGAAGAATGTATTCCAGGGCCGTGTAGTCTTCGAGGCTTTCGCAGGCTGCCGGGTCGAAGTGGATGCGGTCCATCGTGTGACCTCCTTCACTTGCAATGCCAGGATCCACCGGGCGTGTTATACCGCTGCAGTTTGTGTGCCGACGCTGCGCGTCGAACGACAAGCGGTCGCAAGCGACTCCTTTTACCTCGAGGTTGACGCTTCCAGTTGCGGACCGGCCCGAGTGAAGCAGCAGGCAGAAGTGGTCGCCTGAATTCGGCGGGAAATCGATGTCTTTACACCGTCCGGGCGACGTGCCGATGGCCTGTCGAATGCCTCCACTTTTCAGTTTACGTCCAGCAAATCGGAAGGTCAAAGAAATTCCGGCGGCCCCCCTCCCTTCACGTCAATTTGTAAAATTGGACCGCATTGTCGTGAAATAATCGCCTGCGGAAATCGTGCGATCGGCTCGCCACGATTGTTTCGAGCGCATCGAGCCACTCTCGCCACGTTGCCACAGCCGTGCAGACGGGCCAATCGCCGCCAAACAGGACGCGGCGTTCGCCAAACGAATCGAGACAGAAATTGATCGTCGGCTCGAGGTCAGCCGGCTTCCAGTGTCCCGGCCGCGCGGTCGCGACGATTCCCGAGATCTTGCAGACGACGTTGGGATGCGACGCCGCGTCGCGCATGGCCCGCTCCCACTCGCCGCGCAATTTTGCGTCGGTCGATTGAACGTCCCAGTTCCCGCAATGGTCGACGACGAATCGCGTCTGCGGACACTTGTCGGTGAGCCGCACGGCGTCGACGATTTCAGCCGGCCGCATGCACAGGTCAAAGCTCAGACCAAGCTGGCCGAGCAGGCGGATATTTTCCACGAACTGCCGCTCGAGGCACATTCCCTTGGGCCGGTCGGGATCGTGCAACACCATTCGCACGCCTTTGACGTACGGATTCTGGGCGTACTCCTTGATGTAATCGCCAAACCGCTCGCTCTGGAGCGATCCGCCGATCACCGCGCCGGCCATTCGGCTTCCGGGCTGGCGGCACAGGTTGATGACGTACTCGGCTTCGACCGTGTGCTGCTTCGGATCGCAAGCGACCTCCATGTAGACCGTCTTGACGACGTTGGCTCCGGCCGTCGCCGCGTCGTAATCCTTGAGCAGAGAGTTGTGCGCCAGCGGCTTGCCCTTGGGCAAACTCATCCACGGGAGACGCAGTTTGCTCAAGTCCCACAGATGCACGTGTGTGTCGACGATGGGCAGATTGTCGTTTTGCACAGGCTTCTCCGAGCCGGCCTGCAGAGTGGTCACCGAACCCGCGGCCGCCAACGTTCCGAGCGCGGCCCCAGTCGAACGGGCGAGAAACTCCCGGCGAGAGACGTCAGCCAACAGGGTGGGACCCACGAGAAACTCCCCTTGATCAAGAACCAGCGCGTTCGATTTGAGCGATGTCATCAATCGAAATCGGACCAATTTCCGCGATTCGGCCAGTACCCGTCGACTCGCCCGGGCCCGTCGACTCACCAGTGCCCGTCGACTCAGTTGAAAGCAGGACGAGCCGGCCCCCTTCGCTTTTGCGATTGTCGGGATAGCCGGTATGGGCCTGGCCACTTTTGAGTGTCACGCGGACCGCATGCGTTTCGTCGACTCCGGCAAGCCCCTCGTGGACGATGTTCGGAAAACGCCCCCAGGCCCAGGTCCAGAGCGTCGCTTTGGGGTCGACTTTGCCCGCAATGTCTTCCCATTCCAGCTCCGCGCGTTTCAAATCCTTAAGCGCAGCGACGCGGCACCAGGGCTTGAGCGTCTGCTCAATCCAGTTAAGGCGGGAAGCGATCAAGTCTGCAAAACCGGTCATCGCGACTCGATGCTCATACAGAACAGGCTGCGTTCACCTGACTCAGTAGTCGAGATTCAACGCTTTCCACGCGGATGCCCCGATCAGTTCAGTCGTCAATCCCTTTAAGACTATACAAGGGGCGGGCTCAGCGCCCCACCGAATGACAGCGAGTGCGTGGAAGGCTCGTCCGAAGAGATCCGGGAATTCAAGCGAGGGCCCGGTGGCTCTTTGTCCGTCGCGGTCAGATGCCAGACGCGATGCAAGTGTTCTCGAGTCCCGTGTCCCGTCCCGGAGGAGCCGCGCAGGGACAACAGTTCGCGTCTCGGGCGCCAAGTCGTTGAGAGAGAGCCTCAGATGAACGAGTCGTCGCAGGAGTCGCTGGCGAGGCGCACTTTTCCCAAGCCGACGGCTCTGCCGTCGTTCTGCCGCTCACGATAAGACGACAGCGGAGCTGTCGGCTTGGGAAAGGGAACGCGGCAAGAATTCCCTTATCGACGCTGCCAATCCGAGTCGCTATCAGATGCCCGACCCGATCCAAGCGTTCTCGAGTTCCGTGTCCCGTCCCGACTCTTGTCCCATGTCCCGTCCCGTGTTCCCACTTGTGTCCCGTCCCGTGTCCCGTCCCGACTCTGTCGCCGGAGATGGTTCGCAGCTCGATTCTGCTGCGGCGCCCCTTCGGCGGTGCAGTCCCAGTGCCACTGTACGACGCATCTCCTCGACGTTCAGGCACGTAATGAGGCTGGCATCTTGGGACGGTTTTTGATCCACAAACAGTCCCGTCCCGATGTCGTACACTTTTTGATCAGGCCCGGGGAGGCCGCCCGCTTTGATCGCCGAGGCGGCCAGGTCCACCACCTGCACGCGGGCGTAAGTGATGATTGGCCGGCGTGCGTCGATGAGGCGGTCCTCCATTCGGACCACGTGCCCTTTCTCGATCAGCGAGTCGAGCACCCGCTTGATCCGGTCGCCGCTCATGCCGAGCGTATCTCGGATAAAACGGGCCGTGCGTCCGTCCGGGTAAGCGGTCAACAGCTCTAACAGGCGCTGGCACTGACGCTCAAACGCCAGCGCACGGCGACGGAGGTTGCAGTCTTCACGGGCGGCGACAAACCGCTCGTCCGCTGAGGTGGTTGTCGAGGTGACCGGACGAAGGGTTGTTTTCCACCGGCGACCTCCCGACGTTTCCGCCGCGCTTTCGTCGACGTCGAGTTCCCACAGGCCCTGGTCACCCGCCCGGCTGCCCGTCGTGAGCCACAATTCGTGGTGTCCCGTCCCGTGTTGTCCCGACGCAGGGTCGAACGGCCGGCGGCGCGAGACCAACAGCCATTGGGCCGAGAGTTCCGCAAAACCGCTGCCGGCCAGGTCTTCGAGCCTGGCCGGATCGCCCGCTTTGCCGGCCTTGCAATGGTGCACGACAAGCACGGCGCAGCCGGTCGACTCGCACAGCTCGGCCAGCGGCCGCAGCAATTGCCCCATCTCGAACAGGTTCTTGGATTTGCCCCGGCCCTTGCGCCCGCCTCCCAACGCCAGGAAGGCCGGGTCGATCACCACGCAGACCGGCTTTTCTCTCTCGACCAATTCGGTGAAGGCCATCATGTCGAAGGGGTCGCCCAGCTTGGGGACGTCCGGCGAGCAGACAAAATTCTCCAAGCTGTCCAGCGACAGTCCGCGCTCGGCACAGATCCGCTGGGCGATCGACTTGAGTGCCGGCAGGCCCGACTCCCCGGACAAAAACAGCACGCGGCCAGGCTGGGTCACGGGGAAGCGGCCCAAAAATGGCGTCCCGCTGGCCAAGGAAATCATGAGATCGGCTGCCAGAGATGTCTTTAGCGTCTTAAACGGCCCAAAGATTCCCCCCAACTGACCGGCAGCCAATACACCGGGGATCAGATAACGAGTCTCATGCTGGCCCGAGTTGAGCTGGGCGCCGGTGAACAGCCGGAATTTCTTCCCCAGCACTTCGTCGATGGCCTGGGAGATGGGCCATTCGGGTTCCGGGTTATAGTTTTGGGCAGTGGCCCCCTCGGGAATCACCCGTTTGGGCATCCGGGAAAGTTCTTCCTCGCCGACTCCGCCCAGGCGGATAAAGTGTGTCACCCGACGATCTTGCGCCTCGACGGCCTCCTTGAAGTTCGTGTAAGTCCGTCCGCCCACCATCCAAATTTCGTGCCCATTTCCAGTCTGCATGCGAGAAGCCTCGATCAGTGCCGCGTAAAATAAAGGTGTCCTTCCTCATCTTGCCAGAACGGGCCCGATCGCAAAAGCCCGAGTTTCTATGCGCGTGGAAACAAGTTGGAAAATAGTTGGGCTTACCTGAAGTCGTCTGCGGGGCTGAGACGGTTCGGACTTCGGCGAGCTCAGTCGAGTCGCTCAGCCGTGCTCTTTTCGGGTGCTCTCAACGAATGGCGGCTGCAGCAGAAAATGATCGCGTAACCCCTTCCGGGAAGAGCACGGCTGAGCGAGCTCAGCCATGGCACCCGGCGACCTCTTCCCTTCGCGGCTCGCTCGGCGTCAAATCCGCGTCGGCTTAAAAGGGGAAGACCATGACAAGCGTCGCGTCCGCAAATAGCAGCCGGAATGTGAACCGCGACGCCTTCCTGCGCAAGGTGCTTTGGGCGACGGTTGTGTACAACATTGCCGGTGCGGCGGCGTTTGCCTTTCCGTCGTCGGTGGGGCAGCTCGCCGGTTTGCCGGTGCCCGTCGCTCCGATTTACAGCGTGCTCCTGGCGATTTTCGTCTTGCTGTTCGGCGGGGCTTACGCCTGGCTGGCCCTGCAGCCAACCATCGATCGCCCGCTCGTCGGATTTGCCGCGGTTGGCAAAGCGAGCGTGTTTGTTGCCGCCATTGTGCTCTGGGCCGGCGGCCAGGGGCCGGGGTGGTTCATTCCGGGAGCCACGGGCGACCTGATCTTTGCCGCGATTTTTGCCTGGTGGCTGCGAACGCGGTCAATGCCCCGCTAGCGGGTACGGCTTGTACAAGTCAGTGTGGGTGGCTGGGGTCGGCGTCTTCGCGGCTCGACTCAGCTCGCCGAAGTCCGCCCCCACTGCTGTTCTCTCTGGGGGCGAACCGAAGACGGTTCGACCCCAGCCACCCTGCCGCTCGGCCCGGTGCCACCCGGCTGTCCGGCTCTACTCCTCAGGTCCCGAGTCGGAAAGATGTTTTTCGATCGCCAGTCCCAGGCTGCGCATTTTGGCACGTAGCGTGGTGCGCGAGATGCCCAACAGCTCGCTGGCCTGCATTTGGTTGCCTTTGACGTGGCGCAGCACGGTTTCGAGCACCACCCGATCGACGGCGGCGGTCACCTTGGCATAGATGTCTGTTTCGCCGCGACGCATCAGCTGGCTGATCAGTTCGGCAATCCGCAAGTCTCCCGATGCGGACTCGGTCCCGCTCGGCGGACTGGGAGACGACTCCCGCGGGTCATCGCGCAAATGGGCTGGCAGGCAATCGAGCGTGATCACTTCGCCCGACGACTGCACGTACGCGTGCTTGATGGCGCTTTGCAACTCGCGCACGTTCCCGGGCCACAGATAGGCTTCCAAGACCCCCAGCGCCTCGGGCGCGACCGAGGACACGCGCTTGTGGAAATCACGGTTCAAGATTTTCAGAAAGTGGGCGATCAACAGCGGCAGATCGTCCTTGCGGTTCCGTAAGGGAGGCAGATAGATCGTGACGACATTGAGCCGATACAAGAGATCGGAACGAAACTCTCCCGCCGCCGTTTTCCGCTCGAGATCCTGATTCGTGGCGGCAATCACGCGCACGTCGGTGCGAATGGTCTCCTCTCCGCCGACCCGCTCGAACTGCTGCTCTTGCAGGAGTCGCAGCAGCTTGGGCTGCGTGGAGAGGGTCATGTCGCCGATTTCGTCGAGAAACAGGGTCCCCTTGTCGGCTTGCTCGAAGATGCCGATGCGCCGTCGGTCGGCCCCGGTGAAGGAGCCCTTTTCGTGGCCGAACAGCTCGCTTTCGAGCAGTCCCTCAGGCATCGCGGCGCAGTTGATGGCCAAAAACGGGCCCTGGCTGCGCTTGCTGTGCTGGTAAATCGCGCGGGCCACCAGCTCTTTGCCCGTGCCGCTTTCGCCCTGCAGCAACACGGGAACATCGAGCGGAGCCACGCGGCCGATCGCCTTGTAGAGTTCCTGCATCCCGGGCGTCTGGCCGATGATGCGATCGACCCGGTCGTCGTCGGGCAGTTCGTCCTCGGCAAAGACGGCCGGCACGTGCCGCAGCCGGCTCAGCTCAATCGCCTTGTTCACCAACTGGCGGAGTTGGTGGAAGTCGACCGGTTTGAGCAGGTACTCGAACGCGCCCCGCTTCGTCGCCTCGATCGCCGTCTCGGCCGTGCTGAAGGCCGTGATGATGATCACGGGCAGTCGGGGGTCGATGCGGCGGATTTCTTCGAACGCCTCGAGGCCCGGCAGGTCGGGCAGCCGCACGTCGAGAATGACCGCGTCCGGCGGCTGGCGTCGGACGGCTTCGATTCCCTGGCGCGCGGTGCCGGCCGTCGCCACTTCGAGCGTCTCGGAGGTGAGGCTCTTGACCAGCGAATATTGCAGGTTTGGTTCGTCGTCAATGACGAGCAATCGGGCCATTGAAAAACTCAACCAATCTCTTAGCGGTGGTGGCTCAGGAATGGGCCGGGGCCGCCACGGGCGCCGCCGCGACGGAAGTTTCGGGAGTGGCGATTCCGGGCAGGCGAATTGTGAACTCGGCGCCGCCGCCGGGCCGGCTCACGGCTTCGATTTGTCCGCCGTGCGACTCGACGATGCGTTTGCAAATCGAGAGTCCCAGCCCGATGCCGGTCGGCTTGGTTGAAACGAACGGCTCGAAAATCTTGGAACCCAGCTCGCTCGGCAGGCCGCGACCCGTGTCGCAGACGCGGACGGTGACCCAGCGGGGCGGGCCGTTGCCGCCCGCGCCGGTGGTTTCGATCTCGACAGAGATCGCGCCGCCTTCCGGAACCGCGTCGAGCGCATTGAGCAGGAGATTCAACATAACCTGGCGCAACTGTCCCATGTCGGCGCGGATCGGAAATTGTCGGTTTTCCGGCGAGGCACAGAAGACTTGGACTCCCTGCCGTGCGGCCCGAGCGGAAACCAGGTCGAGCACCTGCCCCACGAGCAGTCGCAGATCGAAGGTCCGCCGCTCGATCTCCGGGGGCCGGGCAAAGTCCAAAAACGTCTCTGCCGAGCGCTCCAGCCGCGTGATTTCCTCTTCCAACACGAGGAGGTCGCGTTCGGCAAGAGTCGGCGGGTCTGCCTCGGCGGCTGCCTGCACGAGGATCTTCATCGCCATCAGCGGGTTGCGAAGCTCGTGCGCGATGCCGGCCGCCATTTGTCCGACCGCGGCCAATTGTTCGGCACGCAGCGCTTCGCGGCGGCTTTCCTGCAATCGTTCGACAACCGCCCCGATCTGGTCGGCGATTTTGTGCAGGACGATCTCGATTTCCTCGAGACTGGCTTGGGCCGAAAACGTGATCGGCCCCACGATTTCATTGAGTTTTCCGGCGGCATCCTGGATGGGCAGACTGAGGCGGACAATGGATCGGCTGATGCCCCGGGTGATTCCAAAGCCGGCGACCAAACCCGATAAGGGGCCGCAAATTCCCAAGAGAAGCAGCCCGAGCACCGCGCCGTTGGCGACTCGGAGGTTTTGGTCGTTGGAGTTCTCGATGTCTTCCTCGTTGGTGTCCAAGTAGACCTGTGCCGGGGTCAGCAACTTGATTTCGAGCACGTCGTCCATGAGTTGCTTGATTTTCTGCTTTCGCTCAGCGAGAGGTGTCTTCGCGCGCGTAATCTCATCGAGCTTGCCAAAAAAAGCTGCGTAACCCTCCCGCAGTTGGGCCACGTCGAGTTTTTCCCGATCGGTGGCCGCTGCCTTTTCGGCCTCCTCAATCCAGTGATTCACGTCCTGCCGGGCGTTGCTGGCCGCGCGCAGCGATTGCTCGTCTCCCGAGGAGCGAAGATACTGATTGAGTTCGGTTCGGACGTCGCGAATGCCGATTGCCAGTTTCTCTCCGGCCCGCAGACCGGCGACGTCGAGCGAGAGTTGCCTCGAGACCTTCTTGTACGAGGCATTCACCCGCCAGGCCGATGCCACTCCCACGATCAGCGGAATGGCGCTGATTGCGATGACCGGGCCGGCCACGCGGACAAACATGTTCGTCTTCACAGAGTTACCTCGCAGTTCCGGGCGTCGTGACCGGCCACCACAAGCTTGCGGGAGTGAGGGATGCCGCCTCGTGCCCGTCGGCATTTCCTCTGGGCGGGTTCGTTTCGAGGGCCTCTGCGCGGGGCCCAACCCATGTCTCATCATATTGTCGCACGACAGAGATTGCCGCACAGGCCGCCTTCTTGCGGAGGGGGGACCGGTCCGGACTGACGCCCTGGCGCTTTGTGCTTTAGGTTGATATTCTGGGACGAACTCGGTCCGTGTGGAAAACCGATTGCGTGGGTTTCGCCCGGGGAGTTGGCAACAAAAGCCCAAAGAGATCGCCTTATGCAGCTGCTCGCGGGGACGTCGCAAGGACCAGTTTTGATCGTGCATGGCGGGGCGCCCTCACGGATTCTCGAGCCCGAAAAAGTGCTCTCGGCCGCACGGTCGCTCGAGGCGATTGCCGAAAACTGCTTCAGAGAGTTGGCGAGTCGTTCTGCGTGCGAAGTCGTCGTCTGTGCGCTCGAGGCCCTCGAGCTGGACCCGCAGTTCAACGCCGGCGTTGGAGCAGCGATTCAAAGCGACGGCGAGATCCGGGTCTCGGCCGCCGTGATGGACGGATCGCGCCAATCATTTTCGGGCGTCATCAACGCGCTCTCCGTGAAACACCCGTCCGTGATTGCCCTGTCTTTGCAGGAGCGCCGTTCGCGCGTGATCAGCCAACCGGGCGTGCAGGCGTTGGCCCGCGAACTCGACCTGCCCGAGGAAGACCTCGCGACACCTGAACAACTGGAGACCTTTCGGCAACGCAAAGAGGTCGGCGGCTTCGACACCGTCGGCTGCGTCGTTCGCAACGCGCGCGGCGAGCTCGCGGCCGGGACCAGCACCGGCGGCCGATCGTTTGAATTTCCCGGACGCGTGTCGGATTCGGCGACGGTCGCGGGGAACTACGCGTCAGAAATCGTCGCGGTGAGCGCGACGGGCATCGGTGAAGAAATCGTCGACGATGCCTTGGCGGCTCGGCTCGAAACGCGTTGCCGCGACGGAATGCCGCTCGAACAGGCGGCCCGCCGCTGCTTCGACGAGGCCATTGCCCGTGGCCGGACCTACGGATGGATCGCCGTGCATCGCAACGGCGACTGGGTCTCTGCCCACACGACCCCGACCATGAGCTTCTGCGTCCGAAGCGAAAAGGGGACGCTGGCGTCGTCGGCCCCGACGTCGCAATCCGGGCGCTGAGTTGGCCCGCCAAATCCGACTCCGCCGGTTAGCTTGCTTGGGCTTCCCACCGCTCCTGCGTTTTTCTACGATCGTCGCGCCGATTGGGTGGCACCCGGGCCCCGAAATCTCATTCAGTCCAGTCAGACAGCGAAAGCAGGACCATGGCGGAACAGAAAGCGACCAATATCACCTGGCACGATCACAAGGTCTCCAAGGCCGAACGTTCGAAACTCAACGGACACAAGGGGGCCGTCCTCTGGTTCACCGGCCTGAGCGCGTGCGGCAAGAGCACCGTCGCGAACACGGTCGACCATCTTCTACATTCGCGCGGCAAGCACACATTTGTGCTGGATGGCGACAACATCCGGCACGGGCTGAATAAGAACCTGGGATTTTCGGCCGCGGACCGCGCCGAGAACATTCGCCGGATCGGCGAGGTCGCCAAGCTGTTCAGCGAAGCGGGTACGATCGCGCTGACGGCTTTCATTTCTCCGTACCGGGCCGACCGGGACGCGGTTCGCGCACTCTTGGCGCCGCGCGAGTTCATCGAAATCTACGTGAAGGCCTCGATCGAAACGTGCGAGAAGCGCGATCCGAAGGGTCTCTACAAAAAGGCCCGGGCTGGCGAACTCAAAAACTTCACCGGCATCGACGACCCCTACAAGGCGCCGAAAAGCCGGAGATCATCCTGGACGCCGACACCAAGGGGATCGACGACCTGGCTCACGAGGTCGTGAGCTACCTCGAAAAGCAGCACTTGCTGGCGCTTTAGTCCGAAATCAGAACTCCGGAAGTAACCACGAAAGCACCAAGAGCACCAACAATTCAATCAAGCAGATCTCTCGGAGATTTAGTTGGTGTCCTTGGTGTCTTCGTGGTTCAAACTCCGCCTAGAGCAGCGGCTCCAGCAATCGGGCGACACTTTCGAGCAGCACCGCTCCGCGGCCTCTCGCGCACCATTCGGGCATGTTGAGTGCCCGGGATTGACGGGCGTACCTTGTGTTCAGCTCTTCCAAACGCGCCGCGAAGTCCCGGTCGTAAATCGATCAGCCGCTCAGTACCGAAACGGCGGCTTTTAGTCCTTCCCACAGGGTCGTTACGTCGCTGATCGCGTCGGGGCCGGCACCCTTCACTGATAGGGATCCCACCAGTATTGCTGGTGAAACCGGCGGATCGACTCGACCTGCCGCGCTCGTCCTTTCCGCGAGCGCTGTGCTTCTCGCTGCCGATTCCGACGCAACGGGTGCGATCGATATCTTATCGGGCGGATTGAAGTCCGTATCAACGGCATCATTTGCCGACGTTGCGACAAGCGGGCTCGACCTGACCGGCGCAGAGACGGGATCGCTGCCCACAAGGGCACCGGGCTCCAGACCGCCCCCGCTTTTAGGCTTTGTAACAGTGATTTGCACCGTACCGGTGGCTGTCATCCCGTCCCCGACGTCGGAATAGGTCAGGATCAGCGACGCCGTCCCGATGAAGCCCGAGTTGGGCTTGTAGGCCACGCCATTGATCGCTGCATTCAAGCTGGCCAAAGACCCGGTGACCGACATGGTCGCGGACTGATTCGAGCCCGATACAAACGTAATTCCGCTCGTCGTTGCGAGCGTAACTGTGCCAAAAGTTGCGGTAATAGTGAGCCGCTCGGAATTGCTCGTGGCGTTCGGGTCCGTAATGCTAATCAGATTGGAACCAGAGAAAGTGAGCGTCGCATTCTCGAGGTCCGTTGCCGTCGCAGGCGCTGTGATCCGTGGTTCTGAGCCCAGTGGAACGATTAGTATGCTCACCGTTGCCGAAGCGCTCTCGTTGTCGCCCGGGTCAGTGATGGCAATGTTCAGCGAGTCCGAACCCGAGTAGCCGGTGGTCGGCGCATACTTGAGGCCCGTGAGCGCCGCGTTCAGATTGCTGATCGTTCCGGTCACGGTCATCGAGCCTGAACCGTTGGCTCCCGCGGTAAACGTCAATCCGGTTGTCGATCCGGCAAACGTGACGGTGCCTTCGCCGACGGAGAGAGCGAGCGAATCGGAATTGTTGCCCGCCGACGGATCGGCGACCGAAATCGCGGTTGAACCAGAGAAGACCATCGATCCGTCCTCAGCCAGTCCGGCAGTGCTCGGCGCCGTAATTGTCGGCGCTGGAAGCACATCAAGTGTCAAGCCGACTTTGGCGGACGCGCTCAGGGTGGTCCCCGGATCGGTGACCAAGATGCCAAGCGAATCGGACCCGACGTAGAGAGAGTTGGGCGTGTAGGTAAATCCGGCGAACGCCGCGTTCAGATTGGCGAGCGTCCCCGCCACCGTCATCGAGGCCGAATCGTTGGCTCCGGACGTAAACGTCAGCCCGCTCGTCGACCCCAATGTCAGCACTCCCTCGCCAACAGAGAGCGTCAGCGAATCGGAGTTGTCGAGCGCGTCGATATCTGCGAGGGAGATCGCCGTCGACCCCGAAAAGACGATCGCCGTGTTCTCGCTGCCAATCACGCTCGACGGCGCCGTGATCGTCGGCGGTTCCAGTGGGTTGATTGTCAGGGCAACCGTGCTCGAAGCGCTCAGGCCAAGGATCGGATCGCTGATCGAAATAGCGAGTGAATCCGAGCCGCTATAGCCGTTGGTGGGAGCATAGGTGAGCCCCGCGAGCGCAGCATTGAGTTCGTTGACGGTCCCCGTCACGGTCATCGAATCGGAGCCATTGGAGCCGGACGTGTAAGAGAGTCCGCTCGTCGAACCAAGCATCAAGGTCCCCTGGTTTACGGAAAGCGTCAGCGAATCGGAGCCGTTGCCAGCGATGGGATCGGTCACCGAAACGTCGGCGGAGCCAGAGAAGGCCAACGGGGTGTTCTCGTCCGTTGCCGCGGTCGCTGGCGCGGTGATCGTCGGGGCCGCCTGGCTGAGCGTCAGTACCGTAATTTGCACGGTACTTTCGACCCAAAGCCCGTCGCCGGAGTCCAAATATTCGATGACGAGCGACGAGGTGCCATAGAACTTGGTGTTGGGTTGATACACGAGGCCATCGAGCGCGGCATTGAGGCTGGTCAAGCTGCCGTCAACCCCCAAATAAGGTCCGTCGTTGGAGCCGTCTACGAACGTAAGGCCGCTCGTGCTGGCCAGCGTAATAGTGCCGAAGGTTGCGGTAAGGTAGAGCTGCTCAGCGTTACCAGTGGCCACCGAGTCCGCAATGCTAATCAGATTGGAGCCGGAGAAATCGAGCGTGCCGTTCTCGAGCGCATACGCGGTCGACGGACCTGTGATGACTGGTTCGGTCGGGGGGCGCTCGACGACGAGAATGCTCACTGTTGCGGACGCGCTCTCGAGATCACCCGGGTTGGTGATTTGAAGCGTCAGCGAGTCCGTGCCGTAAAAGCCGGTCGTCGGAATGTATTCCAGGCCGGTGAGCGCCGCGTTCAGATTGCTGATCGTGCCGGTCACGGTCATTGAAGCCGAGCCATTGGATCCGGCCGTAAACGTCAATCCGGTCGTCGATCCCGCAAACGTGACTGTGCCGTCGCTCACCGAAAGCGCGAGCGAATCGGAATTGTTGCCGGCCGCCGAATCGGCGACCGAAATCGCGGTTGACCCCGAGAAAACCATCGATCCGTCCTCGGGGAGTCCGACCGAGCCCGGCACCGTAGGCGCCGTGATTGTCGGCGCGGGAAGCTCGATGACTGTCAATGGCACCGTGGCCGAAGAACTCTCAGCATCCAAGGGATCGCTGACCGAAATCAGCAGCGAATCCGACCCCACGTAAAGCGTCGTCGGAGTGTATTCCAGGTCGGCCAGTGCCGCATCGAGATTGCTGACGGTTCCCGTCACTGTCATCGAAGCCGAGCCGTTGGCGCCTGACGTGAACGTCAAGCCGGTCGTCGATGCGAGTGTGAGCGTGCCATTGGTTACGGACAGCATCAGCGAATCGGAACTACTACTCGACTCGGAGTCCGCAACCGCAATTGCCGATACTCCGGAAAAGATCAACGAGGAGTTCTCGTAGAGCGAAGCGCTCGTAGGTGCCGTGATCGCCGGAGGAGGCGGTTGGACCACCGTGAGAGCCACCGTCGCCGACGCGCTCAGGTTGTCTACCGGATCGGTGATCGAAACGGCCAGCGAATCCGGCCCGTGATAGAGAAAGGTCGGCGTGTAGATCACGCTCGCCAGCGCTGCGTCAAGGCTGCTGAGCGTTCCCGATACCGTCATCGAAGCCGAGTCGTTGCTTCCAGATGTAAAGCTCAAGCCAGTGGTCGAGCTGAGCGTCAACGTGCCGTCCTGGACCGAAAGCGACAGCGAGTCGACCGTAATGCTGACCGAATTGGGGTCGGTCACCGAAATGCCATCGGACCCCGAGAGAACCAATGGGATGTTCTCGTTTGTCGCTGCAGTCGATGGCGCGTTGACGGTCGGAGGCTGGTCGCCGATTAGCGACGTCCCTAAGTCAGGAACGAGCAAATTCGCCACGGGTGTACCAAGACCCGACACGAGGTCATATCCCGGACCCGCGTTGTAGGTGCCGTTTCCGCCGGTGGTGATATCGTGGAAATCAGAGCTGGGCAGACTGTAGAGCGTCGGCAAAGTCTGAACGAGACCGTTGAGCGTCGATTGTCCGTCCCAGAACCGAAGCTGGTCGGCGATGGCGATCAATCCGGCCCACATGGGGGTTGCCAGGCTCGTGCCGTCTCCGACAGTCCAGCCGTTGGAGTAGTCGTAGCTATCGTACACAGCGACGTCCGTGTTCGGGTCGGCATCCATGGCGACGTCTGGGACGTTCCGATTCGTTGCGCTGGCGCCGTTATCGCCGACAATGCCCTCCTGATAGCTGGGCAGTGGTTCATATTTGCTGATCCCTCCGCCGGTCGCCTCCCCGTTGCCGTCATTCCACGCGGTCTCAGAGATGTATGTGCCATCCTGTTGAAGATAGAGAGACGTGCCGCCGACGGCGACGACATTAGGTGAATAGGCCGGATAGTGCGAAGGCGACCCGGCGTCTCCTGCGCTGGCGAGGAACGTCACCCCTTGGTGGCCCGCCGGCGTGAGGAAATCCGAGTCCCAGCTGAGCTCTTCGGAGGTTTCGGTGGTGCGCCAGCTATTCGAGACGACGGAAACGACGGGATTGGCCGCCGCCGTAACCTCCGCCGTGAGCAGGTCAGTGACCGAAGGCGCGGCCTCATAGAGAATGATATTTGCCTGGGCGCAATTGCATGGGCCCATTGGACGTCGAGTGATTCCTCCTGGGCCCAGCTATCTGGCGGCGCGTCGGCAGGGAGCGTCGTCCCGCCGTTTTCGTTGAGAACCGTCAACGTCGGTCCGCCGTTTCCCGCGTTGAACTGCGGCAGCCCGTAATAGGCGCTGAAAAAATTTGTGTCGCTGATGATGTTCGGATCGTTGTAGGCGTCGACGATGGCAATCGTCTGGCCGGCTCCGGTGCCGGCAACATCATCAAACGAGATCAGATTGACCCCGTAGGCCGTTTGCATCTGAGTCGGCGTGTAAGGGGGTTGGGCCTCCGGCCCGGTATCCGGTGTGACGGCTCCTTGCGATTGGGCGCCGCCGGGCGTCGCTTTCCCTGCAATGACCGCGGGCTTGGCGACCGACGAAGCCGAGAGCATCACGCGGTCTTCGAGCACGTCAGCCATCCAGCCGGGGCATTGCAATCGTCCGCGACTGCGGATGTTCTTTCGTCGACTGCGCGGTGCCAGCCGTGGAGTTCGACCAATTGCATTCGCGGCACAACACAAGTTCCAACGCGATGAGCTTTTCATAACTAAGCCCTCGATGAAATCGTCGGTTCCGTTGGATCTGGCAGCGAGGGACTAGACGGGGATGGGCCGTTGCGTCCACGCTCGAGTGAGCGGCTCCTCCGCAAAAGAACTGCGGAGAGCGCATGCAGTCTGACGGTGTTCCAGCAGAGATTCAACTGGAGCCCATCACGCGTTACTGTAAGCGTGTATCCTCCGTGGCGCGCTCGTTCAAACGCTCGCTTGCTATTAACGAATAAACGTCGGAACTAGGTTACAGGGCGCAACACTACGAAGCACGAGGAACGCGACAGGTAGGGATTCTCTTCGCGCTTGTAGAACCTCTGTGGCTTCGATCTCGGCTCGTTCAAATCTTGCTAGAGCAGGGGCCCCAGCAGTCGGGCTACATTTTCGAGCAGCACCGCTCCGCGGCCTCTCGCGCGCCACTCGGTCATGTTGAGCGCTCGCGATTGACGGGTGTATTTCGCCTGTAGCTCTTCCAGCTGCGCTGTGAAGTCCCGGTCGTAAATTGCCAAGGTGATCTCGAAATTCAAATGCAGGCTCCGCGGGTCGAGGTTGAGCGAGCCAAACAGACTGTACTCGCCGTCGACGCAGACTGACTTCGTGTGGAGCAGTCCTTCTCGGAACAACAGCACCTGCACGCCGGCCGCCACCAGATCTCCTTGAATCGAACGGCTGGCCAGGCGGGCCAGGCGCGAGTCGACCTTTGCGGGCATGATCAGCGTCACGTGCACGCCCCGCTGGGCGGCCGACGTCAAAGCCTCCAACAGGGCCTCGTCCGGAACAAAATAGGGAGTCGTCAGGATCAATCGCTGCTGCGCGCTATAGATAAAGGCCAGCAGGATCCGTTCGATGGCGTCCCGCGGATCAGAGGGACCCGAGGGAAGCACCTGAACGGGCACGCTCCCCTGGCGTTCCTGCGGCCGCACGTCGCCTGTCTGCTTCAGCCGCTCGAGATTTTCTTCGCATTCGAGTGCCCAATCGCCCAAAAACGTGACTCCCAAGGGCTCGACGGCCGGCCCCTCCACTCGCACGCACGCATCGACCCATTCTCCGACACCCGCGCTTCTCTTAAATAGCCGGGCGTCGACCAGGTTCATGCTTCCCGTATAGGCGACGCGGCCATCGATGATGGCCAGTTTGCGGTGCAGGCGCAGGTCGAACCGCACGAAAATCAGCCGCCACAGCCGGGCCCGCAGCGCCGCTTCCACAGTCACACCGGACTGTTGCAGACGAGGCACCCAGTCGCTGCGCAAGAACTCGCGGCTCCCCACGTCGTCCAACAACATGCGGCAGATCACACCTCGGGCCGACGCCGCCATCAGCGCTTCGGCGACTTTGTTCGCAAGGCCGCCTTCGGTCCAGATGTAAAACTCGAGGTGGCAGGTGCTTTTGGCTTCATTGATCGCTTCGACCAGGGCTTTCAGCGCGTCGGCCGAGTTGCCGATCAAATCGAGACGATTTCCCGCGGTGACCGGCATACCGGTCATTTTCTGGCACATCCGCGCCAGCGCCTCGGCACCGTACGGTCGCGAGGTCCAGTCGACGTCCCCGACGTGCACCTGGTCGAGCCAGGTTCGGAAGGGTGCCCGCAGCTCGGCGGCCCGCGCGGCGCGATACACGCCCAGTCGCAATTCACCAAGCAGCAGGTAAAGTATCGCACCGGCAAACGGAAACGTGACGACGACGAACAGCCACGCGAGAGAGACCCCAACCGGCAGTCGCCGCATGATCACTCGGATCGACAGCCCCAGCCGCAGCACGAGATCCATGCAGATCAACAGGACGGGCCACCAATTGCTGTTCTCCATGCGCGCTCTCGAACAATCCTGATTGAATCGTAATTACGAGCGCGTCGAGAAGCCGTGCAAAGTGCACTGCGTGCGCCCGAGCGTCGAGGTCCCGCTTTGAGGAACGGATTCTAGCCAAAGCCCTTACGAAAGACGATTTCGCGGAAGTTGGCGGTCCCTCGTGGGGGGAGTTAAAGCCGTCGCGATCCGATTTTTCCGCCCGATTTTTTTATCGACAATTCGAGCGAAATCGACTGGTCAAATGCGCGCGCGGGCGCTCTAAGTTACGAATGGTCCGTGAATTAGGCGCCCGTCTGGGACTTGCGCTTTGCAGACGAGACCAGCGTCGGAAATCGTCGGGTGAGGACCTCAGAATGACCAGCCACACCTGCGACCGCGTCGTCCGCGTCCCCGAAAACGTCGCGGTCCTTTTGCGGCCGGAACCACACGTCGGGCTGCGCGAGTCGTTGTGGAAACTGCGAAGCGCGGCAATTCGATTTCAGGGCGCGTCAGCATTTCCGCCACATCCCGCATTCGGCGTGTTGACGCGCGATGAGTACCGAGCACTCGCCCTGAGACACGCCGAACTGCATCTGAGCTTCGTTGAGCCGTTCGGCCGCACGCTCGCCGAACCGCGATAGACGCGCGCGGTCGATGACGCGGTCGGGTGGCACTGGCGGCTCGTCCGCCAGTGGGCCGTTGTTCGTCGCCGTCAGAACACTGGCGGACAAGCCGCCAGTGCCACCCAGCCCCAGCCGCCAGTGTCACCCAGCCGAAACTGCGATCGACATGCGCGGCCGATGACGCGACTCAGAACGGATTGCGAAACTCGCCGGAGCGCAACCACTTGGGTCGCAGCGCCGTCCACACGTCGGCCGCAAGATGGTCGGTGACATAGCGATAGGGGAGCCAGCCGTATCCATCCTGGCCCCATTTCGGTCCCCACGAGCTGCGGATCAAAAGGGCCCCGCGAGAGGACCGGATGCGCAGGTCGTCGTCATAACCGACTGCACTCACCGCGTGCCCGGTGCGAATCGAGTCGAACCGGCTGGGATAGGGAATTTCGGGTTCACTGGTCAGCGAGCTCGGGACCCCAAACCCGAATGCACAGGCGAATCCGGCGGCCAGCAATGACCGGACGCTGTCCAGGGTCTGGCCCCCCGACTGCATCGCCGCATCGACCCGCACGTACCGGACGTCGCGGTATTCCGAGTTGAACGCATACACGTACGGATCGGGAACCCTCCCCAGCGCGGCGGGGTCGTAAGGCCAGAATCGCTCGGGCGGGAGACCGAATTTCACCGCGGCCTTGAAGGTGATCCGCAGACTGGCTCCCGCGCGGGCATCGTGGCAACCCGATAAGCGCAGCGCGTTGGCGTGCAGAAACAAGCGGGAGGGTGTAATCACCTGACCGGTCGCCCGCCGCTCGAAATATTGAAACAGGCCGACGCACGCATGAGCCGAACTGGTTCCGAGATCCTGTTGATCTTGGACCGGCAGGCAATACTCGCGCCAGTCGACGCTCGCCGGTCTGGACTGACTCGGCAGGCGCAGCTGCTCGAGCAATCGTCGCACGCGCGAATGGCGGGTCGTGTAGTCCCGATGATCGGGAGCGTCCCGCCGCCATCCACAATCGCTGAGATCGACGGCCAGCATTTTGAGTCACCGAGGCCCGGTGGAGAAACTTTTGTGATGCTCGAAGCGCAGAAATCGCGCTGAGGTGGAATCTAGACGCAAACCCATGTCGAAGACTAGTGGGGACCGGGTGGCGATTGGGTGAAGCTGTCGGCGAGCGCACCCTGATCGGGCAGTCGTGCGAAGACTCATCGTGTCGATGCAGTTCGCGAAACGAGCGCCTCCGCAACTTCATTTGGCACCCTACGCAATCTGCTCACCTTTTCATCGCTCTACGTCCACCGAATTCCCACTTCATTGCCACTTGTTGAAGGATCCGACCCGCATGAAGATGGGCGAGCACACCTTTCTTGTCGTTGCCAAAGAAATCGCAATCGCAGTTTCGTGCGGGACGTGAGTCTGAGGAGACGCTGAACATGCCAGGTCAGAACGGGTCGTCGGGTCAAAATGGCTCTCACGCACAGCCGGGAATCAACGCGGCGATGCTCTCTGCCCACGCAGGCAATCTCTCCTTTGCAGACGTGCGAGCCAGCATTTCTCGGCACCGCTGGATGGTGACGGCGTTCGGGTGCGCGATGCTTGCTGGCGCGATCGTTCTCGGAGCGATGTGGCCCAAGACGTACCGCTCGGAAGCAAAGCTCTATGTGCGACTGGGCCGGGAGAACGTCGGGATGGATGCGACCGCGAGCCTCGGTCACGAGATCTCCGGCCTGCAGATCAGCCGCGAAGAAGAACTCAATACGGTGGTCGAGCTGCTCAGAAGCCGATCGCTCTTGGAAAAAGTCGTCGACGCGGTCGGACCAGAAACCATCCTCAACCCGACGCACGAGTCGGGATCGACCAAGGCGCCGTCGATTTTCAGCTATGCCCGCGTGTCCCTGCAGCAATGGGCCAACTGGCTCACGAACGATGAACCCTTGACGCCCCAGGAGAAGGCGGTGGCTACTCTCCGGCGGCAGCTCGACATGCAGAACGTGCGCAAGACCGACGTGATCCTCGTCGCGCACGAAGGGCCGAGTGCCGCGGCCTCGCAGCGGATCGTCTCCACGCTGGTGAATCTCTATCTCGATGAACATGTGCGGATGAGCCGCTCGCCCAAAGAGCACGCGTTTCTGGAGCAACAAGCCGCCTCGATCAAGCAGCAATTGGTTCAACGGGAGACCGAGCTCAGGAGCCTGAAGGACCAGACCGGACTGGCCTCGCCCGCCGAGCAGCGGCAGACGCTCGTGAATCAGATCGGCCGGCTGGAAGACGATTTGAAAGCCACGCTCGCCCAGATTCAGGCGAGCGAAGCGGGGAACCGCGAGATTGTCGCCGAGCAAGGCCGGGCCTCCGCCGTCGACACAAAGGGTCACGAAGAGCTGCGACTGATGCTGATCAAAGAAAAGCCGGCCCTGGCCTCTGCCCGGGCGAAGTCGTCGCTGTTGCGGACGCAGCTGGCTGAAGCGAAAGAGCAATTGCGAATCCTGAACGGCAACGAAAACCGCATCGAGCAAATGCAGCGGGAAGCCCAGATCCTCGACGTGAGCTATCGCAAGTATTCCGTCGGGCTCGAGCAGGCGAGACTCGACCAATCGCTCGAGAACCAGCGGATCTCGAACATCAACGTGGCGCAGCCGGCGAGCTTGAGTCAGCAGCCGGTTCGGCCGCAGCGGTCGCTCTTCTTGGCAGCCGGTCTGTTGCTGGCCCTCTTCGGAGGTCCAACCCTGGCCGTGCTCTTCGACGCTTACCTGTCTCTGTCAACATCCCGACGGGAAGTCGGATATCGCATCGACGTGCCGGCCATGGCCCCCTCTCCTGCTCTCGCCGATCCGCGCCCGATCGGGGCCTAAGCCCGATCTCGTGCGGCTGAGCTGAGCGTGACTGGCAACTTGCATCGCTGAATCGACAACCAGGCGGGCCAGATGATCAAGACAGCCGATTCTTTACGGTTCGACGGCGGCAACGGCCGCTCGGCGCTGACGGCGCGCGTGTCTGGGAACGCTTCCAATCCTCCCGGACCGCCTCAAATTCTGACGGGCGCCGCCAGACGCTTCGTGCGATTGATCGTCCAAAACACGCTGCTTCGCGTCGGCCTGCTCGGCGTGGGCCATCTGGCCGTGTTCTTGCTGGCCTACTGGCTGGCGTTCTGTCTGAGATTCGATTTTGCCGTGCCCCCCGCCTCGGTGGGGGTCTTCTGGGCCAGCGTCGGTCTGGTCCTGTCGCTCAAGGTTTGCATTTTCTATGCGTCGGGGCATTTTCACGGCTGGTGGCGGTACGTGACTTTTGCCGACCTGGCGTCGCTTTTGCGAGCCGCGTTCCTCTCGCTGCTCTCTATCAGCACGGCCAATCATTTCCTCTTGGACAGCCACATCCCGCGGTCGGTGGCGATCATGGATTGCGTGATTACCATCGTGCTGATCGGAGCGTTGCGGGCAAGTTGGCGGTTGGTGCGGGAACAATTCTGGCCCCTGTTCCAACAGGACGACTGCCGGCCCGCTTTACTCGTCGGAACCGACGATGCGACCGGACTGCTCGCGCATCAGATCCGCACGCATCCGCAGTCGCGCTATCGGATCCGGGGATTCCTTTCCGTGACCGGAGCCCGGGTCGGCTCGAGCCTGGGGGGAATCCCCGTGGTCGGCACGGTCGAGGATCTGCCGGCCGTCGCGATCACCCGACGCATCACCGACATTCTCGTGATTGCCGGCAGTCTGCCGGGCAAGCGGCTGCGGAACTTGATGGATGCCTGCGACGAGGCCCAACTGACGCTCAAAATTATTCCCGGACCCGAGGACCTGTTTGACGGCGGACGCGAAGTCCCCATCCGCAGTATCGACATCAACGACCTCTTGCGGCGCGAACCGATCGAATTAGACAACAGCGCGATCGGCAAGTTGCTGGAGGGCCGCACCGTGATGGTCACCGGAGCGGGCGGGAGTATCGGCTCCGAGATTTGTCGCCAGGTCCTGCGATTCAACCCGCGGACGCTGGTCCTGGTCGGACGCGGCGAGAACCGAATCTTCTCGCTGGATCGCGACCTGAGAACATTCGGGTCGACGACTGAATTGATTGCCTGCATCGGAGACGTCACCGACGAAAACCGCATGCGGCAGATCTTCAAGCGTCACAGGCCCGACGTGGTCTTTCACGCCGCCGCACACAAGCACGTCCCGCTGATGGAAGCCAATCCGGCGGAGGCGGTGAAGAACAACGTCGGCGGCACCCGCTGCGTTGCCGACCTGGCCGACGAGTTCGAGGTCGGCTGTTTTGTGTTGATCTCGACCGATAAAGCGGTCTACCCGGCCAACATCATGGGCGCCACGAAGCGGCTGGCCGAGCGCTACGTCCTGGCTCTCTCCGAATGCTCATCGACGCGGTTTATTGTGACCCGTTTCGGCAACGTCCTCGGCTCGAATGGCAGCGTGGTTCCCATCTTCCAAGAGCAAATCCGCCGCGGTGGACCGATCACCGTGACCGATCCACGGATGACCCGCTACTTCATGACGATTCCGGAGGCTTCGCAACTGGTGTTGCAAGCCGCCGCCATGGGCAGCGGGGGCGAGATCTTCGTGCTCGATATGGGCGAGCCGGTTCGCATTGTCGATCTGGCCCGCGATTTGATTCGCCTCAGCGGCCTTCCCGAACACGCGATTGAGATCGCCTACTCCGGAATCCGGCCGGGAGAAAAGCTGTACGAGAAGCTCTGCACCGAGGAAGAGGAGACACATCCCACCCTGCATCCAAAGGTCCGCGCCGCCTATCATCCCCCCGATTCCCTGCTAGCTGTTCAGCGTGACTTTACGGAACTCCAACGCTGGCTTGAAGATACGGACGACGTTATTCGAGCTAAGCTTGAAGAACTTTTGCCCGAGTACAACCCCGAGCATCGCGTCAGCGTCGAGACCGAGCCACTAGCCGACGCTTCGCTCGAGTCTCGAACCCTGGCGTCTTAGACGCGGAATCTGAGACGGCCATTGGAAGGACCCTGAAACGACTGTGACAATCCGCTCCGCCACCGCCGACTGCGCCGACCTTGCGATCGCCGAGCGCGAGACCGATGCGTCGTTGCTTCAAGTCAGCAACGCAGTCGACGCTTCGGAACCTGCCTTCGAGATTCCAGCCGAGGCCTCTGCCGCGTCGTTGCGTTCCAACTTTTGGTGGATGCTCTCAGGCAACGCCGTCTACGCCCTCTGCCAGTGGGGATTGTTGGCGATCCTCGCGCGGCTGGGGACGCCCGCCATTGTCGGGCAGTATGTGTTGGCCGTGGCCGTCACCACGCCGATCACCGTCTTCTTCATGCTGCATCTGCGTGCCGTCCAGGCGACCGACACGCGGCGTGACTATCAATTCGGGCACTATCTGGCGCTTCGGCTGTGCGCGATGGGGCTGGCTCTGCTCACCGTCGTCGGCGTCTGCCTGACGTCCGGCTACCGGGGCGATACGTTCCTCGTGATTGCCGCGGTCGCCGTGTCGGCGGTTTGCGACTCAATGAGCGACATCGTGTACGGTCTCTTGCAACAGCGCGAGCGGCTCGACCGGATCGGCCAGTCGATGATGCTGCGGGGCGCTTCCTCCGTCATTTTGCTGGCGGCCGCGATCGCCAGCACGGGTCGCGTCTTCTACGGAATTCTCGCCGTCGCCTGCGGGCGGCTGATGGTCCTGGCCCTGTTCGATCTGCGCAGCGCCCGCAACGAGTTGGCTCGCGGAGCGAGCGGCAATCGTTTGGGGAAGAGCCTGCTTGCGTCGATCGCTTCGCCGTCCATCAAGCCACGGTGGGAGCCGCGTCGGATTCTCAGCCTTGCGAGAGTCGCGCTGCCCCTGGGGGTGGTGATGATGCTGGTTGTGCTGAGCACCAACATTCCCCGTTACTTTGTCGAAAGTTATCTCGATCAAAGCGCGCTGGGCATCTTTGGAGCCATCGGCTATCTGAGCGTCGCCGGGACAATGGCGGTGGGCGCACTGGGCGATTCGGTCACGCCGCGCCTGGCTCGCGATTATGCTCAGGGCCGACGCCGCGAATTCGGCATTTACGTGCTGCGGCTGGCCGGACTCGGCGCTGCTACTGGGAGCGGCGGGCGTACTGGTCTCCCTCCTGGCTGGGCGGCCCCTGCTGGGACTCTTGTATGGCCCGGCTTACGCCGAACGCAGCGACATTTTAATTCTCACGATGATGGCGGCCGGCGTCGGATACGTCGCCTCGTTCTCCGGTTACGCAGTGACGGCGGCCCGCTATTTCAAGGCTCAATTGCCGTTGTTCGCGGCCGTAGTGCTCGTCACGGCGGTCGGCTGCTGGTGGCTGGTTCCGACTTGGGGACTGCGAGGAGCCGCCGTCGCCCTGGGTCTCTCGGCGCTGACGCAGCTCGTTGGTTCGGCCCTCATTTTGTCCTACGCGATTCGTGCAAACCCGCCCGTGGCTGACGTCCCCGCGAGGTGCGCGTGATGGGCACTCAGAAACCGATTCGAGTTTTGCACGTGCTGGGAGCCCTGAACCGGGCTGGAGCCGAAACGTGGCTCATGAACGTGCTGCGCAACATCGACCGCGAACAGTTTCGACTCGATTTCCTGGTCCACACGACGGCGGCCGGGGCTTACGACGCGGAAGTGCGATCGCTGGGCAGCCGGATCTTCCCCTGTGTCGGCCCGCGAAATCCGCTGACCTACGCTCGCACTTTGCGAAAGATTCTGCGGACACAAGGGCCGTTCGACGTCGTGCATAGCCACGTGCACGCTTACTCGGGCTTCGTGCTGCGAACGGCCCGGCAAGCGGGTGTTCCCCTGCGGATTGCGCACAGCCATTGCGATACCTCGACGCTCGATGCTGAATCGGGCGCGGCGCGGCGCGCCTATTTGGCC
This sequence comes from uncultured Planctomycetaceae bacterium, assembly GCA_963714075.1. GTDB lineage: Bacteria > Planctomycetota > Planctomycetia > Planctomycetales > Planctomycetaceae > DASPSM01. The sequence goes on from OY970228.1 coordinate 4,048,672, forward strand.
TTAATGAACTCGTGGATCCACAAGCACGCCACGCTTGGCTTGGCTGTGAGCCGCCAGGCGGCGGTCTCGCTGTTTGGCGCCGACTGGTCCGGCGATCCGCGTTGGCGAATTTCTTACTGCGGAATCGATCTTGCCCCTTTCCTCGCCCACGCCGACCGCGCGGCCGTCCGCGGCGAGTTCAAGATCCCGGCGAATGCCTTCGTCGTCGGCCATGTGGGGCGATTCGACTATCAAAAGAACCACAAGTTCCTGATCGAAATCTTTGCCACGCTGGCAGAGCGCCGGCCCGACGCGCGACTGCTGTTGATTGGTGAGGGTCCGCTGCGACCGACGATCGAAGAGCAAGTTGTCCGCTCGGGCCTTGAAGACCAGGTGATCTTCGCCGGGCCGCGACCGGACGTTCCGCGGCTGATGACGTCGGCGATGGATGCGTTCGTGCTGCCGTCGCACTTCGAGGGCCTACCGCTGGTGCTCCTCGAGGCGCAGGCCGCGGGGCTGCCCTGTCTGCTCGCCGACACAGTGGCCGAAGAGACCACCGTGAACGCGGCACTGGTTCGCCGCTTGTCGCTCTCGCAGTCGACGGAAGCCTGGTGCGACGAACTGGCCGCGCTCTGCCGCTCGCTCGAGAACAAGCCCCGCTCTGAGGCGCTTTGCGTGATCGAACAAAGCCCCTTCAACATTCAGACGGGCGTTTCCCGGCTGCAAGAGATTTATCGCGGGGAAACTCACGTCCCGTCGACCGCCTTCGCGAAGACAAGTAGCGGATCTCTTGGATCTGTATCGCCGTGGTCTGCCGCCGCAGAGCGCCACGAGTCGCCCGAGCACGAACCAATCGGCCAATGCGGATAGAAGCGTCGCAATCATGATCGCCGCCGTGACAACTCGACACCGCGAAACGCCGCTGGAACCGGTGCTGCAGGCCGCTTTTGTGGTCCTGCTGACCGTGGCCGCACTGATTGCGCCGGCGATTGATCTCAACGATGCCTCGCTCATCTATCCGTTGTGCTGCTTGATCCTGGCGCACGGCGTCTGGTCGATTTGGTCGTGGGCGCGAGTTGCGCACAGCTGGTTCGATTGCTACAGCCTGTTCTTGATCGCGGCGACGTTGTTTAACGCGGGCCAGGCGTGCCTCGAGGTCTTCGGCCTCAACCAAGGCGACATGCTCGACGGACAGTTTTCGCACGCCACTTTGGTCCGGACGTTGTTCCTGGTTCTGCTGGGGCTGGCGGCGATGCATCTCGGCGCGCTTGTCGCCGCTGTTCGCTCACTCAAACACGCGGAGTCAGCGAGCACTGATGAAGCGGCGACGCGGGCCAGCCTGCGGACCGTCGGCTGGGTCTTGTTGCTCATCTCGCTGCCGTTCACGGCGCTGGTAATCAGGGAAGAGATGGCCGTCGTAGCCTCGGCGGGATACTTCGCCTTGTATCAGCAGCAAGCGGCGACCGGATTGAATGCCGGCCCGCTCGTACTTTCCATTTGCCTGATTCCTGGAGTCTTGTTCCTGCTGGCGGGGGCCAGCCGCAACCGCGGGCCGCGCCTGGTCGCCGTAGGCGTGATCGCCGGATACGCGGCGATTCAGTTTTACCTCGGCGTGCGGCACGAAGCGGCCATCCTGGCCGTCGAAGCGGCGTGGGTTTGGCATCGGGTGATTCGGCCGATTCGACCCGTCGTCCTCTTGGGAGCAGCAGCATTCTTGGTGGGCGTGGTCTTCCCGCTGGTCGGCGCCATCCGCAACACAAGCGGAAAGGACCGCTCGACGCTCGATTTCTTAACAGAGAACTACGTCAGCATCGACAATCCGCTCGTCGCCAGCATCAGCGAGATGGGCGGTTCGATGGAGACCGTCGCCCACACGCTCAACTTTGTCCCGGCCGAACGTGATTACGAGATGGGCGTCGGTTACGCCTACGCTGTCTCGACGCTCTTCCCGAATTTGTTCTGGAAGATTCACCCGGCGATGGAGCATGAACTGCCCAGCAGCTGGCTGACCTGGCAGGTCGACCCATACACCGCCAGCCAGGGAGGCGGCCGAGGTTTCTCGTTCATCGCCGAAGCCTATTTGAACTTTGGCTACATCGGCGTGCCGATCGCACTGTTTGCCATCGGATATTGCTTGAGCAAGCTCGTCCGCTGGACCGGTCTGGGGGCTCGGCCCGATCGCGTGGCGTTTGTCGCCACGGCGGCTTGCTTCGCGATCTTCCTGGTGCGGGCCGAATTGGCGGTCGTACTGCGGGGAGTGGTCTGGTACTCGATTGGACCTTACCTCGCGACGGTCTGGCTGACGCGTCGCCGCACGGCGCAGCGCTGGGACGCGCTCAGTTCGATTCGCTCGGCGGGCGGCTTGAGCAGTCCATGGGTCCTTCGTCGCGATTGAGTAGCTCGATCAGAAACAATTAAGGCAAGTGGGTCCATGAAGGTTTGTGTCGCACTCGAACAACGGTTCTACGGTACGCCGAACGGCGCGGTCTGGACCGATGGTCCCTGCGCGCGGCCGTTCTGGGATCGCTATCTCGAAGTGTTCGACGAAGTGCAGGCGATCGCGCGGGTCAAGCCGGTCGAAAATGCGCCCTCTGGCGTGGTGCGGGCCGACGGCGACGGCGTCGTGTTTTCGCCCGTGACCTATTACATCGGGCCGCGCGACTACCTGCGTAAGGCGATCGCGGTGCGAAAGTCCGTGGTGGAAGGAGCCGGACGTTCCGACGCGATCATGCTGCGCGTTCCGTCGAATTTGGCTTCCGTACTCGTTCCGACGCTCGTGCGTCGCGGGCAACCGTTTGCCGTCGAGGTTGTCGGCGATCCGTACGACGCCTTTTCACCCGGAGCGGTGAAGCATCCTTTGCGACCGTTCTTGAGGCGCTGGTTTGCCCGCGAGCTGAGGCAACACTGCGGGCAGGCATTTGCCGCCGCCTACGTGACTGCCGAGGCTCTGCAGCGGCGGTATCCGGTGGGCCCGATCGGCCGGAGCTTTTACTTCTCCGACGTGCAGCTCAGCGGGCTGACTGCAAAGAACCCGCGGCCGGCGACGCAGAAAACGTCTTGGAAACTGATCACTGTCGGCTCGCTCGAACATCTCTACAAAGCGCAGGACGTCCAGGTCGACGCGATCGCCCGTTGTCGGCAGCAGGGCTTGGATGTCGAGTTGATCCTGGTCGGCGACGGCCAGCATCGGTCTGCCTTGGCCGAGCGCCAGCCAACTGGGAATCGCCTCGCACGTGCACTTCCGCGGACAACTCGCGTCGGGCGAGCCCATTCGCGACGAATTGGATCGGGCCGATCTGTTCCTGCTCCCGTCGCGGCAAGAGGGCCTGCCCCGCGCGATGATCGAAGCCATGGCCCGCGCCCTGCCGTGCATCGGCTCGACGGTCGGCGGCATCCCCGAACTCTTGCCGCCGGAGGACATGGTGCCGCCCGGCGATGCCGACGCGCTCGCGCGAAAGATCAGCGAAATCGTCTCGGATCCCCAGCGCATGCAACGGATGTCTGCCCGTAACCTCGAACGGGCGGGCGATTTTCAGGAAGACGTGCTGCGCGAGCGGCGGATCGAGTTTTACCGTTACGTCCGCGAACGAACCGAAAACTGGCTCGCGCAGACCCGATCCCCGAGCCTCGTGACAGCGAATCTTTAAGAGCAAACAAACCTCCCCGCGTAGGGAACCGCCGGAAACAGAGCCTAAGCCGTGACGCAACAAAGAAAACTTGTGCATATCGTCACTTCGCCGATGACGGCGTGGGCGTTTCTGCGCGGGCAGTTGCGTTTCATGAAAGAGCGCGGCTTCGACGTCACGTTGATCAGTGCTTCCGGCTGGGAGTTGGAGGAGATTGCCAAACAGGAAGAGGCGGAGGCGGTTGCAGTTCCGATGCTGCGCGAGCCGGCGCCGTTCAGCGACGCCGTAACACTCACGAGACTGACGGCTCTCCTGCGGCGCATTCGGCCTGAGATCGTGCATTGCGGGACGCCCAAGGCGTGTTTGGTGGGTGGGTTGGCGGCCCGATTCGCCGGTGTGCCGGCGCGGGTCATGACCCTTCACGGAATGCGTGCCGACGGTCTTTCGGGCCGAAAACGCGACCTGATGTTGTTCCTCGAGCGGTTGTCATGCCGCGGCGCTCAGCGGATTTACTGCGTTGGCGAGAGCCTGCGATCGCGAGCCGTCGACCTGCGACTGGCCCCTGAGTCGAAGCTGCGAGTGCTCGGCGCAGGAACGGCCAACGGGATCGACGTGGAGCGATTCTCGCGCTCGCCGTCCTTGCTGGAGCGCAGCGAGGCCCTTCGCGAGCGGCTCAGCCTGCCGGCGGACGCCCCGGTCCTTGGCTTCGTCGGAAGACTCGTTCGCGACAAAGGAGTGGCCGAGCTCATTGCGGCGTTTGGTGAACTCAAACGGAGTTTTCCGAATCTGGTTCTGCTTTTGGTCGGGCCACTCGAGGATTACGACGGGCTGGACGCCGAGCTGCGGACGCGAATTACGACCGATCCGCAGATCCTCCACACCGGGTTCCTCGAAGACACGGCCGAGGCCTATCCGCTGATGACTCTGCTCGCCTTGCCGACCTATCGCGAAGGCTTTCCCTACGTCCCGATGGAAGCGGCCGCCATGGCGCTGCCTGTGGTCGCCACTCGCGTGACGGGCTGCGTCGATGCGGTCGTCGACGGCGTCACCGGCACGCTGGTGCCGCCGCGCGACGCCGCTGCGCTGGCCAGCGCAATTGCCGCCTACCTCAAAGATTCATCGCTCTGTCAAAGACACGGTCAGGCGGGCCGCGAGCGGGTGGTGCGCGAGTTCCGCCCCGAGCCGATTTGGCAGTCGCTCTACGAGGAATACCTCGAGCTTCTGGGCGAATCGCGGCCAATCGAGGGAGCGCCCGTCGTTGTTGCCGCGAGATCGCTGCGCGGCAACGGGCCGGCCGACGAACCGACAATTCGGCGATCGCCTCGCCCAAACATTCGCGGCCCCGAGTCAAACCGAATTTATCTCTCCGCGCCCCACATGAGCGGACAGGAGCAGCAGTACATTCAAGAGGCCTTCGCCGAGAACTGGGTCGCGCCGGTCGGGCCGCACATCGATCGATTTGAAACCGAATTCGCCGAGAAGATCGGCGTCAAGCACGCCGTCGCCGTCTCGAGCGGCACGGCCGCCATGCATCTGGCGATTCGGCATCTCGAACTGAAGCCGGGCGAAGAAGTCTTCTGCTCGACCGGCACGTTCGTGGCCACGGTCAATCCGGTGGTTTACGAACGCGGTTGCCCCGTGTTCATCGACAGCGACCCTGCGACCTGGAACCTCGACTGCAACCTGCTGTCCGAGGAACTCGAGCGCTGCGCCAAGCGCGGCAGGCTGCCGCGGGCCGTGATCGCCGTCGATCTGTACGGACAGTGTGCCGATTGGGACGCTCTGCGGACCATTTGCGATTTTTACGACGTGCCCCTGATCGAGGACGCGGCCGAAGCGCTCGGCGCGACCTACGGCGGCCAACCGGCCGGCAGCTTCGGCTGGGCGAACATTTTTTCCTTCAACGGAAACAAGATCATCACCACGTCGGGCGGCGGGATGCTGGTCACCAACGATTCGGCGCTGGCCAGCCGGGCCCGTTTCCTGGCGACCCAGGCCCGCGATCCGGCACCGCACTACGAGCACTCGGCGATCGGCTACAACTACCGTCTGAGCAATCTGCTGGCCGGCGTCGGTCGGGCCCAGCTTCGCGTGCTCGACGAGCGCGTCGCGGCCCGACGGGCCATCTTCGAGCAGTACCAGGCGGCCCTGGGCGGTGAACCCGGCATTTCGTTCATGCCCGAGGCCAGTTACGGATGCTCGACCCGCTGGCTCTCGTGCGTGCTGATCGACGCCGATCAATTCGGTGCGACGCGCGAGGACGTGCGGCTGCATCTCGAAACGCACAACATCGAGTCGCGACCGGTCTGGAAGCCCATGCACGCTCAGCCGGTCTTTGAGAACTGTCGGCACGTGGGGGGTGAGGTCGCCGAACAGCTCTTTGCCGACGGGCTGTGTCTTCCGAGCGGCAGCGCGCTGACTTCGACCGACCTCAATCGCGTGATCTCGGCCTTCTTGTCTGCCCCGCGGCGTCGGGTTCGTCGCCCAGTTGCGGTCCAGGTGGAAGTATGAAGATGTCATCAACTCTTGCCGAACCGTGTGAACCGAAAACTCGGCCAACGCAACTGCGCGACCAGTTCGGGCCGTTCGGCAATCCGCTGCAGCGATTCGTGAAGCGATCGATCGACGTCGTCGGCGCGCTCGTCGGGTTGATCGTCTTGGCCCCACTCTTTGCCGGTGTCGCGCTGACGGTTTGGTTGAGGATGGGCCGGCCGATTCTGTTCCGGCAAGTTCGGGCGGGCCGTAACGAGAAGCCGTTCCGGCTGTTCAAATTTCGGACGATGACCAACGACCGCGAACCGACGGGCGAGCTGCGTCCCGACGAGATCCGTTTGACGAAACTGGGCCGCTTTCTCAGAAGCAGCAGCCTCGACGAGCTGCCGCAGCTCATCAACGTGCTCATCGGCGATCTGTCGCTGGTTGGACCGCGTCCACTTCCCTTGCGGTATCTCCCGCGCTACACCGATCGCCAACGGCTGAGGCATCGAGTACGGCCGGGAATTACGGGGCTGGCCCAGGTCAATGGGCGCAATCAGTTGGAATGGGCCCAGCGTTTGGACCTCGACGTGGCTTATTGCGAGCAGATCTCCCTGTGGCTGGATGTGAGGATTCTCGCCGCGACCGTGCGCGAGGTCGCCCTTCGGCGCGGGGCTTTCGATAGCGGAAAGGCGCAGGAGTTTTGGGGCACCCAGAGCAAACCGGCGAACAGCCCCGACAGTTATCCGGTCGAAGAGAATGAGCTGGCTCATTTGAGTTGATTACAGATTGATGTAGACCGCCGACGTGTCGTGGCGCTTTGTCGAGAACTCTCCGCGAAACGGAATCAGGTGTCGAATGTTGTGGGACTTGGTCGAACCGGGCTCCGAACTCTGGGCGGCGGCCCTGCGCGAGGTGCGGCACGACTTTTATCAGGTGCCGGCCTACGTTCAACTGGGAGTCAGCCAGTACGAGGGCGGGAGACCGCGCGCCTTTATCGCCCGCGACGCCGACGGACTGTTTCTGGCTCCCTTGATCTTGCGGCCGATTGAAGTCGGGACCGGCGAATCTTCGCTTTTCGACGCGATCAGTCCTTATGGATACGCGTCGCCGGTGGTTTCGGTGCGGCCCGGCTGTGACGAAAACAAGTTCTTGGACCGGGCCATCGACGCGCTCATTGAATGCCTCTTAGAGGCGCGAGTCGTCAGCGTTTTCTGCCGACTGCATCCTCTGCTTTCGCTGCCGCACGAGCCGCTCGCCCGCCGGGGAGCCGTCGTCGAGCACGGTCCGACGGTTTATTGCGATCTCCGGCAATCGACAGAGGAGTTCTGGCAGCAGACGCGGGCAACCGTCCGCCGGCAAATCCGCCGAGTTCAGGCGGAGGGCTTTACCGCGGAGGAGGACACGGCTTGGCGCTATTACGATGAATTTCAGACGGTCTACGCAGACACGATGCGCCGCGTCAGAGCGTCAGAGTGGTACTTCTTTGATCGGGAGCACTTTGCCGAGCTGCGCAAGGTCCTCGCTGAGCAGATGCATCTGATCGTTGTCCGCCTGGGAGAGGTGGTCGTCTGTGCCGGGCTCTTCGCCGAGACGTGCGGCATTGTTCAGTATCACCTCGCGGGGACTCGCGACGGGTTTGAAAAAAGCGACGCGTCGAAATTATTGATTCATTACGCCCGGCAATGGGGCAAAGATCGCGGGAATGACGTGCTTCATCTCGGCGGAGGAGTCGGCGCCGCGCATGATTCCTTACTGCACTTCAAGGCAGGCTTTTCCAAGTTTCGCAGTGACTTCCACACTTGGCGGCTGATCGCCGACGAACCAGCCTATCGCGACCTGGTGGCCCAAAACCGGACCCAATCGTCGGTCACCGAGGAGTCGCCCAATGGGTTTTTCCCGGAATATCGAATTCACTATCCCAAAAGTGTTTGCAGCGCGGAAAAGCAAGAAGCCTCCGCGCATTAGGAGTAAGGCGTAGCGATCCTGGACCGATCGCTGAATCCACAGGGAAGGATCGAAATCCTTGATTGTGCGATGAGTGCCCAATCACCATGAACATCCTCCTCACCTGTGCAGGCCGTCGAAACTACCTGATCGAGTTCTTTCAGGCTGAACTCGCCGGGCGCGGCCGCGTGATCGCCTGCGACACGAGCGCGGCGGCCCCAGCCCTCGCGGCCGCGGACGAGGGAATCATCGTTCCCCAGATGGACGACCTGGGCTATTTCGACGCCCTGCTGGCGATCTGCCACGAGCATCAGGTCCGCCTGCTGATTTCGGTCAACGACCTCGAGCTGGGCGGATTGGCCAAGCACGCCGAGCGCTTTCGCGAGATCGGCACGATCGTCGTCGTGGCGAACCCAAATGTGATTGAGACCTGCCAGGACAAATGGGCGACATTCAAATTCTTGCGATCTTGTGACATCGCGACTCCGGACACGTATGTCTGCCCGGAGCGCATGCGCAAGGCCCTGGCGAACGGGACCCTCCAGTTCCCACTCGTGCTCAAGCCGCGCTGGGGGTCCAGCTCGATCGGCTTAGAGCGAATCGAAAACGACCGCGAACTCACCCTGGCCCACGAGTGGGGCATGATCCAGGTGCGGCGGTCGATCTTTTGGAACTTGAGCGAGAGAGACAGCGAACATTGCCTCGTCTTCCAGGAGCAGCTGCAGGGAGACGAATACGGCATCGACATCGTCAACGATCTCGACGGGAACCACGTCGCGACGCTCATGCGGCGGAAGCTCGCGATGCGGTGTGGCAACACAGACCGCGCAATGACGGTCGATGACCATCGGCTCGAGCGCCTGGGCGAGATCATCGGCCGGCGGTTCAAGCACGTCGGCAGCCTCGATTGCGACTTGATGATGACAGAATCGGGTCCGCATGTGCTCGATCTGAATCCGCGAATCGGCGGAGGTTATCCGTTTTCGCACCTGGCGGGAGCCAATCTTCCCGGCGCCCTGATCGCCTGGGCAAACGGCGAAGAAGCGGATCCGGCCTGGTTCAAGCCGCAGCCGGGAGTGATGGCTTCAAGGTGCGACGAAGTGATGGTTGTTAACTCGGTCGACAATAATGCGAGGAGAGTGCTGTGTTGAATTCTGAGTCACGTTGTCAATTCGCGGTTGTCGGCGCCGGGCCTTACGGGCTGGCTGTGGGAGCGCACTTGCGGGCTGGCGGGTGCGACGTGCGCATCTTCGGCAAGCCAATGGACTTTTGGGCCAGCCAGATGCCCAAAGGCATGTTGCTGCGCTCGCCTCGCACCGGGTCGCACATTTCCGACCCCACCCACGCGTTCTCGCTCGAGAACTACGAAACGGCCCACGACTGCACAATTCCGAAAGCGATGCCCCTCGAAACCTTCGTTCATTACGGCCGATGGTTCCAGTCGCAGGCCCTCCCCGACGTCGAGGAACAGCACGTGGTTGCGGTCGAACAATCGGGCGACGGGTTTGTGCTGACGCTCGACGACGGGGAATCTCTCGAAGCGCAGAACATCGTGGTCGCCACGGGAATCGGCGCTTTTCCGAATTACCCGGCTGTGTTCGTCTCGTTGCCGAAGGAGCTGGCCTCACATTCGAGCGACCGGGCCAACTGCGACCTGGGACGTTTTGCGGGCAAACGCGTCGCCGTGATCGGCGGAGGACAAAGCGCGCTCGAATCGGCCGCACTGCTCTACGAGAACGGCGCCGAAGTCGAGGTCCTCGTGCGCCAGCCGCTCGTCCGCTGGTTGAAAAACAGTTCGTGGCTCGAAGCGCTCATGGACCTGCCGATCAACCCCTTCCAAACCCCCGGCAAGATCGGACCGATCGGAATCAATTGGCTGATCGAGAACCCGCGCCTCTTCACCGCGTTCCCGAGGCCTTGGCAGGATCGGATGGCGACTCGTGCCATTCGTGCGGCCGGGAGCAGTTGGCTGCGTTCCCGTACCGCCGAAGTGAGAATCACGCCGGGCCGGCATGCACTCTCAGCGGCCGCGCGTGGAGAGAAGGCGGTCCTGCAGCTCAACGACGGCACCGAAAGCGTCTTCGACCACGTGCTGTTGGGGACTGGCTACCGCGTTTCGGTGTCGCGAATGAGCTTCCTGGCGGGCGACTTGTCACAGTCGATTCACACCGTGAAGGGCTATCCGGTGCTCAACCGCGGCTTCGAGTCGTCGGTGCGAGGTCTTTACTTCGTGGGGGCGAGCGGAGCGTACTCGTTCGGTCCGCTGTGCCGCTTTGTCGCGGGAACGCCCTACACGGCAACCGCGCTGGCCCGATTTGCGGTCAAGCAGACCAAGACGCAGAGGCGCCAGAGCCTCGTCGTTGCCGCGGAAGCGCAGCGAGCCTGACACGCGATCCGAACGACAACTTCTGGGAAATACGTCGGCCTACCGCTCCGGCATTCCGCCGAGCGGTGGATGAAGGTCGAGGCCGGCGCCCGGCTTTTTCTCAGCCGCCTTGCCCTTTGGCTGTACGAGGCTGGCGCGGCCCTGCCGCAGGTTCTCGAAGCTTTCGGCCGAGATCACATAGTACCACGGGCCGAACCGCTCGTTGAGCTGTTTGACCTTGTCCTGCCCCTTCTTGAGCTTCTTCTCGAACTCCGTTTTGTCATTTTCGTACTTTTCAGAATCCTTCTTGTACTGGGCGAGGGCCTTGTCGTACTCGGCCTTGGGATCGGGCTTGGGGGCGGCCGGTGCGGCCGGCTTGGCGTTGGGAGCGGGCTTTGAAGCGGGTTTGCCCGAGCCGGCAGGAGCTGCTGGCGGTGCCTTCGGAGCCTTGGCATCACTGGCCTTGGGATCACTGGCCTTGGCGTCAGACTTCGGCGGTGCGACCTGCGGATCGGGCAATGCCATCGCCAGCATCTGCGAATCATCCAACCGAGCCGCGGACGAATGCTTTTCGTTCGACTTTCCGGCGCCGGCTGGCTGAGTATTCGACTCGGCCTTCGTTCCCGCGTTGCCGGCCGTCGGCGCCGGCTTGTTGCCCGGGGCTGGCGGGGCTTTGGGTGCGTCCAGAACCAACCCCTGCGGCTTCTTGGGCTCGAGCGGCTTGCTCGGCGGTTCGCCGACCAGCTTCGGATCGAAGGTGACGTACACCATCAAGTAGCGGTTTTTCTTGAGCTGCTCTTTCTCTTTGCCCTTGTCCTTAGTCGGCTCAGCCTTCTTCGCCTTGTCGCCTTCCTTCGCGGCTCCCTTATCTTTCGAGGCGTCCTTGGAGAGACCCGTCTCGACCTCGAATTCGGTCCCCGTGAAGATCTGCCCGAAATGCAGGGCATAGCGGAGCCCTTCGTTGGTTCCCGCTTCGATCTCGCCTTCCTTCGAGAAGATTCGTTCCTTGCCGCCACGGCGATCGGACCCAACGAAGTAGCCCTTCTCGGCCATGTCGTTGCGCAATACGGAGACGAGTTGCTGGCTCGCGCGATAGCGCGGGTCGATCGACAGGTCCGGCTCGATGCCGGGGGGTTTCGGGCGCACGCCCACCAGCCGCAGGCCGTCAAGATTGCTCACAAGCTGGTTGATGGCGTCATTCTTGAGTTCCTCCGTCGGCTTGAGATTCGACATCGTCCAGTTGTCCCCCGGCGGCTTCCGCGTCAGCTCGGTGACTTCGCCGGGGATGATCGCCCCTTGCTGCTCGTCGATCGAATAGGTGTCGATCTTAATATCGGTGAGGTTTTCGCGGTCGACTTTCAGCAGGTCGGGCTCGATCCAGTCGCCGAATTTGGTGGACAGGTCGATCTTGAGATTTGCGAGATAAATCGTCGTCGGGTCGTCCGCTTTGGTCGCCGCGCACGTAATAGACGTCGCTTTGTCCGGGGGTCGTGCTCTCTTTTCGCTTGCCGACGACGTACTCCGCCAGGACCGTGCCGTCATTTTTGGAGATCGTGATCTTCTGACCCCGGCCCGTCAGGACGGCTTCATCCGGATCTTCGGGATCGACGACGTCGAACTTGACCTGGTCCGGTTTCGACGCGAGACAAAGGCCGTCCGGCTGGTGCCGATCACCGACGCAGCCGTCCGGGCGAGGCGGTCCTTGCCGTCGGCCGGATAGTTGTGGTGCGAGGGGATCCGCCACTTTCCGTCCTTGTACTCGACTTTGAACTCCTTGACCGACGCGGTGTCTTTGTCGTACGCGACGACTCGCAGCACCTGCGCATCGGTGGGGAATTTGAATTCGGGATAAAACTCGGTGCCGATGCGGGAAGATTCGGCGTCCTTGCGGGGCCGCGACCCGTAATACGTGGCCGTGGCGGTTCCCACCGACACGAGGGCCACCGCGACATAGATCAGCGTGCGCTTCGTCTCATTCATCATGCTTCGTCCCTAGCGGATGCTTCATCATCCGAAAATCAGTCTTGCGGGCCGCTTCGGATCGCCGGCTTTAGCGGTCGTTGGCTCGGCGGTCGGGCGAGATCGCGCGCCGCTCGCGGCCGAGCCGCAGCAAAAACACCACCACCCCCAGCACGATCGCCGGGATTGGCGGGATTAGAACCGCTTGGATCATGATCTTGTGTTCGGTCTCACGGATCCGCCGTTCGGCCGCATTCTTCGCGTTGTCGATTTCGAGCTGCTTGTCGCGATCGATGTTGGCTTTCGCCACGTCGAGGCGGCGCTCTTCCCCTTCCTTCAATCGACGGATCATCTCGTCTTTCTCGGGCGGCGAGAGCTGAGGATTCTTGTTGATTTCCTCCCGCTTCTCATCGAAGCGGCCCTGGGCGTCCTTGAGTTTTTTCTTGGCTTCCTCGTCGGCCTTCTTGGTCATCTCGATGCGCTCTTCGACAAACTTGGCCGTTTGCGACTCGACGCCGGTGAGCGTTCGCAGTTCGGTCCGCCGTTTCCGCAAATCGAGAAACGTTCGATCCCCGGCGAGCACGTCCACCGCGTTGAGCACGAACGGCACATTGTCGAAGCTGAGGTTGAGCTCGCCCATCGTCCGCGTGACAAAGAACCAGTCCGAAATCAAATCGACGTCGGCCACGTAGACCACGTTCAACTTGTACGGATTGTCCTTCTCCGACGTCAGGTGCGCCGCCAGCACGTGCCCCCCCTGGTCCTGGATGTGCGGTCGTCCCTCCTTGATTCGAACGGTGGGCGTGAAGCCGTGCGAAAAGTCGAAGCTCTGCTCGGTGAATTCGTCCCACTCCATCACACCCGAGCGGCGGCTCGTCCGCAGCAGAGGCTCGAATTTTACGCCGGGTTCCTTGAGCGGCTGAATCTCGCCCGCGAACGCGGCCAACATCTCCTGCAGGCCGCTGGTGATTTCGCTGCTGGAGCTGAAAGCGCTGCCGATGCCATTTTTGGGCGAGACGAAGATGAATTCCTCGGGCAGCGTCACGAATTCCGGGTGCGGATTAAACGAATCCCAAACCACCCGTCCGTTATCCCAGTAGATGTGCAAGACTTTGAGCAGGCTGGTCGCCTTGCCGTCGTCGGCCTTCGGCGGAGCGGGCTGACGGCCCATGCCTCCCATCATGCCGAACTGCGAGCCGGGAGCCGGCTTGGGCAGACGCGGCGCCTGCGAGACTCCGAACGCCGAGTTGAAGACCCAGGGGAACGGGTCGTCGAACATCAAGGTCGGATGTCCCTTCTTGACGTAATCGATCAGGTTTTTCATTTGGGGCTCGGTCAGCGACGACGGCATGACGACCAGCAGCACGTCGTACTTCCCGTCCTCAATCGGAGCTGTCGGGCGACACGTCCTTGACGTTGTACTGCTGCTTGAGCTCGGTGACGATTTGCCAGTCGTGCGAACCGCCGATGACGTCGGCGTCGGTGCGCATGACGCCCACCGTGAGCCGCTTTTCGTTGGCAACCGTGCGGATCGAGCGGGTCAGCTCATATTCCAAGGGCGTGCCGGCCCCGAAAAACGGGATGACCACCTGGTCGTAGCTGCTGCTGATCACCGCGCCCAGATAAATCGTGTCCTCGTAGTGCCGCCCTTCGCGCTCCGAACGGACGCGTTCGAGGCGTGATTCCCAGAGTCTTTGCCTCGTCGGCCTCTTTGCTGAAGGGCTCGACGTCGATGTATTGCACGTCCATTCCCGAGCCGGCAAGTTGGGCGTACTGCCGCAGCAGGCCCATCAGCCGCGTGCGAACCGGCGCATAGTCGCGCGGGACGTCGGTCGACACAAAGGCCTGGATCCGCACAGGGTGCTCGGGGTTGATCTTGGCCAACACGTCGCGCGTCGTCGGCGAAAGGCTGTAGACCTTCTCGGCGGTCAGGTCGGCGCGGGCATTTCCGTGCGACGCGATATACGCGATGCTGATGAGCGCCACTGACAAGCACGCGGCCCGTGCCACGTACTGCGCCCCCATCGACGTCTGTTGTCCGGTCGCCCAATGCCGGCGGCGAATCATCACCAGGTTGAGGTAGAGCATGAACACCGTAAACGAGACGAAGTACAACACTCCGCTCAGCGGGATAATCCCCAACTCGAAGTCGTGAAGCTGCTCGCGAATGCTCAGGCTGCGAAGCAGATCGTTCCCGGGGACAATCGAGCCGATAAATACGGGCACCGCGCAGATCACCACGCCCAACACGAAGGCAACCGTCGTACTATTGGTGAGGACCGAGCCAAGCATCCCCGCGCTCAACAGGGCCGCGCCGGCGAACCAGTAACCCAGGTAAGTCGTGAACGCGACTCCCAGGTCCGGACGTCCGATCGACCGCAGCACCAACAGGTGCGTCAACGAGAACGCCAAGGCGATGCTGTAGACCGCCAGCACGGAAAGGTATTTGCCCAGCAAAATCTCGAGGTCGGTCGCGGGAAGCGTGAACAGCAATTCGTCGGTGCCGAGCTTCTTTTCGTCCGCCCACGCGCTCATCGTAATCGCAGGGATCAGGAACAAAAGGAGCATCGGAAAGCCTTCGCTCAGCTGGTCCAGGCTGGCGATGTTATTCGTAAAGAACTGCGGCCGAAACGCCAACAGGCCGCCGGCCACGACGAACGCGATGATGAACAAGTAGCCCAACACGCCGGAAAAATAACTGGCGACGTTGCGCCGAAAGACGGCGGAAACCACATGCCATCGCGACACTTTCATACTCCTGAATTCAACAACACCAAAACATCAAAACAAACATCGGGTGGCTGGACTCGGGCGAAGCGAGCCGCCGGGCTTCAGTAACCTGGGGGCGAACCGAAACGGTTCGACCCCAGCCACCCCCCCAAACCACTAATCCGGGTTTGCTGTCGCCATCAACAATCAATATCAATGACGGGATTTGGCCGCCCCCGTCAGCTCGCGGAACCGCTTGTCCATCTCGGGCGCCGTGTCAGCCATCTCCTCGACCGTCCCGTCAAATACGATCCGCCCCTCGTTAATCAAAATCACGCGGCTGCAAACGGCGGCGACTTCCTGCAAAATGTGCGTCGAGAGCAAGATGGTTTTCGTGGCTCCCAGCGAGCGGATCAACTGCCGGACCTCGTGCACCTGATTCGGATCGAGCCCACTGGTCGGCTCATCGAGAATCAGGACGTCCGGATCATGCAACAACGCTTGGGCCATCCCCACGCGCTGACGGAAACCGCGAGACAGTTTGCCGATCGGCTTGTGCCAGACTTCGTCGAGCGCACACTTCTCGCACACGAAGTTGAGCCGCTTTTTGAGCTGATCGGCCCCCATGCCGCGGGCCTGCCCAATGTAGATCAACAAGCTGACCGGAGTCATCTCGTTATAAAGCGGGCCGTTTTCCGGCAGGTAACCCATGACCTTGCTGGCTTCGATCCGATCGGTCGCCATGTTCAAGCCGGCAATGCGGGCGACTCCGGAAGTCGGCGCCAGATATCCGGTCAGCAGCTTCATCGTCGTTGACTTGCCGGCCCCATTGGGACCCAGAAAGGCGACGACGGCGCCGCGTGGCACTGAAAACGTAACGTCTTTGGTGGCCACGAATTGACCGAAGTACTTGCTCAAGCCTTGCGCTTCGATCATCGGGCGCCGGCCATCGCCGGTCGCCGTCCCATTTCCCTTGCTCACAGGTGTGACCTGCTTGTGCGGGCTAGCCGCGTGTTAGGTGTTCAGCTCTCATGCGGCTAGCCCGCAAGAGGAGCGCCTTAGCTGACAGATGCAACCTGTGCATGTTGGCTAGCCGCAAAGTCGTTTGTTCGGTTCTCAAGCGGCTAGCCCGCACGAAGAGCCCCTGGCTCTACTTGTTTTACGTCATTCTTTACAATCCGTGCTGGGCGATGTCCAGTAATCGCCCGCCCTGGGGGAAAATGTCGCAGGTCGTCCCTCATCGCCAAGGTGTGTAGCGCGACCGAGTTTTCTTAAGATTTGTCGGCGCCTTGAATAACGACATCGAGTTGATCGCGACGACCAGTTTTGGCCTTGAGGCCGTCGTGTCCCGAGAGCTTAAGGCCCTGGGCTACGAGGAGCAGACCGTCGCCGACGGAAAGGTGATGTTCCGAGCCGGCCCGGAGGCCATCTGCCGGGCCAATCTGTGGCTCCGAAGCGCCGACCGGGTCGTTATCAAGATGGGAGAGTTCGAGGCGGCCGACTTTGGCACGCTGTTCGACCGGAGTGCCGCCCTCGACTGGGCCCGCTGGATTCCCGAGAACGGCCAGTTCCCGGTGAGCGGAAAGTCCGTCCGTTCCCAACTCCACAGTGTTCGAGACTGCCAGGCGCTCGTCAAGAAAGCAATCGTTGAAAAGCTCAAACAGACCCATCGCGTCTCATGGTTCTCGGAGAAGGGGCCGCTATTCTCTGTTCAGGTTTCCCTGCTCAAGGATGTGGCAACCCTCACGCTCGACACGACGGGGCCCGGGCTGCACAAGCGCGGCTACCGTACTTTAACGGGACCGGCGCCGCTCAAAGAAACGTTGGCTGCCGCTCTCATCCAGCTCAGCTATTGGACGGCAGAGCGTCCGCTCCTCGACCCATTTTGCGGGACGGGGACGATTCCGATCGAGGCGGCGCTTTGGGCCCGCAATCGAGCTCCCGGACTGGCCCGCCAGTTTGCCGCCGACGATTGGCCGACGCTCGATCGTCGACTGTGGCACGAGGCCCGGCAGGAAGCCAACGATCGGGCCGTTCGCGACGGCAGACTGGCGATCGTGGGGAGCGATATCGACGAGGCCAGCCTCGCGATGGCCCGCAAGCACGCGCGCCAGGCCGGAGTCGAGGCCGACATCCGCTTTGAGCGCCGCGACTTTGTCGACGCGGTTCCGCAAGGCGACTTCGGCTGTTTGATCGCAAACCCGCCATACGGTGAGCGCTCCGGCGACGTCGACGCAGCCGAGGATCTCGTCCGAGCGGCCGCCACGGTCTTCAAGCGATTCGACAGCTGGTCGATTTACATTTTGAGCGCGCTGGCAAACTACGAACAACTGTGCGGTCGGCATGCGGACCGACGCCGCAAGCTTTACAATGGACGAATTGCCTGCACGTACTACCAGTTTCACGGCCCGCGCCCGCCCAGGCCCGACGGTCGCGACAGAGCCTGCTCCCGCGTCTCACGCAAACCCGGCTGAATAAGTGGCCGGCTTTCGCAATTGCAGTCTCAGCGATTACGCAGTTGGAGTCTCAGCGAATCCATGTCCGTTGCCCACGAAGAGGATTATCGCCGCCGCGTCGCCGAAGTCGGCCCGACGCGGTTTTTGCCCGGAACTTCGGTCGAGATCGTTCGCGAGGTCAAGCTCGACGCGGCTCCCCGCTTCGCGGTGTTTGATTTCGACGGCACGCTGAGCCTGGTCCGCGAGGGCTGGCCCGACGTCATGATTCCCATGATGGTCGAAGAGCTGGCCGCCACCGGCACCAAAGAATCGCCCGACGAGCTGGCGGAGCTGGCCCGCAACTTCGTGATGGAACTCAACGGCAAACAGACCATCTACCAGATGATCCGGCTCTCGGAAGAGATTCAGTCCCGCGGCGGCACGCCCCGCGATCCCTTGGCCTATAAGCAGCAGTATCACGATCGACTGATGGAACGGATCGCCAGCCGCCGGCATTCCCTTGAAGATGGGACCATTCGCCCGGAAGAGTTGCTCGTTCCCGGCGGATATGCTGCTTTGCGACTTTTGCAAGAACGTGGGCTCGAACTGTATCTGGCCAGCGGCACCGACGAAAACTATGTGCGCGAAGAAGCGGAGCTGCTCGGCCTGACACCGTTTTTCGGACGGCACATCTATGGGGCGATCGCCGACCATCGAAAGTTCTCGAAGCAGATGGTGATCGAGCGGATCCTCCGCGAAAACCAGGTGGAAGGGGCCCGGCTGATCGGCTTGGGGGACGGCTACGTCGAGATCGACAATATCAAGGGGGCCGGCGGCACGGCCATTGCCGTCGCCAGCGACGAAGCCGGCCGCAGCGGCAAGCCCGATTCCTGGAAGCGCGACCGCCTGATCGGTGTCGGGGCCGACCTAGTGATCCCCGACTTTCGCGAGTTTCAGGCCGTGTGCGATTATCTCTGGCGCGATTTCCGCTGACGGAGTTTTGGATGCCGTTTCCGCTGTTTGATCGCAGCCGGCTGCAGATTTTGCCCTTGGCCGAGCGCGTGCACGACTTGACGCTGGAGAAAATCGTCAACGTGCCCAAAGGGCCGCGGGTTCCGTTCGCTCACAAGGCAATTCCTATCCTGGCCGAGCGAATCGTGCAGGCAGCCGCGGAAAAGAGGGCCGTGCTCTTCGCCTGCGGGGCGCACGTGCTGCGGCAAGGGAACGCGCCCTTGCTCATCGACTTGATGCAGCGGGGCCTGTTGTCGCACTTGGCGCTCAACGGAGCCGGAGCGATCCACGACTTCGAGCTGGCGATGATCGGCCACACGTGCGAAAGCGTCGCTCGCTACGTTCGCGAAGGACAATTCGGCTTGTGGCACGAGTCGTCGCGGCTCAACGACGCCGTCAACGCCGGTCACCGCGAGGGACTGGGTTTCGGCGAGGCGGTCGGCAAATACATCGAGGACCAGAAATTCCCGCACCGCGCAACGAGCGTGCTGGCGGCGGGATATCGACTGAAGGTTCCCGTGACGGTGCACGTCGCGATCGGTCAGGACATTGTGCACGAACACCCAAATTTCGACGGCGCGGCTACCGGCGCGACGTCCTTAACCGACTTTTTAGTCTTCACCGAGACGGTTACGCGACTCGAACGGGGCGTGTTCCTCAACATCGGCTCGGCCGTGATGGGACCCGAGGTCTACCTCAAGGCGCTGGCGATGGCCCGCAACGTGGCCCATCAGCGCAACGAGCGAATCGCCCACTTCACGACCGGCGTCTTCGACCTGCCCGAGCTGGGCGACGACCTCGCGCACGAAGCTCCGAAGAACGATCCGCGATACTATTTCCGACCGTACAAGACGATTCTCGTCCGCACGGTGGCCGACGGCGGACAGAGCTATTACGTGCAGGGCGACCACAAAGCCACGGTCCCCGCCCTGTACGATGCGATCCTGGAGCGAGTCGAGCCGTGAAACGCGACCGCTTTGAAGAATTGCTCGCCAAGTTTCCGTCGCGTCGCGTCGCGGTGATCGGCGACTTCTTCCTCGACAAGTACCTCGAAGTCGACCCGCGACTGGCCGAAACGAGCGTCGAGACGGGGAAGGTGGCCAACCAGGTGGTCGAGATTCGCACGAGTCCCGGGGCAGCCGGCACGGTGGTGAACAATCTCGCCGCGCTGGGAGCCGGTGAACTCCACGCGATCGGCGCGACGGGCGACGACGGCGAAGCCTACGATCTGCGTCGCGGATTAGAGGCACGGAATTGTTCGATCGCCAGCTTGATCCCTTTTCCCTCTCTGCACACGCCGACTTATCTCAAGCCCCGCGATGTCAATGACGCCAGTTTGGAGGGAGAGCACGAGCGTTACGACACCAAAAACCGCAAACGCACGCCGCCGGAAGTTGGCGAGCGGGTCCTCACCGAAATCGATCGCCTTCTGCCCCGAGTCGACGCTCTGATCGTCGCCGACCAGGTCGAGCAGACCGACTGTGGCGTCGTCACCGCAGCGGTTCGTGGGGCGATCGCCGAACGGGCGCGACGACATCCGAAAGTGCATTTTTGGGCCGACAGCCGCACGCACATTCGCGCGTTTCGCCACGTGATCATCAAGCCGAATCAGTTTGAGGCCATCGGCCATGCGAATCCGCGGCCGGGCGAAACCGTGCCGCTCGATCGGTTGCGCGAATCCATTCCGACTTTACGCGCAGAGACTGGGGCTCCCGTTTGTTGCACGCGTGGAGCCGAGGGGATGATTGTCAGCGATCCACAAGTGACGGTCATCCCGGGAGTCCGGCTAACCGGTCCTATTGACCCCACCGGTGCTGGCGACAGTGCGACCGCAGGTGCAGTCTTGGCTCTTGCGTCCGGCGCGACTCTTCCCGAAGCCGCGCTCGTCGGCTGCCTCGTCGCGTCGATCACAGTCCAGCAACTCGCCACGACTGGCACTGCAACGCCGGCGCAGGTTCTCGAACGGCTCGAAATCTGGCGAGAACAAAACAGCTAACAGCACTAAGGAACGAAAGCACTCCCATGTCCGACGAACGCTTCGCGGTAAATTACCTGAGCGACCTTGCCTCGCTCTTGCCCAAGCTCGACACCAAGCGCATCGGGGAAGCGATCACCGCCGTTCGCAAAGTGCGCGACGACAATAAGACGATCTACATCTGCGGCAACGGCGGCAGCGCATCGATCGCCTCGCAAATGGTGGTCGACATGGTGAAGGGGGCCTCGTTCAAGAAGAAAGCCCGCTTCAAGATGATCGGGCTCACCGACAACCTGCCGACGGTGAGCGCCTACGCCAACGACGAGAGCTATGAAGTCGTGTTCGTCGAGCCGCTCAAAAACTTCGCGACGGCCGGCGACCTGTTAATCGCGATCAGCGGCAGTGGCAACAGCCCCAACGTGCTGCGGGCCGTCGAGTATGCCAACTCCATCGGCTGCACGACGATGGGTCTGACGACCGGCGAGGGAGGCAAACTTCGCGAGCTGGTCAAGCTGCCGTTGTTGGTTCCGTCGCGGCACATGGGCCGGCTGGAAGACTCGTTCTTCATTCTGACGCATATCATTTGCTATGCGTTCATGGAAGCGGACTGACGGCGTGCAGATTGATGCAGTGCAGATTGATGCCGCGCAGACCGCCCGTGCGCTGATCGCTCGGCTGGGTACGCTGCTCGTTATGGCCGCGGCTCTCTCCTTATTCGCCGCGGTCGTCCCGGCCCGCGCCAGGATGTGCCACCGGATTACAGGAAGTCGGATCAGCGGCCGCACCATGACGACGCGCGGCTGAGTTCGCTGGGCATCGTCGCCACGCAATCCAAGCGGCTCAAGCTCTACACCGATGGTCCCATCGATCGCGTGAAGTCGGTCGGCCCGGCGGCCGATGCGCTCTACGACGCGCTGACCGAGTATTTCGGCCCACTCTCTCCGGCCCGCGACCGGTCCGAATTCGCGGTCACCGGTTATCTGATGGCGGACAAGCAGAAGTTTCGCGACGCGGGCCTGCTGCCGGAAAGCCTGCCGCCCTTCTTGAATGGGCGCCATCGCGACCTGGAATTCTGGGTGAACGAGCAAGAGACCGATTACTACCGACGCCACCTGATCCTGCACGAATTCACGCACTGCTTCATGTACGCGCCGGAAGAGGTGCAAATCCCCGGCTGGTACGCCGAAGGAATGGCCGAACTCTTCGGCACGCACGAAGTCGATGCGGCGGGGCATTATCGGTTTCGAGTGATGCCCGATGTGACCGAGCACTTCGCCGGGCACGGCCGCATCCCGCTGATCCGAAGCGAGACGGCCGCGGGTCGCTGGAAATCGCTCGAGGACGTCGAACGGCTCGCGCCGAATAAGTTTTTGGAGACGCCCGCCTACGCCTGGGCGTGGGCCGCCTGCGCATTCCTCGACGGCCATCCGCGGTACGCGCGCAAGTTCCGCGACTTGGGCCGTCACACGACCGGCCTCCGCTTCGACCCTGCGCTACGCGAGTTCTTCGTCAGCGGCGGAGACGAATTGCGGACTGAGTGGTCGCTCTTCACGCACGAGCTGCAATACGGCTTCGATCTGCCGCGGGCGGCAATCCAATTTGAGCCGGGCAAGCCGCTCACGGGCAACGAGCAGGGCCATTCGATCGACGTTGCGGCAAACCGTGGCTGGCAATCGAGCGGCGTGCTGGTCCACGCGGGGGCAGAATATGAAGTCTCGGCCACCGGCGAGCTGACTTTGGCAAAGGTGCCCAGGCCTTGGATCAGCCAGCCGCAAGGGATCAGCATTCTTTACTCGGAAGGGCGCCCGATCGGCCAACTCTTGGCGGCCATCCATCGAGAACCCGCCGACGCGAAGGCGGAAGAATCGATGCTCAACCAGATCGCAGTCGGCCGCGGCACGCGCTTTGTCGCCACCATCACGGGCACGCTCTATTTCCGCGTCAACGATCACTGGAATTCCCTCGCGGATAACGACGGGCATTACCGCGTGACCGTGCGCGAACTTGCGGCTCACAAGTGACGTAGGGTGGGACAAGCCCGCATAGCGGCGCCGGCCCACCACTCGAACCATCGGAAGCACTCAATGGTGGGCCTGCGCCCGCCTTCGGCGGGCTGGTCCCACCCTACTCCTACTGCCTCAGCAACCATGCGGCCACAAGCACTGCCATGATGACGACGAACATCAGATTCAAGGCACCCATCTTGGCTACCCTGTCTAGAAAGGATTCTTTCGGAAGGATTTCGCACCTGGTTAGCTTGAGACCTTCCTGTTCCGCGAGCGCCGACATCTCCCACTTTCTGGCCAGCCAAGGGTCGTCGGTCGTCACCGCGATCAGGTGTGGTCCCAGGTTCGTGCTGTGAAATGTCAGCCCGTCTCTTTTCAGTTGGGCGAGTAGGTCCGCGCTGAGGTCTGATGAAACGATCAGTTTGAACCACATCGGTCGTCACTCCGCGTGGATTTGTTGCCTCACGTTCCCGTCAACCAATGAAGGGCGGCGACCAGCAGCTTACGGAAGGCGGGCTCGGAGAAGTCGTCGGGATGTCCCAGCGACGTGTAAAACGACTTCCCGCCCCCGGCTCGTTGATTGATCCAAGCAACTGGCTCGGCTGGCTTGCCGGGAATCGATCCGATGAAGAGCGGAGTCGCCGATCCGGCCAGCGGACTGACCCGGTAAAGAGAGCCGTGCCCCACCAGGGGTTCGCCGCCGCTCGAGCCGGCCGCTACCACAGCCTTCAAGATTGGATTGTCGACTGCATGCGGAGCCGGCTCAACCTTTACTTTCGAGCCGTTGCCATGATGTCCGATATAGTGCCCGCCGAACACGTCTGCGTCCCAGGATTCCCAAGTCTCGAGGCCGGCCGGTGGTTGGGCACCGTGAAGTGAGAAGGCATGGCTGGCAGTACGAATGCCGAGCACGGGTTTGCCCCGCGCCACGTAATCGCGCAGGATTTTCATTTGCGCGGGCTTGAGCGGCCGCCGCCGTACGCTGACCAAGAAGGCGTCCGCGTCGCTCAGGGCCTCGAGGCCCGGAAGGTCCGCGCGATCGTCGTGGCTGCCGAAAATCAGACTCACGCGGAAATCTTTGCCAAGTTCTTCGGCCGCGAATTTCGGCAGCGTGCGATCCGTCGCGTATTCGGGCTCGGCCATCAGGATGACGACCCGCGGCCGCCGATCGTCGGCGAATCGGAACTCGTGCCCCCCAAAAGAATTGACGGCTAGGAAATCGACGCTGGTGATCGTCGGACACCAGTGTTTCTCGATGTGTTCGACGACCAGGTCCGTTCCCGTAAAGTGGCTGACGAACGGCGGCCGGTGGGAACTGTACATCGTGTCGGTCATGTCGCGCATCAGCACGACATGAAACCCCTGGTCGACCAGTTGCCGGATGGCGAACGGCCGTCCGAGCACGCACATATTGGTGTGCACCCCCATCACGATGACATTTTCGATGCCGCGCTGTTTCATCAGATAGACGGCTTCGGCACTGTCGGTGATCGCATCGGGTGGCTCGATCTTGAGAGTCGCGATTTCGCGCGTCCACGGGCTGCCTTGTTTGCACGGCGGATCGCAATCGCAGCCGCCATCGGAATCATCGATCGGCAGGTGGCCCTCACGTTTGACGTCGAGGTTGCAACTGTTCTGCAGCGGGACCTTCGTCGCGACTGGGGCCGCGCGGCGCGCCCGTTCGCGCTGCTCGGTCCCCTCATAGAACTTCAGAGTGTTGCTCGGGCAGTGAATGATGAGCACGCCCCGATTGCGGGCGGCAACCAAAACCTCGTTCATCCGCGGGGCCATCTCCGCGACGCGCCGGGTCGCGCCCTGGCACCAGTGCACGTTCCACATATCGCAAACGACGATCGCCGTCCGGGCCGGGTCCCAGGTCAGTGGTCCGGTTACCGCGTTAAAGCGGCCGCTGCCCGGCTTCGTCTCGACGCGAGTCCGAGCCTGGAGGGTGAGCGGTTGTGGCGACGCAGGCGCGCCGTCCGACGCCTCGGCGCTCGCGCAATCGCGATCGTTTCGCCCTGCGAGCACAGCAAAAGCGAGAACCAATGTCACGAAAACTGTAGAGCGCCGATCGTGCCACATCGTGCGGAAGCTCCTGAATCGCTGGACTCGCAGCCCGAGCGTGTCGTTGTCAGGCCTCGATTGGCTTCAGTAGAATCGAAGTTCGTTTATCCGTCGAGCGAGCAAAAGATGACGCGAACGCGATTTGTGGATCAATCGGCAATCGGGGTCGCTGCCCTGGGATTTGCTGGCATGCTCGCGCTTTCCGTTGCACGGGCCGCCGATCAGCCCGGCAAGGCTGCGATCGACTCGGTTTCAGCCGATCATCCGCAACAGATGATCGAGGGCCTGGCGATCTTCACGCGTCACGTTCGGCCCGTTTTGGTTGCCCGTTGCTTGAAATGCCATGGCGGCGAGGCGGAAGTCCAATCCGGGTTCAATCTCGCGACGCGGGAAGGGCTGCTCGCCGGCGGGACCAACAGCAAGGCAATCATTCCCGGCAATTCGCGGCAAAGCCGGCTGTATCGGCTCATCACGCACGCTGAAGAGCCACACATGCCTCAGGACGCGGCAAAGCTGTCGGACGCCCAGATTGGGCAGATCGCGGCATGGATCGATCACGGAGCCCCGTACGACGACGGGCTGATTCCGACGGCGAAGCCCGCTCCCTCCTGGACCGAACGGGCGATCGATCCCAAGGCCCGCAACTTCTGGTCGTTTCAGCCGCTCGCGATTACGAAACCTCCCGTGGACGCCGGCACGGCGTGGCCGCGCAATCCGATCGACGCGTTCATCAAGCAATCACTCGATCGCCAAAAGCTGGCTCCCAACGCGCAAGCCAGCCCGCGGGCTCTGGTGCGGCGAGTCACGTTCGACCTGATCGGTTTGCCGCCGACGGACGCGCAGCTTGAGGCGTTCGAGGCGGATCCGTCGCCGGCCGCCTACTCGGCCCTCGTCGACCGGCTGCTGGCGAGCCCGCACTACGGCAATCGGTGGGCCCGGCATTGGCTCGATCTGGCCCGCTTCGCCGAAAGTCACGGCTTCGAGCACGATTACGATCGGCCGACGGCGTATCACTTTCGCGACTTCGTGATTCAGGCGTTCAACGACGACCTCCCCTACGACACGTTCATTCGCTGGCAGCTGGCCGGCGACGAGCTGGCACCTCACGAGAGCCTGGCCTTGATGGCGACCGGCTTTCTGGCGGCGGGCGTGCACAGCACGCAAATCACCAAGAACGAAGTCGAGAAGCAGCGCTACGACGAACTCGACGACATGCTGGCGACGACGGGCAATGCCATCCTCGGGTTGTCGGTCGGCTGCGCTCGTTGTCACGATCACAAGTTCGACCCGATCCCGCAGGCGGACTACTACCGACTGTTGTCGGCTTTCACGACGACGGTGCGCTCGGAAGTCGATGTCCGACCGGGACCGCCCGGCGCGAAGCCTCTGAAAGCCCTGATCGCCAGCGAAGGGCTACCCGCAGTGCGGTTGCACACGCAGGGAGACGATTTTTTCAAACAGACATTTTTCCTGAGTCGCGGCGACGTCAATCAAAAGCAGGGGGCCGCGCCGCTTGGGTACCTTCAGGTGCTGATGCGTTCGCCCGACCGTGAAAAGCACTGGCAGGCCGAGCCACCCAAAGGCTCGCGCACGTCGTTTCGCCGGACGGCTCTTGCCGACTGGCTCACGGACACCCAGTCGGGCGCGGGTCAATTGGTGGCGCGGGTGATTGTCAATCGGCTCTGGCAGCACCACTTCGGGCACGGCATCGTCGCGACGCCGAATGATTTCGGCGCGCGGGGTGAGCGCCCGTCGCATCCCGAGCTGCTCGATTGGCTCGCCGGCGAACTGATCCGTCACGGCTGGCGGCTCAAACCGATCCAGCGGCTGATCCTCACGAGTGCGGCCTACTGTGAGGGCAGCGAGGCCGACCGAGTGAAGGAGGCCGTCGATCCGGGCAATCGCTTCTTCTGGCGGCACGAGAAGCGCCGCCTGGAAGGCGAAGTCGTGCGTGATGCCCTGTTGGCCTGCAGCAACCGCCTCGACGAGCGGATGTATGGCCCCGGCTCCCTCGACGAAGCACAGCGGCGGCGAAGTGTCTATTTCACCGTCAAGCGCAGCGAACTCGTGCCAATGATGCAGGTCTTTGACGCGCCCGAGGCGCTCTCGAGTATGGGCGACCGCCCGTCGACGACGATCGCTCCGCAGGCCCTGTTGCTGCTCAACAATCCGAACGTGCGCGCCGATGCCCGGGCCTTCGCCGCGAGGCTCTTGCCCGCGCTAGGCCGTTCGACGGCCGACGCCGTTCGCAGCGGCTACCGAATCGCCCTGTGCCGCGATCCGCAGCCGGCCGAGTTGGACGATTCCGTGGCCTTCATCGAACACCAGCGTGCTCTGCACGAGTCGGACGCACGAGCAGGGGCACAGAAATCAGACGCTCGCGTGTCAGCCCTGCTCGACTTCTGCCAGGTGCTGATGTGCCTCAACGAGTTTGTTTACGTGGATTGATGTAGCCGGATTGACCGTGACGGATTGATCATGCAAAGCCTGCCTCGCTTCTTCGCCCCTCCAAGCCCTGCCTTTCCGTCGCGCCGCGAGTTCTTGAGCCGGGCCGGCAACGGCTTTGGCATGCTGGCCTTGGCCGGACTGCTGCAGGAGCAGGGTCTGCTCGCGCCGAACGCTGCCGCCTCGACGGTCGATCCGCGCAATCCGCTCGCTCCCCACGACGGGCATTTTCCGGCCAAGGCACGGGCTGTCATCTGGCTGTTCTTAAACGGCGGCCCCAGCCAGGTCGATACCTGGGACTACAAGCCCGAGCTGGCTCATCGCGACGGGCAGGCCTTGCCCGGTTTCGACAAGAACACCGGCTTCTTCACCGATCAGGTCGGCCCGGTAATGAAATCGCCCTTTCGCTTCCGACAGCACGGCGACTGCGGCAGGTGGGGTTCCGAGATCTTTCCGAACATCGCCCGCCACGTCGACAAGATGGCCTTCATCCATTCGTGCTGGACGACGTCGAACAACCACTCGCCCGCCCTGTTCATGATCAACACGGGGATGTCGCGAATGGGCTTCCCCTGTGTCGGCTCGTGGGTGACGTACGGGTTGGGGAGCGAGAACCGCAGCCTGCCCGGGTTCGTCACCATGTACGACACGATGGGCCGCGGCCTGCCCAAGGGGAACGCCTCGAACTGGGGCTCGGGCTTTTTGCCAAGCATCTACCAGGGGACCGTGCTCAAGCCGAAAGGCGCGCCGATCGACAACTTGTATCCGCCGAAAGGTGTCACCGATCGCGAGCAGCGCTCGCAGCTCGACCTGCTCAAAAAGCTCAACCAGCGGCACCTCGCCCAGACGCCCGACGATTCAGAACTGGCCGCGCGGATTGAGAGTTTTGAGTTGGCTTATCGCATGCAGATGGCCGCCCCGGAGTGCCTGGACCTCGAACGCGAATCGCGGGCCACGCAGGCGCTCTACGGCCTCGACAATCCGAAGTGCGCCCACATCGCCCGCCAATGTCTGGTCGCCCGCCGGCTCGTCGAGCGGGGCGTGCGCTTCGTCCAGATCTACAGTGGCGGAATGGAAAACGAGCGGAGCTGGGACGGCCACGCGGACATCGTCAAGAACCACGCCGGCTTCGCCCATGAAGTCGACATCCCGATCGCCGGATTGTTGACCGATCTGGCCGGCCGCGGGCTGTTGGACTCGACGCTCGTGCTCTGCTGCGGCGAGTTCGGGCGGCTGCCGATCGTGCAAAAAGGGGGCACGGGGCGAGACCACAATCCGCACGCGTTTACGACGTGGATGGCCGGCGGCGGCGTGAAAGGCGGCGTCTCGTACGGCCAGACCGACGAGATCGGATTCAAGGCCGTCACCAACAAAGTCGGCGTGCACGACCTGCACGCCACCGTGCTTGCCCTTCTGGGCATCGAGCACACGCGGCTCACGTATCGCTACAGCGGCCGCGACTTCCGGCTGACCGACGTCGAGGGGACAGTGGTCCGCGACGTACTCGCGTGACGCGACCACAACAACCACGTTGGTGCCGCAGGTAAGCTGTCGATGTAGCGTGATCTTCAAGTCATGCTTCGCGAAAAAGCGTGTCGTCCCGACCTCCGGTGGGTGAGCCCTAGCGAGCGGCCGTTCTTGCGTCCGCCCGCGGGTTGCCTTAAGATAGACTTGTCCGCCAAGTTGTATCCCGCCTAGAAGCCCTCCGTTTGACCGGCCCCGACCTGCGTCCTGCTCGGGTTCGTTCCCTGCCCTGAACGCGTCTCCATGGTCCTCGCTCTTCGTATTCTGCGTAACGTAGCCCTGTTCGTTTTCGCCGCGGCAGGAATCGCCGCTGGCGTGCGGGCGAGCTGGCATTGGTACAACGAGAGCGCCAAAGAGCC
Source organism: uncultured Planctomycetaceae bacterium (assembly GCA_963714075.1). GTDB lineage: Bacteria > Planctomycetota > Planctomycetia > Planctomycetales > Planctomycetaceae > DASPSM01. Next base: position 4,077,551 of record OY970228.1, read on the forward strand.
GCTCTTTCGCACCGACCACCCGACGCGCGGCAGCCTGGTTGCCACCATCATTGCCACCGGGACGATCGAGCCGGAAGAAGTGATCGACGTCGGCGCCCAAGTTGCCGGCCAGATCCTCTCGTTCGGCCAGGACCCGAGCGACCCGAAACGGACCATCGACTACGGCTCGCCGGTCGAGCAGGGCACCGTGCTGGCGCGAATCGACGAGTCACTCTATGCGCCCGAGGTCGTGATTGCCCGTGCCGATCTGGGCCTGTTCAAGGCCGATGTGCGGCGTGCGGAGAGCGAACTCGTGCAGATGCGATCGAATCTGCGTCACGAGGAGCGCGACTGGGAGCGGGCCCAGCGCCTCAAGGCAGCCAACACGATTTCGCAGAACGATTTCGACGCCGCGCAAAACGCCTGGGAGACGGCGAAGGCGGCCATCCAGGCCGCCGAGGCCAACCTCGAAAAAACCAAACGGGCGGTGGAAAAGGCCAGCGGTACGCTCGCCAAGGCCGAGAAGAACCTTGGCTATTGCGTCATCAAATCGCCGGTAAAGGGGATCATCATCGATCGCCGGGTCAACGTCGGGCAGACCGTGGTGTCGAGTTTGAACGCGCCGAGCCTGTTTCTCATCGCCAAGGACTTGCGGCGACTGCAGGTCTGGGTGTCGGTCAACGAGTCTGACATCGGCAACATCTATCCCGGACAGCACGCCACATTCACAGTCGACGCTTATCCGGCCGACGCTTTCCACGGCACCGTCGGACAGATCCGGCTGAACGCGACGATGACGCAGAACGTCGTCACGTACACAGTGGTCGTGAACGTCGATACCGAGGACGGCAAGCTCGATCCCTACGCTTCCGCAGGCCCTCCGCAGGGAACACGCAACCGCCGTGATGTCCCAGCCGGCGACAAACTTCTCCCCTACCTGACGGCGAACTTGCAGTTCAAGGTCGATGAACGGACCGACGCGCTCCTGGTGCCCAACGCCGCTTTACACTACCGGCCTCAACTGGCGCTGGTGGCCCCCGAACACCGGGCGCTCTACGAGCAAGGTCTGCGCCGCGCGACCACTGAGGAGGGCGCTTCCGAGCCTTCCACCAAGCGACGGCACACCCGCGCCACCATCTGGGTGCCCGACGGCGACTGCGTTCGTCCGATCAAGGTGCGCATTGGCCTCACCGACGGCCTGATGACCGAAGTGGTCGAAGTCATCAAGGACCAACTGACCCCGGAAACGGAGATCGTCACCGGCGAAAACGATTCCGCTGTCAACCGGGACGGCACGGTCAATCCGTTCGGGCCGCGGTCGTCGAAGAAGAAGTAGGCCGGAGCGCGACGGGCCGGCAGCGCGTTTTTTGAGGGAAGAGATGATGGAGTTAATTCGGCTGCACGAGATCAACAAGACCTATTTTCTTGGCGACGTCATCGTGCCCGTGTTGAAGGGCGTTACGCTCGCGATCGGTCGTGGCGAAATGGTGGCGCTGATGGGAGCGTCGGGTTCCGGCAAATCGACGCTGATGAACATCCTGGGTTGTCTCGACCGGCCCACCTCCGGCCAGTACTGGCTCGACGGCCAGGAAATCTCGCGATTGTCCGGCGATCAACGGGCTTTGATCCGGAACCGCAAAATCGGCTTCGTTTTTCAGAGCTTCAACCTGCTGTCCCGGACGAGCGCGCTTGAAAACGTGATTATGCCGCTGGCCTACACCAACGGGCTCTTGTCCAAGCGAGAAGCTCGATCGCGCGGTCGAGCCATGCTCGAGCGGGTGGGACTGGGGGAGCGATTCGATCACCATCCGTCGCAGCTGTCCGGCGGCCAGCAGCAGCGAGTCGCGATCGCCCGAGCGCTGATCAACCGTCCCCAGATCGTCTTTGCCGACGAGCCGACCGGCAACCTGGATTCGAAAACCAGCCGGGATATCCTGCAGATGTTTCAGAACCTCAGCGAGGAAGACGGCATCACCGTCGTGCTGGTTACGCACGACCCGGGGGTGGCCGATTTCGCCCGGCGCGTTATCCGCATCAGCGATGGCCTGATTGCGGAAGGCGTCTACGACGGTCAAACAGCCGAATCGGACCCGGCCGCTGCCTGAACGAGCTTGCCGCCGTCGACAAACGACGCGGCAAGCCAGCCGACTGGGACCTCCCGAATGCATTTTCTTCTCCGCACGCCGCAGATGGCAGTCAGCGCCCTCAGGCGACATGTTCTGCGCTCGGTGTTGACGACGCTGGGGATCGTGATCGGCGTCGGCGCGGTGATTGCCATGGTGGAGATCGGTGACGGCGCCGCCCGCGAAGTGGAAGCGGCGATCGCCAGCATGGGATCCAATACCATCCTCGTGCTCCCGGGCAACCTCGCAATGGCTGGTGTCGCAGGCGGAGCCGGCAGTGCCATGAGCCTGACCCCGGGAGACGCCCTGGCGATGGCCGAGCACTGCAGCGCGCTTGTCGCAGTGGCTCCCCTGGTCGCGGCCCGCACCCAGGTCGTCGCCAACGGGCGCAACTGGGTGCCCGATCGCATCAACGGCACGACTCCGGCCTACCTCGAGATTCGCGAATGGGACCAGCTCGACGGAGGTTCGATGTTTTCGGACGAGGATGTGACGGCGCTGCGGGAAGTTTGCGTGGTCGGTCAGACTGTCGCGGATGAACTGTTCGGTGACGAGTCGCCGGTCGGTCAGCAGCTGCGAATGAACAACAGGCCCCTCAGGATCCTGGGCGTGCTCTCCAGAAAAGGCGCCAACATGTACGGCCAGGATCAAGACGACATCGTGATCCTCCCGTGGACCACGTTGAAGTTCAAAGTCGTGGGCCAGTCGGCCCAGAAGGCCAACCAGAGCGCGGCGCTCAAGGTCGATCCGTCCCAACAGGTGAACTCCCTCAGCGACGCATTCCCTTCGTTGAAGCCCGTGCTGTACCCGGTGGCCTCGGCGACTCAACTCGCAGACACGCCCAACCCGGTGCACTTCACGAACCTCGACCTGATTCTGGTCAAAGCCGGCGCCGACGACCTCATCGCCCCGGCCATGAGGCAGATTCAGGAACTGTTGCGAGAACGCCATCACCGGCGCACGGCCAGCCGGAAGACTTCACGTTGCGCGACATGACGGAAATCAGCCGCACACGGGCTTCGACGTCGCGATTGATGTCGGTTTTGCTTCTGGTCGTGGCGATGATCTCGCTCGTGGTCGGCGGCGTCGGAATTATGAACATCATGCTGGTGTCGGTTTCCGAGCGAACCAAGGAGATCGGCGTGCGGATGGCCATTGGCGCCCGTTCGCGAGATATTCTGCAGCAATTCCTGGTCGAGTCCCTTTTGCTGTGCGCCCTGGGCGGGGCCACGGGAATTCTCTTGGGCCGGGTCTCTTCCTTCGTGGTTCGCGCGACGCTGCTCTGGCCCACCCGAACGTCATGGCCGGCGATGTTCGCCGCGGTCGGCGTGTCGCTTTTGATCGGCGTGGTGTTCGGCTTTTACCCCGCGTGGAAGGCCTCCCGCCTCGACCCAATCGAAGCGCTGCGATACGAGTGAACGAGTCCGCAGCATCCCGAAGGAGAGCCTCGCGCGCTCCCGCGAATTCAGGGTTTTGCCGCTAACTTCGACAGTAGCTTCTTGAAGTCGTCGCGGTCGCGGAGTGCTTCGAGGTCTTTGTCGGTCTTCATGTTCGCGGCACCTTTGTAGCCGGCTGCCACGGCTTGATTGAGCCAGGCCATCGCAAGGTCGAACTCTGTGTCGGCTCGCTGCGCGGCGGACGGGGATTTGTCCGCAGAGCGCAGCACGGAGCCGGCAACAGCCCGGAGAGCGGCCGCCTGATAGAGACTGTCGGCGTCGGTGCGCTTGAGATTCTCCCAAATTGCCGCGGTCTGACGGCAGCCGACTGGGTCCTTCACCTGCTCGAAGTGCCGCAAGCGCAAATTAATGACGCGACGGAGCAGATTTAGATCGATGTCCCTGCCGGCCGCAAGCTGCAGACACGCGTCGACCGCCCCCACGGCGTCGGCGCCGCGATGAGCGCCGACCAGACTGTCAGCCAGACACCCCATGCTCAAGAGCGTGTCAGGGTGGTCGGGGCCGAGTTTGGCCTTACGGCGCGCGAGCGTTTCTTCCCTGAGTTTGAGGGCATCCGCGTGACGGCCGAGAGCGTAGTAGCTTTCGGCGAGTCCATTCATGCTGGCGAGCGTGTCGGGATGGTCAACGCCGAGTTTGACTTTCTGGAGCGCCAGCGCTTTTTCATAAAGCCTCTGGGCATCGGCGTGCCGGCCGACCGCGTCGTAGCTATCGGCCAGCGCGCTCATGCTCTCGAGCGTCTTGAGGTGGCTGTCGCCGAACTCGGCCTCCCGCAGGGCCAGTGTTTCCTCACGCAGCTTCAACGCCTCTGAGTGGCGAGCGAGAGCATAGTAACTCTCCGCTAGCCCGAACATGTTCTCGAGCGTCACCGGGTGGCGGGCGCCGAGCTTGGACTTGCACAACGCGAGGGTCTCTTCGTTGAGCTTGACCGCCTCGGCCAGTCGCCCGAGTTTCGTGTAGCTGTGAGCCAAATTGACCATGCTCACCAGTGTCTCGGGATGGTCGGGGCCGAGCTTGGTTTTCCTGAGAGCCAGCGTCTCCTCATCGAGCGCGAGCGCGTCGGCATAGCGGCCGAGTTGATCGTAGCTGTTCGCGAGGTTGTTCATCGTCACGAGCGTGAGGGGGTGATCGCGTCCGAGCCTGGTTTGTTCCAGCGCGAGGGTCTCTTCGCGGAGCTTGAGGGCCTCACGCAGCCGACCGAGAGCCGTGTAGCTCACGGCAATGTTGCCCATCGTGATAAGCGTCTCGGGAGCGTCGCGTCCGAGATTCGCCTTTTGGAGGGCCAGGGTCTGCTCACGAAGTTTCAGCGCGTCGAGATGTCGGCCGAGGTCCGTATAGCTGCTTGCCAGATTGCTCATGCTGGCGAGCGTCTCGGGATGGAAGGGGCCCAGTCTTTCCTTCTGCCGCGCGAGCGTTTCCTCGCGAAGTTTGAGCGCCTCGTCGAGTCGGCCGAGGCTGCCGTAGCTGTTGGCCAGGTGCGCCATGCTTCTGAGCGTGTCGGGATGATCGGGTCCGTAGCGAGAAATGTAGAGCGCGCGGGCGGCCTCTTCCTGCTCCACCGCCCTTCGCGCATCGCCCAACAAAAAGAAAGACCGCCCTAGTGTCAGACGCAGCCTGGCCTCGATCAGCGGCTGGTTTTGAAACCCCTGCTTCACATAGGGGAGTGCCGACTCGATTGCCTTGCGCAGCGTGACGTCGTGGCCGAGTCCCTGCTCTTGCCTTTCGGGGCGCGCCGCCGCGAAGACACGATTTTCCACGAACCCGAGGACTGCCTTGGTCTCTGCCTCGCGGGCCAGGGCATCATCTTTGGCTTTTCTCTCCGAGCGGGCCGCGGCGAGTGCGTCGTCTTTTGCTTTTGTCTCGGACCTGGCAGCGAGCAGCGCGGCCGTCTCGGCATGTGTCGCCCGCAAGGCTTGCCAGGTCGAAACCGCCGTGCCTGCCAAGAGCGCCGCGGCGACGAGGGCCGCCGTCAGCACCGTGGCACGGTTCCGCTGAACGAGCTTTTTTAGCCGGTAGGCCTTGGAAGGCGGTCGGGCGGAGATCGCTTCATGGTTCAAATAGCGCTCGATGTCTTCCGCAAAGCCGCCGGGCGTGTCGTAGCGCCGGTTGCGGTCCTTTTCAAGTGCCTTCATTACGACCCAGTCGAGGTCGGCTGCCAGAAGCTGCGTCAGGCGCTTGACGTCCAGTCCGCGGTTGCCCGCGAGTACCACCGCCGTATCTCCCAACGACCAGAGGCGCGTGCTTGGCCGTGGCGGATCGTCCTCGCGAATCAGCCGCTGGATCTCGGCGTACCCCGCAGTCCGCAAACGTTCAGCCTCGAGTGGGGTCGTCCCGGTCAACAGTTCGTAGAGCAGGACCCCCAGCGAGTAAACATCGCTGCGCGTATCGATATCTAGGCCGCTCATCTCTGCTTGCTCGGGACTCATGTACGCCGGAGTGCCAAGCATCTGACCGTAGGCGGTAAACAAAGTCTTCTCGGTCAGCTTCTGGACTGTCGCCTTGGCCACGCCGAAGTCAATGACTTTGACGACCGGCACGCCGTCGTGAAGGGTCACCATCACATTCGACGGCTTGATGTCGCGGTGGATAATCCCCTTGTGATGCGCGTGCTGAATCGCATGGCAAACGTCGAGAAACAGCTTGAGGCGGGCTTCGGGGGGCAAGTGATGCTTGTCGCAGAATTCTGTGATCGGCACGCCTTTGACCAACTCCATGACGAAATACGGATGGCCCGAATCGGTCGCGCCCGCGTCGAGCACTCGGGCGATGTTCGGGTGATCCATCAGGGCCAGGGCTTGCCGCTCCGACTCGAAGCGGGCGATGACCTGGGCCGTATCCATGCCCGGCTTGATGATCTTGAGCGCGACTCGTCGGCGGACCGGCTGCTCTTGCTGGGCCATGTAGACGACACCGAAGCCGCCCTCGCCGATCTGCTGCAGCAGCTTGTAGGGCCCGATGACGCTGCCGACGCGTTCGGGAAGCGCCTCGCCAATGACGGTGCCAAGCACCGTGGGTGGCGACTCGGGCGTGGGTTGCGGTTCGTTCATGATCGAACCTTCGAGGCGGTGCGTGATCCGGAGGCGGCGAGACGAGGCGAGGTCAATCTAGAACGGCCGGATCGCCGGCCCCGCGGCGCGGGCGCGGCAAGCTATTTCAACGCACGGCCAAACTGCGATCAAGCAAGACTCAAGTTCGGTGCTTCGACGGCGGCTATCGATTGCCGATCGCCTTGGCCATCTCCACCGCCAGCAGCTCGTTGCCCGTCGGGGTCAGGTGGCAGCAGTTGTCTCGATAGGTCACTTGCTTTTCGTGGGCGAAGATCTGTGTCAGGTCGTGGAACCGCACGCCGGAAGAAGATAACTCGCGACCCGCCTCAATCAGCATCGGGTAGCCGGTTTCGACGGCCGTGCGGGCGGGGTACTTGGCCTCGACATTGAAGGTTCGCTCGAGTTCGCTCATTGGTTTCGAGCCGGGCAAATACTGATTGGGCTGCAGGAAGTCGTGGTACTCGATTCCCAGTCCGTCGCAGACTTTGGCCAGCTCGAGCGACGACCGTTTCCACACGCCGACGCAATGCCGTAACAGCGCCGGCAGGTCAGCAAACGACTCGGTGGGTCCCTGCGCGGTAAAGCTGCGATGCTTTTCGCGCAGCTCGATCGTCTCGCGATAGCCCGCGATGATCGAGCGTGACAGCCATTCGTGACGCACCGACCAGACAAGCCGGGCGGTTGGCGAATAGCACCAGGGAATTGCGGCAAACCGTTTGGCCCAGGCGCTGTCGAGCTCTTGGAGATAGACGACCTCGCCCATTCGGCGCAAGAGCGCGGTGTCCCGGCGCTCGAGCACGCGGACGCCCCAGTCGCGGGGAAAGCTCGGAAACACGCCGGCCGGCGCGTTTTCGACAACCGGCAGTGCAATTTCATTGAAGCCGTCGATATTGACGATCAAATCGAATTCCGCGCCGAGTGCCAGCAAATAGTTGACCACAAAGAGTTGTTGCGGCTGCTTGTAACCCGGAATCGCCAGCCTCACGAAGACGATTCGCTTGTCGGCAAAGCGGGGAAACCGCTTGAGCTGTGCCTCGAATTCGGGCAAGCCAACCTGGCAAAACTCCTCGGCAAGCGAGCCGCCCAAAATACCGACGATAACCTTGCCCTTTTCGCGGTGTTGAATCGGCGGGTTCGGATCGATGAAGCCAAACCCATTGACGGGTAGCGTGCCGGGCTCGGGCTCCTCCTTCGGCCGACGGACGAAGCCGAAATAAGGATGAACCGAGTCCTCGGCCGCGAGCGGATCGTCGACGTCTGTGTGCGTCGCGGCGGCTCTCTCGAGCTCGCGCCAGCTACCGGACATACCGCCGCTCACGAAGCTGAGGGCCACGACCGCCACCAGCTCAGCGATTCCCCACGCGATCAGCAGCGCCAGGACGCGCAACACCCACGTCGGGCGGCGAGACCTGCGCAGCGTGGATGGCATTGCCGGCGGCGGTTGCGAATCGTTCAATGCTTGCGTCGTTGAAGGCACTTGCGATGAGAGCGGTATTCTTCGAGCCGTGCGCGTCAGCAAGCGGGTTATCGACCGATGGCGTCATAGCCCGCTCCCTCACGGTCGCGGCTCGAGGAAATGAATTCCCGTATCCTTATTTAGCAGCGCCGATGGGAATTCGACAATATGTCGATTTACGGCCGCTCGGCGGCACGCTTGGCATGGCCGCCTACGAACGCTTCTTGATCAGCCACACTTCCGCAACGGCACACCCTCGCCCATTTCCTCCCAGTCCGGCCTGCCGATACCAGGTGAGTGTGAGATGACCGTCGCGCGTGGCTTCACGCGGCACGTCGAACTCGACGAGGGTGGCCGGGCGCGGCTTGGCCATTTCCGGGTGGATCACGTACTTTTCGTCCGCGAGCAGCCGAATCTTTGTGCTGGGCGAATCCCCAGCATACGCGATCCGCACCGAGTAGGCTGCGTGCGGGTCAAGCTCATCGTAGTGCAGACGCAGCGGGGCATCGTACAGCGCCTCCATATTGTCCCACCACGTGATCGGGTAGAGCGTAGCGACTCGTCTGCCCGTGACGAAGCCGACGCGCGGCGTTTCGTAGAAACCCGGGTCGCCTGCCAGGCCGACGCCGCGGACCAGGTGCGGCTGGCGCGAGGTGTTTCCCAGATCGTCGTAAAAGCCACCCGGCCCCGGATCGGTCCAATTTACGAGAGATGCGATTTCGCGGAGCTGGTCGGGTTCGTTTTTGAGCTTGCGAATTTCATCGAATCGACGCTCGAGCCACAGCCTGTTGTTGAGCGGCTCGTCAATGGTATCGAGAGTGGCTCCGCGGTCGGCGGCGATCGCCTTGTGCCGCTCGACGCTGAGCTGCATGCGAATGCTTTGAAACAGCATGTCGCCGAGCTCGAACACGCGGGCTCGCAAATCGGGGGCAGCCGGATTCGCGACGGCTTCATCGAGCAGCTCTTCGGCTTCCCGCATGGCGACGAGCGGCCCCGATAATTTCGCCAGGCGGAGCTTTGCCAAAGCGTGCTCTTCGAGGGCCGTTTCGTAGACCAACCGCTGATGCACAAAGGAATCGTAATAGGCGCGATAAAGCGCCTGTTGAAACCGCCAATTCTCCAAAATCGGCGGCGACGCCGACCGCTCCATTGCTTGGAACTGTTCGAGGGTCGTCAGCACGCCCCGGTTTATCAGCAATGGCCCGCGCCAGTTTTGCTCGAGGGCCATTAGACCCTGGGCAAAATCATCGGCCAGCGCATCGCTCAGGAAGTACCGGGCGTATTGCCGCAGGATCTCGATCACCGGAGTGTCGGGATCCCACGCGAGGCCGCTCCAGACGAACTTGTTGACGTCGTCGTTGCAGCCTTCGGAGTAGCTGATGAAGCCGATCGATTCGGGGGACAAGGTGCGAAAGATCTGTGCCTGGTCGCGCGGCGCGGATTGATGACCTCGCGCCCTTCCGTGCTCGCGTAGGCGAGGTCCCAATCGGGGACCGGATATTGGCATTGCCGCGAGTGCGTGATGTCGGGGTAGCGGCGGATCGGGTATTTCTTGGGGATCAGCGACCGCAGCTTGGGAAGTGAGATGCGAACCTGCGGACCGTAGACAACGCCGTTCAACCAGTCGGGCTGCTTCTTGTTCAGATAGGTCACGAACGTGTTGAGCCACTCCTGGTTGAATCCCTGCGGCGAGACCCACATTTGGGCCTTCGGATGAAAACGGTGCAGGTTCTCCGTCTGCTTCTCGAGAAACGGTAGTAGCACGGCCGGATCGGTATGTCCGGGATCCCCGCCGGGGACGAAAACGGCGTCGACCCGCGGCAGCTGCTTAAAGACGTTGGCCCACTCGTCGAGTGCGGCCTGCACTGTCGCTGGTTTCGAATAGTCGGGATCCATCGCCGGGTACCAGATCCAGACGTCGAGGCCGTACTGATCCAAGAGCCGCGACATCTCGACCATCATCTGCATTTGCGGCAGCGGGAAGTGCGGGCTGTCGGCCGCGTCGTCGGTGCGCGGCGGCAACAGCTCGACCGCGTTGGTGCCGAAGACCGCCAGGTCGCGGATATATTGCTCCCAGATCGGCACCGACCAGGCGTCGTACGAATTCGTTTTCGGGCGATAGCCGAGCTGGTGTCCGCGGAGGCGATATTTGGGCGCCGTCGTGACGTTCAAGAACCCCGGCACCAGGACGCGGCGTTTGGAGATCCGCAGCTCGCGCAGCAATCGTCCAACGCCGAACAACACTCCGCGCGAGTCGTTGCCCGCCACCATCACAACCGGCGGTTTGGCGTCGACGACCCTCACTCGATACCCCTCGGCCGCGTCAAAGCCGATTACGCGCGCGTCAGGCAGGCTGTGTTCCCGCAGCGTCGCGTCTGCAAAGGGTGCCGGGCCGACCAGCACGATCGCAGCCGCCCGATCGGACCAGGTGTCGATCACTGTCCAGTGCAGCTGGGACCGCTTTTCGACTTCGTCGACGAGCATCCGCACGGCCTGGGCCTCGGGGCCCGCGAGCCCCTTCGGCACGAAGACGACGGCCCCGCTGAGGTCGAAGGTCTCCGCCGCCTGAGCAGGCGTAACCGCGCCGCAAAAGAGTCCTAAGCCGATAAAAAAAGCCACGGCGCCGTGTGTATTTTGCATGCAAGCTCGTAAAGACAGGAGGATCAGGATGCGGGTCGGACTCGGTCTGTACTGCGCAAGGGTGGGATTTGCGGTCAATTCCAAACTAATCGCCAAACCCGGCGCGTGCAATCGGCCGGCCGGGAAGTGCCCGGCCGCGATGGGATCGCAGATTTTTGCCACTTTCGGCTGCTGGCTAGTCGCCGCCGCCGCAGATATGCTCAAAGAACCTTGGAGCGGGCTTCTCAAGAAACGGACATGCGGATGGTGGCCGTCGGAGGGGGCGGGGTGCGCCGTCATTATGGACTATTCCTCGGTTTTGCACTCTGCCTGACGTTGACGGCCGAGCCAAGCGCCCGGGCTCAAAGCTCGTCAAAATCGCAGCGGGAGCCCGTGCGCGCTGTTCGCCCTGAGCCTCCGCCCGAGGAACGGTTGCGGCTGGAACCCGACGAAAAGCAACTCGTCGACCGCACCGTCGATCATGCGCTCGAGTATCTGGCGGCCCATCAGAACGCCGACGGATCGTTCCAAAGCCCCGCCATGGCGCGGCCCGCCATCACCGGGTTGTGCATCATGGCCTTCATGTCGCGCGGTCATCGACCGGGCGAGGGCCAATACGGCTCCGCCATGGAGAAAGCGGTGGATTTCATCCTCGGCTTTCAAGATCAGGACACCGGCGCAATCACGCCCGAATCGTCCAGCGAGTCCTTCTTCTGGACGCGCGCTGCGGCCTACACGCACGGCATCTGCGGCACGGCCCTCGCCGACGTCTTTCCCTACACCGGACGGTACAAATTTCGGACCGGTGATCGCGAGGGTGAGGGCGTCCGCCGCGATACCGAGCGTCACGAACGGGTCGACCGGGCCGTGCGCAAGGCGCTCTCCTTCACTCGGGCTCAGCAAACTCGGCCCAAACAGGTCGCAGGAGAAAATGGGGGCTGGCGCTACGTCGAGTCAAACCAGCGCAACGACTCCGATCTTTCCGTCACCGCCTGGAACATCATGTTCCTACATTCGGCTAAAAAATCGGGATTCAAGGTGCCCGATCTGTGGGTGAAATCGGGACTGAGATTCGTGCACCGCACCTTCAGTAAGAAGTTGGGCGGTTTTGTGTACGTGTTGACAGAGCCCGAGCGACGCCATTGCACGCGGGCCACCGTGGGCGGCGGCATCCTGTGCCTGCTGTTGGGGGGAGAACCCGTGAACCAGCAAGTTCTGGATGCGGCGAGCTGGATTCAGCAGCATCCGTTCGAGCAATACAACCTGTCGTGGCCGCCCGGCGATCGCTACCACTACAGCGCGTTTTACTGCAGCCAGGCCATGGGCCTTTTGGGCGGTTCAAGTTTCCGCGAGTTTTATCCCAGGCTGTTGCGCGTTCTGGCAGAACATCAGCACACCGACGGCTCGTGGGATCCGGAATCGTTCTCCTCCGATACCGGCTACGGCGAGGTTTACTCAACCGCGCTGGCCGTACTGGCACTCTCGCCGCCGTACCAGAAGCTCGATACGTACAAGCGGTAGAAGGGCGAATGACGAAGCACGAATGCCGAAGGAATGACCGAATGACCTAAGCCTGAAGGGAGTGTGCTGGCGTCCTTCGTGCTTGGGTCATTCTTGCTTCCTTCGTCACTCGTGCTTCGGATTTCGGCCTTTTCCGGCTACTCCCAACCCTCGCTCGAGCCGGACATCGAGTCCTCGCCGGGCTCAGATGACCAGGGTTCGTGCATGGGCGCCGGGGCAGGAGCCGGAGGCGTGTAGGGAGCGGGTGAAGGAGCCGGCGCGGGATGCGAGGGCACCGGCATCGGGGCCTTTTTCTGCACCGGGGGCTTGGCGGCCGGCTTGGCTTTCTTAGCCGCGGCCATACGGGGTGCTTTCTTGGCGGCGGATTTCTTGGGCGCGGCCTTTTTGCCGGAGGGCTTCTTGCCCGCGCTTTTTTGCGGGCCATACTGGCTTTAGGGGCTTTTTTCTTGCCCTTCGCCATTTTGCCCTTCTTCTTGGACGCCTTGGATTTCTTCGCCGATTTCTTGGTGGCCATGCGCGTTCCTCGTGGAGGCACTGGGGTTTGATGCCCCGGGGAAGTTTTCGATTTTGTCGCCGCTCGAGCCGCCCGTTCCGTCAGTCTCTTCATGTTCCTGATGGAGCGACGACGCAATAAGTTCCTATTGATAACTGCGCGTTCGGCGCAATGAAAGAGTCCCGAGCTTGGTTTTTTGCCGAACTCACCGACTTTTTTCCAAGTGTCCTCCTATTTTGGCTTCCGAAACGCTGGCATTTGCCGAGTCGAGGGCAAATTGCAGGCTTAGAGACCGTTTAGAATTGCCACAGCGAGAATTCCACTCACAGGATTACCGCCGTGAAAAACCTCTTGGCCAATTGCCGTCCAGGGCCGGTCGGTTTGCGACCCAGCGGCGAACGGCATCGAGGGGCCGATCGGAGATTTGGGTTGAAATTTCCCAGAATCGGCATGGGAGCCCGTCGAGACACGTCGATACCTAGAAAAGCGGAATCGAATTTGCGTTGCGTTTAGCTCTGTTCTCAATGGCCTGGTGCGGGGGTTTGGCCCGTGAGGCACCGTTGAGAGCGCAATGACGAAACGGTCCGTGTGAGCCGTCCCTGGGACGGACGGCGGCATCCGGCCCGTGTCGCTTCAAAAACGCACGGCTGGGATTTATGCGGTTTGAGGAAGCCTTTTTAAAGGCGGACGACGGGATTGCGCTGTTTGTCCGTCGCTATCAGCCCGACTCCCGGGACGCCGACCGCTCGGTGCTCCTGGTCCACGGAATGGCCGAGCACGGCCAATGCTATCAACACGTGGCCGAGTCGATCGTCGCCCGCGGATGGAACGTGGTGGTCCCCGACCTTCGGGGGCACGGGCAATCGGGTGGCGACCATATTCACGTCGACGATTTCGCAGAGTACGTCGCCGACCTCAAACAGATTTTCGACGCCACTGGGTTGCGCTCCCACAGTACCGTGCTGGTTGGCCACAGCATGGGGGGCCTGATTTCGGCCCGCTTCGTCCAGCAGTTTCCACACTCTGTCTCGGCTCTTGCGTTGCTGTCGCCCCTCCTGGGTGTTCGCCTGCGGATCTCCCCAATTACGGTGGCGCTGGCACGGCTCGTAGCGCTCGTCCGGCCTCGCAGCCGTTTCCGCAAGCGGACAAAACGCGAAGATGCGACCCGTAACCACGAAGCCCTGACGCGTGGAGGCGCCGATCCGCTCATCCGCGAATCGGTCACCGCCGCCTGGTATTTTGCTATGCAGCATGCCCTGCGGACGGTTTGGGAGCTTGCCGAGCAGGTCTCGTGTCCAACGCTGGTCCTGCAGGCTGGGTCGGATTTGATCGTCGATCCTGCGGCAGCGCATGGCTGGCTGCAGCGCGTCGGGAGCGACGACAAGGCCATCCGTGTGTTTCCGGATCATTACCACGAGCTGCTCAACGAAATCGACTGGTCGAACACTCTGGCCGATCTGCTCGACTGGCTCGAACAGCGTTTGATCGTACCCGCCGAGACGATGCTGACGCTCCCGCCGGCCCGCATGCAGCAGTCTTAAGGGCCGCGCACGCAGCAAGCGGGTATTTTGCTGTGGGCTAGCCGCGTTCCCTCTTAATTGCGCCCACGCATCTAGCCTCCCATGAGCCGTCTGCCGCGAGCCGCTTGCTGCGTACTCGGCTCTTTGGGAATTTGTGAGTTTCATCCGATGGATGTTGACAATTTGCCGCCGGGAAAATATCCCTGAGGACTCCTTTTTCGCCGGCCCGGTTGCGCTCTGGGTCAGCGCCATTGTGCCTGCGAGGATGCGAATGAGAACGTGGAATTGCCCGCTCTGGGCGTCTCTTAGCTTTGTTTCGCTGCTGGTCGCTGTGCCGCTCGCCTCTGTTTTGGCCGCACCGAACGATCGGCCGGCCGCGACGCTCGAAAAATCGCTGGCGGCAATTCGGGCCGTTGATAAGCAGGGTGCCGGCCACGAAGAAGCTCAGCGGGCGATGCAGAGTCTGGCCGCAGCCGATGCGGCCGACCTGCCCTCGATTCTGAAGGCCTTCGACGGAGCGTCCCCCCTGGCGTCGAATTGGCTGCGTAACGCTGTCGAAACGGTGGCGGACCGGACCCTGCAGCGTAAGCATCCGCTTCCCGCGGCAGAGCTCGAGGCTTTTGTGCGGGAAACTTCGCACAATCCCCGCGGACGGCGGCTGGCATACGAATGGCTCGTCAAAATCGATCCGACCGCTCCCGCCCGATTGATTCCCGGCATGCTGCTCGATCCAGCCGCCGAGTTTCGTCGCGACGCGGTCGCCTTGCGGATGGAAGACGCTGCCAAAGTCGATTCAGCTCGTAACAAGCCGCAGGCGATCAAGCTGTATCGCGAAGCGCTCAGTGGCGCGCTCGACGACGATCAAGTCAAGACCATCGCTCAAGCCCTGACAAAGCTCGGCGAAAAAGTCGACATTTCCAAACACTTCGCCTTCCTCACGCAGTATTCGGTGATCGGGCCCTTCGATAACCGCGGAGGCCAAGGCCTCGAGACCGCGTATCCGCCGGAAAAAGAGGTCCAGCTCGACGCGGCCTACGACGGCCAGCTTGGAAAAGTCACCTGGCAACCTCTTCAAAGCGGCGGTGACTATGGCATGGTCGACATCGCCAAGCAGGTCAAGCCGTACAAAGGGGCCGTGATGTACCTGCTCACGGGCTTCCAAAGTCCCGCCTCGCGCCACGTCGAACTGCGGCTCGGCACCGACAATGCCTGGAAGCTCTGGTTGAACGGGGAACTGCAGTTTTCGCGCAACGAATACCACCGCGGGACGGCTCTCGACCAGTACCGGATTCCAGTGACGATGAGGCCGGGGAACAATGTCATCCTGCTGAAGCTCTGCCAAAACGAACAAACCGAAGATTGGGCGCAGGACTACAAGGTTCAGTTGAGAGTCTGCGACTCGAACGGCCGAGGGATTCGCTCCGGCGAAGCCGCCGTCGCAGGAGGTCGGTGAGCATGCGACTGATCACGACACTGAGGCGACGCCGGCGAATCGCCTGGCCCGCACTCAGACTCCTGCTGACCGGGCTTTTGGTCGGCGTGCTTCTGCCCAGAATCGGCGGGACCCTGTCGGCGGCCGATTGGTTGCAATTTCGCGGAGACACCGGCGGCATCGCAGCCGGCGAGGGACCCGCGCGACTCGATCACACCACGTGGACGGCTCCGCTCCCCGGGCGCGGCATTTCGGGACCAATCGTCGTCGGCGACCGGGTCTACCTGACGGCAAGCAGCGGGCACGACCAGGAACGCCTGCATGTGTTGGCGGTCGGCAAGGCGGATGGGAAGGTCGCGTGGGAACGCCAGTTTTGGGCGACGGGTCGCACGCAGTGCCATCCGAAAATGGCCGTCGCCAGCTCGAATCCGGCTAGCGACGGTCACCGAATCGTCGCCTTCTATTCGACGAACGACCTGGCCTGTCTCGATCTCGACGGCAAGCTGTTATGGTTCCGCGGGCTGACTTACGAATACCCCAACGCCAGCAACAGTCTCGGGATGGCGTCTTCTCCAGTCATCGCCGACGACACGGTGATCGTGCAGGTCGAGACCGACGACGATTCGTTCGCGATGGGCATCGACATCGAAAATGGCGAAACGCGCTGGAAACTCGATCGACCGCATAAGGATAACTGGACGACCCCGATCGTTCTTCACGGGACAGATCGTGCGCACGACGTCGTCGCGCTGCAATGCTCGCAGGGACTCGTCGGCGTTCGGCCCAAAACGGGCGAACTGGTTTGGACCTATACCGAGGGCGCCTCGACAGTCGCCTCCTCGGCCGCCGGTGAGGGACTGATTTTCGTCCCCTCCAACGGCTTGACCGCCCTGTCGAGTGCTTCCCCCGCAGCCATGCCGGCCAAACGCTGGCGAATGGCGCCGCTCGGACCGGGCTATGCCAGCCTGCTCTACTTTGACGGGCGAGTCTACAGCGTCACCGGGGCGCCGGTGTTGATTGCCGCGGACGCGAAAACCGGGCACGTCGACTGGCGTCTGCGCCTGACTGGGACTTTTTACGCCTCGCCCATCGTTGCCGGCCAGCGGATGTATTGCTTTAACGACGCAGGGGTGGGCCAACTCGTCGCGCTCGGCAAAGAGCACGGCACGATCGCCAGTCAGCGCGATTTCAAGGAAAGCATCCTTTGCACGCCGGCGCTGGTCGACAAAGCGCTTTACGTCCGCAGCGATCAGCATTTGTGGAAGATCGCTGACTAGCGCAAGCTTGTGACGAGAGGGGCGCGCCCCGTCAGCTCATCGGCACCGCCAGGTGACCGATTCGGGCGGGAGGCAGCGCGAGCGCAGAAGGATCGAAGCGCGCCCCGGCTTTCTGGGCGGCTGCCGTCATTGCGCGATAGCCGTCGTCGCAAGCTTCGGCGAACGGCATATTCGTGAAACATTCGACCGCGCACGATCGCGAAAATCGGATCTCGTGCAAAGCCGCGAAGACCTTGGCGTAATCCATGTCACCGCGGCCGGGTATGAGATGAGTCCAATTGGAATAGCGGCCCACGTGATCCTTCAAATGGGCATGCACAATCCGTTTTGCGAAGCGCCGAGCGAATCCCGCCGTGTCGATCCCCATGAGGGCCAGATAGCAGGGATCGAAATTCACGCCGAACACCGGCGAACCGACGTCCTGGAAGAGTTGATCCAGCGTTTCGGGTGAATCGTCGACCCACTCGGGCCAGATTCCATCGACGGCGAGAAAAATCCGGCGACTTGCCGCGTAATCGGCCGCATCTCGAATCCGCGCGACGACGGCGTCCCAAAATTCCTCGCGATCTGCGCCCGCCGGATAGCCTCCCATGTGGAAGGTGACGACGTCGGCTCCGACATCGAAGGCCAGGTCCACCGTCCCTTCCAGATCGAGCGGATCTTTTTCCAGGTCCACGAGCGAGTCGC
This sequence comes from uncultured Planctomycetaceae bacterium, assembly GCA_963714075.1. Classification (GTDB taxonomy): domain Bacteria; phylum Planctomycetota; class Planctomycetia; order Planctomycetales; family Planctomycetaceae; genus DASPSM01. The sequence continues at coordinate 4,095,159 of OY970228.1, forward strand.
TCAGTGGCACGTGTGTGATCACGGCTTCCACTTGCAGACCCAGCCGCTCGGCCGTCCGGCGCGTCAGACGACGCAGATCCGGCGAGACCGACTTCGGATTCGTGGAAGGGCCGTCGGTGCCCGAGATGTCGATGCCGCTGTAACCGGCGCGGGCGATCCGTTTGAGACAGGTCTCGAGCGGCATCCGCAAACGGTCGGTATAGCTGTAGGTGTAGAAGCCGAGTCTCAAGCGTCGTCATCCTTGACGGAGCCGCGAAGACTATCCGCTTGCTAAGAGGTGATCGAGCAAGCGCTCACTCGCCGAGAGAAGTCTCAGCGTCGCCATTTTTCCTGGCGCGGGCGGATTCTAGTCGAACTCTTCCGACGACGGTATGCCTTTTGGGGGGCTGCGCAGCAATGCCTGAATACGCGATTTTCCTAATACTCGTGTCCGTAAAGAGCCGGCATTGGATTTGCTAAACCCCGAAGCGTGTTATGAGCCACGCAACTCTTCAGGAGAAAGAAAATGACCGGTAAATCCGATGAAATTAAAGGACGCGTCAAAGAAGCCGCGGGGGCGATCACCGATGATGATCGGTTGCGCCGTGAAGGAAAGATCGACCAGGCGGCTGGGAAGGTGAAACAGGCGGCCGAGAAGGCTGTCGAGAAGGTTCAGGGCGCCGTCAAGGACGCCAACAAGCGCTGAACCTGCCTCGAAGCAAGGCGAGCCGCGGTGATGCGAGAGGCCCTCGAGCAGCCGCGCAATCACCCGGCCCCTTGCTGCAGGGCTGCGGCCACCGCCAACTCGTCAACGCGCTCGTTTTCCGGATGACCGCTATGCCCGGCAACGGTGGTGAATTTCACTTGATGCCGAGAGAGCAAGTCGTCGAGCCGCTTCCAGAACTCGACGTTTTTGACGTCTGTCCAGCGGTTCTTCTCGCGGCGCCGCCAGCCGTTCGCTTTCCAACCGGGTAGCCACTCAGTGGCGCCCTTGGCGACGTAGGCGCTGTCGGTAATCACCTCGACGGCCGATCGCCGATTGAGCGCGGCTAGTCCTTCGATGACCGCCTGCAACTCCATCTGATTATTGGTCGTGAGCGGTGCGCCGCCGGAGTGCTCTTTTTCGACTCCGGTCGCTGGATGGCGCAGAATATAAGCCCATCCCCCGGGGCCAGGATTTCCCCGGCAAGCGCCATCGGTGAACAATTGAACGCGCGACAAGCGACTGTCGGCGGATGAGGCGGGCGAGTCGTCCATGGCCTGTAAAAAGTGCGCCTGTTCGAAGAAAGATGGCGCGCGACCCGACCCATTCCTACAGTACGCGCGCCGACGGGCGCCCACTCTGATGCAAATCAAATCGGGCCGCAATAGGAAGCAGCCCGTGTTGTCCGCACCCTGCGCCGTTCGCGGGCCGCGTCGGGCGGGCTAGCGCTCGCGGAACGTGATCCGTCCGCGCTTGAGGTCGTACGGCGAGACTTCGACAATCACCCGATCGCCGGGGACGATTCGGATGAAATGCTTCCGCATCTTCCCTGCGACGTGTGCCAGTACTTCGTGACCGTTATCCAACTGAACACGAAATTGTGTGTTGGCGAGGGCCTCGGTCACCCGACCCTCCGCTTGAATCGCTTCTTCTTTCGCCATAGTCCCTCGACAGCCACATCGAACCCGAACCGGTGCCTCCGCTGGCGGTTTGCCAGAAAATTGGCAAATCATCGGCCGCGGAGCACCACCCTCCCGCACAGCCCGACTTGGCGGAGGGCAAAGCAATTTGCGCCCGGGAGAATCGGGCAATTATGGATGCTCCGCTCAGAAAATGCCAGACCGGCTCACCTGCGCTCTAGTCAAGGTCGTGTTAAGACCCGCTAAATCCCAGCACGCGGCGGATTTCCAGCGGGCTTGTGATCCCCGCTTCGACTGCTTCCGCAGCCCGGTGCCAACGGGTCTTCATCCCTGCCGATACGGCCGTTCGCTCCAGTTCGATCGCATCGCTGCGGTCGAGAATGGAGTGTCCCACACCGTGGGCCTCGGGAATCAGGAGCTCGGCGATCAGAAAGCGGCCTTGGTAGCCGGTCCCCCGACACTTCTCGCAGCCGGCCGCCATTCGCACTTTCTCAACCGACATTCCGAGTCGATCGTTCGGCACGTGTGACTCGACCGCACACTCGCACAGCCGGCGCAACAGCCTCTGATTGAGCACCGCCAACACGGCGCTGCGCACCTGATACGGCTCGAGCCCCATTTCGAGCAACCGGTTGAGCGCTTCGGCCGCGCTCCCCGCGTGAAACGTCGTGAGGATCAAGTGGCCCGTCAGGGCCGCCTGCACGGCAACCTGAGCAGTAGTGCGGTCGCGGATTTCTCCCACGGCAATCACTTCGGGATCTTGCCGCAAGAGCGACTTGAGCCCCGTTTCGTAATCGAATCCGGCGATCGGTCGCACTTGCGATTGGGCGACGCCGGGCATCACGGCCTCCACGGGATCCTCCAGCGTCGCGACGCTGCGGGGATGCTCTTCCCGCTCGACGATCTCTCGCAAACACGCGTAGATCGAGGTTGTCTTCCCGCTGCCCGCCGGACCGCTGATCAGGATCATGCCGCTGCGCCGCGCGAGCACCGACCTCAAGCTCGCAGACAACTCGGCCGCAAAGCCCAGGTCGTCGACGTGACGGAATCGATTCGAGCCGGCGAACAGCCGAATCACGCACTTTTCGCCGAACAACGTGGGGAACGTGCTGACGCGTGTTTCGGCGTTGCCCTCCAGAAGATGGATGCGGCCTTCCTGGGGAACGTCGGTCTGATACGTCAAGAGCTGCGCGATCACCTTGAGCCGCGCGATGATATTCGGAGCGATCGCGCGCGGCAGCACTTCGATCGGATGCAGCACGCCGTCGATCCGCCACGACATCGCCAGACCGTCTTCGCCGGGCAAGAGATGGATGTCGCTGGCCCCGGCCTTTCTGGCGGCCGTCAGAACAGATTCCACGAGCCTTAGCACAAACTCGGGGTGCGTCCGCGGCAATTCGGGCGCTTCGCCGCGGAACTGTTGCTGCAGTGAGAGAGGCATGCGGTGGCGATCGCCGGAAGGGAAGGGGGGAATCGAAACCACGCCTGCGCACGGCGCACCGCGGGCGAAGGCATTTTTGTATCTTGAGGGGCGTACAGACCCGAGTCAACGGGAGGCGACCGCAGTTCCAAAAGCCCGATCACTGTTTTTGCAGACAAGTTGGGCTGGTCAGACCGTCTTGCAAGATCGGCACCCACACGGGAGGGCGAAGCTCCTGCCGAGCCTCTTTCTGCTAAAACGGCTCGGCGAAGCCTCGCCCTTCCGGCCGGGTACCACGGCTGAGCCGAAACGTCTCAGCCGTGGTACCCGATCGAATTTTGGACGCCTCAACCGGATGGTTATGGGATCGATTGTTCCTCCAGCCCGCGCCGCGGCATTCTTGGCCGTCGTGCTGTGCCTCGTGCCGCAGCTCGCCGTCGGACAGACTCGGGCCTTTGAGAAGGCGCCGGCAAGCTGGAATTGCGGCTCAAGTCTTCGCACCCGGTCATCCGCTCGGGCGGCCCCTTTATGCTCGAGCTGGAATTCGATTCGACGTTTCCCGACGTGATCGAGGGGCCGCTCGAATTGACGTTCTCCGACGGCGACCGCATCCACTTGCGGTTCCACACGACTCCGATCGCCATTCCGGCCGACGCGAAAACGTCGATTTCGATCCCGCTCCCCGCGCTCACCTGCCGGCGCAACGCCGACGAATCCCAAGTCGACGTGGTGCTCGACGCGCGGCGCAAGACCTTTCGGTTCGGCAAGCACGATCTGCTCCTCCCCCTGCGGGGAATGCGACAATTCGTGATTGGCGCCGTCGGGATGAGCGAGGTCGACGTAGGCGAGCTGGCGCGGCACCTGTCGCTGGACGAGTTCCGCCCGCCGAAGCTGCATCGCCAGAACTTTGCCACGAACGTCGTCGAACTCGATCCCCACCGCATCTCGGGCGACGCGATCGGGCTGTATCCCTACGACGTGGTGGTTCTCGCGGGGCGGCATTTTTCCTCGCTTTCCACCCGGCAGCTGGAAACCGTCGCCACCTGGACCGAGTCGGGGGGCGCAGTCGTGGTGGTGCCGACTGGATCTTTGACCGACGCGCACCGTAGTTTCCTGGCGAAGGTGCTGGGGATCAGCCGTGACGACTTGCCGGTCGACGCTCTGGGCCATTTGCCCGCGTTGGCCGCCAGCGATCGGAACCAGCTCGTGACTGCCGGTTTTGGCTTCGGGCGGGCCGTCGTTTTGCGGTCGATCCCGCAACTTGCCGCGCACGGCACGCCGTCGACCGTCAGTCGTCCGGAATGGATTCGGGCGCTCGGGTTCCTGTGGAACGTGCATGCCGATCAGGTCGAGTCGATGCTGACAGTCGGGAGCTGGAAGATGCCGTCGCCGCCCCCGCGGAAAGCGGCGCTGAGCAAGAATTCCTTCGCGGCGAGCGGAGGGGCCGCCGGACTCAAGATGGCTGCCCCTGACCTCAGATACCTGGCCTATGCCGATCCTGACGGACTGAAACCGGAAGAGCCCGCGGCAGCCGACCAGCTGCGGGACCTCCTCTTTCCGGCCGACGTCCGGGTGGTCCCCTTCGGCATCGTGATCGGGCTCTTGGCGTCGTTTCTGATCGCGGTCGCTCCGGCCGATTACTGGATCCTGGGCTGGCTGAGACGACGGCGCTACACGTGGATCGTCTTTCCGTGCGTGTCGCTGTTCTTCACGACGCTCACGGTCTTCATCGCCGGGTATTACAGCGGGAACACCGACCATCGCGGAGCGCTCGTGATCGTGGACGTCGGCCAATCGGGACGGCCCCTCCGCACGTCGCGGATCGTGCACGTAGTCACGGCCGACACGCACACGCTGGTGGCCGAGATCCGTGACGGGCTGTTCGCGAGAACCGAGGTGCAGCCCGCCCAGCTCGGAGTCGAGCGGCCGAAGGACCCGCTCGACGAGCTGCCAGTGCTGGAAGACAACAAGCTCGCGTACGAGGGGCTCGCGCCGTCGGCCTATTCGGTGAGCTGGTTGTCGAAGCAGTGGTCGCCCGCCATGCACCGTTTGACGCGGGCCGGTACGGACGTCGAGCTTCCACAAATCGACTGGGCGGCCCTCGATGGGCTCGATCTGTCGACCGAAGCCGGTCGGAGTGCCGCCATCGGCCGCCTGCGCCGTGTCCTCCCGCAGTGCGGCCTGTTGTTCTCAAATGCTAAGGCGGACGTTGCGGTCCCTTTTCCAGCGACTTCGGAGGGATCGATCGATCAGTTCCGAGACTGGCCGAACGTGTTGGCGAGCCTTGGTAGGCGACGAGACCACGCACTGCTCGCGATTCTCTTTGGAGTCTCTCCCAACGGCGCCGGAGACCTCGAAGATCTGGCCGTGCTCGATGACGGCCCCAGCTCGACCTCGCTCGTTCATGTTGCGATCGTCCGCGAGAACGATCTGATCGTGTTCCGGCACGTCGTGCGCAAGACGCAGGTCAGAAACATGGATGTCTCTAAGGACATCGGGGACAAACGCCGCCCATGAGCGACGCGACCGGAACGAGCGAAAACGGCGCACCGCCGATGGTGGAGATCTTCAACCTCTGGGTGAAGTATGGCCCGGTCGAAGCCGTGCGGGGGATCTCGTTCTCGATTCCTCGTGGCGGGGTGTTCGGCTTCATTGGTCCCAACGGTGCGGGCAAATCGTCGACGATCCGCGTGCTGGCGACCCTGCAGGAGCCTTTCGCCGGTTGGGCAAAAATTGACGGCGTCGACATTCGCAACGACCCAATTCGTATTCGCCGCAAAATCGGCTACTTGCCCGATTCGGTCGGCCTCTACGAGGACTTAAGCGTTCGGGAATACCTGCACTTCTTTGCAGCGGCGTACGACCTTCCCGAAGCCATTCGGCCTCGACTCATCGACGACCTGCTTACTCTCACTGACCTGGCTCATAAGATCGATGCGCAGGTCGTGGCCCTCTCGCGCGGGATGCAGCAGCGGCTGGGGCTGGCCCGCGTCCTGCTGCACGATCCGGACCTTCTTCTGCTCGACGAGCCGGCCAGCGGCCTCGATCCGCGGGCGCGCATCGAAATCCGCGAGATCCTGAAAGAACTCGCGCGGATGGGCAAGACGATCCTGATCTCCAGCCACATCCTGCACGAGCTGTCGCAGCTCTGTTCGCAGATCGGCATTCTCGAAGCGGGCCAGCTCGTGTTCGAAGGCCCGCTGGCCGAGATCAACCGCCGCCTCGGGTTGATGCAGTTGGTGCACGCCCAGGTGGTCAATCCGTCCGAAGAACTGACGCAACGAGTGCGGAAGATTCGGGGCATCGAAAGCGTGGAAGCGCGCGGTGACCGGCTGTCCATCCGCGTGCGGGCCGAGGCTCTCCCGCCCGAGACGCTGCTGGAAGAGCTGCGTACCGCTGGCGCCTCGGTGCGAATGTTTCAGCCGGAATCACTCGAGCTCGAGACCGCCTTCATCAAGCTGACCGAGGGCAAGACCGCGTGATGTTCGCCGTGATGTCGGTGTTGCGCCGGCTGCCTCTGGCTTCGCTCCGTTTGCCGGTCCTGGTCAAGGATCTCACGGAGCAGGCCGCCCAGCGGCGGACGTACATCATCCGGTTTGTTTACGGTCTCGTGCTGTTCACTTCGTCCGGCGTGCTCTTCTACGCGAACCTCGGCATCGGAGCGACGGCGCGGCAAACGCTGGGGCGCGGTTCCACCTATTTCGCCCTGCTGCTGACCTTCCAGCTTGTGGCCATGTACCTGGTCGTTCCGCTGCTGACGGCAGGCGCCATTGCGGCCGAGCGCCAGCGGGAGACGCTGGTGCTGCTGCTGCTGAGCCCGCTCACGCCGCGACAAATTGTGCTGCAGAAATACCTGAGCCGAATGACTCCGGTGCTGTCGTTTGTTTTCCTGTCGTTTCCGCTGTTGGCGATTACCTACACCTTCGGCGGCGTGACGGTGGCCGAGCTGATTTTAGGAATCGTCGTGCTGGTTTTCGTCTGCCTGGAGTTGGGCGCCTTTGGGATCATGTGCTCGGCCTGGTGCGCGACGACGGCCCAGGCACTTGGCGCGACTTATGTCGGCGCGCTGCTGTTTCCTTGGTTTTGTTCGGGCGTCTGCTGCACGCTGCCTGCGGCCGGGCTGTGGGGCGCGGAAAATACCTCGCACGTGGCGGCTGTCGTCGCGGCCGGGTTTTGTGTCTTCTCGACCGCGGCCTGCCTCACGATCGCCGAAACGGTCTTGGCCGGGCGCACGTTCGTCACCGCCAGCCGAAATGTGCCGCCGCTCTTTCGTCTGATGGATCGATTCTTCGAGGCGCTAAACGCCGCGGCCGGTGGCATCGTGCTGTTGCGGGACCGTCCTGGCCTTCCCGCGCGAGCCAATCCGCTGGCGCGAAACGCGCAAGCGGTCGTTCGGCACGCCGCGTTACCTCGCGCGCATCCTGCTGACGATGGAGCTACCAGTATTCATCGTTGCGCCCGCGATCCGACTCTACGCGTCTCCTGCGGTTCAAGAACGGGCGATCTTGACCGTCCTCGGACTGACGTGGATGAGTGCGATCCTGCTCGTCGGAGTGTTTGCCGCAAGCCTCGTCTCCCAGGAGCGGTCGCGGCAGACGCTCTCCGTGTTGCTGACGAGTCCGCTTACAGGCCGCCAAATCCTCGAGCAAAAGCTCGCGGGCGTGGACCGCCTGATGGTCGTCCTCGCGGTCCCGGTGGCCAGCCTGATCTTGTTTGAGGCGTGGTGGCATTCCCCCGTTTCGGGAACGTACGTGCTGCTGTCTGCAGTCAGCCTCGCTGTCTATTTGCCTTGCGTGAAGTGGCTGGCGGCCGGATTGGGACTGCGGATGCGCACGCAATTGATCGCAGTCGTGGCGACGGTTTGCCTCTTGGTCGTTTGGATTGCTTCCCTCGGTTTGGCGATTCCTGCGCTGAGCCGGTTTCATCTGGAGAGCACTACCGTCCGCGACTTGGTCTTCGTATTGAGCCCGATCGACGTCGTGCGCTCGATTCAGAAAACTGTGACAAACGGCATCGGCTATCCGACGGGGCCACTTGGGCACTACCGCCCGTTCGTCGTACACTTCGCGCTCTACGCCGGCCTATGGTTTCTGCTGCGGCACCAGTGCCTGCGGAACAGCGATCGCGGCTTGGGGCGCATCCCGCAACCACGCTGATCGTGGGGAAGCGACGCTCCGGCGAATTCAGCGTCCTTGGGGTGGGTGCTCAAACGGCCTGGCGGGTGTGGTCGAGCTTCGGCTTGCGCGGGTCACTTCTATTTCCCGCCGTTGTGGACGAGCGTCATGATCGCCTCAAGTGCCGGATCTCGGTTGGCGAAATAATCCTGGGCGGAGAGTGGCACGGGGACGCCGGCAGGTACCCACAGGCGCGAGTCCCGCGGCGAGGAAAGCTGCCAGTACGCGCTCGACAGAAGAAAGTGCAGGCCGCTGTAGGGCAGAATCGTTGGAGACTCGTCGCCGTGCGTGTTCGGCTTACCTCCGGTTGGCTCCCCCACGAACACCGCCCGAGTGAAACGCTCAAGATCGACTACGAAGTTCACTGCCGCCGAATAAGTGGTGCGCCCGATCAGGACGAAGAGCTTGCGATTCTCACCGCCCGCATCGAAACGGACGATCGTCCGCACCAGTTCGGGGTAGAGGTACGTATCCCCGCCATTGTTATGTCGCAAGTCGACCACGAGGTTTCCAACGTTGTGATCGTCGAGGAATTTTCGCAGACGTTGCGCGAATGCTGTCAGCGGTTCGCCCTCTTTGTCAGCGATCTGGTTGAATTGGAAATAGACCATCCGGTCCTCGGGAAAGTGCTTGAACCAGTAGGCGTCGCCAACGTTTTGCAGGTAGAGAGGCGCGACCGGGGCACCCTGCAACTGTGACGGGAAGAGCTTCGGCCGGAATAGGGGTTGCCCCGGCTTGGTAGTGACTGCCTCGTCTCGACCGTCGCGGCGAACCGTCAGGCGAACCTGGTCCGCGCTCTGAGTGATTCCCAGGGACTGCAGCACCTGCGGCATCGCCAGCAGAGACGGAGCCAGCCACCGGGCTTCCATTTCATTCTCTCGTCGCACTAAAGCGCTGACGGCGCGGACGGCAATCGCAGCATCGGCATCGTCGAATCGCACGACGCGCCCCCCGACCAGTCCTTTGCGATCGCCATCGGCACTAGTCACATAGAGCCCATCGGGAAAGATGTAAAACGCGACCGGCAGAAATGTGAAAGTCACGCGACCGCCGCTCGCGGGGTAGACGGTGTTGTGGCTATGCCCCAGCAGCGCCAGCAGGCGCTGCATCTCCACCACAATCTGCGCGTCCGAGAGCGCCGGGATCCGCTCGCGCAGACGCTCGGCTGCTAGGCGCACCGTCGAGGGCAGAGGCTGATGACTGTAGACGGCGTTGAGGCGCCGGATCTCCGCCAACAGGTAGTCCAAATCATAGCGCCAGCCCTCGTCCCGCGTGAACACCCGGTTAGGGAGGAGCCCGGCCAGTTCGCGGAACCGAGTGTCGGAGCGCACTCCCTGGAACGCTGCGTCGTCCTGCAGAGTCGGCCGGAATTCGAAGCGCTGCTCATTGAGCGCGTTGCCAAGCCACTCGAGTGCGTGTTCCTTCTCTCCGAGGCGGGCATAGGCGCGGGCGACATCCAGATCGTTTCGCTGCAATCGCCCGAAGCCGAGTTCGCTCGCCCGACGGAACGCTTCAATTGCCGCCCGATAGTCCTTCAGGTTGAGGCGACAGCGTGCCAGTTGCCGCCAGTTCTCTCCATCTTCGGGATTCGCCTCGGCTAGCTTCTGGTAAAGGGCCGCCGATTGGGCGAAATCCTTGCGCGCGTAGCTTGCCTGCGCTGCTTGCTGACGCTCATGGTAGGCAACGGCGACGACCGCGCTCGAGGCATGTTCTTGGCCCCAGACTCTCGGAGCCGAAGTGACGATGACAATCGCCGACAATAACAGGAACGCGAACCGGCTCCAAAAAGCTGGATGCTTATTCACGTTTCCCTTTCGACGACTGTTCCAGGACACCCCCGACCGGGGCCAATATGCGTCGCGAGCGTGGGTCAATGGCTCATTGATCAGTCGGCCTGTTTCGTGGAGAGCGCAGCCGCCAAAGAAACCGCTTCCCTTGCAGTCAGGTGGGAACGTTACAATGCGAGCAACGTAGCTCTATTCGCCGCATCACGGTCGGCATTTGGTTGATTCCGTATTTTTTTGCTAAGAGGGCTCAAAAGAGTTCCCGCGTGTTTGAAAACGGCAGCCGATTTCCGATTCCGACCGTCCAAGAGCGGAAGCGGCACGGACGCAGCCTGCGGAAGGTGATTGCCCGAACCGATCAAGGCGATTGGGAGCCGGCGGCGGACCGCCCCAATCCGCTCGAATCGCTGGCTCGGGTCAATCGGCATCGATTGGCGGCGCTCTTGCCGATCAAAATGGGACGCATGGTCGCCTCGCCGCTCGGCTTTTTGCGCGGGGCGGCGCCGCTGATGGCGGCCGACCTGGCACAGTGGCCGACGAGCGGACTGATCGTGCAAATGTGCGGCGACGCGCACGTCGGCAATCTCGGCGCGTTCGCGGCGCCGGACGGGCATCTCGTCTTCGACCTCAACGATTTCGACGAGTCGATGCCCGGCCCGTGGGAATGGGACGTCAAGCGAATGGCGACGAGCGTCGTGCTGGCTGGACGAGTCGCCAAGGAGGGCGAGTCGGGCTGCCGCGGCGCGGTGCTCGCCTTTGTCGCCGAATATCGGGAGGCCGTCGCCCAATTCTCGAAAATGTGCATGTTCGATTTGGCGAAATACGAAATCCGCCGGCGCAGCCAGCTGCCTCTCGTGCGGAAGGTGTTGGCGAAGGCCGAGCGGGTCACGCCGCAGCATCTTCTGCAGAAATACACCGAAAACTTGAATGGCCGCGCTGGCCGCCGCGGGCCGCGGTTTTGCTTCCAGCCGCCGGTGCTGCGTCGCGTTACGCGGGAAGTGACGCGCGACGTCGTCGCCTCGTTGCGCGAGTATCGCGAGACCCTCGGCCCGGACCGCCAGCTCGTGTTCGATGCCTATCAGCCCGTGGAGGTCGCGTTCAAGGTGGCCGGGACCGGCAGCGTCGCGCTGCGGAATTACGTCGTGCTGTGCATGGGCAAGAGACAGGACGACGCGATCTTCCTGCAAGTGAAGGAGGCCCAGGATGCGTGTGCGGCTCCCTACCTCGCCAACGTCCAGGTGCCCGCCCACCAGGGCCGCCGCGTGGCCGAGGGGCAGCACCGGCTGCAGACGGAATCCGATCCGCTGCTGGGTTGGACGACGATCGGCGATCGCCACTTCTTGGTGCGACAACTGGCCGACCACAAAGCCCGAGTGGATGCCGCAGAACTGCATGGAGCGACGCTGTCCGAATACGCCGCCCTCTGCGGCAGAGTTCTCGCCAAAGGGCATGCCCGCACGGGAGATGCGGTGGCGCTGGCCGCCTATTGCGGAGAGTCCGATCGTTTGGACCGCGCGATCGCGAAGTTCGCCTTTGCCTACGCGGATCAAACGACCCGCGACCACGCGCTACTCGCCGCCGCGGTCCGCAAGCGGCGCATCAAGGCCATGCTCGGCGTCTGAATCGAACAGGCTGAGGGCGTGCACCGAATGCTCCGCGTAGTGCTCGGCGCACTCGCGCTCCAACCCGCGAACAATTCTTTTCCCGCGCAGCTCACCGAACCTCGACGTGATGACGGTCCACTGCCCTCGCTCTCCGGCTACGTCGTGAAAGATGACGACCCAATCTCGAACCGTGTCGAGTTCGAGAGCGCGGGCCGTGTTGGAATACATCGCTTTGTAGCGGTGGCCCACTCGCTCGGTCTCCAAAATGGGCAGCCAGGCTTCTCCGTTCGGATTGAACCGACGTGGGGCGACCCGCAGCAGCTCATCGGCTTTGGCCTTGCGGCGATATTCCTCGTCGACGCTCAACAGGTCGGCAACGAGTCGCAGCGTGTGCGCTTTGGTGCGCAGTCGCGGCTCACTCGTGACGTCGGGGGCCTTGTCCGCAGTTCTGCGGCGGCGGAACCGCCCGGCCAGCGATTCGCGGACTGCTTGCAGGCGCTTTCGTCCGATGCCCCGCACGCGCGTTAGCCGGCCGTCGTAAGCAGCCGCCTGCAGGTCCCCGAGCGTTTCGATTCCGAGGACATCATGAATGGCGGCGGCGGTCTTCGGTCCGATGCCGGGCACCGTTGCCAGTTTTTCCTCAGGCCCGAACGTGCCGCGCAGCTGATCCAAGAGCGGCGCATGGCCGGTTTCGCAGAGTCGCTCGAGAGTGCGAGCGATCGACTTGCCGACTCCCGGCAGCCGCGTAAGAGCCCCCGTCCCCTCCTCGGAGAGGATTCTGCCACACCGGCCGCGCCAACCGGCGAATTGTTTCCGCGGCCGCCCGATACGCGTGCCGACGGAACAAATTGGCTGACTGCGCGTCGAGCAGATCGGCGATCTCGCTCAGACGTTGAGCCAACTGGTCATTGTCGAGCGGGCGTTTCTCGCTGAGTGGGAGCTGAGTTTCGTCTACGGTCCTGGTGATCACGCTTGAGACCATCCGTCGAATGAGGCGGCCGCAAGCCGCTTCCTTCGAGCGGCGCTGCCAGCCCCGATATAACACCTCCAATTATAGGCAGGGTACGTACGTTCAGATAGTGCGCGAAAGCCCCGATGTTACTGGCACTTGCTAGGATGGAAGGAGCGGCTTTTGCTCCTGCCGGCCGTTTTTCCCAGAGGAACTCGCGTGGAATTCTCAACGCCTCGCATTCTCGGATTCGGGCGACAGACCAGTCTGGCTGAGATCGTGAAGCTCGCGGCGGCGGAGATGGAACGCACCCACGGCCGGCCGCAGAAATTGCAGGCCGTCGCGACGGGAATTCAAATCGAAGCCGATCGCAGCCGCTCGGACGGACCGCTCGACATGTACATTGTCCGCCTCGAGGCTGAACCGCAGCTTCTGGAGTCGGTTCGCAAGCTGGCGGCGACCACGCCGGCACTCCGACTCAAAGAGAGCGAAGGAGAGTGCGAGCTTCGCTGCAGCGGCGATTCAAAAACCGGAGCCAGCCCGGCACTTGTCGCCCTCTCGAATCTGATCGCCCTGCCCGAAGTTTGGCACGTGAGCGTCGAGGACGCGCCGAAAGTTCCGCTCAGCGTTCAGACGCTGTTCGCCGAGATGCGCGAGCGGCGGGCCAGCGATCTGCATTTGTATCCCGGTGCGCCCCCCGTCTTTCGCGTCGACGGCAAGACCCTCGGAGCAAGCGAGCTGGAGCCGGTCACCGGCACCCAAATTCGGCACCTGCTCAAAGAGCTGGCTCCGATGCGCGACTGGGAAGAGTTCGTCGTCCACAAGCAGTGCAGTTTCAACTACCACCAAATGGGGCTGGCGTTCTCGCGCGTCTCGGCATTCGTGAAGTCGGGCGTGCCGCACCTGACGCTGCGGTTCTTGTCGGAGACCATCCCCTCTTTCGAGGACCTGCACATCCCCCGGCCGCAGATGGAACAGTTGGGCAGCCTGCATCACGGCCTGGTGATTGTCGCCGGCATGACAGGCAGCGGCAAATCGACCACGGTGGCCTCGATCATTGACTGGATCAACGCCAACAAGACGCTGCACGTGCTGACAATCGAGGACCCGATCGAATTCGTGCATCGCAACAAGAAATCGATCGTCTCCCAGCGCGGCGTCGGCAGCGACGTCGAGACGTTCATCGACGGGGTCCGCTCGGCCCTGCGGCACGACCCCGACGTGATCTCAATCGGAGAAATGCGCGACCCCGACACCATTCGGGCCGCGATCGACGCCGCCTCCACCGGCCACCTGGTGCTCACTACGTTTCACTCGAACACGGCCGCTGAGGTCGTCAACCGCATCGTGAGCTTTTTCGAGCCGGTCGAACGCGACTTGGTGCGGCTGCAACTGCGAGACAGTCTCAAGTGCGTGATCTGCCAGCGGCTCTTGCCGAAAATCGGCGGCGGCCGCGTTCCAGCGCTCGAGTTCCTGTTCAATGACAGCAAGCTGATTTCCGACTCGATCGAGAAGGGGCAGTCGGCCGGCATCCGCATCGGCATGCAGCAGACAATCTCCCAATCGCGAATCTTCGAGCAGAGCCTGCACGAACTCTGGAAGGCAAAAATCATCTCGCTGGAAACGGCCCAAGCCCACGCCACAGTCCCGGCCATCCTCGACCAGATCCGCTTCGGCACCTACGTGCCGCCGACGTTGGATCGGATGATTCAGCAGTCGTTGGAGTGAGGCCCCGGGTTGCATTTCGTTCCCCGGCCGCTCAAGAAATCTTTACACTTGTTTCTGCGAGCGTGTGCCTCACTTCTCTCGGTGCGGCTTCTTCCTTCTCGGCTTTTCAGGAGCCGGCGCCTCGGAGTCAGCCCGCTCAGGAGCGCGTGCCATCGGTTTGGCGGCGGCACCCGAGTCGGAAGTGTCGGGCAGCCGAAACGAGACTGTCGATTTCAGCTCTGGAGCCGGCTTCGATTGGCGGCGGGAAAATCGCACTGCGACGAACGGCAGATCGTGGCCGGTGAATCGCAGCACGAACGACTTACCACACACCGAGCACTTGACCAACCGGCCCTTGTATTCAACCGGCGCGTCCAATTTGGCTTCGCAGTACAGGCACTCGACTGTCGGCATGTGACGGCCCGTCCGTTGCGGGGTGCTGAGGATGCCAGCATGAGCGACGGCGCAGCCGGAAGCAAGCGGCTTCAATAAGCGGACCCTAGCCGCAAGCAACGTGTAACAGGTCACTTGCGGCACGAGGCGCCGGTAGTGAGGCACGAGTCGATCGAACGACCCCACGGTAGTACGTCGGCCGAAACGCCGAGATGACGGCGGACGCATTTTAGCGGGCGGTTTCCCAGCAACCGGCGTCAGCCCTTGAAGGCATCGCCGATCGCCTTCACCACCTCGGCTAGTGGAGTTTTTGTCGAGATTGGGTCCGGAAGATCAGTGACCGTCACGTCGACGACCACGCCTGCCGCGGGATCGTGGTATTTCACGCTGACGACCGACTGGGGATTAACGAAGGTCGTCGCTCCCCGCAAATCCTGAATTGGGAAAAGTCGCACATTTGGCTCCTCTTTGGGTAACAGTCCGGGTCACAGCGAGCCATCCGTTCCCGACCCCGTGCGCAAAAAAAACTGCCGCAAGTGAAGTATAGCACGTCACTTGCGGCATGAGGCGCCGGTGAGAGTCGAACTCACGATGGCGGATTTGCAATCCGCTGCCTTAGCCTCTTGGCTACGGCGCCATTTCGCCCGAATCCTAATACCAGTACGCGACTTGCGTCAAGTGCCGATGATCGATCGCCACCGTCCCATAGACTCGTTTTGAGAGCAGAACTCACCCAGACTGCATCGGCGAATCGGCCCGTCGGGCTGAATCAATTGTTCCCAAGATTCCAATCGCTCCGATTGTTTAAAGATACGTCACAGCCGGGCAGGTAGCGTTAGCGGCGGCGTCGGAAAATGATCATGAGCGGACTGGTGGCATTGGCGTTCGCCTCCGGCTAGGATCGCACGTTCTCGGCTCGAGCCCGCCCCAAGGAGCGCACGAATCGCTCCCGAATTCCCAGCGGAGGGGTGGCGGGAACGGGTTCAATCCTGGCAGGACTGTGCGTTCAGCCTGCTTCGTGGATTGTCGCCCGATCTGCTGCAAGGACGCTTCTGGCGCTTAGCCTCAGCCAGAGCCGAGCGTTCTTGCCACGTTTTTGTCAGGGTCGCCCGTAACCGGGTCCGCATTTGGATCCGATACGGGCCCGACGGCGACTTTATTTTCGTCGGGGTCGCCCGTTACGGTCGAAACGCCCGACGGCGACTAATTAGTCTCATTCGACGCAGGAGGCGACGATCCCCATGTCCAAAAGACCGAGCCACGATGTCAAAGAGACCGAAGAGGAGTTGATTTCCAAGGCCCAGTCGGCGGTCAGCCAATCGAACTGGGTCGTTGGCGAATGTGCCGACAAATGGACCCAGCGCTATGCCCGCGGGCGCGGAGACGGCGACTTTGCCGCTCTGCTGGGCCTGACGGCGGATCAGGTGTTTCAGCGCCGACGGGTTTGGCAGACGTTTGCCGACGTTTACCAAACCTATCCGGCCCTGAAATGGTCGCATTTTTACGCGTCTCTGACCTGGGACGACGCGCCCGAATGTCTGCAGTGGGCCGACGAAAACCAGGCGACGGTCGCCGAGATGAAGGCCTGGCGTCGTGCTCTGCGGGGCGAAGATTTGAAGACCGAGTCGCAGACGGTGGACGAATGGGGCACGCCAGCCGCCGTGGCCTACGTCCCGGATGATCATGTCGCGGTTCGGGATCCGTCGGAATTCGAGGAAGGAGATCGTCGCAGCCGAGCCGCACGCGCGCCCGAGGACGAGAGCCGCACACCCGTTGAGACGGTCAGCGGCGTCGCCCGTGATTCCGATTCCGGTTATGCCCCGTTTCGCAGCGGAGCGGGAAGTCCGGCGCCCAGAGAAAGAGAAAGCGAATCGGTCGCGGTGGCACCGCGTCCCCAGCCGTCGCCGGAACAATTGATCACCCGAATGTCGAGTACGCTGGAACGAATCAACGAGGCGCTCACCGGCGATATGCTCAAAGCCTTTAAGTCCTTGCCGGAGAAAAAGCGGGCCCGGTTTCTGAAAGCGGTCAGCGGCCTGAGCACAAAGTCGGCCCGTCTTCTTTAGTTTGAACGGCCGTGTATGATTTGTGCTGACCCGAATTGGAACCCAACGCATGGCCTCCGAGCGTCCCAGACCCGCGATCAACGGTCCCAGCTCTGGCGGAACGGTCAATGGCTGGCTGGTCGCCATCTTGCTGATTGCGTTTGTCGCGCTGTATCTCAAGTTGAGCGGATATTGGCCGCAATCGCTGTTCGACCGGGGCGCGACTCCGCGTGACATCACGCCGCGCGGCGACCTGGCCGACGACGAAAAGTCGACGATCGCGATCTTCAAGGCGGTGAACGGCTCGGTCGTGCACATCACGACGAGCGAACTGCGCGAAGACTTCCGCATGAACCCCGTGGAGATCCCGCAGGGTTCCGGCAGCGGATTCGTCTGGGACAGCAAGGGCTATGTCGTCACCAACTACCACGTCGTGCGCGATGCCCGCCCGCGGCGCGGCGGCCACGGAGGCGTCATTCACGTCGCCCTGCCGAATAGCGCCACGAGCTATTCCGCGCAGTTCGTGGGGGGCAGCAGCAGCACCGACCTGGCCGTGCTGAAGATCAATGCCCCGGCTAGCGAACTCAAGCCGATACCAATCGGACGTTCGGATGATCTGCAGATTGGCCAGAAGGTCTTCGCAATCGGCAGCCCGTTCAGCCTCAACCAATCGTTCACCACGGGCATCGTCAGCGGCTTGGGGCGCGAGATTCAATCCGAGGGGGGGCAGACGATCAAGGACGTGATTCAGGTGAACGCTGCGATCAATCCGGGCAACTCGGGCGGTCCCCTGCTGGATAGCGCGGGCCGGCTGATCGGCGTCACCACGGCGATTGTGAGCCCCACCGGTGCGTTTTCGGGGATCGGTTTTGCAATCCCCGTCGACATGGTGAACTCGGTTGTGCCGCGGCTGATTCAATCCGGCAGCGAGGAGCCGCCGTCGATCGGGGTCTCGCTGTTTCCGGACGACGTGACGTCGATGCTCCGCGATGGCCGCTACATCAAGCAACCTGGCGTGCTCGTGAAGGCGGTCTGGCCAGGCAGCGGAGCCGAGGCGGCAGGCATAGTGCCCACTCGCCGGACGGAGGATGGAAACATCGCCTTGGGCGATTTAATCACGGCAATCGACGGCAAGCCCGTCACCGAAGCCAAGTCGGTGGCGAATGCGGTGGGCCAGAAGAAGTCGGGCGATACCATCGTACTG
The DNA here is from genome assembly GCA_963714075.1 of uncultured Planctomycetaceae bacterium. GTDB lineage: Bacteria > Planctomycetota > Planctomycetia > Planctomycetales > Planctomycetaceae > DASPSM01. The sequence goes on from OY970228.1 coordinate 4,113,041, forward strand.
ACGGTTGTTCGCGGCGGCGAGCGGCACGATGTCTCCGTAACGTTGCGTCCGCGGCCAGGCGCGCCCGATGAGTGAGCGGCCAAACGAGTGCTTGACACCCTGTCCCGCTGACTTACGATGAAGTGCGGTCGTTCGCCGCGTAGGTCGGATCCTTCAGAGCATTCGGCGTGGGCCAAGGATGACACCATCACGATATCGAGGTTCAGGCGTGCCGCGTCGCACGGTCCCGGGTGCAAAAGCTCCGTCCGTCACGTGTGAGGACGGCGTGACCGTCATCACGCTTGGTCCGGAGTACGAAACGCTCGAGGAGACGGAGCTCGAAACGCTGAAAGGGACTCTCCTTGAGGTCTCTGAGCGGGCCGATCCTCCATTGATCGTTTTCGACCTTTCGCAGCTGCGGTTCTTCGGCTCGGCATTGATCGAAGCGCTGTTTCGCTCCTGGAATCATCTGAAGGCGCGGCCGGGCGGGCGCCTCTCTCTATGCGGATTAACGAGCTATTGCCGCGAGGTCGTCGAGATCACGCACCTCGACCAACTCTGGTCGATCTTCGAGACTCGGGCTGAAGCGGTGAGGTCGTTGAAGCAGGCGAGATGAGCTGCGCGGGAATTGCTCAGCCATGTCCTCGAGACTGACAGCTGAGCAAAAGCTCAGCAGGCATCACTTTGCCGGAGCAAAACTGTCGCCGGAGTCGGAGTCGCGCGTCTCATTCGGCACTTCGTCGATTCGGAAGGCGACTTCACCTCCATCGATATCGATCAGCGTGAGGACACGGTTCCCGATACGAATCGCGTCGCCGACAGAAAGTTCGAACTCCTGCACGCGCCGCCTCCTGCTGGTGCACAGTTGCCCGTTCTGCAAGTTGTGGCAGTGGGCATTTTGTGTCGCGACGATTGCTGCAAGTTTGTCAGGCGCTCTGGGCCGCGGTCCTGCTGCCGACCAGATCCTGCTCTTGTTGGCCCCGTCGACTCAGGCGGGGAGGCCGCGAATATAACACGCGCGCCAGTCTCGGTAAATGGATTTTGATCGCTGCTTCTCGATTCATGCCACGAGGCATCGGCATTTTTTCCGCGATTGGCACGCGAAGCGTACGCGGTCAGGCGGTTCGCTCGAGCCCGCGACGTGCAGTAGAATTTTGGGATTGTTGCTGAGCATTCGCCCAGCGTCGAGACCGCCACGCCGAGACAACGATGCAACCATTGCAGTTCCGCCCGATTCTCAAACGCATGCGCTGGGGTGGTCGCCGGCTCGGCACGCTCCTGGGGAAACCGCTGGGCGATGGATCGGACTACGCCGAGAGTTGGGAAATCGCCGACTGCGACAGCAATCAAACGACGGTCGTTCAAGGGTCCTACAAGGGTTGGTCGCTGCATCGGCTCGTCGAAACGCACGGAACGGCGCTCTTGGGATTGCAAGCGGCTGCGGACCATTTTCCGCTTTTGGTCAAGTTCCTCGACGCGCATGATCGCCTGTCCGTTCAAGTTCATCCAAACGACGAGCAGGCGCAGCGGCTCGGCCGCGGACCGCGAGGCAAGACCGAGGCGTGGCTCGTGCTCTTTGCCGAGCCCCACGCGCGGCTCTACACGGGCCTGAATCCCGGTGTCGACCGCGACGCATTCGTCCAAAGCCTGAACGCTGGCCAGATTGCCGAGTGCCTGCACAGTTACCAGGTTCATCCCGGCGATTGCGTGTTCGTTCCGGCCGGGACGGTCCACGCGATCGGCGAGGGGATCGTGCTTGTTGAGATTCAACAAACGAGCGATGTAACCTTTCGCATTGACGATTGGGGCCGGCTCGACGCAAACGGCGAACCCAGGATGCTTCATCGCGAGGAAGCTGTGCAATGCATCGATTTCGAGCGCGGCTCCGTCGACCCCATCGTGCCTAAAGTGCGACGGGACGGCGAGCAACAAGTTGAAGATTTGGTCAGTTGTCCGTTCTTCGAGATGCGAAGGCGCATAATTCCTTCCGAGTGGCGATTACCTGAGGACCAGCGATTCCGGATTCTGATGCCGCTCGACGGGCGTGTTGAAGTGCAAAATGGCGATTGGCGTAAAGCCGTCGGCCTGGGAGACACACTGCTGATTCCGGCGTGCCTGGAGGGGGTGTCGGTCCGTCCGGTCGCCTCGGGTGGGTGGGCAGCCTCGGCCACTGGCACTGTGCTGGAGGTCTTCGTGCGCTGACCGACGCCTTGACGCTTTAGCGAAACTTAGGACGCGAACTGGAGCCGGTCGCGGTGCTCGAATTCTTGGAGCGTCGCGAACAGCGCGGATTGCACTTCGCGCACGCGTCCGGCATCTTGCAGTTTTTGACCGTCGCGATCGGTGACATAGAACACGTCGACGACCTGGTCGAGATGCGTTGAGATTTTGGCCAGCTCGACCGACAGGCCGAGCTCGAAGATTTTTCGCGACAGCGTGTAGAGCAGGCCGGGCCGGTCGTGGGAAAAAACGTCGATCACCGAATACCGCTCCAAGGAGCCACTGTCGATGACGACACGGGCCGGAAGATCGGAGACGGCTTCCGTTCTGCCGGAGGCGTTGAATCTGCGGTTTCGCTGAAACAGCTCTTCAACGCGGACATCGCCCGTCAGCGTCTTTCGCATGTCGGCGGCGACCCCCTCGATCCGCTCCGGCGGCACGGATCCGGAAAAATCCCGGTCGAGCACGCGGAAGGTGTCGAACACGAAGCCGTCGGTCGTCGTGCTGATCTGGGCAGAGATGATCTCCAAATGAGTGCGCCGTGAGCACGCCCGTCGCTTTATGAAAGCAGCCGGCCACGTCGCGTTCATGCGACACGATGCGGTATTCGACAGTATGGGTCGCCAGATCGTATTGGCCGTTGACGACGGGTTGGCCCGGACGATAACTCTCTAATGTGCCGAGGTCGGCCACTATCCGCGACAACGGCGTGGTCGTGAGATAGTTCGGCGGAAACCGTTCAAGCACGTTGCCCAGCTCCTGGCAGTCATTCGTTCGTCCGGCCGACCGCGAGGCGACTTCCAATACCTGTCGCTTGATTTCCGCCAGTCGCTGCGCGTGATCGACCGCCGCGTCCTGGCCGGTCAAGAGCAGCAACGTGCGGTCGAACAGATCGAAGAGGAGCTGAGATTTCCACTGCGTCCAGACTCCCGGCCCGACGCCCATCAGGTCGGCGGCCGAGAGCACAAACAACATTCGCAGACGTTCGGCGCTGCCGACCTCGCGGCTGAATTCCAAGATCGCCTCCGGCTCCGACGTGTCACGGCGAAACGCCAGATGCACCATCGAGAGGTGCCGGTGAACCAGGAAGACCAGGTTCTCGCGATCTGCGTCTTCGATCCGCAGCCGTTCGGCAATGCGATCGGCAATGGCGCGGCCGACGATGCTGTGATCCTCCTCGTAACCCTTGCCCAAGTCGTGCAGCAACAAGCGCGAGGTGCAGAATCGATTTCTCGCGGATCGTGCGATAAGCGGTCCCCAATGCGCCCGGATCGCGGTCGAATCGTTCAAGCTGTTCGATCGTGCGCAGCGTGTGTTCGTCCACCGTGTAACTGTGGTATTGATTGAACTGCAGCAGGCAGCGAGCGTGGGCCATCGGCGGCACCAGGATCTCGAGCACCCCCGTGCGAAACATGCTGCGGAGTATGACTCCCAGGTTGCCGTGGCGTCGCCAGGATGTCCCGAAGCAGCCGTGCGCTTTCGAGCGTGACTTCGCCTCCCAGCAAGGGGACCGCTTCGCGGATACGCTCGGCGAATTTGGCGGACGGCGCAACGCCGTACCGCGCCGCGCTGCGGTAGAACTTCAAGATGCCCGGCAGACTGGAAAGGACCGCCTCTTGCCGCCGCGAGATCACGTCGATGGAGTCGGTCCCGACGCGATAGATCCGTTCGGATCGATGCGTGGCGAGCGATCTCAGAATTCCGGCTAAACACCGAGCGGGGACGATGCAGCGTGATGAACCGCTCGCACAGCTCGGCGATCGCCGTGCTGTGGCGAAAATAACGTCTGCATGAAGCGTTCGACCGGTCGCTGCGCGAAGGTCCCTTCGATGTGTCGCTCATCGGCAATCCGCAACTGCTCGTCGCGCGAGAGGACGTCCTGGCAGCGGCCCGCGGCGAAATGCAGGTCGACGCGCACCCGCTTGCAGAAACTCGTAGGCAGTCAGAAGGATCCGCGCTTCTTCGCGGCCCAGTGCTCCTTGCAATCGCAAGGAATCGATGCTGGCCGCACCAAAACGCGCGAATCCGACCCAGCGCATCAGATGCACGTCCCGCAACCCGCCGGGCGAACGCTTGATGTCGGGCTCGAGCTGTTTGACGGCTGAGCCGTACTCGGCCCGCTCCTTCTCGCGCGCGGCGATGCACTCATCGACGAACGCGGCGATCGCTCGAGCGCACGATCTTCTTTTGGAACTCGGCAACTAGTCGATCGTAAAGGGCCGCCTCTCCCCAAATCAGACGCGCCTCGACCAGTGACGTGGCGACATCGATTTCCTGGCGGGCGATCGCGAGCGTGTCGCCGAGCCCGCGGACCGCGTGCCCTAGCTTCAGCCCGGCGTCCCAATAGTCGCGCACGGCCTGCGAAACGCAGTCGGCCGCAAGCGATCGGCCCGTTCGGCTGACCAGAAACAGCAGATCGATGTCGGAAAGGGGCACAGCTCACCGCGCCCCGTTCCGCCGACTGCGACGACGGCCACGTTCTTGGCGACGATGCCCCGCCGGTCTTCGGGCAGCTGGTCGACGACTTCCTGAAAAACGCGGCGGATGAAGGCCTCGGTCGCCTCGGAGATGGCGGCGGCCACCTGGATTCCCGTCGCCCCGCCGGCGAACAAAGCCTTCGCGTCGGTGCGGATGGCCTGAACTTGAGAACGACGCTCGCTCAATAGCGCGGGGGTTTGAACCGACACGGGACTGCGTTCGCTCATTCGACCACGTCAGATCGCCGCGGCACCGGTCTCTCCGGTGCGGATGCGGATGACCTCCGCGAGCTGCGATACGAAGATCTTGCCGTCGCCGATCTTCCCCGTGCGCGACGCATTGATGATCGTGTCGACGCCGTCTGGAGCTGATCGTCGCTGACGACGACCTCGATCTTCACCTTGGGCAGAAAATCGACGGTGTATTCGGCGCCGCGGTAGGTTTCCTTGTGGCCGCGCTGCCGGCCGAAGCCGCGAACTTCCGAGGCGGTCATGCCTTGCAGGCCGGCCTGGTTCAGGGCGTTCTTGACGTCCTCAAGCTTGAAGTGGCGGACGATGGCTTCGATCTTCTTCATGAGTGGGTCACCAGTTTTGATTGTCGGACGTTGGAAAAGCTGGCCGACCGGCCCGCGTGCTGCGAGCCGCTGGGCGGGCGTCACAGGGCCTGGTTGCCGGTTTCACCAGTGCGGATGCGGATCATTTCCGAAAGATCCGTGATGAAAATTTTTCCGTCGCCGATCTGCCCGGTGCGCGCCGTCCGCAGAATCGTGTCGATCACCGATCTTGAGCTGCTCGTCCGAAACGACGATTTCCATTTTAGCCTTGGGGAGAAAGTCGACGGTATATTCCGCACCGCGATACTGTTCCTTCTGCCCCTTCTGCCGTCCGAAACCGCGGACCTCGGAAACCGTCATCCCCTGCACGCCGATTTCGGTCAACGCGTCCTTGATTTCCTCGAGCTTGAAATGGCGGACGATCGCCTCGATCTTCTTCATCGGCGGTGGCCCCTCAGAACCCCACTTCGGAACACCCCACAGCGCTGCAGCATCTCGGTTCCGACGTCGCAGGACGCGACAGATTCTGATTCTCCGCCGGGTTGGGTGTCAATGCCAGTGATAAGAGCGACAAACGCGATGGAGGGTGGCACTGGCGGCTTGTCCGCCAGTGTCTTGCGAGCGATCAAGAACACACTGGCGGACGAGCCGCCAGTGCCACCCTGAATGTTAGAAGAAGATGTAGCCTTCTTCTCCGTGCTGACTCAGGTCGAGCCCCTGAATTTCGTCGCTCTGGCTGACGCGCAGGCCCATGACGGCGTCGAGCACCTTGAGAAAGATGAACGTGCCCACGACTGGCGAGCACAACGGCGGCTCCGGCGCTCTTCGCCTGGTTGACGAATTGCTGAAAGTTGCCTTCGAGCCAGCCCCCGGTCCCGGAACGTTCCGGGAACACCCTTCGTCGCAAACACGCCGGTCAGCAGGCAGCCCAGGATCCCGCCGACGCCGTGGACGCCGAAGGCGTCGAGCGAGTCGTCGTAGTTGAACCTGCGCTTTGAGCGTCGTGCACGCCAGGAAGCAAACAAATCCCGCGCACAGACCCGATGATGATGCCCGACAAAGGCGAGACGAATCCGCAGCGCCGGAGTGATGCCGACCAGGCCGGCAACGGCACCCGAGCAGGCACCGAGCACGCTCGGTTTTCCGCGCGTGATCCATTCGGCACACGCCCAGGCGAGCAGTCCCATGCTGGCTGCCAGGTGCGTCGACAAGAAAGGCGTTGGCGGCGGAGCCGTTGGCAGCCACGGCGCTGCCGGCGTTGAATCCGAACCAGCCGACCCACAACAGCCCGGCGCCAATGCAGGTGTAGGTCAGATTGTGGGGCGGCATCGGCTCTTGTCCGTAGCCGAGACGTTTGCCGAGAACGAGGCGCACACCAGGGCCGACGTCCCCGAACTGATGTGCACGACCGTCCCGCCGGCGAAGTCGAACGCCTTGTGCGGCCCGTCGGCAAAGACTCCCTTCGCCGACCAGACCCAATGCGCGAGCGGGCAATAAATCGAGAGTCCCCCACAGTAGCATGAAGACGCACATCGTGCTGAACTTCATTCGTTCGGCAAACGCTCCGCAAATCAGCGCCGGCGTAATGATGAAGAACATTCCCTGGTAGGCGAGATAAACCATGGACGGGATCGTCGGAGCGAGCGGCGACAGCGGCACCACGGCCTTATTGCCGGAGCTGTCCCAATACGACATCACCCCCTTCATGGCGACGTTGCCGAAGCCGCCAATGAAGCCGTGCAGCCCCTGGCATGTCCTCGTCGAAGGCCAGGCTGTAACCCCAGAGGGCCCAGACGACCGAGAGCATCCCGGCCAGAAACATGCACTGCATCATCACGCCGAGAATATTCTTCTTCCGAACGAGCCCGCCGTAGAACAATGCGAGCCCCGGTGCCGTCATCATGAGCACAAGTGCCGAGGAGGCCAGCATCCAGGCGGTATCGCCGCTGTTAGGCTCTGACGCGGGGGCACTTGCCGCGCTTGAGGCTGCAGCGGGGGGGCTTGGGGGTGCCGACGGCGCTTGCGCCATCACCGAAGAAGCGGCCACCAACAGGCAAACCGCGGCGCCGAAGCACCGAGAAGTCGTCCTCATCACATTTTCCTCAAGCGCGCAGGTCGAACAAAGTTAGGGGTGGCCGCGTCTTAATGCCGGCATCAATCCCGGGGGCACCGCCGGAAATACGTTTTCCGGCATTTGGCAGGCCCGACATCGAATTGGGCGACACGAGCGATTCTCGACACGTTGCGGGCAATGGAAACGGTCCCGCAACATGCTGTAGGCTTGGTGGGGCGGGGTGTCGGCACGCGACCGCAAACACTGTGCCGGTCACGACTCGCGATCGGGCCGCGGTTACACCGCGGCCGCGCCGGCCGATCGGAATCGCGGATGATATCGTTTTTCACTGAGACCCAACAAGGCGTGCTCGCGGCGCTGTTTTTCGTTGTGGGAGCCGTCATTGGCCGCCTCGCCAATCTGTGGGCGATCTCACTGACGCGGGAGTCGGGGAATGCGACAATAGCGAACCTCACGGAGCCAAAAAGCGAAGGGAAAGTCTCACCAACCCAAGTGTCGCGGGGAACCGAATCGCAAGTTTCGACGTCAGAATCCGGTGAGTCGCTGGGTCACGGGCTGCGTCTCCCGGCCGGAGTGATCGAAATCGCGACCGGGCTGCTCTTCGCGGGGTTTGTGCTGGCTTACGTTCGTTATCGCTGCCAGGAGCTCGCAGAGGTTCGACCGGATGAGTCCTGGTTTTATGGACGGATTTTCTATCAGTTGATTCTAATTTCGCTGCTGGTCGCGGCGACGGCGACCGATCTCCGGGACTTCGTAATTCCCGATCAGATTACGTTGCCTGGAGCACTTGTGGGAATCGCCGGCGCGACGCTTTCAGGCCAGTTGCAGATGGTGCATTTGTGGGTCGACTGGAATCAGGAAATTCCCGGGATTGCCGGACCCTACATTCCGGAATGGCTCGATCCCCATCAGCATTGGCACGGTTTCGCATGGAGCCTGGCGGGCGGGCTTTGCGGCGCGGGCCTGACCTGGGTCGTGCGATTCTGCTCGTCCCGGATCCTCGGACGCGAAGCCCTGGGACTTGGCGATGTGACCTTCATGGGCCTGATCGGCACCTTCCTGGGCTGGCAGCCCACGGTCTTTGTGTTTTTGGTAGCGCCGCTCTGCGGTTTGGCGATGATTTTGCCTCTCAGAGTCGTTTCGAGCCGCACCCACGTCCCTTACGGCCCATTTCTGGCCGCGGGGGCGATTTTGGTGCTCTTCTCTTGGAAATGGCTCTGGCTATCGAGCCGGCTGGTGTTTGGCGACGCGCGCAGCCTTGGCCTGCTTGCCGCAGTGGCGCTCTTCGTCTTTTTGGTTCTACTCTCTGTTCTAAGAGTCTACTCAGGGGGGCCCGCCCGGCTTCGAGCCAACCGAGATTGACCGAGGCACCAGGGCAGGTATAAGAATGATGAGTTCCGGCTTAAGCAGCCTCGTGAAAGGGGACTGGCTCCAAGAAGTCGCCTGCGACAACGAATTGTTGATGACGGGGCGAGGTGCCTGTCCCTTTCTTGCCAGGTGCACCTAGATGCAGGGCCACAACTAGGTGTCGCAGCGTCCACTGACAGAACCTGCATCGAGGACCACGCGATGAAGTCGAGTTTTGATGCGATCGCCTATTGGTTGATCGATTATTACATCGCCGCAACCGTGGTGTTGATCGTTGTCACACTAGCTCACCATGTTATTAGTCAACCGGCGCGCCGACTGGCGTTGCATTGGGGCACGCTGGTAGGGCTGGCACTGCTGGCTGTCATGTCCGCCGTGCCCGGATGGCCGCGAATCGATGTCGTGGGGGTTGCCCGAGCGATTCCAAGGGCCGTTGGTCAACCGACGCATCGAACTGCCAAAATTGAGAGGTCCGATGAGTTGCGCGACGCGCCGGCATCACCGGTCGCAGTCTCGAGTCGGCAAGCCATCTTAAGTCGGTCGCCGCAGGTTGCGCTTGGTGGCCAGAGAGGTATCGACAGCGACAGTTCCGTTGCCGCCACAGCACTACCGGATGAACCGCAAGGGTTCTTGCGCAGTTTGACCAATCGCGATTTGGGGCCGGCGCGCCTGATTGCTCTGGCCCTGTTCGCAGTCGGGTGCGTACTCACCACATTTCGTGTGATTCATGGGGTATTGGCGGCGAGAAGCGTGCGCCTGAGCGCGTCGCAGGCCCCTCCCAGCGTCGTCGCGGTCCTCGAAACGCTCGCTGGCAAAGAAAACTGCCCCGAGTTGCTCGTTAGCCGTTCGCATCCGATTCCGATTGTGATCGGCACCTTGAGGCCAAAGATCCTTCTCCCGCCCCAATTTGCCGAGAGGGAACGCCCTGACGATTGCCGCAGCGTATTGGCCCATGAGCTGGCACACATCCAAAACGGGGATTTGTGGCTGTTGGCGATCGACCGATGGCTCTTGCCCCTGCTCTGGCTGCATCCCCTGTATTCGCGACTGCGTCGCTCGCTTCGGGATGACCAGGAATTGCTTGCCGATACGTATGCCGCCGGGCATTCCAGCCGCGCCGACTATGCCGACATGCTCGTACGCTGGGCGCGCCGGCTCCTCGCCGAAAAACGCGCCCGCCAGCTCGCCGGGGCTGTCGGCGTTTGGGACCGGCCGACGCGCTTGGCTGACCGAATTTCACGACTGTTACACCAGAGTCCACGGCTGGAGCTGTGTTGCCCTCGCACGTGGAGATTGGGAAGCCTCCTCTCGCTCATCGCGTTGCCGATTTTGCTCTCGACGGCCACCGTGCGACCCGATGTTTCAGCGTCGTCTAACTTTGTCGGTCAGCAGGTTTCCCAATCTCTGGTAATGAGCGTAAAGGGCCCATCCAACATCTCCTGCCGCTGCCATTGCCCGAGCGCGAGCACGATCCCCAGCCCCGGAAATCAGTATTCGGTCGAGCAGCCGGCAATCGCTCAGGTCGAGCGACTCGGTGGCTCCGTTAAAAGGGGACGGGTCGGTATGCAGCCGACCGTGACCGAAGTCAACATGGTCTTTCATTACACCATCGACGGTCATCGAATCGAAAACACGATCTTCACCGAAGAAGCGCTGCCTCACATCTCCAACTTTCGTCACTTGAAGATGCTCTCTCTCGCCGGTGGGCAGATTACCGACGGCGGGCTGCGAAGGGTTGCCGCTCTCAAAGAATTGGAAGGCGTGAGTCTCCGCGACGCTCAATTGGTGTCGTGCGCGGGATTGGTCGAACTGACAAAGTTGCCACAACTGCGCCGCCTCGAACTGACGAACGCTCCGATCTGCGACGCTGCCTTGCCTCAACTGGCGGCCCTGCAGTCGCTCGAGGAGCTCTCGGTGGAGGGAAGTCATCTGCCGGTGATAACGTTCGAAGTCGTGGCCCGGATGCCGAATCTCAAGAGTCTTTCGCTCGATTTGGGAGATCACGTCATCGGACGCGAGGCGGTGTTGAGCCTGCGCGGGCTGCCGAACCTCAGGCGTTTGAGCCTTCACTGTTCGGAGATTTCCGACCAGGCTGTCTTAGAGATCAAGGCACTCACGAATCTGCGGTTGCTCTCGCTGGGCGATTCGCGTGTGAGCTGGCAGGCGCTCGCATCGCTTCGCCTGGCGCTTCCAGACCTGGCCGTGAAGACGGCTCGGCACACACTGCGTGCGCGATCCGCCGTTGCCGCAGAGCAAACTCTTGATGACGCTCCCCGCTCCGAGAAGGTGGTGTCCAAGATTCGGCAGTTCGCTCACCTTGTGCGTGAGTCGCGAGCGCGCGCGGCTGAGCTGATGACCGATCGCCCCGAAGTGGCACACCATAAGATTCTCTCGATGCGAATTTGGCCTGCCTTGACCAACGTCGACTGGACGCTTGCGTTTGTCGATTCGAGCGCCGCGCTGGCAGTCAGCAGCGAATTTGCGCAGCATTCGGGCGCGACTTTGGTGTTCGCGTGCCGACTGCGTCGTGTGGGGGAGGACTGGAAGATCGAGGAATTGCGCGCGACACCTGTGCGCGAGGGAGTCGAAAGAATGGTCGCGCAGTTTGCCTCGACCTATCCCAAGGCCCGAGCGACCGACGAATGGCTGGCGTTTCCGGCCAACGTGCTATAGACCGTCGCTTAGTGCGTCAGGTGATTTGCGGCGAACGTTACAAGAGGTCGAGCTTCGTGTGGCGGCGCTGCGGGCGACTGCACTTTGAGCACAGCCCGTAAACTTCGAGCCGATGCCCGCTCACGAGGAAAGAGTTTCGGGCCGCTACCTCGTCGAGGATTTGGGAGATCGCCCCGTTCTGAAACTCGATGAGCTGTCCGCAGACGCGACAGATGAAATGATCGTGCTGCGGATACCCATAGTCGTGCTCGTAAACTTCCCGCCCGTTGGGTCGTGCCACGCGACGCAAGAGGCCGGCTTCCACCATGAGTCGTAGGGCGCGGTAAACGGTCGCCCGACTGACGCGCACTGCTCCGGGGCGGCTGGCCAGCCGGGCGGCCAGCTCATCTCCGTCGAAATGGAGATGGCTGGAGAAGACCTCGTCGAGGATCGCCGAGCGCTCCTGAGTCAGTCGCAAGCCGCGGGTGGCCAAGAATTCTTCGAGCTTTTCCCGCGGAGAGGCCGAAACTTCCACCGCTGGCAGATCGCCTTCGGGGATTTTTTTTCGGCCGGCTTCAGTCGTGGGATTCATTCAGGACAATCGATTGCAGCAGACTCATCAGGGCCGCTTCGAGCTTGTCATCGGAGTCGTAGTCCCCCGAGGCGATCGATGCCTTGATCTGCGCCAATCGCTCGGCCCGGACTTCCGGTGATTTGCTCAACTTGTCCAGGAGCTGCCCCGCCGAAGAGATCTCAACCGCGTCGGTCGGCTTCGCGGAGGCCGGGGTTTGCGGCTTGGCCGCGCCCGCGGTCTGACCCGCCGTTTCGACCGGAGAGATCGGAACGCTTCGTTGAAGGGAACCCGGGCCTTGCACTTCCATGTCGGCACTCCCTACCTGGCGAGCGGTTCGCTCTAGGGAGGAGGGGATTTCTCCCTCCTGGTGCCGATCATCATAACGCAGAATGGCGACCCGGTTCAATCGGTTCTTGGAACGGGGGGTCATTGAAGACTCCAGGAAACGTTTGTGTGAACACAGCTTGCGTCGACCGCCACCGTGTACAATTCGACGCACTTCGAGCTTAGACAGTGTCCACAACGTTCCCTGGACAGTCACGAATATCGACCGGCCGAGGGGTGCCAATTCACGCGGCGACTCGACCGGATCGATAAATCTTCACGAACCCCTCCGATCGTGCCGGTCCCGCCGACGGGCAGGGGCTAACTCAAGCTGATCGTTGGGGTTAGTCTCTCTCAACGGTAGAAGAGGCCTAGCCGCGCCAGAACCCGCCATACTGCGAGCCCGGCTTGTCGCGAAAGCCGTTTGCGACGCATTCCGCCAGGATTCGGCCGACTTCCGGAATGTCTTCGCGTCGCACGTCGAGGTGCGTGCAGGCCCGCATCCGCTGCGGGCCGGCATCATGAATCAGCACTCCCCGACTTTCGAGCGCGTTCGCGAGCTGGCTGGCAAAACCGAGCGCCGGGTCGACGTCGAAAAAGACCAGATTCGTTTCCACGGAGTCGATATTGATCTGCAGGCCCCGAATCTTGGCGATCATCTCGGCCAGCTGGCGGGCGTTCGCGTGATCCTCGGACAATCGCTCGATATTGTGATCGAGCGCGTATTCGGCCGCGGCCGCCACGATCCCCGCTTGCCGGAGCGCTCCGCCCAACATCTTGCGCACGCGGCGCGCCTTGCGAATTTCCTCCTTGGAACCGACCAAAATCGCCCCCATTGGACAGCCGAGTCCTTTGGAAAAGCAGACGGCAATGGTGTCGACGTGGCGTCCGAGCTCCTTTGGCGAATAGCCGCGAGCGATGGTCGCGTTGAACAGTCGAGCCCCGTCCATGTGAATCTTCAGCCCCAGCCCCCGTGCCCAGCTGGCAACTCGCGCAAGCTGCTCGATCGGCCAGGCGTGGCCACCGCCCATGTTGGCCGTATTCTCGACGCATACGAGGCGCGTCGGCACGAGATGTTGATCGTCTGAGCGCACGTTTCCCTTCAGTTGTGGCACGTCAAGCAGGCCCCGCTCTCCGGGCAGAGTGCGGCACGAAACCCCGCTCAACGCGGCCGGTCCGCCCGCCTCGAAGTTGGCGATGTGGCCTGTCTCGTGAATGAGAAGCTCGTCCCCGGGCTGGCAATGCACGCGGACCGCCATCTGATTCGCCTGCGTTGCCGTGCAGGAAAAAACAGCGGCCTCCTTGCCGAACAGGTCCGCGCAGCGCCTTTCAAGCCGGTTGACGGTCGGGTCCTCGGCACTCATATCGTCGCCGACTTCGGCGTTTGCCATTGCCTGTCGCATGGCCTGCGAGGGCTTGGTGACCGTGTCGCTCCGGAGGTCGTAAATAGGGCGGCTGGACATCGATTGGTCCTCGAACTGATAAACTTCTTGAATGGCCTCGCGTGTTGTACGATGACCACGCAAGAATGGTTTAGGATTATGGGCAAAATTGCAAGTTTTCCGCCATGAGCTCGCAACAGTCCGGACCAATCCGCATCGCGACGATCGATTGCTCGCGCGATGACGCCGGGGCAACGTTTGCGACGCTCCGCGCCAAACTTAGCCCCGAGGGGGACGTCGTCTCGGAAGCCGGGCGACGCCGGACGATCGAGATTTTCGGCGAACCACTGTCTCCGCAGCAAGTGGTGGAGCGGATTTGCGGCGAAGTGCGCGAGCGCGGCTTGGACGCCCTTTTCGATTACGGCCGCAACCTCGACAGAAAGGACCTAACGCCCGAAACGCTCCGCGTGCAGCCGGCCGAGCTCGAGGCGGCTCATCGCCGGGCCGATCCCGAGTTCCTCGCCACGCTTGAGCGAATCCGCGCGAACATCACGGAGTTTCAACGATGTTTGCTGTGCCATGATGCCGTCGTAGTTCGGCAGGATGGTCCAGCCCGCGTCGAGCTGCGGCAGCGGTATTTGCCCTTGCGGCGGGTTGGAATCTGCATCCCCGGCGGTGCGGCCGCCTATCCTTCGACGCTGCTGATGACGGCCGTCCCCGCGCAGGTGGCCGGCGTGAAAGAGATCGCTGTCGCCGTGCCCCCGACCGAATTCGGCGGGTATAACGACGACCTCTTGGCAGCATGCCACGAGCTGGGGATCACTGAGATCTACCGCATGGGCGGGGCGCAGGGCGTCGCCGCGCTGGCCTACGGCGTCGAGGGGATCGAGCGCGTCGATAAAATCGTCGGGCCCGGAAACCTGTTCGTGGCGCTCGCCAAACAGCATGTGTATGGAGAGGTTGATATCGACAGCATCGCGGGTCCAAGCGAAGTGGTCGTGCTTGCGGACGAGAGCGCACGGGCCGATTTTGTCGCGAGCGACCTGATCTCTCAGGCTGAGCACAGCCCCGGATCGGGCGTCCTGATTACCTGGCATCCGCCGCTGGCCGTCGCCGTCCGCGAAGAATTGGATAAGCAGCTCGCGAGGCTCGAGCGGGGCGACCTGGCGCGGCAGAGCCTCGAGGAATACGGTGCGCTGATCGTCACACGTGACGCCGACGAGGCGGCCCGCCTGGCCGATCTGCTCGCCCCCGAGCACCTGCACATCTCGACCGCGAAACCGGAAGCAATGCTCGCGAAGATCCGGAACGCGGGAGCCATCTTCCTCGGGCACCATACTCCGGTCGCCGTCGGGGATTACGTCGCCGGGCCTTCGCACGTTCTCCCAACTGGAGGAACGGCCCGCTTTGCAAACGGACTCTGTGCGAACGATTTCTTGAAGCGGTCCTCGATCATCCACTACAAC
This sequence comes from uncultured Planctomycetaceae bacterium, assembly GCA_963714075.1. Lineage (GTDB taxonomy): Bacteria > Planctomycetota > Planctomycetia > Planctomycetales > Planctomycetaceae > DASPSM01. The sequence goes on from OY970228.1 coordinate 4,128,111, forward strand.
CGAGCAGCACTCGCGGGCGACGCGAATGACATCCGGCTGATGGCAGCGAAGGAAGGGCTAACCGCGCACAGCGCAAGCGTCGACATTCGCTTCACAAATTAAGGCGTAGTGTCCCCGACGGGTGGCTGGGGTCGAACCGCTTCGGTTCGCCCCCGGATGGACGATCTGCGGGCACGCTGCGCTCGACCCCAGTCGCCCAATCTCGGTTCATCGATTGGCGACTTCCTCAAAGGGGCAATATCGAAATGTTCGAGGGATTCGCGTCGAAAACTCTGGCAGGCGACGGGACTGACATTCACCTCGTTGTCGGCGGAAAGGGTCCGCCGCTCTTGCTGTTGCATGGCTACCCGCAGAACCACTGCTGCTGGCATCGCGTAGCTCCACTGCTCGCCGACTTCTTTACGATCGTGGCTCCCGACTTGCGCGGCTACGGTGACAGCGGCAAGCCGGCCACTGATGCGGCCCATGAGCCTTACTCGAAGCGACGCATGGCCGCGGATCAGATTCAAGTAATGAAGCAACTCGGATTCGAGCGGTTCTTCGTGGCCGGGCACGACCGCGGCGGGCGCGTCGCGCATCGAATGTCGCTCGATCATCCGCACGCGGTCGAAAAACTGGCCGTGCTGGACATCGCGCCGACTTTGGAAATGTACCGCCGCACGAACGAGAAATTCGCGCGAACCTATTTTCATTGGTTCTTCCTGATCCAACCGTTCGACGTGCCGGAGCGATTGCTCGGTGGCGATCCCGAGTATTGGCTTCGCATGGCCTGCTACGGGCGCACGTCCAGCAGTAAATCGGGCGCCGGTGGAGTCACGCCGGAAGCCTTCGCCGAATATCTGCGCTGCTTTCGCGATCCGGCGACGATCCATGCGACCTGCGAAGACTATCGGGCATCGGCCAGCGTCGATCTCGAGCATGACGAAGCCGACCACTTCAAGCGTCTGATTTGTCCCTTTCTGGTGATCGTGGGTGAGAAGGGGGGCCTGGCAAAGTGCTACGACATCCCCGCCCTGTGGCGCGAACGAGCCGAACACGTAAATCACCACGCCCTTCCCGCCAGCCATTTCCTGCCGGAAGAAATGCCCGACGCCGTCGCTCAGCTGCTGCGCGAATTCTTTCTCGGCGGGTGAAGCAGATCGAGGGGCTCCCTGGCCATGCGACGGCGATTGATTCCCAGGCGCATCGCGATAGACTCAGCGAAGTGCCGCGCTTGAATCGGGTTCCGCAACCGGCGGGTCGTAGCGGGTGATGGCCACCCGAACGGAAGCCGTCCAACCAGCTTGAAGGAAACCGCTATGAGAAGCGCAAGTCGGCAGGTGGGCTTTTTGGTTGGCTGTCTGGCGTTGCTTGAGGCAAGTGGCGTTTTCGGACAAGACTGGCCTCAATGGCGCGGCCCGAATCGGGATGCGATCGCGACGGGGTTCAAGGCCCCGCAGACCTGGCCAAAGGCACTCACGAAAAAGTGGAAGGTGACGGTTGGCGATGGCGTCGCCACGCCCGCCCTGGTCGGCGACAAGCTCTACGTTTTTGCGCCGGGGGGACGATGAAGTCACGTGTTGCCTCGATGCGACGACCGGCAAAGAGCTTTGGGCGGATAAAAATGCCGCAAAGGCCCCCAGCGGCCCGGCTGCCCAATTCCCGGGACCGCGCAGCTCGCCGACAGTGGCCGACGGAAAAGTCGTGACCCTGGGAGTGCAAGGAACTCTGTCCTGCATTGATGCCGCGAGTGGAAAAGTCCTCTGGCGCAAAACGGACTCTGCAGAAAAGCCGCCCCAGTTCTTCACGTTCTTGTTCACCAATCGTGGTTGAGGGTCTGTGCATCGTCCAGTTGGGCGGAGAGAAAAAGGGAGGTATTGCCGCGTACGACCTTGGCAGCGGCGACGAGAAGTGGAACTGGCCCGGCGATGGCACGGCCTACGCCTCGCCCGATCTGCTGACGATCGACGGAGTCAAAATGGTGGTCGCGCTGACGGCCAAGAGCCTCGTGGGCGTCGGAGTTGCCGACGGAAAGCTCCTCTGGCAGACCCCGTTTCCCGTTTCGGGCATGGGTGCTTACAACGCCGCCACGCCCATCGTGAGCGGGCAGACCGTCTATATTTCGGGCTCGCTCCGTGGCACGAAGGCGATCAAGATCGAAAAACAGGGGGATTCCTACGCGGCGAAACAGGTTTGGGCGAACCCGCAGCTCTCCGTGCAGTTCGACACGCCGGTTCTAAAGAACGGCCTGCTGTTTGGGATTTCGAGCCGCAACTACCTGTTCTGCATCAACGCCGAGACTGGCAAACAGGCGTGGATCGAACGAGTCCGCGGGGAGCACGGGTACGGGTCGGTCGTCGACGTGGGTACGGTTCTACTCGCCCTGCCCACGAGTGGGCAGCTGACCGTCTTTGAGCCGGCTGAGAACTTCAAGCAAATTGCCCGCTACAAAGTCGCCGACGAGGGGACGTATGCGTACCCCGTCGCCGCTGGAAATCGGATTTACATCAAAGACTTCGATTCCGTGACGCTGTGGACGGTCGAGTGATCGTTGACAGAGACCGCTGAATGCCATTTTGCAAACCGTTTCGGCTCCTCCCGGCGAGTCGTGGTTGCAATTTGCCCGGCTCCTTGGAGGCGTCGAACGGATTCGCTTCGAGTGGCCAGTGGTCAAGCACTTGCCATTCGGTCCCTATCGCGTATTCTTTATGCGTTGGGTATTGTTGAGTGCTGCGATGAAGCTCTATCTCTTTAAGCTTGTGACTTTGCTCTCAACCGTCGGCATAGTGCTGCCGGCCGGTTGGTGCTGCGTAGGCTTCGCGCAAGAGCGGGCCCCCTCTGCTTGCTCTAAGTCGGCTCCCGACAAGTCTGGCTGTTGCCAACGCAGTTGCTGCCAGCGGAGGCAACCCGTCCAACGCTCGATTCCCGCCCGGATGCCGGCTTGTCCTAACTTTCAGTGCTGCTGCCAGCGCGACGCGGCTCTTCCGGTGAAACGCGTTCAGCGATCTCACGCACCGACGCTCGCCCTGCCGGTTGTGGTGCCCGCGGTGGCGATCGCTTCGGGGCCGGGCCTGGCTCAAATGGCGGCGTTATCGCCGTTTCCGGAAGGTCCACCGACGCATCTTCTCCAGTGCGTTTGGCGCTGCTGATCCGCGCCTGCGCCAGCTTGTCAGCTGAGCGCATTTCTTTGCTGCCCTGGGGCTATCGATCTGCGCTTGTTTATGCGCAGTGATCGCGGATTTCCAAACCACATTTCTTGGAGAGAAATTCCATGATGATAAAACTGATTGCGGGGTCGATCCTTGGGTTCGGCCTCATCTTCGCGGGAAATTCGGCCGAGCAAAAACCGGCTGATTGCTGTTCTTTAAATCTCGCCTGCTGCCAGGCGAATTTGCCCTGCTGTGACGGCGCTGACAAGGCCGACTGCTGCAAAAAGGGACTAAGCTGCTGCGCGGAAGGCAAGGCGTGCTGCGCCGCCGCTCATATGAGTCTCGCAGCAGAGCCGACTCGGCAGGGTGCGACGAAGACTTGCTGCTGCTGTGCTGCAAAGACGACGGCGAAAGCCGGTGTCCAAGTCGCCGACTGCTGCAAGGCCAAGCTTGCCTGCTGCACTGCAAAATCAGCCTGCTGTTCGGCCAACCCAAAACCCGCCTGTTGTCAGGCGGGAGCTAAGTGCTGTGCCGAGAACAAGGCCTGCTGCACCGCTCAGAAATGACGCGTTGATGCCTTGAGGAGCCGCGACGCGTGCAAATCGCGTCGCGGCTCTTTCATCAAAGCGGCGATTGCGGTGGTCGTAACACTTCGTCGCGCATGCCGTCGCGGTTCCACTTCCGACGATTGTCCCTGCGAAATTGCTACGAGGGCTCTCTAGGCGCGCCAAGTTAGTTGGCTGCTGCCTCAGCACGGTGCTCCCAACTGAGCACGTCTCCCTCGGGCCGGTTTTCGACTCCGAGCCGGCGAAGCATGTAGAGCAGTTGTGCGCGACGGCAGAGCAGGAGCAACTGCTGCGTAGTCCACGCGTCATGTCCCAGGAGTCGATCCAAAAGATCCATCGGTTTGTCGCCCATTTCATTCCCCCTGCCGCGAAAGCACGGCATCGGCCTCGATTTCGATCAGCATGTCGGGCTCGATCAGCGACTTGACTTCGACCATCGTCGTGGCGGGCGGAAATTCTCGAAAGTGCTCGCCGTGCGCTCTTCCGAATTCCTGCCATTTCGAGATGTCGGTGACAAACATTCGCGTCCGGACCACGGCAGACAGATCGGTGCCAAGCTCTTTCAACGCGCGCTCGATGAGAAAGAGGCAGCGCTTGGCTTGCGCATAGGCATTCCCCGGCTCAAACGTTTTCCCCTGATCGTCAACGGCGGCGGTTCCGGTCACGAAGATGAAATCCTCCTTTTTGATGGCCCGGCAGTAGCCGACTTTCTTCTCCCAAGGAGCCGCCGAAAAAACTCGCTGTGTTGTCATGGTGATCTCGTTTCGATCAGAAGGAGTTGCTCAGAGCGCGGCCTGCTGTTCTCCGAGAATTTTCAGGGCCAGGTCGATGGTCCGCCGATGAGTCCGAAACCCCAACGCGGCCATCCGCAAAGTGTACCGGCCATCAAGCATAGTTGAGGACAAAAAGATCCGGCCGTCCCGTCGGACTCCATCGACGATTGCCTCATTATCGCGATTTTGCTGTTCCAGGCTCGCTCCCGGTCTCGCCCAACGAAACGTGACGATCGAAAGATCAGGGGGCGGCCCGACTTCGAACCCGCGAGCTGCGATTTCCTGCCAAAAATAGCGGGCCAACAGCAGCTTTTCGTCGAGCGCTGCCCGGAACGGCTTCACTCCCAGCAACACGAGCGGCAGCCACATCCGCAGCGCTCGAAAGTGTTTTGTGAGTTCAGGGGACAGCTCGGCCGGAGAGATCTCACCCATCGCTTTCGTGGCATCCTGCATATAGTTGCCCGAATAGTGATGGGCGGCTGCGAGCGCCTTGCCATTGCGCACCACGACGATGCCCGCACCCCAGGGCAGGAACAAGCTCTTGTGGGGGTCGAGCACGACCGAGTCGGACAGTTCGATGCCTTTCAGCGCCGTCCGCCCATGTTCGGTCAACAGAAAAAAGCCCCCATAGGCTGCGTCGACGTGAAACCAGCAACGCTCGCGCTCGCAGATTGCGGCAATCGCCTCGAGCGGATCCACCGCGCCCGTATCCGTGGTGCCGGCGGCCGCAACGACGAGCCACGGCCTGAGACCTTGCTTGCGGTCGTCGGCAATCGCCTGCTCAAGAACCTCGTGTCGCATGCGGAAGCGGTCGTCGATCGCAATCCGACGGACCTGTGCCTCGCCCAGCCCCGTGATGCGAAGGGCCCTGTCGATTGAGTGATGCGTCTGGCCGGTCAAGTAAACGACCGCGTTCGGGAAATCGGCGGATTTCAGCGCGTGAGCGTCGCGTGCCGTCACAAGAGCGGTCAGATTCGCGATGCTGCCTCCCGAGGCGATGTTGCCAGCGGCCCCCTCGGGAAATCCAACCAGGTCGGCGACCCACCGCAGCAGCATGTTTTCCATTCGGACGGGGCCGGGGCCGGCGAAAAAGACTCCCGCATATTTGTCGGTGACGGCCGCCACGTAATCGCCCAGCGCCGCAGGGTAGATTCCGCCGCCTGGAATGTAGGCGAGGTATCCACCCGAGGCCGGATGACCACCGGGTCGCACAACGTCGTGTTCGAGCAACTCGATCGCCGTTTCGAGGGGAATGCCCTCCTCCGCGATCGGCGCGCGGAGCAGGCCGATGCCCTTGTCCTCAGTCTCTTGGTAGGCCTTGAGCGTTTCGACCTTCCGTAAGAATCGCTCGGAGGAGGCGATGACAGACTTGCGCAGGCGCTTACGGGCACCAGCTCCCGGCTCCAATGCTCGGGAAGCCCGTTCGAGTCGGCGGATCTGGCTCAGCAAATCCGCGGAGGCGGGATGGTCCCCCTTCATTGTGGGACCAAAAAACTCAGATGCAGGCTGGCGTGGGTGAGATGGACTTTGTCCCACTCTTCCTTCGTTAGTGTGCCAAACATTGGATGATTGGCCCGTTGCGGCTCCTGCTTGAGGCGGGCGATCGCCGCCCGCAGCTCCGCGGCCCCCTCCTCGGTCGGAGTGGGCGGAGGGACCATCGCTTTCGCCCCCTGGGCGGGCAGTTTGAATCCTGCGGGCATCGCCATCGAGAGAAGCTTCTTTCGGAAAAGCTTTCCCATCAACCGAAAAGGCAGCGGGAAAGTCATCTGGAAACCGTCGATCGACCCGTTGTACGCACGGCCCAAATGGCGAAAGGCTTGACCCGGCGACCAGTTCCCCAATGTCTTCACCGGACCGGAAGTCAGCCGATCAACGTCGGCGAGCAGTTCCTCGTACGACGCAAATTTGAGCTTACGCCGGCCTTCGACTTTTGCCGTGTCAACTGACATCAGACCCTCCGAAACGCTTGAACTCTGAGCCTCGCCGACAGGCCACTTTACCAGCCATCGACGCCGAAAGATGAGAAAAAATCGGCAAACGTGAGGGAAATCACTGACAAGGGAGCAGCCTCTTGGAACCCTTGCTTCAAGAACGGCGTCAAAGGCAGACTGCGGATGGGCTGCGCAAATCCAACTCAACCGGGGCCAAGTGATGGGTTCGACAGAGGTTGCCCAAAACAACTTGGATCGGGGGCTTCTTGAGCTCGAGAGGCTCGGGCTGGCTCGTCCCCCCAACGTCCTCCTGGCGGAATATCTCAGCGCGTTGACTGCCGAAGAGGTGCTGGACGTCTCTGGGGCAGAAAAAATCTCTGCGGCGTTCAATCTCGTGCGCTATTCCGCGGTTGCCGCGGATGACGCGCAAGTCAATGAGGGGGCCGCGGTGTTGAACCGCGTGGCCGAGCGGCTGGCGGCGCTGAGCCCGGAGAAGCGGACGCAGATCTCAGAACGGGTCCGCGCTCGGATTTACCTGGTGAGTGGAGTTCGCGGCTCGTCCACCGACCGGATTCCCGAGGGAGAGCCTTCGATCGAGGCCTTCAGAACGCCTGTCACGCAGATTCGGCAGAATCCACATCAAAGTGTGATCGACGAAGCTCCCGAAAGTTCGTTTGAACTCTCTGACCGGGCCGATGGGTTCGTCGCCGCGTTGTCGCCGACAGCACGCCGACGCTCGGGAACGCCTCGGGTTCCCTTGGAGTTTTGCGCTGGCGATTCTGGCCACTTTCTTCGTCGGCTACTTTTTCCGAGAGGCCGCGAACAAGGTCGTGGGAGCGGGCTCGGGCGACGATCGCGAACATGCCGCGAGACCGGGATTCAGGTCCCCCGACGCTTGGATTGGAACTGTGCTCGCGGTGGGTCAGGGCGAAGTGCGAGCGCAGCACTATGGCAAAGCCCGTCAGGCGCTGGAGTTCGCACTGAGCTATTCGCAGCACGAAGACGCAACAACGCTCAACGAACTTGCCTGGAGCTATGTGAATCCCGACGAAAAGGGCACGACAAATCCCCAACGGGCTTTGGATTTAATCACCAGCGCCTTGAAGCTCGACCGTCGGCCCGAATTCCTCGACACCGCCGCCGAAGCCCACTTTCAACTCGGCAATTTTTCAGAAGCGATTCGACTCGAGCAGGAAGCGCTCACGCGCGCCGCAGAAGGCGGAGGGCCCGCGTTGGAACAATTCCTGGAAAAGCAGCTGCGCAAATTCGACGAGGGCGCACGAGCGCACGCCGCCACGCACCCCTCTGCGCCCCCGAAGTAGAAGTAACAGCCGTTCGCTGCTTTAGGGGTGGGAACGCGTGGTAACGAGCTCCTGTACGTCTTTGCTTTCTGAATCCCGCTTGAGAGACTCGATCGGCGATTTGAACACGACATAAAGCACGCGCAGCACCAGTAGAGACATGACCATCGAGCTCAGAACGCCGCCGATGACGACTGTCGCCAGCGGGCGCTGCACCTCGGCCCCCATTCCTGTGCTCGTCGCCATGGGAATAAAACCAAGACTCGCGACGAGTGTGGTCATCAACACGGGGCGCAGACGCGTCACGGCGGCGTCTTCGACGGCGTCGACCAGGGACATACCCTTGTCGCGCAAATGGCGGACGTAGCTGACCAGAATCATGTCATCGAGTACGGCAACGCCCGAAAGCGCGATGAAGCCGATGCCGGCGGAAATCGAAAACGGCATGTCGCGAATCCAAAGCGCGAAAATGCCCCCCACCCAAGCGAACGGAACGCCGGTGAACACGCGAAGCGCGTCGACGACGTTGTGGTAGGTCAAATAAAGCAACGCGAAAATCAGGCCCAGCGCGAGAGGGACGACGATTAACAGACGAGTCCTCGCGCGCTGCAGATGCTCGAATTGCCCGCCGAATTCGTAGAAGTAGCGTCCGGGCGGCAGCTGAAGTTGCTCGCTCAAGCGTTGCCGCGCTTCAGCGACGAAACTTCCGACATCGCGACCCCGCACGTTGGCGGACACGGTGACCCGCCGCTGGCCCCATTCGCGGGTGATCGTGGCTGGCCCTTCAAGCAGACGGATTTCGGCGAGACGCGCGAGAGGCAGCCGCTCTCCGGCGGCAGTCGGAATCAAAATGGAACCAATCGCTTCGGGCGCCCTGGCGCATGTGCTCGGGCAGCCGAACGACAAGCGGGAACCGCAGTTGTCCTTCGATCACTTCGCCGAGCGGCTTGCTGCCGATCGATTCGATGACATCGGTGACAACTTTGGCGGGTATCCCGTAGCGGGCCAGTTGTTCCTGGTCGACTTTAATTTGCAGCACGGGTTGTCCCGTAATTTGCTCCGCGGCGACATCGGCGCTGCCTGGAATGCGATTGATGATGGCTTCGATTTCCTGACTCTTCACGGCCAGCACATCGAGGTCGTCGCCGTAAAGTTTGACAGCGACGTCCGCCCGCGAGCCAGAGACCATTTCGTTCATGCGCATTTCGATGGGCTGCAAAAACGCCAGCCTCTGCCCCGGCAGATCGCGCAGCTCTTTTTCGATCAGATCCGTAAGCTCGGCTTGTGTCCCAGTTTTTTTCCATTGCGACCGCGGTTTGAGGGAAATGAACAGGTCGGTCAGCTCGATGCCCATCGGATCCGTGGCAATCTCCGCCGTGCCCACCCGGCTCCAGACGTGTTCGACTTCGTCGGGGAACGCGCGTAATACAATTTTCTCCATCTGAGTGTTGTATTTGATGGAGTCCGCGAGATCGGTGCCGGTGAGGCGAATCACGCTGATGGCGATCGCGCCTTCCGAAAGCCGCGGAACGAACTCGGAGCCAAGATTCGGCGCGACGAGTGCGAACGCGACGAACAAGATGACGGCCGCAAACCCCAAGACCAGCGACTTGTGGCGCATCGCGACATGAAGGACCGGCACGTACAACCACTTGATCGCCCGCATTAAGAGCGGCTCTCTCTCGTCGATTTTTCGCGGCAAGATCAAACTGGCCAAGACCGGCATGAGTGTCAACGACAGAACCATCGAACCGAGCAGAGCGAAGATGACCGTCAGGGCCATCGGTCGAAACAATTTTCCCTCGATCCCCTCCAGCGTGAGGATCGGCAAATAGACGATCATGATGATCAATTCGCCGAACATCGTGGGCTTGCGAACTTCGACGGCCGCATCGCGCACGACGTCGATCATCGGGCGCCGTTGATTGTCGCCGTGCGCGATGTGTCGCACGCAGTTTTCGATCATCACAACAGAGCTGTCGACGATCATGCCGAAATCAATCGCACCCAGACTGAGCAAGCTCGCCGCGATTCCGAATCGCAACATCCCCGTGAAAGCGAAAAGCATCGAAAACGGAATCGCGAGAGCGACGATCGCCGCGGCCCGAATGTTGCCGAGAAATGCGAACAGCACGGCGATGACCAGCAGGCCCCCCTCGAACAAGTTGTTTTTGACGGTTTTGATCACCTGGTCGACGAGCTCCGTGCGGTCGTATACGGGCGTTACGTCGACGTTCGCAGGAAGCGTCCCCTTGATCTCATGGAGCCGGTTCTTCATGGCCCAGGTGACTTCGTGCGGGTTTTCGCCCATGAGCATGAAGCCGAGGCCCATCACCACTTCGCCTTTGCCGTCGGCGGTAACGGCACCACGGCGAATCTCGGAGCCGATTACGACATCGCCAATATCCGCCACGCGAATCGGGACGCCGTCCTTGGATTTGATAACGATATTTCTGATTTGCCCGGCGTTGACTGTGCGCCCGATTCCTTGGACCAAGAACCGATCGGGTCCCTTCGCGGATGTTCCCGGCTCCGACATTGCGGTTGTTTTCCTGGACCGCGCGAATCACTTCATCGAATGTGAGTGAGTGCTTGATGAGGAGGTTCGGGTCGATGCGGATCTGGTACTGCTTCTCGTAGCCGCCCCAACTGTTAATCTCGGCCGCCCCCTTGACCGTGCGCATTTTCGGGCGAATGAACCAGTCGTGGATCGTTCGTAATTCGGTGACATCGTTACCTTTTCCGGTGACCACATAGTGGAAGACTTCACCGAGGCCGGTAGCCACGGGCCCCATTTTGGGCCGACCGACACCTTCCGTGAGTTCGACGGTGGACAGTCGCTCGTTGACGAGCTGGCGGGCAAAGTAAATGTCGGTGCCATCCTCGAAGGTCACGACGACCTGCGACAGCCCAAACTTCGACACCGAACGCATGTTGGACAAGCCGGGCAAGCCTCCGATCGCTTGCTCAATCGGGAAAGTGATGCGTTGCTCACATTCCTCAGGGCCCAACGCCGGCGCCACGGTGTTGATCTGCACCTGCACGGGCGTCGTATCCGGAAAAGCGTCGATGGCGAGATAGCGCATCGAGAAGACGCCGACCGCCGCCAAAGCCGCGACGCCGACGATCACGAGAAACCGATGTCGAAGGGAGAGATCGATGATCCCATTCAGCATTTCTTCGCTCCGGCCCCCCGCGATCGACGCGTTCGTGCTTTCGACCAAGCTGACGTTTAGTGGCCGTCAGCGCAGCCGCATCCGGCTCCTAGATTGCTCTTCAGCAGCTGCGCCTCGAGCGCGACGCTGTTCTTGGTTGCGATGATCTCGCCGGGAAGCAGTCCGGCAATGATCTCGGTCGACTCTCCCTGTTTGACGCCGGGACGGACCGATCGAACGTGGAAGAATTTCGGGGCCTTTGGCTCCAGATAGTGCTTGTCGCGAACGAAGACGACGTAGCATGAGCCGTCCCAGTGAACCGCCTCGCTCGGTACCACGATCGCCTTCGGTTCTTCCCGAACGACGATTCGTCCTGTTCCAAACGTATTCGCCTTGAGGCGGCCATCGGCGTTCGGAAGATCGACGCGAACTTTGACGGTGCGGGTTTGCTCATCGGCCGCCGTGCTGATCCAACTCAGCGCCCCGCGGATCTCGGGCTCGTCCTTGTTATCACTCGGACGAAAGAGCGCCGGTTGGCCGATCGCCAGATACTTGGCGTCTTCTTGTCTGACATTGAGCGACAGCCACAGACGACTCGTATCAGCGATCGTGAACAGCACGTTCTTCGGGTCGACGACTTCTCCCTCGACGACGTGCCGACCGACGATAATGCCGTTCAGCGAAGAACGAACCGGAATCAAGTTTGACGTGCCCGGTGGACCATCGAGGCTCGAAAGCTCGTCCGGCGGCACTCCCAGAAACCGGATGCGCCGCGCGATCTCCTCAGCTTCAAGGCTCGCAAAATCATCGATCCGCACAGCGAACCCTAAATTGACCAGCGTCTGGTGAGCAGTTTGCAGCCGAATCCGAGCCTCCTGATTTGCCGTCTCGCTCTCCATCAGGCTGCGCTCAGGAATCGCTCCCCGTTGATACAAGGGTCGCATGCGGTCGATGATCTTCTGCTTGAGACGAGCGTCCACGATCGACTTCAGGAACTCGCTCTTGATGCGGCCCACTTCGACCGAGTCGACGAGCGCCAACACGTCTCCCTTGGCAACGCGCTCTCCGATCTTGCGCTCGACACGCCAAATTGTGCCCGGCACGCGGCTTGAAAGATGGGCCATTTGCGTCTCGTCATAAATCACCTCCCCGTTTGCGATGACGGCCTCGACAATCCGTCGCTGGCGAACCAGATCAATGTCGAGGCCGACCTTTTCGACCGCCTGGATTGATGCAAACTGAATGCGACGCTGATGAAGTCGGCAATTCCTGTTGTTTTCGGCGCACGGCATGAGCGCAAGCGCCTGCGCGGCTCGTTCAAAGTCTTCGGCCGTCACCCTCGGCGGCGACATTGATTGGGCGAGGTTGGGATGGTGCAGCGGACACTGCGCGATGCCATGCTCTTTGCACCAGCCATAGTCCGTGTCGACGGGCCAGAGTCTTGAGTTGCATTCGATGCATTGCGACTCAGGTACATTGTGCTCTTTGCACCAGTCGTCGGCGGTGGGGTCGCTTGCACCACTAGCGACGAAAATTTGGGGATCGTCCAGTCGTGCCCACGTCCCCAAAATGCGATGACGGCGAGCACGCCAACCGTGACCGTGGTAGGGACCGCCTGCCGAAGCAGCTGCCCGAGAGCTGGACGCCAATAATGAGTGCGAGCGCCGATACTCGGCGTCTCCGGTTGACGCGTCGGTTGATCGCGATTCGAAATGATCGACATTTTGAAGCCCTTAAGGCGGACTCAACGCGTGTCCGCATGAGACCTGGAAGCACAGCATGTCTTCCACAACGGAAGCACAGGCAGCGCAGCAGCCAACCACAGAAGGTCAGCGTCGGGCGAAGAGCATCAAATCAGCAGCACGCGCAGAAGCAGATGCGCGCGAAGGGGCCGTCCGAATCCGCCCGCTTCCAATGAGGCTGCGCCACGATCGGGGAAGCGCGAAGACAGAGCCCCTGCTGGAACCGCAGCAATCATGCCGAGGGGCGCATCGAACGTCGCCTTCGCCAGCTCGGTCTTCTTCGGACAAACCACATTGCAAACACCCTGGCACTCGAGCCGGCACTTGCAGGGTCGAGGACAGTGTGACCGTTGGTCGTGATGGTGCTTGCAGGCAGGTTGCGACGACGCCGTGTCGCACTGATCGCAACCGGAGCCTTGATGCCAACAGCATCCCAGCGATGCGTGCGCAGCGAGCGCGACCGTCAACAGATAGGCAAGAGCAGTGCGCATTACGCGAGACCCCACCGAATCCTTGCTCTTATCGACCGAACGGTCAAGACCACTTGCGGCAAAGTTCCCCCAAACCTCACAAACGCCCCGATGCCTCGTTGGCGATTTGGATATCCTCACACGAAGAAATAGATACTCGCCCGGAGCACGATCCACCCACCTTGTTTCTTAATCAGGATGTACCTGGCCAACACTGGGTGGAAGTTGTTGCTCCAGCCAAAGCCGATGAAGACAATGGCAAGCTGTCGATTGTTCGAGTAACCAGGCGGAAATGCTCGGAACAGCTGCGGGCCCCCACGTTCGTCTACGTTCTTTGGGTACTCCTTTACTACCTTCTTGCTGTACATCTTGATCCGCTTGTCTTTCGGGGCGAACGGCTTGATGGCGTCTTTCGTTGTCGCTCGCCGCTCCATGTGTTCTGCCGCCTCTCGAACGAGTTTTGATTGTTCCTGCGAGAGGTTAGCGAACAGCGTTTTTTCTCCCGAAATCCCCCCAACGAGGATCGTTCGGGGGAACTCCTGCAAAACATCCGCCGCCCGAATCGGGACTTCGTCCGAATCGCGCGCCTCGGTCGAAAATAGAAGCTGCTTCGCTGCTCCCTTCGGCAACTCGAGCACGTCCCGAGCAAGGAGATCCTGAAGCACGATCTCGAGGACTGCGGCATCTCGCCCATTGTCGGAGCCCCTTGCAGCCGGGGTTGGCCGTCCCCGATTGCCGACGCAGTCCAAAACACGATGCCCATCAGCGCCAGAAGCCGAGGATTGGACATTTCGCTGCCTCCCTGTGAATGTCAGCCTGTTGATGCCACGAGTTTTGTTAGTCGCGCGCCGCCCGAACCTCACTCATCGCGCACGGTCCAAGAACCTAGTGATTAAGAGGCGATTTCGCGAGTTCGGCCTAAAGGGATTTTCCGCACGACAGCTAGGCAAATACGATGACTCTCCACAGTTTTCGATGGATCGCACGATTTCTCCGGGATTTTCAGGGTTTCTCATAGGTGCTCTGACACTTTCAGAGAAGTTGGAATCGTGATCGCTCGATTGCGTTGCTCGTTTGCGGCGGAGGCGGGAACATAACCTGGCGAGAGTCCAGCGAACCGATTTGTGAGGAGACCGGCCGATGACCGACAATCCAAAATCGCTGGGCGAAGTCCGTTTTGTCGGTGGCCCTTGGGACGGGATGAAGGTGCCGTGGGACGACGAGCCGCTTGCCGAGCACCTCGCTTTGCAGAACACGCCGCAGGGGGTCTCAGTCGTGCCGACGTTACACGGGGAGCATGTGTATGACGCTCGCATCTGATGAGGCAGGACGGATCTACCTTTACGCTGGGCAGGAGAGCCATCCCTCCGTCTGCGATTGAAGTCATCGCCGTCGGTCGGGGTTTTTTGGGCGGTCACAAATGGCGGACAGTAGTTCAACAGCCGGCTCGATACCGGCGCAGAATAAGGATTGGCTCGTTGGAAACCCCTCGGGCGCCGGCGCGGCCGCAGCCCTGTGGATCGGTTCCGCCGGCCTTCTGATCCTCGGCGTGATCCCAATCCTTTATGGAGCACTGCACGCCGAATCGCGCGTCAGTCTCGCTGAGCTCGGGATGATCGCGACGGTGGAGACGCTCTTGATCGGAGTGAGCTCCGCGGTCGCGGCGATGCTTTTTTCGGCGCGCGATCTGCGCTTCAAATGCACGATTCTGCTCGTCGCGCTGGCGGCCCTCGACTCGGCGATCTCGGTCGCCGACAGCTCCAATCTGATCCTGATCGACCGGGCGCTCGCTGGCCTTATCGAAGGCGCGATGGTCGCCGTCTCTATCGAACTGATCGCCCGCTCCCGCCACGCCGAACGGCTTGGCGGATTTTTCCTCGCCATGCAGGCCCTTGCCCAAGGCCTCCTCGCCCTGGGATTGGCCTGGTGGGTTGTTCCGGGAATGGGGGCGAATGGCGGCTTCCTCGCGCTCGGAATTGTTTGCCTCCTCTCGATTGGGGTGGCCCTTCTCGTCCCCACGGAATACGGGGATATGCCAAAGCCAAGCGCGAGCCTGGATGGCGTGTTCACGGTGAGATCCATCCTCGCGCTTTTGATGATCTTGCTCTTTTTCATGTTCGTCGTCGCTGTCTGGACATTCCTGGAGCCTTTGGGCGGGAAAGTCGGCATCGACGCGCAAACCGTTGGCGTGCTGGTATCCCTCGGCCTTTTCGTTCAGGTGGCGGCTTCGCTCGCCGCAGCGTGGCTCGAGGCGTATGTCGACTACCGCCTCGGTATTCTCGGTTGCGGCGTCGTTGGATTGATCGCCGCAGCGATTCTGGGCGGCAGCCCCACGTTCCTGATGTTCTGCGTCGCCGTCTTGGCGATCAGTTTCGTCTGGATGTTCATCGTCCCCTTCATGATCGGCATGACTCTGGCGGCGGATTCCACCAGGAACACATGTTTGCTGGTTCCGGCCGCACAACTCTTGGGCGCAGCGTTTGGACCATTGGCCGCGACGGCTTTCGTCGAGGGCGAAAACGCGAGCGCCGTGCCGCTGTTCGGGATCGCCATGACCGTGCTCAGCCTCGCGCTGTTCGGTCTGTTCCTGATCGCCGTGCGGCGCCGCGTGAAACGTCAACTGCTGCCGGTTGGGTTTTCAGACGGTCGCCCTAGGCCGCCGCCCGAAGAATCGCGCCACGAAACGGGCCTGCGCAGTTGAGAACGGCGGCCATCCCTCCACGCGCGCTTTAGCGTCCGCAATATCAAATGCGCGATATTCAAGTCCCAATTCCTCGGCAATCTTTGCCGATTCCTGTATCTGATTGCCCCGGCGCATGTTCAGGAGGAGCAGGTTGGCAGGCTTGCAATTCGCGCAAATGCGGATGCCAGCAATACTCGGCCCTTCTTTGCGCTTCGCGATTTGATTCCGTTCCCCTCCCGCCATTCTTCGCTCGCCAATCCCCTGCGAGACCACCGATGCCAGAGAACACAAACTTGCGCCACTCTTCCCGTCTGGCCCTCTTGATTCCCTTGAGCATCGCCGGCATCTGCGGATGTGCACAGATGAAAACGTCGACAACGGCCCGAACGGGGGCCGAGCAGCTTTTGATTTCCAACTCCGTCGACCAGGCGCTGAACAAAGTCGATTGGACGCCGTTCCACGGCAAGTCGGTCTTTGTTGAAGAGAAGTACATCGACTGCGTCGACAAGGCGTATGTCATCGGCTCGATTCGGCACCGAGTGGCCACCGCCGGAGCCAAACTGGCGGCAGCGGCGGACAAATCCGACATCGTCCTGGAAGTTCGCAGCGGCGGGGTCGGCACCGATATCTCCGATGCCTTCGTCGGAATTCCCGCGGTGACCGTCCCCGGTTTCTTGACGCTCCCCGACATACGCTTTGTCACGCACCAATTGGAAACTGGCACGGCAAAAATCGGACTCATCGCGTACGATGCCAAAACGCGCAAAGTGCTCGGCGACGGGGGCATGTCGCTCGCGAAGTCGGACAACAGCAATTGGTACGTGTTCGGCACGGGCCCGTACCAAACCGGCACGATTCCCAAGGAAGTCACTCGCTCGACGACCGGCGTCGACCAATTCCCGCGAACCCAAGTCCCCGACTTGGTGAGTTTTCGTGACAACGTCGAAGCCGATGCCACGTCCGGCAACAAAGTTTCTCCTGTCAGCGGCACGGCAAACCCGCTTGAGTCGGCCATTCGCCAATAACGGACCGTCTTCCGGGAAGCTGGGTCTAAGCTCGAAAGCGCACGCTTGCGCGTCGTCGCCAGCCCATCATCCTTGCTTTCGAAGCGGCGACGGCCGCGACGGCTTTCGTCGAGAGCGAAAACGCGAGCGCCGCGCCGGCAGTCCCTGCCCGATCAACTCGGTCGCGATTTGGATCTCGCGATGGGCGTGTTGCGCCCGATCAAAGCGGAAGCGCTTGACCGCAACCTCGTCGCCTGCGGTTGACCCGCCCTGAAAGACTGACGCGAACCCGCCGGCGGGAGCGATGCGTACCTGGGGGTCATAACTCCAGCGCTCACGCTGGAAATTGATCGCGACGCGAGTTCCCGCCTGGGAGTCGTCCGAATAGGCCGTGTCAGCAGGGTCCGTGTCGGCCATTGCTAACGGTTCTGGTAACTCGCAACCCGCAGCGGGACCTGGCGACGGCTTGTCGCGGGGAGCAAATCCCTGGCAAATCAGCGAGTTATGAAAGTGCCCCCACTTGGACTCGAACCAAGAACCTACTGATTAAGAGTCGTTCGAGAGGGCTATTTCATACGCCAACCACTCCGGCCGCAAGTCCTGAAATTGCAACAGCCTTGCGGTCGGAGCCCGTTGGTCCGGTGCGGTGCGGAATAGTGCAAACGGGGTACGGTTATTGAGACTTTCATGAGACTTGCCGGGAGATTATTAGCAGCCAATGAGGCCTTGCGGCCCCCTCGCCGCAGAATTCAATCGGTCCGCCCCTAAGCTCGCGTCCTGGAGCACGCAGGGACCCCAGCGGACGCTAGGAGAATCGTCAGTGAGCTCTGCCATTCCTTGCCATTGACCGCCTAGACTCCCCTGAAGAAGCAATGCACCTGACGTGGGCCGGCTGATCCCTAAATTCAGCCCACAAGCGCGTTAAAGTGAGATGTGGGCCGTCATAGCTCTGACGGCCCTTTCGAGAGCGTACTTTCGACCCGTTGATCGACCATCCGTGGCCAGTCAGCGGGTCGTTTTGTTTTTGAGCGGCTCGATCAGCGTCTTGCCGCACCTTGACCTGACCGTGTTCTCGATCTGAGCCCTGGTGTGTCACCGGGGCGGTTTTGTTCATGGAACAGACCGCCCCGGACACGGGCGGTCCCTTTTTCTTCGAAGGGTCGCCCAATGATCGCAATCGCAAAAAGTCCGAAGCGAAAGACTGGGTCACGCTGGCGGAACGACAAGTTCGTTTCGATGCTGCCCGAGATTAGAAAGCAGGCCAACTTCGCGTTTCGCCGCCTGCCGCTCGAAGCCCGCGAGGAGCTGATCCAAGAAGTCGTCGCGCAGGCCTACAGCCTGTTCCTGCGGCTGTGCCAGAGACGCAAGCTGGCTCTCGTCTATGCCACGCCACTCGCCCAATTCGCGATCAAGAAGGTCCGCGCGGGTCGGCGAATTGGCTCGCGGGGCAACATCCGGGACGTAACGTCACCTCGCGCGGCGCGACGACGGGATTCACGATCGAACGCCTCGACCGGTTCAATCGCCGGACCGGGCAGTGGCGCGAAGCTCTGGTCGAGGACCGGACGGCAGGTCCGGCCGAAACTGCCGTGGCACGCATCGACTGGGCCGCCTGGCTACGCTCTCTGTCTCGACGTCAGCGCACGATCGCTTCGGTCCTCGCCACCGGGGAAACGACGGGAGTTGCTGCGCGAAGGTTCCGCCTTAGCCCTGCTCGGATCAGCCAGATGCGGGTCTGGTTTCGAGAGAGTTGGCAGAGGTTTCACGGCGATACACCGTCGGTACGCCTCGCTCGCTGCTGAGCTGCCTATAGCTCGAGTCCCGGCTGGCGCCGAGTCCATCATGCTCGGCGCGTGGTGGACTTGGCGCTCCCGCGTGCAGGAATCGAAGTCCCCAACTTTTCGCCTCCAGCACGGTCGGGTGCCCTTCCGTTTCGCCCCGCCGGACAGGTCAATCATCACCGGGAGTCGTACATGAAAAGTCCGAGCGTCGAAGTCTCGCCTCTCGTCGTGTCGGCCATCATCACGCTCGCGCTTGGGGAGTGGTTGCACTGGGTCCCGGTGATTTTGGCCATCGTGGTGGTCCACGTTCTTCGCAGGAAGTGAATGGCCCCGATGCGGGCGGCCCGCCATCCGAGGTGACGGCTTTGATGTCGGGGGTTCCGCCTGCTGATCGACGAGTTGGTGTCGAGGCCTCCCCGATCGGTTTGGCCGGGGAGGTCCAAGCGAGGTGGTTTCCCTGATCTCAGCTGAAGGAGCGGCCGGCTTGAAGGGCCGAAATCTGCACAACGGGAAACCTACCTTCCCGACGAGATTCCGGGCATTTGATTTCCGACATGAGTATCCCGGAATGCGAATCTCCGGGAATAGTGCGATTGTGTTCGGAATCGCAGGCAAACCGCAAAAAGGAACCTTTTTCGACACTGATCGCGACTCGGGCTGTCGAACCTCATCGAGTTCTTCAGTTCACCGCAAGCGAACGCCCGTCGACAGAAGTTGCGAGGCGCCACGACGCATCGACTGCGGGCCGTTTTGCCGAAGGCCTCGATAGCTCGACGAAGCATTCACCATGAAAGCCACAAAGTAAACGCTGCTGTCCCATCGTGAAGCTGGCAGGGTTACTGGGCTTTGCACAATAAATGCAGTCTTAGACGATAAATGCGGTTTTAGACGACTTTTGTGCAAGTCTCAGAGCTTTTGTGCAGGCCATGGGCGCGCCGGACACGATCGTAGCAACCTTGTTGATACTTTCCCTCGCGGCTTAGGCTCACGGGGATGAGCCACGAACGGAAAAAACCGGCGGAACAGCGGGTAAGCGCAGTTTGGATCGTCATCGCGCTCTTGATTATTTATCCGCTGAGCGTCGGCCCCGTTGCATTTGCCGCTGGAGCCGCGAGCGACTCAGCACTCGTGGCGATAGGGCCTGCCTACGAGCCCCTTTGGCTGATCGGTGATTTTGCCCCGCCATTCCGAACGCTGACGTTGCAGTACTGCCGGCAATGCTTCCGACTGGGCCTTTCCTGTCGCCGAGACGGCGGCGCTTCTCATTTTGCCGCCCGCCAGTTTTGACCGCCGAGACCCGACTACGCGCAGGCGCTCAGGTTCCAGTGCGGGCGCAGTCGCGAAGTCGGGTTGACTCCCAAGCTCGTACATGCCCCTCCGGCAGCAATCACAGTGTGGCTCGTCAGTGCGATGCCGGCCAGGCCGGCACCGCCAGCCAGTTTCAACCACTCGCGTCGATTCAAATTGGCGGTGATCTGAGTCGCTCTGTCTTGCATCCTTGGGGTTTCAGACTTTGCCGGTTGGCACAGACTGGCATCGTAGTCCGGTCTCCGGGGCCGCATGAACAAGCATTGCCAGTCGTTGAACTTTAACTCATGAAGGGAACCGGAGGACTGCCGAGGCTCTCAATCAGGGAACAAGGACTGCGAGTTCGTTAACGGTAGCGCCTCACGTTCGCCTTTTGGGCGGGCTCGGATCGTCCGCGGTTGGAAGCTTGAGGCACAAACTTCGGGTTTGCCAGTCGCTGATCCGGACTCTCTTGAATGCCGTGCTGCCCGAGGCCGGCCGTGGACACGGGTCGACGTGGGACGAGCGGTGGTGTGCGGGTGGTCGCCAGATTTCGCGAGGACGTCTGTCTGGACTCGCCCGATTTCGTCTCCGCGACTTGTTTCTCCTTGCTGATTGATGTTGGGCTCCCTCTGTCGTCCGCGAACTTGGACTTGCTCCTGTCTTCCGCGATCTTCGGTTTCCCATTGCCCTCGGCGCTCTTGCCTTCCCGTCGGTCGGCGACTCCGCCGCGCGGGTGGTGCAAGTACACGTCAGCCGGCTTGTTTTTCGAGAACTTCGTTTCGACTTGCTGCCGTCTGCTGGCTGCTTCGTAATAGCGGTGTCGTGATCGTGCGAATTCGCCGTGCTCGGCCGTGCTCAGGTTCTCGAACCGCATCGACGACGGGCCGGTGCGAACGACGAATTTGCCGAGCGGCAGAGCTAGCGACTCGAATTTCGTGCCGTGGGTTCGGTTCGCAAGGTCGTCGAACGTATGCGGCGGGCGCAACCGAGCGTCACTGCGAAGCGCGCGGAAATCGGAAACCAGCTTCTCGTGCCAGCCGGCGTCTTTGTGATGGGCCCAACTACAAAACGCGAAGCATGGATCGTAGCCGAGGCTGCTCATGTGAAACGCGAACCAAGGGAAGATGCCAGCCTGCGCAGTTCGCTCCATAGTAGTCGCCGAAGCAATAGCACCCGCACGGCGCGTTGACGAACAGGCAATCGGTCAGCAGATCGGTATTGAGAGCAACGTTAGGAGTGTAGGTAAATCCCCACCCGTGATAGCCGCGACGAAACGAGACGGGCGCAAACAGCACGCCGCGCTGCGCGAGTTCGTAATCCCAGTACCCGTCCACGAACACGTACCCGGCTGGAGTCGAGACGTAGTGAGCGGGAATCCAAACCCACCCGCGATGGATCGGCGACCACTGGCCGGCAAGCCACAAGAAGCGACCGTGCCTGTAAATCCATGTGCCCGGAATCCAGGTGAAGTCCGGCGTCGGCGGATTTCCGACCGGTCCCGATTCGAGCGAAGCCGGCGGCTGAGGCACGAAAGGACCCCCATTCGCTGCAGTCGCGGCCGGATTGGTGGTCGCCGCACTTGCGTTGTTGGGATTCGCAGTGGGATCCGTGGTGGGAGCAGTTCCCGATGTTGGACCTGTTCCGCTGGCGGGAGTCGTGCCGGCAGTCGCAGTCGTTGCTGTCGGATCGGGCGTGACGCCCCCCGTCGGGTTTGTGTTCGGGTCCGTTGCCGTCGGGTTCGTCGCAGTTGCTGTCGGATCGGATGTAGTCCCAGGCGTGGGAGCACTGGTCGTCGGATCCGGCCCGGGGACAGCTCCTTGATTCGTGGGATCGGTGACGCCTGTTGTCGGATTTGTTCCGCTTGCGGGAGTCGTCCCGGCAGTCGCCGTGGTTGACGGATCGGGCGTTACGCCCTCAGTCGGATTTGCGGTTGGGTTTGTTGCAGTCGGGTTCGTCGAAGTCGCCGTTGGATCGGTGCTGGGCGTAGGATTGGCGCTCGGATCCGTTCCCGTGCCGCCGGTCGGACTTGCGACTGGAGTCGTTCCGCTTGGGACCGTCGGATTCAGCGTCGGGTTGGGCACGGCCGCGGCATTCGCGGTGACGGGCGCGGTCGAGGTAGCGGTCAATGGAGTTGCCACACCGTTGCCCCTCATTCGCTTGCTGAAAGATGCCAACGCGGTGGTGGTTCCGCTGGGATGCCAGTATCCCGAGACCCATTGGTAGCCCGTTCCGCTCGGCGTCCAATAGCCAGGGACCCAAGCGAGTCCCGGCGGTATCGCACGCCAGATTCCGCTGGTCCAAACGAACTTTTGTTGAGCGGCGTCCCAACTCCAATAGCCCGGAATCCATTGAACGTTATTCCCGGCTGGTTTCATGCCAGGAGGCAATTCCTCGATGGGAGCCGGAGGTTGGTTGGGGATGACGGGGTTTGGGGCCGGGTTGAACAGAACAGGCTGGCCGAACGCTTCGTGCACCGGCCCTAGGGTCAACACCTGGAGATTCGGGTCAACTTGCGATGCGAGACTGGAAGAGGTCGATGCGCTCGTCGGCGGAATCGCCTGCGTGGGCGCTGTGCCGGCGGTCCCGGCCGGTGCTGCGGGTTGTTGGGCGGTCAACAGCGGTCCGGACGGACAGGCGACCCAGGCAACCGTGAGGATCGAGGTCGCAAGCCAACTCGTCACGACGACAGCGGTAGGAAATCGAGTGGTCTTCATGGTCGTTCCTTTTTCTTTCAGTGCGTCAAATGTCGAGGAGGCGGTGCGAACATTGAAACGAAGCACTGCTATCGGTGAAGACCGGTGCCGTTCTCAGCGTGCGGCTCGGTTCTCGTTTGTGGGTGCGCTGCCGGTTTGCCCGCCGTGCGCGTCTCGGTTCGCCTCTCAGCTACGGGTGGGTGAGTCGTCCTGGTGTTGTTGACAACGTTGTTCCTCAGAATGGCTTCTCCCCGCGGGCTGCGGAAGAACCCGTGCACGCGCTGCAGGAACTGGCGATCGAGCCTCGCGAGCTGAAGCAACCGGGGCAGCTCGCCGACCTGCGCGAACGTCATGTTGACCCTCAGGACTCGCCGAACTGGGTCAAAGAACGTCAGGCTTCGAGGAATCGTTACGAAGCCACTCGGGTTGGCCACCAGCACGTACTCGCCGGAACCGGCGACGGAGAGGAGGTCCTGCACCGTTCCGATCAAGACGCCACCGTAGAGGATTGCTCTCGAACCTATGATGTGGCTGCCGCGAACTAGAGTCAGACTCGGAAATGCAGCCGCTGGGAACGGTTGGACTCCGGGCACTGGGAGCGGTTGGGCGCCGACGGGTGGGACAGGGGCCGCTGGGAACGGGGCCGCTGGGCCTCCCGCTGCCGGGAGTGGTTGGACTGGGGCCCCTGGCGGCGGGTCATCCGCACCCACTGGAACCAGACCTGCGTCCGCAGGGGCCCCTTGGGTTGCGTCCGCCGGGGTCGGTTGGGGGCCCCGGCGACCTCCGCCCGCGCCCGCTGGCGCTTGGCCGAAGGAAACTTGAATACTCGACAGGGCCAACAAGCCCACGAAAGCGATCACGGAAAATGAGCGGGTGGTGTTCATGCGTTTGTTCCTTTTGTCTGGGCGTGCGTGTCGGTTACGGATTCGCGGGCGACATCACATGGCAGATCCGAAGCTTACGTCTGCCACACAACAATTTGATTTGCGGAACACACCAATCCGCCTCCGGGACCAGAAGACGATCCCCGAGGGGTGGGCGCACCATTGGACGGCAGCCGCTGGGCGGCGTCGATTCAACGAGGAGGGGCTGCTCCTCTGACGACACGACGACTTGAGGTGGACCCTCCGGCGACAGAAGGGCGGCCGCCAACGCCGGACGGTGGCAATGAGGGGCTCGCGACCATGTAACGGATCGTGAACTTGTGTCCGTGCGACTGCACATCCAGGTTGAACTGCGGGTAGTTCGCCGTCGGCACGTTGACGGGACGATGCGGCGGGTCGTCCTCGCCTGACACGGTGATCCACCCGAGGTTCTTACGGATCGCGATCCGCTCCTGGACGTTCGCGTCGCGCAACGCCCACGCAACCTGATAGGCGCGCGCGAGCGACGTATCGACGGCGGTACGCAGCTTTTGTTCGTTGACCGTTCGCTTGTCGGGCTTGGCCCAGACGGTTCCCCCAGCCACCTTCAGGCCGTTCTTGACACCCAGGCGGGCAGCGTTGAGGATCTCCGCCTCGCGCGGCGGTTGCGCGACGAACGCGTCGTAGGCGGCGCGTCCCGTCACCGCGAGATCGGCCGCCGCCAGCCCGGCGTGGGGGTTGTCGTTGTAGAAGGCGAGGGCGGCCGCGGCGAGCGCCGTGTGAGGATTCTTGAGCTGTGCGACGCCCCGGAGCGCAGGCGTGACTCGCAGGCCGTAGTTTCCAGCGGTCTTGCCGTCGGGGAACCTCCCCACGACCGACAGTAGATCATGCACGTGCTTCACTGCCTCACGATCGCTCATCGTCTCCCCGGGCGGATCGGGAAACCCCACCCCACTGTGGTCAGGCATCGACGGGGTGCAAGGCTCGTCGGCTCCCGGGTTGACTGCCGGACGCACGACCAAGGGCCCGTGCGCGCGGCCGCGCTCGAGGTTCGGGTCAATGAGGAAGGAGACGATCTCTCTGGCGAAATAGGTGGGTCGCTCGTTGTGGATGGAGTGGCCTGTGTGGGTGAGGAACATCGTGCGGCCGGGCGTGTTGGTCATATCCTTCGCCATCTCCTGCGTCCGCGAATATCGATTGTTCCAGTGGAGGCCGGGGCCCTCGTCCCAGTTGTCGTCATCCGCGGCGCCGAGGAGCGTGGGGATCGTGATCGCTTTGTAGACGGGGGGTTTGTGGGAATCCTTCGCGGCGTGTCCGCTCGCAAATCCGTCGTTGTGGAAGCTGAAGAGCGTCATCTCGGCGCCGAGCCGCCAGTGCCAGCGCCGCCCCGCCGCGTTGTAGATTTCCTGATACTCGAGGCGGGTCGCGCTGATGTAGTCGAACTTGCACTTCCAATCGGGGTACACACCCCTGCGGCTGCCGGCGGCGCCGGCGCCGTTGAAGCGCGTTCCGCGGTACCACTCATCCGGATTGGGCTGGACGCCCGTGAACGGCTCTCCGAACACATGGTCGAAGTAGTCCTTGCGGCGACCGGGGTCCTCACCCTGTCGCCATCGACCCTGGGCGGAGTTGAGGACGATGTTGATCTTCTTCAGGTCGGCCCCGTACGACTCCCACACGCTGGCGGCGCTCCACGCCACGATCTTCTTGAGCCACGGCTTGTCGGTGCGATGCCCCATGCGAAGGGAGAGGGCGCCGCCGGTGCTGCCGCCGATGATGAAGATGTTGCGATTGGTGATTGGGACGACCTTGTTGAGGGTCTCGATGAAGTCGCCGATGAAGTCCTCACTGAATTGAAGGAGCGCGTAGCGCATCGGGTCCCGGCTCGTCGCGCTCTTGAAGAGGTTCCCGTCCCAGTGCGTCTGGTTGTCGGGGAACATCGAGATCGGATCGACCATCGACGAGTAGCCCTGGCTCGGCTGGTCGAACCCGATCACCGTGTACCGCTTCCCCTTGGCGAGCCCCGCGGCGTGAAGCTTGGGAACGAGATCGAGCGACTCCTCGAGCCGCGACCCCGGCCCGCCGTGGAGGTAGACGATGATGTCGTCTCCGGGCGGAATCGTCGGAACGGTGGTGGGAGGGATGCTGGCCGTCTTCCAGGCGTCCTGATGCAACTGTGCGAACGCCGTCGCGGGGACGGCAAGACCGAGAGCGGTGGCGGCGACGAGGGCCGAGCGAAACGCCCAATGACTACGCATGGTACTGACCTCCCCAAATAGCGCCTTTTTGGCGCGAGACTTCGGCGAGACATTCATGTTTCAATGCGACGCCCCGCGAACCGAGCTGCCGAAAGAAATCAGAAAATTTCCGAGAATTACTAAGGTCGTGCGCGCGATCGGCTGGTCGGGCGCCTTCTGTTACTCCCATGGCGTTTCCGTGAATAACCGCTGGCCCTCTTCTGAAGACCTTGCACACGCCGGATCGTGCTTGGAAACACCCTCGTGTTCGCCGATTGACGGCGGTAGGCTGGTGTCGGGTGACTCCCTAGCCGGAAGCAGCAGCTTATGGGTGAATTGAGCCACATTCTCGCCGCGGCCGAGAAAGGTGATCGATTCGCGGCGGAGCAACTTCTGCCCCTGGTTTACGACGAGCTCCGGAAACTGGCCGTTCAGAAAATGGCCCAGGAGAAGTCGGGGCAGACGTTGCAGCCGACGGCTCTGGTTCATGAGGCCTATTTGCGACTCGTTGGCGTCGAATCGCCGCAAAAGTGGGATGGCCGCGGACATTTTTTTGCGGCGGCTGCCGAGGCGATGAGGCGGATTCTGGTGGAGCAAGCGCGGCGCAAAACACGAATCAAGCACGGCGGCGAATGGCGACGTGCCGACGCCGGCGACTTGAATCTGCTTGCCGCCAGCGAATTAAATCTGATTTCCGCCGCCGATGAGGAGGTGCTGTCGGTGCACGAAGCACTCGACGGTCTCGCAATGGTTGATGCCCAGGCGGCACAGGTGGTGAAACTCCATTTTTTCGTGGGGCTGACGCTCGAAGATGTCGCGAGCGCGCTCGAGATCTCTTCCCGAACTGCTTATCGCGACTGGGCTTTCGCCCGAGCCTGGTTGGCGAGGCAGCTCAACGGTCCGGGGAAGGAAACCCCGTAGAATTCCGGTCAGCCTTGGGCGTTGTTTGTCGCATTGAAGAGCAGAAACTCTCGGAGATGCCGACTTGACCGCCTCGACCAGCGACGCCAAGCCCATCTTTGGAAGGGCGATTGAAATCGAAGATGCCGTCGCCCGGGCCGCCTACTTGGATCAAGCCTGTGGCTCCAACGATCAGTTGCGCGCGGAAATCGACAGCTTGATTGGCGCCCACTTCAAAGTTGGCGACTTTTTGAAAGGACCGGCGCAAGATGTCGCCGACCTGTCTCAAGGATGCCGATGCCGGCGAAGAAGGGATGGTGATCGGCCCCTACAAGTTGCTGGAAAGAATCGGCGAGGGGGGGATGGGCGTTGTCTTTCTGGCCGACCAGCACGCTCCGGTCCGCCGTCGAGTGGCGCTCAAGATTATCAAGCCCGGCATGGACAGCCGGCAGGTGCTGACCCGGTTCGAAGCCGAGCGGCAAGCGCTGGCGCTCATGGACCATCCCAACATCGCCCGGGCGCTCGACGCCGGGGTCACGAATTCCGGGCGCCCCTACTTCGTGATGGAACTCGTTCGAGGCGTGCCGATCACCGAATATTGCGACCAGGCCAGGCTGACTGTTGAGGCGCGGCTCAAACTGTTCATAAAAGTCTGCCAGGCGGTGCAGCACGCGCATCAGAAAGGGATCATTCACCGCGATTTGAAACCGTCGAACATTCTGGTCTGTCTTTATGACGGCCAGCCGGTCCCGAAGGTGATCGACTTCGGTCTCGCCAAGGCGATGAACCAACCGCTCACGGAACGCACGTTGTATACGGCGCAAGGGATGATGGTCGGTACTCCCACCTATATGAGTCCCGAGCAGGCAGAGTTCAATAACCTGGACGTCGATACGCGCAGCGATATCTATTCACTCGGCGTGATTCTGTACGAGTTATTGACCGGAACGACGCCGCTCGAGCGGCAACGGTTCAAAGACGCGGCTTGGTCCGAGATCTTGCGACTCATCAAGGAAGAAGAGCCGAGCAGGCCCAGCACCAAGCTCAGCGGCTCTGGCTCGTTGCCCTCGGTTGCAGCGCAGCGGAGCCTGGAGCCGGCGCAGTTGACGCGGCTGCTGCGCGGCGATCTGGACTGGATTGTGATGAAGTCCCTGGAGAAGGAACGCTCCCGAAGGTACGAGACGGCTAACGGCCTGGCTCGTGACCTTCAACGTCATCTGGCCGACGAGGTGATTGAGGCGCGGCCGCCGTCTGCGAGCTATCGGTTGCGAAAGCTCGTGCGCCGCAACCGTGGGCTCGTCGCTGCGGTCGCGCTGATCGTGCTGGCCCTTGTCTGCGGGATTGCCGGGACGACCTGGGGAATGATTCGAGCCATGGAGGCCCAACTGGACGCCGAGGCGCACGCGACCGCAGAAAGGGCCGCCAACGAGCGATCGCAGCAAATCGAACAGAAACGCCAGACGGAATACGCAGCGAGCCTGGTGGACGAACTCACCAAGTCCCAAATCGGCGAAGTGCCGGGAATTGTCCATGAAATTGGAAAAATCCGCCCCTTGACCGATCCGTTGCTCCGGCAAGAAGATGCTCGGGCTCCAAAGCAACCTGACAAGGAATTGCGTCTCGCCCTGGCCCTGCTTCCTGTGGATCAACGCAAGATTGAAGATCTACGGGAGGGCCTGCTGCGGATTTCGCCGAGTGAATTCATCGTCGTCCGGGATGCCCTCTTGCCTTTCAAGGACAGCGTGATTGAACCGTCGTGGAAGGCGGCTTTGGATCCGAACCTGGAAGCACAAAACCAGTTTCAGGCCGCCTGCGCCTTGGCAACCTACACACCCAGCGATCAACGCTGGAGTCGCCTTGCCAAGTTCGTCGCAGGCCGGCTGGTGACTCTCGAGGCCTCGGCGCTCGTTCCCTGGCGGGAAGCTCTGCGCCCGGCGAAAGCCCAACTCATCGAGCCTCTCACGGCCATTTTCCGGGACTCAAATCAGGACACCTTATCGCGCCGCTTCGCCACAGAGACGTTGGCCGATTATTTGTCGGACCGTCCCGACGAACTCTTCAATCTGCTGGTGGACAGCGAGCGGTTCCAGTTTGTGGTCCTGTTTAACAAGCTGGTCCTGTACAAGGATCGGGCGATTGCTCTGGCTCTGGGTGAACTCGCAATGCATCCGACCGAAAAGGCGACGGACCAGGAGAAGGTGGTTCTTGCTAAACGGCAAGCCAATTCTGCCGTGGCGTTGCTGCGGCTCGGAGCGCCGCAGCAGGTCTGGCCACTCTTGCGCCGTACCCCCGATCCCACGACAAGAAGTTACATCATTGATCGAATGGCCAATTTGGGAGTCGACCCGGAACTTGTCTGGGACCGGTTGACTGTGGAATCGGATGTCTCCGTCAAAGCCGCGCTGATCTTGTCGATGGGCTATTATCCTCCGAACGTGTTCGCTATGCGGGATGCCGCCTCGAGACGCACGATGATGGTGGACACTTACCTGAACGACGTCGATCCGGGCGTACACGGCGCAGCGGCGTGGTTACTACGCCGCTGGAATGCCCGGGATGAAATGAAGCGCTGCGACGAGAAGCTCTCGACGGGGAACGCCGAAAACGGTCGCCGTTGGTACGTGAGTCACCTGGGTCACACGATGACGGTGATGACGGGCCCGGTGGAAGTTGTGATGGGCAGCCCATCGAGTGAGAACGGTAATTGGGGCGGCGAAGGCCAGCATCGTGTGACGATCAACCGCTCATTTGCGATCGGCGCGACGGAGATCAACGGTGAGCAATGGCACCAATTTGATCAAGGCACACCTGAGGTCGGCACTGATCGGCCGACGAAGGACTGCCCCAAGAATTTTCTGACGTGGTACGACGCTGCTCGGTACTGCCGTTGGCTAAGTGAGCGTGAGAAGATTCCTGAAAGTGATATGTGTTATCCGCCGATTGAGCAAATCCGCCCCGGCATGACACTGCCCGCGAACTATCTCGAACGGACCGGTTACCGGTTGCCGACCGAGGCCGAATGGGAATATGCCTGCCGCTCCGGAACGACGTCGGTCTTTTTTTTCGGCTCGCCCTCGGAATTGTTGTCCAGATATGCCTGGTACGTGAAAAACTCAAACGAGCTGTCTGGGCCGGTGGGCACCCTGCTGCCGAACGATTTCGGGCTGTTCGATGTTTACGGCAACGTTGTGGAGTGGTGCCAGGACACATTTGCGATGGATTACGACAAGTCGCCGGGAAAAAGAGACCTGGACCGAGTTGTGGATATCAGCCACGAACGGGTCCAAAAGGGTGGCGCTTTTACACAGCTTGCCACGGGAATCCGATCGGCGGTCAGGTCGTGGACCGCGCCTGACATCAAAAGTTCGCGAACCGGATTCAGAATCGCGAGAACGATCCATTAGAGCACGAGTCCTCGAGTTTGGCGACATTCGCGGCCCAATTGAATGCGTCGCGGCAAGCCTTGGAAGATCGGTCCCTGGAGTCTGACATTGGAACTAGAAATTGCGCAGGGGGACCGCCGTGCCGCTTGACTCAAATCGCGTGCAAGCCATCTTTCTGGCGGCTGTCCAATCCAGAGACCCCGCAAAGCAGGCCGAGGTCCTTAACGCGCAGTGTGCAGGCGATAACGAGCTGCGAGCGCGAGTCGACGCACTTCTGCAAGCCCATGAGAAGCCAACCGAATTGCCCGGAGTCGAACGCAGCAAAGTTGCCGCTGGATCGTGCGCGACCGTGAACGATTCAACAAGCGCCCCGGCGGGTCGGATGATCGCAGGCCGCTACCGCCTGCTTGAAGAGATCGGTGAAGGCGGGATGGGAACAGTGTGGGCTGCGGAGCAGCTGCAACCCGTTCGCCGGCGCGTGGCGATCAAACTCATCAAACCGGGCATGGATAGCCGGCAGGTGTTGTCGCGTTTCGAGGCTGAGCGGCAAGCCCTCGCGGTCATGGATCATCCGAACATCGCCAAAGTGCTTGATGGAGGAGTCACGGACCAAGGCAGCCCGTTCTTCGTGATGGAGTACGTCAAGGGCATGCCGATCACTGACTATTGCGATCAGGCCAGGGTTACGGTCGAGGAGCGACTGAAGCTCTTCACGCAAGTCTGCCAGGCGGTGCAGCACGCGCATCAGAAAGGGATCATTCACCGCGACTTGAAGCCGTCGAACATCCTGGTCTGCCTTTATGACGGTCGACCAGTCCCGAAGGTGATCGATTTTGGTCTGGCCAAGGCGATCAACCAGCCGCTCACGGAACACAGTTTGTACACGGCGCATGGCGTCATGGTCGGGACGCCCTTGTACATGAGTCCCGAGCAGGCTGAGTTCAACAATCTCGACATCGACACGCGCAGCGACGTCTATTCGCTTGGCGTAATTCTGTACGAGCTTTTGACCGGTACGACGCCGCTTGATCGACAGCGGTTCAAAGACGCCATCGGGCAAGAGGTCGTGCGACTGATCAAAGAAGAGGAGCCCAGCAAACCGAGCACGAAGCTCGGCAGCTCCGCTTCATTGACCTCCGTTGCGGCACAGCGGAGCCTGGAGCCGGCGCAGCTGACGCGTCTCGTCCGCGGCGATCTGGACTGGATCGTGATGAAATCGCTCGAGAAGGAGCGCAACCGTCGCTACACCACAACCAGTGCTTTCGCGGAGGACATCGAGCGTTACCTTCGAAATGAGGCAATTACGGCCCGACCGCCGTCCGCGAGCTACCGTCTTAAGAAACTGGTTCAGCGCAATCGTGCGGCTGTGCTGACGGCGGTCGCTGTGGCTCTGGCTCTTATCGCCGGCACGGCAGTCGCCACCTGGCAGGCAATGCGGGCAACGCTGCGCCGAAACAGACGCCCTGGCTCGCGAGGCCGAGACCAAGGCGATGCTGTCATTCGTGAAGGACCGAATCCTCGCGGCGGCGCGTCCCGAGGGACTGCGGGGCGGCCTGGGCCGCGAAGTCACGCTGCGAAAGGCCATCGAGTCGGCTCTGCCATTCGTGAACCAGAGTTTTCCCGACCAGCCGCTGATTGAGGCCCGCTTGCGATTGACGCTGGGACAGTCGTTCTACGACCTGGGCGACGATCGAAAAGCAGCAGAGCAGGAGGAGGCGGCCTACGCGCTGTTTTCAAGGCTCCTTGGCCCCGACCACCCCGACACGCTCATGACCATGAATCATCTGGGCACCTGTTACGGTGATTTGGGTCGCTACGACGAGGCACTCAAGCTCCGCGAGGAAACATTGGCGCTGCGGAAGGCACGGCTTGGGCCCAACCACCCGGACACGCTCATCAGCATGAACAACCTGGCCAACAGCTATTACGACCTGGGCCGCCACGCCGAGGCTCTCGCGCTCCGCGAAGAAACGCTCGCGCTCGACAAGGCGACGCTCGGACCGGACCACCGCGATACGCTCGCGTGCATGTTCAACATTGCAAACGCCTATCGAGTCCTGGGCCGACGCGCCGAAGCCCTCGAGCTTTATGAGAAAACGCTGGCGCTCTTCCAGGCCAAGCTCGGGCCCGACCATCCCGAAACGCTCGTGGTCATGCACGGAGTGGCCTCGGCTTACTATGGCCTTGGCCGACGCGCCGACTCCCTCAACCTTTACGAGGAAACGCTCACGCTCGACAAAGCCAAGCTTGGCCCCGACCACCCGGACACGCTCCGGGTCATGAACGACCTAGCGGACGTTTATGCGGACCTCGGCCGCAACGGTGACGCCCTCAAGCTCCGCGAGGAAACACTGCGACTGTTCAAAGGCAAGTACGGCCCCGAACACCCTGCCACGCTCGCCTGCATGCAGAACCTGGCGAACAGCTACGCGACCATCGGCCGGCATGCCGAGGCCCTCAAGCTCCGCGAGGAGACGCTGGCGGTGCGCAAGACTAAACTCGGCCCTCACCATGCTTCCACGCGCCAAAGCACTCAAGACGTGGCCGCAAGTCTGCTTGCAGTCCATCGCGGCGCCGAGGCTGCCGCCCTCATCCGCCAGGCGGCGGCGATTCCAGAGAAGCCCAATCCTACCGACCCCGGAAGCCTGTACAACGCCGCCTGCTTCCGTGCAGTCGCCGCCGGCATACTCCGTGCGGCCGACCCGTCCCCGTCAGGGGCCAAAGAGGCTGACGTTGAGGCCGAGCGCGCCATGGTCAAACAAAACCCACTGGAACCCTGCAATCTCAACCACTTAACTCTTGAAAAGAACCACAGCCGCTTTTCCCGGACACGCCATCAAAGGACCGATAAGTGTCGCCGCGAGGGACACCGGAAACTCATGCGTTTTTCGGCCCGCGGTTTCGAGCACCAGATTCCCATACGTTTTGGCGGAATCGGGCCGCGGTATTCGAGAACGGATCAAAGGCGCGGAAATCGGTGTCAGAATTCGAACGTTCTTGCGGCAGCCCGAATGTGGCGGGCGGGATACCGGTTGCCACCGCGCGGCTGTCTGACGGCCGCAACCCGGCCCACGCCACCCGGCCATCGCGATTGAGCAAGTCTTTAATTCGCTCTAGCGAGCGTTTGCTCGTGCGCCACAATCTGCGCCATCAGAGTCCATCGGGGGATCCCGCATGCGCTGGCGATTTCGCCCCGCCCTTTGGATCGCTTTGGTCACGACCGGTTTCGCCGGGATGTGTCACGCGCAAACGTCCCGAGTTGCCGACCGCTCGGACGCCGACGTTGCCCGGCAGCTGTTTCAGCGATTCTTGGAGCGTTTGCGGGACGACGTGCCGGTCGCCGGCGAATTTGAGATCAAGCGGACTCCGGCGAAGGGGCTGGGGCGCGGTCTGCCACAGCAAGATCGTCTGTTGCGTTGCCGCTGGGCCTGGGACCGCGATCGCGAGATGCTCGAAGGGCTCCCGGAAAGCAATCTGTTCGAGCACTTCCTCAGCACTCGTCGGGCTCTTCTGCTGGGGATGGGGCCGAAGAACTACAACCTGTCAGGGCCGAAGTACGCCTATCCTTTGTGCCCGTCGGGATTTTATTTTCTGGTGGGCTCGGTTCCCTGGTTCGATCACGCGAATGACGAAGTGAGACTGGTCGAGAGCGACGCTGACACCACGCCCGGAACCAAAGTCGTCCGTGTGCAACTCAGGCCCAAGGGGCACGTCCATCTTTTTATTCGCGAAAGAGATGGCAGGCACCTGGGACACGACACGTTCTGGGAAGGACAGGTCTTTCACCGTTTGCGGATCTCCAAACTGATGAATTACTCCGACGGCCGAGCGTTCCCTCGTCCGCGAGGCTGCAAACGTTTTTGTCCAAGGGGCCTGACCCAGCCTTTACCGACGAGCTGCGGACCATCCATCTGCAATTTCCACGCGGAAAGGAGCAAGTGGAAGCCGCGTTTGCGACAGAAATCCGCGCCGGCTCTGAGATTCACGATCTCGAGCGGAACACGCACGTCACGCTCAAATCGGCCACCCAGGCCTCCGACATTATTGAGCAAAAGGTTCGACGCGAGCGCGCACGCGGTGCGCGTTGATCGACGAGGCTGTGAATCGCCCCCCATCGAGTCGCTCTGGCTGGCGCTCATCGGAAGGGATCGCAACTGCCTGAGCGCAGTTCCCGGGAAGAAACTGGCTTAGCGACTTGCCGTCCGTGAAACTCGGAGGATTTCTCAAGCGCCCAGAAATCCCACGGGTTTTCGGATCGCCCCGGCACCTCTTCGTGCGGCTGTTAGTTTACCCGAAAGCGATTAGTTCGCGGGCGTGATCTTGAGATTGCGGAAATAGCCGTTGCCGCTATCGACCCACAGTCCGACTCTTCCTTTTTCACGAGTCGTGATTCGATCGGTGACCATGCTGGGCTGCTTCGCGTTATCGACGAACACTTTGACTTGTTTTGCGGTCACTTCGAAGCGGGCATGGAACCAGCCGGATGCCCTCGGGACTGGGTTTGCGGCAGCCACATAGCCGGGCGTTCGCAACTTCTTCCAGCCGTTGTCGGGCCAGGAAACGTATTGAATCGCTTCGGTATTGCCGCGGGAGAACATGAACGGCCGAAAATAGGCGGACTCAAAAGTCTTTTCGTCGACGACATTCAAACCGATACCCAGAAAACACGGCTGGGTTCGCCCGAAGCCCTTCATATCAAGCTCGATGGTCCCTTCCGAAAACTCCAGGCCCTCGACGAGTGCGAGGCCAATGTTGCTTCGCCCAGGTATGTCGCCGCCTTTGACCTTGAGATTGACGATGGTTGGTTTGCCAGCTTTCTTTGTCAATTCCGCGTTGGCGTTGACGACATTGAACGTTTTGCCATCGTTCACGAGGGACAGATCGGGTTTAATCGCCTTCGCTTCGTCGGCAAGGCCGACTCCAACGAAGGTCAACAGGAGCCCAAGCGCGTATCCCGACGACATACGGTTCATTCTGACCTCCGGAAGGAAATGAGATGTGGCTGCGTTCCGGCGCGACGTGTTGGATGCGCTGACTCTGGCGCTCTTCACGCCCGCAAAACGTCTGGTGCAAAAGCCATTTTGGGACTTTCTTGAGATTAACTTCGATTGCCGTAAAATGCCAATATTTTTTCATTTCGCCGGAGGATTCTTCGTGGCAGCAACCGCCACGCTAAATCGGGATCGAACCGGGTGCTGGTAAAGGCCGGGCGCCCTATACCTTCAAGAGCGGGAGGGTGGCATGCAGATCAAGGTTTAGTTTGATGTGGCGCATCGGGTCGCTGGAGCTAGGGTGAAATGGGCTCACCCAAGACTCCGAGAATGATCGAGCCACCATTTCGCGCGCGGGGGCTGGGAGGAAGGCATAGCTGACGGCGCTGCTCTTGCACCTGCGGTTTCCGGTAATCTCAAGCGTTTTCTGCGAACGCCAAAAATCGACCGATAAGTGCCGCCGTGACAGGCACGGGAAACTCATCCGTATTTCGGCACGCTGTTCTCCGTGCCGGATTCTCGTACGTTTTGGCGGAATCGAGCCTGGGCCGCGAGTGCGGATCAAACGCCCCGAAATCGGCGGCAGAATTCGAACGTTTTTTGGGCCCATTGGCCGCGGCCCGCTAGACGTTTAGAAGAATTAGAAGAAACGGTACTTGATCCTGATTTGGTCGACGGGCCGCAGCCGACCAGGTCGTTTCTTACTGAAGAAGGATGTTCATAATGAGACCGGTAGCATTTGTCGCTAGTGCGATCGTCATCCTTCTTCGCCTTTCAACCATTTCCGCCGCCAATGCCGCAGACGAACGCAAGTCTGTGAGGCCCGACTTTGTCGTTTATACGTCCGCAAACGATGCTGACTTCGGTTCGTCCCTGTTCGGCGTGCTGCGCGGCAAGGGCAAGGTGACGCGCCTCGAAAAGGCGGACACGATCGAAAAGGCAGTTGCGTCAGAGGCCAACGTTGTGGTCCTGGTGCTGCCGAAACATGATCGGCCGAAGCTGGAAAAGCGAACTTTGGAAGCCCTCAAGACACACAAGATAGTCGGCATTGGTTACGGCGCGGCGCAAATCTTCGGACAACTCGGATTGGAGATTAACGGCGGCCAATGTGCGCATGGCGTCGCAGGACCGCCGAGCGTGACGATCGGCGAGAGTGGATTGCTGGGAAAGCCGCAAAACGCGGTTCCAGTTCTGGTTTTGGAAAAAGGTGCCGAAGCGGAACTGGACGCCGACAAGCGGGACCTATTCGCCATGTTTCTGCCCCGTCACGGGGAGAATTCCTCCGCAGTCGACGCGATTGCGCGTTGGACGAGCAACGCCAACTATGCTCCCATCGTCCGTCAGGGCAACTGCGTTTTGATTGGGATTTCGGTTCCGGCAACGCAGTGGACAGCTCCCTATGCCAACCTGATTCGCGCGACGTGTCTGGCACTGCACGAGCGCAGGGTGGAGGCGTACGCCACGATACGGCGGGAAGTGACCAAGCCCGGAACTTACGAGTTCAAACTTGCCAAGGGAGGAAGCACGGATCAGCCGTTTACGAAGATGTTTTACTTTCACATCACTGAACCCAAGCGATTCAGCGCCAAACTCGAGTACGCGGGTTCCGATTCGGTGATGCTGATGTTTATGGGGCAGGATGAAGGCCTAACGCACTCGACGCGGCAAGATGCACACCGGGCAGAGACCCTCAACATCACGACCATCATTAATCGAAGGGACATTGAAAAACTGGGGGAGCGCTATTGGACTCTAGACGTGACTAATTTCGGGGCCAAGTCGGCCGTCGACTGCAAACTGACGATCACAATTGAAAAACCGTAATCGTCATCAGGTGCGTTCTTGCAGCGGCCGTCGTTCCCTAATCTCAACATCGCAAAAAACCACCGTTAAGTGCCGCCGTGACCGGCCCGGGAAACTCATCCGTTTTTCGGCACGCGATCCACGTGCCGGAAACTCATACGTTTTCGCGGAATCCGGCCTTGGGCTGCGACCGCGGATCAAACGCGCTGAAATCGGCGGCAGAATTCGAACGTTTTTCTGCATGGGAGGATCGACATTAGCGCGACCTCGCGCCGGCTGATTCCTTGCGCCGCGTGGTAGCGGGAACGCGTTCGACGGTCATCGGCTCGCCCGCTTCCCGCATCAGAGCAGCGCGCTTGGAGTTATTTTGAAGAAGTAATAGATGTGCCGTCGCCCCGGCTGCAACTCGGTTTGGGTGCCACGCCTTAAGAGCGACACACTCAATGGGACCGTGGACTGCGACTTCGACGCGAGGCTGGATTTCCTTAACCTTGCGTTCAAAATGTCCACTAATCAGTGGCCGGCGTACCAGTCGTAGCCGCGCTCCGCCCAGTAGTCGGCTGGCCGCTCGTCGGTGAAACGGATCGTTCCGATCCACTTGATGTACTTGATCCCATATTTGACCGGGATGACGAGCCGGAGCGGCGCGCCGTGCTCCAGAGTCAGCGGTTGGTGGTTCATCGCGTAGCAAAGCAACGTTTGCGGGTGCAGAGCGCTCTCGATATCGAGCCCGACGTAATAACCCATGTCCGGCGTGGACAACGAAACGTAGCGAAACAGGTCGGAGGGAGATCGCGCGAGATCGGTCGGTTTCCCAGAGCGGGTCGCTTTGCCAAATCGCGCGGCCAGGTCGGCGAGTCGAACTCCCGTCCAATACACCGGATCGCTCCAGCCTTCAATGCATTTGAGCTCGGTCACCGTGTCGACTTCCGGCAGAGTTTTGATCTGGTCCAGCGTCAACATTAGCGGCTTCGCGTCCGTCGAGTTCTCCAGGCGCAGCGACCAGGTTGCCGGATCGATGCCGTTTCCCAGCCCGATACCTCCGTTTGGCCGCGGCATCCGTGCAACGCTTGCCGGAAACGTTCGCGCTGAGCGCGTCGGCCGAAAATAGGCCTCGGCGAGCTTCGCGTTCCATTCCAACATCCGGCGCAGGGGCCAGGGGATGCCGTCTGCGTCGGGCCGCGTTCGCAGCCAGCCCCATCCGGCGAGCCCGGCTAATCCGGCAATCGCCCCAACGGCGAAGCTACGACGCGTCAGCCTGCGAATCCGCCGCTCGACCTCGGGGTCATTTGGACCCGGCGGGGACGCAACCGGGGCTTTCATTAAGAACCTCCACCGGGCGCCTTTCGCATTTGAGGATCCGCGACGGCCTGGGGCGGCGTGATCGCGGCGTTCAACAGCGAAACGGCCGCCGGCGCGGTGCGCCGACGACCTCGTAGCCGGTGACCATCGCGCGAAAGTTGTTCCAACCGGCCCGGATCACCTGGGAGATATGCACCACGAAGAACAACACATAGCCGAGAATCAGCACAAAATGCTCGACACGCGCCGCTTCGTATCCACCCAGCAGCCACGTTAGCCAGCCAAGTTGCACGGGCTTGTAAATCGCCAGGCCGGTGATCAAAGAACAGGCCCCCATTGCCACGACGCCTGCATACGCGATCCGCTGCGCGGCGTTGAACTTTCCCTGCGGCGGGAGGCTCTTGACGAGCATCAAATCGTGCAAGACGACTTGAATCGCCTCGCGGAAAGATCGGCGATTGGGGAGCAACTGCCTCCATTCCCCGGAGGCGAACGTGTACGTGACGTAGAGCGCGCCGTTAACCGCGAAGAACCACATCAAGAAGAAATGCCAGGCCAAGCCCTCGGCCAGCCGGAATCGCAGATTGAGTGCGCGATAGAACCAGTCCGGGAAGAAGTGGAACAACGTGAATCCACTCCAGCCGATGCGATACACGTCGTTGGCCCAGTAGATGAGCAGGCCACTCCAAATCATGCCCACCAAGAGCGGCACATTGATCCAATGGAACCACCGGATGGTGCGCGGATGTTTGGGTTCCAGTCGTTGCATGGCAAGCTACTCGGCAACCTGAAAACGGTTCCGGGCACGCGCTCAAACTGCGACAAGTCGATCGCGAAGGGACGCCTGATTACTTGCCGTCCCCCATTTTGTCGGAGCCCATCTTGTCCGAGGACATTTTGTCGGAACCCATCTTGTCGGTGGCCATCTTGCCGGCTCCCATTTTGTCGGAGCTCATCTTGTCCGAACCCATTTTGTCGGAACCCATCTTGTCGGAGGACATTTTGTCGGAGCTCATCTTTTTGTTTTCCATCTTTCCTCCGCTGCCCGAATCCGACGAGCCACATCCGGAAACGCCCAACCCGACCAAAGCGACGAGAGCCGCACAGAGCAAAGTGAGTGAGAAGCGACGCATCATTCTCTCCAGTTCTTAATGTTCCACGATTGGAAATAAAGCGTTGGTGAGCATCCCGAGAACGCAACCACCGTGCCGGGGGCTTCACGTGCGACTTCGTCGCAGCGTGCGAAGCCATGAAATGATCGGAAGATGGTGCTCTTGCTGATTTTCGAACTAGCAGTTGACTGTCCCCTCCAAGTGGAGGTGTGCGAAGGAGACCGCAAGTCTGCACCGGCGGGCGTGGGAACTATTGAGGCAATCGCCTCAAAATTGGCCCAGTGCGCGCCCGATCGCGTGGCGGTAGCCGGCCGCTCATCGTGTTTTCTGTTGGAAAACGGATTTGGTAATTGCCTGTAACGATCGGTTCGCTTTTCGTGGAAGGCGCGGAACCACCGCGGCACTTATCACGTTCCGTCAAAGCCGGGGAGGCTTTGGCTGCGTTGGCTTTGGTCCGAACGCCCGCGCTGTATCACGCTGCGGTCGGCGTGTCCGCGACAGAGCACGCTGTCGCGCGAGCTGCTTAATCCCCTGGTCCTTGTAATCCGCGCTGGTCAACGATGCCAGAAAAGCAACGAGATCATCGATTTCCGGCTCTGTAAGGGCCAGTGGCTGGATATCCTCGTCGAGCCAAGGGTTTTTGAGGCCGTCGCCCTTGTTGTAGTGGTCAATGGCGTCCCAAAGGGTCTCCTGCGAGCCATCATGAAAATAGGGAGCGGTGAGCAGCAAGTTCCGAAGATTGGGCGTTTTGAAAGAGGCAGTGTCGCTCTCCTTCTTGCTGATCAGGAACCGTCCCAAGGCGGACATCTCCGTCTGGATGGCCGCGCGATCGATGGCCGCAGCGTCGCCGGAATTGACGAGTTTCTCTGCCTGGCGTGCGAGGCCGACGACGTTATGCCTGATGATGCCGATTCCAATGTTGTGAAAGTCGTTGTCGAAGAAATTTGTGACATCCTTCTTCGTCTCAGTCAGCGCGTGGCACTTGTTGCAGCGAGCCTTGGTGTTGAAAAGTTCCCAACCGTGCTTCGCGGCTTCGTCGATGGCAATCTGGTCTCCCGCAACGAAGTGATCGAATGGCGAATCAAACGACGTGAGGGATCGCTCATAAGAAGCAATTGCGCGCAGCAAGCTGCTTCCGTCCGGCGCGCGACCGAAAACCCGCCGGAACGCCCGTTGGTATTCCTCGATGCCGGCGATTCTGGACACGGCCGAATCGAGGCTGGGCTGGCCCATTTCCGCGGGATTGACGATGGGCATCGCGGCCTGATCCTCGAGCGTTTTCGCCCGCCCATCCCAGAACTGCGTCTTGTTATAGAGTGCATTCAGAACGGTGGGAGCATTGCGCTGCCCGGCGCGCCCGTGAATACCAATGGAAACGGGGCGCCCGTCAGTGAAAGCGCGGGACGGATTGTGACAAGTGGCGCAGGCGACGGTGCCATCGGCGGACAGTCGTCCGTCGAAGAAGAGCCTCTTCCCCAGGGCGATCTTCTCCGGCGTTTGCAAGTTGTCCGCTGGTATCACGGACCGGGTCAACGCGAGCGGCAGACCGACTTGCTCGAGCGATCGTGGCTCAGCCAGCAGACCCGCCACCGGAATCGGAGGCGCCTTGCTGACCGGTTTCTGCTCGGCGGCCACCTCCCCGGCCCTGCGCGTCCTCATCGTTACAAAAGCCAGCTGAGGCCAGGAGAACAAAGCCCAGCGCCCCCGCCACAAAGGCTAACCGAGTTCGTATCCTCATCGACATGATTTCGTTCCCTTCTTGCTCGACTCTCGGCAGTCGGGGCGATGGAGGCATTTGTGCCCGTAATCAGCGAGAGCAGCCGCCAACCTCTCAAGCCGCTTCTGCACGTACTGAAGTGACCGCACGGAATGGTTTCGGTCAACTACACCGGCTGGCCGCTGGAGAGTTCGGACAAATCGCCAAGGATGATCCGCTCCGAGCCATCGAAAGGGACCCACTTGCCGCCGACTCGCTTTTTGAGAACCTCAACACGCTGGCCATCATCGATGCCGCGCTGCACCGGCAGCAGCATCGCCTTGCCGTCAAGTTTTTCGTAGCAGCTGGTTTGGTTACCGATTTCGACGAGTGCCTCGAACGGGACCGTCCACACTCCTGTCCGTTTGAGCTCCACCGTGCCGTAGGCATACATGCCCGGCAAGATCTGACCGCTAGGATTGGGGATGTCGACTTCCGCCCGCAGCGTTCGCGAGTTGACGTGAAGCGCCCAAGAAGTTCTCGCCACCGTCGTGGCAACCTGCATGTTGTTGGCCGCGTCGATCGTGACTGACGCCGGATTCCCTGGGCGGATCCCGACCGCCTCCTTCTCGGGGACATCCAGGAAAATGCGGACCTTGTCGGTGCGGGCCACGACATAAAGGGGCATCGCGCCGGTTGAGGACATCATCCCTTGATTGCTGCGTGGGACCGACTGGTCTCCTCCCTGAGGCTGGACGAAGTCGCCGCTGTTCACGTTGCGCACAATGACGACACCGTCATAGGGTGCCTTGATCGAGGTGAAGTCGACAAGGGCGGCATACCGCTTCGCTTCCGTGCGCGCGACGTCCGCTCTTGCCCTGGCCGCAATCACGTCGACCCTGGCCTTGTCCTGGTCCGCTTTGCGGGCAGTCCGGTTGGCCTTGGCGATGGTGACACTGACCTTCCCCGCGCGATACGCCGCCTCGCTCGTCTCGAGACGCTTGTAACTCTCGTCCTGCAGGGCTACCTCAACGGATTTGCTCGCGACGAGGTCGCTGATCCGCTTGTAGTCGACCTTGCGCAGCGAGACGTCGGCCTCGTACTTACCAAGGTCGGCCTTCGCTTCCTCGACCTGGGCGTTCGCGGCATTCCAATTCTCCTCGGCAACGTGGACTGCCTGCTGGGCTACCTTAATCTCGTCATCGCGCAGCCTGATCTCGGCCTGCTTCTCCTCGTATTGTGCGACTACGTCCGGGGCGTACAGGTGCGCGAGCACTTGGCCCTTACGAATTTGCTCGCCGATGTCCACCTTCCACTCATCAACAAACCCTGACACGTTCGCGAACAATGACGTCTGTTCGTAAGCCTCGATAAAACCGGGCTGGCTCGTCATGCGGACAATGGTGCGCTTCTCGACCGGCACGATCCTCACCTGCGGTCGTAGCACCGCTTTGGGGGCGGCCGTTGGCGGGTCGGAGCAACCGATCGTGGACAGGACGAGACAAAGCAGAGTAAGGCGACGGGTGACCAACATGCTAGGTTCCTGTTTTCGCCGGTTCGATTGCTCTCAATGGTCCGGTCTCGTTGCCCTTGTCAGGGACAGGCGCATAGTCGCGGCTGTCGCGGTCGTCGGGGTGAAGTGAAGGGGAGTGGTACTTCCCCACCTTTCCCATGATCGCCACAAAGATGGCGGGCAACAGCAAGAGGGTTGCGAAAGTCGAGACCAACAATCCGCCGATAACGGCCCGGCCCAGCGGAGCCTCTATCTGGCTGCCGGACTCGAAGGCCAGCGCCATCGGCACCATGCCGGCGATCATGGCGCATGCGGTCATCAGGATGGGTCGTAACCGCTCACGGCCGCCGCTCGTCGCCGCGTCGTGGACTGAGTTTCCCTCGCGCCAGTCGCGGGAAGTGAACGTGACCAGCATCACCGAGTTGGAGACGGAAACGCCGATACACATGATCGTTCCCATGAACGATTCGATGTTCAACGTGGTGCGGGTCATGTACAGCGCCAGTACGACTCCGCTGAGCACTCCGGGGACTGCCCCGAGCGACACGAGGGCAAGCCGTGGGGACTGGAAATAGGCGGTCAAAAGCACATAAATCACGGCGACGGCAACGGCCAAACCGACCGCCAGTGAGCGAAACATCGCATTCATCGGAGCGACCTGTCCTCGTGAGTAGACCGTCACACCGCGAGGAGGATCTCCCGCGTCGGCAAGTGCCTGACGCACCTGGTGGGCCGCCCGGCCGAGGTCTTCCCCCTCGACGTTGGCGGTGATGCTCAGATACCGTTGCGAAGCCAAGCGATCGAACTCGCCGGGCGTGGCCCCTTTGCCGACGCTCGCGACATCGCGCACCAACAGGTTGACTCCTGCGGTGGTCGGCAAGAGCGGCACGGTTTCCAGCTGGGCGGGTGAGTCCATCCGCTGGGTCGGCACCTGGACCTGCACCTGGTAGCTCACGCCGGTTTTGGCGTCGACCCAGTAATTGCGGGTGAGAAATCGGCTTGAGGAAGTGGTCACCAGGACGGATCGGCCCAACTCATCGATAGTCAGTCCGCTGAGACCCGCCTTTTGCCGATCGACTCGAACTTGGATCGTCGGGTAGTCCAGGGTTTGCTGGAGCTGGACGTCGCGCAGATAGGTGTTCTTTTGGAGCTCTTTCAAGATCCGTCGGGAGTATTCATCGGTTTTCGACAGGTTGGGGCTCACCATCACCACCTCGATGGGAGCCGGCGATCCGAAGCTCATCACCTGGCTGACCAGGTCGCCCGGTTCAAAAGCCACCGTGATCTTCTTGGCCAGCCGGCGGGCATCCTCCGCGGTGACGCCTTCGCGCTCGACCCGCTCTGTGAACCAGGAAGCCAGCTTGTCCGGGACGGCTTGCCGCAGCCTCTCACGGAGCTGGCTCAGCGGAACACGGCCCTCGCGCAGCGCGACGCGCATCTGGGCGTCGTCGGGACCGCGCATGAACAGGAGGATATTGTTCAAGCCATAGTCGGGAGCCTGCTGGCCGGCAAAACCCATCGAGATCAGAACGTTTTCCTGGCCGGCTTCCTCTTGGATGATCTCGAGGGCGCGCACCCACGCCTCGCGGGTCAACTCGTAGTTTGTCCCCGGCGGCATGCGGAAGCGAAGGACGAACTCCCCGGAATCCACTTGTGGAAACAGCTCCGTCCCGAGCTGCAGCCCCACGCCTGCCAGGATTACGCCGCATACAACCATGTATCCGCCCACAACGAACCACCGCCATTTGACGCTGGC
Organism: uncultured Planctomycetaceae bacterium; assembly: GCA_963714075.1. GTDB lineage: Bacteria > Planctomycetota > Planctomycetia > Planctomycetales > Planctomycetaceae > DASPSM01. The sequence continues at coordinate 4,172,184 of OY970228.1, forward strand.
CTGCAGGACCTTCGTGTAGACGTTGTCTCGAAACCAGTCGAATCCTCTCTTCTTTTTCGGCTTGCTGCCTCGATGCTTGAGCAGCCGTATGGCGAGGACGGGCACGACGGTGCTGGAGAGAAAATACGAGGAGATCATGGCGAAGCCGACTGCCAGCGACAACGGGACGAATAGCGAACGCACCGGCTCAGCCATAATGAACGCCGGGATAAAGACCGAGAGGATGCACACCATCGCGAGCAGGCGCGGGACGGCCGTCTCGTTGACGCCCAAGAAGACGGTGCGCGAAATGGATCGCGTGTGCTCCATCTGCGCGTGGATGTTCTCGACGGCGACGGTCGCTTCATCAACCAGAATTCCAATGGCGAGGGCGAGCCCGCCGAGGGTCATGATGTTGATGGTGTTGCCGGTGATCCACAGCCCGATGAGTGAACCGAGAAGTGCCATCGGGATGTTGAGCACCACGACTAGGACGCTCCGCCAGTCGTGCAGGAAGATCAGAATCATCAGCCCCGTGAGCGTCGCTCCGATCAATCCTTCGGTTGAAACGCTGCGGATGGCCTCGATGACGGTCGGAGACTCGTCGAACTCGTACCGGATATCCACCCCTTCCGGGAGGACCGCCTTGAAGGTCGGCATCGCGGCGTGGATGTCGGAGACCACCGTCAGAGTCGAACCCGTGTTTTTCTTGACGACGGGGATGTACACAGACCGCCGGCCATCGACCATCGCGTAGCCGAAGTTGACGTCGGTGCCGTCAGAGACGGTGGCCACATCGCCGATGTAAACGTCGCGGCCCGGCTGGACGGGGATCCGGGTGATCTCCTGGATGTCGGTGACCGTCGCATTGCTCGGCACAAGAGGCATTTCCTGTTTCACGTACAGATTGCCAGAGGGAAGGATGACGTTGCCGTTGGCGAGCGCCTTGACGAGGTCTTCCGGCCCGAGGTTGTAGTCCCGCAGCCGATCAGGGTCCGCGTTGATGACGATGGAGCGGGCATTCGAGCCGAAGGGGGCTGTGCCGACCGTGCCGGGGACTGTGGACTGCAGAAGCGGGCGGATGCGTTGCTGAGCAAGGTCGGCGAGCGTCCCCAGCGACTCCTTTTTTGAGGTCAAGACGAGATAACCGATCGGAACGCTCCCGGCGTCCATGCGAATGATCTGAGGCGGCAGCGTTCCCGGCGGCGTGCTGGCCTGGGCCCGGTTAGCCTCGGCGACGACCTCGGCTAGTGCCTGCGACATGTCGGTGCCGGGGTAGAACGAGAGCTTGATCAGAGCGATTTGCTGGATGCTCCGCGACTCGACCTCCTTGACCCCGTCGACGTACTGGAAGTTGAGCTCGAACTGGTTGACGATCAGCCCCTCCATCTGGGCCGGGCTCATGCCATTGAAGTTCTGGACGACGTAGATCTGCGGCAGATTGAACGGCGGGAAGATGTCGACGCGCATGCTGTAGATCGCCAGCCCGCCGCCGCCGATCAGCGAGACGACAACCATCATCACGGTGATGGGATGCCGCAAGGCGAAATTGATTGGATTCATGAGCTCCCCCGCGATCTTCGTGGGTTCGGGTATGCCCGACGCAGAAGCCGTGCCGAATCGCGCCGGTTGTCTTCGTCTTTCGCGCCCGTTTCGAAAGAACGGGGCTCAGAGCGCGCCCGTTTGTCGCGCTTGTGGGTGCATGAGCATTGCGTGGAAAAGGACGCGATCCTTTTCAGCACGCATTTCACCGGCACATCAGCCGGCCGTACGGCGCGAAGTGGCGATCTGTTTCTATCATCGAAAATGCCGAGTCCACCGCCAAATGGATTGGCAGTGGACTCGGCGGAGGGCTTTGGAGACAGCGCGTCCCCAATCGGTGTCTGCTACTTGCTTGCGCCGGCGCCTGAACTTGCACGACCTTTCCCGGTTTTTCACGGGTTCCTTCCGCAATCACCAAGTAGCGCCGGTCCAAGTTGTTCTCGTGCTGAACGATTTGCCGGATTGGGCCGACGGTGTCGACAATCGCTGCACCGGCGGGGTTGGTCTTAAATGCCTGGAGTGACTCGAGGTCTCCGTCTCCCGCGAGATTCTTCGACAATGCAAGGACATAGCTCTTTTTCGGCTCCAGGCCTGTCACGGAAGCTTGAAGGACCTGTACCAGGCCCTGGTCAAAGAGAGAGACACTTGTCGGCGGCTTTTGCGTGCGCTCGCCTGTCCCGACTGTATTCAGTGTCAGATGTGTTGCCTTCCCCGCGATTGCGAGCGCTTGGAGATGGTCCCGTCCGTCACCCTCCGGCACAGCGTCGGGCACATAGGCGATGGCTTGCGGGGCTTGGCCGACGGGGATGCTCGCGATCACTTTGTTTGTGAGGGTGTCGATTGCCGCAAGCTCATCGGCGTTCTCGAGTCCCACGTAAATCCGGCTGCCGTCGCCCGAAGGCCAAACTCCGTGCGGTAGTTTGCCGACCGGGATCGCGGCCACCTGCGAGAAATCATCCGTCCTGAAGACCTTAACCTGGTTGGTTCCGCCAACCGTGACATAGGCAAATTGCCCCTTGGTGTTTCGCGCGATGTTCACATGGTTGGTGATCGGACCGGTATCCAGGATTTTCAGCACGTTGAACGGCTCCTGTGCGTTGAACACCATCGTTTTGCCGGTGTCCTTGAGCGTCATGACCTGCCCCCCTTAACCGAGTCCGGATGTCGAGTGATAAACTGCGGCATTCTGGATCATTGAGGAGGAGGGCAAGATGCCTGGGAAGCGATTTGGAGCGGAGCAGATTATTCCGAAGCTGCGGGAAGCCGAGGTTGATTTGGCCAAGGGCCTGACAGTGGCCCAGGCCTGCAAAAAAATCGGTGTGACGGAGCAGACGTACTACCGCTGGCGCAAAGAGTACGGCGGCATTCGGATGGACCAGGCCAAGCGGATGAAGGACCTGGAGAAGGAGAACGCACGGCTGAAGCGCCTGCTGGCCGATGCCGAGCTGGACAAGGCCATCCTTCGAGAGGCCGCTTCGGGAAACTTCTGAGCCCGGCGAAGCGACGGCAAGCCGTCGAACACGTGCGGAATTCGCTGGGCCCGGAGCAGGTCTCTGAGCGTCGGGTGTGTCGATTACTGGCACAACCTCGTGCGACCCAGCGTCGCCAGCGACACGTTCCGGACGACGAACCCCGGCTCATTCGGGAGATGGTGGAGCTGGCCACGCAGTACGGTCGGTACGGGTATCGCCGGGTGACGAAGCTGCTTCATCGCAGGGGATGGCGAGTGAACCACAAGCGGATCGAACGTCTCTGGAGGCAAGAAGGGCTCAAAGTGCCGCAGAAACAGCCCAAACGACGTCGGTTGTGGTTCAACGACGGTTCGTGCGTGCGGCTGCGGCCGGCGCATCGGGACCACGTGTGGAGCTACGACTTCGTCCAGGCACGAACGCACGATGGGCGCGCGTTCCGCATGCTGACGATCGTGGATGAGTTCACACGGGAGTGCCTGGCGATCGACGTGGCCCGGAAGCTAACGAGCGAGGATGTGTTGGAGCGTCTCTCAGACCTGTTCATCCGGCGCGATGTTCCCGACTTCGTTCGCTCGGACAACGGACCGGAGTTCACAGCCAAACGGGTGAAGGACTGGCTGGCACGAGTCGTGGTGAAGACGCTGTTCATCGAGCCGGGCAGTCCCTGGGAGAACGGTTACGTCGAGTCGTTCAACGGCAAACTGCGGGACGAGCTCTTGGACGGTGAGATCTTCGACACGCTGCTGGAAGCGAAGGTGCTCATCGAGCGGTGGCGTGTGGAATACAACACGATCCGACCGCACAGTGCGTTGGGGTATCGACCACCGGCACCGGAAGCGATTCAGCCCTGGAAGTCCAACCTCGCTACGCTCGGCTGGACTTCCAGGGCTGAGACGACCGAAGAACTAACATAACGACTGGTACCATCCTGGGGGGCACGTCAATCTGCGACGCGATCAGCACTATTCGGGAGAGGCTGCGGCACGTGTTGCTGTTGCCCGACAGTTTCAACCCGTGTCCGTGCATCGAACGCGGCAACGGAGGCCGCTGGACGTTGTACGTTCCGGGCAGTGTCGGTTCGGTTTAGTACGCCGGACCGATGATCCTGGCACGCTGCCTGAAACCAGCGGGCTCGGATCCGGGGGGCGCGGTTGCGCGACCCGCCCCCTGTTTTTAAAAACCAGTTCCATTTTGGAACCAGTTTTGAGGGGAAACCGATGACAACGAAACGGCGCGGCTACGGGGAAGGCTCGATCTTCCAGCGAGCGGACGGACGCTGGGCGGCAACGGTTGTTGTCGGCCGCAATTCCGTCGGCAAGCGGATCCGGCGAACGGTGTACGGGAAGCGCAAGCAGGACGTCCAACAGCAGCTTTCGGACTTGGTGAGCCGCAAGGCCGCTGGGACGCTGACTGCGGCCAGCCGCGAGACTGTGGCCGCCTATCTCAAGTGGTGGCTCGAAACGATCGCACAGCCCAAGGTCCGGGCCACGACCTACGCGAGCTATTCCGGCACGATCGACAAGCACATCAATCCCCGGATCGGGGGCGACGTGTTGCAGAAGCTCACGGCGATGCGCGTTCAGAGTCTCGACACCGAGATGATCCGCGACGGCTGCTCTCCCCGGATGCGCCAACTGGCTCACGCGATTCTGCGCGCGGCACTCAATAAGGCCGTGAAGCTCGGCCGGCTGTCCCGCAACGTCTGTCATGCCGTGGACGTGCCCAGCGTGCCCAAGGTGGAGATCCAGCCGCTCGACGAGGCCCAGACGGCGGCCCTGCTCACGGCGGCCGAAGGCAACCGCTTCGAGGCGCTTTTCATCCTTACGGTGACGAGTGGGCTGCGGCAGGGGGAACTGTTCGGGCTTGAGTGGGGTGACGTCGATTTTGAGCACAACACCCTGTCGGTCCGCCGCACGCTGATCGAGGTGAAGGGCAAGCTGTCAATCGGGCCTCCCAAGAGTCGAGCCGGGACCCGCACCGTTTCGGTCCCGCAGATTGCAATCAACGCGCTCTTGGATCATCGAAAGCGGATGCTCGCCGAAGGACACGCGGGCTCGGGTTTCGTGTTCGTCGACAGCCGCGGGCACTGGCTGCGGAAAAGCAACTTCACCCGAAACGTGTTCAAGCCGCTCCTCGTGGCGGCCGGCCTGCCAGACATCCGATTCCACGACCTGCGGCACACTCACGCGTCCCTGCTGCTCCTGGCTGGCGAATCGGCCAAGGTGATGCAGGAACGGTTGGGCCATTCGCAAATCAGCCTGACGATGAACACGTACGCCCACGTGTTGCCCGCCGCTCAGCAGGCGACAGCCGCGCGGCTCGATCGAATGTTCCCCACGGCTGCGACGGGCTGAGATCGAGAATGGCTACAAAGTTGGCTGTCAAACGTCCCGCGTGGCTTCAATCGAGCGCAAAAAAAGAGCCGCAAACCCTTATCGGGAATGCGGTTTTTTCAATGCCCCCACTTGGACTCGAACCAAGAACCTACTGATTAAGAGTCAGTTGCTCTACCAATTGAGCTATAGGGGCCGGTGAGCCGGCTCTGACTGGCGATTGGGCAAAAATTGGCCCGGTCGGCTGAAGTCGAGTCGCGAATTTTACTTGCGTCGCGCGGGGCCTTCAAGCGTTGGTTTCGCCCAACGTCGCCAAACGACCGTTCGTCCGTCGAACGTGTTGACGTCGTAAGATTGAAATGGGTTCGCTCGGGCACGAGTGGGGCACTCCCGGCGCGTTGCGGAGAGCAAACACTCACAAGCGTGACCACCGATGATCCGGGCCTGTCCGCGTTCGCCTTACGCACTTTTAAGGAACTCACCTTAAGGAGTGCTGAAGCCGCGGCTTATGGGGTTACCGGCATGCAATGTGCCTATAGGAGTCAAATCATTCTCGAACTGTGACGCAAAGCACCTAACTTTCAAGCGATTTGCCCTCTCGCAGCCGTGTTTCGGAGTTCGGAGGAGGGCGAGATTTTGAGCGATTCGACGTACTGAGCGGACGCTCAACGCTCGTCCGAAAGTCGGGATGCACAAAACTTTCGGGGTTAGGTAGAATCTTTGAGGAGCGATGAATCAACGGTCTGGAATCCGAGGGTCAGTATGCGGAGTCCAGATCCCTCGGCAACAGCACGGATTGCTTGTGAGTAAACGCTCAGTTGATGCTCTTCCAGAAAAATTCCTTCGCGACAGGTTGGCTTCAGTATGACGACAGTTCAGCCACGAAAAATTGAGGAGCTGCCAATCGACGGAGTGCAGACCAAGCCGCAGCTTCAGCCAGAGCACCGCGATGGGGGCCGTCCGGGTGAATCGTTCGGCGAGGCGCGGGCCGCGGGCTTCCGGGCTCAGCCTGCCAAGAAACGTCGTTGGTGGGTTTTGCTCCTGTTGCTGCTCGTTGCGGCCGGAGGCGGTGGCTACTACATCGTCGAGCACACGACGCTCTTGCAGTCGTCGAAGGACGGGGGGGCGGCCAAGGCACAACGGCCCATTCCCGTCGTCACAGCGAAAGTGGAACGAGGCGACATGCCTCTGTACCTGTCGAGCCTGGGCACCGTGACAGCGCTGCAAACCGACGTCGTGAAGACGCGGGTCGACGGCGAGGTCATGGAGGTGTTTTACACCGAAGGGCAGATGGTCAAAGCGGGCGACCCGCTCGTCGAGATCGATCCTCGACCGTATGTCGTTCAACAATCCCAGGCCGAGGGACAGCTCGAAAAGGACAAGGCATCGCTCGTGCAGGCCAACCAGGACCTCGCGCGATATCAGCAATTGATCAGGACCAAAGCCATCTCGCAGCAGACCCTCGACGCGCAGGTCGCGACCGTTGGTCAATTCGAGGGAGCGATCAAGACCGATCAGGCTGCGATCGACAATGCCAAGCTGCAGATCATTTATTGCCACATCACGGCACCCATTGCGGGACGGATTGGATTGCGCCCGGTCGATAAGGGAAACCTGGTCCAGGCAGCGGCCGGCACGACCTTGGCCACCATCACGCAACTGCAGCCGATCACGGTGATCTATACGATCCCGCAAGACGACATCTATCGGGTCCAGCAGAAATTCAAGTCGGGCGAAGATGTGCTGGTCGAGGCCTGGAACCGCGATCTGGCAACGCGGCTCGCATCGGGCAAGCTGACCGCGATCGACAACCTGGTCGATACGACAACCGGCACGGTCAAGCTGCGGGCCACTTACTCCAACGAGGACAACCTGCTCTTCCCGAACGAATTCATCAACGCGAAGACGCTGATCGACGTTGCGCGGAACGTGTTGATCGTCCCGGCGAGTGCGGTTCAGCGCGGCCCGAATGGGGCGTTCGCGTATGTCGTCACGGCGGCGAAAAAAGAGGACGACAAAAATGCGAAAGAGGACGACAAAAATAAAGATGTCGAAATGCGAACCCTCCAAGTCGGTCCGACCGAAGGCGACAAGACGGTCATCGAAGGCGGACTCAACGCTGGCGAAATCGTCGTGACCGAAGGGACCGACCGGCTGCTGCCCGGTGTCACCAAGGTCACCATCAAGGGAGAGGGCAAAAATAAAAAGGCGAAGGCCAAGGGTCAGCCGGCAAACGAAAAATCGAACCCCGGCGACTCCAAGGCGGCGCAGACGGACGCGACCGATGAACCGACTTCGGAAACGACCGGCTATCGGGGCGACGCCAGCCAAAACTCTCCCGGCCAGGCCTCCAGCAAGCAGCAACCCAACCGGACGGGACACGATCCGAACAAGCAAAAGCAGCCTAAGCTAAACGGGACGAAGACGGCCCAATGAGTCCTTCGAGGCTCTTCATTCTGCGGCCCGTCGCCACCGTGCTGTTGATGGTGGCGATCGTGTTGTGCGGGGCGGTGGCTTACAAACAGCTGCCAGTCTCCGCGCTGCCGCAGGTCGATTATCCGACCATCCAGGTTGTGACCTTCTACCCGGGTGCGAGTCCGGAGGTGATGGCCTCGTCGGTGACTGCCCCTCTCGAGCGGCAGTTCGGCCAGGTGCCCGGCCTCAACCAGATGACGTCGACCAGCTCCGACGGCAGCTCGGTGATCGTGCTGCAGTTTGATCTGGCCCTCAGCATCGACGTCGAGGAGCAGCAGGTTCAGGCGGCGATCAACGCGGCGGCGACCTATCTGCCGACCGACCTTCCCAACCCGCCGATCTATAACAAGACCAATCCGGCCGACGCTCCGATTCTCACGTTGGCCTTGAGCTCAGACACCCTGCCGTTGTCCCGGATCGAGGATTTGGCCGACACGAGGCTGGCGCAGAAGATCGCCCAGTTGGCGGGGGTCGGACTGGTGAGCATTTCGGGCGGTCAGAAGCCGGCCGTGCGCGTTCGCCTCAATCCGACGGCGCTTTTGTCGCGGGGCCTCAATCTCGAAGACGTGCGGACAGCAATCGTGGCCGCCAACGTCAACCAGGCCAAAGGGAATTTCGACGGCAAGAAACTCGCCTACACGATCGCCGCCAACGACCAGCTGTTGAGTGCCAAGGAATACCAGCAGCTCGTGATCGCGTACCGGCCGACCGGCCCGGTGTTTTTGTCGGACGTCGCCTCGGTGATCGACGATGTCGAGAATCTCCGCCAGGCGGCCTGGATGGGATTTACGAAGCGGGACAAACCGAGTTCCGAGGCGGATGACGCAGCCACCGGCGGAGCAGCCGAAGCGGCCCAGAAAGGGCCCGTGTTGACGCCGGCGGTGATCGTTAACATTCAGCGGCAGCCCGGCGCGAACATTATTGAGGTCGTCGACCACATCAAGCGGCGCTTGCCGGATCTCAAGAGTAATCTGCCCGCCACCGTGAAGGTGGACGTGCTGACCGACCGGACGTTGACGATCCGCGCCTCGGTCGAGGACGTGCAGTTCGAGCTGATGCTGACGATTGCCCTGGTGGTCCTCGTCATCTTTTTGTTTCTGCGGACGTTGGCGGCAACGGTCATTCCCAGCGTGGCGGTGCCGCTGTCGCTGGTCGGCACGTTCGCGGTGATGTACATGCTCGACTTCAGCCTCAACAACCTGACGCTGATGGCGCTGACGATCTCGACGGGTTTCGTCGTCGATGACGCGATTGTGATGATCGAAAATATCGCCCGCTACATCGAAATGGGCGAGGAGCCGCTGCCGGCGGCGCTGAAGGGCTCGGCAGAGATCGGCTTCACGATTATTTCGCTGAGCATTTCGCTGATCGCCGTCTTGATCCCGCTATTGTTCATGGGGGACGTCGTCGGCCGGCTGTTCCGCGAGTTCGCCGTCACGCTGAGCGTGACGATCTTGCTCTCGGCGATCGTTTCGCTGACCTTGACGCCGATGATGGCGGCCCGGCTCTTGTCCCACAAACCCGAGTCGCAGCAAAGTTGGTTCTACCGGACCTCGGAGCGTGCCTTCGAGAGCGTGATCGCGTTTTACGGCAAGACAGTGCAGATCGTGCTGCGGCACCAGCCGCTGACGCTATTCGTCTTCCTGGTGACGCTTGTCGCCACGGTCTATTTGTACGTGATCGTGCCCAAGGGGTTTTTCCCGGTGCAGGACACGGGCGTGATCATGGGCATTTCCGAGGGGCCGCAGGATGTTTCTTTCGCGGCGATGGCCAACCGCCAGCAGGCCCTGGCCCGCGCGATCCTGCAGGATGATGCGGTCGACAGCCTCTCTTCGTTCATTGGCATCGACGGGACGAACCCAACACTCAACACGGGCCGGATCCAGATCAACCTCAAGCCGATCTCCGAGCGAGGAGTCGACTCGAGCGAGGTCATTCGTCGGCTGCAGCCGCTGGTCGACCGGGTCGCTGGGATCAGCCTGTTCATGCAGCCGGTGCAGGACCTGACGGTCGAAACGCGCGTCAGCCGCACGCAATTCCAATACGCCCTCGAGGATCTGAGTGCCGACGAACTCGGGGTTTGGGCTCCGCGGTTCGTGAACAAGCTGCGCGAGGTGCCTGAACTGCGCGACGTCGCCAGCGACCAGCAAAACAACGGGCAGCAGCTGAATGTGTCGATCGATCGGGATACGGCGTCGAGGCTCGGCGTGACCCCTCAGCTGATCGACGACACGCTGTACGACGCGTTCGGGCAGCGGCAGGTCTCGATCATGTTCACGCAGCTGAATCAATACCGCGTCGTGCTCGAGGTCGACCCCAGCTTCCGCAGCCGGCCGCAGGATCTCAAGGACATTTACATCCAAACCGCCGGCGGCCACGCGCCGCTTTCCGCCTTTACGCATACGCACGAATCGGCGATCCCGATCGCGATCAATCATCAGGGGCAGTTCCCGGTCGTGACCATTTCCTTCAATCTCGCGCCGGGCGCCTCGCTGGGGACAGCGGTCCGAGCCATCGATAAAGCGAAGGACGAGCTGAAGATGCCCGCCAGCATCCAGGGCAGCTTTCAGGGAACTGCGGCGGCCTTTTTGGCGTCATTGGCCAACGAGCCCGTGCTGATTCTGGCCGCGCTGATCACCGTCTACATCGTGCTGGGCGTGCTCTACGAGAGCTACGTCCACCCGATCACTATTTTGTCCACGCTCCCTTCGGCTGGTGTGGGCGCCGTGCTCGCGCTTTTGATCTGCGGCATCGACCTGAGCGTGATCGGCCTGATCGGCATCATCCTCTTGATCGGCATCGTCAAGAAGAACGCGATCATGATGATCGACTTCGCGCTCGAAGCCGAGCGGCATCAGGGGATGTCGCCCGACAAGGCCATTTACCAGGCCTGTCTCTTGCGGTTCCGGCCGATCATGATGACCACGATGGCGGCCCTCCTTGGCGCCGTTCCGCTGGCTGTCGGTTCGGGAACGGGATCGGAGCTTCGGCGCCCGCTGGGAATCACCATCATCGGCGGGCTACTCTTGAGCCAGTTGCTGACCTTGTATACCACGCCGGTGATCTACCTCTATTTTAATCGACTGGCGCAGCGGTTCGGCGGCAAAACTTCGCACGGCATGGCTCGTCCGGAAGAGGCACCCCTGGTGGCGGAGGCGAGATGAATCTCTCGGCCTTGTTTATCCGCCGCCCCGTTGGCACGTCGCTTTTGACGGCGGCCGTGGCCTTGGCCGGCATCCTGGCCTACAACTTCCTGCCGGTGTCCTCTCTGCCAGCGGTCGACTTCCCAACGATCTCGGTCCAGGCCACCCTTCCGGGCGCGAGCCCTGAGACGATGGCCTCCGCGGTGGCCACGCCGCTCGAGCGGCAGTTCGGCCGGATCGCCGGAATCACCGAGATGAGTTCGACGAGCTATCTCGGCTCGACGGGAATCAACATCCAGTTTGATCTCAACCGGAACATCGACGCGGCGGCGCGCGACGTGCAGGCGGCGATCAACGCGGCTGCCGGTCAACTGCCAACGAACCTGCCCTCCAAGCCGACTTGGCGCAAGGCCAACCCGGCTGACGCGCCGATTCTGATCCCCGCTCTCATTTCGGACATCTATACCAAACCGAAGATCTACGATTCGGCCAACACCATCCTGGCGCAAAAGCTGTCCCAGATTGACGGTATCGGTCAGGTCTTCGTCGGCGGCGGATCGCCGCCCGCGGTGCGAATCGAGATTAATCCGACGCTGCTGAACAACTTTGGCCTGGGACTGGACGACGTTCGGACCATGCTCGGAACGGCCAACGCGAACCGTCCGAAGGGCCAAATCTCGACCAAGGACCACAGTTGGTTCTTGAGCACCGACGACCAGCTGGTGACGTCCTCTCAATACCGGCCGTTGATCATCGCCTATCGCAATGGCGCTCCGGTGCGAATTTCCGACGTGGGGACCGTGGAGGACTCGGTCGAGGACATTCGCGCCAGCGGCTTTTACAGCCCTCGGCCGGGCGTGCTGAAGCCGTCGGTATTGATGATCATCTTCCGACAACCTGGAGCCAATATCATCGACGCGGTCGATCGCATCCGCGCGGCAACTCCGCAGTTGATGTCCGATTTGCCCCAGGGAATCGAAATGTGGGACGTGGTCGACCGGACGACGACGATCCGCGCGTCCGTCCATGACGTCCAGCTCACGCTCATACTATCGGTGGGACTGGTGATTCTGGTGGTGTTTATGTTTCTGCGCGACGCTCGGGCCACCTTTATTCCAAGCGTTGCCGTGCCGGTCTCTCTGGTTGGCACATTCGGAGTCATGTATCTGTTCGGCTATAGCGTCGATAACCTGTCGCTGATGGCGCTGACGATCTCGACCGGCTTCGTGGTCGATGACGCGATCGTGGTGCTCGAAAACATCAATCGCTATCTCGAGGCGGGCATGCAGCCGATGCAGGCCGCCCTCAAGGGGGCCGCCGAAATCGGCTTCACGGTGCTGTCGATCAGCGCGTCGCTCGTCGCGGTCTTCACGCCGATTCTGATGATGGGGGGCATCATCGGGCGGTTGTTTCGGGAGCTTGCCGTCACGATCAGCGTCGCTATTGCCGTGTCGCTGGTCGTTTCGCTGACCACGACGCCGATGATGTGCGCCTGGCTGCTGAAGGCGAAAACCGATCACCACAAGCACGGCCGGGTCTATCAGGTTTTCGAGACGCTCTTCGATTGGGTGCTCGCCCGGTATGAGTCGAGCCTGCAATGGGTGCTTCGGCACCAGTTCACGATGATCATCGCCACGCTGGCGACCATCGGATTGACAGGCTGGCTGTTTCTGGAGGTCCCGAAAGGCTTTTTCCCGCAGCAGGACACGGGCCGCCTGAGCGGCACGATCCTGGCGGATCAGGACACGTCGTTCCAGCAGATGGACAAGCTGATGAGGGCGTTCAGCACCGAAGTCAGCAAAGATCCCGATGTCGAAAACCTGATCGCGTTCACCGGCGGCGGGGGCGGCGGCGGCGGCCGGACCGTGAACCAAGGTTCGATGTACGTGGCGCTGAAGCCGGTGGACAAGCGAAAAAACGCTCCAGCGGCCACGAATCCGTTCAAAAAGGACCATCCAACCTCGGGAGAGGTCTTTACCTGGCTTCACGATTTGATCTTGCCCGCGCACCATTCCAGCGCGGACGAAATCATTGGCAGGCTGCGCGGGAAGCTCTCCCCCATCCCGGGCGCTACTCTGTATTTGCAGGCCTACCAGGACTTGCGGATCGGCGCGCGTTCCAGCAGCACGCAGTATCAGTACACCCTCCAGGACGACGACCTGAACGAACTCAACGAGTGGGCTCCCAAGGTCGTCGCTAAGCTCCGCACGCTCACTGACGTCATGGTCGACGTCGTTTCCGATCAGCAGAACTCGGGGCTGCAGACGACCGTTACGGTCGATCGGAAGGCCGCGGCCCAGTACGGAATCTCGATGCAGACCATCGACAATGCGCTTTACGACGCCTTCGGGCAGCGGTTTGTCTCCACCACTTATACCGAGCTCAACCAATACCATATCGTGATGACGGTCCCGCTCAAGTTCTGGGAGGACCCCAGCGCGCTCGATTACATCTATGTGCACGGCAACAACAACGTCCGCGTGCCCCTGGGGGCCTTCGCCAAGATCGTCAACGGCACGGGTCCCCTGGCGGTGAACCATTCCGGCCAGTTCCCCTCAGTCACCGTCTCGTTCAATCTTCCTCCCGGCGGTGCGCTGGGCGACGCCGTCGAGAAGATCAACGACGCCATGCATGAACTGGGCATCCGGGGACGCTGCATGGCAAGTTTCAGGGGACGGCCCAGGCTTTTCAGGAGTCCCTGAAGAACGAGCCCGTGCTGATCGCAGCCGCCCTGGCCGCCGTCTATATCGTGCTCGGAATTCTCTACGAGAGCTATATCCATCCCATCACGATTCTCTCAACCCTTCCCTCGGCGGGAGTCGGCGCCCTCCTGGCGCTGCTCTTGACGGGCAACGAGCTGAACGTGATGGGACTGATCGGTATTTTGCTGCTGATCGGCATCGTCAAAAAGAACGCCATTATGATGATCGACTTTGCGATCGCAGCCGAGCGGCACGAGAACACTTCTCCGGTGGAGGCGATCTACACGGCCTGCGTGCTGCGATTTCGCCCCATTATGATGACGACGTTGGCCGCCCTGTTTGGCGGCTTACCCCTGGCGATGGGCACCGGGACCGGCTCCGAACTCAGGCGGCCTTTAGGAATCGCCATTGTGGGCGGTTTGATCGTCAGCCAGGCTCTGACGCTCTATACCACGCCGGTCGTGTACCTGTATCTCGACCGTTTTCGCCTCTGGATTTCGGGCGAGACTCACGCCCACGAGAGCCCTTACGCCTTCGCCCCAACTCGGGGTGGACACATCCCGTTTGACAAAGGATGATCCCCCCGCGGCGGGTCGATCTCCTCGCGCGCCGCGGTCCGCTGGGAAGGCAATTTCCCGAATCAGGACGTTTCGGGGTCTGCCTCCACTCTGCCTGGGCGAATCCGCATGAGGTTCCTGGAAGTCATTGCGAAGAATCTGCTCCGCCGCAAGCTGCGCACCCTGTTGACCGTCGCCGGACTGGCCGCCGCCGTGACGACCAGCACCGCGCTCTTAAGCAGTGCCTGGTCGTTCGCAGCCTCCTCAAACGCCTATTATTCCTCGCGAGGTATCGATCTCGTGGTCGTTCGGGCTGGTGTGTCCGAGCGCATCACCAGCAGCCTGAGCGCCGCGTCCGTCGGTCGGCTCCGCGAGCTGCCAGACGTCGCCGACGCGGAAGGCAGTCTCACCGAAATGGTCGCGCTCGGCGAGCGCGCCCTGATCGGCATTCCGATGCACGGAGTCGATCCCGCCGGCTTGACGGCTCAAAAGCTCGATGTCGTCCGCGGTCGAGCCCTGAACGCCGCAGACCGTCGAACCGTGTTGCTCGGGAAATCACTCGCTGACGGGCTCCACAAACAGCCCGGAGAAACAGTCGAAATCGAGCGGACGCCCTTTCAGATTGCCGGCGTCTTCCAGGCGGCCGACGCGATCGAGGCCAATACAATCGTCGCCCCCATCGGCGACGTGGAAGAGCTGATGGGACGGCAGGGCCAGGTTTCGGAGTTCCAAGTCCGCGCGTCGCCCGCCGCCGCAACTGAGATGGGCATCGCCCGGCTCTGCCGAGAGATCGAAGCGCTCCGCGATCCGGCCGGCCGATCGCTCGGGTTCAAAGCCCTGCCAACACGGCAGTTCGTCGATACCGACACCGAAACGCGATTGACTTGGGCCATGGCCTGGGGGACGTCGGTCGTGGCAATTGGTCTCTCGCTCGTGGCCATGCTCAACACGATGCTGATGTCGGTCCTCGAGCGGACGAAGGAGTTCGGCCTGCTGCGCGCCATCGGATGGACGCGTGGCCGGGTGATACGCATGGTTCTCGGGGAGTC
The DNA here is from genome assembly GCA_963714075.1 of uncultured Planctomycetaceae bacterium. Taxonomy (GTDB): domain Bacteria; phylum Planctomycetota; class Planctomycetia; order Planctomycetales; family Planctomycetaceae; genus DASPSM01. Next base: position 4,187,436 of record OY970228.1, read on the forward strand.
GTTGGCGATCGGGTTCATCGCGGCCCTGGTGGGATCTGCCGGTGCGGGTCTTTTGGTTCGGGCGATGGGTGCCTGGTCGTACACGCGGAACTTCGTGCACCCGAGTCTTTCGCTTCAGGCCGTGCTGCTGGGCATCGCGCTCACGCTGTTTGCGGGGGTGGCCGGCTCGCTCTACCCCGCCTATCGGGGGGCGACGTGCGTGCCGCTCTCGGCCCTGCACTTTGAATAACGAGTAAAGAGCCGCGCACGGAGTAAGCGGTTTTCCTTCCTAATTGATCGAAAGTAAATGCACCGCTTACTTCGTGCGCGGCTCTCTGAAATCGGGACGTGACCGAATGAGGACAATGGGATGACTCTCAGTGAATCCGAGGCCGGCCCGCGGTTAGAGCCGCTTCTCGACGTCCGGTCGATTTGCCGAACCTACGACGACGGCACGGTCCGCGCACTCAAAGACGTCTCGTTCACGGTCAACCGCGGTGAATACGTCGCCATCATGGGGCCCAGCGGCAGCGGCAAGTCGACGCTGCTCAATCTGCTCGGCGCACTCGATCATCCCTGCCAAGGCGAGATCTGCTTCGAGGGACAGTCGCTCGCGAAAATGACCAATCTCGATCGGTTCCGCGCGCGGACGATCGGCTTCGTCTTCCAGTCCTTTCACCTGTTGCCCACGCTCACGGCAATCGAAAACGTGCAGATTCCCATGTTCGAGGGGCCTCTCGACCGGCGGGCCCGAGTCCGCAAGGCCGAGGAGCTGCTCTGCCTCGTGGGGCTTTCGCACCGGCTGAAACACGTTCCCCAAAAACTCTCGGTCGGCGAACGTCAGCGCGTGGCGATCGCTCGGGCCTTGGCAAACGATCCGTCGATTTTGTTGGCTGACGAGCCGACCGGCAATCTCGATTCGGCGCCGGGGCGGGCGTGCTCGACTTGTTTGATCAGCTGCACCAGAAACGGGGAGTGACTCTGGTCGTCATTACGCACGGCGCAGAGGTGGCTGCGCGGGCCCAGCGCACAATCTGGATCCGCGACGGGCACGTCGACCTCTTGCAAGTGACCGGAGGAGCCGTCACCCGATGCGCTGTCTGACGATTGCTGCGAAAAACCTCCGGCGGCGCCCGTGCGCTCGCTGCTGACCGCGGCCGGACTGGCTGCGGCCGTCGCCGCCATCGTCGCGCTGGTGGGCGTCGCGGAGTCGTTCGAGAGTTCGTTTCTGTCGCTTTATACCGAGCGCGGCGCCGATCTCGTGGTGCAACGACGCGGCGGAGCCGTCCAACTCTCGAAGGGAGTGTCTCTGAAATTGGGCCAGCAGATTCGGGTGCTGCCGGGCGCGGGACCCGTGATCGGCGGACTGATGGACATGGTGGCTTTCGAGGATCACGATCTGTTCATGGTGATCGTCAATGGCTGGGAGCCCGATTGCCCGGTGCTCGACCGGGTCAAAATTAAAGACGGACGCCGGCTCGAAGCGGGCGACAAAAACTGCGTCATGCTCGGGAGGATTCTCGCGGCCAACCTCGGCAAAAAGGCGGGCGACACTGTCGAAGTCTATGCTCAGCCGTTTCATGTCGTCGGCATCTTCGAGAGTTTTAGCGTCTACGAGAACGGAGCCGTCTTCATGCTGCTGGGAGACCTCCAACGGCAAATGGACCGGGCCGGGCAGGTGACCGGCTACATCGTGCAAGCCGATCCGCCCGGCGAGCCGCGGGCAATTCGTGCGCTGCAGTCGCGAATCGAAGCCCTCGATCCCGAGATTGCCGCCACGCCCTGCGCCGAGTTCGTCGGCTCGCTCAACCAGATGCGCGTGACGCGCGTGATGTCGTGGGTCATCTCGGCGGTCGCCTGCCTGATGGGCGCGTTCGGGATTTTGAACACGATGGCGATGAGCGTTTTCGAGCGACGCTGCGAGATCGGCGCCTTTCGCGCGATGGGATGGCGCACGTGGCGCGTCGTCATGCTGATTGTCGAGGAGTCGCTGCTCTTGGCGGGGGCCGGCTCGGTCGTCGGAGTTGCTGGCGGTTTCTTCGCCATCATCGCGCTCGCACATTGGCACGTTACATCGGGGCTGGTGCAGGGCGATCTTCCCATGCAAGCCGTCTGTGAAGGCGTCGCGATGGCCGTCGTAATGGCCATTGTGGGTGCGGCCTTCCCTGCGCTGCGATTTGCGCGCCTCGCCCCGGTGGAAGCGCTCCGCGAAGGCTGAGGACGCGGCCTTTCACCCTCGCCCAGTCCGCTGGACTTCGGCGAGCTCAGTCGAGCCGGAGAGGGCCGGGGTGAGGGCGCTCCCCCGATCGCGCGAGTGTCCCGACCAGTCCCGTCCCGTCCCGATCTGTCCCGTCCCAACTCTTCTCCCCTCGCCCCGCGCGGGAGAGGGGTCGGGGGTGAGGAGGCCTACTCGACCTTGCCCGTTGACTAGTGTCCCGTCCCGACCTGTCCCGACGTGCGATCGGGGGGTTGGGTCACGAATTTCGCGGGTCATCTTCCTAATCAAGAATTCGTGACCCGACCCAACCCCTGGTATTTCTACCTGGCCGCGACTGCCGGGGATCTTTTCTCCCTCTAGTGAAAAAGGATCCCCATCACCGGCGGGGATCCTTTTTGTTCCCGGCGGGGATCTTTTCCCCGCGCGCCGCCATCAATAAGGTGTCCGGACCGGATCTCGAACCGCCAACTTCGTGCGCCTTCTTGGTGCCTTCGAGCCCTTTGCGGTAACCAAACGCTTCGATTCAGTCCCGTCCCGATCGACCCTGCACTTTGGACCCGCTTTAGGCGGATCTTCGCATCGGGGAATACGTTCGACGCTGTGGACGTGGGTGCGGAGTGGATTAGCGGGAGGTGTCGCTTTGAGAACGTTCTTCAGCACTCCGCACCCGGTCCGGTGGCCCTTCTTTGCCGCCGGAGAGGCGAAACCCACCGATTGCCAAGAAAACGCGCCGGGTCGCAGGGAAAGCCGGCGTTGTGGTCTTAAGACGGGATTCGGTGACTCAATTTGGCTCTAGAGAGCCGTATAAGGCGATCTCGACTGCCCCGTAGGGAGTGCCCGGGAATTCGATGCACGAGCCCAAATCGTTTATGTCCAACGAATAGAGAGGGGATCCCTTGTATCCCACCAACGTCGACTCCTGAACCGCGAGGACCAAACCTATTCCATTGCCGAAGCCCTCCCCGATCGAGATCGTAGTAACTGCCACCGGACGGCGCCCGCGGGAGACGGTTTGGTGTACGCTTTCGACATCGTCAAAAACGAACTCCGTGAAAGAACCGTCGTACAACACGTGGGTGGCGGTCACATCCGCAGACAGGACTTTGCCCGTGGCAGTATCAATCATCACCGTCCCGGACAGTGCTACGCCATCGTCATCAGGGTTTCCCCCCGATACCTCGAACACTACGGGCGCCGCCGTCGCCTGACCGGCCTGAGCGAGTGACACGCCCAGCAGGACCACGGTGCGCAACGTCCACTTCGCTAAGTGTGCCGACAGACGAGTTTCGGCCAGGACGAGACGGCTGACTGTGGTTGTTTCTTGCATTGGTTTTCCTCCGGGGAACGGTGGATTCCATGAATTAATTTGGCTCGAGAGAGCAGTACGATAGTGGGACAAAGTAGTCGCCGAAGTAGGCACCCGAGTTCTCTAATTTTTGCGGATAGAGTTCGGAGCCGTCGTATCCCACCAAGGACGTTCCAGGTAGTGTTATGTAGAGTAGGGCAAACCCTTCCCCGGTGCCCCGTCCAAACTCGATCTGTGTATATTGTCCTCCGTTCGAACGGAGTACGGAAACGCTTCCGTCAAAGACGTACGTCTCGACAGAACCAAAGGTGACACTCAAATCGGCAGACAGCACCTTGCCCGTCGCAGTATCAATCGTTACTGCCCCGGACAGTCTACGACCGTCGTCAAATAACCCCGAAGCCTCGAAGACCACTGGGGCCGCCGTCGCACGAGATGCCAGGGCGACCATCGCGCCCGACAGGAACACCGCTCGCAAGCTCCACTTCGCTAAGCGCGCCAATGGACGAGCTTCATGCAAGGAGGGTCGGCTTAGTGGCGTTGTGCTTTGCACTGGTTTCCTCCGTCAAAAGAATTCCGAAAGTCGTGGAATTTGTGGACCGCTGAGGCGTGTCTCTATTCTAAGTGCGAAATTCAAGGCGTGATTGACTCAAATTTCGCCGTTTTTGTGGAGATTTGTTGAGTTGCCGCTCGGAGAATCGGAGGGACTCGTACGCAAGTTCAGCCCCGGTGGGCTGCTGCGCAGCGTTCAGACCGTGTTGGATTTGGAGTTCTGCGAGAATGTGATTCCCGAGGGGGCGCGCCGTCAGCCCGGTGTTCACGGGGGCAGTAACCCGCTGCCAAGCAACGGGTCGGCGGATGATTCCAATGGAGGAAGCGGATGTCGTCGGGCAAGAGCCTCTTCGGTGCTCTTCATGGCAAACGACCGAGGTGCCAGCCGTTTTTTCCACCCGGACCCGCGCCTCACACGAATGACTACGTCGGCGCCGAGCGGTGGAAGACGGTCCAAGAGGAGGCGAGATCCGACCCTGCCTGTGCAGTTAGCACCTGTGCCAATCCCCTTACAGCTTGCGCTCGATTTGGGAGCGTTCCACCGCTAGGCTGATTGCAGCAAAATGCTGCCCTCCCTGATAGGGGTTGTGCGATGGGGAACGCGACGGTCATCCTCTCGGCAATTGAAGCGGGCGACCCAAGCGCCGCGGATCAATTGCTGCCGCTCGTCTATGCGGAGCTGCGCAAACTGGCGGCTCGGCGGATTTCCCGTGAGAAACCCGGCCAATCGCTGCAATCATCCGACCTGGTCCACGAAGCGTTTCTCCGCCTCGTCGACACCGAGAAGGTACAGCATTGGAGCAGCCGCAGGCACTTCTTTGCCGCTGCGGCCGAGGCGATGCGCAGGATTCTCATCGACGAAGCGCGTCGCAACCAAACCCAGCGGCGCGGCGGCGGATTGCGGCGGAATGCCGTGGACCAGCTCGAAATCGCCTCCCCTGAGCCCTTGCCGAACATCTTCGCTTTGACCACGGTCTTGGACCGGTTCGAGAAGGTCGATCCGATCAAAGCCGAGCTCGTCAAACTCCGTTATTTCGCCGGTCTGACGGCCTCGGAGGCGGGCGAGGCCCTGGGGGTCTCGAAGGCAACGGCTGATCGCTATTGGGCTTACGCTCGGGCCTGGCTCCACGCAGAACTCACGCAAGCCGACAAGCAGCATGATGACCGAGGTTGCTCGCTCGAGTCCGGTTAGACTTGTGAGGCGATTTCGACAGCGATTTCGCACTGTTAACAGAGAGGCCCTGAGCCGCCGGCTCGCGCCGTGCGCTGGATCCGAGCGCGTTCGCTCTGGAATTGTCGATGACCGCAGTCGCGCGACGCGAAGAAGCCATTTTTCTCGGGTCCCTCGAATGGGGAACACCGGAAGATCGGCTCGCCTATGTCGACTGCGCCTGTGCCGGCGATCCGGCGCTGCGCGCCAGGGTGCTGGAACTGTTGGCGGCCCACGACAAAACGCACGGTCCGTTCGACGCACCTCCGCCGGGCCTGGAAACAACATTCGGACCATCTCCTGCCGGCACGTCGATGTTGGATGCGGCCGAGGGCGAAAGCATCCACGCCGTCAAGCCGAAGTCCGATGCCATGCCGCCGCCGGAGCAGACGGGCGACCGCTACCAGCTGCAAGGCGAGATTGCCCGCGGCGGGATGGGGGCAGTGCTGCTTGGTCGGGACATGGACCTTGGCCGGGACCTGGCGGTCAAGGTGCTGCTGGAGAAGCACGCCAATCGGCCTGAGGTGGCGCGGCGCTTCATCGAAGAGGCGCAGATCGGCGGGCAGTTGCAGCACCCCGGCGTGGTTCCGGTCTACGACATCGGTCGCTTCGGCGATCGGCCATTCTTCACCATGAAGCTGGTCAAGGGTCAGACGCTGGCGGCGCTCCTCAAGGAGCGAGCGGCCCCGGCGACCGACCGACCGCGGTTGCTGGGCATCGCACTGCAGGTGGCGCAGACGCTGGCGTACGCCCACGCCAAGGGGGTGATCCACCGCGACCTTAAACCGTCGAACATCATGGTCGGGGCGTTCGGCGAGGTGCAGGTCATGGACTGGGGGCTGGCCAAGGTGCTGGCCGAGGGCGGCGCCGCCGATACGGAGAAGCAGCATCAGCCGATGGAGGACACGCTGATCCGCACGGCCCGTAGCAGCGGCGCAGCGGGCGGCTCCAGCACAGAGACACAGGCGGGCTCGCTGCTGGGCACGCCGGCGTACATGCCACCGGAGCAGGCAAACGGCGACATCGCCCACCTGGACCGGCGGTCCGACGTCTTCGGGCTGGGCGCGATCCTGTGCGAGATCCTGACCGGCAAGCCGCCGTATATCGGCCGATCGTTTGAGGAAGTCCATCGCAAGGCCTGCAACGGTGACCTGGCGGATGCCCAGGCGCGACTGGCGGGCTGCGGTGCGGACCAGGAACTCATCGCCCTGACCAAGGACTGTCTTTCCCCCGAAAGGATCGACCGGCCGAAGGATGCGCAAGCGGTGGCCGAGGCCTTGACGGCCTATCTCGATGGCGTGCAGGAGCGGTTGCACCAGGCGGAACTGGCCGAGGCGGAAGCGAAGGCCAAGGCGGTGGAGGAGGCCAAGCGACGGCGGGTGACTCTGGCGTTAGCCGGCACGGTGCTGCTGGCGCTGACGCTGGGCGGCGGCGGCTGGCTGTGGGTCAAGAACGAGCGCGACGCGCGGCAAGCTCAGGTGAGCCGCGACGTCAACGACGCGCTGAACAAAGCGACCGCGTTGCGCGAGCAAGCGAAAACGGCGACGGTCGGTAGCGGCTTGCTGTTCGCCCAGGCGCGGGAGCAGGCACAGCGAGCCCTGGCCCTGGTCGCGAACGGCGCGGCTGATGACAGGTTGAAGACCCAGGTGCGCGAACTGCAAACCGAATTGGACGACGAGGAGAATGACCGCAAACTCGTCGCCGCCCTCGATGAAGCACGGCTGGCCCAAACCGAGACATCGGCCGATCGGCGCAGCTTCGCCTTGGATCGCGCTGTGCCGAGGTTCCAGGAGGCGTTTCGGGCCTACGGTCTGGCGGCGGGGGAAGTCGAGCCGAAGGTGGCAGCGGAGCGCATCCGGCAGCGTCCGCCGGCGATTCGCGAGGCCATCGTTGCCGCCCTGGATGAGTGGGAGGATCTGGCAGGCAGCCCCAAGCTGAAAGCTCAACTCGCAGAGCCGCACCGAGAGTGGCTGCGGACGGTCCTGGAGGCGGCCGAACCGGACGACACCTGGGGCCGACAAGTGCAAGCGGTCCGCCGGGAAACCGAGGCCGTAAAGCGACAAGCGGCGCTTGAGGCGCTGGCGAAGTCGGCCGAGGTCGCAAGATTACCGGCCCTGGCGCTGACCCGATTGGCCCAGAGGCTCCGCCCGTCCCAGGCAGCGGAACTGCTGCGGCGGGCCCAGCAGCACTACCCGGCCGACTTCTGGGTGAACCAACGACTCGGCGATGTGCTCAAGAAGGTGACGCCTCCCCAGAGGGAGGAGGCAGTGCGGTTCTTGACGGCCGCCGTGGCGTTGCGCCGGAGAGCCCGGGGGCGCACGTCAACCTGGGCACAGCCCTCAAAGAAAACCGCCAGTTTGACGAGGCCATTGCCAGCGACCGCAAGGCGATCGAACTTGACCCGAAGCTCGCCATGGCCCACAGCAACCTGGGCGGTGCGTTGATCGAGAAGGGCCAGTTGGACGAGGCAATTGTCAGCTGCCGCAAGGCGATCGAACTCGACCCGAAATCCGCCATGACTCACAACAGCCTCGGCGAAGCGCTGAGACGCAAGGGCCAGTTGGACGCGGCCATCGCCAGCTGCCGTAAGGCCCTCGAACTCGACCCGAAGCTCGCCCTGGCATACACCACTCTGGGCGCCGCACTGTCTGCCAAGGGCCAGGTGGACGAGGCCATCGCTGGCTACAGGAAGGCCCTCGAACTCGACCCGAAGCTCGCCCTGGCACACAGCAACCTGGGGGCTGCGCTGGGGATGAAGGACCAAGTCGATGCGGCCATCGCCAGCTTCCGCAAGGCCATCGAACTCGACCCGACGCTCGCCGAAGCCCACATGAACCTGGGCGCTGCGCTGGGGAATAAGGGCCAACTAGACGCGGCCATCGCTTGCTGGCGCAAGGCGCTCGAACTCGGCATGAACGACCCGATGGCGTACTACAATCTCGGGACCGGGTTGCTTCAGCAGGGCCAGCTCGATGAGGCCATCGCCAACTACCGCAAGGCCCTCGAACTCGACCGAAAGTTCGCGGAGGTCCTGGCGCATGCCCAAAGCCTCGCAGCAGTCCAGGGCAAACTCGCTGCCCTCCTGAAAGGCGACTTCAAGCCGACGACCAATGACGAGCGACTCAGCCTGGCCGAGTTATGCAGGATCAAGAAACTGTATCGTACGTCCGCCGGACTGTATGCCGACGCCTTTGCCGTTGACCCCAAGCTGGCCGACGATCTGCAGGCCAGCCGTCGCTACAACGCGGCTTGCTACGCAGTGCTCGGCGCCGGTGGTCTAGGCCAAGACGCCGCCACGCTCGATGACAAGGAGAAGGTTCGACTGCGGAAGCAGGCCCTCGACTGGCTCCGCGCCAACCTGGCCCTGTGGACCAAGCTCATCGACAAGGGCCCCCCAGCCGCTGCCATACGGCAGGCGCTGCAGCAATGGCAGCAGGACAACGACCTCGCCGGCATCCGTGACGCGGTAGCGCTGGCGAAACTGCCGACGGAGGAACGCGCGGCGCTCACGCAACTCTGGGCCGACGTCGGGGCACTGCTAAAAAAGGCTGAGAAGAAGGCGATTCAGGAGCAACAGTTGGCCGAGGCCGGCAAGCTCGCGCAGATGGGTCTGGCACTCTTGCAACAGAAGAAATGCGCCGAGGCCGAACCGTTGATCCGTAAGAGCCTGGCGATTCGCGAGAAGATGCTGCCCGACGCCTGGACGACGTTCAACGCGATGTCCCTGCTCGGCGGGGCGCTCCTGGGTCAGAAGAAGTACGCCGACGCCGAACCGTTGCTGGTGAAGGGTTACGAGGGGATGAAAGAACGCGCGACGTCGATCCCGCCGCAGGGCGCGATCCGCCTTAGCGAAGCCCTCGACCGGCTCGTGCAACTTTACCTGGCCAAAGGGGCGAAGGACGAAGCGGCCCGATGGCAAAAGGAACGGGAGCCGATCAGGACGCCGACGAAGAAATCGGAGAAGAAAGCCCCGAAAGAGGGCAAGCCCTGAACGACCCGCACGATCCCAGCCGCGCGGTGGACATTCCCTCCGTTCGGGCCGAGCCGCCGCGTTCCAGCATGGGGGGCCATGCGGCCGGTGCACTAGAAGGAAGCGGAACTCTTCCGTTTAACGATGCGGGCTGTTGAAAAAATCGGGGTTCTGGCAAGGCGGGTGATCGGGGTTGTGTATCTGGCAGCGGAAGAGCCGCCAGACGGTGAACCAAAAAACGGAGTCAAGCGACCAACCGCTTCAAATTCTGAACGATCGCGCTCAAGTACGCTTGGATCTGAACTTTGGACGGCCCGTGATAGCGGGCTCGTGACAGGCCGTAATTTTTTTTAACGTGGTTGCAAAAGTGGGGGAAGCGATGATTTGACTGCGGCGAAAAACGTTCGTTTTCACGCCGCACTCCGAAGAGATTTTTCTCATCAGTCGTCGCGCGATGCCGTGCGTTTGAACCAACGCCTCGGCGTCGCAACTCGCAAAAGCGACCCACTCCTTTACCGCAGCAGGCGACTCCCTTGACGGTAACACCCCGCGCCGATTATGATGTGTACACATCAATTTCAAGCGCAGCCGAATTCACGAGCACTATGCCAAAATCAACCAGCGTGCCCCGACCTTGCGCCTGTACCACGGTTCGCCGCGCCTCGCGGGTCTTGGCCCGCGTGTTTGACGCAGCCCTCGAACCCGCGGGAATGAACATCACTCAGCTCGCGCTCCTCCGTGCCGTCCAGCGACACCCCGGAGAGCCACTCTTGCGCGTGGCCGAGGATCTGTGCATGGACCGCACATCGCTGTACCGGGCTGTTACTCCCATGCAGCGCGACGGCTGGCTGAATATCTCCGCCGGCGCCGACGGGCGCTCACGGGCCGCCGAACTCACTCGCAAAGGACTCCAGGTTCTGGAGGCCGTCGATCCCGTCTGGGTACGAACGCAGACGGCGATCATCGAGCGCTTCGGCCGGGCCAAATGGCCCGTGCTCGTCGGCGAATTGCAGCGGCTCGCCGCCTGTGCCCGCGATGCTGGATCGTCCCCTGCCATCGAAAGAACGTGACCACATGCGCGATTCTCGGAAGTTGACCATAGTGCGCGTGCCGCGATCGCCGCCCCCTCCAAACGTGGCTCATGGGGCCCGCAGCGGTTGGATCATAGGGCCAAACCATTGGCATAAAAGTGGTGCAAAAGGAACACCTATGCAAAAACTCAAAAACCGCCAACGCGGTGATCTGCGAGCGATCTTTTGCCAGTTCGCCATTTCCGCGATTGGTTCTGCTTTCCCTGTGGTGCTGCTCTTAGCTATCTGCTTTGCCGTAGGGGGTTCGCTGGCCCGATTCCATGGTGAACAAGGACAGGCTTTTGAAGCCGAAAAGCGGACCGCAAGCGACGAATCCATTGTCAGCGATGCCAAATTCCTGAAGGGGCAAGAGGCGATTCTGATTGAGCAACTCAAGAAGGACCGGGCGGCGACACCCAGGACGGCACTCATCGAGGAAAGAATCAAAGAACGAGAAGCCGACCTGGCCGATATTCAAAAGCGACTCAAAAGCCGGTAGGAAACACCCATGCTAGTGAAGAGTGGCCCCCGAGCCCTTGGCATTAGCTGTCGCATTCCGCGAAACTCAAGCCCTTTCCGGGATCGCCCGGTGCGATGCTCACGTGCTTCGCGTGAGACCATCCGGGAATTCAGTGGGAAGATTTGCCTTGGGTGCCACGGTTGAGCTTGCTCAACCGCGCTCTTAACAGTTCAGCAACCGTCATCAGCAGCCGCAAAGAGCCCGGCGTCTCAGCCGTGGCACCCGGTTGATTCCCGGACAGTCTCACGCCGAGCCGTGGGCATGCCACCTCATGCCATCCCGCCGCGCTGGGATCTGCAGCCAGAGGTGGCCTTTGCCCGAGCGGGTCGCCTTGAGGTACCATCAGCGAGTTCTTCAGCGGCCCGATCCTGGCGTCTGAACAGGGAGGGAAGCGATCCGTGAGCGGCTCCGGCACGTCAATCGCGGCGATCGGTCTCACCCTGGCGGCCTTCGGCACCGGCCCGCTCGGGTTGGCCGTCGCCCAGCCTCCAGCGACCCAATTCGGCGAGGTCGTCCCGCGCGACGTCCGCCAGATCTACGACCGGGGCCTGCAATTCCTCGCCGCCTCGCAATCCAAGGACGGGACCTGGGACGGCGGCGATCCGGGGCCGGCCATGAAGCAGGGGCTCGAGAACGCCGCGCGAGTCGACGGATCCTGGGCCTCCGAGGGCAAGCAAGGGCCGGGCGTGACCGCCCTCGCTCTGCTCGCCTTCCTGGCCTCGGGCGAGGACGCCAACTTCGGGATCTACAGCGGCCACATCCGCAAGGCCCTCAGGAGCCTGATCCGCCACCAGGACGCGAAAACCGGCTACATCGGGCCGAGCATGTATCACCACGGCTTCGCCATGCTGGCGCTAGCCGAGGCCTATGGCACGGTGGACGATCGCAACCTCTGGCCCGATGAGAAGGCCCCGCGGTCGGTCGGCCAGGCACTCGAACTGGCGGTCCGGACCGCGATCACCGCGCAGAAGTCGAACCCGACCAACGCCTGGCGGTACTCTCCCAGCGGCCGGGACGCCGACGCCTCGGTCACCGGGGCGGTGATCATCGGCCTGCTCGCGGCCCGCAACGCCGGGATCGAGGTGCCCGACGAGTCGATCGACAAGGCGATCGCCTATCTCCGGTCGATGACGGACAGGTCCGGCGACGTCTCCTACCAGAACCTGGGCAATAGAATTGTCCACCTCGACGGCCCGGGTCTCGATCGCCACGCTCGCCTACGCCGTCGCCCGCCGCAAGGATCTCGCGGAATACAAGGCGACTCTCGACTACCTCAAGCAGCGGATCGGAGAGCCCTCGGGACCTTTCGGGGAATACACCCTCTACTACCAGGCGCAGGCCCTCTTCCAGGGGGACGTCGACTCCTGGGAGAAGTGGAACGAGATCCTCGTCCGCCAGCTCAGGGAGGCGCAGCAGCCGGACGGCAGCATCCGGGGCCGGTTCAACCCGGCGATCTCCACGTCGCTGTCGCTGCTCTCGCTGGCGCTGAATTATCGCTTCCTTCCCATCTACGAACGATGAGGGGCGCCCCCAAGAACGGTAACCCCAAGTTGGGACGACGATGACTAAGGTGTGGGGGCGCCTCGGCTGCCATTTGGAAGAATCGCCTCTATAGCTTCGGCTTAGCGGGCGTTGACGATGTGGCCGGGGGCGTGCGTTCGATCATGCCCCACATGTGGCCGCCGAATTTGTTGTGTTGCCAGGTCCCGGCGTAGCGATCGCCGAAAACCAGGACGCGGGCGACAAAGGTTCCCATGCCGGGAACCGTCACGTTGCTCACGGTGATCACTGGCGTGTCGCCCGCCCAGTAGACTTCTAAGGGAATCGGGACCTTCACGTCGTGCTTGCCGTACTTGATCCGGGAAGTGATCAGCCAGCGATGGCCCTCGATTTTCTCGGCCTTTTCAATCTCGTAGCGATCGGTCCGATCCTTGCCCGGGTCGGGCCGCCCGACGACCGTGAAATGGCCGACGAGCGTCGCTCCGGTGAGAGTCTCCGCGAACGATTTTTCGAGCGCCGCTTTGTCGGGGTGCGCCGGTTTTGTACTGGCCGCGGATTCTCCACTGGCTGTCGATTTCGATTCCTGGGCGGACGTCAGCCCGCAATCGACAGTCCAAATGCAGAGACCGAAAATGACAGCGAACGAAAATCGTCGGGCCATGGAGGTTCTCCCCGTTGCGGAATTTTCGACGGCGCGCTTTTTCGACGGTCGCGGCACGCGTCTATCGTATCGCGCGGCGATCGGGGAACAAAGCCGCCGCTTTGACCCTCGCGGGCGAGTCGCCGTATACTCGCCTTACTGCCCCGCGACATGGAAAATTCCAACTCAAACGACCAAACGCCACGTGTCAACGAGCCGGGCCGGCCTCCCGATGCTGCCCGGATGGGGCCCGCTTTCCGCCAGCTCTGCGAAGTCGTCGCTCGGCTCAGGTCGCCGACCGGTTGCCCCTGGGACCGGGTGCAGACGCTCGAAACGATCAAGCCTTACACGCTTGAAGAGACCTACGAGCTGCTCGAAGCCATCGACTCTCGCAACGACGAGGCGATTGTCGAGGAGCTTGGCGACCTTTTGCTGCAGGTCGTCCTCGACGCGCAAATCGCCGCCGACGAGGGACGCTTTGATCTTGTGCAGGTGGTCGAGCGGATCACGCGGAAGATGATCGAGCGGCATCCGCATGTCTTCGGTTCGGCCGTCGCCCATACCGCCAGCGACGTCTCGCAGCATTGGGACGCGGCGAAAAAGCGGGAGAAACCGCGCGACAGCCTGCTCGACGGCGTCCCCCTTGCCCTGCCGCAGTTGGCTCGGGCGGCAAAGCTCTCCAAAAAAGCGGCCCGCGTCGGCTACGATTTTCCCGAGCGAGCGATGCTGTTCGACAAGCTCCGCGAAGAGCTAGCCGAACTGGCGGGCGAACTGTTTGCGGACGGCATCATCCCCGACGCGCCGGCCCACGTGAATTCCCCGCCAGTGCCCGATGTTCCGATCGACGACCCGGCCCGCCGCGACCGCGTCGAGGGCGAAGTCGGCGATCTGTTGTTCGTCGTGGCCAATATTGCCCGTCGTTGGAAGATCGACCCGGAAGAAGCCCTCCGCAAGAGCAACGCCAAGTTCGAGCGCCGCTTTCGCTACATCGAACAGCAGCTTGCCGCCCAGAACCGAACACTTGCCGACGCGACCTTGATTGAAATGGAAGAGCTGTATCAAGAGGGCAAGCGGCTGGAAAAAAGGGCGAATGACGAAGCACGAATGACGAAGGAATGTCCAAATGACCTAAGCCCGAAGGAACGCGGTCTTACTTAGTGCTTAGTGCTTCGTGCTTCCTTCGTCATTCGTGCTTTAACGCAGAGATCCTCCATGCAATTGCCGGGCTTTCGACTGGTCGACCTGAGCGTACCGCTCGAACACCTTGCGGCCAGCGAACCGCTGCCCGCGAAGATTCAGTACATTCGCCACGACGGCGAGGGGCTGGCGCAGATGCAGCAGTTCTTCGGCGTGACGCCCGCCGACCTGGTGTACTCGGGCGGCGAGGGCTGGGCCGTCGAGCAGATTGAGGCGATTACCCACACGGGGACGCACGTTGACGCTCCGTATCATTACGGCGCCAAATCGGAAGGCCGGCCGGCCCGCACGATCGACGAGGTGCCGCTCGAATGGTGCTTTGCGCCGGGCGTCGTGCTCGACATGCGGCACAAGGCGTCTGGCGAATTCATCACCGTCGACGATTTGGCCCAGGCTCTCGAACGCATCGAGTACGCGCTCAAGCCGCTCGACATTGTTCTCCTGCAAACGGGGGCCGACCAGCGGCTCGGCTCGACCGCCTATTTCCGCCAGCCGGGTCTCGGTCGCGAAGGCGTGTTGTGGCTGGTCGAGCGCGGGGTGAAAGTCATCGGCATCGACGCCTACACGCTTGATCGACCGTTCGCCGACATGGTCGCCGACTTCCGCCGGACGGGGAACGGGAAATACATCTGGCCGGCCCACTTCGCCGGCCTCACGCGGGAATACTGCCAGATCGAAAAGCTCACCAATCTCGACCAAATCGGCCGCCCGCACGGCTTCTGGGTGTCTTGTCTGCCGGTCAAAATCAAAGCGGCTAGCGCGGGCTGGTGTCGAGCGGTGGCGCTCGTGCCTGAAAGTTAGCGGTAGGGTGGGTCGAGTCCGCCGAAGGCGGGCGCTGGCCCACCATCTTTTCTTGGGATGAAAGCGACGCTGATCTCCGACATCGCCGGAATACTACGAAATTCGTGAGCCACGCTACTTAATTTTTTCGGCGTACGAGAGATCTTGCAGCAGGGCGTAGCGGATCACGTTGACGGCGATGCGGACGGCGTCGTGGTGCTCGTAGCCGGCGCAGGCGACGGAGGCTTGCCGCTCGAGCGCACAGCTGAGGTCGTACTTGCTGTAGATCACGCAGTAGCGGCCGTTGATTTCGATTCCTTCCAATAGCGGCTCGCCTTCCTTGAACGTCGAGTCGAGAGGATCGTTTGGGTTGCCGCTTTCGGGAATTCGCCGTTTCACTCGGCGGATGGGGAAGCCGATGCCCTCCGAAAAGAGTTCGTGCGTGATCGGGATTCGCTCGAGCTTCTTGTTCGGGAAGAGCTGCCGCACCATATCGCGGAAGCTGCGGTCGAATTGCGGCGAGCCGCAGCAGGAATCGGCAAACAGTACGGCCCCGTTCTGGAGATATTTGCGCAAATTCGCAATTTCTTGCGGGCCGAACTCGAAACTGGCGCGGCCGTGCAGGTAAGCCAAGGGATAACGGCGGAGTTGCGGATCGCTGGGGACGAGATTTTTCTGCTGGGTGGATGCCAGCAGCCCGACATGCGGTTGAGCGCCACGAGGACGTTGTGCAACGCTCGCGGAGCCGCGTCCCAATCGCCCGTGTGCCGCAGCTTGGCGACTTGCAATAGGCCCCGCTGAATGGGACTGGGCGGCGCTGGCCGTGTCGTCCTGCGGAGTGTCGAGCTTGTCGTAGGGCTCGCGTCCGGTTGCGTAGGCCACCACGTTGGCTCCCACCTTCATCGCCTTCAGCACGAGCAGGCCGAAGGCCGCAGTGCGCTTCGGCACCGGTTGCAGCGACCACTTGTCCCACAGGCAGGAGTGATCATGCGGCGCATAGACGAACGAAGTCCGGCAGCCGAAATCGACCCCCAACAATTCCGTCCCTTCAGGGTCGAGCGGAAACTCGGCTCGGTAGATCGGATGCTCGGGCGGCAATCGTTTTAACTGGGCGTCACCGGGGTAGATCCGCGACACCAGGCTCTTAATCCCTTCGTCGAAGCCGGCGCCGTTGCAGTTGTCGACGGCGAAGATAAAGCCTCCCTGCTCGACGTACGCGCGCAGCAGCTGCACCTGAGCATCGGTGAATTTTGGTTCTTCGAGACCGCTGATGTAGAGGATGGGCGCCTGCAGCAAATCGCGAACGCCGCCGTGAGTGACCACCTTGTCGATGTCGACCTCTTGAAAGGTGAGCAGCTTGGGCCACTTTGGCAAAGTGCTGACATACTCGGTGAGATTGCGGATGTCGTTGGGATGCAGGTTCCAGTTGGGCAGCGTGTCGGAGTCGGCTCGCTGAGCCTGCCCCGAGCCGTAATTGAGCTTGTTGATCAGGACCGGCGCAAGCCCCTTCGACAGGAACAAGAGTGCAAAACTGGAGGCGACCACTTGGTCCGATTCCGGCGAGGTGAAGGTCGCGTTCCAGCTCCCCTTCCATCGCGATTGGCCTTCGATCAGGTAGCTGGCCCCTTCGCGGTACCAGTCATGATTGCCGAAGAACCGCTGGCCCGAGAGACGGCCGGCTCGCTCGACGCCGTACAGATAGTAGAGGACCCAGCTCGCTCCATGTCCCGGATTCACGCCGACGGCAAAATAGCGCTCGAACCACTCGACCGCGTGGCGCAGGGCCGCCGTCGTGCGGGGGGCTTTATTGCAACACTTCGGGGTGCCGTCCGGGTTGGTGTCGTCTCCGGCCGAGCCGAGCATCTGCTCGCAGATGACGAGCGAGCCGATGCCCGAGCAGGTCATGCTGCCCGTGCTGGGGTCGGCAACGTGATAGCCCCAGCCGCCGTCGGGGTTCTGGCTCTCGACGAAATGCTTGAGCGTCAGTTCCCAGGTCTTGCGGCGGACTTTGATGCCGGCAATCGCCGCGTCGCGGAGTCCTAGGACGGCGAACTGAGTGTTGCTGTTGTCTTCGCCGCCGCCTCCGTACGGGCCGTGACCGTAATTCCACATTCCCGCCAGCGGACCGCGGGTGGTCTGCATGCTTTCGAGCCGTTCCGCCAGCGTGGCGATTCGCAGTTTGTCGCGGTCCCAATCCTTGGCGGCGACAAGCGCCATCAGCACAAGCGACGTTTCGTACGTCCCGCCCGGATCGTGGAAACTCCGCAAATACACGAGAGCCTTAGCGATGACCGGATCCTGGGGACTGACGCCCGAGTTGAGCAGGGCCAGCGTGCAGAGCGCCGACGGACCAACCGGATAGGTCCCGCGCCCGAGCCCCGCGGTGCCGAACGAGCCGTTACTGTTCTGCATCGTCGCGAGAAAACTCGTGCCGCGGGAGATGGAGTTCTTGACCATCTCGCCGCTCAGCTCGACCGCGCGCCCCTGCCCGCGGACCGACGCACCGCCGATGTTGCAGAGCGCAACGACGGCGGCCATCACCCAGGCAACCGGCCGGACGCCGTGTGACATAGTCTTTTTTCCCGCGTCCTTGTTCCTGCCAGTGCGATGCAGTCAATTCTATCCGACGGAAGAACGGGGGCAAACAGTCTGCACCGACAGACTTTGCGTCAAACATTCTTCCAAACCAGACGATTGATGCTTGTCCCCGTGCTCCCTAGAATCGTCAAACGCCAACTCATGCTGCGACCGCGAGGAAATTCGCCAGCCGTGCCTCCCGAAAAACGCGACTTCGACGACTTCCTCGACCGATTCAAGCGGCACCACGACCTGATGGTCGAAGAGCTGCACAAAGTGATCATCGGGCAGGACCCGGTCATCGATCAGATCCTGGCGGCGATCTTCACCGGCGGGCACTGCCTGCTGGTCGGCGTGCCCGGGCCTGGCCAAAACCCTCGTGGTCAGCACAATCGCCCAGATTCTCGACGCCCAGTTCAAGCGGATTCAATTCACCCCCGACCTGATGCCTTCGGACATCACCGGGACCAACGTGCTCGAAGAAGGAGACGGGGGCCGGCGCGAATTTCGTTTCGTGCAAGGGCCCGTTTTCACAAACATTCTGCTGGCCGACGAGATCAACCGCACGCCGCCCAAAACACAGGCCGCCCTTTTGCAGTCGATGCAGGAACGCGAAGTGACCACCGGCAAGCAGACCTACGCCGCTGCCCGAGCCGTTCTTCGTCATCGCGACGCAAAATCCGATCGAGCAGGAGGGGACCTATCCGCTGCCCGAGGCCCAGCTCGACCGCTTCATGTTCAACATCAAGGTCGATTACCCGTCGCTCGAGCACGAGGAAGAGATCCTCTCGCGGACGACCACCGGCGAAAAGCCCGACGTGCGGAAGGTCCTGTCGTCAAAATCGATCCTCTATTTGCAAAAGCAGATCGGGCAGATCGAGGCCACGCCGCTGACAATCAATTATGTGGCTCGACTGGTGCGCGCCACGCGGCCTCCCGATCCGTCGTCGCCCAAGTTCATTCGCGAAATGGTCGATTGGGGGGCCGGTCCGCGGGCCGGGCAATACTTGATCGCCGGCGCCAAAGCGGTCGCCGCCATGGACGGCCGCCCCAGCGTGTCGCTGGATGACGTCCGCAAAGTGGCCGTCCCCGTGTTGCGGCACCGCATCTCGACGAACTTCCAATCGCAGGCCGAAGGGATGACGCCCGAGGACATCATCAATCGACTGGTCAAAGAAGTCCCCGAACCGACGATCGACAAGTACGAAAAGCGATGACTGGGCCTGGTCAACGCCCCCGGCTTGTTGACGCCGCACAAAGCGAGGGTGGCTGGGGTCGAACCGCTTCGGTTCGCCCCCAGAATGTTGGAAACTGGGGGCTCGCTCCGCTCGACCCCAGCCACCCGAGACTTGCTTCTGCGCCTAGAGAATTCTTAGCAGCGGGCGCGGCTCTGCTGCTTCTCGGTGTCGCAAGGGCCGACGATCGGCCAGCCCCGGCGGCTCAGGCATCGGCCAGCGAGCACCCGAGCGACGAATCCTTTCGGCTGCTCTTGCAGGTCTACGCCTACGATCCGGCCATTCCCCTCGAGGGGCGGATCGTCGAGCGGATCGAAGACGCGACGGCGGTGGACCCCGAGAGAAAATCGTTTTTCGCGGAGCCCAAGGCTTTTATGTCCCCGGCTATTTGCAGTTCCCCACCTCGGCCCAGCGGAACGGCACCGGGCCGGTTCCCTGCGTGTTCTTGTTGCACGGCTGGTCCGGTTCGAAATCCAATTTCTGGTCGGACAACAACTACATCAGCGGTGGCAACATTCGCCGAGCACTCCTGAAGGAGGGCTTCGCGGTGTTCGCGCTCGACGCCCAAATGCCACGGCGACCGGATTTCCCAGAATGAGTTCGCGCCGGTCAATCCGTCCGGGCCGCCCGGCGTTCCGCCGCGCAAAGGTTACTTCACGCAGCGGGAAATCTACGTACAGACGACGATCGATTACCGACGCGCACTCGACTATTTGAAGGGCGCGGCCCGAAATCGATTCGGCCCGGATCGGGGCGCTCGGGTACAGCATGGGTGGCACGCAGACGTTTCTGTTGACGGGCGTCGAGCCGCGCATCAAGGCGGCGGTCGCGTGCGCGACGCCCGCCGACCTGGCCGCCGACTCGATCATCGCCCCCCGCCGCTTCGCCCCAGCGATCGGCTCCCGCCCCTTCTTAATGATCGCCGGTCGCCACGACGAAATGTGCAAGCCGGAAGAGGCCGAGCGCGTCTTCCACAGCATCGCCGGCCCCCACGCCAAGCTCTCGTTTTACGAAGGCACCCACAAGATCGGCCCGGCCTTCGTGCCGGAGGCGGTTCGTGTGGTTGAAGAACAACTTGTAATATAAGAGGCTCATGCGTTCTGCCGAAGAATATCTGAAGCCCGAAGTCATTCGAACTGTCGCGCGCCTCGACTTGCGGGCACGGTTCATCGTCGAGGGGTTTCTGAGCGGTTTGCACGCCAGCCCCTATCACGGCTTCAGCGTCGAGTTCAGCGAGCACCGCCGTTATACGCAGGGGGACGACCCGCAAGACATCGACTGGCTCGTCTACGCGAAAACCGACCGCTACTACATCAAAAAGTATCAGGCCGAGACGAACATCACGGGCTATTTGATGGTCGACATCTCGGAAAGCATGGGCTACACGTATCGCCAGAAACTGACAAAGCTGGATTATTCGATCTGCCTCGCGGCGGCCCTGGGTTACTTGATGGTTCATCAGCAGGATCCGGTCGGTCTGCTGACGTTTGACGACAGAATCCGGCAGAGCCTGCCGGCCCGCAGCCGCCGCACGCAGTTGGCGAACATCCTGGCGGTCTTGGCGCGGGCTCAGCCAGGCGGTCCGACGGAGATCGCGCACAATCTGCGGCGGGTTGCCGCGATGATCCGCCATCGCAGTCTGGTGATGCTCTTTTCCGATCTTTTGGCCGATGCGGGTCCGGTGATTGAGAGCCTGCGACTCTTGCGAGCACGCCGGGCACGACGTGATCGTGTTCCACATTCTGGACGAGGCGGAAGTCACGTTTCCCCTTTAGCGGGATGGTCGATCTGAAGGATCCCGAGACGGGTGAATCACTCGTCGTCGACGCGGACAGCATTCGAGCCGACTACCAGGAAACCTTGGGCGACCTGCGGCATCAGTACCGGACCGAGTGCATACAAGAGCCGCATCGATTACGTGGCTCTCGACACGAGCATGCCGTTCGACCGGGCCCTCGTCGAATACTTGCTGCAGCGCAAGGCGCGGTTCTAGGCGATCGTTGCGACCGCCCGCCCGCGCCGGCCGCTACGGCCCGAGCGCCTCTTCGATGCGATCCTTCATGGTCTTGCCGCCGCGCTCCGCGATCGGGGATCCGCGCCGGAGAATGCGGCCATCGGGCGCGATCAAGAACGAAGTGGGAACGCCGTCGACGACAAACAGCCTGGCGGCCCGTGCTTCGAAGCCGTTGATTTCGCTCGATCCCGCCCAGTAGTGCTCGAGGTGCGTCCAGCCGCGTTTGGCCAAGTGCCGCGTGACCAGCTCGGTGTTTTCATCGATGCTCACGGGCACAACGGCCACCCGGTCTTTCCAGCGATCGGGCTCGTGAGCCATGACGTCATCGAGTTCTTTCATTGCGGGCTGACAGGGTCCGCACCACGTGGCCCAGAAATCGATCCAAACGATTTTGCCGCGCAGGCTGCTGAGCTTGATCGGCTTTCCGTCGGCGACCTTGATCAACTCGGCGTCGGGCGCGGGGTCGTTGGCATCGGGCGGAAGCGGGAAGGTAATCGTTTCGACGCCCGCC
Organism: uncultured Planctomycetaceae bacterium; assembly: GCA_963714075.1. Lineage (GTDB taxonomy): Bacteria > Planctomycetota > Planctomycetia > Planctomycetales > Planctomycetaceae > DASPSM01. The sequence goes on from OY970228.1 coordinate 4,208,715, forward strand.
TTTTTGGAAAAGCCGAAGCGGCCCAGGATTCGTTTTCCCAGGAAGACGAAATAGGGCGCGCCCGGCATGATCTCGGGGACGCGATCAGTGATGTCCTTGAGGACAAGTTCGCCGGACGCGTTGGCCGAGCCTTTAAAGACGGTCACGCCGCCGTAATGGGCGTCAAAATAGACAACCTGGACATCGTTGCTCTTCGCCGGGTTGCCGTCGGACTTCAGCAATCGCAGCACGGCCGTTCGATGACCGCGAAAGGTCAGGGGATCGTAGGGGATGTAGCGAAGATTGACGGGAACCAACTGACCGGGCAGCAGCGTGACGCGCCGCTTCTCGACGTAGATCCCCGGATTCACGGATCGCATTGCCTTGGGGTCGTCCTTAACTCCCGGCTTTGGCAGAGTTTCGACGCCAACGAGGTAATCGCCCTCGGCGAGATCGGTGATCCGCGCGAGTCCATCGAACGGCAAGTCGTGACCGGCGGACAAGTACGAGTTCCGCGTCCCTTCGAGATGGCGGGATAGATTGAGTCGCTGGCCGTCGAACGGGCGATTCTCCGGCTTGTTTTGGCCCGGATCAAAATGAACTTCCAGGGTGGACGGCTTCGGGACTTCGATCTCGAGCAGACCGTCTTTGATTTTGGACCGGTGGAACGGCCCACGCTCGAAAAACCGCAGGAACCCGGGGACGTGAATCGCGACGTAGAACGGCTGCCCGGGATGGGACAGCCATACCTCGAACTGGCCCGGGCCGATTGCCTGAACCGGCAACAAACTCGAATTGCGCTGGCCCCCCCGGCGATTCTCCGGCTGCCGCATCCGCCGCGCCTCATCGCGATCGTTCTCGGCGTAGGTCTCCGGCCGAAAGTCCGCGGGAAACGTCATCCCGGCGGGGAGGAGGAAATGCAACCGGACTGCGTGCCCAGGGTCGGGCTTTTGGACGGCATTCTTGGGCGTCGGAGCCTGGGAGTTGTCCCCTTTCGCAGCCACTGCAAGCGGTTCGGCGCCCCCAACGAGCGAGACCCCCAAGAGGAGGGCGGTCAGTCGCGCGAGAATGCTGCCGAGCGGCAAGGGTCGAATGTCGTGGCTTCGTGGCGTCATCGGATCAGCCCTCCGGGTACACTCAACTGAAGCGGATTGCTCACAGGTCGATGAGATCGGTTGCTGGTGTTGGAGACGAGGCGATCGGCCGCCTTTGTCTACAGCGATTGGCTAAATCGAATCGCCGCCATTCTAGCCACTGCGACGCCTGGAGTGCCGTCTTAGTTTGCTTGACCGTCTCGTTTGTCACCAATCGGGGGCAAGCCCAAGTCCAGTCCGTCGCGTCTCTTGCAATGGGCTGTTAGCGGTTTTAAAGTGGATCCGAGAGCGGCTGGAGGGGATTGCGCCCGCCGGTCGGTCTGCATGCGGTTTTGATCACTTCGCTCCCGGAAGAATTTCCAAACGGCTCACCGCGGCGAGGCGTAGAGTCGTGGGACGAACTCAGTTCCACGCGGCCTTTGGCGGAGCCGTTACGTCACGGCCGCGCCGGTCCGGAGAAGTTCTTTCCGACGAGTGCTGGTATCAAAACGGGAGTCGGCGCTATCGGGCGAAAGTCGGCGGGCGAAGGCTCGGGCGAAAGATTACGCCGATCTTTTCGCGAACACCTCTTCGCAGGCGGTGTGGCCCATTAACACAAGGGCTGCCACGCCTTCGTTTTGTCGGCAAATCCGTATCAGTCATTTGGACGCGTTGGGGAAGTCTCGATGTCTAGCGAGTCGGTCATTGAAATTCGCAACCTTACCAAGATCTATCGCGACTTTTGGGGCCGCCCCAAAGTCCGAGCCCTCAACTCGCTGAGTCTGGACGTCCATCCGGGCGAGGTCTTCGGCCTGCTCGGTCCCAACGGATCCGGCAAGACGACCACGATGAAGCTCCTCCTGGGACTTTTGTTCCCGACGGAGGGCGAGATCAAGATCCTCGGCCGGCCCGCTGCCGACGTCGAGAAGAACGAGAAGATCGGCTATCTGCCGGAAGAGTCGTACCTCTATCGGTTCTTGAACGCCGAGGAAACGCTCGACTTTTACGGCCGCCTGTTCAAAATGCCGGGTTCCCAGCGACGGGAGCGGGCCGACCAGCTCATCAAGATGGTCGGACTTGACGGGGCCCGCCGCCGGCAACTCAAAGAATATTCCAAGGGCATGACTCGGCGAATCGGGCTGGCCCAGGCGTTGATCAACAATCCCGAACTGGTCCTGCTCGACGAGCCGACCAGCGGCCTGGATCCGATCGGCACCCGCGAGATGAAGGACTTGATCTTGCGGCTGAAGGGAGAGGGCAAGACGGTCGTGATGTGCAGCCACCAGCTGGCCGACGTGCAGGACGTCTGCGATCGCATCGCCATTCTCTATGCGGGCGAGTTGAAGTTGTTGGGCAAAGTCGACGAGCTGCTCCAGGAGCAGAACGAAACGCAGTTACTCACGTCTCCCTTGAGCGACAGTGCGCTGAAAGAGATCGAGCAGGTGATCGCACGCCACGGCGGCCAAATGCACAGGGTCGATCACCCTACGGTCACGCTCGAGGAGCTCTTCCTGCGGATCGTCAAGCAGAGCCAGGAGCGACCAGGTCAGCGGTTTACCCCCGACGGGGCACCACCAGCACGGCCGGACGACGGCATCAAATCCGTGCCGCCGGCGCGCGAACCCGCTGCCGCCGGCGAGCAAGCTTAGCGGGAATCTTTTGGCAGGCCGTCCGGCCAGGATGTCAACGAAACGCACGGCGGGCTGTCTGCCCTACCTAGAGTTCTTCGAGCCGATTTGACGGCTCGGCTGTTATCGGTGGTTTATGTCATTTGATCCGGTTCCTTACAACCTCTTTCAAGGCGTCAGTACCTGGCTTCAGGTGATGGGGTTGGGGCTGCTCCTGGTTGTCGTTACGACGCTCGCTGGCTCGTTCGGGTACGGGCTGAAGGGCCCGGTGCTCTGGTTTTGGGGCGTCGTCGGGGCAATCAAAGACATCTCTGAGATCTCCGCACGCCGCATCTGGGCGTTAGCCATGCTGACCGCCCGTGAGGCCATCCGCCGGAAGGCGCTCTTGGTCTTCGGCGTGTTTGCCCTGCTGTTCATGTTCGGCTCCTGGTTCCTTTCGTCTCCTGGCGAAAAAGCCGACATCCAAATCCAGCGGCACGTGGTGTTCGTGTTTACGGCAATCAGTTGGCTCGTGCTGCCCGTTGTCCTGATGCTCTCCTGTTGGGGTATTCCGGAGGATATCAAAGCTCGCTCGATGCACACCGTCGTGACAAAGCCGGTCCGGCGGATCGAGATCGTGCTGGGCCGCATGCTCGGCTTCTCGCTGATCGCCACGCTGGTCGTGGGAGTGATGGCGGTGGCCGGTTACATCTGGATCGATCGTCAGGTTTCGCAAGACGCCCACGGTCAACTCGTCTGCAAGGTGCCGGTCTACGGCAAGCTGTCGTTCCTCGATCGGCAGGGTCAGTCGGCTTCCGCCGGGATCAACGTTGGCGACGTTTGGACATTCCGTTCGTACATCGAGGGCTCGACCAAAGCCTGCGCCATTTGGGAGTTCGAGCGGCTCGGCGAGTCGTCGCTCATGACGCTGCCCGCCACCAAGGATCAGGAGTCGAACGCGCGGCCTGCGAGTTCAAACGGGGTTTGAATCATTCCGGACGCACAAGGGAGTCATCAACAGCGGCCTATTGTGCCAACTGACATTGGTCAACCCGTCGACCGAATCTGCGCGTGCCCCTGCCCGCCTTCGAGGTGGCCGAATATCGCGGCGACGCCAATGTGACGCCGATCCCCGCGAGCCTGACCTTCTACGACAGCGAGGCGAGAAAGAACAAGACCGTCGACCTGCTCAAGGACGTCGTTCGCGACGGCCGGCTGCAAGATCGAGGCGCGCTGCCTGAACGGTGAGCAATTCCTCGGCATGGCCCGGCCGGACATGTTCATCCGCACGGCCGACCGCCCATTCGCGGTCGGATTCTTCAAGGCCATCACCGGCGTGTGGCTGCAGGCCCTCGTCATCGTCATGATCGGGGTAGCAGCGAGTTGCTTCCTCAAGGGACCGGTGGCAACGCTGATGACGTTCGCCGTGCTGATCGTCGGCCAGTCCTTCCGCGGTCTGATCGACAAAATCGTATCGGGCGACCAGCTGGGAGGCGGACCGCTCGAATCGATCTACCGCATGGTGACTCACTTGAACCAGACGGTCGACCTGGACCTCAGCAAGACCGTCACCGGCACCATCAAGTGGACCGACTGGATCTCCCAGCAGGGGATCTGGCTGGTGCAGCAGACCTTCCCAAACTTTCAGTACTTCGGGATGTCGCCGTACGTGGCCAAAGGCTTCGACGTCGACTTCCGGGCGGCGATCCTGCCGAGCCTCGCCGTGGCCCTGGCTTACTTCATCCCATGCGTGCTGTTGGGCTACTTTGCCCTGAAGCTGCGGGAGCTCGAATCCAAATGAACCAATCTCTCCTCGCGTCAGCGGAAGCTCGTTTACCTGGCCGTCATCGTGATCCTTCTGATTCCCATCATCTGGTTGGGCCGCCCAACCTCCGGCACGGGCGCCACCAGGGACCAGGGGAAATTGGCGCAGCTCCGCACTCGTTACGATCTGGGCGAAAATCAGCTTGGACAGGTCGACCCGACGAGTGCCGCGATGAACCTGGTTTTGCTCGGCTTTCGCGGAATCGCCGCCGACCTGATCTGGTCACAAGCGGACGACAACGAGAAGACGAAGAACTGGGCCGAGCTGCGGGCCAACGTCGATGCGATCATCATGCTGCAGCCGCACTTCGTGCGCGTGTGGCAGTTCCAGGGCTGGAACCTGGCGTACAACGTGTCGGCCGCGTGGGACCTCGTTGCGGACCGATTCTTCTGGGTCAAGGAGGGGGCCAAGTTCCTCAAGAAGGGGCGCGACATCAACGAAAAGGTGGCCCAGCTTCCCTACGAAGAGGGACGGGTTTTGGGCAGCAAGATCGGCCGCGCCGACGAGTGGAAGTATTTTCGGACGTTCTTCAAGAAAGACCCGAACGAAGAACTCTTCAAGGGCCTGGCCGATCCTGAGTTGAATCCCAAGGGCACTGACAACTATCTGGCAGCCAAAGACGTTTACCTCGTGGCCAACGACCTTCAGCAGAAGTTTCCAAGCACGATTTCGATGCTCGACGTGCTGTTCCGCAGCTATCCCTACCGCTCGCAGCTGAACTATGCCGACGCGCTGCAGCGCGAAGGCCATTTCGACGACTCCTCGAGGGTTGCCTGGGAACAGGCGTATCGCGAGTGGGTCGAAAACTTCGGCCAGGAAAAATTCTATGGCCCGAGCGGAGCCTATCACCTCGAAATGAGCCAGCGCGATATGCAGGAGGCCGCCGAGGGGCAAGGCACCGATGTGGAGGAATACACGCACTGGGTGCTGCGGATGCAAAACGAAACCCGCTTTCCGTATTGGAAGGCCCGTTCGCTGGCGGAATCGGCACAGTTGATGGTCGACGCCCACCGCCTGATCTATGACGGCGAGAAACAGTTTGTTAAGGGTAGCCTCGCAACGGCCCGCGAATCGCTCCTCCGCGGCATGACAATGTATGAGCAGCTGTTTTCCAAGTTTCCGGTGCTCGCGACCGACGACGAAGCGCTCGAAGAGGCGATTACGGCGGTCTATTACTGGCAGCGCATCCTCAAGTTGGAGTTCAAGCCGATTCCCGCGCAGTATCCGCTGAGCGTCGTCTACGGCAATCATCAGAACTTGCTGCCCGTCATTGAAAGCCGGTTCAAGCGCGACACGGGGCAAGACTGACGCATTGAATCGCGGCGCGGCGCCAGGCCGCTCGGAGCCGAGTTATCATCAGCCAGCCCGAACTCGAAATGAGCGCCGCACGGCGGAATGCCAGCATTCGCCAAGCCTGCCTGTGTGCCCGAATTGCGGACGAATATCGAGGTCGGGATACGGTCGTGCTCGATCTGACGGGCGTGACGGCGATCTTCGACTTCTTCGTGGTCACGACTGCCGGCAGTCCACGCCAGATGCGCGCCATCGCCGACGAAGTCCAGCGCGTGCTCTCTGCGGAAGGTTCCCAGTCGCTGGGCACCGAGGGTGCCGATTCAGCGACCTGGGTTTTGCAGGACTACGGCGACATCGTGCTGCACGTCTTCACGCCGGCCGCGAGATCCCTGTATGATCTGGAGCACTTGTGGGCCGACGCGGTCCGGGTCGACTGGCAGGGATACCTCGACAGCTCGAAAACGGCATGAACTTGCTCGCTCTTTTTCGGCGCCGCTTTGCCGCGGCCCTGGCGCCGTTAACCCCCGACGCGAACTCTCTCGCAAATCTGGTTAAAGCCGCGCAGGACCCAAAGTTCGGCGATTACCAGGCCAACTGCGCCATGCCGCTCGCTAAACAGCTGGGCGACCCGCCGCGCAAAGTGGCCGAACGCATTCTCGCGAACCTGGACGTCGCGGAGTTTTGTGAGCCGCCCCAAATCGCCGGGCCCGGTTTCATCAACCTCGCGCTCTCGACGCGGTGGCTCGAGCGGACCTTGGCCGGACTGGTCGCCGACGAGCGGCTGGGAATGCCTCTGGCTGAAAATCCTCTGCATGTCGTCATCGACTTTTCCGCCCCGAACGTCGCCAAGCCGATGCACGTCGGGCACATCCGCAGCACGGTGATCGGCGCTGCGCTTTACCGCCTTTTCAAATTCGCGGGCCACGACGTCAAGAGCGACAATCACGTCGGCGACTGGGGCACGCAGTTCGGAATGATTCTGTACGGGTACAAACATTTTCTCGACCGCGATGCCTACGCGCGAGACCCGGTCACCGAGCTCGCGCGACTGTATCGAGAGGTGAATCGGCTGGGCGAGGCAAATCCCGAAGTCGCCCGCGGAGCCCGCGAAGAAACCGCCAGGCTGCATGCCTTCGACCCCGAAAATGTCGCGCTGTGGCGCGAATTCGTGCGGATCTGCCGTACAGCGCTCGACGCAATTTATGAGCGGCTCCAAATCACCTTCGATATGACGCTGGGCGAGAGCGCTTATCAGGATCAGTTGGCTGACGTCGTGCGATCGCTCGAGGAACAGGGGATCGCGCAGGCGAGCGAGGGAGCGATCTGCGTCTTCGTCGAAGACAACGAGGCCCCGTTCATCGTTCGCAAGAGCGACGGCGCGTATACCTATGCCACGTCGGATCTCGCCACGATCCGCTATCGAGCAGAGACGCTCAAGGGGCAAGAGGTTCTCTACGTGGTTGACGCCCGTCAGAGCGAGCACTTCAAACTCTTGTTCGCCACGGCTCGCCGCTGGGGATACGACGGGCTGGATCTGCGGCACGTAAGCTTTGGCACGATCCTGGGCGAGGACAAGCGTCCCTTCCGCACCCGCGCGGGCGACACGGTTGGCCTGGAAAGCCTGCTCGACGAGTCCGTGCTGCGGGCGCGCCGGATCGTCGACGAAAACGATGACGCCAAGGAGACGCCCGAGCTCGATGAGAAAACCCGCGCGGCCGTCGCTGAGACGGTCGGCATCGGCGGGATCAAGTACGCTGACCTCCGCCACAATCGCGAAAGCGATTACGTCTTTTCGTGGGACAAGATGCTGGCGGTCACGGGAGACACAGCCACATACATCCAATATTCCTACGCACGGATTTGCGGGATCTTTCGCAAAGGCTCGGTCGACCGCGAGGGGCTCCGCCGCTCCTCACCCGCAATCCACCTTCGCTCGCCGGCCGAACGACGCTTGGCTGTGCTGCTATTGCGCTTTCCCGAGACCGTTGAGGCCGCTATGGACGATTGCCGCCCGCACTTCATGACGCAGTACGTCTTCATGCTGGCCGACGCCTTCACCACATTTTACGAAGAGTGCCCCGTGCTCAAGGAGCCGGACGAAGAGCTGCGCACGAGTCGCTTGATCCTCTGCGACCTGACCGCGCGAATGCTCAAGAAAGGTCTGTGGCTCTTGGGGATCGACACCTGCGAGCAGATGTGAAACACGCCTCTTAGGCGAGCGCCCGCTGTCAGCCGGCCGGTTTTTACGGCGGCCCGTTATTCTGGCGGCCGATTCTTCTACTTGCTCGTGTGATGCACCTGCCGACCGAAGATCATGCGACCGGCGCTCGATTGCAGCATGCTCGTGACGATGATGTCGATGTCCTGGCCGATCAGGTGGTTGGCCTGTTCGCAGACGACCATCGTTCCGTCGTCGAGGTAGCCGATTCCCTGTCCGGCTGCTTCGCCTTCTTTGAGGATCTTGATCCGCAAGCGTTCGCCGGGCAGGTAGCGGGGCTTGAGCGCGTTGGCCACGTCGTTGAGGTTGATCACCTCGACTCCCTGCACTCCGGCCACTTTGCTCAAGTTAAAGTCGTTGGTCACCACGCGTCCGCCCATGCGCTTGGCGACGTCGACCAGCCGCTGGTCGACCGAGAGACCCTGCGGGTCGTCCCCGCTGTTCTCGCGCACGCGCACGTCGGCGTGTGGACTGCTCTGCAACTTGCTCAGCACTTCCAAACCACGGCGGCCCCGGGTCCGCCGCATCTTGTCGGCACTGTCGGCGACCTCCTGCACTTCGCGGAGGACGAACTGCGGCACGATGAGCTGCGAATCGATAATCCGCGTCTCGACCAGGTCGGCGATCCGGCCGTCGATGAGCGCGCTGCTGTCGATCACCAGCGGGCGATTCCCCTTAAGCTCGCGGGAGAACTCGACGTAAGGAATCAGAAACCGAAAATCGTCCTTGGTCTGCAGCAAGAAGGAGGTACACGCGTAAGGAACCGAGAGAAACAGGATCATCTCGATGATCCGCACGTAATAGTCGTCGAGCATGCGGCCGAGCACCGGGTCGAGCGCGCGCACGAGCACGTAGACCAGCAGCACGCCGACTACGAGCCCGAAGTAGATCGACGAAATGATCTCGATCCGCTTCTTCGCAATCAACACGTCGAGGAGCAGGACGACCTGCGTCGCAACCAGCACGACGCAATACGTCACGATCAGGTGTCGCTCGACGAGATTGGGGATGCTGGCCCACGGACTCACAAACGCCGCGATCACCCACGCGCAAATCAGGACGTAGACGACACGGATGGCGACCAAAATTGGATTTCTGCGGCCCAAAATCGGCGTCATGGAGAGTTCGGATCCAGGCGGGTTCGAAGACCGTAGGAGCGCGATCGGTCGAATGCCGTGCCATCATAGGAGACGCGCGGGAAGATTGCTATATAGTAACGAACGCCGTTTATGCATGCCCCCGACGGATTTGCGACGTCGACTTCGCCGCCCGTGGCCCAGGCGACTTTGGTGTCGCTGCTTCGATCAGGCCGTCTGTTTCAGGGCCGATGTCAGCAGCTGATACAGCGACGCCAGCGATTGAGAGATGACGCGTACGTCGTCCACGACGGTCATGAAATTCGTATCGCCGTTCCAGCGCGGCACCAGATGCCAATGGAGGTGCCCGGGAAGTCCCGCGCCGGCGGCGCGACCCACGTTGAGCCCGATGTTGAAACCGTCCGGCTGCAAGATGCGTCCATACGCGGCCGCCAGGCGGTGCAGCTCATGCATGCAGCCCAAGAGCTCGCCGTCGTTCAAGTCATCAAGCTCCGCCTTGTGTGCGAGGGGTGCAACAAGCACGTGTCCGTTGTTGTACGGAAAGCGGTTCAGCACCGAGAGCGTGTGCTCGCCGCGGCTGACGACGAAGTTGTCGGCGTCACGCTGTTCATCGCGGTACCGGCAGAGGAAACAGCTCTGCTCGTCGGGTTGACTGTCTTTGGCGGTGGCGACATAGGCCAGCCGCCAAGGAGCCCACAGCCGTTCGTGCGACACGCTTCAGCCTTGCTCTTGAGTTTTGAATTTGCGCCGGGCGGTGTGCCACAGGCTGCGGAATAGCTTGCCGCTCACGATTTGCGCCGTCCAGGTGGAACGGGTAGTCGCGAAATTGGTCCAGACCGCTTTCCGGTAAGGAGCCGACGTCGCGCTGACGAGCGGATAGAAACCCTGCTCGCGGACGGCTCGCAGTCCCGATGCATAATGGCCGAGTATTTTGCGATTGAACAGTCCGCCGGCCACTTCCACGCCCGTCAGCGTACCGTGCGCGACAGTTCCGAGTTTGCTGAGCATGTGCATGGTCAGGGCGCCGGAGACCCCAAGCAGGCTCACGTCCTCGCGCGTGGCGATCTCGCGGATCTCATTCCACTGCGCAGCAAGTTCCTGTTGCGGCAGGATGGTCGTCGGATCGGTTATTCGAATTTTGTCGACGCTTTGTTTGAGCTGCGCGACCGAGAGCGGGGGAGTCGAGATCAGATTCGCAGTTTCGCCCGAGGCCGACCGCAGGGCATCGAGCAGGTCCTCGACCCGATCGATGCTCGAGTCTGGGCGGATCAGTCCGCGCTGACGCAGCTCGGCCGCCAACTCGTTGAGATAGACCTTCGATCCGTACGCCACGTCGCTCACGACGGCCAACAACCAGATCGGCGAGAGGTGCAGGGTCGCCAGGCCGGCCAGGTCGACAAAGTTGCCGACCGCCTTCCGCGCGAGGAAATGATCGACGTCGGGAGATGTTCCCGGCCGCGCCTGCTGCTCGACGCCGCCGATGTCTTCGGTCAAGAAATTCAGCGAGCTGGCGATCACCAACTCGTAGACCTTCGAGCTGTGAAAAGCCTCAGGCACGAGGGCATGGGCCGCCTCGCGCGCCGTACCGGCCGTCACGCCGACGGCGCTGCGCACGACGCGTTCGGGCAGACTGAGCGCATACGTCAGGAAGTGCGACAGCCGGACCTCGTCATCACTCGCGGCGACGGCTGAAACGTCTGGTCGGGCTGGCAGATGCGTCGTCGACATGGGATTTTCTAATGTCATCGTTCTCGAGACGATTCCGGCGATTTTGGCCTTCGGACCGCTCCGGCGTGCTGTATTGCGCAGTAGAATAGCAAACGGCCGCGTTTTGGCGAGATCGTCTCTTGCGGCCGGCTGCGCCGGCCATTTAGAGTAGAATCTGCGGGTGGATTTGCTCGCGGAGGGTTCCGAAATTGTCGACCAAGAACACGCTCGCCCTAGGGACGCTCGTCGCCGCGGTGCCGGCTGCGCTCCTCGGTTTTCTTCTGGTCATGAGCTTCTTGAACAAGCTCGATCCGTTGCAGAAGCAAGGGACGATGTACGTGGCGCTCTACGGCACCACGCTTGCGGCCTGCGCGGCCGTGGTCTTCCTGCCCGTCGCCGTGCTGATTTTCGGTCCGCGCACAGCCAAGGCTGGCGCGGCTCCGAAGAGTGGAACAATCCCCAAGGCGCCCCCGACCAGCGTCGATCAGCCCGTCGCCGACGAGCTGTCGGAATCAACCGGGGAGGAGGGGGCTCCCGCTGTCAAGACCTCGCGCAAGGCGATGTCGACCGGAGAACTCGAGGTCATCGAGCCGACTCCGTCGATGGACGAGATCGTCGCCTATGACGAAGGGCCGGCCTCGGGATCGATCAAGGGGATGTCGACCGGCGAACTCGAAGTCATCGAGGCGACCCCCTCCATGGAAGACCTGGTTGCCTACGATGACGAAGTCATGCCCAAGTCCGGCGAAGTGCCCGCCGTCGACATTGACGAGGACTTTGCGATGGACGACGAACCGGTCAAACCGCCCAAGAAAAAAAAGAAGTGAGCAGGCCCGGTCGCCGTTCCCTGTCGCTCGTCTGCTGATCAGCTGCTTGCACTGCGGTACGCGCGAAGCGACATGCGGAAGACGCCCCGCGAGATCGCAAGTCCCAGCACCGCGGCGGCGAGCGCCACAAGCGTCAGCCACGAGGGGTCGAGAACTTTCGCCAAGAGCACGCGCGACGGCACGGTGACCACCAGCAGAATGGGGATCATGAACGAAAACGTGAATTGCAGCGCGTCCCCGGCCAGTGATCCGCTGTAAATCTCGCGCGGATAGCGGGCGAAAATGATGATATAGAACCAGAAGTCATACAGCCCGCTGTTTCGCCCGAACCAGACGCTGGTGGAAGCCAGAATCAGCATCAGGCTGTAAAAGAACGCGACACCGACCCCGACGAACAAAACGTACATCAGGGCCCGCACGGGGTCGATTGGCTCTCCGATGCGGACCAGCGCGTAGCCCAAGAGCGCCAAAGCCAGAATCGCCTGGTTCAGCATCGCCAGCTCCATCTTCTCGAACGAAATCAGGAACTGCGGATCGATCGGCTTCAAGAGCACAAAATCGAGGTTGCCGGTGCGAATCAGCTCGCTGAAATTCGCACAATTCGGCATGAAGAACGTCTCGACCAATGAATTGATCAGCATGCCGGTCGCCAGAAACGCGAAATACTCCGGCCTTGTCCAATCATTGATCACCACGACCTGGCGATAAATGATCTCAAACAGCGCGACCTGGGCCACGAAATAAAAGAGGCGAGTGACGATCGTGATCAGCAGGTTTGCGCGAAAGGTCATTTCGCGAACGAGCGAATTGCGAAAGAACGTCGCGAAAACACGGAGGTAGCTGGCCCGTGCTCCGGAGGGCAGCGCCAGCGCAGCCGGCGCACCCGGCTCGAGCGCGAGACTTTCAGTCGGCGAACTCGACACCGCTCTTCCCCTGTTCAATCCGCCCGATGACCGCGTGTTCGACTCCGCTGGCGGCCAATTGCTTTGTCACCGCTGCCGCTTGCCGCGCGGCGACCACGAGCACAAAGCCAATGCCCATGTTGAAAGTCTTCCACATCTCGGCCGCCTCGACCGCGCCGAGAGATTCGAACCATGCGTAGACGGCAGGCGGACGCCATTTCCCGCGATCGATGAACGCTCGGCAGCCTTCGGGGAGGATGCGTTCGACATTGTCGATCAAGCCGCCACCGGTGATGTGCGCCATGCCGTGCACGGCCGGCTTGCGGGCCGATGCGGCGAGGACCTCGAGCACGGGACGAACGTAAATCCGCGTCGGCTCCAAGAGCGCGTCGCCGACGGTTCGATCCAGCGACTCGACTCTTTCATCGGCCTTGAGTCCCGAATGCTCGAACACGACCTTGCGGATCAGGCTGTAACCGTTGGAATGGAAGCCGCTCGATGCCAGACCGATGATTTTGTCGCCTGGCCGAATGGCCGTCCCATCAATGATTTTCGTCCGCTCGACAGCACCGACGCAGAAACCGGCCATATCAAAATCGCCGGGACCATAAACGCCCGGCATGATCGCCGTCTCCCCGCCGAGCAGAGCCATCCGCGCTTCGACACAGCCGTCCGAAACGCCGCGGACGAGCTCGGCCAGGCGGGCGGGATCGTCGCGGTCCAGGGCGATGTAATCGAGAAAGAAAAGCGGCTCGGCTCCGAGACACAACACATCGTTGACGCACATCGCCACCAGATCGATGCCGATCGTCGAGAATCGACCTAGCGACGCGGCGATTTTCACCTTCGTTCCCGCTCCGTCGGTGCCGGAGACGAGGACGGGATCCTTGTAGCGCCGGGCGGGCGCGGCAGTCGGATCGTTGAGCCGAAACAGCCCCGCAAATCCTCCGACCAGGTCAATCACGCGTCCAGTGCGCGTCCGTCGCATGAGAGCGGGAAGCTTGTCCATCGCCTCCGCGTAGAGGCCCAGATCGACGCCCGCATCCTTATAGGTGAGCTGTGCCATGGCCGGATCATATCCGAACAAGCGGTAGTCGTCTCTCAGGCGGAAAGAAATCCGGCTGCACGAAGCACTGCTTCATAGTCCGAGCGGGTGTTTAAGTTTTGCAGGGACTGGAGTTCGGGATCGGCGGAGCGCAACTCGGTTACATCGATGAATCGGGTGTCGGATTGTCGGACAAAATGCGTGAGCCCAAGCTGGCCGGCGGCAATGGCTTCCTGCAAGGGAACTTCGCAAGCCGTACGGTAAACGGCCGCGAGCGGATGATGGAATTCTTGCTGCCGGGGAACGGCCATTTCGTGAGTGCCCAATGCGTCAATCACCGCACGGATAAATGCGACCTTGAGCAGAGGAACATCGCACGCTGAAAGATAAGCCGCTTCGACTCGACCTCTCAGCGCGGCCAACCCCGCAGCCAAGCCCCCGAGGGGCCCTTGCCATTCCACTTCGTCGCGAGCGACGATTGTGTCCGCAGGCAGCAGCGGGAGCCTCTGGCCGGCTGCCGCGACAACCACCACGGGAGAAACGACTTCTCCCACGATGCGGACCACGCGACAAAGCATCGTTTCGTCCCCGAACGGCATCGATAACTTGGGTCGTCCCATGCGTGTGCTCTGGCCACCGCACAGAACGATTCCGCCGATGCGATCGGGCGAAAGGATTTCCACGCTGTTGTTCTCTGACTCGGACAAGGGGCCGGTGTCAGCCGGCCGGTTCTTTCGTTCAGTATTTTGTTTCTCATCCCCGCCGCGCGGGAACGAATCACGCGACGAAGAACCGTCGGGCTGATACCCGACGCTCGCCAATCAGGGTCGTGCGTTGCCTGAGTCGGTTTCTATTCTAGCCACGTCAAACTGCAGATCGAGATGTCCAACCGCGGTGTCGGCTGGCATGCCTGTCTGGCATCGGATAAATTCCGAAAGGCGATTCGGCCGCGCATCGGGCCGACGCGACGTCTCAATCGGGAATCGTGCATGCTCAAAGTGCCCGGCGATGCAAATCGCTTTTCACGAAGGCATCTGCTGCAGGTCGGCGGTCTTGGCCTGCTCGGTGTGACTCTGCCCAAGCTGCTTGAGTCGCGGGCCCGGGCCTACGCGGCGGGCATCGTGCCCAAAGCCGACGCGTGCATCCTGCTGTTTCTCAATGGAGGCCCGAGCCATCTCGACATGTGGGACCCCAAGCCGGAAGCTCCGGATGGGATCCGAGGCGAATTCCGGCCGATCGACACGTCGCTGCCCGGCTACCATGTGGGCGAACACATGCCACGTCTGGCCCGGCACATGCATCGGGCGACGATCGTGCGGTCGATGCATCACGGTGTGAACAATTCACACGCCGCCGCGGTTTATGCGTCGCTGACCGGTCATGATCGAGGCGAACTGGGCGGCGGCACACAGCCGACCGACTACCCATCGACCGGTTCGCTGGTCAGCCTGTTCCGGCCGCCGTCGGTCCCCGTGCTGTCGCACGTCACGCTCCCCTACATGACGAAGGAGGGGGCCGGGGGGCCGCCTCAGCCAGGATTTTTCGGCGGGTTTTTAGGGCACGCGCGCGACCCGCTGTTCGTGCTGCGCGACCCGAACGCCAAGGATTTTGAAGTGCCGGAACTCACGCTGCAGGCCGATATCAGTGCTCAGCGACTGGAGGTTCGCCGGGATCTGTACGAGCAACTGCAGCAGAGCGTGAACGCCCGGTTTGGCGGGAACTCCGCCGCTTCGATGAGCGCCTTTCAGTCGCGGGCCATCGACTTGTTGACCGCGCCGGCCACGCAGCGGGCTTTCCGCATCTCGCGAGAGCCGGACCGCGTGCGTGACGAATACGGCCGCAATATCTATGGTCAGAGCGTGCTTTTGGCACGGCGGCTGATCGAAGCCGGAACGCGGGTCGTCACGATTTCCTGGGCACCCGACGCAAACGCCACGTGGGACACGCATGGCAGCAATTTCGCGTCGCTGAAGAACGTGCTTTTGCCCCAGCTCGACGCGGCCTGCTCGCGACTGGTGAGCGATCTCGACGAGCGCGGGTTGCTTTCGCGGACGATCGTCGCCGTTTTCGGCGACTTCGGCCGCTCCCCCAAAATCAACGGCAACAACGCCGGACGCGATCACTGGAATTACTGTTACAGCCTGATGATGATCGGCGGCGGCTTCCGGCAGGGGCTGGTGTACGGCAGCAGCGATCGGATCGGCGCGTTCCCCGCCAGCAACGCGCTGGCGCCTGGCGACCTCGTTTCCACGATGTATCACCTGCTGGGGATCCCGCATGACGGTCAGGTCCGCGACGCGTTCGGCCGACCCTATCGCATCGTGCCCAGCGGCGACGTCGTGAACGATTTGATCGCCTGAGTCCGCCCACACCGGCGGCATTTGGCCCGCGTGGTAAATCCCGACGGCGCGCGTTACAACCGAGAGAGTTGGAGAGGCTGTTTTTCGGCGGCATCGGGCGCGTGAGGGCATCGAGGATGGGATTATTCAGCGGCACGAAGGACTGGAATGTCGTGGCCATCCTCTATGAAAAGAAAGGCCACCTCCAAGTCAACGGCAACCGTGTCAAAGGGGCCGATGCCGAGAAAGTCCGGGACGCGGTCAAGCGGCACTCGCGGTCGGTCTTTTGGGCCGTCTTCAATCAAAAGCGGTCGTTCATCGAAGGGGGACCGGGGGCGGGCCGCGAGTTCGTTTCGCTCGAGACGCTGCAGTACATCGAAAAACAGATCGCCAAGGCCAAGAGCGTGGCCCAGGTCTTGACCCTGCTCGAATCGAAGAAAACCGACAAGGCGGCGACCGGTTGGGAGATCGCCGTGCAGCCGTCAGCCTCGAGCGAGGAATGAAACCCGATCGGTCGCGAACGACGGAATGCCACGTGATATCATGAGGGCCGAGGAGACCGGCCCATGACCGCGATCGAACACCATCCGAATGCTGTCGACTTGGATGAAGAGTCCCGAGGCGCCTCCGAGACGCACCGGGTCGAAAACCAGCCGCCTGGCCTCGAGAACTATAACCTCTTCAGCAGCGACGTTGCGCTGCGGGAAGCCGTCGCGAGAGAAGGGGGGGGCTGGGGATTCGATCGTCTGAGTCGCTTCGGGGCCGTCGTCGGCAGCGCGCAGGTGATCGCCTGGGGCCAGCAGGCAAACCGCTTTCCGCCCATCCTGCGGACACACGACCGCTTTGGGAATCGCGTGGACGAGGTCGAGTTTCATCCGGCCTGGCACGAGTTAATGGCGATCGGCGTCGAGCATGAAGTCCACGCGCTCGCCTGGCGGACTCCCAAAAACGGTGCGCACGTGGTGCGGGCCGCGCTCGAGTTTTTGTTCTACCAACAGGAGGCGGGGGTCGGCTGTCCGCTGACGATGACCTTCGCGGCTGTCCCCGCGTTACGTAAAGAGCCCGAGCTGGCCGCCGTATGGCTCCCGCGGATCACCTCGAACATTTACGACCCGCGATTCATTCCAGCGGCGGCAAAGAAGGGCGCGCTGGTCGGTATGGCGATGACCGAGAAGCAGGGAGGCTCCGACGTCCGGGCCAATACGACACGGGCCCGCCCGGTCAGACCGGGCGCGGCAAACGATGCTGCGGGCGAATACCTGCTCACGGGGCACAAGTGGTTCTGCTCCGCGCCGATGAATGACGCCTTTTTGACTCTGGCGCAAACCGAGCGGGGTCTCACGTGTTTTTTCGTGCCGCGCTGGCGACCCGACGGCAGTCGCAATGTCTTCGCAATCCAGCGTCTAAAAGACAAATTGGGGAATCGCTCGAACGCGTCAAGCGAGATCGAGTACCGCGACACCTGGGCTCAGCGCGTAGGCGAAGAGGGACGCGGCGTTCCCACGATTATTGAAATGGTCAATCACACGCGGCTCGATTGCGTGGCCGGCTCGGCCGCCCTGATGCGGCAGGCGGTCGTCCAGGCGGTGCATCATGCGTCCCATCGCCGAGCTTTCGGCAAACTGCTGATCGAGCAGCCCGCGATGCAGAACGTGCTGGCGGATCTTGCGGTCGAATCGGAAGCCGCCACGGCTCTGATGGCGAGGCTCGCACGGGCTTACGACCGGGCGGCTACAGATGAGCAGGAGCGATCCTTCGCTCGTATCGCGACTGCGGTGGCGAAATTCTGGGTGTGCAAGCGGGCGCCGGCACACGTCGTCGAAGCGCTCGAATGCCTCGGTGGCAACGGATATGTCGAGGAATCGATCATGCCCCGTTTGTACCGCGAGGCACCTCTCAATTCGATCTGGGAAGGCTCCGGCAACGTGATGTGTCTCGACGTGTTGCGGGCCATCCAGCGCGAGCCGCAATCGCTCGAGGCTCTGCGCGGCGAGCTAGCCTCCGTCAAGGGAACCGACACCAACTACGATCGATTGCTCGCGCGGTTGGAACACGAACTGACCTTATCCGAAGAGATCGAAGGCCGAGCGCGGCAGATTGTCGAGTTACTGGCAGTGGCCCTGCAGGCGGCGGTGCTGTTAAGGGCCGGGGCGACCGCCGTAGCCGACGTGTATTTGGCCACGCGGGTGGCACGGGGCGGCGGGCAAATCTACGGCACGCTGCCCGCGGGCATGGACTGTCGCGCCTTGATCGACCGAGCGCGGCCGGCCGAAAACTAGTCGCTCCATGAACAAAGCCTTCGTTCGCGATCCTGAGCCGACTGCCGAGCGCTGTCCCCGTTGCGGTTCGCCGGGACAGCCGGTCAGTGGAGAGATTTTGGACGCGTTCATCCAAGCCGAGTCGCGCAATCAGCTCGGCGAAGCCGCGAACTTTTGCCCCTCTGAAACGTGTCCGGTCGCCTATTTTGACGCGTTCGACCGACGAGTCGAGGTCTCCCAATTAGGACGGCCGGCTTATCCCAAGGACCCCGACGCACCCATTTGTGAGTGCTTTGGATTTGCTTGCGCCGACGTCGACGAGGACGTGCGCGAAGGCGTGGCGACACGAACCCGCGCGCAGCTTGACCGCGCACGATCGCCCGAGGCGCGATGCTCACACACGGCCGCCAACGGACGATCATGCGTCGCCAACGTCCAGCGCTATTTCATGGAGCGCCGGGGAACTGTTTGACGGCGATTTGGCTCAGGCGCGGCTGGATCCTTGACCGCCCGAGTGGACTGAAACACCCACGGGCCGGGGCCGAGGATGAACAACCGAAAAGAGCGTACGCCCTGAATGGTCAGCCCGAGCTTTGGATAGTAGTCCGAGTAAATATAAATCGGATGCAAGGGGGCCAGACCGATGATCCAGTGCGAGACGATGACGAAGGCGTAATACAGCCGGTGCCGGGCTCGGAGCAGGATGTTTCCACGAGCAGCGCCAAAGTCAGCGACGACGAAGTCCCCGCCGGGACGAACGAGGGCAACGAGCCGCGTCATGATCTTTTCCATCACTGGCCGCGGGAAGATATTCAGGAAGAAATTCGCCACAACCACGTCGAACGGCTGTTCGGGCTCGTATTGCATGATGTCGGCACACACGAATTCGCCCGGCAAACCGGCTCTTTCGAACCGCCGGCGCACCAGTTCGACCATGCCGGGGGACAGATCGACGCAAGTGACGATCATTCCCCTGCGAGCCGCTTCTGACGCTTCCTCGCCGGGGCCCACGCCTACGTAGAGCACGCGCTGGCCCGGGTGCATGTCTTCGATCTGGGACATCCGCGTCACCAGGTTCTGCCCTCCGGTAAAGAGCGCCGTCATCCATTCGTACATCGACGACATTCGCTCGTAACTGCGGGAATTCGTATCTCGCGGCAATTGCGTTTGCGCCAGGGTCTTGACGTTCATGATGCACCTTAACTGCGGAGCGCCGGGCGCGAAAGCTTCTAAAACCTCAACGCTCGGTTGCCCGCCGTCGTACGCATGGTCCTCGCCTGCCCGGCTGAGCATCGTGGTCGACTCGGACAATGCGACGCGGGAGCCTCTCGAAAGGCTTTGCTGTTTTGTCGAATATCCGCTTGATCAAACCTGCTGAGGACAGCCGACGGGCGATAGCGGCGCCCCAGCCCGACCGCTTTTCGTAAAGTCGTGGACCGTTGGGACGCGGTGATTGTCGGTTTTGGGTTCCGCTTGCTCGCGAGGATAGCGAAGTGGCCTGGGAGGAAAGAGCGACGAGAAGCCGGCATTGAGGACTGCTCGCATGGTCCAGCGGCCCCCTTTGACGTAGATGGACAGTGGGACCTGGTAGCAGCCCAGTTTGTCGTGTTTGAGCGCGTCGGTTGTCTGGCCGATGCAAATCTCGGTCGCGCCGTGCCGAAAGGCCGAATCGATCGAATGGTAGAGGAGGTTGAAATAGATTTCTGCTTCCGCGTTGATGTCGTAGTCGACTCCCAGCACCATCCCGTGAAACGTGGTGTCGGAGACAAGCGACATCGAGAAGCCGACGACTTCCGCCCCCCGATAAATAAACGTGAAGACGGTATTGTCGGGCATCCGCCGGGCCAACTCGCGGGGAAACTCCGGCGGCAAATGTTCGAATTGAACGGCGGAACGGTCAACGACGGCCTCGTACAACTGGTGCACCTGATCGGTGTAAAGATCCGCGACTCCGTCACGCCCGAAGAGATTCACGGCCCGCAACCCATTTTCCGCGAGCCTTCTTTGCGACCGATGAATGGGCCGACGCTTCTTCGAGGGGAATTGGGACAAATAGTCCTCGAAGTCACGAGATCCGGGCTCGACGTGATTCATTGGGAAGCTGTCGGCCCGCCGATACCCCAGTGCCGCCAAGGAACCGAGTTCCGCGCACGCCTCGGGGTCGATCTCCTTGAAAAGAATCAGTCGGGCCCATTCGCGCGATGCGAATTGGCACGCCACCGAATCGAGTAATCGCAGCACGGCCGCGCGGTCGGCCTCGGGCGCGAACCGCAGATGGCTTTGCCCCGCCGAGACCGGTAGACCGCACAAGATCAGCTTGCTGCGAATCAACCACGGCACCGCGCGCTCCAGAGCGGCGAGGACCTTCCGCGCGCGACCCTTCGCCAACGAGGCGCCGCCGATGCTATAGGAGCTCAGGCAGGCGGTCGCCATGGGACGGCCTTGGGCGTCCCGGACGACCACGTGCCGAAAACGGCAGGTCTTTCCGAGGGCGTTCTCGACCGCTTCGATAAAGCGGGGATCCATGAACGGATCGCTCGTCGCGTCCCGCAGGCTGTTCCATTCGCCCCAGTCCACGTTGCGAATCGAATCGTAGACGTCGACGCCATAGCCTGCGTTTTTCATCGCCTCGCGCCGCTCTTCGTGGTGATTTCTAGGTCGGGTACGAGTTGGACTCGCGGCTCGCGGTTTTGGGCCGACGGGCACTCAACCCCGAGCGATCGCTCGCGACTGGCAAGATGCGTACGTTGCCGCCGTTTGAAGAGCTTCTTCCTGAGATTTGCGCCGACTCTCTTGTGGTTAAACGCCACCATTCCGGTCATCCGAAACAGCGCCAGAGCGCTCCGCAAGTTCGTTCCGGGCAGAGCGCAGATATAACGCCCCTCATAGCGGGGACGGAAGCGGCTCTTGAAATGATAAATGCCAGCGAAGTCGAACAAAAAGTTGAGGTACTTCATGCCGAAAACGAGCGCGTGTCGAGTCATCGCACTGTCGCCGGGGATCGCTTCTTCACAGCCCAACCCTGGCGCCAGACAGAGCGAGACCGACTCCACTCCTTCGGTCCTCATCCGCATCATCGCCACGTGAAACAGGTGCGGGACGACGCCACGCACCGCATCACTGCGGTGACGGTACATCTCGAACGACCATTGCCGGCCCTCTCGCATCGGCAACGCGACCAAGAAACCCTCGATTCGCCTTGGAAAGCTGCTTGAATAGGCCACGAACAGACGACGGCGGCCCCATCCCTCTGCCTCGAGTTGACCCTCCAAAAGTTTGATTGCTCCAGAGTGGGATTTGGTGGCCAGATGCGCGTCGGAAATGTCTCGCAAGTTTTGGATCAGTAAGTTCCAGGCGGCATCGTCCATCTCATCGCGGCAGTGCTCGACGATGGTGATGCCCGCCCGCCGGCAGTAATTGGTCTGCCGACGAACCCACTCGTACTGTTTTCCGGACCAGGTGCATTGCCGAAGGTCGACAAAGGGCTCTTCACCCCATTTGGTGACCTGAAAGCCATGATCGCGGAATATCGGAGCGTCCGCCTCGGTCACGTTGAAGAAGGTCACGACAAGTCCGTGCGATTTCGCAAAAGCAAGGAATTCGCGCAGTAACTGGGGCTTCTTTTCGTCGCTGGCAAGCAGGCCTCCGACCACCTTCACGTATTTTCCCATGCGCCGATAGGAGACAAGGCCCGTTCGGTCTGGCAACCAGAATCGCTTCCATCCGCGCTCTGTCGCGAAATACGAATCGTAGACCTTACCGTGAACATACGCTTGAGACTCGGCTCGCAACCGTCCCTTGGGCACTTGCTGCTCGCCGCACGGCGGTGCAAGAATCTGCCGCTCAGCAACCCGCGCAAGGTCCAGCGGCCGAGAGTTGGCGCCGATCGGACGCGCCGGCTCAAGCAGCGTGTCGAACTGTGGATCCGAGTCGGGCTGCGGTTGCTTGCCGTTGGGACGGGGCTGCAACACGCGGACGCCGGTCGAGGCGCCGTCGCCGTGGAAATGGTTGTCGGTAGAAGTCACCGTGTCGGCCGTGCCCTTCTTGAACCGATGCCGGTAGCAGCAGGATGTCGCCCATCTGCTGCAGACCGTTTAGCCGGGTGTTGAATCGGCCCATCAATCCGTGGAAAGGGCGCGACGGTGCGAACTCAAAGGGTGCAAAGACTTTTGCCAGCGTCGCTTGAATGACGCGAAGATCGCGGAGAAGAGCGATCCGGAAAGAGCAAACCGTGCTCAGGACAGCTCACAAACCAACTGGCGACGAGGCGTCGGAAAAGACAACTCATCCTTCCGACTTTATTCAGAACTCGTAATCGAAGTCAAGGACGCAGTTTGCGCTGGCGAAAAATCTTTCCACGTCGGCGCGATCAGAAGGGATTTGCGATCATGTAGCCGAAAGTCACGATTAGTTGAGCGAGGGCCTAGTCGGCCTGAACGCCGTGTCCTGGAAGTGCGCAAGTTGTGGAAACTGGCTTTGCCGTGAGGTCCGTGATAACCTTGCGTTCCTTTGACAGACTCGGAGTTTGTGATGGCTGAGACGACCCAAAGTGGTCCGGATTTTTCCAAATCGGACCTGATTCCTGTGATTGCTCAGGACGACGCGTCGGGCGACGTGCTGATGCTTGCCTACATGAACGAAACGGCGTGGAAAGAAACGCTCGCGACCGGCCGCGTTTGCTACTACAGCCGCAGCCGGCAAAAGCTTTGGCGCAAGGGCGAAGAGAGCGGCAACGTTCAGGAAGTCAAAAGCATCTTTTACGACTGCGACGCCGACACGGTCCTGATTCGCGTCAACCAGATTGGCGGGCGCGGCCTGCCACGAAGGCTACAAGACCTGCTTCTTCCGCAAAATCGACCCTCAGACCGGCCGCGTTGAGGTCGATTGGAAGTCGTTTGTTCGATCCGAAAGTCGTTTACAAGAAGTGACGGGATTGAGGCTCGGGCAGGATCGCCGGGCAAGGACGTTTCATGCCAGAACGCAAGTTGAGATTGGGCATCCCGGCCGGGAGTCTTCAGGAAGCGACGGCCGCGCTGTTCAAAAAAGCCGGGTACAACATCACTTTCTCGTCGCGTTCGTACTATCCGCAGATCGACGACCCGGAGATCGAGTGCCTGCTGATCCGCGCCCAGGAGATGGCCCGTTACGTTGAGGAGGGGATCCTCGACGCGGGCATCACCGGCCACGACTGGATCGTCGAGACTCAGGCGAAAGTCGTCGAGATCTGCGAGCTGGTGTTTTCCAAAACCAGCCGGCGGCCCGTGCGCTGGGTTTTGTGCGTGCCCAACAGTTCGCCTGTGAAGGCCGTGAAGGACCTCGAAGGAAAGCGGATCGCCACGGAGGCCGTCGGACTGACGAAGGCGTTTCTTGGCGCAAGCACGGCGTCAACGGCCCGGGTCGAGTTCTCGTGGGGCGCAACGGAGGTCAAGCCGCCGCGACTGGCCGACGCGATTGTCGAAGTCACGGAAACGGGCAGTTCGCTCAAAGCCAACGATCTGCGAATCCTCGAAGAAGTTCTGCAGAGCACCACGCGTTTGGTCGCCAACCAGGCGGCCTATCGAGACGCGTGGATCAAGAACAAGCTCGACAATATCGCGCTCATGCTGCGGTCGTGCCTGGCCGCGGAGGGCAAAGTCGGCATCATGATGAACGTGCAGCGCAAGGATCTGCCGGACGTGCTCTCGAAGCTGCCGGCTCTGCAGACGCCGACCGTTTCGTCCTTATCGGATCCCGACTGGGTGGCCGTCAACACGATCGTCGACGAGTCGCTCGTGCGGACGATGATGCCCGAGCTTCGCTCGGCCGGCGGTCGGGGCATCGTCGAATACGCGATCAACAAGATCATCGACTGACGATGCCGGTTGACAAGTCCGACCGCCGCATTCGGGAGATGTTCGGCGAGATTTCTGCCCGGTACGACTTCCTCAACCATTTCTTGTCGGCCGGGACCGACTACTACTGGCGCTGGCGGTGCGTGCGCGCGGCGCTCGTGTCGGGCGAGTTGCCGATTCTCGATGTCTGTACGGGAACGGGCGACTCTGGCCGTCGCCTTCTGGCGACGAGCGAGAGGCCGGGTGCGCGTCGTCGGGGCCGACTTCACGCACGAGATGCTTGCGCTTGCCAACCGGAAAGTCGAATCGCTCCCCGACGGGGCGATCGACTTCGTCGAAGCCGACGCGCAGCGGCTTCCGTTTGCCGATGACCGGTTCCAGATCGTGTCGGTCGCGTTCGGGCTGAGAAACGTAGCCAACACCGAGCAGGGCTTGCGCGAAATGGCCCGCGTCTGCGCTCCGGGCGGGCGAGTGGTTGTGCTTGAGTTTTCGCTGCCGCGCAATCGTCTGATCGGCAGGCTTGTACGGCTGGTATTTTCGCAACATCCTGCCGCGGCTCGGGCAACTGCTCTCGCGCAATCGGCAATCGGCCTACAGCTATTTGCCCGATTCGGTCTCCGAATTTCCCAGCGGCGAGCGACTGGCGGCTATGATGAATTCCTGCGGACTCGAGCGCGTCACGTGGCAGCCGCTGACGTTCGGACTGGCGACGGTCTACGTTGGCGCGAAGCCAGCGCAAGCTCGTCGGCGTCCGCTTTGAACGCAACACAAAAAGCATGAACGAAGTCGTTGTCGGAATCACGGGGGCCAGCGGCGCAGCGTACGCAACGCGGCTGCTCGAGGTTCTGCTGGGAACGCAGCAGCGAGTGCATCTCACGATCAGCCCCGCCGGTGCGCAGGTTCTCTGGACCGAGCTAGGCCTGCGCTGCGAGCTGGAAAACTTCGACTCGCGAATCTCTGGGTTTGTCGCACGACGCCGGGCGCCTCGTTTATCACCATTACTTGGATTATTCCGCGTCGATCGCCAGCGGGTCGTTCTTGACGAGTGGCATGGTGATTTGTCCGTGCTCAATGGGAACGCTCGCCGGAGTTGCCAACGGGCTCTCGACCAATCTGATCCAGCGCGCGGCCGACGTGCATCTCAAAGAGCGGCGCAAATTAATCGTCGTGCCCCGCGAAACGCCGTTGGGCAGCATCCAGCTCGAAAACATGAAGCGCCTCGCCGACGCGGGGGCCGTCGTGCTGCCGGCGATGCCCGGCTTTTATCATCAGCCGAAGTCGATTGGCGATCTGATCGATTTTGTTGTGGCGCGAATCTGCGATCAGCTGGGAGTTTCAGCCGATCTTGCGCGCCGCTGGGGTTCATAATCGGCCCCGGCACTTGACAGAGGCCTGCCAATCGATTGTCATTTGACCTCAGCGAGCGCAGCGAGTTGGGTCTGCGCGGTGCGGCTGTGCTGGAGCGTCGTGGGACGCGGGCCACGGGGTTCGCAAGGCGTTCCTGGAGTTCGCGAGGAGACGATCGTTTATCTGCCCGCCGAGAAAACTTCGCCTGCCTTCTTTCGTTGCACGCCAGCCGTTGTGCGCCGCGTTCGCGTGGCGCCACTTTCACTAAGCATTCACGGGATACACCGTTGAATTTCATGACGAACAGCCGGACTCTCTCCCGGGTAAACTCAGGGGCTTATTTGCTGACACCGCGTCCGGTGACAACGAGTAAAACCTGAAAGCTTGCTCAGTAGAACAGTCCGTTAATTGTTTGTGGGAACGAGAGTTGCACTCGAAAGCAGCCCACGCCGCAATCCAGCCGCGACTCTCAATCGGTGGCCCGCTCAAGGCCGGGGAATCCCGGTCGAACGGTTAAGGGAGACCAAGGAATGATCACTCGCCCGAATCGACGCGATTTCCTCCACGTAGGTTTCGCCGGAGGCATTGGACTCACGTTGGCCGATCTTTTCCGCCTGGAGGCGCGGGCCGACTGGAAAAATGAGCCGAGCAAAGAGGGAAAGGCCAAGTCGGTCATCTTCATCTATCTTCCGGGCGGTGCGCCGCACCAGGAAACGTTCGACCCCAAGCCGTTCGCGCCGGTCGAATATCGCGGACCGATGAGTTCGATTGCAACGAACGTCGACGGCATTGTGCTCAACGAGTGTCTCGCTGCAGACGGCCAAGGTCGCGCGACAAGATCGCGCTGTGTCGCTCGATGACACACGGCGAAGCAGCGCACGAGCGCGGCACGCACAACATGTTCACGGGCTACAAGCCCAGCCCGGCTCTCGCGTTTCCGAGCATGGGAAGCGTCGTGACGCACGAGTTCCCGCCGCAGCAACAATCTGCCGCAGTACGTTTGCATTCCCAGCATGCCGAATGAATACGCAGGCACCGGCTACTTGAGTTCGTCGTTCGCGCCGTTCAGCCTCGGTGGCGACCCGGCCGACAATGGCTTCACAGTGCAGGATCTGAAACTGCCCGGCGGCGTGACCGATGGCCGCTTCAGTCAGCGTCGGCGGATTCTCGACGCGGTGAACGATTACTTCGCTCAAAAAGAAAAGGCCGATTCGCTCAAGGCGGTCGACACGTTCTATCAACGCGCCTACTCGATGGTCAGCTCGCAAAAGGCCCGCGAAGCATTCAACATCAAGGCCGAACCGGCCAAGCTTCGCGACGAATACGGTCGCAATACGGCCGGCGCCCGCATGCTCCTGGCTCGCCGGTCTGGTCGAGGCCGGTGTCCGCTTCGTCACGATGACCTACGGCGAGTTGGGACCTGCACGACAACGTGCAACCCAACATCAAGAATCAGCTGCCGGCATTCGATCAGGGATACGCGGCCCTGATTCGCGATCTCGATCGGCGCGGGCTGCTCAAGAGCACACTCGTTTGCATCGCGTCAGAGTTCGGCCGCACGCCGAAGATCAACGGCACGGCCGGCCGCGACCACTGGCCGAAGGTCTTTACCGTGGTGATGGCCGGCGGCGGCATCAAGGGCGGGCATTGCCGTACGGCTCATCGAATGCGACGGCCAGCGAGCCCGAGGACAATCCGCTCAGCGTCGAGGATTGGGCTGCCACCATTTACCACTGCCTGGGAATCAACCCGGACAAGAAGCTGCTGGCTCCGGGCGACCGGCCGATCGACATCGTCAAGTACGGAGAGGTCCGCAAGGAATTGCTGGCGTAATGATCCCGCGAGCGCGGGCCCCAAACCACAGCAGGTGACGCTTTCCAGCCTGGACCGACTTCGAGGATTATTGGACCTGAGCAGCACCTTTTGCGAATTGTGAACGCAAGCGCCGGTGAACTCGTCGGGCCGCCCACATGCGGACGGTCGATGCCTGCCGCGCGAGTGGTGCGTGCTTTCCCCGCCTGTTTGCTCCGCCAACCGGAGAGAATTCGATGCAGATGCTCCGATTGATCAGCTCCCTCTCGCTCGGACTGGCGATCACGCTCACCGGGTCAGCGGCCACTTGGGCGGCGTCCCCGTCGTTGGGCGTCATTCTGCCGCGCGGCCTGCAGCGAGGTGCGACGAGCGTGCTGACATTCCACGGCGGAAATCTGGCCGACGCGAAGGAGATCCTGTTCTTCTCGCCCGGGTTTCGAAGTCACGAAGCTCGAGCCGAGCCCCGGCGCTGTCAAGGCGACGATCAAGGTCGCGAAAGACTGCCGCTGGGCGAGCACGTCGCCCACGTCCGCACGGCGAGCGGGCTCACCGAGTACCGCACGTTTTACGTTGGCCCGTTTCCCGACATCAAGGAGAAGGAGCCCAACAGCGATTTCAAGTCGCCGCAACCAATCCCGCATGAACGTGACCGTCAACGGCGTGATCGATACCGAGGACGTCGATTACTTCGTTGTCGACGCCAAAAAGGGCCAGCGGATCAGCGCCGAGATCGAGGGCATGCGGCTGGGCGTCACGATGTTCGACCCGTATATCGCGATTCTCGACTCCAAGCGATTCGAGCTGATCACGGCCGACGACTCGCCGCTCTTGAAGCAGGACGCGGCTTGGCTTCGATCATCGCCCCGGCTGACGGCAAGTACATCATCCAAGTCCGCGAGAGTTCCTACGGCGGCGACGGTAACTGCCATTACCGACTGCATGTCGGCAACTTTCCTCGGCCGATCGCCGATCTACCCGGCCGGAGGCAAACTCGGAGAGGAGGTTGAAGTCCGTTTCCTGGGCGATCCGACCGGCGACATCGTCAAGAAGGTGAAGCTGCCCACGCAAGGCCGTCCCCGATTTCGGGCTCGTTCCCGAAGACGCAACCGGTACGGCTCCCTCCGAGATTCCGTTCCGACTGTCGCAGGTCGGGAACGTCCTGGAAAAGGAGCCCAACAACACGCATCAAGGAGGCGACGCCGGCCGAACTTCCGAAGGCCTTCAACGGCATTCTGCAGAAGCCGGGCGACGTCGACTTCTTCCGTTTCAAGGCGAAGAAGGGCGAGACGTACGAGGTCGAATGTTTCGGCCGGCGAATCCGCTCGGCGATCGATGCCGGTGATGTGTTCTGTACAACGCGGCCGGGCAGGGCACTGCTCGCCAACGACGATTCTCGCGGGCCCGATCCCTATTTCCGCTTCACCGTTCCGGCGGACGGCGAATATTTCCTCTCGGTGACCGACCACTTGAAGCGCGGCGGGCCGGGGTTCGTTTATCGCGTCGAATTCCTGCCGGTCGAACCGAAGGTGACCACCGGACTTGCCGCAGGTCGCCCGCTACTCGCAGTTCCGGCAGCAGATTTACGTCGCCCGAGGCAACCGGTTCGGGGCGGTGATCTCGGCAGTCGCGTGAGAACTTCGGCGGCGAGCTGCTGCTCGATCCGCAAGAACATGCCCGCCGGGAATCAAGATGATTGCCGATCCGATGCCCGCCAACGCCAGCACGATGCCCGTCGTCTTCGAGGCGGCCAAGGACGCGCCTCTGTCGGGCAAGCTGGTCGATCTGCAGGCGCAAGCACATCGATCCGAAGCAAAAAATCAGCGGCGGATTCTTCAATCACGCCGAGTTCGTCATCGCCGCCCCGGGGCAATCGCTGTTTAGTTGGTGCGACGTCGATCGCGTGGCCGTGGCCGTCCTGGAAGAGATGCCCTACACGCTCGAAATCGTCGAGCCGAAAGTTCCGCTCGTGCAGAGCGGCTTGATGCAGCTCAAGATTCGCGCCCACCGCAAGAAGGGCTTCACCGAGCCGATCAACGTGCAGGTGCCGTTCTTGCCTCCGGGCGTCGGCGGCGTTCCTGGCGTCGATATCCCCAAGGGGCAGAACGAAGTCCTGTTTCCGCTCAACGCCAACGGCGGCGCGGAAGTCAAGAAGTGGAAGATCTTCGCGCTCGGCTCGGCAAACGTGAATGGCGGCGCCGCGTGGGCCTCGTCGCAGCTGGCCAATCTCGAGATCGCGCCGCCC
Source organism: uncultured Planctomycetaceae bacterium (assembly GCA_963714075.1). Lineage (GTDB taxonomy): Bacteria > Planctomycetota > Planctomycetia > Planctomycetales > Planctomycetaceae > DASPSM01. Next base: position 4,238,117 of record OY970228.1, read on the forward strand.
TATCTGCAATTCAACATTCAGCGGGCGGCCGTCGAGCAGGGGCAGAAGACCGATCTGGTCTGCGGCGTCACCGTGGCCCATCCGTTTGACGGCGCGGCCAAAGTGCAGGTCCTCGGATTCCCGCCGAAAGTCACGTCGCCCGAGATGGAACTGAAAAAAGACATGAAGGAACTGGTCTTCAAAGTTTACGACCGACAAGGGAAGCCCGGCCGGAACGCACAAAAACATCTTCTGCCAGGCGATGATCATTGAGCACGGCGAACCAATCGTGCACTACGTCGGCGGCACCGAGCTGCGCATCGACCAGCCGCTGCCGGCTCCGACCAAGCCAGCGGCCGCCCCGGCAGCGGTCGCCAAGAAGGAATCCGCCGAAGACCGCCGCCGCACCAAAGCGACTGACGCGGCTGGAGCAGTTGCGGCTCGATGCCAAAGAAAAGGCACAGGCCGCGACCGGCAAGTAAACTGAAGAAGACGTCCGACGGAATCGGAGAGCATTCGTCATGGGATTACAACTTCGCCCTTGTTCGCTGGTGTTTGCGGCAGTGCTTGCGGCGGCTGCTCGCGCCAGCCTTCGCCCGCGCCGTTGATTCGGCGCCCGCGCTGCTGCCAAAGCCGGCCGAAATCCTCGTCTACCCGCCGGACGTCGAACTGACGACCGCACGCGATCGGCAATCGCTAATCGTTCAGGCTCGCTATTCCGACGGAATCACCCGCGACGTCACGACCGACGCGAAATTCACGCTGGCCGATGCCAAGCTGGCCCGTTTCGACAAGCCGACGCTCTACCCGGTTGCCGACGGCAAGACCCAACTCGACGTCGAATACGCCGGTCACAAAGTCACGCTGCCCGTAACAGTGAAGAACGCCAAGACCGATCCGCCGATCAGTTTCAAGCTCGACGTGATGCCGGTCTTCATGAAGGCGGGCTGCAACATGGGAAGCTGCCACGGTTCGGCCCGCGGCAAGGACGGCTTTCGGCTGTCACTCTTCGGCTTCGATCCGGACGGCGACTATCAACGGCTGACGCGTGAACTCAGCGGCCGGCGCATCAACCTGGCAATTCCCGAAGAGAGCCTGCTCATCCAGAAGGCACTGGGCAAAGTCCCGCACACCGGCGGCAAGCGATTCGAGGCTGGCTGCGAGATGTACCAGACGCTGATGCGCTGGCTGACGGCTGGGCGCCGTGCCTGACCCGGGCGAAGTGCCGAAAGTGGTCGCGGTCGAGATCTACCCCAAGGGGGCGGTGCTCGACGGCAAAGGGGCGACGCAACGACTCACCGTGCGGGCCAAATACGCCGACGGGACCGACCGCGACGTCACGTCGCTCGCCTATTACATGACGAACAACGATGTCTCGGCCGCCGTCGCGCAAGAGGGCGTGGTCACCGCCGGCTGCCCGGGGCGAGGCGTTCATCATGGCCCGCTTTTCGACGCATACGGTGGGTTCACAGTTCATCGTGCTGCCCAAGGGACTCAAGTTCGAGTTTCCGAAGGTGGCTGAGAACAACTACATCGACACCCACGTCCACAACAAGCTGAAGAAGCTCCGCATCCAGCCGTCGCCGGTCTGCGGCGATGAGGAGTTTCTGCGGCGCGTGTCGATCGACGTCACCGGCACGCTGCCGACGGTTGAGGAATTCAACCGCTTCATGAAAGACAAGTCGCCCGACAAGCGGACCAAGGTCATCGACGATCTTCTGACACGCAAGGAGTTCGTCGAGATCTGGCTGATGAAGTGGGCCGAGCTGTTGCAGATTCGCACGAATCAGAACATCAGCACCAAGTCGATGCTGTCGTACTACACGTGGCTGCAAAACAAAATCGCCAGCAACGTGCCGATGGACGTGATGGTGCAGGAGCTGCTGGGCTCGAAGGGGGGCACGTTTGCCAATCCCGGCGACCAACTACTACCAGAACGAGACCGACACGCTGAAGACGGCCGAAAACGTCGCCCAGGTCTTCATGGGCATGCGCATCCAATGTTCGCAGTGCCATAACCATCCGTTCGACCGTTGGACGATGGACGACTACTACGGCTTCGCGGCGTTCTTTTCGCAGATCGGCCGCAAGGGGTCCGAAGATCCTCGCGAACTGATCGTCTTCAACAGCGGCGGCGGCGAAGTCAGCCACCCGGTCGGCGGGCAGCGTGATGAAGCCCAAGTTTTTGGGCGGGGCGACGTCCCAACGTCGCCGGCAAGGACCGCCGCGAAGTTCTCGCCAAGTGGCTCGCGTCGCCCAAGAACCCCTATTTCGCCAAGAATCTGGCGAACATCGTGTGGGCTCACTTTTTCGGACGGGGCATCATCCACGAAGTGGACGACGTCCGCGTCAGCAATCCGGCCGTCAACCCGGATCTACTCGACGAGATGGGCAAGAAATTCACCGAGTACCATTACGACTTCAAGCGGCTGGTCAAGGACATCTGCACGTTCGCGGACGTACCAGCTTTCAACCGAGGTCAATCCCACCAACATCGACGATCACCGCAACTTTGCCCACGCCGAACTGCGCCGGATGCGGGCCGAAGTAATGCTCGACTGCATCAGCCAGGCCACCGACACCAAGAACAAATTTCCCGGGCTGCCCGTGGGGGCCCGCGCTGTGCAAGTCGCCGACGGCAACACGTCGACTTACTTCCTCACAACCTTCGGCCGGGCGACGCGCGGGACGGCCTGTTCCTGCGAAGTGCGGGTCGAGCCGAATTTGTCGCAGGCGCTGCATCTGCTCAACGGCGACTCCTCGAACTCCAAGATTCACGAGGGGAAGCTGGTCCGCCGCCGTCTCGATGAGAAAAAGCCACCCGCAGACAATTCTCGACGAGTTGTACATTCGCTGCCTGTGCCGACGTCCGACAGCCAAGGAGAAGTCGGCACTGGTGGCGGTCCTGGCCGAAAACTCCAACAAGCGTCAGGTCTTGGAAGACACGTTTTGGGCTCTGTTGAATTCGCGCGAGTTTTTGTTCAACCATTGAACGGATCAGCGTAGACACGTTGTGCAGGCTGTGCTTGTCGAACTGTGAGCGTAAGAGCGGCAGGCAAAGCCTGTGGAGAAATACAACAATTGGGCAAGGATGCGAGACAGGTGAATTGATGTCGGTTTGTAGCTGCTGCAGATTGCCAACCGTCGCGTGGGCCGTTGTGTTTTTCGCGCTTGTGCCGATCCGCGCCGACGACAAAAAATCAGCCCCTGCCAAGGGCCCCAAGGTCACGTACGAAGACAACGTCAAGCCGATCTTCCGTGAGAAATGCTTTGCTTGTCACAACACTGAGAAGAAGACGGCGGGGCTCGATCTGACCAATTATGCCGGTGCGATGGCGGGCGGCGGTTCGGGACCGGTGATCAGTCCCGGCAGCAGCGGCGACAGCTACCTCTTTTCGCTGGTCTCGCATCAAAGCCGAACCCCACATGCCGCCCAAGTCCGACAAGCTGCCGGACGACATGTTGGCGACGATCTCGAAATGGATCGACGGCGGTGCTCTCGAGACAGGCCGGCAGCAAGGCGGCAGCGTCGCAAGAAGCCAAAGGTCGATCTCGCGCTCAAAGGTGCGCCGGTCGGCCGACCCGCTGGCCCTCCGCCACATGCCCGAGCATCTGACCCTCGAGCCGGTCGTGCGGACCGCACGGGCGACGGCTTCTCGCACGCTTGCCGTCAATCCCTGGTCACCCTTGGCGGCGCTCGCCGGGCAGAAGCAGGTGCTGCTCTATCACACGAAAACGCTCGAGCTTTTCGGGGTTCTTCCCTTTCCTGAAGGCGTGCCCCAGGTCTTGAAATTCAGTCAGAACGGACTGCTGCTCTTGGCCGGCGGCGGTCGCGGCGCGGCGAGCGGTCGCGTCGTCGTTTGGAATGTGAAAACCGGCGAGCGAATTTTCGAGGTGGGCGAAGAGCTCGATAGCGTGCTCGGGGCCGACATCAGCGCTGACCAGTCGCTGATCGCGCTCGGCGGACCGGGCAAAGTGGTGCGCGTCTATTCGACGGCGGACGGCTCGCTCAAATCGACCATGAAAAAGCACACCGACTGGGTGACGGCCGTCGCCTTCAGCCCCGACAGCGTCCTCCTGGCGACGGCCGATCGCAATGGCGGCGTCGTCATTTGGGAGGCCGCAACCGGTCGCGAATATGCAGTGCTCGCCGGCCACGCAAGCGCAGTGACGTCGCTGTGCTGGCGGATCGACTCGAATCTCCTCGCGACCGGCGGCGAAGACACCACGATCAAGCTCTGGGAGCCGGAGAACGGCAACCAGGTGAAGAGTTGGGGAGCGCACGGCGGCGGCGTCACCTCGCTCGCCTTCACTCGTGACGGCCGGCTGGTTTCCTGCGGCCGCGATGGCGTTGCCAAGCTCTGGGACCAGAACGGCAGCGCCAAACGCACCTATTCTGGATTTGCCGACTTGCCGCTTTCGATCGCGTACTGTGACGAAACCAATCGCCTCATCGCCGGAGACTGGACCGGCGCAGTTCGTGTGTTCGACGCGAACGACGGCAAGCAGCTCGGTCAGCTCGACGCCGACCCGCCGACCCTCGTCGAGCGCTTGACCGCGGCGAAGAAGCTGCTGACCGCTCGCGAAACCGAGCACGCCCAACTCGCGGAACGGCTCCAAGCCGCAAAGGCCGAATCGGCCAAACGCCGCGCGGAACTCGACGCGGCAGGAAAAGAGCTTGCCGGCGCCGAAGCGAATTGGAAAGCGGCTGCGATCGCCGCCGCGAAGGATCAGGCGGCAGCGGAGGCTGTCGCGGGTGAAATCAAGTCGACGCCGGCGCGGATTGCCGCCCTCGAAGCGGCCCTTCCGAATTTGAAGATCGCAGTCGAAAAAAGCGAGCAGGCTTTGGCCAAAATTGGCGGTGACAAGGATCTGACTGCCGCTACCGCGCAGGTGAAGGCGCAGCTTGTGCAAAAGACCAAAGACCTCGAAAACACCAAACGGGCGCTTCCTGAGTTGAAGAAAAAGCTCGATAAGGCTCGCGGCACGCAGGCGGCCTCCGAGAAACACCTCGCCGACCTGAAGCCCGGCCTCGAGGCAATCCGCAAGAAAGCTACCGATCCAGCGATCGCCGCGCAGGCGGCGTTCGATGCGTCGACGCAGTTTTTCGCGCGTGCCCAGCGCGACGTGGGGCGGTGGAACGAGGAAATCGCCTTCCGCTATAAGGCCGTTTTGGTTGCCGCGGCGCAAGCGAAGGCGGCGCAACTCGCCGAGGCGGTTCAATCGGCTCAAGCGGCCTTTGATTCGGCCAAGACGGACATCGCCAAGCTCGAGCAGGGTGTGGCGGCGGCGATCAAGGAATCCGAAGCGGCGGCAACCGGCGTGAAGAAGGCGCAGGACTATGTCGTGCAGCTGGGAGCCGACCAACAGGCAGCCCTCCGCCATGCGGCCATCATTGATGCCCTGGTCCCCGCGCTCGGCGAGTCGCTGGCCAGGGCCGAAGAGGCCGCGCGCCGCGGTCCGGGCGAAGCCGACGTCGCCGGCCAGGTGAACGAACTCAAGCAGCTCATCGCCAAAAAAACGGCCGAGTCAGAATTGTTGAAAAGGACTGCTGCCGAAAAACCCAAAGCCATCGAGAGTGCGCGCAGTCAGGTCGTGGCGGCCGAGAAGAGGTTCGCGGACAGCAAGTCGACTATCGAAGCGGCCAAGAAAAAGGTCCTCGACGCACGGGCGGGGCTCAAGCCCTTTGAAGAGCGCATCGCCGCCGCCAAGGCCAAAGCCGGCGAGGGAACCAAGAACCTCGAGGCCGCCAAGAAGGACCTCGAGGCTGCCGCTCCCCATCGCGCCGTCTAAAGCAGCGCGCGAAATCGCACGGCGTCCTCGACTCCGGCGTAGGATGAGTGATGGCGCTGTGGGATATTCTGATCTGGTGTCCGCTATTGGTGCCGCCGGTAATCGTCGCCGTCGCCGCGTTAGTCAATCGCCATGCAATCCCTTTCGACGAAGCGATGGTTTTTCTGACCGTTCCGATGACGCTTTACCACATGTTCGTCCTTGTGCGTTTCGTCCGCGGCCTGCCCGAAATCGGGGTGATTCCGTCGACGTAATTCTTGTCGGGGCTTATGCAGCCATCTGCTTTCTGATTTTCCTTCGGCGCACTTTGTCGAGACGCGCTGCCGGGTGGACGCAAAAACTGTCTCGGTGGTTCGGGATCGTCTATTTCGGCGTTTTCACGGTCGTCTATTCGGTTGCATGGATCTTCCCGCCACTTTAGGGACGAGACTTCAACCGCTTGGAAAAGTTCGGGGCACGCGACTATTATCGCACGCGCCCCCACTCACAGGTCGGCAGCCGACTCTCTTTGACCGATGTTCCTGTCAAGTCGCCGATGATTCCCGCAAACGAAACCTTTGACGGCACTTTTCCGTTTGAGCCCCATTTCACGACCGCGCCTGGTTTCCGCATGCACTATGTCGACGAAGGATCGGGGCCGCCTATCGTCTGTCTGCATGGCGAACCAACGTGGAGCTATCTGTATAGAAAATTCATTCCGCCGCTCGCAAAGGATTTTCGGGTCATTGCGCCCGATCACATGGGCTTCGGCAAAAGCGAAACGCCACAGGACCGCGAATACACCTTGAGTACGCATGTGGGGAACCTGTCGGCCCTGATTGCCGAGCTCGACCTGAAGGACATTACCTTGGTCCTGCAGGACTGGGGCGGGCCGATCGGCGGAGCGTACACGCTGCGCAATCCTGAGCGGGTGCGCCGTCTGGTGCTGATGAACACTATCTTGGGCTATTCCGCAGCCGTGACCGACGCTCCACGCGATCCGACTCACAAGCCGCCACGACTGGTCAGCTCGAACTGGTTCCGGTGGGTCAAGAAATCGGTCGATGACGGCAGCTTCTATGAACAGATGAGCCAACTCGGTTCGCACATCGGCGATCTGATGGGCCGGCTCGGCATGCGCGGCGCAAAGACCGAAACCTGGCTGCGGGCGTACGCCGCACATTTCCGAACTCCCGCCGACTGCAAGGGGGCGATCGAGTTCCCGCTGGATATCATCCAGGACCGGATGGTCCCTTACGTGCTCGAAGGCTTTCCCGCCGTGCCCGAGTTGCGTCGCAAGCCGGCGATGCTGGCCGAAGGAATGGCTGACCAGGCCATTCCGCCCGAGCTGGCGATCGCTGATTTCCAGACGCTGTTTCCCGCGGGACCGGTGGTTCGGCTTGACGAAGTCGGACATTTTTGCCAGGAAGACGTTCCCCAAACGCTCGTGGCGCTGATCCAGTTGTTCATTCAGATGACGTGACCGCTCGCCGGTCTTTGAATCAATGAAACCAAGGGTTTCCCTCGCGTATCTCGTGCTGGCATTATCCGCCGTCGGAGTGTTGCCAACCTGCGCGGACGATGCCCGCATGCATCCGGCGCTGCGGAATGCCCCGCGCCTGACCCATGCGCCCAACGGCGTGCCTGGGGATCCGGTAAACATCGCGTTCATTGGCTCGGAGGAAGATTTGCATCTTTGCCTGCTCTCCGCCAAGTGGGCGCCGGCCGACCCAATCACGCTCAAGTCGTCGGTTCGAATCGTCGGTGACACGGTGTTTCGGCGTTCATATATCAACGCGCCGGTCAGCAACCTGCATCTCTGGGGACGCAAGCAGGATTTTGCCTTCGAGCGGGCGGTCGGCAAAGATCCGCGGCAACGGCATCATGTGCGGTTTTGGCGGGCCGATAAGGTCGATTCGCTCGGCCGGCCCCTTTGGATCGGAGCGGCCACTTACGACACGCGAGTCGGTTTCAAACAGCGCACGGTGAAGCTCACGCATCACATCGCTCCCGACGTCGACACGGAGCGCGACAAGCTGATCCGCGACGTTAAGGAGACGGGTGACCTCGTCGAATCCTTTTGGATCGACGGATTTCACGACCAACTGAAAGGCAAAAACGGCGGCGGCGATCCGTGGTTCACCGACGGCCGGCTCGCCGTCGGCGTGATCTCGCTTCACAACCGCTTCACGTCAAAGCCCTGATTTGGAGGGCAGGCACAGCCTGTCCTACGATTTCTCGAGGCGCCCGCACACGAGCTTGGCCCAGCCATTGAGCGTAGCGGGCAGCTCATCGGGCAGCATGTCGGAAAGAATGTCGATGCGAAATTCGTTTTCGGTCCGCAGGACGAATTCCATCAGGTCTACTGAGTTCACCCCGAGCGTGGAAAAGTCGGCATGACTGTCGAGCTGGGCCGGGTTGAGGCGTCCCTTTCCCCCCTCCCCGACGACCTTCACCAGGATTTCTTGGAGCTTTTGTTCCACGCTGGCTTCGTTCACCGACAGGTCTCCGGCGGTTCATGCTACGGCAGTTGGTCTTTGATGATCTTTCCCGTTGGCGTGCGCGGCAAGGCCTCGAGCGGAATGATAATCTCCGGCCGTTTGTAAGCCACAAGGTTGGCCGCGCAATGTTCGCGGAGCGCCGCTAGATCGAGCGACGGGGGGCCGGCGACTGCGGCCTTCACGATCTGCGAGCCCGAGCGGTGCTGACCGGCATAGACCTTGACGTCTGCCACACCGGGAAAGTCGCGGATCACGCTTTCCACTTCGCTGGGAATCACTTTCATGCCGAACACGTTGACGACTTCGCTTTCGCGGCCCACGAGGTGAACGCGACCGGTCGGGTCGACGAAGCCCAGATCGCCGTTTTGGAACCAGCCGTCCCGAAGGGACGACGCGTCGATCCCCTCGGGCGTCAAATAGCCGGCCATCATCGAGGGCGATTTGACCCGGACGTGACCGATACCCGACTGCCAGTCGCTCGTGTCTGGGAGCTTGTGGATGTCGACTGATACTTGCGCCATCGGCGGTCCGACAGACCCGGGCGCCGCGTCGGCCGGAGCTTCGACGTCGACGCAGATCCCGCCCGTTTCGGTACTGCCATAAAGGGACCAGGCCGTTTGCCCGTTCTTCTCAAAAAACTCGCGGGCGGTGTGCTCGGCGAGCGGCGCGCCTGCCGAGAGAACGCGTCGAGGCAGCCCCTCAATTCGGCCGCGACTGGCGACGAGCAGGAGGTGCAGCATTGCGGGCACCGCAGGAAATGTCGTGATCGCGTGTTCTCGCAGGGCTCGAAAGACGACATGCGGCTGAAACCGGCGGCTCGAAACGATGCTCGCCCCCGAGACAAGCGACATCATGGCAGCGATGCCGAAACCGTACGCGTGGCTCATCGGCACCACACAAAGGATCGTGTCGTCCGCGCTGATTTTCATCGCCTGCTGGTAATGCGCGGCTTCGGCGATGGCCGCGAGGGCGTGCCGCGCGGACAACTTGGGCACTCCCGTAGTGCCTGACGTCGGATGCAGCGGCAAGCCGGCGATTGAAGGGAGCGAAGGCCCATCGTCTGGACGATGACTGCGAAGCGTCGCGACGGTCAAATGGGCTTCCGGCGCAAACTGCAGGCTGGCAACTGATTTTGAGAACGGTGACAGGTCGTTTTCCGTCCAGGCATCGCAGAGCGCGAAGCGGACGTCGTAAGACCGGGACAATCGGTCAAGCTCGGCGGGCGGAGTGTCGACGTGCACGAGCACCGGCGATCCACCCACGCTTAAAGTCGCGATGAACGCCGCGATAAAACCCGGACCATTGCCGACTGCCAGGAGGACACGGTCACCCCGCGCGAGGCCAACTTTTTGACACGTCAGCCCCGTGGCCAGATTGTCGCGGGCCCCCCGAAGCCCGGCTCCATCAAGTTTCAATTCCCGATCCAGGTCGTGAAAAGAGCCCGCGTAATTCTCGAAGAGTTCGAGCAGCGGCGTCGGGGCGAGATTAGGCCCTTTTCCCGGAGAATTTGAGGGGACCGAGCCCATGGAGCATTTTGTCCACACGACTGCAAGGGCTGCCCACGCGATGCAATCGGACAGGGTTTGGCCTGAATGGTCCCCGCAGGCTCTTTATCTTTGCAAACCGAGCACGCATTCAGGAGAATGGATCTTTGGCCCCCCTTTTTTAGATCGCCGGACACGGAACGAGAAGTGCAATCTTTCCGGCAAAAAAAGGATGACCGGATCGAGGAGTGCTGATCCTGGCCCGCTCGGTCCGCCGGGCATTTTTTGTCGAATGGAGGTTACAAAAATCGTCGCCTTTGAAGGCGCGAATTTCATCCGGGATGTCCGTGTCGGGTGGAAATGGACGTCAGAGCTCGTCGGGACCGGCTTGCGGGAAATTGACTCGAACGCCGGCAGGGTGAAAGGGCAGAGCTCACCGGGGGTTGACCCGAACTCTCACAGATTGACATCAATGCGATTTGCCTTTCTGGTTCATCCAGTCGCTGACAGCGCCGCACAGTTCATCAAGTTGGATGAGGGAGGGGAGCTCCGGAAGCTCTGGGGCACCGACCCGCTGCGTCTCACCGGCGCCTTGCACAAAGTTGTGCAACAAGTCATGGCCGCTGCGGACGAGCCACAAGTCGCCGAAGTGCGGATTGTCGACGAACTACCGAATCTGGTGACGCCATGCGGCGCGTCGGCCCACGGTCGGCTGTACGAAATTCCCATGGGCGCGATGGCGATCCTCGAGGATCCGGATCGCGCCTTGGGGTACATCCAGCAGGCCGTCCAGCAAGCGGTCGACTGGGGTGCGCGGATCATCGGCTTGGGATCGATGACTGGCATCGTCGGCGGCCGCGGCACGGTCGTGGCCGAACAGAGCCCCGTTGCGGTGACGACTGGTAACAGTCTGACCGCGTACACCGCTCTGCAAAACGTTTTTGAGACCGCGGCCGAACTGAACATCGATCTGGCCCAAGAGACAGTCGCCGTCGTTGGCATCCCCGGCAGCATCGCATCGGTGGCGGCAACCTTAATTGCTCCGCACTGCGGCCGGCTGATTTTGGTGGGACGCCGGGCGTCCGGTCCAGCCCAGAGGTTGGCCAATCAGCTTTCGGCTGATTTCATCACAGACGTTGCCGAAGCGCTGAAGCAGGCCACGATCGTGATTTCGGCCACTTCGTCGGGGAGCTGTATCGAGCAATCCTGGCTTCAACCCGGGACGCTCGTGGTCGATGTAGGCGTTCCGACGGACGTCCGCGGCATCGCTGCCGAGCGGGACGACGTCCTATTCCTCACCGGCGGCCTGATCCGCGTCCCGGACGCGATGGCCCAAGCGTCACGAATGCTGTGGTTCCAGCACGGCATGATCCCCAGTTGTCTCAGTGAAACGATGCTCCTGGCGCTTGAGGAGCGGGAAGAGTGCTTCTCTCTGGGCCGCGAGCTGCAGCCCGAGGCGGTGCAGGAAATCGGTTCGATCGCCCGCCGCCATGGCTTTGATTTTTCGCGATTGTATTCGTTCGGCTGCCCGCTGGGCGATGACGCTCTCGTGCGGTTTCAGAAGACCCGGGCGCGGATCGCTTCCAAGTCGAGGCGTTCAGTCACGGCCAATGACGCGTCACCACCGACTCCGCGACAACTGGCCGACCGCGCGGCCCGTCTTTACGCGCGATACATCAATCCCGTGTTGATGGCGATGAACGGAGCGAGCGGCCTGCTCGAATCGTTCGTCCGGGGAGAAGGCGAGTACCTCTACGACGCGGCCGGAAAAAAATACCTCGACTTCGTCGCCGGATTCGGTTCGCTGAACCTGGGGCACAATCACCCCGCCGTTTCCGCTGCGGTGAACACGGCGCTTCGCGAGCAAGCTCCTGGCTTCACACCAACCTCGGTGAACCCCTATGCGGCGGCACTTGCCGAAAAGCTTGTCTCGAAGGCCCCGAGCGGGCTCGAAATGGTCTTCTTCTGCAACAGCGGCACCGAGGCGGTCGAAGCATCAATCAAGCTGGCTCGCGCGGCCACGGGCCGAACCGGCCTCTTGTCCTGCGACGGCGCCTTCCACGGCAAATCGATGGGGTCGTTGTCGGTGACCGGCAATCCCGGCTATCAGCGGGCGTTCCAGCCACTGGTGGGCGATTGCCAACGCATCCCTTTCGGCGATTTCGAGGCCCTCGAGCGCACGTTGTCGACCCGGCGGTTCGCAGCCTTCATCGTCGAGCCAATTCAGGCGGAGGGCGGCATTCGGATGGCTCCGGCCGGCTATCTTCGCGAAGCCCAGTCGATCTGCCGCTCGACTGAGACGCTGTTGATCGTCGACGAGGTGCAAACCGGAATGGGCCGCACGGGGATGACCTTCGCCGTCGAGCACGAAGACGTGCACCCCGACGCGATGACACTGGCCAAATCGCTGGGCGGCGGATTAATGCCGATCGGAGCGATGCTCTGTCGCCGCGATCTGTGGATGAAGGCGTACGGAACCGTCGCCAACTGCACTCTGCACACGAGCACCTTCGGCGGCGGAAGCCTGGCAACGGCCGCCGGCCTGGCGGCTCTGGATGTTCTTGAAAATGAACGGCTCGCCGACAACGCTGCCTGCCGCGGCGAGCAGCTTCTCGAGGGATTGAGTCAAATCGCCAAGCGGTTCCGCTGCGTCAAGCAGGTTCGAGGACGGGGCCTGTTGTTGGGCGTCGAGTTCAACGCTCTGCAGTCCAACGTCAAGTCGCATTGGCTGCAGATCGACCCGACCGGAATGGCCCGGTACATTGCCTCAGAAGTCGGCCAGATGATCGACGCGTTCCACGTGCTGCATGCGATGCAGACGCTGATGCAAGGGCACTCGATCTACACGCAATTCACCCGTTCCAATCCTTTGGTCCTGCGAATCGAGCCGCCGCTGACGATTACGGAAGCTCAAACGCAGGAGTTCTTGACCGCATTTGAAAAAACCTGTGAGGAAATCGATTTCATCGTCTCGATCATCGGCGAGATGATCGCCAAGACGAGCGTTGGCAAGCACGACGCGGCCCAGCGCGCTGGATTCACTCCGGCGGATGCAGCTCAGTAAGGCACGGCGGCGTTTCTTCAGCGCTTCGACGGTGGCGGCACCCATGACGATGGTCGTATCCACTCAGCCTTCCTCCGCGCGGGTTCGCTACTCGGCGTCGGTTTACGATTCGATCTGCGACGTCGATCCGGAAGCGTGGAACCGCGTCCGCGACCCGCAGGCCGACCCGTTCATGCATCCCGGCTTCGTGGCGGCAGTCGAGAATTCGTTCGCGGGCATTTGCCGCTTCCGCCAGATTCTCGTCCGCGACGAGCAGGGCCATCCGGTGGCGGCCGCCTGCCTCTGTTTCTTTCCGGTCGATGCGGCAGTGTTAGCGGACGGATTCGCCCGCAAAGTGGCAAACGTCATCAACGGCGTGGCGCCTGTCCTGTTGCGGATTCCCCTGCTGCTCGTCGGTCTTCCGATCTCCTGCGGCGCGAGTCATCTGCGATTCGCACCGGAGGCAGACCGCGAAGCCGCCTTGCGGCTGATCGACGAACAGGCGCGGAAATTCGCCCGCGAAACCAAAGCCAAATGCATCGTGTTCAAGGAATTCGAAGCGCACGAGTGCCACGAACTCGACTCGCTCGCCTCCCTCGGCTACCGCCAGGCCAACAGCCTGCCAATGAACCGCGCTCCGGCCAACTATGCTAGCTTCGATCAATACCTCGCGAGCCTTCCCTCGGCCAAGCGGCGCACGATCAAGAAGTCGCGCGAAAAGTTTGCAAAGCTCGGATTCAAGGTGGTCCATCTGCGCGGAGGCGAGGGAGCCGATCGCCTTTACAGCGACGAGGTTCACCGACTCTACGACGGCGTGCTCGATCGGGCCAAAGTGCGATTTGAGCGGCTCCCGGCCGAATTCTTCCGCGAGATCGCCCGACAGATGCCGGACAATTCGCTCTTCACGTACGTCTTTCAAGGCGAGCGAATCGTGGCGTTCGCGGCGACGCTAACGGTTGAAGAAGTCTTCGACCAGATGTTCGTCGGCTACGACTACGATCTGAATCCCGAGTGCGATTTGTATTTCAACCTGTTCTTCGAGGCGGTCTCTGCCGCCTTCGAGCGCCAGCCGCGCCGAATCTACATCGGGCAAACGAGCGACGAGTTCAAGCATCAAAAGCTCAGCGGCTTTCAGGTCCCTCTGTCGATCTACGTGAAGGGGACGCACCCGGTCATCAATGCGCTGATCAAGAACGCCTTCGGCTTGTTCTTCCCGCCGCGGCCGATGCAGTATCCGCTGCACTGAGTCCTGCGCTCCGCGGCGCGCTCTACCCCGTCGACTCTTCTTCGTCGTCCGAGTTGTAGCGCGGCTGCGTGCCCCAGTGGAGTTTTCGGCGCAAGGTCGCGTAGTAGCTCAGTCCGCTGACGCGGGCCATCTTGAACGTCACGGGAGCCCGGCGGACCTCGACGACATCGCCTTCGTGCAGCGGTCGTTGCTCCTGCCCGTCAATGACGACGGCGGCTCCGTCGCGGCCGCGCCGCAATGTGAGCGTATACACACAGTCAGCTCGGTCGACCAGGGGTCGGTTGGTGAGGGCGTGCGGACAGTTCGGCGTCACCACGAACGCCTCGAGATCCTGCCTCAAGATGGGACCGCCGGCCGCCAGGCTGTAAGCCGTCGAGCCGACCGGCGTGCTGACGATCAGGCCGTCGCAGCTATAGGTCGTGACCGACTGTCCGTCGATGGCCAGATGCACGTCGACCATGTGGAGCGAGCCGCCGCAGGAAACCGCCACTTCGTTCAGGCCCAGAAATGTCTCAACGGACCGGCCCGCCGCTTTGACCGTGCACTCGAACATCAAGTGCTCGATGATCCGGTAGTCTCGAGCCTGCAACTTAGGAAATTGCTTTTTGAACTCTTCCGGAGAGAGGTCGGCCAAGAACCCGAGGCGGCCGAGGTTCACCCCAACGATGGGGAGCTGCCTCATCCCCATCTGCCGACACGCGCGGAAGATTGCCCCATCGCCGCCGAGTACGGCCACCAAATCGGCCTCGAGATCATCGAGCACAAGATCGTCGGTGACGGCAGCCGCGACCACTTTGACCCCCGGCTCGGTCGCGAGGAACTCGGACATCTCGCGCCAGGCATCCTGCACGCGGGGAGTTTGGTCCCGCGCCAGCACGATCAACCGCAAAGGTGACTTAGCCATTGGCCATCTTTCGCGCAGAATTCTTTTGGAGCGCGCTTCGGATTGTGCACAATGACGCCACCGGTGACAACACCGCGCGTCCGTTCAAAGCCCTGAGATCACTTCCGCCGAACGATGAGCCGGGGTCGCCTGCACG
Source organism: uncultured Planctomycetaceae bacterium (assembly GCA_963714075.1). Classification (GTDB taxonomy): domain Bacteria; phylum Planctomycetota; class Planctomycetia; order Planctomycetales; family Planctomycetaceae; genus DASPSM01. Next base: position 4,253,182 of record OY970228.1, read on the forward strand.
GCTTAACAGTCTTATTGGTGCATCATCGAGTTCGATCCTTTCAGCGACGCCAAGATCGCCTCCAGCCGGTCGTACCCGGCGCCGACGCCGTGTTCCATCCCGGACGCCAGGGTGCCGTCGCGGGCCTCCGTGGACGGGTACAGAACGGTGAGCGTGAGGTATGTTCTGGCGGCTTCTTCTGTAAGCACAAGCGTCGCAAGCTGCTCGCCTGCCTGGGAGGCGCAGCCGAACTCGAACGATTCGGTGCGGACGACGCGCTCCGGCGGCACGACTTCGCGATAGACTCCGCGCAAGGACATGGCCTCGCCGCCCGGTCCGCTCCAGGCATAGTGAAACGCGCCACCGACGCGCACATCGTCATCGCAGACCGTCATCGCCCAGCCGTCTGGCCCGAACAACCAACACTTAAGCAGCCCAGGCTCGGTCATGGCGTTCCAAACGAGATGGCGCGGAGCGTCGAAAACCCGCGTCACCACGATCTCGCGATCGGTCGGGGTCGATACCTTCAGCGGGTGCTTCATCGGCGGTCTCTTTGTGAGGTTGTGGGTCGCTGCTCTCGGGTTTTCAGCTCGTCGAGCAGGTCGTCGAGGCGCTGGAAGTTCGCTTCCCAGATGTTGCGGTAGTTTTGCAGCCATTGGTTGGCTTGGGCGAGCGGCTTGCCTTCAATGCGGCACAGGTGAGTGCGTCCAACAACCCGGCGGCGCACGAGGCGGGCCTGCTCCAGGACGCGGACGTGCTTGGAAGCGGCGGGAAATGACATGCGCAATGGGGCCGCCAGCTCCGTGAGATTGCGCTCACCGTCCATCAGGTCGCTCAGCATCGTCCGCCGGGCTGGGTGGGCGAGGGCATGGAAGACGCGATCCAGAGTTGGGGAGAGATTCTTAACCATGTGGTTTACTATATCCACACCGGCGAGACTGTCAACCATTTGGTTTAGAATTGCCCGCGGAGCTGTGTTCGCGTGAAGAGAGTCGAGCTCCGTCCAGAACGTTTTTGGTTCGGCGAGATTACAATGGAGCCGACTTGAGAGCCCGAGGAATGACGACCGAGCGAGCCAGTAACGACGGCACTGACAAAGACGCGCGACCCAGCGCTCTCTTGGCGTTTCTGAACATTCGCTGGTTGCTGGCAATCGCGCTCATCTATCCACTGAGCATCATTCCGGCGTACGTCGCGTTGTTGTTGCTTAACTCGCGAGGAGTCGACCTGATTGCGCCGTACGAATCCTTCTACCGGCCGGTCCTTTGGGTCCTCAGAAATGTGGAATGGGCGCGCCGCCTCAATGATCTGATTGAGCCCGCGCTGAGACGCCTCGCGGGCCGATAGGTTTCCGTTGTCCAATGAATTATTTTGCCCACGGGATTCGATTCCTCGATCGACCTTGGTTCCTGGCGGGAACGGCGCTCCCCGATTGGCTATCGGTGATCGACCGCCGCGTGAGGCTGCGACCCAAGCTCGTATTGGAACGGGCGGACGGCTCAGGGTCGATCGACGCGGAATTGGCCGCCGGGGCCTGGCAGCATTTCGAGGACGACCGCTGGTTCCACAAAACGCGAGCGTTTGCCGAGGCGACGGCGCATCTGGCCCGGCTGTTTCGCGATTTTCTTGGGCCGGGCGACAATTTCCGCTGCGGATTCTTGGGGCACATTGCCTGCGAGCTGTTGTTGGATGCCGTTTTAATCGAGCGGCACCCTGGGTCGCTCAACCGTTATTACGAGATGTTCGCTCAGCTCGACGCGGCCCGCTTGTCGCGGGCCGTGTGCGATCTGGCCGGACAGCCGGTTGACGTCGACCGTTGGTTGCCGGTCTTTTGTCGCGAACAGTTCTTGCGCGATTACGCTGACAGCACGCGGCTGGCCTCTCGCTTGAATCAGGTTCTGCGGCGGATCAAACTGGATCCACTCCCGGCGGGCATCGAGGAGCCGTTGTCGGCCGGTCGCAGCATCGTCCGGTCGTACGCGGACGGTTTGCTCCCCGCGTCTCAATTTGCCTTTCCCGTCCCTCCTTCCGTCGAGGCAGACTGACATGAAATATGGCATGAACATGCTGTTGTGGACGACGAACGTCGAGCCTTCGCACGACTCGGTCTTCGAGATGCTGAAGGAATGCGGCTACGACGGCGTCGAGATCCCCATCTTTCAACTCGACGAAGCCAACTTCCAGCGCATCGGGAAGAAGCTCGATTCGCTCAAGCTCGATCGCACGACGGTTGTCTGTGTGGGGGCCGCCGTCAACCCGATCTCGCCCGACGCGGGCATCCGTAAAAGCGCAATGGACCATCTGAAGAAGGCCGTCGACTTGAGCCGCGTGTGCGGCTCGAAGCTCTTGGCGGGGCCGTTCCACTCAGCGATCGGCGAATTCACGGGCAAAGGGCCGACGTCCGACGAATGGCAGCGAGGCAAGGAATTCTTCAGCAACCTGGCCGATTACGCCAAACAAGCCGGCGTGACGTTGGTGCTCGAATACTTGAACCGCTTCGAATGCTATTTCCTCAACACGGCCGCCGACACAGCCCGTTTCTGCCGCGAGGTCAATCATCCGAATCTGCGGATGATGTACGACACTTTCCATGCGAATATCGAGGAGAAGAACATCGCCCAGGCGATCCGCGACTGCGCGCCCTACACCGTGCACGTTCACATTTCCGAGAACGACCGCGGCACACCCGGCGACGGGCACGTCGATTGGGAGACCACGTTCAAAACGCTCAAAGAGACCGAATATGACGGCTGGATGGTGGTCGAAGCCTTCGGACTGGCGCTGCCCGACCTCGCCGCGGCAACCAAGATTTGGCGCCGCATGTTCCAGAACGAGGAACAGCTTTCCCGGGACGCCCTGAGGTTCATGAGATCGCGCTGGGCGAGTTGAGCTTCTTTTACTCGTTCGGCCCGGACCTCAATCGCTTCGGCGGACTGCTCCGGCTTTTGGTGTTGTGGCTGCTGCTGGGGCTGGCGAGACGGCACGCTCGGAATTCTGATGGGAACGGGTGTGAACCCGATAATCACGAACGCCAGGGTGAGCCACCCTAGCACGATTCTGCCGGTTCCGAGCGCAACATGGTCGTTGGCCGTCGGCGGGTGGCGGGGACCAGAAAGAAACAACAGTGCGACCATCACTGTGTACCCAAATTGGCCTTGAACGATCATGAAGGTGATCGCGACGGCCAACAGCAAGAGGGCAACGCCGTGTGCCCTGCGCCCGATGAGGGTGTACAAAATGTGGCCGCCATCGAGCTGGCCGATCGGCATCAGATTGAGCGCTGTGATGAAGATTCCTACCCAACCGGCAAACAGCCAGGCATTCAGGTAAACGTCGCAATTCTCCGGGATTGGCCCAAAGTAAAGCCGCGCCAGCCACTGTAGGAGCAATGGATCGCCATAGCTATTGCCTCCCGCAGCAGGATCGATATAGGCGACATGGGCTTGCGAAAGTCCGATCAGTGTGACCGGCAGCGCGAAGACGAGGCCCGCAAGCGGTCCGCTGATGGCAATATCGAACAGGCTCTTGCGATCCGCGACACCTGCCCCTTGGATGATGACCGCTCCCATCGTTCCCCAGGGTACGATTGGAAACGGTATGAAAAACGGATACGTGGCCGGCACCTTGTAGCGACGGGATTGCAAATAATGCCCCATTTCATGGGCGACGAGAATTGCCATTACGGCGCTGAAAAAAATCGCCCCGTCTTTCAGCATCCTGGGCAATAACTGGGGCAACTGTCCGCTCACATACGCCTGATAGAGTTCGGCTGCGGCGGTCAGAAAGCCAGCGCCCGGTTCGAAGCCCGCGGCAAATACACTGAGACAGGTCGCCAAGAACAGGGCAATCGCCACCCCTCGATATTCCTGAAACTTGCGACTCGAAACAGACGTTGGCAGAACGCGACGTCCGGGCCCTGGGGGGACGCGCCTCTGAATAAAACGTCGTGATTTCAAGCGGCCGGGCAACGTCAGCTTGCTCCCCCGCTGCGGGCGTTGGTTCGTTCATGCTGACGGTATTTTAGGGAACGTCGGCTCGCACGCGAAGGGGGAAGGCCGACGGTTGGGCGACCGAAAGGCTTAATCGGCCATCTCTTCGAGCACTCGCGCAAAGGCGCCGTAGGTGCCCCCATCGAACAGGACAAACCGTGCCTCGAACGGCCGGGCCAGCTCCAGCAGGAAGTCGCGCACCGTCTTCAGCGAACACTCGGCCGCCAGATCCTTGGGGTAGCCGTAGACGCCCGTGCTGATCGCTGGAAAGGCAATGCTGCGGCACTGATGTTCGACCGCCAGCTCGAGACACCGCCGATACGCGGAGGCCAAGAGTTTTGATTCCTGCTGCATGCCTCCGCGCCAGATTGGCCCCACCGCGTGAAAGACGTGCCGTGCCCGGAGCAGGCCGGCCGCGGTGGGCACAGCATCGCCCGTGCGGCAGCCCTCGGGATAGCGGCGGCGAGTTTCTTCCATCAGTGAAGGACCGGCCGCACGATGGATCGCGCCGTCGACTCCGCCTCCGCCCGCCAAGCTGGAGTTGGCCGCATTGACGATAGCATCGGCGTCCTGCTCGGTGAGGTCACCTTGGACGAGAACGACCTGCGCAGGTCCGAAATGAACTCGCATCGGCTGCCTCTTCGGGAGGGCGAAGCTCCTGCTGAGCCTCTATATTCGTACGCCGGCTTGCTCCGGGCCAAAGGGCGACTCAGCGGGAGCTTCGCCCTCCTGAGGGCGCCTAGGTTTTCTGTGAAGCAGTCTTGAGCCGGCGGGCGGCCGCCGCCGCCCCCTCTTGCAGCAGTTGGACTTCGTTGGAGTACGAGATAAACCGCATGCCTTTTTGAGCCCAAAGTTCCAAGGTCTCGAGTTGTAACCCGATCGCCCCGGCGGCGACATTGTGGCGCTGGGCGAGATGCACGGCGCGCTCGGTGATTGCCACCATCCGCGGATGGTCGATCTGGCCGGGAATACCCAGATCGATGGACAGATCGGTAAAGCCCAAGCAGGCCACGTCAACGCCCGGAAACGACATGATTTCGTCGAGTTCCTCAAGCGCTTGCTTTCGCTCAATTTGAATTGCACACAGGGTCTCGTGGTTATTCGCCTCCATCAGCGACTCGATCGAAGTCTCCTCGAAATCTGTTTGAGCCATCGTCGCGGCAAAGCCCCGCGCACCATCGGGCGGATACCGCATCCAAGAGATGATGTCGCGAACCTGCTCGGGCGTGTTGACCCGCGGCACCATGATTCCCATGGCCCCCTGATCGAGCACACGGCTTATGAGCGTGTAGTCGGCTTGGGGCACGCGGACGATCGGGACGATTCCGCCGGTCCGCGCCGCAGTGATCATGTCCGCGACGCTCTCCATGCTGTAGGCCGAATGCTCCATGTCGATGAACACGAAATCAAATCCGGCCCGCGCGTACACCCGGGCGATGTCGGGACTGCGCAAGCGGGAAATCTCGCTGCCGATGACGGTCCGCCCCGCCTTGAGCGCCTGTTTGACTGGATTTGTTCGCATGAGCTCGGCCAGTGAATTGGCTGTCGGTTGGAAATCCGGCTTTGCAAAGCTTGGGCCGCCGGCCCGCAGAAATGATGGGTTGGTTTCCAGAATATCCGATTTTGGCTAGTTGGCGATGCCGATTTTTCGGATGCGGCGTTACGGGCCGAAATCGCCCGGCAGATGGCCGCAAACTCGCCTTGCCCCATCCCGCCACAATCACGAAACTGCGGCCCATTCCAGCAGGATTCGGGAGCATCCTCGTGGGGGCTGTCCAGCGGGAGAGACGCGTGGCCGAGTACACCGACCGCGAACAGTTCATTCCGATTCGGAAGACGGACCTCGTCGAGTTGTTGTGCCGGGATTGGCCCCTGAGTGCGCACGATCGGGATCATTTTCGCCGCTTTTGCCGGCGTTTGGACTCGACGCTGCATTGCGAATACCACGCGCGGTTGGAGCAGCTCAAGGACGCTTACGCCGGCTTTGATCCTGATTCCGACACACAACCGCTCGAGCCGCATGCGCTCGGCCAGCAGAAACAGGAAATCGAGCGGCTCTTTGCACAGTTCATCGCCCTCTTGGAGCGGGCCAACTTTAAACGACTGTCCCCCAGCGAGATGAACGCCGCCCTGGAAAGGGCCAGCGACTGGGGCATTAACCTCGAGGTCGATTTCGACGTCTTCGACCGGCTGGAAATCTTCGCCCGCGGCGACGTCATCGGGCAGCGCAGCCGGCGGCGGTGGCGGAAGCTCGGCCGGCTAGAAGAGGTGAACCTGCCCGTTTATCACCGGCTGGTCGTGATGCTTAAATTGCGCGAGGGGGCGGGGCACCCGGCGCATATCGACACCGACTCCGTCTACATCAAAATCTTCAAGGACATTCCCAAAGTCGACCTCGAGATGCTGCTGCCGGGGACACGCGTGAAGCTCAGCCTCTCCGACCGCGGCAAGATCGTGCTGCCTACGGTGAGCGGCATCGCAATCACCGCCTGGAAACTCCTGCAGGGGGCGTTGACGATCGCCGTGACGAGCGCGTACCACTCGCTTGCACTTTTGAGTCTGGTGGGCGGCACCGTGGGATACGGCCTGCGATCGTTTTACGGCTATTTGCAAACGAAACAAAAATATCAGCTCAGTCTGGCTCAGAGCCTCTATTTCCAGAACCTCGACAACAACGCCGGCGCCCTGTTCCGGTTGCTCAACGAGGCCGAAGAACAGGAATTCCGCGAAGCCGTGCTGGCTTACTTTTTCCTGTTGGCCAAGGCGGGGGAAGCCGGTTGGAAACGCGAGCACCTGGACGACGCGATTGAAGAATTCCTTGACGAGTCGATGGGCATCAAAGTCGACTTCGAGATCGGCGACGCGGTCGACAAGCTGGTCCGCTTTCAACTGGTCCAACATTGCGATGACGGTTTGCTCCGCGCGGTTTCACTGCGGGAAGCGCTGATGGCCATCGATCGGGCCTGGAACCACGCCGGCCACGAATTCAACGTCGGCCACGTGACCGAGCCGGCTCCAGTCCGCCGCAGCGCGTGACGGCGGTTGCGATGCGCGCGACACGACTATTATGACGTGGCTGGTCAGCCGAACCGCCCGATTCTACAACTGGAGGCAGCGGAGGATTTCGTTTCACGGGGCCTCGCGCGCCTATGATTCCCGGCCAGACTAGTCGCACAGCCGAATTGGTCGCCCTGCATCGGGCCGTCCACCAGTTGTTGGATCGGCCGCCGGTTCTTAATGATCCGCTCGCGATCGACATTCTTGATGCTGAATTGGCGGCTGCTGTTCGAGCTGATCCGCAGCGTTTTGAGACGGATCGGCATGCTCGGTACCTGCGGGCCTTCGTGGCCGTCCGTGCTCGCTTCGCTGAAGACCAGCTAGTCGGCGTGCGTGCCGCCGGCGTCGAGCAATACGTCGTGCTCGGGGCTGGACTCGACACGTCGGCATACCGCATCATTCGTCCGGATTTGCCACTGCAGATTTGGGAAGTGGACCATCCGGCGACTCAAGCCTGGAAGCAGGAGCGGCTGCGGGATGCGGGCATTACTGTCCCGGATCAAGTGGCGTTTGTTCCTATCGATTTCGAGCATCAAACGCTGCCAGAGGTTTTGGCGGCGGCCGGATTCGATCCCGCCGCGGGCGCTCTGTTTTCATGGCTGGGCGTCGTGCCGTACCTCACGCGATCGTCGATCCTGGCAACACTTGGCTATATCGCAACGGCGACGCAGGCGGGAGGTGGCGTTGTTTTTGATTACTCGCTGGCTCCGGAAGTCCTCACTCCGCGTCAACGCGCCGTCTTCGATGCATTGGGCGAGCGCGTGCGCTCGGCTGGGGAGCCCTTTCAAAGCTCCTTCGACCCGGCCGAACTGAGTAGCCAGCTTGAATCCCTCGGCTTCCGATTCGCCGAGGATTTGTCCACCCAGGCGCTCAACGACCGCTACCTGTCCGGGCGCACCGATGGCCTGCGAGTCGGTCAGCTCGCCCACGTGATGTGGGCCGGCTCGTCCTCCCAAAGTGCCTGACTGCGGACCGCAAACCTGGCTTTCCCGGTAGACAAAAGGCATTCGAGAACGCGTCTGTGGGGGTAAACCGCTCTGTGGAACCAGACTCGGTATTGGACGTCGCGCCTAAAGTCTTTCAACAACAGAACTTCCTTGAATCGTGCCGCACCGGTGTCTATGGTGAAATCCAGCGCACGGACTGCCCGAATTGAACGGGAGATGACCAATGCCCATTCCGACTCAGCCCGCCACTCCGCGACCAGCAGGAACTGGCTGGCAGCGTCTGGTCGATCGCACGCTTTGGCGGTTGCGGTGGGCTGTCGTTGCTCGACGTGCGCTTTACGCATTCTTCGCGCTGGGCGCGATTTACTGCTCTGCCGTGCTGGTCGCCCGGTTGACCGGCATTTTCGCGCTCACCTGGCAGCCTTTGATCCCGGCTTTGCTTCCTGTGGCTGCTTTGGCGATCGGGGCGGCCTGGCCGCGCCGGCCTACGCCGCGTGATGCGGCACGGGTGGTCGACCGAGGCGCGGGCACGCAGGACTTGTATCTCACGATGGTTTTGCTTGAGGGGAGCGCCGGGGAATATCAGCCGCTCGTGGCGGCAAAGGCTGTCGCCCGCGCCGCGAAGATTCGGCCGCGCGAGGTCGCCCCCCTGCGAATTAACCGGCGGTTGACGTCGTTCGCCGCGGTGCTCGCCGTACTGGTCGCCGCAGTTCAGTTTGTCCCTCAACTGGATCCGTTCGGCAAGGTTGCCGCGGCCGAGGAAACACGGGAAGAACTCCGGCACATCGAAGAGAGCAAGCAGGCAACGCAGGAACGGCTGGCGAAGATCGAGCGTGAAAGCCTGTCGGACGCTGAGGCGAAAGAGGTCAAACAGGCGTTGGATGATCTCAAGGCCGCTATGAAGGGGACCCAGCTGAAGGCGCGGCAAGCCAACAGCAAGCTGCTTGCAGGGCGCAGAAGGCCGTCGCCGGGGAGTGGCGAAAGATCAGCTCGGAAAAACTAAACGACCTGTTTTCCAAATCGTCGGCGACGTCGCAGCAGATGGGGAGCAATTCCGGCGCGATGTCCAAGAAATGGCTTGACGATCTGCAGGCCGGCTCAACCGAATCGCTGAAGAAAGAGCTTTCGTCGGTTCAGCGTGACCTCGAAGAGTTGGCCAAGACGCAAGACCCAGCAAGAAAGGCTGAGCTCACACAGAAACTCCGTGAGCGACTCGACGCGCTCACGCAGTTCGCTAACGAGCAGACCGGCTCAAAGACGCTCGCCGCGGCCCTCAAGCGAACTCAGGAACAGATGCGGATGGCGGCGAAGGCTGCGGCAGGCGATCCAAAAGATCCGGCGACCGAAGAAGCGCTCAAAGCCGCCGCTGAATCCGCCAAGCTCGCCGACAAGGAACTCGAGCAAATCGCCCAGTCGGCCAAAGATCTCAAGGATCTCGAACAGGCGCTGAGCGTGCTGCAGATGGCTAAGAACCTCAACAACAAGGATCTGCTTGACGGGCAGAAGATGGAAGGCCTGCAATCGATGGCCGAATACGAAGCCATGTACGACAAGCTGATGAAGGACGCAACACCCGATACGGGCGAATTCGGCGAAGGCGGCCCGGTCGATGAGAACGACTCGAAGAAGTCGAAGTTCAAGACCGAGCTGTCGAAATCGCAGATCTCGAAGGGCAAAGTCCTGCTAACGCTCAAAACGAAGGGAATGGGCGAGCACGCCGATGTGAAGGAGCAGTACCGCTCGGCGGTGCGCGACGTCAAGCAGGGATTGAGTGAAGCCATTCTGCGCGAGGAAATCCCGCCCGGCTATCACGAGGGAATCAAGGGATACTTCGACTCGATCGAGGAAACGCCCCCGGCGGGCAAATGACGAACCAGCATGCCTAATCAGAAACGCACCGCGCTCGCGGTCGTCACCATCATTTTGGCGGGCGCACTGGTCGCCTTTGCGCTTCGGCCGCGGCTCTTCTCTCCCAGCGGCCCCCTGATCAACGTTTATTGCGCGCACGACGCCATCTTTGCCGATGCCATCTTCCAGGAATTTACGCGACAGACAGGAATCCAGGTCGACGTCAAGTACGACACTGAAGCGACCAAGTCACTGTCGCTCGTCAACCAACTGGAGCACGAACGCGAACACCCGGTGTGCGATGTGTTCTGGAACAACGAGCAGGTCGGCACGATGGACCTGGCCCGTGAGGGGATCCTCGAAGCGTACAAAGGCAGCGGCTACGAGCGGATTCCGGCCCTCTACAAAGATCCGGAAGGCCGCTGGGTGGGATTCGCGGCCCGCATGCGGGTCTGGATCGTGAATACGCAGAAGTTGCAACCAGCTCGTGACAAAGTGGAAGCACTTTTCAAAGAGCATCCCGACCACGCCGTCGTCGCCAACCCGCTCTATGGAACCACGCTGACGCAATTCAGCATTTTGTGGGAGCTCTGGGGGCCCGAGCGGCTGAAGAGCTGGTGGGCCGATCTTCGCAAGCGCGGGTTGCGGCAAGTCGCCGGCAATGCTCCGGCGAAAGATGCTGTCGGCGAAGGCGTCTGCGAGATTGGCTGGACCGACACAGACGATTTCTTCGAAGCCCTTGACGACAAGAAGCCCGTGGCCATGCTGCCGCTCTTCATCACCGATCCAAAGACTGAAAACAAAAAGTACACGATCATCATCCCCAACACGGTCGGGCTCATCCGCGGTTGCCAGCACAAGGCCGAGGCCCAGCAATTGGTCGACTTCCTGCTATCCGCGCAAACGGAACTGGCGCTGGCACGCTCGAAGTCGCGTCAGATTCCTTTGGGTCCAGTCGACACACAACAAATCCCGTCCGAAGTTCGCGAGTTGGCCCAATCGGTGCCGCAGGGCTACGATCTGCGGACGCTCGAAACGGCCCGCCGCGAATGCATCGAGTGGCTCAAATCGGAGTCGCTGCGATGACCCTCGCGGCGGTTTGTGCCTGGTCCTTTCTGCGCAGCGCACTGGTGGCTCTGGCCGCCGCATTCGTTTCCAAGCCCCTTGCCGAGTCGGTTTCGTCGTGGCGAACGCCCCTCGGTCGCGGTGATCGATCGACATCCCGCGCTCGAATGGGCCGCCAAGCGCGTTTGCTCCTCCGACGATGTATCTGGGGACTCTTGCTCACTCCCTTTCTCGTCCCGCCGCTGCTCGTCGGGTACGCCTATTACAGGCCGGCCCTCATGCTGGTGCACTATCCGCTTACCACTGAAGCGGTCTACGGCGTCGTCTTGTTCCTTAGGTTCTTCGCGGCGGCCGTGCTCATTCGCATCTTCGCGCCCCCTTCGCCGATCTCAGCCGAGGCCATTCACTGTCAGCGGCTTCTGCGAAGGGCCGACGAATCGTGGGTACGGCGGCTTTTTGCGGACGGGCTGACCTGGCTGCGGGGACCGGGACACGCCTCGATCGCCGCGTTTGCGGTTATTTTTTTGTCGGCCTTCCAGGAATTTGAGATCGCCGCGTTGATGGGAATCACAGCCGGTGACGTGCAATCGCCGGCCAGTTGGACGGTGTGGCTCTTCAACTGGCAAGCCGGGGGGCCGCCGCTTTCCGAATCGCTGGCATACGCCGTTAGGCCGCTGGTCTGCGAACTCGTGGTGATCGTGCCGGTGCTCATCCTGCTTGGTTCATGGATGTCGTCGCCTTGGCGGATCGAAACAAACACCGAGGGCGAAGGACGAAGGCGGATCGCCAGCGGCGTTTTCTTGATCGTGGCAACGCTGCTCGTCGCCGGGGGGCCGGCCCTCATTGTGATGCGGGGAGCCCTGCGCGGCGTCCAAAGCCAGGCGGCCAGCGGTCCGCTGCTTCCGGAGATCGGGGCTGCCGCGGCGATTGCCTCCGCGACCGTGCTGTTGACGTGTGCGATCTGCGCGCTGTCATTGGGTGCCGCTCCGCGCAACTGGCGGGGATGGATCGTGTCGCTCCTGAGTCTGCCCGGCGCATTAGGCTCACTCGTGCTGAGCCTCGGGATGTTGTGGCTCTTCCAGCTCTCGGGGCTGCAGGCCTTTTCACAATCGCTAGTTCCGTTGATCTTAGCAGTGACGCTCGTGTTGTTGCCGCGGTCATTTATTCTGACGGCAGTGCTTGGTTCGGGCCGCCGCGCCAGGCCGCCCATTGCGCGCGCCTGTTGGCACAATCCCCGTCGGCGCCGCAGCGGCGCTCGGCCGCCCGGCTGATCGACGAGCTTGAGGTCCGCCGGTTCTTTTGGGCCGCGGTGCTCGTCTGGTATTGGGCCTATTGGGAGCTGACGGGACCGTCGATCCTGGCTCCGCCGGCCGCGACGCCTTTTGTCGTGCGGATGTACAACTTCATGCACTACCGGCAGGACGACCCGCTGTCGGTGATGATCGTCGCCTCGATTCTCGTGCCTCTCGCGGCTATCGCCGTTCTGGCAGCCGGCCGGCGGTTCGTCGTACGCTGGGTGCTGCAATGAACCCGTCACCGGGAACATCGGACGGGGGCCACGGCGTCATGAACGAGCGGTTGTGGCATCTCGAAGAGGTCCGCGTGGAGGGCTGGGCTCGTCCGCGACTCGACATCGCTGCGCTTGATATCCCCCGCGGGATCACGGCCGCGCTCGGGATTTCTGGCGCCGGGAAGACGACGCTGCTCAATCTGCTCTGCGGTTTTACTCGGCCCGATCGGGGTCGAGTCGACTGTTTCCTCGCGCAAAACAATTGCCGGCTTCCACTGTTCTGGGTGCCGCAGAATGACGGCCTCTGGCCGCACCGGACGGCCCGAGCCCACCTGCAACAGGTGCAAAACGGCGAAGCCCGCTCGCCCCGCGACTGGCTGGCCGATTTCAATTTGGACGACCACGCTGAAAAGACGCCGGAACAGCTCTCGCACGGCGAACGGAATCGGCTGGCCATCGCGCGGGCCCTTGCCAGCGGCGCGAGCGTGCTCGTGCTAGATGAGCCGATGGCGCACGTCGATCCGGCCCAAATCGGCGATTACTGGAAAGTGATCCGGGACCGCTGCCGCGAATCCGGAATTTCGCTGATCGTCGCGACACACTCCCCGGAGGTCGCCCTCTCAGAGGCGGAGCACGCGATCTGCCTGCGGGACGGTCGCGTGATCTATAGCGGCTCAATGCACGATCTCTATTATTCGCCCTCCTCGCCGGAAGAGGCGGCCCTGCTCGGTCCGGCCAATTGGCTCTCGCCGGCCGAGTCGCGCCAGTGGATCGGAAGCGTCGCCGACAGAGATCGCTGCTATCGTCCCGAGCAGGTTGTTGTCAGCGCAGCGCCGGACGGACCGTTCACCGTCGAAGAGACGCGGTTTGCCGGTTCGTTCGGCGAAGTCGCAATTTCTGATCCTCAAACGGCAACGACGCGCCGGTTTTTTCATCGCCCCTCAGGACCCCAGCTCCGCACGGGTCAGCGCGTCGCACTGAGGCTGATTGTTGCGCTGTGCATGTGCTTTTTCGCGTCGGCCTGCGACAAAAAGGATCAGCCCGCCCTCAAAGTGCGCGAGATCCACTACTGGACGGTGCCGCCGCAAGGTTCGCGGTTCCCCGCCCCGCGCAGCGTGACCTGCGGCCCCAACCACGAGAATTATGTGCTCGACCGGGGAGGCCGGGTTCTCGTCTACGGCGAAACCGGGACGTTGCTGCGCAAGTGGGACATGCCCGACGCGCGGAACGGGAATCCCGAAGGCGCGTGCGTCTTTCTCGACGGGCGGATTGCCGTGGCCGACACGCACTACAGCCGCGTCGTCTTCTTTGACCATGACGGCAAAGTTGTCGGCATGCTGGGAAGTGCGGGGCAGGGGCCGTCGCAGTTCGTCTTCCCGGTCTGCGTGACGCAGGACCCGCACGGGAACTTTTACGTAGGCGAGTACGGCGGGAACGATCGCGTGCAAAAATTCTCCGTGGATGGAAAACTCCTGCTGCAGATTGGCCGCTGCGGGACTGGGCCCGGCGAGTTCGAGCGGGCCAGCGGAGTCGTTTGGCGTGACGGCCTGCTCTACATCGCCGATTCTTTCAACAACCGCATTCAGGTCTTTACCGATGCCGGGGAATTTCGCGAAGTCTTCGGAGCGCCCGACACGCGCGTTGAGCTCGGCTACCCCTACGCACTGGCCCTCGGTCCGCAGAACGACCTCTTCGTCATCGAATATTCGACCGCGCGCGTCTCCCGATTCGACTTGAAAACCGGACGACTGCTCGGCCGCTTCGGCAGTCCGGGTCGCGGCGAGGGACAGTTCGCGACGCCCTGGGGGCTCGACGTCGATTCGAATGGAACGATTCTCGTGGCCGACACCGACAATCGCCGGATCGTGGAGCTGCTGCGATGAAGCGGCTGCGCCGACTCCTGCGGACGATTTTCCCGCCGCCCCGGCGACCGGTCACGCTGCGCCAGGTTTTGCTGCTCGTCGTGTTCCTAGTCGCCTACTTCGGCATCTGCGCCGCGCTCGTGGTGTCTCATCAGGTGCTGTTCGTGCGGCCGTCGATGTTTGCGCTGATGGCGGTCTGTGTCTGGATCTGGTGGATGTACGTCGCCGGCTATTCCGGACTGCCCGGACGCCGTGCAGGCATGGCCTTTCTCGTGCGTGCGCTCGTTGTCGGCGTCTTCTGCGTTGCGCTAGCCGAACCGCGGGCCGTACGCACGAGCGACCTCTTGTCGGTGGTGTATGCGATCGACTTGTCCGACTCGATCGGCGAGGGCTCGACGCAATCCGCCCTGGATTTCATGTCGAACACGGTCAGCAATAAGCCCGAACGGGACCAGGCCGGACTGGTCGTCTTCGGCCGCAACGCGGCCGCGGAGCTTCCGCCTCGGCAGGCATTTCCGTTCGACTCAGGATCGGTGTCGATTAACTCCCACGTCGATCGAGGAGCGACGAATATCGAGCAGGCTCTGTCGCTCTCGGCCGCCATGCTGCCGGAAGAAAACGCCGGTCGCATCGTGCTGATCTCCGACGGGGCGGCGACCGAAGGCAGCCTCACGCGGATCCTCGACGATCTCAAATCGCGGGACATCGCCGTCGACGTCCTGCCGGTGCAATACGACTATTCACACGAAGTCTGGCTCGAGCGGCTCGATCTGCCTCGGTTCGTCAAGATTGGCGACAACTACGAGGGGGTGATCGTGCTCTCGAGCCTGCAGAACGGCTCCGGCCGTCTCGTCGTCCGCGAGCAGGGGCGGGTGATCTCCGAGCAGCCGGTCGATTTTCGAGCCGGGAAGAATCGCTACGTGGTGCCGATCAAGCTGCGCGAGCCGGGCTATTACGAATATTCGGCGACCATCGAGACGCCGACCGGTGCGGATCAGCTCAAACAGAACAACACCGTCCTCAACTACCTCTACGTCAAGGGCGAGGGGCGCGTGATGGTGGTTCGCGACTCGGCCGGCAAAGCCCAGGATTGGCAAAGTCTCGTCGCGGCACTCAAGGCCGAGCAGCGGCTCGTGGACGTGTTCACGGCCGAGCAGTTCCCGCGCGACGCCCTGTCGCTGATGCCCTACGACGCGGTGATCTTCGTCAACGTCGCGGCCGACGCATTTGACCCCGTGCAGTTCAAGGCTGTGCACGACGCGGTCCGCGATCTGGGGGTCGGATTCCTGATGGTCGGCGGCCGCAACAGTTTCGGCCCCGGCGGCTACAACAAAACGCCCATCGAAGACGTGCTTCCCGTCACGATGGACATCACCAAGAAAAAAATCCTGCCCAAGGGCGCACTGGTGATCGTGCTGCACACGTGCGAGTTCCCGGAAGGAAATACGTACGCCAAGCGCGTGACAAAGGAGGCGATTCGCGTACTAGGGTCACAGGACGAAGCGGGGGTGCTGGCGTTCATGGGGGGAGACTCGTCCTGGGTCTTCGAGTTGACACCCGTGAGCCAGTACGACGCGATGGTTCGCAAGATCAACGCCGCGACGCCGGGCGACATGCCTTCGTTCCAGCCGATCATGGAGGCCGGCTACACGGCCTTGGCCAAGAGCGACGCGGCCGCCAAGCACATGATCGTGATCTCCGACGGCGATCCGCAGCCGCCCAACCCCAAGTTACTGCAGGACTGCAAGGCGAAAGAAATCACGATCTCGACCGTCTCGATCTATCCACACGGCGGCATCGAAGTCGGCACGCTCCAAGCCATGGCCAACCTGACGGGCGGCCGTTACTACACGACGAACGATCCCGACCAGCTTCCCTCGATCTTCATTAAAGAAGCCAAGTCGCTGAAGCGAGCGATGGTGCTGAACAAGACCTTTACGCCCGAAATCGGCTTTCCGTCACCGGTGCTCAAGGGACTGGGAAGTCTTCCTCCTTTGCATGGTTATGTGCTGACAACACCCAAGGAGCGGCTGACCGAAGAGATCCTGCAGGCCCACCTTCCCGAAGAGGAATCAGCTCGACCCCGTGTTGACTCGCTGGAAATTCGGATTGGGCACAACGGCCGCCTTTACCTCCGACCTGTCGACAAACTGGGGTGCCGAGTGGGTGGGCTGGGAGGGCTATCGCCCGTTCGTCAAGCAACTCATGATCGACATCGCTCGCGTCCAGGAGGAAGAGCATCTGCGGATGTGGGCCTACTCCTCCGGCACGCAAGGCGTGATCGTGGCCGAGGACTTTCATCCGCAGAACATGTTCCTCGAGATGCAGGCGCAGGTCTCCGGCCCGCAGGACAAATCCGAATCGGTCACGCTACGTCAGATCGCCCCGCGCCGTTACCAGGCAACCTTCCCCCTGTGGGGACCGGGGCGCTACCAGGTCATGGCCATCGGCAAGTCGGGAGACCGCACGGCTCGCACGCAAGGCGGTTTCATCGTCTCGTATTCGCCCGAATATCTGCGGTTCCGCTCGAATCCCATGGTGCTCGACGAAATCGCCGAAAAGACGGGCGGAAAGGTCCTCAAGAAGGACACGACCGCCGACGAGATCTATCGATCGCGGCGACACCCGAAACGCAGCTCGCGGCCGATCTTTGACTGGTTTTTGGTGGCGCTCGCCTGCTTGCTTCCGGCCGACGTGGCGTTCCGACGAATCCAAATCGATCGGAATTCCTTCGCGGCCCTGTTTGGATTCGGAGCGCGCAAGGGAGAGTCGACGGCCACCATGGGTACGCTCCTGTCCCGCAAACAGACGTTGAAAAAGGCCTTTGACGCGCAGCGGCTGCCAACGCCGGCGTCGCTGCGCACGCCAGGCCCGGCGAGCGCCTCTGGTCCTGGTGGGGCCGCTCCACCACCGAAAGCGCCCGCAGCCAAACCGGCCGAGGGCCAAAAACCGGCGGACGAATCGACGACTGGCCGCCTGCTCGAACTCAAACGCAAACGCCAGCAAGAGGGCAAATCATGACCACGAATCTACGCGAATCAGAGTCGGCCGAAGAGGTTCAGGTCCTTCAGGCCGAGGCGGACGACTTCGCCGCGATGTTCAATTCGGCTCGGTCGGAGATCGCGCACGTGATCGTCGGCCAGGAGCGAGTCGTCGAGGAAACGCTGACGGCCATCTTCTGCGGCGGCAACGTGCTGCTGGAAGGCGTGCCCGGTCTTGGCAAGACCGAGCTGGTCAAGGCCCTGTCGCGCGTGCTCGATCTCGATTTTCGCCGCATCCAGTTCACGCCGGACCTGATGCCGGCCGACATCATCGGCACGCGGATCATGACGACCAACGCCGAAGGGCGCTACGAATTCGAGTTTCGGCCCGGTCCCATCTTCACGCAGCTGCTACTCGCAGACGAAATCAATCGCGCCACCCCCAAAACCCAGTCCGCCCTTTTGGAGACGATGCAGGAGGGCTCGGTCACCACGGCCGGCACGATCTACCAGCTCAAGCAGCCGTTCTTCGTGATGGCGACGCAGAACCCGATCGAGCAGGAAGGGACCTATCCGCTTCCCGAGGCGCAGCTCGACCGATTTTTGTTCAAGGTCGAGGTGCCGTTTTTGAACCGGTCCGAGCTGAACGACGTTGTGATGCGCACGATCCTCAAGCGGCCGACCGAGCCGAAGAAACTGCTCGAGTCGGAACGAATCCTGGGACTGCGAAAGATTCTCGACAAGGTGGTCGTCGCCGACCCGATCCGGGATTACGCCGTGCGGCTCGTGCTTTCAACGCATCCGGGGACGGACTTTGCGACCGACGAAATTCGCAAATACGTGCGCTGGGGAGCCAGCCCGCGGGCCGCGCAAGCGCTGATCCGTGCGGCACGCGTGCGAGCCCTCAGCCAGGGCCGCGCACACGCCGGCTTCGATGATGTGCGGCACTTTTCGACCAGCGTGCTGCAGCACCGCGTGTTGCTGAATTACGACGGGCAAGCGGAAAACGTGGCCGTTCCGACGCTCATCAGGCAGTGCATCGAGCGGTTGTCGGAAGAGCAGGTGTAGCAGGTCAGGTGGAATCCCCACTGCTACGAGTGGGAATTTCCGGGAACGCATAGCCACGCGGAGCCGTTCGCCGCAGGCGGATGGCACCCGAGAGCAGAGAGCGAACTGATGGCAGACGAATCAGTCAAGCAATTCACCACGCTGTTGGATAACTCCATCCTCGGCCGCCTTGAGCGGATGCGAATTGCGCCACGCCGTAAGATGACCAACCGCGCGCACGGCGAGCATCTTTCCGGCAAAGGGGGAACGAGCATCGAATTTTCCGACTTCCGCGACTATGTCGCGGGAGACGATCTGCGGTTCGTCGACTGGAACATTTTTTCACGACTTAATCGGCCCTACGTGAAGCAATACCGGTACGAAGAGCAGATGTGCGTGGTGATCATCATCGACGCCTCCACCTCGATGAAGTTCGACGGCAAATTCGAGCGCGCCTGCCAGCTGGCTGGGGCCTTTGCACTCATGGGTTTGTTTTCTCTCGAACCGGTGAGCATTTACGCTTGCGGCCCGAGCGGCAGCGAGCCGGCAATTTGCCCTCGCTGTACGGGGCGCGTGAGCCGCACCCGCGTCTTTCAATTCCTCGAAGGCTTGCAAGCTGGGGGCGATTCGTCGATTGAGTCGGCCGTGGAAGCCGTGCTGCGGCGGCATCGCGGACGGGGCGTTGCCATCGTGCTCTCGGACTTCCTGACATTTGGCTCGCTGGGCCGTCCGTTCAACCTGCTGTTTAGTGCCGGGTTGGAGGTTTCGCCCTGCAGATCCTCAGCCCGGCCGAAATTGACCCCGAGTTGACTGGCGATTTGCGGTTTGTCGACAGCGAGACCGAGCAGACGCTTGATGTCTCCAACGTCGGTGAGCTGATCTCGGTCTACCATGATCGCCGCCGGGAGCTGGAACGTGAACTCGACGAACACTGCCGGCGGCGGCGCGGACGGTTTTTGACGACTCGCTCAGACGATCCGATCGAGTGGCTGTTGTTTGATCGATTGCGGCGGCAAGGCTGGGTGCGATGAACTGGCTGGGCTTCTTTTCGCTCGGCAGCGCGTGGCTGGCACTTTTGCTGGTTCCGCTGGTGCTGGTCTATTTCCTCAAGCTGCGGCGACCGCGACAGCAGATTTCATCGCTCGCGCTTTGGTACCAGGTGATCAACGACCAGCGGGTCAATTCGCCATTTCAAAAGTTCAAGCGAAATCTACTGCTGTTGTTGCAAATTCTCGTGCTCGCCTGCCTGGTGCTGGCGGCGATGCAACCCTTTTTGCCTCGCGCGAGCGTGCGGGCCCAGTACCAGCCGGTGTTGATCGATTGCTCCGCGAGCATGGGAGCGCTCGACGCTCCTGGCGGGGAGCGGCGGCTGGACGTCGCGAAAAAGCAAGTCCTGACGCTGATCGACAACCTGCTTCCCGATCAGCGAGTTGCCCTCATTGCGTTTCACTCGACGGCCCGCCGCCTCACCGATTTCACGGACAACAAGACCATCTTGAAGGACGCGCTGGCCAAACTCGACGTCGTGCCCGTGCCCAGCCAGACGGTCGACGCTTTGCGCATGACACAGGCGCTAGCCCACACGGTTCCGATCGAGCGCGTGCTGATGGTCACCGACGGCAACGTTCCCTCCGATGCCGACTTCGAGCTGCCGTTCGACCTCGTCTACGAACAGATTCCGGCCGGCGGCCCGAACATGGGAATCACGGCTTTCAATGCACGACGCACGGGCCTCGATCAGTGGGAGGTCTTTGTCGGCGTCGACGGCTCAGGGTCGGCCAGCCAGGCGAGCGGAAAGCTCGAATTGTTTCGGGACGGCGCTTCCGTCGGGTCTGAGCCCGTGCTGCTCGTTCCAGGTCGCACCAAGCGCGTCGTCTTCCGCCTCGAATCGGCGAACGCCGCGAGCCTCGAGGCTCGATTGACGCCAGATGGCTTCGATTCGCTCGACTCTGATAATACGGCCTATCTGCAGTTGCCCAAGAGCCGCCCGCTTTCGGTCTTTATCCCCTCGACCCTGACGTCGTTTCGCCGGGCCTTCCACGTGCAAAAAGGGATCGAACTGGCTGACGAAGGAGCGGGGACGCGCCGGCGCCTCGTTCGATGTCGTCGTCAGCGATCGGCCGGAAGACGTGAAGATTGATTCGGGCGTCGCCCTGTATGTCGGCTTTGTCCCCAAGGATCTCGCAAAGCTCGTAACCGTCGGCAAGGGCTCGATCGACGTGGTCGATTGGGAGCGCAGCAGCCCGCTCTTCGCGCATGTCACCCTATCGGAAGTCACGGGCGTCGAGCAGCCGCGTTCCGCGGAGGGAGTCCACGACGGCGACTTCGAGAAACAGGGTTATGCCATTCTGGCCTCGGGTCGCACGGGACCGCTGCTGTTGGAGCGACGCGTCGGCGTGCGGCTCGAGTACTACCTGCTGTTTCATGTCGACCAGTCGACGCTTCCGTTTCGAGTAGGGTTCCCAATCCTGGCTGCGAATCTGTTAGAGACCGGCCGGATGCAGGCTGGGCTGGCCGAAGTGCGCGGCAGCCGAACCGGGGTGCTGCCACCTTTGCAGCTCAAGCCCCGCACGATGTACCGCGTCGTCGGCCCGCAGGGAAGTGTCGTAGACATGGCTGCAAACGAATCGGGCGTGCTCAACGGCGTGTCGGCCCTGTCGATCGGCCAATACCGGGTCTCGGAAGGGGGGACCGAAGCGGCCCGCGTCGGTGTGAGCCTGCTCGACACGATGGAGACGTCGCTGGCGGCGGTCAAACAGCTCCGGTTTAAAGAAAATCAGGAAGTCGCCGCGACGAGCGACCGCATCGATGCCGATCGCCCCCTTTGGCCGACATTCGCCATGGTCGGCCTGGGCGTGTTGCTCGTCGAGTGGTGGTACTTCCAGCGTCGCCCCGGAGGCTGGCCTGAGACATGACGAATCGACAATCACTAAAACACGGTGCGCGATCCTGGGCCGATGGCGGTTCCCCCTCACCCCCGACCCCTCTCCCGCGGAGGGGAGAGGGGGGAAAACGGCTGGCGTTGTCAGCGCTTGTACAACGCGCTGAGTGCAACTCTTCTCCCCTCTCCCCTCGCGGGAGAGGGGTCGGGGGTGAGGGCGCGCACACGTTCGCCCGGCTCGGCGCAATCTTGCCGTTGGCGATCGCTCTCTTAGTTTGCGACGAAGCGCCCTCGCGGGCACAGGCTCCCCACCGTGCGCCGCTACTCGCGAAACTCGTGCTCCGCTACCGCCGCGCGCGATCCGGTGCCCCCCTTCCCGTCATCTGGAAATTCAGCTGGCCCGAGCGGGTCGTCGCTCGCGGGGAACTCGAATACGAGGTCTACGACGAGCAGACGCGGCTGGGTGAGTTCCGCATCCCCGATTTTGTGCTGTCTCCCGGTAAGAGCGAATTCAACGCCCTCTTGCCGGCGTTTTTTGTGAACAGTTCGGCCACGCTGCTGACAGTTCGCGGCCGATTCGTGACGTCCGGCCGCAGTCTCGACTTCGAGGAGCAGACGCTCCGCGTGCCGACTCCTTACGTTCAGTGGTTCAGCGTCGGGGTGGTGGCCGGAGCCAGGGCGGCAACGCCAGAATCCGAGATGCAGTTTCTGGACAAGATCCGGCTCGAAACCTTTCTGCCTCCCGACGAGGCTCAAAACCAGTCGGCCACCGTCGCCTTCGACGTGAAGACGGCCGACTTGCCGAGCGATCCACTGACACTTTGCAACTTTGACGTGCTGGTGCTCACGCCGCCGGGACTTGCGGAGCTGCGCGAGGATCAGGCCGGCGCCTTGCGGAAATGGGTCCGCGCCGGAGGCAGCCTCTGCGTGATCACCGGCGGCGGCCTGGAGCCGCGGCATGCGGAGCTGTTCAACGAACTGACCAGCGAAGCCTCGCGACGCGCCAAATTCGTCGTCGGCCCGAAGGGATTTCTGATTCCTGACGAAGATTTTCCGGGGAGTATTCTGACTGTCTCCAAGGGACTCGGCCGGGTGGCGGTCCTTCGGCAGAAGTTGCTCGAAACGCTCAGCCCCGACGCAAATCCGTGGATTGACACAGCCAGGTTCCTGCTCAAGGGCCACAAGGATGAACAGGTCCTGCAGGATACGTTTCCGCAATTCTTGCGGCCAAAAAACGGTGGCGTGGCCCGTGGCGCTCAGCAGGCTGGCGTGGCTCCGCCCGTCGCAGCAGCTCCTGCGCGGGTCGGGGTTTGGGGCCCCAATTCGCGGTACAACAACCTGAACGCCGTTCCGTTGGGGCATCTCGGCGAATTGTTTCAGCTCCTCATGCCGCTTGGCGTATCGAGCCTTCCGTTGGGCGTGATTGCGCTGATCCTGGCCGCGTACGTGGTGACGATCGGGCCCATCGATTATTTCCTGCTCGGGGCCTTTCGTCTGCGGCGATTCACCTGGGTGTTGTTCCCGGTCGTGACAATCGGGTTCGCAGCGTACACCCTCTGGCTTTCCCAACGGTACTTGGGTTCGAGCGACAGCCGGCGGGCGATCGAAATCTACGATGTCGTGCCGGGAGAGTTGGTCGCGCGACGGACCCGCATCGAAATGCTGTTCTTAAGCCAAGAGAACAGCGTCGAAACACAAATCGAAAATGGGCTCTTCGCCTTGGTGGGCCGCGGCAACGTGATGAGCCGCGGTGCGATCCCACAGGTTGTGTCGAAGGAAACGCCCGAGACGGTCGGCGTCGACGATCGCTTCCCGATCAATTACCGCATCGTGCAACAAATTCCGCAATGGCGGCCCGTTCTGAACCGGTTTTTCTGGATCGACCCCAAGCCATCGACCATTTATCAACCAGCCGGACTTCCGGGCGTTTCGGGTTTCGACTGGGACCAGCCCCCCGCCTTGACCGACCGAACCGGAAGCTCGCTCGAAGACCGCGTGCGTCGGGCCTTCGGCGCGAAGGCCTGCGCCTTGCTGCTGCGAGGCTCCTCCGACATCAAGGTGCTAAACGACTTGAACGAACTGCAGCACTGGCACACCAGGTCCGCGATCGGCTACTACCCGATGCTCGAAACGGTCCGCGAGCTGTGTCAGCGAACGCCCGAGCAACTGTTCAAGTACTCGACAGCCCTGTCGCCCAACGGCGGGCCCGAGTTAGACGATCTGTCGGTATCCGACTCGACCGACTCAAGCGAGACTGTCTTGGTGATCGCCGTGGAGACGGAATCGACCCTCCATCTGTATCGCCGCGTTTATTCCCGGAGCCCCTGATGCTCGTCGTCAATATCGAGAACTTGCACGTCGACTACGGCAACATCCACGCCGTCCGCGGCATCTCGCTGCAGATTCCGCGGGGCGAGGTGTATGGATTCATCGGCCCCAACGGCGCAGGGAAATCGTCGACGATCAAAGTGCTGGCGACGCTTTTGCCGGGCTACCGCGGACGCGCCCAGGTTAACGGAGTCGAGGTCTCTCGCGATCCGCAGACGGTCCGCGAGAACATCGGCTACATGCCCGATTTCTTCGGTGTCTACGAAGACCTGACGGCGCGGGAATACCTGCACTTTTTTGCCGCGACCTATCGAATCCCTCGCAACCGCCGCGCGGCGATCGTCAACGACGTCCTGGAGCTGACCGATCTCACGCACAAGATCGACAGCCAGGTCGATTCGCTCTCCCGCGGAATGAAACAGCGGCTGGCCCTGGCGCGGGTGCTCTTGCACGACCCCGATCTCCTGCTTTTGGACGAGCCGGCCAGCGGCCTCGATCCGCGGGCCCGCATCGAGGTCCGCGAGCTACTGAAAGAACTCAAAAACATGGGCAAGACGATCCTGATTTCCAGCCACATCCTGCACGAGCTGGCCCAGATGTGCACGCGGATCGGCATCATCGAAGCGGGCCAGATGGTCGCCCAGGGGCCGCTCGATGAGATTTATCGCCGGCTGCAACTGATGCGCGTCGTGCACCTGCAATTGGAGCACGGCGGGGACGAGATGTTAGAGCGGCTGCGGGGCATTCCGGGGGTCGAATCGGTCGATCAGCAGGTCGATCGCATCGCCATTCGCCTGCACGAAGATCGCTTGTCGGTCGAGGACCTGCATGACGCCATTCATGGCCTCGGCGGGCGCATCCGCATGTACCAACCCGAAGCGATGGATATGGAAACGGCCTTCATGAAGCTCACGCAGGGCACAACCGCCTAGAGACACGACCGCATGAAGAAACGCCGGCTGCAATTCGGTTTGCCGCTCTTGAGCCGCGAGCTGGCTGAACAGGCGTCGCACGCGCGCCATTACGTGCTGCGCTGCCTGTGCGCGATCGTGATGTTCGGAGTCTGCTTTTTTGCTTTGCGGGACCTGGTTGTCGCCGACCAGGCGGCCGGCATGATGTCATTGGGTCGGGGAGCCGTGCTGGTGCAGTCGGTAATCAAAACGCAGGCCCTGATGATTCTCCTGTTTCTGCCGGCGATCACTTGCGGGGCGATCGCCGGAGAGAAGGAACGCAACACTCTGGCGATTTTGCTGACGACGCGGCTCGGCCCGTTGACCATCGTCCTCGAGAAGTTGGCGAGTCGGTTGGTCGTGGTTTTCATGCTGCTCATGCTGTCGCTGCCGCTGTTGGCCGTCGCCTATTCGATGGGCGGAATCACGTTGCCCGATTTGCTTGCGTCCGTGCGAAACCTGGCCGAGCTGAGCCTCTTGGTGGCGTCGCTCTCGCTGATGTGCTCAGCCTGGTGCGGCAGCACTGTCTCGGCGTTTTTCATGTCGTACTTCATGGCTGGCGTGCTGATCCTTGGGAGCGCGACCGTAATCGGTTATTCGGTGGTTCTGCGTGTCGGACAGCCGGCGCCGTGGCTCGCGCAGGCCTTGATCCTTCTGGCGCCGGTCCTGTTCGTCGCCATCGCGACCCGCTGCCTGATTTCCCGGGCCTTTGTGACCCCTCGCAATTTCATCCTCGCCTTCTTCCGCGGACTGGACCGGCTCTACACGCGGATGAACGTTGTCGTCGGCAACGTTGAGCTAGTTCGGGAAAAAGCCCTGCTCCCAGAAGACAAGCCGATCGCTTGGCGCGAGACGGCCAAGAAGTCGCTCGGAACGGTGCGCTACCTGGTGCGCGTGCTGGTCGCCATTGAGTTGCCGACGGTCTTTTTGCTGGTCATTGCGTCCGAATCGCCCACGGTCAATCTGACCCAAGGACTGGGCGTCGGAAGCTACCTGTGGTTTTTGACCTGGGGAATCGCGGCCACCCTGATCGCCGTTTCGGCTGCGAGCATCGTCAGCGGCGAACGAACGCGACAGACGCTACCGGTGTTACTCTCGACGCCCATGCCCGGTGGTGAGATCGTCCGGGAGCTCTTTGCGGGAGTTCGGCGGCTAATCACCGTGCTGTGGATCCCTTTCGGCACGATTGCCGTGTACGAGTACTGGTTTCACCTGGGTGCCAATCGCTTCGGACAAGCGACCATCATCGAGCGCCTGGTCTGTGCGCTGTTGGAAATGTCGATCTATCCGTTCCTGATTGGTTGGGGAACTTTCTATCTGGGGACCCGCGTGCGCTCGGCGTTGTGGGCCGTGCTCGGATCCTTGTTGGCAATGCTAACGGTGATTCTGCTCCCCTATGCCGGTGCGATCCTCGCCATTTGGCTCGACCTCGGTCCCGATTGGGCTCGCGCCTTCGCGTACGCGAGCCCGGCAACAATCGTCACGCTCAACGAAACGCAGGGGGCCACGCTCACGCACACGTGCATCAACTTCGCAGCGTTTGGCGGCCTGACTTTGCTGATCCGCGGGCGGTGCCTGCGGCACGCCGACCGGCTGCTGGGCAGAAGCGAAGCGCCAGCCGGGGTTCGCTCGGAAGCCTCCCCAAATCACCGCGCATTCTCCCTGCCTCGTGCGCCCCAGCGTCGGGCGGAGCCCAATCCGCTGCTGAGTGAGCCAGCCCGCTGATTTAATGGCAGCTCGGGTAAAATTAAGCGAACCTTCTCACCGCAAGCACGTCAACTAAGAGGAGCGCGGTGGGCGCGTTACTGTGCGTGACCGCGTGACGAAAACAGGCGTATTGTGAGCGGAAGTCTCTTCGACCCAGAAGCACGTCGCGATGGGGCCGTTTCGGGGCGAACCAGTAACTGTTCCCTCCGCGCAGGCGGACCTTGGACCCGAATTTGACTTTGCCGAGAGACTCTATCGCTTCTGGATCCGCAGGTATTGCAGCGAACTCGAGCGTTCCGATCTGCCGCCGCGCGTGATCAGCGTGGGCGTCCTGCTGACGACGCAGGCCTGCAGGCTCTATCGATCAATCATCGTAGAATGCCGTCGAAGCGAGGGCCTTTGCGCAAGCGTGTTGGCTCGCAGCCTCTACGAAACGCTGATTTCCCTGAGGTTCGTGCTGAAACGGAGCCTGCGAATCATCGTTGCGCCGTCGTCTCCCGGAGCACTCACCTACGTCGCCAGAGCTCCGTCCCGCAACAATCGTGCGATTGGGAACGCATCGCTCACGCGCGAGCATCGAGCCAGCCTTTATCTGCTGCACGCGCAAGTTGAAAGTGAGCGGCTGCTTCGCAAATGCGGCGCCACGCCAAGGTCAAAGCGTGCACTGCGGCTCAAACGCCTACGGTCCGATCCAGCGGCGCAGAGAGCGAGGGCCGCGATGCAGCAATTCGTTGGCCCTGAATGGCTGTATGTGCTCAGCCATGAGCCACACACCTATTCGGGCCTTTCGATCGAGTCACTGGCCAGATTAGTCGGCCCCAGCCGCAAGTTGGGCCAATGGTACGCGGGGCACTACCACATCGAGACTGGCAAAATCCACGCCGCGGCGGTCCATCGGCTCACGAAAACCGGCTCCGACGGCGGTATCGAGTTTTCGCTCCATTCGCCGGTCGATGAGATTCGCGGCACAATCCAGATTGCCGCTGCGATGCTGTTGGCATGCATGGCGACAGTGCAGAACGAGGTTCGGCGCGGAACATCACTCGGCACCGTCTTGGAAGCCATGGAAAAGGACTTCCATCGAATCTTCGGACGCGACGCCTAGTTTCTTAGTATTTGACCCGCAAATTCGCGCGCGCTCGCGTTGCCCGAAGTCGTGGCTGGGCCGGGGTTCAGCTTTTGATAGAAGAAATAGCTCGCCAGCGCAAAGCCGATCACAATCACGACGAGGCGCACTTGACGTGGATGAACGCGCAGAGCGACCTTCGCCCCGAGATATCCCCCCAGAATCGACGCGGCAGCCATCGGGAGGGCATACCGGGCGATCACGTCCCCTTCCAACACGAAGACGACGACCGACACGCCGTTAATGCACACCGTCAGGACGGTCTTCACGGCGTTCATGCGGTTGATATCGCCAATTCCCATCATGGCGAGCGAAGCGAGCATCAGGATGCCGATGCCGGCGCCGAAATAGCCCCCGTATACGGCCACGACGAGCTGAAAGGTGATCAATCCGACAATCGACCGGCCGGAATACTGGGATCGCACTTCGACAGCCGATTTGCGACGACGCAACGAATCAATGAGCAACAACAGCGTGGCGGTCAAAATCAGCCAGGGGACAAGGGCATCGAAATAGGCCGGGTTGAGCCTCGTCAACAAGAGCGAACCGATCACGCCACCGACAAGGCTGGGCGCGATCAACAAGGCCAGCCAGCGCCGTGCGTCGCTGAGTTGCTGTCGATAGCCCCAGGCGGCCGCGAATGAGCCGGGGACCAGTGCGACCGTGCTCGTCGCGTTGGCGAGCACTCCGGCTGCCGCTCCGTGGACCGGCGTCAGCGCGGCCAAGAGCGCCGGGAAGGTGATCAGCGTGCCGCCGCCGGCGATCGAATTGACGGCGCCCGCGATGAGCGCCGTCAGGCAGAGCCAGAAGAAGTTAAGGTCGTGCATCGAGCCGGCCGGGGATGTCTATCAACCGTTTTGGCGAGCATCTCCGGCCGGAGTCGAACTTGCAAGCGGGTGGGTCTTGCCAACGCACGTCCCGACGACTTACTGATTGTCGATGACGTGGTCTCGCAGCCGCATTGACGACGGGAAGTCGCTGGCTACGCGGGCCATCAAGCACGACCGGCTCGTTCTGCATGGCGTAGAGCTTCATCCGCCACTGCCGCTCCACCGGCGGCGAGGAGGTCGGTCCCCACGTCACCACATGGTGCAGACACGTGTGCCAGGCTTGCGCGATGTAGCGCGGCGATTCGCTGGCCAGGCCGATGAGGTACTTGCCGTCGTTAGAGACCGACCCGATCACGGGAGCGACGTAGCGCGTGTGGCTGGTGTTGACGGGCAGCGCTTCGCCGCCGACCTTTTGCCAAACGCCGATGTAGTGTTGCGACCAGACCGGATTATTCCGCGGATCGTCGGCCGGCACTTCGTCGGTCTTCGTGCGTTGCGTCTTGTCGAGGAAGGTCAGTCCCTGCTCAGTGAAGATGAAACACCTCTGCACCCACGTCGGATAAACGTTCGGCCGCTCGCCGTACGGAGGGCTCGCCGAGCCGCCGGCCACGAAATTCGGGCTCTTTTGGAAGCACCAACAGAGGTTGGGGGTCGGCAGGTTCTCGGGGATTTTGAGATCGGAGGGCTTGATATGCGAATCAAGGGTCAGCCGTCCGACCGCTTCGACCGTGCCCGTATCGGCCGTGAAAGTCGTCTCATGGATCAATCCGGGAAGGGACTTGACCGAGTGCCGGAAGACGAGCGTGTTATCGGTGGGGACCGACACGCCCATCAAGTCGAGTTTCAAGAACCCCTCGCCCGGCTCATAAACGCAGGCGTCGAGCCGCAGGCCGGGCACGCTCGGAAAGATGGTCGAACAGAAAGCGATGTGCCGGTTGTGGAGCCGGCCGTAGAGCGTCGGCACCTTGACCGTGTCGCTGTTGATCGACTTGGCGATGACGTTGTCTTCGCGGTGCAACGGAGTCTGCTCGCGCTTCGGCCCGTCCGTTCGAGGAAGAAGCGTTCGCCGAGAGAAGGGCGGCCGCGGCCACGCCGCCGGTCGTCAACACGTCGCGTCGAGAGAACTTGTTCATGGGTCGCCATTCCCTTGAGAGGACCGAAAATTCCCGGTTTTCGCTGGCGCCTGTTCGGCGCCGAGTCGCCGCATCACCGATACCGATTTGAATTTGCAGAGAGCCCCTGCCGGATTGAGGCGGGAGTGATAGGACAGATGGGCTGTGGAGGTCAAGATCGGTTCCGGGGCGGCCTCAGCCTTTGGGTCCGGCTGGCAACGCGGGCAGTTCCTTGGGGGATCGAACGGCGGAATTTATAATTCGGCCGTTCGCCTCTCGACGGATTTAAGCGTCTGGTAATCCATTCAAGGAGGTCATCGGATGTCGCGAACCGTTCCTCGCTCTTGGCGTTCGCTCTCGATCAATTGTCTGATTGCCGGTTGCGCCGTGGGCGCTTTGGCGAGTTCTTCAGTCGCCGGACAGCCGCCCGTGCAGGAACCCGTCGCCACCAAACTCGGTCCGAAAGCCTATCGGGACGGTGACGTGGTCGAGATCACAAACGTGACCTGTACGTCGCTCAAGCTGGAACAAGGTGATTCTCTGACAGTCACGGGTCGCGTCCGGCTCAAGAGCCAGCAGACTGCGAGTCTGTGTCTGTCCGTGACCCAGACCGAAGGCGATGGATTCGACGTAGGCGACGGCCCCGAGTCGATCCACGTCAAGAACGGGCAGTGCGACTTCGCGCTCAAAATCACGATCAAGCATCGCGGAGCCCTCCACATCACCCTGTACGATCCGAAGACGGGGCGCCCGATCGGCGGCACGTATTTCGGCACCGCCGAACAGATGCAAAAGATCGCCGGGTGGAACGTGGCGTACTACCTGGCGAACTGAGTCGCGCTCCCGAACCGATCGATCGGAAACGTTTCCGGGCTGCGGCAGCTCTCGGTCGGCCCCGCGCTGGCCGGATCGCAATTTGCAATGGCCGCCTGGCAAGCGGCATCGCTGTCGGCTGTCTTTGGTCGATGCAATAGCTATCCTCATGTTGGGAGCGTTTGGAGGAACGAAGGAGGTGCCCAGATTCCGCTGTCTGGACGAATCATGAGACCCCTGGCCTTGGCGGCAGCAGCCGCGATGCTGATTTTGGCGGGATTGGGCCACGCGGTCGCGCCTGCCGCTGACCCGCCCGAGCCCCCACCGCAAGCGGCTCCCGCGCCCGCCCAGTTTAACGCCCCGCCGAATCGCGCTGACGCGCAACGAGCTCGCGCCCCCGCCCTCGGACCGCGAGCGCTGCCCCGCCGGATCCCGCGGTTGCGGATGCGGCTCGACGAGGACTCGCCTGATCGGCCTCCTCTGGCAATCGATCGCCAAATCGTGAAAGAAATGGAGACTGCCGGCGAGCTGATCGGGAAACAGCAATATTCCGACGGCATTCATCACCTGCAGCACGTCCTCGACGCATCCGAGGATACCTGGATCGAGGTTCCCGGACCGCACGGACCCATGTTCCAGAGCGCGAAACGTCTGGCCGCCGACCGCATCGGCGGTCTGCCCGCGCCGGCCCGCGAGTCGTACGAGACCGAGTTCGGACAAGTCGCCCGCCAACTGCTCGACGAGGCAGCGCGACGCGGCGACAGCACCGCATTGGCCGAGGTCGTCAGCCGATACTTCCAGACCCGTGCGGGCTACAAGGCGGCTTACGCATTGGGCAACCGGCTGTTCGACGCGTCGATGCCGCTCCCGGCCGCGAATCAATTCGAACGACTTCGCAAGTCGCCGGGCGGCGCGACGTTTGAGCCGATGCTCTCTCTCAAGGAGGCCTTTTGCTGGCTGCGGATCGGCGCACCGGACAGATGTGCCGCCATCCTCTCCGAAATGAAACACCGCCCAAGCGGCGACACGGTGACGATTGGCGGTCACAAAGCGACGATCCCGGACGGGGCGGAACGAGCGCAATGGGTGGCGCGGTTGATCGGTCCTGCCGCCGCAGATCAGGCATTTCCCGTTCGGGATTGGATGCTGGCCGGCGGAGCGCCCGATCGCAACGCGCAAAGCGGCGATGCCCTCCCGATCGGAAAGGCGGCGTGGACGCAATCGCTGATCCGCGACCGCAACCTGGGAGTTAAGGACCGGTTCACCGAGATCGAAACCACGCTCGAGGAATACCGCCAGGAATTCATCGAGTCTGACTCGTTGGCAATCCCGTCGGGGTCTCCGCTGGTGATCGGAAATACGGTCGTATTTCGCACCTTCGCGCGGCTGCGCGCCGTCGATTTGCGGACGGGCGACCCGCTCTGGGACTTTGCCGAGCGCGATCGGTACTACGGAATCTTGGCGGCCAACCAATACCAGACGCGGCGAAACACGCGGTTGCCGATCAGCCTGGAACTCACTCCCGATGACCTGCGGCTGTTCCTCAACGCCCGGGCTTTCCGCGATATGACGCATGCGGGTCTTTCCAGCGATGGTGAGCGGGTCTTTGCAATTACCGAGGGGGGATTTCTGGGGCTTGGTGAGACCGATCGAACCGACCAGAACGAGAGCCTGGGAGCGCGCAACCACAACGTGCTCTGTGCAGTCGACGTAGCGACCGGCCGGCTCCTCTGGGAGCTGGGCGGTACCCGCTCCGACCGCAACCGCGATCTGGCCGGAACGTTTTTCCTGGGCTGCGGGCTCCCGATGGGCTCGTCCCTTTACGTGATGGGCGAACTCGACGGGGATGTCAGCCTTTACAAGATCGACCCGGCGACCGGCAAGCGAATCTATACGCAACGCCTCGCCGCTCCGCTGGGCCGCCTGCCGCACTATCCGCTGCGCCGCCTGGCGGGAGGCAACCCCAGCTGGGCGGCGGGTCTCTTGATCTGTCCGATCACCGGGGGCGTGGTCACCGCGTTTGACCCTGCGGCTCGCACGCTGGCGTGGGAATACCGCTATCAGGTCAACCGACCTGGCGACCCGCGCGACTGGACTGACTCTCCGCTGGATACGGGCGAGGACGAAAAGAACCGCTGGCTCGACACCGCGCCTCTCATCGTCGAGGGGGCGGCGCTGCTGACGCCTCGCGATTCCGACGATTTGCATTGCCTCAACCTTGCCGACGGCACCTTGCGTTGGAAACACCCCCGCGGCAACGGCCTGTTTTTGGCCGGAGCGAGCGACGGAGTGGTCTACATCGTCGGCCGCACGGGCATCGAAGCACTCAATCTCAAGGACGGCAGCAACGCTTGGAGTCAGGTTGTCGAGTTCGGCAGTCCCTCGGGTCGCGGATATCGCAGCGGGCCCCTCTATCACTTGCCTCTCTCCACCGGAGAACTGGCGACGATCGACCTGCGTCATGGGCGAATCGTCACGCGCACTCGGTTTGAAACGGGGCTGCATCCCGGCAACCTGGTCTCGGCCGAAGGGACGGTCCTGATGGAATCGGCCGGCGCGCTCGAGGGATTTCGACCGACGGCCGAGTTGGAGAACTCGATCGCGAAAACGCTCGTGCAGCATCCGGACGATGCCATGGCCCTCGCCACGCGCGGCGAGCTGCGCTTGCATCGCGGGCAAGCCGACGCAGGCCTCGATGATCTGACGCGCTCCGTACGACTGCACCCCGATTCGCGCGTCCAAGCGATCGCGGTGGCGACGGTGCTCGAGAACCTGCGCTACGACTTTGCCGGCAGCCGCGCGCTGGCGGAACGATACGGCCCGCAAATTGGCGATTCTGGGCAGCGCGTCGAATTTCACCGATTGATGGCCGCAGGCCTCACGCGCGGGGGAGACCTGGAAGGCGCCCTCGACCATGAACTCGCCCTGTTGCAGGACGAGAGCTTGGGCAAGACGCTGCTGCCCGTCGGCGAGGCGGTGAAAGTCCAAGTGCCTCAAATCGTCGCGCCCGAGCTGCGGGAACTTTTCGCAAAGGCCGATCCCGACAAACGCAGCCGGCTCGCCAAAAAAATCGAGAGCTGGGCCGCCCATGTCGCCGAGGAGGGGCGTGTCGACCAGTTGCGGCGGGCGCTGGGTGCGCTCACCGGCCTCCCAGTCGAGCTCGATCTGCGCCGCCGATTGATCGCCAAGCTTGCTCCCGCTGATGAAGCCGAGCTGGTTCGGCAGTTGACGTTCTTACGCAAAAGCACCGATCTGAAAACGGCCGGTAGCGCAACCGCGCGACTGGCAAGGATGTTGATCGATCACCATCGGCCCGAACAGGCGCTGGAACTCTTGGCCGAGCTGGGCGAGCGGTTCAAAACGGTGAAATGTGCCGACGGGAAGACGGGCGGCCAACTCTCCGCTGCCTGGGGCGGCGACCCGTCCGTCAAAGCCGCTCAGGCTCGACTGGCGCCGTGGGCCGGTTCCGGCTGGACCGTCAAGACTGTTCCCTTCACCCGCCCGTCCGCCGAGCCAGTCTTTCCAATCCCCGCCGAACACCGCGCCGGATCGTTTTATCGCCAGTGGCGATTTGAATCGCGCAGACCGAGCGAACAGGGTTTCACCCTCGTCGCCATCGATCCCGCCGGAAGTGAGCGCTGGCAACTCGAGTTGAACTCCAAGAACCTGGGGCTCGGCGCTTTGGGAGATGTGCCGCTGGGCATTCGAGTGGAAGGTCCCCTCATTGAAGTGGCGCTCCGCCGCCGAATCGTGCTCTTGGATGGATTCGACGGCACGCAGCCTCCCCGGATCCTCTGGTTCAAGGAGCTGTTTGACCCGCACTGGACGGCTTCCAACCAGATGCGTTCCGAAATCGGTCTGATCGGCTTGATGGCCGGTGATCGCGTCTTCTATCAGATTGGCTCGGCCCTCTGTGCCGCCGATATTGTGACCGGGCGGACGATTTGGGAGCGGCGGAATTTCCCGTATCCGTATTCGCTCGAAGGCGACGCGGAATACGTCCTTGCCCTCTGCCGCTATGAGCCGAACGATCCGAAGGGCCTGGTCCTTCAGTCGGCGTCGGGAACGCAAGTGTTTGAAGGCCCTTTCGGCGTTCAGGGTCCGCTCCTCGGCGACTGGCACGGACGGCGAGTGCTGACGACGGGTTATACTCCGCGGGAGGTCACGCGCTCGCTGGTCGATCCGGTCGCCCGCAAGGTTGATTGGAGTTGCAGCTATCCCCTTCCGGCCTGGCCCATTGCGATCGACGACGACGAATTCGCGGTGCTCGATTCCGATCGCACGCTTCACGTGCACTCGGCGGCAACCGGCGAAGAAGTCTTCAAATTCACCTTCGACAACCGTCTGAATTCGCCTCAGTTGGGCGTGCGCCGTTTGGGGAACCGCTATATCGTCGTTCGCCAAACGGGCGTCTTCCGAATTTCCCCCGGGGAACGGACGCCGATGGCCGAAGCGGACGGAATCTGGGCGATCGACCGCGACACGGCCAAGATCGCGTGGAGCGCCTCCGGCTCGGGCGCCGCAAATGCTGGTCGATCTGCCGGTTCAATCGCCGGTCCTCGTGATGCTGCGACCGGCCAGCCGATTCGAATCGCCGCGCTCGGCCAGACTCGCAACCTTCATTTCGATTTTGGACGCCAAGACGGGCAAGCCGGTCTACGAGGGTCGCGAAGACACTTCAGCCGATCGAATCAACGTCCGCCTCGACTCCGACACCCACACGGTGATCGTGACGACGGACAAACACCGCCTGGAAGTCACGGCCAAGACCGCCGATTGACGAGAGACGATGCTCTCCGCGCGTTGGGCTGGACATTCGCGAGAGTGTCCCATCCCGGTGCTGAGTCCCACCCCGTTGGGGCTGGAGGGCTCCGGATAGGGGGTTGGGTCACCAATTTCGGGGGTCAGCTACCTATTGAAAAAAGTCTGACCCGACCCGACCCGCAATCGATCAAACAGTCCCGTCCCACCGCCTCATCGTCGAAAGGTGGCAGGACCTGCCACCTTTCCCGAGCGAAGTTGTCCCGTCCCAGTCCCGGTGTCCCGTCCCAGTTCTGGTCGGCGAATCT
Organism: uncultured Planctomycetaceae bacterium; assembly: GCA_963714075.1. GTDB lineage: Bacteria > Planctomycetota > Planctomycetia > Planctomycetales > Planctomycetaceae > DASPSM01. The sequence continues at coordinate 4,288,283 of OY970228.1, forward strand.
CGTCACAACGTTTGTGGAATGAAACTTCGGTCGAAGTTTTTGCCGGATGCGGCACCGTGCCAGAAGCGCGTGCGCGCGCGGGCGCAGTTTGACCGCTGGCCATGGGTGAAAGCCGCCCTTCTTTCATCCTAAGGCCGAGAATGCAGTTTGCGAAGACCGAGTTTCTACGCGCTCATAAACAAGTTCGGAAATTTTTGCCCGACTGTCGCAAATGCTCGACCCCGCGCGTCAGAAAAGGTGGCAGAACCTGCCACCTTTCGTGAGCGTGTCATTCCTCCTCCCCCGTTCCGTCGGAATGGGGCCGGACTTCGGAGCTCAGTCGAGCCGCGCGGGCAACTTGACTTCTTCAGAGCCCGCAATCGGCCACTCCAGACGGCTAGCAACTTTGCAATACAAAGTTAGCCGAGTAGAATCGGGGGATGAGCACGAATCTTAAGACCGCCGGCGCGCGGTTTTGGACATGGATCGTGTGCGCGTTCAGCTTGGGTGCCGTCGTGGGTTTCGCTGCAGGTATCGCCACGATCTTTGCTCTCGAAGCATTGATCAGTTAACGCCCCATCGTCGCGGCTCACGTCGGCGGTCTGGCGTCCCGTCCCTGACGGGCAGGCCGTCGACGACTTGGTCCTTTCCCTGGCGCCAACCAGCAGCGATCGCGTATCTTAGGCCAAAAGCGTACGCTGGAAATGATCGCCCGCGTCGCGATCAGCCTGGGCATCTCCGCAACCTGCTTCCCGGCGAAACGCGGCCGCTGCCGACTTTCCGAAGGCCAAAAGCTTTCAAAAGACCAAGCACCGGAGGGTCGGCTCGCATCGCCAAAACCTCGCTCGGGACCCGAAGAGTTTCCGAAATCCGCCAACTGCTGGACTCCAACTGGAGAGCAAATTGATGTCTCCAAAAGCTTTGCTCGACTCGCCAGTGGTTCTGCGTCTTGGCTGGACTAGCCGTTACTCGCTCCGCGTAATCCTGGCCATCGTGCTCGGCGTTGCCCTGTTTCTTTCGCCGCGGACGCTGTTCGCTGCCGATGCGATCGATCTGGGTCAGCGATATCCGGCAACGCTCGATCGTTCACCGACCCCCAAAGGGTACGACTGGACGTGCGACGAAAACGATGTGTGGCGGTTGACGAAGTTTGCCTTTTCGCTGGGCGATCAGTTCCGCGTCGAATCGAAGTCCGCTCAGGTCGTCCTGGGGCATCATGAGTCGAACGTGCTGTGGGCAGCCGTATTTCCCGATCAGCCGGGAGAAATCGTCAAAGCGACCGCCGGCCAGGGCCAACACGTCACGAGCATTTGGTTGCGGTTTCATCCGGCCCGCCTCGGGGAAATGTTTCCGCCGCCAACGGTCGCAGGACCGGGGCAAAAAGAAATCATCGGCGACGCGAAACGACTGGCCGCCCAGAAGATGAAATCGTGCTGGCACGTCAACGGAAATCCGATGGTTCCCGAGAAAGGAAGCGTCACCGTCGATCTGGAGACCCGCGAAGGGCCACGCCGTTTCTATTCGATCGATACCGTCAATTCAAAAGTCACATACGTGGAGGCGTTCAGAAGGCGATCGCTCCCGACCGCAAAAGCTGTCGATCGGGACACGGCCCTGCAGGTGTTCGACACCGTTTGGAAGGCATTCGATCGCGAATACGCGATGTTCGTCGTCAAGCCGGAGGTCGATTGGACCAAATTGAGGGACGAGTTCCGAGACCGGGTCCCCGAGGCTACAAACAATTTCAAACTGGCCGAGCTGCTGGCGGAAATGTTGGCACATCTCAAAGATCTGCACGTCGCCGTCCGCGTCGACGGCTTGGATGTGCCGGTCTACCAGCGCGAGCGCCCGCTCAACGCGAACCGCCTGGCGCTGACGAAGCTGCTCGGTCCCGTCACAGCCGCCGGGCACGATTTGTCGTGGTGCATAACAGACGATGACGTCGGCTATCTGGCGATCGACCGGCTGACCGATCACGATCTGCCCCAAACTTTCAGCGAGTTGCTCGAGAAAATGGGACGGACTCGGGGACTGATCCTCGATCTGCGCGACAACGGCGGCGGGAGCGAACCGTTGGGGTTGGAGATTGCGGGATCGTTCCTCGACCGCGCGCACATCTATGCACGCTCGCAGTACCGGAATGGTCCGCGACACACAGACCTCACGGCTCCGCAGAGCCGGCTCTGCGGGCCGAAAGATCCGTGGCACTACGTGGCCCCGGTGGTGGTGCTGCAAGGTCAACGGACGATGAGTTCCGCCGAGGGGCTCGTGCTGATGCTCTGTCAATGTCCGCAAGTCACGACGATGGGCGACCGAACGGCCGGTTCGAGCGGCAACCCGCGCCCCTTGAATGCCGGTGCCGGCATCACCGTCAACCTGCCGCGCTGGAACGATCTCGACGCGAAGAGCAAGCCGTTCGACGCAATCGGGATCCCCCCGGCGATCGTCGTCGACACGAAGCCTGCGGATTTCACCGGCACAGCCGATCCCGTCCTGGTTGCTGCGCTCGCGCGATTGCGCGCCGCGGCAAAGGTCGAGGGCCAGGCCCTGCAACTGCGGCCGGGGGCTCATCGTCCCAATGATCGGCCGCACGTGGTGGCGGTGACGCCTGCCCGCGGCGCTATCGGAGTCGATCCCGTCACCGAAATTCGCATTCGTTTTGATCGACCCATGGATCCGCAGAGTTTCCATCTGGAGTGGAGACCCCTTCGGGGAGAAGCACTCGACACCAAAGTCGGGTTTCGGCTGCGGGGAGCGACACGCTATGAACCCGAGCACAACGAATTCGTATTTCCCGTCCGATTGGCTCCCGAAGCCGCACACCGCATCGAAGTGGTCTCGGAGAATCCGCCTTTCACCCGGTCAATGGACAGATTCTTCCGATCGGCAGACGGCGTTCCCACCGCAGCTTACGACTGGCAATTCCGCACGGCGAAGCACTCGCAGTCCAGTTCGCGGACGACGAAGTTTGCCAACGAAGCAGAGCGGAAGGCCCATATCGCCGGAGCGGGCCGTTCGGCCTCGCTTCACGCACTTGTTGGGAATATTCGCCAGCGACGCCGCGCGCTCAAAGAGGTGGCGGAGCGCGTCGACGACCGGACGCAATGGACCGACCAGCCCAAGTGGTTCCGGAGATTGGCGCCCCAGGCCGGTGCCAGGTTCTGGTGGGCAGGAAAGTCGCGTTTCCGCGCCGATGCGAGCGAGTTCATGTTCGTGGGCACCCCCCTGCAGGTCGGAGGCGACGATCGGCAGTGTTGGAGCCGCATCGGCGACCAGTTGGTCATCGCCCCCTCGGAGTCGATCGCGCGAAAAGACGTTCTCATTGCGGACCCGCTGCAATCGGCCAGCGATCGGACCGACGAAGCCGTCATCAATGAGCTCAAACTCGAATACGTGGGTGACGAACAGTGCGGCGACAAAACCTGTCATCGATTGCGATCCTGGGCCGTCGCACCAACGGAGTTGAACGAACCCGCGTTTTGCGACTGGCTGATCGACGCGAAAACGCTCCTGCCGGTCCTGTTCGAGAAATTCGGCGACTACATGGTGCGATACGAGTTCTCATTCGACAGCATCGACCAAGACTTGCCCGCCGCAATCTTTCAGCCGCCGCGGGACACTGGGCTCACGCCCAGCGAGCCGGATCAGTTAGGACAGGGGTACGACCAGCATTTTCTGAACGCCCTGGACGGAAGCGCCGGACGAATCAGCGTACGCTGGGGGAAGACCGGCAACGCCGGAGCAAACAGCAGCGGGCTGAATTGACCATGAACTCCGCGGTGCCTCCGCCGCGCGGCGGCGAGCGTTTGATCGATTTGCCCGGGCGTGTGAGCGTTCGACACGAAGTTTGCCTCGCACCGACTGCACGGGCGAGTGCCTCACCACTTTCGGTAGGGAAGAAACTTGCCGTTGTAGGTGACGACGACTCGATCCCCCTTGGGATCCGATTGCTTCTGAATGTCGATCTCGAAATCGATGGCACTCATGATGCCGTCGCCAAACAGTTCGTGGATCACGGCTTTAATCGCCGTCCCATAAACCTGCGTGATCTCGTGGAAGCGGTAAATGAGTGGATCAACCGGGACTTGTTGCTCGAGCGACCCTTTGAGAGGCGGCTCTTGAAGCACTGGGGCAAATTCGTCGTCAAGGCCCAACAGAGCGAGCAGGGTGCGGGCTTCGTCAGCGGAGCAAGTGGCCTGGCCGTATAAAGCCGCCGCCGTCCAAACCGGATGTCGATGGATCGCTTTGGCCAGAGACTCGAAGGTCAGTTTTTTCGTGCGCTGGGCATCCAGCATTCGCGAGGTCAATTCTGCTCTTGAAATCATGCTTCGTCCCCAGGAAGTAACGGACAGAACCAGCGCTCCGCGGTCAGCGAACAAGTCGCCCAGAACGATACGTTGCGAGCGGTGATCTCGTCAATTTGTGCAGGCGTGCCGTCGCCGCTTCTGCGCCTGCAATTTGGCGCGCGACATGCCCAATGCGAGACGAGTCCCGACGACCGCACGAAACTTGACGAAGCGGCCGAGAGATTGGGAAACTGCGGGTGACCCCCGCGCGGGAGTCACAAGCCGACGTGAATCCTTCTTGATCAGGCGGTGCATCTCATGGCTAAGATTGTCTGTGTCCTTTACGACGATCCGGTGGACGGCTACCCCAAAACGTACGCTCGCGACGGTCTTCCCCCGCTTGAGCGCTATCCCGACGGTCAGACGCTTCCGACTCCAAAGAGCATCGATTTCAAGCCCGGCCAGTTGCTCGGAAGCGTCTCGGGCGAGCTGGGGCTCCGCAAATTCCTGGAGGGGCTGGGACATAAACTTGTCGTCACCTCGGACAAGGACGGCGCCGGATCGGCCCTCGACAAAGAATTGCCGGACGCGGAAATCGTCATCTCGCAGCCGTTTTGGCCCGCCTATTTGACCGCCGAGCGGATCGCCAAATCGCCCAAGCTCAAACTGGCCATCACGGCGGGCATCGGTTCCGACCACGTCGATCTGCAGGCGGCCATCGATCACAAGCTGACCGTCGCCGAGGTCACCTATTGCAACAGCATCAGCGTCGCGGAACACGTCGTGATGATGATTCTGGGATTGGTTCGCAACTACATTCCTTCCTACCAATGGGTCGTGAAGAAAGGGTGGAACATCGCGGACTGCGTGGCGCGATCCTACGACCTGGAAGGGATGACCGTGGGAACCGTCGCGGCGGGACGCATCGGCACGGCCGTCCTGCGGCGACTTAAGCCCTTCGACGTAAAGCTGCACTACACCGATCGGCATCGGCTGCCCGAGAGTGTCGAGAAAGAGCTGAATCTGACATTTCATTCCGACGTCGAGTCGCTGGTCAAAGTCTGCGACGTGGTGACGATCAACTGCCCACTGCATCCCGAGACCGAGCATTTGTTTAACGACAAGCTGATCGGAAAGATGAAGCGCAGCGCCTACCTCATCAACACGGCCCGAGGCAAGATCTGCGATCGAGACGCGGTCGTGCGCGCTTTGGAAAGCGGTCAACTCGCCGGGTATGCCGGGGATGTGTGGTTTCCGCAGCCGGCACCCCAGGATCATCCCTGGCGGACGATGCCCCACCATGGGATGACTCCGCACATTTCGGGATCCAGCCTCTCCGCGCAGGCCCGGTACGCCGCAGGCACCCGCGAAATTCTGGAATGCTATTTCGAGGGCCGGCCCATTCGCGAACAGTACCTGATTGTTCATGAGGGCAAGCTGGCCGGGGCCGGAGCGCATTCATACAGCGCGGGAAATGCCACGCGGGGCGCGGAGGAAGCGGCTCGATTCAAAAAGAGCTGAATTCGCAGGGAGCCTTTCGCCGTCTTCGACGCTTTGGCCGCCGACCACCAATCCCCGACTGGATGGCGATCGGCGCGCCTCAGAGCGGTTTGCCAGTCGGCATTGATCTCGTGCCCCCTGCCGCCACAAGATCGTGGTCAGCGGCAGGCGCGACGACAGGTCCACGCTGGCGGGAATGGGCATTTCTGGGACCAGAAGGAGTCCTCAGTGCATACAAGAAGATTATTGAGCGTTGCGTTCTTGATCAGCCTGATGGCGAGCATCAATCTCGAGTTGTCCGTCGCGGCGCAGCAGACACCGCCGCGGCGGACGCGTCCCGCACCGCCTGTCCGCGATCCGAACACGCCGGGCTATGTCCAAGCCAAAGAAATGCCCGACGGTTCGGTTCCGCCGACCGACGCGGACGGAAACTTCATCATCGGTCCGACGCACAAGCGCGCCTCGGAAATGAGCGCAAGAGGGTGTGCCGAAGGGCACGTTGCACGACCTCACCATGAAATCTGCCGACAGCAAGATCTATCCCGGCATCGCGCGCGAGCCGAACACGTCGGGAACGGTCGACCCCGCCGACCCCACCAACCTGATGGTGACCACGAGCCACCCTGCTCCTTACACACGACGAGTTGCTGTTTACGTCCCCAAGCAGTACGTCCCTGGCACGGCCGCGCCCTTTATCGTCGGAGCGGACGGTCCCGATCGGCTGCTATTTACTGCGCTGGATAATCTCATCGCTCAGCGGCGCGTGCCCGTGATGATCGCCATTTCCATCGGCAACGGCAGCGGCGACGCCCAGGGCAGTCAACGCGGTCTGGAATACGACACCATGTCGGGCCTGTACACCGAATTCGTCGAAAAAGAGGTGCTGCCTCTGGTCGAGACACAATGCAATGTGAAACTGACGAAGGATCCAGAGGGCCGGGCGACCATGGGCTGCAGTTCGGGCGGTTCGTGCGCCATCATCATGGCGTGGTATCACCCGGAACTTTACCACCGCGTCCTGACCTATTCAGGCACCTTTGTGAACCAGCAATGGCCGCATAATGCGGAGACGCCGCACGGCGCGTGGGAGCTTCACGAACGCCTGATCCCCAACAGCCCGGTCAAGCCGTTGCGAATCTGGATGGAAGTGGGCGACAGAGACCTCTTCAACCCCAACGTCATGCGAGACAACATGCACGATTGGGTTGCCGCCAACGAGAACATGGCCAAGGTGCTGGCCACTAAGGGCTATCACTACCAATTCGTGTTCGCCCGCAACGCCAGGCACTGCGACGGGGGCGTGAAACAACAAACCTTGCCGGTCGCTCTGGAATACGTCTGGCGCGGGTACCCGATCCGGGAAACGAAGAGCGCGCCGTCGGCCGGGTCGGCCCAATAACGCGCGTATTTAGGGGCCGTTATAGAGCCGGCGCTCCGGCCTTCTCGCGATTGAAGAAGAGCTTGAGGCCGTCGTCAGCTTGACCGTTTGCCCGGCGACAACGCTACGGCAGCCTCTCGAGTCAGCAAGAGGAATGTGATCGTCTCCTGCAGATACAAGCGGACCGCCGTTTCGTTATGGCCGGAATAGCCGATGGAGACATCCTGGCCAATGTGCAACTGGAAATCGCCGCCGCGCGTGGACAGGACAAAGGCGCCCGCGATGGCGGGGGCCCAGATGATCTCGCCGGTGACCAGACGGTGGACGTGCTCCAGCACCGGGTAGCCGTGATCGCTGGTTTCGGCGAGCGCCGTGTACGCGTCAGCGCCGAGCAGAACCGAGTAGGGACCATTGACTCCGACACCGCGCAGCTGGCTCAAGGCTTGCGCGATGGCCTCCGGATACTGGCGCACGTCCGCGGGGAGCGTCACGATCGCGTTGCTGGTTCCTTGACGAATCCCTTCGATGCCCGCCGCGGCATATCCCTCGAAGATGGCGCCGTCCTCTGCGAATGCCATCCGGCGAGCCGCGTCTTTCACGGGTTGCCAGTCGGAGTCGTTGGCTCCGCGTTCCACGTCGTCGATTGCCTGGCGAGTGACATCAAAGGGGACGCGCAGCTCGACTAGTGGTTTCGCCTCACGCTGCCGAGCGAGGATGCCCCGCTCCGGCGCTGCGATATCTTGCAGGTGGCCCGTGCCGACCGCAGCGAGGGCCACGCCGCTGGGCCCCTGGACGTCCACAACCCGCCGGCCGGCAAGATGCACTTTGAGCGTGCGCGTCGCTTCCTCCTCGATCTGAGCCCAGGCTTCCTCGGAGATTGGCGCAAGCCCGCGATGGAGGTTATTCACGATCGTGCTTTCCTTTGAGTGAGCCGATGCGGAGTGAACCCTCCGGCACCGGTTTGTTGGAGGAAACCCGCTCGGCACCGGACGACCCGGCAACCGCCGCGGCGGGGGACTCGTCGGCGGTCACACCGTCCGAACTCACGTTGTCCAGAGTCGCATTGTCCAGAAACGTGGCGGAGGGCACAAAGAACAGGCCGCCGGTGACCGCGCGGCTGAAATCGAGCAGTCGGTCATAGTTGCCGGGCGGCTTGCCGATGAACATATTCTCCAGCATTTCCTCGATGGTTTCTGGAGACCGGCTGTAACCGATGAAGTAGGTGCCGAACTCGCCTTCCGCCCGACCGAAGGGCATGTTGTCGCGGACGATCTTGATCTCCTTGCCGTCCTTCACGATCGTCGTGAGGACATTGTGTGCGTAGGGGGCTTTCTTGGCATCGTCCGTTTCGATGTCCGACAGCTTGGCGCGGCCGATGATCCGCTCCTGCTCCTCCGTGGGGAGCGCGTTCCACCCCGCCAGGTCGTGGAGATACTTCTGCACGATCACGTAACTTCCGCCAGCAAACGCCGCATCCTCTGCGCCGATGAGCGTGGCGTCCATCGCGGCCTGCCCGGTGGGGTTCTCGGTCCCGTCGACAAAACCCAGAAGATCGCGGGCGTCGAAGTAACGAAAACCGTGAACCTCGTCCACCACGGAAATCGAGTCTCCGAGACTCGCGACGATCTGCGTCCCGAGCTCGAAACAAAGGTCAAAATGCTGGGCCCGAATGTGGAACAGTAGATCGCCCGGTGTGGCGACCGCATGGCGCCCGGGAGCGCGGATCTCGCGGAACGGGTGCAATTGGACCGGTCGCGGCGGACCGAAGAGCCGGTCCCACGCCTCAGACCCGATTCCCAAGACGCACGAAAGGCTGGCCTCCGTGGCTCGAAATCCCACGGCGCGCACCAGTGAGGCCAGGTCGCCGCACAAGGAGCGGACCCTCGCGCGCGGATCGGCGCCTGGGTTGATGGTCGCGACCAGAAAGAGCGCGGCTCGCGTTAATGGTGCGTTGACCGGCTGCGGAAGGGGGTTCACTGACATGCCTGATTCGTAGAGAGTGTTGGCTATCGCGGTTTAGGGGACAGAACTTCGCCGGGCTGCGGCTCGCCGATTTGTCCAACCCTCAGCCGAGTACGGTCTTGGGGGATTGCGCCGGCATCTGCCCTCCTGTCCCAAATTACCTATTGCCGCCCAAAATAACCGATTTCAGCCAAAAAGCGTCAAATTTGCGGCTTCGGACGGCGAACAACATCGCGAAGTCGTTTGATATGATGAAGGCGGTCTTCATCGAAGCCATTGACAGCCGGCAGACCGTTTGAGAGGCTGGAGCGGCGAACGTCCCCCCTTGAGGCCGGCCCGTGCGTGCGCGGAAGGCTAGGCGAACCGGGAGTTTGGGACGATTGTCGAAAATCTTGCAACCAGTGGGTGGTTAGCAAGGTAACGATTTGTGACGGCTGGGGTCGGATCCAAGGGACCTTAAGAGGATTCTGAACGTATGTTGCGCTCGCGTTATTTAGCGGCTGCGGTCATCAGTTGCCTGGCTATCGGCGGCACCGTTCAGGCCGGCGACGTCTCACCAAGCTCTGCGTTGGGTCGCAAGGCTGAAAACTTCACGCTGAACGACTTCTACGGGAAGAGCCACTCGCTGGCTGACTTCAAAGACAAAAAGCTGGTCGTGCTGGCGTTCATCGGGACCGAATGCCCGGTTGCCAAGGCTTACGGCGAGCGTCTGGGCGAACTGGCGAAGAAATACGCCGACAAGGGCGTGCAGTTCCTGGGAGTCAGCTCAAATCGGCAGGACACGATCACCGAGCTTTCCGCGTTCGCACGCATGCATCACATCGAATTTCCGATCCTAAAGGATCTCAACAACAAGCTGGCCGATCAACTCGGAGCCCAGCGGACTCCCGAGGTTTTCGTGCTCGATCAGCGACCGCAGCGTGCGCTATCACGGCCGCATCGACAATCAATACGGCGTCGGCTACGCCAAAAAGACCGCTTCAGAGCCGTTCCTCAAGGAGGCTCTCGACGAGCTGCTTGGCCGGCAAGACGGTCGGCGAAGGCCGAGACGGCTGTCGGTCGGCTGCTTCATCGGCCGCGTGCACGCTGCCGATCCTGGCGCAGCCGTGACCTACTCGAATCAGGTCGTGCGGATTTTGAACAAGCGCTGCGTGAGCTGCCATCGCGCCGGCGAAGCCGCTCCCTTCGCGATGACCAACTACGGCGAGGTCTCCGGCTGGGCCGACGCGATCGCCGAAGTTGTCCGCCAGCGGCGGATGCCGCCGTGGCTGGCCAGTCCGAAGTACGGCCACTTTGCCAACGACCGCAGCATGCCCGAAGAGGAAAAAGAAGTCCTCTATCAGTGGGCCGCGGCCGGCGCTCCCGAAGGCGATGCCAAGAACCTTCCGCCGGCTCCGACGTTTGTCGAAGGTTGGGCGCTCCCCAGAGCTCCGGACAAGATTTTCAAGATGGCCGCCAAGTCCTACCACGTTCCGGCGACAGGCGTCGTCGACTATCAGTATTTCCGGGTCGACCCGGGCTTCAAAGAGGACAAGTGGATTACTGCGATCGAGGCTCGCCCGAGCAATCGCGCCGTCGTGCACCACATCATCGTCTTCGCCGGACCCAAGGGTGGACGCGACGAAGCTCGCCGACAGTTCCTGGTCGGCTACGCTCCGGGCGCCATGCCGCTGATCCTCCCGCCGGGAATGGCCAAGCACATTCCGGCCGGCTCCGAGCTGTTGTTCCAGCTGCACTACACTCCCAACGGCAAGCCCGGGGATGACATCAGCGAATGTGGAATCGTCTTTGCCGACCCGAAAGAAGTGAAGCATCTGGTGCGGACGGTCGAGGCCATCAACACGGGCTTCGAGATTCCGGCCGGCGCGGACAACTTCGAGGTCGATGCCGACAGCTTCGCCATGCCGATGGACGTGCAGCTCTTGCAGCTTTTCCCGCACATGCACTTCCGCGGGAAGTCATTCACGTACGAAGCCGTCTATCCCGACGGCCGCAAGGAAATGCTGCTTGGACGTGCCGCGCTACGACTTCGGCTGGCAGTTGACCTACGAGCTGTCGAGCCTGATGCCGATGCCCAAGGGCACGAAGATGCACTGCGTGGCCCACTTCGACAATTCGGAGAATAACCTCAACAATCCCGATCCCAAGTCGACCGTCCGCTGGGGCGACCAGACCTGGGAAGAAATGATGATCGGCTTCTACGACATCGCGGTGCCCGTCACGTCCGGAGGACATCAAAGAGGGTCGGCTTCCCGACTTCCAGCCCGACTCCCGAACAGATCGCCCAGCGGGTTCTCCAGCAGTTCGACAAGAACCACGACGGCAAGATCACGATGAACGAGATTCCCAACAAGCCGATCCAGGTGAAGATCTTCTTCGCCACGCTGGACAAGAATCACGACGGCGTGATCACGCTGGAAGAGATCACCGCCATGATCAAGGAGCGCCAAAAGCAGGGCGGCGGTCGCGGCCTCGGTTTTCGTCGATCGGGCGGAGTGCGCGGCGATCGCGCCGCCGAACCTTCCAAGCCGGCTGACAAGAAGGACGCTGCCCACTCGAAGGATCAAGCCTCGGCTAAGTAGACTGGAAACCTGAACCCTAACCCGGTCTGATGTTGCAGACCGGGTTTTTCTTTTGCGCGGGCTGACTCCGAGAAGAAGGAATTGCGATGCACCGTTGGCTGGCTCACGCCGCGTGCGCATGTGCGCTGACCTCGGCCGCGGCGGTGTCGTTCGCGGCCGACGCGCCCAACGTCGCTTCGGTCGTTCCGCGGCCGCCGCTCTCGCAGGCGGAACTGGCCGACGGCTGGATCAGCTTGTTCGATGGGCGAACCCTCTACGGTTGGCAGCCCAACAGCGAAATGAACTGGTCCGTTCGACGACGGCGTGATTCGAGCCGATCACGGAAAGCCCGGCTTGTTGCTGACTACGTTCGAACTCGCCGACTATGAGTTCCGCTGCGATTACCGTCTCGAAAAAGGCGGCAACAGCGGCATCTTTCTCCGCACGCCGTTCTCTCCCCAGAATCCAGCCCGGGATTGCTACGAACTCAACATGTGCGATTCGCACCCGGCGTTCCCCACCGGCAGCATCGTCGGCCGCAAGAAAGCGGACGGCAAATTTCGCGGCGAAGGCGAATGGATGACGATGTTCGCTCGCGTCGAGGGAAACCGAATCACCGCTCGCCTCAACGGCCAGCCAGTCGTCGACTTCACCGATGATTCGCCCTACCGACTGCGGGTTGGACGCATCGGGCTGCAAATGAATGGCGGAGCCGTCGAGTTCCGCAACATGTGCTTGCGTCCGCTGGCAACGAAAGAAATCTTCGACGGCCACGACCTCGCGGGCTGGCATCTTGTCCCGGGCTCAAAGACCCGCTTCGACGTCGTCGACCGCACAATCCACGCCAGCGGCGGACCCGGTTTCTTGGAAACGGATTCGACGTGGGCAGACCTTTGTCTCCAGTTTGAGGCGCGGACCAACGGTGCCGGGCTCAACAGCGGCGTTTTCTTTCGCGCGATGCGCGGCACCCCCCGGGAGCCGTCGAATGGGTATGAGTTGCAGATTCAAAACGGCTTCAGGCACGGCGATCGCAGCGACCCGGTCGATGCCGGCACGGGCGCGATCTATCGCCGCACCAAGGCGCGCTGGGTGATCCCCGATGATCGCGCCTGGTTCACGGCAACCCTGATCGCCAACAAGGCGCACGTCTCTGCGTGGGTCAACGGGGTGCAGGTCACCGATTGGACCGACGCGCGACCGTCCAATCCGAATCCGCGTCGCGGCCTGCGCCTCGCCGCCGGCCACTTGAGCCTGCAGGGGCATGACCGAACAACCGATCTCAACTTTCGCCGCATCCGAGTCGGCGAGATTCCCGGCGAATAGAGAAGAGGAACACCATGCGAGCCTTCAGCAGTCTCTCCGAGCAGGAAATCCTCGCGCTGGCGATTTCGCTGGAAGAAGAGGACGCCCGCATCTACGACGACTTTGCCGACGGCCTCAAGAACGACTTCCCGGCAACGTCTGAGCTGCTCAAAGAGATGCGCGCGGAGGAAGACGGCCATCGGCACCGCCTGATCGAACTGCACCGTCAGAAGTTCGGCGAGCACATTCCCCTCATTCGCCGTCAGGATGTGAAGGGCTTTGTGCAGCGTCGACCGATCTGGCTGGCTCGGCCCCTGCGGATCGACGCAGTGCGCAGGCAGATCGAGCTGATGGAGCTGGAGACCAAGCAGGTCTACGAAAAGGCGATCCAGCAAACCACCGACGCCGGCATTCGCCAGCTCCTCGGCGACCTGGCCGAAGAGGAGCGTAAGCATTCACGCATGGCCGAGGAACTCGAGACAACGCAGCGCGCATCAGGAGCACTCGACGAGGAGCACGCGACGCAACATCGAATGTTCGTCTTGCAGGTCATTCAGCCCGGATTGGCGGGGCTGATGGATGGCTCGGTTTCGACGCTCGCGCCACTGTTCGCCGCCGCCTTCGCCACAAAAAACACTTGGAACACGTTTCTGGTGGGCATGGCGGCGGCCGTCGGAGCCGGCATCAGCATGGGGTTTGCGGAAGCGCTCTCCGACGACGGCAGCCTCACCGGTCGCGGACGACCGCTGATCCGCGGAATTGTCTGCGGCTTGATGACGGCGGTCGGCGGACTCGGGCACACGCTGCCTTACCTGATCCCCCATTTCTATACCGCGACGGCGGTCGCAATTGCGGTGGTCATTGTCGAACTAGGAGTCATCTCCTGGATTCGCAACCGCTACATGGACACGCCGCTCACTGCCGCGATCTTTCAAGTGGTGGTCGGCGGCGTGCTGGTCTTTCTGGCCGGCATTCTGATCGGCAGCTCATGACGTCGGGGCCGCTGCCTCGGCGAAGTTGCGTCCCGCGCACCGAACTACTGCAGGGATGGTCAGCGATCGTCGCGCCCGCCGGACAACACCGCGGCATCCAGGCGTCGTTTGATCCGTGCTGCGCTAAATCTTTTGTCCGACGACAGCCCTCACCGTCCAGTCGCCTGGTATTCAACGATGTCGGCGAATCGGACGGCCCAAGCGTCATTGATCCGTTCGCGCGCCGTATCGATACCAAAGACCTGTTGGGCGGCGATCGCGTTTCGGAACTCGACCGCCGACAACTCCGCGGCAGTCCCCATTCCCCGGTGCAGCTCGCAGACTCCCTTGATCAGGTGCAGCCGCGCGTCATTGCACATCCGCAGGCCGTGCGAAGCGAAAACCATCGCGTCGGCATACCGACCGTCTGCGTAACACAAGTATGCGAGATCGAAGGTGGTCTGAGGTGTCAGCGGGAATGTCTTGCCGGCTTGGAAGCCGAGGTCCGACAGCAGGTAATCGATTCGTTCCGAGAGCCCCGGCGGAATGACGAAGGCGCTGAGCATCGGTTGCCGAGGGCCTGTTGCGGCGGGGGCCTGCGCGGGCGGAGTTGCACCTTCTGGACCCGGGGCAGCTTGGCCAGGAGCCGTGTCGACCGGAACGCCTGGACGCCGCACGGGGCGGGGAAGCTGCGATCGCATCCGCGGGTACGGCTGGGGTGCGTTAAATCCCGGAGTCGGCGTGCCGGGCAGCGGCAGAGGCTGCGCCCCCGGCTGGGTATCTTGCCCCTTGACTGAGGCGGACCACGTCATTGCCACAAACATCAACGAGAGCGCGAGCCGGCGAATCATGTCTGTCTCCTCGAGAAGGGCCGACGGGTGACCGTTTGTCGCAGAGATTGAAAGCAAACCTCGTGCCGGCTGAAGCGTTCCGCCGGGCGACGCGTCGAATGGCCGTCCCAGTCAGGAATTCACTGCGCCGCTGAGGTTTGCGGCGCGGATCCGCGGTCCCGAATCACCAAGGAATAGAGGGCCGGCACGACAAACAACGTGGTCAAGAGACCGGCCAGCAACCCGCCGATCACGGCGCGGCCCAAGGGGGCGTTTGCCTCACTCCCCCGTTCAATCGCCAGAGCCATCGGAACGAGCGCGAAGAACGCGGCCAGGGCCGTCATCACGATCGGCCGCACACGGATCGAAGCAGCCTTGCGAATCGCGTCGGTCGGACTGAGATGTTCCTCCTCGCGAATGTGCTGCGTGAAGTCGGTCAGCAGGACCGTGTTGGAGACCACGATCCCGACCATAAAGATCACTCCCAACAGCGACTGTACGTTCAGAGCCGTTCCCGTGAAGAACAACATCAGCACGACGCCGGTGCAGCCGATCGGCACGGCCGACATGATGACAAGCGGCGTCAGGTAGGAGCGAAGCAGGGCCACCATCAGGAAATAGATCAGCACTGCGGCCCCCAAGAGTCCCACGCTCAGGCTGGAGAAGGTGTCGTTCATCCGCGCGAATTCGCCGGTGATGGCCATCCGACTCCCCTCCATCGGCTTCGGTTCCTTGGACGTGGGATCGAAGGGCGTCCAGGCGTAACTCTCTCCCTCGCGCGGTTTCCCGAATTTGGCGACAATGGCCACGAGATCGTCGGCGACGTGCCCGAGGTCGCGGCCCGACACTCCCATCGTCAAGTCGATCGTCGGCGCGAGATTGGTGTGCATGACTTCGGCCGGGACGTCATTGCGCCGCAGCGAAGCGATGGTCCGCAATGGGATGGCCTTACTGAGCACCGGGCTGGTCACGGTCACGTCGAGCATGGTTTGGATCGAACGGATATCGTTTTCCGGATATTGCACGCCCACGTAGTACATGTTGTGGCTGATCGGATCGATCCAGAAATTCTTTTTATTGAATTGGACGCTGGAGTTGAGCGCGGCCACGACGTTTTTCATCACCTCCGTCTGATTCAGACCCAGATCAGCGGCCTTGGCACGGTCGACGTCGACGACGAACTGCGGATAATCGAGCCGCTGCAGAATGCGGCAGTCGACCACCCCGTCGACCTTGTTGACTTTTTCCAGAATGTTGTGAGCCACGTCGCGGGCTTTTTGCAGCGTGTTGGATTCGATGCGGATATTGATCGGCGTCGATTTGCCTTCGTTCATCGCGGCGCGGATCATCCCGCCCGCGTCGAACGAAAATTCCAGGCCGGCGAACTTGGAGTTTTGGGCAAAGCCGCTGCGCAGCAGTTTGACGCATTGCTGAGCCGAGCGGCTGCGTACGGGGGTCAATTGGACTTGCACTTCCGCGTCCATCGGGCCGGAGTTGGGCGTATACGCTGCCGACCAGTCGGGCGTGACGCCGATGTCGCTGATAATCGTCTGCATGTCGGAATCGCCGATCGAGTCGCGAATGAATTTCTCGACGTCGGCGACGCGTTGTTCCATAACTTCGATTCGGGTGCCCGTGGCGTCGCGGACCGTCAACCCGAAGGCTCCGGCGTCGACCTCGGGAAAGAACTCGCGCCGCAAAAATGGGCCGAGAATCAGCACGGTGGCCAACAGCGCACCAGCGGCGCCAAGGACTGTCAAGATCCGCCGGCCCAACACACGATCGAGCGCCCAGAGGTAGAGGCGGATTCCGGAGTCGATGACCGCCTCCCACCGTCGAAACGCTTGTCCCACGGCGCCGAAAGGTGCGCGGCCGGATTCCTCGGCGTGCTCCTGCGCAGGCGCGCGGAGCCAATGCGCGCAGCGGGTCGGGACGAACGACCGCGAGAGTAGGTAAGCCGCGGTCATCGCGAAACCCACAGCCAGGGCCATCGGTTTGAACAAGAATTGCCCGACCCCCGGCATCAGCGCCAAGGGCGACAGGACGAGCAAGGTGCACAGGCTGGCGACCAGTTCGGGCATGGCGACTTCACTCGCGCCCTGAAAGGCCGCATCGCGCGGCTGGGCGCCCAGCGAAAGGTGCCGATGCGTGTTTTCCAGGCAAATGATCGCGCTGTCGACGAGCGGTCCGATTGCCAGCGACAAACCGGCGAGAGTCATCACATTGATCGTGTTGCCCGTCGCATGCAGCCCGATGACTCCGGCAGTCACGGCAAGAGGAATGGTCATGATGGCGATGAGAGTCAACCGCCATTCGCCCAGAAACAGCAGGATGACCAGTGAGCACAACACCGCGCCCAGCACGCCCTCTTCAACCAGGCTTGCGATCGACTGCCTGACGTAGACTGCCTGGTCCATCACCGGGGTCAATTTGATCCCGGGACGCGAAACGCGGTGCTCCATTTCGGGAAGGGAGCGTTTGAGCGTGTCGACGACGCTGAGCGTGCTGGCCCCCGGCTGGCGATAGATCGGTATGTAGACTTCGCGGTGTCCATTGACCCGCACGACGTTGGTCTGGATGAGCGCGGTGTCGCGGGGCGTGGCCACATCGCGCAAAAAGAGCGAGTTGCCCGGCTCGGTGCGTAGCGGAATGTCCCCCATCTGCTCGACGAGTGTGTACAGCGAATTGGAATCGATGTCGTAATCGGTGTCGCCGAACTTCGCGTCGCCGGTGGGAATGAAGACGTTGTAGTTATCCAGCGCATTCATCACGTTGACCGGAGAGAGATTGCGGGCCTGCATCTTGACGCGGTCGAGATAAGCCAGCACCGCCCGCAGCTTGCCGCCGAACACGACCGGGGCGTTGGCCCCTGGCTCCGCCATAATGAAATTCCGGACCTCGTAGCGGGCAGCGTCGTACGTGATGGCCTCCCCGTATTTCCCGCCGTCGTCGACGGCGACCATGCAGACAGGGACCGTGCTTGTCGGATCGAACGGCAGGATGACCGGGGGCAGCGTCCCCGGCGGCAGGAAAGGGATCGACGTCGTGGCCAGCGAATTCACCTGCGTGAGCGCGCCGTTGGGATCGACCTCGTCGCGAAAGTAATCCTGGATGATGCTGGCGCCGACGATCGACCGTGACTCCTGACGCGACATCCCCGCGGCCTGACCCGTCGAGCGCTCCAGCCGGTCCGTGATGCCCGTCTCGACGCTCGCCGCCGGCATGCCGCCGTAAAATGTCAGCACCTGGACGGCCGGTGCCTTGAAGACCGGCAGGATGTCGATGGGGATGGCGCGGAAGCTGAAGTAACCCCCGAACAGAATGGCCAGCATCGTGACCGTGACGGCTCTGGGGTTGTTGAGGGACGCACGGATCAGAGCGTTCATCGAAGGTGGTCTCCCGCGGCGGGCGGCGCGCGGCGTTGTCAGCCGCAAGTCTAGTGCCGCAGCGCCAAAGAACCGACCGCGGTTCGCTCGAGCGAATGGCCCGACTGGATTCTGAGAAAGAATCCGGACCAATTACCGATTGGGACTCGGCGACGGGGCGTGGCTACTTTTCTCCTTAACCGGCTGTACGGATTGGCCTTCCGTCAGATCCTCGGTCGGCTGTACGACGACCAGGTCGTCCGGCCGCGGTCCCGAGAGCACCTCCGCCCGGACGCCTGTGTCGATTGCGACTTTGACCCCAATTCGATGCAGCCGGCCATCTCGCACGACGAACACCCAGGTCTTCGAGTCTCCAGTGGTCACCAAGCTGCTGGAAGGAACACTCAGCCCCTTCAGCGACTTGCTCAAGTCGATCGTTGCGTAGCCGTACATGCCATCCCGCAGCTCGTTTGCGGGGTTGGGAAGATCGATCTCAGTTCGCATGGTTTTATCATCGCGGTCCAGGGAATCCGCGATCCGCGCCACCTTTCCCACGAAGACATGATCGGTAAAGTTCAGTTTGAACACCGCCTTGTCGCCCGGCCTGGTCAGCGGGACGTAATCTTCGGGCATCCTGACGACAACCCGCATCACATCGGTTTCTGCCACGGTCAATACGGGCATCTGTCCCCCGTCTTCCGCGGCGCGAACGAAATCGCCCACGTGATAGTTGCGCTTAGTGACGACGCCGTTGTAGTCGGAACGGAGCTGCGTGTAGGCCACGTAGACCTTGGCCTTATCGAGAACGGCTGAGGCCACTTGGACCTTCGCGCGAGCGTCGGCGACATTGGCCTCTGCTTGTTTGGCAAGCGCCTCCTTCGCGCCCAGGTCGGCCCGCGCAGTGCTTACGGCTGCCTCGGTCAGATTTTTTGCCGATTCGGCCGCATCTCGCTCCTTTAGATTTTCATCGACTGCGCGCTCGTCGATCGCTTTCTGCTTGAACAGATCGCTGATGCGACTGTATTGAATCTGGTGAAACTCGAAAAACGCTACGGCCTGTTTCAAATCGGCCTGTTTCTCCAACACGGTGGCGCGGGCAACGGCGACGTCGGCCTTGGCCGTCTCAAGAGCAGCCAGATTGGACTTCAGCTGTGCCTGGGCCTGTTCGAGCTCAGCTTGGGCCTGATGGGCGGCTTGTACGATTTCCGGGGCCTCGATTGTGGCCAGAACCTGGCCCTCTTTCACGCGGTCTCCGATATCGACCGTTTGCGTTTTGAGATAGCCCGACACCTTGGCAAACAAGTTTTCAAAGTTGAAGGCCTCGACGGACCCGGGCTGCGTCGTCGAATTCACCACTCCTCCGACTTGCGGCTGGACCACATCCACACGAGGCAGGGACGAATTGGAGCTTTCCGCCGTTCCACCGGATGCAGGGTCGCCCTCGCTCACGGCTGCGGTCGGAGAATTGTTCGCCTCGTGCGAGGCAAGCCAGCGGTAGCCGAGAGTGAGCATCGCCGCAATCGCGACCCCGAGAATCCAGACTCGCGGCGATAGCAGCAGCCTCACGGGGGGTTGCCCGCTCACGCTCGAGGTTTTCGGCTGATTCGTCACAACCCTGAATCCTAAGGCGATCTCGGCGCGGCGGAAAGCGACGTGCGGTTTAGTCGCGGTCGTTCACGACGCTCGACGGCAGCCGAAGCTTCGCAACGGACGATCGGTGCGTCAAGTTCTGCACGAGCAGGCTCGCTTCCCGATTGAGCGCTCTACGGTCTCACAGCCGCGTTTTGCCGCTCGCCGCGCCTAAATCCAAGTGTACACCTGGGTTTTAACAAACCGAAAAATCGCACAATCCGACGCGATCGGCAAAAGCTGCGTAAACCTCCGGCTTGCTCAGGGACGATGGATAAGAAGATCGCCTTCGCGCGCACTTCGCATGCGAAGCAAGGCGCGGTTGGCGGTCTGGCGAAGCACGGCCGTGCAGAGGCTCGATTCCGCTTCCGCAATCGAAGCCGGCTGCGATAGCCGACCCGGCGACCTAACGCCCAATTCGTGGGTGCAGCAATGATGAAAACACGCCGTCCGCGAATTCAGATGTCTGGTGTGCTGGCCGGTCTTTTGATCGTTTGCTTGATGGCCAGTTCCTGCCAGCCGCTCGATCTGATTGACAGTGCCCTTCCAGGGGATGGCGAAGAATCGCAGACCACTCCAGCCGCCGTTCAGCCGACGGTCCGTGATCTGGCCGCGGATCTCGACTCGCTCGAGCGACAAATCGAACGGTACGGCAGCGTCGTTGCGCAGCAACCGTCGGTTTGGGGACAGGCGCGGCTCACGATGTATCGGGAAGAGTTTGAAAAGGAGATGGCCGCCCAGTTAAACAACTTTCACGCCACGCTTCAGGGCTCGCTTTCGCGTAGCGATCAAGCCTACGCCGCGGACGCACTGGCGTTGTCGTACACGGCGCAAGCGGCAGCCGCGGGAAACCCGTCCGGTGGCGGAAAGAAGGGGGCGAGCAGCTCGTCAAGTTCATCAAGCGCATCGACCGCCGGGGGAGGCGGAGGCGGAGGAGGGGGTGGCACTGGAGCCAGTCCTCCCGCTTCGACTTCGAGCCCAGGATCGGACTCCGCTTCCGTGCCCGGGGCATTCGACGCGTTTAACAGCATCCAGCGCGACCCGGCTCGCCTCGCGAGCCCGTTGGGATTTGCCGGTTCGGCGGGCACCGGGAACGGGGGCATCGCCCTCGAACCGACCGTCTACCTCGATCAGATGAAGCGGTACATCGACCATCTCCATGACTTGCGGCGGATGAGCGACGGCGACGACACGGCTGACGCGCCCGGCTATTCGCTGAACCTGGTGCGGATCCCGGTGTCCGTCCTGCCGGGTCGCAAGACCGAACAGCGTTACGGCGCGGAAATCACGTTCACCTTGCGGCCGCACTTGCACGATGAGTTGCTGCCGATGACCTTTCGCAACCTCGTGGTCAACGATTTGATCGATCAAATCGGCGTCCCGCTGACCCAAACGCTGAACGACCAGCAGTGGCAGCGGGCGATGACCGAAGTCTGGGGCTCGATCGAAGAACTCAACAAGTGGTCCGGTGGGGGAAGCAATCAGGACGTGCGGCAGCAGTTCATCGACCGGATTGCCGAGGCGATGGACGTCAACTACTTGTGCAAATCGCCGGGAACTTCGGGCTCGCCCGGGGATTCGACGCAAGGACTCTCGAGCGCGCGGATGACGAAGGCGCTGGCGCACTACAAAGAGATCCAACACCGGGCGCAATACCTGGCCGTGCAGTCGTCGACGCGGCTTCGCACCGCGAACCGGCCTTTCCCGCCCTCGCAAATCGTGGACATCTATGGCCCGCACGGCTGGGCGGAAATTGTCTGCACGGCCTGGCAAATGTTTTGTGCCGATGTGCCGAACAAGGACGTGGTGCACTATCCGGACGTCCAGAATTACTTGCAGGAGGAACTGGGCGCCGCCTACGCGTTTCTGAAAGCTCCGGATGCCCGGCCATTTTGGGAGTTGTGCAGTCCCGATTTTGCCAATGACGTTCACAGTCGCCGTCTCGGGTCGCTCTACACCCGGCGCTGCAATTTCGAGAAGAATGCCCTGGCCGTGGCCACCGGCACTTCCAAAGCGTCTGCAAATCCCGGCATGACGACCGCGCTCTCCTGGGCAATCCTGGTCGATTCGGCCCTGCTCAACCAGCAACTGATCGAGGACATGAAGCAAGCGCCGGTGGCCCGCGGAGCCGCGTCTGCGCCGCCGGATTTCCCGCAGGGGCAATGGCCCGCGTATTACTTGCCCGATCCCGGAAAGCCCGAGCGCGAAGCATTCAACGAGTATGTGCGCTGTCGTTGGCCCCTGCACGTCTTTGCGCTCGATCCCGAAGCCGACCAGGAGAACATTGCCGACAGCTACAGCAGCCGCCGCGAGATGCAACTGGCGATGTCGCTTGCCTTCGTCAGCGGAAGTTTGAGCGCCAACAATATGTTCCGTTTCGCGCGACGCCTCGAAACGGACATGGAGACGATCGCGCTCAACAACACGATCGTCGGATTCTCGCACGGCACCGAGACGTTCGGCTGGCGCTTCTATCCGCGGTATCAAACGCCGGACACTCCGGGCAATTTGAAAGCGTGCCTTCAGGAGTTCGTGTGCGGCGGACCAAACCGTAAGGCTCTTTTGCGGCAGCGCCAGCTCGAACCGGGGATTCGCGAGTGCGTGGCCATCGTGCTGATGCCGTCGTTCGTTCCGTATGCCGACCTCGACGCCAGCAGCAATTGGTTTGCGCTCGACAATCCGCGGCGCAAGCTCATGAACTCGCAGGCGGCAATCCGGCTCGGCGAACAGCTGAAATTTGTTGAGAATTGCTCGCGGATGGGCGCCATCGACGTACAGTGCAGCCGCGACGGAGACCTCGAACGCTTGATGCGTCGCGCGGATCAGCTGGAAGCCCGCCTGCCACTGCAATCGATGTCGGTCCAGGTGCCCTACGAAAACACGCTCGGCGGGTTTGCGATGTTCAGCACGGGCGTGACCGATCTCGCGCCGGAACTCTTCGGGTGGTACGGGGCTCCGGCCGTCAATCTTGACGGCCCCACAACGATCTTCCTGATCGGCAATCACTTCAGCGTGCATCAGACCCGCGTGCTTGTCGGAGGACAAGAGATTATGCAGCCGGAAATGCTCAGCCGGCAGGTGATGAAGGTGACGATCCCGGCCAACGCGATCGCACTGATCGAAAAGACGGGCAGCATTGCCGGCGGTTGGAAGGCACCCACTGGAGCGACGAGCCTGCCTGGTGCCCAAACCAAGAGCCCTGCTGCGCTCGAGGACCGGGAAGCGAGCGCCGCCGGACAGGCCACAACTTCACCCTCGGCTGCGACGGCGTCGCCCGTGCCGGTCCCAACTGCCGACGCCTCCCCGGGTCGAGCTGAAGTTGTCGACAACTCTGAAATCGTGCCGGCGGCTTTGCCCGACCAATCGAGTGCGCGGTCTCAACCGGCCGCGGCCCCGTCTTTACCGGAGACGGTGCCCGCGCAGGTCGTTTCGACCGAGCCGCAGCCCCGGTCCTCCGGTGCTGGGTCGGTCCCCGCGACCGCAGCCGCCGCCACGCCGGCGATCCCGTCCCCAACAGCAGCTGCGTCGCCGACTTCCAGCGGCACAACTCAACCTGCCTCAGCAGGTCCGACCACAATTTCGGCCCCCTCGAGCGCGATGCTGAACTTGAGCCAGGCGCAGTTCCTGAGCTTTTCGTCGTCCGCGGATCATGAAAATGAAATCTTGCTCGGCGACCCGCAACGGGATGCTCGCGACGAACAGCTGACGCTCTCCGTCAACCACGGATCGCTCTCCTTGGGGATGACCGGCGGCCTGACCTTTACCGCCGGTGCGAATGGTTCGACCACACTGACCGTTCAAGGGAAACTCTCCGACCTGAATCTGGCACTCGAGGGCCTGACTTATGTCCCGACGCCCGGCTTCTCGGGATCCGACACCCTCTCGATTTCATTCACCGGAAAGGGAACACCTTCGCCGTGTCGGGGCAGCGTGGGGATCACCGTCAACCAGTTCCGGCCGGACTACTACTTTGTCGACGTGCAGCTTGCGACGCCGTACGGAACGACCTCTCATTTGCTCGTGCCCGCCTGGCACCTCGGCAAGGCCGGTTCAGGCAGTCTGCCGACGCTCGGCACCGATCCTACAGCGTCTCCGCCGAGTGCGGCTCAAGGCGCCAGTGGCTCGGCGAGCGGTGCGCAGCCGCAATGGACCACCGCAACACTTTCGGCGAACTATGTCGCCAAGGGAAGCAGCATTGCCCTCTCCAGTCCGCCTGACTATGTGCCGACGGCGCTCACTCTCAATTTGGGGCAGAATTACCAGGTCCCCTCGGATGGCAACGTGTCCTTGAAGATGACACTCGGCGCAAAAGCCAGCGGCGCGGTGCCTACTGTAACCATCGCCGCGAAGCCGACGACGTCCGGCACGGCCGGCGGCAACTACGACGCCAAGGCTCATGTGCTGACGATCAGCGGAGCCGATTTGAATAATCTGGCGACAAACTTGTTCACGGTAATCGGCACACAGTTTGGCGCAAGCAATCCGATTTCACCGACCAACGACTCGGTGACTCTCGACACGACGGTTTCGGGGACGGGACAGAGCGACGTTAAAGTCGCCAATGCGCTGACGGTGACTCTGGTGGCCGCTCCGCCACAACCCGGCCTCGCGTCCGGCACCTCGTCGAAAACGGGCGGCGGTTCTACCGCCGTGACCCGATAGCGCCTTTCCCTATTTGCGGCGGTTCACCAGCGCGATCCACAATCGGCGAGGCCTTTGATCGGAAGCTGATAGAGATAGGTCTCTACAGGAAGTCCTTCGAAGGGCGGCAACAGCTCGACGTGCACGCGCGCGTAGAGACCGAGATCGCAGCCTTCCACGCGATCGAGCGCGCGCAGACACGCCTCGTCAACGTCCCAGATCTCCCCCTCGATCGAACGGCCTTCGGCGTGTCGCACAAGAGCCGGATATTCGCCGACATTGAACATCCGGTAAAGCGATCGAGTGACCGCAGGAGCAACGAACGTCTGTCCGGCTAGAAATCGGTGTCGGGATTGGCCCCGCTTGAGCGTGCCGTAGACGAACACGTGCATTTTGGCCGGCGCTCGCTCATTTCGACGATAAGTCGATCCCGCGGTGGCGCATCAGGAACTTCATGTCCTCCCAGACGTCCTTCTTGGCCGCCGGGTTACGCAAGAGGTAGGCCGGATGGTACGTGCAGACGACCTTGGCCCGCCCATACTGGAAGAGGCGGCCGCGGAGCTTGCCGATGGAATCGGCCAGTCCCAATAGGTTCTTGGCCGCCACGCTTCCCAAGCACACAATGTAGTCGGGATCGACCAGATCGATCTGCGCGTCGAGATACTCCCGGCAGTTGGCAGCTTCATCGGGAAGGGGGTTACGGTTTCCCGGAGGACGGCACCGCAGGATGTTGCAAATATAAACGTCAGAGCGATTGAGCTTTGACGCTTCGAGGATTCGGTTCAGTAGCTGCCCGGCGGCGCCGACGAATGGCTCGCCCTGGCGGTCTTCGTCCGCGCCGGGCGCTTCGCCCACGAACATGATTTCCGCCTCAGGATTGCCGACGCCGAAGACCGTCTGCGTGCGCGCGCGGGCCAGCTCCTGACAGCGGGTGCACGCGGCGACCCGCAGCGCAAGTTCGCGCAGCCGCTCCTCGCGTTCGGCCGCGCGAGACCAGAGCGATTGGCTTGAAACAATGACACTCCCGCCGGTTGACACGTCGCGGCGCTCGTGGAGTCCTGCGACAAGGAAGTGTCGGCGCCTCGAGGGACGTCGGTGCTCTCGCGTGCGGGTTCTGGCGGCACCACTTGCACTCGTGTCGATCGCGACACGCGCGTGACGCCGGCCGCTCGCAGGCTGGCAAGTTGTTGGGCGGCCGCTCGTCGCGGGGTCGGATTCTTCGCCATCAATCGACATCCTGCCGATTCGTGCTGCGTCGAAAGTGCCTGGACTATTGCGTACTCGAGGTTTTGAACGGTCCGGCCGTTTGCTTGGCTGCCCACCAGCGGCGCCACGAATCCTTATCAAAACCGAACGATTGTTTCGTGATCGACTGCAGAGCTGAGAGAACTTCGGGATTGCGAAATTCGTGGTCGACCAACACGATTTTCGTATTTATGTTTGCCAAAGGATCGACGATTCGAGCGCCGTTGTAGGCTCCAGTCGCAAGCTTGGCATAGACGTCGGGCGGCAACCCGCCGGTCGGCCCCCCGCCCTTATTCATGCCATAGCTGTTCGGATTATCGACGACCTGGGTCGGAACTCCATGCGTCGTCACCAGGGCCTCGATCAATTGCGAAACGACCGAGGGATCGCCGATCTTCTCGAGCATCAGGCCCGCGCGGCGAACGATCTCATTATCGGCGTGATGGAGTTGCCGGGCATAAAGTCCGGCGGCATTGGCCCGTTTTCGTTCGAGGATTGCCTCCTGGGCGGCGACACGCACCGATTTTTCATTGTCGAAGAGCGACACATCCACCAAGAACGGCGTCGCACTGTTGGCGTCTTGGATCGCCGACATGATGTGCACATACAGCTCGCGGAGGCTGTCATCCTTGCTCGAAAGCAGCACGCGATTGAGCGCGGGGATCGCCTCCGCGTCGGTAATCTTCAACAGCGTTTCCATTCCCCGGCGGCGTTTTTCGCCGTCGGTGGAGACGAGCGAGCGCACGGCGCCGCGCACGCGTTCCAGCCAATCCTGGTCCTGACGCTTCCGCTGGTGAAGTTTCTTGAGGATTTCAACTTCTTGTTGGGCCACGTAGCGTCCCTCGAACTTGACGAATCCACGGGAGCGCATTTCTTCGTCGTAGGTCCGCCACTGGCCGTCGCGCTTGGTCTGGCCGAGTCCCTGATGTGCCGGGAGGTGATCCGGATCGAGGGCCAACACCGCCCGCAGCGCTTCTTCGCGCTGGGCGCGCAGGCCCCGGCTCTTGCACCATTCCGCCAAACGCCATTGCGACTCGACGTTGTTTTCAGTGTGTCGCTTCCGCATCTCAAATTCTTCGAGGACGAACGGCCGCTTGTTGACGATGGCAACGTCGAACGAATTGAAGACCAATCGGCCCCCGGTCAGGGTCGTGACGGCGACCAGGTGGGCGGCTTGTTCGCGCTCGACCTTCGATGTCGGCCGGTGACCCAAGGTGGCCGCCGCATCGAGCACTCGTCCGCGGACAATCGCGCCCGTTTTCAGAGTGACGGTGTCCGCCCGGCAGAATGATGCGACCGCCAGCGAAACAAGGGCGGCGCCGATTCCGAGACCGGTCGCTCTGTGCGTCACACAGTCGCCAGAATTTTGGCATCGTGCCAAAAATCGTTTGCTGGCTTGTCGCATAGCTGCCATCCTGCGATCGACACGCAGTCTGCCCCCGTCCACACCTCGGTTTTAGCAGGCTCTCGGAGCAAAGTCCAAGAGTCCTCCGCTGGAAATCGTCGTGAAATCGGCCGCACCACCGACGGGATTGCCATTTTCGCATGGGGGCGACTTTGATACGATCCCCGCCCTCTTTCCTCCGATCTCCATTCCCATCGACTTCCTGCGGCACCGCGTTCGAGCGGTCGCACTCAGCCTATTCAACTCCGATGACGGACACTGCCGTCGCAGGGTCTTCCCTTGCGGAGACGCTCTGGATTGACCGCGAGCCCCTTCCCTTTGAGGGGGAGCGCTCGCCGTCGCGCACAGGGCAACTGCGCCACGACCTGCAATCAAGCCTGGGAGACGCCGCCGGATCCGGGTTGATGGTCGGGACGGGCGAAACCTATCTGCCGGCCTTCGTGCTGGCCGCGGGACTCGGCCAGGTTCTCGCCGGATTGGTCGCCAGCCTGCCCCAGTTGGCCGGCGGAATCGCTCAAATGGTCGCCCCGCACGGCGTTCGCCTGGTGCGGTCGCACCGCAGGTGGGTCGTCACCTGCGCGACGGTCCAAACGCTTGCCTTCGTTCCGCTGGCGATCGCGGCCTGGAATGGCGGGGGCGGCACGTGGCTGGTTCTGGCGGCGGCCACCCTGTATTGGAGCGCCGGGTTGGCGTCAGGGCCGCCTTGGAATACCTGGATTGGCAGCCTGATTCCGGGTGGCGTGCGCCCGCGGTATTTCGCGCGACGCAATCGGGTGCAACAGGCGGCCGTGCTGACGGGCTTTCTCGTGAGCGGTCTGGCGATCGAGTACGGTGCCTCGCCGCAAAACGCGCTGGCGGGCTTCGCCGTGCTGTTCGGAGTGGCGATCGTGGGCCGAATCGGCTCGGTCGCTTGCCTGGCCCGCACGAGCGAACCCGATCCGCTGCCCCCCAATATCCGTTTGCTGCGTTGGCCGACGCTCGTGCGCCGTTTCACGCGAGGCGCCGAGGCGCAGCGGCTGACCTATTTGTCCCTCGTTCAGGCAGCGGCGTATTTTGCCAGTCCCTATTTCGCGCCCTACATGTTGTCGGTGCTCAAGCTCTCGTACGGTGAATACGTCGTGCTGATCTCGGCGGCTTATGTGGCGCGCGTGATCTCGCTACCCCTATGGGGGAGTGTCGCGGCACATTGCGGAACGCGCCGCCTCTTGTGGATTGGCGGGCTGGGAATCGTACCGTCAGCCGGTGCCTGGCTGGTTTCAGATCGGTTCTGGTATCTGATCATCGTACAGCTCTTAGGTGGGGCCGCTTGGGCCGCCTATGAACTGGCGGTGTTCCTGATCGGCGTCAACTCCGTACGTGCGGAGGAGCGGACGAGTGTCTTGAGCGTATTCAACCTGGCGACGACAGCGGGAATTGTTGCCGGATCGCTTCTTGGGGGCGCCGTGCTGGTCCTCTTGGGGGAAAGCCGCGAGGTCTACTACATTCTCTTTGCCGGCTCTTCGATCCTGCGCTTGGGCTCGCTCTATTTTTTGCCGCGGATCCCGGCCCGGCTACTCGAGCCGCAGTCAACCGCAAGCGCACGAACCCGGAGTCTGGTCCCCGACGCGTTGCCAGCCTGCGCGTCGATCGTCATGGAAGCGTCAGAGACAAAGACCGACACCGAACTCTGGCGCGATCAGGGCATCCATCTCGTGCGGCAATCGGCCTGAACGAGGGACAAAAAGCGGCCCTCTGGCACCACGAATTTCGATTCGCTAGTTGGCGGCCGGCTTCTTGGGCGCGGGCTTAGGAGCCTTCTTGGTGGGCGCCGGCTTTTTGGCCGGTGCTTTCGCCGGCGCTGCGTCAGCGTCGGGCGTCTCTTCTGCTTCTTCGCCCTTTTTGGCAGCGGCCTTTTTCGCCGGCGTTTTAGACTTCGTGCCGTCTTCGGGGGCAATTTCCGGCTCGACCGGTCGCTTTTCGGGCTGCTTGTGGAAGAGCGGATATTCGCGTTCTCGTTCCCTCAGACACAACACCAGTCCTTTTTCGGACGCAAAGTACAAGCGGTCGGTCCGGTCATTGGCGATCCGCACCGGGTATCCTCGCAAAGCAAAAGCCCCCACTTGTTTGCCGGTGGCCCGGTTGAGAATCAGAACGTCGTCCACATAGCTGGAGGCATAAACCAAGTTGGGAGTCGCCGCCAGAAATCGGACTGCCTGGCGATTCGTCCAAACCTCGTGCCCGTCCTCAGAGGCCAAACATCGCATCCCACCTCCGTCCGTGCAGAGGAACACGTGCTCGTCGATAATTCGCGGCGTTTGGGCAACGTGCAGGCCGGTCAGCAATTCCCATTTCAAGGCGCCGGTGTCGGCATTCAGACTGTATGCCTTGAGGTCTTTCGTGGCCACGACGATCTGGTTGCCGCGTTGCCCGATGGGCGCTCCCAGCGGCTGATCGGTTTCAAATTGGAACCTCGGTTTATGCTCCTTGGTGTCCAGACCGTAGAGCGAACCATCTTCGCTCGGAACGCAAACAATCGTCCCGGTCGACACCGGGGTATAGGGCACCCGCCCGCCCGTACGATAGGTCCAGGCCAGCGCTCGGAACATGTACCTGCGCTGCGTGATGTCCTTCGTCAGCGTTGACAGAAATTTCAGGTCGAATGCGAAGACGCTTCCATCGATCGAGCCGACAAACGCATGCAGGTCATCAGTGGCCGGGCCCGTGGAGGGCGCGTTCGGTATGTCGGTTTCCCAGGCGGCATCGCCGGTCTGCTTGTCGAGGGCAAAAAGCTTTCTTCCGCTGACGACAAGCACCGCCTGGTCCGTGGTGGACGGAGCGTATCGCGTATCCGTAAGGGCTCCGACTTGGACGGCCCATCGTCGGCGCCCCGTGGCGTTATCGAACGCGGTCACCATGCCGGTGGCCGATTCGACGACGGTAACCTGCTCGTCGCTGATGAAGAATTTGACCCGGTCCGTGATCGAATCGATGGTCGCAAAACCCCACCAGGCCTTTTGCAGGCCGAGTCTGCCAAGAGTGGCATCGTAGGGAAGCTCGGAACGAGTCGATTGCCCGAATGCACTCGCCGCGAAAACGACAAGGAAAATCGAGGCGCCCGCGAACACGCGACGGTGCAACATGAGTCACTTCCAAGAATCCAAAGGAGAATTGGCCTGCCTCCATTCTAGCCGTGCGACTCCGGCGGAAACCAGCGGATCTTCCGAGGAGGCCGCAACTTTCGTGGCCGACAGTCCGATTTTTGCCGATTGCGCTTGGTCCCTGACGATGACCGACAGGGCTGTCAACCCGCTTCCCAAGCCGCTAGACTGACCATCACGCTCAAGCCGGTTGCGCTTGCCGGCGGATTTTGCGGGATCTCGACGGTTTCTTTGCTCCTGCCAAAATCTTCGCGGCCGTTAGCCGCGATCGCCTTCGGAAAGGGCTGCTCCTTGTGCGGCATCGTAGGACTGCTGGTAAAGCGACCCGCGCTCCGCGATTCGCTCGGGCCATGGCTGTCTCCCATGCTGGCCTGCATGGGGGCCCGCGGACCCGACTCGGCCGGTTTGGCGGTTTTTGCCGACCCCGTCGATGGTGGACGACGGCGCTTCAGCCTGTATGCGGGCGACGAGAAGGTTGACTGGTCGAAACTCCAAGATTCTGCCCGTTGCGACCTCGGTCAAAGTGTTGATCTCAAGGCGCGCGACAATCACGCCGTGCTGATGACAGCCACCGAGCCGCTGCGGGTTCGCTGTTGGCTTGAGGACAACCATCCGCGGCTGCACCTGCTTTCGGTCGGTCGTTCGATCGATTTGTTCAAAGACACGGGCCATCCCCGCGAGCTTGTCGAGCGCTACGCGTTCGCCCGGCTCTCGGGCACGCACGCGGTCGGTCACACGCGGATGGCCACCGAGTCGGCCGTCACGCCGGCGCACGCGCATCCGTTCACCGCGGGCGAAGATTTTTGCCTCGTGCACAATGGGTCGCTTTCGAATCCCAACAGCATCCGCCGCAAACTCGAAAAACGCGGCATCCGCTTCGAAACCGACAACGACACCGAAGCTGCCTGCCGATTCCTCGAATGGCGGATGAGCGAAGGAGATTCGCTCGAAGCGGCGCTGGAGAAGGGCCTCGTCGAGCTGGACGGGTTTTTCACCCTGCTGATGGCGACCGCCGACAAACTCGTGCTCGTGCGCGATGCCTTCGCGTGCAAACCGGCCGTCGCCGCCGAGACCGACGATTACGTGGCCATCTCGTCGGAGTTCCGATCGCTGGCCCACTTGCCGGGAGTCAAGGACGCCGAGATTTTCGAGCCCGGCCCCGAGCGGATTTATTCATGGAACGTGTCGCCGAGCCTGGCCGCATGACGACCCGTGAATCGCGCAGCCCCGACGCTCCGGTTACTCGCCTCGACGGGTCCGCGCGCTGCGAGCGTGATTGAGTGGGATCTGGCCTGCCCGGGCAAAAGCGTACGGGCGCTCAACCAGTGGCTGCATCACGACGCCGTGCGCAGGCCGGTGCGTCCGCGGATTCGCGTTCTGAATCCCGACGGCCAGCACCACATTGCGGCCGGCCTCAACGCTCCGCTGCACGTCGAAATCGTCGGACACGCCGGCTATTTCGTCGCCGGAATGAATCAGCTGGCCGAGGTGACGTTGAAGGGAACGTCGGCTGGAGCGTGGCCGAGAACATGATGTCGGGAACTGTCCGTGTGAAGGGCTGCGCCTCCGAATGCGCCGGAGCCTCAGGGCACGGCGGCCTGCTCGTCATCGAAGGGGACGCTTCGTCGCGCTGCGGCATCTCGCTCAAGGGGCTCGACATCGTCGTCGGCGGCAGCGTGGGCCACATGTCGGCCTTTATGGCGCAGGCGGGCACACTGGTCGTCTGCGGCGACGCCGCGCCGGGCTTGGGCGATTCGCTCTACGAAGCGGTGATCTATGTCCGCGGCACGATCACGGACTGGGAACCGACGCCCGCGAAGAACCGCTCGCGCCGGCCGACGTCGAAAAGCTGACCTCCTTGCTCGGTCGTGCCGGCTTTCACCACGACCCGCAATCGTTCAAGCGGATCGCTTCGGCTCGAACGCTGTATCACTGGCACATCGACTCCTCCCACGCCTACTAACCCGATGTCCGAACATCACGTCGTCTGGAAGAAAGCGCCGGCTTCAACCGCCACGTGCTCGCCTACATTCATCAGGCGGCCGAGTCGGGCCTTTACGACATCCGCGGCCTGGGCGCCAAACGCCGCGTCCCGTCCTTCGACGATCTGGTCTTTCTGACCGCGTCGATCTCGCGGTATCCGCTCGAGGGCTATCGCGAGAAGTGCGTCGACCAAAACCGTGCTGGGCACGCGGTTCGCCAAGCGGCCGATCGAGATGGAGATTCCGATCACCGTCGCCGGGATGAGTTTCGGTGCGCTCTCGGCCAACGTCAAAGAAGCGCTCGGGACCGCGGCCACGCAGTGCGGCACATCGACCACGACCGGCGACGGCGGCATGACGCCGGAGGAACGCAAGTCGTCCAAGACGCTTGTCTATCAGTGCCTGCCCTCGCGGTACGGCTTCAATCCGGACGATCTCCGCAAGGCCGACGCGATCGAGATGGTCATCGGCCAGGGGGCCAAGCCGGGCGGCGGCGGCATGCTGCTGGGGCAAAAAGTGAGTGCTCGCGTGGCCGCCATGCGGACGCTGCCCGAGGGAATCGACCAGCGCTCCGCCTGCCGGCATCCCGACTGGGCCGGTCCCGACGATCTGGCGATCAAGCTGGAAGAGCTGCGCGAGATCACCGATTGGCAAGTGCCGATCTTCGTCAAGATGGGGGCGACCCGCGTTCGGGACGACGTCAAGCTGGCCGTGAAAGTCGGGCGCCGACGTGGTCGTGATCGACGGCATGCAAGGCGGGACGGCCGCCACGCAGCAGGTCTTCATCGAGCACGCGGGCATCCCCACGCTGGCCGCGCTGCCGCTGGCCGTCGAGGCGCTCGACGAAATGAACGTGCTGGGCGAGGTGCAGCTGATCATTTCCGGCGGCATCCGCACGGGGGCCGACGTCGCCAAGGCACTTGGCCCTAGGGGCCGACGCCGTTTCGATCGGGCAGGGCGTGTTGATGGCCTTGGGCTGCAATCGGCCCGACTATCAAACGCCTGACGGACCGCAGCGACGCCCGGGCCGATTACGCGGCGCTCGGCACGGCCCCCGGCTATTGTCACCATTGCCACACGGGCCGCTGCCCCGTCGGCATCACCACGCAGGATCCGGTGCTGGAACAGCGGCTCACGCCTGACGAAGGAGCGCGGCGGTTGCGGAACTATTTCAATGTGCTCACGATGGAACTGACGACGCTGGCCCGCGCCTGCGGCAAGTCGAACGTGCACCATCTCGAGCGGGAAGACCTGGTCGCACTGACCATCGAAGCCGCCGCGATGGCCCGCGTGCCGCTGGCGGGGACATCGTGGATTCCCGGGCAGAATCATCATTAGAAATTAAGGAGCCGCGCACGAAGTAAGCGGTCCGCCGGAGGCGGTTCATGCAGGCTAGCTGCATGAGCGCCGATAAAAACGTGACGCGGCTAGTCCGCAACAAAAAACACCGCTTACTTCGTGCGCGGCTCTTTCAGGAACATCACCGATGACGAGCGATCGAGTCCAACTTCGCGAAACCTTGGAGCGCGACGGCATCGAGTTCCTGCTCGTGCAGTTCGTCGACATTCACGGCGCCGCCAAGGCCAAGATGGTGCCGGTCGGCTGTCTCGACGACGTGCTCGACGTCGGGGCTGGTTTCGCCGGGGGCGCCTTGTGGGGCGCCGGGCAGGGCCCTCACTCCCACGACATGCTGGCCCGCATCGACCCCGGCACATACACCCGTCTGCCCTGGCATCCGAACACGGCCCGATTCGCGTCGAACTTATTCGTCGACGGCCAGTCGCACCCGTATTGTTGCCGGACGAACCTGATCCGCGTGCTGAGCGAAGCCCGCGCGAAAGGCTACGTGCTGAATGTCGGAATGGAGCCGGAGTTTTTCCTGGTGACGCGCGCCGACGACGGATCGATCCGGCCTTGGGACCCCCAGGGCGTCGACCGTCTGCGAAAGCCGTGCTACGACTTCCGCTCGATGGCGCCGGCGATCGACTTTCTGCAGGAACTGACGCGGTCGCTCAATGGTCTCGGCTGGGGCGTGTATCAAGTCGACCACGAGGACGGCAACTCGCAGTTCGAGGTGAATTTTAACTATTCCGACGCACTCACTACCGCCGATCGCATCACGTTCTTCAAGATGGCCTCGGGGCAAATCGCCGAGAAATACGGCGCGATCGCCACGCACATGGCCAAGCCCTTTGCCGACCAGACGGGAAGCGGCCTGCACGTCCATTTTCACCTGGCCGACGCCAAGACCGGTAAGAATCTGTTTCTCGACGAGAGCGATTCGCGCGGCCTCGGGCTTTCTCAGACGGCCTACCAATTTCTGGGCGGCGTGATCGAGCACGCGCGAGCCGTCTGCGCGGTTACGAGCCCGACCGTCAATTGCTACAAACGCCTGCAGGTCGGGCAGGGTCTCTATTCCACGCGCTCGGGTTTCACCTGGACCCCGGCGTTCGCCGGCTACGGCGACAACAACCGCACGCAGATGATCCGCGTGGCTGGCCCCGGCCACTGCGAGGACCGCACCGTGTCGGCCGGCTGCAATCCTTATCTTGGTCTGGCCGCTCTCCTGTCGGCCGGGCTCGACGGCATCGCCCGCCGCGTCGACCCCGGTCCGCCAAATACCGGAAATCTTTATGAGCGGTCGCTGGCCGAAATCGAGCACGCAAGGCCTGCGCCTGTTGCCGCAATCGCTGAACGAGGCGCTCGCCGAGTTGGAAAAGGACAAAATCGTCCGCGGCAGGCTCGGTGTGATCGCTGACGAATTCCTCGATCTCAAGTCGAAGGAGTGGAAAACATACAATGGTCAGGTGACCGCTTGGGAAACCGAGCAGTATTTGACCGCGTTTTAGTAGTGTGAGAGAGCCGCGCACGAAGTAAGCGGTGTATTTTCTTGCGGGCTAGCCGCGTCGCGTTTTACTGGCAGACATGCAGCTAGCCTGCACAAGCCGCCTGCGGCGGACCGCTTACTTCGTGCGCGGGTCTTTGGAATCTGAAATATGCCTTCCTCGGCGTTCGATGTGATCGTGCTCGGAGTCGGCGGTGTCGGCAGCGCGGCCCTCGATCACCTTGCACGCCGCGGCAGTTACGTGCTCGGGCTCGATCGATTTCCTCCCGGGCACGATCGGGGCAGCTCGCATGGCCGTACGCGGTTGATCCGGCAGGCTTATTACGAGCACCCCGATTACGTTCCGCTACTCAAGCGGGCCTATGAACTCTGGGCCGATCTCTCGGCCCGGGCCCGTAAAACGCTTTATCACGAAGTTGGCGTGCTGTGCGCCGGGCGTCCGGACCGACCGGTCATGTCCGGAGTGCTCGCGAGTGCGCGGCAGCACTCTTTGGACGTGGAGGAACTTTCAGCCGCCGATGTCGCTGCACGATTTCCGGGCTTTCGCGTCCCCGAGCCGCTGACGGCGCTCTTCGAGCGTCATGCCGGGTATCTCGATTGCGAAGACGCCGTGCGGGCCGCCGCCGACCAGGCGGTCAAAAACGACGCCTTTTTGCAAACCGATGCCACGGTGATCGAATGGAAACCCGAAGGGAGCGGCGTCGCTGTCCGAACCGATCGCACGACCTATCACGCGGGCACGCTCATCATCGCCGCCGGCGCCTGGTCGGGCCAACTCCTGGCCGATTTGGGCATCCGCTTCGAGGTGCTCAGAAAGTCGTTCTATTGGTATGAGGCTCCCGCGCTTTACGCGGCAGATCGCGGTACTCCGGGATTCATCTACGAGACCGATACCGGAAATTTCTACGGCTTCCCCGACATTAACCAGCAAGGGCTGAAAGTCGGCGAGCACACAAACGGTCTGCCGGTCGTCGACCCGCTCGTGGTCGATCGGTCTCCCGATTCCGAGGAGGCGGCCCGCATCGACCGTTTTCTTTCTGTGCATCTGCCCGATGTCTCGCGGCGGCAGTTGAACTTCGCGACGTGCCTCTACACACTGAGCCCCGACCGGAATTTTGTGATCGATCGCCACCCCGAGTATCCGCAAGTCTCCTTCGCGGCCGGACTGTCCGGGCACGGCTTCAAGTTCGTTCCTGTTTTGGGCGAAGCGCTCGCTGACCTCGCAGAGCGCGGGAAAACGAACTTGCCGATCGGCTTTTTGTCTTGCCGGCGAGCCAGCCTGCGCTCTCCTGAACCTTAGGCCTCGACAGGGGAAGCAGGGTTCGATTTCGCGGCGTGCGGCCGATCTGGCCGCGTATACCAAAAGGCCCACAAGATCAGCACTCCCTGCAGAGGCAGTCGCAGCAGATGCAGGAGTGGCGAGACGTTGGGCGCCAAATCCTGATGCTGGTAGAGGTAAATGTTGGCGGGGAATATGGCAATCAGCAACAGAATCAGTCCCCAGCCTGCGAGCTTCTGCAGATCGCTGAACATCAACATCGCCCCCAGCAGAATTTCCGCAACGCCGCTCACGTAAACCAGCGTGAGATGCCCTGGGAGGTAAGGGGGCATGATTTTCATATAGACGTCTGGAATCACGAAGTGCAGAAAACCTGCGCCGACGAAGATCATGGCGAAAACATACCGCGTAAGCGTTTTGAAAAGTCGCATGGGAGGCCTCGCTCGCGTGAATGCTCAAGACTTCTCGACGACGCTCGGATCGTAACAGACCAGCTCGACCGTATTGCCGTCAGGATCATCGACATACAGCGATCGCCAATGGACCCAACCGTGTTCGGCAGTTGTCACCGCCAGTCCGCATTCCGTGAGCCGCTGGCGCTCGGGCTCGTAATCTGCCAGCTCGATCTCGAAGGCCAAATGGTCTACGGTCGTGGTCGCCGAATTCAGGCCGGCGAAACTCGGATCGGTCGTTCGATCAAAGAGTGCGAGCACCTGGGTATGGCCGCTAAACCCCTCCGCCAGCCGGAAGAAGGCGGCTCGCTCAAATCGCCGTAGAAGCTCCAGGCCGATGACGTTTTGGTAGAAGGCTTGCATGCGATCCAAATCCGTCACCCGGAGAGCGACCTCTCCCAGTCCCCGTATGGAACCACGCATCGCGTCACTCGCTTTCCGAGTCGGGTGAATCGTGCCCTGTTGCTAGATTTCCGCGATCCCAGGTCCAAGCAACGGTTTTTTGGTGCGCAAGTTGCAACACGGGTTCAGTGTAGGGGAGGGCGAGCCGAGTTCGCAAAGCCCATCTGGGGGGGCATGCGTTTCGGGGAACGGCCTTGGCGGTCTTCGCCGCGTGGAAGTCTGACGGGGGGCGGGTTAGGGTAAGCGTTTTGACTCAACGGTCGGGTGCAGTCGCAGGCAACGGCACGAAGCTTGATCTCGAGAAACGATCGCGTGCCTCTCGATGATTTCAAACTGGCATCAACTAGTCGCGACGCCGCCGGTGCTCGGGCTGTCGCCGTGGCTGCGCACGGACCTGATCTTGGCGGCCACGCTGCTCTTCCTCGTCTTCGCGTCCTGGGCCATGCTGATGTCGGTGCACCGGCCGCATGTTGATCCGCTTGTGAACGAGGATCGATCAACCGCCTCCGCAGTGCACCAGCCGAACCGGAGCCGCGACGGCTTTCGACGCGGACGAGTATTGGGAACCTTCGGGATCGTGCTCGGTCTCTTGGGCAGTTTCACCCTGCTCGTGATCTGCGCCTGGTAAGGCGCGGCTCTCTCTCCGCCCGACACGCACCGCCTATTTCCGGATTCGCACGGCATAGCGAATCGCAGCCGGCTCCCGATCCGGGTGAGGGAGCGGAACAGTGTCTCCCGAGAGGGTCGCGACGCCGTCCTTGACCTCGTAGTGAAACGGTTTGCCGGTGAAGGGGTCGTTGGGGATCGGGAGATCGGTGATTTTGTCGAGCGATTCGGGCAACCGCGAGCCGTGGCCGGCCGCGTAATGCCGCAGGGCTTCGACGATCCGCAGGGCGTCGATTTCGCGCTCCAGCTTGTGCGGCGCGATATAACTATTGACGATCGCGATCATCATGTAGGACTTTTGGACGCCCATCGCCGCCTGAAAGTCCTTGATCCGCGTGTGCACCTCGGCAAGCCGTGGGAATGCCAGTGGTGGATCCATCGAACTGACGACCGCCCTTTCTCCCATCAGGTCGTTGTAGACATCCAGCAGCCAGCGCAGGGCCGCCTCGCCGTCGGACATCTCTTCAACGCGCTTGGGACCTCCGTCGGTCCAGGCTGGCAAATCCACACGGGCTGCTTTCACGACTCGCTCGAAAGCCGTGGCGTTTCCGCGCGGCTCAATGCGGGCCGCCTGATCCGATTCCCGAAAGAATTGGATCACGGCCAGGGCCCGTCCCGTCCATTCTTCCTTGGTGCGGATTTGGCGCAGGTCGTCGAGACCGGGGACCGTCATCTGCAGGAATCGCTCTTCCATCTCGATCGACGGGCGCACGTCTACCAGCGGCCGCGGAAGCTGCGTGAGTGCCCAATACAGGTTTGGCGAACCGGGCTGCGAGACCAGTTCCGCGATCCGCGCAACGAACATCGAATCGACCGCGCAGCAGACGAGCTGGGTGATCGCGAAGGGAGTCCGCCCGTAGTGCCGAACCACGGCCAACCCGACGCGAATTCCTTCCCGGGCCTCGTCGAGCTTTCCTTGCGCCAGTCGTTGACGGATCCAGGCCGAAAGCCCGTGGCCAACGACAGAGCGTGCCCCCTGTATGTCGGGAAGCAGGATGTCGCCGAACGGCTGCTCGCCGATCGGATATTGCCAGTCCGCGGTTTTGCGATACGCCGCGCTCTTGATCCTGCGGAAGAAGGGAAAAACGTCGTTGCCTTGAAACTGGGGGCTGTTGAGTGGGAGATCGAGGTATTCAGAGAGCTTGGGAACTTCATTCGCAAAATATGGGGTTTGTTCCCAGGGCAGTCGCAGCAGAATCGGGGCCGCGTTCCCATCGTGCAGCTCGTACTCAGCCGGCATCAGCCGGTACTTCATTAACGGCCGCTCAATGGCCCGTGGGCTGACGGTCAGGTCGTGCCAGGGATTGCCAGCCGGCTTGGCCGGCGCTTTGTCAGCCGCAATCGCCGCGGCGGCACTTAAGACGCTGAGAACGCACAGAGACGCGATCGATCGCATAGAAGCTCCCGGTTTTTGATCAATCAGTGAGGTTAGAACGATTTCGGTTGAGAGCGACGATCGACGATCTTACAACTCAACCGGCAATGGTCCGGCCACGCTCAGGATCGGCGCGGAAGGAAGTTTTGACGACAGCGTGTGGGGTGTTGCCACCTTCGGCCGAAGTTCGGCCAGTGTTAGTTCCTCGAAGCCCGCCGCGACGGTTAACGGTCGATTCTGATCACCTGCAAAACTGGGTGTCCCGCGCAGTGGCATCATCTGCGGACGTCAAAACTGCCGCGAGTTGGGGCACTGGCCGCGGCGTCGAGTCGATCGCGGCAACGGGCGGCGACTGATCGTGCAGCACGAGCGCGACAGCAAGCCCGGCACACGTGCAGCCAAGAAAGGCCCCGACCACCGTCGCACCCCGCACGCGGCGCATCATCTGCGCCCGGCCGGCCGCCTGGCCACACGCATACAGGAGCCGTTCGCTCTCGCGCTGCGTTGGCGACAGCGAGATACGACTCAGCCGCTTTTCCAGTTCGTCCAGTTCCGAGGCATTCAGGGGATCGAAGTCTGGCATGGTGCACCCAAGTATCTGTGTAATTGCTCCAAGGCATCGCGATAGCGACGCGACGCGGTGGCCGTCGAGATGCCGCACAACGCGCCGATTTCCTCGAACGTGAGCTGGCCCCAAATGCGGGCAGTGACGACCTCGCGGAGCGAATCGTTCAGTTGCAGCAGGGACGTCAGCACCTCGTCGGCAATTAGCCGCTCCAAAGGGTCGTCGTGGACGGCCTCGGCAGCGGCCACCCGCTTCTCGCGCGATCGCCGTCTCTGCGCCGCCACGCGCTGGTTCTCGGCGAGGTTGTGCGCCGAACGATAGAGCCATGCAACAACATGCTCCGGCGCCGGCTCCGCGACCGCCAGGCGGCAGAACGCTTCTTGCACCACGTCCTCGGCCGCTTGGCACCGGCGACCGATCCAGATTTGCAGCGGAACGGCATGCCGTTCGATCAGCGCAGCGATCTGCTCGGCGGAGAGCGGCATCAAAAAAGGGGCCTCACGGTGTTCGATCAAGAATAGAGACAGCACTCACGGCTTTTTTTTGCACAGCTTTCAAGCAATTCGTGAAGAAAGGCCAGAAAACCGGGAGGATTCGTCGCCAGGCTATCGCGAGGGGAGGCGTGATCCAGCCGCTTCAATCCGTAGATCCGCCGGCTGCGACCACATGAAAACAATTTACCGGTCGGATCTGTAAAGCGTCGTTGGTCGAGGGGCTGATTTATCCTCTGAAACCTCGATCAAAGCCGTCGTCGCTGCGGAAGCGATGGCACGACTGTCGCGAACGGTTGTCTCGAGTCATTCCGAACACGCGGCAAAAAGAAATCGCTTTAAACCTCCGGATTTTCGCAAGAAAGGCGATTTTTGAGCGACGCCCGCACCTTGCCGATTGACCGCTCGCTCCTGGCGCCGCCGTCAGCCGCGCTCATGACATTCGTGCGCGAGCGGGCGGTCAGACCGTCCGGCGACACGGAAATGCGCCGATCGAAGCGCTACGCAGCCGTGCTGGAGGTGGTCGTTGTTCCGCTGAACGAGCATCTCCGTCCGAGCGGCCTGCCATTTCTGGCCGTCACACGCGACGTTTCGACCAGCGGCCTGTGCATGCTGCATACGCGACCGGCTCCTTCTAAAGTGTTATTCGTCGAGATCGAGCGGCCCAATGAAGCTGCTCTCGACGTCGTGCTAAACGTTCGTCGCAACCGGCGCGTCGGGCCGTTCTTTGAATTCGCCGGTGACTTTCTGCCGATTGGCGACGAGGCGCTGGCGGCGGCCAAAGCCCGCATCGCGACGCGCCGCCCCCAACAGCCCGTGTAGGCCCGGGGCACTTTTGGCTCGATCGCTGATCGCCGACTACTACGGCAAGAGCTTGTAAAGAAAGATCACCGGCAGCAGGACCAAGAACAGCCAGCCGATGACGTCAATAAACAGGGGCGGCGACTCGCGCAGCACGCCCCGATCGAAACCTGTTACGCTGAGCGCTTCACGAAACCAAATCATCGCCAGACCAGGCAGAGAAAGTCCAAGAGCGGACGCCGCCACGAGACCCATATTTGGCGAGACGGGGGAAAATAACACCGCAGCCACGACGTTGACGACAACGATCACCAGCGCGACGATCCGCTCGGTCGTGAGGGCCAAAACATCCATCAGCGTGTTCCCCAGTCGTTCATCGAGCCGTGTCGTCGAGTGAGTCGGGCGATTCATGCCGCCAGGAACAGTAAACCGTCCGCCAGCCAAGGAGGCAACATAATTCCCGGCAACGAGCGGCTATACGGTCCTGCCAAGGAGTGCATTCGCCTGCACAGTACGCTGGAATCGTTGAGGCATCTTGCCTCGGTTGCGTTGTCGGGGATAATATTAGCGCTGCCGCGGCGTTTGGAACTCGGGCCTCCAGATGACGTCTCCTTTTGAGCTTTCATTTCCTTGCTTTATCGTCCGCCGCGACGACGAGTCACGGTTTGCCGTCGTGCAATTGGCGGACGGCAGCCACGCTATTGCGATCCTCACCGATCCCAACCTCGTGCAGATGTTTCTGTTCGAGCGGTGCTTCGATCGGATCCACCACCACCCATTGCCGATCAACACGCCCGCCGGCTTGGCCCGAATTCTGACCAGGCACTTGTCGCCGGAGGTGACCCACGTGGTCTTCAATCCCAACGGCACTCAACCGCGGATCGAGTCGGTCGAGCGACTGGTGAAGTTGCTCAAGAGTCATCGAGTCGTGGTCGACGTGATCGATTTCTGAGCGATTTCTGCGAACCGATTCTGGCTCGGTCTGAGGGTCCGTCCAGTCGCGTTGGCAAGGTCGCGCGACTCGGCGCGCATTCGGTGCGCGAGTTTTCAAAGGCTGGAAAAACCCGGCGATCGCTTCTAGAATCCAGCCACTTGCCGTTTGTTCCCGTAGCTCAATTGGATAGAGCGTTGGCCTCCGGAGCCAAAGGTTGCAGGTTCGAATCCTGCCGGGAATACTGACGTTAATCTTCAAATCGTGTTGCCAAAACGACTCGCCGCTGTGCCTTCCGGCTGGGACACCCTCGTCGCTGAAGCCGGGGGTTTTTTGTTGCGCCGGTCCTTAGAGAAAGGCAATCAATAAACGAGACACCAACACCACGATAAAGCTTGTCTTCGACGTTTTGGATCTGCGCAAGCGCATTCGTTGAGTTGGTGTCGCGCCAAACCTACGGGACGTGGATCAAAAAGCGGAACGCAAATGCCCGCTCCGAAATCGCTGTGATCGCACGCCGAAAAAACCGCATTAGCTCAACCCGCCTCATGCCCGGCGCCGCTTACGATTGTCAGAGCATCGAAATCGACTCAACCCTTCCACACCTGCGACTGCACAGCCAAAATGGAGACCATGGCTCGCACCAAGTGTGGGACGCTGTTCGTCGCGGCATTGATCTTCGCCACACTGCCAACGGCTGAACCCCCCGTTGCGGTTGCGTCAGAACGCGATGAGCTGGCTCTGTTCGAGAACGACGTTCGTCCCCTGCTGACCACACGCTGCATTAAATGCCATGGAGCGGCCAAGCAGGAGTCTGGCTTGCGCCTGGACTCGAAGCGCTTGGCAACGAAGGGGGGCGACCGCGGTCCGGCAATCGTTCCGGGCGATCCCGAACGAAGCCTGCTTGTCCAAGCGGCCCGCAGAACCGGCGAGCTGAAGATGCCGCCGGACGACTCGCTCAAGCCGGAGGAAGTTGCGGGACTGGTCGAGTGGATTCGCCAGGGAGCCCTGTGGCCCGCCGAGTCGGTGCGGTCCTCAACCCGCGGCGGCTCGATCACAGCGCAGGAGCGGCAGTTCTGGTCATTTCAGCCGCTGGGCCCTGGTGCGCCGCCGGAAGTTCACGACGTCTCCTGGTTGCGGACACCCATCGATCGATTCATCCTGGCCAGGCTCGAGGCGGCACGTCTCAAACCCGTCGGCCCCGCCGACAAACGCACGCTGATCCGCCGAGCCACGTTTGATCTTACGGGCCTTCCGCCCACGCCGGACGATGTTGAAGCCTTCGTGGCGGACGGCTCGCCTGACGCCTTCGCGAAAGTCGTCGATCGATTGCTTACGTCGCCGGCCTACGGGGAACGTTGGGGCCGGCACTGGCTCGATGTTGTGCGCTACGCGGACACGGCCGGCGAGACGGCCGACTTCCCTGTGCGTGAAGCCTATCGGTATCGCAATTACGTCCTCGCGTCGTTCAAGTCCGACAAACCGTTCGACCGCTTCGTCCGCGAGCAAATTGCCGGCGACCTCTACGCAAACGAGGGGCCGCCGGAGCAATACGAAGACCTCGTTGCGGCGACCGGCTTCATCGCCGTTTCACGGCGGTTCGGCTTCGACTCCGAAAATTATCAGTACCTCACAATTCAAGACACGATCGATACGCTCGGGCAGGCCGTTTTGGGATTGTCGTTGGGCTGCGCGATGCCACGATCACAAATTCGACCCGGTCAATGCGGCAGATTACTACGCGCTTTATGGCATCTTCGAGAGCACGCGGTACGCCTTTCCGGGTTCGGAACAGTCGAAACGTCCCCGCGATTTCGTTCCGGCAGTCCTGCCCTCGGATGCTCGGCGACTCAAACAATTCCCCGTCATTTACGCGGTAGCCGAGGCAGAGTCGAAAAACGCCCGAATCCAACTCCGCGGCGATCCCACGCGACTCGGTCCGGAAGTCCCCCGACGGTTCCTCGAAATTTTCGGCGGCGACCGGCTGCCTGCCGGAGATAAAGGGAGCGGACGGCGCCAACTGGCCGATTGGATCACTGGCCGCCGCGCAGCCCCTCTTACAGCGAGGGTCATCGTCAATCGTATTTGGCAGCACCATTTCGGATCCGGTTTGGTGCGGACTGAGAACGACTTCGGCGCGCGTGGCGCTCCGCCGACGCATCCGGAGCTGCTCGACTTCCTCGCCGCCCGGTTGATCGAAAGCGGCTGGTCGATCAAGGCGCTACATCGGCTGATCATGCACTCGCAGACTTATCAGCTTTCCGGGGGAGCCGATGCCACCGCGGCCAAGCGCGACCCCGACGACAGATGGTTGTCCCACTTCCGGCGGCGGAGACTCGATGCCGAAGAGATCCGCGACTCGCTGCTGTGGCTCGGCGGCAACCTCGATCGATCGGTTGGCGGTCCGCATCCTTTCCCGCCGGTCCAGACGTGGGGGTTCACACAGCACGCTCCGTATTCGGCCGTCTACGATACGAATCGCCGTAGCGTTTATCTGATGACGCAACGCATCAAACGGCATCCGTTCCTGGCGTTGTTCGACGGGGCGGACACGAACGTCAGCACCGCCCACCGCGACGCGACGACGGTACCCACGCAGGCACTGTTTCTCATGAACGATCCCTTTGTGCACGGGCAGTCGCTGCAGTTTGCCGAACGTCTAATCGCAGCGGCGACCAATGAGCATCAGCGGATTGCCTGCGCGTTTCAGTGGGCACTCGCGCGGCCGCCGGAATCGGG
This sequence comes from uncultured Planctomycetaceae bacterium, assembly GCA_963714075.1. Lineage (GTDB taxonomy): Bacteria > Planctomycetota > Planctomycetia > Planctomycetales > Planctomycetaceae > DASPSM01. The sequence goes on from OY970228.1 coordinate 4,333,002, forward strand.
TGAGGCGGAGCGGTCGGCGGCGTTCCTTGCGAGTTATCGGCGTGAGTTGGCATCCTCTGGTCTCTCAGCCGGCGAAATTCCAAGAATGGCCTGGGCCGCCTTCGCACGGACCCTGTTTGCCCGCAACGATTTCTTGTTTGTTGACTGATCGAGGGCCGCTCATGAGCAGCTGTGAAATGGGTCTTTCTCGTCGGGAGCTGCTCCAGAAAGCAGCCGGGGGATTCGCGTCGATCGCACTGGCGGGAATCCTGGCGGATCAGCAGGGTTCCACCGCGGAGGGCGCGGCGACGCTCGAAGATCCCCTGGCTCCCAAGCAGCCGCACATTCCGCCGCGAGCGAAGCGAGTAATCTTCCTCTACATGACCGGCGGCGTGTCCCACGTCGACACGTTCGATCCGAAGCCGCGTCTCTTCGCCGATCACGGGAAATCGATCACCGTCGACAACTGGCAGGGAAAGCTCGGCCAGTTTAAACGCTACCTCAAAACGCCACAGTGGACGTTCCGAGCAGGCGGCGAGTGCGGGACGGCGATTAGCGACCTTTTCCCACACGTGCGTGATGTCTCCGACGAACTGTGCGTCATCCGCTCGATGGAATCCAACCATACGAATCACTACGAGGGAACGCTGGGCATCCACACCGGCTCGTGGACGTTTGCCCGCCCGAGCGTTGGAGCCTGGGTGAGCTACGGGCTCGGGACGGAGAACCGCAATCTGCCCTCGTTCGTCGTTTTGGCACCGCACGCTCCGTACGCCGGAGCGCAGACCTGGGGTTCGGATTTTCTGCCGGGCTGCCATCAGGGGCTGCAGGTCCTGCCCGGGCCAACTCCCATTCCGAATGTTCGGCGGCGCGTCGCTTCGGAGCGATTGCAGCGGCTCGAACTGGACTTCATTGCGGATGCCAACCGTCGTCACCGCGATGCGCGTCCGGAAGACGCGGCTCTGGAGGCCCAAATCCGGTCGCTGGAGACCGCCTTCGGGATGCAACGGGCCGCACCCGAAGCATTCGACGTGTCACAGGAGACGCGGGCCACGCAAGAGCTCTACGGTCTCGAGCGCGGAGCCACGACGGGATTCGGCTGGCAATGTCTGGTCGCGCGACGGCTGGCGGAGCGCGGCGTTCGGTTCGTCGAAGTCATCGATACGGGGTCGTCTAATAACTGGGACTCGCACGGCGATATGCGAGACCATGATCGCCTGGCAATGAACGTCGACCGTCCGATCGCCGCGCTGATCCGCGACCTCAAAGATCGCGGCTTATTGGATGAGACACTCGTCGTCTGGACGACCGAGTTTGGACGAACGCCCTATCACGAGTCGGCCAACGCGAAGGGACGCGAACACCACCACCAGGTGTTCTCCTCCTGGATGGCCGGCGGCGGTGTCAAAGGGGGACTCGTCCATGGCGCCTCGGATGACTATGGCATTGCCGTCGCGCGGGATCGCGTCCACGTCCATGATTTCCACGCGACGATTCTGCATCTCCTTGGGCTGAACCACGAACGGCTGACGTTCCGCCATGCGGGCCGCGATTTTCGACTGACCGACGTCGCCGGAAATGTGGTGACGGAAATCTTCGCGTAATGTCGGTCGGAGCCAGCGACCGCGGGGATCCCTCCGAGAATAGCTTGAGAAGCTCGCTCGAATCGGCGGAAACGGAAGACCGAAGAAGTGATCCGGGGGGCCAACGGACAATCTCGGGCAATGAGCGCAAAGAGGGGGGGACCGGGTGATTTCGTTCGACACGGTGCGGGAGATTGCCGGAGGTCTCCTCGGGGCGGTCGAGGGGACGTCGTACGGCACGCCGGCTTTCCACGTGGGCAAAACACTGTTCGTCCGCCAGCACCAGGACGGCGAGTCGCTGGTTGTCCGGATCGACCCGGAGGAGCGCGCTGTGCGCGTTGCCGCTGATCCCAAGACCTACTCGGTCACTGATCACTACGTAAACTACCCACTGGTCCTGGTGCGGATGGCAAGTGTCGAGCGACGGGAACTGAAGGAGTTGCTCGAGGAGGCGTGGCGACTCGGCGCGACCCAGGGAGACGTTGGTAAGCGCAGGCCAAGAACTGGACGCGGCGGTCCGGCGCAGTAGTGCGTGACCGCTCTGTCGTTATGTCCGGGCAACGTTTGGTACGGCCGCACCGGTGGCCCAGTGTCCGTTGGCGAGACAAACGTGAACCTTGAACAGGCGCCACCGGTTTTGAGCGTTTGCAGAATACGCCGGATTGAATTGAGCGCCACGCCATTCCTCCCTCGACTTAGAGGGAGGCACCGCGCATCATGACGCTTCGCAACCGTGGGTTGGGTAGGAATCTAAGCCGGTCTTCGGCGTTGCTCGTGCCTTAGCAACAGCAGGGAAGCGAATTGAGCCAATTGCCGAACTCCGACGCGGTTCTCGGGCAGTCGCAAAAGGAACCGGCCTCTTCGACGACGCGTTGGGGAAAGTCGCCGCCGCCCGCTCCCGAGATCACGCGGTTCCTGCGGGGACCGCAGAGGCGCGGGTTCGAGTTAACGCGGGCTATCGGCATTTTCTTCGAGATCATGCGCGGCTTCCGACGCTGCATTTTCTCCCACCGTGCGTCACGGTTTTCGGATCCGCCCGCTTCACCGAAGAACAGGCGCACTACGCCGTGGTGCGCGAGATTGGCCAGCGCTTGGCCCGCGCCGGATTCACGGTGATGACCGGCGGCGGCCCCGGCATCATGGAGGCGGCCAACCGCGGCGCCAAGGAAGTCGGAGGCCTTTCCGTTGGGTGCAACATCGAATTGCCGCAGGAGCAGCAACCGAACCCCTACCTCGATCTCTGGGTGACCTTTCAGCATTTTTTTGTGCGCAAGCTGATGCTCGTGAAATATTCGTACGCCTTCATCGCCATGCCTGGCGGTTTTGGCACCTTGGACGAAATCTTCGAGACAGCGACCCTCATCCAGACGCACAAGATCAAGAACTTTCCGCTCGTGCTCGTCGGCAAGGAGTATTGGCGGCCACTGCTCGAACTGATTCAGGGGCGACTTGTCGAATCGAAGACAATCGACCCGGTTGACGCCGAGCACATCCTGGTGACGGATTCTGCCGAAGAGGCCGTGCAGCTGGTTCGTGATGCTGCCTTGCAGCAATTCGGACTGACTTATGGACCCAAGATGAAACGCCGCTGGTACCTGTGCGAGTAAGGGTGCTCGACTTGCGCGGCGCGACCGGACGTGAAGCATTGCCGGGCAGCACTCCGGCACCTGGCCAAAGACCGTCTCTTCCTCGCAATCTTCCTGGCAAAAAAACTCATGAACGCGGAAAACGCCCCGAACCTGCTCCGCGCGATTGCTCATCGCGTGATGAACGAACGCGGACTCGAACCCGACTTTCCCGCGGATGCCATGCGGCAGGTCAACGACATTCAGGGTCCGGCGCGAGAAACCGATCAATCGATCCCGGACCTGCGCAGTCTGCTTTGGTGTTCGATCGACAACGACGATTCGCGAGATCTGGATCAACTCACGGTTGCTCGCAGGGTCGGCGCAAATGGCACCGAGGTTCTGATCGCAATCGCGGACGTCGATGCAGTCGTTAAAGTCACGTCGCCAATTGACCGTCACGCTCAGAAGAACACGACCTCGGTGTACACGGCCGCTCAGATTTTTCCCATGCTGCCGGAAAAGTTGTCGACCAATCTGACTTCATTGGCGGAGGGCCAGGATCGACTCGCCGTCGTCATCCAAATGGAAGTGGACGCCGCTGGATCGATTCAGAAACCAGAGGTGTATCGAGCGCTGGTCCACAACCACGCGAAGCTCGCGTACCACAGCGTCGGGACGTGGCTGGAGGGGCAGGGGCGCCAGACGATGCCCGAAGGAGTCGCGAGAACAAAAGGTTTGGATGATCAACTGCGGATGCAGGACCAGATCGCTCAAACCATGAGGTCCGTCCGCTATCAGCACGGAGCTCTCGATCTCGAAACGATCGAGCCAGAAGCCATCTTGAGTGACGGACAGGTTGTGGATCTCCGGTTGGAGCGGAAGAACAGGGCTCAGCAATTGATCGAAGACTTCATGATCGCTGCCAATGGGGTCTCGGCCCAATTTCTGGCTCGGCATGGAGTTCCGTCGATCCGTCGCGTCGTGCGTACTCCGAAACATTGGGACGCAATTCGCAAAGTGGCGGAAGGATTTTCGGACCCCCTCCCTGCGGAACCCGACTGCAAGTCGCTGGGAGCGTTTTTGGAGCGGCGACGGCAAGCCGACCCGCTGCGATTCCCCGACCTGTCGCTGACAATCGTCAAGTTGCTGGGGTCCGGCGAGTACATCCTTCAACTTCCTGGCCAACCTTCTGTGGGGCACTTCGGGCTGGCCGTGCAGGACTACACGCATTCCACCGCACCAAACCGCCGTTTTCCCGACTTAATTGTTCAGAGGCTGTTGAAAGCGACGCTCGCGGGCGAAGAGCCGCCCTACACCTCGGCGGATCTCGGGTCCCTGGCGACCCACTGCACGGAGCAGGAAAACGCCGCCAAGAAGGTGGAACGCCAGGTTCGGAAATCGGCGGCAGCCCAGCTGCTCTCCGGCCGGATTGGCGAGTCGTTTGATTCCCTTGTCACCGGCGCCTCCGAGAAGGGGACCTGGGTTCGCTTGCTCAAGCCCCCCGTCGAGGGAAAGCTGGTGAGCGGACACGAGGGAGTTAAGGTCGGTGACCGAATCAAGGTCCGACTGACCCACGTCAATGTCGAGCGCGGATTCATCGATTTCGTGCGTGGCGCCCAATAACCTGAGGCGACTCACGTTTGCCCCGTTGGCGCTGGACGACTCCGCAAGGGGTTGGGTCACCAATTTAGTGGGTCATCTTCCTATCAAAAATTCGGGTAATAATATACTTGACTCAGTAACCGTTCCCCGCTACAATCGGGGCATGGACACAACCAAGCTCAACTCGACCAAACTTCCGACGACCCTGACAGAAGCCGTCCGGTACTTTGCGGACCCGGACATTGCCCTGCAATTCATGGCCGAACTCCGCTGGTCGGCAGGCGTCGAGTGCCCGACATGCGGCAGCAAAGACGTTTCGTTCATCCCGACCCGCCGCATCTGGGAATGCAAGTGCAAGCACGCCAAGCGGCAGTTTTCGGTGAAGGTCGGGACGATCTTTGAAGACAGCGCGCTGTCGATCGACAAGTGGCTGATCGCGATTTGGATGGAGTGCAACTGCAAGAACTCGATTAGCTCCTACGAGTTGGCTGCGACGATCGGCGTGACCCAGAAGTCCGCTTGGTTCATGCAACAGCGCATCCGTCTCGCCATGCAGACCGGATCGTTTAAGGCCCCGCTGACTGGAGAGGTCGAAGTTGACGAGACTTTCATCGGCGGTAAGGCCCGCAACATGCACCCCGGCAAGCGGAAGGCCAAGGGCAGCGGGGTTGCTGGTAAGGCGGTCGTTCTTGGACTGCTTGAGCGACACGGCGAGGTCCGCACAAAGGTTGTGGCCGATAATAAGCGCAGCACCCTGTATCCGGAAATCCGCAAACACGTCGAGTCTGGGTCGAACGTGTTTACGGATAAACTGCACACCTACGACACGCTGGGGCTCGTGCATTACTTTCATCACGTGATCGATCACGCGGAGTGCTATGTGAAGGGCAATGTGCACACGAACGGACTTGAGAACTTTTGGGCCTTGTTTAAGCGTTGCATCAAAGGCACGCACGTATCGGTCGAGCCGTTCCATCTCTTTCGCTATCTGGATGCTGAGTGCTTCCGGTTCAATAACCGCAAGGCGACCGCACTCGCCAGATTCTTGTTGGCGACGGCCGGAATTGTCGGCAAACGCCTGACGTACAAATCACTCATCGGCGAGGCCGAAAAGGACTTGCCACCTGCAATGGCGTGAGAGGCAGAAACGCGGAAAAACGGAACACTAGCCAATGGAGAACGACCCCCCAAAGCATCAACAGGGCTGGAACCGAGAGTTCAGCGGCAAACACCTTCTCTTCGGACTCGGGGCTGTCGTTTTAGTCCTCGGTCTGTTTGTTTTGGTGGTCTGGATTGGCGCCAGTTGGGAAGAGCACAATCGAGACATTGCGATTAAGAAAATCATGGAAGATGGCAGGGCACAAACCGAGCGGATCAAAGAGCAAAGCGAGCGAGAGATGAGAACGCGTACGCCGGAAGAATGGGCCGAGTTGCACCGTCATTTGACACAGGACCCCATCGATGAGAAGGCGGCCGAAGACGCCCGTAAAGAACGCGAACAGGCGGCGCGAGACAAATAGAGTGTTGTCGCCCGGAGATAATCAATGAGTGATCGGCCACCCCCTGCCAAGCCAGCCGAGCAGACTCCATTCGAGAAATTTCGCGAGATGACGCAGCGACTCTTGCAGGTTGATAAGAAGGACGTGCCAAAGCCACACAAGACGAAGCGCAAAGGTCGCCACAAGGGGTAAGCGAGCAAAAGGGGCGACCATGCAAGACGATGACGACGATCCCGAATCGCCTCCATTCCTGCCGCATTTCCCAGTTTCCATTCCGTTCCGCGCTGCGGACGGCGCAATGCTGGTGCTAAACCTGTCAGACAGCACCGGGACGGAAATGTTTAAGTGCGTTCCAGTCTTCACGGACAAACAGCGATGCATAGTGTTCGGCGCGAGTTGTGGATTCAGTCAGCCGCTGGTCATTGGGACGGCTAATCAGTTGGCAGAGTGTTTGATGGAGGCCAAGACGACACTCGGCGCAGATACAGCTTCGCTTGATCCCCTATCTCCCGACGAAGTGCGAGGTGTGCGCGCCATAGAGTACGCCATTCAATCTCTGTGGCGTCTGGCGGACCCGGAAGAGTTTTGTGAGGAATAACGAGTCCGTAAATTGCCGTGCAGTAAAATGGCTCACCGGCTATGTGATTGGCGTGGCTGGTCCGTTGCATTCCGGCAAGTATCAAGAGTACCCGATTTACACGTCAAGACGATTGCCAGAAATGGCTCCGTGGAGATGGCCTAACCCCCGTCGCTGCGCATTCGCTCATACAGTGGGCGGAAATTGTGGCGCATCAGGTCCAAGATCTGCTTTCCAAGTTTAGTCGGTACGAAGCCGGCACCATCACACGCGAAGCAATTGCGTGGCTCGCTGTAGCCCTCTACGAGCTGGCCGCGCCCTTCGCAAACGGCGCATCGCGATTCCAATCGCTGCTCAGCGCCACGGCGGTCACGTTTAGCTGCCATCGTTCCGCTTCGTTTTGGAGTGCCCGATTATCCAGCCATGCACCGCATCAGGGCCTTTTGGAAGTCGTCGATTCGCGCGTACGCGTCTTTCGGAAATTTTGCCATGCCCTACATTTAAGCAGGGCAACCGGACCTAGAACCAGCGCCTTTCACGCTCAATCGCATATTCCCACGTACCCTCGCGCGGACGCAGGATGAATGCCTTTTCTTCTTGGTTGCCGTCGATCTTGTCACCGCAGTCTGCGCTAATTTCGATGCGCAGCGCTTTTCGGTGTGCCTGCCTGCCGTACGGCACGAGCAGCGTGGCGTTCGTTTTGTCACGCATCACGAATGCCCCTAGTGCGTGATCCTGCTGTTCGTTAACAACGTCGGCCAAAATTCGGATGTCCACGTGCTCGCCGTGCGTATTCATCTCTTGTCGATCCCCTTCCCAGATCATCATGGAATGCGGGATCAGTTTGCTCCTCGAACCCTCGATTTCCTCACATGTCAACAACATGGTCCGTGGCTTTGCCCGCTTTCGGCCAGTGTTCGTCAGCGTGATGACGTAGAACGACTGCCGCGAGTCGAATCGAAGATCACTCATGGCAATCGTCGCGCCGGACGTCCGCAGCCAAGATCGGGACAATATCCACGCAACAACAACGGCAAGCGGCACGCACCAACAGGCCCAGCGAGGGACGGAAAATGTCGCGTCGGGCTCAAACCAGCGAATGGCCGCCGGAACGCTGACGCCCGCAAGCAGTAATAGCCAGGTTGCCCATTTCGATGCTGTGCCGGCCTTCTTCTCAAGGACGGTGGCCGTCATGGCAACGTCCTTGAGAAATCTGGCAAATCTTGACATGCCGCGATGCTAAGCCGACACCGCCACTGAGTCAAGTATATTATTACCAAAATTCGTGACCCGACCCAACCCCTGGTGATTCTACCTAGTCCGCATCGTGTCCGGAGAGGACTTTCGATGCACGGACTTTTCACCACAAAGGCACCATGACACGAAGACTTGCGAGATTCTTAGTGCCTTTGTGACTTCGTGGTGAGATCCGGTCTTCTCTGGTCCCGTCCCGTTAAAGAATGTGTCCGGACCGGATTTTTGAAGCCACCAGGCCACAGCTCGACTGCCTTCGAGCCTGAGGCTCGGCTCGACTGAACTCGCCGAAGTCCGTCGTGGTTAATAGCAGCTTGCCGATTTGTGCTGGGACCTTTGAGTCTCTATCAACCGAAGCGTCCCGTCCCGCTCCCGTCGGGGGGTGGGTCAACGATTTTGGTGGGTCAACTACCTACTGAAACAAAGTGTCCCGACCCACCGGCCAATTTCTTTCCACCTCGCCCCTCCGCTTCGGAAGGGGGACGGCCGCTGTTCGTGTCCCGTCCCATGACCCGTCCCGTCCCATGACCCGTCCCGTCCCACGACCCGTCCCGTCCCACGACCCGTCCCGTCCCACGACCCGTCCCGTCCCACGACCCGTCCCGTCCCACGACCCGTCCCGTCCCACGACCCGTCCCGTCCCACGACCCGTCCCGTCCCACGACCCGTCCCGTCCCACGACCCGTCCCGTCCCACGACCCGTCCCGTCCCACGACCCGTCCCGTCCCACGACCCGTCCCGTCCCACGACCCGTCCCGTCCCACGACCCGTCCCGTCCCACGACCCGTCCCGTCCCACGACCCGTCCCGTCCCACGACCCGTCCCGTCCCACGACCCGTCCCGTCCCACGACCCGTCCCGTCCCACGACCCGTCCCGTCCCACGACCCGTCCCGTCCCACGACCCGTCCCGTCCCACTGAACTTCCCCAGGTTTCGTGGGCGCGGGTGATGGGTTGTTCCGTGCAGGCAATGCCCTTGGAGGAGTTGCCTTCGTCGGAGCCGGTCGTCGGTCGCTCACCCTCGGTGGCGACTGACGGCTGGCGGAGACGATGGCGACTCCGGACGTTGCCTTTGTGGGTGAGGTTCGAGGGAGCATCAAGCCGCTTCCTCGAACCTCGTCGGACTCTGGTAGCCGATCGCCGAATGCCTCCGCACCCGGTTGTAAAAGACTTCGATGTACTCGAACAGGCTCTGCCGCGCTTCCTCGCGCGTGGCGTACCGCTCTTGGTGCACCAACTCCTTCTTCAGCGTCGCAAAAAAACTCTCCATCGGCGCGTTGTCCCAGCAATTCCCCTTGCGGCTCATACTGCACGTGATCCCACGCGACGCCAGCAGCCGTTGATAACTTCCGCTGGCATATTGGCTGCCACGATCCGAATGCGCCAGAAGTTCCACCATCGGCAGCTGCCGGCCGATCGCCATCCGCAAGGCCTCGTTCACCAACTCGCTCGTCAGCCGCTCTCCCAGCGACCAGCCCACGACCTTCCGCGAGTACAAATCCTCCACCGCCGCCAGGTACAACCAGCCTTCGTCGGTCCACACGTACGTGATATCCGAGACCCATTTCTCGTTGGGACCACGCGCCTCGAATTGTCGATCCAACACGTTTGGGGCCACCGGCAGCCGATGATTCGAGTCGGTCGTGTGCCGGAACTTTCGGGCCGTCGTCGCTCGCAACCCGCTCTGCCTCATCAATCGCGCCACCGTGTTCTCGCTCACCCGATGTCCCTGCGCCACGAGCTCCCGCTGCATCCGCGGACTCCCGTAACTCCGCTTGTGCCTCTGGCCATGGATCTCCCGCATCGCTTCCAACAGCTGCTCCTGACGCTGCCGGCGCCGGCTCACCGATCGCTTCCGCCAGGCGTAAAACCCACTGCGAGCCACACCCAGCACCGAGCACAGCACGCTCAGCGGCCACACCCTCCGATGTTCCCGGATAAACCCGTACCTCACTTCTTCTCGTTCGCGAAGAAGGCCGCCGCTTTTTTTAAAATGTCACGCTCCATCAACAGCCGCTTATTCTCCGCACGCAGACGCTCCAGCTCCGCACGCTCGTCGCCGGGAAGTGAACCTGGGGATGGACCCGCGTTGCCGCCCTCCGCCCGCCGCTTCCACTTGCCCAACAGATTCTCGGGAATCCCCAAACTCCGCGCCGCTTCCGCGATCTTGTAACCCTCCTGCGTCACCAGTTTGATCGCTTCTTGCTTAAACTCTTCCGTGTACGTCCGATACTTCCGACTCATCTCTGGGCCTCCTCTTTGAAGAGATTACACTCTTCTCTGAGCGCCCACGATTCCTGGGGAACTCCACACGACCCGTCCCGTCCCACGACCCGTCCCACGACCCGTCCCGTCCCGCGTCCCGTCCCGTCCCAACTGCGGAGGCGCGCCGGGGTCCTTCCCTCCTATAGAAAAAAAGGATCCCCACCCCGCCGGGTACGGAATTTTCGTCCCCGCCGGGGATCTTTTCCCCACCGGATCGAATCTGACCGTGATCGGCCTCCTCCTTGATCACCCGGCGGCGACAACAGTCCGGTAGGGCAGGCTGTGCCTGCCGGTATTTCGAGCGTTGATCGCGGCACGGCAGGTACAGCCTGCCCTACTTGGCTGCTAATCAAGTCGGTCCGTTGGCGCGCACGCGATTCCGTCGCGAGCACGAGCTCTATCTCCAGCCTACAGGCAAAACCGCAATCCGAGAACCCCGAGTTTCCATGCGCGTGGAAACAACTTCCGAAGTTTTTGCCCTCCGAAGCCCGCGACCCGATCCCTTTCCGCCCGCCCAGTGTCCGCACTCCCAACCCCCTTGTCGCGCCAAATCCCGACGGTTAGGTCGGGGAATCGCCTGGCGTGGGGAAGCTGGTTAATAAGGTGGCAGGAGCTGCCACCTTATTGCGGTAGGGTCAAACGTTCCTGAGGCTGGATGCAGCCCGTCGAGGACATTGTCCCCTGATTGCTGCGTGGGACCGACTGATCTCCTCCTTGGGGCTGGACGAAGTCGCCAGTGTTCACGTTGCGCACGGCACTAACGAGGTTCGGCAGATTGTCGGCTGATATTCCAGGGAACCATGCGCTTCAGCATTCCGTCTCTTACGACCAGCGTATGAAACAAGATCGCCCCGAAGTGCGCGATGAACGTCCCAAAGAAAAGAAAAGCAAGAACCGTGTGCGCCTGCCGCAGCACCCAATACAGCTCCAAATTGTGCGGCAGGATCCAGGGAAGGTACACCGATCCGAACAAAACAATCGGGTAGTGCGCGGCCGAGAGCATCCCCCAGCCGACGAGCGGCAACACGAACATCAGACCGTACATCAGGTACTCCGACACCTTTGCCACCTCACGCTCCCTGTGCGACATCGTGGCGGGGAAGGCGGGAAGCGTACTTAGTTTCCGGTTTATGAAACGAAGAACGACCAGGATCAGAACGGCAATCCCCAGAGGACGGTGAATTGACAGGAGCAAATGATAGTCGGCCAGCGACGCCACCTGGGCCACGCCAATAAAGAGCATGGTCAAGATCATGGCGGCCATCGTCCAGTGCAGGATCCGCGCCAGAATGTTGAACTGCCAGCGTTCGGGCATCGTCACTTTCCTTCTTGCACTTCCGCAGGCGTGATCGGGCTCGACGGCTTCCCTTCCCCCGAGCGCCGGGTGAACGACTGCGAATAGACGGCCGAACGAGCGCTCAAAAGAGGATCGTTCGAGGGGGCGATCCCCGGCGGCAGCACCAGGGGATCAAAGTTGAGCGCCGTCGCGGGGCTGGTGTCGTCGCTCTCTGCCTTGTCGAGCGTCAGCGTTCCAACGTCGACCTGTTCCCGGTTGTCCGGCCAGGGGATGGTCGCGTCGTCCGTGGGATCGCCCGGTTGCCCGACGATGATGACGAGATGCCACCGCAACGGTTGCCGCCGGACCTCTGCGATCAGCGCATCGAACAGATAATTCTTGTCTTTCGGCACCGGGCCGCGGGCCGGCTCGAACGGCTGCTCGGGCGCTAATATCCAGCGGACCGGCTTGGACTCGCCGGCCGAATTGACGAACCAAAACGCATTCAGACTGTGGAATGTGCTGTTGGCGAAACCGGATGAGATCGGCCGATTCTTGATGATCCCCAGCGCCCGCTCGCTCTCGGGGTGGCGGGCAAGAAATGACTTCAATTTCTCCGGATCGGGCTTTCCGGTCTTTGGGTCGGGAGCCGAGGCGAGCAATTGCTCGTAAAACGCTTCGGGAGTGCGGACCGGAAACACCGGCAGAATGATCATTGCCGTCCGCCAGGGTTCCGCATCCGGCGGGGAAAACTGGAGTCCCAGCCCGCGCACGCTCCCTGGTTCGTCGGCTTGAAGAGGATTAGGGCCGGCCAATGAGAACCGACCGATCACCGGCACTCGCCCGGACTTAAAGACGGCGGCTTTTGAGAGTCGCACGCCCTTCCCGTTGCTCTCGAAAAATCCAGAAACTCCCATGCCCTTGGCATGGTTCCGGCGGAAGCCCGGATGCACTCCGGCAACCTGCTCGAATCCGTCAGTGAGCCGAGCCGGTGTCAACTGATTCGGAGTGAGCCAGCCGCCCAAATAGGCGAACGCCGCGATGACCGCCAAAAGCACAGCACCAATGAGCAGCAGCCTTACCGCCAAACTTACAGATCCAAGGGGCGCTGAGCTGCTTGTTGCCCCAGCCTTGGAATCCTGCGACCTACGCTCGGACAACCCTGAAGGAGCGTCCATTGTGAACTCCAGACTTCTGGCCGACACTTCGGCATCAACCTGGCGAACAGTGGTCAATGCGTCCGCGCGAAATCGCCTCCTTGCGGACGCCGAGCTTTCGGCACCGCGTAGCCTTCCGGGGCACGGTAAGCGGACTGCATTGGTGCCCGCGAAGAAACCAATCTGTCTTCGCACAAGACATTGGGTTCGCGCAATCCGCCGTTCAGTCGATATCGGGCGGACTGCTCGATTCGCGCCGGACATTCGCGCATCGCATTATGGCCTAAGCCTGTTCGTTCATTCGTAGCAGGCTTTTAAAGGGCCAAGGTCCCCAGCTCCAAATGGGACGTAACTCACGCGTGGTCCGGACAACATGCAACCACTGTGCCGCTGGGTTAGCATCGAAGTACCTCGCTATCGGTATGATCGGAACTACTAATTGAAAGAATGGGCTTTCGTCAATCTTCGAGCGAACAAAACAACGCTCGAAAAGTCGTCCTGGTCGCGGCGCCGCACCGGTCGCGTCGGCTGAAGGCTCGTTCGCGGCCACCAAAAACCGTTGGTTAAGACGCCAGACCTCGGCCGGACTTACGCCACCATCAGCCGGCGAGTTTCAGGAACCGGCAGCAGGCGTTTTTCGGTCCGCCCTAAAAAGACCCGAAAACCGTTCGTTTGATGCGCTGCCTTAAGCCAATTTCGGGGCCATGTGGCAGCTCCTGCTGGCGAAGCTGGTCATTGCTCGCGTGAGCACGCCGAATTCTCAACCCTTTTTCGGGAACGCCGAAAAATCACCGTTTGACGGGAGCCGCCGCTTGCCTCGTGCCGGATTCTCATACGCTTTTTGACACACGATTTTCGCCGAGAACTCAAACGTTTTGCGAGAATCGCTCTCGACTGAACAATGGGCTCGATGTCGCACGCAGGCAGGACGGCTCCGGTGTTTGGTTCGACGCGCTCAGTCGGCATCGTTCGACAGCGACCTGCTCCGACTCGAATTGCCAATAAGGTCGGACTATTCACTTCGCCCTGGTTAGCCAGCGATCGAATTGGTTGGCGAATGCCTGCCGGTTTCGCCCGTTGAAATTTGCTGGCCCACCCGTGATCAAGCCCTCGCCGCGCAGTCCATCCAACAGATTCCGGGCGGCGAGTCGCTCGCCAACATTCGCATCGGTGTAAAGGTCGCCGCGAGGATCGAGGGCTGCGCCCCCTTTCGATACGACCTCCGCAGCGAGCGGGATATCAGCGGTGATCACCAGATCTCCTGGTGCAACCACGCCGACAATGTACTGGTCCGCGACGTTCATTCCCTCGCCGACACGCACGCTGCTGATGAACGGCGACGCTGGAGTTCGCAAGGGCTGATTGGCGACGAATGTCACCAGGATCTTGCGTCTCACTGCAGCGCGATACAGCAGCTCCTTGATTTCGGCAGGACACCCGTCGGCGTCAACCCAAATCTGCATGTCGCAGGTCCGTCTTCCGTCTCTCAAATTTGGGATGCCATTCCTCGGAACTCCGGCAAGCGCTCTCAAGAACCGGCCGTTCCCTTAGAAACTGTTTATGACCGCCGTCTTTTGACGCGACATCTCGGCGGCCATCCTGTAGTGATGGTAATGCATCGCGCATTTCACCGCGTACTGGCCGTCGATTCCAGAACGACAGCAAAGCTGTCGGCTGGGGGAATGTGCGCCTCGGTTGAAGCGTCCACCGTTCAATTTTCCACCATTGTCGACTCAACCGACTTGTGATTGTGATGCCATACGTCGCCGAGCCCGTGGAGAAGGCCTTCGAGATTCCAAAGGCCTAGAGCCCGCCGCGAAGGCGAAAATCGGAGAACGGAGACCGCGCACTGCCGTCTGACGTCGCGCCAGGAAGACGACGCACATTTCGTCGGTCGTCTGTTCGCCGTAGGTGACGAGCCTCGGCGGGTGGTTCGGGTTGTTGGGATTCTTCGCGCTATTGTCGTAAACGGCTTCGACGTTGAGTTCGGTGTCGACCGGCAGCTTCAGCGGATCTTTGAGGAAGTACGTCTCCTGCCAGTTGTAGTCCCACGCACTGATCTCGAGCAGCGTCTCTTTCGGCTTGTTCGGCATCTTGATTGTGACCTTGATCTTTTTGCCGATGAGATGCATGTGCGGCGTCATGTTGTGCAGGACGCACTCTTCGTAGACGATCGTCGATCCGTAAACTTTGTAGTTGTCGTCGTTGGCCGGAATACCGTTCAAGCGGGGTTGAATCACTCCGCCTTTGAAGGCCTTCATGCCCTCGGATTTCCTGGAGAAATAGAGGCCGATCTGCGGCTTGTCGCGCTCGACGCGACCGTCGCGATGGTAGTGAACCTGGACGAGCACGTCCGAGTTCTTGGGCAGGATGACGCCGTAGCCTTCGGGCATCTGCCGGGCCAACTGGCCGGGAACCCACCCTCCCAGGCCCTCTTGCGCGGGGAAACCGATTCCCATGTCGGGGGAGTATCCCGGCCCGCGGTCGTAGCCGTCCTTTGTCGGGTGCTTTGCCTCGAGAGTCTGAGCGGATTTCTCAAGTAAGCGGCCGGCTTTGGTCGTGTTGAGGAAGTTCAGCGTGTGATGAACAACGCGCAGGATTGCCGGGTTTCACTTGGTATGCCACGACGAATTTGTCCTCAGGTAGGTTCGTCGGCATGACAAACACGCGCCACAAATCGGGGCCGCCAGGGCCGAGCGTGAACTCAGTCGAGGGCGTCAGCACCAGGTCGGGTTCGCCCAGTTGCCAGCCGGTGGTGAACTGCCGTGGCGGAGGAGCGTCGGCCGGGTTCCCTTCGGGAGTTCCCTCGTCGACCCACTTCGCGAGTGTGGCGATGTCCTTTTCGCTCATGCGGCGTTCGTTGTGGAAGGCGACGCCGCCCGTGATCTTCCACGGCGGCATCTGGCGCGTCTGGGTGCAGGTCTTGATGTCGTCGGCCCAGTTGACCGCTTGCTTGTAGTTCATGAGCGCGAACGGGCCGATCTCGCCGGGACGATGGCACTGCTGGCAATTGGCCTGCAGGAGGGGCAGGACGTCACGGTAATACGTGACCGATCCGTCCTTCTTCGTTTCCTTTTCGGCGCCGATCAGGCAGCCGATGGCTTCCGTGACCGGATGGCTGACGGCTTTGCCGGCGATGATTTCGTCGAGTGCGTTCTCGAGATCGTGGGATTTGATTTGCTGATTGCGCTTGAGGCGGGCCGCGAAAGCGTCGTCCACTCGGCCGCGATAACGCAGCACCAGATTGTGATCGAGGGCGAACGCCTCGGGCGTTTTTTCCGCTTTGAATGCTGCGATGGCAAGCCCGTGGTTGTCGCAATAGACGGGGAACCCGAGGGAGAATTCCGCGACGCGCTTGGCGATGCTGGACGCTGTCTCGGATTCGCTTGCGCAGACGCCGACGAAGGTGACGCCGCGATCGGCGTACCGTTTCTTCATTTCGGTCAGGACGGGCGAATAGCTCGTGGAGACGGGACACTCGAACGACAAGAAGACGACGACCGTGGCTTTCGTCCCCCTAAGGTCGGCGAGACTGATTTTCTTGCCCGTCACATCAGCAAAGCGGACGTCGGCGATCTTCTGGCCCAGCTTCGCGGACGTCAGAGAATCGCCGCGGCCCAATCCCCACTGCGCTGCGAACACCAGAGCTGCTGCGGCAACAATTCCGGTCAATCGCATACGCTTCTCGCGCTAACTCGCAGCTTGATCTGAGGTTTGACGGGATGGTTCCTGGCCCCGACCTGTCGCTGTCTTGAACCCATCGGCTGCGTAGGGCGGCCGACTCTTCGACGGTGTGGATGCTGCCGCTCTGGCAGGAGGTGCATCGCAAGCGGGCGCCGTCCAGGGTACACCAAAGTCCATTTTACCGTAAGCTGCTTCAAGCTCTGCAATCAGGACAGCTCACGAAGAGCCGCGAAAACCACAGAACATTGTGCCCTCGGAATGGTTTACCATCTGGGAGATGTCGAAAATGTCGTCTTGGCCCCGGCGACGGGTTTGACCCTGGTGGGTGATCGTTTCGGCAGCGAGCCTGGACCAGAGCGACACGATTTCGACCGCACAATCGGAGTCACGTTCATGGCATCAATTGCCGCTGCGCCGAGCGCGCTGCAAGCGCGCCTGAGGGAATTGGAAGACTTCGGCCTTGGCCGTCCGGCGAACGTGCTCTTCAGCGAGTACGTGACCGTGCTTGTGGCTCGAGCGGTGATCGACGCCGCAACGTCAGAGCAGATGAGCTTTGCGTTTTACGCCGCCCATTATGGCGACCTGAATGTCGAGGCTGCGAGCTACATCGAAACGGTCGCGCGGCTGAATGGAGTCACGGCCCAGCTTGCCGCGATGCCAGCCAACGAGCGGCTCGATTTATCCGAGCGGGTCCAGCGCGACCTTCGAACCCTCTCGGGGAACGCGGCTTGCTCGGCAATGACGAAGGTGCTGGTAGCCCCCGAGCCAGCGTGGGAGGCACCGTCCATTGCTGCGGCGGACGGGCTCTGGGATGCGGAGTTGATCCGGTCGGTGCCCGTCTACTCAGCCAACTCAGACTCGAGGCGGCGCCGCCGACGCCGTTTGAATCTCCTGATCCCAGCCGCGCTCGGGCTCTTCTTTGCCGGTTACGCCTCTTGCAAGCTGGTCGACTCGGAGCCTCGGAAGGTCACGGCCATCAGCTCCGATCAAGCGACAACGAAGAACCCCGAGGACGTACGAGACGACCCACTGTCTAAGGAGCAAACCCTCCAGAAGTGGGCTGTTGCGGAAGCCAGGCAGAAGCACGATCAAGAAGCGAAGTCGGCCTATGAGCACCTTCTGGCGTATCGCCCGAAGGATGCGCTGACGCTGAACAATCTGGCATGGCTCTATCTGACGACGGAGGACCCCGCGGTCCACAATCCCGAGCGCGGCCTCGAATTGGCCATGCGCGCCATCCATCAGCAGCGCGCGGCGAATTATCTTGACACGGCGGCGGAAGCGCATTTTCAGACGGGCAATCCCGTTGAAGCGGTGAAGCTCGAAAAAGAGGCCCTGCTGCAGACACAAAAGTTTGCGAAGTTTTCAGGAGACTTGGAGTCGATGTGGACGTTGTCCCAGCAACTTCAGAAGTTTGAAGCCGCTTGCAAGCCGCGACCCCCCTCCGCCTCCACGCCGTCCCGCGGCCCCGCGCCGCCGAAGGCCCCGGCCGCACTCCGTCCAGGAATTTGATCTCGCCGATCTGGCAAAGCTGAACTTCGCGGCCCGGTCAATCCGGGGAGGCGTGAGGCGACTTTTCTCAAAGTTCGAGAGCGAATGTCTCGTCAAAGAGCCTAAACAAAGCCGCCCAGTGTCGTTCGGCGGCGGCCTGGTCGAACGAAGGAAGATCCCCAACTGCGAAGCCATGACGCGCAGGATAAGTCTCGACCAAATGGTCCACCCCCGCGTCGGTCAACGCCTTTTCGAGGCGGTTCCTCTGTTCTTCGGGGAATGACGCGTCCTCGACCGCACCGGCAACATAGACGCGCCCGCTTATTTTTCCCACGAAGAGATGAGGGCTATCAGGCTTATCCGTGGCCAAATTGCCGCCGTGGAACGATGCGATCGCCGCAAATCGATCCGGGAACGCGCCGGCAGCAGTCAAGGAAGCATTGCCACCCATGCAATACCCCGTGGCGCCGAATCGATTACCTTTCACCTCAGGTCGGGATGACAGAAATTGGATGAAGGCGGCTGCGTCGGAGATTTTCCGGTCACGATCCAGGCTGCTGGCGCATTTCAATAACTCTTCGCGTAATTTTGGGTCGGCCAACACCTGAGAGGGTACCTTCGGCGGATAACTTCCAAGGCGGTAATAGAGATCGGGCAGCAGCACGAGATAGCCGCGATCAGCCAGACGCTGGCCCATCTCCCACATGACGGGGCGGATGCCAAGACCGTCCATAAAGAAGATTACGGCCGGCCAGGGGCCCACGATGTCGCCAGGGGTAAGGACGGAAGCCGGGCAGAGTCCGTCGCGAGTCTTGATGGTGACGTCAACGCGGGGCACGGGCACGCTCCTCCAAGCCGTGATTATTGGGTCCCGTCGCTTATTGGTCCATCGACGAGCGATCCCTCCGATGACGCTCTGCTCGGGTTAATCGCTGTAGTATTTGTTTTCGTCGGGGAACTCTTCGCCCGCGAGAATTTCATCCTTTTTCGCCAGGAATTGCTCCAGCTGCGGACGTTGCCTGAGACCGATTGCCCGCTGGCAAGCGTGGGCGAGCGTGAGCAGGGTGCTCTCGTCGTAAATGCGGCCAATCATCGTTTCCGGTTTTGGCAAGGGGCAGCCGTCCGTCGTTTCAAACTTCCTCGGAAACGCGATCATCGGATGCCCCGTGAAATTTGCGTACCACTCCCACCTGTCATCAGGATCGCCGCCCTGACTCCAGTCGTCACACAGATAGACGTCGACGGCCTGCATCATTTTGTCAAATCGCTGCATGACGATCGCCCGCAGCCGATTGAGCCTCAGATAGTCGACTGCCGTTAGAAAATGGCCAAGCAAAAAGTACTGAGGCCAACCTTTCACGCCCCTGGGCTCTCCACGGCGCGTGAGGTCTTCGAATGCGGCGGCCGACTCGCTGGCGACAAGCCCGGCCTGGATCTCATTCTTCGGCAGTCCGTAGTCCTTTTTCAAATTGGGCGGCTCGACGGGGACGAGTTTCACCCCCAGTTCGCGCAGGACTCGATGATCATCCCGTTGCGCATCTTCGCTTCCCTTTGCCACGTACCCCACTCGAATCGTGGACAGCTCCCGCGAAGAAGGCCAGACGTACTGCCGGTCGACGGATGCCGCGTCGCGCGGATCGGCACCATGAATCGCGGCCAGAACCAAACCGCAGTCGTCAGCGTTGCGGCAGATTGGCCCGATCTTGTCGAGCGACCAACAGAGTTGCATGCAACCATATCGGCTCACGCGTCCGTACGTCGGTCTCAGCCCCACGACACCGCAGATTATGGAAGGGCCGATGAGGCTTGCCGACGTTTCGGTGCCAATGGAAAAGCCGACGAGTCCAGCGGCAACGGCCGCGGCCGGCCCGGATGACGAACCGCCGGCATCGCGGCGCGGATTCCAGGGATTCCGGGTTTTGCCGCGATACCACACAACCGATCCGCCGGCCAAGGTGTTTGTGGCCAATTTCGCGACGAGCACGGCGCCGGCATTTTCAAGCCGTTCGGCGACCGCCGCCTTCACGCCGATCACGCGGTCGCGATATTGCCAAACGCCCCATGTCGTGGGGTAGCCAGGATAGGAAAAGATGTCCTTGATGCCCCAGGGGATTCCGTGCAGCGGTCCGCGATCGTTTTTAGCCCGCAGTTCCTGATCGGCGCGCGCCGCTTGTTTCAGTGCCAGCTCGTCCATGAAGGTGACGACACATTTGAGCAGCGGGTCGTAGCGCCTGAGCCGTGCCAGATACAACTTCGTCAATTCGACCGACGAAATCTGTCGATTGCGCAACAGTTTGCCGAGCTGCCGAACGGAACTGAACGCCAAATCCTCGTCGGAGTCGGGCCGTGAAAGCGGTTCCGGGCGCGGCGGCGGAGAGGTCTGGACCGCGTAACCACGCGGATCAGGAAGTGACGCGGGACTGGCAAAGGGAGCAAACCGGAGCCCCGGAAGCAGCGAATTGTCGAGCTCGATCGGTCGCACACGTTCCATGTCCTTGCGCCGAACTTCTTGAAGGCATTGACGACCGCTTTGCGCTGCGGCTTGGTCAGCTTGATGCCCGCCACCCATTCTGCGTCGGCAATCATTTGTGGCGAAACAGGTCCGCCTTCCGCCGTCGCGGCCAACGCCCGTTGAAAAACCGCCGTTCCTATCCCCGCGCTCCCAAGAACCGCGAGTGCGCTTCGCCGAGTGAGCATCGTGCGAGTCCTTGGAAAGGATTACCGAGGCCAGGAGTGGAATCGCGTTACGTCTGCGTCGATTGGGCGCAGTTTTGTAATACGCTGGGAATTATCAACGTCAAGCGGACCAGCGTGGCGTCGATGGGGTTTCTAGATAATGGGGAGTTGCAGGCAGGCGCGAATCTCGGCTTTGAGAAGGTCGCCCTTATTTTACTTAGTTGCAACGTGACAATTACCCGCCGAGGCACTTATCGGTCGTCTGATGGCGTTCCCGAAAAACGATTGAGATCTTGAGAAACGCCTCGGATCCCCGTCGAGTTGACGGCGAACAACGGGACGCGTTAAGAAAGCCTCGGATTCGTTTCGGGCTTAGGCGCTGTCGCGCAAATTGGTCGCGGAGCGCCTGCAAGCTATAGTCATGAGGATTGTCAGAGTGAGATTTCCTGACGTGTTGCAGCGTCCTGAGGCCGGGCCTAACGCCGGGACCGACGGTTAAAGCGTGAAGATTCACGCGTGCTTCGTCCCAAGCAGTTTCTTGTCGTTTTCCGCTGCGAAAAGCTGCGTCGATTCGCTGGTTCATCAACTCGACCCGATGAGGAGGCCAAAATGAGCCTGTTCACAGAACAACTGCACAAAATGAAGACGGCTCCGGGGTTCCTTGCGGCGCTGGATCAAAGCGGTGGCAGCACTCCCGGCGCACTGCGTTCTTACGGAATCAAGCCAGATGCGTGGGCCAACGACGATGAGATGTTTGCGATCGTGCACCAGATGCGCACACGGATCATCACCAGCCCCAGCTTCACCGGCGAGCGGATTCTCGGCGCCATCCTCTTCGAGAACACCATGGACCGGGACATTGAGGGGCAGCCGACCGCGGACTATCTCTGGAACGTCAAACGCATTGTGCCTTTTTTGAAAGTCGATAAGGGCCTGATGGCAGAGCAGGACGGTGTCCAGCTGCTGAAGCCAATGCCCGGACTGGCTGCGCTGCTCGACAAGGCTAAAGCGAAGCGCGTCTTCGGAACCAAAATGCGGTCTTTCATGAAACAAGCCAACGCGGCGGGCATCAAGCAGATCGTGAACCAGCAGTTTGAAGCAGCGCGGCAGATCAGCGCCGCGGGCCTGGTGCCCATCATCGAGCCCGAGGTGGATATTCACTGCCCGGAAAAGGCCAAGGCCGAAGCGTTGCTCAGAGCGAGCATTCTCGAAAAGCTCAGCGAACTGCCAGCGGGTCAGCTGGTCATGCTGAAGCTCACTTTACCGGAGGCGGACAACTTCTACGCCAATTTCGTC
Source organism: uncultured Planctomycetaceae bacterium (assembly GCA_963714075.1). Lineage (GTDB taxonomy): Bacteria > Planctomycetota > Planctomycetia > Planctomycetales > Planctomycetaceae > DASPSM01. Next base: position 4,354,908 of record OY970228.1, read on the forward strand.
AGTCATCCCAATGTCCTGAAAGTGGTTGCCCTGTCGGGCGGTTATCCGCTCGAAGAAGCCAACAATCGACTGCGAAGAAATCACGGCATCGTGGCGAGCTTTTCACGGGCGCTGGTCGAGGGGTTAACGGCCCAACAATCCGATGCCGCGTTCAACGCCCTGCTCGATAAAACCATTCAGAGCATCTTTGAGGCGTCCAATACCTAAGCAGCGACGACGGGACGGAGAAGACCCGATCTCCCAACGAAGTCACAAAGGCACTAAGAATCTCGCAGACCATTGTCTCTTGGTGTGTTTGTGGTGAAACAATCCGTGCATCGAAGATCCGGTCCGGCCACGATGCGGGCAACGTAGAAACGGGTCACGAATTCTTGAGAGGTCGGTGACCCACAAAATTGGTGACCCGCTCCGCGACTGGGGTAGGTCCGCGAACCGCGGGCACAGGCCTGCTCTGCCTGGGACGGGACACGAAGCGCCCACTCACCCCCAGCCGCTCTCTCGCTTCCGGGCATCCGCCGCTCCGCCCATTGCGACCCCAGACCGCAGTCGTTGCGGATATGCCTTCAGAAAGACGGGCGCCGATCCTCCATTTGTTTGCGGCAAGCGGCAACGAGGAGGACTTGGTCGGCATCATTCGCTGTCGTGCGGATTGTGAAGACTGTGTGATGACAGATGCCTGCGCTGGGACAGCTCCTTCAAACGGAATACTTACACAAAATACATTTGCGACTCATCGAATCGAAATATCCGGTCCGTACCGTGCCTTCCAATTCAGTCAGTCGCCACCTCACCGGAGAGGAATCGCCGGCCGTGGAGCGCGAAGTGTGGAGGAACCTTCTGTTTTGAGCCCCGATTGAACCTTCGGTTGAAGGTGGTTGACCAACATGGACGCGAGATTGCGGGTCGTTAGAGGGCCTTTGTCGGGCGAAACGATTCAAATGCCGCGAGGCAAACTGCTTATCGGTCGCGAAACGGACTGCCAACTGCGGCTGGACAGCAAGTTGGTCAGTGCTCATCACTGCGTCCTGTTGCTTGACGAATACGCCCTCCGAATTCGCGACCTCGGAAGCACAAATGGGACGATCCTCAACGGAAATCGAATCGGCAAGCATGAATCGATCCTGCTGCATGACGACACGGTTACGATCGACGAATTGACCTTCCAAATCGATCTGAGCCAGCCGGAAGATCCTGTGGCGATCACCCCCGCGGAAGCGGAGCCGGATGTGTCTCCCAACGCACTGGACGCAACGGGCATCATCGATGGCGACACGGACCCAGTCGTTCCCACCGAAGCCGCTCAGCCGTCGTCGCCCGAGCCATCATCCTGGGATGAGGCGTCGGCTTCGGAGGAAGTAACGAATGCCGACACCCAAATGAATCACCAGGGAGCCGCTTCGACGGTCTCGGAGAGGCGAAGGGCGACTTCAACGCCGTCGGCCGTCGCGAGTCCACCCATTACGCCTCGGAAAGCCACTTGTAAAAAAGTTGCCGAACAAGCCGTCACCCCGACCACGCAATCAAAGCCGCTGGCGGCTGATCCGAAACGGGTTGCCAAACCAAAGCCGAGCGCTGCCGGCAAAAACGACCGGGGGCCGAAGAAATCGAGATCGATCTCTCGGAGAACCGGCCTTTTAGTTGCAGGATCGATCGCGCTGGTCGGGGTTGCCGGCGGCGGGGCCATCTTCTTACGTGGACCGGGGCAGGCGGCCAAATTCACGGTACCTCAAAACTACGTGCAGTTCAGTCCGAAGGCCTTTGAGACGATGCTGAAGTGCGAAGTCCCGGAGAATTGGAAACAGCAGCTCCGCGGAGGCAAGAACGAAGGTCCGATCTGGGCCCAGTTCACCGATGGCCCGCTGACGATCGAAATCAGCGAGAATCTCACGGGCAACGCGATCCGAGAGGCGGTGGTTGCCCAGCGAAAAAAGGCCGACCCGGCTCGACGCGATGCGCCCGCGGCTGAGCAGATCCACGATCTCCAGCGTCAAAAAGCGTCCGAAAACTTCAAATCGTATGACGAGTCGCCGCGATCGCAGGGCATTGCGACAAAGGGTTACGGCGAGGCGCGGCTCTCCGATTTCACGGCAACAGAGGGAGTTTTCCGCACGGAGGTCATGGGCTGCCGCGCGACCGTCCTCAACCAGGCGCGTCAACTGACGGTGACGTGCAAGTGCCCGCCGTCGCTGTTTCAGGATGCCAAGCCGGTGTTCGAGAAGGTGATTTCGAGCATGGGCATCTAAGCGAGGTCGGTTCGCATTAATGGATTCGACCCATCGCTGGGTCGCTCGTAGTCCATTTGCCTGTTTCGACCCGCCCCGCGTAGCGTTTCTGGAATTGCCCGCCCGCCGAGGTCCGTACCGTCACGTCGTACCAGCCAGAGGACTTTTGGGCATCAACAGAGAGCGTGACGCGTTCTCCGGGCGCTAGCAATTGCGACTGGATCGGATTTCCGTATGAGTTGTCTCGGGCCTCGATGGTGCAGCTTTGCCCACGGTGTTGATTGGCCGCGACGATTTCAATCCCGCCGCGTCGATCCCGAGCGTAGTCGAAATGGAAGTTTACGGGCGGGTCTTCGTGGCTGCCGATGAATTCGCGAAAGAATCCGTTGGGTCCATAAACTTGGAGGTGGTAGATGCCGCCCTGGAAGTCGGCGATTTCCCAGGAATCCTCCAGGCGCTCGCCCGCCGCGACGGCGTAGTTGCGGACCTTCAAATCTCCGCTCGCCGTGCGGGCATATACGACGAACGGCGAGCCGGCCGATCGATCACCGAACACTTCATTTCGCGCTTCGAGACGGATCGTGAAACGGGTTCGCTCGTTATTGAGCGATCCGTCAACGGCCAGTTCATAGGGCAGGGGGCACGACTTCCGGACTCCCGTCTCCTGACGGGGCAGCCGTGGAGAAACTGCCGGGTTGCGGCGGATCTGGTCGATTTCCTCGCTGGTCAGCACGCGGTAGCCAGTGGGCAGTTCCTTGAATTGAGCGCGGTGAATTTCTTCGATGAAAGCATCGCGCGCCGGACTCTCGAGCCCGCTGAACTTCTCCTTGCTGAACGGCTGGAATGCGGAAGACAGATCGCCGCACACCGTTCGTCGCCAACGGCTGATGTTCGATTCTGCGACCTTTGTACCCGTCTTGTGGGTCAAGAAGGTCTCGAGGAATTGCAGGACGGACGTGTGATCAAAGACCTGGGAACAGACGCATCCGCCGCGGCTCCACGGCGAGGCGATGATCATCGGCACCCGGTATCCCAGCCCGATCGAACTCTCTCGTCCTTGGCCGGCGGGTGCTAGCTTTTGATCTTGTTCCCGCTCCACATATTCGACGCCGACATCGATCCCTTTTGTCACTCGTCCCGTCTCGGGTCGGGCGGGATGTGGCGCGACGAACGGCGGGACGTGATCGAAGTACCCGTCATTCTCGTCGTAGGTCAGGATGAATATGGTCTTCTTCCAGACTTCCGGATTATGGGTCAGGATGTCCAAGACTTCTGAGATGTACCACGACCCATACCAGGCAGACGACGGGTGATCAGAGAATTCTTGAGGGCTGACAAGCCACGACACCGTCGGCAGCTGGCCTTCGGTCACGTCTTTGCGGAATTGATGGAGCACGTCGCCTTTGGGGACCTGCAGTCGGCGCTCAACTTGACCGTCGTGATAAGCGATCTCTGTGAGTTCGCGGTATGAGGGATCCCCCACATTCGCGCAAAAGGCCCGAGCGTGAAGGCTCTTTTCACGGGGCGAAAGCTTGTCAAACCGATCCTGTGTCCATTCGGAGCACTCCGATTCCAGACGTTTGAACGTGGCTGAGAGAACGCCGATTTGTTTCTCCAGCTTGGCTTTCTCTTCGACGGTGCCCGCATGAGCCGCGAGTTGCTTTTTCAGCCCGGCGATCTCGCCGGGAAGTTCGCGCACCATTTTGTCTCGATACTTGCGGTGTGTGGCGGCGAAACGCACCTGGTACTGGCTGAAAAACTCGAGGGGATTGTCGCCGAAGTTGGCGAGCCAGGCGTCTTCGCGTTCGCCGAGACCGGATTCGAGAGTGAGTTCGTTCTGGTAGACCTTCCAGGAGATGCCGTGGTCCTCCAACCGTTCCGGGAAGGTCGGCCAGCTCGCCCAGCGACCGTAATCGACATTCTGATTGCGAAGGTTGGCCGGCGAATCGGCAGCCTGTCGCTCGCGGACCGTCCCCGACCAGAGATAGAGACGGTTCGGGGTCGTCGGGGCCAGGCAGGAGCAGAAATGCTGGTCGCAGATCGTGAACGCGTCTGCTAGCGCGTAGTAAAACGGGATGTCCGCCCGAGTGTAGTATCCCAGCGTCAATGGCATTCCCGAATACTCGCGACGTCCCGACTGCTTGGCCTGCAGCCACCGGTCGTAACGACCCTGGTTGCGAGCGTCGACCTGGTCCGCCCGGTCGTGTGGGAGGTCGCCCATCCACGTCGACTTGGTGTTCTTGATGTCCAATCGGAACGGAACATAGCGATCCCCTCTGTCGTTGGTCTGGACCCAAACCGGGTTGCCGTCCGGAAGGGTGATCGCCCGAGGGTCATTGAAGCCGCGGACACCCTGCAGCGTTCCGAACGCGTGGTCGAAGGAGCGATTCTCCTGCATGAGAATCACGATGTGTTCGGCGTCGAGATAAGTGCTCCCCGCGGCCGGCTCGAGAGCTAGCGCCCGCTGGATGGACTCGGAACAGGCGCCCAACACTCCGGCGGCACCTGCCAGCAGGCCGACACGTTCGAGGAATTCACGTCGCGTGTGCATCATTTCTCCCGACGATGAGCGGCCCGTTGATTGACTGTCGCGGCACGCTCACATTTCTGCCAGTTGTTCGGGGAAGATTCCCGGCAACGAGACGACCTCCCCTGGTGCGCCAAGCAAGAGTGTACAAACAGACGCAGACGCAGCAGCGGGAATTCATGAGACATTCACAATCCGCCGAGGCGGCCCCCATTCACGTACGAGATCGAGCGAAACCGCTTTACGGCTCGCTCAACGCGAGAGGATCTCATCGTGTCGCGGCGATCTACCGGGACCCAAAGATGGTGTTTCTCCCACTTGCGTCATTGCGCGCGATGGCCCATGCTGGGTGCTGTGGATGCCACATCTTTCGACAGCGACCCGTTCGAATCCAGACGCCTTGCCAAAGAGCAAGAGCTGCCCAGCGTCTACCTGCCGTCGCCGGAGCAAATCGAGGCTCTGAAGCGACAGATCCGGGCTGAGAACGAGTCCCGGGAGACGCATCGGGACGGTCCGCAGTGCCTGAAAATGTACCGCCAGCCGAAAGTCCTCAGGACCGACTACAGCCAGGGCCGCATTCGCCAGTTGTGAAGGAGCGGCAGAGATGACTGGACCTAAGAAGGGGTTCACACTGGTTGAACTGTTGGTCGTGATCGCGATTATCGCGATTCTGGTGGCCCTGCTGCTTCCGGCCGTGCAGGCGGCCCGCGAGGCGGCTCGCCGCACAACCTGCAAGAACAACCTGAAGCAGCTTGCGTTGGCGTGTCACAACTATCACGACACGAATCATGTCTTGCCCTGCGGCTGGTTGGCTGAGAACCAGGCCTCGTGGGGGATGCTGCTCCTGCCTTACATGGAGTTCGGGCTGATTTACGATCTTGTGAACTTCAACTCCCTAATGACGGACACGACCGGGACGGCGCCCAATCGCAACATCGATCAGCTCACGCTTCCGTTGGCTCTGTTCAAGTGCCCGTCGTCCGGCGACGTGAACCAGACTTCGAAGTTCCGATGCGCAGGCGCCGCCGCGAATACTCTGTTCGGAGCAACCGGCGACATGGGAGATCGGCCAACCGCGGGCGCCGTTTCCGATTATCTCGCGAACTCCGGTGCGCCGAAGTTAGCTGCCACGATGCCGATGCCGGGGCTCTCCGACGGAATCGGTACGTGGAGCGCGGCGACTGGCAACCTCAACGTTATCGACCAGTTGACAAATCCTCCGATCGACAACGGAGGAGTGATGTTCCAGGACAGCCACATCCGAATTGCGGACATCTTCGACGGCACGTCGCACACGGCCCTCCTCGCTGAGCACAGGGGTTCCACCTGCTCGACCGGCTCTGCCAACACGATTTGCACCGAGAACTCTGGGACGACGTGCTACGGCTATTGGGCCAATGCAGACGCCGCTGCGAGCGAGACATCTGGCATCACTGTCGCTTCCGACGTCTGCTTTACCCCGCTGTTCGGCATCAATGGCAGTGGGCTCGGCTGGAGCGGCACGGCGACGATTGCGCCCGTGCCGAGCGTCGTCTTCCGCGTGGGTTATCCAGGCGACATTAGTTCGCAACACGAAGCGGGTGCCCACATCGCCCTGTGCGACGGCTCGGTTCGCTACTTCGGGCAAAGCGTGCAGGCAATCGGCAGCGCCACGGCACTGCCCGTTTTGTACCTGATCTGCAATCGTTTCGACATGCAGTCTTTTAGCATGCCGGGGCAATAACCGGCGCAGAAAAAGAATTTCGGCACGCCGCGCACTCGATGCGAAACGACTCGGGGGAGCCGACATTCCCGCCATTTGGGCACTCCCTGAGTCTCGCCTCGCTTCCGAATCGTTCCTGAGCGACGGGATGCGTTCGAAATTTTCTGAGCACTCAGTATCATCTAGCCACAGCGGAATTGCCTGAACCAAGCAACACGGAGGTTGCGGCATGTGTGGCCGATTCACCCCTCGGGCCAGTGTTTCCGATCTCGTCGAGATTTTCGCTCTGCTGCGCGATCACGAGCTGACGCCGCGATTTAACATCGTGCCGCTCATCAACGCTCGCGCCGATACGATCGCATCGCGCGTCTGTCTGCGCAGCTATCTTCTGTGCTTCGGCGCGAAAATAGGTCGCGTCTCGAAGGGTAAACGATGAGCGACGGCTGGCACGTTCGCCTCGGGCTCAAGACTCTCGGCCCGCTGACGGAAAATGAACTGCGGGGAGTACTCAAGGCGGGCCGCATCGCGCCCGAGACGCCTGTCCGACGGGGGAATGACGGGCCTTGGATCCCAGCGGGTCAAGCCCTAGCCGACGCCACGAGTCAAAAGGCGCGAGCACAGAACAAAACGAAATCGCGATTTCCAATCGCAATCGCCGCCTCAGTCGGCGCCGCAGTTCTTGTGGCGGGACTGTGGGTCGTCCTGGGGATTGCTCATCGTCGACCGCAATCCACGACTGCAGTGGTGCCGCGGGACGAGGAAATCAAATCGAACGACGTCGCCCCTTCGAAGCCCGCGATTGACGCTCCGGCCGCCACGAGCGCGGAAGCTTCGATTCCTATAACGCCCCGTCCATCCCTCATTGCCAAGCGACCCTCGGGGTCGGTGGCGAACAACAACCCGACTACCGTATCCAGTGATCGCGTGTCAATGAATGCTCCGCAAGTCGAGGCTGCGAAGCGGGTCGTTCCGCCGAGCGTCTCTCACCCGGAGCAAAAACCAGCGGACGCTTCGCGAAAACCCAACACCGCCGTCGCGAAAGTCGCACCGATCGCCATCGCCAAGAAACTCCCCAGGGCACCGGCGACCCAGGCCGATCTTCGTGCGCTAGAAACGATGGCCCGGCATTCTTCGACCGCCAAGGACGCACTGGCCCTCTATAGCGTCTTCGGAGCGACCCGCCCGCTGTCACCGAGCCTCGAAGATTCGTTCAAGGCAAATCGTCAAGTCTGGGAAGACCGATCCAGGCAGGATCTCGTCCGACTGGGAGATCAATGGGTCCCAGCCGCCGATGCCGCAAAAGCTCGTGAAGGGGCGGCTCAACTCTTTCAACAAGCCTATGAGATGGCGAAGAACCTGAATTTCGAGGGAGCAAGAAGAACGCTGGAAACGGCGAGCCGCGTCGATTCGAACGCGATCGCTGCAGACTTCACGCTCGGAATCTTAAGTTCAATCACGCCTCCAAAGTTTCGGAACCCACAAGCGGCTGCTAAGCATTTTCAAGTCGTCTTACAACGGATCCCGGGCTACGTCCCGGCCTTGAACAATCTCGCGATCGCGGAGATTCGTCAGGGTCAATATGCCGAAGCCGTCCGGCACTTGCGCGAAGCGGCCGACCGCTCACCCACCTCCGAGGAAGTGATCCAGAATCTCGGGCGACTGATCAGTGAGGCGCGGCTCGGCCGCATCCATCCCAGTGAGTCCGTCCTGTCTGATGCGACCGACCTCTATTCCCAAGTCGTCACAACCAAGGAAGCCGCCGCTGCCGCGCAAGGACACGGTTGGCGTTACATGCCCCTGGTGTTACTACCGGATGAACGCGAGGGCTTGTCGCGTCTTCAGACGCCGGAGGCCGAGTCGACAGCCTCGGTCGCGCGGGGCACCGGGTTTGTCGTGGCGCCTCACTACGTGCTCACCTGCCGCCATGTTGTCGACAATCTGACGCTTGGACGAGCCGACAAGATTGAGCTAATCGACCCGGCAGATGCCGACCATCAGCGACGCCTCCCGGCCGTCTGTGTTGACGTCGGTCAGGAAGATGACTTGTGCCTGCTGCGGTGCGACCAACTGAACGTGCCGCCCATCTCGCTCGCCGATCAAGTCCCGCCTCTTGATCGCCAGGTGATGCTGATCGGCTATCCTGTAGGAAGCTGGTTGGGACTTGGACTGATGACGACGCGCGGCACTGTGACCGCACTCCCCGGAGATGTCCCGCCCAGCGGTGGTCCCAAATGGGCCGATTTCTCCCGAAAACTGTGGTACGACGCGACCTCGAGCCATGGAACAATCGGCGGAGCGGTCTGCGATGACCGCGGCCACGTGCTCGCCATTCATTCCACGGGCCAACGTCCCGGCGATGCGTCAACCGCGAATTACTCCGGTGGCGTGCCGGTGCCGAATGTCGCCGCCTTCATCCGGAACTCCCTGCCGACCATCCCCCGCGCCCCTGCCGCTCTGGGGTCCCCTGCGCTCAAATGGTCCGACGTTGAAGCGAAGGTCAGCCCGTCCATTGTCCTGGTCGTCGTCGGCTATCGGAAGATTGCGCTGGTGATGTCCGGCACGCCGGAGGCGTCACCGCTCAAACGCGCTGGTCTACGGACTGCTGACCTTTATGACGACCGCTTCTGTACCGTGTGCAACGGCCTCGCTCGCATCCCGTGCCCATCTCCAACTTGTCCAAATCGCGGCGAGGCTTCGCTGAATGGTCCAACTAACGCCGGCTCCTCCCAAAGCCCGGCCATCGGGAGCAACACGCCGACGCCGCAGGTCAGACACATTTGCCCCGTGTGTCTAGGCGCGGGCTCTGTGCGGTGTCCCCAATGCAGCGTCGGCATCGATCCTCTGCTCCGCTAGGTCGCGGTGCTCTCGCTCAGCTGCCTGCCATCGATCACGGCTGTGATTGCAGATCGTTCAGGATAAATTCAGTGCGCTCCTTGACGTGATTAACTGTATTAGTATTATTAGTACATCTCGACGAGGAACGCAGATGGAATTTCGACTCGAAGCTTCCGCGCGGCTTCCCATTTACCGCCAGATCGTGCAGCAGGTGCGCGAAGGCGTGGCTCGCGGACACCTCAAGTTTGGTGAGCAGTTGCCTTCGGTCCGCGAACTGTCCCGAATCCTGGTGGTGAATCCGAACACGATCGCCCGGGCCTACATGGAGTTGGAACGCGAGGGCATCCTCAACAACCAGCCAGGCCGCGGTGTGTTTGTCGCCGAGCCACGAGCCCAACTCGCGAAGGACGTGCGCCGCCGAAAGCTGATCGAGTTGATCGACAAATTCCTGACGGAGGCCGTGCATCTCGGTTTCTCGGAGGCCGACGTCGTGCGGCTGCTCTCGGCCCGTTCCGAACAGTTTCAATGGGAACCCGCAAAACTCGAGGCCAGGTAGAGAAAAGCCCAGCCGATGACCGACGTCATCTCAACCGATCGCCTCACCAAACGATATGACACGCGGTGCGTCGTCAACTGTCTGAACCTGCGCGTGCAAGCGGGAGGGGTCTATGGCCTGCTGGGACGCAACGGAGCCGGCAAATCGACCACGATCCGCATGCTCCTGGGAATGGCAAAGCCGACATACGGGCGTGCCGAGCTTCTCGGACACGACGTCGCCACCCTCCCGCCCGAAGTCCGCGGCCGCATCGCCTACCTGGCCGAGGGGCACCCGCTCTATGGATGGATGACGGTCGGGCAGGCCATTCGATTCATTCGCGCTTTCCATGCCGAGCGGTGGAATCAGCACCTTTTGGAACAGGTTCTGGAGCATTTCGAGCTGCCGCTCGGGAAAAAAATTCGGCGGCTTTCCAACGGCCAACGGGCGCATGTCGCCCTGGCGCTGGCCATCGCGCCTGACCCCGACCTGCTGATTTTGGATGATCCAACACTCGGGCTCGACACGGTGGCCCGCCGCGAGTTTCTCGTTTCGTTGATCCACGTGATTCAGCGCGAAGGGCGGACAATTCTTTTTAGCTCGCACATCCTGTCGGACGTCGAACGGGTCGCCGACCGGATCGGCATTCTGGTCGACGGCGAGCTCCGCGTCGATTGCCCGACCGAGCATTTCAAGGAGACAATCCGCAAGGTCGTCCTCCAATTCGCAGGCACGCCCCCCGTCTTCCCGGGCTGTGAGGGACTGGTCAACGTTGCAGTGGATGGCCGGCGTCTCGAGCTGTTAATCGTCGATTTTGGGCCGGCCCACCAAGAGATCATCGAGTCGCTCTCGCCGCTTTCTTGTGACGTTCTGGACCTGAATCTCGAAGATGCCTTCATCGAATACACGCGGGGAAGCCGGCCGTCGCTGTTTGCGATCGCCGACAGCGCCCCCGCCAATGGCGTGACGACGGTTCACGAAGAGGGGCGCTGGCATGAAGGGTGAATCGCTTCTGGTTCTGCGGCGGCTTTTGTCGGCGACGGTCCTGGCGACCGGGTTTGGAGTGCTTTGGCTGATCGCGGTTGCCGTCCTCGGCACGATCGTTTTGGAAGCGTGCTTCCGCGGAGAACCGCGCGTTCGCGAATCGATCGTAGTCCGCAGCGACGGCCAGCCGTTGATTGAAACGCGACGCGGTCGGGCGGTCGAAGGCTACCGCGATCTCGACGGTCGGCCGCTTGCCGGCCCGGGGCAGCCCGCGCTGATTCTGCCGATTGGGCTCATGGGGGTCCAAGGCCAGGAAGCAATCGACGACTTTTTGCGCTCTGGCCGAGTCGACTGGAACTGGAGACTCAAGGCGTTCGAAGACGATCAGCACGCGTCGAACCATTGGTTCTTTGTCCACGACGGCAAGGAGAATGGCTCGGGATATTTCGTCGGATATAACTGGGCGACATTCGAGCGCATCGGCGTCATCGGCGACTCGGGCTTCAGCCGCGATCCTCTCCCCGTACAGCAGTGGATTCCCGTCGGGCGCAATCTCGCGATTTGGAGCCAGTGGAGCTCGGTGCACTTGGACCAGGACAGCGGGCAAGTCGAGCGCGAACGGTATCAGATCAAGTCGCGGATCCCCGCCCACCTGGTTTACGTTCCCTCGGGCAATCGCGTGCGACTCGTCGATTTGGCCCAACAACGCGTGCGGACGGTCTTCGAGGGCGACTCGCCGATTATCGGAATCAGTCTGATCAACGAGCCGGCCGCGTCGCGCCCGCGCCGCGCAGCGTCCGGCAATTCTGGTGCGGACTGAGCGGAGCATTTCCGGCCTCGCCGACGATCACCGAGTGATCTGGACGCTGCCGTGCTCCGACGAATCCGAACGGAAGCGGGTCGCGGTTATTTACCTGCTCTTCGACGGACAGATTGTCATGACAATCCGCCGCGGCTGGGAGGGAAACATCATGCGCGACAGGGTTTATTGGCTGTCGCCGAGCGGAGTGGTGCAAAAGCACCAAGACGTGGAAACCCAGATCGGCGATCTCGACTGGAATGAAAAGCCTGAGGGCCTGCTGCTGGCCTGGGCGGTCCCGGTGCCGGCTGTCTTTCCCGCCCTTCAGCCGTTGCTCATGGTCGTCGGGGACATGGCGGACAGTTATCGCGACGGGTGGCGTCTGATGCTCGAGCAATCGTGGCTTTCGCTGGTCGGCGTTGCGGTCGCCTCGCTGGTGCTTGCCACGGCGACGTGGTGGCACTCCGAGCGCTTTGCGCTGCCCTTGAGGGAGCGACTGGCCTGGTGGGTTTTCGTCGCGTTGCTGGGCCTCCCCGGATTTGCGGGCTACCTGCTCCACCGCCGTTGGCCGCTGAGGGAAAAGTGTCCTCATTGCCTGGCGATCACTCCGCTCGCAACGGGAACTTGCGCCTGGTGCGAGAAACGTTTTCCGGGACCAATTCCGAAAGGAACCGAGGTCTTCGCCTGACATAGGTCGCAAGGTGGTGAGGCCGGCGGAGTGCCTTGCCGCGGGGGACTGTAAGAGGAAAAAAGATGTTCCGGGCAATTGCTCTCAAAGAATTGCGGGAAACGTGGTCGTTTGCCGCATTGGCCGTCGCGCTGTTCGCCGGCCTCGTCTGTAACCAGATCGGGAAGTGGAATCCCCTCCTGAATTTTTTTCTGGGGTGGATCCCGGGATTGAAACCGTGCGCGTGTCCGTCGGTGTTTCCGTTCCTGCACGACAGCTTTCAAACTCCCTACACGTTTGTGGCGGCCGCGCTGGCGATCGTGCTCGGATTGCGGCAGTCGGCCTGGGAGCCGAGCCAGGGGACGGCCCATTACCTGCTGCATCTGCCCCTTTCGCGCTCGAACATCTTCTTGTCAAAACTCCTGGTCGGAGGCGGCTTGCTCCTCGGCTGCACGTTGTTGCCGATCGTCGCATACGGAGTTTGGGCGTCGACGCCGGGAACTCACCCCGCTCCCTTCGAATGGTCGATGGCCCGGCCGGTGTTCCAGATCTGGCTGACGATGCCGCTTCTCTATTTGGGGGCGTTCTTGACCGGGATTCGACCGGCCCTCTGGTACGGCTCGCGATTGCTGCCTTTGGTGGCCGTGGCGCCCTGCGCGTTCTTGTTGCAATACGTGCCCGCTTGGTCCCTGATCGGGCTGCCGCTGTTGCTCTTGATGGCGGCTTCGCTGACGAGCGTGATCCTGCTCGAGGCGGCATCGCGCGATTATTGATATCGCGCCCGCACTTGAGGACGTCTCAGCCGAACTCGACCTCGACCAGCGAAAAGTCGTCCTTGAGACCCGGCGGACCTTGGAGCCCTCGGGCCCGGTCTAGCACGCGTTCGACGCGAGAGCCTTGCTCCTGGGCGACGTCGACAAGCAAGTCGACCAGGCCGCTGACGGTGAGCATCCCGCCGCCTGGCTTGTCGATGTCCGAGACGCCGTCGCTATAGACGTAGAGCCGGCTGCCCGGCGGAATTGTCTCGCTGCGCGTTTTGAACTTCGCCGCGTCAGACGCGCCGATCATCATGCTCGGCTCGCCCAGCTTAACGTGCCGCGCGGGTCGCCGTTGAACATCAGGGCCGGCGGATGTCCGCCGCTCGAGTAGTGCAGCGTGCGCGAGGTTGCGTCAAAAACGCCGTACCAGATCGTGAAGAACTTGTTGTTGTTTTCCTCCATCGGAAAGGCCCGATTGAGCCCGTCCAAGACTTCGGCCGGATCATGGAAACGCACGTCTGCCAAGGATTGCCGGCGCAATACGTTGTAGACCGCGATCGAGAGCAGCGACGCACCGACGCCGTGCCCGCAGACGTCGTGCAAGTAAATCGCCAGATGGCGGTCGTCGAGCCAGTGGTAGCCGAACATGTCGCCGCCAAGCTGCGACGACGCCAGGAAGGCCCAATCCGTGCGAATCGGGCCATCAAGCTTCGGCGGCAGGAGCGATCGAATGTAAGCGGCCGCTTCGGCCAACTCTGCCGACAGTTGCTCCTGGGTCCTGAGCAGAATGTCTTTCGTTTCGATCAGCTCGCGCTGCGCCTGAATCAGATCGATCATGCTGAGTTCGTGCTCGGCCAGAGCAGCAAGCTCTCCGAGGGTGGCCTCCTCGGCCGGGCTGAGGGTGCGCGGCGTCGGGGCCGCCACGCAAATCGTTCCGACGCTCCGTCCAGCCGGACCGCGCAGCGGATGGCCGGCGTAGAAACGAACATGGGGCGGCTTGACGACCAGCGGGTTGTCGCGAAAACGCTCATCCTTAAGCGCGTCGGGGATCACCAGAGGCCCGTCGTGGAGGATCGTGTGCGCGCAGAAGGAGACATCCCGCCCGGTCGAATCGAACTGCAGCCCACACTTTGCTTTGAACCATTGCCGATCGGCATCGACCAACGCGATGTAAGCAATGGGCACGTTGTAGACGCGGGCTGCGAGACGCACGATGCGGTCGAAGCGCTCTTCCGGCGGTGTGTCCAAGAGCTTCAGCGCACGTACATCGGCGAGTCGATCGTGTTCGTCGACGGGGATCGGTGCGGGGATCATGGCGGACCTCCTCGGAAAAAACTGCTTGCGTCGGGCGCGGTCCGCGTCGATCCCACTCAGGGCTTCACGCGTTTGAGCTTGACGATCATTGTGAGCCCTTCAGCGACGAACTTTGTCGCTCGGGGAAAGCCCATCGGCGTGTAGGCGAGCGTCAGTGTGTCTGAATCTATTTTGTAGATGTTCTGGATCGTCCCTTCCTTGGTTTCCCCTTCGGGAGTGCCCGTCACGTCTAATGTCATGGGAGACTGGGTTGGATCAACCTTGATCGTGGCACGTCCGAGGAGCTTGTCACCAAGCTTTTGGGTCAGCTTGTCGCCATCAAAGACATAAACCAGCTTTTCCTTTTTGATCTCGTCTTCGGCTCTCTCTTGACCTTGCGCCTCGAAGGAGGTCAACACCCAAGTTCCACGGAACCTGGCCAGCTCCCGCTTGACCGCTTCGCTCTTGGGCGCATCGGCGCCCGCGAGCAAACTGACCAGGATGACTGTCGGTATTACGCCCAGCCGTTTCATCGCACGCGCCTCGCAAACGAAGGACGATCGCTGGCAGGACAGACAAGGCAAGTGATCCGCGTCCTGGAACGAACCTGGGAGCCCGGCGGATCATCGTCTTTACGAAATTTTGTGGGCCCGAGTTTCGGAGATCAACTGGCCCAGCCATTGCATATAGGGCGTGCCGCCCGTGCCGCGTGGGTCGGCCACGCGCCTGTTGATGTACTCCTCAGCCCAGCCGTAATGCACTTCCCGGAATACCGCCATCGCTTCGAGAACTTCGTTATACAGTTCCTTGTCAGCCAGCGGTCGCAGGTCGCGCAGATTTTGCACTTCGGCGATGAGCTGCCGGTGTTCCCGCGGCATGAAGTTCTGCATGTCGGCCAGATGATTGGTCAACAGCGACGGCTTGTGCGGAATCTTCATCAGGGCCACGAGGGTCGGCATGATGCTGCTCTGCGCCCCGGTCTCGCCGCGAAAATTCATCGGCGTTTCGTCGACCCCCTCGAAGACGACGTTCTCGAAAAACCGGATGTACGGCCGGAATGTTTTGTAGTACAGGGCCGGGTCCATCTTCTCAGGGATGCGACGCAGTACGGCGATTTGCCGGCGGACACTCCGGCCGACCAGGTCCAAAGCTTCGTTGACCGTGGACTTGTCGCCCGTGTTGATTCCGCGCGCCGCCAGCGCCACTCCCGCCAGTGTCTGCGCCGCGATCTGCTCGATTTCGACATGCACCAGAATGAACCAATGCTCGTCGTAAAGGTGCACGAAGTTCTGGATCGTATCGATGTTCCCCAGCGCGATCGGCTTGGAGGGATCGAACCGTTTCCAGTTGTAAAGAGCGTAGCCGTCGTAACTCAGGATCGACGGGCGCGACAGCCGCCGGCACACGTCACAGAGCGGCAACGCGAGATTTCGGGGAAGAACATTGACCGGCGGCTCGCCGACCTGGTTGATGTAGGCTGACGCGAGAAAGCCGAGCCGCACGTAGCACAAACGCAGTTGTGGGAGGGCCGCGGCGGGATCGGCCGGATCAGTCCACGCGGGAACCACGAACCGACGAGCGCGCTCGCGGAAGCCGGAATCGTACAGCAGGCTCGGTAGGTCGTGGCCGATTTCGTCGAGAGCGGCAAACGGACTCTCGTGCGGAAATGCCTGCAACGGGTCAGCTTGCGGCAAAAAACCGTTTTCTGCGAGAGACCTGTCCATGGAGCCGAATCCTTCCAATCTGCCTTTGCCACCGTGCCGGTCACCCTCGATCGGGCACCGCTGTGTCGCCCCAGCAACGGCTTTTGTGCCTCGGTTCTTCCGGTATGACTATATTTTTGACGGCGTGTGGAGAAAAGGCAGACGCGAGATCGAGTCGAGCGAGACCAGAGCGTCGCATTCGCAACTGGGGCTGACGTCGGATTTTAGTGTCCCGATTGGAGAAAAACCGCTGACATCTGTTGCGGGTCCATAGTTGCCACAGGCAATTCGAAGTCGCACGATGAGAACCCAGTGGTCCGTCATTCGAGCGTTCGTGCGAGGAGATCGATTGATGCTTCGGCTCGCCGTTTGCGCGTCTGCGTTGGTGGGTGTGCTCGCGCTAGCGGCCGACAACCCGGCCTGCGGGGCCGACGCGCCGCGCGCCAAAGGCCGGCGGCAGATCGAAAGTTTTGACTACCGCGGCGTGACGCTGGACGACGGTCACCCGAGGTTGATGCTCGACGAAACCAAGGAGTACTACCTGCGGATTCCGAACGACGATCTGCTCAAGGGCTTTCGCCAGCGCGCGGGACATCCTGCCCCGGGGCGCGACTTGGGAGGCTGGTACACCTCCGACACCTTTCACATCTTCGGTCAGATCGTCTCCGGCCTGGCGCGACTCCACGCCGCCTCTGGAGACCCTGCGTGCCGCCGGAAGGTCGACGTTCTGCTCGCGGAGTGGGCCAAGTGCATTGCCTCGGACGGCTATTTTTACGCCGCGCCGAAACCCAACGCGCCGCATTACATCTACGACAAAATGGTGGGCGGGCTGGTCGATGCGTATCTGTATTGTGGGAACGGGGAGGCCCTGAATTCGCTCAATCGGATCACTGCGTGGGCCGAACGGAATCTGGAGCGCTCCCGTCGCGTCGGTGACACCAGTACTGAGTGGTACACGCTGAGCGAGAATCTCTATCGGGCCTACCTGGCGACAGGCGACGCGCGGTACCGCGATTTCGCCGCGGTGTGGGAATATCCGGAATACTGGGACATTTATCTGCGCCGGGCCGACCCGTTCGCGACGCGCCCCGGCGGTCAGCGGAGCGACGCCTACCATGCCTACAGCCATGTGAACACGCTCGGGGGCGCCGGCACCGCATTCCTCGTTACTGGCGAGCCGCGTTACCTCAACATCCTACGCAACGCCTACGACTACCTTCAGGAGCACCAGTGCTTCGCCACCGGAGGTTACGGCCCCGACGAGCAGATCCTTCCGCGAGATCCGCTACTCGCGCGTCTGGGGACGAGCGCCAACACGTTCGAGACGCAATGCGGCACTTGGGCCGCGTTCAAGATGGTGAAGCACCTCATCACGCTCACGGGCGAGGCGCGATACGGCGACTGGGCCGAACGTCTGCTGATCAACGCCATCGGCGCAAGCATCCCTATGACCGCCGACGGGTGCGTGATGTACTACTCGAATTACAACGTCCACGGAGCCCAGAAGCGAAACTGCGATTTTGGATGGTCGTGCTGTGCGGGGACGCGACCCCAAGCTGTCGCCGATGTTTGCGACCTCATTTACTTCCATGACGCAGAGAATCTCTACGTCAACTTGTTTACGCCCTCGCACGTGAAATGGTCGCACGGCGGGGCCCATGTCACGCTTCGCCAGTTAACACGTTTTCCAGATGAGGAAACCGTGGAATTCGCTGTCGAAACCGATCACACGGTCGATTTCGGACTCAAGATCCGAGTGCCGTCGTGGCTGGCCCGCTCACCGACGACAAAGTTGAACGGCGAGCCGGCGACGTTGATGAAAGATCCCGCCCGCTGGATGACGCTGCGCCGGAATTGGAACAACGGCGATCGGTTGCGGGTGACGCTCCCGATGCGCCTGTGGCACAGCCCGATGGTGACTCGGACGAACTACCCGTCGGCGATCCTGTACGGCCCTGTGGTTCTGGCAGCGCGGGCCCCGGACGCGCACTTCGTCGAAAAACTCGATTTAACGCAAGTCGATCGCGAACTGACGCGGGCGGAAGGCGAATCGCTGACATGGCGGTTGAAAGCGAATCCCGCCGTGCTGATGCGGCCTTTCAGCGCCTACAAGGAGGGCGAACCCTATTATCTTTACATCGATCCGGCAGCTATCTGGCAGATTCCCCCACGATCAGTCACCTTTCACGGCCGCTGGAACGACTCGGCGCAATTCCGGTTCACGAATGCCGTCGGTGCGACAGCCGAGGCCACATTTGAGGGAACGGGGATCCGCTGGCTTGGGTTTCGTTTTGACGACGCGGGCCGGGCCGCGGTGCTCATTGACGGCAAGGCCGTGGCGACGGTCAGCCAATACGGGCCGGGGCGGGACCTGCCCTTTGACTGGTCGCACAAGCATTTGAGACCGGGCCGCCACACGATCAAGCTCACGCTGCTCGAGGAGAAGGATTCCGCCTCGAGTGGTCGTTACATCAACGTCGCTGGATTCGAGATCCTGCGCGAGCAGTAAAAGACACACGATGCGTTGCAACGCCCGTGGGTCTCGCTCAACGCGCTACGCGCTGGTGTGGCGGCTTGAGTTCCTTGTCAAACCAGTCGGCCATGACTTTGACCTCTTCGTTGATCGTCAGCCACGGATGTCCGCCCCCCGGTTTCACGATCAGGTCGGCCTGTCCGCCCGCTTTCTTCGAGCGCCTCGATCATGATTTCCGACTGATGCAGCGGCACGACGGGATCTGCGTCGCCGTGGATGATGAGAAACGGCGGCTGTTTGCGCTCGACCAAGAGCGCCGGAGAGATCTTGCGGGCCATCTCGGTGAGCTTTGCGGGATCGATCTTCTGCGAAGAGCCGTCGCCATTGTCGCCGAACAGTTCGCGCATCCGCCGGGCCGAGCGTTCGTCTTTTCCAAAGTCTGCCGCGTTGCCTCGATAGTGTAAGAAATCGGTCGGCGGGAAAAAGATGCCGACCGCCTTGAAAGGCTGATCGACCTTGCCCGTGGCGTCGGGAGCGGTCGAAACGACTGTGAGCGCCGCGAGGTGGGCGCCGGCTGAGCCACCCGTGATCCCCAGATTGTTTGGATCGATTCCGTATTCGGCCGCGTGCGCGCGAACCCAGCGCGTCCCGGTGCGCAAATGCCGCACCATTTCTGGGATCGAGAATTTGGAGATCGAACCCGGGCGCATCGCGAATACTGTGTAACCGCGGCCGCAGAAGATGTCGTAAACCCGCGCCAGCGTGTGATCGCGAATCTTGCCCCGGTCGGAATGCCAGGATCCGGACGCCACGTCGACGATGCCCAGGCCGTTCTTTGGTCCCGTCGGAGTGAACACATCCATCACTAGCACCGATCCGTCGTCTTCGCCGAAAACCACATCCTGGTGTTGCTCGTAGGTACGCTTGCTCTTGGGCAAAGCCTGCGGCGGCTTCGCTTCGGACGCTGACGGCGAGGTAAGCCGTTTGTCGAGCCAGTCGGCCATCACGGCCACTTCTTCGTTGATGGTCGGCCAAGGGTGACCGCCACCGTGCTTGACGATCAGCTGGGCGTCGCCTCCCGCGGCCTTGAGTGCAGCGACAAAAATCTGCGACTGCTGCATTGGCACGAGCGGGTCCGAGTCGCCGTGAATAATCAGAACTGGAGGCTGTTTCGACTGGACAAGGCGCGCGGGCGAGATTTGGCGCACGCGTTCGGCCAGTTCTTTCTTGGTGAGCGGTTGCTTGAGCCGTTCGGAGCGGGAGACCGCCAGGCTGCGGACGAGTTTGCCCCACTCGTTATCTTTCGAGTAGTCGATCGGATAGCCGCCCCACTCGAGGAAGTCGGTTGGCGGGAAGAAAATGATCGCGGCCGAGAAAGGCTGGATGACTTTCTTGTCTTTGCCGACGTCCGGAGTCACCATCGTCAAGCACGCGAGGTGGCCGCCGGCCGACGCGCCACAGAGGGCCATGTGGTCCGGGTCGATGCCATATTCAGCCGCGTGATCACGAACCCAATGGATGCCTTTGCGGAGATTCTGCACCATCTCGGGCGCACTGAACCGCGAACGCGAGCCCGGTCGAATGGCAAAGACCGTGTAGCCGCGTCCGCAAAAGATCTGAAAAAACTGTCCACGCTGATGATCTCGGATTTTCCCGCGGTCGGTATACCAGGCTCCCGAAACGACATCGATAACGGCAAAGCCGTTCCGCTTGCTGAGGGGAGTGAAAATGTCCATCGGCAGCCCCACGCCGTCGGCCTCGCCAAAGACGACGTCCTGCTGCTGTTTGTAAGTGGGAGGCTGCGCTTGGAGCTTCGCCGCCGTCTTGGTCGGCGCGGAGGCTTGACTCGCCGGTGCTGACGATGGTTGTGGAGGTGCCGCAAGAGAAAGTTCACCGCAGCAAAGCGCCGCGGCTCCGCTTGCCAGCAGAAAGGACAGGACCAGAGTCCGTTCACTGCAAAAGCTGCTCATAGACACACTCCGCTCGAACGTGCTCGGGATCCGGTTGGCCGATCCCAATCAGCCTAGAATAACGCGTCTTTTCTCACCTGGGAATCACGCCAAATCCGCCGGTCGCTCGGCGCGGAATGCCGACGGCCTGGCACTCGCTCGATGACTCAGCCGCGCCGCGGGGCCGGGCAGCAATCTGGCGGGCAAACGTCCGGCCACCCGGCGAAGGCACCGACCGCCGCCCGGTTGGGCCGTTGGTTCACCCGTTCTTCGACCAGGTCGGCCAGCGCCTCGACAAACTGAGGATCGGTACCAACGGTTGCTGCGCGGACCAGGTTCAATCCCAGGCCGCGACTCTTTTCCTGCGCCTCGACGTCAAGATCGTACAACACTTCGACATGGTCGGAGAGAAAGCCAATCGGCAGCACCGAGACATCGGAAACCCCGGTCGCCGTCAGCGAAGCCAGATGGTCACAGATGTCGGGCTCGAGCCACGGATCGGTCGGACGACCACTGCGGCTCTGATAAACGAGCGCCCAGCGCGACGTGGGAATGCCGAGCCGTTCACACACAAGTCGGCAGGTTTCGCTCAACTGGGCGGCATAACGAGAAGTTTGCGCCATCGACACCGGGATACTGTGAGCGGTGAACGCGACGTGCGCTTTTGACCGGCGGCCGGCGGGAATCTTCTCCAGGGCTTCGCGCAGGTGGTCGGCGTTGGCCGCGATGAACCCCGGATGATTGAAGAACACGCGGATCTTGTCCACCGTCGGCGCGCTCGGCCCGACCGCCGCTCGGGCTCTTTCGATATCTTCGCGATACTGACGGCAACTCGAGTAGGAACTGTAGGCCGCCAGAACGAGGGCCAGCACACGCCTCGCTCCTCTTAACGCTAATTCCCGCAGAGCGTCGGTGAGGAACGGGTGCCAATTGCGATTGCCCCAGGCAATAGGGAGCTTGATTCCATGCTGCTCGAGCGCGGGCCCTAGCGCCCCGATCAGTTCGCGGACTTGATCGTTGAGCGGGCTCTTGCCGCCGAAATGGTAGTAGTGCTCGGCCACTGCCAGCAGCCGCTCGCGCGGAACGTTCCGGCCGCGCGTGACGTTTTCCAGGAACGGAATGACGTCTTCGCGCCGCTCCGGCCCGCCGAAGCCGACGATCAGGATGGCATCGTAGGGAGTCGCCACAATGTCTCGCGTTCTGTTTTTCCCCTACTTTAGTCTCGCTCTGGTGACTTCGGGAACTGGCAGCGGTTACGCTTTGCCGCCAGAATCTGGGAACTCTCAGGGCCGTTGGCGGCCAATTGCCGCGCGAACGTCCCCTTTGTGCCTCTTCAAAGTCCTCGTTTGCCAGGCCTTCGATGGAGATCAAACCACAGTCTTCCGGCCGCTTTGACGGGTTGGAAAGCCTGGCCGTGCTTGCCGTCCTCTCGTTTGTGGGGGGCGCCGC
The DNA here is from genome assembly GCA_963714075.1 of uncultured Planctomycetaceae bacterium. Lineage (GTDB taxonomy): Bacteria > Planctomycetota > Planctomycetia > Planctomycetales > Planctomycetaceae > DASPSM01. The sequence goes on from OY970228.1 coordinate 4,376,804, forward strand.
GGCGGGACTGTTGGGCGCGGGTTTTCGATTGGCGCTGGAACAGGCCGATCTTTTACGCGAGGCGACCATTGTGAGGCTGCACGGGGCGGGCGTTGCCGGGCTGCTACTCGTGATGGCCGTTTGCGCCCTGGCTGTCGGACTGGCCGCCTGGATCGTTCGCCGCTACGCGCCGTACGCGTCCGGAAGTGGGATTCCGCATGTTGAGGCCGTTTTGGAGCAGGAACTTCCGCCGGCGCCCATCCGCTTGATCCCGGTCAAATTCGTCGGCGGATTGTTAGCCATCGGATGCGGGCTGGCGCTGGGCGCGAAGGGCCGAGCGTCCAGATGGGCGCCGGCGCCGCCCATCTTGTTGGGCGGCTCTTTCGCCGAGACGCTGCTGATTGCCTCGTGCTTTTGGCTGCGGGAGCCGGAGCGGGTCTGGCGACCGCATTCAACGCTCCGATTGCCGGCGCGATCTTCGTGCTCGAAGAGCTCGTGCGGCGTTTCGACACGCGGATTGCGATCGCCACCTTCGGCGCCTCGACCGGAGCCATCACGGTCAGCCGCGTGTTCTTGGGCCAGGAACCCGATTTTACCGTCCAGCTGCAACCCTATCCCGGATTTGCCGCCGTCTGGCTCTATCTGTCGCTGGGAGTGGTCACAGGCCTACTGGGAGTTCTTTACAACAAGACCATTCTCGGGGCGCTGGCGACGGCTGACCAGTTTCGACGCTGGCCCGCCGAGGTTCTCGCGGCCGTTGTGGGTGGGGCAGTCGGACTGCTGGCCTGGTTTCACCCGCACGTGGTGGGGGGCGGCGATGTGCTGACTCAGCGGACGCTCTCAGGCAGCGAGCCGGTGCACTGGCTGTTGATGGTCCTCGCGATCCGCTTCGTTTTGGGCCCCGTCTCCTACGCCGCGCGAACGCCGGGGGGGCTCTTTGCGCCGTTGCTGGTGATCGGGACGCAAAGCGGATTGTTGTTCGGGATTCTGTGCCAGCATTGGGTGCCGGAATCCGTCGTCGATCCCAAGGCGCTGGCCATCGTCGGCATGGCGGCGTTTTTCACGGCGACCGTGCGTGCCCCGATCACCGGAATTGTCCTGGTCACCGAAATGACCGCCAATTTCACGCTTCTCTTACCGATGCTGGCGGCGTGCTTTGCGGCCATCCTCGTTCCGACGCTGCTGGGCGATCCACCGATCTATGAATCGCTGCGGGTGGGGACCCTTCGCCTCAATCGCTCGGAGCAGCCAGCCGAGGCCCAACGACAACCTCACAACGAGCATTGATCGAATGACCGGTTTGAGATGAGAAGCGATTCGGCGCGTGCTCGAGTGATCCGTTTGCAGCGGATAATCCCGAGATGCGGAAGGCGCCTCGCGTCCAAAGTGAACTCTTTGCAATCTTCCGCGCTCAAGGCACCGCCGTGCTCGATTATTTGCTGAGCGGTGACAAAGAATTTCGTAAGTGAGGGCAGAGACCGCGCCAAGGCCGCCATGCGGCCGAACAACGTTTCGAGGGACGACTCATGAGATTTGCACTCGCTGCTCTCGGCTTCGCGCTCGGTCCGGTGCTCGCACAGGGTGCTGAGCCGACGGATTCTCATTTCGCCGACGTTGTCCACGATCACTTCGCCGCCTGGGACCTCAATCATGACGGCAAGATCGAAGGGCGCGAGATCGATACGCTGATGACGCGCCGATCCATCCACGGCGAGGCCGCGGCAGCGCTTGCCGTGTTGAAACTGCGCAAGCGCCACACCCCGTCAGCAGTGCGGCCCGGATTCACGCTGACCGCCCACGACGTCGACGATCTCGACGCGCTCTCCGAGCCGGTAGTCGCTATCGACCCCGCCAAGGGGCCGCCGAAACCCTTTCACGCCGAGGCGAACTACAAGCGTTGCCGAAAAATGCTTCAATCCCTGGTCCCGCGGCTCTATGCCGGGTCTGGCCCTAATTTTTCCGCGATGAAGCAGGGGGGAATCGCCGACTGCTACTTCTTCTGTCTCACCGGATTTCTCGCGGCCAAGCACCCGAATAAGATCCGCGACATGATCCAGCCCGCATCGAACGGTAACTACGTCGTGAAATTCCTCGACGGCGAATCGTTCAAGGTTGCCGAACCGACCGAGGCCGAGCTGCTCGTGAACAACTCGTCGAGCAGCCTGGCCGACGGGATCTGGTTGTGCGTTCTCGAGAAGGCGGTCGGCCAGCGGCTGCGGACGAAGTCTAAGGATCCCGCCAAACGAACCGCCGAGCCGACCGACGCGATGGCGTCCGGCGGCAGCACGGCCACGGTCATGACGCTCTATTCCGGCCACAAGGCGAAATCGATCAAGCTCCGCGACTCGCGACAGGAGGCGGCCCGGCTCCAAGAACTCCGCCACGAGCTGCCCCTCACTCTGGCCCGCGGTCGAATGGCCAGCCTCGAAATGGATGCCGAAGCCCCCGGATTGCCGAAGGTCCCGGGCCTCGGCTATCACCACGCCTACGCGATTCTGGCATTCGACTCCAAGGCTGACCAGGTGACCGTGTGGAACCCCTGGGGCCAACACTTCCAGCCCAAGGGCCCGGAAGGCCCCGAGCACGGCTTCGCGGCTGAGCACGGCATTTTCCACATCACGCTTGGCACGATGTACAAGTTCTTTTCAACCGTGCACCTGGAGACGACAGAACGAGCTTCGGCCGATTCCTCGAATCACAAGCCCGTACGGCACCGTTAAAGAGACGACGGCAATTGCGCGACTCACAGTTCACGGTCGCGGCGGAACGCTCGTCGGCCGGGCCGGAAATCGCGAAAATTCGCCCGTCTCGAACGTCTTTGGGCCATCCTTTGTCAGCTCGATGAATCGCCCGCTGACGCCGGGCGTGGTCTCGAGCAGTTTGACGCCTTTTTCCGGACCGAGGATCGCCGCTGCCGTATCGAGCCCGTCTGAAAGAAGGCCGGTGGGCGCAATCACCGTTACGCTCACGCGCCGCGTGATTCCCAAGCCGGTCTTGGGATCGACCAGGTGCGAGTAGCGCTTTCCGGCGATCTCGACGAATTGAAACGCATCGCCGGCGGTCGAAACGGCCTTGTTTGTGAGCCAGACGAACTGTTTTGGTTCTTCGCCCGGCGGCTCGAGCCCGGCGAGGCCGATCTTCCAGCCCGGTTCTCCGGGAGGCGGATCGCCGACGGAAATGTCCCCCGAAAGCGCCACCAAAGCCTGGTTGAAGCCGTGCGTCTTGAGGACGGCGCGCGCCTCATCCGCGGCATAGCCTTTGACGATGCCGCCAAAATCGAACCGCATCCCCGGTTTGTCGAGGGTGACGGTTCGATGCTCGATGTCCAGATGGACCGATTGGTATCCGACCCGTTTTCTGGCGGACGCGAGCTCGCCGGCGGTTGGCAAGCGTTTCGTGCGCCGAGAAGCACGCCACAGACCGACAAGCGGCGCGACCGTGACGTCGAAGGCCCCTTCGGAGCGTCGCGACACGTCCAGAGAGGCGGCGAGAACGGTTGCCAACTCGGCGCTGATCGGGACCGGCTTTCCCGGTGTGTAGCCACGCGCGAGCCGCGAGATTTCACTGTCGTCGTCGTAGTCGCTGAAGATCAGATTGAGTTGGCGAATCCGGTCGAACGCCGCGTGCACCGCCGCGTTTGCGGGCTCTTTCTTGCGGGCATATACTAAAACTCGCACCGGCACGCCCATGAGGATCTGCCGGTACTCCAAGCGCTCCAACCCGCCGGCCGCCGATGCCGCCGGAATGACGGTCCCCGCCAAGAACAGAACGGCCGCCTTTGCGTGCATGTTCACCCAAATCACCTCGACGCTTTGAAAGTCATCCATCTATGCCGAAGTTAGTGCCCGGGATTCGTCCGGGGCAAGTGAAGTTCCTGGCGCCGCCGGCGCTAGTGCTCTGCGTTTGTGTGACCGCCCTTGCGGCTGCTGAACCCGCCGATAAGGGGAACGCGCTCGCCGAGAAGGAAATGCAGCGGTACGCGCAGCAGATACCGGGGACGGATGTTGCGTTTGACATGGTGCCGATTCCCGGCGGCAAGTTCGAGATGGGCAGTCCGCCCACCGAAAAGGGGCGCAAGCCCGACGAAGGACCTCAGCATCAGGTCAAGATCGAGCCCTTCTGGATGGGCAAATGCGAAGTGACCTGGGATGAGTACGACATGTGGACCTACGGCCTCGATGTGCAGCGGCGTAAGCTCACTCGGCAAAAGCCGGGCGCGCACGATGTCGTCGCCGACGCCGTCACGCGTCCCACGAAGCCTTACACCGACATGACGTTCGACATGGGTCACGACGGCTTTCCCGCGATCTGCATGACCCAGTTGGCCGCCAAAATGTACTGCAAGTGGCTCAGCGAAAAGACGGGCCGGTTCTACCGTTTGCCGACCGAGGCGGAGTGGGAATACGCCTGTCGCGCCGGCAGCAAGACCGCGTATTTCTTTGGCGATGATCCGTCGAAGCTGGGCGAATACGCGTGGTGCGACAAGAACTCGAGCGAGCATTACCACAAGGTTGGGAAGAAGAAGCCGAATCCCTGGGGTCTCTACGACATCCACGGCAACGTCGCCGAGTGGGTACTCGATCAATATCGTCCCGATTTCTACGCAGAGCTGGCCAGGAAGCCGCAGCCGGTGCTCGAGCCGCTGGCGGTTCCCACGAAGGTTTACGGGCGCATTGTTCGCGGCGGATCATGGGATGAAGACGCGGGCAAGGCGCGCTGTGCGGCCCGGGAGTTCTCGATCCCCGATTGGAAGATTCAGGACCCGCAGCTTCCGCAGAGCATCTGGTACCTCACCGACGCCCGATTCGTCGGTTTTCGCGTCATTCGGCCGTTTCGCGTTCCCGATCAAGCCGAGCGCGATCGTCTGAACCTGGAACCGGCGGCGAAGGATCTGATAAAAGAGTGATTGCCGTAAAAAGAGCCGCGCACGAAGTCAGCGGTTCCTGTGCACTCCCGCTTGACCGAGACGAAGAACCGGCGGGCTTACCCCCGCCGCTCGCCACGACTATCTGATTCCGACCGCCCTACCCGAAAGGTCGTCCCCATGCAGTTGCCACAGAATGAACGCACGTCGCGCCGTGAATTCATGCAGAAGTCGACCACTGCCGCCGTCGGTGCCGGCCTGTTGAGCAGCGTCGCGCTTTCGACGCGTGCATTTGCCAAAGGCGACGACACCATTCGCGTGGGTCTCATCGGCGCTGGCGGGCGCGGCTGCGGCGCGGTCGGGGATTGCTTGCGGGCGAATCCGGCAACGAAGCTCGTGGCCGTCGGCGAAATCTTTGACGACCGTTTGCAATCTGGTCTCAAGGGTTTGCAGGAGGCCTTTCATTCCCAGCCGGACCGCATCGCCGTCGATGAGGCGCACCGGTTCAGCGGCTTTGACGCGTACACGAAAGTCCTTGATAGCGGCATTGACTTGGTGATTCTTGCCACGCCCCCCGGATTTCGGCCGTTTCATTTCGAGGCCGCAGTCAACGCCGGCAAGAACATTTTCATGGAGAAGCCCGTGGCCGTCGACGGCCCCGGAGTCCGCCGAGTCCTTGCCGCGAACGAAATTGCCAAAGCGAAGAATCTCAAGGTCGGCGTCGGACTGCAGCGGCATCATCAGCCGATGTATCTCGAAACACTCGAACGCATCCACAACGGCGAGATCGGCGACGTCGTCGCCCTTCGCGTTTATTGGAACGGCACGACTCCGTGGGATCCCCGCAAGACGCGCGAGCAATGCAAAGGCGAAATGGAGTACCAGATTCGCAACTGGTACTACTACGTCTGGCTGTGTGGCGATCACATCGTCGAGCAGCACATCCACAACCTCGACGTCGGCAACTGGATCAAGAAGGGCCACCCGGTGAAGTGCTGGGGCATGGGCGGCCGCCAGGTGCGGACCGACAAAAAGTACGGCGAGATTTTCGACCATCACGCCGTCGAATACGAATATGCCGACGGGTCGCGGATGTTTAGCCAGTGCCGACAGCAGTCAGGCAACTGGAACTCGGTCTCCGAACATGCGATCGGGACCAAGGGAATGCTGGATATCGCCGACGGTCACGGCAGCACGATCAGATCGGGCTCGCACGAGTGGCGCTACGATCCGCATGGGAGACGCGAGTTCCCGTATCGCATCGAGCATGCCGACATGGGGGCCGCCATCCGCGATAATCACTCCTACAACGAAGTGGAAAACGGGGCCTATAGCACGCTGACGGCGATTATGGGGCGCATGGCGACCTACTCCGGCAAGCCGGTGGAATGGGACGACGCGCTCAACTCGAAAATCGAGCTGACTCCCGAGCGATTTGCCTGGGATGCGGAACCCCGAGTCCTGCCGTTCCCTGACGGCAGCTATCCGGTCGCAATCCCCGGCGTGACCAAGGCGGTCTGAATTCCGCTTTCAGCATGGCGGTAGAGCCCGTTGCGCACTCAGACAAGCACGCCGAGCCGTGGCGGGTGGCGGCGCGCCATGAGGACGATACCGAGAGCCTCGGTCGAGCGCTTGGCAAGGCTCTCGCGCAGGGAGGGCTGGTGGCGCTCATCGGGCCGTTGGGTGCTGGCAAAACCCGTCTCGCGCAATCGATCGCGGCCGCGCTAGGCGCTGATCGTCGGACAGTCAACAGCCCCACATTCGTCCTGATTCAGGAGTATGCGGCGCCTCTGCCGATCTTCCATTGCGACACGTATCGGCTGCGAAGCGTTGACGAGTTCTTGGATCTCGGCGTCGACGAGATGTTTCAATCCGAGGGAGTTTGTCTAATCGAATGGGCTGACCGTGTGACGCCGGTCCTGCCGGCCGACCGTTTGCAGATCGAAATCGAAGTGGCCGGCGCGACGGCTCGCAACTTCCTCATTAGGGCGCTCGGCCCCCGAAGTGCCGAGGTGCTACAAGAAGCTCGAGGCCGCTTTGAGCTACCGACTCAATCCGAAAGCTAGCCGGCAGTCTTCAAGAGATGTGATCTGGTCTAAGAATGCTTCGCGGCCTCCGCTCCGCTGTGACGATGCTTCGCGGCCTTCGCTTCGCTGTGAAGATGCTTCGCGACGTCCGCTCCGCTATGCTGCACAGAAGCCGTGTGCCGTCGCCAAGATTCGCCATGCCAGATTCACCAATTGTCGAGGACTCAAAGTGCCGCGCAAACTTAGTCCGCTTGGAATCTCTTCACTGATCGGTCTGTTTTTCACCGTTGTCGGAGCGCAGCCCATGATTGCCGCCGAACTGGGAGAGGATGGCTACGTCGATTCAAGCGGTGTCAAGATTCACTACGTGACGACGGGCAGCGGCGAGCCGTGTATCCTCATCCACGGATTTCCCGATTTCTGGTACACGTGGCGGGCGCAGATGCCTGAGTTGGCCAAGCACTTTCAAGTCGTGGCGATCGATCAGCGTGGATACAACCTCAGCGACAAGCCGGAGGGGGTCGAAAATTATAAGCTCGAAAAGCTTGTCGGCGACGTGAATGCCGTGGTCGAACATTTTAAGGCACCGAAGGTGGTCATCGTCGGCCACGACTGGGGCGGCATGGTGGCGTGGACGTACGCCATGCGTTTTCCGGAGAAAGTCGATCGCCTGGTGATCCTGAACTTGCCACATCCGCGTGGCCTGTCGCGAGAACTGGCCAATAACCCTGCCCAACAGAAGGCCAGCCAATATGCCCGCAACTTCCAGAAGCCCGACGCGGCCAAGCACGTGGCGCCCGGCATGCTGACCTTCTGGGTCACCGATCCCGATGCCCGAACGAAGTACCTCGAGGCTTTCAAACGCTCATCGATGGAAGGGATGCTCAACTACTACAAGGCCAACTACCCGCGCGAACCTTACCAGGTCATTACCAATGTCCCCGCCGTCAAGTGCCCCGTTCTGATGATCCACGGACTCAAGGACACGGCCCTCTTGCCCGGCGCTGAATGGGACCTGGGATTGGATCGACAATCAGCTCACCCTGGTGACCATTCCGAAGGCCGGACATTTCGTGCAGCAAGACGCGGCTCCCATCGTAACGCGGACAATGGTTCGCTGGTTGACCGACAAATGACCTTACGACTCCTTATCGCGTGACGGCGTTCAACATGAACGACTTCACGCTTGCGTGCCCGCGTTGCGGCAAGGCTTTCGCGATTCGCAATCGGCAGGCTGGTCAGCGGTACCTTTGCCCGCATTGCGGCCAGCCATTCAGCTTGCAGAAGGCGGGCGACGCGGCAAGTCCGCCACCGGACAGCGCGAAGCCGACTACACCTTCAGCGCCCGCCTTCATTCCAGAGGATCTCCTCGCGGGACCGACCTCGGTGAGACCGCTTCGCGCACGAAAGAGCCCTCTTCGCTTGTTCGGGCCCGCCGGTCTCGTCGTGGCGCTTGCGGGCGTCGCAGTTCTCTTTTATTGGAATCGGTTCGAGCGCGGACGTGAAAAGGTCGCTGCATCCAACCCGACGGGCGCGAAACCGCCCGGTCGAGCCGCGTGACGGCGAGCAAACCACGACCGATCGCAAGCCCATCGAATTGCTGCTCGCCCCCGCCGGCGCGGATCGTGATTCATCTCCGTCCCGATCGTTTGTGGGCGACGGCTCCCGCCAATCTGGGCGCAACGACCAGTCGATCCCCCGGGTCCAGGGCGAGCGAGTTGCTTTTGTGCGTGAGCCCGCTGGCGGAGTGGGCCCGCGGACAAATCGACGATTGGTGCTTGTATCCGCCGAGCCAAATCGCGGAAGCCGTTTTCTCGGTCGGATTGCGTTCGCCCGGCGAACCGCCAGACACTTGTGCCGTGGTACGGTTGACGCACTCCGCGGCGCTTCCCGAGATCGAACGACGATTCGGCGGCATGCGCTCCGAAAAAGGTCCACTGCCGGTCTTTCTCAAGGGCGATCGAGCCCTGATCGTGCGCGATGCGCAGACCTTTACGGTCGGCCCTGCGGAGTCGTCCCACGAAATGGTCGAAGCCCGCGATCAGCCGAATCCCACTGACGCCAGCATCGAGGAGTTGCTCAAAGAAACCGATCGCAGCCGCGATCTCACAATCGTATTTCGTCCCGACGACCTTGATCGCTTCCGCGAGTCGCTTGCGTCTCCGCAGTGGTCGAGCGCCCTGCATCAACTGGCAACCTGGCTCGACCCAGCCTCGATTGAAGGGGCGGTTTTCAGCGTGCGGCTGGAAGATCCACTGCGCGTACGGCTGACGGTTCGCGCTCGCCCAATCGTCTTCGGCCCCCACCTGGCAGAGACCATGAAACTCCGGCTCGATCGTCTGCCGATGGATCTGCTCAGGTACGTCGAGCGATTGCAGCCGGCGATTCCCGGATCACGCAAGCTGATTGGCCGTCTGCCCGCGATGGGCAAAGCCATCGCCCTTGGGGCAGCAGTCAATTCCCAGTCGAAAATTGTGACCGTGGAATCAATCTTGCCGGAGCGTGCAGCGCCGAACTTGTCCCTGGCAACCTACCTCTTACTGACTGAGGGCCCCTCGTCGATGGGCAGATCGCCGGCGGCCCGAATCGCTACAAAGCGCGATGGGCGTCCCAAGTCGCTTGCGGCCCGGCTGCAAACCGTGGTCGACGTCGATTTCAAACGCACACCTCTCTCGGAGGCCTTTGAGTCGATCGGTGGGGATATCGGCGTGACCTTCGAGCTCGACGGCGGAGCGCTCAAATTGGCCGGCTACACCAAGAACATGCCCCAGACGTTTCAGATCAAAGGCGCCCCGACGATCCAGTCGCTACGAACCATCCTCAAGGCGTACCCAAAGCTCGCCCTAGTCGCGGATGAGGCCCGTGGTGCGATCGTGGTGACCACCGCGGAAGCCGCTGCCGCCCAGCACAAGACGCCGATGAAACTGGCCGACTAGGTCGCCAGACCACGAACGTGACCGTGTTCGCTGCAGGTGCGCCCTGCGCGAAGCCTGTGACCTCGTTTCGTCCGCGTCGCTGCTTTCATTGTGCGATTCGTTTCCTCAGCGACTACAATTGACGGTGACGGTTTTGCCGCAAGAAGCCGTCGCACTTGCGGGCGCGGAGTTCGACGATGCCGGCCATTACATTCCACTGTCCCCACTGCGCCGCCAATCTGAAGATCCGTGATGACCAGATCACGAGCAGCCCGGTCGCCTGTCCGGACTGCCGAAAACCGATGCTCATCACACGGGATGAATTCGGGAACGTGGCGGTCGCCGCGCCGGCCCCCGCAATCAGCCCCGCGAAAGGTGCTAAGAGCCAGAAATCGGCTGCATCCGGGAAAGCCGTCGGCACGGCTGCGGGAAAGTCTCCGACTCCCCCCATCGTGCGCGAGGAGCCGCTGGAAGCGGCTTCTGCTCAAGGGGAACCTTCCTGGAAAAGATTGTCGCCGACGACGCTGTGGATCGGAGCCGCGCTTGCCGGATTGGTAGCGATTCTCGTTGCCGGCATTCTTTTCTGGCCACGGGGCTCGAAGCCTGATTCGCACGTCGCAGAGGCTGACGACGCGAAGTCGATTACGGTTGGAGCCCGCCAGCCAGTGGCCGGCAAGAGCAATTCGGGGGCGTCGGGGAAAGCGACTCGAAGCAGTTCTGCGGCAGGGTTGGGACAAAAGGGGCCGACGCCACCGCCCGTCGCCGGGCGATTGGGCGCGCTGGGCCAGAAGATCGCTGAGTATCGAGTCAAAAAAGGGCACTTTCCTGCGGCAGTTCCTGGTCGCGATGGGTTGGCCTCTTCCGAGCGGCTGAGTTGGTTGGCCGAACTTGTGGCGACGGTCTTGCAGCCCGGTCGCCCGGAACCTGCTTGGAGCGAGTCGTGGCGCAGCCAGCGTAACGAGCGATTCGTCCGACAACGGATTCCCGAGTTTTTGAATCCGTCGATCGACCGGTTGACTGGTCCGGAGAATTATCCGACGACGCATTTCGCGGGCGTGGCGGGCGTCGGTGCGGATGCGGCCGACTTGCCGGTCGATCATCCAAGGGCAGGCATTTTCGGGAACACCCGTTCGACGCGAATGGACGACATCCGCGACGGAGCATCAAACACGCTGATGGTCGTGGGAGTCACCGGCGATTTGGGAAGTTGGGCGGCCGCCGGACGGCCGACGGTGCGCGCCTTTACGCGGGAACCGTACATCAATGGCCCAGACGGAATCGGCACTGGCTCGCCCGATCGAATGATGGTCCTCAAAGCGGACGGCAGCGTGCAGGAATTCTCCGCCAAAACGGACCCTCGAATTCTTCGTCGGATGGCAGCGATGGCGGATGGACTCCCTCTGGACCCCAAGGTTCCCGGCGAACCGGGTGACAAATCGCCGCAGACGCCGTCGCTTGATCAGCTGACGGCTTTGGTCGCGAAAGTCCAACCGGCCCCTTCGGCAGCAAAAGCAGCTGATGGAGTGGCGACGACTGCCCAATCCGCCGGTCCGCGGCCCCCGCTTGCAACGGTCCGGCCCCCGGCGAAGAAATCGGGCGCGGCGCCCTCAGCGCCCGTGCCAAGAGCCAACGTCGCCGCTGCTCTGGGCCAGCGGGTCATTCGGTTTGAACACAATAAGCCGGCTCCCTTGCGTGACGTACTTAATGATTTGGAGGAACTGGTGACTGTGCCGATTCGCGGGGACCGGCAGGAGATTGCCGACCTCGACGATCTCATGCAAACGCCAGTCAGCTTGGAGCTCGAGAACACGACCGTGGCCGCCATCCTTGAGGCCGTGCTGGCGCCTGCCCGATTGACCTACCAGGTGCGACCCGACGCAATCCAGTTGCACCGGCTCGGCCCCGCGACGGGCCGGGCCTCCTCGCCCTGACGAGAATCGATTCCGACCGTGCAGCTCGACGACGAAATTTGCCTTTGCTTTCATGTCTCCAAGCGGAAAATCCTCAATCACCTGCGCGTGCATCAGCCACGCGTCCCCAGCCAGTTGAGCGATTGCGGCGGGGCCGGGACGGGTTGCGGGTGGTGCGTCCCGTTCCTTAAGAGGTATTTTGAGGAGGCTCGGGGGAAGGGGCGCAACACGCTCGAGTCGGATCGACTCACGTCGCTCGACTACGCTCGTGCGCGAGGGGCCTACATTCGGGCGGGTAAGGGCGTTCCTCCGCCGGGCGCCACACCTCCGCCTCGATCTGACGAGCCCGATTGTCCCACATCCGACGATCGCAATTTGGAATAGGCAGGGAATCGACTGATTTCGAGCATGAAGCCTGCTCTGATTACGCTCACGACCGATTTCGGTTTGTCAGACAGTTACGTCGCGCAGATGAAGGGGGCAATCTTGACGATTGCCCCTGACGTGGTCTTGATCGACGTGACGCACAAGATTCCTCCGCAGGATTGCGTCGCGGGCTCTACCGTGTTGGCAGATGCTGTCGGGGCCTTTCCCGCGGGAACAATCCATTTGATTGTCGTCGACCCGGGAGTTGGGACGGCCCGCCGCGCTGTCGCCGTCGAGGCCCGAGGCGAAAACGATGCGAGCGAACTGCGGTTCGTCGCGCCGGACAACGGCGTACTGACGCGCGTCTTGGAAGGTCGAATCGTTTGCCGAGCCGTGCGACTCACAGTGCGGCGTTTTTGGCGCGCAAGTGTTTCCCAAACGTTTCACGGACGAGACATTTTTGGGCCAGTGGCCGCGCACTGGAGCCGAGGGGTTGACATTACCGAGTTCGGTCCGCCGCTGGACTCCCCGCTCGTCAAGCTGTCGCTGCCCGAACCCACTCGCGACGGACGCAACCTGTGCGGAGAAGTCGTGAGGACCGATGCGTTCGGAAATCTGATCACAAATATCGCCGCGACTCAATTGCGCGATGCCGACCGAGGCCGGCTGTCGGTCGAGATTGGCACACAGCGGATCGCCGGCATCTCGCGCGCCTATCAAGATCGATCGGCCGGCGAGCTCGTGGCCGTCATCGGCAGTTCGGGCATGCTCGAAATTGCCGTCTGCTGCGGCCATGCTGGTGAAGTCCTGGCGGCCTGGTCGGGCGACAAAGTGGTCGTGCGGGGAATCGCTCCGTGAGCGAACCGATCGGCCAGACCGCGGGCCTCTTCATTACCGCGACCGACACCGGCGTCGGTAAGACATACGTCACAGCGTTGATCGCCCGGGCCCTTCGAAACGCGGGCCGAGTGGTGGGAGCGTACAAACCGGTCTGCAGCGGTGCCGAAATCGGCGTGGATGGCTCGCTCTCGTGGGGTGACGTTGCCACGCTGACAGCCGCGATCGGCGGACGTTTCGACGCCGAGCGCGTCTGTCCGCTGAGGTTTCGGGCCCCTCTCGCCCCAAACGTCGCGGCACAGCGGGAGGGGGCGAAAATCGATTTCCAGCAGCTCTGCGAGGGTGCTCACTGGTGGCGAGGACGCGTCGAAATCCTGCTCGTGGAAGGCGTCGGCGGACTTTTGTGCCCCCTGACCGCGCGAGAGACGATTGCTGACCTGGCCGCGGCCTTGCGCTATCCACTGCTCGTCGTCGCGCGGTTGGGTCTGGGAACGATCAATCACACACTGCTGACCGTCGAGGCCGCCCGCAACCGCGGACTGGTCGTAATGGGCATCCTCCTCAACGAGGCAGAACCGCTTGCGTCGCTGGAGGGAACCGAAGAGAATCGCGTCGAAATCGAGCGGCGGACGCGGATCCCCGTGCTTGGAATTCTCAGACACGGCCGGTCGTTGCCGACACGCGCGGATGGTTCCGCGGTCTCAACCGACTGGGCAACTTTGACCCGATGCCCGTGATCAAGCTCGTACTTCTGATCCCGACCCTCGACCGCTCCGGAGCGGAAAAGCAATTTACTTTGCTGGCCACGCGTCTGCCCCGCGACGAATTCGACGTTCACGCGGTGACGCTGACGCGGACCGGCCCCTATGAGTCGGTGCTCCGCGAGGCCGGCGTGCGCCTGACGACTCTCAACAAACGCCTGCGAATCGATCCGGTCGCACTTTGGCGTTTGAAATCGCTGCTCGACGCCGAACGGCCGGACGTCTCTGCATTCGTGGATCTTTGCGGCCAACGCGTACGGGCGGCTCGTTGCGGGGGGACGGCCGCGGCCGAAAGTCATCGTCTCCGAGCGGTGCGTCGATTCCTGGAAGAGCGGCTGGCAGCTCTGGCTCGACCGGAAACAAATCGGCCGCACGACGCGGCTGGTCGGCAATTCGGCAAGCGTTGCCGATTTTTATCGCCGCTTAGGAGTGCCGTCCGAAAAGATCACGGTGATTCCCAACGGCGTCGACATCCCCGACGGTCCGCCGACGGACCGAGACCGCGCGCTTGCGGAGTTCCAGATTCCTCCGGGTTCCCGAGTGATCGGATTCGTGGGGCGCTTGGCCCGTCAAAAGCGGGTGCAAGACATCGTTTGGGCAATGCAGCTGTTGCAGCAGTTGACCGACCGGGTGTACTTGCTCTTGGTGGGCGAAGGGCCGGAGCGCAACGACCTGATTGCGCTGGCCCGCCACGTCGGCTGCGAGCACCTGGTGCGATTTGCCGGCTACCGGGCCGATGCCGCGCGGCTGATCGGACTGTGCAACGTTTTTTGGCTGGCCAGCGAATTCGAAGGCATGTCCAACAGCGTGATGGAAGCGATGGCGGCCGGCGTGCCGGTCGTCGCCAGCGACATTCCTCCGAATCGCGAGCTTGTCGTCGATGGCGAGACCGGATACCTCGTCCGTGTCGGCGACAGCGTCGGCATGGCCCAATTCACAGATCGGATTCTTGCCGATCCGTCCCTCGCGCAGCGGCTGGGAACCGCGGGCCGCGAACGCATGCGAACCGACTTCAGCATAGACCGCATGGTCGCCGCGCACGCTGAGCTTTACCGGGAAGTGCTCCGCAATCAGTAATTGGACCTCGCGCAGTGCGGATCATGGAGTGCGGCCAAGCTCCAGGCACAAAAGCGTGTTCTCATCTCGCAGGAAGCACTTCGTGCCCGCAAGCACCGGGCTGGGCCAAACCGGATACTTGATGTCCTTGAAGGAGGCGCGCGCGAGTTCCTTGTATCCCTGCGGCGAGAGCTGAGCCAGCGCCAGTGTCCCGCGCTCGCCCTGCACCAGAAAGCGATCGCCCGCCAGTGTGAGGGAGCCCCGTCCGAAATACGGGAACGGAACGATCTCACCCGTGGCACGATTCAGCAGTTCGCCCGTGCGTTGATCAACACCGAACTGGTCCGTATTGCCCTCGTAGCCGCGCGTCGACCAGACGACCTTGCCGGTGGCGATGTCGAGGCAGCGAAGCTCGCCTTCCGGCTCGTGCCGGCCGCTGAACCCGTAGAGAAAACCGTTGCGATAAATCGGCGTAGACCAGTGCGCCAGCAGGTTCGTGCGATTCCGCCAAAGCACCTTGATGCCGTCGCACGCCGGATTGACCTCCAACAGGGCTGAGCCGACCTTGTATGCAGCGGAGATAAAAATCTTATCGCCGATGACCACCGGCCGGGCCGCGGTGACCGATTCGTGATCCCGAGAGCAAAACCAATAACGAAAGTTGACGTGGCCATTGCTGGGGTCGACCGACGCCAGTCCCTGGCGCATCAGGCAGAAGATCTGTCGTTTGCCATGGATCGTCGCGGCGATGGGTGACGAGTAGCTCACCGACATTTCCTCACCCGTCCAGCGATACTTGGGTTCGTGGTGCCAGTCGGTCTCGATTCCGTCCCAAGTCGTCTTGCCGACGCTCTGCCAAACAACGTCTCCCGTCGAGGCCCGAAACGCGACCACGCCGGAGTTTGGCTGCCCGCCCACCAGCACAATTAACAAATCTCCTTCGAGGATCGGCGTGCAACCCGTGCCGAAGAAATGCTGCGGCACGTTGAAGTCGTTCGACACGTCGCGGGACCAAACCTGCTTGCCGGTCTCAAGCTCCAGGCACAGGAGTTTCCCCTCGGCTCCGAACGTGTAACAGTGCTTGTCGGTCAAGAGGGGCGTGCAGCGCGGCCCGTTGTTGTATCCGTACGGGTCGGTGAAGTTGCTTTCGTACTCGACCTTCCAAATTCGCTCGCCCGTGGCTGCGCAGGCACTCGACGATCGATTCGTTGCGCTGGCGATGATGGACGACGATCTTCCCCGCGCGGATCGACGGGGCCGAATAGCCCGCTCCGATCTGCTTGCTCCAAACGATCGGCGGTCCGCCTTTCGGCCAATGGTCGGCTAGCCCTGCATCGACCGTCACGCCAGTGCCGGACGGACCGAGAAAGACGGGCCAATCCTCGTTGTTCTGCGCTTTTGAGGACTTGTTGGGGGCCGTGCCCTGCGCCTGAGCAGCGAATGGAAACACACAAGCGATGGCCATCGCCACAAGGCAACTCGATGTCGGGCGCACCATGGCGATAGGCGCTGGGTCAAACTGAGGTCTCAAGTTTGCATTACCTTCAAGGTGCCAGGCGGTAGACGCGAAACGTATCGTTTGTATAAATTGGGTCGAAATTAAACGGGCCCAGGCGCCGCGCGATGATGTGCGTGATGCCCCGGCGCTTGAGCGCGTCGACTTCGGCGAGCGAGTACCCATCGGGCCAGGCGGCCTCCGACCATTCCCGCAGAAAGACCAGTCGATTGTTCCACTCGATAATTCCCGGGCCATCCTGCGGGCAGTCCTTATACGACACAAACTCAGCCCGCTGAGAGTACCACTTGAAGGCCCAGCTTTCCTGCACGGGCGTCAGAATGAGCGCGTTTTTGGGCGTGTTTGTCATGGTCCACCGGCAGACGTCTCGCCAATCGGCCAGTTCTTCGGCATCAAACGTCGGTCGCGCGTCGTCTGCCGGCTGCAAAACCGTCACCAGCGCGGGAATTCCGCACGCCAGCCACATCAAACCAACCCCTGCCCGCCGTGCAGCGCCCTGCCACTGACAGACGTACTCACACCAACGTCGCAGCAAACCGGCGACCGTGATGGCGACCGCGATGGGCAGCATCGCGTCCACAAGGCGAAACGGATAAAGCTTCAGCACCTTCCAGCGCAGAGGAACGTCGATCAGCCAGAGAAACGAATAGTTCCTGATATTCTCCGGCGGGCCGTGCCGCCAGCCAACAACCAGGCCGCATAGCGCGATCAGCCCGCTTCCGACCACAAACCACGCAAACCACGATTCCGCTCCGCGGCGTGCCATGAACCACCGACCGACCAGCCAAACTATCGTTATCCCCGCGTAGACCACCCAAGCGCTCTTCGCGAAATGCAGGGGATCGAGATGATGCGCGAGGCGATAGTAAACCTGGATGTAATCGGCCTCGAACGAACTTCCCTCGGTGGCACGGAGGCCGGCAACAATCCCCGGGATCGCGAGAACCCCGGCGCACCCGAGCGCCGCAATCACCCAGGGCCAGAACGCCGGCGGACGCGTCGCGCGTCCTCGGGCACGAAGCCCGAAAAATCGAATGACGAGCGACGCAAAGACTGCGCATCCGGCTCCCCAGATCCCGACGACCGGATGAAAGCTGATGGCGATGCCAACAAGAATCCCCGCGATCAGCAATGAGCGGCCGCGCTGCCAATAAGCCCACTCCATGCACCACGCCATTGCCGCGAACAGTAATCCGTAGGCGATGACCTTGGCCTCGATTCCGCCAATCAGCCATTCACCGCTCAAATTGCCGGCGAAGGCAGCAATCGCCAGAAAGGTCCAAGCTGCCCAAAGAGGCGGCCAGCGGGCTGGCACCACAGTATGAACGAGGAGCGTCCAACCGGCAGCAAAAATCAGCAGGCCGACCACTCGACCAATAACCGCCGTCGCATCCAGCGAAGACCAGCGCGTGAGCAGTCCAAAGGTTTGGAAGAATACGAGGTGTGCGTTCGACGACGACAGGAAAAAGTCGCGCTCACACCACGCAGGGTCCCAGTAATGCTTGGCCTTGCAGAGATAATGCGGCTCGTTCGGCCCCGGGATCGGATAGCGCACGAAGGAGTTGATCGCGAACGATGCGAAAACGGCGGCTGTTACGATCGCCCGCACGCGGAGGCTGGGTCCGGATGGTGCGGTCTCGTGTGCCGCCGCATAGCGTAAAGGCACGGTCCCCTATTTCTTTTTCCCGGC
The DNA here is from genome assembly GCA_963714075.1 of uncultured Planctomycetaceae bacterium. Taxonomy (GTDB): domain Bacteria; phylum Planctomycetota; class Planctomycetia; order Planctomycetales; family Planctomycetaceae; genus DASPSM01. The sequence goes on from OY970228.1 coordinate 4,394,725, forward strand.
CGGCTTCTTGGCTTTTTTGCCGGCTGCCGACTTGGTCGAGAGTTTTTTCGCGCTCTTGGCGGACGTTGTCGCAGTGGTCTTTGTGCCGCCCGAAGCCGACTTCTTGCCGCCATTGCCGAAGACCTGGTCCCAGTTCTGCCAGAATTTCGGTGTGGTTCCTGTCCGGACGATTGGTCCACTCATTGTGGTCTGCTCCTGAAAAATTGTTCCATCAAAATGACGGCGCGATTGTTTGCAAAGTTGCCGCGCACTGTCAAGCTCCCGCGATCGCATGATTTTTTGCAAACCCCTGCGGCAGCGCACTTTGGCCCGCGTCCACGGCTTAAATGTGCGAACCACCGTGGGCCTTTGGATGTCTGTGCACCTGTCAACAGGTGGTGGATACCCGCGTGGATACGAAGTGGATTGGCCGCTACAATGACCCCGCTCTACCCAGCCGCAGCCGGTGGACCGGAGAGCGATGCGATGGATGCATTCGCCTCCGCAGAGCAGGCCCGCTGCGCACTGACAGAACAAGGAAGTGTTTCTCTGAAAGCTGCCCCGAAACAAGGCGCGGCCGCGGTGCGCGCCAATCCACTGATCGCACGTTACGAGACGATTCTCAAGCGCCAGGAGCTAGTCTGGGTCTCGCGCCGACCATTCCTGCGCTGCCTGGGAACCGGCGGGCAGGGAATTGTCTTTTTGAGCCAGCGACAGGGCGCCGACGACTTCCAGCGTCGCGTCGCGCTCAAAGTGTTCTCGCCCGCTCCGTACGCCGACGTGGCCAGCTACGAAACCGAGATGGCGCGAATTGCGAGCGTCGCCGGGCGCGTGGCGCGAATTCAGCAGGACAATCTGGTTGACGTCCACAACTTCATCAAGCACCGCGGCATCCGACTGCTGGAGATGGAATGGGTGGACGGCTACGACCTTCAACGGCTCTGTCGCCCTCAAGTCTTCGAGCAGATCCGCTCGAACGTCTCCCCCGAGCGGTGGGAGTACATCAACGACTTCACCGTGACTCACGGCAAGGAATCGCTGCGATTCAAGCCGGGAATCGCGGTTTCTGTGCTGCGCGGGTGCCTGGCAGCGGTGGCGGCCTTGCATCGCGACGGAATCGTGCATTCCGATCTCAAGCCGTCGAACATCATGCTCAAGCGCACCGGGAGCACAAAGATTATTGACGTCGGCTCGGCGTTCGACCTTTACGATTCGCCTCCGTCGGGACGCTGCACACCGGCCTATGCGGCACCGGAAGTGCTCGAAGGCCAGCCCGGTTCGCAGCAATCGGACCTTGCCAGCCTGGGGTACGTCCTGTTGGAAATGCTCCGCGGCGAGCAGCCGTTCGCTGGCAAAACGCGCTTTGGCGAATTGCTGCGCGCGAAAAAGCAGATCATCGCACGGCTTCCCAAACTGTTGCCGCCCGAAGAATTCGCGTACAGCGAGCTGTTGATTAAGCTGATCCGACGGCTGGTCGATCCCGATCCGTCACAGCGTTTCCCCAGCGCCGAGGCGGCTGACCTGGCCGAGGACGGTGCGGCCGAGTTTTTGCGGCAGCTCGTAAAGGGCGACTTGGCGAGCGAATATCACGCGGATGTTCGCCAGTGGATTGAGGACATCGAGCAGAGCGGCGGTGTCGGCGAAGATGAGCGATCGGGCCCGCCTTTGCCAGGCGAATGCACGGTCTCGTTGGCCACGTTCCATCCGCTCGACGGCGAGCTGACCGAGTAGAGTTCGGTGCGCCCTGGGTGACAAATCGGTAGGGCTGATGGTGCGCAGGAATCGTGGTCTGCAATGCGCCGTGGGCTGGCCTTCGAGGGCACGCTTTGAGCCGAGGGACCGACCGCGGCAGAGCGGCTTACGTGCCTGTTTCAAAACTAGGCGGCGAGATCCGTCTTAAGCTGTTTTGCGATAGCTCTTTGCGCCGATTGATCGTCCCGCGAGTCGTTTGGCGAACCGACTTTGCCGGCGGCGCGATCCACTTGCCAGTCTTGCAGTTAAGCACGCGTTCGGTTGCTTGACACTATTTCTGGCCGTCTGTACAAACGAAAATCGATGCCCGATTTATGGAGATCGGACGGGTATCGGAAGTCTCATCGAGCCGCCTCGCGATCCGACCCGACACCTGTCCTCGTTCGTGCCGGTCGAATTAACACAAGCATTTATACACCAAGGCTTTGCAGCGCTGTTTAGCCGCGCGGATTCGAACGTTCCAGGTTCGTGGCGTCGTTCGAGACTCCCAAAGCCTGCCACTTTCCGACCCGACGAACGAGAGTGTAGGGAAATCAATGGCGAAAAAACCGATCGCGACCAAGCGTGTGGCAAAGCCCGTCGAGGCGAAAAAGGGGCCCAGCCGCCCTGTTTCACGATTGCCAAAACCGCCCCAGACAAAGGCTTTGGTGAAAAAACCTTCACCCCAGCGGAACGGGCAATCGCCTCAAAGCCCTAAGCCGGCTGGCGAAACGCGCAAGTCCTCCGGCGGACTCGAAGCGTCGCTCCGAAGCCTCGATCGCCAAATCCTCCAGCTCGTCAACAAACGGGCCGAAGCAACGATCCGGCTGATCGAAAGTGCGCCGGACCGCAGTCAGGCCCTGTTTGACCTACGCGGAGATGACCTGCTTTGGCAAGAGCTGACAGCTGCCAATCCCGGGCCGCTGCCGATCGCGGCAGTGCGCGGCGTTTTCCGGCAGATTCTGAGCGCGTCGCGACAAAAGGTCAAAACGCACCGCGTCGCTTATTTGGGACCGCAGTTCAGCTTCACACATTTGGCGGCGATTGAGCGGTTCGGGGAATCCGCCGACCTGATTCCGGTCAGCACGATCGCCTCAGTGTTCGAGGAGGTCAATCGCGGCCACGCCGACTACGGCCTGGTCCCGATCGAGAACAGCACTGACGGGCGGATCGTCGATACGCTCGACATGTTTACTCGACTTCCGCTGCGAATCTGCGGAGAAGTGCAGATTGCCGTGCACCACAACCTCTGCTCCAAGTCGCCGCGCAGCGAGATCACCGAGATTTACAGCAAGCCCCAGGCGCTTTCGCAGTGTCGCGAATGGCTGTCGCGGAACATGCCGCAGGCCCGGCTGATCGAAGTCACCAGCACCTCGACGGCCGCGCAGCTGGCTCGCGATAAACCAGGTGTTGGAGCCGTCGCAAGCCGGCAGGCGGCCGTGGAGTACGATCTGCAGGTCGTCGCCGAAAAGATCGAAGACAATGCCAACAACGTGACCCGGTTTGCTGTGATCGGGGACCAACCGACGAAACCCTCTGGTCACGACCGTACTGCCGTGCTGCTGCAGATTCCGCACGAGCCGGGCTCGCTTTCCGACTCTTTGCAGTCATTCAAGAAGAACAAGCTGAATCTCAGCTGGATCGAATCGTTCCCGCTGCGTGGGCCAGAAACGGGGTACCTGTTCTTCATCGACTTTGAAGGCCACGTCAACGACGCGCGCACGAAGAAAACGCTCGAAGAACTGGCCCGCCGGGCCATCCGCATGGAAGTGCTTGGTTCCTACCCGCGGAGCGAGCCGCTGGAATGAGCGAACCGTTTCGACGCAAGCTCGTGGCCGGCAACTGGAAGATGAATACGACGCGGGCGAGCGCCGTCGAGTTGGCACGGGGTATCGCCCCACTCGTTCCCGCAGGCCGAAGCGACGTCGACGTCCTCGTTTGCCCTCCGTTTCCCTATCTGTGCGCAGTGGCGTCCGCGATCGAAGGATCCGCGGTCCAACTCGGCGGACAGGATGTCTATTACGAGCCGCCGGGTGCATTTACCGGCGAAGTCGCCGTGAACATGCTGACCGACGTCGGCTGCCGATTTGTGATTATCGGCCACAGCGAGCGCCGAGCAGATTCTGGGTGAGACTGACGCACTGATTCAGCGAAAGGTGCGGCGGCGATCACCGGCGGGTCTCGAAGTCGATCCTTTGCGTGGGGGAGCAATTGGCCGAGCGCGAGGCCAATCAGACCGAAAAAATCCTCGATTCGCAGATGGGCGGCGGGCTGACAGGGCTGGCCGACGCGGGGTTTGAACACGTGACGATTGCCTACGAACCGATTTGGGCGATTGGGACGGGCCGCACCGCTACGCCCCAACAGGCCGACGACGTGCACCTCTACCTTCGCAAGTGGCTGGCCGATCGCTACAATCCGCGGCGCAGCCGAGAGCACGCGCATCCTTTACGGCGGAAGCGTCAATCCGAAGAATGCGCTGGAGCTCTTGTCGCAGCCAAACGTCGATGGGGCACTCGTCGGTGGTGCGAGTCTGAAAGTCGAAACCTTTCAGCCCATCATCGAAGCGGCCGCGGCGGCGACGCATGGGACGGGAGAGAAATCATGACCCATATTCTGACGGATATCTCGTCGATCGTGTTTCTATTTGTGGGGCTCTTGCTGATTTTCGTGATCCTCTTGCAGAGGGGCCGCGGCGGCGGACTTGCGGGTGCCTTTGGTGGCGCGGGCGGGCAGAGCGCTTCGGCACCAAGGCAGGTGACGTCTTCACCCGCATCACGATCGGCATCGCCGTCGTCTGGGTCTTGATGGCTGTCCTCACTGGCTACGCGATGACTTACGAAAGTGGAAAGAGCCGATTCGAATCGAAGGTGACTGAGTCAAAGGACGGAGGGGCGGAGGGCGCAGTCGCACCGGTCGGAGCGACGAAAGACAATGGGTTCGAGGCAGGCAGCCAAGAGAAAAATGCTTCGCCGCCGGCGACGTCAACGCCCAAAACAACAACGCCCCCCCAGAAAGCGTCTGGCCCCCGCAGTGATAAAAGCTCACCAGCGACCAAGAACAACGCCCGCCACTGCGCCGACAAATGCAAAGTGAATCGCGGCCGCCGCGCGCGGTACGCTGGAATTGGCGAGTACGCGGGCGTCCCCGCCGTGTTGGGCGGTGAGCCTTCAGAGACTTGTCTGACCGAGGTGCGGGCGACGAGAATTCGACAATCTGAAAGTAGGCGACCTTGCTGCTGAGCATGACGGGCTTTGGCGACTCTCGCGGTCAGGATGACCGCCTGTGCGTCGCCGTCGAGGTGCGGTCGGTTAATAACCGCTACTTCAAAATCGTCGTCAAGTCGCCCGAACGCTTTCAGCCGCTCGAGGGAGAAATCGAGCGCGTCGTCCGAGAATCGATCTCGCGAGGCACCGTCAATGTGCTCCTGCGTGTGGATGGGATCGGAGGATCCCTTGCTTATCGGCTCGATGCGGCGGTCTTGAAGGCCTACTGGCAGGAACTCAACGGACTCTCATCGGCGCTCGGCCAATCACCGCCGCGCGAACTGAGCGGCCTTCTGGCGCTGCCCGGCGTGGTGGTCGAGGGGGATTCGACACGAAGCGATCCGCGCGAGGCCTGGCCGCTGATCGAGTCGACGCTGCGTCAGGCACTGAAGAAGCTGCGCGAATTCCGGGCGGCCGAGGGGGCCTCGATGGCTCAGGATCTGCAGACCAACCTGCAGATCGTCGGCGTGGAACTGGACCAAATTGCGGCCAAGGCGCCGGACATCGTCCGCGAGTTCCGCGACAAGCTGCACGAACGCGTTCGTGAGCTTCTCGCGGGGAGCGAGGCGTCGGTCCAGCCGGCCGATCTGATCCGCGAAGTCAGCATCTATGCCGACCGCTGTGACATCGGCGAGGAAATTCTGCGTCTGCGATCGCACATCGAGCAGTTTCAGGCCTTTGCCGCGAACCGCAGTCGCAGGGCGCAAGCTCGAATTCCTGACGCAGGAAATGGTTCGGGAGGCGAACACGATCGGTTCCAAGGCGAACAACGTCCAGGTGGCGCACGCGGTCGTCGAAATCAAGTCGGCGATCGAACGGATTCGTGAAGTCGTGCAGAATGTCGAGTGACGGACCGTTTTTACCGGGGGGTCCGGCGGAGTGACGCACGGGATCGATCAGGGCACCAGCGGTGCAGCGGAGAGCGAGAGAAATTCGCGAATCGTCGTTTTGTCCGGTCCGAGCGGTTCGGGCAAATCGACGATCGTCAATCGCCTGGTCGAGCGCGCTCCGGTCCGGCTCATGAAGGCGATTTCGGCCACCACGCGACCGCCCCGCGCCGGGGAGGCCGACGGCCAGGACTACTATTTTCTGGCTCCGGCCGAATTCGAGCGGCAGCGCCTGGCGGGAGAATTCCTCGAGTACGCGGAGGTATTCGGTTCAGGATACTGGTATGGTACGTTAAGGGCGGAGCTGGAGCGGGCCGCCCGCGCACGGGCCTGGGCACTCTTGGAAATCGACGTGCAGGGGGCCCTCCGCATCGTCGAACAATATCCGGACGCGGTGACGATCTTTCTGAGCGCGTCCTCGCCGCGGGAGTACGAAGAACGGTTGCGCCGCCGCGGCACGGAAAGCGAAGCCACCATTCGCCGCCGCATGGAGATCGCCCGAGACGAGCTGGCGGCCGCTGGGTTTTATCGCCACCAGGTGGTCAACGACGACCTTGAAGCGCGGTCCGCGAAATCGCGCAGATTCTTATCTCACGGGAGAATGAGCTGAATGTTGCCTGAATTCAAAGAAGAGATGATCGTCAACAAGGTGGGCGGGCGGTTCAAGCTCTCCGCCTTGATCCAGAAGCGGCTCGTCGCGCTCAATCGCGGAGCGCGCCCGCTGGTCGAGTTGCCGACCAAGAACCAGATGGAAATCGTCGTCGCTGAGATCATGCAGGACAAAATCTTCCTCGATGCATCGGGGAACCTGGCCGTGGCCTCGGACGAAAGCCCTGACGCCGGTGACGCCGGGCCATCACTCGACGATCTCTAGGATCTTCTCGCGATCGAGCGGAGTAAGTCAGGCTCTGCCTGCCATTGAACTATGACTTCCGCAAGCTCCCTCAAGGGCCGTGAGATCCTGCTCGGCGTGAGCGGGGGAATCGCGGCCTACAAATCGGCCGACCTGACGAGCAAGCTCGTGCAGGCCGGCGCGTCGGTATCGGTCGTGCTGACGCGAGCGGCTCGGAAGTTCATCGGCAAGACGACATTCGAGGCGCTCGACGGCGCGCCCGGTCCACGGCTCTCTGTTTTCGCCGAGCGAGCATTTTCTGGGCGAGCACATCGGTCTGGCTCGGCGGTGTGAGATTCTTGTGGTTGCGCCGGCGACGGCCGACTTTCTGGCGCGGATTGCCAACGGGCATGCCGACGACCTGTTGTCGACGCTGATTCTGACTGTGACGCGGCCCATCTTGCTGGCGCCCTCGATGAACGCCGAAATGTGGTCCAAGGCGGCCGTCCAGCGCAATCTGGCCCGGCTCCGCGAAGACGGTTTTCACATGTCGAGCCGGGAAGCGGCTGGCAGAGTTGCCGGGAAATCGGCCCCGGGCGCATGGCCGAACCGGCTGAGATTCTGGAGTCGATCGCCCAACTGTTGCAGTGACACGCGATGACCTGCCACGCGAGAGCCGGGGAAATGTTAAACTGACACGGGATGCGGATCCTCGTCACTGCCGGCCCTACGCGCGAATATCTCGACGACGTGCGCTATCTCTCGAACGATAGCAGCGGCCGCATGGGATACGCCCTGGCGGCGGCCGCACAAGGGGCCGGGCACGAGGTTGTGCTGGTCAGCGGGCCGGTACACCTCGATCCGCCGCAAGGCTGCGACTGCCTCTTCGTCAACACGACGGCCCAGATGCGGGACGCCTGCGTCTCCCGGTTCCCCAATTGTGACGGAGTGATCGCCGCCGCCGCCGTCTGCGACTACAAACCGCTCAACCGCGTTCCGGGCAAGATCTCAAAGACCGGCGGTCCCATTACCCTCGAAATGATCGAGACAGACGACGTGCTGGCCGAACTGGGCCGGCTCAAAGACGGTCGCTGGGTGTTGGGGTTTGCGCTCGAGGCGGCCAATGCACGGGAGAACGCCCTGCAAAAACTGCGGGCGAAAAACTGCGACTGGATCGTCCTCAACGGCCCAGCCGCCATCGGTGCGGAATCCAACAGCGTCGAGGTGCTCGACGCGTCTCGGGCCGCGTGGTCACGAGTTTTGCCGGGCCCAAAGTGGCCGTCGCGGGGCATCTCATCTCTTGGCTGGGAGCCAACTTCCCAACAGCCGCTCGCCGATGACCGACTCTATGCCACGCGAGGGTAAGGTCTATCTCGTCGGAGCTGGCCCGGGCGATCCGGGGCTCCTGACGATCAAGGGCCTCGAATGTTTGCGGTCGGCCGATCTCGTCCTGTACGACGGCCTGGTCAATCCGCTGCTCCTGCGATTCGCGACGCGGGAGGTCGATCGCACGCATCGACAAGAGACAGGCGATGGGATCTCCGGGCAGGAAGCCATCAATCGCCGGCTGATTACCGAGGCAAGGGCCGGCAAAATCGTCGTTCGTTTGAAGGGGGGCGATCCGTACATCTTCGGTCGCGGCAGCGAAGAGGCGATGGCTCTGGCCTCCGCGCAGATCGACTTTGAAGTTGTGCCGGGCGTCACAGCCGCAGTCGCCGCGGGTGAATATGCCGGACTGTCGTTTACGCACCGGCAATATGCCTCCGCAGTCGCCTTCATCACGGGACACGAGGATCCCGTGAAGGGTCAGTCTGCTTTGGACTACGAAGCGATCGCCCGGTTTCCGGGGACGCTCGTTTTCTACATGGGGCTGCAACGCCTCGAAAGTCTGGCGGCCGAGTTGATCCGTGCGGGAATGCCCGTATCGACGTCGGCGTGCCTCATCAGTTCGGCTACAAACCCGGCGCAGCGGACGATTGTCGCACCGCTCGGAGAATTGCCCGCCCGCGTGAAACAAGCTGGCGTGCGTCCACCGTCGATCATCGTGATCGGGGAATGCGTGACTCGTCGCGAGAGCATTGCCTGGTTCGAGGGCCTGCCCCTGTTTGGCAAGACGGATCGCGATCACGCGGCCGTCCGCGCAAGTCGGGACCCGTGATCGAACGAGTGTTGCGACTTGGGGCCGAGCCGGTCCCTTTGCCCACGATCGAGATCCTGCCGCCAAGCGAGTGGGCCCCAGTCGATGACGCGCTCCGTCGGCTCGGAGATTTCGATTGGCTGGTTTTCACGAGCGTCAACGGCGTCGATTCCTTTCTTTCACGACTGTGGCAGGCCGGCGGAGACGCCCGGCGATTGGCGCATACGAAGATCGCTACGATCGGCCCGGCAACCGGCGAAGCGCTCGCCCGTTTCGGTCTGCGACCCGATCTCGTGCCCCCGGAATTCCGGGCCGAATCCTTGGCGGAAGAACTGGGTCGCCAGGTCGGAAGCGCACGCGTCCTGTGGGCCCGTGCCGATCGCGGACGCGATGTCTTACGGCAAGAATTGTCGCAAGCGGGCGCCACCGTCGATGAGGTAGTCGTCTATCGCAACGTCGACGTCGACGCCTTGCCGCCGCTTGAGCTTGCTCGACTCGAGCGGGGCGAACTCGATTGGATCGGCCTGGGAAGCCCGTCAATCGTGCACGCGCTCGTACAACTGTGCACGCCGGCCGCCCGGGCTCAACTCGGCCGCAAAACGCGGCTGGCGAGCATCAGCCCCGTGACTTCCGCCCGAGCACGCGAGTTTGGTCTCGAGATCGCGGCCGAGGCGACGTCCTATACCTGGGACGGAATCATCGACGCGATCTTACGAGTCGAATCCACGGGGCGCGGCTCGGAGAATAGTGTCTCATAGTTGCGACGCGTTAAGGAGCCGCCGCAGTTGGGAGCTTGGACCGACAGGCCGGGCTTCACGCTGCGTCTTTTTGCCCGGCCGGCTGCCGATTTGGGCTTGACCGGAATGGGCCCAACACGAAAATGCGTGCCTTTCCCGAGCACATTTCGCACTCAATTCGGACGATTCAGGCGGGGGCAGGGAGGATCTGCGCCGTGAAACGATGGCTCAGTCACATTTGCATCACCACCTACCTGCTCGCGCTGTTGTTCGGATTCGTTTCGCACGCCTTCGACATCAAAACCGGCTGCCATCCGGTGATGTATTTCCTGGTCTGGGACATGTTTTGCGGTTGGGCCGGGTTTGAAGGGCGGACGCAAGTCATCGGCGAAGGCGAAAGCGGCAAGTTCTACGAGCTGGCCCCCGCGCCCTGGGGCGAGTTTCATCCGTATGGTGACATGGCCCGCCAACACTACGATCCGGAATGCAAACAGGGCGAGCGCATCGGTCACATGGCCCTCAACCACACCAAACACGAACCGATGGTGCGGATCTTCGTCGTCGAGGAGGAATACCCCAAGAAGTTCAATCTCCCCGACGCCCAATACGAAGCCTATTACGGCAAGCCGAAAGACTTTCACAAGTATTGCCACACTCGATTCGTGTTGACTCCCGCCGGTGAGGTCCTCAGCATGCAGCCCACATTCTTTGTGTATCAGTACCAATGGGGACTGCGCGACAATCCCCGGCTGATGTCGGACGCTCGCCGCAGCCAGCCCTTCATCCCGTCGGGCCTGATGAACGATTCCCACGGCGCGTTCTCGTCAACGCCATTCTACGAGCCGTCACCGGGCACTCCGGTCGGCGGACCGCTTGCCGAGTGAACTCGTGAGACGCGTCAGCGCTCGGTCACGTCTTTCCGCCTCGGAGTCGACGATGAGCACAGGAAACTCGAGCAACTCTGCAACTGGCATCCGGGCCAGCCTCCGCGAGTTCTTCTACGCCGAGGAAGTCCCGTACGGCCTTGCACTCGTGCGCATTGTGATTTCGATCGCACTCTTGATGGCGATGGTTCCCAGGTGGCCCTACGCCCGGGAGCTGTACTCGACCGATGGGGCTCCCGTGCCGGTGTGGACCGTTTATGGGAATCCTCCGCTCTTCCCGGAACCCAGCGGCGCGGTGGCCGTGGCGATTCACAGCGTCCTGATCCTGGCGATCGTCACCTCGTGCCTGGGGTGGTGCACGCGGTTTTCGATGATCGTGACCACAGTCACGTACATCTTTCTGAACTCGCTCGACACGATCGGCACGATGAACAAGTACTCGGTCATCGCGTCGCACCTGGTGTTTCTCTTGTGTTTCTCGCAGTGCGGCGCGGTTTGGTCACTCGACAACTGGTTCCGCAGGTCGCGATTGCGTCGAGCGGGCGTTTCTCAAGCGATTGCCGACCTGCCGGTGCGTTTTGCCGCCTGGCCTCGAAGGCTGATGCAACTGTTCGTCGGCGTCGTCTACGTCGGCGCCGCGTTCACAAAGTTCAAGATCCCCGCCTACTTTTCGGGTGAGCAGCTTCAGACCTGGATGATCACCAGTTACAACCTCCCGAATCCACTTGGCCGTTTCTTCGAGCCGTACCCCTCGCTGCTCGCGATTTTTGGGCTGGTCGCACTCGTCTGGGAGTGCGCGTTCATCTTCCTGGCCTGGCGAGGCATTGCCCGGATCGTGATGCTGGGAATCGGCTCCGCCTTTCACATTATGACTTTGCTCACGCTGGGCCTTTGGTTGTTCCCGGTCGTTTGCATCGGATCCTATTTGTGTTTCTTGAACGAGAATGACATCGCCTGGTTCAGTCGGCTGTTCGCCGCATGGCGCGAACGCGGCCGGGGTATGTCGGCCGCAATCGGGCGGCTGTTCCGCCCTCGCGAGTGGCCGGTGCTGCCGGCGTTCGCCCCGGCCTGGGCGCAGGGAACCTTTGCCGCGATCGCGGTCTTAACTGCCTGCGGCGGAATCGCGCTGGAATATAAGCTCGATCGCTACGGAATGCGCCGCCCCGAGGGACCCTACACGCTTAAGGAACTCGATCCGAACTACGTCGCGGAAGAACTGCGGCCAAGCGAACGTGTCCGCAACGAGGACAAAGTCCTCCTCTTCGACATCGGATCGAGAGTGCTTGCTGGCGCCGTTGTCGACCGGAGGACGGAATTTCGCCAGGGTGAGGCGATGAAAGCCGAGTGTGACCTGGTTCCACCCCACGAAGACCTCTGGCTGACGTGCGAGCTCGAGGATGCCGAGCACCGGGTGATCGACACCACCGGCTGCACAGTCTCTGCCGACTCGATGCGGGCGATCTTCGATTACAACATTGGCGAGACGATGTCCCCTGGAAATTATTCGCTCGTGCTGAAGATCGGCGGAGCCGAAATCATTCGCCGCTCGTTCCGCGTGGTTGCGACTGCCAAAGCCGGGCGACTGGCAAACTGAGCGCCGGCACTTCGACGAGAGTGACCTCGCGCGAATTGTCGTTACGAGATGAGACTAGCTGAGCGAGTCGCGCTGTCGGTATCGTCGCCAGCGTGTCCTGCTCGAGCGGGGCGAGCCGCCCGGATCGCACGCTTCGGTAAGCGGGATTTCGAGAATCCACGCACAAATTTTCGCGGTGGTTCTGTCATTCAGGTAGCAGGCTGGCACCTTGATGAAACGCCGGAGCTGGCGACGCTCACGCGATGAGCGCGGGTCCTCTTGTCCGCTCGCGTCTGCGCGCCTAGATTTTTCGGCAAAGGAACAGCGCCGATGTGGTTCACCGAAACTCCGTGGCCCCCGTTTTGCATCTGCTCGGTCGTCGCGGCGGTTTTCTTTGCGCAGTGGTACGTGCACCGGCGGCCGCGGCAGCTGCGGTTGTCCGTGGCGTTCCTGGCGCTGGGCGGAGTGGTGATTCTTGTCGAGCGGCTGATCGTCACGGAGTCCGAGCGCGTCGAGAATAACGTCTATGCGCTCGCCCGCGCCTTTGAGTCGGGCAACGGCGAGCGCTGCGCCGAGTTCTTTTCGGCACACGATCAAAAAGAGCGCGATCTCGTGCGAGGCGTCGCCGGTTCAGTGCACGTCGTAGGCAGCATTCGCATCACCGATCTGTCTGTGCAGATGAGTTCGGCCGAATCGCAGGCGACTTCTACGTTTCGTGCCAGCGCGACCGTAAGCTTTAACGGCCGCCAGGAGCACGGCTACACGCGTTGGGCTCTGACCTGGGAGCGCGAAGCCAACGAGTGGAAGATCGCGCACATTCGCCGGCTGCATTTCGTCGGCGACGGCGAGATTGAGCTGATGTCGCCGCAAGAATAGTGGGACCGGCGCAAGAAAACACTGCCGGGCAAAATCGCCCAGCAGTGGCATCAAGCGAAGAACAGCATTTTCTCGAGCTAGAGTCCGGCGACTTTTTGCTTAGCCGGAGCGGTCGAGGTCGTTTTCTTCTCGGCCTTCGGCTGCGCAGCCGCGGGCTTGTCACTCTTGGCGCCCTTATTCTGCGGTGCCGGCTTGTCGTCGCTCCACGCCAGCGTCATCCAGCCGATCATCATCTCTTCCCAGGTCTGATCGCCCCAGCGGACGACCTTTTTGGGATTGGGATTGGCCGGATTGTCCTTGGAATTGTCGAAGTGGGCCACGCAATGCAGTGTCGAACCCTTCGGTGCGTCGACTGGCTGAGTCAGACGATACGTGTTCTGCCAGTTGAAATCGAATTGTGGCACCGACAGCAGAACCTGCGTCTGGCCGTCCGGACGCTTGAGTTCGTACAAAAAGTCCTTGCCGCGGAGGTGCATATGCGGCATCAACTGGTAAATCTTCGCGTCCCGCGGGAATTTATAGGCTGATTCGAGCTTGTAGTTCGCATCACCGGCCGGAATTTTGATCCGCATATTCATCACCGGCTGCGTGTGCGAAAAATGTTGCGGCTTGTCTTTGCCCTTGTAAAGCACGAAGCCGACTTTCGAGCGGTCGGTCGCTGCCTTTCCATTCGGCGTGTAGTGCATCTGGAAGATCAGCTCGGCACCGGCCGGAATGCGCCGGGCCACGCCGGGGGGCAGTACGAGCGGCGGGTCGCCCGGAGCGGTCCCGCAAACGTGCTGCCCACCGCCAAAACCTTCACCATCGTCGTCGTCCTCTTTCGGATTGCGGCAGAACACGATGATGTGATGCACAACGGCGGGATTGCCTGGACGAGCTTCGGCAGCCTGGATCCAGATATCTTCCTTCAGATTGGTCTTCACCGAGTAATAGCGATATTCGACTGTCCCCGTGGCCGGAACTTTGACTTCCTTGGGCAGCTCGAAGACGTAATCGGGTTTGTCGATCTGCCAGCCCGTCGTCCAATGCTGCGGCGCGGGCAATTCTTGCTTGTCGCCCAGTGGCGTGCCGGCGTCGATCCAAGCCAAGAGCTGGTCGATCTCTTCTTGTTCCATCCGGCGGTCGTTTGAAAAGTGGCCGTAGCGGGGATCGGCGTGCCAGGGTGGCATCCGCCGCTGCAGGACGACTTCTTTCATCATCGCCGAGTGTTCAACAGCGTCGTCGTAGCTTTGCAACGCGAACGGTGCGACCTCACCGGCCCGGTGACACTCTTCACAGCGCCGCTGCAGGATGCGGGAAATCTGTTTTGCGTAGGTGACCTTGGTCAGTGACGCCGGCCGCTCGTCCCGCGTGATGAGGCAGCCACGGGGTGTCGTCTCGACGACCGTCACAGGCTTGCCGGCCAAAAGTTCCTTGAGAGCTTCTTCGAGATCGTGACGTTGCGGAACGTCCCGTTTGAACGTGTAACCGTAGCGATCATCGAGAGCCCCGTGGTAACGAACCTGTCGATGACCGTCCAGCAGAAAGATCTCGGCCGTTCGCTTCGCGCCTAACTGGTTCGCGACGTGCTGACCCGGATCGAGCAGCACGGGGAAAGCAACTTTGTACTCGCGAGCGTGCTCGGCAGCACGAGCCTGGGTCGTACCCGCGTTCGATTGGATGCCGACGATCTGCACTCCCTGCTTCCCGTAACGGACCTGCAGGTCCGCCAAATCCTTGAGGTACAGGTTCGAGATCGGGCAATCGACGCCCATAAAGACGACGACGACCGCCGCCTTGTCTTTGTAGTCGTGCAGCGCGACCGATTTGCCGGCGATGTCCTTGAGCATGAAGTCCGCGGCCGATTTCGCCACAGCCGATTTCGTCGCAGTGGGTTGCATCGGTGGCGCGGCCTTATTGCCGCCCCAAGCCACGGCGGGAGCCAGACTCAGTCCGGACACCAATGCCCACGCGACGACCGCTTTTTGCTGCACCCGGCCAAACTTACTCATGCCCAACTTCCCCCTAATTCCGATGAACCGACCGGCAAACCTCACTGCTTGCAGATTGTACTCAAACCGGCCTCGAAGCGCGTCATTTGTTCACGACAAAAACAGGCGAAAATGTCGGAATTCAGCCCCTCTTAAGCCGGCCTTTTGGTCCCGGGCAGCCCGACGGCTTGCCGCACCCGATCCAAGACTTCCCGCCCCTTTTTTCGTGCCTTGAGGGCTCCTTCGGCCAGGATGTCCTTCACCTGCGCTTCATTCGCAAGCAGTTGAGCACGTCGCTCGCGCGCTTCGGCAAAGTAGGCTAGGGATGCCTCGTAGAGCGATTGTTTCGCCTCTCCGTACCCCATTCCGCCCGCGCGATACCGTGCGGCGAGTTGTTCCTGCTGCTGGGGCGTGGCAAAGAGCTGATAAAGCGCAAAGATCGCCGACGTGTCGGGGTCCTTCGGCTCTTCGACCGGTTTGGAATCGGTCTGAATCGACATGATCTTCTTGCGGAGCTTTTTCGGCTCCTCGAAGACCTCGATCGCGTTGCCGTAGCTTTTCGACATCTTCTCGCCGTCGATTCCAGGGACCTTGGCCGTCGCCTCGACGACGTGTGCCTTCGGCAGGGTCAGCACCTCGCCGTACATCGAGTTAAAGCGAGCGGCGATGTCCCGCGTCACTTCGATATGCTGCACCTGGTCGGCCCCCACGGGCACGACGTCGCTGTCGTAAAGCAGAATGTCGGCGGCCATCAGGACCGGATAGGTAAACAGGCCCGCGTCCGCCGGCAGGCCTTTCGATTTCTTGTCCTTGTAGGCATGACACTTTTCCAAAAGGTGCATCTGGGTGACCGTCATCAACAGCCACGTCAGCTCACTCACTTCCGGCACGTCGGATTGCCGAAAGAGCGTGGCCCGCTTCGGGTCAAGTCCCAGCGCCAACAGCTCGACGGCCGCATCGTGCGTGTATTCGGCGAGCAGCTTGGGCTCGCGAACGGTCGTCAGGGCATGCAGGTCAGCGATGAAATAAAACGCCTGCTCATTGTCCTGCAGCGCGATGTACTGGCGTATCGCGCCGAAATAGTTGCCCCAATGAAATCGGCCGGTCGGCTGAATGCCCGAAAGCGCGCGCATAGTTTTTGATTCAGGGTGTCGATCGAGGAGGAGTGTTGACGGCTTCGTCCGGCGAGCGGACGCAACGAAAGCCAGCATGGAACGTGCCGCTGTCGGGAGCTTGCTTCATTCGGGCGCTCACCCGATATCCTCGACAATAGTTATCGCTGCACATGAACGAGCCTCCACGCTGCACGCGTTTCGGAGAGTGCGGCTCGAGCGGGTCAAAACTGTCGCTTGGTCCCGGCGGATTGGAGAGGGGGGCGAAGCGGTAATAGTCGGGACGGTAAAAGTCGTTGCACCACTCCCACACGTTGCCGGCCATATCGAAGAGTCCGAAACCATTCGGCGAGAAGGAGCCGACCGGCGCCGTCGTTCGGAAGCCGTCCTTCACATTGTGCGTATCGGGGAACTCTCCCTGCCAGATGTTCATCGTCCATTTGCCGTCCTTGACCAGTTCATTCCCGCAGGGATAGATCGCGTGCGAAAGTCCGCCGCGGGCCGCGTATTCCCATTCCGCCTCGCTCGGCAACCGCTTATGGGCCCACCGACAGTAGGCGACCGCGTCAATCCAGGAAACGTGGACCACCGGGTGCTGCATTCGATCGGCAATCGATGAGGACGGCCCGTCCGGATGACGCCAGTTGGCGCCTTTGACATAGTTCCAGACCTGCAGCGGCCAAAGCGGCTGATCCTTGGCGAGCGCTCGGCGGTCGAAATTTGGATTAAAACAGATCGAGCCGGCAACCAGGCTCTCGGCCGGGATTTCGTTCACGTCGGCCATCAGTTCCTTGAAGTCCTCCCGCTTAGGCGTCCGCTCGGCGATCGTGACATACCCCGTGGCGTCAACAAATTTCTTGAAGGCGGCGTTGGTCACCTCGGTGCGGTCCATCCAATAGCCGTCGATCGTGACCGAATGCGCCGGTTGCTCGTCGGGCGGACCTTCGTCGTCACCCAAAAGGGCGGTGCCGCCCGGAATCCAAACCATCCCCTCCGGTGCCGGGCCGGGAGGTTTGATGAATCGTGCGACGGGCGGTGCAGGGGGAGCGAAATCTGGCTGGATCTCGTCAGGCGCGGCGACCGGAGGAGGTATCACCGCGGGTCCCGCCGGACGCGTGCTCGGCAGTTCGAAAACCAGGGAGCCGACCACCGTCAGCATGCCGATCGTCACGAGTACAAAAATGCCAGCTTTCAAAATCGGTCCCTCGAAGTCCTTCTTATCGTATCCTGCCCAGCCCCATCGGTCCAAAGCGCGGCTCAGGCATGTTGCGACGCGGATTCCGACGTCGGTACAATGAGCCAACTTCTGGCGAATTTTCACCGCTAGCCATCGCAATTTCGGCGATTCTGCCGAATGAGGACTTCCATGCCGATGAACGCTTGCGAAGCCATGCTCCAGATCCTGGCGGAGTCCGGGGTGCGGTATCTGTTCGGCAACCCGGGGACGACCGAGCTGCCCCTCTCGGATGCACTCGTCGATCATCCGCGGATCAAATACATCCTCGCGCTCCAGGAGGTGCCGGTCGTCGCGATGGCGGATGGTTTTGCTCAAGCCTCGCGCAGCCCGGGCGTGGTGAACTTGCACATCAGCTGCGGGTTGGGCAACGGAATGGGCATGCTTTACAACGCCTACCGTTCCGGGACGCCGTTGATCGTCACAGCCGGGCAGCAGGATCGCCGGCTCAAATTTGAAGAGCCGATTCTTTGGTCCGATATGGTCAGTGTCGCGAAGCCTTGGACGAAATGGGCCGTGGAGGTCGAGCGGGCCGCCGATCTGCCGCAGGCAATTCGACGAGCCGTGCAAACCGCGCTGATGCCGCCGACCGGTCCGGTCTTCCTCTCGATCCCCGTCGACGTCCAGCGCGAAGTGGAGGACTTCGATCTCACGCCACCGCGGCCGATCAATTCGCTCGTTCGTCCGCCCGTGGACGAGCTGAAGCACGCAGCCGAGATTCTGGCTGCGGCCAAAAACCCCGGAATTCTGGCCGGCAGCCGCGTGCTCGAGGCGAACGCAGTCGCCGAGCTGGTCGAGGTGGCCGAAGCGCTCGGGCGCCCGTCATGGCCGAAGCGGGCACTACACACGGACGACTCGCCTTTCCGTGCACGCACCCGCTGTCGGCTCCCGGCATGCCGATTTATGCTCCCGAGATTATCCAGAGACTCAACGAATTCGATGTTTTGCTCGTGGTGGGGACGGACTTGTTCCGACTGTACGTCTACCAGGAACCGGCACGCGCCATCCCGGCGAACACGCGGCTGATTCAGCTCGATCAGGATCCGTGGCAGCTTGGCAAGAATTACTCGACGGATGTCTCTCTGGCGGGCAATCCCAAGACGGGCCTCGCGGAATTGGCGTCACTGCTGCGTTCGACGATTAGCGCCGCCGCGCGCGAATCGGCCGCCACGCGGGGAGCGGCGCGAATCCAGGCGCATCGCAAGATTCGCGCACAAATTCAGGCCCGAGCGGCCGCCGAGTGGAGCCAGCGTCCCCTTACGCCGGCGACGATCATGTCGGCGCTGGCCAAATCGTTACCGAAGAATATTGCTGTCGTCGAAGAGGCGGTCACCACGACCGGCACCCTGCTCGAGCGGCTCGGCGCGATCCATGACCCAACTGGCTATTTCGGCCATCGCGGCTGGGCCCTTGGCTGGGGACTGGGCTGCAGCATCGGCGTCAAACTCGCATGGCCCGAGCGGCCCGTGCTGGCGGTCCTCGGCGAAGGTGCATCGTTATATGGAATTCAGGGATTGTGGACGGCGGCCGCTTACCGCATCCCAGTCACATTCGTAATCTGTAACAACGCCCAATACCAGATCTTGAAGATCGGAGCCCAGGGAATGGGCCTTCCGCGGGCGATCGAAGGCCGCTTCGAGGGCATGGACATTGCCAAGCCCGAGGTCGACATGGTCTCGCTGGCCCACTCCTTCGGGGTTGAAGCCCACCGAGTCAGCGACCCCGACGAGCTGACGGCCCGGGTGCAGGAATCTTTCGGCCGCGACATGCCGATCTTATTCGACGTTCCAGTGACGCGCGGGACACCCCCGCGGCTCAACTAAGGGTGAGGCTGGGCGGAAGCCTCAAAATCGTGCGGGCCGTAGCTAGGAACCGTGCAGAATCTCCAATTGCGGGAACGCTCGAATTGTCGTAAGTTTCTTAAAACGATAAGCTTAGAGCAAGACTGCTACGCGCAAATCGCGACGGCGCGTGAAGTGCTCAATCGACTAAGCTTTGGTCTCCCAAGCGATCCCCTCGTCGAAGTTCCGGACAACTCACCCGCTCACCCGGTGAGCCTCCGTTCGTGAGATTCCTGCCGTGACTCAAATCCCCGCCGCGTCTCAAATTTCAGTACAGACCGCGGCACACGTTGGGCCAACGACAGGCGTATTTGCCGATTACCAGGTCGGCGAATTCTACGACGAGCTATTCAAACCGTGCGGCCGGCCCCGGCGCGAATCGGAAACTTTGTTTTCCTATCTGCAGCGGATGGCCTGCGACGATCTCAAACGCCGGCAGCTCGCGGCCGACCGCTCGATGCTGCGGCTGGGCATCACCTTCAACGTCTACGGGGACGGAGAGGGGACCGAACGCATCATCCCCTTCGACATCGTGCCGCGGGTGCTCGGGGCCGGCGAGTGGGACCGGCTCGAGCGGGGGCTGACCCAGCGGATCGCCGCCCTGAACTTGTTTATCGACGACATTTACCACGAGCAGAAGATCGTCAAAGACGGTGTCGTCCCCGAGCACGTGATCCAGACGGCCGCATCGTTTCGTCGACAATGCGTCGGCCTCAATCCGCCCAAGGGCGTCTGGTGCCACATCACGGGCACCGACCTGGTCCGCGATCGCGACGGCAGCTTTTATGTGCTCGAGGACAACCTGCGGTGTCCCTCTGGCGTGTCGTACTTGCTGCAAAACCGCCAGTTGATGAAGCAGACGTTCCCGGCCCTGTTCGAGCGGGCCCGCGTGCGGCCGGTGGACGACTACTGCAGCCGCCTGCTCGACGCCCTGCAGTCGCTGATGGACGGCCAAGATCCTCTCGCCGAGCGTCGCCTTGCTGACGCCGGGCTTTTACAACTCGGCCTATTTCGAGCACTCATTCCTCGCGCAACAAATGGGGATCGACCTGGTCGAGGGCCGCGACCTCGTCGTCTCGGACGGTTTTTTGCACATGCGAACGACCAAAGGGCTCGAGCGGATCGACGTACTGTACCGCCGCATCGACGACGATTTCCTGGATCCGAAGACGTTTCGAGCCGACTCGATGCTGGGCGTTGCCGGGTTGATGGATGTGTATCGCGCGGGCCGCGTTGCGCTGGCCAACGCGCCGGGCACTGGCGTTGCCGACGACAAGGTCATCTACGCCTATGTGCCGCAGATGATCAAATACTATCTCGCCCAGGAGGCCATCATTCCGAACGTGCCGACCTATTTGTGCTTCGACGAGGCCCAACGGTCGCACGTGCTGGCCAATCTCGACAAGCTCGTAGTGAAGCCGGCCAACGAATCGGGCGGTTACGGCATGCTGATCGGCCCCCGATCGACCCGCGCCGAGCAGGAAGAAATCGCCCGCCACATCGAGGCCAAACCCCGCAACTACATCGCCCAGCCCACCCTCAACCTGTCCCGCAGCCCGGTGATTGTGAACGACGGCAACATGGAGGGCCGGCACGTCGATCTGCGACCCTTCATCGTGTACGGCAAAGAGATTTTTGTCCTGCCGGGCGGCCTGACCCGGGTGGCCCTCAAAAAAGGCTCATTGGTCGTGAACTCGTCGCAGGGTGGCGGCAGCAAAGATACTTGGATCGTGGCGGAGGACGCGTAGACGCATGCTCTCGCGCGTCGCCGATTCGATCTACTGGATGTGCCGCTATGTCGAGCGTGCTGAAAACGTTGCCCGCTTCATCTCGGTCAACCTGAACCTCAATCTCGACCTCCCCGGCGAGGCTGTGCAGCAGTGGCGTCCCCTCGTCGTGACCACGGGTGACGATGCTCTCTTCACCGCAGGCTACCCCGCGGCCACTAAGGAAAACGTCATTCGCTTCTTGACGTTCGACCGGCAGAACCCGAATTCGGTCCTTTCCTGCCTCACGACGGCCCGCGAAAATGCCCGTAGCGTTCGCGAAATCATCTCTTCCGAGATGTGGGAGCACATCAACCGCTTTTATCTGATGCTCAAGGACACCAGCGGCTACCGGGCGGCCCTCGACAATCCGTACGAGTTCTACGAGCAGGTGCGGCTGACCGGTCAACAGTTCCAGGGAATTACCGACGCGACGATGACGCACGGCGAGGCCTGGCACTTCTGCCGCGTGGGACGCACGATCGAGACCGCCGACAAAACCTCGCGAATTCTCGACGTCAAATACTTCATCCTGCTCCCCACGCCCCGCGACGTGGGCACTCCCTACGACGACATTCAATGGTCGGCCCTGTTGCGCTCGGCCAGCGCCTTCGAGATGTACCGCCAACGCCATGGACGGATTACTCCGGCCCGCGTCGTCGAATTTCTGGTCCTCGATCGCGAATTTCCCCGGGCCGTGCTGTATTGCCTCACCGAGGCCAACGAATCGCTGCACGCGATTTCTGCCTCAAGGACCGGCAGTTTCAGCAATCGGCCCGAACAGCTTTTGGGCCAACTTCGCGCCGAGTTGGCCTACACTCGAGCCGAGGAGATCATCTCCGGCGGGCTGCACGAGTTTGTCGACGACCTGCAAAAGCGACTCAACTTGGTGGGAGGCTCGGTCTGTGATACATTTTTCGCCGTCCGACCCGTGGCCGCCGCGAGCACACTCAGCGTGAGGGCCTCCGAATGACATTCTGCCTGGCGATGAGAGTCGAAGACGGGCTGGTCGGCATCGCCGACACGCGGGTGATCTCGGGCAGCGAGTGCATCACCGCGAAAAAAGTCTCCGTTTATCAGGACGACCAATCTGCGTTCTTCGTGATGTCCTCGGGACTGCGGGCCGTGCGCGATAAGGCCCTCACCTATTTCGAGGAGATTATCGAGGACGCCGAGCAGCCCCTGTTCGGACGCCTCTTCCGCGTGGCTAACCTGTTCGCCGAGCAGATTCGCCGGGTGGCCGCTGAGGACAGGGAATCGCTCGAGGAGTCGGGCTTCCGCTTCAACATGCACGCCCTGATCGGCGGACAGCTCGCCAAGGACCGCGAGCACAAATTGTTCTTGCTTTACCCCGAGGGGAACTGGGTCGAGATCAGCCGCGGAACCCCGTATCACATCATCGGCGCCTCGGGCTACGGCAAACCGGTGCTCGACCGCACGCTGAAATACGAAGACCCGATGCGGTTCGCGCTCAAGGTCGGCTGCCTGGCCTTTGATTCCACGCGAATCAGCGCGGCCGACGTCGATTTTCCCGTCGACGTCGTGCTGTATGCTCGTAATACTTTTCAGATCGTCGAGCACCGCTTTGAAAAGAGCGATCTGGCCGAGAACTCCAACTGGTGGCAGGAGCGGCTCCGCGACTCGGTCCGCGAGTTGCCGACCGGCTGGATGGAGCCCGTGCTGGCCAAACTCCGCGAGCCCCAGGTGGTGCAAATGAGGATGCCCGACCGCGACGCGACCGGCTAGGGCGCTGAAAATGACGAAACAAGATTTCAATTTGGCTTCGAGCGACAACTAGAACTGCCCGCCGTGCCCTTCGAAATCACGCATCTCGCCCGCTACGTCTACAACCAGCCAGTTTTTCTGGAACCGCATTTGATTCGGATGCGGCCGCGGGTCGACGGCGGGCAACTGCTCGAATCGTTTCGCCTCGTCGTAAAGCCCCACCCCGCGGGAATCTCAACTTCGCTGGATGCCGAGGGGAACGTAGTTTCCCTGGCCTGGTTCAACGGGCTCTCCTCGGAGCTGACCGTCCGCGCGGAGTCGGTTGTTACGACCACCCGGAACAATCCGTTCGAGTTCATCCTGCCGCCAAATCGGACGTTGCTCCCGATGTCGTATTCCCCGGTGGAGGAACCGCTCGTCGCACCAGCGCGCAAACGAGTGGGCGAGATTCTCGCGGACGATCCCGTCGGCCGGTTCGCCGCCGACGTGGCCGCCGAGGTCAATCAACAGGTCGTGCCGTTTCTGGGACGACTGTCCGAAAGGCTTTCCTCGACCTGGACGGTCACCACCCGCGAACACGGTGGACCGTGGTCCGCACTCGCTACCTTGTCGCGGCGCACGGGCGCGTGCCGCGACCTGGTGGTGCTGTTTATGGATGCCTGCCGAAGCGTGGGGCTGGCGGCCCGCTTCGTCAGTGGTTTTCAGCAGCAATCCGCCGACGGCACACACGACCTGCACGCTTGGGCCGAGGTTTATTTGCCCTGGGCCGGCTGGCGGGGCTACGACCCGACGCAGGGACTGGCAGTCGGCGATCAGCACATCGCTCTGGCCGCCTCAGCCCGGCCCGAGCTGGCCTCCCCCGTCGTCGGCTCCTTCCGAGGCACCGCGGCCACTGCGACACTGACCGCGTCGATCTCTATCTCCCGCACCGACGGCGTTCAGTCCTTTGCGAGTGGGGGCATGCAGGCGCAACAACAGCAGCTCACCTAGATCGAGCACTGTGTGAAATTCCGATGCGAGCGGCCGGTGTAAGCCGGCCGGTTCTTTGCTCAGTCGAGCATCGGATCCGAGCTCAGTCGGAACTCAGGCGTTTCTCCGGCGGCTGCCAGGGACAAGTTCCGGCCGTTTGCAAATGCAGTTGCAGTTCACGCGCCAGTCGGTCGCGCCGCTTTGGCTCCCGGGCGGCGAGGTCGTGCGACTCCGACGGATCGTGCGGCGAGATTGAACAGTTCCAGCGGGCGAAACGGGCTGTTGTGGACGAGCTTCCAATCGCCGTCGATCACCGCCTCGATCTCTTCGCCCCAGAACGATTGCCCGCCTTCGCGGCGCATGAAAAAGAGCGGCCGTGTTAGCTTCTGAGTCTGTCCCAAAAGAGTTGGCAAAATGCTGACTCCGTCGATGCTCCGCGGCCGCTCGATGCCTGCCGCTTCCAGAACCGTCGGAAAGAGGTCCATTGTCATGGCGGCCACGTCGGCTGAGGAGCCCGCGGCAATGCGGCCCGTCCAGCGGGCGCCAAACGGAACGCGGAGCCCGCCCTCGTACATGCTTCCCTTGCCGTCACGCAAAATTCCGTTGAGTGCCCCGGCGTCGAGCGGGCCTCCATTGTCGGACGTGAACACGACCAGGCAATTCTTGTCGAGCCCGGCCGACGTCAGCTCAGCCATTACCCGGCCGATTCCCTCATCCATATGTTCCACGAGCGCGATTCGCCGCATCCGCATATCGGGCAGGTTCGGGTCGCGGTCGCGGACTCGCTTCAACAAATCTGCCGGCGGCTGAATCGGCGCGTGAGGCGCGTTGTAGGCCAGAAGCAGAAAAAATGGCCTTCGATCGTGCGCCCGATCGCGGAGGAAATCGATCGCCCAGTCTGTGAACAGCTCCGTTGCGTGACCGGGCGGATCAATCGTCTCGGAATTCAAGCGGAGGTAGTTGATTCCGTGCCGCCGGTGGGTTTCGTAGTCATCCATCATGTCGCCAAGAAAGCCATGAAAGAATTCAAAGCCTCGGGCGTTGGGGGCATCGGGCGGCGTGAGCCCCAAATGCCATTTTCCGATTAAAGCCGTTGAGTACCCGGCCGGCTTCAGCAGGGCCGGCAGCAGCACCGCATCGGGTGCCAGACGACCGAAGTTCTGGTCGGCATGCGTGCGGATTACTCCCGGCACGCCGACGCAATCGGGATAGCGCCCGTCAGCAGAGCTGCGCGTGTCGGCGAACAAACGCTGGAATTGGTGCGGAACCGCGTGAGCGTGCGCCCTTCGCGAAAAATGCGGTCGATCTGCGGCGTGCGAACGTCACTCCCGCCGCAACACGACAAATCCCCATGACTCAGATCGTCGGCAAGAATCACGAGGATGTTCGGTCGACCTGGATTTTGGGCTCCGAACCCCGCCGACTGAAGGAAAAAAACAATACCAGCCGCAATCAGCCATTGCAGCGACCGGATACTTTTGCGTCGCAGAGTCATGCGGATCGTCTCAAACGAGGACAAACGCGGCTTCCCATCACGGCTGCAAATATTCGGCGATCGGTCCCAGCGCCAAGGCCGGCAGGAAGCAAAGCGCACCTTGGAGCAACACTGCCCCGAACACGAGCGCACCAAAAGTCACCGTGTCGCAGGGGAGCGAGCCGATCGTGGTCGGCTTGCGTCCTTGGGCGGCGAGGCGACCCGCCAACAGAAGTGCGAGAGCAGCCGGGCCGAAGCGGCCGACGGCCATCGCGACCGCCGTGGTCATGTTGTAGAAAACGCTGTTCGCATCCAAGCCAGCCATATTCTGGCCATTGTTGGCCATACAGGATGCGAAGGCGAAGACGATCTCGGTAAAGCCCCGCGAGCCGTCATTTGTTACCAAACCGGCTCGGCCGGCGGGGGAAACAGCGGCCCAGGCGGTCAAGGGAAGCACGACGAGCGGCGTGAGCAGAACGTGTAGCGCGACTAACTTGGCCTCGGCGACCGTGATCGTCTTGCCGAGATATTCCGGAGTGCGGCCGACCATCAGTCCGGCAATGAAGATTCCGACAAGAGCGACCATGATCAGGCTATAGAGTCCAGAGCCCAAGCCGCCGAAGGCGACATCACCCAGCAACATGTTCAGCGTCAGAACCAGCACGCTCAGCGGTTGATAAGAGTCGTGCATCGAGTTGTACGACCCGGTGGCTCCGTTCGACGTGACGACCGCCGCCAGGACGGAGCCGCCCACGCCGAATCGCACTTCTTTGCCCTCCATGTTTCCGCCCACCACGCCCAGACCGCTCAATCGCGGCGGATCGGCGGCCTCGAAAACATCGCAGACGACCAGGCCGACCACGAATAACAAAATCATGACCACCAGCAGCACGACCCCCGCACGAGGCCGGCCGACCATCCGTCCGAATGTGATCGGCAGCGCGGCCGGAACGACAGCAATCGCAAGCAAGCCAAGAAAGTTCGTTAGTGGCGTGGGGTTCGCGTAAGGGTGTGCCCCGTTCGCGTTGAAGAATCCGCCGCCGTTCGTCCCCAGATTTTTGATGAACTCGAAAGCGGCAACGGGCCCTTGCGGAATCGTCTGCGGTTCACCAGACAACGTCGAAGCCATGACATAGGGGCTCAGGTTCAGGGGAACTCCCTGCCAGACCAGGATCAGGCTACCGACCAGCGACACGGGGAGCAGTACCCACAACAATCCGCGGATGAGATCGACCCAGAAGTTGCCGAGCGTCGGGGATTTCGTCCGGGCAAAGCCGCGAATCGCCGCGATGCCGACCGCCAGTCCCGCTGCACCACCGAGAAAGTTCTGCGACACCAGACCGACGGCCTGCGCGAGGTATCGCAGGGTCGATTCACCCGCATACGACTGCCAGGTCGACGTGGTCGAAAAGCTGATCGCAATGTTCTCCGCCAGGTCGACCGACATTAGCGTGGTGAGAAATCTCTTGTCGGGACCGCCCGGCAAAAGAGACTGAATCGCGAGCAGCAGGAGCAGAAAGAGCGCACCCAAAACGCCGAAACCGAAGAAGCTTGCGAGATAAACGAGCGGCGTCATCTCCTTGTCCGCGCGAACGCCGAGCAACCGCACGAGGACCGATTCCACCGGGCACAGGATCGGGTCGAGGAACGTCGATTGCCGCTCAAAGACGCGCGCCAGATAAATCCCGACGGGCTTCGCCAGCACGATGAGAATTGCGAGGAAAACGGCGTATTCGAGCCAGCGCATCGCGGGACCTACTTGGCGAATTGGCGGGAGGACGCAGATTGCGGGGCGATCTGGTCGAGAGCGAGATTCAGCGGCAGAACGACCACTCGCGGCTCGCCGAGAAAGCCGAGCTGCCGCCCGCTCGTGTGGTCAGCGACGAGGCGCCGCACGGTTTCCTCGCTGATGCGGCGCTCGCGGGCCACGCGCGGGACTTGGAGATCGGCGTTCGCCTCACTGATATGCGGATCGAGCCCGCTTCCTGATCGGGTCACCGCGTCAATGGGAACCGGGACATTGGGAGACAACCCATTTATTCGGCGGTAGCCGACCGCGAGTTGCCACACTCCTACGAACGGTGGCGTACTCCCGTCGATACTACCTTTTGCGCCGTCCAGCAATTTCGGATTTGCCGGCCCGAGATTCGTGCCTCCAGACGCTGTCGCATCGTACCCCCTTCCGGCAGCCGACGGTCGCGGAAAAAAATCGCCCGGCCAGTAGAACCTTTGACCGATGAGTTCCGAGCCGATCGTAACTCCGCCGCGACTCGTCAGGCTGCCGCCGGCTTGATGCGGAAACAGAGGCACGGCCACGGCGGCCAGGACCAGTGGGAAAACAATCCCAGTGAGCAGCGTCAACAGTACGATGCCGACGAGCGCGGGTCGGATTTGCTCGCGAAGTCCAGTGATTGCGTGGGCATGTTCAACGATGCCGCCTTCCGGGGCCGCCGACTGGGACTCGTCTCTGATCAGGACTTCCTGCGCGGTCACGTTCCGTCGTTTCCTGTGCTGACTCGAGAATCATCCGAAGGACAAAAAGGGACCCCCACCAACCACTCCCAAGGATTGGTGCCCCACGAAGCGGACAAACGCGCCCATTATCGGCGCGGTGCGGCGACTTCGCTAGTTGGTCTGGCGTGGTTGGCAAATCGCCTGAGTATCGCTTATGAGAGTGAGTGGTCCCCCTGCCCGACTTACTGCCGACCCACGCCCACCGCGACTGCCACCTCGAAGAACCAGGCGATCTGCCATGACAATGGATGACAATTACCGCCTTCCCGAGGCGCGCCGTCTCCTCTTGATGATGGTCGTTGTCGGATTCTGCGCGACCTCAAGACCGGAGGCGTTCAGCGGAGATGCGGTCGCCGGTCAGGGCGCCGCCGAAAAGCCCCGTCCGGCCGTCTCGCTGCATCCGGAAAACCCGCGCTACCTCTTGTTTCGCGGTCGGCCGCTGGCGCTGATCGCTGCGTCAGAGCACTACGGCTCGGTCATCAATCGCCCGTTCGATTTTGAGCGGTATCTGGCCGACGCCGCCGGCAAACACCAGACGATGACGCGAACGTTTCTACTCTTCCGAGAGCAGCAGTCGGCCCGGAATCCGTCGTCTCCGTGCAAGCCCGAGTCGCCCGACTTCGTCACGCCCTGGCCGCGCACCGGCCCGGGCAACGCTATCGACGGCGAGCCCCGTTACGACCTCGAGAAGTGGAACCCCGAATACTTCGAGCGTCTGCATCGCTTTTTGTCGCGCGCATCGGAGCTGGGCATCGTCGTCGAGCTGACACTCTTCAGCAACACGTACGGCGACAGCGTCTGGGCGCTCAACCCATTGCGAGCAGAGAACAACCTGCAAAGCGTGGGCAAAATCCCCTGGTACGAATACAACACGCTCCACAACGGGCCGCTGGTCGAGCGGCAGATGGCCTACGCTTCAAAAATCATCCAGGAGACCAGTGCGTACGACAACGTCTACTACGAAATCTGCAACGAGCCGGGCGGCAACGCAGACGCGCACGCGAGTGTCAGTGGCGTCGATGCGTGGCAAGGTCGCGTCTCCCGACTCGTGCGCGACGAACTGGCTCGCCTCAAGCGGCCGCACCTCGTCTTTGGCTCCCAGGCTTTCAGCTATAAGCCAGCGTTTCGGCAGGAATTGGATAAGAGTTTCGCCGAGAAAACCTTCGACGCCGTCAACGTGCATCCGCTGCCCGGCATGGTCCTCGCCGGCAAGGAATACATGCTGGGCAATTTCATGTCTAAGCAACTGGTTTTGAAGAACTTTCGCGACTTCTGCCGCGCGAGCCAGGTTTTCCCCAAGCCGTGCGTTCCCGACGAAGACAACGCCGCGTCGATGTATCGCGACCCGATTGGCTGGACGATCCACCGCAAGCGAGCCTGGATGGCCCTCTTTTCGCAGTGCCACTACGACTACATCGACTTCTCGATCACAGTCGGATCAGAGACAGGCACGCGGCAGTCCAATCGCATGCTCCGGACGTGGATGAAACACCTTTCTGACTTCATGCAAACGATCGACTTCGTTCACGCGCGTCCTGCGCCGGATTGGATCGCCCAGGAGCCTCAGCACGTGGTCGACGCCGCGCTGGCGCTTCCGGGCGGCGGATTCGTCGCCTATCTGGCAGACGATCGCGAGGTGACCGACGCAAATTACGGACGCCCCATTTCGGGGACCGTCTCGCTCCGCATTGCCCCGGGGAACTATCGAGCGAGCTTTTATTCCCCAACCACGGGAGCCTCGTCGCCGGCAATCGTAATCAAGGGCGGCGACACGCCTGTCTCCATCGAGCTGGCGCCGTTCGAGAACGATGTCGTTTTGCAGGTTAGTCGTCTGCCGTGAGCGCGTCGGAGGGCGGCACTGTGGCAGCCGACGTGGGATTTCTTCGATAGATGAGCGGTTGCTGCGACAACGCCGCATCGGCGCGATGGAAAGCTTCGATCAAGTTCGTGCGGTACGGCGAAAACTCGCAAGCCGGATCTGTGTTAGTCGCGTCACCCGTGAGCAGGGCGGCCTGACAGCGGCAGCCGCCGAAATCGGTGTGTCGCCATTCACAGCTGCGGCAGGGTTCGGGCATCCAAGCCGTTCCACGGAAGCGATTGAATGCGTCGGATTCCTGCCAGATCCAGCGGAGCGACCGCTGTCGCACGTTATCGAAACACAGCGACTCGATGCAGGAAGCAGTGGGGCAGGGGAGGACGTCGCCCTGCGGAGTGACCGTGAGATAGCGTCGTCCCCAGCCCTCCATGCAGGGCTTCGGGCGATCGGCCAAGGCGTCGGGGAGAACGTAATCGAGTCGCAATCGCCCTTTGAGCCGGTGGCGGGCTTGGGCGACATACTCGGCCGCCTTGCGCAGAGCGCCGAGGTCCGGAAGGAGCGCCTTGCGATTGCGATGGGCCCAGCCGTAGAACTGCACGTTCGCCAATTCCAGCCGGTCGGCGTCGAGTTCTTCGGCCAATGTGATGAGTTGCGGCAGCCGATGGATGTTCGCGCGGTGCAAAACCACATTCAGCGTGAGCGGCCAGCCCAGCTCGCGAATCAGCCGCGCCGCCTCGAGCTTGGCGTCGTGCGAGCGCCGGCCGCCGATCTGATCCGCCAGCGGTGCCTCATCGGATTGCAGGCTGAGCTGGACATGATCGAGTCCGGCCGAAAGAAGCCCTTCTGCCGCTTCGCGCGAGAACGGAATCCCACTCGTCAGTAGATTCGTATAAAGGCCGGTCGCCCGGGCCGCCGCCACAAGCGTCGGCAATCCGGGATGCAAGAGCGGTTCGCCGCCAGAGAAATGAACATGCAGCACACCCAATTCCGCGCCTTCCCCGATGACCCGCTCCCATTCCTCCGTGGTCAATTCGTTCCCGCCGTGGCGCAAGGTCGTCGGATTCGAGCAATACGGGCACCCCAGGGGACAGCGATACGTCAACTCGGCAAGCAGGCCGAGGGGCCGATCGCGAGCGAGCAACTTCGAGGAATTGGCCGCCGCGACATCAACAGCCGGGACATTCAGGGGCGTAAGCGTCGGGGCGTTCCAATCGAGCAGCCCGCGGCCGTCCAGCTCGCCTAGAAAAGCCGCAGCGTCGTCGTTGACCTCACTGATCGATCCGGGGAACTGTTCACACAACGCCGCAGCGATTGCGCTCACCGTGCGTCGGCCATCACACAGGGCAAGGATCGCGGCCCCCGACCGGTTGAGCCGAAGCACGCCTTCCGGAAAGAGCAGCAGCGGCTCGCCTGTGATCGGATCGTTGCGCAAGCGCGTTTTGGAGGCGAGTGCCGGGCGGTCGTCGGAACGGTCAAACATCGATTGATTCCGCGATGCTCGGGTCGCACGCCTGAGCAATGGCGTCGAGCAGCGTCCAGAGAATTCGACACTTTTCCGCGAGGGCTGCGACCGCCGCGCGCTGCAGTACGGGCGTATCGCAATAGGCCAGCGTGGTGCTCAAGCCGTACTCCGAGTCTTTCCGGGCGAGCGTGATTCGTGACTCAAAGTATTGCAGCCCCCGGGCAGGGATCCACGTGTAGTGCTGGCGGAATGCGGCCGCCCGCGTCGCCATCAAGTCCGGCGCGAAAAGCTCCGTCAGCGACGACGCCACCGCCACGGGCCAGGGGCGCGTCCGCGCGAGTTCGACATACGACGCGACCGCCGCGCGCACGCCGGGGACGACGTGCCGAGCATCCCACGTCTCTTCACGCGTCAGGCCGGTTGCCTCCGCCAGCCGCAACCACGCCTCGATGCCTCCTTCGCCGGGCGCCGACCCGTCTTGATCAACCAGCCGCTGCCGCCAGGCGCGCCGCACGTCGGGCTCAGGACAATTGGCGATGATGGCGGCATCCTTCATCGGCAGGTGCCGTTGGTAATGAAAGCGGTTGGCCACCCAGCAGCGAATCTGCGGGGGAGCGAGCAGTCCCTCGTTCATTTGCCGATGGAACGGATGGCGATCGTGATAGCTCTTTTCGCCGACGGCCCGCAGCTTTGCCATGAACGTCGATTTGTCCCACAGCTCCTCGCGTTCGTCGATCATCGTTTTTCGCTCACAGCTCGATCTCGAGCCCATCATAGCCGACTTCTGCGCCGGCAGCGCGCACCGCTTTGTGCTCCGGCGAATCTTCGTTCAACATCGGATTTGTGTTGTTGACATGAACGTAGATGATGCGGCGAGCCCTCAAGGTGTCGATCATTGCCAGACTTCCCCCCGCATCACCCACCGGCAGATGCCCCATTTCGGCCGCGGTCCGCGCCCCGTCGGCGTGCCGCTGCAACTCGTCGTCGCTCCAAAATGTCCCATCGAGCAGTAACAGGTCGCAGCCACTAGTCCGCTCACGAAGGCTCACATCGAAGGCCGAAAATCCCGCCAGTACGACCAGGCGCGAACTGGTCGACGTGTCTGTGATCACGTAGCCGACACGGTCGCCGTACGCTTCGGCACCACGTGAGCGCAGGTACCGTGGCGGATGGCCGTCGACCGAGAACGCCTCACACTCGAGGCCGCTCGGCGCTCCGTCGCGACAACGCAGCCCGGAGCGAATCATCGGCGCCTCGTGCCAGCTGGCCCCCGCGTATTCCGCGAGCAGGGAAGGGAGCGACAGGCCGGTTTGCAGCGCCTGCCGAATGCCGGGCGTCGCATAGACGCAAAGCGGCGGCCCCTCCCGCAAGGTCATCAGGCCGAGCACGTTGTCGAGGTCGGCGCTCGTCAGCAAAATTCCGGCGATCGGAGTCGTTCGCGCGGCGCCGGACGGGGCGAGCAGAGAAAACGACTCGATCTGGGCACGCACGTCGGGCGGCGCGTTGATCAGGAACCAATCGCGGTCGTTGCCGCTCACCGCAACGCACAACTCGCGCCGCGCACGCGCTCGGATCGTCTCGCGCCTCAGTCCATCACAGTTCGGGCAGGCACAATTCCATTGCGGAAAACCACCGCCGGCGGCCGTGCCCAAAAGACGGACTTTCACGGCTGCGCGGCTATTGTGCTACGGCCAGTGCCACCGAGGGAATCACGATCGTTGCGGGAGATTCGGCAACGACCATCGGACCGGCGTCGACCCCCGAATAGGCCGTGCACTCGCCGTTGACCGGCAACTCTTCGGCAGTCGGCTTGATCCATTTCTCGTCCATCGATTCACCTCGTTGATCGCGACTTGCGGCACAATAGCGGCGAGCACAAACGCGCGTCGGCAGCACTTAGAATGTGTTCTGGGCCGCTCGTTGTCAACGATTCAGTTTCGCTGGGCTTGTATCTGCTGTAGCGCGAGCTGAACTGTGGTCTGCCACGGTGTGCTCAGCTGGGAATGAACCTGCCGGCGACCCGGCGATCAAGCGGGCTTCCGGGATTTCGGCCACACGAGCCGCCCGGCGATCAGGAGCACCATGGCGATTGGCAAGAATGCCCAGGTGTCCCAAAGCCAGTAGCACAACTCGTAGATCCCGCTCGGCAATCGCCCCCTGTGGGATAGCCAGAAATAGTCAATCGCCATGAAGAGGGTTACAGAACCCGCGAGCGTAATGGCACCGATTCGCCGACGGCTCACGACTCGCTTCCCTGCGATTTCGGGCGTGCACGCGGACACAAAAGCCGGCCTGGTCAGAGCCTGCAACCTGGGACGGGACGGGGCACGTCGGCTGGGATCCCAAACGCGCCTACACGATGGCCAGGGCGTTTGCTGTCAACGCCTCCATTTTCTCGTCGAGCAGGGTGGCGGTGGGGTTGATGCGGTCGTTGCCGAATTGGCCGAAGAGCGAGGAGGGCTTGTCGTACTCCAGACAGGTTTGGCCTTCGTCTTGGTAAACAAGGAGGCGGAGCGGCGCGTAGAGGCCAGCGCGGAGGTCGTGCTGGGTCATTTCGAGGGCGATCGCCGGGTTGCCGACGACGAATTGGACGGCTTTTCGCGGGCGGCCGACGATGCCGAGCAGCATACCGTGGTCGCTCGTGCCGAAAAGCATGAAGCCGCTTGGTCCAGCCATCGAATTGATCTTGGCCCTGGCTTGCTCCGGGTCTCGGCTGGCGAGGGCCAGGCGCAGGATTTCGGGATCGAAACGACCCAATTGCCGGACGAGATCGTTGGCGACCTCTTCGAACGGCTTATCAGTCGTCAAGCAGACATGTTCCACGTCAAAACGAGAATGGCTCATCGAAGCACCCCCAAGCGCTCAGATTATTGGACCGCCCGCCGACTGACGACCCCCTATTGACCAGCCAACCCCGTGCCAACCGTGAGGCTCAAACCGAGCGGCTGCTCGCGAAAGCCGAGTCGGCGATAGACTTCGGCGATTTCTGGGTCAGCCTGGAGACAGAGATGCTGCCCGACGAGGCGCGACTCAGTCCACGCGATGCACTCTGCCCGGTGCATGCAGATCGCGAAACTGTTCTCAAACGAGGGTGGCAGCTGCTCGGGCGAACGGCCGTTGTCGAAACGGTCGGCGGAAAGCGCCGATTTCAGCGCGTTCCAGTCGACTCCGGGCCGTTTCCGACGCGTAGGAAACGCTGCCGCCAGAGGCGTCAGCGGAGCTCATGAGTTGAGGACCGCTTGAATTGGTGATTTTTGAGGACGTTCAGATGGAAGTCTCTCGCAGTCGAACCCGCAAAACGCCGGATCTTGCCGCGGGATGTTGCCGAACTGCATCACCGACGTTTCCGAACGTTACCATGACGGAGTTTTCACAAACGGATCGTTTCTGGCCGGCGCAACGACCTATGCTTTTCTAGCGTCATGACTCAAACGCTGTTCATCGTTCGATGAAGCCAGCGTCTGGGTGTTCGGCCTTGCATGTCCGGCAAGGCCACCAATCACCAGAAATCGAGAGGACCACAATGAAAAACTTCGCCACGTTCGTCAAGCAGTTTTTGGTCTCTGAAGACGGCCCCACCGCGGTTGAATATGCCGTGATGCTGGCGCTGATTATCGTGGTGTGCTTCGGCGCCATTCAGGCGGTCGGCACGAACGCGAATGCCAAGTTCAACCAGGTTCAGAACGCGCTCACCTAGAGCGACGTCTCAGACCGGTTCTGGCAGGGGCGACGCTTTGGCCGAGCCTGATGCTGACGCACTCCGTCAGCCCACGGCTCTGCCTAAGCGCTCGCCCCGTTTGCCATTTGCGCGGGCCCACATCGTGGCTGACCGACTTGACTCGCCTCAGGCGGTTTCGCCCAACAGGCCCCGGGCCAGCTTGTCGAGAGCGTCGCTCTCGATCTGGCGGACGCGCTCGCGCGTGAGGCCCAGGGTCTCGCCGATTTCTTTGAGCGTTTGCGGCTCGGAATCGTCGAGCCCAAATCGCATCCGCAGGATGATGGCTTCGCGGGATTCCATCTTTTCGAGCATCCCGAAGACGTGGTTGAGGTTGTCGCTATCGACCATCTCGTCTTCCGGGGCCTTCGTCCGCTCATCGGCGATCATCTCGCCCAGCGACCAGCCCGACTCGGACTGGTCGGTCTGCGGGGCCGAGTTGTAGAGCTGAATCGCCTTCTTGACGATCCGCAGCTTCTTCTTCGGCAGCCCGAGTTCCAGTGCGACTTCTTCCATGGTCGGCGTCCGGCCCAATTGGTCCTGGAGCTTGGCGTCGCCCGCCGCCATTTCGACAGCAGCTCGACCATGTAGGCCGGAATGCGAATCGTCTTGGCCGAATTGACCAGCGCCCGCTTGATCGACTGCTTGATCCAATAGCTCGCGTAGGTGCTGAAGCGGGTGTTCATCGTCGGGGTCGAAACCCTCGACGGCCCGCAACAATCCCAGGTTGCCTTCCTCGATCAAGTCCTGCAGCGGCAGGCCCTTGCCGGTGTAGGCCCGGGCGATGTTCACGACCAGCCGCAGGTTGGCGCGGACCATGCGGTCGCGGCACTTCCTTATTCCCCTGCTCGATGCTGTAGGAGAGCTCCTTTTCCTCGTTGGCGGTCAACAAGGCCGTCTCGTTGATCTCGCGGAGATAGGTTTCCAGCGGCGACTGGACGGCGGTGACTGTCCGGCGGCGGGTGACTTTTTGCATGGGGTTCCTGTGGTGGTTGTCGAGCGGCTGCGGTTGCGGGATGGCGTGGTTTTGCTTGACTCGGTTCGTCGCTGCCTCTTGTGCACTCCGGAATGAGCAGGAAGCCACAAACCCCAAAACGGGCGGGCACTCGAACAGGAAACAGGTCAAGGCGTCGACGGGATCCGACCGCCGGGGGCGCGCCCCGGTCTCGGTCGGGATCCGGTCGGCGGGACTTGGTGAGTCGAAGAGAGGCCCATTGCCCGAAGGGATTTATCGGAGCGGGGAGGAGCAATCCTCTACCCGAAGAGCATCGGGCGCTACAGATTCAAGCTTCAAAGGGGGCAAACTGCGCAATAATAACGGCCCTCCGGACGAGGTCCGGAGGGCCGCAAAGTTTCGCACAACGTTGCCACTTACTCCGATCGCGCCAGTTTCGCGCGATCGTTCGGATGCTGTTGGTTAGGGCGCTGGGGAATCTCCCAAGTCGCCTTCGGATTCCGAATTTCCAGAACCCATCGTGAACAGCGGGCCGGCCGCACCGCTGCCGGTGCCTCCCTTGAGTTCTTCGCGGGGAGCCGCAGTGCCACGAGCCTGCCTCGTCTTCCTCAGCGGAACCTCGGCCCTCGGCGCCCGGCATACGCCGGCTGAGGCCGATCTTGCGCTCGGCACTGTCGACGCGCAGCACGCGGACTTCGATCTCCTGTCCGACTTTGACGATCTCTTCCGGATTGTCGACCTTGTGGTCGGCCAGCTCGGAGATGTGCAACAGTCCCTCCAGCTCCGGCTCGAGCTCGACGAAGACGCCGAAGTTCGTGATCTTGGTGACTTTGCCCGTGACCACCGTGCCGGGCTGGTACTTCTCGGGAATCGTCGTTTCCCACGGATCGCCGGCGAGCTGCTTGAGGCCCAGCGCGATCCGCTTGCGATCCTCGTCGACCGAAAGCACCTGGCACTCGATGACGTCGCCCCGCTTGAGCATTTCGTTGGCGTGCGAAATCTTGCGGGTCCACGACATGTCGCTGACGTGCAGCAACCCGTCGACTCCCTCCTCGAGCTCGATGAACGCACCGTAATTCGTGAGGTTGCGGACGGTCCCTTGTACCTTGCTGCCCGGCGGATACTTCTCGGCCACCTTTTCCCACGGGTTGGGCTGGGTCTGCTTCATGCCCAGCGAGATTTCCTGCTTGTCCTGGTTGATGCCGAGCACCACCACCTCGACCTCGTCGCCGATATTGACGAGTTCGCTCGGGATGGTTGATCCGCTTCGTCCAAGACATCTCGCTGATGTGCACGAGTCCCTCGATGCCGTCCTCGAGCTTCACGAAGGCTCCGTACGACATCACGTTGACGACTTCGCCCTTGACCTTGGTCCCGACGGGGTACTTCTCGTTGACGAGTTCCCAGGGGCTGGGGAACTTCTGCTTGAGTCCCAGAGCGATCTTTTCGCTTGATCGCGATCGACGTTGAGGATCATCACCTCGATCTCGTCGTCGATCTTGACCATTTCCGACGGATGGCTGATGCGGCCCCAGCTCATGTCGGTGATGTGCAACAGGCCGTCGATGCCGCCCAGGTCGACGAACGCGCCGAAGTCGGCGATGTTCTTGACCGTGCCCTTGCGGAGCTGGCCCGGAGCGATCTCCGACAACAGGGCCTGCTTCATCTTCTCGCGCTTGTCTTCGATCAGCTTGCGGCGCGAGACGACGATGTTCCGCCGCTGCTCGTCGATCTTCAGGATCACGCACTCGATCTCGCGATCGATGTACATGCCGATATCGGGCGGACGGCGGATGTCGACCTGGCTGGCCGGCAGAAAGACGTTGACGCCGATATTGACCAGCAAGCCGCCCTTGATCTTGCGGACGACCTTGCCTTTGACGACGTCCCCTTCCTTGTGGCTCTGGATGACCTTCTCCCACTCGCGCATCCGGTCGGCTTTGCGCTTCGAGAGCAGGATCAGGCCGAAGTCGTCCTCGACCTCTTCCAGCAGAACGTCGACTTTTTCGCCCGGCTTCGGCGGCTCGTCGGCGTCGGCCCATTCCTCGAGCGGGACGATGCCTTCGCTCTTGTAGCCAATGTCGACCAGCACATCCTCGCCGTCGATGCGAATGATGGTGCCGCAGACAGTCTTATTGACATCGAACGAGCTGGCACGCTCGTCGTACAGGACGTCCATCTTGGCGTCGTCCTGGTGCCAGTCTTCGAGCGACTCGCCCAGCGCATTTTCGAGATCAGCTTCGTTGACGTTGAATTCGCGAATGAGGTTCCGATCGACCATAAACGCAAAAAGTCCATTTCCGTCGGCAATGTCCCGCGGCCCACGGCCACATTCGAGATCGCCGACCCACCAAGCGTTAGAGAATTTGTGCGAGAAGTCGGCGCAGACCCTTGCCGCACCACCTGAACATCTCGCCGGAACAGAGAACTATACCAGAACTTGCGCCCCGGACAACGCCAGGCAGGGGCAGCGCCCCTGCACCTGGTGCGGCTTTCCCTGCGGGAGCCGCCGCAAGCGTGGACACGACCAATTGTCACATTTTCGAGCGCGTCAACTGCTGGGTGGCCTTCGGCGCCGTCTGTACAGAGCAGTATCTCGACTTTGAGCCCCAAAGTGGGCGCGATCCTAAAGCCCAGGTCGTAGCGGAGCGAAGGCCTGTGATTGGAACCCCGTGCGCTTGCGCTGAGGCCCAACGGGGCGAGACAAATTTCGCGGCGCCGCACTAGTCGCGCTTCAAGCGTCCCGATCCTGTTGTCCCGATCCTGTTGTCCCGATCCTGTTGTCCCGATCCCGTTGTCCCGATCCCGTTGTCCCGATCCCGTTGTCCCGATCCCGTTGTGCCGATCCCGTTGTCCCGGTCCCGCTGTCCCGTCCCGCTGTCCCGTCCCGCTGTCCCGTCCCGCTGTCCCGTCCCAGTGTCCCGTCCCAGTGTCCCGTCCCAGTGTCCCGTCCCAGTGTCCCGTCCCAGTGTTCCGTCGTAGTGTTCCGTCGTAGTGTTCCGTCGTAGTGTTCCGTCGTAGTGTCCCGTCGTAGTGTCCCGTCGTAGTGTCCCGTCGTAGGGTCCCGTCGTAGGGTCCCGTCGTAGGGTGTGACCAGGCCGGCCTTTGCGGCCGCCGGCAGACTGGAGTTCCCCAGGAATCGTGGGCGCTCAGAGAAGAGTGTAATCTCTTCAAAGAGGAGGCCCAGAGATGAGTCGGAAGTATCGGACGTACACGGAAGAGTTTAAGCAAGAAGCGATCAAACTGGTGACGCAGGAGGGTTACAAGATCGCGGAAGCGGCGCGGAGTTTGGGGATTCCCGAGAATCTGTTGGGCAAGTGGAAGCGGCGGGCGGAGGGCGGCAACGCGGGTCCATCCCCAGGTTCACTTCCCGGCGACGAGCGTGCGGAGCTGGAGCGTCTGCGTGCGGAGAATAAGCGGCTGTTGATGGAGCGTGACATTTTAAAAAAAGCGGCGGCCTTCTTCGCGAACGAGAAGAAGTGAGGTACGGGTTTATCCGGGAACATCGGAGGGTGTGGCCGCTGAGCGTGCTGTGCTCGGTGCTGGGTGTGGCTCGCAGTGGGTTTTACGCCTGGCGGAAGCGATCGGTGAGCCGGCGCCGGCAGCGTCAGGAGCAGCTGTTGGAAGCGATGCGGGAGATCCATGGCCAGAGGCACAAGCGGAGTTACGGGAGTCCGCGGATGCAGCGGGAGCTCGTGGCGCAGGGACATCGGGTGGACGAAGTCGTAGCTCCACACGTGGTCCCGATGCGCCGGCCGCAGCCGCACGCACGAACCGTCGTTGAACCACAACCGACGTCGTTTGGGCTGTTTCTGCGGCACTTTGAGCCCTTCTTGCCTCCAGAGACGTTCGATCCGCTTGTGGTTCACTCGCCATCCCCTGCGATGAAGCAGCTTCGTCACCCGGCGATACCCGTACCGACCGTACTGCGTGGCCAGCTCCACCATCTCCCGAATGAGCCGGGGTTCGTCGTCCGGAACGTGTCGCTGGCGACGCTGGGTCGCACGAGGTTGTGCCAGTAATCGACACACCCGACGCTCAGAGACCTGCTCCGGGCCCAGCGAATTCCGCACGTGTTCGACGGCTTGCCGTCGCTTCGCCGGGCTCAGAAGTTTCCCGAAGCGGCCTCTCGAAGGATGGCCTTGTCCAGCTCGGCATCGGCCAGCAGGCGCTTCAGCCGAGCGTTCTCCTTCTCCAGGTCCTTCATCCGCTTGGCCTGGTCCATCCGAATGCCGCCGTACTCTTTGCGCCAGCGGTAGTACGTCTGCTCCGTCACACCGATTTTTTTGCAGGCCTGGGCCACTGTCAGGCCCTTGGCCAAATCAACCTCGGCTTCCCGCAGCTTCGGAATAATCTGCTCCGCTCCAAATCGCTTCCCAGGCATCTTGCCCTCCTCCTCAATGATCCAGAATGCCGCAGTTTATCACTCGACATCCGGACTCGGTTAAGGGGGGCAGGTCAGTTCCGGATATATGTTAAGGATATGGCCCTCCATTTTTCCGAGGAAAACCGGTTATGGCCATGTCTGACCTCGAGCTCGACGGTTTTGAGATCGCGAGGTTCTTCGTTTTCCTCGCGGACCAGGATGCAGACCTTGTTATCGGCTTTCTGAGGTCCGCAGGCGTGGAACCAGGATGCACGCTTCCCGAGACCGCACTAATGAAGCTCGCCGTCTTTTGCCGGCTGGCTCTTTGGGAGGAGGACGGCGTTACCACAGGTGCGAACGACCAACTGCCGTCCGCTCACTCCGTTTTCATGGACACTATGGACGAGCTGGAGGGCAAGTCTCCGCAATTCGACGTCGGCGCGCTTCTCCAGCGCGTGCACATGTTTGCGCTCCACCGGTTGACCTGGCCGCAGACCTCGGGCGCGAGTGCATTCGTGCTCGACGATGAGGCCCAGTCAACGGATGTGTTGGATTCCATGGCAGAGCTATTGTGGAGGTACCGGCACCTTGCCGAAACCGGGAACTCGCCTGCGGCGGCGGGTGCGACGTCGAATTTGGAAGGCGAGTCAGCCGAGACAAGCGAAGCAGCGTGAACTGCTCGCAGTTATCAGCAATTAAACAAGCAGCAAAGAGGAAACCACCCTATGTCAGCGCGCCGTCTAGGCAGAGCACTGGTCTATTTGCGACGCAGCGATTCGCACCAGGAATTGGGCATTCACACTCAACTGGAATGGGCGATTGCCGAGGCCGCAAAACATGGTGTCTCGCTCGATGCGGCGCCGACGGATTTGGACCGCATGGAGCGAGAGGGGCTCAACCAACACAAGGCCATTTACCTCGATGATGGGATTACGGGGGCAAACCTGCAACGCGAGGCATTCACCCTGTTTCGCAACACGGCGCTTCGGGACAAGAGTATCAGCCACCTTTTCGCCTTCAAGTCCGACCGCTTCGCCCGCCCCGAGCAACCCAACGCGGCCTGCACCATGGAAAACGAGTTGCAGCTCGCGGGGATCACGATCGTCTTTCACAATCGGATCGCTAATCCGCGAGAACACGGCGGGTCGTATATCGCGGAAGATATCCAGCAGCTCGTCGAGTACCACCAGAGCGGGCAGTTCCTTCCCGATCACGCGGAGCGCATCTTGCGGGCTCGCGCGCACCTGGCGCGGCAAGGATACTGGACTGGGGGACCAGCCCCCTATGGATGCGGTCGGATGGTGGTGGACTCCGACGGCAACAAGATCCAAGAACTCGAGGAGGGAATGACTCTCCGTAAGGAAGGATGCCACGTTCGGATTTTTGTGAAGGATCCCGTAAAGATTCGAGTTTGGCTTCAAATCCTGGATTGGTATTCGAACTATGGCTGGGGCGTAAAGAAAATCGCACGGCGCCTCAACGAGTTGGGGATTCCCAGCAGCCGGGCGG
The DNA here is from genome assembly GCA_963714075.1 of uncultured Planctomycetaceae bacterium. GTDB lineage: Bacteria > Planctomycetota > Planctomycetia > Planctomycetales > Planctomycetaceae > DASPSM01. The sequence continues at coordinate 4,436,055 of OY970228.1, forward strand.
GGAAAGTCGGGGTCGTTCGCGGCGTCAAGCAGGTCATTCGCGGCAGGTGGGATCATCGGCAGGTGGCAAGATTAATCGAAAACCGCGCGATCATTGGGGAGCTCGAGTTTGGAAAGCGATTGACGGCGCGCATCGTCGATTGAGCCCTACCGGCCCACGTCAGCTCACGGACGCGGAACGAGACGAATCCGGTCGGCCCGTAAACGCGATGAGCGACCCGGCAGATCGGATCGTTGCCCCTAGCGGCTATACGGCAGAGGCAACTCGCGAGTTGTTCGACGCCTGCCAAGAACAACGCCGACAGCGTGGTGCCTCTCAGAGAGGCATTCGGAAAAGCCAAGAAGCGGACTATCCGCTGAGCACGCGCATTTACGACTGGTCCGACGGCTGCCACAGCCTCATGTACGGTGCTAAGGAAAAAGGACGACGACGATATCTTTGTTCGAGGTACTCGGAGTCCAAAGGTCGTGAATGCCATCACCACTTTGTCGACGCGGATGCCGCATTGAAGTTTGCGCTCGCGGTCCTGCGTCAACGCGTTCTGCAGCTTGGCGGTCGGGCCGAAATTCGCAAGCGGTTGACGAAACTCGCCGCGTCGGAAAGTGGCAGCCATGTCGGCCACCGGCAACGTGAACTCGACCTCGCGGAGCACCGCCTACAAAGCTTGGAGCAGGACTTGGTCGTCATCGGAAAGAATCTAGCGCGGGCCGACGACTTGTTCCCGGTCGTGAAAGCCGAGTACGAAGCTGTGAAAAGTGAGATCAATCAACTCCAGCAGCGCATCGGGACTTTCAGGGTTCAAGTCGAGGGGGAAAAGAGCCGAAAGCGTCCCGAGGAAGAAATCGAGAGTGCTTTGGCACTTTTGGATCAGCTGGAGCAGATCGCTGCCAATCCGGAGGCTCGGGAACAAGTTTCCGAACTCCTGGTGAAGCTCGATTTCCTCATCGCGTTTCGCTTCGCGGCCAATCGCCCGAAGGCGCGACCGTCGAGAATTCCTGTCGGCGGAATGATTACGATCGGGGACCCAAAGAGCCCGATAAGAGTTAGACATTTGGACGGAGTCCAACCGCGTGTTGCGGCCGGAGTCGCCGACGGGACTGCTCCCGCCGGCCGACAATTATCCTCCGTTGGTTCGAGAAGTCGTCGCATTGAGGCCGGGTTGGGAAAGGGGACGCACGACTGAGACAATGTGTCCCGACCCACCGGCCAATCTCTTTCCGCGCCTAAAACTGACACCAAGAGAGAACGTCCAGTCCCGGAGTCCCGTCCCATTGCTGTGTGCAGAATCTGTACACCGGGCGCAGCGAGCCCCTCAGCAGCAGAAGTTGCTCTTCTCCCGCACGCACCTACATCCATTGTCCACGCTTTTTAAATTCGATCGAGACCAATGTTCTATGAGCGTGTAAACAACTTGAGAAATTTTTCCGTGGCTCCCGCGGCGCCAGGATTCCAAGGCACCGGACTCGAAAGGTGCCAGAAATACTCCGGAACGGTCTTAAGACGGAGATAAATCGTCCCGTCGGATCCCATCCAAGCCTCGAAGAGGCGGCGCTCCTCTTGCCACGCGGCGTCTGCCCGTGGAAGCCCAGACCGGTTCAATGTCGGAAAAGGCCCCGAGAGGGGGCGACAGAGAATAGCCCAGCGTGCAAACGCAGGGATTCGGTTCGGTCACCATGCGTCGAAAGCCCGGGAGGGGCGACAGAGGAACTCTTGATCGGCACAGCGGCGCCAGTTTGGCGCTCAACGAATTCGGTCAGGCAACGACTGTTCCCCGGCTTGGCGCTACGTCGCGGGACTATCGCCTCGTAAATCTCTGTCGCCCCTCCCGGGGCTCAAGAGCGATTGATGGTCTGATCTTTCCCAGCGTTCACACGCTGGGCTATGCTCTGCCGCCCCTTCCGGGGCTCGGATGCCGCGACCGCATTCTCCCCGCAACATCGCTCCGGAAACGCTCGGTTGACACCTCGCCGAACGTGCTGTAAAGAACCATGCAGGCCCCCATCGTCTAGCGGCCCAGGATCCGGGGTTCTCAGTCCCGTGACGAGGGTTCAAATCCCTCTGGGGGTACTTTCATAGCAGCCGTAAGTCGAGCAACGACTTACGGCTGTTGTTTTTTCGGGATTCACGCGCTGAGCCATAGCGACTTCCATGGTTCAATTGGCAAGGAGGCGACGCATGAATACACAACCGTCGAAGCCCTCGGCGAACGGGCCAACGTTGGTTGGGCAGCCGAGCAGCAGTCCTTTCACGCTCCGTGGCCTTGTTCTGGCGATCAGTCTCGGAGGTTTCTTGCTTTGGGTGCTGCTTGAGTTCCAGCAGATGCCCTATCGGCCGCCATCCGACATGAGCACGTTTCTCGGTGCGCCCGAGTTAGCGTTTGTGCGATCGCTGATCCTGTTGACTGCAATTGCGGAAGTTGCGCTCATCATCTGTTTTTTGGTGAAGGTGTCGCTTGAGGGAAGCCGACCGGGGTCGGTGCTTACGCGAGCCATTCGGATTGCAAGCACATTAGTCGTGGGTCTTTTGTTGACGTTCGCCGTCGGTTACGTGTTTTACGACAACTTCGAAACGCAGTTGAGAATCCAAGAGGCGGATAGAAAAGCGAATAGCGTCGCCTGGGCACCGCACGCCGTCGAATATGGTGACGCGGATAAAGGGGTCAAAGTCCTGGAAGATCTGTTGGTGGACGACGATCCCCGTTTTGAGAATCTTTGCGGATTGTCGCTCGACCGGATCCTCAAGCGAGCAAGACTCACCTCCGCGCATGATGTGATAGTCGCCCTTCGTAAAAAGACGGGAAAGGATTACGGCGACGACCGAAAGCGTTGGATCGAGGCGCTACGCAGCTCAGTGAACTAGAGTTTCCGCCGATCGCCCGTCAGATAAATCGGGAGAGTGGCCGAATGCCACGCGACTACAGCAACTACCAGAAAAAAATCATCAAGCGGTTTTACGACAACCGCGAGGACATCGACGCGGTCAAGCTGAGCGAAATCACCAGCGACCTCTACCTGGCCGAGGGGAAGAAGAAAGACCGGCTGTGGAAGCAGGCTGGTGAGATCATGGTTCGGCTGAACGTGCCCAAGTCGCGCGTCGAGCATGTGCTGAAGACGGCCAATCCGGCGATTCTGGCCGAGGTCGTCAACGATCTGCAGAAGGGGCTGATTCGGCCGGCTGAGAAGCCGAAACCGGCGGTGCCGCCTCCTTCCGAGGAGTGAACGCTCGACGGGATGGCGATCCGCCTGTGGCGGACTGCTGAGCCGACCTAAGCTCGAATGACGAAGCACGAATGACGAAGGAAGCACGAAGTTCGAAGCACGAATGAATACCTCTGCTTCGGGCTTAGGTCATTCCTTCGTCATTCGGATTTCGTCATTCTGACTTCGCCCGATTGTTCTTCCCACAACTGCGCATTTTTGTGCGTAATCCCGTTGACAAGGTCTAGGTGCACTCATTAAGCTTAGCTGACTAAGCGTAAGATACTAAGCGACACGCAGGAGGTGTCTGGATGAATGCCGCGTCGAACCCGACTGAGCGGGAACTCGAGATTCTCAAAATCCTCTGGGAGCGAGGCGAAGCGTCGGTCCGCGATGTTTACGAGCGGATGCGCGAGACCACGCCGATCGTGCAGAACACCGTGCAGGCGTTCTTGCGGACGATGGAGGAGAAAGGCCTCGTGCGGCATCGGGTCGAGGGTCGCACGTTCGTTTACAAGCCCGTCGCTCTCCGCGAGCAGACGACTCGCAAGCTGACGACGGAGTTTGTCGAGCACGTCTTTGACGGGGCGATCGACCAGCTCGTCGAGAATGCGTTTTCCAATCGCACGCCGACCGAGGCCGAGCTCACTCGGTTGGAAGAGCTTGTGGCCGAGGTTCGCGCGGCTCGCGGCAAGCAACCCCGTTCGGAAAGGCGCCATTCATGACTCACCTCATTGATGCCACAATCAACAATGGGCCGGCTCTGTTTGCGGGCGTCACGCTGTTGCTCACCTTTGGCTGCCTGGCCGTGGCGGCCCATCGTTCGCCCGTGCATCGGCAGCGACTGGCCGAGCTGGCGATCGCCGCAACGCTGATTTGGGCGATTTTGGCGGTCACGCCACTGCCGCGGCCGCTGGCTCACGGGTTTTTCGCCCAGCTTTCCTCGAGTATGCGACCGAAGACTCCGGCCCAGGCCGCACCTGAGCCCCAGCGCGACGCGTCGTCGGAACCCACTTCGGCGCCGGTCGCGCCTGCGATTCGCTTCGATCTTGCCCCCGCGCTCTTGGCGCCGGCGGACAAGGACGGCGTGGTGATGGACGAGGAATCCCTGAGCGATTCACTCGCTCTCAAGGATGACGCGATCAACCCGAAGTCGACGGCGTGGACCCTTGTGCCGAGCGTCGGCGCCGCAATTGACGAATCCGTTGACCGGACAGTTTCGCTTAATTCGCAACGTCCGGAAGTTCAGCCGGCAGCGGAGGCAGAGACGCCGGCGGAATCATCGCCGGCAACGCTCTTGGCCCGGTGCGGTTCGTTCCTGCAGACGAACTGGAAGATTCTGCTGGTCGGCGCCTACGCCCTCGGTTTCGTGCTGTGTGCGGCATGGATCGCGCTCGGCCGGACCTTGCTCGCGACGATTCTTTGGACCTCCGAGTGGCCGGAGACGTGGCTCGAGGACATGTTCGCCGAACTGTGCGACGAGTGCGACACGCTCCGCGTTTGGCTGGTTGTGTCGAATCGCTATGCGCGAGCCATGTCGTTCGGCATCTTTCGGCCGACGATCGTGTTGCCCGCGGCTCAGTGCGTTCCGGAAAACGCCGCGCTGTTGCGGCACGTGCTGCGGCACGAGCTGGTGCACATCGGTCGGCGGGACGCTTGGGGAACGCTGCTGTTTAACGTTTCGTTCTTGTTTTTGTTCTTCCACCCGGCTTTCTGGTGGCTGCGGTCGCGGGCTCGCTTGAGTGCCGAGCTGGTGGCCGACGAATGGGCGGCGACGCGTTCGTCTCGCGACGAGTATGCGCGGGAGCTGATTGCCTTCGTGCGTGCGACCCGCCGTGCATCGTTCTTGCCCGCGGGTGCCACAGGAGTTTGGGGATCGACAACGCCCTTTTCGAGGAGAATCGAGATGCTGATCCGACGCGAACGACCCCTGGTGATGCACAGCTCGCCCGCGTGGCGCATCGCCTCTTGCACCGTGCTGGGCGGGCTGATCATCGCGATGGCCGCCAGCCTGGGCCGCACGGCTCCGCCCGAAGATGAGAAAACAGAGAAGGCCGCGCCCCCTGCGACGGTCACGGTCACAGTGGATGACGAGGACGACAAGCCTGCGGCGATCGACAAGCTGAATATCAGCTCATCCGACACGGTCGTGGAAGACGACGACAACGTCATCATCAAACTGAAAGACGACGAGGAGGAGGACGACGACGCGCCGAAGACTGGCGACAAACAGCGGCAGAAGATGCAAAAGCAGTACGAGAGGCTGGCTCGCCAATCGGCGCGGCTGCAAAAGCAGATGGCCGAGCTGCAGAAGGCGCTCGAGGTGTCTAAGGCCGGAACCGAACACAAGTCGGCGCCAAGCGGCAAGCGTCACGTGAAGGTTTTGCCGGACGGCGAAGACATGGACCTGAAGAAGGTCATGAAGTTCGATGTAATCGTGTCGGACGACGACGACGCGAAAGCCAAAACGAAGGCAAAAGCCTCTGCCGGCCGCCACTCGCACACGATCATTATGAACGACGGAAAAGTCATCGAGTCGGACGGCAAGCCCGGCGACGCCGATTCGAAGGGCGTCCTCAAATTCGAGGTGGACGGGAAGCATTACGTAATTGCGATGCCGGACGAGAAGAGCGAAAAAGGCTCGTCCGATGCGAAGGGAGACCAGAAAAAAGCCAAGGCGAAAGCACTGGCCCTCGCGATCAAAGCCAAGAAGCTCGAGAAAGGCGACAAGGACGGCGACGAAGAAACGACCATCGAACTCAAAACAGACAAGGGAGAGATGGTTTTGGAGGTCGGCCCCGATCACAAAGTGCGCGTCAAGAAAATGAAAGGGTTTGGCAAGAGTCCTGCCGAGATTGAGCAGCTGAAGAAGAGCTTGGAGAGCTTGAAGTCCTTGGACAAGTCAGGGGCGGGCTTCCCGAATCCCGAGTTGTTCAAACACCTGGGTGAACTCAAGGCGCTCGAACAGCTCAAGGACCTCGGCGACCTCAAAGAACTGGAGCAGCTCAAAGATCTCGAACAGCTCAAAGGGCTGGAAGGGCTCAAAGGACTCGAGCAGCTGAGACTCGATCAGCTCAACGCGCTCGGTCAAATCAAAGTCCTGATCGAATCAGACGACGAGGAGGGCGCTGGCCACGGAGCTCGACATGATCACGGCGCTGGAAGCAGCAGCCACAGTGAGAAGCACGGTAACAAGAAGCACAAAGCGGAGATCAAATCCGACAAAGAAGAAACCGAGGAGCAAGGGTTCAAATTCGAGTTTCCGCCCGGCACGTTCGACGTCGACGCGACCCAGGCCCAGGTGCATCGCGCTCAACTAGAGGCGGCCCATCAAGCGCAAATGCAGGCGCATCAATCGCAAATGCAGGCGCTGCGGGCCCAGATCGAGGCGCAGAGAAAGGTCCTCGAGAAGCTCCAGCAGAAAGCCGAGCGGATGCGCAAAGAGTCGTCGGCCTCGAAGGACGGCTCACCGAGCGCCAGCGCGACTTCCTCCAAAGAAGCGGCGAAGGAACGGCGCGTGATCGTCCGAACCGAGCAGCCGTCGCCTGCGGTCCGTCGGCAGATCGAAAAAACGGTTCGGCAGCAGGTCGTCAGCGAACTCGGCGCGACTGTTCCGTTAGCGATCGAGAAAGAGCGGGCGAGCTCCGTTTCTCGCAAGACTTTGGCGGCGCCGAGCAAAGCGGCGACGGATAAATCGACGGCGGAAGGACGAGCGGCACCGGCCCCAGGCTCAATCACCGACCCGATGCGGCTGGCCGAGCTTGCGAGCAACGCGATCGGAGAGTTGGACGAAGTGAGGTCGGCGATCGAAGCAAACGGCCCCCCTGACTTGCAGGCCCGCGTCGCCGCGCAGATCCGGCTGCGGAGCGCCGAGCGTAAAGTGCGCCTGCTGGGCAGGATCGCGCAGTCGCTTCGCACTCTGACATCGGCCCAGGCCCAACGCAATCACAGCAATCGCGACCAGGACGAAGCCGACGCGAAATTGCAGATTCTGGACCTGATTATTTCGGACCTGAATTCGGCGCTCGGCAAGCCGGCCGCGTCGATCGTCCCGGCGACCCCGGCCGCGCCGGTGGAATTCGTCGCCCCGACGGCGCCGGTCGCCCCGGTGAAGTCTGTCGCGCCTGCGGCTCCGATCGCTGCCGTCGCGGCGGTGAGCCAGGTCGCGCCCGTCAAGCCCGCAGCGCCTGTTGCCTCCGTCGCTCCGGTCGCGTCCGTCACGCCGGCGCCCGCACCGGCCGCTCACGCGGCACCGGCCACCCCTGCGGCGGCTCCCAAAAAACCCGCGGCGCAGAGTCCCTCGAAGAGCAGCGCTGTCGGCCCGCAGTCGAATCTGACGCGGGACTTCAGTTTTTGGGTCGGCTTGACGCGGTGATCGCTTTAGCTGGCTGAGCCGAACTGGTTCGCGGAAAACAAAGAGGGGACTGGCTCCTGCCGGCACCGCTGGATCGGCAGGGCGCCTGTTCCCCTTCTTTGTTGCAGGCACGAAAATTTGCGGGCGCGAAAAAAGCCCACCGGATGTCTCCGGTGGGCTTGGTTGTTGACTCACGTACAGCGGCACCGAAGAACTGGCGGGCTCATCCGCCGCGGCGGAGCGCTCGCCAGAGCCGATCCGCATCACACGTTGTAATAGAGCTCGAACTCGTGCGGATGAGGCCGATCGGCGCTGCCTAGCATCTGTGGCAGGCAGTGGGGGACCAGGTACGAATGCGATGGATCAGGGACCTCGATCCCGCTCGGCCGGCCGCCGCCAAGGTCCTCTGAGGTGCGGTTCGTCGAGAGCTTCTTTGCGGTCATTTCCCTCGGGGCTCGAGCGTCAGAATGCCAAGGTCGACCGGTCTTTGCGACAGCTTCTCGTTGATCTCTGGAACGGTGACAGGATAACTCGAGAATTCGCCCCGGGGGGACTTTCCAAAGCCGACGCTCAGCACGTACCGCCCGACCGACACGTCGTCGATGCAAAAGTTGCCGTTGTGGTCGACCGTGGCTATCAGGTTTAGGAACGGTTGCTGCGCGCCTTGTCCAACTGAAGTCACCTGGACGCGAGCCGTAGTCCAAGGCAGGCCCGGCTTCGAACCTGGCGCTTGGCGCAACTGCCCGATCACGGGCCGGCCGGAGGCTCCGAAATCCATCCGGGATGTTTTGCCGGAGAAGAAATAGGCCGAACTCGTGCTCCAAGAACTGGCTTCGTTCGGGCCGATCTGCTGGTAGTAGGGTCCCTGGCGGCCGATCAGCGCCTGGCCGGGAATGACTCGCTCAAAAACGAATTTGCCGTTTGCGTCCGTTTTCCCACGATTCAAAAAGATAACGACCGCCTCCTTTTCTCGATTCTCAACTCGAACACTTTGATTGAAGATTGCAACATCCGACTGCGGTTTTCGGGCGACTCGATAAATGCCCTCGACCCTCGCCCAAGGAGTCAAGCGAATCGTTTTGGGGAGCGCTTGGATGCGACACTGGAGGTGGGCGAAACCCGACTGATGCGTGATCACGGTCGAAAAGTCGTCCGGTCGCCGCCGCCAATGGAATTGGCCTGCCGCGTCGGTCGTGCACTCGATGAGTGATGCGATCTCGCCGTTAACGACCAAGATTTGGCGTGGGGCGACGTCGATCCCAACCTGTGCCGTTGAAGCAGGCGCTCCTTCGGGCGTCAGCACGGTTACGACGGCGTCATGATTCTTATTGACGCCGCTCCCGGTGTTACGCGCGCCGCTGTCTTCACCTGTTTTGCTGATGGCAGCCGTTTGATTCTGGTCGTCCGCGCAGCTCGATTCGCGCCAACATCACGACGAGAAGCATCGCCGCCACGGAGAATAGGCTCGGGTTGCTCGCTCGCCGAATCATCTGCTGCATAGGGAGTCGCTCCCGCTGAGACGATTCATTCTGGCGAAAAAGGCTTCCGATTACCAAATCATCTTTTTGCCGAAGTGACCTTCAGGAGGCGGAAGACGATCCGAAGCGGCTCAGCACCGGGTGCCACTGGCGGCTTGTCCGCCAGTGCTTCGTCCGAAAAAAAAAGACACTGACGGACCAGCCGCCAGTGCCACGCATTGAACTCATTGATCTAGCGCGAGTGTCCGCGACTTCACACGTTGTAATACAGCTCGAACTCGTACGGATGGGGCCGCAGGCGGATCGGGTCGACTTCCTTCGTCTTGCTTCCACTCGATCCAGGTCTCGATCAGATCGTTGGTGAAGACGTCACCCTTCAGTAAGGAAGGCGTGATCGGCCTCCAGGGCCTCGAGCGCTTCCGGCAGCGAACCGGGTGTCGTGTTGGTCTCGGCCAGCTCTTCGGGCGTCATATCGTAAATGTCGCGATCGAGCGGCTGACCCGGGTCGATCTTGTTCTGCACGCCGTCGATCATGGCCATCATCAGGGCCGTGAACGTCAGGTACGGATTGCACGAGGGATCGGGACAACGGAACTCGGCCCGCTTGGCTTTCGGGCTGGCCGAGTACATCGGGATCCGGACGGCGGCCGAGCGATTCCGCTGCGACAAGGCCAGCGTGACCGGCGCCTCGAAGCCCGGGACGAGCCGGTGATACGAGTTGGCCGTCGGCGCGGCAAAGGCCAAGAGGGCCCGCCCGTGCTTCAAGATGCCGCCGATGCCATGCAGCCCGATTTCGCTCAAGCCCGCGTAGCCGTCGCCGGCCATCAGCGGCTTGCTGCCTTTCCAGAGCGAAATGTGGGTGTGCATGCCCGAGCCGTTGTCCTCGAAGATCGGCTTGGGCATGAAGGTCACGGTCTTGCCGTTGCGGCGGGCGACATTCTTGATGATGTACTTGTACCACATCATCTGATCGCCCATCTTGACAAGCTCCTGGAACTTCATGTCGATTTCGCACTGCCCGGCCGTGGCCACCTCGTGGTGATGGGCTTCGACGGCGATGCCGATCTTCCGCATCTCGTTGACCATCTCGGTCCGCAGGTCCCTGAGCGTGTCGATCGGGGAGACGGGGAAATAGCCGGCCTTGTAGGCGGGCTTGTGGCCCAGGTTCGGCCCTTCGGCGCGAGCCCGAGTTCCAGGCCGCCTCGACCGAGTCGATCTCGTACATCGCGCCGTTCTGCTTCGACTGATATCGCACGTCGTCGAAGATGAAGAACTCGGGCTCGGGGCCGATGTAGCAGGTGTCGGCGATGCCCGTCTGCTTAAGATAGGCGATCCCTTTCTTGGCGATATTCCGCGGGTCGCGGGAGTATTTTTCTTTGGTGATCGGGTCGACGATGTCGGCGATCACGCTGACCGTCGGCTTGGCGAAGAACGGGTCGATCACGGCCGATCTTCGGATCGGGAACGGCGAGCATGTCGGACGCGTTGATCGCCTGCCAGCCGCGGATCGAGGAGCCGTCGAACCCGAAGCCGTCCTCAAAGATGCTCTCGTCGAGCGTGTCGATCGGGTAGGTGCAGTGCTGCCAGGTCCCGAGCATGTCGCAAAACTTGAGGTCGATTTGCTCGGAATCGTTCTTCTTCATGAATTCGAAGAATTCCTTGGGGGTCATTCGTCCGGTCCTTTCGTGAGTCTCGTTCGTGGCTCGACGCGCATGTAGATTCGGCACGGCTGCACAGAAAGCGTGCATCCTTAGCGCCTCGGGGCTTCGCTGCGCGGGCAAAAAGCCCTGATTTCTCGGCCCAGGACGCTCGAAGGTCCGTTCTCCGAGGCGCTTCGCAACGGCTATGCCGAGCGGCGGGTGGGCGGAGGCGGGTACCGGTTAGAAGCATACTCAGATTTCCGCCGACGTGCCAACGATGGACGGGCGATTTCGCAGTCAATACAGTGAAACCAGAGCTCAGGAGTGGGCTGCGTCGGTTCTGGTTGGCGGCTATTCTGCGGGTCGATGCGTTCGATGGAAAAGCGGCTGCGCGTTCTCTTCCTGTGTACGGGAAATTCCAGCCGCAGCCAGATGGCCGAAGGCCTCCTGCGAAAATCGTTCGGCGATCGCTTTGAGGCCCTCTCCGCCGGCTCGCGTCCGGCCGGTTTTGTGCATCCGCTGGCAATCGCCGCCATGCGCGAGGTCGGGGCCGATGTCTCCGTCCAGCGCAGCAAGTCGGTCAGTGAGTTTCTGCCTCCGGACGGAACGCTGCCCGATGTGCTGATCACGTTGTGTGAATCGGCGGCTCGCGAGTGCCCGGCATTTCCCGCGGACGTGCGGCGATTGGATTGGCCTCTCGACGACCCGGGTCACGTCCACGGCACTCCCGAGGAATGCCTCGACGCCTTCCGACGGACGCGGGAGCAATTGCGGACCGCGATCGAAGGGCAATTCCGCGGATCGAACGGAAATGGCAAGCCGGGCTCAAGGCGGCAGGGAACGCGGATCGAACTGCGCGACGTCGCCAAAAGTCACCACTTGGGAACCACCGAGGTGCGGGCCTTGCGCGGTGTGACTGCCGAAATCCCGGCCGGAACGTTTACGTTCATCGTCGGTCCGTCAGGCAGCGGCAAAAGCTCACTGCTCTACTTGATCGGTGCGCTCGATGAGCCGAGCCGTGGAGAAATCATTGTCGGAGGCAGGCACCTGCAGCAGTTCACGGCGCAGGAACGCGACAATTATCGCCGTGAAGATGTCGGCTTCGTGTTCCAGAGTTTCAACTTGTTGGCGAACCTGAACGCGGTCGACAACGTGCTGGTGCCGTTCATGCCGCGGGGCATCTCGCACGACCTCCGCGCGCGGGCCATCCAGCTTCTCAAAGATGTGGGGCTGGGCAACCGCCTTGATCACCGGCCCAATCAACTGTCTGGCGGGGAACAGCAACGAGTTGCCATCGCCCGCGCCGATCTTGAAACGCCCCAAGCTGGTGCTGGCCGACGAGCCGACGGGCGAGCTGGACAGTGCCACCGGAGCCGAGATTTTCGGCCATTTGCGCCGCTTGCACGAGGAACTCAAGACGACGGTCGTGGTCGTTACGCACGACCAGCGTTACCTAACCGAATCCGATAACGTCCTGCGCCTGCAAGACGGCAACCTTGCCGATGGAATATAATGGAGTGCCAAGACGGCATTGAGTCTTGGCATTGTGTGCCACGGCTAAGCGTGCTCAGCCGTGTCTCGAAGGCGCACGGCTGAGCCGAAACTCTCAGCCGTGGCACTCGGAGTTTTTAAGCAGGACGGTATGTCGCGACGGATTGAGTCGAGTCGCCAACGCTTCGCCGAATATCGCGAACGACTTCGCAAGAAGGAGACTCTCCAGCCGGACCTCGCCGCCAGTCTGCGCCGGCGGCCCCGCGTGCCGCTCGACCTGGGTTCTGGTCCGCAGCTTCTTCCGGCTCTTGGGCGATCAACGGCCGGCGGTTTATTTTTCGCTCGCGACGCTGACGATCTCGACGATTCTCGGGCTGGGCCCGCCCGCCTCGACGAAATTCGTCGTCGACAATGTGCTGGGCAAAAAGCCCCTGCCGCAGGCCATCCCGAGCTGGCTCCACGTGCCACAGCAATCCGTGGGCGTCTGCTGCTGTTTATCGTGGTGGCCGTCACGGTCTTGAATCTGGTCAAGGTTGGGCTGCAGGTTTGGGGGCGATGGTACGCGACGCGGTCGACCAAACGGCTGCAGCTTTCGATCCGCAAGCGGGCTTTCGAGCACGCAGTCCGGCTGCCCCTGCATCGTGTCCACGAACTCAAGTCGGGGGGCGTGGCCAGCGTGCTGCGCGAGGATGCCGGGTCGGTGGGCGAACTGATCTTCGGCATGCTCTACAACCCCTGGCGAGCCATCGTGCAGTTGGTCGGCAGCCTGATCATTCTGGCCTGGGCCGACTGGCGGCTGCTGACCGGTGCGCTGGTGCTGGTGCCCGCTGGTTTTCCTGACGCATCGCACGTGGATCAACCGCATTCGTCCGCAGCACAAGGCCATCCGGGCCCGCCGAGAATCGATCGACGCCCACACGACCGAATCGTTCAGCGGCATGCGCGTCGTGCGCGGATTCAGCCGTGAGCACAGTGAGGCAGGGCGTTTTGTGCGTGCCAACGACCTGATGGCCCGGCAAGAACTGCTCGTCTGGTGGTGGGCGCGGATCGTCGAGATCTGCTGGGAAGCGCTGATTCCGCTCAGCAGCGGCCTCTTGATGCTTTACGGCGGATGGCAAGTCCTGCAGGGTACGCTCACGCTGGGCGACCTGATGATGTTCCTGGTCTACCTGGCCATGCTGCTGGAGCCGCTGGCGGTGTTGGCGGAGAGTGCCGCCACGCTGCAAAACAGCCTCTCGGCCCTCGACCGCATCCTGGATCTGTTGGACGAGCCGCGCGAGATGCTGCCGACCGGCGATTCCGTCCGGATCGAAAAGGAGCAAGCACGGGGACGCGTCGTGCTCGAGGACGTCACGTTCTTGTATCCGGGCGCCTCACAGCCGGCCCTGCGGAATGTGTCGCTCGCGGCCGAGCCGGGGCAGTTGATCGCGCTCATCGGTCCCAGCGGCGCGGGCAAGACAACGCTTTGCAACCTCGTCGCAAGGTTTTACGATCCGACGGTGGGTCGGGTCACCTTCGACGGAATCGACGTGCGGGACATACACGTCGAAAGCTACCGCAGCGCTGTTGGGCGTCGTGGAGCAGGACGTCTTTCTGTTCGACGGCTCGATCGCCGAGAACATCGCCTACGCGAATCGTGATGCGACGGACGCCGAAGTCCGCCGGGCCGCGCAGATCGCGAACGCCGACGAGTTCATCTCACGTCTGCCCGAGGGCTATGACACGCTGATCGGCGAGCGGGGAGTCAAACTCAGCGGCGGACAGCGGCAGCGCCTGGCCATCGCACGAGCGGTCCTGGCTGATCCAAAAATCCTGATCCTCGACGAAGCGACAAGCAACCTCGACACCGAGAGCGAACGGCTGATTCAATCGGGCCTCTCGCGGCTGATGCAGGACCGAACCTGCTTCGTCATCGCCCACCGCTTGAGCACGATCGCGCACGCCGACCGAATCGTGGTGCTCGAAGATGGCCGCGAGGTCGAATCGGGGACGCACGCCGAGCTGATGGAGACCGATAGCCGGTATCGCTCGATGGTGCAGTTGCAAACCAGCCCGCAGCGAGACTCGCTCCAAGTCGACGAACTGTCCACTTAATGGTCTGTTTACGACAAAACAGCTTGTTCGGGTGGCACTGGCGGCTTGCCCGCCAGTGGAATCAAGGCGCATTTTCCGAGAGCGCACTGGCGGACAAGCCGCCAGTGCCACCCGCCAGATTGCACGAGCACATCCAGTAAAGCTCTCCAATCGGAAAGGGAACTGCCCTCGATGCGGGTCGGCGTGGTGAGCGACACTCACGGACATCTGCCCAGCGCTCGCCGCGCAGCCGAACTGCTGGCCCAACGCGAGATCGAGCAGATCCTGCACTGCGGCGACATCGGATCGCCCGAAATTGTGCAGATCTTTTCGCGCTGGCCTGGCCACTACGTTTTCGGCAATTGTGACCATGACTTCACGGTGCTCAGAGATGCGATCGAACTCGTCGAACAAACATGCCACGAGGAATTCGGCGAAATCGAGCTGGCCGGCTGCCGAATTGCCTTGGTCCACGGGCACGATCATCGTCGGTTTGAGCAAGCCGTGAACTCGCAGGCGTATCGGCTCGTCTGCTACGGGCACACGCACGTGCCCGAGCAGCATTACCAGGGCAAGACGCTCGTCCTCAATCCGGGAGCGCTGTTCCGAGCGAACCCGCGCACAATTGCGCATCGTCGAGCTGCCGTCCCTCGCGGTCGAAACCATCGAGGTCGCGGCATGAAGGAGGCCGCTGCGGAGGTCGTCGCCGACCACGTGGGCATGACCTATGAGGGGGGCCATGTCGCGGTAACGGACGCCAGTTTTACGATCAGCGGCGGCGAATTCGTCGCGATCGTTGGCCCCTCAGGCTGCGGGAAATCGACGTTGCTGCGGATTATTGCCGGACTGATTGCGCCGACGAGCGGCCTTCTGCGTGTGGGACATCGAACTGCGGCGGCAACGACCCGGGGCGCGGCGCGGTTTCGGTTTCGTGTTCCAGGATCCACGGCTGTTGGCCTGGCGGACGGCGGCACAAAATGTCCGCTTGCCGCTGGAACTCGATCACAGCCCGAAATCCAACCGGTTCTCTCGCGTCGCTCAGGCACTCGTCGCTCGTCGGGTTAGCCGAGGCCGACTCGACGAAAACGCCGCGGATGCTGTCCGGCGGCATGCGGATGCGCGTCTCGCTGGCCCGTGCGCTCGTCACCGAGCCCGAGATTTTGCTCCTCGACGAGCCATTCGGCGCCTTGGACGACCTGTTGCGACAGCAGCTTAACGACGAGCTGGAACGGATCTGGCTCGCGCGTCGGCCGACAGCCATCTTCGTCACCCATAACGTGAGCGAAGCGGTCTATCTCGCGCAGCGAATCCTGGTCGTCACGCCAGCACCGGGACGGATCGCGAACGACGTGGTTGTGCCGTTTGAGTATCCGCGCCACCCCGAATTGAGGGGGACCGGCGAGTTCGCCCGGCAGGTCGGCGAGGTGAGCGCGCTTTTGCGGAAGGCTGCGACATGAAGATCGCGCACCGCTCGGTGCTCTCCGCTGTTTTGCCGCCGATTGTTCTCTTCCTTGTGATGCTTGCCGCGTGGCAGGGGATCGTGCGGCTGTGGAAGATACCCCCCTTTTTGTTGCCCAGCCCCACCGACGTCGGTCGTGCGGCCCTCGAGAATTCTGGGAAGCTCGCCTCGGCGACGGGGATTACAGCGGCCGGAGCTACAGCCGGGTTTTGTGTAAGCCTGGTGGTGGGCGTGTTCGTCGCGATCGTCTTTTCGCAGTCGGCGATCGTTCGGCGCAGCTTTTTTCCCTACGCCATCTTCTTTCAGACAGTCCCCATCGTGGCGATCGCCCCGTTAATCGTGCTCTGGTCGGGCACGGGGTTTCGCAGCGTCGTGCTCGTGGCGTTCATCGTCAGCGTCTTTCCCATCATCACCAACGCGACGGCCGGCCTGACTGCGATCGATCCGGACTTGCTCGACCTCTTTCGCTTGCACGGGGCTTCGCGCTGGCAGACGCTGTTCAAGCTACGGCTGCCCGGTGCCGTGCCGTCCACAGTGACGGGCGCCAAGACGTCGAGCGGCCTGGCGGTGATCGGCACGATCGTGGGCGAATTCTTCGTGGGCTACGATCCGTCCGAGCATTTCGGCCTGGGCTATCTGATCCAGGAATCGACGACGCAGCTCAAAGTCGACCTGGTGCTCTGCGCAGTCGTGCTCGCGACCCTGTTGGGGCTGATCGTGTTTGGCGCGGTGAATTTGATCGGCGCGCTCGTGCTCAAGCGGTACAGCCAGGCTGGCTAGTCCGCGCAGGAAGCGCAGGCTCGCCGCAAGATCTCAACACATCAGCCCGCGGCGAAGTACGACCGCAGGATCCGCAGGACCGACTGGGCGCGGCGTTGGAACTTCTCTTCGCTGGGTCGCCAGCCGATTGGTTCGACGCGGACCTTGATGCTGACTTGCTTCGAGGCCACTCGTTGGCGCCGCGACGGCGTCGCCTTTTCGTTGCCGAATTTGACGACCACCGTGACGGGTTGCGACTTCGGCGATTTTCCCCAGAAGGGAAGAAATGCCGCGGCCGCCGAGCTTGATGACGGCCTTGGTTTCGGACACCTCGCTCAGCGTGCCGTGCTCGTCGCGAACGAAACCGCCCAGCTTGTAAACGATCATGTCGGCGGCAATGCACGCGTGAAATGTTCCCTCGAAGACGTAAGGGTCCTGCGATTTCTCCGCTTCCTCTTGGACGATTTGTTCCTCGATCCGGTTTTCGTCTGACGTCAGCGATACGGTGCGGTTGCGTCCTGTCTTCTTGGCGTTGTAGAGGGCCCGGTCGGCCCGTTTGAGGAGCGTCTCGACCGTGTCTGCCGGCTCGACCTGGGTGATGCCGAAGGACGTCGTGACTCGCACGTCGGGGTTGCCGCCGAGGTTGCCGTTCATGATCGCCAGGCGGAGGCGCTCGGCCCGTTTGAAACCTTGCTCGAGGGCCGTGCCCGGACAGACGATGACAAACTCTTCGCCGCCGTACCGGCTCACCAGGTCGCCCGAATAGACCTCGTGCCGCACGCAGTTCGCAAAGTCGACGAGGACCTGGTCACCCACGGCGTGGCCGAAGTTGTCGTTGATGGCTTTGAAGAAGTCGATGTCGCCGAACATCACGCAGAAGGGCTCTGCCGATTCGGATTGTTGATCGTGAAGCATCAGGGCCAACTGCGTTTCGAGCTCACCCCGATTGGCGAGCGCGGTCAGCGGGTCGCGGCTGGCAGCCAACTTGAGGTCGCGGTACTCGCGCGGCCGCGTGCTATTGCGCGACAGGTCGCGGAAGATTTCGGCGATGCCGTGCAGCTTTCCCTCGTGATCGACGAGCGGGACCGACTGCATCTCGACGTCGACCCAGCGGCCGTCGGCGGCCTGCATTTGAATGTTCTGCGTCGTCGGGGTGGCGGTCTCGCGGGCCCGCTTCATCGGGATGTCGTCATCGAAGATCCGCTCACCCAGCGCATCGGCATATTTCAGGACATCCGGGCTCCAGGCCTGTCTCGAGCATGTCGAACGACTGGCGTCCCAGCAGTCTTTCCGCGCCGCTGCTCCAGAGCATGAACCGCAGATCGGCATCGACGACGTAGAACCCGTCGTAGAGGCTCTCGAGCAGGTACAAATACGAAAAGATGTGCCCCATCGCCCCGGCTTCGGGACCGAGCGTGGGTTGCGGCGACTTGCCCGGCGAGAGCGCGCTGTTGGTCTCGTCGAGCGATTCGCCGAACGGAATGCCGTCGTTCTCGGCCCAGCGCTCGAGCGCTCGCACGATGTTCCCGTCGAATTGCGTGCCGGACGCCTCTTTGAGAATCATCATGATCTCGGCGTGCGACTTCGCCTGGCGATAGGTCTTATCGGAAGACAACGAGTCGTACGCGTCGGCGACCGCCAGGATGCGACCTCCCTGGCAAAAGTTCGCGCCCGCACGCCGCGTCTGGCCGATGTAGCCGTGGTAGTCGTGCGAGGCCTGCACAATGAATTTGACGACCTCTTTGTTGACGCGGCGCCGCCTGCAGCACGTCGACGCCGATGTTGTGATGCAGATCCATCAGCTCGGTTTCGTCGGGGCTCAGACGGCCGGCCTTGAACAAGATATTGTCGGGCACGCCGATCTTGCCGATGTCGTGCAAGAGCGCAGCGACTTCGATCATCGTGATCTGCCGCGTTTCCCAGCCGAGATGCTTGGCAATGCCCGTCGCCAAGAGCGCCACGCGGCGCGAGTGCCACATGGTGGCCACGTCACGGTAGTGCAGGGCACACATCAAGCTTCGCAGCACGCCTTTTGAGATGACGTCCGCGAGCGGGTCGCCGGGCGCGGGCGGAGTCTCGGCGTCGGCCCGCTTGTGGAGATTCATCAATCCGAGGAGGACCCGCGCGGAATCGTGCGGCTGCGGAGTGAGGAGCGCAGAATCGGTGGCCTCTTCAACGGTGATCTCGGGCTCGGCATGTTCGGTGAGCATGATTTCTCGCCAAAATTAGGGTGCGGCCGACTCTCGTCACTGCGGAAGCGGTGAGGGGGTTCGGAGGCGGACTTTCGGCTTTCGGGCCGCGAAACGTGCAAACGACGCGAAAATCTACGCCAGCCGTTGCATGAGTCAAATCGGCTCCCGCGCGGCCGAGGGTTCCTGGGGAAAACGGGGATCGCCGGATTCCGTCGGGCGCGCAATTGCAACGGTTCTGACGCTTACGACGATTGCCCGACACCGGCAGGCGAGTGCGTCAACAGTTCGGCCGTCAGGCGGTCTCGCCCAACTCGCGCGAACGAAGAGTTGCCGCCCTCACAGCGTTCATCAGGGCGGCGCGCAGGCCGCCGGTCTCGAGAGCATGCAAGCCGGCGATCGTCGTGCCACCGGGACTCGCGACGGCGTCCTTCAGCACGGCGGGAGCTTCGCCGGTGTGCATGACCATTTGCGCCGCGCCTAAAACCGTCTGGCTGGCGAGTCGCGTCGCGACGTCGCGCGGCAAGCCCATCAGCACGCCGCCGTCGCTGAGCGCTTCGATCACCTGGTAGACGTAAGCCGGTCCGCTGCCGGAGAGCCCTGTGACCGCGTCCAACAGACTCTCGTCAAGCTCCACGGCAATCCCCACCGTCGAAAGCAGCCGCGCGACCAATTGGCCATCGGCTGCCGTCGCGGCACCTCCGAGCGCGTAGGCCGAGGCGCCTGCGCCGACCAGGCAGGGAGTGTTCGGCATCACGCGCGCCAGCCGTGCCTGCGAACCGAGCGACGCGATCATCATCTTCATGGGGACGCCGGCCGCGATCGAAATGAAGAGGTGTTTGGGCTGCACCGCGGCGCGGATTTCGGCCAAGACCTCGGCCGCGTGCCCCGGTTTAACCGCCAGCACCAGAACGTCGGAAAAGCGCACGACTTCGAGATTCGATTCCGTGGCGCGGCAGCCGGCCGTTCGCGAAAACGCCTCACGGGACGCCGGGAGCGGATCGCTCGCGAGAATCGCGTCTGCCGCCGTGAATCGGGCGGCGACGAGCCCCTTCGCGAGCGCGGTCGCCATGCGGCCCGCGCCCAGAAAGCCGACTCGAATTCGCTCGTTTGCTGCCGACATCATTTCCTTCCGCAAGGGCGATTATAGGCCCGGCGAGCGGCCGGTGTCAGCCGGCCGGTTCTGCGCCTTGTGTGTCGAACGTCGGCGCCGCGCATCGCAGTTCTCCAAGCAGGTAAGGAAAACCAGAACCGTCGGGCTGACACCCGACGCTCGCCTTCTTTGAAACGCGCTGCGCGGCCCGTTAGAATTCGATTTTCTATGCCCACCGACGCGCCCGCCGCGGCTCAGCGCCGCGAAGATCCGGTCCTCAAAAGTGCCCGCCGAGAAGCTCTGATCGTCTTTGCGACGTGGATCATCGCGCTGGCGTACACGATCGGTTATTGCGCGCGCTACGGCTACGGTCGCAAAGTCGAAGACCTGCGGTACGTGTACGGATTTCCCGACTGGGTCTTTTGGGGCATCGTCGTTCCCTGGGGCGTTTGTGTCGTCTTCTCGTGGGTCTTCGCCTCGGTCCTCATGACGGATGAAGACCTCGGGGAGGACCCGCCCGGAACCGACGCGAATCCGACCGCCCTGGCCGACCAACAGATTCAGGACCCAGGCGAATGCTGATTGCCGCTCAGCCCGCGTGGGGGACCCTGACGGCGCTGGTGCTGTTCATCCTCGCGTCGATGTGGATCGGCGTGCTGGCCAACCGAGCGACCCGCGAAGGGTCGTTCATGAAGGGATTCTTTCTCGGCAATCGCGGCCTCGGCTCGTGGGCCCTCGCGCTCACGGCCACCGTGCAAAGCGGCGGCACCTTCATGGGATATCCGTCGCTTGTTTACACCCACGGTTGGGCGGTCGTGCTGTGGATCGCCGGCTACATGGTCGTCCCGATCACGGGATTTGGAATCCTCGGCAAGCGGCTAGCGCAAATCTCGCGCCGCTGCGGTGCGATCACGATGCCCGACTTGTTTCGTGAGCGCTTTGCCAGCCCGGGACTGGGCCTGCTCGCGTCGCTCTTCATCCTTTTCTACATGTCCTTCATGATGGTCGCCCAATTCAAAGCGGGCGCGCTGGTCATGAAGATCGCCTGGGTCGGAAGCGATAGCTGGTCCGAGGATCAGAACGTCGGCCGCTACCGCATCACCGAAGCCGGACTGGCGCGGCTGTCGGGGAACGAGGTTCCGGCGAACGTCGTCGACGCGCTGTCACCCTTGAAGGACCAGGTCTACGCCTCGGAGACTCAATTCGCAGAGGAAGTCCGGGGCGAATTTGCCAAGCTGAAGCCGCCGCCCAACAAAGAACAGGCCGCTGCCTGGGTGCATCGGATCGCCCTTGCTTCCGAACTCCCCGATTGGCCGTACATCACCGGGCTTTTGATCTTCACGGTGAGCGTTGTGGGTTACACGCTGATTGGCGGATTTCTGGCCGCCGTGTGGACCGACTTGTTCCAAAGCGTGATGATGTGGTTCGGAGTGGTGATCTTTCTGGTGCTGGCGCTGCACTCAGTCGCTCTGCTGCAGCAAAAAGAGGCAGCCTCTGGAAAAAATCCGGCGGTCGCCCAGATGAACACGCTGGAATTCGCCAGCCGCCGGGCGACCGAAAAAACGTCTCCTGATTTTGTCTTCGGTCCGGGCTTCGACGGCCGGCACGAGGGACGGACGTTTCTGCCGGCCAGTCTGGCTTTCTCGTTCTTTTGGATCTGGGTCTTCGCGGGGATCGGGTCTCCGGCCGGCATCGTGCGAATCATGGCCTGCCGCAGCACAGTCAACATCCGCCGCTCGATCTATTTGCTGGGCCTCTACAACGCCTTCATCTACATCCCGCTGGCGCTGATCAGCATCTGCGGCCGCGTCCTGATTGCCGATTTGCCGGTCGGCAAGACCGACGACGTGATTCCCATGCTGGCGATGAAAGTCACCAGTGAGCTTCCGGTCGGTGGATTCGTGAGCGGGTTGATCCTGGCCGCTCCGTTTGGGGCGGTGATGGCCACCGTGAGCTGTTACCTGGTGGTCATCGCGTCGGGCCTGGTACGCGACGTGTATCAGCGATTTATCCGGCCGTTGGCCTCCTCACGCGAGTTAGAGCGCCTGTCTTACGGAGTCATGACGGCCATCGGCGTGATCGCCGTCGTCACCAATCTCCATCCGGTCGATTATCTGCAAGCGATCGTCGTTTTCAGCGGCACCGGCGCGGCCGCGACCTTTGCCGTTCCGATGCTGATGCTCGTGTTCTGGCGCCGGGCGACCGTCCCTGGGATGGTAGCCGCCCTCTTGTGCGGCGCGGGGACGATGCTCGGGGCCTATTATTTGGGCGGCGTGCTCGGCTGGGGGAGCCCGCTGGTTGGCGAAGCGACGTCGTTTCGACCGTATTTTCTGCTCGGACTCGACCCGTTACTGTGGAGCTTGGCGGCCTCTGGTGTGGCAGGAGTCGGCGTCAGCCTGCTGACGCGAACCTGTGACGAAGCGCTCTTGTCGAAATACTTCGATGCCCAGCCGGCGGATTCCGTTGTTCCAGCCGCCACCGTCGCGGAGATGCCGGCATAATTCGTCCTTGCACTCAGAAATTTGTGGCTCGGGTGGCACTGGCGGCTTGTCCGCCAGTGGGCATTTGCTGCAGACGTAAGAAACACTGGCGGACGAGCCGCCAGTGCCACCCACCAATACGGGGGGTTTGTTCTCAATGAGCTTCTCGCAACCGAACAGCCCGCATCGCGTCGACGACGTGACTCGCTTGTTGAGTCCTTCGCTGCTCTTGTTCCGCGAACTCCTTAATCAGAACGTCGATTCGATGATTGGAATCGCGGGCTCGCCTGACCGCCTGCGTCCGCACTGCAAGACGCACAAGATGGCCGAGGTCACACGGATCGAGTTGGCCAAGGGCATCCGCAAGCACAAATGCGCCACGTTTGCCGAGGCCGAGATGCTCGCGGGGGCGGGCGTCAAAGACGTGTTCCTCGCATACAACCCCGTGGGGCCGAACATCGAGCGGGCCGTGCAGTTCTTACGACGTTTTCCCGACGTCAGTTTTTCGGTGACGGCCGACCATCCGCAGGCGATCGTCGCCCTGAGCCAGGCGATGTCGGCAGCGGGCCAGACCATCGACGTATTGCTCGACGTTGATATCGGCTTCCGCCGTACTGGGATCGCGCCGGACGACGTCGCCGTCGAGCTCTATCGCCAAATCTTTAAGAGCCCCGATCTGCGACCCGGCGGACTCCATGCCTACGACGGCCACTACCATCAGCCGTCGCGCAGCGAGCGCGAACAGGCGGTCGAAGCCGAGTGGCAAATCGTGCGCGCCTTTCGCGACCGACTCGTGAACGAAGGCTTGCCGGTGCCGAGGATCGTGGTTGGCGGCACACCGACATTTCCCGTCCATGCCGCCAATCGCGATCCGGCAATCGAAATCGCGCCCGGCACCTGTGTGCTAAACGATGCCGGTTATAGCGAGTCGTATACCGATATGAAATTCACGCCGGCGGCCGTACTGCTCACACGAGTGGTGAGTCGTCCGAGCGCGGATCGGCTCACGCTCGATTTGGGAACAAAGTCGGTCGCGACGGATCCCCCCTTCGGCCGCCGGCTCGTGATCCCGGAGCTTCCGGACGCGCAGCAGGTCGTCCACAACGAGGAGCATCTGGTGCTCGAGACGCCCCAGGCAAAGGAGTTCACGCCGGGCGACACGCTCATGGCGATCCCGCGGCACATCTGTCCCACCGTCGCGCTGCACAAGGACGTTTACGTGATTTCGGAAGGCCGACTCGTCGACCGCTGGCCGGTCACCGCACGCGACCGATTTCTAACGCTCTAGACAGAAGCGCATTTGAGCGGATAAGTGATTCACAAAGGGTGGCTGGGGTCGAACCGCTTCGGTTCGCCCCCAGGGCACCGAAATCCTGGGGGCTCGCTTCGCTCGACCCCAGCCACCCGACTTGTAATCTGTCGAGAATCGTCGCTATCTATGGGTGCTGCCCCTTTACCGCCGGCTCCTGAGAGGCTGCGAACGGGGATAGCCCGGCTCGACGGCATGCTGGGGGGCGGCCTGATTCCCGGCACCCTCACCGTGGTCCTCGGCGCCACGGGGATCGGCAAGACGCAGCTTGGCCTGCAGTTCGCCCGCGAGGGGGAATTTCAGGAGGGCCAGCGCGGAATCTTCTTCGATCTCACGGCGCGCGGCGACTCTCAAAACCATCTCGAATACGCCCGGCGCCTGTTCGGATGGAATTTGACGCAGAGGTCAGCCGATGCTCCCTTCGACGCGGCCCAAGTTTGGGATCCGGTTGCTGCCCGCTGTGACTATTTGCACATCTTCGAGCGCAGCGGACGGCGGGTCTCGATCAGCGATTGGGAGCGAGAAGAGTGGCGCGAGTGGAGGATCGAGCTGGCCCGAAAACTCGACCGCAGCATCGCGTTTTTCTACGGAAACTTTATCCACGGCGTGCGCCGTTGCGTGATCGATGGCGTCGAGCCGGCTGACCAGGCCAGCGACTCGTTCCAATTTCATGTCTTCGACTATGTCTATCATCAGATTCTGCGAAAAGACGCCGATTGGCTGGCCCGCGACCTGTTTCGGGCCCAATTTCGGGCCAACGAGCCTGAAGTCAACCGGCATCTGTACGATTCGCGACGATTGGCTGTCTGCTCTTGTGTACCTCGAAGGAGGTGCTGCTCGAGCAGTTGATTTCGAGGTTGGTCGAGACGGGCGATGTCTTAACCAACGCCAACACAATCATCCTCCTCGGCAAGGTTCATCAGGGTGACCGGATGGGCGCGCGCCCTCTACGTAGCCAAGCACCGGGGCAGTGCCTGTGAAGAGTCGATCGTGCCATTCGAGATCACAGAACGGGGCCTGACCTTCTGACATCTTAAGAGCCGCGCAGGAAGTTAGTGGTCTTCCCTCCCCTGTTGCCGGCCGGAGGGGCTCCCAATCTCGGCGAAATCTGCCGACTTGTCGCCCCAAGTTCGGGCCGCAACTCCCGCTCTGCAAGTCGGTTCCAACGAGGTTGCCGCTTAGGCCGGTGCCAGCGGCTTGCCCGGCAAGAGTCGCCTTCGCGCCGACACCCCGTGGCGCGTAAAATTGGAGCGGTTTTTCACGACGCATCTTTCGCCAACCGCTGTCGCCGCAAGACATTGACAATTCCTAAGTCTCGGATTAACTTCCCCGCGGCCGCAGGTCGATCTGCCAGTGGAAAGTTTTCGTCGGGTGGACAGTTTTTGATTGCCCGACTTGAGGTAAACCGTGCCGCACAGACCCAGGCGCCCTCATCCGCGCGGCCGTCGCTTTTAGACCTCTTGAAGAATCAACCTCGCACTCGACGCACGAACCGCTCCGGCCTGCGTAGGGACCGGATCGTGCGTTGTCACTTCTTCAGAATCGAGAGATTGCGATGAACGGGACCCAGCGCTGCTGCTCACTTGTACTGCTTCTCCTGGTTCTCGCCACTGCTTCTGGTCTGCTGCGGGCGCAGGAAATCGTGCAACAGCAGATCATACAGCCGCAAGTCGTCGCAGACCCAAACGATTGGGCCAAGGCGATGTTCGATTCAACCAGCCATGACTTCGGCGTTGTAGCGCGAGGCGCCGAGGTGGTCCATAGATTCCGCGTGAAGAACCTGTACAAGGAAGACGTTCAGATCTCTACCGTCACAACCTCCTGCGGTTGCACGGCTCCGCAATTCGATCAAACGCCCGTCAAGTCGCAAGGCGAGACCTACGTGACGATTTCGATGGACACCCTCAAGTTCCAGCATCTGAAGACCTCAACCGTCACAGTTCAATTCGCTCAACCGCGATTTGCCGAAGTAAAAATTCCGGTCCAGGTCTATATCCGGTCCGACGTCGTGCTCACGCCCGGATCGATCAACTTTGGAGCGGTGGGAACCGGCGAGAAGGCCGATCGGTCGATTGAAATCGCCTACGCCGGCCGCCCGGACTGGAAGATTGTGAAGGTCATCAGCGGTGACTCGAACGTTGATGCTAAGGCTGTTGAAACATCCCGCAATGGTGGCCAGGTGAATTACCGTCTCGACGTCTCGCTACTGCCGAGCGCACCGGTCGGCCTCTTGAGGAAGCAGATGACTTTGTTCACTGACGACGCCAGCGGCAGCGAGATTCCCGTGATTGTGCAGGCACGAGTCGAGGGTGACGTGACGGTCACCCCGTCGGTGGTTCAGCTCGGGACCGTCGCTCCGGGAGCTGAAACGACGAAGACTGTGCTCTTGCGAAGCCACAAGCCATTCGTGATCGAGAAAGTTGAGTGCGACTCGAACCGCCAGGCGTTTCGCATGCCCGCGCTGGGAAAAGAGGCCAGGCCCGTGCACGTTTTGTCGCTGGCCTTCACCGCCCCGAACCAAATCGGTCAGTTCACCGAGAGATTTATCGTGACGATCAGCGGTCGGCCGGAACCGATTTACTTTACCGCCCAGGGAGACATCCAGGGCTCGTCCACGCAGGCATTGAACGCCGTCCCGGCCACAGTGTTCCCCCAGGGCCAATAGTGCTGATGCCGCTCGTCGTCGGAACGTCGATCGATTCAGGCTCGGGACCGCATCTCGAGATTCTCAGAGCCGGCGGCCTCAACTTCCGGGAAGTCTCGCGCACGCGGGATCTCCGGCGGAATGATCAGTTAATCGAAGCCCTGGCTGGCGCTGAAGCAGTCATTGCCGGCGCCGAACCCTACCCCCAAAATGTGATCGAGGCGCTGCCGGCGCTGCGAGTGATCGCTCGTTCCGGGGTCGGCTTTGACGCGATCGATCTGGCCGCCTGCGACCGGGCCAACGTCGCCGTCTGTACAACGCCGGGGGTCAACCACCACGCGGTCGCCGAGCACACCTTCGCGCTGTTGTTTGGCGTGGCACGCGGCTTCCCGATGACCGATCGCCGCGTGCGCGAGGGAAAATGGAAGCGGGTGACCGGCCCGCGGGTGATGGGCTCAACGCTGGGAATCATCGGCCTGGGCCGCATCGGACAGGCCGTGGCCACGCGCGCCGTTGGAGTGGGGATGAAAGTCCTGGCCTTCGAGCCGCAGCCGAACGCCGAGTTTCTGGCGAAATGGCCGGTCGACCTGGTCTCCCTCGACGACCTGTTTGCGCGGTCCGATTATGTTTCCATCCACTCTCCGCTGACACCGCAGACTCGGCATCTGATCAATGCGCGAACCTTGGCGCAGATGAAGCCGGGTTCTGTGTTGATCAACACGGCCCGCGGAGGGCTCGTCGACGAAGCCGCGCTATGCGAAGCCCTTCGCTCGGGACATCTGCGGGGCGCGGCGCTCGACGTCTTCGAGGTCGAGCCGCTGCCTCTCGACAGCCCTTTGCTTCAATTCGAGAACGTGCTGTTGGCCGGGCACGTCGCCGGCATGGACAACGAGTCGAAATACGACACGTTCAAGATGTGCGCCGAGACGCTCGTGACCCTCTACCGTGGCGGTTGGCCGGCGGAGTGCATCGTGAATCTTCGCGGAGTCAGCAACTGGCGCTGGGTGCGGCCTGCCCGAGGCGAGCCTAGGGCGTAAGCCCTGGCGGTCCGTCTGCTTCCAAATTCGTCTCTACTCGAACGGAACGCCGGTTCGCTTTGAGACCTCTCGCAAATCATCCACCACCGGGCCGAGCAGCGGAATGCCTTCGACGCGGTTGATCGCTTCCGCGAGCCGTTCGGGATCGCCGGGAATCAGCGGGCCGTCGGTTCCCGGGGCGGGCTTCGTGGCGCGGAACGTGCGGATCCAATCGTCGACTTGCCGCTTGAATTCGGTCGGATCGATGAAGGCGTCGATTTTCAGCGCCCGAAAAAATGCCCGATCCCTTTGCCGACCTCGCGCTCCTGCACGACCTTGAGCATGATGAAGGGGGGCGTAAACGGGCCCCAGTTCGCTCCCGACAGCGGGCCGCAGAGGAGGTCGACCATCGCCGACAGGCAATACCCCTTGTGTCCGCCGCGGTCTTTGTCGGACCCCATCGGCAAGAGCGCGCCGCCGTTATAGACGTCCTGCGGATTCGTGGTGGGGCTGCCGGTTGAGTCGACTGCCCACCCGGCCGGGATCGGCTCCTGGCGGCGGATGGCGTTTTCCACTTTGCCGAACGCGGCCGAGGTCGTCGCCATGTCGATTACGATCGGCGGCTCTTCGAGGGCCGGAAACGCGACGGCGATCGGATTGGTGCCCAGTCGTCTTTGTGCGCCCCAGAGCGGCGCGACGATGCTCGTCGTATTCGTCATCGCGAAACCGATCAGGTCCCGCTTAAGAGCCTCGAGCGGATAATAACCCGCGATGCCGAAGTGGTTCGTGTTGCAGACGGCTACCCAGCCGGCCCCGACGCGCTCGGCTTTCTCCATCGCGAGCTCGTTGGCCCGCATCGAGACGGTCATGCCCAGACCAGCATCTCCGTCGATCGTCGCCGCCGCCGGGGTATCGCGAACGATTCGGATATTTGGACGCGGATTGACGCGCCCCGATTCGATCAAATCGACGTAGCTCTTCATGCGGGCCACGCCGTGTGTGTCGATGCCGCGGAGGTCGGCCACAATCAGGATGTTGGCCGCCTGGTCGGCGTCCGCCCGAGAAATGCCGAACGATTCGAAGACCCGCCGGCAAAACTCGTGCAGGCGTTCCGGAGCAAATCGTGTCATGAAGGTTCCGTTGGCTGGCGGTTGTCGGCGAGAAGGTAAAAGACGTCAGTGCGAAGTTGCGTGGGGTCGTCGGTCCAGTGGCCGTAGATTTCCCAGTTGGGCCAGGCCAGCGGACGCTTGTGATCGCTCGCCCACTGGACGAGTGCCCGATGGGCGTCTCCCAGCCGACCATAAGGCCCGAGATGCGCGGTCGTGATGACTTCGCCGCCCGGCATCGACGAACAAAACAGATCACCGGTACTCTGGAACGGCGCCACGACTTCCTGCCCGATCTCCATGTTGATCTCGCCGTCGAGATAAACAGCGACGTTGCGACCGCCTTTGATCCCGAGTTTTTTCACCAGGTTCCACGAATCGCCACATGCTTGCGGGACAACAGTCGTGAGGTCGCCGAGCTTCGCCCGCCGGTGTACGCAGGCGATGAGTTGAGGTTCCACTTTCCGATTGTCGATCGCGTAGGTCATGAGAGGATCTCCGCGCCGCACGGAACAACCAGGGCCAGCGCCGCGTACAAGAATACGCGATTCTCAGTCAACCGACGAGGATCGGTTTGTCACCAATTTGCGTGCCGATTACCTGTCGGCCGACAGGCCGTTCGCCTTCCCTCACGGCTGTCGAACTGACTAAGATCGAACTAAGATCGAGTAGAGCGCGTGGTCGCCACGCGTCCCTGTCGCTTTCGCCAATATCGCGCGAGTTGGCGATTGCCGAAAACTTGCCGGATTGTGCCGCCGCCACATGCCTCTAACGGAAAGAAGTGGGTGCTGATGTCTGCCGTTGTCTCTGCTCATCGCGCGTTTGGTGTCGTCTTCGTCCTTCTTGTTCTGCCCGCGCTCTCGTCGCTCGGAAGCGACTGGCCCACGTTTCGCGGCCCCGATCGGTCCGCCGTCTCGAAGGAAACGGGCCTGTTGGCAAAATGGCCGACGGGCGGGCCGCCGCTCGTTTGGAAGACGCGGGGGGCCGGACGCGGCTACGCCAGCCTGGCGATTGCCGGCGATCGCATCTTTACCCTGGGCGACAAACCCTCGGGCGCCAAAGACAAAGATGAATACATCGTTTGTTTCGATCGCGAAACCGGCAAGCGGCTGTGGAGCAAGAAAACCGGCGAGCCCTGGACTTCCGGTCAACCAACCTGGCAAAGCTCTCGCAGCACGCCGACGGTTGACGGCAGTGTCCTCTACGTCGTGACTCCATTCGGCCAGCTGTATTGCTTTGATACGGCCAATGGTCACGAGCGCTGGAGTAAACACCTCAAGAACGACCTCGGCGGACGCAAGGGAGACAGCTGGGGCCACAGCGAATCGGTGCTCATCGACGGCGATCGTCTGATCTGCACGCCTGGCGGCCCGAACGCCACGATGGTGGCCCTCGACAGGCGAACCGGCGCGCTCATTTGGAAGGCTGTCCGCCCCGGCGACCGAGGGGCGGGGCACGCGTCGATCATGGTTTCCGAGATCGGCGGGACGAAAGTTTACGTTCAGACGACGGCGAGCGGTCCGCTCGGCGTCCGGGCCGAAGACGGGAAGCTGCTTTGGTCACATCCCGTTGACCCGACACCCGCCATCATTCCGACCCCCATCATCCGCGACGATCTGGCGTTCTTTTCCATCGGTTACAAGCGTGGCGGCATCCTCTTTCGGCAGGTTCCGACGGCCGGCGGCGGAGTTGAAGCCAAGCAGATCTATCCGCTTGATCCGCGGATGGCGAACAAGCACGGCGGCGTCGTGCTTGTGGGCGATTACCTCTACGGCGACACTGATGACGCGGGCGTCCCCTTTTGCGCCGAACTGATGACCGGCAAAATCATGTGGAAGAAACGGGGGTCGGGCCGCGGCTCGGCGGCGATGGCGGCCGCCGACGGCCATCTGTATCTGCACTTCGCCAATGGCACGATGGTGCTAGCGCTTGCCTCGCCGAAGTCCTATACCGAGGTCGGGTCCTTCAAGGTTCCCGGCAGCGGCGAGCGACCGAGCTGGTCGCATCCGGTGATCCTCGACGGCAAGCTCTACCTGCGCGAGCAGGATCAGGTCTTGTGCTACGACATCCGCGCCAATGGAACGGGGTCGCCGCTGGCGCACCGCTGACGTCACCGCGTTGATTCGTAACTTTGACGCAACTGCTGCCCATTTGGCGTTGGGCTTAATGCTTCGCGACAAGTGGCGTGCGCAAGGATTTCCGAAAATCCTCTCGATCAGACTTGAACGCGAAGCCGTGCGCCGCTACTATTATTTGCGAATGAGACTCAGTCTCAAATAGATGATCTGAGTCTTGCTCACTCCAGAGCGCCAGCCAGCCTCCTCTTTTGCCAGCATGCGCCTGGGAGCTCGGAAGGGAACGTTCCCTTCCCGTTGGACCGGTTTCCGACTCGCTCTTGCACCCTTCGAGGAGGCCTTTCATGTCACGCCGCACGCACCAGCGCCCGGGTTTCACGTTCATTGAACTGATGGTGGTGATTGCCATCATCGCTCTGTTGATTGCCATCTTGATGCCCGCCGTTCAGGCCGCCCGCGAGGCGGCTCGCCGCACGCAGTGCCGCAACAATCTCAAGCAAATCGGCCTGGCTCTGCACAATTACCTGGATGCCAACCGTCTCTTTCCGCCGAGCATTTGCCTCAACAATCAAACCTTGGCATCGGGCGGATTGTGGGGCGTTCTGGTCCGACTGCTTCCCTACGTCGAGCAGAACAACGCGTATTCTCAGGCCAACGTGCACAAGAACAATTACGTGACGGGCAATCCGGTCCTCCCCGACCAGATGACCCTCTACATCTGCCCCGACGAAATCAACGCCAAACCGCACGGCACCACATGGCCGACGAACTACGGTTACAACGGCGGGACCTGGCAGTACTACACTCCAACGACGCAGACCGGAGGCGACGGCGCCTTCTACCCCAACTCGAAGGCCAAACCGAGTTGGTTCACCGACGGCTTGAGCCAAACGCTGGCGTTCGCCGAGGTGAAGGCGTTCATGCCGCTGGTGCGCAACGGCAACGATTCACCCACCGATCCCCCGACGTCGCTCACCGCGTACGCCGCGGGGCAGTTCAAGAACCTGTTCGACCACACCGAATGGATGGACGGCCTGCTTTATCAGAGCGGCTTCACGACGACCTTCACGCCCAACTCTGTCACGCCGATCGCGGGCGCGACGGGGGACGCGCCGCTCTCGGCACCTGACGGGGACTATTGCTCGTGCCGCGAGGATGAAGCGGCGAACTGCACAGGACCGGTCCGCTATGCGTCAACCTCGCGGAGTTACCATCCGCAAATGGTTAACGTGCTGTTCATGGACGGATCGGGCCATACGATCGGCAATTCGATCGACCTCGCGATGTGGCGGGCCCTGGGCGGACGAGCGGATGGGCAGCAGGTCTCGCTGGATGAGCAGTAACGCATTGGCTGCGGCTGCCCGATCCGAGTCGACGCCCCCCCTGGGGCGCGCTGACTCGCGTGACCGCTGGGGCTCAAATTCCGCTCCCGCCATCCTGCGGCAGGCGATGATCCATGGTGAGGGACGGTTCCTGCTCGCACTTCCCGACAACGCGTGCCGGAACGCCGGCCACCGTGCAGTGGGGCTTCACGTTTGTCAGGACGACGCTGCCGGCCCCGATCTTGGCCCAAGCGCCGATCTCGACGTTGCCGAGGATTTTCGCGCCCGCTCCGATCAGCACGCCTTCGCGGACCTTGGGATGCCGGTCGCCCGTCTCCTTGCCTGTTCCCCCGAGGGTGACATCGTGGAGCATTGAGACGTCGTTTTCGACGACGGCTGTTTCTCCAATCACCACGCCCGTGCCGTGATCGATCAGAATCCCGTGGCCGATGCGGGCGGCCGGATGGATATCGACGGCGAAGACTTGCGAGATGCGGTTCTGCAGAAACAGGGCCAGCGACCGGCGGTCCTGCGTCCAGAGCCAGTGGCCGATGCGATACGACTGCAACGCCTGAAACCCCTTGAAATACAGAAACGGATGCGAATACGACGTCGATGCCGGGTCGCGCTCGCGCACGGCCCGCAGGTCGGCCCGGATCGCCTCGCCGATTTGCGGCGACGACGACAAGGCTTCGTCGATTACTTCCCGGATCAGCATCTCGGACAGGCTGGGCCCGCCGAGCTTGCCGGCGAGGTGAAAGCTGAGGGCGTCCTCTAACGTGTCGTGCTTGAGGATCGTCGCGTGGAGGAAGCTCGCCAGGATCGACTCGAGGTCGACCTCGCGCATGACCTCTTCGCGAATCGCCTGCCAGACGGGATCGTCGGCGAGGTGCGCCGGCGGCCGCTTCTTCGCGCGCTTGTTCTGCTGATGATCGCTCGCGACTGGTCCCATGTCCATGACTGTCCTCGATCCGAATGGCGGGGGCTGACGGCCTGAATCATAGCAGCGCAGCCGGCAAACGCGGAGGCGTCGGGCAGATCCGCTGCACTAGATGAGGTCGCGCACTGTCGCGAAAGGCGAAGCACCCGCCAGCTGACGCTGGCGGCTCGCCGGGCTGATCGACCTGGCGAGCGTCGGGCGTCAACCCGATGGTGCTTCTCTTCGTTCCCGAACAGGCGCCGCGAGCATTACGGCATGACCAGGAGTGTCACATGCGACGGCCGGTCGTGCGAGTGGTACACGCGCTGGGTCGCCTTCTGATAGTCGTTGTCCCCCGCGCTGTAGATGTCGACGAACTTCTGCGGATTGCGGTCGATGAGCGGAAACCAGCTCGATTGCACCTGAACCATGATTCGGTGGCCGCTACGAAATGTGTGGCAGACGTCCTGCATGCTGAATTTGATCTCCGCCGGCTTGCCGGGCTCGAAGGCCTCAGGCTTCTCGAAACTGTTGCGGAACTTGCCGCGAAACACATCGCCGCGGACGAGCTGCTGGTAACCCCCCATGCGGACGCCGGTGGGGTTCGTCTTCGGATCGGGGTAATCGTTCGGGTAGACGTCGATCAGCTTGACGACCCAGTCCGAATCGGTGCCGGTCGTCGAGACATTCAGGTCGACTGCAATCGGACCGGCCACGGTCACGTCCCCGTCGAGGACTTCGGACTCATAAAACAGCACGTCGGGACGCCTCGAAGCGAACCGCTGGTCGGCCGTCATGTACTCTTGGGTCATTCGCGTCGTGGTCGTCTCCTGGTACGGGACCGGTCGCGACGGATCGCTGACGTACTCGTCAGCTTCGTCGGCCGACTGCGAAGGCGAGACGCTCGACAGCTTGCCGCCCGATGCGAAGTAGTAGGACCGCGGCTGGGCCTGCTTCGGCGGCCAGCTCTCGTACTTTCGCCAGAGGTCGGTGCCTGTTTCGAAAACCCAGGCCTTGGGATGCTCGTATTTGCTCGCATCTTTGCCCTTGAGGTGGTGTTCGAAGAACGGGAACTCGATTTTCTCCTGGTAAAACTCGGCCGTCGGAGCGTTGAATTGAACGTCACCGAGTTTCGATCCGTCGCCCCGGGACCATCCGCCGTGCACCCAAGGTCCCATCACGATTCGGTTGTCGGTCGCGGGCGAGTTTTTCAGAACCTTTCGATAGACCTCCAGCGCACCGAACAGATTTTCCGCGTCGTACCAGCCGCCGACGGTCATCACGGCCGGCTTGATGTTTTTGATGTGGGCGCGAATGTTCCGGGCCTTCCACCAGTCGTCGTAGTTTCCGTGCTGGCAGACCTCTTTCAGGTACGCCGTCTCGCCCTTGAAGAATTTGTCGCTCGCCTTGCTCAGCGGACCAAAGTGGAGAAACAGGTCGTATCCATCCGGCGTCTGGTATTCGAACGTCATGTCGAACTTCTTGATGGGAACGGGACGCGGCCGGTCGAAGAACGGCAAGAAATTGAGCATGTGGGCGATTTGCAGCGCCCCGTTGTGGTGCCAATCGTCGCCGATGAACCAGTCGGTGACCGGGGCCTGAGGTGATGCCGCCACCAGCGCCGGGTGCGCGTCGATCATGCCGGTGACGGTGTAGAAACCGGGGTAAGAAATCCCCCACTGCCCGACTTTGCCGTTGTGGTTGGGAACGTGTTTGATCACCCAGTCGATGGTGTCGTAGGTATCACTCGATTCGTCGATGTCGGTCGGCTTCTTCTTGTCCGCGATGTAGGGGCGCATGTTGACGTACTCACCCTCCGACATCATTCGCCCCCGCACGTCCTGCAGGACGAAGATGTAACCCGACTTGTCGAAGAGCTTCGACGGCCCGAGTCGATCCCGGTATTCGTCGGCTCCGTAGGGGGCGACGCTGTACGGCGTCCGATTCAGCATGATCGGGTACTTGTGGCTGTCATCCTTGGGGACGTAGACGGCCGTGAACAGCCGTTTGCCGTCGCGCATCGGAATGCGATATTCGTACTTCGTGTACTGGGCCTTAATCTCGGCCAGGCGCTTTTCGTCGACTTCCCGCCGGCGTTGGGCGAATGCGGGCGCGGCGACGACCGCCAACGCGAGGACGGCGGCCGCAGCCAGGCGAACTAAAGTGGGTCGGCAGGTCGAGGCTTGTTCACGAACGGACGGCATAAGGTCGATTCTCCAGGGTTACATTTGAGCATATCGCATCGTACTGGCCAGTTGTCGTCAAAAACGACCGCAACGGCCGGCGCTCGCCGGGACGTGGTCTTCGCAGCTTCTCCACTTCTTAATTGAAACTGGTGTTGCGGATTCGGCCGCGGGAACCAAAATACGCGCCCTCGGCGGGCTGATCCACTGTGCAGCGACCGAATCACGGACGATTCATGCTCAGCGACTCGGTTTCCCAGGCAAATCCGGCCAGGTGGTCGTTCCCTCTCGAGCGCGCGGTGCTGTCGGTGAACCAGCGACCCCGCTTGTGGCTGGGCCTCCTCATTGTGCTGTTGATGGCCCAAGTCCGTCCTTGGTGGATTCCCCAACCGGATAGCCGCTCGTATCTGTCGATGGCTCGCAGTCTGGCCGAGCAGGGCCGGATGCTGAATTTGGGTCGCGAGCATCTCTGGTATTTCCCCGGCTACTCGCTGCTCTTGAGCCCGCTTTATCTGGTTTCCGAGCATCCGTATCTGTTGATTTCGGCCTTTCAGTGGATGGCCACCGCCCTGTTGATGCTGGGCGTCTATCAGTGGGCCCGGTCGATCGTGCCCCAATGGGCCGTGTGGATCGCCGCGCTGAGCGCAGTGAACGCGGGGGTTTGGTTTCACGCGGCCCGGGTCCTGAGCGAAGTGCCGTTCATGTGCGCGCTGGTCTGGTCGGCCAACGCGGGAATTGCCGCCAGCCGCAGCCGCTCGCTCGGCCGGGCATTGTTATTCACGGTGGCGGGATCGGCACTCTTGGCCCTGACGGCGCTCATCCGTCCCGCAGGGATGATGTTGGCTGTCGGATTCGGACTCAGTCTGGCGTGGCAGGCGCTGCGGCACCGCGTCACCTGGACTCGGGCCGTGTCGTTGACCCTGGCGATGGGCGTGCCGGCCGCGGTGTGTGTGGTCGGATTCATGCGGATGGAGCAGGCGACGGCGACTCAGGGGAGCGCCCGCACTTATTTGAGCAACTTCGGCGATTCGGCGCGCAGTCCGATCGCTTCGTATCTGGAAGGTCTGAGGCTGGCGGTTCGCGACAGCGGACGCGTCGTTGTTCCCGGCATGTTCAAGTCCTACAACGAGACCGGCTGGCTGGACCCCAATCTCCTGATTTATGGGCCGGTCTGCGTCGGTTTGGCGTGGGCCTGGTGGCGGCTCGCGCGTCAAACGGCCGACCCGTTGCTGCTCGGCGTGCCGTTTTATGTGCTGTTGCACGTCGTCTATCCGTATGAGGCCGGCGCCCGGTTTTTTGTTCCGCTGATCCCCATTTTTGCGGCGAGCCTCGCGTTTCTGGTGAAGCCCGAGGACAAGCGCCGGGTCTTCGCGGGCGTCGCGTTTTGCGCGGCCCACATGCTGATCGCCGTCATTTATTGGGTTGCCGTCGATAGTCCGCGAGCCGCCGCCGAAGCTCGCCGGGGAGACGAAATCGCCACGATCGCCCGCCAGATCGGCCCAGGAAGCCGCCACGTCGGAGCCGTCCATCTGTCCGACAACGAGGTTCTGATATTGGAACTTCAACTCGATCGCACCGTAAAGCTGCGAAAGCCCGACGCAATACCGACAGGCGACGAGTGGCTCGTTTCGGTTGGGCAGTCGCAACCCGGTGGCCGCTATCGGCTGATGGCGTCCACCGCATCGTTCGTGCTTTCGCGCCGTGAGACCGACATCCAACATCGTGCTCCGCTGGCACAATGAGGCGCGCCCGGCGAGCCGCCGGTGTGTGCTTTTCCGGCGCCCTCTCGCGAACTCAGCCGACCGCGTCGTTCGCAGATTTCAGGCACGCACGCCAGTACGCTCGCTAATCCGCCACCTCGGCTGGGATCACCGGGTGCGCCGCCAAGAACACCGGGCAATGCGCGTGCGACAGAACGTAGCTCATTTCCGGATCGCACAGCCGGCCTTTCTCGAACGGCCGTTCTTGTGAGAGCGGAACGATAATCAGCTCGTAGTGCCCGTCGCGGGCCAGCCGCACCACATCGGCACCGTAATTTCCGCTGAGCGATTGGACGCGAATCTCCCGACCCAGACTGCGAGCGCGTTCCTGGTCCTTTTGCAGGACTCCGTCGCTTTGCGCGGCCGAGTCTTCCGGTGGTGGAACGGCCACGACGTCGAGCACGACTTTCGGATCGAGCATCGTCAACACCCAAAAGAATAGATCGGTGCTCATGGACGTGGCGTCGTGGATCAACAGAACCTTATGGACGCCCAGACCGGCCGCCCGCAGATCGGCCACGTTCCGCGCGTGCCGCTCGCCGAACTTGGGAATGCGGTTGCCCCCTTCGACGTCGAAATAGACGTCGCGGTCGCGGCTCAAGACTCGCACGGTGAGTCCGGGAGGCCGGCCGTCGTGCAGGCTGATCCAATAAAACGAGATCTGGTCGAGTTGCTCTTCCGCGGTGAATTTGTTCGAGGCACCGACCACCACTTCCTGGGCCTTGATCTCCTTGGCTACGCGCAGAATTGCGTGGAGCGGGCTGTTGGTCGGCACGATCAGCGGTCGGACTTTTTTGCCGGCCCGTTCCGCCCGTTCGACGACGGCGGTCATCAACTGCTGATCGTAAGTATCAAGATCGAGCCGGCCCGTCCCTGTTTCGCCGCCGGGAACCGTGACCTTGGCGGTCATAACCACGACGTCGGTCGTATTGGGGTCGCTCTCGGCGAGCGCTTTTTCGAGCATGAACAGGTTGTGCGGCGAGCGAATGGCGACCAGCTTGCGATACGGCTTCGTCAGTGCCAGGTTCTCGGACTTGAGCTCCGGCAGGACTTGCTGGTTGAACTGCTCGAGGTGGACGTGCTTGGTGCCGCGGCGCCGCTCGTTTACAGATTCCGTCGTGATGAAAATCGTCAGGAAGATGGCACTGAAAGCCGCCCCGCTCATCGTGGCGACTTCTTTGGTCAGCAAGTTGGCGATGGCCGACAGCAGCACCACGAGTGAGATCAGCCCGAGCCCGATCGGTATCTCGACTTTTCCAAGGTGGATGTTGAACGGGACCTTGAACTCGCGCGGCGTGTGGTCCTTGAAGCGCAGCACCACCATCGAAAGCGTCTTGAACGTAAAGCTCCACACGACTCCAAACGCATACGCTTCGCCCAGCAGAATAAAATCTCCGCGGCTGGCGATGATCGTGAACAGCTGCAGTCCCACGATCAGCCACAAGATTCGCGAAGTCGTGCCGTAGCGCCAGTGCGGCTTGAGAAACCAATCGGGCAGCACGCCGTCCTCAGCCACGCGGTTGAGCACGCCGTTGGAGCCGATGATCGACGTGTTCACCGCACCTGACAGGATCAAGAACCCAACCACCACGACAAACGCATTAAGTAGCAGCTTGAGCGTGACCGGCCCCACCATGTGCATGGCGAGGCCGCCGATCAGGTTGTCGTTGTACTGGCCCATCCGCTCGGCTTCGGGGATGAGGATCACCGCGAGAAAGCTGACTGTGCCGGTGAGCAAGAGGCTGTAAACAAAGACGATGAAGGCCGCCTTCTTGAAGTTTTTGAGCTTGGGCGATTCGACCTCGCGATAGACCTGGCCCAGCGTTTCCTCGCCGCTCATCGCGAGGATCGAATGCCCGAACGCGATCACGATGCCCGCGAGGCCGATCAAGCTCAGCCACGCCACTGAACCGGAGTTGCGCAGCGGCTCGGCGATCGACGGAATGCGTCCCAGGAATCCGAGCGGATCTTCCTGCCGGCCGGTTACCGGATTCATCTTGGGGACGACCTGCCCGGAGTTGTCGAGCATCGTTTTTTTGTTCAGATCGGGATGCCAGCTCGGCACGGGGGCCGCCGAGCCCTCGGTTGCCAGCGTCACGCCGCTCCAGACGAGGATCACCAGACCCATGACCGTGGTGGCGATCATGATCTTGAGGGCCTTATCGCTCGACTCGTGAATGCCCAAAATATTCTGGCGGAAGAAGTAGAGCGTGATCAGGCAGGCGATCGCCACCGCGCCCCAATTCTTGATGGCGCGCTGCGTCTCGGGGTCGACGTCCTTGTGAAGTAAGAAGGCCAATGTGTCGATCGCCAGGCCGACGATATATTGCCCCGCCGACACGCCGCTGATCGGCCCGGTGAGGATATAGTCAAAGAGGAGGGCCGAGACCGAGAGCTTGGCGACGAATCCGCCCATGGCCTCCTTCACCACGCGATAAACGCCGCCGCGAACGAAGAGAGCGCTGCTCTCGATATAGACGGCCCGCATGGCGTAGCTGAACACCAATACCCCGAGAATGAACCAAGGTGCCGCCTTGCCGATCGCCCCTTCGACAATGGCCCCGATGTAATAAGCCGTGCTGGCGAGGTCACAGAGGACGACGGCCGCCGTCCGCCAATAGGAAATGAACGTAAAGGTCACGCTGCTGATGACGATGACCTGGGCGGCGCGAATGGCCCGCGCCGCGGGCGACGAAAGCCCCGCGGAAGAAGCACCGTTGGGATTCAAAAGCGCGGGGGATGACGAGGCCGGATCCGACTTTTCGTTCGCCACGAGGGATTGGCGCCCTTTATTCAGGTGCAAAGCGGCCATGCCGAATTCGG
Organism: uncultured Planctomycetaceae bacterium; assembly: GCA_963714075.1. GTDB lineage: Bacteria > Planctomycetota > Planctomycetia > Planctomycetales > Planctomycetaceae > DASPSM01. The sequence goes on from OY970228.1 coordinate 4,475,425, forward strand.
GATGCAAAATGCTCGAACGGCATCCCGCGAAATTGCAATTTGCCCGGCAGGCGGCGGTCGGGCATTATCGCCCGCGGTCCGCAAACAGGCAATTGTCCTGAAAAAGGGACGAGAGAGTCAAGCAGCAGACGTCGGTCCAAGGTCCGAAGCCCAGGGCCCAAGGTCAAGAATGCCAGACGTTTCCGCATTTCCCGACTTTGCACGTCCGAGCTTGGACTTTGGACTGGGTCATTGAATAATCGCGGGGACGCCAACTGTTGCCCGGACTTGCGACGCTATGGCTAAAGACGGCCGCGACTTAAATCCTTTGCGGGCACTCTCTCGCAGCCTGAATCTGCCGCAGGCGATTTCACTTAACGTCGCCAATATGGTGGGAGTCGGGCCCTTCATTACGATCGGGCTGATGCTGGGTGCCATGCAGGGTCCCCAGGTCGTCGTCTCCTGGCTGGTCGCCGGCCTCTTGGTGTTGTGTGACGGGCTCGTTTGGAGCGAACTGGGGGCGGCCCTGCCCGGCAGCGGCGGCTCGTATCACTTCCTCAAAGAGATTTACGGGCGACTCAACCCGACCTGGGGCCGGTTGATCCCCTTCCTGTTCATCTGGCAGTTCCTGATCAGCGGGACTTTTGAAGGAGCGTCGGGTTACATCGGCGCTCTCAAGTACCTGCAGTACATCTTCCCCGACATGGAGGAGAGCCTCGCCCGGTGGCACATACCCGGCGGATCCGGCACCGTGGCGGCCGTTTTGTGCTTATGCGTGACGGCTCTGTTGTGCCGGCATATCCGCGTGCTGGGCCAGTTGAGCCTGTTCTTGTGCGCCGGCATCCTCGGGGCCCTGTTGCTGGTTATCGTCTCCGGATTGCCCGATCTCGATCCCCGGTTGCTGCGCGTTCCCGCCGACTCGCTGAGTTTGGCGAAAGCTCCGCAATTCGCACACGGGCTGGGCGCAGCGATGACCATCGCGATCTACGACTATTTCGGCTACTACAACATCTGCTACCTGGGGGACGAGGTCCGTAACCCCGGTAAGACCATTCCGCGTGCGGTGATCAGCTCGGTCTGGATCATCGGCATCCTCTATTTCCTGATGACCGTCGCCGTCATTGGCGTCATTCCGTGGCAACAGGCGGTCGATTCCGAAGCCGTCTGTGCCCTCGTGGTCGGGCGGGTCTTCGGCCCGCACGTGGCCACGGCGTTTGCGTGGCTAGTCGTTTGGACGGCCCTGGCGGGCGTGTTTGCCATGGCGCTGGGCTACTCGCGAATTCCGTTTGCCGCCGCCCGTAACGGCGATTTTTTCAAGATCTTCGGCGAGCTGCATGCTGGGGGGTTCCCGGTGGTTGCGATCCTGTGCCTGGGCCTGCTGACGGCGGCATCGTGCTACTTTTCTCTCGACGTGGTGATCAGCGCGGCCGTGGCCGTCCGCATCCTGGTCCAGTTCATTGGACAGATTGTGGGACTTCACATCTTGCGCACGACGCGGCCCGACGTGAAAATGCCTTTTCGCATGCGCCTGTATCCGTTGCCGAGTTTGATTGCGCTGGCAGGCTGGCTGTTTGTGCTCGGCACTCAAGAACGATTTGTGCTCGAAGTCGCGCTGGGGGTGACGGCCGCCGGCGTTCCGGTATTTTTCATTTGGAAGGCCTTCGCGGAAGGGCCAACGGCCGCGCAAAGCTAGACCGCACTCGCGACTTCGATCGCGACCGCGGCATGATGACCGCCGGACGGTCGCACACAATCGAGGAGACAACCATGGACCGCGTTGGACAGCTTGCCGAACTTCTGAAATCGATGACGGCCGTCGACCTCGCGCCGCGCTTGGAGCGGGGCATGCCGAAGTATCCGGCTCATCCGCACCTGATCATCGACCCGACCGTCACGCACGCGCGCAACGGCTATTACTGCCAGACCCTCTCGATGCCCGAGCATATTGGCTGTCACGTCGACGCGCCGCGCACACTGTCCCGAAACTGATGGAATCGACCGTCGACACGCTGGCGGCCGATCAGCTCTTCGGGCCGGCGGTGGTCTATAACTTTTCCGAGCGCGATTGGCAGCCCGGCCAGACGCTGACTGCCGACGATTTCCTCGCGTACGAGCGCGAACACGGAGTGCAAGCCGGGCCGGGAGACATGCCGCTCGTCTGCTTCGGCTGGCATCGTCGGCATTGGAGCGCGCCCAGCTTCTACGAGCGCAATCAGCCCGGGATGGACGAGAAAGTGACGGTGCTGTTTGCCGAGAGAAAAGTGCGAGCAGTCGGGGCCGACACGATCGCCTGCGAGATTCCGCTCGTCAAAGGGGTGCAGGGCGAGTCCCCCGGCCATCGCAAGCATTGGCTTCCGAACGGCATTCTGATCGTCGAGTGTTTGGCTCAATTGGAGAAGCTGCCGCCCCGCGTATTTTTGGTCGCGTCCCCGCTGCCGATTCAAAACGGCTCAGGCTCACCTCTGCGGCCGATCGCCTATTTTTGAGGCGAATGTCGCGAAACTCCGGCGAGCGTCGGGCGTCAGCCAGGCGTCAGCCCGATGGTGCTTCGCCTCCGATTCTGCAACCTCGAAATCACGCGAAAAAAAAGAACCAAGTACCCCCAGCTGACGCTGGGGGCTCGCCGGTCTCTCTTCGATCGACTGACTGAAATTCGGGGATTTGATCAACAGGACCGTCCGCGCCATGAGCCGGCGTAAGGCATGGAGCTCAGGAAAAGGCACGCCGAACTACGCATATTGAGGGCTCGGGAAAGGAGTTGGCAAAAAGGGCGATTGAGGGTACAAATCCGTACCCACTGTTCAAAATTTGCACAGACCGGCGGCTTTCAGCACCTCCCGCCAAGACTTCCCCTCCCTCAATTTTTCTTCGGTCCGACTTCGGCGCCAGCCTGAGTCCAAACTCATTCTCCAGCCAATCAAACTCCGGAAAACGCCGGCTCACTAGAGCCGGTCACAGAGACACTTCGCTCAGCTCTCCGCCCCAATATCACGTTCTGCGGCAGTCGTCGCTTGGTCATTGAATGATCCGCGCTCGACTTGGGCCAAAAATCCGAAACCGTGACTGCGTGCTGAAATCCCAGCAAAATCCGACGCAGAGCCGATCGGCGTGTCGATCGATCGCCGGCTTTTGCATTTTTCTGCTGAGCCTTCTCGGAAGTGTCTCGTCGAGTGCCGCTTCCGACCCCGCGGCAGTAGCGACCGGCGGTTCCTCGTCCACGCCCAGCGTCACGGGGACGATCGCCGGCGATCTGACGCTCAATCAAACGCCCTTTGCGAACGAAGAGTCTCCGGGCATTGTTGCCAGCTTTGCGCCTGCCCCCGTCACCACGCCTCCGGCAACCAACCAGGTTCCACCAGGCCCGGATGCGAATCCTCCGGCCGCAAACATCCCGGCGGACGCGGTGTCCGGATTGAAGGACAAAGAAGAGGGCAAGGACAAGAAGGAAGACGAGTGGAAGTTAGTGCCCCCAGGGTGGAACCTCCACGCTCAAACCACGCTCATTGACGATTTCGACCCCGGAATCCGTGCCCTCTACTCAGGTCCCAACAGCCTGAGCACCCAGCGCGATCGCGAAGGGACGATCACCGCGGACGTGTTTCTCGGCGCGCCGTTATGGCAGGGGGCCGAGTTTCACTTTGATTTGCTGCTGTGGCAGGGTTTCGGCCTGAGCAACAGCTTTGGCCTCGAGGCCTTTCCCAACGCGGACGCGTACAAAGCCGGCACCACGACTCCCCGGTTCATGGCTTCACACGTCTTCATTCGCCAAACCTTTGGCCTGGGTGGAGAGCAGGAGGACGTGCCCGACGGCCAATTCACGCTACCCGGCAAACGGGACGTTTCGCGACTCACCATCACCGCTGGCCGGCTGAACATGGCCGAGCTTTTCGACCAAAATACCTACAACCACGACCCGCACACACAATTCATGAGCTGGGCGAGCACCATGCTCACCTGGGACTATCCCGCAGATACCATCGGATTCACCACAGGACTTGCCCTCGAGCTGAATCAGCCGAATTGGGCCGTGCGCTATGGATGGTTTCAGTTGCCCAGCCTTCCGAATGGTTTCACCTCCGATGATCGGATTCTGATGTGGCCCGTCGAGCCTGGGGAGGTCACCTCCGATGGGAACTTTTGGAAAGAGTGGGGAATGATCACGGAAGTCGAGCGCCGTTGGCGCATCGACGATCATCCTGGAGCCATCCGGCTTCAGGCCTGGGTGGACCACGGTCTCCTCGCCAGCTACAACGCGGCGACCACTCTTCTCGTCGCCTCCCCTCCGCCCGCGAATACCCCTCCGGGAGCGGAAATCACCATTCCAGGAGCCGCCTTCAGCTACCGTTCCAAATACGGCTTTGGCATGAATTGGGAACAGGAGATTGCGAAGAACGTCGGCACGTTCGGTCGGTTTGGCTGGCAAGACGGCGAAACTGCGGCGGCGGCCTTCAACGACGTCGACTGGACGGTCCAGCTGGGCGTGAGCGTTAAAGGCGCCGGATGGCACCGTCCCGCCGACACCTTCGGTCTTCTCGGGAATCTGGCCGGCGCTTCGTCCGACCAGCAAGCTTTCCTGAAGGTGGGCGGCACGGGCATTCTTAACGGCGACGGCAACTTGACCTACGCCTGCGAGAAGTCCTTGGAAACGTATTATGATTTTGCCCTCGCAGCGGGCTGTCGCCTGGCATTTGATTACCAGTTCTTCGCTGACCCGGCATTCAACAGCGACCGAGGCCCGGTCAGCGTCTTCGGGGCAAGACTCCACTGGGAGTACTAACAGACTGGGAGTACCAACAGCGCAGCTGAGGTTGCCTTCGCCCCAAAGTCTATTTGCCTGTAGATTTTCCTCGAGTCGTGGGACGCCGCCCGCAAACTCCTCTCGACGCGTTTCGGCCAACACGCTAACGTTTCCGCTCCTTTCCTCTCGGGCCTTCCTCGATCTCGCCTGTTCCGGCTCAATCTCGAGCCAATTCCTCGCCGTTTTCGCCCTCCCCTCGCTCGTTCGCCAAATCCGGTTTTGAAGATCGCGATGAAGTTTCCATTCGCGAAGCGTCCTGCGCAAGGTTTCCCGGCGCGCTTGCGGAGCGTTGATCGCCGCCGGCTGCGTTGCCGCTGCGATCACCGCCTGCAGCGTCGTCGGCTGCGCCGATCCGATGGTTCACGTGCACACGTTCGGCGACCTCAACGTCGACGCGGCGCTGGCTCCCAATCCGAAGCAGACGCCGGTTTTTGCATCGCTTTTGCCGCATCGACCGCACTTTCCACGGGCTTGTCGGGTGGCGGTGATTGACGTCGACGGCGTGTTGCTCGATTCCGATGCGACGGGATTCGGATCGATGGGCGAAAATCCCGTCGCTGTTTTTCGCGAGCGGCTCGACGCCATCGAACACGACCACTGCGTGCGGGCCGTCGTGCTGCGGATTCACACACCCGGCGGCAGCGTCACCGCCACCGACATCATGTGGCGCGACCTGCAAGCGTTCAAAGCCCGCACGTGTCTGCCCGTCGTCGCTTGCTTGATGGACGTCGCGGCCGGCGGCGGCTACTACCTCGCGACCGGCGCCGACTGCATCGTCGCCCATCCGACGACCGTGACGGGCGCGATTGGCTGCATCCTGAATGTTTACAACCTGCAGGACTTGATGGCGCAGTTCAACATCGTGGGCATCCCCATCAAGTCGGGGAAAAACGTCGATTTGGGGACGCCCTCCAAAGCCATCGATGCCGAATCGCGAAAACTCCTGCAGAGCATGGCCGACGAATTTCATCAGCGGTTCACAAACATCGTTCTGTCGCGCCGGCCGCAGGTCGATTCGCGAAACGGCACGACTTTTGACGGCCGCGTCTTCACCGCCAGCCAGGCGCTGTCGTTGCGATTGATCGACCAGATCGGCTATTTCGACGATGCCGTGCAGATGGCCAAAGGCATGGCCAACCTCAATTACGCCGAGGTCGTCTTCTATCATCGCAAGGGGGATCCGGCCTATTCACCTTACTCGGTGACGCCGAACGTTCCCCTGCAGGACAAAGTGCTGCCGGTCAACATCCCGGGCATCGAACGCTCGCGTTTGCCGAGCTTCCTGTACCTGTGGGAAATCGAGCCCTCCCTGGAACGCATTAACGGCAAATAGGATAGCGGCCAAGTCCGCGTTCGGTGTTTCCGCCGATTGCCGAATTCGCTACAGTGCTGCACGCGCCGAGGGACTTCCGGCGCCGCAAAGAAGGGAGTCGATGCGATTTGGCGGCATGGCGGCCCCATCGTTGTCGCTCCGAATCTTCAGGGGAGCATTCGACATGGGCAAGCTTTCGGCCGTCTTTGTTTTGGTCGCACTCACGCTGTTGCCACCGCAGTCCTGCCGCGGCGGGAACCCGGTCTATGACGAGTTGATGCGGCGAGGAGTGACGATCGGCCCGCAGGAAGTCGTTCGCCTGCCGGCTCCCACCCTCACTGACGGCCTGACTGCGGCCCAGCAGCGCCTAGCCATCGAGGCAGTCGCCGAGGGCACTCACACGTGGGAAGAGCTGACGCGGCGATCGGTCGTCGCCCCGTTTGTCCTCAAACTGCCGAAGGACGACACCGAGCAGGGTCGCCTCGGACGTCGCGTCGACCTCTGGTTCGTTGCCTACGGCAACATGTCGACGCTCGAGAACAACGAATGGCTCGAACGCCAATTCAAAGCGACCGGCAGCGAGACCGACCCCGAGAACGGCGCCGTGATCAAAGTCCTCCCTGAAAGCGAGTTACAGCGCCACGGACTCAAGCCGCCGCGGGGTCCGGAGGATCCGCAGTTCGTGTTCGCCGAGCTGACTCTCTTGGATCGTGTGCGGCTGTCGGTGACGACGCGGGGCGCGAAGCTGCAGTCGCCCGAATCGGTCATTTCCTCCTCGATGCTCGAGCCGTGCTTTGCAAACGATCCGCAGAACCCCAATCGCTGGCGGCCCATCCTTCGCGATGACAACGGCCGCCGGTATTTGGGCAAAGCCGAGCCGTATTTCGGCTACGGAAGCTATGCCAAAGCGACGCGACTGGTCGACCCGCCCGGAGCGATCCTGATCGAGTACCACGTGGCCTTCGCCGAACCGGAAGGCTGGTTCAACGGAACGAACCTGCTGCGGTCCAAGCTGCCGATCCTCGCCCAAATGATCGTGCGGCAACTCCGCCGCGAACTGGCCAAGAGCCACTGACAGCACTTAGGCCGTCCGCCCTCGCGGTGTTGACTCGCGCACGCGGGCCGTTTATGACTGACGGCGCCGCGGCTGCATGTTTCTTCGCGAGGGCGCCTGATGTCTGCCGAGATCGAGCTGCGCGTCAACGGGGTCAAACATAACGTCGAAGCCCAGCCCGACCGCATGCTTTTGGGCGTATTGCGGGATGAGCTGGGGCTCACCGGCAGCAAGTACGGTTGCGGCGAGGGGCAGTGCGGTGCCTGCACGGTCGTGCTCGACGGCCGAGCTGTCCGGTCGTGCCGCATAGCGCTCGCCGACTGTGCCGACAAGCCGATCACCACGATCGAAGGGCTCGAGCACGACGGCAAACTGCACCCGTTGCAGGAGGCCTTTCTCGATGCGGGCGCAATGCAGTGTGGTTATTGCACGCCCGGAATGATCATGAGCAGCTACGCCCTGCTCGCCAAGCGGCACTCGCCCACGCGGCAAGAAATGATTCAGGCGATGGAGGGGAATGTCTGTCGCTGCGGCACCTATCAAAGGATCCTGGCGGCCATCAGCCAGGCGGCCAACGCGCAGAAGGCAGGTGCGACGTGACCAGAATCTCCAAAAGGCCGCCGCATCCCGTCGACACCCCTGACGCTGACTTGCCTTCCACGGAATCTTTACTGCTCGAACCCGAGCGATACGAGCTCCGCGAAGAGCCGCGGTACCGCTTTGAGGTCGATCGTCGCGATTTTCTGAAGACGCTGGGCGGCGGAATTGTGATCTGCCTCGTGGCGGGAGTCGCGAAGGCGCAGCGTCCCGCGCGGCGCGGCGGAGGAGGTCGCGGGGGCCGCGGACGCAGCGCGCCGCAGGAACTGCAGGCCTGGCTGCACATCAATGAATCCGGCGAAGTCACTGCCTGCACCGGGAAGGTCGAGATCGGCCAAAACATCCGCACGTCGTTGACGCAGGCCGTTGCCGAAGAACTGCGACTGTCGCCCGCGCGCATCCGCCTGATCATGGCGGATACCGATCTCGTGCCGTACGACTTCGGAACCGCCGGCAGCATGACGACACGGATGATGTCGCCGCAGTTGCGACGCGCGGCGGCCACCGTGCGCGAGCTATTGCTCGATCTGGCCGCCAAAGTGCTGGCCGTCGATCGCGGGTCGCTGACGGTCGTCGACGGCAACGTCCTGCATCCAACGACGAAGCGGTCGCTGACATTCGGTGACCTGGCCAAGAACGCACAATTAACCAAGACGATCAGCGCGGACGTCGCACTGACGCCGGTCGCCGACTGGAAAATCGCCGGCACTTCCGTCGCCAAGATAGACGGCGCCGCCATTGTCACCGGCCGGCATGAATACGCGTCCGACGTCCGCCGGCCGGGCATGCTGTTCGGCAAGGTGCTGCGACCCGAATCGCTGCACGCCAGGCTCGTTTCGGTCGACCTTGAAAAGGCGAAGGCGCTGCCCGGCGTAACCGCTGTTCATGACGGCGATTTCGTGGGCGTGGCCGCACCGACTATGCACCGGGCCGAGCAGGCGCTCGCCGCCGTCACTGCCAAGTGGAATACGGAAACCACCGTTTCGGACGCTCAGTTGTTCGAGGATCTCAAAAAATCCGAAGACAGTGAAAACGGCGGCGGTGGCGGGTTTGGCGGGCGGTCAAATTACTCGCGCGGCAAGATCGCGGAGGGGATGAAGGCCGCCGATGACAAGGTTCATGCGACCTACACGATTTCCTACATCGCGCACGTGCCGCTCGAACCGCGCGCAGCTGTCGCCGAATGGACCGGTGGAAAGCTGACGGTTTGGACGGGCACGCAGATGCCGTTTCGCGTGCGGAACCAACTGGCTCAGGCATTTGGCCTCGCGGACGAAAAAGTCCGCGTGATCGTCCCCGATATGGGCTCCGGCTATGGCGGCAAGCACACGGGCGAAGCGGCCGTCGAGGCGGCACGTCTCGCCAAGGCGGCCGGCAAGCCGGTCAAGCTCAACTGGACTCGCCAGGAAGAGTTCACCTGGGGTTATTTTCGACCTGCCGGACTCATCGAAGTCTCGGCGGGGATTCGTAAAGACGGAACGATCACCGCGTGGGAATTTCACAATTACAACTCGGGCGCCTCGGCGATCCGTCCCCTCTACGAAATTCCACATCAGCGAGTTGCCTTCCATCCGAGCGACGCGCCCTTGCATCAGGGCTCGTATCGGGGGCTCGCGGCGACGGCCAATCACTTCGCCCGCGAATGCCACATCGACGACCTGGCGCACGCTGCCGGCATCGATCCGCTGGCGATTCGGCTCAAGAACTTGAAAGACGAGCGGCAGCGGGCCGTGCTCGAGGCGGCCGCGAAAAAATTCGGCTGGGGCCCGCAGAACAAACCGTCCCCCGAGCGCGGCTTCGGACTGGCGTGTGGCTCGGAGAAGGGAAGCTACGTAGCGACGTGTGCCGAGGTCTCGCTGGACTCGCGGACCGGCAAGGTGCACGTCGTGAGGGCCGTGACCGCGTTCGAGTGCGGTGCGATTGTGAACCCCGACCATTTGACGAACCAGTGCGAGGGCGCGGTGATGATGGGACTCGGGGGCGCGCTCTTCGAGGCGATCCGCTTCGACGAGGACAAAATCCGCAACCCGAAACTCTCGCTGTATCGCGTTCCCCGCTTCAACGATCTGCCCGTCCTTGAGACCGTGCTCGTCGACCGCAAAGACCTGCCCCCGGTCGGAGCGGGCGAGACACCGATCGTCGCGATCGGCCCGGCCATCGGCAACGCCATCTTTCAGGCCACGGGCAAACGCCTCACGTCGATGCCGATGGTGCCCCGCGGATTGAAGGTCTGATCAGCCTCCCGGTTTTTCCACAAGTTGGATGACGATCTGCTTGCCGAGCGCTTCGGCGACGCGAGCGAGCGTGGTGATCGTCGGATTGGCTCCGGGATCGTTTTCGAGCCGCGAGAGGGCTGAGCGGCCGATGCCGGTTCGCTCTCGCAGTTCAGCCAGGCTGATGCAACAGCGATTGTAGTGATCGCCGCGATCCAGGCGGCTCGTGATCCGAACGTTGAGCAATTCAGGTCCGGCCGCCACAATGCAGCCACGCGGCGCTGACCTTGTAACGGCGGCCGAGAAGGTCGGGAGAACATCTATGCCCCTGCATCACGTCCGGAAGCCCCGTCAGCGAAAACATCTCGTCGGGGACGACATCTACGCGGCGGCCGAGCTTGGCAAGCCGTTGCCGCACGATCGGGTTCCCGAACACGAGGCGCCGGGCGACCAGGTTTATGCGGCGCTCCGCGACGAGCTGCTGCTCGACGGAAACTCCCGCCAGAACCTGGCCACCTTCTGCCAGACGTGGGTCGAGCCCGAAATCCGGAAGCTGATGGACGACTGCATCGACAAGAACATGATCGACAAGGAGGAGTATCCGCAAACGGCCGAGATCGAAGCCCGTTGTGTGCACATGCTGGCCGATTTGTGGAATGCGCCCGACAGCAGCGGCACCATCGGCTGCTCGACCACCGGGTCCAGCGAAGCGGCCATGCTCGGCGGTTTGGCGCTCAAGTGGAAATGGCGCGAGAAGCGCCGCCAGGCAGGTAAACCCGCGGAAAAGCCGAATCTCATTTCCGGACCGGTGCAGATCTGCTGGCACAAGTTCGCCCGCTACTTCGACGTCGAGCTGCGCGAGGTGCCCGTCGAGCACGGCCGCCTGCTGCTCTCGCCAGAAGAAGTGTTGAAGCGATGCGACGAGAACACGATCGGCGTGGTTCCGACGCTCGGACTCACGTTTACGCTGCAATACGAGCCCGTCCATGAGATCTGCGAGGGGCTCGACAACCTCCAAAAGAAGAACGGCCTGGATATTCCGGTTCACGTCGACGCAGCCAGCGGCGGATTTCTGGCCCCGTTTGTCGAGCCGATGCTCGTTTGGGACTTCCGGCTGCCCCGAGTCAAATCGATTAACTCGTCCGGCCACAAGTACGGCCTGGCTCCCCTCGGCTGCGGCTGGATCATTTGGCGCGAGGGGTCCGACCTTCCCAAAGATCTGATCTTCGACGTGAACTATCTCGGCGGTCACATGCCGACGTTCGCCCTCAACTTTTCGCGCCCCGGCGGCCAGATTGTCTGCCAGTACTACAACTTCTTGCGGCTGGGCCGCGATGGTTATCGCAAAATTCAGCAGTCTTGTTACGACACGTCCGCTTGGCTGGCCGCCGAGATCGCAAGGTTGGGACCGTTTGAGCCGATTTACTCCGGTCAGGGAGGCATCCCGGGCGTCACGTGGACGCAAAAGCCGAACGTGAAGACATCGTATTCCTTGTATGACCTAGCCGACCGCCTGCGGACGCGCGGCTGGCAAGTGCCCGCTTACGCGATGCCCGCCAACTGTCAGGACCTTGTCGTGCAACGGATCCTGGTGCGGCACGGCTTCAGCCGCGACATGGCCGGGCTGCTCGTCGACGATCTCGAGCGCGCAATCAAGTACTTCGAGGCCCACCCGGTTTCGCAGCCGCTGACTGCGGCCGAGTCGACGGCGTTCAACCACTCCGGCGTGCGGCCGACGGCTCCGCCGAGTTAGCGCCGTTAAGGGAAGCGACGTATGACCAGCCCCATTGCCGAGCCAGACGCACCTCCGGTTCTGGTCACTGAGCACCAAGTCGACGGCGGCGCGATTTTGGAGATCGTGATCAATCGCCCCGACGTGCATAACGCCGTGAACGGCACAGCGGCGAAACTGCTTCTGGAAGCCTGGCAGCGCTTTCGGGGCGACGACTCGCTGACAGTCGCGATCCTGCGCGGAGCGGGCGATCTGGCCTTTTGCTCCGGGGCCGACTTGTCGGGACTGGATGCTCTGGCGGATCTCGGCGCCTCGCGCGAAGAAATCGCGAGGTTTGTTCGCAAAGGGACGGGGCCGATGGGTGGCACCCGAATCGTGCAAGCCAAGCCGGTGATCACCGTCGCGCAGGGCTATACGTACGCGGGCGGATTGGAGCTGTTCTGCCATGGGCACATTCGATTGGCCGAGCCCCAAGCGACGTTTTCGGTCGCCTGCCGGCGCTGGGGCGTACCGCTGGTCGACGGAGGAACTGTTTATCTGCCGCGCCTGCTCGGTTGGGGTGCCGCGCTGCCGCTGATCATCACTGGCCAGCGGATTTCCGCCGATCGCGCGTACCAGGTCGGCCTGGTCTGGGAACTCGTGCCGAAAGGCGGCGGAGCGGAGCGTGCGTTCTCGACGGCGCGGCAGATCTGCCAGCAGCCGCGTGACGCGATGTTCGCAGATCTTCACTCGGCGCTCGCAGGTTGGAATCTCTCGCTCAAAGACGCCCTCGAGCTCGAGTCCTGCAACCTGCATCCGGTGATGAACAGCGAGAGCACGCGGCAAGGCGTCGAGGCCTTCCGGCAGGGCAAGCGATTCTGGTTCACCTAAGCCGCACGCACGATTTTGCGACCCGTGCCCTTGAAGAGTCCGGTGTTGGATCTAGCTACGCAACTCCAGTATTCTGAGTCGTCACAATTTGGCGTGATTTCCAGCGGAGGCCGCTTGCCGTCCTCCGCAGCCGGATGAGGGACGCAGAGCGGATCCATGCGCTACGAGCTGAAGCCACTCGGCGTCGGCGCCATTCTCGACCAGGCGATTCAGATCTTCAAAGACCGTTTTGGCCTGTTCGTGGTCCTCTTGCTCTTCCTGCGCATTCCGGCCACGGCCGTGATCCAATACGCCATCTTCACCAACATGGCGGATCTCCCCATGCAGCCGAACGACGCGCAGATGAACGAATTCTTCACGCGGATTGGGCGGATCTATCTTTACGTGTTTGCGCCGTCGATCCTGGTGGATGCCTTGCTGATTTCCCCCATTACGAATGCGTCGCTGATTTACGCGACGTCGCGCGTCTACCTGGGCGAGGAGGTCGGCGTGTGGCAGTCGCTGCAGATGGCGCTGCGTCGCTATTTTCCCTTTGTCTGGACGTCGATTTTGTTTTCGGTGGTTATTTTCACGGGGACGATGTTCTGCGTTCTGCCCGGGATTCTCTTGTTCTTTCAATTCGCGCTGTCGATGACGGTCACAGCTCTCGAGCCGATTTCCGGGTTTGCCGCCCTGGGGCGCAGTCGTAAGCTGATGCAGTCGGCCGGGAACACGAATTACATCGCCTTGTTCCTGCTCCTGGTGGTCCTCTTTTTTATCCAGGGCGGAATCAGTGCGACCGCGAGTCTTGTTCCCCAGCTCCACCTGCGGGCGCTCGCAAATGCACTTTTTGGATCGATTGCGATTGCGTTTGCGACTGTCGCCCAGGTCGTCTTTTATTATTCGTGCCGGTGCCGAGTCGAAGGCTTCGATCTTTTGCATCTGGCTCGGATCGTTGCCGAGACGCCAATCGAACAACCGGTCTTGCAAGCACAGGGATAAGAGCGTGCCGAGGATAACAGAGTGACGGTGCCGGGCACCCTGATCGTTGTTGCCATTCTTGCCGCTCAAGGCGGCGGACCGCTTCCCGATCCGCAGACGGTTCGGCAAACGGCGCGCGAGGTGCTCGCGCGGCCCGAGTATCAACTCGACACTCCTCAGGACTTCAGTGACGCAATCGCGGAATTTTGGGCGCTGATTCGTCGGGTGACCGACGCGATCCGAAGCTGGTTTGACTGGTTGTATGGGATGTCTCCGCTTTTGGCATACGCACTTGTACTGGCCATGATTGTCTGCGTGTGCCTCTTGGTGGGACACATTTTGTGGACGTTGGTCACCGTCGTGCGCGGCGACCGGCGCGCACTCGACGCGCTCGCGGACCTCTCACGCCGAAAAATCGACCCGGCCGAACTTGCGCGAAGCCGACGATGCCGGGGCGCGCGGCAACTACATTCTGGGAGTGCGGCTCTTGTATCGCGCCTGCCTGGCGCGGCTCGAGCAGGCCGAGGAGAAGCCCTTCCGGCCGGGGGCGACGAATCGCGAGCATCTCAATCGCTACCGGGCGACGCCGCTTTATGATTGGCTGGCGCAGCTCGTCTCGGTCATCGACCTGAAGTGGTATGGCGACGAACCGTGCCTGGCGAGCGATTTCGCCGAGTGCCGCGACGCTTACGAGCGCATTTCGCTGCTCGCGCGGGGAGAGCTCATGCTCACCACGCGTAACGTGCTGACTGTCGTGATCCTGGTACTCCTGATCTCGCTTTTGAGCGCCTGCATCTCGCTGCTCGGTTCGCCGACCAGCGGCGTGACCGGACGCGACAGCTACGGCACACACCTCTACGGATTCCGCGGGCTATTCGAGACCTTGGACGCGCTCGGCGTTCCGGTCGAGCGCGAGCTGGTTCCGCCGGACGGCCTTTTGAACCGCGACATCACGCTTGCAATTTTCGAGCCGGATCCGGTGATCGTGACGACCGAGCCCGGCTATCTGCACGCCGTGGCGAAGTGGGTCGAGAACGGTGGATCAGTCGTGGTCGCGCCGCCGGTCTCAAAACCGGGCCACATGACCTGGCCGTTGCAGGAGTGGCCGCCGCGGAATCCCCTCGATGAACTCTCCCTGACGCAATTGGACTGCGAGCGTTTCGAGCCCCGTGCCGAACAAGAGGAGGACGAGGCGACCGCCGAGTCATCTGGCGAAAAGACGCAAAAGACACCGCAGAAAAAGACCAAAAAGACGCACAAGAAGGCTCGGTCCAGCACGGATGAGGCGTTGGACTTTGCGATCGGGCAGGCGGCTGACATGGGTGTCTCGATCGTGCACGCGACGGTCGATGGGGAGTTCGCAGTGCGATTTCCGCGCGGATTGCAATTGGCCGTTCCCGCCAAGGCTCCGCGCGTGATCACAGAGCTGGATGCGATTCCCGGCAGCCATGTGCGCGCCGTGCTCGAGCCCGACGGCCTGCCGCAGATCCTTGCCGCGATCTATCCGCGCGGCCGCGGCACGATTGCCGTCTTATCCGACGCCCGCCTGGCGCAGAACGCGCTGTTGGGTCGCGACGACAACGCAGTCCTAGTCGCGCATCTGCTCGCGGATCCCGGGCGCCCGGTGGTCTTCGACGAGTTTTACCACGGCCGGACCGTCCGCTCGAATCCGCTGTGGCTGGCCACTCGGTTTCCCTATAACGCGTTGGCCCTTTCCGTGCTGGGAACAACACTGCTTGTGGGCTGGCGCACGGCCCGCGTCCTCGGTCCGCCGCTGCCCAGGCGCGTGCGGTCGCGGCGCACGCTGGCCGAATACATCGACGCGATGTCACGGCTCTTGAGCCGCTCGCAGCGACCGGTCCCTTACCTGCTCGGTGAGCTGCGCCAGGGCCTCTTGTGGCGCATCCGCCGCGAGTTGGGTCTGCCCCCCGGTCGTGAAGATGTGAACAAACTGCTGCCGGTGCTTGCACGCCGCGATCCGCTCCTGGCTGAGAATTTGCGGCAAGCGCTCGAGGCGATCGATCAACTTCTTCAATCGCCGTCGCCCCGCTCGGCGGACGTGACGGCCACTCTCGCAAAGGTTTCGCGCTGTGCCTCTGTCCCTCGACGAACTATATAAGTCAGCTCGCGCCGCCATCGAGTCGGTCGTGTTCGGCCAGGACGAAGCGGTCGAATTCGGCCTGGCTGCCTTGTTCAGCAGCGGCCACGTGCTGTTGGAAGGTCCGCCCGGCGTGGCCAAAACCCTCCTGGTGCGAGCCATCGCCGCCACGCTGCGTCTCGAATATCGCCGCATCCAGATGACCCCCGACTTGTTGCCGGGGGACATCACGGGGTCGTCGATCTACCGCGAGAACACCGGAACGTTCGAGTTTGTGCGCGGTCCGGTGTTCACAAATTTCTTGCTGGCCGATGAAGTCAACCGCGCGTCGGCGCGCACACAGTCGGCCATGCTCGAGGCAATGCAAGAGCTGTCGGTGACGCACGACGGAGTCACGCATCCCTTGCCGAGCCCGTTCGTCACCTTCGCCACGCAAAATCCGATCGAGCAGGAGGGGACGTACCCGCTTCCTTTGGCCCAATTGGACCGATTCATGTTCAAGTTGCAGGTTGGGTATCCAAGTCCCCAGGCTGAGGAGCGCGTGCTCCGCGAGCACCATGCAACGGGCGCGGTCACGGGGCCTCAGGCGCTCGGCATCACGCCGGTCGTGGACGGCGATGACATCAACACGGCCCGGGAAATCATTCGCCAGACACACGTGCGGGAGGAAGTCATCGGCTACGTGCGGCGGCTGGTCGAAGCCACTCGCCGCGACGACTCCCTCACCGTGGGTGCCAGCCCGCGCCGGTCTGATGTTGTTGATGGGAGCCAAAAGCCTGGCGCGCTTTTCCAGCCGGGATTTCGTCACGCCGGACGACATCAAGCGGGCCTTCTTTCCGGTCATGCGGCACCGCGTGGTTCTGAGCCCCCATTCGGAATTAGAAGGAACCAAGAGCGACGACGTGCTCGCGCAGATCCTCGATTCAGTCGAAGTGCCCCGATGAAGTTCCGCCCGGGCCCCGTGCTGATTGGGTTGGCGATTTCCGCGGTGGTCTTTGCGGGAGCCTCATTTTTTTCACCGGTTGCCGCGCGGGCGATTCCTTTGCTCTGTTTGGCCGCGTTGATCCTGGCCGCGTACGACTGGGCGTGGCTACGCAGGCACCGCGGCGACCTCTCTGTAACGCAGCTCGCACCACAAATCGCCGGCCGTGACGTGCCTTTTGAAGTTGTGCTGCGTGCCAAAAACGCGGGAAGGTCTCCTTTGCGCGGGCGCTTCGCACGGTGGTACCGGGCGCCGCCGAGCCGCGGATCTGGATCAGCGATTTTCGCAACGACGGGATCCTGGGTTCGCAGGAATTTCGGCGGCGATTTCACATCGCAACGCGCGGACAGTGCGAATTCGGGCCGGTCTCTGTGGCGCTCTCCGGGCCGTGCCGTACGCTCGACGCAATCTGGGAAATCGCCGGCAGAAATCGCGTGAAGGTCTACCCCGAAGGGCTGGTTGCCGAGGACGACCTCTCGCAGGAATTGGCCGCCGAAATTCAGATTCTCGACCGCCGGTCTCGCTCAAAGCGTCGCAGCGTGGGGACCGAGTTCGAGTCGATTAGTGAGTTCCGCGCGGGGGACGACCCGCGGCGAATCGACTGGCGGGCGACGGCTCGCACGCGCCGACTCGTCGTGCGGCGTTTTCAAGTCGAGCAGCATCAGGACGTGTTTCTGTTGATCGATTGCGGCCGTCTGATGGGGAGCGCCGCCGGCCGCGGCACGAAGCTCGATTGCGCGGTCGATTCGGCCTTGTACCTGGCCCGCACGGCGCTCGCCAACGGAGACCGCTGCGGTCTGGCGCTCTTCGACAGCGCGGTGACCGCGTTCCTTCCTCCGCGATCGGGTCTCGGCGCCCTGCCGACGATCGTGGAATGCGTCTACGACGCCCAGTCGCGCTGGCAGGAGACCGATTTCGCACCGCTCTTTGCACATTTACAAGCGCGGCACCAGAAGCGGGCCGTGCTGATTATTCTCTCTGACGTCGCCGACCAGGAGACGAGCAAACGTGCCCGCGTGGCAATCACCAACCTGGCGTCGCGGCATGTGGTGATCTTCGCCGCCCTGCAGACGCCACTGCTCTTTGCGCAAACGCGGGCGCCGATCGGCAGTCGGCTGGATGCCGCGCGGCAGGTTGTGGCCTATCGCCTGCTCCGCGAACGGGAAGAGACCCTGCACGTGCTGCGACGCGGAAGCATCACGATCCTCGACGTCGAGCCGTCGGAGCTGACGCTTCCGCTGATCAATCGTTATCTCGAACTGCGCTCGCGCAATGTGGTCTGAGTCCAAGGTCGGGTGGCGGTGCGTCGCGAGTGCGATGTCACGCGCCTCGGAAACGGTAGCCGATACCGCGGACGGTTTCGACGTTTTGCGCCCGCTTGTGCAGTTTCTGACGCAGCGAGCGGATGTGAACGTCGATCGTGCGGGCGAGTGCGTTGGCGTCCTCGCCGCGACAATTGTCCAAGAGTTCGTTCCGCGTGAATGGACGTCCCGGCTGGCGGGCCAGAACCCAGAGGATACGAAATTCCGTGGGCGTCAGCCCGACCTCGGAACCGTCCACTTTGACCAGATGATTGACGCGATCGATTTCGATACCGGAGGCGGAGATGCGCTCGTTGGCCGCGCCGGGCGTTTGCGCACGACGCAAAAGCGCCTTGATACGATGGATCAGCGGCTTAAGTTTGAACGGCTTGGTGACGTAGTCGTCGGCCCCCATGTTGAAGCCGACGATTTCGTCGACCTCTTCGCTCTTGGCCGTGAGCATCAAGAGCCGAATGCTCTGAGTCTTGGGGTCGCTTCGCAGCTCACGGCAGACCTGCAGGCCGTCAAAGACCGGCAGCATCAAATCGAGAATCACGAGGTCGGGCAGGATTGAGCGCGCACGCCCAAGTCCGTCACGACCGTCGGAGGCGGCGAAGACCTCGAAACCCTCTTTGGTCAAGTTATAGGTCAGGATTTCGACGATCGTCCGCTCATCCTCGATGAGCAGGATCTTCTGCTTCATACGCCCAGACCCTAACGGGACCATGTCAAGTTTCCAGGTGGGTTGGGTAAAGTTTCCGTGAAGCATCGGCCGGATTTCTTGGATTCTGGCCCCCGAGCAGTCAAGAAAGCCGCCGTGCCAAAGGGGGACAGACCGAGGCTTTGGCAGTTCGCCTGGCGGCTAAACGGGATCGTAGCGGACCCGAATCGATGCTGCCACAAACCGATGCCGTCGGCCGGGTCTGACGGGACCGAGCTTCGCAGTCCATTTGCAGTCGAGAAGAAACTTGCCGGCACGCCCGATTTGCGTCGCAAAATGCGCCGATTCTGCGCCCGGCCGACGTTCTCATCGGGGGTGGGTCAACTTATTTTGCCTATAGGAGAATTCGTGACCCGACCCACCCATTTAGGCCCACTAAGTCGTGATCCAATCTCAAGTTAAGGTTGGTCAACTTCTTGTCTTGTCGCAAAAATTGGTGACCCAGTGAATGCTGTCCGCGCGTGATACACAACTGTTCGCGAACGTGACATTCCAGCGGCGGCGAAGCGGAGCCCGCAGGGATCTGAAACGTGAGGCAAGCGGGCCCAAAGAAGCGCTCGACGAAACGCCTATTTCTATTCAACCACAAAATACAAATTGGCCGAGATCAGTTTTTGAAATTCGACTCGGGGTCAGCTGCTCCTTGGTCTCAAGCTCCCGCTTTGGACCGAGCCAAATGATCACGGCGTCACAAGGGCCTTATGAGCCCAAACGTCAGTCCATCACGTCCGGACCGTTGTCGGCTTGGGCGAGCGAGTCCCACATCAGCGATTGATCGTAGGGCAGGATGATTGGGCGCGCAACGCGCACGTTCGCGTGTGTCGATTCGAGGTCGCGTGCCCAACCTTCCAGTTGCGTCCATTCGCGCCATTGGACAAGTCGGCGGCAATGGACATGAAGCGGATCAATGCTCACCCACTTCGAAGGCAACATGTGGACGGTCCAGGGCGATTTGATCCGCAACGTGAAGCTCGGCACGCAGTGGATCGTCGGCACGACGCGGCAGGGGTGTCGCGGTGCGGCTATTTCGAGAGCACGGCTTGAACGTCCGCTGCGACGGTCGGCACGAACTTCTCGAGGCCGGCGGCGTTCACGTGCAGCGCGTCCCACATCAGCCTTTCTTCATAGAAGATTGGCTCAGCGACGAAAGCACGTGGCTCGGACCGTTCGAAATCGCGAGCCCATTTTGCCAACAGCGACCAATCGCGCGCCTTGGCCAGCGAGTCGGTCAATGGCCCGAAGATAATCAGGAAACTCGCCCCGTGTGCTCGGCAGTCCCGGGCGATCGACATCAGACCATCGCTCCACTCGCCGCGCACCGCCACAACGGGCGTTTCCATCGGTATTCCGTTGGCCGGACCGTGCTCGCCGGGGAGCGCAAAAAATCCGCGGACCGCGCGCGACTTCGTGCGCAGGCTGTTGTATGTCTCGCGGGCGAGTCCATCCAGCGGTTCGTTGCGAACGTCACGCGACCAGAACCCAATCGAGCGGGCCGCTCCGCGCTTCGCTACGAACGGCACGTTTTCCCAGATCGGCGCGGACTCGGGGTTATAGGACCACTTGAGGCGCTGCTGGAATTCTCCATCGAGCGTGGTTGGATCCACCTCGAAGAGCACCGGATTCACGCACAGCACGACCACTCGTGGCGCCGGATGGTTTTGGAGGTAGAGAGCGACGGTGATGGCATAGCCGTAAGGCCCAATCCGCCGCATGCTCGCGAGGTTCCAACCCGAAAGTCCGGAAATCCGGGAAAACAACTCCGGCTTGATTCCCATCCGGCAGGTGCTGTCGCCAAGAAACACCACGTCGTTGTGTTCGCGAGAGCGAATCGCATAGGTCAGCGCCTGGGCGACGATCGCCTCGTCAACCGTAGGTGCCCGCTGCGGATCGAGGAAGGACAGTTCCGGGTCCACACCACGGCCGACGCAATAGGACGCCGCCGAGAGTGTGCCGAACGTAGCCGCGGCGGCCGTAATGGCAATGCAGGCCCCCCAAGAGCGTCCATTGGATGAGAACGACGGCTTCATGCGTCACCTGCCCTATTTTATTGGCCCGGAGCGGCGGAAGCCAAATGACCGGCAGCGCCGAGCGCTTGACCGCACCTCCTCGAAGCTTCTGTTTCGATTCTGCTCACTCCCGATGAGCGAGCGGAGCGGCAGGCACAGCCTGCCTACCGATCAGGCGGACAACGGCAGTCGCACAGTAAAGGTCGTTCCGCTACCCGGCTCGCTCGAGATGCCGATGCTGCCGTCGAACTCTTGCACGAGGTGTTTGACGATCGACAGGCCCAATCCGGTGCCGCCGACGTCGCGCGACCGTGCGCGATCGACCCGGTAGAACCGCTCGAAGATCCGCGACTGGTGCTCGTGCGGAATTCCCGGGCCGTTGTCCTGGACGTCGATGCGGGCCATCCCGTCGTCGATCCGCCAGCGGACGCTGATGGTGCCGCCGTCCTGCGTGTATTTCACCGCGTTGTCGATGAGATTGCCCAAGATCGTATGCAGCCCTTCTTCGTCGGCCATCACGTTGACGTCGTCCGCAGGCGATTGAGTCACGAGCCGCTGGGACTTCGATTCGGCCACGGCCAGGTGCTCGTCGATGCACTCCCGCACGACGGGCGAGACCTCGACCGCGCGGACGTCGAACACGTTCTCGCCCGATTCAATCTGCGCGAGCCGTAGCAGGTCCTGGATGAGCGCGTGGAGTCGGCCCGCTTGTTCGCCGATTCGCTCGACAAATTTCGTGCGATGCTCGGGCTCGTCGAGGGCCCCGTCAAGCAGCGTCTCGGCATAAGCCTGAATCGCGGTGAGCGGCGTTTTCAACTCGTGCGAGACGTTGGAGACAAACTCGCGGCGGATATTTTCCAAGCGGCGCAGCTCGGTGACGTTGTGGAAGACGAGCACCACGCCCGACGTGGGATTGCCCGGGAGCCGCGACGCCAGCACGGCCACCACCGCGTGCTTGCGGGGCAGGTCCACTTCGAGGCTGGTCGCCTCGCCGCCGGCCAGAACCGCGCGGATCACTTCATCGATGCGGGCGTGGCGAATGACCTCCCAGATCGGACGGCCGACCGGATTGCTGACTTGCATATCGAGCAGATTTCGGGCGGCCCGGTTGGCAAACAGAATTCGCTGGCTGTCATCGACGGCCACGACTCCCTCGACCATACTGCCCAGCACCGTCTCGAGCCGCTCGGTGCTTTCCTGCAGTTGGCGGCTCTTGCGCTGTAGCTCTTCGATCCGCGTTTCGAGCTGGCGATTCATCGATTCGATGGCCGACTCGAGATTGCGGGCGCTGCCGCGCGGCGTCGCCGGCGCGGACCAAAGCGTTCCTCCAGATTCACGGGCGGCGGCCGATTCGGTGATTCCAGCGAGACGAACCGCAGCCCGGTGCAACACGCCCCAGGTCAGCAACACTCCGAACCCGGCGACCGTCAGCACGGCCTCCCAGATGAGGATCCCGGCCCCCTGTGAACTGCCTTGCCCGAAACCCCACGCGGCCGCGGCGGCCAGCACGAGGTAGCCGACGGCGGCCGTCCAGAAGAATCGCGACGAGAACATCGGTCAGCGGCCAGTCTTGTTAATTGGCGTCCGACAGGGAGTGTGCGCGGCTGGGGCGAGAACTCGAATTGCCGTGTTTTGCGGGATCGAGTACCATCCGCCCCCATTCTGACTCAAGGCTGGCGACCGTTCAAATCGCGCTCACGCAAGGAGTGAATCGTGCGACCTCCGGAACGCTACAACTACGTCACCCAAACGCGTTACGGCACGCTCATTTACAACAAGAATGACGTGCGCGTCGGCCGTTCGCTTGAGTTGTACGGCGAATATTGCGAGCGGGCAATCATCGTGTTGGATCAGATTCTGGCGCCGGGCCAGGTCGTGATCGACGTGGGTGCCAATATCGGGGCGCACACACTCTTTTTCGCCAGAAAAGTCGGACCGGCCGGCTGCGTGCTGGCCTTCGAGCCGCAGCGGCTCGTCTATCAGTCGCTTTGCGGCAATATGGCGATTAACAGCATCACCAACGTGCACTGTTGGAACGCGGCGGTCGGCGATCAGCGAGGCGAGATCACCGTCCCGCGTGTCGACCACGAACGCAAAATCGATTTTTTGAGTCTCGAGCTCGGCGGCACCGAGGGCGACCGGGTGCCGGTCATCCAACTCGACGGCATGAATCTGCCGCGCTGCAATCTGGTGCGGATCGCTTCGCCGGGCATGGAGTGCGCTGTCCTCGACGGGGCCTCGCAATTGCTAAAGCGGGCCAAGCCTGTTGTCCACATCTCCAGCCAACTCGATGCCGCGCGCGAGGCAAAATTGCTCGAGCGGCTGACCGAGTTGGGGTATGCCGCGTATTGGCACTCGGCCGAACTCTTCAATCCGCTCAATCACGTCGGCAATGGCGAGAACGTCTTCGGCACGCAAGCCGATCGCTGCCTGCTGTGCGTCGACAGGGCCGTCGAGCGTCACTTGACCGGCTTCACCAAGGCGACCGGCGAGCAAGCGGCCTGACGCTGATCGGCAAGGGCCAGCCGCCCGCCGAATCGCTACGTGCTGATTGGGGAGGGCGAGGCTTCCGCCGCGTTTGCGCGAGCGAAATAACCTGCGCGATTCGGAACGTCGACGGCGGACCCCCTCACCCCAACCCCTCTCCCGCGAGGGGAGAGGGGAGAAGACTTGCACGCAACGAGATAGACTGAGCTGACTTTGGCCGGAACAAGCCGGTCGATAGACTCTCTTACGCGCTTGTTTGCTTCAGCGGGTGGGCGTTGGACTACACATCGGCAGACGTCGAGCGGATCCGCTCCGCGGGTTTCGTCTGCGACGTCGAGGTTCATTCTGAAATCGGATCGACCAACGACCGCGCGGCCGAGCGAGCCGAAGAAACGGAATTGCGCTGTCCTTGCTTGATCCTGGCAGCCCGACAAAGCGCGGGGCGTGGACGAGGCGTCAATTCCTGGTGGTCGGGACCCGGTGCACTCACTTTCTCGCTCGTGCTGGAGCCGCGGCGCATCGGGCTCGCGACAGAGTTTTTTCCGCAAGTCGCATTAGCCGCCGGGCTGGCGGTTTGCGAGGTCATTGAGCAAACGCTGCCTGAACAGGCCGTCGGACTGAAATGGCCCAACGATGTGTTTCTCTGCGGCAAGAAGGTCTGTGGAATTCTCCTCGAAGCGCCGCGTCTTGCTTCGGGACGGCTCATCACCGGAATCGGAGTGAACGTCAACAACACGCTGGCCGCGGCGCCCGCGGATTTGCGGCGCACGGCCGTTTCGATGATCGACGTGGCCGGGCGGCCGCTCGATCGCACCGAAGTGCTGGTCGTGCTCTTGGAGCGGCTCGACATGTGGCTGAGGGCTCTGGCCGTCAACAGGAGCGAAGTGTTCGATCGCTGGCGACCGTACTGCGTGCTGACCGGAAAGAGAGTCCGCCTCAGAGTGGGCACTCGCGACGTCGAAGGTCTGTGCCAAGGAATCGACGACAGCGGCCGGCTGGTGATCTCGACGTCGCAGGGGACGGAGTCTCACCGCAGCGGCACTGTCTTGTCATTCGAATAAGGGCTTGTCATTTGAATGAGGGCTTGTCATTTGAATGAGGGGCTCTCATTTGAATGAGGGCCCGAGCGCGGTCAAAACTTTATTTCGACGATCCGCTCGACAGGAACCGGAACAGGCTCTTGCTCTTCTTTGGCTCATCCGGGCTTTCGGTCGCCGGGTTCTTGTCGATGGCTAAGCGCCAACTGCTGGATCGACTTTGTCAGCTTCGACTTCGGCGCCTGAGTGATCAGCGGCACGCCGTTGTTTCGGGACTCGACCATCGCCGCGTATTCGTTGGGGATCTGCCAGAAGATCTCGCGGCCGATCGTTTCCACGGCTTTGGTGAGGCTGATCTGCGTTTCTTCGAGGCCCAGGCGGTTGACGACCACCTTGATCTTTTCCGAGATGCCCTCCTGGCGATCGAAGAATTGCAGCAGCCGGACAACGTTCCGCAGGCCCGGCAGGTCGAGTTGTGCGACCAGCAGCATCGCGTCCGAGGACCGCATCGCGGCCAGCTCGAGCGGCCCGAAGGCCTTGCTGAGGTCGATGATCAGGTGCGTGAATGTGGCTTTGAGCAGGGTAATCACACGCCGCAGCTCCTCGGGGTTGATCGGCGTCGCCTCCTCGAGGTGGATGGGCCGCGGGAGCAGGAATGCGCCGCACTCGTGCTTGGTCAGCGAACGCTTGAGCAGCGCGTAGTCGAGCCGCGTGATATTCTCCGCGACGTCCTGAATCGTGTAGTCGGGGATGATGTCGAGCCAAACGTCCGCGTCACCCAGCGAAAGATCGAGATCGATTACGGCGACGCTGTTGGTCTGGTTCTGCGCGAGGATGCAGGCGAGATTGACCGCGAGCGACGTGCAGCCGACGCCGCCCGCGGCACCGGCAATCGTATAGATCTGGCTGGAGCGGACCTCGGTTTCCCCTTCGCGCAAGCCGTGAATTTGCTGGATGCGGTGCAGCGCCGCCAGAAAGTCTTCCAGCCGCAGCGGATAGTTGAGGAACTCCTTGGCGCCGTTGCGCATGGCCTGCAGGATCACGCTGCCTTCCGTCGAGCTGCTCACGACAAGGACGCTGCAAGTCGGCAGCTCCTGCGTGACGCGCGCGACGATGGCCAGCCCTTGCGCCGGATCGGCGTCCATCGCAACCAGTGCGATGTCGGGCTGCGTCTGCATCACGACGTCGGTGAAGAACTCGTAGCGCGAGCACTCGGCCTCGAGCCACACCATGTCGATCCCCAGCAGCAGATGCTTGAGCGCAGCACGGGACGTGTCATTGGGATCGACGATCGCAAGCCGGCAAACGCTTTTCATCAGTCCTAAGCTCTCGGAGGATTTTCCAGACTCTTCAGATTCGTGAATTCAGATTCCCGGCAGCGCCGGCTCGCTGCCGCATCGCTGCCCAGCGACGCTTCATGGGCCGCTGGCTCCGGCCGGCACGTAGAGACCGGATTGCGGCTCATAAAGGCTGTTGCGGACACTCGACAGAGGCGGAGTCGGCGTCGGCGATACCGCAGAGGAGGAAGCCGACGAGGAGACCGCCGGTGCGGCAGTGCTGTAGTAAGCCTGGGTTGCGCCGGTCGGAGTCGGCGTCGGCGACTGAGCGCTGACCTGTCGGACGCTGCGGTTGTACCACCACGACGTTGAGCCGTTCGGTGCGTTGGGAGCCGCTGCGGGGTTGGTCGACTGTTGTGTCGCCGACGACGGCGCTTGCATCGGCGCCATCGAGGGGGCTTGCGGAGCCGGTCCAACCGACATCGAAGCGGCGGCGGGAGAACCGGGCATCGGCGAGAAGGGAGCCGCGCTCACCGGATTTTGCATTCCGGGGGCGGAGACATCATCTGGGCCGCGGGCTGCATGGTCGACGGTGCCGGCGGTGCCGGTGCAGTCTCCGGCCCCGCAGGAGAGAACTGCTCGTGCAGCAAAGGCATCTCCTGGACCGGGACCGGAGTGATCATCGGCGACGGACCCTTTGGTCCCATGTCAAAGTCGAGGACCGAAGGAGGATATCCGCCGGGATGGCCGCCCGGTCCACAATTGGGGCACACGCCGCCGTAGCTGGGAACTTCGAGCATTCCGTACCAGTACAGCTCGCGATCGGTGGGTTGCTCGGTGAACATTCCGGGGCCGCCCGGCGGCATCTGGCTGTCCTGCATTGCGCCGGCGAGCACCGGCGTGACCAGAATCACGAGCTCGGTTTCGGTCGTTTGATAGCTCACGCGGCGGAAAGCGGCTCCGATATACGGAATTTCGCCCAGAAACGGCGTCTTGAAGGTCTGGGCCGTGTCCTGCACTTCGGTCGAGACCGGCGAGCATAAAGGTCTCGCCGAACCGCATTTCGACGGACGTGTTGACACGCCGCGTCGTCAGGCCGGGCACGGTCAGTCCGCCGGTCGTCACCGCGTTGGAAAAGTCCTTTTGGCTGACTTCCGGCTGGAGGTTGAGTCGGACGCGACCGTTGCCCAACAGAATTGGCACGGCGGTCAAGCGGACGCCAAATTCCTTCCATTGAATGGTGACGGTGCCCAGGCTTTGCGGCACAAGGATCGGAAATTCGCCGCCGGAGAGCATGTTGGCCGGCTGACCGTTGGTCGTCACCAGCACGGGGCTGGCGAGGATCTTCAGCAGCGACTCGGACTGCAGGGCGTCGAGGAACATGTTAAACGTGTAGTTGTTGTTTACGATGCCGCCCAACAGCGACGGGTTGGCGGCGAAGTTTGTGGGATTGACGGCCAGCGCGGGTGCCGCGGCGATCGGGGTGGTGAGGGTCGACAGCGGCGCCAGAGCACCCGGCAAGCTGCCCAGGAATGCGAAGTTCGTGATGCCGAAGAAGTTGAAGCCCAGCTCTCGGAGCTTGGTGCGGTCGATTTCGATCACGCGAACCTTCAGCTCGACCTCCTGATCGCCGCCCACCTCCATCTGGTTGATGACGTTGGGATAGAACTCCTTGGCGATGTCCATGATCCGCGGAATGTCCTCAGGCCGCGTGACATAGCCCGCGGAGCACGACGCTGTCCCGCACGGCGATTGCCGTCACGGCGTCGGTTGGGAAACAGGTTCTTGAGATAGGCCTGCAGGTGCCGCACGTCGCCGATCACGAAGACTTCGACCGTAAACGAAGCGTTCTTTTCGTCGACGAGCACCAGCGAGGTGACGCCGGGAGCCAGCGCGTGAATGCGGATTTCGTTGGGATGCATGTCGACTTTGGTGACGTGAACGACTTCGGGATCGAAGCCGTAGACCGTCGAGATGCGGTTTTTGAGTTCGATGATCTTGGCGAACTTCTCGACAAGCCGCAGATCGCTTTGCGGCTCGGTGACGTGTACGAGCGGATCGTTATCGACGGGCAGCGGCGCAGTTTCGTCCTGCTGGCGGCCGCGGTCCGGGCAATCCGGCGATGGCGAGAACGACGAATCAACAGTCCGAAAGAATTTCGGGCTCGACTGGGCGAACATGAGCATCCCTGCACCTCGAGTGGTGGCTGAATCCTTGTCACGAAAACCGCGCAGCGCGACCGGCGTTGAGCCGGCCGCCCGCACTGTTCTCGTTACCCCCCTTTTGATTCGTTTCTTCCTGGCCCCTTACGACGCTTTGCTGTGTTTGAAGGCCCGTTGGAAGAATTCCATCCATCCCGTCCCGGCCTTGCCCGCGGCTTTGGCGGAGCCTGTGTCCGGTTCTTCGGGAATCTCGACTTGCTCTTCGCGGAGCTTGTCCCCGTCAAAAACCTTCAGCATCCAGGTCGGCTTTTCCTTCTCCTTAACAGGTTCCGGCTTGACCTCAGGCTTCTGCGGGGCTGCGGCAACCTTGACCTGCTCCTGGTCGAGCGAGTCGCGAACGTTGCCCCCGTCTCCGTCTCCATCTTTCTTGTTCGGCCCGCGAGTCACTTTCAAATGCTCGAACGCAGTCTCGTCCACTTCCGACGGTCGGCCTTCCGTGTCGTCGCCCCGATGCCGCAAGGCGAGGGAGATATTTCCCTTGGTCTTGGCGAGCATCAACAGGACGTATTGATCCGGAGTGACCAACAGTGAAATGTTCTTTGCGGCAATCTCCTTCTGTTCGCCGTTAGGAACGGCGCTCTGCCGGATATTGTCGGTGGCAAAGACCTCGATGTACTGCAGGATGGTCTTGGCTTTCTTGACTTCTCCAAACTGGCTGTTCATCTGGCCGGGCATGATTGTGGGACACCGTGTAGGTCACGACGACGTCCACCCGGTCGCCCGGCAGGATCAAGCCACTGTGCGTTTCGGTGACTGTCACCGGCACGGTGGCCACGCGCATCCCTTTTGGGATTTCGCTCGATCCCCCAAAGACCCCCTTCTCGTTCAACTTGGCGACCATGATGGGCTCGTTCGGAAACGCCGAGACCCGCAAGGATCGCTCCTGGTATTCCTCCGGCGTGGTGACGGCACCTTGAGGGATGTCGTCTTTATTCCAGGCCTTAAAGGCAACGTTCGTGTCATCCAGCGGTTGGCCGGGCATGATGTTCGTGATGGCCACGAGCACCTTGCCGGTGTCCGCCGGCGGCTTCTTGTCGCCGGAAAGAACTTGTTGCACCCCCAGCATGGCTACCAGGCCGCAGCCGATAGCCATCGCTAACAAAACCAGAGATTTCATCTTCATCTGCGGAGCTCCTGGATCGCCTCGCGGCGAGCAGCTTCCTCATTGGCCCGGCCGTCTCGCGGTTTGCCGCCGGCCTTGAGGGCCGGTTGCGCGACCGCGGGCCGCCGCAACGAAGGATCCAGGGTTTGGGCTGTCGGTGACGGCACCAAACCGCATCACCTTCTTCATCGGCACCAGTCAGGTAAGACCTTCAGCCTTTAACGAAGATATCGATCGGAATGCTTCTTCGGGCGTTAACGGCTGTAGGGTCTCGACCTTGCGGCCTGCCGTCGGTCAAGCGGGCTTAACCGCCCAGGCCGATTCGGGCTTCGGGGGATTTGCTGTCTGCCTCGCCTCAAGTCCTTTTTTGAAGTCGTTACGAACCGTCACACAAAACCGCCGGGCGGCCGGACCCTGGCCGACGGGCCAGAGCCAGGGTGTCCGGCGAAAATTCGCTTAGATCATTCCCTCGTAGAAGAAGTAGGCGATCGAGCCGACGCAGATCGGAATTCCGTACGGCAAGAGCAACATCTTGGGTTTGCGTTCCGCGGCAATTCGCGATAACTCGCGGGGGTTCTTGATGGTCATCCATTCCGACAGGATCACGAGCAGTTGAGCGTAGTGCTTGTCGAAGCTCTTGCGCCATAGCACCATCAGGACGGCCATCACGGCGCCGACGATGGTCGAGACGCAGAACGCGTAGAACGTTGTTGTCGCGCCCAGCCAGGCGCCGACACCGGCCAGCAGTTTCACGTCGCCCGCGCCCATTCCGCCCACGGCATAGAGCGGCAAGAGGCAGGCGAGACCAACCGCCATTCCCAATAGGCCGTCACCCAGCCCCGCCCATCCGCCGGACCAAGTGCTGTAAACGAGGCCGGAAAAGACCATCGAAAAGGTCAGCCAGTTTGGCACGCGTAACTGCTTGCCATCGATGTACGCGGCCAGGATGAGCAGCCCGCACACCAGGCGCACGGGCCAATTCGCAAGAAGATCGTGGGACCAATCCATGATTCCTTCGCACCTTTCTGTGCCGAGTGATTGCAAGTGGAGGGAAAACGGCGGCACCGCCGTGGTGGGTTGCTATTACGGGCGGCCTGGAGTCGTCGCTAACAGTCCCGTCACCCAGCAGACGATGGCGACGACCATGGCCGAAATCTGCAGCCACGCCGCCAGCGGTACGTCAGACCAGAATGGGAACATGAGGACGCCCCAGGAATGAGCCAGTGTTTCGACCGGTAAGCCGTAAGCGACGTTGGAGCAAGGCGTTTCGCCCGGAAGTCATTCCGGGAAGGCCAAGTCCGTGAACTCGTGGCACCGGGCACTGAAAACGTAGGCCACAGGGGGCGACTGTCAAGCACGGGACGCGGGGACAGTGCGATTTTTCAGTGGACGAGCGCTGTATCGTTCGCGCAGGCCGGTTGCAGAATGGGAACAGAGTGCGTAAGGCGGGAGGCACTCACGGCCTGTCCGACTTTGTCTCGTCGGTTCAAACGTGCTGTCGGTTCGACCAGTGCAGGCCCCATATTCGCGCGAATCGCTGCGATCCGCTGTGGGCGGCTGGCGTTCCGCCTGTGGCAGGCTCCGGTTCGTCCCCAGTGGATCCGCAACGACCCTGGGGCCTCGCTTCGCTCGCCCCAGCCACCCGCCGCGCATCGAGTTTCCGCAGCGGAGCCGTCCGCAGGGGTCGATACATGACGTCGAATCGAAGGGCTGCCACCAACAAGAGCGCAAATGCTGCGGTCGCGATGGCTCCGTGTCCCAACAACAGCCAGAGTGGCGGATTTTTCTTTTTGAGATGAAACGCCGCGAAGATCCTAACCCCAGCGATGGCGGCGACCGCGAAAAGACTCAGCGAAGCGAGGCCAAGGGAAGGAAGCCCGTGAAGCACGGCGGCATAAGTCAAGACCAGGAGGCCTGCCGCCGCGATTGCGACATGCACGCAAGCCAGGCACGCCGACAGGCGACGCGTCACGAAGAGCCGAACGAGGGTTGTGGCAATGCCGAAAAACAGGGCGAGCGAGAAGAGAATTGTGGCCAAGCCCATCAGCCCAAAGAGGGTCTCGTAGCGCCGGAGCGATGATTCGTCAACGACGGTTGTTCGTTCGTTCTCACGGACTGTTGCGACGCTCCTGACGAGTTTGATCACGATGTCGTCACCGGACGGTTTTTCCCCGAGTGCCGCGCCGCCATCGTCTTTTGCATTTGCGCCGACCGAGTAGAGCAAGAACCCGTCGGGCCGGAGGTCGTAATGCAGCGGTTGCTCGACGAACGGATCGGCCGGGACTTGTGCGATGTAACGGGGCGCCAACTCGCTCAAATTCTTTGGATAGCTGCCGTGATCAGCCCGGTACGCCGCTAGCGCAAAGCCGGCTTGTGCGAGGGCGACGTGGGCCTCCGCGCGATTTTCGGCTTCGCTCACCGCTCGCACCGCGGGGAACAACGACGTGATCAGGATCCTGCCGATTTCGCGGCTGATCGCCTTCTGGGACAATTGGTTTCTCAATGGCAGCTTATTAAAGGCGCCCCGTTTGACTTCTTCGTGCATCGCAGTCAATTCGCGATGAAATCGGTCCCAGGCGACTTGCCGACGTGGAATTGTGGGCTCGCGGAGCACGGCGACCGCCTTGTCGAATTGGTCGTTGCCCACCAGGAGAACCTCCCTCCAGTCCAACAGCGTCATTTCGCTGACAAAAGGGGGCATCTCCTGCCAGAGTGTCGGACGTTCGCCGTTTAGCGCTTTCGGGCGGGCGAGGACACCGAGTGACTGCAGGTAGGTAAATCGCTCCCCCTGATCCACGATCTCGTCCAGTCGGGGAAGCGGCGGCAGCCGGCGCAGCTCACGCTGATAAGCCAGGGCCCGAGCGGCACTCAATTCATCGCAACGCATGAGTTCCGTCTCTGCCGCCCACGCGTCGGTGTCGATCGATAGACCGACCAGCGTTCCAATGCAATACGGCGTGGTGCCGATCAGGCGGCCCAGCCGATGGCAAGCGAGCAGGTCGTTCTCCGCTTGCCTGATCTCGCCACGCTGCAGAGAGAGCATTGCGCGAGTTAACAGCAGGCGGGCTGCGGTTCGAGAAGCTTGAACCGCCGGCAGAGGCATCTCGATCAGGCACTCCCCCTTGGGCAACACAAACGGGAAGTAGCACTTCGGGCGCCGCGTTCCCTCGACAACCAACTGGAGCGGCTTTTCATTGAACTGGAGCCATTGCGCAATGAGCGGAAAGTCTTCCGCCAACCAAGGGCCGCGCTGCTTCTCCCGCTGACTTGGCGGCCGGCCCAGCCGCTTCTGTACGTACTCTTCGATGTCTGTAAGGTACGCGCCTTGCTCGGGCAGCGGTTCGCAATGCAGCAGCTCGAAGAACCGCTTTCGCTCGGCGGGTCCGAAACCGTCGATGCGAGAGGCGCGCACGAAGAGTAGCCCAGCGTTGTTCTCGGGGGTTACATCACGACTGTAGATCTCATTGAGGGCGGCCACATAATCGACGTAGCCGTCGTCGTCGAGCGGGCCCAAAATCTTCGTCGTCGCTTGGGACGGCGTGATCCGAGGCGGCGGTTTGGGGATTGATCCTGTTGGCAATGGCGCCTTTCCTCGCGCCTCTTGTGCCAATCCGGGGTGGGACTGGAAAGAAAGGACGACCGCCATTGCGGCAGCAGCCATCGCCATCCGGCGCGCCAAATTGATCGAGCGATCAACCACCTGATGTCCATCATCGACTTCCCGATGCACACTTTTCTCCGATTTGCAGCTAGTCGTCCATCGTTACCCTGGAGAAGTCGGCGTGCAAGCCGCAGAAAGAGGATTGCAGAGTGGCGACGAATCGCACACAAGGATCTGCTCGAGCCGCGGACCCGCGTCAGCTGGAATGACGGCATCAGCACACACGAAGCGCGGCCGGGGCTCTCCGCTTTGCGAAAGCCCCGGAATTTGCAGGACAAACGCTCCGAGCGGAGCCGGCACTTCAGTAAACGGGGGCTTCCGCTGACGCCGGGCGCTCCCGCCACCACTCCGCGCACTCGCGTTACCGCGGCAATGCCGACTAAGCCAGCTCGCTTTCGGAAGGAACAACGAACGGCTTGCGGTATTCGCGAGAGAGAAACGAGTTTGCCTCCGACGCCGAATCACCGACGAACATTTCGCTCTTGGGATTGATGGCGAGCTTCTTGCCAAAGCGCACCAGAGGAGCGTCCTTGATCGTGACGTCGTTGTACCAGAGATGTTCCTGGAAGCGATCGAACGTTTCCCACGCTTCTTCGTCGGCAGCCAGTCGCGCCGCCGCCTCGTCTCCTTCAACGCCTTCGCCGAGCCGATAGGAAATGTTGCCCAGGTGACACAGCGCGCTCGAGATGTGCCCTTCGAGCACGTCACCATTGAGATCGGTGTGTTTGCGGCTGCGCACCCCTTTGACAAAGTTGGCAAAATGGCTCCCGCCACCGGAGAATTTCTTGATCGGATGGTGCTTCAGGTCAAACGCCACGCCCCCCGAGTAGCTGGGCGCGACGACGTAGCCTTCGGTCCCATAGAAGATCACTCCGACATCAGCGCCGCGCAGCCTGGGCGTTTTCAGTCCGCGGACCTCGAACACGAGGCGCTTGCCGTTCGGATAATCGTGGATCGAAACCTGCGTGTTCGCGGTCTCGCCGGCGTCTTCATAGCCCAACCGGCCGCCGTAGCTGACGACACTCGTTCCGATGTCATCCACTCCCAGCCCCCAGCGGGCCAGATCCATCTGGTGGATTCCCTGGTTACCGAGATCGCCGTTGCCATAATCCCACATCCAGTGCCAGTCGTAGTGCAGGCTCTTGCGGGTCAACGGCTTGATCTGGGCGGGACCGGACCAGAGATCGTAATCGACAGACGTGGGAATCGGGTAAGTCCCTTTGGGACCGATTGACCCGCGAAGCTTGTAGCACAGCCCGCGTGCGAGTTTGACTTCTCCGATCTTTCCGGATTGGACGAACTTCATCAGGTCCTGCATCCCGGGATTGGAACGGCACTGCGTGCCCGCCTGGCAGATGCGCTCGTGTTTGCGCGCCGTCTGCACCAACCGTCGCCCTTCGCTGACGTTGTGGCTCACCGGCTTTTCGACATACACGTCCTTACCCGCTTGCAGCGCCCAGATGGCGGCCAGCGAGTGCCAGTGGTTCGGCGTGGCGATCGATACGAGATCGATCGTTTTGTCCTCGAGCATCTTGCGGATGTCGCGATAATAGGCGGGCGCTTTCTGATCCTTGCTCCTTTTCTTGAGGCGTTCGACCGTCGATTTGCCGATCGCCTCATCCACATCCACGATCGCCACCACTTCGCAATCGTGCAGTGCCCCGAACGATTGCAAGTGTTCTTTCCCGCGCCCGCGTACGCCGACGCAGGCGACGCGCAGCCGGTCGTTCGCGCTCGCAGGCTTCTTGGCGGTTTCCTTGTCCTTCGCGGCGTCCTGAGCGCGAGACTGCGGGGTCTCGCCGGCCAGCACGGCCGCGGCAGCCGCGAACAAAGATTTTTCGAGGAAGTCCCGGCGAGTGCTCATGAGAATCTCCTGCGGAGTTTCGAGCGTGGGGGCGTAAGCCCCCGAGGAGTGCGAAGCAGTCACGAAGGCAGGTCGAGGATCAATTCGAGCCTCTTTCACGATACAAACCGCCGCGGGCGCCGACAACGGATCGCGGAACGCAGCGAAAAATCTGCCGATCGACCCGCAGGCTCAGGCGGCGCGGACGGTCCCGTGGACGAATTGGGCCGCTTCGAGAAACAGGCAGCGCGTTTCGTTGTTGAGCAACCGGCGGACTTCCGTTTCGTTCGAGACGGGCGTGAGGAACAGCTCGTCGACCACGTCGTCCGCGAGCCCGCTCAACAAATAGATGTGGGCCCAATCGGCGGCGGATGCGATCTGGGTCGCGCAGACCAAATCCGGTGGCGCCTGTTTTCGAAGAGGCCGGATCGCGTCGCGAGCGCTCTCGCTGTTTCGGATCAGTTCCAGCCCCTGCGGCAACTCCGCCTCGAGATCGGAGAGGATGACGATCTTTCCGCCGCGGGCGACGAGACTCCGGCCGACCTCGGCGGCAGCGCCCAATTGCTCCCACGCGTGCGGACCGATTTCGTGGTCGATGCCGGCGATCACCACCTCGGGCCGTTCGTTGACCTCGACGTGCCACTGCTGGGCGAGCAGCTTTTTGCCCTCCTTGAACACCGGCTCGCAGACGCCGGCCAACACGCGCGACACGCCGCCGGTTGCGGCCGGAATGACCTGAATCGTGAAAGGATTTCCCAACAGCCAGCCGATCTCGTCGATCAGCTCGCGCAGCGGCCGGCTCTCGTTTGGCCCCAGCTCGAGATGCCCCTGCCCTTGCGTGCGCTGCATGGCTTCGGTCGACGACAGCCCGGGATAAAACACGCTATTGGTTCCGCGGTATCCCATCAGCGGGTCGAAGGCAATCGGGCCGGCCGACATTAAGAAGTCGGCGTCGACGACGTCGCGGGCCATGTAGACGCGCTCGCCCGTGGCAGTCGAGGCAAGATAGACGCAGCCGTTCTTCCGCGCCGGATCGTGCAGCGTCCAGCGAACTTGTGCGCGGACGTCTTCTGGCAATTCGGCGCGCGGGTCGGGCAACTGCGACTCTAATCGTGTGGCCGGCTGGATCACAGTGAATTTGTCGGCGTCGATGCCGCGCGGAGCCAATACCTCCCAAATTCCGGCCACGAGTCCGGCCGCTCCGGGAGTGTGCCGATCGAGGGCCAGGGTCACGCGATCACCGGGGATCACCGCCTGGTCGATCGACGGATAGTCGATCGGCGCCCGCAAAGCAGCCAGCAGCTCTTTTTTATAGAGAGAGTTCGGCCTCGGGGCCGCGTGCTCGGCCACGAGCCGGTCGCTCTCGATTTCGCATTCGAAACGCTGGTCATTGCCATAGGGCAAGACCACGTGCTTGGCGACCACAGCTGCACTCCTTATCGGTCGAGTTATGGTAGAATCGCCGCACAGAGAGAGTCAACGCGGCTCGCAAGCAGCGAAGATGTCGAAATTTGCGTTGGCGAAACCGACACATCGAACCGATTGGCTTGGGTTGAACGTCTCGTGCCGCAAATGACCGACGACGATCAACTCATGGTGCGGATCCAGGCGGGCGATTCGACCGCGTTCAACGAGCTGGTCGAGCACTATCAGGGCCCGCTGATCGGCTTTTTCTTTCGGAACATTCGCGACCGCCAGCTGTGTGAGGACCTGACGCAGGAGACGCTGCTGAGGGTCTTCAACCAGGCATGGGATTATCTTCCCTCGGGCCGTTTCCGGGGCTGGATTTACCGGATCGCACGGAACCTGCTGGTCGACAGCGTGCGCCGCCAATCGCACGACGCGCTCGTGCACGCGTTTTCCCGCACGCACGACGGCGAATCCGACGCGATCAACCGTTTGACCGCCAACATCGCACCGCCGGAAGAGCTGGCCGATCAACGCGAGTTGGCGCGGATCGTAGACGAACTCTTGCGAGCGCTGCCCGCCGACCAGCGGCTCACGTTCACCATGCACCATTGTTCGGGATTGCCGCTCTCAGAAGTGGCGATGGCGATGGACACCAGCCTTCCCACCTGCAAGAGCCGACTGCGGCTGGCACGCGAGAAGCTGCGACAGAAACTGCGCGACCGGGGATTGACGGTGCGCGAATCCGAAACACCTGATTCTGAGATCAAGGAAGCCGCCGGCTGACGCTATTTGGCACTCGTGGCAGTGATCACTCGGTCTTCCGGATCCGTCGTGAGAATCAGTCCGCGAAACTGGACCTCTTGCGCGTCCTTGTTCTGGTGGAGTTGCAGTCCGATCGGTCCGGCCTGACAAAGCGCGGGCTTTGGATCGGTCCAGTCGGCCGCGGGCGTGCCGTTGATTACGAATCGGATCCGATCGCCGATTGCCAGAATCTCCATCTGATTCCAGTCGTGTTGCTTGCCGGCCCGTTTGGCGACCTGGTCCTTGTCGTGATAGATCATGTTGCGGCCGTACAGGTCGTAGAAGCCGTAGCCCGAAGGGAACATCACGAGATGGCCCTGGTAGCTGAAGGGGTCGCCGCCTTTTTCGACGGTCTTGCCCCACAGCGCGATGCCCGAATGCATTTCACTCGCGACGAGCCGAGCCTCAAAGATCAGACGAAAGTTGCGATACTTTTGCGGCGTGACCAGATACGTACTGAAAGCCGGGCCGTTTTTCTTCGTGTTGCGGCCGACGATAACACCGTTTTCGACTGAGAAGTATTTGCCAATCTGCCCTTCCCAGTTCGAGAGGTCGGCCCCGTTAAAGAGATGAATGGGCTTTTCGCTCGTCGGCAGCTTGGCAATCTGCTGCGACGACCAATCCGAGCTGACGGCGTTATCTCCATCGATTCGAGAAGTCGCGATCGCACAGATTGCGAACGGCACCAGGAAGCTCATGGGAACGGCAAACTGTCGGCGAGGATTCATCGGCCTTCTCCAGATCCAGCACAGCAGGGATCAGTGTTGAATTCGGGCATCATAACCCGGTTCGCGCGCACCGTCGCCCCACCAAGAGGTCGGACGGTTTGCGCACTCGTCCCATCTTCCGCCTTCCCTTTTCGTTCTGTCTTCCCTTCAAGTGGTCCGATCATCGCGGTCGATACCGATGGAAGGGGGGCGCCGTACGTCTGCTGCTACGGTGGGCGCGGTTGGTCCCGACTGGCGTCGAAGGACCGCGCCGATGCGACGGGTTGCAATCTCTTTGGCGGGAATCATCGGGCTGCTCACGGCCCTTGTTCTTCCCCCACGAAGTGCACTTGCGGCGGACGCGGCGGCGGCTGTTTTTACCAACAAGGTGCGTTTTCGCATCCCCTTCCGCTATGACCCCGCGGAGATGCAAAGGCTGCAGGCTCGCGAAGTGCAGCTTTACGTCTCAACGGATCACGGGCTTCGCTGGCGGATGGTCGACCGGGCCGAGCCGCGGGCCGACCACTTCGACTTTCTCGCGCCGGCCGACGGCGAGTATTGGTTTGCCGTCCGCACGCTCGACACGTTCAGCCGACTGCATCCCGCGGGCAATAATATCGAGCCGGCGCTCAAAGTCATTGTCGACGCAACGCCCCCGGTGCTCGAGTTGCTACTGACGGAGCTGGAACCGGGCAAAGTCGAGCTGCGCTGGACGGCGGCTGACGACCACCTGGACGTGAGCAAGCTGCGGATCGAATACCGTCAGGCCGATTCGCCAGAGTGGCAACCCGCGGCCGTCGTTCCGCAGCCGAACGGTCAAACGAGCTGGGAAGTCAAAAGCGGCGGCGTAGTGGCCGTGCGCGGTTCGATCAGCGACCTCGCCGGAAACAGCGTTACTGGCGAGCGCGAACTCAACGTCCATGCCTCGCCGCGAGGTCAAAAGAAGGGGAACGAGACTGAGTATCGCGCTCCGGTCGCCAAGGCTGCGGAGCCGGCCGGCGGCGACCTTCCGATTCGCGAAGCGGCAGCGCTCACTCCTCCGGAGACGCCGCCAGCGGGCAATCCGGCCCACCCGACGATCGAAAACGCCAAACCGATGGCCTCGTCGCCGCCGACAAACGTGCCGAACGGACCCGAGCCGACCGACGGCGCGCTCTCGTCCGACCACGACTTCTTCGTGGAAGACAAGAACAAAGCGGGCGACTCTGGGCCGACCATTCAGCCGAAGTTCCGCAACGATCTCGTTTCCGACTCGCAATCGAAGCGCCCCGCGATTGTTCAAGGGATGCCGAGTGCAGGTTCGACCCCACCGGCCGCTACTGACAACAATGCGGAGACGAAATCAACTGGCGCTCCGAACGCCGCCTCAACCAAGGACGACGAGCCGCGCACGATCGTGGTGAATACCACCGATTTCCAAATCGGCTATCGCATCGACGATCTGGGGCCATCGGGCCTGGGCAAGATTGAGTTGTTCATCACCACCGACAGCGGCCGCAAGTGGTACCGCTACGGAACCAACCCGAACAACAAGAGTCCCTTCCCGGTCAGCGTGCCCGGTGACGGCGTCTACGGATTCGAGTTGCGCGTGAAAAACGGCGCAGGAGTCGGAGATGACCCGCCACGACCGGGCGACAAGCCCTCGATCGTGGTCGTGGTCGACAAGACGCCGCCGGTCGCTCAATTGCTGCCGCCGCAGATCGGTCGCGGCAAATCGCACAACAAGGTCTTGCTCCGCTGGACGGCGGAAGATGCTCAGCTTGGCCCCACACCGATTCTGCTCGAATACGCGGTCGAGAAGTCGGGGCCGTGGCTGAAGATCGGCGACTGGCAAGCGAACACGGGCCGCTCCATTTGGTCGATCGAACCCGGCATGCCCGGCAAAGTGTTCGTGCGGCTGACCGTCAAAGATCGTGCGGGCAATGTCGCCCAGGTCATGGGGCCGGATCAGTTGGTCATCGACTTCACGCGGCCGACCGCCCACATCATTGATGTCGAGGCTAAGTCGACCGGCCATGACCACGATTAGCTTGGCCCGAATTCTGCTAGCGGTGCGGGCTAGTGGTGCTTGAAGTACTGCACGGCGCGCTCATGCTTTTCGGCGGCCGCTCGGGACTTGAACGTCCCGAGATTTCGCCGTTTCCCCGTTGAGGGATTCAGCTTGCGCGAGTAGAGTCGGTATTTGCCGGATGCCAGTTTGCGGATCATGGCGTCGCTCCTTATCAGAGGCTTGCTGCCCGATTTCTCGAGACGCGGGCATACTCCGCACGAGTCGCAAGCCTTGGTCCAATCGGGACTTCTCTTCGCCGCGGACGCTAAAAGGGGCAAATCCTGGTTGCGTCAAAAGCGTAAGTGAGCATATACTTACATTATGACGACTGACGCTGCACGCGGCCCAAGATTTGGCCAAAAGCTCTCCTGCGAAGAGAGGCGGACCGCGATCCTGCGCGCCGTGCGACGGGTCTTTGCGGAAAAGGGCTTCGACGGCACGACCACGCGCGAACTGGCCGACGCGGCCGGGGTCTCTGAAGCGCTGCTGTTCAAGCATTTTCCCAACAAGGAGGCCCTTTTCTCCGCGATGAAAGTGTCGCTCAACGAACAGGACTTGGGGCGGCTGGAGCGCATTAAGGAACTCGAGCCATCGGTTTCGACGCTGGTTCTCTTGGTTCATTTTTTGACCCACTTGCTGATCGAAGGTTGGACGACGGCAGAGGAT
The DNA here is from genome assembly GCA_963714075.1 of uncultured Planctomycetaceae bacterium. Taxonomy (GTDB): domain Bacteria; phylum Planctomycetota; class Planctomycetia; order Planctomycetales; family Planctomycetaceae; genus DASPSM01. The sequence goes on from OY970228.1 coordinate 4,515,311, forward strand.
GAGCCGGCGATTCAAACCCGGCTGATGCTCCGCAGCCTTGCGCAGGATGGTGAGTTTGCGCGGCTTCTACTGCGGCGTGTGGCGACTGAGTGGGTGCCGAAGATTGACGAATGTCTGCGTTGCAGCCGTGGCCGCGGGGGATGCGGTGGCCACGCCGGTCTCTCCCCATCTTGCAGGCTGGCTGACGCAACACGTCGGGTGCATGGCGATGATCGCCCTCTTGCCGGCGAAGCCCGTCGTGGACTACGGAATGTCGCGCAGGAGACTGGTCGAACACGTCGTCTGGTTTGCCCTGCGCGGTATGGGAGTCAAAGACGAAGCCATCCGCAAGTCACTACAATCCGCGTGCTCTTGAATTGATTGAAAGTCAGACATGACGAGTCTGTTGGTGAGTGCACACTTTTCGCTCGACGCAAGCGCGGGCCGTAATTCCCGCCCGGGTTCGCGACCGCCCCGATTCGCAGCCGGATTGGTATTTGTACTGGTCGGCTGCCTTGCGATCACCGGCTGCATGCGGGCTCCCGCGGAGCAGCCCACGATGCCGCCCCCCGCCGTGACGGTCAGTTATCCGCTGGAACGGGAGCTCGCCGACTACGCCGAGTTCACCGGCCAAACGGCCGCAGTCAAAAGCGTGGACGTGCGGGCCCGGGTCTGGGGCTATCTGCAGAGCGTGAACTTCACCGAAGGCGCGCTGGTCAAGAAAGGAGATCTGCTGTTTCAGATCGATCCGCGCCCCTACCAGGCGCTCGTCGATCAGGCCCAGGCAAAGATCGCCCAGGACGAGGCGCAGCTGAAGCACAACGACGGCGACTCTACCGCCGATACGCAAAAACTGCGTCGCGCGGCGCGGCGACTCAAGAAGATCTCGACAAGGCGCTCGCCGACCGCGACAGCATGCAAGCCACGTTGATGGCCGACAGGGCCGATCTCGAGGCAAAGCAATTGGATCTCGATTTCACGCGGATCGATGCGCCGATCACGCGGCCGCGTCAGCCGCTTCGAGGTGACCGAAGGCAATGTCGTGCAGTCGGGCCAAAACGGAGGCACGCTGCTGACGACCATCGTTTCGGTCGACCCGATGTACGTCTATTTCGACGTCGACGAACGGACGCTGCTCGGTCCGCCGACAGGTGCAATCGGGACAGATGAAGAACGTCCAGGAGACGGCCTTCCCCATTGCCGTGGGGCTTGCCGACGAGCCCAACTTCCCCCGCCAAGGGAGCGTCAATTTCATGGACAACAGGGTCGATCCCGGCACCGGGACGTTGCGGCTGCGGGCCAATATCGTGAACCACGACGCCATGCTGACTCCCGGCCTGTTCGTCCGCTGTCATTTGCCGCTGGGCGAGCCGCGCCACACGATGCTCGTTTCCGAGCAGGCGATGGGCAGCGACCAGGGACAGAAATACGTCTATCTGGTCAACGACGAGAATGAAGTTGTCTATCGGCCGGTGAAGGTCGGACGGCTCTACGACGGAATGCGCGTGATCGAAGACGGACTTGCCAAGACCGACAAGGTCGTGGTGATCGGACTGCAGCGCGTGCAGCCAGGCATCAAAGTCGAACCCAAGCTGGCCGAAATGCCGAGCCGACCCGCGGGCCACAAACGTCACCCCCGGCGCCGAACCCGGCAAACGGCCGGTTGGAAAGTGAAAGCGACCTCGCTGCCTGGTCGCTGCCATGAAGTGGCAATGCCGGCGATGCGCTGCGCCGGGTGAAGTCCACCAGAGCATTCAATCAGAGTGAGCCGGTGATCTCGCGGTTTTTCATCAATCGGCCGATCTTCGCCGCGGTGCTGTCGATCGTGATCACGCTGGCAGGCGGGGTCTCGGTCTTCAATTTGGGGCTGGCCCAGTTCCCGCCGGTCACCCCGCCGACCGTGCAGGTGACCTGCACCTATCCCGGCGCCAGCGCGAAGGACGTGGCCGAGGCGATCGCCGCCCCCATCGAGCAGCAGGTCAACGGCGTCGAGGGAATGATGTACATGTCATCCCAGTGCGCCAACGACGGCTCGTACAACCTGACGGTCACGTTCCGGCACGGCATTCAATCTGAACATGGCCCAGGTGCTGGTGCAGAACCGCGTCAGCCTGGCCGTGCCACTCGTTGCCCGACGTCATCAAGCAGACGGGCGTGACCACGCTCAAACGGTCGCCCGACATCCTCTGCGGCATCGCGATCTTGTCGCCCGACGGTCGTTACGACCAGCTCTTCGTCAGCAATTATGCCGTTCTGCAAGTCAAGGACGAGCTGTCGCGGGTGGACGGAGTCGGCGACATCTTCCTGTTCGGGCAGCGCGACTACAGCATGCGGATCTGGGTCGATCCCGCACAAGCTGGCGTCGCGCGGCCTGGCTGCCTCCGACGTGTCGCAACGCCCTCCGCGAGCAAAACGCCCCCGTCGCCACCGGCGCGATCGGTCAGCAGCCTGCGATCGCCGGGACAGGAGACGCAAATCACGCTCACGACGCTGGGCCGCCTGACCGACGCCGAGCAATTCGGCAACATCATCCTCAAGCGCAGCGCCGACGGCCGGCTGACGCGGCTCAAGGACGTCGCCCGCGTCGAGCTTGGGAGCGAAGAACGAAGACGTCAGCATCGCGGCTGGACGGCAAGGAGACGATCTTCCTCGCCATCTTCCAGATGCCCGACGCCAACGCGCTCGACACGCACGACCGCGTGATCGCGAAGATGGAAGAGCTCAAGAAGACCTTCCCCGCGGGCCTGACCTACGAGATCGGCTTCGACACGACTCCCTACACGCGGGAATCGATCCGCGAGGTGCGTGAAGACGCTCCGCGACGCGATCATCCTGGTCGCCGTCGTGGTGCTGTTGTTCCTGCAGAACTGGCGGTCGTCGATGATTCCGCTGGTGGCCGTGCCGGTGGCCATCGTCGGCACGTTTGCGGCGATGCTGCTATTCGGCTTCAGTCTCAACAACCTGACGTTATTCGGACTGGTGCTCGCGATTGGGATTGTCGTCGACGATGCCATCGTGGTTGTCGAGGCGGTGGAGCACCACATCGAACACGGCCTGTCGCCTCGCGACGCCACAATTCGCGCGATGGACCAGGTCTCGGGCCCGGTGATCGCGGTCGGCCTGGTGCTGAGCGCCGTCTTCGTCCCCTGCGCGTTCATCTCCGGGAATCACCGGGCAGTTCTTCCGGCAGTTCGCGGTGACGATTGCCGTCTCGACCGTGATTTCGGCGTTCAATTCGCTCACGCTGAGCCCGGCCCTCACGGCCCTCTTGCTGCGGCCGCAGGATAAAGAGACGTCGCCTCCGCTGCCGCGTTTGGCGTATGTGCTGGGCGCGGCGCTCTGGGGCTGGTTCTATGCGGCCGCCTGGACGATGCCGCGCGTCGCGCCGGTTCTTACTACATGGGCCGGCGCCTCGCTGCCGGCCTGGGCGAGCGGGCCGGCTGTGATCGGCATCTCCCAGTGACCGTCAAAGTGGCGGTGGCGGTCGCGTTCGGGGTGGCGGGCTGGTTCGTCGGAGCGGCTTTCAATCGTCTCTTGCGGGGCTTTTTTCGATGTGTTCAACGCAGCCTTTGCCTGGACGACGCGGATGTATACGCGGAGTCGTCGGCGGCCTGCTCCGAGTGAGCGCGATCGTGCTCGTGGTCTACGCCGGATTGCTGGGACTGACGTATTGGAGCATCGGCGCGACGCCCAAGGGCTTCATCCCGCTGCAGGACATGGGATACCTGATGTGCAGCGTGCAGCTTCCCGACGCCGCCTCGAAAGAGCGGACCGAGGCGGTGATGGCAGCGGCTCGTCGAGATCGCCCGAAAAGTGCCGGGCGTCAAGCACGTCACGGGCGTGACCGGGCAGTCGTTCGTGCTCAATGCCTTCGGCTCGAACTTCGGCTCGATGTTCGTCAACCTCGACGAGTACGCCGATCGCCGCGACGACTGCGCGATCGGCCGATTCGATCGCCGCTCACATCCGACAAGCAGTTCGCGCAAGATCCAGGAGGCGCAGATTTCCGTGTTCGGCCCGCCCCCGGTGCGCGGCGTGCGGTCGCGCCGGCGGCTTCACCATGATGGTCGAAGACCGGGGCGACGTCGGGTCCAAAGTCCTTCAGGAGGAGACCGAGAACCTGGTGCGCGGCCGGCAGATCGCGACGCCAGAACTGGTCGGGCTGTCGTCCGTGTTCCGGGCCAACGTGCCGCAAATTTTTGTCGAGCCCGACCCGCGCGAGTGCATGGCCAAGGGAGTGTCGCTGCAGAGTTTCGCCGACACGCTGGCGATCTACGAGGGCTCGCTCTACGTCAACGATTTCAACCTCTTCGGCCGGACCTGGCAGGTCAACGTGCAGGCCGATCAGCAGTTTCGCGACCAGGTCGAAGACCTGATTCCGCTGGCGGTCCGCAGCAACCAGGGGGACATGGTCCCGATCGGGTCGCTGGCCAGCATCCAGCGAGATCAACGGGCCGCTGCTGTCTGACGCGATACAACATGTATCCGGCCGCTTCGATCAACGGCGTCGCCGTACCCGGGATGAGCTCCGGACAGGCGATCGAACTCTTGGAGAGCACTGGCCGACCGCGAGCTTGTCCGAGAACATGGCGTTCGAGTGGAGCGACATGTCTTACCTGGAGGTCATCGCCGGCGACACGGCAATGATGATCTTCGGCTTTGCCGTCGTGATGGTTTTCCTCGTGCTGGCGGCCCAGTACGAGAGCTGGTCGCTGCCTCTGGCGGTGATTCTCGTCGTGCCGATGTGCCTGTTGAGCGCGATCATCGGCGTCAATATCGCCCAGATGGATGTGAACATCTTCACCCGGATCGGCTTCGTGGTGTTGGTGGGATTGGCGAGCAAGAACGCGATCCTGATCGTCGAGTTTGCCAAGGTGCAGCGGCGCTCCGGGGCAGACCGCGCGGGACGCGACGCTCGAGGCGTGCAAGCTGCGGCTGCGGCCGATCGTCATGACGTCGCTGGCATTCATTCTGGGCGTGATTCCGCTGATCGTTTCGCGCGGAGCGGGAGCCGAAATGCGGCAAACGCTCGGCACGGCCGTATTCAGCGGCATGCTCGGCGTGACGCTGTTCGGACTGCTGCTGACGCCCGTCTTCTTTTACAGCATCGACTGGCTGGGCGAGGCGCACCTCTTCCGTTCGCTGGTGATGCAGCGGTTCAACAGTCTGTCGCTGGCGCTCGTTTCTCTGAAGCCGGTGCGCTCGACTGTCTCGCAGGGCTGGTCGCGATTGGTCGCCGCCCGACCACCGAGGCTGCGAAGCGCGCGGACCAACGCGAACGGCAACGGGACCAATGGCCATCTAACCGGCGGGAACGGCAGCTCCCGCTTCCGATTCGACAATCCTCGGCGCGGGCAGTGGTCACGCGAATCTCGAGCCGTCCGCGCAAGGTGACCAAGAGCCCGATGCCGAGCAGCTCGTCGGCTGAATTTCGGAGGAGTGCGTGTTTTCGACGTTTTTCATCAACCGGCCGATCTTCGCCTCCGTGCTGTCGATCATCATCACGCTGGCCGGCGGGATCGCGCTGTTGGTCCCTGCCGGTGGCGCAGTACCCCGACATCACGCCGCCGACCGTTGAGGTCTCGGCCGTGTATCCGGGGGCCAACGCGCAGGTCGTCGCCGACACCGTCGCCGCTCCGATCGAGCAGCAGGTCAACGGCGTCGAAAACATGCTCTATATGTCGTCGCAGTGCACCAACGACGGCACCTACACGCTGACCGTGACGTTCAAGAACGGCGTCGATCTCAACATGGCCCAGGTGCTCGTCGAAAACCGGGAGTCGCTGGCCGATCCGGTTCTGCCCGACCTCGTGAAGCGGCGCGGCGTGTCGGTGAAGAAGAAGTCGCCCAGCGTGCTGATGATCGTCAACCTGTTCTCGCCGGACGGACAGCGCGACAACCTCTACTTGAGCAACTACGCCACGATCCAGCTCAAGGACGAGCTGTCGCGGCTGCCGGGCGTGGGCGACATCACCTACGTCGGCCAGCGCGACTACAGCATGCGGCTCTGGCTCGACCCGCGGAAGATGTCGTACCGCAACCTGACGGCCAACGACATCGTGACGGCCATCCAGCAGCAGAACACGCAGGTGGCCGCCGGGCAGATCGGCCAGGCTCCGGTCGCTCCCGGCCAGGTGACGCAGCTCACGATCAGCACGATGGGCCGGCTCGTCGACGTCGAGCAGTTTGCCGACATGATTCTCAAGACCGACGCGAACGGCGCGCTCGTCCGCGTGCGGGACGTGGCCACAGATCGAACTGGGAGCGCTGGCCTACGACCAGACCTGCACTCTCGACGGCAAATCGTCGGTCGCCCTGTCGATCTACCAGCTTGCCCGGCTCCAACGCGCTCGAAGTGCTCGAAGACGGTCAAGGACAAGATGCAGGAGCTCAAGGCCCGTTTCCCGACGGGCCTCGACTACGCGCATCGTCTACGACACGACCCCGTTCATCAGCGAATCGATCCGCGAAGTCTTCATCACGCTGCGCGACGCGGTGATCCTCGTCGCCGATCGTCGTGCTGTTGTTTCTGCAGAACTGGCGCTCGGCCATTATTCCGCTCGTGGCCGTTCCCGTGGCGATCGTCGGCACGTTTGCCGTGATGGCGGCGATGGGCTTCAGCCTCAACAACCTCACGCTGTTCGGACTGGTGCTGGCCATCGGCATCGTCGTCGACGATGCGATCGTCGTCGTCGAGGCGGTGGAGCGGCAGATCGAGCACGGCCTGCCGCCGCGCGAGGCGACGATCCGCGCGATGGAGATGGTCTCCGGCCCCGTCATCGCCGTCGGATTGGTGCTGAGCGCCGTGTTCGTTCCCTGCACGTTCATCACGGGGATCACGGGGCAGTTCTTCCGGCAGTTTGCCCTGACGATTGCCGTCTCGACGGCGATTTCCGCATTCAATTCGCTGACGCTCAGCCCCGCGCTCACCGCGTTGCTCTTGCGGCAGCACGACAAAGAAACGGCCCTGCCGCTGCCCTGGTTTGGTTTCCCGTTGATCGGCGGGCTCATCGGAGGGGATCTGGCGTTGCCGTTTTGGTTGGGCTGACTTCGACAGCTGGCTGCGGCTGGCCGTGGCGGTTGGCGCGGGAATCGCTCTGGCGACGCCGGTGGGCGGACCGCTCAATCGTATCTTCGCCCGGATGTTTCGCGCGTTTAACCGCGGTTTCGACCGCACGGCCGCCGTCTATACGCGGGCGGTCGGCGGACTGCTCCGCGTCAGCGTCATCGTCCTGTTGGTTTACGGCGGACTGCTGGTGTTGACGTACGGAAGTTTCCAAGCGACGCCTAAGGGCTTCATTCCGCCGCAGGACAAGGGCTACCTGCTGGTGAACGTGCGGCTTCCCGACTCGGCCTCGGTGCAGCGCACGCAGAAGGTCATGCAGCGGATCGAAGAGATTGCCGGCAAGACGCCGGGCATCAAGCACACCGTGGCGATCGCCGGTCAATCGATTCTGCTCAACGCCAACGCGCCCGAATTTCGGCGCGATGTATCGTGATGCTCGACGATTTTCACTCGCGGGTCGCCCACGGCCTTTCGGACGACGTCATCGCCCGCCGACTGCAGGCGGACCTCGGCGGGAAGATCGAGGAAGGACTGATCAACGTCTTCAGCGCGCCGCCCATCGACGGGCTGGGAACGGCCGGCGGTTTCAAGCTGATGGTTCAAGACCGCGGTGACACCGGCCTCGAGGCGCTGCAGACGACGGCCGACAACGTCGTCGACGCCGGCCGCCGAACGCCCGGGCTGCAGGACGTCTTCACCAGCTTTCGCGCCAACACTCCCTGGCTGTATCTCGACATCGATCGCGCGGCGGCCAAGACGATGGGCGTCTCGATCACGGAGGTTTTCAACACGCTGCAGGTTTACCTGGGCTCGCTCTACGTCAACGATTTCAATCGGTTCGGCCGCACCTGGCAGGTGAACGTGCAGGCAATGCCCGACTTCCGCAGCCAGATCGAGGACATCAAGCAGCTCAAGATTCGCAACGATCAGGGGAACATGGTGCCCCTGGCGACGATGATGGGCGTCCGCGAGACGACCGGGCCCGTGATGATCATGCGCTACAACATGTATCCGTCGGCCGCGATCAACTCGCGCCCGCGGCCGGCGTCAGCTCGGGGCAGGCGATCGAAGCTGGCCGAAGCCAGCCGCGCAGACCGCTTTGCCGCGGATCGATGCAGGCCGAGTGGACCGAGCTGGCTTTTCTGCAGCTGGAGACCGGCAACACGGCGATGCTCGTGTTCCTGCTGGCCGTCGTGCTCGTATTCCTGGTGCTGGCCGCGCAGTACGAGAGCTGGTCGCTGCCGCTGGCGGTGATTCTCGTCGTGCCGATGTGCCTGTTGTGTTCGGTCGCCGGCGTGCTGTTGGCGCACCTCGACATCAACATTTTCACACAGGTCGGCTTCGTCGTGCTGATCGGGCTGGCCTGCAAGAACGCCATTCTGATTGTCGAGTTCGCCAAGTCGGAGAGTCGAGCACGGACATGATGCCGGCCGAGGCCACGCTTAAGGCCTGCGAGCTGCGGCTGCGGCCGATCGTGATGACGTCGTTCGCCTTCGTGCTGGGCGTCGTGCCCCTGATGATTGCCGAAGGCGCCGGCGCCGAAATGCGTCGCACGCTGGGCACGGCCGTCTTCTTCGGCATGCTGGGCGTAACGCTCTTCGGCATCTTTCTGACGCCCGTGTTCTTCTACGTCATCCGCCGCTTGAGCGAGCGTTTGACGCGATACATGGAAGAGGGCCCGTCCCTCGCGCAGCCGGTACAGGAAACGGCCACGTTTCATTAACGGCACAGGCGGATTGCCGGGGCGGCTCTTTTGAGCATCGCCGGTCAGAAAGCGCCCACGGGTGGCTGTGAGCGAGCCAGCCTACTTGGTCAGCTGTTCGTTCACCCATTTGCCGAAGTACGTGAATGAATGCCCGCCGTTGGCCTGGGCAATATTCGCGATGCGGAGCGCCTCGTTCCGGTCCTTGACAGCGACGCTTACAGAATAGTGGCCGTTTTGCAGCTGTTGCAGCCCGAAGTCTGTGACGGCTCGCTCGAAGTCGCCAAAAAATAGCACCTCGCGCAGCTTTTCGAGCAGTTGGATGCCGTCGGGTCCGTGCAGCGATCGGATCTTTGATTCGGGAACGCCGGCCTTGTTTAGGGCTTTCGCGATTGCTTGCAACTGTTCGTTGGAGTCGACAAACCCGATCACCCGAGATTCCGGGATCGGGAGTTCCTGACCATGATAAGTCGTGGGTTCAATCATTGGCTCTCAATCTCCGCGGGAAGGTCTGCACCAGCATAATTCCCCGAGCCCGACCGTTCAAACGGACTAGGGGCGTCTTGCCGGGGCCGGCGCGTAACGATGCAACAGTCGTTCCAAGACTTTGCTTGGGAATGCCGGCCGGATGTTGTAAGGTGAGGGAAAGCGTACTCTGAATGAGGGGTCATGAGATGGTCTGTTGTCGCTCGTTTCTCGCGGTCGGGCTCTTGTTCTTGCTGCCCCGGCCTGGTTTCGCCCAATTGCCCGCCGACGCCGTGATCCTCGAAAAGGTGAAAATCCCCGAGAAGCAGAAGTCGGTCGACCTCTGCCCCGTTTATCTCACGGCGTCCGACCCAAAGCTCCCCACCTGGGAGTACAAGGGCGTGAAATTCCGGGGGAGCAAACCCGACGCCCGCGAAAAATTTCTCAAGGACCCGGAAAAGTACGCTAAGGCGGCCGAGAAACAGCGGTTCGTCAACAACTTCATGCAGGCCATGAGCCCCATTTGGTGCCCGGTCACCGATCAGATCTCGCCGGGCGGAATGACCCAGTGGAAGAAGCTGGGCTACACCTTCGAGAGCTGCTGCACCTTCTGCGACGAGAACGTCAAAGACGAAGACTTCCCCGAAGCGATCAAGCGGCTCAAGGCCCGCGCGGAGAAGACCTACGCGCTAATCGGCGCCAAATACACCGAGGGGGCCAAGAGCCCCGTCGAAGGCGCGATCAAGAAGCCGAAGTCGTAATAATCCGACCCTGCCCGGGACAGTCCCTGCGCATTTGCGCTGCGTAAGCAAGTCGACTACGCTCGTTTTTTGCTGATCAAACGAGCCGCTTAACCGATTAGCATTTCCACAGCTGCGGCGAGTCCCTGCCATTGAGTCAGGGCATCGGGCGGCAGGGAACCCTCTTCGGTCGTGTCATTGGCCGTTGTCAGAGTGGCCGCTGGGGTGATCGTACCGCCGCCGGTCGGAGCACTGACCGAACTTGCTCGCGTGACCGCTGGGGAGGACGGCGGACTTACGGGCAATCCTTGGACCAGCTTAAATCCGGTCTTGATCACGGTGATGTTAATCGTGGCCGAGGCCATCAGACCGTTGCCGACGTCGGTATACGAGAGCACGACCGTCGCGTTTCCGACCGCTGCCGGAGTGAACGACAGACCGCTGAGTGCGGCACTCAGGTTGGCGAGCGTGCCGTTGATCGTCATCGACGCCGATTTGTTGGCGCCGGACGTAAACGTGATTCCCGTGGTGGATCCCAACGTCAGCGTCCCATCCGTGGAGGTCAGCGTGAGCGGCTCGACGCTGCCGCCGGCATTCACGTCGGCGACGCTGATCGCATTGTTGTTGGCCGTCGAGAAGACCAGGGTAGCGGTCACGAGCACCGAGGCCGACGCGGGGGCAGTGATGGCCGGCGGGCTGTTGTTGACGGTCAAGGCTGCGTTCGCCGCGGCCGAGAGATTATCGACCGAATCCTTGATCGAAATGGCCAGCGAATCGGAGCCCGTGTAGCCGGAGGTCGGCTTGTAGGTCAGCCCGCTGAGGGCTGCATTGAGACTGGCCACGGATCCGGTCACGGTGATTGTCGCCGAGCCGTTGGCGCCGCCAGTGATCGTTAATCCTGACGTGGTTGACAGCGTCACGATGCCGTGCGTGGCCGTCAGCATCAGCGAGTCGCTGCCACTGCCGGGACCTGAATCAGCCACTGTGATTGCGTTGTGGTTGGCTGAGGAGAAGACCAGCGATCCGTTGAGGACGACCGAGGCCGAGCCCGGAGCCGAGATCGTGGGAGGGCTGAACGCATTGATCGTGAGGGCCACGCTCTTGGAGGCCGACTCGGTGTCCCCCGGATCGGTGATCGAGACGGAGAGTAAATCGGAACCCGTGTAGCCGGCGGTCGGTGTATAGGTCAGACCGCTGAGTGCCGCGTTCAGGTTGCTCACAGTCCCCGCCACTGTGAAAGACGCGGTTCCGTTGGTTCCCGTCAAGGTCAAGCCGGATGTGGTCGAAAGCGTGACCGTGCCTTGCGTCACCGACAGTGCCAGCGAATCGACGGCGCCCGGATTGGCATCGTTCACCGAGATGGCGTTGGCACCGGAGAACACGAACGAGCCGTTCTCGTTCAGCGAGGCGGTTGCCGGAGCGGTCATCGAGAGGGCAAACGGATTGACCGTGATCGCAATGCTGGTGGAACCCGATTTGTTGTCGGTCGGGTCCATAACGGAGATCGCAAGCGAATCGGAACCCGCGTAACCGTTCGTCGGCTGGTAGTTCAGACCGCTGAGCGCCGCATTCAGATTGGACACCGTTCCCTTCACGGTGAACGTCGCCGAGTCGTTGGAGCCGGACGTGAAGATCACTCCGATGGTGCTTCCCAGAGTCAATGTGCCGTTCGAGACTGAGAGCGTCGCCGTGTCGGCATTGGTCCCGGCGCCGCTATCGGTGATGGAAATTGTGTTGCTGTTGCCCGGTGAGAAGACGAGCGAGGCGTTCTCGCTCACCGTCGCCGACGGGGGAGCAGCGATCGACGGCGGGCTGAAAGCGTTGACTGTGATCGCCACGCTAGCAGAAGCGGTCTGACTGAGGACCATATCGGTCAACGATACTGCCAAGGAGTCGGATCCTGCGTAACTCGTATTCGGCTGATACGTCATGCCGTTGAGGGCCGCATTCAGATTGCTCAAGGTCCCACTCACGGTAAATGACGCCGAACCGTTGGCGCCGGACGTGAAGGTCAGGCCGGAACCGGTAGCCAGCGTCAGGGTGCCGTCCGCGACGGAGAGCGCGAGCGAATCGACGGCGCCATTGATGTCGCTGACGGCAATCTGGTTGCCATTGGTCGCCGAGAACGTCACCGATCCATTCTCGTTCACGGACGCCGATCCAGGAGATGTGATCGTCGGAGCGGCGGCGTTGACCGTTAGCGGTACGCTTAAGGAACTCGACAGGCTGTCGACGGTGTCGTCAGCAGAGAGGCTCAAGCCGTCCGGACCGCTGTAGCCAGCTGTCGGCGTGTAGGACAAGCTGGCCAGATCGCCATTGAGAGTTGAGAGCGATCCGATCAGGGTCACCGTCCCAGTGCTGTTGCCGGTAACTGTCAGTCCAGTGGTCGTTCCCAGGTTGAGCGTGCCGTGACTCACCGCCAAGGTCATTTGCTCCGACGTCCCGAGGGGATCGGCGACAACGATCGCGTCGACACCGGTGAAGGCGAGACTGCTATTTTCGTTAATGCTCGCTGCAGACGGCGCCGTGATCGTTGGCGACTGCTGGTTGACGGTGATCGAAACGCCGCCCGTCCCCGTGAGGGAGTCAAAGAGGTCGTCGACGGACAGCGCCAGCGTGTCGGGTCCGCTGTAGTTCGCCGTGGGAGCGTAAGACAGACTCACGAGGTCAGTGTTGAGGTTGGAGAGTGGACCGGTGAGGATGATCGACCCCGTGCCGTCGCCCGTGACCGTGAGTCCGGTCGTCGTCCCAAGATTCAGTGTGCCGTGACTGGCCGTCAGGGTCATCTGTTCGGATGCCCCGCTGGGATCGGACACGCTGATCGCATTGCCGCCAGTGAAGTTCACGCTGCTGTTGTCGTTGACGCTCAATGTCGGGGGCGCGGCGATTGTGGGACCCAACGAATTGACCGAGATCGCAACGCTTGCCGTTCCCGTCAGGTTGTTCGCGGTGTCCGTGTCCGAGAGCGAGAGCATATCGGGACCGTGGTAACCAGCCGTCGGCGAATAACTCAAACTCGTCAGATCGTTGTTCAGGTTGGATGTCGATCCCGTGAGAGTCACGAACGTCGACCCGTTACCGGTAGCTGTCAATCCGGTCGTCGTGCCCAGGCTCAGCGTTCCCTGGTTGACCGTGAGGGTTAACTGCTCGGCCGTCCCGTTGAGATCGGTCACGGTGATGGAATTGCCGCCATTGAACGCCAGGTTGCCGTTCTGGTTGACGCTCAACGTCGATGGCGCCGCGATCGTCGGCAAAAACGGCGAGACAGAAATCGAGACGCTGGCCGTTCCGGTCAAATGGTTCGTCGTGTCCGTGTCCGAAAGGTTCAGCGTATCGGAACCGTAGTAACCGACCGTCGGCGTATAGGTAAGGTTGGGCAGATCGGTGGTGAGATTGGACGGCGACCCGGCGAGAGTCACCGTCGCGGTGCCGTTTCCGGAGACTGTGAGTCCGGTGATCGTCCCGAGGCCAAGCGCGCCGTGGCTTACCGTGAGAGTCATCTGCTCGGCCGTCCCGCTCGAATCTGCGACGCTGATTGCGTCGCCGGCGGTGAAGCGGATACTGCTATCCTCGTTGAGGCTGACGGCAGAAGGCGCCGTGATCGTCGGCGCGACCGAATTCACCGTGATCGCGACGGTCGCCGCTCCAGCAAGATTGTCTGTGGTGTCATTGTCGGAGAGCGAGAGCGTATCGGGGCCACTGTATTGGGATGCGGGGCTGTAACTCAGGCTGGCAAGGCCGTTATTCAGGTTTGAGAGTGTTCCGATGAGAGTCAGTGTCGCTGTGGCGTCGCCGACGACTGTGAGTCCGCTGAACGACGCTAAGGCAAGCGTGCCATGTCCGACCGTGAGGCTCATCTTCTCAGCTGTGCCGCTGAGATCCGACACCTTGATTGAGTTGCCAGCCGTGAAGCTCAGGCTGCTGGCGTCGTTGAGGCTGACTGCTGAAGGCGCCGAAATCGTGGGCACCAACGGATTGATCGTGATCGAGACGGTTGCCGTTGCCAGGAGACTGTCGGCAGTATCCTCGTCCCAGAGTGAGAGCGTATCGGAACCGTGGTAACCGGATGTTGGCGAATAAACCAAGGTCGTCAGATCGCTATTGAGGCTTGGCAGCGATCCCGTGAGAGTCACCGTTCCCGCGCCGTTGCCGGCGACCGTAAGTCCGGCGGTCGTCCCGAGGTCGAGCGTCCCGTGACTGACCGTGAGGAGCATTTGCTCGGCAGTGCCGCCGGGATCCGCGACACTGATCGCTTCGCCCGAGGTAAACGCCAAATTGCCGTTCTGGTTGAGGCTGCCTCGGGAAGGTGCCGTGATCGTTGGCGGAAGCGGATTCACGGTGATCGAGAAACTTGCGGTCGCCGTGAGGTTGTCGCTCGTGTCTTTGTCCGAGAGCGACACCAGATCGGAACCGGCGTAATCGAACGTCGGTGTATAGGTCAAGCTTGGCAGGTCGCTGTTGAGCTTGGAAAGTGATCCCGTAAGAATCATGGTCCCCGTGCCGTTGCCCGTAACCGTCAGTCCCGACTTGGTGCCGAGGCTGAGTGTCCCGTGGCTCACGCCGACCGTCAGCTGCTCGGCCGTTCCGCCGGAGTCGGCGACGCTGATCGCACTTGAGCCGTTCAATGTCAGGGTGCTGTTTTCCGTGACACTGGCTGCGGAGGGCACCGAGATGTGGGGTGCAATGCCTGTGATCGACAGCGTCACGGTGTGCGAGCCGGTCAAACCCGAATCGGTAGCCGACACAGAGATGGTGTCCGAGCCCGTGTAATTGCTCGTCGGCTGATAGATCAATCCATTCAGGGCCGTGTCGAGCTTGGCCACGGTACCGGACACGGTGAACGCGCTCGAGCCGTTTGCGCCGCTTACGAAGCTGACTCCGTTTGTCGTGCCCAGTGTGAGCGTCCCGTGCAGCACCGAGATCCTAAGGGAATCGGGATTGCCGGCTGAAAAGGCATCGGTGACGGTAATTGCGTTGCTATTGGAAGTCGAGAACGTCAGCGTGCTGTTCTCAATCAGAGCCCCGCTTGTAGGCCCACTGATACTGGGAGGCGTCGTTCCGTATCCCGCAAACGCGGGCACCAGTAGATTCGCGATAGGCGTGCCTCGACCTGTGGCGAGGTCGTACCCCGGAGCGGCCGAGTAAGTGCCGTTGCTGCCGCTGGTCACGTCATGGAAATCGGAACTCGGCAGGCTGTAGAGCATCGGCAGGGTTTGCGTGTAGCCGTTGAGGGTCGATTCCCCGGCGAGCGCGCGCCCCTGGTTGGCGATGGCGATGAAGCCGGACCACAGCGGTGAGGAGAGACTCGTCCCGCCGACCTGGAAATAGCCTCCCCCTTGGCCCTCGTTCCAGGTGTCATAGACATAGACGCCACTGTTGGGGTCGGCGTCGGCGGAGATATCCGGCACGTTGCGAAAGGTTTTGCTGGCGCCGTTAAACCCATTCAGCCCTGCCTGGTAGCTGGGGATTCCTTCGACCGTGCTGATTCCACCGCCGCCGCTGGACCAGGCGCTTTCGCTGATGTAACCGCCGCCGCTCTGAATTTGGAGGTTGGTCCCGCCGACGGCGACGACGTAGGGAGAATACGCGGGATAGCCCGCTGGCGTTCCCGAGTCGCCGGCAGAGGCCAGGAACGTGACCCCCTGATGACCGGTCGGAGTCTGGAAATACTGATCCTCGGATGTTTCCTGCGAGAATTCCCCCTCGGCCCAGCTGTTGGAAACCACCGAGACGCCCTGCCAACCGGCGGCGGTGACTTCTGCCTGATCCATGTCGGGGTCGTTGGCCGTGTTGGACTCGAACAAAATGATGTTGGCTTGTGGCGCCATGGAGTGCGCCCACTGCACGTCGAGCGATTCTTCGAGGTCCCAATCGCCGAGCGTCGTATTGGTATTCGTCGGCAGCGTCGTGCCGCCGGTTTGATTGAGCACTTGAAGCGTCGGTCCGCCCGCGTTGAATTGCGGCAAGCCGAATCGAGTGTTGAAGGCCGCCGTATCGCTGACGATGTTTGGGTCGTTGTACGCGTCGACGATTGCGATCGTCTGTCCGGCGCCATTGCCGACAATTCCGTTGAAAACAATCGAGTTGTCCCCGTACGCGGTTTCCACTTGCTGCGGGGTATACGGCGCAGCGGTGGAAGGTGAACCAGCGGGCTTGACGGTGTCCGGGGCGGCCACGCGGCCCAGGTTGATCAGGGTGGGAACGGCCACGCGGGCGACTGTCGTCGTCGCAGTGGCCGCAAGCATTTGCCGGCCTTCGAGCTCTTCGACGGCCGGGCCACAACAGACCGACCGCGCACTGATCCCCAGTTCCCGGCAATGGCGCCGACGCGCCGGGTTCCTATGGCCGCCGGTTCTGGGAGTGTGCATGCGGGGAAGCCGCAGCCGTCTGGGAAACAACATCCTTCGCCTCCTGCAAAAGGTGCGCAGTTTTCGAGAGCAGAAGCGTCGACGCTGAGAAGAAGAGTTCTGCGCGACGGTGCCGGCCCAGACGCCCGTCTCGGTCAAGAGAGAAGCTGGCCCATTTCGTGAATGTGCAATAAATTGGCATTTTTGCGAGCGAACGTCAATGCAGCGTGAGGTGCAGCTCGCGGGGGGGCAATAGGCATGGGAGGCCGGCCGGTGGGTCGAATTGAGGGACGCTCCAACGTAAGTCGTTGGATTTCTGGCGTCGCTTATAGTGCTTTCGCCGCCTCAGCCTTGAATCGCTCGAATGTACGGCTCCGCCGACCGGCGCACGCTCGTCTTTGCGTCCTTGAAGACGGCCTTGCCCCACCAGGCCCCATAAATCCGCTCGAATTCGAAGGGTTCGACCGCTTGGACAATTCGGCGAATGGCCGACGCGGAGAGCGGGATCAGGTTCGGATACGAGTACATAAAGCTCACCCAACGGCGGTCCTGGACGACTTGGAGGATGTCACCACTCAGCACAGCGCCTTTGCCGTCCGCTCCGTTCGGCCAGTGCAGCACGGTGCCACCATCGAAATGCCCGCCACAACGAATCAAGGTCAGCCCCTCGCCGACTTTTTTCCTCTCTCCCTCCCAGAATTTGATGGCCGCATCCGGGCGCATGACCCATCGCCGGTCGGCGGCATGCAGGTAAATCGGACAATCGAAGGCTCGGGCCCACGCGACCATGCTTGTGTAATAGTGGGGATGGGAGACTGCGATGGCTGAAATGCCGCCGATGCCCCGGATCATCTCGACGAGCGACTGGTCCAGGAGCGGGATACAGTCCCAGAGCACGTTGCCCTGCGGGTTCGTAATCAGCAGCGCCCGTTGGCCGATGGCGAAGGAAGGTTCCATCCCGATCCCATAAAGGCCGAGTTCCTCGAGCCTCACAACGCTTCGGTGAGACTGCCGCAGCTCGTCGAGCGTCGTCCATTGCTGACCGGTCCAGCCAACGTATTGCCGCTCATCCTCGCAGATCTCGCATTTCGCAGGCGGCTTGTCGGTTTCGGCGAATTGGGTTCCGCATGTGACGCAGATGAAGCAGGGCATGCTGTCCTCTCAAAGGCACCGGAATCGAGCGGCCCTCCGAATCCGGCATTTCTTCGTGTGGGCTTGTGCCCCAAGGCCAGCCTAAGTCTTGGGAAGCGGACGATTCGATGCGTCGTTCGCGGCCGGAAGGCCTGGCACTAAGAAATCCTCAATCAACTTGACCGTTCTCGCCGGGGTTTCGACCTGCGGCGAGTGACCGACTCCGTCGATGGTTACGGCCATCGCACCGGGGACGCGCTTGTACAACTTTGCCTGCTCGGCGGACATCTTGGAGTCGAGGCTGCCGAAGATAGAGAGCACTGGCGGCACCGGCTTCAGTTCCGCGAGCCGCTCATAAATCGGCTTCTTGCAATAGGCAAAGCCTTCGACGTGTTCCTGGCGGAACACGCAATGCGGCAATCGCTTCAAGTCGGCCACGAATCTTTCGGGGATGGGGAAGCCGGGCGCGAACGCGTCTGCCAGGCCCTCGCGGAGCCTATCATCAGTCAGAAAATGGGACAGAACTTCTCCCAGAACCGGCGCGACGTGGGCCTTGGCCAAGATCGACAGATGCAAGTCGACTGTGGGAGGACTGTCGATCAAAATCAGGCGGTCGATCCGCTCGGGCTTCCTGGAGGCCAGAGCCGTCGCCACCCAGCCTCCCATCGAATGGCCGACAACAGTCACCCGGTTGATGCCTAGCTTGTCGAGGACCGCCGAAACCAACTCGGCCTGACGCGCGATCTGATAGCCAGAGGTCGGCGCGGCTGTGCCGCCGTGACCGATTAAGTCGAGTCGAATCACGCGGTGACGCGCTGCCAACGCGGGCGCGATGTCGTCCCACCAGTCTAGCGCTCCACCGTAGCCATGGATGAGGAGGATGGGCGGCCCTTGACCTTCCACTTTGACGTTTGCCGGCTCGAAACCGGTCTCAACGATCGTGCCGCCGTCCCGCGGCGCAGCGGCGCGCGTTTGGGAGTCAACCCAAAACGTGTTGGCGATGAGCGCGGCGGCGACGACGATGGCAACGACCAGGCCGAGCAGGACTCGGCGCCGGCCCCTCGACTTGCGATTGTCGGGATTAGGGGCGTCCTGGGTCATAAGATCGGATTCTGCAGATGGGATTCTGCGTTGAGCGAATCAGAATGACCGTCAGCGTGATCGCAAACTGGCTCAGCCCCAGACGCCAATCATTTCGGACGATGCGGTTCCCTTGGCGCAGCTTCCGGCACCTCGGCCGGTGACGGCTGGTTGGCCTTGGGTTCCTGAGCGGAAGCACTGTTGAGCTCTCTCGTTTCGGGTTCGAGGTCCTGCGTTTCAATCGAGGCCGCAGGCGTTGAGGTACTTCCCGAGCCCAGCTCGACTCGAAACACGAGGTCCCCTACGCGGACAGTGTCGCCGTTGACCAAGATGCGCTCACCGAGGCGGGTCTGATCTCGGTTGACGAAGGTTCCGTTCTTGCTCGCCAGATCGCGGATTCTCAACGTGTAGTCGTCCATCAACAACACGCAGTGATGCCGGCTGACGGAATTGCTGTCGAGCACCAGGTGGCAATCGTGCTCACGGCCGAGGATGAATTTGCCGCGCGGAACTTGAAACGTCTGTCCGCGAAACGGCCCCGAGATGACGGTGAAGCGAGCTTCCATCCGGAGAACTCTGCGTGGAGAGACTGGCCGAGTTCCGATGCTAGCCACACGCATGCTTTGACGCAAACGGGTGACCTGTTGGCCTCCGGAGCCCAGTCCTGCGACCCGCCCAAGTCAGGCGCCGAATGGCGATGTCGACTCGATAAGAACGCCAACGCGTGCCGGCAGATGGATTCTCCCCATCAGCGACGACACGCTGATCACGCTGGTGTAATATGCCGGCGGAGTGGTGGTTCAATGCAGGCTTCGACCTTTATTCTCCCTGTGCTCGATAGCGTGCCTTTGTTCGTTTATCGCTGGCAGCCTGAGCAGGCGCCTAAGGCGGTGGTGCAGATCGCGCACGGTTGGGCGGAACACGCCGGCCGTTATTCTCGGGTAGCCGCAGCCCTGTGTCGCCAAGGCTATGCGGTTTACGCCGATGACCATCGCGGACACGGGCGCACGGCGACGACGCCCGCGGACTTGGGGTTTTTCGCCGAAAGCGATGGCTGGAACAAGTGCATCCATGATCTGTGGCAACTGAACCAGCGGATCACAGCGGACTATCCCCGAACGCCCACTGTGATCCTCGGCCACTCGCTGGGCTCGTTCATGGTTCAGCAATTTATCTGTGACCATGGCGATGCCGTCGTCGCGGCGGTGCTCTCCGGCTCCAATGGAAGGCCGCCGGCGACAGCGCCTTTGGGGCTCTTGTTCGCTCACCTCGAGCGGCTGCGTGTGGGGGCACACGGCAAGAGTCCGTCCTTGCAGCGGCTGTTCTTTGGTGCCTTCAACAAACCGTTCAGTCCGTGCGCGCACACCGTTCGACTGGCTCTCTCGCGATCCAATCGAAGTCGACACGTACATCGCGGATCCGCTGTGCGGCTTCGATTCCCAGGTGCAGCTTTTCATCGACATTCTCAGGGCCCTGCCCGCACTCTCCAGGTCGTTCTGCCAGGCGTGCATTCCCAAAACGCTGCCGATCTACATTTTCCGAGGCAGTCGGGATCCTGTCGGAGAGAACATCGATCAATTGCTCACGGCCTATCGCGCGGCCGGTCTGCAGAACGTAACTTATAAGCTCTATCCCGACGGCCGCCATGAAACCCTGAACGAAATCAACCGCGACGAAGTGACGCGCGACCTGATCGCCTGGCTCGACGGAGTCATTGCGAACGCGCACAATTCCCCATCCGAAGCCGCTCGCGATGACGTGGCGGGGACTAAACGATAAACGTTGGAATTCTCAGGTCGCTCTTGCCGAGATTTGACCCTCGTCAGCCACAGGCACGGGGACCCGGCGCCATTCGCGGTTTTGGAATTGGGCCGAAACCGTTCCCACATCGAAGCGCAAAGCCGAACACTAAGAAGCTGAAAAGTTCCTTAACTCCGAGACAGGCGACGCGACCGCATCCATTGCTGGGCACACGAGTTCGCCTTCTTCAGGTTCGTCTCTGCGCGGGCCCCGCGACCCAAACGCGAGATTGACAGCGATTCCCGTTTGTCCGACCATCCCCACCTCACCTCCAATTGATCCAGACGCTTCTTGCTCATCTCGCCCGCGCTCAATCGTTCGTCGCGGACCTGGATTTCACCTCAATATCATTTTGCCCACGGCTCCGGGGAGGCCCATGAGCGTTCATCCAACTGCGATTGTCGACCCGCAGGCGACAGTCGATCCCACGGCGATCGTAGGACCGTACGTTGTGATCAGCGGTCCGGTGCGCATTGGGCCGCGGTGTCGTCTCGCAGCATCCGCGGTGATCCTGGGGAGCACGGAGATCGGTGCAGAATGCCAGATTCACTCGCATGCCGTGATCGGCGATCTCCCCCAGGATCGTGCGTTTGACGGCGGGGAAAGTTTCTGCCGGGTTGGTGAGGGTTGCATCATCCGGGAGGGCGTCACGGTCCACCGCGGGACGGCTTCCGGTACGGGAACTGTCATTGGAGGCAGTTGCTTGCTGATGACCAACTCACACATTGGCCACAACTGCCAAATCGGGGCGGGGTGACGATCGTCAGCGGAGCTTTACTTGCCGGCCACGTGCGCGTGGGTCCCGGAGCGACGATCTCGGGCAATGCGGCGATTCATCAATTCGTCCGGATCGGCGAACTGGCGATGGTGAGCGGGTTAGCCAAAGGCGCTCAGGACGTACCGCCGTTCTTCATGACCAATCGAGACGGAGAGGTCGTCGGTGAAAATCGCGTCGGATTGATGCGGGCCGGTCTGACGTCTCTTGAAAGGCAAGAAATCAAAGCGGCCTTTCGCGTGATCTACCGTTCTGGATTGAGTCATCAGGCAGCGGTTGAGTACCTCTCCGGTTACATCTCGAGTGAGGCCGGACATCGATTGCTGGATTTCCTTTCGGAGAAGTCGAAGCGGGGCCTATCTCGAGACGCGTATCGCAAGAAGCACGCTGCGTGACTCGACTCCCTTCTCTCGCAAAGCGCAGCGGCAACAGTCGATCACTTTCGATACCGATGCCGACTCCGTCTCGGAAGCCATAAATGACCGTTCATCTCAGCGCCATCTTCGATGTGCCGGCGGCGGCCGGCATTCCCAGGGAAGCAAGGCCGCGCCGGATGCGCAATTCGCGGCAGCTCGCGCTCGCGGTTCGTCCGTATGCCTGCGAACAGCGGTTGCGCAGCTGGTGGCATTTGTGGTCGACGATGGGCGTGCTCGGTGTGCTCACGGCCATTCTGCGTTGTGACATTCCGTGGCAGATCCGGTTCCTCTTCAGCATCGTCTCGGGGTTGACCATCGTCAGATTCTTCGTCCTCTATCATGACCACCAGCACCACGCCATTTTGAAAGGATCGAAGCTTGCCGATGCCGTCATGCTGGCGTTCGGCCTGGCGACCCTGAATCCGCCCAGCGTGTGGAACCGGTCACATGACCATCACCATGGCAACAATTGCAAGAACTTTGGCGCCAATGTTGGCTCGTATCCTTTGGTGACCGTAGAGGCCTACGAGAATTCCTCCGTCTGGCAACGGCTACGGTATGCCGCCGCACGCCACCCCCTGACGATCGTGTCGGGATACATCACGATCTTCCTTTTTGGGATGTGCGTGGTGCCGCTCGCGGTCAATCCGAAGCGGCATCTGGACGCGGCTCTCTCGATCGTTTGCCACGCGGGAATTCTCCTGTGGCTGGCGTCCGGTCGGATCGACGACCTCTTGTTCGCTGGGATCATTCCGTTCGCGATCAGCTCGGCGGTCGGCGCGTACTTGTTCTTTGCGCAGCACAATTTTCCAGGTGCCAGGCTTCAACCGGGTCGTGAGTGGGACTATGTCGATGCGGCTCTGCATTCATCGAGTTACATTCAGATGGGTCTGTTGATGCGCTGGTTCACGGGAAATATCGGCTACCACCACGTGCATCATCTGAATCCGAAGATTCCGTTCTATCGGCTTCCCGAGGCGATGGGCGCGATCAAAGAATTACAGGCACCCGTGATGACCTCGCTACGTCCTCACGACATCGCCGCCTGCTTGCGGTTGAAGCTCTGGGATCCCGTCACCGAGCAGCACGTCCCCTGGAAACGGGGACGATCTTTGTTGCAAGCAGAGTCGAGAGCGGCGGCTTGATCTCAGCGTCGAGCTTCTAAACGCTATCCGGGTCGAATCGCAGCCCAGGCCCCCACGGCCATCGGCTTCGAATGGGAGAGGGCCGGACTCGGCGAGTTCCCTGCGGGTCTGAGCCTCAGGGTCGAAGATAGTCGAGCCGGGTGAGGGCACCTTTTTGGATCCCGTCCCCGTTGAAACGGTGTCGGTCCCGGATTCCCCCCAATGTCCCGTCCCGTCCTGAGTCCCGTCCCGTTGGGCCCGGAGGGCTCCAATGGGGGTCGGGTCACCAATTTAGTGGGTCAGCTACCCAGTCTGAACGCGCGCCCGAGATCAATTGGGTGTAACTTGCGTTCCGCTCGATGAACCGTGTCTCCTGGTTCGTGGCCGATCAAGCTGAATTCTGTCGCCGGCCGGAACTTTCAATTCCCGCTCGTAAATCGTTATTTTCGGGTCAGACACAAAGGCAATTTGCCCACGTTCGATCGCGCGCCCGAAAAGAAGAATGTACGGCGTGAGCTCACCTTCAAGGAGCCACGGAATACGGCTGGAATAATATATCCGGTCGTTGCGCGACATGCTGACCGCGCCGTTGCTTTCGATGATGGGCCTCTCAAGGGTGACATACACCGTATCTGGCGTTGGTGTGGCTGTTCTGGAGACCCAGTAGCCATGCTGTTGTTTGAACTTTTCACTGGTCGCCGTCAGTTCGTCCTTGAACAAATAACGACCGCGAGGATTCCAGCCCCCCTCCTGGGCAAAAATGGGCGGAAGAACGAACACGACGGTAAACAGCACCCCGAGTGAGGTAATCTGTCTGCGGTTCATGGCGTTTTATCCCGTAGTGGGTGCGATTTGTGTTGCTGGCCAGCGAATCAAAGGCGGCGGTCCCACCAGGCTACCCAATCGAGGAACAGGGGCTCTGGCACCAGCCAGACTAACGGCGCGCAGGTCGTCCGCGCCACTCCCGTCATTCTAGCGGCAGCCGGACCATCGCCGCCAACGGAGTAAGCCATCCGCGTCCAGCTCGAATTCGTTGGCGTCCTGCGACGCCTCTCAGCGCTCAGATTCGGCAGCGTGCATCTCTCGCCCCAGGCCGGTTATCGCCGCAATCTCGTTTAGCCGGCGCTCGTTGGCCTACCCACGAGTTGCGAGAGTCGCGAAGAAACTCGTGGCAGAAGCGAGCCATTGGCCGTGGAGTTCCGCCGGAAACCACGAGCATCGCCGCCCTAGCTGCCGCAGACGCCTGTTGTAGCGTCAGAACGTAACGTAGGTCAGCCGGTCAGGGAGTGAGGAAGGCCGGCTCCGTGGATCCCGTGCTGAATTCGAGGAGGAACGTTCTCGCGTTCCCGTCGCCGAGGAGGGCCGCTTTTGACAGCGGCGGCGGCCCACGGATCGTTTTTCCGGGCCGGCCGCGACCGGCGCCGCCGCAACCAACCCAGCCGCGGGGAAGGAGCATCTCCGCGTCATCAGGAAGACTTTGCCGAACGACGGGAGATCAAGTCGTCCAATTCTCAAGATGGTCGCTACTGGACTCGAACCAGTGACCTCCACGATGTCAACGTGGCGCTCTAACCAAACTGAGCTAAGCGACCGCAGGCTGACGTGAACTTACGGTCTGTTCTGAATGCCGTCAAGTGCGGCCAGACGGCCTGCAGATCGACCGGGACCAGTCTCGTGACGCCATCGGACGAGAGACCGCCACGTCTAGGGGAGTGGGCCTCCTCGGACCCAACCCCGGCTCGGGCGTTGGTCTTCAGCCGTGCGGTCCGAGGCTGCGGTCGAGGTTGAAGGCGGCGCTGATCAGGGCCAGGTGGGTGAACGCCTGAGGAAAATTGCCCAGAGCTTCGCCGCTGGAGCCGGTCTCTTCGGCGTAAAGCCCGAGATGGTTGGCGTGTCCGAGCATGCGCTCGAATAAGAGCCGGGCTTCTTCGAGGCGCTTAGGCTGGGTGCGGCCCGCCCGCGTGAGGGCTTCGACGAGCCAGAAGCTGCACATATTGAACGTTCCTTCTTCACCGCCCACGCCGTCGGGAGAGCGCTCGACGTCGTAGCGAAACACCAGTCCGTCGGAGGTCAGGCCGCGCTCGGCAGGGGGCTTGCTGATGGCGTCGATCGTCTTGATCATCTTGGGATCGTTGGGAGCCATGAAGAACACGAGCGGCATGATCAGGGCCGATGCGTCGAGATATTGGCTGCCGTACGACTGCACGAACGCTTGCCGCTCCTCGGACCAGCCGCGCGTGAGAATCTCCTCGTAGATCGCGTCGCGAACCTTAAGCCAGCCGCTACGATCAGCGGGAAACGAACGTTTGTCGGCCAATCGCAGGCCCCGGTCGAAGGCGACCCAGCACATCAGGCGAGAATAGACGAACTCGTGTTTCCCGCCACGGACTTCCCAGATGCCATCGTCGGGACGCTGCCAATTCTTACTAAGCCAATCAAGCAGCGAACGCAGATGCTTCCAGCCGTCGTAGGAAATGGGCGCGCCGTACTTGTTGAACAAATAAACGGAATCGAACAACTCGCCGAAGATGTCGAGTTGAATCTGCTTTGAGGCCGCGTTGCCGATCCGCACGGGGCGCGATCCTCGATAACCGTCGAGATGGTCGAGGGTCGTTTCGGGAATGTCGCTTCGGCCGTCGATGCCGTAAAGCACGCCGAGCGGCATGCCGTTGCCCTCTTGTTCGCGATAGCGCGCGTCGAGCCAGCCCATGAAGTCGGCCGCCTCGGAAGTGAAGCCGAGTCGCAGCAGTCCATAGAGCGAAAAGGCCGCGTCGCGAACCCAGGTGTAGCGGTAATCCCAGTTGCGCGGCCCTCCGATTTTTTCAGGCAAGCTGCAGGTCACGGCGGCGACGAGCGCCCCCGTGGGCTCGAAGGTGAGGAGCTTGAGCGTCAACGCGGCCCGGTTGACAATGTCGCGCCAACGGCCGACGTATTGACACTGCGACAACCACCGCCGCCAATATTCCACAGTCTGTTCGAACAGATGTTCGCTTTCATTGTCGTCGGGTGCCTTGAGGCACGCTTCGTCGCCAACAAGTTGCCGGAGCACGAAGACGGCTGACTCCCCTTCGCGCAGTCGAAAGGTCGCGTGGGCGCCGCGTCGGTCGGAGTGTAGCGGGAGAGGGCTCGAGAGCGAGAGCGCGAGCTGCTCCGAACGGAAGATGACTCCGTGCTCTGCGCACGGTCTCGTGCTTCGCGCGCGCGTAATCGAAAGCCGGCTCGCAAACGACGCGAAACTCCATTTCGCCGCGCGAGACGCGAACACGGCGGATGATGCGGCTATTTTGGTTCGCGGCCGCGCGCCCCAAAATGGGCATGAAATCCTGCAGCTCTCCGACGCCGTTGGGCGATAGAAAACGCGTCACCAGCACGTTGGTGTCGGGCCAGTAGACTTGCTTGTGTCGGGCATCCTTGTGGGTGGGACCTATGGAAAAGTGCCCACCTTTCTTGTCATCGAGGATGCTCGCAAAAACGCTGGGCGAGTCGAAGTGCGGAAAGCAGAACCAGTCGATCGACCCGTGCATGCTGACCAATGCGGCGGTTCGCATGTTGCCGATAACGCCGTAATTTTCGATCGGCTGATAACTCATGGCCGGGCGCTCAAACGAGGGTGCGAGGGATATTGGCGGCGCAGGAGAGGCAAACCTGCGCTCACCAACTGATGCAAAAAACGCGCCGCGGCGGAGTTGCAGTTTGCCGTGGCTATCAATGCATGGCTTTGTCGCTGACTTCCGGATGTTCCTGCATGAAGCGGACGAGCACCGGTGCATAGTCACTGAACCGCGGGCAACACAGGCCGGCTCCGCTCAGATCAGCCAGCGTGTTTTCGCACGTATATTCGGTGGGGTGCGTGAAGTAGTCGATCGATTCCGGCGTGATGTGGCTTGACCTCGCCGCCGCCGGCAGCATCCGCAGCATGCCCTTCATCAACGGTGCCCAACTCGGGATGCGCAGCACGCGGCGGCCAGTCGCTTTGGAGAAGATCTCGTAAATCTCTTCGACCGTCGGCGGGTGCGGATCGCAAAGCTGATAGACCTTGCCTCGCGAGTGCGGCAGCGCGCTCAGCCGGCAGAGCGCAGCGACGACGAAATCGCGGGGAGCAAAGTTGACGTGGAACTTACGCGGGTCGCCGATGATCGACATCGGTGCCACGCTTTTCCAGCTCACAAGCCAGCGGAGCGCCCCGTAGGGGCCGTCGTATTTCTGCGTTTCGCCGGTCTTGCTGTCCCCGACGACGATCGACGGACGATAAATCGTCGCGCTCAATCCCGTCTTCATCCGCTCCTGAACTTCAACCTCCGCCAAGTACTTGGTCTCTTCGTAGTAGTTATTGAACCGCTGGCCCATCCTGAGATCGCCTTCTGAGAAGACGCCAGGATGACGCCCGCTGACGTAGCACGTGCTGACGTAGTGCAGTCGGTCAAATGCCGGACACGTCTCGATGAAATCGAGTACGTGTGCCGTCCCCGCGACATTAATTCGCATTCCCAGTGGTCGGGGCACGGCCAGGTCGTAGATCGCGGCAAAGTGATAGACTTCGCGCGTGTCGGCTTGCAGTTCTTTTGCGCCCTCCTTGAGGTCCAGCTCTGGATGGGTGATGTCACCCTCGACGAGCTGAATCCGTCCAGTCCACTCGGGATGCGTTGCGGCGATCTTTTTGGCACGCTCCTCGGCCATCGGCCGAAAATGTGACTGCACCAAACAGGTCACGCGCGTCTCTGGATCGGTGCGCGACAGAAAATCGGGCAAAAACGCCGACGCGAGAAAGCCGGGAAAGCCAGTCAAGAGCGCGGTGGGCATGGCGTTCTGCACGATCCTTAAGAGCGCGTTCGAAGAATCGGCCAATTGAGAGGGACCGCATTGTAGCGGATCTGGGCGCGCGTCGAAATCGACCGTGCATGCCTGGAAGTTAAAAATTTGGCCATCGCCAGCGGCTGCCGTTGTCGTTTCAGAGCCGTCCCCGGGCACTTGCTGACGGCAGTTGCCTCCCCGCGCCCTGCGAAGCATACTTGGACATATCGGCCCGTGCCGCGGCCTTATTTTTCAAGCCGAGGGGACCTTGGTCAGACACCTTAGGGAGGATTTCATGCGTCGTGCACTTGTGTTGGTGGCAGTATGCGGGTTGTCGATTTCAAGCGCCCTGGCCCAGGACTGGGCGAAGGAGAAACTCGGCAAATCGCCGCGGCACGGCGAGTACGTCGAAATCAGGTCTGGGCGACGCAACCTGCAGGCGTTCGTGGCGTATCCCGAAGTCGCGCATAAGGCGACGACTGTGCTCGTGGTCTACGAGATCTTCGGCCTGACCGATTGGGCGAAGCTGGCAGTCGACGAATTTGCAGCAGCCGGCTACATCGCGATTGCGCCGGACTTTCTGTCCGGCATGCCGAACACAGGTGAGGCGCGCCGAGCCGTCTCACGACTTCCCGAAAAACAGGTAATGGCCGATCTCGATGCCGCATTTGATTACGCCCGGCGCCAGCCGGCCGCCAACGGCAAAGTGGTCGTCGCGGGATTCTGCTGGGGAGGGGGCAAGGCTTTCGCATACGCCGCGCATCGCAAAGATCTGGCTGGCTCGTTCGTGTTCTATGGATCCCCGCCCGACCAGCCCGAGATCTCCAACCTGCATTGCCCGGTTTACGGTTTTTACGGAGAAAAAGACGCCCGCATTACCACCACGGTCGATCAAACCAAGAAATTCGCGGAGAACGCCGGAAAGAAATACGAACCGATTATTTACCATGGCGCGGGGCACGGATTCATGCGGGCCGGCGAGCAACCCAATGCCTTGCCCGACAATGCCAAAGCTCGCAACGAGGCCTGGCGACGTTTGAAGGAAATCTTGCCGAAGGTCTGAGCGGCGAGATCGGTCGCCCCCTAGGGAGCGCGCGGCCGAGACGGCGCGAGGGTTCCTTCAATCCCAGCAGATATCTTCTTTTGCTCGGCCGCGCGCGATTCGGGAAGCTCGCCGCGCGCGAAGGTTGCGGCTCGTGAAGCGCACAACGCGGCAGTGCTGCAGATCTGATTCGGGTGCCCAGATCGCGAACCCGATCGCTCCTCATTAGTCGGGGCGTTCGCCCGCAGTTTCTACCAAATGCGCCACCGGCACGCGCTTTGCGATTCGTCCTCTGGCACGACGCTGTCGACTCGACTTGGCTCGTACTGTTCCGACCAAACGGCGTCGTGCCGTCTGGCAACAGGCGTCGAGCGGGAACAAATCCCGCACTCGTTGGGCAAAGAACACCCAGTGAACACAGCTCTCGCGGCGCCCTTGGTATCCGCCAAAACAAACGACGGATCGGTTTCGCTTCAGAGTCGAGCAGGTCTCAACGCGGCGAACTTCTTTCTCGCGGAAGTCACCGGGGTCGTGATGCCGTTTCTTGGGGATTATCTGAAGGAAAAGAATTGGACAGAGACTTCCATTGGACTCGCAATTTCTTGCGCAGGTTTGGGCGTGCTGCTCATGCAGACGCCTGCCGGAATGATCACAGATCGAATTTGTCAGCGGCGAGCACTCTTGGCGGGTGCTTCGCTTTTGCTCGGACTCGCCTACGGACTTCTGCCGCTGGTGCCCCCGCGCCCCGCCTGGCTCGACCCGTTGTTGTTTACCGCGGGCGTGGCGCAAGCATTTTTTCTTCCGTTGCTGGGGGCGCTCGCATTAGGGCTGGTTGGACACGCTGCCCTCAACCGGGTGATGGGGCAAAACCAGGGATGGAACCATGCGGGCAATCTCGCGTCGGCCCTCTTGGCAATGGGGCTTGTGAGCATGTTCGGCCTGACATCGGTTTTCTTCGCCGTGCTGGCAGTGTCGATCCTGGCTGCCGGTTCAGTCTTTGTGATTCGCGACACTGAACTCGACGAGGCGCGGGCCACGGGCCGGGAGGGCTCCGATAGCCATCGGGTTGGACTCCGCGAACTCTTGCGGGATCGTCGAGTGCGAATTCTCTTGGCGGCGACGGCACTGTTCCACCTCGCCAACGCGCCCGTGATGCCTTTTCTAGGGGCGTATATCAAAACGCTGGGCGGCAGCCACGTTCAGGTCGCAGCCGTGGTGCTGGTCGCCCAAGCAATCATGATTCCGATTGCCGTAGCGGCCGGCTTTCTCTGTGATCGCTGGGGACGCAAGCCAGTCTTCGCAATCGGCTTTATTGCGCTGCCGGTCCGCATTCTCCTCTACACGCTGACGAGCAATCCTTGGGCGCTCGTCGCTCTTCAGGTGTTTGACGGAATCGGAGCCGGAATTTACGGTGTCGTCATCGTCGCGATCTGTGCCGACTTGACGAAGGGGAAGGGGGGCTTCAACGCTTTATCCGGATTGATCGCGACGGCGCTTTCGATCGGCGGAGTGATCGGCCCACTCGGGGCCGGTTTCCTTGCCGAGCATTTAGGCTACAACGGCTTCTTCTTGGTCTTTGCCGGCATCGCCGCGATGGCCGCCGGGGTGTTTCTGACGAGGATGCCGGAGACTCGTGACGAGCGGAAAGCTCGCGGGGCCATTGAGCCAGGAATCGCACGGTGAGCGACCGCGTTTATTGGCTGACATGGGCAATCTTCTCCTTGACGTATGCGGGTCTTGCGCTTGGCAGAGTGCCCGGATTGCGGATCGATCGGGCTGGTATCGCGTTCGTCGGCGCGACGCTGATTCTCATCGCGGGGGTTCTCACACTTGATGAGGCGACCAGCCGCCAATCACTCGACTTCAAAACGCTGTTCCTGCTGTTCGGGATGATGATCGTGGTGGGCGCGCTGCGGCTCTCCGGCGTGTTCCAACGGCTCATCGACCTCGCGGCGGGCTCTCTCTCGTCGCCGCGAACACTCCTCGCCGTGACCATCTGTCTGTCAGGACTCCTTTCGGCATTCTTGATCAACGACGTGGTCTGCATCGCTCTCACACCTCTCGTGCTGCACCTTGCCAAGCGCATGAAAGTGGATCCATTACCCCATCTGATCGGCCTCGCGACCGCCGCCAACATCGGTTCGACGGCGACCATCACCGGCAATCCCCAAAACATTTACATCGGCGTTCATTCCGGAATCACCTACCTGCGATTTGCCACGCGATTGTTTCCGATCGCGCTCTTGGGTTTGGCGCTGAATTATCTTGTGGTCTGGTTCGTCTACCGCAATCGACTGACGCCGGTCAAAAATCCAGACCCGGCGCGTGGGGACCAATTTCAAGTGATCGATGCGACGGCCGACGAAGGCCCACGACATTCGCGGCTCTTGTTTTTGCAGATCAAGTCGGTCGTTATCACATTGGCAGCGGTCAGTTTGTTCTTCGCCGGCTTTCCGCTGGAGGTGGTCGCGCTCGGCGCGGCCGCCGTGATCCTTCTCGACCGAATCAAGCCCGAGAAAATTTACCGTGAGGTGGACTGGAGCTTGCTCGTGATGTTCACGGGGCTGTTCATCGTCGTGCATGCGTTCCAGGTTCACGTCGTCGAGGGATGGAACGTCAAGAGCTGGACCTGGCTGCTCGATCGTCCCGTCGACGTTCTCAGCCTGGTCTCGTTGGGGCTCTCCAACCTTGTGAGCAACGTTCCTGCGGTGCTGCTGCTCGAGCCAGTCGTGCAAGCGATGCCAGCCGCGACGAAAGAGAGCGGCTGGTTGGCTCTGGCGATGTCGAGCACGTTTGCCGGCAACTTGACGATTCTTGGCTCGGTCGCCAACCTGATCGTTGTCGAAAGCGCCCGTCGCAGGGGCACCGAAATCCGCTTTCGCGAATACCTGAAAGTGGGAGTGCCCCTCACGCTCTTGACTACGGGTCTGGGAGTGGCCTGGCTCGCCTTCGTTCGCTACTGACGACAGTGGGTAAGCAACCCTGTCGCGCTAGGGTTTTTTCTCTTCCGGCTTGATCAGCTCAGGCAGCTTCTCCCGCACCTTTTCCGCCAGAGGCAGGGCGTGATGCGCGATGTAGGGCTGGTCCGGGTGCTTCTTTGCGTAATCCTGGTGATACGTCTCAGCCGGATAGAACTCTTTGAGCGGCTCAAGCGACGTGACGATCGGATCGGGAAAGGCCTTAGTCTCGGTCAAGTGCTTGATCTTGGCCCGAGCTGCGCGCTCTTGGGCTTCATTCGCGTAAAAGATGGCCGAGCGGTACTGCGTCCCGACGTCGTTCCCTTGCCGATTCAGGCTCGTGGGATCATGAGCATTGAAAAAGGCATCGAGCAGCCGATCGTAGCTGACTTGCTTCGGATCGTAAGTGACGCGGATCGACTCCGCATGTCCCGTGTCGCCTTCGCACACTCGCTCGTAGTTCGCAGTCTCCTTGGAACCGCCGGCATAACCGCTTTCGACGTCGGAGATGCCTTTGAGCTGCTCGAACGCCGCCTCGGTGCACCAAAAACAGCCGCCGGCAAACACCGCCGTGGCTTTGCCGTCCTTCATGACGTGAGGGGAGGCTGCATTTTGTTCCGCGGCCGGGTCGGCCAACGACGCGAGCTTGTTCTTGTCCGTGAATTTGAGCGATTCGGAGTTGAGACAGAACCGCAGGCCAGTCCGGCGCGGACCGTCTTCAAAGACGTGGCCCAGATGACCATCGCAACGTGCGCAGAGGATTTCGGTCCGCTTCATCCCGAGGGAATTATCAACGTGCTCGATGACGTTCTCTTTGGCGATCGGCTGGAAGAAGCTCGGCCATCCGGTCCCCGAGTTGAATTTGGAATCCGACGCGAACAGGGGCAAGCCGCAACCCGCGCAGGTGTAAACGCCTTCCTTGTGGTTATCGAGCAGCGTTCCGCAGAAGGCGCGTTCGGTCCCCTGGGCACGAAGGATATGGAACTGGTCGTTCGTCAGCCGTTTCGCCCATTCAGACTGGCTCAGCTCCAGTTTGGGGCACTCGACGGGGCCGACGAGTTTTCCACTTCGATCGAACACACGCACGCGAACCATGACACTTTTCTCCTGGTGACGCTCTTCGTGACCCGGCTTCTCGCTACCCCTGCCGGCGGCCTGCGCTTTCTCGAGCGGCGACTGTGCGCACCCCGAGAGGCTAAGGCTCCCGTATATCAGGATCAAGCATCCCAATTCTAGCGCCGCCGTCCAGCCCCAGGCGCCGTGCCCGGCGAGCGTTTTGCGAAAGACGCCCGAGCGATTTTCCGCAGGGCCGTTCGTCACCTCGAGCCGCATATCGGTCCGCAAAGGAATGTGCCTGCGACGCATCATGGAGCTGGCTCTCCTTCGTTGTTTGACCCCAGGACGTGCCGCGGCAGCGCCCTGCCGCTTCCCCAGCTGCATACGTCCAATTTGTACGTAGAAGTTGCCCCCGCAGACAGCGCCAATCGCCCCAAAATGCCAAAGAGTTATCAACTCGGGTCGCGGTCGCTCGTCGGGCAATGATCTGTGCCCCTCTAATTATAGGGAGAGAAATCCAGACCTGACACACAAACGCGTCGGCGGGCGCGGGATTAGGTTCAATTGCCGATTCGCTCGGGACTTCCCGTCTTATCGGAACGTGTTGACCAATTTCAGATTGCGACCTATATTCCGCCGCCCCACGGACGTGTCTGGCTCCGCGTGTACGCTACTGGGGGCCGCGCCTTATCGCATCGCCCACGGCCGTGCGCTTCGCAAAGAGTTACTGTTAACAATGACACAAACACCGGCTCAGGCTCCTGCGGCGGCTGCCGAGACGGCGGCTCCCGCGAAGAAAAAGCTGCTGAGCAGCAAGAAGGTCAAACTGATTGCGATCGTGGCGGGAGTCATGATTCTCCCGGCCATTGGCGCCGCGTTGCTTTTGCCCAAAGGCCACGCCGCAGCCACAGGCGAACAATCGGCAGAAGGCGGTGCACATTCCGAGGGCGCCGACTCGCAAAAGTCCGAGAACGTTGTCGAAGTCGAAGTGGGCAGTTTCAGCGTCTCGGTCGAGCCTGACGACGCCCAGATGTGGAATATCAGCTTCAAGCTGTTCGCCACCATCTCCACCGATTCGCAGTCAAGTTTCAGTGACGCGAGCGAGCGCTACAAGGCTCGTCTGCGCCAGGCCGTGGTCAAAGTGGTGCGCATGTCGAGCATCAAAGATCTGCGCGATCCGCAGCTCGAACTCATGAAGCGGGAGCTGAAGAGCCAACTCAACAACGTCCTGCCCGAGCCGTACATCCAGGAAGTCGTCGTGAGCGAAATTCGAGTCATGCAGCAGTGACGGGAGCGCCATGGCCGACGATCTCCTTAAACCGGAAGAAATCGAAGCACTGCTGAAAGCAGCCGGAACCGGTTCCGCCGGGGGAGAATCCAAAGCTCCCGCGAACCAAGACTCTGCCGGCCAGACAGATCCAAAGGGCGGCCCGAGCACTGCAGCCGCTGGCCGAGCCGGCCAGCCGTCGCGAGGTGCCAAGGAAAAAACGCCCACCGAGCGTCTGCTCGAGCAGGCGGAGGCGGGCCTCGCGGCGGCCGTGTCGCCCAGCCTGCAGGGGCGGAGCGACATTCCGCCGGAATTGGGATCGGCGGCGCCGTACGAATTTCAAGCTTTCGATCAGGCGGTGCGCACCACCGGTGACGGCGTCGGCCTGAACGCCCTGCAGGATGTCGAATTGGATCTGCGGATCGAACTCGGGCGGACCGAGCTGCTAATCGAAGAAGTCCTGCAGTTGAAATCCGGGTCGGTCGTTCCGCTCGACAAGCTGGCCGGCGACCCGGTCGACATTCTTGTAAACGGACGCCTGGTGGCGCGCGGCGAGGTCTTGGTGCTCAATGACAACTTCTGCGTGCGGGTGGCCGAAATTGTTGCGCCAGCCCTTTAGGTCGACGATTGGCCTGCTCATGCTGAGTGCCGGTATCGTCGTCATTGCCGGTCGAGTCGACGCGCAATCACCTACAGATGGCCCGTATCCGGCTGCCGGCAATACCAGCTCGCGCACGATGGCACCGCGCCTGACATCGTCTGAAGGCCGAGAAACGGTCGCCGTTCCGACCGAGCCCACAAGGACCGCTTCCCACAAAGCCTGGAAGGAACTGGTACGGGCACACAACGAGGGAAAGTCTCGCGAGACGCAAGCGACCGGTCCAACGCACCTGGCTGGTGAAGATAAGCTTCGTGAGACGCACTCTCGCGGCGCATCGCTGTCACCCATCACGGCAGTCGGCGCTTTGGCCGTCGTCGTCGGCTTGATCCTGATTCTGGCCCGCATCTTTCGGCGTCATGCTCCGCTTTTTAGTCAGTCGCTCCCCACGGAGGCGCTGGAAATCCTCGGACGTCGCTTCCTCGACCAGAGGCAATCGATCGTACTGTTGCGAATCGGATCGCGGATCCTGGTCGTCGGCTCGTCTGCCGCCGGGCTGCAGGGAATCGGCGAGGTGAGCGATCCCGTGGAGGTAGATCTGATCGCCGGGATGTGCCGTGGGAGCAGAAACGGCCAGAAGCTCGGCACCTCGTTCATGAGCCTGTTGAAAGGGCAATCCGTTCCCCAGACCACAGCCCGCCAGCGCAACGAACCGCCTCGTCGTCCAGAGCCGCGAGTCTCGGAGCCTTCAGTCGTAAACGAGCTCCCCTCCCAGCGAATTTCAGATCCTGAGCAGGACTTGGCGCGCCGGCTGCGCGGCGTCTCCACTTCTGGGGCGCCCCACTCGAGAGGTGCGGAGGTGTTTCGTGAGTGACCGCCTCCGATTGACTCGCCTGGCACCACACCGCGGCAAGCTGGCCGTCGGGGCGCTTCTTGTCGCCACGGTGATTGCGATGATTCCGCAAGGGACCGCAGCGCAATCGCCCCAGCGTCCTTTGCCGGCTGCCGACCGCGGGCCGGGCCCGGCTCAAGGCGAGGCGGCCGATCGCCCGCTCGTCGGGCCGAAATTTGAAACGCAACCAGCCGGGAAACAATCCGGACTGCCCGTCGACGTCGAACAGATGCTTTCCCCGTCCGGCTTGTCGTCGACACTCAAAATCATGCTCGTGCTGACCGTCATCAGCCTCGCCCCGGCGATTCTGATCATGACGACCTGCTTCATCCGCTTCGTGATCGTTTTCAGCCTGCTTCGCCAAGCGCTCGGGACCCAGCAGCTTCCTCCCAATCAGGTCCTGATGTCGCTGAGTCTCTTTTTGACGTTCCTCGTGATGTCCCCCGTTTGGAAGGAAGCCTACGAGCAGGGAATCCGCCCGTACTCCAATCCCAAGGTGGGAGAAGCTCCCATCGGGTTGGAAGACGCTTTCCACCGAACGGCCCGTCCGCTGCGCCGCTTCATGATCGAACAAATCCAGCGGACCGATAATCTCGAAGCGCTCGTGACCTTCTGCGAATTCCAGCATCCCAATGAAAAAGTGGCGCTTCCCGAGGACTTGGAGGAAGTCGACACCGTTGTGCTGCTCCCGGCTTTCATGCTCAGCGAGTTGAAGACTGCATTCGTGATCGGCTTTCAGATTTATCTTCCCTTTCTGGTGATTGACATGGTGATCGCCACGGTGCTCATCAGTATGGGAATGATGATGCTGCCACCGGTTTTGATTTCGCTCCCCTTCAAATTGCTGTTGTTTGTGCTGATCGATGGTTGGGCGCTGACGGTCGGCATGCTGCTGGAGAGTGTGCGGGCCGCCACGGGATGACAGGCTTCCCAAACGCAGGGGAATTCGATGACCGTTGACCAGGCTGCAGAGCTTACGCGCAACGCCGTCGCGCTCGTGCTGATGCTGGGGGCTCCCATCATGCTGATGGCAATCCTCGTGGGACTCGTGATCAGCATCCTGCAGGCGGTCACGCAGCTACAGGACCAGACATTGAGCTTCGTCCCGAAGATCATCGCCATGGCCCTGGCGGGCCTGGTGCTCTTGCCTTGGATGATGCATCGCATGGTCGAATACGCCACTGAAATGTTCAACAACATCCCGTCTCAACTGTAGCGGGGCGGAGTGCGAAGACCGCCGATGGATTCGGTGCTGGATCGCCTGACTTTTTCGCCGATTCACGACCAGGCCCTGCGGCTGGTGATGCAGGGCGCCTTGACGCAGTTTTATGCGTTTACGCTCGTGCTGATTCGGCTCACCGGGTTGATGATGGTCGGTCCCATCTTCGGCCAGCGTCTGGTCCCCGGCAATCTGCGGGTGCTGTTGATTCTCACGCTCGCCTTTCTGATCACACCGGCCGTCTACGATCACAGTCGACTGTTGTTCGACAAGCTCGACTCAAATCATGACGGCCGGCTGACCGCGGACGAGGTGCCCGAAGCGCTCCGCGGCCGCTACGAAACGCTGCGGCACGCCGCCGGAAAAGATGAAACAGACGGTCTCACCCAGAGCGATTTTCAAAGTGTGCTTCATCCCCCGCGAACGATCCTCGACTACGCTCGCGTCGCAATCTACGAGCTGGCGCTCGGCTTCTCCCTCGGTTTGGGCGTGTTCACGATTCTGACCGGACTGCTCTTGGCCGGCGATTTGATCGACCAGCAGACGGGCCTTGCGTTGGGACAAATCGCCGACCCCAGCTTGAATATCACCGGCTCGGTCACCGGACAGTTTCTCTTTCAGTTCGCGATGACGGTGCTGCTGGTGATGCAGCCGACCGGGTACCACCTCATGATGCTTTCGGCGCTCGTCTCGACATTTCAATCATTGCCCCTCGGCGAGGCCTTCGTGAGTACACCGGTGATCGATTTACTGCGCGATCTGGTGCATCAGTCGCTGATCCTCGGCGTTCAGGTGGCGGCTCCGCTGTTGGCGACGATGTCGCTCGTGGCATTGACCATGGGGTTCTTGGGCCACTCGGTCCCGCAGATCAATGTGCTGGTCGTCGGTTTTCCGATACGTGCTAGCGTCAGCCTGCTCGTGCTGGCAGCATCGCTTACGGGAATTGCACGCTCCGTGATCGACCTGATTCCCATGACTATCGATGCCCTCGTCCGAGCGATCGGAGCTGGGTGAATCGGGCGCAAGGCTTTCAGGCGTCAGTTGCCGGCGGAAGGCTCTGCTCGAAGGGCGGATGATCCCGCATGTCCACGGATGAATTCGGCGAAAAAACCGAGCAGCCGACCGATCGACGCCGTACGCAGGCGCGCGAACGCGGCAACGTTGCGCGCAGCGTCGACCTGACTGCAGCCGGCCTGCTGCTGGGAGCGGCAACCGTTTTCTACCTGCTGGCGGTGCCTCTGTGCCGCGCTTTGGCCGAGCTGACGGCGGGGATGCTGCGCTCGGCCGGACGGCAACAACTCGATCAGGCCGGCGTTGTCGAACACTTCCGCATGATCTTGCAGGTGATCGCTCCCAGTCTGTTAGCCGTTCTGCTGGCCATGATGCTCACGGCATTTCTGTGGAACGTCGTGCAGGTCGGGATCTTGATTGCGCCGGAAGCACTGCAGCCCCAGTTCGGGCGTTTGAATCCGCTCAGCGGTTTTCGTCGAATCTTTTCTGTTGCGGCGTTGATGCGTTTGGGCGTGAGTCTCGCCAAGCTGGCGATCGTCGTTGGAATCGCGGTCTGGTCCATTGGTGCAATTCTTCCCCAGGTCTCGCAACTGATCGGTCTCGCGCCGGGCGCAACCCTGGTCTTCATGGAAGGCGCTCTGGTGAAGCTGGCATTCCAAGTTTCAGCGGCTCTCGTATTTCTGGCTCTGCTCGACTTTTTGTATCAGCGCTGGCGACTCGAGCAGGATCTGAAAATGTCGCGACAAGAGATCCGCGATGAGATGAAAGAGATGGAAGGCAACCCGCTCGTGCGCCAGCGTCGACGCGAGGCCCACAAAAAAGTGGCTCAGGCCCGCGAGCTGCACCGGGTGCAGACGGCCGACGTTGTGGTCACCAACCCCACCGAAATCGCCGTGGCCATCAAGTATGACCCGGCTAAGATGCCGGCTCCTGTTGTCGTCGCGAAGGGAATGGGCGTGATCGCTGCTCGCATCCGCCGGATCGCCATCGAGAATCGCGTGCCGATCATCGAACGCAAAGAGCTGGCCCGCTCTCTCTACCGCACCATCAAAGTCGGCCAGCCGATCCCGGTCGAAATGTACCAGGTCTTCGTCGAAATCATGGCTTACGTCTACAAACTCACCGGCCGCACGCCTCCAGGCTTGAAGTGACGGAGTCGTTCGCTTGAGAATCGCTCTGCAGTAAAACTCCTGATTTTATGTTCGCGCCGCCGTCCAAACCCGGCCTTGCAAAGACGCAGAGGCGTTGCGATAACTGTAAGCGCCTCAACGGCACGGGACGTGGCGCAGCCTGGATTAGCGCGCTTGCTTGGGGTGCAAGAGGTCGCAGGTTCAAATCCTGTCGTCCCGACTGTACGAGACAAGAAGCCCTTTGGCGAGAACGTCGAAGG
Source organism: uncultured Planctomycetaceae bacterium (assembly GCA_963714075.1). GTDB lineage: Bacteria > Planctomycetota > Planctomycetia > Planctomycetales > Planctomycetaceae > DASPSM01. Next base: position 4,554,159 of record OY970228.1, read on the forward strand.
GCTTTCTTATTTCTGACACAAGAGTTACGCCGTCGAGCCGAAAGTTCAAACAGACGATTTCGAGCAGCTGGCGCTTGGCAGCCACATCGGCGCTAAGCCATTTCTCTTTCAGTGTTTGCGAGAGTTCAAACACTTTCTCAGCTTGGGCAGCCTTTTCAGAGCGGTTGCGGTCGCACGCCTCGACGTCGAGGCTCAAGCGCGCGATGCGATCTCGCAGCTCAGTGCTCTTGGCCGCAAACGTCGACTCGTCAATCTCGTCCAGCAGCCGCAGGTTGAGCAGACGGTCCTGCTGCTGCCGTAATGAGGTCAATTGACGATTGAGCTCGGCAACGCGCTCCCGATCCACTTGCTGGGTTTCACGAACGCGCGCACGCAGGACATGCAAGAACCAGTCTCGGACTTTCTCCTCTTTGATCTGCAGCTTGTCAAAGAGTGCCAGCACCTGCTCATCGAGCTCCTCCTCACGAACCCGCAACCGCGGATGCCCTTCCGCGTTGTAACGCGAGCACCGGTAATAAACGTAACCTTGCTCCCCCTGTTTGGTCCGCTTGATCTTTCGCTCCCCGGTGATCGGTCGGCCGCAGGAGCCGCAACGCACAAGCTCGCAGGCGTAGGTGAGCTCGTGAGCGTGATAGATCTTGTCCCCGAGCAGAACTTGCACGCGGTCCCATCTGCCCCGATCGACCAACGGATCATGTGTCCCCGCATACCACTGTCCGCGAAATCGGACTTCACCGAGATAGGCCCGATCTCGCAGGATTGCGTAGAGCTTGCTCCGCGTGAACGCAGTGCATGCGGTCGTATATTCGATTCCGGCGTCGGCCAACGCTGTTTTGAGTGAGTCCAACGTGTGCCAATGGTAGGCGTAGAGTTCGAAGATCTTGCAGACTTTTGGCCCGTTAACCGGGTCGACCTCGACCACGCTACGTCCCTCGACGCGACGATTTCGGTATCCATAGGGCGACTTGTTGGGGAAGAGTCCATTCTGGACCCGGCGTTGCAGTCCATCTTGGACGTCGAGCGACTGTTGCTCGGTGTAAAAGCTGGCCATGTTCGCCAGCGTGCGGCGCATCATGCGTCCGGCCGGAGTGTTCTCAGTCGGCTGGGTGACGTAGATGACCTCCAGACCGTGGTCCACCTCCAACCGCTCAAGCTCGACGTAGTCGAAGAGATTGCGGGCTGCCCGATCGACTTTGAAGAAGAGGAGGCCAGTGAGCTCCGCTGCGTTCTTGCGGACATACGCCAGCAACTCCCGAAATGTCCGGCGTTCGTCAGGCTTCGTCGCTGTCTCGGCGATCCGAAACATTTTGACGATGGTCCCGCTGTGTTGCTGGGCGTAGCGCTTTAGAGCGTCTTCCTGGACTTCGAGACTGAACCCCTCTCGTTGCTGTTCGCGGCTGGAAACGCGGGCCAGGGCGACGTACTTCTTTGCCGTCCTTTTCATCGGTGGAATCCTTGAGGGCTGCCAACAGGCGATCGACGTTGAGCAGTATTTCCAGCGCGCCCTGGGGAGTCAACGGCTGCTCGTAGTGCGGTTGCCACGTTTCGATGGTGGACGCGAGCAGGCCGGGGGTAACCCACGCCGCGCGCCCGGAGGAACGACGAGGGATCCGGAAGCCGGAGTCTCGAGTCCCGCGTTTCGTTTCGAACGAGGCATGTTTGAGTCGCGATTCGGGAGTTATTTCCCCGAGGTCGGGGGCACCCAAATCGTGACGTCGGTGATTCACGCCGCATTCACGTGAGAGACTGCTTCATGTGAATTCTTTCGATTTAAAGAAGTCGGATCAGAGACGCCATGTCCCCGGGAGAACGATCCGCAGCGCTGCACGCACGAATGGCGATGGCGGGTATCACGGCTTGTGGAAGTGCAAAAAGGCTATGGTTTCGATACGTAGCCCCTTGAGCACGTTTACAAATTCGCTGGTCCCGACTATAAAAACAGGGGTTTTTGAAGAAAAAGGCTTAAAAACGAGGCGAACGAGTACACCGCTCAATTTCAGGGATTTTCGCCTGTTTTCGGCAGCCTTCGCGACAAGTGGTGTACTCTGGTGTACCGAGGGGTATGGACAGCACGCAGTTCGAGCGCGGGGTGCACACCGGCCGCGATTGGATGGCCGAGCTACTGAAGGATCACGCCCCCGAGGAAGCGCAGGCGTACCTTCTGTCGAAGCGTGCAGAGTTCGGGACTCCCAGCGCATTTCAGGATGGGTTTCTTTACGGCGCTGCGGAAGGGCTTCGCGAACGCTCGCAATCTGCGCAGTAATAAAACAGCCGGACGGCACGTTTCCGCACCGCCCGGCCGGGCACAGGAAGGTTCCCCATCGGTAAATCTTAGGCGGCCCTGGCTGGCGCAAAGAAAAAAACGGCCGGGACAGCACGTCACCGCACCGCCCGGCCGGTGAGATGGGCCTAAGTCCTCAGTTCCGATCTGGCCGCCGTTGTGGTGCCCACATGCCGATCCCTGGAGCTGAAAATTCGGACGTGATGACTGCAGCAAGGCACCATTTGTCAGCCAGCCAAGAATTTAATTCCCCCGCGTTCATGCCGCACAGGTGGAGAATCTCGGCGTCGCCTTCGGTGTGTGGCTTGATCGTCATCCGAAGTATCGACTGCTCGGTCTCGTGTTTTTCTGATCTGTGAAGCTCGCCAGAGCAGGCGGACTGCAGTTTGACCAAAAGAAACTCCCATCGAAAGCACCTCTGGAAAAGTCCCGACCTGTCGCCGCAGCACTCGTTGAAGACGGCCACCATTTCTCGAAGCTGGTCCGTGTCGCCCACCACGAATGACTGATGCGCCGCGATCTTCGCTGCTATTCCGATCTCGTCTGGAAGTCCTGATGCTACGAGGTCCCTGAAGGTCTTCAAGATGTCGTTTTCGCTCATGCTTCGCGCTTCTCTCGACAAGGAAGCCCAGCCACCAGCACTCAACCCATGATTCTCTTAACCGCGGCCGTCGTCCGCTCAGCGGCACGCTGGCAGGCGTCCAGAGCACTCACCAGATCATCCCGGCCGATCAGCTTGGCGACGTCGCGGACGGCGGCTAGGAACTTCGTCCAGCCGCAGATCCCGATCAGTTCAATGATGGTGTCTGTGAGCATACGCTCGAGCCGATCCTTGGACGGCGGGCCGACCGTGCGACCGAGAGTCAACCGGCAGCTCCAGAGACGAGCTGCCAACCGTCAACGACCAGGCCCGCCACGCCGGTCCCCAGACTGCCTGGGGTGAACCGAAGTTAGCCTTCGACCGCAGTCAAGGTTGAGCAAATGTGCCACGTGCCGAACGGCCACGATGTCGCTGCCGTGCGTGAGCGCAAGAGCTGGCAGCCGCTGAGGGCAGCGGCTGCCAGCTCCGATCGCATCACCAGCACCCGTTGAGGCGCATCGATACCTAGTACTACGCCGCTTCCCTTGATTCCGTTGACTGCCACTCGTGCGAGGAGCCGTCAGTTCCCTCAAGTCCGATCGCGACAATCCGCTGGGCTGGCAAAGGTGTATAAAATGGCGGCACGAGACTGGAGGGCAAGCAATGGGCCAATCGTGGGTGCATGCCGCGATTAGCGTAGTGGCGGCCGTCGGCGCGTGGCTCACCTATTATCGCATGCGACGCACAACGCCAGTGCTGATCGCGGCCATACAGCATGCCCGCGGCGTCCGCGCCTCGGCAGATCCTTCGGATCGAATCGTTGTTCCAGGCCGTCGACCGTGCTTATGATCCCGCGCACGGCTTGACCATGAAGCTGCATTACATGAGCTGCCGGAGTGGAGTCGGGCAGCCGGAGAAAACCACGAAGGAACGCGAGCATGGACGGTTTCGGAGTGAACCCTGAAGTTCGAGAGGGCGCCAATTCATGAATGAGGCTGTGACATTCATTGGTTCAATCCTCACCAGCTCCCTCTGACCTGCCCCCCTTAACCGAGTCCGGATGTCGAGTGATAAACTGCGGCATTCTGGATCATTGAGGAGGAGGGCAAGATGCCTGGGAAGCGATTTGGAGCGGAGCAGATTATTCCGAAGCTGCGGGAAGCGGAGGTTGATTTGGCCAAGGGCCTGACAGTGGCCCAGGCCTGCAAAAAAATCGGTGTGACGGAGCAGACGTACTACCGCTGGCGCAAAGAGTACGGCGGCATTCGGATGGACCAGGCCAAGCGGATGAAGGACCTGGAGAAGGAGAACGCACGGCTGAAGCGCCTGCTGGCCGATGCCGAGCTGGACAAGGCCATCCTTCGAGAGGCCGCTTCGGGAAACTTCTGAGCCCGGCGAAGCGACGGCAAGCCGTCGAACACGTGCGGAATTCGCTGGGCCCGGAGCAGGTCTCTGAGCGTCGGGTGTGTCGATTACTGGCACAACCTCGTGCGACCCAGCGTCGCCAGCGACACGTTCCGGACGACGAACCCCGGCTCATTCGGGAGATGGTGGAGCTGGCCACGCAGTACGGTCGGTACGGGTATCGCCGGGTGACGAAGCTGCTTCATCGCAGGGGATGGCGAGTGAACCACAAGCGGATCGAACGTCTCTGGAGGCAAGAAGGGCTCAAAGTGCCGCAGAAACAGCCCAAACGACGTCGGTTGTGGTTCAACGACGGTTCGTGCGTGCGGCTGCGGCCGGCGCATCGGGACCACGTGTGGAGCTACGACTTCGTCCAGGCACGAACGCACGATGGGCGCGCGTTCCGCATGCTGACGATCGTGGATGAGTTCACACGGGAGTGCCTGGCGATCGACGTGGCCCGGAAGCTAACGAGCGAGGATGTGTTGGAGCGTCTCTCAGACCTGTTCATCCGGCGCGATGTTCCCGACTTCGTTCGCTCGGACAACGGACCGGAGTTCACAGCCAAACGGGTGAAGGACTGGCTGGCACGAGTCGTGGTGAAGACGCTGTTCATCGAGCCGGGCAGTCCCTGGGAGAACGGTTACGTCGAGTCGTTCAACGGCAAACTGCGGGACGAGCTCTTGGACGGTGAGATCTTCGACACGCTGCTGGAAGCGAAGGTGCTCATCGAGCGGTGGCGTGTGGAATACAACACGATCCGACCGCACAGTGCGTTGGGGTATCGACCACCGGCACCGGAAGCGATTCAGCCCTGGAAGTCCAACCTCGCTACGCTCGGCTGGACTTCCAGGGCTGAGACGACCGAAGAACTAACATAACGACTGGTACCATCCTGGGGGGCACGTCAGTCCGACCACCAGCGGCTTTACGTGCGACAGCTTTAGCGGCTCCTTCAGCAGAGGATTGTCGTAGAGATAGATCTGGCCAACCGACAAGTAGTTGGCGGTGCGCCAATAGGCGTTCATCTTATGGAGCACGTCCGGAGAAAGCGCTTGGGTTTTCGTGGCCTTCGTCTTCATGGTTTCTGTCTTCATGGTTTCTTTCTCCTTTTTTTCAGCCAAGGCCGAGAACAAGGCAAACCGCGTTCACCAGGCATGGATCAGATCTCGCTCGGTTTCTCGTGTTCCTTTCCCGAGAAGCCGGTAACGAGCCATCAAACGCTCCGGTCGAACGTTCCGATCAGCCAACCTTGACAACCAGATCATCCCTGACGGGCAGATGATTATGAGAGTCCCCGTTCAAGGGCCATTTATCCGGGTGAGTCGACAGAGCGAGGTCCGCCTCGCGTTCAAACAGCTCCTTGGAAGAATCGAAAACTGACGACTGCCAATGACCCCGTGCCACGGCTCCGGCTTCACCGAAGTAATGTTCCAGGAACAAGAGTTCTGCTAGGAGAGCGCGACGGGACTGTTTATGGTCATGAGCGACGTTACGAGCCTCTTCGAGTTGGGCTTCGGCTCGGTGCTGCTCTTCGCTTAGCTTACGCTGCAAGTCCTCGGAACAAAGCTTCGACTGTTCGAGAGCGACCTTCAACTGAGCACGAACTCCTTCGGTGACTTCCTGAGCCGCCCGAGCCTCTCCCAACTGTTGGTCAGAATGGATGAGGGCTTCAGCTGCTTGCCGCTGGTCCTCGATCGCGCTCTCCTTCTGCTGCTTTAGACCATCAGCCCGTGAAATCGCGGCTTTGTGTCTCGATTCAAGTTCTTCCAACTGGGCCGGCATCCCGATGATTTGGGCTTGTAGGTTCTCCACCTGACCGAGGAGTTCATGGTTCCTCGTATGGAGGAGTTGTAAGTCATGTTCCTGCTTACTTCGGGCGTTACTCACCTTGTCAAAGACTTCCCTCGACACCGTCGCTTCCATCAGCGCTCGAAGCCTGCCATCGTAGACCATCGCCACCACCAGGGCTGAGACAACCGCCGCAGTAAAAATCCAGAAGATCTGCATTTTGTTACTCCGAAAAGGTACTAGGGTTACTAATTGGTGACCTAACATTAGATCATCCCACCGCGCATCTGAGATGAGACGCTCATCTGCCTCCTGCGTTTCCCTAGCGAGTGTTTGTGTCAATTCTCCTTGTTGCTGCCAAGGCCGAGAACGTTGCAACCCAGCTTGGCGATCATGCGTTCTTCGTCCGTGGGAATGACGCGAACAGCGACCCGTCCGGCAGCCGAGGAAATCACGCCCGCATTCGCCGCGTTTCGCTTTCCTTCGAGTTCGATTCCAAGGAATTTCAGTCCCTGGCAAATCCGGGCGCGGACCGTGGGTGCGTTTTCTCCGATGCCGCCAGCGAAGACGAGCGTGTCGAGTCCGCCCAACGCTGCCGCGAAAGCGCCGATCCATTTCTTGACCTGGTAGCAAAACAGCGCGACCGCTTCAGCCGCCCGCACGTCCTGCGTTTCGCACTTCAGCAAGTCGCGCATGTCGGAACTAGTTTCAGATATCCCGAGCAGCCCGGATTTGAAATTGACCATCTCGTTGAATTGCTGCGCGCTCATCTTTTCCGTCCGCGCCAGATACCAAACCAGTCCAGGATCGAGATCGCCTGAGCGGGTGCTCATGGGCACTCCGGCTGTCGGAGTGAAACTCATGCTCGTGTCCACGGATTTGCCGTCACGCACGGCTGCCAGGCTCGCGCCGTTGCCGAGGTGGGCGAGGATGACCCGGCCTTGGGCCGACTCCGATCCGGCCAGGCGGGCCAGTTCTCCCATGAGAAACGCATACGACAACCCGTGAAACCCGTACCGCCGCACCCCTTGCGCTTCGTAACGGCGCGGGATCGGCAACAACTGGGCCACGCGCGGCAGGTCATGGTGAAAAGCCGTGTCGAAACAGGCCACTTGGGGCAGGTCGGGAAAGCGGCGATGAATCGCCTCGATCAACAGGATCTCCTCCGGCAAATGCTCGGGATCGAAAGGGCTGAGCCGGTGCAGCTCCTCAATCATTTCCTCACTAATTTGCTTTGGCTTGCTATACTTCGGCCCGCCAGTCACCACGCGATGCCCCACCGCCGTCAAGGCATCGCGACCGATGCGCTTTTCGATCCAATCCATCAGAGCACCCACCGCCGCCGTGTGATCCGGCGCCGTCACTGACCGCGAAAAATCGTCTGCCTGGTTCAAGCCTTTCACCCGCAAGGTCGCCTCCGGCAGTCCAATCCGCTCAATCCCGCCCTCCAGAATTCGCCGGAGAGAGTCCCCGGCCGCGAACAGTGCGAACTTGATACTCGACGAGCCGCCATTGATCGTCAGGATGTGTGGGTTAGCTGGTTTCATGGATGATTCGTTACTCAGACTGCAATCCCAACGACCCCAGTTCCGCGCACGTGGATCTGTAATCCTTGTGAAGAATGCTGCGAATCCCCAAACCTTCCGCGATCTGGACGAACATCGGGGTGTCTTCGATATAGACGATCTGCTCGACCGGCGTTTGGGCGATGTCCAATGCCAGCCGAAAGATGTCCGCGTCAGGTTTTCGGAGGTGAACAAAGCAGGAGGAAATAAAGAAATCTACGAACCGGTCCAGCTTGAACCTTTGAATCCGATAGGCATTCAGTTCGCGCGCCTCGTTGCTGACCATGGCAATCTTCAGCCTGTGCCGGACCTTGAGCTGAGCGACCATTTCGAGCATCTCGGGATAGGGCTGCGATTGCGCGAACATGAATTCCCGGAACTGATCCCGCGTAAACGCTCGCTCCTCGTAGAAAACTGTGCGGGTGAGGTATTCCTCCAGCGTGACTTTGCCCTCTTCGTAGATGGCGAAGACCAGATGATGCCGATCCTCCATCGCGGCAAACTCGAGCTTGAAGTTCGTCGCTGCCCGTTTACGGGCGTGATGATCCCATCCGTCGGTGAGCAGGACGCCGCCGATATCCAAAAACACGCAACTGAATGGAGCCGCTTTTTTCATCGTTCTTTCTTCCGTCGACCGGGTCATCGCTGCCATAGGATTCGCGCGTCTTCCAGTGAGATCGCAACTCCCTCGTGCGCTCAGTCCTCAATTGAATCTCGGTCTTCTTCATCGCGATCCATTCGCTTCTGATTCGCGTTGTGAGTCAACGACATCTCTTCCTGCGTCCTCCCCTCAGTCTCGCGCTTGTTGAGCGCCTTGCTCTTGGATGCGATGCATTCCATCAAATCGTTCCAGGACTTGACGAACGATTTGGCCCCTTCGTCCTGAAGCTGGGCCGCCAGGACATTGGTATCAATGCCGGCCTGGGCGAATTTGGCCAGCACTTCGTCGCAGGAGCGGGCATGTACGGGCAACGTCTGGCCGACTTCCCCATGATCGATGAGGGCTTTCAACGTGGCCTCGGGCATCGTGTTCACGGTAAAGGGTGAGGCGAGCGAGTAAACGTACAAGATGTCGGAGGCTTCCGGGTCCTTGGTCCCGGTGCTGGCCCAGAGCAGACGTTGGCGGCAGGCACCGGCGTTGAAGATACGCTGCCAGGGCGGCGAATCGACCAAAGAACGGTACGCCTCATAGGTCTGTCCAGCCACGGCGATGCCGAGCTTGTCGCGTAGCGCCTTCGGTGCCTTGGTCCTCACCGCGACGTCCCAGCGGCTGATAAACATAGAAGCCACGGAGCCGACGGCGGGATTCAGGCCGGCAGTGATCCGCCGCTCGATGCCGCGCCGGTAAGCGTCGGCGGCCGCGACGTACTGCGCGCGTGAGAAGAGCAGTGTCACATTGATCGGCACTCCCGCAAAAATCGCCTCCTCGATGGCGGGGAGGCCCTCCTTGGTGCCCGGTATCTTGATGAAGAGGTTGGCCCGTCCCGCGCGGGCGTGCAGTTCCTTGGCCGCGGCGAGCGTGCCGGCCGTGTCATGGGCCAGCAGGGGCGAGACCTCCAGCGACACCCACCCGTCCACGCCGTTCGTCTGGTCGTGGATCGCCCGGAACAGATCGGCGGCCTGGCGCAGGTCCTCCAGCGCCAGCTCGAAGAAGAGCGCCTCCCCCGATTCGCCTTCGGCCAGTTTCTCGCGAATGGCGTCGTCGTAGTCATGACTGCTCTTGATGGCGTGGTCGAAGATCGTGGGGTTCGAGGTGAGCCCCGTGATCGAGAACTCGCGGATGTAGCGGCGGAGCGTGCCGCTAGTCAACAAGCCGCGGGTGATGTTGTCGAGCCAGAGACTCTGGCCCATTTCGTGGAGTTTTTGAGTCGTTTTCATCGTTTCTCTTCTATTTGACCTACTTTAAGGGCAAGCCGATTCGCGAATGAAACCTTCAGGACACAACTCTCTGGTATTCGAGCGCCTGCACCTCGGCCAGCCGCCGCTTGTGGCGCTCGGCGCCGCTGAAGTGAGCGGCCAGAAAGGTCTCGATCAGTTCCCAGGGGAGCGCCGATCCGATCACCTTTCCGCCCAGACAACAGACATTCATGTCGTCATCTTCGACGCCCTGATGAGCGGAGAAAACATCGTGGATGAGCCCCCCTCGCACGCCGGGAACCTTGTTCGCGGCAATCGACGCCCCCACACCGCTGCCGCAGAGCGCCACTCCACGTTCGATCTCCCCTGCGGCGATCGCGCAGGCCAGGGGGATGACGAAGTCGGGATAATCATCATCGGGGTCCAGTTGATGGGCGCCGAAGTCCACGACCTCGTACCGCGAGCCACGCAACGCCTCGGCCACCTCCTCTTTCAAGGTAAACCCTCATGGTCCGCGGCAATCCCGACCCGCATCACGGTTTCTCCCTTAACCTGCCGGAACACACGATGTGTTTTCTTCAGAGACTTCACCGCGCAGCACCGTGCGGCATCCAGTAGAACTCGCGACTATGTGCCCTCCTGATCTCCGCATTTGGAATACTTGCTGCACGGACTCAGTCTCCGCGATCACTTACGCGGAGCCGCACTCGCCGGTTTGCTTTCGGCTGTCTCATTCAGCAGGCGCTTGAGCGAATCGATCGCTTTCTGCACCTCCGTAAGCTGAACCCTGGCTTGTTCCAACTCCGTATTTGGTACCGGCGCCAGCGTTTCGGCCTGTTGGACTCCTGGCGACCCGAACAAAGCGCTTAGTGCTTCGTCGAGCGTAGGCTCCATCACGACCTTGTTCTCCTGTCGCCGCGATGACGCGCTTGAGTTGCGGAAAATTCGTGCCTTCGGCTTTGAGATACAGCGGGACCACGTAGAGGAAGGAATTCTCAATCGGAATCACGACAAGCTTTCCCCGAATGACATTCGGATCCTTTTTGATCCCAGAGGGTCAGTTGTTGCGAAATCGTCGTGTTCTGGTCGATCATGGCTCCAACCTGGTTCGGCCCGTAGATCAGCTTCTCTTTGGGAAGCTCGTAAAACAGCATTTTCCCGTAATCGGGGAAATCGCACCTCGCGGCCAGCCAGGCGATCATGTTGTCCCTGTTTTGCGGCGTGAACGGACTCATGATGAGGTACTCCAACTGGTCGCTTCCGGGAAGCTTCATCAGGATGTAATAGGGCTCCATCGGACTCAGCTTTGCCGTCGTACTTCTCCAGCGGCGCCACCCACAGATCCTCGCGGTTGTAGAAGACCTGAGGATCGGTCATGTGGAAGCTCTCGTATTGGGCCGCTTGGATTCCGAACAGATCCTGCGGATAACGCAGGTGCAGCTTTAGATCGGCCGAGAGTTGATTCAGGTCCTTGAAAACGCCAGGAAATGCGCGCCGATAAACCGCCAGCACGGGATCATCGGGATCCATGACGTAGAACGACACCGTGCCGTCGTACATGTCCACGACAACCTTCACGGAATTGCGGATGTAGTTCAGTCCGTTGCCGAAGCCCGGTCTGTGAGGATTCGAGTAGGGAAAGCGGTCTGAAATGGTGTACGCATCCTGGATCCAATACAGTTTGCCTTCGCTCAAGACCGCGTAAGGATCCGCATCAAGTTTCAAAAACGGAGCAATCTGCGACACGCGTTCCTGCACGTTCCGCCAGATCTGAATCCGGCTTTCGGGCTTGAGATAGGAGGTGAGCAGGATATTAATGTCGGCTTGCGTCCAGGCGAACAAGAGCCGCTTGCCCAGGCTATCGAGCGGGATTCCACCCTTTCCGTCGTAGCTGGTGTAAACATTCTGATTGCCCTTGGGGTAATCGAATTCCTTGACGCCCGTCGCGACGATCCTGGAACCAGGCATCGCCTCCCCATAAGTAAATGGCCGGCTGCGTCGTGGTCAGGCCGTATGAGGATTCGGGCGGAACGTTCTCAATCAGAAATTCCGGAAATCCTCCGGGTGTGATTTTGGAGACGAAGTTCATCACGAGGCCATAGCCATGCGTGAATTGCAGGTTTTCATTCACCCACGTTTGCGCTTTGGCAGGTAGCTCGGGCGAGAGCTCGCGGGTGGCAAGCATCACCTGGTGATAGCCATCCGCCAAGTGGTAGCGATCCGTATCGACGTTGTAGAACTGGTAGTAGAGACGGATGGCTTGAGTCTGCTGATAGGTCTGAAGCAGTGGACGCGCATCCCAGAGGCGAATGTTTTGAATCGTGCCTTGATTCCTCGCAATCGCTTCGGGCGTCAGATCCTCGAGTGCCGGATAGGCCGTTTCCTGGATCGCGTCGAGCTTGTAGGCTTTGCGAGTGAACTCGATGTAGTTCTTCAAATAGGGAGTTTCCAGGCTGAGTTCGCTGGGCTGCACCACGAACTTTTGAAAGAGAGCGGGCACGAGCACGACGCACGAGAATGTACAGCGCCCACGTAGGCGCCCACTCCGATCGCCAGGGCTTTCCATCGCGGACGGAAGAAATTGAGCACGAGAAGCGCGCAAGCCGCCGCCGAGACGCCGATCATGACCCAAAGGGCAAGCATGGTCACATGATCCGCCGTATATCCAACTCCATAGACCACGCCCATCGTGGAGTACACGAGTTCGTACCGGTCCAGGTAATAACCCCAGCCAAAGGCAGCGGCCAGAATGAAAAGCAGGACGGAAAGATGCGGAGCGGCAGTCCCCCGCGTTTCGATGTGTCGACCGCCGCTCAACCCCTTACCTCGACGTATGCGTATTCGGCGACGACGGCGACGATCGCGAGCACCGTCAGGAAGATGAGACTGCCCTGCAGGAGCTGATAGAACGGAAGACGAAAGACATAAAACCCCACATCGAGTCTAAAGATGGGGTCCGCAAACCCGAAGGACCCGCCGTAGCGAAAGCGGAGATAGGTGTCCCATTGCGCATAGAAGGCCAGCGCAAAGAGCAGCGCGACTGCGGCCGTGATGAATGCCATCGATTCGCAGTACAGAGCACGGCGAGAGATCGGGATGCCCCTGATTTCGACGATGTGAGTTCGTCTCGAGAGAGCCGGCTTGCTTCGCCGGGTCGTATTCGATCAGCGCGAAGCTGTTTCTGGCCGCCTGACGGATATTGATCCAAAGGAAGAGAAACGCGCCGATGAAAGCAACGCAAGTCATGCCCCACTTGACGGAAAGCAGCGTCCAGAAAATGCCCGCGTAGTTGAGTTGCCGCATCCACAACCACTTCTGCAGCAAGTCCGGGATCACCAGCAGGACGACAATGAGCACCGCCGCAACGGGAACAAGCCAGGGCAGCAGCTTCCGTCGCCAGGGGTGATGCTGCTCTTCGCGACGCCGTGAGCTTGCGAGGGAAGAGGAAGTTTCTGACCGACCGTGGCTGACGCGGTGATAGGTTGTGGGACAGTTGTTTTAGTCATTTGTTAAGCTCCGGCGAGTGCTTCAGAACACCAATGCGTCAAGGGTAAGGGCCAGGCACCGACGCGGAAGCCGGAAGAGACACAGTCCTAAGGTCGCGTCCTCAAGGTACGGTGGAAGAAGGTCAGAACCGCGTTAAGAAAGAATCATGGCGCGGTGAGCCGATCATGGTTGGGTTTTTTGTCCTTTGGCACGAGAGGTGTCTCTGTGCCTTGAAGGCGGAAACGTAAGCAAGGGTTGCGCAACACCATAATTCAAACGTGACGCCGTTGGTGTTTAGCGATTCGGCAGCGATTCGCGCCTGCCCCGGGGGGCGTCCCATCGGCAGGGGGATGTTGAAGTCGGGATCGTGAGTTCCGGAGTTCAATTGGTGGTCACCGAAGTCCACGTCCTTGTCCCCCGAACCACGCAACGATTCAGCCACCTGCCCGTTCAAGGTAAACCCTCCCTGGTCCGCGGCGATTTTCACTCGCATCATGGTTTCTCCTTGACCTTCTGGAGCAAGTTATGTGTTTGCTTGCAGACATTCTCCACGGTGAAGCCGTAATGCTGCATCACGACCGGCCCGGGGGCTGATGCCCCGAAGGTGTCCACCCCGATCACGGCGATCTGGGGACCGACATACGATCTCCAGCCGAGGGACGCGCCGGCCTCAATGGCCATCAGGGGCACACCCGCGGGCAAGACGCTGTCCCGATACGTGTCCGACTGCATCGAGAAGAGATTTGTGCTCGGCAGACTCACCACCCTGGCCTGGACGCCCTCATTGGCCAATCGATTACGGGCCTCCAGCGCCAGATGCACTTCGGAGCCGGTCGCGATCAGAATGACGTCGAGTCGCGCACCCGACGGAGAGTCCGCCAGGACATAGCCACCCAGCGGCACTCCCGCGGGTATGCCCGGATAGCGGGCCAGGTCGAGCACGGGGAGTCCCTGGCGCGTCAACACCAGCGCAACGGGACCTTCCCTCCGCTCAATGGCGATCCGCCAGGCGACAACCGTCTCGTTGGCATCCGCCGGCCGGATGACAACCATGCCGGGGATCGATCGCAATCCCAACAGTTGTTCGACAGGCTGATGGGTCGGGCCGTCCTCTCCCATGGCGATGCTGTCGTGGGTGAAGACATAGATCACCGGCAGGCCGTTCATGGCCGCCAGGCGCATCGGAGGACGCATATAGTCGCTGAAGATCAGGAAGGTCCCTCCATAGGGGATGAGGCCGCGGTGCAACGCCATGCCGTTCAGGATGGCGCCCATGGCATGCTCCCGGATGCCGAAGTGCATGTTGCGTCCCGCCCAGTTCTCCGGCTCGAAGTTCCCGGCACCGTCCATGTTCGTGTGGGTGCTGGGATCCAGATCGGCCGAGCCTCCCATCATTTCGGGCAGGCGAGAGCCCAGAACGGCGATCGTCTTTCCCGAAGCAATGCGGGTTGCCATTGGGCCTTCGCCCGCGGTGAATGTCGGGAGGTTGGCGTCCCAACCCTTCGGAAGCTGCCGCTGCATGACCCGCTGGAACTCCGCGGCCAGGTCAGGGTATTTCTCGGCATAAGCCTCGAGACGCAACTCCCATTCCGCCTGCGCGGCGCTTCCCCGCGCGACGGCTTTCCGGAAATGTTCCAGGGCCTCCTCGGGAATATGGAAGGGAGGTTCCACCGGCCAGCCCAGACCCTCTTTGGTCAGACGGACTTCCTCCAAACCGAGCGGCTCCCCGTGGGCCGCCGCAGTGTCCTGCTTGTGGGGACTGCCGAAGCCGATGTGGGTGCGAACTTGGATCAAGGAGGGCCGGCCCCTTTCTTCTCGGGCAGCCTTCGAGCGCGGCGGCGACCGCGTCGATGTCGTTGCTCTGTTCGATCCGCTGGACGTGCCAGCCGAAAGCGGCGAAACGGGCCATACGGTCTTCGGTGAAGGCCAGCTCCGTGCTGCCTTCGATCGTGATGTGGTTGTCGGCATAGAGGACGATGAGCTTGCCCAGCCGCAGGTGACCGGCATCTGAACCGGCCTCGGAAGAGATCCCTTCCTCCAGGTCGCCATCGCTGGCCAAGACGTAGGTGTAGTGGTCCACGATCGGGTGACCCGGTCGATTGAAGCGGGCTGCGAGGGCCGCCTCGGCGATGGCCATGCCGACGGCGTTGGCCAGGCCTTGCCCCAAGGGGCCGGTGGTGGCCTCGACGCCGGGCGTCTTGCCGTATTCCGGATGGCCTGGCGTACGACTGCCCCATTGGCGGAACCTCTCGAGTTCCTCCAGCGGCAAGTCGAAGCCCGTGACATGCAGCAGCGCGTACAAGAGCGCACATCCATGTCCGGCCGAGAGAACGAAGCGGTCCCGGTCGGGCCAAAGGGGATCACGCGGGTTGAACTTGAGCAAGCGATCCCAGAGTGCGTAGGCCATGGCCGCCGAGCCCAGGGGCAGCCCGGGATGGCCCGAGTTGGCCTTCTGCACCATGTCCACGGCCAGGAAACGGAGCGTGTTGACACAGAGTTCGTCCAGTTCGGGCGGAGCGATCGTGGCTGAGTCTGTCATGTTGGCGATCAACCTCCTCGGATCGTGATCGGGACTCGCTGACGACTCTCTGTTTCAGATTGGCCGTCGATCTGAAGTGAGCCTTGGCTTGCGGTGGGTCGGCGAGTGCCCCTGGCGGCAGAAACTCCGGCACGTCGAGACGAGCCACGCCGATCCGGTCGTCGGCCATCCCGTAATAAACGTCGAAGCGGTCCGGCAGCCGAGATCGTCGCGCCGGTCGATGGCGGTGGGGAACACGACGTCGGCGATGGTCCCCACGCGTTCTTGTGGCAATTCCGGCGTGAGCACCGGCTCCGGCGAACGATAACGGATCACCCGCGGATGCTCCTGGGAAAGGACCAGCACCCCGGCGGAGTAGCATAACTTGGGTCCTTCAGCGCTCGATTTCGCCGAATCGCAGACGCCATGGTAGATCACCAGCCATCCGTGCCGGGTCAGGATCGGAGGAGTGCCGCCGCCGATTTTGAGCCGCTCCCAGGTCGCCACTGGACTGGCCAGCCGGATGATGCGAGGTAAAGTGGCGGAGGTGATAAGGCTCAGAAGGATCCTTGTTCATTTCGCAATAGGAAATCCAGATGCTCTCTCGATCGAGGTCCACCACGCGGGACGCCGGGGCACAGGCGGTTTCCTCCGGACGAGTTCCAGGAAACAGAGGTCGGTGGAGGATGGCCATCGCCGGTTTTCCGGAAGGATCAGGAATGGCCACGGGGAAGACACTCGCGTCCTTGTCGTCCACGCCGTCGAACTCAATGCCGTCATACGGGCGGAAAGTCGCCAGCCCCAGGCGCTGCCAGTGGAACAGATCCTGCGATAGGGCCAAGGCAATCCGAGGGCCTTCGGGCGAATACGCCGTGTAAGTCATCACGTAACGCTGAAGCGGCACGACAAACGAGATTCGCGGGTCCTCACAACCGCCACCGCCGTTCGGCCGGCGCTCGTAGTCCGCTTCGGGCTCCAGCGCGATGCCGAGCCGCTCGACGCCCGTTGGGTCGCCGGCCTCATTGAACTTCACTCGCGCGATACCGATCCGCGAGTAATTGCCCCGTCCGACCAGACGCGGGAAGAGGTAAAACTGACCATCAGGGCCGCGAACACCGGCCGGGTTCAGAACGCCTTCGACCTCGAGCGGATTGCCCGGCTCGGGCTCCATCATCACCCCCAGCCGCTTCAACTGAAATCCAGCCATCACCGCTCTCCACAAGGTCTCGTTTGTCAGATTCAACTTAAACAGGCAATGATGGCTTCGATTACCGCTTTGGTCTCATCCGGATCTCTGACTCGGATCGAAGCGCAGCCGGCTTGCTCGGCCGGATAGTCGTTGCCGCCCGGAAACAAGGCGTCCCCGATAAAGATCATCTCTTCAATGGCAATGCCGAGAATGTCCCGTAACTTTCTGATCCCGTATGCCTTGTCGATTCCCGGCTTCGTGACATCAATGGACGTCGAGCCGCCCAATCGGACGGAAAACTCGGGAATCAACGTGTCCAGGATGGCTTTGATCTTCTTCCGTTTGGCGAAATCAGGGTCCCATTTCACCTTTTCTTTCAAAGGGGCCTCTTGACCCAATGCGGAATAGGTGATTTGACTTCCGCGGTCTTCAATGACCTCTCCCCAGACCTTATCGGGGGTCTTCAGTTCCGACTTTCACAACGGCCTTCTTCAGCGAACTGATGATCTTCTCTTTCTGTTGACTGGATAAATCGTCTGAATAGATCTTTTTCCAACTTTTGTCGTATTGGTAAAACTGCGTTCCACATGTCGGAAGGAGCGACAGATTCTTCAAGCGTTCGTCAGTGGCGAGATGAGAGAGCACTTGTTTTTGAAATTGCGGCCAATTGCCGCCGGAAATCACCGCGACTTTGACAACACCCAGCAGTTGTTAATCAGTGCCGCCATCTCGGCATCAATCGATGCCTTGCTCGGGGCCAGCGTTCCGTCCAGGTCGAAAACAACGAGCTTTTTCATTCTTTGCGTGTCCTCGTTCTTGACTCTGCTTACCATCCCGATCCTGCTCGACTGGAATTACTCCGGCAAGGCGACTTCCAGCAAGGTGACTGCATTGCGCGGCCGGTAGGAACACGCACCGACCTCGGCCGGCAAGAGCACGACGTCGCCGCAGCCGACGGGATAATTGGTGCCGCCGTGCTCAATCTCCCCTTCGCCGACGATGCACACGAGCACCCGCGGCGTGTCCGCCGCGCCGACGGTGAACGGCGATTGTCCGCTGTATCGCCACACTGAGAAATGTTCACAATGAAAGAGTCGCTCTCGCCGGACCGGAGCCGACATCCTCCACCATCAACGCAACCGGCCCGATTGCGACTTGCTCGAAATCGATGCAGGCCATCGCCTGCTCGACTTGCAGCGGTCGAGGCTTGCCCGTGTTGGGGTCAATACGATCCCAGTCATAAAGACGAAACGTGACGTCGCTGTTTTCCTGCACTTCGAACACCACAACATCGCTGAGAGAGTGAACGGTGCCGGCTCGGATAAAAACGGCGTCGCCGACCCTGGGCGTGAAGCTTGGCAGAAGGTCCGCCACCGCCCGGCTCGCGAGCGCCCGCTTGAGATCGTCTCGAGTCGTGCCTGGCTTCAGGCCCGCGTAGATGCGACTCTTCGGTCCTGCCTCCAACACGACCCATGCTTCGGTCTTGCCGCTCTCGCCTGCAGGGATATAGTCCCTCTGCCCATCCGCGGGATGCACCTGGACCGAGAGCTTGTCGCGTGCGTCGAGGAATTTGAGGAGCACAGGGAACCGTGGGAAACGTCCCGCAAGCTTTCCCAATAACCGGTCCGGGAACTGCTCCAGCAATTGCCGGAGAGTCGTTCCTTCGAGCGGCCCATTGGCGACTCGGCTGACATGGTCATCGCGGTCGCTAAGGAGCCAGGCTTCGCCGATGGGTCCGTCGCCGGGCAGCGGTGCTTTGAGCAACTTGGCCAGGCGCCTGCCGCCCCAGAGCCGGTACTGGTAAATCGGCTCGAAACGCAACGGATACAGCGGTATCTGGCTCATGGCATGTCTCTGTCTCTCGTCGGCCGATTGCAGCCCTGTCGCCATTTGTCCTTAAGTGTTGAGGGATTTCTGTCGTTCAATCCGGACCTCAATTTGAGGATGTCGATCACGTATGTCGGGGCACATCGGGTATGGTCGCGATTAATCGCTGGATCTGGAGCATCTTGGAGCCCACAAACAGGACATTCACCACGTTCATTTTCTCCCCCTGGCCGCCCATCGTTTGCATGATGCAGATCGCCCGAGCCGAAGCCGATAATCCAGTGGCGGAAGAAGTCGTCCTGCCGGTTCAACGAGATCGTCATGTTGTCGGTGTCATAACTATTATTCACGATCCCCCCAAGATACTCGTGGGTGACCTGCCCCGGTCGGAACCTCCAGAAGCTCAGGTGGTCAATGACAAAAACACTGATGACCCAAACCACACAAAGCAATGAGGAGGAGAAGAGGTAAAAGCCAAGGCTCAGGGAAATCGATTGGTGGCCGAGCCAGCCCAGAATCGCTATCCCACCAATCCAGGTGGACGAACAACAGGGCGAGAAAAGCCAGGGCGGCGATGATCAACGCCGCTTTCATGCCCTTGATCTTGGTACTGGTGACCACGATCAGCAAAAGCAGGAGCAAGGTGTAGATCACCCCTAGATTTCGGCTCGGGTGGAACCACTCCGGTTTGTTGCCGATGACCACCTGGTCGTGGTGCAACCAGGTCAGCAGCGCCATGACGTACCCCGCCACCCACAGCGGCCACCAGTAGAACAACGCGGAATGCCCGTAGACGATAACCTGGACGACTTCCGCCTGTTCGGGATGGCGGGAATGGCCGGGTGCCGGCCGAATGTCAGTGGACATCGAAAGGATCTCCTAAAAGCGCAATCAAAGCCTCGGAAAAGCCGCGGTTTCAGCCGAAAAGCTGCTTTGGTGAGGCGGGATTGCTCGACGGGCGAAGGGCTCGGGTCCGGCCGGCCGTGCGGCCAGCAGACGCCATTGTCGTCTCTCTCTTGTCTGAGTCAATGATGCTTATACTTGGCCTGGTACAAAATTGTCCTAACTTCATCCGCTTTGGCGAAGAGCGATCCCCGTCGTCGTGCGGGCGAGGATCGCTCCATGCCTTATGACCTGGAGGTCAGGGAACAGCGAGCAGGAATCATTTCGCGCTGACGTGCTTGTCCCCCGTCTTGTTATGTTTGGTATCCTTCTTCAACTCCTTGATCTTGCCTTCGCTTTCGATAAAGAGGACTTGGTCACCCGACTGGAAGACATCCAGCGAGGCGACACGTCCCGTGGTGTCGATGTACTCGACGTCTTCCGTGAGCTGGAAGGTTTTTTCGACTTCCTTCCCTTCCTTGTCCATCATCTTCACGGTGACCGTGCCCTCCTTCGCGTCCACCTTGGTGATCGTGGCCTCGGCGTGCATCCTCAATTCGGTGATCTTGCCCGACTTCCGGGTGATGACGATGTCGTCACCCGGTTTGAAGGCGTCGAGCTTGGCGACCTTCCCCGTGCTGTCGAAGCATTCGGCCCCTTCCGCGACCTGGAAGGTCTTTTCAACTTCCTTCCCTTTCCGGCCTCTCATCATCACGGTGACTGTATTTTTCTCGGCATCCACTTTGGTGATCGTCGCCTGCGTGTCTTCGTGTGTGTTTCGCCTTGGTCTTTGCGTCATCAGCCCTCGCCAGGCCGATCACGAAGACCGCCAACACCGCCAACGAACAGAAAGACGCGCGTAGCATGAAAGATTCTCCTTACACTAGAAACAGGGTATTCCCTCTCTCGGGCAACGTGCCCGGGAAAAGAGATCAAAGGCGACAAAGCCACAACCGTACGGTGACCGACAAGCTTTGAAAGCTCGGTCGATCTGGTTGCGTTTTAGCCGCTGGATCTCGAACATTGTTCCGCTCACGAACAGATGTGGAGACATGGTTTCACCTTTTGGTAACTGGCGTCGGCTTTTGCGGTCGCTTCGGCTTGTCGATGAGGCTAAATCAATGGACTTGCCGACCTTCTCCACTTCATCGCCGACCCATGTGACGCCTTTTTCAGCCTCGTCCACGACGAAACCGCTGCCGTCAATCAGTTTCCCCGCCACAATGCGGACGCCGTTGGCCGTTGCCACGGTGCCGCTCTCCAACTCGTGTCCGGACCACTTGGCCGAGTCTTCGACATGGTTCACGGCTGAACGCAGGTACTGCCCGGCCATCGCGTGGTGTTTGGCATTCAGTGCGGCCTTGGCTTTCGTGTGATCGTTGCGGCCCAGGGCATGCTCGGCGGCGTGCCAAAGTTGAATCCGAAGCTCTTGACCGATTTCACGGTGCCGGCCTGGACGTCCGCCGCCAAATTGTCCAGCTCGTGTGCAGAAGCAGTGAGTGCTGCTTTCGTTTGGCTGGAAGGAGTTTCGCGCCGCGATGTGGAGGTAGCAAGCAGCCTTTCGCAGTTCATTGGTGGTCGCTCCGTACTCCTTTGTGAGAAAACTCTCGTGGGCCTGATGCATGTGCTGCGACGGCTCGTCGTTGAGGCGGATCCACACGTTTTCTTCAACGACAAACCAGCCAGGGCGCGACTGAGGTTCAGCCTTATTTTTGGTGTCTTTGGCTATCCGGTCGGCAGCGATGGCGAATGCGGCCAAGCTCAGAACCATCACCGAAGCAAGGAACAAGCGACGTGGTAACATGAGATCTCTCCATGAAGGTGAAGAAGCTGAGTGCTAAAAGCGATGCCGCGCGGGCCGTTGTTTAATAAAGAGGTAGGGCGTTATCTACAATTTTGGGGGGGGGGGGGGGGGGGGGGGGGGGGGGGGGGGGGGGGGGGGGGGGGGGGGGGGGGGGGGGGGGGGGGTTTTTTTTTTTTTTTTTTTTTTTTTTTTAAAAAAAAAAAAAAAAAAAAAAAAAAAAAAAAAAAAAAAAAAAAAAAAAAAAAAAAAAAAAAAAAAAAAAAAAAAAAAAAAAAAAAAAAAAAAAAAAAAAAAAAAAAAAAAAAAAAAAAAAAAAAAAAAAAAAAAAAAAAAAAAAAAAAAAAAAAAAAAAAAAAAAAAAAAAAAAAAAAAAAAAAAAAAAAAAAAAAAAAAAAAAAAAAAAAAAAAAAAAAAAAAAAAAAAAAAAAAAAAAAAAAAAAAAAAAAAAAAAAAAAAAAAAAAAAAAAAAAAAAAAAAAAAAAAAAAAAAAAAAAAAAAAAAAAAAAAAAAAAAAAAAAAAAAAAAAAAAAAAAAAAAAAAAAAAAAAAAAAAAAAAAAAAAAAAAAAAAAAAAAAAAAAAAAAAAAAAAAAAAAAAAAAAAAAAAAAAAAAAAAAAAAAAAAAAAAAAAAAAAAAAAAAAAAAAAAAAAAAAAAAAAAAAAAAAAAAAAAAAAAAAAAAAAAAAAAAAAAAAAAAAAAAAAAAAAAAAAAAAAAAAAAAAAAAAAAAAAAAAAAAAAAAAAAAAAAAAAAAAAAAAAAAAAAAAAAAAAAAAAAAAAAAAAAAAAAAAAAAAAAAAAAAAAAAAAAAAAAAAAAAAAAAAAAAAAAAAAAAAAAAAAAAAAAAAAAAAAAAAAAAAAAAAAAAAAAAAAAAAAAAAAAAAAAAAAAAAAAAAAAAAAAAAAAAAAAAAAAAAAAAAAAAAAAAAAAAAAAAAAAAAAAAAAAAAAAAAAAAAAAAAAAAAAGGTTACACGCCAACGGCGGCCTGTTCGGCATGGACCGTCGTTGTCTTCGCTTGAGACTGATCCAGGAGATCCTTGGCGCGTTCCACTTCCTCGGCCGTCCCGTGGGCAACCAGGAGGAGTTTGCCGTTCTTCACCTCGGTCTCGTATTGCACGACACTGTTCTTCGGAATGCCGATGCTGAACAGTCCGGCGCCGAGAGCGTGACCCCCCCATCACGGCGGCCCCTTCGAGCGCGCCGACGATCCACATGACGAGCGGCCCCGCCACGAGCAGCTGACCAATGCCCGGCACCCAGAAGAACGCGGAGCCGAGGATCCCCACATGCCGCCCCAGAAGCCGCCCCAGAAGGCCCCTGCTTGCCCCAGTACAGCATGCGGTCGCCGGTGGTGTAATAGCCGACGACGTGCTCTTCCGTGTGGAAATCCTTGCCGACGATCGACAGCTTCTTCATGTCGAAGCCGTCCTTCTGAAGCTCGCGGATGGCGTCTTCCGCTTGTTCGTGAGATTCAAAGACGGCGACGACGGAGTTCGTGTTGGACATCATTTGGTTCCTTACTTTTCGTTGCAGAGTTACATGAATCCTCACGCAGAAGCACCGTGCTCCTGTTTCCCATCAACTTCTTTGGCCTGTCGGATCATTCGATCCCCGCTCGCGAACTGGCAGTTCGCCGATTCGGCTTAAAGTTCTGGCTCCTTGCTGCGATTCCCCTGGCATCAGCAAGCTACCGGCCGTTTCCCCCCACCATCGCCGGAGTTGCTCCGACTCCGGTGGTCTTCTCGGATTGGGCCGGATCCTTCACCCCCAGGGATGCGTCCTCGAGCTTTCCCATTCGTCAGCGCGGCGGCACTCGCGCCGTCCCGGCCGTGCTTCAGGAACGGCGCCAACAGTTCGATCGGCAACGGGAAGATGATGGTGGAATTCTTATCGGCGGCTACTTCCGCGAGTGCCTGAAGATAGCGCATCTGCATCGCCATGGGATAGGGCGTCATGATCTCGGCGGCTTGCCGGAGTTTGGTGGAGGCCTGGAACTCCCCCTCCGCGTTGATGACCTTCGCGCGGCGTGCGCGTTCGGCCTCCGCCTGGGCGGCCATGGACCGCTTCATCGCGTCGGGGAGATCCACATCCTTGACTTCCACGACGGAGACTTTAATTCCCCACGGCTCGGTGTGCCCATCGATGATCGCTTGCAAGCGGTGGTTCACTTTGTCCCGCTCCGTCAGGAGTTCATCGAGTTCCGCCTGACCCACCGTGCTGCGCAAGGTTGTCAAGGCCACCTGGGACGTCGCGTACATGAAATTCTCCACCTGCAACACGGCCTTCATGGGATCGACAACCCGGTAATAGAGCACGGCATCGACCTTGACCGACACGTTGTCCCGGGTGATGACGTCCTGCGGCTCGATAACCTTGGTTACGGTCCGCAAGTCGATGCGCACCATGCGATCGACCGGCCCGAAGACCATGATCAGCCCCGGTCCCTTGGGCTTGGGCATTACCCGGCCCAGGCGAAAGATCACACCGCGTTCGTATTCCGTCAGAACACGGATGCAGGTCAACAGGTACAAGGCGACCAGTGCCAGGGCGATCCCCAGACCGATTGCAGTTTCGATCATCCACATGGCTGAACCTCCCAAAGTGGTTTCCGGCAAGGCGGTTCGCCTGCCCGAATCTCAATCTCTCGTCAATCTTTGTTGCCGAGGATCTTCTGTGCGGCGACGCCGTAGGAACACCGAACGGCAAGTGGAGCCTTCCGTGCTGGCAATAGCCTGTGGGCAACTCGACGGGCTGGACAAACGGTTAGGCGGGTATCTCCTTTTTACGCCTGCGCAGTAGCAGCTACTTTTTCGCGATAACAATCTTGAACTCGTTTGTGGCGTCTGCGCTTTTCGTCGGTTTTCCTGTCACTTTGAGCGTGAAGTCACCCAGCGAGGCAGTGTCGGCAGGCGGAGCGTGATTTTCGTATCCTTCTCCCCATGCCTGATGACGGGACTTGGGGGATTGAGAGTCACGCCCTTCGGACTCCGGCAAACTTCAGCGTCACATCTTCGTCGAAATTCCCTCCCCGCGCGACACTGATCGCGAGTTCTTTGGTTTCCCCCTGCTTCAGCTTCGTTGATGTCATCGGCACATCCAAGATGAACATGTCGTCGGCCCGACCGGCGACGGGTTTGTTGGCGGTTCTTTCGGTCGTTCCTGGCCCTCCGGGAGTCCCTTGATTACAGCCGGTCACAGCCATCGCCGTCAGCGTCAAACCAGCGAATAAACTCTCATCAGTAAATCCCTTTTCCAAAACAACTCGGACGGGTCGCGTCTTCGTTCACAAACCACGAGGGAGGAGCACCCATCAAATCAGGTCGTGGTTTTTTCCGCTTCCGCACGGCTATGGCATGAGCGGTTCCAATCCGGACCGATCGGCTGCACGTTGGGCGATCGATCCGGCCGTGCGGCCTCCAGATCGCAGATCGCTTTACGGATCGAACTGATCAACGCTGCAGTCTGGAACCAAGGGCTGATCGGCTTCATGAAACCTCCTGCACGCCGCACTTGGTTGGGCTGATATTCGCCGTCCATGATCTCGTCAAAGGGCCGCCCCGTTGCCGGCACTTGGTGCTCAAGGAGCAGCGATGGGGCGACACGAACTAACTAAGGGATGAATTAAGAAACTGCATCAATCCTGGCTTTGCTGTTTCATGAGATGGATCGTGCGAAATCTGCGCCGCAAAACAAAAAAAGCCGACGTGGTGGAACACCCTGAGGTATTCGACCACGTCGGCTTACTCGTCAACGGGCCCCCCGGCCCGGCCGGGTTGCCCTTCATCTAGTCATCCGACGACTTCGTCGAGGCCAAACCATTTTGGGCTGGCTCGATGCACTCTACTCTATCGCTTGTACAAAGAAATGCAAGGCAAGCATGTGATTTCTCTCTCGGCAACGGCAGCGTAGGCGGGCACAGCTCGCAAAGACGCGAAGAACATGGTCCGATACCCGAACCCCGCTTGACCGCGCTCAGGGCACGAGAACTGCGGCGCCTTCGAACCGGCCGGCGCGGAGATCGGCGAGCGCTTGATTGGCCTGGTTGAGCGGATAGCGCGTGGTCTCGGTGACGATGCCGATCTCCGGCGCCAGGCGCAGGAAATCGATTCCATCCTGCCGCGTGAGATTGGCGACCGACACGAGCTGCCGCTCTTCCCACAGCAGCCGATAGGGGAAGCTCGGGATGTCGCTCATATGGATGCCCGCGCAAACGACGCGGCCGCCCTTGCGGACCGCCTTCAGCGCCAGAGGCACGAGATCGCCAACGGTCGCAAAGATGATCGCCGCATCGAGCGGCTCCGGCGGCATCTCGTCGGATCCGCCCGCCCACGCCGCGCCGAGGCGCCGGGCGAAGGCCTGGGTGGCAACATCTCCCGGCCGCGTGAAGGCAAACACCGATCGCCCCTGCCACTTCGCGACCTGCGCCACGATATGGGCCGCGGCGCCAAAGCCGTAGAGCCCCAGCTTTTTGCCTTCGCCGGCGATCACCAGCGAACGCCAGCCGATCAGGCCGGCGCAGAGCAAAGGGGCGAGCGCCACGTCGCTGCCGGCCTCGCCGAGCGGGAACGCATAACGCGCATCGGCGATCGTCGCCGTCGCGAAGCCGCCGTCGCGCGTGTATCCGGTGAAGAGCGGGCGATCGCAGAGATTTTCCTGGTGCCCCGTGCAATAGGGGCAGACGCCGCAGGTGTGGCCGAGCCACGGAATGCCGACGCGCTCGCCCACGCGCAGTCCCTCGACGCCGGCCCCGATCGCATCGATCCGGCCGACGATCTCGTGGCCGGGGATGATCGGCACCTTCGGGTCGGGCAGCTCGCCATCGACGACATGCAGGTCCGTGCGGCAGACGCCGCAAGCGGCCACCTTCACCCGAATCTCGCCCGGCCCGGGCTGCCGATCGGCGAGCTCGGTCCATTCAAGAGCGGCCCCAAGCTTCTTCAGCACCATCGCATGCATGGCATTCTCCGGTTCCACAGCAGACGGACGTCGATTTCGGATACGAACCGGCCGAGCGGAAACTTAACTCTCCTCTGGCCGACCTCTGAGCCTCCGCAGCACTTGCGACAAAGCCTCCCACGCACTGGGGCCTGGTAAAGATCGGACCACGCTCACTCTCCGCTACGGCAATCTGGCTGTGGTCGAGGCGCGGACCTTGCCGAGCACCTCGAACGCGAGAGGAACGGTGGTGAAAGCGCCGACCAGGACGAGCGTCCACCCAACGGCCCTGCGTTGGCTTTCAGGCAGGCAATCTGCCAGCAGGAGGCCCAGCCCGGCGCCGAGGGCGGCCCGGGTGCCGACGAGCAGGCCGAGTTCCGGCAAGGTAACTTGGAGTTCTCTCATAGCAGACTTCCTCTCGATTCGTACGGACTCAATCGCCGGGTTTGACAAACGAGTTGCCGGGTCCCTTCGACCGGCAAACCGCAAAGCGTGAGTTCATCGGAAGCGGCGCGGTTCACCGCGCACCGGTTTTTCGATCTCGTCGCGGTGGCCGCGGGCGCAATCGATGCAACAGGACGAATAAGGAATGGCATGCAGGCGCTGTTCGTCAATCGTGCGTCCACACTGCTGGCAAACGCTATACGTTCCCGCTCGGATCCGCTCAAGCACCGCGTTTACCTGTTCAAGCAACAACTCTTCGTTCTCAGCAATCCCAATCTCGGCGTCTAACCCTTCAACGTCCTGATCGGCCGGGTGCGTGGGCACGCTCGTTATGTCCCCTGGCTTGACTACGTCCTCGCGAAGTGCCTCTTCAGCCATACCGACCTCCCGCAGCAGTCGTGTGCGGAGCTCGAGCAATTGCAACTTGAAGCGGTCCTGTTCTGGCTTCTCCATGAGATCACTCCTCGCAGACTTGACTCAATCGTGACTTCATCGCCCCGCCGGCCAACAGCAGACCGTCTCTGCTGCGCCGGAGTTTCTGAATTTCCGAGTGCCAGTCGATCAAAAGGGTTGGATTCAATATCGTTTACGAGGGATCTCGGCGTTTTAGAGCAAGACGCGAAGGACAGGCCGTCCGCCTAAATGCCGATGGTTTCCTCGAATGCGCAAGCAGTCCGCGGACTGACCTGCCCCCCAGGATGGTACCAGTGGTTATGTTAGTTCTTCGGTCGTCTCAGCCATGGAAGTCCAGCCGAGCGTAGCGAGGTTGGATTTCCATGGCTGAATCGCTTCCGGTGCCGGGGGCCGGTAGCCCAACGCACTGTGCGGCCGGATCGTGTTGTACTCCACACGCCAACGCTCGATCAGCACCTTCGCTTCCAGCAGCGTGTCGAAGATTTCCCCGTCCAACAGTTCGTCCCGCAGCTTTCCGTTGAACGACTCGACGTAGCCATTCTCCCAGGGACTGCCCGGCTCGATGAACAGCGTCTTCACCTCGACTCGTTCCAGCCAGTCCTTCACCCGCTTGGCCGTGAACTCCGGTCCGTTGTCCGAGCGAACGTAGTCGGGAACGCCACGCCGGATGAACAGGTCCGACAGTCGCTCCAACACGTCCTCGCTGGTCAACTTCCGGGCCACGTCGATCGCCAGGCACTCCCGGGTGAACTCGTCCACGATCGTCAGCATCCGCAACGCTCGGCCATCGTGCGTTCGTGCCTGCACGAAGTCGTAGCTCCACACGTGATCTCGATGCGCCGGCCGTAGCCGC
Organism: uncultured Planctomycetaceae bacterium; assembly: GCA_963714075.1. Taxonomy (GTDB): domain Bacteria; phylum Planctomycetota; class Planctomycetia; order Planctomycetales; family Planctomycetaceae; genus DASPSM01. The sequence goes on from OY970228.1 coordinate 4,581,985, forward strand.
ACGCACGAACCGTCGTTGAACCACAACCGTCGTCGTTTGGGCTGTTTCTGCGGCACTTTCAGCCCTTCCTGCCTCCAGAGACGTTCGATCCGCTTGTGATTCACTCGCCATCCCCTCCGATGAAGCAGCTTCGTCACCCGGCGATACCCGTACCGACCGTATTGCGTGGCCAGCGCCACCATCTCCCTGATCAGCCGAGGTTCGTCGTCCGGCACGTGTCGCTGGCGTCGCTGGGTCGAGCGAGGTTGCCCAGAACCCGACACACCCGACGCTCGGAGACCTGCTCCTGGCCCAGCGAATTCCGCACGTGCTGGACGGCTTGCCGTCGCTTCGCCGGGCTCAGAAGTTTCCCGAAGCCGCCTCTCGCAGGATCGCCTTGTCCAGCTCTGCGTCGGCCAGCAGCCGCTTCAACCGGGCGTTCTCCTTCTCCAGGTCCTTCATCCGCTTGGCCTGGTCCATCCGAATGCCGCCGTACTCCTTCCGCCAGCGGTAGTACGTCTGCTCCGTCACTCCGATCTTCTTGCAGGCCTGCGCCACCGTCAGACCCTTGGCCAAATCCACCTCGGCTTCCCGCAGCTTCGGAATGATCTGCTCCGCTCCAAATCGCTTCCCAGGCATCTTGCCCTCCTCCTCAAAGGTCCAGAATGCCGAAGTTTATCACTCGGCACCCGGACTCGGTTAAGGGGGGCAGGTCAGCCGCTTTTGCTACGCCGTGAAGTCTTCGCCCAGCAGGAACATCGCGAAGACGACGTCGGTCTGCTTGAGGACCTGACGGCGGTAGATCACCAGGGGGTGGTAATTAAGCAGCAAGGGATAATCTGAATCCGGCGTGTGCCCTGCCATTATCTGACCTATTTATCCAAAAACTGATCGTCCTGCGGATGAATGCCCAGTTTTTCGTCGTAAGCGACGTACATCGCGTCGGCCGCACGCTTCCAGTCGCTCGCCTCTTCCGGCCTCAGATTCGTGCGGTAAACCAATTCGTCGTAGGCTGTTGGATGCTGCGATCGAAGCATCCCAATTGCGTCCGCAGCGTATCGGAGATTCTCGCGAGCCATCAAGTTCGTATACGTATTGTTGTCGACGACCGTGGCGTACTCGTCGGGGCCAGTGACCGAATTGATGCAGAATTGGCCTGCCTTCCGCTTGGAAAAGAAGCCGAGGTCGTACCACAACCGGGCCGTCTCAACCAGAATCTCAGCCCCGTAGCGGCAAAAAGTCCCCGTCCCCCAGTCACTTCGACATATCTGCGGATGGCGTACGCCACGGCTGCGTTGATGTGGTATTGGGCGGTCCCCGCGGCATAGTAGGCGGACGCCTCCTGGCCGTTGATAGTCCGCCATGGAAAAAGTGCGCCCTTCTGGCTCACCTCTCTGGCTCTTTGCCGGGCGGCGTCGAGCAACCGATAGCGAAACAGCAATAGATTCCGTGCGGCCGTGGGCTCGGTGTAGATCAGGAATGGGATCATGTACATTTCCATGTCCCAAAAATAGTGCCCCTCATAGGTTTGACCGGTCAGTCCCTTCGCAGGGACGCCGGCCCCATCAGCCCTCGCCGTCGCCTGGAGTAATTGGAACAGGTCCCACCGCAAGCACTGCTGGGTGCGTGAATATGCGCCCGCAACTTCGATGTCGCGCGGTGCCAGAAGCCGTCCAGATAACGCCGCTGGTCAATCAGGAGATGGTCGAAGCCCTGACGAACGGCCCGTTTCAGCACGCGTTCTGCTCGATCCAGTTGTTCCTTGACCGATACCGTTCGGGAAGAGTGATAGCTAAGGAACTTAATCAGGCGGATCGCCTTCTGCGACTCTGCATCGATCGAGAAGACAACCCGGTCCGCACTATCGGTGCCCTCCTGATCGACAGAAACCGGACACTCCGTTTCCAGGACGTGGTCAATCCCGCAGGCAAGCGTCATCCGGCTGCTATGAGTGGTGAACGCTCGAAGCAGGCGGTACTTGTCGGCCTTACGAGCCTCGGAGATCAACACCGATTTGTCGAGCCGGCGAGCGAGCCGCGGGTCGTCTTCTGCGAGCATGCGGGGCTGCTGGTGACGAACGAGTTCGGAGGAGAGGACGATTGGAGCCTGAGCGTTCAGAACGGTTACCTCATAGGAGAGGGCGGCCAAATGCCGATTCGAGAATGAGACGAGCCGGCGAGAGCGAACGCGAACCTGTTTGCCGGTCGGCGTCTCCCAGAGAACGTGGCGATCGAGGGTGCCGGACCGCAGGTCGAGAGCGCGCTCATACTGGATGACGGACGCCCGTGCGAGATCGAATACCTTGTCATCGACATACAGCCGGATGATCGTCCCGTCTGGCACGTTGACGATCGTCTGCCCGGTCGTGGCAAATCCGTGAGCTCGCTCGCCATAGGGAATCGGCCACGTTTCATGAAACCCGTTGACGAAGACTCCCTGTTCGTATGCCGGCGTTCCCTCCTCAAATCCCCCTCGCATGCCGAGATAGCCATTGGCCGTGGAAAAGATGGTCTCCATCTGGGCAACAAACGCGGGGCGAACTGCGTCTCCACCACCCGCCAATCGTCGACGGGGTAAATGAATTCGGGCGGATGCACGGGTTCGTGATGGATCATCGGTCTTGACCTCGATTTTTCTCGCGGACCAATTCGCCCAAATCCGAAACGACCAGGTTGGCCCCGTTTTGAAGGAGGTCGTCGGCAGCGTGTCCTCGGTCCACGCCGATCACCAAGCCGAACCCGCCTGCGCGGCCGGCCCGCACGCCGGCAATTGCATCCTCGACAACCACTGCGCGGATGGCCGAAACACCAAGCAACCTGGCGGCATGAAGATAGACATCTGGTGCCGGCTTTCCCGGTTGCCGCAAACGATCGATGACATTTCCATCAACCTGAGCATCGAAGAGATCCTCGATGCCGGTTGATTGGAGAACCGTTGCGCAATGATGGCTCGATGAGACGACGGCAGTTCGCAAACCGAGCTGTCGCACCCAACGGACGAACGCCATCGATCCGGGATAGGTTTTGGCTGCTCCGGTGCGTATTGCTCGCTCGACCAGTCCGTCTTTTCTGTTTCCGACGCCGCAGACCGACTCTTCCGACGGAGGCGAGTCCTGCGTCCCTTCCGGCAAGACGATCTGCGCAATTCGAGAAAGCTTCGGACCCCATCGTAGCGAGGTTTGCCATCGACAAACCGCTTGTAATCGTGATCGATGTCGAACGGCCGGAACGGTTCACCAGTCCGATAACTGCGTGCACCGAGGAATTCATCGAAAGTTTGTTTCCAACAGGCCGAGTGAATCTTCGCCGTCGTCGTCATAACGCCGTCCAAGTCGAAGAGGACAGCGTCGAACCGTTGGGTCGTTATGAATTCCGCAACCTGATTGACGTTCGCTGCTTAATAACCGCTGGCAGTTGAATTGCCATCGCTGTTCTGCCCGATTTAGGTCTTGCTCAGACCTTCAGCCCCCAATTCCAATTGCGAATCCGCCGGCAGGTCCTGGCCGTGTTTGGCGATGTTCTGCTTGTGCTCAATCAGCTTGTCCATTAACTCCTGCTTCAAATAGATGCCCTTTTCGCCGGTCTGTGGCACGCGGTCAATGACGTCCATCACGAGATGGAAGCGGTCCAGGTCGTTCCGCACCGTCATGTCGAACGGTGAGGTCACGGTTCCCTCCTCCTTGTGCGCGGCCATGTCGTGGGCATGACCGGCGACGGGGCGAACGACGCCCCCGCGCTGAAGAAGGCCGACTGCGGCATGGCCGTTTCCGGCGCAACGGACGCGGCACGTGCAGTTGTCGACGTGGTGATAGGTTGCGGGACCGGTCGTGTGACTCATCGGTTAAGCTCCGCCGGTGTTAGAACACCATTCGCTAGCGGTAAACATTAGCGACACGAAACTCGCGAGGTTACGCGCCAACGGCGGCTGATTGGGCATGGACCGTTGTTGTCTTCGCTTGAGTCTGTTGCAAGATATCCTTGGCACGTTCGACTTCCTCAGGCGTTCCCTGGGCAAGTAGGAGAATTTTACGGTTCTTGACTTCGGTCTCGTATTGCAGGACGCTGTTCTTGGGAATTCCGATGCTGTACAGTCCCGCGCGAGGGCCGTAACCCGCCCGCCGTTGCGCCGCCTTCAAGCGCGCGACAATCCAACTGACGAGCGGGCCCGCCACGAGTAGCGGACCAATGCCCGGTACCCAGAAGAACGCGGAGCCGACCAGCACGTCCGAGAGGCCGCTCCAGAAGGCGCTCTGGTTACCCCAGTACGCCATGCGATCGCCGGCGTGTAGTAACCGATGACCTGCTCCTCCGTGTGGAAATCCCTACCGACGATCGACAGCTTCTTCGTGTCGAAGCCGTCCTTCTGAAGTTTGAGGATGGCATCTTCTGTTTCGTGATGAGATTCAAAGACGGCGACGACCGAATTCCTGAATTGTGGTGCCATTGTTATTGCCCCCGAAGGTTTATGGGTATTTGTGATTCCGAATGGACGGAATTGACGGCCCCGAAAGGCAGCAACAGGAATCGTTCCAAACGCGTCTATAGCCTCATCGACCGCAGGGCCCACATCGCTTTGCCCGGTGCCACGCAGGGGCGTTTTGGGTGCCGCCGAGCACAGATTCGATGGAGTCATGCAAGGCCGCAATTGGAAACGGCTTCCGAAAGCGGCGAACCAGGGGAGTCAGCCACTGGGAGAGCGCGCTGAACGGAAGGACGTCGACGACCAGCACGTCCGAATTCCAGGCTTTCTGGCGGTGCTCGATCAGGCGGGTGAGCAGCCGCTCGCCTTCGCCACAGACACGCTTCCGGGCGAGCACGAGCAAATCGAAAGCAAGCCACCGAAGCTTGATCCGGAGATCGAGTCCATCCGCGGCCGTGTCGAGACAAAAGCCTCTATCGAAAAAACAAGGGTGTAGAGACCCCGGCACAAGGCCGCCTCAGCGACCGATAGGCGTTGCATGGAGCACCTCCTCCCCGCCTCTTGCAGCCTAACTGGCGGGCGGATTCGTCACCCCCGTCACCGCGCGCTTCCGTGGCGTAGGAGTCCTCCATTCCTATTCGCGTCGCTGTGTGCACGACATAGCGACCGCTGCGGTCGTCGTGACCACAAGTCGGCTGAGCCTTGATCGTCGCGAGGTATTTTGCAATTGCTCTTGCGCAACCGCAATCGACGGCAGCCGACACGTGCTGTAGGAAAAGGCCGGACGTCAACTATTGTACAAACACTTACGCGTAACTGCTACGCGTCGATTTCCGCACGTCGGACGAATGCCAAAATGGTCGACTCGAACGAGCGTTCGCGGCCCCTTGCTTAGTCATCCAATGGTAAAGTAGGCCTGCCGCATGATAGTCGACCGTGATTCAAGAAGGAGACGAGATGTCTGAAACGCACGCCACGAACTACGAACCGGGGGTCTTGCGCAGTCTTGCAGACCAAGGAAGAGCTGAAGTCCTTCTACAACAAGATCGCCGGCGCATACGACTTACTGTCGGAACGCAGCGAAGAGCCGATGCGCGAGGCGGGCCTCAAGAAATTGGGAGCCGTCCGCGGAGAGCACATCCTGGAGATCGGCTGCGGGACGGGACATTGTTTGGTCGACCTGGCTCGTTCCGTCGGAGCCGAAGGCCGCGTCTACGGAATCGACATCTCGGAAAAGATGCTCAACCTGACGCGGCACCTCCTGGAGTGTGAGAAGTTGCTCGTCCGCGCGGACCTGAAATGCGGCTGACGCCGAGCAATTGCCATTTGACTCCGAATCACTGGATGCCATCTTCATGAGCTTCACGCTGGAGTTGTTCGATACACCGGAGATCCCGCGGGTGCTGACGGAATGCCGTCGGGTCCTGAAACGAGCCGGCCGCCTCGTTGTGGTCGCCGTGTCGAAGGAGGGCAAAGAGGGGCTCATGGTTCGGGCGTTCGAAATGGACCCATCGGCATTTTCCTAACCTGATGGACTGTCGACCAATCTACGTCCGCCGTGCGTTGGAAGCCACGGGATTTACCGTGGACGATGCGACCATCGAACACATGTGGGTTCCCGTTGAGGTCGTCCGAGGAGTGAAATCGAGCTAATTGAAACTGCAGACGGCAGCACAAACGAGATCGGAGGGGTTCGGCAGACAAATTCCGAAGCGAGAACGAACGGGATCCTCGTGTGGACAACGGCATGGCCATCGATCTCAGTAAGCCTTCGACGCTGCCAAGTGAGCAACGGAGGCTCTCCCGGAGGGAGCAAGCCATTGAAGTCGGAGTTTTTGTGTCGCTGATCGTCCCTTCCATGGTTCTTTCGTTGTTTGCGATTCGAGAAGGGAAGCTGGGGTTTGTCGTTACTGCGATTTCCATCATTGCCCGGTTCTGGCTCTGACGGGCCTCGTCGTTTTCTTCGTCTGGCGCAACGGTGAACGGTTCGGGAAAATTGGCTGGACCTCGAGGACGTGGCCGAGGTACGCCGCACTCGGACTCCTGCTTTTCCCGTTCGTGTTCTTCGGAGCGGCCCTGTTGGAATGGATGCTGCTAAAGCTGGGCTGTCCGCTCCGACGATGCCGCAGCCCTCGTTCTTATCGTTCCGCGGCTGGCTCGAGGTACCGCTTGCTGTCGTAATGGTGGTGGTGGTCGCGCTCGCCGAAGAGACCATTTTTCGAGGTTATCTCATTTTGCGATTCACGGCCGTCTCGGGGAGCGCCACCACAGCCGCAGTACTTTCGTCTGTTGTTTTTTCGTTGGGCCACGGTTACGAAGGGACGGCTGGCCTGACCACGGTTGGAGCCATGGGATTGTTCTTCGCTGTGGTTTACCTGTGAACCGGGAGCCTGGTTGCTCCGATCGTGATGCATTTCCGACAGGATTTTGTCAGCGTCGTCCTGGTGCCGCTGATCAGTGCCGCTCGCTGAGCATCACGTCAGCAGGTGATAAGCATTCGGAAACACAGCCGGCGGCGCAGACATCGGGCAGAAGCCCGTCGTTTCCCCGCGCCAGATGCCGCCAGTCCGCTCAGCCCGGAGGCGGCCAGCCAGAGCGACCTCGAGGTCTGCAAGTGTGCTCGACGATCCGCTGGCGATCCGAGACTGCATTCTCGATCAGCTCGACGAGGCGTGAGTTCACTCCGGGGGGCGGTACAGGTCCAACAGTTGGATGCGGGTCGCTTTGCCCAACGAGAATCGGGACAAACCGTGTGAGGAGCTCGTATCCCAGGTCGCGGTTTGCCTCGGACTTGGTGCGCAAGCACGCGTCATCCATCGCAACGGCGCTGGTCAACTCGGTCGCCGTAGGCGCCGCCAGCTGTGGCTCCCAGTAACAGCGCCGGCGAGAAAATCCCGCCCGATGCACCCGAACCGAGCATAAGCGATGTCGCGAGGAGCTTGAGCAAGCGAACGCTCACGATGCGCGAGAGCCTATCCCGCGACTCGTTGGCACATGGCTTGCATCCCATTGAGCCCTGCACATGTCGGCCCTACGCGATAAACCCTGATTTGGCGGCCGGATGGGCCGCCCAGGGGCTTGGGCGAGGACTTCTTCTCGGCCGCTTGGCACTCAATGTGAGTCCCCCCGGGGCAATTCTTCGCGCTTGCCGCTCCCTTCGCGATTGACGAAGTGACCTACGAGACGGTGGCGATTCCTGAAATCGCAATTTTATTTGAAATGGAGAAAGAAACATGAAGCATCTCTGTAACCTTCGAGCCGGGCTCATCCTTTGCGCCTTGTGACGTTCGTGATGGGCGCGGAGTCACCTCGTCGCGCAAAACCAGCCGGCGACTCAGAATCCGTCTGATCCACCCGCCACAGTCGAGCAGAAATCGGAGACAGCGCAGCAACCGAGTCAACAAAACGGCGTGGGCCAGCCTGTGGGTCACCCAGACGGTGCTTCGCAGCAAGTGGGCCTTGGAATCCAGTTCGAGAAGCAGGCCAACTCGGGCCACGGGCTCGAAATCGCCAGCGTGGATCCAAATAGCCCCGCGGCGCAAGCCGGACTGCAAGCGCACGACCGAGTGATTTCGATCGACGGTCGCCCGTTTGCCCACCGCCGCCACGCGAAGGCCTATTTGACCGCTCAGACGGGACGCCCGGTTCCGCTGATGATCGAACGTAATGGCCGCCAGCTCCTGCTTCATTTTGTTCCGGGCAACCCGGAAGGAGACAGCGGCTGGGTGGGCATTCTGCTGTACGGAGAGAACGAAATGGCTCCCAACGGTCAGAACGCGCCCGCAGCACAGCCAAGTGCCCCAGACGGCAGCCAAAACGCTCAAAGCACATCGGGCGGCAGTCCGAGCACGCTGGGGAGCAGTCCCGTCGCCCAGAGCGGCAGTTCGAACACACCGTACGCCGGGCAGAATGCACTTGGCCAAAGAGGCGCGCGTGTCGCCCAGATCTATCCGGGAAGTCCTGCGGCCCGCGCTGGCCTGCAGCCCGGAGACCTCGTGACGCAGATCAACGGACAGAAGATCGATGATCCGGCCGAAGTGATGGCACTCGTCCACGAGATGAAGCCGCAGACAAAAGCCGACTTCGAAGTGATGCGGGACAATCAACCGCAAAAGATCCCGGTCACCATTGGTAGCCGAAGCCAGCGAATTTGCCGAAAGCCAAGCTGCTCCCGGCGACGGCCAGGCTGGCCCCGATGCGAACGCGCTGCAACGGATCGAAGACGAGATGCGACAGCTGCGTGACGAGATCCGCCAGTTGCGTGAACAACTACAGAAGAAGTAAATCCACCGATTTTCGGAAGAAACCGGAGAACGAATCATGAGACGAACTGTTTGGAGTTTTTCGTGCAGCGCCCTGCTGGGCCTCGCGGCTCTCACATCCTGGGCAGCGACGGCGCAAGCCGACGAGCGGGGAGGCGGGCGCGGCAATGGAGGTCGCAGTAACGTAGGAGGCGGTAATGCAGGACGCGGCAATGTCGGCCGCGGAGCGCCTGGCGCGGTGATGGAGTGCGCCGAGGCGGTTGGAATGGCGGCTATCGAGGAGGCGCTTATTACGGCGGAGGCTACGGCGGATACGGCTACGGATATCCGTCTTACGGAGCGAGCTATTACAGTTCTGGTTACTACCCGGGTTACTACAACGGCTACTACACCGGAACTCCAGGCGTCTACGCGGGCCCAGGCGGCGTTAGTGTGGGCGTGGGCGGCGCCGGTTTCGGCTATGGATGGTGGTGAGCGAGACAGTTTCCATCTAACCGTGTCTCGTGCCAGGGATAAGACACGGACGTAAACTGAAAACAAACGGGGGCGCGCGAAGTGCCCCCGTTTTCTTTGCGCCGTCCTCTCATTTTCGCTTCGAGCAGCGTCTCGAAAATGGCAACGCCGGGCTCGCCTTCGAATTTCGAGGTTGCCGCGTTCAGCCCAAGCGGCAGATAGCAGGCGACGAGCAAACCGAGGAAACCAAGAGCCAAAGCCACGATCACACTAACCGAGAGCGGCCGAAAAGTGAGCGGCTGATCCTTATTCAACATTCGTACCATGCGCCGGTGATTCAAAGCAGCGGTTAAAGTCACAATGACCCCAAACAACACGAGTGCCGTGCCGATCCAAAGCGAGAATCCGATGTGCTGTTGGTAGTGGGGGCGTTTGAAAAGCGAAAGTTGGCGTTTGGCACGGGAGTTCAACGGGCTGGAGCGCTGGGCGGTTCTGGGTGCGGCGGCCCGATGGCCAGAGATGCACGCTTTCGCGGTGACCACCATGGCCTAGGGAGTGCTCTCGCAATCGGAGGGAGGCGACACAAGATGGCAACAAACACCACGCAGGTTGAGATCAGAAGCGAGCGTCCCAAGGGAAAGCGGAAGTAGCCGGCGATTATTGTCACAAGCAGAAGCCAAAACAGAATCGCAAGTAAAACGGACAGCCGACGGGTGTGCCATCGGGTGTATTTCACTCGCTTCGTGTCCATCTTCTTCGGTTCGTCGCTCATGCCGTCATTCGGTAGTGCCTGCGTTTGAAACACGGTTTTTCGCGATTGGCACGCGAGTTTAGCTGTCGATCACTTTTTCCGTGGCATGATAAGTGGCAAGTAAAGAGAGATGAACCAGATCAAGCCGGCGAGCGAGATCAGTTCCCCTAGAGCCAGAATGCCCCTTCCGACCGTCGAATTGGCGTCAAAGATCCCAACATATGTGGTAACACGAGCCAGGGAGCCGGCTGCGAGCAATACAGTTGCGGCAAACCACGGCTGCCATGCCTTCGGCCGTTCTTTGGATGGATCGCTCATGCCGTCATTCTAGCGGAAAACTGGTCGATCAGTCAGTTCGTTCGATGTAGAAAACCAGCCCCGCGTCCTGATAGGCTCGCGGCAATTTGACGATCGCGGTTTGCGCGTCGTGGAGGGTCTGAAAGACTCCGGCCATCGACCGAGCGGCAAGCGAGCGAAAGCCCGTATCGTCCGCTTCGCTCAGCCAGCCAACGGTGCCCGTGCGGTCCACCGCTTTGACGATGAAAGCAATTTCCGCTTTTTCGCGTCGGATCGCCAAGATTGGCTGATGAATCTGAGGGTGACGCCACCCTCGCGCTGCTTTGGGCATGGCGTAGTCCAGATCGAAAAACTCGCGATAGCAGATCAAGTCCTGAGCGTTGGTCTGCGGGAATTTTTGTTTCGGGTCGTACAAGCCTCGCTCCGCCATTTTGGCTTGGAGCTTGGGTCCGATCGGGTGTCGATGGGTATCGACGATTGCCTGGTGTCCGTCCGTTCGGCGGTGTCATGGTGACCTCCTTAACAGTTGGCTTAGATCGAAATCCGCTCGACCGTACTCCGGCGGAGTCGGGCGGCTCCCCAACGCGTGCGCCGCAAATAAAAAAGCCGACGTGGTGAAACACTTTCACCACGTCGGCTTACTCAGCAACGGGCCCCCCGAATCGGCCGGGTTGCCCCTTTTTAGTCATCCGACAACGACCGCGGCTATGCGGTCTCGAAGTCCTTAACCGCCTGTATTGTAGCTCAGAGCGAGGTAGAGTCGAAGTGAGAAAGCATTGTTGCAACGAAGCGCGACAAGCCGGCGCCCGAGGGTGATCGATGTATCCGCACGTCGAATCCGTTGGCTTTTGTTTGCTCACCCTGGTAGATTAAATGGGCATCGTCGGATGACTAGATAAAGGGCGACCCAGCCGCGCTGGGGGGCCCGTTAACGAGTAAACCGACGTGGTCGAGTACTTCAGAGTGCTCAGCCACGTCGGTTTTTTTATCGGTCACGCAGTACGACCATTCGCAGTTCTGCGAGGAGTCCCGAACCCATGCCGTACTTAGTAAAAGCAGTCACAACTTCGGGCATCGTTACTTGGCTCACAGCTCCAGGTGCTGGGGATTGTCGCTCAATTGCGCGTCGGTCCCGCGCCGACGTTCTTCCGACGCTTGAAGATGCGACAGCGGTGATTGCCCAGATGCCGTGGATCTTTACTGCCGCCGGAATCAGATTCTCGGTCGTGGAGACGTACGAAGAAGATGTGGCGGCGCAGGCACGCGATTCCGTCGCCACCAGGCAGATCCCCGGCTATGGGGGCTGGTCGTCACAGACTAAAGGGCGAGCTTGTCGCCCATGCTGACAGCCGAAGGGCCGCGCCATGCTCACAACGTCCTGTCCGCAATGCTTCCAGGCTTTGAAGGCTGCGGATGAGCTGATCGTTGCAGGCCGCATAAGTTTTACTATCGAGCCGGTCGGCGTGGATGCGGAGATGGCATGCCAAGAGTGACCTCCCGATCTCCCGATCTCGGTGGCCTTGCTCTCAAGGTCCTTTTGGTTCTCGCGGTCATCTTTACCGCTTGCTCGGTGCCGTACTTGCTGATCCGCTGGCTGGCTCAGTGACTGTGCTTGCTTCCGCCCGCCTTGTCGCTCATGCTGCTCGCCGATGAGCACCGAACCCCTCTCGCTTGACCCGTACGCCCTGGAAGCCCGCTGGCAGGCCAACAAGCGCGAGTTGGGCCGCATTGCTGCGATGCCTGGTCCCGATCGGGAGATACACGCCAGCGAGGCCGAACAGCTTGAAGCCGAGCAAGACCCCATCGAGTGGCAGCTCGGGTTATGACCATCCAAAGGCTGCGGAATGGAGGCGTTGGTCTGGCATGGCGTGATCCGCCGCTAGAATGACGGCAGGTGATGCCGATGGGCTTCGTAGTCAAATTAAGTGGCCGATCCGAGACCGCCTGCTGGCTGAGCGCCCCGACAGCAAAGGGAATCCGCATACTCGTCCGCCGCCAGAAGGCCGAAGTCTTCGAGACCCCGGAAGATGCGCGGAGCGCGGTCGAGAAGCTGCCGCCGGCGTTCATTAGGTTTGGCTTCACCTTCTCAATCGAATCGGCCGACTGATCGACGCGCCGGCTACAATGACGGCATGAATCGAAAACGGGGCAGACGGTCTACTCGGCGCGACGCGGAAGAACTGAGGGCCGAGATCCACGCGGCCTACTTGAAATGGGAATCGATGTCGCTTGAGGAACGGATCGAGGCCGGGCGACGGAATTGGCATAGCACGCCCGATATGCGCAACTGGCCCGGCCCTCCGTTCGCCGCCTGGGGCAATTCGAGCCCTGTCGTCTAGAATGACGGCATGAGCGAAGGAGGTCCCGCCATGTGGCTTCTTTGGATTCTAGGCATTCTCTCAGCCGTCTCGGCAATCGTCACTTGGCGAGCATATCTCAAAACGCGCCGCCCCAACGCCAGGTTAATCGCAACCGTTCTGTTTCTGACTGCGGTTGCGCTGCTGATCTTCGCCACGACCAGAGCCCCCCTAAGCCCCTAAGCCCCGTGCCAAACCGCGAGACCGGCCAGTAGAATGACGGCATGAGCGACGAACCGAAAAAACGGTCGTGGATGTGGACGTGCGCGCCGATAGCGTTCGTCCTGATCGGTGCGGTCGTCGGCTACTATGCCGGCATGTACTACTTTTGCAGTCGGCCGAGTGCCAGCGACACGGGCTGCGCTCTGATGACCGTGGTTTTCGTTATGCCGTGGACGGCGGCGGCGGGATTTGTCGTGTATGTCGTCGCTCGCGTGATATCGCTGCGCCGAAGAACTCCCGTGCCAATCGCTCAGATTCACTTTTCAAACGCAGGCATTACCGTAAACCCTTGTAGTGAAGTTCCCAATTTCGCCCGCCTATGCGGGGCGTTAGTTTCAGCTCTCGTCGCTTCCGGTCCGCGGCAATCGTGCCGGAGGCGGCAACTCTTTTGGCTTGGCCGCTCCGCCTACCGCTGACCCGGGGCGGGGCGGCCTTTTCGCTGGCTCCGCTCAAGCTGTGCCCGAAACGCATAGTCCCCAATGATTGACATTGACCGCGACCGCGACAAACTCGAATCTCGTTGGCAAGAGATCGTAGCTCGGCTCAGGCAGAACGCTGCCGCGTCTGGTCTCGATCGTGAACTCTGTCGCGACGAGGCCGAACGGCTTTCGTCCGAACAGGACGCAATTGAGTACGTGCTCGGCTTCGACCGCCCCGCAGATGCCGAGTCGCGGAAATGATCTGGCATGGCGTGATCCGCCGCTAGAATGACGGCATGAGCCAACCAGACCAAGATGGGCAGCCCCTGGCGATTCTGTCCACTTTCGGATCGCGATCATGGTCATCATTGCAGTTGCAGTGGCTACCTTCTTCGCTTGGCGATTCTGGCACTGATCCGCCGCTAGAATGACGGCATGAGCACACACGGCCAATCCGAAGACGACGGTGCCATTGCGGCCGGCATCTTTACGCGCCTGCGACCCTTCGCGGGATGGTTCTTCATCGCCACTGCGATCGTCGGGATTGCGTGGGCCGTTCTCAGTCGGCGTTAAGGTCTCGGCATGAGCGACGAACAGAAGAAGCCAGGAGAAAAGCATCCCGTCCCGTGGGTGGCGGCAGTGCTTGTGTTCGCGACGTTGCTGTCTTATGTCGGGCTGATCGCCTTTATGTGGCTGAGCGGCCACGCAAGCCTGACATTGCTGCTTCTCTGGGGCGGTGGCACAGCCCTCGCCTGGCGATTGGGAATGCGAGCACTAAAGAATCTCTACACGACCGCGCCGCCCCAATAAAGATCGTTTCACCCAACGTCTCGCATAAAACGGACGTCGGCGGTGAAGGTGTTGAGCATGCACCATGACATCAGTATTTTGACCGGCGAAGAAGTGGTCATCTTTTCCTTGGCCGATGTGCCTCGCTTCCAGTAAGAGGTCTGACGTCGAAGCGTGCTGGTTCGAGCGTGCACGCAAGTTGGCTTAAGCCGCCGTTGTATGACGCCAAACCAGATCCAGGAACTCATCTCGCGTATCAAGTCCGAGAAGTCGCGACATTGAAGCCAACGAAGACAACTTGTCTTAGTTGGGCGATTGGGGAGTCAGACGCATTCATCGGGCCGAACGATATCAGATTCTCCCCAAGCATCTCTTCGCCGCCATTCGGCGCGAGAAGCCGCAGATTCAGGTTTCACGGATTGTAGTTGAATCGGCCGCGATGGACACCGCTGGCGTCTATGCGCGTTTGGCGACCCGTCCCGAAGGGCTCACTTCCGATGAAGCCGCCGCACGTCTTGCAGAATACGGCCCTAACGTCCTGGCCAAGGACCAGCGGGCGGGATTTGGCAAACTGCTCTGGCACGCCGCGATTAATCCGCTGGTGATTCTGCTCGCGGTGCTGGCGACCATCTCGTTTGCCACCGGCGACGCGCGGGCTGGGATCGTCATGTCGCTGATGATCGCTCTGGGCGTGGGCCTGAAACTCATCCAAGAAGCCAAGGCTGACAGTGCGGCTGCCAAGCTCAAGGCGATGATCTCGGTCACGGCGACCGTCGTCCGCGACGGCACGCCGCGAGAAGTCGCCGTCTCGCAACTCGTTTCGGGCGACATAGCGAAGCTGGCCTCGGGGGACATGATCCCCGGCGACGTGCGCATCATTGAGGCCAAAGATTTATTCGTGGCCCAGGGCTCGCTCACCGGCGAGAGCTTTCCGGTCGAGAAGTTCGAGATCGAAAAGAATGTGGTGACGACCTCGCCCATCGAACTGACCAGCATCGCGTTCCTGGGGACCAGCGTCGAGAGCGGCTCGGCGACGGCAGTCGTCGTCGCCACGGGGGCCGAAACGTACCTGGGCGGAATGGCCCAGTCGCTCTCGGAGCAGTCAACGCAGACGGCGTTCGATAAAGGCATCGCCCGATTTACCTGGCTGATGCTGCGTTTCATCCTGGTGATGGTCCCCTTGGTGTTCGTCATCAACGTTCTGACCAAGGGCAAGTGGACTGAGGCATTTTTCTTCGCGGTCGCCGTGGCCGTGGGCCTGACGCCCGAAATGCTGCCGATGATTGTGACGGTCTGCCTCTCCAAGGGTGCGCTGGCAATGAGCCGCAAGAGGGTAATCGTCAAGCGGATCAACGCCATCCAGAATCTGGGGGCGATGGACGTGCTGTGCACGGACAAGACCGGCACGCTGACGATGGATCAAGTCATCCTGGAAAAGTACTGCGACGTTGTGCTGAAGGACGACGAGGGCGTCCTCGCGCTGGCATATATCAACAGCCACTTCCAAACCGGCCTGAAGAATCTCTTGGACCGCGCGATTCTCGCGCATACCGAGACCCACACCCACGCCGACATCCCCGAGTACGCCAAAGTGGACGAAATCCCCTTTGACTTCCAACGGCGCATCATGTCGGTCGTGGTCCGCACGCCCGAAGGCCAGGACCGCATTATCAGCAAGGGGGCGCCCGAAGAGATCTTCGCCCGCTGTAAAGATTTCGAACTCGACGGACAACTGCTTCCGATTGATCACCTCCTTATCGAGGAACTAAAAGAGGAATACGAACAACTCAGCGCCGACGGCTTCCGCGTCCTGGCCATCGCAAGCAAGGACCTCGCGCCGCGTGGCATCGTCGCGGCCGGATCGACGCCCTACTCCAAGGCCGACGAATGCGACCTGATCCTCAACGGCTATGTCGCCTTCCTTGATCCGCCGAAGGAGACCGCCAAGGCGGCCCTCAAGGCCCTGGACGGTCACGGCATCAGCGTCAAGGTCGTCACCGGCGACAACGATCTGGTTGCCCGGAAGATCTGCAAGGAGGTCGGGCTGTCCACCGAGTTTGTGCTGCTCGGTAGTGAGGTCGAGAAGCTGACCGACGATCAGCTTGCGGAGGCGGCGGAGAGGACCAGGCTATTCGCCCGCGTCTCCCCCGCTCACAAGCGGCGCATCATCAAGGCCCTGCAATCCCGTCAGCACACCGTTGGCTTCATGGGCGACGGCATCAACGACGCCCCGGCCCTCCGCGCATCGGACGTAGGCATCAGCGTCGATACGGCCGTCGACATCGCGAAAGAGTCTGCGGACATGATTCTGCTGGAAAAGTCCCTGATGGCCCTGGAAGAAGGTGTGATCGAGGGACGCAAGGTGTTCGCCAACATCGTGAAGTACGTCCGCATGGGGGCCAGCAGCAACTTCGGTAATATGTTCAGCGTGCTGGGGGCAAGTGTCTTTGTTCCGTACCTGCCAATGGCTCCCATTCAGATCCTGGCCAACAACCTGCTCTACGACGTCAGCCAGACGGCGATTCCCACCGACGATGTGGATCCCGAGCAGGTTGAGAAGCCCCGTCCGTGGGACATCAAGCAGCTCACGCGCTTTATCCTATTCATCGGACCATGCTCATCGATTTTCGACTACACCACCTTCTTCATGATGCTGCATATCTTCAACTGCTGGAACATCTCAACACCCGAGGCCGCGGCCCACAGCCAGAGCTTGTTTCAGACTGGTTGGTTCGTGGAGAGTCTGCTCACGCAAACGCTCATCATCCACGTCATCCGCACCAACAAAATCCCGTTCCTGCAGAGCCATCCGTCGTGGCCGCTGATGGTCATGTCCGTAGTCATCATGGCAATCGGCGTCGCCATCCCGTTCACGCCACTGGGAAGCTACCTGGGCTTTACTGCACTTCCCCCGCTGTACTGGCCGCTGCTGGGGCTTACGCTCCTGTGCTACGTCGTCCTGACGCAGCTGGTCAAGATGTGGCTCTTGCGGAGGAAGTGGATTTAATTCTGGTTGGCAAGTCCGACCGCGACCGACATAGCGGGGCGGGCCTGAACGGTCACTCGCCTGAAATAGCCGTCACTGGCGACGGGGTCGCGCCCGTCACGGGTCCGAAATCAGAGAGTTCCTTCGGACGGATCGCCGCTCGCAAGGCATTGAAAATCGCTAAGACTTCACGGCGGAATCGTGCACTATCCGACAAAATCGACCCTCAGTCGGCCGGTCAGTTAGATGAGGTTGGGAGGTCGCATGGAGCCGCTCTGTCGCCGGCATCCAAAGCGTTCGCCCACCAGTGGGAGACCGTGCAACTGATCAATCAGCCTGCTAAGACGTGCGTTACCGAAATTCGGTGGTTGGTGTCGGCACCACAACACTTCGGTTCATCTAGAGTTACGTGGATGCGATCGGGGGTCTGAGATGCGGTCCGAGCGTCCCGAGACGGGTCAGAAAAAGTTCAATTGGTGTTCTGTCGTCTCGACTCTCACAACCAATTGCTGATTCGCGAGTTGCGATTACCTGCCATCCGGCAGCGCGGCAAAAAAGCGTGGTTTTTACCACGTTTCCTACCACGAATGGGGGAGCCGCGATCGGTCTCGAAGCCCGCTTACTTCCGTCACACACACAGCGGCCAAGCCCGCGTGCGGATCGATGGGAAGGATCATCACCTCGGGCTTGCCGACTCCGAAGATTGTTGGACGCGCTACGACGCCCTGATCGAAGAATGGGCGCGTCGCCGGCCGGTCAACCGCGCCACGCTGACGATCGACGAACTCTGCCTGCGCCTCTCGGACCGCGGATGGCAAAGACGCAATCCCAGTGGATTTTTACTTGGGCCGGCGAGGAGGAATCCGGGTTCCGCCAGGCCGCGTTTCACTGCAGCGGATGCTCAAGGACCGATTTTTCGACACTCGCGAAATCGAGGTCGCTCCCGGTGAGACAATTGACGTCGATGTGCCACCCCGCACCGCCAAAAGCACCCGCTCAGACAAGTGAGTTCGCAAGGAGAGCAATGCCCTGGGACCTTGCGCACGTCGATCACATCGGCCGATGCGTCGAAGCTACGCCGTCGCCGCCGAATCGGAAAACGTTCCTTTGATGCGCTGCCCTTCAACCCAATTTCGCGGCCATCGTTCAGGCGAGAGCGATTCTCACAAAACGTTTGAGTTCTCAGCACGAAATTCGTGCGTCTGACAAACCAATTTGCCAGCCGCGGCGAACTGTGTGGCAGCTCGGCGTCGCGCTGACACCGTCTGCGCGACGGTGAAGGCCACAAGATTCAGATTGCCGACGCTCCGACGTCCAGCCGATCGTGGCGGACCATCGGGGCGAAAGTCGGTTTATGTGTCGAATTGAAGCCGAGCCGGAACTCAATTGCGTCCTGTTCGTCGAGCAGTTCATCCTCACGTTTGGCGTGGATTTCACGCTCGGGGGGCGACATCACGGCGAGGTGTAGCAACTCTCGCTCGTTGGCTTCCCAGAGGGATTCCAGGGTGTGTCGGTCGAGGGACCTAATGTCCATGGCAAAACTCCAGCTTTGCGAGTCGCCCTTCGTGTGGCGGCATGGTCCAAAAACCCGTCGAAGCTCGCCGGCCCGATCGGACTTCAGCGAACGGACTGCGATTGCAGTCGCGACATCAGCCACCCGCCCGCGACGATTACCGCAAGCAGGATGCTGTAATCGAAGATCGTGGCCGCTTCCCAACGGGCGAGGCAGTAATCGCAGTAATGACCGTAGTGACCAATCAAGCGTTCCATAGGACGCCCCCTTCATGCGGGCCGAGTGGGGCGGTGGCGACGAGCGCCCCGTCACGCGCGGCGAGCGGCTGATGTTAGGGAATCAGATTATTCGAGCGAGTGATCTTGATGTGGGGCACTCAGTGGTACCCGAGTCGCGAATGTGGCTACCAGCTCTCCAGGGAATTTGACTCGCGGAACCTCGAGGCGGTCCCGCAAATGCGCTCTGTGAACTTTGCCCGCAAGCGGAATGAGGCGGAGTTTCTGGACGTGATAGTCAATTTTAGTTCACAGATCGTCTCCATGTCGCCGGCATGGGTCGCTCGCGAGACAATGAAAATGCGTCCTTTTTGTTCGCTATTGGAAACGCGTGGGGGCAAATTGTCATCAATTGTTCGAAATTCTGACGTCGCTCTTCGAAGCGTTTTGATCGTCTTCACGCGATCGCGCCCGACTCCGCCAAAACGTACGGCAATTCAGTGCGCAGAACGGCGTGTCGAAAAACGAATGAGTTTCCGATGCCCGCCGCGGCCGCACTTATCGGTCGTTTTTCGCGTGTCCGCGAAAAGGGTTGAGTTCCTGAGAAACAGTACCGGAACGGCGAATCGGAATGCCCAAATTTGCCAGCAATCAAAAAGGAGTCAGGCGACCGCTGGAACTTTTTATGGCCAGTATGAAGGGTGGAAGGCTGGCTCCCAGCAGTTCTTACTCGAGATTCGAATGTCAACTCACCGGAACGCCCCCACGGTTCTGCCGCTGCGGCTCAATTTTTCTGCGGCAATCAATCGCCGTCTTTGACATTTGCAGCATCCACGTCCGTCGCCCCGGTGCATGACGCAGGCGCCAGTTGGCCCCGCGGTATTTGCCGAGAGTTCGGCCAACAAACAGGATCACAGAAAAGATGATCCATTGAATGAGCCGTGGCAATGATGCAAGCGCCTGTGAATGTCGATGCCGCCACATCACATCGGCGCCGTAAAAGATCGACGGCTTGCCGGTCGGGCCAGCATTAAGAACTGCAGTGGCCGCCTGGAGGTAGCGATCTAGGTCGCCCGCCGGAATTGCCTTGGCGCTAAACTCCAGAAGATCATCCCCGGCGTTCCACCAGGTATGAAGAACTCCAGCGGGAGCGACCGAAGTCCCGCCCGCCGGCACCAGTTTCGTCTCCTTTCCGCATCGGAGTCCCAGTGTTCCTGATTTCACAAGAAATTCTTCATGTTGATGGAAATGCACGTGCAGTGGCGGGCCGCTCGATTTTGGCGGTAGCGAGCATTCCATTTCTAAAACGATTTACCCATCGACGTCTCGCACCCAGCGTAGTCGCAGGACCAACCCGGAATGTCGGTTCTCGATCCTCAAGAATTCGCCCATCGATTCACCCGAAAGAATTTATTAACGTTTTCGTTGAACTTGAATTTACAGGAGTCCATCCGGTGAAACCGATTCTGTCCGTCGCCGCGGAAAGCCTTCCTGTAGGGCTCGCACCTCCGGCAACCGCCGCACATCGGCGACGAAGCTCGCGAGCAAAGGAGAGGTGTTGTCCCTTCTCCAGCCGAGAGCTTGCGGTTGTAGAATCTTCAAATCGACCATGGACATGATGACGACGCTTTCGGGGCACCGCCAGCGCGCGGATCCGAGGACCCATCCCACACCGAGGCCGGTCGACACCAAACTGAGGATCGTTGCCTCATTGAGTCCCTCCTGAACGATGCGGGGAGACTGCAAACCACCGCGAAAGCAGGCGCGCATCAGGCGGTCATAAAGTGCCGGGCTTTCACGCCTGGGAAACCAGACAAACCTTGCCTCCGTCAGGTCGCGCAGGCGGAGTCTCTTGAGTTTCGTGAGAGGATGTCCTTTGGGCACGGCCAATTCGATCTGTTGCGTGGCGACTGGAGTTTGATCGAAATCAGGATCTCCTCTTGGCATGTTGAAGATGAAGCCTGCATCCAGACGGCCGGCCCGCAGTGCTGCTAACAGCTCTAAGCTGGCCGCCGGCTGAAGTTCGAGATCGGCGTCCGGGTGCAGCTCCCGAAAACGCCGGAAGGATTCCGGAACGACGCCTCGCCATGACGCATTCTCGGTGAATCCGACGCGCAGCGTCCCCGAACGACCGCGAGCCACGCGCCCGCGCGCTCAGCCGCTTCATTGACCTCCTGAAGAATTCGCCGCGCGTCCTGCAGGAATAGCTTGCCGGCTGCGTTCAACCTCACGCCGCGCGGCAGACGTTCGAAAAGTTTGAAGCCGACTTCCTGCTCTAAATCCTGTATCTGGCGGGACAGCGCGGGCTGCGCCACGCGCAGCCTGCGCGACGCACGGCCGTAGTGTTGCTCTTCGCCGACCGCCACGAAATACCTCAGATGCCGCAACTCCATTCTGATACCTCTTCGCGATTGGTCTGATATCAAAGATATCTTGGACGCATGAACAGCTTTCTGTCAAATTGGTTTCCGCAAAGTGTCGGGCACTGTCGAGAGGCCACACATGAAGGCGCTTGTCGTTAACGCACTCGGTCGTGGGTTCGATGTCGAGGATGTGGACATCGCAGTGCCGATCGGGCGCGAGGTTCTCGTCGACGTGAAAGCGTCCGGGCTGTGTCACACAGACCTGCTCTTCGCCACCCACGATTTCGTTCCGATGCCCGCAGTGCTTGGTCACGAGGTCGCGGGGGTCGTGGCCGAAGTCGGGCCCAACGTCGCGCAGATCCGTGTCGGAGATCACGTCGTCGGCTCTCTCGCGCAGTCGTGCGGTGCCTGCGCTCGATGTCTCTCCGGCCGCTCCTTCCAGTGCAGGCATCCAGAGTCGACGCTGCGCCGACCCAGCGATCCCCCGCGCCTGGCCCGCAATCGTGTCGGTTTGTTCCAGGGCTACGGCCTGGGCCGGTTCGCCGAACAGGCGCTCATCCATGAAAACCAGATCGCCGTGATCCCTAAGGGGGTTCCGTTCCCGCAAGCTGCGCTACTTGGTTGCGGCGTTGCAACGGGCGCCGGCTCGGTCTTAAACACCGCCGACGTGAACGCCGGCGATACGGTCGTGATCTTCGGCGCCGGAGGCGTCGGGCTCAACGCTATCAGTGGCGCACGCATCGCCGGCGCGTCGAGGATCGTCGTCATCGACATCCAGCAGCAGCGACTCGACGCGGCGCGACGCTTCGGCGCCACCGACATGATCAACTCCACAAGGACGAATCCGGTCGAGGCCGTTCGCGATCTCCTTCCGGAGGGAGCGGATCACGTCTTCGACTTCGTGGGGCTGAAGGCGGTGGCAGAACAGGGACTCGCCATGCTCGCGACGGGCGGCGGACTCTACCTGGTCGGAGTGGCGAGGCCCGACGTCGAGATCAGTCTGAACATCGTGAGCGCAATCGACGGGCAAAAACGCGTTCAAGGCGTGAATTTCGGCTCAACCAATGCCAAGCGCGACATCCAAATGTACGCAGAGCTCTATCTGCAGGGTCGGATGAACCTGGACGACCTGGTTTCGAGAAGAATCTCGCTACGCGAAGTCAATGATGGCTATGCCGCACTGAAGGACGGCTCGCTCACGCGCGTCGTCGTCACTTCGTTCTGAACGTGGAGCCACTCCCAAGGAGAGTCGCGATGCAAGCTATTACAAAGCACTACATCGACGGGGCGTTCGTTGACTCACACGGTCGCGAGGTGATGGAGATCGTCAATCCGACAAACGGAAATGTGATCGCCCGCGCAACGCTCGCCGACGAGGAGGACGCGCGGCTGGCCATCGCCGCCGCCAAACGGACGTTCGCGACTTTCGGGCGGACGACGAAGGAGGAGCGCGCGAAGATCCTGCCGCCGGCTGCACGAGGTCGTCTCGGCGGGCATCGACCATCTGACGGACGTCATGGTCGAGGAGTACGGCGGCACTGCCCGGTTCTCTCGACTAATTGTTGAGGCCGGCGCCAGCGTGTTCCTGGCGGCCGAAAAGGCGCTCCAAGAGCTGCCGTTGACCCGGAGCTGGAGCAAAACGACCGTCACATTAGAGCCGGTCGGCGTTGCAGGCCTGATTACTCCTTGGAATGCGAACTCGTTCTTCCTTTCCACCAAACTTGCATCCGCCCTCGCCGCTGGTTGTACGGCGGTCATTAAGCCCAGTGAGCTCAGCGCCTTGCAAACGCAAGCGTGGCTCGAATGCGTGCACGAGGCAAAACTTCCAAAGGGGCTTTGCAATGTTGTGACTGGCCGCGGTGACGTCATCGGGGCCGAGCTCGTACGCAATCCTGATGTGGCCAAGATCTCGTTCACCGGCTCGGTTGCGGTCGGCAAGTCGATCATGCGCGATGGCGCCGCGACCATGAAGCGCGTCACGCTCGAACTGGGCGGCAAATCGCCCAACATCCTGCTCGACGATGCCGACCTCGACGAGGCAATCCCGAGGGCGCTCGGCATCGCCTTCCTCAACAGCGGTCAAGCTTGCGCCGCAGGAACCCGGCTCCTCGTGCCGAAGAGCCGGCTCGACGCGGTCAAGCGGGCAGTCGTGGACGCCATGCGCGCGTTTCCTGTCGGCGATCCGGCCGATCCCAAGACCGCCGTCGGGCCGATGGTGACAGAGAAGCAGTACGGGCGAGTGCAGTCCTACATCCGCAAAGGCATTGAAGAAGGCGCCGAAGTGCTGGTCGGCGGCGAGGGCCATCCCAGAGGGCTCGAGGCAGGCCATTTCGTGAAGCCCACGGTGTTTGTCAGTGTGACGAACGACATGACGATCGCCCGGGAAGAGATTTTCGGTCCGGTCCTGTGCGTGATTGCGTACGACACCGAAGAAGATGCGATCAGGATCGCAAACGACACCAGCTTCGGCCTCCACGCCTTCGTGAGCGGGACCGACGTGGTTCGCGCGCGCCGTGTGGCCTCACAGAATCCTCGCCGGCCGTGTTGCGATCAACGGCATGCTTGACGATCAGCAGGCGCCGTTCGGCGGATTCAAGCACTCGGGCATCGGCCGCGAATTCGGGACGTTCGGGATTGAGGCATTTCTTGAACCGCGGGCCATCCTCGAGTGACCCTTCCTGCGATCTTGAACCACTTAACAAAGCAGGCCGCTTATGAGTAAACACATGGCCATCTCCCCCGCCGAAGCCGCGGATCGCCTCGCGATCCGGGAGCTCGTCGAGGCCTACGCGCACTGCGCTGATCGTCGCGACGCGAAGGGTCAGATGTCGCTCTTTACGGCAGACACTCACTTCGTGGTGTACATGAACGCCAAGGATCCAACGCCCTCACAGGAACTGCACTCACGCGATGAGCTCGCTCCCGTCTTCGCAGACCTGAGCAAATACGACGCCACGACCCACTTCGTCGGACAAAGCACACTCTTTACGCTGACCGCCGACCGAGCCACGGGAGAAGCCTACTGCCTGGCGCATCATGTCACGCTCGACGGCGGAAGACGACGCCTGATGGTCGCTTCGTTTCGATACATCGACACCTTTGTGAAAAAAGACGGCGAGTGGCTGTTTGCTGAACGCCTACTCTACGTCGACTGGTTTGAGGAGCGCACACCCTAATGAGCAAACGCGGAGCGAATTCGAGGGGCGCGGCCAAGTGATTTTGGGGCCCGACGTGGCCGGCTCCTCGTCACCTTGACGTACGATGATTCTCGTCCTCAACGACCTCTCCAATCTCTCCGCGATCAAGACCCTGCTAGCGCCCACAAGCGATTTACGTCTGGTGGTTAACCCAACCGCGTTGCGATCGCGGAGCGACCTTATCCTGCGAGGGTTAAAGGCGATCCCCGTTTCATTCACGCTCGCAGCCCCAAGGGTCGAGGCAACGAGAATGGAGCCGTGTCAAAAGCGCTGGTTTGATGCGCCAGAATCTCTGGTCGGATGCAAATGAGGGCGTTTCACGCGGTCGACGCCGGACTTATTCCCCCCGGGGGGGCGTTCACGGTCACGGCTCTAACTCTTGATGGTTATGAATTCAGGATGCGGACCGCTCCGCCGACTCAATCGTGAAAGTGACTCCCGACGCGACAAGGGGCCCGGGCAGCTCGTTGATCGCTGATTGCGCTTCGAGCTTGGTCTTGAAGACCTCGGCCGCCTCCCTAGGACCGAGCGCCCAGTGTCCACCGTAACGGAATAGCCCGATCCACATGATGTCGCCCGTCACGGTGACTGCCCTGACGACGAATCCCATTCCAGGGGCCCCCTCTCACCCAGTAGCACCTAGATCGCGCCACAAGGCGACAACTCTCGTGCTGCGATATTCGCTCGATTTCGAAATCGGTCCCTGCGGAGAGCAGGGTTGCGAAGGCTTCGGCCACAAGCGTGGCTTCGTCTAGCGTGCGAAATACCTGTGCCTCATCGTGTTTCACCACCGACTTTCCGCCGCTACCCGTATTGCCGATCCATACTGGCAGTGCAGCAGAGTTTCGCGATCTTAACTACGAACGCCATTCTTGCGTTCCCGATTAACAGCCTTTTAATGGCGTTGCCCTGCTGACGACTTCCCCAAACGCCACCGCATGCACGCTGTCTTTCCCGTTACACACTCACGTCAGCGGTCGCGCTGCGTTTGGGTCGGGCTCCGCCGCTCCAAGTCGGCAGGAGCGCGGCAAGCTTACTTCTCTCGGCGGCCGACACCTTCGGCAAGGAGGCGTTTCATTCGCGGTGCGTGCGCGGTCCTTGCCAGCAACCAGACGTCCAGTGACCACAACCCTGCTCCGACGATCAGCAAGAAGATCGACCCAAGCAACATTGACCCATCCACGCGCGACTCGTGGACCGCCTTCCACAGGCCGTCCTTTAACAGGATGGGGATCTTGGTCGTGCCAATGGCGACCAGCATGTTGACAATGAGGGGAATCGTCGCCAGGCGCGTCAAAAGGCCGACTAGGAGCAGCGTTCCTCCGACGATTTCGACGACCCCGACGAAGGGGGCCATGACCTCCGGCAGCGGGATGCCGATTTTGACGAAGCGGCCCACTCCCAGCTCGCCCGGCAGTAGGAATTTTTGAATCCCCTCGGTCAGAAAGACGCCCCCGACAATGAGCCGAACCAGGATCGTTGAGCGAGGCGCCTGAGTTCTGAGGGTCCGGGTGAGGAAGCTCATAAACGATCCGCCGGCTGGCGAACGACGAGGGCTGGAAGGTCCGGTTCTCCGCGACATGGTCCAGTTAGGTTCGTCGACAACAACGGACGTGCTGCGGCCGCCAGGTTGGATCGTGGCGCCTCCCCGGGCACGGCGGCTTTGTTCGGTCGACGGGCCGCGGGCAGCCTTCTGAGTGAGTTCGTATTCCATCGTTTTTTCCTTTTCTTTCGATTCGGACATGAACCGCACGCACGATGTGCGGCGGGCTCGCCGGGTTGGCGGCCTGATCGTGTTGATCCAACAGACTTAACCGCGCTGGAACGACGAATATTCCCGTTTGTAACTCGGAATTCGTTGTGGGAATAAAAAGCGGCGAGATTCGGTAGGACGTCCCCCAGCGGTGCGTGCTGCGGCTTGCGCCGGCAAAAATGTTGGATGGCGCCGACGTCATCGATTGCATGACGCCTCGGTGTTTTGGCCATCGATTGATCGATTGTTTGCTAAGGCGGTCGCAACCGAGCCTGAAGCTTGCTCCGACCGCATGAACGGCGCGCCCCCTTGATGCGGACGCAGCGCCCGCATGCGTTGCCCGCGTCAGACGCTCATTGAAGCGCGAAAACCAGTGACGGCCGCTTTCTCCAAGAACTCTTCTGCCTCGATCCGGGAATAAAGTCTGCCCCGCTTCGGTTAAAGATCCCAGAGGCCGGTTTTGAAGAGAACGACTCGCTGGAAAGAGTTGCAATCGGGAGCATGCCATGTACCACAGCATCGAATTTGAGCGGGATCTGCTGGCCGAGCTCGGCATCCCAAGCGAAGGCCGGACGCCGCGGGTCCTGATCGACAAAGGGACGCGACTCAAAGCAGAAATCCGGCCGTATGTCGTGGAGTCGACGAAAGGTCCGATCGAGGTCGCGGACTTGTTGCTGGAAGACGACACGGTTGCTCGCACCGTAACCTTCGCGTCGTTCCATTTCCTCGACGAGTAGGCAGTAGTCCTCCCTCATCGTCGACATCACGAGATAGCACGATTTGGGGCGGGCGACGAAAAAGACTGTGCTCGGCATCGAAGAATCACGGTCGCTGGAAGAGCCCATGCTGGACGAGCCGATGATTGAATCCGAACGCGATCTTGCGAAAAACATCGCTGTGGCGCGAGCTTTCATCTATCACGTTCGCGCCGCGACCCGCGGACAAATTCGTGGCCTCGAAGTCGATTGCGACGGCGAGGTCGTGACGATTCGTGGCGAGGTCGACCGTTCCGATCTCAAAGCCCTCGCATTCAACGCGGCCATGATCGAGGCACGAAACGCCGGCGGCTTGCTATTCGACTTGCAGGTTGAAGTTGTGCCGCCACCTGAGAGCCAGTGAGTCACGCCACCGTGAGAGACATCTTGAGCCATTCGTCCGCTTGCACCGCGATCTTCACGGCCGTTCTGATTTTTGTCGGCGGCGTTTCCGCCTATGACGGCTACCTCGTCGTTCGAACTGGGAACATGATCCGGGACTTCGAGAAGAATCCAATTGGACGGTACTTGATCGACAGCAACGACGGCGATCCTGCCTTGTTTCTGCGGGTCAAGGCGGCCGGAACCATCGTCGCACTCACCGTGCTAGCGACCTTGCGGAAACGATCACGACGACTGGCTGCTTCCGTCGCCGTCGGCTTGGTGTTCTTTCAAAGCGGACTGCTCATTTTCCTGGAGAGTTTCTAGAGGTGGCAACCGGAACGAATTGTGGCCTATGGAGAGCCGACAACGTAGGCGGCTCAGAGATTTTCAAATTACGTAGGGAGCAATCATGAGCCTTCGAAGGAAAGGAGTACTGGAGTTCGCAGCGCTGGTGATGGCCTGCGGCTTGATGTTCGGTGAAATGGCAAGCAGCGTTGTGTTTGCCCGCGGTGGCGGCGGCGGAGGTGGACGCGGAGGCGCCGGTGGCGGCGGCTTTCGCGGTGGAGGCGGAGGCTTCCGGGGCGGC
The DNA here is from genome assembly GCA_963714075.1 of uncultured Planctomycetaceae bacterium. Lineage (GTDB taxonomy): Bacteria > Planctomycetota > Planctomycetia > Planctomycetales > Planctomycetaceae > DASPSM01. The sequence goes on from OY970228.1 coordinate 4,609,685, forward strand.
GGAGGATTTCGTGCTGGCGCGGCGTTTCGTGGCGGCTTTGGCGGAGGCTTTAACCGCGGGTCCGGATTCGGCCGGGGGTTTAATGGCAGAAGCGGATTTGACCGCGGCTTCGGCCCTGGCTTTGGCTACGGAGGCTTCGGCTTTCCGTATTTCGGGTATGGCTATGGTTCCGCTGGCGCCTACGGCTATCCGTACCCCGGCTACGACTACCCGTTTTACTCCTATTACGGCGGCCCTGGAATGGGTGGGGCCGTCTACTGCGGACCCTATTACTGATCGCCGCCGGTCGTCTTTCACGTTCTGCCAACTTGTGGCCCGGGACGATCGCGGCGGGAGACGAAAAGCCTGCTCTTCGCCGCGATTGTATCGGGCCGCAAGCGTTGCCCGTGACCTTGGTTTTCCCCTCACTCTAACTTTGGCTGGCTGTCCATCGGTGCATGAACTCACGCTTTGAGCGACGCACCAGGAGCATCGTGATGCACGGAGCTTCGCTGATGGTGATGCTATCTCGCTTAGCGTTCGGAGCTGTTCTTGTCGTGCTGATCGGTTGTGATCCGAGCACCATTCTTTCAAAACGTCCCCCGGCGTTTTCGGAGGACGATTCGGCATCGCTCGAACGGTCCGTCAACCATACGCTTGGCCGCACTGAGTGCGCCCCGGGGCGCAAGGGATTGATCGCCCCCGTGCCCCTTCACCCAGTAGTCGAGGTGCTGGTCAACCCAGGCGACCGAGTCACGAAGGGGCAGGCCCTGGTCAAGCTCGACGATGACGAGGCACGAGCCGAGGTGCGGATCAAGCGGGCGGCGCTGGAAAATGCCCGCATCGATTTGCAGGAAAGCCGCCGTTACTTCGGGGCGTTTGAGAAGGCAATCAGCTCGGTCCCCGACGTGGCATACCAAAAGGCCCGCGTCGCGGCCCTCGCGGCCGAGATGCATGAGCGGGCCGCCGAGGCCGCGTGGGAGTCGGCACAGGCCGAACTCCAACATTATGTCGTCACAGCATCGATCGACGGCGTGGTGAGCTGGCTGGATGTCAGCCCCGGCATGGTCTCGTGCCCCGGTACGACCGTGTGGGGAGAAATCTTGGACCTGCGCGAGATCGACGTGCGCTGCGAACTTACGGTGGGCCAGGCCGACCGGGTTTCCGTGGGCCAGCCGGCCGAAGTGAGATCGAGTGAAGAGAATATCGAGAGCGGGATGGGTCGAGTGGTATTCGTGGGGCTGACGGCCGACAAGTCGACAGGCCTGGTCCCGGTCGTGGTGCGGCTCCCCAACTCGAAAGAGCGGCTGCGTTGCGGCGTACCGGTGCATGTGCGTTTCGATGCCGCGCACGTGGGATCTCCACAGGGCGAAGGATCAACATCTCGCTCGGTGACTCGCTTCGATGGTTCTCCCTCGACATCGACATCCGTCGGCTTCCATTCGTTGTGGACGTCTTTGTGATTCCCTCTGTTGTGAGATCTTTTGTGCGCACTGAATACCTCGGCACAGGCGCCGCTTTCGAGCGGTGCGCTCTGAAAAGGAGGATGTAACGTGGCTCAGTTGGTATTCGATTTGAAAACCGGCAGTTCGTTGGAAGAGAAAATTGTTCGATCGTTGGACCCGTCGACACGCCTGAGACGTGCGAAGGCAATCCCGGCGACTCATAAGGCCCTTACCGCGCGCCCTTCGTTCGCACAGACTATTTTCGATCTTGGGCAGGGATTGCTCGGTGCGCTGTTGCTGTTTGTCGGTATTGTCCTGACGCTGACTCTGTGGCTCATGCCAGTCGGGTTATCCGACTCCATCGCTTGCTGGGCTACGCGTATCTGATTCTGTACGTCTACTTCCTCGTACAGATGGTCCCGCGTCTCTGGAACTACCAAATCGAGTTCCCGGCTCGCACGGTCGTCCACATCACGCTGGGCATGGTCATTGGCGTAATTCTGGTGATCAAACTGGCGATCGTCCGCTTCTTCCGGCACATGGAAGCGCGGATGTTGCCATTTCTGGGCACCAGTTTGCTTATCTGCACGGCTCTCTTGATCGCACTCTCGGCGCCATTCGCCATGCGCGAACGATACCTTCGGGCAGCGGCACTGTCGGGTAACAGCCTGGATCCCGTCAACCTCGAACGCGTCGGCACGCTGTTGAGCCAGGCAGGCTTCACAGAGAAAGACGAACGCGAACGGCTGACCTCTCCGGATGGGCTGGAACGAGGCCAGGCGGTGTTGACTCGAAAATGTGTCGTCTGTCACGACTTGCGGACAGTGCTCGTTCGGCCGAGGACACCAGAGAATTGGCGAGCGATCGTACAAAGGATGACCGAGCGTTCGGCCCAGTTTGACACTATCACGGAAGTCGAACAATCACAGGTGACCGCCTATCTGATCGCGATTGCGCCGCAGTTGCAGCGCACGGCGCGAGCAAAACGAACTCAAGCCATGAATGTCGACAAAGCGGAGCAGGCGATGCAGCAGGCCGGCGATTTGCTGGCGAAGATTGGCGCAACATCAAGTCTTGCAGACGCGAAACGGATCTTTCAGTCGAAATGTTCGCAGTGCCACGATTTGAAACAAATCGACGACTCTCCCCCCAAAACCGCCCAACAGGTCCGTACTCTGGTCTCCAGGATGGCGGGCGAGGGACTGTCGGGCACACCGGAGGAGTTGGCCGCAATCATGTGGTATTTAGGAACGAAGTACGTCCGATAAAGGAGGATCGCATGCTCGTTCTCACCCGCAAGCTTGGTGAGCAGATACAGATTTCAGACGGCGAGCTCACAGTTACCGTAATCGCCATCAAGGGCGGCCGAGTCAGCTTGGGGATCTCGGCCCCTCGAGAGGTCGCCATCGCACGTACAGAGTGCCGAAACAGGATGAACGCGCAGGCGCGTATCTCCTCTCTAGAGGACGACGAGCGCGAGCTCCGCTCAAAAGAGTGAGAACATGCGCATTTGGTGAGGTCAAACCGGCTCATCTCAGATCAGGCCGGCCGCGATGCGCTCGGCCACACCGTCGTGGTGAGTGCAGAGATTTTCCCGATCCGCTGATCGATCTGCGGACAGGGAGAGCGGGTATATCGTGCATCCACGGCCGACAGAGTAATTTCCCGCTGCAGTGTTAGGACGCGCGGCGCGAGCTCGATTGATACCGCGCTCGCTTGTCCACACAGTCGCCGAAACTCTTCGCTCGGGCTGGCTTGGATCAGGTCCGTAAATGGTTCGATTTCTGCCGCGGATTTCAGGGCGTTTGATCCGCTCTCGCGGCTTGAGGTCGCATTCCGCCAAAACGTATAAGTTTTCGGGACGCGGAACAGCGTGCCGAAAAACGGATGAGTTTCCGGTGCCTGTCGCGGCGGCACTTATCGGTCCATTTTCGGCGTGTCCGGGAAAACGGTTGAGATTCTGGGATTGCGAGGGGGTAACGCCCTTGGGCAGAGCCGGCGCCGCGGCTATTGAAACAGTCCGACCGAAAAGATCGAGGCGGTAAGCAGCCCGGCGCCGTCTGAGCAGATCCAATCGCGACTCCGCTCAAGACTTCTGGAACCGCGGAGGCACTTTGGTCAAATCAACGCCGTCAATTGTGTGTCGATGATACGGCTCGTTATATTACGTGACGTACTATGTTCAGAACGACCGCTTCACTCCTCGAGTTTGCCCTGTTGGGCCTGGTCCACGAGCGCCAGCCCTGCTCTGGATATGACCTGCGAAAAGTGTCCGCCGAGACGCCGATGAGCAACTTCAGCGACAGTCCGGGCAGCATCTATCCTGCGCTGGCGCGGCTCGAGCGAGCCAAACTGATCCGCGGGCAGGTCGAAAAAACACGATCCGTGCGGCGGCGGAAGCTGTTTCGGTTAAACGCGACCGGAAGTCGCGCACTCAAACGCTGGCTGCGGCAGCCGATCACGCCGGCCGACATGGTGCGCGGCATGCCGGAACTCGCCTTGCGATTTGCTTTTTTGGAACGAGTTCTCGGGCTCAAGGCTTGCGTGCCCTTCCTCGAGTCTCTGGCCAACGAGCTCACTGCCTACATACCGACGTTGCGAAAACATCTCGACATCCAACGATCTACGAATACGCTTTCGGCCAGTCTGGCAATGGAATGCGGAGTGATGGGTTATGAGAGCCAATTGGAGTGGGCGCGGCTGGCGCTGGATCGCGTAAAGCGATCACGTTCTCGGTCCTCGTAGTCTTTGTCACGGTTGCCGTTCCGCCCACCGACGAGACTTCATCATGGCGCTTTCCGCAACGATTCGATTTCGATCCTTGGCAGCCGCGGCGAGCCTGCTGCTGGCGCAGGCCGGTGCGTCGGGCCAATCGCGGCCAGTCGAAATGCAGCGGGCCGCTCCGCGCGATGTCGGCCTGTCCGTCGACAAGCTCGCAAAGGTCAAAACGCTCGTGCAGGCTCGGGTCGACAAGCAACAAATCGCCGGCGCGGTAGTCCTCGTCGCGCGCCATGGCAAGATCGCCTTCTGGGAATCGTTCGGGAAACTCGATTTGAAATCGGGTAAACCGATGCCGCCGGACGCAATTTTCCGCATCTACTCGATGACCAAGCCGATCACCTCGGTGGCTGCTTTAATGTTGGTCGAGGCGGGCAAGATTGAGCTGGACGATCCGGTCGGCAAGTATCTGCCGAACCTCAAAGATCTGCGCGTGTACGCGGGCAAAGATCGCACGATCGAGGCAAAACGGCCCGTCACGATCCGCGACCTGATGCGGCACACCTCGGGTTTTACCTACGGCCTGCCTGACGGCTCCGCGGTCGATCGGCTCTACATTCAGTACAGAGTGGGCGAGGGCAGCTTGGCCGACCTGGTCCACACGCTCGGCAGGCTGCCGCTGCAGGACCAGCCGGGGGTACGCTTCAATTACAGCGTGTCCACGGACGTATTGGGGCGTGTGATCGAGATCGCGTCGGGCGAGCCGCTCGACAGATTTCTCCGCGAACAAATTTTTCTCCCTCTGGACATGCGCGACACGGGTTTCACGATCGCCGACGAGAGCCTGAGGCGACTTACAACGTCCTATGTGCGCGACGCCAAGGGAGGGCTTCATGTGAACGACGCGCCTTCCACCAGCGTCTACCGAAAGCAGCCGAGGTTCGTCTCGGGCGGTGGCGGCTTGCTGTCGACGGCCCGCGATTATTGCCGATTTGGTCAGATGCTTCTCAACGGCGGGCAATTGGACGGCACACGCTTGTTGAAGCCAGACACGATCAAACAAATGACGTCCAACCAGCTTCCGCCGGTGGCGATGCCTCTGCGACTTGGCGGATTTCCCCTGCCGGGCTACGGCTTTGGGCTGGGCGTGATGATGCGACTGGAAGCAAGATCGGGCCCGACACACTTCGATGGCGAATACTCGTGGAGCGGCTCGTCCAATACGTACTTTTGGGTGGCGCCCAAGCTGGAACGGATCGTGATCATCCTGCAGCAGGTCGAGCCAATCGACTTGTCGACGCAGTTGCAGCTCAAGCCGATCCTCGACTCGGCCATCGCCGACTGATCATCTGGCGCTGCTCGTAAGCGTTTGATCCGCTCTCGCAGCCTGAATCCGGATTTCCGCCAAAACGCATGAGAATCCGGCACTGGGAACCGCGTGCCGAAAAACAGATGCGTTTCCGCTGCTAGCCACGGCAGTTATCGGTCGTTTGATGGCGTTCCCTGAAAACGGTTGAGATATTGGGTTTGAAGTCGGGTACTCATCTACGGGATTTCACAGCGAGACAATTTTCGCCAGAGCTCGAGCCAGCAGACAACGACTGCCGCCTCTCCTGAAGGCTTGCTGAATCGATCGGCGATCCTCCGCCCGCGCCGGGACATTTTTAAGAGTTTTTTGGTTGACCCGATCGTACGGCCGCTGTACTACTACTGTGAGTAGTACTGAGGGGGATAGTTTGCCTTGAGGGGAAGCAGGATGTCCCGTGGTTCGCTTGACGATCTGGGTGAGTTGCAGAAGACGGTGATGGAGATCGTCTGGACGCTCGGGGAGGCGAGCGTCAATCAGGTCCGCGCCAAGCTGGGCCGCCGCAAGCTGGCCTACACGACGGTTCTCTCCGTCATGCAAAAGCTAGACAAGGCGGGCTGGCTCACGCATCGAGAAGAGGGCCGCGCGTATGTCTATCAGCCGGTGATGAGCCGCGAAGAAGCGGGGCGCAGCTCGTTGCGGCAGTTTATCAAACGCGTCTGCGGCGGTGACCCGATTGCCATGTTCCAGCACCTCTTGGACGATCAGGAGCTCAGTGCAGACAACCTGGCCGAGTTACGCAAGATGATCGACAAGCGTCGGAAGGAGCTTTCCGATGATTGACCGGCTGATGGGTGCGCTCCTGTCAGTTTCGAGCTGGACTGGCGGCCTGGTGTGGACCACCGCGTGGCAATCGACGCTGTGGCTTGCCGTCGGGATGGTGGCCGCCCGCATCTGGCGACGCCGCGCCGGCCGGGCACATCTGCTGTTGATCCTGTCGACTTCGGCGGCGGTCGTCTCGCCCCTGCTCACGGAAAGTGTTCGCCGAATGGAGTGGGGGGTCCTCCCACCACCGCCGGCAGTGCCCGAGGACTCGCCAGTTGTTGTCGTCGCGCCTTCGGAGCCGACGCGAGAGGTTCGGGCCGCCGAGCCAGGCGACGTTTCCTTTGACGAGTTGCCGCAAGAATCGCGCGAGCCTGCGACAAATCAAGCACCGGAGCCCGATCGGGAAGAGCAGGTCGCGACGCTCCCGCCGCCGAAGACCGAACCCGACCCTGAGCCTGCGGCTCAGCCTGCGAAACCGTCGTGGACAGCGGGAATCACTGAGCGGATCCCAGCTGCGGTCGCCGGCCTGTGGTTGTGCGCGTCGCTCATCTTGACGATCCGACTGGTTCTCTCGCTGTTTTCCGGCCGGCGGATCGTTCGAGCTGCACAGGAGGAAACGAGCCCCCGGCTATTGGAGTCCCTGCGTGATGCTGCCGGCGCGCTTGGGCTGAGATCACCACCGCTCTTGCGGGTGTCCCCGAAAATTCGCTGCCCGATGATTTGGTGCTGGGGTGCGCGGCCCGTGGTTTTGTTGCCGGAGTCGGCGGCCCAACAGCCGCAGATCCTCTGGCGGAGCGTCTTTTGTCACGAGCTGGCTCACCTTGTGCGCCGCGATCACTGGTCGGCGCTCTGGGCTGAGTTACTAATCATCATCGTACCGTGGCAACCGTTGGCCTGGCGGGCCCGGCGACGGCTCGCATTTCTGCGCGAGCAGGCCTGCGATGATTGGGTGCTCTCGGTCGGAGGCGAGGCAACCGATTACGCCGAATCGCTGTTGCAACTGGTACCGCAAGGTTCGCCGGTCCATGCCTTGGCAGCGGTCAGCAGCCGCGAAGCGCTCAAGCGGCGGCTGGAACACGTGCTCGCGGGCGTCCGTATTACTCCCAAAGTCGGCCGTCGCTGGATCGTCGCCGCTAGTCTATTCGCGCTCGCGGCAATTGCCGGCGTCGGCTTCGCCCAGCAAGGCAAACGCTCCGCGGCGCCGTCTCCGGAGTCCGCGCCCCAACTCGAAGTTGCTCAGGAGACGAAACCTCCGACTTCCCCCGCAGCCGCAACGACGTCGACGACCTTACCACCGGCAACCCCGTTGCCACAACCGACTCACGCGCCTCAGCCCGCGCAGAATCCTGCGCCGGCGGCACTCCCTGCCGGCGTCATCGCCGTCCACGGCCGGGTGCTCTTGCCCAATGGCCAGCCGGCCGTGGGGGCGACCGTGCGCGTCCTGAAGGCGATGTTTCGCCCAGGCTCGTTCATACGGGGCGACAAGGTCAAGCTGCTAGCAACTCTGCACACGGACGTGAAGAGCGAGTTTGACGCCAACGTCGACGTCGGCCCGCTGACCGAGCCCGTAAAGAAAGTCCGCCTGCGAGAGACTCCTAAAGTCACCCTCTGGGCCACGATGCCCGGGTACGGCGCCGTCCCGCACCATCTCGTTGTGGCGGAAAAAACCGGGTCTATTGTTCTGCGCTTTGTCGACGAAGAACCGATCCGCGGTCGTCTGATGGACATGGAGGGGCGACCCGTTCGTGATGCCCGCGTGGAAGTCATCACGCATTACGAGACGACTTCGGCCCTCATCGACGAATGGCTGGCATCGGCAACGGGTAAAAAGGCCCCGGCTCGTTCGATCATCGAATTGATCGATCGGCCCCTCGAATGGGCCCAACACAACCAGCAGTATGCGATCTTGCGCGTCAGCGAGATCGACTCCGTCTCCGAAGCGCTGTTTCCGGTGGTCAGCACGAACTCCGAAGGTCGCTTCGAGTTGCGGGGCGTCGGACGCGATCGGCGTGTCGAACTGAGAATCTCCGGTCCGCGAATGACGGCGTTCCCCGTAGGCGTCGTGACGCGGACCATGAAGTCCGTTCCGTCTGGATGGAACGAGGTATCCGGCTCGCAGTTCGAGCGCGTAGTTCAGCCGAGCGTCCCGGTCGAGGGATTCGTGACCGATGAAGAGAGCGGCAAGCCGATCGACGGCGCGCTCGTGCTGCCGCAGTCCGTGGGCCGCGAGCACGCCATGGTGCAGGGGCTCGGAGCGCCCGTGTGGGCGGCCACCGACGCCAAGGGTCATTACCGCTTGGAGGGGCTCGAGACCCTCAACGACAACGATCTGATGGTGATTGTGCCGGAGTCGGAGTACTTTTGGGCGCGATTCGTGGACGTTCCCCGCAGCAAATCGCTCGAGCCGTTGCATCGTGATGTGAAACTCAAGCACGGTGTCCGAGCCCTCGTCCGCGTCTACGACCGGACCACGGGCAAAGCGGTTCCCAGCGGATTGTCCTACCAACCGTACAAATCGAACGAGTTTGTTCAAAAATACCCACCGATCCAGCGCGACTTTGACTACCTGTTCGACGACCGCCCCGATGCCGAGGGACGCTACCGCAAGCTCGTCATCCCCGGACGCGGCGTGATCGCGGTGCGATGCCAAACCGGCGACTACCGGTTCGATTTTGGCAAAGCGAGCATCAAGAAGTCCGACGACCCGCTTCCGTCAGTCGACGTCTTTCACGCCGTGCGCGAAATCAACCCCGGGGCGAATGACCAGGAGATCCGTGTCGATATTCCCGTTGATCCCGGGCAAAACATCTTGCTGAAGTTCACGGATGCTGCCGGCAACCGGCTGGCCGGCGTCGAGGCCTATGGACTGCGTTTCGTTCCCGGATCGTACGGCGCCGAGCGAGGCCGCTCGTTTGTCGCGGGCGACACGGCAATTCTCTACGCGGCATCGCCCGACGAGCCGCGTTCCGTTTGGCTCAAGCACCGCGCCACCGGCCTCACGCGGTTGTTCGAATTCAAGCCGAAGGCGGGAGAAACCCAGCGCACGATCGTGCTCGAACCGCCTGCCATCCTGACCGGGCGCCTTTTGAATCCCGAAGGCGCCCCGCTAGCGCAGCTCAGAATCGAATGCCGCTTCGGCCGCGGCCAGGCCGGTGAGTTTCCCGCCACGTCCACGGACGAACAAGGACGCTTCCGGCAGGGGCTTCCCGGCGGCGGCCCTTACTTCGTTCGCTCCCCGTCGTTTGGACGCCTCGAGGACAAGCTGACTGCCTTCTCCGGTGAACAAGTCGACTTCGGCGACATCACGGTCGACATCAACCAGGATCGGCCGCGATTGTCGAAGCCTCTTCGTGGCCCCGAGAAACGCACGAAGCCGCCGGCCGCAGTCAAAGCGTCAACGGCCTCAGCCGACGCGCCGTCGGTGGGGAAGGCGCCAGTGCGCGACGTGTCTGCATCCGGCACGCCAACAACGATTCGCGAAATCCGCGGCCGCGTGCTGCTGCCTAACGGTCAGCCGGCCGCGGGGGCGACGGTGCGGGCGATGACGGCTGCCGGCACACCGTTCAATTTTCCAAAATTTGAGGCCAAACTGCTCGGCGCCTTTTCGACCACCGCGGATGGGGGTTTCGAGGGAAAGATCAGCCTTCCGCTGGGAACGCAGCCCCGCGCGGTCACCCGAGTTCTCAACAGCCAAGCTCGGCGACAACTCGCCCGCGATGAGGGAGTCGCCGTCAATCTTTGGGCCACAATGCCCGGCTACGGATTGGCGATCGTTCCCCTCGACTCATTCGAAGGCAACGATCCGATCGTCATCAAACTGGCCGACGAAGAGCCCATCCGCGGCCACTTGATCGACCTCGAGGCCCGACCCGTTCGCGACGCGAAGGTCGAAGTCATGAGTTACGTCGAGACGATCTCAAGCGGCGTCGACGAAGCTCTCGCGACGACTTTGGCGATGAAGAAAGAAGATCGACTCGCTCTGTCCCTGCGGAACCAGGGCCACGAGTTCGTTTCCCCTTCGATCCTCCCGTCAGTCAACACGGATTCCGACGGGCGGTTCGAGCTCAGGGGCTTCGGACGTGATCGCATGGTCGAGCTCCGAATTTCGGCTCCGCATCTGACGGCGACCATCGCCCATGTGCTGACCAGACCGATAAAGCCAATACAGCTTCGATTTCACGACGTGTTTGGATCGCAATTCGAACGAGCAATTCCACCAAGCGTGCCAGTGGAAGGCTTTGTCACCGACGAGGAAACGGGCAAACCGATTCCCGGGCGCGGATCCTTCAGTTCTCCGTCAATAACATCAACGGCCTTTGGGCCTATTTGTCGGCCACGACGGATGCTCACGGACACTATCGGATCGAGGGGTTGGATACTGGATCAATCAACGAGTTCACGATCCTCATTTCCGACTTGCCTTACTTCTCCGCGGCCTTCGGTATCGACCCCGCCAAGGCGCTGGAGCCGATCCGGAAAGACCTCAAGCTCAGGCATGGTGTCTGGGTCGTCGGTCGAGCGTACGACCGCGCGACGGGCAAGCCCGTCTCCGGCGCGGTCTCTTACATCCCATTTCAGTCGAACGAGTTCGCGCGAAAATTTCGAGATGGGCGGGGCCGCGCTCCGGGGCAGGGCAGCTCCGCCGGCGCCGACGGAAACTTTCGCGCCGTTGTGATGCCCGGGCGCGGCGTGCTCTGCCTGCAGTGTCGCTCCGGCGACTATCGGTTCGATTTTGGCAAGTCGGAGATCAAGGAATTCGCCAACCCGAGTCCGAGCAGGCGTCGAAATCGGGAGTCTGATTATCTCCCATCCGACAGGTACCACTCCGTGCGCGAGATCGACGTGCCGCCGAATGCGGAAGAAGTCCGCGCCGATCTGTCCGTTGAGCCGGGGCAAAACGTCGTGCTCAAGCTCACCGATGTGGCCGGCAAGCCGCTCGCCGGCATCGATACGTACGGACTGCGTTTTCCCGACCCGGCCTTCCGCAACGGTCGGGGGCAGATGTTTGTCGACGGCGATTCGGCAACCTTGTACGCCAGTTATCCCGGCGAGGCACGGCGAATTTGGCTCAAGCATCGGGCGAGCGGTCTGACCAGACTTTTTGATTTCGTCACGAAAGGTGGCGAAACCGAACGCACGATTGTCCTCGAGCCGCCGGCCGTTGTGACCGGACGCCTGATTAATGGGGACGGAACACCACTCTCGCGAGCGCCAATCAGCACATTCAATGTGTTGCCGGGCTGGCAATGGCCGCCGGGGCTGGTAGCCGGCGGAGATGGGCGCTTTCGACTGGAACTCCCAGCGGGTGGACCGTATGTGCTGCGATCTCAACGAGCGCAATTGGTAAATGACATCGCGGTCGAGGCGGGCGAGCAAATCGATCTCGGCGACATCACGATTGAACAGCGCAGCAATCGGATGATGGACCAGAAGGTCCACCGCGGTCCGGAGAAGCGCACGAAGCCGCGCGCCGAGGTAAAGGCGATACCGGCCTCCCCTCAGATTTCAAAGGCGAATGCGCTAAAGCACGACGCGCCAATGGCCGATGCGCCGACGACAATTCGCGGGACCGTGCTGCGTCCCGACGGCAAGCCGGCAAGCGGTGCGACGGTCGCCTTCTACCGGTGGAAGGACTTCAATCGCTGGGAGCTTGTTGCCTCGACGCAATCGGATGCCCGCGGGGAGTTCGAGTTCGCCCGGCGGGCGTCCGATGAAGTGGGCTTCTTTCTGGCGACCGCAGAGGGCCTGGGATTTGACTGCCGCAGGCGCGTCGACGCCGAGCGCCCGCAGCCGCTCGTGATGCAGCTCGTTGCCGATGAGCCCATTCGCGGCCGCGTGTTGGATCTCGAAGGCCATCCGGTCGTCGGGGCGCGTGTGCACGTCGTGTTGATTACGGATTCGCGCAGTCGATCGCTCGGCCCTTGGCTGGCGGCGCTGAAGTCGGGCACGCCTCGCTACAACGCCGCCGCCCATGCACTGCTGGGACCGATTCTGTCCGTTGGCTTGGCGAACAACTCGTGGGACAGCACGATTCCAGGCGTTCAGGATTCGACGACGACCGATGGCGACGGGCGTTTTACTTTCCGCGGCCTCGGTGCCGAACGTGTGATCGATCTGACGATCACGTCCGACACGACCGCGTACCGGCGTGTGACCGTGGCCACGCGAAACATGCCGCCGATCATTCGGGCAACTAGTTCCGGTGACTTTGGCCTCGAACTCTTCGGGGCCGAATTTACAACTGCCGCCAGGCCAACGCGCCCCGTCGTGGGGACCGTTCGCGATGCCAAGACAGGCAAGCCCCTGGAGGGCGTCGGCATTGAGAGCTGGCGCCTGGCCGGCGAGTTTTTCGCGCCCCAACGTGGGGTCAGAAGCAGTTCGGATTCTCAGGGGCATTACCGCCTCGTCGGGCTGCCCAAGGGGAATGGCAACGTGATTCGCGTCATCCCCAACGACGATCAGCCCTATTTCATGCGACGGCTCGACGTGCCGGAAACATCCGGCATTGAACCGGTCACCGTCGATATCCAGCTCAGTCGCGGCTTGTGGATCACGGGTCGCGTCATCGACAAGGAGACAGGCAAGCCCGTTCGCGGTCACGTCAACTATTGGCCGTTTCTTGACAATCCGTTTGCCAAAGGGCGCCCGGAGTTCGGACCGGGCCGCGCGATGGTCTCAGATGAATATCGGTGGCCGACTCGTGCCGACGGCACGTATCGCATTCCCGGGCTGCCGGGGCGCGGCGTGGTCGGCTCCGAGGCGGACCGCAGCTATCGGCAAGGGGCCGGCGCGGCCGAGATCCACGATGCCGATCGCGATGGCGAACTCCGCACCTATCGGGACCAGCGCGGGCCGAGTCTCAGGTATCCGGCGACGATGAAAGAAATTAGTCCTTCCGAAGCGACCGAGACCGTGGCCTGCGACTTGATTTGCGACCACGGCGAGACGGTGAAAGTGACCGTCGTCGATCCCGAGGGAAAACCAGCCCGCCATTGCTGGCTTTCGAAGGGGACCAAAGACGGCAAGCTCAACGACGTCGATTCCCCGTTCGAGTTGTACGGACTGTCTTTGCATGTGGCAAACTCGCTCCTCGTCGAGCAAAGGGAGCGAAAACTTGCCAAGGTGGTGACCTTCACGCTTACGAAGGGCTCGCCCCGCTCGCTGAGTGTCAAGCTCGAGCCGTGTGCGACGGTGATTGGCCGCTTGTTGGACGAAGATGCTCTTCCGATCAATGGGGTGACCGTCGAGCCACAGCTTCGTGGGCGCGCAATTGATTGGGTGCAGTTCGCCTCGGCCGTGTGTCAAGAGAATGGAAGTTTTGAATGTCGGGGACTGCCTGCCGGAGCATCGTTCAGTTTTCTAATTCATGGAACCGCCACCAAGTTCCTGCAGGGGTTCGGATCAGTTGCGACCGAGGCGGGCAAGACGATCGACGTGGGCGACATCCGCATCCAACGTCGCGGAACCCCCAAAACGGACTTTATTAAGCTGCAAAGGCCGACCCTTCCGACGAAGAAGCCGGCCGCGAACGAGCCCAAACCGAAGGCGGCCGCCGCATCGGACACGACCTCAGTAAGCCCCGCGAAAAGTGGCGATGGTCCGTGGCTGATTCGCGGCACCGTGTTGCGCCGGACGGACAGCCGGCCGCGGGGGCACAGATCCTTGCGCTCCGCTCGTTTTGGTCCAGCCGGGTGAGTTGGACGCCAATTGCAACCGCACGTGCAGAGGCGAAGGGAGAATTCGAGATTCGGGTTCCTCCCCCGTGGTACGACGGGGTCGGCAGTGGTTTTGGGGTTGCAGCCCGGGCGGACGGGTTTGGCATCGAGTGGGCGCGCGGACCGTCGTTCATCTACGGGAAGAAACCGAGTTCGCCAGTCGTCCTGCGGCTCGTTCCCGAATGTCCGATTCATGGCCGTGTGGTCGACCTGGAAGGTCGGTCGGTGAGCGGAGTTCGCGTGCGCGTGGTGGCGCAGGCCGCGCCGAGGGAGGGTCAGGATCTCGGCCCGTGGCTGGACGCGGTGAAGAAAGGCGTCGTGAACGCCTTCCTCGGCGGCCAAGTCCCCGGGTACGAAGATGGAACGACGCCACCGATCGTGAGCGACCGGGACGGCCGGTTTGTGTTGCGGGGAATCGGCCCCGAGCGAATGGTGCGCCTGCAAGTCAGTGGGGAGACGATCGCCTCGGCGCAGTTTGAGGTTGTGACTCGGCAGATTACGCCGATCGCGTCGGTCGCGCGGACCGCCGGTGGTTACGGCCCCACCCAAGTGTTTGGCAAAGATTTTACGTACCAGGCAGCACCCACAAAGCCGATCGTCGGCACGGTTCGCGATGCGGTCAGCGGCCGGCCGCTCGCAGGTATCCGCCTTGAGTTGCGCCGTCATGACTTCATCGGCACATGGACTGACGCTGAGGGCAAGTTCCGACTGGTGGGCATGCCCAAAGAGACGGTTCCCGACGACGACACGGTGTGGAACCGCAACCGGCTCGTGGCCGTGCCGAATCTTGACCAGCCCTATTTCGGGAATGAAGTCGACATCCCCCAGTCCGCGGGGCTTGATCCCGTCACGCTCGACATCAAGCTCAAGCGCGGGCTGTGGATCACCGGCCGCGTGACCGACAGGGTGACCGGCAAACCCGTTAGTGCGGTAGTCAAATATTTCCCGTACGGGTCGAATCCGTTTGTGAACAGGGACGAGTGGCGGACCATCGAGCGCGTCAAGGACGAGTCCCATCGGGTCACGCGGCCGGATGGAACCTATCGTATTGTGGCATTGCCTGGGCGCGCCATCGTTGGCGTGCGGGCGGGGGGCGGGATGTATCTCAAGGGAGTGGGAGCCTCGGAGATTCCGGAGATGGACAAAAACGGCCGCTTCCCCACAACGCTGGGACCTGCCGACGCAGGCTTCGAGCATGCGCTCAAGGAGATCAATCCGCCGCCGGGGTCCGAGTCGGTTGCGTGCGATCTGCCACTCGATCCGGGCGGTCGAGTGCGGATCACGCTTGTCGATGGTGCGGGCAAGCCGGTGGAGGATACGTTTCTTCTACATTTAGCACCCGGGATCGCAGTGGCAGCCGCGCGACCCAACTCCACCTTTGAGATTGCGGGTCTGGCTCCGAAGGAATCACGGACGTACCAGATCTCCCAAGCGCAACGAAAAATCGCCAAGATCTTCACCTTCGAGTACGACGCCAAAGCGTCGCAGACAATGACGATTACACTCGAGCCCTGCGCGACGGTGCGCGGTCGTCTCGTTGACGAGGAAGGAAGCCCTCCCAAAGACGTGCAGGTGTTTGCATCGGGTATCCGGAACGGTCGCGTGGTGTTCGATCTGTATCCCTTCGGACCTGTAACGGACGCCGGCGGACACTTCGCGATTGAGAACCTGGCTGCGGGTTGCGACGTCTACAAGATTCAAGCCCTTGAGCCCCAACGCGGATTCGTGACCGTCGCCGAGAAAGTAGTCTTCGCTCCCGGAAAGACGATCGATCTGGGCGAAATCAAGCTGCGGTGGCCGCGGTGACGGGAGGAGATCAAGTTGAAACAGTCGGTTGGGGCACGTTGAGTCCCTCCTTTATCAGTTGCGAGGGAATTTAATTTTTTCGCCCGGTTCTACGACGATCGTCGTTGACTTTATACGACGGTCATCGTAGAACGAACACCATGAACAAAAAATCCTTGCCTCAACCGACCGGAGCCGAGTTGGAGCTGTTACGCGTGCTGTGGGACCGGGGCCCCAGCACCGTTCGTCAAATTCACGACAGTCTGCGGGACCAGAAAGGGACCGGCTATACCACCACCCTCAAGATCCTGCAAAAGATGGCGGAGAAAGGACTCGTGAAACGGGACGAATCGCGGCGATCGCACGTGTATCGCGCCGTCTGCCAGGCGGAGCAGACGCAGCGGCAGCTGGTTCGCGACCTGTTGCGCCGCGGTTTCGGCGGCTCGCCCGGAAAGCTCGTGGTGCAGGCTCTGTCCGAAGAGGCCGTTTCGCCCGATGAGCTGCTCGAGATTCGACAGTTGCTCGAAAAACTCGAAGCCAGCCAACCGCGAAGGGGACCCAAATGAGCGCCACTCCGATCCTTTCCACTCCGGTTGCATCCACCGTTGAAGCCCTGGGTTGGACTCTGCTGCATTTTGTTTGGCAGGGAGCCGTTGTCGCGCTGGCGCTTTGGATCGTCCTGTTCTTGGCACGCAAGGCGTCGCCGCAGGTTCGGTATCTTGCCGGGTGTGGCGCGCTTTGCCTGATGTGCATCGCGGCGGGTTCGACATTCGTCTGGTGTCTCGATGGATCAAGACTTGGGACAGCCGAGTCGCCGGCCGTAGCGCAGGCCGATTCCGCGATGCTGTCGGCGGTTTCTAGTTCCGGCGTGTTGCCGCCCGCGCGCACCGACACCGCGGATCTCCGCGACAATGCGCGCGATACGACCGAGGCGCCGATCGTTGCTCACTCGGCGCGAGTTGAGGAAGCGCCCGCGGTCTCTCAAGTGAGCGTGGTCTCCTCTGACGCTTTGAAATCGCTGCCCGAGGCCGCGGCACGATGGGGACAGCGCCTCGAGCCTTGGCTGCCAGGAGTCGTCACCTTCTGGGCGCTGGGCGTGGCGTTTCTGTCATTGAGGCTGCTGGTTGGGTGGCGAGCCGTCCGCCGTTTGCGCGACGGCGCAGCAAATTCCCGACGAAGCTTGGATTCCGCGCTTTTCGCGACTCAAAGAACGGCTAGGCGTATTGTATCCCGTCCGCCTTGTCTGTTCGGCCTCGGCGGGGGTGCCGATGGTGATCGGCTGGCTCAAGCCGGCGGTCATTTTGCCGGCCGGGCTGATCACCGGACTGAGCCCCGAGCAACTCGAGGCGATCCTCGCGCACGAGCTGATTCACATCCGCCGACACGACTACCTGGTCAACCTGCTGCAGAACGTGGTGGAGACTCTCCTCTTCTACCATCCGGCGGTCGCGTGGGTCTCAAAGCGAATCCGAGTTGAGCGAGAGCATTGCTGCGACGACGCGGCGCTGCTCGTCTCTGGCGGAGTTCTCGATTATGCCCGGGCCTTGGCGGCGCTAGCAGAGCTGCGGCGAGGTCCGGCACTGAGTGTCGCCGTCACTGGCGGCTCTCTGGTCGACCGCATTCGACGGCTGACCGGCGCTGCAGAGACCGACTCGGGTCGCGGTGCGCCGGTTTCTCTGCCGAGCCTGCTCCTCGTGCTAGCCGTCGTCTGTGCGGCCGCGGCAATCACGCGCGCAGCCTGGGCCGAACAGAAGGACGCCGCGACCGAACCTTCACCCGCTGCGGCAGCGACCGAGAAAACCAAGCTACTGCCATCTCGAGAGGAGCGCGGCGACGATATGACGGTGCGTGGTCAGGTCCTGAAGCCCGACGGTCAGCCCGCTTCGGGCGCGCGCATTTCGGCTGTTCGATATTACTTTCACAACTTCGCATCGCGACCTGCCGAGCCGCCGCTGGCGATCACCACAGCGGGCAACGACGGAAAGTTCGAGCTGACGTATCACAAGTCCCAATTCGCAGTGGGGATGGCTCGTCCGGAACAATGGAAAGAGGCGTTCATCCTGGCGGAGGCGGACGGCTTCGGCCTCCAGGCAGCCGGATGGCAGGCGATCGACGCTGCCAAGCTGCTCACGCTGAAACTGACGCCCGATTTTCCGATCCACGGGCGCGTGGTGGATCTCGAGGGCCGGCCCCTGTCTGGCGTCAGCGTCAGAGCGACCGGTGTCAGCGAGTCGGAGACTGGCAATCTTGATCCCTGGTTGGACGCCGTGAGATCGGGAGCCGATAGCGCGCAGGCTTGGCGGCTCGGAAAGTTGAAGGAACTAGGCCCCTTCGACGATCAAGCCGGCCGCGCGCTCACGACCGACCAGGAGGGCCGTTTTACATTGAAAGGCATTGGGAAGGAGCGGCGGGTCGAACTGGAGCTGCGCGGTGATTCGACCGCGTACGCGACGATCACTGCCGTGACGAGGCCGCTGAAGCCGTTGACGCGTCAAGTCTTTAGTAGCTTTTTTTCCTCGAAGGATCAGGTCTTCGGCTGCGAATTTACATTTCAGGCGCACCCAGCGCGCAATTGTCGGAACGGTCCGCGACGCGGCGAGCGGCAAGCCGCTCCCAGGTGTGGGAGTCGCCAGCGACGTCTTTGCGGGGGTCAGGGTTTCTGGGTTGCACCAACTTTGGACCGAAACCGACGCTCAAGGGCGTTACCGCCTGGTCGGCATGCCCAAAGGAAACGGCAACGAGATCATGGCCTTCCCCAATGACGATCAGCCGTATTTGATGCGGAGCATCGTCGTTCCCGATAGCCCGGGAATGGGCCCGATCACGGTCGACATCGGGCTGCATCGCGGCGTGTGGATTACTGGGCGCGTCGTCGACAAGTTAACCAACCAACCCGTGATGTCCCAACTGCATTATTTCCCGTTCTTGGACAACTCTTTCGCGCAAACTTCCCGAATTCCGCAGCGGAAACGTGCAGGGAGACCAGGCGCGCTATAAGACGCGCTCGGACGGAACGTTTCGGCTGGTCGGCCTGCCGGGACGCGCGATTGTTGGAGCCGATCCGATCTCTCACAACTACAGAACCGGATCGGGTGCTTCGGACATCAAGGGAATCGACGCTCGCGGCCATTTCGCGACGTATTTCAATCCGATCATGCCCGGCTTGAAATGGCCCACTGCTCTCAAGGAGATCAATCCGGCTGAGCGGGCCGACTCGGTGGTTTGCGACTTCGCTCTCGAGCCGGGCGAGACAATCCGCATCGCACTCGTCGATCGTGACGGCAAGCCGGTGAGCGGGTCGACTGTGACGGGGCGGACGCCCCATGACTACCAGAGACCAGTGGAATCGACGTTCGCCGTGACGAATTTGTTTCCAAAGGAAACCCGGCCGATCGTGATCTACCACAAAGAGCGCGACCTCGGAAAGGTGCTGCTGCTGGCATTGGACGAGAAGACACCTCGCACAATGACTGTCAAACTCGAACCCTGCGCGACCCTAGTCGGGCGGATCGTCGATGAAGATGGTGTGCCAATCTTGGGAATCAGCCTCGAGGCTTCCCCCACTCCTGGGGGTGATTTCTGGCCGCGACTGCCTGCGGTTGTGGACCGCGCGGACGGCAAGTTCGAGTACTGTGGTTTGCTTCCGGGCTGCGACTATGCGATCCAGGCGACTGGACCGGACATTGATCCCCAGTCGGCTACAGACAAGGTCAAGATCCAACCGGGAAAAACGATCGATCTGGGCGACGTTAAACTCAAGCGGCGCGGTTTTGCAAGTGCCGGCTTTAGCAAACCGAAAAACCCGGCGCTCGCGCCGAAAACTCTATCCGCCGATGCGGTCAAACCGCCCGGTCGACCCGCTGCTCCGTCTCCCACAGAGAACACCGCACAACGTGACGCGCCCGCGGTTATCCGCGGATCCGTTTTGCAACCCGACGGTCGACCGGCTGCCGGGGCCAGGGTGGCGGCGTTTCGCTATGACCTCCAGTTCACACCCCGGCCCAACCGCCCGCCGCTCGCTTCAACGACCGCTGACCACGACGGAAGATTTGAGCTGACCCTTCCCAAATCGCAGTTCCGCAAGGGAACGGGTCGCCCGAATCCGTTGAGAGTGGGCTTCATTCTCGCCGAGGCGGACGGCTTCGGATTTCAGGCCGTCGACTGGGCAGCGATCGACGCAGCGCAGCCGCTGACTCTCAAACTCACGCCCGATTTTCCCATTCGCGGGCGCATGGTGGACCTGGAAGGTCGGCCTGTGCCGGGAGTCACCGTTTTGCCGACCCATGTCAACGAGTCGCAAACGGGAAGTCTCGACTTGTGGCTGGGTGCCGTGAAGGCAGGACACCCATCGGCCTTGAGCTGGGAGCTTGGAAAATTGAATTGGATCGCCGCGTTCGATGACCAGCCGAATCGGACAATGACAACCGATTCGGACGGACGCTTCACGCTGACGGGCATTGGTCCGGAACGCCTGGTCGGGCTCGAACTGCGTGGTGAGTCAACGGCCTTCACCTTCGTCAACGTCGCGACGAGGCCGATGCGGCCGTTGACACGGCTCCTCCTTGGCCTCCCCGTTCCGCGGAAGGATCAGGTGTTCGGCAGCGAGTTCACATGTCAGGTCAATCCCTCACGGGTGATCGTCGGAACCGTCTCCGATGCGGCGACGGGCGAACCACTCAAAGGCGTGGGGGTGGCCGGCGATCGGTGGGGCCGAATGTGGACCGAGACCGATGCTCAGGGACGCTACCGCCTGGTCGGCGTGCCAAAAGGGAGGGGCAGCCAGATCATGGCTTTCCCGAATGACGATCAGCCTTATTTCCTGCGCGGCTTGGAAGTTCCCGATGGCCCGGGAATCGGCCCGATCACAGTCGACTTCAAGCTGCATCGCGGCTTGTGGATTACGGGCCGCGTGATTGACCAGGTCACCAGGCAACCGGTGATGGCGCGGCTGCATTATCTGCCGTTTCTCGACAATCGGTTCCTCGGCAAACTCCCCGAGTTCGGCGAGGGGGGCCTCTCGGTCAGCGAGATGCGATACACAACTCGGCCCAACGGGACTTTTCGCCTCGTGGGCCTGCCCGGACGCGCGATCGTCGGAGCTTTATCGCTCTCCCCGCACTATCGCACCGGACAGGGGGCCGAGCAGATCAACGGGGTTGATAAGAACGGTCATTTTCCGACTTTCTCAAATCCGGCGCCAGCCGGTTTGAAGTGGCCAACCGCCATCAAGGAAATCAATCCGGCGGAAGGGAGCGACTCAGTCAAATGCGACTTCGTGCTCGAGCCGGGCGGAACGATTCACATCGCGCTCGTCGATCGCGAGGGCAAGCCCGTGAATGGAGCGACCGTCACGGGTCGCATGCCGATGGAGGCTCGAGCGCCCGTGGAATCGAAATTTGAGGTGGCGAATTTATCCCCGAATGAGACACGGCCCGTCGTGATCTTCGATAAACAGCGTGACATTGGAAAAGTGCTGATGCTGACGTTCGACGAGAAGACGCCGCGCACAATGACCGTGACTCTCGAACCCTCAGCAACCGTGACCGGGCGGATCGTCGACGAAGACGGCGCGCCAGTCACAGCGGCGGGGCTCCTCGCCTTCCCACTTCCTGGGGGCGATTTCTGGCCCACGCTACCTCCCGGTGCCGTACAAGCGGATGGCCGGTTCGAATACCGCGGACTGTTGGCGGGCGCCGAATGTCGGATCGTGGCCAGCCCACCGGATCTCTATCCGCAAACCCTCGTCGACAAATTCACGGTCCAACCGGGGAAGACGATCGACCTGGGCGAGATCAAACTCAAGCGACGCGGATTGACAGATGTCGGCTTCAGCAAACCGAAAAACCCAGTCCCCGCGCCGAAAACTCCGTCCGCCGAAGCGGTCAAACCGCCCGGTCGACCCGCTACTCCTTCTCCCAAAGAGAACACGGCACAAAGTGACGCGCCGGCGGTTATCCACGGAACCGTCTTGCGGCCCGACGGCAAGCCGGCAACCGACGCGACAGTTTCACTCTATGCTTTCCATTGGAGCAGCGGCGATCGGATCCGGTGGGAGCCGATTGCCTCAAGGGGGACGAACTCGCATGGAGAATTCAAACTCGTAGCGCCGCCGAGCGACGCGTCTGGGTCGGACGACAAGTTCTTCTTTGCGACGGCAAAGGGTCTGGGATGCGATTACCAACTGCACTTTTCGCTCGATCCCTCCAAGCCGCTGGTGATGAAACTCGTCCCGGATCGTCCGATTCGCGGCCGCATCCTCGATTTGGAAGGGAAGCCGGTTGCGGGAGCGCGCGTGCGTGTCGTTACGGTCACCGATTCGGCGGACCGCGGGCTCGGCCCCTGGATCGACGCGATGAGGTCGGGTGTCGAGCGATATAGCTCCGCCGCCCACTCGCTCCTGGGAAAATTTGTCAAAACCCTTCCCGGCGGGGCTGGCTCCACGACGACCGACCAGGACGGGCGTTTTGTCTTGCAGGGACTCGGAGCGGAGCGTGTCGTCGATCTGGCCATCGAGTCCGACACGACGGCTTACAGGCAAGTGACGGTCGTCACGCGAAGTCTGGACCCGATCATTCGGCCCGCCGCCGCGCATGGCGCCGGCTTGGAGATCTTCGGCGCCGACTTCACGACTTCAGCAAGCCCGACGCGACCCGTCGTCGGCACGGTCCGCGATGAAAAGACCGGCAAACCGCTGGAGGGAGTCAGCGTCGAAAGCCGGCGTTTTGCCAGCGAGTCTTTCGCCGGACAGCGCGGCCTCAGGACAACGTCTGATGCGCAGGGAAAATACCGGCTGCTCGGCATGCCCAAGGGAATTGGAAACGCCATCTTTGTGGTCCCCAATGACGAACAGCCTTACTTCATGCGGCAACTCGAAGTGCCGGACCCTTCCGGGATCGAGCCGGTGACCGTCGACATCCAGCTGCATCGCGGCTTGTGGATCACCGGCCGCGTCACAGACAAGGAGACGGGCAAGCCGGTTCGCGCGCGCGTCAATTATTGGCCCTTCCTTACAAACACGCACACGGGAGGCCTGCCCGAATTCGGACCGGGCCGCAACATGCAGGGAGACGACGCTCGTTATCCGACTCGCCCCGACGGCACGTTTCGAGTTCCGGGGCTCCCCGGCCGCGGATTGGTCGGAGCGGAGGCCATGGTCGATCACTATCGGCAGGGAGCCGGCGCGTCCGAGATCCATGACGTCGATCGAGAGGGCCGCCTGCGAACCTACCGCAATCAAGGTTGGCCCAGTCTCAAGTACCCGACGACGATGAAGGAGATCAATCCCACCGACGGGACCGAGTCCATCATTTGCAATCTTGTCTGCGATCACGGTGAAACGGTGCGGATCACCGTGCTCGACTCGGACGGGAAGCCCGTCCACAACTGCTCAACCTCGGTCCCCACGAAAAACGGCAAAGTGCGAGGCATCGACTCTGCGTTCGAGCTGAATAACCTGCCGCTGAATGTCGTGCAGCCGCTCTTGGTCGCGCAAAAGGAGCGCAACCTCGCCAAATTCATCACCTTCACGCTCAAGGAACAGTCTCCCCACTCGCTAACGGTCAAGCTCGAACCGTGCGCGACGGTGATCGGCCGCCTGGTCGACGAGGACGGGACTCCACTCAAGGGAATCTCGGTCGATCCGAGGTTTCGTCGCGGGGGAGATTTTTGGCCGAGTTTTCCTGCGGTCGTTTGCCAGAGCGACGGTCGTTTTGAATATCCCGGCCTGCCAGCCGGTGCGACATTCGACTTCTTCCACGAGGGGGCCGCGATCGGATCCCTACAGTTCTCTGGACCGGTCATTCCCGAACCGGGGAAGACGATCGATCTGGGCGAGATCAAACTCAAACGGCGCGGATTTGCAGATGTCGGCTTCAGCAAACCGAAAAATCCGGCCCCCGCGCCGAAACGCGGACGGCGAACGCGACCAATCGGCAACGCGCCGCCGCGCCGGTTGCGGCCGAGGTCACATTTTCCTATGAGGGAAAAGTCGTCGATGACGTCGGACGACCGGTCGCCGGCGCGCAGCTGATGTTGCAATACTGGCGAGAGGGTCCGGCGGAGCTCCAAGCGCCGCCGTTGGCCGTGACGGACGAACACGGACGGTTCAAGTTCACGCGCACTAAAAGCGAGTTCGTCGATGCCGTTCCAAGCGGGATTCCGGCCTGGCGCTATGCGACGATCGTCGCCACGAAGGACGGCCTTGGGTTCGCATTCGACTCCTCGGAGCAATTCGAGACGAGCGGCCGACTGATGGCTGAGCTGACCGAGGAGCAGCGACGCCGGTTCAAGACGCAGACTGCCGATAAACCGGCTGTCCTCAAACTGGTCCGCGATGATGTGCCGGTTCGTGGTCGCCTGGTGAACATCGAAGGTCAACCGATCGCCGGCGCAGCCGTGCGGACGGTCTCCGTTTTCAGCGGAATGGACGGCACTCTGGATACCTGGGTCGCGGCCACAAAGCAGCGCGGCGCCGACTGGAACACGGCTGACCGCGGTCTACGCCGAATCAACGGAGCAAACTCTGCCATCGTGCCCGTGGTCCGGACAGACGCGGACGGCCGGTTCACGCTCAGGGGCATTGGCCGCGAGCGAATCGCCGACATTCTCGTGAGCGCGCCGAACGTGGAAACACGGCTGTTGCACGTCCTGTCTCGCCAAGGGGAGCCGATCAAGCTGGCGTTTGACCGGCCGTCTGCGGTCAATCTTCAATTCGAGTCCTTTTATCCGAACGAGTTCACGGGCCTGCTGGGGCCATCGATTCCAGTCGAAGGCCGCATCACCGACCGCAAAACGGCACGGCCGCTCGCGGATTGCGTCGTGAAGGCCAGTTACACTCCGCTGGACCCGCATTCAGGTCTGCGGCCTTCGTCCAGGCTGGCCTCCGACTACCTGCGGACGCTGACCGACTCTGAGGGGCGCTACCGCCTCGAGGGACTGCCGCTGGGCAAGAGCAAGCTGATGGTCGTTCCGCCGATTGGGACGCGACATCTACAGCGGGATTTTGACGTGACGACGACGGCGGGCTCCCAGCCGCTCACGTCCGACGTACGACTCACGGCGGGAATTCTTGTCCGTGGCCAAGTTACCGACTCGCGGGCCAGCAAGCCGGTCATGGGCAATTTGGATTACCAGCCCGCAGAGACGAATCCAGATCGGCTGCAAACCGATCGCTACGGTCGGGGCCAATACCGCTACGCGACGGACCAAGAGGGGCGGTTCGAGATTCCCGTGCTGCCGGGCAAGGGGTTACTGCTCTTCCGTGCGAAAGGCTTCTCTGATGACTACCCGAGAGGCATGTTTGCCGACCATGTCGACGGTTTGCGAGCGGCACCCGCCAATGAGTTCCGCGATTTCCCGTATTTGACTTACACCTCAAACGCACACCTCAGCGTGCCCATCGATCTCGAGCCGCAGCCCGACGAGCTGTCCGTCAGGCTGACGCTGCGGTCCGGAGTCAGCGTGAGCGGTCGCGTCTTGACTCCGGAGGGTCAACCGCTCAGCGGCTATTACCTTTTTTCCACCCTGAGCGGACCGGTGGGGGTCTCCCGGACCAATGGCGCCTGGAGGTATCACGAGGCGGAAACCTTCACGCTCGCGGGTTACTTCCCCACGGAAACTCGCACGCTCATGTTTTACCATTCGGCGAGGAACCTCGTGGGCGTTTATCGGCTGTCCGGCGAACCTCCGGAAAAACTGGAAATCACCCTTCATCCAGGGGCGAAAATCTTGGGGCGGCTCATCGACGAGGTTGGCCTGCCTCTCAAAAATGCCGTCATTAGTCGACGTGGCAGACAGTACCCTCCGCCCGCTGGCGAAGCTGCGCATGATCGAGAGCTGGGCGTGATCCTGACGGAGTTAAACGGACGGCACGTCTCAACCGACCAGGATGGTCGCTTCGAACTTCCCGGCATCATCCCCGGCTTGAAGTACTCGGCCGATGTGCGAATTCCTCAGGACGAGCCCGGAAAGATGAGCAGGTCAATCTTCGGACAGATCTTCACGGACGTCACTGCCGGGCCGGGCGAGGTGAAACAGCTCGGGGAACTCCGGGTCAAACCGTCGCGGTAATTTGGAGACGAATGGCCCGTCCGGGATCGACGTGGGGGAGGTCAAACTGAAGCAGGCGCCGATCGAGTAACCAAGCTGCACCGAAAGGCGAGCCATCGATCGGAAGTCGAGCCTGGACGCACGGCTCATATTGGGTGGAAAGTCACCTTTAGACGGCGTGAGCAATCGCCCGGACGAATATGCTCTCTGCACCTGCGACGAAGCCGAATCACGTTCCGGATCCCTGGGTCGCGTACGCTTCCGGTACTGGCGTGCCGTGGGACCTCGCGCGCGTAGTGCACCTGCACCGGCGTGCCGGGTTTGCGGCGACGTGGTCGGAAATTCAACGGGACTTGCGCGAGGGACCCGAGGTCAGCATCACGCGGCTCCTTCAGGGAAAGCCGCGAATCGACGGAGCGGTTAAGGACTTCGAGACGGTTTCCGCTGCGCTTGCCGATTCGGCCGCTTCGACTGCGGCGGCCGATCGTCTTAAGGCCTGGTGGGTCTTCCGCATGCTCTTTTCGCCCGATCCGCTGGGCGAGCGGCTCACGCTCTTGTGGCATAACCACTTTGCCACGAGCAATCTCAAGGTCAACGACCTGGCAGCCATGCGGCGACAGAACGAAGTCTTTCGCCAATTCGCCCGCGCACCGTTCGGCGAGCTGCTCCGTCACGTCATCAAAGATCCGGCGATGCTCGACTGGCTCGACGCGCCCGCCAATCGTAAAGAGCATCCCAACGAAAATCTGGCCCGCGAGTCGATGGAGTTGTTCACCATCGGCGTCGGTAATTTCTGCGAGACAGATGTCAAAGAGGCGGCCCGCGCTGACCGGCTGGTCGTTCAAACCGGATGGTTTTCACGAGTTTCTGCAGTACCACGACGATGGCGAAAAGACGATTCTCGGCCGCAAAGGACACTGGCGCGGCGATGAGTTCGTTTCGATGCTGCTCGAACAGCCGGCCACGTCAGTGCGGCTCGCAAAGCGGCTGTGCGAAATGTTCATGTGCGAAGGAGCCGCGACGGCAGCGCACGTTCAAGACCTCGCCCAGGGACTGCGCGAACATCAGCTCGACGTCGGTTGGGCCGTCGAGCGAATTCTGCGCTCGCAAGCCTTCTTCGCGGACTCGAATGTCCGCTCGCAAATTGTGGCGCCGCCGGAGTTCGCCATCGGCGCAACACGGGCCCTCGAACAATTCGATCCCCCGCCCAGCACGTTGCTCCTGGCCGAGTGGATCGCGCGGATGGGTCAGGATCTCTTTTTTCCGCCCAACGTCTTTGGCTGGCCCGGAGGACGGAATTGGCTCAACTCGCGGGCCTTGGTGGCGCGGATCAATTTCGCCGCGGCGCTGGTTGGCGGCACGGTCCGCTATCCGGCTGCGCCTGCCAATGTTCTCGAGCTGGTCGAACGGGCCGTCGGAGGCGCGGAGGCCGGTCCGGGAATCCGATTCCTGTCGCATTTGCTGCTGGGCACCGAGCCGCCCGGCTCCGCGCAAAAATCACTGCAATCGGCCGTTGGAACCGCGTCCGCGTTGACCGCGGACAGCGCGCGACAAGCGGCCATCATTTTGTTGTCATCCCCCGAAGCACAGATTGGATAGGGAGAGCCCGATGCTCAATCGCCGTGATTTCGTAAAACAGGCCACGCTCATCTCGTTGGCGCCGACGGTGCCGATGTTTCTGGCGCAGACGGCTCGGGGCGCGGCGCCATCTCCAGACGATCGCATCCTCGTCGTCCTCCAACTCGACGGCGGGAACGACGGTCTCAATACGGTGATCCCGTATGCGGACGCGAACTACGCCCGGCTGCGCCCCAAATTGGCGGTCGACAAGAAGAGAGTGCGCCGCTTGGACGACGCCGTTGGGCTCAATCCCGTCATGCGCGACGCGGCCGAGCTGTTCCACGACGGTCGCCTGGCGATTGTACAAGGGGTCGGATACCCCAACCCGAACAAGTCGCACGACGTGAGCAAGTCGATCTGGGAAACGGCCCGCTTTGATCCGACCGAGCACACGAGCTACGGCTGGATCGGTCGAGCCCTCGATGACGGCCCCGCGCGTAAGACGAGCGGCCCAGGGTCGGTCCTCGTCGGCACAGAATCGGTGCCCGTTGCCCTGCGGGGACGCAAATCGGTCGCTGCCGCTTTGGCAAATTTGGACGACATGGTTTTAGGCAATTCGTCGAAGTCCGCCGCGCTCGCGAAGCCGGACGACTCCCTCCTAGGCTTTGTTCAGCGAAGCACGCTCGATGCCGTCGTCACGGCCGAACGCCTGCAGCAAGCCGCCAAGTCGAGACCAGATGCGTTAGCGCCGCCTTATAACGAATTGGCCAAGCGATTGACGCTGATCGCCCGGCTGATCGAGAGCGACTTTGGCGCTCGCGTCTATTACGCCGTTCAAACCGGGTACGACACGCACGTCTATCAGCGCGACACGCACGAGCGGCTTTTGCGCGAGCTGTCAGAGGCGCTGCGATTCTTCCTCGACGAATTAAAACGGTCCAAGCTCGACGACCGCGTGGTGGTGATGACCTTCAGCGAATTCGGCCGTCGGGCTGACGAGAATGCCTCGGAAGGGACCGATCACGGCACGGCCGCCCCGATGATCCTGGCCGGCCCCAAGGTGAAGGCCGGCGTGCACGGGGCGGCTCCCAGCCTGTCGAAGCTGCGCGGCGTCGACCTCGTCGCCACCGTCGACTTTCGACAGGTCTACCAGTCGCTTATCGAACAGTGGCTGCGACTCCCCTCGCCGCCGGCCGTTGGCGGTCGATTTCCGTCGCTCGATCTCTTCGGTCGCCCCGGCGGCTGATGACTGTTTGCGCGATGCGGGGCTCAGCTTTTCCACAGCTTGGCGGGTGGCTCGACGGCGCGGGTTTTCCCGACGTTCAAAGACGAAGGGGGGACCGGCTGTGGTCCCCCCTTCGAGTACTTAGGTAAGCCGCCTTCTGGACGCCGGCTCTTTCTGCCCGAGCGTCACTTCGTTCCGGGTACTTTTCTCGCCAATTTGTCGTTCGCGATTGGAGCAGCCGAAGCGGTTGTGGTGTCGCGTACCGTCTTTCCCTTTTTGTCGGCGGACTTGGCCGGTTGGGGGGTGGTCGACGGCTTGGCCTGGCTCTCCGCCTTGGGCTTGGCGAGTTGAGTTTGCTGTTGCTGAGTCAAAAGCGCGGAGAGTTCCTTCTCCCGGCCGGCTTTCATGGCGTTAAGCTGCGATTCCAGATTCCGGATCTGGGTTTCGTACCTGTCCATGATGGCCATTGCCTTGTCGCGCTGAGGACCCGTCAGATTGACGTAGTTGGCAGGAAGTTGGACTGTAAGAGCAGGTCCCTTTTGCATGGGATTTGTCACGATCGTCCTGGTCGCAGCCAGAACCATCGGTCTCTTGACCGTGCGCTGCTTCATCACCTGCGGTTGGGTGTTCTTGGCATTTGCCATGACTGTGGCATTTGTAGTCGGTTTGCTGGTCATTACGGGCTTGGCCATCGGGGTTGCCTTGGTGATGGCAAGCGGCTTGACGTCGGCAGCGGGCTTAGTGTTCGCTACTGGCTTCGAGTTTGACACCGCTTTCGCGTTTGACGCCGGCTTCGTGTTTGGCGTCACCACTTTCACAGTTACCGCGGGCTTTTTGTCCGTTACGGGTTTGGCATTTACCACCGGCTTAACGGTTGTTGTTGGCTTAACAGTGGCAACCGCGTTGGTGCTGGACGCCGGCTTGGCATTGGATGCCGGCTTCGACTTTGCCACCGCATTGACCTTCGGCGCAGGCTTGGCGGTTGTTGCCGCCTTGACATTGGAAACTGGCTTCGCGGTCGTTGCCGGCTTGGTGTTTACGATCGGTTTGGTGGTCGCGATCGGCTTCGTGTTCACGATCGGTGGCGTCGTGCTAGGGATCGGTCGGTCGGTCTTCGCTGACGATTTTTGCGCGTCCGTCACAGGTTTGCTGGGATTGTCTGCCGGCTTCTTCACATCTGCGGCCGGCTTCTTTGCATTCGTTACATTCTTGTCATCGCCGAAGCTTGGCATTGCGGCGAGCAATGTCATTCCCACGGCAACTGTGAGACGGAAGATCCATTGACGTTTCATGCCGACTGACCTCACTAGATCACAATGAGGCCGGCCGAACCGATCGAGCTGGGAAACGTTCCCAGCGCACCCGATGTCCAGTTAAGACGGTCGCACCCCAGTTGAATTAACCATCGGCAAAATGCGTGGGACTTTCCGCCGCTGAGTTCATGCGGCGAATTCCTCCGAAGATTCCGCGGCGTTTACCCAGCGGTCAGCATCCATTTTGTAGAACGGAAGCGGGTGACAGCGCCAATTGATCAATTCGTCTGCTCGCAGAATCGCGGCTCGGCCGACCGATTCTCGGGTCTCTGAGAGCGCGCAGGTTGGACCGCGGACGCTGCGTCTCAGGTCTAACTGTCCGCAACCCTGTGACCCTCACCTTGGCAACGATGTCGATTTTGAATGGCTTTCCGGGCAACCTTCCGGGCTCTGTCGGCCGGTTCGATGACTGCTCGCATTTGCAATCTGACACCTTTGCCGCGCAACCTGCGTCGTTGCGTCGCGGACATGAATCGCCCGCGCTGGCACGCTTATTGCCTTGGTTATGGCAGACTGACGAGGTTGAGAAATGGAGATTGCTCTCATGAAAGAAACTGTGGGCTTCATCGGTCTGGGAGCCATGGGCCTGGCGATGGCTACCAATCTGCTCAAGGCCGGCTACCGACTTCGTGTCTATAACCGTACCGCCGACAAGGCCCGGCCCCTGCTCGAGCGTGGAGCGGTTCTCGCGCAGAGCGCGACGGAAGCGGCTGAGCCGGGGGGCATCGTGGTGACCATGGTTTCCGACGACGCGGCGCTCGAGACGGTGACCCTTGGCGCGGACGGCTTGCTGAGCCGCCTGGGCGACGGCGTTCACCTGGCGATGAGTAC
This sequence comes from uncultured Planctomycetaceae bacterium, assembly GCA_963714075.1. Lineage (GTDB taxonomy): Bacteria > Planctomycetota > Planctomycetia > Planctomycetales > Planctomycetaceae > DASPSM01. The sequence goes on from OY970228.1 coordinate 4,640,434, forward strand.
GATCGCGCCACGGACAGCGCGCCGGCTGGCAGACCTCCACCGCCAACGCGGCGCACACTACGTTGCCTCGCCCGTCTTCGGCAAGCCCGACGTCGCGGCCCAGGCGAAACTGTGGATCGCGACGGCGGGCGACGCCGCGGCGCGAGCGCGCGTTCGACCGCTCCAAGAAGCGATGGGCCAACGTGTCTTTGATTTCGGAGAGGAGACCGGTGCCGCGAACGTGATTAAGCTCGCGGGTAACTTCCTGCTCGGGTCCGCGATTGAGGCGATGGCCGAAGCCTTCACTCTGGCCCAGAAACACGGCGTGCCGCGTCGAGAAACCTATGAGTTCTTTACTCAGACTCTCTTCGACTGCTTCGTCTACCGTGGCTACGGCGAGCTTGTCGCTTCGGAGCACTACCAGCCAGTCGGGGCCAAACCGTCGCTGATCCGTAAGGACTACGGCCTGATTCTCGAGGCGGCCGCGGAAGGATTGGTTCCGATGCCGCTCGCCGACTTGATCCACGAGCGTCTGACGGCAACGGTGGCGAAAGGCCGCGAGAATTCCGATTGGGCCGGCTTCGCCCGCGAAGTATCGGAAAGCGCGGGACTCTAGCCGACCGGCCGGAAGCAGAACCGTTCTCCCATTTCGTCGCTGCGATGTTTCGCGGTACGGGCGACCCAGCAAGGCTTCGAAGGCAGGATGATCGTCGGGCATCGCTCGGCCTCGACTGCGACGTGATATCGGCAGTCCACGAGCGCCGTGATCTCGGGGTTGTCCCACTGGTAACCCAGCCACTGTCCGTTGGCGAGTCCTTCGCGTTCGGCCCACGCGACAAGAACGCCGGGTGGCACTGACAACAGCATCGCCCTGATAGGGCCTGGTGACGCGGATGTAGGCCACGCTGCGTACCGGCAGGTCGCGGATTCTCACTCGGAACGTGTCGGGATTGAGCCGGGGCGGCAGGCGCTCGAGGTGCGGCCGCCCGACCTCCTCTTACGGCCCTGCCGCGACTCGAAGCGGCGCGAGCTCGGATCTCCGCCGAAGGAGCTTTGCCCTATGGACGTTTAAACAACTTCGAAGATTTTTTTTGTGGCTTCTGAGCGGCGTACCTTACTTTCGATCCAATAGAATGACGCAGATTCCGCCTCTGGCAGGCAGTACAGAACGGCTGCGAACTCCAAACGGCCGGGCTTAACGGTGGTTCGCCGGCGTGTCGGAACGGCCGTAATTCCAGCTCTGATCATGAAACTCTCCCTCTCCGTTCGCGTCGCCGAGGCTCCGTGCAAGACGCGGCTGAATGTTCCGTTTGTCGACATCGTGCAGTTGGCGGTGGAATACGGTTACAGCGCGATCTGCTTGCGGGCAAGCGCCGGCGGAGTGGGGACCCCGCGCGGTGACCTGGTGCAAATACGGGAGCAGGTGGCCCGTGCCGGGTTGGTCGTTTCGATGGTGACGGCCGACAGCGATGTGCCGCTCAACAACGAGCATGGCCCGGACGCCTTGAGAAACATCGAACCCAGCTTGGACGTCGCCGAGGCGGTCGGCTGCGATCTGATCCGCGTCTGTATGAAGTCGTACGCGGATATTGAGCCAGCCAAACGGGCCGCCGATCTGGCAGCGGAACGTGGCATCCGCCTGGCGCATCAGTGTCACACCACGACTCTGTTCGAGGAGGTCGAGCCGTCGATCAAGCTCTTGAAACAGATCAACCGCCGGAACTTCGGCCTGATTTATGAGCCGATCAACCTCTTAATCTGCGGCCAGCCGTACGGACTGGAAACGCTCGAGGCGTTTGCGCCTTATCTGATGAATGTCTACCTGCAGAATCATCGGCTCGATCCGCAGGGACCGGCGGAGCTTGAGACCTGGTGCCTGGGCGTCCGGCGGTTTCACCATATTCCGATTTGGGAACCGGGCGGCGTCGATTTTCCGGCGGTTATCGAGGGACTGAGAACGATCGGCTACGACGGCTTCGTGACGGTGCACCAGGCGTACGCGGAGCTAATGGGCCCGCGCGAAGCTACCGCGAGAAGTGCCGAGTACCTTCGCAGCTTGGGGGGCTTTACGACGCCGAGACCCGTCACGCTCCGACCCTGATTAATTGCTAATTACGGCGATCGGCAACGAACGGCGCCTGGCAGAGGCTGTTGAGGTACTCCTCGAGATTCGTGAAGCCGTCGCCGTCTCTGTCGCCGTTGCGGTCGTTCGGATCGTTGGGATTCAATCCGTGACTTCGCTCCCAGGCGTCGGGCATTCCGTCGCCATCGGTGTCGAGAGGCGGCTTGAGACCACGCAGAGCCGGCCAGCTGCCGACTTGTTCCTGTGAATCGATCAGCCGATTCGTTCGATCGCGGACACCCCTGACGAGCCGCTCGTCGGCCGCGTCGCGCTGCAAGGACGCCCCCGCGTGTCCCAGCACACTCTCGAAAGCCAGGGCCGCCGATTGGGTTTTCGGACGGGCACCGTCGAAATCGAATTCGTGTGCGGCACGGATGCGTTCGAGCGTGTTGCGGGTGTAACCGCCCGAGGTCCAGCGGTCGAATGTAATCGCGAGGTAATTATTCTCGGTAAAGCTCGGGCTGCCTTCAAAAACGTTGCCGCTCAGGAATGCTTGCAGCTGATCGGCGGTGCCGGTCTTCGTCGCAAGCGGGTGGTTTCCTTTCGGCGTATCGGGCCCCTGCCGGTAGTAATTGTTGATGAAATTGATGTGCGCGTCGCCGAGGTTCGTCGCGCCGCTCAGGTTGTAGACGACATTGTTGCGGTAATCGACGATCATCCCGGGGCGTGTCTTGGCACCGCTGGCCAGCGTCGGATGTCGGTCGCGGCTGCTGCAGAACAGATTGTGATGAATCGTGATGTTGCCGGTGAGGTCGCGGAACGAAGCCAGCATCGCGTGCCTGCCCTTGGTGTGGATGCTGTGATTGAGCGCTTCGCCGTAGATCGACCACTGCAGCGTGAAATTCCCGCCGCGACGCAAGTCGTGGTTGCTGTCAATGCCCCAAGTCGATGTGATGTGATCGAAGATCACGTGATCGAGGTCATTGGTTGTGATGGCGTCGGGGTCGCCGGGCGGCTTGTGCTGATCGCCCAAGCGCACACGGATGTAGCGGACGATGATGTGCGACGCCTTCTTGATCTCGAACGTCCAATCCTTCAGGCACACACCGTCACCCGGCGCGGACTGACCGGCAATCGTCAGGAAGGATTTGTTGACGACCAACGGTTTCTTCAACTCGATGGTGCCGGAGACGTCGAAGACGATCGTTCGCGGACCGGTTGCCGAACGGATGGCGTGACGCAGCGAACCCGGACCGTCGTCGTTGAGATTCGTGACATGGTAGACGTCGCCGCCGCGGCCGCCGCGTGCGAATCGGCCAAATCCTTCCGCCCCGGGGAAAGCGATTTGCGATGGCGGATCTGCCTGGACCGAACGGGCCGCTGCCAGGGCGCGCAGGCGACCAATGCCGTTGTCAGTATCTCTGCAAAATTCATGAGTGCTCAGACTCTCCCGGACGTAGCTTCCGTTCGATCTCTTTCCACAGTGGCCCGTAGACCTGTTTGTCAAACGGCGGACATCCAGTCGGATACTGACCGAGGGGATGCTCTCGGCTGCGCATCAGATTGGTGCAATACGAAAACGTGCGGCAGGTCCGTTGGTGATCGAGTCGGCCATGCTGTTGAAGATTTCTTGCGAAATCGGGCTGGGCGAGGGTCGCGCGGCCCATGCCGACCATGGCAACGCCGCGGTCAGCGACATTTGCGGCCGCTGCCTGCATCGCGAACTCCTGCAGCCAACTGTAACCGCTGCCGACCACGGGGACATCGGGGACCGCCGCTTGAATGGCGCTCGCCAGGCGAAAGTGCCGCAACACGCCGAGCAACGGGTGCTCGGGCGGTTCGTAACCGTCGATCGGAGGATAATCGGCCGGACGAACGACGTGCGGATTGGTATAGGGAATCCCCGCGGTGACGTTGAAGAGGCTCACACCGGCATCGCGAAGCCCGAGAACGAGCTGCACCGGCTCGCGAAGATCTTCAAGCCGGTGATTCTGCACATCCGTGCCGAACGCGTTCTGGAGCGGCAAATCGTGTGGGACAGGCTCTCCCACGTGTTCGTCAACGGCCCGGTAATAGGGAATTCCATCGTAGGCGTTAAAACGCGTGGCGATGATCAGCGACGGCAGCTCGTTTCGGATGCGAGCGATGATTTGCCGCACGAGCCGTGCGCGATTTTCCAAACTGCCGCCAAACCGGCCCGGGCGATTGCGGGCGGCAAGCAGCTCGGAGAGCAGGTAGCCGTGGCATTGTTTGACGTCGATGAAGTCGGCGCCGACTTTCGCAGCCAGATGGGCGGCAGTGATGTATTCGTCCGCGATCCGCTCGAGGGCATTATCCGACAATAAGGGATACGAAGCGTCGATCGGGCGGCCTGTCGCCTTGTCGAGCGTCAGCGGATCGCGGAGCGGATCGTGCGAGACGAGCAGCGGCCGGCGATATCCATAGCGGCCGGAGTGCGTGAGTTGCAGTCCGACGACCAGGTCCGCGTCCGAACCGAACGCGTCGCGATGAGCCTGACGGCAGCGGGCAAGCATGTCTTCGATCGCCGAGGCGGTGTGATCGCAGAGCCAGAGTTGCCGCGGGTTGGCGCGTCCTTCGTCGCTGATCGCAGTGGCTTCCCCCCAGATCAATTTGGCGCCCCCGCCGCCGAAGCGCACGTAGCGACGGAAGGTGAGGTCGTCGGGTCGGCCGTCGTGCGTGCCGTCGCAGCCCTCCATCGGCTGAACGGCCAGTCGGTTGCCGCAACGCCTGCCGCCGATCACGAGCGGCTCGAACAGCACCTCATATCGCTCAGAGAGCGACAGCCCGTGACCGAGGTGGGCTGCTTCTGCTGCGAGCGCTTCGGCAGTCTTGTAGCGGAAGAATCGGGCCATGAGCGGACGATGAAGAGGCCCGGCGAACAATCGATGAGGCGCCGGCGGCGATCTCTCGAGACGGAAAGTGCGTTCTGAATCAAGCAGTGTAGTCCGAGAGTTGACCCCTCGCCAACTTCATCCCTATTCTCGTCAGACGGCCCCCTCCTGGAACGCCTCCTGCCGCCATTGAAAAAAGCACGCCGATGTTCTCCCGCTTGCCACGCCTTTGCTGCTTTGTCCTCGTTCTCGCCTTGGCCGCCGGTGTTGATTGTTGCCAGGCGGCCGGGCCGAGTTCGGCCGCCCAAAAAGTGCCGAGCCAATCGCCCCCCTTGATGCCGGCGGAGCAGGCTGCCGCAAGCATCACGGTGCCGCCGGGGTTTCATGTTTCGCTGTTCGCGTCGGAGCCCGTCATTCGCCAGCCGATCGGCCTGGCGACCGACTCACGCGGCCGGCTGTGGGTGGCGGAAAACAATACGTACTCCGACGCGCGCACCAACTTCGACCTGTCGAAGCACGATCGGATCGTAATCCTCGAGGACACCGACGGCGACGGCCGAGCAGATCGGCAGACTGTCTTTTGGGATCGAGCGCAGAAGCTGACGAGCGTCGAAGTCGGGTTCGGCGGCGTTTGGGCTCTTTGTCCGCCCCGGCTGCTGTTTATTCCCGATCGCAACGGCGACGATGTCCCGGACGGCGAGCCGCAAGTCGTGCTCGATGGCTTTGACGACGGCGCGGTGCGGCACAACATTGCGAATGGCCTGCGCTGGGGTCCCGACGGTTGGCTCTACGGGCGCCACGGAATTCTGGCGACTTCGTATGTCGGGGTGCCCGGATGCCTCCCCTCGCAACGCACGCCGCTCAACTGCTGCATCTGGCGGTATCATCCGACGCGGAAGATTTTCGAGGTTGTCTGCCGCGGGACGACGAACCCTTGGGGCATGGATTGGAACGAGCAGGGCGAGCTGTTCTTCATTAATACGGTGATCGGCCACCTGTGGCACGCGGTCCCGGGCGCCCACTTTCAGCGCATGTACGGGGAGGACGACAATCCCCACGTCTATCAGCTTCTCGGCCAGACCGCGGACCACGTCCATTGGGACACGGCCGAACATTGGAGCGACATTCGCAAGATCGGCGTGTCTCCCACGACCGACCAGGCCGGGGGCGGCCACGCGCACGCGGGCCTGCTGATCTATCAAGGCGACAACTGGCCCGATCGTTACCGCGGCAGCTTGTTCACGATCAACTTTCATGGCCGGCGCCTCAATAACGACACGCTCGCGCGGCAAGGGAGCGGATACGTCGGCCGGCACGCACCCGATTTTCTGAAATCGGCCGACCCGTGGTTCCGCGGCCTCGAGCTGCTGGCCGCGGCCGACGGCGGCGTCTACGTCGCCGACTGGTCCGATATCGGCGAGTGCCACGGGGCCGACGGCGTGCATCTCGATTCGGGCCGGATCTATAAGGTCGTGTACGGTCACCCGTCTCGGCCAACATTTGCCGACCTGTCTCGCTTGAGCGACTCCGAGCTGGTCGCCCTGCACCTGCAAAAGAATGACTGGTCCGTCCGCCAGTCTCGCCGCATCCTGCAAGAGCGGGCGGCCGCGGGCCGGCCGATGGACCAGGTCCACGCGGACCTGCAAAAGATCTACGCGACGGATCCGGACCCGCTCCATCAGTTGCGGGTGCTGTGGTGCCTGTACGTGACCGGTGGTGCCTCGGACGAATGGCTGCGGGCGCAACTCCGTCACGCCGATGAACACGTTCGGGTCTGGGCAGTACGGTTGTTAGGCGATCGAAAACCTCCCTCGCCACGGGCCGTCGGCGAGTTCGCCACGATGGCCGCGGGGGATCCGTCCGGGCTGGTACTTCTTTATTTGTCCTCGGCGTTGCAAGAATTGCCGCTCGCGGAGCGCTGGACGCTGGCCCCGGCCCTGGCCGCGCGGTCGGATTTCGCAGCCGATCGATTTCTGCCGCTCATGATCTGGTACGGCATCGAGCCGGCCGTGCCGGAGAATCCCGATCCCGCGTTGCGACTGGTCGAATCGAGCCAGATGCTGCCGCTCGTTCAATGCGTCGCCCGCCGGTTGACCGAGGACCTGCGCCACGCACCGCGGCCCGTGGATCGGCTGGTTTGCCTCGCCGGCCGCCCCGGCCGGACGCAGCAGAGTCACGCGATTTTGGCCGGCATGGCCGAGGCTTTGCACGGGTGGCGCAAGGCACCGATGCCTGCGTCGTGGATGTCGGCGCAATCGACGTTGCAATCGAGCCCCGACACGAACGTGCGACGGCTGTCGCGCGAGCTGGCCGTTGTGTTCGGCGACGGGCGAGCGCTCGATGACTTGATGCGGATCGCCGCCGCGAAGGGTGGCGATCCGGCCGGCCGCCGTGACGCCTTGCGGGTGCTTGTCGAAGCCCGCGCTCCCGGATTGCAACCGCTCCTCTGCCGGATGCTCGACGAGCGCGATCTCGGCCCCGACGCCGCCCGCAGCCTGGCCGTGTTCGACGATCCTCAGCTCCCGAGTGTCCTTCTCGCAAGTTTCGCGCGCCTGAAGGAACCAACGCGCGACGCGGTCGTCGTGACCCTCTGTGCCAGGCCGGCGTCCGCGCGAGTGCTGCTGGCCGCTGTCGGGGCGGGAGCAATCGACCGTGCTCGCGTCCCCGCCTTTCAGGTTCGCCAAATGGCCGGTTTTCCCGACGTCGAAGTCCAGCGGCAGGTCCTGAAGCTGTGGCCCGAGCTAAAGGCCATGTCCGCAGCCAAGCGCCAGCGGATCAACCAACTCAAAACCCGACTCACGCCCTCCGCTCTGGCCAAGGCCGACCGCGTTCAAGGCCGGCGCCGATTTGTGCAGACGTGCGCGACCTGTCACACGCTGTTCGGGCAGGGGGCAAAGATCGGTCCCGACCTGACCGGCTCGCAGCGCGCCAACCTCGACTACCTGCTCGAGAACATCGTCGACCCCTCCGCGATCGTGGCGCCCGCCTACAAGATGTCGACAATCGCGCTGACCGACGGCCGCGTCCTTAGCGGCATCGTCGCAGACCAGCCGGGACCGACCCTGTCGGTCCAAACTCCCACCGAGCGATTGATCGTCAATCGCTCCGACGTCGAGCAAATCCGCAAGTCCGACCTCTCCCTGATGCCGGACGGCCTGATTGACGTGCTTCCCGAAAAGGAAGTCCGCGATCTGCTTGCGTACCTCATGTCTCCGCGGCAGGTGTCACTTCCGGCGGACCAACCGCATGGCGAGCCGAGCGCTTCACGAACGGCGCCGTAGAGATTTCTCGCCCTCGAGCAATCCGCGTTGCGCGATGCAAACTCGCGACTTACGGTTTAGTCGTAGTGACGGGCTTTTCGTCCGCGTGCCACTTGTTCTTCCAGACCGGGTAGTCCTTTTCCAAAAGTCGTTGCGGCCAATAGCCGAGCCACGCGTAGCCGTTGCGGCGTTCGTAGCCGATTTCGGCGAGGTCGTGTTTGGGAATTCCGTCGCGGTCGGAAAAGATCGGCCGATTGGTGCCGATCTCGTAGAAGCGGGCCCAGATGGGCGGGGCTGAGGGATCTTTTACCACGACCTTGTTGCGGCCGGTGGGCGACGCTGGGTCTGGCCGCACCTCTTGGCGGATCCCGCCGAGCTTCGCCGCCTCGAACCACGCGACAGCATCTTCCACCGCTTGGACGACTTGGGGGCTGGGAGAGTCGAGGCTCATCAATAGGCGGACGACTTCCACCGATTCGGCTCCGCTGAGGCTAACGAGCTCATAACTGCGGGCGGGGCGGGGTTGAAAGTTCTTCTCGTCGTGCTGGGCGCACCACGCGGTCCGCTTGCCCGCGACCTCGACCTGGCATTTCAGGATGCAATCAATACCGCGGTCGAACGCCTTTCGCCCCAGGGCTCGCCGTTCTTTCCCGACGAAATCGTACACAGGCGAACGATCGATCTCCTGCAGAAATCGCATCAGACGCACCATGGCATCGTCGTTGAAGGTGATATAGCGGTTGTATCTTCGGCCGGGCGGAAAGAATTGCGGCCAGCCGCCGTTGGGGTACTGGGCCTTGAGGATGTAGGCCAGCCCGCGGTCGAACGCGGCGCGGTACTGCTCATCCTTGGTGGCGTTGTACATCCGAGCAAGAACTCGCAGTTCGTCCGTGGTCGCCCCATTGTCGAACGTCGGCTTGAGGTCCTTCCGATCGCCCGTGTACGGAGTTGCCGTCGTGTCGATGTTTTTCGGCCAGCCCCCCAAGTCAGACTGATACGAAAGGATGTTCGTGGCGACGCGCTTGGCTTCAGCGCTTGCGAACCAGTCGGCCGGTTTTCTGAGGTATTGCCGCGCTCCGTCCTTGGCCGACACCTCTGGGCGCAAAGCGAGCAAAACGACCAGGCAGCCGAGCGCCCCGATCGCAGTGCGTCGCAGGACCGTTCCATCACACACCATTCCGCAGCCCTTTCCCGATGGTTGGCGGCAATCGCAATGCCGACGTTACTATTGCCTGGACCTCCAACTTAACTGCGTTACGGGGTCTGTTTGCAAGCGAGAGTGAGCTTCCAGTTGACACCCCGAAAAAACTTCGGAACGTCGAGCCGCCACGTTTTGAATAGGAGACGGACGGTGATTCGGGCATTTCTGTTCGCGGTGTGGGTTTTGGCAGTCGCATTCCCGCTCGCTGGAGCCGAAAGCGTGCCGCCGCTGGCCCGGCAGGTGACCATCCATCGCGACGAGTGGGGCGTGCCGCACATCGACGGGCCGACCGATGAGAGCGTGGTCTTCGGGTTCGGCTACGCGCAGGCCGAGGACTTTTTGTGGCAGGTCGAGGATTCATTCGTTCTTGCGACGGGCCGCTATGCGGAACTTTACGGTCCGTCGGTCTTTTCCACAGATGACACGACGCACCGGTTCGAGATTCCCCAGCGGGCGCGCGAGGATTTCGCCAAGCTCGATCCGAAGCTGCAAGCGCTCAATCGGGCGTTTACCGACGGTCTCAACTATTACGTGCAAGCTCATCCCAAGGTGAAGCTGCGGCTGCTCGAGCGTTTCGAGCCGTGGTATCCGATCGCGCTCGATCGCTACGTCCTCTACCGGATGGCGACTCATTCGAAGAGCGTGCCGGAGGAACTGTTGCACGCCCAATCTTCCGTCCCGCCCCTGTTTGTTCAACCGGGGGCCGTCGGGAGCAACGCCTGGGCGATCGGCCCTTCGAAAACCCGCTCGCACAAGACCATGCTCTTCTGCAATTCGCACCAGCCTTACTACGGGTTCGGCCAGTATTACGAAGCCCATCTGCATAGCGGGGAAGGGTGGAGCTTTACCGGCTCGACATTTTTCGGCAGTCCGATGCTGGCGATCGGGCACAACGAGCATCTGGGCTGGACCTACACCGTCAACGACGTCGATTGCGGCGACGAATGGGTCGAGACGTTCGACGATCCGAAACAGCCGCTCAACTACCGCTACGGTGACGGCTACCGCACCGCCGCCGAGTGGAAAGACACGATCCGCATCAAGACGGCCAAGGGGATCGAATCTCGCGCCGTCACCTACCGCAAGACCCACCATGGGCCGATCGTGCGACGGTTGAACGAAACGCGGCAACTGGCCAGCAACGTGGGGCGCATGAACGACGCCTTGTTCGGCCGGCAGGTCTATAAAATGGTGCGCTCGCGGAATTTTCAGGAGTTTCGCGCGGCCCTCGCCACGCTCGACCAGCGGATGTTCAACCTCGTCTACGCCGACCGCGACGGGAACATTTTCTATCTCTATAACGGCATCGTGCCGCGACGCGATCGCAAGCTCGACTGGTCGAAAGCCGTCGACGGCCGCCGGCCCGAATCGGATTGGCAGGGAATTCTGCCCCTCGAGGAACTGCCGCAGGTCTTCAATCCGATTTCGGGCTACGTTCAGAACTGCAACCAGTCTCCCTACACAACGACAGACGATCAGAATCCCGAGCCGGGCGACCTGTCGCGGCATATCGTCGGCGAGACGACCTGGGACGACCGGCGGGCCAAGGTCTCGCGCCATTTGTTGCGGCAAGCGCACGACGTGACATTCGACGACTGGCAGAAGCTGGCATTCGATACGACGATGTATTGGCCGCTCGAGGAACTGCCGCGCTACGAGCGGAAATTCCGAAAGCTCAAAGAAACCGATCCGGCTCTGGCCGCGCAGGTCGAACCGTACTTCAAGCATCTTCTCGATTGGGATTGCCGCTGTAGCGTCGACTCGACGCAGGCGACCCTGTGCGTTTCTTGGTACGAGCAGCTGTATGGCGTCTTGTTGAGCAGTACGCTCGAGACGCTGAGACCGGAGATGTTGTCGGACACTTCGGCCCAGTTCCGCGCCCTCTTGACGGCCGCCGGCAAACTGCAGAGTTTGTACGGCAGCTGGAAGGTCCCCTACGGCGACGTGAACCGCCTCCAGCGGCACGCGAATATCGCCGACTTCTTCGAGAAAATCCCCTTCAACGACCGCCTGCCGAGCCTGCCCGTCGCGGGAGTGCAGGGGCCTGTGGGGGCAGTCTTCACCATTTATTACACGCCGCCACTGCCGATCGTCCGGCCGATGATGAAACGCTACGCGGTCGTCGGGTGCTCGTACATGGCGTCGATCGAGTTTGACGACCACATTAAAACGAAAAGCCTGCTGCAATATGGCGCGAGCGGCAATCCCGATTCGCCCCACTTCTTCGACCAAGCCAAGCTGCTCTCCGAACGCAAGCTGAAGGAGGCCTGGTTCTACTGGGACGACGTCCTGGCCCACGCCACGCTGAGCTATCATCCGGGTGAGGAAGGCCAATCCGGGCTGCAGTCGCAAACTCGGTGACCGCAACCTCCGTAAAACGTCCGGAGATTAGCATGCACGCGTGCGAACCCGAGGCGCTCAGCATTAGCTCTCAAGGGTGGGGGCACCATCACCTGGAGTGGAAGCCCGAACTTCGCATATTCGCTTGGAGCGGTTATTGGCTTAATCCGACCGATGAGACGCCGCAGAGTCCATCGCGTGGCAAGCTCCGCCCCACTCCAGAAGAATGGGCAACCTTTTGGCGAACTCTCGACGCACTTGGCACCTGGCAGTGGCAGGGATATCTCGGCCGGGAGCCCGTCTGCGACGGGGGCGATTGGTATCTCACAGTTTCGTACGGCGGCCGCAGCATCCAAGCGCAGGGTCAATATTGCGATAAGCTGCCTCGCTATTTCAGTTTGTTCGAGCGATCCTTCGAGGCGCTCGCGGGACTGCCGCGGCGCGGACGGCGGCTCAGTTTCAATGGTGTCGAGCCGCCGCAGGTGGAAAGCCTGGATGACCTTTTAGTACTGGCGGAAGTCGCTGGTGCCGCGATCAGAAGGTCGGACACAGCAATCGATCTTCTGCGCGACTCCCTCAACGACAATCGGTTGTTTGGCCAGACGCTGCTCGAAATCATTGATGAACCGGGACTCTTGAAGAGCGCGATCCTGCCCTTGCTCCTGGCGCATCTTGGAGGGAAGGACGAACCGACTTACTGGAATCTTGTCGCATTGCAGCAATTTGGAGCCGACGCCACCGATGCGGTTCCCACGCTTGTTGGATTATTGGACTCTAACGGACCCTACGAAATCGTTCAGGCGGCCACGTCCGCGCTGCTCCGCATCGGCGCCAACGATGAGCGCGTACGTTCGCTGGTGCGCCGGCTCCTAAAACGCGACCACCAGTTTCACCGTCTCGAAGGCCTCAAGCTCCTCAGCGCAGTGAAGTCGCCCTGCAACGAGATGTTAGACGCGCTGGCGGAAGCCTTCGCAGACAAGGACCCAATGATCGTCGAAGCTGCCGTCGCCACGCTGGATCGGATGTTCGTGGAGCCCGAAAATCGCCTTGCCTTTCTTCGGCGTCCTTCCCGGCGTACGACCGTTTTCCACAACTGCCTTTCCAACCCCGCCGCGAAACTCCAATGGCGAGTGCTTTTCATGCTTTCCGAGTGCGGAGAACTGGCACGACAGGAGTTGCCAGAAATCGCGGCTTGCCTGAAGGATCCCGAGGGGATAGTGCGGAAATACGCCGAGATTGCGATCTCTCGAATTGCCCGCCCGGAGGAGGCCGTCACCCTCATTGCTCCCTTGCTCGACGATCCTGATTACTTCGTGCGGCAAAGCGCTGTCGAGAGTCTGGCTCAATTAGGGCCAAAAACACCGACCGCAATGCCCCAATTGCTGGCCTTCATCGAAAGGGCACCAGGCTCGGAGCCAAACTTTGCCGTCGACGCAATCGCAAAAGTCGTCGACAACAGACGTGCCTTAGTACGCCAATTCACGCCTCTGTTGAAGCACGACCGGCCCGAGACGCGAGCGGCCGCACTCCGGGCGATTTCAATCCGCCGTGCCAACCGTCGCGACCTCGTCGAGGTGATCCACGAAGCGCTTTACGATCCCAGCGATATCGTCCGCGTCGCCGCTGTCACACATCTTGGCGGGCTGCGGGGTGAGCTTGCCGAGCTTGTCTTGCCAAGTTTGTGCGATGCCTTGTGTGACCCGAAAACGTGCGCGTGCGCCGCCGGTACGATCTCGTCTTTCCGCGAAGATGGCGTTCCAGCGATCCCCGCCTTGCTGGAAGTCTTGGATGCAGGGGAGTGCGACGGAATGGGTGCATTCTGCGTCGCACGAACCTTGTATGAGCTGTCGCCCGAGTTTGCCGAAGAGTGCCCTCCGGAAACAGTCGCGCAGCTCACAAAATTCGGTTGCCATCCAATCTGGAAGTAGCTCAGTTACTTTGTTGGAATCTTTTGGATTGCAATCCGGCTAGACCAACCGATGACTCACACGCGACGAGACTTCCTCCAACAGTCGATTGTCGGCGGATCGGCGGCATTGGTGAGTGCGGAGGCTTCAGGCGCCCTCTTTGCCGCGGACACCGAATCGAAGGGCACGCCAATGGACCCCGAGCGGTTTCGCGAGCATTTGCTGGCCGGGCTGGGCGGGCCGTGGCCCGAGCCGTGTCCGCTCAATGTTCGCGTGCGCAAGACAAATCGCTGCGACGGCTACACACTCCGGTCCATCTACTACGACGCCGAGCCGAACGATCCCATTCCGGCTTATCTCCTGATTCCCGAGCACGTCAGCGAATCCAACCGTGCACCCGCGATCGCCGTGTGGCATCAGCACAACGGCCGCTTCGATTTGGGCAAGGTCGAGCCCGCCGGGCTCGCAGGGAACCCGTTGCACCATACGGGCGTCGCCTTGGCCAAAGAAGGCTATGTCGTGCTCTGTCCCGACGCACTCTGCTTTGGCGAGCGCCAGGATCCGACTGGAAAGCTCAAACGCGGTGACTACGAGCGGTTCGAGTTCCTGCGATATGTCGTTGCCGGAAAGTGCCTGGCATGGAAAAACATCCTCGACATGAAGCGGGCTGTCGATTTCCTGGCAAGCCTGCCCGAAGTGCGGGCCGACCGGATCGGTTGTTACGGCCATTCGATGGGCTCGACGCACACTTGGCTCGTCGGCCCGTGGGAGCCGCGGCTCAAATGCCTGGTGGGGAATTGCTGCCTGCCGACATACGCCGGCATTCATCGCGAGCACATGCTGCACTGCTTTCCGAATTTTATTCCGGGGATTTATCGATTCGGCGACACGCCCGACATCGCGGCTCTGATTGCGCCGCGGCCCCTGCATCTGAACTTTGGCGAACACGACAATGGCAGCCCGATCGACGAGGTGCGGCGCGGCGTCGAGAAAATCAAAGCCGCCTACGCGGCCAAAGGCGCCGAAAAGAGCTTTTCGCACTTCATTGAAATGGGAGCGGGCCACGTGCTTTCAGACGAGATGTGGCGACGGACGAAAGCCTGGTTTGCCCAACATCTGATTGCCTGACGCATGCCGGCGAATCCGCACCTCCTTTTCGATGGCCCAAAAGACGCCCAGTGGACGATTGCGCTGGCTCATGGCGCGGGCGCCCCCATGGATTCTCCGTTTATGTACGCCATGGCGCAGGGACTCTCGAAACGTGGCTATCGAGTGGCCCGATTCGAGTTTCCTTATATGGCCCAGCGTCGCAGGGGGGGCAGAAAGGGGGCGCCCGACCGCGAGCCGGTGCTTCGCGAAACCTGGCTCAAGGTTGTGGAGACGCTCGGACGCGAGCACTTGATCATCGGCGGCAAGTCGATGGGGGGTCGAATTGCGAGCCTTGTCGCGGACGAGGCCGTGGTCGCGGGGCTCGTCTGCCTGGGTTATCCGTTTCATCCCGTGGGAAAGCCGACGCAGCTGCGAGTGCAGCACCTAGAGAACCTGAAGACCCCTTCGCTCATCCTGCAAGGAGAGCGCGATCCCTTTGGCGGCCGCGACGAGGTCGCCACTTATAAATTGTCGCGCGCCATCCAACTCAAATGGCTGACGGACGGCGATCACAGCTTCAAGCCGCGCAAAAGCTCGGGAGTGACGGAGGCGCAGAACTTGGAGACGGCCATCGCTGAGATCGACTCGTTCGTGCAACACTTGCCCAAGCGGCGCTAGCCGACCGTCCGCGATTTTGGGACAGCTGCCGCGGCGTACGACTACTTCGATGTAGTCGGATCTTCGGGTGCGCGCCGCGTCGGCAGAAACGGGTAGACGAACTGCCGGTGAAAGCCCTTGGGCATGGGATGGTTAATTCCATAGCCGCTGGGCCACCGGCCGTCGGCGGGCATGTGGTACGTGCCGAAGATTCTGTCCAAGAACGGATAGTGCACGGCAAAGTTGACGTCGACTGCCTCCTTCTCGATGCCGTGATGCCAGTGGTGAAACCGCGGCGTCACGATCAGGCGATCGAGAAAGCGGAATTTGATCCGCAGATTGGAATGGACCATGGCCGAAAGGAAAAACACGAACACCAAGTACGTGTACAGGGCCGGAGTGCTGAAGCCCAGCACGTACATGGGAATCACGGTCAGGCCGCGCAACAGCACGATTTCGACCAGGTGCATTCGCGAGCTGGCCAGCCAGTCCATGACCTTTGCCGAATGATGCACGGCGTGAAATTTCCAGAGCCAGGGTATGCGATGGAAGAGCCGGTGCACCCAGTACTGCATCAGATCAGTGAGCAGTGTGATTTCCAAAAACTGCAGGATCACCCACTGGCTTCCCACAGCATGCCGAAAGCCGGCCCACTCGGTGTTCTTCAAGATCGTAGTGGCCGGCAACATCGACAGGAAGGTCAACACCTGCACGAAGAGCGTGCTGATCAGGAAGTACAACAAATCCTCGCGCCACTCGAAGCGAAAGATCGGCTGGTCGCGGTTTCCCAGGATCCGCTCGATTGGGATGAATACGATTCCCGTCAAAATCAAACTGATCAGGAACCAATCTAGCCCCAGGTAAGCGTCGCTCGTCAGATCGGTGTGGCTCTGTGTGTGCGAGCCGCCAAAGGCCACGGCGATGAAGACCAGACCGATTGCGGTGAAGCCCAAGACCTTCTGCTGCCGAAGGACGATGCTGACAATCGCCAACACGAACGAGCCGATCAAGACCAGGTGCACGAGTGCGCGAATCAGCCGCTCGTCGTAGACGCTGCGGGCCTCTGGGACTGTGAAGAGCAACGGGTACCGCAGGCAGAGCACGGCTCCCAGACCGGCAATCGCAAGGACAAGGGCCAGAGTGCCGCTGATCCAACCGGATCCGAAGCGACGCTCTTCCTTCGGCGACTCCAAATCCCGCCCGAGTTTCGTCAAGGCACACTCCTCGAAAAGGCAGAGATTAGCGACATCGTAATTGGGCCGGGTCAGCCTTTCCACAAAAATCCGCACCACGCGGGACCCATCGCCGGCACGATCTTTTTTAGGACGCGGGACACGTTACAATTGAGCCACGTTACAATCGGGCGGGGTCCGATGGGCGACAGATCCGTTTAGAGGTGTTTTCCATGCAGATCCGAATCGGCTTCAGCTTATTCTTGGCGTTGGCAGCTGCCCCCGTTTGTGGCGTCGCGCAACTGCCTGCGGCGGAAGAATCAGCGGCCGCGATCTCCTTCAGTCTGAAGGACGTTGCCGGGCACGAAGTCGCCCTGACCGATTTCCGCGACAAGAAAGCCGTCGTGCTGGTCTTTACGGGCACCGAGTGTCCCGTGAGCAATTACTACATGCTGCGCCTGAAGGAGCTGCACGGGAAGTACTCGCCCAAGGGTGTGCAGTTCCTGGCCGTGAACAGCAATCCTCAGGATAGCGCCGAAGATGCCGCCGATCATGCCAAGAGAGAGGGAATTCCGTTCCCCGTCTTGAAAGACGCGAATCAAATGGTTGCGGAGTTGCTGCATGCCGAGCGGACGCCCGAGGTTGTGTTGCTCGATGCCCGCCGGACGATTTGCTACCGCGGGCGGATCGACGACCAGTTCGGCGTCGGCTTCCGTCGCCCGAAGCCGAACCGTCGCGATCTGGCCGAGGCGCTCGACGAGGTTCTGGCGGGCAAGCCGGTGAGCGTCGCGCGAACGCAAGTCACCGGGTGCCTCATCGCGCGGAGCAAGAAGACTGCGACCTCGGGCAAGATCACTTACTCGAATCAAATCGCGCGGCTGTTTCAGAAGAATTGCCAGGAGTGCCATCGACCCGGCGAAATCGGACCGTTCTCGCTTTTGACGTACAGCCAGGCCAAGGGCTGGGCCGACATGATCCACGAAACGGTCGACAGCGGACGGATGCCTCCCTGGCACGCCGATCCGCACTTCGGCAAGTTCGCCAACGATCGACGTCTGTCGAAGGAAGACAAAGAGACATTGTTGGCCTGGATCGACCAGGGCTGTCCCCAAGGGGACGACAAGGAGCTGCCTGCGCCGAAGGAATGGCACGAGGGCTGGTGGATCGGCAAACCCGACGTGGTCATCACCATGAATGAGGACTTCGCCGTCCCGGCCGACGGAGGAAAGGGGGGCGTCCCGTATAAATACTTCACGGTTCCGACCAACTTCACTGAGGATAAGTGGATTCAGGCGTGCGAGGCGCGGCCCGGAAATCGAGCCGTCGTGCACCATATCATTGCCTTCGTGACGGAGCCGAGCGGAGCAGGGGGGCCGGGCCGCGGCGCAGGATTGAATTATCTCGTCGGCGTCGCGCCGGGAGAGGAAGGGCTGATCCTCCCGCCGGGCATGGGCAAAAAAATCCCCAAAGGGGCCAGCATCACCTTCCAGATGCACTACACGCCCAACGGCGTCGCACAGAAAGACCGCTCGTCGTTGGGCCTGATTTTCTGCAAGGAGCCGCCGAAGGAGCTCGTCCGGACCGCAGCCATCAGCCAACCCAAGTTCGCCATCCCTCCCGGCAACGGCAACTACCTGGTGAAATCGTCGGCCAAATACGAGAAGGAGACAGTAATCCTCAGCTTCATGCCGCACATGCATCTGCGCGGCAAGGACTTCGAGTACCGCGTCCAATACCCCGACGGCCGCTCCGAGGTCGTGCTGTCTGTGCCACGATATGACTTCGCCTGGCAGATGCGCTATGTCCTTGCCGAGCCGCTGCGGTTGCCGGCTGGTTCAACGGTGCTCTGCACGGCCCACTTCGACAACTCGCGAAACAACCCCAACAATCCTGATCCGGGCCGCACAGTCATCTGGGGGCCGCAAACGTGGGACGAGATGATGATTGGCTGGATGCAGTACTACAATCCCGGGGACAAGATCGACTCGCGCCAGGCGCTTTGCGCGGATAAGCCGAAGTCCTGACGATTGTTTTCTTTGGACCGGGGACGGTTGCACGGGTCGTGGTCGCCGGGGCGCCCCGCTTTGCGGAAGCCCCGGAACGTCGCCTGACCTGCTGCGATGCTCGTGACAAGGCGGCGCAGCCAGTCGGCGGTGCTATTGTTGAGTTCCGACTTTGTTTCTAGGGGCGTGGAAACTCGGTCTCGGCAGCCAGTGTTTTTCCGGTTATAATGCGGAGTGGCCCCGCGGGCGGTTCGGGCGGGCAGCCCACCGCGAGCGCGCCGAAAAAACTACAAAGCGCCCCCCGGCGGGGAAAAAGGTCCCCCGCGGGGTGGGGATGCTTTTCTCGATCGGGGAGGAATTCGTCCCCGGCGCTCCCGAGCCAGGGCCTGTGCAGTTTCTGTCCAAAATTGGGACTGGCGGGACGGGACTGGTGGGACGGGACTGGTGGGACGGGACTGGTGGGACGGGACTGGTGGGACGGGACTGGTGGGACGGGACTGGCGGGACGGGACTGGTGGGACGGGACTGGCGGGACGGGACTGGCGGACGGGGACTGGCTGGCGGGACCGGGACTGGCGGGACCGGGACTGGCGGGACCGGGACTGGCGGGACGGGACTGGTGGGACGGGACTGGTGGGACGGGACTGGTGGGACGGGACTGGTGGGACGGGACTGGTGGGACGGGACTCGTTGGACGGGACGCACCGGCACGGGACGCGGTCGACTGCTTCCTCAACTGCTCGCCTGTTCCTCTGCGATCCGGCTTTCTACGACGGCGGCGAATCTCGGGACGGGACTCCAAATTGGAGGTGGGACAATCTTCACAATTGCAAAGCTGTCCCACTTTAACTCGCGAAAGGCTAACAACTTAGAGTCCTCGTGGTGATGGGACGGGACACTTCCGTTGAGAGCGATCCCGAAGTAGTCCCATCGGAAAGAGCGACCGCAACCGGTCGCTCTTTGGCCGAATCGGCACGGTGGGGCCTGACGCAGACTTTTTGATCTGGCTCAAGTGGAGTACGCAAATGACTCGCAGACACATCTCGCTCTTGGTGATCGTTGCGATCCCTCTGACCCTGGTTTACTGCCTGTCGCTGCGTGCGGATCCGCCTCGGGCGCCCGCCGAAGACATTTTTTCCGGAAAGATCCTGGCTTTGAGTGAGCGAATGAACCCCAACTTTTCGCCACCTCTTGAGGAGGTTCATGTGACGCGCATCGGCGAACAGACCTTCCTGGTCGGGAAGGGGGGTCGATGACACAAAGGGCTGGTCCAACGGTCGAACTTTTTGGGTTCCGCTAGCCGAGGTGAGCCAGATCGTCGAGTTCTCCGATCGCGCCGATCTGAACAAAGCTACAGAAAGTCGAAACTCTTCGAGCAAGTGAATCCGGCAGCGTGAATTGGTTGCGGATTCCGACCCGAGCGAATCGGTGGCAAGCCGCGCGGCGACCGGTGATCCCGTATTCAATGAAAGAGGTCTGGCCTTTGTCCACGCGTCAGCGGTTCATCCTGCGGTGGCTCTCATCGACACTCGCTTGCCTGGGGTTGCTCAATCTTGTCCTGGCCGACCCGCCTGCCTCTCAGGACGCCGCGGCCGAAGTCTACCGGCGGCATGGGCTGGACCCCAAAATCCCGCTCGAATCTCGCGTGGCCAGGACACCCGCGTCGGTCCTCTCGCAATTGCGGGAGGCCGACCAACCCGCGCCCCAAGAGCATGTATTAATCGCTGCCCAACGCCTCCAGTTGAATGCCGCGATTCAGTCTCTGCCGCCCCTGCATCGGCGGATCTTGGGCGAGCGGCTGCGCGTGTTGAGCTTTCTCGACGGGATGCCCAACACCGCGCTGACCTCGACGGTCAATCCGAAGGAATCGTTCCGGCTGTTTGACATCACGGTCAACGCCCGGATTCTCCACGAGAACGTCTCCGAATGGCTCACGAAGAAGGAGCAAACGTGCTTCGAGGCGAAAGGATCGCCGCTACGCGTCTCTGTCGACGCGGGGACGAAGGTCGACGCGCTTGTGTATGTGCTGCTGCACGAGGCGACGCATATCGTCGATTCGTGCGAGCGCATCACGCCGCCGCTTGCGGGGGGAGGCAAAGCTCCTCGGACGGCCAGTCGACCGGCGACGCCTTTTACCGAGGGCATTTGGAACGACGTCACGCTGCCCGTCGCTTTGTATCGCGATCCGCTGAGGGAACGGGTCCTGTTCTATGTCGACTGCCCAACGATGCCCATCGACCGTGCTCCGGACCTGTACGAGTACTTGCGCCGCACCCCGTTTGCCTCTCTCTACGGCGGCAGGAATTGGCTCGATGATCTGGCCGAGTATGTCAGCGTGTACCACCTGACTGAAGTGCTGAAGCAGCCCTATCGGATCGTGGTGCGGCGAGGCGACGCGGAGATTTTCGCTTACGAGCCGATGAAGTCCCAACTCGTCCGCCGCCGAATCGGACAGATGAAACGCTACTACGCCGGCGGATGAGCACCTTCCCGCTTGCGCAGCCTGCAGAGCAACAAGCGGGGCCCAACATTGCTCCGGCCAGATGTCCGAAAGTGTCGGATTCTAGTCATGGCGGCTGTTGGGTTTTGGAGGTAGGCTCTGTGAAGTCTTCGGGAGCCGCCCATGAAATTGCGACGAATCGGGTTTCTCGGATTCGAGGGAGTGATGGCGCTCGACCTGGTCGGGCCCATTGATGCTTTTACATCGGCGAGGATCTCGGGGGCCGACGGCGTTCCTCGCGCCTGCTATGAGATCGTCATCATCGGCCTCGATCACAAGTGCTTTGCCTCGGAATCGGGCGTCCTCTTTAAACCGCACACCACGCTCCGCCGCGCGCGAACGCTCGACACGCTCATCATTCCAGGCGGCCCTGGGCTGCGAAATCCGACGACACAAGCGATCGTGGCGGACTGGGTCAAATCGCGTGCGGCCAAGATTCGCCGCATCGCCAGCGTTTGCACCGGCCTCTATGGGCTGGCGAGAACTGGCCTGCTCGACGGTCGCCGCGTGACAACGCATTGGCGGTACGCGCGAGACGTCGCTCAGCGATTCCCTAAGCTCACGGTCGATCCCAACATTTTGCATTGCCAGGACGGCCCCTTCTACACCTCGGCGGGAGTCACGTCGGGGATCGATCTTGCCTTGGCACTGATCGAAGAGGATTGCGGCCCCAGCGTGGCGCTCGCCGTGGCCCGCGAGTTGGTCGTCTATCTCAAGCGGGCCGGAGGCCAGGAACAGTACTCGGAACCGCTCAAATTCCAGACGCGATCGAAAGACCGGTTTGGCGACCTGGCCGCCTGGATGCAGGGGCACTTAGAGGGTGACCTGTCGGTCGAGGCGCTGGCCAGACGCGCGCGACTGTGTCCGCGCCACTTCAGCCGGCGGTTCAAAGATGCGTTTGGCGCTTCACCGGCCCGGTTCGTGGAGGACCTGCGCCTGGGCGAAGCGCGCGAGCGTTTGTGCCTTCCCGAGCAGACGGTCGAGTTGGTTGCGAAATCGGTCGGCTTCAACAGCCCCGATGCGTTTCGTCGCGCGTTCGAGCGCCGTTTCGGCATCAATCCGACGACTTATCGCCAGCGTTTTGACCTGCGCGGACTTCGTCGTAAAGCAAATTGATCCCGCAAGAAACTAATCCCGTAATGAGGGACAGACGCCATGAAACTGAACGCTAAAGTTGCATTGCTGTTCGTGATCGTATTGTCTTCAGCGATCGTGGCAGAACCCGGTCATGAGCGCGCGAGCGCAGAGACGCCGCGCGAGTCGACCGCTGCCCAGAGCGGCAAGAAAGTCTATGTCTGCCCGCCGTGCGGCCTCGACTGCGATCGGGACAGCTTTGACAAACCCGGCGTCTGCCCGCACTGCGGAATGACCCTGGTTGAAAAGTCGGCGGTGAAAATCGTTACCGTCACGATCCTGCTCTTTAACGGCGTTGAGATCATCGATTATTCAGGACCTTGGGAGATTTTTGGCGCGGCGGGCTTCAAGGTGCACACCGTGGCAGCGGGGCACGAACCGATCAAAACGGCTTTTGGCCAGAAAGTGATTCCGGACTGGACACTCGAAAACTGCCCCAGAGCCGATATCCTGCTGATCCCCGGCGGAGATGTCTCCCAGGCTTTGAACGACGCACGATTGATCCGTTGGATTCAAACCCGCTCTAGAGAGTCCCAGTATGTGATCTCGGTCTGCACGGGGGCGTTCTTGCTGGCGAAGGCCGACGTGCTCGATGGGCTTTCGGCAACCACCATCCGCCACGCGATCGCGAATCTCGCGAAGGTGGCCCCTAAGACGAAAGTGGTCCGGGACCAGCGGTACGTGGATAACGGAAAGGTGATTACGACCGCGGGCCTGTCCGCCGGGATGGATGGCGCCTTGCGCGTGGTCTGGAAGATTTTGGGAAAGGAAAAGGCCCAGTCGACGGCGGCCGGGTTGGAGTACAGATGGGATCCCCAGTCCAACTGACTTTCAGTCAGCAAGAATTCGCCTCTCAGCTGGCGCGACGGGGCTCCGCGCTGTTGACCTGCCTGGTGCGGCGACGCCACATTACAGATTACAAATGGCCGCCAGGTTCCCGATTGCCTGCGCGAGGGTTCCTTGTATCGCAAAATCGCTCCACCGCCGGATCTCGCACCGTTCGTCGAGTGCTTTTGGACCAGCGAGGTCAAATCCGATGGCTGCCAGCGCATTTTGCCGGACGGCTGTCTCGACCTGCTGTTCTTCAGTCGGGGAAACCAGCTAGTCGACGCGCAAGTCATCGGGGCGATGACCCGCTTTCAGGACGTGCGTCTCTGCGCTCGAGAATCGCTTTTGGGCGTGCGCTTTCACCCGGGAATGGCCGGCGTGTGCCTGCGGTGTGATATTCCGTCGCTCAACGATCGAGCCGTTTCGCTCGAGAGTGTCTTGGGCCGGCCCGCGACCACGCTGCTCGACGACCTTGGCCGTTGCTCCTCGATCGAGGCCCGCGTCGAAAAGCTGGCCCCGCGGCTTGTGACCTGCTCGAACGTCAGCGAGGTGCAACACGCGATCGCAGAGCTCGTTCGCACACGGGGCCACCTATCCGCCTCTGGTTTCGCCGATGCGGCGGGCCTCGGGGATCGGCAATTGCGACGGGCCTGTTACCGGCATTCGGGGCTCGCGCCGAAGCTGCTTTCCCGGATTCTTCGCTTCCGCCACGCATCGAACCTTCTGCGTCAAGGTGTGACGGACTTCGCCGGCTTGGCGCTCGACTGCGGCTACTATGACCAGGCGCACATGATTCGCGACTTTCGCGATCTCGCTGGGATCAGCCCGGCGAGATACATGCGTCAACAGGGCCGATGACCGTTTTTTCCAATAAACGGACGGCCCTGGCGATTTAAGCTCTCTACATCGCAAGGGGCCACGGGCGGACGTCGGGTCGGAAGAGCCCGTTTCCGCGAGACCTGATCAACCGTGATACGGAGAGCAAAGACGCATGAGATTTGGATATACGATTCTGTACGTCGACGACGTCGAGGCCACGCTGCAGTTCTACGAGCGGGCCTTTGGCCTCAAACGTCGCATGCTGGACGACGAGAAGAACTACGGCGAGCTGGAGAGCGGAGCAACTCGGCTCGCCTTCGCAGCCAATAGCTTCGTCCGCAAGCTCATACCGGTCAATTTCGCACAGGCTGGATCCGGTTCCGCCGTACCTCCCATCGAGCTGGGAATGGTGACCGGCGACGTCGAAGCCTCCTTCCGCCAGGCCGTGGCGTCGGGCGCGGCCGAAGTGAAGCCTCCCGAGACCAAGCCTTGGGGCCAGATCGTCGGTTACGTGCGGGACCTCAATGGTTTCCTGGTTGAAATCTGTTCGGAGATGCCATGACTCCGTCTTCAGCACCTTCAGACACACTGCGACGCAAGGCCGTCCCCCAGGGCGCGATTCGAGCCCTTTCGGTGATCCCCGGAATCGGCCCCTCGCTTGCAGCCGACTTGTATCTGCTTGGAATCCGCAAGGTCGAATCGCTCAAAGGGCGCGATCCGGAAGCCTTGTACCGAAAGCTGTGCAGGCAGGTCGGCCAGCCAGTCGACCGTTGCGTTCTGTACACCTTCCGCTGCGCCGTCTATTTCGCGACGGAAAAAAGGCACGATCCCGAAAAGCTGAAGTGGTGGAATTGGATGGACCGGTCGACCCATCGCGACCGGCGAGCCCCGGATTCGCACTGATACCTGGCTAATCGCCGATCCTTCGGTAGTAGTACGTCGTGCTGCAGAGATCGCCTCGCGGCATCAAAGCGTACCCGGGAATATCGCCAACGCGTTGCCAACCGAGGCGAGCATACAGGCGGGCGGCATCGCCGTCGGTGACCGCATCGAGCACCAAGAGCGTCTTGCCGCACTCGCGCGCCGTGGCTTCCGCGGCCCCCATTAGCGCGGCCCCCAGCCCTTGGCGGCGAGCCCGGCGGTGCACCAGCATTTTCGCCAGATCGGCGCGGTGCGGTTGGTTCTCAGGCTGCTTGAGCACCAGTTGCACTGTGCCGCAAAGACCGCGGGCATCTTCGGCGACCAAGAGCGCGCGTTCACCGGCGATCACACCTTGGGCGACGCCGCGCCAGAAGGCGACGGCACGCTCGCGCGTCAACGGCTGCATGAAGCTTACCGACGCGCCGCCTTCGACGCAGTCGATCAATACGTCCGCAAGTTCGCCGATTTGCGCTTCGGTTGGGGCTAGCAGGCGGCGCGGGAGGCTGGAGGGTGAAATCATCGTCTCCTCGGTGGGTTTTCGCACGCAATCACCACGGCATAGCGGGCTGGTTTTTGTGTGGGATTGTGGAACATGGTTGGGCCGTCGAGCTGCATGGCCAGGCAATCCCCTTCGCGCAGGCTGTGCCGCTGATCGCCCACCGTAATGTCGATCTCGCCTTCGAGAACCCACACTTGCTGATGGACGCGCACGTCGCGAGCTCCGGCCTCGAACGCCACCCGTCCGCCCGCGGGGAAATGGACCTCGGTAATTCGCGCGGGCTGTGGCACGCCGGGCGGTGAAACATTGCGCCGCAGATAACCCGAGGCGGGGTCTCGCCAGTGCGGCTGATCGTCGCGCCGGGCAAGGGGGCTGCTCGGCCTCCGGCCTTCAACATCCGGCGCGTCGAACAGCGAAGCCAGCGTCACATTGAGGCCGGCGGCGAGCTTCTCCAGCACGACGGCTGTAGGACTGCTTTCACCGCGCTCAATCAGCGAGATCATGGACCGGCTGACCCCGCTTTTGACGGCCAACGCCTCGAGCGAGAAGGCCTGGGCCGCCCTCAGTTCCTTAAGGCGACCGGCAATTCGCTGATTAACGTCGGGCGATAAATCCCTCATAGTAGAATTACTATCTACTATATTGGATCACGCGTCAAGCTCCGGCGAGCAGCACGAGGGGCCGAGAAAGTGCAGTGCGCCCGAGGAGCAATTCCCTCGTCCGCCGTCCTCAGCAAAAATTTAGCAGGCGCCGATTCGAACGGGCAAAGCCTCGCGCAGAGTCCGAATGCTCATTTTTTGGCCCTCCCAGCTTGCTGATTCCGCCAAAAACCGATGTGCTCCTTTTATAGCACTGTGTGCTTAAAATCTAGCATTCCGATGTCTATTTTGTCGCATTTCCGGACAGGGCCTGTCCGGAAGCCGTCGAATCCGGGCATCAAGAGACGAAAATGCCATTTTCGGCGCGTTTTTGAGCCGAGCGGCATGCACGATTGTGAGGCAGTTCACAATTCCCTCAGGAAATTGCCGAATTCTTAGTTTTTGGACAATCCTGTCGGTATTTTCTGGTTGACAGTCAGATGTTAATCGACTCTGATCACATCCATCGGGCGACGAACGTCTGAGTTCTGAATCGTATGCTGTTGAACTGTTTGCGCTGGTTTTTTGCCAGCCTGGGGTCGGATGTGCTTTCTTAAATCGAATAGGGGGACGGTCAATGGTTAGACAGAAAAGATCAGGGTTTACACTGATCGAGCTGCTGGTGGTGATTGCCATCATCGCAGTCTTGATTGCGCTCTTGCTGCCCGCAGTGCAGGCAGCCCGAGAGGCCGCACGCCGAAGCCAGTGCCGCAACAACCTGAAGCAGATGGCGCTGGCCGAGCACAACTATCACGACATCAACAACTACTTTACGCCGGCCATCACTTACACGTTTCCGCCGATGCTCCCTGGCACACTGATCTGCCCCGCGTTGCCGCCTTGCTGCATCCCCTATGTACCCAATTTCTGCGCGGGAAGCTTTTACATTTCGTCCTTCAACTACCACTACTGGGGCGAACGGCTGTTGCCGGAGCTGGAAGCAGCAAACGTTTACCGCAAGATCTGCTTCAACAATCCGATGCTTCCGCCGTGCTGCGAGCATCCGCCGTGCCTGAACAAAAAGCCGCTGGCCTGTTGCGGCTGTGGCAAGCCGTACCTCGCTAAGAATGTCACCTGTCCGTGCCTCGATACGTGCTCGAATACGCGTGCGGGGGCCCAGGTGGTCCCGTCGTACGTTTGCCCCTCGTCTCCTCGGACCGTGAATCCGTTTGTCGAGACCATCACGGCTGCGTGCCCCTGCTTCACCGGTGGGACATGCCCCTTTGCGGCGGCCTTCGGACCGCACCAGTTGTCGGGGGCCTTGGACTACACCGCATCGACCGGCTACGACATGGGACCAAAAGTCTGCTGCCGCACGCTGATCGGCGCCGCCTACCTGCTGCAAAACAATTGCCAGGCAGAACAAACCCGCATGGGGGCGATCAATCCCGCACAGTTCAATGTCTCGATCGACAAGATCACCGACGGCACCTCCACCACCGTGCTCATCGCCGAGTTGGCGGGCCGCCCCGATTTGTGGATTCGCGGCCAGAAGCAGGTTATTGCCAACGTGTTCGGCACCGGACCAGGCGCCCTGCGGACCAACCCGGGCGGATGCTGGTTCTTGTTTCGACAGCGCATTCATGGTGATGGTCGGCTCGACCTTCTTCACCCCCGGTGCGCCTGCGTTGCCGGCCAAGATCACTCCCCAGAATTTGAACCAGCCGGTCTGCTTCATCAACTGCATCAACACCTGGTCCAATAACTGGTATAGTTTCCATCCGGGTTCTTGCGGCATCTGCCTTTGCGACGGCTCGGCTCGCATGATCAGCGAGAACACCAGCCTGACCGTGTTGTGCCGCTTGCAGAGCTATGCCGGACACAAGCCAGTCCTGGATAGCGCCTTCTAAGTTCGTTGGCGGGCCATGTCCCGCATGTTCTTCACAACAGCCTAGGGTCCGAGCCGTGATGGAACGATCCACCGCGGCTCGGACCGCTTTTGCAACCGGGCGCAAATTGGAGATGGACAGATGAATTCCGTTGTGCGGCGTCTGCGCGGCTCTTCGGTCGGTTGGGTTGTCGGTTCGCTTGTGGCCCTGGCCGCGCTGCCCGGATGCAACAAAACCGGCGGCCAAAGAACCGACGAAGCCGAGCAAATCGCCCAGCTTCCCAACAAAGTCACGGTTGCCAAGTTCGCGGGCCACGTCAGCGTCGATGGCCAACCTCCGGCACCAGACGCCAAAGAGGGGACGTTGTTCGTGGTCCTGAACGACCCTCAGCACCTCGACAAGGGGGCCAAGGCCCAGGCAACCTGTGATGCGGACGGGAACTTTGCCTTCACGACTTACGCGGCCGGTGACGGAGCGCCCACCGGGAAGTACGTGGTGACCTTTGTGCAGCTGCCTATCGCGGCAACCGGCGGCCGCGCGGGCGGGGTACGACGGCCTTCATTAACAAAGGAGTACGGGGGCGCTGACGGCCTCAAGAACCTGTACAACGACCCGGAAAAGAACAAGGACAATCCGACTTTCGTGGTTGACATATTACCACCCGGACGCACCGACTATGACTTCAGCCTCGCGGTCGCCGGAAAGGAGCCCGTGAAAACGCCGGGTCAGTATGCCACAAGAACAACTTAGGACCAACTTTGCTCCGATCATTAAATGAGGAAAGCGGAAGGGGTTGACTGACAGTCCTTCGCCAGCCCAGACGGACCTCAAGGACTTGTACGGCAGTCGCAGCTAAAGACGCTTTCGAGCCAAACGGCAATCGGCGACCTCGTCCAGGGTCGCGGAGCTGTGCGCGATGGGGAAAAGAACGACCAAGATGGCCGCCAAAATCGCAGCTTCGAGGTGACTGGGCGGTTACTTCAATCCGTTACGCGCCGGTCTCCGCTGTGGTGAGCGATCAGGCGACTTGCGGTATCTCCAACTCATGAGGAGTGCCGCGCTCTCCCACCCGTCGGATGAAGCGGGGCCACCACCAGGAAGCGATACCGCTCCCCGATAGCACCCCTCGCCTCCCGACCAAGACGCGCCACAAAAAGTGGCGCCACCCCGATCGGCAAGCGATCGTAATTGCACCGATTCGGCAACTCGAGGGTCTGGTCGCTTCTTGCGGTGCGGGAAAAGCCTTTTCAAGGGCCGGGCGGTGGACCGCGAACAGGCGGTCTCGAACTCCAAGAGCTCTCCGCGTGAGGCGATCAACTCCCCAGCGCGCCTGTCGTGCTTAATTTTTGGCATTACAGGGCGCCATGATTTTAGCTGTGCTGCTAAATTTTACGCACAATGCTAAACATCAAGCGGTGTAGTGCGCAAAAACCAGCATTTTGGGGCGGCCCGCATTCCGCTCTGGCCGTTTCGGACACTTTTTTGCCAGCGCGCGCCCGGGGAGGGTGTTTGCGGGGGCCCGAAACGCTCGCAGACGCATTTTTCTTAAGCTAAAGAATGCGCACCTGTGAGGCATCTCACAGATTGCGCAAAAATTTTCTCAATTCTGAATTTTTTTAGCACTGCCTAAGTGTTTTCTAATTGACAGTCAATTCGTGATCGGGTTTTATCGCATCACCGCCGGCGCGAAGGTCGAAAGACAGATGTTCGAATTCGCATTCTGTGAACTGTTTGCGCTGGTTTTTTGCCAGTCTAGGGTCGGACGTGCCTTCTAAACTGAATTGGGGGAGAGCCAATGTTAAGACAGAGAAGATCGGGGTTTACACTGATCGAGCTGCTGGTGGTCATTGCCATCATCGCGGTGTTGATTGCGCTTTTATTGCCCGCAGTGCAGGCAGCCCGAGAGGCCGCACGCCGAAGCCAGTGCCGCAACAACCTGAAGCAGATGGCGCTGGCCGAGCACAACTATCACGACATCAACAACGCCTTTACGCCGGCCATCACTTACACGTTTCCGCCGATGCTCCCTGGCTGCCTGATCTGCCCCGCGTTTCCGGCTTGCCCCCAACTCCCCTACACGCCCAATTTCTGCGCGGGAAGCTTCTTCATTTCGTCCTTCAACTACCACTACTGGGGCGAACGGCTGTTGCCGGAGCTAGAAGCTTCCAACGTTTACCGCAAGATCTGCTTCAACAATCCGATGCTTCCGCCGTGCTGCGAGCATCCGCCGTGCCTGAACAAAAAGCCGCTGGCCTGTTGCGGCTGTGGCAAGCCGTACCTCGCTAAGAATGTCACCTGTCCGTGCCTGGATACCTGCTCGAACACGCGTGCGGGGGCCCAGGTGGTCCCGTCGTACGTTTGCCCCTCGTCTCCTCGAACCGTGAATCCGTTTGTCGAGACCATCACGGCTGCGTGCCCCTGCTTCACCGGTGGTCCTGGGCACTGTCCCTTTGCACCGGCCTTCGGACCGCACCAGTTGTCGGGGGCCTTGGACTACACCGCATCGACCGGCTACGACATGGGACCAAAACCCTGCTGCCGCACGCTGATCGGCGCCGCCTACCTGCTGCAAAACAATTGCCAGGCAGAACAACAGCACGCGGGAGCGATCAACCCTGCACAGTTCAATGTCTCGATCGACAAGATCACCGATGGCACCTCCACCACCGTGCTTATCGCCGAGTTGGCGGGCCGCCCCGACTTGTGGATTCGCGGCCAGAAGCAGGTGATTGCCAACGTGTTCGGCACCGGACCAGGCGCCCTGCTGAGCAACCCGGGCGGATGCTGGTCTTGTTTCGACAGCGCATTCATGGTGATGGTCGGCTCGACCTTCTTCACCCCCGGTGCGCCTGCGTTGCCGGCCAAGATCACTCCCCAGAATTTGAACCAGCCGGTCTGCTTCATCAACTGCATCAACACCTGGTCCAATAACTGGTATAGTTTCCATCCGGGTTCTTGCGGCATCTGCCTTTGCGACGGCTCGGCTCGCATGATCAGCGAGAACACCAGCCTGACCGTGTTGTGCCGCTTGCAGAGCTATGCCGGACACAAGCCGGTCCTGGATAGCGCCTTCTAAGTTCGTTGGCGGGCCATGCCCCGCTTGTTCTTCACAACAGTTTAGGGTCCGAGCCGTGATGGAACGATCCACCGCGGCTCGGACCACTTTTGCAACCGGGCGCAGATTTGGAGATGGACAGATGAATTCCGTTGTGCGGCGTCTATGTGGCTCTTCGGTCGGTTGGGTTGTCGTTGCGCTTATGGCCCTGGCCACGCTGCCCGGATGCAACAAAACCGGCGGCCAAAGAGCCGACGAAGCCGAGCAGATCGCCCAACTTCCCAACAAAGTCACGGTTGCCAAGTTCGCGGGGCACGTCAGCGTCGATGGCCAAGCTCTGGCACAAGACCCTAAAGGCGGGACGTTGTTCGTGGTCCTGAACGACCCTCAGCACCTCGACAAGGGGGCCAAGGCCCAGGCAACCTGTGACGCGGAGGGGAACTTTGCCTTCACGACTTACGCAACGGGTGACGGAGCGCCCACCGGGAAGTATGTGGTGACCTTTGCGCAGCTGCATGTCGGGGCAACCGGCGGCCGCGCAGGCGGAGTCCGGCGGCCTTCTCTGACAATGGAGTACAAGGGCCCGGACGCCCTCAAAAACCTGTACAGCGACCCGGAAAAGAACAAGGACAATCCGACTTTCGTGGTTGACATTTTACCACCCGGACGCACCGACTATGACTTCAGCCTCACCGTCGCCGGAAAGGAGCCCGTGAAAACACCGGGTCCCTATGCCACCAAGGAGCTTAGGACCAACTTTGCTCCGGTCCTCAAATGAGGAAAGCGAAGGGGTCTGACCGAAGGTCGCCGGCTCTTCGCCCCTTGTGCAGGCAGAGGTTGCCGAAACCCTTGCTGGGTTTACCCACTGCGGAAGTTGGACGGCGTCACCGCCGCCGACCCGGGCCGGATGTGGCCGTCTGGCCTCGAGCGTCTTCCGCCGTAACCGCAGTCAGGCAGGCGGGTACGCGGTCAGCGCCTGACCGGCCAGGCTCAATCGCGTGCGCCCCGCCCAATTTTGCGGCTCAGCCCAAAACGGCGTTATTCGCGTGCCGGCGGGAACTCCCTTTCCACCTCGCGCATCCTGCGGCACCTAAGTTGGCGCCGCCGGGTTCGCAGTTTGGCGGCTGAGCAGCCGGGTCGCTCTCGCAGGCCAACTGCGTATTTCCACGCAATCTCCCTGGCACGCGTGCGCTTCGGCCGAGCCCACGTGGAGACGATCGGGCTCCCGTTCTGCGGTGCCGGCTGAGGGATTCGATCCAGTCCTAGTGTAATAAAACTAACACTTCTGGCAAAATTTTTAGCATAATTAGATTTTTAGCATTTTTAGACTGCGCAAAATCTTGACAGGCAAATTTTCAGCAGTTCATACTACGACCGTCGGAATTTGAAGGTCGCTTGCCGATTCTGGGTTTGAGGTTTTGACGCTGGCCGAGTGCCGGCACCAGGAGTCGTTGTTCCATTCCGAATAGGGGTACCGTTATGCCAAGACAGAGAAAGTCAGGGTTTACACTGATCGAGCTGCTGGTGGTGATTGCGATTATCGCAGTCTTGATCGCACTATTGTTGCCGGCAGTTCAGGCAGCCCGCGAAGCCGCCCGGCGATCGCAGTGTCGCAACAACCTCAAGCAGATGGCGCTGGCCGAGCACAACTACCACGACATCAACAACCAGTTCACGCCGGCCATCACTTACACGTTTCCGTCTAAGGTTCCCGGCGTCCTGATCTGCCCGAAGTTGCCCCCGTGCTGCATCCCGTACACGCCCTGCCCCTGTAAGAGGGGGGTTTTTCAATCTTCGTTCAACTACCACTACTGGGGGGAGCGGTTGCTGCCCGAACTTGAAGCCGTGAACGTTTATCACCGGATCTGCATGAACAATCCGATGTTTCCGCCGTGCTGCGAGCACCCGCCGTGCCTCAACAAAAAGCCGCTGGCGTGTTGCGGCTGCGGCAAGCCGTACCTTTACAAAAACGTGACTGATCCGTGCCAGGACCCGTGCTCGAGCACGCGTCCGGGAGCGGCAGTGATCCCGGCCTTCGTTTGCCCCTCGTCCCCTCGGACGCAGAATCCGTTTGTCGAGGTCACCACGGCCTCGTGCGTCTGCTTCACGACTGGTTGTGCGGGTCCATGTCCCTTTGCACCGGCCTTCGGGCCGCACCAGTTGTCCGGCGCGTTGGACTACACGGCAGCGGGCGGCTACACCGACGGATGCTGCGCGTGCAACCGCACGCCGATCGGAGCCGCGTACTTGCTGCAAAACAACTGCGTGCCGGAACAATCCCGCGCCGGTGTGTTGAATGCTGAACAGTTTAATGTTTCGATCGACAAGGTCACCGACGGCACCTCCACCACTGTAATCTTTGCCGAGTTGGCCGGCCGGCCGGACTTGTGGATTCGCGGCCAGAAGCAGACGTCCCTGGCCGCCGTGTTTGGCACGGGCCCTGGCACCCTGCAGCACAATCCCGGCGGATGCTGGTTCTTGTTTCGACAGTGCGTTCCAACAAATGACCGGCACGAGCTTCTTCAACCCCGGAGGGCCGCCATTCCCGGCTCACCTGAGTTCACAAAATTTGAATCAGGCGGTCTGCTTCGTCAACTGCATCAACACCTGGTCGAACAACTGGTACTCGTTCCATCCGGGTTCTGTCGGCATCGCGCTGTGCGATGGCTCGGCACGCATGATCAGCGAGAGCACGAGCCTCACGGTTTTGTGCCGCCTGCAGTCGTACTCCGGACACAAGCCGGTCCTCGATAGTGCCTTCTAGTTTCCATTGGCGGGCCCTGCCCGCCTGTTCTTCGCAATGCACACGGTCCGAGCCGTGATGGAGATCCACCGCGGCTCGGGCCATTTTCTGAGCAGCGCGCAAATTCTGGAGGTCGGACCTATGCTTTTACTTGAGCGGCGCCGGCGCGGCCATTCGATCGCATGGACTTTGGTTTCTCTTCTCGCCGCAGCTGCGCTTCCGGGATGTAACAGAACCGGCGGCCCAAGAACTGATGAAATCGAACAGGTCAGCAAACTGCCCAACAAAGTTCCGGTTGCCAAGTTCGCTGGGCACGTCACCGTCGATGGCCAACCTCCTTCATCAGGCGACAGTCGGTTGTTTGTGATCCTGAACGACCCCCAGCACCTCGTACCGGGTGGAAAGACCTATACAGGCGTGGACGCCCAAGGGGACTTCGCCTTCACGACCTACCTGCCCCAAGACGGTGCTCCCATCGGAAAATATATCGTGACCTTTGTGCAGTTCCATCGCGCTCCGACGGGCCGCAAGAGTGGGGGCGGGCTCTCACTGTCGATGGCGGAGGAGTTCGCCGCCCCTGACGAGCTTAAGAACACTTACAGCGATCCGGAAAAGAATAAGGACAATCCAAATTTCGTGGTCGAGGTCGCGTCACCCGGACGCACCGACTATGACTTCAATCTCACGGTCGCCGGAAAAGAGCCAGTGAAGACGCCGGGTGCCTATGCCGCCATGCGACTCAAGACCGCGGTCGTACCGAAGCTTTGACGGGAGTTCGTCTCGCACAGGTTGGCCGAATTTTTGCACATTCGATGCGACCAGGCGCAATCTCTGGGAGACCGCTTGCCAGTCAGCGTATCGGTCAACCGCCTCAGTTCCTCGTTGGACGGGGTCACAAGCGCTTTGCGGCGAGTTGCAGATCTCAGCTTTTTACAGCCCCGTTGGTCGAATTTGCAGCGCCGCATCGTCGGTGGTAAGTTCACGTCGAAGAACACCACTTGGCGATGTTTCGGCCGCGCATGACTGAGGAGAACATCCAAGCCACGCTCGCTTCCCGAGCCGACGCGGCCTCGCGGACGCGAACCGTGGTTGCCGGGGCCATCGGCAACGTCCTCGAGTGGTACGACTTCGGCCTCTTCGGCTACTTTGCCGCGGTGATCGCCGCCGAATTCTTTCCCGGCGAAAACAAGCTGGCGGGACTTTTGGACACGTTTGGCGTGTTCGCCACCGGCTTTCTGATGAGGCCCCTAGGCGGATTGCTGTTCGGGCTGGTCGGTGACCGCCTGGGACGCAAACGGGCTTTGGAGCTCTCGGTCTTGCTGATGGCCGTTTCCACGACGCTGCTCGGACTTCTGCCCGGCTACGCCACAATCGGCCTGGCCGCTCCCGTTCTTGCTCACGATATTGAGAATGATTCAGGGGCTAAGCGTGGGGGGCGAGTACATCGGGTCGATTGCGTTCCTCGCCGAGCATGCTCCGCCCAACCGCCGCGGATTTTACGGAAGCTGGAGCGGGTTCACTGTCGTGCTCGGGACTCTTCTCGGCTCGGCGGTCGCCGCGATCCTGGCCCGGGCGTTGACTGCATCGCAATTGCACGCCTGGGGGTGGCGCGTGGCGTTCATTTCCGGACTGATCATCGGAGTCGTGGGATTCTGGCTGCGATTGGGCGTGACCGAGAGCCCGGACTTCGAGCAACTGCGTCACACCGGGCAGTTGGCCGCCCATCCAATCGCTGATGCACTTCGTCGGGACAGAAAGGCGATTGTTACGACGATCGGGCTCACGGGCTTGAGTTCGGTGGGCTTTTATCTGCCGTTCGTCTGGCTGCCGACGTGGCTTTCGGACATCATCTCGCATCCGTTGCCGCAGCAGCAAGCATTGGCCAGCAGCACAATTGCCCTGCTGGCCCTGCTGGTTCTCATCCCGCTTTTGGCCGTGGTTTCCGATCGGGTGGGCCGCCGGCCGATGTATCTGGCCGCCTCGGCGGGCTACGTCCTCTTGCCCTATCCACTGATGGCGATGATGAGCGGCGGCACGTTCGCGGCGGCGATCATCGGCGGACTAGCGTTCGCTTTCGTGAGCAGCCTCTTCGGCTGTTGCATGGGGGCCATGATGGTGGAACTCTTCCCGACACAAACGCGCTACACGGGCGTCGCCATCGGATACAACGTCGGCCAGGCGGTCTTGAGCGGCACCGCGCCGCTGGTTGCGATGGCTCTGGTGAAACTGACGAACAGCGTTGAAGCTCCGGCCTTCTACTTGATTGCGTGCGGCCTGGTTGCTGCCTTCTTTTCGCTGTCGATCCCCGCGTTGCACGGCAAGCCGCTTCGTTCCGCTGCGTCAGCGTCCGACGCTGGACCGTTTCATCCTGATTCCATAGGCTGAGCGCCTTTCGCGAGGCGTGCATGGCATCGATGATTCGTGTTGAGCATCTCGTCAAGAACTACGGAACGTTCACTGCCGTCGGTGACATCTCGTTTGACGTTGAAGCCGGTGAGATCTTTGCGTTCCTCGGGCCCAACGGCGCGGGCAAAACCACGACGATCAAAATCCTGACGACGTTGCTCAAACCGACCAGCGGCAGCGTCGAGATCGATGGCCTCGACCCGACCGTGCATCAAAACGAGGTGCGCAAACGGTTCGGGATCGTATTTCAGGATCCGTCACTCGACGATGAGCTGACAGCCTACGAAAACATGGACATTCATGGCGTGCTCTACAAGGTGCCGCGACGCATTCGCGTCGAGCGCATTGAGTCGCTGCTGAAACTCGTCGAGTTGTGGGACCGCCGCAACGACCGGGCGAAGACTTTTTCCGGCGGGATGCGGCGCCGTTTGGAGATCGCACGCGGCTTGCTGCACACGCCGAAGATTCTGTTTTTGGACGAGCCGACATTGGGGCTCGACCCCCAGACGCGAAACCACTTGTGGTCGCACGTCCGCAAGCTCAACGAAGAGGAGCGGGTCACGGTGTTCCTCACGACGCACTACATGGAAGAGGCCGAGCGAGTCGCGCGCCGCATCGCGATCATCGACCACGGTCGAATCGTCGCGCAGGGATCACCAGAAGAGCTGAAAACTCAAACAGGCGCAGACACGCTGGAGCAAGCCTTTCTGACACTCACCGGATCATCGATTCGAGACGAAGAGGCCAGCCCGCTCGATCGGATGCGGAATATGAGCCGGCTCTGGAGTCGCCGATGAACGTCATCGCCGTATTGTGGCTGCGGCAACTGAAGCGCTACGTGCGCTCGCGGGCGCGAATTGTCGGCGCGCTCGGTCAGCCGCTTTTGTTTTTGCTTGGGCTCGGTTTTGGCCTGGGTCCGGTCTTTGAGAAAGCCGGTCAGGGGAACTACATCCAGTTCCTGGCACCGGGCGTCGTGGCCATGACCGTTCTGTTTACTTCCGTCTTTTCCGGCATCGAGCTGATCTGGGATCGGCAGTTCGGCTTTTTGAAAGAAACGCTCGTCGCTCCGGTTTCGAGATTGACGATCATGTCGGGCCGCGTGTTGGGAGGCGCAACCGTTGCGGTCGCCCAAGGTCTGATCGTGGTGGCGATCAGCTTCGCAGCCGGTTTTCGCGTCGCCGACTGGACGGCCATTCCGCTGGCTTTGTTGTTCATGGCACTCATGGCTCTCTTGTTCACGGCGCTCGGAACGGCGATCGCGTCGCTCTTATCCGATTTCCAAGGTTTTCAATTGATCATGAACTTCCTGGTGATGCCGACGTTTTTCCTCTCCGGTGCCCTGTTTCCCATGCGCGATCTTCCTTGGGCGCTCAACATCCTGGTGCGGATCAATCCGCTGTCGTACGGAGTCGATGGACTGCGCGGTGCGCTGACCGGCATCTCTTTCTTCAACCCGGCCCTCGACATGGCCGTTTTGGCCGTGGTGGCCGGCTGCCTGTTGCTGTTGGGTGGATATCTGTTTTCGCGGATTCAACTTTGAGCCGATTGCCTTTCGTACGTTGATCGAGGGTGTGTGATGAAGAAAAAGTTGCCGGCTGTCAAAGTCCTTCTCGCATCCGGAGCGTGGGCGATTTTGGTCGCCTGCGGTCC
This sequence comes from uncultured Planctomycetaceae bacterium, assembly GCA_963714075.1. Taxonomy (GTDB): domain Bacteria; phylum Planctomycetota; class Planctomycetia; order Planctomycetales; family Planctomycetaceae; genus DASPSM01. The sequence goes on from OY970228.1 coordinate 4,677,978, forward strand.
GCGCCTGGCTTCCGCGGCCCCCAAGGTTCCCGCGGGAGTCACGTGGCAGCCCAATCTCGAGTACTCGGACCCGAACGACGAGCACCTGCAGCTCAATCTGGCGCGGCCGAGTTCGGGCGATGGGCCGTTCCCTGCGGTGCTGTGCATTCACGGCGGCGGTTTTCGCGCCGGCACTCGCGAAAGTTATGACGGTCTTTGCATCAAGCTCGCAGAGCGGGGCTATGTCGCGGCGACGATGACCTACCGGCTCGCCCCGAAGCACAAATTTCCCGCGGCCATTCACGACACCAAAGCTGCCGTGCGCTGGCTGCGGGCCAATGCCGTGACCTACAAAATTAATCCCCAAAAAATTGGCGTGATGGGCGGCTCGGCCGGCGGGCATCTTGCCCAGCTTCTGGGAGTGACCGCGCATGTGCCTCGATTTGAAGGAGACGGCGGCAACCAGAACCAGTCCAGCAGCGTGACGTGTGTTGTCGACTTCTTTGGACCGAGCGACTTCACGAAGTCATACGGCAAGAGCGTCGATGCTGCGGAAGTCCTTCCTCTGTGGCTGGGCGGAAATCTCGAGACAGCGCGATCCCTCCACATCCAAGCGAGCCCACTCTATTGGGTCACTCCAGCCGCGGCGCCGACGCTCTGCATCCACGGCACAGAGGACAAATACGTCGCACATGAGCAGGCGGTGTGGCTGGTCGACAAGTTAAAGGCCGCGACCGTCGAAGCCGATCTGCTGACGCTGCCTGGAGCCGGCCATGGGTTCAAAGGCCGCGACGCTGAAATTGCCGACCGGGCGATGTTCGACTTCTTTGATCGCAAATTAAAGCGATAGTGGAGCAGGCAACCCAAATTGGTAGGTGGTGGCAAATAGCGCCCAAGGCACTACGGTATCTCCCGCCTGCCGAGCCGGGCGTGCCCGTTTTCGCGATCTGTTTTCCCAAGGACCTGCCTTCTCGGGGACCTACCAATCGACTTTTCGCGAAACTGCCTGCGCGGAAATGATCCGTTCGAGCGTTCGCCGCGTTTTGGCGGAGAGGCGCTTTCAGCGGAGCCTCCGATCTGGCAGAATCTGGCCCATGCGAAGTTGTGGCCGGAGCAAGATCGCTCCCTTGCGCCCGGAAGCCGACGCGATGAGTGCGACCGTTCTCGAAGAAGGGGCCGAATGGCTGGTGGACGCGGCCGGCTGTGACGCCCGACAGTTGTCCAACCTGTGCCTCTTGCAGCGGGTTTGCGCCGAGCTGGTCGAGGCGTTACGGCTCCGCGTAATTGGTGAGCCGCTGTGGCATCAGTTTCCGGCGCTTGATGCAAGCAGCGGGGCGGGGGGAGTGACCGGACTTTATCTTCTGGCCGAGTCGCATCTGGCCTGCCATACCTTTCCCGAGCATCGGCGGGCGAGCTTCAACCTTTATTGCTGCCGCAATCGGCCGGCGTGGGATTGGGAGGGATTCCTGGTGCGAGCGGCTCGGCGCTGCGGAAGTCGTCGCGCGGTCGATCCCCCGAGGAAGCTTGGAAACAGTTTCCTTGCTCCGCGAGGAGCGCCGCCGATGAAGCTCGCCCATTGTCCGGCTTGCGGCGGCCTTGTCGAGTTTCACGTGGCGTCGTCACTCGTCACGATCTGCGAGCACTGCCATTCGGCGATCGCTCGCGGCGACAAGGCCCTCGAGGATGTCGGCAAAGTCGCCGACCTGGTCGATACGCCAATCTCCGTTGCGGATTGGGACTGCAGGGAAACTATCGCGGCAAGAATTACGAAATCGTCGGCCGCGTGCAGTACCAGCATCCGGCCGGCGGCGTCTGGGACGAATGGTACATGGCCTTCGGCGGCGACCGCTGGGGTTGGCTGGCCGAAGCACAGGGCCGGTTTTACGTCACCTTCGAAGTCCCGCTTCGCGGCTCGATTGGCGTTCCCGCATTCGACCAATTGGATGTGGGACAAGCCTACAACTTGGGGAAAATCGGAGTCTTGAAAGTCGGCGAACGCAACGAAGCGGTCGCCGCCTCGGCAGAGGGCGAAATCCCGTGGCAGTTCAAGCCGGGAGCTCCGGTGCGATTCGCCGACCTCTACGGCCCGCACGCCCAGTTCGCCACGCTCGACTACAGCGATGCCGAGCCGCGGATCTACGTCGGCGCCGAAGTCTCCGATCGGCGAGCTGGGTTTGCCCAAATCTGCGTTCGCCGAGCAAAAACCTGCTAAAGAGGTGAAGGGGCTGCAACTCAACTGTCCGAAATGCGGCGGGGCGCTGGAGCTGCACGCTCCGGACGCCGCCCAGCGCGTCGCGTGCCCGTATTGCGCGTCGCTGCTCGATGTCGAGCAAGGGAACTTGCGCTATCTGTCGACGCTCAGGCCCAGCCGCATTGCTCCCTTGATCCCGTTGGGGACGACCGGGGCCTTCGCAGGAACGTCGTATACCGTGATTGGTTTCCTCGTCCGGAGCGTGACCGAGGAAGGAGTCGTTTATCGCTGGCAGGAATACTTGCTCTATAACCCCAGCGTCGGCTTCCGCTGGCTCGTCCACAGCGACGATCACTGGAATTTCGTGACTCCGGTTTCTCCGGGCGAGGTCGACGATCGATTTCAACGAGCGTACTACGCGGGCAAATCATTCCGCCTGTTTCAGACGGGCCTGGCGACGGTTCGGCACGTGCTCGGCGAGTTCTACTGGAAGGTCGAAGTCGGCGAAGAGGTCCAGACCCGCGACTTGATTCATCCGCCCGAGGCTCTTTCGATCGAGACCGCCCATGGCGAACAGAACATTTCGCTGGGAATCTACGTTCGTCCAGCCGAGATCGAAAAGGCGTTCGGCGTCACAGACCTCAGGCGGAGCTGGTCGATCGGAATGGATCAGCCGGGACCGGCGATCGGGTTCGTCACCGTCACCTGGTTGGCGTTTGCCATACTGATGATCCTGATCGACGTCGCCCTGTCGTCGCGATCGACGCCGGTGGTCGACCAGCGATTTTTGTTCTACGCCATCGTGTTGATTTCGATCGTTCCGATCGCCGCCTTGCTCTATCGCATCTCCTTTGAAGGTCGTCGCTGGCAGAACAGTAGCGTTGGGCGCTAGCGTCTTGTGGAAGCCTTTGCTGGAATGTGTCGCACGCAGAATTAAGGACCGACTTTGATGAGGATCCTAAACGCGATTCAGCTGGCGATTTGTCTGTTCGCGACCGGCTGGCTGACGACGGCCGCATGCAGCGGTTGGAAGGCGGGCCCACGCCAAACGTCCGCGGCTTCGACGAGCGGTGGATCGCACTATTTCGGAGGATTCTATTATGGCGGCTCCCCGTACAGCGGCGGTTCGCGCTCTTCCGGCGGATCATGGGGCGGGGGGAAGTGACGGGGCTGCCCCAACATTACGATCACAAACCAACGGGTGTCCAACTGGGAGAAATCCATGGAGTCACTGCTTAAGCATTTGGTGGCGGCCTTCGTCTTTGCCACGCTCGGGCTGGCCGTGTTGACCGTCTGGTTCTGGCTGATCGTGAAGTTCGCGCCGTTCGCGGTCGTGCGTGAGATCGAACAAGATCAAAACACGGCCCTGGGGATCATTATCGGTTCGATCATCATCGGCGTATCGATCGATTATCGCCGCTGCAATCGCCTCATGAACCGCGCCCCGTTCTTTCTGCTCTACCTCAACGTCCTGGTCGTTGCGACGTGCGGTCTTGTCTACGAGCTGCTCGCAGGAACGCTGGCAAGTTACGTATTGGGCGACTCGGTCACCCAGTTCTCACTGATCATCGGCGTGTATCTCACGGCCCTCGGCCTCGGGGCGTGGCTGTCACGATTCATCGATGAGAGTCTGGCGCGATCCTTCATCGAAGTCGAATTGGGCGTCGCGCTTGTCGGGGGCGCATCGGCACCGCTGCTGTTTCTGTCATTTGCCTACCTGAGCTGGTTCCGCCTGGCGCTCTTCGGCATCGTCCTGCTCATCGGAACGCTGGTCGGGCTCGAGTTGCCGCTGTTGATGAGAATTCTCAAGGATCATCTCGACTTCCGCGACCTTGTCTCGCGAGTGCTGGCCTTCGATTATCTGGGAGCTCTGGTCGCGTCTCTGCTGTTTCCGATCTTTTTCGTCCCGCGTCTCGGATTGGTGAGAACTTCGTTGCTGTTCGGCATTTTGAATGCGGCGATCGGACTCTGGGGCACCTATTTGCTGCGCCCGTTGCTCCCACTGCGAGGATTGGTTGCGTTACGGGCGCGGGCCTGCCTCGTGGTCGGGCTGTTGGCGATCGCGCTCTTCAAGGCCGACGCGCTCACGATGCTCGCCGAGGAAAACACGCTTCCGCACCCGATCGTCTACGCCAAATCGAGCCCCTATCAACGAATCGTGATCACAAAGGGACAGGGAGGCTTTCAGCTTTATCTGAACGGGAATCTGCAGTTCAATTCGACCGACGAGTATCGCTACCACGAAGCGCTGGTGCATCCCGCGCTGTCGGCTGCCAAATCGCCGCGTCGCGTGCTTGTGTTGGGCGGCGGCGACGGTCTGGCCGTCCGCGAGATCCTCAAGCACTCGACTGTCGGCTCCGTGACTTTGGTTGACCTCGATCCCGAGATGACGTCTCTTCCCGAGCTCTTCGCACCGCTTGCCAAGTTAAACGGCAATTCGCTGGCCGATCCGCGCGTCCATGTGATCAATCAGGATGCCTTTCTGTGGGTGCAAGAGCCGGGGACCACTTTCGACGCGGCGATCGTCGATTTCCCCGACCCCGGAACATTTTCTGTCGGCAAGCTCTACACGACGCGCTTTTTTCGCCTCTTGAAATCACGAATTGAACCGGGAGGTGCCGTTGCCGTTCAATGCACTTCTCCCCTCGTGGCGCCGCAGGCTTATTGGTGCATCGTTCGCACGCTCGAGGCGTCCGGCTTTTCGGTGCACCCGTACCACGTGCCGGTTCCGGCCTTTGGAATTTGGGGCTTCGCCCTCGCGACTCCGCAGCCCTCGCCCATTCCCACTGACATCCCGGCCGAAGTCGCGCCGCAACTGCGGTTTCTCGACCGCACGGCCCTGGCCACATTATTCCAATTTCCGATCGACCTTCGTCGCGTCGAAACCGAGATCAACCGGCTCGATAATCAGGCACTGGTACGGTACTACGATGCCGAATGGCGGAAATGGGACTGACAGGCGCCACTAATGCCCCGACTCAGCCGCCGTGAATTGCTCGCCGGAGCGATCGGCACTTCGGCCGCGCTGTTGGCCGGATGCGAAGGCCGCGGAAAAACTCTGCCGCCGGCGGGCGAGATTCTGGCCCCGAATTATTCGATCGGCCACCGGATCCGCGATGGGTTTCGGCCCCGGCCGGCAAGCGATTGCTGGCAGGAAACGGACGTCGTTGTGATCGGCGGGGGCATTTCCGGACTCGCAGCCGCGTGGCGACTGCGGCGCGAGAGACTCGAACGGTTTGTGGTCCTCGAGCTGGAGTCCGCGGCGGGTGGCACTTCGCGGTCAGGCAAATCCTCGCTGACGGCCTATCCATGGGGCGCTCACTATGTCCCTGTCCCGATGCCTGAGAATCGATCGCTGATCGCGATCCTGCGCGAAATGGGAGTCATCGAACGGCTCGACCCGGACGGTGAGCCAGTAGTCGCCGAGCAGTACCTGTGCCGCGATCCGGGAGAGCGCGTTTTCATCGATGGGACCTGGCACGAGGGGCTTTATCCCTCCGAAGGCGCGACAGCGAGCGAACTCGACGAGCTACGGCAATTCCGCGCCGAAATCACGCGGTGGGTGGCGTGGCGCGACGGCAAGGGGCGCCGCGCGTTTGCTATCCCTGTTTCGAGGAGCTCTGACGAACCCGAGGTGACGTCTCTCGATTCCATCTCGATGTCCGAATGGGTCCGCCGCCGGGGCTGGAGCTCGCCGCGTCTCCGGTGGCTGATCGATTATTCGTGTCGCGACGATTACGGGGCGACGAGCGCCAGACGAGCGCATGGGCCGGCCTGTTTTATTTCGCGTCGCGAGTTCGCGGAGCGAGCAATGAAGCTCAGCCCCTCATCACTTGGCCCGAAGGAAATGGCCGAATCGTACAACACCTGGCCGCAGCCGCCCGGAAGCAGTTACGTTGCGGACTGGCGGTCGTCGACGTCGCAGTAAAAAAGAGCCGCGACGCCCAAACGGTCGAGGTTACAGCAGTGGACGTGCAGAGCGGTGAGGCAGTCGGATTTCGGGCGCACCGCGCCGTGTTCGCAGCCCCCCAGTTCCTGGCACCTTATTTAATTCGCGAGCTCCCGGAGGACCGCAAGACGCATGCTCGCGAGTTCGAGTACAGTCCGTGGCTGGTCGCCAATCTGCACCTGTGCGAGCGGCCGCGCGAACAAGGCTTTCCCCTGAGCTGGGACAACGTGCTTTATGACAGCCGATCGTTGGGCTACGTGACCGCCACTCATCAGACAGGAATCGACTACGGACCGACGGTGCTTACGTGGTATTCGGCGCTCTGTGACGACGGCTCCGGCGACCCGGCCCACCAAGCGTCGCTCGCGAGACAGAGACTCTTCGAGATGACTTGGCCCGAGGCCGCGGAAATCGTGCTCAGCGACCTCGAACGGGCTCATCCCGAGATCCGAACACTTGTCGAGCAGCTCGACGTGATGAAATGGGGGCACGCGATGGTTCGACCCCGCATCGGATTTGTCTGGAGCGAGGCCCGGCGGAGCGCCGCAAAGGCTTTCGGCCCCATTCACTTTGCCGGAACCGATCTCAGCGGGGTTGCGCTGTGTGAAGAGGCCATCTATCACGGCGTGCGTGCGGCCGAAGAAGCGCTTGCCGGTCTTGGACGATCGGTCAATTCCCTGATGTGAGTCGGTTTGAGCGGTGCGTTCCCTCTGGCTCACGTGAAATAGGTGGGCCCGCGCCGTCTTCGGTCTTGCCTGAGTCGCCCAAGGAAAGTTATTTTACCGCCGCTCCGAACCGCGGCCGGCGCATTGGCTTGCAAATTGCACGAGGCTCTCTTGGGGCGGGCAGCCCTTTCGGCGTTGGCATAAGGATACCGCAATGAATGCGAAGCGATTCGGGCTGTTGCTCGCGATTCTGTTCGCTGGGTTTGCGGCCGAAGCCGGCACGGGCAAACAAACGATGACCTTTCTGGTCGCTGCCGATGAGCACGCCGTGCGCCGCTGGATCGACCAGAACTCGAACGCGATCGACGAGAGCACGGGCGCCGAAGTGCTGGGAGTTCGAGGTCGGCAATCAAAACTACGCAAAGAGACAAAAGAGGGCGCGTTCACTTTCGTCGTCCAGCATGACGCCGAGCAGCACGGGCAATTTCGGACCGTGCTGCTGAATAGCGACAAGGCAAACCTGGTCTCGCAGGAGACTGAGATTCAGGTGCAGCAGGAGGGAACCGCCACGCGAATCACCATTAATGTGGTCGCGACCGTGAGCGGTCACACGGGGATGGCGATCGCAGTGGGGATTCGACCCTCCCTTCGTGGGATGCGCAAGCTATTCGAGAGTCAATTCGGGACGCCGAACCCGCTTTGATTTTCCGGGCGTAATCATTTTTTGAACTCGCGGGGTCGCCAAGTCGCAGTCTTGGCTGGACAATAGACGTCAGCCCTCGGTCCCATCGCGCCGAGGGGCCGAGCATTGCCACTCCCGGGAGTCGAGCGTGTCCCTCCAGCATTTCGACGTCTTGATCGTCGGCGCCGGAATCTCCGGCATCGGAGCGGGTTACCATCTCCAGGCCCGCTGTCCCAAAAAAAGCTACGCCATTCTGGAAGGGCGCCGCGATATGGGCGGCACCTGGGACTTGTTCCGCTACCCCGGCATTCGCTCCGATTCGGACATGTTCACGCTTGGCTATTCCTTCCGCCCCTGGACGGCAGCCAAGGCGATTGCAGACGGGCCGGCGATCCTAGCGTATTTGCGTGAAACCGCCCACGAGTTCGGCATCGATCGCCACATTCGCTTCAATCATCGGGTCAAGACCGCGTCCTGGTCCTCAGAAGAATCGCTTTGGACTGTCGATGCAGAGATCGGCGACGACAAGCAGCCGGTTCGCTACACTTGCAATTTCCTGTACCTGTGCAGCGGCTACTACGACTACAAGAGTGGATACACGCCGGTTTTTGAGGGTAGCGAAGACTTTCAAGGGAAGCTGATCCATCCTCAGCACTGGCCGCAGGATCTTGATTATCGTGACAAACGCGTCGTCGTGATCGGCAGTGGCGCGACGGCGGTCACACTGGTTCCCGCGATGGCCGAGACGGCGGCACATGTGACCATGCTGCAGCGCTCACCGTCGTATATCGTCTCACTTCCGACGGAGGATCGGATCGCGCGCTTCATTCGCTGGCTCCTTCCGGAGCGGGGCGCCCACCGAGCCCTCCGTTGGAGGAACGTTTTGCTCGGCATCTATTTCTACCAGATTTGCCGGCGGGCACCGGGCTTGGCCAAGAAGCTCCTGCGTCGCGGCATCGCCAGGGAGTTGCCACCCGATTTCGATATCGATACACACTTCAAGCCGCGGTACCAGCCCTGGGACCAGCGGGTTTGTCTCGTGCCGAATGCCGATTTGTTCCAGGCAATCAAGGGCGGGCGGGTGTCGGTCGTCACTGACCAGATCGAAAAATTCACGCCGCAGGGCATTCTGCTTAAGTCGGGAAAAGAGCTGTCGGCGGACATCATCGTGACAGCGACGGGCCTCAAGATGCTGGCATGCGGCGGGATCCAATTGTCTGTGGACGACACACCCGTCGAGCCCGGACGAGCCTTGACCTACAAGGGACTGATGCTGAGCGACGTCCCGAACTGCGCGATGTGCGTCGGCTACACCACCGCTTCCTGGACGCTGCGTGCCGATCTGGCCTCGGGCTACGTCTGCCGCCTGCTCAATTACATGGACCGCGGCGGCTACAAGCAGTGCGTCCCGCGCGCGGACGATCCGGAACTTCGGCCCGAGCCGCTCTTGGGGCTCACCTCCGGTTACGTGCAGCGCGGAAGCAGTCTCTTTCCGAAGCAAGGCTCAAAAGCGCCCTGGCTGCTGCGTCAGAACTACATCCTCGACCTGATGACGATGCGATTTGGCACCGTGGACGACGGCGCGCTGATCTTTTCCAAGGGCGGCGAAAAGGCGGCTCTTGACACGCCACCGCACTCAAGGAGGCCCGATGTCGAAGCGGCAAGGGCTCCTGCCTGACCCGGGCAAGCGCGATCGCCTCCCGCGTTCACAGCACTTTGGTGACGACAATTGTCAGGTCATCCTGCAGCGGCGCGCCTTGGGAAAATGTGCGGACACCGTGCAGGATCGCGTCGATGATCTTCTCGGCCGGTTGGTGGCGGTACGCATGAACCAGACCGATGCAGCGATCTTTACCAAAGAACATCCGGTCCCGCGCGTGCACGTCAAACAGCCCGTCGGTCGCGATTAGCAGGGTGTCGCCGTGTCGGAGGTACACAGATTCGCTCGTTTTTACCTCGGTATTTTCAAAAACCCCCAACGGCGGGCATTGGCTGCCCAACAGCGTGAAGTCGCCCGAGTCGTGCACGATGTACGCGCAGTGACCGGCCGCCGCATAGCTCACAATTCTGCGCACCGGCTCGAGCCAGGCGAGAAACAGGGTGGCAAATCGGCGTCCGCAGGTGTCTTCCCACAGGAGCCTGTTGACCGTCGTCGTAATCTGTCCGACATCGGAGCCGATCCGCGTCAGCGCGCGGATGTAGGCACGCGTTTCCGCCGCTAAAAGCGCCGGACCGATTCCGTGCCCCGAAACATCGCCGACCACGATGCCCAGGGTCCCGTCCGTGCCGGGCAAGTAATCGAAGAAATCACCGCTCGTCGCTTCGGCCGGGATGCAGACTCCGGCCACGTCGAGGCCCTCGATCTCGGGCGAGTCGGCGGGAAGCAAGTGTTGCTGAATATCGCGCGCCACCTCGAGCGCGCCCTCGAGCTCCAACCGCCGCTCTTTTTCGTGACAGTACTCTCTCTGCAGCCGCTCGCGCGATTCCAGTTGCCGGCGATGTCGATCCGCTTTTTCGATCGACCCGCGGATGGCCAGATCGAGCGAGTCGGCTGAAAAATCGTTCTTGCTCACGTAGTCGAGTGCGCCGGCCTTCATCGCGGCGACGGCCACCGCTTCATCTCCGGCACCAGTGAGCATGACCACCGGCGCATGCAGGCGCAGATCGTCGAGCAGCTCGAGGGAATTTGTCCCCGGAATGTGGTAGTCGAGCAGAATGCAGTCCGGCGTCTGGACATCAACGAGCCGCATAGCCTGGGGACCGTCTACCGCCTCGACAAGCCCATACCGGTTTCCCAAAGCCCGCTGCACATTCCGGCGATCACACTGGTCATCGTCAACCATCAAGATTCGAAGCAGTCTCTCCTGGCCCTGGTTCATGAATCACCCGTGTTCCGGAGGGGGGAATTGGACGCACAGCACGTATTTCTGCACCATCTGGACGGCTTTCAAGAAGCTGACGCCGGCATCCGACTTGACGACGTAACCGGCGATGTGGTGCTTGTAGGCAGCGGCTTTGTCTTCGTCCGCATTCGACGACGTGAGAATGAACACGATGCTATTGGACAGACTTGCGTCAGCCCGCAACGCCTCCAGAAACTCAAGTCCCGTCATCCGAGGCATATTCAGGTCCAGCACGATCAAAGCCGGCTGCGGCACTTTCGCATTTCCTTGTTCGCCACGCAGCATTTGCAGCCCTTGGCGTCCATCCGAGGCTACAAAGACAGGGTTGTTGATTCGCTGTTGCTGCAATCCGCGCTGAATGGCCCGGACGTCGATTTCATCATCGTCGACGATCATGATGCTGACAGTATCGTTCGTCACACCTCATCCCTCCGCCGATCGGGGCCAGGTGAATCGAAATGTTGCGCCTCGTCCCTCGGCGGATTCCAGCTGAATGGTTCCGCCGCGACCCTCTACGATCTTCTTGACCAATGCGAGACCCATTCCGCTTCCTTCGACGGCGTCTCGCGGTTTGAGCGTTGTAAACATTCGAAAGATCTGGTCGTGATAATCTTGCGCAATTCCTGGCCCGTCGTCGTGAACGATGAATTCAATTCGGTTGCCATGGTCCATTGAGGAGACCTCGACGCGTCCGTCGGGTCGATCGTGGTGCTTGACCGCGTTGCCGATCAGGTTTCGCAGCACTTGATGCAAGGGCGTGCGGTGTGTGAGAATCGTGGGCATTGTCTCAACATCAATCGTGAACGCTGCGGGCAACGGCAGCGTCTCGATGATCTCGCGCGCAGTTGACCACAATCCACGTGGCTCAAGTCCCCGTCGCTGCGCCCGACGCGTGCAAACTCCAGCATGTCGTCGAGCAAGGTTTGCATGCGTACGACCCGTCGCTGCATCAGCCCCAGGTCATTGCGGACACCCTCCGAAAGCTCGGAGCCGTGATCCTCGCCGATCCAGGCCGCAATCTGGCCGATCGCCCGCAGCGGAGAACGCAAGTCATGCGACGCCGAGTACGCGAAATCGTTCAGTTCTCTGTTGCTACGTTCGAGCTCCGTCGCATAGCGCCGCACTTGCTCTTCGGCCGCTTTGCGCTGGCTGATGTCGCGAACGAACGCGCAGAACTCGCAGTGTTCGCCCAAGTGTAAAGGGGAAACGGACAATTCGACGGGGAAGGTGACGTCCCCCTTTCGAATCGCGGTCAGCTCCAGGCGGCGGCGCAAGAGAGGCCCTTCGCCTGTCGCTCGATAGTGCTCCAGCCCATGAACGAAGGCGAAGCGATAGGGCTCGGGAATGATCAGATCGGCGAGCATCGCCCCTAGGGCTTCTTCGCGGCTCCAGCCAAAGACCGTTTCGGCGTGCGGATTCCAGCCGGTAATTTCTCCCCGCTCGTCAATCGTCACCACGGCGTCCAGCGAGGAATCCAGGATCAGTCGTAGGCGGTCCACTCCCTCCTTGACGACTTCCTGATGCCTTCGCCGATTCAACTCCTCGGTCATACGGACAAAATCTGCGAAGACCTTCACCTTTGCTCGCAAGACCGCGGGAATGACCGGCGTTTGGATGTAGTCGACTGCACCGTGCGCGTACGCCTCGGCTGATTTCAGATCGTCGCTGAACGCCGTCAGAAAAATGATCGGCGTATGGGCCCGCGTCTCAGTCTCACGGATGGCCTTGGCGGTCTCGAATCCGTCCATGCCGGGCATGCTGACGTCGAGCAGGACGACCGCGAACTCGTGAATCCGGAGTTGTTGCAGCGCTTCCTCGCCAGAATGCGCCATGATCAACTCCTCGCCCAGCTCTTCCAAGATGACTTCGTAAGCGAGCAGGTTCGCCGGGCGATCGTCGACGAGAAGGATCTTCGCTCTTCCGTCCTGTAACGCGCTGCGTCGGCCTGAAACCGGTTCAGGGCCCGTTGTGACGTCTTCGCCTGGCGACGGCGTCTGGCGATTGGCCGGGCGCGTCACAGGCCTGCTCGCCTTCGCCAATCGTGCGTCCATGAATTGGTGCTCGTGGGAGTTTTCTGCCGTCCGCGGTACAAGTCGCATCGCATGGCTGCTAGGGTTGACCTGCGCGTTCCCCGACCAAATTGCTTGCCAAGAGCCCCGCCGAAAGTTTCAGTCCAGTTTCTTTCGACGGGCTGTAGAGCTTAATCCGAGCAGCGGAGTGAGAGTTCTCACCACGGCCTGCAACCCTTGTACCAAAGAGGAGTTGCACAAGTATTGGACTTTGGCGTAGGAAACCAACCGCGGAAACGGGTCTGGTGGTTCGTCACGAACCAGCGCTCCCTAAGGCAACAAACGAATCGGTCTTGCTGCGAATCTCGCATTTCGCCGGCAGATCAGGTAAGAAAGTTCGCTGCCCAGCGAAATTTAGCTGAGCAGCCTTGGTCGGGCTGTCCAGACGTTGGACTGTTCCTCAAACCCTAGGGCCATCATCGTGCTTTCCGTTCGCGATCTCGTGAAGGTTTACCCGGGTCCCGTGACAGCGCTACAGGGCATCAGCCTCGATTTGCCGAATGGAATGTTCGGCCTCTTGGGTCCCAACGGCGCCGGCAAAACGACGTTCATGCGGATCCTAGCCGGGCTCTTGGAGCCGACCTCCGGCCTGGTGACACTCGACGGCCAGGATGTGCTGAATCATCCCCAGCAGCTTTGGAGACAACTCGGCTATCTGCCGCAAGACTTCGGGTTTTACCCGCATCTCACAGGGGAAAAGATGCTGGCGTACCTGCTCGAGCTCAAAGGAGTCCAGGCGCCGCAAGGCATCAAGAAATTGTGCGGGGAATTGCTCGAGCGCGTGAACCTGGCGTTCGCGGCTAAACGAAAAGTCAAAGGATACTCCGGCGGCATGCGGCAGCGGCTCGGCCTGGCCCAGGCGATTGCCGGCAATCCGCGGCTGATCATCGTCGACGAACCGACCGCGGGTTTGGATCCTGAAGAACGTCTCCGCTTTTACTACCTGTTGGCAGCACTGGCCCAAGATCGCATCGTGTTGCTCTCGACGCACATCGTCGAAGACGTAGCCGTGCTTTGCACGCGTTTTGCCGTGATCCGCAACGGCCGACTGGTCGCTCAGACGTCGCCGAGTGAAGCCCTTAGCCGTCTGAACGGCGCCATTTATGAGGCCACCGTCAGTGCCGACGAGCTCGAATCGCTGCGCAAGTCGCGCTACGTCACGCAGGCGGTTTTGTTCGAAGGGAAGAATCGCGTCCGAGTGTACGAGACAAACGGTAGTCCGCCGAGCGGCTTCGTAGCGGCCGTGCCGACTCTGGAAGACGCCTATTTTCTCACCATGCGTGGCGATTTGACGAACGGTGCTCCAGTCCACGCGGCATAACAAAGTAGTTTCACGCTCCGCTCGCGCGCTCGGCATTCCGAAGACAACTCGGGACGAATCGCGACGAAAAAGGGAAAACGGCACGAATGAGCGCATTTCGCTGGTATCGCGTCTTCAGGCTCGACTTTCTGTATTGCTGTCGGCGTCCGCTCTTCTGGATCCTGATTTTGCTCATCGGATTCACCTGCTGGGGACTCTCCAGCGGGTCTCTGCAGATCGCCACCGGCGACAGCCACGTGGGCGGCACGAAAGCCTGGATCACCTCGGAGTTCGCCGTCAGCCAGATGCTGATCATCGTGGTGTTCCTCTGGTACGGGTTCTTCATCGCCGTTGCCGCCGGGATGCCGATCATCCGCGATGACGAGCTCAAAACGGCAGATCTGCTGCACTCGTCTTCGCTGCGCATTGGCGAGTATGTCTGGGCGAAATTCGGATCCGTGCTGGGCGCTTTTCTGGCAGTGCTGGTGCTGCATCTGTTGCTGATGATGTTTTGCAACCACCTTCTGCCCAACGAGCGCTCCCTCGAAATTCGCGGACCGTTCGAGCTCTCCAACTATCTGATTCCGGCGCTGGTTTTCGCCGTGCCGACGATCGTATTTGCGGCTGGCGTCTCCTTTGCGGTTGGCGAGTTGACCCGTCGGCCGATTCTGCTGTTCATTCTTCCGATTGTCGCGCTCTTGGCCTGTGGTTTCTTTCTTTGGGAATGGTCGCCCAACTGGTTGGATCCGCGGATCAATCGCGTGCTCATGCTGATTGACCCTTCTGGGTTTCGCTGGTTGAACGAGACCTGGCTGAAAGGGGACCGCGGCGTCCGCTTCTACAATTCGGCTCGAATTCCCTTTGACGGCGGGCTGATCGCGAGCCGCCTGGTGTTTCTGGCTCTGGGGTTGGGTGCCGTCGTGCTGTCCCAGCTTCACCTGGCGAGGACCGTGCGGGGAGCCGCCGGGCCCAGCCGCAGTTGGCTCGACGTGCTGCGCAGACGCCGGACGCCCGCCCCCCTAGAGCTGGCCGCCGCTCCCGTATTGACCCCTTCGGCTGCCCTCGAAATGCGTTCGGGCGTTCCGAGTTTTTGGCGCAGCGCTTGGCTCGTGGCACGCACCGAGTTGCGGGAACTGCGATCGCAGCCGGGGCTTTATCTTTTCGCCCCGCTCATCTTGTTACAGACCGTCGGCACTTCGACGCTCGCCGAGGGAGCCTTTGGAACTCCGCTTTTGCAGACTCCGGGCACGATGGCGGTCGGCACGATGAATACATTGACTCTGCTGGTCTGCCTGTTGCTCCTGTTCTATACGGTCGAGTCGTTGCGTCGCGAGCAAGGGACGGGCCTGGCCTCGATCCATTACTCGACGCCGATTCGGACCTCGGCCCTGCTGTTCGGGAAGGCCTTCGCAAATAGCCTGGTGGGCGTGGTGATCGTGCTGGCCAATCTCGTGGCGTGCCTGATCGTCATCGCCATTCAAGGAAAGGTGCAGCTGCACCTCTGGCCCTTTGCCCTGGTTTGGGGATTGTTGCTGTTGCCCACGTTCTTGGTATGGACCTCGTTCGTCACGGCGTCGTTCTCGCTCACCAACAACCGAGAGGCGACTTACGGAATCGGCCTGGGCGTATTGATTTTCACCGGTTACCGGCAGCTCACCAATCAGATGAACTGGGTGGGTAACTGGGACATTTGGAGCGCGGTCCACTGGACCGATATGGGCGTCCTGGAGTTCGACCGAACGGCGCTCATGCTCAATCGCGTGATGGTGCTCGGGCTGTCGGTCTTTTTCACCATCGTGGCCGTCTCCTGGTTTCGCCGCCGCGACGTCGATCCGGGCCGGGTGTGGACACGTCTCTATCCTCTGGCACTCTTGAAGCGGGCTCTTACGGTCAGCCCCTACCTTGCCGTTCCCCTGATTGCGGGCGTCGCTCTCTACGCGCAGGTTTATCAGGGCTTCGAGGGAGCGGCCGCTAAGAAGGCGCAAAAGGACTACTGGCGAAAGAATTTGGCGACGTGGAAAGACATCCCGTTGCCGATGCTGACGGCGGTTGATATCGATTTGACGCTCGAGCCGCAGAAGCACTCGTTTCAATCCAAAGGCACCTTTGAGATCGTGAACCAGCGCAAAACGCCCTTGCGACAGATTCCTCTGACCGTCGGCGACCATTGGGAAAATGTCTCGTGGACGCTCAATGGCAAGGAATGCAAACCGGACAATCGATCGCTCTTGTATGTATTCACGCCGACTCCCGAATTGGCCCCCGGAGAGAAAGTGCGGATCGGCTTCTCGTGTGAAGGCCGTTATCCCAAAGGGATTTCTGAAAACGGCCGAGGCCGCGAGGAGTTCATCTTGCCGTCGGGAGTCTTACTCACGAGTTTTCGCCCCAGCATCGCGCCGGTGCTAGGCTATCTCGAAGAAGTTGGCATCGATAAAGACAACCGTTACGAAGCCAAGGAGTACCCAGACAACTTCTATGTCGGACCGACGGACCCCGCCTTTGGGAACGCGACGCCCTATACCACGCACCTGAAGATCACGGCCCCCGAGGAGTACACGATCAATTCGGTCGGCGTCCTCGAAAAGGAACACGTGGCCGACGGCAAGAGAACCGTCGAATGGCGCAGCGACCAGCCCGTGCGGTTCTTCAACGTCGTTGCGGGCAAATGGGCCGTGCATCACGGCAATGGGACGGCGGTTTATTACCATCCCGCCCACAATTACAACCTCGACGAGATCTCCGAGGCACTCGATGCCGCTCGCAAGTATTACTCCGAATGGTTCTGCCCCTATCCATGGAAGGAACTCAAGCTCAGCGAATTCCCCAACTATGCGAGCTACGCGCAGGGTTTTCCGACCGACATCACCTTCTCGGAAAACATCGGCTTCTTGACGCAGAGCGACGCAGTCTCTGAACTGGCCTTTCTGGTCGCCGCTCATGAGTCGGCTCATCAATGGTGGGGAAATATCCTGACGCCTGGCAAAGGCCCGGGCGGCAATATCCTCGCCGAAGGAATGGCCCATTTTTCGACCGCCTTGCTCTTCGAACAGGTCAAAGGCCCTCGCGGTCGAATCGAGTTTCTCAAGAACATCGAGCATCGCTATGAGACCACTCGACGCATGGATTCCGAGCGAGCGATGGTCAAAATCGACGGAACGCAAGATGGCGACACCACCGTCACCTACGACAAAGGGGGCTGGGTCTTCTGGATGCTGCTACGCCAAATGGGCCGCAAGCAGGCTCTGGACGGACTGCAAACCTTCATCCGCGAGTATCAGGACGGGCCCGATTTCCCGGTGCTGCAGGACTTCGTCACCGTGATGCGCCGTTTTGCACCCGATAAGGCGGGGTACGACGCCTTCGTCAAACAGTGGTTCTTCGACGTCGTCGTCCCCGAGTATCGCCTGAGCGACGCCGCGCGAAACCAATCGGGCGAGAAGGACGCATGGGGTGTCGCCGTGCACGTGGAGAATGCGGGAACGGGAAAGGTGACGGTCGACGTGGCCGCGGCGACCGGCGAGCGGTTCGATTCCGACGGCAAGGCGAACCCTGACTACAAGGACGCTCGAACGGCCGTCGAATTGGGCGCGGGGGAAGCCAAGGACGTGAAAATTCAGTGTTCCTTCAAGCCCGATCGCGTTCTGATGGACCCCGACGCCTTCGTCCTGCAACTGCGGCGGAAGCTTGCGGTCGCGCGGTTTTGATCGACAGCCGCAGACACAAACTCCCATGCAGATGCAATCGCGCCCGCGGACGGTGTATTCTGGATCCGAGAATCGCGGGATTGGTGCGCGCAGACTCCAGCAACAGCCGACCGCGACCGGAGCGATCGCCATGCTTGTCGTGATGAGCAGTCATGCCACGAAGGAACAAATCGACCAGGTGCTCCTGGCCATCCAGCGGATGAACCTGCAGCCACATCCAATGCCCGGTCCGACCCGCACGGCGATTGGTATCACGGGCAACAACAGCGCGATCGACGCCCGCTCGCTCGAAGGGTTGCCAGGGGTCGAAGATCTCGTCCGCGTCACAAAGCCGTACAAGCTTGCCAGCCGCGAAATGCACGCTGCCGACACTTTTGTCCGCCTTCCCCGCACGACGATCGGTCCCGGGACTTTTACCGTGATAGCCGGGCCCTGCTCGGTCGAGAACGAAGACATGATTCTGCGCTCGGCCGAATATTTGCGCGAGCACGGCGTCAATCTGCTGCGAGCCGGCGCATTCAAGCCGCGCACCAGCCCGTATGCCTTCCAAGGAATGGGCGAAGAAGGACTCGAGATCTTGGCCAAGGTGCGCAAGAAAACCGGCATCGGCATCGTCACCGAACTGATGGATACCGACAACGCCGACGCCGTCGAGCAGGTCGCCGACATCATCCAGATCGGCACGCGCAACATGCAGAACTTCAGCCTGCTCAAACGCGTGGGCCTGGCCCGCAAGCCGGTTCTGCTCAAGCGGGGCATGGCGGCGACGCTCGAGGAATGGCTGATGGCCGCGGAATACGTGATGGCGGGCGGCAACTATCAGGTCATTCTGTGTGAGCGCGGCGTACGAACGTTTTCGGACCACAGCCGCAACACGCTCGATCTGTCCGTTGTGCCGCCGGCAAAAGCTCTCTCGCATTTGCCGATTCTGGTCGACCCCAGCCACGGCACCGGCAAACGCGACTACGTCCCTCCGATGGCGCTAGCCGCGCTCGCGGCCGGTGCGGACGGCTTGCTTATCGAAGTCCACCCTGAACCAGACCGAGCTTTGTCCGACGGCGCGCAATCGCTCGACTTTGCTGGTTTTGGTCGGCTGCTCGGATCGCTTCGCAAACTCGCCGAGCCGTTGGGTCGGACCATCAATTGACCGAACGGCCCGCGTTGAGTCTGGCGAGGTCGCGCCGCCGAGTACGTTCGACGAAAAGACGCGGTGTGGGCCGAGGTCTCAGTAAATCGTCGAGTGCCTCGGCGAGGTTAGGAAATTCAAACTCGAATCCCTCTTCGCGCAGCCGCTTCGATACGACGTATCGCCCGTAGAGCGCCAATTCCGGATCGGTGCGCATCAGCCAGCGGGCCCCGAGTCGAACCATCCAGTCAGATGTCGGGACGCCAACAGGCATCCTCATTGCCCGGCGCAGGCTCCGCATGAAGATGACCTGTGAGACCGCATTGGGCGACGAGGCGATATAGGCGCCCTCCATGTTGGCACTGTCTAGCGCCCGCTCGAAGAGACGATTCATATCGGTCTCGTGAATCCAGCTCATCCCCTGAGTTCCCGTCCCCACCCGACCGCCCAGACCAAATCGCACAAGCGTTCCTAATCGACCGAGCGCACCGCCGCCTGCCCCGCGGTCGCGTCCGATCACAAACCCAGTCCGCAGAATCACTGGACGCTGCGACGGCAGGACGCTCGCGTGAAATTCGTCTTCCCAAGCCCTCCCGACGAAAGGCGCGAGCCCGTAGCCAAACGGCGACTCTTCGGTGCAGGTGACCTCCGGCGGATCACCGTAGATGTGGGCCGTGCTCATTTGCACCCAGACTCGCGGCGGATTATCGACGCTTCGCACGGCTCGGCCCAGGACGCGTGTCGCCTCGATCCGAGATCGCAAAATCTCATCCTGGTGGTCGGGAGTTTTGACGCAATCGACGCTGCGCCCGGCGAGATTGATCACACCCGACGCGCCGTCCAATTCCCGGCGCCATTCCCCCACGCTGCGGGCGTCCCAAGTGACGTGCCTCCACGGACCATCGGGTCGGGGTCGGTGGCGGGACAGGATCACGGTCGACCTGCCGAGGCCCGCCAGATGTGTTGCCAGCGAGATGCCCAAGAATCCGCTGCCGCCGGCAATGATGATTGGGCCTGTGCTTGAAACCCCGGGCATGGCAATCCCTCAAAGATACGAACGCGAGTGCGCCCATACTCAAGACCGCAAAAGGCCCGCGGGATTAACCGATGTCGAAGGAAGTCTGGTGCTATTCGCTGGTCGGCTTGAGTCGCACGCAATCGAGGCCCCACATGTAGCGCAATCCCTCGGATTTTGGATTGGTGCCGACAACCTCGACGCGGAGCGTAGCCGTGCCGCGTTTGAGGCACACCGTGCCGAGGTCGATTGGCCCGGTTGCCACGACGCTGTCAGGATGAAAGCAGTCGATCGTGTTGCCGAGCGGTTTGCCGTCGAGATGGAATTGCAGGACGCCGTAGTCGCGGGCCTTGGTGAGATAGACGATGACGTGAGAGCGTCCCTCAGTCGTCACAGGCACTTCGAGATCCAACCATTCGCCGGCTTTCGACGGCCGGCCCCAAAGGTGGCCGGCGCCGCTCCAGTTGCCGTCGAAAGCCGTCATGTCTTGCGGGTCGGCGGGAAAGTCGCTGCTCTTGCCTGCGATCCTGAGATTTTCGCCCTCAAGAGCTCCCTTGATCCGATTGGACTGGGCGGACGGCGGTGCGGGGGGAAGGGTTCGAAGAACATTCGCGTCCGGCTCGTGAAAGTCGTCGGTGGCGCCGGGTCGCGCATACCAATAGCTGGTCGCTGCGTAAGGAACGTCGATCTTCGGCGTCCAGTGCCAGAATTCCATGTCGAAGCGGAATGATTTTTCGAAGGGGATGTTGTCCAAAATGTGGAAACGGTTGACGCTGGTCCAGCCGCGGTTGCCCGGCCCGTCGCAGCGCGTCTGGTTGTGATACGGGTGCTGGAACGGCTTGGGGTCGCTCCAAGCGTAGCCGTAATAATCTTCGCTCCCGGTGCCGAACCAGCTCGGGAACGTCTCGCCGTCGACGTAGATCTTTTCGTCACCTTCGCCCCACCAGGCGCGCACCGGATTGACGAGACTGAGCATGTCGCCGACGAACACGCCTTTCCCCTTGAGATCGCAATAAGTCCAGTCTCGGAAGGGGCGCGTGTGAAGTGTTTCGGTCCGCCATTTGGCGTGGAAGTGCATCGAGCGGTCGGCCCATTTGTAGGAGTCGAAGGTCGGATGCAGCGTGACGTCAACCGTGTCTTTGCCGAGGTTACGGACCTCGAACATCGCCGACTTTTCAAACGGCATATTCCAAAAAGCGCGCATCTGTTTTGGGGCTGCGCGACTGCCCACGTCGAAGGGGAGCGAAGAATAGGGCTGCAACCCCGGGCTCGAGGCGAAAAAATCCCCGAGCGGGCAGAAAATCTGCGGATGGGCCGCACCGTCGAACGTCACGATCAACACCAGGCTCGCGCCAGACGGCGGCGTTTGCTGCGCTGACTTCGGCGGCCAACGACGTCAGTGCTTGCGGACCGTTCCACGGGAAGTGAGCACTTTTTCCGGGATCGATCTTGGCCCACCAAGTGGCTGACGATCCGGTCGATGAGGCTCGCTGAATCGGCAGTTGCAAGTGTTCGAGAACATCGTGGAATTTGTTCGACAAACGGGCCAACTCGTCCAGGCCGAATGTCTCGACCGCTGTCCCATTCGGATACGTGCGGTAATCGACGTGATAATAAATATCCGGGCGATCGATCGTGATCTTGCAATGCCGCGCGAAGGCAATGGGGAAATAGACGTTGAAGCCGCGGGAGCGTTCGCAGGCGATGGGATCGGGGAAGGGGATCGTTTCCTTGCCGTCGATCGTCGTCTTCCATTTGCCGCCGAGCAGGGACTCTAACGGCGCCTCGATCACCGGCTTCTCGGCTCCGTCGAGATAGATGCGGATCTTGCCGGCGTCCCTTGGGTTGGCCGACCAGATGCGGACGACGCAGCCCGGGCCGTCCATTTCGGCCAGCACATGGCCTTGTGGATCGAGGGCAATCGCTGACCGCGCAACGTAACCCTGCGGAATCGTGCCATTCTCCGCCCGACCGTCGGGCGCCGTGACGTAAGCCCAAACGTAGCCGCTCATCCGCTTGTGCGTGGGGGCGATGCCGACGCGTGCGCCGGGCGCGAAATGGCCGTCAGGAGCCTTTCCGGGATTGGGAGTGGTCTTGAAGTAGGGCGTCTCCTCTTTGAGCACGCCGTCGTAGAGCATGAAACCACGGTCGGCGTTGGCGAACCAGCTCTCCGAGCCGGGCGCCTCGCTCGCGCGATCGTAGCTGCTGAACTGTTTTGTGACGTACGGCGGATCGGGGTACTCGCACAAGAGCGACAGGTTGGTCATCTGCGGCAGCAGATTCTCCAAGTTGACTTTGTCAGCCGCAGGTGCGGAAAGAGTCCAGACCGCCAACGGCAACCAGGCCAATGTTAGACGAATGGTGCGCTGCATCGTCGTTGTCTCGAGTGTTGAAAGGAGATTGGCGGGCGGCTTGTTTGTACGCCCCCCGAGTGTACGAAGAAGCGGAAGCCGTCGCATCGCTGCCAGTCTCGTTTTGTCGCGAGACCGGGTGCTTGCTCCCACGGCCCGTCCCGGACAGGAACGCTCGATTTTCGTCGATTGCCTCAGCTCGCCGCGGTATTCTGAATGGCGTCGAAACGTGAATTGTGTCGTGGCGTCTCGTAATGGTCCGGAAGCCCGCGGAACTTGATCGAGGAGAATGCCATGAGAGAGGTTGTGATTCAGGCGACGCATCATCCTGGTGAACTGGCGCGCATTGCGAATGCCCTGTCCCTCAAGAGCGTTAATATTAAGTCGGTGGCCGCACTCGCCATTGGCCATCAAGGAATGGTGCGCATCATTCCCGACGATATTGAGGCGACCCGAAGCGCGCTGCACGAGGCCAACATTCGTTTTGAAGAGAACGAGCTCGTCACGGTTCTGCTGGAGAACAAGGCCGGCGAACTGACCGGAGTGGCCGCCAAACTCGCCGACGCCGGCCTCAACCTCGACGCCGCTTACGTCGTAGGGCTCGGCGGCGACATGGTCGAATTGGCACTGGCCGTTAACGACGTGAAGAAAGCCAAGAAAATCCTGGAGTAGTTTCGCAGGCGGGTTTCGAGCGCCAGAGGGAATGCGTGAACGAATCGTCACCCTCCGGACTGGACACCGGTTGCGCGGCAAGATAACACGACTTGCTGTTGCCGCTTGCCTGCTCTCTCGGCACGAATGTTGATCCCAGGCTGATTTGTGTTCCGGTTCGCTATGCACACTTACTGGATTCGCACAGTTTGCGTCGCGGTGATGGCGCTGACCGTGTTGACCGGCACCTCGCCGCTCAAGGAGCGGCCGGTCAATTCGCGGCCCAATATCGTGATGATTGTGGCCGACGACTTGGGCTTTTCGGACCTGGGCTGCTACGGGTCGGACGTCGGCACGCTCGAGTTGAATCGCCTGGCGGCCAACGGCCTGCGGTTCACGCAGTTTTATAACTGTGCCCGTTGCTGCCCGAGCCGAGCCTCGATTTTGACGGGACTTTATCCGCACGAAGCCGGCGTTGGGCACATGCTCGAAGACTGGCACCCTCCCGGTTACACGCACGGCCTCAACGAACAGTGCGTCACGATCGCCGAGCTGTTGCGAGCGGGCGGATATCGCACGTATCACGTCGGAAAGTGGCATGTCGGTGGCGTCGGGCAAAAAGACCCGCGAAACCATCCCATCAACCGTGGCTTCGACCACGCGCGCGGCACGGGTGGCGGCGGCAATTACTTCAAACTGTATCCCCTTTACGACGATCTCAAATCGATCGAGCCATGGCCCGGCTTTTATGCCACCGACGTTTTCGCCGATTGGGGCGCGCAAACGATCCGGCAACACCAGCGCGAGCACGCGGGACAGCCGTTCTTTCTGCACCTTTGCTTCACTGCTCCCCATTTTCCGCTGCAAGCCCATCCGGTCGACATCGCGCGGCACCGGGGGGAATTCAAAATCGGCTGGGACGAGTTGCGAAAAAAACGCTTTGAACGACAAAAGTCGCTCGGCTTGATGGATTCGCAGTGGAGTCTTTCGCCCCGGGATCCGATCGCTCGGGCCTGGAGCGAGACGCCTGAGGCGGATAAGGACGAATGGGACCTGCGCATGTCGGTGCACGCCGGCATGATCGAATGCATGGATCGCGGAATCGCCCGAGTCCTGGACGAAATCCGGCAGGCCGGCCTGACCGAGAATACGGTCGTGATGTTTTTCTCCGATAACGGAGCCAGCGCCGAGGCGCTGAACTCATATCCGAACCCGGCGCGCGGACACAAACCGGGCAGCATCACCGGCACTGCCGAATCGCATCGCTGCCTCGAAGTTGGTTGGGCCAATGCGGCCAACACGCCGTTTCGCGAGCACAAGATGTGGGTGCACGAAGGCGGAATTTCTACGCCTTTGATCGTCTCGTGGCCCGGCATGATCAAACATCCCGGTTCGTGGACGTCCCAAGTCGGACACGTCATTGACCTGATGCCCACGTGCCTGGATTTGGGCCACGTCGAATATCCGAAAGTCTTCCAAGGGCGAACGCTGAAGCCGCTCGAGGGACAAAGCCTAGTCCCTGTGATTGACGGCCGTTCGCTCGGCCGGCGCACCCTTGCCTGGGAGCACGAGGGAAATCGTGCGATTCGCGACGGCGACCTGAAGCTCGTGGCCCAGTTCCGCCAGCCGTGGCAGTTATATGACCTCAAAGCAGACCGCACCGAAACGCACGACCTGGCGGCCGAGCGTCCCGACGAAGTGCGTCGCCTGACCGCGATGTGGCAGAAGTGGGCCGACCGCGTGGGCGTGGTCGACAACGAAACCCTGCCCGAGTCAAAGTACCGTCCCACGCGGCAATACCGCAAAAAGTCAGAGCCGGTGCCGGAGTCTGATTAGGCAGCGATTACGGTCGATCCGGGCTTTGCCCGGCGCCGCTGCTGCTATGCGGCGACCACAGGCAGTACGTATGGCCCTTTGGGAACGACCGCGATGCGAGCGTTCGGCCCGTATTCGGCAAGCGCCTCGGCGATCGCTTGCTCAACGGTCGGTGCGGATTCGACAAAGAGATTCGTCATGATCTCAGCCGACAGGCCTCGGGTGACAAACCGCGGCCGGGCCTTCTTGCACACGTGCGCCAGCTTTTCGAGTTGCCACTGGTCGAGCACAAAGTAGTCCTTGCCCAGGATCCGCCGCATGAACATGTCGAGGCTGGCGTTCTCCTCGAACAGTCGACGGAATTCCGGGCTTCCTATTCCTTCGTCCAGTGCCGCGGCGATCACGATCGTGCCGCCTTCCTTGACGATGGGCAGCACTCCGGTGAGGCCTTTGATCGCCTGGTAGAAGGTGGTATCGAGCGGATACCCGGCACTCGACGTGACCACGACGTCGCACGGCTCGGGAATCGGCGCCTTGCAGACTGACTCGACAAACTCGACCCCTTTGGCGAAGGCCGCCTCCATGTCGCCCGCGACGAGCGACGTCACGCGCCGGTCCTTGTCGAGTGACACATTGACGATGAAATCGCAACCGGCCATGCGGGCGATCCACGTGTTTTCTTCGTGGACCGGGTTGCCCTCCAGAATGCCGCAATCGGCCCGCGGGTGCTCGAGAAACGCGGGGCCGTGCCAGCTCTGCACGGTTTCGAGGGCCGCGATCCCCGGGCAGACTAATTTGCGGCCGCCGGAATAGCCGGCCATCAAGTGTGGCTCGATCAGTCCGGTCGCGATCTTCAGATCCGCTTCGACATATCGACGGTCGATCCAAACCGGGACGCCGCGCGGCGAGGTCCCCAGGTTGGCGTGCTCGGACAGGTTACGGCCGTCATGGTTTTCGACGCGGTAATTCGCGGCGATCCCGGCACCGACCAATTCGACCAGCTCGACTCCCAAGTTCGGCCGATGAAGGCCGGTGGCGATCAAAATCAAGATCTTGTCTCGAGGAATTCCGGCCGCTTCCAGGGTGGGCAGGATCTGGCGGAGGAGCAATTCGTTCGGAACCGGGCGAGTGATATCGCAGATCAAAATGCACGCTGACTTTCGCCCGCGGGAAAGTTCCGACAACGGCGCCGATCCGATCGGTTCAGCGAGCGCATCCGCCAGCGCGCGATCCGGATCCGGCAGCGGTCGAACCGGACGGAGACCCAGGGGCCCGACGAGATTGCGGTCCGGCACTTCGACTTCGAGGCCAGTCTTGCCGTAATCGAGCGTGATACGCATGAAAAGCCCTTTGGAGTCAAGCGCCCGCCAGCTTATGCTGTCGGCCCGCCGAGATTACCCGTCTCCGTGGAGGGTCAGGGTCAAACGCCGGGAGTGCGCGTGGTTACGATGCTCGCACAGATAAATCCCCTGCCACGTTCCCAACACCATCCGGCCGTCGCGGATCGGGATGGTGAGCGAAGAACCCATCAGCGAAGCCTTCACGTGTGCCGGCATATCATCCGGACCCTCGACCGTGTGGCGATAGGGAAAATCCTCGGGCGCCAAACTGTTGAGCGCCGCTTCCAGGTCTCGCAGCACGTCCGAGTCTGCGTTTTCATTGATGGTGAGCGACGCCGACGTATGTTGGATAAACACATGAAGCAAACCGGTGCGGACCGGCTTCAGCTCGCCCAGCGCCGATACAATTTCCTCGGTGACGAGATGCAATCCGCGGCGGCGAGGTTTTAACGTCAAGTCGCGCTGCTGCCAGCTCACGCCGTCCGCTCCGGGCTCTGAGCCTTCCAACGCAGCCAATGATCGGCCAGCACGATCGCGACCATGGCTTCCGCCATCGGCACAAATCGCGGCAAAAGGCACGGGTCATGTCGCCCTTTGGTTCGGATCGTCGTCGGCTTTCCCTCATCGGTCACTGTCTGTTGTTCGATGGGAAGGCTGCTGGTCGGCTTGACAGCGGCGCGAAGCACAATGGGTAGACCGCTGGTGATGCCGCCGAGCATGCCGCCGTGACGGTTCGTTTCAGTGGTAATCGCCGGTTTACCAGATATGTTCCTGCCGCCGGCGGGACGAAACAAGTCGTTGTTTTGACTGCCGCGCATCGTGACACACCCGAAGCCGATTCCGTACTCCACGCCCAGGACGGCCGGCAGGCTGAACAGCGCTTTGGCCAGATCCGCCTTGATCTTGTCGAAGACCGGCTCGCCAAGTCCCGGAGGCACTCCGGTCGCGACAATTTCTGCCGCTCCGCCGATTGAGTCTCCTTGGCCGCGGAGCTTCTCGATCAGCGCGACCATTCGCGCGGCCGCCTTCGCATCCGGGCAACGAACAATATTCGGTTGACCGTCGGGAAGTTTTTCGACTTGATCGAGCGCGACCGCGGCCGGATCAGGGACTTCGGCGATCACATCACCCACTTGCTTTACATAGCCGACGACCTGCCCACCGAACGCAACCCGAATGAGTTTCTTGGCGACCACACCGGCGGCCACGCGAACCGTCGTTTCGCGAGCGCTCGAGCGTCCGCCGCCCCGATAGTCACGGAAGCCGTACTTGGCGTCGTACGTGTAGTCGGCGTGTCCCGGCCGATAGACGTGCTTGATGTCTTCGTAATCGCGGCTGCGCTGGTCCTGGTTGCGGACCAGAATGGCGAGGCTGGTGCCAGTCGTACGTCCTTCGAACACGCCGGACAGGATTTCGGGAACGTCCGCCTCGTCACGCTGCGTGACGATCTTGCTTTGCCCTGGCCGGCGGCGATTGAGGTCGACCATCAAATCATCGACCGACAGTTCGATCCCCGGGAGCACGCCGTCGATGATGACCACATATGCCGGCCCGTGGCTCTCACCGGCCGTGGTGATGCAAAAGGCCTGTCCGAAGGAATTGCCGGGCATCCTTTGATTTTATCCTAGGTCGCGGCCGGTCGCAGCGCGGCCTCGATTGCGCGGGGGTCGTAAACGCAGCCGCCCCACGTGCCGCCGCTGACTTGCTGCAATAAGGCCCACAGCCGGGTATCGCTCGGAAGCTGCGGATCAGGCTCGAGGGGCAGGGCGGGCTTCCGCTCAGCCAAGATTCGGGCCGCGGCTGCGGGTTCGAGCCGCGCTTCTGCGGTGCCGACGAAGTTGATCGAACCCGTGAGATTGACGCGATCGATGACGATTTCGATCAGATCTCCATCCCGGACTTTGCCAATTGGCCCTCCGGCCAGCGCTTCCGGCCCGACGTGGCCGATGCACGCTCCGGTCGAGACGCCGGAAAAGCGTGCGTCGGTGATCACGGCCACGTCCTTCCCCCATTTCAGATAGCGCAGAGCGGACGTGATCTGATAAATCTCCTCCATGCCGGCGCCGAGCGGCCCGCGGCACATCAGCACGATCACGTCGCCGGGTTGAATTTTGCGTTCCGAGCGGCCCTTTATGGCCGCGGTCGCCTCGCGTTCGCTGGTAAAAACACGGGCCGGGCCGACTTTGCGGTAGACGCCGTCGGCCCCGACCACGCTACGGGTCGATCGCCGTGCTCTTGATGACCGATCCTTCCGGCGCGAGATTGCCGCGCGGAAAAGTGACCGTGCTGGTAAGTCCGCGCTGTTTGGCTTTGGGCGGCAGGGAGAATCACGTCGTCGGGCTCGACTCCGTCGCGCTCCCGCAGCACTTCTCGCAATCGCACCCGGCGTTCGGACCGCTCCCACCATTCGAGCACCTCGCCCAAGCGCACGCCAGCGACGGTGAGAGCTTCGAGCCGCAGCAGGCCGAGTGCCCGCAGATGGAGCATCAGTTCGGGGACTCCACCCGCCAGGAAGAAGCGAACCGTCGGATGGCCCACCGGCCCGTTGGGCAGCACGTCGACCAGCCGCGGCACGCGGAGATTGACGCGATGCCAGTCTTCGACGGTCGGCCGTCGTAGCCCCGCTTCAAATGCGATCGCCGGTACATGCAGCAAGAGGTTGGTCGACCCACCGCACGCCGCATGCACTGCCAGAGCGTTTTCCAGAGCGTCGGCCGTCAAAATGTCTCGCGTGGTTAACTTCTTTTGGCCCAGCGCCACGACCGCGCGGGCGGCCTGACGGGCCGCGTTCAGCCAGATCGGCTGCCCCGAGGGAGACAAGGCGGTGTGAGGCAGGGCGAGCCCCAATGCTTCGGCCACGACTTGCGAGGTTGCCGCGGTTCCCAAGAACTGGCAGCCACCGCCCGGCCGATCCGCAGGCGCGGCAACCCATGTCAGCCGCGTATTCCAGCGTGATATCACCCTCGGCAAACCTCGCCCCGATCGACTGCACCTTCCCTGCGTCTTCCGCGTCGGCAGCCGGAAGGGTCACTCCGCCGGGCACGATGACCGTCGGCAGATCGTGCTGAGCGGCCAAGGCCATCATCGCCGCCGGCAGCCCCTTGTCGCACGTCGCCACGCCAATCACGCCCTTGCGCAGCGGGAGCGAACGGATCAGCCGCTTCATGACGACGGCCGCATCGTTGCGATAAGGCAGACTGTCCATCATGGCGGTCGTGCCTTGCGAGCGACCGTCGCACGGATCGCTGACCGCAGCAGCAAACGGTAGCCGCTCGAGACGATCGAGCTCTTCGGCCGCCGCCTTCACCAGCAGCCCGACCTCCCAATGACCCGTGTGATAGCCCAGAGCGATCGGCCGGCCGTCCTCGCCCCGCAGTCCCCCTTGAGTGCTGATGATCAGAATTTGCTCACGCAGAAGCTGCTGGGGATCCCACCCCATGCCGGCGCTCTGCGTCATGCCGAAGAGGTCGCCGCTCGGGCTGTGCAGCAGCAGCTCGTCGGTCAGTGGCAAGCGGCCCGACGGCCCGATTGCACGGGTCTGCACATCCAAAAGGTCCGGGTTACGCGTGTCGAGAAGCTCGTCAAGAGGATTAGGCATGTGGAGATACGTCGCAGGTCGACATTGGAGGAATCGGGCCGGAAAATCTTCGCACAATCGGCCCAGGTAGGCTTATGCAAGATTCGACAAGCGGTTATACAATCTCACCACTCGCCGCAGGGCAATTATAAGTCCCGCCATCCAATCGATGCGACCGGCACACTGCGAATCAAGCGGAGGGTGGGGCAAGTCTGGGTCACCGCCTCCGGACCGTATAATTGAGTGGCGACGCAGTTCGCGTCGAGTGTTCGGACTTGGATCCAGGTGAAGCATGCAACTTCCTGTCGTTGAGCAAGCCGCAAAGCCGGCAGAGCGATACGAAGATCCTCTCGACCTGATGGACGAGATCGAATCGCTCAAAAAAGAGAAGGACGCCACAATTCTTGCCCACTACTACGTCGACGGCGAGATTCAGGACGTGGCCGACTTTACCGGTGACAGTCTCAAGCTGTGCCGCGACGCGGCTGGCGTGCAGCTCCTCGGTCATCGTCTTTTCCGGCGTCCATTTCATGGCCGAGTCGGCCAAGATGCTCAATCCAGAGAAAAAAGTTCTGATTCCCGACTTGCTGGCCGGCTGCTCACTGGCGGAGAGTTGCCCGTTCGACAAGCTCGACGCGTTCCAACGCAAGCTCCGCGCGGAGGGTCGCGACTTCGTCACGGTGGCCTACATCAACACCACGGCCGCGGTGAAAAGTCTTTGCGATTGGATCGTGACCAGCGGCAACGCGCGGGAGACAATCGACAAGATTCCAGCCGACCAGGAAATTTTGTTCGTCCCCGATCAGCACTTGGGCCGCTACTTGGAAGAGGTTACCGGGCGCAAGATGATCCTGTGGCCGGGCTCGTGCATGGTGCACGAGATTTTCAGCCTGCAGGATTTGCTGCGCGCCAAAAAGAATAATCCGGGCTGCGTCGTGATCGCCCACCCAGAGTGCCCGCAAAATATTCTCGAGGTGAGCGACGTCATCGGCGGCACCGAGAAAATGCGGAAATACGTCGCCTCGATCGCGACGCCGACGAAGTTTCTCGTCGCGACCGAAGCCAACATGATCCATCCGCTCAAAAAAGCGGCTCCGCAGCACGAATACATTCCGGTGCCGGGAATCATGACCTCTTCAGGCGAGACGTGCGCCTGCAACCGCTGCCCGCACATGGCCCGCAACACGCTCGCCAGCGTCCGCAATTGTCTCAAGCTCGGCCGCCCGGAAATTGAATGGCAGCCATATTTCGACAGAGCGGCCGACGTCATTCGGCGAAGCTTGCTCAGCTGACGCTATTTGCCACTGCCCCGCTCTGGAAAAACGACTCGCATGTCCGCCAAGAAGCAGGAAAAAGGCGACGCCAACTCGCAGACGGTCTGCCGCAACCGGCGAGCGCGGCACGAGTACGACATTCTCGATGAACTCGAGTGCGGAGTCGTGCTCCTCGGCAGCGAGGTGAAGAGCATTCGCAACGGCAAGATTTCGATTGAAGAAGCGTACGCCCGCATTCGCGACGGAGAATTGTGGCTCGTCGGAGCTGACATCGCTGAATACCCGCAAGCCACGGTGATGAACCACGAGCCCAAACGGGTCCGCAAGCTGCTCATCCGCAAGCAAGAGCTGCAAAAGGTTGCCGAGTCGGCGACGCAAAAGGGACTGACGCTCGTGCCGCTGGCGGTCTACTTTTCGCGCGGCATTGTGAAGGTAACCGTCGCCGTCGCCAAGGGCCGCAAGCTGCACGACAAACGCGAGGCGCTTCGACGTAAAGAAGACACACGCGAAATGCGAAACGCCACGCTGCGCCGGCACTAGCCGATCAGCCGCTTGAGTTCGCCGACTAGATCGGCCTCGGTCACCGTCGTTTGCTGGCCAGCCTGCAGGTCTTTGACCTGAAACGTACCCTGCGCGAATTCTGTCTGCCCGGCGATGACCGCGGCCTTGAATCCCTTACGGCTGGCATAGCTGAGTTGCTTGCCGATGTTGCGTGCGTCGCAGAAGACCTCGGTGTCGATTCCGGCCGCCCGAAGAGTGCGGGCAATGCGCAGATAATCGCCCGTGTGAGCCGCGTCAAAGAGCAGAATCAGCACAGGAGCGGGCGTGGAGGCCGCCGCGAGCATTCCGAGCTCTTCCATGGCCGCAAGCAAACGGTCCAATCCCAGGCTGGCCCCCACTCCGGGCAGCTTCTGGCTGGTGAACAGGCCGGCCAGGTTGTCGTAACGGCCGCCGGAGCAGACGCTGCCGATGCCAGGCAGATCGCTCAAGAAGGTCTCATAAATCGTGCCGGTGTAGTAATCGAGGCCGCGGGCGATCGACAGATCAAGGGCCACGCGCTCTTCGGAAACCCCCGCCGCGGCCGACCAGGCGAACAACTCTCGAAGCTTGCACACTCCCGCCAGCCCCTGCTCGTTTCCAGCGAGCATCGTCTCGACTTGCGAGAGCACGTCGGCTGAGCTACCGGTCAATTCGGTCATCTGCAGGACAGCGTCGGCTTGGGCTGCCGACGTGCCGACTTTCTCGGTCATCTCGGCAATTACCGCGTCTCGGCCGATTTTCGGCAGCTTGTCGAGCGCCGGAGCACGCCGACAGTCTGGCCGGTAAGCCCCAGATGCTCGAGCAAGCCGTTCAGCACGAGTCGATTGTTGATGCGAATTGCGAACTTCGAGAAACCCAGACGCTCCATCAAATCGTGGATGACCAGCAGCGTTTCGGCATCAGCGATATTCGAGTCGGTCCCCAGCGTGTCGAAGTCGCATTGGATGAATTCGCGGAAGCGGCCCTTTCTGCGGCTTCTCGGCCCGCCAGACCGTCGCGATGTGATATCGTTTGAACGGCGTGCCGATTTCTTGCAGGTGCTGGGCTGCAAACCGGGCGAGCGGCACGGTCAGATCGAACCGCATGGCGACGTCGCGCTCCCCCTGATCGGTGAAGCGGAACAACTGCTTGTCGGTCTCATCGCCCCCCTTGCCCAGCAGAATTTCGCTGTATTCGAGCGCCGGCGTATCGATCGGAGAAAAACCGAAACCTGCGGTAGACGCGGCGTGCCGTGTCGATCAGATGCTCGCGGGCGATCATCGGCCCGGGAAGGTAGTCGCGAAATCCCTTGAGCGTTTGCGGTTTGATCACGGGCTTCGACATGGCTCGGTCGGGTGCCTCCTGTGCAAAATGCAAAGCGCGGTTCAACCGACGCTGGTGAGGACGGGGAGGGAGATGGCCGGACTACCAGCTTTCCGTCGCTTGCGACGCGGCGGCATCACGGCTTCGGCATATTCCCAAATCTGTTCCGGGGTCTCGAAGAACTTTTCGTAGACAGCATCGTCTTCGTATTCACAGTTCGTGATCGAGTAGTCGCGGCAGACCTGGGGACGCGTCTCGTAGGTCCCGCACCGGTTGTCGGGCAGCAGATGGCGGCAGTCGGCGTGAACCATCAAATACCAAATCTTCTCTTCCACAAAGACCGAGACCCGGCCGTGCATCATGAACCAACGGAGGTAGTCGAATTCTTTCCAGGTGGTCGGCTCGTCGATCGGCAGTGCGAAATAGCGGCAGCACTTGCCTGTGCAATAGCTGCACAAGCACTCTCCCGGTTTGAGGTTTGACCGCAGAAACTTGGGGGGCTTTTGCATCGCGACAGTGCTCCGCACGAGTCGAAAAAAGGTCCTGGGAGGGCCAGCCGGGGCGCCATTGTAGCGACCGAGGCTGCGCTGGCGAATCGAATGCGCCGATTCTAGGGGCTCGAACCCTTCCCACCGGGTCCGGATGGCCCTCTACGGGCCACCGGCCCGAGGCACACACGCCCCTACCGTCCCCGTGGGCTGCGGCTTATTGACCGGGCCAGGAAAGCGGGCCTATGATAAAGGTGACCTTTTAAGGGACGATTCGATGCACTTAGTCGGCAAGATTCTGATTGTCCTGTTGGCGATTGCGGCCGGGATTGGCTTTATCACCGGTGCGCGGCTGGTCAACGCTCGTGGCGCCTGGATGAATCTACTCCAGGTGGCCAAAGCAAATGACGAAAAGTCGGCGCAAAAGCTGGCGGAGGCCCGGCAGGACTTCGAAGAGGCCCGTGCAAATCTCGAGCGCGAGATGCTCCGCTGGGACCACTATTACTCGCCCGTAAAGGGAACCTTCGACGCACAGACGAACGCCATCCTGGCCAGCGCGGGCAAGACGCTGGGAATTCAGCCGAACAAAGAGCTGTATGCGTTTCAGCTGGACGCGGGCGGCAACTCAACCTACGTCGGGTCGTTCAACGTCGTCGAGGTGCAGGCCAATGAAGCTGGGCTGAAGGCAACTTTTCCCGTCCGGGCGGAGGACGTGCCAAAGTGGAATGGTCAGGATTTCCGGCTTCGAACGGCAATTCCGTCGTCGTTGTTCAAGCAAATCACGGACTTGCAGGGCGAACTCGTCAAGGCCGATGAGCTGCTCAAAAAGCAAGAAAAAAACCTCGCCACGCAATCCGAGCTAGCAACCGCGGCCAAAGAGCAGCGTGACACGCGCATTGCCGAGCTACTCGGAGGCAAAGGCATCGACACGGGTTTGGTGGCAGGGATCAATCAGGCCGACGATCTGCGCAACGCGTCGCTCCTGCGAGTCGACGATCTGCGACGGAAGATCAGCCAAGCCGAGGCGCACGTGAAGAGCCTGATCCAGGAAAACAACGCTCTGGCCGCCTCTTTGCCAGGCCAACCGCCGCGTCAGCAGGCCGAAGCCCGGTCGCCGAAGTAAGGCGCCAAGGGTTTCTGACCTCAGCGGAATCGTTTAGCCCGCGGAAGCGGATTTCGCCAGCGATTTCCGCAGAGGGATCCGTCCCCGCCTGTCGCCCCGTCGGCGGCCGGAGTGCCAGCCTCAGTCGGGCACGGGCCGATTCGGGGCGGACTATTTTCAATCCGCCGAAAGCCGTACCATCTTGAGAGTGCGACGAGCCGCTTGACCCGTCAGTCGTTTCTTTTCCGCTTGACGCCCTCGAAAGCCTGGAATGGGAATCTATAGCCGCGATTATGTGCGTGACGACCGGCGCGGCTGGACGCCCTCGTCGTGGGGCATGCCCGGCTGCAAATGGATCATTATCGTCACGGTCATCGTGTTTGTGCTTCAGATCGTCACGACCCACCGACCTGCGGTGGTTCGTGACGAGGATCAGCTCATTCTGCGACGTGGTGGAAGCACCGTGACTGACATCCTCGAGCTTGATCCGGTGCGCACCCTGCACGGCCAGGTTTGGCGACTCGTGACCTATGCCTTCTGTCACGACGCGTCGGGGGGACTTCCCCTGCACATTTTGTTCAACATGCTGTTCGTGGCCTGGTGGGGCACGACGCTGGAGAGAATGTACGGCACTCGCGAATTCGTGCTGTTCTACCTTATGGCGGCGCTCGTGGCGGGACTGGCCTTTGTAGGGCTGTCCCTGCTACAGCACCATCATTCTCCGGCGATAGGCGCTTCTGGCGCAGTGATGTCAATCATCGCCGTGTATGCAATTATTTTCCCGCGCGAAGAGATTTTATTATTCGTGTTTCGCGTGCAAATGCGGTTCTTCGTTTTAGGCTATTTGATCTGGGATCTGTGGCCCGTGCTGCAATCCTTCAGCGGCGCCCCGAACGGGGACGGGGTCGCGCACGAAGCCCATCTGGGTGGCCTGGCATTCGGTTTCGCCTACCATCGCTTCGGATGGCGGATCGAGCGTCTGGGCGCAAGTTTTTCACCGCTCCTGAATCGTCGCGCCTGGATTCGCCCGCGACATGTCAAAGTCTACCGCCCGCCCGAAGAGGCGCCCCAAAGCTTCGATCTCAAAGTCGACGCAATCCTGGACAAGATTCATGCACAGGGCGAAGCCAGCCTGACTGACCAGGAGCGGGACGTCCTTCGCAAGGCCAGCGAACGATACAAGTCGAATCAACGGCACTCCTGAAGGCGTTGGGGCGCGATCGGTCGACCTGCATGTCCGGCGTGCTGATGTCAGATGCCCTGCGGCCGCGCCAATTTTGGCGCAATCGGTGCCATGAATCAGACTAACGCAAACGATTCGGGCGCGTTTCCTCTGGCCCCGCTCTTGGAGCGGGCCCGTAGCGGCGATCGCGAAGCCCGGAACGAACTTTTTGAACGGTGCCGCGCTTACGTCAGCATCGTCGCCCGGGCGCAGGTGGGCAGCTGGCTTCAGGCGAAGGTCGACCATTCCGACCTGGTGCAGCAGACCTTACTGGAAGCTCATCGCGGGCTCGATCAATTCCGAGGGACCACCGACGGCGAATGGCTGGCCTGGTTGAAACGAATCGTCCACCACAACGCGGCCGATTTCGTTCGCCGCTATGGAATGGCTCAAAGGCGCCGCGCGGGCCGCGAAGTGTCGCTCGACGCACCCCGCAACGCAGATTCGAGCGGGCCCGCGCGATCCCAGCGACCCCGGTCAGACCCCCAGCCAAATCGTTCTCCGCTTGGAAGAGCAAATGGAAATCTCGCGGGCCGTAGCCCAGCTGCCGCCCGACTATCAAGAGATCATCATCCTCCGCAATCTCGAACGTCTTCCCTTCGACGAGATCGCCGAGCGAATGGGCCGTTCGCGACCGGCCGTTCAAATGCTTTGGATGCGGGCCTTGAAGAAGCTACACGAAAGCCTCGATCCATGACATCGCACGAGCCAATCTCGGATCCATCTTCGGAAGAAGCACTTACGCCCGAGGATGCCGAGCTCTTCGCGGTGCTGGACCGTTATCTGAGCTCGCTGCACGGAGGCGATCTC
Organism: uncultured Planctomycetaceae bacterium; assembly: GCA_963714075.1. Lineage (GTDB taxonomy): Bacteria > Planctomycetota > Planctomycetia > Planctomycetales > Planctomycetaceae > DASPSM01. The sequence goes on from OY970228.1 coordinate 4,714,033, forward strand.
CCGACGCGATCCGTGTTGCTCGAGCGCCATCCCTCTTTGCGGAAATGGGTGCGGTATTTGGAGCTGCTGGACCGTCTTGCTCCGGAAGAAACGGTGGCCGATCACGCGTCTTCTCAGGATCACGCCAGCGCGCCTGACGCGGAGCCGCAGCCGTTCGGCAAGTACCAACTCTTGGGTGAAATCGGTCGCGGCGGAATGGGGGTCGTTTATCGGGCCCATCAGACCGATCTCGATCGGCCGGTCGCGCTCAAGATGATTCTTTCCAGCCGCCTGGCTTCGCCGGAGGACGTCCGCCGGTTTTACGCCGAGGCACGTGCGGCCGGCGGCCTCCGCCATCCGAATATCGTGGGCATCCACGAAGCGGGTGAAGTGCATGGCCAGCACTTTTTCGCGATGGATTTCATCGAGGGCCGCTCGCTCGCTCAGGAATTGGCGCGCGGACCGTTCGAGCCGCGGCGGGCCGCCGAATGCCTCGCCGCCGTCGCGCGGGCCGTGCAGTACCTGCACGAGCACAACATGATCCATCGCGACCTGAAGCCGTCGAACATTTTGCTGTCAGATAACGGGACGCCCTACGTCACCGATTTCGGCTTGGCGAAAACTTACGGCAGCAACTCGGTGCATACGCAGTCCGGTCTGATCGTCGGAACGATCGGTTACATGTCGCCTGAGCAGGCGTCCGGCCACGCGCCGGCCCACTCTCCGCGAAGCGACATTTACAGCCTGGGCGCGATCCTCTTCGAGCTGCTAACTGGCCGGCCGCCGTTTCAAAATGCCAGCCCGATTGACACGCTGCTGGAAGTCATCGAAAGCGAGCCTCCGCGACCCCGACAGTTGAATCGCGGCGTCCCGCTGTCGCTGGAACTGGTCTGCCTGCGGTGCTTGGAAAAGGACCCCCGGCGACGCTACCCCTCGGCCGCCGCGCTGGTCGAAGACCTGGAGCACTTCCTGCGCGGCGAACCGCTCAACGTCACTCCGGCGGGGCTCTTACACCGATCGCTGCGCTGGGCGCGACGGGAACCGACGCTGGCCATGCACCTGGGGGCAATTTGCATCTCTGCACTCATCGTGCAGGTCAAGTACATGATCAGCGGCTACGATTTGCCCTATCATCTGGTCGTGATGCTCCTGTTCGGCGCGTGGGCCGCGGTCGCCATGCTATGCCAGTTCTTGTTGCGTCACGCCGCAAACAGCAACGTCGCCCACATGGCCCGTTATCTTTGGGCGGCGGCGGACACCTATCTGCTGACCGTCATGCTCTATATCGCGGACAATCCGTTGGGGCCACTCTTGGTCGGATATCCGCTGTTGATCGTGGCCTCGGGCCTGTTTTTCCGAGTGCGGCTGGTGACGTTTATGACCGCGGCGTGCCTGATCGCGTACGCGGCTTTGGTCTTTGTCGGCCGCGATCCGGTGGTCAAATCGCAATACACGCTGCTTTATGCCGCGGCGCTGGCGGTGATCGGCTTCGTCTGCGGTTATCAGACGTACCGCGTCCGCGTGCTGAGCGGATATTTTGAAGGCCGAGGGCGGAGCGAATAAAGGCCGAGAGAGTGCCTCCGCGCTGAGGTGGGGACGACTCAGCCGCTAGAAGATGATCTGGAACCGGGTGAACAAGCTGTCCTGGCTGCGAAGTTCGTTGTCGGCGACGCTGGTCCCCAGCAGCACCGAGCGATTGAACATGTCGTGCTCGTAGTTGAACTGCATCCGGAAAAATCCGTTGAAATACCAGTTGAAGCCCAGCGTATATTCCGTGGCGACATTCGCGGTTGTAGCGGGGTTCGCGAGTTGAGCGTCTCCCTTCGAGTAGACAATGTCTCCGGTGCCCAAATGGGAGACGCGGGCGACCAGCTCCCATGCCCCCGGAGATGAGATCGGATGCCGCGGATCGAAATTGCGGAGGGGAAAGATCTGTTGGCTGTAGGTCGTGCGCGTCTCGCCCGTCAGGAAGCAGGTCCCGGTACACACGTAGCCGCGAAACGGCACGTCTTCGACCAGTCCTGAACCCTTTCCGGTAGCAGTCGGGGTCATGTCCTGGTGCTCGTCGTAGTACTCGGCGAAAAAACCGACCGGGCCGTAGAAGTAGGCCAACTCGGGACACAACCGTGTCCGCAGGCCGTCGGCTCGCACCGTGGAGTTGAAACTAAAGTACGGGACAGTGTCCGGCGTTCTCAAAGTCGCCGGGTTGATCGGCTCCTGCTCGATGCCGAACCCGCCCGAGAACCCCACCTGGAACCAGCGCAGCCACTCTTCGTCCTCCAGCCAATTGAGCGGCCGGATCGCGAAGCGGCCATCCAGATCCTTGTGATCGTTCAGGTCCGTGCTGTTGCCGTTGATCTCGCCGTTGGAGAGCGACACGGCGTAATCAAAGAGATTGTTGCATACCTCTTCGCCGTGAATCATGGCGCCCAGGTCACGCTGCGGGACGAGCTGATCGATCAGCGAGCGCTCAAGCGTCGGAACGTAGCGGTCCTGAATCAGCTGTTCGTAGCTGATGGGCTGCTTGAAACGTCCCACTTCGAATTGGAACTCATTCCAATAATGGATGTTCATGTAGGCGTCTTGAACGATCGTTGTCCCCTGGCCGAAGTCGGGCAGGAAGCGGAATTCGTAGTATTTCTCGAGAGTGGCCTCAAGACCGAAGCGAGCTCTCCGTAGTAAGAACGTATCGATGTCGCTTCGATCCTTCGTCCGCAAGAACTCGCGATAGTCGAGCTGAATCTGTCCGGTGAAGTGCAACATAAAGGCCTTGTCAGGCGATTCGACGTAGAACCCATGATTGATCCAGCCGGCGATGCCGAGGTCCGGAGAGATCGGCGCCGGTGCCTCCCCCTCAGTCCCGATTGGATTAAACGCAGGTACAGGCGCGGCTCGGCGCGGGGGGTACTTGGTTCTCGGGCTGAGTCAGCGCGTCCTGAAAGTTGGCCGAAGCGGGAAGCGCGCCATTCTGTTGCGCCTGCATCTGTTTGATGATGGTTTCAAGATCGTGAACTCGCTGTTCGAGATTGACGGAGTCGCCCGGCGCCACCGAAGGTGCAGCGGATGTCGAGGGTGCGGCGGGATCAGTGACTTCACTCTGCAGGGTGACGAATGCCGGGGCGTCCGACTGAGCCGTTGGCGCTGGGGGGCGCTCGATTCTTGAGCTCGAACTCTTCCGGCCAGCGTGAACACGAGCAGAATTGTCGTCGCTCCACCGAGCGCCGGCCGCCAAGAGCCACGCGCCCGAAGGATCCCCCCCGTCTGCATCCGCATTTCTCCCCCACTTTCTCCAACTCCAATCGCGATAAGACAGGCAGCCGGAAATGTTCCCCTGAAGAACCCCAATCGCCGGTCGGCACCGTCCGCAAATCCGTCAGATACGGTGCTGTCAGTACGATCGGCAAAACCGTTCATCTCGATTGAGCGGAATTGGCCCAGAAGCGTCGATGCAAAGGGCTACGCTATTCACCACTTAGGTCGTGATTCGTGCTTCGCAGGTGGTAGACGAGGGGGTTTGGCAAAAGAATCCGGCGGATCCGCGGCTGGTGCCCCAACCCGGGCAGCGAATAGGGCATGCGGAAATCGGAATTACCAAGCCAGCTCTAGGGCCTCATCAACCGCTTGTTAGTTCCAGAAGCTTCCGAGATTTCATATAACTAGCCCCGGTTCAAACGACTGACGGTTCAAACGAACGAACCTGGGGCTCGCTCGGTCAAACGGAGTGCCGGAGCGGGCGGCGATTGTCAGTGACGCGAGCGCTGCCGATCGACCGTTGAGCCTTCCGCTTCAGCAGGCACACGACGTGCATCAAGTCATCCAGGATGTCCGCAGCGGAAAGCTGGTCGTCGCCGAGGTTCCGGCTCCTCTGGCCCAGTCGGGCGAAGTGCTGATCGCCAACGCGGCTTCGGTGATTTCGGCCGGCACCGAGAGGATGACGATTGATCTGGCAAAAAAGTCGCTCCTCGGCAAGGCCCGCGAGCGGCCCGATCTCGTCCGGCGCGTGCTGGAGAAGTGCCGCAACGAGGGTGTTCTCACCACGTTCCGCCAGGTTCGCGAACGCCTCGATACTCCCGTTCCCATGGGGTACAGCTCGGCGGGAGTTGTGCTGGCGTGCGGAGCCGGTGTCCAGTATTTGAAGCCGGGCGATCGTGTTGCTTCAAACGGTGCTCACGCCGGAATCGTCTCGGTCAGCAAGCACCTCTGCGCCGGCATTCCCGCGGGAGTCGATTTCGATCAGGCCGCGTTCGCGGTGCTGGGCGCAATCGCCCTGCAAGGGGTACGGCTCGCCGAGTGTGAACTTGGCGAATCGGTGTTGGTCATCGGCTTGGGATTGATCGGGCAGATCGCCGTTTCTCTCTTGGCCGCGGCCGGCTGTCGAGTGATCGGCACCGACCCGGACGAAAGGAAATGCGAACTGGCCCTCAAGATGGGCGCCGAGCAGGCGCGACCAAGCCTGGGGGAAGGGCAGATTCATTCGGACACGGGCGGCTTCGGAGTTGACGCGGTCCTGATTACCGCGTCGACTAGGTCCAATGCCCCGATCGACTTGGCCGCTGGGGCTGTCCGGAAGAAGGGCCGCGTCGTGCTGGTGGGAGTCGTCGGACTGTCGCTCGACCGCCGGCCGTTTTACTTCAAGGAGGCAGAGTTCGTTGTCTCGTGCTCGTATGGCCCGGGCCGCTACGATCCCGATTACGAAGACCGCGGGCGCGATTATCCGGCCGCTTATGTCCGTTGGACCGAACAGCGAAACATTCAGGCGGTGTTGGACCTGATGTCCCGTGGCAAGCTCGACGTGCGGCCGCTCATCACGCATCGTTTTCCCATTGAGAAAGCCTCCGATGCGTATGAGCTGATTGAGAGCGTCGGACAACCCTACCTCGGCGTGCTGCTCGAGTATCAACCGCCGCAATCGGACGCGCCGCCACGACGAAGCGTGCGTCTGGCGTCGGCCAGACGGTCCGATCGACCGGCGGTCGGTGTGCTGGGAGCGGGGAACTTTGCCCGGCTCGTGCTGCTGCCCGCGCTTCGTGACTGCCGGCGGCTCCGATTGGCCACGCTCTGTACGGCAGGGGGGCTTTCGGCTGTCACAGCCGGGCGCAGTCTAGAATTCGAACAGGCAACGACTGATGAGGATGAAATTTTCGACAATCCCGCCATCGACGCAGTTGTGTCAATCACGCGGCACGATCTCCATGCGCGGCACGTCATGCGGGCCCTCGATGCAAGCAAAGCAGTGTTCGTCGAAAAGCCGCTGTGTCTGACCGTTGAGGAGCTGAACGAGATTGAACAGGCACGCGAACGACTCGACAATGCCCCGCTGATCATGGTGGGTTTCAACCGCCGCTTCTCGCAAGCCGCTCGCCACGTTCGGGATTTCTTCGCCGACGTTTCGGCACCGCTGACGGTCTCGGTGCGCTTCAATGCCGGGGCGGTCGCCAGCGATCATTGGGTCCACGACGAAAGCGAGGGGGGTGGGCGGATCGTCGGTGAAGCCTGTCACGCGATCGATCTCGCCACGTTTCTGGTCGATTCTCCCTCCGTCCGCGTGTTTGCGGAATCGGTTGGATCGCCGCAGGCGACAGAGATCACCGAGGACCAATGCTTCATCACGCTCCGTCACGCGAACGGCAGCCTTTCGAGCGTGGGCTATCTCGCAGGGGGGGACAAGGCCTTCCCCAAGGAGCGCATCGAGGTAATCGGCGGCGGCCGCATTGCCGTGATCGATGATTTTCGCACGGTGACGACGAGCAAGAACGGGCGAATTAGCCGCATAAAATTGAGCGGGCAAGATAAGGGTCACGCTGCCGAGATCGCCGCCTTTGCGAAAGTTCTGTGCGAGGGGGGGCCGCCGCCCATTCCCTGGGAAGAGATTCGTGCCACGACGCTCACCTCACTGCTGGCCGTCCGCAGCCTGCGTGAAGGGATGCCGATCGAAGTCGTTTGAAGGTCGCCATCGCTTGGGTCGCTGGCGAGTCCGCCGCCGGTGGAAGGCTGTGCTGAGAAACGGAGCGGTGGCCTCTTTGCAATTCGAATTGCCCCTGAGTTAAACTCAGATGTGCGACCCGACCATGTGGTTGCTCTCCCACCTTGAGCGATACCTCAGACGTCCGATTGCGCGTCCCAAAAACCTTCTCAAACGCTTTCGATCACCGCCCACCCGAACGGAGATATTTCCGTGAGCGAATCTAGAGAAAATGCTGTCTCGCGCCGCGAACTTCTGCAAACCACGGGCCGCATAGCCGCGGCAACCGCCCTCGCAACTGCAGCCATTGGTCCACGTGCTTTTGCCGCTCAAGACAGTACGATCCATGTGGCGCTGGTCGGGTGCGGCGGACGCGGAACCGGCGCAGCCTGCGATGCACTGTCCGTCAAGAATGGGCCCATCAAGCTCGTGGCCGTGGCCGACGTGTTTGAAGATCGCCTCAAGCCGAGCCTGCACAGCATCACCGAGAAATTCAAAATTCAGGTCGAAGTCCCCAAAGAGCGCCAATTCCTCGGCTTCGACGCGTACAAAAAAGCGATGGACTGTCTTAAGCCCGGCGACGTCGTCATTCTGGCGACGCCCCCGGCATTCCGTTGGGTGCATTTCACCTACGCGATCGAGAAGGGCCTCAACGTCTTCATGGAAAAGCCGATCTGTGTCGACGGTCCGACCGGCAAACGCATGCTGGCGCTCGGCGACCAATCCGTAAAGAAAAACCTTAAGGTCGGCGTCGGCCTCATGTGCCGTCACTGCGTGGCACGAAAAGAACTGCACGACCGGATCCGCGACGGCAAGATCGGCGACATCGTCCTGATGCGGGCCTATCGCGTTCACCAGGGAAATTACGAATCGTTCGTGCAGCCGCATCCGTCCGACACGAGCGAACTCGATTATCAGATTCGCAAGTTCCACGCTTTCTTGTGGGCCAGCGGCGGGTTGTATAGCGACTTCTTGATCCACAACATCGACGAATGCTGTTGGATGAAGGACGCGTTCCCCATTTCGGCCAAAGGCTACGGCGGACGCCACTACCGGCTGGATGCCGTGGATCAGAATTTTGACGTCTACTCGGTCGAATACACGTTCGCCGACGGCGCGAAGTTGATGCTCGACGGCCGGTACATGCTCGGGTGCGACGAAGAGTTCGCCAGCTACGCCCACGGCACCAAGGGTTCGGCTCAAATCTCGCGCGATGGGCACTCGCCGGCGCGGTGTCGTACCTACAAGGGTCAAAATCTTGTTTCCGCCGACATGAACTGGCACTATGCCAAGCACGAGCCGAATCCCTATCAGCTCGAGTGGGATGACCTGGTGGAAGCCATCCGGCAGGATCATCCCTACAACGAGGTCGAGCGCGGCGCCAAAGCCAGCCTGGTCACGGCGATGGGCCGGATGTCGTGCCACATCGGTCGTAAGGTGACCTATGACGACATTCTCGACAGTGATCACGAATTCGCGCCTGACCTAGCCAGCTTGACACGCGGTTCGTCGGCTCCGCTACAGGCCGGTTCGGACGGGAAATATCCAGTGCCGATGCCCGGGATGAATAAGCATCGCGAGTACGCGTAGGCCGAAACAGCTGAGCGTGACGGTTCAAACGGGATTCGCCGGGGATGCCGATGCGCGCCGAGACAATCTTTGAACGCGCCGCGACCGGACTCACCTCCTTCCCTCCCTACGTGTTTACCGTCGGCGTATTGGTGGTGGGTCTACTCCTTGTCGCGCTCTGGTGGATTTGGCCAACCGTGTCGTTTGTCGCGGGCCTGATACTGCTCGTCACTTTGGGGTGGCACATTGCAGGGCTTCGCCGTACGGTGCGCGAGCTCGCGGATCGAGATCCGTTGACCGGCGTCGCCAGCCGGGCGTGCTTTCTGGACGAGCTGCAGCGGGCAGGCGGCCAGGGTAGTCGATCCGGGAGCCCGGTTTCGGCCGCAATACTCGACTGCGATGATTTCAAGCGCATGAACGAGCAACACGGCCACGCGGTCGGAGATGCCGTGCTGATCGAGGTGGCCGACGTTCTTTCGCAAGCGGTTGGCCGCAGTGGAAGCGTGGGACGAATCTGGGGAGACGCGTTCGGCATTCTTTTGCCTGGGTTCGAGCCGGAAAAAGCACGCAGCCTACTCCGGGAGGTCGAATCGCGTTTGCAGGCGCGAATGAGCGCGCACAACTGGCCGGTGACTTTTAGTATTGGTGTTTCGTGCCAGGGCGGGCCGATCGCGACGGCGAAGGATCTGCTCGCGGACGCTGATGCAATGATGTTCGCGGTCAAACGCGGCGGTCGCAACGGAATCGCCTGTCGCGGTTTGCAGGAGGAACCGAGTGCGGTGATAGAACGACCGAAGCCCGAGTTGGCGAGGCAACCATGAGCCGGATTTCCGACGTGTTTCAAGTTCGCGAGACGGGGCGGCTGACGGTTGTGCGCGTCAACCCCGAGGGGGTCACCGATTTTGAGCGGTTCGAGCAGTGCCGCGACGAACTGGTCGCGATTCTGAAGAACGCCGGATGTATCGTGGTCCGTCTCGACGTCGAGGGCATTCCATTCTTGGCGAGCGGTGTGCTGGGCCTGCTGGTCTCGATGCGCAACGCCGGAGTCGACATCCAGATTCAAAATGCGTCGGAACACGTGCGCGACGTGCTGAAAGTCACGCGGCTCGACCAGCTCGTCGAAGTGCTCCCAGAGAAGGCGAGCTGACAAAGGCGCAGTTGATGCCCGGCTTCCATTACGGTCCGCTTTCGATCACACCCGACGGAGGCCAAGCATTTTGCGACGGTGCTCACCGTGCGAATCACTGAAGGGCCGGGGACGGGCGTGTCGGTGCGATAGTTCACTGCAGCCCGTGCGTCGAAGCATCGCCCACCGCGCGCTTGCGTTCTCTGGAGCGATGCTGCACGATCAACGGGCGAGCCACGGCTTACTTGTTAAATCAATCCAAGTTAGGGCAATTCATCGATGATTCTCCGTAAGGCGCAATTCACCATCTGCTGGCTGGCTTGTTGTGTGCTCGCCATGAAGACCTCGGCTTGCTGCGCCGAAGATGCCCGCGCAGCGCCGTTCGAGGTCGGCTTCGGCAAGCAGAGACATCACGCCGCCGGCCGGTTTGCCAATGTGGGGCTACGGCGCTCGCCACGACAAGCTCTCGGAAGGGTCTCTCGATTCACTGTGGGCGAAGGCCATCGTCATTCATGCCGGGAACTCAAAACTTGCGCTGGTCGGTTTAGACCTCGGTCGCGGTCCGACGGGGCCGATGATGGAGAAAATCCGCCGAACGATCTTCGACAAAGCCAAGATCGAGAACGTGTTGATCAGCGGGAGCCACACCCATCACGGCCCCGTGATCGAACTCACAGACCGGGTTGGATTTGGCAAAGGGAAATTCGATAAGGCGGTCGCGTACAGTCAAAAGCTGCCCGACTTGATCATTGAGGCGATTCTCGCAGCCGACAAGGCCGCCGTTCCCGCACGCCTGGGAATTGCCACCCGGGACGTCGACCTGAATCGCAATCGTCATACGAAACACACACCCAAACCCACCGACCCGATGCTGGCCGTGCTCCGCTTCGACGACGCTACGGGCAAGCCCATCGCCGTGCTTGTCAATTTCGCCGCACACGCGGTCATGACCGACGAAAAAATCATGAAATATTCGGCCGACTATCCCGGCTTCATGCAGCGGAGGGTGGAAAACCTCCTCAAGACAAACTGTTTCTTCATGCAGGGCGCCGCGGGAGACATGAGTGTGAATGCCGGTTCGCACAAAGGTCCGATGGGCTTCGGAGAGCACCTGGGAGACGTTGTCGTCGAACTGGCCAACTCGGCTCACTCTACGGTGCCGGCTCACCCTTCGATCCAGGGCAAAGTGGACGACTTCGTGTTCCGCTCGCGCACCGACTTCACCAATGCGATGGTCGTGATGCGCTACTCGCGAGCTTTCTTTCCGGAACTCACGCGCAACTTCGTTGAGGAATTTCGCGACGGCGTGCCGGTCGAACTCAACACGATCTTGCTCAACGGCGACATTGCATTGGTCGGCGGGTCGGGCGAATTCTTCTGCAATCACTCGAACCGACTCAAGCAGCGGGCGTACGTGCCGCATACGTTTTTCTTTGGCTACTGCGACGGACACAGCATGTATTTCCCGACGATCGAGGCAGCGTCAGAGGGGGGTTACGGCGGCGACGCAAGCGTTTCTCCCGTCGAGGTGGGCGCGGGCGAACAGGTGATGAACCGGGCCCTCATCAACATTTACACGATGCTCGGTAAACTCAAGCAGCGCGATTACGCCCCAACGCCGCCGGCCCGCCAGACGGCCGCAGCCAGCACCCAGCGCTGAATTCAATCTCTCTCAAGAACGTGCCAGCCCGGCCGGAGCAACGCATGGACTACGTGAACTTAGGAAACTCTGGCCTGAAAGTGTCGCGAATCTGCCTGGGCTGCATGAGTTACGGCGTCCCCGAGCGGGGTCCGCATCCCTGGACCCTCGAGGAGCCGGCGAGCCGTCCGTTTTTCAAGCGGGCCCTCGAATTGGGGATCAATTTTTTCGACACGGCCAATGTCTACTCGGATGGGACCTGCGAAGAGATCACGGGCCGCGCGCTCCGCGATTTCGCCAAGCGCGACGAAATCGTGCTGGCCACGAAGGTTCACGGCCGAATGCGTCCCGGCCCCAACGGGCGGGGCCTCTCGCGCAAGGCGATCTTTGCCGAAATCGATGCCAGTCTGACTCGGCTCGGAATGGATTGCGTCGACGTCTATCAGATTCATCGCTTCGACGACGAAACGCCGATCGAGGAAACGCTCGAGGCCCTGAACGACGTGGTGAAAGTCGGCAAGGCGCGATACATCGGCGCGTCTTCGATGCATGCCTGGCAGTTTTGCAAGGCGATCTATCTCGCCGATCTGCACGGCTGGACGCGGTTCATTTCGATGCAGAACCACTACAACCTGATCTATCGCGAAGAAGAACGCGAAATGATGGGTCTGTGCGCCAGTGAGAAGATCGGTGTGATTCCTTGGAGCCCGCTGGCCCGTGGCAGGCTGGCGCAGTCCGTGGGAGGAGCAAACGGCCAGCGACCGGGCCGGAAAAGACGAGTTCGGCAAAACGCTCTACAGCAAATCGGTCGAGTCCGATCGCAAAGTCATCGAACGGGTCGGCGAAGTTGCTGCGGCTCGCAAGGTGCCGCGGGCGCAAGTCGCGCTCGCCTGGATGCTGCACAAACCGTACGTGACGTCACCCATTGTCGGCGCGACCAAACCGCACCATTTGGAAGACGCGATGGCGGCGCTCGAACTCAAGCTCTCGCCCGAGGAAATCGCCCGGCTCGAAGAACCTTATGTGCCCCACGCCGTATCGGGCTTCGGTTGATCGCTGGCCGATGCCCGCGACTAGGTGCGCAGGAGTTCCCGCACCGGCTGGCCTTTGCCGTCCTTGGTGACAAAAAAAGGTCGTTCCTCGATCTCGACACCATAACGCGGAGAAATTCCGAGCGTGCGGAAGATCGTGGCGTGCAGATCGGTCACCGTCACTTTTTGCGTCACCGACGTGCAGGGGCGCTCGTCGGCCGTCTTGCCGAACAGAAAGCCGCGCTGGGCTCCGCCGCCGAACAGAAGCACCGAGCCGGCCCCCGTAAAATGCCGGTGCATGCCGTAATGCTTAAGCTCGGTCATCTTGTCAGGCTGTGCGACCTGGTCGGGAACCGGCTTGTCGGGCTTCCCCTCGACGAGCACGTCGCGGCTGAATTCGCTCGCCAGAACAATCAGCGTGCGGTCCAACAGGTCGCGCACTTCGAGATCCCGCACCAATTGGGCGATCGGCGCATCGATCATCCGCTTGAGATCGACCATCCGCGTGTGTCCATTGTCGTGCGTGTCCCAACCAAGAAACGGCACGTATTCCGTCGAGACCTCGATGAACCGGGCTCCGGCCTCAACGAGCCGCCGGGCCAGCAAGCAGCCCTGGCCGAAACGTCCGGTCTCGTACGGCTTTCGCGACTTCTCCGGCTCCAAGCGATAAATCGAACGCCTTGGCGGCCGGCGCGTTCATCAGGCGGTGCGCGCTCTCGAGCGATTGCAACAGAGACTTCGCGCTGAAAGTCGCTTTCGCGCGCGACAGGACTCTCGGCGATGAGCTTCTTGTAGGCGTCAAACCGTCTGCGGAATCGCTTCTGGCTCATGCCGGCCGGTGGGCGGACGGTAAGCACTGCCTGCTCGGGGTCGGGGACGCGAAACGGGCCGTACTGAGCACCGAGGCAACCGCCGGTCTGAAAGGCCTTGAGCTCTTCGGCCTCGCCGTTGCCGTCGTAGCGCTGGCCGATGTCGATGAAAGCCGGGAGAGCAGGATTTTGAGGACCCTTCGCGTGGGCGATCCAGGCCCCGATGTGCGGCGCGGCCACAGTCTGCGGAGGTTCGTAACCTGTGTGCCAGTGATACTGGTGCCGCGAATGCAGGATCTTTCCCAGATCGGCGGCGACGTGCGTGCGAATCAGCGTCCCCCGATCGAGCACCGCGGCGATCTTTTCGAGTCCCTGAGAGATCCGCACGCCGTCGATCGCCGTCGGGATCGAGCGAAACGTGCTCAGCACCGCATTTGACTCAAGCCCCTTCTCGAATGGCGTGTACCGCTTGGGGTCAAATGTCTCGGTGTGCGCCATGCCGCCGGCCATCCAAAGCACGATGACAGCGTCCGCGGTGGGGACGATTTTCTCCTCGCTTTTGTTTCCTTTGCGGCTGCCCGTGTTTGGTGTCGCCTCGAGCGCGGGGCGCGCGACGAGAGCGCCGAGCGTGGCCGCGCCCGCTGTGGCCAGGAACCCGCGGCGGGTGGAGAGATTGTCGGCCGTCATGCGGTCAATTCCTGTCAGTCAATCAGTTGAAACTCGGGCAGCATCACCAGAGTCCACAAAAAATCCTCGACCCCGTCGGCGGAAGGCGGAGTGCCGACGACCTCCGCAGCGGTGCGCTCCTCGGCCTGCGTGGGTTGGCGGCCCAGAGCGACGCGGTACGCCCGAGCGATCAGAGCTTGCGGCTCCGACGGCTTCTCCGCGATCCAGTTGCGTGAACCGCTCTTAAGAACGGCATCGAGTGCGGTGCCGTTGGTCAGTTCCAAGGCTTGCAGCATCGTGGCCAGCGAGTCGCGGCGGGTGACCACTTGCTCGCGATTGGGACGACCTAGCGCCTGTGATAACGGACCAGCCGTCAGCAACGCTGCTCGCACTTTTTCCGCAGACTTTGCCGCGTGTGGCGAATTGTCCTCCGCCAAAACCTGCCGAACGGCGCCCACTTGTCCGCCTTGTCCCCTGCCGTCGACTTTTAACAGTTCTCCGTTGACCGCGGGCCAAATGCCGGTCAGCACGGCCACGGCATCAAGGAATTGCTCGGCAGTCATTCGGCGGCTGATCGGTCCACGAAAGGGCCCGACGGGCTCGTTGGGTTTGGGTTCGCCGTGCGCCGGAAGCTGATAGGTTTGCGATGTGCAGATCACTTCGAGCGCGTGTTTGAGGTCGTAGTTGTGGGTCACCAGGTCGCCCGCGAGCCAGTCCAGCAACTGGGGGTCCCACGCCTCGCGCTCCATATCGTCGAGCGGTTCCACCAGGCCGCGGCCAAACAGCCGGGCCCAATAGCGATTGACCACGGTCTTCGCCAATCGACCATCGCGCGGGTCGGTGATGAGATCGGCAAGCTGGCGCATGCGCACCGACCGCGGAGCGTCGGCGTCGATTGCACCAATCTCAGGAAATAAAAAGCTCGCGCGGGCCTGTTCGCCCGTGGCTTTGTCGCAGCGATAAATGTCGAGCGGCCCGTTCGCAAAGACGGCGGCCAGGCCGTGGGAATCGCTAAGCAGCCACTGATTGGTAAAGCTGTCATGACAGCTCGCGCATTTGAGATTCGTCCCGAGGAAAACCTGCGCGGTGGTCTGCGCGGCCTGCAGTTCGCGACGTTGGCTGGCGTTGACCACCCCGCGCCATTCGATCCCCTTCACAAAGCCTTCGGAGCCCTTCACCGGACTGATCAACTCGTGTACGAACCTGTTGTAGGGTCTGTTTTCATACAGCGAACGGAACAGCCAGCCCGTGATCTGCCGGCGCCCGTCGTCGATGAATCCTGTTCCGCGATACTCGTTTCGCAACAAGTCGTTCCAGAATGCCAGCCAGTGGACGGCATAGTCCTCTCGGCGCGAGAGCAGCCGCCGGACTAGCACCGTCCGCTTGTCCGCGGCGGAATCGCGGACGAATGCGTCGAGTTCCGCGGGGGAAGGAAGCAGTCCGACCAGATCGAGAAACACGCGACGCGCGAACACCCGATCGTTCACGCTCTTCGTCGGGTCGACGCCCTGCGCTTGCAAGTGGGCTGCCAGCAACAAATCGACAGGATTTGACAGCTTCGAACCGGCTGGTGGATCCGGCAGTCGAACCGGCCGCAGCTCGACGTTGGCCAGCCCCGAACTTTCTTTTCTGGCTCGCGCGGCAGCATGGGGACTGGATGGGCCTGCGGCGTCCGCCGGTCTGAGTTGGCCTGGAGCAAACGCGATTGTGGCAGCCACAATCGGCAAGATCAGAAGCTGCGGCGGACCGCGTCGGACACGCATGGTCGATTCAGCTCAGAAGCGTCTGTTGGAGAAATCGGGCGGGGCCGCGGACGGCGGGCAAGGCGGGGCAAGCCGCTGTGCGGTCTGCCGACATCTACTGTCGCAGATGGCTGGAGGGCTGTCCAGAAAGGCTACGGGCGCCGAACTTGTCTGTTCAGTTCAGTTAGTCGATCGCCCGAGAGACAGCGAATCGCTTACGGCCGGCGCAGGAGGCACAAACATGACTGGCTGCGAATCGTCGAAGTAATAGACGTAGGGCGAAATCGCGGCTGCAATCTGCGGGCACACGTAATAATGCTGCAGCACGTGTCCGGATTCTACGAGGCGCGTCACGTCAAGCACGGCGACCTTCGAGGACAACGGTCCGAGCCGGCAAACGTCGCGGCGACTCAGACCGCGTTCGCCCAAAGCGCGCTTCGAGAACGGTTTGCGCAGCGGATAAAACGTCAGCACAATGTCGTGGTCATTCCGCAAGACGAGCAGGCACTCGGTCCGGCACAGGGCCATTCCAAAACGTTGACCTGGATCGAGCCAATGGTGGTCGAGGGCGCCTGCGAGCAGGACCCCGCGAACCCGGAGGTCGGGCGGAGCCGGCCAGGTCAGCCGCACATTGTCGACCTCGCCGCCTCCCAACACATGCAAGGCGGCCGCCACCATTCGCGAACCATGGCTGTGTCCGATCAAACAGACCGGATGCCCGGGGGGAATTCGAGCGACAAGCTCGGCCAGATAGACGCCGTTGAAGCTCGCGCGCGTCCCCAAAATCGCGACGTCGACATGCGGCTCGTAGGTGATGCCTCCCTGGCTCGGCCACGTATAGAAAAGCACGTGCAGCGGTCGTTGCGGAGCGGCGCTACGAATCCATCGTAGAAGCGGGACACAATCGTCGCAGAGCCCTTTCCAGTTCGTGAAACTGCCGTGGACCACTATGCAGACCGGCACACCAGGAGACAATGAGGCCGCAAATGATGTTCGATTGAGCAACTGCGCACTACCGCCTCCCACGTGGTAAAAGTCGAGGTCCCCGCACGCACAGCCGTGGGGCGCGGTCTGTCGGCATCGCCAGCTGCTGGCGATCCAATACTCGTCCTCGCAAGGTCCGACTGCGCCCCCGGCGGCGCGCCGGTAAAATCCGGCGTGGGCAGAGGAGCGGCCTCAAAGGTCTTTGTGTCGGCAATCGGCGCTGGAGAAGAGGGAGGCGCAGGCCGTCGCGCGGCAAAAGCTGGGGGCCAGTCGGCAAATCCGGCCCGGTCAAGTCGGCGGGTGGCGCGGGTTCGGCGGCCAGAGCGAGTCCAGGCATCGCGAGGAATCCGCCGACGAGCAGCGCGCCCACCAGTACGCGTGCAGGTCTCGCGGTCGTCACGCTACGTGCAGCGGCCGGCAACGGAAGCTCCGCGTGTCGAGCGGGGATGCCTGTGGTCACGAAGCGTGCCATCATTGGTGACAATTCTTTCGCGGCGGCTTCGCTCGGCAAAACGCGGCTCTTTTATCGGCCGATCTTCGATCCAAAACTGTGCGAGGAACGGAACTTTCGCCGGAGTCCCGACGCCGCATTTTGCAGGCGTTCGGAAAATCTAGCTCAGTCGGGATTGGTAGAACCAACTGACGCCCCATTGCCTGGCAAGACGGACGGATCGTGGCGGGCAAGGGGCACACCTACCGCAAATTGCGATCCGGCATACCTTGCTGACAGGGCCGCTCCTCGCGATGGCGCCGAATGCCCAGTTGTGCCGAACACTCCAATTCGCCCCAGAGTGCGGGACCGAACTAGGCGCACGCGGCGGGCGCGACGCACGTAACAATTGGGCACACAGTCCCCTCGGCTGATACATTGAGACTTGGCACCCTGAATGCTTCAAACGGCGCCAGCGACCTAAGTTTGGTCGGTCTCTGCTTGAATGTCTCAGCTGGGATATTGCATCCATGTCAGTTTGGGGCGCGATTGCGCTGGCTGTGACCGGCAGCGCGTGCATGAACCTCGGTTTGGTTTTGCAGAAAAGGGGAATCGTTCTCCGGGGCCCGCAGCCCCCGTCGACGGGGGCGACTTTTCGCCGCTCTCGGCACACGCCAATCTGGTATCTGGGCATGGTGCTGATGGTCGGCGGCTACGGGATTTACGCGGCCGCCGTCACCGCGCGCGTCGCTCCGATTTCGCTGTTGCAACCACTGTCTGCTTCCGGACTGCTCGTTGTGGCGCTCTTGGCCGTTGTCTACTTGAACGAGCGGTTCGATGCGGCCGAATGGCTCGGTGTTGGGATACTCCTGGCTGGCGTGATTCTGTTGGGTCTGAGCGCTCGGGGTCCGCAACTCCCTTCGACTGGGATTGAGACAGCCCGCTATCTGAGCTTCTTTGTAGTTGTGGCGGCGCTGGCGATCGCCGTTTCGTTCGCCGCTGCCGCGATGCCACACCGCTCGGAATTGTTGCTTGGAATTTTGTCGGGGCTCCTCTTTGGAACCGGCTACCTGAACACGAAGGCCCTTGCTCTCGCTGTGCAGGATCGAAGCTTATCCCACACGATTGTTGCGGCCTGCCTGATGACGGTGGGACTCCTGGGGGGATTGGTGGCGCTTCAGCTGGGACTGCGCGCTGGTCGCGCTTTGATCGTCACCGCCGTCAACCTGGTCACGAATCAGGTGCTCGTTGTGGCGGGCGGCCTGGCGTGTCTGGGCGAGAGGTTTCCCCAAGAGACGTTCCCGTTCACAGCACGGATCGCCGGTTTGTGCGGGATCCTGGGCGGAATCCTGCTGCTCGCACGTGTCGGCGCCGGACGAATTCAAGACGTGCCCGCGGAAGAAACTGTTTGGTCGGCCGAGTCGAAGCCCCTTTCTCTTTGACGCGAACCCCTCACTTTACTCGTATCAGCGCCCAATCTCTCAGATGCCGACTTTGGGGCTCTGTCGCCGTCCGGAGGCAGAGCCCTGATTTTTACGCCCGCTCAGACCGGCGGATATTTCAGCCGTGCGCAACCCGCCGCGCCGATGTAGCCGGCGTCGCCTCCTAGGGTGGCGAAGTCGATGATCGTTCGCTCGTAAGGGACGTGGAACGCCCGCTTCTTAACCTCGTCTTTGATGGCCTGCAGAAATCGGCGACCAAGAGGGGACTCATTGCGGCCGAACGTCATCGCGCCGCCGAAGAGAAACATCGAAGGGTCGATCGTGTGCATCAGCGTTGTCGTGCCAACTCCCAGATAGCGGGCCGTGTCCATCACGATGTCGTCGGCGACGCGGTCCCCGGCCTCGGCAGCCTCCGCGATCAGCAAAGGCGTGAGTTCCGCGCCCTGCTCGAGAAGCCTATTCAAGAGGGATTCGCGACCGCTCGCCAGGGCTTCTTCGCAGCGTTGTACGACGGCCGATGCCCCACAGAACGCCTCGAGAGTTCCGCATTGTCCGGCCGGCGACATTCGGAGGCTATCCATGTCGATGATGATGTGCCCGCACTCGGCGCCGTGCGAATGCTCGCCTTCGATGATCACGTGGTCGATGATGATGCCGCAGCCGATGCCCGTTCCCAGCGTCCAAAAGACCAGACTGTGCGCGTCGCGAGCCGCGCCGACCCAGAATTCCCCGTAGGCGGCCGCATTTGCGTCGTTCTGGAGCACAGTCGGCTTCTGAAGGTGCGCTCCGACCTTGTCGCGAATCGGGACATGCCACCAACCCGGCAAGTTGGGCGGCTCCAGAAGCCAGCCTCCCGGAATATCCATCGTGCCGGGCGTCGCCAGACCGATGGCATGAATCTGCCGCAGCTCGAGTTTGGCATTTGCCAAGACGGTTTCGATAGTGCGATAGATCACCTCGAGACCGTGCTCGATTCCGCGATCCGCGTACGTCGGCAGGCTGGCCTTCGCAACGGGCACACCTTTTTCGGTGACGATACCCGCCTTGATGTTCGTGCCACCGACGTCGATGCCAAGATAGAGGGTTTCCGAACCGGGAGTGGCGCTGGTCGGCATTCGCGAACGAGCCTATCAACGAGGGGGTGCGAGGCCAGGGTAGGACAGAGCTAAAGCCCCAAATGATAGGCACTCAGTGCCTCAAAAGTCGAACGCGCAGGCCGGCTGGGGGCCGCTGCCAAGTCGGAGTGGCCTATCGGTCCCGACAGAGCGAGGGCTGCAGGATGGCCCTTCAATAGCGTCAGCAAAGTGCGCCGGCGTCCATTTCATCCCAATCGACTGATTCTTCCCAACCTTCCACAAGAGCCGGTTTGAAATCGTTGAATTCCTGGGTTTGGCGAAAGTTTTCCGGATTCGTAGTCGATAACGACTGTAGCTATTTCCCGGCCTGGGATCCGTCCCATCATGGCCTCGCCACTCCTCACTTCTCGAAGTTCCTCCTCGAACCTGTCCGACTGACTCGCTCCTTCGTTCGCCTTCCTTCTCGCTTCCTCCTAAGCCTCACTCCAGCTTCACGTTCGGCTGACGCACTTGCGGCCTTTGGCCGACGCGCAGGACACACTCGCGATGCGGTCTCCTCACAGAGCACTGCCTCGGATGGCGGCGATTCTCATTGCCGTCCTGGGGGGATGCTCCGCATCGCCGAAGCCCCTGACTTACCTAGGCCACGCAGATTTAGAGTACTACAAGGGGCTTTCGACCAAGATCGACTTCCCGGACAAAAGCAGCCCCGACAACGCGACTGCGATTGCCTCGCAAGAACCACCGCTGCTTCGCACTCCCCGCAAAGATCAGGTGTGGGATCTTTCGCTAGGGCAAGCGATCCGCATCGCGCTCCAAAACAACAAGATCATCCGCACGCGCGATCAGTTCTTGCTGCCGCGCAATCCACTCGTTTCGAACCCCGAGCAGGTTCCGTCGGTCTTTGACCCGGCTGTCCAGGACACTGGAATCTTGTTCGGACAGCGCGGAGTCGAGGCCGCGCTCTCGGACTTCGACGCCACGCTCTCGGTCAACGGGACTTGGAATTCGAACACCTCAGGTGAGAACAACGCGGGGCTTTCCGGCGTCCCAACCATTAACGGTTTGCCCACGCTCGTCCAGGACACGGCCCAGTATCGTGCGCGATTGGACAAGACGTTTGCCGATTCCAGCACACTGTCGTTCATCAATGAATGGGACTACACGCAGAACAACGTGATCGGGAACCTGTTTCCGACGGTTTACACGGGATTCGCCCGCGCCGAGTTCCGCCGACCGCTCTTGGCGGGGGGCGGTACCGACTACACGCGGGTCGCAGGCCCCATCGGGAAAAACCCAGCTGGTGTGGGGCAGGGCGTGGTCATCTCGCGGATCAACAGCGACATCGCCTTGGCGGATTTCGAGGCGGCCGTCCACCAGCTCATCCGCGATGTGCAAAGCAGCTACTGGGATTTGTCACTGGCCTACCAGACGTTCCATGCCCAGGTCATTTACGAGAAGAGCGCGCTCGAAGACGTGGCAGCAAATCGCCGCGAAGACGGGCCAGGGGCTCACCGGCGGAACGACGCCGGACGAAACGCAGGCTCGCGAAAACTACTTCGACGCGAAGGGGCAGGCCGAGCAAGCGCTCTCGAACCTCTATACGACCGAGGGACAGTTTCGCCGACTGCTCGGACTGACGGTCAATGATGGTCGCATCATCCGCCCGTGCGACGAGCCTTCGGTCGCAGAATTCATCCCCGATTGGCATATCGCGGTCGCTGAAAGCATCACCCGGCGGCCCGAAATCCGACGGCAGAAATGGACCATCAAGAGTCTTGAGTTGCAGTTGTGTGCCTCGCAGAACCTGATTCAGCCGCGTTTGGATTTCATCGCGGGGGCCCAGATCAATGCTTTCGGCAATAAGCTGATCAGCGAGCAGTCGATCCTCAATCAGCCCGGTTCGAGCGCCTTCGCTTCGCTGGCTGAGTTGGGTCAGACCGGTTGGGACATTGGCTTCGAGGCGTCGATCCCGATCGGTTACCGCAATGCTCATTCGCAGGAGCGGAACTTCGAACTGCGCCTGGCGCGAGCGCGAGCCGGCTTGACCACGCAAGAACAGGAGATCACCCACGAGGTCCGCAACGCGTTTCAATCGCTCGACCGGTCTTACGCCGTCGCTCGATCGGCCTTAAATCGCCGCAAGGCGGCCGCGGAGCGCGTCGCCGCTTACAAGGCTCAGTACGAACTGCGTGGCACGACCGCGGATCCGCTTTTGCGGGCCCAACAGAGCCTTGTCCAGGCCGAGGTTGCCTACGATCAGGCCCTGATTCAGTACAACCAGGCGATCACCGACTTCTATTACCGAACGGGAACCATCCTCCAAGAGAGCAATATCAACATCGCGGAGGACATGTGGGATCCCAAGGCTTACTCGGACGCGCTCCGCGAAGCGTGGGCCCGCAGTCATGCCGCAGTCAATCCCTTCGTCGGAACGCACCCCGCTGAATTTGTGGTTCCGCCCGGCCGACCGACGTCGGTTTTGCCGGCGGTTGGCACGAGTCTGGCCGAGCCGATCATGCCGCCGTCGATGGCTCCGCAAAATTCGGCTCCCACAAATCAGCCCACGACTCCGACCCCCACACCTCAGCCTCAGACGCCTCCACCGCAGCCAGCTCACACCGCATTCCTTGCGCCGCCGACTCCGCCGCTCGCGTGGTCGCAATCTCCAATTGTGGGCGCCCCGAGCCTCCAAACGCCCCCTGGATACGCGCCCCCGGCCGCGCCGATCGAGCCAGCCGCGTTCTTCGCGCCCGAGTTGGGGAATGGAACGTTCGGCCGCACCGGCGACACAAAAAATCGGATCGCGGACGCGGCACCGACCTCGTTTGGGCCGCCAGCGATCATCCTGGCTCCGGCCGCGCAGAGTCAGTCAAACGCGTGGAGTATGCCACAACTCGGGCGTGTCGCCCCTCGCGCTACCTCGCCCAACGAAGAGATTTCGGCGCCGCCGTCTGACAGCTTCGAGATGCCCGTGAATCAACAGTCGGGTCGATAAAGGTCGCCCCGCTCGGAATGACGGTTCGCGAGCGGCGGTGGCGGCTTGGTCCGCGGCGATCAATCAGCTCGACTGACGCGCTGGGGGAGGTGCGTACGGCACGCCGGGGACCGGCTCGTTGGGCGGCGACGGAGGTGTGTGCTCGAATCCGCTCGGCGCATAGGCGATGCCCAGGTTGATTGCCAGCGCAAGGCCTGATACGACGAGGCCCACTGCCGACCAGCGCAGGCTCGTTCGGCTGGACACCACTCCGACAGCGCAGCCAACGACAGCCAGAGCCAACCCAATTGCGGCGATCGGCGTCGCCAGAATTGGCAGGAAGAAAAGCAGCGTGCTAATCACCCCGAGGACGACCGCTGCAACTCCGAGACCCAACGGAGGAGTTTTGCCTTCCGAGCGACTGCTCATACTCGCGCCTTGGAAGCGAAGGGATTAGTGGCCGGGAATCTGCGGAAGCGCCCGCGCGTGAGGTAATCCGTGTAGGTCAGGGAGAACAGAATCACCAGCCAGGCGATCGACACAAGGATCACGCACCAGGTCACGCGGGGACTATGCAGCGCGTGCATGAAGATCAGCACGACAAGCGTGGCTTTGAGGGTGGCGATCGTTAATCCGGCCGCAACATGGCCGGCGGGCGGCAGAGGCACGAACGAGACGGCGACGGTCAGCACGGTGAGCCCCAGCAGGATCACCAGGACGACGATGTACGTGTTTACGGGAACGATTTTCGTCGACATCGCGGGCCTCGCGGAAAGCTCAAAGCCTGTGCGTTCCCAGCAAATACAAAGCGGGGAACAGGAAGATCCAGACGACGTCGACGAAGTGCCAGTAGAGGCCCGTCACGTCGAGGGGTGAGTAATAATCCGCCGAGAAATGCCCGCGACGCGTGAGGACAGCCATCACCAGAACCGCGACGATTCCGATCGTCACATGCAGCGCGTGAAAACCGGTCATCGTCCAGTACAGGAATAGGAATATCTTCACGTATCCGATTTGGCTGGCGTCGACACCGCGCGAAACCCATTCCGCGTCGTCGAACTTAAACCCGGGAATCAGGTTTTCGCGATAGTCGAGGTAGTATTCGAGGGCTTTGAAACACAGGAAGCACACTCCGAGACCGGCTGTCAGCAGCAGGTAACGGTAGACGTCCGACTGACGGTTGATCTGCGCCGAGTGAACGGCGAGTACCATCATCAGGCTGCTCACTAAGAGCACGAGCGTATTGATGCCCCCGATGATCCAGTTCAGTTCAAGGCTGGCGCGCTCGATGATCTCGGGAGCCAGGCACCAGTAGGCGCCGACGGAAAGGAAGAGCGTCCCGAAAAACATCACTTCCGTCGCCAGAAAGACCCACATCCCAAAGGCAGCGGTCTCGCTTTGGTGCGGCAGCGACGCATACTGCTCTTCGAGCCGTTCCCTCGCGAGGAACGTGTGATCGAAGAGGGCCTTCTGCTCGGCCTGCGTGAAGAGCGTGTCCTTAAGGCTCATTCTGAGCTTTTCCCGTGTCGTATTCGTAAGGTCCGCGGACCACTGTCGGCGTCACGTCAAAATTGTCTCGGGGCGGCGGCGATGAGGTCTGCCACTCCAAGCCGGTCGCCCCCCAAGGATTGTTGCCGGTGCGGGGGCCGTAGCGCAGCGAGTAGATCAGATACGCCAGCGGCAAGATGTACCCCACCGCCAGGATCGAGGCCCCGGCCGAGGAGAGCACGTTCCACACCTGGAATTCCGGAACGTACTGGTAGTAGCGCCTCGGCATCCCGTTGTAACCCACGATGAACTGCGGCAAGAACGTCAGGAAGAAACCAACAAAAATGATCAGCGCGGCCAGCCGCGACCACCATTGGGAGTACATGCGGCCCGTCATCTTCGGCCACCAGAAGTGTAGGCCTCCCATGTACGCCATCACCATTCCGCCCACCATGATGAAATGAAAATGGGCGATCACGAAGTACGTGTCGTGCACGTGAATGTCCACGCCTAACGTGGCCAAAAACAGGCCTGTCAGCCCGCCCGCGGTGAACAGGGCCACAAATCCCAAGCAAAACAGCATGGGCGTCTCAAAGGCGATCGACCCCTTATAAAGCGTCGCCGTCCAGTTGAAGACCTTGATTGCAGACGGAACGGCCACTAGGAAACTGAGGCAGGAAAAGACCAGAGCCGCGTACAAGGTGATGCCGGCCACAAACATGTGATGGGCCCAGACCAAAAAGCTCAAGAACGCGATTGCCAGCGACGAAAAGGCGACGAACGTGTAGCCAAAGAGCGCCTTCCTCGCAAAGCACGGAATCACTTCGCTGACGATGCCCATCCCGGGAAGGATCATGATGTACACGGCCGGATGGGAGTAAAACCAAAACAAGTGCTGGAACAAGAGCGGATCGCCCCCCAGCGCCGGATCGAAGATACCGATATGCAGCAGCCGCTCGAGCATTAGCAGGATCAGCGCCATGGCCAGCACCGGAACCGCCAGCAACGAGATAAAGCTCGTGCCATACATGGCCCAGACAAAGATGGGGAGACGAAACCAGGTCAACCCAGGCGCCCGGAGCCAGTGCGTGGTCACGATGAAGTTCAAACCGGTGAAGAGAGACGAAAAACCGGCAAGCACCAGCCCAATCAGCGTAGGGACCACGTTGTAGTGCGTCGCTTGGGAGCTGTACGGAGCGTAGAAGGTCCAGCCAGTGTCGACACCCTCGGTGAGCATCGCGAACAGAGTCCAGGCTCCCCCAATCACATACAGATACCAGCTCAAGAGATTGATCCGCGGAAACGCCAGATCCTTGGCCCCGATCATGAGCGGCAGGCAGAAGTTCCCCAGAACGGCCGGCGCCACGGGCACCAGGAAGAAGAAGACCATGATCACGCCGTGCATCGTGAACAGCCGGTTGTACGTGTCGGCCGACACCAGCGCCCCTTGCGGCGTCATTAGATGCAGCCGCACGATCGAGATCGCAACGCCTCCCAAGAGAAACATCGCCGTGACGCTGACCAGATAGAGGATGGCGATGCGCTTGTGGTCCTTGGTCAGCAGCCAGGAGACAACGCCGTACGACACGTTGAGATAATTCGAGCGCTCGGCAGGCGGTTCAGCCGGCTGAGGAGCTGGGGGAAGCAACGTGGCGGTCGTCATAGCGGCTCCGTCAGGGCTGTTTGGGAACGCCTGCCTTGCCATCGGACGCACCGCTCTCGGGCGTCTTCGTGTTGATGGGGGGCGTCCCGGTCGGCGGCGGGTAGTCTTCGACTCGCCGCGGCGTCTGCCCGCGCTGCAACGAGCGGAAATAGGCGATCAGCGCGTAGATCTCCTCCTCAGAGATCTGCCCGCGAAAAGTGGGCATGATGTTTTCCCATCCGGCAGCGATTTTGGCTCCCGGGTCGAGAATCGATTCGCGAATGTAGGCGTCGTCGGCGATGACCGTGCGCGCGTTGTTGAGCCGCACGGTGCTTCCGTAAAGCCCCTCGAGCACGGGAGCGCGGGCTCCCGCATTGGCGCTGTGACAGCTGATGCAGCGGTATTTCAGAAACACCTTCCGCCCCTCAAGAGCCAGCGATCCTTCCGCGTGGAGCGCGAGCCAGCTTTCGAAATCGGCCGGCTCCATCACCACGACGGTGCCGATCATGCCCGCGTGATTCGTGCCGCAGTATTGCGAACAGAAGAGGTGATACTCTCCTGGGAGCGTCGCCTGAAACCAAACCGACGTGTAGCGATTGGGCAGCACGTCCATGTGCACACGGAATGCTGGAATGAAAAAGCTGTGAATCACGTCTTCCGACGTGAGCAGCACCTGCACGGGACGTCCCAGCGGAACGTGCAGCGTGTTGATTTCCCGCTGCCCCTCGGGGTGCTGGAACTTCCACATCCATTGCTTGCCGATGCCGTAGATCGGGATCGAATCAGCCGGCGCGTGATACGCGTCAACGTAGACCACAGCGCCCCAGATAAAAATCCCGACAAAGATGAAGCACGGAGTAATGGTCCAGAACCACTCGAGCGTATGCGAGGCGTGCGTTTTCGCCGGTCGGCCGGCGCCTGGCCGCCGCCGATACTTGATGCAGAAATAGAACATCAAAAAAGCGACGAGCAGCCCGATCGACCCGCACACGGTCAAGAGGAAATACAGCAGATGGTCGACGTGCGCAGCCGTCGTCGACGCTTCGGGCGGAAACCAGGCACTCTTTGCCGACTCAAACATCGCATCCTCGTTCAGCCGGCAACTTCCCCGTTTGACTGAGTCCCTGTCACTGCCGATAAAAGTGGACGCCGGCGGCGGCGCTCGCCTCGCATGAGGCCGGCAAACAGGAATCCCAGACCGATCACCGTCAGGACGCCCCCGGCGCGCACGAAATTCATGACCGCGGCTCCGTAACGGCCAGCCGTCGGGTCGTAATGGAAGCAAAATAAGAGCACCTGGTCGATCGCCGTGCCGATCCGGTTTTGCGACGCCTCGACCAGCCCCAGCCGCAAGTCACGTCCGGAATAGTGCACGTCGTAAAAGTATCGCGAAATTCGCCCCGCGGGAGTCAGCACCACAATCCCCGCGGCGTGCGCGTATTGATCGCTTTGCGCGTCGTACGCGTAACGGAAGCCGATGGCCTGCGCCAGTCGGTCAATCGATGGCTGCGTTCCCGTCAGAAAATGCCAGTCCGCCGCGGCCCGGGGATCGGCGTAGGCCCGGATGTAATTCGCCTTTTTGGCGGCGGCCATTTTCGGCGAGTCACTGGGGTCGAAGCTGACGGTCAAGACGCGGAAGTCTTTGCCAATCGTAAGCTCCGTCTCCCGCAGCCCCTCGACCAGCCCGTTGAGGACCTGGGTGCAAAGCATGGGACAACGGAAGTAAGCCATGACCAACACGACCGGCTTTGACCCGAAGTAATCGCCGAGTTTGACTTCGCGCCCCTCTTCGTCGCGAAACGTGACGTCGAGCGGGATCGACTCGTTCAGCCGCTGATCGATGCCAACTTTCTTTAAGATTGGGGGCAGCGCCGGATCAGCCGACGCGCGGGGCGATGCAACTGCCAGCAGAAGTCCCGCGAGCGCGGTGGCTGCCGCTGTTTGGCGTGTCATTGGGCGGCTCCTCGGAACATGCGGCCGGAATTCGATTCGCCTCCGTCGACCAGCCCCCTGTCCTTGTACTTTGGTCGATCCACGTCTTTACGTGCGGGCAGATGGCCCGCGACGATTTGCATGGCACGTTGCAGCGGAATCCGCAGAAAGCCCTTCTCGTCGGACGGCCCGTAAGTCTCGAGAGATTTTTCTTCTCCCCGCTCCCATTTCGCGACGTTGGAGGCCGGCGTCTTTTCCCGACGGTCGAGCAATTCGAGGCGCGGTTCGGGAGGGAGTTGGCTCGTCGGTGTCTCGCGCGACGCAAAGGGCGTCTGCCCCTCGGGTCGCGACTCGAGGGCTACCTGATAAAAGCCGCGCACGAGGACAAATATTGCTCCGCCGATCACAGAGCTCACGACGGCCACGATCAGCACCCAGCGAAACCGGACGTCACGCTCTTCGAAACGGATCCCAGGCCGCACGGGAGGCGACGGTTCTGAGCCTGAGCCTGGCGCGGCCTCGGGGTCAATATTGGAATCGGACGAGTTCATGAATTTATTGGCTCACTCGCGAGCTATGTGCCTGAACGAAGAAGCAAGTGCTCTCGCTCGAAATCCTCATCGTCGAGGGCACGCAGATGTTCGGCCTTCTCTTGATTCGGATCGTGCACGGGGAGCAGAGATCGGCTGCGCAGCCGGTTGACGAACAAGGCAAACCAAACGCCTCCCAGGCCAATTGGCGTCAAAAAGTCCATCCAGTGTTCGAGCAAGCCCGGTGCCTGGAAAACCGGCAGCACAAGGTAGTAGTTGAACACCAGCTGCGAGAACAAAATCAGCCCGGCCACTTTCGCCAAGCTCTGAGGGTGCTGCTTGATCGAACGCATCAACAGCAGAAAGAACGGAATCACAAAATTCGCGAACACCAGGCAAAACACGAGCGGCCGCCAGACCCCGCGCGAGCGCGGCGCGTACCACAGCACGTCCGACGACATGTTGGCAATCCAAATCAGCATGAACTGAAAGAAATTCATGTAGGCCCAGATGATCAAGAAGGCCAGCAAAATGTTGCCCAAATCGTTGAGCGCTCGGCGCGACGTGACGCCTGCGGCTTCCCGTGGCAACACGAAGGCGATGAAGACGATCACGGCAAACGCATGCGCACTGAGCAGCTGGCCCGACACCACCAGCATCGGAAAGATGGTCGAGTGGAAATTCGGCTGCAGCGTCTCGAGCCAATCGAAGGCGGCAAAGTGCATCGTCGTGCCGAAAAGCACCAATCCGATTTCGCCCAGCCGTTCGAGCTGCGTTGGGATCCGCTCGTCGCCAGCCCGTTCCTTTCGGCGCGATTTGAGTGTCAGAATCAAAGCAGAGAAGAGCCAAATGCAGAAGTAGATGACCGCCCGACCAAGGAAGAATTGCGTATTCAGGTAGAACTGCTGGCTCTGCAGGTGCTCATCGTGCTGGACAAGGTCCGGCTGCGCCCACAGATAGAGAGTCCCGAGGCCGAAACCGATCGGAATGAACAGCAACGCGACTAACGGCAACGTCCGCATTTGGGCTTCGAGCACGCGGCGGATCAAGAATCCCCAGGCCCCGCCGGTCAAATGGTAGAGCATCAGGATGGCCATGCCGCCGAGCGCCGTCCCCAGCACGAACACGTACGCCGCCAAATAAGCACGGAAGAATTGCTGCGGAGCGCCGAGCAACGCGCCGGCCACACAGATGACGAGCGCAGCGGAACCGGCGAGCAGGGACCAGCGTCCCCAGCGGATGGTGTTGAGCCGATCGGGCGCGGATGTGCTCACGGGCCCTCCTTCGCGGACTGTGCTTCGGCCAGTTGGCTTCGCATCTCGGGCGTGAGCTGGTTTACTGGGAAATGCTGGCTCAGTTGCAGGGCGCGAATAAAGGCCACAATCGCCCATCGATCGCGGGGCGGGATCTGCGCCTCGTAAGACGGCATCGCGCCGTAACCCTCGGTCGCCACCGCGAATAAACGGCCAACCGGCGCCGTCCGCAAGCGCGGAATGTGATACGACGGAGGCTTGATATAGCCGCGCTCGACGATCTTGCCGCGGCCCGTCCCCATCGGGTCGTGGCAGACGACGCAATAAATCATGTAGCGGTTGTACCCATGCTCCAACGTTTCGCGGGTAACGGGCTCGGGAAACGCGTCGACGAAGCGGCCGCGGTCGAAGTCTGCCTTGTTGGCCCCGACGTTCTGTCCCACGGGCAAGGGTTTGTCCGTGCGAGCCGCCTCGGCCTTGTCGTTGCTCCCAGGAATTCGCCCCGTATAAAGATGCCAGTCCAATTCCAAGTGCCCGCGGGCGACGGTCCCCTTCACCAGCTGTCGCGAGGATTGTCCGTCGGCAAAAAATGACGATGGTTCGAGTGGGCGATAACTGGGCTGACTGGCCATCTGCTGCTGGCAGCCTGCGAGACAAGGCAGCAGCAGCAACATCGCAGTCAAAGTCGCAACGGCCGCGCGGCGAGTCGCGGAAAGCTCATCAAATTTCTTGCGTCCCACGTTCATGACATCACAGTCACAGGTTTTTGCTCGGAGGCTTCGGATTCCTTCGGAACCGTTTCCAAGTCCATGGGGACTTCGACGACTCCAACGTGAGACTCCGACGCGGACAGAAAATCCAGGGTGCGCTCCGCATCGAAGAGAGGGTCAATCGCCTCGATGCAGAGGAAAAAACGGTCCTGGCTGGCCCGCGCGAATTGCGGCACATTAAACAGCGGGTGATGCGGCCGCGGCAGGTCGTTCATGAACAGCATGCTGAGAAACGCAGAGAACGCCGCCACCAGGACCATCATCTCAAACGCAACCGGCACGAAGGCCGGCCAGCTATTGAGCGGGCGGCCACCGGCGTTGAACGGATAGTCGACCGCCATGGACCAATACTGCATCAGGAAGCCTGCGCCGGCCCCCACGAGTCCGCCGATCAGCACGACTATCGGAATGCGCGTTTTCGGTTCGCCTAACTCCTCGGCGAGCCCCTCCACGGCGTAGGGGGTGTAGGCATCCATCTCCCGATAGCCGGCCAGGCGGGCGCGGCGAGTCGCGGCGAACAGCGCGTCAACGGTGTCGAATTCCGCCATCAAGCCAAACAGTTTTGTGTCTGTCTCGGGCTTCATCGCCCCTCCTCGTGCCCGCGGGCGCCCGGCAGCAGGCCGCGCATTTCGCACATCGAAATCATCGGCAGGAAGCGGCAGAAGAGCAAAAACGTCACGATAAAGAGCCCCAGCGATCCCAAATAGGTGAGGATGTCCCAGATCGTCGGCTGGAAGATGCCCCACGACGACGGGAGAAAATCACGGCTCAAGCTCGTCGTGATGAGCAGGTATCGCTCCATCCACATCCCGGCAAGCACCAGCACCGAGACCACAAACAGCACCTTTTCGTTCCGTCGGAGCCGCTTGATCCACAACAGTTGCGGGGCGATGAACACGCAACAGAGGGTGATCCAAGTGATCGCTGCGTACTGCCGGAAGCCGATCAGAATGTTCAAGTAAACGTACTTGTCGTAGGTCTCGCCGGAGATCCAGGTGATGAACTGCTCGCTGAAGTAGCCATATGACGTGAAGAACGATGTGGCCAGCAGGATCTTGGCCATCACCTCGAGATGACTCACGCTGATGAAGTCCTCGACGCCGTAGTAGTGCCTCATGGGGATCGCCAGCGCGATCACCATCGCAAAGCCGGAGAGCAGCGCGCCCGCGACGAAGTAAGGCGGGAACACTGTCTCGTGCCAGCCCGGCTCGAGCGAAATGGCGAAATCGGAGCTCACGACCGAGTGGACCGAGATCACCAGCGGCGTCGCCAGGCCCGCCAGGAGCAGATAGGCCATCTGGTAACGATGCCAGTGCCGGGCCGAATTGCGCCAGCCCAACGCCAGCATCCCGTACACGACCTGCCAGCGCCTTTGCACCGCCCGGTCACGCAGCGTGGCGAAATCGGGGATCATCCCCATGTACCAAAACATCAGCGACACGGTGAAATACGTGCTGACCGCGAAAACATCCCACACGAGCGCGCTGCGGAACTGCGGCCACAACTTCATCGTGTTCGGATAGGGCAAGAGCCAGTAGAAGAACCACGGGCGCCCGAGATGCAGGAGCGGGAACGTCCCCGCGCACATCACGGCGAAAATCGTCATCGCCTCGGCAATGCGGTTGATCGACGTCCGCCATTTCTGATGCAAAAGAACCAGGATTGCCGAAATCAACGTGCCGGCGTGTCCGATGCCGATCCACCACACAAAACTCGTGATCGCAAAGCACCAGCCGACCGGGATATTGATGCCCCAAATCCCGACGCCGTTCACCAGCAAGTAAACAATCACCGCCGAGAAGATCAGCAAGAGAATCGTGCCGGCCCCAAAGACCACGAGCCACGCCTGACGCGTGGCACGGCCCAGCACGAGTTCGGAGATCTTGTCGGTCACGGAGGCAAAGGTGTGCCCGACGGGAACGTACCGCTGCTCGTCCGAGGTCGCCGATTGTCGCGCCTCCGCCGTGTTGATGCGCGCTGATGGGGACATTCAGCCCCCTTCCAATTCGGGATTGGGATTGCGCACCGCCGCCAGGTAAGTCGTCCGCGGCCGCGTGCCTAATTCCTCGAGCAAGGCGTAGTTGAGCGGCGAGCTTCGCCACTTTGCGGCTTCACTGGCCGAATTGCCGAGGTCGCCGAAAGCAATCGCGCCGGCCGGACAGGCGGCCTGGCAAGCGGTGACGACCTCCCCGTCAGCGATCGGCCGCTCTTCGCGGTCCGCATCGATCTGGGCGTGGCGAATCCGCTGCACGCAATAGGAGCACTTCTCCATCACGCCCCGCGAGCGCACGGTCACGTCGGGGTTGTATTGCAGCCGCAGGCTGCCCGTCTCGAAGTCGGCGTAATGGAAGAAATTGAAACGGCGCACCTTGTAGGAGCAGTTGTTCGAGCAGAACCGCGTGCCGACGCAGCGGTTGTAGACCATGTCGTTGAGCCCCTCCGCGCTGTGCACGGTGGCTTCTACGGGGCAGACATATTCACACGGTGCCTGCTCACAGTGCATGCAGGGGACGGGCTGAAAATGAAACTCCTCGGGCGCGTCCGCGGCCCCACCGACGTAACGATCAACCCGAATCCAGTGCATCTCGCGACCCGCGGCGACCTGCTGTTTGCCGACCACCGGGATGTTGTTTTCTGCCTGGCAGGCGACGACGCACGCCTTGCACCCGACGCACGTCGTGAGGTCGATCACCATCCCCCATTTGGGAGTCGACGCAGGCTGCTCGAGCGGCGGATAAAACTCCAAGGGGGCCGGGGCGCGTCGCGTTTCGTCTGCCTCTCTCCGTTTTTCAGGTTCGGAGGCAAAGTCCGGCTTGTGTCGGAATTGCTCCAGGCTTGCCGCGCGAACGAGATCCCGATTCTCCATCAAGTGATGCTCTTGGGTGCATGCCAGGAGATGCGTCCGATCAGTCTTGGTGACGTGCACGTTCGGGACGAACCACGGCTGTGAGGAGGTCCGCATTGCATAGGCATTGAATCCAATCTTCTGATCGCGTTGACCCCCGACGCGGCCGGCCGACTCGCGACCGTAGCCGAAGTGCACGGTAATCGAGCCGTCTGCATGTCCCGGAACAATCCAAGTCGGGGCCAGCACGCTGCGGTCTTCCAGCTTCAGCTCAACAACGGGCATTTTGAACCCGCCATGTTCTCCGCCGTGCGCGTACTCTCCCCATTCGATGCCAAGCTGCCGCGCTGTCTTGGGACTCATCAGGGCGGCGTTGTCCCAAGTCAACGTCGTGCTTGGCTTCGGACACTCTTGCAGCCATCCATTGTTGGCAAACGACCCGTCGTATACGGTCGGATCGGGCGCGAAAGCGAGCTCGAACGAGTCGCCGCCGGGACTCGACGACGCGCCGGGCGCCGGCGCCTGCGGTTCGAGATGGCGCTGCCAATTGCTCTCGAGCGTGACGTTGCGAATGGGAAAGCCAGTGCCCGCCACCACGCCGTCATGCAGCGAACTCTTCCAAAACGCGTCGAACGCGTCGTCGGTTTTTGGGCCTCTCGTCTGCTGGTTCCAGTAGTCGCGCCAGCGGGAGCGGACCAATTCCTCCCCGGGTGTTTCTTGCAGCGTCGCCAGGAACGCGACCAATTCGACCGCGGAACGCCCGCGATAGAGCGGCTCAATCAGCGGCTGCATCACCGTGGCGGTTCCATCGAAGGCCCACGCATCGCCCCAGGTTTCCAGGAAGTGCGTCTCATTAAGGTGCCAGTGGCAGCGTCGTGCTGTTTCGTCCTGATAGAGGCCGAGGTGCACACGGAGCGGGACTCGCTCGAGCGCGTCGGTGAACTTGAAGTCCGCGGGCGCCGAATAAACGGGATTGGCCTCCAAGACGATCAGCAATCGCACGCGATCCTGCCGCATGTCGTCGACGAGCTCGCGCAGCGAGTCGATGCGGGGACTCGGTCCTTCGGTCACCGGTCGCGAATAGAGCACGGTCTGGCCGACGCTTCCAAGGTGCTGGTTTATGGCGTGAGCGAGCAAATGGACGGCCACCGGCTGGCGGTTTCCCGCGAGAACCAAAACGCGGCCGCGATGAGCCTCGAGGTCCTTTGCCAGAGCCGCGACCCATTTTTCGTGGGGCCCAGCGGATTCAGTCGAGCCGGGGGTTGACACGCCGAGCTTGGCCGCGATCGCGCGAGCCAAGCCTTCGATGTCCTGCACACGGACTGCCAGGCGGTGATCGGCCTTTGAGCCCGTGCAGGTGACCTCGGTTTCGATACAGTACAGGCGATTCATCGACGCCTGCGTCGAGTCGGAGGCCGGCGTGCGGATCCTCCTTCGCGACATGAAGTCGGCGATCCAGCGCAGATTGCCGGGCTCGCTGCCCAAAAAATCGGCGTCGAGCGACAGCACAACGTCGGCTTTGTTGAAGGCGTAGTGGCAGTCCAATTCTTGCCCGAACGCCAGCCGCACCGCCTCGAGACGCGCGCGTCCTGCAAGAGCGGCTCGTAGACGTGCCATTTGGCCTTGGGGAGCGATTTCAAAAGTCGCTCACGCTGCGCGCGCGAGCGATGGCGACAGAATCGGCTCGCTGAGAATGCGCACTGCGGCGCCGCCGTTGTCGCGCTCCTTCTCGAGCGCCGTGCGCAGAGTCGCGGCAGCGCCTCGGTCCACGCTCGGGTGCGGCCCTGGTACGTGACGGTTTGCGAGCGATCCGGATCGTAGAGCGTCAGGATCGATGCCTGATGATAGAGGCTCGTCGCGCCGCGGCTGGCAGGGTGCTCGGGATTCCCTTCGATCTTCGTCGGGCGCCCCATGTGACTTTCGACCAACAGGCCGACGGCACCGCCAGGCAATGGCTGGGCCGTCGCAAAGAAAAGGGGCTCGCCGGCAACGATCTGACGCGGCGGCTGCACGTACGGCACAATCTTCCCCATCGGGGCCGGCTTGACCGAGCAACCCGAGAGTCCGGCCAGTGCGAGCGACGCTCCCATCAGCGTGAGGAAGTGGCGGCGACTGAGCGAATCGGGCCACACGTCGGCCTGGTGCGGAAACTCACGCCGCATCAGTTTTTGAAAAGCCGCCGTCCCCGCCAGCTCGTCCAAGCTGCGCCAGTACTGTCGACCCGACGTGCCGTGCAACGTCTGCTCGAGTTCCGCGAGGTCGGTGGAGAGGTCTTTTCGGATGCTCATCGATGGCACACGCTGCAGCTCGTCAATTTGGTCTCGTTTGCAATGTGGTACTCGTCCATCAATTGGCGGCCCAGTTCGAGTTGATTCGCCGGCCGCTGGTACTTCATGTTGAAGACCTCCGCCCGCGGCCGAATCTCGCGCTCCGGATGCCGATGGCAGTCGAGGCACCATTCCATTAGGAGTGACTTCGCCTGATAGGTGAACGGCATTTCATCGATGCGGCCGTGGCACGATGCACAGCCGATCCCCTTGTTCACGTGAATGCTGTGATCGAAATAGACGAAGCCGGGGAGGTTGTTAACCCGGTCCCATTCCAGCGGCTTGTGGGATTGATAGCTCTCGCGCACGGGCTCGAGCATCTCGCTGCCCACCCAGATCTGCGAATGGCAGTTCATGCAGGTCTTTGTGGGAGGAATGCCGGCGAACGACGAGTGCTCCACCGTCGTGTGGCAGTAGCGGCAGTCGATCCCCAACACGCCGACGTGATGTTGATGGCTGAAGGGAACCCGCTGAACGCGCATCACGCCTGCGGCCGTTCCGTACGGGGACCGCGTATAGACGAGGCAGATCCACAAGACGAGTGCCGCAACCAGCAGGCTCCCGAAGAGCGAAGCCCTCGAGAGAATGTTCATCGCGCGCGGGAAAACTTGCGGCACGAAGCGGCTCCCTGATCGCTTTAGCTCCTAAACGACCGAGCTCGGTCCCCAAATAGAATCAGCGAGCGCCGAACTTTTCAAGTCGCTGGGCTGTTTGAAGCCGCCACAATTGTCCGACCGAGCGCGGACATCCTCTGTGGTCGGCGTACCGACAGCGCGAAGAGGTCGCGGATTGAGCAAACAAAATGCCGCATGCGGCCTATCGCACGGCGCGACACATGCCATGATCACGGGTGGTCTCTAGCTCATCGTGCCTCAATTGGCCTTGGTGCGATCAGCGGGCCGCTGGCTCATCAGCGGGCAACTCGGCGTCATCGAAACCGACCGCGTTGCGGACAAGCGCTTCGACTCGTCCAAATTCACCGGGAATTTCGCCGGGTGCGGCGAGGCACGTCATTTGCCGGTGCATGGAGCAGACCTGGGAGTCTGCAAGCATGTGAATTCTGCGACGTCATGCGTGGGTGGCGTCGCAGACCATCGGCGGCCGGGGGCCGGCAGTGTGCCTGCCGGCCCTGGCCGCTCGTTTCATTTGGAGGCGACCGGGTCGGAACCGCTGTGCCTTGCCGACGTGCCGCTCGTGTCGAGCACCGTCTTTCCGACCGGTCAGGTCGACTGCTTCGACGAATCCGCACCTAGAAGCGGAACTTTTTGTCGGTCCGGGCCCCCTTCACCTTCGTAATGTTCCCCTCCGGAACTCATTGATGCTGCCGGGCGTCCGATTCATTCATTCCGGCGACAGGCTGGTGATTGATCTGGGCGACATCCTGCAGGAGGATTCGCAGCAGCCGCAACAGCACGAATCGCAACCTCGCCGAGGCAGCTCTAAACCGCGAACTACGTCTAAAAGCGTCCTCTGGTAGACCGGCGGTCACGGGAGCGGCGGCCGGCCCATCCGCAGCCCGGTCTCCAATACCTCTCTTCATTACCCGATCGAATCCCTGCACCAATCCTGCGAATCCTTCGAACAATCGTGCTCTTCGTCCGCCGCAATTCCTGCGTTTGGTCGCCGTCACGCATCCTTGACCGCACTGCGAACGGCGTCCATAATGAGGTGCTTTTTTGAGCGTCGGCAGCGGCGAGCGGAATCGAGACAATGCTGAAAAAGTCGGAGCTGACTGAGTTCAAGAGCGCCTGCTCATACTTCAGGCTCGAATCCGCGGCGACGTTCAACAATTGACGCGCGAGGCCCTCGATCGCAACGACGGCGGGGGCGAGTCGAAAAGCCCCACGCACATCGCAGAGCTCGGCACCCAAACGTTTGAGCAAGACTTTTCCCTGCGCGTGGCCGAAAGCGACCAGGATGTCCTCGCAGAAATCGAAGCGGCCTTGAAGCGGATCGACGCCGGGACATTTGGCGCCTGCCTGGCGTGCTTAGAAGAAGGAAAGACCGCTGCCAAGGCCCTGATCCCCAAGTTGCGGCTCAAAGCCATCCCGTACGCGAAGAATTGCGTCGAATGCGAGCGAAAGCGCGAGAATCTTTCGCCATAAACGGCGTTCCTCCCAGCCGGGTCGTCGTCTTCTTGCTGACGGCAGCGGCGATTTTTGCGGCCGATCTCGCGACTAAGTCGCTCGTCTTTCGGGACCTCGGTTATCCCGGAACGGATTTGGAGCCTGTCGCTCGCGGAGCACATGCCGTTTTCGCGTCGCCGCCGGGCCGCGACGGAACGAGCGTGGCTTACCTCGACGGTTGGCTGTCCTTCCGATTGTTCACCAGCTTCAATCGTGGCGCGCTCTGGGGCGTCGGGCAGGGTTACACGTGGCTCTTTGCCGCGCTCAGTACGGCTGCCGTCATCGGAATTCCGACCTGGCTGTTTGGCTTTAGGGCTGCCCGCAGTTGGTGGCTGACTCTCGCCCTGGCACTCATTCTCGGGGGAACTCTGGGGAACCTCTACGACCGGATCGGGCTGCCGGAATGCATCGATGAAAATGGGCAGACCGTCCTGGCCGTCCGCGATTTTCTGCTCTTTACGTTCGGCACGTTCCACTGGCCGGTTTTCAATTTTGCCGACGTCTCTCTGGTCACCGGAGCCGGCATGCTGGTCATCCATTCGCTGCACCCGGCCGGAGCGCAGTCCGTGGCCGCTGCCGAAACAACAGCTGACCCCAAAACGAGCACAGCTCAGTGACCGCTGCGGGGCCGCTTCATCGCGTCCCGCGTAAGAACCACGGCATGAAAGCTCACGTGTGAAGATCACCTTCTACGGTGCAGCAGGAGAGGTCACAGGAAGTCAGCATCTGCTCGAGACCGATAGCCTCCGCGTCCTTCTCGATTGCGGCCTGTTCCAGGGTCGGCGGGCCGAGGCGCACGCCAAGAACTCTCATTTCCGCTGTCACCCAAAATCGCTCGACGGCGTGATCCTCTCGCACGCGCACATCGATCATTGCGGCAACCTTCCAGGCCTCTTTCGGGCAGGCTATCGCGGCCCAATTTTCTGCACGCCGGCCACGGCCGACCTCACCGCTCTGATGCTCAAGGACAGTCTGCACATTCAACTCGAGGACGCTCGGTACTTGAACATGCACGCGCCGCCAGGCGCGCCGGACGATCGAACCCCTCTATGGTGAGCACGAGGTCCAGGGTGCGATCAAGTCGCTGGAGACCCTGGACTACGCGGATTGGCACGAGCTGTCGCCCGCCTTGCGGCTGAGGTTTTCTGAGGCAGGACATATTTTGGGCTCGGCAGTCACCGAGCTCGATATCGAAGATCACGGCGAGGTCCGGCGCGTCGTGTTCACGGGCGACCTGGGCCGTCGGGGTCTGCCGCTGTTGCGGGATCCTCAGCCGGTCGGCGGATGCGACGTGCTGATTACTGAATCGACCTATGGCGGCGGAGTTCACGCCCCCGCGGAAAACCTCAAGGAGCGCCTGCTGGCGATCATTCAGCGTGCTGACGAGAGCGAGGGAAGGGTGATCATTCCCGCGTTCAGCCTCGGCCGCACCCAGCAGGTCGTCTATTTCCTGCGCGAGCTGTCGCGCGCGGGCCGGCTGCCGCGGATTCCGGTCTTTGTCGATAGTCCGCTGGCCAACCGCGTCACAGAAATCTACGAACGCCATCACGAGCTCCTCGATGCGGCCGCACTCCGCGTGCTGCGCAGCGACCGCGACTTGTTCGACTTTCCCCTGCTGACCTACATCCAGTCGCCGCAGGAAAGCCTGCAGCTCAACCGGCGCGGCGGCGCATTTGTGGTGATCTCAGCCAGCGGCATGTGCGAAAGCGGCCGCATTCGCCATCACCTCAAACATGCGATCGAGGACCCCCGCAACACGATTGTGCTGATCGGCTTCCAGGCAGAGCACACGCTGGGGCGGCGAATTGCCGAAAGGCAGCCGGTCGTCGCGATTCTCGATCGCTCGTATCATCTGCGAGCACGCGTCGAACAACTCGACGGATTGTCGGCGCATGCGGACGCTGAGGATTTCAAATGGTTTTTCTCGCAGATGTCGGCCGAGTCGCACATTGGCCGCGCGTTCCTCGTTCACGGCGAGCGGGCCGGCGCTCAATCGCTCGCCCAAATCCTGCACGACCTGTGCGACGAAGATCCGGTGATCCCGGCGGCGAACCAATCGTTTGATGTTTAGCTGCCCGCTGGCACGTTCGGACCGGCATTCCGCTGGCCTGCGTCGCGAACACTTTCCCGTTATGATCCCTCTGATTCAGCACGGTTCTGTGATCGGCTTTGTAAAGAAATCGACCAGCCAGGTTCGGTGAATGGTTCGCGCCCTCCCGGTCAATAAATCGACGTTGGAAAATGAGGCGGGGGAGGGCCGTGCCGGCGGCAAATGGCGCGAGACCTTTTTCCGGATTGTGCCGGCTTTCGACTCGCTGCGGACCTATTCGCTGCGGTCGTTGGGTCTCGACGCGGCCGCCGGCGTGACGGTCGCCACTGTCGCCGTCCCCCAGGCGATGGCTTACGCACAGGTCGCCGGTCTACCTCCACAATACGGCCTTTACACGGCCATTGTGATGACGGCCGTCGGAGCGCTCTTCGATTCTTCAAAACAGTTGATCAACGGACCGACCAACGCGATTTCTATCGCCGTCTCTGAGTGCCCTCGTGGCATTTCCCAACGACGACCCGGTCCAGTTGGCGATTGTGCTGGCATTCCTGGTGGGGGCCGTCCAGATTGTGATTACGCTGCTTCGGCTGGGTGACCTCAATCGCTACATTTCGCATGCGGTCATCGTCGGATTCACGTTGGGGGCGGCGGTCCTGATTGTTCTCGACCAGATCAAGAACTTGCTGGGCCTCCCCAAGGCCGCCTCCGGCGACGAGCATTTCATTATTCGTTTCTGGCACACAATCCGTCAGATCGATCAGACTCATTTCCCGACTTTGCTTGTCGGCCTGGGAACGGTCGTCATCGCGCTGATCCTGAGCTACGTCAATCGGCGGTTGCGGTTTCCGATACCCGCCTTACTGACCGCAGTTGCTGGCATGGCGTGCGGTCGTGTGGGCTACAGGACTCGATCATCGTGGGGTCGTCGTCGTCGGTTCGATCCCGGCGAAGCTCCCGTCGTTCGCGCTGCCAAAGCTCGACTGGTTCCATGTCCGCGCGCTGGCCGGCAGCAGCCTGGCGGTTGCGCTGTTGGGCTTGCTGGAAGCCATCGCGATGGCAAAGGCGATCGCGGCCCAAACGGGGCAAAAGCTCGACATTAACCAGCAATGCCTGAGCGAAGGCCTGGCCAATTTGACCGGGAGCTTCTTCCACTGCTATCCAGGCTCGGGATCTTTGACGCGTTCCACGATCAACCAGCAGGCTGGCGGCCAGACGCAATGGTCGGGTGTCATTTGCGCCGCGGCCGTCGCGTTGACGGTGCTCCTCTTCGGGCCCCTCGCGTCTTACATCCCGCGCTCGGCCCTGGCGGGCATTCTGATGCTGGCAGCCTGGCGATTGGTCGACCGGCAGCCAGTTGGCCTATCATCTCCGCACGACGCGATCGGATGCCTGGATCGTCTGTCTCACGGCGATTTCAGCCGTCGCCATCTCCGTCGAGTTCTGCATTCTGATCGGCGTGTTTTTGTCGTTCCTGTTTTACGTCCCCCGGGCGGCCCGCATTCACATGACCGAGTTGGTTCTCGCCCCCGAGCGCGTCGTCCGCGAACGCATTTCGTCCGATCCACCGTGCGGTCGGATTCGCATTTACAGCCTGGAGGGAGAATTCTTCTTCGGTGCGGCCCCCGAGCTGGAAGATCACTTCGAGAAAATCACCGCCCTTACGAAAGAAGGAATCCGCGTCGTCGTGCTGCGCGTCAAACGCGCGCGGAATCCCGACCCAGTCTGCCTGGCGGTGCTCGAGCGGTTTATTGACCGCATGGACAAACTCGGAGCCACCGTGCTGTTGTGCGGCATCCGTCCCGATTTCATGCGTATCATCGAAGCCAGCGGCTTGGTCCGTCGCCTGGGTCCCGAAAAGGTGTTCGTCTTTCAGGAAACTGGCGCAGTCTGGTCGAGTACGCTCGAAGCCATCCGCTTTGCCTACGAGTTGCTCAAAGGAGACGTGTGCGCGATCTGTCCGCGCTACGCCGAAAGCCTCGAGGGCAAAGAGGGTTGGTATTACATGATTTGAGCGCCGAACGCGTCGCCCGGCCGCCGACCGCGGCGCCCTCGGTCGTCGCCGTGTCCCAGGTGTCCCGTCCCGACTTTTCACGTTCGCCCAGTCCGCTGCGAGAGGGCTACCGGTGAGGGCGCGTCTCAAAATCGATCGGCGAAACGCACGAAGACGATCGATCGGGACGGCTTCGGCGTCCCGATCGCGTACGCGTCCCGTCCCGGTAGTGTCCTTATGGGACAGCGTGCGACCGCGCAAAGGAGAAGCGAACGTACACCACCCGGGCCGCTTGTTAAAATCTTAGAAACGTTTGAAGAAATGTCCTTGCAATCGAATCGCGCGAAACGCAGACTGCGCCTAGATTTCGGGTTTGATGCCGGTGGCTGTCGGTCGCGTCGGGTGCTTCGTCGCGGCGGGGTAAACCATCTCCAGCCAAACAGTGTCTCCTCTTAGGGTCGCTCGAGGAGGCTTACTTCCCGCGGCAAGCCATGGGCCCGATTTGCTTCTCGAGGTCCGCTCGCGACTCTCGTCCCCGGCATTTCGCCCGAGGGAGCGTTCATCCTTGCACTTGTGGCTCTCGTCCCGCCGAGCGTCGCGGCGACCTCGATCTCTTTGCGGCACGAGGGATGGTCTTTTGGGGTCTCTTTGCGTTCCGTGCGCTTCACTGAAAGGACGACTCATGACCAGCAGGCGAAAAGGTTTTACGCTGATCGAACTCTTGGTGGTGATCGCGATTATCGCGGTACTAATCGCCTTGCTGCTGCCGGCAGTCCAAGCCGCGCGGGAGGCGGCACGTCGGACGCAGTGCCGCAACAATCTGAAGCAGCTTGCACTGGCCTCGCACAATTACCACGACGTCAACAACGTGTTGCCTCCGTCGGTCATCATGGAGGTCGTTAACAGAGATTGTGGTCATCCTTGCTGCCACACCTTTGGAGGCGTGACCTGTGGTGCGATTACAAGCTGTCATTACGACTTTAACCTTCATACGTGGGGCGAGAAGCTTCTGCCGTACGTAGAAGCGACCACGGTTTACAACAAAATCGACCAAAACTCGTCTATCCAGTCTCCGCATAACTACACGTGGACGGGCGGCAGCCAGTGTTTCACGTACAAGAATTCGGCTTGCGCCTGCACACCGTGCCCACAGAACTATCCTGCGTCGAGTGTGATTCCAACCTTTGTTTGCCCTTCGTGCCCCAGGCTTGCGAACCCGTTCCTGGAGCAGCCGGTTTGGACGTGCTGCCCAGCGGTCAACTGTGGGACGGTGACCAGTGATCAGTTCTGGCCCAAAAAGTTCATGGGTGCGAGCGACTATCGGGGCCTCTCGAAAGTTTATCATGCCTGCGATAAAAATTACTGGCTGTACCTTACCGGCAAATGCAAGGTCCCCTGCGGCGAGACCGCCATGGCCAACTGTAACAACTCTAAAGTGAGCATTGCCGGAACCGTCAGTATTGACAAAATCACCGATGGCACTTCGACCTCGGTCCTCTTCACCGAGATCGCCGGCTGCCCGGATCTTTGGATCAGGGGCGGGGGGCCATGCGGGATCAAGGGGGGCAAGCAGACACGTTATTGCTATATTCACCAATGCTGCTGTCCTGGCTCCGTGCTTTGGACCAACAACCCGGGCGGTTGCTGGGGATGTTGGAATAATGGCTACGCCGGCAAGGGAGCAGGCTCCAATTTTGCCGGAACTACGCAGGCCCCCTCTCACGGGCCCGTCTGCGTCCTCAATTGCACGAACGAGTGGATCCGCACTTTCGGCTACAGCTTCCATCCGGGGTCGGTTGGAGTTTGCATGTGCGACGGCTCGGCCCGCATGATCAGCGAAAACATCAGCTTCTTGACGCTCATGGCCCTATTGAGCATTCACGGAAACGAGCCCGTTACAGACTCAAGCTTCTAAGTAAGTCACTTGACGGCGATTGCCTAACGGCGATTGCCTGACGGGAAAAACTCCAAGAAGGTGCCTCCCGGAGCGACCGCTCTTTGGGGGGCAGCTTTTTGGCAGCCCTAGCGAATCACACATCGTTTTGAGCGGGAAAGGAAATCACGGGATGTTCCTGCGACCTTGTGGTGCAATCCGGGGATGCAGCGTGCTCGCTGTGCTCCTCGTCGGCGGCTGCTCATCGGGGCAAACGACCAATCAGGCCATCGACAAGGCGTTGGAAAACGCCGGGCAGAAGCGCGAGGCGGTCTACCCCCTGGCTGGCACGGTAACAGTGGATGGAATGCCCCCGGATCTCGCGGAGAGGGAATGGATCGTCATGGTGCTCAAGGACCCCGCGAACCCGCAGGCCAATGGGCTCTTTCGGCCCATCTCTCGAAGCGGTGAATTCGCCTTCGGAACATTTGCAAAAGACGACGGCGTGAAGGCCGGCACTTACATCGCAACGTTCTCCAAGCTGAAACGGGGGCAGCGCAAGGAGTACCCTGGCCCGGACCAGTTTCTCAACCTTTACGACGATCCGGATCGAAACCTAAAGGAATATCCGGAGCTCAAAATCGATCATCAGCCCCCGGGAAAAAAGGATTACGTGTTCGACCTGAAGATCGCGGGCCGTGAAGCGGCCGCCGCGGGTCCCAATGCGGTGACTCACTTCAGCCATCTCCCAAATCCCCCGTCCACAAATCCCCCGGACAGCAAATAGTCCGATCGACGGCCGGGCAAGCCGTAGGCGATTAGGTTCTTGGCACAATCCGCTCTCGGCTTTTTCGATTGCCGCGTCCCAATCTGCTGACATCGTTAACGCCGGTGCCACTGAGCCTGTGCGCTTCGGGTCCGACACACTGTCCGACAAACCGACGCCGGCACGAAAGCGCTAGCTCCAAGTGACCGCGGTCACGTCGCGGCATTCGTGCGTCACGCCGTCGTGGATGCTCGGGCGGAGGGATGCTCGGGCGTTGACATCGTCGCCGCGCTTGCGCAGCGGCTCCGCGAACACCTCGTCGGTCGGTTGGGGGGGCAGGCGCACTTGCGGCGCAGAAACTGGATTAGGGCTCAAACTCGAGTTTGAGCACGTATTTCTCCCACCGCCTTTGAAACTCGGCGAGATTTTCTTCGCCGAGGATCGCTTTAAGCGTCTCGATTCCGGTTGGATCGGTTCCGGCGTTGCGGCGAAACGCCCGATAAAACTTGACCAACAGGTCGTGCTCCTGCAGGTAATAGCAGAGGTAACGTGCCTGGGCGTAATTTGTCCCGCGGTCGCGATCATAAAACTCGCGCGTTGTGGTGCCGCACAGTTTCTCGAACGACGGCACCTCTCCGTCGTGAATGGCCGCCTTGAGCCCCCGCAAGCGCCAGTTCGTGAGACCGGCGATGTGTCCGTCGCGGTCCTGGGCTTGCTCGTAGAGTGACGCCAGCCCTTCGT
This sequence comes from uncultured Planctomycetaceae bacterium, assembly GCA_963714075.1. GTDB lineage: Bacteria > Planctomycetota > Planctomycetia > Planctomycetales > Planctomycetaceae > DASPSM01. Next base: position 4,757,798 of record OY970228.1, read on the forward strand.
TGAACCACGACGGGCAGTCGGGGAAATTCGACGCCATAAAGGGGTGCACGATCTCGTGCACCAGCGTGCCCCCGCCAGTCGCAATGTTCATGATCAGAGCATGCTGACGCGGGGAATAAAACCCGTAGGGAGTCGTCGGCTTTTCGCCGAAGAGCCGCTGCGTGTACTCCTCGTAGCTGACGCCGTCCTCGAACAGCCAGATGTCGATGATCTCAGAGGGGTTCCGCTCGAAGTAGTCTCGCTTCAACCGCGAAACGGCCCATTCGACCGTGTTCTTCGCGCGGGCGCGAACCGTCTCCGGCGACTCATTCCCCAAGACAACAAACGGCCGCTCGAGCACCAGCGTGAAGCCTTCGGGAATCCGCGTCTTGAGCTTGCGAATGTGTTGCGCGTAGTCGGCGCTCGAGAGACGCTCGGCACGCCGGGTAGGGTGGATCAAATGGTCCGGCTCCAACCTCAGCCGGATGACGGTCCACTTCTCGCCGTCGCTCTTGAGTGGCCACAATGTCAGGAACTTGGCCCGCGACATCCGCAGATACGCGCCGCGAGTTTGGGCCGGATCGTGATAGAGCACCTCGTCGGACTGAGCGTCATATCCGAGCACAAGGCGAAAATGCTCAGGCGATTTCGGCTCGTCGTCGAATCGCATGCAGACAATCGACGGCACCCCTCGTTGCAGATCCCCATGCAAGGCCGCAAACTCGTCATTCAATCTCGACCAGGCGTCCTGTACGGGAATTGAGTACCAGACCGACCCCGTTCTAAAGCCGACGTGATCGAGCGCTCGGGCCAAGTCTGCGGTATAGCAACCGCGCCCCAAGGCCGGATCAACACGCGAGTGCTCGAAGACGCCGTCCTGGTCGATTGGCACCTTCAGCCTGCGCAAATACATCTCCGCGCAAGCCTCGCCGCAGAAGTCCGGCCTCTGCTTGACGTGCGGCACGCCCGAAATCTTGACACTCGGCAACTCGAGCGGTGGCCTCGCGAGCGACGAAGTGGGACAGGCGGCGGCAATTACGCTGCACAGGAAAAGAGAGATCGCCAGCGGTCGTCGAATCGGAATTGAATTCGGGAAACCCGCGTCCATCGTGGCAATCCCGCGGGGCTCAAAAAAGAATTCGATTTGACGCTGAATTCGAGACGTTCAGACAGCCTCGAAAGTTCCTGCTTTCCGCACGAAATCGCGGGAAACCATCCGAAGTCTCAGTGGACCCGCTGACCTGGAACGGCACCCTCGTCGGGACGCAAAACGAAAATCTCCTGTCCGCCGGCGCCGGCCGCCAAGCACCATCCCCTCGCTGACGCCGAAACGCATTTTTCGCGGCGCGAGATTCGCGCAGCAAATCACCAGCTTGCCCAGCAGATCCTCGGGCTTGTAAACGCCTTTGATCCCGGCGAAAACATTGCGCCGCACGTCGCCACCCAGGCTCAGCGTCAATCGCAGGAGCTTGTCCGATTCCTTGACCTCCTCGGCCTCGACAACCCGGGCCACGCGCATGTCGACTTTCACGAAGTCGTCGATCGTGCAGAGCTCGGTCGTGAGCGGCTCCTTCGCCAGGGCCTCGGGGCCGTCCGTCGGCTGCTCACCGGACTGCTGAGCTTCGCTCGGTTTGCTGTCCTCGATCATGGCATCCACCTGCTGTTTTTCGACCCGCTTCATCATGTGCTCAAAAACGCCAACCATCGTCCCTTCCTGCGGCTTCGACGCCTGATCCCAGTCGCCCGGACCGATCTTCGTATGCAGAAGTTTCACCGTCTGCTCGGCCAGGACGGGCAAAACGGGAGCGAGGTAATATCGCCAGCTGGCGAAACAAGTTGAGCGCGATCGTGCAGACGTCCCGCAGCTCGCTCGCCCGCGATGGATCCTTCCGCAGCGTCCAGGGCTGACGCTCGTCGACGAATTTGTTGGCCCGATCGGCACAGGCCATGATCAGCCGCATTGCCGCGTTGTAATCGCCCGCCTCGTAGGCCGCCGCGATCTGTTCGCCGTCCGCCGCCGCCTGATCGAACAGGCCGCCGTCGCCCGGATAGCGCTCGGAAAGCAGGCCGTCCTCGCAGGAATTTCGCCGTGCGGCTCGCCAAGTTGACGACCTTGCCGACCAGGTCCGAATTGACCTTGGTCACGAACTCTTCGGGGTTCAGATCGAGGTCGTCGAGGCCGGTCCCGAGCTTCGACGCGTAGTAATACCGCAAATAGGCGGGG